>CAWBHJ010000018.1:0-32049 GCA_963788565.1 uncultured Solirubrobacterales bacterium | reverse complement strand
ACCGCGGTGCGCCTCAACCGGCGGCTGGGGGTACAGGCGGCCGACGTCGTCCCGCGACTACGCGGGACCGCCGACGAGGTGGAGGCGACGCTCGACGAGCTGGCCGGGGGCCGGGCCGCCGAGTACCTCGACGTCCCCTACATGCGCGGAGACGTGGAAGCTGATCCACCGCGACGACACTCCGGAGTCGCTCCGCAAGGCGGGCAACGTGCTGCTGCGCGGGGTGATGGCCGGCCTGTGCGTCAATTCGCTCGACCGCGTGCCGAGCGGGCCCGCTACCCGGGCCGCGCGCTGACCTCGTCGGCGAGCGCGCGCAGGTCCGCGTCGACCATCCGCGCGACGAGCTCCTCGAAGCCGACCGCCGGCTCCCACCCGAGCCGCTCGCGGGCGCGGCTCGCGTCGCCGATCAGCGGCGCGCTCTCGGCCGGACGGACCAGCGCGGGGTCGACGCGGATGTACTCGTCCGCGTTCAGGCCGACGTGGCCGAACGCGGCCTCCGCGAACTCTCTGACGGTGCGGCCGACGCCGCTCGCGAACACGTAGTCGTCGGGGAGATCCCGGCTCAGCGCCGCCCACGCCCCACGCATCACGTCTCCCGCGAACGACCAGTCGCGGACCGCGTGCGAGGTCGCCGAGCACCATCCCGGTCCTCGAGCCCCACCTTGATCGCGGCGGCCGCCCGCGTGATCTTCCTGCGTCACGAACATGCTCCGGGCCGCCGCTCGGACTCGTGGTTGTAGAGGGACCCCCGAGCACGCGAAGATCCCGGCGTGGGCCCGGAGTCTGCCCCACCAGCTGGTGGGCGGCGAGCTTCGCCGTCGCGTACGGGGTCTGGCCGGCCGGCACGGCGTGTCCTCGCGCTGCGGGCTCTCCGGCGCGTCGCCGAACATCGCCGAGGAGGTCGCGGAGAAGACCCGGGTGCGAGGGCTCCGATCGCGCACGGCCTCGAGCAGCGTCGCGGTGGCCGCTGTGATCGCGAGGACGGTCAGGAACGGGCGCTCCCATGAGTCGGGTACGAACGACGGCGCGGCGAGGTGGTAGAGCTCGTCCGGGCGGAGCGTCGCGACGAGGTCCGCGAGGCCAATGGGCTCCAGCAGGTCGCCGTGCACGAGCTCAAGCTCGCCCCGCAGATGCTCGGCCGAGTCGAGCGGTATCCGGCGCGCCTCGGACGGTGCCGACGACGCGGTAGCCCTTCACCAGCAGCAGCTCGGCAAGGAACGATCCGTCCTGGCCGGTGATCCCCGTCACCAGCGCGATCCTGCCGGTCGCCCCTGCCGAGGTCACCCCGTGTGGCGGCTCAGCGCCTCGAGATCGGAATCGACCATCAGCCGGATCAGCTCCTCGAAGCACGTGCTGCGGCTTCCAGCCCGAGCTCGCGGCTCGGCCTTGGCCGCGATCGCCGATCAGGTGGTCGACCTCCGCCGGCCGGATCGAACGAGCCGGATCAGGATCCGGCCGCGTGCTCGCTCGAGATCACCGAGCCCCGCCTCGATCGAACGCGACCTCGCACGCACTCCCGCACCGAGTGCGCCGTGCCGGTCGCGATCGCGTAGTCGTCGGCGGCTCGTCGCGCTGAAGCATCAGCCACATCGCCTCGACGTAGTCCTTCGCGTAGCCCCAATCGCGCTCGGCGTCCAGATTGCCGAGGCGCAGCTCCTTGCCACGAGCCCGAGCCGGATCGCCGCGGCGTGCCAGCTGATCTTGCGCTCGACGAACTCCAGTCCGCGCCGCGGGCAGTTCGAGCATCGACGAGCCTGCCAACGCCGGCGCCGAGCACCTGCCGCTCTCCGTCTCGAGGTCGTAGACGTCCATTCGTCGTCGGGCACCGCGTACCGCGAACGATCTCTTCGGACCTCCGCCGGGTCGCTGACGAAGGTGCTGGCCCTTCGCCCCGACCCGCACGGCCGACGCGAGGTTGACGCTGGTAGTACGTCGGCGCGCCGCGCCGCTCTGACGTACACCGAGGCCGGCTGCTCCGTCTAGGCTTGGTACAGCCAGCACAGCCCCTGCGCCAGCACCGGGCTGTTCGTCACGAACGACGCTGCCGTTGCCGCGCTTCGGGCCAGATCCGTCGAGCCGGCGTAGATAGCCCTCGTAGGAACGCCCGCTGAGCGTCCTCGTCCGCCGTTCAGGATCGAGCGGCGGGACCTGCTTGTGGCCCGTGCGCGTGTAGAGCTGTTCGCGGAGCCACGGGGCGAGCTTCGCCCCACCGTTCAGGCTTAGCTTGCCGACCTCGTTCTCAGAAAAGCCGGAGCGGCCGAACCACTCGCGCGAGCCGCCAAGGAAGCAGCGTGACCAGAGCTGCGCCACCCGGGCGCGCAGCGCCTCGTCGTTGTTGGTGAAGCTGATGCTTCGTTCCGCTCTTGTCAACCCAACCATCGGCGCAGAGCAATCCGAGCAGCTCGGCCTGCTCGTCCGTTATCACCGTCCAGCCGGTGCGCCCGGGCAAATCCTCGGCGATGGCGAGGTGGTCGCCTTCCTCGACAGCGTCGGCGCGGACAATCAGCTGCTCGTCGGAGATCATGCTGTGGTGAGCGGTAACCGTCACCTGACCGCCTCGGGCTTCGATCGACAACAGTCGATGATCGGGGTCATTCACGCGCCGGCGAGTCGCGGTTAGTGCGACCACCGGAGTGAAGTCAGTCCCATCCCAGATCTCGAACAAGCCCTTCGGCTCGAAGAACTGGGCGTTCGCTCCCTTGCTCCGGACAGGAGCGAGATCGGCAGGTGTCTTGACCGCCACGACCCCGTCTCTCACGAGACGACCAGCGGTGCATCCGCCGACACGCATTCGTGATTGAAAAGTATCCCGCTGCTCGCGTGCAGCCCATAGGACTCGCGGTAGTTGACCGTGATGAAGTGGCCGTAGGCCTTCGCGACGCCGTACGGCGAGCGCGGGTAGAACGGGGTCTGCTCCGTCTGGGGCACCTCCCTGACCTTGCCGAACATCTCGGACGATGAGGCCTGGTAGAAGCGGGCGTCGGGGCACACCTCGCGCACCGCCTCAAGCATCCGGGTCACGCCCACCCCGGTGAACTCGGCGGTCAGCGTCGGCTGGATCCACGACACGGCGACGAACGACATCGCGGCGAGGTCGTAGACCTCCGTCGGCCGAGCGGCCCGCAGCGCGTCGACGAGCGAGCGCTGGTCGAGCAGGTCGGCCTGGTGGCAGCGTGATCCGGTCCCGAAGGTGCTCGATCCGCTCGAACTTCTCGGTCGAGGAGCGGCGGACCGTGCCATGGACCTCGTACCCTTTCTCGAGCAGGAGGTCGGCGAGGTAGGAGCCGTCCTGGCCGGTGACTCCGGTGATGAGCGCGCGGGGGGCGTTCGCCATAGCGGCCGGAGGGGGTACAGATCGGTTGCCGGCGTCAGCGCGTCGCCAGGACCGACCACTGGGCGGCGAGGTACCGCCGCTGCGCCCCCGTGTGGAGCCGGCGGCAGCGTCCGCGAGGGCCGCTCAGGCGCCGGACGGGGCGGCCGTCTTGACCGACCAGCCCGCCTCCTCGATCAGTTGGACGATGTCGCGCCGTGTGAACCACCGAAGGTGGGTGGCGTCGCGGTGACCTGAGGGCTGATAGCCGAGCTGCCACCGATGATCAGATCCCGAGCAACGAGACGTGGCTCGCGTCGGCACCCACACGTGCAGGCGACCGTGGTCGGTGGTGACGCCGGTGAGCGCCCCGACTAGCGCGAGCGGCATACAGGTGCTCGAGCACGTCGTAGCAGAGGATCGTGTCGAACGGCCCGGTGAGGACGGGCGCCACCGACAGCGCGTCGCCGACGTGTAGTTCGTCGTACACCCGCTCCGCGAACGACGCGGCCTCCGGAACCATCTCGATGCCGGTGATCGAGGTGGCGCCGGCGGCGCGGAGCGGCGCAGCGATCCCTCCCGCTCCACTCGACGTCGAGAACCCGCCCGACCGGCGTGGGAAGCCGCCCAATCAGCTCCGCGCGATCGTGCGTGTAGAGCGAGCGCCCTTCGGCGCTCGGAGCGGGATCGTCGTGGCCACGAGGCGACAGGCATCGCCTTGTGCAGGACTACTCTCGATCCCCGCCGAGCCCTGCCGCCTCCGCTCCGAGACGTGCTCGGGCAGGTCCCGACGTCGCCCGACGGGTCGTCCACGGCGGCGTGCAGCGCGATCGGCTTCGGCGCGGTAACCTGATCACCGCCGCCGAGCGGTGCTCCTGCTCCGTCATCTCGGCGTTGCGAACTTCGGTCGCTACGGAACCGTGACGGCGACGCTGGCAGTCGTCGCAGGGGATAAGCGACGCCGGCCTCGGCTTACCGGCTCGCGCGAGCTATCAATGCGCCAGACGATCGAGGAGCGACGGGCGGTGCTGTCGCATCTGGTCGGGCTGCGGATCATCCTCAGCGCCGTCGGTGTGCTGCTCGCGATTGCGTTCGCGGTCGTCGCCGGTTATCCGACGGTGATGGTCCAGGGGACCGCGCTCGCGGGTGCGGGGATCTTCATTCTGAGCGTCCAGGGGGCGCTGCTGCTGCCGCTGTCCGTCGAGCTTCAGAACTGGAAGCTGGCGATCAACGACGTGCTTCGGCAGATCGTGCTCGCCGGCTGCTTCGTGGTGCTCGTGCTGGTCGGCGCCACGTTGCTGCCGTTCTTCGCTGCACAGCTGGTCGCCGCGCTCGCCGTTCTGCTGGTCACCCCGTTGATGCTGCGCCGCGATCACCTGGTGAGGCCGCGGTGGACGGCGGCCGAGCTCCGGATGCTCGCTTTCGCGACGTTGCCGCTGGCGATCTCCGCGATGCTGGCGGTCCTCTACTTCCGGCTGCTCGTGATCCTGATGTCGGTGCTGGAGCCGAACCCGGTGCAGGTCGGCTACTTCGTGACCTCCGAGCGGGTGATCGAGATCTTCCTCAACCTGCCTGTGATGCTGGTCGGAGTCGCCCTTCCCGGTGCTGAGCGTCTCCTCGCGGGACAACACCGGACGCCTCCAATACGTGACCTTCAGGCTCACTCAGACGATGGCGCTGCTCGGCGTATTCGTGGCGCTGATCCTGGCGACCGGCGCGCGCCCGATCATCCTCCTGCTGGGGGGCAAGCAGTACCTCAACGCCGCCGCTGTGCTGCAGATTCAGGGGATCGCGCTGATAACGGTGTTCATCACCGCCGGCTGGACCACCACGCTGGTCGGCATGAACCGCACCCGCGCGCTTGCGATCTCCTCGGGAATCGCCGTTGTAGCCGTTGGCGTCTTCGGGGGCGCGTTCATCCCGTTGTGGCACGCGCGCGGGGCTGCGATCGCCGCGGTGGTCGCGGACGTCGTCTACTGCGGCGCGGTCTACTACTGGATCCGACGTGCCGGCGCGGCGCGTGCGTTCGCGCTCGGCCCATTCGTTCGGATCGCGCTGTGCACGGTCCCGGGAATCCTCGTGGCGGTGCTCAGCCCGCTCCCGGCGATCGTCAACTGTGTGATCGCCGCCTGCGCATACCTCGTGCTCGCGGTGGTGCTCGGCGCACTCCCCCCGGAGGTCTCGGACGCAGCTCGCGGGATCGTTCGGCGCCTGCGTGCGGGGCGGTCCAACGGTCGCTCGGACGAAGCGACGGCTGTCGGCTAGGCGGCCGCCGTCAGCGGCTCACGCGACGCGCCATCCGGATCGCAGTGGACCGTCCCCTGCGCATCGGGCTAGACAGCCGTCGTGCGAGCGGATCGCCGAGCGCTCGCGGCTCTCCCTCCAGCTGGACGATCCGCTTTAGCGGCTCGACGGCCAGCGGCCACACCAGCTCCCGGCCGGCGGCCAGCAGCCGGTCGCGGTAGCCCTCGCCGTCACCGGAGAGCACGCGCAGAATGCCCGCCGCGACCGCGTCGACGTCGCCGTAGGGCACGCTCACGCCGCCGTCGCAGCGTTCGAGCAGGTCGCTGAGCTCGTCGCCGCCGGTGCAGACCGCCGGGACGCCGACCCAGAAGCAGTCGAGCAGACGGGTGCGGAAGGAGAAGTTGGACTCGAGGTGGTCGAGGTTCGTCGAGATCATCGCGTCGGCGTCCATCAGCCAGCTGGCTCGCTCTGCGTACGACACGACCGCGTCGTTGAAGAACACGGATCGCTCGAGCGCGCCGAGCCGATCCGCGAGTTCGAGCGCCGCGTGCGCCTGACGGTGCTCCGGCCCTTCGCCCGCGCCCGTGCGCATGAACACCAGCCGCACCCGGGGATCCTGCTCGGCCGCCCGGACCGTCGCGGCCACCGCCGTCACCGGGTCCAGCCAGTTCCAGATCCCGCCGTTCCAGAGGAGGATCTTCGCGTCCTCACCGAGCCCGGGGAAACGGTGACGGGGGCCCGCCCGCTCGACGCGCCGCGGGTCCTCCGCTGGGATGCCGAACGGAACCCGATCGATGAACGAGCGGAACGATGGGTCGGACTCGTACGCCCCCGGCGAAATCAGTCGCGACGCGAGCATTGCCCCGAGATACAGATCTCGCTGCCGATTGCCCCCGCAGATGAAGTGGTGCCCGGTGTGCAACGCCTGGAGAAACTGGTCAAGCGCGATCGTGCTCCAGAGCAGCTGGTGATGGCGGGAGGCCGACGCCTGGGCTTCGAGGACGTCGAGCGGCAACGGGTCGTAGAGGTCGAACACGATCCTCGCCCCCGACCGGCGCAGCCACCCCAGGACGACCGGGTTCGGCGGGCGCATGACAACGACGTCAGCAGCCTCGAACAGCTCCCGGAGCGGCCCCGGATCGTTGAGCGCGAACGACGCGTACTTCGCGGGCGCCAGCCCCGGCGGCTCCGTGCCGGGCGCCGCCAGCGTGACCTCGGCCACGTCCACGAGGCTCCGGGCCATCTCGTAAGCACGGATCGCGGCGCCGCCGAGGATCTCCCCGACTGGATCCTCGGTGACTATCAGCACGCGCCGCGCCATCAGCCGACTCGCCGTGCGATCGCAACCAGCTCCTCCGCGTGCCTCGGCGAGCTGTACCCGAGGCGGTCAGCGATCCTGGCTCGGGTCCGCACCGACCGGCTCGCGCTGGCGGGGTCGACCTCCATCGGTCGCTGCTGACCCGCGCGGATCGCGACGCTCTGGGGGAACGTCTGCCACGCGACCGGAGCCGGGCGCGGTGCCGGCTCCGGTTCGAACCCGGTACCCCGGAGCAGGCGATCGAGCGCGGACCGCGTGAACAGGACGAGGTGACGCGGCGGATCGAGCGGCATCCAGTCGCGCTGGAACAGTCGATGACCGAGCGCCTCGAGGTTCGGCGTGGCGATCCACAACCGTCCGTTCGGCCGCAGGAGCCTGTGGATTCGCCGCAGCTCACGGCTCGGGTCATGAAGGTGCTCGATCACGTGGCTCATCGTCACCGCATCGAACGCCCCGGCCCCGAGGCTCGGATCCGCAAGCGTCCCGAGCGTCATCGGGACCCCGCGCTCGCGGGCCGCCGCGACCGCGCTCGGATCGGGATCGATCCCCTCCGCGTCCCAACCCACGCGGCGGAGCTGAGCGACGAACGTGCCGTCGCCGGCCCCGACGTCGAGCAACCGGCCTCCGGGGTTGCCCCCTTGATGGCGCAGCTCCCGCGCGGCGATCGCGGCCCGGAGCGGCACGATGGCCTCGAGCACGCCACCGAGGGGCAACGCGGGCCGGAGCTCGTAGCCCAAGGCCGCGTTGAGGTACGAGTTGAGCAGCAAGCGACGTGCGCCGCCCAACTCGGGCGCGGAGGGTCCCTCGGACCCATGGGTGTAATAGGTCTCATACGCCCGACCGATACTCGCCTCGGTCGGCCTCGGATCGAGATACGCCGCGCCGCAGCCCGTACAGCGCATCAGGCGCCAGCGGCCGGGCGCCGCCCCGAACACGCGGTCGGTCAGAGCATCGTGGAGCAGTACCCGATCGCTTGACTCACAGACCGGGCAGCTCTGGACCGCCTCGAGCTCCGCGCGTGGCCAGTCCCCTGCCGACTGAGTCGCGGACACGCTCACCGGCGTCCCATCCTAGACGCGCTCCGGAGCGCCACCGTTTTCGAGCGACCGCTGTGCCGCCTCCAGCACCCGGACCACGTCGCGTCCCTGCTCGATGCCCGAGTACGGCTGTCGACCCTCGCGAATCGCGCTCAGGAACTCCTCGAACTGCACCGACAGCGGCTCGCGGTTCGGCAGCCGCGGAATCGTGATCGTCCCCTCGCGGAGCACCGCGCGGTACTCGCCAAAGCTCTGCCCACGGGCCGCCTCGGCGGGGGCGTCGTAGCTGGCGCCGCGTTCGAGGATCTTCAACCGTTCGTCCGGGGCGACGTCGTCGAACACAAGCATCCGCTCCTCGGCGACGACCGTGATCCGGCGGACCTTGTACGGGTCGAGCCACGATACGTGCGAGTGCGCGAGCACGCCGTCATCGAACCGGACTCCGAAGTAGACGACGTCCGGATGTCCGTCGCGGAGGTAGTCCTGTCCGATCGCCGTCACCGTCACCGGGCGGCCCGGCAGCAGGTCGAGGAAGATCGACGCGTCGTGTGCGCCGAGGTCCCAGAGCGCGTTCACGTCCTGGCGGATCGGCCCGAGCGCGACCCGCACGCTGTCGACGTACTGGACCCGGCCGAGCTCGCCGCCCCGCAGCAGCTCGCGCATCGTGGCGACCGCGGTGTTGTAGACGAACGTGTGCCCGACCATCACGACCCGGTCGCCGCGGGCGGTCGCAACCCGATCGATCTCGTCGGTGGAGGCCGCGAGTGGCTTCTCGACCAGCACGTGCTTACCAGCCTCGAGCGCGGCGACGACCAGCTCGCCGTGTGTCGCGGTCGGCGTCGCGATGATCACGGCGTCGACCGCGTCGTCGTCAAGCACGGTTCGCACGTCGGTCGTGCGGCCGACATGGGGGTAGCGGCGTTCGGGCAACGCCAGCGCCCGCTCGCTGCGGTCGCAGCACCAGAGGAGCGTGGCCTCGCTGTGCTCGTTGACTACCCGTGCGAAGTTCGGACCCCAGTAGCCGAGTCCGACGAGCGCCACGCCGATCGGCGTCATGAGACCGGCGCGGCGAGCGCCTCGCGGAACGCCGCGGCGACGCGGTCGACCTGGTCGACCGGCAGGTGCGGGCCGATCGGGAGCGACAGGACCTCGTTCGCGAGCCGCTCGGCGATGGGAAGCCGCGCCGCCGCGTACTCGGGATAGGCGCCGGTCAAGTGGGGCGGGATCGGGTAGTGGATCAGCGTGTCGACGCCGGCATCATCGAGCCGGGACTGGAGCGCGTCACGGTCGGGGTGGCGGACGACGAACAGGTGCCAGACGGGATCGGACCATTCGGGTACGGCCGGCAGCACGAGCTCGCCCTCGAGCAGCTCGCGGTACCGCGCCGCGACGGCGCGCCGCCGGTCGTTGAACTCGTCGAGGTGGCGCAGCTTCACCCGTAGGAACGCCGCCTGGAGCGAGTCGAGCCGGCTGTTGACGCCCGGCAGCTCGTGGTGGTACTTGCGCTTCGAGCCGTAGTTGCGGAGCATCCGCGCTCGCTCCGCGAGCTCGTCGTCGTCGGTCGTGATCGCGCCCGCGTCCCCCAGCGCTCCGAGATTCTTCCCCGGATAGAACGAGAACGCAGCGGCGTCGGCGAGCCCTCCTGCGCGACGTCCGCGGTAGAGGGCACCCTGCGCCTGCGCGGCGTCCTCGACGATGTGGACGCCGCACTCGCGACCGAGCGAGACGATCGCGTCCATGTCCGCCGGCTGCCCGTACAGATGGACCGGCATGATCGCCTTCGTCCGTGGGCCGATCGCGGGCGCGATCGCCTCGGCCGTGATGTTGTGCGTATCAGGGTCCGGCTCCACGGGCACCGGCACGGCGCCCGCGTGCGTGACGCCGAGCCACGTCGCGATGAACGTGTTCGACGGGACGATCACCTCGTCTCCCGAGCCGATGCCGTACCCGGTCAGGATCAGCCGGAGCGCGTCGAGGCCGCTGCCGACGCCAATCGCGTGGCGGGTGCCGCAGTAGGCGGCGAACTCGGCTTCGAACGCCGCCACCTCGGGTCCGAGGATGTACGCTCCGGAGCTCATCACACGGCTCGCCGCGGCGTCCAGCTCCTCCTTGAGCTCCGCGTAGATGGCCGGTACGTCGAGAAACGGGATGCGGGACATGGGTTTCAGGCGGGGACGGATACGCCGAGCCGGCGCCGCGCCAGCTCGAGCCTCGCCAGGCTGATGGCGACGCCGAACGCACGCAGCACGCCGGCGCTGCCAGCCGCCGAGGCAATGTAGCGGAGGCCCGCGCGCCGGTCTCCGGAGCGGATTCGGACGTTCGCCTCGACAAGTAGCGCAGCGATCCGGCGGCGCCGGATCAGGCGATGGAGCTCCGGGTACCGCGCCTCGGCGAGGGCGAGGACCACGAGCGCATCCTCGAGCGAGTTCGAGCCGCGCGCTGTCGCGTTTCGCTCATGCCGGCGGTAGCGCGCGAGCACCTCGTCGAGGCCCGTCACTCGCGCGTGCCGGAACAGCTGAATGTCGAATAGCCAGTCGTTGGAGACCCGGATCCGCGGGTCAAAGCGAAGCGGCCCGATCGCCGCCGAGCGGACCATCATCGTCGAGGGCAGCATCAGGTAGGCCGGGTCGAGCAGCAGCTCGACGCTGCCCTCTCGGACGCCGCGGCGGCCGTTGTAGATCTCGGTGAAGCGGCCGTAGCTGCGCCCGCTCGCCGAGTCGAACACGTCGGCGTCGTGGCAGCAGCCGATCACGTCGTTGCGCGCCTCGAGCACGCCCACCTGGCGGCTCAGCTTGCCCGGAAGCATCACGTCGTCGCCGCCCAGCCAGGCGATGTAGTCGCCCGCATGTGCATCGAGCGCGCGGTTGAAAGCACCGGCGATCCCCGTGTTCTGCTCGCTGGCGACGAGCTTCACTCGTTCCGGCTCCTTGGCGGCGTACTCGCGAAGGATCGCGCCGGTGCCGTCAGTGGACCCGTCGTCGCTCAGCACCACCTCGAGGTTGTCGTAGTCCTGCGCGAGGACGCTGTCGACCGTCTCGCGGATGAACGCGGCCTGGTTGTAGATCGGGACGATGACGCTGATCTTGGGCGTCACGACGCCCGCCACGACGGCGGGAGGTTGCGCTCGACCTCGATCTCGCCCTTGAACTCGACGGGCTGACGGGAGCCGTGGGCCTTGACCCACTCGGCGGTCCGCTGGATGCCGTCGTGGAGATTGACCGGTTCGGGAGGGTTGAACACATTCCGGACCTTGGAGTGGTCCGAGAAGGCGTGGACGACCTCGTTGCGCGCAGGGAGGTGCTCGAGCTCGAGCTCGAGCTCGAACGCCTCGGCGATCTCCTCGGCCAGCTCGAGGATCGTGTACGGCTGATCAGCGCCGATGTTGAACACCTCCTGGGCGCTCTCGGGCACGAGCGGCGACCTCGCGATGATCGGGGCGACGTCCGCGATGTGCGAGAACGCCCGCGTCTGCTTGCCGTCGCCGAACACCGGCATCGGCTGTCCCTGCAGCACGTTGTTCATGAAGATCCCGATCACGTTGCGGTAACGGTCGGCGATGTTCTGCCGCTCGCCGTACACGTTGTGGGGCCGGAAGACCGTGTAGTCCAGTCCGAACATCTCGTGGGCGGCGCGCAGGTCGAGCTCGACCGCGATACTTGGAGATCCCATACGGATCCTCGGGCTCGCGGCGATCATGGTCCTCGGTCATCGGCGTCTGGCCGGAGCCGTACACCGCGATCGACGAGGTGAACACGAATCGCTCGCACTTCGTTGAGCACCGACTGGTTGATCAGATTCACGCTCGCCTCGAGGTTGGTGCGGTAGTTGTAGGCGCGGATGAAGTGCGACAGCCCCTCGGCCGCGTAGGCGCCGAGGTGGTAGACGTAATCGAAAGCGCCCGCCGTCCCAGAGCGACTTGACGAACTCGGCGTCGCGCAGGTCTCCTTCGACCCATCGGGCGGCCTCGGGCACGTTCTCCAGGAACCCGCCCGACAGGTCGTCGGTCGCGACCACGTCCATCCCGAGCTCGAGGCACGAGTCGGCGACGTGCGAGCCGATGAACCCTGCCGCGCCGGTTACCAACACTCGCTCACCAGACACGCGGCGGCAGTGTAGAGAGAACGCGTCGGCGTATACGACAATGCCCGCCTCATGCCGCCCGCCGGCCAGCCCCCGTCGATCGACGTCCTGATCGTCACAACGAACGCCCGGGAGATGGTCCTCTCGTGCCTGGAGCACCTCGGGCGCCAGACGGTGCCGCACACGGTTTATCTGGCCGACAACGCCGGGAACGGCGACGGAACCTCGGACGCCGTCAGGTTGCGGTTTCCGGATGTCCACGTCCTGACGTCGGATGAGAACCTCGGATTCAGCAAGGGCGTCAACCGGCTCGCGAGCCTGGGTGAAGGCGATGTGATCGTGCTCGCCAACGACGACATGGACGTCGAACCGGACTTCCTCGAGGAGCTCGTCGCTCCGTTCGCCGACGAGCGCGTCGGGATGGTGGCGGGCCTGACGCTTCAGCCGGGCGAGGCGGGCGTCGTCGACGGGTTCGGGATCGAGGTGGACTGCACGCTGATGGCGTACAACCGCCTGCGACACCACCGCCCGACGGATACGCCGGGGCGGCTGCTCGGTCCGAGCGGCGGCGCGGCCGCATACCGTCGCTCGGCGTGGCAGGCGGCGGGCGGAATGGATCAGCGCTACTTCGTCTACGGCCAGGACGTGGACCTGGCGCTTCGGCTCCGGCTCGCCGGGTGGCAGGCGACGGCGGCCGGCGGCGCGCGGGGGGTGCACCTCGGTGGCGCGACGACCGGAAAGGACTCGCCGTTCCAGCGTCAGGACTCCGGCTTCGCGAGGGCATTCACGCTCCGGCGCTACGGCGTGCTGCGCGGCCGTCACGGTCCCCGCGCGATGGTGATCGAGCTGCTCACGGTCGCGTACGGCGCGCTCACGGCACGCACGCTGCTCCCACTGCGCGCGCGGGTCGATGGATGGCGCGCCGCAGGCGGTGAGCCGTCGCTGCCGATTCCGGCCGGCGCCGTCGATCCACGTATCTCGATGGGGGAGGCGCTTCGCCGGCTGCGCTACGAGCGTTGAGCGTCGGCCACCGGGCGGCGGGCGAGGATCCAGACGTTCCGGCGCACGATCGGCAGCCACGCCGCTGCCTGGAGCGGCGCGGGGCGCCGGTTGCCGGTGCGCGCCGACACGATCGAGGTGCCCGGCATCACCGACTCGTAGCCACTACGAACCACGTCTAGGCCCTGGTCGCGGAACAACAGCCGGTATGCGCGCCGCGTGAACGGACGGCGGTGGGTGTAGTCGTCCCACACCCACCGCTGGGCGTCGGGCGAGGAGGCGAACACGGTCCCTCCCGGCCGCAGCACCCGCCGTGCTTCGCGCACCGTCCGGACCGGGTCGGGGACGTGCTCGAGCAGATCCTTCATCACGACCGCGTCGAAGCTCTCGTCCGGGAACGGAAGCGCCTCGCTGACGTCGCCGTGAACGACCGATAGGCCGCGGGCGACGGCGTCCTCGACGGCCTCGGGCGCGCTGTCGATTCCGGTGTAGCTCGAGAAGTGGCGCCCAAGCCACGCGGCCCCGCACCCGACGTCGAGAACCGACGCGTTCGGCTCGAAATGACGCGTGACGTCCCGCCAGTAGCCGGGTTCGCGATGCCAGGCGAAGTAGCTCAAGCGGCGCCGACCGTACCATCGCGCTCGTGCCGGCCACCCCCAAGGTCCTGCTCAATGCGCTGTTCCTGGATCCGTCGGCGTCCGGCGGCCCGGAGACATATCTGCGCGGGCTCGCCCCAGCGCTGCTCGAGACGCGGCCGGACGCGGAGCTCGGCGTCGCGACGACACGGCGAGGGGCGGCTGCGCTGCGAGAGTCTGGGTGGCCAAGCCGGGGAATCGCCGTCCACGAGCTGCCGACCGACGAGGGCGAGCGTCTCCGCCGTCAGCTCGCCGAGCAGATCCTGCTGCCACGGCTCTCCAGGCGGCTCGGCGCCGACGTGCTGCACAGCCTCGCCAGCACGGCGCCGATCCGCGTCCACGGGCCGGCGCAGGTGATCACGCTGCACGACGTGACCTTCATCCATCACGCGACCTTCAACCCGGTCACCAGTTGGGGGATGCGTCAGGTGATCCCGAGAGCGGCGCGTCACGCGGACGCGCTGATCGCGGTGACCGGCGTCGCGATGCAAGACATCTCCGAGACGCTCGATCTGAGCCCGCACCGGTTCACGGTCGTACACCACGGCATCGAACAGATCGTGGCCACGGAAGTGCCGCCTTCCGCGGAGACGCGATCGCGGTTCGACCTGGGCGAGGGTCGCGTGGTTCTGTCGCTCGGAGCGAAGCGCCCTCACAAGAACCAGGCGCTGCTCGTCAGGGCGATCCCCCAGCTTCCGGGGGACGTCCGGGTCGTCCTCGTCGGCCACGCCGAGCCGTACGAAGCCACGGTCCGCAACCTCGCCGCGGAGCTCGGCGTCGACGACCGTGTCGTGTTCACGGAATGGGTCGACGGTCGGGGCTGGAGGGACTGTGGTCCGTGGCGAGCGTCGCCGCGTTCCCGACGCTCGCCGAGGGGTTCGGCCTCCCGGTGGTCGAGGCGATGGCCCGCGGCGTCCCGGTGGCGGCCTCGGATCTGCCCGTATTTCGCGAGATCGCGGGCACGTGGCCGCGCTATTTCAACCCCAACGACCCGGCGGATGCCGCACGCGCGATCGTGGAGCTGCTCGACCGGCCACCGGACGCCGCGGCAGGACGGGCGTGGGCGGCACGGTACAGCTGGGCGACTGCCGCCGAGGCCACCTGGGACACCTACGACCGCGCCGTGACGGCGCATCGCGCGCCGGGCCGGCGCTGATGCACGTCGGACTGAACCTCGTGTTCCTGGTCCCCGGAGAGACCGGGGGCATGGAGGTGTACGCACGCGAGCTGATCCCGGAGCTCGTCGCCGCAGCTCCGGAGGTGCGATTCACAGCGTTCATCAACCGGGAGGCGGCGGACGCCGGGGCGGGGCCATGGGGAGAGTTGATTGAGGCGGTCACCGTCCCCGTCCACGTGCGCAACCGGATCGGCTGGGTCCGGGGTGAACAGGAATACCTGCCGCGACTGGCCGCGCGCGCCGGCGTCGACCTCGTCCACAGCCTCGCGAGCACCGCGCCCGGATGGGGTCGGTTCCGTCGTGTGGTGACGATCCACGATCTCAACTACCGGATCGTCCCTGAGGCTCATCTCGGATTGCGCGGCCTCGGCATGCGGGTGCTCGTGCCACTGGCCGCGCGGCGCTCAGACCGGATCATCGCCGACTCCGAGAGCACGCGAGCGGACCTCCATCACCTGCTGAAGGTGCCGACCTCTGGCGTTGACGTCGTGCCACTCGGGGTGCGGCTGGCGGCTCGGCGCCGAACCCACGCCGGAGCCGGAGCTGCGAGGCAAGCTCAGGGCGGGCGACCGGCCGATCGTCCTCAGCGTCTCAGCGCAGCGCCCGCACAAGAACGTCGCCCGGCTGATCGGCGCACTCGCGCTGATCCCGCCGGATCGCCGCCCGCTGCTGGCCGTGCCCGGATACCTGACCGCGTACGGCGAGGAGCTCCGCGAGCGCTCCATCGAGCTCGGCGTCGAAGGCGACGTGCGGTTCCTCGGCTGGGTCGACGACGCCGAGCTCGAGGGGCTGTACGCCGCCGCGAGCTGCTTCGTGTTCCCGTCGCTGTACGAGGGCTTCGGTCTCCCCGTGCTCGAGGCGATGGCACGCGGCGTCCCCGTCGCGTGCTCGGGGCGAGGCGCGCTGACGGAGGTCGCCGGCGACGCGGCGCTCCGGTTCGACCCAGAATCGGAGGCGTCGATTGCCGCCGCAATCGAACGTCTGCTGAGCGACCCGGCCGAGGCCGCCCGGCTGAGCGCCGCCGGGCGCGCACACGCCGCTCGCTACACCTGGCGGGCGACCGCGGCCGGCACGCTCGCCTCCTACCGGCGCACGATGGAGAGCGGCGCGCGCTGATCGAGGCGCACCGTCTCGCACGCGAACTCCATGTCGAATCGCCCGGGAGCCGGGTTGTGAGGCGTCGTCGTCTCGAAGCAGACGGTGCGGATCCGCGCGAGCTGCTCGTCGGGGATCGAGGCGACCGTCTCGAGCTCGGCGCCCTCGGTGTCGATCTTCAGCAGGTCGATCGTGCCCTCCCGCTCGAGCACCTCGTCGAGCACGTCGGTCAGCGCTCGGCAGCTCACCTCGATGTGCTCGTCGCCCGCCAGCCCGATCCCGCCGTAGCGCCCGGAGGGCTCGAGCATGAACTCGACGGTCCCGGCGCGTGCCGCGACGGCGACCTGCTCGAGCTCGAAGCGCTGCTCGTACCCGGCCAGGTTCGTGCGCAGCCGCTCGACATTGCGCGGCACCGGCTCGAACAGGTAGCACCGCGACTCGGCGGTGCGGGTCAGGAAGTACAGCGCGCTGATCCCGATGTTCGAGCCGACGTCGACCGCGACGCGCAGGTCCGGACCCGCGCGGTAATCCTCGCGGCCGAAGATCTCGTGGACGGTGAACACGTCGTGGTGGGAATGAAGCGTCGGCGCGATCGGGCCGGTCGGGGTCCGGATCCGGCACGCGTACGGGTAGCTGCCGCCGCCGAGGAAGTAGCGCTTGGCGACCGCCGGAAACGTGGGGTACAGGCGCGCCATCCGCGCGAGCGCGACGTAGTGCTGTCGCTCGAATGCCGACCGCGGATGACGAGCTGGGGCGACCTACCGCCGAGCATCTGCAGCCTCGTAGGCCTCGGCGACGACGTCCAGCGAATGGTCGAGCGAGAGCCGCTGCGCGTTGGCTTCGAACCAGTCGGCGGCGCTCGTCCGCAGCGCCTCGCCGGCCGCGGCCACGCGGACGATCGCGTCGGCGAGATCGTCGGCGCTCGCGCTCGGCGCGATGAACCCGTTGACGCCCTCCTCCACCAGCTCGACCGCCGCGTTGTCGGGGCCGGCGACGACGATGCTCGGCGTACCGTGTGCGGCGGCCTCGACGACGACCATCCCGTAGCCCTCGCGGCGCGACGGCAGCACCATGCACATCGCGTGGCCCAGCGCCCGGTCGACCTCCTCGGCAGCGACGAACCCGCACACCCGGATCGCGCCGTTCAGGCCGGCGGCCTCGACCTCGCGCTCGACCCGCTCGCGCTCGGGGCCATCGCCGTAGAGCTCGCCGCGCAACTCGGGCAGCCTCGCACGCGCTCGAGCCAGGGCCGGCACGAGCGCGTCGGCGCGCTTCTCCGGGATGAACCGTCCTGCGAACACGGCGAGCGCCTCCGGCGCAACCGGCTCACGGCGCTCGAGCGACCCCGCGTACTCGCCTTCGAGCACCGTGACCTCGCCTCGGTAGCCCTCTTCGCGCAGGCGCTCGGCGTGCAGGCGCGAGAAGCAGAAGGCCCGCTGGGGGATCCGCGCGCACAGAGCCTGCACGAGCCAGCCGACGGCGCCGCCGAGCGCCCCCAGGTACTCGTTCCAGTAGGCCCGCGTCCAGACCTCGTGCCAGTCGACGACCAGCCGGTAGCGCCGCCGAAGCCTGACCAGGCCCGCCGCGAGCAGCGAGAAATACGGAAACGAGGCGGTGTGGACGACGTCGTAGCGGCCGGCGTGGAGCAGCAGGTGCCAGAGCACCCCGAGGCCGAACACCAGCGGTGGCAGCACCCGCCTGCGGCCCGGGCCCGCGTACAGCTGCATCCGCGGTCCGACGACGCGCACGTCGACGCCCGGGACGCCGGGGTCGACTCCGCGATCCCACTGACGCAGCGTCAGATAGGTGACATCGTGGCCGTCCGCTGCAAGTCGCTCGCCGAGGTTCCGGTACCAGCGCTCGGCACCGCCGACCGTGTGCGGGAACAGGCAGTCATAGACGAGGCAGACGCGCATCCGATGGCCCGAGGCTGCCAGATCCTGCGCTACGATCGCCGCAGACGCGCGACCTTTGGGTCCGCGCGACGTTGTGTAGGTATGGCGGCGACCAGGCGGCGGCGATGAGCACGATCGAGCGACAGAGCGGCCCGGACGCCCTTCGAGAACCGCCCGTCCTGGAGGTTTCGGTCGTGATCCCGTGTCTCAACGAGGCGGAGACGATCGAGACGTGCGTGCGGCAAGCGCGCACTGCTCTGGAAACCAGCGGCCTCGAGGGGGAAGTTGTCGTGGTCGACAACAGCTCGACGGACGGGAGCGCCGCACTGGCGGAGGCGGCCGGCGCGCACGTTGTGCTCGAGCGTGAGCGCGGCTACGGCAGCGCGTACCTCGCAGGCTTCGCCGCTTCACGCGGCCGCTACATCGTGATGGCCGACGCGGACCTGACCTACGACTTCAACGAGATCCCGCGATTCGTCGCTGAGCTCGAGGACGGCGCGCGACGTTGTGATCGGCAACCGGATGGACAACATCCACCCTGGGCGCGATGCCGTGGCACCACCGCTACATCGGCAATCCGCTGCTGTCCGGGTTCCTCAACCTGCTGTTCCGCACGGGCATCGATGACGCCCACTGCGGGATGCGGGCGGTGCGGCGGGAGGTGCTGCCGAGGCTCGACCTCCGCACCACCGGAATGGAGTTCGCCTCCGAGATGGTGATCCGGGCGGCGAAGGAGAAGCTCGACATTCGTCAGTTCCCGATCGAGTACCACCCCCGCGGTGGTGAGTCGAAGCTCTCGATCGTTCCGCGACGGCTGGCGCCACCTCAGATTCCTGCTGGTCCACTCGCCCAATTACCTGTTCATCCTCCCCGGCGCGGTGATGGCCGCGCTCGGCTGGATCGTGGAGCTGATCGTGATCAGCGGGCTACCGGTGTTCGGCCGGCACTGGGACATCCACGCGCTGATCGCGGGCGCGCTGCTGGCGATCGTCGGCACCCAGGTCGTCGCGCTCGGGGTCTGTGCGCACGCCTACGCCACCTATTTCATGGGTGAGCAGGACCGCTGGTTCGACCGGATGCGGGCCCGCTTCAAGCTCGAGCATGGCCTGATGCTCGGCGGCGGGCTCGTGATCATCGGCCTCGCCGTCGGCACCGTGATCGTGATCGATTGGATCAACCGCGGATTCGGAGCGCTCGGCAAGGAGCGGCTCGCCGTCCTCGCCGCGACGTTGATCATCGTCGGGATCCAGATCTTCTTCTCGTCGTTCCTGCTGTCGATCCTCGGGCTGCGGCGGCGGCGCTAGCAAACGCCGCGGGGCGGCGGCTACTGCGGCACGTACCAGTCGACGTACAGGCCGCACGCCTTTCGCAACGGGACCTTCCGGTCGGCGCCCGGGCGCACCGCCAGCAGCTGCTGGGGTGTGAAGAACTGGCTGTCGGAATCGATCACGCCGGGATCGTCCATGTGAATCGTCAGCACGATCGGGGCGCCGGTGCTGACCACGCGTCCCACCGGCCACCTGCTCCCCGACCGGTCCTTGTTCGGCGGCAGCCACACGTTCAGGCCGCCGCCACGGATCGTCACCGCCTGGTCGGACAGGAACTGAAGCGACAGATTCCACGGACCGCTCGGAAGATTCAAGGCCACCTGCTGCGAGCCGCCGGGCTTCAGCGGCGCGGGTGTGATGGCGATCGGCGGCGGGCGCACCATCGCGTACCCCGGGAGCTGCGATATCTGGCGGCCCGTGGGCGTGTGGCAGTCGAGCACGGCGCCCGGTGAGCCGCCTTCGCCCAGGATCGCGTGCGCCGGAGTAGGCCCGACCCGCTGCCAGACCTCGTATGAGCGGGAGCTCGCGACCAGGCGGAAGTTGGGCGGCGGCTGGCTGAGGCCGTCCGAGCGCGTCGTGATCACGTACGAGTAGCGGTCGAGGTCTACGTCCCTGACCGAGTCGAAGTCGATCGCCTGCCCGTAGGTGAACGGCTTCTCGGGCCGGAACCTGAGCGGGATCGGCCCCGCGAGCAGCGGCGAGGAAGTTGGAGTTCCGAGCAGCTCCCAGGAGACGTAGTCGTCGTAGTACAGGGCCAGCGTTTGCTTCCCATGGAGCGCCGGCCGCAGCGCCCTGAGCTCGTTCGTGTGATTGTCGGGACCTACGAATGCGTCCTTGAGCGCCAGGTAGCTCGACTGGAACGCGAACACGAAGAACACGACGGCGGCCGCAGCGGCAGCGAGGCCGCCGACCGACAGCCAGTCCGATCGCTGCACTCGCAGCATCAGCGCCCGGCCTGCGACGAGGGCGAACAGTGGCCCCGGGATCATCAGTGCCTTGGACGCGACGTACGCCGACTGCGTGTGGTTGACGTAGAAGTACGCGCCGATCAGCCCGAGCACCGCACCGACCGTCACCAGCTCGCGCCGCTCGATCGCGGTGACCACACCGTAGATCAGCACGATCAGCGCGAAGCCCGCGAGCACCCCTGCGTGCAGCGGATTGGCGGGCGCGAACCGGAAGTCGCCGGTCAGCCAGACGTTCAGGCCTTCAGAGGAATGGAGGCCGCTGACGAGGTTCGCGAGGCTGTTCCCGGCGACTCCGCCGTAGTTCCCGACCGAAGTGCCCCCATTGGCGACCCAGAAGTCGTGGATCCGCTTCAGGTTGGGCGCGAGCAAGACGATCAGCACCAGCAGTCCGATTCCCGCAGCCGGCAGCACCGCGCGCGCGCCCCGAAGCACGGAGCGAACGTGGAGCAGAAGGCCCCCGAATACCAGCTCCACGAGGAACCACCCCGCGACGATCGCCGCCACCCACAGCAGGCCGGGGTACGAGTAGTCGTAGATCACGCCAGCGATTAGGACTGCGACGGTGACCGCCACGGGTCCCGGACGGGCAAATCCCTCCCGCCTCCACCCCGCGAGCGCTAGCACCAGCCCGAGCAGCAACAGCGCCAGGATCGGCTCCTTGAACGCGCTCTCGGCGTACCACGCCGCGGCAAGGTAAGGGATGCCGGTCAGCACCGCGACAAGCCACCTGCGGGATTTCGAAAGGTCGGAAAGCGCCCCCAGCGCGGTGAACGCGGTCAGCAGCGGCGCGGCGATCAGCACGCCGGTCAGCGTCTTGTCGACGTTGCTCCCGAGCCCTTGCGCGAACGTCGCCGCGATCCCGTGGGGGCCGAGCGGATAGCCGACGCCGTACCCATACGCGCTGATCGCCGGCCGGCGCATCCCCTCGGCGAGCAGTAGGTGCCAGTGCGTGTCGTTTAGGAACGAGACCCCGAGGATCCCAACCCGGCCGTTGGCCAGGAACGGCACCGACAGGAGCAGGAGCATCGCCGCGCCCACGACGAGCGTGTCCACGCCCGAAGGCCACGGGGCGCTTCGGCGAATGCCCACCCTGATCGACGCCCCGCACAGGATCACGACCGCGGCTACCGCCGTCCACCCGCGCCCCGGAAGGCTGAGCGCGATCTGGCAGACGATCATCAACGCGGCGAACCCGACCGCGGGGCTGAGCCACGTGGAGCCCTCGCGGCCGGCGACCACGAGGATCCCCCTGCCCAGCACGATCGAGGCAGCGGTTATCGCGATCGCCGATGCGTACGTACCGATCACGGCCGGAAACCGTAGGCGAAGGCGGTTCTCAGAGAGCCGACGGTCGAGCGGCGCCCGGCGGCGGCGTACGAGTCAAGCGTCGCGCGTATCCTGCGGCAGCCGTGGCTCAAAGGACGGCGACACCGGCTGCAGCATCCGAGTTCATCGAGCGTGCGGAGTTCGTATGGCACCAGCGGTTCGAGCTGGCGCCCGGGGTCTGGACTCCAGGTTCCAGCGATGTCGCGTGGCTGTGCCATCTGGCCCAGCTTCCCGCTGACCTCACAGGTCAGTCGGTGATCGACGTGGGCACGACCAATGCGGGGACGGCGTTCGAGCTCGAGCGCCGTGGCGCGTCGCGCGTGGTGGCGGTCGACATCTTCGACCCAGAGTGGTTCGGGGTCAGCTCGCTCAGCGGATTTCTCGGCTCCAGCATCGAGTACGTCAAGGCGTCGGTGTACGAGCTGGCCGACCGGTTCCGGGAGCCGTTCGACCTCGTGATCTTCTGGGGCGTTCTGTACCACCTCCGCCACCCGCTGCTGGCGCTCGACAACGTCCGGGCGATCGCCCGCGATCGTGTGTCGCTCGAGACCGCGATCTGTGATGGTGAGCTGCCGCGCCGGCAGCGCGGGCGCTCGCTGGCTCGCTTCTACCGCCGCGACGATCTGGCCGGCGACCCGTCCAACTGGTTCGCCCCCACCCGGGTCAGCCTGGAGGAGTGGTGCGCGTCCGCCGGGCTCAAGGTCGAGCGCGCGGACGCGTGGCCTGAGCGCAGTCCCGAGCGGGCGATGTTGGCGCTGCGTCGCACCGATGGCTCGCCGGAATACGAGCAGCTCTCCTACGAGCGACCGCTGCATTGCACGGTCCCCTGAGCGGCCGGCGGAGCTCAATCGCCGCTGCGCGTTCGGAGCTCCCGCAGCTCGGCCTCGAGTTCGGCGATCCGGCGGTCGGCGTCGACGCGCGCGGCTGACAGCGAGCGGACCTCGGCCTCGAGCGCCTCGATCGCGCGCAGCAGCTCCCCGGCGACCAGGCGCTCGTGCACCGCCACCGGCTTCATCAGACGGAGGAGTCCGCTTCGTGCCAGCTGCTGCGGGCGACCGAACCGGGGGCGGCCGGGCGGGACCGGCCCCGAGCCGATCAGCTCCGCCGCCCGCGCGGTGTCGATTGCCGGCCGCGACGCTTGCACCAGCTCCAGTCGCTCGCGCATCGCGCGGCCGGCCGGCGCCGGCCCGTGGCTCGCGCGGATCTCCTCGGCCGCGAGCCCGCCGCGACGCCGAGCCTCCTCGGGGTGCTCGAACACCTCCCGCATCAGACGTGCCGCGTGCTCGACATCTGGCTCGGCCCACGGTCCGTCCGCCGGGTAGGGATCGTGGCCCGCGCCGGTAGGGACGAGCCGGTAGTCGACCAGGAAGCTGTTGCGGTCCGTCATGAAGTCAAGGTTTCCGGAGTACCTCGTCGCGATCACGGGCTTGCCGAGCCACATCGACTCGGCGAGCG
Organism: uncultured Solirubrobacterales bacterium; assembly: GCA_963788565.1. GTDB lineage: Bacteria > Actinomycetota > Thermoleophilia > Solirubrobacterales > Solirubrobacteraceae > Palsa-465. The sequence goes on along the minus strand of CAWBHJ010000018.1, from coordinate 9,182 downwards.
TGTATCCGAAGCCCTCCGCTCGGTGGAGGGACACGTAGCAGTCGGCGGCGTTCATCAGCCCATCCCGCTCGGAGCGCGGCAGCCGGCGATCGAGCATGTGCACGTCCGGATGGCCGGCGGCGGCCGCCCGGACGCGCTCGTGGGCGGACGGGTCGAATTGGTCGTTGAGCGTCTTGACGATCAGGCTCGGGCCCGACCCGGGCTCGAACGCTCGCGTGAAAGCGTCGATCGTCGCGAGCGGGTTCTTGCGTTCGAACACGCTGAGATAGTCGAACGCGAACAGGAATTTGAAGCCGTCGGGGAGTCCGGCGGGCGGGGCCGCCTCGCCCGCGTCCTCGGCGAGCGAAACGGGCTGTGGGATCGCGAGCACCGGTCTTGTCGCGATCGCCTCGACCGCCTCACGGACGTGACGGCTGCCCACCCAGACCTCGTCGACATGCTCGAACGCGGAGCGGAACCGCTCCGGGAACGAAGACACCTCCCATGCCCAGAACCCGATCGTGTAACGCCTCGCGAAGAACTCCTCGCCCAGCTGCGCGGCGACCGCCGGGACCATGTCGGCGTTCGCGCACAGGAGATTGAACGGAGCGAACGGCCCGCTGTCGGACCCCGTCGCCCCCGGGGCGTCGGCGCTCGCCTCGAGCTCGTCATCCTCCGGCGAGCCCTCGGGCCGGAGGGTGGTCGTGACGACCGGAACCCCGGCGCCGCGGAGCGCCGCGACGAGCTGGCGGCCGTGCTCGCCGGTGCCCATGACGCCCTTGAAGTAGCCGGCAGCTCTCATCGACGCGTCTAGCTCGCGCGTCCGGGCCGGAGCGCCCGCCGGACGCCGCGCCGGACGCGGAACGTGGTGCGCCGTCGCGGCGAGTTCGACCAGGCGATTGCGTGAGCGCCACCCTCGGGAAGCGGCAGCAACTCGAGCGCAGGGACCTCTCTGGATCCCTGCCCCTGTGACCACACCAGCAGCCTGCCGAGATCGGGGCCGGTCAGATCGGGGAACTGGTCCTGCAGATCGCGTCGCGAGCCGTACAGGTGGGCCAGCAGCCGGTTCACGCCCGGAGCGGCGGTCGGCTCCTGACTTCCGAGCCACTCGAGGAAGGCGCGCGTGCCCTCCGGCGTGAACGGCGAGGCCTCGATCTCGTCTCGGTCCTCCGCGATCCAGAACAGCTTGCGCAACGTGTCGTCGAACCGGAGACCGCCGTCCAGCATCGAGTACGTGTAAGGCCACTTGCTCGCGACGGCGAAGCCCTCCCGCATCGTGTCCGCCGCGTACTCCTCGCAGATCCGCGCGAGCGCCGGGATGTCCGCGATCTCGATCCGATCCTGGTGGAGGCTCAGGTCCTCGGGCTTCTCCGGATTGAAGCCGCTGAAGTGAAAGAACGCGAGCGGACGCCCATCGACGGAGTAGCGGTCATCTCGGCATTCGAACGCCCGCTCGTGGAGGTTCCAGTACGCGACGTTGTATTCGGGATCGCGGAGGATCGCGAGATCGGCCAGAAAGCCGGGCACGAGGTCGAACCACCGCTGATCGACGAAGTAACCCCAGATCGGGTCGACGCGGCAGTCCCGGCGGAGGCGGTCGGCCCACCACTCGATCAGCGCGTCGATCTCGGGCCGTGGCGCAATCGACAGGTGACCGAGGTTGTAGATCCCGGCGATCATCACGTCGACCTGGCGCGGCCGATGCCCGTCGTGGGGAAGCGGCACGGTGTTGTGAGGGATCAGCACGACGCCGTGGTCGGCCGCCAGCTGCTCCAGGCGCTCGAGCGAGCCGTACACCTTGATGTCCGGATCGAGATACGTAACGGGCGCGCCGCTCTGATCCATCAGATGGCGCAGCAGCCACGGCTTGACCGCGGTCGACAGCTCGAGCACCGTGTAGCGGGCGGCCATCTCGGGGAACTCGTCGCACCCGATGTCCGCCGGCGTGAGCACCTCGGAACGGCTCCTGCTCCGGATCGATGAACCCCTCGAAGTCGTCGATGATCAGCGTCCAGAAGCGCCCGTTCGGATGGTGCTCGGCGAACGAGCGCGCGAGCACCCGCGCCTGGGCGACGTAGTTCTTCGCGATGATCGTGCAGACATCCACGAGCCGCAGGGTAGCCCGCCGGCCGTGAAGGGTTCGAGTTGGGATGATGCCCCGGTGCCGTCCTCATCACAGGAAGAGCCAGGGCCGCTGGCGGAGGCCTACGAGCGCCGCGACGCCCAGCTCTACGAGGCCCGCGCGGCGCTCGCCGAGGCCGTGGCGGCACTCGAGCGGGAGCTGGCGCGTCGCCGCGAGGAGGTCGATGGGCTACGCGAGGAGGCCGACGGGCTACGCGGTGAGCTCGCGGGGGCGCGGGAGCACGCCGCCAACCTGGCAGCAGAGGCGGAGAAGCAGCGCCGGCTCGCGGTGCAGCACGCCGGCGAGGTCACGGAGCTGCGCGAAGAGGTCGCGAGGCTTGCGGCCGAGCTGGGTGCCGCGCAGGAGACGATCGCCGCGCTCCAGCAGATGAAGGTCGTGCGGTGGACGGCCGCGCCGCGGAAGGCCGTCCACCGGCTCCGCGGCAGATGACGCTGACGCTGCCCGCGGTCGAGGGCCCGGAGCTCTCGGTTGTGATGGTCACCCACGGCGCGTGGCCGCTGACCGAACAGGCCGTGGCCGCGCTGATCGAGCACACGCACCGGCCGTTCGAGCTGATCGTCGTCGACAACGCATCTGACGCCGACACCCGGTCGCAGCTCGAGCTGCTCGAGAACGCTCGGCTGCTCGCCAATGACGAGAACCGCGGCTTCGGACCGGCCTCCAACCAGGGCGCCGAACGGGCTCGTGGCGAGTACCTGGTGCTGCTCAACAGCGACGCGTTCGTGTCCGCCGGCTGGCTCGATCCGCTGCTCGGTCCGCTGACGGACCCGGCGGTCGGCGCGACGGTGCCGCGCGTGCTTCACCCCGACGGCTCGCTACAGGAGGCAGGCGCGCTGCTCGCCCGCGACGGTACCGCGGTGCTTTACGGCGACGGCGACGACCCAGACCTCGGCTGCTACCGGTTCACGCGCACGGTCGACTACGGGAGCGCCGTGTGCATGGCGATGAGGCGCTCCACGTTCACCGAGCTCGGCGGGTTTGACGACGCCTTCGCGCCGGCGTACTACGAGGACACCGACTTCTGCATGCGGCTCGCCACACGGAAGCTGACCGTCGTCTACGAGCCGCGCGCTCGCGTCACGCACGTCCGTTACGGATCCGGAGGCGCCGGCGTCGCCGTCGAGCTGAGCGAGCGAAACCGCAGGCTGTTCGCCGAGCGGTGGGCGGAGCGCCTCCACGGGCGCCCGCCGACGTTCACGGACGCCACCGTGCAGTCGGTGATCGCGTCGCGCGACGCCCGCGCGACGCCGCGGTTTCTGATCTGCTCCCCGTCGGACCCCGGCCGTGCCGAGCCACTCGTCCAAGCGCTGGGCTCCGGATGGCCCCGAGCGCGCGTGACCTGGTGGGTGGATCCGGCCGCCCACGGCTTTGACCCCGAGGCATGGCTCGCCTGCGGGGTCGAGGTGCTCCAGACCTCGGATTCATCCTGGCTCGGGGAGCGGCTGTTCCACTACGACGTCGCATTCTTGAGCCGCCAGCAGCCGGATGCACGTCGAGCCGAGCTCGCCCGCACGCAGTCGCAGGCCGCGGTCGTGAGGCTCGACGACGACCCCGAGGCGGTACTGAGTGGACTCGAGCGGACGCTTGCCCGCGCGGGCATCGCACCCCCGCTCTAGAGTGCGCGCGATGCAGGGGACGGCAACGGCCCAGCGGCTCGGCGTCGAGCTCCGCGACAGGCTGGGCTGGCTGCGAACCCAGTTCGGTCGGATCCCCTGGCGACCCCCCGCCGCGTGGTTTCTGATCGCCGTCGGCATCGCGATCTTGACGTGGCCGATCGACCCGGCGCCCGTCCAGGCACCCGGCTACGACTTCTCGTGGATCACGGCGATGCACGTGGCGGCCCATCAGGGTCTCCATTGGGGCAGCCAGCTCGACTACACGTACGGGCCGCTCGGCTACCTCGGGCTCGGGAGCCTGATGTACGACCGGACCGGCATCCCGGCCGACATCGCGATCGCAGCGCTGTACATCGGCCTGCTGGCCGTGATCGCGCGCGCCGCGTGTCGATCGCTGGGGCTGGTCCTCGGCGGCCTGCTGGTGTTCGTGCTCGCGCGAATCGCGGTGCCGGGGACCGATCCCGTGGAGCTGCTGGCGCCGCTGCTGGTCGCGCTCGCGATCGGGCTCCTGCGCCGCCCGCCGGCGGAGTGGTCGACCCGGGAGCTGCTGGTATCTGCGCCCTCGCCGCATTGACGGGACTCGTCAAGCTGAGCCAGGCGCCACTCGGTCTCGCGGTCGTGGTGTTGCTGGCGATCGTCGCCGCCGCGGAGCCCGGGCAGCAACCGGTAGCGCGCATCCGAGCGGGCGGGACCGTCCTGTGCGCCTACCTCGGCGCGCTGATCCTGCTCTGGCTGCTGGCGGGGCAGAGCCTGTTCGACCTCCCCGACTACGCGCGCAACGGTTGGGCGGTCATCACCGGATACGACTCCCAGGCGCTGGTCGATCCGACGCAGCACTGGCAGTACAAGTGGGTCGCGATCAGCGGCGTGGTCGCGCTGGGCGTCGCGCTGTGGAGGGACTGGGGGTTGCCGTGGCTCAGGAAGGCCACGATCCTGCTGCTCTGGCTGCTCTTCCTGTGGGTGTCGTTCCGGCACGCGTACGTCCGGGAGGCCCCCGGCAAGGGCATCCTCTATTTCGGGCTGGCCGCGATGCTGGCGGCGGCCGTGTTGACCGGACGCGGGCGCCAGCGGCTCGGCATCGTCGCGTGCCTGATCCCACTCGCCCTGACCTGGCAGCTCTCGAGCTGGAACGTCGAGAACCTGTTCACCGTCTCGACCGCTGGATTCGTGGGGAACGTGAACGTGCTGCTCTCGCCGGGGGAGCGGCACGCTGCGCAGGAACACGCCGCTCAGGCGCTCCAGGCCAGCTACGGTTTCTCGCCGGAGCTGATCTCGCGCCTGACGGGCCAGACGGTCCACTTCGATCCCTACGAGGCGACGATCGCGTACGCGTATCCGCAGTTCCGGTGGGATCCGGCCCCGATCTTCCAGGACTACAACGCCTACACCTCCCGGCTCGACGACGTCAACGCCGACTTCCTGGCGAGCAGCCGTGCGCCCCGCTACATCCTGAGGGAGAACCTGGCACCGGACCAGCGCGACCCGCGGTTCGAGTCACCTCGGTACATGCTCACGATGATGTGCCGCTACCGGCAGGTTCTGCTGAGCGGCGCCTGGCAGCTGCTCGAGCGGGGCGCCAATCGGTGCGGTTCGGCGACCGTGCTGAGCTCGGAGCGGCGTGCGTTACGACCAGCCGGTCGCCGCGCCGCCACCGGATGACAACGCGATCATCGTCGCGACGTTCACCGACTTCTCGCTCCCGCTCGGCCAGCGGCTCGCAACGCTTCTCTACCGGAGCGACCCGGTGTACTTCTCCGTGAACAAGTCGGCCTTCCGGTTCGTGATGGGCCACGCCGGAAACCCGCACGTCGTCAGCTTCCCCGCGTGCCTCGGCTGGACCCCGGCGTACTTCGATCCGACCCCGTACGCCGTGTTCGCGATCGGCCATGAGCCGCAGGTGACCACACCGGGCGCGCGCGAGTCGAGCAGCTATCGCGTCACGTTCGAGCGGATCCCGTTCCGGTGCGCGAGTTGAGCTCGGTCGCCCCATTCGGGCTGGGCAGCTCCGAGCTCGCGTCCTTCCGCCGGTAGTCGCCACGGCTGAGGTGGTGCTCCAGCCACACGTACAGCACGATGAACAGATAGCGGCTGCCCATCTCGTTGAGCTTCAGCTTCGACACGCCGTGCTGGCGATTCGACCACGTGACCGGGACCACGGCGATAGCTGAAGCCGCGAACGACGGCCTTGAGCGGCAACTCGACGGTCAGGTTGAAGTGGTTGGAGAGCAGCGGCTGGACCTGGTCGATCACCGTAGCGCCGGTAGGCCTTGAACGCGTTCGTCGTGTCGTTGTAGCCGTGCTGGAAGAGGAGCCGGATCGCCGGCGTTGACGATCCGGTTGAGCACGAGCTTGAGCCGGGGGTAATCGATCGTCCGGCCGCCGTGGCCGAAGCGCGTGCCGAACGCGCAGTCGTATCCCTGCTCCAGCACGCGGTAGTAGAGGACGAGATCCCGCGGCGAGTCGGACAGGTCGGCCATCATGATCGCGACCGCATCGCCGCGTGTACGCGTCGAGGCCGGCCCGCACCGCATATCCGAAGCCCGGCGGGCAGCGGCGAGCGCACGCAGCGGACGGTCGGATGGCGATCCGCAATCTCCGATACGACGTCCGCCGGTGCCGTCGCCGCTGGCGTCGTCGATCACGACGATCTCGTAGTCGATCTCCGGCGCGCTCGAGCTCGGCCACGGTCTCTCGACCGTCTCGCGCGATCGACTCCACCTCGTTGTGGGCCGGGATCACGACCGACAGCTTCATCTCGGCAGCGCAGCCACCGTTCCGCGTTCTGCTCGATAGATCTCCTCGAGCGATCGTCTCGACGTCGTAGGTGATGTCCCACTCCGGGTAATCGCGCTGGAACGGCTCGAGGTCGGAGATCCACCAGCGATGATCGCCGATCCGGTTCTGCTCGGACAGCGTCCAGTCGAGCTCGCGCCCGGCGATCTGCTCGCACAGCGTCGATCGCCTCGAGCATCGAGCAGTTGCTCTCGCGCCCGCCGCCGATGTTGTAGACGGCGGCCGGCCCGCGGGAGCCCGGTGGAACGCATCGAACGCCCCGACCAGGTCGGCGGAGTGGATGTTGTCCCGGACCTGCTTGCCCCCGTAGCCGAAGACGGTGTACGGATCGCCGGCGATCGTGCAGCGCATCAGATAGGAGAGGAAGCCGTGCAGCTTCGCGCCGGCGTGATTGGGGCCGGTCAGGCAGCCGCCCCGGAAGCAGACCGTCGGCATCTCGAAGTAGCGGCCGTACTCCTGCACCAGCAGGTCGGCCGCCGCCTTGGAGACGCCGAACAGCGAGTGGGTCGAGGCGTCGATCGACATCGACGTGTCGATGCCCGCCGTGGTAGCGGTGGTCGTCGGGCAGCTCGAGCCGCTGCCCGAGCTCGCTCAAGCGGCAGCTGGTTGGGGAGGTCGCCATACACCTTGTTGGTCGAGCAGAAGATGAACGTCGCGACGGGCGCGTGACGGCGAGTGGCCTCGCAGCAGGTTCAGCGTTCCGTTGGCGTTGACGGTGAAATCGGTGTGCGGGTCGGACGCCGCCCAATCGTGGGAGGGCTGCGCGGCGGTGTGGATCACCAGCTCGAGCGAGTCCGCCGTGCTCGGCGAAGACGCGTCGACCGCCGACTCGGGTCCCGGATATCGATCTCGAGCGATCGGAACGACTCGCCGAAGCATCGGCGAGCAGCCGTTCGGTGGTGCGCGCCGTCGAGGCCGTCGGCCCGAAGAACCGCGCGCGCATGTCGTTCTCGAGCCCGATCACGTCGTAGCCGGCGCGCGACGAAGTGCGCGACCGACTCCGAGCCGATCAGGCCCCCGAGCCAGTGACGATCGCCTGTGAGACATCGCGACGCACAATCAGGTAAGCGACGGCCCTGAGACGCCGGTCCCCGTCAGCCCAGCGTTCGCCTCGTGACGTCGCTGGAGGTCCATTCGTGCGTCGATGTCCAGCCAGGACGTCTCGCCGCGGACCGCGCCGTGGGCGCCAGTCGACGTCAGTCTCGAACAGGCGCTGAGACAATCGGATACGTACAGCCGGCAGCGATCGCCCGGCCGGGTCTCCGGCCGACCGCCGCGACCTCGACGCTCTGGCGCCGGTGATCTCGGCGCACAGCGCCGTCGTCTCCAGCAGCGAGAGGCTGCACTCGCGGCCGCCGCCGACGTTGACGGTCGAGCCGTCCCAGCGATCCGGGTCGAGTAGCTGCTCCTCGAGCAGCGTCGACCAGATCCTCGACGTGCAGCAGGTCGCGCACCTGCCTGCCGCTGCCGCCGAAGCCGATGTACCGCAGCGGGCGGCCGAAGTGGTGAGCCAGCATCCAGTACGTGAACACACCCTGGTCGACCTTGCCCATCTGCCACGGTCCGGCGATCACCCCGCAGCGGTCGATCACGGCCCGGAGGCCGTACGCGTCGCGGTACTCCTCGATCAGCAGCTCGGCCGAGAGCTTCGTCGCGCCGTACGAGCGTGCGGGCCCCGACGAGCGGGAAGTCCTCCGCGATCCCCGCGGGTGACGCGCCCGGAGACCGGCTGCTCGTCGCCGAGCTCAAACCGCGGCGTCGCGTCTCCGTCAGCGTCAGACTGCTCAGAGGCCGACGGGATAGACGCGGCTGGTCGACAGAAAGACCAGCTGGGCGCCGTGCCGGCGCGCGCAGCTCGAGGCAGTTGAAGGCGCCGAACAGGTTGGTCTGCACGACGTATCGGGGCTCCCGTCGACCCCGGCCAGGGCGGACGGCTCCGCCGAGCACTCCACCAGCGCGTCGAGCGCGCCGACGCGGAGAGATCGCTGCGTCCCGGACATCGCCGTGGACGAACCGGACGCCCGCCTCGCGCAGACGCGGAAGGTTGAGCTCGCAGCCCCGGCGACGCAGGTTGTCGAGCGCGATGAGCTCCCACTCGGGGTGCCGGTCGGACAGCCCCAGCGCGAGATTCGCGCCGATGAACCCGGCGCCGCCGGTTACGAGCACGCGCATAGCCGTAAGCGCCGGGAGGGTACCGTTGACGCCCATGCCGCCCGCGGCCGAAGCCCCGCGCGTGATCATTCTCCCGAGGTCTGAGCCGGATGCGGATTCCGGCTCGTTCGCCCGGGCCCTCAACGACGGCCAGGCCGAGACCGGATTCGCCGACGTCGCGATCGCCTCCGAGGCGACGATGCTGCCCAACGGCTGGCTGGAGCGGCTCGGCGAGGCGGCTCACTCCGACGAGGCGCTCGCGGGGGCATCCGCCACCGCGGTCGATGCCGGCGAGCCCACGATCCTGACCGATGCCGTCCATCCACGGATCTCGAAGCTGTGGCCGGGGTGCGCGTACATCCGCGGCTCCGCGCTCGAGCTTGTCGGGCCATTCGACGAGTCGCTCGAGCACCCCGCGGCCGTGCTCGACGAATTCGCGGCCCGGGCGACAGCAAGAGGGCTCGCGTTCGTGCTTGCCGACGACGTCGTCGCAATATCGA
>CAWBHJ010000017.1:0-119349 GCA_963788565.1 uncultured Solirubrobacterales bacterium | reverse complement strand
GTAGTCCTGGAACACGTAGCCGCAGCGTCGGCGCTCGGGCGGCCAGAAGACCCCGGCGGCGGTGTCGACCCACACCTCCTCGCTGTTCGTGATGCGTCCGCGGTCGGGTTGCAGGGTGCCGGCGATGATCCGCAGGATTGTGCTTTTGCCGGCTCCTGAGGGTCCCGCGAGCGCGAGGCAACGGCGGGGAGGGACATCGAAGCGGATGTCGAGCTCGATGCTGCCGACCGTGTGGCCGAGTTCAGCGTGCAGCACTGCCGAGGACCGCGTGTCCTGGGGCGAGCTTGACCGCCAGCAGCAGCGCGCCGGAGACGATGACGAGGATCGCCGATAGCGCCAGCGCGGCCGGGAAATCTGTCGCGAACTGGTCGTAGATCGCCAGTGGCACGGTCTGGGTGATACCGCGGAACGAGCCCGCGAACATCAGCGTCGCTCCGAATTCGCCCAATGCGCGGCCCCACGCGAGCGCGAGGCCGGAGAGGAGTCCTGGTCGCGCGACGGGAATCGCGATCCGCGCGAAGCTGGCCGCCTCGCTTGAGCCGAGCGTCCGGGAGGCGTCGATCAGCGACCAGTCGACGGCTTCGAACGCCGACTGAGCTTGGCGCAGGTAGAACGGCGCCGAGACGAAGATCAGCGCCACGACGACGCCGGCCGTCTCGAGCACCAGCTCGATGTGGGCGTCGTTGAGAACGCCGCCGAGGATCCCGTCGGGCCCGAGCGCGGCGAGCAGCGCGATCCCGGCGACTGCCGGCGGCAGCACGAGCGGCAACTCGACGAGCGTGATCACGACCGAGCGACCACGGAACGAGCGCGTGGCGAGCAGGTACGCCGCGGGGGTCCCGACGACGATGATCACGGCGACCGCGATCGAGGTTGTCTCGAGGCTCAATTTGAGCGCGTCGGTCGCGGCGGGGTCGCCGAGACTCGAGATCAGCTGCCCGGGTGCGGTGTGCGTGAAGATCGCCACGATCGGCAGCACCAGGAACACGAGCGTGATCGCGAGCGCGGCCGCGAGCAGCGCCGGAAACCACGCTCGCGTGCTCACTGCGCGGGCGGGGGCAGGAAGCCCGCGGTGATCAGCTGGGTCTGGCCCGCGCCGCTCAACAGCCCCGAGATGAACTGCTGGGCCTGCGCCGAATGGGGGCTGCCCTTGACGATCGCGACGCCATAGGCAACGACCGGCTGCAGCGACGCGGGAAGCGTGATCGCCGTGAGCGCGCCCTTCGTGGCCTTCACGTCGGTGACGTAGGTAAACCCGGCGTCGACTGCGCCCTGCGTGAGCTTGCCGACGATCCCGGTCACGTCGGGCTCCTCGGAGCGGACGTTTGCGAGGATCTTCGCGCTCGCTGCCGGGCCCAGCTTCGCCAGCACCTTGCGCGTGTACGCGCCGATCGGCACCGTCGCCGAACCGATCGCGATCGTCACCCCAGGCTTCTCGAGATCGCTAACACTCTTGACCCTCGTCGAGCCGGAGGGGACCGCGATCACAAGTTTGTTCGCGGCGAACGTGACCGGCTTTGACACCAGGCCCTTGGCAAAGAGCATGGCCGGCAGCTTCGTGTTCGCGGAGGCGAACACGTCGGGTTTGACCCCCTGCTCGATCTGCGCGGCGAGCATGTCCGACCCCGCGAACGAGTAGCGCACCGTCGCCTGCGAAAACTGCTGCCCATACGCGGTGAACGCCGCCTTCAACGACGCCGCCGCCGACACCGTCAGCTCCGGCTTAGACGCGCCGGAACCTCCCGAGCTCGAAGCACCACTACCGCTGCCGCACGCAGCGACCACCAGCACCAGCGCCCCAACCGCCGCAACCAACCACTTTCCCCTCATCACCACTCCCTTTCGATCATCACCAAAGTTGCTTTCACCGTCGCCGACGCCTCTCCACTGGAACCGGACGGCGGTTGTGGTCATCGCGGTGCATATGCAGATCGCCAGCGCGATCCCAGCGCCGTAGGGTGTTCTGGCTAACGCCGATGGCGCGTGCCGCGTCGCCCAACGTCAAACGAGCCTCCATCGCTGCTATAGCGTTGCATACGCGGGGCTACGAGGTGATCACGGCGAGGTGCGCAGGACAGACGACGGCGATGCCCTTCGCGATGGGCGAAGCGAATTGCCGTCGTTCCGGGGTACGGACCGTCTGCGTCCGGCGGCGCGCGCTCCCGGCGGCGCCCGGCTGGCGCCCGCAGCGCCCTACGTCCGCCGCGGCGCGAAGAACGATCGCAGCAGGTCGGCGCAGTCCTCGGCCAGCAGCCCGGCCTCGACCTGAGGCCTGTGGTTCAGCTGCGGCACATCGAGCACGTTCAAAACTGAGCCGGCGGCGCCCGCCTTGGAGTCGTAGGCCCCGAACACGACTCTCGGCAGCCGAGCGAGCACGATCGCGCCCGCGCACATCGCGCACGGCTCGAGCGTCACGTACATCACCGAGTCCAGCACCCGCCAGCTTCCCAGCGCCCGTGCCGCCTCGCGCAGGGCGATCAACTCGGCGTGGGCGGTCGGGTCCTCGCGGAGCTCGCGCTCGTTGTGGCCGGTGCCGATCACCTCGCCCTCGTGGACGACGACCGCGCCGATTGGGACGTCGTCGTGCTCGGGGGCCTGGAGGGCCTCGCGGATCGCGAGGCGCATGAAGTATTCGTCTCTCGGGAAGAAGCGGGGAGTCATAAAAAGGCGGCGCTACCGTTCGCGGAGCGATCCTTTGCCGGCTCGACGATGTTAGGTGTGTCGAGGGCGATCCCGCAGGATCTGGCAGGCAGCTTGAACCCGAGCTCGATCATCCGCCGCGTCGCCAGGACGACGCTGACAGCTCTGGCGCTCTGCGCCGGCGGGAGCGTCGCGGCCGCCTCGGCATCAACCGCCGCTCCGTACGAGCCTGGCGTCGTCGTCGTCGGCTACTCGTCCGCCACCACCGCCACGGCGGCATCCGCGTCGGCCAACCGCCAGGGTGTTCGCGAGTCCTCCACGGAATCCGACTCGCCCGAGACCCGGATCGTGCGGGTCCCGCGGGGAAGCTCGGTCCCCCAGGAGCTCGCGCGGCTCCGGCGCGAGCCTGGCGTCGTCTACGCGGTTCCCGACTTCCTCGCCCACGCGAGCGGATCGCCCGGCTGGTTCCCCGACGATCCCGGCAACGCTCGCCGCTCGAAGGGCTGGCGGCGGATGCAGTGGAACTTCCTCTCCGGGGTCGGCGTCAACGCGCCCCAGGCATGGGCCAATCTGTTCGCGGTGCGGCGCGGCGGCGCGAAGGGGACCGTGATCGCCGTGCTCGACACCGGCGTCGCGTACCGGAACTGGCATCAGTTCCGCAGGTCGCCCGATTTCGGGCGGACGAAGTTCACCGCGCCCTACGACTTCGTCGCGGGCAACCGCTACCCGCTCGACCGCGAGGGCCACGGCACGTTCGTGACCGGGATGATCGCCGAGTCGACCAACAACGGCGTCGGGCTCACCGGCCTCGCGTACGGCGCGACGATCATGCCCGTCCGCGTGCTCGACCAGAACGGGTGGGGTGACGCCACGACGATCTCGAAGGGGATCCGGTACGCGGTCGCGCACGGCGCGCAGGTGATCAACCTGAGCCTCGAGTTTCCGCCGGGAACGACCGCGTCGGACATCCCGGGAATGGTCTCGGCGATCCACTTCGCTTACAGGCGTGGCGTCGTCGTGGTCGGCGCCTCGGGGAACGAGAGCGACTCGCAGATCGCCTACCCGGCGCGGGACTCCGACGCGATCTCGGTCGGCGCCACGACGCTCGACCGGTGCCTGGCGGACTACTCGAACGGCGGCGCGAGACTCGACCTGGTCGCGCCCGGCGGCGGTAACGACGCAACGCTCCAGGGCGACGCGTCCTGCCACCCGCAGCGCAACCTCCCGGACATCTACCAGATGACGTTCGGCAACCCGAGCAACCCGAACAAGTTCGGCCTCCCCGGCGGTTGGTACGGGACCTCGATGGCGGCGCCCGAGGTGTCGGCCGCCGCCGCGATGGTGATCGCGAGCGGTGTGATCGGCCGCCATCCGACCCCGGCGCAGATCCTCGCGCGGCTTGAGCAGACCGCCCAGCCGCTCGGTAGCACCAGGCCCAACGACAGCTACGGCTACGGCCTGCTCGACGTCGGCGCGGCGACCTCCCGCGCGATCCCCGCGCGCTAGCGCCGGCTCACGTGGTCCTGACGATCAGGACCGAGCACGGCGCGTGGTGCGAGACCTTGTTCGGCACCGATCCCAGCAGGAACCGTTTCGCGCCGGTCATCCCCTTGTTGCCGACGACGATCAGGTCGGCCTCGTGCTCCTCGGCCACGTCGAGGATCGCGTCCGCGGCGTCGCCCTGACGGGGGTATGTCTCGACCTCGGCGACGCCGGCGCTCCGCGCCTCGGAGGCCGCACGGTCGAGCAGCTCGAGCACGTCCGCGCGCGGATTCACCGTCCACTCGATGTCGCCCGGAACCTGGGTGCGCTCAAGCAGCAGTCGCTGCTCATCCGCGGTCGGCTCGTACGCGCTGACGACCTGGAGCTTCGCGTTCAGGTCCAGCGCGAGGCCGATCGCGTGCCGGACGGCCGTCGACGCCGTGTCCGAGCCATCGGTTCCGACGAGGATTGATGCGAACACCGGGGCGATCGTAAACCGCCCGTCAGGCGAGCTTTGTGATCGCGATCACCATCCCGATCAGGGTCACGACGATCACAGCGATCTGCATCCATAGCCAGTGCCGCGGCATCAACTGCCACGGTACCGACCCGGCGGCTCGGGCCGGCTCCTATGCGGGGACGATCGCGGGGAACCGGACGGTCACGCCCCGCGGGACCACGAGCACCGGCGAGGTGGCGTTCTCGATCGCGTTCCACGCGGCCGACGCGATCATCACGTGGCCCTCGGGCGCCTCGAGCCGCGAGCCGACGACGAGCAGGTCGACATACGGCTCATCCCGGGTCACACGCGCGCGCAGGCTCTCGCCGAGCTCGCGCGCGGTCTCGATCGCGGCGTCGTCGCCCGGGTCGGCAAGCACGCCGATCCGGCCGAACCGGGAGATGTGGTCGCTGCGGTAGTTGGCGGGTGCGATCGCGACGGCCGCGGGGCCGCCCTCGAGCAGCGCCTCGGTCGACCGCTGCGGGGACACATGCCCGGCCGCGGTGCGGTAGTCGGAGCCGAACACGACGATGTCGGCCTGTTCCCACTCGATGAGCTCCCGGATGCCCTCCGCCGTCGAGGCGTTGAGGATCACCCGGCGCTCCACGTCGAGGTCGCCGAGCGTTTGCGCGCCGCGCTCGAGAAGGGCGCCGGCCTGGTGCTCGACGAGCAGCTCCCGCTCGCGGTCGGCCTCGGTTGCGTGCCGGACGTACGCGAGGATCGGCTCGGCGCCGGCCTCGGCAAGCACGCGCGCGAGCATCAGCGCGTCGAAATCGTTGGGTGTGTCGTCGTACGAGACGATTGCCTTGGTGGACATCGCGGAACTCCAGTCTTCGGGGGCCTCTCCGGCTAACGAAATTTGGGGTCAGAATCGCAATCGCCGTCCATCAGTGCCAGTGAAACTCATCATGTTCTTGATAAGTTCTGCTAATGCTGAATACGGGCCGCCTCCAGGTGCTCTCGGAGGTCGTCAGGCAGGGCTCGTTCTCGGGTGCGGCAGACGCGCTCTCATACACGCAGTCGGCCATCTCGCAGGCGATCGCGCGGCTCGAGGCGGAGGTCGGCGCGATTCTGGTCGTTCGCGACCGGCGAGGGGTCAAGCCGACCGCCGCCGGCGCGACGCTGGTCGAGCACGCCGAGGCGATTTTCGCCCAGATCAAGGCCGCCGAGGCCGACCTCGCCGCGGTTCTCGGCGTGCGGGCGGGGCGGCTGCGGGTCGCCTCGTTCCCGTCGGCCGGATCGACGCTGATGCCGCTCGCGGTCGCCAACTTCCGGCGCGGGCACCCGGACGTGGCGCTGACGCTCGCTGAGGGCGAGCCCGAGGAGATCGCTCCCCGCCTGCGCGCCGGCGAGTTCGACCTCGCGCTGCTGTTCGAGTTCCCCGGCGTACGCGAGCGGCCCGGCGCGGGGCTGCGCACGGTCGCACTGCTCGAAGATCCGATGCACGTCGCGCTCCCGGCCGATCACCGGCTCGCGGCGAAGCCGAGGCTGCGGCTCGCGGACCTGCGCGAGGAGGATTGGGTACAGACGTCGGAGTCGAGTCCGTGCGCCCGCCACGTCGTCCGCCTGTGCCTGGGCGCCGGCTTCGACCCGCACGTGACGTTCGAGTCCGACGACTACGAGACAGTCCAGGGTCTGGTCGCGTCCGGCGTCGGCGTTGCGCTGGTGCCGCGGCTCGCGCTGAGCCACGTCCACCCGGGGATCGTCGTCCGTGAGCTGTCGCCGCGAAGCCCGGCTCGCACGGTGGTGGCGGCGACGATGTCCAAGCCAGGGGTCGCTCCGGCCGCTCGGAGGATGATCAAGATCCTCGACGACGTCGCGCGCGAGTACGTCCATGCCGACTGACGCGATCGCCGCCGTAATCGACGGTCGCGGACGCGCAATCGAGCTCGACTACGTGACCGACCTCTGAATGGCGCGGGGCCGAGTAGCCTTGAACACGGGAGGCCGTGATGGAGCACACCGCACAAGCACGTTCCGACCGGGCACAGCCCCCGTCGCAGAGCACCGAGCCGGGGCCGCCTGGCGGTCTGCGTTCGGCGCTCTACCGGATGATGCTCGCGATTCTGTCGACGCTAGTCAGCATCAACCTGTGGACCGGTGGGCCGCTGTTCGCGCTGTGGGTCGGCTCCCGCGTCCAGGCATCGATCGGAACGCTCAGCATGAGCGCCGTCGGCGTCACGATCGGCGTTCTGATCGTCGTCACCTACGTCCTCTACAAGCTGCTGGCATGGCTCAACGGGCGCTATTACGCGGCGATCGGGAGGACGATTCCCCGCCAGCAGTCCGCTTGGCTGAAGCCGATGAGCGGCGAGCGCCGGTCGATCCAGGTGCGGCGCCCGCTGTCCGCGGTCGAGAAGACCGTCGTCGTGTCGGTCGTCGTCGCCTCGGAAGTGTTCCTGGTCTGGTTCTTCTTCTTCGCCCACTACTCACTGGTGAGCTGAGACCGGCGGAAGCGGGGATCCCGTGATCGAGCGGGAACTGAGCTTCCACGGACCCCGGGGCATGCGGTTGGCGGGGACGCTGTGCGTCCCGGCGCTCGCGGACGACGACCTGCCGGCGCCGGGCGTGCTCCTCTGCCAGGGCCTCTCGGGCGTCAAGCACCTGGTGCTCCCCGAGGTCGCCGAGCGGTTCGCGTCCCACGGCTTCGCGTCGCTGCGGTTCGACTACGCGGGCTACGGCGACAGCGACGGCGATCGCGGATGGATCGATCCCCGCGCTCGGGTCGCCGACGCCGCGCACGCGCTCGAGCGGCTCGCGGCGCACGAAGCCGTCGACGAGGCGCGGCTCGGCGCATACGGTCACAGCCTCGGCGGTCCGGTCGCGATCGCGCTCGCCGCGCGCGAGTCCCGGGTCCGGGCGGTGGTGTCGGTCTCCGGTCCAGGGAGCGGCGTCGACCTGCTGCGGAGCCTGCGGCCGTCGTGGGAGTGGATCGAGTTCAAGCGCAGGGTGCGAGAGGCTCGCGAGCGCCGAGCCTCCACCGGCGATGGGACGCCGGTCGCGCTCGAGGAGATCTTTCCGTTCAGCCCGGCGTTCAGGGCCCGGTACGAGCACCTGAAGCGAAGCCATGGCGGCAGCAGCGCGATCGCCGCCGGCGACGAGCTCGGGATCAGCCGCTTCTACCTCGAGACCGTCGACGCGATCCTCGACTTCCATCCGGAGGATGAGGTGCGCCGGCTCGGCGATTGCCCGCTGCTGCTCGTCCATGGCGAGGACGACGACGTCGCGCCGGTGGAGACGGTGGAGCCGGTGTACGCGAACGCGCCCCAGACCAAGCGCTGGCACCTGCTCCCGGGCCTCGGCCACAACGACCTCGACTCGGGGCCCGGTCTGACGGCGGCGCTCGAGCAGGCCGCCAACTGGTTCTCGCACTACCTGCGGTAGCTGGGGCTACGGCCTCGACTCGCGCCACAGTGGCCGGACCGTGACTTGACTTACGTTGGGTGCGGGAGGAGGATCGTCACCACACGTACCGGGACTTCGAAGGAGTGAGACCGGGGCAATGTTGCGTGGGCTGTCGTGCCCAACGACGCGACTGTGCATCGCCGTCGACAGCGCTGGCCAAGCGATCATTGGAACCGGCTAGCTACGACTTCGGCTCCCGCCACATCCGCCACAGCGGCGGCGCGTCGCGCGAGTAGCGACCCTCCTCGACGACCTCGAACCCGTGGCGCTCGTAGAGCGCGCAGTTGCGCGGACTCGACGCCTCGAGGTACGCGGGCAGCCGCTCGGCGTCGCAGCGGTCGAGCATCGGCCGCAGCAGCGCCGCGCCGTAGCCACGACCCTGCCACGCCGGCGTGATCCCGATCGCGGGCAGGTACCAGTGCGGCTCGCGCGGGTGCTTGCGCTCCATCCAGTTGACCGCCTTCAGCAGCCTGCCGGTGTCGCCGCGGGCGCTCGCGACGATCGCGGGCAGCAGCCGCAGCTGCGCGAGCGGGCTCTGGTGCCACGTGCCGGGTGGCATCCACAGCGCCGCTCCGATCAGCCGCTCGTGCACGTATCCCTCGTTCTGGGGCAGCCAGATCCGGCCGACGAACGTCGCGAACCCCCGCTCCATCCGCGCGAGCCGCTTCGCGTCGTCGCGGACGATGAACCTGAAGTGCGGGTCGTCCAGGAACGCGCGAGCGAGCGTCCGCGCGACCGGCTCGACCTCGTCGGGGCTCATCTTCCGGATGTCGCTGCCGTCCGGCCGCGGGCGGTCTGACGCAGTTGGGGTCACGTCGACATCGAACGCCATCTGGTCTGCACCTCCTCGACCGACGACAGCCTATTAGGATCACCACGCTGGCCACCGAAGTCACCCACCAGGAGCTTCAGAGCGCGGCCCGGGAGATCTCGATCGAGGCCCGGGAGCGGGCCGATGAGATCGAGCGGCGGCGGGCGCTTCCCGAGCCGCTGCTCGCGCGGCTTCGCGACTCCGGCGTGATGCGCGGCGGCGCCCCCGAGGAGGTCGGCGCCCCGGAGCTCCCGCCGGCGGTCACGCTCGCGTTCGCCGAGGAGATCGCGCGGGGCGAAGCGTCGGCGGGATGGTGCGTGTCGATCGCCGCGACCAGCAGCCTGCTCGCGGGGTACCTGCCGGATGCTCCGAGGAACCAGCTGTTCGGCGATCCCGCATTCATCGCCGCCGGCGTGTGGGCGCCACGCGGCAAGGCGCTGCGCGTCGACGGAGGGCTCGCGATCTCCGGGCGGTGGGCGTTCTGCAGCGGGATCGCTCACTCCGGCGTGCTGTTCGCGGGCTGCCTCCCCGCCGAGCAGCCCAGCGACGGCTCGCGCCCACTGCCGATCGTGGTCGCGCTCCCGACCGAGCAGCTGACGGTGCTCGACACGTGGCACACGCTCGGCCTGCGCGGGACCGGCAGCAACGACGCGGTCGCCGAGAACGTGGTCGTGCCCGTCGAGGCCGCCTTCTCGCTGTTCGATGGCCCGGTGCTCGACCGGCCGCTGTACAGGTTCCCGGTCTTCGGGTTCTTCGCGCTGTCGATCGCGGCGGCCGCGCTCGGCAACGCTCGAGGGGCGATCGACGAGTTCGTCGAGCTCGCCGTCGAGAAGAAGGGGCTCGGGTCCACCCGGACGCTTGCCGAGCGCTCGGCCACCCACGCCGCGCTGGCGGAGGCCGAAGCGACGCTCCGCTCCACGCGCGCCGGGTTCTACGCGGCGATCGAGGCCGCGTGGGCCGCCGCCCGGGATCACCAGCAGGTCCCGTTGGAGCTCCGGAACGGCCTGCGGGTGGCCGCGACCCACGCGACCCGCACGTCCGCTGACGTGGTCCGCACGCTCTTCGACCTCGGCGGCGGATCGGTGATCTACGACTCATCGCCGCTTCAGCGCCGGTTCCGCGACGCGTTCACCGCGACCGCGCACTTTCAGGTCAACGCTGCGTCCAGGGAGCTCCAGGGAAGGGTCCTGCTCGGCCAGCCGGCAGACACGGCAGCCCTGTGAACGCGGCGCCCGGCGGGGGACTGATCGAGGGCGTCCTCCCGTACTGGCTCGACCGTCCCGACGAGGAGGCGCTCGAGATCGCGCTCGAGGTGCAGCGCGCGGGCCTCGACGCGATCTGGATCGGAGAGCTGGTGACGTTCGACGCGGTCGCGCTGGCGACCGCGATCGCCGACCGGACGGACGGGCTGCGACTGCGACTCGGGCCGCTGGCGGTCGGGGTCCGGAGCCCGCCGGCGCTCGCGCTCGCAGTCTCCTCGATCGCGCGGCTGACGGGCAGCGAGGTCGGCCTCGCGCTCGGGGCGTCCAGCCCGACGATCGTGTCGGGCTGGCACGACCGGCGGTGGGAGCACCCCGCCTCGCGGATGCGCGAGACGATCGAGGCGCTGCGCCCGATCTTCGCCGGTGAGCGGTCGTGGTATGAGGGGGAGTACGTCCGCACCCACGGCTTCCGGCTGCGCTCGCCCGTTCCGAACGCGCGGATCTGCGTCGCCGCGTTCGGCCCCGCGATGACCCGGGTGGCGGCCGAGCACGCCGACGACGCGGTCCTCAACCTCGTCACCCCCGAGCACGTCGCCGACGCTCGAACAAAGCTTGACCGTGCGGCATCCGCGGTCGGCAGAACGCCTCCGAAGCTGGCGGTGTGGGTGCCGGTCGCGGTCGACCCCGGCGAGGACGCCCGCCGGCAGCTCGCATCGCAGCTGACGGTCTACCTCGCGCCGCCGGGATACGGCGAGATGTTCTCGCGGCTCGGATTCTCGAAGCTGGTCGCGCGGGCGCGGAGCGGCGAGCGGCGGTCAGAGCTTGCGGCCCAGGTCCCCGATGAGTTGATGCGCCAGGTCTGCGCGGTCGGCTCGCCGAGCGAGATCGCCGCACGGATCACCGAGTACCACCGGGCCGGCGCGGCGATCGTCGGCGTCGTGCCCTCGACGGCGGAGGACCCAGGAGGGCGGCGAGCGTTGAGCGCCGTGACCGCCGCGCGGGGTGTGTCGACGTGAGCGGCGAGCACGCTCCGCACAACGCGATGCACGAGCTCGACGAGATCGAGCGGTTTCACGATCGCTGCAGCGAGCTGATGCGGGAGCTGCTCGGCGAGCTCGGCGGGGCGCCCGATCGGCCGCGGCCGTTCCCGGAGATCGAGGACGCGCTCGGCTGGCCGCATCGCCGGATCGCGTCAGTGCTCGGCGGCGCCTGCCGCCTGCGGGTCGCCGAGTTCGAGGGCAGGCGCCCGTACCGCTTCCACGATCCGCGGCACGCGGCCTCCCGTCGCTGGGAGATGTGGATGGACGCCGAGCAGGCGCGGGCGGTGCGCCGGGCCCGGCGGCGCGAAGCAGTCGAGATCACGACCAGATAGAGAGGAGACAGAGGTGTCTACATCGATGGAGGACTTCAACGCCCAGATCATCGAGGAGTTCCGCGCGAACGACGGTCGCGTCGGAGGAATGTTCGAGAGCATGCCGCTGCTGCTGCTCCACAACACCGGCGCGAAGTCGGGTGCGGATCGGATCAACCCGGTCGCGTATTTGAAGGACGGCGATCGTTACGTCGTGTTCGCGTCGAAGGGCGGAGCGCCGACGAACCCCGGCTGGTTTCACAACCTCATGGCGCATCCCGAGGTGACGATCGAGGTCGGCAGCGACACCCTCGACGTCGTCGCCAGCGAGGCCGAGGGCGAGGAGCGCGATCGGCTGTTCGACGCCCAGAAGCAGCGCGTTCCGCAGTTCGGCGAGTACGAGCAGAACACCACCCGGAGGATCCCGGTCGTGCTGCTCACGCCCCGTAACTAGCGGACGGGTCCACTAAAAGGGCAGGCTCTGGACGGCGACCCGGCCGGCGGGCCACGTCGCGCCCGGCCGCAGCGCACGCCACATCGTCCGCATCGGCACCGCGACCTCGCCGCCGCCTGACCGCACGAGCACCTCGGCGTCGACCACGTCGAAGCCGAGCCGCCGGTAGAGCCCCATCCGGTCGTCGTGGCAGAACAGCACGATGAAGTCGGGGCCGAGCGCGGCCGCCTTCGCGAGCGCCGCGTCGAGCACCTGCAGCGACAGGCCGCGGCCCCGATACCGCCGGTTGACGATCACGCCGCCGAGCCCGACGACCGGGAACCGCGCGCCTTCGACCTCGACATCGACCACGAGCAGCCCCGCGTTGGCGACGAGTCGCCCGCGCTCGTCGCGAAGCCCGACGTGCTGTTCCTTCTGGCGCCACTCCATCGGGGGGACGCGGGCGGCGTCCCACGGGTCACGCTCGTTGCCCTCGAGCTGCTCGCGGAGCTCGTGAGTGAGACGGCCGAACTCGACGGACTCCATAGGGATAGGCTGGCACGCCAACGGTGTCCACGACAGCGAACGGATTAATCCGCACCGTCGACGAGCTCACACCCGAGTGGCTCGCGGAGGCGATCGGTCGACCGGTCGACGAGCTGCGCAGCAGCGAGCGGATCGGCACCGGCCAGATGAGTAACAGCCATCGGGTCACGTTCACGACCCCGGGGTCCGGCAGCGAAACCGAGTCGGTGGTGGTGAAGCTCGCGTCGACGGACGCGACCAGTCGTGCCACCGGGGTCACGCTCGGGCTGTACTTCCGCGAGGTCGCGTTCTACAGCAACCTCGGTGAGCGGATCGGGGATCCGCTGCCGCGGTGTTACGCCGCCGCCTACGACCCGACCGAGGGCTGGTTCTCGCTCGTGCTCGAGGACATCGCCGACGGGGTCCAGGGCGATCAGATCGCCGGCTGCAGCGTCGAGCTCGCGGCCACGGCGGTCCGCTCGCTCGCGGCCGTGCACGCGCCCGTGCTCGGCGACAACGCGCTTGGGGCCGTCGACTACCTGAACCAGCCGAACCCGCTCACGTCCGACATGCTGCGGGCGTTGCTGGCCGGGTTCACCGAGCGCTACAGCGACGTCGTCGCGCCCGAGCACATGGAGATATGCAACCGGTTCGTGCCCGTCTGGGATCTGTGGGCCGCCGAGCAGACGCCACCGCTCGGGCTCGTCCACGGCGACTACCGGCTCGACAACCTGCTGTTCGAGCCGGCCACGTGCAAGGTCGTCGACTGGCAGACGGTCGCGTGGGGAGCGCCGACGCTCGACCTCAGCTACTTCATCGGCAGCTCGCTGCAGGTCAACGATCGCCGCATCCACGAACGGGACCTGGTGCGGCTGTACCACGACGAACTCGTTCGCCGCGGCGTCAACACCCTCTCGTGGGAGCAGTGCTGGGACGGATACCGGCGGGAGGCGTTCGCCGGGATCGGGATGGTGGTGGTCGCGACGATGATGGTCGAGCGGACCGAGCGCGGCGACGAGATGTTCATGACCTGGCTCGCGCGGACGGCTCAACAGATCATCGATCTCGACGCGCTGTCGCTGCTGCCCGAGCCAAGCTCGACGCCGCTGGTTCCGCTTCGGCCCGATCCCGCCGACGAGGGCCGCCACCAGCACGGTCCCGAACCGCTGTGGAACGAATCGTGGTACTTCGACGCCGTCAGCGACGACGAGTCGCTCGGCCTGTACGTACGGCTCGGGCGGCTGCCGAATCAGGAGATCTGCCTCTACACCACCGCGATCTGCGGCCCGGAGCGGCCGTCGGTGATGGTCGTCGATGCGCGCGCGCCGCTTCCGGAGTTCGACGACGAGTCACAGGAGATCGAGACCGACGTGCTCTACGCCACACAGGTGTGCGAGCTTCCGCTCGAGCGGTTCCGGGTTCACCTCCATGGTGTCGGCGAGTCATACGAGGACCAGTCGGCGCCGCTGCGAGGGGAGCGCGGAGAGCCGGTCGACGTCGAGCTCGATCTGGTGTGGGAGACCGACGGAATCCCGTACGCGTGGCGCCAGACGAGTCGCTACGAGATCCCGTGCCGCGTCACCGGGACGGTGCGGGTCGGCGACGAGCAGCTGACGTTCGCCGGTCCCGGCCAGCGCGACCATTCGTGGGGGTCGCGCGACTGGTGGGCGTTCGACTGGATGTGGAGCGCGCTGCACCTCGAGGACGGGACCCACACGCACGCGGTCGCCATCCCCCAGCTGCCCGGCTTCGGCGTCGGTTACGTGCAGCAGGGCGACTCGATCGCGGAGGTCAGCGGGGTCGAGGCGACCGAGAAGCTGAGCGACGACGGCCTGATCGAGGAGGCCCGGATCGTCTCGCAACCGGATGGGCTCGACATGGAGGTTGAGCCGCTCGGGTTCGGGGCGCTGAGGCTCGAGGCCCCGGACGGCCGCCTGTCGCTGTTCCCGCGCGCGATGTGCCGCGTGGTGACGAATGACGACCGCACCGGCACCGGCTGGGTCGAGTGGAACCGCGTGCAGCCGTGATCAGTGCTGTGCGGCCGCCGGCGCGCCGACGCGGGCGCGGTGCCGGACGGTGAACGGCATCCCGTCCTTGGGACCGATCGTCGGCATCTGGCGGGTGCGGAGCACGTAGCCGGGCGTGAGCGCGAAGTCGAAGCGCCGCACCAGCTCGGACGCGATCGCCTTGATCTCGAGCTGCCCGAACCGCATCCCGATGCAGATCCGCGAACCGGCGCCGAACGGGATGTAGGCGCCCTTCGGCAGCGCGGCCTTCCGGTCGGGCGAGAACCGCTCGGGGCGGAACTTCTCCGGCTCGGGAAACACCTCCGGGATGTGGTGCGAGGCCCACGAGCTGTATGAGACGTACGCGCCCGCTGGGACCTGCTTGCCGGCGAACTCGAACGTCTCGATCGCCTTGCGCGCGCCGATCCAGGCCGGCGGGTACATCCGCAGCGTCTCGTCCTGGACCATCTCGAGCAGTTCGAGCTTGCCGCTCATCAGCATCGCGGCGTCCGGCCGCTCGCCGTCGAGCACACGGTCCTGCTCCTCGCGGAGCGCCTCGACGATCTGCGGCTGGCGCGCAAGCTCGTAGAACATGAACGCCACCGTCGACGTCGTGGTGTCGTGGCCCGCGAACAGCAGCGTCATCACCTCGTCGCGGATCTGACGATCGGTGAGCTGGTTGCCGTCCTCGTCCGAGGCGTCGATCAGCAGACTGAGCACGTCCTTGCCGCGCTCGCCGGTCCTCCGCCGGCGGGAGATCTCGTCGAAGATCACCGCGTCGAGCCGGCGGCGCGCCTCCTGCATCTGCGCGAACGGGGTCCTCGGCCCCCGCAACACCTGCAGGAAGTAGTCACGCGACCAGAAGCCGAGGCCCTGCTCGAAGTTCCGCGCGACGTCGGTCCGGGCGCCCGCGGCATCGGGATCGAGCCCGAACAGCGCCCGCATCGCGATGCGGAGCGCGAGCCGGCGGGTCGCGTAGTACAGGTCGATCCGCCCGCCGTCCCGCCATCCGTCGAGCGCGCGGTCGATCTCGTCGTCCATCGTCTCGAGCGCGGCGAGGATCGCCTGGCTGTGGAAGGCCGGCAGCATGATCCGCCGCGAGCGGCGGTGGAAGTCGCCGTCGATCGTCAGCAGGCCGTCGCCGAGCAGCGGGGTGAGGTCGCCCATGTGGCCCTCGCGCCAGCTGAAGTTCGAGGCGTGCGAAACGGTCATGTAGTGGTTGGCCTCTGGACCGAGCATGAAGACGCCGTTGCCGTGGAAGATCCGCAGCGTGAACACGGGGCCGTAGCGGCGGTAGGCGTCGAGCAGTATCGGCAGCGGGCACTCGGCGAAGGCACGTGTTCGGCGGAGGCTGAACGACGTGTCACCCGGGGGGAAAGGCACCTCAGTTCGGCGCTCGGCCCGGAGGTCCGAGGTCAGCCGCTGGAGGGGGTTGAACGAGATCGGCTCGGGGCCGACGAGCGCCATTCGCGAAGCCTACCCGGCACCCCCGGCACAGCCGGTTGTTACCTTCTGGTGGGGCATGGTTAAGCGCTTCGCGCTCGTAATCTCAATACTCGTTCTGGCGGGCTGCGGCGCGTCGAATTCGTCCAGTAGCGGCGGTGATGGCCCAATCGCGAGCGTCGGTAGCAGCGGCAGCGACAGCGGCGTCCCGAGGGCGCATCCACAGGCCGTGCAGCCAACAGCCGGATCGCAGGCCGCTTCGATCTCGCCCTCGGACCCCGTCGGCGACCCGCACGCGCACGCGCCGCCGCTGTCCCAGGTCCGGCACGAGCTGAAGCTCGCGCTCGTGTACGCGGTGCCGACGTCGTCGGGCTACATCAACCCGCTGCGGTTCGTCACCGTCTGGGAGCGGACCGACCAGGGGGTCGACGCGCAACTGCCGGTCGGCGCGCCGATCCTGGCACCGGGCAAGATCAAGATCCTCGCGATCGAACCCGACTGGTACGCGGGCCAGCCGCTCGTCTACTGGGAGCTGCTCGACGGACCCGACGCGGGCAAGGTCCAATTCGTCGCCGAGCAGATCACAAGCATCGCCCGGCCGGGCTCGATCCTCCAGCAGGGCCAGACGATCGCCCGTTTCGCCCCGTCGGGGACCGCGATCGAGTTCGGCTGGTCGACCGTCAACGGGATCACGCTCGCGATGGCGACGACCGGCTACGAGGAGGGCGCGATCACCCCTGCCGGACGGTCGATCCGAGCGTGGCTGAACGCGCTTGGCGCGAACGCGGGACCCGACCACAGCTGACCGAGCCGCTTGGACGCGAACGATGCTTCTGGAGTTCGGTATTTCGTAGTTGAGAAGCAAAGTTCGCGCGTGCCGGCCCATTCGCGCGGGGCCGCAGGGGCCGCGGGCGCGGGCGCGCCTAACCCCGCCGGCCGAACCTGAAGTACCCGATCGCGCCCAGCGCGTTGAGGCACACGACCCGCCAGAGGGCCTTGGGCCCGTGGATCTCGTCCTGAGGGCGATGGCTGAGGTCGCGCTGGGCGGCGCCGACCAGGATCAGCGAGACGATGATCGTCAGGATCGCGGCGAACCGCCGCTCGGGAGGGAGCTCGCGAAGCTTCTCGGGCATCGCGAGACCCATGCTCTCACACCGCAACCATTAGGCTGAGAAACCGTGCCCACTGAGCCGCGCGCGATCACGCTGTTCGACATCGTCAAACGCGCCGTTGACATCTGTGACCCGAACGATTCGGACGAGCGGCTGGGGCGGCTGCTCGAGCAGTTCGAGGACGACGACGAGCCGGTGACCGCGATCGAGAACCTCGAGGAGCGGCTCGCGATCGCGGTCGAGGGGGTCGACGTCGAGATCGAGGACCCCGCCGTCTCGATGGCCACGGCGGTGATCCTGTACCTCGCCCGTCGCCGCGACGAGCTCCACGACCACCCGAGCAAGATCCTGCGGATGGCCGCGCGCGCCGAGTACAAGGGCGACCCGCCCGAGCAGGTCGTCGAGTGGCTGGCCGATCGTGGGGTGGAGGTTTGAGCGAGCCGGTGATCATCCAGATCGGATCCGGGAGCGAGGTATCGGTCCAGCTCGCGGCCGACCCACCGGCGAGCGTCGCCGATGGCCGGGTCGTGATCGAGCACGAGCTTCCGGACCCGGACGGCAACATCGAGCCGCCGTCACCGGACGCGGAGATCGTGATGTCGGTCCCGTCGCCCGAAGAGCTTCGCCGCGAGCCCGACCAGGTCAAACGCGTGATCTCCGAGGCCGGCACCGGCATCGAGCCGCTCGTGATCGTCGTCGAGGCCGCCGAGGAGCTGCGCGACGAGGAGCTCGCGCCGGTACTCGAGGCGGCGCCCCACACCGACCGCGCGGTGATCGTCCGGATCATCCGCGACGGCTGAACGCAGACAGACAGATCGGAGGCAACGATGGCGGTACGAAACGGAAGCGCCGAGTGGCGGGGCGATCTGCAGAGCGGCGGGGGGACCGTCAGCGTCGGGGATGGGGTGTTCGAGGGTCAGTACTCGTTCGCCTCGCGGTTCGAGGAGGGGACCGGAACCAATCCCGAGCAGCTGATCGCCGCCGCGCACGCCGCGTGCTTCTCGATGGCGCTCGCGAACATCCTCACCCAGGACGGCCACGTGCCGGAGTCGGTCACCACCAAGGCCAATATTCAGTTGCGAAACGTCGATGGCGCCCCGACGCTCACGCGGGTCGACCTCGAGACCGAGGGTCGGGTCCCCGGCATCGACCAGGGCGAGTTCGAGCAGTACGCGGATCAGGCCAAGCAGGGCTGCCCGGTGTCTCGCGCGCTGGCCGGGATCCCAGAGATCGCGCTTTCGGCGACGCTGGTGGCATAGGGGTGTCCAAATCGCGGGTCCTCGTGCGACACAAGAGTGAGGCCGCGAATTAGCGCGGCACCACGACCGAGGAGGGATCAATGCCTCAGTACATGACGTTGCTGTACGCCGAGCAGCCGGACGACGCCGAGCTGGAGCGCCGCCAGGCGGAGTTCTCGCGCTGGATCGAGCTGAACCAGAGCCTCCACGAGGCCGGCGTTCTGGTCGGCGGCGACCAGCTCGCGCCGGTCGACGTGGCGACGACAGTCCGCGTTCGCGAGGGCGAGTCCGAGATCGTCGACGGCCCGTTCGCGACGACCAAGGAGATCCTCGCGGGCTATTACCTGCTCGACTGCTCCGACCTCGACGAGGCGCTCAAGTGGGCCGCCCGGATGCCGCTCGCCGAGTACGGCTCGGTCGAGGTGCGCCCGGTGATGGGCATGAACGCGAACGCTACGGTCGAGCCGGCCGCAGGCGCAGGTCAGCAGGCGGGATGAACCTAGCGGGCGGAGGGCGGCGCGCCGGTGAGGACCCGGCGGCCGCCCTCGCGCGCGCGTTCCGCGAGGAGCGCTCGCGGGTGCTCGCGACCCTGATCCGCCAGGTCGGGGACTTTCAGCTCGCGGAGGACGCCGTCCAGGACGCGTTCGTCGCGGCGGTCACGAGCTGGGACCGCGACGGCGTCCCGGCGAACCCCGGCGGGTGGCTGATGGTCGCGGCACGGCGGCGGGCGATCGATCGCCTGCGGCGCAACCGCTCGGTCGCCGATCGCGCCGAGCGCCTCGCCGAGCTCATCACCCTCGACGGTCAGGATCCCGAGATGGAGCAAGAACAGAGCGCGCTGCAAGACGACCGGCTGCGGCTGATCTTCACGTGCTGCCATCCCGCGCTCGAGGCGCCGGCGCGGGTCGCGCTGACGCTCCGGACGCTGGGCGGTCTGAGCACGCGGGAGATCGCGCGCGCGTTCCTGGTCTCGGAGCAGGCGATGGGCAAGCGGATCGTCCGCGCCAAGCGGAAGATCGCCGACGCGCGGATCCCGTACCGGGTGCCGCCCGACGAGGAGCTGCCCGCCCGGCTGCAGAGCGTGCTGAGCGTCGTCTACCTGATCTTCAACGAGGGGTACGCGGCAGCCGAGGGCGACCGCCTCGTGCGCGATGAGCTATGCGGCGAGGCGATCCGGCTCGGGCAGCTGCTGTCGACGCTGATGCCCGACGACGCCGAGGTGCTCGGGCTGACGGCGCTGATGCTGCTCCACGACAGCCGGCGGCAGGCGCGGGTCGACGCCGCCGGCAACTACGCCGCGCTGGACGAGCAGGACCGCTCGCGGTGGGACCGGGACCTCATCGACCAAGGCCTCACGACGCTCGCGCGCGCGCTGCTGATGCGCCGTCCCGGCAAGTATCAGCTCCAAGCGGCGATCGCCGCGCTCCATACCGAGGCTTCGAGCGCGGAGGACACGGATTGGCGGCAGATCGCGGAGCTCTACGGCGCGCTCGGCAGGTTCAGCCCGTCGCCGGTCGTCGAGGTCAACCGCGCGGTGGCGGTCGGGTTCGCCGACGGGCCGGAGGCGGGACTAGAGCTGCTCGAGCCGCTGCTCGCGGACGCCCGGCTCGGGCGCTACCAGCCGCTGCATGCCGCGCGCGCGGAGCTCCTGCAACGGGCCGGAGCGGTCGAGGGTGCCGATGACGCCTACCGAAGGGCGATCGAGCTGAGCGCGAACAGCGTCGAGCGGGCCGAGCTCGAGCGCCGTCGCAACGCGCTCCGAGACTCGGCGGGCTTGCGGCCAGCCCCGTGAGCCGACGATGATCCGCGCGTGACCGACCCGACCCCGCCGGCCGACGACGGCCGCGATCCCGTGCACGTCGCCGCGTCGCTCGGCGCGCAGCACGTCGACGCGGTCGCGGTCACGATCGTCGACAACGCCGGCGTCGCGAGGGTCAAGTCCACCCCGCTGGCCGGACTCGAGCGCGCGGCTCGCTGGGGCCTCGGCCTCAGCCCCGTGTTCGCGGTGTCCACGGTCGACGATGCGTTCACGCATACGGCCGAGGTCGGCGGCCCCACCGGGGACCTGCGGTTGATCCCGGACCTCGAGGCCGCCCGGGCGCTCGCGCCCATGCCCGGCTGGGCATGGGCGC
The DNA here is from genome assembly GCA_963788565.1 of uncultured Solirubrobacterales bacterium. GTDB lineage: Bacteria > Actinomycetota > Thermoleophilia > Solirubrobacterales > Solirubrobacteraceae > Palsa-465. The sequence goes on along the minus strand of CAWBHJ010000017.1, from coordinate 99,070 downwards.
CCGCCGACCAGCTGACCCAGGACGGGCAGCCGTTCGCCTGCTGCCAGCGCACGTTCCTGCGGCGGATGGTCGAAGAGGCGGTGGCGCACGGTCTCGAGCTGCGGTTCGGCTCCGAGCTCGAGTGGTTCCTCGGCTCCGAGCAGCAGGACAGCGACGATCCGGTGCCCGCCGATGACGGGCCGGCGTACGGGCTCGGGGCGCTGTCCCAGGTCTCGCAATACGGGCGCGACGTGGTCTCGGCGTTCACGGACACCGGGATCGAGCTCGGGCAGTTCCATCCCGAGTACGAGCCGGGGCAGCTCGAGGTCTCGCTGCCCCAGGCGGACCCGATCGGCGCGGGCGATATCAACGTCGTCTCGCGCCAGCTGATCCGGGCGGTCTCCGCGACGCACAACCGGCGGGCCTCGTTCTCCCCGGCCGTGATCCCCGGCAAGGTCGGCAACGGCGGTCACTGGCACTTCAGCCTCTGGCGGGACGGCGCCAACCTGCTCGCCGGCGGCGACGGCCCCGAGGGGATGACCGCGACCGGCGAGGCGTTCATCGCCGGGGTGCTCGCGGAGATCTCCGCGCTGATGGCGGTCGGCGCGCCGAGCGTCGCCAGCTACCTGCGGATGCAGCCATCGCATTGGGCGGGCGTCTACGCGTGCTGGGGGCGGGAGAACCGGGAGGCGGCGGTGCGATTCGTGACCGGCATGACCGGCAGCGAGGGGACCGCCGCCAACTGCGAGGTCAAGTGCTTCGACTCGAGCGCAAATCCGTACCTCGCGATCGGCGCGGTGATCGCCGCCGGGCTCGCGGGAGTCGACCGCGGGCTGAAGCTGCCTCAGCAGGTGTCGGGCGATCCGGCGGAGCGGAGCGCCGATGAGCTGCGCGAGCTGGGGGTCGAGCGGCTCCCGACGACGCTCGAGCAGTCGATCGCGCTGATGGAGAAGTCGGCCGTGCTCCGCGACGCGATGGGCTCGACGCTGTTCGACGCGTTCCTCGCGGTTCGCCGCGCCGAGTGGGAGACGTTCGGGGCCGAGGATCCCGAGCGGATCGCCGTCGCCCACCGCTGGCGTTACTGAGTCGCGCGCACGGCGATCAGACCGGGATCGACTGCGGGAAGTGGAACAGGTTGTCGGGGTCGTACGCGCGCTTGATCGTCTGCAGGCGGGGGAGGTTGGCGCCGTAGTACTGCTCGGCGTAGTCCTCGAGCGTGGGGTCCGGGTAGTTGACGTAGGCGCCGCGGTTCCACCTCGCCATCGCCGCGTGGAAGCCCTCGAGCCAGGTGATGTTGGCGTCCTTCACCGCCGCCGGCGCGTCGACGTTCCACCGCGACTGGTACTGCGCGCACGAGGCGGCGTGCCGGTGGACGAACGCGGTCGCCTCCGGCGGCACCGACGAGGCGGCGCCGCCCAATGCGTCGAACCAGATCTTTCCGAGGTTCGACTCGACCGGCAGGCGGGTCATCAGCGGGTTGCGCTGGCGCCGCTCGAGCCACTCGCTGATCACGTCGAGGGCCTCCGGCGGCCAGACGCCGTCGAGGAACGTCGACTTGATGCTGAGGCCCCAGCGCGGGGCCTTGCCCTCCGGCTCGGGCACGCACTGCTGGACCGGGACCGCGCGGCAGAACACGTCCTTCACCGCGGTCACGTAGTCGGTCGTGTCGATCTGCCGGAGGGTGGGCGCGACGCCAACGCTCGCCAGCAACCCGTCGAGGTGGCTGGTGGCCTTCGACTCGGGCCCGAGGTACATCCCGCTCACTTCGACGTACGGGGTCGAGCGGGCGGTGCCCGCGGTCGAGAGGACCAGCAGGTCCTGAAACTCCGGCGGGCTGGCGACCGACCACTCCTGCCACACCGCGAACGCCTGGCCCCGGTGGCTCCAGGGCCACTGGAACGCATAGCGGGTCACGACCGGAGGGAGCGGAACGAGCTCGAACTCGAGCCCGGTCACGACCCCGAAGTTGCCGCCCCCTCCACCTCGCGAGGCCCAGAACAGATCCGGGTTGCGGTGCTCGTCGGCGGTCAGCCGGCGGCCGTCGGCGCCGACGATCTCGATGCTCCGGAGCAGGTCGAGCGTGAGGCCGTACTTGCGCGTCATGTGCCCGATTCCGCCGCCGAGCGTGAGGCCGCCCGTCGCGACCGTCGGGCAGGTGCCGGCCGGGACCACCCGCCCGACGTTCCCCACCTGGGTCAGGAGCTCGATCAGCGTGACGCCAGGTCCGACCCGCGCCCGCGTTCGCGACGAGTCGACGGCGATCCCGTTCAGTCGCGAGACGTCGAGCACGATGCCCGGTCCCGTGCAGTAGCCCGCCATGCTGTGGCCACCCGTCTTCATCACGAACTGGGCGTCGGTCTCGCGGACGAACGCGATCGTCCGGACGACGTCCTCCGCGCTCGCGGCCTCGACGATCGCCGACGGCCGGACCCCGTCGTAACGGGCGTTGAACACCCGCCGGGCGGAGTTGTATCCGGGGCTGCCCGGAACGAGCACGCGCCCCTGGATCCGGCCGGCGAGTCGCGCGAGCTCGCCGTGCGGGCGGCCGCTGGTAGATCCTGAGGAGCCGCCACAGGCGGCGAGTCCGACGGCTGCGCCCAGCGCGAGGCCGTCGCCGAGGAAGCGACGGCGGGTCAGGCCGGCGCGATCTGCGGGCCGCGGCGCCCGCTCCCAGTTGCCCCCGAGCATCGCGGCAAGCGTATCCCGGTCACACGTCGTTGACATCCATCCGCCGCTGATATCTAATTCGGTGAGAGAGGCATCCCCTCGGGGGGTCAGGAGAGATCTTGAAGGTGAGCACTCGGGTGTGCGCGATTTCGCGCGTCCAACGCAAGCGGGCCGGCTCATGAAGCGGTGGACGGCGCTCGCGCCGGTTCTGTGCGTGGCCGCGTTTGGGGCGGTCGCCTGCGGCCAGAGCACGTCGGGCCCGACGCCCGTCAATTCACCGAAGAAGGGGCCGCCGATCACCGTCGCGATGGTCACGCACGGGCAGGCCGGCGACCCGTTCTGGGCGCTCGTCCAGGCGGGCGCGAAGCAGGCGGCGGCCGATTTCAACGTGACCCTCAAATACTCGTCGCCGAAGACGACCAACCCCCAGGAGCAGGCGCGGCTGATCACCCAGGCCGCCGCCGGTCACCCCCAGGCGTTGGCGGTGACGATTCCCGACTCGTTAGTGCTCGACCCCGTGGTCCGGCAGGTCGCGTCCTCGGGCACACCCGTGGTCGTTTTCAATGTCGGCGTCGACGACTACAAGCAGGTGGGCGCGATCGGGTTCGTCGGCCAGCCGGAGACGATCGCCGGTGCCGAGGCCGGCAGGCAGATGGCCGGCGCGGGGGTGCGCCGCGCGCTGTGCGTGATCCAGGAGACTCACAACGCCGCGCTCATCGACCGCTGCCAGGGCTTCACCCGGGCGATGGCCGCGGGCGGGGGCTCCGTCACGACGATCAATGTCAATGGCAACGATCCCGGCGCCGCCCAGAACGCGATCGAGGCGGCGCTGAAGAAGGCCCCCGAGATCGACGGCGTGCTCGCGACCGGGATCATCGCGTTCCAGGTTTCGAGCGGCGCGCTCGACGCGCTCGGCCAGCTGGGGAAGGTGAAGCTCGGCGGGTTCGACGTCTCGAACGCCGGCCTGAGCGCCGTGCAGAGCGGGCAGGCGCTGTTCCTGATCGACCAGCAGCCGTTCCTCGAGGGCTATGACGCGGTCCAGATCGCGGCGTTCCAGGTCCGCTTCGGCCAACACCCGTTCTCGCCGATTTTCACCGGCCCGAGCCTGATCACGAAGGCCAACGCGTCGAGCGTGGCGAAGCTGTACAAGAACACGGGCGTGCCGCTGTTCAACGGCGGGTACCCGTGATCATCCGCGCGGGGGTAGCGGGGCCGTGACAACGCTGGGCGCCGCCGTACTTCACCTGCACCTGGGCGGGCTCGACGTTGCGCTGCTGGTCATCTACTTCACGTTCGTGATCGGCATCGGGTTCGCGCTTCGCCGGCTGATCAAGACCTCGACCGACTTCTTCCTGTCGGGCCGATCGCTCCCCGCGTGGATCACGGGGATCGCCTTCGTCTCGGCCAACCTCGGCGCAATCGAGATCCTCGGGATGTCGGCGAGCGGCGCGCAGTACGGGATCAGCATCGTCCACTACTACTGGATCGGCGCGGTGCCGGCGATGGTGTTCCTCGGCGTCGTGATGATGCCCTTCTATTACGGCTCGAAGGTGCGGAGCGTCCCCGAGTACCTGCTGCGCCGATACGACAAGAAGACGCACCTCGTCAACGCGATCATCTTCGTGCTCGCCTCGGTGCTGATCGCGGGAGTGAACCTGTACGCGCTCGCGGCGGTGCTCGAGTCGCTGCTCGGGATCCCGCTCGCGGTCGCGATCGTGGCCGCGGCGCTGTTCGTGCTCTCGTACATCCTGCTCGGTGGGCTCTCGAGCGCGATCTACAACGAGGTGATGCAGTTCTTCGTGATCCTCGCCGGCCTGATCCCGGTCACGATCGTGGCGCTGAAGAAGGCCGGCGGGCTGCACGGCCTGTTCCAGAAACTGAGCACGGTCGGGCACGACTTCACCTCGGCGTGGGGCGGCACCGGTCTGCACGGCCACAATCCCGTCGGGGACTGGATCAGCCTCGTGTTCGGCCTCGCCTTCCTCCTGTCGTTTGGGTACTGGACGACGAACTTCGCCGAGGTCCAGCGGGCGATGTCGGCCAAGGACCTGAACTCGGCGAGACTGACGCCGATCATCGGGGCGTTCCCGAAGCTGATCATCCCGTTCGCGGTCGTGATCCCGGGGATGGCGGCGGTGCTGCTGATCCCGGGTCTCGGCCAGGGCGGCGGGCTCCCGTACAACGACGCGATCCCGGCGCTGATGCAGAAGTACCTCCCGCTCGGCGTGCTCGGGGTCGGAATTGTCGGGCTGCTCGCGGCGTTCATGGCCGGGATGGCAGCGAACGTCTCCGCCTTCAATACGGTGTGGACGTACGACCTCTGGCAGAACTACATCCGCAAGGGGCGCCCCGACGGCTACTACCTGCGCGTTGGGCGGATCACGACGGTGGTCGGCGTGTTCATCGGGGTCCTCACCGCGTTCATCGCGTCCGGCTACAGCAACATCGCGAACTACCTTCAAACGCTGTTCTCGTTCTTCAACGTGCCGGTCTTCCTCGCGTTCATCGTCGGCATGTTCTGGCGCAAGGTGGGACGAGGCGCCGGGTTCTACGGGATGGTCGTCGGGACGCTCGTGTCATTCACCATCTGGCTGCTGTACAAGCAGAACGTCGGCGGCCTCCTCACGTTCCGCCACTCGGACCTGGTCGAGACCCAGTGGGGAGCGATCATTGGCTTCAGTGCGGGGCTCGCCGCGATGCTGATCGCGACGATCTTCATGCAGCCGAAGCCGCTGTCCGAGCTCCAGGGTCTCGTCTTCGGGCTCGAGACCAAGGACGAGCGCCAGGTCGCGGTCCCGTTGTACAAGCGGCCGATCTTCCTCGGCGGGATCGCGCTGCTCGGCGCGGCCGGCCTGTACGTCTACATTGGGACCCTCTAAGCGATGGCCACGAAACCCGATCTCACTCCGGAGGAAGCACACAACTGGCGGCTCGCGAAGCTGTTCGACCTGCGGTCGTTCATCGGCGCGCTGTTCGTGATCTTCGGCGTGCTGCTGATCATCCCGGGGCTGTCGGCCAGCAAGGCGACGATTGCCAAGGCCGCGGGCATCAACCTCCAGCTGTGGGTGGGCGCGATCATGCTCGCGGGCGGGATCCTCTTCCTACTGTGGGTGATCCTCAGGCCGCCGCCGCCGATCACGGCGGCCGAGGCCGAGGCGTCGCGCAAGGAGCGCGAGGAGTTCGGGACCGCCTCGCCGACGGAGCACTGAGCCTCGCAAGCCAGATCTTCGCCCGGCGCATGCGGCTGCCCCGTGCGCTGACGCTGGACGTGGTGTGCGAGCGGGACCTGCGCGCTCCGATGGACGACGGGGCCGTCCTGCTCGCGGACAGGTGGGCGGCGAGATCGATGTCCGATCGAGCGCAACCGACGGTGCTGGTCCGCTCGCCGTACGGGCGCCGTCAGGTGGTGGGCCTGCTGCTCGGCCGGCTGCTGGCGGAGCGGGGCCTGCAGGTCGTGATCCAGAGCGTGCGCGGCACGTTCGGCTCGGAGGGGCGATTCAGTCCGTTCGAGGAACGCGCCGACGGCCTGGCCACGCTGCGCTGGATTCGCCGTCAACCGTGGCACGACGGCCGGATCGGGATGATCGGCCCGAGCTATCTCGGGCTCGTCCAGTGGGCGGTCGCCCCCGACGCCGGCGACGATCTGGCGGCGCTCGCGATCCAGGTCAGCGCGTCGCAGTTCCACGGCCAGACGTACGCAGGCGGCGCTCTGTCGCTCGAGACCGTCGTCTCGTGGCTGGTGCTCGTCGCCGCGCAGGAGCGGCGGCTCGCGCCGGTGGCGATGGCCCGCGGCCTCCGCCGGCTCCCGGCTCTGTTCTCCGAGCCGGAGCTCGCGGACCTCGACCAGCGAGCGACGGGGGCCGAGGTGCCGTGGTTCCGCGAGGGGCTCGCCAACGTCCAGCGCGACGATGCCTACTGGGTCGCGCGCGACTACGCCGCGGGCGTCGAGACGATAACCGCCCGAGTGCAGCTGATCGGCGGCTGGCAGGACATCTTCCTGCCGTGGCTGCTCGAGGACTTCCGCGCGCTGCAGGACGCGGGACGCGATCCCCAGTTGATCATCGGTCCGTGGACGCATACCGCGCCGGGCGTGACGGCCGCGGGCTTGCGTGAGGGGCTGGGCTGGCTACGCGCCGGCCTGCTCGGCGATCCCCGGCTCGTGCGACCCGCGAGGGTCAGCGTCTACGTGACCGGCGAGCGCACCGGCGGGGGATGGCGGGAGCTCTCGGCCTGGCCGCCGCCCGGGACCGGCGAGGAGCGGCTGTGGCTTGGCGAAAGGGCGCGACTCGACAGTCGCGAGTCGACCGAATCCGCGGGTCCCGATACATACCGGTACGACCCCGCCGACCCGACTCCATCGCTCGGCGGACCGATCCTGCTCGGACGCGAGCCGATCGTCGACAACCGTTCCCTCGAGGACCGTGCGGATGTGCTCACGTACACGGGCGAACCGCTCGGGTCGACGCTCGAGGCGATCGGCCCCGTTCGAGTCGAGTTGTGGGCGCGGGCCTCCTCCAGCTACTTCGACGTATTCGCCCGCGTCTGCGACGTCGATCAGACGGGGGCATCCTGGAACGTCTGCGATGCGCTGACCAGGATCGCGCCCGGCCGCTTCGAGGAGGCTGACGACGGCACGGTGCGCGTGCACCTCGATCTGTGGCCGACCGCCCATCGCTTCGCGGCGGGGCATCGCATTCGGTTGCAGATCTCCTCCGGTGCGCACCCGCGCTATCTGCGCAACCCGGGAACCGGGGAGGACCCCAACACCGCGACGGGGACGCAGCCGGTCGACATCGAGATCTTCCACGATCCGGCGCACCCCTCAGTGCTCGTGCTGCCGGTGGCCGCCGAGCAGTAGCGCCGCTAGAGCTCGTGCTCGGTCGCGCCGAGTGCCGCTCGCAGCGTGCGGATGATGGTGTGCACGATCTCCTCCTCGGAGAAGCCGGTGCCCCGGGCTCGATCGATGAGCGTCTCGCCGAACGCGATGATCGCCTCGATCGTGACGCGCACGCGCGGGGGAGGCTCGGCGGTGCCGACGTTGTTGAGCGACACGTTGGCGACGATCACGTCGAGGTAGTCGGCGATGATCCTGTTGATCTCGGGCTGGTCGGCGGCCCGGGCCCTGCGGTGGATCCGCCACGCGTCCGACGGCCCGAATGCGTGCCCGGCGATGTGCGCGGTGTTCGCCCGCAGCCGCTCCTCGACCGAGAGCTTCGAGTCCGTCACCCAGCCGCTGAGGAGCTCACGCCCCGCCTCGCGGACGACGGCGGCGACGATGTCGGCGCGCCCTCGCGGGAAATAGCGGTACAGGTTGTTGCGGGTCACGTCGGCACGACGCGCGATCTCCTCGAGCGAGAAGTCGGCGAACCCCTGCTCGGCGACGATCGGCATCGCGAGCTCGACCAACTGCTGGTACCGGGCCTCTCTCGAGAGCCGGCGAGGGGCACGCGCCGTGGTCATCGCCCCCGACCCTATCACTTAGTTACGACTTTTCATGATTACGATAAGTCATCTTGACAGATTGTAATTAGGCAAGTACCGTCGTTCTCGCCTGGCGCCGCCGCGACCCCGGCGGCGCCCGGCTATCACTTCAACCCGAAAGGACCCGATGCCTCGCCGACTGCGACTGATCTCGACCTCGCTCGCCGGACTCGCCGCCGCGTTCGGCCTGTCGGTCGCCACGGCCGCGGCCGCCCCTGCGTCCCTGACCGAGGCGCAGGCGCAGAAGGTCGGCACCGACGCGTACGTCTACGGAGTGGCGCTGATGGAGTTCATGCGCCAGACCGAGCTCGACACGAGCGTGACCGTGCCGAACGAATGGGGCAACGCGCCGGTCAACCAGGTCGGCAACCAGCGGATCCTGACCACGCCGGCGAACCAGAACAAGGAGATCGTCGGGCCGAGCAACTCGACGCTCTACTCGAACGCCCATCTGGACCTCAGCAAGGGCCCGATGGTGCTGCACGTGCCCGCCGTGCCGAGCCATCGCTACTACGCGTGGGAGTTCATGGACCCGTACACGAACGTGTTCCACTACGTCGGCACACGGAGCACGGGCAACGGAGCGGGGAACTACGTCATCGTCGGCCCCCACTACAAGGGCAAGCTCCCGGCCGGCCTCCCCGTCGTCAGATCGTCCTACGACCACGTGTGGCTGTTCGGTCGGACGCTCGTGTACGGCAAGCGCGACCTCCCCGAAGCCCACGGGATCGAGGACGGCTACAAGGCGATCCCGCTGGGCGCGTTCGAGCGGATCGGGGTCGCGTACGAGCCGCCGAAGCCGCGCAAGATCGTCACCACGCCGAGGATCCCGAAGGTCCCGACCGGGCTCGCGTTCTACGACGCGCTGGGCGACGCGCTCGCGAAGAACCCGCCGCCGGCACGCGACCACGCGATCCTCGCGGAGATGGCGACGGCCGGCGTCGGGCCGGGCCTGCACCCCTCGGCCGAGAGCCTCTCGTCGAGCACCATCGCGGGCCTGACCGCCGCGGCGAACAGCGGTCCCGCCGAGGTCCTGTCGATCCGGCTTTCGACCGCGACCGCCGGCGCGAAGAAGCGGGGCGGCTGGTTCCAACTGCTCCCGGACACCGGCAACTGGGGAACGGATTACTCGTACCGCGCGATGATCGCCGTCTACGCGATCTGCGCGAACCTGCCGGTCGAGGCGACGTACGCGGCCGGAGTGGCCGACAACGCCAACGCCGTCCTCACGGGCCCGCACAGCTACCGGATCCACTTCACCGCCGCGCAGATCCCGCCCGTCAAGTACTTCTGGTCGCTGACGATCTACGACACCAACACGGAGCTGATCGCGAACCCGTTCGCCAAGTACTCGATCGGGAGCAACAAGGGCGTCAAGTACAACAAGGACGGGTCGCTCGACGTGTACGTCCAGCGGACGCCGCCGCCAGGTCATGAGACCAACTGGCTGGTGTCCCCGCCGAGCGGCCAGTTCCTGATCGCGATGCGGCTGTACGGACCCAAGCAGCCCGTGCTGAACGGCTCTTACAGCTACCCGAAGATCGTGCGCGTGGGCTGAGGGCGCGGACCGGGGCTCACTGGGCCAGCGCGTCCAGGAGCCCCGGGATCCCCTCCGGCGGCGCGATCAGCGTGAGCACGGATGTCGTGATTCCCCCCGCGACGAAGCGCTTGAGCCGTTCGGTGATCTGCTCGGGGGAGCCGAACAGGAAGATCTCCCGCATCAGCTCGACGGGCGCGAGCTCGGCCGCGCGCCCCCGGTCGCCGGACTGATAGGCGGCGACCATCGGGTCGATCTGCTCGGCCCAGCCGAGCCAGCGGAAGAAGTTCGTGTAGACCGGGACGCTCGCGTACGCGGAGAACATCATCCGCGCCATCCCGAGTGCCTGCTCCTCCGGCAACGGCAGCAGAAAGAATCTGCAGACGAGCTCGGTCGAGCCCTCCTCGCGGCCGGCCTCCCGCTCGCCGGTTCTGAGCGCGCCGACGACCTGGTCGATCCCGGACAGCGGCAGGAAGTTCGTGAACGCGCCGTCGGCGAGCTCGGCGGCGAGCGCGAGCATCCTCGGCCGCAGCGCCGCGAGCACGATCGGCACCGGAACCGTCACGGGACGCTCCAGCCGGATCCCCCCAATTCCGCGCTCCGCGGGGACCGACAGCACCGGCCGCAGCGCCTCGGTCGCCCACCGCATCTTCGCCAGCGGCCGCTCGAACTGGAGCTCGTTGAAGCGCTCGACGATCACGTTCGACGACGCCCCGAGGCCGAGCACGAAACGGCCTGCGCTCGCCTCCTGCATCGCGGCAGCGGTCTGGGCGAGCACCCCCGGGCCGCGGGTGAACGGGTTGACGACGCCGGTCGCGAGCCGGACCCGTTCGGTCACCGGCGCCGCGATCGCCAGCGGCGTGAACCCGTCGGTCCCGTTCGCGGTCTCACCCGTCCAGAAGTCGTCGTACCCCGCCGCCTCCGCGCGGCGGTAGAGATCCGGGTGCTCGGCGAGCGGGATCCCCGCGAACGGAACCGTGAGCGCCCAGCGAGTCTTCATCGGGCGCGAACCTACCAGCGTCGCGCGGCGGTGCGGGCGGCGGCTAGCTCTTCGTGATCGTCAGCTCGCGATGGTTCACCTTGCTGCAGTGGAGGTGATCCCATCTCTGGTTGTAGTGGTTCCCGACCCGCATATCGCAGTAGACGGCGTAGCCGCCGGCGATCGCCTTCTGGCCGAGGAACACCGTGCCTTCGCCGTAGAAGCTGCCGGGGCCCCTCACGCTCATGTGAAAGTTGCTCCAGCTCTCTTCGACCCCACACGATCCGCCGCTCTTAGCCGTGAAGCTGATCTTGTCCGCTTCACGGTCGCTCGTGGTCGTGCGCAGAATGCCGGTCTCGTGGTTCGTGCAGTTGCTGCCCGCCTGCCCACCGCCGGCGCCGACGACGTGGACCTTTGCTCCCTTGCCTACGTCGAAAACGAGCGTCGCTTCCTCGTGGTGGTCGGCGATCGACGCCACCGGCGGCGCCGGTGACGCTAGTGCGCTCGCGCCGAACGCGACCGCAGCTAGCGGCGCAACGAACGCCGAAACCAGCTTCAGATTTACCCGTTTCATGCCCCCTCCAGGATCCCCGGCTGCACTTCATGTGCAGCGCGCTACTGATGATACGGGCTGAGCGCGGCCTCGAGGTCGTCCCACAGATCGTCGAGCTGCTCGATCCCGACGCTCATCCGGATCAGCCCGGGCGGTATGTGCTCCTGACCGGGATGCGCCGCGCGGCGCTCCATCGACGTCTCGACGCCGCCGAGGCTGGTCGCATGGCGGATCACCCGAGTCGCACGGCAGGCGCGGTCCGCCGCCGCCGCGTCGTGGAGCTCGAAGCTGACGATCGTGCCGAACCCCGGATACCGGACACGGGCGACGGCGCCGTGGCCCGACAGCCGCGCGGCGAGCTCGCGCGCCGAGCTCTCCATCTGGCGACGGCGCAGCGCGAGCGTGCGGGCGCCGCGCAATGCGAGGTAGACCTCGAGCATCCCGGGGGTGGCGCCGGTCCGGCCCCGCATCGCGCGGAGCGCTGCGAGCTGATCCGGCTTGGCGGTGACCGCCGCCCCGAGCAGCAGGTCGGAGTGGCCGCCGATCAACTTCGTCGCCGAGTGGATCACGATGTCCGCGCCGAGTTCGAGCGGGCGCTGCACGAGCGGGGTCGCGAACGTGTTGTCGACGACGACCCTCGTCCCCGGGCGCCGCGGCGCGCCGCAGACCGCCGGGAGGTCGGCGACGTCGAGCAGCGGATTCGTCGGCGACTCGAGCCACAGCATGTCCGCCTCCGAGGCCCGCTCCGGCCAGCTCGGGTCGCTCGCCTCCAGGCGCTCGACCCGCCACTGGTGATCTCGGACTCCGGCCTCGGCGATCGCCGCGACGGCCTGGTAGCAGTCGTCGACGAGCACGAGGTGGGCGCCGGTCGGAAGCTGCCCGAGCACCGCGGCGCAGGCAGCCATCCCCGACGAGAACGCGACCGCTTCCCCGTGCTCGAGCCCGCCGAGCATCGCCTCGAACGCCTCCCATCCCTCGGTCGCCTCGTTACGGCTGTAGATCCGCTCGCCGCCGAGAACGAAGGTGGAGGCGGGGATGATCGGGGTGCTGAGCGGAGCGCCCGGGGACGGAGCCGGGCGCCCGCCGACGACCACCCATGTCTCGGGGCTGACGTCGTCCGATTGCATCGTGCGTAGGCTAGATCGGCCGAGGCTCGCCTCGCTGCAGAGCCTCGAGCCCGCCGCGCAGGAACTCGATCACCTCATCCAGGATCGCCATCGCCTGGTCGTGCGAGACGGGCTCGCCGCCCAATTCGGCCTCGAAGAGCTGATCGCGCACGGACATGAAAGCGGCGGTCACGGAGGCCGCCGCCAGTAGCGGCCGGATGTCGCCGGGGCCGGCGCCAAGGTCCCTCGCGATCGACCGCGCGAGCATCGGCTCGAGTTCGGCGTGGCGCGCGCGCATCTTCATCTGCATCGCGGGATCGTCCTTGACGATCTGCTTGCGGAGCCTGGCCTCCTCGTCCACCGCCGGCAGCGTCGAGAGGAATTCGCGAAGCGCGTCCACGGTGGTGGCGCCCTCCGGCCGCTCGTCGAGCATCCGCGTGAGCCGCTCGAGGAACACCGGCTCCTCGCAGAAGAGGATGTCCTCCTTGCTCTGGAAGTAGGCGAAGATCGTGCGCGGGGAGACGTCCGCGGCCTCGGCGATGTCCGCGAGGGTCGTCTCGTCGTAGCCGCGCTCGGAGAAGAGTTGGAGCGCCGCCCGCGCGATCGTCTCGCGGGTCTGCTGCTTCTTGCGTTCCCGTAGCCCGAGCTTCGCGGGGATTGCCTCGACGGAGTCCATTTAGCGGGATTTTACCAACAAACGTTCACAAAGGGAAATTTTGCAACGAGTGTTGACTTTCTGTGCAGCGTATGTATAACTGCACGCCTTGCAGAATTGCCATTCACGAAAAATGGGGCACCCATGGTGAACATCGCTCGCTGGACAATGGCCCACCGCCGCCTCGTCGTCATCGCATGGATCGTCGCCGCGGTCGGGATCCTCGCGGTCTCGAGCTCGGTCGGAAAGAAGACGGCGAGCAGCTTCACGCTTCCGGGCACGGGCTCGCAGCAGGCCGTCGATCTGCTGCAGAACCGGTTCCCGGCCCAGGCCGGCGACGCCGACCAGATCGTCTTCCATGCGAAGACGGGAACGCTCGAGACGGCGGCCGATCGGGCGGCGATCGACTTGACGGTCGCGCAAGTCGCGCGCCTGCCACACGTCGCCGGCGTCGTCAGCCCCTACGCCGCGGGCCAGCACGCGATCTCCCGCGACGGGACGATCGCGTTCGCGACCGTGAACTTCGACCAGCGCGCGAACGCGCTGCCCAAGGCGGCCGTCAACCGAGTGATCTCGACCGCGGAGTCCGCGCGCTCGAGCACGCTCGACGTTCAGCTCGGCGGCCAGGCGGTCGAGCAGGCGCAGCAGGCCTCGCTCGGCTTTGCGACCGTCGTCGGGCTCGCCGCGGCGATCCTGATCCTGCTGCTCAGCTTCGGCTCCTTCACCGCGATGGGACTGCCGATCGCCACCGCGCTGTTCGGCCTCGGCGCGGGGATCGGGGTGATCACGCTCGCGAGCCACGTCGTCGACATGCCGGACTTCGCCTCCGAGCTGGCCCTGATGATCGGGCTCGGGGTCGGCATCGACTATGCGCTGTTCATCGTCACGCGCTTCCGGGAGAACTACCGCGAGAACGGCGGCGACGTCGGCCAGGCCGTCGAGGTGGCGATCAACACCTCGGGGCGCGCCGTCCTGTTCGCGGGGGTCACGGTCGTGATCGCGCTGCTCGGGATGTTCGCGCTCGGCGTCAGCCTGCTGAATGGCGCCGCCGTGGCCGCCGCGATCGGGGTGGTGCTGGTAATGGCCGCCTCGCTGACCCTGCTCCCAGCGCTGCTCAGCATGATCGGGCCGCGGGTGGGGCGCGTCGGACGCCGCCAAGCCGCGGGCGAAGCGGAGGGCACGCGGCCCGGTTTCTGGCTGCGGTGGGTGCAGCGCGTACAGCGTCGCCCCGCGGTGATCGCGGTCGCGGCGACTGCGGTGATGCTCGCGCTCGCCGCGCCTGCGCTCGGACTCCGGCTCGCCTCGAGCGATGCCGGCAACGACCCCACCAGCCACACGACGCGTCAGGCCTACGACCTCCTCGCAAAGGGGTTCGGGCCCGGCTTCAACGGGCCGCTCGAGGTGGCCGTCGCGCTCCCGCCGCACGATTCCGCGGCGCTCGGGCAGCTAACGCACGCGCTGCGCAGCACCCCGGGCGTCGCCTCCGTGGCCGCGCCGAGGGTCAACGCCGCGGGAACCGCTGCCGCCGTCGTCGCGTATCCGGCGACCTCGCCGCAGAGCGCCCAGACGTCGACCCTGGTCACGCACCTCCGGGGTGCCGTGATTCCGCCGATCGAGCGGGGCAGCGGAGCCCGCGCGTACGTGGGTGGAGCGACCGCGTCCCAGGTGGACTTCTCGCACGTCCTCTCGAGCAAGCTTCCGCTGTTCATCGGAGTGGTGATCGCGCTCGCGGCGCTGCTGCTGATGGTGGTCTTCCGGTCGCTTGTGATCCCCGTCCAGGCGGCGCTGATGAACCTGCTGTCGATCGCCGCCTCGCTGGGGATCGTGCAGGCGGTGTTCGAACGCGGGTGGTTCGGCGTCCAGAAGGGACCGATCGATGCCTTCATCCCGGTGCTCGTATTCGCGATCGTGTTCGGGCTCTCGATGGACTATGAGGTCTTCCTGATCTCGCGGATCCACGAGGAGTGGCGCGCCCGCGGCGACGCCACCGCGGCGATTCGCGAGGGCCTTGCTCGCACGGGCCGCGTGATCAGCGCCGCCGCCGGGGTGATGATCGCGGTGTTCGCGGCGTTCACGATCAGCGGGAATCGCACGCTCGCGATGTTCGGACTCGCGATGGCAAGCGCCGTGCTGCTCGACGCACTCGTGATCAGAATGCTCCTGCTGCCCGCGGTGCTCCAGCTGCTCGGCAAGAGCACCTGGGCGATTCCCCGATGGCTCGACCGACGGCTCCCGAGGATCGCGATCGACGCCGAGGCGGAGCCGAGGGGCAGGCGGTCCTTCGAGCCGGCGCTCGAGGCCGGCTCATGACCGACGACCGCGCGCTGGATCGGCTGATGGCGCACCTGCGAGGCCAGGTCGCGGATCTCAGGCGTCTGGAACGAGAGGGAGCCCCGCCGGAGGAGGTCGAGGAACGAAAGCGACTGATCCTGCGTCTCCAGGAATACCTCGCGCACGCGGTCCGCGATCTGCTCGACGCTCGCGGACTGCGCGTCCGCGAGGGCTACCACTGACAGCTAGCCGTTCATCGGCGCCCACGCGCTGACGTCGGCGCCGGCCTGCGTGGTACCAAGCAGACGCAGCTGCACCAGGTTTGCGCGGGGGACGGTCCCGCGTCCGCCGCGGAGCGCGACCGGCGACCACGTCCGTCCCTGCAGCACCTGGACGGCGAGCGACCGGAGCCTCGGGCCGCCGACGGCTACCGTCAGCGTGCCGCCGGAGAGCGTCAGCCGCGCGGTCGAGCTCGTGTTGTGCAGCAGCATCGCGGCGCCGGTCGAGCGCAGCGCCGCGCACGAACCGGTGACGTAGGTCTTCAGCAGCTGGGTGGGGAGCAGCGGTGAGCCCACGTACGTGGAGCTGCCGCAGGAGACGACGGGCCGGGGCGGCGCGAACACGATGTCGCCCTTCGCCGCCCTGCCGAGGCTGCCGCCGCGGGTCTCGCGGACCGTGACCAGACGCACGGTGAGCCGGCTCGGCTGTCGCTGCCGGCCGCCGCCGCACGGCGACGCGGGCTGGCGCAGCGCCCTGACGATCGCGGCGTTGATCGGCGGGTCGCCCAGCTCGGACGGGTTGCCGATCTGTGGCGTGTGGTAGACGGGGAACGCGCCTCCGTCGACGAGCCGCGGGATCGGCGCGGCGGGGATCACCGACCCGTCCAGCGCGCTGGCGCCCCGATCGGCGCCGCTGCTGCGCCCGACGAGGCCGTCGGTGGGAACGTAGTAGCCCGACAGCGCCGGCTGGGACGTCGGCAGCGCGGCCGGCCGGATCGCGGTCCCCTGGATCGCTGTCACGCGACAACCCGTGAGCTTCGGGTGCTGGTTCCAGGTCTCGAGGAACGCGCTCGACAGCTCGGTCACGGCGGGCCGCCCGATCTTGTCGAGGATCCCGCTCACGAGCCTCTGCGCGAGCGTGCACGCCGGCGCGGAGCTTGGACAATTCAGGGTCGAGACGACCCCGCCCAGGTCGGCTACCGGCGATCCCGTGTACGGCGTGCCGAGCGTCACGAGTCCGACGATCGTCGGGAAGGAGCGGTGCGTCGAGATCGCCGAGCGGGACCACAGGCCTCCGTCGGAGTGTCCGACGAGGATGACCCGGTTCACCTTGTAGGAGCGGTGCAGGAACGCGAGGAACCGGTCGAGCGCCGCGCCGTTGGCGTCGACCTCGCCGCCGGAGTTGATCCACGTTGTGGAGCCGGGCGCCGGACTGGCGCACGGCGCCGGCGGCGGCGTCGAGGCGTTCTTCCGAACGGGGGCCGTGAACACCCGATAGCCCGCGCGCTCGAGGGCCGGCGGGATCCCGTTCTTGAGCGCCCAGGCCGGGCCCTGCTTGCCGACGCACGAGCGCGCCGGCGTGCTGAAGGGCGAAGCGCTGCTCAGGCCCGAGACCAGGACGACGGCGGGCCTGGCCGGGGCGCGGGTCTGCGCGGCCGAGGCCGACGCTGACCCGGCCAGCGCCACCGCGATCAGCAACAGCGTGACTCGCCCACTCACTTGGCCCCCTTCTTTCGTTGCACCCTCTTCGGCGACCCTACCACGGGCCCCGTTAGCATCAGATCGACACGGAGGATTCGTGTGACGTTTCGGAGCACCAACGAAATCGCACTGAGCTGGCTGGCCGAGGGCCGTCGCGTTATCGCGGCGACGCTCGTTGGCACCGATGGGTCGGCGCCGCTCGACCCTGGGGCGACGATGCTCGTCGACGACGACGGCCACATCGAGGGATCGGTCACCGGCGGGTGCGTCGAGGGCGCGCTGTTCGAGGAGGCGACCGCGGTGCTGGACGGTGAGCCGCCCCGCTTCCGGACCTACGGGATCTCCGACTCGGTCGCCACCGGCGTCGGTCTGATGTGCGGCGGCACGGTTCACATCTTCATCCACGAGATCAGGCCCGAGAACAGGGACACGCTCGAGCAGGTTGAGCGCGCGGTCGCCGAGAATCGTCCCGCGGTGATCGCGACGTTGATCGACGGCGAGCGGGCCGGCTCGAAGGTGGCGCTGGTCGACAACGAGCTCGTCGGTAGCTTCGGCCTGGCGCGACGGCTCGACCGGGCGGTGGAGCGGGAGGCTCGTGGCTGCGTGGCCCATGCGCTCACGGAGCTTCGGAGCTACGGCGCCGAGGGCGAAGTGATGGGCGACGAGTTGCGCGTCTTCCTGCACACGTTCGCGGCGCCGCCGAAGATGATCATCTTCGGCGCGATCGACTTCTCCGCGGCCGTCGCCGGGCTCGCCAGGGATCTCGGCTACGAGGTGACGATCGTCGATGCGAGGCCGCCGTTCGTCGAGTCCCGCCGATTCGCCGTCGCCCACCATGTCGTGGTCGACTGGCCGCAGCGGTATCTGGCCGGCAAGGACCTCGACGAACGCGATGTCGTGCTCGTGTTCACGCACGATCCAAAGTTCGACCAGCCCGCGCTGATCGCGGCACTGGAGACTCGCGCGGGCTACATCGGCGCGCTCGGGAGCCGTCAAGACGCACGAAGATAGGTCGCGCCGGCTGCTGGCCGCCGGGGTCACGGACGATCAGCTCGCGCGGATCGCGTCGCCGTGTGGCCTCGACATCGGCGCCCGCACGCCCGAGGAGACGGCCGTCTCCGTGCTCGGCGAGGTCCTAGCGCGTGCCTCGCGCCGGTCCGGGCAGCCGCTGTCGGAGACCTCCGGCCGGATCCACTCGGCACGGGACGCGTCGGCTCGCATCACCGCCGACGTCCGCGGCTGACACCCGGCCGATGGCCACCGGCGCCACCACTCGAGCGCTCGAGGAGAAGGTGGCGCTGATCACCGGAACGGGCGGCGGCCAGGGACGCGCGGCCTCCCTGCTGTTCGCGTCAGAAGGTGCGGTGCTCGCCGGCGGCGATCTCAAACAGCAGGAGGCGCTCGAGACCGTCGAGCTGGTCGAGGCAGCGGGCGGCACGATGATCTCCCACCAGCCGCTCGACCTCGCCGACGGCGACGCGGTGCGAGCCTGGGTCGACGCCGCCGTCGCGGAGTTCGGCGGCATCGACATCGTCTACAACAACGCCGGGGCGACACGGTTCGCATCAATCGCGGAGATGTCCCGAGACGAGTGGCGCTTCACGCTCCGCAACGAGCTCGACATCGTGTTCGAAGTCACGCGCGCGGCCTGGCCGCACCTCGTCGCCCGCGGCGGCGGCGCGATCGTCAACACCGCCTCGATCCAGGGCATCAACTCGTTGCGGCTCGCGGCCGGCGGGTTCGCGCACGGGGCCACGAAGCACGGTCTGATCGGGATGACGCGAGAGCTTGCGAACGAGGGGGGTCCGCACGGGATCCGCGTCAACAGCATCAGTCCGGGGCTGATCGACTCGCCCGCGACCGTCCCGATCTTCGAGCAGCCCGAGCTCGTCGAGGGGTTCCTCGAGCACCAGATCATCAAACGCGCGGGAAAGCCCGAGGACATCGCCAACGCCGCGCTGTTCCTCGCCTCCGAGCAGTCGTCGTTCATCACCGGCGAGAACCTGGTGGTGGACGGCGGGTTCACGGTGGTTTGAGGCGTCGGATCCACCCGGTCCGGTAGTTGACGGACGTGTGATTGTCCGGTACTAATCACCCTTCTGCCCACAACTCGGAGTTGAACGTCGATGAGTGGAGTTGAAGTAGCACGGTTGAACGGCGGCTCCGTATCGCTGTCCGCCGAGACCCTCGACGTGTTCGCGGCCGATTTCCACGGTTTCGTGGCGCGTCCGGACGAGCCCGGCTACGACGACGCCCGCCTGATCTGGAACGGCATGTTCAAGAAGCGCCCCGGGCTGGTGCTGCGCTGCCTCGGCGCCGCGGGCGTCCGCTCCGCGGTGCGGTTCGCGCGCGAGCACGACCTGCTCGTCGCTGTTCGCGGCGGCGGGCACTCGATGGCGGGCCGCTCCGTGATCGACGACGGCCTGCTGATCGACCTGTCGCTGATGCGAGCCGTCCGCGTCGACCCCGGCAACAACCACGTCCACGCCCAGGGCGGCGCCCGGCTCGCCGACCTCGACCAGGAGGCGCAGGCGTATGGCCTCGGCGTCCCATCCGGAGTCGTCGGCACGACCGGGGCCGCCGGGCTGACACTCGGTGGAGGGACCGGGTGGCAGATGCGTAAGCACGGCCTCACGATCGACAACCTCGTCTCGGTCGAGATCGTGACCGCGGACGGCGAGGTGCGGATCGCGAGCGCGAACGAGCACGAGGATCTGTTCTGGGCGGTGCGCGGGGGCGGGGGCAACTTCGGGATCGTCACCTCGTTCGAGTATCAGGGCCACCCGCTCGGGCCCGAGGTGCTCGTCTGCGCGCCGTGGTACCCGGCGAGCATGGGGACCTCGGTGCTCCGGGCATGGCGCGAGTTCATGGCCGACGCGCCGAACGAGTACGGCGGCCAGTTCGTTGCGTGGGCGATTCCGGCGACCCCGCTGTTCCCGGCCGAGGTCCACAACGCGCCGGCCGCGGTCCCGTTCCTCGTCTACACGGGCCCAGACCTCGACGCCGCCGAGCGAGCGATCCAGCCGCTGCGCGAGCTCGGCGAGCCGCTCGCCGACAAGACCGCACGGATGCGCTGGACTCGGCTTCAGACCCAGTACGACGCGGCCGTGCCGGCCCAGGAGCTCAGCTACTACTTCAAGTCGCTCTACATCGACCGCTACGACGAGGAGTTCATCGCCTTCCTAGAGGAGGCGTGCGTGGAGTTCCCCACGGTCCAGTCGCACGCGCTGCTGATTCCGTTCGGCGGCAAGATGGCCGAGCCCGGGCCCGACGACACGGCGTTCGGTCGCAGGGACATGCAGTTCGTGCTCGAGTTCGACTCGATCTGGCGCGACCCAGTCGACGAGGAGCGCTGCATCGCCTGGGTGCGCCGGGTGGCCAAGGAGGCCGAGCGGTTCTCGAACGGCGGCGGATACCTCAACGTCCACGCGCTCGGCGACGACGAAGACGCGCTCGTTCGTGACTCGCTCGGCGCCTCCAACTACGAGCGTCTGGCGACGATCAAGCACCGCTACGACCCCGACAACGTGTTCCGGATCAACCCGTCGAACGTGGCCCCGACGGCGCCCGTCTCGGCCGTCTGAAGCCGGTAACGAGGCGGCGGTAGGTGGAGCAAGCAGCGCGGCCAAAGCCCGGGGTTGACACCTCGGGCGAATGTCAGATAATGTACGCTATGTCGCCGCCAGCCGATGACAGTGTCGTTTCCGGGAGGTGTAGCAACAGGTGAAACCGGCGCCATTTGCGCTCGATACGGCCGCGTCCGTCCCCGAGACGCTCGAGCTCCTGGCCGCGCACGGGGACGATGCGAAGGTGATCGCGGGAGGACAAAGCCTCGTGCCAATGCTGAACTTCCGGCTCGTCCGTCCATCGCGGCTGATCGACATCAACCGGTTGGGCGACCTCTCGTACATCAGCCAGACGAACGGCCATCTGACGATCGGCGGGCTCACGCGTCAATGCGAGATCGAGGCCTCGTCGCTGGTCGAGACCGAGACCCCGCTGTTGACGGTCGCGACGAGCTACATCGCGCATCCGCAGATCCGGAATCGCGGCACGATCGGCGGGTCCCTGCTCCACAACGATCCGTCGGCCGAGTATCCGCTGACGCTGCTCTGCCTCGAGGCGGAGGTGCGGGTGGCGAGTATGCGCGGCGAGCGCACGATTCAGGTCGGCGACCTGATCCTGCCGTGGTTCTCGACGACGATCGAGCCGGACGAGCTGCTGCTCGAGATCCGGGTACCGGTCAAGGACCCGCGCCAGGGGTTCGGGTTCCAGGAGGTCGCCCGGCGCCGCGGTGATTTCGCACTTGGAGCCGCTGCGGCGGCGGTCACGCTCGACGGCTCGGGACAGGTCGAGCGGGTCGCGCTGGCAACGTGCGCGGGACGGTGCGCGCAGCGGATGGCCGAGGCCGAGCGATTGCTGCTGGGGAACGCGCCGACGCCCGAGCTCATCGGTCAGGTCGCGGCCGCCTCCTCGGCCGAGACCGAGCCCGTCGGCGACATCCACGCGGACGAGGACTATCGCCGGCATCTCGTCGAAGTGCTGACGCGGCGCGCGCTGGCCGAGGCCGTCGATCGAGCTGGGGAGGGCTGAGGTGTCAGACGAACGTCGCGTTTCGCTTCGCGTCAACGGAGAAGCGCACGAGCTCGAGGTCGAGCCTCGCCTTTCGCTCGCGGACGCTTTGAGGGACAGGCTCGGGCTGACGGGTACCCATCTCGGGTGCGAGCACGGCATGTGTGGCGCGTGCACCGTGTGGCTCGAGGGCCGGTCGATCAGGTCGTGCCTGATGCTGGCAACGCAGGCCGACGGGCTCGAGATCACGACGATCGAGGGGCTGGCGAGCGACGGCACTCAGCATCCGCTGCAGGAAGCTTTTTCGGTTCACCACGCCCTGCAGTGCGGCTTCTGCACGCCGGGGATGATCATGGCCGCGGCCGACCTGCTCCAGCGCAACCCGCACCCGACCGAGGAACAGGTCAAGGATTGGCTGGGCGGGAACATCTGCCGCTGCACGGGCTACAAGAGCATCGTCGAGGCGGTGATGGCCGTCGCCGATGGATCCTCGTCCGCGCAGGGCTCCGGCGCGCAGCCCGACACGGCCGGCGTCTGAAACCAACGACTCCGCGAGGGAAGCGATGACAGCAGAGCGTGAAGCGGTGAAGTGGATCGGACGGCCGGTGCCGCGCAGGGAGGACCGGGTGCTGACGGCCGGCAAGGGGCGGTTCCTGGCCGACATCGACCTCCCGGGGATGCTGCACTTGGCGGTGCTGCGCAGCCCGCACGCGCACGCCCGGATCACGTCGATCGACACGGACGCTGCCCGCAGCCACCCCGGCGTGCACGCGGTGTTCGTCGCGGACGATCTGGCGGAGACGGTGCGTCCGTTTCCGGTGATCTGGAACCCCGAGGGCCAGAAGCACTATTCGATCAAGCCGTTGGCGTCCGACAAGGTCCGCTATGTGGGCGAGCCCGTCGCGGTCGTGATCGCCGAGTCGCGTCCGCTCGCGGAGGACGCCTGCGAGCTGATCGAGGTCGGGTACGAACGCCTCGAGGCAGTCGTCGACGTGGAGGAGGCGATGAAGGACGGCGCCCCGATCATCAACGAGGCGTGGGGCGACAACATCGCCGCGCTCTATCCATTCCGGAACGGCGATACGGATGCTGCATTCGCGGAGGCCGCGGTCGTCGTGGAGGCGCGCGTGTACAGCAATCGATACGGCGCGGTCCCGCTCGAGGCCCGCGGGGGGATCGCTAGCTGGGACGTGCTGACGAGCACGCTCACGATGTGGTCGATGTCGCAGGCCGCGACGCTGCTGCGAACCGAGCTCGCCCAGTCTCTGAGCCTGCCCGACAACGCGATCCGGATCATGTCGCCGAACATCGGCGGCGGCTTCGGCGCGAAATGGGATCGCTATCCGGAGGATCTGCTCGTGTGCTTCTGCGCGCGGACGCTGGAGCGCCCGGTCAAATGGGTCGAGGACCGCCGCGAGAACTTTCAGGGCATGGACCACGCCCGGGAGCAGGTCCAGGATTGGGAGATGGCGCTCACCGAGGACGGGAAGATCCTCGGGATCCGCGGCAGGGCGATCGCCAATACCGGCGCCGGCCTATCGAGCGCAGGAATGGGGACACAGTTCCTGACGGGCTCGAGCTTCCCGAACCAGTACAAGTTCGAGAACTACTCGCTCGATATGTACTGCGTCGCCACGAACAAGGTGACCGCAGGCTCCTACCGCGGCTTCGGGATGCCGGAGGCGAACTTCGGGATCGAGCGGCTGATGGAAAAGGCCGCGAAGCGGCTGGATATCGACCCCGCGGAGTTGCGGCGACGGAATCTCGTCCAGCCGGAGGACATGCCGTACGCAAACGCCAGCGGGGCGGCGATCTACGACTCCGGCGACTACCCCGAGGCACTGAAACGGGCACTCGCGCGGGTCGGCTACGACGAGTTCCGCGCCGAGCAGCCGGCGCTGCGCGAGCGCGGCATCTACCGCGGCATCGGGATCTCTTGCTACGTGCACGCCACCGGGTTCGGCCCCTCGTCGCTGCTCGGCGAGATCAACTACGACACCAGCGGCTACGAGGGTGCCCGGATAACGGTCGATCCCGGCGGCAAGGTGACCGTCTACACCGCGATGGTCCCGATCGGTCAGGGGACCGAGACGACAGTCGCGCAGGTGGCGGCCGACTCGTTCGGCGTCGACCTTGACGAGGTGCGGGTCGTCTGGGGGGACACCTCGCAGACGCCGTACACCGGCTTCGGCAGCGGCGGCAGCCGCTCGCCGCTCGTCACCGTGGCGGTCCTGAACGCGGCCGACCAGCTGAAGGCGAAGATGATCCGGATCGCGGCGCACACGCTCGAGGCGAATCCGGACGACGTCGAGTTCCTCGAGGGCCGGCTCGAGGTCCGGGGCGTCCCGGATGCAGGCTTGACGATGCCGGAGGTCGCCAAGATCGCGTATCTGGCGCACAGCCTCCCCGAGGGTGAGCAACCGACGCTCGAAGCCCTCCACATATTCGATCCGCCGGGTCTCGAGTGGGGGTACGGCGTCCACATCGGGGTGATGGACGTCGACATCGAGACGGGCGTCGTGAAGTGGGTGCGCTACGTGATCGTGGATGATTGCGGCGAGGTGATCAACCCGCTGATCGTCGAAGGCCAGGTCCACGGTGGGACCGCCCAGGGAATCGGCGGCGCGATGCTCGAGAACTTCACCTACGACGAGACCGGGCAGCTGCTGACCTCCTCGTTCATGGATTACCTGATGCCGTCGTTCCATGACGTGCCCGACTACGAGACCGAGCACCTCGTGTCGCCGGCGCCGGACATCCGAGGCGGGTTCAAAGGCGTCGGCGAGGCGGGCTGCATGCCGCCGGCGGCGGTGGTCGCGAACGCGGTCGGCGACGCGCTCGCGCCGTTCGGGATCGAGGTCGACAGCCTGCCGGTCACGCCGAACTCGGTGTGGCGGCTGTTGCGCGACTCGGGCGCGTACTCCGAGCCCCAAGCGACGGGCTAAGGCGACGAGCTCGCAGCAACCCAGCAGCGACCGGTTCGCGCCCGCTGAGATCGCCGAACGGCTCCGTGACGAGGCATACCTGGTCGACACGGGCACCGCGACCGTGCTCGCGGTCGCCCTCTCGTTGCGCAAGCCGCTGCTGCTCGAGGGCGAGGCGGGGGTCGGCAAGACCGAATGCGCGAAGACGCTCGCGTCGGTGCTCGGCACGCGACTGATCAGGCTGCAGTGCTACGAGGGGATCGACGTCGCCCACGCCCTCTACGACTGGAACTACGCGCGCCAGATGCTCTACATCCGCGCGCTCGAGGCGGCCGAGGCGGCGACCACGGGTGCTGTAAACGACGTATTCGGACCGGACTTCATCGTCCGGCGACCACTGCTTGAGGCGATCGATCACCAGGACAGCGATCCCCCCGTGCTGCTGATCGACGAGATCGACCGGGCGGACGACGAGTTCGAGGCGTTCCTGCTCGAGCTGCTCTCCGACTTTCAGGTGACGATCCCCGAAATCGGCACGATCCGCGCCGCGCGGCGCCCGATCGTGATCCTCACCTCGAACCGGACCCGCGATCTGCACGACGCGCTCCGGCGCCGGTGCCTCTACCACTGGATCAACTATCCGTCGCTCGAGCGCGAGATCGAGATCGTCCGCTGTCGCCTGCCGGAGGTTCCTGCGCGGCTCGCCGCGCAGGCGTCGGCGTTCGTCGCCGCGCTCCGGGAGGAGGCCCTCGTCAAGCGGCCGGGGATCTCGGAGACGCTCGATTGGGTCGAGGCCCTGTGGTCGCTCGACGAGGACGAGCTGGGGCCGGATGTCGTCGACGCGACCCTTGGCGCCGTGCTGAAGACCGAGGACGATCTGTTGCGTGTTCGCGAGGGCCTGGCGGAGCGCGTGGCCGAGGCGCGCGACGCCGCGGCCGCCCGATCGTGACCGCCCGGTCGTGACCGTCGATGACCCAGGCGATCGGATCGTCGAGCGGGTCGCTCGGTTCGCGCGCAGGCTCCACGATGCCGGCCTGGAGGTGGGTCCGAACCGGATCCAGGACGCGCTGCTCGCGACGACCGCGGTCGACATCGGCGCGCGCGAGGAGGTCTATTGGGCGTGGCGCTGCACGCTCGTCTCGCGAGAGGAGGACCTCGCGCTGTTCGATCGAGCGTTCGCTAAGTTCGGCGCCGGGGAGGGCCCGAGCGGGGAGCTGACGTTGCCGCCCGGGTACGCGAAGCTGGCGGCGAGCACTGCACCGAACACCGTCGGCCGTCGCGAGCGCCACGAGCCGGCCGAGCCCGGAGAACGCAGCGACGAGGCCGAGGTTGTCGGGATGCGGGCGTCCCCGGTGGAACTGCTCCGCGACGCGGACTTCGCCCGGTATACGGACGAGGACCTGGAGCACGCGTCGCGGCTGGTCGAAGAGATGGCCAAGCGCCTGCCGATGCGCCGCTCGCGCAGGGTGCGGACCGCGAAGAGCGGCGCCGTGTTCGACACCCGCCGGACGCTTCGCTACGCGATGCGAACGGACGGCTACCCGGTCGCGCGGCTATGGCGCGAACCGCGGCTCGTCCCACGCCGGCTTCTGTTCGTCGTCGACGTCTCGGGCTCGATGCAGCCATACGCGCGGGCGATGCTGATGTTCATGCAGGCGGCCGTCCACGCCGGCAGGCGCGTTGAGGCGTTCACGTTCGGCACCCGGCTGACGCGCGTTACGCCGGAGCTGCGGCGGCGCGACTGGAACCGTGCGCTGGAGGCAGCGACGCGCAACATCACCGACTGGGCCGGAGGGACGCGAATCGGCGAGAGCCTGAAGAAGCTGCTCGACGAGTGGGGACCCAAGCGTGTGATCGCGGGGGCCGTGGTGGTGATCCTGTCCGACGGCTGGGAGTGCGGGGACGTCGACGGCCTCGCGGGGGAGATGGTGCGCCTGCACCGCGCCGCGTACATGACGGTGTGGGTCAACCCGCTGGCCGGCCGCCCGGGCTACCAGCCGCTGACAGCCGGCATGGCGGCGGCGCTGCCGTCGATCGACCGATTCCTCCCGGGGCACAACCTCCACTCGTTTGAGGCGCTCGCCGATCTGCTGCACGGGCTTCCGGACGCGCGGCATGGACGCTCGGTACTCGCCGCTCATGCACGCGCCGAACTGGACAGCCGATCGCGATGACCGCTACTATCAGTGGTCCGACATTCAACCACGTGTCAACGATCAGGCCGCAGCGAGGGGCCCCCATGACCGGCACCAAGAGCCAACACGACTGGATGTGTCAATGCGCCTAGAGAACACGTTTCAGGTCCCTGCCTCACCGGAGAAGACATGGGACCTCCTAATCGACGTCCCGAGGATCGTGCCTTGCATGCCGGGCGCCGAGCTGACCGAGGTCGTTGGCGAAAACGCGTGGAAGGCGAAGATCCACGTGAAGATCGGTCCGATCTCGCTCCAGTTCCTGTCGGACATCGTGCGCGAGGAGATGCACGAAGACGAGCAGCGGGTCAAGCTGAGCGCCCACGCCAACGAGGCGCGGGGGCGCGGCTACGCGGAGGCGACGATTGAATCCCAGCTGTCGAGTACCGACGACGGCACCGAGGTGACGATCGTCACGGAGCTGGCGCTGCAGGGGACGGTCGCGCAGTACGGGCGTGGCGTCGTGGCGGACGTGTCGACGCAGCTGACGAAGGAGTTCGCGAATGGCTTGGAGCGTCTGCTCGACGCGGATCAACCGCCGAACGGGGGTGCACCGGCGGGCTCAAGGGGGGGTGCGGCCGCGGCGGACGCGTCGGGGGCGGGTGCGTCCGCGGCGGGTTCGTCGGCCGTGGGTGCGTCGGGGCCCCCGCAGTCGGGGGCGTCCCCGAATCCCTCGAGGCCGGCACGGCCTGCGGCCGCGCCGAAGCCGATCGGAGGCGTCCGGCTCGGCCTGAAGGCCATGTGGTTCGGACTCGGCCGCCGTCTGCGACGGCTGTTCGGCGGCAAACGCGCCTGAGTCGGAGCCGCGATCCGTCCGCGCCTGTGTGGGGGCGCGGCGCGGTGGGTTCCGACCTGCGCGTACGGCCTTCCCAGCGCCTTGGCTAAAACCAGACTTTCACGCAATATGAACTGTGGCGAGCAGACTGGCTTTGTCCTGTTATACGATCTGTCCGTTATCCTCAGTCGACTGACTTGGAGTTGATTGGGACTGAAGGTGGACAAGGAGGACGGTGCCTTTCGCGCCCAGCGGGTGAGCCGGCCGCAGGAGCAGGTCGAATCGCAGATCCGCCAGGCGATCCTGGATGGTGAGTTCCGTCCGGGCGACCGGCTGCCCAGCGCGGCCTCGCTCGCGCGGAACTTCGGGGTCAGCCGCTCGACGATTCGGGAGGCGCTGCGGGCGCTGTCCGGCGCGGGGCTGATCACGACGTCGCCGGGAGCGTCCGGCGGAAGCTTCGTCGAGGCGATCGACCATCACTCGCTGAGCCAGCGGTTCGGCGAGTCCGTCGAGAACATCATGCGTCTCGGCAGCATCACGTACCCCGAGGTCGCGGACGTGCGGCTGATGCTCGAGGTTCCGTCGGCGCGGATGGCGGCGCGCGCGCGCACGGAGGAGGACCTCGCGGAGCTGGACAGAATCGTCGAGGAAGAGAAGCGGGTCGCCGTGTCCGATCCGTCGGTGCCAAGCCTGAACGCCGAGTTCCATCGGGTCGTCGCCCGCGCGTCCGGTAATCGGTTGTTCGCCTCGCTGATCTCTGCCTTGCACTACGTCACGCATCCGCTCGACTACATCGATACATCGGCCGAGCTCGGCCGGCAGAGCGTGATCCATCACATCCGCATCGTCGCCGCGGTTCGCGACCGGAACGAGGGCGCGGCGGCCGCCGCGATGGAGACCCATCTGATGTACCTGCGCGAGAAGGCGATCGACAGCGGGGCGTGGCGGGACGGCTCGTACCCGGATCTGTAAGCGTCGATAGAGAAGGAGAAACCAGTGGAAATCGGATACATCTGCGTTCCGTGGGACGTCGACAGCGTCCTCAAGATGGTCCGCGAGGTCGACGCTACGGAGGCGCCGGTCCTGATGGGGATGGCGGACTCTCCCACGCTGTTCGAGGAGGCCTACGTGATGCAGCACGTGGCCCTCGAGAACACCCAGCACGTCAAGGTCGGCCCGTTCGTGACCAACCCGGTCACCCGTCACTGGAGCGTCCAGGCCGGCGCGCACCGCACGCTGGAGAACATGCACGGCCCGCGAACGTTCTTCGCGCTGGCGGCCGGCGACAGCGCGGTCCACTCCGTCGGCCTGCGACCCGCGACCGCGAAGCAGATGGCCGACCATGCCCGCGCCGTCCGCGAGCACGGTCCGGAAGGGCTACGCATCCTGATCGCCGCCGGCGGTCCCAAGGTTGCGGCGCATACCGGCCGGGCGGCGGACGACATTGTCCTCGGCCAGGGGGTCGACGTGGTCGCGTCGCGCAACATGATGGACTCGGCGCTCGAGGCGCGGCGGGCCGAGGGGATCACCGAGCCGCTCAAATCCTGGCTGTATATCTTCGTCCACCTGTCGGACCCGGACGAGCCGGTCGAACAGCAGGAGCACGACGTGTTCAAGTCGCTCGTGATCTCTCAGGGCCGGCAGGCGCTGTCCTCTCATCCCGAAGGGAAGAACATCCCCGAGGAGATGCGACCGAGGCTCAAGGAGCTGTTCTCCTCGTACAGCTTCGAGCGCTACAAGGACGGGTCCAACGGCCGGCTGCTCCGAAACTACGCCGAAGAGGACGAGTTCATCACCAATCGGTTCTCCGCCAGCGGCACGCCCAAGGAGGTCGCCGAGACGCTGCGCGCGGCCGTGGCGAGCACGAACGCCGACGGCGTGTGGCTGAACCTGGTGACGCCGAAGTCGGCGGCGCGGATCCGGGAGCTCACCGAAGAACTGCTCGCAAGCTCACAACATCAGACAGTTGGCGACAGGGCGCGCGCGGGGTGAAGTGCTCGAGGTAAGCTTCTGGCCGCGGATGAGCCAGGTCGGGCACGAGCTCGTGGCGGCCGCGCGCGAATAGCGATACGACCCCTGCGGCAGTCCTTCAGGCCGGGCACCGGGGGTCTCCAAGAGCTGTGATGCCGCCTGGCCTCGAGAGGCCCTGAAATGCCAGACGATTTTGATCGCGCTGACGTGCTCGGCCGGTCTCCAAACCCCTCCTGGATCATTGCGACCGCCGCGATGGCCGACATCCACGAACATCGCTGGCATCCCCATAACCGCCTTTGCGACGGGCTCCATCAGCGCTCCGCGGCGAACAACTGAGACCGGTAACGCCCGCCCCGCACCGCCATGTCAACAGACGAGGCGAAGGCCGAGCCAGCTTCTTAGCACATTGCTAACCCGCAGCTTCGCCGACCCAAGATAGACTCCGCGCGCAGTCGGTCTGACAATGCACCGGCCGGTCAGTTTAGCCTTGACATGACAGATTGGACTGGCTATAGAATACCTGACCAGTCGACCTGAGCGGCGAGGCAGGACTGACGCCGGTCTGGAGCAAGGCAGCGTGACTGATAAATTCCGATACCAACCAAGTCGGGGCCGTTGCGGCGGTTCGCGACAAGGTGGGGTGGACGGAGGAGCGATGAGAGTACCCCGGGTGAAGTGGCTTTCTCTGTTGGCATTGGTGGGCACAGCGGCGGTGTTAGCTGCTTGCGGGAGTAGCTCGAGCAGCAGCAGTCCGAGCGGCGGAAGCGGCTCGACCAGCTCGACCAGCACGCAGCCGAAGAAGGACCTGAAGGTGGCGGCCTTCTACGTCGCCAAGTTCGCGGGGGACGCGTACGGCCAGGCGTTTCTCCAGGCCTACAAGCAGATCGAGGCCAAGTACGGCGTGAACATCAAGCTCGTCGAGAACGTGCCGTACACGGCTCAGATGACCGCGACGATGAAGGCCCTGATGGCTCAGGGGTACAACGTGCTGCTCGACGAGGACTCCTCACAGCAGCTCCTGTTCGCGGCCTGCACGCAGTACCCGCAGGCGTACTGCTCCGAGTTCCTTCCGACCGTGACGCCTGTGCCGCACAACGTGATCGGCCAGAACGTCGACGAGTTCGCGCCCCTATACGTCCAGGGGGTCGCGGCCGGACTGCTCACCAAGTCCGGGACGCTCGGGTTCGTCAACAACTTCAAGACCCCGAACGGTTTGTCGATGCTGAACGCCTTCGCGCTCGGCTGTCAGTCGGTGAAGCCGGACTGCAAGGTGCGCAACATCTACACGAACTCGTACTTCAATCCGCCCGCCGAGATCGAGGCGACGAACACGCTGATCAACGACGGCGCTGACGTGATCGCGCAGTTCATGGACGACCAGTCCGTGGTCACGACCGCATCCGGCCGCGGCGTCTGGGCGTTCTCGACCTACACCCCGATGCCGAATCCGCCGGCGAAGTACGTCACGGGATTCGTCTGGACAGGGGCGCTCACGAACGGACTCGACCGGATCTTCAACTCGATCGAGAACGGCACCTTCCAGCAGCTGAAGGCGTCCGGTGACCAGCAGGGCCGGGGCACTGTCTTCGGCACTCCGCAGCCGGTGGATGTGACGCTCGCGCCGTGGGGCAAGAACGTGCCGGCCGACGTCCAGCAGAAGGCTGATGCGGTACTCAAGAAGATGGACGGCGGCTTTAGCCCGTTCACCGGCCCTATCTACGACGCGAAGGGTGCGCTCAGGATCAAGGCGGGTACGACCCTCCCGATCCGAAGCAGCTACCTGGCGTACCAGTGGAACTGGCCGGTCAAGGGCGTGATCGGCGGCTAGTCGGAGATGTCGGCCGAGCCCCCCGCTGCGGATAACAGCCTGCACACGGCGCCGAGCCCAGGCGCCGGGACCCCCGAGGCGAATGGTGCCGGGGCCCAGATAAGCAGCGCAAACGCGGGGGGCCCGGCCGGAACTCCGAAGTTGGGGGGTCCGGCCGGCGCTCCGAACTCCGGGGGCCCAGTCGGCACTCCCGAGCAGCCGATGGCCCTCGAGATGACCGGGATGATCAAGCAGTTCGGTGACGTCACGGCGCTCGGGGGCGTGGACTTCGCCGTCAAGCCCGGTGAAGTCCACGCGCTTCTCGGCGAGAACGGTGCGGGCAAGACGACGTTGATGAACATCGCCTGCGGGATCCTCAAGGCCGACGCGGGGGATATCCGAGTGCGGGGCGAGGCCGTGGACATCCGCTCGCCGCACGACGGCTACCGCCACGGCCTCGGCATCGTCCATCAGAACTATCGGCTGATCCGGAACTTCACGGTCGCGGAGAACCTTCACGTCGGCTGGCGCGAAAGCCCGCGGCTCGCCTCGACCGGGGCGATGCGCACGCGCACCAAGGAGCTCGCCGAGCGCTATGGCCTGAAGATCGACCCGGACAAGAGGATCTTTGAGCTGTCGGCCGGCGAGGCGCAGCGGGTCGCGATCCTGCGGACGCTCGCGCACGGCGCCAGCACCACGCTCGTGCTCGACGAGCCCACCGCCGTCCTGACTCCCCAAGAGTCCCAGGGGCTGTTTCGCATCGTCCGCTCGATGGTCGAGGACGGCCACTCGGTGGTGTTCGTCTCCCACAAGCTCCACGAGGTGATGGACATCGGGGACCGCGTCACCGTGCTCCGTCGCGGGTTGAAGGTGTTCTCGGGAAACAAGGCCCAATGCACCGTCGACTCGCTGGCGCGGGACATGATCGGACGCGAGGTGATCGCGGCGGTCCGCCGGCCGTCGAAGACGGCGCGACGGCCTGCGATGGCGAACCGCAACCAAGCGCGAGGATCGGTCCGCTCTCCTCCGCCCGCGGCCGTGCAGCGTTGGGCGGCAATAGGCGAGCCGCTGCTCGACCTGAAGGGGGTCTTCGGCATCACGTTGCGCAACGTGAACCTTCAGGTCTACAAGGGCGAAATCGTCGGCATCGCGGGCGTCGCCGGCAACGGACAGCCCGAACTGGCCGCGGTGGCCACCGGTCTCATGCCCTCGTTCGCCGGAAAGGTCATCGTCCGGGGCACGGACTTGACGAAGAAGTCGCCGGAGGAGTTCATCAAGGCCGGGGTGGGGCACATCCCGGAGGAGATGGCGGTCGGCATGGCGATGCGCGAGTCGGTGGAGACAAACGCGGTAATGAAGTCGCTCGACGAGCCGGCGTTGAACGCTTGGGTCGGGCTCTCCCTCGGCCGGTTACGTCAGTTCGCCGTCGACCTATTGAACGCCGCCGGCCTGACCGGGATCAATCCGAAGCGCCGGGTGAATACGCTCTCCGGAGGCCAGATGCAACGGCTGCTGGTTCAGCGCGAGCTCGTCGCGGGTGGGCGTGTGCTGGTCGCCGTGCATCCGTCGCGGGGTCTCGATGTCGGCGCCACCGAGCGCGTGCACGCGACGCTGATCGACGCGGTCGAGAAAGGCGCCGCCGTGCTGCTGATCTCTGAGGACCTCGACGAGGTGCTGAAGCTCAGCGATCGGATCGCCGTGCTCTATGAAGGTGGTATCCAGGGCCGGTTTGCACGAGGGCAGGCCGACCGCAAGACGCTCGGGCTGCTGATGGGCGGGGCCCACGTGCGCGACGCCCAACCGGCGCGCTAGTTGCATGGCCACGGCGACCGATCAGCCAACTCCCACCAAGCCCGCCGGCGGCGCGCATCTCCCATTTAGGCTCCGCCTGCACGACCCGACCGCGGAGGCCGGCGGCTGGCTGCGGACAGGCCTGATCATCTTCGGGCTGCTCGTCGGCTTCGTGATCATCTCGCTGACGACCAGCGGACTTGGTCTCGGCAGCCTCTTCTCGACCGTCTGGAACTCGACCTTCGGGACGGTCGGCGGCATCGGCTCGGTGATCCAGACGACGACCCCGTTGCTGCTGGCGGGAGCCGCGTTCGCCGTCGGGCGCAAGGTCGGTCTGTGGAACATCGGAATCGACGGCCAGCTGTTCTTCGGCGCGTGGCTCGCCGCGGAGATCTGCTTCAACCTCTCTCGGTCCCCAGCGGAGTGGTGATCCCACTCGCGCTGCTGGCGTCGTTCGTCGGCGGGGTCGTGGCGATTCTGATTCCGGCACTGCTCCGGGTGTTCCTGAACGTGAGCGAGATCGTCACGACGCTGATGTTCACGTTCGTCGGCCCGCTGTGGGTGACCTACTGGGCGACCGGTCCGTGGAGCACGGGCGCCAGCCTGGGGGCGGGGAACATCACGAGCAAGAACATTCCGGCGCAGTTCAACCTCCCGCAGCTCCACATCGGCTCGGTCACGGTGGGTACTGGCTTCATCATCGCGATCGGCGTGTGCGTGATCGCCTGGGCTGCGATCCGCTACCTCAAGGCGGGCTTCCGCGCGAGGCTGGTTGGAAGCGACCCGTTCGCCGCCCGCTACGCCGGCATCGACGTCCGCCGGACTCAGCTGGTGGTGTTCCTGTTCTCAGGCGGACTCGGAGGGCTGTGCGGCGGTGTCGTGATGCTGGACCAGCTCCACGCGCTGTCGCTCGGCCTTTCGAGTTCCACCGGATTCCTCGGCGTCGTCGTCGGCGCCCTTGCGGTCGGCTCGCTGCTGCTGGTCATCCCGATGGGAATCCTGCTGGGCGCCGTCGCCACGGCGACACAGCTGGGACTCGCGATCGCGGGCGTCTCGCCGGACTCGACGCTACTTCTGTTCGGGCTGCTGATCCTGCTCGCGGGGCTCGCCGACGTCGCCGCTCGGTACAGGGTCCGTCCGGGCCGGGTGTACGCGAGGGGGCCCGAGCCACCGAGTCAGCACATGGATGTGCCCGAGCCGGACCCACTCGATGTTCTGGAGACCACGCAATGACCCAACACGGCCTCATCCAGGCGTCGCTGATTTCGGCGGTACCTGCGGCGCTCCCGCTGCTCTACGCGGGCCTTGGCGAGCTGATCGGCGAGAAGGCCGGAGTCATCAACATCGGTATCGAGGGCGTGATGCTGATGGGCGCCGTGGCCGGATTCGCGGCGACGTACCACAGCCACAATGTGATCGTCGGGCTTCTCGCGGGAGCGGCGACCGGCGCGTTATTCGCCGCACTGTTCGTTGCGATCCCCGCCGTACTGATGGGGGCGCCACAGATTCTCGTGGGCTTAGGGGCGTGGTTCATCGGCACGGGGTTATCGTCGCAATTAGGCACGAGCCTCACGGGCAACACGACGACCGTCCGTCCCGCCCACATCAACATTCCGCTGCTCGACAAGATCCCGTTCGTGAACGACATCTTCTTCAAGCAGATCTGGCCCGTCTACTTTGCGATCTTGCTGGCGATCGTGATCTCGTTCGTGCTCTCGCGGACCCGCCACGGGCTCAACGTCCGGTCGGTCGGAGAAGACCCGTCCGCCGCGTACGCCGCCGGCGTGCCCGTGCGCAAGATCCAGATCATGTACGTCTCGCTCGGCGGCGCGTTGATGGGTCTGGCGGGCGCCGTGTTCTCCGTCGCGATCGCCGGAACCTGGCAGGGAGGGCTGACCGGCGGACGCGGCTTCATTGCGTTCGCGCTGGTGATCTTCGTCGGGTGGCGGCCGCTGGCGCTGATCGGCGCCGCATACCTGTTTGGCATCTTCTTGATACTCGTGGACGTCGGTCAGTCCCACGGCTGGTCGATCAACTCGAGCTTCCTGACGATGATTCCGTACCTGCTCACCGTCGTCGCCCTCGCGATCCGCGCGGCTTACGAGAAGCGGCAGCGGACGAGGCCCGCCGCTCCGGCCGCGCTCGGCGCAGTATTCATCCGTGGCGAGAAGTAGCACGGCGACGCTGTTCGAGGACGCGAACGCCGCCTACGACGGGCTCGAGTCCGTCGGGTATCTCGCCGATCGCGGAATCGCGACCGCGGTGCTGCTCGCCAGCCGGCTGCGCAGGCCACTGCTGGTCGAGGGTGAGCCCGGTGTCGGCAAGACCGAGCTCGCGAAGGCGCTCGCGGCCGTGTTCGACGCCGACCTCGTGCGGCTGCAGTGCTTCGAAGGGATCGAGGCATCGGAGGCGTTGTACGAGTGGGACTGGAGGCGCCAGCTGCTGGTGTCGCGCGCCGGCGTGACCGACGTGACGAGCCTGTACTCGGCCGACTTCCTGCTGGAGCGTCCGCTGCTACGCGCGCTGCGCCATGGCGAGCAGACGGTGCTTCTGATCGACGAGCTCGATCGCGCCGATGACGAGTTCGACGCGTTCCTGCTCGAGATGCTCTCCGACTTCAGCGTGACGATCCCCGAGTTCGGGACGATCGTCGCCGACGTCCCACCGCTGGTCGTGATCACCTCGAACCGCACGCGTCAGCTCCACGACGCGCTCACTCGCCGGTGCCTGTACCACTGGATCGAATATCCCGGGCTCGAACGCGAGGTCGAGATCATCCTGCGCAGAGCTCCGGAGGTCGCGCGAACGCTCGCGACATCGGTCGCGGAGGGAGTCGCGCGGCTGCGGAGTATGGGCCTGGTCAAGCCGCCAGGCGCGGCGGAGGCGATCGACTGGGCGCGCTCGCTGGCGATCGTCGGCGCGGAGTCGCTCCCGGGCGACCCGATACTCGCCGAGGACACGATCGGGGCGGTGGTCAAGAACAACGACGATCTGCGCCGGGTACGGGCTGCGCTGCCCGAGCTGCTCGATGAGTGAGGGCGTCGCGGCGCTCGTCGGATTCGGCGAGGCGCTGCGGCTCGAGGGCGTGCCGGCGGGACCGGCGCGAATTCAGACGTTCTGCGAGGCCGCCGCGGTGCTCGCCCCCGAGGAGCTGTACTGGGCGGGCAGAGCGTCGCTGCTGTGGCGACGCGAGCACATTCCGGTCTACGACAGGGTCTTCGCCGGCTACTTCGGGTCGATGCCGGAGGCCGCACCCGACGAGCAGGCTCCCGAGATGCTCGCGCACATGGCGCGAGTCCGGGTCGAGGACGAGGGCGAGGAGGAGATCGAGAACCCCACCGCGGAGGGAACCGCCAGCCGGGTCGACCTGCTGCGGACGAAGAGCTTCGCGGAGTGCACCGAAGAGGAGTGGGCGGAGATCGCCGGGCTGCTGGCGCGCCTGCCCGAGCTGCTGCCGATGCGCCGCACCCGTCGCTACCACGCCGGACGGCCCGGCTCACCGCACGCGCGGCGGATCCTGCGCCGGGCCGCGGCGACCGGTGGCGAGCCGGTCCACATCCATGAGCGGCGGCGACGAATACGGCAGCGGCCGCTGATCTTCCTGCTCGACGTGTCTGGGTCGATGACTGCGCATTCGCGCGGGCTGCTGCTGTTCACCCACGCGGTGACCCGGTGCAACCCGGCGACCCGGGTGTACACGTTCGGAACGCGACTGACCGAGATCACGAACGTCATCGCAATGCCATCGTTCGAGACAGCCCTGCGGCTGGGCGGCTCGATCGTTCCGGACTGGGACGGCGGTACTCGCATCGGCGATGCCCTGCAGGCGTTCCTGGCGCGGTGTGGGAGTCTGGCCGAGACCCGCCGCGCGATCATGGTGATCTGGTCCGACGGCCTGGACACCGGCGATCCGGCGGTGCTGGCCACGCAGGCCGAGCGGCTGCACCACCTGGTCCACCGGTTGATGTGGCTGAACCCGCTCAAGCAGGACCCGCGCTACGAGCCGCTCACGCGCGGGATGCAGGCCGCGCTACCGCACGTCGACATCTTCGAGAGCGGCCACAACATCGCCTCGCTGCTGTCGGTGTTCGCGCAGCTCGAGCACTCGAACGCGCGGCTGATCCGGCGATGAGCCGCGCGCTCAGGAGGAGCTCGTGATCAGCACCACGCCCCCGATCACGAGCGCCAGGCCGACGACCTTCACCAGCGAGATGTCCTCGGACAGCACGAGCGCCGCCAGCAGCAGCGTGAACGCCGGATAGGCGGCCGACACGGGGATCACCTTGCTCGCCGGCGCCTTGCCCAGCGCGAGGTACAGCATGATCAACGAGATGATCGCGAGCACCGCCGTCAGCAGCGCCCACCAGACGTCCCGGCCGCTCCCGAAGCTGCCTTGCCCCGAGACCAGGAGATATGCCGCGACGACGACGTAGACGACCGTGGTCCAGACGATCAGGTCCTGCCAGACCAGCGTCCGCAGCGCGAGCTTGCTGGTGACGCCGACAGCGCCGAGCGTGACGACGAAGCCCAGTGTTGGAAGCAGCCACGCCATCGTCAACCGGTGCCGGCTCATGCCGGGCGACCCGTCGACCGGCCTAGGCCGGCTCCACCGAGATCGAGCCCGTCGGGCAGAACTGCGCCGCTTCCTGCACGAGCGCGATCTGCTCGGGGTCGCTCACCTCGTCCATGATCACGACTGCGTAGTCCGAGTCGTCCCGGATCTCGAACACGCTCGGGGCCGTTCGCGTGCACTCGCCCGTCAACGCGCACAGATCCGGGTTGACCTTGACTCTCACCGAACCGTTCTCAGCCACGCTTCCTCCCTCCCTCAGGCGGTCCGTTCCGTGAACTCGATCGGGATCTCGCGGTAGCCGCGGATCGCGAAGCTCGGGTGATGTCCCAGCTCGGCCCCGGGGCGAGGCTGATGTCGTCGAGCCGGTCGAACAGGGTTTCGAACGCGACCCGTGCCTCGATTCGGGCGAGCTCTGAGCCGACGCAGAAGTGCGGCCCCGCGCCGAACGCGAGGTGCCTGCGGACATTGGGACGGTGGATGTCGAACGTCCGCGGGTTCTCGAACATCGCTGCGTCCTGGTTGCCGGCGCCGATCATCACGGCCACCATGTCGTTCTCGGCCAACGGCTGCCCCGCGAGTTCGACGTCGGCCGTCGGCCGCCGGTAGGTGCACTGAACCGGGGCGTCGAAGCGCAGGACCTCCTCGAGGAACGGCGAGATCAGCTCGTGGTCAGCGCGTACCTCGGCCATCAGCTCGGGGCGCTTCAGCAGCACCACCATCGCGTTGCCGATCAGGTTCGTCGTCGTTTCGTTGCCGGCCAACAGAAGGCTGCCGAGCAGCGGCAGGATTTCCGACGTGCGGAATCGCCGCGGGCCGTCGATCGCATCTTCGAGCTCGAGCTCGGCGTTGGTGATGTCGCTCAGCAGGTCGTCGTGCGGCTCCTCCCGGCGCGCCTCGATCAGCGGCACCATGTACCGGTGGAACTCGATCACTCCGCGCGCGACCTCGGCGCGCCGGGTGTTGTCGAGCACGTCGAGGTCGCCGGCAACCATGCAGTCCGACCAGTGCTTGAAGTCCTTCAGGTCCTTGCGGTCGATGCCGAGCGTGTCCGCGATCACCGTGAGCGGGAGCGGGACGCTGAACTGCTGGTGCAGCTCGGCATGGCCGTCGGCGGCGAATCGGTCGACCAGGTCCGAGGCGATCTCCCGGATCGAGGGCTCGAGCACGCGAACGCGGCGCGGGTTGAGTGCCTTGTTGATCAGCGCGCGATGCCGAGTGTGTGCGGGCGGATCGGCCTTGAACAGCACCGTCTCGAGCGGGTGATACTCCTTGAGCAGCGCCTCGACCTCGGGCGACAGCGGCTCTGGGCTTATCCCCATGTAGACCGGCCCGTAAGGACCGAGTACGCCCTCTCGGATGAGTACTCGCTCGGGCTCAGCAACAGCGAGCGAAGGTCGTCGTAGCGCGTCACGATCCATCCGATCTCGGGATCGTGCTTGACCGGGCAGGAGCCGTGGAGCGACTCGTACAGCGGGTACGGATCCTCGATCACTTCGGGGTCGACCAGGCGCGCCTCGGCGGCGGTGTCGGTCTCGCTCATCGTCTCTCCTCCTTGGGTTTGCAATTCATACCCGCACCCTTCCGCCGTCGACGCACAGCGTCTGGCCGGTGATGAACGCCGCGTCATCCGAGGCCAGGAACGACAGCGCCCCGACCAGATCCGACGGCACCTGAATGCGCTTGATCGCCTGCGTCTCGGCGATCGAATCGAACATCTCGTCCCATCCGAGCTCGATCGAGCCCTCCGTGCGGACGATCGAAGGCGCGATTCCATTGACCGTCACGCCGTCCTCGCCGACCTCGGTGGCGAGTGAGCGGAGCAGCCCGATCACCCCGCCCTTGCTCGCGGTGTAGTGGGCCAAGCCGGGCGGCGCCGTGTGGAAGGTGGTAGAGCTAGTGAAGACAACCCGCCCCCATTTGCGCTCGCGCATCGCCGGCAGGAGCTCGTGGCAGAGATGAAATCCCGAGTCGAGGTTTACGGACAGCATCCGCCGCCAGTCGTCAAAGGTCATGTCCGCGAACATGCTGCTCGGGTAGATCGCGGCGTTGTGAACGAGGATGTCGACCTGTCCGAAGGCATCGAATGCCGCTTGCGCCATCGCGGCGACGTCGTCCGCCGAGGACACGTCACAGCGGACGGCGATGGCCTCGCTTCCTGCCTCCTCAACCATCGCGACCGATTCGGCGCCGTCGCCGAGATCGGCGATCACGATCTTCGCGCCGTCCTGAGCGAGCCGTTCGCAAATGCCTGGCCGATGCTCCGTCCACCACCGGTGACGACGGCGACCCGACCCGTCTGGTCGCCTCTCATCGCGCTCCCCGCGGAACGCTGCGTCTGGTCGGGACAACGAGCATCGCCTGGTTCCTCGCGGCGATCATACTACCGGGCTATCGTCACTCGGACAACTGCATCCGTGTCCATTTGTCAGTCGATTGAGCGCGGCCGCCGGCCATGACTGAACGAGCCATAGTCCGCCTCACGGGTCAGTTGCTCGTGCTCGAGTCGGCCCTCTACGGGGCTGTCGCGCCGCTGCTGCCGCACTATGCCCACGTCCTCCACGTGTCGAAGGCGGCGGCCGGGGTCCTGACCGGCTGCTACGCCGCCGGGCTGCTGCCCGGGTCGGTTCTCGGTGCGTGCCTGATTGCGAGGATCGGCGTGCGCCGCACGACGGTCATCGGCCTCGCGGGATTCACTGTCGCGACCGCCGGCTTCGGGTTCGGCTCGGGCATCGTGGTGCTCGACGCGCTGCGGGTCATGCAGGGCGTGGCCGCCGCGGTGATCTGGAGCGGGGCGCTCACCTGGGTGATGGCGGTAGCGCCCGAGGCACGACGCGGGGAAGTGCTCGGATCCGCGATCGGCGCGGCGGTGGTGGGAACCGTTCTCGGACCGCTGATCGGGACGGTCGCGGTCGCAACCAGTACCGGCGCGACGTTCGCGGTTGTGGCCGTGATTCCCGTAGGGCTTGCGGTGCTCACGCTTCGCCAGGCCGAGCCGCGCAAGCTGCCCGCGGGGCCGCGTCCGCCGTTGCGGCGGCTGCTGGGCGACGGCCAGCTCGTGCTCGGGTTCTGGCTGGTGCTGGCGCTCGGCCTCACGTTCGGTGCGCTGGCCGCGCTGCTACCGCTCCGGCTCTCGCATTTCGGCGGCTCGAACATCGCGATCGGTGCCGTGTTCGTCACCTCGGCGGTGCTCAGCGCGCTCGCGACGACGCCGGTCGGACGGCTGGTCGATCGCGACGGCCTGCGCCGGGTGCTGGGTGTCGGACTGCCGCTGACCGCGCTGCTGCTCGTCCTGGTGCCACTGCCGTCCGATGCGGTGCCGCTGGCGCTGCTCAGCGTGCTCGCGCTCGCCCTGCCCCTCGGCGTGTGCGTTGTCCCGGCGACCACGCTGCTGACTCAGTCGGCCGAGCGAGCGGGGCTCGCGGTCTCAGCCGGGACGCTGTTGTTCATCGTCTCGTGGGCGCTCGGCGAGATGCTCGGAGCGCCATTCGCCGCGTCGCTCGCCCAGGCGACGGCCGACGCGGTGCCGCTGTCGCTC
Organism: uncultured Solirubrobacterales bacterium; assembly: GCA_963788565.1. Classification (GTDB taxonomy): domain Bacteria; phylum Actinomycetota; class Thermoleophilia; order Solirubrobacterales; family Solirubrobacteraceae; genus Palsa-465. Next base: position 57,999 of record CAWBHJ010000017.1, on the reverse strand, counting down.
CTCGCGGGGATGTCTCGTGCTTAGCGTCGCGGTGGTGCTGCGGGGGAGCGTGTTGCGCTCGCGAGCAGCTTCAATGTAGAATGTAGGATGATTGGTCGTTCTTACGCAGAAGCTCAATGAAGAATGTAGGATGATTAGTCGTAGCCCGCAGCTAGTCGGGCCTAAGGTCGAGGTCGGTTCGTTCGACCCGCATGCGCTCCGCGCGTTAGGGGGGGTCCATGGAATTTCCAGTTTCGGCTACGTATCACCGCACACCACCGCAGAAGCGATCGACGCCCTCGGCTCCGACGACGAAGCGCGCCCGATCGCGGTCGGACAGTCACTACTGCCGCTGATGGCGTTCCGGTTGTCGTCCCCGACCGTGCTCGTCGATCTGGGCGCAGTCGACGGCCTCCGCGGCGTGTCGAGCGAGAACGGTCGACTACGGATCGGAGCGATGACCACGCAATCCGAGGTGGAGCGCTCGCAGGCCGTGCGAAGCGCCGCCCCGCTGCTCACGGCGGCGATCTCCCACGTCGCCCACCCGGTGATCCGAACGCGGGCACGGTCGGGGGCAGCGTCGCCCACGCGGATCCCGCCGCCGAGATTCCGGTTGCGCTGGTGGCGACTGACGCCGTCGTCAACGTCGAGGGTGCGGACGCGCGTTCGCTCGGTCCCCGCGAGGGAATTCTTCGTCGACATCTTCACGACCGCCCTGCAGCCTCGCGAGCCGGTCGTCTCGCTCGACCACCGAATGACCGCTGCAGGTGGGGATTCACCGAGCTCTCGCGGCGGCCGGGAGACTTCGCCCTCGCGATGGCCGCCGTGCGGCTCTCGATGGACGGCGACCGTTGCGACGCCGCGACGGTCGTGCTCGGCGCGGTCGACAGCACGCCGATCCTCGCGTATGGCGCGGGCGAGGCGCTTGCCGGCAGCGTCGTCGATGATGCCGTCGCCGGCGAGGCGGCGCGCGCGGCGACCGACGGGTTGAGTCCGCCGGGTGACATCCACGGGTCGGGCGAATACCGCAAGCAGGTGGCCGGCGTGCTCGTCAAGCGGGCAATCGCTAACGCACTGTCTCAAACCAATGGATCGGTGGCTTCATGACCGAGTTGGCATCGCTGGAGAGCACACGTACCGTCAGCTTCACGGTCAACGGGAGGACGCAGAGCGTTCAGACCGAGCCGAGGGTCTCGCTGGCGGACACCCTCCGTGACGAGCTGGGGCTCCATGGAACGAAGCTGGGTTGCGAGCAGGGGATCTGCGGCGCCTGCACGGTGCTCGTCGACGGCGTGCCGGTGCGCTCGTGCCTGACGCTGACGGTCAGGGTCGAGGGCCGCAAGATCGAGACCGTCGAGTCGCTCGCGACGGGCCCCGCTCTTTCGAAGCTGCAGGAGGCCTTCCAGCGCAATCACGCGCTCCAGTGCGGCTTCTGTACCGCCGGGTTCCTGATGGTCGCGACCGCCTTGCTGCGCGAGAACCCAACGCCAACCGCGGAGGAGGCGCGCGCTGCGATCGACGGAAACATCTGCCGATGCACCGGTTACCGGAACATCGTCGATGCTGTCGTGGACGCCGGCCGTCCCTCGTCGAACGGAGAGGTTGAGTCGTCATGAAGAGCGAAGTTCCGGAGATAACCCGCACCGCGATTGGGACCAGCCCGCTCCGCAAGGAGGATGCGCGGCTCCTCACGGGGCGGGGTGATACACCGGCGACATCGCGCTCCCGGGGATGTCCACGTGGCGATGCTCAGGAGCCCGTTTGCGCACGCCCGCATCCGTTCGGTCGACACCGAGCGGGCGGAGGCACTCGACGGCGTGCACCTTGTCTGGACGGGATCGGACTCCTCGCAACGCTCGCCGGCCTGGTCGCCGAGATGGAGTCCCGGAGTTCAGGACGACGATCCAGCCGCTGCTCGCCGGTGAGGTCGTGCTTCACGCCGGTGAGGCGATCGCCGCCGTCGTCGCGGACAGCCGGCGGATCGCCGAGGACGCGGTCGACCTGATCGAGGTCGACTACGAGCCGCTGCCGTGGTGGCCGACCCGAAGAGGCCGGCGCGGCGGCGAGCTGGCGACGAGTATCGTCCTGGACATCCTCATCGACAAGGCGTCGAACATCATCGGCAAGATCCCGGCGACGCCATGCGCGTCGATCGGACGTTCACCAGCAACGCGTGTACGCGTGCCCGATGAAGGGCGAACAGCCGCCGACGAACTGTACGACGAGCGACGCTCTGGTCCTCGTCGCAGATGCCGGCCTTCGCGCAGTCGTGATGGCGCCGTCGACGAAGCTGCCCGAGCAGAACGTGCCTGTGATCGGCGCCGATCGTCGGCGCGGCTTCGGGCCGAAAGGCGGCGTCGCATCCGCAGGAGCTGCGCGACCTGCGCACTCGTGATCGCGGCGAACCGGCCTGTCCAGTGGCTCAGCGACCGCCGCGAAGAGCTGATCTCCTCCGAGACGCCAAGCAGCAGGTGCAGAACATGACGTTGTGCGTCGAATTCCGACGGAAGTTCGTCGGAATCGACGACCGCGTCGATTCGGACTCGGGTGCCCACAACAACTTCCCGTGACGTGATGGCCGAGGCGCCGGTCGGCCTGACGACCGTGACGGGCGTCGACGACATCCGGCTGTCGACACCAGACGAGTGCGTGACGACGAACAAGGTGCGGAACGGGCCGTGATCGAAGGTCGGCGGGGTCCGGCCAACATGGCGCGGGAAGCGCTGATCGACGAGGCCGCCCGCAGAACCGAGCTGTCGCCGTTCGAGATCCGCAGGCGCAACGTGCGCGCGACGATCAGTTCCCATACGTGTCCGAGCGGCGTGACCCTGCTCGAGGGCAGGTCCGCGCAGCTCGACGAGCCGAGCAGCGGTCGACCACCAGGCGTTCCTCGAGCGGCAGCGCCAGCGGCGTGCCGCCGGCGAGCTGTCGGGCTCGGGATCAGCTGTTCAAGAGTGCGGGGGCACCGGCCCGCGAACGATCGAGGACCTCGGCTTCCCGGTGTCGACCGACGACACCGACACCGGTGCGATTGGAGCCGACGGTAAGCCGCTCGTGAGCACGTCGATCGTCTCCCAGGGACAGGGCCACGCGACGACGTGGCGCAGGTGGTCGCCGACCAGTTCGGCCGCCGATTTCCGACGTGACCGTCCGTGCGGCGACTCGGACCAGGCTACGGTGACGGCACGTGGAGCAGCCGCGGCGCGGTGATCGGGGCGGGGCGATCCTCCGAGCCGGCGACATCATGACCAGCCGGGTGAAGCAGGTGGCCGCGCACAGGCCGAGGCCTCGCTGGAGGACCGCCGAGCGAGTCCCGCGCCAGGCGAGGTGCGAGAGAGGTGGGTATGTCGCGGCCGACGTGGCCGGCGCGATCTACTTCGCGGAGTCGACGTATCCTCCGTACTTCGAGCCCTCGATGGAGGCGACAGCCGCCTACGACCCGCCGGCACTGATCACGTCGAACGGGGCGCATGCGGTGATCGTCAAGGTGGACGGCGAGACCGGGCCGCTGCACGTCGTAGAGATCTACGTCGCCGAGGATGCGCGTGATCATCAATCTGATGATCGTCGACGGCCAGATCATGGCGGGGATCGCCGAGGCGATCGGACTGGTGCTTTACGAGGAGGCTCGACGATGATGAGGAGGCTCAGCGGCTCGACTATGTCGTTCATGGACTATCGCTGCCCGTGGCGTCGGAACAGAACCGTCCGTCCACAGCAGCCCCGTCACATCGAGACGCTGTTGAAATTACTTCGCCTGGAACGAAGGCCTCGGCGAAGCTGCTATGGAATGGCTCCCCGGCGCGACCAGAACGGAGTCAACGACGCGCTGGTGCTGCTGCGACATCGACCAGGCGCCGATCACGCTGGAACGGCTGCGCGCGGCGATCGGCTCGAACGGTGGCGGCCCGGCCAAGAGCGTCGTCTCGACGTGCGCGCGATCGAGCGAGACAGCGAGACTGGAGTAGTCGCACGGATCGCCGAAGACGGCGAAAGAAAACTGTTCGGCCCCGACGATCAGCTCGGCACGCTGAACACGGTCACGCCGACGATGCGCGCTCGACGCCCGAGACGACCGAGATGCTCGACCCGCGGTTGACTACTTCTGGGGATGCCAGCAGAGACGGCGAATGCGAACCCGCTGTACGAGATCTGTCAGCGACAGCCCGGCCCGGACGATGAACGAGGTGCTGGACTCGCAGTTCGCCGCTGGGCATCGAAGGTCCACCGGTGACGTGAACTCCGATGTAGACCGACACCTACCCACATCGACGCGCTGAACGACTTCGCCCCAGGACGCAATCTGGAACGACTATCGCGCCGAGACGAGCTGGCAGCCGTCACCTGCAGGAAGTGCGGCTGGAGTAGATCCGCCGGTGGTGACCTGGTGGATCCTGCTGGACTTCCTGCTGGCGCGACCCTTCGACCCGCTGCCGGACCGTTCCGGGATCGGACTGGAGGAGGTCGAGCGTGCGCCGGCTTCAGCAGCCTGAAGATCCGCGGGGGACGTCGTCGTGTTCCGCATGGGGCAAGGACGGCAGCATCGGCCTGATCCCGACCGGTTCAACCCGGCGACCCGTTCCTGGGCCGAGCCTGGAGGGCGCGAAGCGGATCGCCGAAGCGGCAGCCGCGTCGGTGGGACGGGACTGCATGGGCCCGGAGGGATCACCGTCTGCCGTAGCGACAACCGCGCCCTGGTCGACAGCTACCTGCTGGCCAGCGGCGGTGTCCTGATCGCTGAGAACCTGTGGCTGGAGGATCTGGCGGGCGAGCGGATCGATGACCCGCGCTCCTGGATGGCCTGGATCAAGCACGTGGGGCGACTTGGTTGCTCATCTCGTTCAGCGTCCTGCTTCGCTAGGCCGACGGACGCGGCACGCGTGCTTGGTACCCGACCGAAAGGAGTCTTCGAATGAGCCGGCGAGAAGATGTCGTCCTCCTCCGCAACCTGTTCCGCCCATGGAGTCCAACGTCGCGCTCGGATCGGTGGCGCTGGAGATCATCGACATGCACAACGTCGACGCCGATCGCGACAGGCTGGCGCACCAGCAGTACCCACCCCGAGGTCAGGATCGCCGCGACTTCGGTCTGGTCGAGGAGGTCGTCACCCGAACTGCTCGACCTGCCCGAGCTGTTCCGCCACCTCGGCGGCTCGTGATTGATGTCCACGCATGGCTGGAGTTTCCGGATGGCTTCGATGAGGCGCCGATTCGCTGCCGGCGGTATCAAGCTGCTGGCATGCATCTGGTTCGGGCGCTTCGAGGACAAGACCTGTCTGCCCCTCGAGCCACGGGAGGCGGCTCAACCACATCAAGACGAAGCGTGCTGTGCTCAACCCGACGGCGAACGAGACCGTCCTGCGGAACGTTGGCGTCCAGAACTGTGATCGTCGTCGGGGTGACGATGAGCTCGCGCGTGGAGACGACGGCGCGGAACGCGGCTCGACGAGGCCTTCCAGACCGTCGTCGCAAAGACGCTGTCGGCGGCTCGACAGGCCTACGGATAACGCGACGCTGCGCGAGATCGCGATGCAAGCTTCGGCCTGAGCTCTGGACAATGGAGCAGGTGATCGTGGAGCTGCCAGAGCTGGTCCGAGCGATGCGTCGTCCTCGCGCGGTGACGGTGGCGGTCGAGCGCGGGAAACGGCGAGACGAAGGATGGCCACGTACAACACCGCCAAGGCCAAGGAGCAAATGGTAACTGTTGTTGGCACCTTCGTGTGCCTGCGGATCCGGTGATCGTCGAAAATCGCGGCGATCGTGGGTCTGATCCGCAATGAGGTACGCCCAGCATCTTGCGGCGCGAGAAAATCGGAGATCGAGGTGATTATCCGAGTGGCGATGCGCCTGGGACCACGCTGGTGGGCCGCGTCCTGGAGCTGTACGAAAAAGAACACCAGGCGCTGGAGAGTGGCGCCCACGGTACGCGGTCGACAGCTCGAAGTCCGGCCAGCAGGCCGGCGCGCGGCTGGTCGCGGCGACGTGGGACCCGCCATTGGGTACCTGCAGATGCAGGCAGACGCGGCTGTCGTAGGACGGCCGTGGGGCGCGGACTTCCGCGACGGATGCCCACGAGGCCGATCGCGAGGTGCCACCGTCGGGCTGATCGAGACCGAGGCCGGGCTCGCGAATCTGCGATTCATCGACGCGGCATCGAGGGAGCGTTCCTCGGCCGCTCGGGACTGGGCTCGTCAACGGGCCTGCGCAGCGATTCCGAAACCATCCTGGGATCCAGCTCGTCGAACAGTTCGTCGCGCACGTCGAGGAGCACCTGGTCGGCGCTGGCCCGGTATCGTCCGTATGCCAGGACGCCTGCGACTGGGCGAGGAGGGCGTCCGTTCATCGTGCTGGAACGGATGCGGATGTGATGCTCCAGGGCTTCCGTGAGCCCGGCCGGCCCAGGCCGAGCGTGCCCGCGAGCCACGGGTGGCGTCAGCGTCGAGCAGGCCGCCGCTGTCGTAGCGCGCCGCTGTTCGCCGCGACGATCTCGCGGGCCCTGCTCGGCGATCGCCTGGACGCTGAGGTAACTTGAGGTGCTCCTCCACTACGGTGGCTGCAGTGGGTCGTCTGCTCGTGGACCGCTTCGACGATCCCGATGTGGTGGATGACGCTCTGGCGGCCGAGCTCGGGCGACGTGTCGATGTACGCGAGCGGTGCGTCGCACCGTGGAGCGCCGAGACGAACGCGGCGAGCAATCGGTTTCCCGATGCGTCGGCGATCACGCGATGGAACGCGGCTTCAGGCCGGGGACGGCCGGGTCCGGAAAACTGACCCGCTTCTCCTCGTCGACGATCCGCTCGAGCTCCTGCAGATGCTCCTCGCCAGGCTGCCGCGCCGCGAGCCGGCGGGAACCTCGAGCATCAGGCGGACCGCGGCGACCTCCTCGAACGTGGGCGTGCCGAGACGCATGATCGTCTCCACCGACTCTCCGAACCGGGTGCTGAGCGCGTCGTGATCGATGCCCTCGACCAAGCTGCCGCCCGAACGCCCCGGGAGGTCGGGTCAGCCGGCCTCCAAAGCCATCCCAGCGCCTCGCCAATCGTCGATCGGCTCACGCCGAAGTCACGGGCGAGCGCTGCCTCGCTCGGAAGCCGATCGCCGGTGCGGACTCACCTCCGAGGATCGCCTGACGGATCTGGTACTTGACTTGCTCTCGCGGTCGCCGGACCCTAGTGGGCTGGACGGAGCGCCTTCCGCGTTCGTCATCGCATCTCGCAATGGAATGGATCAAGGGCGTTAAGGGCGAACATCGCCCAGAGGATCAAACTTCAGACAGTATAAAGGATCGACATCTGACCCTCGGTGCTTTACCGCTGCATCGAACGACCTTGAGTACCTGTCATCAACGTGACGCTTGCACCGGTCGGTTTCTAGTCCGTCCTCGGTTCCGCGCGGAATCCCACCTTCGCCGCACGCGGATCCGATCGCGTTGGATCCGAACTGCGCCCTGCGATCTCGGGGTTTCCGGCGCCGAACACTGAGGGCGCGATCGTCGCCGTTCCCCGACGGTTCGCGTGGCGGCATCGACGGCGCGGCGAACTGTGGGCGCCGCAACAACAGGGCGTCGGCGCAATCCGACAGGATTCCGACGAAATCTAATGAGCCTGGTAGTTGTACAGACTCTGATTGTCTGGTTATTCTTAGGCCATGTCGTCTCCTGCGAGACTTCGCCCGACGTCCACCGCAGGCGCGTACACCCTGCAGTTCGCCGAGGATGAGCAGCGCCAGATGGCCGAGGCGATCGACGAGCTGTGCGCAAGGCACGCATCGCCGGCGGCCGTCGCGGGGTGGACGCCGACTCGGAGTTCCCGGCCGACGCGATGCGGGCGCTCTCCGATGCGGGCTGGGCCGCCCTCGCTGTGCCGGAGGACGACGGGGGCGCAGGGGGGTCCCTGAAGGAGCTCGTCGTCGTTCACCGCGCACTCGCCCGCCATTCGCTGGCGCTGGCGCAGGCCTACTACTCACTGTGGGTGCTCGCGGCGGACGCGATCGCGCGGCTCGGAACCGAGGAGCAGCGCCAGCAGTGGCTGCCGCGGATCGCGCGGGGAGACGCGTTCGTCGCGTTCGCGCTGACCGAGCCCGGCTCCGGGTCGGATGCCGCCGCGCTGCGCACGGTCGCGCGAAAGACCGCGACGGGCCTGCTGGTCCACGGTCAGAAGGTGTTCATCACGGGCGCGGGCGTCGCCGACGCGATCATCACGACGGTCCGCACCACGCCCGGCGCGGACCGCCGCGAAGGAATCTCCTTGGCGATGCTCGATCCCGCGGCCAAGGGGGTCATGATCCGGCCGCTCTCGAAGCTGGGCCTCAAGGCGCTGGATCTCTGCGAGATCTTCCTCGACGACGTCGAGCTCGCGCCGGACGCGATCCTCGGCCCCAGCGACGAAGGCTGGCGAGCGCTGCGGCCAGGGTTGGCGGCGGAGCGCCTGCTGCTCTCCGCGATCTGTGTCGGGGCGAACGCCCAGGTGCTCGAGCTGTCGCTCGAGCACGCCAAGACGCGTGAGGCGTTCGGCCGCCCGATCGGCGATTTCCAGCTGGTGATGGACAAGCTGGTCGAGATGCGCCTGGCGCTTGAAGCAGGCGACCTGCTCACGTGGCGCGCGGCGGAGCGCGCGGATGCCGGGCGCCCCGCGGCGGTGGAGGCGACGCTCGCGAAGCTCTTTACGAGCCGGGCGTACGTCGATGCGACCAGAGAGGGCGTGCAGATCTTCGGCGGCTACGGGTTCACCAACGAGTACCCGGTGGCGCGGCACTATCGCGACGCGAAGTACCTCGAGATCGGCGGCGGCACGTCGGAGATCCAGAAGCTGATCGTCGGCCGCTCGATGGGACTGTCGGGATGACGCCGCCGCGGTTCGAGGGCAAGACGGCGATCGTTACGGGGGCGGCCGGCGACATCGGGGCGGCCACCGCAGAACGGTTCGCGCGCGAGGGCGCCGACGTGGTCATCTTCGACCGCAAGGAGGAGCTGCTGACGGACACCACGGCCGCGTGCGAGGCGGCCGGTGGGAAGGTGCTCGCGCTGGCGGTCGATCAGACCGAGAGGGCTCGGGTCGAGGAGGCCGTCGCCGAAGCGGCCTCGTTCTCCGGTCGAGTCGACGTGTTGTTCGCAAACGCCGGCTATGGGAAGTTCTCGCCGTTCCTCTCGATCCCGCAGCGGGAGTGGCACCGTCATGTCGACGTCAACCTCACGGGCACTTTCGACGTCTGCCAGGTCGTGGCGCAGCAGATGGCCGACGATCGTCGAGGCGGCGCGATCGTGGTTAACGCGTCGTCTGGTGCGGTGACGCACTCGGATCAGCTCGGCGCGTACTGCGCGACGAAATCGGCGCTGCGGGCGATGGTGTTCGCGATGGCCGCGGAGCTCGGGTCTCATCGCATCCGGGTCAACGCCGTCCTGCCAGGAGTGGTGGAGACCGGAATGACCGCGCCGATGCTGCAGGACGGCCGGCACCGCGACGTCCTGCTCTCCGAAACTCCGGTCGGCCGTCTCGGCCTGCCCGAGGACGTGGCCGCGGCCGTGTGCTTCCTGGCCTCCGACGACGCAGCGTTCGTCAACGGCGTCGACCTGCTGGTCGACGGTGGACAGACGATCCATGGCCACCCGCGCTGGTTCCGCCTCGACTACCGAAACGCGCACGAGGAGCAATGGCAGATTCCGAGCTGACGCTGGACGAGGCACCGGCGACGCGGCGATCCGTCGTCGCCTCCTCGGAGGAGGAGGCGGTCGCCGGGCTTCGCGACGGGATGACCATCGCGATCGGCGGCTTCATCAACGCGGCCCACCCGATGGGGATGGTCCGCCAGATCATCCGCGCGGGCGTCAAGGATCTGACGCTCGTCGGCGCCGCGTCATCGGGCCTGGACGTCGACATGCTGATCGCCGCCGGCGCCGTCCGGACGCTGGTCTCGCCCTACGTCGGCGCGGAGGGGCTGGCCCCGATCGGTCCGGCGTTTCGCAGACCGCCCAGGACGGTGAGCTCGACCTGTTCGAGCTCGACGAGGCTCATTTCTACGCCGGCCTACGCGCCGCCGCGCAGCGCCTCCCGTTCAATCCGTGGCGCGCGGGGGTCGCGACGTCATACCCGGAGGTCAATCCGCGGCTTCGCACGTTCCGCGATCCGGTCGAAGACCAGCTGCTGATCGCCGTCCCGGCGATCGAGATCGACATCGCGTTCCTGCACGCGGCGATCAGCGACCGCTACGGCAACGTCCAGCACGCCGGCACCGGCTTCGGAGACCGCGCGATCCACGCCGCCGCGGACCGGACCGTCGTGCAGGTCGAGCAGATCGTCTCGAACGAGCAGATCCGCGCCAATCCGGTGAGGACGTCGATCGCGGGCGCGGACGTGATCGTCCGGGTCCCTTACGGCGCGCACCCGTTCGCGTCCCACGGCTACTACCCGGCCGACGAACAGCATCTGCTCGAGTACGTCGCGGCGGGCAACGACTGGCTGAAGACGGGGTCGCGCGGGGCGCTCGACAGGTACCTCGACCGCTACCTACGAGGCCCCGCCGACCACGTCGAGTACCTCGAGCGCGTCGGCACTCGGCAGATCTTCTCACTCACGGAGTACTGATGACTACGACCGCGATCGACTCCAGACTCGGTGCAACCGCGGCGACGCCGAAGGAGATCATGGCGACGGTGATCGCCAATGACCTGCGCGACGGTGAGTGGGTCGAGGTTGGCGCCAACTTCCCGGTGCCCCGGGCGGGCGCGTTGCTCGCGCACCTGTCCCACGGCCCGAACATGACGGTCATGTTCGGTTTCACCAAGGCCTACCTGCAGGATGTCGCGGTAATCGAGGAGTTCGCGTTCATCACCGACGTCCGCGCGATGCGATGGGGCGAGGCCTACTACCCGCACGATCGACTCCTCTCGGATATGCGCTTCCGGCGCCGCGGCGTGTTCTTCTGCGGCGGGATCCAGATCGACCGCTTCGGCAACTCGAACCTGATCGGGACCGGCGCCGACCCGAAGCGGCTCGACTTCCGAGGGCCGGGCGGGATCGGAACCTGCAACGCGACGCTGCAGAACGGCCGCTACCACCTGGTGACGACCACGCACTCGCCACGAGTGCTCGTCGAGCGGTGCGACTACGTGTCCGCGGTCGGATACGGAGACGGGTCGGCGGGGTTCCGCGAGCGCCACGGCCTGCCCGCCCGTGGACCGGAGTCGATCGTCACGCCGCTGTGCGTGTTCGACTTCGACGAGACAACTCGGGCGGCTCGCGTCAAGTCGCTGCACCCGGGAGTCACGCTCGACGAGGTTCGCGAGCACACGGGCTTCCCGCTCCCCGGCAGCGATGTGCCGACGACACCCGAGCCGACCCCCGAACAGCTTTCGACGCTCCGCAACCGCATCGACGTAATCGGGGCGCTGCGGTAAGTGCGGCGGATCGAGATGACAAATGCTGACCCGGGAGGCTGCGGGTGACTGAATTCAAGACAGCGGTGAGCGTCGTCGAGAACGGCAGCGTCAATATCCGCGGCTACTCGCACGAGGAGATCATCCGGCAGCTGTCGTACGCGGAGGGGACGTTCCTGACGCTCGTCGGCCGGCTGCCGACCGGCCCCGAGACGCGGCTGCTCGACGCGATGCTCAACAGCCTGCTCGATCATGGGTTCGTGGCGGCAACGATCACCGCTGCGCGGTACATCGCATCGGGCAACCCGCAGTTCGTTCCGAGCGTCGCCGGGGGGCTGCTCGCCGCGGGCCAGAACACGCTCTCGCCGCAGGACTCATTCAGGCTGATCGAGCACGCCCGCGAGCTGCAGAACCGCAACGGCTGGGACGACGCCGAGACCGCGAGGCAGGTGGTCGACGAGGTGCTGGCTTCCGGGAGGCGCTTCCCCGGTTTCGGCCATCCCGTCCACCGCGGATCGGACTTCCGCGCGACCGCCCTGTTCGAGCTCGCGGACGAGCTCGGCGTCAGCGGGAGCGCGACGCGGCTCTACCGCGCGATCCACGCGGCCTTCGTCGAGCGTACGGGGAAGAGTCATCTCCCGATCAACATCGACGGATGCCTTGCCTGCCTGGGGTCCGATCTCGGGCTGAGCGCCGACCAGACCGTAGGGATCGCGCTCCTCGCAGTTCTGCCCGGGCTGATGGCACACGTGATCGAGGAGATCGAAGACGGCGTGCCGCTTCGTTTCATCAGGGACGGCGAGTACGTGGGGCCCGAGGAGCGAGCGCTTCCAGACGAGTTCCAAAGGAGATGAACGATGGAGACTGATCGGATCGATTGGGGCCGGGTTGAGAAAGGGCTCGCGCGCGAACGCGAGCGGATGATCTGGCGGCCGTATGGTCTGCCGGCGATCGTCGATCCCGAGCGCTCGGCGTTCGTGGACGCGCCGATTCAGACGCCCTGGGAGATCCCCGACAAGATGATCGTCTCGGTGGCGATCACGGGTGCGTTCTTCCTTCCGTCGGCGAACCCGGCTCAGCCGGTGACCCAGCAGAAGATCTACGAGGAGGCACGCGCGTGCGCGCGGGGCGGCGCGAGCACGGTGCACATCCACGTGCGCGATGACAACGGCTACAACACGCTGTCGCTCGATCGCTTCTCCGAAGTGATCACTCCGCTTCGTGAGGAGTTCCCGACGCTCGCCGTCGACGGATGTCTCGTAACCGCGCTCGACGGCGAATGGGATGAGATGAAGCGGGTGCTGGACGCGAGGCTGCTCGACGCGATCCCGGTCAACACGACCGCTGTCTACACAGGCGACGCGCTGTTCGCGAAGCCGGTGCCGTTGATGCTGGAGAAGGCCCGGCTGATCCAGGAGTCCGGCGCGAAGGTCCTGATCGCCGTGTACACCGATGGCGACGTCAACAACGCGGACCGGTACCTGATCAACAGCGGGCTGGTCGACACCCCGTCGTACTGGGTCATCCTCCCGGCGCTCCCCTGGCTGCAGCCCGATGGAGAACCCGCGGCAGATGATCGACGGGTTGCTGCGGATGGCGTCGGCGATCTACGACGTTGACCCGGAGGCGACGGTGCTGGTCTGCGCCGCGGGTCGCGCCACAACGTATCTCGTCACCGCCGCCGCGCTGCTCGGCCTACACGTCCGAGTCGGGATGGAGGACACGGTCTGGCTGTGGCCGCACCGCAACGACAAGGTGCAGTCCAACGTCCAGTTTCTCGAGATGGCGAAGTCGCTAGCCCAGCTGCTCGGGCGAGACATTGCGAGCCACGAGGAGTACCGCGAGATCGTTGGGGCGCCCGTCCGGGAATCAGTCCCCAGCTGAGATGCTCGTCGGCGTGCACCTCCCGCAGTGGGGCTCGGGAGCTACACGCGACGGGGTGGTGACGGTCGCGCGGGCGGCCGAGAGAGCGGGGCTCGACTCCGTGTGGGTCGCCGACCACGTTGTCTACCCGCTGTACGGGGACAGCGAATACCCCTACCGCGGTGGAGGCGTGCCGTTCGAGCCCGAGGACGGATTCCTTGACGCGATCACGACGCTCGCGGTCGTCGCGGGCGTGACCAGCCGCGTCCGGCTCGGGACCAGCATCCTCGTTGCGCCGATGCGCGAGCCGTTGCAGCTCGCTAAGGCGGTCGCGACGCTCGACGTCCTCTCGAACGGACGGGTGGTGCTGGGTCTCGGCGCCGGGTGGTGGAAGGAGGAGTTCGACGCGCTCGGCGCCGAGTTCGAGGCGAGGGGCAGGCGATTCGACGAGCAGCTCGCGATCCTCCAGTCGCTTTGGCGCGACGGGCGACTCGAACACCACGGCCGCTTCTTCGACTTCGATGAGGTTGTGTGCGAGCCGCGCCCGGTCCAGCCCGGCGGGCCGCCGCTGCTGATCGGCGGGATGGGGGAGCGCGCGCACCGGCGCGCCGCGACACTGGGCGACGGATGGCATGCGGTCGGTGCGAAGGTCGAGGCGCTGGACGCGGGCCACGCCACCGTGCGGAAGCTGGCGTCGGAGCTGGGCCGCGATCCCGATTCGCTGCTGCTGTCGACCTCCGCGGGATTGCCGGCCGAGCCGGAAGAGGCGATCAGGCGACTGCGCCGGCTCTCCCGCGCCGGGGTCGGGAACGTCGTGCTCAACCTGCCGGCGACCGGCGTTCCCGAGATGTGCGCCGCGATCGAGGTACTGACCGCTCAGGTGCTCCCGGAAGTTCGCGACGGCCCGGGGTGAGTCAGGGCGCGGCCGGCGTCCGCTCCGTCCTCCGGGCGTCGTACGCGGTCGGCGAGGGCCCGCTCTTGCGCAGCTTGTACTTCTCGATCTTCCCCGTCGGCGTCATCGGCAGCGCCTCGACGATGTCGACGAACCGTGGCATTGCGTAGCGGCCGAGCTTGTCCGCCGCCCACTCGAGCAGGTCCGGCACATCGATCGTGGTGTCCGGCTGCGGGACGACCGCGATCACCACCTCCTCGTCGCCGAGCTCCGCGGGGACGCCATAGGCGGCGACCAGCGACACGGCGGGGTGCGGGAGGAACGCTTCCTCAACCTCGTGGGCGCTGATGTTCTCGCCCCTGCAGCGGATCGCGTCGCCCACCCGATCGGCGAACCACATCCGGTCCTCCTCATCGAACCAGCCGCGGTCGCCGGTGTGGAACCAGACGTTGCGCAGCGCTCGCGCCGTCTTCTCGGGATCCTCGTAGTAGCCGCTGAACATGGTGTAGGGCCCGCTCGGCCTGACGTAGATCTCCCCGACGGCGCCCTGTGGCAGCGGCACGTCCTCGTCGTCGTGGATCTCGACCTGGTATCCGGGGTACACTCGCCCGACCGAGCCCGGGACGGCATCCTCGTCGTTGCCCCACGTCACGATCGTCGCCTCGGTCGATCCGTAGCAGTGGATCAACCGGATCGCGAAGCGCCGCTCGAACGGCCGGTGCAGCTCCGCCGGGATCGGCACGCCGTAGCCGACGCGCAGCGGGTTCTCGGAGTCACGCCCAGCCTCGGGGTTCTTCGCTAGCAGCACCAGCATCGCGCCGACGAAAGGCAGCACCGTCGCGCGTGACATCGCGACCTCCTCCCAGAACGTGCGGCGGTCGAAGCGGGTCGCGACGTGGACGGACGCGCCGGCGACGATCGCGGGCCAGACTCCGTAGCCCTGCGCCATGTTGTGGTGAAGCGGGGTGGTCGCGTAGATCTTGTCGGCGCTGATGATCCCGACGCTCGCGACCGCCTGGTACCCGTTCGTGTAGTGGTGGCCGTGGCTGAGAATCGCCCCCTTGGCGGGACCGGTCGAGCCGGACGTGTACATCAACGCGACCGGGTCCGAGAAGCGGACGGGCGCGGGCGACAGCTCGGTGCCGTCGTCGAGCTCGGCGAAGGACACGGCCTCGAAGCGAGAGGGCGTCCCGTCGCCGTCGACGACGACCAGCAGCCGCAGCGAGGTGAGCCGGTTCGCGACCGTCTCGACCTGCTCGAGGTACTTGTGCTGCACCACGAGCGTCGTGCTGCGCGAGTGGTTGAGGATGTGCACGAGCCGCTCGCCGACGGTCTGCTGGTTGACCGGCACCTCGACGGCGCCCATCGCCGCGAGCGCCAACCAGGTCGCCATGAACTCGCGCCGGTTGTCCAGCATGATCGCCACGTGGTCACCGCGCTGGACCCCGCAGCGGGCGAACCCGGCCCCGAGCCGTCCCGCTAGCGCGAGCGCCTCGGAATACGTCAGCGCGCCGGACTCGTCGGTCAGCAACGGCGTGTCGGGGCGCCGGCTCGCGTGGAACGCGAGCATCGCTGGGAACGTCCGGAGGTCAGGCTCGTGCATCGGCGGTCAGAGCTCCTACTAGGTTGTTTGCCAGGCGAACGCTGCCGGCGATCGCGTCCGCAAACGATCCGCCCATGCCGGCAGCGTCTCCAATCAGGTGGACGCCGCCAGGCGGGCTCAGGCGCCGGGCGGCCCGGCGGAGGGCGTCGTCGGCCTCGACGCCCTGTGACACGAGCACGGTCAGCGGTCCGCCGAGCTCCTTCTTGCCGGACGGTTCGTCGAAGCGGACGGAGTCGGGCGTCACGGCCGCGATCCGGCTCGAGTACCGGATCGAGCAGCGCGGATCGTCGAGCAGGCGCTCCGTCACCAGCGCCTTGGCAATCCGGCCGGCGTCCCGGGCGAACCGCTCGCCGGCAACGACCACGGTGACGTACGCGCCGCGCGCGAGCAGGTCGTCGGCGACCGCGAGCCCCTCGCGATCCCCGCCCCAGACACGAACGTCCCGCCGTCCGGATCGGCCCCGGTTCGCAGCCAGTCGCGGACGTCGTGTACCCGTGGCAGCTCGATCCCGGGGATTCCAGGCATGAAGCCGCGACCGCCGGTGGCGAGCACGACGGTCGCCGGGTCCTTGTGGAGCAGCCATTCCTCGTCGACATCGATGCCGAGCTCCGGCAGGATCCACAGGCGCGCGAGCTCGTCGGCGTACCAGTCGAGGATCCGGTGGTACTGGGGATAGCAGCGCAGGCCCGATGCGAGCGCGAACTGTCCTCCGAGGCAGTCGGCGCGGTCGACGAGCCGCACCGGCTGGTCGGCGAGAGCCAGGCGCCGGGCGAGCTCCATGCCGGCGGGGCCGGCGCCAACAACGAGCACTTGACCCGACGCGCCGGTCGCCGCCTCCGAGTGCGCCTGGGGGTCGTCGGCGATCTCGAGCTCGTGTCCGGCGCGGGGGTTGACCGCGCACCGGATCGGCCCACGCCCGAGCTCGTCGATGCAGAGGTTGCAGGCAATGCACGGCCGCGGCCGGCTCGACGCGCCGAGCAGCTCAGATGCCCAGCGGGGATCGGCGTGAAACGCGCGAGCGACGGACACGAGATCGGCGGCGCCTTCCGCGAGGATCTCTGCGGCCGCGTCGAGCGTCGCGATCCGGCCGGCGACCGAGACGGCCGGGCCTAGCTGCCGGTAGCGGTTTGAGATAGATCGGAGCCACCCCTCGGGACGCTCGCCGACCGGGATGATCCACTCTGGCGCCTCGTACGAGCCGGCGGACACGTCGATACAGTCGATCGCCTCGAGCGGGGCGCGCCGGACGATCTCGAACATGGTGTCCCGATCTAGGCCGTTCACGGGATCGTCGTCCGCCGAGATCCGAAGGAAGATCGGGAGCTCGGGCGCGACCGCTCGAACCTCGAGCACGACCAGCTCCAAGAAGCGGACCGGATCGCCGAACTCGTCGTCGCGGAGGTTGGTCCGCCGCATCATGAACTGGTGGATCAGGTAGCCGTGGGCGGCGTGAACCATCAGCACGTCCACCCCGGCGTCGACCGCGCGTCGCGCCCCGGCGGCGTAGCCGGCGGCGAGCTCCACCACGTCCTCGTGCTCGAGCACGTCCGGTTCGAACCCACCGGCGAACCGGCATGCCACGCCCGAGGGAGAGACGGGCCGGTAACCCGAAACGCTCGGCTTCGACGTATTGCCGCCGTGATTCAGCTGGACCCCGAGTAGCGCTCCCTCGGCGTGGACGGCGTCGGCGAGCTGCCCAAGCCCGGGAACGACCGAGTCGTCGTGCAGCCCCATCTGGTGCGTCTGGCACTTGCCATCGATCCGTACGTACGCCGCCTCGGGGAACACCAGCGCGGCGCCGCCCGCGGCGCGCTCGGCGAGGTAAGCGGTGTAGGCGGCGGTTAGGCGCCCGTCGGGCTCGCAGTAGTTGCGGTCCATCGGGGCGAGCACCACGCGGTTGCGCAGCCGCCGGTTACGGATCGAGAGGGGCTGGCCGCATGATGCTCCGTCCACCATGGCTCAGCAGCTCAGGCGGCGAGCTTCGGCGATCGACTCCTGTCGTCCGACCGGGTATTTGCGGACGCCATGAATGTCAGATATTATCACGCGGCCTTGGCGGCGGGTTCTTCCCGGTCCCGGTCCGAAGGGCGTTGCGATGCACTACGACGAGCAGTACGACGAGCAGACGCGGTCGATCTACGCGCGGGCGTCCTACGGAAACCGGCTCGAGTGGGGGAGTCGTCCCGCGGTGCTCGTGATCGACTTCAGCCTCGGCTTCACAGATCCCGCCTCGCCGCTCGGGGCGGACATGACCGCTGCCGTCGAGTGCTGCCGGCGCGTACTCGACGCGGCCCGGGCCAAGGGCGCGCCGATCATCCACACGACGACCGGTTACGAGCCGGGCGGCGCCGACGCCGGCCTGTTCGTGCAGAAGGCGCCGGTCGTCCCGGAGGTGCTCCAGATCGGGTCGCGCTGGGTCCAGCTCGACGAGCGGCTCGGAGTGCGCAACGACGAGCCGGTCGTGCTCAAGAAGTTCCCGTCGGGCCTGTTCGGCACGCCGGTGTGCTCGATGCTGGTCTCGCACCGTACCGACACGGTGATCGTGTGCGGCGCCGTGACGAGCGGGTGCGTCCGCGCGACTGCCGTAGACCTGTTCTCCCATGGCTATCCGACCCTGATCCCGCGGGAAGCGGTCGCGGACCGTGCGCCGGGGCCCCACGATGCCAACCTGTTCGACATGCACGCGAAGTGCGCCGACGTGGTGTCGTCCGCCGAGGTGATCGATTACATCGCCGGGGTACCGTCGCGGCTCGAGGTCCGGATCGGAGCCCGATGATCGTTCTCGACGCCGGCGAGCGCTGGCAGCTCGTGATGCAGCCTGACCACGCGGACCTCGCCGCCCAGTTCCCGGCCGCGTGGGGAAATTCCGAGTTCGCGTCAGTGCGCGGGCGAGAGTCGATGATCATGGCGGCGGCACGGCACGACGACGGGTGGACCGTACGCGAGCGATGGCTCGAGGTGCACGACGACGGGCGCCCGGTGTCGTTCATCGAGGTCGACGCGATCTCCCACATGGCGTTCTACCGCGCGGGAATCGTCGACGTGACGAGGCGCGACCCATACGCCGGCCTGATGGCCGCGATGCACGGCGCGGGCCTGTACCGGCAGCGCTACGGAGCCCAGCCTGAGCTTCCGCTGCTGCCGGACGCTGAGGAGCACATGGACCTGGTGCGGGCGTTCCTCTCCGAGTGGGAGGACTCGTACGACGAGCGACGGGTCGAGGCGGGAATCGAGGAGGACGAGCAGTGGGCGAACTACAAGCTGCTGCAGCTGTTCGACCGTCTGTCGCTGTATTTCTGCGGGCTCCCGAAGCTCAGCGACGGCGGCGGCTTCGCGCTCGGCCCGGTCCCGGTCGACTACGACGGCACCGAGACCGAGGTCGTCCTCACGCCTCTGGCGCCGTTCGAGCCGTTCGCGCCCCGTCACGTCCGGATCGAGCCGTATCCGTTCGCGCACAGCCCCGCGATCTTCACGCTCGACCGTCGGGTGCTCGCAAAGGGTCCGCGGACGGGCGAGCAGTTCAGGCGCGAGCTGGTCGAGACGCCGACCGAGACGATCGAGCTCCGCGCGGAACGGTAGCCTGAGACGTCGCCTGAGCTCGTCATCTGCGAGGACGCCACCGAGTTCCGTGTCGTCCGCGCGGCGTGCCGCGATCGGACCGTGTACGACTGGCTGAGGGCCTGGCTGGCGCCGGAGTCGATCGACCCGGGCGCCTATCTCGCGGACCTCTTCGACCTGGCAGCGGGGTGGCGCGTGAGTGCACCCGCCGATCGAGAGGAGCTCACAGCCGCGGTCGCGAGCGCCGACGCGCTGATGGTCGAGCGTGAGGCGATCGACGAGGCACTTTTGGGACGCGCGGCCGTCTCGTTGAGGTCGATCGTGTGCCTCGGGACGATCACGGGCAACATCGATCTGCAGGCGTGTGCGCGCCGCGGGATCGAGGTCCGCACCGTTCGCCGCCCGACGACCTCGGCGGTCGCAGAGCACGTGATGATGCTGCTGCTGGTCGTGGCGCGGGGGTTCGTCGGCGATGGCTCGGTTCGGCCAGGGGACGCGCCGCCGGCGCCAGCCGCGCCGCAGGTCGAGGCGGGTGGGCATCCGGCGACCGTGTTCAACTGGAAGGGAGCGCCGCCGCCGCTGGTCCTCGCTGGACGCCGGCTCGGTGTGCTCGGCGCAGGCGAGACGGCCCGCGCGGTCATGCGACTCGGCCGCTGCATGGGACTGGAGGTCGCGTACTGGAGCCGGACGCAGCAGAGGGGGATGGAGACGGAGCTCGGCGTCAGCTGGATGAACTTCGACGCCCTTGGGCGCTGGGCGCATGTGGTCTCGGTCCATCTGGCGTACGCACCCGAGTTGAAGCACATCGTCGACGCGCGCTTCCTCGATGCGCTCGGGCCCGACGGGATCCTGGTGAACACGGCACGGGGGATGCTCGTCGACCCTGACGCGCTCGAGGCCGCGTTGCGAAACGGGACGATCCGCGGGGCCGGGCTCGACGTGTTCCCGGAGGAGCCGTCGGTGCCTCCAGGGCTGCTCGGGCTTGGGAATGTGGCGCTGACACCGCACGTCGCCGCGGGAAGCCGGTGGGTGATCGCGGACGATGTGCGCGCGTTATTCCTGGCGTTGGCCTCAGATGACGGTAGCCATAATGTCTGACGTTAGCGATCTGTCGGCGTATGTTTTCGACAAGGCGCCGGCGGTGGCCGAGGCTTCGTGGCCTCCGGACCGTGACGTCACCCGGCTCGAGGGACAGGTCGGGGATCGTTTTCGCCGGTGGGTCTTGGTGGAGCCCGGGGTCGGTCCGGGCGCGGGCTTTGGCTCGTCGGCCCAGATCGCCCTCCACGCCCGCAAACTCGGCGACGTCGCGTCGCCGAACTACTCCGCGTCCAGCGTCACGCACCTGATGCCGATCCCGTACGCCGTGCCGGAGGACGAGATCGAGGATCTTGACCATTGGTACACCGATGAGCACGTCGACAAGCTGTTGCTCTGCGACGCGTGGCTTCGGGTGCGCCGGTACGAGATCGGGGCGATCGCGGGGGCGCGGTGGAATCGCCTCGTGATCCACGACCTCGCCGCCGACGACGTGCTCGAGCGCGACGAGGTGCAGGCGGCGATGGCCACGCCGTGGCGCCGCGCGCTCGCGGATCGGCCGTGGTTCGTGGCTGAGCCTCGTGCCGCGCTTGGGGTGTCCTAGGCGCGCCGAGTCGCCCGCCAGGCTGACTGCCGGACGATGGCAACCGTTGCATTGGTACGCACAAGAGTGATAAAGTCAGACCGACTGCTGCGTACGCCAACGTGGCGGGCAAGGTCGATCGGCCGATGATCTGGAGCGGCCGGTGTCCTCCCTCTCTCGTGTGCCGGCGCGGCGACTTTGGTCGTCGCGCCGGCGCGTTTATGCGGTGCTTGGGGCTCTATCGATGTAGCGTCTGCGGTGCGTATGCCTAAGCACCTCTCCCTCGGCGAGGCCGCGACCGCGCTCGGCGTCAGCGTTGACACGCTCAGGCGCTGGGACCGCGCCGGCCGGATCCGGACCGAGCGCGACGAGCGCAACCACCGGCTGGTCCCGGTCTCAGAGGTCGAACGGCTCAGCGGCCACGAGGCGAGGCACCGGACCGGGACTCCGCGCTCGGCGCGCAATCGATTCACCGGGGTCGTCCGGTCGGTCGAGACGGACGGGGTGATGGCGCTCGTCGAGGTCGAGGCGGGACCGTTCCTCGTCACCGCCGCGATCACGCGCGACTCGATCGACGAGCTCGGGCTCGCGCCCGGGGTTCAGGCCACCGCGGTGGTCAAGGCGACCTCGGTGATGATCGAGCGGGACTGAACCGTTTGCCGCTCGCGCCGGGTCTAAATCGGCGTGAACACAGACGGAAAGGACCCGATGATGACGTACAGAGACGGGCGCTCAGAGACCCCGAGCCCGGATCTCGAGGGCGCGCAGTGCGCGACCTTCGCGGCCGGATGCTTCTGGGGAGTGGAGGCGGCGTTCCGCGAGGTCGAGGGCGTCGTCGCGACGCGCGTCGGCTACACCGGGGGACGCACCGCCGACCCGACGTACGAGCAGGTCTGCTCGGACACGACCGGTCACGCCGAGGCGATCCAGGTTTGGTTTGACCCGAACGTGGTCGGCTACGGCGAGCTGCTCGAGCTGTTCTGGTCGATCCACGACCCGACCACTCCGAACCGACAGGGCTGGGACTTCGGCAGCCAGTACCGCTCGGCGGTCTTCTTCGGAGACGAGGACCAGCAGCAGGTTGCGATCGCCTCGCGCGACGAGCGCCAGGGCGCAGTGTCGAAGCCGATCGTGACGGAGATCGTCCCGGCCTCGGAGTTCTACGACGCCGAGGACTACCACCAGCGGTATTTCGAGAAGCACGGCGGCGCGTACTGCGCGACGACGATCCGGTAGCCGCTGGTCAGCTCTCCTCGAGCCCGAGGTACGGCTCGAGGAGGGCACGCAGCTGCATCCGGCCACGGTGAAGGCGGCTCTTGAACGCCGCCTCGCCGACGCCGGTCGCCTCCGCGGCATCGTGGGTCGAGAGGCCTTCGATGTCCCGGAGCACGACCGCTGCCCGCCAATCGGCTGGGATCTGGTCGAGCGCGAGCTCGAGCGCACGCTCAAGCTCGCGGTCCAGTGTCTGAGCCTCTGGGCCGAGCTCGGGCGACTCCGGCAGAGAGACGACCGGGTCGTCGCGATCCGGGTCGGGCTCGGGCTGGCGGGGTGAACGGCGCGACAGGAAGCGCTGCGCCTCGTTGAACGCGATCCGGTAGAGCCAGGTCGAGAAGCGCGAGCGCTCCTCGAAGCGCGAGAGTCCGCGCCAAGCGCGGACAAACACCTCCTGCGCGACCTCGTCGGCCTCGGCAGGGTCGAGCCCGAAACGGCGCAGCGCGCCGTACACCTGCTCGGCGTGCATCATCACCAGCTGGGCGAACGCGTCCTGGTCCCCGGCGCGCGCGCTCCGAATCAGCTCATGCTCGGAGCTCGCGGCGCCGGTCACCAGCGCGGTTATACCGCCTCGACTGCGGCCGTCTCTACCGCTGCTCGAGCTCGAGCGAGCACGAGTTGATGCAGTAGCGCTCGCCGGTCTTGCCGGGGCCGTCCGGGAACACGTGGCCGAGGTGGCCACCACAGGCGGCGCAGTTCACCTCGATGCGATGCATCCCGTAGCTGTGGTCGTCGATCAACTCGACGTTGGCCCGGTTCGCCGGCTCGGTAAAGCTCGGCCAGCCGGTCCCCGAGTCGAACTTCGTGTCCGATGAGAACAGCTCGGCGCCACAGCCGGCACACCGGTAGGTCCCGTCGCGCTTCTCGTCGAAGTACTTCCCGGTGAACGCCCGCTCGGTGCCCTTGTTGCGGAGCACCTCGTACTGAGCGGGGTCCAGCTGCTCACGCCACTCGCGATCGCTCTTCTCGACCCGCGCGCGGTCGGCCTGGTTCTGGGTATGGGTGTCGTTGGTCATGCTTGTTTGACCCTCCGGGTGCGACAAACGGTTCAGTCCAACCGTACCCGCAGGGACGTGGCGAGAGCGGCCGCGTCGACGCCGCCGCTCGGAGCCGGCAGGCGACGCAGCGCGTCGAGCGTCCTGCGCAGACCCGCGAGCAGTCGCCGGCACTCGGCACACTCGCCGAGATGGTGCTCGATCCGCACCCGTGGCGCGGGGGCGAGCTCGCCGTCGACGTAGTCCGACATGTGCCCGGGGGCCCAGCGGTGGTCCCGGCGAAAGCGGAGTCGGTGAAGAAAGCCGCTCATCAAGGGTGTGACCCTACTCGGCGGCGAAACGGTTCAGGAGGTGCCGCTGCGCCCTTGACTTTTGTGATTGGTTGATCAATAATCTAGCCACGATGGCTTCGACGACCACACGACAGAGCGCAGAGGAGCGGCGGGAACAGGTGCTCGACGCGGCGACGCACGAGTTCGCCAAGCGCGGCTACCACGCCGCCAGCACCGCGGCGATCGCGGAGCGCGCCGGGATCTCGCAGCCCTACATCTACGCGCTGTTCGCGAACAAGAAGGAGCTGTTCCTGGCCGCGCACGCGCGGATGGTCGGTCATCTGCGCTCGGCGTTCATCGAGGCCGCCCGCGGCCTGGATACGGCCGAGGAGCGGCTGCATGCGATGGGACTGGCGTACCACCCGCTGATCGAGGCGCACCGGGACGAGCTGCTGCTGCAGATGCAGGGCCACGCCGCCGGAAGCGATCCGGACGTCGGCCCGGAGGTCGCGACCTCGTTCAAAAACCTCTATGACGACGTGCTCCGGGTCAGCGGCGCCGAGCCCGAAGCGGTTTCCAACTTCTTCGCCTGCGGGATGCTGATCAACGTGGCGACGGCGCTGAATCTCCCCGAGATCGCGGAGCCGGCGCTCGAGTGGGAGCACGCCGCCGAGTAGCCCTTTTTTTTGCGATGCATACTTATAGGTCAATCAATAAGGAGAAAGGAACAGCCATGACTAGCAATCGCCCCCGGACCGGATGGACGCTCGCGCTGGTGTCCGCCGCGCTGTTCATGGTCACGCTCGACAACCTCGTCGTGACGACCGCGCTGCCGCGGATCCGGGTCGACCTCGGCGCCTCGCTGAGTGGCCTGGAGTGGATCGTCAACGCGTACACGCTCAGCTTCGCGGTGCTGCTGCTGACCGGCGCCGCGCTCGGCGACAGGTTCGGCCGCCGCCGGATCATGACGATCGGGTTGAGCATCTTCACCGCCGCGTCCGCGGTGGCAGCGCTGTCCCCGAACACGACCGTGCTGATCGCCGCCCGCGCCGTCCAGGGCGCCGGCGCCGCGCTCGTCCTCCCACTGACGCTGACGATCCTGTCCGAAGCGTTCCCGGCCGGCCGGCGCGGAGTCGCGCTCGGCATCTGGTCCGGCGTCAGCGGCCTCGGGGTCGCGCTCGGACCGGTCGTCGGCGGCGCCGTGGTGAGCGGCATCTCGTGGCACTGGATCTTCTGGCTCAACGTGCCGATCGGCCTCGTCGTGATCCCGCTCGCTCGGGCGCGGCTGACCGAGAGCCGCGGGCCGAACCGCCACCTCGACCTCCCCGGCGTCGCGCTGGCGAGCGGTGGGCTGCTCGGCGTGGTCTACGCGCTGGTTCGCGCCAACGCGCTTGGATGGACGAGCCCGGTGGTGCTCGGGTCCGCGATCGCCGGCGCCGTGCTGCTCGCGGGATTCGTCGCCTGGGAGCTGCGGACCGAGACGCCGATGCTGCCGATGCGGTTCTTCCGCAGCCGCGCGTTCACGGCCACCAACGGCGTGTCGCTCGCGATGTACTTCGGGATGTTCGGCGTGATCTTCCTGCTCGCGCAGTTCTTCCAGACCGCGCAGGGCTACTCGCCGCTCGGGGCGGGCCTGCGGACGCTGCCCTGGACGGCGATGCCGATCTTCGTCGCGCCGCTCGCGGGGCTGCTGTCGGATCGGATCGGAAGCCGCCCGCTGATGTTCGCCGGGCTCGCGATGCAGGCGACGGCGCTCGCGTGGCTGGCCACCGAGCTCAGCCCGACGCTCCCGTACATCGAGATGGTCGCTCCGTTCGCGCTCGCCGGCGCCGGGATGGCGCTCGTGTTCGCACCCGCGGCCAACGCCGTGCTCGGCTCGGTCCGCCAGGAGGAGGCGGGCCAGGCCTCAGGCGCGACCAACGCGATCCGAGAGGTCGGCGGGGTGCTCGGCGTCGCGGTGCTGGCGTCGGTGTTCAGCGGCTCCGGCGGCTACGCGAGCCCTGCCGCGTTCGTCGACGGGCTGATCCCGGCGGTCGCCGTCGCGGCGATCGTGCTCGCCGTCGGTGCGGCGATCGCGCTCGCGATCCCGGGGCTGCGGCGCGGCGCGCCGCGGTCGGCCGAGATCGCGGTCCCGGCCTAGTGCCCTGAGGGCGGGGCGCCCGGTCTAGGCTGCCGCTTCGAAGCGGTAGTCGTCGAGATCGAACCGGGCGCTCCGCCAGATCGTCTCGAGGCTGGGGCTCGCGCGGAACGGCACGTCCCCGTGGCGATCGAAGTAGTAGCTGTTGGCCGTCGCGCAGGTGCCGCGGAAGAAGATCTGGTTGTGGCGCCGGGCGAGCATCTTCTTCCAGTAGCGGTCGTTGGCCTCGGGGGTGACCTCGACACGCGTCGCGCGCTGCTGGCGGGCCTGCTTCAGGAGGCGGTTGATGTGGCGCATCTGGGTCTCGATCAGCAGGAAGAACGACGCCCCGTTGAACCCGTACGGACCGATGATGTGGAACAGGTTGGGGAACCCAGGGACGCTCACTCCCTCGTACGCCTGCATCCGGTTCTCGTCCCACCACGCGTCGAGCTCGACGCCGTCGGTGCCGTACACCGGGAAGATCGGCTCGAGGATCTTGAACCCGGTCGCGAGCACGAGCACGTCGAGCTCGTGCTCGCCGCTCTCGGTGAGCACGCCGGCGTCCGTGATCCGCTCGATCGACGCCGTCTCAAGCTCGACGTTCGCGCGGTTGAAGGTCGCCAGGTACTCGTTGTGGAAGCTCGGGCGCTTGCAGCCGAGGCCGTAGCGAGGCGTCAGCTTGTCGCGGACGGCGGGGTCGTGGACCTCCTTCTTCAGGAACGCGCGCCCGATCTTCTCGCCGCGGTCTGCGAGCGGGACGATCCCGTAGAAGTGCGCCGCGAGCGGGAAGTTCAGCTCAACGAACACCTGGCTCAGCAGCCGCGCCGCCGCCTTTGCGCCGGGAACGTGCTCGAGCACCCACCGCTCGCGCCGGTCGAGCGCGCGGTCGGGCTTCGGCATGCACCAGATCGGCGTCCGCTGGAAGACGGTCAGCTTTTCAACCTCGGGAGCGATCGACGGGATCACCTGAACGGCCGAGGCGCCGGTGCCGATCACGCCGACCCGCTTGCCATCGAGCTCGATTCGGTGATCCCAGCGCGAGGTGTGCATCGTGATGCCCTCGAACGCCTCGAGGTCCTCGAGCTCCGGGTACTTGGGCTGCGAGAGCGCCCCCGCGGCGTTGATCACGTAGCGGGCGGTGATCGCCTCTCCGTCGCGGGTCTCCAGCCGCCAGGTGTCGTTCCGCTCGTCGAACGTCGCGCCGGTGATGCGCGTGCCGAACCGGATCCGGTCGCGGAGCCCGTACTTGTCGACGCAGTGGTCGGCGTAGCGTTTGAGCTCCGCGCCGGGCGCGTACACGCGGGACCAGTCGGGGCGCGTCTCGAACGAGAACTGGTAGCTGAACGAGGGGATGTCGACAGCGATCCCCGGATACGTGTTCCAGTGCCAGGCGCCGCCGACGCCCTCGCCCTCCTCGACGACCACGTAGTCGGAGAAGCCGGCCTTGTCGAGCAGGATCGCGGCGCCGATTCCGGAGAAGCCCGCGCCGACGACCGCAACCTCACAATCGCGGGCAACCGAAGCGTCCATCCGCGGAGCGTATACGAGCTCTAATCCGAGGAGGTAGGGCTCTCCGACCCCTCGATCAGCTCCGCCAGCGTCTCTCCGCTCTGCACCGACTCGGGCCGCTCGGCGGCGATGTCCGACCCCGGTGCCGCGTACTCGTCGCGACGCTTGACCAGCAGCCACTGTGGTTTGGAGCCGCCGCCGGTCCGCTGCAGCGCGAACCCGCCCTCGAGCTTCTCGCCGTGGAGCACGAACACCGCGTGTCCGCGGTCGAGCGCCTCCGGCCACGGGACGCGGCCACCCTGCTCGTACTCGCCGCGGTCCCAGATGATCACGCCGCCCTTGCCGGCCGGTCCCTCGAAGTCGTTGTGTGCGAGCTCGTGGTCTTCGACCTGGATCGCGAAGCGCTTGACCGCCGGGTCCATCGACGGACCCTTCGGCACCGCCCACGAGCGCATCACGCCGTCGACCTCGAGCCGGAAGTCGTAATGATGCGCGGTCGCCTGATGCTCCTGGACCACGAACACACCCGCAGGCAGCCCGCGAATCGCGAACTGCTCGTGCCCCTCCACGCGGGCGTTTGTCTCCGCCACCGAGTCGACCCCGCTGATCGCGCGCACCAGCGCGATCAGCTCCTCAACCGCGCTCGCCTCACCCTCGACGTGCGCGGACAGCGTGCCGTCGGGCTCGAGTCGCACCCAGCCCAGAAGTCCGAGGCGGCCGGCCTCCTCTCGCACGGCCTGCGCGGCGACGTCACCGGTGACCGAGAGACGGCGAGCGGTCATCGGTGAATTGTCTCGCGTGAGAATATGAGCGGATGGATCTCGAACAAACGCTTGAGAAGGTCGTTGAGCTGGCCCGCGAGGAGCTTCATGTCGTCCGCAAGCGCGCGCAGGAGAAGACGCCGGCGCGCGACCACGGCCACGATTACCACGAAGCCCAGGAGGCGGCGGACCGTCTCGATCATTACGCGCACCAGCTCTACCGCCTCCACGACGCCGAGTATCACGACGGCTGGCGGCATCACAGCGCCGGCGACCGTGACTGACCCCCCCGCGCGGGGGGTTTCTCGGGGCGGGTGCTCGCGCTGACCCAGGGCCGCCCTTACCTTGTGCATGGCTCGGGCCAGGCACTCGGTCTGAGCCCCTCATTCTCCTCCTAAGAGACGCGTCGAGGGCCACCGCCACAGGGGCCCTCGACGCTGTTAAGGGCTCAGAACAGCTCGCGCCAGCTGAACGTCGGCGAGTAGCCGAGGACGTTGCGGGCACGGTCGATGCCGAGGAGCGTGTCGTAACCCTCGACGCCGTCGGCGATCGGGACGTCGGGGAACACCTCGGCCATCAACTCGCGGCTGGGGCGGTTCATGACGGTGTCGGCGGCGGCGATGATGAAGTTGTCGGTTCCGACGATGTCCGCGTCGAGCGCCAGCCGCACGCTCTGGGCGACGTGACTCTCGTCGACGTACCCCCAGAGGTTCCACATGCGCCGGCGAGGGTTCTCCCAGAACGCCGGAAACCGGTCGTAGTCGGAGCGGACCATGATGTTGGAGAACCGCAGGCCGACGATCGTCGTCCCGTGCCACCGGTGCGACTGCCGCGCGATCTCCTCGCCGAGCACCTTCGACAGCGCGTAGCTGGTCTCCGGGAAGACGTGGGCTTCGTCCACGGGGACGTAGTCGGGCGGCCGCTCGAACGGAAGCCCAAGCGTCGTCTCGCTCGAGGCCCACACCACCCGCGGGAGGCCGAGTCGCGCCGCCGCGGAGAACACGGTGTACGTGCTCGTGATGTTCGTGCGGAAGACGTGATCGGGCGTGGCATGTGCGGGCGACGGGATCGCGGCGAGGTGGACGACGGCCTCGATCCCCGGGAGCGTATGGCCGCCGGTCAACGCCTCGAGCGTCTGTCCGTAGTCGGTGACGTCGGCTCGCAGAAATGGGATGTCGGCCTCGGGATGCGGCGATTCCGGCGAGGGCACCAGATCGATGTTGAGCACCCGGTGGCCGCGCTCGCGCAGGTCGCGCACCACCACCCGTCCCGCCTTGCCACTTCCTCCTGTCACGGCGATCTTCGCCATGAGCCAAGGTTTACCCGATCACAACGGAAGCTGACGTCCCGTATCCCCGAGAATGGCACTCGATGGTCGCCTACCGCGGGATTGTCGCGCTGGTCGCCGCGTGCGCTCTGCTGCTCGCGGCGTGTGGCGGATCGGACTCGAGCTCCCGCTGCACCACGATCACCGGCCGCGCGGTCCCCGCGACCGCGAGTGCCTCCGGGTCGTGGCAGGATCCGAACGGCAACCTCGCGAACACCCGCGACGCCCAGGGCTCGAACGTCTCATCAGCGGACGTCTCCAAGCTCGCAGGAGGCGTGGGCGTTCAAGGTGACCGGCGCGGCGGCCGCCGGCGTGGGCGCGTCGGGCTCGCTGGCGGCGAACCCGATCGTGCAGGGTGGCGTCGTCTATCTCCAGGACCTCGATTCGAACGTGTACGCGCTGTCGCTCGCCTCGGGGAAGCTCGAGTGGGAGTACCGCTGCGACGCACCCGAGCGCAGCGGGCCCGGCCCGAACGGGGTCGCGGTCGCGGGCGGGCGGGTGTACGGCGAGACGCCGACCGCGGCGTTCGCGCTCCGCGCCGGAACCGGCAGGCCGGCGTGGGTGAACGGACGGCTGCTCGGCTCCGGCCAGGGCACGTTCGGGATCCAGCCCGAGGTCGCGGACGGACGCGTGTACCTCGCCAGCCAGTACGGGATCGCGCCCGGCGGCGGCGTGCTGATCGCGCTGAACGCCGCGACCGGAGCGGTGCTGTGGAAGTTCAATTCGGTGATCCAACAGGGCGCTGGCGTGACGGCCATCGGGCTCGGCTCGGGCGGCGCCTGGGAGACGCCGCTCGTGCTCCCGAATGGGTCGGTGACCTACGGCATCGGCAACCCGTACCAGTCTCCCGCCTCGGCGCTCGCGCACCCGGCCGCCCAGCTCTACACCGACAGCGAGGTGAACCTCGACGCTCGGACCGGAAAGCTGCGCTGGTACTACCAGGCACTGCCGAACGACTTCAAGGACTACGACCTCCAGGCCTCGCCGATCTCGGCCAGAGTCGGCTCGACCCCGGTCGTAATCGGCGGCGGCAAGCTGGGGTGGGTCTACGAGATGGACGCCGACACCGGCAGGCTGCTCTGGAAGACGCCGGTCGGCGAGCACAACGGGCACGACGACGATTCGCGGCTGGCGCTCGAGCACCGCATCACGCTGAAGGCGCCGTACACGATCCTTCCCGGGTCGCTCGGCGGCGTGCTTACCAATATGGCGCTGGCCGGCGACAGCGTGTACGTGGCAACGATCGACGTGCCGTTGACCTTCACCAGCCTCGACACGCCCGCGCCGACCGCCGCCGCCGCCGGGAAGGTCGGGGGAGAGGTCGAGGCGCTCAACGTGAAGACCGGAAAGGTCGAGTGGGACACGAGGGTGGCATCGCTGCCGCTCGGGGCCGCGACCATCTCGAATGATCTCGTGTTCACCACCGTCTTCGGCCATGGCCTGATCGCGCTCAACCGCCGCACCGGCGCGATCGCCTACCGGCGGATGCTTCCGACGACGTCGAATGCTCCGATCGCGATCGCGGGTAGTACGGTGCTCGTGCCCGCAGGCGGATTAACCGGGAGAGGACCGAGCCGCAATCCGCAACTCGTGGCTTACACGGTGCGATGAGCTCTGAGCAGACATTCGTGATCATCGGCGGCGGGCTCGCCGGCGGTAACGCCGCGGCGACGCTGCGCGAAGAGGGGTTCGACGGCCGGGTCGTGCTGATCGGCCAGGAGCCGGGCGTCCCGTTCGGCCGCCCGCCGCTGTCGAAGACATACATGCGCTCCGAGGAGGACCTGGACGGCTGGTTGGTCAAACCGCCCGAGTGGTACGGGGAATGCCACGTCGAGCACCTCTACGCGACCGTTGCCGCGGTCGACGCGGACGCGCACACGATCGAGCTCGAGTCGGGCGAACGGGTCGAGTACGAGAAGCTGCTGATCGCCACGGGCGGGCGCAACCGCCGGCTCGAGATCCCCGGTGCGGAGCTCGACGGAATCCACTACCTGCGCACCGTCGCCGAGTGCGACGCGATCAAGCAGGAGGCGGTCGCTGGCCGGCACGCGGTGATCGTCGGCATGGGTTTCATCGGCTGCGAGGTCGCCGCCTCGCTGACGGAGCTCGGGGTTCGCGTGACGACGATCTTCCCGGGCCGAGCGCCGCTCGATCGAGTGCTCGGCCCGGAGCTCGGGGCAGCGTTCGCCGCCATCCATCGCGATCACGGTGTCGAGCTCCGGACCGGAGCCCACGTCGCACGGCTCGAGGGAACCGACCGGGTCGCGGCGGTCGCGACCGCCGAGGGCGACCGCGTCGAGTGCGACTTCGTCGTCTCCGGGATCGGGATCGAGCCCAACCTTCCGCCTTTCGTCGGCGAGTCGATCGAGGTCTCGAACGGCGTGCTCGTCGATGAGTGCTGCCGGGCCACCGCCCCGGATGTGTTCGCAGCCGGCGACATCGCGAACCACCTCCATCCGCTGTTCGGCCGCGTTCGCGTCGAGCACTACAACAACGGCGAGAAGATGGGCCGCGCTGTGGCACGGTCGATGCTCGGCTCGACGGCGCCCTATGACTACGTCCACACGTTCTGGTCCGACCAGTACGAGAACAAGCTCGAGTACGTCGGACACGCGACCAAGTGGGACAGTTTCGTCGTCCGCGGGAGCCTCGAGGAGCGCCAGCTGCTGGGGTTCTACCTACAGGACGGCCAGCTGCTGGCGGCGGCCGGTCTCGACCGAGGCGGCGACCCCGAGCTCGACGAGGACGGGGAGATGGCGGCAGCCGCGCAATTGGTGGGGTCGAGGGCAAAGCCCACGCCGGAGCAGCTCTCCGACGAAGGGGTAGACCTCTGGTCCCTCGTCCCTGCCTAAGCGTTTGAAAACAGTGGGATGTTGGCGCCGCTGGCCGCAACCAGCGGGGTGTCGATCAGCGCCACGATCAGTGGGCCGACGTCGGCTGGTGTGAGCCCGGGACGGAGAGCCGGATTGGCCCGCCGGAGCATCTCGGTGTCGACCGCGCCCGGGCTGATGCAGATCGCGCTGATCCCGTGCTGCTTGCCCTCGACGGCGATCGCCTCGGTCAGACCGACGACGCCGTATTTGGAGACGTTGTAGGCGGCGAGGCCGGGGAACTTCTCGGTCGCGTATACGCCGGACAGCGACGCGATGTTCACGACTCGGCCGCCGCCGGCATCACGCATCAACGGAAACGCCGCGCGGGCGCAGAGGAACGCGCCGGTCAGGTTGACGGCCAGCGTCTGCTCCCAGATCTCCGTCGTCGTGTCGGTGAACAGCGCGGGCGTCAGCACGCCGGCGGCGCACACGAGCGCCTCGACCGGCCCGATCTCCCGCGACGCTGCGAACAGCCGCTCGACATCGGCCTCGACGGAGACGTCCGTCGGCACGGCCGTCGCCTCGCCGCCGGCGTCGCGGATCCGTGCCGCGACTGCTTCGAGCGCGCCACCGTCACGAGCGGCGATCACGACCCGCGCGCCGGCCGCCGCCACCGCCTCGGCCGTCGCCGCGCCGATCCCGCGGCTGGCGCCGGTCACGATTGCGAGCCGGCCCGCCAGCCAGTGTTCTGCGTCAGCCACCGGCGGCGACCTCGACCCGCCCTCGCACCACTCGCTCGTAGAGCCGCTCGTGCGCGTCGAGGCTCAGCGCGAGATCGAGATCGCGCTCGGCGTGCTCGCGGCATCGCGAGCGCGAGAGGCTTGCGGCGCTATGGACCGCTTGGGCTGCAGCGCTCAAGTCGCCCGGCGTCACGAGGAACCCGGTCACGCCGTCGAGGATAACCTCGCCCAGCGCGCCGTTCCGGAAAGCGACCACAGGCGTCCCGCACGCCTGTGCCTCCGCCGCGGCCATCCCGAACGGCTCCTCCCACATCGAAGGGCAGAGGAGGACGGCCGCGCGCGCCATCACCTCCCAGATCTCGGTGCGTGGGACGCCCGGGCGAACGTCAACGCCCGGATCGTCGCGTCGCGGTTCGATCCGCTCACGGGCGTAGTCGGGGTCGTACGGGTCGCCGTAGAGCTCGATCGCGACGTCTGCGGCTCGGGCGATCTCGATCGCCTCGAGCGCTCCCTTCTCGGGGCTGAGCCGGCCGGCGAACACCGCGCCGTCGCCGGGCGAGGCCGACCAGGGGATCTCGGCCGTCGGCACCAACGGCGGCAGGATCGCGTCGACCGGCACGACCCGGCTCCAGGCACTCGCCTGGGCGTTGGACACGGTTGCGACGGTGGGCGGTCGGCTCGCGTGAAGCGCGGCTTGGAGCGCACGGGCGACGGCCGGCTCTGGAGGCAGGTGGAGCGTGTGCACCACGGGCGCGGCGACGCTCTCGGCGAGGGCGATCGCCGGCGCGTCGAACGCGTGGTTGTGGACGACGTCGTAATCAGCCCTGCGGACGGTGGAATAGACGGAGGCGAACGCCGCTCGCGCCGCGGCCAGGCCGCGTTCGGGCGCGGGACCAGACGCTCGGTACAGCGACGCGGCGAGCGCGTCGGGGTCCACGCCTGTCTCGATCACGCGGATGCCCGGGACCTCGGACCCGGACGCGCAGAAGAGCTCGACATCGTGGCCCCGGGCAACGAGGCCACGCGCCAAGTCGGAGATGAACGCCTGCGAGCCGCCGCGCTGCGGCTCGCGGATCGCGGAAACCAGCGGGGCGACGAGCGCGACCCTCATTCCGCAATCACCTTATACGCGAGGTCGCAGGGCGGGTTGACCCCGAGGACCGCGTACGGCACACGGCTGCGGCAGCCGCCGCGGACCGCCTCGGCCCCGCGGGGGTAGAAGATCTCGGTCAGCTCGGCGGCCTCCTCGGGGCTCGAGAACTCGACGGCCATCTCGTCGCCGTCGAAGCTCACATGCCGGTAACCGCGGGCGGCGAGCCAGGGAAGCTCGTTCGGCCAGACGATCACGACCGAGCCGCCGGGTCGGCACGCCCGCTCCATCTCCGCGAGGCCCGCCTCGCCGCCGTGGCCCTCGGCCGGCGTCAGCACCGAGCAAGCGACGACCAGCTCGGCGAAGTCGTCGGGCACCGGAAGCTCGTCGAAGAAGCCATGCACGACGCGGACGCGGCGCTCGCCGTCGACGGCGGCGAGCTTCCGCTCGAGGATCCCGCGCAGCGGCGCGGCGGGCTCGATCGCCACGACCTCGCGTGCCCGATCGACCAGCTCGAGCGTCAGCCGCCCGGTCCCCGCGCCGACCTCGACGATCCGATCCAGGCCTCGGGGCAGCCACGCGACCACGTCCGGGTGCAGCCGCTCGGCGGCGACGAGCTGTTCGTACAGCTCCGGCTCGAGCCGGTAGAGCAACTCCCAGGCCAGCGGTTCGTCCGAGCGCGGATCGGCGCCATTGGCGACCCCAAGATGGCGCGCTTCCTCTGCGGTGAGCGCGGCCAGGTCCGCCACCGAGTACCGCCTCCGTACGTCTGGACCGAGCCGAGCGCGCGTCTCAGAGCGGGTCACCGACGGCGACCCAGTTCTTGTCGGTTTCCCACAGCCGCAGCGAGCGCAACGTTCCCTCGGGAAGCTCGGGGCGGATCCGCTCCCAGAACGCGGCAGCGAGGTTCTCCGCCGTCGGGATCTGTCCGGCAAGCCATGGGACGTCGGTGTTCAGGTTGCGATGGTCGACGTCCTGGATCACCCGCCGCGAGATGACGTCCGACAGCTCCTTGAGGTCGAAGACGTAGCCCGTGGCCTGGTCGATCGGGCCGGCCACGACGACCTCGAGCACGTAGTTGTGCCCGTGCAGATTCGCGCACTTTCCGAAGATCCGCTCGTTCTCCTCATCGGAGAGGGCTGGATCGCACAGCTGGTGCGCCGCGTTGAAGGATTCGCGGCGACTGACGAGGACGGTCGCTGAGCTGGTCATAGCTCCTCCCCGAGACAGTAACGCGGTTATCGCGTTGCTCTACCCCCCGAGGTCCAACGCGAACAGGTCGTCCCAGCTCTCGCGTCGCACGATCAGGCGCGCGCGGCCGTCGCGGCAGAGCACCACCGGCGCTCGAGGCGCCATCTCGAATCGAGACGACAGGGCAAACGCGTACGCGCCCGCCGCCGGAATCACGACGAGGTCGCCGGGCTGCGGATCCGGGAGTTCGACGTCCCATACCGGAACGTCGCCGAGCTCCGACGAGCACCCGGCGATCGAGACGCGACCGCCCGACTCCAGCGGCCGGTCGACGATCGCCGCGGACCGCTGCCGGCCAAGCAGCAGCGGGCACGCGTCCGTCGTCATCCCGCCGTCGACGACCGCGTAGGACCGAACACCGCGCCGCACGCCGACGACGCGGTAGAGGATCACGCCGCCGCGCCCGACCAGCGACGCGCCCGGCTCAAACCCCAGCCGCGGCACCGGCAGACCGACGCGGCGCATCTCGCTGTCGAGCCGGCCGGCGGTCTCCGCGACATGGCCGGCGATGTCCGGACCGGGGCCGCCGAGTTGGGGCTCGACCGCCGGGCCGCCTCCGGCGCTGATCACCTCGCACGCCATTCCCGTCTCCGCGACCAGGTCGGCGAGCCGTCCGAGAGCGGCGAAGCGAGCATCGATCAGCATCTCGGAGTAGTGCTGATGCAGGCCGCACAGGCGCAGGTGCGGCGAATCCCGGAGCCGCGCGACCGCGGCCGCGGCTTCGCCACGGTGAATCGGGACGCCGGCCTTCAGGTCGATCTGCCCGGTGTCCGGGTCGGCGCGCGTGTTCGCTGCGGCGGGGACGTCCGCGACCACCCGCAGCAGCACGTCCCAGCTCCGCCCGTGCGCGGCCGCTGCTCGCTCCGCCAGCTCCGCGACGTCGAGTCCGTCGACGACGAGCCGGCCGACGCCCACCTCGCAGGCCAGGTCGAGCAGTCCCGGCGTGCTGGCCGGGCCGTGCAGCGTGATCTGGCCCGGCTCGACCCCGGCCGTGAGCGCCAGACGCAGCTCGCCTTCCGACGCGACGCTGATCCGGAGACCTTCGCTCGCGAACAGGCGCAGCACCGCGCGACACGGGAGCGGCTTGATCGAGAAGCCCACCTCGCCGCCCGGCGCGAGCCGGTCGACCGCGTCGCGAAGGGTCCGCGCCCGCGCCCGCAGATCGTCCTCGGCGTAGATGTAGGCGGGCGTTCCGAATTGCTCTGCCAGCTCGGCCAGGTCGCAGCCGCCCACCTCGAGCCGCCCGGACTCGCCGATCCGCGTCCCGATGGGATACGTATCGCCGATCCGCGCCCTGGCCAGGTCGGTCGCCACGGCGCCATGCTAAAGCCGCGCCCCCCGCTTGGGGGGTACGCGCTCGCGCGCGTGTAACCGCGCCTCGAGGGCAGCGAACCTCGATGTGTGAGCACCGCCTCCGCGCCCGCGAATCGAGCCGCCCACGGAGCGATCGAGCTGCTCGTCGAGGCGCTGGCCGGCGAGGACGTCGACCTCGACCGCAAGGAGTTTTATTCGCGCCTGGCGGAGAGCGTGAGCCGGCTTGCCGCGATGCGTCGCGTGTTGATCTTCCGCTTCGACGAGGTGACGCACCGGGTCGAGGCGGCCGGTGCGTACGGCGTCGATCTCGAGCTGTTCGCCGGTCATCGTGTGGGTCTCGAGAGCGCGCCGGTCGCCGGTCGGGCGCTGGCCGAGGACAGGGTGATCGAGGTCCGTCCGCCTGAGCCGCACGAGATTTCGTCGGAGTTCGCTGAGCTCGTCGGCGAGCACCCGATCGTGTACGTGCCGATGGCCGCGGGCGGCCGGTGGCCGGGGGTGATCCTCGCGGAGCCCGCACTCGGATCGCCGCCGCTCGACGAGCCGAGGCGCGAGGTCCTGTGGATGCTCGGGAAGACGCTCGCGCTGGCGTCGACCGCGCGGACCGCGACGTTTCACAGCGAGCACTCCAGGGAGCTGGAGCGCCGGATCGCGCTCGCGCGTGATTTGCACGAGCGCGTCGTCCAGCGGCTGTTCGGGGTCTCGATGGCGCTGTCGCCGGCGGGACCGCTCGACAACGAGGCGCGGGAGCGCTGCAGTGAGGAGGTGGGTGTGGCGCTGGGCGATCTCCGCTCGGCGCTGACCCAGCCGCTGGGCCCGTCCCCGAAGCCGACGTCGACCACGCTCGCGGCCGAGCTCGATCGGCTCACGAAGATGTCCTCGGATTTCCGCCTGTCCGTCGAGGGGCGGATCCCGGAGGTGCCGGCGTCGCTCGAGCCGCTCGCGCAGTCGGTACTTGCCGAGGCGGTCCGCAACGTACGTAAGCACTCCCAGGCTCGGTCGATCGTGGTCCGGGTGCGGCGCAACGAGCGCCTGCTCGTGCTCGAGGTCGAGAACGACGGGCTCACGGGGAAGCAGCGGTTCGGACCGCCCGGGGTCGGGCTGCGGATCGCGGCGCTCGAGGCGATGCAGGTGGGGGGGATGCTCGAGTTCGGAGAACGGCCCCCCGGGGTCTGGCAGGTGCGGCTAGCCGTGCCAGAGGGCGGGCGGTGACCGGAGCCGCGGCGCCGGAGCGCGCGCTGTCCGTGCTCGTCGTCGACGATCACGAGGTGGTCCACTGGGGCCTGCGGACGATGCTCGAGCGGATGCCGTGGGTCGCGCGCACGCTGTCGGCACACGACGGGAACCAAGCGCTCGAGGCCGCGACCGCGGAGGAAGTCGACGTCGCGCTCATTGATCTGTTCGTCGGCTCCGAATCCGGTCCCGATATATGCGAGCGGCTGCGGGCCGCCCGCCCGAGCGTGAAGGTCCTGTTGATCTCCGGCGCCGGGCACGTCTCCGCCCGCGCGGCGTCCAGCTGCGGCGCCAGTGGGTTCGTCTCGAAGGACCTCCGCGGCATCGAGATCCTGCGCGCCGTGCGCGCCGTGGGGCGGGGGGCGACCGTGTTCGAACCGGAGCCCGAGCCGGAGGAGCTGCCGCCGTCGCGGGCGCTGTCGAACCGCGAGCGCCAGGTGCTCGAGCTCGTCGCCGCCGGCGCCACCAACCGAGAGATCGGTGCGCAGCTCCACCTCTCTCCCCACACCGTCAAGGACCACACCAGCCAGCTGTATCGCAAGCTGCGGGTGCGCAACCGGCTCGAGGCGGCACGGCGCGCCGAAGCTCTCGGGCTGATCTAGGGCCCGATCAACGTACGCAGGATCGATCCCCCCCAGGCGGTGGGTCCCGTTTGCCAGGAATGGCAGTAGGCCGCAGCTTTGGCACATGACCGGAGTTGCCCCCGAGCTCAAGTTGGCCGCCGAACCGGACGAGGCCGGGCCGCTGTCGCCGCTCGAGCGGCTCGAGGCGCTGTGTGACCCGGGGTCGGTCCAGCCGATCCGCTCCAGGGTCACCTCCCGGGTGATGGGCGACGCGGCTCGCGCGGGCGACGGCGTCGTCGCCGCGTCGGGGCTGGTCGACGGCCGACCGGTGTTCTGCTACGCCCAGGACGCCTCGTACGTCGGCGGCTCGCTCGGCGAGGCGCAGGCCGACACGATCGTCCGGGTGATCGAGCTCGCCGGTCGCACGCGCGCGCCGATCGTCGGATTCGTCGGCTCGGGCGGCGCGAGGATGCAGGAAGGGGTGGCCGCGCTCGGCGGCTACGGCCGGATCTTCCGCGAGACCGTGCGCCTGTCGGGGACGGTGCCGCAGATCTCGATCATCACCGGACTGTCGGCGGGCGGCGGTGCCTACTCGCCAGCGCTGACCGACTTCGTCGTGATGACCCGCGACGCGAGCATGTTCCTGACCGGCCCGCGTGTGGTTCGCGACGCGCTCGGAGAGCACGTCACCGCGTCCGAGCTCGGCGGGATCCGCGTGCAG
The DNA here is from genome assembly GCA_963788565.1 of uncultured Solirubrobacterales bacterium. Lineage (GTDB taxonomy): Bacteria > Actinomycetota > Thermoleophilia > Solirubrobacterales > Solirubrobacteraceae > Palsa-465. Next base: position 19,139 of record CAWBHJ010000017.1, on the reverse strand, counting down.
CAGCGCAACGGGGTATGCCAGTTCGTGACTGACACCGAGCTCGAGGCGGCGCGGGTCGCGCGTCGCTTGCTCGGGTTCTTGGGCGGGGGTTCTGCCGGAGCCGGTCGGGTGCGGGGCGCGGGCCCGCCGCCCGACACCGATCCCTCGAGCGTGGTACCTGCGGAGGCGCGGCGCGTGTATGACGTCCGTGACGTGATCCGGCGCGTCGTCGACGGCGGGGACATGCTCGAGGTCGGGGCCGGCTGGGCGCGGAACCTCGTGACCGCGTTCGCGCGGATCGAGGGGCGGAGCGTCGGCGTGATCGCCAACCAGCCCCGGTATCTCGGTGGCGTGCTCGACGCGGACAGCTCGCAGAAGGGCGCCCGCTTCGTCGGTCGCTGCAACGCGTTCGGGATTCCGCTGCTGGTGCTGGTCGACACGCCCGGCTTCATGCCGGGCGTGCGCCAGGAGACGGCCGGGGTGATCCGGTTCGGCGCGACGCTCGTGCACGCGTTCGCCGAGGCGACCGTCCCGAAGGTGACCGTGATCCTCCGGAAGGCGTTCGGCGGCGCGTTCATCACGATGAACTCGAAGGATCTCGGCGCCGACCTCGTGTTCGCGTGGCCGCAGGCCGAGATCGGAGTGATGGGCGCCAAACCGGCCGTGCGGATCATCCATCGCCGCGCGGTCGCGGCCGCCGACGATCCCGCTGGGCTCGAGGCGCAGCTCGCGGCTGACTACGCGGTGACGCACCTGCGTCCCGAGGTCGCGGCGCGCGCGGGCTACGTCGACGAGCTGATCGCGCCGCGCGAGACGCGCGAACGGGTCGCTGGCGCGTACACGACGCTGTGCCACCGGTACGAGCGGTCGTGGGGAGACGCGGCGTGAGCGACGGCTTGCTGATGACCGGCGCGACCGGATTCGTCGGGATGGAGGTGCTCGGGCGCTACCTCGAGCAGAGCGATGACCGCATCTTCGCGCTCGTCCGCGCCGGCGACGACGCCGCCGCCGCGGAGCGCGTGCGGGCGACGCTGCGCGACCTGTTCGGTCTGCGCGCGCGTCGCTATGAGAACCGGGTAGTCGGGGTGGCGGCCGACCTGCTGGCCCCGGAGCTCGGCCTGTCGCCGGCGCGGCGGGTCGAGCTCGCCCGGCAGGTCGACCGGGTCGTGCACATCGCCGCGTCGGTGTCGTTCGCGATGCCGCTCGAGGAGGCGCGAGCGATCAACCGCGAGGGGACCAACCGCGTGCTCGAGCTCGCCGAGCTGGCCAAGCAGCACGGGGGGCTCGAGCGGTATGCGCACGTCTCGACCGCGTACGTCGCCGGCACTCACCGCGGCCGGTTCTTCGAGCGCGATCTCGATGTCTCGCAGGCGTTTCGCAACTCGTACGAGCAGGCCAAGTTCGAGGCCGAGGAGCTGGTCCGCGGACGGAGCGACCTGCCGACGACGATCCTGCGGCCGAGCATCATCGTCGGCGACCGCAACAGCGGCTGGACGTCGGCGTTCAACGTTCTGTACTGGCCGCTGCGGGCGTTTGCGCGGGGGCTGTATCCGGTCGTGCCCGCCGTGCCGAGCTCGCCGGTCGACGTCGTCTCGATCGACTTCGTCGCGGACGCGATCCACGAGCTGTGCCGGTCCGGGGTGGGGGTCGGCCAGACCTACCACCTCACGGCGGGCGCCAACGCGAGCAGCGTCGCGGAGCTCGTCGAGCTCGCGAGCCACTACTTCAAGCGGCCGCCGCCGCAGGTGCTGACGCCGGGGGAGTTCGAGGCCTACATGCAGAACGCGACGGGGCTCGAGCGCAGCGTGTTCGGTCGAAGCGCCGAGTACTTCCCGTACTTCGCGCTCAGCACCGAGTTCGACAATGCGGCCGCGCGAGCCGTGCTCGAGCCGGTCGAGATCGCTCCGTCGCCGCTGCGCTCGTACATCTCCCGGCTGCTCGACTTCGCCGTCCTTAGCCGTTGGGGCAAACGACCGATCGCCCGCTCCGAGGCGGCGCTCGCCTAGTGGGCTAGTCCCCTTCCTCCGCCCGCCACGGAGGCTGGGGAGGCGCTGATTCGAGCGCCCGTCGAAGCAGCGTCAGCAGCTGACGGCGATCGGCGGCGCCGAGCCCGCCGAGGACCTCATCCTCGACCTGCAGGACGCAGCGCCGGGCCCGCTCGAGTGCGCGCCGGCCATCCGGCGTGAGCGTGACCTCCCAGGCGCGCCGATCGTTCGGGCGCCGGCGGCGCTCGGCCAGTCCGGCGGTCTCGAGCTCGTCGATCAGCTTGACCATCGCGCTCGGGTCGATGCCCATGTCGGCGCTCAGCTGCTGCTGGATCGCCCCGTCGCGGGCGCCGAGCACGTTGAGCAGCGCAAACCGCGCGGGCGTGAGCCCAATCGAATCGAGCGCCTCAGCGGTGCGGGTATGCGACGCCCGCCACAGCCGGAAAAAGAGCTGACCGGCGAACTCAGCCACCTCCACGTCGTGCGAGACGGGTGCCGCCATCGATCAAAGCTTCGCAGATTCGCTGGACGCACACAATAGTTGACAAGAACAATGATAGGAGTGTACCATGATGCTCGTGCATCCACCGACCAAGGAGTCACCATGACCTCCGTCCAGTCCCTCACCCTGGAAGTCCCCGACCCCACGGCGGCCAACGCCTTCTACGCGGACGCCTTCGGCCTGAACGGCCAGCTCCGCGTCCGTCCCTCGGACGAGGAGACGGCGGGCTTTCGCGGCTTCACCGTGTCGCTCGTCGTGTCCCAGCCGGCCACGGTCGACGCGCTCGTCGGCACCGCATGCGACGCCGGCGCGACGGTGCTGAAGCCCGTCAAGAAGAGCTTCTGGGGCTATGGCGGCGTCTTGCAGGCCCCCGACGGAGCGATCTGGAAGGTCGCGACCTCATCGAAGAAGAACACGGGCCCCGCCACGCGCGAGATCGACGACATCGTGCTCCTGCTTGGGGCCACGGATGTCGCGGCGAGCAAGCGGTTCTATGTCGAGCAGGGCCTCGAAGTGGCCAAGAGCTTTGGCCGCAAGTACGTCGAGTTCGCGACCCCGTCGCCGGGCCTCAAGCTGGCGCTCTATGGGCGCCGGGCGCTGGCCAAGGACGCGGGCGTCTCCGCGGACGGCACCGGGTCGCACCGGATCGTGATCAACGCCGACGCAGGGCCGTTCACCGACCCGGACGGTTTCGAGTGGAAGGGGGCGTGACGTGAGCGCCAAGCAGCAGAAGGCCGCGGACGGCGAAGCCGACGTGCTGGCGAAGATCGGAGAGATGCCGGCGGCGGACCGCGCCATGGCGGAGCGGATCCACGCGATCGTCAAGGCCGCCGCGCCCGAGCTCGCGCCGCGTACCTGGTACGGGATGCCTGCGTACGCCAAGGACGGCAAGGTCGTGTGCTTCTTCCAGAGCGGGCAGAAGTTCAAGACCCGCTACGCGACACTCGGGTTCAGCGACAAGGCGAACCTCGACGAGGGCGCGATGTGGCCGACCTCGTTCGCGGTGACGGAGCTGAACGCCGCCGAGGAGGCGAGAATCGCCGAGCTCGTCAGGCGGGCCGTGAGCTAGGTACGGCGACCGGGCCGAAGTGGGCCGGTAGCTGGGGCCCGGGAGCCGATGTTCAGCTTGCGGTAGACGCTGCGCAGATGCGTCGAGACGGTGTTGAGCGTGACGGGCGGTTCCCGAGTCCGTCGCCGGCGCCTCGGACTCAATCCCTGAGCGCCTATTCGGAGGACGTCAACCCGCCGTGGGTCAACCGAGCTCGATCACGCTGCGGATGCCGTCCTGGCGATCCATCAGCGCGAACCCGTCGTTGACCCGGTCGAGGGTCAGGCGATGGGTGATGAACGAGTCGACGTCGATATCGCCGGCCAGGTACCGGTCAACTAGCTGAGGCACCTGCTCGCGCCCCTTGACGCCCCCGAACGAGGCGCCGAGCACCGTGCGGCCGGTGATCAGGAAGCGCGGCACGATGTCGAGCGTCTCTCCCTTGCCGGCGACGCCGATCATGCAGGCGGTGCCCCAGCCCATTCGTGCCGCCTCGACGGCCTGGCGCATGACCTGCACGTTGCCGGTCGCTTCGAACGTGAAGTCGGCGCCGAAGCCGCCGGTTTCCTCGAGCACCCGCTCGACGACATCGGCGCCGCCGGTCCACGTGTCGGTGGCCCCGTGATGTCGGGCGAGCTCGAGCCGGTCGTCCGACAGGTCGACCGCGATGATCCGCGCTGCCCCCTGCAGCCGGGCGCCCACGACCGCGCCGAGCCCGACCATTCCGGCCCCGAACACGACGACAGTCGAGCCCGCTTCGACGGGCGCGCGGAAGATCGCCGCGCCGAGTCCCGTCGACAGCCCGCAGGCGAACAGGCAGGCGGCCTCGGCCGGAGTCTCCTTCGACACCTTGGCGAGCGAGATCTCAGGCATGACCGTCGCCTCGGCGAACGTCGAGCAGCCCATGAAGTGACGCAGCGGCTCGCCGTCCCGCGACAGGCGCGTGGTGCCATCCGGCAGGTAGCCGGCGTTCTGCTGTTCGCGGATCGCGACGCAGATGTTCGTCTTGCCGCTCCGGCAGTTGACGCACTTGCCGCACTGGGGGCTGAACAGCGTGACGACGCGGTCGCCGGGCTCGAGCGAGGCGACCTCCTCGCCAACCGCCTCGACGACACCGGAGCCCTCGTGGCCGAGCACGCACGGGGTGTACCCCGACGGGTCCGCGCCCGAGGCTGAGTACATGTCGGTGTGGCAGACGCCGCAAGCCTCGAGGCGGACGAGCACCTCGCCTCGCCGCGGCGCCCCGAGCTCCACCTCCTGCACGACGAGCGGCGCCCCGAACTGCTCGAGCACCGCCGCGCGAACGATCATGGCGACAGCTTCGCATTATTTTCGGTCGAGGACCTCACGAATCGCCAGCGACGGCCGTCCTATCGACGGAGCCACATTCACGACTCGACGGGAGCCCCGATGACAACGACCGCGATCGATCAGGACATCTGCGCGCGGGTCGACGCGCTCGATTGGGAGGAAATCGCCGGACGGCTCGACGATCACGGGCACGCGGTGACGCCGGCGATTCTCAGTCCGCTCGAGTGCAGGGAGCTCGCCGCACTGTTCGATTCGGGCCGGTTTCGCTCAACGATCGAGATGGCGCGCTACCGGTTCGGCGACGGGCGCTACCGATACTTCGCGCCTCCGCTACCGGAGCCGATCGCGGCGCTGCGCAGCTCGTTCTATGGCCACCTGGCGCCGATCGCGAACCGCTGGGCGACGCTGTTGCGGGGAGAGCGCCCGACGTTCCCGCTCGCCCACGAGGAGCTGCTCGCACTCTGCCGCGACGCCGGTCAGAACCGGCCGACGCCGCTGATCCTCCGCTACGGCGAGGGCGACTGGAATGCGCTGCACCAGGACCTCTACGGGGAGGTGTATTTCCCGTTTCAGGTCCTAACCGTGCTCTCGGTCCGCGGCCGCGATTTCGACGGCGGCGAGTTCATCCTGCTCGAACAGCGCCCGCGCGCTCAGAGCCGCGCGCACGTGGTCACCCCGCAGCAGGGCGCATTCGTGATCTTCCCGACCGCGGAGCGCCCGAACCTGGGCGCAAACGGCTATCACCGCGTCGGCATGCGACACGGCCTCTCCACCGTCACCCGCGGTCAGCGGACCGCGCTCGGGATCATCTTCCACGACGCGAAATGAGCGGAAGTCAGTCCCGGGCTGTCGTGTCGAACTCGAGCTGCAGCGGTGAGGGCTCGAGCGGCTCGGTGGTCGTCCGGGGCCGGCCGCGCTTGGCCCAGTGCGTCACGACCTCACGCGCTCGGCAGGAGCGGTAGGTCACGCGCCGATCGAGCGGTTGGATCGACAGGCCTCCGGGGGTGTCGCTGACGACCAGCGCGTGGAAGCGCCGCCCGAGCCGGTCGACCTCGACGATGTCCCCGACATGGATCCCCTCGAGTCGCATCGGCGACGGAGGGTAGGGGCTCTACAGCCCGGTACTCGCGTACGGAAGCGCTCCGGGGGGAAGGTCGGTGTCCACGTGGGACCTGAGCGCGGTGTCGCAGATCGCGTAGCCCCAGTCGATGAGCCGCTCCTGGAGCGTGTCGTCGATCGCCGCGAGCCGAGTCGGAACACCCGCAAGCTCCTCGACGGTCGCGTCGGACGGATCCGCGATTGGCTCAGCGAGGGGAAAGTCCCGCACGTGGCTTCGGATGCCCCAGTAGGTTCCCGTGCGCCGCCCGTCGATGAACGCCTGGACCGCCTGGTTCTTGCGGAGATCGCGGACCTGGTTGTCGATCACCTTCAGGACCCTCAGGATCTGGAGCGGCCAGAAAGCTCGGGGATGCGCGGAGTTTCCGATGTGGCCGCCGGCGTCGCTGATCAGGACCTTCTCGTAGCGTGTCCACACTGCCTGGAGGCCGAGGTTGTCGTAGACCCCGCCGTCGGACAGCACGACGCGGGTCGTGTATGGGGCCGCGGTGACTTCGGCATCTCCTCCGCCGGTCAGTGCGCCGTCGGGGAACGAGAGGCGAGCGGGGGAGAGGATCGGGGGAAAGGCGGATGACGCCGCGACGACCCGTGCGAGGTCGGTTGTCGGTGCCGGTTGGCTCCCGACCCGCCAGTCGCCCTCGATGCGGTGAGAAAACCGCCAAAGGTCGCCCGACTGGAGGTTGGTCGCATCGAACACGAACTCAGGGCGCTCGGGCAGCTCAGCCAGCGTGTGCTTTGAGAAGAGCCGGCGATAGCTGCGGGCCAGCCGCTGGTTGATCGTCATCCCCGGTATCAGGATGCCCGTCAGGACGGCCGGCACATCAATCGTCCTGCGCGCGAACGAGCGCAGGCGGTCGACCACTTCATCGTCGAAGTTTGTCGCCCGTCCCGCCGGGTCGAACTGGAGCTTGCCCCACTGCAATGCCAGCAGGCCGGCGGCAATCGACCCGCCGGAGACGCTCGAGATCCGGTCGAGCTTCTTCAGGTACCCAGCATCGTTTAGACGCCGGAGGCTTCCGGCGTGAAACAGCATCGCCCGGAAGCCGCCACCCGATAGGCACAGGCCCACGCCCGGGATCGGTCCCGTCTCGTCCTCGGCCCCCGGTGGACGCCGGATCTCAGGGACCTTCGCGCGTCGCGGTTTGTCCAGCGCCATCTCTCCTCTCGACGAGTCTAAGACGACCAGATGGGCGAAGGTAACCTTCGGTTCGGTGGATTCCTCCATCGAGCTGCAGGGGCTGACGAAGACGTACCGCGGTGGCTCGGGCGGGCCAGTGCACGCAGTACGGGGAATCGACGTGTCGATCGCCCGCGGCGAGACGGTGGCGCTGCTCGGTCCCAACGGGGCTGGGAAGTCGACGACGATCGACATGATGCTGGGCCTGACCCGGCCCGATGCGGGTGAGGTGCGCGTCTTCGGCCGTACGCCCCGCGAGGCCGTCGACGCCGGGACGGTGGGAGCGATGCTCCAGACCGGCGAGCTGATCCGCGATCTGTCGGTCGGCGAGCTGATCTCACTCGTGGCATCGCTTTACCGGGAACCCATGGATGCGGACGAGGTGCTCTCGCTGGCCGGGCTGACCGAGGTCGCCGACCAGCGCACGCAGAAGCTCTCCGGGGGTCAGACGCAGCGTGTTCGCTTCGCGATCGCGCTGGTCCCGGACCCGGAGCTGCTGGTGCTCGACGAGCCGACGGTGGCGATGGACGCCCAGGGCCGACGCGACTTCTGGGCGGCGATGCGTGCGTACGCCGCGCGCGGGCGGACGATCCTGTTCGCCACCCACTATCTCGAGGAGGCCGACGCCAACGCTGACCGCGCGGTACTGATGGCTCAGGGCCGGATCGTGGCCGACGGCCCGACCACCGAGATCAAAGGTCGGGTGGGGACGCGCACGATCCGGGCCACGCTGCCCGAGGCCGCGCTGGACGCGCTCGAGGCGCTCCCGGGGGTGTCGAGCGCCGAGCGTCACGGCGAGGCGGTGATCCTGCGTTGTGCCGACTCCGACGCCGCGGTCCGGGCGCTGCTCGGCGGCTACCCGAGCGCGCGTGACATCGAGATAACCGGCGCCGGGCTCGAGGAGGCCTTCCTCGAGCTCACAGAAGATCACGTCGATCAGCAGGCGGGGTCGCCTGGACGGGTGGAGACGGTGCGATGAGCGCGAGGTTGTACATGCGCTTCGAACTGCTCCGCGCGTTTCGCAACCGCCGCTTCTTCATCTTCTCGTTCGGGTTCCCGCTGGTCCTCTACTACCTGATCGCGGCACCGCAGAAGAACACTCAGAGCCTTGCCGGCACCGGGATCTCCGCCCCGCTCTACTACATGGCCGGCCTGGCGGCATTCGGGACGATGGCCTCGATGATCTCGAGCGGCGCCCGGATCGCCTCCGAACGGCAGGCCGGCTGGACCCGGCAGCTTCGGATCACGCCGCTCACCCCGCGTAACTACTTCCGGGCCAAGGTGGTCGCGTCCTATGCGATGGCGATCACGAGCCTGCTCCTGCTCTACGTCGCCGGCGCCAGCCTGGGAGTGAGCCTGGCCGCGCGCGAGTGGCTCGAGATGACCGGCCTGATCCTGATCGGCCTGCTCCCGTTCGCCGCGCTCGGCATTCTGCTGGGCCACCTCGTGAACGTCGAGTCGGTCGGCCCCCTCACCGGCGGACTGCTCGGCATCCTCGCGTTCCTCGCCGGCACCTGGTTCCCGCTCACCCACGGCTTCCTCTACGACGTCGGCCAGTACCTGCCCGGCTACTGGATCGTCCAGGCCAGCCACATCGGCATCCAAGGCCACGCCTGGAGTGCCAAAGGCTGGGCAGTCGTGCTCATCTGGACCGTCGTGCTGGTGCTCCTCGCCCGGTGGGCGTATCGCCGGGACACTCAGCGGGTGTAGATGTGCGTGCCGGTGCGCGGTGCGAGAATCTTCGCGGAATGAGGATTAGTCGTCTCGCGACGATGAGTGCTGTTGCGGCCGTTGTGCTGTCGTGTTCGCTTGCGATCGGCGCGGGGGCGGGGGCGTGGGCAAGCGGCGTACGAGCGCCGAAGACGGTCATCGCCAGAGTCCTGCACGCGAGTGCTCCGGGTGGACTTCGTCCCGGCACGCGCGTGAGGTCGAGCTTCCCCGGCGTGCGGGTGTTCGCCAACCGACTGATCGGCTTCGCCCTCACCGACATCCCGCCGCGGGGCGGAGGCACGTATCCGGTGGCCACATCCGACGGAGGACGAACCTGGCGGACCGACGGCCCGGTCCTGCACGTGCCCGCCGCTCAGGGCCCGCTGGCCGTAGACCAGGCTGGCGTCGCCGGTCCGAGGACCTACTTCGCCTGGTGCGGGGCATGCAACAGCGTCGTCGACACCACCCCGGACGCCGGGAAGCACTGGTGGCAGGCGTTCATGCCCGGGAACGTGCTGGCCGTATTCGGTGGCAGCCACGGACGAGCAAGGCTGACCGCGATCGTCGAGGGACCGACAAGCGCACCGAACGGTGGCGGCGCGAACCTGTGGGTCTACGTGTCGACCGACGGGCGGCGATGGACCTTCAGCCGCAGCCTCAACGCTGTCAGCTGAACTGTGCGCAACACTCCTCCTGTGGAGCACCACGACGAGTTCTCAGCGGAGGACGCGCGCCGGATCGGCGAGCAGATCGGGATCGACTGGAACGCCTCACCGTTCGACGTCGAGCAGTTCCGGATGGGGCTCGGGGTCGAGCTCGAGCATGGACGTCACGATCCGGCCACCAACGTCACCGACGACGACGAGATCACGACGGGGAAGATCGCTCGGGCCCATCTGAACGAGTTCCCCGACTACTACACGCGCCTGGCGAAGATGGAGGCTGAAGCCGAGCGGTACTGGTCCGAGCGCCGGTAGTTCATCGCCGGCGGATTGACCGCCGTGATCGCCGCTGCCGGGGCGCGTCGTTGCGAACGTGTGTTCCCAAGCTGGGACTAGACTTGATGCGATGTCGCTCGTCGTCCAACCGTCGCTGTTCGGCTCATCGGGCGAGCTCGGCATCGCGGACCTGGGCGGGGCGGTGGAACGCCGGTGGCTTTCCGACGGTGCCTGGATCGACCTTCGACTCGGGTTCGTGACCGCGGCCGACGCACTGTTCGATGCGCTGGCCGGAACCGTGCCGTGGCACGAGGAGCAGATGCGGATGTACGACAGCACCGTGCGAGTCCCGCGTCTCCTTGGCCGGTATGCGGAGAGCGAGGCGCTGCCTCATCCGGTGCTCGACGAGGCCCGGTCCGCGCTCAACGCCCACTACGCCGACGAGCTGGGCGAGCAATTTGTCAGTGCTGGGCTCTGTCTCTACCGCGACGGCAGCGACAGCGTCGCCTGGCACGGGGATCGCGTCGCCCGCGAGAGCCCGAAGGACACGATGGTGGCGATCATCTCGCTCGGCGCCACGCGGCCGTTCGCGCTGCGGCCGAAGTCCGGCGGCCCTGGGCTGCGGCTCCAGCTAGGGCACGGCGATCTGCTCGTCATGGGCGGAAGCTGCCAGCGAACCTGGCAGCACGCGATCCCGAAGACCGCGCGCTGCCTCGGCGCGCGGATCAGCATCCAGTTCCGGCCGGACTGGGGCAACGACCTCGGTTAGGCCTCTGCCTGAGACCTCGTCGAGACCGATCGGACACTGACGGCCGCGGATCGGGCAAATATCTTGGGCTCATGGCGTTGGGTCATGCATAAGCCCTTCCTCGCTCTGGGCAGCGTGCTTGCGATGCTGCCGCTCGCTGGTTGCTCCGGCAACACGCCCGCGTACGTCGACCTTCAGAACTCGATCAAGCAGAGCATCGTCAAGGACGACCAGCGTCCGGTGAGGTCGGTCGCGTGCACGCCGCGGGTGCAGGACGTGTCCTACGGCGACGGAGTCGTCAAGCTCAGCTGCCTGGTCTCGTTCCCCAGCGGATCGTCGTACACCACAGCCGCGACGATCGAGGCTCGCTCGTACCAGGTGGCGGGCTACCACTTCGAGTTCGACGAGCCAGGCCCCATCGACATCACCACCGCCCCGCTCCCGCAGGCGACCGTGTCGCTGTCCGCCACGAGCCCCGGCTCGTTGTACTACGCCCGCAACCTGGGGCCGGTGGTCCACGAGCTGTGGTCGCGGTTCCCCGGCAACAAGCTGATCCTCTCGATGGCGCTCTACCCGGGCGAGCTCGAGGCCGTGATCGGCTCGGGCGGTGAGGCCCAACTCGTGACGGCTCATCCGTCCGGGGTGCTGACGATGGGCCCCCAGACCCAGTTCGACGGCCAGCGAACCGGGATCGAGTTCTCGCAGCTGAACCCGGCTGTCCCCGAACAACTCGCGAAGACGATCGCCGCGCGGGGCGACGTGTCGATGCGCTACATCGGTCGGTTCCAGCTGGGGTTCGCCGATCAGGACGCGATCTGGAAGATCTACCCCACGGCCGGCACGGTGCGCTTCCAGGCGCACATCATGGGCGACTCGCTCGAACGGATCTCGGGCTCGCAGACGACGTTGCTGACCAAGCGCTGATCGCCCGAACCCGCGATCGCTACCCGGGCAGATCCTCGGGCCGCTTCTTGGCCAGGTGGCCCTTGAGCAGTCCGGTGGACTGTCCGACCTCGATCAGGTAGCCGTCCGGGTCGCGCATGTAGCAGCGAATCTCGGCGCCGCGATCGATCGGCGGCGTCACGAACTCGGCCCCATTTGATTTCCACTGCTCGTAGCACGCCTGGACGTCGGCAACGCGCAGGTTCATGAAGGTCGAGATCGTGTTGTCAAACGTGTAGTCGACGACCGAGATGTCCGGCTTGTCCGGCGTGGGCCCACCGCCCGGGTTCATGATCACCCACGAGTTGGAGAGCTTCACCATGCACGGGTTCTCTTCCAGCACGACTTCGCCGCCGAGAACCTCGGAGTAGAAGGCGCGCGATCGAGCGACGTTACGGACGGTGATGAACACGGTGACGAGGAACCCCTCGCTCGGCGCCGGGAGGTGCTCGTAGTCGATGTATGGCGTGTGGTCGGTCACGACTATCTCCTCGTTCGCGCTCTGGGCCCTGGCTGCGGTCTTGGCTCAGCCTATCTCCGCGGCGAGGGCGTGTTCGGGCGTTTTTGTTGCGCGGGTCGGTGCGCTGCTCGAGGAGTGCAACGAAAGTGCCCGCAGCGGGCGTTTTCGTTGCGGGCATCGGCGCCCGCCCGGCGAGTGCAACGAAAGTGCCCGGGCGGAGTGCGGGGCGTGGGCGACCGCCCAGGCCCCGAAGCCCGCCTTCCCCGCGGGTTAGTGTCCCTCACGTGAGCAACCGCGTCGCACTGGTGGGCTGCGGACGATGGGGTCGGCACGTGCTTCGCGACCTTGTCGGACTCGGCTGCGAAGTAACCGTCGTCGTGCGCAGCCCAACGGGTCGCCGCAACGCGCTGGCGGGCGCCTCCGCCGTCGTGGGGTCCGTCGAGGAACTGCCGCCGGTCGAGGGCGTCGTCGTCGTGACGCCGACCACGACGCACGCGGACGTTCTCGCCCAGGTCCTGGATCTAGGGGTCCCGGTCTTCGTCGAGAAGCCGTTGACCGATGACGCCGAGGCTGCGCTCGCGCTGGCCGCGCGGGCGCCGGACCGGCTGTTCGTGATGCACAAGTGGCGCTACCACCCGGGCGTTGAGGAGCTTGCCGCGATCGCGCGGACCGGCGAGCTGGGTCCGGTCTACTCGCTGCACACGACCAGGATCGGCTGGGGCAACCCGCACGGAGACGTCGACGGGGTCTGGATGCTCGCCCCGCACGACATATCGATCGTGCACGAGGTCCTCGGCGCAGTCCCAGCGCCGCGCGCCGCGATGATCGAGCGCAGCGACGGCATGATCACGGGGCTCGTCGGCTTGCTCGGCGACCGGGAGCCGAGCGCCGCGATCGAGGTGTCGATCGCAAGCGCCCAGCGGCGCCGTGAGGTGCGGCTCGTCTGCCGGGACGGCGTCGCGACGCTCGCAGATCCGTATAGCGACCACGTGCTGATCACACGCGGCGACCTGCAGGGCGACGTCACGCGGACGGACGAGCGTCGCCGGATATCGACCGAGCTTCCGCTGCTGCGGGAACTCCGCGCCTTCGTGGCACATCTCGACGGCGGACCGCCACCCCGCAGCAGTGCCGCTGACGGCGCGGCCGAGGTCGTCACCATCGAGCGGCTGAAGCTGCTGGCGACGGAGGCGCCGGGATGTCACGCGCCACGGTGATCATCCCGACCCACCGCCACGCGGAGACGCTCCCTCTAGCCGTCGGCAGCGCGTTGCGTCAGACCGAGTCTGACCTCGAGATCGTGATTCTCGGAGACGGCGTCGATGAGCCCACGCGTGCGGCCGCGCACTCGCTCGTCGCGGCCGACCCGCGGGTGCGCTTCGCCGACCTGCCGAAGGGACCCGGCCACGGCTTCGCGCACCGGCAACAGGCGGTCGTCGACGCGGGCTCCAAGTTGGTGTTCTGGTTGGCGGACGACGACCTGTGGTTCCCCGACCATGTCGAGCGGCTCGCGGCGATGCTTGACGACGCGCATCTGGTGGCGTCCCTGATCGTCGGAGTGCACCGGGACGGGACACTCCAGGCCAAGCCGTTTGACCTGGGGACGAGCTGGGCGCGCGAGCGTCTCGCCGAGGGGAGCCGCTTGATGCCGATGTCGACGATCGCTCACCACCGCAAGGGATTCCTTCAGCTCCCGCGCGGCTGGCTGGTCGGCGAGCTGCAATACCGCGACGTGTGGGGCCAGTTCGGCGCGAGGCCGAAGGCGGTGATGGCGTCCCTCTTGGTCCCGACCGCGCTGCACCTGCCGAGCAGCGCGCGCGAGGACATGACGCCACGCGAGCGAGTCGCCGAGCTCGAGCGCTGGAGTGCCACGCTCTCCGACGAACGGCGTCGACGGGCGTTCCTGGAGGACGTGATCGTGCACCTGGCGGAAGTGGGCTGGGTGGACGGTCAGGAGCAGCGCTACGCCGCCGCGTCGCGCCAATCGGGTAGCGGCCCGGCAGCCGACAGCGGCGGAAGGCCCCGGTCGCGCTCGGACAACATGACCTCGGCGCGCGAGACCGGCCAGGGCACCCCGAGGGCGGGATCGTCGAAGGCCACGCCGCGCTCGTCCTCCGGGTCCCAGTAGCGGCTGACGGCGTACACGGTGACGGTCGGGGCGGCGCTGAAGAGGCCGTGGGCGACGCCGGGCGGCACGAGCGCCCCGGCGGGCCGAGAGGCGTCGAGTTCGAGCAACTCACACGCGCCCTCTGTCGGCGAGCCGCGCCGCAGGTCGGCGAGGCCCATGAGCAGCACGCCGTGAGCGGGCGAGATGAAGTCGTGATGCAGGTTGTGCCAGTGCATGCCGCGCATGACGCTCGCCCGGCTCGTGACGAGGTTCCACTGCGGCAGCTCGACGGGCGCGAGCCATTCGAACCGGCACGACTCCGTGACAGCCCCGCGCGCGTCGCGGGCTGAGGACAGCCTCAGCAGGCACACGCCCTCGATCGCGGTCGCGACCGGGGTCGGGGGCGGGACGCCCATTCGGTCAATCTCGCTCAACGCGGACACGCGACAACCCTACCTAGGCGGCTCCGCCCGACCGTGAAAGCTCCGTGGCTCGCGATCGCGAGTAGAACGCCGCGGGCGAGCGCCCAGACCTCACCGGGCCCGCGGCGGTCGGCGCAGAGCCGAAACTTCCGGGGCGCGCGGTCGTTACTGGAGAGGGCCGAGCCGTTAGAGTTTGGAGCGGGGTTAGATGAAACGTGTGCTCCTCGGAGTGTTGGTGTCGCTCACGGTGGCGTGCGCGCTGACCTCGGCGGCGAGTGCCGCGCCGCCGCCGGGCTGGCCGTCGATTTCGGCGTCGTTCAGTCCGAGCACGGTGTCGATCGGGGACACGACCGAGCTGACGATCACGCTCAGCGGCGGCGACCGGACGTTTGACATCGATGTCTCGGCTTGGTTGCAGACAGGGCTGACCGTCGCCGCGTCGTCGAGCTCGCAGTGCGGCGGCACGCTCACGACGACCCCGGCGCCGGACGTGCCGTCTCCTCCGCCCGGCGGCGCCGACGAGGTAACGCTCTCCGGGGCGAGCCTTGCCAGCGGCGGCAGCTGCAGCTTCTCCGTGCCCGTGACCGCCGAGAGCGCTGGGCAGCTGACCGTCGAAGCCGGCGTAGTCGCGAATACCGTCACGAGCTCCGGCTCGGAGAGCTACGGCTATGGGACGACCGCCGTGCTCACGGTGCCGGGGATCGCCGCCCCGGCGTTGGTGACGAGCGCGTTCACGCCGAGCACGGTTACCGAGAACGGTACGACGACCTGGACGGTGCAGATCGCCAACCCGAACGCCTCCACCAGGCTGACCGGCCTACGGTTCTTCGTAATCATGCCCATCACCACCGTAGGCGTTGTCCCCGAGGCGGTGACGAGAAATGATTGCGGAGGAAACGTCGTCGTCACCGAGGGGATCGACCCTGCCACGCTCGCCAGCCCGGGGGTGAACTATGGCGGCGGCTCGATCGCGCCGGGCGCGACGTGCGCGATCACGGTCACCATGGTTTCCCAGGGATACCCGTTCGGGCAGGCCACGGTCCCGGTGACCCTTGTATCGAACGAAGGTGGGACGAGCGCGGTTTCGAACGCGGTGCTCACCTCGCTCGCACCGCCGACGCCGCCGGGCCCGGCGACGACGCCTGGCCCCGACCCGACCCCGACGCCTTCCAACACATTCACTCACACCAGGCCGAAGCTCGAGCGCAACGGCACGATCACCGAGACCGTGAAGCTCCCCGGCGAGGGCGCCGTCCGGCTCCGTGAGATCTGGCGGGGCAAGCTCGTCGCCGAGGTCCGGAAGACGATCAAGACGGGCGAGAAGCTGACGATCAAGCTCGTGCCGAGCGCCGCGACTCGCCGTGCGCTGAAGTCGCACCGCGCGGCCAAGCTAAAGCTGTCGCTGGCCTACACGCCTGCTGGCGGCAAGACTCGCACCGCCGATCTCACCGCACGCACCCCACGCTGAGTCGCGGGTCACACTGGTCGCGCCCGACTGGCAGGAGGTCGCTGCCGCGGACTCGCTGGTCGCGGCAAGCGCGTCCCCCCGGCGATCGCATTCGCCTCGGGCCGGCCGGCCCGCTTCGCGGAATCGCGCGGCAACTCCGCTGGGGGCTCGACGGAGCGGTCAGGCGACGCCAAGGCTACGTTGCAGTCTCGTGGTGAGAAGTATCGAGGAGTCCGAGCCGGTGGGCCACCCCGGCGGCTTCGGTGCGGGTCTTGACGCCCAGCTTCGAGAGGATTCGCGAGACGTGGACGCTGGCGGTTTTTGGACTCATGTAGAGCGCGTTGCCGATCTCGGGATTGGTCCGGCCCACGGCGATGAGACGCAGCACGTCGATCTCCCGCGGGGTAAGGCCCGCGAATTCGTTCGTGACGGCGCCGTCCTCGTCGACCGGGCGCACCCGTAAGCGGCGAGCGACCAACCCGATCTCGTCCTGGAGCGGCTGCGCGCCCAGCTTCCTGGCGGTGGCCTGCGCCGACCTCACGGCATCCTTGGCGCGATCCCGTGGCGGATCGTCGCCGAGTGCTGTTTGCGCTTCTCGCAGCCGTGCATAGGCACCGCGTAAAGGCCGTCCGAGACGCTCCCATTCCGCAGCGAGTGCGCTCCATGCCTCGGCACGATCCTCCCCTGCGGCGCGTAGCGCCTCGAGCTCGCACAGCTCCAGCTCCAGAAGCGTCTCTTTGGGCGCCGAGCCGAGCGGCCATGTTCCAGGCGTCATGAGCTCTCGCCCGCGGCTGAGCAGCGCCCGCGCTCTCCGGGTCGCCTCGTCCTCGGCGGCAACGTCGTGGGCGGCGCGCGCCTGCTCGGCCAGCGTGGCCTCGGCTCGGAGCGCCAGCACGTGAAGCGGCATCAGGTAGGCCGGGTACACATGCGGGAGCTCCAGATCCGGATCCAAGATCTCACGTAGCTCGTCCGGGTGCCCGCCGGCGAGAGCGACCTCCGCCGCTGCTGCTCCCCGGGACAGGGTCCAGTAGACGAAATCGTCTCCGAGAAGGCGGCTGGCCGATGCGAGGTGAGTGCGCGCGCGGTCGAGCTCGCCACGCTGAGCCGTGATCTCCGCGAGCGCCGCGTGCACCATCCCGGCGAGCGTGCCCGGTCGAGCCGTTTCCGCGGCCTCCTCCAACACGCCCATAGCCTCTTCCAATCGGCCGAGCCGCCCGAACCGCAGACCGGCCTCGGCTGCGACGTAAACGGCGGCGGTTCCGATCTGCGGCCGCAACCGCTCCCAGCCCTCGCGCCCGAGCTCGGCGGCTTCGTCCAGGCGGCCGGCCTCGTCGAGCATCTGGGTGAGATTTATGTATGCCCGCCGCAGCTCCTCGAGCGCCCCGAGCTCCTCGGCGAGCTGCATGCCGGCGCGTAGAGGCTCGCTTGCTTCCTCACCCGCCCCGAGCATCGTGAGCAACGCGCCGAGCGTATTCAGCGCGTCGCACTCGACCTCGGCCGCCCCGACCTCGCGGGCGATCCGGACGGCCTCCTCGCAGGGAGCGCGCGCCTGCAGCGCCTCGCCCTGCAGCATCAGGATGTGCGCCTCCCCGGCGAGGATGCTTGCGCGAGCGGCGCTCGACCGGTCGGGCAGGAGCGCCGCCGCCGCGCGGTACTCCGCGAGCGCCTCAGGCAGGATGAAGTCGGCCAACAGATACCGTCCCAACCGCTCGTGCGCCAGTCCCGCCACAGCGGGCTCCCGCTCGGCGTCTATCGCATCGAGGGCGCTGCGCGTCAGCGTCAACGCCCGGTGGGTCTGACCAGAGAGGTACGCCGCCTCAGCCGCACGACCAAGCAACCCGACGAGCGACAGCTCCTCAGGTCGCTGCTCTGGCGCCACGCCGGCCCACAGCTCGACGGCGTGCTCGAAATGAGCGTTGGCCTCCTCGAACGACCACACCTGCTCGGCCTCCACACCGGCCTGTACCGATGCCGGGAGCGCCCGCGTGACTTCATGCGCCGCAGACCAGTGCACAGCTCGCTGTGCCGCCGCGCCGTGCGCACCAACCGCAAGTCCTGGATCACCCTCCAGCGCCCGCGCCAGCGCCGCATGCAGAGCCACCCGCTCGCCCGGCAGGAGCTCTTCGTATAGGGCCTCGCGCAGAAGCTCATGCCGAAACGCATAGCTCTCGCTCGCCGGGTCCTGCACCAGCACGTTGTTCTCGATCGCCTCCCGCAGCGCCCCGGCCAGCTGATCATTGGCGAGACCCAATGTCGCCACCAGCAGTCGATGGCCAAGGATCGAGCCCACGACTGCGGCCGAGCGGACCACCTGATGCGCCTCAGGCGACAGCCGTTCGACACGCAACATCAGAGCGTCCCGCAGACTCTCTGGGAGCCGCTGCCCGGCACTCTCGCCGGATGCTGCCAGCAGCTCCTCGGCAAAGAACGGGTTCCCCTGGGAGCGGGCGAACAGCTCCTCCACCAGCCCGGGATCGGGCTGCATCTCGAGAATCGCCGCGAGCTGCTCGGCGAGCTCACGTCGACTGAACGGCGCCAGCTGCAGCCGTTCAACCGCCGGCAGCCGCTCGACCTCACCCAGGAACCGCCGAAGCGGATGGCGGCGGTGAAGCTCGTCGGTGCGGTAGGTAGCGACCAGCAACAGCCGCTCCCGCCCGATGTTGCGCACCAGAAAGGCCAGAAACCCGCGCGTAGACGGATCGGCCCAGTGCAGGTCCTCGATCACCAGCACAACCGGCGCCTCGAGCCCGATCCGTGCGAACAGGTCCAACAGCGCCTCAAACAGCCGCGACTGTGCCAATGGATCCACCGCCTCGCTGCGAACGCCGCCAGTCTGCAGCTCGGGCAACAACCGCCCAAGCTCCCCGCCCCCCGCGCCGACCAGGTTCTCCAGGAGTCGCGGCTCCGTCTCCCGCACGAGCGTCCGGAGCGCCCCCAGCAAGGGGGCGTACGGCAGCTCTGAGCCGCCCATGTCGACACAACCTCCGACTAAGAAGCGGGCCCCGCGCGGGCGGACGAGCCGCTCGAACTCGACGACAAGGCGCGTCTTCCCGACGCCGGACTCCCCGCCGACGAAAACCGTCCCGGCCCGCCCGTCGTTCGTGCGGTCCAATGCCGCCGTCAGCGCGGCGAGCTGCTCACTCCTGCCAACGAAGGCCGGACTCGATACGCGCCGTCCCACCAGCACATTCTGACGCCTGTGACCCGCCTCGGTGCTAAGAGGTACGCCTTCCCGCCAAGTCACCTC
>CAWBHJ010000016.1:0-65442 GCA_963788565.1 uncultured Solirubrobacterales bacterium | reverse complement strand
AGAATTGCCCGTTAGGGGGTGCATCTGGGGTGCACCGGATGCGTCGTCGCTCTTGACCTCGGTGTTGTCGACCGGACCTCGCTGATCCGGCTCGAGTACCCGGACAAACTTGTCGACCTTCCGCTCCTCCTGCTCGATCTGAGCGGCGCTTCGGCGAGGATCGGTTGCGCTCGCCCGGCCTGTTTGCGCTGCGGGCGCCCACGTATGTTGCTGATCGGGGTTTCTGCCGACGCGTGGTGTGGTTTGTGCGGATGGCGGGGCGCCGGCTCTGCGGGAGGATGGTGGTGAGGTGCCCTGCGAAAGGTGGTCCTTATGTCTGGCTCGGTGGTGGTTGAGCGCTTCTGCTCTAAGGGGTTGAGGTGGGCGGTCTTGCTGGCCGTGGGGTTGGTGGTCGTCATGGGCTTCGCCGCACGGCCAGCCGTAGCGAGTGCAGCGGACACTTGGACTCTTGCCGCCGACATGCAGGCGAACGCTCTCTCCGGCACCCCACTGAACCCGTTTCCAGACGCTTATGGACATGCTGGTGTGTGGGAACTGATGGTCGCGCCCAGCACGACCCGGGACCCTGCAAGCTATTACGACATGGTGTTGGACGTCAACGATCCATGCAGTATCCCGGGCATTGTCGGGTGGCACAACGGGGTTGCGACCCCAGTTGGCATCGCCTCAGTCAATACCACAAACAACACGATTCACGGCACGTGTGGTCCCTATGAGATCTTTCCTCCGCATGAGGCGTTTCTGCACCCCGGTCCGGCGAACGATTCGCTTGTAGCGTGGCACAGTCCGATCACGGGTACCGTGTCCGTGAGCGGCGGGGTGTCCGACGCGGACTGCGGGGGCGGCAATGGCATAGCGTGGTTCATCGACCAGGGCAGCAATGACCTCGCCTCCGGGTCAATCGCCAACTGCGGTGCGCAGAGATTCCCGGCCAACCTTACCGTGACAGTCACTAAGGGTGCGACTCTCTATTTCCTGATCGACCCAAAGAACAATAACTACTCGTACGACCTGACACAGACTGACGTCACGATTACTGAGCTGGGGCCGCCGCCGTCGATCGGCTTGGTCGCGCCCGCGTCGGGGGTCACCGGCGGTCAGGTGACGATCATCGGCACGAACCTGGGCGACACGACCGGCGTGAAGTTCGGGAGTCTGCCGGCCTCATTCACGATCGTCTCGACGACGGAGGTACGCGCGACGGTCCCGGACGGGGCAATCGCGGCGAAGATCTCGGTCACGACCCCCACGGGGGCGGCGAACAGCCCCCAGTTGTTCACGCCGACGCTGTCGATCACGAGCTTCTCGCCGCACAGCGGGCCGGCGGGAACGGTGCTCGACATCCGGGGGATCGGGTTCGCGCCCGGATCGACCGTCAAGTTCAACGGCACCGCGTCCAGCGGCGTCACCTACATCAACCCGGGCGAGGTCAAAGCGACGGTCCCCGCGACCGCGACCAGCGGGCCGATCGCGCTGAGCGATGCGCTCGGGACGGCGCGCGCCGGGGGCACCTACACGGTCACGCCGTCGGTCGCGCCGACGATCAGCTCGTTCACGCCGGCCTCTACGATCACGGGCACCAAGGTGATGATCACGGGCACGTATCTGAGCGGCGCGAGCAGCATCAAGTTCGGGAGCCTGGCGGCGTCCAACTTCACCATCTACTCGCCCACGCAGCTGGCGGTCAGGGTGCCCGATGGCGCGATCGCGGCACCCATCTCGGTGATCACCGCCGCCGGCAGCGCCACCAGCACCGATAGCTTCACCCCGACGCTGTCGATCACCGGCTTCACGCCCGCCAGCGGACCGGCAGGGACGATCGTCGACATCAAGGGCATCGGGTTCACGCCTACTTCCAGCGTGAAGTTCAACGGCACCAACGCGACCACCACCTACATCGGCCCCAGCGAAGTCAAAGCGACCGTCCCCACCGGCGCCAGCACCGGACCGATCTGGCTCACCACCACCGACGGAACCGTCCAAGCCAGAACCAAATACACCCTCACAACAACAAAGACGACCCCCGGCACGCGTCCCATCGCAACCCGAGTCCATCCCGCCGTCTCCACCTCTTGAAGAGAGTCGCCCTCCGTGCCAGCGGGGGGCGACGCATATAGAACGCCCCGACTCGACCCACGAGAGGACGACGAGCCGTGAGCACTGCACCGCTGACGCCGATCTCGGTTGCACAGCGAACCGTCTACGCCGTGGCCGGTGGTAACCACGTCACGATCGAACTCGATCGCAGCGTGACCGGCGGCAGCATCGACGCGATCGAGGTGCTCGCCCTGCCGGGCGGTGGCCCGCCGGCTCACAGCCACGCGTTCGCTGAATGGTTTGTGGTCCGCGACGGCGAGCTCACCCTGTGCGAGGAGCGCGACGGGACCGTCCGCGCCACGACAACGCTTACCGCCGGCGACAGCGTGTGGGTGGCCCCATGGGTTGTACACGCCACGCTGAATCTGTCGGACGCTCCGACCCGCTTTCAGGTGATCGGTCTTCCGGGCGCGATGACCGGCTACTTCGCCGAGGCCGGTGTCCCTGTAGCTGACCCGACGACCCCTCCCGCCGCCGAGCCTCCGGGCCCCGACCGGCTGCGCGAGATCTCAGCGCGGTGGGGAATCGAGTTCTGGACGGGCCCGGTCCAGCGCTCGGCCCCCTGATACCCCCTCGAGCCCTAGCGCCTAAGCGAGATATTCGAGCCTGGGCAGAAAGCCGCGACATGACTCCCGCGGACCGGGCCTGGCTAACGGGGATTGCTGACTCAGTCTGATCTCGCTCCGACCCTCCGTCATGCCGGCCTGCGAGCGGTTAGCCGGTTCGGCGGGCGCGTCTTGACTTCGGCGAACCGCGGCCAATAGATTTGTGCCGAGGGCAAGCCGACAGTCCGCGCCGACTCGGGCGCGGTGACGCTCGCCGGGGTCGCTAAAGGACGGAGGAGGGGGAACATGTGGTCTCGACTTCCACACCCGAGCCCAGCACTCGTTGTTGCGACGATCGCTCTGATCGTCGCCTTGGGCGGTACCAGCTACGCGGCGTTGAGCAATAGCACCGTGGGCACCAAGCAGCTCAAGAACGGAGCCGTCGGACCGGCGAAGCTGAAGAACGGCGCCGTCGGAACGGGAAAGCTCCAGAACGGAGCCGTCACGTCGGCGAAGCTCAAGAACGGGGCCGTCACCGCGCTGAAGCTGAACCTGACGGGCGTCACCGTTCCGAACGCCCTGCACGCGAACGCCGCGGATAGCGCGACCAGCGCCACCAACGCGACCAGCGCACCGCGCCACCAACGCGACCAACGCGACCAATGCGACCAACGCGACGACGGCGGCATCCGCAAACGCGCTTAACGGCGCGGTGATCGTCCACGGGAAAACCGCGACCAACCCCAAGAACTCTCAAAGCAACGAGGAGGTCGACTGCCCAACCGGCATGCACGCGATCTCCGGCGGCGTCATCGACAGCGGCGGGCTCGACCAGTCGGTCAATAACTGGGGCATCGAAAACAGCACCACCCCGCCCACCCCGCCCACCCCGGATACCACGAACAATGAAGTGTTCGGGGCCGTGAACAACACGAGCACCACCACGGATGAGACGTTCAACGTGTGGGCGCTGTGTATCAACGGCGCGGTCACGGGTAGCTCGTTCCCTCCGCCGGCCTAGACGTAGTTCCCGACTAGCTGGTGCGGCGGGGGAGTTGGTGACCCCCCGCCGCACTCGGTCGACTCTGGCTCGCCGTGAGGCGCGCTGAACCTGACGAACCTCTGTCAGTGCGCTGCGACCGGCGGGGCAGCCGGCGGCACCTGGACGGACGGCGCGGCCTCAACCGGGGCCACCTCCGCTTGGGCCTCGAGCACCTTGTTCCAATTGGACTGGAAGAGGTATTGGGCTACGGGCCAAATGAAAATCCAGAGCACAAGGCCGAGGCCGGCCTCTATCCCAGTGAGCCCGGTGAGCCGCTCTCCGCTGTTGAGCCGCTTCCAGGCGTTGTAGAGCGAAATGAACGCCGGGACAATGACCAAGGCGCCCAGGGTGACCGCCAGGACGGACGTGCCCGGGCTGTCGCCGAGATCGTTGGTGTTCCTGGCTCGGCCCACCTCAGCCATCTCTTTGTTGACGAAGTAGTACCAGAAGATCGCATAGATCCCGAGGGTGATAAATGAGAGGCCGATCACTGCCAGCGGATTGCGAACTTTCCCCTGAGTGCCGGCGCCTTCAATCTCAACCGGAATTGCCATCGTAAGCCTCACTTCCAAGACCCCCGCTGATAGGGACGAGTCTCGCTTGTAACGGCGTTCTCGCGCTTCTGGACGAAACAGCTCGTGAGCTCGGCATGAACAACCACGCCCGCCGCGTCCTCGCGAGGGTCCGACCAGCAGCGACCGATGACGGCCCTACATCGAGGCTACTCATAGCTGGCCTGATGTCTATAGCCCGTTCGGGCCCCCCGTCGGGGAGCCCGAACGGGTCGGTAGGAGCCCGAACGAACCACCAGCGCTGTGCGTACCTGGCGAGCTGAGCCTGGCGAGAGAGCTGGTACGTTGCGGCTAGGAGGAGTTGACGCGGAGTCCCTCCAGATGCCACCTCAGCAGAAGCCGCTCGTGGAGCGCCGCGGGCCGATCACGGTGGTGCTGGCCGACGACGAGCAGCTGATCCGCAGCGCGCTGGCTCAAGCGCTATCGGTCGGTGGGGTCGAGCTCGTGGGGGAGGCTGCCGACGCACAAGACGCGATCGAGCTGGTGGTGGACGTGCGTCCCGACGTCGTGCTGATGGACCTCGGGCTTCCCGGCATGTCGGGCGTCGTCGTGATCGAGCAACTCGGTCTACTCGCCCCCGCCTCACGCGTGCTGGTCCTGACCCGCAGCGAGCAAAACTGCGTGGTGGAAGCGATCGTCGCCGGCGCCAGTGGCTACATCCTCAAGACCGCTCTACCCGAGACGATCGCGGCTGCCGTCATCGCAACCGCGGCCGGAGAATCGGTTATCTCCTCGCGGGTTGCAGGAAAGCTGCTCGAGCGGATTCGCGAGCGGGACATCCCGGTCACCACGACGAGTCGTGATGCGGCGAAGGCGATCCGCGCCGCCCTGACAGTGCGCGAACTGGAGATCTTCACCCGCCTCGCGAGCGGTAAAAGCAATAGCGACATTGCGGACGAGCTCTCGCTCAGCACGAACACCGTGCACAACCACATCGCCAGCATCCTCGCGAAGCTTCACCTCGACAACCGCATCCAAGCAGCCGTGCACGCCGTACGCAGTGGCATCTCCTGAGCCGCGGTTTCGGGGCGCATCGCCTGGGGGCCCCACCGTCTACTGACTAAACGGCTCGAACCCGAGCGCCGCGAGGGCGCCCGGGTTCGGCGTCACGCTTGTTGCTAGCCCAGCGCGTACGTTATGCCGTCGAGGCCAGTGCGCGTGTAGAGCGCAGTGGTGTGGTCGGGATCGTCGAAGTTGTCGAGTGACCCGTTTGCGCCGATGTTGATCTGGCCGGTTGCGTTGTTGAACTGATTTGCCGTGACCCGCACGGTTTGGGAGGGATCCAGATTCGAAGGGACCGTGGAGAACGTACTGCTGCAGGTCGCGACGCTGCACATGATCTGACCACGGAAGTGAACAATTCCCTGGGCGTCCAGCGCCACGGCCGGCGGCCGCGCGTCCGGCGAGGTGTTCGCGTCAACCCAGTTGTTGGTCAGTGTCAGGTTCACCCAATGAAGCGCGGGCAGTCCGTTCGCCGTGTCGGCAGTGTTCGCGTGGGTGGCGTTGTCCGCGGCCGTCGCATGGCCCGCGGTGTCCGCGCTGAGCGCGTGCTGGGCGGCGTCGGCACTGACGGCGACTCGTGCGTGGTCGGCGTTCAGCGCGCTCGGAACCTTCCCAAGGGTATTGACTCTGATCTGCGCGCCTGTGACCGAGTGGTTTCTCAACCGATTGCCCGACAGTGAGTGCTTGGCAATGAGGGCGTCACCCTTCGAAAGGTCGAGTGCGGCGCTCGCGGTACCTGCAAGCGCGACACTCAGCGCGACGCCCGCGACCAGCATCGCGGCGGACGGGGTGCGCCGGTGCAAGCGCCTGGCAAGCGATGATGCCGTATGAGTGACTTTGCGAGACATAGCAACTCCTCTTGGAGTGAGATACGGGGACGAGAGGACTATGCGCGCGGGCGGCGGTTGCGACTACCCACCCTAGGAGTGGTCTGCCGACACCCTCAGCGAGCTGCCGAAGGCGGTCTCGTTCTCAGCCCGGATGCGGTCCGGACCCCGAAGGCGTCATCATCATGCTGAGGGCTGATGGACGCGCAGGAGCATTGGGGACTATGTCGCCTACCTGGCGGGGCAGCAGATTGTGGTTCGGAACTGGACGACAGGTCAGACGGCGCAGACTGTGACACCCGAGGCGCCCGTGACTCGATGTGGCGTGGGCATGGCCCTGACCCAGACGCCGCAGCAGCGACTTTGCGCGTTCGCGGTCGACGGCGACGGGTCGCTGTGGCAACTGCCGGACACGGTCGATTACTTCTGTGATGCAGCGTGCATGGAAGGGGGCAAGTACTCCCCGATGCCTGCCTTCATCGACTCCTGCAACGGTCGCATCGACCGGACCGCGCCGGGCCAGACCGCCGACACAATCCCGGGGCGCGCCGCCGCCTGACCATTCCGCTGCGCACGCGGAGCCAGCTCGTGAAGCAGGCCAACCGGCGGGCCAGACTGAACGTTGGGATCTGGTCGCTCACGCTGACCGAGAGTCCAACGGCCATCGGTCAGGCCACCGAGGGTGGCCCGACGTATGTCAAGACGGTGCCCGTCGTCGGTAACCGTCGGCCGGTAGCCGCCGGCCGCTGAGCCAGGCCTGCCGATTACAGCCCGGCCGGGTGACGCACAACGTAGTTACCGCCGTCCTGCAGGTTGCCGGTCGGGTTCGATCGCCATCTCGGACCGTCGCCCGACGGGATGTTGGGGCCGCCGTAGTCGGCCGTGTCGAACGCCCGTCCTCCGATGACGATGAAGGCGTGGCTGGAGTCGGCGTAGATCGTGATCCACTTTCCGCGGCCGGGGCTTCCGAACGACTCGAGCCCGGTGGAGTCCTCCGAAGAGTCCAGCAGTCCGGCGCCGTGGAGCGCAAAACTGACCGCGCCGGAGCAGTCGTAACAGCTCGAGTTCCAGGAACCGTGTCCGCCGCCGACGCAATAGGACGTGTCGATGATCTTGTCGGCCGCGGCGATCGCTTGTTGGACGGACGCGGGCGCGCCCGCCGGCGCCGTCGCGGTGCCATCGGAGTTGATTCGCGTCGTCCCGGTCGCGGGCTTGGCCTCCACGCTCGCCACGACCTTGCGAAGCGCCAACTCGACCGAGCGCGTCACGACCCCGTCGGCCGTCAAGCCTTGAGCGCGCTGAAAGGCCTCCACAGCCTTGAGCGTCGCCGGGCCGAAGCCCCCGTCAACCGTCGCGCTGAAGCCCGCGATCGTCAGATAGGACTGGAGGACGCGGACGTCGTGGCCGCTCATCCCCTGGCGCAGGGTCCGGTCGCCGAGGTGCTTTGAGTCGCCGGTCGCCGTCGACGACGAGTCCGAAGTGCTGCTCGTCTTCGCCGAGCTCGCGCCAGCGTTGCCGGACGCGGATGCGGACGCACCGCCGCTCATACCGGCGCCGCCCGACCGCGGCGTGCCCGCCAATGCCGGGGTCGCGAGCGACAGCAACGCCACTACAACGGCGACAGCGCCTGTCCAGCGCGCGCCTGAAACCGCCACGGTTTGCGACACGGAAATCCCTTCTCTTTCGTGCGCCTACGGGGTTAGCTGTCGGGCTCGCGCTGAAAGAGCTTGCGCTACGCCGCAAAACCTGCGGCGATTCGCCCCGGGAGCCGGCTGGCTCCAGTGGGTCCCCCGTTCCCTCGGCGCCTGAGCGCTGAGGAACTCGGCTGGGTTATGTCGCGCGCCACACTAGCGAAACGAGCTGAGCGGCCACCGGACGCGGCGATCCGACCGCGCACGAGCCGACCGCCACACCGCCTTCCCGCCCTTCCGCCCCGACCACCGGCTATCGTGGCGTCTACTCGGGCGTTGGGGTGACCGAGTTGAATCAGCCGATCGAATCGAGATCGAAGATCGCCGGAAGCTTCGGCCTCCCACAGCGGCGCGCTGTGCGGTCGGCGATCGGCGCGACCGTTGCCTTCTTTCTGGGTTGGCTCGCGATCGGCGACGACGTTCTCGCCGTGTTCGCGACGCTGAGCGTGATCGGCCTGCTGACGCTCGCCGACTTCAGCGGCGATCTGCGCAAGCAGGCGCGGGCATACGTGGTCGCGACGGTGCTCGGCGCGGTGCTGGTGGCGCTCGGGACGCTGGTCTCGGAAGACACGTGGGCAGCCGCCGGGCTGTTATTCGTGGTCGCGCTGTGCGTGTCGCTGTCCACCGCTATGGGACGGAACGTGGCCACCGGCGCGAACGGGGTGCTCCTGTTCTTCCTGGTGGCGTGCGCCGTTCCATCCCCGGCCAGCGAGCTGGATTCCCGGGTCTTCGGTGTGGTGCTCGGCGGCGCGATCGCGCTCGTGACCGCCTTGACGCTCTGGCCCCAACGTCCGACCGACCGCCTGCGCGTGGCGCTCGCGGACGCGACCGATGCGCTCGCCGCGCGCGTCGGCGCACTCAGCGCCCCGCACGAAGAGTCCGAACCCTTCGGCGAGCCCGTGCGCGATGCGCTCGCGGACGCGGGGTCCCAGTACCTGGCGGTCGGCGAGCGCCCGACGCTGGCAACGGAGCGCGACCAAGCACGGATGCGCGTCGGCTACGGCCTCAGTCGTGCGCAGTTGCTCATCGAGCGGCTGGCCCACCGACCGGGCCCACTACCAGGCGTAGCCGAGGCGGAGCACGCTCTCGCCGAGCAGCTGCAGGAACTGCTGGTCGCGTCGGCCGCCGCGCTGCGCGGCGACGGACCGGCGCCGCTGACAGAGCCGGCGGTTGACGCCGGCCGCGCGCATAGAGAACGCACGGACGCCGCGCTCGTGGACGAACTCCGGTTCGGCGAAGACGACGACGCGCTGGCAGTCGGTGCTGACCGGGGCGTCCTCGCCGGGGAGATCGCTACCTCCGTTGGCGGGATCGTCACCGATGTCCGCGTCGTGGTAGGCGCCGATCGCTTCCCGGCGCGGGCCGGCTCCCTGAGCGAAGGGCTCGACCGCCGCGTCGAGGGCATCCTCGACCGCCTCGTCACGCTCGCGTCCTCGACGCTGAGCCCCCGCTCGGTTGCGTTCCAGAATGCCCTCCGGCTGGCTCTCGCGTTGGCGGTCGCGCGACTCCTCGGTGGCCTGCTCGAGGTCGAACACGCGTTTTGGGTTCTGTTCGCGACGCTCAGCGTCCTGCGCACAAACGCGCTGCAAACGGGCGCGACCGCGATTCAGGCCGTGCTTGGGACGGCGATCGGGTTCGCGGTTGCCCTGCCGCTGCTGCTCCTGATCGGAACCAGGGGCGACCTGTATCTGTACGTCCTGCCCGTCGCCGCGGTCGGCGGGCTCCTGGCCGGATCGATCAACGTCGTGTGGGGGCAGGCGGGCTTCACCGTGCTCGTCGCGGTTCTTTTCAACCTGGTCGAGCCGGTCGGCTGGGAGATCGGGATCGTCCGCATCCAGGATGTCGCACTGGGCGCAGCGGCGGGCGTCCTCATCGGTCTGGCCGCGTGGCCGCGCGGCGCCGCGGGACAGCTGGCGCGGTCGCTGGCCGACGCGATCCGAGCGAGCGGGGATCTGATTAGCGCGACGATCGAGCGGCGCCTGCGCCCGGTGGCCCCGGAACGGCTCTCGCGCCTGCGCTCTCGCGCTCGATCGTTGACTCTCCGCGCCGAGGGGGTTCTCGCCGTGTTCCTCACCGAGGGCCACAAGAGCGCCGACGACGTGGCCATCTGGGAGCAGATGACGGTGTTCGCCCACACGCGCTGGTACGGGGCGGAGATGCTGGGACGCCAGTCGGTTGCGCCGCCGCCGCCAGAGGCGGAAGAGCTGGCCGGCGCGCTCTTGAGGCGCGCACAAGAGCTGGCGGATGCCCACACCGCAGTCGCGGACGCGATCGCCGGTGCGACGGCGCCGCCGCCCGTTCGCGCACCGATCGAGCTCGAGCACCTCGGCCGCCGAGCGACCGAGCTGGTCGCGCATTCCTCCGTCGACGATCGATGGGCCGCGCGAGGCGTCGTCGACATCCTGCGCACGCGGGCGCTGATCGCCGAGATCACGATCTCGCTGCTGCGGATGCGTGAGCTTGTCGCGGAGCGGACGGACTCATCGGCGGAGCCGAAGCCTGCCGGTGCCGTGGCGGCAGCGACCAGCTGACCTGCCCGCATCCTCCCGGCGAAGTATGTTCGTGGCGGTGAGTGTGGGGCTGTCGCAGGCGTCAACGCGAGGAGGACAGCGATGGATCTAGCGCGCGGGGCGGCACGTGATCTGCTGCGCAGCATGGGCGGGCTGCTGTTCGCCTCCGGAGTCGTGGCGTGGGAGATCCGCAAGGCCGCGTCCTGGGGCCTCGGGGGACGGATGGTGGTTGTGATGGTCCCCGCGGTCGTGCTGTACGGGTTGGCGCTCGACGTGGGCGGTCGCCGCAAGCACGGACCTCGCGACGACCCCGAGCCGTGGCAGACGGTCCTCACGGTCGTCGCCGTGTTCCTGAACTCGATCTGGTTGACGCTGTTCTGCCGGTGGATCGGGCTGCACGGTTCACTCGTCCTGATCGGGGGGCTGGGACTGTCATCGCTCTCGGCCTGGTACGCGGCGTGGCGGGTGAACGTCAGGTATGCGGCGCTGCTCGGTGCCCTCGATCTGGTGATCGCGTGGCTCGCCCTCTGGAACAAGATCCTCGGCTATCAGTCCGGCAACACGAACCGGTGGCTGCTGCTTGTGATCGGCGCGATCCTGCTGCTCGGTGCGGCGGGAGTCGCTCGGCTGGGTCGGCGGGAGTCCAGCGAGCTCGTGACGGCGGCTGGCGTCGCCGGGATTCTCGCCGCGTCGGCCGGCGTCTTCATCGATCTCCTTGGGTTCAGCCTGAACAGCGTCGTCCACGCGGCCGGGCTCGCGCGGTCGGTCGGCAGCTTCAACGCGCGGCAGCACTTCGTCTGGGATCTGCTTCTGCTGCTGATCGCCGTCGGACTGATCACGTACGGCGCCCGTGCTCGCGTGCGCGGGCCGGGATACATCGGTGCGGCGGGGCTGTTCGTGTTCCTGTTCAGCATCGGCGCTCAGATCAGCGCCCGCCTGTCGGGCGGTACGCCAAGCAACTCGTTGGTGGGCTGGCCGCTGGCGCTGCTCTTGATCGGCGCCGCCGCGCTGGTGCTCGGCTTCGCTCGCCCGCGGTCGACCAGGGCCCGAGGCTCGTCCCCGGGCGCCTGAGGAGAGCTTCGCCGACCCGGCTCAGCCGAGCCCTGGGCCGGTCGTGATGGTGGCGGACATCCGGGCGCCACGGCCGTTGCAGTCGACCTGACCTGTGTATATGAACCTGCCGGGTCCGCAACCGGCGAGGCTCGTCAAGGTGAGTGTCACCCGGTAGCGGCCGAGGTGGCGGTAGGCGTGAGTGACGAGCGGACCGCGGGTGGTGCGGCGGCTACCGTCACCGAAGTTCCACGTGTACTGACCTATCCGGCCACCCGGGTTGGAGGAGGAGCGGGCGTCGAAGGTCGTCGTCGTCCCTGATGACCGTGCCGAGAAGCGGGCGCTCGGCGCGTCGGGCAGGAACGCGGCGCCGGACTGCCCGGCCCGTGCGACGATCCGCGTGGGTGTGCCGGGGTGAAGCCCACCGCCTGGGCCGACCCGGAAGGCGTAGAAGTCCGGTGGCTGGTCGCTCGTCGCGTACACCTGGCGCCCGCTCGGCGAGATGACGACGTGGCCGATGCCCGGGAATTGGACGCCGGGCACGCGAACGATCGCCGGCGTCTTCGGCGACAGGGCCCCGGACGGGCCGATGCTGAACTGTGCGATCCCGTCGACTCCGACATAAGCGGACCGTCCATCGGGCGAGACGGTGAAGCCGAGCGGCTTCGAGACGTCGACGATCGGCGTCGCCTTCGGCGTGAGACGGCCGTCGGCCAGGTTCACGTCGAACTGCGCCACGCCCTCGAGAACGGTGGTGTAGAGGCTCCGGCCGTTGGGCGTCAGCGCGACGTCGACCGGTTGGTCAACGTCGACCGACGCCTTCGGCGTGAGCGCCCCGGTCCGGGGGTTGACGGAGTAGATCACGATCGAGTTGGACTGGAGGTTCGCGACGTAGACGAACTTCCCGCTCGGGGCGACCGCGATCCCAGCCGGGTTGTGCCCGGCGCGCACCGCGGCCGGCCGCTTGGGCGTCAACCGCCCCGTGCCCGGCTGAACAGTGAACTGCGAGATCGTCTCGGCGAAGACGTTGACCACGTAGACGCTGCGGCCGTTCGGCGCGACCACGACCCGGCTTGGCCCCCTCCCGGTGGTGACGGATCGCGGCTGCTTGAGCCTGAGCACGCCCGAGCCCGCAGCCACGTTGTACTGCCACAGCCGCGTGTCCTGCTTGACCACGGGCCCCAGGCCGGCAAACGTGTTGGCGGCGTACGCGCTGCTGCCGTCGGGCAGCACGCCGATCCCGCCGATATCGCCGACCACCGGGCCGACGCGAGCGGGCTGCTTGGGTACCAGGCGCCCGGTCAGGGCGATCGAATACTGCGCGATGCCGGCACCGCTGAGCGACACGTACAGCGTCGGCGCCGCCGAGGCGGACGGGACCACCACGGCGAGAACCGCCGCTACCGGGACCCCCAACAACGAACGCCGCGCGCCCACGCCGGCGATCCTATACACGCGATCGCTCCGTCGTAGATCCCGCGCGCGCCGCGAGTGTCGTAGCCTCGGAGATCGGTGAGGCCCGTGTCCGGCAAACGGGAAGCAATATGACGTGCCCCGGTTCCTCGAACCCGGGGAGGCTCGCGCGATGAGTTCTGAGCTCCCCGGCCACGTGCGCGATCGCGCTGGCCTGGGCTTCCGCGTAGGGGCCCGGGAGGCTCTGAGCGAGCCGCCGTCCTCTGCCTCCGGCGCACGGGGACTCGACTACGGCCGGACTCGGCGGCCCCTCTCCGGCCGGGAGTGGCTGCGCGCCCGGCAGGGCTGGCTCGGATTCGCGGGCGTGATCCTGAGCGTGTCGCTGCTTGCCCTCTCGGCGGCGCGGACAGACCTGCTGCTGCCCGAGTCGGTGCGGCCGGTCCCGAGCTCGCTCCAGGGGGCCTTCGGCGGCGGCGGGATCGACCTTGGGCTGGGTGGGCTGGCGGTCGTGCTCGCGCTGATGTTCGTCGCCTACGCCGCGATGGTGAGGGGCGCCGATCAGCTCACCGCGCGGCCGGTGCTGATCGCGATCGGCTGCGTGACGCTGATCGTGCTGCTGGCGCCGTTGATGCTGTCGACCGACGTCTTCAGCTACATCGCCTACGGCCGGATCGGCGGCGTGTACGGCTTCAACCCCTACCTGGCGGGCCCGGGCGCGATCCTCCGCGATCCCCTCTACCCGTACATCGGGACCCAGTGGGTCAACACGGCGAGCACCTACGGACCTCTGTTCACGGCGATCAGCTACCTGTTCGCGCACCTCAGCATCCCGACGCAGGTCAACGCCTACAAGATGATCGCCGGGGCCTCGAGCCTGCTGCTGGTGTGGGTCGTCTGGAGCTCGGCACGGATTCGCGGGCTGAACCCCGTGAAGGCGGTGGCGATCGTCGGGCTCAACCCAGTCCTCGTGATCTTTGGCGTCGGGGGAGGCCACAACGACCTGCTGATGGTCGCGATCGCGATGTGCGGCGTCTACGCGTTGCTCCAACACAGGCCGCGAGCGAGCGGCGCGCTGCTCGTCGCCGCGACCGCGGTGAAGCTGACCGCCGGTCTGATGCTGCCGTTCGCGTTCGCGCATGTCGCCCGCGGAATGGGCGGTGCTCGACCACGTCGCGCGCTGCTGGCCGGTGCGGCGACCGCGGCCGCGGTGGCGGTCGGTCTCAGCTTCGCGCTGTTCGGCGTTGGATGGCTCCACCTGTTGGTGACCCTCGTCCAGGTCCAGGCCCAGGGAGGCATCCACAGCGTTCCCGGCCTGTTCCTGACCCCGATCGGCAGCGACGCCTTCGCCGCGGTCGTCCACGGCGCGCTCGACCTCGTGTTCGTTGGCTTCGTCGCATGGCTGACGCGAGAGATCTGGTTGGGTCGGATCGACTGGATAACCGCCGCCGGCTGGGCGACGGTCGCAATGCTGTGCACCGCGGGCCTGCTCCTTCCCTGGTACGTCGCGTGGCTTGTGCCGCTGGCTGCGCTCAGTGGGGACCGGGCGCTGCTGGTCGCGACGGTCTTGCTGACCGGGCTCGGGCTGACCACCCTCTAGCGTGCGCGAGGTCTACGCCGCGCGCGCCGCGCGGGCGTACAGGGCGATGCAGCGCTCATTCCACAGACGCTCGGGTCGCTACCGCCGCGACGGCTGGCTGCATCTCCCGTGGTCGCCCGCCCATCTATGGCCGTTTGCGCGGGCGATGGCGGCGACGTTCGATCTCGCTGGTATCGGCGACGCGCCGCTCGACGGGATCGATCTCGACGCGGAGATCGACGACCGGCTCCGCGCACTCGACCGCTACTGGGATTCCGGCCGCCCTCCGCGCGCCTACGCGTCTGACCCACCCGGCGCGAGGGTGGGCGGGGAGCGCTACTACGACGACAACGCGTGGGTGGGGCTCGCGCTGGTCGAGCTCGAGCGGCTGCGCCCGGGCTCCGGGTGGCTCGATCGGGCGGACGAGCTCTATCGCTTCGCCCTCGGGGGTTGGGCCACCCAGCGGACGCCGAATCCGGGCGGAGTTTTCTGGGTCGAGCAGGGACGCGGAATCGGCGCGCACAATCACGACCGCAACGTCGTGTCGACGGCGCCGAACGCGGCGCTCGGGCTGCACCTCGCGGAACTGAAGCCGGATTCGAGGCCCGGAAACGGTGTCGGGGCGCACGAGATGTACGACTGGGTGCTGGCGACACTCGATGCGAGCCGCGAGACCGACTCCCCGGGTACCGGACTGTTCTGGGACAAGCTGCGAGGCGACGGCACGATCGACCGGACGTTCTGGAGCTACAACCAGGGCAGCATGGTCGGATTGAACGTGCTGCTCGCCCGCTCCACCGGTGGTCCAGCCGGCCCGTACATAGAACGTGCGGAGAGGATCGCGCGCAAGTCGCTCCGTCACTTCTCGGGTGCGCACGACCGCCAGCCGGCCGCGTTCAACGCGATCCTCGCGCGCAACCTCCTGCTTCTTCACGAGGCGACCGCCGACGAACGGTTGCGGGCGGAGATGATCGACGCGCTGCGGCGCTACGGGGACTGGGCCTGGGACGAACGCCGCGACGGCCGCGACCGCTTCCACCTCGATCCAGGCGGCGTCACGCTGCTCAACCAGAGCGGGATCGTGCAGGTCCTCGCGCTGCTCGCGTGGGATCCCGTTACGTACGGGCGGATCGCGTAGGTTGCCGTGATCGACGCAGTCACCGAACCCTCGGTAAAGGAGCCCGCCAACGCCGAGGCGACGGCGGTCGCTCGCCTGCCCGCTCCGCGCCGGTGGGGCTCGTCGTCGGTTGCGCTCGACCGGTTCCGTCTGGCGATCATCACGTACTTCGGGACCCGAGTGCTGCTCGTGGTCGTGGGGGTGATCGAGGGCGCGATCCGGCACCACTCGCTGACCTCGGAGATGGCGAATTGGGACGGCGGCTGGTACCGCGCGCTCGCCACCGACGGCTACCGGCACGACGTCAGCCACGGCCAGACGACGACCGGGTTCTTCCCGTTCTATCCGATGGTGATGTGGGTGGTGGCGCGGCCGCTGCTGCTGTTCGGGCATTCCGAGGTCGGCGCCACGATCGTCGCCGGTTTCGCGGTGTCGATCGTCGGCGGCCTGGTGGCCACCGTGCTGGTACAGGTCCTGGCTGCCGGCTGGTGGGGCGAGTCGGCCGGCCGCCGCGCGGCGATCCTGTTCTGCCTGTTCCCGGGCTCGGTCGTGTTCTCGATGGTGTACGCCGAAGGGCTGATGATCCCGCTGGCGGCCGGGTGCATCCTGGCGCTGCAGCGCCGCCGCTGGTGGCTCGGGGGCGCGCTCGCCGCGATCGCGACCGCGACCGAACCCGAGGCGGCGATCCTGGTCCTTGTCTGTGCGGTGTCGGCCGGGCTCGAGCTCCGCCGCCGCGGGTGGGGCGACCGGCAGGCGCGGCGCGCACTGATCGCGCCGGTACTGGCCCCGCTCGGTCTGATCGGCGTGTTCGCGTTCCTGTGGGCGTGGACCGGAAACCCACTCGCATACGTGATTGCCCAGCACGACGGGTGGAACGAGAAGTTCGACCCGCTTGCCCTGATCCGCCTCGCGATCCGCCTGGTGGGTCAGATCCACTTCTCGCACTTCAACCATCCGACGATCAACATGAACTGGCCGGTCGGACTGATCGGAGCGGTCTTCCTGTTGATCCTGCTCGTGCTGATGTTCCGGATCCGGCGGACGATCTCCCCCGAGGCGTGGGTGTGGACGCTCGGCATCAGCTTGATCGCGCTGAGCTCCGAGTGGGTGCCGCCCAACCCCAGGCTTCTGATCACGGCGTTCCCGGCGGTGATCGTGCTCGCGTACTACCTCAAGGGCAAGGGCTACTACCGCCTGCTCGTCGTCAACGGGATCCTGCTCGCGACGATGAGCGCGATCACGTTCGTCGGCTTCACGCTGCGCCCGTAACGCGTCGAGGAGCTGCTGGCGCGAGCCGACGCGTCAGCTCGCTCAGCAGCCCCTCGCGCCCGTCTGCATTCCACCGCGGCCCCATCGGTCCCCGTGACGCGACGCTACCGAGTTGGCCGACCAGCCAAGTGGCGGTCTTGTGAGCGAGGCCGCGAGCTAGAGCAGCGCGCCTGGCTCGTTGGCCGGGTAGGACAGTTTTTCGCAGAAGGCCTTGGGATTCTTCCCCGCGGCCGGCGGGAGGTCCACCGCGAGACCCGCCTGCACCGACTTCATCGCGTCAGGCTCTTGACCGAACGGCCCCTTGGTAGGGGCGTCGAGGCCGGCCAGCACTGCGACTACGGCCGTCAGCATCAGGAACACAGCGACGTTCATCCCGATCAGCTGCCCCCGGCTCTCGAGATGGAAGAAGAAGGCGAACACGATAATCAGGGCAGCGCCGGCGTACAGGAGGATCCACAGCGGAACCGGGATCTGAGGTGAGCTCTGCAGCAGCCGGTCCTGACGCTCCTGTCCGATGGTGAGGCTGGAGCTCAGCGCGGTCGAGTACCAGTTGTACGGCTTGGGGTTCCCGCGCCCGACCTCGAGCAGGAGCACGTAGAGCGCGCGCTCACGCCCCGCGACCGCCGGCGATCCCTTGTCGTTGCTTCGCTGCCACTCGTCCTCGATGACGTCCGTCGCGTAGCAGAACAGCTGAGCTCGAATCGGGCGTCCCTGGCTCGGCGGGAACGCTCCGCTCATTGCCGCGACGACGCCGACCGCGTTCGCCTCTCGCTCCGCGGACTGGTTGACGTTCGCGAAGTGCTGGGACGCGAAGAAGGTGGTCATCCCGATGATCACGCCGAATGCGGCGCCGACGAATCCGAAAATGCCGGCGTATCGCAGTCCAGTGACCTCCCTGCCCTTCCGGATCATCAGGATCACGACGACCACGAGGGCGACCACCGCCCACAGGATCAGCAGATGCGCGAGAACCGGATCCACGGAGTGGGCATCGTAGTCGCGCGTGGCGACGCGGACAGGGGCTGGTTTTCGGACAGGGTTGCTTGGCGGCCGTGCGGAGGTCCCATATAAGAGGGAGGTGCGCGCGTTCAGCGGGTGCTCGAGCGGGAGAGGGACCGCGTTCGCGGCGGTCGTTGCGATCGCCGGGTCGCTGACGCTGTGCGGTGGGGCGAGCGCCGCGAGCAACAGCGCCGGCATCCACGCGATCAAGCATGTGGTGATCGTGATGCAGGAGAACCACAGCTTCGACAACTACTTTGGGACGTACCCGGGCGCCGACGGGATCCCGGGGCTGGCGGGAAATCCGGGGACCGTGCCGTGCATCCCCGATCCGGGCGCCGGCGGCTGCGACAAGCCCTACCACGACACTCACCTGAGCGGCGACGGTGGCCCGCACTTCCAGGAGAGTGCGGCCGCCGACATCGACAAGGGCAAGATGGACGGGTTCGTCGGGGAGGCCGAAGGCACGACCCCTGACACGAAGACGGTTGGGTGCGCCGTCAATGCCGAGCCGCCCGTCAACGAGCCACCGCCGGTCGGCGACCAGTGCCTGGACGTGATGGGCTACCACACGGCCGCCGAGATCCCCAATTACTGGACGTACGCGAAGGACTTCGTGCTCCAGGACCACATGTTCGAGCCGGCGCAGGCGTGGAGCATGGTCTCGCACCTGTACGGCGTCTCGGGTTGGTCGGCGGTGTGCAGCAACCCGAGCGAGCCATCCACGTGCGTCGCGGACAACCGCTTCCCCGAGTACGACGCCGAGCTCTCGAAGCTCCCCGGGCCGGCCCAGAACGTGGCGCTGGAGGATGCGTTCGGTGGCGTCACCGGACTCGCCACTCCGGCGACCACCCAGACCCCCCCGCTGTATGGCTGGACCGACATCACCTACCTGCTGCATCGCTACGGCGTGAGCTGGCGCTATTACATCCAGGAGGGCACCGAGCCCGACTGCGAGACGGGCGCGATGACGTGCACGCCGATCGCGCAGGTGGTGACCGCGCCCTCGATCTGGAATCCGCTGCCGGCGTTCACCGACGTGCGCCAGGACGGGCAGACGGGCAACGTCGTCCCGACGACCCAGCTGTTCACCGACGCGAAGAACGGGACGCTGCCCGCGGTCTCGTGGGTGATCCCGAGCGGGGATGACTCGGAGCATCCGCCGGCCAACCTCGCCGCGGGCCAGTCGCACGTGACCAACGTGATCAACGCGATCATGCAGGGGCCGGACTGGCGCTCGACTGCGATCTTCCTCGCGTGGGACGACTGGGGCGGCTACTTCGACCACGTCGCGCCGCCGACGGTCGACGCCCAGGGCTACGGGCTGCGCGTTCCGGGCGTCGTGATCAGCCCGTACGCGAGGCGGGGGTACGTCGACCACCAGACACTGAGCTTCGACGCCTACCTCAAATTCATCGAGGACGATTTCCTCGGCGGCCGGCGGCTGAATCCGCGCGCCGACGGGCGCCCAGATCCGCGGCCCGACGTACGCGAGAACGCCACCGTGCTCGGCAACCTCGTCAAGGACTTCGACTTCTCCCAGTCGCCCCGCCGGCCGGTGATCCTCAACCCCGACCCGGACGGCGTGCCGCTGCATCCGCCGGGACCGACGTTCGCCACCGCGCTCGCCCGCAGCCTCGGCTGGGGCGCGCTCCCCAGGTAGCCGGGCGCTAGTTCTTCGAGGCGCGATTGGTGAGCGCCACGTACGGCCGGCACGGCTCGTTGCGCAGGCTCGGGCACGGCGGCTCGCCGGTGGGCACGTTCACGCCCGGAACGACCGGCAGGATCAGGCTCGACGGCGTCGACTTCGAGAACTCGACCGAGACCTTGGCGGTGCCCTTCGGGACGGTCGTCGTGAATCCCCAGATCGGCTGCGTGCCGTTCGGCGCCGAGATCGTCAAACGAATCCGCGAGCCCGCGCGGTACACGTGGCCCTCGTAATAGAGCGGGATCACGACCTCGACGAACTTGCCCTTCGGCATCGCCCGCGTGTCCGAGGCCAACTCGCTCGGGATCGGCGCGAGCAACGTGCTCGGCTGCTTGAAGATGTTGTTCGCGCTGGTCGCCAGCTTGCGCTCGCTGGCGCGCTGGTAGCCGTTCTGCACGAACGTCTCGTTGCCGTCCGGCCGGACCTCGGAGACGGTCGCCAGCAGGTCGACGTCGGGCGTCGAACTGCGGACCCACACGTGCACCGCGCCCGCGCCGATCACGGCCGTGTTCGACTTCAGCGGCGGGGACACGTACGAGACCGCGTTACCCGCCGGCCACGGCTTCCAGTTGTACTTCCACTGGGACGCGTTGCCCCAGAGCCCGCCGGAACCGTTGTCCGACCCGTAGTCCTGCAGCGGCAGCGCCTTCGCGTTCGACGTGTACCAGTTGATCTGCTTGCGCGCGGGCTTGGCGGCGGCGAGCGTCCCGCGCGAGCCGAAGTAGAAGAAGCGCGCCGTCGTGCTCGGGATCGGCCAGCTCGAGAACGACTGCTCGAACCCGGGATACGGATTGCCCGGCGTCTGCTGGCCGGTCGGCGACTTGCCGGCGCCGTTGTCGAACAGGATCCGGATCTGGGGGAGTCCCTCGAACGCCGACAGGGCGCCCTGGTAGGTGGGCTGCTGCTGGATCGGGTCCGACGGGAGCGTGACCGCGTCGGTCGCCGGCAGCCCCATCGCGGACTGGTAGATCACCGCCGCGGCCCCACGGACGCCGGTCTGGTTGACCATCGGCGACTGGTGCGCAACGAACAGCTCGAGGAAGTCGTACCAGCGATTGAAGGTGGCCGGGTCGAGCGAGTCGATGTGGGCACCGTTCGTGAACGTGAACCACTTGAGCTTCGTGCCGGTCATGTGCTGCGCCAGGTCGGGGCAGTGCCCGCCGGTCTGCTCGTCCTCGAACTGACAGGCCATGAACACCGGGACCTTGATCTTGTTGACGAAGCTGATCGGGTCAAGCGGATCCGCGACCGACGGGACGTAGTGCGAGTTGGCGTGGATCTTGGTGATCAGGCTCGCGGCCTCGCCGTGCAGGACCTGGTTCGACTTGCACGTCTGATCGCCATTGTTGATCTGCGTAGTCGCATACGGCTGCGTGCCCTTGGCGGGCGCGGGCTGAGCCTCCTGCTGACGCTGCTCGGCCCAGGCGACGGCGAAGCCCTGGTTGAGGATCCCGCCCGGGTAGAGCGTCGTCGCGGTCGTGTCGATCGTCGACAGCGGCGCGATCGCCTCGAGGTCGGGCGGGTCGAGCTGAGCGGTGAACAGCTGGCTGATCGCGCCATACGAGATGCCCATCATCCCGACCTTGTGGTTCAGCACCCACGGCTGGTGCGCGATCGTCTCGACCACGTCATAGCCGTCGAGGTTCTGGAGCGTCTCGAAGTAGTCGAAGGCGCCACCCGAACAACCCGTGCCGCGCATGTTCACGTCGACGACCGTGAAGCCCATCAGGTTGGCGAGGATCGAGATCCCGCTGTCCGGGCCGGCCGGATTCGCGTACCCGTAGCCGGCGTACTCGATCAGCGTCGGCCGCGGGGCCGAGCCGAGGGCGGGCGCCTTGACGCCGGCCGGAGCGGCAACGGACACGTCCTGCGGCGGGTGCACATCGATCGCGAGCTTCGTCCCGTCGCGGACGGTCAGGTACTGGTAGCCGCTCGGGTTGATCGTCTGGTTGTAGACGCTCGGATCCCAGGGCGCCGACGCGTTCGAGTGGACCGTGACCGGCGCCGACGACGCTCCGCCGGAGGCCGGGCGCAGGCGGTAGCCGGATCCGGGGCGGACGTTGCGGAACAGCAGCCCGCCGAGAGAGTCCGCAGCCTGGGTGGCGACGACGTGGCCGGACGCATCGATCAGCGACATCCGCTGATTCGCGCCGAGTCCCGTCACGTCGACCTGCTGGGCGCTGCCCCGCACGTCGTACGAGACCGCGGCAGCGGCCGACTGGGCAGAGACGAGCACCAGCGCCGCAACGGCGGTGGCGATAACGGCACGAAGCATGCTTCCTTGCACCCCGATCCTCCGACTCATTTCACGCACTCTCTCATGTTTGTTACAGCAATGTCGACCTCGTCTCGTTGTTAACCCGCCAGAGGCGCAAGCGGAGCGGAAGGAATTCGGGCGACCCGGAACGTGCGCATGCATATGCTTCCGCCGGACATCCAGACGCCGGGCTCGAGCCGCGCGGCGTAGCCGAAAGGAGGGGCCACATGGGATTTCTCGACAACGTCAAGTCTGCCGCCGACCAGGTCGCGACGCGGGCAAAGGAGGGCGTCGACGACGTTCAGGCGAAGCGCAGCCTGACCACCGCCTACCAGGACCTCGGCAAGACCGCGTTCGAGCTGATCGAGTCCGGGGAGATCTCGAATCCGCGCCTGACCGCGCAGGCGGACGAGGTGCGTAAGTACAAGTCGCAGCTGCCCGACGAGCCGGCGGGGGCGGCGCCGGCCTAGGGCGGCCGCACGCGGAACGCCGAGTCCGCTTAACCCGCCACTAACGGACGCCGACGACCGCTACCTAGACTGCGCCGACGTGGAAACGGCGCCGGAGTCAGTCGCGTCTGCCGAGCAGACGACGGCGATCGGGACCGATGGCTCGGTCGCGATCCCCGCCCGCCTGCCCGGCCGCGGCGCGGCGAGCCGGCGGCCCCTCGAAGCGCTCTCGAACATCTACGAGCGCTACCGCGTGGCGATCCTCGTGTACGTCGCGTCGCGGGTGCTGCTGTTGATCGTCGCGGGGCTCGACGACGCGTTCCGGCATCAATCGGTCCTGAACGCGCTCGCGAACTGGGACGGCATGTGGTACCGGTGGGTCGCGAACGCGGGCTACCCGCACCACGTGATCCACTGCTGCGTCGGCCACGGCGAGACGCAGGCGCAGTCGACGCTCGGGTTCTTCCCCCTGTACCCGCTCGTGATCTGGGTGTTCGCGCGGCCGTTGATGCTGCTGACCGGCCACTCGGCGGTGTGGTCGATCACGCTCGCGGGGGTGATCGTCTCGACGATCGGGGGGCTGATCTGCACGATGATCGTGCAGGAGCTCGGCCGCAGCTGGTGGGGAGCGTCAGCCGGCCGGCGCGCGGCCGTGCTGTTCGCCCTGTTCCCCGGCTCGGTCGTGTTCTCGATGGTCTACGCCGAGGGGATCGCGCTGCCGCTGGCGGCCGGCTGCATCCTCGCGCTGCAGAAACGCCGCTGGCTCACGGCGGGCCTACTCGCCGGGTTTGCGACCGCCGCCACGCCGCAGTCGCTGATCTTGATCCCCGTGTGCGCCGTAAGCGCGGGGCTCGAGCTGCGACGACGAGGGTGGAGCGTGCGGGAGGCGCGCCGCAGCCTGCTCGCTCCGCTGCTGTCGGTGACCGGTGCGGTCGCGCTCGGCGCATTCCTGTGGGCGTGGACGGGGACGCCGTTCGCGATCACCGATACGCAGCGGATCGGCTGGAAGGAGAAGACCGACCCGCTCGCGCTGGTCCACCTCGTGAAGCGGCTCGCGGACCAGATCTCGTTCTCGCACTTCAACCACCCGACGATCAACCTCAACTACGTCGTCGGCGTGCTCGGAGCGATCCTGCTCGTCGTGCTGCTGTACCTGATGGTCAGGATCCGGCGCACGATCTCGATCGAGGCGTGGCTGTGGACGCTCGGGATCACGTTCCTGATGGTCACCTCGGAGTACATCCCGCCGAACCCGCGACTGCTGATCACCGCGTTCCCCGCGGTGATCGTGCTCGCGTACTACGTCAAGAAGCGGGTCGCCTTCGGGGCGCTCGCATTCGCCAACGGCGCACTGCTCGCGGGCCTCAGCGCGCTCACGTTCGTCGGGATCACGCTGCGCCCGTGAACAGCGTCAGCGTGACCGTCTTCGCGGTCCCGAAGGTCTGCTTGCTCGCGCTCGGGAACTCGGTCCGCAGCGAAGCGAGCAGGGCGTTCAGCCGCGTGTAGTTCTGGCGGGAGATCGGAGGGCCTCCCGCCTTCCCCTCGTGGCTGGTGAGCAGCCACACGCGCGCGCATCGCGAGCGGAGCGTCGACAGCTGCCCCGCCGGCAGCGTCGCGTAGTCCTCGACGTACACGCGCGCCCGATCGAACGGCACCGACGGGAGGATCGGCCGCGGGGCCTTCGCCGTCGCGCCGCCGAGGTAGTAGTGGAACGGCATCCGGTTGTCGAGCGGATAGAACGCGACGCAGTCGCCGGCCCGTGCCCGGGCCAACACGTGGTTGGTGGCCGCGCGCCAGTCCTCGGACGAGACGCCGTAGGTCGGCACGATCTGCGCCGCGCGCAGTCCGATCAGGACGCCCACCGCAGCGATGCCGAGTACCGCCGGGACTCGCCGGTCCAGCAGCGTCCACCCCAAGAGCAGTGCGATCGCCGGCAGTGACACGAGCAGGTAGCGCGCCTGGAAGATCGATTGCCCGACCGCCGACTCGATCAGCGCGAGCACGAACGGGACGATGAGCCACGACAACACGAGCACCGGGGCCCACGCGACGGCCCATCCGCCGGCGCCGCGGACGATCGACCAGATCCGCCACACCCCGAACAGCAGCACCAGCCCGGTCAGCACCAGCAGCACGTCGCCGGTGGACGTGTAGAGGTTCGGCTGCAGCCCCGTCGACGCGAGCGACTGGACCACCTGGTACGCGGTCGTGAAGCTCGGCTCGGGGACCCAGAACAGCTGACCCGAGCCGCGGTTCAGCGCGAGCACGGCAAGCGGCACGCAGCACGCCGCGACCACCGCGAGCGCGGCCCCGAACGCGCGCCACCGGTCCTGGTAGCGGATCAGCACCGCGAGCTGGGCGGGGATCACGAGCACCGCCTCGAGCCCCGCGTACACCGCCGCGACGGTCAGCACGACGTACGCGATCCACGGTCCGAGCGGGCGGTCGCTCTCGACCGCCCACACCAGGGACAGGAACGAGCCCGCGATCAGCGCGACCATCAGCGAGTAGCCGCGGGCGTCCTGCCCCCAGTAGACGAGCGGCAGGCTGACCGCGGCGAGCAGCCCGGCGCCGAACGCGATCCGGCGGTCGAACAGCCGCAGGCCGAGCGCGCCGACGAGCCACACCGTCGCGACCGACGCGATCGCCGACGGGAACCGGAGCACGAACGCGCCCTTGCCGAACGCGCCGATCAGGACGTGGATCAGCGCGTAGTAGCCGAGCATGTTGCCGCCGTCGTGCGCGAGCGCGGAGCCGAAGGCGGCGCCGTGCTGGCTCGCGATCGAGACCGTCGCCGCCTCGTCGAGCCAGAGGCTCCGGGTCGTGATGTCGTACAGGCAGAGCGCCGCCGCCAGCGCGGTCGGGATCCCGATTGCGGCGAGGGTCAGCATCCGGTCGCGGGTGGGGCGGCCTTCGCGCGCGGCGCCGCTCGGAAAGCCCGCGGCGGGACGGGGTGCGGTCGTGACGCTCATCCGACCGACGGCCGGGCGAGTGCCGATCGCGGCGCGGACGCGATCGGGTCGGCGGGGGCCGCGCCGGCGTCAGGCCGGCGGCGCCGGCGGGTCCACGCGTACCAGGCACCTGCGGCGATCAGCAGATAGACGAGCACGACGTACGGCGCGCTCTGCAGCGGCAGCAGCAGGATCCCGTTCGGCTTGACGAGGAACGCGGCGACCACGATCGCGATCGGGACCGCGCGGCTGCGTTGGAACGAGGCGGTGGTGGCGAGCAGCACCACGCCCCAGGCGAAGTACCACGGCCAGGCCGCGGGGCCGCCGAACGCGAGCGCGAGCAGCGCGAGGCCGAGCGGGGCCACGAGGTTGCCCGGGCGCGTTCGCACGAGCATCCACAGCGCGAACGCTCCAGTGATCACCGCCGACAGGACGCGCGTGACCGACTCGACGTGGCGGAAGACGGCGTGGACGCCGACATCGTTCAACAGCGACGAGAGCGTCCACGCCGTGCCGGTGGACGGCGTGATCGCGAGCCTCACGCGCGCGGGCGTGGAGAACAGGCTCGCAGACACCCAGTGCAGGCCCCAGCCGGTCGCGACGCTGACGACCGCGGCGACACCCGCGACGACCGCCGTCGCCTCGGCGGCGTGGCGGACCCGAGCGCGCCACGAGTCGTCGGCGCGCAGCCAGGCGACGGCGATGAACAGCGCCGCGACACCCGCGGGCAGCTT
The DNA here is from genome assembly GCA_963788565.1 of uncultured Solirubrobacterales bacterium. Taxonomy (GTDB): domain Bacteria; phylum Actinomycetota; class Thermoleophilia; order Solirubrobacterales; family Solirubrobacteraceae; genus Palsa-465. The sequence goes on along the minus strand of CAWBHJ010000016.1, from coordinate 39,633 downwards.
GATCGTCATCGCGACCGCGCAGACGGCGATCCCCGCGAGTGGCCGCCCCTCGACCGCGAGCGTCACCCCCGCGACCATCAGCCCGATCATCAGCAGGTCGTTGTGCGAGGCGGCGACGAGCTGGAGCAGCACCAGCGGGCTGAGCGCAGCCAGCCATGCGGCGCGGGTCGGGTCGGCGCCGAGCGCGCGCGCGAGCCTCGGCACGAACGCCCATAGCAGCACGAGGCCGACGAGCTCGAGCAGCCGCATCAGCAGCACGCCGGCGATCAGGTGCGATCCGGTGAGCGCCGCGATGCCGCTGCCGAACACCAGGAACAGCGGACCGTACGGAGCGGTCGTGTGGAGCCAGAACGGATCGACGGCGCTCATCACGTGCGCCTGTCCCAACCCCGCGAGCGCCGACGGCGCGACGTTGTACGGGCTCAGCCCGAGGTGGGCGATCGTGCCCTGCGCGAGATAGCTGTAAACGTCGTGGCTGAACAGCGGTGCGGCGATCGCGGGCGCGAGCGACCACAGCACGGCCACGGGCCAGAGCTCGCGCGGCCGGGCGCTGCGGCTGGTCGCGTACCGCCCGAGCCCGAGCCACCCCGCGGCGAGCATCCCCATTCCGACGTAAAGGGCGATCCGGTTGGCCTCGCCGCCGGGCGGGATCTTCGGATCGAAGAACCATCGGACAGGACCGCCCGCCAGCCGCGAGCCCGCGAGCGCGAGCAGCACCGAGCCGGCGGTGCCGAGCGCGACCCAGCCCGGGGCGGCACGGAGCAGCCCGAGCGCGCGCCCTGATTCGCCGGGGCTGCGAGTGCTTGCCGATGCGGTTACGGACACGACGCGGAGCGTACGCTCCGCGTCCGCCAGCGACGGCGGATGTGAGCGTCCTGAGTCGAAATTCGAGGTGCCGCCGAACCTCCGACTCAGGACGCTAGCCGTCTTGCGGGAGCTCGTCGGTCTCGGTCAGCTCGCGCAGGTGGTTCAGCGCTCGCCGCAGGATCCGCGAAACCTGCATCTGCGACACGCCGATCTCCTGGGCGATCTGCGTCTGCGTCATGTCGCCCGCGAACCGCAGGGCGAGCACACGCCGCTCGCGCGCGGACAGGTGCTGCGCCGCGACCGAGATCGTGACCGTCTCGTCGATCAGCTCGTAGCGCTGGTCCTCCTCGCCGAAGACGTCGACGAGCGCGCCGGTTTCGCCGCTGTCGCCGTCCTCGCGCGGGGCGTCGAGCGAGGTCGAGTGATGGGCGGCGGCGGTCTCGAGCGCGTCGAGAACGTCCTCGACGCTCAGCTCGAGGTACTGCGCCAGCTCGTCCACGGTAGGCGGCCGTCCGGTCTTTGTGGTCAGGCGCTCGTGCGCCTCCTGGACCTTCAGCGCCTGCTCCTGAGCGCCGCGGGGGACGTGCACGGACCAACCAAGGTCTCGGAAGTAGCGCTTCAGCTCGCCGAGGATCGTCGGGACCGCGAACGACGAGAACGCGGCTCCGCGCTCGAGGTCGTAGCGGTCGATCGCCTTCACCAGCCCGAGGCTCGCGACCTGCAAGAGGTCGTCGAACGGCTCACGGGCACCCGCGTAGCGGCGGGCGAGGTTGCGCGCCAGCGGGAGGAAGCGCTTCACGAGCTCGGCTCGCGCGCGCTCGTCCCCATGCTTCTGCAAGCGCTCGAATAGCTTGTCGCTCTCGGCCCGGTCCGGACTGTTGTCGAAATGCGGCTTTCTTTGATCGGGAAGAGTCGTCGGCATAGTTAGGCCCTACCCGGTGCTGGGATACCCAATCCTCACGTATGTCGGAGTTCTGACCCGCGATTACCGCGCAGTACTAGGCTCAAACCCCCCAGATCGCAAGCGAGGCACCAACAAATGGCAAAACCGCTCTACACAGCCGAGGCGACGGTCACCGGCGGCCGCGCCGACGGACATGGACGCACCAACGACGGCGAGCTCGACCTTCAGCTTCGGCTTCCCAAGGAGCTGGGCGGCAGCGCGGACGGCACCAATCCCGAGCAGCTGTTCGCCGTCGGTTACGCGGCGTGCTTCGAGGGCGCGATCGGGGTCGTCGGCCGGCGCGAGCGAGCCGAGGTGGGCGATGTCTCGATCGACAGCCGCGTGAGTCTGCTGCCGACCGAGGAGCGCGGTTTCAAGCTCGCTGTGGAGCTCGATGTGAGCCTGCCGCAGGTCGACGATCCCGCGCAGGCGAAGGAGATCGTCGCCGCAGCGCACAAGGTCTGCCCGTACTCGGTGGCGACTCGCGGCAACATCGACGTGACGCTGACGGCGAACGGCGAGCCCCTCGAGTAGCGCCGCTGGGGCGGTCCCAAAGGCCCCCGGCGGCCTACCGCCCCTCCCTATACTGGGCCCCTCCCCTCGGTGAGGAGCCGCACGTGCAGGAAATGGTCATCTACGGCGTGAGCTTCGACATGGTCGGCAAGCAGCCGATCGTGTTGCTGAAGACGGTCGAGAGCAACAAGTTCCTGCCGATCTGGATCGGCCACCCGGAGGCGGCAGCGATCCTGATGAAGCTGCAGGGAGCGTCGACGCCGCGGCCGATGACGCATGATCTGCTGTCCGACGTGCTCGGTGAGCTCGAGGTCGAGTGCACGCGCGTGTCGGTGACCGAGCTCCGCGAGAACACGTTCTACGCGTCGATCAGCCTGCGGGTCAACGGCCGCGAGCTCGAGATCGATTCGCGGCCCAGCGACGCACTCGCCCTGGCCGTCCGCGCCGGCGCGCCGATCTTCGCCGCCGACGATGTGATCGCCGAGTCGGCGATCGAGTTCGAGCACGAGGTCGAGGACACCGAAGAGGTCGTCGAGAAGTTCAAGGACTTCCTCGACCATGTCACGCCCGAGGACTTCGCGGGCGGCTCCGAGTAATCGCGCCGCTCAGCGCCGCTGCGCAGGCGCGCCCGACCCCTCGAGCGCCGCGTCCAAAATCCGCGCGATCAGCGAATCGAAGCCGATCCCGGCCGCGTCGGCCGCCTGCGGGAGCAGGCTCGTCTCGGTCAGCCCGGGCACCGTGTCCGCCTCGAGCACGTACAGATCGCGCCCGTCCGACGAAAGCATCAGATCGACGCGCCCGAAGCCCCGGCATCCGAGCAGAGCGTACACCTGGAGCGCGAGCTCACTGGCTCGCTCGGCGACCTCTTCGTCGAGCTCCGCCGGGCACACGAACGTCGTCCGCCCGATCTCGTAGCGGGCCTCGAAGTCGTAGAAATCCTCGCCCTGCGGGACTGCCTCGACGATCGGCAGCGCCCGCGGCCGGTCGTCCTCGTCGATGATCGAGACCGCCAGGTCGCGCCCCGCGATGTGCCGCTCGAGCATCACCTTGCGGTCGTACGAGAACGCCGCCACCAGCGCCTGCGGAACGTCGGCCGGCGTGCGCGCGAACTTGATCCCGAGCGCGGACCCCTGGCTCGCGGGTTTGACGACGATCGGGAATCGCAGCCGGTCCTCGATCGCGGGCAGCGCCTGCGCGGCGCCGAGCGCCTTGAACGCGGTCTCGCTGAACGAGTAGAACTCGGGCGTCGGGATGCCGCGGTCGCGCATCGCGTGCTTGGCGAGCACCTTGTCGGCCGCGTGGATGCACGCGGACACGTGGGAGCCCGTGTAGCGGACCCCCATCACCTCGAGCAGCTCCTGAACGGTGCCGTCCTCGCCGTCGCGGCCGTGGAGTGCGACGAACGCGATGTCCGGTCTCGCTGCGTGTATCTGCTCGACGAGGTCGCCGCCGACGTCGATCGCGATCACGTCGTGCCCGAGCCGCTCGAGCGCGTCCTGCACCCGCGCGCCCGAACGGAGCGAGACCTGGCGCTCGAGCGAGCGCCCGCCCTTCAGCACCGCGACCCTCATCGGTCGCAGCCTACGCGCGCTTGCGCGTCAGCGGCAAGACCCTCGCGAGGTGCTCCGCCTCGAGTTCCGCAGGCTCGGCCTCCGCGGGGGCCTTGGCGGCCGGCGGCAGGCGGTGCCGCTCCTGCTGGGGCGGCTCGACGACGGGAATCTCGCCGGTCAGCGTTCCGTAGAGCGCGACCTGCTCGCGGACGACTTCGCCGAGGCGCTGGATCCCGGTCCGGATCTGGTCCTCGCCGACGCCCGAGAAGTTCAGCCGCATCGACGAGCCCCCGCGGCCGTCAAGGAACGCGGCCCGCCCCGGCACGAACGCGACGTGCTCGTCGAGCGCCCGTGCCAGCAGGTCGGTCGTGTCGATGTAGTCCGGCAGCGTCGCCCAGATGAAGAGGCCGCCCTCCGGGTGGGTCCACTCGGCCTCGCGCGGAAAGTGCTCGGCGAGCGAGTCGAGCATCACGTCGCGCCGCCGCCGGTAGATCTCGATCAGCGAGCGCACGTAGTCCTCCCACGGGCCGGAGTCGAAGTACGCGCTGACGAAGTACTGGGAGATCGATGACGAGCACAGATCCGAGGCCTGCTTGCCGATGTTCATCTTCTCGAGCACCGGTGCCGGCGCGACGGCCCATCCGAGTCGCACTCCCGGTGAGAGGATCTTCGAGAACGTGCTCGCGTAGATCACGAACTCGTCGTCGAGCGAGCGGAGCGTGGGCAGCGGCGAGCCCTCGTAGCGGAGCAGCCCGTACGGGTTGTCCTCGAGCACCAGCAGCTCCCGCTCGGACGCGATCCGGACAAGCTCCGTCCGCCGCTCCAGGGACATCGTGACGCCGGCGGGGTTGTGGAAGGTCGGGACGGTGTAGATGAACTTCGGGCGGCGTCCGGAGCGCTCGAGCTGCTCGAGCGTCTCCTCGAGCTCGTCGGTGCGCATCCCCTCGCGGTCCATCGTCACCTGGACTACGTCCGCCTGGTAGGCGCAGAACGTCGGCACCGCTCCCGGGTAGGTCGGCGCCTCGCATACGACCACGTCGCCGGGGTCGAGCAGGGTCTTGCAGACGAGGTCGATCACCTGCTGGCCGCCGGTCGTGACGAGAATCTCGTCGAGGTCGGCCTCCATCCCCTCGCTGCGCATCACCTGGGCGACGCAGCGCTTGACGACTGTCAGCCCCTCGGTTGGCCCGTACTGGAGCGCGCGGGCGCAAGAGCGGCTCGCGACGGTGCTCATCAACGCGGCGTAGGAGTCCGGCGGGAACGTGGAGGTGTCGGGCCAGCCACCCGCGAGCGAGATCACCTCGGGGCGCTCGGTCAGCGCCATCAGGTCGCGCATCGCGGAGGACTTCATGACCCTGGTGCGCGAGGCGAACAACCCCGCGTAGCGCTCGATGTCCCGGGCCGTCGACCGTGAGCGCCGTGACCGTGAGCCGCCCGGCTGGTCGACCCCGTTCACGAGGTCCTCTCGTCTATCGTCACGCTGCTTCACGGTACAGCACAGTGCATCTGGCCTTCGACATCTTCCAGGGGATCGGAGTCGCGGCGGCGATCGGGATCAGGCCGTTCCTCCCAGCGCTCGCGACGGGTGCGCTTGCGGCCGGCGACGTGGAGCTCCACTTCGACCACACCGACTTCTCTTTCCTGCAGAGCGCGCCTTTCCTGCTCGCGATGGCCGTCTGCGCGATCGCGCTCGTGCTGCTCGAGCGGAGGCTGCCGCCCGAGAGCTTCGAACGCGGGCCCGCCGGGCTGATCCTCGCGGCCGTCTCGCTCGCGCTCGGCGCGCTGTTCTTCGCCGGGTCCCTGGCCAGGGACCACCACATCGTCTGGCCCGGCATCCTCGGCGGGATCCTGTGCGCGCTGGTCGGGATCGTCGCCTCCCGTCCGCTGCTCGCGCGTGCCCGCGCGCGCCTCGGCGAGGACGCGTCGCTGTTGCCGTTGTTCGCCGAGGGATCGGCGCTGCTGATCGCGATCTTGTCGGTGGTCGCGCCGCCGATCGGGGTGATCGCGCTGCTCCTGCTCCTGTGGCTGGTGTGGGCGGGGCGCCGCCGCGAGGGCCAGAAGTACGCGGGGTTGCGGATCCTCCGGTGAGCGAGAGCCTGCATCCGGTGAACGGAGGCTCGACCAAGAAGCTCGTGCTGGTCGTGATCGACGCGCTGAAGCCTTCAATGCTCGAGCGCGCGATCGCCTCCGGCCGCGCGCCGGCGCTTCGCCGAATCCGCCAGGAGGGCGTCTACGTCCCGGATTGCGTCGCGGCGTTCCCGTCGGTCACCCCGGTATGCGCCGCGACGATCACCACCGGCGCGGGGCCCGACCGCCACCAGATCCCGAGCATGAACTGGTACCACCGGGAGGAGGGGCGCTACGTCGAATACGGCTCGAGCTTCTCGGCCAGCCGCCAGGCCGGCGTGCTGCGGTCGCTCACCGACACGGTCTACCGGATGAACGCCGAACACCTTTCGCGGGACGTCGAGACGGTGTACGAGTCGCTGGACGACGCCGACTACGACACGGCGGGCACCACCTACCTGATCTATCGCGGCCGGCACCTGCACGAGGTCTCGAACGAGACTGCGCTCGCGCGGATCGTCACCTCGACGCTGTTCCGCCGGACGATCGAGGGCCCGAAGGAGCTGTTCTATGCCGATCTGTACGCGAGCCGCAAGACCGGCTGCCGCGGCCAGCTGGGGATGCCGGGGATCCGCGACCAGCACACGGGCTGCGTCGGCGCCTATCTGGTCGAGCACGACCTGTTCGACTTCCTGCTGTTCTCGCTGCCCGACAACGACGCGTACTCCCACAAGAACGGCCCCCACGCGCAGGTGACCTCGATCGCGGCGGCCGACCGCCAGCTCGAGCGCCTGATGCACGCGGCCGGCGGGCCCGACGCGTTCCTCGAGCAGTACGCGGTGATCGTCTGCTCGGACCACTCGCAGGCCGCGGTCGAGGAGCGGATCCGCCTCGACACCGCCTTCGCCGACTTCACGGTCGCTACGCCGGGCTCCTCGAACGCCAGCGCTGAGGTTGCGCTCAGCCCGGCGCAGCGGGCGGCGATGATCTACGCGCTCGACCCCGACCGGCGCGACGCGCTGATCGACCGGAGCCTCGAGGCGATCGAGGACCTCGACGGGGTCGACCTCGCGATGTGGCTGCCCGGTCCCGATCGAGGAGAGGCATCGGTCCGATCGGCCGCCGGCGAGCTCCGGTTCGCCCCGGGGGGCGAGCTCGAGGACGAGCGTGGCGGCCGCTGGAGCGTCGACGGCGAGCTCGCCGTGCTCGACCTCCGGGTCGACGGTGGCCGGCTGACGAGCGAGGAGTACCCGAACGCGCTCGCGCGGGCCTGGTCGGCGCTCGGCTGCGCCAACGCGGGCGACGTGCTGCTGTCGGCCGCGCCCGGTTACGAGTTCGTCGACTGGGGCGGCGCCGACCACGTCGGCGGCGGCAGCCACGGGTCGCTCCATCGCTCGGATTCGCTCGGCGTGCTGTTGTGGTGCGGTACCGGACCGGACACGCGCGCGGCCAGCGATCGCTGGTCACTGCTCGACGTGGCGCCGATGGTGCGGGATCATTTCGGGGTCGAGTCCGGCGAGGACTAGAGTCCAGCCGGCGAGGATTAGGAACCTGTTAGCGCGAGAAAGGCTTAGGTTCGGTTTAGCGCCCCGCCGCTAGATTTTCCGGCCGATGTCCGAAGAGTTCTCAACCACGATCGAGCGCCCGAAGCTCGAGCTACCCAAGGTTCATATGCCGTTCCACGTCCGCGTGCGACACGGCGTGCGGCGGACCCATAACTGGATCCAGTTCGTGCGGTTCGGGGCTGTCGGGGCGACCGGCTACGCGGTCAACCTCGGCGTGTTCGCGTTCTGCGTGCACGTGCTCGGGATCGACTACCGCGTCTCGGCGGTGCTCGCGTTCGTGGTATCGGTTGCGAACAACTTCTGGTGGAACCGCCACTGGACGTTCGGCGCCAAGCAGGACCATCCGATGGTCCAGGGCGCCCGCTTCTTCGCCGTCTCGCTGCTCGCGTTCGGGTTCTCGTACCTGATTCTGGTTGGGCTCGTGAGCGGTGTCGGCCTGTCGAAGGTCTTGGCGCAGGCGATCGCGATCGCCGCAGCGACGCCGCTGAACTTCGTCGGGCAGAAGCTTTGGAGCTTCCGGGCCTAAAGCGCTCCAGAACGCTCGTCGCGATCGCCGTGGCTGTGGCCGCGGTTGTGGTTCTGGCGTGCGCTACCGGGCTCGCGTCGGCCGCGACGACCGTGACAAAGAGCGCGACCACCGCGAAGAGCACCGCCACCGACCCCAACGCGCCGGTCCTGGTTACCGACCAGAACCGGCCGCCGAAGGGTTACCGGCTGACCGCCGCAAAGGTCGAAAAGATCGCCGCCCGCGATCCGACGATCGTTGCCGAGCTGCGGCGGCACCGGCGCGCGACCGCGTACGAGTACACGAAGGGCCCGGGCCGCTGGCAGGTCAGCTGGTTCTCCGCGGGCAAGCACGCGGTCGAGCTCGCCCAGGTGTACGTCGACGACGCGAGCGCCAAGGTCACGGAGGCGTGGACCGGTTTCCAGGTCGCGTGGTCGATGGCGCGCGGGTACCCGGGGGCCTTCGGGCGGCGTGTCAACGCGCTGTACGTGTGGATCCCGATGTGCATTCTGTTCGTAGCGCCGTTCCTGCCGTGGCCGCGGTTCCGCCGCAAGTCGCGCACGTGGGCGCGCCCCACCTGGTCGCTGCTGCACGTCGACCTGCTGGTGCTGCTCGCGTTCTCGATCTCGCTGGCGCTGTTCAACAACGGCACGATCGGCCTGTCGACGCCGCTCATCTACCCGCCGCTGCTCTACCTGCTCGCGCGGATGCTGCTGCTCGCATTCGGCCGGGGACGGCCGCGTAGGCCGCTGCGGCTGGCTGTACCGGCGACGTGGCTGGCGGTCGCGGTGCTGTTCCTGGTCGGGTTCCGCGTGGGGCTGAACGTCACGAACTCGAACGTGATCGACGTCGGCTACTCGGGCGTGGTCGGCGCCGACAAGCTGATCCACGGACAGAACCTGTACGGGCACTGGCCGAGGGACAACTCCTTCGGCGACACGTACGGCCCCGTCGCGTACTACGCGTACGTACCGTTCCGCGCGATCTTCGGCTGGAGCGGCACCTGGGACGACCTCCCCGCCGCGCACGCGGCGGCGATCGCCTTCGATCTGCTGACGCTGCTCGGCCTGTTCCTGCTCGGCCGCCGGATCCGCGGGCCCACGCTCGGGATCGTGCTGGCCTACGCGTGGGCTGCGTATCCGTTCACGCTGTGGACGCTCAGCTCGAACACCAACGACTCGCTCGTCTCGATGCTGCTCGTGTTCGCGCTGCTCGCGATCGGGTCGGCGCCCGGTCGCGGCGTGCTCGCGGCGCTGGCGGGACTGACCAAGTTCATACCGTTACTGCTCGCGCCGCTGTTCCTGCGCGGCCGCGGTTCGTCGTTCCCGCGGCCGCGTTCGATCGCCGCGTACGTGCTCGCGTACGGGCTCACGGTCGTGGTCGTGATGCTGCCGGTGCTGCTGCGCGACAACCTGGGCGCGTTCTGGCACGACTCGATCGTCTACCAGGCCGACCGCACCTCGCCGTTCTCGATCTGGGGGCTGTGGGGCGGTCTCAACTTCGAGCAGCATCTGGTCCAGGGTGCGACGATCGCGCTCGCGATCCTGGTCGCGTTCGTGCCGCGGCGCCGCGGTGTCGTCGAGGTCGCGGCGCTGGCCGCGGCGGTGATGATCGCGGTCCAGCTGTCGGCCAGCTACTGGCTGTACTCGTACATCGTCTGGTTCTTCCCGCTGGTCGCGATCGCGCTCTTCGGCTCGTTCCCCTCGCGCGAGCCCGAGACGCTCAGCGAGTTGCTGGTGCCGGCTCCAGAACCTGTTCGATCGCCGTCGCCCGCATTCGCTCCGTAGCGGTGATCAGCACCGCGTTCACCCACGGGTCCTCGGTCGAGGTCTCGAACCTGACCGGCAGCCGCGTGACCATCGACTCGAGCGCCTGCTCGCGCTTTACCCCGATTACGCCGCCCCGCGGACCCGTCATCCCGACGTCGGTGATGTAGGCGGTCCCGCGGGGCAGCACGCGCGCGTCCGCGGTCGGGACATGCGTGTGGGTCCCGACGACTGCGGTCACCTGGCCGTCGAGGTGCCATCCCATCCCGACCTTCTCGCTGGTCGCCTCTGCGTGCATGTCGACCAGCAGCTGGTCGACGCCCTCCTTCTCGAGCGCGGCGACGGCGGCGTCGGCCTCCGGGAATGCCGGCCGCGCGGCGTCCAGGAACAGGTTGCCCGCGAGCGAGACGACGCCCAGCCGTACCCCCTCGCGCTCTACCACGCACCACCCGTGCCCGGGCTGGCTGCGGAGATAGTTCGCCGGCCGCAGGATCGCCTCGGTCCGGTCGAGGTACTCGTAGACATCGCGATGCCGGAACGTGTGGTTGCCGAGCGTGATCACGTCGGCGCCGGTGGCGAACAGCTCGTCGGCGATCTTCGGGGTGATGCCGACGCCGCCGGCGGCGTTCTCGCCGTTGACGACGATGAACGTCGGTGCGTACCGCTCGCGGAGTGACGGCAGCAGCGCCGCGAGCGTTCGGCGGCCGATCCCACCGACGATGTCGCCGACGAACAGGATTCTGGTCTCCTTGATCATGTCTGCTAGGCGCTCATACTTCCAGCTGCATGCGCTTCAGGCTCCCCACGTCGCTGCCGGGCAGGCAGTTGGGCGACGAGCGGTCCGACCGTCCGGAGGACGCCGACTCCCCGACCGGGGCCGGCGCGCCGGCCGAACCGAAGCCCGTCCGGGCGACGCCGGCGCCGGCCCCGGCGCCCGCACAGGTGGGCCGGCCGATGCCGCCGCCGACGCTCGTCCCGCGCTGGATCCAGCTGGTCGTCCTGCCGCTGGCGCTCCTCGGGATATGGGCGCTCGCACGCGCCGCCGGCCCCGTGCTGCTGATTCTGGTCGCCGCGAGCACCGGCGCGCTGATCCTCAACCCGGTGGTCAAGCGGATGCAGCGGGCGCGCATCCACCGCGGGCTCGCGATCTTCCTCGTCTACATCGCGTTTTTCGCGGCGTTGATCGGGGTCGGGATCCTGCTCGCTGACCCGATCTCTACCCAGGTCAACCGGTTCGCGAGGGACGTCCCGACCTTCGTCAAGAAGGCCAACAAGACCCTGAGCGATCTCCAGCACTGGCTCGACAGGCACGGGATCAAGGTCCAGATCCAGCAGCAGGGCCAGACGGCGCTGCAGACGCTTCAGAAGAACGTGCTGAAGGGCACGGGCAACGTCGTCTCGTTCACGCGCGACCTGCTGGGGCGGGTGCTGACGATCTCGTTCGATCTCGTGCTGACGCTCGTCTTATCCGTCTACTTATTGGTCTACGCGAGGGAGATCGGCCAGTTAGTACGGCGGATCATGCCGCCCGGCGACGGCAGCCCCGAGGACGACTTCCCGGTCCTCATCCAGCGCGCGCTCCACGGCTACCTGAAGGGGCAGCTGCTGTTCAGCCTGATCATGGGGACGAGCGCCGGGGTCGCGCTGTGGATCTTCGGCACGATCGGGATCTTCCCCGACGGCGCCAGGTACGCCGTGTTCTTCGGCATCTGGTACGGGGTGGCGGAGCTGATCCCGTACATCGGGCCGATCATCGGCGCGGCCCCGCCGGTGCTGGTCGCGCTGTTCAACGACCCGATCACCGCGCTGTGGGTGGTCCTGCTGTTCGTCCTGCTCCAGCAGCTCGAGGGTCATTTCGTCGCGCCCCAGGTGTTCCGGATCTCGCTGCGGATCAACCCGATCGTCGTGATCCTGTCGCTGTTGATCGGCTATCAGATCTACGGGATCGTAGGGGCGCTGCTCGCGCTCCCGGTCGCGGCCGTGATCAAGGAGACCGTGCTGTACCTGCGCCGTCACCTGGTGCTCGAGCCGTGGGTGACGACCGTGGGGACGACCCCGGGGCCCGGCGCCGGGCTCGAGGGCGGCGGGCCCGAAGCCGCGCCGCAACCACCCCCGCACACTGAGCCGACCGAGCCCGACTTCGAATCGGAGCTGGTCCGCGCGCGGGCCGGGCGCGGCGACTAGCCTCCCTCCGGTGTCGAGCACCGCGCCAGACGCCGTCGCCACGCTCGCCGCGCGGTCGGTGACGAAGCGGTTCGGGACGCGGACCGCGGTGAGCGCGGTCAGCTTCGAGCTGCAGCCATCGGAGGTCGTCGGGGTCATCGGCCCGAACGGCGCCGGCAAGACGACGCTGCTGTCGATCCTCGCGTCGGTGCTGACGCCCACCGAGGGCGAGGTCGTGACCGGCTCGGACCGCCCGATCGGCTGGGTCCCGCAGCAGGCCGCGCTCTACTCGAAGCTGTCGGTCGCGGAGAACCTCCGGCTGTTCGCGCGGCTCGAGAAGCTCCCCGATCCCGAAGCCGCGGTCGAGCGGATGCTCGCCCAGACCGGCCTTGAGGAACGCGCCGACGACGAGGTCACGAAGCTCTCGGACGGCAACCGTCAGCGAGTCAACATCGCGATCGGCCTCTTGTGTGAGCCTGCGGTGCTGCTGCTCGACGAGCCGTCCGCCTCGCTCGACCCCCGCCAGCGCGAGCGCCTGTGGCAGTTCATCGAGGGTCTCGTCGAGCGCGGAACGGCCGTCGTGTTCTCAACCCACGACGTCGGCGAGGCCGAGCGGTACGCGGGCACGGTGCTGGTGCTCGTCGACGGGGAGCTGCTGTTCGCCGGGACCCCCGATCAGCTGTCGCGCGCCGTCGGCGGAGACCCGCGCGACCTCGAAGCCGCGTTCGTGCGCTTCCTGCACGAGCGCGGCCACTAGACGCCGCACCATCTTGCGCTGGCTGTTCGTCAAGGACCTGCAGATCCTCCGGCGCTCGCCGCTGCTGGTCGGGCTGCTGATCGTCTACCCGGTGGTGATCGCCCTGATGATCGGGTTCGCCCTGTCGAGCCCGCCGGGCAAGCCGAAGGTCGCGTACTTCAGCGAGGTCCCGCCCGGCAAGGGCAGCATCCAGCTCGGCACTCAGAAGCTCAACGTCTCGAGCTACGCGAGCCAGCTGTTCCAGTCGATCCAGCCGATCAAGGTGCACTCGCGCGACGAGGCGATCGCGAAGGTCAAGAACGGCCAGGCGCAGGCGGCGGTGATCGTCCCCGGCGACATCGTCTCCCAGATCCAGAGCCTCGTCGAGAACGGCGTCGGCAACCCGACGGTCGAGGTGATCCTCAACACCAAGGACCCGCTCGAGCGCCAGTTCACCGACCAGGCGATCCAGAGCCGCCTGAACACCGTCCAGCAGGCGGTCTCCAGACAGGTGCTTAAGGTCGCGATCTCAGACCTCCAGCAGGTCCTGAACGGCGGCCAGATCAACCTCGGCGGCGAGAACTTCAACCTGCTCGGGCTCAAGAACTCGCGCAACGTCGTCGAGGGCGCGATCGCCGAGATTCCGAAGGACTCGCCGCTGCGCCCGGCGCTGAGGCAGGTCGTCGCGTTCGCGGACCTCGCGATCCAGGGGCTCAGCTTCTCGAGCCCCGTGCTCGGTTCGATTGGCAACCCGCTGACGATCGTGACGACGCAGCTCGCCGGCCGCACCACGCCGACCGACGCCTACGCGGTCGCGATCGCGGTCGTGCTCTCGTCGATGTTGCTGACGCTGCTGCTCGCGTCGGGTCTGCTCGCCGTCGAGCGGACCGAGCACGCCTACTCGCGGCTGATCCGCGGGCTGGTGACCCCCGGCGAGCTGCTGTCCGAGAAGGTCGTGCTGTCGGCCGCGTGCGCGGGGGTCGTGTCGCTGCTGATGGCCGCGTTCGTCTCGATCTTCGTCCACATCGAGTGGAGCCGGTTCGGGCTGTGGGTGGTCGCGCTCGCCTTCGCGGGGCTCGCGTTCGGCGCGCTCGGCGTGCTGGTCGGCGCGGTCGCCCGCGAGGTCAGCTCCGCCTCGCTGATCGCGCTGCTGCTGACGCTGCCGGTCGCGTTCGTGGCGCTGGTCCCTAGCACCGCGGTCTCCTCGGGAGTGAAGACGCTGCTCGACGTGGTCGCGTTCGTCTTCCCGTTCAAGGCCGCACTCGAGGCGGTCTCGAACGCGTTCAGCGGCACGTCCCCCGGGATCGGATGGCCGCTGCTCCACCTCGCCGTGCTGGCGGTCGTGTACTGGGTGCTAGCGCGACTCGCGGTACGCAGGTTCGCGTAGCCTCTCCCGCCAGCGCGTACGCCAGGGTGCGCGCGGCCCAGAACGCGGGAGGGACCGGACGTGAAACGACTTCTCAGCGGCGCGATCGTGTGCGCCGCGCTGATCATCGCCCCGACGGCGGCGGCGACGCAGCCGTCATGCCAGGCGCCGCCTTCGTCGGGCGGGGAGTGGCCGATGTACGGCCACGACCTCGCGAACACTCGCAGCCAGCCCGACGAGCGTTCGATCACCCCCGCCGCCGCGGGCAAGCTCGCGCGCGCCTGGGTGTTCTCGACCGCCGCGAATGGCGACGACTCGGCCTTCGAGAGCACGCCGGTCGTCGACGGCGGCTGTGCGTTCGTCGGCTCCTCGTCCGGCGTCATCTACGCAATCGACGCGAGCTCCGGCGCGCTCGTCTGGAAGCGCCAGCTGTCGGCGTCGAGCCCCGGTGAGGGCGGCACGATCGTCGGCGCCGCCGCTGTCAACGGTAACGCCGTGATCTGGCTGGTCGACCAATCCGGCGGCCCGTACGCGATCGCCCTCGACCGCTCGACGGGGTCGGTGCTGTGGCAGAGCGCGCCGGTGGTCGCGGCGGCGGGCTACTACACAAACGCGAGCCCGATCGTCGCGAACGGGCTGGTCGCGTTTGGCTTCTCATCGGCGGAGGGCGATCCCAACGGGCAGGGCGGCTTCGCGCTGCTCGACGCCGCCACCGGACAGGTCCTGAAGGTGACCTCGACGGTGCCGCCCGCCGCCCGGGCGCAGGGCTACGCGGGCGGCGGCCTGTGGAGCACCCCGGCCTACGACCCGGCCACGGGAGACCTGTACTGGTCCTCCGGAAACCCGAACTCGAAGACCAAGCAGGACCCGAACACGAACGCGATCCTGAAGATCGACCTGAATCGCTCGGACCCCACCTTCGGGCAGATCGTCGCGTCGTATCCCGGCAACGTCGACCAGTACACGAGCACGCTTCGGCAGGCCAGCCAGAACCCGGCGTGCGAAGCGTCCGACAACGACAGCGTCCCGTACCCGCTCGACGATCCGGTCTGCGGGCAGCTTGACCTCGACTTCGGCTCGTCGGTCAACCTGTTCACCGACAGCGCCGGGACGAAGCTCGTCGGTGCCCTGCAGAAGGCGGGCGTCTACCACGCCGCGCGCGCCGACACGATGGCGCCGGCCTGGACGCGGATCGTCGGCGGGCCGTGCCAGGTCTGCAACGCGGCGTCGGCGGCGTTCGACGGGAGCGCGATCGAGGGCGTCTCGACCCCCGGCGGCACGATGTTCTCGCTCGCGCCGGCCAGCGGCGCCGTCAACTGGGCGAGCCCGGTCGCCGACGGCGTCCACTACCAGTCGATCAGCGTCGCCGACGGCGTCGTCTACACGTTCGACGGCGACGGCTTCCTGGACGCGTTCGCCGCCGGCTCGGGGACGCCGCTGCTGCGCCATCCGATGGCCGCCGACACCGGGACTCCGATGGGCGGGCTGGTCAGCGGGGGCGTCGCGATCGCCGAGCACACGGTCGTCGTGGCGGCCACGTCTCAGTCGGCCGCGGCCGGCGCGATTACCGGGTCCGGCGGCACTGGTCCGGGCGCCGGTGCGTACCTGATCGGATATCGCGGGAGCTGAGCGCCGGGCTCAGCGGCTGCCGACGGCGCGCATGAACCCGAACGCGCACACCGCGGCGATGATCAGCGCGATGATCGGCAGCCACGCTCCGACCACCCCCGCGATCGAGAGCAGGATCCCGACAACCCCGACGACGCCCGCGCCCGCGCCGGTCACCGCGAGCCGGTAGGCCCGCTGCTCCCGCGCCCGGCGCGGCGTGTAGCTACCGCGCTTCTGGAGATCTGCCATACGCCTCAGCGTATCGCGGGCGGAACCCGGTCTTTGCCGATTTCGTCACCACAGGGTTGACGGATTCGCCATCGTCCCCGGCCGACCCCCCGCCGGTACCATCAAAATCGATGCCGTTCCCGCAAACCCGCCTGCGTCGTCTGCGCGCGACGCACGCGCTCCGCGGCCTGGTCCGCGAGACGTCGCTGGAGCCCTCGGACCTCGTCTATCCGATGTTCGTCGCGCACGGGATCGACCGCCGCGAGCCGATCGAGGCGATGCCCGGGGTCGACCGGCTGTCGATCGCCCACGCCGTCGCCGAGGCCGGCGAGGCCGCGTCGCTCGGGATTCCCGCCGTGCTGCTGTTCGGGCTGCCGGCGGCCAAGGACGAGGAGGGGTCGGGGGCGTGGGACGACGAGGGCGTCGTCCAGCTCGCGACCCGGGCGATCAAGGACGCCCACCCCGACCTGATCGTGATCACCGACCTGTGCCTGTGCGAATACACCTCGCACGGCCATTGCGGCGTCGTCCGTGACGACGGCGGCGTCGACAACGACGCGACGCTCGAGCTGCTGGCCCGCACCGCGACCTCCCAGGCCCGTGCGGGCGCCGACGTGATCGCGCCCAGCGACATGATGGACGGCCGGATCGGCTTCATCCGCGCCGCGCTCGACGACGACGGCCACGCCGACACCCCGATCCTCGCCTACAGCGCGAAGTTCGCGTCGGCGTTCTACGGGCCGTTCCGCGAGGCAGCCGACTCGGCGCCCGCGTTCGGCGACCGCCGCGGCTACCAGATGGATCCCGCCAACGGCGACGAGGCGGTCCGCGAGGCGCGACTCGACGTCGACGAGGGCGCCGACATCGTGATGGTCAAGCCTGCGCTCCCGTACCTCGACCTGATCCGCCGGATCAAGGACGACACCGAGTTGCCGGTCGCGGCGTACAACGTCAGCGGCGAGTACGCGATGGTCAAGGCCGCCGCGGCCGCCGGTTACCTCGACGAGCGGGCGACCGTGCTCGAGACGCTCACCTGCATTCGCCGCGCCGGCGCCGACATCGTGATCACCTACCACGCGCTGGAGGCGGCGAAATGGCTGCAGTAGAGCCCGCGCGGAGCTCGCAGCACGGCCCGAAGCTGCGCTCCCGTAAGGACGGAGCGGCGATCCCGCTGAGCGAGACCGACAAGCGGTTGCTGAACCTGATGCAGGGCTCGTTCCCGATCGACGAGCGCCCGTACCTGCACGTCGCGACCGAGGCTGGGGTCACCGAGCGCGAGGCGATCGACCGCGTTCAGGAGCTGATCGACGAGCGGATCATCCGCCAGGTCACGCCCATCTTCGACACCCGCGCGCTCGGCTACAGCTCGATGCTGGTCGCCGCCAAGGTCGACCCTGAGAACCCGTGGCGCGCGGCGAACGTGATCAACGAGCACCCCGGGGTCTCGCACAACTACCTGCGCAACCACGAGTTCAACATCTGGTTCACGATCGCGACCGAGCCCGACTCGCCGCTTGGGCTCGAGGGCACGCTCGACGTGCTCGGCCGGATCGCCGGCGCCGAGTCGATCCGCCAGCTGCCGACGCTGAAGCTGTTCAAGATCCGGATGGACCTCGAGATGGAGGGCTCGACCGCGGACCTCGCGCGCGCCGTCGAGGTCGCGCCGCCCGCCGAGATCGAGCGCCAGCCCTACGACGAGCTCGACATCGCGGTGATCCGCGCGACCCAGGGCGACATGCCGGTCACCGTGGAGCCGTACGCGCCCGCCGCCGCGGAGCTCGGGCTCTCCCAGGGCGAGCTGCTCGCCCACCTGCGGGGGATGCAGGAGCGCCGGCTGCTACGCCGCGTCGCGGCGATCCTGTTCCACCGCCGCGCCGGGTTCAGCGCCAACGGGATGGGCGTCTGGAAGGTGCCCGACGAGCGGATCATGGAGATCGGCCCGCGGATGGCCGCGTTCCGGGGGATCTCCCACTGCTATCAGCGACCGACCTATCAGGACTGGCCGTACTCGGTCTTCACGATGGCCCACGGCCGCTCGAAGGAAGAGTGCGACGCGATCCTCGATTCGATCGCCGAGCAGACCGGGGTCAGCGAGCGAGCGACGCTCTACTCCTCGACGGAGTTCAAGAAGATCCGCCTGCTCTATTTCACCGAGGATTTCAGGGACTGGGAACGCAAGCACGCGGGCGTGTGACCGCGCTTCCGTACACCACCGAGCGCTCGACCGAGCTCTATCACCGCGCCATCGAGTTGATGCCGGGCGGGGTCAACTCGCCCGTCCGAGCGATGCGGGCGATCGGCCGCGACCCGATCTTCCTCGCTCGCGGCGAGGGCTCGCGCGTGTACGACGTCGACGGCAACGAGTACATCGACTGGGTCTGCTCGTGGGGGCCGCTGATCGCCGGCCACGCCCACCCGGCCGTGGTCGACGCCGTCGCGTCGGTCTCGACCGACGGGACGACCTTTGGCGCTCCTACCAGAGGAGAGGTGAAGCTCGCGGCCGACGTGACGTCTCGCATTCCGTCGGTCGAGATGCTGCGGATGACGTCGTCCGGCACCGAGGCGACGATGAGCGTGGTCCGGCTCGCGCGGGCCGCGACGGGTCGCGAGCACGTGCTGAAGTTCGCGGGCGCCTACCACGGCCACGTCGACGGGCTGCTGGCCGAGGCCGGCTCGGGGCTCGCCACCCACGCGATCCCGTCGAGCCCGGGCGTGCTCGCCGCCGCCGCGGCGGCGACCGTGATCGTCCCCTGGAACGACCCGGACGCGCTGACAGAGGCGACCGAGCGGTTCGAGCTCGCGGCCATCCTCGCGGAGCCGGTGCCGGCGAACATGGGTGTGGTCCCGCCCGACGACGGCTTCCTCGCATTGCTGCGCGAGCGCGCGGACCGGACCGGCGCGCTGCTCGTATTCGACGAGGTGATCACCGGGTTTCGGGTGGCCCGGGGCGGCGCCCAGGAGCGCTACGCGGTGATGCCCGACCTCACGATCCTCGGCAAGGTGATCGGCGGCGGGCTGCCGGCGGCCGCGTACGGCGGCGCGTCGGTACTGATGGAGCAGCTCGCGCCGTGCGGGCCGGTCTATCAGGCGGGCACGCTCGCGGGCAACCCGCTCGCGGTCGCCGCCGGGCTGGCAACGCTCGAGCTGCTCGGGCCGGCCGCGTACGCGCGGCTCGAAGCGGTCACCGAGGCGCTCGCGGACGGGCTGCGCGGCGCTGCCTCCGACGCGGGCGTGCCTTTGCAGGTGCAGAGCGTCCCCGGGCTCGTGACACCGTTCTTCACCGAGTCGCCCGTCCGTGACTACGCGGGCGCCGCCGCGTGCGACCTCGAGGCCTACGGCGCGTGGTGCCGGGCGCTGCTTGAGCTCGGGGTGTTCCCGCCGGCCTCGCAGTTCGAGGCGTGGTTCCCGTCGCTCGCGCACACGGACGCCGATGTGGAGCGCACCGTAGAGGCCGCGCGAACCGCGCTGGAGCGGCTGCCGTGAGCGCCGCCGTCCTCTGCGACGTGCTGCGCGCGCAGGGCGGGACGCTCGCCCTGCACGTTCGCGAGCCCGACGGTCCGGCCACCCCCGGCCCGCCCCAGAAGGCGGCGGCCGGGCCGCGCGCCGCCGGGCGCGAGGCCGAATACGAGCTGCTGCTCGAGATGATCCTCGAGGGCTCGCTGCTGCACTACGGCTCGGCGCGCGTGGTTCACACAGCCGACCGCGACCTGGCGCTGCTGCTCGGCGATCAGCTGTATGCGATGGGGCTCGCGCGACTCGCGGCGCTTGAGGACCTCGAAGCGGTCGCCGTGCTCGCCGACGTGATCTCGCAGCTGGCCCAGGCCCACGCCGAGGGCGACGGCGCGCGAGCGGGCACGATCTGGGAGGCCGGAGCGGTCGCGATCGGCTGGGGGAACGGCGATTTGCTCCGCCCGGCGCCGTCACCTACCACGGATGGCTCGTGACGGTCGTCTCGTTCTTGACGGTAGCCTGTCCGGCCCTGTTCAATCCAAGACCGAGAAGCATCGGATCCCTTGCCTGATCGCCGCAAACCCAAGAAGTCCAAGTACACGGCCGACCGCGGTATTCCTGGCGCGTACGAGGGCGAAACCCTCACCCGACGCCGCTTCATGGTCGGCGCAGCGAACGGCGCTGGGATGGTCGCCACCGCGGCGATCGTGCTGCCCGCGCTCGGGTTCGCGCTGGCGCCGGTGTTCAAGACCGACCCCGACACCTGGCAGGTGATCGGCCCGCCGTCCGATTTCACCAACGCCAACTACGTCGCGAAGACGATCGTGATCACGCCGGGGATCGGCGAGGCGGGCAACTCGATCGCCTACGTCCGCGCGCGCAACCCCGCGATCGACACCGAGCCCGAGGACCAGTTCAACCACTGGATCGCGCTGTCGAGCCGGTGCATGCACCTCGGCTGCCCGGTCCGCTGGGTCGACGCCGCCGAGCGGTTCATCTGCCCGTGCCACGGCGGCGTCTACAACCTCCGCGGATTGGTGGCCGGTGGCCCGCCGGTGCGCCCGCTGGACCGCTTCTACACCCGTCTGAACGCGGAGACGGGCCTGATTGAGCTCGGACCGCGGTACTCGGTCAACTCCGAGCTGCGCCGATTCTCCCCGCGTGACCCCGGCGAGCCGCTCGACGGCGTCGGCCAGTACCTCTTCCCGGCGCGGTGGTCGACGCCGCCGCTCCCGTCGAGCTGAGCCATGCCGAAGCTGCCGATGCCCCCGCTGCCGAAGGTTCTGCTTCCGAAGCCGAAGCGGCCGGGCGAGGTCCCCGACGACGGACAGCTGTCGGCGCCCGCCGAGGCGGGCGCGACCGTCGTCGACTGGATCGACGAGCGCACATCGCTGACCGGCCCCGTTCGCTGGACCCTGTTCCGCAAGGTCCCGCGCGGCACCAACTGGGCCTACACGCTCGGGTCCGCGACGTTGTTCGCGTTCCTCAGCCAGGCGATCACCGGCGTGTTCCTCGCGATGTACTACCGCCCGGACTCGGCAGGCGGCGCGTACGAGTCGATCCGGAACATCAACGACAACGTGTTCCTCGGCCTGTTCGTGCGGGGGATGCACAAGTGGGGCGCGTCGGTGATGATCATCCTGATCTTCCTGCATATGGGGCGGGTGTTCTTCTACGGCGCCTACAAGTATCCGCGCGAGCTGACCTGGATCATCGGCGTCGTGCTGCTGATCCTGACGCTGGTGATGGGCTTCACGGGCTACCTGCTGCCGTTCGACCAGAAGTCCTACTGGGCCTCGATCGTCGGCGTCAACATCAACTCCGGCGGCCCGCTGGTCGGCCCGTTCCTGTCGGACTTCCTGCGCGGCGGCCCCGAGTTCGGCGCGACCACGCTGTCGCGGTTCTACTCGATCCACATGCTGCTCGTTCCGGGCCTGATCATCGCGCTGATCGGCGCCCACCTCTACCTCGTCACGAAGCTCGGGACGACCGCGCCGCCATGGGTCAAGCCCGAGGAGGAGGACCCGGTGATCCAGGACCTCGAACGGGCGGAAGTGTGAGCGGAGGAGTCAGGCCTTGAACAAGGCAGAGAAAGAGGCATATCTCCGCGAATACTCGGTCCTGAAGAACGAGGGCCATCCGTTCTTCCCGTACGCGGTCGCCAAGGACGCAACGATGGCCGCGATCGTCCTGATCGTGATCATCCTGCTCGCGCTGCTGTTCGGCGCCGAGCTCGGGCCGAAGGTCGATCCGACGACGACCACCTACGTGCCGCGGCCCGACTGGTATTTCTTCTTCCTGTTCGAGGTCCTGCGGGTCATGAAGAACGTCCCGAAGTTCACGCCGATGGCGACCATCGGGATCCCGACGATCTGCATGATCCTGCTGTTCCTGCTGCCGTTCTACGACCGCAGCCCGGAGCGCCGGATCGAGCGCAGGCCGATCGCGCTCGCGGCCGGAATCGCGACGATCGCCGCGATGGCCTACCTGACCTACAGCGGCGCCAACACCGGCTCGCCAAACACGGTCGACATGAAGCCGCCCGCGAACCTGACCGCCGCCCAGCTCGCGGTGTTCGAGCGCGGCAAGCTCGTCGTCGGCCAGTCCGGATGCCTCGCCTGTCACGTGATCGGCAACAACGGCAACAACGGTCCCGGGCCGAATCTGACTCACGTCGGCGCGCTCGTGCCCTCGGCGGCGATCGCGTCGACGCTGATCAACCCGACGCCGCCGATGCCCTCCTTCAAGAATCTTCCCAAGCAGAAGTTCTCTGACCTCGTAGGCTTCCTCTCAGAGCTCCAATAGGCAAACGGCTCCGTGGCCATGACGGCGACCGGGACCCTCGAGGAGGCACAGGTGCGCGCGATGTTCGACCGGATTGCCGGTCTCTATGACCTGATGAACTCGGTGATGACCGCCGGCCTGCATCACCGTTGGCGCCGGCGGGCAGTTGACCTGGCCGAGGTTCCTCGGGATGGGCGTGCGCTGGATGTCGCGAGCGGGACGGGTGACCTGGCCCTCGAGCTCGCCGGGCGGATGGGGCCAGGCGGCGAGGTCATCGGGACCGATTTCTCGGAGCGGATGCTCGAGCTGGCGCGCGCGAAGGCGGCGGCTCGGGTCAGCGCCGGCTCTGGTCCCCAGGTTCGATTCGAGGTGGCGAACGCGTTGTCGTTGCCCTATGAGGATTCGTCGTTCGACGCGGCGACGGTCGGCTTCGGTGCTCGGAATTTTTCCGATCTGTCCCGTGGCCTCTCCGAGATGACCCGGGTCGTCCGCCCCGACGGGCGCGTCGTGGTCCTGGAGATCACCACGCCGACGCGGCCGCCACTTTCGCACTTCTTCGAGCTGTGGTTCGACCGGGTGGTTCCGAAGTTGGGCCGGGTCGCGGGCGACCCGGAGGCCTACAGCTACCTGCCGCGGTCGGTCCGCCGCTTCCCGGGGCCGCGGGATTTGGCCGAGCTGATGTGGCGGTCGGGGATGCGCCGCGTCCGCTACCTGGTCACGGCGGGCGGGATCATCGCCCTGCACGTGGGAGAGGTCGCGCCGCGATGAGCGCCGGCGGCGCGGTCCAGGCGGTCGTTGATCTAGGCGGTGAGCCCGTGCTGAGCCTGCTCGACCGCGTCGAGCGCCGGATGGTCGAGCTCGCCGGCGGCCACGGTCCGCTGCTCGGGCGCTACGCCGGTGAGACGATCGCGGCGGGCGGTAAGCGCCTGCGGCCGTTGCTCGTCGGGCTCGCGGCGGGCGCGCCACCGCCGGAGAGTGACGGGCTCTTCCACGCGGCCGTCGCGGTCGAGCTCGTGCACGCGGCGACGCTCGTCCACGACGACGTCCTCGACGGCTCCTCGCTGCGCCGTGGGCAGCCGACGGTGTTCGCGGCCGGGGGCCGCAGCCTCGCGACCGCGACCGGCGACCTGCTGTTCTCGCGCGCGTTCGCCGAGCTCGCCGACGCCGGCTCGGTCGCCTCGGTCCGGGCGCTGTCGCGGGCGAGCTCCGAGCTGGCGGAGGGCGAGCTGATGCAGCGGGCCGACGCGTTCGACCCGGGGATCTCGATCGAGCGATACCTCGAGCGCAGCCGGCTGAAGACGGCGGTGCTGTTCCGCGCCGCGTGCGAGCTGGGCGCTCTGGAGGTCGATGGCGAGGTCGAGCCGCTCGGCCGCTTCGGCGAGCAGATCGGGATGGCGTTCCAGATCCTCGACGACGTGCTCGACATCACCGGGCCGCCGGAGCGGACCGGCAAGCCGCGCGGCGCCGACGTGCTCGACGGGACGGTGACGCTGCCGATGATCCTCGCGCGCGGGTCCGATCCGGAACTCGCGTCCTTGGACCTGCGGCTGATTCGGACGCCGGCCGAAGCGGCCGGAGTGTGCGACCGGATCGCCGCCACCGGAGCGACCGACGCGACCCGGGTGCGGGCGCTCGAGCTGGTCTCGGCCGCCAAGGTCGAGCTGCCGCCGCTGCCGGATCGCCAGCGGGCTGCTTTGGAGCTCGTGGCGGACGGCGTGGTCGAGCGGTACGCGTAGGGCGCTCGCGGCGCCCCGCGTTGCGCTAGAAGTCCTCGGGGAGGATCAGGTCGGCCTCGAGCCCGCGGACGAACCGCTCGATCTCTTCGGTCATGTTCGACCGCGCGAGGCGCTGCAGGTCGTCGAGCAGGTCGGCGAGGCCGTCCTCGAGCCGGTCCTCGAGGTCCTCGATCTCGGCCTGGGCGTAGATGCCCTCCTCGTGCCACTCGCAGTTGGGGCAGCACAGTACGAGCTCCCAGTGGTCCTCATCGGTCTCCGTCCACGCCAGCGGTTGCACGAGCGTCGAGTCGCACTCGGGGCAGATGTGCAGCGGACGGGTCTCCTGCCCGGCCGCGTCGTCTTCGAAGCGGACCACCTCGATCTTCCTGCCGCTCGGTAGGACGATCCGATGAACTGAGTGGTGGTTGGTGTTTCTGTCCACGGTTACTGCTCCCGACACGCTGTCTATCGGCGTCCTACCCGCGGACCTTGAGAGGATTCTTCGCCCAATCTTCGGTGGGGCGGTAACCTTGGATCGTCTCCCCTCGGAGGAGCGAGAAATGTTCCGGAATCCCCTTATCGATGCCATCGTCGTTCTGCTGGTCGTGCTGCTGATCTTCGGCCCGAAGCGCCTACCCGGGCTCGGCAAGTCGCTCGGTCACGGGATGCGCGAGTTCAAGGACGGGATCACCGGCAGCTCGAAGCCCGACGAAGAGGAGCAGCAGCAGCCTCAGCCTCAGCCTGACGCAGGCGACTGCGGCGCCCACCGCTCAGGACGCGACCGCCCCCGCACAGCCGGTCGCGGAGCCGGCGCCGGCTCCTGAGGTCGGTTCGGCGGAGCGCCGCTCCTAGTCCTCCGCGGGGGGCTCGCCGTGTCGAAGGTCTTACGGCCCATCGGGCACAGCGATCGTCTGAGCATCGTCGATCACCTCGATGAGCTCCGCTCGCGGCTGATCATCTGCCTGATCGCGCTGCTGGTCGCGTTCGGCGTCTGCTTCTGGCAGAACAACCCGCTGCTGAGCGTCCTGAACAGGGCGCTGCCGCATGTGTCGACGGTCGCCGGCGGCCAGCACGGGCTCGCGTCGCTGCGGAACCGGTCGGTGGAAGAGCGCCAGGGCCTGGAGAAGATGAAGGAGGGCGCGAACCAGCTCGCCGGCTCTCCGCGACTCTCGGCCACCGACCGCGCGTCGGCGGGGCTGATCGCGGCGGGCGCCGCACAGGCCGCCGCCAACCTTCCGAAGGACGCGACCACCCAGGAGAAGCCGATCACGATCGGGGTCGGCGAGCCGTTCACCACGACGCTGACGGTGGCGGCGTACTTCGCGCTGCTGTTCTCGTTACCGATCCTGATCTACGAGGCGTACGCGTTCGTGATCCCCGCGCTGAACCGGCAGGAGCGCAAGGTGGCGCTGCCCGTGATGGCGGTCGCGCCGCTGCTGTTCATGAGCGGCGTGGTGTTCACATACTTCATCGTCCTGCCACCCGCGGTCCACTTCTTACAGGGCTACAACGCGGACCACTTCGACGTCTTGGTACAGGCGAAGTCGTACTACACGTTCGAGATCATCACGATGCTCGCGATCGGGCTCGCGTTCCAGTTACCGCTCGGCCTGCTCGCGCTGCACCGAATCGGCGTGATCAACGGTCGCACCCTGACCAGACACTGGCGCTACGCTGTCGTCATCATCGCGCTGATCGCCGCGGCGATGCCGGGGGCCGACCCCGTGACGACAGCGCTGGAAACGGCACCCCTCGTAGTCCTCTACCTCGCCAGCATCGTGATGCTCAGAATCGCCGACCGCCGTGCCGCCGCGCGCGAGGCCGCCGAGGCCGCCGAGATGGAATCGTCCTTCGACAGCGGACTGGGTCCGGTCTAGTGCACCGTCCGGCAATCAGGGCACACGTGTCGCGGCCCCGGCTGACCGCCGGGCGGCGTCCTCGACGCCCGCCGCAGCACCGCTGCGCCGTCGCGTCTGCGTCCTTGCCCGACGGCCCCCGGACCTCGCGCCACGCGCACCCCAATCACCGGACGGCACACTGAGATGCTCTTCGACCTTCGCGGCCGCGGTCGTCGACGCACGGTTCAGGTCGTCTACCTGGGTCTCGCCCTCCTGATCGGGGCGGGCCTCGTGCTGTTCGGCGTCGGGACCGGGACCGGCGGCGGCGGGCTGCTGAACGGGATCGGTAACAGCGGCAGCGGCAACCAGAACTCGGTTGTCAGCCAGCAGGAGAAGGCGGCGCTCAAGCAGGTCAAGGCGAACCCCAACGACCCCGCCGCCTACTTGGCCCTCGTGCAGGCCCGCTGGACTTCCGCCGGCCAGGGGGCCAACTTCAACACCCAGACCGGCCAGTTCACCGCGTCGGGTAAGAAGAAGCTGGCCCAGACGACTCAGGCCTGGCAGCAGTACCTCAACCTGACCAAGACCCCGGATCCGAACCTGGCCGTACTCGCCTCCCGCGCCTACGCGGCCCAAGGCAACTACGCCGGAGCGGCCAGCGGCTGGGAGATCGCCGCCGCGGCCAACCCCAACGCGGCCAAGGGATACGAATGCCTCGCGGTCTCCGCCTACGCGGCCAAGCAGACTCGCAAGGGCGACCTCGCAATGGCGAAGGCCGTGGACCTCGTCCCAAAGGCCCAGCGCGCCCTGCTCAAGACCACGATTCAGTCGGCCAAGACCAACCCGGCGGTCGCCCAGCAGTGCTGACCGTTCGCCGCGGGCGGTGTCTGCTGCGGCGCGGTCGTGCGTCGCCGCGGTAGGCGCGATCCGGCGGCTAACATCGACCGATCCCCGGGCCGTTAGCTCAATTGGCAGAGCAGGGGACTCTTAATCCCAAGGTTGGAGGTTCGATTCCTCCACGGCCCATACAAGTCGCTGGCGCTGGGCTATGCGGCTGGCTCGTTCCGGGTGTATGCCGCTGCGCAGCGGAGGAGGTTGGAAATGCAGACGATGAGCCCGCTCGACGCGTCGTTCCTCCACATCGAGGACGCCGTGACGCATATGCACATTGGCTCGGTTGGGATCTTCGAAGGTCCCGCGCCGGGCCCCGGTGAGGTGCGGTCGGCGGTCGCGGGGCGGCTGCTGCTCGTGCCTCGGTACCGGCAGAAGGCGCGGTTTGTTCCACTGGCGCTCGGTCGACCGACGTGGGTCGACGATCCACACTTCAACCTCGACTATCACGTTCGGCGCACGGCCCTGCCGGCTCCCGGTGGCGACGCAGAGCTGCGCAACCTGGTGGGGAGGGTGATGTCCCAGCAGCTCGATCGCGCCAAGCCGCTCTGGGAGATGTGGGTTGCCGAGGGCCTCGACGACGGGCGGTGGGCGCTGATCTCAAAGACCCACCACTGCATGGTCGACGGCGTCTCGGCAACCGATCTGCTGAGTGTGATCCTGAGCGAGGAGCGTGAGCCGGAGCGCGCCGACGCCGGGTCGTGGAAGGCCGAACCCGAACCCAACTCAGTCGAGCTGATCGCGCATTCGCTCGCGTTGCGCGCGGCGAGCCCGTACGAAGCTCTGCGGACGGCGCTCTCGGCCGCCCGCGGTCCGCGGCGCGTGGGAAGGAAAGCGATCGACACCGCGCGCGGGGCGGCGAACCTGCGGTCGCTGCTAAACCCCAATCCGACGAGCTCGCTCAACGGTCCGATCGGCCCGCACCGTCGCTGGGACTGGACGAGGGCACGCCTCTCGGACGTCAGGCAGATCCGCGAGGCCTACGGCGCCACGATCAACGACGTGGTTCTGGCGGCGATCACGAATGGCTTCCGTGAACTGCTCGTGTCTCGCGGCGAGCCCGTCGAGGGACGCGTGGTCCGCTCGCTCGTGCCGGTGTCCGTGCGCGCCGGGGATGAGCACGGAACGTACGACAACAAGGTCTCCGCGATGTTCGCCGAGCTGCCGATCGAGATCGAGGACCCGGTCGGCCGGCTGCGCTCTCTGCACGAGCAGATGCAGCACCTCAAGCAGTCGGGTCAGGCCGTGGCGGCCGAGCGGTTGACCGCGCTCGGCGGGTTCGCACCCGCGATGCTGCTGTCGCTCGCGGGACGGGTCGGTACCCGGCTGCCGCAGAGCAGCGTCAATACGGTAACCACCAACGTCCCCGGTCCACAGCATCCGCTGTATCTCGCCGGCCGACGCATGCTCGAGGCGTTCCCGTTCGTTCCGCTGGGCGGCCACGTTCGCGTGGGGGTTGCGATCTTCTCTTACGACGGCGGGATCAACTTCGGCGTCACTGGTGACTTCGACACGGCTCCCGACATCGGGGTGTTGTGTGACGGCATCGAAGATGGCATCGCGGAGCTGCTGAGCGCTGCGCCGCAGAAACACGGTGGGGCGCGCGCTGGCGATGGTGCGGACAGGAGGCAACCGTCACGACGTGCGCCGAGTGGCTCCAAGCCGTCCTCGGGCCGACAGGTCTCCCAGGAAATCGAACAGCCCAGGGGCTGATACGGTCGCACCCGCACGCGGGCTGGACTTCTTGGTCGGTCCGCCTTTGCGGACTGGAGGTGCAGCGCCGACTAGTGCTGAATGCCCCAGGCGAAGTTGGGTTCGTTTGTCGTCTCCGGCAGATGGATACAGACACCCTCGCTGTAGGGGTGCGCGTTGAACGTGCGGTGGATCTCGCAGTCGAAGTGTGGCGGGAAGTGCCCCCGCGGGTCGAGGATCGGGTGGTTCTTGAAGCCTCCCTGATCGAAGATCTTTGCGTGTGTGAGTCGTCGGGCCCAGACTTCGGCGAAGCCGCAGTTGACGCGATAGGCGGAGACGACCCAGCGTAGGCCGGAGCCGCCGTGCTCGGTCCATTTGGCGGCAGAGATCACGGCACATCGATGATCGGACGCGTTCGCTTGCGCGGCGGTGGAGGCGAGCATCGTCGTCGTAGCCAGGCAGATGATCAGCAGCTGTCCCGCGCGGCGTAATCCGCGGGCATTCACCGACGCCCTAGTCGCCGACACTCGTCGCTTCGGGTCTTGAGGGGTCACCTGTACCTCCCGTTGCTCCGTACCCCACGCATCGCCTCAGAACGAGGCATTCAAGACCGGTCATCGATGCGGCTTCGTCGGCGTACGTGGCGAGTCGACGTTGGGTCGAGAACAACCATCGTACAGCTGAGGCCAAGCGCCGCCCGGGTGCGGCCAGACCCGCCGTACCTGGCTACCGGTGGGCGGGCGGTTACGCCGCGAGATCGACCGCGGGGGGGCGCCGGGACGGTGGATTCGTGTAGCGGAGCGTCCCAGGCTCCGATGGCACCTGGCTCGCGCCACGTCGGCGTCGGAAGCCCGCTGTTCACGCGGAGGCAGTTACACAAATCCAGCACGGGACGTCTCCGCTGCGCCAACGGCATCGAAGCTCTCGGTGGTCAGCTGCGGCGGGGACTGCTTCCGCGGCCGTGCCGCGGCCGCTGGCCGGTCAGATGATCGACCGACCAGCGCGCAAGCAGCTCCGATTCAGGGGTAGTGCGGCAGCACGATTGGTGTCCCGGTGCGGGCGCAGGTCGCGGCGACCAATAGTTGTGCGTCTTCGCCTGGGAGGCCGGCGAGCGGATCGGCCGGCGGGTTCGCGATGTCCACCTCGTACCCATTCTCCTTTCTCACCGGGCCGACGACGAACGGAATTGCCCGATTGCTTCCGGAGATCACGTAGGCGCCGCTGAACACTGAGTAGCCACTTGGGCATTTCGCGATTTTGCCTCCGCCGTCGCCGGGAGCGATGGTGGAGGTGGTGGCTTTGATGACGACGACGGTCGGCTTCGAGGACGAGGCGGCTGTTCCGCTCGACGCTCCGGCGTTCGCGGTCAGGGATACCACGAGTGCGGTGAAGGCGATGATGACCGCCGCTGTCGACTTGTGATGAGTTAATCGGTTCATGGGGTCGTGCTCCTTTGCGTGCTGTTTGCGGTCCATGCGGTTGCGCTAGGACCGCGCCGGAAGGAGGGACAGGCTCGGACCGAGACGATCCGGTTCGGCGCCGACTGCGGGCTGAGGTTGCGTCCTCGCGCCGACGGTTGCGTCTCAGGGTCGCCGTCCCAGCAGTCGCCGGCGCCCGGGGCTTGCCCTGCGCCGTGTGTTCGGTCGCGCCTGAGCGATCATCGGACGCGGCCACCGATCGGTGGATTGGCGCCGGAACGACGTACGGCTTGAAGTCACCCTACTCCTCTTCGACCTCGCCGCACGCGAGAATCTCTGCGCGTTCTTTGCGGATTGGCCCCTAGCGGCCGCTCCGCTCGATGTGCGCGAGCGGGTAACGCGCGTGGGAGCGCCGTGTGGGGACGCGCGTCGACTACCGGCGTTGCCGCGCGCGTTCGCACCGGTGTTGCGGGTGCTCGAGTACTACGATTGCCTCGCGACCACGAAGAAGGGCAGGGAATATGAAACGCCTTCGTCGAGTGCTGCTGTTTGGCGTGCTCGCGGGCACGTTGGCGGCGTCCACAGCGTCAGCCTGGGGCTCGGTCACGCCGACGATCAGCCTCGATCAGAGTGCCGGCAACGCCGCCGGATCGACGGCCAACCTTGGCCTCGATCTGAAGTTCGCCAACACGGGCACCGACTCGCCGCAGCACCTGACGATCAACCTGCCGCCCGGATTGCTCGCAAACGCGTCGATCAACGGCGGCTCGTGCTTGCAGACGGCGGATGTCTCCGGCGCTGCATGCCAGGTCGGCAGCGGGACCGTCACGGCGACAGCGGACCCGATTCCCGGGGTGCTCAGCCTGCCGGCCCCGCTGTCGGTGCCCGTCGCTTTCTACCTTGTGCCGCCGCCCGCCGCCGGCGACCTCGCCGGCCTTGCGGTCGAGGGCCTCGGGCAGCAGCTCGGCTCGACCGGTGAGATCAAGGTTCGGCCAACGGGCGATCCGGCCGGAGTGGGAGTGACACTCAAGCTGGTCCTACCTGACCAGCTCCCACTCACGCTACCGCTCGTGGGGACGATCAACGCGGCTCAGATCTCGGTCACTGAAATCAACAGCACCTTCGATCGGCTGCGCTATCCCGCCACCTGCCCGGCGACGCCGGCGCAACTCGACGCTTCCGTCGACTCCTATAGCGACCCCACCGTCCATACGGTGAGCTCGCCGCTTTCGGTCGCCGGCTGCTCCTCGCTTCCCTACGCGCCCGCGTTCAGCGTCACCGCCGCCCGCGACAGCGGCGACAGCCAGGTCAAGCTGACGACAGAGGTCACCCAGGGCGCGCGCGAAGCGCCGAGCCGAACGGTGTCGCTCGCCTTCCCAACCACCGTGCTCGTGCCGAATATCGGGGCCATTTCCGTCGCTTGCGCCAATCCTTCGAGTGGCAGCTGCACACCGGTTGGCTCGGTCAGCGCGACATCGCCGCTCTACCCGAAAGCGCTTTCGGGCACCGCGTACCTGACCGGCTCCTTTCCTGCGTTGTCATTGACGCTCGTGTTCCCGCCGCCATTCCCGCTGACGTTGACCGGCGCGGTCGACCTGACCAAGAACTCGTCCACGTTCACGGGACTGCCGGACATCCCCCTGACCGACCTCGCCGTCACGCTCAACGGCGGGGCGAAGGGGCTGTTCGAGGCCACCTGCGCCCGGGCATCGGGGACCGGTACAGCGACGCTGACTGACCAGAACGGCGACCGCACCATCACGGCTCCCTCCAGCTTCACCGTGTCCGGATGCCCGGCCGGCGGCGGCGCTCCGAGTGCGGGCGGCGCTCCCAGCGGGGGCGGCTCGAAGGGCGGTGGAAGCGGTTCCAACGGCCCGGGTCGGACCGGCGGGCCCCCGACCCTCAGCCGCGGTCGCTGGTCGGGGCTGAGCACGGGACACCCGTCGGTCAGCTTCACGCTGAGCGTGGCCCCGCGCGCCCCAAAACTGGCCGCCATGACCGTCGAGTTGCCCGCTGGAATCAACTTCGTGCGCCACCGCGTGCGCCACATGCTCAGGCTCACCGGTGTCAGGCTCATCGGTGCCCGGATCAAGTCGCTCTGGCTGTCCCACGGTCACCTGGTGATCACCCTGCGCAGACCCGTATCCAGACTGACGGTCAAGCTCGGCCCCAGTTCGCTGCACGAACGTGCTGCGCTCGAGGCCCGGGCTGGGAAGCTCCACAGCCTGCCGCTGATCGTGATCGCCAATGACACGAGCTCTCGGGGCGCGACGATTCGGACGCGGTTGCCGACGCGATAGGGTCCCGGAGCTGCGCCGGGGCCGGCGGAACTTCTCGCGGCGGGGAACGTTTACACGGGCATAGTGCGCAGAGGACTGGCGCTCATCGGAGCGGCGCTTGCGCTTGGATGCTTTGCGGGTCCGGCCGTGGCATCGACGATCACCTGGTCGGGACCAGGGCTGATCGACCAGCAGCTGCCGTTCGCGGTGCCGGAGGGAATCACCGATCTCACCTGCCCCTCGGTCCATCTGTGCGTCGGAACGCAGGCGAGCGGCGTCGAGATCTCGAGGAACCCGCTCGGCGGCGCAAGCGCTTGGGCGATCACTGCGCTTCCCGTGACCCCGGGCTTCCCCCTCGGTCCGATCTCGTGCGCGTCCTCGCGGTTGTGCGTAGCGGTGAACTACCGTGGCCAGGTGTTCACCTCGACGAACCCGACCAGCGGTGCTGCCGCCTGGAGGGGGGCGAGCGTCGGCGTTCTCGGCCAGGCGAGCGCGCTCAGCTGCCCGCGGGTTCGGTTCTGCATCGCGCTGAACGGGCTGAACGTGGTGGTGAGCACGAACCCGACGCGCCCGAGCTCCTGGCGGGTGATCAACGTCAGCAGCAGCGGGCCGTTCCAGAGCATCTCCTGCCCGTCGAGGAAGCTGTGCGTGGGGACGGTGTTCACCGGTGGCGGGGGCGGGATCCTGACTACAACCAGCCCGACCGGCCCCGGGTGGGAATGGAAGCGCATTGACGAAAACGGGCGCTACGTCAACTTCGGCGCGAGCGGGATCGCCTGTCCCTCGACGCATCTGTGTGTGGCCACCGACGCAGGCGGGAACATCTTCACCTCAACCGACCCCGCGCGCCGCCGGTGGAAGTCGGGGCGGCTCCCCGGCATCGGCCCGCGAGACTTGACCGGCGTCGACCTGGCCAGCCTCTCGTGCCCGTCGGTGCACCTGTGTGTGTCGGTGGTGGGCCCGCGCACGGTCGCCTTGTCCACCAACCCGGCCGGCGGGGCCCACACCTGGAGGACCAACGGCCCGCCGAGCACGTACTGGACCGGACGGCTCACGTGCGCGTCGGCGAGGCTGTGCGTGGCCGCGCTCGGAGACCTGGTGTTCGCGACCCCGCATCCGGCAGGCGGGGCCGCCCTGTGGCGATCGAGCTACCTGGATCAGGGCTACAACCCACTGACGGCGATCGCGTGCCCGAGCGACCAGTTGTGCGTCGGCGGCGACGCCGGCGGCAACCTGATCAGCTCCGGTGCCCCGCGCCCGACCGCCGCGGCATGGCACGTGGCTCCACTGGCAATCGGGGGCCAGACCTTCTCGATGTCGAGGCTGTCCTGCCCTTCGGCGTCATGGTGTGCGGCCACGACAGCCTCCGGCACGCTGATCACATCCGCCGACCCCTCCAACCCGGGCGCGTGGTCGTCCACCGCGCTCGGGCTCAACGACGTGTCGTGCCCAACCGCGACCTTCTGCGTCGGTTCGGACGGCCTTGGCGCGATCCACACTTCCCGCAACCCGAAGGACAGCGCGACCGCGTGGAGCTCGCAGCAAATCGGCGCCGCCCCTCAGTGCGAGCGGCAGTACTGCAACTATGACCCGCTGACTGCGGTCTCGTGCCCGTCCACGAATCTCTGCGCGACGACCGACGGGAAGTACTTGTGGACGTCAACCGATCCCGCCGCCACAGATGCGGCCTGGACCAAGTCCGCGCTTCCCAGCCAAGTACAGAGGCTGTACTGCCCGACCGAATCGCTGTGCCTGGCCGCGTCGAGCGCCGCTCTCGAGGTGACGACGAACCCGGTCGATCCGGCTCCCAAGTGGACCACGATGAACCTGCCCAAGATCGTCATCCCCGCTACTTTCGGGCCGGCCTTCGTCCCCTACATCTCCGGGCTCTCGTGCGTCTCCGCCCAGCTGTGCGTGGCAGTCGACAACCAGGGCGGCAACACGTTCGTCGGCAATCCCACCGACCCCAACTCCTGGACGGCGACGAAGGTCGACTACTCCTCACCCGCACCCGTCCTCTACCCGGGCTCGCTCACCGGGGTCTCGTGCACGTCGAGCGGGCGGTGCGTGGCGGCCGACGGCAGCGGGAACGTGGTCGTTGGGACCGCGAGCGGCTGACTCGCGTTCAGCTGCTCTGTTGCAGCGAACCCTCGGCTACCAGGGTTGCGTTTCGCAGCCGGTCAAGTGCATCGGGGTGCAGCGGCCGCAGGGGCGCGCGGACATCTTGCCGTACCGGCACACCCCGGAGAGCAAGCGCTGCCTTGACCGCGGCCTGCAACGGGTGCGCCGAAATCGCTTCGGCGAGCGCCTCGACGAGCGCGGCGCGGTCGGCGGACGGGTCAGCGACGAGCGCGGAAACTGCTTCCGGGAACGCACCCGCGACAGCTGATATCGCCCCCACCGCACCCTCCTCGAATCCCTGACCGATGAGCGCCTCGGATCCGACGAAGACATCGAGGCCGGTGGTGAGATACGGCTTGAGGCGCTCATATGGGGCGTCAGAGACCTTGATGCCGACCAGGTTGGAGATGCGTTCGCCCAGCTTCTCGATCACTACGACCGGGATCGCATAGCCACTGCGGTCGGCGTACTCATAGAGATAGAACGGCAACGGCGCGCAGGCCTCAGCCGCGGTCGCGAAGTGCTCCGTAAGCTCGTCGACGTCAAACGGGAAGTAGGGCGGCGCGATGACCGCGACTGCGTCCGCGCCAACCTCCGCAGCGTGGGAGCTCAGGGAGCGCGTCTCCGCCGTGGTCTGCGCGCCACAGTGCACCATCACCCGCAGCGTCCCTGCGCCCGCAACCGCAAGCTCGGCGACACGGCGCCGCTCCGCGGCCGTCAGCAGGATTCCCTCGCCGGTGGTGCCGAGCACGAGAATGCCCTGCAGCCCGCCCCGGCCGTAGAAATCGAGGAGCGGCTCGAACGCGCCCTCGTCAAGACGATCGCCGCCATCGCGCAACGGCGTCACCGCCGCGGCAAGTGTCCCGGATATCCGATCCTGCGCCACCGAGCACATCGTCTCACGAACACGAAACAGCACGCGAGCGAGCGCCAGCGACAGCGCTCGACGCCGCAAGATAGGGAGCACCCGGCCCCAACATGGGGAGTCGTCCCGATGCACCCGAAGGGAGCCGGCCATAGGTTGGCGGCATGTCAGTTGGCCGATCCAAGAGGAGGACGATATGCCGCGATACATGGTGCAGCGCACCTTTCCGGAGGGGCTGCACATCCCGGTAGACAACGGCGGAGTGGAGCTCTGCCGGAGGGTCATCGATCACCGACGCGGCATTCGCGCTCGCGGTCACGCGCCAAGAGCCATGGGCGGTGGGCGAGCTGGCCTACTGGCGACGGCGAGCAGGCCTCCCCGACGAGCTCCGCCCCGAACTGGTTGCCGAGCCCTACAGGCTGTCAATCGCAGGCGACTGGGCAAGCGCCACCCGGCTCTGGCGCGAGATCGGCTGCCCGTACGAAGCGGCACTCACGCTCGCTGACGCTGATGATGACGAGGCGGTGCGCCAAGCGCTCGACGAGCTCCAAGCGCTGGGGGCGCGTCCGGCAGCTGCGATCGTCGCTCGGCAGCTGCGCCACCGGGGCGCGCGCGGGGTGCCTCGCGGCCCGCGTGCCAACACGCGCAAGAACCCCGCCGGCCTCACCGCGCGCGAGCTCGAGGTGCTGGCGCTGCTGGCTGAAGGACTGCGCAACGCCCAGATCGCCACGCGTCTGGTCGTATCCGAGAAGACCGTCGGGCACCACGTCTCGGCGATCCTGCGCAAGCTCGACGCTGGCACCCGCGGGGAGGCTGCCGTCAAGGCGGGTCGACTCGGTCTGATAGCCCCAAGACAGCCGCCCGCCGGAACTGAGTGAGCGCCGCTCCGCCTACGCGCCCACGCCGTCTCCGAGTCCTTATGGTCGAATGCGGATGATCGTCTTCCCGTTGGGTCGCTCGGTCGGGTTGAGGGCTGCAACGGCATCGTCGAGGGTCGCGACGTTGCCGATGTTGGTCCGCAGCCGTCCGTCTCGCACCCGTTGGACGATCTCGCTCAGTTGGGCACGATCGGACTCGACGACGAAGTCGACCGCCAAGCCGTCCTCGGGCCGCGCCTCGGGCGGCCCTACGATGGTCACCAGGGTTCCTCCGGCCCGGATCAGGCTTGCGGACCGCTTCTGGATGTCTCCGCCGATGACGTCGAACACCAGGTCGACGGCCCCGACGTCCCCCAGCGTGTCGTTCTCAAGGTCGACGAACTCCATCGCGCCGAAGTCGAGTGCCTTCTGACGGTCGGCGGCGCGTCCGGTGCCGATGACGTAAGCGCCGGCCTCGCGTGCGAGCTGCGTCACCATCGTCCCGACGGCGCCGGCCGCGCCGTGCGCGAGGACGCTCTGCCCCGCCCGAAGGCGGCCGTGGTCGAAAAGTCCCTGCCAAGCGGTCAGACCCGAGATTGGCAGGCTCGCGCCCACCGTGAAGTCGACGTCGCCCGGCAGCGGCGCGAGGTTACGCGCCTCGATCGCCACATACTCCGCCAGGGTGCCGTCGCGATGCCAGTCCGCGAGGCCGAACACCCGCTGTCCCACCGACACGCCCGTCGTGCCGTAGCCGAGAGCGGTGACCACCCCGGCCAGCTCGTGCCCAGGGATCGACGGTGTTCGGTTACGGTCGCGGCGATCGGTCCAGGTCGAGGGCCACGCCATCTCAGTCGGGACGAATCCCGACGCATGAATCTGAACGATGACGTCATTTATCGCTGCCGGCGGCTCGGGCCGCTCCACCAGCGTCATACCGGCCGTTCCCGCAGCCTCGTCGGTCACCACGATCGCCTTCATCCGCACCTCCCGGTGTCGAGTTCTCGCCTCTAGCAGCGAAGCAGAACACGGCGCACATGCCCACTTGGCCACCCGCTCGCTGAGCTGACTGCTCAGCAGGTGTTTGTGGCCGGGACCGCCTCGCACGCGCTGGCCACCGTCCGGCTCTTGCCTCCCAGGATTGCGGATTTCGAGGTGCTCGCGATGTTGGCCCAGCCTCCGGTTACGACGGACAGGTATCCGCTGGCCACGTTGTTGTAGCCGCCGGTGATGGATTCGGTGCCCGGGGAACTCGAACATGCGTCGCTTGGCACCGGTGCAGTTCCGGTGACGTTCTCGCAGCCGCCCACGATCGCCGACAGCGGGTCCGACGCAACGTTCTCGTAGCCGCCGCTGACCGACGAAAGGCTGCTGGTCGCTTGGTTGCCGTCGCCGCCGCTGATCGACGCCTGACTGCCGGTCGCTTGGTTGCCTTCGCCGCCACTGATCGACGCCTGCACGCCGGCCGCGAGGTTGTCGAACCCGCCGCCGACGGACGCTTCCCCGCTGGTCGCTTCGTTGGCAGCGCCGCCGCTGATCGACGCGGCAAGGCCGCTCACGTGGTCGCGAAGGCCACCGCTGACCGAGGAGCTGGTGCTCGCGGCCTGGTTGCCCGCGCCGCCCGTGACCGACGCGAAGCTGCTCGGATGCCCGATGTTGTCGGTGCAGCTGCCGTTGACAGACACCGCGGTTGCTCCGGCGCTGTTTGAGCAGCCGCCGGTGACGCTCGTGAAGCTGCTTGAGGCCGCGTTGAACTCCCCGCCGGTGATGCTTGAGTCCGAGCCGGTGGCGCTGTTGTGCGCCCCGCCGGCGACCGAGGACGCTCCGCCCGAAGCGTTGTTGACCTCACCAGCGGCGAAGCTCGAGCCGCCGGAGGCGGTGTTCGAGTTTCCGAACACGGTCGCGTAGTTCCCGATCGCCTGATTCCTGTTGCCGCCGACGATCTCGCCGAAGCTCCGCCAGCCGTTATTCGCCCCCACCACGAGGTCGTGCGAGCCGGCCTGCGAGAAGCCGTTGGAGTTCTCCGCATACCCGATCACCAGGTTCCCCTCGCCGTTCACCGCCCCGGTCGTCGACCCCGAGCCGGACACGATCTGCACGTTGACCGCCGCGAACTGCGCCGTCGGCTTGCCGCCGACTCCCGATGAGACGAACGTCGGCGCCAACACCGCCGTCGTTCCGCCCCCGCACGAAGGCGCCGAGCCCGTCCCGCCCGACACCACAGCCTGCCCGGCCGTCGTCGGAACGCACTCCCACCCCGGCGTCACCGCCGCCGACGCCCCACCAGCCACCAAACCACCCCACACAACGACACCAGCGACGGCAGCCGTCGCACGCGACATCCACCGAGCACCCATAACCGATCCCCTCCTTCCGCCCCGCGCACTATCCAGCACACGATGGGGCAACGAACACCACAACCTCCAAGAACCCGCCGAGCCAAAAGGACGCGACACTTGCCCGGACAACGAACCCTACATACGCCCAACCCAGGGGCGCCAGCGAGGACCGCGGCTCGCTCCTGCATGCCGCCAACCTACGCGCGCACGCAACCCGCCCGCATCGGGAGGATTACCCATGTTGCGCGGCCGCAGGTACCCTCCGGTTAAACGGCGGCGTTCGGTCCCCGCGTTGCGTTCATATCCGTCCTAAGCCATATTTCGCGACATGGGGCTGTTCTTTGACGACCCGCTTTTCGAGGAGTTCGCCGCGTCGCTAGCGCTCGCACTCGCGTCCCACGGCGGACCCGAGCTCGGCGAGGTCCAAGCTACGTGTGCAGACATCGTCGACGGGGACACCGAGTCGTGGTATCAGGCTTGGTGCGCAACGGGGGATCGCCTCGTACAGGCGGGCGATGCTTCGGCGAAAGGAGGGCACGCCGTCAGCGGGCGCGAGTCCTACCTGCGAGCGTGCGTGTGCTACTCCGCCGCGTGGCATCCGCTGTTTGGCGCGCCGCTGGATCCGCGCCTCCTTGAGGCGTTTCACCGCCAGCGCGCGGCCTTCGACAAGGCGGCCGGCCTGATGCAGCCGCCCGGCGAGCAACTGACGGTCGGCTTCGACGGCAACGAGATGCCGGCCTATCTCTTTCGGGCGCCGGGGACAGCCGCGCCGCGGCCGTTGGTTGTCGCGACCAGCGGATATGACACCACGATCTATGAGGGGTTCTTCGGACAAGCCGTGCCGGCTCTGCGGCGCGGCTACCACTGCCTGCTCTTCGACGGGCCGGGCCAGGGCGCCGTGCTGTTCGAGCAGCGGGTCCCGATCCGGGCCGATTGGGAGTCCGTCGTGCACGCCGTCATCGATGCGGTCCTCGACCGCGAAGGCATCGACCCCGATCGCATCGCGCTGATTGGCTGGAGCCTGGCGGGCCACTTGGCGCTGCGGGCCGCTTCAGGCGAGCCGCGACTCGCCGCGTGCGTGGCCGATCCAGGGCTACTGAGCATCGGCGCGGGAATGGTCGGCCGCCTGCGCGCCGCCGGGGTCCCGGAGGAGCTGGTCGAGCGCTCTCCTGACATCCCCGAGGAGGCGTTGGCGCCGGTCGCCGAGGCGATCCACGCCAGCCGGACACTGCGCTGGGCGATCGAGCAGCGGGGGTTCTGGGTGCACGGGGTCAACTCGCTGTCCGAATACCTGCGGGCGGTTGCCCCGTTCGATCTCACCGGACGGATTGAAGCGATCACCTGCCCGACGGCAATCACCGCTGCCGAGAACGATCCCCTGGCCCGAAGCGCCGAGGAGATCTACGACGCGCTCCCGGGCGAAAAGGTGCTTCTCCGCTTCCGCGGATCCGAGGGCGCCGGCGATCACTGCGAGATGGGCAACCGCAGCCTGCTCGACCAGCGCGTCTTCGACTGGCTCGACACTGTGCTCTAGGGAAGTACCGTTCTCGCCCCCGCTCGGGCGGCCGGC
>CAWBHJ010000015.1:0-43394 GCA_963788565.1 uncultured Solirubrobacterales bacterium | reverse complement strand
GGCGCACGATCGCCTCGCGCTCGGCGAGGCGGTTGTCGCGCCGCAGCTGCGCCTCGTGTTCGCGGCGCCGCTCGTCTGCCGACTCGGGCGCCAGCGGCGGCACCGGGGCGGGCCGGCCCTCGTCGTCGAGCGCGACCATCGTCAGGTAGGTCGACGAGGTGTGCGTGACCTCCCGTGTCCGCACGTGCTCGGACTCAACACGCACGCCGACCTCCATCGACGTACGCCACGCGGCGTTGACGGTCGCGAGGAAGGTGACCAGCTGCCCGACGTGCACCGGGTCGAGAAACGTCATCCGGTCCATGCCGGCGGTCACCACGCGCACGCCGCAGTGGCGGATCGCGGCGATCCCGGCGACCTCGTCGCACAGGCGCATGATCACCCCACCGTGAACGTAGCCGGCGGTGTTCGCATCCTCGATCCCCATCCACCGAGTGAGGACCGAGATCGAGTCCGAGGGACGGCGGGGTTCCACGGCCGATGACTCTACGCCGCTCGGCGGTCTTAACTACTGCGATGACCAAGGCACCGCTCTACGGGTACGACCCGCGCGTCGACGACTACATCTCGAAGCTACCGGGGTGGCAGCAGGCGATCTGCGCCCGGCTCCGCGAGCTGATCCACGCCGCCGATCCCGAGGTTGTCGAGACGATCAAGCGCTCGGTGCAGCCGTACTTCGTGCTGGAGGGCAACGTATGCGCGCTGCTCGCGGCCAAGGACCACGTGAACCTGTTCCTGTACGACGGCGCGATCGTCCCCGACCCGGAGGGGATCATCACCGGCGGGCACGGCAACCGGACGGCGAGGACGATCGCGGTCAGTCACGGCGAGGAGGTCAACGCGGAGGCGCTGATCGCGATGCTCAGACAGATCATCGCCAACAACCGCGCGGGCGGCTGGCGGAAGCTGAAAGGCCGCTAGACGGTTCGGCTCGAGAGGACGCAGCCGGCGGCGCACGCTCCAAACACTGTGAGCATCCGTCAACTATCACTACGATCCTGACGATGGATCGCGAGGAGCTGCGGGCCACGCAGGGCCCGATCAAGGAGCGTTACCGGCACGAGCCCGAGGCCGCCCTGATCACGCTCCACGCCGACGGGACGCTCGACGATCAGCAGATCGCCTGCTCGGTGGCGACCGGGCGGGCGCTCGTGACCGCGGGTCTTCATCCCGGCACCGGGGGCTCGGGCACGCTCGCGTGCTCCGGGGACATGCTGCTCCAGGCGCTTGTCGCCTGCGCGGGAGTCACGCTCAGATCGGTCGCCACCTCGCTTGAGATCTCCGTGTCGGGGACCGTCAAGGCCGAGGGGGACCTCGATTTCCGCGGCACGCTAGGGGTCGGGAGTGACGAGGACGTGCCGGTCGGGTTCAGCGCGATCCGGCTGCACTTCGACCTCGAGAGCGAGGCGACCGAGGAGCAGCTCGACACGCTGATGTTCCTGACCGAACGCTACTGCGTCGTCTACCAGACGCTCGTGGGCGGGGCCGACATCAGCGTGTCGCGCTCGGGATGAGCCCGACGCGGCGGGCGCTGCTCGCGGCGTCGGTCGTGATGGCCGGCTCCGGCTCCGCTGCGGCGTTACAGAGGCCGGCCGTACCTCTCTCCTCGAAGCGGACGCCGGCGGCCTGCGCGACCCACATCGCGCTCGCGCGAATCCCGAGGGACATCGCGATCTTCCGTGCCGGGACGCGGCTCCGGCCACCGAAGCGCCTGAAGGGAGCGAAGTCGGCGCCGCGTCCGAAGCCGTTCCTCGAGCTCGGCGACGAGGTGTTCGTCTCGCGTCCGGGGTTCAGGCTGTCGTACGCGGGGAATCGGTTCGGGGCCGCGCATGCGGAGTTCCGGCTGCGGTGCCTGAAGCTGGAGCTGAACCACCGGCCACACGGTCCGCTGACGTCCGCGCTGGCGCTCGTGCTGCA
Source organism: uncultured Solirubrobacterales bacterium (assembly GCA_963788565.1). GTDB lineage: Bacteria > Actinomycetota > Thermoleophilia > Solirubrobacterales > Solirubrobacteraceae > Palsa-465. Next base: position 41,477 of record CAWBHJ010000015.1, on the reverse strand, counting down.
CTCGGGCCGTCTACGCGTGAGCTCCGGACCGCACGCCGCCCGCGCGCTGGTGCTGACTCCCGAGATGCTGGCATTTCCCACTGCGCGCGGCACCCGGTTCGTCGTCGACCGCAATCCGCACGCGCGATCGACGCACGCGTGGACGCTTGGCAAGCCGATCATCGTCGCGAAGGCGTCCGACCAGTCGGTGCGGATCAACAGTCGGATCACGTACACGGCGATCGCCGACGGGCGAGGGCTACGGCTCGATATCTGGCCGTTCTCGATCTCGCCGTTGCAGCGGCCGACGACGCCGGGGGACGACCTGGCCCCGTTCTGGGCCGATGGCCTTCCGTGCTCGGTGGGCTGCACCGCAGCCGGCGCGATTCCCGGTTGGCCGCTCAAGCCGTTTCACGACCAGCACGCGATCCGAGCCGGCATCAACGAGCTGCGTCCGGCGAACTTCCACGTCGCGGTTGACATCCAGGCGAGGAACTTCCAGCCGGTCTACGCGATCCAGTCGGGGTACGCGTCGATCCGGTATCCCGGGACCGGCGACGTCAACGTCGACGTCGGGCGCTTCTACTACTGGCACATCCACCCGACGGTGTCCGACGGCCAGTACGTGGTCGCGTACAAGACGGTGATCGGGAACGTGCTGTACGGCTTCACGCACGTCGCCCTGTCGGAGGGCACCACGTCCGATTACCTGAACCCGCTGCGACCCGGCGGCAGCCTGCAGCCCTACCACGACAGCGAGCCGCCGGTGATCGGCGTGCCGCGGATCTTCAGCGACGGGCGCGTGATCGTCGGTGCGTTCGGGCCGCAGAGCTTCGTCGCTACCGGGTTCTCGTACGAGACGCCGGTGCTCGCCCCCTCGTCGCTCGCCTGGCGGCTTTACGACGCCCGCGGCCACGTGCTGACCGGGCTCGAGTGGGCGATGCGCGGCTCGCAGAACTACCCGCCCGGGCTGAAGTCGGTGATCTTTGCGCCCGGGGCCGCGAATCCCGGCTTCGAGTGCTTCTTCACCGAGCGCCGGTGCATCCCGAACTGGGTCTACTGGCTCGCCGGTGGGCTGACGCCGCCGCTTCCGCTCAGCAGCCTGCCACGCGGCCGCTACCGGCTGACCGTGTACGCGTGGGACTGGGTGGGCAACACGTCCGCGCTCGACTACTGGTTCAACGCGCCGCTCGCGCACGCCGCCGCGCCTCCGAGCGCCGAGTTCGGCCCGCTCGACCCGCGGTTCGACTTCGACGAGACCGGCGCTGGGATATGACCTGCGCGAGTTGCGAGCAGACGACCCCAGAGGGCCGGTTCTGCATCAGGTGCGGGGCGCCGCTGACGGACGACTGGGAGGGGAAGTCGCGAACCCGCTCGCACTTCGCCGCCGCGTCCCATCAGCACGTCGCGCACCCGGCGCTGATCTCGACACTGTTCCCGCATCTCCCGCGAGCCTCGCACTCGGGCTTTCGGCTGGCGCTTGCGCTCGGGCTCGCGGTTGTCGCCGGACTGGCGGCGCTGCGGCTGTTCCCGATGGCGTTGATCGCCGCCGCGCTGCTGCTGCCATTGCTGGTCGTCCTGTATCTGATCGACGTCGACGTGTACGAGGGCGAGCCGCCGTGGGCGGTGGCGTTCGTGATTCTGTGGGGTGCCGCCGCCGGCGTCGGCTTCGGCCTGCTGGCACTCAACATTGCGCCCTCGGCGGTCGACGTGATCGCGCACGGGGACTCGCAGGATGTGCTCCGGCAAGGCCTGCTGCTGCCGTTCGCCGGTCTGCTGGTGCTGCTGATCGGCCCGGTGCTGCTGCTCCCGTACCACCGTTTCAACGACGTCCTCGACGGCGTCACGTTCGGCGCCGCGGCGGCGGCCGCGTTCGGCGGCGCCCAGGCGATCACCTACGGCGTCCACTACTTCGGCTCGGGCGTGCGCCCGGCCGGGGCGATCGCACCCTGGATCTGGCGACTGCTGTCGCTCGGGCTGGGGATGCCGATCGTGACGATGGGCGCGGCGGCGGCGGCGTGCGCCGCGCTGTGGCTCCGTTACCGCGCCCCCGCACGCGACTCCGAGGCGCTCGGGCCGGTCGGCCACCCCGTGGTCGCGCTGCCACTCGCCGCGGCGCTCGTGATGGGCGGCGCCGTCGGAGAGACCTTCCTGCCACCGTGGGGATGGCTCCTGTGGCTCGCCGCGTTCGACGTCGTCGTGATCATCCTGCTCCGGCGCGCCATCCACATCGGGCTGCTCGAAGAGGCGCTCGAGATCCCGATCGGCCCGGAGATCACGTGTCCAAATTGCCGCGAACAGACCGCCCGGCACACGTTCTGTGGCAACTGCGGCATCTCGCTGCAGGCGCTGCCGAAGACCCGCCCGCGGCGGTCCGAGCCGGTTGCGATGCCCGCGTCCGACCCGCCCGCATGAGCACCGAAGCCGCAGCCCCTGGGAGTCCCCACCGGCATCCCAGTCACCACTCCCGGGCCGGCAGCCAGGGCCGGCTTCGGATCAGACGCACGCTCGCGATCTTCGTGGTGACCTTCGCTGTGATCGTCGGGGTTGGAGCGGCGCTCACCTCCGTCCAAGCTCCGACGCGTCACCCCGCGTGCCCGCCGGTCCAGCCCTGCGGTGTGCCCGCCCCGACAGCCAAGCCGCTCGTCGCGCTGAGCGTGTTCAAGAGCGCGCAGTCGGGATTCAGCCTCGAGTACGACGGCAGCCTCCTGACGATCGTGCACCAGGACGGTGCCGGAGTCACCCTCCGGGTCCAGTTCAAGGACGGGACGACCGGCGCGATGAATGTCCAGGCTGCCCCGGGTCTCTCGCCCTCGGCGGCGATCGCGGCAAGGGTCAAGTTGCTGCAGGGCTCGATCTCCCAGCTCGCCCGCGACGACGATCCGGCGGACGAGCTGCTCGGCGCGGAGGTCGGGCAAAGGTCGGGCAGCGGCGCCGTGTTCCGCGGCGATCTCGCGGGTCCCCAGGGGGTCAGCCAGTCGGTACAGATCGCGATCGAGTCGGCGACGAACGGCCAGAGGACGCTCCTCGCGACCGTGCTCGCGCCGACCCAGCACGCCGGCCCGCAGAGCGACATGTACGCGCTCGCCGACCAGATCATCAACAGCGTCCGATGGGCCGCGGGAACGGCGTCGTCGTGAGACGGTGGGCCGCGGCAGCGTTCGTGGCGGCGCTCGCCGCCGTGGCCGCGGCGAGCCTGATCGTGGCCGGCGGAACGCCGGGGCGGGCGGCCGCTTCTCGGAGTCCCGGTCCGCGGCCCGTTGGGCGGACCGCGTCGAGCGCCGTGATCCACTTCTCGCTGGTGTTGCGGCTGCCGGGACAGCGGCGCCTCGATCGGTTTCTGCAGCAGGTGTACGACCCGAGCTCGCGGGCGTTCCATCACTTCATCGGCGCGAGCGCGTTCGGGGAGCGATTCGGCGTGTCTCGCCGCGCCCTGCAGGACGCGCTCCGCTCGTTGAGGCGGGACGGCGTCCAGGTCGCCAGCGCCTACCCGCAGCGCACGGCGATCGACGCACGGGCACCGGCCGGCGTCGTCGAGCGGGTCTTCGGGGTGCGGCTGATGGATTACCGCGGCCCCGGTGGACGCCGGCTGCACGCGCCGGTCGGCACTCCGTCGGTTCCCGCGGGTCTCTCGAGCACGGTGAGCGCCGTTTCGGGGCTCGACGGTCGCGACAGGGTGTACTCGGACGACGTGCCGAGCAACGGGCTCGACCCGACCGATGCGAGCGCCGCATACGACCTCGCGCCGCTCCACGCTCAGGGGATCGACGGACAGGGCGAGAAGGTGGCGGTGATCTCGTTCGGGACCTTCCGGCAGTCGAACCTCGTGGCCTTCGACCGGCAGTTCGGGCTCCCGGTGCAGCTCCCGGTCGACGCGGCGCTGCCGTCGCCGCTCGGCGGCGCCACCGACAGCAGCGCCGACCTGCAGGAGGAGGTCGAGGTCGACTTCGACATCGCCCACGAGATTGCGCCGCGCGCGCAGCTGCTCGACTACAACGCGCCCTACGTCGACGGCTCCGGGGCCGGGACGTTCGGCGCGCTGATCGACAAGATCGTCGCCGACGGGCAGGCCAACATCGTCTCCGACAGCTACGGCTCGTGCGAGCTGAACACCGACCTCGGCGACGTGCGGCGCGACGAGCAGGCGATCGAGGCAGCCGAGGCGCACGGGATCTCGATCTTCAAGTCGGCCGGCGACGCCGGCGCCTACCAGTGCCAGCGCACCAATCGCGCCGACCACCGGCTGTCGGTCGAATGGCCCGCCTCGAGCCCCGGTGTGGTCGCCGTCGGCGGGACCTCGCTGTCGATCGGCGCGAACGGTGGATACGCCGGCGAGACCACGTGGGAGGGCACGCTCACCCAGCAGGGCGGCGGTGGCGGGCTGAGCGCGATCTTCGCGCGGCCCTCATGGCAGCGCGGCCTCGGGGTCGACAATCAGTACTCGGACGGCAAGCGCCAGGTGCCCGACGTCTCCGCAAATGGAGATACCGCGTCGGGCTGGACGCTGTTCGCTGACGGCCAGCTGACTCAGATCGGCGGCACCAGCGCATCCACGCCGTTCTGGGCCGCCTCGATGGCGCTGATCGAGCAGTACGCGCGCCAGCAGGGTGTCCAGCGGCTCGGCTTCATCGACCCGGTTCTCTACGCGCTCGCGTCTTCACCCCAGAGGTACCCGCCGTTCCATGATGTGACGGTCGGGTCGAATCGCTTCTACCCGGCGACGAACGGGTGGGACTTCGCGACGGGACTCGGTTCCCCCGACGTCTACAACCTGGCGCGCGATGTCGTGGCGTACCTGAAGGCGCACGGGGGAGGGTGAGGCGTCGGGGCCTGGGGCGCGGGGGGCCGGCGCGGGCCGGCGCGACCCCCCCGGGCGCGAGCCGGCGCGACCCGCCGGGCGCGGCTGATACGACACACCCCCTCCGCGGCGGGAGGTGTGTCGTGTGAGCGTCGGATTCCGGGGGATGGCAGGACACACCTCGGGGGTCGGGGAGGGGTGTGTCGTATTGGCGTCGGTCTCAAGGGCGGCTGGCCCCGGCGCGCCCGTGACACACCCCGCGCGCGACTGCGGGGTGTGCCGTGGGGACGAACATCAAGTGGCGACCGGGGAGGACCTGGCGGCCGCACCCGCCTCCCCGGCACGTTGGTTACGTGGTGGAGCTGGAGGGTTACGTGGTGGAGCTGGAGGGTGGGGTGGTGGAGGTCGAGGGTGGAGTGGTTGATGTCGAAGGCGGCGCGCTGGAGCTCGACGGCGGGGATCCGTAGCCCGAGCCCGGCGAGCCCGCGCCCGGCGAGCCCGAGGGCCGCGAGCCCGTGCCCGCGCCGGCCGGCGGCGGGCCGCGGTGTCCGCCCGGACCGCCGGGGCAGTCGCGGCCGGGGCCGCCGCGCATGACGTTGAACGAGCGGTCGAGCTGGACCTCGACCTTGGTGCCGTCGGACTTGGTCACGGTCACCTCGTAGCCGTTGCCGCTGAAGTCGGTCGTCACGGCGCCCGCGGTTCCGCTGCCCACGCTCTTGACCGCGGCGGCCTGCGCCTTGGATGCCGCCGCGCCCGTCACCGCTTTCTCGGCGCCCTCGTGCGCGGCGCTCCCGGGCGCCGGGAATCCGGGCCGGGCGGCGGACCCCGGAGTCGTCGTGGTCGCCGGAGTCGTCGTGGTCGCCGGCGTGGACGTGGTCGCCGCATCGGCGATCGCCGCCCCTCCGAGACCGAGCATTGCGAGCGCGCCGCCGGCGGCGAGCAGCTTCTTCGGGGACTTGAACATGGGTTGGTCCTTTCGGTCGACTGCGTTGCTCCCGACGAACACGATCGACTTGGGGCATAAGAACGACGTGCCAACGCCCTAAGAACCTCGATTTGCAAACAACCTGAAAGTTCAGTAATCTCTGAACTTAATGGACCGCCGGAACCAAAGCGACGACTGAGGACTTAGTGGACGAGAAGCTCTGGCAATTCGTCGACGCGAACGGCGAGCTGATGTCGAAGTCGTACGGCCTGCCGCGGATGACCGGGCGGGTCCTGGCGTGGCTGCTCGTCTGCGATCCGCCCGAGCAGACGGCGGCGGAGCTCGCCGAGGCGCTCGACGCGAGCAAGGGTGCGATCAGCGGCGCGACGGGAATGCTGGTCCGCGCCAAGCTTGTCGATCGCCTCCACATCCGGGGCGAGCGCGCGGACCGGTTCCGGTTCCGGCCCGGGGCATGGGAGGAGCAGCTGCGCGACCCGGGCCTCGAGCAGTCGCGAGCCGTGATCGCGATGGGGCTCGACGCCCTGGCCGGCGAGCCCGCCCAGCGGCGAGCGCGGCTCGAAGAGATCGACACGTTCTACGAGTGGTGGGAGTCGAGGGTTCTCAGCCTCGTCGACGAGTTCCACGAGTACAAGCAGAACAAGCTCAAAAGGAGGGGCGATGACTGACGCATCGGCGATCGAGGTCCGAGACCTCAAGAAGTCGTTCGGCGAAGTGGTCGCGCTCGACGGTCTGGACCTCACGGTGCAACCCGGGATGGTGTTCGGCCTGCTTGGCCCCAACGGTGCCGGCAAGACGACGCTCGTTCGGATCCTGGCGACGCTGCTCCCGCCGACCGCGGGCCGGGCCTCCGTCCTCGGCCACGACGTCGTCGCCGAGTCGCTGCCGGTCCGGCGGCTGATCGGGCTGGCCGGGCAGTTCGCGGCGGTCGACGCGGAGCTGACCGGGCGCGAGAACGTCGAGATGGTCGCGCGGCTCTATCGCTGCTCACGGCGCGAAGCGCGCGGTCGCGCGACCGAGCTGCTCGAGCGCTTCGACCTGGCCGATGCGGCCGACCGGCGCGTGTCGACCTACTCGGGCGGGATGCGGCGGCGGCTCGACCTGGCCGCCGGGCTGATCGGGCGACCGCCGGTCGTGCTGCTCGACGAGCCGACGACCGGGCTCGATCCGCGCTCGCGTCAGGAGCTGTGGGCAATGGTCGCGGCGCTCGGGCGCCAGGGAACCACGGTGCTTCTGACCACCCAGTACCTCGATGAGGCCGATCGGCTGGCCGCACGAATCGCCGTCGTGGACCACGGCCGGATCGCCGCGGAGGGTACGCCGGCGGAGCTGAAGGCGGCGATCGGGGGCAGCGTGCTCAGCGTGCGCGTCACGGATCCCGATCGCCTTGGCGAGGCAGTGGCCGAGCTCGCGCCGCTGAGCGCCGGCGATCAACCGCAGATCGATCCGGGCGCCGCGGAGATCCGGATCGGGGTCGCCGATCCCGCGATCTCGGCCGAGGCGCTCCGGCGGCTCGACGGGCACGGGATCGAGACCGCCGCGATCGAGCTTCATCAGCCGAGCCTCGACGACGTGTTCATGGCGCTCACCGGCCGCCCCGCGGAAACCGAGGAGACGGCGGAAGAGACGAACGAGGAGATCGAACGGAGGGCCGCATGACGACCGCGACACTCACCCCGACAACCCGCACCCGCGTCACGTTCGCGCAAACGCTCGCCGACAGCGAGGTGATGGCCGCGAGGCAGCTGCGCAAGGTCCTGCGCCGGCCGATGTACGTCGTCTATCTGTTCATCCAGCCGGTGATCTTCGTGCTGCTGTTCCGGTACGTGTTCGGCGGCGCGATCAACACCGGCCGCGTCAGCTACGTCAACTTCCTGATGCCGGGGATCATCGTGATGACGGCGATCTTCGGCGCGCTGACGACGGGGCTCGGGCTGACCGAGGACATGGCGGGGGGAGTGGTCGATCGATTCCGGTCGCTGCCGATCGCGCGCTCGTCCGTGCTAATCGGGCGGACCGCGGCCGACCTGTTCACGAACTTCCTGACGCTGATCGTGATGTTGCTGATCGGGTTCGCGGTCGGTTTCCGGCCGACCGAGCCGGTGTACGAGGTCGTGCTCGCGTTCGCGCTGGTGCTCGCGTTCGCATACGTGTTCTCGTGGATCAGCGCGTTCGTGGGGATCAAGGTCCGCAACCCGGAGACGGCCCAGTCGATCGGGTTCATCTGGGTGTTCCCGCTCGTGTTCGCCTCCTCCGCGTTCGTCCCGATCAACACGATGCCGGGCGCGGTCCACTGGTTCGCCGAGATCAACCCGGTGACCCAGGTGGTCGACGCGGCGCGCGCGCTCACGATTGGGAGTGGCGACGCGCTCGGGCACACGCTGGCGACGCTTGGGTGGCTCGCGGCGCTCCTGCTGGTGTTCGTGCCGCTCGCAGTGCGCGCGTTCCACCGCGCCTGAGCAGCGCCTGAGCCGGACCGCTCGGCTCGCACCGGCCCGGCCGTAGCGATACGGTCGGCGGGTGAGCTCGGCCGAGGACACGGACGCGCCCCCGACGCCGCCCGCCGAGACGCGGCGACTGCGTCGAGTCCGCGGCCTGGCCGGCGCCACCAAGGCCCTGTTCCGCGTGGTGTATCGCGACCCGCAGCACGTCAGCGAGCGGATCACGCTGTACACCGTCGACCGACTCGCGGACGAGGCGCAGCAGTGGGCCAAATCGGTCCGCGCCGAGCGCTCGGATACCCATCTCGCCGTGATCGCTGAGGAGCTGCGGGTTCAGACAGCGCAGATCGCGCGGGTCGACGGCGCGATCGCGGGAACCCCGTTCATGCTCGCGCTGATCCCCGGCTACCTGACGTATCTGTGGCAGGAGATGCGGATGACGCTCCGCACCGCGGCGCTGTACGACCGCGATCCTCACACGCTACGGACAGCCGCCGAGATGCTCGCGCTGCGCGGTGTGCATCCGACCGTCGAGCGGGCCGAGGAGGAGCTGATCCGCACGCGTGACATGCCGCTGCCGGAGAAGCCCGAGCACCGGCGGCCGCTCAAGAACTGGATCACCAGCGGCTTCGCGCTGCTCGTGTTCGGCGGCTTCATGTCGCCGTCGCAGGCGAAGCAGCGCCGGGGCTTCCGCGAGTTCGTCAGGGACGCCCTGGCCGTGCTGGGCGCAGGGGCGGTGTGGCTGATCACCTGGGTGTTGCCGTTCACGTTCATGATCGCGATGGCATGGGGTTGCGAGAGCCATGCCCGCCAGCTCGGCCGCCGGGCGCAGATCTTCTACGACGGTGAGGAGGACTCCGTCAACGCCGCGATCGCCGCGGCGGCGCGTCGCGAGGACCGCGGGCACAGCAAGCGCGAGCTGATCCGCGGTGTCGCGCTGTTCCTATCCGTGGCGATCCCGATCGTGTTCCTGGCATACGTCGCGGAGATCAGGAACACCGCCGGGCTCAACTGGCTGAGCGGGCTCGCCGTGCTCGTCGCTGTGTCGCTGGTCGTCTCGACAGTGATGGTCGCCTCCCGCCGCTGATGTGCAATTTCCACTCCGACCCTTCGGCGCTGGGGCCGCTCCCGGAGGATGAGTACACGCTCGACTCGCCTTGCGTCCGAGGATTCGTCGCCGACGTGCGCAAAGAGATCGAGCGGGCGGACTCACCCAAACAGGCCTGCGAGCTGATCGCGCCGCAGTTCGAGGCGATGCTGGCCGACCAGGAGTGGCTGCCGGCCTCCTACCAGGAGCCCGCACCCGAAAGCGGCATGGGTGGCGGCATCGGGCAGTGGCTGATCTTCCGCGCCGCCGACCGGGCGCTATCGCTGTTCAGCCTCGTCGTCCCGCCCGGCGCGATGACCCCCGTCCACGATCACCTCGCCTGGGGGCTTGTCGGCATCTACCGCGGAACCCAGGACGAGGAGTTCTACCGGCCCGTGCCCGGCGTCGGGCTCGAGTCCGGGCGCCGGCGACCGCTGAACCCAGGCGACTACTACGCCCTGCTACCGCCCCGCGACGACGTCCATCGCGTCCGCACGACGTCGGAGGAGACGTCCGTGTCGATCCACCTGCTCGCGAACGACACCGGCTGCGTGTGGCGGCACACCTACGACGAGCTGACCGGTGACGCGCAACCGTTCCGGTCCGGCTACGTCAACGTCGAGTGCTAGCGTTCCGCGGCGAGCGCGGGCGTCGCGCTTCTGCGCCGGTCTCTGGCGGCCGAGAAGCCGACCAGCCGTCCCTGCTCCTCGTCGTAGAGCTTCAGTCGCAGGGTCCCGATTCCGTCCCGGAAGCCGAGCGTCGGGCAGCTGTGGAACACGGGGTTGTCGTCGTGCGCGCGCTGAAGGTTGTAGTTCGGGATCCGCGGCAGCATGTGGTGGACGTGGTGGAGCCCGATGTTGCCGGTGAAGAACTGGAGGACCTTCGGCAGCTTCAGGTAGGAGCTCCCGCGCAGCGCCGAGTCCTGATAGGTCCAGTCGTCGTGGTGCTGCCAGTAGACGCCCTCGAACTGGTGCTGTACGTAGAACAGCCAGATCCCGACCGAGCCGGCGAGGAGCGCGCCCGGCAGCTGTACGAGCAGCACCGACTGCCACGGGAAGAACACGCACAGCGTCCCGAGCAGCACGATCAGCGCGAGGTCGGTGGCGATGATCTGCCGCCAGAAGCGGCGGCGAGCCCACCCCGGCACGAGCCTCGGCTCGAGCAGCAGCGCCCAGATCGGCCCGAGGCCGAGCATCACGAACGGATTGCGTATCAGCCGGTACCCGAGCCGCTGACCCCACGACCCGTCGACGTACTCCTTCAGGGTGATCGTGTCGACGTCTCCCATGCCGCGCTTGTCGAGGTCGCCGGCGGTGGCGTGGTGGACGGCGTGCTCGTGTCGCCAGCTGTGAAACGGCGTGTAGACGAGCAGGCCGCAGACGACGCCGGTCCAGTTGTTCAGCCTGCGGTTCGGGAAGAACGAGCCGTGGGTGCAGTCGTGGAAGATGATGAAAGTGCGGAGCGTGAAACCGGCCACCGGGATCGCGAGCAGCAGCACGAGCCAGTCAGAGACCTGGAGCAGCGCGTACATCGCCGCGGTCAGCAGCAGATACGGCAGCACGGACGTGGCGAGATCGAGCATGCCTCGGCGCGTCGAGGGCTGGGCGTAGGGCGCCAAGCGCTCACGCCAGAAGGATGGTTGAACGGCTGAGGTGTCGGTCACGCGGTTTGTTCCTACCCGTGGATCGAAGGCGCCAGCGTACCGACCTTGTCGGCAGCGCAGGTCCTCGGGGCCTAAATCTTCTCGAAGACCAGCCGGTAGTGGTCCATCAGCTCGCGCTCGAAGCATTCGCTGTTCGAGCTCTCGCCTGAGGTGAACGCGAACCGGAAATTCGAATCGGTCAGCCAGCGCGGGATCAGCCGCAGCTTCACCAGCGCCATCCTCGGGTTCCACGATTCTGTGCGCATGTCCCACTGCCGGATCGTCTCGATGTAGTCGAGCCGGCCGCTGACCGCGGAGACCAGGTTGAAGTGCGGCTCGGCGCACTTGACGACCTGCTCCTTGCCGAACGGGAGGAACGAGCCAGGAAACGCTGCCTGCATCATCGCCAGGTACCACCCGTCGGACTCGCGCGGGGCATCTCGGCTGACCTCTTCGATCGGGATCATGTTCTTCCCGAACACCATCGTCTGCAGGTAGAACCGGCCCTTCTCCGGCAGCAGCCCGGCGACGTGCTCGAACAGCCGGCTATAGATCTGGTCCTGCCGCCCCGCCGCGTAGTCATCGGGCGAGCAGAAGTGCTCGAACGCGCCGAGGCTGGCGGCGGCGTCGAACGGACCGAAGGTGTCGCGCGTGACCTCGCGCGCATCCTGGAGGTGGACGTCGAATCCGTGGCGCTTGCAGGCCTCGAGCTGGGCCGAGGAAAGCGTCACGCCGACGCCGCTGGCGCCCACGTTGCGAAAGTGGTTGAGCAGGGCTCCCCAGCCGCAGCCGAGGTCGATCACTCGCTGGCCCGACTCGAGCCCCAGCTCCTCGGTCACGTACGCGTGCTTGCGCCGCTGCGCCTGCTCGAGCGTCAGCGAGAAGTCGCCGTCGTACTTGGCGCCGCTGAAGTCGGCCATGTCACCGAGACTCAGCCGGATCACCTTGTCGGTGAGCGTGTAGGTGAAGTCGATGTCGTTGCGGTCAGCCATCGCCCGTGGACGCGGCATCCAAGCAGACCCGAGCCGACCGCGAGGTCTCCTCGGGCGCGGACTGCGCGTGCCACAAGTGAGTCGCGGCCGTCGCGCGCCACGGCGACCAGCCCTCCGCGAGCTCCCCGAGCGAGCCTTTCCGGGTCGGCTCCAGGCGCTGGATCGCGCGCCGCAGGCCGAGGTCGTCGGCCGGGAACGCGTCGCGCTCACCCAGTCGAAGGGCGATGTACTGGGCCGTCCACGGGCCGAGGCCGCGGATCGCGCCGATCGCCGCCACGAGCTCGTCGAGCGTCGCGCTGCGATCGAGCGGGAGCTCGCCGCGATCGACGGCCCGAGCGAACGCACCGATCGCCTCGGCCCGCGCGCCAGGCATCCCGAGCGCCGACAGGTCGGCGCCGTCCAGCACGTGCGGCGGCGGGAACGTATGGGTCAGGCCGAGCGCCTCCAGGCCCGGCACCGGGGTCCCGAACCGCTTGACGAGCCTGCCGATGATCGTGTTCGCGCCGGAGACGCTGACCTGCTGGCCGACGATCGCTCGGACTCCCGTCTCGTAGGGGTCCCACGTCCCCGGGACTCTGAGACCCGGCCGCTCCGCGACGAGCGGCGCGATCACCGGATCGCGAAGCAGGTGGTCGAGCGCCTGGTCGACGGGGGCGTCGAGCGAGAAGATCCGCCTGGCGCGCTGGACGACGTGGATCAGCCCCTCCCAGTGCGGGAGGTGCGCTCGGAAACGCAGTTCGTCGCCGTCGCCGCGGCCGAGCTCGAGCACCCCGGGATCGCCCTCGATCACGACCGTCCGCCGGTAGACCTCGTCGCCCACGCGCTCGACGCCGGGGATCGCCCTGGCGCGGAAGTAGGCGAGCATCGCGTCCCAGTCGAGCGGCCCGTGGACTGGGAGCCGCAGCAGCAGGCCGCCGTCGGTGACGAGGCGATCGCGGCGCCGTCGCCGGGCGCGCAGCTCCAACGGTGCCGCCCTGAACAGCTCCCGGCACGTGCGGTTGAGCTGACGGACGCTGCCGAAGCCCGACGCGAACGCGATCTCGGTGACCGACAGGTCGGTGTCGTCGAGCAGCCGCCGAGCGAAGTGTGCGCGGGAGGAGCGCGCCAGCTGATCCGGCGTCGTCCCGACGTTCGCGACAAATAGGCGGCGCAGGTGGCGCGCGGAGACGCCGAGCGAGCCGGCAAGCTCCTCCTCGCTGCGCTGGTCGAGCGCGCCGTCGATGATCATGTGGACCGCTCGGCAGACGAGCTCCGGGCCCGTCGACCATTCGAGCGTCGGCGACGAGCGGTAGGGGCGGCAGCGCAGGCAGGCGCGATACCCGGACGCCTCGGCGGCGGCCGCGAACGCGAACCCGCGGACGTTCTCCGGCTTGGGGTGCCCGGAGCACCCCGGCCGGCAGTAGATGCCCGTTGTGCGGACTGCGGAGATCTCGGTCATGGCCGCAGTATCGCGTTCGCGGCGCCGGCGTTCGGACGTATTCGGACATCCGGTGCGGGTGTGTCCGGATCCGGCGACGCGCCGGTGCGCCGACCCGCGATCCTGTCGGTGTGGTCCCCGTCTACGACCTCGTCGAAAGCCCGATCGGCCTGCTCCTGTTGCTCGGCGACGGCGAATCGCTGTCCGGGCTCGGGTTCGACGGAGGTGAGCAGCCGCACGCGATCGGGAGGCGGTGCAAGAGCGCCTTCGCCGACGCCCGCACACAGCTGGCCGAGTACTTCGCTGGCACCCGCCAAAGCTTCGACCTTCCCCTGCGACCGGCCGGAACCTCGTTTCAACAACTCGCCTGGCGCGCGCTGACCGAGATCCCTTACGGAGCGACCCGCACCTATGGAGAGCAGGCCGCGAGGCTCGGGCGGCCCCGGGCCGCGAGGGCCGTCGGGGCCGCCAACGGCCGGAACCCGATCCCGATCATCGTGCCGTGTCACCGGCTCGTCGGCCATGGCGGCGAGCTGACCGGGTTCGGCGGTGGGCTCGAGCGCAAGCGGTACCTGCTCGAGCACGAGGCCGCGGTCGGGCGCGGCTCACTCCAACTCGGGTAACCGTCCGCGCCGCAGCGTCGCATTCAGGAACATCCCCGCGACGATCAGCCGGGCGATCAGGAACAGGACGAGCAGCACGGTGGTCGCGGCGCCGAGCGTGCCGTAGAGGTCGGGCGTGCTCTCGAGCTTGCTCGCGAGGAAGTACGCGAGGAACAGTTGCACGGCCATGATGCCGACCCCGACGAGCAGCGCGCCCGGCCACAAATCCCGCCACGTGGTCCCCTCCGGTCGCGGCAGGTGGCTGAGCGCGAACATCGCCAGCACGCCGTCGACGAACACGGTCGCGAGCGTGACCAACAGCCCGACGGCCACCAGGTGGTGGCGGGTCCACGATGCGGCGACGCTGGCCGCGAGGCCCAGAACGCAGACGGCGCTGAACACCGCGCTCGAGCGCAGCGGCTGACGCAGACGGGCTGCCTCGATCCCCCAGGCGAGCCGGGCCGCTACGCGAAGAGCGCGGACCGCGCCGAGCCCGGCCCATGCCATCAGCAACAGCCCGGCGATCAACAGGTACCAGCGCGCGCGGGAGCCGTCGTGGACCGCGCTCGTCGCGGAGTGCGCGGCAACGCCGGTTAGGCCGAAGCTCCTCGCGGTGCCCTCGAGGCCGTTTGCGTCGACCCGTACCCAGAAGCTGAGGAGTGACGCGACCACCAGTCCGAACGGAACGAGCCACAGGAACAGCCGGTAGGCGAGCCCGCCGGATAGGAGCGCCGCCCCGGTTCGCTGCTCCGACCGCAGCGACTCGAGCGCCTCCCGGATCCCGCGCTTCTCGCTCGCGCGGGCGAGGCTCCGCTCGGCGGCGGCGCGGGCGGCGTCCGCCGATTTCATCGCCGCTAGATCCCGCGCATCGCGCTGACCTCGCCCGCGGCAACGGCATCAGCCAGTCGCCGGTGATCGAGCTCGCTCTGATCCGCGTAGGCGACCGAGAAACGCGCGATCGCCTTGTCGAAGGTCGGGCCGCCGCCCAGATATCCGGCGATTGCGAGCCGATCGCCCGAGCGGGCGTGGGCGCGCGCGAGCGACCAGCCGCACGCGCGCACGTACGCGTGCAGCCCGTCGTAGCTCATCGTCGATAAATCAATCGACGCCTTCCAGTCCCACAGCTGACGCACGTAGAAATCGTGCTCCTTGCCGTCGAGGCCCCGGCTGCGCTGCCAGCTCAGGAACACGTCGGAGACCGCCTGGTCCATCCGCTGTCCGCGGACCACGCGCTCGCCGTGATTCTCGTACTCACTCGCGCCGAGGTACGGCTCGAGCACCGACGCCTGCGCCTCCTTGGCCTGCAGGACCAGCGGGTCGCGGCCCCGGCGGCCGGCGAACAGGAACACCCAAGCACGCGTGCCGACGCTCCCGACGCCGACGACTTTGCGCGCCATGTCGACGAACTCGTAGGTCCCGAACAGGTAGCGCCGGTCGGGGTCGAGGCCGGCGGCGTATTCGTCGAGCACCCCCTTGACGAACTCCGCCTCGTCGATCTCGTCGGCCTCGGTGAACAGCTCGCGGAACGGGACCAGTAGCGGCGGGACACTGCGGAACTTGGGCTTCCCGTGCACGGTCTTAGTGAGCTTCTTGACGGCTCGCAGGCTGGTCTTGCGCCGGGCCTTCGCGAACGGCGCGCTGAACACGATCCGTCCTTGCTTTCCCAACCGGCCGCCGAAGCGGTCGACGAGCTCGCTCGCATTGATTCGTTCGTACCAGACGTCGAGATGGCTCACCTTCGCGAACTCGCGCATCGCCTCGCGGTACTCGCGGACGCACGCGGTCACGAGGTGTCTGCGCTTGCTCGCGGGCAGGCGCACGTCCCGTGCCGCGATCTCGACGCTCGCCGCCATCCTCTTGACGTCCCACTCCCAAGGACCCGGCAGCGTCTCGTCGAAGTCGTTCGGGCCGAAGATCAGGCGGCGGTCGGGGGCGGCGAAGCCGCCGAAGTTCGAGACGTGGGCGTCGCCGCAGGCCTGCACGACGATCCCTGAGTCGGGCGTGTGTGCGAGGTCCGCCGCCATCACCGCCGCCGCGCCCCGGTAAAACGTGAACGGCGAGACGAGCATCCTCCCGTAGCGGATCGGGACGAGCTCTTGGACGCGCGTCGTCGCCTGAGCTTGGAGCACGGCGATCGGGTCGGGACGATCGGCGGCAGGCGCCCAATCTCCGTGAGACTCACGCGGGACGAACTGCCGCGCGGCCCGACCGCGGTCCGTCGACTCTCCGAGCTGCAGGGTCGAGAGTTGCATCACGTATATGACACGAGATCGGGCGTTGGTCGCATCACCCGCATCGGGTGAGGCAGCGTCACCCGAGCCTCGAGATCCCGCGGCCGATCAGAACCAGCCCGACGACGGCGACCACAGCCGCGATCACCTCGATCCGGTTCGCCTTCATCCACGCCGTGAACCGATCGACTCGCCTGGCCGTGCGCTCGGGCTCGAGCGTGTAGCTGAGGAGCGGGATCTCGATCAGCAGGAACTTGAGCAGGTTGAAGACGAGCAGGATCGCGATCGACCCGAGCACCGAGTAGCCGCCCCGGGCGAGCCGGCCGAGCGCGAGCAGGTCGAACGGGCCGGGGATCCCGAGCGCCGCGCCGACCGCGAGCGCGACCACGGTCGATCCGCGGCCGAGCGCGTCGTGGGCGCGGGTCTTCAGCCGGGCCGTCGGTCCCGGTCGGTCGGACCCGCGGCGGCTGCGGCGGGGGAGGATCCCGGAGACACCGCCGCCGGCCAGCGTCCTACCGCGCTCGGTCCTCACGACCAGGATCGCGATCAGCAGCGCGAGCGCACCGACGACCAGGTACACCGACGCTCCGAGCCGGTGCGAGCTCGAGCCGGCGACGGTGCCGCGGTCGCGAAACACGAGCAGCACCGCGATCCCGGCACCGACGCTGACCGACGCGGCGGCGAGATAGCAGGCCCACAGCAGCCGCCTCGCGCCCGGCCGGGTGAGGATCAGGATGACGACGGCGAGCAGCTGCGGATACACGGCCGCGGCCAGACCGAACGCGAGGATCGCCGGCACGGCGTGAGTATCCACCGGCGGTCAGTCGGCGGGGGCGTTCGCTCCGGAGCTCGTCAGCGCAACTCCTGGCTTCCCGCGGTGCTCGGACGGTATGGTCACATTTGTGGGCTGGCCGGAGCCGCATTGCGCGGCCGCGTAGGGGCGCGCGGAGCTCAACCCGGATCAACAGACAGGAGCATCAGATGGATCTTCCTCCCGAGCTGAACGGCAAGAACCTGACCCGGCGTCAGCTGATGGAGCGCCTCGGCATGGCAGGCGCGGGCGTGTTCGTCAGCCAGACGGCGCTCTCGTGGTTGGCCGAGCCGGGCTGGGCGTCTGTGATCAACCGCGCAGCGAAGACCAAGCCGGCCGGCTCGGACCTCGGGGCGGTCGAGCACATCGTGTTCCTGATGCTCGAGAACCGCTCCTACGACCACTACTTCGGCGCCTACCCGCGCGGGCGCGGGTTCGACGACCACGCGAAGCGCTCGCTCGGCGTGTTCGCCCAGAACTACCCGGGCGGGTCGAGCGTGGTTCCCAAGAACAAGCTGCTGCCGTTCCATCTCCCCGGCAACAACGGGCTCAGCTCGACCGAGGACCTGACCCACGAGTGGGGCCCGATGCACGAGTGCTGGAACAACGGCAAGATGGACTCCTGGGTCAAGGTTCACACCGAGCCGCAGTGGGAGGGACCCCGGGGTGCGATGACGATGGGCTACTACACGCGTCAGCAGCTGCCGTTCCACTGGGCGCTCGCCGACCAATTCACGCTCGCCGACGCGTACTACTGCTCGATCCTCGGACCGACGCACCCGAACCGGCTGATGGCCACCAGCGGCACGATCGATCCGTCGGGTAAGCACGGCGGTCCGGTGGTCCAGACGAACCCCTCCAGCGACATGATCTGGAACTGCTCGTGGACGACGATCCAGGAAGTGCTCGAGGACAAGGGCGTCTCGTGGAAGGTGTACTCG
Organism: uncultured Solirubrobacterales bacterium; assembly: GCA_963788565.1. GTDB lineage: Bacteria > Actinomycetota > Thermoleophilia > Solirubrobacterales > Solirubrobacteraceae > Palsa-465. The sequence goes on along the minus strand of CAWBHJ010000015.1, from coordinate 23,593 downwards.
CCGAGCAACGCCGGCGTCAGCGGCAAGTACGCGTCGCTGAGCAAATACCTGACCTGGGACCCGAGGTACTACGACCCAACGGTCACCACCAGCCTCGAGCTGACCGACAACGTGCTGCCGTACTTCACGGCGTTCCGCAAGCCGGGCACGCCGCTGTTCAACAAGGCGTTCCGACCGACGTTCCCGAACGATTTCGCGGCCGACGTGAAGTCCGGCCGTTTCCCGAGCGTCTCCTGGATCATCCCGCCGCTTGGGTTCGACGAGCACCCGTCGTCGTCGCCGACGAACGGCCAGTGGTTCGTCTCGAGGGTGCTCGCCGAGCTGACCTCGAACCCGAAGGTGTGGGCGAAGACGGCGCTGTTCATCATGTACGACGAGAACGACGGCTGGTTCGATCACGTGCCGCCGCCGACGGCGCCGAGGGGCACGGCCGGCGAGTACCTGACGACGGACAAGTTCCCCGTCGGCGAGCCGAATCCCGAGACGCTCGGGATCAAGGGCCCGCTCGGGCTTGGGGTGCGGGTGCCGCTGCTCGTCGTCTCGCCGTTCAGCCGCGGCGGTCACATCGCGACCGAGACGTTTGACCACACCTCGCAGATGCAGCTGATCGCCAAGCGCTTCGGGGTCGAGGTGCCGAACGTCTCGGCCTGGCGCAAGAAGACCGTCGGCGATCTCACCTCGACGCTGTTCAACTCGAAGAAGAACACGTCGGTCCCGAAGCTCCCGCCGACAAAGATCCTGTTCGCGCCCTCGGGCCCCGCTGACTACACGTCACAGTGGACCGAGTCCGGCGGCTTTCCGCCGAGCATCCCGACCAAGCAGCGGATGCCGAACCAGCACGGCGGCACCGACCCGGCGAGCAAGTACTTCAAGCTCGACTCCGACGAGCACGCCGTGCCCGACGAGGCACGGACGCCGATCGACTTCAGTGGCCCGCCAAAGGAGACCGTCAAGTCGCGCGGGAACCGGCTGGCGTCGAGCCGGCGCGGCTAGGGTCTGGCGCCCCCGGTCCGAAACCGAAGTGTGAGCTTCGACACACGCGGCCCGCTCGGCTGACAAGCCCGGAAGGATCGGGGCGCGGGCTCGTCTTACCGGTTACTGGTAATTCGACCCGCGTTAGGCGGTTTGCGATGGTGATCGAGCTGACTGTCGCGTGCGTGACCGGAGCTGCGCTCGGCGCGACGCTTAGCATGGCCAGGCCCGCGTGGCGACTCAGAGAGGCGCGGCGTCGTCGTGCGGCCACGTTCGTGTTCGCCGATCTGGTCGGATACACCGCGCTGACCGAGCGACGCGGCGATTACAGCGGGGCGCGCGTCGCGGCCGAGTTCTGCCGGATGATGACGAGGCTCTGCCGCGAGCATGACGCGCGGTATGTGAAGTCGATGGGCGACGGCGCGATGATCTGGGCGCCGAACGCCGGACAGGCGATGGCGCTGGCTGCCCGGACCGTGGAGGAGGTGGGGTCGCGAGACGACCTGCTTCCGGTCCGCGTCGGCGCACACACCGGCCTCGCGGTGCAGCGCGACGGCGACTGGTACGGCAACGCAGTCAACCTCGCGGCCCGGCTCGCTCGCGAGGCAAGGCCCAACGAGGCGCTTGTCAGCGGCTCGACGAAGGCGGCCGCCGACGCCGAGCACCACGACTCGCTGACACTGCACGGAGAGGTCGCGCTCCGCGGCCTGGCCTCGCCCGTGGTCGTGTGGCGGCTCGAGCCCGGCGGCGTCGAGGCGAGCTAGCCGACCGAGCCGGCCGGCCTGTTCGAGCGCACCCTGCCGTGGACGCCGTACCGAGGACTCCCCGGCGTTCGCGCGGTGATCGACGCGTTCGGCGCCTAGGCGGCGTCGGCGAAGTTCGCCGCGTTTCGCCGCCCGCGCGACCGGTTGCGCCCGCTGCGGCGCGGCTGAGGCCGGGACTCGGCCCGGCGGCCGTCGCCGTCTGGGCCGTGAAGGCCATGGTCCAGACCGAGCTCGCCGGCGAGCTTCGTGACGTCGCGGCGCTGGTCGGGTGTGAGCAGGGTGATGCCGACACCCTTGCGGCCGGCACGACCGGTGCGGCCGATGCGGTGGACGTACGTTTCGCTGTCGGCCGGCGGATCGAAGTTGATCACGTGCGAGATCCCGCTGACGTCGATCCCGCGCGCCGCGACGTCGGTCGCAACGAGCGTGTCGACGGCGCCCGACTGAAATCGGGACAGCGCCTGCTCGCGCTGGCGCTGTGACTTGTTGCCGTGCATCGCGAGGGCCGTTACGTCGTGCGCTCGGAGTCGCTTGACGAGGCGGTCGGCCCCGTGTTTCGTGCGGACGAACACGAGCGTCAGGCCGTGGTCGTGGCGAAGCTCACGGACGAGCGCCTGCACGCGATGCTCGTGCGCGACCTCCACGAACCGGTGCTCGATCTCGGCGTTGGCACGCCTGGCTCGCGGGCCGTGCTCGTGGGTCACCGGATTGCGCGCGTAGCTCCCGGCGATCCGTCCCGCTTCACCGTCGAGCGTCGCGGAGAAGAACAGCGTCTGGCGCGCGGTCGGGCAGGCCGCAACGATCCGGTCGATCGCCGGGCGGAAGCCCATGTCGAGCATCCGGTCGGCCTCGTCCAGAACCAGCGTCCGGATCCGGTCCAAGCGGAACGCCTTGCGTGCGAGCAGATCCTCCAACCGGCCGGGAGTCGCGACGAGGATGTGCGACCGGGCGGCGTCCTTGGCCTGCTTGACGAGCCCGGCGCCTCCGTAGACGGCCGTCACGCGCAGCGCACGCGTGTGCGCGATCCCGCGGATCTCCTCGACGATCTGCGTCGCGAGCTCGCGGGTCGGCGCCAGCACCAGCGCCGCCGGGCGCGGGTCCTCCGCGCCGATCCGCTCGACCAGCGGGATTCCGAACGCGAGCGTTTTGCCCGAGCCGGTCGGCGACTTGGCGATCACGTCGCGTCCGGCGATCGCGTCGCCGATCACGACGCGCTGGATCGCGAACGGCTCGGTGATTCCGGTGGAAGAGAGGGACTCGATCACGGCGCGCGAGACGCCGAGATCGGCAAACGATTCAGTTGACATGCATAACTCCTTGGCGGCGCAATTGGGCCGCGTACGATTCGGGAGGCGGTGGCTGACCCGAACCGCTGAATGCGGGACCCAAGCAAGCTGCCTCGCGGCCGGCGGGACCGACCACTCATCCGAAGCTAGCAGGTCGCCCTTACGAAACCGCCCGGCGTTACCGGCGGGAGTGCCCGACGCCGCCTTTGACACGGCGGAGGTTGCTGTCTAAGCTCTTTACACCAAGCGATACTTTGTAAAGGAGCGATCTCCGATGGAGAGCAGCGCCGCCCTCGCCGATTACCGGCTCGAGTGGAGCGATCCGAAGCGCTACCTGTGGTTGCTGGGACTGGTGGTCCCGTTCGTCCCGTTCATCGCCTGGGGGCTGGTCGAGCTGACCGGGCTCGGCGCGATGTGGTGGGCCGGGCCGTTCGTCGTGTTCGCGCTGATCCCCGCGCTGGACCACGTGATCGGGAAGGACTCCTCGAACCCGCCGGACAGCATCCTCCGCCGACTCGAGGACGACCGCTACTACCGCTGGTGCACGTACGCGTTCATCCCGATCCAGTACGCGGGGCTCGTGTTCGCGTGCAGCAAGTGGGCCGGCGGGCACCTGTCGGCGATCGACGATCTCGGCCTTGCCGTGACCGTCGGCATGGTCGGCGGGATCGCGATCAACACCGCGCACGAGCTGGGGCACAAGCGCCCTCGGTACGAAAAGTGGCTGGCGAAGGTGGCGCTCGCGCAGTCCGGCTACGGGCATTTCTTCATCGAGCACAACCGCGGCCACCACGTGCGCGTCGCGACCCCCGAGGACCCGGCGAGCTCGCGGATCGGCGAGAGCTTCTGGGAGTTCCTGCCGCGCACCGTCTGGGGGAGTCTGAAGTCGGCTGTCCACCTCGAGCAGCAACGGCTCGGCCGCATCGGCAAGCCGTTTCTCTCGCCCCTCAACGACATCCTTAACGCGTGGGCGATGAGCGTGGCGCTGTTCGCGGCGCTCGTGGCGATCTTCGGCTGGAGCGTCGCCCCGTGGCTGGTGGTGCAGGCCGTGATCTCGTTCTCGCTGCTGGAGGTCGTGAACTACCTCGAGCACTACGGGCTCCGGCGCCAGAAGCTCGACGACGGCCGGTACGAGCGCTGCCGCCCCGAGCACAGCTGGAACTCGGACAACATCGCGTCGAACGTGTTTCTCTACCACCTGCAGCGCCACTCCGACCACCACGCCCACCCGACGCGGCGCTACCAGGCGCTGAGGCACTTCGACAAACTGCCGGAGCTGCCCTCCGGGTACGCGTCGATGATCCTGCTCGCGTACGCGACGCCGCTCTGGTTCAGGGTCATGGACCCGCTTGTGGTCGCGCACTACGGGGGCGACGTGACCCGGGCGAACATCCTGGAGCGCAAGCGCGCGCGGCTGCTCGAGCGCTGGGGAGCCGACGGCGCCACGCGCGGGGACGATCGCGTCACGCGCGCGCCGAAGACGGCGACGCCGACACGCGCGAGCGCGTACCGGTGCCCCGACTGCGGCTACCTGTACGTCGAGCAGCGGGGAAATCCGCGTGAGGGCTTGCCGCCGGGCACGTCCTGGTCGGCGGTTCCGGACGACTGGAACTGCCCCGACTGCGGCGTGCGCGACAAGCCCGACTTCGTCCCGGTCGAGCCGGTGGCGGTCCGGTGAGCGCGCCCGCCGGGTCTCGCCCGACGCCGTACGCGGAGCTCGCTCGCGGCGCGCTCCGCGAGCAGGTGCTCGACGCGGTCGGCGAACTGCTGCGCGATCGCCCGTGGACGCAGGTGACGATGGCCGAGGTGGCCGGGCGCGCGGTGGTCAGCAGGCAGACGCTCTACAACACGTTCGGCTCGCGAGAGGAGCTCGCGCAGAGCTACGTCGACCGCGAGGCCGACCTGTTCCTGGTCGCGGTCGACGCTGCTGTTCGCGCGTACGCCCCCGACCCGCGCGCCGCGCTAGCCGCCGCACTCGAGATCTTCCTGGCGGGCGCCGGCGAGCATCCACTGGCTCGCGCGATCGTCGCGACCGACGGCAGCGAGGAGCTGCTCCCGCTGCTCACGACCCGCGGCGGTCCGCTGATCGATCGCATCACCGCGCACCTGACCGACGTGATCCTCGAGAGCTGGCCGGCGCTCGATCGCGCCGATGCCGCTCCGGTCGCAGACGCGCTCGTGCGCCTCGCGATCAGCCACGCGGCGTTGCCGTCGGACGACCCGGCGGCCACCGCGAGCTCGATCGCGCGGCTGCTGGGCCCGCGGATCGACGAGCTCCTAGGCTGAGCGCGCGCTCGCCGGCGCCGGCTTGGCCGATGCCCGGGGAGACCGGGATGACGCGGCTCGCGTGGTCGGTGGTGCTCGGCGGCTAAGCGGCCGTTACTCGCCCCGCCAGACGGGCTCGCGCTTCTCCAGGAACGCGGTCATGCCCTCCTGGGCGTCGTGGGCGAGCGCGTTCGTGGTCATCACGGACCTGCACTGCGCGTAGGCCTCAGCTTCGGCGCGGTCGATCTGGGCATAGAAGGCGTGCTTTCCGGTCGCGACGGTGTAGGAGCTCGACCGTGCGATCGCGGCGACGAGCTCGAGGACCGCGTCTTCGAGTTCCTCCTGCAGCACCACCCGATTGACGAGCCCCCAATCCAGCGCGGTGCCGGCGTCGATCGGCTCGCCCGTGAGCAGCATCTGCATCGCGCGCTTGCGGCCCACCGCCCGCGAGACCGGGACCATCGGCGTCGAGCAGAACAGCCCGATCTTGACCCCCGGCGTGGCGAACCGCGTGCCCGCCGCTGCGACCGCCAGGTCACACGCGGCCACGAGCTGACAGCCGGCCGCCGTGGCGATGCCGTGCACCTTGGCGATCACCGGCTGGGGGAGGTCGTGGATCGCCTCCATCATCACGGTGCACCGTTCGAACAGGCGGCCCAGGAACTCCTGATCGCGGTCGATCATCTCGGAGAGATCGTGGCCGGCCGAGAATGCTGGACCAGCCCCCTCGATCACGATCGCCCTGGTCGCGTCATGCGCGGAGACCTCATGTAGCGCCGCGATCAGCTCTTCCATCAGCTCGAGCGACAACGCGTTGCGCTTCTCGGGGCGATTGAGCACGATTCGCGCCGCCGGGCCATCCGCCGTCACGACCAGATCTCGATATTCGGTGCGCGGCAGCGAGCTCACAAGAAAGAACGTACTCTCGCGCTGAGGGCGAGACAACCCGCATTGAGGCTATGAAGGAGAGAGGGCATGACTGAAGCGCCGACCGGGGACAAGGTGTTTCGCACCGAGCTGAACCCCGTCGATTTCCTGCGTCGGTCCGCGTACGTATATCCCGAAAAGATCGCGGTGGTGGACGGCGACCGCCGCTTCTCCTACCGCGAGCTGGCGGACCGGTCGTGGCGGCTGGCCAACGCGCTGAGGTCGGCGGGTCTCAGCAAGGGCGACCGCGTCGCGACGCTGCTGTTCAACTCGGCGCCGATGCTCGAGGCCCATTTCGGCGTTCCCGCGGCGGGCGGGGTCCTCGTGGCGATCAATCACCGCCTCTCGAGCCGGGAGGTCGGCTACATCCTCGAGCACACCGGGGCTCGGTACCTGCTGCTCGACGCGGAGCTCGAGCCGGTCGTCGCGCCGCTCGCGCTGGACGGGGTCAGGGTGATCGCGTGCGCCGGCGATGCGGACGATCCGTACGAGCAGTTCCTGCGCGAGGCGTCGCCCGAGGTTCCCGAGAGCTGGCTCGAGGACGAGGAGGAGACGATCTCGATCAACTACACCTCCGGCACCACGGGACAGCCGAAGGGGGTGCAGTACACGTATCGCGGCGCCTACCTGAACGCGCTCAGCGAGGTGATCGTGGCCGGGATGAGCCCCGAGTCGGTCTACCTGTGGACGCTGCCGATGTTCCACTGCAACGGCTGGTGCTTCCCGTGGGCGGTGACCGCCGTGGGAGCCCGGCACGTGGCGCTTCGCGCGGTGGACGCGGATCGCGTCTGGCAGCTGATCGACGAGGAGCGCGTCACGCACTACTGCGGCGCGCCGACGGTCCACCTGATGATCATCAACGCTCCCGGCGCACACTCCCTCGAGCAGCCCGTGACCGCGATCGTCGCCGCGTCGCCGCCCTCTCCGACGCTGCTCGCTCGGATGGCCGAGTTGAACTTCCGCCCGGTGCATGTCTACGGACTGACCGAGACCTATGGCCCGATCACGGTCTGCCCCGTCCAGGAGGAGTCCGAGCAGCTGCCGCTCGAGCAGCGGGCGAAGCTGTTGGCGCGCCAGGGGCAGGCCTATCCGTCGGCGGACCTGGTCCGGGTCGTCGACGACGAGATGGCGGACGTTCCGCAGGACGCCGAGACGATGGGCGAGGTCGTGATGCGCGGCAACAATGTGATGAGCGGCTATTTCGCGGACGCGGACGCGACCGACAAAGCGTTTCGCGGCGGTTGGTTTCACTCCGGCGATCTGGCGGCGTGGCATCCAGACGGGAACATCGAGCTCCGCGACCGCGGCAAGGACATCATCATCTCGGGGGGCGAGAACATTTCGAGCATCGAGGTCGAGCAGACGATCGCGGCCCATCCGGCCGTCCTCGAATGCGCCGTCGTCGGCATCCCTCACGAGCGGTGGGGGGAGCGGCCGAAGGCGTTCGTCACGCTGAACGAGGGAGCGACCGCGAGCGCCGACGAGATCATCGCGTTCTGTCGCGACCGCCTGGCTCACTACAAGTGCCCGGACGCGATCGAGTTCGGGGAATTGCCGAAGACCTCCACCGGCAAGGTCCAGAAATTCGCGCTGCGCGACCGCGAGTGGGCCGGGCACGACACGCGCGTCGGTGCGACGTAGTCAAGGGAGCATGCACCGCGATGGACAGCGAGGGCTGGGATAGCAGGTACGCCGACCGCGAGCTCCTCTGGACCAGCGAGCCGAACCGGTTCCTGGTTGCGGAGGCGGCGGCGCTGGCGCCGGGGCGGGCGACGTGGCCCGCGACCTCGAAGGGTCGGGCCTCCAGATCGAGCGGGCGGAGACGGTCGAACGACCGGTCAACACACCCGACGGCGAGCGCGTCGCGTTGGATGCGCTCGTGCGCGCTCGCCGCTTAAAGCCCGGAAGTTAGCCGCGCCTGCCGCGCCCTGACGGGCCGATCGCTCAGAGGAGGTTGATCAGCCCTCGGGCGGTGAGCCAGACGCCGATCACAAGCGCGCCGATCACGGCGGCCGTACGACCACTGCGTCCCATCCAGGCTCGGAACCGGTCGACGGCGCCTTGCGTGCGCTCGGGCGCAAACAGATAACCCACGAGCGGTAGCTCGAGGAAGATCTGCTGCATCAGGCAGAAGAACACGACGAGCCCCACGGTCGCGACGGTTCCTGGGTTGAGCTTGTGGATGTGATCGAGCGCGTCGAGGTACGAGACGCCAGGAAACGACAGCACGGCGCCGACGACGAACGTGATCTTCGGGTCGCCCTTGCCCAGCAGTCTCAGCGGCAGCGATTCGGTCGGCTTGCCTGCCTCCTGCCTGGCCTTCAGTTTTGCGTCCTTCTTCGCCTGCCGGCGTTGCTGAAACCCCTGGTCGCGGCCGGTCTTCAGAACCCAAGCGAGCGCCAGGATGAGCACCCCGACGACAAGGTCCTCGACCGGGCTGACGGTGTGCTTGGAAGTGCTCTCGGTGCTCGACCCGTGGAGTGAGAAGACGATCACCAGGCCGAGCGTGATGCTCGTCACGTAGGCACCCAGGAGGTAGCCGAGCATCAGGCGCTTCGGGTTCGGCAGCAACAGCATGACGGTCACGGCCGCGAGCAGCGTCGGGTTCAGCGTCGCGAGGAGCGAAAGCAGAAATACATCGAGAAGATCGCTGCCCATAGTTGGACTCCAGAGGCTCCGCGCCCTCGACGCCTCGCCCTGCCCACGACACCAGCCCCGCCATGGGCGGTCATCACCCCAAGCGGGTGAGGCCTGCCCGCCGCGCGGGGCGCTACGGATCCGCGGCGTCGAAGCACCAATCGGGTGCTACGGTGGGCCTACGGGTGGCCTAGCTGCCCGCGAGGTTCTCCGCGCCGACGAGCCGAATCTCTCCTCCACCGCGTTGAGTTCGCCGGCATGCAAGGAGATTCACGTGCAGGAAGACCGAGCGCCAGCGAGCCGAGGAGAAACGCCCGCGCCACCCGCCGCGTCCGGCCCGGTCGAAGCCGCCGGTGAAGTGGTGAGTTCAGCGACGCCGGGCAGCGGAAGCCTCGGGCGAGATGAACTCCGCGCGCTCGAAATTCGAATCAACCAACTGGAGCAACTGGTACAGGGTCTTCAGGACTCGGTTCATCGCGAAGCGACGCGTCAGGGAAAGCGCATCGCAGACCTCGAGGCCCGGATCGAGCCGACGGAGCTGAGCCGAGATCTGAGCGCCGACGCTCCCGAGAGCCGGCCGCGGCGATGACGGCGTTCTTCATTCCAGGCGTGACCGATGACGAGCGTGGCATCGAGAACGAGTACGACAGGATGCGCCGCGAGACCGAGCATGAGATGGGTCATCGCCCAAGCTCACGCCGGATCTTCAGCGTCTGGACGCGCCGGGGCGCCGTCGACTGCGTGACCCAGGTGGGGAGCCGGGATCCGTTGGGCGGGGGCACCGTCGTCGCGATCTTCGACATGGGGTCTCATCAGCCGTTCGTCGTGTTGTTGCAGCGGGAGCCCGGGAGCGGCGGCGAGGCGATCGAGGTTCTGAGTAGCACGGCATACTCGGTGCTCGAGTTCGAGGGGTAAGTCTGAGCCGGTGAGCTCGCGGTCTCGGTACCGCGCAGCCGTCGGCTCGCTGGCGTGGGGCTGAGCGGGACGGGCGCCCGTGCCCACCCGCCGTCGGCTCTCATCGCCCTGTGGGTGATCCAAGCATCGCTCGGGCCCGTAGGACAACGGACCGGCGAAACCCGAACCAATCGATCGGAGATCGAATGCTTGGACTCGACAACCCACTTCACATCGCGTTCGTACTCGTACTGCTTCTGCTCGTCTTCGGCGCCAAGCGGCTTCCCGAGATGGGCCGCTCGATGGGTGCCGGTCTGCGCGGCTTCAAGGAGTCAATCAGCGGCGAACATCCTGCGGCACACCTCAGCGAAGCCGCCGCCCCGGTCCACGCCGAGGAGACGCCCCCGGCGGCTGTCGAGACCGAGCACGCCCCGGTGCAGCCGGTCGCCTAGCCGGCCGACCCTGAGCTGACAAGGACATCTCCCGATGCAGATGCTGAGTGCACTCGCACCGGCCCGCGTAGGCCTGGTGCCGCACGACACGCGAATGAGCATCGTCGACCACCTCGACGAGCTGCGGACGCGGCTGATCATCTCCGGCCTCGCGCTCGCCGTCGCGTTCGGCATCTGCTTCTGGCAGAACCAGCAGCTTCTGCAGATCATCAACAAGCCGCTCGCGCACAACACTCAGCAGCAGGTGCGAGACGGCCAGGGCCCGCTCGGCGCCACGTACAAGGTGCAGCAGGGCACGCGCGACGTCGCACAGCAGCTCAGCACGGTCGTGGGCGTGCTCCGCGCGGAGAAGCAGCCTCCCGCCGCGATCGCCTCGCTGGACCGTGTGCAGGAGCACCTTCGGCGCGACGTCAAGCGGCTCTCCGCGCCGCCGCGGGGCGATCGCCCGGTGACCCTCGGGATCGGAGAGCCGTTTACCACCACGCTTACTGTGACGCTGATCTTCGCGCTGATCGTCTCACTGCCTGTACTGCTGTTGCAGGCATACGGGTTCTTGATGCCGGCGTTCGACCCAACGCTGCGACGGCGGATGCTGCCGATCATGTTCGCGATCCCGTTGCTGTTCATAACCGGAGTCACGTTCGGCTACTTCGTCGTGCTCCCCGCCGCCCTGCACTTCTTTCAGAACTTCAACAGCAGCGAATTCAACGTGCTGGTACAGGCAAGCCAGTACTACAAGTTCGCCGCCACAACCCTGCTCGCGATGGGGCTCCTGTTCCAGGTCCCGGTCGCGATCATCGCCGTCACCCGCGCCGGGATCGTCACTCCGAAGCAGCTGCGTCACAACCGCCGCTATGCCGTGATCGCGTGTGGCCTCGTCGCAGCGGTGCTCCCGGGAGACGCGATCACGATGCTGCTCGAGACGCTGCCGCTCTACCTGCTGTTCGAGTTCAGCGTCCTGATCGCCAGCGTCTCCGAACGGCGAAGCATGAGGCGAGCGGCCGCTGAACGCTCGCCGCTGTAGCCGGCCCGCGGCGCGATTGATCCGATCGCCTGGGCGCCACGCACCAGTTTGAAAGCAACCAACACAGTGACCGCCCCGGCAGGGGTGTGAAAGGAGCAGTCCCCTATGACACGTATCAACCTCGAGGCCGTCGACAGCGACGGCGCGATCCGCGAAGCCGCAGAAGAAGTGGCCGGCGACACCCGTCTGGGCTTCCTACGAAAGGCTGGCGTGGCCGGCGGTGCCGCCGTCGGCGGAGGAGCGATCCTGGGAGCGCTGATCTCCCCGGCCCTGGCCTCGGCCAAGGGAGCGCCGCCACGTTCGTTCGGCAGCGGTGACATCGGCATCCTCAACTACGCGCTCACGCTCGAGTATCTGGAGCGTGCCTTCTACAACGAAGCAACCGCCAAGGGGAAGATCACCGATCCGAAGACTCGAGCCTTCCTCCAGATCACCACCCGGGACGAGCGCGCCCACGTGGCCTTCCTCAAGAAGGCGCTCGGGCACAAGGCCGTGAAGGAGCCCAAGTTCAACTTCCAGGGCATCCCCGGCGACCCGGCGAAGTTCGCCGCCACCGCATACGTGCTCGAGAACACCGGAGTCCATGCGTACCTGGGCCAGGCCGGCAACATCAAGACGCCCGCCTACCTGCTCGCGGCGGCTTCGATCGTGACGATCGAGGCACGCCACTCGGGCGCGATCGGCTCGATCCTCAACAAGTCGATCAGCCCGAACGGACCGTTCGACAGCGGCTACAACGCCGCGAAGGTCCTCAAGGCTGTCAAGGCGACCGGCTTCATCGTCGGCTGACATAGACCGTCCGCGCTCCCTCCGGTGCATCCGGTGCACCGGAGGGACACGCAGCGGTAGGGAGCAGGCGGAGAGGGGATCGCCTTGCCATTGAGGATCCTTCTCGAGCGGGCGCTAGAAGGTAAATATTTCCTAAACCGGGAAGCGGATCGGCGTTAGGGTTGCAGCCGTGGCGGGAGCAGCGGTTCGACCTTAGAGACCCCGAACACCCGACGGGAAGGAGTAGCTCCATGAGCCCGGAGCAGCAAAGCGCAGCCGCATCGATGATCGACGGCCCGAGCGACATGCACGAGGGCTACGCCGAGGTCGGCGACGTGAAGTTGCATTACGTCGAGGCCGGCGATGGCCCGCTGATCGTTCTGCTGCACGGCTTCCCCGAGTTCTGGTACGGCTGGCGGCTGCAGATCGCGCCGCTCGTGGAGGCCGGCTTTCGCGTGGTCGCACCTGACACGCGTGGCATCAACCTATCTTCAAAGCCCGAGGGCTACGAGGCCTACGGCGTCGACCTGCTCGCGGCGGACATCCGCGGCCTGATCGAGGAACGCGGGGCCAAGTCCGCGCTGGTGGTCGGTCACGACTGGGGCGGAAGCATCGCCTGGACCCTCGCGATGAATCACCCCGAGGTGGTCGACCGACTCGCGATCCTCAACGCGGCCCATCCGCGGCGCCTGTCAGAGGGACTGCACCACCCGAGCCAACTCCGGAAGTCCTGGTACTTCTTCTTCTTCGCGGTACCCGGACTGCCCGAGGACGTAGTGGATGCCAGGGACTGGCACTTCTTCCGCCACTTCCTGCACGACGCAAGACCGCCTTACACCCCGCAGGAATTCGATCGCTACACCGAAGCGTGGTCGCAGCCGGGGGCAGCATCCGGGATGATCAACTACTACCGCGCCTCGGTGAGACAGTCCCAGAAGGAAGCCGTCGCGAAGCTTCGCCCGATCTCGGCTCCGACGCTGGTCATCTGGGGGGAGCAGGACTCCTACCTCGGCCCGGAACTGGCAGAGCCCGACCGCGACGATGTGCCGAACCTCGACCGGGTCGAGCGTCTACCGGACGCCTCGCACTGGGTCCACCACGACGAGCATGAACGCGTCAATCAGCTGCTGATCGACTTCTGCGGCGCGGATCGGGCAGGCTGAGGTAACGGCGACTCGTTCGCGCTCGGAGCAACTGGGAGCTGTCCGATTGCTCAAGCAGCATGATTGGGTCCGTGAAGCGCACGCTTGCCAGCGTCATCGCCGCGCTCGTGCTGCTGAACGTGGCGGTCGCGCCAGCCGGCGGCGTGGGTGGCAGCTCGGCCGCCAGCGGCGGCTCCGGGCTGCGCCCCACCGTCGGTGCGAAGAGCTTCGGCGTGGGCGAGATCGTCCTGACCTACACGGACTCCAGCCGCCGGGTGATGTTTCCGGGACATCGCCCGGTTCCCCGTCGGCTCGTGACCGTGATCCGCTATCCGGCGGCTATCGAGAGCTCGCGCGTCGACGTGCTCGCGGCTCCACCTGCCACGAGCGCCGGGCCCTTCCCGCTGGTCGTCTTCGCCCACGGTTACGACATCACTCCCGCTGCGTACGCGCGGCTGCTTCGGGCCTGGGCGCGGGCCGGATACGTGGTGGCCGCTCCCATCTTTCCACTCACCAACGCGGCTGCGCCCGGCGGCCCGAATGAGGCCGACCTGGTCAACCAGCCGGCGGACATGAGCCTCGTCATAACCGAGATGCTCCGGGGGGCTGCCCGTCGGCGGGGCATCCTGTCGCACCTCGTCGACCGTCGCGCGGTCGGTGTGTCGGGCCAGTCGGACGGCGGCTCGACGGCACTGGCTGTCGCCTACAACCAGCACTACGTCGATCATCGCATCCGTGCCGCGATGATCCTGTCCGGTGCGAGGATCACCGGCGTCAGTGGCTACACATTTCCGCCGCCCAGTCCGCCGCTCCTCGCTGTCCAGGGGACCGGAGACACCGTGAACGCTCCCGCGTCGACATATGAGTTCTTTGCGCTCGCGCACCAGCCCAAGTTCCTGCTCTCGCTACTCGGCGCGCCCCACCTCGGCCCGTACACCGACGAGCAGCCTCAGCTCGGAATAGTCGAGCGGACGACAACGGCGTTCCTCGACCGCTACCTCAAGCGCAGGGCCGGCGCGACGCTACGGATGCAGCGCGCTGGAAACGTGGCGCACCTTGCGAGGCTCAGCGGGTGAAGGTGGCGCGACGAAACGGCGACGTTCGTATCGTGTACCTCGGGACGACATGTCCCTTCAGCTGGGGCCTCGACGTGTAACTGCTCCCGATGGCGTCGAGTGGCGGGTCGGACGCAGGTGGGTGACCCGTCGTTTCCGATGGAGCTGGAAACGGCGCGGGAATCCTGCTCCCGACGCGCTCGCCAACGCTGGATCCTTCCCCGTACCCGACAACCTCGATTTCGGCGAGGGGCTGCTCCTCGTGGCAGCGGTTACAGCTGCCGCCCTGATCCTGATCCCCGTCCTGTTCTTCGGGATCGAAATCATCGTGGTCGGGGCGCTCCTAGCCGCCGGGGTCGTCAGTCGCGTGGTCCTCCGAAAGCCTTGGGTAGTTGATGCGAGATCCCGAGACTCGCTCACGGCTGGACGGGAGCTTGAGTGGAACGTGCGTGGACTGCGCCAGTCCCGGGAGCTGATCGACCGAGTCGCCGCCGACCTTGCAGCTGGCCGCGAGCCGCCGCAGAGCACACTGCCGCGTTAAATCGAACAGCGCCTCGCCCCGCGCGTAAAATGTCTGAATTCGGCGACGCCGGTATGGAGGCTGAGCGTGACCGTGAGGCGACTTAGATGGGGAGCGTTGGGAGCGGTAGCCGCTCTTGTGGTGTTGGCCGGATCACCGGGCGCTGGAGCCGCCCCGGCCCCGCCCGCCGGTGCGCGGGCTTGGCTCGGCCACTGGGAGACCAACTTCGGGAAGGTGATCTTCTACGACTTGTCGTACACGGACGTCGGCTGGGACAACTCGGGCAAGGAGTTCAGCACCTGCGCGCTGAATGACTGTCGCTACCACTGGCTGCTACGGGGGATGTGGTCGTGGCCCGAGAAGCCCAGGCAGAGGAAGTGGGTCGCGATCAAGGGAACCCCGACGGGGAGGGGGTACGACACGGTCGAGCCGTGCTGGATCGGCCCGTTCAGCTTGGAGGTTCCCGGCGACAAGGGAGACGCCTGCTACCCGATGCTGCTGTACCGGGTCGGGGACAAAGAGCGCGGCGGCTTCTGGAAGGCCTGCTTCTTGCCGGAGTCCTGCACCGATCACCACCACCTGACCGGCCAGAAGGCGGGGCCGGTGTGGAAGGCAGGCTTTAGCTTCACGCAGCGTGGCATCCCCGATGGGCAGCGAGTGATCCGCACCCAGACCGGCGGAGCGGGCATCATCCTGTTCGACGAGGCTCCGGTCGCCAACCGCAAGGGTGGCGGGACCAGAGGACGAACCACTCCAGGCAGCCAGGTATTCCACATCGACGAGATCCCGGGTAGCCCGAACCTGAGCCTCTCGTTCCAGCTGAAGGAAGGCCGCTACCTCGTGTTGGGTCGCACCCGGAGTCTTGTGATGGCCGGGGTCGTGACGAGCTCGGATGACTCGCATTGCCACCCAGGTGCGCTGATCGGGGTCACGATCACGGACGGGCAGCGAGGCGGAGCGAGTCAGATCAAGCTCTTAGGTTGCCGCGTCGAGCAGTGGACCTCGGCTGACCCGAATCGCGTGCACGTGCACCTCGAGCTACCGCAACGGGTCGGCTAGCCCGGGGCGCGGCAGCCCGCTCCGGGGCGACGCGTTCCGTCCTCAGCTCGGCGGGCCGTCCTGCTTTGCGTCTGAGCGCTCGAACACGAGCATCAGCCGATCGGCGGGATCCTCATCCGGATCCGGCGGCGCGGAGGGTGGCCGGGTAAGGACGCGGACCGTTCCCTGTTCCGGGTACTCGACGATCTCTGGCATCACCTTGGTGGAGACCATCAGATAGCGGACGGGCGCATCTGAGCGGTTTGCGAGCGTGTGCGCACCACGTCGCCCTCGCGGAAAGGCGACGACGTCGCCGGCCGCGAGCTCGAACTCGCCGTCGAGTGTTCGGAGCGTCGGGGTTCCCGCGATCACGACGGCCAGCTCCTCCATCCCGTGGTGCACGTGGAGCGGTGCGCCTTCAGACCCCGGGGGGAGTTCGTAGAGCGTCCCTCCGAGCTGCTCGGCGCCGGCCTTGCTCGCGACAGGCTCAACCCGCAGATCCCCGCGCTCCCTGCTGAACGTCTCCGCAAACACGTTCGGTCGGGATGCCACGCCGCGGATCATCGCATAGGAAAAGTTCGGGCCAATGACGCCGATTCGGTGGCCCGAAATCACCGTGATGAGGTGATGACGGTTCACCTGACGTTGGGAAATGCTTATCGGGTGGTTGGACCCTAGGACGCGTGGCCCGAGCGGACAGCCGGGCGAAGCTCTACCCGGAGGCGGCATATGCCCGAGTCTGTTGATCCTCGTCACCTCTTGCTGATCGGGGCTGGGCCGGGCGTCGGCGCCGGCGTCGTTCGGCGCTTCGGCCGCGAAGGCTTTCGCAGCACGCTCATCTCCCGCGGCGAAGCGGTTGAGCAACTGGCTGCTGAGCTGCGGAGCCACGGGCTCCAGATCGAGGCGGTGCGTGCAGACATCGCAGATCTGGACGGCTACCGCGCCACGCTCGAGCGGATCTTCCTCGCCCCGGGCGCCCCCGGCGTCGCCGTGTACAACGCTGCGCTGCCGGATCCTGGCGAGATCCTCGACACGACCGTCGGACGGCTCCGGACCGCATATACCGTCGACGTCCTCGGTGCCGTCGTCGCGGCACAGGTCGCCGCACCCGTCCTGCGGAGCGCCGGTACCGGCACGCTGCTCTTCACCAGCGGCGGCTTCGCGGACCATCCGCTGCCCGGACTGGCGAGCCTCTCGATGGGAAAGGCCGCACTGCGATCGGCGGCGACCCTGATCGCCGCCGGAGTCCGGGACGACGGCATCCACGCCGCGACGATCACGATCGCCGGGTCGGTCGCGCCTGGGACGGCGTTCGACCCGGACAACATTGCGGAGCTCTTTTGGACCGCCCACACCGACCCGATCGACGCCTGGCAGACCGAGTACCGATTCACAGGCGCGTAACGCCGGCCATTCTTGAAGGCCGCCTTCTCTCGGGGTCGGGCCGGTCTACCGTTGTCTGCTACCAAGCGCGTAGCCACGGCTGACCGGAGTCGACCCACGGACTTCGTAGATACGCCGGCTCGGTGCGGGGGTAGGGTCGATGCGTCTTGGCAACTGGAATCGTTGAGCGCGTCGATGGCTGGGTGGGCGATGGGATCGAGCGCGCGACCGGTAGACATCATCGTCGCCGGCTGAAGCGGGTCGGCCGAAGCGATCAGCTCGATCCGCCCCCCGGGTCATCGTTGTGGGCCGCGGGCGATCCGCCGCCGCGCCCGGGGGGAGCGCTCGACGTGTTGATCGACGGTGGAGAGGCGCTGCCGCGGCTCGCCGACGCACTGAGCGGCGCTCGCTCGCACGTGCACATCGCCGGGTGGCACCTCACGCCCGCGTTCGGCCTCACGCGCGACGAGCGGGCGTCGCGTCTGCGCGACCTGCTCGGTGAGCTCGCGGAGAGGATCGACGTCAGGGTGCTGCTGTGGGCGGGAGCGCCGGTGCGGTTCTTCACCCCGGCCCGCGGAGCGGTGCGCGGAGTCCGCGACGAGCTGGTCCGCGGCACCCGGGTGCAATGCGCGCTTGACTCGCGCGAGCGGCCGATGCATTGCCACCACGAGAAGCTGGTGATCATCGACGGCGAGGTCGCGTTCGTCGGCGGCATCGACCTCACCTCGCTCGGAGGCGATCGCTTCGACACCAGCGACCATCCGATGCACGGCCGGCTGGGCTGGCACGATGCCGCAAGCGAGGTGCGCGGGCCCGCGGTGGCCGACGTCGCGGCCCACTTCGCGGCGCGCTGGCGCGAGACGACCGGCGAGCGGGTCGAACCGACACCGACGCCAGCCCCCGCCGGCGACGTCGAGCTGCAGGTGGTGCGGACCGTCCCCGACAGGATCTACGACTTCCTGCCCCAGGGTGACTTTCGGATCGTCGAGGCGTACACGCGCGCGCTGCGCTCGCGCACGCAAGCTCGTCTATCTCGAGAACCAGTTCCTGTGGTCCCCCCAAGTGGTCGAGATCCTCGCCAACAAGCTTCGCGAGCCGCCCGAGCGACGACTTCCGCGTGGTCGTGGTGCTACCCGCCAAGCCGAACAACGGCGCCGACACGACCCGCGGCCAGCTGGGGGTGCTGGCCGCGGCCGACGACGGCGCCGGTCGGTTCCTGGCAACGACCATCTCGACCCGTAGCGGAGGGATCTCGGCGGCCGCTGTATGTTCACGCCAAGATCGGGATCGTCGACGACGCCTGGCTGACCGTCGGGTCGGCCAACCTCAACGAGCACTCGTTCTTCAACGACTCGGAGATGAACGTCGTGACTTGCGACCCGATCGGCTCGCACGCGAGACCCGGCTGCGGCTCTGGGCCGAGCACCTCGAGCGCCCGGTCGACGGCGTCTCCGGCGACCCGACCCGAGTCATCGACGAGTTGTGGCGCCCGATCGCCCGAGAGCAGCTCGAGCG
Organism: uncultured Solirubrobacterales bacterium; assembly: GCA_963788565.1. Lineage (GTDB taxonomy): Bacteria > Actinomycetota > Thermoleophilia > Solirubrobacterales > Solirubrobacteraceae > Palsa-465. The sequence continues at coordinate 4,951 of CAWBHJ010000015.1, read as the reverse complement.
GCGGCGTCGCGGCGAGCCCCTGACCCATCGGCTGCAAGAGCTCCCCGGCGTCTCGCGCCGATCGATGGCGCTCCTCGGACCGCTTCACGGCCTGTTCGTCGACGGGTGAGGGCCAGAGCTCCCCGCCAGCCACCGTCATCGTCCGCCTGCCGCGAGGGTCAGGATGTGCTCGTTGCCATCCGCCCACTGGAGGGTGAACGTGATCCCGGAGATCCGCCAGCCATCGGGCGTCCGTTCGAGCTGGTAGTCGTGGCGGCCGGCGACTGTCCACACGGAGCCGCCGGAGGGGTTGGCGAACACGTGTGTCCCGTGCATGTTGGCCGCGCTCGTCGCCTGGTCGCCGTCGATGTTGATCACCTGACAGGCGATCAGGTGGTGGGTGGCGTCGAGGTTGCCCAGCGCCCCCCGGCAAGCCGGCGGCGAGCTCCCCGGGGGTGCTGTTCTGTGGCTCGCCGCCGAAGAGTGAGGTGCGGTCGCTGTAGACCGGGTTGGAAAATAGTTGAGGCCGCAAGTACCTCTGATATGGAGCTCTGTGAGAGAGATGGAACGGCGCAAATACGAATTCGGGTTGGACACGTTCATGGCGATCACGGCTGGGCCCGATGGCGAGCCCACCGGCGGCGATCAGGTCGTTCGCGACACGGTCGAGGAGGGCGCGCTCGCCGAGGCGGTCGGGATCGACTCGTTCAACGTCGGCGAGCACTATCGCGACGACATGATGGATTCGGCCGCGCACGTGGTGCTCGCGGCGATCGCCGGGCGGACCGAGCGGATCAGCCTGGGCACCTCCGTGACCGTGCTCTCGACGCAGGATCCGGTCCGGCTGTACCAAAACTTCGCGACGCTGGACGCCGTTTCCGGTGGCCGCGCGCAGCTGATTCTCGGGCGTGGTTCGGCGATCGAGTCCTTCCCGCTGTTCGGCTACGACCTCCGCGAGTACGAGGAGATCTTCGAGGAGAAGCTGGGTCTGTTCGTGGAGCTGCTTGGCGGGGGATCGATCACTTGGTCGGGGAAGTACCGGCCGCCGCTGGACGACGTGGTGCTGACCCCGCCGCTTCCGGCCGGTCACCTTCCGACGTGGGTCGGCTCCGGCGGAAGCCCTGACTCGGTGATTCGCGCCGCACGCCACGGCCTACCGCTGATGCTCGCCGTGATCGGTGGAAGGCCAGAGCGGTTCCGCCCGCTCGTCGACCTCTACCGCCGCGCGTTGGCCGAGTACGGGCACCCGACCGACCTTCCGGTCGGGCTCCACACGCTCGGCTACGTCGCCGCCACTGACGAAGAGGCGATCGAGACCCAGTGGCCGTACTGGCTCCAAACGTTCGATCGCGCCTCGCGCGAGCGCGGTTGGCGCCAGCCCACCCGCGCACAGTACGACGCGGAAATAGCCCACGGCGCGATGTTCGTCGGCTCCCCGGAGACGGTCGCACAGCGGCTCGCGGCGGTGATGCGAGCCCTCGATGTCGACCGGATCGACCTCCACTATGCGCTCGGCCAGGTGCCGGCGGAACAGCGGCGGGGATCGATTGAACTGCTCGGACGGGAGGTCTTTCCGCGGGTGCGAGAACTGCTCAGTTCCGACCCCGGCGAACACGACGCAGCGACCGGCTCTGCGGCGCCTGGAGACGTCGCGAGTCCCGTCCGTTCCACGCACGCGCCCGCGCGTGGTATCGAACTAGCGCGATGACTTCGGTATCAACCGCGATGAACGCAGGTGACGAGGAGTGGCGGATCGGCTCGGCTGCAGCCGACGCTCCCGCCGAAGCGGCAGCAGCCGAGAGGGTGGGAATCGTCGGGGCCGGCAAGCTTGGGACGGCCCTCGCTCGCGCCGCGCTGGCCGCGGGCTACGAGGTGGCCGTGGCGAGCTCCGGCCCGGCCGAGCGGATCGCGCTCTCGCTCGACGTGCTCGCCCCCGGCGCTGTCGCGTCGACCGTCGAGGAGGTCGTCGACTTCGCCGATGTGATCGTTCTCGCCGTACCCGCCCACCGGTTCCGTCAGCTCCCGAGCGAACTCTTCGACGGCAAGATCCTCGTCGACGCGATGAACTATTGGCCCGACACCGACGGCGACGATCCCGAGCTAGCGGCGGCAGACGGCGGCTCGAGCATCGTCGTGCAGGCCCACTTCCCCGCCGCTCGGGTCGTCAAGAGCCTCAATCAGCTCGGGTACCACGAGCTCGATGAGTACCCGCGCGATCCGGGCGCGCCCGATCGCATCGCGGTCGCCGCGGTCGGCGACGACCGGCTCGCGGTGCGGACCGTGATGCATTTGATCGACCGGCTCGGGTTCGACCCGGTCGACGGCGGCGCCCTCGCTCAAGGGCAAGCTGCTCGAACCTGACGGCTCGCCGTACGCCGAGACGTTTACGGCCGACGCGCTCGCCAAACGGTTGTCGGCCGTCTAGCGCGACATCAGCGCATGACCAATGGCTCAGGGCCGATCGCGGTACTCGGCGGCCATCTGGTCGAGCGACTGCGCGTCCTCGTCTTCGACCTTGAGCGCTTCGTCGATCACCCGTTCCAGACTCTGCTCGGGGATCACGACTGCGCCACTCGCGTCCGCGTACACGTAGTCGCCCGGGGTCACGCACACGCCACCTATCTCGACCGCGACGTTGGCCGCGAACGGCACGATCGTGTCGCCCCCCCAGCGGGTTGCTTCGCCCCGGCACCACGTCGCGAACGAGTAGCCGCCCAGCTGCTCGAAGTCGCGCAGCCGCCCGTCCGTCAGAACCCCCGCTGCGCCGCACTGCTCAAGCCGGGAGAGCTTCATTCCGCCGCCGTGCGACGCGTCGGGGTAGCCCCCGCTCGACAGCACCAGCACCTTCCCGGCCGGCGCATCACCGACGGCCTCGTGAAACAGGGCGCCGAACCCAGCGTTGGTATGCGGAAGATCGTCGCGGTACGGGAGGAACGCGATCGTGACCGCAGGCCCGAACAGCCGGCGCGGCGCGGGGCTGACCAGGCTGAGGATGTGCGCACGGTGGCTGTGGATTCGGCCCATCGCGTCCACCAGCGACGCGCACGCCACCCGGTCGAGCACGTCGTCGGGGACGATGACGGGGCCGCTGCTCATCGGTGCTCCGGATTCGCGGCGTCGTGCCTGCACCCCGCGTCCCACTCGCGCCGCTGATTCCCGAACGCTGGTATGCCGCCGTTGCGCTTGAGCATCGCCGCGACGTGCATGAGGTTGAACGTCATGAACGTCGTGTTCCGGTTCGTGAAGTCGTTCTCGGGGCCGCCCGAGCCCGGGTCGAGGTAGGAGGGGCCGGGGCCGATCGGCCCGATCCACCCCGCGTCGGCCTGCGGCGGGATCGTGTAGCCGAGGTGCTGAAGGCTGTAGAGGACGTTCATCGCGCAGTGCTTGACGCCGTCCTCGTTGCCCGTGATCAGACACCCGCCCGCCCGACCGTAGTAGAGGTACTGGCCTTGCTCGTTGAGCAGGGACGAGCAGGCATACAGCCGCTCGATGACTCGCTTCATCACCGAGCTGTTATCGCCCAGCCAGATCGGGCCGCAGAGCACCAGGATGTCCGCGGCCAGTACCCGCTCGTTGATAGCCGGCCATTCGTCGACCGCCCAGCCGTGCTCGGTCATGTCCGGCCACGTGCCGGTGGCGATGTCGTGGTCGATTGCGCGCAGCTCGTCGACCTCGACGCCGCGGTTGCGCATGATCCCGCTGCTCAGTGCGATCAGGCCGTCAGTGTTGCTCGGCTCGGGAGAACGCTTCAGCGTGCAGTTGACGAACAGAGCGCGCAGGCCATCGAAGCGCGGGCCGCCGTCCTCCGCCGAGCGTGATGACGCCATCGCCGCGGACTCTAAAGCCAGACCAGTGGCTCCACCAGGGCGGTCGGGCGCGAGCCAACCCCCCGAGCGAGAATGTCACCGCCACCGTTGACCCCGAGGACAGGAGCAGACCATGCGAAGTGATATCGCGCCCGGCGGCACGTTCCCGGACTACGAGTTGCCCGACCAGGAGAGCATCCCTCGGAAGCTCAGCGACCTTCAGGGCGACGACCCCCTGATCCTCACGCTCGCGCGCGGGATGTACTGCCCAAAGGAGCACGAGCAGCACCTCCAGCTCGCCGCGTTCTATCCACAGATCGCGGTGAGCTACACCAAGATCGTGACGATCGCATCGGCGACCCATCACGAGACCCAGGAGCTCCGCATATCGACGGGGGCCCAGTGGCCATTCCTCTCCGACGAGGAACGGACCGTCCAGAAGGACCTCGATGCCGAGGAGTACACCGACCCAGAGCACAACCCGATCGTCCCGCACACGCTCGTGCTCAAGCCCGGGCTGGTGATCTACAGCATCTACAACGGCTACTGGTTCTGGGGTCGCCCGTCGGTCGAGGAGCTTCGCCAGGATCTGCGGGCAGTGACCCGCGAGATTCGCCCCGACTGGGACCTCGGCGCGCCCGGCTTGCGTGAGCTCTGGGACAAGATGGACTTCTCGCACTTCCACGGCTGGGACAGGATGTCCCCGGAGACGGAGAGAAAAAGGCGTTGGCTCGGACCGATGATGGCGCCGTGACCTCGGTCGTTAGCCCGCTAGTAGCTCAGTTGCTCCCACCAGTTGTTCGGGCGTCCCTCAGGGGTGAGGTCGAAGAGATTCCAGACCGGCTCGAGTGTGCCGACGTGGCGCGGTTCCTGATCGCCGTCCGTTGGCGCATAGAGAAGCTCTGAGCCCCAGAAGTGGCGGATTGCGTCCGGGCCGCGGCGGAACACATTTAGCATCGGCCGTTGGACTCCCTCGGCGGTCTCACCGTGGTAGTCGCGGTTGTAACTGTTGGCGGCCGAGGACAGCAGACGCAGGCGCCGCCATCCGCGCTCCTCGGCGAACGTGAGCAGCCGGGGGAGCGACGTCTTCGCGACCACAGCGACGTTGATGTGCTGCTCGGCGTGCCCGACGGCGCCGTCAAGCTGGTCGAGCAGCGCAGTGCACG
>CAWBHJ010000014.1:0-318014 GCA_963788565.1 uncultured Solirubrobacterales bacterium | reverse complement strand
ACCCTGGGCCGTCAGACCTCTCAGGAACCGAAAGCGGGTCTTCGTCAGGCTGTCCCTATTAGCCCAAAGCGAAGCCAGTGCTGGACCGGCCGGGAATGCTGCTTTAGGGAGATTCCAGCAGGCTCGCGGGTGGTTCGGTTGGAGCGAGCTGGGGGTCGTGGGCTGGTCGCGGTTGGTTGCGCGTAGGCCCTTGTTTGCGCCTATTCAGGGCGTAGACTGCGCTTTGCACGGATCCGGAATCGGGGTTGGGAGCGAGTCATGGGCAAGCTGGGCGATTTGCGTACGCGCGTGTGTCGCGCCGTATTGGTCGGTGGTTTGGTGGTGGGCGTCGTGTCAGTGGCAGCGCTCGCGGAGGCCCTTCCGGGCGCCAGCGCCAGGACGATAAACGGCTGTGAACTCAAGCCTTACACGCACTGCCCGGGCGTCGACATGAGCCACCAAGCAGAGCGCGGCGCCGACATGCACCACGCCAACCTGCGCTTCGCCCGTCTGATGCGCGCCGACCTGCGCGAAGCAAATCTGTCCGACGCCAACCTGTTCCACGCCCACCTGGACCAAACCCAGCTATCCGGCGGCAACCTGTCCCGCGCCAACCTATCCGCGGTCGACGGATTCCAGGCCAACCTTTTCGGCGCCAACCTGACCGACGCCAACCTTTACGGCGCTGACCTGACCGACGCCACCCTTTTCGGCGCTGACCTGACCGGCGCCAACCTCCGCGACACGTGGCTGCGGGGCGCCAAGCTGGGCGCCGCCAACCTTCAGGGCGCCAAGTTTTGCGAGACGACGATGCCCAACGGGACAGTGAACAACTCCGGCTGCTGAACCCGAGCTGTTGGGGAATGAGAGTCCGGCGCGAGAACCGGTAGCACGCTAACGCCGCGCAAACTCCGGAGACTTGCGAGCGGTCGAGCCGGATCCGCCGCGTGCACGCTTTGTAGAGCCGAGACCGAGCGTGTTGTCCGCGACTCAAAACTCCCGCTCGGACTCGGAGCGGGAGTCAAGAAGGTAGCGCCACGGGGCTTGGCTTTCGCTTTAGCCCAAACCACCGGTGGGTCGCGACGGGTTGCTGCTACCGGAACACCTCTTGACTGCCGCGGCCGTCTTGCCGACGCAGACCTCAAATTGGGTCCCATGACCATGGTTCCCTCCGCCACCAACGGCGAAGTAGCCACATCTGTTGCTGTGCGCTTGAAAGCCGAACCCGCTACCACCATTGGGGCCGAAGTTGCCACCAAATCCTCCCTCAAGGATCCGGTAGTGGCGCGCGACCGCCGCAGACAGGTAGTGCAGGGCAACCTGAAGTGGCGATCGCTTGTTGAACCACCAGCCGGGCTTTGATCGCGACTTGGTAGTGGATGGCGGAAGCAGCACGGCGCATCCGAGCGCCGCGGCGCTGGGACGCGGAGAGTGCGGCGAGCGGCTGACTGGGTTGGTCGCATAAGAAGGTCCGGCACAAGCCAAAGCGAGTACAGCGGCGATCGCGGCGGCGCTCAGGATCACGGCCAAGTGGCGCGAGCGAAACACGTTCATGCTTCCTCCGAACATAGATTCCGAGGGAGAACACCCCCTGACAAGGTGCCAGTCTCTCCGATGCCCGATTCCAGGGCAACCGCGCGCTTCCGCAACGATCGAGAAGCAGAAGCCGCGGGGATCCGCGGAATCGTGCCGAAGTTCGCTGCCGCCGGCGCAATTAGCGGTATGTCAACCGGACGTGCTGGGCGCGGGCTGGGGGTTGCTGCCGGCTCCGGGTGCATCACCCCTTTCGTGGGATGACTCCGTGCGCGTTCGAAGGCAGGCTCAACCGCGGTGGGACAGGTAGTCCTTCTGTCGCTGACCGCCTCGCTCAACCCGACGCTGGTCGCTGCGACGACCGTGATGCTGCTGCTAGATAAGCCGGCGAAGCTGATGGCTGGGTATCTCCTGGGGGCGTACGTCACGAGCATCACTCTGGGGCTCGTGATCGTGTTCTCGCTCTCGAACTCGAGCGAGACGAGCACGACCGAGAACACGTTGAGCCCGTCGGTCGATATCGGGCTCGGGGCGGTCTTTCTGGCGATCGCCTTCGTCCTGCACACCGGTCGTCTCGAACGCAGGCGACAGCGGCGCGCGGCGCACAAGGCGGCGAAGGGCGACCACGAGCCACCACGGTGGCAGCGGGAGCTCAGCAAGGGCTCGCCGCGAGTGACGTTTGTGGTCGGCGCGCTGCTGACGCTTCCGGGGGCTTCATACCTCGCCGGCCTGGACGAGATCCACAAGCTGAAGTACTCGACCGCGGCCACCGTGCTGCTCGTGATCGGCTTCAACCTCGTGATGCTGTGGCTGCTGGAGGTCCCGATGGTGAGCTATCTCGTCGCGCCGAAATCGACCCCGCAGGCGGTCGAGCGCGTCAAGGCGTGGGTCAGCAGGCACGCTCACAAGTTCGCGGTCAGGGGGTTCGCGGCTGTGGGAACGCTGCTGGTGATTAAGGGCGTGGTCGGGCTGGTGACATGACCGACCGGAGGATCCGATGCCGGACCAACCCAAAATCGGAGGACGATCAGTCGAGTTTCCGGTTCGAGCGGTGGATAGAGCGAGAGGGCGCGATCGAGTCGTCCTCCCCGGAAGTCGGCTATCGCTCAGCCAGCAACCCGACAGAACTGAGCGGCGCTGGGCGAGATGCGGGTTGGACGAGCACCAGCAGCTTGGCGTCGCTCAGGGAGAGCGCTGCTCGCGCCTGAGAATCCGAGAGCCAACAGCCCGCGCGAGACCGCTGCAGTCGCGTGGTCGATTACTGCCGCGAGAGCAATGCGGGTGTCTCGCCCCCTCATGCGAATAGCCCTGGTATTCGCCAATTCCGAGACAGCCGAGCGCCGACGGGCGGGACCACGATCTGGCTCCGAGCAAACGCGTAGCGGCGCGGTACGCTCATCTTCGCTATGACCGCGAAGGAAAAGCTCCTAAAGCGCGTGCCACATTGGACCGAGGAGCAGGCTGACCGCGCGTTACGAGCGGTCGAAGGCGACGACGCCGTCGACGAATGGGGCGATCTCTCCAAGCTGCAGGAGGCGAGCACCGCGGAGACGATGCGACGACTCGCCCAGGAGGAGCAGGCGGCCGGGCACGAGCCCTGGTGAGGCGCGGCGAGGTCCGCTGGGCCGAGCATCCCGATTGGCAGAGGCGACCCGCGCTCGTGCTGACCCGCGACGAAGCCGTCGAGCACCTCAACGATATCTTTGTCGTGCTCGCGACGACGAACATCCGCGGACTGCCGACTGAGGTCGAGCTCGGACCTGCGGACGGGATGCCTCGAGCCTGCGTCCTGAACGCCGACCACGTCGCTTCGCTGTCCAAGGGTTACCTCGGCGAACTCATCACCACGCTGAACGCCGAGACGCTGGACGAGGTCTGTCGCGCTCTGGATCGCGCCACCGGCTGCCGCTGAGCCGGCAAAAGTGCGTCCTCAGTGCGTCCCTCAGGGTTGAAATCAGCCGTATCGCGCTGCGATCGGAGGTCAAGCCGATCGCAGGAATCGCCTGCATCTACTCGCTTTTCTTGACCTGACCTGTCACCACGTGACCACGCTGATCAGTCTCGACAAGCCGGAGGTCGCTGGTTCGAGCCCAGCATTGCCCAATCCCACGAACAGTGGGGTTTCGGCCCCTCGGCGTCTGCCTTGCCTTGTTGCCGCCGAGGCCGTCCGCCTCGGCTCGCTGTAGGTTCCCCAGCACCGCAACGGCGGATTCCGCCCGGATGCGCCGGTGCTCCACTGCGACAGCTCGATCGAGGGCTACGACTACGTCTACTACGGCCACGCCAGGCCCCGCCAACCAGCTCCCGGTCGGCACCCACGTGGGCGCCGGCCGGGTGATGAGCTCGATCGGTCCCGGAATCGTCGGCATCTCGATTAGCCCGCACCTCGAGATCGGCTTCACCGACGCGATCGGATCGCCGGTCGCTGGCGCAGCGCCTCGACGATGATGTCGTTGCTGCAGGAGTCGTAGAGCCGACGTGTGCGCCGCGTCGCGATGCGCTAGCTCACCTGAGCGGCTCGAGTCCGGCGATCGCGGCGGCGGGGGCTACGCCGAACAACGCGGCTGGCGCCGACTCGAGCGCCTCGCGTGCCGCGGCGCGACCGGCTTCTCGGGCCGCGTCGAGCTGGTGGAACTCGAGCAGGCCAACTCCGTCCGTCCGCGGCGTGATCAGGAGATCGGCGTGTCGCCGGGCGGCGTCGGTGGTGTTGGCGCTGCCTAGCAGGAGCACTCGCGTGAGCGTCTCGCTGAGGCTCGGCGGCCGCGCGGACGGCGGGGCACCGTTGCGCGACCGGCCGTTGCGCGCGCCAGCGTTGCTCGGCCGGCCGTTTGTCGAGCGCTTTCCTGAAGTGCGCTCGAACGTCACCTTGACGTCTACCGCGATCACCGGGCCCTCGCCGAGGTCGGACATCGCTCGGACCGGCAGGTTGTCGACCAGTGAGCCGTCAATGAAGATGTCGCTCCCCCGGACCGCGGGTGGGGCAATCACCGGTAGGCACATGCTGAATCCGACGCGTTCCCACAGCGGGCCCGAGCGCGCGATCACGAGTTTGCCGCTGCGTAGCTCGGTGTAGCCGCACATGAAGCTCCTCGGTAACTCCTCGAGGGTGGCCTCCCCGAACGTCCGCTGGAGCATCGCCTCGACACGGCCGCCGCGGATCAGCGCGTGGCGGGGGAACGTGTAGTCGCCGAGCGGGCTGCGCTGAACCCACTCGTCAAAGCACCGGGCGTCGATCTCGTCCGCGTCGAGGCCGGTCGCGAACAGCGCGCCGACGAACGAGCCCATGCTGACCCCGGCGACACGGTCGATCACGACGCCCGCTGCGGTGAGTTCCTCCAGAACACCGATATGTGAGAACGCGCGCGCTCCGCCCCCGGAGAGGACGATCCCGACCGAGCGTCCTGTCAGGCGCCTTGCGACGCGGGCCAAATCCACGTCCAAGCTGTCGAGTCGCACTACGTGCGACTCGACCGGATCGAGCGCGTCCGCCCAGCCGTCGAGTGCGTGAGTCCCGGGCGCCAGGCCGTAGGCGACGAGGTCGCAGCCAGACAGCTCGGCGCGAGCGGCCACGAGCTCCGGGACTGGGCCGCCGGTGGTGGCGGCCAGCATCCGGTCGGCATGCTGGAGGCAGTACTCCGTCCACGCGGTGGGGGCGACGAGCGAGCCGGCGTCGAGCAGCACCAGCTCGTTCGCGGCTTCGGCCCGGTCGAGCAACGGGCCATAGACGGCCGCCGGCTCGGCCTCGGCCGGGGGAGCGGCCTCGCTTCCATCGAGCAGCGCGCTCTGCGTGTGGCGCGCGAGCTGGGCGTCGAGCCCGCGTGCGAGTTCGGCGACCGGCACCCGACCGTCGAGCGCGACCAGCGCGACCGTCACGGGACGCGGACGTGCGCTCGAAACCGGCGCCCGAACGTCTCGCAGCTGGGCGGCGAGCACGCGGTTCAGCGCCAGCGAGATCGCCGGCGAGGCCTCGAGCGCCCGGTCGAAATCCGCGCGCTCGATCGTCAGAAGGTCGCTCGATCTGGCCGCGCGCACCGACGCCGAGCGCGGCGAGCCGGTGAGCAGCGAGAGCTCACCGAGCGCGTCGCCGCGGCCGAGCTCGCGGATCACGGCTCCGGTCGGCTCGTCGATGACTTCGAGTCGTCCCGCCCGCAGCACGTACAAGGCCTCTCCGGGATCACCCTGATGGAACAGCCACTCATTTGCCGATACTCGCACCGCCCGTGCGTCCGCGGCCAGCGCCTCGCGCTGCTCTGCTTCAAGGTCGGCGAACAGTGGGATGTGCGCGAGGAACTCCGCGGCTGACTCCCCTCCCGCCGGGATCGCCGCCGCGGCGTCCACCTTGATTGCACGCCGCGCCCGCGAGCGCCCGACCGTCGCCGTGCCCTCCGGCGGCTGCGGCCCGAGCACGAGCCGCGCTGCCTCGCCGAGCGACGGCGCCCTCTCCGGCGACACGCGCCCCACGAACACGCAGCCGATCCCGGCCGCGAACAGGCAGGCCGCGGCGAACGTCCACGCATGTTGGAACGAGGCGAGCGCGTTCAGCGGCGACGGCGTGCCGAGGATCGCGACCACCACTGCCACTCCGAACGCGGCGCCGACCTGGCGCGCGACGGAGTTCAAGCCCGTCGCGATCCCGAAGCTCTCGCCCGGGGCCGAGGCGACCGCAACCCCGCTCAGGTTCGGAAACAGCGTCCCGGCGCCCAGCCCGAGGAGCACAATCCCCGGAAGCCACTCGCTCACGAACTCCGGTTTGACGCCGACGCGCTCGACGAACCACAGCACGGCCCCGCCCCACAGCAGGCCGCCTACCACGAGCACCCAGCGATGCCCGATCTTCTCGGCGACCGCGCTGCTCACCCCGGCGGTCGCGGCTGCGATGAACGGCCCCGGCGTCAGCGCCAGACCCGCCTCGAGCACCGAGTAGCGCCACACCCCGGTCAGGAACAGCACGTTGAGCAGGCCGTAGCCGTAGAACCCGGCCGCGGCGATGACCATCATCCCATTGGCGACACTGAACGTCCGGCTGCGGAACAGAGGCAGCTCGATGACCGGCGATCGATGCCAGCTGCAGCGCCACAGGCACAGCGCCATCGTCGCGATTGCGACCGCGAAGCTGGCGATGATCCGCGCGCTGCCCCAGCCCCACTCCTGGCCCTTGACGACGGCCAGCACGACGGCCGCGATCGACACGGCGAACAGCGCCGCGCCGAGCAGATCCGGCATTCGGCGGCGTCCCGGGGCACGGCTCTCAATCAGCTGACGGCGCGCGAGCACGATCGCCGCCAGGCCGATCGGCAGGTTGACGAGGAACACGAGCCGCCAATCGGAGGCGGCGACCAGCAAGCCACCGAGTGACGGCCCGAGCCCGGCCGCCACCGCCCCGACCGCGGCGAGCAGCGCGACCCCGTGTGCGCGGCGCTCGGGTGGGAACACGTTCATCACCAGACCCAGCGCGCCGGGCACGAGACACGCCGCCCCGACCGCCTGGACCATCCGGAACAGGATCAGCAGATTCGCGGAGGGCGCGATCGCGCACAGCAGTGACGCGAGCGTGAACAGCTCGAGCCCGAACACGAACACGCGCTTGCGGCCGATCAGGTCGGCGAACTTGCCGGCCGCCACGAGGAACGCCGCGAACACGATGTTGTACGCGTTCAGGATCCATGAGAGCGACGAGATCGAGCTGCCCTTGAAAGAGCTTTCGATCGACGGGAAGGCGATGTTGACGATCGTCGCGTCGATGAACGCGACGGCGCATCCGAGCGACGCGATCGCCAACACCGTTCGCGGCGCCGGCCCGCGCCTACGCACGCAATGCCTCCGCGATTGCGGGGTTGGCTTCGAGCGTCTCGCGGGTGGCGCGCCGCCCGAGCTCCCGCATCCGGGGAAACAGCTTCCAGTCCAGCAATCCGATCTCGTCAACCCGGGGTGAGATCGCCAGGTCGGCGTGCGTGCGCGCCGCCACCGCGCTGTCGATGCTCCCGACGGTCACGGTCCGGATGATCGTTTCGCCGAGGCGAGGAATCTCGGCCTCGGTGCCGGTGAGCGCGCGCCTCACCGGCGTCAAGATCCGCGAGGTCAGCGCCGCGCGCTGCTTGCGGAAGTCGCCTCGCTTGCCGGTGACGTCGACCGCGATCACCGGGCCTTCGCCGGTCCGGGCCATCGTCGCGACCGGAAGGTTGTCGAGCACGCCACCGTCGACGAGCAGCCGTCCGTCGGGAGTCGGGACGGGCGGGAACACGCCGGGGATCGCCAAGCTCGGGTAGACGGCGTCGAAGATCCGGCCGGTCTTGTGCAGGACGGTCTCGCGTGAGATCAGGTCGCAGCTCAGACTGAAGAAGCGGCACCGAAGCTCCTCGATCCGGCGCTCACCGAACGCCTCGGAGATCAGCCGCCTGGTCTTGTTGCCGCGGATCAGCGAGTAGGCGGGCGGGGCGAAGTCGTTGGTTGGATTGGTGTCCACGAATGCGGTCCAGAACGCCTCGTAGCGCTCCTCGTGCGTGAAGTCAGCGGCGGCGGTCGCCGCGACCAGCGAGCCGAGGCTGACGCCGGCCACACGGTCGAACTTGATGCCTGCCGCATCGAGCTCCTCGAGTACGCCGATATGCGCAAGCGCGCGCGCCCCACCGCCCGAGAGCACGAGACCGACGGCGCGGCCGGCGAGGCGACGGGCGGTCGCCGCCAGCGCGGCCCGGCGGTCGCCGGGGTCCGCAACTACCTGAAGCTCGCGGGGCTTGACGCTCTCGAGGACGCCGTTTGCGAGCCGCGGGCCGAACACGAGCAGCTCGCAGCCGGTGAGCGATTGATGTAGGCGCAGCCACGCGGGGCTTGGGTTGCCGGTTGTCACTGCGACCACGACGTCGGCCTCGGCCAGGCACAACTCGGTCCAGTCGTCGACGTCGTCGCTCGGACCGGTTGACCCGGCCCGCAATATGACCCGCTCCGCGTCCCGCTCCGCCTGCTCGAGAGTGACGAGCGTGCCCTCGCTGAGAGTCGCGACCGAGCCGTAGCTCCGGAGCCCCGCCGCGATGCAGTCGGCCGTCTCGCCAACCGGCGCGGCGCCGTCCAGACCGAGGATCGTGACGATCAGCGGCGCCGCGGCTTGGACCGCCTCTCCCCGCGCAGCGGCCAGCTGCGCGCCCATCGCCCGAGTGAGGCCGAGCGCGAAGCTCGGCGCGCCGACGATCAGGCGCTCGAACGCGGCCCGGTCGAGCGCCAGCAGCTCGGTGTGATGACGCGCCCGTGCGGACGCCGACCGGACCCCCTCGGAGAGCAGCGCGAGCTCGCCCAGCGCGGCGCCTCGCCGGAGCACCCGGATCATCGTCTCCGGGGGGCCCTCGCGAACCACCTCGACGCGCCCGCTCCGGACGAGGAACATGCTCGTCGCGGGTTCTCCCTCGCGCAGAATCCATTCGCCGGGCGCGACACGCATGGGGACGAGCTCGCGTCCGAGCGATTCGAGCAGCTCGTCGGGGAGGCCAGCCAGCAGCGGCACGTTGCGAAGCGCGGTAACGGCGGGGTTCACGCGGTCACCGGCATCGCGCCTCGGGCTCGGTTCATCGGCAACGGGAGACTCGGTTCGAGCCGCCGGCCAGAGTGAGGCGGTTGGTAAGGTTTCCTCGTCGGGGCATTGACCGAACCGGGGGCCGGGTCGGGTCGGAACCGAGGACGATCGACGCGGAGGTCAACTGGATGAGCAAGATGCGGAAGAACCGGTGTGCTGCGATGCGCCGAGGGATGCTGTGCGCGGCCGCGATCAGCGTCGCGACTGCGCTCGGCGGCGCGAGCCTGACGCTCGCTGACGCCCAGGCCGCGGCGGCACCGAGCCTCGGACCGGTCCGGCACGTCAAAGCAAACGGTCTGTCGTTCGGCTATCGAATCGGCGGCAGCGGCCCCACGTTGATCATGGTGATGGGTCGATCCGGGACGATGGCGATGTGGGATCCACAGCTGATCAAGCAGCTGATCCGCAATCACCGCGTGTTGATCTTCGACAACCGCGGCATGGGAACCACCAGCGACAACTTCTCGCCGAACAAGGTGACCGTGCCGCTGATGGCAAAGGACACGCTCGCGGTCGCCTCGGCGCTTCACATCCGGCGCTTCGACCTCCTGGGATGGTCGATGGGCGGCGAGATCTCCCAGCAGGTCACCGTCGACGCGCCCACCCGAGTGATGAGGGTGGTGCTGTGCGCAACCGGCGCGGGCGGGCCGACGGAGAAGCTTCCGAGCCAGCCCGTTCAGAAGATCATGAGCGAGCCAAACCTGCCGGCGCCGGTTCTGCTCGGGCTGAGCTTTCCGCCGACGAACGCCGGCGTCAAGGGCGAGTTCGACTACGTGGCGCGCATCGTCGCGCAGTACCGCCGGGATCATCTGCCCAGCGACAGCTTCTCCGCCAGCACCGCGGGGAAGGCGGGGCAGGCACACGCCCGCAAGCAGTGGACCTCCCGCACCGGAGGCGTCTACAAAGACCTGCCGAAGGTGAAACAGCAGGTGCTGGTCATGTGGGGCAATCTCGATGTGATCGACCCGCCGGCCAACGACCGCACGATCGCCGAACGCTTGCCGAAGGCGACAACCAAGATGTTCAGAGGAGCCGGTCACGCTTTCCTGTTCCAAGACGCTGTGCAGGTCGGAGCAACCGCCGATGCGTTCTTGAGCTGACGGTCAGTTGCCGACCGGCGCGGCGGCCTCGAGGATCGCGGCAGCGCGCTCTTCGATCTGTGGGTAGCCGTGCTCGCGGGCGAGCTCGACCGCGCGGGCGGCCTGCTCGCCGGCGCGGAGGTGCTCGCCGCGGGCTACGAGCGTCCGCCCCCAGTCCAGGTGGGTGAGGGCGCCCCAGAGGGCAATCCCGTTCGCGTCCTGGAACTCGCAAGCAAGCGCAAAATGCTCGTCGGCTTGCTCGTGGCGGCCGAGCGCCGCGGCGAGTCGCCCGAGCGACGAGTGCCCGTAGCCGAGGCCGCTGGCTCCGGTCCAGACCACGCGGTCGGCCCACGGCTCGAGCTGTTCGTACAGGATCGCGGCGGTGTCGGCGAGCCCGAGCTCCGCGGCGGCGTCGGCGTAGAGGATCAGTGCCGCCGTTCGCGCCGAGTCCCAATTGATGTGCGCGAACCCATCGCGCGCCGCCTCCTCCATGACCGCTTCGGCGTCTGCGCGCCGGCCCAGCCAGCAGTAGAGGGAGGCAAGGAACGCCCGCCACACGGCCAGGCGGGGGAACATGGCGACGCTTTGCTCGAGCCTCTCGACGACCTCTTCTCCGCGGCCCTGGTACTGCTTGGCGATGATCGAAACGGCGGCGTAGACGAGCACGGCGTCGGGCTGGCCGGCCTCCCGCCCGATCCCGAGCGCCTCCTTGGCGAGTCGCTCGGTCCCGTCCAAATCGCCGTGGAGCAGCGCCCAGCCGGCGCCGAAGTACGTGGCAAACCAGCTCAGCGTCGGCCTCCCGACCTCGTCCGCAAAGGCTTCGATCTGGGCCAGAGCGGACCGCGCGCGGTCGAGCTGACCCGACTCGATCGCGACATGGAGCTCCATGATCTTCGCGCTGGACTGAAGCGCGGGATCCTGCCCCGGGTCGGCGAGCGCGACGAGCTCGTCGGCGAGTTGCGCGCGCCGGGCGAGCGTCGCGGGCGTCCAGTCGGCGTAGAACGCGTTGCGCAGCGCTTCGGTGAGCGCCCTGACGTCGCCGGCCTCACGGGCGAGCGAGATCGCTTTCTCGCCGAGCTCGCGCCGGCGCGCCACGTCCACATCCCATCCCAGCTCGGTTGCCTGGAGCGACAGCAGGCGTGCGCTTCGGGCCGGGGAGGAGCCGTCGTCCAGCTCCAGCGCGCGCTCGATCGCCTCAAGGCGTTCGGCGTCGACCTCCCCGATCATGCTCGCCGAGCCGCGACTGTTCGCGAGCACGGCGTTGGCGGCAAGCTTGGCGTCGGCCAGCTCGGACGCGATCCGCGAAGCCTCAAGCAGCGTCTCGCGATAGCGGCCGTCGCCCGTCAGCCGCTGCGCCCGGCCGAGCCCGATCAGCGCCCGGCAGCGCTCCGGGCTCTGCTCCTCGCGTAACAGCTCGACGGCGTCGGCGAACAGCCGGACCGCCTCGCTCGGCGCGAGGTTCCGCAGCGCCCGCTCACCGGCTCGGCTCGCGTAGTCGGCGGCTTTGCGGTGGTCGACCGCGACCGTCGCAAGCCGCCAATGGAGCGCCAGCTCCGCCAGGTGCTCGCCCGGATCGTCACCGTACACCGCTTCGAGCGCCTGAGCGACCCGATGATGCAGCCTGGCCCGGCGGGTCGCGCCGAGCGACGCATACAGCGTCTGGTTGATCAGCGCGTGCGCAAACCGAAACTCTCCGACCCGCTCGCTGGACTCTTCGAGCAGCGACGCGGCGACCGCCGCCTCGAGCTGATCCAGCAGCCGGGCCTCATCGACCTCGACCAACGCCGCCAGGGCGTCGAGATCGAACGCTCGGCCGATCACCGCGGCGATTGCAAGCAGCTCGCGCGCCTCCTCCCCGAGCCGCCCGACACGTCGCTCGATCACATCGCGCACGCTCTCCGGCAGGCCGACCGGAGCCGAGCGGTCGATCCGCCACCGGCCGATCGCCTCGTCGAACTGGAGCGTCCCGGACTCGGACAGACTCCGCAGGACCTCCGTGACGAAGAACGGGTTGCCGTCAGTCTCCGAAGCGATCTGTCCGGCCAGCGCCAGCCCGGCCTGATCCAGTTCGTGCCCTGCCGCCGCCGAGACGACCTGCGCCACCTCGCTGGGCTCGAGGCCGTGAAGCGCGACCCGCTGCACGCCTTCGACCTTGCGCAGATCCGCCAGCACGCCGGTGAGCGGATGATCCCGGCCCAGCTCGGAGTCGCGGTAGGTGGCGATCAGCAGCAGCGAACCGTGGTCGACCGTCCGCACCAAATGCTTCAGCAGGGCCACCGATTGCCCGTCGGCCCAATGCAGATCATCGAGCACGAGGCACACCGGCGTCGTCTCGCCAACTGCCGTCACCAGTCCCGCCACGGCAGAGAACAGCAGGAACCGCTCCGTCTCGAGATCGGATGGCTGCGGCGCCGGCAGATCCGGCACGCGCCGCGCGAGGTTGCGCGCCAGGCGGCTGAGCTCGCCCCCGTGGCGCTCGACGTACGGCGCGAGCAGCTCGGCCGGCGCGTCCTCCACGAGCTGCGAGCAGATCTCGATCCACGGCTCATACGGGACCCCGAGCTCCTCCGAGCAGGACCCCCAGCAGACCGCGAAACCCTCTCCGTGGGCTGCGAGCGCCGCGTAGGCCGAAAGTCTCGTCTTGCCGATCCCTGGCTCGCCCGCCACCAGGACCCCTCGCCGGGATCCAGCGCGGACGTCGGCGGTCGCCTCCTCGATCAGCCCACGCTCCGCTTCGCGTCCTACGTACGCGATCGTCGGTACCGACCGAAGCGCCGCCGGCAACGGCCAGCGACCCGGCGATGCCGTCTGCTCCGCCACGGGCTCCCATGAGATCGCGAACGCCTCGACCGGGCGTTCGAAGCCCTTCAGCTCGAGCTCGCCGGCCGATACAAACTCGACCCCGTCGGAGCGCCCGGCCAGCATCCGCACCGCGCCCGAGACGAGGATCCCGTCCGACGGCGCCTTGTCACACAGCCGGGCTGCCTCGATCGAGGGCATCCCGAAGTAGTCGCCGTCCTTGACCGTCGACTCCCCGGCGCCGAGGCCGATCCGGATGTGCAACTGCTGCTGCGAGCGGCGATAGCGGCGCTCGAACAGCTGCTGCATGTCGACCGCGGAGCGGACCGCCGCCGACGCCGAGCTGAAGGCGACCATCAGCCCGTCGCCCGTGTTCTTCACCTCGCGGCCACCCCAAGACTCGATTGCCTCCCGCAGTAGCGCGAAATGTTCGTCGCGCAGCTGATCAGCGACCGCCGGGCCGACCGTAGTCGCAAGGCGCGTCGAGCCGACGAGATCGGTCAGCAAGATGGTCGCTAGCTCGATCTGTTCCGACACCGGTCCCCCAGACTCCGTTCCGGCTCCTCCGCCCCGACGGCGGAACTCTAACATTTATCTGATCCTGGCTGTGCGCGGGCCGCAGCCGTGCGCGCCAAGTGCGGGAGCAGGACCGAAGACCGGTCCCGACCGGCGGGATGGTCCCGTGCTGAGCAGCCGCGCGCGCCATCACGAACCCGTCCACGCGCTCCGGTCGTCAAGCCCGGAGCCTTGAAGCGTCAGAGACGGCCCGGACCGCGACGAGATACGTTCGAGCGCCGCTTGGTCGTCCTGCTTGAAAACTTCTGGCTTCCGCCCACCAGTCGGATCATGCTGTCGATCCTCCGGCCGGCGCCGCGCCGGTCCGTCGGGGGACGATTACCGCGCGGCCCTCGAGCGTGCCAGCCCGCATCCGCTCGTATGCGTCGTGGGCCCGGTCGAGCGGGAAGCGCTCGACGTGCGCTCTGATCTTGCCGGCGCGGGCGAGCGCGAGCACTTCGATCAGCTCGACTTGCGAGCCCCAGAACGGGATCGATACCGGGCACTCGAGCGGGATCTGCCCAAACGCGACGCGCATTACGCTGCCGGCCAGGCCGACGATCGTGATCTCACCGTCTGTGCGTGCGATCTGCGCGCTCAGCCGCATCGTTGTTCCGCTGCCAACGAAGTCGAGCACGAGCTGCGTTCCGAGCCCTCCGGTCAGCTCGCGGATCTGCGCCGCCGCCTCGTCGCCGGAATGGACGCTGTCGTCAGCCCCGACCTCGCGTGCGAGCTTGAGCTTCGCGTCGTCAACGTCGACGGCGATCACACGCGCCGGGCAGGTCGCCTTCAAGATCTGGACCGCGAGGTGGCCAAGTCCTCCCACGCCGATCACGACCACGCTGGACCCGGGCACGAGCCGCTGCAGCGAGCGCTTGATCGCGTGGTACGGCGTCAGGCCGGCATCGGTGAGCGGCGCCGCCTCCACCGGGTCCAGACCCTCGAGCGGTACGAGCCAGCGGGCGGCCGGCACGAGCATGAAGTCCGCCATTCCCCCGTGGCGTCCGAGCCCGCCGCCGAGTGCCCCGATTTCCGCCCGTCGCTCGCAGTAGTTCTCCTTCGACTCGCGGCATGCGCGGCAGCGGCCACAGCCCCACGACCCATACACGGCGACCGGCTCGCCGATCTCGAAGCCGCTCACGCCGGCGCCCAGCGCCTCGACGAAGCCGGTGTTCTCATGACCCAGCGTGAACGGCAGCCGGCCGGGAATCTGCTCCACCGGGTATTCCATGAGGTGCAGGTCCGAGTGGCAGGCACCCGCGCCCGCGACCCGGAGTAGCACTTGACCTGGCCCCGGCTCCGGGACGTCGACCTCGCGTAGCTGCGGCTTCGCCTCCGCCTGGACTAGCTGAAAGGCCTGCATCGATGCCTCCGATCTAGTGAAGCCGCCACCGTCGCGCGCAACAAGGTCTCTACGACACTGTCGAGCACGGACTGATGGGTCGTCCACACCCCGATTACATGATCGGCCCCCACGTCTCGCACAGCTATACGCGGAACCGAGCGCTCCAAGCGCGAATCATGACGGAAAGCGCCATCGTGTCGCGACGACACCGGTCCCGTGGGCTACCGGCTCATACAGACCGGCAGGTGCTGTTCGTCCACGGACCGGACGACTCGTTCGAGTTGCCAGCGGTCACAAGATCGGGCCACCAACGAAACCCTGCGACCCGGTTGGCGCTCGGTCGCGCCGCGGCGATCAGGAGCTAGTTCGGTCAGGGAAGAGCGATGGAAGTGGCGGCGGGTCGCCAGCCACCAGCCCCCAACGAATGCGGCCAGCTGTCCAAGCTGCAGGAGGCAAGCGCCGTGGACGCGACGCGACGACTCGCCAGGACGAGCACCCGGCCGGGCACGAGCCCCGGTGAGGCGCGGCGACGTCCGCTGGGCCGACAATCACGATTGGCAGAGGCGACTCGCGCTCGTGCTGACCCGCGACGAGGCGGTCGAGCACCTCAACGAGATCTTGTCGTGCTCGCTACCACGAACGTCCGTGGACTGCCGACCGAGGTCGAGCCCGGACCCGCGGATGGGATGCCGCGGGCCTGTGTCCTGAACGCCGACCACGTCGCGTCGCTGTCCGAGGCCTTCCTCGGCGAGCTCATCACCAACCTGAACGCCGGGACACGGCACGAGGTCGGTCGTGCGCTGGACCGCGCCACCGGCCGCCGCTGACCAGCACAGAGTGCGTCCTCAGTGCTTCCCTCAGGATCGAAATCAGCCGTATCGGGCCGCGATCGGAGGTCAGGCCAACCGCTGGAACCGCCTGCATCCACGAGCCCTTCTTGGCTTGACCTGTCACCCCTTGACCACGCTGATCAGTCTCGACAAGGCGGGCCGCTCTCGGGCGCACCTGAAGAAGGGCCCGCCAGGCGGGCCTTTCTCTGTGCTGGGGTAGGTGTCGCGTCCGTCCGGCGATGTGGGTACGGCTGTCCCGGAGCGCCCCTAGGGCCGGAGCACCGCAGTCCGTGACACGATGACGCTGGGATGGTCGCGGGCGGTGAACGTGGCCTTGACCGTCACCCTGAGCCGGTGAACCGAGCGCAGCAGTTTGCGTCCCGCACCGGTCAGCACGACATTCACCCGGGCGAAGCTCGGTGTGCGGTAGCTGGTCTGCCCGGTGCCGATCAGGACACGTCTTGGATGGCCATCTTTTCTGACCACGGAGGACCAGTCGACGACGAGGTGTCCCGGATAGACCGCGCGTAGCCAGGTCGAGTATCGCCCGGCGGCGAGGATCGACCGGATCCGCCCTGGTCCGCCCGCGACCGCGAGCTGTGGCTGGAGCGAGCGTGTGATCGCCAGGGGCGCGGCAGTGAATGGGTCGATCGCTATCTCGCTGGGGAGATTGGCGGTGTTGGAGGAGAACGTAGGAGACTGCGCCGACGTGGCGGCGAAGCTCGAGCCGGCGCCGCCACCGCCGCCACCAGCCGCTCCACAAACGTTTCCGCTGCAGCTGGAGTCGCACCCTCCTGCGCCGCCGGCCCCCCCGCCGAAGTATCCACCTCCGCCGCCGCCGCCTCCCCAGCCCGTATATTGGTTATTGCTGGTAGCAGGGCTACCGCCTTGTCCGAGACTGCCAGCCCCACCGGCGGCCCCGCAGATTGATCCACCGGACGCCGCGTTAGCTCCGCCGCTGCCTGCTGCGCCACCAGCGCCAACGGTCCCACCGCCACCACCTATGCCCGGGCCCGTACCAGCGCCATTGCCAATCCCGCTGCTGCCGGAACCACCCGCACCGGTGATCAACCCACCGGAGCCTCCCGCTCCACCGAAGACGCCTACCCCACAGTAACTGAAGTTGCAGCCAACGCCACCGCCACCGCCGCCGCCGGCGACCAACAGTCTCGATTGGA
Source organism: uncultured Solirubrobacterales bacterium (assembly GCA_963788565.1). Taxonomy (GTDB): domain Bacteria; phylum Actinomycetota; class Thermoleophilia; order Solirubrobacterales; family Solirubrobacteraceae; genus Palsa-465. The sequence goes on along the minus strand of CAWBHJ010000014.1, from coordinate 301,152 downwards.
GTGAGTTCGAACCGGCGCTCGAGACCGTACGCACATCCGAAGCTCCGCCGCCACTTCCGCCGGTTCCAATGTCCGAATCGGATCCGGCTCCGCCTCCGTTGAAGACGGTTGCGCACTGGCAGCCGCTGGCTCCTACCTCGACATATAACGTCTGCCCCGGGGTGACATTGATCACTCCTGACACCACCGCGCCAATGCCCGGTGGCGCCTCAGCGCGGAACCCATCTCCAGTCCCGCCCTCGGCGCCGACGGCTTGGACCGCCACGGAGGAGCTGTCGGCGAGGTAGCATTGCTCGCTGCCGGTGTAGAGAAAGGTGGCGTCCCCGGTTTGACATCCGGGGAGCATTTCGATCCTGGGATCGCCCGTCGTGTCGGTGCCGATGCTGACGTTGCTGACCGAAGGCTGTGCGAAGTTCGATCCGCCGCCGCCACCGCCACCGCCGGTGCTTGTAGCACCACCGCCGCCACCACCGCCACCGTAGTAGCCGCCTCCGCCTCCGCCCCCGTCGCCGCCGAGCGCGGCCCCATACCCGGCCGAACCGCCCTGCCCCGAGGACCCCGTCGAGCCGGCTGTGTCGCCGGTCGCAGCGCCGCCGGCTCCGCCCGCCGAGGTCGACGCAGCGCCTCCGCCCGAACCCCCCTCACCCGCACCGCCGCCGCCCGCGCTCGCCGGGTTGCCACCGCCGCCGCCCAGGAAGGCATAACTGCTGCCGCCCGGCCAGCCGACGCCGCCGCCACCGGCCGCCACGAGCAACCGCGAAGACAGCGAGGAGGTTCCCGTCGACACCGATTGCGTTCGGACGTCGGACGCGCCGCCGCCACCGCCGGCGCCGCCCCCACCGAACACCGACCCGGTCAGAGCACCGGGCGCTCCGACCTCGACATACAGTGTCTCGCCGGGGGTGACCGCGAGCTGGCCCACAACCAGCGCGCCATAGCCACCGGCGGGGCCGAAACCGTACGAGGTACCGGGCGCTCCGACCGCGACAACCGGCAGCGCGCTGATTCCGGCGGGCACCGTGTAGCACTGCTCCGCCGCCACGCTCGTGAAGGTCACCGTTCCGGTCTGACACTGGGCCTGCGCCGCCGGCGCAGCGAAGCCGACGATGCCCGCGGCCAGGACCGCTAGCCGCCCGGCCCGTGAGGATCGCCGGCACGAGCTCACTGTTGGTTGGCCGGCGTTGGCCATAGGTCCGTGGATTGCAGGTTTCCGTAGTAGCCGCTGACGGTCTGCGCGGTCATATTCTTCGGGGCGTAGTTGCGGCCCCCGGGTCCGCACTGGATGTCGGTGCTGACGGGAAGGTTCTGCTGCCAGAAGTCGGGCGCGTAGAAGCCCGGAGGCGAACTGGAGCTGGGATCGCCGACGCTGTCGGTGGGCTGCTGGAAGAACTGCTGGACGAGCGCGTAGCTGGCCACCGAAGGCGGCCCGTTGTACAGGTTGCTCGCCGTCAGGCCGGCAGACTCGACCATCACGAAGTCGAGATAGCCGGGGGTCTGTCCCGACGTGGCGACCGTGTCCTCGGTTTGGTACTCGGTGCCTTCGCCGAGGCCGTCGCCGGTGTTAGCCCCGGGAAACGGTCCAAACACTCCGCCGTAGGTTGGGTAAGCGCATCCTGTGTGAGGGTCGCTGGCGCCCGTGAGCGAGGAGACGGATTGGTACGGGCCGTAACCCCCCTTTACCACCCACTCGTTCGAGCTCGGGCTCCAGCACCACGTCTGCTGGTAGGAACCCGTCCCGGCGTACTGGCAGGCGGTACTCCAGTTGAAACGGGTGGCCGAGTAGGCCTGCGCCCACATGCCTTCGTAGGCGAGCTGGGTGACGCGGTAGAGGTAGGCGTTTTGGGCCGAGGTGTAGACGTTGGCCGTGTTCGCCCCGAAGTTCCAGCTGGTCAGCGCGGCCTGGTTGAAGGAGCTCATCATCGTGGGGCTCGTGAGCAGGATCTCCTCGGTCTGCTGCATGCCGTTGGCCTGTGCGGTCAGTGAGTTGGCGATCTGCTGCTCGACGTCGATGTCCTGCTGCTGCAGCTGGGATTCGAGCAGCACGTATTCCTCGACCGCCTGGGCCGGGTTGGCGTTGCCCGGCCCCTCGATCGTGTCGAAGATCGCCAGCGAGCCATCGCCGAGCAATCCGCTCCAGAGGTAGGCGCTGTTCAGGAAAGGGCTTATCTGCCGGTAGAAGTTCAGAACCTTGTTGATCCCGTTGGACCAGTGGAACGCGAGCGAGATCCACCACGAGGTGTCGTTTTCGGGCTGGGGCTGGATCTGGCTGGCGATCGAGGACAGCTCGGCGGTCTGCACATTTGAGGCGACCTGCGCGAGGTCGATGGAGACGTTTGTCTGCGAGTTGGTTTGGACGTCTGCGGCGGTGCTCATCGTCGTGATTACCTGCTGGCGCTGGGAGAGCTCGCTGACCATCTGTTGCTGCGCGCTGGTGAAGTCGCTCGAGCTGAACGGCGCGCCGCTGGGCATCTGCACGGCCAGCACCAACGCCTGCGAGAGCGAGATCGAGTAATCGGGATAGGTGTTGCGCAGCGCCGTCTCCGCGGTGAGGACCGCCGACGGGTCGACATCAGGGCTGCCGGACTGACCACCACACCCGGCGGCGGCGTCGCCGGAGCTGCCCGACCCCCACAGGGTCGGCACCTCGCCGGAGAACAGGTCAGGGAACGCCTGCTCGACCAGGTACGCAAACGCCGTCGCGGGACAACTCGCCACGCACCCTGTCTGCGGCGGGACGGGACCCCCGGGGCAATCGACGACGTTCGACGGTGTGGGTGTCATCGCCCACTGGCCCTGACTGCCGTAGACGATCGGCAGCAACACGCTGGCTGCGGTCAGCCCCGTTGGATCTCCGCTGAGCGGGTACAGCTGCCCCGCGGCGCCGCGAGCCAGGTTGCCGGACAAGGTGCCGCTGTACACCTGCAGCTGCTGGTTTGGATCGCTGACCCCAGTAGCGAGCACGCTCGACGCCGCATAGCCGATGCCGTTCGCGGACAACATCGAGTAGGTCCCCTGCGAGTTCACCGCACGAGCGAACGTGTCCGGGTTGACGCCCAGCTGCCCGAGATCGCTGAGCACCTGTCCGAACGAAGATGAGTCGGGCTCGCTGGCGTACCCACCGAGCTGGCCCTCGGAGACGAGAATCACACCGCAGTGCGTGCAAGGGCCGCTTGGCGGCTTGTCCTGCATCAGGTCCGACAGGACGGAGCCGAACTGACCCAATTCAGTCCGCTGTTCGAGCCGGTGTTTCCGACCGTCGCCTCGAGATGCAGCGTGTTCTGCGTGTTGACCGTGTCGAAGCTCAGTACGTCGATCGCCCCCTGCCCGCTGCCGGGAGTCGAGAGCGCCACCGGCGTGTTGCCATACGGCTGGCCCGAGCTGGTCGGGCCGAGCTCGACCTCATTCCCGCTCGAGCCCGCCCGGGTGTCATAGAACACCGAGTCCGGGAACGTGAACCCGTAGCTGAGCGTCAGCGGCGAAGCCCCCGGGTCGTCCGAGCCCTCCTTCAGAAACCCCACGATCTCGCCCGGCTGCTCGACCAACCCCTGCGGGTTGTCGATCGTCAGCTGGTCGTTCGTCCACGCCTTCCCGGCCACCGTGCCCGGCACCGCGATCACCGAGAACGGGCCGCTGCCCAAGCTCGTGTTCTCGGTGCACTGCGAGCTCGATGTGGCGTCCGGTGCGGAAGGGTTGACGTTGAACACCGACATCCCAAGCTGGAAGTTCGCCGTGTCGCTGATCGACCCCGACCGCAGCGCGACGATCACGATCACATCGCTGCTATAGCTCGGGCACGTCTCCCCCGACTGAGCAGTCGCCAGCGCCTGCATCTGCGACGCGAACCCCGACAGATCAGAAGTCGAATACGCCTGGTTGTAGTTCGGATAGTTGCTCGGCGGCGCAAGCGTAGTGCGGTCCAGCACCAGCACCTGTAGCTCGCCCGCCGTGCCGGGATTTGCGTAGAAGCACGGCTGGCTCGAGGACTCAGTCGGATCGGTACAACCCGGCTGCACCCCGACCGCGATCCCGCCCTGCCCACCCTCGCTGGCAAACGTGTCCACCGGCACCCGCGGCTGCGGATCAGCCTCGACCGAGGTCGTGGCGAGGCCAACGGGGCTCGCGGTCAGGCCGGCACTGTCCGTCTTGTGCTTGCCGGGGCGCCCGTAGTAGACCGTAAGGCGAACCGTGTACCTCCCCGGGCGCGAGCGATCGGTGCGCAAGACCGCACGAACGGAGTGAGCCCGGAACAGCCGTGGCTTGGCTCCTCGCGGCTTGGACACGATCTTCCACACGTACCGCATCGTCCCGCGGGCAGCGCCTGCAGGACGCAGCGAGCTCGAGCCGTCGAGCACCGCGTAGGAACCCACGCGAACGCGCCGAGAGGCGCCGGCGTCCGCCAGCGGTCGTCGCGGCGAGACCCAGAACGAGATCGACCTGGCCTCATAAGCCCCCTTGAAACTGCGCACGAAGACCCGCAGATGGTTCGCGCCGAGGCGCAGTCCAAGCCTCGGCGCCAGCACCACGGCGCGCACGAGCGGCTTGCCCCTTGCAAACAAGCGGCTCAGGTCGCGTCCGTTGAGCGTCGCCTGCACCGCCACACGCTCTAGCCGCGGCACCAACCGGACCGCCGGCGCATTGCCCGCGCCGACCCCGATCACCCCGAAGCCCTCGATCACGTGCGCTCGCAAAACACGGTTAACGACGACCTGCTTGCTCGCCGTCTCACGACCCAGCGTGGTGACGAACGTCAGGGGGTTCGGACCCTGCTTCAGCCGTCCCAGCACCGCTGTGACCTTCCGGGCCCCGCCGCCGATCGGCCGCTCGGCCTGCCGCAGCTGATCGGTCAACTGCTTCGTGTCATAGCCCGGGGCGATCACCGCCTTAAGCGCCACCCCCGACGCCAGCTGCATCCGAAGCTGCACATCCGAGCTCTGTACGACCACCTGCTGCTCGCTCGGAGACAACAGCGCGAACGCCTTCGTCCCCTTTTCAGTTCGCGCCCACAGTCCGGCCCGCGCAGCCGCCGGGACGGCCGCGATACCGAGCAACGCCACTACTGCCCCGAGCAGGCGTCCGAGCCTCCACATCGTGCGCAGAGTCTATGCGGCAATGGTCCGGAAATTGGTTAAGCGTGTCGATGCGACTCGGAGTCGCGGGAGCGCGCCATCCGGCCTTCGACCTTGGGCGGACATGGCGATGGTCGCCCGACGACAGCGCTCGTAGCCGCACCGAGGGCCACGCAGAACGTCCACCGTCGCAGCAGCTGGGCTCAACGGCCAGGCGACTGGAGTGCCCGTTCTCCCCCGAGCCGTCCGCCCTGGGCCTCGACATCGGGCCGTGTGGTCATTCTGTCGTCACCCGGGATGGTCAGGGACGGGATCGGATGGGCGAGCACGGGTAACCGGGCCGCCAGCTTTCCCTCCAAATCGGCCTCGACAAGGCGGAGCCCCGAGATCCGAGCGAGCGAGCCCGATCCTGATCGCTTCGAGCGCGACCTAGGCATGCTCGGCGTGACAACGCTCGTGACAACATCCATCCTGTCGATTACCTCCGAGGCGTTCGGCGAACCGCGCAATTTGGACGATCTGGACGCTGCTGGAAGCAGCTACGCGGGTGGTCCAAGGTTGAGGGCCTTGTGGGAGACAACTCCCGTGGAGGTTCGAGTCCTCTCGGGCGCACTCGGAACGCACTGGGAAAGCCCCGCGCCGCGGGGTTTTTTCATGACCTCGTCAGGACCCCTGCGACGGGCCGGGCGGAGTGCACGCCGAGCCACCCGAGCACCCCCCCACGCGACCGCACGCGCAGCACGCCCGCAAACGGGGGATCCGCGCGAAACGCTCGTCAAGCTCCTGTTAACAGTGACCTTACCGCCGACTCGCTAGGACTCGCTCGCATCGATGCGCGTGATGTCCAGGATGCCGATCTGCCTGCTGGCAGTGATGTTGGTCGGCGTATCGGCATGTGGCTCCGGGACCGACCCGGTCCGAACGTTTCCGATCCCCGGCACGCGGGTCGCTTCGCCCCAGACCCAGATCGCATTTCGCGGCGTTCCCGCGGGCCACGTGCGCAATGTCGTGGTCCGGGGGTCGAGCACCGGCGTCCACGCCGGGCGGATCGAGGCCGACTCCGATGGCCAGGGGGCGAGCTTCATCCCGGCGAAGCCGTTCGCGCCCGGGGAGCAGGTGACCGTGAGCTCGCCCCTGCAAGTGGAGGGTGCGTCGCGCCGCACGTGGCGGTTCACGGTCGCGACGCCCGCGGGAGCGATCCCGAGCCAGCCACTCAACGCCGCCCCGAGAATCCCCGGCGATGCGCTGAGCTTCCGCTCGCGCCCCGACCTCACCCCACCCTCGGTCGAGGTCACGCGCGAGTCGCCCAGCACGGCCACCGGCGAGATCTTCCTGACGCCGCAGCAGGGGCCGCTCCAGAACGGCGCGATGATCGTCGGTCCGGACGGGAACCTGATCTGGTTTCACCCGGTGGAGAAGGGCGACATGGCCGCCGACCTGCGGGTGCAGCGCTACCAGGGCAAGCCGGTCCTGACGTGGTGGCAGGGCTATAGCGGCGCCGGCCTGGGACAGGGCGTCGACGTGATCGACGACACGTCGTACCGAACGGTGGCCGTCGTCCACGCCGCCAACGGGCTGGAGGCCGACCTGCACGAGTTCGAGATCACGCCGCGCGGGACGGCGCTGCTCACCGCGTACTACCCGATCTACTGGGATGCCAGCTCGATCGGGGGCCCCAAGCGCCAGATCGTGTTCGACTCGGTAGTCCAGGAGATCGACATCAAGACCGGGTTGCTGCTGTTCCAGTGGGACAGTCTCGACCACGTCCCGCTCAATGACAGCTACGAACAGGTGCCGAACAGCGCCGGCTCGCCGTTCGACTACTTCCATGTCAACTCGGTCGATCCCGACGGCGAGGGGAACATGATCATCTCCGGCCGCAACACATGGGCCGCCTACAAGGTCGACTCGTCGGGGCGGACGACGTGGAAGCTCGGCGGCAAGCACTCGAGCTTCAAGCTCGGCTCCGGCGCGAGATTCGCGTTCCAGCACGCGGTCCGCACCGCCCCCGACGACCACCAGACGATCACGCTGTTCGACAATGGCGCCGGCCCGCCGCCGATCCACCCGCAGTCGCGTGGCCTGACGCTGAAGCTCGATCGGACGACCGACACAGTCACGCTGCTGCGCTCCACCATCCATTCCCCGTCGCTACTAGCCGACTTCGAGGGCAACGTGCAGTCGCTCGGTTCCGGCAACCAGATGCTCGGCTGGGGCCAGCAGCCGTACTTCACCGAATACGACCCCGACGGCCAGATCGTGTTCGAAGGAAGGTTCGTCGACGCCAACTCGAGCTACCGGGCCTACCGGTTTCGGTGGACGGCGACGCCGAGTACCAAGCCGTCCATCGCCGCCACCACCACGTCCGACACGACCACCGTCTACGCGAGCTGGAACGGAGCCACGACGGTGGGATCGTGGAGGGTCCTGGCGGGCTCCACGAGCACCGCGCTGAGCACGGTCGCGACCGTGCCCGAGGACGGGTTCGAGACCGAGATCTCGATCCCGGCCGCAGGCTACGTCGCGATCCAGGCGATCGCATCCGACGGCAGAGTCCTGTCGACTTCGACGACGATCACCCCGAGCTAGGACGGGCACCAGTGGCCTCAATTCCCGCCGCGCACCTGACGAGACGCCAGGCCCTCCGGGGCGCCGGTGCCGCGGCCGGGGCGGTGCTGCTCGGGGTCACTGGCGCGAAGCTCGCAGACTTTGTCGACGGCGGACCCTCGGCGCCGGGGGAGCCGAGGTTCCGGGCCGGTTCGGTGCGCAGTTTCGTCTCGCGTCCCGATCTGCGCCCGCCCGCCGTCGCGGTCGCCGGGCCAGACGTCTCGGACGGCGTGCTGCTCCTCGGACCGGGGTGGAAGAACGGCGCTCAGGGCGGTCCGCTGATCGTCGATCCACGCGGCGAGCCGGTCTGGTTCAAGCGGCTTCCATCGAGCCGGTGGGGGGCCAACTTCTCGGTGTGGGAGCTCGGCGGCCAGCCGGTGCTCGCCTGGTGGGAGGGCACGATCGAGGTGCCGCTCGGCTACGGCCGCGGCGAGGCGGTATTGCTGGACACCTCGTACCGGGAGCTGCACCGGATCCAGGCGGCCAATGGCGAGGTGATGGACGTCCACGAGCTCCAGCTGACCCCGCAAGGAACGGCGCTGTTCACCTGCCACCCGCGCGCGGTCCTCGCGGACCTGTCCGAGGTGGGAGGCCCGCGGACCGCGGGCGTGCTCGAGGCGGTGATCCAGGAGCGCGACATTCTGAGCGGCAAGCTGCTGATGGAGTGGCGCAGCCTCGACCACGTGCCGGTGACGGAGTCCTACCGCTCGCTCGAGGAGCCCTACGACTACATCCACATCAACTCGATCGACATCGCCCCGGACGGCCATCTGTTGATCTCCGGCAGGCACACGTGGGCGCTGTACAAGATTCACCGCCAGACAGGGGCGGTGATCTGGAGGCTCGGCGGCAAGCGCAGCGACTTCGCGCTGGACGCCGGCGCGCAGTTCTCCTGGCAGCACGACGCGCGCCAGCTCGACGACCACACGATCACCCTGTTCGAGAACGGGTCCGACGGCCGTACCCGGACCAAGGCGCAGTCGCGGGGGCTGGTGCTGGACGTCGACGAGCGCGGCCGTGCGGCGCGCGTCCGCGGCGACTACCGCCACCCGCGCAAGCTCCAGTCCGACGCGATGGGAAGCGTCCGGATCCTGCCGACCGGAGCGGTCTTGGTCGGCTGGGGCGATCGCCCGTACGCGAGCGAGTTCGACGCCGACGGCGAGATGGTCAACGACGCGGCGCTGCCGCGCGGCCAGCAGTCCTACCGGTCACTGCGCCTGCCGTGGAGCGGGCTACCGCTCCAAGCGCCGGCGATCGCCGCGCGCCGCGGCCGCGGCGGGACCGGGAGCATCGTGTACGTCAGCTGGAACGGCGCCACCGCGGTCGCGCGATGGCAGCTGAGCGCCGTACCTACCCGCGGCCGGGTGACGCCGGTGACGACCGTGCCGCGCAGCGGGTTCGAGACGGCGATCCCGCTCAAGGCCAGCGAGGGCCACGTGGTCGCGACCGCGCTCGACGGTTCGGGCCGGCCGCTCGCGAGCTCAGAGGCGGTGCGGCTGTGAGGGCGGCGCTGAAGGCGATCCTCGGGACCGCCGCACTGGCTCTCGTGGCACCGGCCGCGGCAACCGCCCAGGTAACCGTCTATCCGACGCCTGGGACGAAGTACAACCGGCCGGCGACGCAGGTGAGCTTCCGTGGCACACCGCGGTCGCAGCTCGGCACGGTGACCGTGGTCGGCTCCAAAACCGGGGCCCATCGCGGCCGGATCGCCGCCGACTCCGACGGCCAGGGCGCGAGCTTCCTCCCGTTCAAGCCGTTCAAGTCCGGCGAGACCGTAACCGTCACGACCCACCTGAGCGTTCTCGGTGGCAATCACGGCCGCTTCAGCTTCAAGATCGCCCACGCGCTCGGACTGCTCGGATACGGCGCGCTGCCCCTCGCTCCCGCTGTGCCGGGCGGCGTCCAGCACTTCCGCTCGGATCCGGCACTGGAGCCGGCGGCCGTGAAGGTCGATGAGAACCGCGCGCCCGCGTCGCAAGGCGACATCTTCGTGGCGCCACAGAACGGCCCCGTCCAGACCGGGCCGATGATCCTCGACCCGCGCGGGCGGCTCGTGTGGTTCTCGCCGCACCCCGTCAGGAACAACACGCTGATCACCGACTTCCGGGTCCAGACCCTGTCGGCGCAGCCGGTGCTCACCTGGTGGGAGGGCAACAGCCGCAACGGGCTCGGACGCGGCGAGGGCGTGATCATGAATCGCAACTACCAGCAGATCGGGACCGTTCGCGCCGGCAACGGGCTCGCTATGGACCTGCACGAGTTGCTGCTCACGCCGGAGGGCGACGCCTACATCATCGCGGCTGCCCCGGTCCAGGTCCCGGGTATCAAGAACCCGACGATCGACGAGGTGGTGCAGGAGATCGACATACAGACCGGCCTGGTCCTGTTCGAATGGCACGCGCTCGACCACATCGCATTGAGCGAGTCGTACTTCTCCGCGCGACCGGAGATCTACACGTTCGACCCGTTCCACCTCAACTCGGTCGGGCTCGACCACGACGGCAACCTGATCGTGTCGGCACGCAACACGTCCACCGTCTACAAGATCGACCGCCGCACCGGCCGAGTGATCTGGCGGTTCGGGGGCAAGCGGCCGACGTTCAAGATGGGCGCGGGGACGCCCACGTGGGGTCAGCACGACGCGCTCGTGCTGCCCGACGGCACGATCACGATGTTCGACGACGGCGCCGGGCCGCCGACGGTCCACCCCTACTCGCGCGGAATCCGGGTGTCGGTCGACCTCCGCAGCGTCACGGCGCGGCTGTTGACCGTCTACCGGCACTCGCCGCAGATATCGGCGAACTTCGAGGGCGGCGTGCAGCCGCTCTCAGGCGGCGACGTGTTCCTGGGCTGGGGACAGCAGCCGTACTTCTCCGAGGACGACGCGTCGGGCCGCCAGGTCTTCGACGCCCACTTCGCCGAGCCGACCACCAGCTACCGCGCCTACCGGTTTCGCTGGAGCGCCCAGCCATCGACCCAGCCGGCGCTCGTCTCCTCGCTCCAGCCGAGCGGCGCGGTGAGCCTGTACACGAGCTGGAACGGGGCGACCGAGGTCGCCTCGTGGCGAGTCCTCGCCGGCAGCTCGCCGGAGACGCTCACCGCCACCGGGCGATCCACCCGCAACGGCTTCGAGACACGGCTGTCGGCGCACAGCCCGGGCCCGTACTTCGAGGTGCAGCCGCTCGGGGCCAATGGCAAGCCGCTGTCGAGCTCGGCGGTCCGGACCGTCCCGCCGCACCTGGCGATCTTCGGATCGAGCGCGTTCGTGTCGTCGGGCGGGACCGGTGGGATTCCGGTCGGGTGCTACGCGCCGAGGCCCTGCACCGTGAGGGCGACCGTCTCATCGGGCCGGTCGAGCATCGGCGCCAGCGGTCGGGTGGTGATCGAGCCGGGAGGCGGCGCGATCGTGCACTTCAAGCTGTCGCCCGCCGGGAAGGGGATGCTCGGCGGCGCTTCCGGCAACCGCCTGGCGGTCACGATCCACGCGCGCGCGAGCTCGGTCGCCGGCGCGAGCGGCGCGAGCGCCGCGGTCTCGCTGGCCCGGTTCGGCACCAGCGGCCCCGGCCCGTCGCGGTCGACGACGCCGTCCGCGACGCTTCGGATCGTCGGCGGCACCGAGTTCGTCTCCTCCCGCGGGATCGGCGGGATCCTCGCGGAGTGCGCGGCGGACGCCCGTTGCCCAACCACCGCGACGGTGTCCGCCGGCGGCGCGACGATCGCCCGAACGCACACTGAGTATGTCGACGCTCACGGGCTCGGGTACGTGATCTTCAACCTCAACAAGGCCGGGATCGCGATGCTGGGCCGTGCGCGCGGCAATCAGCTGCCGGCGACGGTGACGCTCAGCGGCCCTGGTGGGGCCGCGAGCGCCGCCGTCGCGCTCGTCCGCTTCAGGTAGCGCTGCTCACGGGTTGAACAGCTGCGAGCCGACGACGGTGATGTCGTTGGATATGCCCTCGAGCCCGATGTTGTGGCCACCGGCGACAGCGCCGCCCTGCCCGGCGTTGATCGAGTTCTCCTCGCCGCCGAGGATCGCCGAGCCGAGCGGGGTGTCCTGATTGCCGATCCCGCCGACCACCGTCGTGAACGAGTCTCCGAACGAGGTACAGCCGCTGTTGACCGTCGCGGTTCCCTTGCCGGCAACGTTCGAGCAGCCGCCAAGGACGCTCGCCTCGTCGACGGTCGCGGTGTTGAAGTAGCCGCCCGCGATCGACGCGACTGCGCCAGTGCTCGAGTTCTTCCCGCCGCCGCTGATCGAGCTGTCGTTACCGGTGGAGGTGTTGCCGTAGCCGCCGCTGACCGACGCTCCGAGTCCCCCGGCGGTGTTGATGTAGCCGGCCGACACCGTCGAGATCGAGCCGCTCGCGGTGTTGAGCTGACCGCCGCTGACGGTCGCTTGGCCGCCGGTTGCATCGTTGCTCGCGCCGCCGAGGATCGCCTCCGCGGGACTCGGACAAGACGCGCTCGGCACAGCGCCCGCTCCGGCCACGTTGTTGCAGCCGCCGACGACGCTCGACCAGCCGTCGTTCGCACGGTTGTTCTGGCCGCCGAGCGCCGACGCCTGCGCGCCCGCGGCGACATTGGCGCGGCCGGCCGCGACGCTCTCCGCACCCGAGGCGACGTTGCCGAGGCCGAACGCGGTCGCGTACGGCCCGGTCGTGCGGTCGCTCGACCCGCCGACGAGATCGCCATAACTGGTCCAACCATTGTCGGTCCCGACGACGAGGTCGTTCGAACCGGTGCGCGGACGGTTGTCGGGGTTCTCCGCGTAGCCGACGACGAGGTTGCCCTCACCATTGGCGCCGCCCGACGTCGAGCCGGAGCCCGACACGATCTGCACGTTGACCGCCGCGAACTGGACGGTCGGCTTCGCGCCGACTCCAGACGCGACGTACGTCGGCGCCAGCACGGCGGTCGTCCCCGACCCGCACGAGGGAGCCGATCCCGTTCCACCCGAGACGACGCCCTTGCCGGCGGTCGTCGGGATGCACTCCCACCCCGGCGTGACCGACGCCTCGGCGCTCGCGCCGATCAGGCCGAACGCTCCAATCCCAACTGTGAGCGTCAAAGCGACGCGATTTCTGCACAACACGGCTGTTCCTTTCCCGATCCCGGCCCGCAAACGGGCCCGTTTCCCCTTACGCGCTTCGTGGCCCGCCGGGTGTTGCAGCACCCGACGGGCCACCATTCCCCTGGCTCAGTGGCCGAACTTCGTCTGGCAGGCCTCGACCTTGCCGACGTCTGTGCCGGCCTGCGACAGGCACCCGGTCAGCTGCGAGCTCTTGCTCAGCGCCTGCTGGACCTGCGGAGCTGCGGTGCCGGCCTGCTGACCAGCGGTGCTGAGCTGCGTCTGCGCCTGGTTGAGCGCCTGCTGACTCTGCTGCAGGCCGGTCTTCAGCGCCTGGTTGGCGGTGTTCTGGCTCGGCTGGATCACGGCGAAGAAGACCACCGCGAAGATCACCAGCGAGGCACCGAGTCCGGCAAACCACAGCTTCCAGTTGTTTGTGACGACGACCATTTCCATCTCCTTGCTTGAGTGTGTTTTGGTCTGAGCGGGGCGGCCCTCGCCGCCCAGTGGAAGTCCGTCAGGCAGCCTCGACCTGGGAAAGCGCCGCGGCCCAATCGATCACGATCTCGTGGTCCTCTCCGTCCGGCAGCCGCTTGGCGGGGACGGTGCTGCCCGGGTACACGAGCGGCACGGCGTCGGCCGGAACCGGGTTGCCGACCTGGACCTGGTACGGCGCCCGGCCGTCGGCCATCACCGTCAGCACGAACGCGTACATGTCCAACCCGCTCGGGCTGCGCATCCCCATCGGCTGCGACTGGACGATCACGGCCTTGCACGGGACGCCGTACTCGAGGATCCGCGCCGCGGAGCCGGTGTTCGCATCCCCCGAGCTCGCCATCGTCACCGTCGGCGGCTCCTCGCCGAGCGACAGCGCGATCCGGGTGTGGTCGTTCGGGTCGACCCGGACCGCGACGGTCGCGCCCGGCATCGCCAGTTGCGGCAGCAGCGTCGCCCTGACGGCCTGCCGGCAGGTCGCGAGATACCGCGGCACGTCGTCGAGCGATACCTCAACCTCGAACACGCACACGTGCGAGGGATCGAAGTCGGCGCCGGTGCTGACCGACGTCTGCTTGATGCTGACGATGATCCCGCGGCCGAGCAGTCCGTTCTCCAGAAGCTCTCGCGGAACCGATCCGGTCAGATTCTTCATCTTGTTGAAAAGCCCCATCTGCTTGTCCCTTCTCTGTGAATCGCGTGATGGGGGCACCTTGAGCGAGCGCGCCTAACGCGGGCCAAAGCGGCGCCAAAGCGGCGCTTGTCCCTGGACCGGACGGGGCTTACGTTGAGACAGTCCGCCCGTGAGCGCGGTCTCCGCGCTGCACGTGCACCTGTCGAAGCTGCGCGCGCTGCTAGGGGCTACTGGTCCGCGACGGCGGCTGCTTCGAACAGGCGCGGACCGAGCCGGCCAAGGAGCTCACGTTCGCGGCCGGGTGAGCGGCGAGCTCACCTCATCAGCATCGGCGACGGCGGGATCCGAGTGCTGCCCTTGATGTCAGGGATCACCAGTGCGACCTCGTCGACGTAGCACCAGCTCCACTCCTCGCCCGGCTCCAGCGAGCGGATCAGCGGATGGCCGTCTTCGTGGAAGTGGGCGGTCGCGTGGCGGTTCGGCGAGTTGTCACAGCAGCCGACGTGGCCACAGCTCAGGCAGATGCGCAGGTGCAGCCAGACGCCACCGATCTTCAGGCAGTCCTCGCAGCCGTCGACCTGCTCGGGGAGTTCGAGGACGGTGATCTGATCGAGGTGGGTGCAGGTGGCCATGTCGTTCCTCTCTTCGATTGCCTCACGCTCGGTCGGCGAGCGCCTCGAGCAGCGTGTCGACGTCGTAGGCGTCTCGGTGGACGACGCCGTCGATGAACAGCGTAGGGGTCCCGAGCACCTCGCCGGAGGCCTCGCCGCTGCTGACGTCGCGGCGAACGCGGGCGAGGACCGCGTCACCGACCCGGTCGGCGTCGAACCGCGCCGGATCGAGCGCGAGCTCGGCCGCGTAGCGGCGCAGATCCTCGTCGGCGAGCGCGCGCTGCCGGTGGTAGAGCAGGTCGTGCATCTCCCAGAACCGCCCGCGAAGCGCCGCGGCCTCCGCGGTGCATGCGGCGGCGAGCGCGTGAGGGTGGATCTGGACGAGCGGGAAGTGCCTGAACACGAACCGGAGCCCGCCGTCCAGTCGGTGTTCGACCTGCTGGATGCTGCGATACGCCTGCCGCGAGTACGGGCACTCGTAGTCGCCGTACTCGATGATCACGGGCGCGTCGGCGGGGCCGCGCACGTGGTCGACGGCTCCGTCGATCGGCTCGAGCATCGGCGTCCTCTCCATCCCGAAACAAAATGTAGTGCGACGCGGCGCCACGCCCCTCGCCCCGTGCGGGTGGTCAACTTTGCGATCCTGGCCCGCGGAGGGCTCGGAGATCTTGCACTGGTCCACTGATGCGGCGGTACGCGCGGTTCGCGCGAGCGTGATCGTCTCCGGCCTGTTCGCGCTTACGCTCGAGGTGATCGGCAACGTCCAGATGGCGACGTTCACCGCGTTTGGCTCCTTCGCCACGCTGGTGCTCGCGTCGTTCGGGGGAACCCGCCGCGACAAGCTCGTCGCGCATACCGCGCTCGCGCTCACCGGTTGTGTGCTGCTGACGATCGGGACCGCCGTCAGCGGCTCGGCGGCGCTCGGAGCGATTGTGACCGTGCCGATCGCGTTCGCGGTGTTCTTCGCGGGCATCGCGGGCCCGAACGCGGCGTCGGCCGCGACCGCCGTACTGCTCGGCTACGTCCTTCCGGCCGCCTCTCCGGGGACGATCTCGATGGTCCCCGACCGGCTCGCGGGATGGTTGCTGGCGTCCGTCGTCGGGACCGCTGCAGTACTCGCGACCTCGCGCGGACCCGGGCAGGACCAGCTTCGGGCCGCTGCCTCACGCCTCGCGGTGGTGCTCGCCGACCTCCTCGACGCGGCCCTGTCGGGAGCCGCAAGCGCCGACCACCTGGATTCCGCGGTCCAGGGCAAGGCCGACCTGCTCGCGGTGTTCAATGCCCGGCCGTACAAGCCGATCGGGCTCGCGGAGGCGGACGAGGCGCTCGGCAGCGCGTCGGAGCTGCTCGAGTGGTGCACGTCGATGTGCGGCGACATGGCGCGAGAACGGCTCGACCTGACCGACGCGGACGCCGCAGACCGCGAGCTGCTTGCGGCCTCGGCGGCGGTGCTCCGGGACTCCGCGACGCTGCTCGCGGGAGGACGCGCGACGCCGGATCTCGACCGGCTCGACCGCGCGCGGGACCGGAGCCTGAACTGGCTGATCGGAGGCAACGCCAACGGAGACCGCTTCCGCGATACCGCGCAGATCTCCTTTCACGCCAACGCGATCGGCGTGACCGTCCGCACGATCGGTATGGATGTGCTGGTCGCCGCCGGAATCGCCGACGCCGAGTGGTTTGCCGCGGAGCGCCGGCACGTGTTCGGCATCTCGACCAACGGACCGCTCGTGCCTCGCCGAGTCTCGAGGTTCGCGGCGATCGCTCGCCGCAGCGCGAGCCTCCGCTCGGTGTGGACGATCAACAGCCTCCGTGGCGCGATCGCGCTCGCCGCGGCGGTCGCCGTCGCCGATCTGACGAGCGTCCAGCACGGCTTCTGGGTCGTGTTCGGGACGCTCTCGGTGCTGCGCACGAACGCGGCCTCGACGGGCGCGACCGCGTTTCGGGCGATCACCGGGACCGCGCTCGGATTCGCGATCGGGGGCCTCCTCCTGGTCGTGATCGGCACGGGGTCGGGGGCGCTGTGGGCGGCGCTGCCGGTGTCCGTGCTGATCACGGCGTACGCGCCGGGCACGCTCCCGTTCACGGTCGGGCAGGCGGCGTTCACCGTCACCGTCGCCGTGCTGTTCAACTTGCTCGTACCGGTCGGATGGACGGTCGGCGTCGTGCGCGTCGAGGACGTCGCGATTGGGGCCGCGGTCAGCGTGCTGGTGGGCGCCCTGCTGTGGCCGCACGGCGTCGCGACGCTTGTCGCGCAGGACCTCGCCGACGCGTTCCGCTCCGGCGCCGATTACCTGAAGCAGTCGATCGGGTGGGCGGCGGGGTCACGCCAGGCACAGCCGGACATCGTGATGCCGGCCGTGGACGCCGGGCAGCGGCTGGGAGACGCGATCCGCGGGTTTCTCGCCGAGCAGGGAACCAAACACGTCACCCAGCGCGACCTGTGGATGCTGGTGGGAGGTTCGTTGCGGCTGCGGCTGACCGCCCACGGGATCTCGGAGCTGCCGCGGGATGCGGTCGGCGACGACTCCGCCCGCGGCGTCCTGCACCGCCGGGCCGAGACGCTCACGTCTTGGTATGACCAGCTCGCGACGATGGTGGCAACCCCGCCACGATCGTCAACCGCACCGCTGCAGCCTCCGCGGTTCGCCCCCGAGGACATCGTCGATCAGTCATCGGGGTCGCCGTACGGCGTGTGGCTGTGCGAGCACCTCGATCATCTCTCAGAGCATCTCGCCGACCTGGTCGGGCCGGCCGAGCGGGTCGTCGAGGTCCGCCGCAGGCCCTGGTGGCGCTAGTGCCCCGGCTCGCCTAGGAGACCGGCGGAGGAACTCCGCCGGCGGTCGCGGCGAGCGCCGGATCCCACCCGCACACGACGCACGCGTGCTGGAACGCGTTGCGGGTGAACTCGAGCGCCGCTGCGTGCGGATCGGCGTCGGCGCAGACGTCCTCCCAGTCGAGCACGTACTCGCCGAGGTCCTCCTCCCATCGCGCGGCCGCCGGCTCGAGCTCGCCATCGCCGAATCCTTCGGGCGCCGGGTGCGCGTACGCGTAGAACGCGGCCTTCCCGTAGCGCGCGTCTCCCGGCCACCATCCGACCGCGACCTCCTGGGCGTCCATCGCGTTGCGCATGATGAAGTCATCCGAGGGCGGAGCGGCGGGCTCGCCGGAGAACAGGTTCACCGCCAGGTCGAACGATCCCCACCAGGCGTTGACCGGGGTCGAGCGGCCGCGGTACGGGGCACGGAACTCCGCCAGCACCAGCGCGGCCCGGGTTGCCGCGACGAAGTAGGACCGAACGCTCTCGACCTCATACGTGGCGTGCTCCTCGTCCTCGTCGAGCGGCACGGACCACGGCACCTCCTGCGGTCGCGGGTCGATCTCGACATCGCCCGCGAGCGCGCGCGCTCCCTCCATCAGCTCGCGCGTCACCGCACCGACCGGCCGGTTGGGCGTCAGCGGCACGCGCCGCGCATCGCCGCCGCTGTGCTCGATCACGGCCTCGTGGGCGTGCAGGTCGAGCAGCGCGACCAACGAACCCGAGCCGTCGGGCGCCGGCAGCGGCAGCGTCTCCCATCCGCGCGCGGTCAGCCGGAGCGCCGCGTGCTGGAGCTCGGGCTCGGGCGGGGCCAGCGCGACCGCGAACTTGCCCAGCACCTGTGTGTGGGCGTGAACCGTGTCGCACGTCTCCCGCCAGTCGTCGTACGAGAAAACGGGCCAGCCGGAGGGCATCTGGCGGTTCACGCTAGCACCGCGGGCGCGGCGTCCGAGCGCGCCGAGGGCGGCTCCCCGCACAGCTCGCGCGCAAGCCGGGTGAGCAGCGCCGACACCTCGGGCCGGCGGTCGGCGTTCTCGTCGGCGAGCGCCTCGGTCAGGAGCTCGCGCCGGGCGCTGACCACCCGCCGGGTCTCCTCCGTGCCGGCCGACGTCACCTGCACGCCGCCGTCCTCGCCGGCCAGCAGACCGCGCCGGCGAAGCTCGTCGAGCACCTCCGCGATCCTGCTCGGGTCGACCCCGTCCTCGACCGCCATCGCGCGCGCCCGGGCAAACCCGTGCTCGTCGATCCGGATCAGCGCCCAGATCGCGCCCGGGCTGATGTCGACGCCGGAGCGCTCGGCGACCGAGCGGCGGAACCGCGCGCGCTCCTCCGGGGTCGTCACCCTGGTCAGCGCGAGCTCGACCTCGGCGAGCGAGTCCGCCGAGCGCGGCGCAGCGAAGCTGTCGTCGAGCCCGGTGCTGGTGCTCGGCGCCTCGCGCAGCTTCCGCTGCGGGAGAAATAGGCTCAAGAAGAAGCCGGCGGCGGCCACGCACGCCGCCATCACGAACACCGGCCTCAGCGAGCTGACGTACGCCTGCTGGTAGACGATCCGGGCCGAGTGCGGCAGTCTCAGCACCTGCGCCCCGGTGAGCCGCCCGCCCGCCGCGACCTGATGCGCGAGCGGGCCCGTCAGCGCCCCCTTCAGATGCGAGGTCAGCTGGCTCGAGAACACGGTTCCGAAGATCGCGGTTCCGAGCGAGCCGCCGATTCCACGGGCGAGCGTGACCCCCGAGGTCGCGGCGCCGAGGTTGGCGTAGTCGACGGCGTTCTGCACCGCGAGCACCAGCACCTGCATCGTCGAGCCGAGGCCCAGGCCGAGGATCAGCAGGAACACCGAGCTCGTGACGGTGCCGGTCCCGACGTCGAGCGTCGAGAGCAGCGCGAGCCCGGTCGTCATCAGCGCGGTCCCGATGATCGGGAACGGCTTGTAGCGGCCGTAACGGGTGATCAGCTGGCCCGACAGGATCGAGGTCGTCAGCAGGCCGACGATCATCGGCACGAGCCGCAGTCCAGACGCGGTTGGCGAGGCGGCGTCGACCGTCTGGAAGTACAGCGGCAGGAACGTGACCGCCCCGAACAGCGCGAACCCGACGATCAGCGACAGCGACGCGCCGACGGTGAACACGCGCTCGCGCAGCAGCGCCACCGGCAGGATCGGCTCCCGCGCATGGCGCTCGGCCATCACGAACGCGCCCAGCAGCACCACGCCGAGGCCGCCGATGAGGATCGTCGTCCCCGAGCCCCACGCCCAGGTGGTCCCGCCGAGGCTGGTGACGAGCACGATCGCGCTGAGCGCCGCGGCCAGCAGCGATGCGCCCAGGTAGTCGATCGCCGGCCGGGACACCCTCGTCGTCGCCGGCAGCGTGGCGCTCAACACCACCAGCGCGATCGCGCCGATCGGCAGGTTGACGTAGAAGATCCACCGCCACGAGACCTGCTCGACAATCACCCCTCCGAGCAGCGGCCCGGCAATGCTCGCGATCCCGAACACGGCGCCGAACAGGCCCTGGTAGCGCCCGCGCTGGCGGGGCGGGACGACGTCGCCGATCACGGCCTGGATCAGGACGATCAGCCCTCCGGCGCCGAGCCCCTGGATCGCACGGAACGCGATCAGCTCCGTCATCGAGTGGGCCTGGCCGCACAGCGCCGAGCCGATCAGGAACAGCACGATCGCGCTCTGCAGAATCCGCTTGCGGCCGTAGAGGTCGCCGAGCTTGCCGTAGATCGGCGTGACGACGGTCTGTGCCAGCAGGAACGCGCTCGTGACCCACGCGAGGTGGGTGAGACCGCCGAGGTCGGAGACGATCGTCGGCAGCGCTGTCGCGACGATCGTCTGGTCGAGCGCCGCGAGCAGCAGCACCAACATCAGCCCCCCGAAGATCACCCGCACCTGCGTGCGCGGAAGCTGCGGGGGAGCCGCCGCGGCGACGGTGGCCGACATCGGCGGAGCCTACCGCTGCGACGCCGCGCCTAAGGCAGCGGACGGCGGCGCGCGGGCGCGCGGCCCGGGGGCTGCGTCGGAGGATCGAGCGCCGGCGGCTTCGGGATCGGGCACTCCTCCGGCTTGCCTCGTGCGAGCTTCACCTTCGTCCTGTGGTGGAAGATCTCGATCGGGTCGCCCTCGAACAGCGTGTAGGTGGCAGCCGACGGGGTCACCTCGACTGTCAGCTTTCGTCCCCGGGAGAAGATCTTGAAGCGCAGCCGCGAGAGCGCTCCTGGCAGGCGCGGGAAGAACATCAGCTCCTCCCCCGGGTCGCGGACTCCGCCAAAGGCCGAGACGGCCGCCATGCACGAGCCGGCGAGCGACGCGATGTGAACGCCGTCGCGCGTGTTGTGCTCGAGGTCGTCGAGGTCCAGCAACGCCGCCTCAGCGAAGTAGTCGTACGCCAGGTCGAGGTGGCCCACCTCGGCGGCGACGATCGCCTGCACGCACGCCGACAGCGACGAGTCGCGTACCGTCAGCCGCTCGTAGTAGGCGAAGTTGCGGGCCTTCTGCTCGGCGGTGAAGGATTGGCTACACGTGAACATCGCCAGCACGAGATCGGCCTGCTTGACGACCTGCTTGCGATACAGGTCGAAATACGGGAAGTGGAGCAGCAGCGGGTAATCCTCGGGACCCATCGAGTCGAAGTCCCACGTGGCGTGCTCGGTGAACGACTCCGCCTGGGGGTGAACGCCGAGCGCCTCGTCGTACGGGATCAGCATGGCCTCGGCGGCGTCGCGCCAGCCGGCGGCCTCCTCCGGGTCGACGCCGAGCGTGGTGGCGACGTCCATGTGGCGTTCACATGCCTCGGCCGCGCCGCGCAGGTTCCGCTGCGCCATCAGATTGGTGTAGACGTTGTTGTCGGCGATCGCGCTGTACTCGTCGGGGCCTGTTACCCCGTCGATCCGGAACTTCCCCGAGGCGTCGTGGTGGCCAAGTGAGCGCCACAGCCTGGCGGTCTCGACCAGCAGCTCGACGCCCACCTCGCGCTCGAACGCCTCGTCCTGGGTTACCACTATGTACCGCAGCACGGCGGCGGCGATCGCCGCGTTGATGTGGAACGCAGCGGTCCCGGCGGGCCAGTACGCGGAGCACTCCTCGCCGTGGATCGTCCGCCACGGGAAAGTCGCCCCGCGGAGCCCGAGGGAGCGGGCGCGCTCTCGCGCGAGATCCAGGGTGCTGTGACGCCAACGCAGGGCGTCTGCGACGGCGCGCGGCCGGTTGTACGTGAGCACCGGCAGGACGTAGCCCTCGGTGTCCCAGAACGTGTGGCCGTCGTACCCGGGGCCGGTCAGCCCCTTCGCCGGGATCAGCCGCCGCTCTCCGCGGGCCCCGGCCTGGATCGTGTGGAACAGAGCGAAGCGGACCGCGCACTGGAGCTGGCCGTCACCTTCGATCTCGATGTCGGCGGCGTCCCAGAAGTGGTCGAGGAACTCGCGCTGGTCCTTGAGCAGGCCGTCCCAGCCACGGTGCTTCGCCCCCGCGACCGCCGCCGCGACCTGGTCCCGCACCGCCGGAACCGTCCGCTCGTGTGACCACCCGTAGGCGAGAAACTTGATCAACCGCAACGGCTTGCCGGGCTCGACCGTGGCGCTGAGCGTGACCCTCGCCTGGTCGCCGAACGACTCGACGGTGGTCCCGGTTCCGTCCGGACCTTCGTAGATGTGATCCATCGCGGCGCCGACGGTCAACTCGCTGACCTTCGTCGAGTGCACAAGCATCGCCCGGAGATCGTCGCAACCGTCGAACTGCGCCACCAGCGGCGTGGCCAGCGCGGCGGCCGCACGGGGGTCCTTACTCGTCGTCGGCACCGACTCGTTCGCGACGAGCTCGGACTGCAGGACCACCGGCACCGTTTCGTCGACCGGCTCGACCTCGTAGTGGATCGCCGCCACGGCCCGCTGCGCGAACGAGACGATCCGGGTCGTGCGGACCCGCACCGCGGTCCCGGTCGGCGAGAGCCACTCGGCCGTCCGCCGTAGTACCCCAGCGCGGAGATCGAGCACGCGCTCGTGGCTGCGGAGCTGGCCGTAGCGGATGTCGAACGGCTCGTCCTCGACCAGCAACCGGATCAGCTTGCCGTTAGTGACGTTCACGACCGTCTGGCCGTCCTCCGGATACCCGAACCCGCCCTCGGCGTAGGGCAGCGGACGGACCTCGTAGAAGCCCGCCAGGTACGTCCCGGGGATCCCGAACGGCTCGCCCTCGTCGAGGTTCGCTCGCAGCCCGAGGTGCCCGTTCGCGAGCGCGAACACGGACTCCGTCTGCGCCAGCCGATCGACGTCGAGCGCCGTCTCGCGCACCGCCCACGGCTCGATTGCGAACGACGGGTGGTCGATCACTTGTGGCCGTCTTCGAGCAGCTCGGCGAGATCCTTCACGACCACGTCGGCGCCGTGAGCGCGCAGCGCCTCGGCGTGGTTCACGCGGTCGACTCCGACGACGAACCCGAACGCCCCGGCCCTGCCCGCCTCGACGCCCGAGAGGGCATCCTCGAACACGGCCGCGACCTTCGGATCGGCATCGAGTGCGCGGGCGCCGGCGAGATAGGTGTCGGGCGCGGGCTTGCCCTTCAGGTGCTCCCGGTCGGCGACGACTCCGTCGACGATCGTGTCGAACAGGTCGGCGATTCCGGCCGCGTGAAGCACGTCTCTGGTGTTCGTGCTCGACGACACCACAGCGTGCTTGAGCCCAGCGTCGATCACGGCGTGGACGTACCGGACCGAGCCCTCGTACGGCTCGACGCCCTGCTCGTGGATCAGCTTCAGCACGAGCTCGTTCTTGCGGTTGCCGAGCCCGTCGACGGTCTGCGCCGCAGGAGGGTCCTCGGGCGTTCCCTGCGGCAGCTCGATCCCGCGCGACTGCAGAAACGACCGGACCCCGTCGTAGCGCGGCTTGCCGTCGACGTAGGTGTTGTAGTCGTCCTCCTTGTCGAACGGGATGAACTGCTGGCCGTGGTCACGAGCCCACCCCTCGAGGAACTCGTCGAACATCGACTTCCACGCGGCGGCGTGCACCTTCGCGGTCTGCGTCAGCACGCCGTCGAGGTCGAACAGGCACACGTTCACACCATCGGGTAGCCCCAGCATCGGCGCAGAGGATACGGTCCCCATCACACGGGTTGTTCGCGATCACCAGGAGAACACATGCCGACAGACACGCCGATGCAACTGGGAATGGTGGGACTCGGCCGGATGGGTGCGGGCATCGTCCGCCGGCTGATCGCCGACGGGCACCGCTGCGTCGGGTACGACGTCAGCGCCGACGCGGTCAAGGCGGTCGAGGCCGACGGAGTCACCGGTTCCACCTCGCTGCAGGAGTTCGCGGCGAAGCTCGAGAAGCCGCGCGCCGCGTGGATCATGGTCCCGGCGGGCGAGATCACCGACCAGACGATCAAGGCCGTCGCCGAGGTGTTCGAGCCCGGCGACGTGATCATCGACGGCGGCAACACCCACTACGTCGACGACATGCGCCACGCTGCCGCGCTTCGCGAGCAGGGAATCCATCACGTCGACTGCGGTACGAGCGGCGGCGTCTGGGGGATCGAGCGCGGCTTCTGCCTGATGATCGGCGGCGAGGACGACGTCGTCGAGCGGCTCTCCCCCCTGTTCGCGTCGATCGCGCCTGGCGTCGAGGCGGCGCCCCGCACCCCGGGCCGCAGCGGCGACCCGAGCCACGCCGAGCAGGGGTTCCTCCACTGCGGGCCGAACGGCGCCGGGCACTTCGTGAAGATGGTCCACAACGGGATCGAGTACGGGATCATGGCCGCGTACGCGGAGGGGTTGAACATCCTGCGCAACGCGGACGCCGGCAACCGCAAGCGCGAGGACGACGCAGAGACCGCCCCGCTCGAGCACCCCGAGAACTACATGTTCGACATCGACACGACCGACGTCGCCGAGGTCTGGCGGCGCGGTTCGGTGATCGGAAGCTGGCTCCTCGACCTGACCGCGCACGCGCTGTTCGAGTCGCCGGGCCTCGAGGAGTTCTCCGGCCGGGTGTCGGACTCAGGCGAAGGCCGGTGGACGTCGGTCGCCGCCATCGAGGAGGGCGTTCCGGCGCCGGTGCTGACCTCGGCGCTCTACTCGCGGTTCAACTCGCGCGGCCTGGACGACTTCGCCGACAAGGTGCTGTCGGCGATGCGCAAGGAGTTCGGCGGCCACGCGGAGAAGCCGGCCGGCGGAGGCTGAGGCAGGACACTAGGACGCGACCTGCTGCGCCGGCTCGGGCGGGGGCACGGTGTCGAGCACTTCCTGCGGCTCCACCCGGCCCGGCGGCACGAACCGGACCGCGACGATGAACGTCACCGCCATCACCCCGGCCATGATGTAGAAGATCGTCTGGATCGAGTTGGCGAAGGCGAGCTGGACCGAATGGACGAGCGCCCCGGAATGGCCCGACGCCGATCCCGCCGCGCCCTGGCCGAACGACGAGGCCACTTGGTGCGCCTTAGCAACCGGCACACCCGCCTTGGTCAGCGCGTTGGTCACGTTCGTCTTGTCGAGGCTGACGAGGATCGCGCCCATCACCGCGAGCCCGAAGCTACCGCCGAAGTTGCGAGCGGTCTGCGTGATCCCGGTGACCTCGCTGTAGCCGGAGCTCGGCGCGCGGTTGACCGCGTCGGTGCTCGCCGTCCCGAGGATCAGACCCGGCCCGGCGCCCGCCAGCGCGATGTAGTACCACTGGCTGTTGATGTTCAGGTCGGTCACCTTCCCCGCCAGCAGGAAGAAGCCGACCGCGCCGATCGCCCCACCGAGCACGACGGCAGGGCGCCCTCCTCGCTGGTCGAGGATCCGCCCGCCGATCTGCGCCGCGATCACGAACCCGATGAAGAAGTAGAGGATGTAGAGGCCGCTCTCAGACGCGCTCTTGCCCAGCGACACCTGCGAGTAGATGCTCGCGAAGAAGAAGAACGGCACGAACGTGATGCTCATCAGCCCCAGCACCGCGGTTTCCGCCGAGAAGCCCCGGTCGCGGAAGATCTTCAGGTTGAGCAGCGGCTCGGGGAAGCGGCGCTCCCAAGCCAGGAACGCGACGCCGAGCAGCAGACCGACGACGATGCAGGCCCACGTCGCGACGCTTCCCCACCCCCACACGGCCGACTGCTGGAGCCCGAGGATGACCAGCCCCATCGCCCCGGTGATCAGCAGCGTGCCGCGGTAGTCCAGCCCGGCGGGGTGCTTGGTGTCGTCGGGCTTCGACAGCCAGATCAGGATCAGCGCGATGATCGCCACCGGCACGTTGATCCAGAAGATCGAGCGCCACGTCCACTGCGTCAGGTAGCCGCCGGCGATCGGGCCGATCGCCGTCAGTCCGCCCGAGATCCCGAAGAAGATCGCCATCGCCTTGCCGCGTTCGCGGAGCGGGAACGACGCGACGACGATTCCGACCGCGGCCGGGAACATCAGCGCCGCGAATGCGCCCTGCACCACGCGGAACACGATGATCCAGGTCTGGGCGGCCGACCCCTTTGGGGTCGCCCCGCACAGCGCCGAGGCGATCGCGAAGCCGATCGTCCCGATCACGACCATCCGCCGGCGCCCGACCACGTCGGCGAGCTTGCCGCCGAACGCGAACAGCGCGGACAGCGCCAGCAGGTAGCCGTTGATGATCCACTGCGCGCCCGTCGCGGACAGCCCCAGCTCCAAGCGCAGCCTCGGGATCGCGATCGCGACGATCGTCTGGTCGATGAAGATCATCGCGACGGCGAACACCATCGCGGCCAGCACTAGGTTCTTGTTCGACACACCTCGCCCCACGGCGCGTATCTTCGCATCGCCGGCGGCCGCCGCGTGGTCAGCCAAATGACCGTTACTCGTCGGCGATCGGGAGCGCGCCCTGCATCCCGACGGGTTTGTAAACAACGGGGCGGTCACCGCACGCCCGGAAAGCTCGCGCCCTGTGCCGGTTGGGCGTACGCTGCGGTTAGTGAAGTCGTTAGACGAGCTCGCCGAAGGCGGCAGGGCCCGAGACCTCGTCGTGATCGGCGCATCGGCCGGCGGCGTGGACGCGCTCAAGCGCCTTGTCGCGGGCCTGCCGGCGGACCTGCCGGCCGCCGTTTGCATCGTCCTGCACCTTGCGCCCGGCAGCCCGAGCGCCCTCGCCGGAATTCTCGATCGCGCGGGTCCGCTCCCGTGCCGATTCGCCGATCTCGACCAGTCGCTGCACATCGGCGAGGTGGTTGTGTCGCCGCCCGATCATCACCTCGAGGTGGAGGGCGGACGCGTCCACCTCACCGCCGGAGCCCGTGAGGACGGCCACCGCCCAGCGATCAACATTCTGTTCCGGACGGCGGCGGCGGCGCGAGGCTCGCGGGTCGTGGGGGTGATCCTGTCCGGGACGATGGACGACGGCGCGGCCGGGCTCGCGGTGATCAAGGCCGCGGGCGGGGCGACCGTCGTCCAGAGCCCGGAGGACGCGCAATACCCGGGAATGCCGACGAGTGCACTCGCAAACGTCAGCGTCGACGCGGTCGTTCCGTCGAAGCTGATGGGCGAGACCATCGCCGCGATCGTCAAGGGAGATGAGCTGCCCGCGGCCGCGACGCCACGCTCGGCACCCTCGACGAGCCGGAGCGGGATCTGATGGCCAGCGCCGCGCACACGACGCTCGACGTCTTCCTCGATTTCGTCAAGCAAGCCAGAGGATTCGACTTCACCGGCTACAAGCGCTCGAGCATCGAGCGCCGGGTCGGGAAGCGCATGGCTGAGGTCGGAGTCGAGACCTACGACGACTACACCGACTACCTCGAGCTCCACCCCGAGGAGTTCGAGGTGCTGTTCAACGCGATCCTGATCAACGTCACCAGCTTCTTCCGCGATCCGCCGACGTGGGAGCACCTCGCGTCGGAGGTGCTCCCGCAACTGATCGAATCCCGTCCGCCGGACTCCCCTCTGCGAGTCTGGTCGGCCGGCTGCGCGACGGGCGAGGAGGCATACACGCTGGCGATGGCGCTCGTGCGGGTGATGGGCGACGAGCAGTTCCAGCAGCGGGTGAAGATCTACGCGACCGACATCGACGAGGAGGCGCTCGACGCCGCTCGGCACGGCGCGTATCTGCCCCGCCAGCTCGAGGACGTGCCGCGCGATGCGCTCGACCGCTTCTTCGAGCGCACCGATCAGCGCTACGTATTCCGCAAGGACCTGCGCCGGTGCGTGATCTTCGGCCGCAACGACCTCGTGCAGGACGCGCCGATCTCGAGGATCGACGTGCTCGTCTGCCGCAACACGCTGATCTATTTCACGGTCGAGACCCAGGCCCAGATCCTCGGGCGATTTCACTTCGCGCTGAACGACGACGGTGTCCTGGTGCTGGGGAAGTCAGAGATGCTGATCACACACGGGGACCTGTTCACCCCGGTCGACCTCAAGCGCCGGCTGTTCCGCAAGGTGCTCCGCCCCACGCCGCGCCAGCGAGAGCGGGTGGTGGCGCCGGATCCCTCGGGCGGGGCGTCGCGGAGCGTCGCCGACGACCTGCGCCAGGCGGCGTTCGACGTCGGTGGGGCGGCGCAGCTCGTGCTCGACTCGGCCGGCGCGGTGGTGATGGCCAATGACCGCGCGCGGGCGCTGTTCGCCCTGGGCGTCGGCGACATCGGACGGCCGATCCAGGACCTCGAGGTCTCCTATCGCCCGGTTGAGCTGCGCGGTCACCTCAACACCGTCGCCGACGAACTGCGAACGGTCGACCTCAAGGGGATCCGCTGGCGCAGCGACGGCGGCGAGCGGGTGCTCGACATCCGGATCGCGCCGCTGATCAGCGACGGCACGCGGATCGGCACGGTGATCAGCTACGCGGACGTCACTGGCGTGCAGCGGCTGCACGACGAGCTGGACTCGTCGAGGCGCGATCTCGAGAACGCGTCCGAGGAGTTGCAATCGACGGTCGAGGAGCTCGAAACGACCAACGAGGAGCTCCAGTCCACCAACGAGGAGCTCGAAACGACCAACGAGGAGCTCCAGTCCACCAACGAGGAGCTCGAAACGATGAATGAAGAGCTCCACTCCGCCAACGAAGAGCTCCAGACGATGAACGAGGAGCTCCGGCATCGCACGCTCGAGCTGAACGACACGAACACCTTCCTCGAGGCGATTCTCGCGACGATCGGCGTTGCTGTCGCGGTACTCGACCGGCACCAGCGGGTGCAGATCTGGAACGGCCAGGCCTACGAGCTGTGGGGGCTGACCGCCGAGGAAGTCGAGGATCACAACCTGTTGGCGCTCGACTTTGGGCTCCCGGTCGAGCAGCTCAAGCCGCTGCTGAGCGAAACCCTGAACGGCGGAGAAGGGCACGGAGAGCTCGTGGTCGAGGCGGTCAACCGCCGGGGAAAGAGGTTCGAGTGCCGGGTGAGGGCCCTGGCGACGGGCAACGACCGGGAGGGCAGGCTCTCGGGCGTCATTCTGATGATGGAGGAAGTTTCTCCCTGAGCAGCTCGCGCGTGGCGCGCGTCTTTGCGAGCACCTCGCTGCTGCGCGCCCGCGCCTCGGCGACCTTGACCATCCGCTCCCGGACCAGGAGCAGGTTCTCCTGGTGCCGTTCGTACGATCGCCTGATCATCTCCTCCAGCGTCGCCAGCGACCCGGTCGCCCGGTCGGGGCCCTCCGCTGGCTTGGCCCACACCGAGGGTGACTGATCGACCAGCTGCGGGCTCTCCAGCGTGACCGCGCCGTTCGGCTCCGCGACGGGCGCCGGCTCGAGCAACAGCCAGCTCCCATCCTGATGGACCACCGCGCCCCGCTTCGCCAGCTCGCCGAGGGCCAGCGTCACGGTCGGACGGCGGGCGCCGACCATCGCACCGAGCAGCTCGTGCGTCAGCGTCAGCCGCAGCCTCGTGCCGGCCGGAGTCACCCTCCCATGGGACTCCGCCAGCAGCCACAGCATCGTCAGCACGCGATCGGCGACGCGCGGCATCTGGCAGATCACAAGCTGGGCCGCCAGCCGCTCCGTCTGCTCGGCACCCGCGACCTGGAGCCCCACGACCAGCCTGGGCTCGCGCTGTGCGGCATTCAGAAACTCGTTGCCCAGCAGCGCGAGCTCGGTCGAGGGCGTCGCCCGGTAGTTCGAGCGCTCGAGCACAGCCGGCCGCTGTCCGGGGACACCGATCACCTCGCCCGGTCCGAGCATCCGCAACCCCGGCTCGCCACCGATCGCGAGATCGTGGAGCACCAGCCCATCGACGACGATCGCCGCGAACGCGCCGAAGCGCTCAAGCAGCTCCGACAGAGAACTCGAGCCGTCCCCGACGTTGACGACCGGGACCGAGATCTGCTCCATCAAGGGTTGGCGGTCCGGCGGCAGGGCCGCGCTCAGATCCGGCGCGACGCGAGCCAGCGTCAGCCGCCTTGCTGACGGGTCTCGTCTCGCGGACGGATCGGGCCGCAGGCGGCGGCTGGATCCGGACTCCGACATCGCAAGAGCGATACTACGCGGGAGCCCGGCCCGCGCAAGCGGGCCTCGCTCTTGTCCTGACCGCCGCGGGAGAGGCAGGCTCACCGGCGAATCAGCCACGAGGCGCCCTTTCCGCCGGGTCACCTGCCTGTCCACTTGGCGCGTCGAGGAGAGAGAAGAACGACGCGCCCACGTTTTACCCTGCGATCGCACCCCGTCGCCCATCGATGTTGGGAACCAACGGGGGTCGATCGCGCTCGATTCATGGCTCGAGCTCGTCGACGACCTCGTAGACGCCTGACACGTACTCGTTCTGGACGAACGCGGAGATCCGGTCGACGCGCTTGTTCTCCTGGGCGTCCGCCTCCTCGCGCCACTTCCGGTAGTCGTCCTCGCTCATGTCGAACAGCCCGAACGAGATCACCTCGTCCTCGTCACGGATGTTGCGAGCGTGAATCGCGCGCTGGAAGCCGGGCGGAGGCTCGTCGCCCGGGTCCCACGCCTCGCGGAACTGCTCCCAGGCGCCCGGCTTCAGCCGCCGGGCAGTGAACATCACGATCATCTGAGTCCTCCTCGGGGGTTGACGCTCGAACCCGCGCAGCCTATGCGCGGCTGTCGCCGAGGTCCAGCGGCGGCTCGGTAACCGCAACGCGGGCCCGCGCAGCCTTGACCTCCGCCGACAGCGTGTCGACGTCGTACGCGCCGTAGTGGCGGCGGCCGTTGATGAAGAAGGTCGGGGTGCCGGAGACCTCGCTGGCATCGGCCGACTCGACGTCGTCCGCGATCCGACCGCCTCCCTTGCGCTTGCGCAGGTCCTCCCGGAACCGCTCGATGTCCAGCCCGAGGTCCGCCGCGTAGCCGACCAGGTCCCGCGCCATGAGCGCGTCCTGGTGTGTGAGCAGCGTGTCGTACATCTCCCAGAACTTGCCCTGACCCGCTGCCGCCTCACTCGCCTCGGCGGCGAGCTGGGCGTGCTGGTGGACGTCGCTCAGCGGCAGGTGGCGCCACACGTACCGCAGGTCGCCGAACCCGGCCAGCAGCTCGCGGATGATCGGCTCCGCGCGACCGCAGTACGGGCACTCGAAGTCGCCGTACTCGACGAGCGTGACCGGCGCGTTCATCGGCCCGCGGATGTGATCGCGCTCGTCGTCGACGGGCACCGCGAGGTCGACCAGCGACTCGGGCTGCCCGATCAGCGCGCGCAGCCGCGCCCGGCGGGGCAGCAGCGAGGTGGCCCGGAACACAAGTGCCGTCAAGAGGGACGCCGCGACCGCGGCGGTGAGCACCCCGATCTTGGCCTCCTGCAGCTCGAGCCCGTGGAACGCCAACGACGCGATCAGCAGCGACACCGTGAACCCGATGCCGGCGATCGTGCCGCCGCCGAGCACCGATGCCCATCCGACCGGGGGCCGCACGCGACCGCGGCTGAGGCGGGTCACGACCCATGTCCCGCCGACGATTCCGATCGGCTTGCCGACCACGTAGCCGACGATGATCCCGAGCGTGATCGCCGAGCCGAACGCGCGGGACAGAACATCGCCGTTGATCACGACTCCCGCGTTCGCGAGCGCGAACAGCGGCACGATCACGTAGCTCGAGACTGGGTGGAAGATCTGCTGGAGGCGCTCGTTCGGAGACAGCGCGGTGCGGACTCCCTGGCGTAGCGAGCGCGCCTGCTCCCCGGTCGGCTGCTCGCGAAACAGCCGGAACAGGTCGGTCGCGCGCTCGAGGTCGGAGCGCGACGCCGGATAGGCGATCGCGATCAGCCCGAAGAACACGCCGACGATCACCGGGTCGACCCCCGCCTTGTAGAGCGCCACCCATGCGACGAGCGCGAGCGCGAAGTACACGATCCCGTTGCGGACCCGCCGGAGGCGGACCGCCAGCGCGACCGCCAGCACGACGATCCCCACGATCAACGGCCCGACGCTGATCGAGTTGCTGTATGCCACCACGATCACGACGAACGCGACGAGGTCGTCGACGACGGCCACCGTGAGGATGAACGCCCGCAGGCTCTGCGGGAAGCGGCGTCCGACGAGCGCGAGCATCCCCAGCGCAAAGGCGGTGTCGGTCGACATCGCGGTGCCCCAGCCGTGCGCGCCGGGGCCGCCGGCGTTGAACGCGAGGTAGATCGCGATCGGCACCGCCATCCCGCCGACGGCGGCCGCCGCGGGGAGCAGCAGCCGGCGCCGGTCGCGAAGCTCGCCCAGGTCGAACTCCCTGCGCGCCTCGAGCGCGACGACCAGGAAGAAGAACGTCATCAGGCCGTCGTTGACCCACTGGTGCAGCGTCTGCGAGATCCCAGATCCGCCGATCCGGATCGACAGCTCGGTGCCCCACACGCTCGTGTACGACCCGGGGTCGGCGTTGGCCCAGATCAGCGCGATCACCGCCGCGCCGAGCAGCATCGCCGCGCCCCCGGTCTCGGTCCGCAGGAACGAGCGCAGCGGCTCCTCAAGATTGCGCGCCCAGGCGGTGTGCCCGGTGAGCGGAGCGACGGTCGCGGCCGAGTCGGTCATCTGCTGTCTTGAAAGCTAGTGGTGCCGTCCGATCGTGGGCGGGTGATTAGAGTCAAGGAGTGCCCGACGTGGCCGATCTCCCGCTTCCGGACGCCACCAGCGAGACGATGCCGGAGGAGCTCTCGTCGAGCCACCTCCGGGCGCGGCTGCTGCAGCTCGCGGCGCTGATCGTCATCGTTGGCGTCGCGATCTGGCTGACGCCCGGCCTCGGCAGCCTCCGGCACCGGCTCGGGGACGCAAACGCCCCGTGGTTGGTGGTCGCGGCCTTCGCCGAGCTGCTGTCGGCGCTCTCGTATGTCGTCTGCTTCAAGTACGTGT
This sequence comes from uncultured Solirubrobacterales bacterium, assembly GCA_963788565.1. Lineage (GTDB taxonomy): Bacteria > Actinomycetota > Thermoleophilia > Solirubrobacterales > Solirubrobacteraceae > Palsa-465. The sequence goes on along the minus strand of CAWBHJ010000014.1, from coordinate 268,647 downwards.
TCTGCGTGCGGATGTCGTGGCGTCTCAGCTACCGGATCGGGATGGCGGAGCAGGCGGCCAACTCGCTGTTGCCGGCGGGGGGCGCGGGCGGGCTGGCGCTGGGCGCATGGGCGCTGTCGAAGGGCGGGATGAAAGCCGAGCACATCGCCCGGCGGACGGTTGCGTTCTTCGCGCTGACCAGCCTCCCGAACTTCGTCACGCTGATCCTGTTCGCGATCCTGTTCGCGACGGGACTACTCGGCGGGAACAGCGCACCCGGCTTCACCTACGGCTTCGCGATCGCGGCCGTCGTCTTGATCGCGGTAGTGCTGGCGCTCCCCCGCCTCCGTGACCGGCTCGCCGCACACCGCGACACCACAACTGCGGTCGGGCGGCTGCGAAGGTGGTCGCGCACCGGCATCGACTCCCTCGCAGACGGCGTGCTCGATTCGATCTGGCTGGTCCGCGACAGGCCGATCGGCGTACTCGGCGGCTCGCTCGGCTACATGGCGTTCGACATCGTCGCGCTTGGCGCAAGCTTCGAGGCGTTCCACTACACGCCGCCGCTCGGTGTGCTCGTCGTCGCCTACCTGATCGGCCAGCTCGGCGGTCTGATTCCGCTGCCGGGCGGAATCGGCGGGATCGAGCTCGGCCTCGTCGGCAGCTTCGCCGTCTTCAACGTGCCGGTCTCCGCCACCGCTGCGGCGGTGCTCGCCTACCGGGTGTTCCAGCTGTGGATCCCCGCGGTGCTCGGCACGCTGGCGTTCGTCCAGCTGCGGGACCTGCTGCGCGGCAAGGACCAGGTGGCCGCCGCCCAGATCTGCGAGCCGCTCGCCGAGCCGATCAAAGTCGAGCTTCCGGCGAAACAGGCCGTCAGCGCCTGATCTCCGGCAGGCGCACGGCGATCGTCGCCAGCACCTTCGCCAGCGGCTCGCCGTCGGACTCGACCAGACAGCTCGTGTGGACGACGGCGCGCCCGACCCGGTCGATCTTCGGCCAAGCTTCGACCCAAGCGCCGGCATTGACGTTGCCGAGATACGAGATGTGCAGGTCGGCCGTTGCGATCGTCGAGCCCTCCGGCACCTGATCCCACGCGGCGCGGCTGACCGCGACGTCGGCGAGCGTCGCGAGCAGCCCACCGTGGACACGCCCGGCCCGGTTGAGGTGGTGGCCCTCGACCTCGAGCCCGAGCACCGGCACGTCCTCGTGCTTGATGTAGAGCGGCCCGATCCGTTCAGAGAACGAGCTGGCGTTGATCGGCTCGAAGCCGGCGGGTACGGCCATGGAGCCGAGAGCCTACGTGGCTAACCTCGGATACGTGGCCGAAAAGGAGAAGGACGAGGAGCAGAACGTCTGGGTCCTGGAGACGCAGACGAAGGGCACCGGCGCGAACGTGGTCCCGCTCGAGCGGACGCTGAAGCGCTCGGATCCGGTGCCGGGGTTCGGCTTCCGCAAGCCCGCGCCGCGCGAGCCCGAGGCGCCGGCCCCGCGCGAGCCCTACCGCTTCAAGGTGACCGACGTGATGACCCGAGCGGTGCTGGGCGACGAGCTCGACGCGCGCGCGGCGGTCGAGCTGCTCGATGGCATTCGCAGCATCGTCGACGTGATCGTCTACGTGTGGGAGCCGCACAACGAGCGGTGGCGGATGCTCAGCTTCGGCGAGACCCAGGCGCTCTGGGACCGGCGCGGGAGCACTGGTGCACCGTCCGGCGACACCGGACGGCACACTACGGCTCAATCACGTTCCGAGGATCCGGCCTGAGCTCACGCGGCGCCTGGCTGTAGTCGCCGGTCGCGCCGTCGCGCTGCTCGATCGCCGCGCGCACCCCGTCGCGCTGGGCGAGCTCGATGAACTCGAGCGCGTCGGGCGTGTTGCGCATCAGCCCGTCGAGGATCGGGCCGAGGACCTGGCTGGAGTGGAGCCCCATGTTCTCGTACGCCTGGTTGACGACGAGCTTCATCGCCGCGAGCTGCGACGCTGGGATCCGCGCGAGTTCGTCCGCGAGCTCGGCGACCCGGCGCTCGAGCCGCTCGAACGGCACCGCTTCGTTGATCAGCTCGATCTCGGCGGCCGCGCGGCCGGTCAGAGGGCGGCCCGTCAGCGCGTGGTACTTGGCGCGCGCGAGCCCAAGCCGGTAGATCCACATCGCCGACAGGTAGCAGCCCCACATCCGGCTGTACGGGGTGCCGATCACGGCGTCCTCGCTCGCGATCACGAGGTCCGCGCCCAGCGCGAAGTCACTGCCACCGCCGACGCACCAGCCGTGGACCTGCGCGATCACCGGCTTCGGGCAGCGCCAGATGCTGAACAGCTTCTGCGTGGGCGAAAGCTCCGCTGCCGTCGCCATCACGAAGTCCTTGCCAGGGTCCCAGGCGCCGTCGGTGGTGATCGCCTCGTCCCAGTGGTGAAAGCCGCCCTCGAAGTCGTAGCCGGCGCAGAACGCCCGCCCGGCGCCGCGGAGCACGATCACCTTGACCCTCGTGTCCCGGGTCGCCGCCACGACGGCGCTCTGCAGCTCGTCGGGCAGCGGCGGGACGATCGTGTTCAGCCGCTCGGGGCGGTTGAGCGTGATCGTCGCGACCGGCCCGCCGCCGGCGTACAGGATCGTCTCGTAGGACTCGTCGGCCATCGCTCGCGCGCTCCTTGGTGGGAGCGCGCGAGCTTATTGCCTGAGTGCTTTGGCGCGGAGTTACGCCGCCGTGCGGAGCGCCTCGAGCTCAGAGCTGCCGGCGAGCCGGCGAAGGCCCTGCTCCTCGAGCTTGCGCGCCTGCTCGGTGGTGATCCCGAGCTCCATCCCGGTCTGCCTCAGCGTCCGCGGCTCGTCGCCGGTGAGGCCGAAGCGGAGCGCCACCACGTTGCGCTCGTCCTCGGGCAGCCCCTGGACGAGCTCGTTGACGCGGCGGTCGCGATCGGCGTCCGCCACTTCCTGGAGCGGCTCCGGCCGCTCGCTCGCGAGCAGGTCGCCGAGCGCGGTCTCGCCGTCGTCGCCGACGGGCTGGTCGAGGCTGGTCAGGGCCCGGTTGAGCTCCCGTAGCTCGATCACCTCGTCGAGCTCCAGCTCAGCCAGCTCCGCGATCTCCTCGTCGGTCGGCTCGCGCCCGAGCCTGGTGTTCAGCTCGCTCTCGAGCTTGCGCACCTTGACCTGGCGCTGCGCGACGTGGACGGGAAGCCGGATCGTTCTACCGTGGTTCTGCAGCCCGCGCTGGATCGCCTGGCGGATCCACAGCGTCCCGTAGGTCGAGAACTTGAATCCGCGCCGCCAGTCGAACTTCTCGACCGCGCGGATCAGCCCGAGCATTCCCTCCTGGACGAGGTCGCCCATCTCCAGGCCGTGGCCCTGATAGCGCCGCGCCTGTGAGACGACCAGCCTCAGGTTGGAGTTGATCATCCGCTCCTTGGCCTCGAGGTCGCCCTTCTCAATCCGCTTCGCGAGCTCGACCTCCTCCGCCGCGGTCAGCAGCGGATAGACGCGAGCCCTGCGGAAGAACAGCGCCAGCGAGTCGGGGACGGCCGAGCCGGTCTCACGGGGAGTTTCCGCCTCGGTCAGCTCCTTGGCATGGACGCTACGCCGCCGTGCCTGTCGGGCGTTGGTGTCCGTGGCGCGGCCGCGGTCGCCCGCGCGGGCACGCCGCGCATGAGGCTTCTTGGCCGTGTTCTTGTCGTGGTCGCCGCGCACCCTGGTGGTGCCGTCGCGACCGTTCTCTGCGTTAGTCAATGTTCTCCGGTTCATAGTCTTGGTTCGATACATATCGAATTTTAGCATTGGTTCGACAGATGTCGAACCTGTGCCGAAGAGTTCTTGAAGACCGCGAGCCCCCGCTTCGGCTGTTAGAACAGGCGGATGCAAGACGGCCGGGAGGAATCTGAGCTCGAGCGGCTCGACCGCAACCTGATCGAGCTGATGGGCGAGCTCCGAGTGGCGCTCCCGGGCGTCCAGGTGCTGTTCGCATTTCTGCTTGTCGCTCCTTTCAATCAGAGGTTCGGGAGAACGACCGACGTCGAGCGCGGGCTGTACTTCGCCGCGCTGTTATGCACGCTGCTCGCGTCGATCCTGCTGATCGCCCCGACCGTCATCCACCGCCTCGAGTTCCGCCACGGCGACAAGGGCTACGTCGTCAGCATCGGGAATCGGCTGACGATCGCCGGCCTGATCGTGCTGGCGGCCGCCATGACGTGCGCGATCACGCTCGTGACCGGTTTCCTGTTCGGCACGGCGATGGCGATCGCGACGGCCTCGTTCGCGGTGTTCGCGTTCGTGATGATCTGGTTTGTGGTGCCGCTGTGGCGCCGGCGCTCCGTGCGCTCGGCCAGCGGTTCCTGAAGAAAGTCTCATCCGCATCACGGGCCGACCGGGTAGGCCGATGGCCATGCCCGGAGCCCTCATAGGAATCTCATACGAGTTCCTGACGGGTCTGCGACGTGCCGGGCGGAGCATCGACGTCGTTCCGAACCAGCCAGAAAGGAGCGAGAAATGCCCACTGTGATGATCGTCCTCAACATCGTGCTCGCCGCGTTCGTGGTCCTCGGGATCGTCGGCAGCCACCTGTACGCGGTCTTGACCCAGCAGCGTGACCACGGGGTCGTGGCCTCGGGTCCGGCCCTACGGCGTCGGATCTGGTCTGCAGGCGGACGCGCCCGCACCGGCTCAGCCCGTGGCCGCTACGCGCGCCACCCGCAGTCCTCGCCGGCCGCGTAGTTCTTCCCCCATAGCCCCACCCCACCCCCGCGCAACGCCCTCCGCCGACGCTTGACGGAGGGCGTTGTCGCGGGCTATACAGCCGTCTTGTGAGCAGCAGCTGGCCGGGGCCCGAAGCGGACAAGTTCGAGCCCCCGTGGACGATTCGAGGCCTTATCGCAGGCCACAAGCCGACCGCGCTGGCGGTCGCCGCGGTTCTTGCGGTGCTCGTGGCGATGGTCGTGGTTCCGGCGCTCGGCGCGAAGGGCGGTGCCGTCACCGACTCGACGACGTGCAGTCAATGGGGATCGGCCAACGTTGACCAGCAGACCACCTACGCGCGCCTTTACGTAAGGGAGCATGGCGACGTCTCGCCACGGTGGGGGCAGCCTCCGGCGAGCGTGATCAATGCCATCAACGCGGGGTGCACGCAGGCGTTCGGCGAGAACGTGTCCGACTCGGCCTCCGTCGTGCAGGCGATCGCGCGCACCTTCTGAGCGGTCGACACCCTCCGGACCGCAAACAGAGCACCACCGCCGAAGGTCGTACTCCTGACCAGGCGTACTTGACCCGTCTCCGTAAGAGATATATAAGACCGGGGACGAGCATGAAAACCGACTCGGGGTCTGAGTCCGTGACGCCCGTTCTGTGCGCCCTGTGGGGGGCGAGCGGATGAGCGGCACGGCGAAGCGCGGTGTGGTTGCCGTGATCGTGACGGCAGTCATCCTTGTGGCCGTCGGCCTCTACATCGGGCTGTACCTGATCAACGTTCCCGGGTCGGTGGCCGCGACGGAGACCTCGTCCGGCGCGAGCCTGTACCTCGCCACGGTACCTGCAGCGAAGGGAACCGATCCGCATCCAACCTGGGTCTCCTACTACGCGGTCGACCCCGGCAGCACCAACTGGCGCCACGACACCACGTACACGCTGCCGGCGAACACGTTGGTGCACGTGACGATCTACCAGTTCGACGGCCAGTCCGGGCTGCGCAACGGCTTCCTCTCGCAGGCGAGTGGCACGGTCGGCGGCAACTTCCTGCTCAACGGCAAGCCCACGCAGGCGATCGACCCCGACACCGCTTCGCACGTGTTCGCGATCCCGGCGATCGGCCTGTCGGTACCGCTCGAGGGAGTCGCCGACGACGCCAAGAACCCGTGCGCGAACGCGCCGTGCCCTTTGAGCAACGACCACTTCACGATCCAGTTCACGTTCCGCACCCCCGGGAAGGGCCTGTATCGCTGGCAGTGCTTTGTGCCCTGTGCGGCGGGCTACATCCAGGGCTTTGGCGGGCCGATGCAGACCGTCGGCTACATGGACGGCTTCATCAAGGTCGTATGAGCGGGCGGGTGGCGCGGTGAACACCGAAAACGACCACCACTTCCGCAACGTGGTGCTGCTGTGGCTGCTCGCCTCGGTGATCATGACGGCGATCGTCGTGTTCGTGATCGGTCCCGGCCTGCCCCCGGGGAACGGATCCGCTCAGGCGCACGGGCAGGTGGTCGACAACACCGTCCTGCTCGCACTGGCGACTCCCGTGGCGCTCGCGGTGCTCGTCTACTTCGGCTACGTGTTATGGGCCTTCCGCGAGCGCAACCCGGACGTCGTCGTCGACGGCCCGCCGATCCGCGGCAACTCAAGCGTCCAGTTCTGGTGGCTGACCGTGACCACGGTGCTGGTTCTGTTCCTCGCGGGCTACGGAACCGTCCGGCTGCTAGCCGACGGCTCGGGCGGCGGCCAGGGCCCGAACCCGATCGCGACGCCCGCCGCGTTCAAGAGCAGCAAGGCGCTCCAGGTGCAGGTGGTCGCACAGCAGTGGCAGTTCACGTACCGGTTCCCGGCGTACGGCGGCGTCGAGACCCAGGCGATCGAACTGCCGGCGAACACGCCGGTCGTGTTCAACGTGACCTCGCTCGATGTGATCCACTCGTTCTGGGCGTACGAGCTAGGCGTCAAGGCCGACGCCAACCCCGGTGAGAACAACGTCGCCTACGTGATGACTCGCGGCCCGCTGACTTTCCACGTGCGCTGCGCCGAGCTATGCGGGGTCTGGCACGGCTACATGTTCAAGACCGGTCAGGTGGTTCCGAGGGCGCAGTTCGCGTCCTGGATCGCCCAGCAGCAGCAGCAGTTCGCTCCGGGGACCAAGAACGCTGGGCCGTACTCGAAGACGTACTTCCCGCAACCGGTGAGGAGAGGCGGATGAGCGCGATTGCGGTTCCGGCGACGACGGCCCCTCGCTCGGGCTGGCGGCAGCTGCTCGGGTTCAACCTGCTGACCGGGATCGTGCTCGGGATCGGCGGCTGGTATCTCGGCCACTTCATCGGCGGCCGGATCACCGGCGCGAACCTCACGTACTACTCGGAGACGGCCGGCCAGAACGACATCGCGATCTTCCTCGGCTACCTGCTCGGCGTGGTCGGCTTCCTGATCGGGCTCGGGTTCGCAAATTATCCGCTCAAGCGGCTGATCGGTCACCCGCCGTCGTTGGCGGAGCGTGAGTCCCCGTCGCTCGGGCTGTACCGCTACTTCACGCTCTCGACCGACCACAAGGTCGTCGCCAAGCAGTACATGATCGGGATCGGCCTTTTCTTCTTCGTCGGCGGGCTGAACGCGATGCTGATCCGCACCGAGCTGCTTCAGCCCAACGTCCACGTGTTCGGCGCCAATCAGTACCTGACGCTGGTCGGCATGCACGGCGCTTTGATGATGGGGATCATGACCTCGGGGATCCTGGGGCCGTTCGCAAACTGGCTGGTCCCGATCATGATCGGCTCACGCCGGATGGCGTTCCCGCGGATCGAGTCGTTCACGTTCTGGCTGCTGATGGCCGGCGCGGTGATCCTGATCACGACGATCTTCTTCGGCGGCTTCCAGACCGGCTGGACCGGTTACCAGCCGCTCGGCGACCAGAACACCGCCGGGTACGACGCCTACATCGGCTTCTTCGCGCTGGTGGGACTGTCGATGATGCTGTTCGGGTTCAACCTGATCGCGACGATCATCACGATGCGGGCGCCGGGGATGACGTGGTCTCGGCTTCCGATCTTCGTCTGGGGGACGTTCGCCACGGCGACGCTGATGCTGCTCGCCGCGCCGATGCTGATCGCCGCGCTGCTGATGGGCGCGATGGACCGCACCGTGCAGACGGCCTTCTACATCGCCGGCGCCGGCGGCAGCGCGTACCTGTTCCAGAACCTGTTCTGGGTGTTCGGGCACCCGGAGGTGTACGTGCTCGCGCTGCCCGGCATGGCGATCGTGCTCGAGCTGCTGCCGGTGTTCTCGCGCAAGCCCTTGTGGGGCTACCGACTGGCGGTGGCCGGGATGCTCGGCATCGCCTTCTTGAGCTTCTTCGTCTGGCAGCACCACTTATTCGTGTCGGGCATCAACGCCGACCTGCGGCCGTTCTACATGCTCTCGACCGAGCTGATCTCGCTGCCGACCGGCTTCATCTTCCTGTGCGCGATGGGGACGCTCTGGCGGGGACGAATACGTTTCACGGTGCCGATGTTGTTCTGCCTCGCGTGGATCTTCAACTTCCTCTGGGGCGGGATCTCCGGCGTGTTCAACTCCGACGTCCCGAGCGACGTGACCACCCACGGCAGCTTCTTCGTGATGGCCCACTTCCACTACACGATCATGGGCGGGCTGATATTCGCGTTCTTCGCGGCGATCTACTACTGGGTCCCGAAGATGTATGGGTACAAGCTCAACGAGAAGCTGGGCAAGGTCCACTTCTGGGTGATGTTCATCGCCTTCAACTCAACGTTCGCGCCGCTGTTCGGGCTCGGCTTCCTGGGGATGCCGCGACGGGTCGTGACCTACTCGGCCGGCTTCCAGGGACTGAACGACTGGGTGTCGGTGTCGGCGTACGTGCTGGGGATCTCGATGCTGGTGTTCATCTTCAACGTCGTCTGGTCGCTCGCGATCAAGCGCGAGCCGGCCGAGCCCAATCCGTGGCACTCGAAGTCGACCGAGTGGCAGCTGCCCACACCAGTACCCGTGCACGACTTCAACACGGTCCCGGTGTTCGACGAGGACCCGTACCCCTACGGGACGGAGGAGAAGCCGTCCGGCGTGCCGTCGGCCGTCCCCGCCGGAGGGAGCACCTGAGCCATGGAAGCCTCCGCCTCCGCACCCGCCTCCCACGACGTCGAGAACGAGCCTCCCGAGTGGCAGCCCCGCGCGATCTGGGTCGGCGGCAGGCTCCTGTGCGGCGCGATCTCGTTCTTCTTCGCCGCGTTCGTGTTCGCGTTCTTCTACCTGCAGGCGCTCGACGTCAACCACGCGTGGAAGATCGGGGCCGTGCAACCCGCGAAGGGGCTTGGCATCTCGATCATGGCGCTGTTCGTGATCGGCGCCGTGATCTACCGGCTGGCCGCCAAGCGCAACGAGGTCGACGAGCTGATCGGCGGCTTGATCGCGGTCGTGTTCACGCTGGTCGCCGTCGGGCTGCAGTTCTTCGAGTACACGCAGCTCGACTTCGGCGCCGCGAGCGGCGGCTACGCGTCCGTGTTCTTCGGCTGGACCGCGACCTACGCGATCGTGGCGCTGATCGGCATCTACTGGGTCTGGATCCAGGTTGCCAGCCTGTGGCGGATTCGCCGCGAGGGTCACACCCGCCCGACCGAGGTTCCGACCGACGAGGCCCAGTTGCTGCGCGCGGGGATCGAGTCATCCTCGTTCTACTGGGCGTACTTCGCGGTGATCGGATTCATCGCCTGGATCGTCCTCTACTACGCCTCCTGAGCGGTCATGAACTGGACCAACTGGTCCCTCGATCCGTCGCTGATCTACGTGGTGATAGCCGGGCTGCTGTACGTGCTCGGCAGTCGCCGCAGCCGCTGGCCACGGCCGCTGGTCGCCGCCTCATTCTTCGCCGGTCTGCTCACGATCGTGATCGCGCTGGACTCGCCGATCGACGCCTACGCCGATCAGCTCTTCTGGGTCCACATGCTCCAGCACGTGCTGCTGCTGACCGTCGCCCCGCCGCTGATTCTGCTCGGACGTCCGTGGCCGCGGATGTGGCGAGCGCTGCCGCTCGAGCTCCGGACTGACATCGGGCGCACGCTCGCGCGTGCGTGGTGGACGTCGCCCCTGCGAGCGCTGGCGCGGCCGCTGCCCGCGTGGATCCTCTTCTGCGGGACGATCGTCGCCTGGCACATCCCCGCCGCGTATGACGCGACGCTCACCTCGGGCGTCGTGCACGTGGTCGAGCACACGATGTTCTTCTTCTTCGGCCTGTTGTTCTGGGCGAGGGTGATCGACCCCGGCCCGCTGCGCCCGAAGCTGATCTGGCCGGTGCGGATCGGATACACGGTCAGCGCGATGGTCGTCGGCTGGGCGCTCGCGATCGCGCTGGTGGTCGTGCCGCACCCGATCTACACCTACTATGCGGCGCTCCCAAGCCGGCCCGGTGCAATCAGCGCGCTGACCGATCAGCAGATCGCCGCGGGCGTGATGTGGGTGCCCGGCTCGCTGGCGTTCACAATCACCTTCATGATCGGCTTCTACCGGTGGTTGGAGCCGGACCGCACCGACGGCTCGGCGTCGGCCGCCCTCACGACCTAAAGGAGCGATTCTTGCCACCGCTACCCATCGCAAGCTTCACCGCCGGCGCTCTCCTCTCGCTGCTGCTCCCCATCCTCCTGCTGATCGCGCTCACGATCTGGTACGTGAAGTTCTTCCGCGAGGTCCCCGAGACGACGGAGCCCGAGCTGACGCACAGCGGAGTCGACCCGATGCTCGACCCCCCGGTCGACGCGGGCTCCGTGTCTAGCGGGGGCTGATGGAGGCAGGCGCGCGGACCCAGCGTGGCCGGAGATCCGGCCCCGTGAGCCGCGCTTGGATCGCGGTCGGTCTGCTCGCTGCGGTTCTCGTGGGCCTCGGCGTGGGGATCGGGGTGCACCTGCTCACCGCCGGTAGCTCTCCCGCCCCGGCGGTGGTGAGCACGCGGTTCGGGATGCACGGGGAGGCCGCCTGGGCCGCGGGCGCCGAACCGGCACCGGCAATCAACAGCCTCCGGGACCAGACCGGGCGCCCGTTCTCGCTGGCGGCGCTGCACGGCCGGAGCGTCGCGGTGGTCTTCTTCGACTCCCACTGCAAGCAGGAGTGCCCGCTCGAGGGCCGCGCGCTGGCTGCCGCCGAGCAGGCATTGCCTTCGACGCAGCGGCCGGTGCTCGTCGCCGTGAGCGTCAACCCCGCCGATACTTCCGGGAGCGCCGCGCGAGCCGCGCGCGCCTGGGGCCTGACCGGCGCCGCGCCGTGGCACTGGCTGATGGGAACCCGCGCGCAGCTCGCGCCGGTCTGGAAGGCGTACCACGTGTTCGTCTCGCCACATCCGATCAACGGCGACATCGCCCACACAGAGGCGGTGTACCTGGTCGACCGCCGCGGGTTCGAGCGGTCGGCCTACATGTGGCCGTTCGCGGGGAAGTTCGTGACGATGGACCTACGGACGCTCGGGGGTCGGGCGAGGGGTTAGGGGTTCCGCGCGGGCGGGCGCGGCCGCGCGGTTTGTCGCGTTCGCCGGTCCGTTTCGTTGCACTCTGCGAGCGCCCGCCCTTCCGCGCAACAAGAACGCCCGCTGCGGGCGCTCCCGTTGCGAACCCGGGCACGCGCCCCGAAGTTCGCAACGAAAACGCCCTCGAGCCCTTCAGAGCACGCCCCGAAAAACCCCTACCCCGCCTCCGCCCCCACGATCGAGATGAACGACACGCACCCGCCGGGCCGCCCGCCCAAGTTGTGCGTCATCGCAAGCGAAGGATCGGAAAGCTGCCGGTCGCCGGCCTCGCCCCGGAACTGGAGCCAGCACTCGAACAGCATCCGCAGCCCGCTCGCGCCGATCGGGTGGCCGAACGACTTCAAGCCGCCGTCCGGATTGACCGGCAGCGCGCCGTCGAGCTGGAACGTCCCCTCGAGCTCGTCGCGCCACGCCGAGCCGCGCTCAGAGAATCCCAGGTCCTCCATCAGCACCAGCTCGGTCGGGGTGAAGCAGTCGTGCACCTCGGCCATCGAGATCTGCTCGCGCGGCCGCGTGACGTCGGCCTGCTGGTAGGCGTCCTGCGCGCAGCGGGTCACCTCGTGGAAGGTCGTGTAGTCGTAGGAAGGGTCGATCGGCCCGGAGGCGGGGCCCGCGACCATCGACAGCGCCTTCACGTAGATCGGCCGGTCGGTGTACTGGTGTGCGTCCTCGGCGCGGACGATCAGCGCGCACGCGGACCCATCGGACACGCCCGAGCAGTCGAACACCCCGAGCCGGCCCGCGACCTTGCCGGCCGCCGCCGCGATCTTCTCCTTCGGCACCTCGGACTGGAACTGGGCCCGCGGGTTCAGTGCCCCGTTCGCGTGGTTCTTCCACGCGACGTGCGTCATCGCGTCGCGCATGTCCTGCTGGTCGACCCCGTACTTGTTGCAGTACGCGGGGTCGAGCAGCGAGAACGAGGCCGGGGCGGTCTGGGTCGCCGACGGATCGGTCCCATCCCCATCGCGGCCACGCCCGGAAACAAGCCCCGAATACCCCGAGTCCTTCAGCTTCTCCACCCCCACCGCCATGACCACGTCGTACGCGCCCGAGGCGACCGCGTAGCAGGCGTTGCGAAACGCCTCGGAGCCGGTCGCGCAGAAGTTCTCGACCCGAGTCACCGGCTTGTAGTCGATCCCGAGCGGCTGGCTGAGCGTCAGCCCCGACTGGCCCGAGCTGAGCGTGCCTAGCCAGTACGCGTCGACGTCGTCCTTGCGGATCTGCGGGGTCGAGGCGAAGCACTCCTCGGTGGCGTCGACCAGCATGTCGTCCGCCGAGGATTCCCACCGTTCCCCGAAGCGCGTGCAGCCCATCCCGACGATCGCAACCTTGTCCTTGATCCCATGAGAGCCCATCAGCTCGGCCTTACCTTCCAGAAGTAGTTGTGAATTCCGCCCGCCGTGTAGAGCCGGCGAAAAGTCAATTCGAGCCGCGTCCCGATGTCGACCTCGTCGGGCGCGGCGTCAGTCACCTCGAGCGTGTAGCGACCGCCGCCGTCGAAGTCAACGACCGCGTCGATCATCGGCGGCGACGGCGAGAAGGCGAGTCGGTCGACCGTGTAGGTGGCGACGGTCCCCTCCTTGTCCGCCAGCGGCGCACGCTCCATCTGATCGACGGCCCCGCAGCCGACGCACACTCGCCGCGGCGGCACGTGCACGTGCCCGCACGCCCGGCACCGCGACCCGACGAACGCGAACTTCCACGCTTCCGCACGGGCTGCGGGTGGGCTGGCAGGCCGCTCGGGGTCAGGGCGCCGCGGCGGCTCGCGCTCGAGTAGACCGCGCCACATCAGGTACGTGGCGTAGGCGACCTCGCGCCCGCCCTCGAGCTGCTCGGCGACCGACGGTCCGCGCCGCGCGTCCCCGATCCTGTCGGTCACCCGCAGCACCGCGGCGTCGCACCCGTCCGCCGCGCTGACACTCAGCACCGTCTCGCCGGGGCGAGCCTGGTCGAGCGTCGCCGCCAGCCGCAGTCCGAGGTCGGCCGCGCCGGCGTAGCCGAGCCCGGATGGCCCGGGATCCCCACCGAGCTGCTTACGAGCCGTGGCCGCCACCCGAGCGTGGGGCGATGAGAGGACGACGTGGTCGGTCCGCTCGACGCCCGCGTCGGCGAGCGCGCGCGCCACCGCGTCGCGGACCAGCGGCTTGTACGCCTCGAGGCCGAACCGTTCCTCCCACTGGCGCCCCGCGATCGCGCCCGGCTGCCGCCACCGATCCACGAACTCCGCGGTCATCGCGGTTCTCGAGACGATCTCGACGGCGGCTTCGGGTCCATACAAGAGCGCGGCCGCGCCATCCGCGCCGTCGCGCTCGTCGCTGGAGGTCGGAAGGCCGGTGCGTATGTCGGCGGACACCGCCAGCCCGCCGGTCCCCGCCGCGGCCCGCATCGCCGCGATCGCCGAGCGCGGGGAGCCCGCGACGTCGGCGGCGAACCCGTCGTGCCCTAGATCGAGCGCCGCGTGGATCGCGGTGGCGTTGGTCTTGTCGAGGTACGGCGGCGTCGTCGTCGCAAAGTAGATCGACCCGGGCGCCGCTCCGTCTCCTGCCACGACCCGCCGGGCCGCCTCGACCGCCATCGTCGTCGAGTCCTCGTCGTAGGAGGCGACCACCCGCCCGCCGTCGCCGCCGCGCGTTCCGAGCGCCCGGCCGAGCTCATCGTGCCCGAGCCGATGGCGTGGGAGGTAAGCGGCATAGGCGACGATCCCGTGCGGCATCGGCGGTCCAGCCTATAGGCTCGCTGTCCGCGAATGACGGCACAACGCGAACGGCTCGACCATCTTCTTCTGCGGATCGACGACTTCATCGAGCGGGAGATCGCTCCGCTCCAGGCGGAACACCCGGAGTACTTCGACTACCGTCGGGAGTTCGCGCGCACCGACCTCGATCGGGGCGGCGCCCCGAAGCGGGAGTGGGACGAGCTGCTGGTCGAGATGATGCGTCTCGCGGACGACGCCGGGCTCTACCGGTTCGCGCTCCCGCAGGAGCTCGGCGGCTCCGACGGCACCAACCTCGAGATGGCTGCGATCCGCGAGCACCTCGCGAACAAGCCACTCGGACTGCACTCCGACCTGCAGACCGAGAGCTCGTGCGTGGGCAACTTCCCGATCGTCCTCGTGCTCCATGCGCTCGGCACACCGGAACAGAAGGAGTTGATCGAGCCGCTGATCCGCCACGAGGTCGCGTGCGCATTCGGGCTGACCGAGCCGAACCACGGCTCGGACGCGACCTGGCTGGAGACGAGCGCGCGCCGGGACGGCTCGGACTGGGTGATCAACGGCGCCAAGCGGTTCAACACCGGGATGCACGTCGCGAAGTACGACCTCGTGTTCGCGCGCACCAGCGGCGACGCAGGCTCGCCCCGGGGCATCACCGCCTTTCTGGTCCCGACCGACGCGCCCGGCTTCGAGGTCCTCTACCACCACTGGACGTTCAACATGCCGAGCGACCACTCGGAGGTCTCGCTCACCGACGTCCGCGTTCCCGACGACGCGATCGTCGGTGACGAGGGCACGGGACTCGCGGCGGCGCTGATCTTCGTGCACGAGAATCGGATCCGCCAAGCCGCCTCGAGCCTCGGCGCCGCGCAGTTCTGCGTCGACCGCAGCGTCGAGTACGCGCGCGAGCGGATCGTGTTCGGCAAGCCGCTCGCGGTCAACCAGGCGATCCAGTGGCCGCTGGTCGAGCTCCACACCGAGTGCGCGATGCTGCGAGAGCTGATCAGCGACACCGCCGCCCAGATGGACGAGCAGGGCGGACAGGCGGTCTCGGATCGGATCTCGATGTGCAACTACCGCGCCAACCGGCTCGTGTGCGAGGCCGCCGACCGGGCCATCCAGGTGCACGGCGGGATCGGCTACACGCGCACGCCTCCGTTCGAGCACATCTACCGCCACCACCGCCGCTACCGGATCACCGAGGGATCGGAGGAGATCCAGATCCGCAACATCGCCCGGAGCCTGTTCGGATTCGGCGGCCGCTCGCCCGGCGGCGACCGCGGTTGAAAAATTGGAGGAGCTGGCGGCGGCACTGAGCGGCGCCCTCGGCGAACCGTGTCACCGACCTGAAGCGGCTGTCGGCCGGCGCGTCCCGCGAAACCTGGTCGTTCGCGACTGCCGGCGGCGAGAACTGCATCCTCCAACGTCTCCCCCGTGGCTCCTCGCGGGCGAGCGTCGAGCTCGAGGCGGCGGTGCTCACCGCCGCGCGCGAGGCCGGCGTCCCGGTCGCCCGGGTGATCGCGCGCTTCGACGGCGGCGGCCCGCTGGGGATGCCGGCGATCGTGCTCGAGCGGGTCGAGGGCGAAGCGCTCCCACCGAAGCTCCGCCGCGATGCCCGCTACGAGAACGCGCTCGCAAACCTCGCCGAGCAGTGCGGGGAGATCCTCGCCCGCCTGCACTCGATCCCGCTCGACCCGCTGCCCGAGCTGAACCGGCCGGACCCGATCGAGCGGGCGCGCGAGGTGCTCGACGGCCTCGACGAGCGCCACCCTGCGTTCGAGCTCGTCCTGCGCCGACTCGAGCTGACTCGGCCCGAGGCCAGACGACCCACCCTGGTTCACGGCGACTTCAGGCTCGGGAATCTGCTGATCGACGAGCGCGGCGTCAGCGCCGTGCTCGACTGGGAGCTGGTCCACAGCGGCGACCCGATCGAAGACCTCGGCTGGCTGTGCGTGCCGGCGTGGCGGTTCGGCGGCGCGTTCCCCGTCGCGGGGGTAGGCGAGTACGAGACGCTGCTCGGCTCTTACCGCGCGGCGGGCGGCGCGTCGGTGTCGCGCGAGGAGCTCGTCTGGTGGCAGGCGGCCGGCACCGTGTGGTGGGGCGTGCTGTGCCACGTCCAGGCCTCCCGCCACCTCAAGGGACACACCCGCTCGGTCGAGCTCGCGTCGATCGGCCGGCGGGCGTGCGAGCAGGAATGGGACGCGCTCGCGGTGCTCGAACACGTATGAGCGGGCCCCACGACCTTCCCGATCCCCCGACGCTGCTCGAAGCGGTGCGGGAGTTCCTCGCCGATGAGATCGAGCCCGAGCTCGACGGCCGGCTGCGCTACCACCTCAAGGTCGCGATCAACGTGCTCGCGATCGTCGAGCGCGAGCTGAGACTCACCCCCGAGCACGAGCGTCGCCACCAGCAGCGGCTCGGGCGCCTGGGCTTCGAGACCGACGCCGAGCTCGCGGACGCGATCCGATCGGGCACCCTCGACGACCGCCTCGACGAGGTCCGCAGAGAGCTGACCGAGATGGTCGCCGACAAGCTCGCGGTCGCTCGCCCCGGCCACATCGAGACCGGGACCTGACCGGCGTCAGGTCGCGGCCGGGGTCGCTGCCAGCTCGGCGGCTTCCTGCTGGATCGCAACCGCCAGCTGCTCGACGTCGGGCAGCAGCTCGGGGTCGGCGCAGAGCCCGAAGCGCAGCGTGTCGCACAGCGACAGGACCGTGATCCGCAGCGCGTGACGCTCACCGATCTCGGCGATCGAGTACAACGCGTCGACCGGCACGCCGAGGACGTCGATTGGACGCCGCGGCCCCGGCACGTTCGAGACGTTCAGCGCGAACGAGCGCGGGCTCGACAGCATGTGGTCAGCGAACCGACGGAGTCCCGGTGACGTCTTCCCCAGCTCGCGCATCACGGCGTCCAGCCACTCGGCGTCGTGATCACGCTTGCGGGCCTTTGTCGCCTGGTGGATCGTCTCGAGGCGGACGGCTGGATCCTCCGGCCCGAGCGGCAGGTCGAGGCAGAAGTACGAGTCTCGGTTGCCCAGCTCCTCGGTGCCGTTCCCGTGGTTCGCGCCGTGCAGGCTGACCGGCACCTTCACTCGGACCGGGCCGGTGGGGCAGTGCGTCGCCTCGAGCCACCGCCGCAGTCCGCCCGAGACGGCCGTCAGGACCGCGTCGTTGACGGTCGCACCACAGATCTTTGCCGCCACTCGGTGAAGACCGTCGAGATCGGCGGTCGCGAACGCGACCGAGCGCATCGATCCGATCCGGCCGTCGAACGGCGAGCGATGCCAGGGATGCGGCGCCTCGCGCGCGAGCATGTGCAGCCCCTGCAGGTTCTCGTAGTGATCGCCGTCGGGAGGGCGATCGCGCGGCGCGGGCTTGGTGCCCGGCTCGGGCTCGTTCCACAGCGCGGAACGTCCGATCCGCATCACCGTGGTGCCGTCGGCGAGCGCGTGGTGGACCCTCCACACGAGCGCGCAGCCGCCGTCGGTGAGCCGTGGCAACAGATCGAGTCGCCACAGTGGCCGGTCGCGGTCCAGCCGCTCCTCGAACAGCTGGGCGATCGCCGTTCGGAGTCCGTCACGATCGAGTGCCGGCCCCGGGACGCCGACCACGTGCTCGCTCAGGTCGAGCGCGGCCTCGCGCGCCCACCACAGCGTCCCGTCCTTCTCCTGGAGCCGCATCGACAGCTCCGGCGCCCGATCGAGCCGCGACGCGATGCTGTCGCGCAGCTCGTCGATGGAGATCTCTCGCTCGAGCAGCAACACCTTGCAGGTGTGACCGACGACCGGCCCCTGCTCGAGGTCGAGGATCGCGAGGTCCTCGTCCGACAGCGGACGGACCAGCTCCATCAGATCGACCTGCCCGCCTCCGCCCAGAAGGGATCGCGCAGCTTGCGCTTGAAGATCTTCCCCGAGTCCTCCCGCGGCAGCTCGTCGCGGAACTCGACTCGCTTTGGGACGCTGAAGCCGGCGATCCGGTCCCGCAGGAACGCCTTCACGTCGTCCTCGGTGACCGCCTCTCCCGGGTGCACCTGGACGACCGCGTGGACCGCCTCGCCGAATTCCTCGTCGGGGATCCCGAACACCGCGCAATCCGCGACCGCCGGAAGCTTGTGCAGCTCGGCTTCGATCTGCGCCGGGTAGATGTTGACGCCGCCCGAGATGATCATGTCGATCTTGCGGTCGCACAGATACAGGTAGCCGTGCTCGTCGAAATAGCCGACGTCGCCGGGCGCGAACAGCCCGTCTCGGTCGGCCGATCGCCGCTTGGCGTCGTCGCGGTGGTAGGTGAAATCGTTGCTGCCGGTGGTTGCGCCGGCGACCACCTCGCCGGGCTCGTGTACCGCGAGCGTCCGTCCGGAATCGTCGATCACCCTCACGCTTGCGCCCTCCATCGGCTTGCCCACCGAGCCCGGATGCTCGAGCCACTCCTCCGCCGTGAGGAACGTGACGGGCCCGACCTCCGTCGATCCATAGTACTCGTGGATCACCGGCCCCCACCATTCGATCATCGCGCGCTTGGTCTGGGGCGAGCACGGCGCCGCGGCGTGCACCACGAACCGAAGCGACGAGACGTCGTAGCGCCCGCGCACTTCCGGCGCCAGCTTCAGCAGCCGCTCGAACATGATCGGGACCATGTGCAGGTGGGTGATCCGCTCACGCTCGATCAGCGCGAGCAGCTGCTCCGGGTCGAACCGGGGCATCAGATGGACGCTCGCTCCCACGCGGAAGCTGAAGATCGCGTGCGTGTTGGGCGCCGAGTGGTAGATCGGTCCGACGATCGCCGTGATCATCTCTTGCGGGTCATCAAAGAACGTGAAGCCGAAGATCACGGCTAGCGCCATCGTCAGTCGCTGGAGCTCGTCCTCCGTGTACGGCGGACGCTTGACGCCCTTCGGGTGCCCGGTCGTCCCCGACGTGTAGATGATCGACAGGGTCGTTCCAGACGGTTGCTCGCCGAGCGGCGCGAACTGCTCGCGCCAGCCGTCCCAGTCGATCGCGCCGACGGGAACCTCACCGCGCTCAGCAGGAATCCCGTAGGCCTCGAGGATCTCGGGCGGCGTGCGAACAACCAGCACCGGGACGTCATCCGCGATCGCGCCGCGGATCCGCTCGAGCAGGTCGGCGTGGATCACGACCGCCTTCGCCTCGGAGTCCTCAAGCACGTACCGGGCCTCCTCCTCGGTGTAGTGCCAGTTGACGGCGACCGGGTAGGCGCCGACGAGGCCGGCGCCCAGTGCCGCTTCGAAGAACGCGAGGTCGTTGCGCAGGTAGACGGCGATCCCGTCCCCGGGCCCGATCCCGAGGCTTCGAAGTCCGGCCGCTACCTGGGCGCCCCGGGCCCCCAGTTCCTCAGCGGTGAAGACGCGGTCCCCCGACCGCACGATCTGGCCAGGCATTTCGCGAGCGACCGTACCATGCGGCCGCCGGCCCGCTCAACCGCCGTAGATCGCGCGCGTCCACACCGTCATCAGCGGCTCGAACGCGTCCTGCTCGTCGGGCAGATCGCCGTCGACGCCGAGGCCGGCGGCGTACAGGCAGTGCTGGGTTCCCCACACGAGCGCGGCGGCAAGCCTGCGCGCGTCGGGGCCCCCGGGGGCGAGCCCGGCCTTGCGGTGGCGCTCGATCTGCTCGGCGGCCGCGGTCGTGAACAGTTCGACGCCGGCGATCCACTGGCGGCCGATCTCCTCGTTCGTCGACCAGTGCTCCATCGTCGCGCGCAGCGTCGGACGGTGGCGCTCCCATATGTCGACCGCCGCCTTCAGGCTGCGGGCGAGCAGTTCATCGGGCGGTGCGGTGCGGTCGCCGCTGACGTACGGCTGGACGAGCTCGAACGTCTCGTCGGTGATCCGGCCGAGCAGGCTCGCGGCAACCGAGAACTTCGAACCGAAATAGAAATAGAACGTCGCGCGCGACAGGCCCGCCTCGGCGATGATCTGAGCGACGCTCAGGTCCCGGAGCGAGTACTCCGCGAGCAGCTTTTCGGTCGCGTCGAAGATCGCCGCCTCGGCGACGCTTCTGCCGTCGCGTGGCCGCGGCCGGGACGGGTCCGATTCAGAGCGGGGCAGGTCCATTCGCACCTCACCACCTCGTCCAACGTTACCCGCGGATGGGACTCCCCAAGCCACGCGGCCCGCCGTCCCCGGTGTCAAGGACGGCGAGCCGCTCCTCCGGGCAACCCGATCAGCGGTGCTCGAAGAGTCTCCGCGCCCCGGCGCGCCCGACCGCGGCGTCGGTGGTGCCGGCGACCGACCCCAGCGACGGCACCACCGCGACCACCAGCCTCCTCAGCTGCCACCGGCGCCACCGCGCCCCCGGCCCCCGATCCTCCCGCAGCGCTCGCCGGTGCTCGGCGATCGATCGTTCGACGGCGAGGTCCTGCTGGATTGCCTGGATCAGCTGTGCGTTGAGCTGCGAGTGCATCTCGGCTCCTTTGGTGCCGGCCCCGAGGCCGCTCCCCTTCCGTTCGCGGACGGTCGGGCTGTCTCGGTCACTGTCCCAGCGGGAGCGCCGGCCGACCACGCATCGCGACGCGCGACTACTGGGTCTTTTGACTCACACCCCGGCGAGCCCGCCGGCGTGGCGCGCGAGCGCCTCGGGGCTGCTGATTACGACCCGGCGACGGCCGGTCGTGATCGTCCCGAGCCCGCGCAAGGAGGCGAGCGCCTTGACCGTCGCCTCGCGCGAGGAGCCGCACCAGCTCGCGAGCTGCTCCTGGGACAGCGGGAGCTCGACGACGATCCCGTCGTCGGTGCTGGTGCCGAACCGCTCGCTCAGCTCGAGCAGCCGCCAGGCGACGCGGCCGAGCGTGTCGAGCGCCGAGAACTCGACCCGCTTGCGGTCGGCGTCGCGGAGCCTCGCGGCGAGAACCCTGATCATCGCCCGCGCGACCCCGGCGTCTGCCAGCGCCGCGGTGAGCGCCGAGGCCGGCGCGACGATCGCGCCGAGCGGGTCGAGTGCGAGCGCGGTGGCCGACCGCGGCTCGCCGTCGAGGATCGACATGTCGCCGATCACGTCGCCGGGTCCGCGCAGACCGAGCACGACCTCGCGGCCGTCGGGAGCCGCGCAGCTCAACAGCACCCAGCCCGACTCGATCACGAACACTCGCTCGGCGCTGTCGCCCTCGACGAACAGCGCCTGGCCGGACGCGAACTGCCGGAGGTGGCCCGCAGCGCGGAGCGCCTCACCGAGGACGTCGGGCGTTTCCTGATCCTGCACGGCTGTCGCTCTCCCCTCGGTTCGGCTTGCCCCCGGCGGGACCGGTGCGACGCTATCAAGCCGTGGGTACGCTCCAGGAGATGAGAGCGCGCACGACAGTGGCGTTGCTCGGGGCGATCGTGACCGTCTTGGGAGCTTGCGGGACCGCGGCGGCGGCCGGCCGCGGCGGCTGCCCCCGTCTCGGCCGACCGGCGATCGCCGCCGACCCGAGGCCACACGCGCTGCGCGTGTTCGCGATCCAGTTCCGCCAGGACCCGGCCGCGATGCTGACGCCGGCGAACTTCTCAGACGCGATCGACTGCGTGATGCGCGTCGAGGTCAAGCCGTCGCTCGCCCGGGGCCGCCCGAACCTTGTCGCCTTCGACGAGGACCTCGGGCTCGAGACGCTCGCGATCGGACCGCGGGCCGCCGGTGCGCGACGGCTGCTGCGCGACGGCGTGCCCTCCTGCAAAGGGAAGCCCTTTCCGTGCGCGACGCTCGCGACGCTGAGCGCGCTCGACTCCGGCTACGCGAGCGTGCTGTCGGGGCTCTACCGGCGATTCCCGGGGCTGCGCGACCAGCTCGGCAAGTCCTTCGTCGCCGCAACCGGCACGTTCGCCCGCGTGTTCATGGCCACGATGGCCGGGGCCGCGCGGCGATACGGGGTGTACGTGATCGCCTCGAACACCCAGGCTCCGTTCCGCCTCACGGGAGGCAGGTATCAGCCGACCGCCGGGCAGGCCTACAACCAGACGTTCCTGTGGAGCCCGCGCGGCAAGCTCCTCGCCGACAATCGCAAGGTGCCGCTGACCTCGTTCGAGCAGGCGCTGGGGGTGGCCGCGGGCCCGGCCCGCGGTGCGGCGGCGATCGCCAACATCCGTCCGGTGTCGATCCCCGGCACCGGCGCCCGCCTCGGGTTCGCGACCAGCCTCCCGGCGTTCGCGTACGGGAGCGCGCGTCGCGGCCACGAGTGTGACGACGTCACCCTCACCTACATGCGCTGTCTCGACCGGCTGGGCGCCAACGTCTTGATCCAGGTCGACGCCAACGACGGCCAGTGGACCGGGCCGGACGGCAGCGACGCGTCAGAGCACTGGCAGCCGCTGTCGTGGATGGGCTCGGCATGGCGCGCGGTCAGCGACCCGTCGGTGCGGTTCACCTACGCCGTCAACCCGATGATGGTCGGCAACCTCTCAGACACGCCGTTCGACGGCCAGAGCGCGATCTTGCAACGCGGGCGCCGGGGCGCCGGGTGCCAGTACATCGGCAACCGCACGTTCCTGCCCGGCGACGATGACCCCGCGCTGCGCGAGTACGCGGGCCCCAAGCCGCAGTTCCTCGCGCTCGCGCCGTGGGCGGTTCCCGATGGTCCGCGCGCGAGGCTCCGCGCGGTCGGCACGGCGCTCGCCAACGGCACCGGTCCGTACCGCTACGTCCAGACCGCGCTCGTCGCAGACCTGCCGTTCCCGGCTGACCGCGACCGGCGCGGATGCGTCGTGGCCGGGCGATGAGCCGGAAGGCTTCGCGCCGTTGAAGGTGAGGCGAGCGGTTGCATGCCTGCTCGGGGCAGGCATTCTCGCTGGCTGCGGCGCCTCGGGACACGGCACCCACGCGTCGCCACCGCGGGCGCCCGACGGGGTGCCGCGGGCGACCGACGCGGGCGCGCCCGCGGGCGCGGTCCGATGGCTGATCCGGACCACCGGGCCGCAGCCGTCGGTCGCCTCGGAGAACCGCAACCGAGGAACCCGCGCGTGGCGGCTGCCCGGGCCCGCGCCCGACGTCGGCGGCCTGGCGTACGGGCGCGTGAGCGGATACGTCTCCGCGCCGACGATCGCTCCGGGACAGGTGCAGCGCATCTACGTGAGCGCCCCAGGCTCGCGGAGCGTGCGAATCGCCGTCTTCCGGATCGGCTGGTACGGAGGAGCGGGCGGCCGCGAGGTGCTCCGCTCCGGGAGCCTCCGCGTCGTCCATCAGCCGCCGTGCGCGCACAGCTTCGGGACCGGGCTCACGGAGTGCCACTGGCACCCCGCGCTCAGCTTCGCGGTCCCGTCGGCGCTCCCGACCGGCGTCTACATCGCGAAGCTCTCCACGCCGCGAGGCGAGCGCGACTGCCTGTTCGTAGTGCGATCGACGCGTCCGCAGCCATTGATCGCGCAGCTTCCGACCTCGACCTACGAGGCGTACAACGCCTGGGGCGGCGACAGTCTGTACCCCGGAGGGGCCTATCGGGTCCGGGTGACCCGCACCACCCAGGGCGTCGAGGTCTCATATGCGCGCCCGTACGACAGCGCGACCGGGGCCGGTCAGTTCTTCTCGCGGGACGTGGCGATGGTGTGGTTTCTCGAGCGTCACCGTTACCCCGTGTCGTACACCGCGAGCGAATCGGTCGACGCGGACCCCGGCCAGCTCGCCGGCCACAGGGCGGTGCTCGACTTCGGCCACTCCGAGTACTGGTCCCGTCGCCAGGCCTCGGCGTTCGCGCGCGCGCGTAACCGTGGCGCGAGCCTGCTGTTCCTGAGCTCGGACACGATGGCGTGGCGGGTCCGGTACGCGGCGGACGGCCAGACGATCGTCGCGTACAAGGAGTTCGCGCGGCGCGACCGGGATCGGGCGACGCCGACCGGCCGGTTTCCGGATGGCGGCGCGTCGCTGACCGGCTCCGCGTACGACGGCTGCATCACCCCCCGACTGAGCGTCGTTGGACCGCCCACCTACCGCTACTACCCATGGGCGCCGGCGCCCGGGCTCCGTCCCGCGTGGCTGTTCGCGCACACGGGGGTCCACGCGGGCACCGAGATCCCGGGGATCGTCGGCTACGAGCTCGACATGCGGACCCACGCGACGCCTCGTGGCTCTCGAACGGTCGGCGGCGGGGCGACGCCGTGCATGAGCACCGAGCCCGGCGAGCCCGCGCCGGGACTCGGGGAGAACCTCGCCCAGACGACGGTCTATGGCACGCGCGAGCACGGGCTGGTGTTCAACTCCGGAACGCTCGGCTGGGAGCTCGGCCTCGAGCCGGTTCCCAGCGCTTCACCCGAAGCGCCGCGGGCGCCCGATCCGCGGGTCGTGGCGATGACGCGAAACCTGCTCGCGCGGGCGCTCGGCCGGGGATCCGCTTAGGGCGTCTCAGCGCCCGGGAACGTGGAAGATCGACAGCTCGCCGCTGGTCGCGTGGTCGTTGGCGTTGCCGGTCGGCAGGATCACGCGCCCGCCGACGACGATCGGGCTGTTCCAGTGGCCGCCCCCGGCGGGCAGCGATGCGAGCAGGCTGCCACGCGCCGGCCCGTACACCCTGAGCCCGCCCCCCGGGTCGTAGACGTACAGCAGTCCGCCCGCGAGCACCGGACTGGTGCCGGGGTTCCCGTTCTGCCATGCGGTCACGAGCCGCGGACCGGGACCGAACCGGAGCACGTACGCGGCCGTGCCGGAGTTGTCGGCGACGAACACGTACGGACCGCCCGCGTGGGACCAGACCGCGGGGGCAGTGAACACCTGGTCGCCGCCCGGGGAGCTGATGTTCTGAAGCTCACCGCCGGTGCGCGACCCCGGGCCGCTGCTGGTTCCGTTCAGCTTGTTCAGGTTGAGCAGCGACAGCACGCCGGCCTTGCCGCCCTGGACCGCAAGCCGCCAGCCGCGCACGACCGGGAGCACCGCCGGCGAGGTGCTGCCCAGGTCCGTGTCCGAACCGCCCAGCTGCGCCTGGTTGCGTGGCGTCCAGTTCTGCATCAGCCGGCTGGCGTCCGGCGCCAGCTCCAGCACGCTGTCGCCCCAGTCGGTCCGTCCGTTGAACGGGGCGTTGCCGGTGGCGAACAGGATCCTGCCGGTGCCCGGCTCGATCACCGGCGCGTTGCGCCCCCAGATCGCGGAGTCGCTGGCCGGGCAGGTGCTCGGCACGAGCAGGCGCCGGCGGTCGGAGCAGAGCGAATTCCAGACTCGCATGATCCGGCCGCTGGCGCGGTCGATCACGACGACGTGGCCCTGGTAGGGCGGCGGATCGCCGAGGTAGCCGTCGGTCACGACGATCAGCTGATTGCCGCCGATGTTGAACGGAGAGGCGAGCTTCTCGCGGCTCGGCAGCAGCGTGACCTTCACCGGCCAGTGGGCCGACCGGACCTCACGCCCGGTTGCGACCGCGAGCTTGTGGACGAGTCCGGCGGGGTCCGACGCGTACACGTATGCGCGCGAGGGGTCGACGATCGGGGTCGCGGTGGTGATCTGCGCCGAGCCGGCCACCGACCGGTACGAGCTTGGCGTGAATTCCCACAGCCGTCTGCCGGTGCCCGGGTCGATCGCGATCGTCTTGCCGTACGTGGTCGTCACGAAGATCGCGTCGCGGACGCGGCCGCCGATCTTGACCGCATGCAGCTCAACCGCCGAGGAGTCGACCGTGCCGTCGAGCTGGACGACGCGGGTCCGGAGGCGACGGACGTTGCCGGGGCCGATCCCGGTATCGGCCGGGCCGACGCCGCTGCGCTGCGCGTTGTAGTCGAATGTGGTCCAGTCGCCGGACGGGACCGCCGCGGCTGTGGCTTCGTTGTTGTCGGTACCGTCGCCGTCGCCCGGCGCGCCGACCGCGTGACCGCCGCAGGCGACGAGCAGGATCGCGCACGCCGCCACCCAGGTGCGCGCGCACCAGCCGCTCACGGCGACTTGATCGGAGCGATCGAGTCGAGCGTCGAGCCGGCGCTCTGGAGCGCGCTCGTCGCCGCGGGTCCGGCCGGACCCGGGATCTGTGAGCTGACCGACGTACCGGCGGCGACCACGCGGTCGGCGACAGTCGGATTCGGCTGCGGGTTCGGCTGCGGCTTCGGCTGGGGCGCGGTCCCGGACGCCGGGCCCGGTCCGGGGGTGCGATGCGGCCGCGTCCCCGAGCCGGGACTCGGGTTGCCCGAGCCACCCGGGGACGTGGTGGTCGAAGGCGAGCCGCCTGAGCGCCCACCGCTCGAGCTCGTCGAGTGCGTGGGTGCGGATGAGGCTGCGCCGGACGGGCTCGCGGCACCGGCCGCGCTGGCCGCTGTCCTCGCGCCGGTCGTCGACAGCGCCGCCGCGAGCGCGGCCGGAACGGGGCGCGCAGTCGCCTGTGCACGATCGGACGCGGGCTGCGACGCAGGGATCGAAGGACCGGAGAACGCCTGCCCGAGTGACGACAGTCCGCCGAACCCGCCGGCGAGCGCGAGTACCGCGATCGCGCCGACGAGCGCCACCGGAACGGTCACCGCCGCACCCACCGCCCCCAGCAGCTGGCCCCGCCAGACCCGGCCCAGAGTCATGCGGGCCATGTTATAGCTACCCCGGGTGTTCTCGGTGCAGCGCCTTTCGATCGCTCGCTCGCTTCGCCTCGCGCTCATCGGGCTGACGGTGGCGCTCGCGGTCGTCGCCGCGCTCGGCGTCGCGAGCCTGTACCGCGCACGCCAGCGGTACGAGACGACGCTGTCGGCGAGCTCGTCGCTGGCGACGGCCGCGGCCAACCTGCAGACCGCGGCGATCGCGCGAGCAGGAGGTGCTCCGTGACGTCCACGGGCCCGGCGCGGCGACGGCCCGCGCCCAGGCCGCGGCGGCGTACCAGGCGGCCGCGACGAGGGCGACGGGGCTCGCTCGCGGGGACCCGGAGAGCGCGAGGCTGGTGCGCGAGCAGATCGCCGCGGGCCCGACGCTGCGGTCGGGCGGATTCGCCGCCCAGGTTCAGGCCCGTCAGCGCGCCCGCCAGGTCGCCGCGCGCAGCCGCACGCGGTCGGATTCCCGGCAGGCCGTGGTGCTGGTCGCGGTCGCGGGAGTGCTGGCCGTGCTCGCAGCGCTCGCGCTGATCACGGTTCTGGTGCGGTCGCTGCGGCGGCCGCTCGACGAGCTCGTCGAGGCGACGCGGGCGCTGGCGGGCGGCGATCTTCACGCGCGCGTGAAGCCGTCCGGCCCGCGCGAGCTCCGCGAGCTCGGCACCGCGTTCAACGCGATGGGCGATGACCTGGTCGTCGCCCAGCGCCAGATCGAGGAGCAGCGCCGCCGGCTGGAGGTCGCGATCGAGAGTCTCGGCGACGCGCTGATCGTGACCGAGCCGGGGTCGCCGGAGATCGCCGCCGTCAACCCGAGCGCCGCGCGGCTCGTGCCCGCGCTGACCGTCGGCGACCGGGTCGACTCGCCCGACAGCCCGCTGCCGCCGCTCAACGCCGCGATCGCCGGCGAGACGATCGTCGAGTACGACGGCCGCACGCTCGCGGTGACCGCCGCGAAGCTCCCAGAGGACCCGCCCGCGATCGTGTGGACGGTCCGCGATACGACCGAGCGCGCGAGGCTCGAGCGGGCCAAGAGCGAGTTCGCGGCGACCGCCTCGCACGAGCTCCGCAGCCCGCTGACGTCGATCAAGGGCTTCATCGAGCTGCTCCATCGCTCGCCCGAGGGGATGAGCGAGCGCCAGCGCGAGTTCGTCGAGATCATCCTGAAGTCGACCGAGCGCTTGACCGAGTTGGTCAACGACCTGCTCGACGTCGCGCGGATCGAGGCCGACCGCGTAGAGATCGTCCGCCGTCCGATCGACATGGGCGAGGCGGTCCGCGAGGTGTCAGAGCTGATCGGGCCCCGGATCGAGGACAAGCGCCAGCGGCTGTCCGTCCACGTCGCGCCGGCCGCCGGCCTCGCGCTGGCCGACCCCGCGCGGGTCAGGCAGATCGTCGCGAACCTGATCACCAACGCCCACCTGTACACGGGCGAGGGCGGTTCGATCCAGGTCGCCGTCGAGCCGGACCGCGCGTGGGTGAAGCTCGTCGTCGAGGACAACGGCGTCGGCATGTCGCCGGAGCAGACCGAGCGGATCTTCGAGCGGTTCTACCGCGGCCCGAGCGGCGCCTCCACCCCGGGCACCGGGCTCGGGCTGTCGATCGTCAAGTCGCTGGTCGAGCTGCACGACGGCCGGATCGAGGTGGAGTCGGCGCCGGACCGGGGGACGACTTTCACGGTGCTGCTCCCCGCCGTAGTCGAGCTGGAGGGCGCGACGCTCGCCGCGATGCGCGGCCGCAACGTGCTGATCGTCGACGACGAGCGCGAGATCGCCGATCTGATCGCCGGCCAGCTGGTCCCGCTCGGCGTCCACACGGAGATCGCCTCCAGTGGCCCCGAGGCGCTCCGGATGATCCATGCCTCGAGCTTCGACGCGGTCACGCTCGACCTGTTGATGCCCGGGATGGACGGGTTCGAGGTGCTCCGCCGGATCCGCGCCGACCCCGAGCTCGAGGCGCTGCCGATCGTGTTCGTCTCGGTGTTCTCGGGGCGGCGCGAGCTTGCGGGCGAGTGGGTCGTGTCGAAGCCGATCGACGCCGACGAGCTGCGGCAGGTGCTCGGAGCGGCGGTCCAGGCCGGCCGCTCGCGGGTGCTCGTGGTCGCCCGCCCGGAGCTCGAGCCAGAGCTGCGGCCCGACCTTGTCACGCTCGGGATCGAGCACCAGTGGGAGCAGACCGGGACCGCCGCCGCACGGGCCTGCGCGGAGCGGCGGTTCGAGGTGGCGCTCGTCGACGTCGGCATTCGCAACCCCCAGGCGGTGCTCCAGGCGCTCGACCTCCGGGGCCGTCGCCGGCGCCGCGCGGCGATCCTGTTCTCCGATGGCCGAGCGCCGACTCCACCGGGGATCTCGCGGCTCGGAATCGAGGTTGTGCCGATCGACGAGGCGGCCGCGGCAGTTGACGCAGCACTCCAGGACGAGCGGGTAGGCTGAGCCCCGATGTCGGTCCGCAGCGAGACCGAACTGGTCCAGGAGATCGAGCGGCTGCGCGAGGCGCTCGGTGCGCGGGAGCGGGAGGCGGCGGAGAAGGAACGCCAGCTCGAGCGCTACGCCGCCGATCTGCGCGAGACGTTCAAGCGTGAGCGTGCCCGCTCTCAGGAGCTGCGCAGTTCGTACACGGCGACCGTGTCGGCGCTGTCGAACGCGGTCGAGGCTCGCGACGCCTACACCGGCGCGCACGCCGAGCGCGTCGCCGCGTACGGGATCGAGATCGCGGGCGCCGCCGGGCTGCCCGCCGCCGACGTGCCCCGGCTCGAGTTTGGATTCCTGCTGCACGACATCGGAAAGGTCGCGATCCCCGACGCGATCCTCTACAAGCCCGAGGCGCTGACCGTCGAGGAGCGGGCGCTGATGGAGCAACACCCGCTGATCGGCGCCCAGATCGTCGGCCGGATCGAGTTTCTCTCGGGAGCCGTCGAGGTCGTCCGCTCGCACCACGAGCGCTGGGACGGGCGCGGGTACCCCGACGGGCTCGCGGCGGACGAGATCCCGCTTCCGGCGCGCGTATTCGCCGTCGCCGACGTGCTCGACGCGCTGACGACCGACCGGCCGTACCGGCCCGCGTCGAGCTTCGCAATCGCGAGGGAGATGATCACGGCCGAGTCGGGAACGCAGTTCGACCCACACGTGGTCGACGCTTTCAACGCGATCACCGACGAGCAGTTCGAGCGG
The DNA here is from genome assembly GCA_963788565.1 of uncultured Solirubrobacterales bacterium. Taxonomy (GTDB): domain Bacteria; phylum Actinomycetota; class Thermoleophilia; order Solirubrobacterales; family Solirubrobacteraceae; genus Palsa-465. The sequence continues at coordinate 239,124 of CAWBHJ010000014.1, read as the reverse complement.
ATCTCGGCCGAGATCGGGGCCGCGGCGTGAGCGGCGTGCTGATCGTCGACGACGACGAGTTCATCCGCAAGCTGATCGCGACCACGCTCGAGGACGTCGCGCGGCTAGAGCTGCACGAGGCGGCCGACGGGGCCGAGGCGGTCGAGGTCGCGCTCCGGGAGCACCCGAAGCTGGTGTTCCTCGACGTCGACATGCCGCGCATGAACGGGATCGACGCCTGCCGTCGCCTGCGCGAGGAGGATGCGACCAGCGGCGCCACGATCGTGATGCTGACCGCGGCGCACGGCGACGGGGTCGAGGCGCAGGCGGAGGAGGCGGGCGCCGACCTGTTCCTCACCAAGCCGTTCAGCCCGCTCGACCTCCTGCGGCTCGTCGACCGGCTCGGCGACCAGCAGCAGCTTTGACTTTGAGCGCCGCGCCCGCGATCCCGGTGACGCCATTCCGGTGGCAGGATGGCGAGCGGCTGATCGTGTTCGGCCGCGGCCGGCTGGAGGAGGCCGGCGAGCTGACCGGTTCGGAGTACGTCCTCCTGACGACCCCGCGGGCGCTGTCTGCGGCCCCTTCGCTGGGCGAGGACGCGTCGGACGTTCACGAGGTGGAGGTCGGCCGCGTCGACGAGGTGGCGGGGTCGCTGCGACCCGCGGTTCGCGGCGAGACGCTGGTCGCGCTCGGCGGCGGGCGCGTGATCGACGTCGCCAAGGCGCTTGCCGCCGCCGACCAGCCGCGACGGGTCGTTGCGATTCCCACGACCCTGTCCGGAGCCGAGATGACGCCCATCCACCGGCGCGCCGCCGGCGCGGATTCGTCGGGACCCGGCGTGCGGCCGGCGGTGGTGATCAACGATCCGGCGCTGTCGGCGTCGCAGCCGATCGCCGAGCTCGCGCAGAGCGCGGGCAATGCCCTCGGGCACGCGATCGAGGGGCCGATGACTCCGCTTGCCAACCCGGTTGCGACGCTCGCGGCGCTGCAGGCCGCGCGCCTGATCGGCTGGGGCTTCGACGGCCGCGCTGTAGACGACGCCGCGCGGGACGCGCTCGCCCTCGGCGCGCTGCTCGGCGGCTACGTGATCGGCTCGACCGGCTACAGCCTGCACCACGTCCTCTCCCAGACGCTCGCCCGGTTCGCCGGGGTCGGGCACGGGCCCGCGAACGCGATCATGCTGCCCGAGTCGCTGCGGGCGCTCCGCGACCGCGCGCCCGGCTGGTACTTCGCCGCATTCACCGACGCACTCGGCGCGGAGCCCGAGGAGTTCGCGGTCCGCCTGCGCGACCTCGGTGGGGTCCCGACGCTGCGCGAGGCAGGAGTCAGCGAAGCACAGCTCGAGCAGTGTGTCTCGGAGGCGTCGAAGCGCCCGGAGCTGCAGATGACGCCGCCGCCGGCGGGCGCGGACGAGCTGCGGCGGCTCTACGCCGCCGCGTATTGCTAACACTGGGTAGGTGAGTCGCAAGGCCTGGATCGCGTTCGCCGCGGTCTCGTTGATCTGGGGTGTCCCCTACCTCCTGATCCGGATCGCGGTCCGCCACGGCGTCCCGCCGGGCACGCTCGCCTGGGCGCGGGTGACGCTCGCGGCGGCGCTGCTGCTGGCGCTGGCGTGGCGCGCCGGGACGCTCGGCTCGCTTCGTGGACGGTGGAAGTGGCTGCTCGCGTACGCGATCGCGGAGGTCTCGATTCCGTTCCCGCTGATCGCCGCAGGCGAGGAGCGCGTCTCCTCGTCGCTGGCCGCGATCGTGATCGCGTCAGTGCCGCTGATCGGAGCGCTGCTGGCGTTCCGCTTCGATCGCTCCGAGCGGCCGACCCCGGTCCGCGCGTTCGGGCTGCTGCTCGGGTTCGGCGGCGTCATCGCCCTGGTCGGGATCGACGTCGCCGGCAGCTCGCGCGAGCTCGCCGGGACCGCGATGATCATGCTGGCGGCCGTCGGCTACGCGATCGGCCCGATGTTGATCAAGCACCGGCTCGCCGATCTCGACCCGCGGGCGACGATCGGCGGCAGCCTCGCGCTCGCCTCGCTGGTGCTGTTGCCCGCGGTCGCGATCGATCCTCCGCGCGCCGTCCCGAGCGCTGGCGCGATCGCCTCGGTCGTCGTGCTCGGACTGCTCTGCACCGCCGCCGCGTTCGTGATCTTCATGGTGCTGATCCGCGAGGCCGGCACCAGCCGCGCGACCGTGATCACCTACGTGAATCCGGTGATCGCGGTGGCGCTCGGGGTCACGCTGCTCGGCGAGCGCCCCGGCGCGGGCGCCGTCGCCGGCCTCCTGCTGATCCTCGCCGGCTCGTGGCTCTCGACCGACGGGCGCTTGCCGCCCGGGGCGTCCGAATGGGCGCGGCGGCAGTGGGTGCGCCGGCCGCTGTGGCGTAGGCGGGCACGCTCCGGGCTCGGCGAGGGCGCTAGGCGCACGTCCCGCGGTCGGGCGACGCCCGCGAGCGAAGTCGTGCTCTGAGTTCGAGTCAAGACCCGAGGTCGCAGGCGGGCTGTCCCCCGTCCCGCCATGCCTCGCGACATCACCATCAACCGATCCGCAGAGCCCGACGATGAGCGGGCATGCCGGGACGGGGGCCGGCCCGCCGCAAGCCGCCCTAGCTGATCTTGAGGAGAATGATCGTGTTGACCACGAACGCGATCGCAAACGCGACCGTCCACCGGTTCAGGTTGCGCTCGACGAGCGATCCGCCGCCGAACGGCCCCGCGCCGGTGCCGACGCCGAATGCTCCCGACAGGCCGGCGTCCTTCCCCGAGTGCATCAGCACCAGGAAAATCAGCACGACGGACAGGAACACCTGGAGGACGCCGAGAATCGTGGTCATCGCTTGCTGATGCTATCGAGCCGGTGCAAGATCTCGATCGCCTCGGCCCGGAGCGACCCGTCCACCGCCTCGTAGTCGGCGTCCGACAGCTTGCCGGTGCGGTGGTCGAGCTCGGCGTCGCGGATCTCGCGGTACTTGGCCTCACGTGCCGCCTCGAGCTCGGCGACATCAGACGCCCGCGCGCGCGAATCGCGTCCGGCGCCGTTCGCGCCCGCGCCACCGAGCGCCGGGGTTCGCCGGAACGGCGCGGACAGGAATACCGCGATCACGGCGAGCACCAGGGCGACCACCACAAAATCCATTACACGGGCTCCTTCACCGGTTCGGGCGGCGGCGCCACGGGCGGAGCCGGCTGCCTGCGCGCGGGGACTGGCGCGGTGCGGCGACGGCGCGCGAGCGACGGGATCGGCCAGAGTGCGATCAGCCCGCCGCCGGCCATGATGATCGCCCCGAGCCAGATCCACGTGACCAGCGGGTCGACGATCAGCAGGAAGTTCACGGGCCACGGATGCCGGACGTAGCGGGCGGTGATCACCCCGACGGCCTGGTCGCGGAGCGCCCATAGCTGGTTGACGGCCTGAATCCCCTGGGCTCGCGGGAGCTTCGCGGCCCGGGACATCACCTTCGGGAGCGCGCTCGCGAACAGCTTGTCGGCCTGGTTGATCAGCGGCTGCAGCGGCTGGAGGTTCGGGTTGACGACGGTCCAGATGTCCTTCGTCAGTCCCGCCCGGAGCCCGACGTCGCTGTCGGCGTTGCCGTTGAAGAAGCGGCCGACCTGTCCGAGCGTCGGGTCCTGCGACGGGTAGAAGCCGCGGGTCGTTCGCAGCGTGGTCACGTGGTGGCCGCCCTTGGAGACGTCGAGCAGCGCCCCAAACGACAGCTTCTGAGACGTCGCGCTCGCGGTCGGGCGGACGTACTTGATCTTGTAGCCGTCGACCGAGGCGCTCTGGCCGGGCTTGAGGACCACGTCGCGCGAGTGCTGGAAGGAGGACGAGGCCGCCACACCGATCAGCAGCACAGCCAGCCCGAGATGGACGATGTAGCCGCCGTAGCGCCTGCGGTTGCGGCGAACCAGCCGCCCCAGCGCCACCGGCGGTGACTCGTGCGTCATCGCGCGGCGGGCGATGACGCCCCGGACGAACTCCTGGAGCACGCTGGTCACGACGAACGTCCCGAACACGAACATGATCAGCGCGAACGGGCGCGTGTCCGCCCCGCCGCCGGCGACCACCAGCACCACCAGCGTGATCAGCGCTGCGAGCACGGGGAGCGCGAAGTTGGTCCGCAGGTTCGCCGCCGTCACCCGGCGCCACGCGATGATCGGGCCGATCCCCGCAAGCGCCACGAGCACCAGCGCGAGCGGCACGATGAACGGCCGGAACGCCGGCGGGCCGACGGACACCTTGGTGCCGGTGACGGCCTCCGAGATCAGCGGGAAGAACGTGACCCAGAAGATCACGAACACCATCGCGACCAGCACCAGGTTCTGCAGCAGGAACACGGCCTCGCGCGATAACAGCGAGTCGAGCTGGGCCTCGGATCGCAAGCGGTCGCGACGCCACAGCACGAGCCAGACCGATGAGCCGAGCATCACCGCGAGCAGCACGACGAATGGGATCCCGAGCGTCGAGGCGCCGAACGCGTGGATCGAGTCGAGGATCCCCGAGCGGACGAGGAACGTGCCGAGGATCGCGAGCGTGCCGGCGCCGAGGATCAGCGACACGTTCCAGATCTTCAGCATCCCCCGCTTCTCCTGGATCATCACCGAGTGGATGAACGCGGTCGTGGCCAGCCACGGCATCAGCGCCGCGTTCTCGACCGGATCCCAGGCCCAGTAGCCGCCCCACCCGAGCTCGGTGTAGGACCAGCGAGCGCCGAGCACGACCCCGACGCCGAGGAACAGCCACGCCGCGAGCGCGAACCGGCGGGTGACCGAGATCCACTCGTTGCCGAGCCGCCCGGTGATCAGCGCGCCGACTGCGAACGCGAACGGGATCGTCAGCAGCGTGTACCCCGAATACAGCATCGGCGGGTGGATCATCATGCTCGGGTGCAGCAGCAGCGGGTCCAGCCCGGCGCCCTCCGTCGGCGGGGTGGCGGTGGTCGTGAACGGGTTGGCCCAGAACGCGGCGAGCGAGGTGAAGAAGGCGGCGAAGCCGAGCAGCACGGCGGTCGCGTACGGCGCGATCTCTCTGACGCGGTTGCGAGTCAGGAACAGGACCAGGCTCGACCACAGCGACAGCAGCCACACCCAGAGCAGCAGCGACCCCTCCTGCGAGGACCACGGGGCCGCCAGCTTGTAGAACAGCGGCGTCGTCGTCGACGAGTGCTGGGCGACGACGTTGAACGTGAAGTCCGAGCGGTAGAACGCCGCCTCGAGGATCACCCAGGCGATCGTCATCACTCCTGCGAGCGCGTACACCGCGCGCCGGCCCGAGTCGACCCAGTCGCGCCGCCCGGTGCGCGCGCCGTACAGCGAGGCGCCGATCCCGTAGGCGGTCACCAGCAGGCCGACGATCAGCAGGGTCCGACCGACGGGCGCCATCAGTGCCTTGGCCCGGCGGGGCTCACGAGCCGGCTTGGGCCTTGTATTTCGACGGGCACTTCGTCGTCAGCGAGTTCTGCTGCCCGATGAACGTGCTGCTCCCGGGCCGCTCCTGGACGGTGACCATCACCGCGCGGCCCTGGGCGAACGGGTCGGGCACGATGCCCGTGTAACGCACCGGGACCGACATGTGGAGCTTCGGGTCACGGATCCGGAAGAGCAGCGCCGTCCCCTCGTGGCTGACCGAGTTGTAGGCGACGCTTCCCGCCAGCACATAGGAGCGCCCGGGCCTTGCGTCCTTCAGCAGCTGCGAGGCGGTGACCTCCTGCGCTCCGGACGCGAAGCTGACGAACACGAGCGCCGACGCCAGCAGCACGGCGGCGGTCAGGGCGACGGTCAGGCGAATGGCGCGCTTGCGGCTCGGGTCCATCCGCGATCGATTTTCCCACACAGCGCCTCCTCGGCCGCCGCCGGCCTTCGGCACCCGGGAAGGCCGGCCCCAGGATTAGCGTCACGTTAACCACCAGGATCAGTGGCCTTAGGGGCGAAACAAAACCGCACCGGGGCCGTTACTGAGAGAAGAACGCGATGGTTCGATCCACACCAGCAACAAGTCTCATCAAGCGCCGCCGGCTCGTCCGGGGCACGCGCGCCTCGGGCCACTTCGGTCCGTTGGCGGAGGCGCCCACCGGGCAGCCGGGCTCGAGACGACACGGCGGTCCCTCCGAGGACCGCGCGCTCTACACGTGCCACTGCGGCTACATGTTCGACGCGCTCGTCTCGACTTCCGTCGGCTGCCCGCACTGCGGGCGCACGCAGGCCTGGTAGCTACTTCAGCGTCTTGCGCGCTGCCTTCGTCAGCGACGCCGTGACGTCGCGGATGAACTTCGCCTGAGCGGTCGCGAGGTTCGCGATCCACTCGACGTCGCTCGAGCCGGGGCCGCGCTCGATCGAGCCGGCGATCGACTTGAGGAACTTCTCGTAGCTGGTGAGCGTGCTCTCCCCCGCCTGCTTGCCCGCGTCGATGATCTGCTCGTTGAGCTTGCGGACGCGAGTCGCCGCGGCCTCGACGCGTGCCTCGGGGGACCCGGGCTTGGGCTTCGGCTTGGCCTTGGTCGTGCCGGAGCGGGCGCTCGTCGAGCGCTTTGCGGCAGGCCGCTTGGCGGCGGTCGAGCGCGAGGAGCGCGAGCTCGACGCACGGGAGCTGCCGGACCGCGAACCGCCGGACCGCGACCCGGTCGACCGGCTGCCGGTCGACCGCGACCGGCCCGTTCCTCCGCTCGAGCTCGAACCCGAGCTACCGCCCCCTGAAGATCCCCCGCTCCTGGCCTGCGGCATGGTGCCTCCTTAGTAATGACTTGTTTGCGCTGCGCGCACCCTACTCGGAGGCGCAATGCGGTGCTGCAGCGCGCAATCCGGGACATCTGGATGAGCGGCTAGCATGCCCGCATGGCCATTACCGACGCGATCAAGAACGAGTACACGAAGCGGATCCTCCGCAGCACCGGCGTGCGGCCCCCGCAGCAGATGCCGAGGCGAGGCACTCCGCACTACCGGATGCCCAAGCTCGAGGCCAACGGCGGCTGGCTCCAGCTCGAGCCCTACCGTGGGCCCGAGATCCCGCGCGAGGAGTACGAGACGCTCGAGTACACGACGTACCCGACCGACGACCGCACATTCTTCGCGCCGATCACCTCGGCTAGTGGTGACATCGAGCTGGGCGCGTTCGGCAACTTCGGCAAGTGCGACCTCGATCGCGAGTGGACCCCGAACGCCGAGAAGTGCCCGACGATCAGACAGTGGCTCGACTCGGTCGGCGCACGCTTCGGCAAGGTCCAGCTGTTGCGGATGAGCCCCAACACGTTGCGCGAATGTCGCTGGGGCCTGCACCTCGACAACAACAACAACCTGAACCCGGAGACGAACGGCTGGGCCGTGCGGGTGTGGCACGAGCTGACCGACGACGCCTCGAGCCGGCTCGTCGTCCGCCAGGAGGAGTTCGACAAGGCCTCCGAGGTGCAGATCCCGCTGCCGCAGCACGCGCAGGTCGTGGTCGACTCGCAGTGGCTCTACCACGGCGGGTTCCATCAGGGGACCCACACGCGGTACGCGATGATCACGACGTTCGAGTCGGGGCCCGAGCTCGAGCGCTGGATCGACTCGCAGCTGCCGAGCGCCGCGAAGGCGGCGTAGCTCGCCGCTACGCCGCCAGCTCGACGGTCTCGTCGGGGTCGAGCTCGGCGATCAGGTCCTGCACGACGGCGTCGACCTGCTCCGCGAGCTCCAGGGAATTAAGACGTCCGTCCTCGTCGAACCGCGTGTGTGCGTGTCCGACTGGGACCTCGCCCTCGACCACCCTTGAGCCGGCCGCGGCGAGCACCTTGCGCAGCTCGGCCTGTGCCCATACGGCGCCGAACATCCCGGTGCTGGCGCCGATCACGGCCACGTACTTGCCGCTGAGGGCGCCGCTGCCGGCGGGGCGCGAAAGCCAGTCGACCGCGTTCTTCAGCTGTCCCGGGATCGAGTGGTTGTACTCCGGGGTCGAGAACATGACCGCGTCCGCGCCCGCGACGGCCGCGCGCAGCCGCGCGACGGCCGCCGGGGCGGGCTCACGGTCGTCGTCCTCGTCGTAGGGCGGCACGGCCTTGAGCTCGTCGTAGATCTCGAACTCGATGCCGTAGCGCTCGAACATCTCACCGGCCGCGCGCAGCAGCTTGGCGTTGTGCGAGTCACGGCGAAGGCTGCCGCTGATTCCGAGGACCTTCATCACTACGCCTGCTTCGAGAGCTGGAGCTCCGCCCGCAGCGTCACATCGTTGGACAGGGCCGGCTTGCCGTTCGGGAGCGGGTTGTTCCAGTCGACGCCGTACTTGGTGCGGTCGGTGGTCGTCTCGAGCCTGAGGCCGACGCGCTCGCCGCCGTACGGGTCGTTGATCGGGCCGGAGATGACGCCGGTGATCTCGACCGGCTCGGTGTGGCCCTTGATCGTCAGCTCGCCGTCGATCGTCAGCCGGTCACCGTCGGCCCTGATGTCCTTGGACTCGAACGTCAGCTCCGGATGGCGCTCGGCGTCGAAGAAGTCCGGCGCCTGGAGATGTCCGGCGAGGTTCGGGTCGTTGACCTGGATGCTCGAGACCTTCACCGAGCCGCTCAGGACGCCGTCGTTCAGCTGTGCGTCGACATCGGCGAACGAGCCCTGGAACGTTCCGGCCATGTAGTCGATCCCGAAACCGACGGTCGAGTGCACCTTGTCGATGCTCCACGTACCGGCCGGGACCACCTGTTGAACCGTGCTCATTTGGGGTTTCCTCCTGGATTCGAATGAGGTACTTGCTCTGGCAAGAAACGATAGCAGATTTGATTGCGCTGTCAAATATTGACCCAACAAGGGTTGTTTGATCAACCAAATGAAGGATCCGCGGCCGTGGCGCCGCCCCCCATCCGTCGCCTGCCAGGCGCCGTCCTTACCGAACCGCGAGCGCGATCAGCCGCGGTCCCTCAGGGAGGAACTGCCCGCCGCCGGCGCCGAACAATCGGACCGAGGCGAATCCGGCCCGCTCGAGCCGCGCCGCAAGCTCGTCCCCGGGCACCTGCTCGAGCCCGAGCAGCCCCGCGACGACCTCGGCGTCAGCATCGGCACGGTCCGTGCCGAGCAGCTCGTCGTAGAAGTACAGGTAGTCGTCGTCGAACACCTCGGGCGGGACCGGCATGCGCGTATGCTCCCGCACGATGCCGAGCGTGCTTGTGACCGGGGCGGCTCGCGGGATTGGCCGCGCGACGACGCTGCGGCTGGCCGCCGCCGGGTGGGAGGTGATCGCCGGCGTCCGCAACGAGGCCGACGGCGACGAGCTGCTGAAGGCCAACCCCGGCCCGGCGCGAACGGTCCCCCTCGACATCACCGATCCCGACCAGGTCGCGGCGCTCGACCGGAGTCTCCCCGAGCGGCTCGACGCGGTCGTCAACAACGCTGGGATCGTGGTGGGCGGCCCGCTCGAGGCGATCCCGCCGGCGGAGCTGCGCAGGCAGCTCGAGGTGAACGTGGTCGGGCAGGCCGCAGTCACCCAGGCCGTGCTCCCTCGACTGCGTGCCTCCCGCGGCCGGATCGTGTTCGTCTCCTCGCTCAGCGGCGTCGTCGCAACGCCGATGATGGGCGCGTACAACGCCTCAAAATTCGCGCTCGAGGGGATGGCTGACGCGCTCCGGATGGAGCTCGCGCCATGGGGCATCCGAGTGGTGATCGTCGAGCCGGCGCAGACGGACACCGACCTCTGGCAGCGGGCCGACACCGATCTCGATGACGCGGTCGAGTCGCTGTCGCCCGATCATCGCCAGCTCTACGCGAAGCACATCGAGGGGTTCCGTCGCTCGATTCCCCGGTCCCAGCGGATGGCCGCGCCGGCCGACGGCGTCGCCGCCACGATCGAGAAGGCGCTCACCACTGCCCGTCCACGGGCGCGCTACGTGGTCGGAACCGGCCCCCGCGTCCAGGCGTTGATGGCGAAGGTCACGCCGACGCCGGTGCTCGACATGATGCTCCGCGCAGGCACCGGCGTCCCCCGCCGTCCCTGACAGTCATGACGTGACGATCGTCTGGCTTGGCCGGCGCTCCTCGGGGATGTAGGGTCGGCGGGTGATCGTCGATCGCCTCGACCAACCGCCGGCGGAGCTCGAGCAGCGGACCGGCTGGTCGATCAAGCCGGAGGGCGCGTGCCGCGGCGAGGTGTGCGTGCCGCTCGCTTCTCCGTTCGATCTGAGTGACGTCGCGAAGCGGCTACGGATGGCGCTCGTCCGCGACGAGGCTCACGGACTGTGGGGACTCGGCCCCGAGGCGGCGGGCCACGCGCTCACCACCGCGGAGCTTCCCGAGATCGTGCTGCCTGACCGCAACGGTCGCGACTTCGAGCTCCGGTCGCTTCGCGGGACGAAGGTGATCATGGTCGCCTGGGCGTCCTGGTGAGGGTGCAGGTTCGATCTGCCCGGGTGGCGGAAACTGCAACAGGAGCTTCATCCGCAGGGACTCGAGGTGGTGACCGTCGCGCTCGATACCGGCGGCGCTGAGGCCGCGGGGCCGTGGATCGACCGCGCCAAGCCGACGCATCCGTCGCTGATCGACGCGGCGCACGTGCTGGACGAGCTGCTCGGGGTCGTCAACGTGCCGAGCGGAGTCTGGATCGACGAGCGGGGGATGATCGTGCGGCCTCCCGAGCCGGCCTTCCCCTGGCGTCCCCGCCAGCCGAGCGAGGAGCTGCTCGCCCAGCTCCCACCGATCGCCGCCGAGCAGCTGCGCGAGGCGCAGAAGATCCAGATCGAGCCGGAGCGGTACCTCGAAGCGCTGCGCGACTGGGTCAGGAACGGCGAGCGTTCGCGCTACGCCCTCTCCCCAGACGAGGTCGTCGCGAGATCCGGGAACCGCGACCTCGACCGCTCGCAGGCGGCCGCCTCGTTCGAGCTCGCCCAGCATCTGCAGCGGACGGGCGACGCTGACGACGCCGTCCACTGGTTCCGCGAGGCGCAACGCCTGGCGCCCGAGAACTGGACCTACAAGCGCCAGGCGTGGTCGCTCGCCGATCCGCTCCAGGGCCCGACCGACAGCTACGAGTCCGATTGGCTGACCGAGGTCCGCAAGCTCGGTCCCGAGAAGTACTACCCCGCGGTCGAGCTCTGACCGGCGGCCGGCACCGCCTGGATCGGCGCAAGCGCGCGGTCGTCTGGCTCCGGCCGGACGAGGATCTCGAGCTCCGCGATCGCGCGTAGGACCTTGATCTCGGTGCGGTACGGATTGCCGCTGTAGAGCAGCGTGTCGAGCGGGTACCAGACGCCGACCCACGCGGCGACCGCGAACAGCCCGTTTCCGAAGAAGTCGCGCAGCTCGACCGGAAGCTTGCTCTTGAGGATCCACTCGGAAAGCCCGAGGAACAGACCGAGCACGAGCAGCCCCAGGAACAGGGTCCGCCAGCCGTCACGGTGGAGTGACGACAGCTCGTATTTGGCACGCGCGGTAGCCGTCTCGCAGTAGCGCGCGACGGCGCGCTTCATCCCGTCCTGCACCTCCGGCGTCGCCTTGTCAGCGGGAAGCACGATCGCAAGCGTCACCGGTCCGTCGTGCGGACGCGCGCCCAGCTCATCTTTGATCTGCTGGATTCCGGGCTCCTCCGGCGGCCTGCCCCGGATCACGTCGGCCTTCCGCTCCTCAAAGAGCTCGTTCGGATCCCCGAGCCGGATCATGAACTCATAAGAAGCCCCCGCGCGACCTTTGCGCATGATTCATACGCTACACGCGGGTGGGGATTTCCACGAGGGGCTCTGGCTTTTCGCCACAGCGGCCGATATCTCCTCTTGGGTGAAACGGGTTCTCAAACTTGGGGCGTACCGGCGGCTGCTCGCGGCGTACACGCTGAACGAGCTCGCGTCCGGAATCGGCTCGCTGGCGCTTGCTGTGCTCGTGTACGACCGGACCGGAAGTGCACTCGCCGCAGCCGGCTACTTTCTGTGCGCGATGTTCGGGCCGGCGCTCATGTCGCCGGCAGTGGTCGCCCGGCTCGACCAGCGATCGTCACGGTCCGTGCTGGTCGGGCTATATGCGCTCGAGGGCGTGCTGTTCGCCGCGCTCGCGTGGGTGGCTGGACGGTTCGCGCTCGCGCCGGTGCTGGTGCTCGCGCTTCTCGATGGCATCGTCGCGGTCACGGCTCGCGCGCTCGCCCGGACCGCAACCGTGAGCGTGACGTCCTCTGCCGGGCTGCTCCGTGAGGCAAACGCCCTCACGAACGCGTCTTTCTCCGTCTGCTACATGGTCGGCCCGGCGCTCGGTGGAGTCGCGGTGGCGCTGGGTAGCGCGACCACTGCGCTGTGGATCACCTGCGGCGTGTTCGTCGTGATCGTGCTGACTGTCGCGACAGCTTCTGGCCTGCCGTCGGCCTCGCCCGAGAAGCGCCCGGCTGCGGGAAGGCTACGGTCCGCGCTCCGATATGCGCGCGAGACCCCGCTCGTGCGGACGCTGCTCGAGCTCCAGGCCGCGTCGATGCTGTTCATCTCGATCCCCATTCCGGTCGAAGTCGTGCTCGCGTCCCACACACTTCACGGTGGCGCCGGCGGCTACGGCGGAATGCTTTCCGCGTGGGGCGCCGGCGCGGTCGTCGGCAGTGCGATCTACGCGCGCGGACGCAAGCTGCAACAAGGACTGCTGATCGCGCTCGGTGCGGGCTGCCTGGGCGCCGGGTTCATCGTGATGGCAGCCGCGCCAACGCTGGCAGTGGCCGTCGTCGGCGCCGCCGTCGCCGGCGTGGGCAACGGAACGATGTTCGTGGCGAGCAGGACCGCCCTTCAAGAGGCGGCCGAACAGAATTGGATGGCGCTGATGATGAGCCTGAACGAGTCGATCATCCAGGGCATCCCGGGTGCCGGAATCCTGATCGGTGGAGCGCTTGCGGTGGCCTCCGGCCCGCGAGCGGCGCTGGTGGTCGGCGGCATCGGTGCCCTCGCAACGAGCGTCGCAGTGCGCGGGCTCTTGCGCCGTGCAGAGGCGAGCCCCGGTTCCTCGGCAGCCGTCTCGGCCGTACTCGATCTTCCGGACGGTTCGGCCGCCGAACAGACCGCGCCCTCGCCCGTCGCCCCCTGACGGACCCTCCTGCGCACCCCGCTACCGAGCCGGTAGGCGGGGCGCGCAGCCCGTGCCGGCGTAATTGTCACGCCCACATTCCGAGCAACTCGGCCAATCCTGGACGAATGTCCGAATTGTGGGCATGCCGCTGCTGAGCTACGCTGAAGTTGTCCGCTTCGCGCAGTGCAAACCGCAGGACCCTCAGGGAAGGAGGCCCAGTGGTCGGCAAGGGTGGGTGATTCGGTTTGAAAGGGGCCCGCTGCACCGGGCCCCCTTTTGCTGCAAGGGTGAATCGGTTGGTTTCTGACCAAACTTGAGTGTTGGTCCAGGGTTTCTGGACACTCTGTTCAGGAATGAGGGCTGCTGGCCGATAAATGGCCTGCATGCACGGCGGCTCGGCCCCAGCCTTGGACCGACGAAGGTGGCTTGGCGCTGCCGTGATCCAAGCCGCCGCCGTGCTGGTCGGCATCGTCGCGATCGCGCTTACCTGGAGCTGGAACCGCTGGAGCTTGGTCCCGCTCGTCGCGATCGCCGCATTTGCGATCGGTAGCGACTTGATGTACGTCGAGTCGGGCACGAGCAAGATCAAGTTCTCCGGTATGGCGCTCGGCACGGTGCTCGCCGCGGCTCTCTACGGCCCGGCCCCGGCAGCACTAGTCGGCGTGCTCGCGGTGGCAGTCGGGTGGTTCAAGTCGCGCGAGGCTCCTCACTACCTCCGCAACAACCTCGTCACGTTCATGTGGTTCCCGCTCGCGAGTGGACTGTTCTTCGGGGCGGTGACCCGTCTAGGCCACATCACGCCGAACGATGCGGGCTACTGCTTCCTGATGCTTCCAACGTTCGCGATCACGCTCGCCGTGAACTTCGCGGGAGTGGTTGGTTACCAGTCCTACCTCGACCGCTCGCCGTTCCTCCCCAAGCTTCGTGAGATGTTCGGCCCAATCATCTCGGCGGAGCTGTTTTCCGCCGTGCTGACCACCATTGCGCTGTACTTCGTCGTCCAGACGGGCGCGATCGGAATCGTCGTCCTGCTGATCACCCTCGCCATCTTCCAGTACCTCGTCGGCGAGCTTCTGACTTCCCAGAGACGGGCGCAGGAGCTTCACCGCAGGGCCACCACCGACGAGCTCACCGGACTCGCCAACCGCCAGCGTCTGCAGACGGCGGTCGAGGAGCAGATCGCGGCGTCGCGGGCGAGCGGCGAGCCGTTCGCGCTGATGTTGATCGACCTCGACCGGTTCAAGGAGATCAACGACACGCTCGGGCATCACTACGGCGACGTGCTGCTGCGCGATCTCGGGCCGAGGCTGCGCGCGTGCGTCGGTGACGACGGCGTCGTCGCCCGGCTCGGGGGCGACGAGTTCGCAGTGCTTCCCGCGGTGCGGACGGACGATCCCGACGTGCTCGGGGAGATCGCGACCGAGCTGGTCGCGTGCGTCAGCCGCGCGGTCGCGGTTGACCACATGACGCTCGAGGTCGGCGCGAGCATCGGCATCTCGCGGTTCCCGCTCGACGGTGAGGACGTCCACTCGCTGCTGCGGCGGGCCGACGTCGCGATGTACGCCGCGAAGGAGGAGCACGCGAGTCATCAGCTGTACTCCGCCAACCTCGATCGCCACTCGGTGCGGCGGCTGACCGTGCTGACCGACTTCCGCCGGGCGCTCGCCTCGGACGAGTTCGTCGTCCACTTCCAGCCGATCGTCGACATCTTCAGCTCGAGTCCGCAGGCAGCCGAGGGCCTCGTCCGCTGGCAGCACCCCGAGCTGGGACTGCTGCCGCCCGCTGACTTCATTCCGATCGTCGAGCAGTCAGGGCTGATCGCGCCGCTCACCCGCCACGTGCTCGACCGCTCGATCGAGCAGTGCGCCCGCTGGCACAGCCAGGGTCAGCCGCTGTCAGTCGCCGTCAACCTGTCGGTCCGCGACCTGCTCGACCGCGAGCTGCCGCGGCAGATCGAGCGGATGCTCGACGAGCACGGCGTTTCCCCGGAGGCGCTGCAGCTCGAGATGACCGAAAGCATGCTGATGGCAGACCCGGACCGGACGCTCGAGACGGTGGTGCGCCTCCGCGACCTGGGCGTCCGGGTGGCGGTCGACGACTTCGGCACCGGGTTCTCGTCGCTCGCGAACCTCAAGCGGCTGCCGATCAACGAGCTCAAGATCGATCGGTCGTTCATCTCGCCGCTGCTGAACGAGGAGAGCGACCTGATCATCGTCCGCTCGACGATCAACCTCGGCCACGATCTCGGACTGAAGGTGATCGCGGAGGGGGTTGAGGACGAGCTGACGCTGAAGCGGCTGGCGACACTCGGGTGCGACCTGGCTCAGGGCTACCACCTCAGCCCGCCGCTGCCCGGCGAGGCGTTCAGCACCTGGATCGAGCACGCGTCGAGCGCGAGCGAGCGGCCGCACGCGATCGAGCCGTCGAGCGCGATCGCCCCCGACACAACCGTGCCGGCCGAGCTCCCCCGCGCCGTCGCAACCGCCTAACCACCGCACGCTCACACCCGGACGTGCCGCAGCCGGTCGGGGTCGACGAGCAGATCCATCTCGGTCACGTGGTCGCCGTCAATCGTGAACGCGACCACCGCCAGCACGCGGTCGTCAAGAACGACCATGGCGCCCGGCCGTCCGTCGATGACCGCCGGCCGCCCGAGCGGAGCCATCGGCGTACCGCGAGCGAGCACCAGCCGCGCGACGTTGTCCGCCCCACGCACCTCGGCCGGAACCCGTGGACCGTCGGAGCCCCCGTCGCCGCGGAACACAACCTCCGGGTCGAGCACGGCGAGCAGCCCGGCGAAGTCTCCCTCCCGGGAGGCCCGCAGAAACGCCTCGACCACCTCGCGCTGCCGGGCGAGGCTCGGCTCCCGGGGCTCCGGGGCGCCCCGGACACGTCGCCGCGCTCGGCTCGCGAGCTGACGCGTCGCCGGCACGCTGCGCTCGACGATCGGCGCGATCTCCTCGAACGGCACGCCAAACATGTCGTGCAGCACGAACGCCAGGCGCTCCGCGGGCGAGAGCGTGTCGAGCACCACCAGCAGCGCGATCCCAACCGAGTCCGCCAGCAGCGCCGCCTGCTCGGGGTCGTCCTCCGGATCGAATTGCGACACGACCGGCTCGGCCGGCCACCGCTCGACTAACTCCTCGCGGCGCGCCTGCCGCGCGCGGAGCATGTCCAGGCAAATCCGGCCGACCACCGTCGTCAGCCATCCGCGGACGTTCTCGACCCCGGCGGTGTCGGCGCGGTGTAGCCGCAGCCACGCCTCCTGCACGGCGTCGTCGGCCTCGGCGGCCGAGCCGAGCATCCGGCGGGCCACGGCCCGCAGGTGGTCGCGGTGCTGCTCGAACTGCCGGGTCTGCCAGTCGCTCGTGTCCATCGGTCACATCCTTCCGTCGCCGTGCGTCAAACGGGTGACGAACGACAGGCGGCCAACGTGACCGCCGGATGCGATCAGGAGGAACTGAAAATGCACGCGATCGAGGCGAAAGGGTTGCGAAAGACGTACCCGGGGGGAGTCGAGGCCGTCAAGGGAATCGACTTCGAAGTTGGCGCCGGCGAGGTGTTCGGGCTGCTCGGGCCGAATGGGGCCGGGAAATCCACGACCGTCGGGATGTTGACGACGACGATCCTGCCGAGTGGCGGGACCGCCCGCCTGGCGGGACACGACGTTGTCTCCTCGCCGCTGGAGGCGCGAAGCGTTTCAAGCGTCGTGTTCCAGGAGGCGGTCGTCGACGGCGGGCTCTCCGGTCGCGCCAACCTCGAACTGCACACGCGCCTGTGGGGCGTGCCGCCGGTCCAGGCGAGCCGCCGGATCGGCGAGCTCGTCGAGGCTCTGGGGCTGGCCGAGCTGATCGAGCGGCCGGTCTCGAGCTACAGCGGCGGCGAACGGCGCAGGCTCGAGATCGCCCGCGCCCTCACCTCGGCGCCGCAGGTCCTGTTCCTCGACGAGCCGACCGTCGGGCTCGATCCGCGGATCCGCCACGAGCTGCTCGACGTGATCGCCGGCCTGCGTGCGCGGGACGAGCTGACGATCCTGCTGACCACCCACTATCTCGACGAAGCCCAGCGGTTGTGCGACCGCGTCGCGATCATCCACCGCGGATCGATCGTCGCCCTCGACAGCCCGGCCGCGCTGCTCGCCGGCCTGGGCCACGAGATCCTCGAGTTTCGCGTCGCCTCCGACCCGCAGCGAGCGCTCGCCGACCTGCGCGCCCGAGGCATCGCGGACGGCGACGCGTTCGCGGTCGGCGCCCGCATCACCGTCCCGCTGCACCGCCATGCGGCCGGTGAGGCGCTCAGCGCGATCGAGTCAGAGCGTGTTCGCGCCTCGGAGATCGCGACCCGGGTCCCGAACCTCGACGACGTCTACCTCAAGTTCACCGGCTCGCTCGGCGAGGCCGCCTGAAACCGAAAAGAGAGGAACGAACAAATGTCAGCGATAGCAGAACCCCTGACCCTCGGCCTGCGCCGGCGCCGCCGGACGGCCGGTGCGACGGCGCTCGCGACGATCGCCCGGCGCCGTGCGGCGCTCACCGCGAGCAACCCGCGGCAGATCCTCGTGCCGCTGCTTGGCCCGGCGATCCTCGCGCTGGTCGTCGCACCGGCCCTGAAGGTGGCGACCGGCGGCCTCCACACGGGCATCGACTATCAGTCGTTCGTCGGGATCGGGACGGTCGGTCTTGTGGTCCCGCTCAGCTGCATCTTCGCCGGCCTGAGCGTGATCGTCGACCGGCACAGCGGCGCGCAGCGAGAGCTGCTCGCGGCTCCGGTGCCCCGAGCGTTTCTGGTTGTCGGCAACCTGATCGTGGCGGTCGGTCTCGCGGCGCTTCAGGTGATCGTGCTGATCGGGCTGACCGCGGCCCGTGGCGGCAGCTTCCACATCGACCCGAGCGGGCTCGCGTGGTTCGCCGCGGCGGCGCTGCTGTTCACGGTGTTCATGTACGGCGTCGCCGAGACGCTCGCGGCCCGCGTGTCCAAGCAGGAGGAGTACATCGGCGCAACACCGGCCGTGGCGATTCTGCCGTTCTTCCTGGCCGGCGCGCTGTTCCCGATCACGGCGATGCCCGCGGCCCTGACCTGGATCGCGAAGTTCCTGCCGCTGACCCACGTGCTCGCGCTGATGCGCTACGCGTTCGTCGATCCGACCGGCAAGGGACTGCACGACATCTGGGGTATGAGCAACGTCACCGTCGAGGCGTGGCTGAGCCTGGCCGTGGTCGGTCTGTTCGCAGCGGCGATGACGGCGATCTCGATCCGCGTGTTCTCCAGAGCGGCCGTCAAATGATGCCGTTGGCGGCCCCGGCGGCTACTGTCACCGGATCAGAGCCCGACTGGCGATAGCGATCACAGCGCTCGCGGTGGCGGGCTGCGGTTCGAGCACGGCGGGGCGCCCAACCGCGTCCACGGCCACCACCTCGGACCCGCCCGCCACCACCCTGCGGGCCCACCCTCAGGCCGTCGAGCCGGTCGCGGGCCAGGGCGCGGCGCGGACGACCGCGCAGGTGGCGCAGGCGGCCAGTGCGACGGCCCCCGGTCACGACCCGGTCCCAACGACGGCGGCCAGCGACACGAGCGCGGTCGCCAAGGGAGCGCCGAGCGACGCCGAGGTCCGGGCGGCGATCGCCAAGTTCCAGCTCGCGATCGCCACCTACCACCTCGACCGCCTGAACCTGAACTACGCGCTGCTCGATCCGTCCCAGCTTCCGCCGGGCGTCTGGAACGTCAGCATCGCGTCGGTCTTCACCGACTACAACCTGCCGATCGCGTGTGGCGGCGTGCTCCATGTGCCGCAGCTCGGCGTCGCCAACAAGACGCTTCCATGCGGCACCCAGATCCTGTTCGTCTACAACGGCCGCGCGATCAAGGTCCCGGTGATCGACCGCGGGCCGTACATCGCCGGACGCGAATGGGATCTCACCGGGGCGACCGCCGAGGCGCTCAAGTTCCCCGGCCTCGGGCCGATCCAGTGGCGGATCATCTCGACCCCATAAGACGCTAGGACGCTAGGTCAGCCCCGCCGCGTCGACCGCCGACGACGCCGGTCGCTCGAGATCGTCGAGCAGCCCTTCCAGGCGGTCACCCACCAAGTCGATGAGCTTGCCGCGCAGCTCCGAAGGTGTGACCGGGCGGTCGGGAGCTCCTCGCGGCCACTGAACTCGCGAGACCTCCTCCCCGACGCGGACGATCGCGCCGAACTCGGGCAGCGAGTCGTCGACGCTGACCGCCACGAGCCGCGCGCGCTCGGACACCGTCTCGTCGACCGCGGCGAAGTCGCGCACGCCCGGCGCGCCGCGCATCAGCGTGTGCGCGACGCAGTACGGGATCGAGAACTTTGCCTCCAGGCCGTCTGCGACCGCGTCGAGGTGGGCGGCCTGTCGGCCTCGTGGGTGGACGACGACCTCGACCGCCTCCTCGCCACCCCCCACTCCGTTCGAGCGCAACCGTTCTGCCGCGTCGATTGGCGAGTGCGTCCCCAGGCAGCTCGGATGGAGCTTGATCCAGTTCCGCAGGATCGCGGGGGACTCGCCGCCCTCCACCGCCCAGCTCGCACCAACCACCGTCTCGAACCCGAGCGGGCCGTGGATCGCGCGCGGATCGACGCTCGCGCCGGCCCGGGCCAGCAGCGCCGCCTGCACCCCGGCGGCGGCCGCCAGGCCGACCTGGATCGCTTTGCCGTCGGAGCCGAACGCGCCGCGCGTGCCGCCGGCGCGGAGCGCGGCGACCGTGAGCGCGTTTCGCCGTTGCTCATGGGTCAGCTGGAACAGCCGCGAGGCCGCGACGGCCGCCCCGATCGGGCCGCACACGGCGGTCGGGTGCCAGCCGCGCTCGTACAGCGCTGGATGGCTCGCCTCGGCGAGCGCTGCCATCGCCTCGAACCCCTCCGCGTACGCGTCCAGCGCGTCGCCAAGCGTCAGGCCCAGCTCTGCGGCGACCGCGAGCGCCGCCGGCGCGCACGCGGCGCTGACGTGCGCGACGCCGTCGGCGAACGTGTCGTCGTAGTCGAGCGCATGGCCGGCCGTGGCGGCGAACGCGACCGTGGCCGGGAGGTCGTCCCCCGCCGCGCGGGCCGCCAGCGCGGCGCGCTCTCCCGCCCCCGCGCACGCGCACGCGAGCCAGTCGACGAACGCGACCCCGTATTCGGGCCTGCGTTCGACGCCCCGTGCTCGCGCGGCTCCGGCTACCACCTGGCGAAGGCTACGCCCCGGGGCGCGGCCGCTCGCGCCTCCCGCCAGAGACGGATCGCCCCCTCCCCCGTGAGACGGATGTAATTCCCCCGGCGGCGCGCCAACATTGGTTGCGATGGACAACCCGCCGATGCCGCTGCTCGCGTTGCGGATCTCGCCGCGCTGGCGCCCGTTCTACGAGGTCGGGTCGGCGTTCCTCGTCTGGGTCGTGACGAGCTTCGGCCTGTTCGCGTGGAACCACCACCGCCTCCATTCACAGCCGTGGACCGCGTACCTGATCGTCGCCGTGGCGTCGTGGTCGCTGGCGTTCAGGCACTCACATCCCAGAGCGATGATCGGCTGTCTCGCGGCGGCCGCGTTCGCCCGAGGCGCCGTGCCGGGCATGCCACAGGTCACGTCGATCCCGCTCGCGCTGGGGCTGTTCTCGTTCGCGACCCGCCAGCCGTTCCGTGAGGCGCTCGGGGCCGCGCTGGCGGCGTTTGCGGCGCTGGTGTTCGCCGACGTGCTCGCCGGCGCGGACCAGACCGTCGGGAGCATCGCGTCGCGGCTGCTGTTCAGCGTTGGACTGACCGCTCTAGGGCTGTTCATCGGCGCGCGCAGGGCGTATGCCGAGCAACTCCGGGCGCGTGCGCGCGACCTCGAGCGCGAGCGCGAGCTGCTCGCCGAGCGAGCGGTCGACGAGGAGCGGGTGCGGATCGCCCGCGAGCTGCACGACGCCATCGCCCACCACGTCAGCCTGCTGGTTGTGCAGGCCGGCGCGATCCGCGAGTCGCTGCCGTCCGACTCGCCTGCCCACAGGCTCGCCGACTCGATGGCGGGCACCGGCCGCCAGGCGCTCGACGAGATGCGCAGCATGCTCGGCTTGCTCCGGAAGGCCGGCCCCGGCGCAACGGTCGAGCGGGCGCCACAGCCGGGCATCGCCGACATCCAAAGCCTGGTGGAGCAGACGCGGGTCGCCGATGTCAACGCCGAGCTGGCCGTCGAGGGGTCCGTACGGCCGGTGCCGGTCGGCGTCGGTCTCTCGGCCTATCGGATCGTCCAGGAGAGCCTCACGAACGTCGTCAAGCATGCGGGTCCCGCCAACGCCACGGTGCTGGTCCGGTATCTACCAGACGCGCTCCAGCTCGAGGTCACCGACGACGGGCGGGGTGCGGTCAACGGCTCCGAGGGACGCGCGGCGGGGCACGGGATCCTCGGAATGCGCGAGCGGGTTGACCTCTACAGCGGGAAGCTCTACGCAGGCCCCGGTCAGGTACGCGGATGGCGGGTCCACGCGGTGATCCCGCTGGAGCCGCGACCGTGAAGCGGATCAGGGTGCTGGTCGCCGACGACCAGGCGATGATGCGCGCCGGTTTCCGGATGATCCTCGAGGCGCAGCCGGACATCGAGGTGGTGGGCGAGGCAGAGGACGGTCTCGTGGCCGTCGAGACTGCGACGAGGGTTCGCCCCGATGTGGTGCTGATGGACATCCGGATGCCACGCCTCGACGGCGTTGAGGCAACCCGCCGCCTCGCCGGTCACAAGGTCCTGATCTTGACCACCTTTGGCCTCGACGAGTACATCGTCGACACGCTCAGGGCCGGCGCGAGCGGCTTCCTGCTGAAGGATGCGCCTCCCGAGGAGCTGGTCAGGGCGGTGCGCGTGGTGGCGGCCGGCGACGCGCTGCTCTCCCCCGCGGTCACCCGTCGGCTGCTCGACCAGGTGGTCCCGCGACTCGACAGCCCCGAGAGGGAGTCCCCACCGGCGCTCGCGGAGCTCACAGAGCGCGAGCGCGAGGTGCTCCGCCTCGTCGCGCAGGGCCTCTCGAACCGGGAGATCGCCGAGCGGCTGGTGGTCGGCGAGGCAACCGTCAAGACGCACGTATCGCACGTGCTGATGAAGCTCGGATTGCGCGACCGGGTCCAAGCCGTGGTGCTCGCCTACGAGGTCGGCCTCGCGCGCTGAGGGCCCCGCTCCGCCTCGATGATGAGACGCCGAACCGCTCCTCCCTGAGGGGGAGCTCGAGATCACTCGCGGGCCCGATGCGGGCTGAGGTGATGCCGCCGATCATCACGGCATGACACCGATCCCCCTCACCAATCACTCCTCGACCGTGATCGAGACCGAGGCGCTGACCAAGCGGTTCGGCGACCGGATCGCGGTCGACGCTGTCGATCTCGAAGTCCCGCGTGGGCAGGCCTTCGGCTTCCTCGGCCCGAACGGAGCCGGAAAGACAACGCTGATCCGGATGCTGGTCGGGCTCACCGAGCCCAGCTCCGGGTCGATGCGGCTGCTCGGGCGTCCGCTCCCGCAGCAGCGGCGGGCCGCGCTCGCCCGAGTCGGCGCGATCGTCGAGGAGCCGCGCTTTCACCCACATCTCACCGGACGCCAGAACCTGTACATCGTCGCGGCGTGCCGCGAGCCCGCAGCGGGCGACCGGATCCCGAGCGCGCTCGAGCGGGTGGGGCTCGCCGATCGGGCAGATGACCGCGTGTCGAAGTACTCGATGGGCATGCGCCAGCGCCTCGGCATCGCCCGGTGCCTGCTTGCCGATCCAGACTTGCTGATCCTCGACGAGCCAACCAACGGACTCGACCCGGCGGGAATCCTCGAGATGCGGGCGCTGTTGCGCGAGTTCGTCGACGAAGGACGGACGGTGTTTCTCTCGTCCCACCTGCTCGACGAGGTCGAGAAGGTCTGCGACTCGGTCGCAATCGTCGACCACGGAACGATCCTCACCGCCGGCACCGTCAGTGAGATCGCCTCGGGCGGACGGCGGCTGATCGAGGTCGGCACCTCCGAGCCGGCGCGCGCAGCGATGCTCCTCTCGGCTGGCCGCCTCGCCGAATCGGTGGAGGTCACCGACGGTGGCGTCCGAGTCGCTCTTGCCCACGGGGCCGCGGACCTTGAGCCCGCCGCCGCCGAAATCGCGCGGCGAATCGTCGGAGCCGGGCTCGACCTTCACCACCTCGAGATCGCTCGCGCCCGGCTCGAGGACCGTTTCATGGAGATCACGACACGCCTGGGAGACGCCGCATGAACCTCAGACTGATCAAAGCCGAGATCCTGAAGCTCGTAACCCAACGAGGCCTGATGGCGTGGGTGCTAGTGCTCACCGCGGGCGCCGTATCGATCATGTTCGCGGTGCTCGCCGTGCGCCACGGCACCAATCCGTCGAGATACGCCCCGGCCGGCGGGGTCCACAACTATGAGAACGCGAGCTACTTCCTGTCGCTGATCGGGACCGCCGCGGCGGTGTTGCTCGGCACGATGGCCGGCGCGGGGGACCTTGGCGCCGGCGTGTTCCGTGACCTGGTCGTCACGGGGCGTTCGCGCCTGTCGCTGTTCGCCTTGCGCTCGGTCGGAGCGCTGATCGTGTTCCTCCCATTCATGCTGCTCGCCCTGGGGATCACTGCCGTCGTCGGGACCACGCTGACCGGCTCGATCGCGGCGCCCAGCCTCAGCCTCGTGCTCGAGAGCTCGGGCTGGATCCTGCTCACAACCTGCGCGATCCTTGTGGTCGCGGTCGGGTTCTCGTCGTTGATCGGCTCGCGGGCGCCATCGATCACGGCGTTGCTCGCGTGGCAGCTGGTCGTCTCGCAGGTGCTGCTGCAGGTCACGTTCCTCGGCCATGTCCGCGACGCGGTGCTGTTGTCCGCCACGCAGGGGTTCGCTCCGGCGGGCGTGGTCGGAGGACGCGCCGGCTACGCGACGAGTTCGGCGGTCATCGCGGCCCTCGTCATCGCAGCGTGGGTCGGCGGCGCACTTGTCGCCGGGGCCTGGCGGACGCGCAGGCTCGACGCGTAGCCGGGCCCGCTCAGCCGTCGTCGCCGCCGTCCGACACCGACAGCAGGTCCACGTCGAACACCAGCGTCGCGTCGGGCGGGATCTTCGGCGGGCTACCCGAGAGGCCGTAGGCGAGGTTCGGCGGGATGATCAGCTCTCGCCGCCCGCCGACGCGCTCTCCAGCGATCCCCTTCACCCATCCAGAGATCACGCTGCCGTTGCTGAGTGCGGCGCTGAAGGTCTTCCGCCGCTGCCAGGAAGAGTCGAACCGCCTCCCGTCTTTGAAGAGGACTCCGACGTAGTTGACGGTGACGTCGTCGTGCGGTCGGGCGACGTCACCGTGGCCTCGGATCAGGTCCTTGATGACCAGCCTGATGGGCGATGGCCCATGCGGCGCCGGGATCGCCGGCTCCGCGGAGAGCGGCGAGGGCGGCTTCGGCGTCCCGGGGGCATCCGGCGGGCCGGCCAGGAGCCGGGTCGTGGCCGGCCCGCCCTCGCCGCCGACATCGGCGGATGGCGCCGGCTGCACCCCCGGAGCCATCGAGCCGCCGCACGCAGCCAGAGCGACCGCGGCCGTCAGACCGCATCCGGCCTGGAACGCTCGCCGCCCGCTCACCAGAACAGCGGGGCGGGCTCGGTTCCAGGGGTCACCTGGCCACTTCCCGCTTCGAGTCCTCGGCCGGGAGCGGCCACTGCGCCGCGCGGCGCCGCGCTCGGTGCGCCGGCTCCCGCCACCGCGCCGCTCACTGGCGCCCCGTAGTTGAAGCAGCACGTGCCGTCGATCTGGAGCGGGAGGTTGTTGGCCTGCGCTTGAGCGTCGCTGGTCAGTCCCTGCGGATGCGAAGCCGTGAACGCGTACGTCCCGACCTCCTCCAGTGAGCTTCCGGACGTCGGGTTGCCGACGTCGGCGGTTCTGACGGTGATCGTCAGGGTGCACGGGTTCTGGGCTGACGGGACCGCCGGGCACTTGACCGCGCCCGTCTCTCCCGTGCCGCCGAGATCGGCTTCCGGATACGTGAGCACGTGCGGATCGCACGCGCTCACGGAGCAGAGATCGACGCTCTTCGCGGCGCCGGCGTAGTAGCTCGGCTTGTTCACAGCCGAGGTCGACATCGCCGCGTAGTAGATGGTGTTCCCCATCTGCCAGCGCGTGACGTATTGGAGCAGCGCCGCTCCGGGGATCTGTGCGCTGGTTGCGGCCGGGTTGGCGAGGTCGAGGACCTTGTCGGTGATCGTTACGGTCTTCGCGGCCGGGTCAAGCCTCAGCGAGGTGCCGAGCAGATCCATGCCCGTGACCTCGCTGCCACCGATCACCGGGTAGCGAGCATCCCCGGCGGGGTCCGCGAGTCCGGTGGCCGCGGGTGCGTTAGACGGTCCGCTCACCGGCTTGCCGTACAGGCCCATCCCCGAGGTCTGGCGCGCGATCGTCACGAGCGGGGCCCCAGCGTGGTCGAGCGTCTGGTTGTTGTCGGGCTCGAACCCGGTCTGGAACAGCCCGTTCGAGGTGTCGTCGTAGATCAACTCCGCCGCCCCCTGCCTGTCGATCGTGACGGTGAAGAAGTCGGCGAGGTTACGGTTGCCCTGCACCGTGATGCACCCCGTCCCGTCCTGGCAGACGTCCTCGTAGTGCATCGGGTGCGGCGTGACTTTGACGAGTGTCTTCGACGGCGCGACGCCGGTAATCGCGCCGCTCGAGTCGACTGGGAACACGACCTGACTCATGAACACGTTCCAAGCCTGTCCCTGCTGGCCGCTCGGGTCGACGTTCTTGTTCGACCCGTACCACACTGCGTCGGCGCGACCGGGGCCACCGGCCTTGAGCCAAGGGAACACGTTGACGGCGTCGCCGGTAATCGTGGAGCCATCGGATACCTGCACGGGCTTGCTCCAGTTGCGCCATCCGGACGCCGCCGATGCGGCCGCCACAAACGTCTGCCAGTGACCCGGCTTGCTACCGCTGATGTCCCATGTCACGAACAGGTTGCGCGCCTGGTCGAAAGAGAGGACCGTGAACAACGTGTCCGGCGAGCCGGGCAGGTTGTTGGCGATGTGGATCAGATTCCCGGTGTTGCCGGCCCCGCCTGAGGAGGCGGTCGGCGCGTCGAGGAATGTCAGGTTGCCCTGCGCGTCCGGAGTCCCGATATTCAGCAAAAGATCGAACGTGCCATCGGGGTTCTGCAGCCCGGCCGCCTGGAACACCTTTCCGGTCCGCTGGTCCAGCTGGGGGTAGCCGTCTGCACCGAACGGCGCGTAGCTGGCGTCGGTCGCCGGCGTCTCGCCGCTGATCGCGCTCGTGAAGCTCAGCCCGTCGTTCGACTTGTTCCACTGCGCGCCCGAGGTCAGGTTGTTGTACTCCAGATATACGAGTGGAGTCGGTCCGACGTACGCAGACTTGTGGGGAGTACCAGGAGGCGGGTCGTATACCGCCAACCACTGCCGGTCGGCGCCGGCGTAGGTGCTGCAGCCATCCGGGCTCGTCTGGACTGCCTCGCCGGTGCTGGTCGAAGTCGCCGTGCGAAGACACGCCAGCGCGTATAGATCGGCGAAGTACTGCTTCCCGCTGCGGTCGAAGTTGAGGTCGGTGTCCCCTCCGCCGGGCGGGTCTTCCGTGCTCTGGATCGCCGTCGGCGGAATCGCGGGGTTCATGATCCTGAACGTCTGGCCGCCGTCGCTGGACGCCTCCCATTGGCTGCGCTGGACTCCCGTACCCGTCGGCCCGCTCGCAAACACGCCGTCCCCCACGGGGTCGATTCCGATTGAGGGCTCGCCGAACGTGCTGATCGGGTCGACGATTGTCGGAGTCGAGAAGCCGATCTTTGCCGCAGCCGTTGTGCTCGCCAACGCCGTCACGGCGCACGCAGTACCCACTACAAGAACCCGCAACTTCCACATCTGCGCCTTCTCCCGCGTCTGGATCGACACCGGAAGATATCGCTGCAGGCGCCCCGTTTTCGGCGTCACGAGGCCGAAAAACGGACGATTTGGATCGGGCCTCTCGCAGCGGAGTCGTCTGGCCCGTTTGTGACACCCTACCCCGGTGATTCCGCTCGCCGTCACGGTCAAGTTCGAGCTCGGCATCGGCTATCTGCTGGTGCTGCCGCTGTGGATCGCGCTGATCGGCGTGCTCAGCGGCCGGGTGCTGGGCGTTCACATCGGCCGGCTCCGCAACACCGTCGCCGCGATCATCGGCTGGTTCGTCGGCCTGATCACCGGTCTGATCGCGCTCGGGCCTCACAACAACCACCCGGTGCTGATCGTGGCGGTATCGGTGTTCTTCGGGGTGCTGGCCTCGCTGCCGGTGGCGATCATCATCGACGTCGTCACGCATGGCGGCCATCGGCATCAGCTCGCGCGGTTCACGCTCCGGCACCCGATCCGGGCGACCCGGGCGGTCCTCTCGCCGCTCGGGCGCTTTCGCCAGATCGTTGACAACGCCCGGGCCGAGAACCTGCTGCATGTCCGGTACCGCTCCACGGCGGCGCTCGGCTCGCCCGACTTCGCCCGCCGGCTGCGGATCGTGCTTGAGCGCTCCGGCGGGATGTTCGTCAAGTTCGGCCAGATCGCGGCGACCCGCACCGACCTGCTCCCGGAGCCGTTGACGACCGAGCTGTCCAACCTTCACTCGAACGTCAGCCGCCTGTCCGACGAGGAGGTCCAGCACGTGCTGAGCTCCGAGCTCGCCGAGCCCGTCGACAAGGCGTTCGAAGAGTTCGACACCCATCCGCTCGCGGCGGCGTCGATCGGCCAGACGCACCGGGCGAAGCTCCACGACGGCCGCGCCGTCGTGGTCAAACTCCAACGGCCCGCGCTCGAGGAGATCGTGATTCGCGACTCGGCAGTGCTTTCGTTCCTGGCGCGGCAGGTCGACCGGCGGGTGGAGGCCGCGCACCGGATCGGGATCCGCGAGCTCGCCGAGGAGCTGATCATCAGTATCGAGAGCGAACTCGACTACGGCCGCGAGGCCGTGGCCCAGATGCGACTGCGGGAGAACCGCGAGGGCGATCTCGGAGTCAAGATCCCGCTCGTCCATCCGACGCTCTCGACCCGCCGGCTGTTGGTGATGGACGAGGTCAAGGGCCGGTCGATCTCCGACACGGAGGCGGTCGACGCGGTGCCCATCGGCCGGACGGAGCTCGCCCGACGGCTGCTGAGCTCGTTCCTCTCTCAGATCCTGCGCGACGGCTACTACCACGCTGACCCTCACCCCGGGAACGTGATGATCGACACCGAGGGGACGCTGTGGCTGCTCGATTTCGGCGCCGTCGGGCGGATCGACCCGATCACGCGAGAGGCGCTCCAGGGGATCGCGCTCGGGTTCTCGATGCAGGACGGCTCGCTGATCGCTCGCGCCGTCCGGCACATGGTCGGAGACGCCGAGCACATCGACATGCGCCAGCTCGAGCGCGACATGTCGGTGCTGCTGGGCGAGGTCCACGCGTCGGGCCTCAGCCCCGCCGCGATGGCCGGAGTGATCGACGTGATCGAACGGCACGGGCTGCGGCCGCCGCGGTCGATGCTGATCCTGTCCCGTACGCTGCTGACGCTCGAGGGCACGCTGCGAGGGCTCGATTCCCGGTTCGAGCTCGGCCGCGAGGCGACGGAGCTGGTCGCGACCGACCATCGCGACGAGCTCGGCACTCCCGAGGAGCTGCTCCAACGCGAGCTGATCCGCGCGCTGCCGGCGCTGCGCTCTCTACCCGAGCACGCCGAGGCGCTCGCCAGCCAGCTGCGCTCGGGCCGGATGGTCGTGCGCACCGAACGGTTCGCGGGGAACGACCGGGCGATCGTCGAGAACTGGCTGAACCGCGTGCTCGTCGCCCTGTCCACCGCTGCGGGCGCGCTGACCTCGGGAATTCTGCTGATCGCCGGCTCGCTGGCGTCGGACAAAGGCGTTCGTGACGCGCTCTGGGTGCTCGGCTTCGCCGGGCTGACCGGGACCGCGGTGCTGCTGATGCGGACGATCGCGCAAGCGCTCCATGCGCAGCTCGCGCGCGCGGAACGCCTGCAGATGGAGCGGTAGCTTCGGCTCAGGCCTTACGGACCTTGACCGCGGTCCCGTAGGCGCAGATCTCGGTCCAGGTAGAGCCCAGCTCGGAGGTGTCGAACCGGAACGCGAGGATCGCATTGGCGCCCTTGCCCTCGGCCTCCTCGACCAGCCGCTCGGTCGCATGCTGGCGGCCCTCCTCGAGCATCTTCGTCATGCCCTTGAGCTCGCCCCCGACGAGCGACTTCAGCGAGGCGCCCATCTGGGACCCCACGTTCCGCGAGCGCACGGTCAGCCCGAACGCTTCGCCCAGGACCTCGTCGATCACGTAGCCCGGAAGCTCGTTCATCGTGGAGATGATCATCGGCCAACCCTATCCGGACGGCGGCGGGCCTTGACCTGGCCGAACCGCACCTGATAGGCATGGCACAGGGTCTGGGGAGGCTTCACAACCGGGGAGGTTGGTATGAGCGCGGGCGCGATCGACGAGGCGAAGCTGCAGGAGTTCATGGGCCGGATGGTCGGCTACATGACGGGCGGCGCTGTCTGCCTGGGGATCTGGCTCGGCGACGAGCTGGGCCTGTACACAGCGCTGGCGGACGACGGACCGCGGACCGCGGACGAGCTGGCGGACGCGACCGGCTGCAACCCGCGACTCGTGCGGGAGTGGCTCGACGGCCAGGTGGCCGCCGGCCTGATCGATTACGAGGCGGGGGGCGACCGGTACACGCTCGGCGCCGAGGCGGCGCTGGCACTGGCCGACGAGAACTCGCCCGCGTTCACCGCTCGCGGGATGAACACTCTCGGGTCGCTGTTCAGGGACATGGAGAAGATCAAGGACGCGTTCAGCTCCGACGGCGGGATGGCGTGGGGCGACCACGACGCGTGCCTGTTCAAGGGCACCGAGTGGTTCTTCCGGACCGGCTACCGGACGTTCCTGCCGGGCTCGTGGATCCCCGCGCTCGACGGGGTGCAGGCGAAGCTCGAGGCCGGCGCGCGGGTGGCCGACGTCGGCTGCGGGCACGGCGCGTCGGTCGTCGTGATGGCCGACGCCTACCCGAACTCGAGCTTCATTGGCTTCGACTACCACCCGCCGTCGATCGAGACCGCACGGGAGCGCGCGGCCGAGGCGGGTGTCGAGAGCCGGACGACGTTCGAGGTGGCCGGAGCGAAGGATTTCCCCGGGACCTACGACCTGATCTGCTTCTTCGACTGCCTCCACGACATGGGCGATCCGGTGGGCGTTGCCGCGTACGCGCGCGAGCACCTCGCGCCGGACGGCACGATTCTGCTCGTCGAGCCGTTCGCGCTCGACGGACGCGCCGCGAACATCGATGGCAATCCGCTGGCGGCGATGCTCTACACCGCGTCGAGCGTCGTCTGCACCCCGAACTCGCTGTCGCAGGAGGTCGGGCTCGGCCTCGGCGCGCAGGCCGGTGAGGCGAAGCTCCGCGCCGTGTTCGAGGAGGCCGGGTTCAGCCGCTTCCGCCGCGCGGCCGAGACCCCGATGAACCTCGTGCTCGAGGCCAGGCCGTAGGATGCGGGCATCGCCACCGTAAGCGTCCGCTACATCGTCGACGACGTCGACGCAGCGATCGATTTCTACTGCGGACAGCTCGGGTTCGACGAGGTGATGCACCCCGCACCCGCGTTCGCGATGCTCGCGCGCGGCGACCTGCGCCTCGTGCTGAGCGCGCCGGGCGGAGGACCGGGTGGCGGGCAGGCGATGCCCGACGGGACGGTGCCCAAGCCGGGCGGGTGGAACCGCTTCCAGCTCCAGGTCGAGGATCCGGCCGGGAACCCAGTCGAGCTGTTCGAGCCGATCCTCGACGAGGCTCGGCTCTAGGAGACGGCCGAGCAGCTCTCGGCGTGCGCCCCGGCGTGGGCGTGGGCGTGATCGTGCCCGCCTGCCGGGCCGTTCATCCCCCGCAGCATCGCGATCCCTCCGCCCTTCGTGAAGTAGCGGAAGATCAGGACGGCCGCGAGGATCAGGAAGATCACGTTCAGCACCGTCGTGTAGTTGAGCGTCACGCCCGCGTCGGTGACGTGCGCGTGGCGCGGGCCGGTCGGGACCAGGCCGAGCGCGGTGAAGAGCAGATCGACGATCAGCCCGGCGGCCGCCATCGTCACGTAGAACGTGACCAGCAGGAAGACGGCCATACGGCGGCCGTAGTACTTCCGGTAGATGTTCAGAATCGGCAGGATGATCAGGTCGGCGAAGATGAACGCGAGCACGCCGCCGAAGCTGATTCCGCCGTTCCACAAGACCGCCGCGAGTGGCACGTTGCCGATCGAGCAGACGAACGACAGGATCGCGACGAGCGGGCCGATCAGCGGTCCCCAGATCGTCGCCAGCGCGCCGTCGTGCTGGAGGAACAGCCCCTCCCAGAACGAGTTGGGAACCCACGCCGCCAGCGCGCCCGCGATCAGCAGCCCGCCGAACACGTCCAGCCAGACGGCGGCCCAGTCCATCACGAAGTAGTCGCTGATCGCCGTGAACCCGGCCGGCGAGCGAAGGCGCTGCCATAGCGTCCCCTCGTCCTGCACGCTCATGTCCATCTCGGCGTGGCCCTCCATCCGTCCCGCCGCTCCACGGTCGGCCTCGCGCCGTGCTTCCTGCACCCGCGACCGTTTCAGGAACCGCCGGAACAGGACCGCTAGCAGCGCGATCATGATCGGGCCGCCGACGAACTCGCCGGCGGTGAACTGCCAGCCGATCAGGACCGCGAGGATGATCCCGAGCTCGACGACGAGGTTGGTGGAGGCAAACTGGAACGCCATCGCGGAAGTGAAGTTCGCGCCCTTCCGGAACAGCGACCTCGCGAGCGCGACCGACGCGTACGAACACGACGAGGAAGCCGCGCCGAGGCCGGCGGCCTTGACGAGCGTCCGCGGCGAGTCATCCGGCAGCAGCTTTCGCATCTGCTGCTTCGAGACGACCGCCTGAACGGCCGCCGACAGCGCGAAGCCGAGGATCAGCGCCCAAAGGATCTCCCAGGTCATCCCGAACGCGAACCGGAGCGCGTGACCAATCGCGTCCATCGTCGCCTATCCCCTATGCAGCAGCCGCCCGACGGCGGCCATCATCTCGTCGGTCAGCTCGTCGGGGGTACCTTCGGCGGCGCCCTGAACCACGCAGTGGCGGGCGTGGTCGTCCAGCAGTCCGAGGGCGACCTTGTCGAGCGCGGCCTGGACCGCGCTGATCTGCGTCAGCACGTCGATGCAGTAGCGCTCGTCCTCGACCATCCCCTCGATCCCGCGCACCTGACCTTCGATCCGCTTCAGGCGTGAGAGCAGTTGTTGCTTGGTCGCGGAGTACCCGCGTGTGGGTGGTGTGTTCGGCATGAACCCAACTATACCCCCCAGGGGTATCCACCGCCGCTTCTATGCGGCTCCATACACCGAATGGGGGTGTAGATCCGCAAAGAACGCTTCATCCAGGGGCCGACCGCCCCCCGGACCGCCCTACGTCAGCGCGTCTGCCGGCAGCCCGACCAGCGCCGCGCTGCGCTCCCAGAGCCCGCGCGCGAGCTCCGGGTCCTGAGCGGCCGCGCTCGGCTCTGAGACCGTCTCGTTCTCGACGTACTCGCCCGTCAGCTGTCCGCCCTGGACCGAGGTGGCGAGCCACACGAGCGAGCGTGCGCCGCGTTCGGGCGAGCGCAGGAACGGACCCCCGATCGTGGTCAGCAGCTTCCAGATGCCGTTCTCGTTCTTGCCGAACCCGGTGCGGACGACGCCCGGGTGAAAGCAGTTCGCGCGCAGCTCGGGCTGACGCCGTGCGAGCTCGCGCGTGAACAGGATGTTGCAGAGCTTCGAGGTCCCGTAAACCCGCATCGCGGAGTAGGAGCGCTCGGACTGCAGGTCGTCGAGATCGAGGCGCCCGGCCGTGTGGGCGTCCGACGCGGTTGCGATCACGCGGCCGCCGGCGAGCCGGTCGAGCATCAGATTGGTGAGCAGGAACGGCGCCAGGTGGTTGAGCGCGAAGGTGCGCTCGAACCCCTCCGGGGTGACCTTGCGCGACGCGAACAGCGCTCCGGCGTTGTTCGCCAGCACGTCGATCCGCTCGTGGGCACCGCGTAGCTCCTCGGCGAGCGAGCGGACGCTCGCCATCAGCGTCAGGTCGGCGACGTAGGTGTGAACGGCGGCGCCGCCTCCGGCTCCCCGCGCCTCGCCCGCGACCGCGTCGACGCGCTCGCGCTCGCGGCCGACGACCGCGACCTCCGCGCCCTGCCCGGCCAGTTCGATCGCCGCAGCTCGTCCAATCCCGCGCGTCGCGCCGGTGATCACGACCAGCGTCACGGCCGCGACTCTACAACTCGACGTCACGCGGCCACTGAAGCGCGGGCGTGGCCGCGGACGGAGCGGATCGGGCCGGCCCGGCCGGGCCCGGGGGGCGGGCGATCGCGCCCGCCCCCCGACGAGCAACCCGCTAGGCCGCGCTCGCCGTCGCGTCCGCCGGCGAGCTGAGTTCGCGATTCTCGGGCACGAACTTGCTGGCGATGAACGTCGCTCCCTGCGGGTCGGCGATCACCGTCATCCGCACCCACGGAGCATCGAACGGAGGCGCGATCACGGTCCCCCCCAGCTCGGCGGCCGTCGCCGCGATCGCGTCCGCGTCGTCGACTGCGAACGTGACGTTCCAGTGCGCCGGCACGTCGGCCTGATCGGCCTGGATCGGAGTGATCGCCGCGACCGCGTCCTCGAATCCGGTGGGACCGCCCGACTCGCGCACCCGCTCCCGAAGCTCGGGATCCCGCTCGGCGAGGTGATCACCGTAGCCGGGCAGCGTCCACATCTCCACGCCGGCGCCCAGGCTGAGCGTCCGCCAGCCGAACACGGATCCGTAGAACGCCTTCGCCGCCTCGACGTCGCGGGTGTTGAGGCCGTTGAAGTTGACCGTCCCGTGCTCGTTGACGAGCTCCGCACCCTGGCTGCCCCGTGCCTGCCACACGCAGAACACGGCCCCCTCGGGATCTGCGAGCACCGCCATCCGGCCGGCGTCCATCACGTCGAACGGCTCCTTCAGCACCGTGCCGCCGGCCTCGCGGGCCCTGGCCGCGGACTCGTCCGCGCTCTCGACGGCGATGTAGGTGTTCCACACCGCCATCGGCGGCGCGCCCGGAGGGCTCGATCCGACGGCCGCGACGTTCTTGCCGCGGATCCGCGCCATGAAATACCTGCTCTCAGCGTCAGGCGGCATCGCGTCCTCCAACTCCCAGCCGAACACGCCGCCGTAGAAGGCGACCGCGGCATCCGGATCGGGCTCCGTGGCATCGACCCAGCACGGCACGCCGGGGATGTATCCATCGCGCTCAGGCATTTGCTGCTCCTCTCGTCGTTTACGCCCAGCGGCACCGTACGACCCATTTAGGTCAGGTTCTGTCCTCAATTTGGTAAAAGATTTGCCTGATGACCGAGACCTCTGGTCGGCTGCTTCAACTCCTGTCACTGCTCCAGGCACGCCGCCACTGGAACGGCGTGGAGCTCGCGGACAGGCTCGAGGTGTCGGGCCGGACGATCCGCCGCGATGTCGAGCGGCTTCGCGAGCTCGGCTATCCCGTCGACTCGCTTCCGGGACCCGCCGGCGGCTACGCGCTGCGGGCCGGAACGGCGATGCCTCCGCTGTTGCTGGACGACGAGGAGGCGATCGCGATCGCGGTCGGCTTGGGGACCGCCGCCCGCGCGTCGGTGGCCGGGATCGAGGAGACCGCCGTGCGCGCGCTGGTCAAGCTCGAGCAGATCCTGCCGCGGCGACTCCGGCGCCGGGTCAGGGCGATCGGCTCGGCGACGATCACCGTCCCGCTCGGCCCGACCGTCGACCCGCACGAGCTGATGCTGATCGCCTCGGCGTGTCGCGACTGCGAGCGGCTGCGGTTCGCGTACCGCAGGCGCGACGGCGCCGAGAGCCGGCGCGACGTCGAACCGCACGCGCTCGTCAACCTCGGGCAGCGGTGGTACCTGCTCGCCTGGGACCGCGGGCGCGAGGACTGGCGCTCGTTCCGGGTCGACCGCCTCGCCCGTCCGGCGGCGACCGGGGTGCGGTTCGAGGCGCGCACGATCCCCGGGGGCGATGCCGCGGCGTTCATCAGCAGCAGCATCGCGGGACGGCCCAACCGGTACGAGGCGCGGGTGACGCTGCACGTGGCTGCGGACGAGATCACGCCCCGCATCCCGGCTCGCTGGGGCACGGTCAGCGCGCTCGACGCCGGCAGCTGTGAGTACCGAACCGGCGACGACGACCTCCGCTGGCTGGCGCTCCGGATCGCGATGCTCGGGGTCGACTTCGAGGTGCACGAGCCGCCTGAGCTGATCGACCAGCTGCGTGCGATCGCGGACCAGCTACGTCGCGCCACGGCGAGCGCCGCGCCGCCGGGTTAGCCCCGCGGCGGCGCGGCGCGGCGCCTAAGCAAGGTCAACCCACGACCATCAGCGTGTTGCCCTCCGGGTCGCGCAGCCAGAACATCGGCGGGACCGGGTCCCCCATGCGGCTGACCTCGGCGTCGACGTCGACGCCGGCGGCCTTCAGCTGGGCGTGGTAGGAGTCCACGTCGCCCGAGTAGAGGCTGATCCCGGTCTCGCGGTTGCCGGTGTCCGGCCTGTGCGGCGGGGGCGGCGCGAGCGCGATCGTCGTCTCGGAGCCGGCAGGGCCGACCTCGACCCAGCGGTACTTGTCTTCGAACGGGATGTCGAGCCGCTTTTCGAGCCCGAGCTTGTCGGTGTAGAAATCGATCATCGCGTCCTGATCGGCCACGGGAACGATCACCGTCGCAAGCTTCTCGACGCGGCTCGTTGTGCTGGTGCTGGTCACGAGGTCCTCCTGGAGTTTGGGGTCACACCTCTTAGACCAGCCGGGCGCTGGATTTTCATCGCCGGGCGGGGACGCGCTGGCGCCCGATCGAGCTGAGGGCGCCCGTTACGGGAGCCGCGGCGACCAGCGGGTGGCACCGATCCCCGCGAGCGTCAACAGCGCGAGACCGCCGATCACGAAATAGTTGGTGATGTCGCGCTGTCGCGTGACGGTCCCGAGCTGGCTGCCGAGCTTCTTGTAGATCGAGCTCAGCTCGTCGGCGCTCTGCGCGTTGAACGTCTGGCCCCCCGACAGCTTCGCGATCTGCTGCATCAGCGCAGGATCCGGAGGGACGGGCACCGGCGGGGCGAGCGGATCCGGGTTCGGGAGCGTGCCGTTCGGCGTCCCGAGTGCGACCGTGTCGATCGGGATCTTCTCCTTGGCGGCGAGCTTCGCGACCGTGCTCGCGTCGACCCCCTGGTTCGCGGAGCCGTCCGACAGCAGCACGATCGCCGCGGCCGGGTGCTTCGTCTGCCCGCCGCGGAGCAGCTGCAGCGCCAGCTGGAGCGCGTCGCCGGTGGCCGTCGCGCCGTTGGCCTGCTGGCCGTCGATCAGCGACCGGGCACCGTTGTGGTCGGCGCTCGGCGATTGGACCGAGTTGGGCGAGGTCGAGAACGCGATCGCGCCGAGCCGCACAGCCGACGGCAGCTGGTCGATGAACGTGTTGGCGGCCTGCTCGGCGGCGTCGAGCCTGGTCGGCTGCACGTCGGTCGCCGCCATCGACCCCGACTCGTCGCTGACAAGCATCACCGAACCCTCGTTGACGGCGGCCTGGTAGCTGACGTGCGGTTTGGCGAGCGCGAACGCGAGTGCCGCGACCGAGCCCAGCAGCAGCGCGGCGGGGACGTACCGGATCCACGAGCTGCCGGCGGCGGCCGCGAGCCTCGCCGTCGCCACCGCCGGGAACCGCACCGAATAGCGGCGCGCGCGACGCCGCGTGAGCACCGAGAGGGCGATCGCCGCCGGGATCAGCGCGAGCGCCGCCAGCCACACGGGCGAGCTGAAGCTCATCGCAGCCGCCGCCCCAGCGCGAGCAGCCAGTCATCGTCGGTCGACAGCTCGACGTGCTCGACGCGAAGCCGCCGCAGCTCCCGCGCGACCAGGTCGCGCCGCTCCTTCTCGAGCTCGGCGTAGCGGCGCCGGACGCGGCTGCGCGAGGTGTCGATCTCGATCCGCTGGCCGGTCTCCGGGTCAATCAGCGCCAGCAGACCGACCGCCGGCAGCTCCAGCTCGCGCGGATCGACGATCTCGAAGCCCAATACCGAGTGGCGCATCTGCAGCGACCCGAGCGGCCGCTCCCAGTCGCGCTGGTCGCGGAAGTCCGAGATCACAACGACCAGCCCCGGCTGCTTTGCCAGCTTCGCGATCCGCCGGAGTGCGCCCGCGAGCGCCTCGGGGTCGTGCCGGCCGTCGGGCGCGATCCCCTCCTCCAGCGTGCGACGGACCGCGACCATCCCCGGCTTGGCGCCGCGCGGCGGCAGCGTATGCGGCTCGGCGGACCCGAACGTGACCATCCCGACGCTGCCGGCCCTGCGGATCCCGAGCCGACCGAATACGAGCGCGACGCCCTCGGCGACGTCGGCCTTCAGCCGCGTGGCCGTTCCGAACGCCATCGAAGGTGAGACGTCGAGCACGATCCACGTGGTCAGCGCCCGCTCGGGCACGTGCACGCGCACGTGCGGCTGGCCCGTGCGCGCGGACGCCGCCGGGTCGATGTGCCGGACGTCGTCGCCCAGCACGTACGGCCGCAGCTGCGCGAGCTCGGTCCCGACGCCCACGCCGGCGGCGCGGCGGTCGCCCGGCAGCCGCCGCGCGACCAGCCGGTTGACGGCCACGTCGAGCGCGTCGATCAGCGGCTGCGCGATCGGGCCTGGACCCTGACGCGCGGCAGGCGGCTCAAGGCGCGCCGTGCTCACACGGCCCTCACGGCGGTCGGGCTCTCATGGATCAGGTGCCCGGTATCGGGCTCGCTGACGGCCGCCAGCACGCTGTCGAGCACCTGGTCCGCGGTGACGCCCTCGCTGAGCGCGTCGTAGGAGAGCACGATCCGGTGTCGCAGCACGTCGGCCGCGAGATCGCGGATGTCGGCCGACGAGACGTGGCCGCGGCCCCGGAGCAGCGCGAGCACGCGCGCCGCCTGGACGAGCGAGATCGGCCCGCGCGGGCTCGCGCCGAACTCGATCAGGTGCTCGAGCTCGTCGAGGCCGTGCTGAGCCGGGTGGCGCGTCGCGTCGGCGAGCGCGACCGCGTAGGCGATCTCGTCACGGTCGACCAACACCGTCTCGGTCGCCCGCGCGTAGCGCCTGAGGTCCTCCAGCGAGAGCCGCTCCCGGACCTCGGCCTGAGCGGCGAGGCTGCGCCCGACCACGGCGGCCTCCTCCCCGACACTCGGGTAGTCGACGAGGATCTTCATCAGGAACCGGTCGAGCTGCGCCTCGGGCAGCGGATACGTCCCCTCGGACTCGATCGGGTTCTGCGTCGCCATCACGATGAACGGCAGTGGCACCGGGTAGGTGGTCCCGCCGATCGTAACCTGCTGCTCCTGCATCACCTCGAGCAGCGCCGACTGGACCTTGGCGGGCGCGCGGTTGATCTCGTCGGCGAGCAGGAAGTTGCAGTGCACCGGGCCGAGCTCGGTGTCGAACCCTCCGGTGTCGGGCCGGTAGACCCGGGTCCCGACCAGGTCGGCCGGGACCAGGTCCGGCGTGAACTGGATCCGGTTGTATGAGCCACCGAGCACGGCCGCCAGGGTCTTGACGGTCAGCGTCTTGGCGAGGCCCGGGACGCCCTCGAGCAGCACGTGCCCGCCGACGAGCAGGCTCACCAGCAGCCGCTCGAGCATCGCGTCCTGCCCGACGATCACTCGCTTGATCTCGTAGAGCGCTTCCTCGAGGGCATGACTCGCCTCGATTCGCAGCTCGTGGGTGTGTTCGATTTCGTTCATCTGACCTCCGTTGGTCGCCATCACCTAGACGAGGCGGCCGAACCAGCGCAGCGACAGGGCGCCGCCCAGTACCAGCAGCGCGAGCGCTACACCGGCGAAGCTCGTGGTGATCTCCTGTTTGACTTGCTTGTGGCCGAGGTGCGCCGCGAGGTGCGCGTACGCCTCGTTGACCCCGGCTGCATCCGACGCCTTGAACGCCTTGCCCTTGGACACGGCGGCGATCTGCGCAAGCTGCTCGCCGCTGACCGGGACGGGCGCGGTGACGGTCGGTGAGCTCGCGGTGACGCCCTTCTTGATCTGGATCGTGCCCTTGGGCGTGCCGATCGAGACGGTGAAGATCGGGATGTGCTTCGAGGCCGCCTGGCGGGCAACCGCGATCGGTCCCGGACCGACGTTCGAGGCGCCGTCCGAGATCAGCACGATCGCGCCGGGCGGTCGCTTGCCGGCGACCCGCGGCACGTTTCCGAGCTCGTGCAGCGCGGTCTGGAGCGCGACGCCGACCGCCGTCCCCCCGTGCGTCTGCGGCAGGTGCGCGAGCGCGTTCGCGGCCTGCGCGTGGTTCGTCGTCGGCGACTGGAGCACGGTCGGCGTCCGCGCGAACGCGAGCACGCCGACCTGGACGGTGTTGGGGACGCCCGCCAGGAACTGCCGTGCCGCGCGCTGTGCCGCGCGCAACCGCGTCGGGGCGACGTCGGTCGCCTGCATCGAGCTCGAGACGTCGTTGGCGAGCACGATCGCGCCGTCGGTGACGGGCTTCGCGACGCTCCGCTGTGGGCGCGCCGCGGCGAAGATCAGCACGGCCAGCGCGATCAGCAGCACGAGCATCGGCACGTGCCGGCGCCAGCGCGGGCGGCTCGGAGTGACCGATTCCGTCAGCGCCGGAGCGACGAACGCCGACGCCGCGCGGGTACGCCGACGCTGCTCGGACGTGTACCACTTGACCAGCAGCGGCAGCGCCAGCAGCGCGAGCAGGACGAGGGGGTCGGCGAAGCTCATGGCGACCCCTTCGGCTGAGTCCCAAGCGTGACCTGCGCGCTGTTGGCGAACGGCCCTCGCTGGTACTGGATCACGACCTGCTGACCGGCGTGCATCCCCGCGAGCGCGGAATTCACCTCGTCAGGGGCGTTCACGGTCTGACTGTCGATCTGGGTGATCACATCCCCCGGCTGCAGTCCCGCCGCGTCGGCCGGGCTGCCCGGGACGACGTTGGTGACGACCACGCCGGCGGTCGTGAAGCCGCCGCCGGTATTGCCGCTTGCGCCCGTGCCGCTACCCGACGAGAACCCACCGCCGGCGGCCGCGACGCTTTCGGTGGTGACGCCGAGCCACGCGGGCTGGGTGGCGGTGTGCGTCGCCTGAGCCGGGGGGCTCGAGGCGACAGCGGGCGGCGTGGAGTTGCTGTCGGAGCCGACCAGCGCGTGCACGACCGCGTAGGCAATCCCTGCGCTCACGAGCGCGGCAAGCAGGACCACCGCGAATCGCGACCCGTGCCACGACCGCCAGGCGGGCTCCGTGCGAGCGCGCGGCGGGGGCGACGGCCGCCGCGGCGTTTCCGCCGGGCGCCGCCGGGTTTCCGGCCGTCGCTGCGGGCGCTCGGGCGCGCGTGGCGCCGGCGTCGCCTTCGGCGCGGCGGCCTCGCGGACGCGCGGCATCGGCTTGGTCGCCGACGCCTCCGGCTCGGCGGGAGCCGGCTCCTCGTGCTGCGGGCGGCGCTCGGCGAGGTCCCGTGCGGCCGCATCGGACTCTCGCCTCCAGTCGCCCGACCACAGATGCCTGGGGGCGGTCATGCGCTAAGAAGCTAGGAGGTAAGGGTGAGATCTTCTTAAGAAGACCCACGCGGACCCCAGCAGTTTAGGAAGCTATGGTCAAACGGTCCCCTCGAGTGGAGGAAGCCGATGCCGGACCGGAGCACGATCATCGCCTGTCCGAATTGCGGTACCAAGAACCGGGTCCGCCCCACCGCGAGCGGCGTGCCGCGGTGCAGCGTCTGCCACCACAACCTGCCGTGGATCGTCGACGCCGGACCGGACTCGTTCGAGGAGGAGACGACCGCGTCGGTCCCGGTGCTGGTGGACTTCTGGGCGCCGTGGTGCGGCCCGTGCCGTGCCGTGTCGCCGCTGGTCGAGCAGCTCGGCCGTGAGCACGCCGGGCGGCTGAAGGTCGTCAAGCTCAACGTCGATGAGGCGCCCGCAATCTCCCAGCGGTTCAGCGTGCAGGGAATCCCGCTGCTGGTCCTGCTGCGAGACGGCGTCGAGGCCGGACGGTTGATCGGGGCCGTCCCGCGCCAGCAGCTCGACGCGTTCCTCCGCCAGCACCTCGAGCCGACTCCCGCTTGAGCGTGCGGCGAACTAGTCGGCCAAGATGAGTCGAGTCGTCCTCACCGGCGCAACCGGGACGATCGGCGCCGCCGTCTGCCGTGCACTGGTCGCCCGCGGCGATCAGGTCGTGGCGCTCAGCCGCGACGAGGAGCGCGCGCAGCGGGCGCTCGGCGACGGGGTCGAGGTCCGGGAGTGGCCCGACCCGACCGGCTCCCCTCCCGCAGCCGCCGCCCTCGCCGGGGCCGACGCGGTGATCCACCTCCTGGGCGAGCCGGTCGCACAGCGGTGGAGCGCCGGCGCCAAGGCGCGGATCCGCGATTCGCGAGTGCTAGCGACGCGGATGCTCGTGGCGGGCCTGCGGGACGTCTCCGCGGACGCTCGCCCGACGGCGCTCGTCTCGCAGTCGGCAACCGGCTACTACGGCCCCACCGGCGACCGCGAGCTCGACGAGAACGCGCCCCCCGGCGACGACTTCCTCGCTCAGGTGGTCGTCGACTGGGAGGCGGAGGCGCACGTCGCCGACGACCTGCTGCGGGTCGTGACGACCCGCACCGGGGTGGTGCTGTCCCCGTCGGGCGGGGCGCTCGCGAAGATGCTCCCGCCCTTCCGCGCCGGCGTCGGCGGGCCGGTCGCCGGCGGCCGCCAGTACGTGCCGTGGATCCACCTCGACGACGTCGTGGGCGCGCTGCTGTTCTCGCTCGATACGGCGGACGCGAGCGGCGCGGTCAACCTCACCGCGCCCGCCCCCGTCACCAACGGCGAGCTCTCCGCGGCACTCGGGCGCGCGCTTCACCGGCCGGCCGTGCTGCCCGTGCCGGGATTCGCGCTGGGGCTGCTGTACGGGGAGATGGCCTCGATCGTGACCACCGGCCAGCGGGCGATCCCGGCGCGGCTGCGGACGCTTGGGTTCGAGTTCGGCCACCCCGAGCTCGACGCGGCGCTACGCGACGTGCTCAGCCGGGCGGCGCGGTCTGGCTGAGCGTCGCGGCGAGCGCGAGCGCGACCAGCAGCAGCCCCATCTCGAACACGATCGTGCTGCGGATGCTGGCGGCTGGAGCCCCACTGGCGATCCGCGGAATGACGAACCGACGGTGGTATGCCCCGAGCGCGAGTGCGCCCAGCACAATCGCCGTCTTGACGAGCAGCACCACTCCGTACCCGGTCGAGAACAGCGCGGACGGGGACGGCAGCTCGCGTACCGCGAGGTAGATCCCGAACAGCCCCACCGCCACGACGGTTGGCAGCGCGAGCTTGGAGAACCGCAGGACCGACCGCCGGGCGATCGCCTCGCGCGTCGAGCGGGGCAGCGACCGCGCCTTGGCGACCATGATCGTGATCGCGATGACGCCTCCGACCCACAGCGCAGCCGCGACCAGGTGGGCGTAGTCGGCCAGCAACGCAAGCGTCCCGCGGGACGCCGGATGACTCGCCCAACTCAGGCCGAACGCGATCAGCAACCCGAGCACGCCGGCGCCGGCGAGCAGCTGCTCGCGCCGGCGGGGCGAGACCCACGAGGCGACCAGCAACATCAGCAGGCCGAGCCACGCGAACGTCGTCAGCGTCCACGCCTGGCCGAGGTGCGTTCCCGCGCGGATCGGCTCGATCTCCGTGTTGATCAAGCCGGAAAGCCCGCCGCCGACAATCGGATAGGCGCCGACGAGGAACCCGAGCAAGCCGGCGTGAAGCGCGACCACGGCGCCCGCCGCTGCGACGACGGTTGTGACCCGCGCTTCGCGCGTTCCCGCCTCGCCGAGCGCGCGTCGCGACGGCGCCAGCACCAGCGCCCGGAACACCAGCATCCCGCCCGCCAGCACCACGCCGACGAACTGAAGCCAGGCGAGCACCTGTGGTGCGACCGGGACGTCGAGTCCCTTCACCGGCGCCGGAGCGACTGGCTTGACCCGGACGCCGAAGCTGTACACGCCCTCGGTGGCGTGGCCGTCGTCGCTTGCGACCATCCGCCACCTCACCGTGTAGCTCCCGCCCTCCCTGGCCCGCACAGGAACTTCGATCACCTCCCCGGCGACGCTCGGGCGCCCGCCGAGATCCTCGCCGCGCGGGCCGGCGACGGTGACCCTGGCGTACTGCGGCACCACGTTCTCGCTGAACACGAGCCGGATCTCGTGTGGCGTCTTCCCGACCTCGCCGCCCCAGGTCGGCGTCGCGCCGACCAGGAACGCGTGCGCCCCGGCGGCCGACGGCGCGGCGAGCGCCGCGACGGCGCACCCAGCGGCGATCGCGAGCGTTCGCCTCATGTCGCGGCCGCCACCGGGATCGCGATCAGCGCCAGCGCGAAGCCCGCGAGCGGCAGCACCGCGGGCGGGATCGCCGGCATCGGGAGGTGGCGCTGCAGCCGGATCAGCTCGAGCAT
Organism: uncultured Solirubrobacterales bacterium; assembly: GCA_963788565.1. Lineage (GTDB taxonomy): Bacteria > Actinomycetota > Thermoleophilia > Solirubrobacterales > Solirubrobacteraceae > Palsa-465. Next base: position 195,768 of record CAWBHJ010000014.1, on the reverse strand, counting down.
GCCGCCGGTAATCAGCAGCGTGCCCATCGCGATGTGCCAGCCGTCGGCCGGCGTCGGGTGGATCAGCACGTGGACGATGAACAGCAGCCCGGTCGAGACGAACGCGACCGGCAGCACCCGCTCGAGCCACGGGCGCTCGTACGCGCCGCGGCGCCGGATCAGTTCGAGCGCGCCGGCAGCGAACAGGACGTCGCCCCACAGGGTGTGGATCAGCATGTCGTGCACGACGTCGGCAAAGACCGTCGTCGCCCACACTCCGACGCCCCCGATCATCAGCATCCACGGGATCACGACCGACCTCGACTCCACGGGACGGCCGTCGGGGCGAAGGATCGGGAGGTACGCCTCGAGCACGATCGCCAGGAACAGCGCGCCGAGCAGCCAGTGCGCCCGCGCGATCTGGATGTGCGGCAGGATCACCGGCGACGGCTCCTGTAGAGAAGCCACGCCGCGACCGCGATCAGCAGCAGCGGCGGCTGGTCGAGGTCGTAGACGATCTTCACGGGAGAGAGCCCGTAGAACTCGAGCCCGCGGATCGCCGCCCACACCACCCCGGCGACGATCAGCATCACCGCGGCCACGACACGGGGCTGGACCAGGGCGCGGCCCCGAACCGCCTCCGGCGCGGCCGTCTCGTCACGCTTCGGCGGCTCAGCGCTACGGAGCTCGGGCGCCGGGGTACGGACGGCGGCCTGAGACTGTTCGCTCCACGAGGGCCGTTTAGCGGGGTCGAGCATCCTCAGGTGAGGGGAACGCTAGCACCGGACGCGCGGGTAAAGCCGGATAAACTGATCGCTTTAGTTGACAATTCGCTGGAATAAGCTGCCCGCGCAACCTACTCAGGAGAGGCCGATGAGCGCAACGGACGAACTGCTTCAGAACAACCAGGCATACGCCGCGTCGTTCGACAAGGCCGAGCTTCCGCTCCCACCCGCGCGCAAGGTTGCCGTCGTCGCCTGCATGGACGCCAGGCTCAGCCCCTACGGCGCGCTCGGCCTGGCCGAGGGTGACGCTCACGTGATCCGCAACGCCGGCGGCGTCGTGACCGACGACGCGATTCGCTCGCTCGCAATCTCGCAGCGGCTGCTCGGCACCGAGGAGATCATCCTGATCCACCACACCGGCTGCGGGATGCTGACCTTCACCGACGACGAGTTCAAGCGCTCGATCGAGGAGGAGACCGGGATCAAGCCCGAGTGGGCGGCCGAGGCGTTCGGCGACCTCGAGGGCGACGTGCGCCAGTCGATCGCGCGGATCAAGGCGTCGCCGTTCATTCCGCACAAGGAGTCCGTTCGCGGATTCGTCTACGAGGTCGAGACCGGCCGCCTGCGCGAGGTCAACTGAGCCGGATCAGGTCCTGCACGCGGCGCTCGGTCTCGAGCCGGAGCGCGTCGCCGTCCACGTCGGTCGGCAGCTCGACCACGACGAGCCCATCGCCGTCCTCGGCCGGTAGCGGCGCTAGCACCGCCGGCGTCGGGCAGATCGAGCACGACGTCGTGCTCGAACAGCTCGATCACGCGCGGATCGATGTAGCTCGCGCGGGCGACCGCCGGGGTGTTGCCGAGCGCGGCACTGACCTGGCGCACCGCGCGCCTGACGGCGGCCGGGCCGCGCGCGCCGGAACCGTGCTCGCGGGCCAGCGCGACGGCCGCGAGCACGGTCGCGGACCATGTCCGGAACTCCTTGGCGGAATAGGGACCCTGGCCCCAGCACCGCAGCGCGTTGTTGACGTCGGGAGCGTGGATCCGATGCCAGACCCCCCGCGAGCGGTACACGAGCAGCTCGTCGGGCTCCCCACGACGGCGCTTGAGGCCCCCGAGCACACGCACCGACTGGCGGTCCCGAACGGTCATCCGCCGGCGTTTGCCCGACTTCGCGACGAAGTCGAACCGGACCTCGGGTCCGTGGAGCGTCACGTGCTCCCGGCGGAGCGTCGTCAGCCCGACGTGGCCGTTGTCGCGCGCGTAGCGGTCCCAGCCGACCCGGAACAGCCCGATGTCGAGGAGCCTGACGGCAAGCGCGAGCCCGCGCGCCCGCTCCGGGTGCCGCAGCGCGAGCAGCTCCGTCGCCTTCGCCCGCACGGCCGGCAGCCGCTGCGCGAACTCGAGCATGTCGTCGAACTTCTCCTCATCTCGGCGCGCCCGCCACAGCGGGTGGTAGAGGTACTGCCGGCGTCCCTTGCTGTCGTGCCCGGTCGCCTGAAGGTGGGCATTCGGAGCGTCGGCGATCCAGACGTCGGTCCACGCGGGCGGGATCTTGAGCGCACCCACCCGCTCGAGCGTCTGGGCGTCGGTGACGACCGTGCCGTCGTGATCGACGATCACGGATCCGCCGCCGCGGCGCTCGAGTCGCAGCCCGAGCTCTGCACCGCTCACGTAGAGGAGCTCGGAGGTCATCGGCCTACCGGGACGGAGTGCCGCGCGATCGCATGCGGCGCGATTGTCGCTCAGTCTTCGTGCTTCGTGTGGCGGTGCGGCTGAAGCCGAGCGAGCCTTTGCCCCGCGCGGGGAAGCAGCACGAGCAGCCACATCAGCTGCGCGGCGGTCGCGCTTACGAACGCAATCGGGATCGATAACAGGAAGATCGCCGGAGCGACCAGCCAGTGCTCTCGGCGGTCGATCTCCCGTAGACCCTGGGCGGTCAGCAGGCCGGCCCGTCGGCCGTGCAGCCGCATGGCTCCCGCGAGGGTTGCGATGATCGCGAGGGTCGCCGCGTAAAGCACGACCGCCGCCGGCTCGTCCCCGTAGATCCCGACGAGTCGCGTCGGGTACGGCACGAACGCGATGAACGCGAGGTAGGCGAGGTTGATCACCGCAAGCCGCGCATCGATCTGCGACACCCGCCTGAAGAACACGTGGTGCCGGACCCAGAACAGGGATACGACGGCGAAGCTGATCGCGTAGGAGACGAACTCCTGGCGGTTGTCGATCAGCCGCTTCCCGAGCTCGCCGTGATCCGACTTTGCCAGCTCCGGCACGGTGATGTTGAGCACCAGCAGCGTCAGCGCGATCGCGAAGACGCCGTCGCTGAGCGCGACCGTCCGCGCGTAGTCGAACGCACGCTCGTTGAGCGTCTCCTCCTGGTCGAAACCGAGATCCTCGGCCAAGAGCCGAAGTATCGCGACGGGGTCGGCGGCCGCCGGTACTCAGCCGACGGCGGCCACCGCGGCGTCGACGAAGCTGCGCGCGAGCCGGTCCCCGACGTCGCCGAGCGGGACGAGGCGTGGAACGTCGATGTCCGCCTCGAGGTCGAGGCGGATCGCGGTCTCCTCCGGCCGGCGCTGATCGAGCCACCAGTCGGCGACGAACGTCTCGGAGTCCTCGGAGTCGTTGGGCAGCCGCGTCAGCGTCACCCGGTCCAGACGGTCGGTGCCGAGTGCGAGCGTCAGGTCGACGTCCATCGAGATCGGGCCGACCGGGACCCGCAGCGTCGCCTCGAACATCCGTGGCGCTCCCGCGGCGTCGCGCTCGATTACCGCGACCCGGCGCACCACGTCGGGGTGCCAGCTCGGATACTGGTCGACGGTTCTCAGCAGCCCGGCGACTGCGGCGCGATCGGCGGGGCAGAAGCCCTCGGCGTGGCCTATGAGCCGCTTCATGATGTGAGAATGCCCGCTCGTGGTGGATCACGCGAGCGAGCACCCCGTCGCGAAGCTCAGGGCCGCGCTCGTCGACGAGCAGGACGGCCCGCTCCCGTCGCTATTGCTGGCCCTGACGACGCTCGCCGGGATCGTCGACGCCGTCAGCATCCTGCGCCTGGGCGGCGTGTTCGTCGCGACCATGACCGGCAACCTCGTTTTCATCGGCCTCGCGCTCGCCGGCGCGCGGGGGTTCGCCGTCGCGCCGTGCGCGCTCGCGCTCGGCGGGTTCGTGATCGGCGTCCTGCTCGGCGGCCAGGCGTGCCGGCTGGCTCGGTCGCACCGCGGGCTCGCGCTGCGCAACGTGCTCGCGATCAAGCTGTCGCTCGCGAGCGTGGTGACGGTGATCGTGATCATCACCGGCCCGCATCTGCCCCTCGGCGCCCGCGACGCGCTACTGGTCCTGCTGGCGATGTCGATGGGGAGTCAGCTCGCCGCGATCCGGTACCTGAAGGTGCCGGACATGCTGACCGTCGTGCTGACGATGATCATCACCGGGGCGTTGATCGAGCACGGAAGCGGCTGGACGCACCCGAAGATGCTCCGTCGCGGACTGACGATCCTCGCGTTCGCCGTGGGTGCCCTGTCGTCGGCGTTGCTGATCCTCAACGTCGGGCTGGTGGCCGCGCTGGCGCTCGGTCTGACGATCATCGTGTCCGTCGCGATCGCCGCGCACGCCGTGTCGAAGACGTCGGCGGGATGGTCGGCGCCGCGGACGGCGTGATCGCCGTGCAGCCGCGACGCCGACCGCTTAGGCTGCGCGCCCATGTCCGTCGACGAGGTCGATGAGTACCTCCGCCATCTGGACGATCCGAAGCGCGGCACGCTCGAGGCGCTGCGCCGCTCGATCCTCGAGGTCGTGCCCGACGCCGAGCAGGGGCTCTCCTACAAGGTGCCGGCCTTCCGCGTGGACGGCAAGGTCGTCGCCGGCTTCGCGGCGTTCAAAGACCACGTCAGCTACCTGCCGTTCAGCGGCTCCGTGCTCGGCAAGCTCGATGAACAGCTCGACGGCTACCGGATGACCAAGAGCTCGCTGCACTTCGACGTCGACCGCCCGCTTCCCGAGCCGCTCGTCCGCCAGCTGATCGAGGTCCGCCTCGCCGAGATCCGGGGGGGCTCCGCGTGATCGCCGAGGTCGTGCGGATCGGGCTCGCCGCCGTGTTCGTCACAGGCGCGATCGCGAAGGCGCTCGATCGCGGCGCCAGCCGCCAGTCGCTCGTCGCGTTCGGGGTTGCCGAACGGGCCGCGGGCGGGGTCGTGTGGATCCTGATCGGCAGCGAGCTGGCCGTCGGAGCCGCGCTGCTGCTCGGACCGACCGCGAGCGCCGGCGGCGCCGTGGCGCTGGCGCTGCTCGCCGTCCTCACAGTGGCGGTGGTTTTGAACCTGATCCGAGGCCGCACGCCGGAATGCAACTGCTTCGGGCGGCTGTCGCGCGGCCCGGTCGGTCCAGCCACGCTCGCGCGCAACGGCCTGCTCGCGTCGCTCGCCGGCTACGTCGTCACCGGCGGCGACGAGCCTGCGCTGTTCGCCGCGCTCGCGCTGACCTGCGGGGCGGCGTGGCTGGCGCTGGGCCCGTTGCGGCCGCGGATCCGGCGCGGCTCCTCGGCGCCGGCCTTCTCTCTGAGCGACGGGGGCGGAGCGATGCATACGCTGGACGGTCTGATCGCCGGCGGGCGCCCGCTGCTGCTGGTGTTCAGCCAGCCTGCGTGCGGCGCGTGCCAGGCGCTGCTCGGCGATCTGCGCGAGTGGCACGGCCGTCTCGGGGACCGGGTGACGATCGCGGTCGTGGACCAGGCGTCGCACGGGCCCGGTCGCGGCTCCGACGCCGAGCGCGCCGCCGATCATCTGCTGCTGGACGCCACCGGCGCCGTCGCGTCTGCGTACGGGGTGACCGCGACCCCGAGCGCGGTGCTGATCGGCCGCGACGGCCGGATGGCGTCGGCCGTCGCTCGCGGGGCCGAAGAGATCGAGGAGCTCGTTCAGGCTAGGTTCGAAGTCGAGCACCCGCGGTTCGCCCGGCGTGCACTGCTCGTGCGAGCCGCCCGCGGTGCGACGACGGTCGGCGCGTTCCCGCTGCTAGCAGCCGCGTGCGGATCGAGCAGCTCGTCGTCGCGGGTGACGTCCTCGACCGGGTCCACGCCCAGCTCCGGCGCGAGCCCGGCTTCGATCCACGTCGGCGGCAGCTACATCTGCCGCCAGAAATACGCGCTGTGCACGAACGCCCCCTGCCGGCCGTCCGCACACGACCCAAACGTCGTGATCTGCGACTGTGTCGTCAGGGACGGGTACTCGATCGGACTTACCTCCTGTCCCCGGCGTGCCCCGCACGGCAACAAGCTGTACTCGACCTTCTCCACCGAGCTCGCCACCAGCGGCGTTCGCTCGCTGGAGTGCGGAGCGGACATCCCGTGGGCCAACTGCGTCGACTACCCATGCGAGCTCGATCCTCACGACCCGACGAAGGCCACCTGCCAGTGTGCGTTGGTCAAGCGTGGGCCGTCGTTCACCTTCGGCGGCGAATGCAACACCCGGACGTGCGGTAAGACGATCTGGTCCGGGGCGCACAGCAGCCTCGGCGGCGGGGCCGTGGGCGCGGCGATGAAGCGCGTCGGCCAGCCGATCGCGCTGCCGCCGCCCTGTCCGAAGGCGTAGCGCTAGCTCGCCAGCGGGCTCGGGTGGCTGGGCTCGTACAGCGCGCAGCCGTCCTCCGCCCGCGAGCTCGAGCGTCGTCGACCGGCCCCATGGGCGCTCGACGACCTCCTCGGAGAACGCGGCGCCCTTCTCCCGCAGCTCGGCGACCGTCGCCTCGATGTCGTCGCACATCAGGTACAGCTCGTGGCGCGGCTGCCCATCGGCCGGATGCGCGGCCAGCTCCGACGGCGGGCCGGCGAATATCAGCCACCCGTGCCCTGCGTCCACTGACTCGAGCCCGAGCGTATCCCGGAGGAACGCGCGGGTCCCGTCGACATCGTCGGTGAACAGGATCGCGTGAAGGCCCGTGATCATCTCGGCGAGAGGCTACAGTCGCGGGCTCGAGCTCCTATCCCGGAGCATTAGTCGTAGAATCCACGCGGGGCCGCTCGACGCGAAGCGAAGTATGGGGTGAACCTGGGGATGAAGAGTCGACCGCTGGTGCGACGGGTCTTGATGGTGCTGTCGATCGCGAGCCTGGGGGTCGCGGCCGCGCCGGCCGCCGCGTCGGCCGCGCCGATGCTGTGGGTGAGCGGCGGCGGCACCGACTCCGGCTTCTGCAGCCAGGCCAACCCGTGCAGGACGATCTCGCGCGCGGTGTCGCTCGCGATCCCGACGGGCACGATCGTGGTCGGGCCGGGCCAGTACACCGACCACGTGACGATCCCCTCGTCGGTGAGCCCGCTGACGATCCAGGGGGCCGGCGCCGGGTCGACGTCGGTGTCGGGCGGGTTCAACGGCTCCGGCAGCGTGTTCACGGTTCAGAGCGGCGTCACCGCGGCGGTCACCGACATGTCGATCGTCGGCGGGCAGGCTCCGAATGGCGGTGGCGTCAACGACGCCGGGGACCTGACGCTGCAACGCGACGTGATCGGGTTCAACGCAGCCAGCGACACGAGCGCCGCGAACACCGGTGAGGGCGGAGGGGTGTACGCCAACGAGCGTCCCCGCGCTCAGCATCTCCGATACCGAGATCGTCAGCAACCAGGCCACCCGCAGCGGCGGCGGCATCTATGCCGCCGGCACCGGCACAATGTCGACGGTCACTCGCGATCTGATCAACAACAACGTGGTCCTCGCCGACAATGGAAGCGGCGGCGGAGCGTTTGCGTCCGGAGCGGGTAACTGGAACGACGACACGATCACCGGCAACCAGATCCTCGGGTCCTCAGGCGCCGGAGGCGGAGTGTGGGCGTTGTCCACAGACCTGACTTCGGACACGATCACCGCCAACAACGCCACGTACGCCGGCGGTCTGTTGCAGTTCTCTGGGACGGTCGCCGGGACGATTATCGCCGGCAACACCAGGAGCAACTGCGCGGGGCCCGTCGGCGATTCGGGCAGCAACCTCGCAGACGATGCCGGCAACAGCTGCCACATCGGTGCGTTCGCAAGCGACCTCGTCGGCGTCGATCCGCAGCTCGGACCGCTCGCAGACAACGGGGGCCCGACGAAGACGATGTCGATCCCAAGCTCGAGTCCCGCGTACGGCGCGAACTCCGATTGCTCTGGGACTGATCAGCGCGGCGTCTCGCGGCTGCAGCGCGGGGCGACGAGCTGCGACATCGGGGCGTACCAGGTGGCGGCGCCGACCACGTACGTCGCCAACCCGTCCGGCGGATCGGTGACCGCCTACGCCGCCGGTGCCACCGGGGATGCGGCGCCGGTGCTGCGGCTGAGCGGCCCGGCCACGGGTCTGAACCAGCCGACGGGAGTCTTGGCGGACGTCAACGGCAAGCTGTACGTGGCGAACGCCGGCAACGACTCGATCACCGAGTACGCGCCCGAGGTGACCGGCAACATCGCGCCGACGGTGACGATCTCCGGACCTCAGACCGGGCTCAGCCGGCCGCAGGACCTCGCCGTCGGTCCCAACGGTCGCCTGTACGTGACGAACCTAAACGGCAGCGTCACCTCCTACGGTCCAGGCGCCAGCGGCAACGCCTCGCCGGTCACGACGATCTCGGGACCGAACGCGCGCCTGTCGCATCCCCACGGGCTGGTGTTCGATCCCTCGGGTCGGCTACGCCTGAGCACGGACGGCAGGACGATTAACACGTACGGCCCGGAGGCGAACGGCAACGTCGACCCAACCGCCCGGCTCAAGCTCGGCCAGAACACGAACCCCGAGGGATTCAACTTCGATCCTGCTGGAAACCTGGTCGTCGCCGACGCCGCCGGCGGACGCATTCTCACGTTCGCCGGCAACGCCGTCGGGGCCGCTTCGCCGTCCAGCACGCCGCCGGTTCCCCCGCCCGGATCCGCCAAGCCGATCGGGTTGGACCTCGACCTCCCCGGCGACCTATTCGTCGCCGACAGCGCGTCCAACAGCATCGACGAGTTCCCACCCGGGTGGAGCGGCACAAGCGCGCCCCTGTCGGTGATCTCCGGTCCCGATACGGGCCTGGCGGCCCCGGCGTTCCTGTCGGAGCTGCCGCCGCCGCCGGTCCCCGGCGTGCGGCTCACGACCCAGAAGAGCCAACCGCGCAAGCGCGTGCTCAGCCGGGGGATCGCGATCGGCGGCAATGCCTCGGGCCGGATGGCGTTCCGCGACCGCCCCGTGACGCTCGCCGCGGTCGCCCGGATCCGCGGGCTGATCATCGCCAAGGCGAAGGCGAGACCGCTCCGGCCCGGCAAGATCAAGGTCGCGCTGCTCAACACAAAGGACGCCGCTCGGATCATCCGCGCCCGGCGCCCGCCGGCAACGATCACGGTCACGGTCACGATCCGGGGCGGCGCGGGCACGCAGAACCGGGCGCTGACGATCATCTGCACGCGGTGAGCGGCGGCCCCGACCGGGCTGCTGGCCACGTTAGGCTCGCGGCAACCAATGGACCACATGCGCGTGCTGCGCCCCGGCGACGGCGTGTTCGCCTTCTACGACGGGCGGGTCGACGGCTACCGGTTCGACGAGCTGCCCAACTGGGTCGACGAAGGCGCCCTGTCGCTCGGCATCGCCAGCTACGCGATCGTCTCCGGCGCGGAGGCGCTGGTCTACGACACGCACATCTCGATCGAGCACGCCCAGCGGATCCGCAGTCTGCTCGAGGCCGAAGGCGTGCGGCAGTTCACGGTCGTGCTCAGCCACTGGCATCTGGACCACATCGCTGGAAACGCCGTGTTCGACGACTCCGAGATCATCGCCTCGGAGCGCACGTCGGAGCTGCTGGCGCGGTTCAAGCCGGCGATCGAGCGTGGCGAGCAGGAGGGACCGCCGCCGATCGATCCACTCGTGCTTCCGACGTCGGTGTTCTCCGATCGCCGCCCGCTGTCGATCGGAAGCATGCGGCTCGAGCTGATCCACACCGACATCCACAGCGACGACGCGACGCTCGTGTGGCTGCCCGAGCGGCGCCTGCTGCTCTGCGGCGACGCGATGGAGGACACGGTCACGTACGTCGACGAGCCCGCGGAGCTCGACACCCACCTGGCCAACCTCCGGAGGCTCCGGCGGCTTGCGGCGGACCGGCTCCTCCCGAACCACGGCGATCCCCAGGTGATCGCGGGCGGCGGGTACGCGAGCGACCTGATCGACGCGACGATCGGCTACATCGAGCGGCTCGAGCGGTGCCGCACCGAGCCCGAGCTACGGGGCGTGGGTCTGCGGCAGTTCATTGCCGAGTCGCTCGACACGGGCTCGCTCCATTACTTCGCGCCGTACGAGGCCGTCCACCGGCACAACGTCGAGCTGGTGGTCGGCGTCGGCTAGCGTCGGCGCCGAAATTTTGTCTTCGCGTCAGTCGAGGTCGAACCGGTCGAGGTTCATGACCTTGCTCCACCCGGCCACGAAGTCGCGCACGAACGGTCCCGACCCGTCGTCGCATCCGTAGACCTCGGCGATCGCGCGGAGCTGGTCGTTGGAGCCGAACACAAGGTCGACGGCGGTCGCCGTCCACTTGACCTCGCCGCTCGCCCGGTCGCGGCCCTCGTACGTGCGCTGCGACGAGCCGTTCGCCGACGACGCCTGCCATTCGGTGCCCATGCTGAGCAGGTTGACGAAGAAGTCGTTCGTCAACGTGCCCGGCCGGTCCGTGAGCACACCGTGCTTCGACCCGTCGTAGTTGGCGTCGAGGGCGCGCATCCCGCCGACGAGCGCCGTCAGCTCCGGCGCCGTCAGGTTCAGCACGTTGGCCTTGTCGACCAGCAGCGTCTCGGACGGCACCTTTTCTCCGGCGCGGATGTAGTTGCGGAACCCGTCCGCCCTCGGCTCGAGCACCTCGAACGTGTCGACGTCGGTCTCATCCTGCGAGGCGTCCGTGCGGCCCGGCGCGAACGGGACGGTTACGTCGTGGCCGGCGTCCCTGGCCGCCTGCTCGACCGCGGCGCACCCGCCGAGCACGATCACGTCGGCGAGCGACACCCGCTTGCCGTCCGATTGCGAGCGGTTGAAGGGCTGCTGGATGCCCTCGAGCTTCCCGAGCACCTCCGTCAGCTCTGGCGGGTTGTTCACCTCCCAGTCCTTCTGCGGCGCGAGCCGTATCCGGGCGCCGTTGGCCCCGCCGCGCTTGTCGGTGCCGCGGAAGCTCGACGCGGCGGCCCACGCGGTGGCGACGAGCTGGGACACCGACAGGCCGGACGCAAGGATCTCGCGCTTCAGCCGGGCGACGTCATGCTCGTCGATCAGCGGGTGATCGACTCCCGGGACCGGGTCCTGCCACAGCTGCGGCTCCGGGATCCACGGCCCGAGGTAGCGGGTGATCGGCCCCATATCGCGGTGCAGCAGCTTGAACCAAGCGCGCGCGAACGCGTCCGCGAGCTCCTCGGGGTGCTCGTAGAACCGCTTCGCAATCGGTCCGTAGATCGGATCGAGCTTCAGCGACAGGTCGGTCGTGAGCATGATCGGCGCCACGCGCTTCGACGGATCGTGCGCGTCCGGCACCGTCCCCTGCGCCTCGGGGTTCTTCGGCGTCCACTGCTGCGCCCCAGCCGGACTCTTGGTCAACTCCCAGTCGTACTTGAACAGGTTCTCGAGGAAGCCGTTGTCCCACTTCGTCGGCTCGTTCGTCCACGCGCCCTCGAGCCCGCTCGTCATCGCGACCTCGCCGTTGCCGTTGCCGTAGCTGTTCTTCCATCCGAGTAGCTGCTGCTCGATCGGGGCGGCCTCGGGCTCCGGGCCGATGTACTTCTCCTCGACCGCGCCGTGGGTCTTGCCGAACGTGTGCCCGCCGATGATTAGCGCGGCCGTCTCCTCGTCGTTCATCGCCATCCGGGAGAAGGTCTCGCGAATGTCCTTGGCCGCTGCGAGCGGATCCGGGTTGCCGTTGGGACCCTCCGGGTTCACATAGATCAGGCCCATCTGCACCGCACCGAATGGCTTCGCGAGCTCGCGATCGCCGCTGTAACGCTCATCCCCGAGCCACGTGTCCTCCGTGCCCCAGAAGATCTCGTCCGGCTCGAAGATGTCCTCGCGGCCGAAGCCGAAGCCGAACGTCTTGAAGCCCATCGACTCCATCGCACAGTTGCCGGCGAAGATGATCAGGTCGGCCCACGAGATTTGACGGCCGTACCTCTGCTTGATCGGCCACAGCAGCCGGCGCGCCTTGTCGAGGCTCGCGTTGTCCGGCCAGCTGTTGAGCGGTGCGAAGCGCTGGGCGCCCTGACCGCCGCCGCCTCGGCCGTCCTCAATCCGGTAGGTGCCCGCGGCGTGCCAGGACATCCGGATGAACAGCGGCCCGTAGTGGCCGTAGTCCGCGGGCCACCACTCCTGCGAGTTCTTCATCACCTCGAAGACGTCGCGCTTGAGCGCCTCGACGTCCAGCTTCTCGAACTCCGCCTTGTAGTCGAACTCCTCGCCGAGCGGCGTCGCCAGCGGCGAGTTGTGGTGAAGGACCTCGAGGTTCGGCTGATTCGGCCACCAGTCCTGGTTGGTCCTCGGCGATTCCTTCTTCGGAGTCGGAGACGGGATCTCGGGACTTTCCGACTCGCTGACGGTCTCGGCCATGGTTCCTCCTACTCGGTCACTGGTTCGTTGCTGATGATTGCGCGTTCCTGCCGGCACCGTCGCTCGCCGCGACGCACTCCGGGCACCGGCCCCAGTAGATGACCTCGGCCTCCTCGATCTCGTAGCCGCGGTCCTCGGCAGCGGTCAGGCACGGCGTCTCCCCGACCGCGCAGTCGACGTCCACCGTCCGGCCACAGCTTCGGCAGATCAGATGGTGGTGGTTGTCGTCGACTCGGTCCTCGTAGCGCGCCGAGGAGCCGGCCGGCTGAATCCGCCGGATGATGCCCTTATCGGTGAGGGTCGTGAGCGCGTCGTATACCGCCTGGAGCGAGATCGCGCCGATCTCGGACCGCACGACGGCGCCGATCTCCGATGCGGTGCTATGCGGCCGCTCGGACACCGCCCGCAGGACGGCGAGACGCTGGGCCGTGACCTGAACTCCATGCCCGCGGAGCAGCTCCGCTCTGTCGACCGTGTCGCCCACTGGTGAGCGCCACTCTACCGGCGATTCTGGAGCGAGTCCAGTATTTGGTCAGGCCCAATTTGTTGTGTTGTTGTGAGCGTTGCCGCGATGGGAGTATCGGGCCGACCGCAAGCGACTTGAAGGAAGGATGCCGATGAGCGAACTAGCCGCGACGTTCGACGCGCACGTCCGGGCGGAGTTCCAGGACTGCGACCTCGAGGCGACTATGGAGACGATGACCGACGACCCATACGTCCATCACGTGCCCACGATCACAGGCGGCAACGGCACGGCCGGCGTGCGCGACTTCTACGGGCACCACTTCATCGGCCAGTGGCCCGACGACACCAACACCCAGCCGATCTCGCGCACGGTCGGCTCCGATCAGGTCGTCGACGAGCTGCTGATCAGCTTCACCCACGACCGCGTCCTCGACATCATGCTGCCGGGGATCGAGCCGACGGGCCGGCGGATCTCGATCGTCCTGGTCGTCGTCGTCGGGTTCGACGACGGGAAGGTCCACCACGAACACATCTACTGGGATCAGGCATCGGTCCTCATCCAGGCGGGCCTGCTGGATCCCGACGGCCTCCCGGTCGTTGGCGCAGAACAGGCGGAGGCGCTCGTCGACCAGACGCGGCCGAAAAACGAGGTAATCGCGAGTACGAGCTAGGGGCGCGGCACGGGCGGGGCTTGAGCCCGTCGGCGGCTCTGGACGACGCCTCGTCTGTGACCCCGCCTAGCATGGGTCCATGCCAACCATTGAACAGCTGGTCCAGAACATCGATGTCCGGATGCGCGAGCTGAGCCTCGAGATCGCTTCGCTCCAGGACGCCCGCGCCGCACTTGTCCACAACGGCGGCGGTCCGGCGAGCCCCCCGGCACCCCGGGCTAAGCCCCGGCGGCGGCCGCCAAGCCGTGCCTCACGCCGGAGGTCGACCGGGAAGCGGCAGGTCCTCGTGGCCGACAGGGCGGAACGGCTGCTCGCCGAGAGCGACGGGCTGACCACGGCCGCTCTCGCCGAGCAGGCCGACGCCGAACGCGACCAGGTGCTCGCGCTGCTGCGCGACCTCGAGGCCGCCGGCCGCGTGCGGCGGAGCGGGCAGCGGCGCGGCACTCGCTGGCACGCGTTCACCGACGAGGACCGGATCAAGGAGCGGGCCGCCGAGCTCGAGGCCCGCGGGCGCTAGCGGTTCCCTCGCGCGCCGGGCTACATCCGCACGCTTGACTTAGAGCACGCTCTAAGTCCTATGCTCGATCCGATGAGTGTCGAGGTGGGCATGAGCATCGCCGACGCGGCTCGCGCGAGCGGAGTCAGCGCGTACACGCTGCGCTACTACGAGCGTGCGGGCTTGATCGATGACGTCGGCCGGGCAGATTCGGGCCACCGCCGGTACAGCGAGCGGGATCTCGCGTGGATCCACACCCTGCAGTGCCTCCGCGCCACCGGGATGCCGATCAGAACGATCCGGCGGTATGCCGAGCTCGTCCGTGCTGGAGACGGCAACGAGGTCGAGCGGCTGGCGTTGCTCCAGGAGCATCGGGCCGCCGTCCGCGCTCAACTGGCCGAGGTGCGGCGTCACCTCGCGTTCATCGACCGAAAAATCTCGATCTACGAGGACGCGCTTGATGATTAGACGACGACTTGGAAGCCAGGGACTCGAGGTATCGGCCGAGGGCCTTGGATGCATGGGCATGACGTGGGCCTACGGCCGCGGCGACGAGCAGTCGGGGCTCGCAACGATCCACCGGGCGCTCGAGCTCGGGATCACGTTCCTCGACACCGCCGAGGTCTACGGCCCGTATACGAACGAGGAGCTCGTCGGGCGGGCGATCGCCGGTCGCCGCGACGAGTTCGAGATCGCGACCAAGTTCGGGTTCGTGATCAACCCGGACTCGCTCACCGACCGCGGAACCGATGGGACCCCGGAAAACGCGCGGCGTGCCTGCGAGGCCTCGCTCCGCCGTCTCGGGATCGACCACATCGATCTCTTCTACCAGCACCGCGTTGACCCCGGCGTCCCGATCGAGGAGACGGTCGGCGCGATGGGCGAGCTGGTGCAGGAAGGGAAGGTCCGCTATCTCGGGCTCTCGGAGGCGTCCGCGGAGACGGTCCGCCGCGCTCACGCCACCCATCCGATCACCGCTGTCCAGAGCGAGTACTCGCTGTGGACGCGCGACCCGGAGGACGAGGTGCTGGCGACGCTCCGCGAGCTCGGGATCGGCTTGGTCGCCTACTCGCCACTCGGCCGCGGCTTTCTCACCGGGCAGATCCGGTCGCTCGACGATCTGGCCGACGACGACTGGCGCCGCACGAACCCGCGGTTCCAGGAGGACGCGCTCCGGGAGAACCTCGAACTCGCCGACCGCGTCACCGAGCTCGCCGAGAAGAAGGGCGTGACCCCTGCGCAGCTCGCGCTCGCGTGGGTGCTCGCGAAGGGTGAGGACATCGTCCCGATCCCCGGGACGAAGAGCCCGCAGCGGCTCGAGGAGAACGCCGCGGCGACCGAGGTCACGCTCTCGGCCGACGACGTCGGAGAGCTCGACGACGCGATCTCCCCCGAGGCGGTCCGCGGCAACCGTTACCCCGAGCAGATGGCGGCGCTGCTGAACGGCTGAGCCGGGCCGGTGCGCCGCCGGCGACCCGCCGGCGGCGCACCGGGACCGGCGCTCGAAGCCACGCGCGGAGATATCCTCGGCGGCGCGGGATGACCAGGCAAGGGGAACGAGTCGCGCTGCTGCTGGCCTGCGTCATGGCCGGCGTCCTCGTGCCCGCGGTCGCGATCGCGGCCCACGCCCAGCGCCCCGCTTCCGGTCACCGGTCGCACCACCCCGGCCATCGCCGTCACCATCGGAAGCCGGCGGTACGCGTCAGTCAGCGGCCGTGCGACATCTACGCGAACGCGGGCACCCGCTGCGTCGCCGCGTTCAGCTCGACACGGGCGCTGTTCGCCGGCTACGCCGGGCCGCTCTACCAGGTCAGGCGAGCGTCGGACGGTGCGACCGTGAACATCGGCGTGCTGAAGCGCGGCGGCTACGCCGACGCGGGCAGACAGAACGCGTTCTGCGCCGGCAGCAGCTGTGTCGTCTCGAAGATCTACGACCAGACCTCCGACCACAACGATCTCGTCCCGCAGGCAACGACCACGTCGGTCTACAGCAACACGACCTACGCTCACGACCCGGTGTCGGCGAGCGCCCTGCCCGTCCTCGCGGGCGGCCACCCGGTCTACGGCCTCAAGTTCCAGAGCGGGTCGCCGACCGGCCTCACCTGCCCCACCTCCGCCACCTGCGCCGGGAACCACGGACAGGCGTACAACAACGATCACGCGCGCGCCAGGGGGGTCGCGGTAAACGGCAAGCCGGAGAGTGTCTACGGCGTCTTCGGGGGCACCTACACCGGGAGCGACTGCTGCTTCGACTTCGGGAACTCCGAGATCGCCGGCACCGACGACGGCAACGGCACGATGGACGCGCTCAACTTCAGCCGGGACTGCTGGGACGCGTGTGGACCCGACGGAGGCCCCTGGGTTCAGGCCGACCTGGAGAACGGGATGTTCATGACCGGCACCCCGACCAGGACTCCGGAGGCGATCACCAGTCTGATCGGCGGCTCGTTCGAGTCCGGCGACGGGTTCTGCTGCGATGCGACCGCGCGCAACCGCGCGATGCGGTACCCGTTCGTCACCGGAATGCTCGATAACCCGGGCTCAAAGATGTTCACGATCAAGGGCGGCAACGCCACCACCGGCGGCCTGCAGACCTTCTACAGCGGCCCGACTCCGCCCGGCAAGGGGTACTCGCCGATGCGCCAGGAAGGCGCGATCATCCTCGGCTCCGGCGGCGACCAGGGCACCACCGACGGCGAGTTCTTCGAGGGCGTGATGACGATCGGGGTACCCAGCCGCGCGGCTGAGGCAGCGGTCCAGACGAACATCGTCGGCGTCGGCTACAGGATGCGGTAGCGGGCTCTCGCCGGCGCGGAATCCTTCCCTCTCTCGCCGGTGCCGTTGGTAGGGTCCGGACTCGTTGGGGGCCAACATCGGGCGAAACAGGCCCTGAAGCCGAGAGCCCTGCGGTCCTTGCGGGCTCGGCTGAGCCGGGCTGGTGCGCCGCCGGCGACCCGCCGCCGGCGCTCCGCGGGCTCTGTCATTCTCTGCCGGGCGGGGGGTCGACCAAAGGAGCCAGGTGACGGCAGAGTCGCTTCCCGCGCGAGGGCCGATGCGCTACCGGCGCTACCGGCAACTCGTGGTGGCGAACGGCCTGTCGAGTCTCGGCAGCGGTATTCAGGCCGTGGCGGTCGGTTACCTGGCGTTCGAGTTGACGCGGAGCTCCAGCGACGTCGGGCTGCTCGCGTTCCTCGCGCTCGCTCCGGCGGCCCTTCTCTCCGAGGTCGGTGGGACGCTCGCAGCCGCGCTCGGACCTCGCCGGGTGGGGATGACGATGTACGTCCTGCGCGCGCTGCCGTGGACGGCGATCGCCGTGATCGATGCGGTCGGCACCGTCACCTTCGACGACCTCGCGATCGCGACGGCGGTCGGCGGCGTTCTCGGTGCGTTCTCCGGGGTGACCGTCCCGGATCTGATCCCGGCGACCGTGCCGGACGAGATCCGTGACCGCGCGATCGCGCTTGAAGGGTCGTTCGGGAACCTGGCCCGCCTGATCGGCCCGCTGCTCGGCGGGGCCCTGTTCGCCGCGTTCGGGGCGCTGCCGTGCTTCGCAGCGAACGCCGTCAGTTACCTGCCGGTGGCCGCGGCCCTCTATCTGACGCCACCCGCGCGGGAGTACGTCGAGGCTCGAATCGCGCGGCGGTCCACGCCCCCCGTCCGACTCCGCGGGATCCTGCGACGCAGGGACCTGCGCTACCTGTTCGTGGCGATCGTCGTGTTCTCCGCATTCGGCCGGTCGCTGCAATGGCTCCTGCCCGTCGTCGCCCGCCACTACAGCGTCAGCTCTCGGCTGCTCGGCGAGCTGCTGGCGACGGCCGCCGCTGGATCGCTGATCGCCTCGGTCGGACTCTCCCAGCTCGAGCGTCGCGACCTCTCCAAGCACCACCTGCTGGCGCTGGCCCTGACCGGGGCGGGCATCTGCATCCTCGTGATCGCGGCGCTTCCTCCCCTGCCGCTCGTCTTCCTGGCGCTCGCGTGTCTGAGCCTCCTGCTCGGCGTGGTGGCGGCGGTGGCGTTGTCGTGGCTACAGCTCGGCAGCTCGTCGCCACGGATCAAGAGCCGGCTGGTCGGTCTCTACTTTGCGGTCGCCGCCGCCAGCCTTGCGCTCGGAAGCCTCGCGCTCGGAGCCGCGATCGATCATCTCGGTCTCACCGCTGCGCTCGGCATCTACGGCGGCCTCGTCGCGGCCCTCGGAGCCTGGCGACTCGTGTCGGATGCGCCGCTGAAGGGGGTCCGGCCGCAGGCTTGAGCTCGGAGGTGATGGCCGGTCAGGCTGTACGATCGTCCGGGGTGGTTTGGGGAGCAGCACCGGGGGATCGCCCGGCACGCTTGATCGTCGCGCTCGCATGCGCCGCGGCGGCGTTCTTCGCGGCCGGCGCGACACGCGCGGCGGCGAGTGACCCTCGTGCGTCCGGCCCGCCGGCTTCGCGATCGTTCCTCCTCGGCCTGCGCCTGCGCGGCAACCCGGCCGCGGTCGCACGCTCGGTTTCGAACCCCTCGTCGCCGCAGTACCGCCGGTTCCTGACGCAACGCCAATACGAGAGTCGGTTCGCCCCTACCGTCGCCGATCGCCAGCGCGTCGTGCGGTACCTCCGGTCCCAGCGCGGCGTGCTGAAGGTGGGGCTGAGCGCCGACAAGTCGATGGTGCTCGCCGTGTTCACCGTGCAGGCCGGCCAGCGGCTCTTCTGTGCTCGCGGCGCGCGGCCGCCGAGTGGCGGGCTGTGCAAGCCCCCGGCACTCCGCGGGCTGGTCCCGTTCGTCTCGGCGAGCGAGACCTACGGGGGCATCGGTAGCGGCTCGGGCTCGGGCTCCACCGCGGGCTCCGGGACGAGGCGGACCGCTTCGGCGCGTCAACGCGAACGCGGCGAAGACATGCAGTGGCGCCGAGCAGACGCACGCGTACACCCCCGCCCAGCTGTCGACCGCGTACGGCGCCGATCCGTTGCACGCCCGCGGGCTCCAGGGCTCCGGCGTCCGGGTCGACACGCTGAGCGGCGAGATCGTCGACACGAGCTCGTTCAGGACCTGGGCTCAGTGCTTCGGACTTCCGACTCCGGTGGTGCGGCAATTCGGGATGCCGGGTGCGATCCCGACCGGCTCTGACGAGACCGTGCTCGACGTCGAGGCGCTGTCCGCTCTGGCCCCCCGTCTCCAGCGAATCACGCCGATCTTCGTGGCTCTCGATCAGGGCTTTGCTCACTCGTTCCTGCTGTTCATGTATGGCGCGCTCGATCCGTCGCGTCAGGGCGGGATGCTCCCGAACGTGCTCTCGATCAGCGACGGCGACTGCGCGTACACGTTCACGCGCGACCAGCTGATGCTCGGACAGCGGATGCTCACGGAGGCCGCCCTGCTCGGTATCACCGCGCTCGCCGCGTCCGGCGACCTCGGCTTCCAGGGGTGCTTCCTGCAGAAGCCGGGCGTGCAATTCCCTGGCAGCTCGCCCTTCACCACCAGCGTCGGCGGCACCGAGTTGACCCTGACCGCGACCAGCCAGATCAGGTCCCAGGTCGTCTGGTCGACGTACGGGATGTCGGGCGGAAGCAACGGCACCGGAGGAGGGCCGAGCGTCGCATGGCAGCGGCCCGCCTATCAGGTCGCGCCGGGCATCGGGCCCCAGCTTCAGCCCGGGAAGCCGACGAGGCTCACGCCCGACCTCGCGGCGATGGCGTCGTTCACGCCCGGCTTCGCCGACTACAACAAGCAGGACCAGGGGTGGGGCGCCGACGGTGGCACCAGCGCCGCGACGCCGTTCACGGCCGCGATGGTCGCGCTCGTCCTCGAGCAGGAGCGAAAGGCCGGTCGCCGGCCGCTCGGCTCGCTGAACCCTCTCCTCTACCGGCTCGCGCGCGGCCCCCGGTACCACTCGATCTTCTACGACGTCATCAGGGGCACCAGCTCTCGCCGCCCCCACTCACCGGCCGCCAAGACCCCTGCCGGCGGTGCGGCCCAGCCCGGCTACGACCTCGCGACGGGTCTCGGGTCGTTGAACGCGTCCGCGTTCGCGGCCGCGGTGGCGGCGCTGGGTTCGTAGCCGCCGGCCCCATACGCTGTCCTCTCGGTGGCCCACGGAACACACGATTTCGAGGACGACCCGCGTAACCAGCGGATCCTCATCTGGGTCAACGGCGCGCTGGTCCCGCGCGAGCAGGCGGTCGTATCTGTGTTCGACGCGGGCTTCGTCCTCGGCGACGGCGTGTGGGAGGGCCTGCGCGTGCGGGCCGGCCACCCCGCGTTCCTCGAGCGTCATCTCGACCGCCTGTTCGAGGGTGCGAAGGCGATCATGCTCGACGTCGGCCTCAACCGCCGCGAGCTGACCGAGGCGATCTACTCGACGCTGCGCGCCAACGAGATGACCGACGGCGTTCACGTCCGGCTGATGGTCACCCGCGGCGTCAAGCGCACGCCCTACCAGGACCCACGGGTCACGGTCGGGCCGGCGACCGTCGTGATCATCGCCGAGCACAAGGAGCCGCTGCCGGCGACCGTGACCGAGGGCATCACGCTGTTCACGACGCACGTCCGCCGAGCCGCCCCGGACACGCTCGACCCCAAGCTCAACTCCCACTCCAAGCTGAGCGACATCACCGCCTGCATCCAGGCGTACACGGCCGGCGCCGACGAGGCGCTGATGCTCGACCCCGACGGGTTCGTCGCGACGTGCAACTCCACGCATTTCTTCATCGTCGTCGGTCTTGAGGAGGCGCCCGAGGTGCTGACCTCGGACGGGCGCTACTGCCTCGCCGGGATCACGCGCGCCAACGTGCTCGAGATCTGCCGCGCCACCGGCATCCCGGCGCGAGAGACGACGTTCAGCCTGACCGACGTCTATTCCGCCCGCGAGGCGTTCGTCACCGGCACGTTCGCGGGCGTCGTGCCGGTGCGGTCCGTCGACGGCCGCACGATCGGGGACGGCCGCCGCGGACCGACCGTCGAGCGCCTCCAGGCGCTGTACCGGGATCTCGTCGACACCGACGTGGCCGCTCGCGTCGCGCCATGAGCGACGTCGTCCGCGTGGCGATGTGGTCCGGCCCGCGGAACATCTCGACGGCGATGATGCGTGCGTTCGAGAACCGGGCGGACACCGTGGTCGTCGATGAGCCGCTGTACGCCGCGTACCTCTCGCGCACCGGGCTCAGACACCCGGCGTTTGCGGAGGTGATCTCGTCGCAGCCGACGAGCCTCACCGACGCGATCGCCGGGCTGTACGCACCGCTGCCACCCGGCCGCCGGGTGCACTACGCGAAGCACATGGCCCACCACGTGTCCCGCGACATGGACATGGGCTGGACGCTCGGCTTCCGCAACGTGCTGCTGATCCGCGACCCGGTCGAAGTGGTCGCCTCTTACGTACGCGCGCGCGAGACGTGCGAGCCGGACGACATCGGATTGCCCCAGCAGCGGTGGCTGCTCGGGCTGTGGGACGACGAGCAGCTCGAGGTCCCGATCCTCGACGCCCGCGAGTTCCTGGGCGCACCGGAGGCGCACCTCCGCTGGCTCTGCGACTGGCTCGAGATCCCGTTCACGACCAGGATGCTGTCGTGGCCCCCGGGCCCGCGCGAGTCCGACGGGGTCTGGGCACCGCACTGGTACGCGTCGGTCTGGGCGTCGACCGGATTCGAGCCGTGGCACCCGCGGGAGACGACCCTGTCGAGCCACGACGCCGCCGTCGCCGAGGCGTGCCGTCCGATCTACGAGGAGCTCTACGGGCGGCGGGTGCGGGTCTGAGGCGAAAGCGCTAGGCCCCGGCGATCTCGAGCGCCGTGGCGTCGCGGCCCGCGCCGCCCGCGTGGCAGGTGCTCAGCCCCCCGAGTCAGATTCCTCGACGGCCTCCTCGCCTTCCTCCGAGGGGCCGGCCGACGCCGCCGGCGACGCACTCAGCGACGCCTTCAGAGCCGCGGCATCAGCTGCGCTGAGAGCGCTTCGCGCGACGTCTTTGCTGGCCGCACCGAGCGCCGCCACCAGCTCGTCGACGTCACTGGACTCCGCGATCAACACGATCCCGGAACCCGGACTCGGCACAGCGGCGCGCAGCCGCTCGGCCAGCGGCTCCGGCTCGGGGTCCGTCACGTCGGGCTTCCCAACCTGGGACCCGATCGTCCCGCCGAGGACGGTCCCGACCGCGAGCCCGAGCGGCCCGGCCAGGAGCGTGCCGATCACACCTAGGGCGACCGCCCCTTCCGCGGTTCCACGCCCGGAGGTGTGAAGGGCTTCGTCGGCGTCGACGTAGTGGCCGGCGAACGTGCCGCGCAGCACCAGTTTCCCGTTCTCGTGATGCTCGACGAACCCCACCTCGGACGTCCACGCCGCGGCGCCTCCCGGGCGGTCCCGCTCCGCGGAGAACGCCTCGACCGCCGAGTTCACGCCGTCGAACCTCAGGAGGGCAACGTCCACGGTCCGCGCACCGTATCTCAGCGGCCGATGCGCTGCCAGGGGGCGGGGCTTACACGGCGCAGTCGCATCCCTTCGCCCGCAGGATCCTGACCTGCTCCTCAGGTGGATCGACGAACTGATCCTGCACCGCGCGCCCTGTCGCAAGCCGCAGATCGAGCGGACTCGCGTGGCGATAACCCCGCGCCCGCATCTCCTCGACCAGCGCCGCGTGGCGGTCGTACAGGGCCGCGAGACGGCCCTCCCAGCGAAGCGTCTCCGGATGCCTCCGGTAACCGGTTCTGTCGCCGGTCAGCACCGCCCAGACCGCGTGGAGCTCGCGGTGCTCACCGAGCAGGTGAGCGCGGCAGAGACGCTCGGGCGGGAGGTCCCAGATTCGCACCGCGCCGAGCTCCGATCAGCACGGGCTCCACGACCGCTGCAGGAATGACTTGTCGAGCAGCTGGCCGGAGTTGAGCGTCAGAGTGACGCCCGAGTAGTACGTGCGTCCGGAGCAGACACGCGAGCCGAACAGGCGAATCGAGACGAGCGCCGTGTGGACCGGGGCAGCGGCGCAGTTCGGGGTGCACCCGTGGTAGCTCGCGTTCCCGGTACCGGTCGCCTCAGGGCCTCCCCACGACGTCCACTGGACGCCGTCGACCGAGAGCGTGCCGTCGCCAGTCAGCTCCAGGGACTTCGGTCTCTGGCCGGCACTTCCGACGGCCCCCTGGAAATAGACGAGCTGCGCAGGTGTGGTCGTGGTCGCGCTCGCGCTCGCGATCGTCTTGACGGTGACCGCCGTCACCGGCTTCGGCGTGCTCGAGCCGCACGCCGCGAGCGCGACCGAAGCGAGCACCACACACGAGAGGCCCCATTTCACGAGGCCGGATCATATGCGCCCGGCTCGACCGCCCATCGGGAACGTGGGATGCTTCAAATCGCACCGCGATCACTGGAGAGGCAATGACTGCGACTGGTCCTGAAGGTCCGATTCTTCTCTGCTGGGATGGGTCCGCAAGCGCTGCCAGCGCGATCGAGCACGCCGCCCGCATCGTCGGCGACGGCCGACGCGCAGTCGTGCTCTTCGCTTTCGTCCCCACGGAGGAGCACCGCGGCGTGCTCGCGGGCACGTCCGGGCCGGACGCTCCGGTCGTCGGTCTGGCCGACGCCGAAGCGATGCTCGAAGAGGGGGTCCGGGTGGCGCAGGAAGCCGGCTTCGACTCGATCGGAGAGCTCGTCAAGGCCGAACGGAAGACCGACGAGATCATCGTCAACCTGGCCGACGAGCAGGGTGCTCCGCTGATCGTGATGGGTCAGCGTGGACGCTCCGGCCTTAAGGCGGCGTTGCTCGGCCTCGGCTCGGTCGCACAGGGCGTGCTGAAGTCGTTCGACGGCCCGGTCATGCTCGTCGGGCGCGACGCTGCCGGGCCGACCGAGGTCAGTTCAGCTTGAAGATGCGCTCGGCGTTGCCGTGGCAGATCAGATCGCGGTCGAAGTCGCTGATCGGAGCGGCATCGATCCAGTCGACGGCCTGCTTCTGGAATTGGTACGGATAGTCAATCGCGAAGATGATCCTGTTCGAGCCGAGCGCGATCTGTGTGCACATCAGCGCCTCGTCGGAGCAGACGCCGGCCGTGGAGACCATCATGTTGGTCTTGCAGTAGTACGACGGGGCGTGCGCGAGCGTTCGGTCGTTCTTTATCCACTGGTAACGGTCATCGAACCGCCACATGTTGAACGGAATGAACTCACCCATGTGGCCGAGAATGACAGTGAGACTCGGGTAGGCATCGAACAGTCCAGACAGGACGAGGCGCAGGAAGTGGGTGCCCGTTTCGAACGCCCAGCCCCAGGTCGCCTGTTCGAGCTCGGGGTATCCGGCGCAGTTGTCCCAGTGTTGACCCTGGATCGGGTGTAGGTAGACGGGCACGTCGAGCTCGACCGCCTTCTCCCACACCGGCCAGTACGCCTTGTCGTCCATGTAGGCGCCCGCGGTGTGGCCGTTCAACATCACCCCGACGGCGCCGAGCTCGCCCACCGCCCGTTGAAGCTCCTCGACCGCGGCCGAGGGATTGATCCAAGGCAGCGCCGCCAACGCCTTGAACCGGGTCGGCGCCTTGCTCACCATCTCGGCCAGGGCATCATTGGTCTCCTTCGCGGACTTCGCGGCGTGGTCCGGGTCAGCGATGCTCTGGACCCCCGGCGCTGTCAGCGACAGGACCTGGATGTCGATCCCCTCGTTGTCCATGTCCTGCAGACGCTGCTCGACGTACTTGACGTGCAGCCGATTCGCGAGCTGGTCGCTGATCGGTGGCTTGACCGTCGGAAGAAACGTCTCGTCGAAGTGCTCGAATTCGTCCGTGGTCACGGCTTCTTCGATCGTGATCTTCTTCGTTGGCACCCCCGGCCTCCTTTGTCCTCGGCCATCCGCCAGTTGGAGAGCGGAATCTACGCCAGCACGCCTGCTCGACGTGTTTTTTTCGTGGGCGGGTGGCGGGTGCAGTTCGACAACCGATGTTCCGGGGCGTCAGAATGTCGCCGTCCAGGTACAGCGGCGATCGGTGGCAGAGGTCCGATCGCCGATAGCGACCGGCGGGCGCTCGCTTCGCCGGCTTAGAAAGGTGGGAGAATGTTGCGTCCTCTTCGTGCGGGAGCCAGGGGCCCGCTCGTCGTACTAGCTGTGACTGTCGGCGTCGGGGTGTTCGGCGCTGGCGCCGCCTCGGCGGCTCTGAAGCTGCCCGCGCACACGGTCCTTCCGGCGAGCTGTGCGCTGGACCTGCGCGCGGGCTTCTCGCACTGCAACATGAAGGTCGTCGGGAATCTGAAGAACAAGCCGCTGGCCGCGGCAGCACCGGCCGGGGGCTACGGCGCGCCCGACCTCCAGAGCGCATACAGCGTGGCGTCCGCGGCCGCTTCAGCGGGCGGCGCCCAAACCGTGGGGATCGTCGACGCGTACGACGATAAGACCGCCGAGGCGGACGTCGGCACGTACCGCACTCAGTACGGGCTCTCCGCCTGCACGACGGCCAACGGCTGTTTCAAGAAGGTCAACCAGAGCGGCGTCCAGGGCTCCTACCCGACCAACAACCAGAGCTGGTCACTCGAGATCAGCCTCGACCTCGACATGGTCTCCGCGATCTGCCCGAAGTGCCACATCCTGCTGGTCGAGGCGACCTCGAACTCGAACACCAATCTGTACGCGGCTGAGAACACCGCGGCCAGCCTCGGTGCGACCGAGATTTCGAACAGCTACGGCGGAAGCGAATCGAGCTCGGATCCTTCGAGCAACAGCTTCTTCAACCATCCGGGCATCGCGATCACAGTGTCTTCGGGTGACAGCGGCTATGGCGTCGAGTTCCCCGCTGCCTCGCCGTACGTGACCGCGGTCGGCGGCACCTCGCTGAGCCGCGCATCGAACTCGCGCGGCTGGACCGAGACCGCCTGGAGCGGAGCTGGAAGCGGTTGCTCCGCGTATGAGACCGAGCAGGCGTGGCAGCAGCCTTTGACGGCGGGCTGCACGCACCGCGCGGTCGCTGACGTGTCCGCGGTCGCCGACCCGAACACGGGCGTCAACGTGTACGACAGCAACTGCAGCAGCCTCAACTCACTCCTCGGCAACTGCTTCAACGGCTGGGGTGTCGTCGGCGGGACGAGCGCGTCCTCGCCGATCGTCGCGTCGGTGTACGCGCTCGCGGGGAATGCGGCGTCGGTCACGTACGGCTCGTTCCCGTACTCGCACACGTCGGCGCTGAACGACGTGACCTCGGGTAGCAACTCGTCCTCGGGATGCAGCCCGTCCTACCTCTGCACGGCCGGCACGGGCTATGACGGACCGACCGGCCTTGGTACCCCGAACGGGACGGGGGCCTTCTAGGCAGCCGGGTATGCGATCCGGCGCGCCGTCTGCGATGGCGGCGCGCCGGCCGTCGCCCTACGCTGGTGCCTCGAGCACCGCGCTGAGGATCTCGCGGGTGGCCGCATGCAGAGGCGGGACGCCTTCCTCCGCACGCAAGCGGCGCGACAGGCGCACCGCGCTCGCCGAAGAAGTCGCCGCCGGGTCCCCGCGACGCACGATCAGGCGCCCGGCCGGGAACGTACGCTCCTCGAGCCCGTCCATCAGCTCGGCGCGGGCGGCCGATGTCAGCGTGCGCAGCCAGAAGAGCGGGACGGGATCCACGTCGGGTGACGCTATCCCAGGGCGGTGGGCTCTACCGGTGCATCGTCCGAGCGACGGCCGCTCGGAACTTCGGGAGCAGACCGGCCCACCGATGCTGGTTGGCCTCCCGTCGCTCTGGGAGGCGAGCGCCCAGGCGCTCCCACCCGCGGTGCTCGATCGATACGGTCGTCCCGTCGCTGTGGGAGGCGGCGAAGGTGATCTCGACCTCGGCTGACCGCAGGGTTCCTGCTCGCCGGCCAGCACGCGGTCGACCGAAAGCTCTCCACCTACGCGCACGGAACGATGATCGGTCCCTGGCGCCCTTTCAACGAGACCGGCGGTCAGCTACAGGTGCTGCGCGGACCGACATATGACTCATATGTCCAGCTCGCGCTGATCTCCGCCGGATCGGTGTCCGCCGACGGCTGACGCCGGCCGCCGGCCAGGCTCAGAGCTTGACGCTCGTCGTGAGGCTGCGATAGCCGGGATCGGTGACGGTGACGTTGACGTGGTCACCCGCTGATCCCTTGATTGTGAGCTTGGCCACGCCGGACGCGTTGGTCGACTTGCTCTGACCCTTGGCGGATACCTTCGCCGAGCTGACCGCATCCCCCGCGTCGGTCACCTTGATCTGGAGCTTGAATTTGTTGCCTCCGACAGGGGTCGCTGAGCTCGTCGCGGAGAGCTCCGGCAGCAGGCGCGCGTAGTAGATCCCCTCCACCAGCGGTCCGGTCTTGACGTCCGGCGTCCCGCTCATCAGCAGGTCGAGCGGCCCGAGTCTCCCATCCCCCGAGAGGGTGAACAGGTCTGCCCAGGTGAAGCTGCGGGTCTGGATCGGCTCAAAGCGCGTCACCGCCTTGTTGGAACGGGTGAACGCGGTGATCCCGTGGCCGTTGATCTCGCCCGCCCAAGCCACCCAGATCCGGCCGTCGAGGCTGGTGGCGGCGCTGCTCACCGCCGCATGCAGTCCCTTCACAGATCCGACCGCGACCGATCCGCCGCCGTAGCGAAGCAGCCGGACGTGGGTCGTGGGCGCGAAGCCCGCCGCATAGGCCGCGAACACGCCGGGTCCGGTGTCGCGGCCGGCGAGGACAAGCGGCGCGCCCGTCCCGTACTGAGACGGGATCGGCGCCTTCTGTGCGGCGCCGGCGGTCGGCGCGGCCTGCTGGAGCCAGATGCCCCCGCTGCCGGCGTTCGAGTCCCAACTCGCAACGACCGCGCCAGTCTTGGCATCGACCGCCGAGTTGGTATTGCCCGCCGCGTCGTCGCCGGCATTGGTGAGCTGATAGGTCGGCGAGGCCGTGCCGAAGCCTCGCTGGATCACGACGTTGCCGCAGCAGCCGGCGGTTAGCACCGGCGTGCCGCTCGACACCTGCAATGTCAGGTTGCTGTCGCCGAAAGCCATCATCCCGCTGCCGATGTTCGCGGGCGCCGTCCACGTGGCACCGCCGTCGGTGGAGCTGATGCCCCACGGACCGTCAACGCCGCTCGGGGACCCGCCGAACACGGCCTCCAGTGCACCTCCCGGCATGACCGCAAGCCCGGGGACCCCGTTGGGGGAGCCAGATGTCACGCCATTCCACGCGAGCGCCTGCACCTGCGGTCCGACATTCCCGGACGGGCTGATGGCCACCGTACCGACGCCGCTGGCCGCGTCACCCCAGGACGTGTTCGTCTCGAAGGCCACGTGCAACCGGCCGTCCGCGGACCGGACGAAGCCGACCGGAAGCGTGCCGTAGCCCACCTTGGCCAGCAACTTGGGATGCAGGGCCGCGCCAAGGGCGCCGCTCGGCGCAACCAACGCGATCGCCAGCCCCAGCAGGACCATCCAAGGAAGCCGCCGCCTGCCACGTCCCTTCATCTCAGTCCCTCCTTCGCCGAACCCCTCAAACGCGTCCCCGCGCGACACACATCTGACGAGCGACGTGGACGCTACCACCTGACCCCGCCCGCTTCCAATGGGGAGCCCTTTCCAGCGGTAGCAGAGACCTACGCAAGCAATCCCGCCGCTCATCACGCGTAATCGACGCGCACCCAATCTGCCGCTGAAGCACCAAGATAGACCGCCGCCCAAGGTCGGGGCGAGCATGAGCCGTTCATGATTCGTGAGCGAATGTCATGCGCGCGAGAGTGCCCCGCGATGCGAAACCAGGCGGCCGCGCGTCGCGCCGCCGGCGCGACTGCTTTTGGTCTCGTGCCGGCGCTAACCGGGACGATCCCAACGGCGACGACACAGGACCCGGCGCACGTCGCGCGAGATACGGCAACTCAGACCCACCGACCTCGACCCACCCACCGACCAGGAACCGGCCCTCGCCGGCACGCAGCGCCCGGCCGAACTCCTCGACCCACCGCGTCTTACCCACCCCGGACTCCCCGGAGATGACCGCCGCGCCCGCCTCGCCGGCCTTCGCCCGCAACAGTGCGGCGCGCAAGGCATCCCACTGCTCTTGCCGGCCCACGAAGTCCGGGCTTGCGACACGTATCCCCACCCCCGACGCACCCTTGAGAGATGGGCGCACGCCAGATGCGCGCACGCCCCACTTAGCCGCATCGTTCCGCGGCGCAGCGCTGTCACTGGCGGCTTTTGGCGCCAGAGCGTCGGGGCAGCGGCCGCGAGGCGTTCAGCTGGTGATCCGAACGGGCGTGTGGTCGGGCAGCTCGTAGAACATCCAACGGACGTCGGCCTCGTGGAGGCGGATGCAGCCGTGTGAGACCGCGTGGCCGTAGTCGTCGCCGTACCCGTGGTGAAACCAGAACTGGCCGGCGCCTCTCCATGCGTTGATCGCCAGCACGAAACCGCCGTACTCGGCGTACGGCTCACCGTCCGACGGATAGAACCGGTAGTGGGCGATGATCTCGAAACGCCCGGTCACGGTCGGGGTCGAGGGCGCTCCGACCGCGGCAGTGAAATGACGGAACATCCGCCCGTCACGATAGATCTGCACCTGGCGGGAGTGAAGTACCACTCGCACCCTGAACGTGTGCGCCGAGGCGTTGGCGGCGGTCGCAGCGGCCAGGACGGCGAAGAACGCGAGTATCAGTCTGCGCAGATGCATGCGACGATTTCGCGTCGCGCACGTTCCGGGCGGGTACTTCACATCCGGGCGAATCGGCAGTCGTGCCCGGCCGCTTCACTCAAGTGAGTTCAGGCGGACATGTAGCCGAGCTCAACGACGCCCCGGCGTCCGACTTCGCGCTCCAGTTCGCGCCCGGCCTCGATCTCCTGCTGCGCGGTCATCGCGTTGAGACCGCCGGCGAGTCGCTCCGTGATCTGCCCGTGAAACCGGTGGAACGGGTCTTTCACGCCGTCGACCTCGCACGTCAAGTCGATTGCGCTGGGCCCCGGATCGGGGACCGAGCTGACCGGATCGATCCAGCTCGCGGGCCTCGCGCTCGGCGAGATCTCCGACGGCGGTCTGCACTAAGGTGGAGGCTGCCCTCGCCCGTGTTGCCCGCCGACCGGCCCGCGGAGATCGTCTCGGTGTTAGAGGCGGCGAGACGCTGTCTCGCCGACGTCGCGCGCCTCGCTGTCAGCGAGCTGGAGTAGTTCTCGATGCTTCGAATCCGTGAGCTCGCACGACTTCAGCTTCTTCTTCTCGCTCCACAGCACCCAGACTCGTTCCGGTTGTGATTACCCCTCGGCAATTGCTCGGAGCCTTCGGGCCCCGCCACGGCTGAACAGCTCGCAGCCCAGGATCGTGCCCCGACGTTGGCCACCGCACGATCGCATTCGTCGTCGAGCTGTGCTCTGGGCGACGCGCGCTTCGGCGACATGGGAGCGGCCGGCGCGTCGACCGGCGGGCGAGCGCTCCACCATGGAAGCGATCGCGTGGATCGACATTGGCAGATGCGCAAACTGGAACAGCACCGTGAGCACCCCGCCGACGAGTCGTGCTTCTGCTCGGGGAGCCCAAGTCGGGCGGTAGACATTCCGACCGGATGCTTGGCTCGTCCGGCCGCGTGTTTATCGCGTCGCGCCACAAGCGCCGCGGTGACTCCATCGGCCACCCGCGCGACGCGAACGCCCGGATGATCCCCCGAGTCGGGGGGAATCGCTCGACCAAGACATCAGGGGCAAGACCGGCAGGTGTGAACTCCGGGCCTCCAAGCGGACGACGGGTCTCGAACCCGCGACCTTCGGCTTGGGAAGCCGACGCTCTACCAACTGAGCTACGTCCGCGCTGTAAGGGATTTTAGGTATCGCGCCGTGAGGCCGTGGCCCGATAGTGGCCCAAACGATCTATTCGCCGCCGGTCCTGGCCCGTTCTTCGACGCGGGCCTGCTCGGCCTCGAACGCGCCCAAGCGCCTCGCCATACTCGCACCGGATCCGTCGAGCAGCGCGCCATAGTGACGCTCGATCATCTCGACGCGGGTGCCCATGACGCGTGCCGGCTCGAACACGGTGAACCGGCGGCGAGAGCGTTCGAAGCGAACGTCGATCGCAGGTCGTAGATCAGGGAGAGGAGCGCGCGGCGATACCAAACGGGTTGCGAGCGTCCGCGCAGGTCCCGATTGCGCTCGAGTGTCAGCCCATCCGGGAGGCGACCTGACATCCGTTGCCGCATTTCGCGAGTTGCGTCGGCGCTCCTGCCGGACAGCCGAGGCAGGCAGCCTGTATGCGTGAGACGTGAGATCGGGTAGGAGGTCATTGAGATGACGACCTCGGCTGATGAATCGCTGTGGCTTGCGGGCCCGGACGCGCACGAGTACCCAGCGCTGACGCGCGGGCTCGAGGTTGACGTCGCGGTGATCGGGGGAGGCATCACAGGACTCACGACCGCGCTGATGCTGAAGCGCGAGGGCGCGCGGGTCGCGGTGATCGAAGCCCGTCGAGTGGGGTCGGGCGTGACCGGTTGCACGACCGCCAAGGTCAGCGCGCTGCAACAGACGATCTACGACACGCTGCGGCGCTACCACGGCCAGGAGGCCACGGCCGTATATGCGGAGGCGAGCCTCGCCGGCGTCGAACAGATCGCACGGCTAACCGAGGAGGAGCGGATTGATTGCGACCTGGAGCGCAGGGCGGCGTTCACTTATGCCCCAGACGGCGATCAACGGTCGACCGTCGAGGCCGAGCAAGCCGCCGCTCATGCCGCTGGGCTCGCGGTCGAGCTCGTCGACGATCCCCGCCTCCCGTTTCGTACCCACGGCGCGGTCCGGCTCGACGATCAGCTTCAGCTTCACCCGGTCCGATACGTCCAAGGACTCGCGCGGTCAGTCGACGGGGACGGCTCGGTCGTACTCGAGGACACGCGAGCGCTCAGTGTCGAGTCCGGTGCGCCGTGCCGCGTCGAAACGGCCCATGGGACGATCACCGCTGGGCAGGTGGTCGATGCAGCCCACTACCCACTACTCGACCGCGGGCTGTTCTTCGCCCGGCTCGAGCCGATCCGCTCATATTGCATCGCTGCGCGGATACGAGGTCAGGTCCCCGATGGGATGTCGATCTCGACTGGATCATCGACGCGTTCGATCCGCCCTTACGGGGAGCTGCTGATCGTCGGCGGCGAAGGACACCCCGCCGGCTCTCGCGACGCGTCGCCAGAGCGCTTCAAACGCCTCGAGCAGTTCGCCCGTGAGCACTGGGACGTAACGGACATCGCCCACCGCTGGTCAGCGCAAGATCCGGTCAGCTGGGATCACCTGCCGGTGATCGGGCGATACCACCCCCGCTCATCGCGGCTGTTCGTCGCCTCCGGCTTTCACAAGTGGGGGCTCACCAGCGGCACATTCTCCGCATCGATCATCAGCGATCTGATCGCCGGCCGTGCGAACCCCTGGTCAGGCAAATTCAACCCGGCTCGCATCGGGACCCGCGGACTGCCGAAGCTCGCACGGCTGGGCGCCAAGTTCTCGTTCGACCTCATCGCCGACCGACTCCGGCCCGGAACGGCCGGCTCAGCGGCCGACACACGAAAGGCTGAGGGCGAGGTCGTGCGCGAAGGCATCCGGAAGACAGGCGTCTACCGCGAGCCGGACGGCACCGTGCACGCCGTATCGCTGCGCTGCACACACCTCGGCTGCATCCTGCGCTTCAACTCCGCCGAGCGCAGTTGGGACTGCCCCTGCCACGGCTCGCGCTTCGACGCCGTCGACGGACGCGTCCTCGAAGGCCCGGCTGTCCATCCCCTGACATCACTGAACAAGGAGACCACAGGATGAGTGACGAGCTCGCCACCTACCTCAATGACCATCTCGCCGGTGCGACCCTCGGCCGCGACCACGCCAGCCAGCTGGCCGACGACACCGCAGGCACACCGCTCGGCGACACGATGAGCTCGCTGGCCTCCGACATCGACGAGGACCGCGACGAGCTGATCGCCTTGATGGACCGCCTCGACATCGACCGTAGCGCGCTCAAGCAGGCGACCACCTGGATCGCCGAGAAGCTCGGACGCCCGAAGTTCAGCGGCGTGACCTCCGGAGATGAAGAGCTCGGCCGGTTCCTCGCGCTCGAGGCGATGTCACTCGGCGTCGAGGGCAAGCTCTGCCTGTGGGAAGCCCTCCTGACCGTAGTCGACACTCACCCCGAGCTCGACGCGGACCAGCTCAGGCGCCTAGCCGACCGCGCCCGCTCCCAGCGCGAGACTCTCGAACGCGAGCGCGTAGCGATGGCCGCGCAGGCGCTCTCCCCAGACCGCGCAGCCGTGGCCGCGACAGGTCATGGCGCCGGCGGCTGAACGACGAGCGCGCGTCCCTCGAGACGCCGCCAAGCGTGGGTCGACAAACGGGAGGGCATCAGAGATTCCGACGAGCTCGAACACGCGCTGCACGGATGGAACAACGGTGTCCCGGCAACGCGAGGAGGGGCGCGGCGGGACGCGTACCGTCGTTGCGTCCCGCCGCGCGATGGGGAGGGAGAGGCCCCTAGCGGCGTCTGTCGTTGGTTCTGCTGGATTTCGCGAGCTGAGCCGGGTGAGCTTCTGTGGGGATGTACTCGCGCAGGCTCGCGAGCGCGCGACGGAGGATTCGGGAGACCTGCATCTGCGAGACGCCGATCCGTTTGGCGATCTCGCTCTGGGTGAGTTCGCCGTAGAAGCGCAGCTCGAGGACGCGCTGCTCACGTTCGGAGAGCCCGCGTACCGCGGAGGTGATCGTGAGGCTCGCGTCGAGCTGCTCGAAGCGAGGGTCCTCCTCGCCGAGCGCATCGCCGAGCGGTCGCACGTCGCCGTCCGGCTCGTCGTGAGGCTGCTCCAGCGAGGCCGCGTGGTGAGCGGCCGCGGCCTCCAGCCCCTCGATCACCTGCTCGACGGTCACCTCCATGTATTGCGCGAGCTCGTCCGGGCTCGGTGATCGCCCGAGTCGGGGGCTGACCGCTTGCTCGGCCTGCTGCACCTTGAGTGCCAGCTCCTGTGCGCCGCGCGGGACGTGAGCGGACCAGCCGGTGTCGCGGAAGTAGCGTTTCAGCTCGCCCAGGATCGTCGGTACCGCAAATGAGGAGAACTCCTTTCGGCGGTCCGGGTCGAACCGGTCGAGTGCCTTCAGCAGTCCGAGGCTTGCGACCTGGACCAGATCGTCGAACGGCTCCCCGGCAGCGCCGCGGTAGCGAGCGGCGAGCTTGCGCGCCAGCGGCAGATAGCGCTCGACGAGACGCTCCCGGGCACGTGGGTCGTGGTCGCGTCGCCAGGCTTCGAACAACTCGCGGGAACCACCGTCCCGCCCAACCGCAGCGGGACTCATGACATCGTTCCTCCGAGTTCGCCGTCGGGCTCGGGCGCGGTCTGCGCGGTTGGGGCATCGGACCATTCGAAATAACCATCCATGCCCGCGAGCTGAAAAACGCGGTACACGGCGGGCGATCCGCTCAAGAGCACCAGTTGCCCATCGGCGGCCCGCGCCTGGCGGTCGGCTCGCAACAGCGCTTCTAGACCGGTGGAGTCGATGAACCCCAGTCCGGCTAGGTCGATGACCACTGACGCTCCGCTGCGCATGGCGCGATTCAGGTGCTCCTCCAGCAGCGGGACCGTGGCCAAATCCAAGTCGCCGCGCAAAACCAAGACGGTGCCGAGCGGATGATCGACGCGACGCACCTCGAACGGTGTCGGCGTGGATTCGACGGGTGCCCCGGCCCGTCCATCGAGATCCAGGCTCACCAGCCGGCGGTTCGCTGGGTCGGCGGTGTCGTTGCTAGGAACAGCGCGACTGAAGCACGCGTCGGGCGAGGCCATCCTGTTCACCTCCAGTCCGATAACGGGCAGACAGACTTGTCTATCTACAGTAGACGTACCGGTCTGTCAAGCAATACCACGAGGGAGGTTGCTAATCAACAGGGCAGTTGTCCGCAGGTGCACAGATCGTTCTATCCATCGTAGAACGACCAGTCTGTCAGGCGTTACCATCTAGCGCGTGGCAATCAGCCGCGAACCAGCCGCCAGACCGAGTGCGCGCGACCGGATCCTCGAGACCGCCTACGAGCTCTTCGCCCGCCACGGGATCCAGGCCGTCGGCGTTGACGAAATCATCCAACGCGCCGGTGTCGCCAAGGCCACCTTCTACAACCACTTCGCCTCCAAGAACGATCTCGTGCTCGAGTTCCTGAACCTGCGCGAGGAGCGATGGACGCTCGCCTGGATCGACGGCGAAGCCAGACGCCGTGCCGCGACTCCGGAGGAGCAGCTGCTGACGATCTTCGACCTGTTCGACGAATGGTTTCATCGCGAAGACTTCGAGGCCGACTCCTTCGTAAATGTGCTGCTCGAGCTGGGCGCCACCCACCCCGCCGGCAAGGCCAGCATCGAGCACCTCGGGAACGTCCGCGCGATCATCACGAAACTCGCCGAGGAAGCCGGTCTGCGGGCCACCGAATCGTTCACCCGCTCCTGGCACATCCTGATGAAAGGATCGATCGTCTGCGCCGCTGCCGGCGACCCCGAGGCCGCCAAACGCGCCCAAGCGATGGCAACGCTATTGATCGACCAACACCGATAGACCTCCGGCAACGTCGGACACGTCACACGATCCAGCGGAAGCACCACGCGCGATCTCGACCAGTCCGGGCTGGGGCGGGGCGCAGCAGCCTTGACCGTCGCCGTTTCCGGCGGCCAGGCGAAGAGTTGTGCACCGGCATCTCGGTGAACGACCCCGGACGGGCCGCCGCGCATCTCGCGAACCCGCGAGGCGCGCTTGGCGGACTCCCTGCGTCTGAAAGGTTGCGTGCGATCCCGGTGCACGGGTAGGACCGGATCGGTCCCCGAACGCACAAAGGAGGAGCGATGACCCAGACGAAAGCCGACCGTTCGGCGGCGGCAAAGAAGGCAGCTGCGACACGACAGCGCAATCAGAAGAAGGCGCGGTCACAGAGTGCTGGCACGAAGGCGGCGGCAACCCGCCAGGGCAAGGCGGCCGGTGAGGCCGCCGGTCAGGCGCGGCGGGCCGCGGGTGGCGTGGTCAGCGCGACCAAGAAGCTTGCCGGCGCTGCCGGCGAGGCGGCCAAGCAAGCGGGGAAGTCGGCGGCGACCCGGTCACGCGGCTCAGGTGGCGCTGGCAAGAAGTAGCCCAGCCGGAGCCCGCCTTCGCGCGAGCGGCGGGTTGCATGCGGACTGTCCGGTCTCGTGAGGTCTTCGTTTGTGCGTTGCGTGTAGTGCAGAGGCCGCTGCTACAGGGGCGGCACGCCCACGGTCCCGGTGTCCGCCCGGGTGTTGCATAGGAACGCGAGCAGGGTACGTCGCCTGGTGATGTCGGGAGAGCTTTTGCGGCTCCGTGTGCGGTGCGATGTTCACGCGCCCGTCGCCGTACGCGATGCTATGGGTCAGCTTCCCGGGATTGGCTGGATCTCCGGGGATGCGATTCTCGTGGCCAGCGAGCTGGTGAGCAACGCGGTGCTTCATTCCCAATGCACCCAAGCTGACTTCCTGATCGTTCGCGTCACGGCGAACGGCGCGCTTCGAATCGACGTGAAGGATCCCGGGCGCTCGGAGAGCGACGCCGGGGTCGCTGAACGACCGGCGGAGCTGGGCGGCATGGGTCTGAAGATCGTGCAGGCGCTAAGCAGCGCCTGGGGAGTCGAGCGGGACTCGTGCGGCTATACCGTCTGGGCCGAACTCCCGCGACCGAGCTGACACCCGCCTCAATCGATGGAGCATCCGGGGGCCTTGCCTGCTCAGATGCTCGAGCTTCACGACCTCCAGCACGCGCATCATCGGCCAGTCGAGACAAACCACGATGAAATTTGACCGCGACTCGCAACACGCCTCAGAGCAGATTCCCTAGCGGCCCGAGGTTGAGGTTGAGATCTTCGGGCTCGAGTCCGAACTCGCGGCGCACCTCGTCCAACACCGCCCTCCCATTCGCCAGGCCCGGGCATGACGTACTCGCTCACCCCTTGCTGCGATTGGCCGCGACGCGGCGCGTCCGGGGAGCTCGGCCTGGGTCCCGCAGCCGCGACCCAACCGGCTAGCAGGGTCAGTCGCCGACGCGCTACAGCCGAACGTACGGGCTGCACCAACCAGTCACGAAGTCCAATACCTCGAGCACGACGTCCTCATCGCTGTCGGGCAAGCCAGCGCTGACTGCCTCAAGCTGTGCGACCGCCCTGCCCGCCGTCACCTCCCCACGAACTCCATCGCCCACTCGGCGAGCGGCTGGCCGGTGGCGCTGTCGCTCGGCTGCCCAGCCCGGCGAAGGGTCGCGCGCTGACCCTCGCGTATCACCGCGAGCTTGAACGCCGCGAGCGCCACGTACCAGTCGATCGCGGCGACGTCGCGTCCGGCCGACACGGCGTAGCGATCGACGAGCTCACCGGCGGACGGGAATCCCGGCAGGTCGGCGACGCCTTGGCTCGGATGGACCGCGATCCGGTCGGTCGTGCCCCACCACAGCAGCGTGTAGCCCACGTCGCTCAGCGGATCGCCGAGGGTGGACATCTCCCAGTCGAACACCGCGATGATGCGACCGGCTCCATTGGCCTCGAGCATCACGTTGCCGAGGCGGAAGTCGCCATGGACCAGCGTCGTCGCGAGCTGCTCCGGCATCGTTCGCCGCAAGTGCCCGGCAAGCGCGTCAATCGCGGGCTCATCGGCCTCCTTTGAGCGATCCCACTGATCGGTCCATCGGCTCACCTGGCGCTCGAGGTACCCGGCCGGCTTGCCGAAGCCGGCCAAGCCCGCGGCCTCGGGATCGACGCT
The DNA here is from genome assembly GCA_963788565.1 of uncultured Solirubrobacterales bacterium. Classification (GTDB taxonomy): domain Bacteria; phylum Actinomycetota; class Thermoleophilia; order Solirubrobacterales; family Solirubrobacteraceae; genus Palsa-465. The sequence continues at coordinate 158,214 of CAWBHJ010000014.1, read as the reverse complement.
GTGGATCGCGGCGAGCACGTCGGCGAACTGAGTACCGGTGCGCGCGTTGGCGGCGGCGTCGGCGGTCGCGAGGTCCCCGGGCTCATGCGGCACGATCCCGTCCAGTCGCTCCATCACATAGAACGGCGCCCCGATCACTGACTCGTCCTCGCAGAGCGCATACGCCTCGGGGACCGGCACGCCGGTGCCGTGCAGCGCGCGGTAGACGCGGTACTCGCGGGACATGTCGTGAGCCGTCGGCAGGAAGTGCCCGATCGGAGGGCGTCGCACGACGAGTCGGCGGCCGCCGGCTTCGACCCCCAGCGTCAGATTCGAGCGACCACCAGAGATCGTCTCTACCGAGAATCGCTCGCCATCGAAGCCGAGGTTCTCGCGGAGCCACGCCCGGAGCGCGTCGCCGTCGAGGTCACCACTCACCGCCCTCGGAACCTCGCCGGGCGCTTCTCCAGAAAAGCTTGGACTCCCTCCTTGTGGTCCTCGGTCACGAACAACTCGGCGAGGCTCGCCGACACCCAGGCGCCGAGCTCCTGCCAATCGGGATCGAGGGCACGACGGAGGCCGGCCTTCAAGCGCTGCACCGCGAGCGGCGGGTTCGCCGCGATCTCACTCGCCAGCACCGTCGCGCTGTCCAGAAACTCCGCGTGCGGCACCACCCGCGACACCAATCCGATCGCTGCCGCCTCCTCGGCGTCGATCACACGACCCGTGAACAGGAGCTCGGCTGCGCGCTCCCTGCCAACGAGCTGCGCGAGGCGCCCGAGACCGGCGACGTCGCAGCACAACCCGCGTTTGACGAACAGCTCGCCGAAGCGTGCTCTGTCCGAAGCGACGCGAATGTCGGCCATCAACGCAAGCTCCATTCCCCAGCCCACAGCTGCCCCGTTGACCGCGGCGATAACCGGAATGGTTGTGTGCAGGAAGGCATCGGCCGCCGGGGTGAGTGCCGGCTCGCTCCGAAGGCCTGAGACGACGCGATCGCCCGCGGCGGCCATCACCTGCTTGACGTCATCGCCCGAGCAGAAGGCCGGGTCCGCGCCAGTGATGATCAGGCAGCGGGCGCTCGTGGTGCGGACCGCATCCTCGAGCTCGGCGTACGTGGTGAAGGTGAGCGCGTTGCGGGCATCGGGACGGTCAAGGGTCAGGATGGCGACGCCCGTCTCGGGGTCGAGCTCGTATCGGATTTCCGAGTAGCCGGTCACGGGCGCTGCGCCCCGGTGTGGGTGTGCCGCGCGACCATCTTATGCTCGGCTTTGTAGAGGTTCGAAATCCGATGAGGCGGATCCGAGCCCAGCCCCAACGAAAAAGGGGGGCCGCGTCCGTTTAGTGAACGCTCCCCCCTCTCTCTCCCCTGCGCTTGTTGTTGGTCTACCCCCGGCCTGAGCCATCCACACGAGATTGGACAAATGTTCGACGCGACGGCGGTAGGCTCGGGTGATGGCGCGCTTCGACGACGACGACGACTGGGTCGGGACGCCGCCGGAGGGCCATTACACGCGCGATCGCGCCAAGCCCGAGTTCTGGCGCAACCAGCGGCCCGTCAGCATCGCCGCCGCCGGCCTCGTGGTGGTCGTGATCGTTGTCGTCGTGATCGCACTCACGCGCTGACCGAGATTGGGACGGCCGGGCGAGCGCGGTCACTAATCTTGATCCGCAAATGCGCCGCTTCTTGATCCCAGGCATCGCGGTCGCGGTCGTGATCGCGCTGCTCGCGCTGCTCGCGTTCGGGGTCTCGAGCCAGAAGACGAACTCGTCGATCGATGCGGCCGTCGCGAAGGGCGAGTTCCCCGTCGCGCCCAACTCGCACACCTCCCTGCCGGACCTCGGCTCGACGAGCAAGACGAGCCTGGCGTCCCTCCACGGCAAGGTCGTGGTACTGAACGTGTTCGCCTCGTGGTGCGGGCCGTGCGTCGCGGAGGCGCCGATCCTCGAGCGGGAGCAGCGCCTGATCGCGCCGCACAACGCGACGATCCTCGGGGTCACGTACCTCGACAACTCCGACGACTCGGCAGCGTTCGTGAACCGCTACCACATCACGTATCCCGTGATCCGCGACGTGAACGGAAGCTTCGTCCGCTCTTTCGGAACAACCGGGGTCCCCGAGACCTTCATCATCAACCGGCAGGGCAAGATCGTCGCGATCAGGCGCTACCAGCTCGCCGGCAACTGGCTCCAGCAGACGGTCGCCCGGGTCCTTCAGGAGCAGGCGTGAGGCGTAGCGCGGCAGCACTCGCGGCGATCCTGATCGCGACGGCCGCGGCGACACCCGTGGTCGCGAGCGCAGCCGCGGCCGCAGCCCCGGCCCGCGCCTCGCTGACCGACATCGAGAACGACGTCATGTGCGTCGCCTGCCACGAGCCGCTGTCCGTCGCCGAGTCCCCGCAGGCCTACGCCGAGCGCAACTTCATCCGGGTGCTGATCGCCCAGGGGATGACCAAGCCCGAGATCGAGCGCCAGCTCGTCGCCCAGTACGGGCCGGCCGTGCTCGGCAAGCCGCCGGCCAACGGCTTCAACCTGACGGTCTACGTGCTCCCTCCGGCGATCGTGCTGATCGGCCTCGGGATCCTCGCCTACGCGCTCCCCCGCTGGCGGCGCCGCAGCAGAGCCCGCGCCGCGGCCCCTGCCAACGCTCCCCCGCCCCCGAACGCGGCCGACTCGAAGCGCCTCGACGACGATCTCGCCGCCTACGGCGGCTGAACCGTCGCTACATCGACTGCGGCGCGCTGACCCCGAGCAGCCCGAGCGCCAAGGCGATCGTCCGCTGGGTCGCGATCGACAGCGCGATCCGGAACGACTCGAGGCCCTCGGGCTCGACGCCGACCACGCGGCAGTGCTCGTAGAAGGCGGTGAAGTCCTGGGCCAGCTCGAGCGCGTAGCCGGCGATCCGGTGCGGACCGAGGCGGTCGGCCGCCTCGGCGACCTCCTCGGGGAACGACGCCAGCTTCTTGATCAGGGTGCGCTCGCGGGCATCCAGACCGCCGCCGTTCCAGCCGGCGGTCGACGCGACGGCGGACGTGACCCGCTCGCCTGGAAACCGTCCCAGCATCGACACGATCCGCGCGTGCGCGTACTGGATGTAGAACACGGGGTTCTCCCGCGACTGCGAGCGCGCCAGCTCGATGTCCAGATCCAGCGTCCGGTCGTGCGAGCTGCGGAGCATGAAGTACCGGGTCGCGTCGACGCCGATTACGTCCAGCAGGTCGTCGAGGGTGACGAAGTCGCCGCGGCGCTTGGACATCGCGAACGCCTCGCCCTCGTGGATCAGGTGGACGAACTGCAGGATCGGGACCTCGACGGTGTCCGGGTCGCCGCCGAGCGCCGCCATCGACGCCTTCAGCGTCCGCGCGTACGCGTGGTGGTCGGATCCGACCGGGAGCAGCTGCCGATCGAATCCGCGCTCGCGCTTCTCCTGCAGGTACGCGATGTCGGCCGCGAGGTACGTCGGCTCGCCGTTGGAGCGGACCACGACCCGGTCCTTGTCGTCGCCGAACGAGGTCGTCCGCAGCCACAGCGCGCCCTCGGACCGGTACACGTCCCCGCGCTCCTCGAGCAGCGCCAGCGCGCGCTCGACCATGCTCGGTGACCCGGAGTGCAGCGTCCGCTCGCTGAAGAAGCCGTCGTACCGCACGCCGTAGCGCTCGAGCGTCGCCTTGATCCGGGCGAGCAGGATCTCGACCGCCAGACGGGCGAGCTCGTCGGCCGGCAGCGTCGCGGCGTCCGGAATCTCTGCCGCCAGCTCGGTGACGTACTCGCCCTGGTAGCCGTCCTCGGGGACATCCTCCCCCTTCGCCCGGGCTCGCACCGACTCCCCCAGCAACCTGATCTGGTTGCCGGCGTCGTTGAAGTAGTACTCGCGCCAGACGGTGTGCCCTTGGTGCGCGAGGATCCGCGCGAGCGCGTCTCCGTAGGCCGCATGGCGACCGGACGCGGCGACCAGCGGACCGGTGGGATTCGCGGAGACAAACTCGATCATCACGTGCTGCGGCTGAGCCGCCCCGCCGGCGCCGAGCTCCGAGCCCGCCGCGAGCACCGACGTCAAAGCCCGCCGGTGCCAGTCGTCGGACAGGAACAGGTTGAGGAATCCCGGACCGGCGACCTCCGCCCGATCGAGGTCCTCGCCGAGCGAGGCCGCGAGCTTCTCGCCGATCCGCTCGGCGACCGCCCGGGGCGGCTGTTGCAGCACCGGCGCGAGCAGCATCGCGGCATTGGTCGAGTAGTCGCCTTGGCCCTCCCGGCGTGAGCGCTCGAGCCGGATCTGACCCACGGTCTCGCCTTCCCCACCGCGGACGGCGGCGGCCGCTGCGCGCACCAGCGCGTCGAGCTCGGCAACCGGTCCGTTTCCCGCCATCACCGTCCCTCCGGCTGGAAGATGCCCTCGAGCCGCTCGAGCGCCGCCGGGGCACCGAGCGCGACCAGCATGTCGCCGGGGCCGATCACCGTCTGCGGCGAGGGCTGCGCCTCGAGCTGACCGCCCTGTCGCCGCAGCGCGACGATCACCGACGCCCCGCGCACCGCCTCGATCGTCTTGCCCTCCGCCGCGCAGGGAGGCGTCACGACGAGCTCCTCCATCCGGAGGTCCTCGAAGTCGAGCACCGCGCCGACCTGGGGATGGAGCGCCATCCGGGCCATCTCGGCCCCCGAGGTCTTGTACGGGGAGATCACTCGGTCGGCTCCGGCGCGCAGCAGCTTCTTCTCGGACTCCTCGACCGCCGCGCGCGCCACGATCCTGATGTCCGACCGGAGCTCGCGCGCCGTCAGCGCGATGAAGATGTTCTCCGCGTCTGAGTCGGCGCACGCGAGCACCGCCCGCGCGCGGGCGATCCCCGCCGCCCGCAGGACCTCGTCGTCGGCCGCCACGCTCCCGATATACGGGATCCCGCGCTCCTGAGCCACCTCGTGGTTCTCGGGATTCGGGTCGATCACGACGTGCTTGACCCCCGCCGCCTTGAGGTCGCGGACAACCTGGCGGCCGACGCGGCCGAAGCCGCAGACGATGTAGTGGTCTGAGTAGGAGTCGATCATCCTCTGCACGCGGCGCTCCTCGAGGATCCCGCTGAGCTGGCCGGAGACGAAGAACTCGACGACGGTCACCAGGCCGTAGAAGAGCGTACCTATGCCCAGGACCTCGAGGCAGACCTTGAGCACGCGCGCGCCCGTGTCATGGGGGTTCGGGATCGCCCCGACGGTGGTGATCGTGTCGAGCGTCCACTCGAACCCGTACCCGACGGAGGTCCCCTCCCCGAGCGAGTAGGCGACCGTTCCCGCGATCACCAGCACGAGCAGCACCGCGAGCAGGAACGCCAGCCGCCGCGCGAACTGCCGCACCTCGCGACGGGCGCGCAGGCGCTGCTGCAGGGCCTGACGGTTGGCGGTGCTCTCCGAGCGGTCGGGCATCCGCTCAGTAGTGGTACGGCTCGCCGGCCAGGATCTTGTGGGCCCGGTAGAGCTGCTCGAGCAGCACCACCCGCGCCAGCTGGTGCGGAAGCGTTAGCGGCCCGAACGAAAGCCGGTGATCGACGTCCTCCAGCTCGAGCCCGAACGGCCCGCCGACGACGAAGCACAGCTCCATCCCGCTCTGGCGGCGGGTCTCCAGGAACCGGCTGAACGCAACCGAGTCCATCGCCTCGCCCCCGCGGTCGAGCAGCGACACGAACGAGCGTTCAGGGATCCTCCGCGCCACCTGCTCGTTCTCGCGGACCTCGGCGAGCTCGACCCTCGCGTGCCTGGCGAGCAGTCCCTGGTAGTGCCGAACATCGTCTGCAAACGGCGGGCGCAGCCGGCCGACGGCGACGACGATGATCCGCACGATCTGATACTACGGGCATATGAACGACGCCGACCGCAACGAGAGGCGGATCAACATCCACTTCTCGCCCGAGATCATGGCCGGGTCGTACGCGAACTTCGCGAACGTCAGTCACTCGGACTACGAGTTCACGATCACGTTCGCACGCGTCGACCACGAGGTCGATGACGAGGAGATCCCGGGCGTCGTCGTATCGAGGATCAACCTCTCCGCGAAGTTCATGCGCGAGCTGATCGACGCGATGCGCGACAACTACTCCAAGTGGGAGACGCGCGAGGGCATCAAGAACCTGCCCGAGTTCGGCGGCGCCGGCGACGACGACGACGACGACACCGTCGAAGAAGACAGCTAGCGCTTCGAGTACGCCAATGCCGCACCGATCCGCTCGACCGTCGTCGGGTGGGTCGCGAGTACCCGCCTGACCACCCACGGCGGCTCGACGTCGGCCAGGTCGCGCACGGCGATCCGCTGCTCGAAGGAGACGAACGCGTCCGGTGCCTCTGACAGCTCGAGCGCGAACTCGTCCGCCCGCCGCTCGATCGCGCGCGAGACCCGGTTCACGATCAGCCCGGTCGGGCCGACCACGAAAGTCGCTGCGAGCGCCAGCGCCGGGAGCGCTTCGGCGGTTCCGCGCTCGCTCGACAGCGCCCAGCTGAGCCGCTGGACGCCGAACGCCGCGGCCGGGGCGACGAGCCCGCCGTACACGACTCCGCGGAGGATGTCCCGGTTGCGGACGTGCGCGAGCTCGTGTGCGACGACGACCCGAACCTCCTCGCGGGAGTAGTTGCTCAGCAGCGTGTCGTAGAGCACGACGCGCTTGGTCGGTCCGAGCCCGGTGACGTAGGCGTTGGTCACGGTGCTCCGCCGGCTCGCATCCATCGAGAACACCTCCCCCACGTCGACGCCCGCCGCGGCCGCCAGCTCGAGCACGTCGGCGCGGGTCTCCCCTTCGGGCAGGGGGGTGAAGTCGTTGAACAGCGGTGCCAGGACGACGGGCGCGAGCGCCCCGAACAGGGTCCCGATTCCGAACGCGCCCGCCGCCGCGGGGATCCACCACCGCTCCGGATACCGGCGCGTGAGCGCCACGACCGCGCCGCCGCCCGCGGCAGCGAGCGTCGTCTCGATCGCGGTCGACTTCGCGACGTCGGCGGCCCAGCCCCGCCACGGCTGGGTCACGAGTCCGGCTGCCATCGCCCGACGTCGCGAGAGCGCTCCGAGCGGCAGCTGCGCGGCCGTCAGCACCGCGGTGATCGACGCCGCTTGAAGCGCGCCGTCAAGCAGCGGGTTGCGCGCGAGCCGGCGACGGCGCGAGCGCGCAATCGCCGCCAGCGCCCCGAGCTCGACCACGCTCCGCGCCAGCCCGAGCGCGACCTGGGGGCGCACGAACCGCTTTCCGCGCTCGATCTGCTCGGGGGTGAAGTACGCCTCGGCGTCGACCGGGAGTGGCCTGATCGCGGTCCTCGGAGGAGTCACGAGCCGCGCCGCCAGCTCGGCCGTAGCCAGCGCGAACAGCGCCGGAACCGCGGCACGTACGCGTGGTAAGCGGCTCACCGGGGACACTGTAGCCAGCGTGCGGGTGGCGATCGTCTCCGACATACACGGCAACCTCCAGGCATTTGAGGCCGTTCTCGACGCGATCGAAGCGTCCGAGTGCGAGGAGCTCTGGTGCCTCGGCGACCTCGTCGGCTACGGCGCGGACCCGGACGCCTGCGTCGAGCTGGCGCGGCGCCACGCGGCGATCTGCCTGGCGGGGAACCACGACATGGGCGTCCGCGGCGACCTGCCGCTCGAGCAGTTCTCGCGCGGTGCGGCGCTCGCGGCGAGGTGGACGCAGGAGACGATCACGGCCGACACGCTCGGGTACCTGAGCGGGCTCGAGCCGGTGATGCTCGAGGAGAAGGTGGGCCTGTTCCACGCGAGCCCGCGGGATCCGGTCTGGGAGTACGTCCTGTCGGCGCTCCAGGCCGACTTGTGCCTCGACGCTCAAACCCATCGCGTGTGCCTGATCGGCCATTCCCACGTGGCGCTGTCGTTCTGCCGCGTCCCAGGGGAGGCCGCGAGCGGGCAGACCCGCACCGACGGCGAGGAGCTCGACCTCGACGAGGGCGAATGGCTGGTCAATCCGGGCAGCGTCGGCCAGCCGCGAGACGGCGACCCCCGCGCTGCCTGGCTCGAGCTCGATCTCGATGGTGGCACCGCCCTGTATCACCGGGTCGAATACGACATCGATGCCGCGGCGGCGGCGATTCGCGCGGCCCGGCTCCCGGACTCGCTAGCCGAGCGCCTGTCCTATGGGCAATGACCCCTCGAGCCGGGTCCCGCGGGACGAGCCTCTAAAGTCAGGCCGCTGATGCGGTTTTTGCCTCGCGCTCTTGTGGCGTGCGGGACAGGCTTTGCCGTCTCGCTGCTCGCTGCCTGCGGCAGCACCAATGGCCTGCTCTCGGGCAATCAGTCGAACGCGCTTTCGAACCAGCTCGATCAGGTCGGATCCGCCGCCAACGCGGGGAATTGCGGAGGCGCGTCGTCCGCCTCGCGGGCGTTCAACAGCGCGGTGCTGAACCTCCCCGCTACGGTCAACCGCACGCTCCGCGCCAACCTCCTCCAGGGCGGGTCGACCGTCGGCCAGCTGGCCGCACAGGACTGCCAGAAGGCGACGACGACCAGCACCTCCACCCCCACGACCACGTCGTCGACGTCGACGACCACACCGACGACGACCAGCTCCACGAGCTCGACGACGACCACCACGCCGACCACCACGACGTCGACGACCCCGACGACCACGACTGAAACCACGACCACCACCACGAGTAGTACAACCACGAGTTCCAGCGGCGGCGGGGGCCTCAGCGGTGGCGGTAACAGCGGCGGCGGCAACGGACAGGGCAACAATGGCTAGCGCGACGAAAATCGCAGGGCGGTATCAGGTCGAGGGACGTCTCGGCGTCGGCGGCATGTCGACGGTCCACCTCGCGTTCGACCAGCGCCTCGAGCGGTACGTCGCGCTGAAGCTGCTCGCCGAGCACCTCGCGGACGACCCCACGTTCATCTCGCGGTTCCGGCGCGAGGCGCTCGCGGCCGCCCGCCTGGTCCACCCCAACATCGTCCAGGTGTTCGACTTCGGGTTCGACGAGGGCCAGCACCAGCATTTCATCGTGATGGAGCACGTCTCCGGCCACTCGTGCGCCGAGCTGCTGCGAGACCGGGGCCACCTCGACATCGAACAGTCGGTCGAGATCGTCAGCCAGGCGTGCCGCGGCCTCGAGTACGCGCATCGCCACGGCGTCGTCCACCGCGACGTGAAGCCGGGCAACCTGCTCGTCTCGGAGTCCGAGGTGGTCAAGCTCGCGGACTTCGGAATCGCGCGCGCGACCGACCAGTCGAGCATCACCCAGGTCGGGTCGGTGCTCGGGACGGCCGCGTATCTCGCGCCGGAGCAGGCCCGCGGCGAGGAGGCAGGGCCGCGAGCCGACATCTACTCGCTCGGCGTCGTCACCTATCAGCTGATGTCGGGGCGGCTGCCGTATGAGGCGTCGTCGCTGTCCGAGCTCGCGCTCAAGCAGCAGCGCGAGTCGCCGATCCCGCTCGACCAGCTCAACGACCGGGTGCCAAGGACGCTCGCGCAGGCGGTCGCGACCGCGCTCGCGATCGAGGCGGAGGACCGCCCCGGTGACGCGCTCGTCTTCGGCGAGGTGCTCCGCGAGGGCGCGAGCGGAATCGCCCCGGCCCGCCGTGCGGCCAGCTCGCCGACGGGGACCAGCGCGACCCGGGTGATGAGCGGCCAGGACGACCCGACCGGCGCGACGAGGGTCGCCGCGCCGCGCACCGCCCGCACGGGCCGGCAGCCGGCGCCGGCGCCACCGCCCGCCACCCCGGTCCGCAGGCTCCAGCCGCAGCCCTACGCGACCGGGCCGCAGACCCAGGCGCCGTACGAGCCCGCCGACCAGCGCTCCGCACGCCCGCGCCGTGGCGCCCGGCGATTTGCCGGGTTCCTGGCGATCCTGTGCCTGTTCGCCGCGGTGGTGATCGCCGCCGTTGTGATCGCGACGGGTACCTCGAACACCGCGGTCCAGGTGCGCAGGACTGTCGCGAACGACGTCAACAGCGCGATCAATTCAGTCCAGGGGCTGATCAACCAGTACACGAAGTAGCCCCGCCGGGGGCTGCCCCGGCGCGGAGTGCCGCCGCGACCTCGTCGAGGCGCTCGCCGTCGATCGCGGCGCGCAGGTCGCTCATCAGCCGCGCGATGAACCGCAGGTTGTGGAGCGTGACGAGCCGCAGCCCGGTCAGCTCGCCGGCCCGCAGCAGGTAGTGGAGGTACGCGCGGGTGAAGCCGCCCGCGCACGTCGGGCAGTCGCAACCCTCGAGGATCGGTGCCGCCGAGTCGCGCCATCGGCCCTTGACGAGGTCGAGCCGCCAGCGGGTGCCGGGGTCGGGCACAAGCGCGACGCCGTGGCGGCCCAGCCGCGTCGGCAGCGCACAGTCGAACGTGTCGATCCCGAGCGCGACGCACTCGAGCAGGTCGTCGACCTCACCGATGCCCAGCAGGTGGCGGGGACGGTCGGGCGCGTGGCGCTCGAGCTCGAGGGTGGTCCAGTCGACGACCTCGTGCATCTGCGCCTTCTCGCGGCCGAGCGAGCCGCCGATCGCGATCCCGTCGCACGAGCTGGTGGCGACCGCGGCGCTGGATTCGCGCCGGAGCTCGTGGTCGACCCCGCCCTGGACGATCCCGTACACCGCCTGCCCCGGCGGGCCGTGTTCGTCGTGCCACCGCAGGCAGCGCTCGAGCCAGCGGTGCGTGCGCTCCATCGAGCGCGCCGTGTACTCGCGCGAGACGTGGAACGGCGTGCACTCGTCGAACACGAGCGCGATGTCCGAGCCGAGCGCGGCCTGCACCGACATCGAGGTCTCGGGCCCGATGAACCGCTCCGAGCCGTCGACGTAGGAGCGGAACTTGACCCCCTCCTCGTCGATCGAGAGGACCGCGCCATCGGATTCGCGCCGCCCGCGGCCCTTGATCTCATCGGCCACCCCGCCGTGTCCCATCGAGAACACCTGAAACCCGCCCGAGTCGGTGATGATCGGCCGCTTCCACCGCATGAACTCGTTGAGTCCGCCGAACTCGCCGATCAGCTCCGGCCCCGGCGACAGGAACAGGTGGAACGTATTCCCGAGCACCATCTCGTAGCCGAGCGCCTCGACGTCGCGCGGCTCGAGCGTCCTGACGGTCCCGCGCGTGGCGAGCGGCACGAAGGCGGGGGTCTGTACCTCGCCGTGCGCGAGCTTCAGTGTGCCCGTGCGGGCGCGGGAACCCGTTGCGCGGGTCCGTGGTTCGAAGATCGCTGCCTCTGGGTTGGCCCTCCCTGCCGTCGCGCTAACCACGGCCGACCAGCCTGGCGAGCGCGAGCACGGCGGCGACATGGCGGGCGACCCCGGCCTTTGGTAGCGGGCCCGGGGGGAGCTCGACGTCGAACGCAGTGTCGGTCGGGAAGGTCGTGTCCTGCCAGCTGATGATGCTCCCGGGCCTCACACCGTAGTTGCGTAGCGGCAGCCCGGAGATCGTCGCGTAGCGGCGCTCGAGAGCGATGCTCCCGCCTGAGCCGTCGTCTACCAGCGCGGCATGCTGGTGGTACCAGATGGTCACCGCCGGTCGCACCCGCCGGATGAACCGGTTGATCACGCGCGACTCCGGCTCGGACAGCGGCCGCGGGCCCGAGTAGAAGGCCCCACCCGGGTGGTCGAGCGGCCGCCAGTGCCAGGGGGAGTTGCGATTCAGGTCGACGCCGTCGGCGTTCTGCCGCGTATGCTCGATGCACCCGTCGGGGTTGAACTGGTCCACGAGCCAGAGCTTGACTCGATGCGGAGGCAGCTCGCGCCGAAGCGCTTTGGTGATGGCCTCGCCGGCGGCCTCGTCGCCGTGGATGCATCCCACCACCAGCACACTGCGACGCACGGACGGGTCCCCGACGACGTAGGAAATGATCGGACGCCCCCTGACCGAGTGGCCGAGGGTCAGCTGCTCGGTAGTCGGCACAGCGCCCGAGGCCGTTGCCAATCCGTAGACGGCGAACCCGGCCACCGCGCACGCGAGCCCACCCGCTACGAGCGCGGGCGCTCTCAGCGGTGAACGGGTCCGGACCGACAGCACGGCCCGGACCCTAGCGCTGCGTTACTTGCTCTCGGAGACCTCAGCCGCGGTCTCGGCGCTCTCGGAGCCCTCGATCGCCTCCACCCCGGGCGTGGGCGCACGGGTCCTTCGCGGGGGCGCCGCGCTTGCGTGGATGAGGGTGCGGTCGCCCGCTACGACTCGATCAGCGAGTGGCCCGTCATCGCGACGGGCTGCTCGATCCCCAGCGCCGCGAGCACGGTCGGCGCGACGTCCGCGAGGATGCCCCCCTCGCGCAGGGACAGGCGCGGCACCGTCACGATCAGCGGCACCGGGTTCAGCGAGTGGGCGGTGTTGGGGCTGCCGTCGTCCTCGAGCATGTGGTCGGCGTTGCCGTGATCAGCCGTGATCACGCACGCCCCGCCGGTGGCGTGGACCGCTTCGACGACCTCGCCGAGGCAGCCGTCGACGGTCTCGACGGCCGTGACCGCCGCGGCGAGGACGCCGGTGTGTCCGACCATGTCGGCGTTGGCGAAGTTGACGATCCCGAACTGCGGATGGCCGGCCCTCCAGTCGGACACGAACGCCGCGGCGGCCTCCCTCGCGCTCATCTCCGGCTTGTGGTCGTACGTCGGCACGTCGCGCGGCGACGCGACGAGCTCGCGCGCCTCACCCTCGCACGGCTGCTCGTCGCCGCCGTTGAAGAAGTACGTCACGTGCGGGTACTTCTCGGTCTCGGCGACGTGCAGCTGCTTGACGCCGGCCGCGGCGAGCACGCGCGGGAGCGTGGTCGCCGGGCGCTCGGGCGCGAACACGACCGGATAAGGGAAGTCCTCCTCGTACTGGGTCATCGTCGTGTAGCGCTCGAGCGGCGGGGCCCCGCCGCGATCGATCTGGTCGAACTCCGGCTCGGCGAGCGCGCGCGAGAGCTCGCGCATCCGGTCGGGGCGGAAATTGAACGCGATCACCGAGTCCTGCGGCCGGATCCGGGCCTCGTCGCCAACCAGCGTCGGCTCGACGAACTCGTCCGTCTCGCCCCGCTCGTACGCCTCGCGCACCGCCTCGACGGCGTCGGCGGCGCGATGGTCGGCGCGCCCGTGCACGAGCAGGTCGTAGGCGCGCTGGATCCGCTCCCACCGTCGGTCCCGGTCCATCGCCCAGTAGCGCCCGACGACCGACCCGACCCGGCCCGCGCCGGCGTCCCGGATCCAGCGCTCGACCGTCTCCACGTAGCCGGCGCCGGACGTCGGCAGCGTGTCCCGGCCGTCGGTGAACGCGTGCAGGACGAGGTCGGGGACGTCGAGCGCGGCGCCCATCCGGATCAGCGCGTCGATGTGGCCGAGCCCGGAGTGCACGCCTCCGTCCGACACCAGCCCGAGCAGGTGGACCCGGTCGGCGCCGGAGAGCGCACGGCGCAGCACCGCGTCCGACTCGAGCTCGCCGTTCTCGACCGCGAGGTCGATCCGGGTCAGGTCCTGCATCACGACGGCTCCTGCCCCGAGGTTCAGGTGGCCGACCTCCGAGTTGCCCATCTGCCCCTCGGGCAGGCCGACCGCGCGGCCGTCGGCGGTCAGCGTCGTGTGCGGGTAGTTGCGCCACAACTCGTCGAACACGGGGGTCGCGGCGAGGGAGATCGCGTTGCCCGGACCGTCGGGCCCGAGTCCCCACCCGTCGAGCACGATCAGCGCTACGGACGGCGCCGGGAGCCGCTCGGCGCCGGCCTCGATCTCCATTTTTCAGCGGGTCGCGGCGGCGACGATCGCGGCGAACGAGTCCGGGTCGAGGCTCGCGCCACCGACGAGCGCGCCGTCGACGTCGGGCAGCTCGAGCAGCCCGGGGCAGGTCTCGGCGCTGACGCTCCCGCCGTACAGGATCCGCACGCTCTCGGCGTGCTCGCGCGATCGGTCGGCGACGAGCGCACGGATGAACGCGATCGCGTCCTGCGCCAGCTCCGGCGTGGCCCCCTTCCCCGTCCCGATCGCCCAGATCGGCTCGTACGCGATCACCACCGAACCGAGTTTCGCCGGGTCGACGCGCGCGAGGGCCTCCTGGACCTGGTGGCGGAGCTTGCGCTCGGTCTCGCCGGCCTCGCGTTCCTCCTCGGTCTCGCCGACGCACAGGATCGGCACCAGGCCGGCATCGAGTGCCGCCGGAAGCTTCAGCTGGAGCGCGCGGTCGGTCTCGCCGAACATCTGGCGCCGCTCCGAGTGACCGAGGATCACTCCCTCGACGCCGATCTCCGTGAGCATCGGCGCCGACACCTCGCCGGTGAACGCGCCGGAGGGCTCGTAGTGCATGTTCTGCGCGTACACCTGGACGCGCGACCCGCGGACCGAGTCGACCATCGGCGCGAGCGCCGGGTACGGCGGGCAGACCGCGATGTCGACGCCCGTCACCGACGAGACCCGCGGGAGCAGCGCCTGGATGAACGACTCGGCCTCGCTGACGGTCTTGTTCATCTTCCAGTTGCCCGCGATCATCGGGACCCGTCCTGACTCCTGGGCACTCATGCCAGCGCCTCCACACCGGGGAGCGGCCTGCCCTCGAGCAGCTCGAGCGACGCACCGCCCCCGGTCGAGATGTGGGTGACCGTGTCGGCCAGGCCGAACTGGTGCAGCGCGGCGACCGAATCGCCGCCGCCGACCACAGTCGTTCCCGGCGCCTCGGCGACCGCCTCGGCAACCGCCCGGGTGCCGGCGGCGAACGGCTCGAGCTCGAACGCGCCCATCGGGCCATTCCAGAACACCGTCCCGGCAGCCACGATCACCTCGCGGTAGCCGGCCGCCGTGCGCGGTCCGATGTCGAGCCCCATCTTCCCCTCCGGGACGTCGATCCCGTCGAGCGTCTCGGGCTGGGCGTCCGCAGCGAGCCGGTCGGCGACCACGAGGTCGACCGGCAGCTCCAGCGAGGCGCGCGCCGTTCTCGCCGCCTCGAGCGCCCGCTTGGCCAGTGGAACGTCGTCGCGCTCGAAAAGCGAGTCACCGATCGCATGGTCCTGGGCGTAGAAGAACGGAAAGCACATCGCGCCGCCGATCAGGATCGTGTCGGCGAGATCGAGGAAGCGCTCGATCACAGCGATCTTGTCGGACACCTTTGCACCTCCGAGCACGGCCACGAGCGGGCGCTCCGGATCCTCGAGCAGCTGCGTCAGCTCTTCGACCTCGCGCTCGAGCAATAGTCCCGCCGCGCGCTCGTCCAGCAGCCGCGCGACTCCTTCGGTCGATGCATGCGCGCGATGGGCGGCGCCGAACGCATCGTTGACGTAGACATCGGCGAGCCGCGCGAGTGCCGCAGCGAGCTCGGGGTCGTTCTCGGTCTCGCCCGGCTCGTAGCGGACGTTCTCGAGCATCAGCACGTCGCCGGGACCGAGGTTGGCCGCGAACGCCTCGACGTCCTGGCCGACGACGCCGGGCGCGAGCGTGACATCGGCGCCGGTCAGCTCGGCGAGCCGGTTGGCGGGCGCGCGCATCGACAGCTCCGGGTCGCGACCCTCGGGCCGGCCGAGGTGCGAAACGATGATCAGCGCCGCCCCGCGCCGGCGGAGCTCCGCGATCGTCGGGATCGCGGCGCGGATGCGGGCGTCGTCGCTCACGCTGCCCTCAGCGAGTGGCACGTTGAGGTCCAGCCGCAGGAGCACACGCTTGCCATCGAGATCTCCGAGGTCCCGGAGCGTTCTCAAAGCACCCGTCCAACCAGATCCACCACCCGGTTGGAGTATCCCCATTCGTTGTCGTACCACGAGACCACCTTGACCATCGTCCCGTCCATCACGGCCGTGAGCTGCGAATCGACGATCGACGACGCGGGGTTCTTGACGATGTCGGTCGACACGATCGAATCCTCGGTGTAGCGCAGGAAGCCCTGCAGCGGACCGCTCTCGGAGGCCGCCTTGAGCGCGGCGTTGACCTCCTCGACGGACGTCTCGCGCTCGGTCTCGACAGTCAGATCGACAACGCTCCCAGTTGGTACGGGCGCGCGGACCGCGAACCCGTGAAGCTTGCCGTTGAGCTCGGGGATCACCAGCCCGATCGCCTTCGCCGCGCCGGTCGAGGCAGGAATCAGGTTGACCGCAGCCGCCCGAGCGCGGCGCAGGTCCTTGTGGGGCATGTCCTGCAGCCGCTGGTCCGCCGTGTACGCGTGGATCGTCGTCATCAGCCCGTGCTTGATCCCGATCGCGTCATGGACCACCTTCGCGATCGGCGCGAGACAGTTCGTCGTGCACGACGCGTTGGAGATCACCTGATGCCCGCTCGCGGTCGTACGCCTCATCGAAGTTCACGCCGAGCGCGACCGTCACGTCGGGGTTCGTCGCGGGCGCCGAGATCACGACCTTCTTCGCGCCCGCGTCGAGGTGCTTGGACGCATTCTCACGGTCCGTGAACAGCCCGGTCGACTCGATCACCACGTCCGCGCCGAGCTCGCTCCACGGCAGCGCCGCCGGATCGCGCTCGGCGAGTACCCGGATCTCGTTCCCGTCGACCCGGAACCCTGCGTCGGTTTCCTCGACCGTTCCCGGGAACGGCCCGTAGTTCGAGTCGTACTTGAGCAGATGGGCGATCGTCGGCGGATCGACGAGGTCGTTGACGCCGACCCACTCGATATCCGCGCCGCGCTCGTAGGCGGCCCTGAACACGTTGCGTCCGATCCGGCCGAAGCCGTTGATCCCGACCCGTACCGGCATCTCGGGTATGCACCTCCTGAGGCGTGGTGACCGACGAAAAACGCCGACCGCGGCGGCGGGTCGACGGCCCGAAGGCTAGCCGTTATCTGCGGGACACCACTTCGACCCGAAGGCCGTCGGGATCGCGCATGTACGCCGCGTAGCATCGCGCGCCGTACTGGGGACGCCTGGCCGGCGGACCGTCGTCGCTCCCGCCGTTGCCCACTCCGGCCGCGTGCGCGGCGTCGACCGCCGCCTTCCCGCTCGCCTCGAGCGCCACGTGCCCGTAGCCCGGGCCCGGCCGGCGGCCGCGCACCACGATCCACACCACCGGACTCGTAATCCCGTACGCCACGGCGTGCTCCGATTCGAACATCCGGCGCCCGCCGAGCGCCTTGAACACCGCGTCGTAGAACCGCGCCGAGCGCTCGAGGTCGGACACTTCGAAGCCAACGTGGTCGATCACCCCCTGTCCCCGCACGGCGCTCAGATCGGGCGTCCCACGTCTCGATGGACCACCTCGATCAGGTAGCCCTTCGCTTCTCGGTAGCGCTTGGCCACGTGCTCAACGATCGCCACCGACCGGTGGCGGCCGCCGGTACAGCCGATCGCGACGACCAGGTGGGCCTTGCCCTCGTTCAGATACTGCGGGAGCAGGTAGTCGAGCAGCGAGTCCAACCGGTCGTAGAACTCGTCGAGCGCCCCGTCGCGGTTGATGAACTCGACGATCCGCGAATCGTTGCCGGTCAGCGGCCGGAGCGCCGGCTCATAGTGCGGGTTCGGCAGGAACCTCACGTCGAGCAGCAGATCGGGGTCCCGCGCCGGGCCGTACTTGAACCCGAAGCTCTCGAACGTCACCGCCATCCGCCCCGGGGCCCTCGTCAACAGCAGGTCGGTCGCGAGCTTGCGGCGCAGCATCGCCGCGGTCAGGCCGGTGGTGTTGATCACGAAGTCCGCCCGCCCCCGCAGCGGCGCGAGCGCCTCGTGCTCCCGCGCGACCCCGTCGGCGACGCTCCCGCTCGGCGCGAGCGGGTGTCGGCGCCGGGTCTCCTTGTACCGCGTCAGCAGCGTCTGCTCGTCGGCCTCGAGGAACAAGACGCGGAAGTTCACGTTGGCGGCGCGGAGCTCGTCGAGCATCTCCGCGAAGCCCCCGAAGTAGCTGCCGCCGCGCACGTCGGAGACGACCGCGGCGCGGGCGACCTTCGAGCCTTCGTGCATGAACAGCTCGACCAGCGAGCGGATCATCTCCGACGGCAGGTTGTCCACGCAGAAGTACCCCGCGTCCTCGAACACCGCCATCGCGGTGGACTTCCCGGCGCCGGAGAACCCCGTGATGATCACGAGATCCGTGAGCGCCGACTGCACGGGCTCCGAGCCCGCCAGGGCCTCGACCTCCTCGATCCGCGATCCATGCATCGACACAAAGCTTACGAGCGAGGTGTGACACGATCGTCGCGTGCAGCGCGACCGCATCCGGGCATGCATCCTCGCTGCGTTCACTGCCTCGTTACTGGTCGCGGCAGTGGCCGTGCTCGCGGACCTCGACGCCGCCCCGGCCGGGGCGGCGGGGATCAACCCGACGCCCGCCGGCGACCCGGCGGTGACCGCGTCGGTGGGCTCCCAGCCCACGGGTCAGGCGATGCCCCAGGGGTTCACTGGCCTCTCGCTCGAGTACGGGGCGCTCCACTCCTACACCGGGCGCGATCCCGACCACGTCAACCCGGTGCTGATCAACCTGATGCGAAACCTCGTGCCGGGCAATCAGACGACCGTCCTGCGGATCGGGGGCAACAGCGCCGACAAGACGTGGTGGCCGATGCGCGGACAGATCCCGCCCGGCGGGATCAACTACGCGCTCAACCCCGGCTGGATGCGCACCACCCGTGCGTTGGCGAGCGTGCTCGGCGCGAAGATGATCATGGGCGTGAACCTCGCGGGCGGCCGGCCCGCGGTCGCGGCCGTCGAGTCGCGCGCGCTGCTCGCCGGCGTCGGGCGGAACTCGGTCCAGGCATTCGAGATCGGCAACGAGCCGGACGTCTACGGGATGTTCCCGTGGTACCGGGCCCGCGACGGTCGGGTGTTCTTCGCCCGCGGGCACGGCTACAACCTGAACCGGTTCATCAAGCAGTTCTCGCGGTGGCGCGCGGCGATGCCAACGATGCCGGTGACCGGGCCTGCCTTCGCCGAGCTCAACTGGCTGAGCGGACTGCCGAAGTTCATGAGCGCCGAGCCGGGGATCAAGGTGCTGACGCTGCACCGTTACCCGCTGCGCGCCTGCCTCACCGACACGAACGACCCCGGCTACCCGACGATCCCGAACCTGCTCGCGGACCGGTCCTCGGCCGGACTCGCGCAGCAGGTGGCCCCGTACGTGACGGTTGCCCACAAGCGCGGGCTCCAGTTCCGCCTCGACGAGATGAACTCGGCGTCGTGCTCGGGCAAGCCGGGCGTGAGCGACACGTTCGCCTCGGCCCTGTGGGTGCTCGACACGCTGTTCAACCTCGCCAACGTCGGGGTCGACGGTGTCAACGTGCATTCGCTTCCCGGGGCGGCCTACGAGCTGTTCACGTTCCAGCACACGTCGGCCGGTTGGGAGGCGTTCGTTCACCCCGAGTACTACGGGATGCTGCTGTTCGCGCAGGCGTTCCCGCCGGGGGCGCAACTCGTGCCGGTCAACGTCAACCCGAACGGGCTCGTCAAGGTGTGGGCGACCCGCTCGAAGGACTTCTCCACGCGGGTCGTGCTGATCAACAAGGACCCGACGACGAGCTACACGGTCACGCTCCAGGTCCCGGGGTTCACCAGCAACGCGTCGCTCGAGCGGCTCCAGGCCCCCGACGTGTTCTCGACCAACGGGGTCACGCTGGGTGGGCAGAGCTTCGGCGACGAGACGACCACCGGATTGCTCCCCGGCCTGCCCCAGACGGAGACGGTCGCGCCGACGCTCGGGAACTACACGGTCACGCTGCCGCCCGCCAGCGCCGCGCTCCTAACGCAATAGACCCATTGTCCGCGCCTCGCGGCAGGTATAAGGCGGCAGCCTCGTCGCGGCCGGGCTGAGCGGGATCTGCGTCACGATCGCGAGCGCGCAGCGTGCGGCGAGGCGTGCCGCGCGCCCTGCGCCGAGGGGAATCCCGGCGCCGGGCTGCGCGAACTGGATCGTCCAAGGGCTCTCGCCGGGGACGTACAACGTGCAGTTCGACAGCTGTAAGGGGGCGGCCGGCAGCTGGGTGACGGTCAAGGTGAAGGGGAACCTCGTCGGCAACGGCGGCGCGACCACGGACGTGGACGCCGCCATGGTTGCGCTCGCGGCCCTGACGATCGGGCCGGACACGGGCCCGACGGGGGGCGGAACCACTGTCACGATCAGCGGCACGGGCCTGAGCGGCACCTCATCGGTGATCTTCGGTGGCGTCGCGGTGACGCCGACGGTGCTGGCCGACAACCTGCTGAGGGTCGTCACCCCCACGCACGCGGCCGGCACCGTCCCGGTGGTCGTCTCGACCTCGAGCGGCAAGGCCGGCGGCCTGACCTTCACCTACAAGTAGATCCGTCGCACTCTCGACGCGGATTTGTGACATCCGTGTCTTGATCCGTTGCGTCAAGGGGAACGATGCTTCTGGAGTTCGGCATGCTGAACTCCAGAAGCAAAGTTCGGGTGGGGGCGCTTGCATCGAGGCAGTGGGGCCGCGTCAAGTGGGGGCAGCTCAAGGACGTCGGCGTCCCGAGCGGCACGATCTCGCTATGGATCGACGACGGCTACCTCCACCCCCGCCTCCCCCGTGTCTACGCGGTCGGCCACGTCTCAACCGCCATCGAGGCGCTGTTCTCAGAAGCCCTGCTCTACGCCGGCCCCGGCGCGATGCTGAGCCACGCGACCGCCGCGCACTGGCTGGGGCTACTCGACGAGCGGCCGAAGGCAATCCACGTCACCACCCCGAATCAGCGCCGCTCACAGGCCGGAATCAAAGTCCATGCACGACGGACCTGCGAACGCGTCTGGCATAGAGACTTCCCAACAACCACCCTTCCGCAGACCGCAGTCGACTTCTCGGCCAAGGCGCCGCTCTGGGCTGTCCGCCGCCTCCTCGCGCAGGCCGACTACAAGGACGTCCTCGACATCCCAGCCATCGACGCCGCCCTCGGCGCCGGCCGCCCGGGCAGCAGCAAGCTACGCAATGCGCTCGAGCGTCACCGACCCGAGCTAGCCCTCACCAAGAGCCGCCTGGAGCGGATGTTCTTCGAGATCTGCGAGGAGCAGGGTTGGCCGCTCCCGGTGCCCAACGAGTACGTCGCCGGCTGGGAGGTAGACGTGCTCTGGCGCGACAACCACATCGCCGTCGAGCTCGACGGCCACGGCAACCACCACACCCCGGCGCAGCTCAGGCGGGACCGCCGCAAGGAGCTGGACCTGAGGAAGGCCGGCTTCACGCCCGTCCGCTACTCCGAGGAACAGCTCAAGCAGAAAACCGACGTGATCGCCGACATCGAGCGGCTCCGGACCTAGACCCCCGTCCTGTGCAGCTCCCGGTACACCCGCCCGGCGAGCTTGCCCGACAGCCCAGGCACCGCCTCGAGTTCCTCCCTCGAGGCAGCAAGGATCGCGTCCGGCGACCCGAAGTGGGTCAGGAGCGCCCGCTTCCGGGCGGGGCCCACACCCGGCAGCTCGTCGAGGATCGAGGACGTCATCTCGCGATCACGGCGCACCCGGTGATGGGTGATCGCGAAGCGGTGCGCCTCATCGCGGACCCGCTGCAGCAGCTGCAGCTCGGGGGTGTCGTGCGCAAGCACCAGCGGCGCCGCCCGGCCGGGGATGAACACCTCCTCGATCCGCTTCGCCAGAGAGATCACGGTCACGCCCCGCTCGCGGAAGCCGCCCAGAGCTCGTAGTCCAGCGGACAGCTGGCCGCGACCGCCGTCGATCACGACCACGTTCGGCAGCGCCGCGAACGATGGGTCGTACGCCTTGTCGTGCGGCGAGACCTCGCGCTGGCGCTCCCACTGCGCCATCCGCCGCGACAGCACCTCCTCCATCGCCGCGAAATCGTCGGGCACACCGCCGCCGTTCCCGTCGACACCGGCGATCTTGAACCGCCGGTAGTCGGACTTCTTCGGCGCGCCGCCCTCGAACACGACCATCGACGCGACCGTGTTGGTCCCCATCAGCGTCGAGATGTCGAAGCACTCGATCCGCAGCGGGATCGTGTCCAAGCCCAATGCGGCCTGCAGGCCGTCCAGAGCCTCGACCCGCTGCTGCCGCCGGCGCTCCGACCGGAGCTTCTCCTGGTCCAGGGCCAGCCGCGCGTTGCGCTCGGCGAGCTCGAGGATCCGGCGCTTGTCGCCGCGCTCGGCGGCCCGGATCTCGACCGACCCGCCGCGGCGCTCCGCCAACGCCTCCGCCAACGCCTCAGAGGCGCCCAGCCCGCGCTGGACGATCAGGAGCGGGGGCACCATCATCGCGCTCGCGTAGTACTGGAGGATGAACGCCTCGGCGACCTCCCCCACACCGCCACCGGCGGCGTTGTCGAGATAGAAGCTCTGGCGGTCCGACAGCACGCCGTCGCGCACCTGGAACACCTGCGCGTTCGCCTCGCCTGCCGCCGGATCGACCGCCACCGCGATCGCGTCCATCGTTCCCGTCTCGTGCGCGATCCGCTGGCGCTCCAGCAGCGACCGCACCGCGCGCAGCCGGTTGCGCTCGCGGGCGGCGTCCTCGAACCGCTGCTCGTCGGACGCGAGCTGCATCGACTGCTCGAGCTCGCGCTCGATCTCGCGATAGCGGCCCGACGAGAAAGTCGATCACCCCGTCGATCGACCGCCGGTAGTCCTCCGCGCTGACGTAGCCGACGCACGGGGCCTCGCACCGCTTGATGTAGTAGTCCAGGCACGGCGAACCCGACCGCCGTCCGGGCTCCGCGCCCTCGCACGAGCGGAACATGAACACCTTGCCGAGCACCTCGAGCGTCGACCGGACCCGCTTGGCGTTCGAGTAGGGGCCGAAGTACGCCCGGTCGCGACGGTGCCGCTCGCGCGTGAAGTAGACCCGCGGAAACTTCTCGTCGAGCGAGATCGCGATGTACGGATACGACTTGTCGTCGCGGAGCCGGATGTTGAACCGCGGCTTGTACTGCTTGATGAAGTTCTGCTCGGCCAGCAGCGCCTCGGAATCGGTGTGGACGACCAGCGCCTCGATCTGGTCGATCTGGTCGACGAGCCCCCGCCCGCCTCGCGTCGACGGGTTCGAGAAGTGCGACGCCACGCGCTTGCGGATCGAGTTGGCCTTGCCGACGTACAGGACCTTGCCGCGGGCGTCGCGGAACAGGTACACGCCGGGCTCGTCGGGGAGCTCGCGGCGCCGATCGGCAGGGGTAAGGGACATCCCATTCGAGGATAGGCCCGGGCGCCCGCTACTCCGACGCGAGCGAGACCGCGATCCCGGCCAGCGCGACCAGCAGCGCCAGCAGGGCGACCGTCTCCCCGACGCCCGCGGTCGGCGCAACGGGCGCGTACTGCGGGATCACCGTTCCCGGGTTGACGAGCCGCACGCCGTTCGTCGGCGGCGAGCTCAGCGCGTGGAGCACGAATGCCAGCGCCACCAGCACGAACGGGAGCACGATCGCCCGGAAGCGCCCGTGCCCGATCAGCGCCGCGAGCGCGAGCGCGATAGTGAGCGCCGCGAGCGCGACGTCGGCGACGCTGTACACCTGCCAGCCGGTCGGATTCGGCGGCACGCCCTGTAGCGCCGAACGGGCGCCGGGCACCGCGAGCAGCGCCGGCGTGATCTGGTGGCTCCAGGTCATGAACAGCGAGGCGAACAGCCCGATTGCGCCCAGCGCGATCAGCCAGTCGGCCGCGGGGGCCGCGCGACGGCTCACGTCATTACTTCCGGGGTAGTCGATCCAACGGAGCGGGAACAGTAGTGTTCGCACAGGTCATGTCGGCTGGCGAGAACGGACACCGCACCGCATACCGCACGTGTCCCCTGTGCGAGGCCACCTGCGGGCTCGAGATCACGCTCGCGGGCGATCGGGTCGAGAAGATCCGCGGCGACCGCGAGGACGTCTTCAGCCACGGCTTCATCTGCCCGAAGGGGTTCGCGCTCAAGGAGCTGCACAGCGACCCCGACCGCGTCCGGACGCCGCTGATCCGCCGGCCCGACGGCGGCTTCGCCGAGGCCAGCTGGGACGAAGCTTTCGCGTTGATCGACGAGCGCCTGAAGCCGATCCTTGCCGATGATCGCAACGCGGTCGCGGCATACCTCGGCAACCCGAGCGCACACAACCTGTCGACGCAGCTGTACGGCCGCGTGCTGCTGAAGGCGCTCGGCACCCGCAACCTGTACTCGGCGAGCACCGTCGACCAGTACCCGAAGCAGATGGCGAGCGCGCTGATGTTCGGGACCGCGACGACGGTGCCGGTCCCCGACCTCGACCGGACCGACTACCTGCTGATGCTCGGCGCCAACCCGCTGCAGTCGAACGGGAGCCTGATGACCTCGCCCGACGTCCGCGGACGGCTGCGGGCGATCCGGGCCCGCGGCGGCAAGCTGGTCGTGATCGACCCGCGGCGGACGCGCACCGCCGAGGAGGCCGACGAGCACCACTTCATCCGCCCCGGGACCGACGCCCACTTCCTGTTCGCGTTGGCGCACGTGCTGTTCGAGGAAGAACTCGCCGAACCGGGGAGCAGGCTGGCAGAGATCGCGTCGGGCCTCGACGAGGTCCAACGGCTCGCAGCCCCGTTCACCCCGGAAGCCGCGGCACAGGCGACCGGGATCGACGCCGATGACATCCGCCGGATCGCCCGCGAGCTCGCCGCGGCCCCGACGGCCGCCGTCTACGGCCGGATCGGCACCTGCACGCAGGAGTTCGGGACGCTCTCGAGCTGGCTCGTCGACGTACTCAACTTCCTGACCGGCAACCTCGACCGCGAGGGCGGAGCGATGTTCCCGCTCGGCGCGGCCGGGCACTCGAACGCCGCGGGTACGCCGGGTCGCGGCCGGGGCGGCCGGTTCCACCGCTGGCACAGCCGCGTGCGCGGGCTCGGCGAGGTGTTCGGCGAGCTGCCCGTCGCGTGCCTGGCCGAGGAGATCGATACGCCGGGTGAGGGCCAGGTCAGGGCGCTGATCACGATCAGCGGCAACCCGGTCGTCTCGACGCCGAACAGCGGCCGGCTCGACGCGGCGCTCGCGCAGCTCGAGTTCATGGTCGCGCTCGACGTCTACGTCAACGAGACGACCCGCCACGCCGACGTGATCCTGCCGGCCCCGTCGCCGCTGCGCCGGCCTCACTACGACCTCGCGCTGTACCTGTTCGCGGTTCGGAACGTTGCCCACTACTCGCCGCCTGTGCTCGAGCCAGAGCCGGAGCTCCCCGACGAATGGGTCATGCTGCTGAGGCTCACCGGAATCGCGGCCGGGCTCGGGCCCGACGCCGACGTCGCCGCGCTCGACGAGCAG
Organism: uncultured Solirubrobacterales bacterium; assembly: GCA_963788565.1. Taxonomy (GTDB): domain Bacteria; phylum Actinomycetota; class Thermoleophilia; order Solirubrobacterales; family Solirubrobacteraceae; genus Palsa-465. The sequence goes on along the minus strand of CAWBHJ010000014.1, from coordinate 133,187 downwards.
ATCACACGCGTGGCGATCGACCGCGAGACGAAGACCGAGGGCTCGCCGTTCAACGGCCGTTCCGTCGACGAGGTCCTGGCCGAGCTCGAGCCGCGGGTCGGCCAGGAGCGGATGCTCGACCTGATGCTCCGCGCCGGCCCCTACCGTCTGTCGCTGGCCGAGCTCGAGGCGAATCCGCACGGGATCGACCTCGGGCCGCTGAAGCCGCGCCTCCCCGACGCGCTGCGGACGGCCAGTGGCACGATCGAGCTCGCGCCGGAGCTGATCGTCGCCGACGTCGACCGGCTCCGGGCCTCGCTCGAGCGCCCGCGGAACGGCGGCATGGTGCTTGTCGGCCGCCGCCAGCTGCGCTCGAACAACTCGTGGATGCACAACCTCCCGGTGTTGGTGAAGGGCAAGGAGCGGTGCACGCTCCAGGTGCACCCGGACGACGCCGATCGTTACGGCCTGACCGACGGCGAGCCCGCCGAGCTGCGGTCGCGCGCCGGCGCGCTGACCGCGACGATCGAGGTCACCGACACCGTGATGCCGGGGGTCTGCAGCCTCCCGCATGGATGGGGACACGACGTCGCCGGAACCGGCCAGCGGGTCGCGTCGGAGCACGCGGGCGCGAACAGCAACCTCGTCGCCGACGAGCTGGTCGTCGACGCGCTGTCGGGGAACGCGGTGCTGAACGGGATCCCGGTCGAGCTCGCGCCCGTTCGAGAACCGGTCGCCGCCTAGTACTTCCGGGCGCTCCAGACGATCGCGGCGACCGCGTACACGGCGCCGGCGATCAGCACCAGCCAGACGACCGAGCCCGCGCCGGTCTGCCACAGCTTCGAGGTGCCGGTGAGCGCCACCGCGGCGACGACCAGCGCGGCGTACAGGATCGCGCGCCGGCGGTCGCCGAGCGCGTACAGCGTCGTGCGGTGCTGGCGGTACATCGTCATCGCGAACCACCCGAGCGTCGCCAGGAACACCAGGTACAAGGCCTGCAGCGCGACGGTCGCGCCGGTGCCGCCGCCCGGTAGCAGCACGACGAGCGCCGCGATCGCCAGGATGATCAGGATGTTCCGCGCGGTTGCCAGGGACATCTCCGCCAACAAGCTTACGCCGCGAGAACCGGGGCGAGGGCGGGAAACCGGACTTCGACCTCCAGGCCTCCCTCGCTTCCCGGCGCCACGTCCAGCTTCGCGCCGTGCGCTGCAACGATCGCCGCGACGATCGACAGGCCGAGCCCCGCGCCGCGGCCGTCTACGCGGTTGCCGTTGAGCCGCCGGAACGGTTCGGTAAGCGCGGCCGCCTGGTCGTCGCGAACGACCTCGCCGCTGTTGGCGACCCGGAGCACCGGGAGCCCGTCGCGCATCCCGGTCCACACCCGGATCCAGCCCGCGCTCGCGACGTTGTAACGGAGCGCGTTGTCGAGCAGGTTCCCGACGAGCCGCTCGACCAGCGCCGCGTCGCCGAGCGTCGGCGCGGGGCCGAGCACGGCCTCGATCCGGACCCCACCGGGGCGGATCGACTCAAGCGCCTCGGCGACCACCTCGTCGAGCCAGAGCTCCTCGCGCGACTGGAGCCCGCGCTGGCTGCGCGCGAGCGTCAGCAGCGCGTCGATCATCCGCTCCTGGCGCTCGCTCGAGGCGAGCACCCGCTGGCACGTCCCGCGCAGCGTGTCCGTGGTCGCGCCTGAGTCGGCGAGCGCGACCTCGACCAGCGCCCGCTCGAGCGTGATCGGCGTCCGCAGCTCGTGCGACGCGTTGGCGACGAACTGGCGCTGGGACTCGAACGCCGACTCCAGCCGCGCGAGCAGGTCGTCGAACGTATCGGCGAGCTCCTTCAGCTCGTCGTTGGGTCCCTTCAGCGCCAGCCGCTTGTGGAGGTTGTGCTCGGAGATGCTGCGGGCGCGCGCGCTCATCGTCCGCACGGGCCGGAGCGCGCGGCCGGCCACCAACCACCCCAAGCCGATCGAGATGATCGCCATGATCCCGAGCGCGATCCCGGAGCGGGTGAGCAGCACGTCCTGCTGCGAGGACTGCTGCTGCTGGAGGACCACCTTGGCGTGGTCCGCGACGTTGTTGAGCTGCTTCTGCTGGGTTGCGGTCAGCCTGCGGAACGTCTCGTTGACCTTCCCCTGGTAGGCCTTGATAGCGACCGCGCCGTCCTTGACAGCGGGCTTGGTGAACTGTCCGGGCGTCCCCAGCACCAATGACGGTGGCGGCTGCTTCAGCGGCCGGGGCCCGCGCGACCACGAATTGCCCGTGGACCGTCGACGCCGGGCTGTGCGCGACCAGCTCGTAGGTGATCACCAGCAGCACCGTGCCGGCGGCCAGGAACAGCCCGCCGTAGAGGAGCGTCAGCCGCAGCCGCAGCGTCGGGCGGGGAAGCCAGCGCCGCATCAGTGGTCGTCCTCGTGGGCGGCCACTAGATCCGGTACCCCGCGCCGGGCACGGTGTCGATCAGCGGCGGCTCGCCGAGCTTGCGCCGCAGCCGGCTGATCGTGACCTTGACGACGTTGCTGAACGGGTCGGCGGCCTCGTCCCAGGCGCGCTCGAGCAGCTCCTCCGCCGACACGACCGCGCCCTGCGCCGAGAGCAGCAGCTCGAGCACGGCGAGCTCCTTGGCCGACAGCTCGAGTCGCCGACCGTCGCGGTGCGCGACCCTGCGCGCAGGGTCGAGCCGCAGGTCGCCGCTGCTCAGTACCGGCGGCAACGCCGGCTGCGCGCGGCGGGACAGCGCCCTGACCCGTGCGACCAGCTCGGCGAACGCGAACGGCTTCGGCAGATAGTCGTCGGCGCCGAGGCTCAGGCCGACCACACGGTCCTCAATTTCCCCGGAGGCGGTCAGCATCAGCACCCGGGCACGGGCGCCACGCTCCATCAGCGTCTCGCATACGTGGTCGCCGTGGACCTTCGGGAGGTCGCGGTCGAGCACCACTACGTCGTACTCGTGGACCGCGGTCGAGCGCAGCGCGGTGTCTCCGTCGAGAGCGATGTCGACCGCCATCCCCTCGCGCCGCAACCCCGTCGCGACCGTCTCGGCAAGCTCCTGCTGATCCTCGACTACGAGCACGCGCATCGACCCTCCCACAGTGTGGCGGACGAGCATCGCGGGCTCGCGGTTACGGCGCGGTTACAGCAGCCGTTCCCGCGGTGTTACCGGCGTTTTCGTACACCACCGGGATGAGCCGAACCACTCCTCTCCTCGCAATCATCGCCGCCGCGGGACTCGCCGCGTGCGGCTCGACCGCGACCAGCTCGAACACCGCCGCCAAGTCCGACCAGATGGTCAGCGTTCGCGAAATGCATGCGGGCGCACGGGGTCCCCAACTTCCCCGACCCCGGCAGCAACGGGAGCGGCGGAATCGAGATTCAGTCGTCGTCGCGCGCCGGCTCCGGCGCCTCGATGACAGTCAACGGCGTCAGCGTCAGCGCGCCGGCGTTCAAGTCGGCGATGCAGAGCTGCCGGTCCGAGCTGCCGAACGGCGGCCATCCGCCGCCGCTGTCCGCGGCCCGGAAGGCGGCGATGCTCCAGTTCTCGCGGTGCATGCGCGAGAACGGGCTGCCGAATTTCCCGGACCCGGTGTTCGGCTCCGGCGGCCAGGTCCAGCTTCGGGTGGGGCCGCAGGGAGGCCTCGACCCGAGCTCCCCCGCCTTCCAGAAGGCCCAGGCGGCGTGCGCCAAGTACCAGCGCGGGGGCGGCGGGTTCACCGCCAAGGCCCCCTAACTCGTGACCCGCTCCAGCTGCTCGTACAGCTGCTCGACCGCCCGTTGCGCCTGCTCGTGGCGGGCGGTCGACCGAGCGGCCGCCTCTGCGCCGGCCCAGGCCGACGGATCGGAGAGCTCGTCCTCGACAGTCCTGAGCGCCGCCTCGGCAGCCCCGATCTGCCGCTCCAGGTCTTCCTGCGAGCGTTGGGGCTTCGGCTTGCGCGCCGGGCGCTGCTTCGCGGGCGCCGGTCGCTTCTGAGTGGGGGCCTTCGCCGGGGCCGGTTTCGCGGCGCGCTCCGCCCGCACCCGTACGTACTCGGGCCACCCGCCGACGTAGCTGCGGAGCGAGCGGTCCTCGACCGCGACCGTGCGCGAACCGACCGCGTCCAGCAATGCCCGATCGTGGGACACGAGCAGGATCGCCCCCTGGAAAGCCGAGAGCGCCTGCTCCAGCGCCTCGCGGCTCTCGAGGTCGAGGTGGTTGGTCGGCTCGTCAAGGATCAGCACGTTCGCGCCGGCGCTGACGAGGATCGCCAGCGACAGCCGCCGGCGCTCGCCTCCTGACAGCACATCCAGCGTTTTCTCGGCGTCCTCGCCCGAGAAAAGGAACCGCCCGAGCAGCGCCCGCGCCTTGCCGGGCGTCAGCTTGGTGGCCCGCTGGGTCGCCTCGAGCACGGTCCGTGCCGTTCCTGCCGAGAGCTCCTCCGCGTGTTGGGAGAGAAACCCGAGCTTCACGTTGTGGCCCGTCAGGAGCTTTCCGCCGGCGAGCTCCCGGACGCCCGCCAGCGTCTCGATCAGCGTCGTCTTGCCGGAACCGTTCGGCCCCACCAGCGACACGTGCTCGCCGCGCTCGAGCCACAGCTCGGCGCCTTCGAGCAGCAGCTTGTCCCCGGCTTCCACGCGGCCGTCGGTCAGCTCGAAAACCACGCGCCCGGTCCGCTCGGGCGGCTTGAACGCGAACTGCAGAGCCGCCCCGTCCGACGGATCGCGACCGACCCGCTCGATCTTGTCGAGCCGCTTGACCCGCGACTGCGCCTGGCGGGCCCGGGTCCCCGCCCGGAACCGGGTCACGAACCGCTCGAGCCGGGCGATCTCGGCCTCCTGGCGCTCGATCTCGCGCCCGAGCGCGAGCTCGCGGGCCGCCCGCTCGCGCCGCCACGCGTGCCAGGAGCCCGGGAAGAACCGCCCGCGGCCGCCCTCGAGCTCGAGCACCGAGGTCCCCACCGCCTCCAGGAACCAGCGGTCGTGGGCGACGAGCACGACCGCCGCGTCGAGCGCGATCAGATGCTGCTCGAGCCACTCCAGCGACTCGATGTCGAGGTGGTTGGTCGGCTCGTCGAGTAGCAGCAGGTCGGGCGCGCCGGCGAGTGCGCGGCCAAGGGAGGCCCGGGTCAGCTCGCCGCCGGAGAACGTCGAGAGCGACCGGTCGAGGTCGGCGTCGTCACGGAACCCGAGCCCGTGGAGCGTCGCGAGCGCCGTCTCGCGCCACCGGTAGCCCCCGGCGTGCTCGAGCCGAGCCTGGGCCTCTGCGTAGCGGTTCAGGGTCGCCTCGTCGTGGGCGCCCCCGGCCATCGCCTGCTCCAGATCGGCGAGCTGCTGCTCGATCTCGACCAGCTCGCGCGCCCCGGAGAGCACGTAGTCGCGGAGGGAGAACCCGCGTTCGCGCGGAGGTCGCTGATCGTGCAGCGCCACCTTCACACCTTTGGCGAAGACCAGTTCGCCGGCGTCGATCGACGCCTCGCCGGCGAGCATCCGCAGCAGTGTCGTCTTGCCGGCGCCGTTGCGCCCGGACAGCGTCATCCGGTCGCGGCGCTCGAGCTGGAACGAGATCCCGCGCAGCAGCGGCTCGCCCGCGATGTCCTTGCCGATGTCCGATGCGATCACCACAGCCATAGCGGTGATCATGGTAGGAGCGGACGGATAGGATGACCGCCTCGTGCGCGCACCTCCGTGGACGCCACTCCCCCCGTTCGAGATGCCGCCCGCGCGGACGCTGCGGGTGCCCGGCCACGGCGAGCTGTTTCTCCGCGACACCGGGGGCGACGGGCCGCCGGTCATGCTGCTCCACGGCTGGCTGGCGAGCGCCGACCTGAACTGGTGTGGCTCTTACGGTGCCCTGATCGAGGCCGGGTATCGCGTGCTCGCGATCGATCACCGCGGCCACGGCCGCGGGTTGCGGCCGCTGGTCCCGTTTCGTCTCACCGACTGCGCCGCCGACGCCGCCGCGGCGCTCCGCCAGCTCGAACTGGCCCCCGCACTGATCGTCGGCTACTCGATGGGCGGCGCGATCGCGCAGCTGATCGCGCGCGACCATCCCGACGTCGCCTCCGGGATCGTGCTCAGCGGCACCGCCCAGCACTGGCAGGAGCCGGAGCTCAGGCGGACATGGAGGTCGATGGGGGCGTTCGGCGTCGGCCTGTCGGTCGCCCCGCGCCAGTTCCTGCGCTGGGGCCTCAAGCGGACGGGCATGCCGGTCAACGAGCGGACGGTGTGGGTCCAGTCGGAGCTGATGCGCCACTCCGCGCGGGACGTCGCCGAGGCCGGACGCGAGCTCGGGCGGTTCGACTCGCGCCCGTGGCTGGGCAGGGTCAAGCCGCGGATCGCGGTCCTGATCACGACCAGGGACGAGGCGGTTCCGCCGAGCAAGCAGCGCGAGCTGGCCGCGGCGGCCGGCGGCCCGGTGCTGGAAGCGCCGATCCGCCACCTCGAGATCGTCACCCGCGGCGCCGACTACAACCCGGTGCTGCTGCAGGCGCTCGAGGCCGTCCGCGCCGACGAGCCCGCCCGCGAGATCGCGGTACCCTAGGCCGACGCATGCGCCGCGCCCGGTTCATCGCCGCCATCGTCTCGTTCGGGGTCGTGCTGCTCGCGATCGCCCCCGCCGCGCTGGCCAAGTCCTACGGCGGTGAGGGTTGGTACGGGGAGACCAGCGACAAGAACATCACGTACGCGATGTACATCGTGATCATCTTCTTCCCGACGATCATCATCCTGTTCTCCCTGCTGCAGTGGCGGCTCGAGAAGCGCAAGGTCGCGCGGATGCGGGCCGCCAAGCGCCGGGCCGCCAACGCCGAGTGGCGCGGCGGCTGGTAGGGCTCCAGAATCGGGCGTAATCTTCCGATGAAGTGATCGGGCAACGCACTGTTGCCAGTAGGGGTCCGCGCCCGCGCACAACCAGTGGAGGACTGAGCAGAGCATGGCCAAGACGGCGGTGACCAAGCAGCCAACCTCGAGTCCCGCTGGCAACGGGTCAACCAGCGGCAACGGCTCCCGGACACGCAGCGGCAGGCGGCTGGACGACGAGTCGCTGGAGCGGGTCGAGCTCGCGCTCCGGGCGGCAGCCGCCGGAGACTTCAGCGTCCGCCTGCCGGGCCGGCGCCGGGACACGCTCGGCCGGCTCGAATCCGCCTACAACCAGCTCGCGGCGCGTAACGCTGCGCTCGAGGCCGAGCTGATCCGCGTCGCGCGGATCATCGGCCGCGAGGGCCGGATGACCGAGCGCGCCCGCCTGCACGGCGCGCGGGGGGCGTGGCGGAGCTCGATCGAGTCGCTCAACGGCCTGATCGACGACCTCGTCCGCCCCACCACCGAGGTCGCGCGCGTGATCGAGGCGGTCGCCGAGGGCGACCTGAACCAGAAGATGGCGCTCGAGATCGAGGGCCGGCCGGTGAAGGGCGAGTTCGCGCGGATCGGGACGACGGTGAACTCGATGGTGGATCAGCTCTCCGCGTTCGCGGACGAGGTAACCCGTGTCGCCAGGGAAGTGGGTACCGAAGGGAACCTCGGCGGCCAGGCGGAGGTCGCCGGGGTGTCCGGCACCTGGAAGGACCTGACCGACTCGGTCAACTTCATGGCGCGCAACCTGACCGAGCAGGTCCGCAACATCGCCGATGTCACGACCGCCGTGGCGAACGGCGATTTGACACGAAAGATCACGGTCGACGTCAAGGGCGAGATCCTCGAGCTGAAGCGGACCGTCAACACGATGGTCGACCAGCTCTCCGCGTTCGCGGACGAGGTCACCCGCGTCGCGAGGGAAGTGGGTACCGAAGGGATCCTCGGCGGCCAGGCTGCGGTCCCCGGCGTCGCCGGGACGTGGAAGGACCTGACCGACAACGTCAACTTCATGGCGCGCAACCTCACCGACCAGGTGCGGAACATCGCCCAGGTGACGACCGCGGTCGCCCGGGGCGACCTCTCGCAGAAGATCACGGTCGACGCGCGCGGCGAGGTGCTCGAGCTGAAGCGGACCGTCAACACGATGGTCGACCAGCTCTCCGCGTTCGCGGACGAGGTCACCCGCGTCGCCCGCGAAGTGGGTACCGAAGGAAAGCTCGGAGGACAGGCTGAGGTCGCCGGCGTGTCCGGCACCTGGTCGGACCTGACCGAGAACGTGAACCTGATGGCGTCGAATTTGACATCCCAGGTCCGGAACATCGCCCAGGTGACGACCGCGGTCGCCCAGGGTGACCTCTCGAAGAAGATCACGGTCGACGCGCGCGGCGAGATTCTCGAGCTGAAGGACACGATCAACACGATGGTCGACCAGCTGCGGTCGTTCGCCGCCGAGGTGACCCGTGTCGCGAGGGAGGTGGGAACGGAGGGAATCCTCGGCGGGCAGGCCGAGGTCGAGGGCGTGTCCGGCACCTGGAAGGGCCTGACCGAGAACGTGAACTTGATGGCGTCGAACCTGACGACCCAGGTCCGCTCGATCGCCGGCGTGACCACCGCAGTCGCGCATGGCGATCTCTCTCAGAAGATCAACGTCGACGCCAAGGGCGAGGTCGCGGCACTGGCCGAGACGATCAACCGGATGGTCGACCAGCTCCGCGGGTTCGCGGCCGAGGTGACGCGCGTGGCGCGCGAAGTGGGAACGGAGGGCATCCTCGGCGGCCAAGCGCAGGTCCCGGGGGTCGCGGGCACCTGGAAGGACCTGACCGACAACGTGAACTTCATGGCGCGCAACCTGACCGACCAGGTGCGCAACATCGCCCAGGTGGCGACGGCTGTCGCCAACGGCGACCTGACCCAGACGATCACCGTCGACGCCAGAGGGGAAATTCTGGAGCTGAAGCAGACGCTGAACCGGATGGTCGCTCAGCTCTCGAGCTTCGCGGCCGAGGTGACCCGCGTGGCCAGGGAAGTCGGTACGGAAGGAAAGCTCGGAGGCCAGGCTGAGGTCGGGGGCGTGTCCGGCACATGGCGCCGGCTGACGGAGAACGTCAACCAGCTCGCCGGGAACCTGACGACTCAGGTGCGCGCGATCGCGGAGGTGTCGACCGCCGTGACCCAGGGCGACCTGACCCGCTCGATCTCGGTCGAGGCCCAGGGCGAGGTCGCGGAGCTGAAGGACAACATCAACCAAATGATCGCCAACCTCCGCGAGACGACCCAGCGGAACGCCGAGCAGGACTGGCTGAAGACGAACCTCGCGAGCATCTCCGGGATCCTTCAGGGTCAGCGCGACCTCGCCGCGGTGACCCAGTTGATCATGAGCGAGGTGACGCCAACCGTGAACGCCCAGTACGGCGCGTTCTTCGTGGTCGAGCCGCGCGCCGACGGCGAAAGCGAGTTGGTGCTCGCCGCTTCATACGGGTACGTCGTGCGGGACACCGGCAGCGCGCGCTTCGCGATCGGCGAAGGCCTCGTCGGCCAGGCGGTATTCGAGCGCAAGACGATCGCGCTCGGCCACCTCCCCGATGGCTACATCAAGGTCAGCTCCGGGCTCGGCGACGCGCCGCCGCAGGGCCTGCTGGTGATGCCGGTGCTGTTCGAGGACCAGGTGCTCGGCGTGATCGAACTGGCGTCGATCCGCCCGTTCTCGGACGTCAACCGCGACTTCCTCGACCGGATCGCAGAGACGATCGGCGTGGTGCTCAACACGATCCGCGCGACGATGCGGACCGAGGAGCTGCTGACCCAGTCCCAGGGGCTGACCCAGGAGCTCCAGAAGCAGTCCGAGGAGCTGCGCAACACCAACGACGAGCTCGAGGAGAAGGCGCGGCTCCTGTCCGAGCAGAACCAGGACATCGAGATCAAGAACGACGAGATCGAGCTCGCCCGGCGAGGGCTCGAGGAGAAGGCCGCCCAGCTCGCGCTCTCCTCCAAGTACAAGTCCGAGTTCCTCGCGAACATGTCCCACGAGCTCCGCACGCCGCTGAACTCGATGCTGATTCTCAGCCGGATGCTCGCCGAGAACGAGGACCGCTCGCTGACCGACCAGCAGGTCGAGTTCGCCTCGACGATCCACTCCGCCGGCAACGACCTGCTGTCGCTGATCAACGACATCCTCGACCTGTCGAAGGTCGAAGCGGGCCGGATGGAGGTCGACCTGGCGCCAGTCGCGCTCGCCGACATCTACGAGGACGCCGAGCGCGCGTTCCGGCAGGTCGCCGAGCACAAGAGCCTCGAGTTCCAGGTCGATATCGACCCGCGGCTGCCGACGTCGATCCTCTCCGACGAGCAGCGGCTCGGGCAGATCCTCAAGAACCTCCTGTCGAACGCGTTCAAGTTCACGCACGACGGGGGCGTCACGCTCGCGATCGGCCCCGCTCCCGAGGATCAGGTGTTCGGCAACGAGGTGCTCGCGCAGGCCGAGAGCGTCATGCAGTTCACGGTGGTCGACACCGGCGTCGGGATCCCGGACGACAAGCTGCTTGCGATCTTCGAGGCGTTCCAGCAGGCGGACGGCACGACCTCGCGCAAGTACGGCGGCACCGGGCTCGGCCTGTCGATCTCGAGGGAGATCGCGCGGCTGCTCGGCGGCGAGATCATGGTCTCCTCCGAGGTCGGGATCGGCAGCCGTTTCAGCCTGTTCCTGCCGATGAGCGACCGGCCGGTCGAGGCGCCGCCGGAGCCCGCCGCCCCGACCCCGGCCGTCGGCGCGAACGGCTCGAACGGATCGGGCCTCCCGGGCCTGATCCAGGTCGGCGACGACAGCGCGTTGCTCGACCACGACGACCGCGTGATCCTCGTGATCGCCTCCACCCCGGGGCGTGCCGAGAGGTTGGTCGAGCTGATCCACTCGCGCGGCGTCAAGGCGGTGCTCGCGCGGCGGCCGAGCGCCACCCTCGGGCTCGCGCGCGAGCACCGACCCGAGGTCGTGCTGCTCGCCGGCGAAGAGCCGCGGGCCGAGTCAGTCCTCGGGCAGCTGAAGAACCATCCCGACACTCGCCACCTGCCGGTGGTGCTGATCGGCGAGTCGTCGGGCCGGATCGACGGTCTGCGCGCGGGCGCCGCGGCGTACGTCGACGAGCCACTCGAGTTGGCCGAGCTCGAGGCCGCGCTGTCGCGGCTCGAGCGGAGCGCCGAGGCGCCTGAGCGGCGAATCGCGCTGGTCGCGGACGAGCACGAGGTCGACGAGCAGACGATCGCGCTGCTGGCCGGCGGCGACCGCGTCGAGCTCGAGCGGATCGAGCCGGCCGGCGCGCTGGCCGCGCTCCACGAAGGGGAGTTCGACCTCGGCGTGATCGTCGTCGGACGGGAGCCGGGCGAGGCCGGCCGCGGCGAGCTGCTGCGCGATGTCGCGAGAGACGAGGTGCTCCGCGAGCGGCCGCTGATCGCGTACGTCCCTGACAAGCTGGCGAAGGCCGAACGAGCGCGGCTCGACGCGCTCGCGAAGGGCGCCGTGATCACCGTCGCCGACTCGCCCGAGCGGCTGGCGGAGCGGGCGGCGCTGTTCCTGCACCGCGTCGAGGCGACGCTCCCAAGCCCGACCCGGAAGCTGCTCGGGCGGCTGCGGACCGGCGACGCCCCGCTGCAGGGCAAGAAGGTGCTCGTGATCGACGACGACATCCGCAACGTGTTCGCGCTCACCTCGACGCTCGAGCAGCGCGGAATGAAGGTCGTCTACGCCGAGAACGGGCGCGAGGGGATCGAGCGGCTGCACCAGCACCCGAACACGGACCTGATCCTGCTCGACATCATGATGCCGGAGATGGACGGCTACGAGACCGCCCGCGCGATCCGCGCGATGCCGCGGTTCGAGGACCTACCGATCATCTCGCTGACCGCGAAGGCGATGAAGGGCGATCGCGAGAAGGCGATTGACGCTGGCGCGTCCGACTACATCACCAAGCCGGTCGACGTCGACCAGCTAGTGTCGATGATGCGCGTGTGGCTCGACGCCTAGCAGCCCACTCCCAGGACACCGGCCGCCTCGTCGATGTCGTCTCGCCCGAGGCGCTGCCGATCCTGCTGGTCGACGACCGTCCCGAGAACCTGAAGACGCTGGAGGCGGTGCTCGAGCCACTCGGCTTCCCGCTGATCACCGCGTCGTCGGGCACCCAGGCGCTGCGGCTGCTGCTCGAGCGCGACTTCGCGCTGATCCTGCTTGACGTGAGGATGCCGGGGATCGACGGGTTCGAGACCGCGCGGCTGATCAAGGGCCGCGACCGCTCGAGCGACGTGCCGATCGTGTTCCTGACGGCCGCCCGCGACGAGGTCGAGGACATCATCCGCGGCTACGGCGTCGGGGCGGTCGACTACGTGCTGAAGCCCTTCGATCCCGAGCTGCTGCGCTCAAAGGTCGCGGTGTTCGCCGAGCTCGAGAGCGGGCGGCGGGCGCTGCAGCGCTCGGAGGCGCTGCTCCGCGGAGCGTTCGAGGCGGCGCCGATCGGCAAGACGTTGCTCGATTCCGACGGGCGGATCATCCGCACGAACATGGCTTTCGCACGACTCGTCGGGCGGACCCAGCAGACCCTCGAGGGGATGGCGGTCGCGGACCTCTGCGTCGGCGAGGATGGCGCCGCGCTGTGGTCGCTGCTGCACCGCGCCGAGCAGCTCAGCACGGACAGCGGGACCGAGCCCGACGTCGTCGACGTCCGGCTCGAGTCGTCCACGGGCGCCGAGGTGTGGGTCGGCGCGGTCGCTTCGCTGATCCAGCCGACCGAGCTCGCCGAGCAGCTGCTGATGGTCCAGTGGGTCGACCTGACGACCCGCCGCCGCGCCGAGCGCGCGAGGGCGGATCTGATGCTCGAGCAGTCCGCGCGCGCCCAGGCCGAGGAGATGGCGCACCGGCTGACCCAGCTCCAGGCGCTCTCGAGCGCGCTCGAGTCGCTGTCGCTCGAGGAGCTGCTGCCTGAGCTGGCGGTCCGGATCGGGACGCTGCTCGGGGCGCCCGCGGTCGAGGTCGCGGTCGGTGACGGGGCGACAGCCGTGGTCGTCCGAGGGCGCGGCGAGGTCGTCCAGCGGCTCCGGCCCGAGGACCTGACCGACCGGGACGGCCGCTGGGAGGAGATCCCGCTCCAGATCGAGCGCACGCGGCTCGGGACCGTCCGGATCGAACTCGACGGCGAGCGGGCGCTGACCGGCGAGGAACGCGCGCTGCTCCGCGAGGGCGCCGACCGAGCCGCGCTCTCGATCCGCCGGGCTCAGCTGCACGAGGAGGAGCACCGGATCGCGGTCGAGCTCCAGCGCGGCCTGATTCCCGCGGAACTGCCGACGGTCGAGAGGATCGAGCTGGCCGCCCACTACCAGGCGGCCGGCCTCGGCGCCGAGGTCGGCGGCGACTGGTACGACGCGTTCGCGCTGCCGTCGGGGCGCCTCGGCGTGGTGCTCGGCGACGTCGCCGGCAGCGGCATCCGCGCCGCCTCGACGATGGGACAGCTGCGCAGCGTGACCCGCGCGTTCGCACTCGCCGACGAGGCGACGCGCACGCCCGGCGAGGTACTGACCCGGCTGAACAGCTACCGCGTCGCGCTCGACGAGCATCAGCTGTTCACCGTTCTGTACGCGGTCGTCGACCCTGCCGAGCAGACGGTCGAATGGGCGAGCGCGGGGCACCCGCCCCCGCTTCGCTCGCGTGCCGGCGGCGCCGTCGACTTCCTCGAGGCCGGAAACGGGCTGATGGGCGTCGAGCCGGACCCCTACCGGACGCTCCGCGCCGAGCTCACTCCGGGTGACGTGCTGCTGCTGTACACGGACGGCCTGGTCGAGCGCCGCGGCGAGTCACTCGACGCGGGGCTCGAGCGGCTCGCGAACGTCGTCACCGCCGGCCCCGACTCGCCGCAGGAGCTTCGCCGGCACGTGCTCGAGCAGCTCGTCGGCACCGGCGACGCCCCGGACGACGTCACCGCCGTGGTCGTCAAGATCGCCTCAGCTCTATAGCTTGAACACCGGGAAGCGGTTCTGCTCGTCGTCGGAGTCGATCCGCGCGATCACCTCGATGTGCTCCTCGAGCCCCGATCCGCGCAGCTTGGTCGCGAGCAGCTCGTCGACCTGGAAGATCCCGGCGCTGTCGGACATCGCGATCTCGACCCTGACCGCGCGGTCCTCGCCGGCGGAGATCTTGACCTCGTCGATCGCGTACGCCGACAGCGCGTGGATGCTCGGCAGGCCGCTGTCGAACGGGAACCGCGTGCGGCCGCGGGCCATGTCGAGCGCATCGGCGACGCGGACGATCCCCGCCTCGATCGTCACCGGCTTGCCCTTCCGGCGGTGGCCGTTGATCGCGTGCAGGGCCTCGGAGACGATGATCGTCCGCTCGGGCTCCTCGTAGCTCGACGCCAGCAGTCCGCCGAGCTTGTCGGCGGTCAGGAACAGGCTGAACCGCTCGTGACCCTGCCGAGCGATCGACATCCCGACGCAGTGGAACAGGCAGCCGGCGGCAATCACCACCTCCGCGTCGCGCTCCCCCATCCCGTAGTCGGCGGTCACACTGGGCACCACGCCGCGGCGGAACAGCAGCCGCCCGAGCCGCAGCCCGATGTTCAGGACGATCTGGATGTGCACCCAGCTGTGGTCGGTCATCCCGAGCCGGCGGGTTGCGTTGACCGCGGACACGTGCCACCACGCCTTGACCTGATCGTCGGAGTTGACCGCTTCGAGCAGCGCCTCGAGCCGGCGGTTGCCGCGCGTCGGGCCGTGGACCCTTACCTGTTCAAGCGCCTCGCGCGGGGACATCGGCGCCTCCTTGCTATCCACCGGCGGCCTCCAGCAGGATCCCCTCGCGGATCCCGCCGATCCCGACCCGGAGCGGCGCCCCGAACAGCTCCGCCGCCGCCTGCAGGATCAGCAATCCCGCCGGCAGCAACCGGACCCGCTCGATGTGCAGATCGAACCGCCGCGCGATCACCCGCGCCGGCTCTGAGGCGAGCAGCCGCAGCGACCGGCTGAACGCGTCGGCGTCGAGCAGCGACCCGGCCAGCTGCCGGAGCGACGCGGCGCTGCCACCGACGGCGACCGCCTCGGCGGGGTGCGGCACCTCGAGCCCGCTCAGCGCCCGCGCGATCACGGTGCGCGCATCCTCGAGCTCTGACTCCGAGGGCGGGTCCGAGTGCAGCCGGCTCTCGGTCAGCTCGCTGGACCCAAGCCCGAACGAGGCCGACCAGATGACGACGTCGGGCGGGCTGCCGACGACCATCTCGGAGGAGCCGCCGCCGACGTCGACCACGCCGAGGTCGCCGTCGGGCACGTGACCGAGCGTCCGCGCGGCCCCGAGGAACGCCAGCCGCGCCTCGCGCTCGGCGGTGAGGACCTCGACCTCGAGCCCGCAGGAGTTGCGGATCGCGGTGGTCAGCTCCGCCCCGTTGGCGGCATCCCTGATCGCGGCCGTCGCGACCGCGGCGACCTCGGCGGCGCCGAGCTCGCGCGCTCGCGCCACCTGGGCGGCGACGACGTCCGTCACCTCTCCGAGCTTGTGAGCGGTGATCGTGCCGTCGGCCAGGCGCCCGCGGGCGAGGTGCGTGAACGCTCGCTCCTGGTGGACCGGCACCAACTCGCCGAGACCACAGTCGGCGATCAACAGGCGCGTCGTGTTCGACCCGATGTCGATGCAGGCGCGCCGCAATGTCGGCTCAGCTTTCGGACACCAGCGTCGCCGCCGAGGGCCTCGTGCCGAGGCGGCTCGCGGCCGGGATCCCGAGGAACAGACACGCGGCGCACCCGATCAGCAGCGCGGTGTGCACCGTGGAGCCGGTTACGCCGGACGCCAGCGCGGCGCCGGCGAGCCCCGCCCCGACCGCCGCGCCCAGGAGGCGCCCGATCGAGAGCAGCGCCGAGGTCCGGCCGTGGGACGCCAGCGGCGTCGCGTTGAGCGCGGCGCGGGAGGTCGGCACGAACAGCATCCCGAGGCCGATCCCGATCGGGATCAGCGGCAGCAGCGTGACCGGGCTGTGGAGCGGGACTCCTGGCACCCCGAGCACCAGCAGCCCGACGGCGGCCGACAGGAACCCGGCCACCGCGGGAGTCCGCTCGCCGTACTCGTCGACCAGCCGGCCCGCGACCGGAGCGGCCGCTCCCACCAGCAGCGCGACCACCACCAGCACCGACGAGGCGCCGAGCGCTGAGAAACCGACAGCGCGTTGCAGGTACTGCTCGGCCAGGTAGAAGCAGCCGATCATGATCGCGAACGTCAGCGCGGCGACGGCGGAGGCGACCAGGACCGTGCGGTTCAGGACCGGGTTGCGGCTGTCCTCGCCATGGACCGTCGGCGGCAGGTAGCGGATGATCCCGATCGCC
Source organism: uncultured Solirubrobacterales bacterium (assembly GCA_963788565.1). GTDB lineage: Bacteria > Actinomycetota > Thermoleophilia > Solirubrobacterales > Solirubrobacteraceae > Palsa-465. The sequence goes on along the minus strand of CAWBHJ010000014.1, from coordinate 117,042 downwards.
GCGAGCACCGTCAGCGGCACCAGCGCCCACCAGTCCGCGCGCCACCCGAGCGCGACCGTCAGCACGCCGCCGAGCAGCGGTCCGAGCAAATTCGAGATGCCCGCGCTGGCGCCCCAGATGCCGAGCGCTGAGCCGCGCCGCTCCGGCGGAAAGCCGCTGACCGCACCCGCGAGCGCAGCGGGGCTCACGAGCCCAGCTCCGATCCCCTGGATCACCCGGGTCACCACCAGCGCCTCGATCGACGAGACGACCGCCCCGGCCGCGGCGCCCACCGCGAACAGGCCGAGCCCCAGCAGCGCCAGCCTGCGCGCGTCGAACCGGTCGACCAGCGAGCCCGCGGGGAGCAGCGTCAGGGCGTACGCGAGGAAGTACGCGCTCAGCAGAATCGCGGTCGAGCTGCTCGACACGCCGAGGCTGTGCGACACCGACGGCAGCGCGACCGTGATCAGCGTGCCGTCGAGCTGCAGCAGGGCGGCGGCCGCGGTGCATGCCGCAAGCCGCCGCCACGCCTCGGGGGAGACGGGTGCGCGGTCGGGGCGCCGGCCGCGCCGCCTTGACGCGGATCGATGGCGCCTGCCGCGCAGCGAGGGCACGCGAGACGTAAGGGGCACGCTGAGGACGATAGTGGTGGGACCAAGGTGTGTGCCGTCGGGTGATTAGGGTGCGCGTGGCGCGAGGTCCGGGGGCCGTCGGGCAAGGACACAGACGCGAAGGCGCAGCAGCGCTGCGCCGAGCGTCGAGGACGCTGCCCGGCGGTCATCCGGGCCCGCGACAGGTGTGCCCCAATCACCGGACGGTGCACTAGTGATATGAAACGCCGGTGCCGCCGCTCGCGCTCCTGTACGACGTGCACGGCAACCTCCCCGCGCTCCAGGCGGTGCTGGCCGACGCGTGGGACGCCGGTGCCGATCGGTTCCTGCTCGGCGGCGACTACGCCCTGTTCGGCCCGTACCCCGCCGAGACGGTTTCGGCGCTGGAGGAGCTTCGCAACGCCAGCTGGATCCGCGGCAACGTCGACCGTTGGACCGCCCATCCCGAGCAGGCGCCCGACGACGAGTTCGTGCCGGCGGCGATCGAGGCGTGCCGCGAGGCGCTCAGCGCCGAGAGCGTCGTCCAGCTCGACGCGCTGCCCGAGCAGCTCGTCGACGACGGCACGCGGTTCTGTCACGCCTCCCCCATCTCCGACATGCGCTCGTTCTTCCCGGAGCCGGCGCCGGACGACGACGAGCTGCTCGCGGGGGTCCGCGAGCGCCGCGTCGCGTTCGGCCACACGCACCTGCAGTTCCGGAGGGTCCGGCCCGACGGCGTCGAGCTGATCAACCCCGGCAGCGTCGGGATGCCGCTCGACGGCGACACGCGCGCCGCGTACGCGCTGCTCGCCGACGACGGCGCGGTCGAGCTGCGACGGGTCGGATACGAGAACGACGCGACTGCGGACGCGATGCTCGACCGGTACCGGCCCGAGCCGTGGGTCGAGCGGACCGTCCAGCGCCTGCGCACCGGTCGCGCGTGATGAGGCAGCTCGCCGACGACGTCCACCAGCTCCGCGGGTTCCCGCCCAACGCGATCAACGTGTACCTGGTCGGCGACGTGCTGCTCGACGCCGCCACCCGCCGTGCCGGCCGGCGGATCCTCGGCGAGCTCAGCGGGCGGACCGTGAGCGCCCACGCGCTGACCCACGCGCACCCCGACCACCAGGGAGCGAGCCACGAGGTGTGCGAGCAACTGAGAATCCCGCTGTGGTGCGGCGAGCACGACGCCGCCGCGGTCGAGACCGGCGACGTCGTGGCCGTTGGCGGGCTGAACAGCCTGATCGGCCGGATGTGGGCCGGCCCGGCGCACCCGGTGGCGCGACGGCTCGGGGAGGGTGACAACGTCGCCGGTTTCACGGTGCTCGACACGCCCGGTCATTCCCCCGGCCACGTCTCCTACTGGCGCGAGTCCGACCGCACGCTGATCTGCGGCGACGTGTTCTTCGGCCTGAACATGATCACCGGCCGTCCAGGGCTGCACGAGCCGCCCGCCCAGTTCACACCGGACGTTCCGCGCAACCGCGAGGCGATCCGGCGGCTGGCGGCGCTCGAGCCGCGGCTTGTCTGCTTCGGGCACGGGCCGCCGCTCCGCGACCCGGCGAAGCTCAAAACGTTCGCGGGTACGCTCCCGGAGTGACGAGCGTCCGCGCCTGGCATCGCGCCAACAGCTTCCATCATTCGCAGTTTTCGCCCGAGCGACTCGCCGAGCAGACGTCCGCAACCGTCTCGATCTGCCTCCCGGCGCGGGACGAGGCGCGTACGATCGGACCGATCCTCGAGCAGCTGATCCCGCTGCGCGACGCCGGGGTCGTCGACCAGGTGCTGGTCGTCGACCAGTCCACGGACGGGACTGCGGAGATCGCTCGCGATCTCGGCGCCGAGGTCCACGCCGCCGCCGAGCTGATGCCGGAGGTCGGCCCGCTGCTCGGCAAGGGCGACAAGCTGTGGCGCGCGCTGCCGGTGCTGCGCGGCGAGATCGTCTGCTTCCTCGATGCCGACTCCGAGCTGTTCGGAACGCACTTCGCGTGCGGTCTGATCGGGCCCCTGCTGGAGCGACCGGAGCTCGCCTTCGTCAAGGGCTTCTACCGCCGTCCCTTTCGCGTCGGCTCGACCACGCTCCCCGACGGTGGCGGCCGCGTCACCGAGCTCACGGCGAGGCCGTTGATCAACCGTTTCTATCCCGAGCTGGCCGGGGTCGAGCAGCCGCTCGCCGGCGAGCTCGCCGCCCGCCGGGAGCTGCTCGAGCGGCTTCCGTTCGCGACCGGCTACAGCGTCGACATCGCGTTGCTGCTCGACGCCTACGCGGCCGTCGGGCTCGACGGGCTGGCGCAGGTCGACCTGGAGGTCCGCCAGAACGCGCACCAGTCGCTGCGCGAGCTCGGCCCGATGGCCTCCGAGGTGCTCGGCGCGGTCGCGGTCCGGCTCGAGCGCGACGGCCGGCTCCGCGGCCCAATCGCCGACATCCGAATCGAGCGTCCGCCGCACGTCAGCCTGCGGACCGCCGCGTAGGGTCGTGCTGCGCCGCCATCATCGGATGATCCGGCCAGCGGCGGCGGTGGCGCTGCTCGTGGCGCTGGCGGCCTGCGGTTCGAACGCGTCGTCGTCTTCCCACGGCGCGGCGCTTGGACTGCAAGCTCATCCGCAGCCTGTACAGCCCGCGGCCGGATCGGCCGCGCAGTACTACGCGGCCTCCGGCGGCGCCCCGGTCGGCGATCGCAACGCTCGCGCCCCCTCGCTCGCGGAGGTCAAGCGCGAGCTCAAGGTCGAGCAGCGGGTCGCGCGGACGCTGACGTTGATGTCATCGGGGCAGGGGTTCGTGTTCCCGATCCAGCCAGTGTCCGCGGCCTCGCCGCCGGGCACGTGGTCACCCGACATGGGCGTCGACATCTCGACTGCCGGCGCGGCATGTGGCCCAGCGGCGGTCGAGGTCGCGGTCACCAACGGCGTGATCGTGCAGGAGGGGATCTCCGGTTTCGGTCCCTACGCGCCGGTGCTCAAGGTGCTCGGTGGCCCGCTCAACGGGCGCTACATCTACTACGGCCACGCCGCGCCCGCCCTGGTCAAAGTCGGGACGGTCGTGAACGCGGGACAGCCAATCGCCGAGGTGGGGTGCGGCATCGTTGGGATCTCATCGGGCCCTCACCTCGAGATTGGAATCAGCGCGGTCAATGGTCCGACCTGTTGTCCCGGCTATCAGGTGACGTCGCCGGCGATGATGGGGCTGCTGCGGCGCGTGTACCCCGGCTGACGCGCTCAGCCGACAGCCGAGTCCGAGCCGCCGTTGATCACGTAGCCGGGCGGACGGCCGTCGCCGGAATCACCGAAGGCGCGCCGGTACTCCGCATGCAGCTCGGCGTCGAGCCAGTTCGCGGAGCGGATCAGGTCCGCCGACCCGGGTTCGAGCGGGAACGCCCGCGGTCGGAGGGTGTTCACCTTTGTGCTCGCGATCAGGTCGCGGGCGTCGTCCGGCCAGCCGAGCTCGTGGGCGAATCGGTCGACCGACGCCTCGTACGCGTCCTGGATCCCGACCAGGAAACGCTCCGACAAGAACGAGAACAGGCGGCTGCGCCAGACATCCGCGTCGGGCGGAGGCCCGATCGCGAAGCCGAGCTCTGCCACGTCGAAGTTGATCGCGAGCAGACTGCGCGCCTGCGGGTTGAAGTACTCCTGGTAGCGCCGGTCTTCCTTGGGGCTCCTGGGACCGCCGTTACCCGACCACCACACCTCGCCGCGCTCGTACAGCTTGAGCAGGCCGTCGATGTTGCCGGCCTCGGCGTTGCTCTTCCGGAAGAACCAGCGGGACAGGATCTGGTCGATCGGGTCGCGCACCATCGTCACCCCGATGGCGGCACCGGGGACGAGGTCGAGACACAAGCCGGCGGTGTGTGACGAGACTACGCGCAGCTTGCTCTGCTCGTCGTCGGTCATCAGCGCGAACAGCTTCTTCCACCAGGCCCGGATCTCGTCGCCGGGTGCATCTGGATAGGCGAGCGCGACCCGCGTGGAGCCCGGATAACAGCGCAGCATTGTCTTGCGCAACGTCGTGCCGCCCGTCTTGCGGATGTGGTGGTGGACGACGATGCGATCGTTGTCCTCGCCCGGGGACGGTCCGAACACGAGGTCCACCCCCCGCCCGCCGAACGAGACCGCCTCGCCGGCGCCGCGACGAGCTCGCATCGCGCCGAACTCCTTGGCCATCATGCGCAACTGGGTACGTCCGCTGCCGCGGAAGACGCTCGCCCAGCCAGGGTCCGACTTCGACTTCGACTCAGGAGCAGCCTCGGCTGCCTGTTGAGTTTCGCTCATGCCCAACCTCCCCGGAGGACACCTTAGGCCGTAGCCTTTCAGGAGGCGGCCGCGAAATCAACGGCGCCGGGGGCTTAATTAGCCGCCGACGGAGCCAGCGGCCACCCCGCCGTCCCGGACCCGGACGACCAGCGGCTTCTCGAACTCGCGGCCGTACTGCTCGCCGACGTTCCCCTGCTGGCCTGGCAGCAGCACCATCCGCTGGTCGGAGACGATCTCGTCGACCGGGACCTCCTGCCGGGCGTTGTCGGACTCGAGCTGGAACAGCAGGTGCAGACCGTGGGTGCCGATGTCGCCCTGGAAGTACCGCGGGTCGCCGGCTGCGGGGATCCCGTCGGCCGGCGTCCAGCACGTCCGTGGCTTCGTCGCCCCGGTCGCCGGGTCGACGTACGTACGTGGCTCGTTCGAGGAGCCGGGATCGACCCGCGGTCCCGGATCCGAGCCGGTGCCGTCGTCGAAGCACGAGTCGTCGCGGTAGTACGGCAGCGCGAGCATCGACTGCGCGACCCCTCCAGGGGTCTCGTCGGTGAGCTGATCGATCTGGTAGCGGTCGACCTCCGTACCCCACGGCCCTGCGGTCTCGTTCCACTGAAGCGACGCGTTCAGCCCCTCGAACGTCGGATCGGCGACGTTGATCGACTGGTGGTATGGCCAAGGCGAGCTGCACAGGCCCGTGCCCTGGTACGCCTGCCGGTAGGCCTGGTTGGGATCTAGCCCGTCGAGCGGCGTCCCCGTCCCCTGGATCCCGGTGCCCTCGTTCTGGCCGTCGTAGTTGGTGTTGCACGGGTCGTCGAGGTTCCCGAACACGGTGTCGTTGCGGCCGTCTACGGCCACTCCGCTCGGCTCGTTCGGGTTGTAGTAGCGGGTCATCCGTCCGGCCCGGAAGTCCCACTGCGAGTAGATCCCGTCGAGCGGGGGGATCACGTGCACCCGCAGCCACGACTTCTGGCGCACCTGGTCGGCGTAGAACGTCTCCATCCGCACGACGTTGGTGCCCGAGTCGGCGCCCCAGGTCGCGCGGATCGCGCGGACCGGGCCGACCAGCTCGCCCATCAGCGTGCTCGAGCCGCCCCAGTGCGTGTCCTCCTCCTCGAACCCGCAGCACGGGGTCTTCGACGAGGGATCCTGGGCGAACGCGCGCGCCTTCCAGCGGTCGAGCACGTTCGGCCCGTAGTCGCCTCGGGTCAGCCCGCGGTCGTCCTTCGAGACCGAGATCCCGGTCATCAGCCACCGGCCGTCGTAGCGGAAGCTGTAGCGCGGCGTCTCGACGCTCGCGGTGTCGAGCGGCCGGTGGCGGGCGATCACCGGCTTGCCGCTCGAGTCGAGGATCGGGGTCCCGTACGGGTGGCCGCGGGACGGGGCGCCGCAGATGTCCCCGGTCGCGGCGTTGCCGTAGTTGGAGTAGTCCGACTGCGAGAACACGTACTCGTCGGCCGGGGTCTTCGACCCGGCCGGATCGCGGAGGTAGCGGACGTATCCGTTCGCTGCGGTGTAGGCAGGCTTCGGGCCGCTCGCCGCCGCGACCATCACGTACACGTAGCTCGGGGTGGACCCGGGATGGAGCGGATCGGAGATCTGCACCGCGCGCATCGTCGTGATTCCCTTCGGGACGGCGGCGTTCCGTGGCGCTTGGGGGCCGCTGTCGGAGTACATGAACGACACCTCGTCGTTCGTGTCGAAGTACGGGATCGGGTCCTTCGCGGGCGGCTGGTAGAGCGCGTGGCACGGGTCCTTCGGGTCGGGGTACGCCCGGAAGCCCTCGTTCTGCCACTGGTAGGTCGTCTGCTGGTCGGCGCCCGAGTAGATCGCGAACCCGGACGCGTCGTTCTCGAGGTACCGGGTGAAGACCTTGTCGACCTGGAATGGGATCTGGACGAACGCGCCGGCGCCGTGACGCGCGCGCGGATCCCACCGGTACCCGAGCAGCTGGTTGGTGTACACGCCCTTGATCGGGAGCTTGTTCTGGACGCCGCTGGTATCGACCTGCGGCGGCGAGTACTCGTTGTGGGCGCAGTTGTCGGTGTCGCTCCCCGGTTGGCAGCCGACCAAGTCGGTGAACGGCGCCTTGGCGGTCTCGTTCTGCGGGACGGCGATGCCCGGGAAGTCCGCGCCGAGCATCACCACCGGCTCGACCGTGCGGTCGGGCGGGACCGTCGGGTTGACGACCGGCAGCGGGATCGGGATCGTCGGCGCGGCGCTCGATGCGCCCACGCCGGCGAGGCAGACGGTCGCGATCGCGACCGCGGCGACGACCAGCTTCGGCTTGCGCGCAACTTGTCTCCGCATGCTTTCTCCTCCGGGAAACGGACGGCCGCGCCGGCCGCCGATTCATATAACGAGCGGGGCTTCGAGAGCTTGCGCTGCCGCTTCTGACACAATGTCGATACGGGTGGCGCGCAAGCGCTGGAGGATCAGCTTGAAGAGAAGGGCACTTTGGGTCGTATTGGGCGCGCTGCTCGCATTGGCGTGCGCGCCCGCAGTCGGGCTGGCCGCCGCGCCCGTCGCGGTCGAGCACGCCCCGGCCGAGCCGGCGGGCACCCAGCACCTCCACTACGCCGCCGGGCCGTACCGCATCACGCCCGGCGCGAACCTGATCCTGTTCGACTACAAGCACGTCCCGAAGCCGAACGTCGACGGCTACATGATCAGGATGCAGCCGAACGCCCGCTACGCGCTGCCGAACGGAAAGTGCTGCGGGAAGGTCCCGCTCACGAACATCATCCACCTGCACCACGGCGTCTGGCTGACCAACGGCCCAGCCGGCGCGGGCGAGGGCAACGGCTACGGCGGCGGCTACTACCCGTTCATGGCGACGGGTGAGGAGAAGACGATCTTCGAGGTCCCGCCCGGCTACGGCTACCCGATCGGCGCCAAGGACTTCTGGGTCCTCAACTACATGATCCACGACCTGATCTCGACCCCCGCGAACATCTACATCACCTACGACATGGACTTCGTGCCGGCCACGGCGCCCGCGGCCAAGCACATCACCCCGATTCACCCGATCTGGACCGACGTCGAGTCCCACCACATCTACCCGGTCTTCGACGTCCACCGCTACAGCGGCAAGAACGGCAAGTACACGTTCCCGGACATGGCCAAGAACCCGTACGGAAGCGGCCCGCCCCTGAACGAGGTCACGCTCACCCACCCCGGAACCCTGATCATGACCGCCGGCCATCTACATCCGGGCGGCCTCTACAACGACCTCGACCTGATCCGGGCCGGGCAGACGCCGACCGGCGGCGCGATCCCCGGGAGCGTCCCCAACTCAGTGCGCCTGTTCCGGTCCTATGCGCACTACTGGGACCCGCGCGGCCCGATCTCCTGGGACCTGGCGATGACGGGCACGCCCTCCAACTGGCGCCCGCAGGTCAAGGCCGGTGACGTGCTGCGGACGAGCGTCACCTACGAGACCAAGCGCGCCTCGTGGTATGAGTCGATGGGGATCATGGTCGTGTGGGAGGCGTACAACGACCAGACCGGCGTCGACCCGTTCACCCACAAGCTCGACGAGAACGGTGCCGTCACCCACGGGCACCTTCCGGAGAACAACGACCACGGCGGCGGCATGTACGTCACCGCCAACATCAGCAGGTTCAAGGACTGCAAGCGCAGCCAGGTGCTGATCGCCGGCTTCAAGTACCTCCCCGGCGACACGACCTCGCCCGGCTCGAGCTCGTGCGTCCCGACCGTCACCAAGGGCCAATCGCTGACGTTCGTCAACGAGGACGCGAGCTCGCAGGGCTTCTTCAGCAACCCGCTGTCCCCGAGCCCTGCGTACCTCCAGTCGATCTTCCATACAGTCACCTCATGCCAGGGCCCGTGCGGGTACGACACCGGGATCTCCTACCCGCTCGCCAACGGGACGGGTGGCTACGACTCGGGGCAGCTCGGCGCCGGGAGCCCCGCGGTGGGCAAGCTCGACTGGAGCACCCCCAAGAACCTGAAGCCCGGCACGTACTACTTCTTCTGCCGAATCCACCCGTTCATGCGGGGCGTCTTCCGCGTAATCCAGTAGTGGCAAAGGCTGTACGGCGCCTGGGGGTCGTCGTCGCCGCGCTGGCTCTGGGGGCCTGCGGCAGCTCCGCGACGCATAGCTCGGGCAGCCCGCCGAGCGCGACCGCGAGCTCCAGCTCGACCACCACCGCCGCGGGTCCCGCGCCCGCGGTCGACGACCTGGCGGCGGCGCAGCACCCGGTCGCGAGCCAGTTCCCCTCGTCTTCGGGCAAGTCGCTGCAGCAGCTCGCGAAGGTCGCCGACTCGGCCGCGTCGCTGGGAGCGGCAGATGGGACGTTCACGCCGGGCTTCGGGCGGTTCGCGTTCGCGCTGACCAACAACCAGCAGCGGTTCATCTACGCGCCGACGGCGGTGTACATCGCCCCCACCCCCACCTCGCCGGCCAGCGGGCCGTTCGTCGCGCCGGCCGACCTGATGACCGTTCAGCCCCAGTACCGCAGCCAGCAGAACGCGGCGCCCGGCGGGCTGCAGGCGATCTACTCGACCAACGTGCCTGTCCCGAAGGCCCAGACCTACGACGTGCTGTCGCTGACGAAGACCTCGAAGGGGCTGATCGGGGCCACCGGCGAGATCGCGGTCGGCAAGACCTCGCCGATCCCGGACGTGGGCCAGCGCCCGCCCGCAATCGCGACCGACACGCTCGCGACCGTGCACGGAAACGTGAGCCTGCTGACCACCCGCGTGCCGCCCGAGTCGATGCACTCGGCGTCGTTCAACCAGCTGCTCGGCAAGAAGCCAATCGTGCTCATCTTCTCGACGCCCGAGCTGTGCCACTCGCGGATCTGCGGGCCGGTGACCGACGTCGCCGTGCAGCTCCAGCACCAGTTCGGCAACAGGATCGTCTTCATCCACCAGGAGGTCTACGTCAACAACAATCCCTCGAAGGGGCTGCGTCCGCAGATGCAGGCGTTCCACCTTCAGACCGAGCCGTGGGTGTTCACGATCAACCGCCAGGGAGTCATCGCCGCGCGGCTCGAGGGCGCGTTCGGTCTGAACGAGCTCCGTCAGGCGATCAACGCCGCGCTGAAGTAGCTCAGTAGCCGATCCGCCGTTTGAGCGCGACGATCCGCGCGTACGCCGCCTCGGCGTCGCCGCGATTCAGCCGGCCGCTGCGCAGGTCAGAGACAAGCGCGCCCAGTGCGCCGTTGGCGGCGTCGGTGTAGAGCAGGACATCGGCCCCCGCCCCGGCCGCGATCCGGCCCGCGGTGACCTCGTCGTGACCGGTCGGCGTACCGAGCGCGTCGGTGATCGAGACGCCGCCGAACTTGAGCGTGTCGCGCAGCAGCCCGCGGGCGATCGGGCTCGAGAGCGCCGCCGGGGTGCGGCTCGGGTCGTACGCCGGGAACGCCGCCGTCGACAGCATCACGGTCTCGAGCCCGCGCGGGATCATCGTCCGGTACGGCTGGAGTGCGCCGGCGAGCTGGGCCCGCGTGGGCCGCAGTACGTCGAGCTTGTTGTCCGTGTCGACCGACGCCGAGCCGACGCCCGGGAAGTGCTTGGCCGTCGCGGCGATTCCGGCCGACTGGATCCCGCGGGCGAACGCGTCGGCGTACGCCGCGACGGTCGCCGGGCGGAACGAAAACGCACGGCCCTGCTGCCAGATGAACGTGTTCGGGGAAGTCGGCACGTCGGCGACCGGCGCGAGGTCCCAGTTGACCCCGCGCGCCTTCAGGTAGGAGCCGGTCAGCTGGCCTTCGCGGTAGGCGCCGCCGACGCTGCCGTCGCTCGCCATCTGCGGCGGCGACATAAACGGAGGTCCGCTCGCGAACCGCTTGACCTGGCCGCCCTCCTGATCGGTCGCGATCAGCAGCGGCGGGTTGCCACCGGCCCGCGCCGCGCTCTGCATCGATCCGGTCAGCGCCCGGACCTGTGAGGAGCTGACGATGTTCTGGGAGAAGAGGATCACCGAGCCGACCTCGCCCGCCCGGATCCTCGCGAGCAGGCCGCGATCGGCGGCGGTCCCGTCGAACCCGACCATGATCCGCTGCCCGAGCAGCTTCGCGTCCGAGGCCGGGAGCTTCGTGCCCGTGCCGGTGCCGGTCGGAGCCGGCGGCGGCGCCGGCGAGGCCGCGCCCGTTGGGGGCTTCGAGGCCCGATAGTGGACCTGGGCGACCCACGCGGTCGGAAACGCAGCGGCGGTCGCCGGCATCGCAATCGATGCCGCAACCGCCGCAAGCAGGCTTCGCCGCACCGAGAACATCAGGCGCGGATGATACGGCCGGTCCGCTCCGGTTACGTCCGCTCGACGATCTCGAGTCGGTTCCCGTCCCGATCGCGGATCGCGAACATCGCGGGTGTCCCCGGCCAGCGCAGGATTTCGCCGACCTCGACGCCGGCAGTTTCCAGTTCGGCGTGGGCCTCGTCGGCATCGGGAGTGGTGAGCCTGATCCCGGTCTGAACGCCGCTGGGGACGCCCTCGCGTTCGGGGACGAGCGCCAGGGAAACTGGCGCGTCCGGCGGCGCGACTTCGATCCACCGGCCCCCGAACTGCTCGAGCGGGATATCCGCCCGCTTCTCGAGGCCGAGCGTGTCGATGTAGAACTCGAGCGCCCGATCCTGGTCGCTCACGGGCACGCCGATCGTGTGTACGCCATCGATCGTCATGACGCGTACCGAAGCGACCCCGGCGTGTCGAGCAGCTCGCCCGACTCAAGCAGTGTCTTCAACCCCGACAGGATCATCGGCCAGCCGCCGTAGAGCTCGGCGTTGGCCGACGCCGGCAGCTGGTCGTGGGTCACCGTCAGCCGGCAGGAGCTGCCGACCGGCTCGATCTCCCAGGTGACCCTGGTCGTGCCCTGGGCCTTTACGTCATCGCTCCAGAGCGCGTCGAAGCTCTGGACCAGCAGCCGCGGCGGGTCGACCTCGAGATTCCGCCCCGCGGCGATCTCGAAGCCGCCGGTGCTGCGCGAGTTGTACTCGGAGCCGGGGGTCCAATCCGAGTGCGTCTCGACGCCGAAGCTGTACTTCGCGCGCTGCGCCGGATCGGTGATCGCCTCCCAGAGCCGCTCGGGCGTGGTCTTGATGAACACCTCGAACACCGCTGTGCCGTTCGCGACCGGCGCCGAGCCATCCGCCCACGAGACCGTCCTTACCGTTTCCATTGCCTCGACCTCCAGATCTGTCTTGAGCCGGCTGAGCCCCGCGGCCCACGGCTCTGCGTATTTGCTCACCCACCGGTCGTGGATCAGCCGGATCGGAACGGGGTTCAGGTAGTGGTGCTTCTCGCGGCCCTGCTTGACCGCGACCACGACTCCGGCCTCCTCTAGCACCCTCAGGTGCTTCATCACCCCGAAGCGGGTCATCGGCAGCCGGCCCTCGAGCGCGCTCAGCGTCTGCCCGTCCTCGCGGAACAGCTCGTCGAGCAGCCCCCGGCGGGTTGGATCAGCGAGCGCCTTGAAGACCGTGTCTGTCTGAACTCCGTCCACGGCGGTAATGATACGTGACCATTTAGTCACATGTCAAGCGCGCGGACGGACGAGCGCTCGGGGCAACGGAGCGCCCGGCCGCCCGAAGCGCTTAAACCGCGAACGCGTCGCGTGCGGCGCGCAGGCCCTCGAGCGTGCGCTCGCGGTAGCCGTAGGTGCCGTGGTCGCGGAGCTCGGTCGCGGCCTGGACCAGCTCTCCCAGCGCCGCGAACGCGAACGAGCCGCCGACCGACAGCCGCGCGGCGCCGAGCGCCTCCAGCTCGGCCACGGGGGGCGTTCCCTTCCCCGGCAACACGCTGACGGGCAGCCCGACGGCGCCCACGACCGCCGCGAGCTCATCGGCGGTCCGCAGCCCCGGGGCGAACAGGACGTCGGCTCCGGCCTCCTCGTATGCCTTCAGCCGGGCGATCGTGTCGTCGATGTCCTCGTGCCCGTGCAGGTGGTTCTCCGCGCGCGCCGTCAGCACGAGCCGCGCCGCGCCGTCGTGGGCGACGCGAGCCGCCGCGGCGACGCGGTCGACGGCGAGCTCAAGCGGGTAGATCGGGTCATCGGGGTTGCCGCTGTAGTCCTCGATCGAGAAGCCCGCGAGCCCGGCCTCGCGGGCGCCGCGGGCGGTCTCGGCGACTTCGCCGGGGATCGCGCCGAACCCGTTCTCGAGGTCGGCGGAGACAGGGATATCGACCGCCGCGACGAGCGCCGCCGAGTGAGCGAGCGCCTCCTCGCGCGAGACGGAGCCGTCGAGCCGCCCGAGCGTCGCCGCGAAGCCGCTGCTGGTCGTGGCGATCGCCTCGAACCCGAGCTGCGCGAGCACCTTGGCGGAGCCGGCGTCCCAGGCGTTCGGCATCAGCAGCGGGCGGCCGGGTTGGTGCAGCTGGAGGAACCGGGCGGCCTTCTCGGCCTGGTCGCTCATAGCTCGATCGCGGCTGCCGCCTTGCGCGCGCGCCTCCGGCGGCGCCGGCGACGGAGCAGGATCAGCACCACGGCGGCTCCGATCAGCGGCCACGGGTTCGCTCGGATCCGCTCGAGCACCATCGACCCGACGACCGCGTCGGCCCGGAGCGGCTCGTTCGGAGGCGGGGGCGGAGGCGGCGGCGGCGGCGCGGCGGCGGGTCCGGGTCCCGGCGGCGGCGGCCCGGCCTCCGCGGCCGGCGCCGGCGCCCCGTCCCCGTCGGGCTCCGGAGCGTCGGTCGGAGGCGGCACCTCCGTCAGCGGCGCCGGGACGTCCTCCGCTGCGGCCCCGTCCTCCGCGGCGACCGCCTCCGCGGCGGCGGCGTCGGCCACCGCGGCCTCGGCGCCTCCGTCTCCATCCCCCGCGCCCGCACCCCCGAGCGACGACTGCAGCCGCGCGGCGAACTCCTTCAGCAGGCGCTCGGAGATGTCCTCGATCATGCCGCCACGTCCGAACCGCGCCAGGCGGCCGGTGATGTGGTAGTCGGTCGCGACCGTGACGCGGCTCTCGCCGTCGCCGGCCTCGATGACCGAGGAGACGATCGTCGCGTTGGCACCGCCCTGACCGCGCTTGTCGGTCCCCTGAGCCTGCAGCGTCGCCCTGTGCGAGGACTCGTCGACGTCGCGCATCTCGAGCTTGCCGCTGTACGAAGCAGTCGTCGGACCGATCTTGACCGTGAAGGTGCCGTTGTAGCTGCCGTCGTCGTTGCGGCCGGTCACGGCGGCGCCGGGCAGGCACGGCGCGACCTGCTCGACGTCGATCAGCGCTTGCCACACCCGGTCGACGGGTGCGCTGACGTCAAAGGACTGCTCTAGCTTCACGGCGGATCGCCTCCAGATCTCGGGGTGTGTCGACATCGCGGCAGGAGCACAGGTGGCCACATTCGATCATGCGGGCGCCCTCGAGGAGGTCGCGGGCGCCGCGGTCACCGCTGACTCCGGCGATCGCCGCCAGCTCCGCGGGCCCGAGCGCAACCGGATGGCCGGGGCGGCCGCTGTAGACGGCGCGCGCCGGAGCCGGCTCGTCGACGAACCGCGCGATCACCTGTGGCGTGATCAGCGGCGCATCGCCGAGGGTGACGATCACCTTGTCGGCACCGTGCAGCTCAGCGACCCCCCGCCGCAGCGACGCGGACTGGCCGCGATGCCACTCCTCGCAGACCACCGGCTCGGCATCTCGGAAGTCGACCTGCTCGATGATCTCCGCAGCGTTCGCGCCCAGCACGACCACGACCCGCTCCACCGCGGGAACCGCACACTGCGCCTCGACGGCCCATTCGAGCAATGGCCGTCCCTCGAGCGAGGCGAGCAGCTTCGAGTCGGGGCCGAAGCGGCTGCCGTCCCCCGCGGCGAGGATCAGCCCGCCGATCATCAGATCTCCTCCAGGATCGCGGCGAGCTCTTCGAGCGACTCGAGCGAGTTCCCCGCGAGCAGCTCGTCGGTGTGGGGTACCGCGGCGCGCATGCCCCGAGCCAGTGGTTCGAAGTCCGGGTGTGCCGCGAGCGGGTTCAGCCACACCAGACGGTGGGCGCTCCGCCGCAGCCGGGCCATCTCCGCGTCGAGCACCTCCGGCTCGCCGCGATCCCATCCGTCGGACAGGACGACGACGACCGCGCCGCGACCGATCCGCCGGCCGTGAGCGCGGTTGAGCTCGGCCAGCGCAGCTCCGATCCGGGTGCCGCCGGAGAAGTCCGTGACGACCGCCGCCGCGCGCTCGAGGGCGAGGTCGTGGTCGCGCCCGGACAGCTCGTTCGTGATCCGCGTCAGCCGCGTGCCGAACGCGAACGCCTCGACCCGCCGGCGCGCCGCGACCGACGCGTGCAGGTACTGGAGCAGCATCCGCGCGTACGGAGTCATCGACCCCGACACGTCGCAGACGAGCACCACCGGCCGCGGTCGGAGGCTCGGCGCGCGCCAGTGACGGTGGAGCGGCTCGCCGCCGGTCCGAAGCGACGACGCGATCACGCGACGGACGTCGGGCGCGTGGCTGCGCCGCCGGACCGGTCGGGTCCGGCGCGAGATCCGCGTCGGGCCGCGCCGCGCGAGCCGCGCGATCAGCTCGCGCGCGGCGACCATCTCGGCGTCGTTGTACTGGGCGAAGTCCTTATGGCGCAGACGGAGCAGCTCGACGTCGCTCCACGCCGCCGGCACCGCGACGGACTCCTCGTCCGCCGGGTCGGGCGGCGGCGGTGCGCTCCCGGGGATCGCGGCGCTCGGCAGCGCCGCGCGCTCGATCGTCCCGAGCTCCTCCAACGAAGGCTGCCCAGCGGGCGCCCGTGCATCGCCGAACACAGCGGCGAAGGCGCGGTCGAACCGCTCGAGGTCCCCCCGCGAGGAGCAGAGCACCGCGCGGAGCGCGAGCCGCGAGTCCTCCCGCGAGCTCGGGTCGATCGCGGCGAGCGCTCGGTGCGCGGTCAGCAGCTCCCCCACTCCGACCCGCGAGCCCTGCGCCCGATGCGCCGCCGCCAGTGCGCTCAGCCGGTCGACGACCACGGACGCGCCGTCAGACACCCTCTAGTACCTCCCGCTCCCGGACCCTGAGCAGATCCTCGTGGACCTTCAGCGCGGCGCCCAGCGTCTCGTCGAGCGAGGCGTCGTCGCCGACCGCCACCAACGCCTGGGCCCACACGAGCGTCTCGCCGACGCCCGGCAGCTTGTACAGATCTCCCTGCTCGCGCAGCCGGCCTACCGCCCGCACGACCCGCTCGGCGATCGCCTCGGGCACGCCGGGGATCCGGGCACGGACGATCTCCCGCTCCCGCGAGGCCGACGGATAATCGATCCAGTGATACAGGCAGCGCCGCTTCAAGGCGTCGTGCAGCTCGCGCGTGCGGTTAGAGGTCAGCACGACCACGGGGCGTCGATCCGCGGTGACGGTCCCGAATTCCGGGATCGTCACCGCGAAATCCGACAGGAACTCGAGCAGGAACGCCTCGAACTCGTCGTCGGAGCGGTCGACCTCGTCGATCAGGAGCACCACTGGCTCCTCGCTCTCGAGCGCGTCGAGCAGCGGCCGGCGCAGCAGGAATCGCGGCGAGAACAGCTCGCCCTCGTCCACCCCTCCCTCCGCTGCGCGCAGCGCGAGCAGCTGCCGCGCGTAATCCCAGTCATAGACCGCATGGTGGAGGTCGATCCCTTCGTGGCACTGCAGCCGGATCAGCCGCGAGCCGGTGGCCTCGGCGAGCGCGCGGGCGACCTCGGTCTTCCCCACCCCCGCCTCGCCCTCGAGCAGCAGCGGCTGCTCGAGCAGCACCGCGAGGTGAACGGCGAGCGCGAGCGGCCTGTCGGTCAGGTAATCGACGGCCGCGAGCGCGTCAGCCGTCGCATCGACCGACTCGAACGACTGTTGTGCGCTCACGCACTAATCATGACAACCCGGCGGCGTCCGTAAGCGCCCGTCGCGTCAGCACCCGCGCCAGGTGGCGCTTGTACTCGGCGCTCGCGTTGAGGTCGGCCGGCGGGTCTGTGCCCTCGGCGGCGTTCTCGGCGGCCGCGGCGATCGCCTCCGGAGTCGGCGGCTGTCCGCGCAGCGCCTCCTCGACCGCGGTTGCGCGCAGCGGCACGTTGCCCATGTTCGTCAGCCCGACGCGGACGTCCTCGATCACGTTGTCGACGCGCTTGACGACCGCGGCGATTCCGACCATCGCCCAGTCCTCGCTGCGGCGGTTGAACTTCTGGTAGCCGAAGCCGTATTCGTCCAACCCGATGGTCTGCACCGACGTGATCACCTCGTCGGCGCCGACCGCCGTCTCGAGGTAGTCCTGGAACAGGTCGGCGGCGGCGATCGAGCGCTCGCCGCCTGGTCCCCGCACCGTCACCGAGCCATCAGCGATCAGCAGCACGGCGGGCAGGTCGGAGGCGGGATCGCCGTGGGCGAGCGAGCCGCCGATCGTGCCGCGGTTGCGCACCTGGGGGTCGGCGATCGTCCCCGCCGCCGCCGACAGCACCCCGAGCTCGGGCGCGTGCTCGAGGTCCGCGTGGCGGGTCATCGCGCCGATCCGCCAGCCACCGTTGTCGCGACTGATCCCATCCAGCCCCGGCACCTTCCGCAGGTCGACGAGCAGCGTCGGGGCGGCGAGCCGCAGCTTCATCAGCGGCAGCAGCGAGTGACCGCCTGCCAGCAGCTTCGCGTCCTCGCCGCCACCCTTCAAAGCGGCGAGCGCGTCGTCGAGCGTGTCCGGGGCGACGTAGTCGAACTCGGCCGGAATCATGCGGGCACCCCCCTGTTCGCTGACTGGATCTGTTCCCACACCCGCATCGGGGTCAGTGGCATGTTCATGTAGTTGACGCCGAGCGGCCTGAGCGCGTCGATCACTGCGTTGGTGACCGCCGCGCTGGCGGCGATCGTCCCGGCCTCGCCGACGCCCTTCACGCCGAGCGAGTTGACCGGCGAGGGCGTCACCGTGCGGTCGGTCTCGAAGCTCGGGAGCTCCGCCGCCGTCGGCAGCGCGTAGTCGACGAACGTCCCGGTGACGAGCTGGCCGTCCTCGTCGTAGGCGACCCGCTCGTACAGGGCCTGCCCGATCGCGTGGACAACGCCGCCGTGCACCTGTCCGTCGATGATCAGCGGGTTGACCGCGTTGCCGCAGTCGTCGACCGCGACGTACCTGACGACGCTCGCCTTGCCCGTCTCCGGGTCGACGTCGACGACGCACGCGTGCGCTCCGAACGGGAACACGAAGTTGTCCGGATCGTGGAACGTCGTCTCCTCGAGCCCGGGGTCCATCCCCTCGGGCACCATGTTCAGGTACGCGGCGCCGGCGACCTCGGCGAGCGTCATGCCCTTGTCGGGCGAGCCGCGCACCGAGAACTTGCCGTCGGCGAGCTCGATGTCCTCGGGCGCCGCCTCGAGGTTGTGGGCGACGACCGCCTTGGCCTTGTCCGCGATCCGGTTCGCGCACCGCGCGAGCGCCTCGCCGCCGACCGCGAGCGACCGCGAGCCGTACGTGTTGCGGCCCTCAGGGCCGGTGCCCGTGTCGCCGTGGATCACCTCGACGATCTCGGGGTCGACGCCGACCCTGTCGGCGACGATCTGTGCGAACGCCGTCTCGTGGCCCTGGCCGTGGCCGGATGTGCCGGTGTACGCGGTCACGGCGCCCGTGTTGTGGACGCGGACCAATGCCGACTCCCAGCCGCCGGCCTGTACGCCCACCCCGCCCGGGCCGGTGATCCGCGACGGCGCGAGCCCGCAGATCTCGGTGTACGTCGAGAACCCGATCCCGCGGTAGACACCCTCGGACCGGAGCGCCTCCTGCTGTGATCGGAACGCGTCCACGTCGACGTGCTCGAGCAATCTGTCGAGCGTCTTCTCGTAGTCCCCCGAGTCGTACACCACGCCGGTCGCGACCGCCGCGGGGAAGGCGTCGGTCGGGATGAAGTTCCGGCGGCGGATCTCGATTGGAGACAGTTCCAGCTCGGCCGCGAGCTGGTCGAGCGTGACCTCGACCATGTGCGTCGCTTCCGGCCGGCCCGCCCCCCGGATCGCGTCGGTCGGGCACTTGTTCGTGAATACCCCGACGATGTCGGTCTGGACGTTCGGGATCGCGTAGCAGCCGCCCATCACGAACGCTCCGAGCGACGGGATCAGCGGCGTCAGCAGCATGTTGTAGGCGCCGAAGTCGGCGAGGATCTTGACGTGCCAGGCGGTGATCTTGCCGTCGCGCTTGGCGCCCATCCGCACCGTCGCGATCTGGTCGCGGCCCTGGTGGGCGGTCGCCATGTTCTCGGTCCGCGTCTCGATCCACTTGACCGGCCGCTCGAGCTTGCGCGAGCACCAGCAGGCGAGTACCTCCTCGCCGTACACCTGGAGCTTCGAGCCGAAGCCGCCACCTACTTCTGGCGCGATGACTCGCACCTTCTCCTCGCTGATCCCGAGCAGGATCGACAGGAACAGCCGGACGAAGTGGGGTACCTGCGTCGCGGTCCACAGCGTCAGCTCGCCGGCGCGGTAGTCAGCGAGCACCCCGCGCGGCTCGATCGGCGCTCCCGCGGTGCGGTGGTTGACGACCCGCCGCTCAACGATCACGTCGGCCTCCGCGAACCCTGCCTCGATGTCGCCGCCGGGCAGCGACCACTCGTGCACCTTGTTGGTGCCAAGCTCCTCGTGCACGAACGGCGCGCCCTCGAGCGCCTTCTCAGGATCGGTGATGGCGGGCAGCGGGTCGTACTCGACGACGACCTTCTCGGCGGCGTCGACGACGGCGTAGCGGTCCTCGCCGAGGACGACCGCGACCGGATCCCCGACGTGGTTGACGGTCCCACGCGCGAGCGGCCAGTGCGGCGGGTTGTTGACCTCGACCCCCGGGGGGACCCACGCCATCGGCAGCGGCCCGGCGAGGTCATCGAGATCGTCACCGGTGAAGACGGCGTGCACTCCCGGTCCGTCGTTGGCCGCCGAGGCGTCGATCGAGACGATCTTCGCGTGCGCCTCGGGCGAGCGGACGAGGGCCGCCCACAGGGTTCCCGGCAGCGTGATGTCATCGACGTACCGGCCGCGACCGGTGATCAGCCGCGGGTCCTCCTTGCGGCGGAGCGCCTGGCCGACGTGATTCGACGGGGATGGCGCGCCGTGCGCCTCGCCCTGTTCGGCTGCGATCTCGGAGATCTCCGACGCTACGCCGCCTTCACCGATGTCCTCGCTCATGACTCAACCCCCACGGTCGGGCCCTTGACCTTGGCCGCGTCGAGCACCGCCTTGACGATGTTGTGGTAGCCGGTGCACCGGCACAGGTTGCCCTCGAGGCCGTGCCGAACCTCATCCTCTGTCGGGTTCGGATTCTCCGCCAGCAGCCCCGCGGCGGCCATGATCATCCCCGGCGTGCAGTAGCCGCACTGCAGTCCGTGGTCGTTCCAGAACGCCTCCTGGATCGGGTGGAGCTCGCCGTTCGAACCCGCCATCCCCTCGATCGTCGTGATCTCCACGTCCTCCGCCTGCACGGCTAGCACCGTGCACGACTTCACCGGCTTGCCGTCCAGATGAACTGTGCAAGCGCCGCAGTTGGACGTGTCGCATCCGACATGTGTGCCCGTCAGCCCCAGCTCGTCACGCAGTGCGTGCACGAGCAGCAGCCGCGGCTCCGCCTCGAGTTCGTGGTCTACGCCATTGACGCGAAGGCGCACCGGGATCGTGCTCATTCGTCTCCCTCCAAGGTCGCGGGCAGGTCGGTCCTCGCCAGGCCCTTAGGCGCGACCTTACTCCTCGAGCAAGGGCGTGTGAAGTGGGCGTCGCTCGCGCCTCGGCTGAAGCGCGAACAGGCCCACGACGGCGACCGCGAGCGCGGCGACCGCGCCCAGCCCGAGGCCTGCGCGGGCGCCCAGCATCGCCATCGTCCAGCCGACGATCGGGCCGCCGATCGGGGTCGAGCCCTGGAAGGCGACGAACCACAGCGACATCACTCTGCCGCGCATCGACGGGTCGGCCTGGAGCTGCAGCGTCGAGTTGCCGGTCGCCATGAACGAGATGCTCGCGCCGCCGACAAGCGCCAGCGCGACCAGCTCGACGGGGAGACTCGGCGCCAGCGCCGCGAGCGCGACCATCACGCCGAACGCCGCCGCCGCCATCGTCAGCGGCCGGATCCCGGTCTTGCCGCGATGCGCGACGAACAGCCCCCCGATCACCGCGCCGACGCCCATCGCGGCGGTCATGAAGCCGAAGCCTGCCGGGCCCGCATGAAGGCCCTGGCTCGCCATCACCGGGAGCGACACCTGGAACTCGTAGGTGAGACACCCGACGATGCCCATCATCACCAGCGGGATCAGCAGCTCGCGCTTGGAGCGGACGTAGCGAAGGCCTTCGCGCAGCTGCCCCCGCGCTCGCGCAGCCGGCTTGCTCGGCTTCAGCGCCCGCACGTCCATCGTCGCCAGCGATCCGACGACGAACACGAAGCTGGCGGCGTTGACCAGAAAGCACTCGCCCTCGCCGACGGTGGCGATCAGGATTCCGGCGACCGCAGGGCCGATCATGCGCGCGACGTTGACGAGCACGGAGTTGAGGCTGACCGCGTTGCGGAGATGCTCGGGCCCGACCATCTCGAGCATGAACGACTGGCGCGAGGGGTTCTCGAACGCGTTGTTGACTCCGAGGATCGCGGCGAGCACGCCGATTTGCCAGACCTGGACCTCGCCGGTGACGGTCAGCACGCCGAGCGCGAGCGCCTGGAGTCCCATCAGCGTCTGCAGACCGATCATCAGCTTGCGCTTGTCGACGCGGTCGGCGATCACGCCGCCGTACGGGGCGAGCAGCAGCACCGGCAGCGTCTGCAACGCGACGATCCCGCCGAGCGCGGCGCTCGAGTGCGTGAGCGTCAGCACGAGCCACGCCTGGGCGGTCATCTGCATCCAGGTGCCGATCAACGAGATCGACTGGCCGCCGTAGTAGCGGCGGAAATTCGGTACGGATAGAGCGGCGAAGGTTGTGCCTCCGGTTTGCCGCGCGCTCGCCATCCAGGCTCGCATCATGCGCGGCACCGGAGTCGTCCAGCTGCGCGCATCACGCGCGTCACGGACGCCGCTCCCTCAGCTGCTCGGCGAGCGATTCGAGCGCCGGCAGCGCGGCCTCGATCACGCGCGACTCAGCGGCGCTGAGGCCGCCCATCGCGTCGTTGACGGCCTCGGTCCGCTCGCGGCGCATCCGCTCGGCGAGCCGATGCCCGGCCGCGGTCACCGCTACCCACGCTGCCCGGCGGTCTCCCGCGTCGTTGGACCGTTCGAGGAACCCGTCGCGGAGCATCCCCGCGACCACGCGCGAGAGCATCGTCGGATTGACACCCTCGGACGCCGCCAGCTCCGACAGCCGCATCGATCCGTGCCGGTCGACGTTGAGCAGGATCGAGGTCCCGGTCGGCGTCAGCCCGGCGGCGCGGCCGGAGGCGGTCGTGCGCAGCCGGCGCGACAGCTTCCCGATCGCGGTGCGCAGCCGCGTCGCCGTTTCGATGTCGAGCGTTGGAGCCGTGGTCGCGATGGTGAGCCTTGCCTGCTTCTGTCGTGAATACTTGCTTGCTGGCAAGCATTAGTATAGCCGCTCACCGAAGGTCGTCGATCACATACGCGTCGGGTCGGTTGTAGGCGGGGTCGTCGGGGCGGAGCATCGCGAGCCCGTTGATCGTCGCGCGGTACCCGCGACCGAGCAACGCGCGATAGGCGCCGCGGCGGGCGGCGTTCACCCCCGCGATCAAGCCGGTGGCCCCCCGTTCGCCCGCGAGGCTCTCGCAGGCGGCCACGAGCCGCTCGAACCTTTCGGCCGCGCCGGCATCCGACGCGACCGCCGCGAACTTGACGTAACACGCCTCGCTCCCAGCCTCGCTGCCCGCGCCCAGGTGACAGACCGCGAAGCCGCGCAACCGGCCGCCCTCGCGGAGCAGCACCGTCTCGCCGAGGCCCTGGTCCTCGACCGCGAGGATCTCGCGCTCGAGGTCGAGGCCGTTATAGATCGAGTCGGTCACCTCACGGCACTGCGCGAGCGCCTCCGAGCCGGCCTCCTCCCAGCGCGCGGCGCCGAACGTCTCGAACGCGGCCCGCTCGGCGGCCACCGGGACCTGGGCTCGCATCAAAGGCGTCAGCTGCTGAGGCCAGAACCCGAACTTGCCGTACAGCGCGACGTGCTTCGGGCTGGCCGGGAAGGTGAACAGCCCCGCGTTCCGTACCGACCAGCGCTCGAACAGCTCCATCACCGGCGCCATCAGCCGCGTCGCGACGCCGCGGTCCCACAGCTCGGGGCTGACGGTCAGCGGACCGAAGAAGCCGAAGCTCCCCCACCGGGTCGCGAAGTTCGAGCCGACGAGGCGACCGTCGAGCACGGCGCAGAACGCGGCGCCGGGGTCGGCCTGGTACCGGGTACGCACGAAATCCGCGTCTCCGAACGTCTGCTCGGGTCGCGGGGCCTTCAGAAAGGTCCCGAACGCGACCCGCATCACCCGGTCGGCGTCGTCGAGATCGCGCTCCTGGAGCGGACGGATCTCGAGGCGCCGGCCGACCTCGTCGGTCACCCGAACGCCGGCTCCTTCCAGTCGGGGAACACGTCCGGCAGGCCGTCGCTCACCTGGTCGGTGAACCGCGGCGGCCGCTTCTCGAGGAACGAGGTGATGCCCTCGACCACGTCCGCGGATTGCCCGCGTGCCAGCATCGCGCGGGAGTCGACGCGGTGGGCGCTCATCGGGTGCGGCGCGCCCAGCATCCGCCACATCATCCGCCGTGCCAGCGCCACGGACACCGGCGCCGCGTTGTCCACGATCTCTTTCGCGAGCTCGCGGGCGGCCCCGAGCAGCTCGTCGGGCGGGTGCACGCTGCGGACCAGACCGCCCTTGAGCGCCTCCTCGGCCGAGAACACGCGTCCTGTCGCGACCCACTCCATCGCCTGGCTGATCCCGACGACGCGCGGCAGGAACCAGCTCGAGGCGGCCTCGGGCACGATCCCGCGGCGGACGAACACGAACCCGAAGCGGGCGTTCTCGGACGCGAGGCGGATGTCCATCGGCAGCAGCGTCGTCGCCCCGACGCCAACCGCGGGCCCGTTGACCGCAGCGATCACCGGCTTTTCGCAGTTGAAGATCCGCAGCGCGAGCTGACCGCCGTTATCTCGCGGCACCTCCTGGGACGAGTACCCGCGCGCCCGCGCGTCGAACGTCTCCCCTCCGCGCTCGAGGTCAGCGCCGGCACAGTACCCGCGGCCGGCGCCGGTCATGATCACCGCCCTGACCCGATCGTCGGCGTCGGCCTGATCGAACGCCGCGATCAGCTCCCGCGCCATCTGTGCGGTCCACGCGTTCAGCCGTTCGGGCCGGTTCAGCGTGATCGTCATGATGCCGTCGGACACGTCCACGATGATCTGATCGAAATCCACCGATCACTCCCTTTCCAGAGCTATAATTGCTAGAGCAAGCATATGGCTACACCCGCTGACACCACATCTACAGCATGCGCGTTCGTCATGGGCGACGACGGCCTCGCGACGTGGTCGGACACGCACGCCGACGCGTGGATCGGACTGCTCGAGACGCACAAACGACTGACCCGCACGCTCGACGCCGAGCTCGAGGCCGAGCATGGCGTCACGCTCAGCGCGCTCGAAGCGCTCGGGCGGCTCGCCGCCGCGCCGGGCCGGAGCCTGCGGCTGTCGGCCTTGGCCACCGAGTGCGGGCTCAGTCTGAGCCGGATCTCGCGGATCATGGACTCGCTGCAGGCGCGCGGACTGGTGGAGCGCCGAGCCGTGGAGAACGATGCCCGCGCGGTGGAGGGGCACCTCACGGACGCCGGCCTGGAGCTCGTGCGGCGGGCGCAGAAGGCGCACTTCGAGTCGGTCTACCAGAGCTTCTTCGAGCAGCTCTCCGCCGAGGAGATCGCGACGCTCGCGTCGGTCTTCTCGCGCTTTGCGCCGCGCGCCGCCGCGGCGTGCTCGACCTCAGAGGAGTAGCCGGGGTGAGCGCGACCGGCCTCCGCGAGCGCCGCCTCGCGCTCGTCCGCGAGCACATGCTCTCCGAGAACGAGCACCGCTTCAACGACACGCTCAAGACCTTCGAGCACCCCCGCTACGAGATCATCGGCACGGGTGAGGTACACGACGGGGCCGAGGCGGTAGCCCAGTACTACCTCGCCTCCCGGTCTGCGTTCCCCGACCAGCGCAACGAGAACACCGTCCTCCACGCCGCCGAGGACGCCGTGATCGCGGAGTTCGACCTCGTCGGCACCCATCTGGGCGAGCTGCGCGGGATCGCGCCGACGGGCCGCAGCTTCCGCTGCCGGATGTGCGCGGTGTTCGAGTTCGACCCGGGCGGCGAGACGATCGTCTGCGAGCGCGTGTACTTCGACCAGGGAACGATCGCGCAGCAGCTACTGGGCGACGGCGGCGACTAGCGCGCCTGTACCGCCGCCGCGTGCAGCAGCACGCTGCTCGCCTGCACCGCACGCTCGAGGTCCGGGTCGGTACCGGTGATCAGATCGTTGAAGATGAACGCCTCGCCGATCCGGACCAGCACGTAGGCGAGCGTCTCGGGCTCGAGCGGCGGCTCGTAGCCGGCCCCGCTCACCTGCTCCTCGATCAGTCCTCGGACCGCGTCGGTAAGGCGTCCCTGAAACGGGGTTTGCCGGCTCGTCAGGACCCTGAGCGCGAATTCCGGGTCGCGCTCGATGAAGCGACGGGTGGGCTCGAACTGGGCGGTGACGGCCAGGTAGTGGCCGATCACGTCCGACAGGTAGTCCGCTCCCGAGCCGCGCGCCTCGCGGCGTCCCCCGGCGATCGCCCGCTCGGCCATCGACCAGATCACCTCCGCGGTCAGCCGCTCGCGGTCCCCGACCCAGTTGTAGAGGGTCGCGCGGCTGATCCCCAGCTCGCTGGCCAGCGCGCCCATATCGATCCGCTGCTCGGCCAGCCACATCTTTCGCGCCGCCTTCAGCGCGTCTAGCGGCGTCGCCCGCGCGGGCTCGCGTTCGCCGGCGAGCGCGCGCTCCAGCGCGGTGCGGGATGCCGAAGCCATGCGTCAAACCCTATCGACATTCGCCAGCCTTGACAATCGGCTAGACAATATCTATAAATGTCCAATATGACGACCACGCGCCCGCCGCTCGCCCCGGCGCTCGACACGGAGCATCTTTTCGACTACGCGGTGACGCTCGCGCCGCCGGTCGCGTTCGGCCCCACCCACCGGGGCACGCGCCTCTTCTACGAGGTCCGCGGCGGCCGGATCAGCGGCCCGGCGCTGAGCGGCGAGGTGCTCGGCGGAGGCGGCGACTGGGCGCTCGTCGGCGCCGACGGATGGACCCGGATCGACGTCCGCGGGCAGGCACGGAGCGATGACGGCGCGCTCATCTACTTTCGCTACCGCGGCCTGATCGAGCCCAGCCCGATGCTGATCGACGCGATGCGCTCCGGCGGCACGACCGATTTCGAGGACCACTATTGGCGCGCGTCGATCGACGTCGAGACCGGCGACCCCCGGTACCAGTGGCTCTCGCAGAGCGCGCTGATCGGCCGCGGCCGGCTATGCCCAGGACCGGGCGTCGCTTACCAGGTTTTCAGGGTCTGCTGAGTACATTTGGGCGGTGACCGGCACCGAGCTCGGGCTCGCGATCTCAGTCTTCCTGGCCTGCGCCGTCGAGGCGGTCGAGGCACTCACGATCGTGCTCGCGGTCGGCACAACGCGCAGCTGGCGCTCGAGCCTGACCGGCGTCGGCGTCGCGCTGCTGGTGCTCGCGGTGATCACCGCCGCGCTCGGCCCGGCGCTGACCGCCCTACCGATCAACGCGCTCCGCCTCGTCGTCGGCGCGCTGCTGCTGATCTTCGGGCTCCAATGGTTGCGTAAGGCGATCCTCCGCGCGGGCGGGCTGAAGGCCCTGCACGACGAAGAGAAGGCGTACGAGGAGGAACTGGCGGCCGCGCGCGACGCAGGCGCGATCGACCGCACCCGCTTCGATCCGTACTCGTTCACGGTGGCGTTCAAGGGCGTGCTGCTCGAGGGGCTCGAGGTCGTGTTCATCGTGCTCACGTTCGGATCGAACCAGCACAACGTCGGGCTCGCGGCGGCGGCGGCCGCGGTCGCCGTGCTCGCCGTCGTGGCGGCCGGGCTCGCCGTGCACCGCCCGCTCGCCCGGGTTCCCGAGAACACGCTGAAGTTCGCGGTGGGCGTGATGCTGACCTCGTTCGGCATGTTCTGGGGAGCGGAGGGCGCGAGCGCGGACTGGCCGGGAGGTGACGCGGCGCTGCTCGTGATCATCCCGGCGACGCTCTTGGTGTCGCTCGGCCTGGTGGCCCTGATCCGCCGCCGCCGGCGACTGGGCCGACACCGCGCGGTCGGCGCCGAGGCGGCGGTGGGGGCGTGAGACGGGTCGAGGCGTTCCTGCGGTTCCTGTGGGACTTCGTCGTCGGCGACGACTGGCGGATCGCCGTCGGCGTCGTCGTCGCGCTCGGGATCACGGGGCTCGTCGCCGGCACCAGCATCGCCGCGTGGTGGATCTTGCCGGTCGCGGTGTTCGCGCTGCTCGCCGGGTCGGTCTGGCGAGCCGCCCGCTCGTAGTCTTCCGGGCGTGATCGAGGCCGGGACCGGAGGCGCCGCTGTTCGCGTGCGCGGATTGACGAAGCGCTACGGCGGGCAGCAGGCGCTCGACGGGGTCGACCTCGAGCTCGGGCAGGGCGAGCTGCGCGGCCTGCTCGGCCCCAACGGCGCCGGCAAGACGACGCTGCTGCGGGCGCTGTTCGGGCTGATCCGTCCCGATGCCGGCTCGATCGAGCTGCTCGGGCGCGCCCGCGAGTTCGACAAGCGGATCCCGCTCGAACAGGTCGGGGGTTTCGTCGAGCAGCCGGCGTTCTACCCCTACCTGTCGGGCCGCGCGAACCTCCGGCTGTTGCACGAGATCGACGACGTCTCGGGCAACGGGATCGACGAGGCGCTCGAACGAGTCGGGCTTGGCGCCCGCGCCGGTGATCGCGTTGGCGGCTACTCGACCGGGATGCGCCAGCGGCTCGGGATCGCCGGCGCGCTGCTGCGCCGGCCGAAGCTGCTGCTGCTCGACGAGCCAACGAGCGGCCTCGACCCGGAGGGCATCCGCGCGGTCGGCTCGCTGCTGAGGGAGCTGGCGGCCGACGGCGTGGCGGTGATCGTCTCGAGCCACCTGATCGGCGAGCTCGAGGCGCTGTGTCACTCGTACACGATCATCAACGCGGGGCGCGTGGTGTGGGACGGCGCGGCGCCGCGGCTCGAGGCCGAGGCGCCCGGGTCGGTGTACCTGATCAGCACCAGCGACGACGAGGCCGCGCTCGCGCTCGCGCGCCGCCACGACGGCGTCCGGCTGCGGGACGAGCTCGACGAGCGCGGCTTCCGGCTGGTGGCGCGGCCCGAGGCGCTCGACGCCTACACGGTCGCGCTCGGCCGCGACGGCGTCGGCGTGCGGCGGCTCGAGCTGCTCGTCAGCCCGCTCGAGAGCATGTTCTTCGAGCTGACGGAGGCGCCGTGAGCGCCGTCGCCATGGATGCCCCGGCGCGGATCCGCTCGGCGGCGCGGATCGAGCGGCGCAAGCTGCTGGCGCAGCTGCCGTTCCGGCTGCTGGTCGTGGTCTGCGCGCTCGGACCGTTCGTGTTCGGCGTGCTGCTCAAGGTCCAGAGCGGGACCCCATCCGACGCCCTGTTCGGCGTCTGGGTCCACACCTCGGGCTACGCGATCGCGCTCGTCGTGCTCGGGTTCGCCGGAACCTGGGGCCTGCCGATCGTCGCGGGGGTCCTCGCCGGCGACCTGTTCGCGTCCGAGGATCGGCACGGGACCTGGAACACGCTGCTGACGCGGTCGCGGACGCTCGATGAGGTGTTCGCCGGCAAGGTCCTCGCAGCGATCACGTTGGCGCTGCTGCTCGGGGCGCTGCTGGCGGTGTCGAGCATCCTCGCCGGGCTGATCCTGGTCGGCGGTCACGAGATGGTCGACCTCAGCGGCCGCGAGCTGTCCTCCGGCCACCTGCTGGTGCTCGTCGCCGTCAGCTGGCTGATCGCGCTGCTGCCGCTGCTCGGCTACGTCGCGCTGGCGATCCTCTTCTCCGTCTGGACGCGCAACGGGATCGTCGGCGTGCTCGGGCCGATCCTGGTCGCGCTGCTGACCCAGCTGCTGGCGCTGATCGGCAACGGCGTCTGGGTTCACCTGCTGCTGCTCGGCTCGGCGTTCGACGCGTGGCACGGGCTGTTCGTCGCCAGGCCGTTCTTCGGCCCCCTGGTCGTGTCGCTGCTCGTCTGCCTGTGCTGGATCGCGGGCTCGCTCGCGGCCGCGTGGCTGATCCTGCGCCGCCGCGAGTTCATCGGCTCCTCCCCGCGCCAGGGCTGGCAGGCGCCGCTGCGGATCGCGGTCGCCGGGGTCGCGGTGGTCGCGCTGCTCGCGCTCGCGACGAACCTCGGTCCCGCGGGCGTCACCCGGGCCAAGCTCTCGCGGACGTTCGCGCCGGAATTCAAGCGGCTGACGCTGCTCCAGCAGAACCAGCTCGGCCATCCGATCCCGGCCGGGGCGCGGTACCGGATCCTCCCCGTCTGCGGGAAGCGCGGCGCCAAAGCGGTCGGGCCCGGCGACTGGACCTGCACGATGAACGTCTACATCCTGCTCTCGAAGGGCACCCAGCCGCTGACCGACACGCCGGTCGCCTACGACGTCAGCGTCCAGTCGAACG
This sequence comes from uncultured Solirubrobacterales bacterium, assembly GCA_963788565.1. GTDB lineage: Bacteria > Actinomycetota > Thermoleophilia > Solirubrobacterales > Solirubrobacteraceae > Palsa-465. The sequence continues at coordinate 87,683 of CAWBHJ010000014.1, read as the reverse complement.
GCTGCTACAAGGCCACCTCGCCGCCGCTGCTGGTCGGGCAGTCGACGATCCGCGACACCCGCGGGCGATCCGTCGTCAACCCGATCGTGACGATCTACGGCTGCTTCAACGTGCTCTAGGTGCCCCGATGTGGGTGATTTTGACCGCCTGGCGGTCAAAATCTCCCAGATCGATTAGGGCTCGCCGGGCGGGGGCGGCTTGCACGCCCATGTGATCGGGCAGCTCGAGCCGGCGCGTTGCCACGCGCGGTTCACCTCTGAGGACGGGTTCCGGTGCGCCTCACGGAGCAGGTAGCGCATCATCGTCGCCCGGTCGACCTCGTCGGGCGAGGCGTTCGGGCCGGCGGGCGGCGGACTCGAGTTGGCGCCGTGCACCGACGCCCACAGGATCTGATCGGAGATCGACTGCGGAACCGCGTCGAGCCGGTCCCAAGGAAGCTGCTTCGAGAGCTTCGCGTCTGCCGCCGAGGCCGCATTCACCGTCGTGATCGGGTACGAGGGCGTGACCACGTTGTACGGCGCGTCGTTGGGCTTCTCGGAGCCGCTGATAAACGTGTCGTACATCGGGGTGGCGAGCGCGTCACCCAGCGCGAGCGGGTCGAGTCCGAGGATCAGCTCCATGGTCCGCAGCATCGAGTACTGGTCGTAGCGCGTGTGGACGACCGCGCCCTGGCGCGCCCACGGGCTGATCACGAACGCAGGGCTGCGGTGCGAGTCGACGTGGTCGGCGCCGTCCTGGGAGTCGTCCTCGACGACGAAGATCGCGGTCGACGGCCAGATCGAGGAGTGAGAGATCGCGTCGACGATCTGGCCGAGCCCGAGGTCGTTGTCGGCGATCATCGCCTGCGGCGTCGGGTCGCTCGGAGTCGTCCCGTTCGTGTGGTCATCCGGCAGGATCATGTAGTTGAACGCCGGGACGCTCCCCGAGGCGACCTGGGACTGGAACACCGGGTACCACTCGTTGAACCGGCTCTGGCCCGCGAAGATCGAGCCGGTGCCCTTGTAGAGGCCCGAGTCCTGGGTGCAGCTCGCCTTGACGCCGGCCTGCAGGCAGCCGATCAGCAGGTTGTTGGGGTAGGGCGCGAACACGTGTTGCTGGATCTGCGAGAACGCGGACCGGTTCGGCGCGCTGCCCGCTGCCGTCGTGCCAACCGCCTCGCCGTAGTCCATGAAGCTGACGTTCTGTTTGACCGCCTGGTCGAAGATGAAGAAGTTCGGCGGGAACGTGACCGGGAAGATCCCGAAGTCGTACGTGCCGCGCCGGTTGGCGTAGTTCGCGGCAGTCGCCTTCTGCACATAGTCGGTCGCGTACGCGCCGGTCGTGATCAGGTGCCCGTCGACCGACACCTCCGAGTCCTCGTAGAAGTGGTCGATCAGCGGGAAACGCTGCACGAGGCTGTGAGCGTTCGGGGTGACCCCGCCGGTCGGGCCGGCGACCCCGTTGTTGTCGAACAGCTCGAGCCCCTTGTTGCCGTCGCCGCGTGGGTCCGAGCCGAAGATCTGGTCGTACGTGCGGTTCTCTCGCACGATGTAGAAGACGTGCTTGATCTGCGCGCTCGGCCGGCCGGTGATGGCCGGGATCGGGCTGCCGGCGGGCTGGCTCTCCGAGCCGAACGGCCGCGACTGCGAGTTTGCGGCCGCCGTGTCTGCGGTGACGGCGAGGTCGCTGGGGACGGCGAGCGTTCCGACCTTCCCGACGAACATGTCGAGTACGTAGGTCCCGTACTGCTTGTCCGGGGGGGTCTGGTACGGAGTTGTTGCCCCGCCGAAGTTGTACGTCGGGTTCGGGCCAGAGCCGAAGCCCTTGCCGGCGATCCAGACCAGCTGGCCGCGGACCGTCGTCTGCACGCTGTCCGGGTACGCCGCCGTCGGGATCCGACCGATCAACTTGTAGGCGGGGAGATTCGGGATGTATCCGCTCCGGCACCTGCCGACCGCGGGCAGCACGGCGTGGGCGGCCCTGATCCGGGCGGCGCGGCGGCGGGCCGGTCCCCGCTGCGCCGTCAGCACCCGCCGCACGTAGCGGCGCTCCTGGCGGAGCGTCGGCCCCGCGCACGCCCTGGAGGAGCCGGGGCGCAGTAGCCGGGCGTGGTGCGTCCGGCCGTACGTGCGGATCGCCGCCAGCGACGGCGGCGAGTAGACGCGGTGCGCGCGCGCCGGACCCGGGCGCTTGGCGAGCGAGATCGCCGCGATCGCGTCCTCGCCGGCGTCGGACGAGTACAGCGTCGCGTCGTCGGGCGCCACCGCGACGCTGGTCGGCGCCGTCCCGAGGCCCTGCGGCCGCGCGACGGAGATCGTGCGGCTGACCGAACCGCTACTCGTGTTGACCACCGCCACCAGATCGCGGTTCGTGACGGCGACGTAGAGCGCGGGCCGGCGGGGATCGGCCACCAGTCCCTCCGGGTGGCTCCCGAGGTCACCGCCGGCGCCGCCGAGGCCAGAGATCGTGCGGGTGACCTTGGCGCTCGCGGGGTCGATCACCGAAAGGGTGCCGCTGTACTCGTTGGATACGTACGCGCGGCCCTGGGGGTCGAATGCGACGCCGTTCGGGTACTGGCCGATGCTGATGACCCGCTGCGACATCGAGTGAAGGTCGACGACGACCGCGTCGTCGGCGGCGTTCAGCGCGACGACCAGGTAGTGGCTGTCGGGCGACACCGCGAGTCCCTCCGGTTGCGCGCTGCCGACGCCCGCGGACGGTGGCAGCGAGTTGATCCGCCCGCTTCCGCCCGAGGTCGAAGGGAGCTGCAGCGGGTTCTGCTCGACGCCCCTGCCGGTCGCGGGATCGACGGTGAAGATGTGGATCACGTCGCCCTTGTCGCCCTTAGTCGGGCCCTCGGTCGGCGAGCTCCCCTTCGGGGTGCCGCCGACGTAGGCGGCCCGGCCGCTCGGCGCGACGGCGACTCCTCCGTAGCAGCCCGGCAGCGGCAGCGTCTGGATCACCTTGCCGCTGGCCAGGTTGACGACCTTGACGTCGTCCTCGCCGTGGCCACAATCCGCGACCCACAGGAATCGGCCGCCGGGCACGAGCGCGCTGCCGTCCGGGAAGTTGCCCACCGAGGTCAGCCGGCCGGCGGGGTGCAGCAGGTGACCGTTACCGGTCAGGTGCAGGCTCGGCCCGACCTCGCCGGAGGTGACCCCCTGCGCGATCGCGACTCCGCCGAGGCTCAGCAGCGCCAGCGCAGCGACCAACAGCGCGCGCCTTGGCGCCCGCATGACCCGTCGGTTCCCGGTTCCCGGCATCAAGCGGAGGAACTCTTACCAGTCGCAGGCGCCCGGCTGTGACGATCCTGTGAAACGAGGACGAAGTACGGACGGGCCGCCGTCCATCTCCGCCGGAGATATTCTCACCCCGAATCGAGGTGAGGAGGGTCCGTGGGCGCCGTCGAGCTGGATCGCATGTCCTGGCCGGAGGTCGAGGCCGAACGCGACGCGGGTCGCGACACCGTCGTCATCGCGTTCGGCGCCACTGAGCAGCACGGCCCGCACATGCCGCTGGCGACCGACGCCCTGATCGGCGATCACCTCGCGTGGCTCGTCGCCGACCGGCTCGATGCGTTCGTCGCCCCAACGGTCAGGGTCGGCTGCTCCGAGCACCACCTCGAGTTCCCGGGCACCCTCTCGATCTCCGACGAGACGTTCCACCTTCTGGTCGCCGACCTTGTCCGCTCGCTCGCGCGGGGAGGGTTCCGACTCGTCGTGCTGCTGCCGACACACGGAGGGAACTTCGCGCCGCTCGCCGAGGCGGTCCGCCGGCTCGGGCCGGATCCGGGGATCGAGGTGCGGGCGCTCACCGACCTCGGGGCGCTGCTCGCGATCGCGCAGGTGGGCGTCGACGAGCACGCAGTGCCGCTCGGCGAAGGAGGGCTGCACGCCGGTGAGTGGGAGACCTCGATGCTCACCGCAATCCACCCCGAGCTCGTCCATATGGAGCGCGCCGCGCCGGGTTACACCGGCGATCCGCAGGCTGCGATCGCGTCGCTGTTCGCCAACGGCGTCCGGTCGGTCAGCGAGAACGGGGTGATCGGCGACCCGGCGCACTCCAGCGCGGAGCATGGCGCCCGCTACTGGGACGCCGTGCTGGTGGTCGCGCTCGCGGAGATCGAGGAGCCGTAGCGGCCGTCTGTACGAAGGGCAGGTGTGGAGCGGCCGAATCCTCGACATTCGGCCGAAGCCCTCCGGCGCGCGATCGCCGATCCTTCCTCGCGAGGCAAAAGGTGGGCCGAAAGAAGAGGTGAACGGAGACGTTCTCAATCGCTCGCGATCGGGGCGCTCGTGGTGACCTGTCTCGGCCGGTGTCCATCAGGACCAAGCCTCGGACCGAACCCGGTGCCTTCGACTCCTCCCTCCTGCGGTTCGGTACGAGGACAGTTCTGACCGACAGCGGACGGGGGCCACGGGCCGCCCCGGTCGCGAGCGGCCTCTTTCGGGGCCACGGCCTCCTTCGGCGTGGAGCCCGCTTCGCGCGAAGGCGCGCGCTCGGTTAGGCTGGCGCCAACTTCACTTCACGGTCTGAGGGAGATCGCATGCCGCAAGCTCGAAAGTCAGCTCGGTCCTCTTCACGGACCAGCTCCACGTTTAAGGAACCGGCCGCGCTCAAGCGGCTGAATTCATCGCTCGAATCCGCCCAGAAGGCGCTCAAGGACCTGCAGGAGCAGGCGGGTCGCAACGCCACAGCCTCGACAAAAGCGCTGCACAAGGGACTCGGCAAGTTCCTGTCCGACGCGCGCCGGGACACCGGCAAGTTCACGACCGCGCTGAAGCGCGACTTCGAAGCGGCGCAGAAGGCCGCCAAGAGCGCGCAGACGAGCGCGACCAGCGCGGCTCGCCGGGCGACCGGCCGGAGCAGCAGCACGCGGGCGAGTGGCGCGACCACGTCGCGCTCGAGCGGCGCGAAGTCCGCCGGCTCGAAGTCGACCGGCTCGAAGTCGACCGGCTCGAAGTCGGGCGGCTCGAAGTCGGGCGGCAGCCGCACGCGCGCGAGCGGAAGCCGCAGCACCCGCAAGAGCAGCTGATCGCGGGCGGCGCCTAGCCGGCCGCGGGCGGCCCGAGGACCCGGTCGAGCGCCTGCTCGATCGGGACCTCGCCGCCGTTCACGTAGAGGATCCTGCTCGACGCTCGCGGGTCGTGCAGCACGCGCGCGAGTACGTCCGCGACGTCGTCACGCGCGACCCTCCCGCGGAATGGCTCCGCGTCGATCCGCGCGCGGCCTGTGCCCGGATCGTTGGTGAGGCCGCCGGGCCGGATGATCGTCCAGTCGCGGTCGCTCTGCCTCACCGCATCGTCGGCCTCCGCCTTCGCCCGCAGGTAGACGCTGAACACGTCGTCGCCATCGGGAGGAGCCTCGGCACCGATCGAGCTGACGATCACGTAGCGATCGGCGCCGGCCTCGGTCGCGGCCTCGAGCAGCTTGATCGCGCCATCACGATCCATCGTCAGCTTGCGTACCGCGCCGCTTCCGGGCCCTGCGCCCGCGGCGAACACCACGGCGCCCGCGCCCGCGATCGCGCCGGCGATCTGCTCGGTCCCGGCCTGCTCGAGATCGCAGATGACCGGCGATGCCCCCGCCGCGGAAACGTCGTCCGCATGGTCCGGGTTGCGGATCAGGCCAATCACCTCGTCGCCGCCGGCCACCAGCAGCCGCGTCAGCGTCATCGCGATCTGGCCGTGGGCTCCAGCGATCGCTACGACCACGGCGCGATCCTATCCGGAGACGGCCATGCGCTCGTCGGCGGATGGCCATGGTGGTTCGCCGGCCCGGGCGTTCGCCCGGGCGTGAGCCGGGTCGGACGTGGCCGGAATCGCGACGTGGACCCGCTCGTCCGCGAGCGTCCACTTCAGCAGCGACTCGGCGTCCCACCGCCCGAGCAGCGAGCCCTCGCCGAACGGCCGCATCGCGATCACGCCGAGGTCGAGCTCGGCGGCGAGCGGCAGGATCCTCCGTTCCGCCTCGCGCTCGAGTGGGTTGTACGGCACCTGGATCGCGTCGATCCGTCCGGTGCGCATCACCTCCTCGAGCTCGCCGAACGCGCTTGCCGAGTAGTGGGTCGCGCCGAGGAACCGGATCCGCCCGGCGTCACGCTCCTCTTCCAGCCAGTCCAGGCGCTCTTGCCACGCAACGAGGTTATGGACCTGCTCGAGGTCGACGCGGCCGCCGTAGAACTCGAGCTGCGCCTGGAACTGAGCCCTCGCCTCGGAGCCCGAGCGGGCCCAGACCTTGGTCGCGACGAACGCTTCCGCGCGCCGGTCGGCCAGGGCCCGGCCCAGCACCCGCTCGGAGCGGCCGTACATCGGCGAGGAGTCGAACAGACGCGTGCCGCCGTCGAGCGCGGCGTCGACGACGGCGTCGGCCACCGATTGCGATTCGGGCCGGAGGTCGAACGTCCCCCAGGTTCCGAGCCCGACGACCGGCACCTCCCATTCCGTGCGCCCGAACCGGCGTCGCTCCATTGCCGGACCGTATCCAAACCGGCGCGCCCACTACCTTTGATGCGACATGGACGTCGAGGAGGCAATCCGGACCCGGCGCACCCACAAGGCATTTGCCCCCGAGCCGGTGCCGCGCGAGGTGCTGAACGAGCTGTTCGAGCTTGCGCGCTGGGCGCCGAACCACCACCTCACCAACCCCTGGCGGTTTCGCGTCCTCGGCCCGGAGGCGCTCGCCGCGCTGAAGCGGGCGGCCGGCCCTGAGGGCGCCTCGAAGCTCGAGCGCGCCCCGACGCTCGTGGCGGCCAGCGTGCTCCGGTCCGACGACCCGGTCCAGGACGAGGAGGACCTGTGCGCCGCCGCCTGCGCGGTCTACGCAGTGTTGCTCGGAGCGCACGGCCACGGGCTCGTGGGCTACTGGCGCACGCCCGGCGTGCTGCGGACGCCCGAGGGCCTTGAAGCGGTCGCGATCCCGCCCGGCGAGCGGTTCGTCGCGCTGATCCATCTCGGCTGGCCACGCCAGGGGAAGGAGCCCCCAGAGCGCCTGCCGATGACGCATTTCGTGGAGTACCTCGGATAGTGGACCATTCGCGGCGCCCCGCTGGGTCCGTGCCCGGCCGCCTAGCTTCGCCTCAGCGCTTCGGGAGCATCTCTCAGCGCTTCGGGAGCATCTGGTAGATCGTCGAGTAGCCGATCAGGAAAACGGCCTTGCCGTCGGTGATCACCGGGCTGAACTCCCCGTCCGGGAACGAGAACACCTTGCGGCCGGTCCGGAGGTCGAGGCCCTCGGTCGTGTTCGAGCCGAGGCTCGAGTAGTAGACGACGTTGCCGAGCACGGTCGCCGAGCCGTCGATCCGCCCGCCGGCAGCGTGGCTCCACCGGCCGCCTCCGCTGAGCGCGTTGTAGGCGTACAGGTTGCCGTCGTAGGAGCCGATGTACACAGTCGGCCCGACGCCGGGGACGTCGGCCACCGCCGGCGACGAGTAGACGTACGCGCCCGTCGACGCGCTCCACGACTGCGCCCCGGAGTTGGCCCAGAAGGCATAGACCGCGCCGCTGGTGCTGCCGATGTACACCCGGCCGAACGCGACCGCCGGGGTCGAGTAGACGTTGTCGCCCGCGGACGAGGTCCAGACGCCGCGGCCGTTCTTCGCGCCGACGGCGTGAACCTGTCCCCCGTAGTCGCCGAAGTAGATCGTGTCGTGCGCGAACGCGACTCCGCCCTTGACCGCGCCGGCCGCGCCGAACGTCCAGTTGAGATGGCCGTCGTAGGTCCTGAACGAGTACATGGTCCCGCCCTGGTCGCCGAGGAATACGCTGAGGCCGTGGACCAGCGGCGAGGATTCGCTGCCCGGCGGCAGCGCGTGTGACCACGCGACCTTCCCGGTCTTCATCGACAGCGCCACGACGGCTCCGTTGCCGGGCGCGGTGGCGCCCGGGCTCGTCGACAGGAGCGTGAAGAACACGAGCTTGTGGCGGATGTCGAGCGCCGGCGAGGCGGCCGCGACCGTGCCCACCCTCCGCTTCCACAGCACCTGGCCGTTCATCGTGCTGACCGCCCGCGCCCACCCGTTCGCATCCTCGAAGTACAGCGTGTTGTCGAAGATCACCGGCGGGAACTCGAGCAGCGCCCCGTCATTGAACTTCCAGCCGACGTGCAGCGGCGGGTCGAGCTTGCGCCCGTTCGGGAACGCCCGGGTGCGGGCGAGGTTGTAGCCGTAGAGCGGCCACGCATCGTCGGTCGGCCGCGGCCGCGGATGCGGCTTCGGACGTGGCGGTGGGGGCGTCGTCACGGGGCGCGTCACCTGGACCGCGGGCCGGCGGTGCTGGGGGCTATCGGAAGCGGTCAGCGCCAGAACCACTGCTGCTATCCCGATCGCAAGCAGCAGGCCCGCCACGGCGACGAGTCCCCGACGCAGACCGGGACTCGACATGGCGGCCGATGGTAGCCAGCACGGCCGATGGCAGCGCCGCCGACCGCAAGTTCTCGGCCGCGCAGCCGTTTCGTATGCCGTGCGTCGCTGTCTGCTCGTCGGACTTTGCCTGCTCGGCGCGCTTGCCTGCGTTTCGCCGGCGGGCGCTGCCGCGGCGATGACGAAGAAGTCGAACGTCACGATCCCGGCGAGCGACGGGGTCAACCTGGTCGGCGACGTGTATCTGCCCGGGGACGGCAAGGCTCGGTACCCGGCGGTCGTCGACATGGAGCCGTACGGCCGCTCGACCTCGACCGACTACGTTCCCCAGGGCTACGCGCGAATCAACACCGACGTCCGTGGCTCGGGGATGAGTGGCGGCGCGCTCTGCCTGCTGTGCCTGCGCGAGCAGGAGGACGTCCGCGACGTCGTCGAATGGATCGCCAAGCAGCCGTGGAGCAACGGGCACGTGGCGCTGTACGGCTATTCGTACTCGGCGATCACGGCACTGCTCGGCGCCGAGCTCGAGCCCAAGCACCTCGACGCGGTCGTCGTGGGGCATCCGCCCACCGATCCCTACCGGGACGTCGTCTGGCAGAACGGGCTCTACGACCAGGGGTTCGTCGACCAGTGGTTCGCCGGCCAGACCGCGGCGCAGTCGATCGGGATCGGCTACCAGCCGCAGGTCCTAGACCGCGCGCAGCAGCAGTTCGCGATCGAGACGAGGCTGATCCCCTACGACGGCCCCGTCTACTACGAACGGTCGGTGCTTGCGAAGGTCAGCCGGATCAAGGCGCCGGTCTACGTCTTCACCGGCTGGGAGGACATGTACAGCCGCGGGGACGTGCGGCTGATCGACTCACTGCGCACTCCGAGCCTGCTCGTGATCAACGCCAGCACGCACCACGGCACCGACCAGGCCGGCGAGCTCGGCGCGCCGTACGGCGGATCGACCCAGAATCAGCTCGACAACGTCTCCGCGCTCAGCGATACCCCGCCGCCGGGCGAGGACGTCGCGTGGCTGAACCGATGGGTCAAAGGGATCCGCAACGGGATCGCCGCCAAGCCGCGAGTCCGCTACCTGGATCTCGGCAACGGGAGCTGGCACGCGGTGCCCTCGTGGCACGCGGCCGACACGCACCGCACCAATCTGTACCTGTCCGCGGGGAAGAGCGGCTCGGCGTCGCTGTCACCCAACGACGGCACGCTCGCGACGGGCGTTCCCGCCGGCGCCGCCGCGTACCAGGACTCGTACGTCTATGACCCCGCCGCCGGCGCATCGGTCCCGATGGGCAAGGACGGACCCGACGGCTTCCTCCCCTACGCCCCGCTCGACCAGCGGCTCGATGAGCCGCAGGGGCTCACGTACACGACTCCGGCCCTGGCCGAGGCGCTGCACCTGGCGGGGCCATCCGAGTTCCGTTTCTGGGCCGTCACCGAGGGCAGTGACATGGCGTGGGTAGCGCGCCTCGAGGACGTCGCGCCCGACGGCAGCGCCTCGCTGATCACTCAGGGGTGGCTGCGCGCGAGCTTCCGCTACGTCGACCCCAAGCGCTCGCCGCCCGGTGATCCGTACCTTCCGGACGACCGCGACACGCCGGTCGTGACCGGCCAGACCACCGAGTACCGGATGGACATCTGGGACACGGCCTACACGCTTGCTCCCGGCCACCGGCTGCGACTGTGGCTCAGCTCCTCGGACGCGCCAACTCACGAACCGCTCGACGTGGCCGGGCGCAACCTGATCTTCCACGACTCGGTGTACCCGTCGCGGCTGATTCTCGGGACCGCGACGCCGCCGCCCGCGTGTGTGAACGGGCCGGAATCCTGCCGGCTCGCGCCGGTCGCGCACCACACGCGCAAGCGCCCTAGCCGACGCGGTGGTCGTCGCGGCGCAGGGCGTTCGTGAATCGCTTCGGCACCGCGGCGTCCTCCCCCTCCTCCCACAACGTGATCACGACCAGCTCGCCGCCGTCGGGCCGGCATACGTAGACGAGGTCCCGGCGGTCGAGGTCGCGGACGAGCACGGTCCCGGCGGACCCCTGTTCGATCCGCCCGGCGGCATGGGCCCGCGCGACGCGCGAGGCGATCTCGAGCTTCTCGTCAAGCGTCCCCCGTACCCGCTGACGGAACCGCTCCGCCGCGTGATCTGTGACCGCCACGAGCATTCGGTGCGACGGTACCTGGATCCCCCGGCCGTAAGCTCGGCGCATGGCGGCGGCACGATCGACGAGCACGCTCCGTGTCCGTGCCCTGAACCGCGTCGCTGCTCGAACGCCAGATGCTGCTCGAGCGTCGCGCGCTTCCGGTGGCCACCGCGCTCGAGCGTCTGGTCGGGATGCAGGCGCAGGAGCCTCAGGCCCCGTATCTCGGGCTGTGGTCGCGGCTCGAGCGCTTCTCGCCGGATGAGCTCTCGAAGCTGATCGCGGAACGTCGCGCGGTCCGCGGGCCGCTGATGCGCGCGACGCTTCACCTCGTGACCGCGGGCGACTGGCAGCGGCTGCGGCCGCTGATGACCCCGGTGCTGCAGCGCGGCTTCGACGCGAGCCCGTTCAGCAAGTCGATCGAGGGCGTCGACGTGGCCGCGCTGCTCGGCGCCGCGCGGCGGCTGCTGTCCGAGCGGCCGCACAGCCGCGCCGAGCTCGGTCCGTTGCTGGGACAACGCTGGCCCGACGTCGATCCACAGGCGCTCGCATACGCCGTCAGCTATCTGGAGCCGGTGGTTCAGGTACCACCACGGGGCCTCTGGCGGGGCAGCGGCCAGGCGCGGTGGCTGACTGCCGCCGCGTGGCTGGAGCGCGACGTCGACGACGGTCACTCGCTCGAGCAGCTGGTGCTGCGCTACCTCACGGCGTTCGGGCCCGCGACCGTGCAGGACATCCAGGCGTGGTCGGGACTGCGCGGGATCGAACGGGTCCTAGGCAGCCTCCGTGGCCGGCTCCGGAGCTTCCGGGACGAGCGAGGCCGCGAGCTTCACGACATACCCGACGGGCCGCTCCCCGGTCCCGAGACGCCCGCGCCGCCACGATTCCTCGCCCCGTTCGACAACGCGATCCTGGCCCACGCCGACCGGACGCGGATCGTCCCCGCCGGATACCGCCAGGCGGTGTTCGGAGACCGTCTGATGCGGACGTTCCTCGTCGACGGCTTTGTCGCCGGAACCTGGCGGATGGAGCGCGAGACCCTCCACGTGCAACCGTTCGGGCCGTTGGGACGCGCCGACGCCCGGGCCGTACGTGGCGAGGCAGAGCGACTGCTCGAGCTCCTGTTAGGGCCCGCCGCCGGGAGCGGCGTGGAGATCCACGCGGTCTAGAGGCTCTATTGCGACAGTACCGGCAGCCCGGCGCGCGGGAGCGCCTGCGGTGGCACCGCCCGCCTCACGATCGCTCGCTGCGCTCGACTGAGATTGAGCGGCTTCAGGTGCAACGGCGCGTGGGCCGCCCGCGGCCCTCTGGAGCCGCCTGCGCCAGACGGAACTCGCGCCTCGCTCGCCGCCAACCGCGCCGCCCGCTCCTGAGCCTTCAGGGCGAACACCGACGAGAAGAAGCACGAGAAGTCCTGAGCGAAGTCGCACAGCGCCGAGCCGACGCTGTCGGCGACCGACGCCGCCTGGCTCCCGAGGTTCGCGATCTCGCTCGCGAGGGCCGAGAAGTTCAGGCTGCTGAGCTCCGAAGCGAGGCCCGACAGCCCGCTCGCGATCTCCTCGCCCGCCGTCGAGATCCCGCTGACGACGTACCCTCCGGCCAGTTCGTACGGCATCAGGTACAGCTCGCCCGCCGTCTCCAGGCCGGACAGGAGCTGGTCACCCGCGGTCACGAGCCCGCTCTGGATCGACGACCAGTTGGCGTATGTCACCTCCCCGAGCAGCGCGGCCGCGCCCCACGGCCCCAATGCCGAAGCGAGGATCAGCTGGCCCGCCAGCGTCTCGCCGTCGTTCAGGCTGAATCCGCTGTTGAACATGACGGAGTCGAGCAACGCCTGCCCGTTGCCGGTGACGATCAGCGGCACGATGTTCGCCAGCGCGTTCTGCAGGATTCCGCAGCCGATCGTCGCGACGCCGTCGGTGGCCGCCTCGCATGCCGCCAACGCGCCGTAGCTGATCACCTCGCCGAGGATCGCCCCCGCGCACTGAAGACCCCCGGAGGTCGCACAGGTCTGCTCGGTCTCATATGTCGTGTACGAGATCGCCCCGACGGTGATCACCTTTCCGAGCGCACCGGCGATCCAGCCGGTCTTCGAGGCGGCCCTCGCCGCGTCCTTGCCCGCGGTCGCGAGATCAGAGGCGTCGTTGCCCGCCTGGGCCTCGAGCGCCGCTGCCTCGGGAGCCGTGCTCCCCGCCAACGCACCCTCGGTGCCGGCCGCCGCCTGCACCGCGGCGTTGGGAGACTGGCTCAGCTCGCCCGACAGGCCCTTGAACGCGAGCTTCAACGGCGAAATCACGAACAGCGCCGCCAGCGGACCGCTGATGAACGGCTTGACCACCGACGCCTTCGAAACGATCGACTCAGACCCCGAGGTTCCCGCGAACTGCGTCGCCGTACCCGCTGGGGCGAGCGTGTTCCCCGTTGGCTGCGCTTCGGCGGTCGGATCGTCGGCGGCGAACACGTAGCTGGTGGCCGCCGGAGCGACCGGCAACGATGAAGCGGTGCCGGGCGAGGCCGACATACCCTGCGAGACCGTTGAGTTCGCGCCCGAGGTCATCGAGGAGCTGCCCGTGTCCGGCGCCGTGGCGCTCGGCCGGCTCATGAACATCCCCAGGGCCGGGTTGTACCAGCGAGAGCCCATCAGATCGAGCGTCGTCAGCGGATCGCTGTACGAGCCGTCGAAGCCGATCAGCTCGGGCTGGCCGGAGCCGTCGCCCCGGACGAGCTCGGTCGTGCCGTTGAGGTAGTTGCCGTAGGGGTCGTCGAAGATCGTGCCGACGCTCTGGCCGGCGGTGTTGCTGATCATCGTCGGCGTGCCGTTCTGGTTGTTGTGGACGACGAAGTTCTCGCCGCCGGCGCCGGCCGCGCTCGACTCCACCCCAACCAGGCCGTTCCCCCAGAAGTACCGCTGGTGCTGGCCGCCGGACTCGCTGGGCTCGTCGACCTCGGCCAGCTGCGGCTTTTCGGTGCGGGGGTCCCACGTCAGGTTGTAGCTGGCGAGGTTGAGGACGCCGCCCTCCACCTCGTTCTCGCTGACGAGGTTGCCGTCGCCGTCGTAGGAGTAGGTGATCTGGTTCCCGTCCGCGCTCGCCGTGGCGAGCTGACCCGCGTTGTCGTACTTGAAGGTCCAGTCGGTGCCCGACGAGACGAGGCTTGCGTGGGGCGGCGCGAGGTAGCTCTCGGTCAGGTTGCCGGCGCGGTCGTAGCCGTACTGTGGCGCCTGGCCGGTGTCCGTGGTCGCCGTGCTGGAGACGCTGTTGATCTCGCCGTTGCTGGCGTACCCGAGCGTCCAGGACACGGAGGGTCCACTCCTGTGGGCCGTTCTGAGCGGTGATCGAAGTGGGCTCGCCGGCCGCGTTGTACGCGTAGGTTCCACCCGCTCCGGATTGGCCCTGGACGGAGTCGGAATAACCGAAGTTGTAGGAGGTCAGGCGGACTCCCGCGGTACCGTTGCCGGCCGGCTCGGACACGGGAGCGTCGACCGCCCCGCCGTTGTAGCCGTAGTAGGTCGCCGCCGAGCTGGTGTCGGTCCCGCCGCTGGCGGCCGACGGCAGCGGCTGCCAGAGCTCCTCGAGCAGGTTCCCGTTGGCATCCGACTGCCCCTCATACGCGGCCTGCGGGTTGTCGGGATTCGACGAGTCCGCGTTGTTGACCATGCTCGCCGAGTAGAACGCGTCGCCCGTGGCGAACGTCGGCTGAGTGGTGATCGAGCTCTGCGACGGAGTCGTGAACATGTAGCCGAACTCGTTGTCTGGATACAGGGTTCCCGATGGCTGCATGGTCGTGGACTTGCCGGCGCTCGAGCCCGACGTCGCGGCCGAGGATGACCCCTGGGTCACGAGCGTGTTCGGCAGCGTCGACCCGGTCTTGAACGCGGGCGAGCCGTCTTTCTGGGCGGGCACCGAAAGGCTCAGCAGGTTGCCACCGTCGTCGGTCTTGTAGGTGATCGCGGCGCCGTCCGGGTACGTTTCGAGCAGCTGGTTGGGCGTCGAGTAGTTGTAGGTGAACACGGCCGCGGCGCCGGTCGTCGGATCCGTCTCCTGCCTCACCAGGCGGCCCTGGTTGTCGTAGCTGTACTGGTGCTTGCCCTGGCCGTCGGTCATCAGCGTCCGCTCGCCGAACTTGTCGTAGGTCCAGTGGACCGGCGGAGCCTGCGGTCCCGAGTGGCCCGACGCCCACGAATAGGTCACGCTCGTCTTGCGGTTCGAGGCGTCGTACGTGTACTTCGCCGTGCGGCCGTCGGGATCGCCCGTCTGGATCGGGTTGCCGTCGGCGTCGTAGGCGATCGTCCACGTCTGCGCGCCGATCGTCTGCGCGGTCTCGCGACCGAGCGCGTCGTACGTGTAGCTCGTAACGCCGCCGCTGGGAGACGTGACCGAGGTCTTGTCACCCATCGCGTCGTAGTTGTACTTCGTCGTGCCGTAGTGGTCGGTGACCGAACCGACGTGGTGACCGGCGACATACGCGTACTTGGTCGTGCCGCCTGCGGCGTCCTGCTTGGAGACGACGTCGCCCGCCAGGTCGTAGGTCGTCTTGGTCGTGGTCGTGTCCGGGGTCGAGGTTCCGCCGGCAGAGTCCTGGTTCGGGTCGTAGCTGCGGGTCGTGGTCGACGTCCCGGTCGCCCAGCCGACGAGGTTGTACGTCGCGGTCGTGACGACCCCGCGGCTCGAGCTCGAGACGACGTCACCGACCGCGTCGAGCTGGTAGCTGGTGCCGATCCCCTGCCCGTTCGTGCGCGACGCGAGCTGCTCGTCGGCGTTGTAGGTGTCGGTCACCACTCCCGACGGCTTGCCGGAGACCGTCTTGCTGGGTTGAGGCGGCGTGCTCGAGAGGACGTTCCCGCTCGGGTCGTACACGTCGATCGTCGTGCCCGCCGGCCCGGTCGTCGTCTTCTGCGCGCCGTTGGCCCCTCCGGGAAGCTTCAGCGATGACCACGCGTAGGTCGTCTTGTTCTGAGCCGGGTCCGTCGACGCGCTCACCTGGCCGTCGGGGGCATACGCCGTGGTGGCGGTCGCGCCGCCGGGAGAAGTGACGCTCGTCTCCTGACCGTCGGGCGAGTAGGTCGTGGTGGTCGCGTCGGCCGTGACGTAGTTGCCCCCACCCGTGTTCCCCACCGCCGGCACCGACAGCACCTGGTCGCCGGCCTCGTCGTAGCGGTAGAGGGGCCCGTTGCCCTCGGGCGTGGCGCCCGACGACGCCTTCACGATCTCGTTCGCGAGGTTGCCGGCGGCGTCGTACGTGTAGGTCGTGACGTTCCCCGCGGGATCCTTCTTCGTGGCGAGCAGTCCGCGGCCGGTGTAGGTGTACGTCGTCGTGCCAGCGCCCGAGCTCGAGCTGGAGGCAAGTTCGTTCGCCGAGTTGTAGCTGTAAGAGGTCGTATCGCTCAGCGAGCTCGTGACCGCCTTCGTCGCCGAGATCAGGCGGTGGCGGCCGTCGTAGCTGTACGTCGCCTTCGAGGTGTCGCCGGAGGAATCGAGCGTTTGCGAGTCAGACAGCTCGTCGCCGAACGCGTCGTAGGTCATCGTCTCGGTCGAGCCGAGCGGGTTGACGACCGACACGAGGTCGAGGTCGGAGTTCCAGGTGTCCACCGTGGCATGGTGGCCAAGCGGGTCGATCCGCTTGGCGATCGCGCCACCCTGGTAGCTGTCCGTGTAGGTCACCCGCTTGACGGTGCCGGCGACATCGGCGAGCTCCTCGCGACCGGCGGTCCCAGAGCCGGCGGCGGATCCCGGGGTCCACGTGAACACCGCGTTGTGCAGCTGCGGCCCGTCGGATTCCGTCGACGAGGCGACGCGGCCCGTCGAGCTGTTGTACGTCGCGGTGAGGGTCGTGGTTCCCGAGGACGCGCTCGCAGAGGCGTAGGCGCCGACCGCCGTCAGCAGGTGCCCGCTCTGATAGGTCATCCGCCAGCTGGTGCCGGCTGGATCGGTGACCGACGAGAGGTCGCCGGCGGAGTCGTATGCGTAGGACACCGAGCGGGTCGGCGTCGCGAGCTTTGTCACCCGGCCGTTGGAGTTACGGGTCAGGCGGATCACGAACGGCGTGGAGGCGCTCGTGTCGACCGTGATCGTGTTGATCTGATGGCTGCCGTCGTACCCGAACGTCAGTCCCTGCCCGTCGGCGGCGCGGTCGCCGGTCACGAAACCGTTGCTCAGCGTCCAGTTGCTGCCGTCCGAGAAGCTGGTGACGGTGCAGGAGCTCGGCGCCTTTCCATTCGTCGCCGGTCCACTGCACGTGAGGCTCGCGCGTACGCCCGGGTCGCGGAGCCAGGACTTGCTCGACGTCTGGTAGGTGAAGCCCGCCTGCTGCCCGTCGACCCCGGAGACGATCGCGCGGGTCCCCGTTTGTGAGAACTGAACTCCGAGATCGAGGATCGACGACCAGCCCCACCCGAACGTCCCCTTGACGGACACGTCTCGTGAGTTGTACTGACGGGTCAGCGCGAACGGGACGCCGATCCCGGCCACCCGAATGTCGGTATGGCTCGTCTCGAGCGCGCCCGTGTACGTGTTCACGTTGTCCTCGACCGCGGTCGGATTGACGGCCAGGCTCGCGCTCCCGAACGTCTGGCCCTGGGGAACGACGGCGACGGTGCCGGCCGGAGCCGCCGTCGCCGCGCGGGCGCGGGCCCGGCTCCGGGAGCGGGACGCCCGCCGACCATGGTGCGCAGCTCGACGCCAGCGGCGGGCGGAGGCCTTCGGCCGCCGTCGTACCGACGGCGCGCGCCTCTCGGCTGCACGATGCCGCGACGGCGTCGCACCGGCGTCGGACGTCGCGACGAACACGCCGGCCGCCACGAACACCAGCAGAAGAACGAGGCCGACTCGGCGACCTGTACCCGCGCAGAACCCCACCATCGTGCGCCCCCAAAGAGTTTGTGCCTACCGGTCCCCAGCTCGCCATCCGGCCCGAGCCCGCGCAGATAATACGGCTCGCAAGTGTGATTACAAACCGTCGCGGACGATGAGTAACAAATCTGACACTACGGCCGCCGCGACGACCGGGCCTAGCGGTTACAGCCCGTACTGGCCCAGCGGGAAGACGTCGGCGACGACGTAGGCGCGAACCTTCGCCGGGAGCGACGTCCCGGCGGGGATCGTCAGCTCGGCGCGCTCGATGTCGCCGTGGCCGTCGGCGACGTTCTTGACGTTCGCGGAGTAGTTGAGCCCGACCGGCGCGCCCGTGGTGGCGTCGGTGAGGACGACCGAGACGAGGTGATTCGCGGCGGGGTAATGGGCGCCGCGGGCGAGCGTGAGCGTCGCGACCGCGCTTCCCGCCGCCACGGCGGTCGGCCGCCTGAGCGTCACGCCGGCGACGCCGAGGCCGCGCGGACGCTGGTTGGCCGTGCCCCTCGAGCCATAAGCGCTCGTGACGAACGTCCCGTTGGAGATCAGCTTGTCCTGGTTGTTGCAGAGCCGCAGCGTCGGCAGCAGCGGCCCGTAGAAGGGCACGTCGGGACAGCTGACCTCGGCATAGATGTCGGCGCCGGGGCGAGCGACGAGCGACCGCGAGAGCTGGGCGCGGACCACCAGCCGCTGCGCCGGGACCGGGCCGAAGCTGAACGTCAGCGTCGTGTTCTGTGATTGCAGGAGCAGCGAGTCGTGCTGGTAGCCGCCCGCGAGCGGGAACGTCAGCGTCGTGTGCGGGTCGACCTGCTGAGCACCGTTCGGACCGGGCCGAGCGCCGACAGCCCACAGCAGGATCGAGCCGGAGCCCGCGCCCGTGGGCTTGATCGTGAGCGCGCCGACGATCAGGTTGTACTGGTCGAAGCCGATCTGGTTGACGCTCGTCAACAGCGCGGGCAGCGGGAAAGCGAGCCGCGTCAGCCGGAACGCGGCCACGCGGCCGGGGCGGTTGTGGAGTGGGAGCGGTCCCGCGGGCGGCGCGACGTGGTAGCTCACGCCGCTGCCGAAGCTGCCGACGCTGGTGCCCCCGAGCCGGATGTCACCGACCGAGAGCCCGTTCGCGGTGTAATGGCCCGCCAGCTTGATCGTGTAGTCGCGCCCCGGCGTCAGGAAGCCGTCGGGCACGACGAACATGTAGTGGCCGTCGCCGGACAGCTGCGCGGTGAACGGGAACTGCGGGCTCGTCTGGACCAGCGATGCCGCGTCGGGGAGCGGCTGCATCGAGGCGTCGAGGGTTTCGCCGTTCGAGCGCACGACCAGGCGCAGCGGCATCACCGACGCCGGCCCCACCGGCTGTGCGCCTCCGCCCAGCTGCGTGTTGCCGCCGGAGGTGACCGCGTAAACCCGGTTCAGGACCGGCGGGAACGCGTCTCCCGGGCTGGTGCTGCAGCGGGGATCGCGACGGTGCAGGCAGTAGTCGTAGGGGACGTACTTGAGGTAGCCGTCCTCGCCGCCGATCACGACGCCCGTCCGGGTCAGCGCCGGCGAGCTGTTGAGGTCGTTGCGATCGCGCAGGATCGGGTCGGGCCGGGTCGTGTCATACGACCACCGGCGGCTGCCGTCGGTGGCATTCAGCGCGTACAGGACGCCGTTGCCGGCGCCGAAGTAGACGATCCGGTGAACGCCGTCGGGGGCGAGCCCGATCACCGGCGAGGACCGGATCACGTCGCCGGTGTCGTAGGCCCAGAGCTCCTTCCCGGTCGGGCTGACGGCGTACATCCGCCCATCGGTCGAGCCGATGTAGATGGCACGTACGTGTCCCTGTGCGTCCTCGTCGAGCGCCGGCGAGCCGTAGATATGGTCGCCGGTGGTGAACTTCCACTTCGCCAGCCCGGTGGCGGCGTCGAGCGCGTAGAGGTTCGAGTCGAACGAGCCCACGTACAGCGTGCCCTCGTTGTCGAGCGCCGGTGACGAGGTCACGAAGCCCCCGGTCGGGAACCGCCAGAGGTCCTTGCCGGCCGCGTTCAGCGCGTGTACCTGGAGATCGAGCGAGCCCCAGTAGGTGGTGCCGTTGGGCTCGATCGCCGGGTCGGTCCAGAACGGGCCGATCGACCGGTAGACCCACTTGAGCTTCCCGCCTGGGGTGAGGGCGTAGGCGGCGTCGCCGGTGCTGCCGGCGTAGATCGTGCCGTCGGGCCCCGGTTCGGCGTTCCCCTCCCACCAGTTGACGAGCTGCGTCTCGCCGAGCGGCGACTTGCCGTTCGGCGGCGTGTACGTCCAGATGATCCGCTTGGCCCTCGGCATCTGACGCGCGTCGCTGCGGATCAGATAGAGGTGCGTGTCGCCGGACGGGACGGCCACCGGGTTCGTGCGCAGCCGCGGGCTCCAGGCACCGACGAAGCCGGCCGAGTCGATCAGGTTGCCCGTCTTGAACCGCCACACCTGCTTGCCGGCGCCGTTGACCGCGTAGAAGTAGGTGTCGGCGGAGCCGAAGTAGGCGGTCCCGTTCCCGCCGATCACCGGCGTCGAGAAGATCCCCTTCCCGGTCTTGAATGCCCACGGACGGCCGCCCTGGTAGCGGCCGACGATCGGGCTCGAGGCGGTGTTGCGCAGGTCACGGCGCATCGTCGGCCACGGCGAGCTCTGCTGCACCGGGACCGCGTAGTGAAAGCCGGGAGCGGCAGCGGCCCCGGCGGCGATCGCTGCCGACGCGACGAGGACCGCCGCCGCCGCGCCCGCGATCAGGCGTAGCGACCGATCTGCGCAAACGCGGCCTAGTAGTACGCGAGCACCCCTTGGACGTGAGCCTGTCCCCACGCCCACAGGATGTCACCCATTCGGGGCCTCGGGCTGTTGTACGCGTACTGGAGGATGTAGCCCTGCTCGTCGGGTGGCGGGAACCCGTCGAACGAGGACTGCGAGAACGGGTACCACTCGACCAGCGTCGCGTCGGCACCGGAGAACTTGGTGTCGGTCGAGCCGTCGATGCAGCCGCAGTAGCCAATCGCCGCGTAGATCAGCCCGTGGTTCGGGTTGTTCTGCCGCTCGTCGTTGACCCAGTACTGGACGCACGGCACCCCGAACCAGCCCTCCCAGTTGGCGTTGTACCAGGTGGCCGGGGTGCCGGCCAGACTCGCCGGACACGGCATCGTGTCGTCGATGTACACACCGAGCTGCGTGCCGCCGCGGCTCACGACCCTCGTACAGCGCGCCCGCCGCGCGCTCGCGCACGGGGAGATCGCCCACATCAGCGTGCCCCCGTATCCGTCGGCACCCGGGCCGGCCTGGAACCACTGGCCGGCGCAGTGAGCGTCCTTTGGCGTCGGCCCTTGGACCCAGTTGGTGCAGCCCCGGACGTAACCGCTCGCTTGGGCCACCGACGGCACGAGCAGCGGGCTGGCCAGCGCCAGCGTCAGCGGCACAACCGCTATAGACCTCTCCCGCTGCATCGACCCTCCCGTCTCCGCAGACGAGACGAATTTACAGACCGTAAGTCCCGCCTGCGCCAGTTCCGAAGCGCTTGACGTGCCGAGCGTCTGCGGCCAAGCTCCGAGCGTGTTGGACGACGACCCTCTCGCCCGCCGGACCGCCAGCGACCACGAGCGCCGCGCCGGGCGTCCGTGGGATGAGTCGTACCGCCAGGGTGCGCCGCCCTGGGACCTCGGCCGGCCACAGCCCGCGATCGTCCGACTCGCCGATCGCGGCGGGTTCGCGGGGTCCGTGCTCGACGCCGGGTGCGGCACGGGCGAGCAGGCGCTGGAGCTCGCGACGCGGGGCTGCGAGGTCCTTGGGATCGACATCGCCCCGACCGCGATCGAGCAGGCACGCGAGAAGGCTGCCGACCGTCAGATCAACGCGACCTTCCTCGTCGGCGACGCCCTAAGGCTCGAACGGCTCGGCCGAACGTTCGACCGCGTGCTCGACGTCGGGCTGTTCCACACGTTCGACGACGACGAGCGAGGCACCTACGTCGAGAGCCTCGGCTCCGTCACGAGGCCGGGAAGCGTGCTCCAGCTGCTGTGCTTCAGCGAAGCGACCCCGGGGACCGAGGGGCCGCGCCGCGTCACTCAGGCCGAGCTCCGAACGGCGTTCGCGTCGGGCTGGAACGTCGTCTCGATCGTCCCCGACCGGATCGAGATCAACCCGTCCTCGGTGAACGAAGACGCGCAGCCCTGGATGAGGGACGGCGCCGCGGCGTGGCTCGCGACGATCGAGCGAACCTAGACGTTCAGCCGACCTTCAATTTGTTCCGATAGACGTCGCGGTCGCCTCGCTGCCGAACGCGGTCGCGTTCCCGTAGATGCCTTCCCAGCCTCGCCCGCCGGTTCCCAGAGGTCAGGCCGTCTGCGCGGCGCAGGTGCGCACGGCGGTCATGACAACTTCCGCGACCTTCTTGGGGTGCGAGATGAAGACGACGTGGGAGGCGCCTTCGACCTCGGTGATCTGGGCGCTGGGAGATCGCCAAGAACGCGGCGTCATCGGCCGGGATGTCGGCGCAGAACGACTCGTGGAAGCCATCGAGCGAGAGCGTGAACTCGCTGCTGCCGTCCGGCAACTGGTGCGGGACGATGTACGGGACGATTCCGGGCGGCGGGAACTTGGATTGCAGATCGGTCAGGTTCTCGCCCTCATCCGGAGCGAATCCGGAGATGTAGACGAGGCCGACGACGTTGTCCGCCGTGCCGGCGGCGGTGATCACCGCGCCGCCGTACGAGTGGCCGACCAGCAGGACCGGTCCGTCGATCTCGCCGATCACGCCCTTGAGGTAGTCGCCGTCGCCCCCGGTCATCCCCCGCAACGGGTTCGGCGGCGCGATCATCGTCACCCCCTCGCCGAGCAGCTCGTCGTACAGACCGCGGAAGCCAGATGCGTCAGCGAACGCGCCGTGGACGAGAACGATCGTGGGATCGCTATCAGCCATGAGGCATCACCCCTTGCGAGAGTCCCTGCCGGACTCGACGATGTCGTGGCCGCGTCGTTGCCGACGGCGGGCGGCTCCGGGTCTGCGTTGGTGGACTTGCTCGAGCCGCTGACCGACAAGACCGTGCTGATCGTCGGGGCGGGTGGCGGTGTCGGTTCGTTTGCCACTCAGTTCGCCGCGAACGCCGGCGCCAATGTGATCGCGAACGTTCGCGACGACGATGCCGAGCGCATGCGCGGTTACGGGGCTGTCGAGACGATCGATCACACCAAGGTCGCGCTGGTTGACGCGGTGCGACAGGCACACCCCGACGGCATCGATGCGCTCCTCGACCTCGTCAGCGACGCCACCGGCTTTGCCGCGCTCGCCCCGCTCGTCAAGTCGGGCGGTAGCGCGGTGACGACTCAATATGTGGCTGACGAAGAGGGGCTCCGCGCGACCGGGATCACCGGCGTCAACTTCGCCCTACAGATGTCGAGCGACCTCCTCGAGCGGGTGGCACAAGCCGTCGTTGGCGAACGCATCGTCGCCCCGCCAATCACGCGCATTCCTCTGGACGAAGCCCCCGCCGCCCTCGACCCTGCGGGGGCCCACCGCGCGCGCGGCAAAACGGTGATCACACTGAGCTAGCTGCTCCGTCGTCGGGTGCAACCCGACGGCTCTCGATGACGGCTCACAGCCGCGCCATTGGCCTGCGTCACCGCCTCGGCGGGCTACGGGACCTCGGCGCGCGCCGCCTGCGCCACGACACGGGCGGCATCTGACTGCAGCCAGAACCCCTGCCGGACAAGCGCATCGGCCTCGCGCTTGACCCTCGCGACGTAGTCAGCGTGACTGGGATAGAGCGCCTGCAGCTTCGCCTGGCCGAACGGGGTGCTGTGGCCCATCAGAACGCACAGCCCGGCCAGGTCGGTGTCGTGCGCGACCGAATCCGCCGGTGAGTATGTGGCCGTGGGGACGTCTACGAACGGCGTCCGAACGCCGCCGCGGGCGTTACCGAACCGGTCCCGGGCGACGCTGCCCGAGGACGTCATCTCAATTCTGGCCGAGTGCGGGGGCGGGGTGCCGTGGTTCACCCAGTTCGTCAGGTCGTCGAACGCGGCATCGGCGACGTCGCCAAACGGGTAGGTGTTCGGGGAGATCGTCCCGGGCACTCCGACCCAGGCACCCTTGATGAACTGCTGGTGAGTGCAGCCGGTGGGAGGCAGAGCCGCAAGCGAAATTCCCTCCAGCTCCGCAAGGTCGCGCTGCTCGGTCATCGTTGTGGCGCCGAGATCGTTGGAGATGTGGCTGGCGCCGGGAACCTCCCACAACCGGTACCGGTCGCCCGGGGCGTCGCTGTCGGGGCGCCGGTAGCCGGGTCCGGTCGCAGCGCCGAAGATCGCCTCCTCGGTCTCGGTGTTGATCTGGATCACCGGCACGTCGCGCGGCTGCATCCGGTTTCGGCGATCGCTCGGCGGGAGCGAGCCGGCAGGGGTGAGATCGAAGTTGATGCTCGGGGCGGGTCCGAGGGTGCCTCCTGGAACGTAGCCGTCGTACACCGGTCGGCCGTCGGACAGTCGTTCGATCGAGTTGAACACGTCCGCCTGCGTGAACGCGAATCCACCGTCCTGGGAGAAGCCCGCTTCGAACACGCGCCTGACCCTGAGACCGTGCGTGGGGCTGCCGCGACCGTTGAGCTTGAACAACGCCCCGATCTGTGCCGCGATATCGAACGTGATCCCATCGTCGACGACGCTGTTCTGACCCCACCTCAGCGGCCTGTAGCGACCGGGTTCGAACAGCTTCAGCGCGTTGATCGCGGCGTACCGCGCCGTCCACCCGACGAAGACGTCCCCGCGGCTGACGAAATACGGCCACGAGCGGTCCCAGACGTTCGCGATGTCGTAGCCAGAGGACGGATTGAACGGCTCGACCACGATCGTCCCGCTGAACCTTCGGGGGTTGACGGGCCGCTTGACGAGCATCCTCGTCGTGTACGGGACGTTCCGACAACCCGCCTGTTCGGCACTTGCCGGACACGGCGAGACGACGCGCACGCCCGTCCCCGTGTACTCGTAGAGCCGTCCACGGCCCGAGACGAAGTACTCGTTCTCCTCGTAGCCGGGCGGCACCGGCGGTTCCGGACCGAATCCGTCGGCGATGAATGGAAAGTCGCGGGAGCTCGACGGGATCGGGCCCACGACGGCGGGTGGCGAGACCGTGATCTTGGGCGCGTGCGAGCCGCCCGACGAACACGCGCCGAGCGTCGGCGCCCCGACAAGCACGAGACAGGTCAGCAGCAGCGTCCGATTCCGGGCGTCTCTCACGCCCGCCGCATGGTAGGCACCGTCGCCCCACGATCCAGGACGACGGTCTGAGACTCGCGGCGGCTGACAAAATCGCTCCCCGCGTAAAACAAATCGCCCCCCGCTGGCACGGAGGGCGATTCCCTTCTCAGAGGTGGAGACGGCGGGAATTGAACCCGCGTCCGCGGTCGCGTAAGAGATGGCGTCTACGAGTGTGTCCGGCGCTCTGAATCTCGCTCCCTACTCGCCTCGCCGGCGGGGTTGTAGGGAGCCAGCTCCGTAAAGGATGTCCTCGGATCGGCCGGAGCGGTCCTCACCGAGTGAGCCTGCTAGTTGATCCCGATTCTCGGCCGCAGGCGGGCGGAGGTCGGGCCTGACCACCGGTCTACTGACTAAGCAGCGAGACCGAGGTCAAAGGTGTGCGTATCTTGCTTCGCACTTATTGGTTCCCGGGTGTTTTACGAGGCCTCCCGGGACCTCGACTCGCAACCACCCCCACGATCCGACCACGTCGAAGCCAGTCGTCCCCGGGGGTTGTTCTCTCTCGAGTATACCCGCGATCCTCGTGGCGATTGCGACAAGGGCCCGTGCGGCGCGCTCCCGAAGAACCTCTTAAGAGAGCCGGAAACGCAACCGCCCGGTGTCAGAATCAATCCAAATGGAGTCCAGCAGCGCGTGGTGGCCGGCGCCGGTCCAGGCGCCGACCCAGTCCGATCAGCCGGAGGTCCTGCCTCCCGGCCCGCCCGCGGACCGCTCCGATGAGCGCCGGCCGCGCTCCAAGCGCGGACTCGCCGGCATGCTCGCGGCGATCGTCGCGCTGCTCACGAAGCTGAAGACGGCGATCCTGCTGCTTCCCAAGCTGAAGCTGCTGACGACCGCCGGGACGATGATCGTGTCGATCGCCGCGTACAGCTTCGTGTTCGGGTGGGCGTTTGCGGCCGGGTTCACGGTGCTGCTGCTGATCCACGAGATGGGGCACGTGATCGCGCTCCGTCGGGAGGGGATCAAGGCGAGCGCGCCGATGTTCATTCCGTTCCTCGGCGCGGTGATCAGCGCGAAGTCGCTGGGTAGGAACGCCACCGCTGAGGCTCGCGTCGGCCTCGCCGGCCCGATCCTCGGCAGCATCGGCTCCGCCGCTTGCATCGTCGTGTGGCTCGCGACCGGCAACGACCTCTGGCGCGCCCTGGCGTTCACCGGCTTCTTCCTCAACCTGTTCAACCTGTTGCCGGTGGTCCCGCTCGACGGAGGCCGGGCGATGGCGGCGATGGCGCCGTGGATGTGGTTCCTCGGGTTCGTGGCGATGATCCCGCTGGCGATCATCTTCCCCAACCCGATCATGCTGCTGATCGTGCTGATCGCCGGCTACGAGACCTACAAGCGGTGGAAGCTCCGCAGGGCGGGCGGCCCCGAGCAGCATGCGTACTACCGGGTTCGCCCACGCGACCGCGCGCTGATCGCCGCGACCTACCTCGGGCTGATCGCACTGCTGGTGGTCGGTATGGACGCCACCCACCTCGCCCGGACGTTCAGCTAGTGCCCTGAGTCGAAAAGTCGACGGCATTCGAGCGGCCGCTGGCCCCGCCTGACGGCGTCCTCGGTCGGGGCAATATGTCCAATATTGCCCCTCCCTGCGTCCTTCTCAGCCGGCGCCAGCGACCCCTCTCGGTACCGCCGACCCTCCGACTCAGGACACAGCGCTTAGCGCGCTCAGACGGCCGGCGGCGATCCGGGAGGCGGACGGCGCGAGGGGTCGTAGGCGTCGTACCGCGCCTCCCGCGACCACACGAACGAGTACAGGATCGACAGTCCGAGCCCGACCAGGCCGACGATGAAGATCACCATCCCGGCGGTCTGTATGTCGAAGCCGTTGATGTGCGCCGTCACGGCCCATTTCATCACCGCGCCGACGGCGATCAGGACGATTGCTGCCCCAATGGTCATACCGGCGGCCTACCCGGTGCGGCCCCGCTCTACGCGTCGCTACCGCTCTGCGTCGCGCATCCCGCGCGCGATCTCACGCTGAGACTCGCGCCGGCGGATCGTCTCGCGCTTGTCGTGGATGTCCTTCCCTCGCGCGAGCGCGATCTCGACCTTCGCCCGCGAGCCCGTGTCGGAGAAGTACACGCGCGTGGGCACGAGCGTCAGCCCGCGCTCGCGGGTCGCGCCGATCAGCCGGTCGATTTCGCCTCGGTGCAGCAGCAGCTTGCGCTCGCGCTCGGGCTCGTGGTTCTCCCGCGAGGCGGGGCCGTACGGGGCGATGTACATGCCGATCAACCACACCTCGCCGTCGCGGACGACCGCGTAGGAGTCCTTCAGCTGCACGCCCCCCTCTCGCAGCGACTTGACCTCGGTGCCGGTCAGCACGATCCCCGCCTCGAACCGATCGAGCAGGTTGTAGCGGAACGCCGCCTGGCGGTTGGTGGCGATATCGCCCGGCGACGCCTTCCGCTTTCGGCCCTTGGCCACGGCTACGCCACCTCCTCCGGATCGAGCGCCGGCAGCAGGTCCACGCGTCCGCGCGGCGCGTCGACGCGCGCGACGTGCACGTGGACGGCGTCGCCGAGCCTGAGCACGTCGCCGGTACGCGCGCCGACCAGCATCGTCCCCTGCTCATTGAGCTCCCACCAATCTCCGCGCATTCGCCGAACCGGGAGCATGCCCTCGAACGACAGCTCCGAACCGAACGCGATGAACGCTCCGGCGCCGATCACCCCGACGACCTCGCCGTCGAACTCGGTCTCGTAGCCGGCGCCTGAGTCAAACAGCGCCCGCTCGAGCAGGAAGCACGTCGCGACGTCGTCCGCGTCGCGCTCGATCACCATCGCCTCGCGCTCGCGCGCCGAGCACAGCGGACCCGCCTCCACGACGAACGAGGTGTCGGGCGCGGGCTCGCCGCCACCGATCGCCGACAGGAGCGCCCGGTGGCAGATCAGGTCCGGATAGCGCCGGATCGGCGAGGTGAAGTGGCAGTACTGCGGCGACTGCAGCCCCGCATGGCCGGCGTTGCGGTGGTCGTAATGCGCCTGCTTGAGCGACCGCAGCACGAGGCTGGTGAGTGCGCGTCGCCCGCGCCCCTCATGTCTCCTCACCCACTGCTCGACCGTGCGCGACACCTCCCCCACCAGCTCGCCGGCCTGCTGGGGCGCGATCGCCCCGCGGGGCGCCGGCGGCGTCGGGACCCCGAGCGACGCCAGCTGCTCGATCAGCCGCTTGACCGAGTCGCCGTCGGGCGGCTCGTGCACGCGGTACAGGGTCGGCACGCGCCGGGACTCCAGAAACGCGGCGACCTGCTCGTTGGCGGAGATCATCAGATGCTCGATCAGCCGGTGCGATTCGGTCTGCTGCACCGCCGCGATCCGCTCGACGTTTCCGCGGCGGTCGAAGACGAACTCCGGCTCGGACGACTCGAGCACGAGCGCCGACCGCGCGGCGCGCCGCTGCTGGAGCGCCGCCGCCACCTCGCGGGCGGCGGCGAGCGGCTCGCCCCACGGCTCCGAGGCGCTCTCGGCGCCCGCGAACACCCGGTCGACGCGGTCGTAGTCGAGCCGCTCGTCGGAGCGGATCAGCGACCGGTAGAACGAGCTGCTCGTGACCCGGTCGCCGTCGAACACGAGCTCGACGCTCACCGCCGGCCGATCGGCGCCGGGGACCAGCGAGCAGGCGTTGTTCGAGAGCGCTTCGGGGAGCATCGGCTCGACCGCGCCCGGCACGTACACGCTCGTCCCGCGGCGGTACGCCTCGCGGTCAACGAGGCTCCCGGGGCGGACGTATGCCGACACGTCGGCGATGTGGACCCAGATCCGATGAGTGCCGTCGGGCTCACGCGCCGCGGAGATCGCGTCGTCGAAGTCGCGCGCGCTGACTGGGTCGATCGTGAACGTGGTCAGCGACCGGAGATCTCGCCGGCCAGCGCCGGCCTCGACCGGGACCGATTCCGCCGCCTGGCGCGCCTCGCGCTCGACGGCAGGGTCGAAGGAGCGCCGCAGCCCCCGGTCGAGCATCAGCGCCTCGATCACGTCCCGCGCGACGTCGGGCCGGCCGATCCGGCGCGAGACCGTCGCGCGCCCGCCGCTCCGGCCGTTGCGTCGGTTGCCGGAATCGACTACGACGAGATCGCCTACCTCCGCCCGGCGGTCCCGGCTGACCGCGAGCCGCGGCCCGCGGTCGAAGAACGGCTCGGCGACGAGGAACTTCCCGCGGCGCTCGATCACCGCCACGCGCGGCCCCACCAGCCGTGGTGCGCCTGAGCTCACCGGGTCTTTGCCGCGACCGCGCGCTCCGCGACGGTGAGCGCTTGGTCGCCGGGGGCGTGGGGGTTGTCAACCGCGTACACGTTCGGCTGGATCCCGCCCCCCTCGCGGACTCCGCCGCCGCCCAGGTTCTGGCCGTTGGGCGTGAAGTACTCCCCGACGGTGATGTCGAGCGCGCCGCCGTTGGTGAGCGGCAGGATCTCCTGGAAGACGCCCTTCCCGTAGGTGTGCGTGCCGACGACGGTCGCGCGGCCGCGGTCCTTGAGCGCGCCCGTGACGATCTCGGCGGCCGAGGCGGTGTCGCGATCGACGAGCACCACCATCGGGATGCGAGGGGCGATCGCGTCGCCCTTGGCCATGTACACCTGCCGGGGCTGGCTGCGGCCGTCGGTCGAGACGATCGTCCCATCGGGAATGAAGATGCTCGCGACGTTGACGGCCTCGTTGAGCAGCCCGCCGCCGTTCTCCCGCAGGTCGAGGACCAGCGCCTGCGCGCCCTCGGACAGCACCTTTCGGGTGTCGTCGCGCAGCTCGTCGCCAGAGCCGTCGGTGAACGCGGTCAGGCTGAGCAGGCCGATCTTGATTCCCTTGTAGGTGACGACCGTCCCGCTCGCGACCGGCACGACCAGCTTCTGGCGCACCAGCGGGACGACGCGGGTCTGGTGGCCGCTGACGACAGTCAGCACGACGTGGGACCCGGCCGGACCGCGGATCAGGCGGGAGGCGAAGTCGGCCGAACGATTCGATAGCGCAGTCGAGCCGACCTTGACGATCACGTCGCCGTGCTGCAGGCCGGCGCGCGCGGCCGGGGAGCGCGGGAAGACGTCGACGACCCGCAGTCCGGCGGGGTCGGGGACGACATCGATCCCGACGCCACTCAGGTGCGGGTTGTCCTGATTGAGGAACGAGCGGTACGCGGACGGGTCGTAGTAATGCGAGTAGGGATCGTTGAGGCTCGCGACCATCGCGGAGATCCCCTTGTTGAGCAGCTGGTCGCGGTTCAGCGTCCGGTAGTAGTTGTGTGTGATCGTGTCCGTCGCCTGGTTGACGAGGCTCCCGCCGGAGTCCTCCACGAACGCGTTCTTGATCGGCCCGGGCAGCCAGCTCGGATGGCCGCCGAGCCAGATTCCGAAGATCAGAATGACGAGGCCGACCGCTACGTAGGCGAGGACACGCTGGGCGCTTGTGCGGCCCGAGAACATGCTCCTGAGAGTAGCCGGGCGGACTCGTCGGCCCGCTCGTCTGGGCCGCGGCTCAGACTCTGAGGAACCGGCGCAGCGACAGCCCCGAGCCGAACGCCGAGACGGCGACGCTCGCGGCGAGCATCACTGCGATCAGCGCCGGGAACGGGATCACCCGGATCTGGGAGACGAGCGACCAGCCGGAGAACAACGGATTGAGCAGCGCGACCTTCGCGACGCCGAGCACAACGATCGCGAGCACGCCGCCGGCGAGCCCGACGATCACGCCCTCGATCACGAACGGCCAGCGGATGAACCAGTCCGTCGCGCCCACCAGCTTCATGACCTCGACCTCTCTGCGCCGGGCGTAAAGCGACAGCCGGATCGTGTTCGCGATCAGCAGCACCGAGGCGATCGTCAGCAGCGCCGCGAACGCGAGGCCGCCCCACTTGACGGCCGAAGTCAGCTCGAGGGCACGCTTCGTGTAGCCCTTCTTGTTCGACACCGACTGAATCGAGGAGTCGATCGGGTGGCCGCCCGGGGTCAGCGCGGAGCGGATCGCGAGCACGTTGGCCGGGTTGTCGGGGATCACGTGGTAGGTGTCCGGCAGCGGGTTGGTCCCGAGCAGCTGGTAGGCGGCGGGATTCTGCTTGGACTGCTGCGCGTATGCCTGGGCCTTGGACTCGAACGCGACCGACTTCACGTGCGCGGTCGCGACCAGCTCTCTGCGCACGCGGGCCTCCTGGGTCGAGTTCGCCGAGGTCTTCATGTAGACGTCGACGATCAGGCGTCCGCGGACGGTGTTCGCGGCGTTGTTCGTGACCTGCACCGCGGGGATGAACACGCCGACGACGAGCGTCGTCACCAGCACCGTCGCGAGCGCGGCGAACGTCGGCGCGGCGTTGCGACGCATCGCCCGAGTCGCCTCGCGCAGGAAGAACGTGATCCGCACGCTCAGCGCTCCCGGTCGTGAGCCGGGTCGGCGTCGAGCACGTCGAGGCCGGGCGGACGGGTCGGCGGCTGGCGCAGCCGCTGCGCGAACTCGCGCGTCGTCTCGTCGCGCGCGTACAGGCCGGTGGCCTCGTCACGCACGATCCGGCCGCGCGACAGCTCGAGCACGCGACGGCGCATCTTGTCGACCATCGCCTGGTCGTGCGTCGCCACGAGCACGGTCGTGCCGGTGCGGTTGATCCGGTACAGCAGCCGCATGATGTCGATGCTGGTCTCCGGATCGAGGTTTCCGGTCGGCTCGTCCGCGAGCAGCAGCGGCGGGTGGTTGACGAACGCCCGCGCGATGGAAACGCGCTGCTGTTCGCCGCCGGAGAGCTGGTCGGGATAGTTGTGGAGCTTTGTCGAGAGCCCCGTCAACCTGAGGATGTCCGGGACCTTTGCCCGGATCTCTTTGCGCTTGGAGCCCGTGACCTGGAGCGCGTACGCGACGTTCTCATACACGGTGCGGTTCTGAAGCAGCTTGAAGTCCTGGAACACGACGCCGATGTTGCGCCGGTAGAACGGGACCTTCTTGTGGGTCACCTCGCTGAGGTCGTGCGCCGCGACGCGGATCGTCCCCTCCGTCGGGTCGATCTCCTTGATCAGGAGTTTCATCACTGTCGACTTGCCCGAGCCGGTCGATCCGACCAGGAACACGAAGTCGCCCGGATCGATTGCGAACGTCGCCTGATCAAGACCGATGTCGCGGGAGTACCGCTTCGAGACGCCGCGGAACTCGATCATCGGCGGGCCCGCAGGCGCCGCCCCGGTTTCCTGCGTGTGTGCACGCGGGCCAGCGACGGGCCCCGGCTCGCGCGCCGGGGCAACTCGCGAGCGCCTGGAGTGCCTGGATGAGGAGGTAGCCATCGGTCGCGCACAGTAGCGAGCGACTTTGCCCAGCGCGCCCGAAAACGCCCTCTGCAACGGGATTTGCAGAAACGCCCGCCGGACGCGGCGGGACGGAGCGCTACCGTTCCCTGTCGTGGGTTCGATTACTGAAACCGCCCTCCCGAACGGCATGCCACTCTTCAGGATCGCGGTTCCGGGCACGCGTTCTGTGACGATCCTGGTCGCGTTCGACGCCGGCGCGCGCAGCGAGCGGCCCGAGGAGAACGGGATGGCCCACTTCCTCGAGCATCTGGTGTTCAAGGGTGGCGAGAAGTACGCGACCTACCGCGACGTCAACCAGGCCGCCGAGTCGATCGGCGCGGTGCTGAACGCGTACACGAGCCACGACCTGGTCGCGTTCCACATCACCTCCCGTGCCGAGCGCGCGATGGAGGCGGCTGACCTGCTGACGGACTTCGTCGCGCGCCCGCGGATCGACGCCGACGAGCTCGAGCGTGAGCGCGGCGTGGTCGTCCAGGAGATCGCGCGCGCGAACGATCAACCGGCGGTGATGGCCGAGCACCTGATCGACGAGGCGGTGTTCGGCAACCACCCGCTCGGCCGCCCGGTGCTCGGGTCCGAGGAGCACATCCGCGACCTGTTCACTCGCGACGGGATCGTGTCGTTCCGCGACCGGCGCTGGTCGCCGGCCGCCGGCGCGGCGCTCGTCGTCGGCAACCTCAATTCACTCAACGGGGACGGCGCGCTCGAGGAGTTGTTCGAGCGGTTCCCGGCCCGCCCCGAGCCCGGTCCGTTCGAGGCCGCCCCGTCGACCGATCCGCGCGTGCTCGTGCGCGAGCGCGACTCCAACCAGTCGCACCTGCGGATGTCCTACCGGCCCCAGGTCCGGATTTCCGACGTCCGCGACCGCGCCGCGCTCCAGATCTACTCGACGCTGCTCGGTGGATCGATGGCGTCGCGGCTGTTCGACGAGATCCGCGAGCAGCGCGGTCTCGCCTACTCCGTCCACTCCACCGCCCATGCTTATGCGGATGTGCCGATCCTCCAGCTGTCCGCCGGGCTCGACTCCACGAAGGCGATCGAGGCGTACGCGCGGATGAAGGAGATCGTCACCGAGCTGCGCGATCAGGGCCCGACGGCCCAGGAGGTCGAGCGCGCCCGCGCGTACGCGGCCGGCGCCAGGGCGATCGCGTTCGAGAACAGCGGCGCCGTCGCCCGTTACGCGGCTCAGCAAGCGGTCGTGTACGGCGAGGACGTCGATCCCGACCGGGCGATCACGTTGATCGACGAGGTCCCATTCGAGCGGGTGGTCGAAGTGGCCGCCGCCGTCCCCGAGGAGCTGTCGGTCGCATGTGTTGGCCCCCAGACCGCGGAGGAGTTCGAATCGGCCTGAGCCGGGGCATCGCAGTAGGGGGGTTGGTTGGAATCGTGATCGGGGGGTGCGGCGCGACCGCACACGTCCCCGCGCGGCACGCGTCTTCGGCAGCCGCTCCCGCTCCCACGACGTCGACCACCACCGCGCGGCCGGCGCCGCACGTGCCGCCACCGGGACCCGGTCAGCTCGCGCTCGATCGGAGCCTGACCACGCCGCTCCGCACGGCGGGGCCGAACACGGGCGCCGTGGTCTACGACATCACCGCCCACAAGCTGCTGTTCGCGTACAAGCAGGACGTCAAGCGCCCGCCCGCATCCGTGGAGAAGCTGTACACGACCGTTGCGGTGCTGACGGATATCGGCCCGTCGGCCAGGATCCACACGACGCTGCTCGGCACCGGGCACCTCGCCGGCGGCGTCTGGCACGGGAACCTGTACCTGCACGGCGGCGGCGATCCGACGCTCGGCGACGGGGCGTTCAACCGCGTGTGGGAGGAGGGGCAGGGGCCCACGGGCTCTGATCTCGTCCACCAACTGCAGACGCAGGGGGTTTCGAGCGTGACCGGCTGGGTGATCGCCGATCCGTCGCTGTTCGACGACATGCGCGGCGGACCCAACAGCCACGGCGCGCCCGACATCAACGACATGGGCGGCGAACTGTCGGCGTTGACCTACGACCACGGCGCGACGATCGGAAAGCTCAGCCCAAGCGCATTCGCCGCGAAGGAGCTGGTGCTGACGATGGGGGGCGCCCACCTCAAGGCGAAGGCGGCGCCGTTCACCGCGAACACGCCGCCCGGGGCGCACACGCTCGCGACGGTCACGTCGCCTCCGATGTCGGTCGTGCTGAAGCTGATGGACGTCCCATCTGATGACTTCTTCGCCGAGATGCTCACGAAGCTGCTCGGCGCGCACTACGGCACCGGCGGAACGACGAAGGAGGGCGCCGAGGTGGTCGCCAGCGCGGCGGCAGAGTTCGGCGTGCACCCGAACATCGTCGACGGGTCCGGCCTGTCGCGATCTGATTTGTCAAGTCCACTCGAGGTCGTCGACCTGCTCCGCTCCGTCTACTCGACGCCGACGGGAAAGACGCTGCGCGACTCGCTTCCCGTCCTCGGGGTCAACGGAACGACGCGGCGGATCGGGGTCAAGACGGCCGCGCAGGGGCACTGCGTCGGCAAGACCGGGACGCTCGACTACGTCACCAACCTGGCTGGCTACTGCCAGGCCCACGGGGGTCACACGCTTGCATTCGCGATCTTCCTCGACGGACCGAGCAACGAGAGCTCGATCCAGCTGCTGACCCGGATGGTCGGCCCGATCGCGCGGTACTGACCAGTGGCGCAGCTGGCGCTTGCGCTGCTGCTGCCGCCGGTGCACAATCGCACCGTTGGAGGCTGCCACCGAGCTCAACCGCACCGAGCTACGTCGCTACCTCGACCGGATCGGGGACCGCTGGCCGATTGAGGCCGCGATGCTGGGCGGCGCGCGCATCGCCGATCTCCACGGGGCCCCGCCCCAGCGTGAACGGGGACCCGAATACATCCTCGTGCTCGTCTCGAGCGCGTACGACGGGATGCCGTGGCTCGAGCGCGTGTACCAGGCCGGCGCGCTGTGGGATGCCCTCGAGATGGGCGCCCCCGCCGACGTCCACTGCTACACCCCCGCCGAGTTCGAGCGCAAGCTGGTGTCGCTTCCCGCCGTGCGCACGACGGCGAACGCCGGGGTCGACCTGCTCGCGGTTTAGCTGATCCCCACCATCCGCTCGATCGGCAGGCGGGCGCGATCGGCGGTCTCGGGCGAGACCTTCACCTCGTGTACGCCGTCGCGCAGCGAGTCGCGGAGCTTCGGCAGCGTGATCATCTTCATGAACCGGCAGTGGGCGGCCTCATTGGCCGCGATGAATTGGGTGTCGGGCGCGGCCGCGCGGAGCGGGTGGAGCATGCCGGTCTCGGTCGCGACGATCGCCGTGCCGCCGTGATGCTCCTGCGCGTACTTGAGCATCCCGCCGGTCGAGAGCATGTGCACGCCCTCGGCGTCGACATCACCGGCGGCGACGTACTCCATCACGCTCGTCGAGCACCCGCACTCGGGGTGGATCAGGAAGTCGGCACCCGGGTGCGCAGCGCGGACCGCCGAGATGTCGTCGGGTCTGATTCCGGCGTGCACATGGCACTCGCCGTCCCACACGTGCATCGAGCGACCGAGCATCTTCTCAACGTATGCGCCGAGGAACATGTCGGGGCCGAACAGGATCTCGGCGTCCTCGCCGTGCTCGCGGAAGATGTGCTCGACGACCTTGACCGCGTTCGACGACGTGCAGCAGTAATCGGTCTCGGCCTTGACCTCGGCGGTCGTGTTGACGTACATCACGACGATCGCGCCGGGGTGACGGGCCTTCCACTCGCGCAGCTGGTCGGCGGTGATCGAGTCGGCGAGCGAGCAGCCGGCCTCGAGGTCCGGGATCAGCACTCGCTTCTCCGGGCACAGGATCGATGCGGTCTCCGCCATGAAGTGGACGCCGCAGAACACGATCGTGCCCCCGTCCGCACCGGCGGCGACCTGTGAGAGTCCGAGCGAGTCGCCGACGTAGTCGGCCACCTGCTGGATCTCCGGCAACTGGTAGTTGTGGGCGAGGATCACGGCGTCCCGCTCCCGGGCCAGCGCCCTCACCTCGTCCTGCAGGGCCGGGATGTTCTCCAACATCAGCGGCGCATCGGTGGCGCCGAGCATCGGCAGGTTCATACCCTACGAGTCTAGGACGCCGGTTCGAGAATCAGGCTGAAATCGAGCGCCGGCGCGCTATGGGTGAGCGCGCCGACGGAGATGAAGTCGACGCCGGTCCGGGCGATCTCGGCGAGCGTCTCGAGCGTGGCGCCGCCGCTCGCCTCGAGCTCGGCGCGGCCGGCCACGTGCTCGACCGCCTCTCGCAGCTCGGCGAGGCTCATATTGTCGAGCAGGATCCTCGGTGCCCCGACCGCGAGCGCCTGGTCGACCTCGTCGAGGTCGCGGCACTCGACTTCGAGCGGCAGACCGGGCACGTGCGCGCGCGCGCGCCGAACCGCCTCAGCGATGCCGCCGGCGAGCGCCGCGTGGTTCTCCTTGATCAGGACCGCGTCATACAGGCCGGCGCGATAATTCGCGGCGCCACCGGCGGCGACGGCGGCCTTCTCAAGCTCGCGCAGCCCGGGCGTCGTCTTGCGCGTGTCGAGGATCACCACGTCGGTCTCCTCGACCGCCCTGACCGCCCGCGCCGCCATCGTCGCGACACCCGAAAGCCGCTGGAGGAAGTTGAGCGCGGTGCGCTCGCCGGTCAGGATCGCGCGGGCCACGCCCTCGATCTCGAGCGCCGCGCCGCCGTCGCGCCACCGCCCCTCGTGCACGATCAGCTCGAACCCGACGCCGGGGTCGAGCTGGCGGAACGTCTCCTGGACGAGCTCGATCCCGTACATCACGCCCGGCGCCTTCTGTGTGATCAGCCCGCGGGCACGGGCGTCGGCCGGGACGGTCGCCTCGGTCGTGACGTCGCCCGCGCCAACGTCCTCCGCCAGCGCGCGAGTAACGATCTCCTCGATCACGCGCCCTCCACCATCACGCGGACCGTGTTGAACGTCGGGTCGGCCGCGCCGTGCAGCCTCGCGCCGGCGGCGGTGAGCTCGCGCAGGTAGGCGACGACCTCGGGCGTGATCCGCTCACCCGGCA
Organism: uncultured Solirubrobacterales bacterium; assembly: GCA_963788565.1. Lineage (GTDB taxonomy): Bacteria > Actinomycetota > Thermoleophilia > Solirubrobacterales > Solirubrobacteraceae > Palsa-465. Next base: position 50,801 of record CAWBHJ010000014.1, on the reverse strand, counting down.
GCAGGGTGGGCACGCCCGGCGGGTAGCCGGCGATGCTCTCCGCCGAGATCCTCCCGATCGCCTCGTCGACGGGCACGGACTCCCCCTCTCCCAGGAACGCCTCGCGGGGCGGGATCGCGGTCTCGTGCTCGAGCGTCACCGGCGGCCGCGCGACCATCGCCGTGCGGCCCGGCCTCGAGATCGCGCGGACGGTTTCGGCGAAGTCGTGCGACAGCCGCTCCAGCGGATCCACGGTCTGGCCGAGGCCGAGCACCAGCACGAGTGTCGCGTGCGTGGCGAGCTCGACGTGGGTGTCGAACGAGGCGCGGAGGGCTGCTGCGACCTCGTACCCGGTGCAGCCGGTGCCGCGTACGTCGATCACGATCCGCAGCGGGTCCCAGCCCGCGATCCCCGGACGGCCGACGAGTCCCTCCCCGACCACCGAGCAGCCCGGGACCGCGTCGATCGCCACGCGCGCGTCGTTCGAGGCGCGGATCGTCCGGTCGAGCAGCGCCTCTCCGTGCACCGCGAGCTGGCGGCGGGCCGCGTCGAGCGAGGCCATCAGCAGCGCGCTGGGGCTGGTCGAGCGAACGATCCGCACGGCGCGCGCGACAGCGTCGATGTCGACGCGGTCGGTCGGTGCGACCATCAGCATCGCCGACTGCGTGAGGCTGCCGACGATCTTGTGGGTCGAGGCGAGCATCGCGTCGGCCCCGAGCGCCAGAGGCGAGGCCGGAAGCCGCGGGTGGAACCCGAAGTGGGCGCCCCAGGCGTTGTCGACGATCAGCGCGGCGCCGGCCTCGTGTGCCACCTCCGCGCACCCGGCGATGTCCGCGGCGAGTCCGTAGTACGTGGGTGACACGACGAACGCCGCGTGGGCGTCGGGGTTCCGGGCGAGCGCATGCTGGAGCGCCTCCGGCGTCACACCGTGCGCCATCCCGAGCTCGGTGTCGTACTCGGGCGCGACCCAGCTCGGAACGCCGCCCGAGAGGATCAGGCCGTCGACCATGCTCGCGTGGGAATTGCGCTGCAGCACCACCCGCGTCCCGGCCGGAGCAAGCGCGAGGCACAGGGCGTGGTTGCCCTGCGTCGCGCCGTTCGTCAAGAACCAGGTCCGCTCAGCGCCGTAGGCCTCAGCCGCAAGCTGCTCGGCGCGCTCGTACGGCGTCGGCGACGGCCCGATGTCGATCCCCTCGATGTCGAGCGGCACGTCGAGCAGCAGCGCCCGGTCGCCGAATGCTGTCCGAAGCCCGGGGTCGGCGCCTTCGCCGCCCTTGTGGCCGGGGATGTGGAACCGCGTCGAGCCCCTGAAGCCGTACGCCGTGATCGCTTCGAGGTACGGCGCCGTCGGCTGGGTCGAGGGCGGCTGCTCGTCCTTGACCGAGAGGTCGGTGACGCTCCCGTCGGCGGCCGGCGCTACGTCGGTCACTCTCCGGACCCGCCGCCGTCGCTGGCCGACCGATGCAGGTAGGCGCGCGCGAACCCGTCGAGGTCGCCGTCGAGCACCCGCGCGACGTCCCCGACCTCGAACCCGGTCCGGTGGTCCTTGACCATCGAGTACGGGTGCAGGACGTAGGAGCGAATCTGCGAGCCGAAGTTGACGTCCTGCGCCTCGCCCTTCTCCTTCGCGATCTCTTCGCGGCGGCGGCGCTCCTCGAGCTCGAGCAGCTTCGAGCGGAGCATCGTCATCGCCTCGGCCTTGTTCGACGACTGCGAGCGCTCGTTCTGGCACTGGACGACGATCCCGGTCGGTTTGTGCGTGATCCTGACCGCAGAGTCGGTCTTGTTGACATGCTGGCCGCCGGCGCCGCTCGCCCGGTAGGTGTCGATCTGAAGGTCGTCGTCGTCGATCTCGATGTCGTCGATCGCGTCGACGACCGGCGAGACCTCGACGCCCGCAAAGCTCGTCTGCCGCCGGTGGGCGGCGTCGAACGGTGACAGCCGGACGAGCCGGTGGACGCCCTTCTCGCTGGCGTACAGGCCGTAGACGTTCTCGCCCTTGACCAGGAAGGTCGCGGACTTGATCCCCGCCTCCTCTCCGGGCGACACCTCGAGCAACTCGACGTCGAACCCGCGCTTCTCGGCCCAGCGCATCTCCATCCTCAGCACCATCTCGGCCCAGTCCTGAGCGTCGGTTCCGCCGGCGCCCGCATTGATCGTCACGAGCGCGTCGCCGGCGTCGTACTTGCCCGAGAACAGGCGCTGCTCCTCGAGCTCGTCGAGCCGCTGCTGGACCGTTCGGATCTGGTCCTCGAGCTCGTTTGCGATCTCCGGATCCTCCTCGGCGAGCTCGGCGAGCGGCTCGAGGTCGTCGACGTCACGCTCGAGCTCCCGGTAGAGCTGCAGGCGTTTGGTCGCCCGCGCGTGCTCGGCTCCGACCTTCGCGGCGCGCTCCTGATCGTCCCAGAACCCCGCCTCCCCCATCTGTTGTTCGAGCGCGTCGACGCGCCCACTCAGCGCCGCGACGTCAAAGATAGTCCGAGAGCAGCTTGAGCTGCTCACGGATTGCTGCGAGGCGCTGTGAAAGCGGCTCTGAATGTACGCTCGCCATCCATTTGAACCCTAGCAATGAGGGGTAACAGTCCAGCTATGACCTCCATCACCGACCCAGGCCCTCAGGAGCTGCTCTCGGCTCCCAACTACGCGGTCGTATCGACCGTGAACAAGGATGGCTCGCTCCACTCGACAATCGTGTGGGTCAGCTCTGAAGGCGACGAGATCGCCATCAACAGCGCGGTCGGCCGGCTGTGGCCGACCAACCTCGAGCGCGACCCGCACGTCTCGGTCGTCGTGTTCGAGTCCGGCAACCCGTACCACTTCGTCGAGATCCGCGGCACCGCCACCGGCTCGATCGACGGCGCCGACGAGCACATCAACGCGCTCGCGAAGAAGTACATCGACCAGGACAAGTACCCGTTCCGCCAGCCGGGCGAGCAGCGGATCAAGTTCGTGATCGACCCCGAGCGCGTCCGCTACGTGAAGCAGGGCTAGCCGCGGCGGTCGCGGCGGCGGGAGCTGCGGTCGTCGCGGCGCTGCTGGCGCCGGACATCCCGGCTGCTCGGCCGGTCGAGCTGCTGCTCGATCCGGTCGAGCTGGGGGTCGGGCCCGTACAGCATCCAGCCGTTCCGGACGAGCGCGATCGCCGGGAAGATCGCGACCCAGATCGGCCAGAACGACCCGGTCGCGCCTGACGCCACCCAGATCACCGTGCAGATCAGGAACAGGCCGAACCCGCCGGCGGTCTCCTGGATCAGTCGCCGCTGGAGGCGGCTGCGCCGCTCCGCCAGTTGGGCCTTCTGCTGCTGTGGGGTCGCGGGGAGCTTCGGCAGGTCGGCGAGGGGCTTGTCCAGCTCCGCCTGGGTCTGGGCGTCGTAGGCCGCCTGGACCCGGTCCGAGAGCTCGTCCTCGGTGATCCGGCCGGCCGCGAAATGCTCGCGCAGCGCCTGCGCGACGCGCTCGCGCTGCTCGTCTGAGACGCGGAGCTTTTCCGGGTCCGCCATTGAGCGTCAATGAAAGCGCACGGGAGGGGCTAAGGCTTGCGGAGCACCGTGATCGCGTCGCCGAAGGGAGCGAGGTCGTAGCGCCCGTCCGGCCCCCAGGCGTCGAGCTGCCGTTCGACGCTCAGCTTTCGCTCGGCTGCGAGGGTCGCGAACAGCCGCCGCGACATCGGCGAGCGCCACCCCTGCCGGGAGGGGAGCATTCCCCGGTTGCGCCCGTCGGCGTGGTGGATCACGGCGACGCCGCCCGGGGCGAGCACCCGGGCGATCTCACTGAGATAGCGAGCCTGGTCGAGCGGTGCGATGTGGACGAACACGTCGAACGACCAGACCGCCTCGATCGTGCTCTCGCCGATCCCCGGCAGGGCGCTCCCGGGGCTCAGGACGTACGCGACATTGGTCGTGTCGCGGAAGCGCTCCCGGCAGATCTCGAGCGGGCGCTCGCTGACGTCCACGAGGGTCAGGCTCGAGGCGAGAGGCGCCAGCGCCTCCGTCCACCGGCCTCCGCCGGGGCCGATCTCGACCACGGCTCCTCCCTCGGGAATCCAGCGCCTCAATACGTCGTCGATCAGCGCGAGCTTCCACTCCTCGGATGCGTTCCACTCCTCGCCTCCGGCGCTCCAATCCCACCCGTTCCAACGGGATCGGTTCTTGGTCGCGGAATGGTCACCCCAGCGGCGATGCGCCCGGCCAAGCACACCGCGCCGCTGCTCGGCCGTGAGCCGGCGGTCCTCGAGCTCCCAGCGCAGCCTCAGGGCCATGCGCTCGACGTATCTGCCCGCCCGCATGAGCTGAGGATAGGCCCACCCTCGGGCCGGATTGGGATACCCTCCCCGCGATGCCCGTCGCACCCGGTTGGGGAAGTTGGAGCTTCGATCCGGTGCTCTGGATCGTGCTCGCGGCCGCCGTGACGTGGTACGTGTCGATGATGCGCCGCGTGCGCCGCAGGACCGGCAAAAGCGTCGGCGCCGGCCACTGGCTGCCGTACTTCTCGGGGATCGCGGTGCTGTTTATCGCGCTCGGCTCGCCGATCGACGTGATCGGCGACTCGTGGCTGCTGATGGCCCACATGATCCAGCACGTGCTGATCGCCGACATCGCGCCGCCGCTCCTGATCCTCGGGCTGCGCGCGCCGGTGCTGCCGCTCGGCATGCCGCGCGCAGCACTCCGGTGGTTCGCCCGCCGCGGCTGGATCGGCCGCGTTTGGGGCGTCGCCACCAATCCGTGGGTCGCGCTCCCGGCATGGTTCGCCGCGACCATCTTCTGGGCGATCCCCGCCGTGTTCGACTTCACCGCCCAGCACGCGGCGCTGCACGTCGTCGAACACGTGACGCTGTTCTACACGGGCATGGCGCTGTGGTGGCTGATCATCACGCCGCTTCCGACCGAGCGCCGCGACCCCGGGATGGTGCGGCTCGCGTACCTCGGGTTCTCGCGGCTCGCGAGCGCGGCCGTGTGCCTGCCGCTCACGTGGCTCGGGACGAGCCTGTACTCGCTCTACGCGACCGGCCCGCACGCTTACGGGATGAATGCGGTCACCGACCAGCGGCTGGCGGGCGCGGCGATGTGCCTGCTCGAGTTCCTGGTGTTCGGGATCGGCGTCGCGGTCGTGTTCGTCGACGCGCTGACCCGCGACGAGCGCGCGCAGGCGCTCAGCGATCTGGCCTCCTCGCACGAGGCCGCCCGGCCGGTATAGACCCCCGGCCGCTCTAGGCCCGCGGCCGCCCTAGGCCGCTAGGCGGACAGCCAGTAGTCGACCCACTGTTCGCGGTGCCCGCCGACGCGGTCGTACACCGCCTGCGCGCGGAGGTTGTCCGGCGCCGTCTGCCATCCGAGCCGGCGCGCGCCACGGCGTGTGCACTCGTTGCGGCACGCCTCGATCAGCGCTTCGGCGATCCCGCCTCCGCGGGCCGCCTCCGATACGAACAGGTCGTTCATCACGCCGATCCGGGCGGCGTCGGAGGTCGACCACATCCAATAGATCGTCGCGAATCCAATCGCGGTCCCGTCCTCCGGATTGCGCGCGATCAGCTGCAGGCCCTCGCACTCTGGGTCGTCGATCAGCGCTCTCGAGAGAGCGGTCAGATCCTCGTCGCTCGGATCGACCTCGTAGAAGTCGCAGTAGCCGCGCATCAGCGGCAGCAGGTCGCCGAGGTCGCCGGGGCCGACCCGGCTGATCGTGAATTCGCTCACGCGGCGGGGGCGAACGCGTACGGGTGACGGAACGCCTCGAGCGCGTCGCCCGGATCGACCTCGAGCTCGAACGAGCGGCCGGCTCGGTTGTCCTGCACATCGATCCAGATCCGGTCGCTCTCGGCGCTCCAGAGCAACTTCACCTCGATCCCGTCGGTCGTGCGGTGGTCGAGCTCGCGGATGTCGGTGTCGGCTGTGGCGGGCATCGCGGTCTAAAGCTAAGACCCCGTCCGGCCGGAAAGGTCATCGACGGGGTTTACGGCGTCAGGCTGGTGGTCTTGGGGGACCCATGGTCGTTCCAGCTGAGCGTGTCGCCCGTGAGGGTCATGTCGGTCAGCTGCGGCCCCGTCTGATCCTCGAACGCGGTGCTCGAGTCGAGCGTATGGACGCCGGTCCGGTCGGAGGCGATGATCTGCTCGGTGCCACACATGACGCGCTGGTCGCCGCAGGACACCGGCTCGGCGAGGACCCGCTTCCATGTGCTCGGTCCGCCCGCCGGGTTGCTCGAGACGAACACAAATCCCGCCGAGTCTCCTCCGACCACGCATTCCTCAGACGAGAGGCAGCTGACGCTGGAAAGGGTGTTGAGTCCCGGGATCGTGTAGCTGCTCCAGCGCCCGGATGCCGGATCGGTCGACACGAGCACCTTCTTGCCGATGGCGACACACAGCGATACGGACGGGCAGTCGACGCTGCTCGGTCGATCCAGAGCGGTCGAGGTCGTCCAGTGGCCGGCCGTGGGGTCGGTCGTGACCGCGAAAGATCCGCTGTTCTCGTTGAGGGACGAGGACGCCTGCGCAGCGACACAGAGCGTCACCGACGGACAGGAGATCGCCGGGTTCGCACCCGCGGAGTTGAAGACCTGGCGGACCTGCCATCCGCTCGCACCGCCAGTCGGATCGCTGGTGCTGATCGCACGCCCGTATTCGTCCATCGCGACGCATTCGGTCGTCGACGGGCAGGCGATCGCGTTGATCGCGAAGTCGCCGTCGATGTCCTCGCTCGACCAGGCTCCGGCTCCCCCGCTCGGGTTCGTCGACCACCACACGTGGCCGTCCGTCGTCGCGATCATGCACAGGTTCGTCGCCGGACAGGACGCCTGCGTGACGGCGGCTGGGAGTTGTGTGGTTGTCCACGTCGGCGCGGACGCGGCGGGGTTGGTCGATGTGTACAGCTTCGAGCCGGCGATCGCTATGCAGAGCGACGTCGAAGTGCAAGCGAGGCTGGTGGCATCTGTGAACGGCATCGAGGTCCACGGGGTTTGGCCCGGAGCGGTGGAAGCGACGTCCCCGAGGCCGTGCGCCAAGCACATCGACGCCGATGGAGCGCATGACACGGTGGTCCAGAAGCCGGTTGTGCCGCTATCGAGGTGCACGGCGGACACGCCGCCGGTTCCGACGGCCGCCTGGTCGATGTCGCCGCACACCGCCTCGAATGTCTCGCAGGAATACGTCTCGCCGCCAAAGCCCGCCGCGCGACCGGTGCGAAGGTCGAAGACGGTGGTCGAGCCGCCCGTGTTCCCGTACTTGTCGGAGAGGTTGATCGCCACCGCGGCGTAGTTGCCGTTGGTTCCTGCGACCACGTTGGTCGACGGGGTGACCTCGAGCAGCTGCTCTCGCCCGGAGGCCAACACACACCCGATCACCGAGTCGTGGTCCTCGAGATCCTCATCGACGTTGCTGGTGATCACGGCCTGCGGTGATCGCGCGATCACCTGCGAGCCGGGCGGCGGCACGCACCTGGGCGGGCGCGAAACCAGCGGCTCCCAGTCCACCGCCAAGCCCTCGACGCGCCCGACTGGACGTGGCCGACCGCCTGACGCCGCGACCACCTCGACGCGGTGTCGTCCGTCGACGAACGCGATCGACCGTCCGTCGGGCGAGAACGCCGGCGCCGTTCCGCGAGCCAGCCGGCGTCCCCGTCCATCGGCCACGCGCACCACCGTGATCCATCCGCGGCGTACGAGCGCAATCCGTGACCCGTCGGGGGACCACGACGGCGCGCTGCCGGGCCCGATACCGCGCAGGTCGCCGGCGCGGCCCGCGAGCACTCGACCAGCCGCCACCTCGGCGAGCGCGCCGGTCGGCGCCCAGACCGCATCGGATGGATACGAGTAGCCGAGGCTCTTTGAGTAGGGCAGCGTCGCCCGCCGAGGGCCGGCAATGCTGTCGATCTCGACGGCCGTTCCTATCGCCGCGGGCGAGACGAAGCTGACAAGCGACCCGCCCGGCAGGAACGCCGGATTCCGGGCCATCCCGAAGCTGCAGTTCTGGCAGCTCCCGTCCGTCCCGACGATCCGGACCGCCGGGCCCGCGAACACGATCGACCGGCCATCCGGTGAGAAGCGCGGACGGACCGGGTGGCCGCATACCGACACCTTCGTACAGATCCGGTGTTGGCCGTGGCCGTCGGCACCCACCAGCACGATCCCGTTGCCGTGGAGCGGCTGCACGGCGAGCAGGCCATTGCGGCCGGGGAACGCGGCGCTGGCGACCGACGCGAGCGCCAGCCAAACCGCTAGCGACACCCCGATCCCGAGCGGCGCCCGGGTCATGGCATCAGCTGGGCGCTCTTCGGCGAGCCGTGGTCGTTCCAGCTCAGCGTGCTCCCCGACAGGGTCATGTTGGCCAGCTGCTGCCCGGTCTGAGGCTCGAACTCGGTGCTCGAGGCGACCGTATGGACGCCGGTGCGGTCGGAGGCGATGATCTGCTCGGTGCCGCACGCGTCGGGGGTGCTCGCACAGTTGATGCGGTCCGCGAGCACCGGCGTCCAGGTACCGGCCCCGCCCGCCGGATTGGTCGAGATCAGCACGTTGCCGTCGTTTGTCCCTCCGAGCATGCAGAAGCTTGAGGTCGGGCAGGACACGTTTCCCGGGTTGGCATTCGGAATCTGGTACCTGCTCCACGACCCGGATCCTGGGTCGGTGGACACGCCGACATCCTCCGACTCGCCGGTGTCGGAGCTGCCGACCGTGACGCACAGCGACGCCGACGGGCACGACACGCTGAAGACGTTGGGATTGTGCGAGACCGTCCACTGCCCGTTCACCGGGTCGGTAGAGACGATGACGTTCGCAGACGGCGGTCCAATCGCAGTCGCGGCGCACAGCGACGCCGATGCGCATGAGATGCGGTTCAACGCGAACGGCGAGATGTGACGGACGGTCCACGCTCCGGGACCTCCAGTCGGGTCCGTGGCGCTCACCAGGTTGCCCCTGTTGTCCGTCGCGAAGCAGTCGGATGCGGTCGGACATGAAACCGCGAGCAGCGACCCCGCCCCGGTGATCGATTGTCCCGACCACGCGCTGGGCCCGCCGGACGGGTTGGTCGACACGAAGACCATGCCTTGGTCTACTGAAAGCGACCCCCCGACGGCCACGCACAGTGTCGTCGACGGGCAGTCCACATCGTTTACCGCCGCATTCCCCGGAACCTGCATCTTGGTCCACGTCGGCGAGGAGCTCGCGGGATTGGTCGATACGTAGATCGACTGCCGGAACTGGTCAACGCCAACGCACAGCGAGGCGGAGGCGCAGGACATCGTCTGGAGCGGTGCAACCTGGGTCGACGACCAGGAGGATGCGACTGTGGGCTCGGTCGACACGCTGACTTGCCCGTACCGGTCGTAGGTGGCGCAGAACGAGGGCGACGCGCATGTGGCGCTGAGCGGGTCGGTTCCTTGCGAGGGCTCGTCGTTCGTGTAGACCGCCGAGACGCCATCAGGACCGACGAGGATCTGCTGGATCCGGCTGCACGGCCACCGGAATTCCGAGCAGTCGGTGGACTCGCCCCCAAATCCAGATCGCGCGCCGGTGCGCAGATCGAACACGTCGATGGTCTGGCTATCGACCAAGTCGTAGTGCGAGTCGAAGTCGTGCACCACTACCGCCGCGTAGGTCCCTCCGAGTGTCGCCGTCGGGAAGTCGATCGCACCGTCGATCGAGTTGGACGTGGACTGCTCGAGCAGGCGCTCCCGCCCGTCCGCGAACAGGCATCCCATCGCCGCGGTTGGCGCGAGCGAGATGCCGTCTCCGGGATCTGGCCGCGCTTCGCTCGTGACGACCGCCGCGCTCGACTGAGCGATCACCTTCGCCCCTGGTGGCGCCACGCAGGCCGCCGGATGTGCCGGTAGCGGCTGCCAATCGACCGCCAGCCCTCTCACCGTCCCCACCGTGCGAGCACGGCCGCCGAACGAGCCGATCACCCGCAACCGCCGGCTCGGATCGATGAAGGCGACCGACCGGCCATCCGGCGAGAACGCCGGCGAGCTGCCTCGGGCCAGTCGCCGGGCCTGGCCGCCGGACGAGGGTACGACCGTGATCCAGCCGCGCCGTGCGAACGCGAGTCTCGTGCCATTTGGGGACCAGGACGGGGACGATCCCTTGCCCAGCGACCGAAGCTTTCCCGGCGTGCCGACCCAAACGCGCGCGCCGCTGACCACCGCGAGCTTCCCGGAGGCTGACCACACGGCGTCGGTCGCGGATTTGACCAACGTGGCGAGCCTGAGCCCGTCGATGCCGTCGGCGACGAGGGCGCCGCCCACCGCGAACGTGACGACGTTCCCGGTGGGCATGACCGCGGGATTCCGCGCGACCGGATTCTCCAACTCTGGGTCCACCGCGAACCCGAACCGGCAGTTCTGGCAACTCCCATCCGACCCGATCATCCGCACCGCCGGCCCCGCGAAGACGATCGACCGACCATCGGGCGAGAACCGCGGGCGGACCGGATGGCCGCACACCTGGACGTTCGTGCAGATCCGGTGCTGCCGAGCCCCGTAGGCAACGAGCACGATGCCGCGCCCGTCCAACGGCTGCACGGCGAGCAGGCCGTTACGGCCGGGAAACGCGGCGCTGGCGACCGAACAGACCGCCAGCCAGACCGCGACGACCGTGATCGCCCCGAGACGTCCCACACAGGCGAAAACGAGGCTTTACGCACAAAGTTGTGCGGTGCACGCCCCAAACGATGCTTCCTGAGTTCGACATGCCGAACTCCAGAAGCAAAGTTCGCAACGCGCAGCGACCGGTGCCCCCTCACGGAGCGCCCCCAAACCCCTACGCCACCCTAACCCCCGTGGCACTTCTTGAACTTCTTGCCGCTCCCGCACCAGCACGGGTCGTTGCGCCCGATCTGCTCGGTCTCGTCGACGCGGCGCTGCTCGATGTGCGGCAGCGGCTCGAGCTCCTCCTCGGCGTAGCCCTCGGCGACGCCGGCGCCGCCCGCGGCCGCGGCCATCGCGAGCGCGCCCGCCGGTGCGCCGCCACCCGAGTAGGTGACGCGGCCGCCGCCGCCCGTTGACGAACTCGAGGACGCGCTGGGGCGTGACACCGGGCCCGGCTGCGGCGGGGCGATCGGCTGGCCGTTCTCGTCCATCGGCGTGACCTGGACGTGGAACACCATCTGGGCGAAGTCGCCCCAGATCGTGTTCATCAGGTCGCGGAACAGCTCGAACGCCTCGTTCTTGTAGGCCACCAGCGGCTCGATCTGGGCGAACCCGCGGAGGTGGATGCCCTCGCGCAGGTAGTCCATGTCGTAGAGGTGCTCCTTCCACCGCTGATCGATGATCTGCAGCAGCAGGAAGCGCTCGAGCGCGCGCATCAGCTCGTCGCCGAGCTCCTCCTCGCGGCGCTCGTACTGGGCCGAGGCCTCGGTCTGGAGGGTGTGGATCAGCTCCTCGCGGTCCGCGGTCGACGGGTCGATCTCGTCGATCACCGAGCTGTCCGGAAGGATCTCCTGCATCCGCCGGAGCAGCCCCTCGACGTCCCAATCATCGAGGAAGTCGCCCTCGGTGTACTCCTCGACCATGCGCTCGATCAGGTTGCCGACCTCCTCGCGGGAGGCTTCGCTCATGTCGCGCCCCTCGAGGATCTCGTCGCGGTAGCGGTAGACCACCTCGCGCTGCTGGTTGAGCACGTCGTCGTACTCGAGCGTGTGCTTGCGCATCAGGAAGTGCTGCTCCTCGACCTTCTTCTGGGCCTTCTCGATCTGCTTGGACAGCATGCTCGCCTCGATCGGCTCCTCGTTGCCCTCGTCGTCGGTCGTCCCGAGGCGCTCGAGGATCTTGTAGATCCGCTCGCCGGCGAACAACCGCACGAGGTCGTCCTGCGCTGAAAGGAAGAAGCGGGACTCGCCGGGGTCGCCCTGGCGCCCGGACCGTCCGCGAAGCTGGTTGTCGATCCGCCGCGACTCGTGGCGCTCGGTGCCGAGGATGAACAGGCCACCGGCGTCGAGCACCTGCTCGCGTGACTGCTCGACCCGTTCCCGGATCGCCGGCAGCACCTTCTCGAAGTGCTCGTCGTAGTCGGGATCGCCGGGTTTCAACCCGAGCTTCTCGACCTCGAGCTGCGCGAGGTGCTCCTCGTTGCCGCCGAGCTTGATGTCGACGCCGCGGCCGGCCATGTTGGTCGCGATCGTGACCGCGCCTGGGCGACCGGCCTCGGCGATCGTCTCTCCTTCGACCTCGGCGTACTCGGGCTTGGCATTCAGCACCGCGTGCTTGATGCCCTTGCGCTTCAGCTGCTCTGACAGCAGCTCCGAGACCTCGACCGAGATCGTCCCGACGAGCACCGGCTGACCCTTCTCGTGGCGCGCCGCGATCTCCTTGGCGACCGCTGTCCACTTGCCGTCCTTGGTCTTGTAGACCTGGTCGTTGTGGTCCTTGCGGACCATCTCCTTGTTGGTCGGGATCTGAACGACCGGCAGCTCGTAGATCTTCATGAACTCGTTGGCTTCGGTGATCGCGGTACCGGTCATGCCGGCGAGCTTGTCGTACATCCGGAAGTAGTTCTGGAGCGTGATCGTCGCGAGCGTCTGGTTCTCCTCCTGGATCCGGACGCCCTCCTTCGCCTCGACGGCCTGGTGCAGGCCCTCCGACCAGCGCCGGCCCTCGAGGATCCGGCCCGTGAACTCGTCGACGATCTTGACCTCGCCGTCGATCACGGCGTAGTCGTCGTCGCGCTTGTACAGCGACTCCGCCTTCAGCGCCTGGATCAGGTGGTTGACGAGCGGCCCGTTCTCCGCGCGGTAGAGGTGGTCGATCCCGAGGAACCGCTCGGCCTTCGCGACGCCCTGCTCGGTCACCGACACCGTCTTGTGCTTCTCCTCGAACTCGTAGTCGAAGTCGGCGACGAACTGCTTCTTCGAGCGCGGATCCATCCCCTCGGGCGTCTTCCCCGGCTGCAGCTGCCGCGCAAGCTGGGCGAATCGCACGTACAGGTCGGCAGCCTGCTCGGGCGCGCCGGAGATGATCAGCGGCGTCCGCGCCTCGTCGATCAGGATGTTGTCCACCTCGTCGACGATCGCGTAGGTGTGGTACGGCGACTTGCCCTCCTCGGGCTTCTCGCGCCCGCCGTGCTGGACCTTCTCCTCGAGCGTCGTCGCCATGTTGTCGCGCAGGTAGTCGAACCCGAACTCGGAGTTCGTCCCGTACGTGACGTCGCAGGCATACGCGTCGCGTTTCTCCTCATACGGCTGCATGTTCTGCAGCACGCCGACGGACACGCCGAGCAGGTCGTAGATCGGCTTCATCCACATCGCGTCGCGGCGGGCCAGGTAGTCGTTGACCGTCACCAGGTGGACGCCGCGGCCGCCGAGCGAGTTCAGCACCACCGGCAGGGTTGCCGTCAGGGTCTTGCCCTCGCCGGTCTTCATCTCGGCGATCGAGCCGTCGTGGAGCACCATCCCGCCGATCATCTGCACGTCGAAGTGGCGCATGCCCATCGTCCGCTTGCCGGCCTCGCGGACGATCGCGAAGCACTCGTACAGCAGGTCGTCGAGGCTCTCGCCGTCGCGAGCGCGTTCGCGCAGGTTGTCCATCCGCTCGCGGAGCTCCTCATCCGACTCGAGCTCGAGCTCCTCCTCGAACAGATTGATCCGCCCTACGCGCTGTTCATACGACTTGAACTTCTTCGCTTCGCCCATGCGAAGCGCGCGGTCCAGGAAGGACATGGGGCTAGCGTAGCAGTGGGGTCAGGGCGGTTCGAGGGCCGTTCAGGCCGCTGAGGAGGCCTCCGGCGGAGGCTCCCCGGCGACGATCACTTCCCCCTCCAGAACGACCTCTCCGTCGGGCGTTTCAGACACCGCGCGGGGGGCTCCCGAGGCCGCCGCAGCGCGTGCTTCCCGTCGGCCGCGGCGCTTCTCCCGGTGGCGCTTGACCTGTCTGGAGAGCTCGTCGCTGACGAGATTGATCGAGTGCATGATGTCCGGCGAGGCGGCCCGCGCCCTGAGCGTCACGCCCTTCAGATGGAGGGTCGCCTCGGCCACCTCGGAGTCGGCGATCGCGGGGTTGCGCTCCTCCAGCACCTCCACCTCGAGCTCGGCCAGCTCCGAGACCTGCCGCTCGATCTTGCGAAATCGCCTGTTGACGTGCTCGCGAAGCTCCTCTGAGACGGGGAGATTGCGGCCCTTGACGTCGACTCGCATCGACCGACCTCCTTGCTGGACGGGATGGATTCGCGATGAGCACCTGAGCCTAAACGTCCCCCAGCGGTTTGTCGATGGGTGCCGCCGCCCACTGTTCGCGAGCGGACCGTGGACGCCCCGAACGCGCGAACGCCACCCGGGGCCGAGGCCCCGAGTGGCGCAGTTACGCGCTATGGCTTGTTGCTCAGCAGGGGGTGGTGCCGGAGACCATCGAGGTCTCGCTGCCACCGGTGTACGTGTGGGAGGTGAACGTCGCCGTCCACGGCCGCTTGTGGGCCTTGCAGCCGACGCCGACCATGTAGCCCTTACCCTGGACCTTCTTCGGGTAGTTCAGCACCTCGTGGATCAGCGAGCTGAAGAAGTTCGGCTGACCCGCCACCTTCGTCGAGATGTCCGCAGGCTGCGGGATGTTGACGACCACGCTGCCGTTCTTGTACGAGATGTGCCCGTCGAACGGCGCGGTCGCGCCCGTCGTCAGGCCGCCGCAGTCCGAGGAGCTCTTCGTCCAGAAGTAGAAGATCTGCTTGTTCGGACCGCCGTTGAACACGTTCAGATGCGGATTGCACGGCGTACCGCTCGTCGCGGCGTTGTTCGTGCCCGGTCCGAGCAGCGCGTTCACGACGCCGGTCGCGACCAGCGAGCCCTTGGGGCAGGCGCCGGTCGAGCTGACCTTGTTCTGGAGGATCTTGGCGTCCGTGCAGACCGGGAGCTTCCCGGCATCGAGCTTGACGCCGTAGAGCGTCGTCTTGATGTTCGTCAGCGGCGCGGCGCGCTGACCGGTCGGTGCGCTGGCGTTAAGCGTCTGGACCATGCTGAGCCCGACAGGCTTCTTCTTGGTGCCTACGCCCTTCGAGACCTTGGTTGTGGTCCCGGCGTAATTGTTGTAGGCCGCGTATGCCGCTGTCGCGCCCACGAGGACGGCGAGCGCCGTCCCGATGATCACTATTCGTTTCAACTGCATCTCTCCTTTAGGGACTTCAAACGGGGTTCTGCAAATAGGAACACCGGGCAGGCCCGGTGTTACCGAAGGAAACCCGAAGAATGCCCATAGGTAGCGGTGCTACCCAGAAAGCGGCAGCGCCACCCGGGGCCAAAGCCCCGAGTGGCGCTGTGACGCGTTCGAACTTCTAGCTCAGCAGGGCTGGCTGCCCGAGACCGTCTGCGTCTCGGTCGCCCCGCCCGTGGTGCTGTAGCCCTTGGCCTCGTACTGGACCGACCACGGCCGCTTGCCGTTCTTGCAGGCGACGCTGGTCATGTAGCCCTTGCCGTTGACCTTCGTCGGGAAGTTGATCGTTTCCTTGATCAGCGACCCGTAGAAGTTCGGCTGGCCCGCCACCTTCGTCGAGATGTCGGGCGGAAGCGGGATGTTGACGATCGCGTTTCCGTTCTTGTATGAGATGTGGCCGTCATACGGCGCGGTCGAGCCGGTGGTGAGCCCGCCGCAGTCCGATGAGCTGTTGGTGTAGAAGTAGAAGATCTGCTTGCTGGGACCGCCGTTGAACACGTTCAGGTGCGGGTTGCACGCCGTCCCCTTGGATGCGGACGGGTCGGTCCCTGGGCCGAGCAGCGAGTTCACAAGGCCATTGCCGATGACCGAGCCGGCCGGACAAGCGCCCGTGGACTTGACCTTATTCTGCTCGATCTTCGCGTCCGAGCAGGTCGGGAGCTTGCCGGCGTCGAGCTTCACGCCGTAGATCGTCACCTTGATGTTGAACAGCGGCGCGGCACGATCTCCGGCAGGCGCGTTCGCCTGCAGGTGCTCGGCCATGCTGAAGCCGTGCGGATGCTTGTTGCTGCCGGCTTGATTGTTGTGGAAGGTGAGCTTCGTGCCCTGGTAGTTGTTGAACGCCGCGTACGCCGCTGTGGCGCCAACGAGCACGGCCACGGCCGTGCCGATCATGATGATTCGTCGCAAGTGACTCCTCCTTCTAGGGGTTTCGACGATGTGGTATTCGAGCAGAGCCGGCCGTGCTCATGGGATTGCTTGCAGATGCGGGAAGGTCTGGGCTTGAGTCAGAGGCGGCGGAAGCAGCGTCCCGAGCGGAGGCTGTGACTTGCACGGCGGCCCGCCGGTTGGAGGTAGGTAGTAGCCGGACTGGAGCGCAGTGACGAGATCGGCGGAGATCGTCGGCCCGATCGTCGGCTGCGGATTGCTCGTGCAGAGATTCGGGCTGAACACGTGGAGACCTGTCAGCAGCGAGTTGTATCCACCGACCGCCATGTACGGGGCGCCGCGGTTCGAGTCGAGCCTCGTCTGGTACGACGTAACGGTCTCGGGGTTGATCGGGTTCGAGATCCGCAGGTAATGCAGCGTCGTCGTCTGCGCGAGGTTGGCGCCGGTCCCCTGGGTCGCCGCGGTGCTGTTGCCGAAGAAGGAAGCGACCTCGCGCCGGTACGTGTTGACGTAATCGATCACCGGGATCAGCCCGCCCAGGTACGGCTTCGAGCGGGCGAGGAACGGCGTGAGCTGGTTGAGGAACTTCTCGAGCGCGGGGATGCCGGTCTTCGCCGCCGCGACCAGCCCGGGTTGCGGCTCGGGCCCGAGCGACTCCATCAGCCGGAGCAGCTCGGGCGCGAGAATCACGGTCTTCTCGAGCGCGGGGCTGAGCTGGCGGGCGGCCGGCCGGAACTCGTCGATCAGCGGCTTCGTCGTCACCGCGAACTGGGTCAGCCGGTGAAGCGTCGAGCGGGCTTGGATCAGGAACGGCGGGAACGCCCTGATCGTGTTCGCCAGCGCGACGTTCTGCGCGGCGGTCGCCGCGAACGTGGCGTTCGAGTTGCGGACGAACGCCTGCAGCTGCGACGGCGAGGCGCTCAGCGAGGAGAACACGACGCCCGTGTCGTGCAGGAAGGTGGTCGTCGCCGCGCTGTCGCGGTTGAGCACGGACAGGACGCGTTCGACGTTCGTCGCGAATGGGAACAGCTGCGCGATCGCGGCGTTCAGCTGCTGGCCGCGGCCGGTCAGCGCGATTCCTTGCTGCTGCTGCCAGATCTGGAAGTCTTGGCGCGTCTTCGGATCGAACGTCGAGAGGATCTGGTCGAGCTGCACGGTCGGCGAGATCGATGTCTGCGGGATCGTGCCACCGTCGGGGATGTGTGGCCCGTTCCGGTTGCCCGGAGTCAGCTGGACATAGGTCTCACCGAGCAGCGACTTGGCGCGCAGGATCGCCCTCGTGTTGGAGGGCAGCGGCGCGAACCGGGCGTCGATCTGGATCACGGCGTTCGTGAGTCCGGTCTTCTTGTCGAGCCCCACGCTTTCGACCTTGCCGACGCTCACCCCGGAGATGCGCACGTCGGACTGCGCACCCAGCAGGATCGCCTGATTGAACTGGGCATTGACCCTATAACCCAAAGGAGCGAACGGAGTCGCGCCGCCGAACGAAATCCAAAGGAAGATCAACAAACCGATGCACGAGCCGGCGAACGCGAGCATCGTGAAGACTCGGGCAGGGCTGGGGGCCTGTTTGTTCATCCGCCCGTGCAGACTCCGTTCTTGAAGTTCGCCACCGTGTTGTAGGGCGGGGCGTTGAGCAGTGCGAGCAGGTTGCCGATCGCGGGCACCGACTCCCTGAGCGACACCTGGAACAGCTGAAGCTCAGAGCAGGACGCCATGTACGTGCCGCGGACGATCGGGCCCTGAGCGTCCTGCTGACTGGTGAGGCTCGAAGCGATGTGACTGAGCCAGGACGCCCAGAACAGGTAGCCCTGCTCGCTGCCGCCGGGCTGGTGGGCCAGCGCATTGAACAGCGTGTTGAGCACACCAAGCGAACGCGTCAGCGGAGGGGTCGACTCGGCCAGCTTCTTCGAGGCCGGCGCGAGGATCTGCGCGACCGGCTTCACCTGGACCGTGAACGGCTTGAGCTGGTTCTGGATCACCGGCGTCGTCTGCTTGAACAGCGGCCGCGAGGCGATCAGCGCCGGCGCCAGCGCCTTGGCCCACGGGATCAGCGCACGCGACGACTGCTCGGAGGCGACCGCGAACGGGACCAGCTTGTTGAACGTCGTGATCGACTGCTGGAGCGTCCCCGGCAGCAGCGTCAGCGCGTCCTGCACCTGTCGCTGCTGGGAGGCGATCGCCTGGAAGTTCGTGTTCGACGAGTTGATCAGCGACGTCAGCGGTCCCTGGACGCTGCCGAGCGCCTCGGTCACCTTCCGCAGGCCGTTGATCGAGCGGCGGATGTTCCGCGTGCGCTCCGCGAGCAGGCTCGTGAACGTGGCCGTGTCACGGTTGAGCGGCGCGAACCGTTGGAAGACCCCGCGCAGGTCCGAGACCGCGCTCGGGCTCGGCAACGGCCCAGGGTTGCCCGGGTTCTTGAACGCCTGGGCGCCGCCCTCGAGCAGCAGCAGCAGGTAGTCGCGCGTGTCGGTGTCGAGCGACGAGAGGATCTCCGAGAAGTCGACATCGGGGTTCGTCGCTCCCGCTCCGAGCGTGCCGCCGTTCGGTATCGCACCGGCGCCCTCGGTCCCCGGGTCGAGCTCCAGGTACATGTCCTTCAGCGGGGTCCGGGGACGTAGCAGCACGGTCGCGTTCTGGTAGATCGGCTGGTACTTCTTGTAGATGTTCATCTTCACGACCGCGCGCCCGTTCTCGACGGTGACGCCACCGACGAGCCCGACCTGGACGCCGGCGATGTCGATGCTCTGCCCCTGCCCGGATGTGACCGCCGACGCCTGGGCGAACTGGGCGTTGACCGTGTAGTAGCTCTTGCTGAACAGGCCGAAGATCCCCGAGAACGACGGCTGGTGGGCGAAGATGTAGCCGCTGACGACGGCCGCCAGCAGGACCAGGACGATGATCGCGACGAAGTCGCGGCGGTGGATCCGGATCGCGCGTCTCACGGGGTCCCCCCGGTGGTCACCCGGTTCAGCTCCGGAGCCGCGTTCTTGTAGCAGGCCACGTTCTCGACCACGGCCGGCGCGTGTCCGGGGTACGCCGGCCGGGTTCCGACCAGCGGGAGCACCGCGTTGCCGAACAGCGGCCCGGCTCCGCGGATCGAGCTCGTCTGGAAGCGGATGTCACCGCCGCCCGCCGACGCGCGCATGTAGCGCCCGTTGCCGTCGAAGTTCTGCGCCGACCCGCCGAGGCCGACCGCGCTTTGGAAGAACTCGCGGTAGACGGGCTCACCGGTGCTGTCGCCGGGCGGATCCTTGATCACCTGGTTGCCCGCGGGAATGATGTTGTGGTTGAAGCACTTCGCGAACAGGTTGCCCTGAATCAAGAGCTGCTTCGTCGCGGCCAGGGACGCGGACGTGTTCTGGACCGCCGGCGTCAGCTCCTTGAGCAGCCCGCCGAGGTACTTGTTCGACACCAAGTCGATCGACTGCTGCAGCCACGGGAGCGCGGTGCCGATCGTCGGGTCGAGCTGCTTGACGCCGGGGAGCAGCGCGCGCGCGAACTCCTTGGTCGGCCCGAATGACGCGTTCAGCGGCACGAGCAGGCGATCGGTGGCCTGCAGCCACGGCGGCAGCAGCGCGATCGTCTGGCTCAGCTGCTCCTGCCGGGACGCGAGCGCCGCCATCGTCGTGTTGAACGAGTCGATGAACGCCGGCAGCTGCTGACCGCTCGCCGACAGCGCGCTGAGCACCTGCTCGTTGCCCTTGACCACGCCGGAGAGGTCGCCCGGCTGCAGCCCAAGTAGCGCCTGGTTGACCATCGACGAGGCCCGGAATGCGTCGACCGAGTACTTGAGCGAGAGGTTGAGCGCCTGCCCGCCGGTCAGCCCGCGGACGATCGGATCCTGGGTGGCGTCCTGATACGGCCGCGGGGGGATGTTCAGGGCTCCGCCGATTCCCTGCAGGAGCGTCTGCAGGTTCGCGCGCGAGTCGGAGGTCAGCGCGTTCAGCACGCGGTCGATCTGGACCGGACCCGAGGTCTGCGGAGCTGGGAGCGTCGAGCCCGACGCGACCACGGGCGCGTTCGGCGTACCCGGCCTCAGATCGACGTAGAAGTTCCCCTCGAGGAAGATCCGCGGACGGATGTTGACGGTCGCGTTCGAGTGGATCGGCAGGCCGTTGTTCTGGATGTCCATCGTGACGACCGCGACATCGTTCGACGGGCCCTGGTTCTTCATCCGCTGGACCGACACGACCTCGCCGACCTTCACGCCCGCGGTACGGACCTCGGACGGGATGTGCAGCTGCGTCTGGCTGGTGAACACCGCCTTCAGCTGGTACGGGGCGCCCGAGAACGGAAGCGATCCGCCGAACACGAGGTAGCAGATGATCACGATGAAGATGGCACCGAGAGTCCCGGCGACGAACTTGCTGATGCGGGAGCGCTTTCTCATCCGCCTGTCGTCCTGTGTGTGATCTCGGTCTTCGTTCCGACGTTCTCCGTCGGGTTGCCGATCGTGGCGTGCGTATCCGAGTAGGGCTCGTTGCCGGCCGCGCACTCAGGTCGCTCGCCGGGCGCGTCGGTGTTCGGATACGGGTTCACGTGCAGCGGACCGTGCGCATCGAGCTGGCTGGTGTCGGCCTGCAGGAACGGCTTCTGCGAGGGCACCGACTCGACGCCGGGCACGTCGTCGATCGCGACGACGTTGAACCGCAGCCGCGTGCCGGTCGCGACCGGATCGGACAGCAGGCTCGCGGTGTTGCGCAGGAACAGCGTCACGTAGTTGCAGGTGGTCTGCGCGGGCGTCAGGAACGCGAGCGGCGGACCAAGGCTCTGCGCGAGCAGTGTCAGCCGGTCGAGGCCCTGAATGACCGTGGGGTTCTCGCCGTAGGTCTTCAGCGTCTGCGCGAGGCCGGTCAGCTGGTTGTTGAGCGAGTCGGGACCCTGGTAGGTGCCGGGGAGGTTCTGGATCCCGCGCAGGAACGTCTGGGCGAGAACCGGCGAGCTCTGGGGCAGGGTCTTGAAACCCGGCTCGAGCTCGGCGAACAGCGCCGTGGTGTCGGTGATGAACGGCTGCAGGATCGGCGAGTCGTGGATCAGCTCCTGCTCGGTTGGCGGGCTCTCCTTGATGAAGTCCTGGAAGAACGGCACGGCGACGCTCGCCAGCGACGTGAACGTCGTCGCGAGGTGCACGTACAGGTTCGCCTGGTCCTGGGCGACCGGCGTCAGCGCCGAGGAGAAGTTCTCGAGCCCGTGGAAGAAGCCCGCCAGGTCGGTCTTCTTCGACGACAGGTTCTGCATCACCGGCCCGAGGTCGTTGACGAGGGGCACGAACGCGCGGATCGCGTTGTTGATGTCGAAGCCGCGTCCCGCGAGCGCTTCGCCGTAGCCGGTGGTCGTCTGCACCACGCCCACGCGCGTGGCGGCGTCGTACTGCGAGAGGACCTGGTCGAGGTCGACCTCGGCGCTCGTCCGTGAGACCGACACGGTCGCCCCGTTGGGCATCGTATGCGGCGAGTTGCCGGGCGTGAGCTGCAGGTACTTGAGGCCGATCGCGCCCTTCAGCCTGATCCTCCACGTGGAGTTGACCGGCAACGGCTGAATGGTCTTGTTGAGCGCCAGGTTCAGCACCGCGATCGGCTGCCCGTTGGGCGTCCGGCCCGGGGTAATGCTCGTGAGGTGGCCGACCAGCGCGCCCCCGGCCATGTGGACCTCGGCGTCCTGGGTCAGCTCCTCCGCGTCGCGAACCTGAACGTGGAGGTTGTAGCGCGGCACGAATGGCAACCCGTTATTCGCGTTGTACGCGAGGAACACGGCGACGATTGCGACCAGAACGGTCACCGCGCCGATCAGAACCGGGCTGGCAAACAGGCCTCGCTCGCGGCGGCGGGTGCTCATTCGCCCGGCCCCAGCAGGTAGTGCATCAGCCCTTCGAGCGTCTTGCTGCTCTCGGTCCGGAGCCCCGAGCTCTGGGCGGCCTTGATCGCCCGCGCGACCTTCGGCGTCTTCGCCGCCTTAGCCGTCGTCGATACGTCGAGCGCGGTCCGCCGGTCCGCCGCCGTCGTGAAGTGCGTGAAGTTCGCCGAGCAGCCGCCGACGGTCTGCTTCGAGTACGCGGTGCAGCCTCCGACGATCGCCTCGGTGCGGATGTAGTGACCGCCGGTGTCGAACCCGTTGACGGCGTTCGTGCCGTTGAACAGCAGCGACATCAGCTGCTCGATCGCCCCGGTCTGGAACAGGCTCGAGGTCAGCTTGTCGAGGTTCGTGAACGCGGGCAGCCCGGCGGTGCCGAGCTTCAGCAGCTGCTTGTCGAGCGGGATCGTGGCGACGAGCAGAGGGCCCTGCTGCTGCGCTGCGTTGCCGAGCGAGATCAACGACTTCCTCGCGACGTCGGCGAACCCGCTCTTCCCGTTGAAGGACGCGAGCAGCTGATACTGCCGGGCGAGCGCCGGCGCCGCCTGGGTGCTCGCGTTCAGCACCGGCGTCGCCTGGTCGGCGAGCGCGCCGAGGTCGACCAGCAGCGGATTCAGCTGGCGCAGGAAGTCAGGCAGCAGGTGGAACGAGAGCGCCGTGTTGTTCGCCTGCTGGGCGGTCGCGACCGAGGTCGTGTTGGCGGTCAGCACCCACTGCTTGATCGCCGCGCGGTCCTGGGCGAGCGGCGTCAGCACCGTGTCGGAGTCCTTGGCGAGCTGAGCGAGCTGCTTGTTCTGCTTCGCCAGGATCTTCAGGACCTGGTCGGTGTAGCCGAGCGCGGGGTTGGCGCGACGGATCACCTGGTTCAGATCCGAGCCGCGCGCGGCCAGCCCGGTCCCGAACTCGTTGATGATGATCCCGAACCACTGACGGACCGGCTCGCGGTAGATGTTCTGGACGAGGTCGGTGTCGATCGGCGAGCTGGTGTGGGTCACCGGCAGCAAGTAGGTGCCGGCTCCGGCGCCGCTGGTGATCTTGGTCAGCGGCGGGGCCGCCGAGGTCCCCGGGTCGCAGTCCACATACTTCTCGCCGATCAGCGACTGCGGGCGGATCGCGCAATGGGCGTTCTGGCGGAACGGGGTGAAGTCCGACGTGCCGACTGTCATCGTCACGGCGGCCTTGCAGGTCGCATTCGCTTGCTTGCACGAGTTGGCACTTCCGATCCCGGACGCGTCGGTGATGTTGAGCGAGGAGATCGTGCCGACGTTTGCGCCGGCGATTCGCACGTCCTCCCCGGGCACCGCGGACGACGCGTTGTCGAAGATCGCTCGCACCTGATACGGGTCGGGACCGCCCGACGAGGTCGTGACCGCGACGATCACCCCAACGATGATCGCGACCCCGACGACGGCGATGACTGCGATCCGTCTCATGGGCCGGGCGGAAGCTCGCTCGGGTTGCACCCAGGGACGGCCCACGGCGACGATCCATCCGGGGTCGCCTGCGCAGCCGCGCCCGGGCAGCGCTGATGGACGACCGTGAGTCCGCTGTAGCGCTGTGAGGGCGGCTTCGTGGTCAGCTGGTTGAAGCCGTTGACCGCAAACGCGTTGAACACCGGCTGCGTGCGTGCGTAATGGCCATTGGCGTCGTAGTAGCCGTTGCTCTGGCCGACGTTGGTCAGCGCCGCGACGATGTCGGGCGCGTACTCGCGCAGCGCGTTCAGTTGCTGCTGCGAGTTGTTCATCTGCTTGATCAGGTTCGGGATGGCGACGCTCGCGACTCGCTCCAGCGACGGCGTCGAAAGCGCGAGCGTCGTCAGGTCACCGGTCCCGTTCGGGTTGCGGATCAGGTTGTTGAGGCTGGCGATCGTCGGGATCGAGGCACCCACGAGCCGGTTCAGCTGCGTCGCGAACGGCGTCAGCCGCCTGATCCCCACCTTCGAGGCCTGGACCAGCGGAGTCAGCACGTCAAGCGTCGAGTTCAGGCCCTTGAACGATTGCGTCTGCTGGTTGAGCGTGTTCGGGAACAGCTGCAGCGCCTGCTGCAGCGACTGGCTCTCGCGCGCGATCGCGCCCGTCGTCGTCGCGGTGTTCGAGACCAATTGGGTGAGTACCTGGGCGCGTGACGCGAGCAGCTGCATCGCCTGCGCCCCCTGGACCAGCAGCGAGTCGAACGTCGGCTCTGACTGCGTCAGCTCGCGCGTGACGTCGCTGGTGCTCGCGAGCGCCGGCGCGAAGTACTGGATCGTCTGGTTGGCCTCCTTGGCCCTTCCCTCGATGCTCGCGGCGTTGCCCTGGATGTAGTTGCGCAGCCCGGCCCGGGTCAGCGGGTTGAGCGTGTCGAAAATCTGGTCGAGGCTGACGAAGCTGCGCGTGTCCTGCAGCGGGATCAGCCCGCCGCTCGGGATCGGCGGGGCGTCCTTCGGCCCCGGGTTGAGCACCACGTACTTGTTCGCGATCCCCGACAGCGAGTTCTCGTAGATGCGCGCCGTCGTCCCCTCCGGGATCGGCGACACGCCCGAGTCCATCGTCATCGATACCTGCGCGAGGCTGTTGGGCGTCAGCGTGATCGAGTTGATCGTGCCCACCGTCGCCGGACCCATCAGCACCTGGTTGCCCGCCACCAAACCGCCCGCGTCCACGAAGTTCGCGCGCAGCGTGTAGCTCGAGCCGCCGCCCATCAGGATGACCGCGACGACCACGACCGCGATGACGAGTGCGCCGACAGCGGCCACCCGCCCCACGACCCCAGACGTACCTGTCCCGCTCAGTTCCCCTCTCTTCCTCTTGTCGCGCCCCCCGGTCGAGACGGGGACATCCTCTCAGAACCCGTTATCGGTTGCCAGAGGAAACTGTTGAGCGCAAGTGAACGTTGCGTGTAGCTCAGCGCCTGGCGCGCCGGGCCAAAAGCGCTGCCCCGAGGGCACCTCCGAGGTCTCCGAGGCCCGCGACGAGCACGTCGGGCGGATCGGAATCGTGGAACAGATGGGGCTCCATCGCTGTTGAAATCTTCTTCACGTATGGCTCTCCGAAGCGCACGCCCAGGCCTCCCCCGACGATCACCGCCTCGACGTCGAGCAGGTTCTGCGCCGACGCGACGCCGGCGCCGAGCGCCTCGACCGCCTCGTCGATCAGCTCCACGGCGAGCTTGTCCTTACGCTCGATCGCGTGGTACCAGACCGCGCTCGTCAGCCGCGCGCGGTGGCGTTCCCGCATCAGGTTGAACAGGTCGGTGTGGCGTCCCTTCTCGACCTCCTTGCGCGCCCGGGACTCCATCGCTGCGCGGCCCGCATACGCCTCCATGCAACCGCGCCGCCCGCACGGGCACTTGCGGCCGCCCATCACGACCACCATGTGACCGATCTCGCCCGCGCCGCCGCGGCCGAGCCACGGCTTTCCGTTGAGGATCAGGCCGCCGCCGACGCCAGTGCCCCAGAACACGCCGAGGATCGACCTGTACGGCTTTCCGGCCCCGAGCTTGAACTCGGCATCGGTCGCCACCTGGACGTCGTTGCCGATGAACACCTCGGTCCCGAGTGAGCCGGACAGCGTCTTGCCAAGCTCGAAGCTCCCGTTCCATCCCGGCAGGTTGCGCGCGGTGCTGACCGCGCCGGTCTCGTCGTCGATGACACCCGGCGAGCCGACGCCGACACCGACGAGCGCCTTGGACTGGAGCCCCGCGCCCTCGCATGCCTCCTGCATCGCTTCGGTCATCTGCTCCGCTACGTCCGCGGGGCCGCCCTTCGTGGGAGTCGGCCGGCGCGAGGAGCCGAGCACGTTGTTGCGCGGGTCGACGACGATCGCCTCGATCTTCGTCCCCCCCAGGTCGATTCCACCCCTCGCGGTGGTCGTGCGGGATCTCGTTGAGGTTGCCATGCAGGGATCCTTCCAGAGCGGAAGGACGGCGTGGAGATCCTCGCGTCAGGTCCAGGACTCGCGGTAGTCCTCCTGCTCGGGGGTCGGCTCGTCGATCGCGACCCCCAGCGCGGCGAGCTTCAGCCGCCCGACCTCGCGGTCGATCGCGTCCGGGACCTGGTGGACGGCCCGCGCCAGCTTGCTCCCGTTGCGGACGAGCTCCTCGACGCACAGCGCCTGCAGCGCGAACGAGACGTCCATCACCGCCGCCGGGTGGCCCTCCCCCGCCGCGAGGTTGACGACGCGGCCGTGCGCGACGAGGTTCAGCCGCCTGGAGTCGGCCAGCACGTACTGGTCGATCAGTGGCCGCACCGCGCGGACGCCGCCGGTCGCAAGCGCGCGGAGCTCGTCGAGGTCGAGCTCCACGTCGAAGTGGCCGGCGTTGGCGAGCAGCGCGCCGTCCTTCATCCGCTCGAAGTGCTCGCCGCGCAGCACGCGCCGGGAGCCGGTGACGGTTACGAACACGTCGCCGCGCGCTGCCGCCTCGAGCGCCGGCATCACCTCGTAGCCCGCCATCCGCGCCTCGAGCGCACGCATCGGGTCGATTTCACAGACGATCACCGCCGCGCCCGCGCCACGCGCCCGCTCGGCCACTCCCTGTCCCGCCCAGCCGTAGCCGACGACCACCAGCGTGTGGCCGGCGAGCAGCACATGGCCGGCGCGGATGATCCCGTCGAGCGCGGACTGGCCGGTCCCGTGGCGGTCGTTCAGCGCGCGTTCGGTACGCGCCTCGTTGACCGCGAGCACCGGGCACCGGAGCGCGCCGTCGTGCTCGAGCCGGCGCAGCCGGACCAGGCCGGTGGTCGTCTCCTCGGTCCCGCCGATCAGGCCGCCCAGCAGCTCGCCGCCGAGCTCGTGCGCGGTGATCTGCAGATCAGCGCCGTCGTCGACCGTAACCTGGGGCCGCGTTTCGAGCGTCGCGCGCACGTGCTCGGCGTACGCGGACAGCGGCTCGCCCCGCCACCCCCTGACCTCGACGCCGTGCTCGCTCACGAGCGCGGCGGCGACGTCATCCTGCACCGACAGCGGGTTGGCCGAGCACAGCACCGGGGTGGCGCCGCCGTCGTAAAGCGCCACCAGCAGGTTCGCGGTCTCGGCGGTGATGTGCAGGCACGCCGCGATCCGGATCCCGTCGAGCGGCCGCTCAGCGGTGAATCGCTCGCGGATCTGGGCGAGTACCGGCATCTGCCCGCCGGCCCACGCGATCCGCTTCTCGCCCTCCGGCGCCAGCGAGAGGTCCGCGACCTCGTGCGGCGGGAGCGACGCGCGGGCCATCGGCTCAGCGGGAACGATGGCGATTTCCGTCACGTATGCGGACGCAAATCGCCATCGTTCCGCCCCGGCTAGTAGCGGTAGTGGTCGGGCTTGTACGGACCGTCGACAGGGACGCCGATGTACGCGGCCTGGTCGGGTCTCAGCTCGGTCAGACGAGCGCCGAGCGCGTCGAGATGCAGCCGCGCCACCTTCTCGTCGAGGTGCTTGGGCAGCGTGTAGACGCGCTTCTCGTAGACGTCGGTGTGGCCGTACAGCTCGATCTGCGCGATCACCTGGTTCGTGAACGAGTTCGACATCACGAAGCTGGGGTGCCCGGTCGCGTTGCCGAGGTTCAGCAGCCGGCCCTCGGACAGGACGATGATCGAGTGGCCGTCGGGGAACGCCCACTCGTCGACCTGCGGCTTGATGTTGATCCGCTTGATCCCGGGGATCTTGGTGAGGCCGGCCATGTCGATCTCGTTGTCGAAGTGGCCGATGTTCCCGACGATCGCCTGGTGCTTCATCTTCGACATCTGCTCGGCGGTGATCACGTCGCGGTTGCCCGTGGCGGTGATGAAGATGTCAGCCTGGTCGAGGACGTCCTCGAGCCTCACCACCTGATAGCCGTCCATCGCCGCCTGCAGCGCGCAGATCGGATCGACCTCGGTGACCATCACCCGTGCGCGCTGGCCGACGAGCGACTCCGCGCAGCCCTTGCCGACGTCGCCGTAGCCGCAGATCACCGCGACCTTGCCGCCGATCAGAACGTCGGTCCCGCGGTTGATCCCGTCGATCAGCGAGTGGCGGCAGCCATATTTGTTGTCGAACTTCGACTTCGTCACCGCGTCGTTGACGTTGATCGCCGGGAACAGCAGCCTCCCCTGCTCGGCGAACTCGTACAGGCGGTGCACGCCGGTGGTCGTTTCCTCGGTCACGCCCTTGATCGCGGCTGCGGTCTTCGTCCACCGCTGCGGGTCCTCGCCGAGCACGCGGGTGAGCAGCTCGAGCACGATCTGGAACTCCTCGGAGTCGGCGGTCGACGGATCGGGGACCGCGCCGGCCGCCTCGAACTCGACGCCCTTGTGGACGAGCAGGGTGGCGTCGCCGCCGTCGTCGAGGATCATGTTCGGGCCACCGCTCTCAGGCCACGTCAGCGCCTGCTCGGTGCACCACCAGTACTCCTCGAGCGTCTCGCCCTTCCACGCGTACACCGGGACGCCGCGAGGGTCGTCCGGGGTGCCGTCGGGCCCGACCACGACCGCCGCCGCGGCATGATCCTGCGTGGAGAAGATGTTGCACGACGCCCAGCGGACCTCGGCCCCGAGCGCGACCAGCGTCTCGATCAGCACCGCGGTCTGGACGGTCATATGCAGGGAGCCGGTGACCCTCGCGCCGGCCAGCGGCTGCGCGTCCGCAAATTCTCTGCGCGTGGCCATCAACCCGGGCATCTCGTGCTCGGCGAGGCGGATCTCGTTGCGGCCGTACTCCGCGAGCCCGAGGTCCGCGACCTTGAAATCTGTCTGTGCGACGGTGGTGCTCATGCTTCCTCCAAAGTCGATCTCGTTCACGCGGCCGTCAGCAGCCGCTCGTGCTTTTCCTGTTCGAATCGCAGCCAGTCCTCGGCGCTCACGTCCTCGGGCCGGCGCGGCTGTGCCTCGAGCCATGCCTCGACCGCCTCACGCAGCTCGGGGCTGTCCTTCATCTGCGCCGCGAACGCGACGTCCGACAGGCCGATGCCAAATCGATTCAGCAGTTCCTTCAACGTCCGAAGCCGCTGCAGCTCCGGCGGGCCGTAGAGGCGGTAACCCGAGGCCGATCGAGCCGGGGACACGAGTCCCGCCCGCTCGACGTACCTGAGCATCCGCGGCGACCATCCCGTCGTCCCCGCCGCCTCATTGATCGTCAACCCGTCCATCTCGGGCGAACGTTACCACGGTCGTGTCAAGGTTTGGGGGCGGTTCGGGCGCGACCCCCCACACCCCGCTTGTAACAATTGCATCTTGGGCGATAACTATGGCTATATCCAAGTTTTCGCCCACAATGCCGCTGCGGCCAACGCCTGGACATGAGTTTTACCTGCCGGGCATACGACATTCGTCCAGTGGGGACTTGCGTCGGGTCGCGTTTTTGTCGATCTATCTAGCGGGCCGCTCCGGTTTCCGTCCACCCGAAGCCCCAACCCCCAGGGAAGAGCTCACGTCCAGGACTCTCACCACGCTGATCTGCGCCTCGGCGCTCCTGCTGACCGCCGGTGGGGCGACGGCGATCGCTCACGGCAGTCCCGACGGTCACGGCTGGGGTGATCGGCCCGATCACGGCGGCGGGCCGCCGCCGTGGGCGCACGGGCAAGGCTCGCCCCAGGACGCGCCGGCGCCGCCGACCCCGCCGCCCGCACCACCCGCGAACCCGGCTCCGGCGCCGATCCCGACGCCGCCGGCCCCGACCCCCACTCCGGCGCCAAGCGACGGCGGCTCCCAGGGCGACCACGGGAACGGGAACGGCCACGGCGACAACGGCAATGGCAACAACCGCGGCAATGGCAACCCCAACGGCTACGCCCGCGGCCACGACGGGAGCCAGCCGGGTCACGCCAACCACGGCACCAACACCCCGCCCGCGACGACCACGCCTGCCCTCCCCTCCCCCACGGCGGCGACGCCGGTAGCGGCGCCGGCGCCGACCGCGACGACGACCCAGACCCCGATCGCGGTCCCGCCTGGCATCGCGACCCCGACGCTGACGACCGCGCCGACCACGATCACGACCACCGCGCCGACCGCCACCCCGATCACCACGCCGACGCTTCCGATCCCCGGGATCACGATCACGTCGCTCGAGTTCCCCGCGACGCGTGGAACCGGCCCCCGGACCCGCGGCCGAACGCCGGCCGCCGCCGGCGCCGCCACGTCGGTCCTCGCCGCGAGCCCGCTCAGCTTCACGACGGGGGCCACGGCGCTCGACTCGACCGCCGGCGGCCTCCCCGCGGCCACGCACGCCGCCGCCGCTTCAGGCGCGATCGCCGCCCATGACGCCCCCGCCCCGACCCTGCGGGCGTCGACCAGTCCGGCGGCGACGATCGCCCACTTCATCGAGGTGATCCCGATCGGCGTGTGGATCGCGCTGGCGGTCGCGATCAGCCTCGCCGCGATGGGCGGTGGGGCAGCGGTGACCCTCGGCAGGCGCGCGAGCCGCCGGGCGAGCGAGGTTGCCGCCGTGACCGCCGCGGCCGTCACCGACCAGCTCACCGGGCTTCTCAACCGCCGAGGCTTCACGCAGTCGGCCGAGCGCGAGCTGGAGCGGGCGCGCCGCTACAGCCGGCCGCTGGCGCTCGCGTACATCGACGTCCGCGGGCTGAAGGCGGTCAACGACACCGAGGGACACCTCGCCGGCGACCGGCTGTTGCAGGAGGTCGCGACACTCCTCTCGAGCTCCGCCCGTGCCAACGACATCGTCGGGCGGATGGGCGGCGACGAGCTCGCGGTGCTGCTGGCCGAGCAGGCGGAGTCCGGCGCCGCCGCGATGTCCGAGCGGATCCGCGACCACGTCCCCGAGCACCGTGCCGCGCTCGGGCTGCGGACGCGGTGGGACGTGACGATCGGCACGGCGAGCTTCCCCGGCGACGGCGAGACGCTCGACGAGCTGATCGCGGCCGCCGACCGGCGGATGTACGAGCAGCGCGGGATCGAGCTCCGGAAGAGCTAACCGCCGGCGAGCGCGCCCTTGAGCCGCTCGATCATCGGCACCGGGCTCGGGTCGACCCCGCGCAGAACCGCCAGATACAGCGATACGAGGTCGCCGAGCAGGACCAGCGACAGCAGCCGCTCGGTGGCGCTGTTCCCCACCGACTCGACCTTGTAGGTCGCGGCCTCCTCGGCGGCGATCAGCCCCCGGGTGAGCTCGATCCGCTGCCGGATCCGCGGGTGCAGGTCGGAGTCGTCGAGGAACACGGCGCTGAACCGGCCGAGGTCGGCCGCCGACTGCCAGCCCATGATCTCGTTGTGGTCGAGCTCCGGTATCTCCGCCGAGAACGCGGGCATCTTGGCGTTCTCGTTGATCTGGGTCTTCCATCGGTACGCGATCGGGGAGGTAAGCCCGGACCCGCAGATCTGCGGCACGGTGTTGTGCAGCCCCCGGGCCAGGTCCTTCGGGAAGTCCTCGTGCGGGCCGCCAGGCTGCCAGGCGGCGACCAGCTCCTCGACTCGCGCGGCGGCGATGTCGATCTCGGAGTGCAGCCGCTCGGCGGCGCCGCACATCCACGCGACCTCTAGCGCGACGACCAGCGAATACGCGACCGCAGCCCGCGGCTGGAAGCCGCCGGGAAGCGGGATTACCGGGACGCCGTCGGCGCGGGCCGCCTCGGCGAGCTTGCCGCCGGTGGTGGCGACGATCCGGTGGGCGCCGACCACTCCGGCCGCCTCATATGCGGCGAGCGTCTCCTCGGTGTTGCCCGAGTAGCTCGCGCACAGCACTGCGCTCTCGGGCGCCGTCCACGCGGGCAGGCCGTAGCCGCGGGCGATCACGATCGGTCGGCTCGCGCGGTCGCCGAGCGCGGCCCGGGCGAGCGTGCCGCCGATCGCAGATCCGCCCATCCCGGCGACGATCAGGCCGCCGGTGGCGTCGCGGGGCTTGAGGTTGGCCGCCTCGACCCGCCACAGCGCGTCCCGCAGCTGATCGGGCAGCGCGAGCACGTCCTCGAGCATCCCCGCCTCGTCGACCGCCTCGATCGCCGAACGGTCGAGCGCCGCCGCCGTGATCGTCCCGCCGTCTCCGTCGGACACCAACTCCACGCCGGGGAAGATACGGACTCGGGGCAGCGCGCGCCCTCCGACCGGGAAGCGCCCGCTCAGCCGCCGTTCGCGCGCCCGGAGTCGTTGCCGCGCCCGACGCCCTCGTACTCGAGGCCCGCGGCGCGGACCGCCTCGGGAGCGACGCAGTTGCGGCCGTCGACGACCAGCTTGCCGGCCATCCGCTCGGCCGCCAGCCGCCAGTCGAGCTCGGCGAACTCGGGCCACTCGGTCACGATCACGCACGCATCAGCGCCGGTCACGGCGTCGAGCGCGGACTCGGCGAACTCGACCCCAACGAGCATCTTCCTCGCCTGCTCCTCGGCGACCGGGTCGTACGCCTGGACCTTCGCGCCGTCGGCCTGCAGCCGCGCTGCCAGCACCAGCGACGACGCCTCGCGCATGTCGTCGGTGTTCGGCTTGAAGGCGAGCCCGAGCAGCGCGACGGTCTTGCCGACGAGCGAACCGAGGTGCTTCTGGAGCTTGCCGATCGTCCGGCGCTTCTGCAGCTCGTTGACCTCGATCACGGCGGTCAGCAGCTGGAAGTGGTAGCCGGAGTTGCCAGCCAATTGCTTGAGCGCCGACACGTCCTTCGGGAAGCAGGAGCCGCCGAATCCGAGGCCGGGCTTGAGGAAGCTCTGCCCGATCCGCCCGTCGAGCCCCATCCCCCGCGCGACCTCGACGACATCGGCGCCGGTCTCTTCGCAGACGTTCGCGATCTCGTTGATAAACGAAATCTTCGTGGCCAGAAACGCGTTCGCGGCAAGCTTGATCATCTCCGCGCTCGCGATGTCGGTGCGGACGAGTGGGGCGCCGAGCGGCGCGTACAGCTCGACGACCGCGTCACCGGCCCAGTCCCCGTCGTCGCCGACGACCACACGGTCGGGCTCGCGGAAGTCCGGGAGCGCCGAGCCCTCCTTCAGGAACTCGGGACAGGAGACGTAGGCGAACCCGCTCTTGCCCTGCTCGGCGAAGATTCGCCGGATCGCCGTGCCGGTGCCCACGGGAACGGTCGACTTCATCACGAGCGCGTGGCGGTCGGATTCGGGCATCGACGCGACCACCGCGTGCACTGCGGACAGATCGGCATCGCCGGAATAGGTCGGGGGCGTCCCGACCGCGACGAACAGCAGCCGGGCATGCTCAAGCGCGGGCGCGAGCTCGGTCGAGAAGTGCAGCCGCTCGCGGTTGAGCTGGACAGACTCGCCCAGGCCGGGTTCGTAGATCGGGATCTCGCCGCGCTCGAGCCCCGCGATCTTGTCCGCGTCGATGTCGACGCACCAGACCTCGTTGCCCAGCTCGGCGAACCCGGCGGCCGTCACGAGACCGACGTAGCCGGTCCCTATCACCGCGATCGGTTCGCGCTGCGCTGA
This sequence comes from uncultured Solirubrobacterales bacterium, assembly GCA_963788565.1. Classification (GTDB taxonomy): domain Bacteria; phylum Actinomycetota; class Thermoleophilia; order Solirubrobacterales; family Solirubrobacteraceae; genus Palsa-465. The sequence continues at coordinate 17,637 of CAWBHJ010000014.1, read as the reverse complement.
CATCGGACGGAGCAGGGTAGCGAGCCGCCGCGCGCGACCGCGCGGCCTCGGGGGCACTAGCCGCTTGTCAGCGACGCCGCGATCTTCAACATCTGCGAGTTCGTGAGCGTGTCGGTCAACGTGTTCGAGATCCAGTAGACGGCCTGCGGGGTCTTCCACGCCACGACCGTGACCCTCTGGCCGTTGAAGTACTCGTGCAGCTGCTTGCCGTCGACCGTCTTCTCCTGCTGCGTGCCGGTGAGGATCGGCGGGTGCAGCCAGGTGGTCCCCTGGACGCCGTAGTACTCGCCCTGGTCCGGGTTGAGCGCGACCGTCATCCGGTAGGAGACGTTGGTCCCACCGCTCCGGTTGTGGATCAGGTAGTTGCGCGGATACGACCCGGTCGTCGAGATCTCGGCGGGGCAGTTGCCGAGCGACCCCAAGCAGTACTGCGACCCGGTCGCGAGCAGCTTTGGGTAGTAGACGGGCATCGCGATGTTCCCCAGCGCCTGGACCTGGGCCTTGCCGCCCGAGACGTCGGCGAACAGGTTCGCGTTCGACGGCGGCGGCGGCTTGTGGGCGCTCGGCTTCGGTGGACCGGCAGGTTTCGCCGGTGCCGCCTTGGTCGGCGTCATGAACTGGTTGAACGCGCTCTGCTCGGGGCCGCGGTCGGCGCTCACGTAGCAGGACTGTGGGGTGCACGGGTCCTCAATCGCCGGGAACTTGATCTGCTTGATCGAGTGGCCGGCGGAGAACGCGACCAGGTTGAAGATGTTGATCAGGCCGTCTGTCGTGTGCAGGTTGGGGTCGGTCTGCGAGTTCTTGCCGAAGATCTGCAGCAGCCGTTCGCGCTCTGATACCAGCGTCGAGCCGTTGAACTGCGACTTCGCCCACCGCACGAAGTCCTGCTGACGGGCGTTGCGGACGATATCGGTGTCGGTGTGGCGGAACCTCACGAACGCGAGCGCGCCGGAGCTCGACTGGTTGTTGCCGCACAGCTTCTGGTACCCCGGCTGGATGTCGATGCTCGAGTAGTTGGTGACGCTCGTGTCGTTGTAGTAGCGATGGTCGACATCCGTGTAGACGCAGCCGATCGCGTCGACAAGATCCGAGAATCCCCTGAAGTTCACGTCGACGATGTGGTTGACCTGGAGCCCGTGGAACACCTGCGTCTTGAGGATCTTGACGAGCAGGTTCGGCCCGCCGATCGAGTAGGCGGCGTTCAGCTTCGAGGTCGACACGGCGCCGCCCTGGGGAATCTCGACCTTGAGGTCGCGCGGAACCGAGATCAGGTTGATCGTCGACGAGCTCGGGTCCATCCGGACCAGCATCATCGTGTCGGTGTGGGCGGAGCTGAACGGCTCGCCGGCGCGGTGGTCGGAGCCGATCAAGAGCAGCGTCTGCGGCTTTCCGGGATTCGCCACCACGATATTCGCGTTCTTGATCGGCTTGCTCAGAGACAGGTCCTTCGCGAACTGGTTGAACTGCAGCAGCCCCGCGACCGCCGTCGCGGTGGCGGTGAACGCGATCACGATCACCGCGCCGAAGGCGAACCGGATCGCGGTGCCCTTCCGGGTCGTGGGAACCAGCCTCACGCGAGCCCCCCCTCGATCGCGCGCAGCCCGGGCTCGCCGGCCTGCCCGTCCTCGAGGTGCATCGGGAGCGCCCGGACGAAATCCCCGAGTGCCCGGCGGTAGCGCGCCAGCGAGGCGAGCGAGACCCATTCCTCGGGCCCGTGGTGGCCGGAGCCGACCGGCCCGAACTCGACCGCCGGGATCCCGCGCGCGAGGAACGCCGCCGCGTCAGACGCGCCGTCGCGGCCGACGCTGAGCGTCTCGCCGCGGACCGACCGGGTGACCGCGTCGCGGAGCGCGCGTACGTAAACGTTGGCGCGCGGGACGGCCACCGGCGGGTAGATGAACGTGCGGGTCACCTCGACCTCCGGGAGCGCCCGGACCTGGTCGAGGATCTCGTCGGGGTCCTGCCCGGGCAGGTAGCGGATGTCAACCGCCATCGTGCACGCGTCGGGGACCTTGTTGAGCGCGTCTCCGCCCTGGATCCGGCCGAGGTTGATCGACGGCCGGTCGAACAGCTCGGAGGAGTGGCGGGAGAACGGCAGCGACTCGACGGCGCGGAACACGTCGACCGCCTTCAGGATCGCGTTGTCACCGAGCCACGGGGTCGAGCTGTGCGCGGCGCGCCCGTGGACCTCGATTCGCATTGCGAGCACGCCCTTGGCCTCGACGCCGATGTGGAGGTCGGTCGGCTCGCCGGTGATCGCAAAGTCTCCACCGAGCCCCATCCTGACGATCGCGTCGGTCGCCCTGACGTCGAGCTCCTCGGACTCCTCGTCCGGGACGCAGATCATCCGCACCCGGATTCGGTCCTGCCGCTCGACGTCCTTGAGCGTGCACATCATCGCCGCGAGCCCGCCCTTCATGTCGTATGCGCCGCGGCCGCACAGCCGGTCGTCCTGCACCTCGGGCTCGAACTGTTCGGCGCGGCCGGGGACGACGTCCAGGTGGCCGTGCAGCACAACCGTCGCTGCAGCCCGGTCCTCGGGCGGCCCGACCTCGGCGATCAGCACCGGCAGACCGATGTGGTCCAGTTCTTGCACTTCGATATCGCGGGATTCGAGCCAGCCCTTGACGAATCCTGCGGCAGCGATCAGCTCCTCCGGGCGGGAGGTGTCGTAGCTGATCAGCCGCTCGGCGAGATTCCGTTCATCGAGCATCGCCCCAGGATAGGGGCTTGGCTACGAAGCTTCGGCGATCCGCAGGAACTCGCGCCAGCGGTTGACATCGCGCTCGGCGACCCGTCGTGCCTCGGTGTCCTCGCCCGCCTCTGCCAGCTGGCGCTCGGCCTCCTCGAGGCGGCCGCGGAGCTGGGCGGCGTCGAGCGAACCCGGCTCGTGCGCCTCCTCGACCAGCACCAGCACGCGGTTGCCGGCGACCTGCATATAGCCCTCGGCCTGGGCGTAGCTGACGATGTCCGAGTCCGAGCGGTACAGCCGCAGCTCGGTCGGATCGAGCATCGCCAGCACCGGCTCGTGGTTGGCGAGGATCCCGATCGAGCCGGTGGTCGTCTTGGTCGAGACCATCTCGACCTCGTCGTCGAACACCGTCCCCTCGGGGGTGAGGACCTCGACCGGGAACTTCTCGTGCGGCACGCGCGGACTACTCGTCGTCGCCGGACTTGCGGGCGTCCTCGACGACCTGGTCGATCGTCCCCTTGAGGAAGAACGCGCGCTCGGGCAGGTCGTCGTGCTTGCCCTGGAGGATCTCGTCGAACCCGCGGATCGACTCCTCGACCGGGACGTACACGCCGGGCGTGCCGGTGAACTGCTCAGCGACGAAGAACGGCTGCGACAGAAACCGCTCGATCTTCCGCGCGCGGTTGACCGTCAGCCTGTCCTCGTCGGACAGCTCGTCGATTCCGAGGATCGCGATGATGTCCTGGAGCTCGCGGTAGCGCTGGAGCACCTGCTTGACCTCGTTGGCGACCCGGAAGTGCTCCTCGCCGAGGATCTCTGCCTTCAAGATGGTGCTGGTCGAATCGAGCGGGTCGACCGCCGGGTAGATCCCCTTCTCCGCGATCGATCGCGACAGCGTCGTGGTCGCGTTCAGGTGCGCGAACACCGACGCGGGCGCCGGGTCAGTTAGGTCGTCCGCGGGGACATAGACGGCCTGGATCGAGGTGACCGAGCCCTTGCGAGTCGAGGTGATCCGCTCTTGGAGCTCGCCCATCTCGGACTCGAGCGTGGGCTGGTAGCCGACCTGCGACGGCATCCGCCCGAGCAGCGCCGAGACCTCGGAGCCCGCCTGGACGAACCGGAAGATGTTGTCGATGAACAAGAGGACATCCTGTCCCGCCTGATCGCGGAAGTACTCGGCCATCGTCAGGCCGGAGAGGGCGACGCGCATGCGGGCGCCGGGCGGCTCGTTCATCTGCCCGAATACGAGCATCGTCTTGTCGAGCACGCCGGATTCCTTCATCTCGAGCCACAGGTCGTTGCCCTCGCGCGAGCGCTCGCCGACGCCGCAGAACGCCGACAGGCCGCCGTGCTCCTGGGCGAGGTTGTGGATCAGCTCCTGGATGATCACCGTCTTGCCGACGCCGGCGCCGCCGAACAGCCCGACCTTGCCGCCCTTCGCGTACGGCGCCAGCAGGTCGACGACCTTGATCCCGGTCTCGAACATCTCGGTCGTCGGGATCAGCGCCTCGACGGTCGGAGCGGGGCGGTGGATCGGCCAGCGCTCGGTGTCCGCGGGCAGGTCGGCCCCGAGGTCGATCGGCTCGCCCAGCAGGTTGAAGATCCGCCCGAGCGTTGCGGTTCCGACCGGAACCGTGATCGGCGCCTCGGAGTCGATCACCTCGGTGCCCCGGCTGAGGCCGTCGGTCGTGTCCATCGCGACCGCGCGGACCCGCTCGTCGCCGAGGTGCTGCTGCACCTCGCAGACCAGGTACGGGTCCTTTGCCGCGGCGATGTCGACGTCCTCCTCGGAGCGGGCGATGTCCGGCCGCGGGACGAGGATCGCGTGGTTGATCTCGGGCAGCCTGTCGGGGAACACCGCCTCGATCACGACCCCCTGGATCTCCTCGATCCGGCCGATGTTCTGCTGCTTGGCGGCGCCGTCGCCCGCGGTTTCAGAGCGCTCTTCAGTAATCGACATTACATCTCCCAGTCTAGGGCGTAGTGAACGGTCCGTCGGACTAGCACTAGCCTGCGAGCCCCTCGGCTCCCCCGACGACTTCCAGGATCTCCTGCGTGATCTCCGCCTGGCGGGCGCGGTTCATCTCGAGCACGAGATCGTCGATCAGCGTGCCCGCGTTCTGCGAGGCGTTGCGCATAGCGGTCATCCGCGCGCCGTGCTCGGACGCAGTCGACTCGAGCAGCGCCCGGTAGATCGAGATCTCGACGTAGTCGGGCACCAGCCGCCCGAGGATCTGCTCGGGATCGGGCTCGTACTCGACGAGCGCGTGGTACCCCTCCTCCGCTGCCGAATCGTCCTCCTCGCCCCCCTCCAGCAGCGTCGCCTGCTGGAGCGGCAGCAGCGTCTCGCGGCGGACGACCTGCGAGAGCGGCGAGAAGTAGCGGTTATAGAAGATCTCGACCCGGTCCACCTCGTCGTCCACGTACGCCGCGATCAGCCGCTCCGCGATCCGCCGCGCGTCGGCGTAGGTGGGCCGATCGGTGAATCCGGTGAAGCTCTCGGCGACCTCCAGCCCGCGGAACGTCAGCGAAGACGCCGGACGGCGGCCGGAGGCGAAGTAGATCGGCCGCTCGCTCTCGCCCTCGGCGTCGTGGCCGGCGGCGACCCCCGCGCGGACGATGTTCGAGTTGAACGCACCGGCGAGGCCGCGGTCGCCTGCGACGAGCAGCAGCCCCACCGACCGGACGTTCTCGTGCTCGGAGAGGATCGGCAGCCGCGGCACCGCGCCGGCGGCCTCGGCCGCCTGCCGGGTCATCCGCCTGATCGCGTCGGCGTACGGCCGCAGCGCCTCGATCCGCTGCTCGGCGCGGCGCAGGCGCGCGGCGGCGACCATCTCCATCGCCCGCGTGATCTTCTGGATGTTCTTGACCGCGCCGATGCGGTTGCGAACGTCTCGCTGCGAGGTTGCCATCTCAGTGGGCTCGTCCGTAGGTATCGGTGGACCGAGAGGGGTCACTGAGGGCGTCTGGCGAGGACGCAGCGAGCGCTGCGTGCCTGTCGGCACGCAAGCGAGCGAGGACGCGGCCAGGCGCCATCAGGGGCCGCTCGAATCCGCCGATATTTGCTGACGGTCCACTGCTACGCCGGCTCCGGCTCGAGTTCGGGTTCGGTCTGGACTTCCTCCTCGACCCGCGAACGCCGCGGCGCGTCGTCTGCGGCCTCGAGCGGATGTCCCTCCTCATCGAGGTCGTAGCCGAAGTCCTCGGCAAACTGCCTGACGACCTTGTCGACCTGCTGCTGGGTCTCGTCGCTCCAGTCGCCGCCGGCGATCTCCTTCAGCAGTTCGGGCTCGTTGCCGCGGACGAGGTCGGTCAGGTCGCGGAGGAACCGCTCGACCCGGTCGACCGTGATCCTGTCGAGGTACCCGTTGGTCGCGGCGTAGATCTGGACGACCTGGTCCTCGACCGGCAGTGGCTTGCGCTCGGGCTGGTTCAGCGTTCGAACCAACCGCTCACCGCGCGCGAGCGTCCGCTGGGTCTCGGCGTCGAGCTCGGAGCCGAACTGGGAGAACGCCTCGAGCTCGCGGTACTGGGAGAGGTCGAGCTTCAGTCGTCCCGCGACCTTGCGCATCGGGGTGATCTGCGCGGCGCCTCCGACGCGCGAGACCGAGATCCCGACGTTGATCGCCGGGCGGACGCCCGAGTTGAACAGCTTCGGCTCGAGGAAGATCTGGCCGTCGGTGATCGAGATCACGTTGGTCGGGATGTACGCCGACACGTCGCCGGCCTGCGTCTCGATGACCGGCAGCGCCGTCAGCGATCCGCCGCCGGGCATCTTCTTGCCGGTCCTCGGATCGACGACATCGTCCGCGAGCTTGACCGCCCGCTCGAGTAGCCGCGAGTGCAGGTAGAACACGTCGCCGGGATACGCCTCGCGACCGGGCGGGCGGCGCAGCAGCAGCGACATCTGCCGGTACGCGTACGCGTGCTTGGTCAGATCGTCGTAGACGGCGAGCGCGGCCTTGCCGTTGTAGAGGAAGTACTCGGCCATCGCGCAGCCGGCGTACGGCGCCAGGAACTTGATCGGCGCGGCCTCATCGGCGGCCGCCATCACGATGATCGTGTTGTCGAGCGCGCCGTAGTCCTCGAGCGCCTGCGCGAGCGCGACGACCGTCGACTTGCGCTGCCCGATCGCCACGTACACGCAGAACAGATCGCGATCGGTGTTGTTGATGATCGTGTCGACGGCGATCGCCGTCTTCCCGGTCTGGCGGTCGCCGATGATCAGCTCGCGCTGACCGCGTCCGATCGGGATCATCGCGTCGATCGCCTTCAGCCCGGTGAGCATCGGCTCCTTCACGGGCTGGCGCAGTACGACGCCGGGCGCCTTGTGCTCGGCCGGCCGTGTCTCGGTGGTGTTGATGTCCCCCTTGCCATCGAGCGGGTTGCCGAGCGGATCGACGATCCGCCCGAGCAGCGCCTCGCCGACGGGGATGTCGAGCAGCCGCTTGGTCCGCTTGACCGTGTCACCTTCGACGATCTCCTCCCAGTTGCCGAACAGCACCGCGCCGACGTTGTCGGACTCGAGGTTCAGCGCCAGCCCGGTGACGTCGTGGGGCAGCTCGAGCATCTCGAACGACATGCAGTTCTCGATGCCGTGGATCCGGGCGATGCCGTCGGCCACCGACAGCACGGTCCCGACCTCCTCGAGGTCGGCGGACTCGGTGTCCAGGCCTTCGATCCGGCTGCGAAGGATTGAGGTGATCTCGTCGGGATTGATCTGCAAATTGATCGACTCCTTGCGCGAGCGTCGCTACGCCCGCGCTACTTGCTTTCGAAGTTGTTCAAGGCGGTTGACAATCGACGCGTCGAGGACCGTGTTCCCGACGCGCAGCACGAGCCCGCCGAGGATCTCAGGGTCGACGCGGCTCGAGAGTTCGACCTTGAGGCCGGTCTGTTCGCCGACCCGCTGGCCGATGCTCTGGACGATCGCGTCGTCGAGCTCGATCGCGCTCGTGACCTCAACCGGGAGCAGCTTCCGCGCCCGCTCCCACATGTGGTCGTACTGGTCCCGGATGCGGAAGATCACCGGCATCCGGTGGCGCTCGATCAGCGCCTCGAGGAAGTTGACGAACTCCGGGTTGCCGCCCTCGATCGCCCGGTCGAGCGCGCCCTTCTTCTCGTCAGTCGAGAAGTAGGGCGAGAAGAAGAACTGCATCAGGCTGCGGTTCTCCGAGAGCGCATCAGCGAACTGGCCGAGCTGGTCGTGGACCTCGTCGAGCGTCCCCCGCTCCTCGGCGACCTGGAACAGCGCGCGGGCGTAGACCTCGGCGATCTCTTCCATTTAGATGCGCTCCAGCACTAGCACTAGTTCTGGCTCCCGGGGCTGAGCGACGCGAAGTCGATCTCATTCAGCGTCTCCTCGACGAGCCGGCGCTGGTCCTCGTCGGTGAGCGTCTTGCGGGTGACCCGCTCGGTCGCCAGCACCGTCAGGTCGGCGACCTCGCGCCGGATCTCCTGGATCGCCCGCTGCGTCTCCAGTTCGATGTCGCGCCGCGTCTGCTCGAGCAGCCGCTCGCGGCGCGTCTTGGCCTCCTCCTCGGACTCGCGCTCGTGCGCCTCGCCGGCCTTGCGCGCGCGCTCGACGATCTCGTCGGCCTGCTGGCGTGCCTCGGACAGGCGCTGGCGGTACTCGTCGAGCAGCTCGTCGGCGCGGCGCTTGATCTGGTCGGCCTCGTCGATCGACAGCTCGATCTGGCGCTGCCGGCGGTCGAGCGCCTCGCCGATCCGCGGGAACGCGTACTTCCAAAGGATCAGCATCGAGAGCCCGAACAGCAGCAGCGTCCAGACCATCAGCCCGACGTTGGGCGTGATCAGGAACGAGCCGCCCGAGGCGGCGAGCAGAGTGGTGGCGGCAGCGGCGGTCATCTACTTGAGGACGTAGGACAGCAGGCCGGCGACCAGTCCGTAGAAGAAACACGCCTCGGTGAGCGCGAATCCGAGCCACTGGATGCTCGTGATCTCGTCGCGCATCTCGGGCTGGCGGGTGACGGACTCGATCACCTTGCCGAAGATGATCCCGATGCCGACGCCGGCGCCGACCGCGCCGAGGCCGCCGCCGATTCCGATCCCGAGCCCTGCCCCCAGCCCCGAGGCGGCCGCGAACGAGAAAGGATGTGAGTAAGCACCTGAGGTCAGCTCCTTTTTGACTTAGTGATGAGTCACCGCGCCGCCGATGTAGATCGCGGCGAGGGTCGCGAAGATGAAGGCCTGAAGGGTCGCCACCAGCCCCAGCTCGAACAGGTACGCGAGGACCGAACGGCAGCAGTGACCAGCCGAGGAACGACAGGCCGAGGATCACGGCGAGCCCGCCGGCCATGAACAGGATGATCAGGTGGCCCGCGAGGATGTTGGCGAAAAGTCGGACCGTCAGCGAGATCAGCCGCGTGAACGTCGAGACGACCTCGAGCGGGAAGATCAGCAGCAGGATCGGCCCGTGCACGCCGGTCGGGATCGAGGCTCTTCATGTACCCGATCGGGCCCTGCGTGCGGATCCCGACGACGTTGAAGATCACGAACACGATCACCGCGAGAACGAGCGGAACCGAGATGTTCGCGGTCGCGGCGTAGAGCGCGAACGAGGGGATATGAACGCCGAACAGGTTGAACGTCTGCTCGCGCGGTCGGCAGCGGCATGTAGCCGATGATGTTCGACCACCACAGGAACAGGAACAGCGCGCCGAGGAACGGGAACCACCGGGCCGCCATCGAGTCGGGCATGTTGCCTCGCGTGATGTTGTCCCGCATCAGCGAGTAGAGCGTCTCGACGGCGGTCTGGACGCGGTTCGGCCGCACCTGCATCCGACGCGAGATCCACAGCATCGTGACGACGGTCAGGATCGCCGCGAGCAGCAGATACACGACGGCGCGGTTGATGCTGAATACGCCCAGGTGCACCCAGTTGACGAGCTTGAACTCGTTCTGGATCTGGAACTCGTTGTTCCTGTGGCCGAAGCCGAACGCGACGATCAGGATGATCGTCCCGCCGAGCCGAGACGCCGACGAGGATCCACAGGATCTGCTTGTTGGTGAGCTTGTTGAGCCTCCCGGTCACTCGGGTCTCCTCGGCCGGGTGGTCGCCGAGACCGCGAGCTGCACGGTGAACGCGACGACGATCACAACCAGCGCGGTCAGCCCGGCGTCGCGGCCGACCTGCGAGCGGGCGATGATCACCGCGATCGCGAGCAGGAAGGCCGCGAGAACATCACGAAGAGCCGGATGCTGACGTCGGTCCGGGATTCACGTCGACGCCTCGTTGCGCTCGAGCACTTCGCCCGCAGCGCGCAGCGCGATCCACGTCCCGCCGCCGATCGCGTAGCCGGCGGCGGAGCCGCCGATTGCGATCACGATCGGCGCCGCGACCACGATCAGCACGACGTCGAAGTAGCGCAGCAGGTCCCCCGGAACGGCCGCTCAGAGGTCATCGAAGCGCCTAATGACGACATAGATTGCTCCCCATGACGCCGGCGCAGGAGCCCCGCTCCTGGTACGTCCCAAGCGGGAGAGAGGGCGGTCGGCCGGCTGTCATGTCGATTACTGCGTTTCAAGCGAGGCAGACGCAGTCGAGGTGGGGCAACGGCGGCAGAGGGCGCCCGTGCCGGGCAGGGTAGCCGGTCGGCGACATAAACGACGCCTCCAGAAGCGGTCAGCGCGCGGCGATCGCGAGGGGGGCGGGCCGGAGCCTCGGCTTCGGCAGCTGACCCTCCGCCCACATCGCGGCGAGGCCGGCCAGGGAGCCGAAGCGCCCCCTCATAGACCAGGTATCGCGGCTCCCAGCGAACTTGGCGTTGAACCGGTACAGGCTCTCGATCTTCTGGAAGAACCGGTTCGCCAGCGCGACCAGCCGCCCGAGCGCGCGCTCGTACCGTGGGTGGGGCTGTGCATCCACTTCGCGAACGTGGCGAAGTTCAGGGACAGCTCCTTCAGCCCGCGCTCGCGCAGCAGCTCGGCGGCGCTCCGCGACCATGAACTCGGTCAGGCCGTTGGGGGTCTCCGGGTCGCGGCGCATGAACGACAGCGACACGTCCCTCGCGCCCGTAGCACCGGGACCAGATGCAGGACGCCGCGAACTGGGCGGGCGGGGTCCGATTCGTCCCGGGCCAGCATGACCAGCGTCTCGTCGGCGTGCTGCCCGACGTTGTCGATCGCCATCGAGAAGCCGCGCTCGGGCGCGCCCTGCCTGCCGAGTTCGAGCACATCCTCGACCTGCGCGAGCGTCGCGCGTCGAGCTCCGAACCGGGTGCAGCTCGGCGGTGTAGCCGGCCTTGCGCAGCCGCGTGACCGACTGGCGGACCCGATCGGCCGGCCCTCGAGCGAACCTGGTCGAGCTCGATCACCGCCTCGTCGCCGAGGTACAACGTCTTCAGCCCGAGCTCCTCGTAGAGCGGCCGCAGCCGGTCGCGGCTCGCGCCGACGCCCCCGAGCTTCAGGCCGCGCGTCTGCGCGAACCCGCGAGCTCGCCTAGCAGCGGCGCGAACGCGTCCTCGGGCCGACCGGGTCACCCGAGAGCAGCAGCACGCCGTTCTCGATCCGGTAGCCGACGAACGCGCCGGCGGTCCTCGGAGAAGAAGTAGTGCTTGTCGGCGCGCAGCTTGAAGAACGACAGCGTGTCGGTCCCGTGCGCCCGAACCAGCTCTGCCGCAAGGCGGCGGGAGGCGGGTCCCGGCAGCGCGCGGGCCGGCGCGAGCGGACGGAAGATCACGTACGCGATCGCCAGCAGCGTGACGATCTCGATCACGTGGACCGACATCGGGATCCACGCGACGTGGTGGTGAAGCACCGCGTGGCGCTCGTAGTGGATCGGCCCGGACTGCCATGCGAGCAGATCGACCGTCTCCCTGAACACGGACCCGACCGACGGATGGCCCTGCTTGGCCCAGGTCGCGACCCCGGCGGCCGTCAGCCCCGCCAATCCGATCAGCGGCACTCGCCAGACGGCCGAGCGAAGCGTGACCGGGTCATGGCGGACGGCGAACTGGCGCCCGCCCGCGAGCAGCGCGGCCGCGGCGCCCCAGGTGATCGCGGTCTCCTCGAAGTCGAAGCCTTTGAGCAGGTCGAACAGCCCGAGCGCGAGCATCAGGATGATCGCTGCCTGCCACGCCCGGCGGCGGCGCTTGAGTAGGTACGGCGCCACCAGCAGCAGTGCGGCGCCGGCGGGCAGCGCGAGCGCGTGGAACAACCGCATCTCCTGGACCGGCTCGATCCCGAGCAGCAGGTGTCCCCGCCAGCGGATGCTCGGCGTCAGCGCCGAGGCGATGTTGACCACGCCGACGAGTGCTGCGCCGATCGCCGCCGCGGCGGGCAGCCAGGAGAGGGCACGGGAACGGGTAGCGGAAGCGGACATCAAACCTGGACGGGGGCGCCGGTTGCGGGGTGCCTTCGGACCGGCGTCGCTCAGCACAGTACAGCGGAAGTCCCCTCTGGTTACGGCAGTCGGAGCGGGTCAGGACGGGTTCTGCTGCACGACCCGGTTGAGATCGCCCCGGTCGAACGGCGAGCTCGACACGGCGATCGAGCCGGAGAACGGGTACTCGAGGATCGCGGCCGTGACCATCCCCGCCCCGACCGACACAGCGACGCTCAGACTGAGTATCACGTCTAAGCCGAACGACCGGGTCTTGAGCAGCACCGTCGTCAGCAGCGTGAGGACGGCCAGCAGGATCATCAGCCCCAGCAGCGGACCGGGGATCGTCGCCGAGGCCGCGTCGATCCGGTTATTGCGCTCGGTCGCGAGCCGGTCGAGATCGTCGGACGCGGCGCGGTAGTACTCGACCTCGGCAGGCGTCTTCGGCGAGTAGTGCTGGAGCGCGACGATGATCCCGTTGAGATCGCCCTGAGCGTGCGGGTCGTCCTCGCCTTTACGGAGCCGCGGGAATTCGTCGGTCCGGACCTCCCGAGCGTACTTCGCCACGGCGGCTTCCACCTGCCGGCGCGCCGCCGGCGGGAACGAGTGGATGTCGGTCAGGACCGAGCTCAGCGAGTTCGCCTCGGCGCCGACGTTGTTGGATGCCTCCTCGTAGCCGCTGTAGAGGTTGACGACCACGAACGCGAGCACCAGCGCGAACAGCGTCATCACCGCCGCCATCACGCCCACGGTCTTGTCGGCCGACTCCTCGTCGCGGAACGACGGCGCGAACCGCCGGAACGCCCAGATCCCGAGCAGCGTCACGATCACCGCGAGCCCGACGAACAGGAGCACGAGCACCCAGTCCGGCACGTCGTTGAGGAGCTGCCGCGACATGGGCTGAGGCGTGTTTTACGCCGTTTTGCTCCGGTTTCCTCCCCGCTGAGGGCTTCTAAACGCGCAGCTCGGATCGCTCGCGGCGGAGCCTCAGCGCCCCGAGCACCGGCCTGCGGCCGGGCAAGAACAGCGTCAGGACGAGCGCCGCCAGCGGCAGCACCGCGATCAGCTCGAACACGGACCGCAGGCCGTCGGCGTCGGCGAGCAGCCCGAGCAGCGGCGCGCCGACGCCGCCGAGCCCGATCGACAGCCCGATCGTCACCCCGGAGGAGACGCCGAGCCTGCCGGGCAGGTATTCCTGACCCATCACGATCGTCACCGCGAACGTGGCGATCGTCGCGGCGCCGGCGGCGGCGACGACCGCGACCGCCAGCCCCGGCCCAGAGACCAGGAACGCCGCGATCAGCGGCGGCAGCAGCGCCATCGACCCGATCAGGACCGCCCGGCGCCCGAAGCGGTCGGCGAGCGGGCCGCCGATCAGCGTCCCGAAAGCGCCGCCGACGAGCATTGCGCTGAGCGCCGCGTTCCCGAGTGCCTTGCCGGTCCCGAGCACGTGGACGAAATACAGCGGGATGAACGTGATCAGGCCGAAGTAGACGAACGACCGGAGCGCGATAACGCCGGCGAGCACGGTGAACGGGCCCCACCGCTCGGGCTCGTCGGAGCGCTGTACGCGACCCGCGACGACATCGGTCCGGAAGCCTCGCAGCCGCGGCAGCTCGATCACCAGCACCGCGGCCATCAACAGCGTCGGAATCAGCACGAACACGGTGCCGTGCAGCCCGAATGCGAGCATCAGTGGCGTCACCAGCACCGGCCCGAGCGCGAACCCGAGGTTGCCACCGACGCTGAACAGGCTCATTCCGCTCGCCCGCTTCGCGCCGGAGACGTAGTTGGCGAACCGCGAGCCCTCCGGGTGAAACGAGGCGACCCCGATGCCGCTGACCAAGATCGCCGCGAATGTCAAAGCGTAGGTGGGGGCGAGCCCGGCGAGCGCGATCCCGAGGCCGCCGAGCGCCGGGCCGAGCGGCATCAGCCAGGGCAGCGAGCGGCGGTCGGATAGGTGGCCGAACAGTGGCTGGATCACGCTGCTCGAGATCGTCGCCGCGAGCACCAGCGCCGAGGCGGCGGCGTAGTTCAGATGGTCCTTCGAGATCAGGAACGGCAGCAGCGCCGGCACCGACCCCTGCGCCATGTCGGTGAACAGATGGCCGGCCGACAGCGTCGCCATCGCGCGCCGGTCGACCCCTGTCGACGGGGCGCTCACGACTTCAGCGCGGAGAGCTTTCCGTTAACGGTGCGGCGCTTCTCGACGAGCTCGCGCTCGAGCTCCTCGAGCTCGCGCTTGCGGCCCCGGACGAGCTCGAGCTGGGTCGCGATGTGGCCCAGCGACTCGTTCAGCAGCCGCCGCTGCGTGTCGGGATCCTCGGTCTCCCGGTACTTGCGCCTGATCTCGGCGCGCGCGGTCTCGGCCTCGAGCAGCTTCGTGAGCTCCTCGAGCGACAGCCCGAGCAGGTCGCGCAGGCGGATGATCTCGCGGACGCGCTCGACGTCTACGTCGCTGTAGGAGCGGTGCTTGCCCTGCGCGCGATCGTCCGGGCCACGCAGCAGCCCGATCTCCTCGTAGTAGCGGATCGTTCGCGGCGTCGTCCCGGTCAGCTCGGCGACCTCGCCGATCCGCAGTGGCTTCTCAGTGCTCCCGCTGGCCTCCGCTCGCCATCCAGGCTCGCCAACGACGGAGGCCGCGTGAGTCATCCGGCTGGTCATGCCGCGACCTCGACCTCGGCGGCCTCGAGCTCCTGCGCGGTTGTCGGCGCCGTCGAGGAGGCCTCGCTGTGCGAGGGCCGCGCGGCGGCCACGAAAGCGCCGAGCACCGACACCGCCGATAGGCACCACAGGGCGGTGTGCATGTTCGCCAAAAACGGCGTCAGCTCGGCGTTGGAGATGTGGTTGGCGAGTCCGGAGAAGACCTGAAAGAGGACGGTCTTGGGGACCGAGGAGGTGACGACCGCGAGCACGAATGCGATCGACAGCACCGCACCGGTGTTCTGCACGAGCACCCGCGCGCCCGCGGCGATGCCGCGCCGCGTGGGCGCAACGGTTCCCATCATCGCCGCCGTGTTCGGCGAGTTGAACATCCCGGAGCCGATTCCGACGATGAACAGGAACAGCCCGGGCTCCAAGTAGGGCGTGTCCCGCCCCAGGCCGGTCATCAGGGCGAGCCCGAGGGCAGTCACGAGCATCCCCGCGACCGCCATTCCCCGCGAGCCCCGCCGATCGGCCCAGATCCCGGCCAGCGGCGAGGCAATCAGCATCCCGACCGCGAGCGGCGCGAGCTTGACGCCGGCGATGATCGGCGTGTCGCCCTGGACGCCCTGGAAGTAGAAGACGAACAGGAACATCAGCGCGAACCGCGAGAGGCCGTTGATGAACGCCGCGGCCGACGCCGCCGCGAACAGACGGTTCTTGAAGATCGAGAGGTCGAGCATCGGTGCTCGAACGTGGCCTTCGATCACGACGAACAGCGGTAGGAAGACCGCCGCGGCGGCCAGGCCGGCGATCACAACCGGGTTGTTCCAACCTGAGATGCCGCCCTTGGAGAGGCCCAGCACCAGGCCCGTCAGCCCGATCAGGAACGTGATCGTCCCGAGCAGGTCGAACGTGTGGTCCGCGTCGCGCTTGGTCTGCTCGCGCAGGATCGTCCCGGCCCACATGACGCCGGCGAGCGCGAGCGGGACGTTGAACCAGAAAACCCAGTGCCAGCTGATCAGGACGAGCGCGCCGCCGAGCACCGGGCCGATCACGAGCCCGACCGCGGCGACCATCGTGTTGGTCCCCATCGCCAGGCCGAGCTGCTCGCGCGGGAACGCGTCGGTGACGATCGCGGCCGCGTTGGCGAACAGGAACGAACCGCCGATCCCCTGGAGGATCCGCCACAGGATCAGCTCGGTCCCCGAGCCGGCGAAGCCCGCTCCGAGCGACGCGAGCCCGAACACCGCGAACCCGGAGATGTACGCCTTCTTGCGCCCGAACTGGTCGGACAGCCGCCCGGCGCTGAGCACCAGCACCGTCGAGGCGATCATGTAGACGAGGATCACCCACACAAGAGAGAGCAGGCTCGTGTGAAGGCTCCGCTCGAGGTCGGGCAGCGCGATGATCAGCGTGCCCGAGTTGATCGTCGCCAGCAGCATCCCAAGGCTGGTGCACGACAGCGCCCACCACTTGTACGACTCGTGACCGGCGTGGACGCCTAGTCGTCTGCCTCGGAGTGCGTGAGTGGTGGCCAACGGGCTGGTCTTCTTTCCGTGGAACTGGAAGCTTACGTCAACGTCAGTTTAGCAGCGCGAGGCGAGCCCCGGAGGGTGGGGTGCCATCCCTCCGAGGCTCGACTGCCCACTTGAGTGCGCGCTAGGTCAGGCCCGCCGCTGGACGATCGTCGCCCGGACGATCACGCCCTGCTCCTTCTCGGTGAACCACAGCGTGTGGCTGTCGCCAAAGGCCAGCGAGGCGCCCACGCTCCAGGCCGGGCGGGGAGCTGGGAACTCGGAGACCTGGCCGGCCAGCGTGATCCTGCCGATCGCCTGCTGTCCGCCGTCCGTAAACCACATGGCGTGGTCGGGACCGGCGATCAGGTTGTCGGCGCCGGTCCTCCCGCTGGCGTGCGTCGGAAACTCGGTGAACTTCCCGGAGGGCGTGATCCGCCCGATCTTCCCTGCGTGCTCGCCGAACCAGACGTTGCCGTCAGGACCGGCCGCGATCCCATCCGGCACCGCGTTGAACGTCGGGATCCGGAACATCGTCACGGAGCCCGTCGGCGTCATCCGCCCGATGTCATCCCACGCCGCCGTGTCGACGCTGCGAACCGCGGTGAACCAGAGATTCCCGTCGGGTCCCTCGGTGAGTGAGTGGATCGCCCACCCCGCGGGGACCGGATACGCGGCGACGTTGCCGTTCTGGTCGATCGGCCCGATCCCTCCGCCAGCGACCCGCAGCTTCCCACCCGGGCCCCGGGTGATCGGTCCGCCACCGGCCGACGACAGATCCGTGATCGCCCCGACAGTCGTCATGCGGCCGAGGATCGTGTCCGCCTCGGCGTCGGTGTCCGAGAACCACAGGTTCCCGTCGGGTCCGGCCGCCAGAGCCTGGATCACGCCCTGGTTCGGGTCGGGGAAGAGCGTAACCGCAGCGGCGGGTGTGATCCGTCCGAACTCCGCCGTGCCCGTTGTACGCGCCGATCGTGGCGAACCACATGTTCCCGTCAGGCCCGCGGACGAGGGCGTACGGCTCGTGGTTGGCGAACGAGCCCACGAACCCGCCGGCGATGTTGAACCGCTTGAACACCAGACGAACGACCGTCCGAGGCCGGGGGCGTCCGCGGGTCCTTGCGACCGCCGGCGCCGCCGCGCTGCTCAGCAGCACGGCCGCCAGCACGGCCCCTGCTGGGCCTGCGCGACGCAGGGCGCGGAGAAGACCAAGTGCCATCGAAAACTCCCTTTCCTGGGTGAGTGCCTCGGAGGGCGAGCATCGCCCTCCGAGGACCCATGGATTACCGGATCGCGCTACGGGACGAGGCCGTACCCGTGCTCGGCGCGCGTCAGCGACGCGGGCGCCGCGGACGGCTGCGTCGCCGGGAGCGCGCCCGTCCCGCGGTACTGGATCAGCGGCGTGTATCCGCCGGACTGCGGGACCGCACGAGCGGCGCCGT
>CAWBHJ010000013.1:0-142172 GCA_963788565.1 uncultured Solirubrobacterales bacterium | reverse complement strand
AGTGGGGAATGTAGCGAGTTGTAGAGAAGAACTCTACGAATCCGTAGAGCTGAGGTATGCGAACCCGTTGAGCTCATGTCTACGGATACCGCCTCTGGGGCCGATGTCAGACGGTGTCAAACGTGCATCGGGGCCCACCAGAACGACAAAGCCCACCTTTCGGTGGCCCTTGAGGTCTCGGTCGGCCGCCGCGCACCGGCGCGGGAAGTTCATGTGGCTGGAGACCGCCGACGGCCCCACCTTGGGTCTCCACTTGCGGATGACCGGCAGGATCGTCGTCGACTGACGGCGACGGAGACTCGCTGCGCTCGGACCGGTTCACCGTCGCATTCGAGGACGGGACCCGGTTCGCACTGCGGGACAGGCGCCGCCTGGGCCGCGCCGTCCTCAACCCCGACTACAGCCACGTTGGTCCCGACGCGGCACAGGTGGGGCGGGCCGACTTCCGCCGCCTGATCGGCGCCGGCCGGGCGCCGATCAAGGCCCGGCTGCTGGACCAGCGCGCGATCTCGGGCGTCAGGAACCTGCTCGCCGACGAGATCCTGTGGCAGGCCCGGATTGCGCCGAATCGCCGCGTCTCGGAGCTGTCGCTCGAGGATCTCGACCGGCTGCGGCGAGAGGTCCGAGCCGCCGTGCGCTCCGCGATCCGCAAGGGCGGCGCCCACACCGGCGCCTTCGTCCAGGCCCGTGACCGCGAGGGCCTGTGCCCACGCTGCGCCGGACCGCTCTCACGCGGAACGATCGGCGGGAGGACCACCTTCTGGTGTGCCGCCTGCCAGCACTGACGGGCCCGGAGCATGACGCGCAACTGCGCGAGCTACTTGCCCAGCCCGGCGACCAAGTTGACGGTGGTCGCGATGATCAGCGTGCCGAACACGTAGGACAGCAGCGCATGACGCAGCGCCATCCGCCGGACCTGCTTGGTCTGCAGGTTGGTATCCGACACCTGGAACGTCATGCTGATCGTCAGGGACAGGTAGGCCAAGTCTGAATAGACCGGCAGATCGTCCTCGTTGAAGTCGATGCCGCCGGGCCTGTCGCCCGTAGTACAGGCGGGCGTAGCGAAGGGCGAACACCGTATGCACGATGCTCCGCGCGAGCACGATGCTCAGCACGCACGCACCCACCAAAGGCCCTTGTCCAGCGCTTACATCTGGTTGGAGCGGACGAGCACCAGACCGACCGCGAGCAGGCTGACCAGGCTCGCCCCGATCAGCAGCAAATCAGCCGTGGCCCGACTCGGATCCTCGCGTAAAGCCACTGCCGCAGTGCCCGCAGAATCCAGCGGCAACAGCCTGTGCCAGATCTCGACGACAAAGACGAGGGCTGTGACGTCCCACGCCGCGAGCGGGATCAGCCACCAGGGACCAATGATCGCCACGACGATCGCCGCGACCACGCCAGCCATCGCGGTCCTGGCCACCCGCGTCCTCGCCGATGGGCCGCCGATGTCCGGGGCCCCGCGGGATGATCGATGCTGCGCGCTCATTCATCGGAGCTTGCCACCCAGACCGGACTGCGGTTGCCCTGCGAGCGGGTGCGGGCGTAGGCTCCCCCGGTGCCGACCCGCCGGCGCGCGCGCCTACAGATGCTCGCTGTTACCGCGGCGGTGGCGGCCGCGGTCGCCGGTGCGCTGGTCGTGGCGGTCCCGACCTGGGCCGCGTCGGTGACGCCCCGGACGGCGGCGGCGATGCCGAACGATCCGGGCTTTGCTGGGTGCGAGCGGCAGGATCCGATCAAGGGCTGCACCGACAACGAGCAGTGGGACCTGTTTGGGCGCCTGGCCGGGAACACCTGCCTCGCACCGGGCGGCTCGGTTCCCGATCGCCCCCATCCCGACGGCGGGTTGCCCTGCTGGGCGCTCAAGGCGACCGATCCGCAGCACGCCGCGGGTGTCGACATGACCGGCGCCTGGGCCCAGGGCAACGTCGGCCGGCCCGACGTGCTGATCGCCTACATCGAGGGCGGCGTCAACTACCGCAACGACGGGATCAAGGACTCGCTCGACGACATCTATCTGAACCAGGGAGAGCTGCCCTACCCCGAGTACGCCGACGGCCGCTCGGCCGGTCGCTACGACGCGAATCACGACGGGCGCTTCGACATCCGCGACTACGCCCGCGACCCGCGAGTGAACCCGCCCTGCCCGCCGGGCGTCGCGCCATTCGTGAAGCAGGCCGAGGGGGTCACGTGGGGCTGCGTGGCCGGAGGCCGCCACGCGTACATCGACGCGGTCGACGTCGCCGGGCGCAAGATGCCCTATCTGACTCCCGAGGACCTGATCGCGGTCTTCGGTCACTGCCGGATCGTCCGCGGCATCGTCAGGGCCTGCCCTCCTGGCGGCCGCTTCGACAACGACCACAACGGCTATCCGAACGACGTCAGCGGCTGGAACTTCGATCGCAACACCAACGACCCCCAGACCGACGAGCCCGACTACAGCCACGCGCCGGGCCTGATTTCACTGGTCGGCGGCGTGGCGAACAACGGCTATGCCGGAGTGGGCGTGTGCCGTGCGTGTCGGGTCGTCCCGATCAAGCAGGGCGCCGAGGCGGTCGGACGGACCGACAAGTGGGCCGAGGCGATCCTGTACGCCACCGACCTGGGCGCCACCGCGATCAGCTCCGTCGTGGTCGAGTACAGCTACTCGAGCTTCTCCCGCGAGGCCGTCGACTACGCCAACCGGCACGGGGTTCTGCTGTCCCTCGACTCCAACGACTTCGACTCGACGGACCACACCGACGGGATGTTGTTCGATCACGCGATCCCGGGGAACTCGCTGGCCGAGGACCAGAGTCCTCCGAGCACGGCGACCTTCCGGGCCCGGAGCAACGTCACCAGTTACGGCACGCACAACATCTTCTCGGGCGAGGAGACGTCGACCTCGGGCGCGACGCCGTTCATGGCCTCGGTCCTGGCGATGACGCAGTCCGCGGCGCTGAACGCGCGGGACCGCCACATCATTCCCGGTCGGCTGACGCCCAACGAGGTCAAGCAGGTCCTGATGGACACCGCCAGTCCGGTGATCCCGCAGGTCCAGTTCCCCGCCGTCGCGCACCAGTGGCCGGGCAATCCGGGCAGCGCCACCGACGCCGCCCACACGAACTGGTCGACGCAGTACGGCTACGGCCGACCCGACGTCGGCGCGGCGACGCGCCTGATCATGTCCGGGAGGGTCCCGCCGACCGCCGAGCTCGACTACCCGCACTGGTTCCAGTACGTCGATCCGGTGCGCCAGCCCACGCTGCCGATACACGGATTCTTCGCGCGGAGCCGCTGGCGGTCGGGCGGCACGGTCAGCTGGACGCTCGAGTGGGCGCTCGGCGCGGACCCGTCGGACTCCGCCTTCCACGCGATTTCGGGTGGGACAGGGCGGGGGCGTGGGGGCGTGCTCGGTGTGTTCCGGCTGTCTCAGATTCCGCAGTCGTTCTACGCGCATCCGCCCGGGTCGACGCTGCCGCCGAACGGTCCCGAGCAGTACACCGTGACGCTCCGCCTGCGGGTCCGCGACCGCAACGGACTGAAGGCCGAGGACCGGCGCACGATCGGCGTGCGCCACGACCCCGACCTGCTGCCCGGATACCCGTTGGACCTCGGCGGCGAGCTGGCGGCTTCCCCCAGCTATGTGGACCTCGAGGGACGCCACCAGCTCGACCTCGTGTTCGCGACTACCGACGGGGCCGTGTACGCGCTGCGCCCGGACGGGGGCGAGGTGCCCGGCTTCCCCGTGTGGAGCGACCCCGAGCGCCAGATCGACCCGCTGAACCCGGAGAACTACCCGGCGCCTGCCTACCGCGATTCGGTGCTGCGAAACGTCCACGAGCCTTTGAGTGGGCTGGCGATTGGCGACCTGTTTCACGATGGGCGCCTGGAGATCGTCGCCACGAGCGCGAACGCGGACGTGTACGCGTGGGACGCCGGCGGCCGCCGCCTGCGCGGCTTCCCTCAGCACTCGAATCCGCGCTACTGGTCACTGCCGGTGCCAACGCCGCAGGCGCCGACCCCGCACGGACGCCTGCCGTCGCGCGGCAACTGGTCGCCACCGGTGCTGGCCGACCTCGAGGGCAACGGCCAGCTCGACATCCTGATGACCGCCTACGACGGGTTCGTGTACGCGTTCGGACCCGACGGACGGCCGGTGCCGGGCTGGCCGGTGCAGGTCAAGCTTCCACCCGCCGACTACGGCCGCTTCGGCATTACCCCGCAGAGCTACATCCGAGATTCCAAGCTGATGTACCCGGTCGGCGTGGCGGACGTGCTCGGCACGGGGCGCCCGCAGGTGTACGTCTCAAGCTTCGAGTGCAACGGCGGCAGCCAAGCGTTTCTGTACGGGCTCTGGCCCGACGGCAACCGCCACCAGGGCGGCCCGTATCTCCCGAACTGGCCCGTGTCGGTGCCGACCCTCTCGAGGTGCTATGACCAGTCGATCGACTTCGTGGGCGAGGGAACAAGCGCTCCGGTGTTCGGCCCCGTTGCCGGCCGGCTGCGGATCTTCACGAGCGGGATCAGCGGGCCGGTCGAGGCGCTGAACGGCAACGGCTCGAAGTTCGCGACGATGAGCAGCGCCTGCACCAGCGCGGCGTGTGCACCGCTTGCGCCTTACCGCCCGGGAGACCCGCTGACCGTGACCCTCACCGGCCAGGGCGCGCTCGGCGATCTCACGGGTCGCGGGACGCCTCAATATTTGCAGTCGACCACAGGAGCGATCTCGCTGACGGCCGGCCTCAACTCGCCCGGTCCGGCGGCGGTGCCGCAGACCTACGAGGAGGCCTGGAATCCCGCCGACGGGTCCGTGGTCGCGGGGTTCCCCCGCCGCCAGGACGGCTTCCCGTTCTTCACCTCCCCGCTCGCGGCCGACCTCGGTAATGACGGGACCAACCAGGTGATCGAGTCCAACGATTCCTACTGGATCCACGCCTTCGCGCTGGGCGGCGGCGAGGCACCGGGCTTCCCCAAGTACACCGGCCAGTGGCCCTCATTCAGCGGCGTCGTCGGTGACCCTTCGATGAACGGGCGGATGCGGCTCGCGTACGGGACCCGCGAGGGGTATCTGTTCGTCTGGCGGGTCCGCGGCGGGCCCCGCTACCGCGGCGCGTGGACGCACTACCGCCACGACCAGCTCAACACGGGCCTGTACGGGCTCGACACGCTCCGCCCCGCTGCGATCCTCGACCTTCGTCGGGGTCGCGGACGTGGGGGTCGGCTGATGCTCACCTGGACCGCTCCTGGTGGCGACTACCAGCTCGGTGCCGCTGCGCGCTACGACATCCGGATGGCTCGAGCCCCGATCACGGCGACGAGCTTCTGGCAGGCGGGGTCGCTGGGCGCCGTTCCCCGGCCCGCGCGGGCCGGGGTGAGGCAGATGGTGGTCCTGCCGTCGCTACGGGTTGGGATGACCTACTTCGCGATCCGCGCCATCGACGCGGCTGGGAATATCTCGGCGTTGAGCGATGTCGCGGTCGTGCGGGTCGTGCGGGTCGTGCCGCCCTCGGCCGGGCTCAGTCGCCGGACTCGTACTTAAACGAAACGTTCAGGCGCGCGCGGTAGCTAGCCACCTTCCCGTCGTCGATCGTGACGTCCAAGCGAACAACCTCTGCAACCCGCAGGTCCCGCAGGCTCTTCGCGGCCGTTTCGATCGCGTTGCGGGCGGCAGCTTCCCAAGACTGAAGTCGAACGGCGGCGTCGACGCCTACAACGCCCCCTGGTACGGATCGCTAGCGGGAAAGCATCACCGCCACCAGGGGGTCGTGGGGATCGCCAGCGAGTAGGGTCCGGCGCTCGCCGTCCGCGCCGCGGTGCTCGGTCAGCCTCGCCCACTCGTCGGCGGCACTGGCCTCGGCGCCACTGGCCTCGGCGCCACTGGCCTCGGCGGCGCCAGCGAGATGACCTGTTGGTAGGTCGGCCGGTTAGTGGTCGGGAAGGTGGTGGGGATGAGGCTCGGGGTGAACCCCGTCCGACCCTGGTCGATGCGCCAGGTCGACTCGTTGGGACCATGCTGGCTGACCACGTCCGCGCGTCCGGCCTTAATCGCCAGCCACAGGGAGCGCGCGCAGGCGGGGACGTTGCCGCGCCCGCAGTAGCGAACCGAGTAGGGCGCGAGCACAGGCCGTCCGAGCTGCGTCTTCAGGTCCTTGTCCACATACGAGGGGTCCATGCCGAGGAGGTTTGTCCAGGCCTCGAGCAAAGTGCCGAGCCGCGGGCGCATGACGGCGTCGAAGATGTGCGGCCAGGCGGCGTTCAGGAGTGCCGCGCCGGCGTAAGGGATCGGGCCGCCGGGCGGAGTACCGACGGTCGGCGCTCCGTGGCGCACCCAGTCGTCGATCAGCGCGACGGCGCGCGCCGTCGCCGCATCGGGTGCCCGGCCACGGGCCAGCATGGCGCGGACGACCGGCCACACCAGGACACCCGTCTCGTCCTGCGTGGCCGCCTTGTTCATCACGCCGACGACGTCGTTCACTTGCGGATGGCTCGGCCAGGGTCCAAACAGCTCGACGTGCTGCACCGAGCCGAGGTGCTGGTCGTCACCGTGCATCCAGCCCGGTGCGGCCTTGTTATTCCAGTTGAGCAGCAGGCTGTTCGGACCCGCGATGTCGTGCGGGTGGGCGAGTTCGGACAGGAACCCGCGCCACTCAAACGCCCCGGTGCCGAGCGTCGGCAACCGGCGGTCCAGTCCCGGGGCGCGGATCGGGAGCAGTCCGGAGGAGAAGAACGACGTCGCCGTGCGCGATACGTAACCCCAGTTGAACGTGAAGCCGAAGCGGTTGGCGAAGCTCCAGAACCGCTGCGGCGTCGTGGCCCGACCCTCCGTCATCGCCTTGAGTGCCGCAAGCGACAGACCATCCTGCCCATAGGTCGAGCGCTTCCGAGTCAGCGCGTACGGCTTTCCGTGCACGGTCGCGGTCCCGATCACCGGGCCGTGGACGGTCATCGGGAAGATGATCTCCTTGGTTCCGAGGCGCCCCGCGTCGAACATCCGCATCGCCCGGCACTGTCCGCGGAACATGTAGAAGCGGGTGGCGCGCGTGGGCGTACCGCCACCCGGGACACAGAGCTTCTCCGCGAACACGTCCTCGTTGTCATTGCTCGCGGAGGTGAGGCTCCAGGCGTAGTTGCGGGTGCGCCCGATCAGGAGGTACAGGCCGACGCCGGACGCGGCGACCCCCTGCGCGTCGATGCCGGGGGCCTGGAGCTGCTCCTGGTAGACGATCTCCGGGTAGTAGTAGCCGAGCTGCGGACCCATGACGGCCATCGGCCGTCCGGTGGCCGAGCGCCCCGGCGCGACCAGCTGCCAGTTCGAGGCGTGACGCCGAGCCGGCTCCCGCGTGCGCTTGGCGCCGGTCCGGGGATCCTCGGCCAGCACGATCGATCCCGGATCGATGACCACCGAGCCGCGGACCGTCCCGCCCGTGAGCGTGGGGTAAGGGAAGACCTTTTGGGTAGTGGTCGGTGCGTCGGGGTCGTTCGCCTCCATCGCGTCGCTCCACATCCCATGGCCGGGCCCGACGCCGAAGCGTTGCTCGAGCTGCGCGAGCAGATTCGAGTTCTCGTGCTCGTCACCGCCGCCGTTGCCGAAGATCGAGCCGATGAACGCGGTCACCGCGATCACGTCGTTGGCGTCGAACGGGCGGCCCCCGGGAATCGCGAGGTGATGTGCGCGGTAGTACGCATTGAGCCCGTCGGTGTAGTTCGCCATGTCGACCAGCATCTGCCGCCCCTCCGCCCCGTAGGCCCGGACCAGCTCCTGGCGCTGCTGGGTCACGAGCGCCTCGGCCTCGCGGCTCGGCTCGAACGGGGTCGCGCTGGTGACGAGCGAGAAGGCGTCGAGACCGGGGATGTCGGCCACGGCGGCGCGCGCGGGGTTGCGGCCGAACTGCAGGAGCAGGCCGCGGTCCCTGGCCATGACCCAGCCCGCGCCGAACATCATCCCGGCGCGCGTCTTGCCCTTGATGTGCGGGATCCCCCACGCGTCGTAGGTGACCGTCACGTCACGCCGCCCGACCGGCTCAATCCGGGTCGCTCCGATCGGGGCGAAGTTCATCGGCAGGTAGAAGCGCCGCACGTCCGCCATCGAGACGCTCCGCCGCAGCGGGGTCAGCCCCGAGTACAGAGGCAGCTGGTCGAGCGAGTGCGGACCAGTCGGAATGCCGCCGTAGTTGCCGGGCGGCAGGACGTACCGAGCAATGTCACTCGGCGCCGCCCGGGCCATGGCGGGCACCCAGAGCACGAGGAGCAGAGCCGCTGGCGCAATCAGACGTCGCACCATGCCGATGTTCTAACCGGAATCCGACCGATGAGCAAGTGCGCCTGCCGCAAGAGGACGGTCGAGCGGTAGCTGGCGCGGATCCCCGCGCGTGGCACGTGGACGCCGAACAACGGTAGAAGCCACGGGCCGGCGTCCCCGCTGACAGGGACTGCGAGCTCGTATGCGCGCAGCCCCAGCCGGAATTTCCAGCCCCCCGAGAAGTTTGGTACCCGGTTGGTACCCCCGGGAGTGCGCGGCGACCTCACGACGAAGGCCACCTTTCGGTGGCCCTCGAGGTCTCGGTCGGCCGGTTTGCGGGGCTTTTGTCGAGTCCTACGCCTTGTCGGCCGGGATAGCGGGGGCGGGATTCGAACCCGCGACCTTCGGGTTATGAGCCCGACGAGCTACCAGACTGCTCCACCCCGCGGCGGACCAACGATTGTAGCTCGCAAATGGCGGTTTTGGGAGTCCTCGGGGCTCGGCGAAAGGTCCAGCGTGCGCAGAATTGGAACGCCGCCGAGGCAGATTTGGAACAAATGCGTCTTGATCTGTTTCAGGCGCCTGCCGCATGCTGCCTGGCATGGCGACGCTCAAGGAGAAGATCGCGGCCGAGCAATCCGGCAGGGCAATGCTGGAGAGCGGCGGGCTCAGGCAGCCGGACCACGTCGAGTACGGCCACACGTGCATTCGGTTCTTCTGGGATCAGGAGAAGCTCGTGCTCGTCATCGACATCGACGAGCCGCCGGAAGGGTTCGAACGCGTTGGCGTGGACCTCGCGGACGCGGCCCGCGGACGAACCACTCGGAGGTGCCGAGATGCCCTAGCCAGCCTCAAACGTGAAGCCGACGGGGTGCTTGACGGAGCGGTCCCACCAGAGCGCGGCGTCGGTGGGCTCCATGCGGGCGAAGTCGGGTGGGTTCCAGATGAAGGCCTGCTCGAACTGGCGGCCGAGGTCGAGAATGTCGCGGGCGGCGGCGGTCTCGGTGTCGCTCCAGGCCGCGAGGGCATCGTCGACCTCGTAGTGGGCGTCGAGCGCGGTGCGCAGGCGGATCGCGTTGTTGGCGGCCTTGAAGATCCCGCTGCCCGTGAACGGGGTCGCGACGCCGGCGGCGTCGCCCGTTAGGCAGATCCGGCCGACCCGGTAGGCGGGGACGGTGACCGAGTACACCGCCTGGGCGAACGTGTCGGTGCTCGCCTCGACGATGTCCGCGTACAGCGGCGGCATCGTCTCGTGCGCGCGGTCCTTCAGACGGCGCTCGACCTCCGGTGGCAGCTCGCCCGGCGGCACGGTGCCGTCGTACCGCGTCCCGTCGCGACCCGTCAGGAGATCGCCGAGCTCCTCCTCCGGCGTCGGCACGTACAACCCCCAATTGATCAGGCGCTCCCCAACCTCGACCGACCCGTCGCGGCCGGGGATCGGATAGATGAACGAGCCCGGGAAGCCGGTGGTTCCGAATCGCGCGAACGTGTGGGCGACGGAGACCCCGTCGGCCACCAAGCTCTCGTCGACGACGCCGCGCCAGCAGACGTAGCCGCGGTAGTCGAGCTCGACGTCGGGGAACAGGGACCGGCGGCCCTCGGAGCGGTACCCGTCGGCGAAGATCACCAGGTCGAAGCGGTGCTCGGTGCCGTCGGCCAGCCGCACGACCGCGCCCTCGTCGCCGACCGCGCCCTCGTCGCCGACCGGCCCGACGCCGACCGGCTCCACGGCGTCGACGTGCACGCCAGGCCGATACGCGGCCGACGGCAAACGCTCCGACAAGCCGCGGTGGAGATCGCCCCAGTGGAAGGCGACGAAGATCAGCGGGCGGCGGAGCGGCGCTACGCCCATGCGGCTGCCGTTCGGACCGGGGCTGACGAACGCCATCTCGGTCAGGCTCAGGTGCGGGATGTCCTCGTCGACCAGGTCTCGCTCGACGAGCGTCTCGAACATCGGCGTCGGCGTTCCGAGCCCGGCGCCGAGCAGGCCGTGGAGCTCCTCCTCGGAGCGCTCGAACACGGTCACCTGGTGGCCGGCGTCGATCAGCTCGAGCGCCATGAAGCACCCTGCGATCGATCCGCCGACGATCCCTACCCGGAGCATCGGGGGCCATCCTCGCGGACCGACGTAAAGGGGTGGGAAAATCCCGCGCGATGGCGAAGCGGCGAAGGATCGCGCTCGGTACGGGACTAGCCCTGGCGGCGGCTGTTGCGCTGGCGCTCGCGTTGATCACCGCGGGCGCGAGTGCGGGCGACCACGACGCCAGCGCCGGCGCGGGCGCCCACCAGACCGGCGGGACCGGCGGCCAACCGCGCGGCCAAAGGCAGCGCGCCCACGGGCGCCGCGGCCGACAACGGCACCGCCGTCCGCACCTCCACGCCAAGAAACGCCCTCTCCCTCACCATCGGACCCCCGATGAAGGTCCACCCGATCCGCCCGGGCTTCCTCGGCCTCTCGATCGAGTACCCGTCGATCGAGCCGTACGCGGGCACCGACCCCACCGACATCAACCCGACGCTCATAAACCTGATCCGCAACATCACCCCCGACCAGTCGCCCGTCATCCGGATCGGCGGGGACTCAAGCGACTGGGAGTGGTGGCCGGTGCCGGGGATGACGCGGCCGGGGGGCGTCAGGTACACGCTCACGCCGACGTGGGTCGCCGTCACCAAGGCGCTCGCCCAGGAGCTGGACGCGCGGCTGATCCTCGGCCTCGACCTCGAGGCCGAACAGTCTCAAGCTGGCCGCGACGGAGGCTGCGCATTTCGTCGACGGGATCGGCCCAGGCTCGATCGAGGCGTTCGAGCCCGGCAACGAGCCAGAGCTCTACGGGAGCTGGCCCTGGTACGTCGCCCCCGATGGCCGCCGCGTGCACGGCCGCCCCGCGAGCTGGTCCATCGGCGACTACGCGCGGCAGGTCGTGTCGCTGAGACGAACACTCGACGCAACCGCGCGCACAGTCCCGATCGCCGGCCCGGCGACGGGCGGCAAGACGTGGCTCTCCGAGCTGCCCCAGTTCCTTGACCAGGCCCGCTACCTCAGCGTGCTGACGATCCACCGCTACCCGGTGCAGTCCTGTTACACGCCGCCGTCGGCGCCGAACCACCCGTCGATCGCGAACCTGCTCTCCCCGCGCGCGTCTAGAGGGCTCGCGGCCAGCGCGGGACCGTCGATCCGGCTCGGGCACGCACACGGCCTCCAAGTACGCGTCGACGAGATCAACACGAACAGCTGTGGCTCCGCTCCAAACATCACCAAGTCCTTCGCCTCAGCCCTGTGGGCAACGGACGCGCTGTTCGCGATGGCCGCGGCCGGCGTCGACGGCGTCAACGTCCACACGTACAAGAAGTCGAGCTACGAGCTCTTCCAGTTCGACCAGAACGGCAACAAATGGACGGCGCGGGTCGAGCCCGAGTACTACGGCCTCTACCTGTTCGCGCTCGGGGCGCCGCCGAACTCCAAGCTGCTCGACCTCAACGGAACCGCCACGAAACAGCTCAGCGCCTGGGCGACCAAGGCCCCCGACGGCCACCTCCGGGTCACGCTGATCAACGACGACCTCAAACACAGCCCGCACGGTCGCGATCGCCGCGCCCCGGCGGGCCGCGACCCAAGCGACGCTCCTCACCCTCAACGCCCCCAGCGCCTCCGCCCGCACCGGAACCAAGATCGCCGGTCAGACATTCAACGCCGCCGGCCAACTCACCGGCCCCCAGCGAACGCAGACCGTCGCCCCCACCAACGGCCGCTACCTAATCAAGCTCCCGCCCGCTAGCGCTGCGCTGCTAGTCCGCTGACCGCGGCGGCCAGCACGGCCTCGAGCAGCCCCGGGAACCGCTCGTCGAGATCGTCGCTGCGCAGCGCGCTCACGCGCTTCGTGCCCCACACGCGCTGGCGAATCACGCCCGCGTCGCGCAGCACCTTGAAGTGATGCGTGCACGTGGACTTGGCGATCGGCAGGTCGAAGCTGCTGCACGTCCGCTCGCCTCCGCTCTCGGCGAGCGCCGCCACCATCCGAAGCCGCATCGGATCGCTCAGCGCGTGGAGCACCGCGCAGATCTCGAGCTCTTCTACCGAGGGGTGTGGCAGGGCCTCATCCGAGGCTGTGTCAATGGCGCTCATCGAGTTCGTTTGTGAACGTGTTCGATGGTCATCGTACTAGGTCGCTCGAGGGGCAGCGGCACCCAGGGCGGCACCAAGGCGGCACACCGGCGGCACCAAGCCAGCACCACGTTGGCCCCACGGCGGCCGCGGCCATCGGTCAGAATCGCCGGACCGTGGCCCGTTGCTTCGTATCCCGTCAGCTGCCAGGCACCGCGCTCGACCGGCTGGCCGAAACCCACGACGTCGACATCTGGCCCGGGCCGCTGCCGCCCCCGCACGACGAGCTCGTCGAGCGCGTCAAGCCGGTCGAGGGGCTGCTCAGCATGCTCACCGACCGCATCGACGCGGATCTGATCAAAGCCGCGCCCCACCTCCGCGCGATCGCCAACTACGCGGTCGGCTACGACAACATCGACCTCGACGCGGCGCGGGCCCGTGAGATCCCCGTCGGCAACACGCCCGGCGTGCTGACCGATGCGACCGCCGACCTCGCGTTCGCGCTGCTGATGGCGGCGGCCCGGAAGCTCGCAGAGGCCGATGCGGCGGTCCGCAAGGGCGACTGGCAGACGTGGGAGCCCGAGCGCTACCTCGGCGCCGACGTCCACGGCGCGACGATCGGGATCATCGGGTTCGGGCGGATCGGGCGCGCGGTCGCCGAACGGGCCGCGGGATTCGAGATGCGCGTACTCGTCACGACGCGGGGTTCGGGCCACAGCGACCTCGAGAACCTGCTCGAGCAGTCCGACTTCGTCTCCGTCCACGCCCCGCTGACGCCGGAGACCCACCACCTGATCGGCGCCCACGCGCTCGCGGTGATGAAGCCGTCCGCGATCCTGATCAACACGGCGCGCGGGGAGCTCGTCGACCAGGCCGCGCTCACGCGCGCGCTCAACGACGGCCTGATCGCCGGCGCCGCGCTCGACACGACGACGCCCGAGCCGCTGCCGCCGGACGATCCGCTGCTGCAGGCGCCGAACCTGATCGTCACCCCCCACATCGGGTCGGCGACGAGGACCGCGCGGGAGCGGATGGCGGACCTGGCGGTCGACAACCTGCTCGCCGCGCTCGCGGGCCAGCCGATGCCGCACCAGGTGAACACGGCGTGAGGGTCGCGGTCGTCGACATCGGCACCAACTCGACGCGGCTGCTGATCGCCGACGTCGACGACGGTCGCGTGACGCGCAGAGCTCGAGCGGATCTCGACGATCACGCGACTCGGAGCCGGCGTCGACGCCGATGGCAGCCTCGCCGACGACGCGATGCAGCGCGTCTACACGACGCTCGACAAGTACAAGCAGCTGATCGATGAGCACGGGGTCGAAAAGGCGGTCGCGGTGCTGACGAGCGCCGTCCGCGACGCGGCGAACGGGAGGCAGTTCGCGGACACGGTCAAGGACCGCTACGGCATCGAGCCGCACGTCCTGACCGGCGACCAGGAGGCGGGGCTGACGTTCCTCGGCGCGACCAGCGAGCGCGATCCCGACGACCGCACGCCGACGCTGGTGTTCGACATCGGCGGCGGCTCGACCGAGCTCGTGATCGGCGCCGGGCGCGAAATGTCGTTCCACGTCTCGACCCAGACGGGCGTCGTGCGGATGACCGAGCGCCACATCCACACCGACCCCCCAAGAGACGATGAGCTAAGAGAACTCGCCCAAGACGCCCAAGAAATCCTCACCGCGGGCGTCCCCGAGAATCTCCGAACAGCCGTCGACCGCGCGATCGGCGTCGCCGGCACCGCGACCTCGCTAGGCGCGATCGCGCAAGAACTCGAGCCGTACGACCCCGACAAGGTCCACGGCTACGTGATCAGCCGCGCGGAGTGCAAGCGGATCCTTGAACAGCTCGCCTCGGTGCCGCTCGAGCAGCGCCGCCAAACACCCGGCCTGCACCCCGACCGCGCGCCGACGATCGTCGCGGGCGTGATCATCCTGCTCGAGATCCTCGAGCTGTTCGGCCTCGACAAGACCGAGATCTCCGAGCACGACATCCTCCGCGGCGCCGCGCTCGGGCTGATCGACGACTAGCGCGCCACGAGTTCGGCCGCGGTCAGGCCGGTCAGCGCCCGGCATTCCCGCGACAGGTGGGCCTGATCCGCGTACCCCGCCTCCACCGCCGCCCGCGCCAGACCGTCTGAAGAAGCACCCGACGACAAAAGAAACCGCCGCAACCGCAGCACCCGCTGCAAAGTCTTGGGCCCGTACCCAACCGCGTCGAGGAACCGACGCCGGAGCTGCCGCTCGCTGAAGCCGAGCGACGCCGCCAGCGAATCAACCCGCTCCCCGGGCCCAAGCAAACGGACGACCGCGGCTTGCACCGCCGGATCCGGAGGCGCGGCCGCGACCAGCCTCAGGGTGGCCTGAACCAGGGTCGACTCGGTCACGCGGTCACCGAGACCGAACTCGGAAAGCGGCACCCGCGTGTCGCGCAGCTCGGCCAGCGGCACCCCGAGCGCGGCTCCCCCCGCCCCGGGCAGCAGCCGCGCACCCATGATCAGCTCCCCCGGCCGCGTCGGTGACATCCACGCGGTCGTGTCCGGTCCCGCGACGATCGCCGCTCCTCCGGTCCGCCAGACGATGTCGGTGCATCCATCCGGCAGCACTCGCACCGACCGACCCTCCCCCCGGCGAACCCAGAAACACGCGACCGCACCGCGCGCCCATACCGGCGGCGCCAGCTCGCGATAGACGTCCGTTTCGTTCAAGACGAGGCGCATACGGGCTGCTTGGATCGACTCGCTCCAGCAAAGCACAGAAAGGACCGCGGATGAAGATCGACTTCCTCGCGACCGTCGCGGTGATCACGCCCGATCCCGCGAGCTCGCGCCGCCTGTACGCAGACACGCTGAAACTTCCGCTGAAGGACGACGGCGGCTACCTCCACACCGACCAGATCCCGGGCGTCAAGCACTTCGGGATATGGCCGCTGTCGCAGGCGGCGCAGGCCTGCTTCGGCAACCCGCAATGGCCAACGGGCATCCCCGTGCCCCAGGCCAGCATCGAGTTCGACGTGCCCGACGCGCCAGCAGTTCAAGAAGCGGCCGACGAGCTGACCGCCGCCGGCTACGAGCTCCTGCACCAGGCCCGGGAGGAGCCGTGGGGCCAGACCGTCGCCCGGCTGCTCTCGCCCGAGGGCACGATCGTCGGGATCTCCTACACGCCCGCGCTGCGCGACTGACCCAGCCGCAGACTCAGATCCGCGCACTCGGCGCAGACGGCCTCGGGGATCACCCCGACCCGCATCAGCAGCGCGAACACCTGGCAGCCGAGGCAGACCGCGAAGATCGACTCGAGCCCGGCCGCGACCGCGAGCAGCACCAGCACCATGTCGGCCGCGGTGTCGTAGCCGAACCCGAGCGCCAGCACCAGCGCCGCCGTCGAAAACGCGGCGCCCATCCCCTGCGCGAACCGCTTCGGCGGCCCCGGCACCGGCTTGGACGGCCCGAGCCGCGGCGCGATCACCTTCTGCGCGAGCGCTCCCAGAGGGCTGAGCGTGGGGCCGGTCAAGACCCGTGCCCAGAAGCCGTACGCGAGCGGGATCAGCAGCCAGTAGGCGCCGGTCGCGAGGATCACGATCGTCGTCACGAGGACGACGCCGGCGACCACTCGCGCGGCCTTTTCGTTCACAGGATTCGGGAAAGACAGCAGTCGATCCATCAAATTCAGTTTATCCAATCGACTTTTGCCCATATGGGCCTTTACAAGCCGTCAAGATCCCGCACGGCGTGGCCGGAAACCCCCGGAAAAACGGGAAAGCCACCATGTAGCAGGGAAAATGGAGCATTGGCGGAGCATGGACGAATGTTCGATTGCGAACACAATGTCTAGAGAGCATCATTCTCGGCGGGGCGAGGTTCGCCTCGCTCTACACATAGGCTCGGGCGAAGCCGCAGACATCGGCGCCTCCCGCCGTCCGGGCCAATCTAACCGGCCCTTTCTGGCACGTACCCCTGCCCGTCCCGATTGGGCCAAACCTGGATCGGAAGCCGCCCGCTGAAAATGCGGGCGGTTTTCGTTTAAGGAGGTACGCCGTCTGACAAGAGGGGCTCCGAGAGGAGCCTACGAACAGGGGGCTCCTCTCGGAGCCCCTCTTGTCAACGGCTCCCGTTTGCTCACCGCCTAGCGACGGGGGCACGAACCTCAGGCCAAATTCGAGCGGCGGGGGTAGGCGATGGTTGGGTCGGTCAGGACGTTCACGACCGATGGGCGGCCTGATCTGAAGGCGGTCTCCAGGGCTGTGCGCAGCTGCATTGGGCGCTCGATCAGCTGGCCCTGGCACCCGAGCGCCTCGGCTACCTGGTCGTAGCGGGTCCCGGGGCGGAGCTCGGCCACCACCGAGTAGCCGTACAAGGCCTCCATCGGGTGCTTCTCGAGCGCCCAGATGCCGTTGTTGCCGATCACGCAGACGACCGGGACGCGGTGGCGCGCGAGGGTGTCGAGCTCCATGCCGGAGAAGCCGAAGGCGCCGTCGCCCAGCAGCAGGACGACCTGGCGCTCGGGGAACGCGAGCTTCGCGGCCATCGCGTAGCCCAACCCGGATCCGAGGCAACCGAACGGCCCAGGATCGACCCAGCAGCCCGGCTCAAAGGAATCGACCACGCGGCCCGCGTACGAGACGAAGTCGCCGCCGTCGCCGACCACGATCGCGTCGCGATCCAAGACCTTCGCGAGCTCGCCGTAGATGCGCATCGGGTGAAGCGGCGAGCGGTTGTCCGCGAGCTCGGCCTCCTCCCCCATCCGGCGCGCCGCCTCGACGCCGCGCAGAGCGGCGGCCCACCCCTCGCGATTCGAGAACGCGCCGCCGGCCGGGTACGTGTGCCCGGTGGCCGCGACGCGCAGATCGTTCAGGGTCGCCGGGAGCGCCCCGTAGAGCTCGACCGACGGCTTGCGCGGAAACTCCCGCGCCGGCTTCGCGCTGTCGATCACCACAACCGAAGCGTCGTCGGCGAACACGCCGCCGAACCCGAGCCGGAAGTCGAGCGGCACGCCGATCACCAACGCCACGTCCGCCTCGGAAAGCGCCTTGCTCCGCGCCCGCGAGAAGCACAGCTCGTGGTCGGCGGGCAGGCATCCGCGCCCGAGCCCGTTCAGGAACACCGGGATCCGCAGCGCCTCGGCCAGCGTCCGCAGCGCGAGCTCGCCGTGACCCCAGTAGAGCCCGGTGCCGGCCATGATCACCGGCCGCTCGGAGCTCGCGAGCAGCACCGCAACCCGCTCGATCAGATCGGGCGACGCACCCTCGCCGAGCCACAGCTGCGACTGCGCCGGCGCCGGCTCGCGCTCGGGGGCCTCCATGAACACCTGGTCCAGCGGGAAGTCGACGAACACCGGGCCGGTCGGCGGCGTCAACGCGACCCGAATCGCCTCGTCCACCAGCCCCGGGATCTCCGCCGTCGAGAAAGCCGTCGCAGCCATCTTCACGAGCGGGGCGACGAACGGGACGTGGTCGATCTCCTGCAGCGATCCCTGGCCCCAGCGCATCTGCGGCGCGCGTCCGCCCAGGACCACCAGCGGCGAGCCGTTCTGCGAGGCGGACGCGATCGCGCTCATCCCGTTCGTGACCCCCGGGCCCGCGGTCAGCGCGCACACGCCGACGGAACGCGTGACCTTCGCCCAGCCCTCGGCCGCGAACGCCGCCGACTGCTCGTGGCGGAAGTCGACCAGGTCGATCCCCTCCTCGCGGCACCCGTCGTAGATCGAGAACAGGTGCCCGCCCGACAGCGTGAACAGCTTCGAGACGCCGTGCGCCCGCAGCCGCCGCGCGACCAGCCGCCCACCGTGGAAGGTCGTCGCGGGCTTGGCCTGGGTTGCCACGAGACGTGACGCTAACACGGCCCTTGCACGCGGGCGTAGCATGGCCCTTACGGGAGCGCGACGAGTAAGGAGGTCAGCGTGAACAGGACGCAGACACCCTCAACCGAACATGTCGAGTTCGACCGGCTGTGCGAGCAGGTCGGCGAATTCGACTACCTGCCGGACCTCTCCCCCGGCATGCCCGACGATCGGACCCCTGAAGAAATCCAGGAGCTCGATCAGCGGATTCTGGCGGGCCTCGTCTCGCCGGTATAGCCGGCGCGTAGCGGCTCGGCCGGCACCGGCGCGGCCATCGGCGCCGGTGCCCACAGCCGCACCTGCTCGCGCTTGCCCTTGAGCTCGACCATCCCGCGGGGCCCCAGTGAGAACCGTCCCGGCGTCAGCAACGCGCGGCACGACTCGGTAATCAGCACGTCGTCGCCGGTCTCGCGCGTCGCGCTCTCGACCCGCGACGCGGTGTTGACGACGTCGCCGATCACGGTGAACTCGACGCGGCCGCCGCCGCCGACGGTGCCCGCGATCACGCTCCCCGAGTTGATCCCGATCCCGACCCCGAGCGTGTCCTCGTAGCGGTGGCCGAGGCGCGACTGGAGCTCGAGCGCCGCCGCCACGGCACGGTCGGCGTGATCGGCAAGACGCTGCGGCGCGCCGAACACGCCGAGCAGCCCGTCGCCGATGAACTTGTTCGCGTGGCCGCCGTGGCGGAGCAGCACCGGCACGACCAGCTCCCAGAACTCGTTGAGCTCGGCGACGACCTCCTGCGGCGCCGCCTCCTCCGCGAACGCGGTGAAGCCGCGGATGTCGAGGCACAGGACCGTGACCTCGATCTCCTCGCCCGCCAGGTCGGAGCCCTCGCGCAGCACCCGCTCCGCGACCGCCGGGTCGACGTACGCGCCGAACGCCTCCCGCAGACGCTCGCGCTCGTCGAGACCCTCGGCCATCGCGTTGAACGACTGCGCGAGCTTTCCGGTCTCGTCGGTCGCGACGATCGGAACCCGGGCCGAGTAGTCGCCGATCCGCACCCGCTCGGTCGCCTCCTGCAGGTCGCGAAGCGCGGCGCCGACCGAGCGGACCATCAGCACGACCAGCTCGAGCGAGAGCGTGAACGCCACGGCGACCGCGACCAGCCACGCGACCCCGAGGTCGTCGAGGCTCGAGTGGTGGTGTTGGGTCGCGAGGCCGGCGACCACGACCCCGGTGATCACGTTTATCACCGGCGCGACGATCAAGAGCCGCGCGCGCAGCGGCAACCCCGGCGCCTCGATCCGGAAGTCCTGAGGCAGGTCCTTCGCGAGCTGCTCGAGCACCGGCCGCGAGACGACCTCGATCGCGAAGTAGCGGACGATCAGCGAGGTCGCGAGCACCACCGTCCCCGCCAGCGTCAGGATGAAGAACCCGTACCACTCGATGTGCAGGTACCAGGTGGTGAACGCCATGAACGGCAGGTAGCCGAGCACGAACGGGTACTTGCGCAGCTGGCGGACGTACTCGAGCGGGAGCGTCGCCAGCGCGGTCCATGCCGCGACCACGGTCTGCGGATCGCGGTGGCCCCGCTCCCACGCTCGCACCGGGCGCCAGATCCGGCGGGTGAGCTTGATCGAGATCAGGTTGTCGATCGAGACGAGCACCTGCGAGACGGCGACCAGCAGCCAGAACTGCTTCTCGGTCATCGGCTCGTACAGGCTCAGCAGGGCGAGCCCGCCGAGCACGATCAGGTGAGCGATGCCGAACTGCGCCCACACCAGCGCGTACGAATTGCGGCGCGAGATCGCGCGGACGGCGCGATCGACCGGGTCTCTCATGCCGCCAGTTTGACGGGCTCGCCGCGCCGAAGCCGCACACCTCGACGCTTACAAACGGTCGCTCCCGGGCAACACCCCGAAGAGAGCCTTTAGACTCGAAAATGGTAGGTACGATCGCCCTAGGGAGGCGCCCGATGCCACACGTACCCCGGCCTAAACGCCATCCGTACGACCAATGGTCCCCGGACGCACGCGCCCTCGACCTGGTCGGCGACAAGTGGACCCTGCTGATCGTTCGTGACCTCGCGGCCGGGCCGCGAAGGTTCGTCGAGCTGCAGCGCGTGCTGCCCGGGATCTCGACCGAGCAGCTGCGCTCGCGGCTGAACCGGATGGTCGCCGACGGGATGCTCACCCGTAAGCGCTACCGCGAGGTTCCGCCTCGGGTCGACTACGGCCTGACCGATCGAGCCCACGACCTGCTGCCGGTGCTCGGCCAGCTCGCCCGGTGGGGATACGCGTGGGCGTGGAGCTCGCCGCGGGAGACCGAGAACGTCCAGATCGGCGCGATCTTCCGGCTCGCGTCGGGCCTCGCCGCCGCCGGCAGCGCGAGCGGGGGCGTGGACGCGATCGTCACCGATGGCGAATGCTGCGCGTACACATTCAAGCTCTCGCACGGCGAGGTCACCGTCGACGAGGGTCTCGGGGAGGACGCGACCGCGTGCCTCACCGGCGCCACCGAGGCGTGGGTCAACGCGTTCTCGCCGGACCGCGACCGCAACGGGCTCGAGATCAGCGGCGGGCGCGAGCTGGCGATCGCGCTGCTCGACGGACTCTCGGCGGTCAGCGAGCGCCAGTCCGGGCGCGCCGGCACGCACGCGCGCGTCGCCGCCGCGTAGCGGCCCCGCC
The DNA here is from genome assembly GCA_963788565.1 of uncultured Solirubrobacterales bacterium. Lineage (GTDB taxonomy): Bacteria > Actinomycetota > Thermoleophilia > Solirubrobacterales > Solirubrobacteraceae > Palsa-465. The sequence continues at coordinate 121,385 of CAWBHJ010000013.1, read as the reverse complement.
ACACGGAATCTTTTGTGACCAGGCACCAATCCATTTCGGGCGGGTGCTCGGCCGAGGCCGGACGATGCGGATTTATGCATGCAGCTGGTGTATGAATCCGCATAGTCCGCGCCCGGTGTTCCGACCGGTTGTGGCTGGCTAACAACGGCGCTTGTTTGCGCGACACCCTCAGGCACCCACCGAGCCTAGACTCGGAGAATGTCTGCGATCCGGACTGACCCGGTGCGCAGGGTCGTTGCGATAGCCGGGGTGGCGATTGTGGTCGCGGCGTGCGGCGCGTCTCACAGCGCGTCCAGCTCTGGCGTTGCGTCACCCGTCGCGGACAGGCAGCCGAGCCGGACGGTGCTCGTGCTGACGCAGACGCTCGGGTTCCACCACGCGTCGATCCCGTCGGCGATTGACGCCGTTCGCCGCGTGGCCGCCCGCGACGGCCGCTACCGCGTCGTGTTTCTTCCCAGTGCGTCCACGCTCACCCCGACCGTGCTCAAGGACGCCGCGGCGGTCGTGTTCCTGCTGACTACGGGCGAGCTCCCGCTCAGCCCGGCGGAGAAGCAGGCGCTCCTGGCTTTCGTTCACCATGGCGGCGGGCTCGTCGGCTTTCACTCCGCGACTGACACGTTTCACCACTGGCCGGGTTACATCGCGTTGATCGGAGCAGAGTTCAGCCACCACCCGTTGCCGAGCACCGAACGACTCGTCGTCGAGGATCGCACCACCCCCGCCACGCGCGCGCTCCCGCCGAGCTTCACGATTCACGAGGAGTTCTACGTCTTCAAGCACGATCCGCGTCCCCACGTCCACGTCCTCGTGCGCCTCGACACCGGCCGCGGCGGCCCGGACCGCCCACTCGTCTGGTGCCGACGCAGTGGCACTGGCCGCGTCTTCTACGACGCCCTGGGCCACTTTCTACAAACCTGGAGCGACCCTCGTCAGCTTGCGCTCGTCTCGGGTGGGATCGCCTGGGCGGCCGGTCTGGCTAGCGCCCCGAGCTGCTGAGCCAAGCAGCAGCGAGCGCTCCGTCGCGATGGCAGCCAACTGAGCGACCGGCTCGGTCGCACGAGCGGCTACTTACTCGAGTACTTCGCCGCGTTGACGTGCGGGACCTGATACTGCCCGGGCGCTCCCGCCTGCGTCGGCTGGACCCAGCACGACTGGGTCGCGGGCGGGCCGGAGCTCCCCGGCGTGAACTGGTCAGCACCGGTGCCCTTGCCGACGTTCTTGCAGTCCCACGCGGGCAGGTTCCCGTACTTGAAGTCGTTCGTCGCGTAATTGCCCGCGGGCAGCCACAGCGGCGCCGGGTAGTCGTTGCCGCGGTTGTCCGCGCTCCGGTTGGGCGCGAGCGACAGCGACTCCGGACCGGCCGGGCCGAACTGGCGCAGGTAGTGGCCGGTGCCGTTTCCGCCGAACGTGGACGTCCGGGCGAAGAAGCCGGGGGCGCCGTCGGAGATGAAGTCGGAGATCAGCTGCTGGTGGCCACCCAGCCACACCAGGATCGGGTTGAGCTGCTCGAGGAACGGGCCGAGCTGGTCGAGCACCCCGCTGGGGTTGAGCCCCTTCAGCACCGCCTGGGTCGCCGGCAGGCCCTTGTTGGCCGCCGTCACGAGCGGGCCGAGCTGCACGAACAGGTGCCGCAGGTTGGGCGACAGCTGGTTGACCGACTTCAGCGTCGGGCCGAGCTGCTGGGCGACCGGGATCAGCCCCCTGATCACCGGATCGGCGTTCTGCGAGAACGACTGCAGCTGGGCCATCGTCAGCCGCTGCTCGGTCAGGAACGTCGGGAGGATGTGGAAGATGTCGGCCAGCGAGTTGTTGTTGGCCGCGGTCGTGTGGAAGGTCGTCTCGCCCGCCCTGATCAGGTTCTGGAGCGCGGCCGGGTCGCGGTTCAGCGCCGCGAACGTGGTGCCGCCGTTCTGCACGAGCTGGACGACCGAGCTGTGCTCGATGTCGAGCACCTGCAGGAGCTGCGTCAGGTTGACCGCGAACGTCGGCAGGTTGCCGAGCACGTTGTTGAGGTTCTGGTCGTTACCCCTGATCGCGGTCGCGAGGTCCTGCTGCCACGAGCGGAACGCGGCGCGGGTCTGTGGATCGAACGTGTTGAAGATCTGGTCGAGCTGGACCGCCGGGATCACGTGGCTCACCGGCAGCGTGCCGCCGTCCGGGAGCGCCGGGCTGTTGCGGGTACCGGGGTTGAGCTGCACGTAGGTCTCGCCGAGCAGCGTCTTCTCGCGCAGGATCGCCGTCGCGTTGCGGTGGATCGGCGCGTACTTGTTGGTCATCTGGATCGTGACCAGCGTGCCGTTGGCCTGCGTGTCGAGCTGCTTTGAGACGACCTTGCCGACGCTCACGCCGGCGACGCGTACGTCCGCCTGGTCGGCGAGGTCGTAGGCGTTCTGGAACGCGACCTGGAACCGGTACCCCTGCGACTCGAACGGGATCGTGCCGCCGAATGACAGCCACAGGAACAGCAGCAGGCCGATGCAGGAGAGCGCGAACAGCACCATCGTCACGACTCGCGATGCCTTGGGGCTACCGGTATGCATCTAGTGACCGGCCTTCTTTGCCGTCGCCGCCGTCGCCGGGGGCTTGAGCTTCGCCGCGTACGCCTTGAAGTCCTTGGACAGGCCGAGGCTGCCGCCGCTGCCCGGGCAGAGGCCGGTGTTCGAAAGGATCGGCGCGGCGTTCAGCACGACCGACGACAGCGCGCCGAGGTTCGAGGTGATCTGCGCGAGCGACGCGCAGCTCGCCTGCAGGAACAGCTGGCGGAAGTCGCCGTTGGCGTCCTGGGTCGCGAACACGCTGCGGGCGTTGTGGTCGCCCCATGCCAGCCACCACAGGTAGCCGTGCTGCTGGCCGCCGGGCGAGTAGGCGAGCTCGTTGAACAGGTGATTGAGGACGTTGAACGTGCCCGTCAGGCCGGGCGTCGCCTTCGCGAGGTTGTTCGAGGCGGGCTTGAGGTTGCGCACGAGCGGCCGGGCGGCGGTCACGAACGGGCGGATCTCCGTCTTCAGCACCGGCGTGATCGGCTTCGCGAGGTCGGTCGTCGCCCGGTTGGCGGCCGGAATCGCCTGCACCGCCGGGAGCAGGTTGCGGGTCGCCGGGGCGACGATGTTCGCGAACGTCTGCACCTTCTGGAGCGTGGTCGTCGCCTGCTGGAGCGTCCCGGGCAGGTCGTGGATCGCCTGGCTGACGCCCTGGTTGGCGTTCGCGAACGCGTGGAAGACCGTCGAGCTCGAGTCGATCAGCTGCACGATCTGGCCCTGGTTGTGGGACAGCGCGGTGTTCAGCACCTGCAGCGAGTGGACGAGGCGCTGCAGGTTCTGCTGGCGGACCGCGACGACCTGGGTCAGCTGCGCGAGCGAGCGGTGTGTCGGCAGGAACCGCGCGAGCAGCTTCGCGAGCTCTGAGCCGCCGTTCGTCTTCAGCCCCTGGCCGGCGCCGTTGACGAGCAGGTCCAGGTACGCGCGCGTGTCTGCGTCGAGCGAGGCGAGGATCTCGTCCGGGTTGATGTCCGGGTTCGTGTTGGAGACCGGGATCGTGTACCCCTGCTTGGCCACCGGCGCGTTCGCCGTGCCCGGGTTGAGCTCGATGAACATGTCCTTCAGGCCGGTCTTCGGGCGGAGCAGCGCGGTCGCGTTCGTGTGGATCAGGTTGCTGTACTTGGGGTCGAGGTCCATCTGCACCACGGCGACGCCGTTCTTCAGCGAGACCGCGCCGATGTTGCCGATCTGAACGCCGGAGACGCGAACGGTCTGGCCCTGGCCCGGAGTCACCGCCTGACCGGTCTGGAACGCGGCGTTCAGCGTGTACTGGCTCGACCACGGCCAGGTCAGCCGCTCCTGGTTCAGGATGTAGTAGGACACGCCGCCGGCGAGGACCACGAGCACGACGATCGCGACGAAGTCGACGAGGTGGTTCTTGATCGCGCGCTTCATGATCTAGTGGCTCGCCTTTCCGAGCCGGACCTTGAGCCCCTGCGCCTTGCCGATCTGTGCGAGCTGCGGGAGCAGCTGCTGCTTGATCGCCGTCTGCAGGATCCCGAGGACGGGCGGGCTGATGCTCGTCTGGATCTGCTTCGGCCCCGCGCCGACCGGCGACTGGATCCCGGCCTGGGTGATCGCCGGCTGCGTCTCGCACGGAACGTTCGGCTTCAGCGGCGGCCGAGAGACCGGGACCGTCGCGCCGTCGCCGCTCGTGTGCTCGGCGGGCATCACCGGCTGGGTCCCGGCGATCTTCGTCAGCGACTGCCCGAACAGGCCCGGCTGCAGCGAGTAGGTGAGGCTGCCGCCGTTGCCGAGCACCCGGACGAATGGGCCGTTGGCGTCGAAGTTCCGCGACTCGCCGGCGAGGCCCGGGAGGAAGTCGACGCCCTCGACGTACACCGGGCGCGGCGGGAAGCCGTTCGAGGCGTTGAAGTTCGGGTCGTTGATCGTCAGCTTCGTCCACGGCAGGATGTCGTTGACCTGGCAGCTCGACGCGGGCCGGACCTGGTTCTGCATGAACGGGATCGTCTGCTGGTTGAGGTTCGCCAGCGACGGGACCGTCGAGGAGAGGTCGTTGGTCAGGCCGCCGAGCTCGTTCGGCTGCACCAGCAGCCGCAGCTGGTTGAAGAACGGCAGGCTCGCGTCGATCATCGGCGCGGTCGAGTTGGCGCCCGGGACGAGCGCGCGGGCGAACCGGCGCAGCGGCGGGAACGCGTTGTTGAGTGCGTTCAGCGCGGGCGTCGCGACCGCGAGCGTGTGCGGCAGCTCGTTGATCGCGCTCGACAGCGACACGTTCTCCCGCGCGAACGCGTTCGCGGTCGTGTTGAAGTCGGTGATCAGGTTCTCGAGGTTCTGCGGGTGCGCGGCGAACGCGCCGTTGACCTGGCCGCTCTTGTCGATGAAGTTCGAGAGGTCATGCGGCTGCGTCCCGAGCGTCGCGTGGTTGACCTCGGCGCCGTACTTGTACGCGGGCGTCCAGTACTGGATCGACTGGTTGTAGGCCGGGCCGCCCTGTTTGACGCCGATCCCGAACTGCTTCAAGAGAATCTGGAGGTTGGAGCGCGTGTCCTGCTGCAGCGACGTCAGCAGCTGGTCGAACTGGACCGGCTGCTTGCCCTGCTGGACCGCGAACGTGAACCCGTCCGGGGCGACCGGCGCGCTCGGGGAGCCCGGGTACAGGTCGACGAAGAAGTTCCCCTCGAGGAAGATCCGCGGGCGGATCCAGAACGTCGCGTCCTTGTGGATCGGCAGTCCGGTGCTGTTGATCGCGAGCGTCACGTCCGCCGCCGTGCACTGCCCGCCCGGGACCGCGGTCTGCAGCCTGCAGCCCTTGACCGGCGCGATGCTGACGACCTTGCCGACGTTGATCCCGGCGATCCGCACCTGCGAGTCCTGCTTCAGGCCGTTCGCGCTCTGGAACATCGCGTGGACCGTGTACGGGCTCGCGAACGGGTTCGCGAACTTCGTGTACGCGCCGTAGGAGAACCCGACGATCAAGACGATCCCGATGGCCCCCGCCACGAACGGGCTGAACTTCCGCTTGTGGATGCCGCCGCGCTTGCGCCTCATGGGTTCTCCGGGAAGTAGGGGAGCTGCGGCCCGACGGTCGGGTTGCGGCTGTACGTCTCGCCGGCCGGCACCCGCGAGAGACCGCTCCACGTCGTGCCCTGGGCGCCCGGCGTGTGCGCGTCGGAGACGATGCTCCGGCCCTGCGGATCGGCGTGGTTTGCCTGGACCTGGTAGCCACGCTGACCGACCTCGCAGTCGGCGTTGCCCTGGTTGTCGATCGCCGCCGCGTACGCGGGCCCGTGGGCGTACTCGGCGTCTCCCGGGTACCCCTGGTCGGGCGGGTCGCCGGGCTGGTAGCCGTTGGCGGGATACGCGGAGCCCTGGACGCCCGCGTTCGACGCCTGGTGGTTGTTGAACTGGATCAGCGCGCGCTGCGCCATCCCGAAGCTCGTCTGCTCGGAGACCAGATCCTGGATCTCGTCCCAGAAGTAGTTGAACTGGTTGCAGACGGTCACGTACGGACCGAGGTACTTGATCATCGGATTGAGCGTTGTGACGGTCTGGTTGAGGCCGTTGAGCGCCTCGTTCGTGCCCGGGTCGAGCGACAGCGACTTCAGCGAGCCGAGCACGTTCTCGAGCTTCTGGTTGACGGGCGGCGTCCGCGGCAGCACCCGGATTCCCGCGGCGAGCGCCGGGTTGATATTCGGGAGCGCCTGCTTCAGCTGCTCGGTCGCGGGCAGCAGCTGCTTGTTCAGCGTCGTCAGGTCGACCAGCAACGGCTGCTGAGCGATCAGCGAGCGGGTCGAGACGTCGAGTGTCGGCGGCGACTCCTTGATCGAGTTCGCCAGATCCGCGGCGTTGCGAGAGATCGCCTCGAACGTCGTCGCCTGGTCGGCGAACAGCTTCACGTTGGTCGCCGCGACAGGCGACACCGTCCCCATGAACCCGTTCAGCGCATCGAAGAACCGGGTCAGCCCGGTGTTCGGGTCCGACAGGTACTGGGCGACCGGCTGCAGGTGCCCGAACAGCGACGGGAGCGTCGAGATCGTGTCGTTCAGGCTGGAGCCCCGGGCGGCCAGCGCGTCGCCGTACCCGGCCAAGTTCTGCTGGACTGCCGGCCGGGTCCTCGCGTCGAACAGCGTGTTGATGTCATCGAACTGGACCGGGACGGTCGTGCGCGAGACCTTCATCACGGCGCCGTCGGAGAACACCTTGGTCGAGTGGCCGCGGGTGATGTCGACGTACTTGAGGCCGAGCGCCGACCGCGGCCTGATCGTCGCGGTCGAGTCGACGGGGATCTTCCCCTGGTTGGTGTTCAGGTTCAGGACCGCCTCGGCGCCGACCTGGCCATTGGGGAGCAGGACCGGCTGCATGCTCGCGACGACTCCGACCCGGTAGCCGCTCTCGCGGACGTCGTTGCCGACGACCAGCGCGGCACCGTTGGTGAACTCGACCTTGAGCTGGCGGGTCGGGACGAACGGCAGCCCGTTGGTCGCGTTGTAGGCCAGGAACACCGCGACGACCGCGACGAGCACGGTGACCGCGCCGATCAGGACCGGGTTCGCGAATGCGGGTTGCTTGCGGGCTCTCACGGTGCGAGCAGGTAGTTGAGGAGTTGCTGGGCCTGGTTGCCGTTGTTCGGCTGGCTGCTCGTCGCGCCGGTCGCGGCGCCGGCCGCCCCGGTGACGGCGCCCGTCGCGCCCTTCACGGTGCCGGTCGCGCCGTTGACGATCGAGCCCGTGGTCGTGCCGATCGTCCCGAGCACACCCCCGATCGTCTGGCCGAGGTTCGGCGGCCCACCGGAGCCGGAGGAGCCGCCGGAGCCGCCCGAACCGGACCCCGATCCGGACGGAGCCGCGGGCGCGGCGGGAGTCGAGGCCGGCGCGGCGCTCGCGAGCTTCGCTTTGCTCTTGTCCGAGGCCGGCAGGGTCGTCGGGGTGAGCTTGCAGGCGCTGGTCTGGGGGCCGGTGTAGCTGACGCCGTACTTCGGATCCTCGATCGGCGCGGCCCCCGGATCGGGAACGCACGCGCTCGGGTTGGCGGGCGTCGCGTTCTTCGCGTTCCAGCTCGGGTCGGACTCGTTGACGCCCGGCTGGTTCGGGCCGAGGAACGCGTAGCAGCTGCGCGGGTTCTGCGGCGAATACTGGTCGAGCTTGCCGCCGAGCTGCTGGTACTGCTGCAGCGACTTCGCGAGCGTCTCGGGCGTGGCGTACGGGCTGCACGTCGGGCTCGTGAACGCGTCGACGCCGAGCATGTGGCCCCACGGGCCGTAGTAGTCGATCGCGTTGGTGATGTTGAAGACGTACATCAGCACGCCCTCGAGGCCGCTATAGCCCTTGCCCCCGTTGGGGCTACGCGGATCGGGCTCGATCGGGCCGCCGGCCGACGCCGTCCGCTTGTGGGCATCGAGCGCGTTCAGCACGATCGACAGGTTCTGCGCGAGCTCGGGCGTCGGCTTCGCGAACTGGTTGAGGTGAGCGACCGGCGCCTGCGCGGCCTGCACCGCGGGCTTGCCGACCGCGGATGCTTGCCCGAGCGACTTCAGCGACGGCACCGACTCGCGCGAGAACGGCGCGAGCTCATGGAAGAACGTGGTCAGGTTCGCCGAGGCGGCGTTCAGATTCTGGAACACCGGAACCTGCGCGTCGGCAGCGGCGCCGAGCTTCTGCAGCGCCGGCTTCAGCTGCTCGAGGAACGCGGGGAGCTTCTTCCACGACGCCTCGATCGCCGGTGCCTGCGTCGCCGAGATCGTCGCGGTGCGGTTCGCCTCCTCGATGAACCGCTGGACGCTCGTTGAGCTATTTGCCAGCGCGGTGATCACCGAGTCGGCGTTGACGTTCAGCTGCTGGATCGTGTGCGCGTCGCTCGCGAGCAGCGCCAGCAGGTTGTCGGTCTGGGCGAGCGCCGGATCCGCGCGTCGCAGCGCGGTCTGCAGGTCCTCCGAGCGCGCCGCCACCGCTGCGCCCAGCTCGTTCACGATGATGCTGAACCGCTGGCGGTACGGCAGCCGCATGATGTTCTGGACCAGGTCGGCCGGGATCGTCGACTGGGTGTGCGAGGCGGGGATCGTGCTCCCGGGCTTGAGGACCGTGCCGGTGGTCCCCGGCTCGCAGTCGACGAAGTACTCGCCGATCAGCGACTGCGGCCGCGACTGGCAGAAGGCGTCGCTCCGGAACTGCCCGAAACCTCGAGTGTTGGCCTGGACCCCGACGAGCGCATGCAGCGGGTTCTGGCAGTGCGCCTGGGGGTCGGTGTAGCAGAGGTTGATCGACTTGATCGACCCCGAGGTGACGCCGGCGACCTTGAAGTCGGCGCCGGCCGTCAGCCCGAACGCGTTGTCGAGCTCGATGTTGTACGTCGGGCTGCTGGTGCCGCCGGAGGCCCCCAGCGTGAGGACCAGGAACGCCCCGACGGCGAGCAGCACAGCGGCACCAACGAGAATCCGTCTCATTTTCCGGTCGGCACCTGGTTCGGGCTGCAGGGGTAACCCGATTCGGGGAACCAGCCGGAGCTAGTGCCGGGTGTTGGTCCGCGCTCCATCGAGCCCGGGCAACGATCGCCCTGACCCGTGGTGAGCACGCTTGATGCAAAGGCTTGGCGCAGGCCCGGGTTGTTGAGCAGCGACGGGAGGAGGTTGAGCGTCCCGTTGTTGATCGAGCCGAGGCCGACGGACGATGCCGATCCGGCTGGCGGCGCCGTTCGCGTCGTACACGCCCGGGTGCGAGTAGCCCTCGAACCAGCCGGTCAGGTCGACCGCGTACGGCCGCGCGACGGCGAGCTCGGGCACCGCCTGGCCGAGCGCCTGCTGTGAAACGACAAACGCGCCGGAGCGCTGCTTGCCGTTCGCGTATGTCTTCGGCACGCCGAACTCCCCGCCGACGGTCGCCTTGGCCAGCGGCGTGGCGAGCTGGTTGAGCTCGATCAGGTCGTTGTTGGCCCCGGGCCGCTGGATGATGTTCGAGAGGTTGCGGATCGTCGGGACCGACTGCTCGGCGAGCGGTCGCAGCTGCTGGAGCAGCGCCTGGAGCCGGCCGTTGGGGTAGCCCGACCTCGGGAGCACGTCCTGCTTGGACGCGTTGATCAGCGTGTTGAGGTCGGTCAGCGCGTTGCGCAGGTTCACGAACGTGGTGTTGCCGAGCCGGAGGAACCCGGGCAGCCGCTGGATCGACTCGCCGAGGGCGGTCTGTTGGCTCGCGAGTGCGCTGAACGTCGTTGACAGGTGCGACACGAGCCCGCTCAGATCGCTCTGGCGTTGGGCGAGCGCGGTCACGAGGTGGCTCGAGTTGACGATGAAGTGCGTGAAGTTGCTCGTGTCGCGGTTGAGCTCGCCGAACAGCATGCTGCTCGTCGCGATCGCGGGGTTCAGGTACTGCCACGCGAGCTGCACCTGCTTGCTCTGGCCGGCGTACTGCGATGCAGAGCCCTGGAACACGTCCTGGATGCCCTTGCGCGTCGGCCCGTCGAGCGTGTTGAAGAGTGCGTCGAGGTCGACCGCGGCGGTTGTCTGCGCGGTCGAGATCTCGCCGTTATTCGGAATCGGCGGCGCCGTGCCGGGGCCGAGGTCGAGGTCGACGTACCGGTTGGCGATCCCCGACAGCGACGCCTGGCGGACGATCGCGTGCGTGCCCTCGTGGAGCGGCTGGTAGGTCGAGTTGTTGATCGTCAGGGTCAGCTGGGCCTGACCGTTTGGAGTCAGCTCGATGTCGGAGACGCTGCCGATCGAGGTGCCCGACACCTGCACCTGGTCGCCGGAGACGATCTGGCTGGCGTTCGAGAAGATCGCCTTGACCTGGTAGCTCGAGCCGCCCGAGAGCAGCAACACCGCCACGGCGACGATGACCACCGCGACTGCGCCCAGCGCAACGACTCGGCTCATTGCCGATGAGTTGCGCAACGCGGCGACCTAGTCAATTTGGTGTCCTCCCTCGAGGGCAATTTGACTCCCCTGCCGAAGTCAGAAAACCGAAGCTACCAACGGCTTCTTGGACCTGTCAATTTCGAACCGACACACGAACAACGGGCGCCGGGCACCCGTTCTGTTACCCGGAAAACCGGAGGTTCGAAGCGTCGATCGCCACGAACGTCGCCTGATAGGCGAGTCTAAGCCTGAACTTGAGGGTTCGGGTTGAGGTCTCTGTTCGAGCCGAGGCCGCTCTTCTTCGAGCTGAGGCCTCTCTGATACCCGGGGCGGGATTCGAACCCGCAGAGCTCTTACGAGCAACGCGTTTTAAGCGCGCTGACTTTGCCAATTTGCCTACCCGGGCTCGGGGGCAGATGTTAGATCCGGGGGTGGCGTGAGCCCAAGCCGGTGGGCGCCGGTGGTCGGGGGCGCCTTCGGAGCGCGGCTCAGACGACACACCTCGCCCGTTGGAGTGGGGTGTGTCATGGCAGCCGCGGATATCGCGGCTCGGACGGCGCAGCTCGACCGTTGGAGGGGGGTGCGTCATGGCAGCCGCGGATAGCGACGCTCAGACGACACACCTCCCCCCGACGACGAGGGTGTGTCGCGCGAGCGTCGCACCCCCGTCGCGCGAGCGTCGCGTACGGGTAAAGCACTGCCCCCGGCCCCCGCCCTGCCCACCCGCGCCCACCCCCGCCCTCTCGCGCACGCGCGCGGGCGCGCTCTTTATGGGGCCCATAAGAATCGCGCAACTATTCCGCTGCTACGGTGTCCCTCCTACTGAGGGTCGGAAGGTGAAACGGTCGCAGGCCCTCGCCCCAGCGTGGAAGTCTCTGCTCTCAGATACTCGCCCGGCTCCACGGGCCTGCACGGCAAGACGCCGCTGCTAAGGCTCCAGTCGGACGAGCGGCTGATCTCCTTCATCCGCCGGGGCAACCACAACGCCTTCGAGGTGCTGTTCAGCCGGTACCAGTCGAGGCTGCTCGCGTTCTGCCGTCACCTCCTCGGCTCCAAGGAGGACGCCGAGGACGTGCTGCAGGAGGTGATGACCGCCGCCTTCAACGCGATCCTCGCCGACGACCGGACGATCAACGTGCGCCCGTGGCTCTACCGGATCGCGCGCAACCGGAGCCTCAACCACCTTCGCCGTGCGCAGGCGATCGGCGTCGACTCGATGGACATCCACCTGTCCGAGAACGGGCAGACCACCGCCGACAAGGTCCACGAGCGCGAGCGCTTCCGGCTGCTCGTCGGCGACATCCACGAGCTCCCCGAGACCCAGCGCACCGCCCTGGTCCTGCGCGAGATGGACGCGATGTCCTACGAGCAGATCGCCGAGGCGATGGAGACGACCGTCCCCGGCGTCAAGTCGCTGCTGGTCCGCGCGCGGATCGCGCTTGGCAGAGGCCGCCGAGGCGCGACAGCTGTCCTGCGACGACGTCCGGCTCGAGCTCGGCGAGGTCGCCGAGGGGATCCGCAAGAAGCCTGACGCGCTCGCGCGGCGCCATCTGAAGTCGTGCACTCGCTGCTCGACCTTCCAGGGCCAGCTGAAGAAGACGAACAAGGCGCTCGCGGCGCTGCTGCCGATCGGGCCGCTGGCGGCGCTGAAGAGCCTCGCGATCTTCCACATCGGCCACTCCGCAGGTACCGGCACCGGCGCCGCGGGCACGACCGCCGGCGCGACGGGTGCCGGGGCCGGCGCGAGCGGTGCTGGCGCGGGCGCTGGCGCAACCGCGGGCGCTGGCGCAACCGCGGGCGCTGGCGCAACCGCAGGCGCTGGCGCAACCGCAGGCGCAACCGCGACCGCGACCGCCGGCGCCGGCGCGACAGCAGGCGCAACCGCCGGCGCCGCCGGCGCGGGCATGGGCGCCGCCGGTGCGACGGCCACCGGAGCGTCGTTCGTCGGCACCGCGGGCTCCGCACTGTCGGCAGGCGCAGGCGCACTCGCAGGCAAGGCCGCCGCCGGTCTCGCCGCTGCGGCGATCGTGACCGCGGGCGCCGTCGAGGCCACGCATGTGAACCATCGCCGGCTAGGCGGGTCGACCCCGCCCGCCGGGAACCTCCAGGCGCACGCTCCGGCGGGCACCCTCGCCGGCCACGCGATCGCCGGCGCGCACGGCAAGAACGGCAAGGCGCTGAAGCACCACGGCAAGCTGCTCGCGGCCAACGCCCAGTCGAAGGCCGCGCAGGACAAGCTCGCGAAGGCGACCAAGACGAACGCCACGACCAGCACGACCGCGGCGACCAGCACCAAGGCGGCCACCGACAAGACCGCGACCACCCCCGCCACCACGACCACGACTCCGACCCAGCCTGCAGATCCGGGGCGGACCCAAAGCCAGACCGATCCGACGGTCCTGACCACGCAGCCGACAACCCCGGGCGGCGCCACGTCGCCCTCGTCGGGAGGCGACCCGAGTACCGGCGGCACCGCGACGACGCCAACGGTGCGGCCGAGCGACCCGGGCGGCGGCGGCGCGTCGACCACGCCCTCCGGCTACACCGGCAGCGGCACGACCGGTCCGTCGGGCCCCACCGGCCCCGACGGCTCGACCGGCAGCGGCTCGACCGACAACGGCTCCAGTGGCGGCAGCTCCACCACGGGCAGCTCGACCGGCACCGACCCGAGCCAGACCGGAACGACCGGCCCCACCGGCATCGTCGACCCGACGCTCGGGGGCAACGGCGTCGTGAACGACGCCGCCGCGTCCGTCACTGGCTGACGCGAGCGGTTGATCGACCTCGAGCACTTTCGCGAGGTCGACATGCGCGTCGGGCGGATCGAGTCCGTCGACGACTTCCCCGAGGCTCGCGTCGCGGCGTGGAAGCTGACGATCGACTTCGGCGAGGAGATCGGGCGCAAGCGCTCCTCGGCGCAGATCACCAACTACACGCGCGAGCAGCTCGAGGGCACGCTCGTCGTGTGCGTCGTCAACTTCCCTGCGCGGCAGATCGGCCCGTTTCGATCGGAGGTGCTGGTGCTCGGGGCGCTCGACGACGATCTCGGGGTCGTGCTGCTCCGGCCCGACCGGGACGCCGCTGTCGGCTCGCGAATCGGCTAGGAACTACGCCGGGCGCGGGCTGAGCTGGAGGATCGGGATCGTGCGACCCGTGCGGGCGGCCGACTCCCGGTAGCTCGCGTACGGCGGGAACACGCGGTCGGCGAGGCCCCACAGCCGCTCGCGCTCGGTCTCGTCCTCGACGACCACCGCGTGGAACGGGCGGCCGCCCAGCACCAGGTCGGGATGCGCTACCGCGTTGTAGTACCACGACGGGTTCTCGGGCAGACCGAGCTTCGAGGCGATGATCGTCACGCGATCGCCGTCGTTGAAGTAGATGACGCCGTTCTGCCTGGGTTGTCCGCTCTTCGCCCCGCGCGTCTCGAGCAGCGCTGTCGGCAGCAGCAGCCCGAACCCGAGGCGGCCGCGCGTCAGCCGCATCACGTACGGGTCGAGCCGCCACACGACCTTGCGCGACAGCCATCCCGCCGGACGCGTACCAAGCAGCCGCGCGAACGCCATGTACAGGCGACTGCGCGGGGCTTGCGGGTCGACGTAGGGGAGCGTCACGGCCCCGGCTGGACTCCAACGACGATCGCAGCACGGGGCGTCCCGTCGACCGTGACCGGATAGCGCGCGGGCTTGAGGCCGGCGAGCCGCGCGGACAGGTGACCGTGGGTTGGAACCGAGAGCGAGTGGCCCGCGACCGTGACCGTGAGCGGATGTGTCGCGCGGGAGGTGACGCTCAGCAGGATCGTCGTTGCCGCCGGGGCCGCGACCGTCCGCGGGCTGAGCGAGCCGTCGGGCGCCGCGAAGAAGTACGCCGGCAGGAACGCGGTCGCGGCGCCGTTGTTCGACGGAATCGTGCCCGTCGTCGCCTTCGTGCTGGTCGACGGGGACGTGACGGTCTCGCTCGTCGCGGGGTTGCTGGCGGTTGTCGCGCTGGTTGTCGCGCTGGTGGTCGCGGAGCTCGACGTCGTCACGCTCGTCGACGACGAACCACACCCTGCAAGCGGGACGGCCGCAGCGAGGGTTGCCAGGACTGCTCCGGTGACTGCGCGGCTCATCGACGGTAACCGTAGACGTCCATCAGCCCGGCGTAGTAGCGCTCCTCGCCGAACCGCTCCCGCGCGCTGTCGAGCGCTGCAGCTCCGAGCCGCTCGCGCTCGGCGGCGTCGCCCCATAGCTGCGACAGCCGCTCGCTCCAAGCCCCGATGTCCTCGGGCGGGAGCGCCGACCCGACCAGCTCCGGGAGCCCGCCGCGGTCCGACGCCAGCACCGGCACCCCGGAGGCGAATGCGTCGAGCACCGAGTACGGGCACGCCTCCTCGCACCGCGACGGCGCGAGCACGACGCCCGCGCGACCCCGCACTTCCGCCAGCCGCTCGGGCGAAAGCAGGCCCATGAACCGCACGTCTCCCCCGGCCGCGAGCGACTCGAGCCGCGGCCGGTCGGGACCCTCGCCGGCGACCACGAGCGGTACGCCCGCGGCGACCGCGGCACGCACCGCCGTGTCGAACCCCTTCTCCTCCACGAGCCGACCGGAGACCAGCGCGTACGCGCCCGCTCCGGCCGCCGACGCCGCCGCGAACCGCTCGTCCGGCACGAAGTTCGGCAGCGTCGCCGTCTTCGCCGCCGGCAGCCCGAGCTCCACCAGTCGCGCGCCGTGCGCCCGCGAGACGGCCACGAACCGCTCCGCCTCGGCGAACAGGTGCGGCTGCTGCAGGCGCAGGCCGGCCGCGTACACCGCCGCCTCGCCGAGCGACCCGCGGCACCGCAGCCGCAGCCCCGGTCGCGTGTCACGTCCCCGGCAGCGGTGGCACGGCCGTCCGTCGCGGTACGCGATCCCGATCGCGCAGAAAAGCCGGAAGTTGTGGAGGTGGAGGACGGTCCGCGCGCCCGCGCCGCGGGCCGCCGCCAGCGCCCGCCACCCGAACAGCGGGTGGAGGTTATGCGCATGGACCACATCCGCCCCCAGCCCCCTGACGGCCTCCGCCACGAGGTCCGGGTCGATCCCGCCCGCCAGTAGCCCACGCGCTGCCCGGACCCGCCCCGCGCCGTCCGACCAGCGCTCGAGCAGCTCCACCTCGTGCCCGCGCCGCTCGAGCAGGTCTGCGATGTCCCGCACGGTCCGCTCCTCCCCGCCGAGCGACCGGTAGCGGTTGTGAAGGAGCAATACCCGCGCGCGCGCCCCCGGGGGATCCGTCACTGCCCGACCGAGAACAGCGCCTCGAGATCGTGGCGGGAGTACGCCTCGAACGCGAACATCGTGTGCGTCCGCTTGACGCCGATCAGCTGCGCGAGCCGCCCGGTCACGACCTGCGCGAGCTGGTCGGGCTCGCGTAGTCGAAGGATCACGACGAAGTCCCACTCGCCGGTCACGGAAAAGGCTTCGCTCACGCCGTCGACATCGGCCAGCGTCCCCCCAAGCCTCGACAGCGCGGACTGCTCGGCCTCGATCAGGACAATCGCGTGGATCACTCTGTGCTGGTCTCTCCCGGCTCGAGCACGACGACGGTCGAGCCGGTCGACGTCTCGACGTCGGACTTGAAGGCCTCCGCGTCGGTCTCGATCGCCGGGAACGTGTTGTAGTGGCACGGGATCACGGTCTTGGCTCCGATGAATTCCGCTGCACGCACCCCGTCGAGTCGGTCCATCGTGTAGTGGCCACCGATGCACATCAGCGCGACGTCGACCGGGTCTGGGTGGGAGATCAGCTGCAGGTCGGAGAACAGGGCGGTGTCGCCGAGGTGGTAGACGAGCTTGCCGCCGATCCCGACGAGCAGCCCGGCGGGCGTGCTGACCGTGCCCTTCGGCGTGGTCGACGTGTGCCAGGCCGGGACGAGCTTCACCCAGCCCCAGTCGAACTTGACCGTGCCACCGAGGTTCGCGTCGAACGTGTCGACGTCCTCCTCGGCGATCTCGTGCGCGATCTCGGTGATCGCCACCACGGGGGCGCCGGTGCGCTTCGCGATCGGGACCGTGTCGCCGAAGTGGTCGGCGTGCCCGTGCGTCAGCAGGATCGTGGTCGGGTTGACGTCGTCGGCGCTGACGGCCGCCTTCGGGTTCCCGGTCAGGAACGGATCGATCAGCACCGTGTGCTCGCCGTCGGAGAGCTCGAAGCAAGCGTGGCCGAGAAAACGGATGTCGGTCATCAGTCCTCCTGTTCGGTTGGTTCGGTTCCGGGAGCGCCGGGCGCCCGGCTCAACTCCTGCGCCAGCTCAAAGCCGACTGCTACCCCGACCAGCATCCCGAGGCGCGTCTCCTCCGCGATCATCGTCTGGATCCGGTTGATCCGCTCGCCGGAGTCCTCGGCCGTGGCCGCCTCGCGAACCGCCTGGTCGTGCCCGCCTTCAAACCAGCCGCCATCCTGGAGCGCGACCGCGAGCACGCGCTGGAGCGCGGGCGCCGTCCGCATCACCACGTCCTGCGCCTCCGCGAGCCGTCCCGGCTCGGTGATCGCGGCGACCGCGGCGTCGAGCTCGGCGTCGGTGTAGGCGCGGTCGGGCACTTCGTTGCGATCATACGTACGTGGTCGTCCCACTGACATCGCTGTCCCATGGCGCGGGCTGCGGCTGCAAGCTGCCCGCGGCCGCGATCGCGCCGCTGCTCGCGAGGCTCCCAGCGGGCGTCGCCGACCCGAACGTCCTTGTGGGGTTCGACAAGAGCGACGACGCGGGCGTGTACCGCGTCAGCGACGAGCTCGCGATCGTCCACACGGTCGACTTCTTCACGCCGATCGTCGACGACCCGTTCGACTTCGGCCGGATCGCCGCCACCAACGCCGTCTCCGACATCTACGCGATGGGCGCGACGCCGGTGACGGCGCTCAACCTGGTCGCCTTCTCGCTCGAGCAACTCGGTGAGGAGGTGCTGCTCGAGATCCTCCGTGGGGCCGCCGCGGTCGCTGCCGACGCCGGCCTGGCGATCGTCGGCGGTCACTCGATCGAGGACCCCGAGCCGAAGTTCGGGTGGTCGGTGACCGGGATCGTCGCGCCCGGCGACGTGCTGACGAACGCCGGCGCCCGGGCGGGCGACGCGCTCGTCCTGACCAAACCGCTCGGCTCGGGCGCGGTATCGACGGCGGTCAAGCGTGGCGTCCCGGGCGCCCCGATCGACCGGGCCGTCGAGGTGATGACGACGCTCAACCGCGACGGTGCCGCCGCAGCGCGGGCGGCCGGGGCGCACGCGATGACCGACGTCACCGGCTTCGGGCTGCTCGGCCACCTGCACGAGCTCGCCGAGGCCAGCGGTCTCGCCGCCGAGATCGACGCGGAGGCCGTGCCCGCGATCGACGGCGTGCTCGAGCTCCTGTCCGACCCCGACGACGCCTCCGTCGCCGGTGGCACCCGGCGAAACCGCGCCTACGCCGAGGAGTTCGCGACGTTCTCCCGCGAGGTGCCCGAGCCGCGACGGTGGCTCGTATCCGACGCGATGACCTCCGGGGGGCTGCTCGTCGCGCTCGCGCCGGATCAAGCCGACGCAATGCCGGGCTGGCGGATCGGCCGGCTGGTGGACGGCCCGGCGGGCGCTATTGCGGTTCGCTGAGCGCGAGCGGCAAGCCGATCGCGACCCCGCCGAGCAGGCCCACGAGGTCGCCGATCCAGGCCGACGAGGGCACCACCAGCGGCATCAGCGCCACCGCGATCCCGATCGCGAGCGCCCCGAGCAGGTCGCCATCGATCTCGATTCCGCGCCGTAGCGCGAGCACGTCGGGCATCGCCCAGGCGACGATCAGCGCGATCGCGCCGCCGTTGGCCCCGAGCGCGACCGGGATGCTGTAGATCGCCGCCGCGGCCGCGGTCCCGCCGACGGCGCCGACCGCGTACAGCGCGATCACAGGCAGCGGGCCGTGCCGGCGCTCCAGCAGCCACCCGAAGATCGCGATCGCGCCGAGCGTGATGAACGCGTAGCCGGCGTTGCTGTAGACGAACGTCGAGGTGATCAGCCGCCACCAGTGCGAGCCCGGCTTCTCGCCGAACACCCCGATCTGACCGATCGTGACCGCGCTCGTCCGCCACAGCAGGCACCCGACGAGCCCGAGGAGGACCAGCACCATCGTCGCGTACGGGCGGGACTCCGCGCGGATGCCGGGGATCTCGCCGCGTCGCAGCCGAGGCAATGTCGGGGTCGGGCGCTTTCGCCGGCGCTCGGTGACCCGGCCGTCGCGGTCGATCTTCGGCGCGCGCTTGCGCAGCCGGTTACCGCAATACGGGCACTCGGTTATGTACGGGCTGACTTCCGATCCGCAGCTCTTGCAGACGACGAACAGTTCCGGGTTGCCCGTGCTCATCCGTGAGACCGATTGTAGTCCTGCCCGAAGGCCCGGAAGCGACGTGTTCGCTCGCCGTCCGGAGCGGATCAGACCGAGGAGGCCTCGACGATCTCGTGCATCACCTCGCGCAGGTCGTGGTTTGCCTCATAGACGACGACCTGGCGGGCGGCGCCGTTGCCACGCTCGAGCAGATCCTCGACGTGCTCCAGCTCGGCGGCCGAGCCGAGCTCCTCGGCATGGGGGCGAATCCGGTTCACGAGCCGCTGAGCCAGCTCGCGGGTCGAGACGCGGTCGGATCCCGGCAGATCGACGAGCTCGCCGTCGAGCCCGTGTCTGGCGGCCAGCCACTTGTTCTCATCGAGCATCTCGTAGGGGTAGCGGGACAGCGGCTGACCGGACTCGTAGTGCTCGGAGAGCTCCTTGACCAGCCCCTGCACGAGCGCCGCGAGCCCGAGCGTGTGGTCGACCCGCGTCTGCGAGTCCATCACGCGGACCTCGACCGTCCCGAAGTTCGGGTGGGGGCGGACGTCGAACCACAGATACGTGTAGTCCTCGATCACCCGCGCCTGGATCATGAACTCGATCCGCTCGGCGTAATCCGCCCAGTCCTTGTACGTGGGCGGTATCCCGACCCGCGGGAAGGCGCGGAAGATCGGGGTCCGGGTCGAGGCCATCCCGGTTCCGTCCGCCCGCCAGAACGGCGAGTTCGCCGACAGCCCGAGCAGCACCGGCATGTGGACCCGCATCCCGTTGGCGACGTGGATCGCCTTGTCCGGGTCGTCGACGCCGACGTGCACGTGGACCCCGAAGATCAGCTCCTGGCGGGCGACGAACCGCAGCGCCGCGATCAGGTCGCGATACCGGGGCCGCGCGACGATCCGCTGGTCCTCCCACATCGCGAACGGGTGGGTGCCCGCGGCGGCGATCGCGAGCCCCTTCGAGGACGCCGTCTGGATCACCTGCGCACGCAGCGCGCGCAGCTGTTCCCCCGCCAGGACGGTGTTCTCGCACGGCTCGGTCGAGATCTCGAGCACCGACTCCATCAGCTCCGGCTTGATCTCGCCGGAGGGCGATGGCTCGAGCATCGACTCGATCGCGTTGACGAGCTCGAGCGTCTCGCCGTCGAGGATCATGAGCTCCTCCTCGATCCCGATCGTGTACGCCGGCCCCTTGAACTGATGGTCCACGGCGCGGGAGCCTAACGGGGGCAGGAGCCGTAGACTGAGCCCGGACTACCAGAACGAGAGCAACGGAGGGTCAAAGTGGCTCTGGGATACGACGGCAAGCTTTACATCCTCGCGTTCGACCATCGTGGGTCGTTCCAGAAGAAGATGTTCGGGATCCAGGGCGATCCGACCCCTGAGGAGACCGAGACGATCTCCGACGCGAAGCGGCTGATCTTCGAGGGAATGCTCGAGGCCGTCTCCCGTGGCGCCGAGGCCGGTGCCACCGGCGTTCTCGTCGACGAGCAGTTCGGCTCGGACATCCCGGAGCGCGCCAAGGAGCACGGGCTGAAGCTCGCGATGCCGGTCGAGAAGTCCGGCCAGGACGAGTTCGACTTCCAGTACGGCGACGACTTCGGCGCCCATATCCTGGAGTTCAACCCCGATTTCTCGAAGGTGCTCGTCCGCTACAACCCGGGCGGCGACTCGGAGATGAACGAGCAGCAGCTGGAGCGTCTGCTGCGCCTCTCCAACTGGCTCCACGAGCACGATCGGAAGTTCCTGTTCGAGCTGCTGGTGCCGGCCACCGACGAGCAGCTTGCCTCCGTCGGCGGTGACGCCGAGCGCTATGACACCGAGCTTCGTCCGGAGCTGATGCGGCTCGCGATCGAGGCGGTCCAGAACTTCACGATCGAGGTCGACATCTGGAAGATCGAGGGCGTCGACCGGCGCGAGGACTGCGAGATGCTGGTGGAGCAGGCGCGCTCGGGCGAGGGCCGCGAGGGCGTCGTCTGCGTCGTTCTAGGCCGCGGCGCCTCGATCGAGAAGGTCGAGCAGTGGCTGCAGGCAGCGGCCCCGGTCGACGGGTTCGTCGGGTTCGCGATCGGCCGCTCGATCTGGTGGGACGCCCTCAAGGGCTTTCTCGACGGCAACCTCGACCGCCAGACCGCCGCCGGCCAGATCGCCGACAACTACCTGCACTTCATCAACGTCTACGAGCGTCAGGCGGTGACGCAGTAGTGGTGCCGACTGGAAATTCGGTCACCGATTCGCGAGCGAAAACCGAGACTGGCAAGGACGCAGGGAGCCTGAATAGCAGCGCTATTCAGGCAACCGAGGACGCGGCCAGGCGAAGGTTTGCAGCCGCGAAGCGGGACCGGATTTGCAGGAGGTGCCGCTAATGGCGCTGAGGATGCGGCAGAGCCTCGCGGCTCTGGAGGAGCAGTTTCGCCACGACGCCGAGCAGGAGCAGGTTGAGTCGGAGTACCAGCGCGAACACGCCGCGTGGCGTACGCGCCACCGCAGGCGCGACAAGGAGCGGAAGCGCAGCTCGCTGCGATTCTGGCTGCTCGTGCTGGCGCTGATCCTCACCGCCGTGGGGGTCACCGTGGCGATGTTCGAAACGCTCTATTACCTGCTGGGCTAGCCGGCGCCGGCTGCCCTGAACGACTAGCTCTTGTCGCCCAGGCCCTGAAGTGCGGCGTCGACCTCTTCGCGGGCACCCTTGCCCGATCCCACCCGCTCCTGCTGGATCTCCAGGTAGACCTCCTTGCGGAACACGGGGATGTCCCGGGGAGCCTGGATTCCAATCCGGACCTTCTCGCCCATGATCGCCAGCACCGACACCTCGATGTCGTCGCCGATCATGATGCTCTGGTTCGACTTCCTGGTGAGTACCAACATCGTGATGCCTCCCTGCTCGCCTAGATCAACGAACTCGAACCAGCGGAAGCGTCAGGCCGGCCGGTCCGCCCGCGCTGTGAGCATACCGGGTCGAATCGCCATTACTCAAACGCCTTCGGTCGAACCTCAACCTACGCGCTGCCGCAGCACGCGGCGCCACCGCTGAGCCCTCGGCCGGACGCCTGTATTAGTCTGGAGAACATGCCCCGCAAATCGCTAAGACCCGAGCTCAACCGGATCCGGGCGTGGGTCCGGCAGGGACGGACCGATGCTTGGATCGCCCACCAGCTCGAGGTCACCGTCCAGCAGATCCAGGCCTTCAAGCGCGAGCACGACCTCGACGAGGGCTCCCAGACCAACGGCGAGAACGCCGCCGCCGACTTCGACGACGAGATCGATCTCCGCGCCGAGGACGACGCGCTGATCGCGGCCGAGCTCGAGGCCGCCGAGGCGCAGCAGGAGGAGGAGGCCGCGGATTCGGATTCGGAATCCGGTTCTGATTCCGAGCCCGGCTCCGATTCCGACGACGACGAGGATCGGCCCACCCGGCGGCGCCGCGGCCGTCGCGGCGGAGGACGCCGCCGTCCGCGCGGAAAGAGCGGGACGCTCGAGGCGACCTTCGACCACGGCGAGGAGGGGTACGGGCTGTGGCTCGACCCCGCCGTTCAGGACGACCCCGTCTACGCCGAGTACTGGGCCGGCCACCGGCCGGTCGAGGTCACCGTCGAGGAGGATCAGATCGTGATCCGCCGCGCCGGGGATGAGTCGGACGAGTCCGACTAGGCCGGGCTATTCGTCTTCTCTAGCTGCGGCGAGCCTGTCACGGTAGTCGCTGGCCTCGCGTGCGTAGCGGGCGAACGCCGCGCCTGCGACCGTGGGCATGTCCCACGCGGCCGGGTTGGCCGGGGCCGCACGCGTCGCCAGCCCGAACGCCCAGTCGGTGCCCTGCGAGGAGTACAGGGCGGCGAGCTCTTCGGTCGTGAACGAACCTCCAAGCCGGCGCCTTAGTTCCTCCACGACGAGGTCTACGGCGCGCTCCATCGCTTGACGGTCCGCCGGGTCGGCCTGGGCGAGCCGGCGCTCGCCCTCCTGCCAGAGACCGAAGACCTCGTCGAAGCGCACCGCGTAATGGTGACCGACCGGGGCTTGCGACGAACGTTTGCCTTAGAGGCTCAACGTCCGGGCAGGCCGGTGACGACGTACGGGCGCTCGCCCGGCATCACCATGCCGAGCTCGCGGGCGTCCTGCTGGATCGTCGCCGGATCGTTGAGCGCCTTCTGCTGGCGCTCGAGCTGCTTGTTCTGCGTGATCAGCCGCTGGACGATCCCGCGCTGCTGATCGGCCTGGTTCTTGACCGAGAGAAGCGACAGCCCCTGCTGGAGGTAGAGGCCTACGACGGCGAGCAGCACCACCAACAGCGCAACCCGCCCGACCTTGTCCCAGCGGATTCGCTTCGTGGTCCTTGGGCGCGCCGTTCTCTGGCCCCGGCTACGGGGCGGCCCAGTCCGCGCGTTCCCTCTCCTCCTGGGCGGCGCAGCGGTTGCGGACTTTGCGGGCGGCATCGCCTTGCGCCCTTCGTTCGACGGACGCATGGTCCTTCCTGCTGCAAGGCGGCGTGCGCTAGCCGAGCCCAGAAGGGGGCGCGAACTCGAACAGGTCGTACAGGTCACTGATCGACCGGTGCCCGTCCCGGGGCGGGGCGGCGGCGCCCCTCGCCTGATAGTTGGGCCCGGTCGGAGTCGAGCGATCGAACGTGCGGTTTCGCGACGCGAGCGTCGGCAGCCCGTGCAGCCGCTCTATCAGCTTGAGTATCGACCCATGCTCGGCAGGCTTGCGCGAGGTGATGACGCCGCGCCGCGCCATCGGCGAGATCACCCATAGCGGCACGCGCACCCCCAGGCCGTAGGCATCCACCTGGGGCGGCGCCACGTGATCGAAGAAGCCACCGTGCTCGTCGTAGGTCAAGAGGAACGCTGAGTGCGCCCAGTGCGGGGAGCCGCGCAGGGCTTGGATCATCGCCCGCTGCAGGCGCATCCCCCTCTGCACGTTCGCCGGTGGATGCTCGTCCAGGTGGTGGGTGAAGCTCGGGATCAGCCACGAGACCTGCGGCAGGCGTCCGCTGCGGCAGTCGGCGAGGTACTCCGCCTGGGTCGCCACCGTGCGCGGGTCATGGGCCCAACGGCTCCAGAACACCGCGACGTTGTCGGAGTCACCGGCCTTGACGTCGTCGACCCCGCCCAGGTTGTAGATCTTCCACGTGACCCCGCCGTCGTCAAGCAGGTCGAGGATGATCGGCCACTTCTTGGAGTTGAACACGCCATAGCCGAATACGCCGTTGGTGGTGATCCCGCCGGAGGTGCCCGACATCAGGTAGAAGCGGTTGGGCCAGGTCGGACCCAGCAGCGAGCAGAAGTAGTTGGCGCACAGACCCGCCTGGCCGAACAGGCTGTAGTAGAAGGGCAGCTCCCGTGCGGTGTAGTACCCGATGGCGTCGCTCCCGCTGACGATGTAGAACCCATCCATCCGTCCCCTGTTCCACTGGCGGTGGACCCCCGTCCAGCCATGGTCCGGATCCTCCGTGACGAGGCTCGCCAGTTGGTGCGGACGCTTTCGGCCGCCGCGGCCGTCGGGCAGCGAGTAGCGCGGCCCCGGTCCGAGACCTTTGACCTGCACCTCGGGCGCGTAGCCGAAGTAATGGTCGAACGAGCGGTTCTCCTGGCACGAGATCACCAGGTTCCTGATCGGCGGCTCGGCCCTGGGGCGCCGTGCGCGCGCGGCCGCCACCGACGTCGGCCACACGGAGCCGCCTAACAGCGCGGCGCCGGCGGCGCCGGCCCGCTTCAGGAACGTGGCGCGCGTCCACGAGTCGTGTTCGTTGCCGCTTGGCCCCACGGTCAAGGATGCCCTCGCCGGGCGACTATAAGCCGTTGCTCGAGGCCTGACAACGCCTGGCGCGAGGCGTTAGACGGGGAACCGCGCGAACTTTGCTCGGAAAGTTCGGTATACGGAAGTCCAGAAGCATCGTTCCCGCCCAGCGCCCCGCGCCCAGCGCCCAGCGCCCAGCGCCCTGCGACGAACCCCTACCGCCTGAAAACCCCGCGCCCCGGGTACGTGGCCGCGGGCCCGAGCGCCTCCTCGATCCGCAGCAGCTGGTTGTACTTCGCCACCCGGTCGGTCCTCGACGGCGCGCCGGTCTTGATCTGCCCGCAGCCGCTCGCCACCGCCAGATCCGCGATCGTCACGTCCTCGGTCTCGCCGGAGCGGTGCGACATGACCGCGGTGTATCCGTTCTCGCGCGCCATCCGGATCGCCGCCAGGGTCTCGGTCAAGGTGCCGATCTGGTTGACCTTGATCAGGATCGAGTTGGCCACTCCGAGGTCGATCCCCCGCTTCAGCCGCTGGGTGTTGGTGACGAACAGGTCGTCGCCGACGAGCTGTACGCCCTCGCCGATCCGTTCGGTCAGGTCCTTCCACCCGTCCCAGTCCTCCTCGGCCATCCCGTCCTCGATCGAGACGATCGGGAAGCGCGCCGCTAGCTGCTCCCAGTAGCCGCTCAGCTCCCCGGAGCTCAACGTCCGCCCCTCGTGCTCGAGCACGTACGCGCCGTCGCGCCATAGCTCAGAGGTCGCGGGATCCAAAGCGATCGCGATCTGCCCCCCCGGCTCGTACCCGGCAGCGCCGATCCCGTCGACCAAAAGGTCGAGCGCCTCGGCGTTCGAGCCGAGATTTGGCGCGAAGCCGCCCTCGTCACCGACGGTCGTCGCCATCCCGCGCCCGCGGAGGATCCCCTGCAGCGCGTGGAACGTCTCCGAGCCCCACCGCAGCGCCTCCTCGAACGTGCGCGCGCCAATCGGGACGATCATGAACTCCTGGAAGTCGATGCTGTTGTCGGCGTGGGCGCCGCCGTTGAGCACGTTCATCATCGGGACGGGGACCACGTGGGCGGTCTCCCCTCCGAGGTAGCGCCACAGCGGCAGCCGCTCCTCGGCGGCGGCCGCGTGCGCCGCGGCCAGTGACACGCCGAGGATCGCGTTGGCGCCGAGCCGGGACTTGTTCGGCGTTCCGTCCAAGGTGATCAGCATCCGGTCGAGCGCGGCCTGGCTCGAGGCGTCCTGGCCGCGGACCGCCTCGGCGATCTCGCCATTGACGTTGGACACGGCCCGGAGCACGCCCTTGCCGAGCCACTCGGACCCGCCGTCGCGGAGCTCGGTCGCCTCGAACTCGCCCGTCGACGCGCCGGACGGAACGGCGGCGCGGCCCCATGCCCCTGAACGCACGCTCAGCTCGACCTCAACTGTCGGGTTGCCCCGGCTGTCAAGGATCTGGCGCGCGTGGAGATGCTCGATCTGGCTCATCGGGATTTCCGGCCCTCCTGGGGTCTAGCTGCCGGGCTCACCCTCAGCCAAACGCGCCCGGGCGTAGTACGAAAGCTGCTCGTCGGGAGTCAGATCGTTCCAGTTTCGGTCGTCGGATGCCGCCAGCTCGATCCCCGCCGACACCCGGCCGCGGAACCGGTCGGCCGACGCGCGCAGCGCCAGCTCAGGATCGACACGAAGCTTTCGCGCGACGTTCACAGCCGCGAACAGCACATCGCCGAGCTCGTCGAACTGCTCGCGCGAGTCGCCGGCGGCCTCGAGCTCGCCGAGCTCGTCGCGCACCGCCTGGAGCGGCGCCTCGACGCCCTCGAAGTCGAACCCGCTCGAAGCAGTGCGCCGCTGCACTTTCCTCGCGTACAGCAGCGACGGCAGGTTCTCGGGGATCTCGCCGAACACCCCGGGCTCACGGCCCTCCTCGGTGGACTTGATCTGATCCCAGTTGCGAAGCACCTCGGCCGCACTCGAAGCCGACGCCTCGCCGAACACGTGCGGGTGCCGGCGGATCAGCTTCTCGGTGACGTGCTCGGCGACCTCGGCGAGCGATCCCGCGCCGCGCTCCTCGAGCAGCAGCGACAGGAAGTAGACCTGGAACAGCACGTCCCCGAGCTCGTCCAGCAGCTTGTGGTCGTCGCCACGGTGGGCGGCGTCGGCGAGCTCGTACGCCTCCTCGACCGTGTGCGGCACGATCGAGCGCTCGTCCTGCTCGCGGTCCCACGGGCAGTCCGTCCGAAGCCTCCTGGTGATCGCACCGAGGCGCGCGAGCGCCTCGCCGGCCGCCGGCGGCTCCGGGGAGCTCACGTCGTGGTCGTGGGCGGGGTCTGTTGGGAGGGGGGCGCGGTCTGCTGAGGCAGGGCGGTGGTCGAGGTCTTAGGCGCCTTGAAGCCGCTGCAGTCCGCCATCGCGTAGGAGGAGCGGCACTTGGTCTGGCTGAGCCAGGCCTTCTTCGCCTGCTTGTCGAGCGCGGTCTGGGCGTTCGTCTGCTGCTGGCCCTGCAGGGTCTGCTGGATCAGCGGCGTCGCCTGCGCCAGCGTCTGCTGGGTCGGCTTCGTGATCTTCGTGACCTCGTACACGTACCACCCGAACTGGCCCTGGATCGGGCCACCGATCTTGCTCACCTGGGCCGAGAACGCGGCGGTGTCGAGCGCCTTGTCCTCCTGGCCCTTGGTCACGCCCTTGAGCAGTCCGCCGTTGTTCTTCGAGGTCGGGTCGGTCGAGTACTTCTTGGCGACCGCCGCCCAGCTCTGACCGGACGCCAGCGCCGCCTTGGCGGCCTTCGCCTGCGCCTCGGTCTTGGTCAGCACGATCCTGATGTCGCGCGTCGCCGGCGTCCCGAACTGGCTCAGGTGCGCCTGGTAGTACTGCTGGATCACCGCCGGCGTGACCTTGGTCGTGTGCCTGGCGATCAGCTTCTGGAACAGCTGGTTGATCCGGAAGCGGAAGAGGATGTCGGCTTGGGTCTGTCCCGTCTGCGAGAGGAAGTTCTGGAACTGGGCCGGAGTCTGGAACTGCTGGGTCTTGGCCGCGTTGAACGCCTTCTGGACATCGGCGTCGCTGACCTTGATGCCGAGCTTTGCCGCGAGCGCCTGGTACCAGTAGCCCTTGATCAGGAAGTCCATCACCTGGCTGGAAAGCGAGGTGAACAGCTGCTTGCAGTCGGCCTTCAGCTGCTTCTCGGACGTCTTCGCGAGGGTCGGGACCTGCTTCTTGACCTGCGCGATGCACTTCGTGAAGTTCGGCGGATCGCTGGGCACGATCACCGGCGAGCCGGGGCTCTGAGCGGCCTGGCTCTTCGCCGCCACGTACATCCAGTGGTTGAACGCCTGGGTGGTGATCGGGTTGCCGGCAACGTCGGCGACCGAGTTGCCGGGCACGTCGCTGCCGCAGGCCGCTAGGCCGGCACCGACCACAAAAAAGGCGCACAGCGCCGTGATGCTTCTGCGGTACTTCTTCACGAGAGCGCTCGATAGTAGCGAGGACCGGCTAAGAGGCGTCGAAGAAAGGACTACGCCGCTGCGGACTCTTCGAGCTCGGCCTCGCGGCTGACCGAGAGCAGCACGTCGGCGGCCCTGAGGACCGCCGGGAACCGCTTCGCCGGATCCTCCGGGACCCGCATCGACAGCTGCGACTTGCCCGACTCGTAGATCGCCTCGGGGATCTCCGCCCGCAACCGCTTGGCGCGGACCGAGTCGAGCTCGACGGGCGTGACCGCCAGCCGATCGCCACGGAACGTGACCGCCTGAGCGCCCGCCTGCCCGAGCTTGATCCGCGCCTGCTGCAAGGCGATCAGGTTGAGCAGCGGCTCGGGCGGCGGCCCGAACCGGTCCTCGAGCTCCTCGCGCAGCAGGACGAGGTCCGCCACTTCCCGTGCGGCGGCGATCCGCCGGTGGACCTCGACCTTCGCCTGTTCGTAGGGGATGTAGTCGGCCGGGACGTACGCGTCGACGTTGACATCGAGCCGCACCGGCTCCCACTCATCCTCCGGCGCGCCGCCATCCTCCGCCGCCGCGACCGCCTCGTCGAGCATCTGCATGTACAGCTCGAACCCGAGCGCCGCGACGTGCCCGGACTGCTCGTCGCCGAGCAGGTTGCCGGCGCCGCGGATCTCCAGGTCGCGCATCGCGATCTTGAAGCCGGCGCCGAGCTCGGTGTAGTCCGACAGCGCGGACAGCCGCTGGGCGGCGTCCTGGGTCAGCGCGGCGGCGCTCGGATACAGGAGGTAGGCGAACGCGCGCTCGCGACTACGCCCGACCCGTCCGCGGATCTGGTACAGCTGCGCCAGCCCGAACATGTCGGCGCGCTCCACGATCAGCGTGTTCGCCTGCGGGATGTCGATTCCCGACTCGATGATGCTCGTGCACACGAGCACGTCGGCGTCGCCGCGCAGGAACGCCAGCATCCGCCGCTCGAGTGTCTTCTCGTCGAGTTGTCCGTGCGCGACCTCGAATCGCATCTGCGGGCAGAGTCCCCGCAGCCGCTCGGCCGTCTCGTCGATCGTCTCGACGCGGTTGTGGAGGAAGAACGCCTGGCCGCCGCGAGCGTGCTCGCGCTCGAGCGCGCCGCGGACGAGCTCCTCGTCGTACTCGCCCACGTAGGTCTTGATCGGGCGCCGGCCCTCGGGCGGGGTCTCGATCACACTGATATCGCGAACACCGGCAAGCGACATCTGCAGCGTCCGCGGGATCGGCGTGGCGCTCATCGCGATCACGTCCACGCGGAGCTTCAGCTGACGCAGCAACTCCTTCTGCTTGACGCCGAACCGCTGCTCCTCGTCGACGACGAGCAGACCGAGGTCCTTGGCGCGGACGTCGCGCGACAGCAGGCGGTGGGTCCCGATCAGGATGTCGACCTCCCCGCGCGCGAACCTCGCGACGGCTCGCGCGCTGCTCGGCGGCGCTCCGGAACCGCGAGACGTGCTCGATCGTCACCGGGTAGTCCTTCAGCCGCTCCGAGAACGTGCCGAAGTGCTGCTGGGCCAAGATCGTGGTCGGCGCCAGCACCATCACCTGCTTGCCGTCCTGGACGGACTTGAACGCGGCCCGCAAAGCGACCTCGGTCTTGCCGTAGCCGACGTCGCCGCAGATCAGCCGGTCCATCGGGCGCGGCGCCTCCATGTCGGTCTTGACCAGCTCGATCGCGTCGCGCTGATCGGGCGTCTCGGTGTACGGGAACGCGTCCTCAAATTCCCTCTGCCAGTCGGTGTCCGGCGGGAACTCGTGGCCCTCGCGGCGTCTGCGCTCCGCGTACAGGTTCAAGAGCTCGCCGGCCAGCTCCTGGGCCGCGCGACGCGCCCGCGCCTTCAGCGTGTCCCAGCGGGTGCCGCCGAGCTTCGACAGCGGCGGGTGCTCGCCGCCGGCGCCGACGTAGCGGCTGATCTTGGCGAGCTGGTCGACCGGCACGAACACCCGATCCGACCCCGCGTATTCAAGGTACAGGTAGTCGCGTGTGACGTTGGCGACGGTCTTCGTGTCGAACCCCGCGAACCGCGCGACGCCGTGGTCCTCGTGGACGACGATGTCGCCACTGCGCAGGTCGGTGAAGCTCCGCAGCACCCCGCGCCGGCGCGTTTCCGGGCGAGGCTGCGCGGCACGCGCGCGGCGGAGTAGCCGGTGCTCGGGAATCACCGCGAGGTGGAACTGCGGAGCGATGAACCCGGTCGCCAGGCGCGCGTCGGTCAGCGTGATCCGGCCCGGGGTCGCGTCCGCCCGCGCGCCATCGGCGCCTCCGTCGAGCCAGCCGACGTCGAGCCGACCCAGGTTGTAGGCGAACCGCTCCCCCTCCCCCCTGCGCGGGAACGCGACCACCACCCGGTAGTGCGAGCGGGCGAGCTTCTCGAGCTCGGGCTCGGCCTCCTTGATCCCACGGGCCTGGACGTCGGCGGCCTGCGCCCGGAACGAGAACGGCTGGTCCTGGTCGATGCTCGAGAGGTGGATCCGCGCGCGATCTGTGAGCGCGGAGCCGATCGTCTCCGGGTCGACGTACAGGTGGTGGGCATCGCGGTCGTGGAACGCCGCGCACACGTCCTGCCAGTGGTCGTGCAGCGCCGGGGTCACGTCCTCCTCGCCGGCGATCACGATCTCGGCGTCCGCCGGCGCGAGCTCGAGGAACGGGTGGAAGTTCTCGACCGGCAGCAGCTCGGTGATGTCGGGGCGGTCGGCCTCGTCTTCGAGCGCGGCAATCTCGGCCAGCTCCCGGTGCTCCTCGGCGAGCTCCGCGGCGGGCGCGACCTCGACCAGCTCGGCGTCCCCAAGCGAGCGCTGGGTGAACGTCGAGAACCACCTCAGCGACTCGATCTCGTCTCCGAACAGATCGACCCGGACGGCGCGGTCCTCGGTCGCCGGGAACAGGTCGAGCAGGCCGCCGCGAATCGCGAACTGGCCACGGTCCTCGACCTGGTCGACGCGCTCATAGCCGGCCGCAACGAGGTCGCGGGCGGTCTCCTCGAGGTCGAGCAGCTCGCCCGCCCGCAAGGTGAAGCCGTGGGGTCGGAGTGCCGGATCGGGCACCTTCTCGGACAGCGCCACGGCGCTGACGACCACGACGGGCGCCTCGCCACCCTCACCGGGCTCGTCGCTCAGCGCGTCGAGCGCCGCGATCCGCAGGCCGACCAGGTGCGGCGGCGGCGCGAGGTGCGACTCGTAGGTGACGCCTCGGCTCGGGTAGTAACGGACGGTCCGGGGGTCCAGCCAGGCGCGGAGCCCCGCGGCCAGGTCACGGGCAGCGCGATCGTCGCCGGCGACGACGATCGCCGGCTTGGCGCGGTCCCGGTCCAGGAGCGCCGCGACCAGGTACGGCCGGAGCGCCTGCGAGACGAACGCTCGACCGCCGTCGCGCCGGCGAGCGCGTCGGTCTGCTGGTCATCGTCTGCATGGGCGAGGAGGGCGCGAAGCATCCTCCTCTCAGTCTAGGTCGGAGCCGACCCCTTCGAGCACCAGTTTCTCGGCCGCGTCAGCCGCCTGCTCGGTGAGCAGTTCGACCTCGGCGCGGGGCTCGCGGAACTTGCTCAACACGTACGAGGCGACCCGGTCGGGATCCGTCGTCGGCGGCCGCCCGACGCCGATCCGGACCCGCTGGAAGTCCGGCGATCCGACGGCCTGGCGGACCGATTTGAGGCCATTGTGGCCCGCGAGCCCGCCGCCCAAGCGGGTGCGGATTTCCCCGAAGGGCAGGTCGATCTCGTCGTGGATCACGAGCAGGTGGTCGAGATCGACCTTCCCGGCGCCACGGGCCGGCCCGACCGATCGGCCGGCGTCGTTCATGTACGTCTGCGGCAGCAGCACCGCGACGCGCGGGCCGCCGACTCCGGCCCGGCCCTGCCTCAGCAGGGCGCTGTACTTGACCTTAGGCTTGCCGAGCTCCCAGCGGTCCGCGAGCAGGTTCGCGACCTGGAACCCGATGTTGTGCCGGGTGCGCTCGTACTCGGCCCCGGGGTTTCCGAGTCCGACGATCAGCCAGTCGATGGGGCCGTCGCCGCGGCCCGGCAGACGCATGGTCGGGACGCCCTCCGGCGCCGGCTACTCGCCGCTCTCGCCCTCGGACGCGCCGTCGCCCTCGGCGGCAGCCTCGCCCTCGCCCTCCGCGGCCTCCTCGCCCTCGCCGACGAGCTCGGTCTCCTCCTCGAGCTCGGGCTCCTCCTCGAGCTGGAGCCTCGGGGGGCTGAGCGTGACGAGCACCGTCTCAGGGTCGTCGAGCAGCGTCACCGCAGCCGGAGTCGCGAGCGACTCGAGCGTGACCGTGTCGTTGATCTGCATCGCCGAGACGTCGTAGCTGAGCGCGTCCGGGATGTCGGTCGGGAGCGCTTCGATGTTCACCTCGCGGGTGACCTGCTCGAGTACGCCGCCCTCCTTGACGCCCGGCGCGTCCTCAGCTCCGGTGAGCTCGACGACGACCGACGAGCTGATCGCCTGGTCGAGACGCACGCGCAGAAGGTCGATGTGGAGCGTGGCGCTGGTGACGGGATGGCGCGTCTGCTCCTTGAGCACGACCGGCTGGCTCGCGTCGCCGAGCTTCAGATCGAGCACGGCGCCGGCGTGAGCCAGCGTGTTGCGCAGCTCGCGCGCGTCGACCTGGAACGAGACCGGGTCCTCGCCGCCGCCGTAGACGACGCCGGGGACCTGGCCGGAGCGTCGCAGGCGGCGTGCTTCCCGGGAGCCTCCCGGCTCCCGAGGCTCGACCGATAGGGCTATTGCGGCGGTGATGGCCATGGCTCGCGCCGATGGTAGCGAGGGCTCGACGAAGCGGCTGCGGAGGGCTTGGGCCGGAGCCGCCCGCGCGCTAGGCTTTCGGTATGTCAGGCGACGCTCAGCTGATGCTGATGATCGCCGGAATGCACCTCCTGGCATTGGTGGTCGCGGCGGCTCTGATCCTGCCCGCGTTGCGCGACCATCCCGAAACGGAACCGGGGTCCGACGGCGGCTCCGATGGCGGCGGTGGCCACCGTCCGCCGCATCCGCACGCGCCTCCGACCGGTCCCGGCGGCGGGCTGCCGCTTCCGGACGCATATCCCGCGCGTGCGCGGCTGCGCGATCACCGGACGCTGGCCGACCACCATCCCCGTCCCGAGCGGCGTCCGGCGCGCGAGCCGAAGCGCACGCCGGTCCCCAGCCACTAGTACTAGTACTTCGCGGGACAGGCGTGGTCGCTGGGAATCCGGCGGCTGATCTCGAGCAGCTCCACGTGGAGGCCGCTGATCAGATTCCCGGCGCGCTTGACGCGCACGCACTGGACGATCGGCAGGCCGTTGCCGATGCGCCACGCGATCCGCGCCGTCCCGAGCGTGTTCCCAAGCGAGAAACCGGCCGACGAGTCGAACTTGATCACGGTCACCGGACCCGGGGTGCGCAGCGCGGCGACGTTGGTAGCCGCCCGGGCCCGGCACGTCGGATCGCGGCCGCAGTCCCTGATCCCGCTGACGGCGGCGGCGACGTCTCCGCGAGCCTCGGCCTGGAGCACCGACGTGATCGCCGACTGCTCGGCGCCGTCGATGCTGAACGCTCGCGCCAGCAACGCGCTGACGACCACGAACACAACGATTCCCAGCGCGATCAGGGCGATCAGGTAGCTCCGGCGCACCGGCGCCAGAGTAGAGCGTGGCTATTGCAGCTCGAGGAACCGCTCGACCGACGCCTCCTGGTGCTGGAGGCGGTCGGCGAGCGCGTGCGCATGGTCCGCGGCGAGCTCGAGAAAGTCCTCGACACACCGCTCCGGGTCGTCCGCGAGCGGGTAGACGCGGGTCACGTCCTTCTGGGCGCACGCGATCCCCATCGGCGGCCTGCCCTCCGCGAGCGTGCGCACGCCGCACACCGGCGTGACCACCAGCTGCGAGTCGCCGGCGACCAGCGCGGTCGGCAGCAGCCGGTGGGCGGGGAGGCCCACCGACAGCTCGAGCGAGTGGTCGACGGCCACGTCGGGAGCGACCAGCGCCTCGAGCGGCTCGCGCCAGACGTCGAGCACGACCTCAGCGCTCAAGAGCGCGTCGCGCAGCGCCGTCGCCTGCTCGACGTACAGCCGCTCGGCCTCGTCTCGATCCTCGGCATCGGCGAGGTCGAGGTCACACGGGATTCGGAGCAGCTCGTTCGCGGAGACCGTCGCGCCCGCGGCTCGGCTGCCGCGCGCGACGTACGTCTGGAGCGTCGCGAGGTCGCGCCGGCCGTGGAAGATGACCGTCACGGAGTCGCTGAGCGGGAGCCCGCCGACCCGCAGCGACACCGCGACCGAAGCGGACTCGTCGATCAGGGCGCGGCGTAGAAGCTCATCCGCCTGGTTGTCCTGAGCGTTCGGGTCGTCTTGCAGCATCCGGGCCTGAAGGTTGTGTCGTCAGTGTTAACAATTATCCGGACGCACAGTTGCTGCCACTTCCGTGTGGAGCATTTGGGGGCGCTCGGGCTTGTACCGGAGGCGCATTGGGATCGGCGTTCCGGGATAGGCTCCCGGCTGCGATGCGGATCTTCTACAAGCTGTTCGCGAGGATCACCGGGACGTTCGCAGGGCGGATCGGCAAGTCGGCGTTCAAGTCGGTGTGGGCGAGGATCGACGACGAGGATCCCCCGAAGCCGACGCGACTCGACGCGAGCCTCTCGAAGGTGGTGGCCGGCGCCGTGCTCGAGGCGGCAACGATGGCCGCTGTCACCGCGGTCGTCGAGCGAGCGACCGCATCCACGTTCAGCTATTTGTTCGGCGTCTCGCCCGAGCCGAAGCCGAAGGAAAAGAAGCAGAAGGACTAGGGGACCGTGGTCTGCTCCGCCTCCGCGAGCGTCCACGGTCTCAGCCCCTCGCGGATCCATTCCGGGATCGGCGTCTTCGATCATCGTCTCGAGCTCGACCACCACGTGGCGCAGCGTCCCTTCGACCAGCACCTCGTCGCCGCGTATGACCCGGTGCTCGGTCGTGATCGCCGTGTTGCCCATCCTCGTGACCGCCACCTCGAGCGTCAGCTCGTCGTCGAACTTGGCCGAGGCCCTGAACCGCAGCTGCGCCTCGGCGACCACCAGGTCGATGCCCCGGTCCATCATCACGCCGTAGCCGCCGAACGCCGCCCGCCACAGCTCGGTCATTGCGATGTCGAGGTACGCCAGGTAGTGGGAGTTGAAGACCACCCCCTGCGGGTCGCACTCGGCGTAGCGGACCCGGATCGCATGGCGGAACGGGGCTGACATCTACGTCCCGCCGCCCCTGAGGACGAAGCCGTTCTGCTGAAGGTCGTTGAGCGCCTCCTCGAACGCCGCGAAGTCGCGGCGTGTCAGCGCGTCGATCGGGCGGCCGTGCGGGCCTTTGCGCCGGACCCAGCTGCGGAGTGCCTTGGGACCGGCCTGAGCGGCGGCCTCGTCAAGCAGGGCGAGCAGGATCGGCAGCTCGGCACTGTGATCGAGCTGGCCCGAGAGGAGCGTCAGTGGATCGACGTCGAGGGCCGCGCAGAGCTCGTCCTCGCTGAGGCCGAGCAGGTCCATCAGCCGCGCCGCACGTTCGCTGTGGGCCGCATCTGGAGTCATCTGGGGCGGACGGTACCGCGCGCCTTGATTTAGACGTCGGCGCCATCCATACTGGGCGCCGGCGCTCGACGCAAAGGGGCATCGGGGAGAGCTCGAGCGAGCCGTGCGAATTGTCTGGGCGCGCAACTACGATCGCGCCTGCGGTTTAACTGGAGCACCTAAGAATCATGGGGGTATCAATGCAGTCTTCTGTTCTTCGTCCCGCGCTGTTCAAGCGGGCCGCTCTGCTCGCGACGGGCCTCACCCTCGCGATGGCCGGGGTCGCGGTCGCGGCCAACCCGACGGTGTCGAAGGGCACCGCCCGGGTCAACGGCAACAACCGGTCCGTCGTCGTCAACGTGAACGGCCAGACCGTCTACACGCTGAGCGGTGAGCGCGTCGGAAATCCGACCGTGCTGAAGTGCATCAACCAGACCTGCTTCTCAATCTGGCTCCCGGTCAGGACTAACGCCAACGAGCGGCTGACCAAGGGCCCGGGCGTCAGTGGGAACGTGGGCAGGCTCCGCCGCGTGCGCGCCAACTTCTACCAGGTGACGCTCAACGGCAAGCCGCTGTACCGCTACGTCGGCGACGCCAACACCAAGGGCAACGCCAAGGGCCAGGGCATCCGCAGCTTCGGCGGGACCTGGAGCGTCGTTAACCCGTAAATAAGTCTTCCCGGCACCGACTCGGGCGTTTAGACTCGCTTAAGCACGGGGCCTTGTTTGGCCAGTCAGTAAGGGGTTTAGGTGTTCGAGTCGGTTGTCGGGGCAGGGGCGTTTCGGTTCAGAGGGATCACACGCGCCTGCGCATGGACGCTCGCGTGCGTGGTGGTGGCACTCGTCGCCGTCTGGTCGGTCGGGACCGTCGAGCGTCGGTCGATCGCGCCCACGGCCGCGCGACCCGTTGTCCACACCCGGTCACTGAGCAGCCTGCCGGTCGCTCTACAGCCAATCGTCTCGTCGGTCGTGGGCGCCGGACGCGCGAGCTTCGCGATCCACGGGCTCCGGTCCGTGGGCGGCGGACTCACGACCAGGTTCGCCCGCTCGGGACCGACCGTCAGCGGTGCCGGCGGCGCCGCGCTCGGACTGCACGTCACTGGCGTCGGGCGCGGGCGGTCGATCGCTGCGCTTCCTTCCGCAAATCCGTCCTCGAGCAACAACCAAGTGTTGTACCGGCGAGGCGGCGTCACCGAGTGGTACCGAAACGGGCCGCTCGGACTCGAGCAGGGATTCACAGTGGCTCGGCAACCGGCAGGGGGTTCCGGGTGGTTGACGATCTCCGAGCGGCTGCGCGGCGCGATGCGCGCGCGACTATCGGGCTCCGGGATCGTGTTCTCGCACGCAGGACGCGCGTTCGTGCGACTCGATCAGCTCTCGGCAATCGACGCCAGAGGACGCGCCCTGCGTTCGCATTTCCAGCTCCGCGGGTCCAGCGTTGTGATACGTATCGACGACGCCGGCGCGACATATCCGGTGAAGGTCGATCCGACGCTGCAGCAGGGACCGGCGATGGATCCGGACCCGACAGGGATAGCGCTCTTCGGTTACGCCGTCGCCGTCTCGAGCGACGGCAATACCGCGGTGATCGGAGCCCCCTCGGATAGCTCGGATGTCGGGGCGGCATGGGTGTTCACGCGCTCGGGCTCGACCTGGACGCAGCAGTCGAAGTTCACGGCGAATGGCGAGGTCGGCAAAGGCGCATTCGGCACTGCCGTGGCACTGTCGAGCGACGGGAACACCGCCCTGGTCGGAGCCCCAGACGACGGCAGCACCGGGGCGGCCTGGGTGTTCACGCGCTCGGGGTCGAGCTGGTCGCAGCAGGCGGAGGTTGTCCCCAACGGCGACGCGGTCGGCTCGCGCGTCCGATTCGGGAGCAGCGTTGCGTTATCGAGCGACGCGACCAGCGCCTTGGTCGGAGGTCCGGCGGACACCCCCAACCCCGGGGCGGGTGTGGGAGCGGCGTGGGTGTTCACGCAATCCGGCTCGAACTGGACCGAACAGGCGAAGCTGACCCCGAGCGATAGTTCAGGCAAGGGCGAGGTCGGCTGGTCCGTGGCGCTATCGAGCGATGGAAACACGGCGCTCGTCGGCTCGACGTATGACGACGCGGCGTGGGTGTTCACCCGCTCGGGCACGAGCTGGTCACAGCAGGGCGCAAAGCTGAGTCCGAACGACGGGGTGGGTTCGTCTCAGGATTTCGGGGATTTCGGCTCGGCCGTCGCGCTCTCCTCGGACGGCAACACCGCGATGATCGGCGGACCGGCTGACAGCTCGAACGCCGGGGCCGCATGGATATTCACGCGCTCGGGCTCGACCTGGACCCAGCAAGGGCCGAAGCTGACGCCCAACGATGGCGTCGGCCCGCAAGTCGCGTTCGGGGGGAGCGTGGCGCTCTCGAGTGACGGCAACACGGCGATGATCGGCGGGCCGGGCGATAACTACATTGCGGATTATTCGTCGAGCGTCGGCGCGGCCTGGGTGTTCGTGCGGTCGGGCTCGGCCTGGACTCAAGTCGGCTCGAAGCTGATACCGGACAAGACATGGAACGGCCAGGACGGTGTCGGCCTAAGCGTCGCGTTGTCGTCCGACGGCGGCACCGCCCTCGTCGGAGGACATGGTGGGGCCTGGGCGTTCCAGCTCGACACGGTGACGCCGGCGGCACTTGATCTTGTTAGTCCCGCGAACGGCGCGCAAAACCTCCCGCACAGGCCAACGCTTACCTGGGATGCGGCGTCTGGCTCGGTTGCTCGCTATGAGACGTGGATCGACGGAGTCGAGGACGATACGATCTCTCCGTCGACCTGCTCAGGTGGAACGTGCACAGGGCAACCCGGCTACTACCTTGAGAACGGGCTTCACCACTGGTTGGTGAAGGTCGTCTACACCGACGGCACCATCGGCTCGAGTGACAGCTGGAGCTTCAATGTCGACGGGATTCCACCAGCAGACTTTACGACCATCGCTCCGGCCTACGGGGCTGCCGTAAACACGCCCCAGCCCACATTTTCATGGCACGAGAGTTCGGATTCGGGGTCAGGCCTCGATCACTACGAATTATGGTTCGGCTACACGAAGGACCAGGACATCCCTCTGTCGGCCTGCTCGGGTGGAGTCTGTTCGGTGACCTCGACCAGGACATTCGCGGACGGGAAATACACCTGGCAGGTCAGAGCCGTGGACAAGGTCGGGAACACGACCACCGGCAATGGCGGGGGCCAGCTTCCTTTCACGGTAGACACACGGCCACCCGCTGACTTCCATCTTCTGGGTCCGGCCAACCACGCGCAGAACCTCGGGCCGAGCCCCAAGTTCTCGTGGGCACAGAAAGCCGATCCGGGTTCCGGCATCAATCACTACGAGCTGTGGATCGACGGCAGCAACAAGCAGAATGTGGCTACCTCGGCCTGCGTCAACGGGACCTGTTCGGCCCAGGTGAGCACGCCGCTCTCCGGGGGATCTCACACGTGGTTCGTGAAGGCGGTCGACCAGGCTGGCAACGTCCGCAACAGCCTTGATACCTGGGACTTCACGGTGGATGCCACGCCGCCGTCCGCGTTCGATCTCGTTGGACCGGCGAACGGGACAGCAATCAATGCGGGTCAAACCACGTTCACGTGGGATGCGAGTTCAGATCCCGGGTCCGGTGTCGATCACTATGAGCTGTGGATCGGCGGCCAGGACCAGGTCCACATCCCCGCGTCGACATGCTCCGGTGGGACCTGCTCGGTGCACGCCAACACCGGCTTTTCTGGTGGAACCTACTCATGGTTGATTAAGGCGGTCGACGGGGCCGGGAACGTCCGCGACAGCAACGAGACCTGGAACTTCCTCATAGACAGGACCCAGCCCGTCGCGTTCTCGTTGAAGACGCCGGCTAACGGGGCGGCTCTTACGGCCCCGTCGTTTTCATGGCAGGCGTCGAGTGATGCCAGCTCGGGCATCGACCATTACGAGTTGTGGATCGACGGGAGCAAGAATCGTGACGTCGCCCCGAGCGCTTGTTCCGCCGGTACGTGCTCGACCACGGCGACTGGGATCGCGGACGGACGTCACAACTGGTTGGTGAAGGCCGTAGATCGAGCCGGAAACGCGAAGAGCTCGACCCAGATCTGGGCCTTCACGCTCGACACGACTCCGCCCGTCGCCTTCACGCTGTTCAACCCCGGGCCTGGTGGCGCGAATCAGGCACCGCGGACGTCGTTCTCGTGGCAGCAGACGACCGATGCCGTGACTGGCGTCGATCACTACGAGCTTTGGATCGACGGGAGCAATAATCAGAACGTTGCGAGCTCGGCATGCTCTGGTGGCACTTGCTCGGCGACTGCCACTGCTGCCCTCGCGGATGGATCGCATTCGTGGCTCGTGAAGGCGGTGGATGGGGTAGGGAACCTCCGCACGAGCGCAACCCGGAGCTTTTCGGTGACCGCGCCC
Source organism: uncultured Solirubrobacterales bacterium (assembly GCA_963788565.1). Lineage (GTDB taxonomy): Bacteria > Actinomycetota > Thermoleophilia > Solirubrobacterales > Solirubrobacteraceae > Palsa-465. Next base: position 81,603 of record CAWBHJ010000013.1, on the reverse strand, counting down.
CCAGCTAACACCTCGCGGCCGACGATCACGGGGAATGCGCAGCAGGGGCAGACGCTCACCGAGTCGCACGGCTCCTGGACCGGCAGCCCGACCAGCTTCCGGTATCAGTGGGCGGACTGCGACGGCTCGGTCTCCAACTGCGTGCCGATCTCCGGGGCGATCGCTCAGACGTACACCCTTACCCTCGCCGACGCCGGGCATCGCGTCGTCGCGCTCGAGACCGCGGTCAATGGTGGTGGCGCGAGCGCGGCGGCGCAGTCAAACGGCACCACCACGGTCATCCCGCTGCCTCCCGCGAACGTCTCGCCGCCGACGATCAACGGCACTGCCGCGATCGGCCGGACGTTGACCGAGGTGCACGGCGGCTGGACCAACAATCCCACCAGCTACACGTACCAGTGGCAGTCCTGCAACCCGACCGGCGCTAGTTGCGCGGCGATCTCCGGAGCAACCGGCCAGACCTACACCGTCCGGAGCGGCGACGTCGACAAGACGTTCCGGGTACTTGAGAGCGCGTACAACCAGGGTGGCCGTAGCGGCGCAGCCGCGTCCGCGGCGACCGCACCGGTACCGCCCAACGGCCCGGTTGGAGTGCTGATCAACGGCGGCGACTACGCAACCAATAACCCGCACGTGACCGTCAGTCTCGTGTGGCCCACGCGCGCAAGACAGGTGGTGCTCTCCAACGACGGCGGCTTCGGGTCGACCGGCAACGCCCACTCGTTCTCAATGGCGCCAAAGATCCCCTGGACGCTCAAGCAAACGGGCTCGAACCGACTCTCGAAGCTCGTGTACGTCCGGTTCCTCGGGGCGGGAATCGACTACACCGGATTTATCGACGACATCGTCCTCGACCAGGCCGCACCGACGGTCCGATCGGCCAAGCTGCTGGGGGCCACGCAGCCGAAGGCGCACGCGTCCCCAGCCAAGGGCCACACCTACTCAATCAAGGTCGCGGCCAACGACCCGATCGTGGGCGTCTGCTCGATCCAGGTCTCGTCCAAGCGATCTGGCGGCACCACGCTGCACGTCACTAACTGCCGCAAGCGCGGGATCCTGCGGATCACCCGCACGCTCCACGTGACGGCCCGGAATCGACCCAAGTACCTCCGCGTCAAGAACTCCGCCGGCAGCTGGTCACGCTGGAAAACGCTTGGCTAGACGTCCCGCGCGCCGCATCGTCGCGGGTTCGTGCGTGTTCACAAAGTAAATAGGTCTTCCCGCCGACGTTCCGCGCGGTTAGAGTGCATCACTAACGGGGCCGATTAATTTCTGGTCAGGAGGGGCTCGATGTCGGATGCTCTGGTTGGGGCAATGCAGTGGCGGGTACCGCGTCGCTCGGTGGTGCACGCGCTGCTCGCGACCTGCCTGACGTTGGCAGTAGCGGGCGCATGGTTCGCCTTCGGCGACCACAGCGCACCGGCACCGGCCCGGACTGCCGTTCATGCTCGCGGCCTTGCCAGCCTCCCGACCTCCCTGCAGCCAATGGCGTCCTCCGCCGTTGGAGCCAGCCGTGCGAACTTCGCGGTTCGCGGCCTCCGCGCCACGACCGGTCACCTCACGACCGCGTTCGCGCGCTCCGGGCCGATCGTCAGCGCCGGCGGCGCCACCCTCAGGCTGCACGTGGCCGGAATCGGGCGCGGCGACAGCATCTCGGCGCTCCCGACGGCAAGCCCTGCCGCAAGCAAGAACCAGGTCCTGTACCAGCGCGGCCGGGTCACCGAGTGGTACCGCAACGGCCCACTCGGGCTCGAACAGGGCTTCACGGTCGCCCACCGGCCCACGGCCGGAGCAGGCCAGCTCACGATCTCGGAGCAGCTAACTGGCGCACTCCGCGCGCGGCTCTCCGGATCCGGGATCCAGCTCTCGCGCGCCGGGCACTCGCTGCTGCGGCTCGACCAGCTCTCGGCGACCGACGCCACCGGACGCGCACTGCGCTCTCACTTCGAGCTCAGCGGCTCAAGCGTGCTGCTGCGGATCGACGACGCCGGCGCGACCTACCCGGTGAAGGTTGACCCGATGATCAGCCAGGCGCAGCTTGGTCCCGGCGATACCCAGTGGCACGAGTTCGGCTACAGCGTCGCTCTCTCCAGTGATGGCAACACTGCCCTGATCGGAGGCCCCGGCCTGGCCATCGCCGGCGAGGCGTGGGTGTTCACGCGCTCGGGATCGACGTGGACGCAGCAGACGACGCTGACCCCGAGCGACTCGACCGGGAACGGATCGTTCGGCTGGACCGTGGCTCTCTCCTCGAATGGCAACACCGCGCTGATCGGCGGACCGGGCGATAACTCCAACAAGGGCGCGGCCTGGGTGTTCACTCGCAGCGGCTCGACGTGGACTCAGCAGGGATCGAAGATAACGCCCAGCGACGAAACTGGAAACGGGCAATTCGGGTCGAGTGCGGCCCTCTCCTCGGACGGCAACACCGCGCTGATCGGCGGTTACGGCGATAACTCGACCAATGGTGCTGCCTGGGTATTCACGCGCAGCGGTTCCACATGGACCCAGCAGGGATCGAAGATCACGCCGAGCGACGAGTCGGGAAGTGGAGCGTTCGGCACTAGCGCGGCCCTCTCCTCGGACGGGACGACCGCGCTGATCGGCGGCCCCCTCGACTCGTCAAGCAGCGGCGCCGCCTGGGTGTTCACGAACTCGGGATCGGGTTGGTCGGAGGTTTCCAAGTTGACGGTCGCCGGCGGCGGCCAGTTCGGCACGAGCGTCGCTCTGTCGTCCGACGGCGAGACTGCCTTGATTGGAGCTCCGCGCGACGGCAGCTCAAACAACCCGCCAGGCGTGGGTGCCGCGTATGCGTTTGTGAACTCCGGCTCCTCGTGGTCGCAGCAGGGACCGAAGCTCGTCCCGAACGACATACAGCCGGCGGCTGAACCGATCATGTTCGGCCAATCGGTGTCGTTGTCGGGCGATGGCAACACCGCGCTGATCGGCGCGCCGAACTACAACAACCCGGACGAAAGCGGCCTGACGCTGGGTCAGGGCGCCGCCGAGTTGTTCACCCGCTCAGGATCCACGTGGACTCAGGCTCAGCCGAAGACCCCTGGACCCTTCGCCGCCGCTTCCGGCTTCGGTTGGAGCGCGGCCCTGTCGAGCGATAACACCACCGCCTTGGTCGGAGCCCCTCAAGACCCAAGCCAGGATTTCGTCAACAACAACAAATACGGCGCGGCGGCCGTGTACACGGTGGACGTCACGCCTCCGGCCCCGTTCACGTCGATCGCTCCGCCGGACAATTCGTACGTCACCGGGTCATCGTTTTCGTTCTCCTGGAACCAGACGACTGACACGGGTTCGGGCGTCGATCACTACGTCGTTGTCATCAACGGCGTCACGAGCTGGACCGTCCCGACATCGGCGTGCTCCGGTGGCGTATGCACGTCCGCCAACCGGGCGCCCCTGAACTCAGGAACGACGTACAGCTGGTACGTCACGGCGGTCGACGGCCAGGGCAACGCAACGTCGACGCCGAGCCGCAGCCTGACCGTCGACGGCACACCACCCGCGACGTTCAACCTGCTCAGCCCGGCGGCCGGGTCAGTCCTGAACTCGGTGTCGCTGAAATGGCAGCAGACGACCGACTCGATCTCGGGCATGGACCACTACGACGTGTGGATCGACGGCGCCAAGTACCAGACCGTTGCGGCATCTACCTGCTCGGCGGGAAGCTGTTCGGCGACGGTCAGCGGACTTGCGGACGGCCATCACACGTGGTCCGTGAAGGCGTTCGATGTCGCTGGGAACAACCGGTCCTCGAATCAGACCTGGGACTTCACGCTCGATGCCACGCCGCCGGCGGCGTTCCAGTTGTTGACTCCTGGGTCTGGGGCGGTGAATCAGGCTCCGCGGACAGCGTTCTCGTGGCAGCAGACGACTGATGCGGGGTCGGGCATCGATCACTACGAGCTGTGGATCGACGGCAGCAAGGATCAGAATGTCGCCAACTCGGCGTGCTCGGGCGGCACGTGCTCTGCGACTGCTTCGAGTGCGCTTGCGAATGGCTCGCATTCGTGGCTGATCAAGGCTGTCGATGGTGCGGGGAACGTCCGGACGAGCGGGCCGCGCAGCTTCTCGGTCACCGCGCCCCCGACCAACACGGCGCGTCCGACCATCTCTGGAACGGCGCAGCAGGGCCAGATGCTGACCGAGTCCCACGGCTCCTGGACCGGAAGCCCGAGTAGCTTCCGGTATCAGTGGGCGGACTGTGACGGCTCGGTCTCCAACTGCGTGCCGATCTCCGGCGCGACCGGTCAGACCTACACGCTGACCAGCGCCGACGTCGGCCATCGCGTCGTCGCGCTCGAGACCGCCGTCAACGGTGGCGGCGCGAGCGCGCCCGCGCAGTCAAACGCGACCAACACGGTCATTCCGCTGCCTCCGGCGAACGTCTCGCCGCCGACGATCACCGGGACCCCGGCGATCGGGCACACGCTGACCGAATCGCACGGCAGCTGGACCAACAACCCCACCAGCTTCACCTACCAGTGGCAGGCCTGCAACTCGACCGGCGGTAACTGCGCCTCGATCTCGGGAGCGACCAGCCAGACGTACACGGTTCAGGGTGGCGACGCCCAGAAGACGTTCCGCGTACTCGAGACCGCCTACAACCAAGGCGGCCACAGCAGCCCCGCCACCTCGGCTGCCACCGCACCGGTGCCGCCCAGCGGCCCGGTCGGCGTGCTGATCAACAGCGGCGACTACGCGACCTCCAACCCGCACGTCACGATCAACCTGATCTGGCCCGCGGGCACCAGACAAGTCGTCATCTCAAACGACGGCGGCTTCGGAACGACCGGCAACGCCCACTCGTTCCAGATCGCCACCCAAATCCCCTGGACGCTCAAGCAAACCGGCTCCGACCGGCTGACGAAGATCGTCTACCTGCGCTTCCAGGGCGCAGGCATGGACCTCGTCAACTTCACCGACGACATCATCCTCGACGAGACCGCGCCCGCCGTCCAAACCGCGCAGCTGCTTACCGCGAGCAAGCCGAAGGCGGGAGCGGCACGAGCCGTCCAAGAGCCGCACCTACGCGATTCGCCTCAAGGCCAATGACCCGATCGTCGGCGTTTGCACGGTTCAGGTGTCGCCGTGGCCGCTCCGCCGGCACGACGGTCAGGCTTGCCAACTGCCACGAGCGCGGAATCCTGCGAGTCACGCGCACGCTCCGCGTCACCACGCGCAGCAGCCCAGGTACGTGCGCGTGAGGAACTCCGCGGGCAAGTGGTCAGGCTGGAAGAGGCTGAGCTAGCCGGCCCGCGTCAGCAGGCGCGCTTCTCGTAGTCGCCCCACAGCTCGGCCGGGAACCAAGCAAAAGGGCGCCCGTTGCGAGGCGCCCTCAGCTCCCGTCGAGGCTGGCGACAGATCCGCTCCCGCGTCGGCCCACAACGGCCACACGGGATCTGCCCTGATGATGGCCTGCGCGGCTAAATCCAGGATCTTCCGGCGGTATGTGTTCGAGAAAAACCGCCCGAAGCCCCGCTAAAGCCGTCTCCGCCTCGGAGGCGGGGTCGGCCAAGAACAGCTGGTTCTCGCCGCCATGCTGCCTCGCGTGTTTGCTTGTAGCGGAAAGTCCAGCAGGTCGCTGCAAGGGCTGGGCGCCGCTCGCGCCCGACCCGATCCCGTCACGTCCGCGTAAGCAGCTACGTCGCCAGCTGTCCGCGAATCGCGCGGATCGACTAAGAGTTCTCGTTGAGGAACGTCGCGAACGCGGGCGCGGCCCGCGAACTTGAGGAGGAGGTCCATAGGTGGCAAAGCCCAACATCGAACTCAACATCACGCTGAGCACAGAGAGTGGCGTGACGGTCCACCAGGAAACACGTGTTCTGGATCCTCGGGGCGATACAGCGCCGTCGGGCTTCCAGTTCGAGTTCCCGGCGCTAGAGGGAGCCGAGAGGTATCTCGTGTCGCTCGGGTTTGTGCCGCGGCGTAAGCGACCTAAGTCTCGACGATGAACGTCATGGCAGCGATCGTTGGCTCGCCACGCCGGCGTTCCGGTGCACGTCGTCGTCGCCGCTAGAACAGCTGATTCTCGCCGCCGAACACGTCGCTCACCGAGCCGTCGGTGAAGATCTGGCGGATCGAGTTGGTGAGCAGGTCGGCGCACGGGAGCACGCGGACGTTGGCCGGGGCGCCGGGCGGGACCGGGATCGTGTCGGTGACGACGATCTGCTCGAGTCCGGCGGAGGCGAGGTTCTCCCACGCGTTGCCGGAGAAGACTCCGTGGGTGGCGGCGGCATAGACGCGGCGGGCGCCGGCCTCGTGAACCGCGCGCGCCGCGGCCTTGAGCGTCCCGGCGGTGTCGATGATGTCGTCGACGATTAATGCGGTCTTGCCGGCGACGTCGCCGATCACGTAGCTGATCTCGGCGACCTGCTGGGCGGGACGGTCCTTGTTGAGGATCGCGAGGTCGGCGCCGATCTTCGCGGCGAACCGCTTGTTCAGCTTCACCCGACCGGCGTCCGGCGCGACCACGACCATGTCCTCGAGCCCAAGGTCGGCGAAGTACTGGGTGAGGATGAACATGGCCGTCATGTGGTCGCACGGCTTCTGGAAGAACCCCTGGATCTGACCCGAGTGCAGGTCCATCGTCACGATCCGGTCGATCCCGGCGGCCTCCAGCATCCGCGCGACCAGCCGCGCGCTGATCGGCTCGCGCGGAGCGGACTTCTTGTCCTGGCGCGAGTAGCCGTACCACGGCGTAACGGCGATCACCCGATGCGCGGAACCGCCGACCGCCGCGTCGACCATCACCATCAGCTCCATCAGCGCGTCGTTCGCACTCAAGCCGCTGTCGGTGTTGCCACACGTCGGCTGGACGATGAACACGTCGGCGCCGCGGACCGACTCCTCGAAGCGGCAGTAGACCTCGCCGTTGGCGAACGTCTTCAGCGTCATCCCGCTGAGCTCGACGCCCAGCTTGTCGGAGATCCGCAGGGCAAGCCCGGGGTTCGCGCGCCCGGAGACGAGCATCAGCCGCTTGTTTGACTCGACCTGCAAGCCTGTCGCTGTCGGACTCGTTTCGAGGACGCTCATGGGTTGGTCGAGTTTACGTCCGAAGGCTGACGGCTTTCCACGGGCTCGGCATCACTGTCCGCGGAATCTGCGCCGGTTTCCCGCTCGTTGCGGCGGTCCGTATAGCCCTCGATGTTGCGCTGGCGCTCGCGCGCGATCCCGAGAGCACCGGGCGGCACGTCCTTTGTGATCACGGATCCGGCGCCGGTGTAAGCGTCGTCGCCGACGGTCACCGGCGCCACCAGCGTGGTGTCGACGCTCGTCTTGACGCGGTCGCCGATCGTCGTGCGGTGCTTGCGGGTGCCGTCGTAGTTGGCGGTGATCGTGGAAGCGCCGAGATTCGTGTCCTCGCCGATGTCCGCGTCGCCGATGTATGACAGGTGCGGCACCTTCGTCCCAGCGCCGATCTCGGAATTCTTGATCTCGACGAACGTGCCCGCCTTCGACCCCTCGCGGAGCACGGTGCCGGGGCGCAGGTAGGCGAACGGACCGACGCTCACTCGGTCGCCGATCTCCGCGTCGTTGACGTACGAGTGGATCACCTTCGCGGCGAGGCCCACGCGGGCGTCGATCAGGGTGCTCAGCGGGCCGATCGTGCTCGCCTCGCCGATGCTCGTCACGCCGCGAAGGCTCGAGAACGGCTCGATCACCGCATCCTGGGCGATCTCGACCTGGACGTCGATCACCGTCGAGGCGGGGTCGACGATCGTCACTCCGGCGAGCATGTGGCGCTCGCAGATATGCCGCTGGGCGATCGCCCGCGCGTCCGCCAGCGCGACCCTGTCGTTGATGCCGATCATCACGTTCGGGTCGGTGAGCTCGAGAGCGACGACGGTGCGCTCGTGCTCGCGCATGATCGGGAGCACGTCGGGGAGGTACAGCTCGCCCTGCGCGTTGTCGCTCCTGACCAGGTCGAGCGCCGCGAGCAGCTCGCGCGCGTCGAAGGCGAAGATCCCGGTGTTGACCTCGCGGATGTGCAGCTCGAGCTCGGTGGCGTCGCCGGGGCGCTTGGTCTCGACCACCCGTTCGACCGTTCCGTCCGGGCCGCGGACGACACGGCCGTAGCCGCTCGGGTCATCGAGCACGATCGTCCCGATCGTCGCCGCGGCGCCCGATCGCTCGTGGGCCTCGGCGAGCTGCTTGAGCGTCGCGCCGGTCACGAGTGGGCTGTCGCCATTGAGCACGATCACGGTCGAGGCTCCGTCGATCTGGTCCGCCGCCGCCTTGACCGCGTCGGCGGTTCCGAGCTGCTTCTGTTGCACCGCGAACTCGACACGTCCGTCGAGAACCGGCTCGAGCTCGCGGCCCGGGCCCTCGACGACCACGACCGTTCCGGCGCCCGCGTCCCCCGCCGCCGCGACCGTCCAGCCAATCATCGGCCGCCCGCAGATCGGGTGCAGCAGCTTCGGGGTCTCAGAGCGCATGCGGGTGCCCCCGCCCGCAGCGAGGATCACGACGACCGAGTCGCTCACAGCGAAGATCGTACGCTAGCCATCCGTCTCCAGCCGAGATATCTCATGCTGATCGAGCAGCGTGCCGCTGGCAGGAGCGTCGACCGCGGGCGGCAGCTCGACGTGCAGATCGGTCGCCTCATCCACCCGCACGACGCCCTGTCGGGCCGTGTAGCTGAGCACGTGCCCCCCACGGGTGCGGTCGGCGCTGGCGAAGTGCAGGTGAAAGCCGCTCATCTCGATGCCGTCGAGCGGATCGGGAAATCGGAACCCGACCATCGTGCCCTCGACGTCCTCCAGCTGGACGATGTGCTGGTGTGAGATCGCCTCGGACAGCGGCGGATAGGGCCTCGACTGCTTCGGCACCGAGCGGACGTGCACCGACTCGAAGTGGCCGTCGATCCGGATCGCGTCGGGCCGATCGGTGATCCGGCCGGCGGTCCGAAGCCATGGCTCGAGCTCATCGCCGGCGATCCGCTGGTTGAGCTCCAGCGGTTCGCCGGGGGTGAACTGCGCGACCACGGCGTAGGGGGTCTTCGCGCCCGGGCCGGGGAGCGTCAACGTGCAATCGAGCTCGGCCTTCCACGCCTCACCGTCGAGCACGATCAGCTCCCCGTCGAGGCCGTTCAGCGTCCCCAGGCCCAGGTCGCCGTGTTCGAGCAGCTGCCCGAGCGTGAGATCCCCCTCGTACGCGCCGGCCAGCAGGGCGTGCACGGTCGACGTCTGGAAGAGCTCGTGCTGGGGGTGCGCCTGGTGGTGCGCGAGCTCGCCGCGCAGCCCGTCGCGTCGGAGCAGCTCAACGTGCAAGGCGCCCAGGAATTCGAGCTCGCTCATGGTGGCGGGAGGGTAGGGGAGTCGGCGGCGGTCGCCGGGCCGTCCGGTCAGCCGGAGCCCTCCCTTCTGCCGTGCCCCTCCCGCTCCGCCGCGTGCTTGTACCACCGGATCCATTTGCGCACCGCGTTGTCGGACACCCCGTACTTCCGCCCGACCGCGACGAAGCTCATCGACTCAAGGTCCGCGAGCAGCTGCTTGTAGGAGGGGCGGTCGACCCTGCGGGTCTCGGGGTGCGCGTCTCGCCTGGACTCGTCGTTACGGACGCCGCAGTACCTCGAGCAGTAGCGATGATTGCTGCGAGTCGGAACGAACAGCTTCCCGCAGTGGGCGCACGCGCGCTCCGGAAGCTTGTTCTTGCGGCCGCAGTGGGTATCCAGAGTCGCGGCGCAGTTGGGGCAGACGATCCGCAGGTTGTCGATGCGGTTGTCGTCCGGCACTCCGTTGATGTGGTCGAGGATCAAGGACATCCGCGACCCGTTCCAGTTCTCGTCCTGCCCACAGAGCTCGCATCGACGCGCCTTCAGCCCCGCCTCGTACAACCGTGCCTTGAGCGCCTTTCGGCTGTAGCGGGAGCTCTCGACGAGAATCGCCTCTAGCGGTGTTCGCTCAAGGCGTGCGCGGGCGAGGGCTTCAAGCGACGCGCGAGCCGGGTCGAAATGGTCCGTCGGGATCTGCCAGATCTGATCGACGTAATGCCGGAAGTGCTGGTGGTTCCCGCCGGCCGGCCTCAGCCCGACCTTCCGTAGCGCCTCCGCGTACGACGAGGAGTTTGCGATGGCAGCCCGAGCGTCTTCTTCCGTATACCGTGGCACGAACATATGTTCGCACTTGCGTCGGACGGCTCTCGTCCCGAGCGGACGGCCTGTCGTTGCTAGATTCGCCTCACCTGATGGGGCGCGGCCCTATGGGGGGTCGTCCAAGCGGCTAGGACACCAGGTTTTGGTCCTGGGAATCGGGGTTCGAGTCCCTGCCCCCCAGTTAGCCCACACCAGCGTCTCGGGTTTCTAACTGATCGCCTCGCGCGTGCTGGTGGGCGAACTCTGGCGATTTGCCGCCACCCGTAGGCGGTGAATCGCCATTCATCGGGCCGCGGGCCAACGGAAGCGGGGCATCGGGCCGCGGGGCATCGGGCTGCGGGGCATTGTCCGCTCCGGCCGCTCCGGCCGCGGCGGACGGTGCGCGCCCGCCCCTCGCACATCCGTCCACAACCAAGCCCCCGCGCGATCACCACCGCCCCGCGCGCCGATGCGCTCGGTGAGACCACCGCGGCCAGCGAGGTCGTTCGGACAGCGACACGAGACCCTCCTCCATGAACCTGGGGCGCACAGTCCGATCCCGAGCGGGATCACCTGACCGCAATCGCTGCGGGCGCTCCAATACGCGTCCGCAGCTGATTGCCGCGGCACGACAAGAGGACGGGTTCACGCTGATCGAGCTCCTGGTCACGATCTCGATGCTGGCGGTCGTGCTCGGGGTGCTGATGGTCCCGATCGTGCAATCGCAGCGGATCGAGACGCGCGATGAGAACTATGCGTACTCGCAGCAGGAGGCGCGCACCGGGATCGAGTCGATGGTCTCCCAGATCCGGCAGGCGACGGCGATCCTGTCGCAGCCGAGCCAGAACGCGGTCGAGTTCAACATCACGCTCTCCGGCCAGGCGCTGACGGTGCTCTACGAGTGCGACATCAACCAGCCGAACTCGCCACAGGGCACCACCTACCACGAGTGCGTGCGCGCGCAGACGGCGCAGGGAGGCAACCCGAATCCCTCGTCGGGGACCGTCGTCGCCCGCAACCTCCTGAACGGAAACAGCACGAACTACGTGTTCAGCTTCGGCCCCGATCCGAACGCCCCCTATTACATGACGGCGACGCTCTGGGTGCCTTCCTCCGGCGGCTCGAGCACCTCCGGCCTCACGCACAAGATCGTGCTCAGCGACGGAACGCTGATGCGCAACCTCAACGTGGCGAACTGAGCGGCTGCGGGACGAGACGATGCGCACCAATCCGCTGCCCGCGCTCCGCTCGCGCCTCAGCTCCGAGGACGGGATCACGATCGTCGAGGTGATGGTCGCGCTGGTCGTGCTGGTGGTCGGCGTGTTCGGCACCTTCACCGCGTTCGAGGCCTCGCAGCGGCTGTCACTGGTCAGCGAGCGCCACGCGGCGATGTCGCAGATCGCGCAGCGGGAGATCGAGCGGGTAGAGGGACTCTCGTACGACCAGGTCGCGCTCGACTGCGGCACTTCAACCCCGAACGCGTGCCCAACGCCGTCGAGCAGCGCCGCGAGCCCCGACTACTACGTCGGTTCTGGCGGAACCACGTTCCAGTGGGATCGCACCGGCGGCAACCCGGCCGAGTCGCTCGACATCGACACCACCAGCGGGACGATCGCGCCCATAACGCCGTGGACCCAGAGCACCGGCAACGGCGACGGCGGCCTGCTCAGCGGCGAGATCCACGACTACGTCACGTGGGCGACCGACACCAAGTGCTCGCCCGGATGCCCGGCCAGCCAGGACTACAAGCGGATCACGGTCGCGGTCACGATCACGAAGATCGTCAACGGCCAGGAGCAGGCACTGCAGCCGAACCCGGTGTTCGTCTCAAGCGTGCTGGCCGATCCGGCCGCGCTTCCCACCGGCGCGATCCAGAACGGGACGAACACGAACAACCCGCTGAACGACCCGTCGACCCTGTGCCAGACCGCCGCGGGCACGACCGGACCGTGCACCGCCGGAATCGACACCGGCACCGCGAACACATTCTTCCTGCACGACTGGGCCGCGACCAACAGCGGCACCCCGACCGCCCCATCGGCCGATCACTCCACCCACGCCACCGCCGGGATCGTCACTTCCGGCGTCTGTGCGCTGACCACCGCGGGGGCGAACTCCTCGACCGAGACCGGGTGCCCGACACCCGACCTGATGGACACGAACCCACCGGCCGGAACGACCTCGAGCCCGCTCTACAACTACTCGCACGACCAGTGCGTCGATACCTGTTACCCGGGCGGCCGCGAGCTCCCGCCGACGTGCGCGCTGGCCATGTGCACCGGGAGCACGGGTGGCGGAACCGGCTCGACGTCCGACTGCACCGCGAACACTTGGAGCACGGCGCTGCTGAACAACCTGAACGAGCTGTGGGTCACCCCGGCAGTGCCGAAGGCAACGACGCTGACCGGCGACGGGGGGCTCACGATCTTCACCCAGACGCTGCAGAGCGCCGCTCAGACGGTCACCCTGTGCGTGCAGGTGTACGACGTGCCTCCCTCGGGCTCGGCGGGATCGCTGGCCGACATCGAGGCGTGGAGACCGGTCAACCTCGGAGGTGCGGCCTACATCCCGCCGACCGATCCGACGACGGGGTCGAACTGGCCGGAGGCCAAGAGCGAGCTCTCGTTCGTCTTCAACTTCCGCGGCTCGAGCGGCGCGGTGACGGTTCCGACCGGGGACAGGATCGGCTTCCGAATGTGGATGGCGTCGACCGTCAACAGCGCGATCGACGTGATCTACGACAACCCCAATTACCCCGCCCAGCTGCAGCTCAACAGCCAATGACGAGCAGACGCTTCAACAAGCTGCGCTCCCGAATCGCCGACACGGAGGGCTCGGCGATTGTGGTCGCCGTGATCTCGCTGCTGGTCGTGAGCGTGCTCGCCGCGACGGCGGTCGCGATCGGCGTGCAGACAAATACCTCGACGCGCCGCGACGCGAACAAGAAGAACTCGCTCGAAGCGGCCGAGGCGGGGCTCCAGGTCGCGCTCTACCGACTGAACATGCTCAATCCCTCGACCACGCTGTGCCTTGGCGACACCGTCCTGACCACGGTGCCAAGCAGCGGCTGGTGCGCCAGCTCCGTGTACACACTCGGCAACGGGTCCACGTACCAGTACTACACGACGCCGATCCTCCCCAGCGGGCTCGACATCCAGGGAAAGCCGTGCGTCGGCCAGCAGATTCTCGACACGACGATCACCCAGCGGTGCGTGATGGCGATCGGGACATCGAACGGAGTGACCTCGCGGTCGGAGGTCCGCGTCGCGGCCTACAAGGCCACGCCTCTGTTCCCGGTCGCCGGCGTGACCGGGCTCCTGAGCGTGACCCTCAGCGGCAACGGAGCCGTCTCCGGACAGACGGGTTCGAACGGCCCGATCACCCTCTCCGGGAACGCGAGCTCGAACGGGATCGTGCTGGGCCCGGCCGGCACGTTCTCGCACTCGGGCAACGCCTCCGGGGGAACGCTCACGAACCTGCAGGCGCCGATCGTGCTCGATCCGGTCAACCCCGGTACATCCGGCCAGACGTCGCTCGCCAACTGCCCGCTGCGGCAGGCGGCGGGATACCCAGCGTGCAACGACAACTACCGGATCACGAGCGGACTCGACACCTCGTCGGGAAACGTGACCTACACGGCGTCGACCCGCACCCTGAGCCTGACCGGCAACTCGTCGCTGACGCTCGGCGGCGGCCTCTACAACTTCTGCGAGATCGACGCCAGCGGCAACTCGTCGATCACGATCAGCTCGGCGACGACCGCCGAGATCTTCGTCGACTCGCCCGACGACCCGAACTCCGGCTGCCCGCACGGCACGGGCAACTTCAGCGCTTCGGGGAACTTCGCCTGGTTCAACCAGAGCAACAACCCGCTCAACCTGCAGCTCTACGTGTACGGACTGGGCGACGGATCCGGCTCGATCTCGATGAGCGGCAATTCGAACTTCACCGGCGTCATCTACGCGCCGCAGTCGAGCATCACGATGAGCGGCAACGGCGCCACCGACGGCGCGATCGCCGGCCGCCGGGTGACGATCTCCGGCAACGGCTTCAACTACGACACCCGCACGGCGACGCTTCAGGCCACCACCACGGGCGTCTACTTCCGCAGCGCGTGGGCGCAGTGCACTCCCACCTGGACGGGCACCGACCCGAGCTCCGGGTGCGGCGGCAACACCTGAGGCTCAGCCGCTCCCGAGCAGCGCCCGGACCCCATCCGGCGTCATCGGATCAGCGAGCGCGGCTCGCACGTCGGCCTCGGACCGCAGCGCGCGCTCGCCACGGAGGATCCCCACCTCCTGCCCGGCCTCCGCGGCCGCCGCCAGGGCCGAACTCATCGCGTCGGCTCCCGACCACGCTTCGCCGGGAAGATCCATCAGCTCGCTGAGCGGGCGCCCGAGGCCGAGCAGATAGAGACCTCCGTCGATCACCGGGCCGATCACGAGCTGGACTCCGTCGTGGAGGTCGCCGAGGGCGCCGGCGGCATGCTCGGGCCGAAGCCGCGCGAGCACCGGCCAGACGACGAGCAGCGGGCCGTCGTGGCGCGAGAGCACGCGAGCGGTCGCGTCCGCGGGCGAGCCGTCGGCGTGATGGACACGTCCGGGCGCGACCTCGTTGGCCCAGCGGTCAGCCTCGGCCTCGAGCGCGGCGGCGAGCCCCGCGACCGGCTCCGGCGTCCCCGGCGCGGCCATCACCACCACCGCTGGATCGCCCGTGCTCATTCGCCGTCGCCGAACCGGTAGACGGTCCCCGAGATCGTCGGCGTCGCTCGCTCGAGCCGTGGCAGCGCGTCGCGAAGCACGTCCCCGAACACCGAGGTGCTGCGGCCCATCAGCTCGATCAGCTGCTCGACGGGGGTGGCCTCGCCGGGCGCGACCTCGTTGGCGTAGTCGGTGACGAAGCCGATCAAGGCGAACGGCAACTCGAGCTCGCCGCAGAGGACGGTCTCGGGGCCGGCCGTCTGGCTCACGGCGCTCACTCCCACCGCCGCGAGCTGCGCGATCTCAACCGGCGTGTTGAATCTCGGGCCGTCGACATGGCCGTAGACGCCGCCATCGCGAGCACCGTGGCCCGATTCCTGGGCCGACGCAAGCAGCGCCTCGCGGACTCCGGCCGAGAACGGGCCACCCTGGGTGATCCAGTGGGCGCGGCGAGGGTCGACCGGCTCGGTGAAGAACGTGCACAGCGATCCGTCGGGCAGCCGGTTCGACGGAAAGTGCATGTCGTCGAAAACGATGAGCGTGCCGGGCTCGAGCGTCGGGTCGACCGCACCGCAGGCGGTGCAGCCGACGACGGCGGTCGCGCCGAGCTGCTTGAGCGCCCAAATGTTCGCGCGATGAGTGACGTGGTTCGAGAGCCGAACGTGGCCGAGCCCGTGACGCGAGATGTGCACCGCGTCGACGCCACCGTACGTGCCGCGGCTGATCGGGCACCTGCCGTACGGCGTCTCGACGAGGACCGGCTGGGCGCCAGTGAACCCGGGCAGGGCGTACGTTCCGGAGCCGGTGATGATCCCGATCGACATGGCGAGCGATCCTAGTCGTTCCGGGCGCGATCGCTGGACCGTGCTCTACGACTCCGACTGCGGCTTCTGCCGCTGGTCGCTCGCGCAGCTGCTGGCGCTCGATCGCGGCCGCAATCTGCGACCCGTCGCTCTCGGCGCTCCCGCAGCGGACGCCCTCCTCGGCGACCTGAGCGAGGCTGACCGGGCCGCCTCGTGGCATCTGGTCTCACCGGACGGCCGCCGCTGGTCGGCGGGCGCCGCGGCGCCGCCGCTACTGCGGCTGCTTCCAGGCGGCCGGGCGCCGGCGGCGGTCCTGGCCCGGGCGCCGCGCTCGACCGAGCGCTGCTACCGATGGGTCGCTGACCACCGCTCGACGCTCAGCCGTCTGATCCCCGCGCGTGCGAAGGCGCGAGCGGACGCGAGAATCGCTCAGGCGGCGTTCAGTACCGGCTCGTGCTCGGCCAGGTAGTCGTCGAGCGCCTGAGCCTTCTCCGTGTCCTCGTAGACCTCGTAGTCGCGGAGCTTCCCCCACCTGATGTGGCCGAAGATCACGAAGTGGTTGTCGTAGATCCGCTCACCCGCGGGCGAGTCCCACCACGAGCGGCCGCGGATGGCGACCCGGGTGTTCCACGGGAAGCCGCTGACGGCGACCTCGTCGGGCTCGGTCTTCACGCCGACGCGGACGAGCCGCTCGAGCCAGCGCTGGTGCTCTGCCTTGCCGTTGAACGTCCCCGACCACGAGTTGCTGCCGGGGAAGACGAACTTCACGTCGTCGTGGTCGAGCATCAATGTCGGCCGTATGTCACCCGCCCTGGTCCTCGCCATCACCCATGAGATGAGCCGGAAGACGATGTAGGAAAGCATCGGCGCCTCCAATTAGATTGATCGCTCTAGCGAGTGGTACCCTATCGCGCAGGAGGAGCTATGTCGAGCACCAAGGAGCGGAACTCGAGCGGTGCCTCGAGCACCAGGGAGCGCATCGTCGAGACGAGCGCGGAGCTGTTCCGCACGCAGGGCTACAACGCCACGGGCGTCAAGCAGATCGTGACCGCGGCGCAGGCACCGTTCGGGTCGCTCTACCACTTCTTCCCCGGCGGCAAGGAGCAGCTCGGAGCCGAGGCGATCGTCGTCTCCGGCGCGCTCTACGAGCTGCTGATCCCGGCGGTGTTCGACCCGGCGCCCGACCCGGTCACGGGCGTGCGGGACTTTTTCGCGGGCGCGGCCCAGCACCTCGTCGACACCGATTACGCCGACGCTTGCCCGATCGCGACCGTCGCGCTCGAGGTCTCGAGCACATCCGAGCCGATGCGCGAGGCCTGCGCGCTGGTGTTCGAGCGGTGGATCGATGCGGGAGTGCGCCGGTTCCGCGACGCGGGGCTCGGATACGAGCGCAGCCGCGAGCTGGTGATCGGGATGCTTGCCGCGCTCGAAGGCGCGTTCGTGCTCGCGCGGGCTTCGCGGAGCACGGAGGCGCTGCGCGTGGCGGGCGAAGTCGTGGCCAACGAGGTGGAGCGAGCGCTCGAAGCACCGATCGAGAGAGCGGCGCCCCCGCGGCCGACCCCGCGCAAGCCGCGACTCAAGGCGCGGTGGCCGGCGAGCCCCTCCTCACCCACCGTACCTTGACCATTTGCGACTTGGCCAGCTCGACGCCGTCGTGTCCGAACACGAACGCCTGGTAGGTCCAGGTCACGGCGGTCCTGATCGACGGGTCGATCTCGCAGCGGGTTCCGTCGCACTTCCTGAGCAGGTGCGCCTGCGTCTGCCCGTGGACCGCATAGCCGCCCAGGATCTCCAGTTTCGCGGGCCGCGCGGCCGCCGGAACCGTCCCTGACTCCACCGCCCGCACGTGTACCTGAGTCCCGACGCTGACGACGTCGAGCGTCTTGCCCGACGCCCGGAGCTTCACGACGGGCGCCGACGACGGCGGGGCGGGCGCGCCGAGGCTCGCGCTGGCCATGCTCCCGGCGAGCGCCGCAACCGTGCACGAGATGACGATCCTGCGAATCAATCCGACCCCCCGCGGGCAGGGTACCGCGACCGAGCGGGGAGCGCGACGCCGGCTATCCCGCGGTCAGTGCGGGACCCGACCCCCCTCGGCGCCGGGCTCCTTGGCGGGGCCGCGGGGTGCGGCGATTCCGAGAACCCGCATCGCCTTCAGACCGAGCGACAGCTTCTCGCGGCCGTCGGTGGACGAGACATCGAGCCCCGTCAGCTCTCGCACGCGCTCGAACCGGTAACGGATCGTGTGCCTATGGGTGAACAGTCTCGCGGCGGTCGCGTTGACGTTCGCGTCGCACTCGAGGAACGTCGACAGCGTGCCGAGCAGGTCGGTCTCGTACTGCTCGTCGTAGGAGACGAGCGGTCGGACCGTGTCGTCGTAGAACCGCCCGAGCTCTGCCTGGTCGCTCATGTGCGGCAGCAGCAGCTGGTAGGTCCCGGTCGCGTCGAACGCCAGCTCGATGCGCTCGGCGTCGCCTTCGACGACGTTGATCGCGAGCAGCGCTTCGTTCGCCGCGCGCCCGAGGTGGAGCGGGTCGCCGGCGTGACGGCTGCGACCGATCGCGAATGCGAACCCGGGCAGGCCCGACTCGATCTCGCGGAGGATCGAGGAGGACGCGCGCTTGCCCGACTCACCGTCGCCGTCGGGAACGAGCACGACGATCTCGCCGGGGTCGTCGACGGTGGGCGACGCGATCGCTCCCGCCGCGACCGATCGGGCCCCGCGGAGACTCAACGCGAGCAGCCTCCGCCGCCAGTCGTCCTCGGTCGGATTGCGCGGGTGCGCGCGAACGACGATCACGGTGCCGCCGGCGGCGAGGTCGGTGCCGAGCTCACGACCGCGGGCGACGAGATCGTCGCGGTCGGGGATGCCGCCGCGCAGCGCCTCGCGCTGAAAGCCGGTCGCCGCCTCCTCGGACGCACGCTCCGGCGCTCGCGTCCGCTCCATCTCCGAGGCGATCAGGGTGCTCACGAGTCGCAGCACGGCGGCGTCCGGCGCCCGCTCGCGCGAGCGCATCCGCAGCGAGCCGACGGACGCATCGGCGACCTTGAGCTCGATCGTCGTGACGTCCTCGGAGTCGCGCATCAGCGACCGCTCGTCGGCGGGCGAGCGAGTGGCGACGGCGAGCACCGTCGCGGAGCGGTCGATCAGGATCAGGCTGGCGTCGAGAGCGCGCGCGGCGGCGCGCAGAATCTCCGGCAGGCCGGCACCGGCCTCGACCGCGTCGGTGATCGCGCCGAGGGCGTCGAGTCCCTGTGCCGAGTCGGCAGCTCTTGAGACGCTGTCAGCCACGGTCTCCTTGGGTAGCTAGAAGATGCGGGGCCACTCGAGCACGATCAGCGCGCCGATCACGATCCCGACTCCGACGAATGCCGCCAGCACGTAGCCCGACAGGATCACGACGGCGACCTTCTCCAGCGGGCGGCGGTATGAGCTGAGCGCGGGCGCGACCACGAGCATGCAGAAGAGGACGAGCCCGAACACGCCAAGGCACGCGCCGACCAGGTAGGTGATCGTCTGGTTGCTCATCGCTGCCCCTTAATTGTGCCGGAAGTGGGAGATGACACGGACATAACCGCCACCCCGCCGAGGGAAGCCGTGACCGACCGCACCCTTTCGCCACAACCCTCTCCCCACCAGACGCCCGCGACCGTCGGCCCGGAGCCACACACGAGCGTCTGATCGGCGCCGGCGGCGCGCACGGCTTCGAGCGTGCCCGCGATCTCGGGGCACAGGGAAACGGCGGCCGGCTCGAGGTCGTTGACACCGAGCGAGGAGTCGAGCTCCCGGAGCTTGGCGGACAGCCCCTCGGCGGTGCGAGGGAGCCCGAGCCGGTCCGCCTCCGCGTACACGTCGGCGGTCGAGAGCCGGTGCTCGGAAGGCACCACCACGAGCGCGTGCGCGGCCAGCGGCGGACGCGGCTCGAGTCGCTCTCCGGCTCCGGTCGCGAGCCACAGCCCAGGCGACAGGAGACTCGGCACGTCCGCCCCGAGCTCGGCGGCGATCCGGAGCGGATCGTCGGGAATCGGAGCAAGCCGCGCGGCCACCCGCAGCAACGCCGCCGCGTCGGCGGAGCCCCCGCCCATGCCGGCGGCGACGGGGATCCGCTTCTTTATCTGGACCCGCAGTGGAGGGCCCTCCCAGCCGGCGGAGCGAAGCGCGCGCAGCGCCGCAGCGACCAGGTTGTCCCCCTCGACCCCCTCGCAGACGACCTCGTCGTCGCCCCCGGAGCACACGGCCACCTCCAGCTCGTCCGCGAGCGATACGGGCTCGATCAACGTCACCAGCTCATGACGCCCGTCGCCCCGGACGGGTCCGAGGAACAGGCACAGGTTGACCTTGCCGTAGGCGAGCTCCCTCATGCGCGGAGCCTTCGGTCGAGCTCGCGGAACTCCTCCGGCGACAGGCGCTCTGCGCGCTCGTCCGCGGGGTGACCCATCTCGACGAGCGCTCGGCGCGCGCGGTCGCGCACCCCCGGGGCCGCATCCGCCCGCAAAGCGAGCGATCCCGCGAGCGCCTTGCGGCGGTGGGCGAACGCGTCATGCACGAGCGCGCGGACGCTGTCCTGCGCCGGGGGTCCGACGCGCGTCAACCCGACGAGCACGGAGTCGACGTTCGGCACCGGCCTGAACACGGTGCGGGAGATCGGCCGCAGGACGCGGACCTCGGCGCGCCAGCTGCGCGAGCACCGACGGCGCCCCGTATGCCGAGGTTCCCGGCTTCGCCGCCAGCCGCTCCCCCACCTCGCGCTGAACCATGACGAGCCAGCTCGCGACGGAAGGCAGCTCTTCGATCGTCCGCAGGATCACGGTCGCGGCGACGCCGTACGGCAGGTTCGCGATGACCTTGGTCGGTGGCGGATCGAACGTCCCCAGGTCGAGCTCGAGCGCGTCGCCGATGTGCAGCGTGACGTTGTCGAACGGCGCGAGCACCGAACGGAGCTGGTGCTCGAGACCGCGATCGATCTCGACAACGTGCACGTGCGCCGCCGTCGCCGCCAACCGCTCGGACAGGATCCCCGGCCCGCCCCCCACCTCGAGCACGACATCCTCGGGCGACAGCGACGCGAGCCGCTCGATCACGTCGAGGATGTTGCGGTCGACGAGGAAGTTCTGCCCTAGCTTCACCATCCGAACAGCGCGGCGGCATTCCGCTCGACCGCGGCGTCGAGCTCCTCGTACGGCACGCGGCGCTCCACCGCCAGAGCCTTCGCCGTGTAGACGACGTTCGCCGGTTGGTTCGGCTTGCCTCGCACCGCCTGCGGCGCGAGGAACGGCGCATCGGTCTCGACCAGCAGCCGTTCGAGCGGGACGCGCAGCGCGGCCTCGCGCAACGCCGCCGCCTTCGGGTACGTCGAGTTCCCCGCGAACGAAAACCACCAGTCTGGGTGGGCAAGGCATTCGTCGATCCGATCCGGCATCGAGAAGCAGTGGAGGATCACTCGGACCCCGGACGCGAGCTCCGCGAGCATCCGCAGCGTGTCGTCCTCGGCATCGCGCGTGTGGATCACGAGCGGCTTTGACGTCGCGCGCGCGAGCGCGATTTGGGCCTCGAATGCCCGCTCCTGATCGGCCCGAGGCGCGCCGTCGCGGTAGTAGTCGAGCCCGGTCTCGCCGATCGCCACGCACCGCGGGTGCGCGGCGAGCGCCTCGAGCTCGGCCAGGTCGGCGCCGTCGAACCCGGTCGCGCTGTTCGGGTGGCGGCCGATCGCGGCGTACACCTGCGGGAAGTCCTCGGCCGCCTGGAGCGCCGCGCGGCAGGAGGCGCCGTCGATCCCAACGGTGACGATGCGCGAGACCCCCTCCTCGACCGCCGCTTCGACGAGCTCCGCGTCGGGCGGCTCGCACATCTCCAGGTGCGTGTGGCTGTCGATCACCGCTTCGGGAACAGCGGCTCGAGCGCCGAGACCGTGCTCCCTGGGGCGCCGAGCGCGACTCGCAGCTTGGCGGTGGCGCCGGGCATGTATGGCTCGAGCATCGTGTTCACCGTCCGGACACCCTCGATCAGCGACGCGAGCACCTGGTCGAGCTTGTCCGCGTTGGCCGGGTCCCGCGCGAGCTGCCACGGCGCCTGCTCCTCGACGTAGCGGTTGAGCCGACGCACCCGCCGCCAGATGTGCTCGAGCGCCTCGGTCACCTCGGCGCGATCCATCAGCGCCGCGACCTCCTGCGGGAGCCCCTCGAGCTCGGCGTCGAGCGCTGGATCTCGGTCAACCGCGGGCACGACGCCGTCCCGGTAGCGCCCGACCATCGCGAGCGTGCGGCTCGCGAGGTTCCCGAACTCGTTCGCGAGCTCGGCGTCGTAGCGGGCGCGCACCGAGTCCATCCCGACCGAGCCGTCGTTGCCGAACGGGACGTCGCGCATCAGGTAGAAGCGGAGCGCGTCGGTCCCGTATTCCTCGATCACCTCGAACGGGTCGAGCACGTTGCCGAGCGACTTGCTCATCTTGCGGCCGTCGGCGCCGAGCAGGAAGCCGTGGACGAAGACGTGCTCGGGCAGCGGCAGCTCGGCGGCCATCAGCAGCGCCGGCCAGTACACGGTGTGGAACTTGAGGATGTCCTTGCCGATGATGTGGTACTGCGGCGGCCAGTACTGCTCGGTCAAGTCTTCGCCCGGCCGCGCGTAGGTCAACGCGGTGTAGTAGTTGAGCAGCGCGTCGAACCACACGTAGAACACCTGGCTCTCGTCCCACGGGACGGTCACACCCCAGCGCAGGTTCGCGCGCGACAGCGAGACGTCCTGCAGGCCGGCGGTGATGAACGCGCGGGCCTCGTTGTAGCGCGCCGGCGGCATCACGAAGTCGGGCTGCTCCCGGTACAGGCGCTCGAGCGGCTCCTGGAACGTCGACAGCCGGAAGAACCAGTTCTCTTCGGACTCGCGCGTCAGCGGGATCTCGTGAATCGGACAGAGGTTGCCCTCGAGGATCTCGTTCTCGACCTTGAAGTCCGCGCACCGGGGGCAGTACCAGCCCTCGTATACGCCCTTGTGGACGTGCCCGTTGTCATACACCCGCTGGAGCACCTCCTGGACCTTGAGCTCGTGCTCCGGGTCCGAGGTGCGGATGAAGAAGTCGTTGGAGATGTCGAGCTGCGGCATCAGCGCCTTGAACCGCTCGGCGTTGCGGTCCGCCAGCTCCTTCGGCTCGAGCCCCAGCGCGTGCGCGGCGTCGGCCACCGGCTCGCCGTGCTCGTCGGTCCCCGTGAGGAAGAACACATCCTCCTGGCGCAGGCGCATGTGCCGCGCGATCACATCCGCGGCGATCGTCGTGTACGCGTGGCCCAGGTGCGGCTGCGCGTTGACGTAGTAGATCGGGGTGGTGACGTAGAAGGACATCTAGCTCAAATCTATTCAGCTACGCGCCGAGCCGCCGCGACCGCGACCTCGCGCTCAGGCCGAGGTCAACGCCTTGTACAGAGCGTTCGCTGGCACGCCGGTCAGATCGGAGACGACCGAGGCGGCCGCGCGCGGCTTGGCGCCGGCCTCGACCAGCCGCCTGAGCGCCTCCAGCGCCGGTCCGGCCGGGTCGGGAGCCGCGGCCGCGCTCGGCGGCCCGACGACGAGCACGATCTCGCCCTTCGGCGTCTCCGAGGCGTAACGCTCCGCGAGCTCGGAGGCCGGGCCACGGACGACCTCCTCGTGCACCTTGGTCAGCTCGCGACACACCGCGACCTGGCGCTCGGGGTCGAGCTCGGCGAGAGCCTTCAGCGTCGCGGCGAGGCGCCGCGGGGACTCGAACGCGACGAGCGTCTCCGGATGTGAGAACTCTCCGTCGAGCTCTGCGCGCTTGCGCGGCAGAAACCCGGCGAACCGCCAGTGATCGGCGGGCAGCCCGCTCGCGACGAGCGCGGACAGGACCGCGGACGGCCCGGGCAGCACCTCGACCGCGAGCCCGGCGGCGACGGACTCCCGGACGAGCACGAAGCCCGGGTCGGACACGAGCGGCGTCCCGGCGTCGGAGACGAGCGCGACCACCGCATCGTCGAGCATCCGCCTGACGAGCTCGCGAGCCCGCTCGCGCTCGTTGTGCTCGTGGTAGCTGACGAGGTGCGCCTTGACGCCGTAGCGGTCGAGCAGCACCCGCGTGCGGCGCGTGTCCTCGCACGCGACCACGTCCGCGTCGCGCAGCGCCGCGAGCACCCGCAGCGTCACGTCCTCGAGGTTTCCGATCGGGGTCGGACAGATGACGAGCCGGCCGCTCATCGCGCCCCGGAATTCACTGCGGCCGGCCCGCCCGGACGCCGAGCCCGTCGAACGCGAGCGCAGCCGCTCCGATCATTCCTGCCTCAACTCCGAATTCGGCCATTACAATTCGGACCTCGTCGCGCGAGGGAGGCAGGGCCCTCGTCGCGACAACGCTTCGGATCGGCTCGAGCAACAGCTCCCCCGCGGCCATCACGCCGCCCCCGATCACCACGACCTGCGGATTGAAGATGTTGACGAAGCTTGTGATCGCGACGCCCAGACGTGAACCGATCAGCTCGATCGCCTCGATCGCTGCCGCGTCGCCGTCGTGGGCGAGCTCGGTCACGAGCGGACCCACGAGCGGCTGGCCGTCGGCGAGCGCATGGCCCAGGCCCGAGCGCGGGCGCTCGCCCGCGATCCGCGTCGCCTCGCGCGCCAGCGCGGTCCCGGACGCCATCGCCTCGATGCAGCCGTGGTTCGGGCAGTTGCCCTGGCAGGGCGGCCCGTTCTCGTCGATCACCATGTGGCCGAGCTCGGCCGCCGAGCCGATCGCGCCGTGGTACAGCTCGTCGCGGATGATCAGCCCGCCACCGATCCCGGTGCCGATCGTCAGCAACACCACCTCGCTGCAGCCCCGGGCCGCTCCCGCCCGGTGTTCGGCGAGCGCCGCCATGTTCGCGTCGTTGTCGACGAACACGGGGAGCCCCAGGCGCTCGGTCATCACCTCGCCGAATGCGATGTCCGCCAGCGCGAGGTTGATCGCGACCACAGCGATTCCGGTCCGCTGGTCGATCAGCGACGGGATCCCGAAGCCGACGGCGGCCACCTCCCCACCCGCGAACCCGCGCACCTCCTCGACCGCGTCGACGGCGATGTCGAGCAGCGCGGGCTGGTCGAGTCCCGTCAGGGTCCGTTGTGTGCGGCGATGGACGGAAAGCGTCGAGTCCACCGCGCCTGCAAGCAGTTTCGATCCGCCCATGTCGACGCCAATCGTGCGCCGGCCTGGCATGCCGTCACTATATGTGGAACCCGCGCAACGTCATTTGCTGCTGCGGAACGTTCGGCGCCGTGAGCGGGTACCTACACGAGAACTGATGCCGAACAACCTCGAAGAACGCCCATACAAGCTGTATCGCTCGGGCCCGCGGGGTCTGAAGTCGCTGCTGCGCGGCGAGGAGGAGACCGGGCTTCCCGATCCCTCAGCGCCCGAGCGCAAGCGGCGCCAGCCCGGACAGAAGCGCCGGCTGTTCAGGGGTCCGTGGACGGTCGGCAGGGTGATCAAGTACGTGCTGGTCGCGATCGCGTCGTGGCTGCTGTTGTCGCTCGTGCTGTTCCTGATCAGCGCCCAGATCGAGACCGGGAACCTGCCGTCCTCGGCGAGCGACGCGCTGACCTCCGGCGGCAACATGCTGTTCTCGGCGGACAACGTCCTGATCCTCGGGACCGACCAGCGGCCGACCGGTTCGAAGGAGCCGGGCGCCAACACCCACGACGCCGGGAGCCGGACCGACACGATCATGCTGTGGCGGATCGGCGGCGGGACCTCGCGGCGGCTGTCGATCCCGCGCGACACGGCGGTGGACATCCCCGGCCACGGGACCGACAAGATCAACGCGGCCTACGCGATCGGGGGCCCGGCGCTGACGATCAAGACGGTCGAGGCGTTCACCGGGATCAAGATCAACCACGTGATCATCGTCAACCTCGCCGCGTTCCCGCAGTTCATCGACGCGATCGGCGGCGTCGACGTGACCACGGGGAAGGTCTGCGCGACGATCAGTGGCGGCGCCTCGAACGGCGGCTTCACGCTGAATCTCAACCCCGGGAGCCACCACCTCAACGGGGTCCAGGCGCTCACCTACGCGCGGATGCGCGAGAACAAGTGCAACCCGGCCGACTCCGATCTGACGCGGGTGCAGCACCAGCAGCAGATCCTCAACGGGATCAAGGGCCAGCTGTTCTCGTTCGGCACGTTCTTCCGGCTGCCGTGGGCCTCGTGGGACGCGCCGAAGGTGCTGCGGACCGACATGGGCGGGCTGACGCTGCTGTCGCTGTTCGCGGCGTCCGAGATCGGCGGATCGGCGCCGGTGCAGGTGCTGAAGCCGACCGGGGGCGAGGTGCTGCCAAACGGCGGCGACGCACTGACGGTCAACCCCGGCGCCGTCCACACCGCGGTCAACAAGCTGGTCAACGGGTAATCAGCGCAGGTCGCCGAAGAAGGCGCGCAGGTCGTCGACGAGCGCGTCCGGCTGCTCGAGCGCCGCGAAGTGACCACCCTTGTCGTGGTCGCGCCACTGACGCAGGTCGGTGAACCACAGCTTCGCGGCGCGCTCGGGGATCCGGATGATCTCCTTCGGGAAGCTCGAGCAAGCCGTCGGGACCCCGGGCTTGGGCACGTTTCTGTCGTTGAAGCTCTCCCAGTAGAGCCGGGCCGAGGAGGCTCCCGTTCCGGGCAGCCAGTAGAGCATCACGTTGTCGAGCAGCTCGTCCTTCGACAGGACGTTCTCCGGGTCGCCGTCGCAGTCGGTCCACTCGCGGAACTTCTCGACGATCCACGCGCACTGTCCGGCGGGCGAGTCCACGAGCCCGTACCCGAGTGTCTGGGGACGGGTCGACTGCTGCTTGGAGTAGCCGCTGCCGGACTTTCGGTACTCGGCGAACCGCGCGAGTACCGCCAGCTCGCCCTCGGTCAGCTCGCCGAGTTCCCCGAACACCGCCGGCGGCACGACCGGCATCGTCAGGTGGATGCCCGCGACGTGCTCGGGGTCGCGCGCCCCAAGGTGCATCGTGATCGGCGATCCCCAGTCGCCGCCGTGGGCGCCATAGCGCTCGTACCCGAGTCTCGCCATCAGCTCCGCCCATGCCGCCGCGATCGCCGGCGTTCCCCACCCGGGCCGCGACGGCCGATCGCTGAACCCGTAGCCGGGGAGCGAGGGGACGACGACGTCGAAGTCCCGGCTGAGCGGCTCGATCACCTTCATGAACTCGACCACCGACCCGGGCCAGCCGTGGGTCAGGATCAGCGGCAGCGCGTTCGCGCGCTCGGAGCGGACGTGGAGGAAGTGGATGTTGAGGCCGTCGATCTCGGTCTTGAACTGCGGGATCGCGTTCAGCCTCGCCTCGGTCGCGCGCCAGTCGTAGCCCGAGCGCCAGTGCTCGCACAGCTCCTGGACGTAGGCGAGCGGGATCCCCTGCGACCAGTCGTCGACGGTCTCGGCCTCGGCCCAGCGGGTGCGGGCGAGGCGGTCCTTCAGATCCGCCAGCTCCGCGTCGGGGATCTCGATCCGGAAGGGGTCCATTGCGGGCGGAAACTCGGACATGGACCGAGTTCTATCCCAGATCGGCGATCAGTCGGACTTGGACGCGGTGCTCTTCGAGTCGGACTTCTTCGAGTCGGACTTCGTTGAGTCCGACTTCGACTCGCTCTTCGAGTCCGATTTGCTGTCGGACTTCGAGTCGCCCTTCGACTCGGACTTCGAGGCCGCTTCCTTCTCCCGCGCCCGGTTGCGCGTGCCGTAGTCGGTGTTGTAGAAGCCCGAGCCCTTGAAGTGGACGGCGACCGGGTGGAACACGCGCTGGACCGGCGCCTCGCAGGTCTCGCAGCTCACGACGGGATCGTCGCTCATCCGCTGCATCACCTCAAAGGTATGGCCCTGGTCGCACCGGTACTCGTAGATCGGCATCGCGACACCAATTTTAGCTGGATTCCTTGGCACTCTCGAAAGGTGAGTGCCAGCCGTCACGTCTCGACGCGCGCGTCGTAAAGTGGCGCGGCATGTCAGCCACCGAACCCGTGACGATGGACAAGATCGTGTCGCTCTCGAAGCGGCGCGGGTTCGTGTTCCCGAGCAGCGAGATCTACGGCGGCCTCGGGTCGAGCTACGACTACGGCCACTACGGCGTGCTGCTCAAGAACAACGTCAAGGGGCAGTGGTGGAGGTCGATGCTCCAGGAGCGCGACGACATCGTCGCGCTGGACTCGGCGATCATCCAGCACCCGGAGACGTGGGTGGCGAGCGGCCACCTCGCCGGTTTCACCGACCCGCTGGTCGACTGCCGCACGTGCAAGCTGCGGTTCCGCGCCGACCACCTGCAGCAGTCGGCGTGCGGGCGCAAGCCGTCCAAGCACCCGGGCGAGACGCCGGAGTGTGACCTGACCGAGGCGCGCGACTTCAACCTGATGTTCCAGACGACGATCGGGCCCGTCACCGGCGAGGGGACGACCGTCTATCTGCGCCCCGAGACCGCCCAGGGGATCTTCCTCAACTTCAAGAACTACCTGCAGTTCTCCCGGAAGAAGCCGCCGTTCGGGATCGCGCAGATCGGCAAGAGCTTCCGCAACGAGATCACGACCGGCAACTTCATCTTCCGCACGCGGGAGTTCGAGCAGATGGAGATGGAGTTCTTCGTGCCGCCGGATCAGGCGGACACGTGGTTCGAGCACTGGCTCGAGGAGCGGCTGCGCTGGTACACCAACCTCGGGCTCAGACCCGACCATCTGAGACTTCGCGCGCACGACACCGAGGAGCTCAGCCACTACTCGTCCGCCACCAGCGACGTCGAGTACCTGTTCCCGATCGGGTGGTCCGAGCTCGAAGGAGTCGCGAACCGCGGCGACTACGACCTGAATGCCCACGCGAAGGCGTCCGGTCAGAAGCTCGAGTACGTCGACACGGCGTCCGGCGAGCGCTACGTCCCGCACGTGATCGAGCCCGCCGCCGGCGCCGACCGCGCGCTGCTCGCGTTCATGGTCGATGCCTACGACGAGGACGAGATCGCGGGCGAGCAACGGACGGTGCTGCGGCTGCATCCGGCGCTCGCCCCGGTGAAGGTCGCGGTGCTGCCGCTGGTCAAGAAGGACGGCCAGCCGGAGCTCGCCACCGAGATCCATCTCGAGTTGCGCGAGCGGTTCCAGTCCGAGTACGACGAGGGCGGCGCGATCGGCCGCCGCTACCGCCGCCAGGACGAGATCGGGACGCCATGGGCGGTGACCGTCGACCACCAGTCGCTCGAGGACCGAACCGTGACGCTGCGCGACCGTGACAGCCTCGAGCAGCAGCGGATCCCGATCGCCGAGCTCGCCGACGAGATCGCCCGCCGGCTGCGCGAGCCGTGGCGCTCGCCGAAGCTCGACGCCTGAGGCTTTACCCGAGCAGCGTCTCGCCGACGTAGCCCCCGGGCCGGGCGCCGGGCGGGCAGAGGAAGACGGCGCTCCCGACGTGGGTGATGAACCGGTTCAGCCGGTCCTGGGCCGCGAGCGTCCTCTGGATCCGCGAAAACTGCTCCGGGTCGCGCTGGAACGAGATGAAGAACAGTCCGGCGTCGAGCTGGCCGGTGCTCGCGTCGGTGCCGTCGGAGAACGAGTAACCGCGGCGGAGGATCTCGGCGCCGCCGTTCGAGTCCGGGTGGGAGAGCCGCACGTGGGAGCCGCGCGGGAGCCGGGCGAGGTGGATCGGGTCGTGCTCGTGGCGGCCGCCGAACGGCGCGCCGCTGACCTTATGCCGCCCGATCGTCTGCTCCTGTTCCGTCAGCGACGTCCGATCCCAGGGCTCGATCAGCATCCGGATCCGGCGGGTGACGACATACGTTCCGCCTCGCGCCCAGCGCGGGGCATCGTGCGATCCGAGCCAGACGAAGCGGCCGAGCGAGTCGCTGTCCTGGAGCAGGATGTTGTCGGTCCCGTCCTTGAACCCCTGAAGATTTCGCGGGGTCTGCTGGTCCGCACTCGTGCGCGCGGTGCGGCCGAAGCCGAACTGGCGCCACCGCACCCGCGCCGCCCCCTCCGCGATCCGGATCAGCGTGCGAAGCGCGTGAAACGAGACCTGCGGGTCCTCGGAGCACGCCTGCACGAACAGGTCGCCGCCGCTGATCGCCGGCGACAGCGCGTCCCCCGTCATCGGCGGGATCTGCGCAAGCGCGCGCGGCTTCGACGAAGCCAGCCCGAAGCGGTCGTGCCCGTCCTTGACGAATAGGGTCGGGCCGAACCCGAAGGTCACCGTCAGTGACGACGGAGGCAGCCCCAGCGCCTCGCCGCTGTCCTCCGGCGGGCTGTCGGGACGGTCGGACAGGGGCGCGGACGGCAATCCCTCCGCCATCCGCGCGGCGGCAGCCGACCACGCGCGCAGCAGGTCGCGGAGCTCGCCGGAGTCGGTAGCCGTCACGTCGAACGCCGCCGCGGACAGCGCCTCCTGCTGGGGCGTGACGATCCCGGCCTGGTGCCTGCCGTGGAAGGGGACAGCGCCCGCGCCGGAGCTCGCGGCCCGCGCGGCGGCGGGCATCGACGGCGCGAGTCCTGCGAGCAGCCCGCCGGCGGCGCCGGCCAGCGCCGAGCGCCGCGAGATCCCCGAGTTGTCCCCCATCGTGCCCATCTTCCACGCCAGGATACCCACGCGATCCGTGGCACACTGGAGCGCGCCGATGTCTGCGCCTACGACGCTGCCCGCTGACCAGATCTCCTACGAGGACCTGTACAAGCGCTGGGAGCACGGCAACTGGTCGGCGACCGAGATCGAAATGCATGTCGACCGCGAACAGTGGCGGTCCTCGTTCACCGAGCTCGAGCGCCGGGCGACGTTGTGGACGTACTCGATGTTCTTCCACGGCGAGGACTCGGTCGCAAATACGTTGTCGCCGTACATCGACGCCGCCCCGCGCGAGGAGCAGAAGTACTTCCTCGCGACGCAGCAGGCCGACGAGGCCCGGCACGCGGTGCTGTTCGCGCGGTTCATGTGCGAGGTCGCCGGCGAGGGCAGCGACACTGCGTCGGCGCTGATCGCCACCCGGCCCGAGCTGACATGGGGGTTCCGGAAGACGTTCGCGCGTTTGGAAAAGATGGCCGACGAGCTGCGGCGCGACCGTTCCAAGCCGAAGCTGGCCCAGGCGATCACGCTCTACCACCTCGTGATCGAGGCGGCGCTCGCGCAGCCCGGCCAGCACCTGATCGAGGAGTCGCTGAAGCGCCGCGACGTGCTCCCCGGCTTCCGCGAGGGGATCGGCAACGTCTCGAGGGACGAGCAGCGTCACATCGCGTTCGGTGTGAAGATGGTCGCCGACCTCGTGCGCGAGGACCCCGAGTGCACCCAGGCGATCGAGGAGCTGCTGCGTGAGATCTTCCCGTACACCGCCGCGGTGTTCGTGCCGCCGGGGTGGGACGAGACGTACGTCACGGCGTTCGGATTCACGCTCGAGGAGATCTACGCCAACGGCGCGGAGGCGATCGAGAGCCGGCTGCGAGCCGCCGGGCTCAACCCGCTGACGCTGCGAGTCGGGCTCCCGTTCGAAGTGCCGCCCGAGGACCGCGCACGCCGAGGGCTGGCGATGCTCCGCGCCGGGTACCTCGGCGAGCCGAACGGCGCGGTCGAGCCCGACGCCGAGATCACCGGGCTGCTGTTCGACGGCCTGCGCCGGCAGATGGACACCTCGATCGCTCCCGACGCCAGGATCCTGTGGGAGTTCGACGACGCCGAGCCGTGGCAACTCACCGTTGAGAACGGCACCGCCACCACCGGCCCGGGACGGGTCGAGAATCCCGACCTGACGTTCCGCGGCCGCTTCCAGGACTGGGTCGACGTCAGCGCCGGGCGCGCGGATCCGGTGCGCGCCGTGCTGACGCGCAAGATCCGACCGAGCGGCAAGCTGCGGTTGCTGGTCCGCGTGCCGAAGCTGTTCGGCTAGCGCCCGCGGCTCTCTTAGCGGACTCTCACGCTCGGCTTACTACCTTCATGCGCCTGGGATCGACCATCGGTCCCATGAGCAACGAAAACCAAACCCCCCGCGAGCGCGGCCGCCGGCTGCTCTCGCGGATCAACCGCTGGGCGATCGCGGGCGCCATCGGCTTCGCCGGGCTCTTCTCGGTCGTCGCCGCGGAGACCACGCACGGCAAGACCAACAGCTCGACAACCGCAAGCCTGCAGCAGCCGGCCTCGACGCCTTCGGTGACCACATCCTCCTCGGGGTCGTCCAACAGCGGCAACAGCGGCACCACCGGCACCAGCGGCACCAGCGGCACCAGCAGCACCAGCGGCAGCACCGGCTCCAGCTCCGTCGTCTCGGGCGGGTCGTGAACGCCCTCTGGTACCTGACGCGGGGCACCGGCATCGTCGCGCTGATCCTGCTGACCCTGAGCCTCGGTCTGGGGATCGGCAACGTCCTGCGCCTGCGGCTCGGCCGCGCCCCCCGGTTCGTCACGCTCGGCGTCCACCGCACGATCTCGCTGCTCGCGGTCTCGTTCGTGGCCGTCCACGTGCTGACGACCGTCGCCGACGGTTACGTGCCGATCGGAATCGCGAGCGCGGTGATCCCGTTCAGCGCCGGCTACCGCCCGTTCTGGGTCGGCCTCGGCGCGATCGCGTTCGACCTGCTGCTCGCGCTGGTGATCACGAGCCTCCTGCGGCGCCGCTTCGGCTATCGCATCTGGCGCGCGGTGCACTGGGCCGCGTACGCGTGCTGGCCGATCGCGTTCGTGCACGCGCTCGGCACCGGCACCGACCTCGGGACCGGATGGATGACCGCGGTCCTCGCGAGCCTCGCCGGCCTGGTTGGCGCGGCCGTGCTCGCTCGGCTGAGCGGCCGCCGGGTCACGGCGGTGACTCCGGGCGCCTCGGCCGGGTGACGGCGATCTGGATCGTCGCGATCACGAGCACGATCAAGGTGAAGATCCGCTCGCTGCGCGGGATCTCGTAGAAGAAGCCGTAGATCTGAATTGCAATCGCGATCACCTGCGCGATCAGCGGCAATACGATCGCCGGCCATCCGTAAACCTCCCTCGGTTTGAGCCGTCCCGGATGCGGCTGCCAGCAGGCGCACGTGACGAGCACGACCCCGGCCAGCCAGAGCGCGCCATACGTGTTCGAGACGTGCTTGCTGCCCTCGAGCGCTTGGACGGCGTAGATCGAGTCGGCGACGCCCATCGACGCGGCCCCGACGCCGAGCAGGACCCACATCCGGCCCGGCGGCCGCCAGCCCGTCATCGCGAACACGCCGAGCGTCGACCCGAACACGATCGCGTCGCCCAGCGGATAGGCAAAGTCGACCGCGTCCGCAAACGCCGTCGCATGTGAGTGGTCGTAGACCGGCGCCAGGAACGCGGCGACCCACGGGATCATCACCAGCAGCATCACCGCCACCCCGTCGATCCAGCGGTGCAGCTCGAACGAGGGGACCCGATCGCGCACCAGCAGCGCCAGCGCCGCGAGGATCAGCGGATACCAGGCGAGCCAGAAGAGATCGGAGACGCTGGTGATCGGTCCCTGCTGCGTCGAGCCGAAGCGGATGCTCCAGATCGTGTCCCCGATCGCCCAGGAGGTCAGCCCGAGTGTCACGAGCAACCACGCCGTCCGACCGCTCTTCTGACGGAGCGCGCCGACGAGGCACACGGCCGCGGCCGCCCATTCCAGCCCATCGTTGAGCCAGCTGTTGAACAGCTCGTTGGCCCCGGCTCCGCCGAGGTCGAGGTCCTGATGGGCGGCGTACACCACGATCAGCGCGACAAACGCCGCCCACACCAGCGACACGCCACGCTCGCCCGCCGACGCGCTCAGCCGCGCGCCGAGCGTGCGGACCGACCGGCCCCGTCGCTCCACGACCTCGGAGTCCACTGCACGACAGTATCGCCGCGTCGGTCAGCCCCCCAGCTGGGCCTCCGATTAGCGGCTTCTCACCGGGCCTTTACCGTGTCGCGTGTGGCCGCGACCTAAGCTGCTGGCGGATGCGCGTGAGCCGTACGTGGCGAGACGATCGACGCAAACGGGGGCTGCCGGCGCTGCTCGCGACCGCGGCGCTCGCGGCGGTGTTCGCCGGCGTCGCCACGCACGACAGCGACGGCGATCACACGGCCTACGCGAGCCGCCACCACGAGCGTCCGGACACCGTCGTGACGGTCGGTCCCTCGACGGTCGGGCACCCGATCCCATCGGGCTTCGTCGGGCTGTCGCTCGAGTACTCGGCGGTCCCGTGGTACACCGGAACCGACCCCGGCGCGGTCAACCCGGTGTTCGAGCAGCTGATCCGCAACCTCTCGCCCGGGCAGTCGCCGGTCCTCCGGATCGGCGGCGACAGCACCGACACCACCTGGGTCCCGACACCCGGGATCCCGCGCCCCGCCGGCGTCGGCTACAGCCTGTCTCCGACCTGGCTCGCGACCACCGCCGCGCTCGCTCGCGACCTCCGCGCGCGGATGATCATGGGAATCGACCTCGAGGCGGGCGTGCCTGCGCTCGCGGCCGCCGAGGCCCGCGCGTTCGTCGCGCAGTTCGGCCCGCGCGCGCTGCGGGCGTTCGAGATCAGCAATGAGGCGCCGCGCTACAACACGATTCCGTGGTATCGCCGGGGCCCGGGCGACCTCGTCTACGCGCGCCGGCCGAGCTACGACTTCGGAGACTTCAACCGGGAGTTCGCGACCGTCGCGCGCCGGCTGCCGGCGGGGGTCCCGATCGCCGGTCCGACGCTCGGCGGCCCGGGATGGATGACCTACCTCGAGAAGTTCATCGCCGCGGAGCCGCGACTCGGACTGATCACCTTCCACACGTATCCGTTCAACCGCTGCTTCACCCCGCTCAACTCTCCGACCTACCCGTCACTGTCGAAGCTGCTCAGCCTCGACGGCTCGCGCGGGTTCGCGCCGGCGATCGAGGGCTATCTGGCGACCGCGCGCCGGCACCGGCTCCCGTTCCGGATCGACGAGATGAACTCGGTCGCGTGCGGCGGCAAGCGCGGCATCAGCGACACGTTCGCCTCGGCCCTGTGGGCGCTCGACTCGACGTTCGAGATGGCCCGGCTCGGGGTCTCGGGAGTCAACTTCCACATGTTCCCGGGGGCGTCCTACATCCTGTTCAGCTTCCGCCGCGACGACACCGGCCATTGGGTCGCCCGCGTCATGCCGGAGTACTACGGGCTGGTGATGTTCGCGCAGGCGGCGCCGCCCGGCTCGCGGCTGCTGAGCACCGGGGTGCGCGGGACCCCGGCCGTTCGCGCCTGGGCCACCCGCGGGACCGGGGGGACCGTGCGGGTGGTGCTGATCAACGACGACGTCCACAGGCGGCACGTGTTCCTCGTCCGCGGGCTCTCCTCGAACGCGCGTGCGGATGTGATCCGGCTGTCGGCGCCGAGCGTCCGCGCGAACGGCGGCGTCACCCTCGGCGAGCAGCGGTTCGGGCTGACGAGGACCGGCAAACTGAGCGAAGCGCCCGAGGCGGAGCCGGTCGGGTCCAGCCACGGGCGCTTGGTGGTCACGCTTGGCCCGGCAAGTGCAGCGCTAGTGACGGTCCGCCCGGGCTAGCGCTGCAGATGGGGTTCGATCGACACATGAGTCACACGTGGGCGGCTGCCGTCGGTGCCGCGACAATGGCCTTCGCAGGATGTGGCGGCAGCAGCAGTTCCGTCCGGACGCCGACCGTGGTGGTGGTCCAGTCCGTGACCGCGCCCGCGACGGCAACCGCCGCGACCCCGAAGCCGAAGCCCAAGCCGGCCCTGCCGGCGTTCCCCAAGCTGCTTCCGGCGGCGACAAAGCCGGGAGCGTCCGGCTTCGTGCCGGCGGTCAGCTGGCGCGGGTCCACCGCCGCGTGGGTCGCACGAACCAGCTCCGGGCTCGCGCTGCTGTCCTTCAACCAGCAGCTCGTCAAGCTACGGCTGCATGCGGGAAGCGCAGACCCCGGAGGGAGCGGCTGGCGGTTCGGCGCCTCGGTCGTCGGGGCCGAGCGCGCGCGCCTGGTCGCGGCATTCAACGGAGCATTCAAGCTGTCGACCGGCTCGGGGGGGTTCGAGTCCTACGGCCACGTCGGCGCGCCGCTGCAATCGGGGCTCGCGTCGATCGTCACGTACTCGGATGGCAACACTGACATCGGCACCTGGCACCACGAGGTGCCCACGCCGGGCCACAACGTCATCTCGGTGCGCCAGAACCTGAGTCCGCTGATCGATGACGGTAGGCCCGCCTCGAACATCGACTGCGTCCAATGCTGGGGTGCCACGCTCGGCGGCGTGTCCGATCCCGCGCGGGCCGCGCTCGGGATCACCGGGCACCACCGGCTGATCTGGGTCGCCGGCGAGAACGTCACGGTGTCGGACCTCGCGGACGCGCTGCTCGCGGCGCACGTCGTGCGTGCCGTCGAGCTCGACATCAACCCGGAGTGGGTGGCCGGCTACCTGTACGGGCACCGCGGCGGTCACGGGCCGCTCGCGCCGGTGCCGGTGCTGAGCTCGCAGCCAGGGATTCCCGGGCAGTTCATGGAGCCGTGGAGCCGCGACTTCTTCACGCTCGAGGCGCGGTGAGGCGCTGGCACACCTCGGCGTCGGGACGACGCTGCTCGACCGAACCTCAGGCCCGAGGAGGCCTGCGGGCGGTCCGTGACGGCGGCCTGCGCGGGGGCTGGGGGCGCGAGGGTGGACGGCGGGCGCCCGTCGGCGGTCGCGTCCGCCGTCCGCGGCGCCGCCGGTCGACCAGGAAGCTCACCGCGCAGCCGATCAACACGAGGATCGCGACGAGCCCGACGACCGCCAGGCCGGGCGACACGATCACGAGCACGATCATCGCCACCAGCGCGATCACGAAGTCGATCACCAGCGTCCTGTTCCTCATAGCGGCAGGCGCCTCCAGACCGGACGCGGGAGATGGCGCATGATGGCGAACACGATCCGCAGCCGTCCGGGCACCCAGACGGTGTGGGCGCCGGTGCCCAACGCACGCACGGTCGCGTCGGCGACCGCCTCGGGGGTGGTCGACATCGGCGCGGGCTCGAGCCCCGCCGTCATCCGCGTCATCACGAATCCGGGGCGCACCACCAGCACGCGCACGCCGGTGTCCGCGGTCGCGTCGGCCAGTGCCTGCGCGAGCGAGTCGAGCCCGGCCTTCGCCGCGCCGTAGATCGCGTTGCTCGCCCGCGGCCGTTCGGCGGCGACGCTCGAGAGCACGACGAGCGTGCCGCGCCCCCGCGCGCGGAGCTCCCGCAGCGATTCGAGCAACAGCGAACCGGAGCCGACGAAATCCGTTTCCATCACCTCGAGCGCTTCCTCGCGGTCGGCGTCGAGGCCGGCCTGCGCCCCGAGCACGCCGACCGCCATCACGACCACGTCGAACCCGCCCGCCTGCTCGAACGCTCGGGCAATCACCTCGCGGTGGCGGGGCGCCTCGATCGCGTCGAGCTCGTCGACGACCCCGCCGGACGCGCCAGACCTTTCTAGCTCGGCGAGCGCGGACTCCAGCCGGTCTCGGCCCCGGCCGACAAGGTACGGCGTCACGGGTCCGTCCCGACCGAGCCGCCGGACGATCGCGAGGCCGATCTCGGACGTGCCTCCGAGCAGCAGCACGTTCGTCATCGCTCGACCAGCCCCGTCCTGAGCGCGAGGTCGGAGCGCCACAGCCGCTCGGGATCGGCGCGCTCGCGGATCTCGCGCCATTCGCCGAGCCGCGGGTACATCGCCTCGAGCGCCGCCGGGCGCATCCGCATGTCCTTCGACAGGTAGACACGGCCACCCGCTGCCGCGACCAGCTCGTCGCACCGGTCGAGCGCGAGCCACAGGCCGTCGGCGGCGCGGGGGAGATCGAGCGTGATCGTCCAGCCCGGGATCGGGAATGACAGCGGCGCACCGTTGGCCTCGCCCATGTCCTTGAGCACGCACAGGTAGCACGGGACCGCGGCGCGGCGGAGCTCGGCGATCACCGCTTCGATCACGCGCTCGGCGCCGTAGGGCACCACGAGCTGGTACTGGAGGAAGCCGTGCGGGCCGTAGAGCCGCGGCCACGCGTCGAGCGCGTCGAGCGGGAACATGTGCGAGCCGAACGGCTCGGGGTGGCCGCGCCGCTCGCGCGGGATGCTCGCGTAGCGGACCGCGTTGAACGCCCGGACTGTCTCGGGGCGGAGCAGCGCCGACGGAAACCTGGTCGGCACGGTCGCCCGCGAGCGAACCGTCGGCCGCGCCGGCCGCCGGTCGGTTCCAAGCGCCGAGGCCGGCAGGTGCTCGGCGCGCGTCACGACGCCACGGACGCCGCGACCGAGCAGGTCGAGCCAAGCGACCCGGTATGGGCCGCCCGGCGACGACAGCACCACAAGCGCGCCGTCGAGCGAGGACACCCGATCGGTGTCGACCGAGAGGAGTGCGCCGGACACCGGCTTCAGTCGAAGCCGGGCGCCGACGATCAGCCCGGTCAGCCCCATGCCGCCGAGAGTTGCGGCGAACAGCTCCCCGTCCTGCTCCGGCGAGACCCAGATGGGCTCGCCCGCCGCCGTCAGCAGCTCGAGCGCCTCCACATGGCTGCCGAACGTGCCGTCGGCGCCGTGGTTCTTGCCGTGGATGTCGCTCGCGATCGCGCCACCGACGGACACGTGCTGGGTGCCCGGGACGACCGGTACGAGCCACCCGGCCGGCACGAGCCTGTCAAGCAGCTCCGCGATCGTGACCCCTGCGCCGGCGGTCACCACTCCGTTCGCGGCGTCGAGGTCGGTCCCCTTCAGGTCGCCGGTGTCGAGCACGAGACCGTCGCGAAGCTGTGCGGCGTCGCCGTAGCTGCGGCCCATCCCGCGCGCGATCAGCCCCGAGCCGGCGCCGCCGTCGCGCGCGAGCTCGAGCGCCGCCGACAGTTCCCGGCGCGCACGCGGCCGTACCAGGCGCACCGGGACGCCACCGCCTCCGCCCCAGCCGCTGACCCGGGTCTGGATCTGAGCGAGCGTTACGTTGGCCGGGGTCGCGGTTCCAGACGCGTTACGAGGCGGCATTTACGCCTAGCGCGAACAACACCAACCACACCAACCCGACCAGCTGGAAGAGGCGATCGTGGAACAGGACCTCCTCCGGGGCCTCGCCGGCGCCGGCCAGCACGAGGTTGCCGTACCGGAGCAAGCAGACCGCGAACGGCACGATCGTCAGCAGCCGCCAGGGGACGCCGTCGACGGTCGGGAGCTGGAACGCCCAGACGCTGTAGGAGAACACCGCGCCCCCGAGGCTGGCGGCCATGATCCCGCGCAGGCGCGTCTGGCTGTATCCCTCGAGCACCCGGCGGCGCTTGACCGCGCCGCCGGCGCCCGCTTCGGAATCTGTGCGCCGCAGCTCGGCGAAGCGCTTCCCTGCCGCGACGAACGCCGCTGCGAACGTGATCACGAGCAGGAACCACTTCGACAGGGTCACGGGCGCCGCGACGCCGCCGG
This sequence comes from uncultured Solirubrobacterales bacterium, assembly GCA_963788565.1. Taxonomy (GTDB): domain Bacteria; phylum Actinomycetota; class Thermoleophilia; order Solirubrobacterales; family Solirubrobacteraceae; genus Palsa-465. The sequence goes on along the minus strand of CAWBHJ010000013.1, from coordinate 42,691 downwards.
CGACCGCCCGCAGGACGAAGCCGCCGCCGATCGCGATGATGTCCAGCAGCAGCAAGTGGCGCCAGATCATCGTGTAGCTGAGCGTCAGCGCGAGGTAGCCCGCGCCGACGAGCCCCAGCAGCGGCGAGATGAACACGCACAGGCCGAGCCCGACCACCATCAGCGCGACGCCGATCGCACCCGCCGCTCCACGGCTGAGCTCCCCTGCGGCCACGGGCCGGAACCGCTTCTTCGGATGCAGCCGGTCCTCGTCTACGTCGCGCACGTCGTTGATCGCGTAGATCCCCGATGACAGCAGGCAGAAGGCGATGAAGGCCACCGTGACGCGGCCCGGCACGTCGTCGTGCCCTAGCGCTCCGGCGGCCCCTGCTGCCGCGATCACGAGGAGGTTCTTAACCCATTGCTTCGGACGCAGCGTGACGATCGCGGCAGGCAGCGCACCACGCTGCTTCCGCCGCGCGGGGTGCGGAACCACGGACCTCAATAGGTGCGCCGACTCCAGCGGGGGCTCCGCGACAACGGCCGCAGCTTCTGCCTCACGCATCGCCGGTAACGTTACCGCTGGATTCCTCAACAGGAGCTCTCCCTTCTATGAGGAACCTTTCAGCACCTCTTTAGGCTCTCCTGCCAACTACAGGCAACCCTGCTCCGATGCTCGCCCCTGTCAGAGCGCCCGCGCCAGCGCCTCGTGTCGGCCTCAGACCGTCAGCCCGCCGCGGCCCCGTAGGGCCGACCGGCTGGCGCCGTGTGCGCCGGGTGCTCCTGCTGACCGCGGTGCTCGCGTTGATCCCGGCGTTCATATCGCTGTTCGGCGCGCTGACCGGGCCGTCCAACTCCACGCTCGGGATCAAATTCGTCGAGTGGATGCGCGACAACGGCGCGCGCGGCATCGTCAACAAGGTCGAGAACATCTACTACTCGCTGAATGCCCCGGCGAAGGGCGGTCCCGGACTGCACCGGCTCCCGGGGCAGGCGGGCGCGATCGCCGGAGCGGGAACAGCAGCCGGCGCGGCCACCCACGTCGTCCACTACTACCGGCCACCGAGCATCAAGCCGCTGGTCGCCGCCGGCCTTCCCGGAGAGGGCGTATGGCGCGCCACATACGCGCAGGGCGGTTCCCGGCCGCCGGTGCTGATCACGAGCTTCCGGCCAGAGCCGGTCAACTACCCGCAGGCGGTCGTCGGCGTCGCCTGGATCGACCATACCCGCACCTCGACCTGGCTTTACCCGGGCGTATCGGAGCCTGGCGTGACGATGGGCTCGCGCGGTCCGGAGGAGGTCCCCGCGCGGCTGCGCTCGAGGCTCGTGGCGACCTTCAACAGCGGCTTCAAGCTGTCGGACTCCGGCGGCGGGTTCGCGATCGGCGGGCACACCTACGCTCCGCTCCAGCACGATGTCGCCACGTTCGTGCGCTACAGGAACGGCCGCGTCGACATCGTTAAGTGGACCGGCCCCGGGACCGCCGGATCCGACGTTGCGTTCGCGCGTCAGAACCTGCCGCTGATCGTCGACGGCGGCAAGCCGAACCCGAACCTGACCGACGGGCCGGAGTGGGGCGCAACGCTCGGCAACGCAGCGCTGGTGTGGCGCTCGGCGGTCGGGATCGACTCCCGCGGGAACCTGATCTACGCGGCCGGCCCCGACCAAGGACTGCATTCGCTCGCGACGACCATGATCCACGCGGGCGCCGTCAGGGCGATGGAGCTCGACATCAACACCTACTGGACCAGCTTCATCTCATACCGATATCCCGGCGCGGGGCACCCGGCGAACCTGCTCGAAAGCATGGACCGCTCCTCGTCGCGATACCTGACGCCCGACGACCGCGACTTCTTCGCTGTCTACGTCAAGTAGACGCTGGCTTGGAATCGCGGTCGCCGCGGCGCTCGCGATGACCGGCGCCGCGTGCGGGTCGGCTCCCAGGCCGCAGGCTGCCGCGACCACGACGACCGCGCCGCCGACCCAGCCCGTGGCGAGCGCGCCCGTCACGACGACCAACGCCGCCCCGCCGCCGCGCCCGCAGCCGCGACCGCGCGCCCCGTACGCGGTCGGCGAGCGCGTGCTCACATTCGTCGACAGCGCCCGGCGGCGCCGGCTGGTCACGATCGTCCGCTATCCGAAGGCTCCCGGGCGATTCCCCCTGATCGTCTTCGGCCACGGGTTCGCGGTGACGCCCGCGCCGTACTCGGCACTGCTCCGCGCCTGGGCGCGTGCCGGCTACGTGGTCGCGGCACCCGTGTTCCCGTTCGGTAACGCCAACGCGCCCGGCGGTCCCAACGAGCAGGACCTCGTCAACCAGCCCCGGGATATGAGCGTCGTGATCACCCGGATGCTGGCGGACAGCGCCACGCGATCCGGAGCGCTCGCGGGACGGATCGACCCGCGCAAGGTCGCGGTCAGCGGCCAGTCGGACGGTGGCGACACCGCGCTGGCGGCCGCGTATGACGCGCGCTACCGGGACGCCCGCATCGGGGCCGCCGTGATCCTGTCCGGTGCCGAGATCCCATTCCTCGACAAGATCCAGTTCTCCTCGCCGAGCCCGCCGCTACTGGCGACGCAGGGCACCGCCGACACGATCAACCTACCGTCGGCCACATCCATGTTCTTCGACGCCGCGCCACCGCCGAAGTACCTGGTGAGGCTGCTCGGCGCCCCCCACCTCCCCCCGTACACCGACATGCAGCCGCAGCTCGGGATTGTCGAGCGAACCTCGCTCGCGTTCCTCGACTACTACCTGAAGGGCCGTCCGGGGGCGTTGAAGAGGATGGCCGCGGCGGCCACGGTTCCGGGCACGGCCGCGTTGGCGGCCGATCCGCCCGTCAGGTGATGATCACGGCCACCGGCGCCGAGGAGCCGGGGGCGTTCTCCGCATCCGCCGGCGTCGTCGCGACCAGCGTGTAGCGCCCCGGCCTTGGCGTGCGGATCGTGCCCGCGAAGCGGCCGGCGCTAACGGCCAGCTCGCGGTGCCTGATCACTCGGCCTCGCCGCCGGAGCTCCACCGCGACCCGGTCCTTGGCGGGCGTGACGGTTCCGCTCAGCCGTAGCGGCGATCCCTGCTCGACGGCGAGCGTGATCTCGGGCGCCACGGCCAGCGCCGCCCAGTCGCTCACCGTCGCCGGCGAGGCCCGATGGAGCGCCCTCATCAGCACGTTCACCTGCGGCGCGATCGTCGCGTTCCACGATCCGTCGGCGGCGGTCACGGCGCTCGCGAGCGTGAGCCGGCGCCTGCCGCGCAGCCGCTGGACCTCGATCTGCGCGCCCGCAAGCCCTCGGGCCGTCCCGAGCTCGTGGAGCCTGCCGGACACGGTGAACGGCTGCCCGGCCACGGCCGCCGCGCCGGTCGGCAGATTCAGGCTGACGCGAGCGGGGCTACCGGCCAGCGCTTCGGCCCGCGGGCGGATCGAGGGCAGGCGGGCGTAGAACGCGTCGCCCGGGCAGTCGGTCTGATCGCCGTCGCGATGCCCCGCGATCCGTGGCAGCGACACGTGGGCGCCGGGGGCGAACGGGGTGTAGTAGGCGTCGCCGGGGTTGACCACGACCGTCACGTTCCCGTGCGTCGGGACCCCGTGGAGCGACAGCTTCCAGGCGAGGAACCGTTCGAGCGCTGCCAGCGCGCCCGGCGACGGCACGACGTTCATGAAGTCCCCGAGCACGGCGACGCCCGTCGACTCGCCGTTGTACCCGCCCGCGTGAGCGCCCTGCACCGGTGAGTCGATGCCGCCGGCACGCCCCTCCCAGACGCGGCCGTACAGGTCGATCAGGAAGTTGTACGCGATGTCCCAGTAGCCGCGGACGTAGCGGTGGTACTGGAAGATCCCGAACAGCAGCGACGGCACCTCCGCGGCGCTGTAGCCGTTCGGGTTGACCGTGTGGTGGACGAACGCGAGCTTGATCGTCGCGTACACCGGCGCGTGGCTCGGGGGCGCGTGGCCCTGGGCCCACGCCTGACGGGCGATGATCGGCGGCTGGCCGGGGCCGGCGTCGAGCACCGGCCGGCCGAGTGGGAACCCCGCCGCCGCGCGGGCCCCGACGGACGCGGCGGGCGGGGTCACGAAGTGCACGGTGACGCCCGCGACGGCGCGGTCGGCGCGGAGCTGGACCTGCTTGGCGGGACCCGTCCAGAGCGGCTCCCCGAACTGCCGGTTGTGCGGAGCCGAGCCGTCGGGGTCGTGGCCGGCCGAGGAGGCCACCCCCCAGGGCGTCCAGCGGCCGCCGGCCCGGCGGGCGCGCAGCTCGATCCGGGCGCCGGGCGGACCCGCCCACTCGACGCCCGCCAGCGCGAACGTGCGTGGGGCGTCGATCGGCGCCGAGGTGCCGGACAGCGACCCGACCCACCGGCTGGTGACGCCCGGCGACGGATCGAGCACGTCGGCGAGGCCGGCGACCGGCCGGGCGACCGACGCCGCCCCGGCGGCCGCCATGCCGCCGAGCAACGTCCGGCGAGTGAGGCGCCGCCGTTCCCCCATCGATCCGGAAAGTAGCGCACGGCTCGGGGGTGGGCGATTCCAGCCCTAGGGGTCCTGTGCGTGGTCGCGGCGCCGGCTGATGATGGCGCTACGCGGACACCCATCACGAGGAGGAGAGCCATGTCCACCATCACCAGCAGGATCCGGACGGGGATCGCGATCGCGGCGGCCGGAGCCGCGCTCGTCGCGTCCAGCGGCGTCGCAACCGCCCGGAGCACGCACCATCACACAGGCGCCGACAAGCCGGTCGCCTCGCACACGACCGCCGCGGCGAGGAGCACGTCCCACCTCGGCAGCGGGGCGCCGGTCGTCGTGAGCCAGCCCGCCACCGCCGCCCTCGACGCTGGATCGGCCGGAATCGACGGCTACGACGACGCCGCATGCCAGAGCCTCCTGCACGACTACAACACGGCCGTCGACAACCTCGAGGCCGGCGTCCTTGCGGGCGACGACAGCAGGGCGAGTACCTACGGCAACCTCGCCAATCGCATCATGGGCCAGATGAGCGACAACTGCCTCGTGGTCTACTGAGGCAGCCGGCCCCTAGCGAATCCGCGCGACCGCCGACACCCGGAACCCGTCGGCGGTCGCGCGCGCCGACACCCCCTGCACATAGACCGACGGGTCCGAGAACACGGTGATCGTGGCCAGGCCGCCGAACGGCACGTCCGGGCTGACGACGAGCCCGCCGTCCTGCGCCCGGGCGGTCGCGTCGATCGAGGCCGTGACCCCGAGCACGGTCGCGGTCCCGCGGACCGTCAGCGAGCCGTCGCCCGACGCGACCGGCACGACCGACTGCAGGATGGGCAGTGCTGCCCGCAGGTCGGCCTCGGTGACCTCGGCGCTGGCGGTCACCTGGTCGCCGCGCTTGTGCAGCACGGCGTCGCGGACCGTCAAGAGGCCCGCCGTGAGCGTCCCGACCGTCGCGTCGACGCTGCCGACGCCGCCCGCCTGGCCGAGAAGGCTCCCCAGATGGGCGGTGTCCGAGTGGTAGTTCTGCATCCGCACGGCGACGTGGTCCGCGTCGTCCCACAGCAGCTCGATCGCCGGAAACGCGCTGATCTGGACCGACTCGACCGTGCCGGATTTGCTGAGCCGGTCGCGGAGCTGCTGCTCGGCGATCCCGGGCAGCACCAGCTGCGCGATCACGAGCAGCAGGACGATCACCGCCAGCGCCCCGACCCCGAGTTTGACGGGGAGCGGCCAGCGGAGCGGGCTCGAGCGCGTCAGCTCAGCAGTGCCCGCGCCGCCGCGACGCTCTTGTCCATCAGCGGCTCGATGTCGAAGTCCGGCTCGCTCAGCCGGCGCACGAGGATCCCATCCGCGAGCACGAACAGGAACGCCGCGATCGCCTCGGGATCGTCGCGCAGCGCAAGCACGCCCGCCTCGGCCTTCGCCTCCAGCGCTTGGGCGAGGTCCGAGCGGGTCCTGCGGCCAAGCTCGCGCAGCTCGTACGCGATCTCGGGGTTGCGCTGCGCGAGCGTCAGCATCTCGTGGAGCATCACCGCGGTCGCCGGCCCGTCCCCCAGGAAGTCCTGGAGGCTCCGGACCAGCGCGTCGATCACCTGCTCGACGCTGTCGGCGTCCGCGATCGCCTGCTCGAGCAGCTCGTCGCGGACCTCGCACTCCAGCCGTACGGCCTCGACCAGTAGCCGCTCCTTGGACCCGAAGTAGTAGTGGAGCAGCCCGCGCGAGACCCCGGCCGAGCGAGCGACCTGGTCGAACGTCGAGCCGGCGATCCCGCGCTCGGCGACGCTCGCGCGCATCGCCTCGACGATCCGGGTCGCCTTCTCGCGGTCCGGCTCGCGCGCCGGCGCGAGCTCAGTCGTCATCGTGCCTACGCCAATCCGCTTACGCCGCGCCGCCGACCGTGGTCGTGGACTCCGAGGACGCGGAGTTCACCGGCGGCGTGTACTGGAACTCTTCCTCGGCGCCGAACAGCAGGTCGAGCAGCTTCGAGCGGAGCTTCTCGCTCGCGGCCAGGGCCACGCCGCCACCGATCACGACGATCATCACCTTGCGCGTGCGCTTGCGGCCCCGCCGGGGCTTGCGCGACACGCTGACGACGATGATCGCGGCGTCGCGTGAGGCACCGAGGCCGCGTGCCACCTCGGCGTGAAGCTTCTTGTCCTCCAGCAGCTTCTGCGGGCTCACCTTGCCGTTGGAGACGCGGCCGTAGGCCTTCTTGTACGAGGTTACGGCGGTCTGAACGCTCTTCCGCAGCTTCGCGTCGTTCAGGATCTGCTGGATGTAGGGATTGCTCCTTGCGATGTTCGCGACTTCCTGTGCGTTCATCGGCAGCGAGGACTTCTTACGTCTAGCCATGTTTCTCCTAGTGCGCTGGGGCTCGTACCGGGCAGCATACGCAAATCGGGCCGCTCGGCCCACTGTTTTTACAGGTCCTCAGAGCTCGTAGACCGCGCCCTCGGCGGCCAGCTCGACGTCGCCGCCGAACGCCTCGGCGGCCTGTGCGCGAGCCCATTCGGGGTCGAGCTCGTCCGAAAAATGCGTGATCACGAGCCGTCTGGCGCCGGCCCGGCGGCCGTGATCGCCGGCCTCTGAGGGGGTCAGGTGGCCGCGTTCGCCGGTCCGCTCGGGCCGCGGCAACGTCGCCTCGATCAGCAGCAGGTCGGTGTCCTGCGCGAACTTCACGAGCTCGTCGTTGGGGCTGCAGTCGGCGCCGTACGTGAGTCGCGCGCCGGCGTCGGAGACCAACTCGATCGCAAATGTCTCGGTGTAGTGCGGCACCTCGCAGAACCTGACCTGGAACGGGCCCGCCTCGAACTCGTCCCACGGCTTGTACTCCTCGAGCGCGAACGCCCCCTCGACCAGCCGGTCGTTTCCCCAGCATCCCGCGATCTGCCGGAACATCTCGGTCGCCCCGGTCGGCGCGTACAGCCTCGGCCGCGCGGGCGCGTCGGTCCCGGGCCAGCCCGCCACGGGCACCGGCTGCTGGCGCGGCGCGTACGTGAGCGCGTAGCTGAACGGCACAAGGTCGAGGAAGTGGTCGGCGTGCAGGTGGCTGACGAGCACCGCGTCGACGTCCACGTAGTCGACGTGGTCCCGAAGCTTGGAGAACACCCCGTTGCCCGCGTCGAGCAGCAGCGAGTAATCGCCCTCCTGGACGAGATAACCACTGCACGCCCCACCCGCGTCCTGCCAGGAGGGGGACTTGCCGAGCACGGTGACCTGCACGCCGCTCCTCTCTCTTTGAGCGAACTGTAGCTTGGGAGCCTGTGTCCACCCATCAGTTACAGGTCGTGCTGCTCGTGTTCGGGCTGTTGCTGGTGGTGGGGGCGCTTCTGTCGGGGATCGCGCGGCGCAGCTTCCTGTCCGTAACCGCGCTGTTCACGCTGGTTGGCCTCGCGCTAGGCCATGGCGGGCTCGACGTGCTGCACTTCGGGGCCCGCACCGAGTTCGTCGGAGATCTCGCGATCGTCGCACTGGTCGTGATCCTGTTCCGTGACGGCCTCGAGGTGGACGCCGAGATGCTCCAGAGTCAGTGGCACCTGCCACTGCGAAAGCTCGTGCTCGCGATGCCGATCACGGCGGTCGTGGTGGCCGTGGGAGCGCACCTCCTCACCAACCTGGGCTGGACCGAATCCTTCCTGCTCGGCGCGCTGCTCTCCCCCACCGACCCGGTCCTGTCGTCGGCCGTCGTCACGAACCCCCGGGTCCCGCGGCTGATCCGCCACTCGCTAAACCTCGAGTCGGGGCTGAACGACGGTCTCGCGTTGCCGGCGGTGCTCGCGCTCGCGACGGCGATCAGCGCCAACGCCGCCCACTTCGTCTGGTGGAAGTTCGTGCTCCAGAACGTGCTCGTCGGATTCGCGACGGGTCTCGTGCTCGGTGCGGTCGCCGCGTGGCTGCTCCCGCGCGAGGCAGCGTCTCGACCGGGGAATCCCCGGCTACCAGAAGTCGCTGTACGCGCTCGGATCGGCGTTCGCGATCTACGGCGTCACCGAGCTCCCGCCGCACGGGAACGGCCTGATCGCTGTGTACGTGGCCGCGATCGTGCTCGGGATCAGGCGCCCGGACATCCGCAGCTACTTCCAGCAGCAGGCGGCCGACCTGGTTGAGATCGTCAAGATCGCGGTGTTCGTCGTGTTCGGCTCGCTGCTGACGCTGCACGGGCTGTTCTTCGACGGCTGGGCGGCGGTCGGGATCGTCGCGATCACGCTGCTCGTCGCGCGTCCGCTCGGGGTGTTCACCGCGCTGTTAGGAACGGCCACGGATTTCGTGAGCCGGGCGTTCATGGCCTGGTTCGGGCCGAAGGGCGTCTCGACGATGACTTTCTCGCTGCTCGTGCTCGAGACGCGAGTCACATCCGGGATCCGGATCTTCAACATCGCCGCGCTGACGGTGCTGTGCTCTGTGATCGCGCACGGGGTGACCGACACCCCGGGGGCCGAGTGGATCGCCCGTCACGCGGAGCGCGTCGCGCGCCTGCGGCCGGGCGAGCCCGACGCCGTTCAGTGACCGCCGCGGTCGTTCTCGGCGTCGCCGCGCCGATTGCCCATGATCCACCCGATCAGGATCGTGATCAGGAAGACCGCGATGAAGCCTCCGATGAGCGGCCAGTACATGCGCCGGAACTATAAGGCGTGGCGCGCGACCTGCTCGTTCGCCGAAGGGAACGCCCACGCCACCTGCAGCCGGCGCTCCTGGCGGAACACGAACCGAAGCTGACTCGGGGGCCGGAGCCCATCGGGGTGGGCCGGGCGGAACGTGGGGCACGGACCGGTCTCCGAGATCGCGCACAGATGGTTCTGGCGGAAGAAGCAATCCTCGCAGCGTGCTTTGCCCGATCCCGGGCGACCAGTGGCCATTCCGTACCTCAACCCCTCGAATTTTGACCCGATTCCTACCCCGCCCGAGAGGCGCCTGGCGCCCAACGAGCACGCTGATCATCAAAGCGGACTTCACGCCATGTTTGCAATCTCGATTTCCGGAAAACGCAACAACTTCGCGAAATACGGATTAGCTGGTAGTTGCGGGCATTTCCGGCGAGGGCAGCTGAAGCTCCCGCATTTTCCGTAGCTTTGGGGAGATGGCACTCGACGAAAGCCAAACGTTGATCTCGCTCGCCGACTACGAGCGCGAGGCGGAAGCGTTGATGGTGCCCGGTGCCCACGCCTACGTCGTCGGCGGCGCCGGCGACGAGATCACGCTCCGCGACAACGTCGCCGCGTGGGCGCGTCTCGCGATCCGGCCGCGAGTGCTCGTCGGAGTCGGCGAGCGTGATCCGAGGATCGGCCTGCTCGGCGTCCGCCGCCCCCACCCGCTGATCATCGCGCCGATGGCGTACCAGCGGATGGCTGACCCCGACGGCGAGATCGGAATGGCCCGGGCAGCGGCGGCGACCGGGGCGGTGATGTGCCTATCGACGCTCGGCACGACGAGCGCGCCGCAGCTCGCCGAGGCGGTTCCGGACGCGCCGCGCTGGTTCCAGCTCTACGTGTTCGCCGATCGCGGCGTGTCCCGCGAGCTGGTGGCACGCGCGGCCGACAACGGGTACGAGGCGCTGGTTGTCACCGTCGACCTTCCCATCTCGGGGGTGCGCGAGCGGGACCTGCGCTCCGGACACCTGGCGGCGCCCGCCGAGCTCGTGGCCAGCGCCGCCGCGGCCGGCGCAAGCGGACCACTGACTCCAAAGCAGTTCACGGCGCTGATCGATCCCGACCTCTCGTGGCGCGACATCGAGCGGTTCGCCTCCGAGAGCCCGCTGCCGGTGATCCTCAAGGGCGTGCTCACGCCCGAGGACGCCGTGCTCGCCGCCGACCACGGCGCGCGCGGAGTGGTCGTCTCCAACCATGGCGGCCGGCAGCTCGACACGGTCCTGTCCGGCGCCGACGCACTGCCCCCGATCGTCGACGCGGTCGGCGACCGGCTCGAGCTGATGGTCGACGGCGGCATCCGGCGCGGGACCGACGTGCTGAAGGCGCTGGCGCTCGGGGCGCGCGCGGTGATGGTCGGACGCCCGGCGCTCTGGGGCCTCGCGGTCGGCGGCTCGGCGGGCGCCCAGCGGGTGATCGAGATCCTGCTCGCAGAGTTCGACTCGGCGCTCGCGCTGTCGGGAGCACGCAACGCGCGCGACATCGACCGCAGCCTCATCTGCCCGGCGCCCTGGGTCGGCACGAGCCGATGAACATCCTCGTCACCGGGATCACCGGCTACATCGGCTCGCGGTTGGCGCCGCGCCTGGTCTCCGACGGTCACACGGTCCGCGGACTCAGCCGCCACGCGCGCGCGGGCGCGCGAGGAATCCCGATTCTCGCCGGCGACGCGGTCACCGGCGATGGCCTCGAGGAGGCTCTGGACGGCGTCGACGTCGCCTACTTCCTGATCCACTCGATGGAGCCATCCGGCGACGGGCCGTTCACCGCACGCGAGCACGCTGCCGCGGAGAACTTCGCGCGGGCGGCGCGGGCGACCGGGGTCGATCGGGTTGTCTACCTAGGCGGCCCCGTCCCGGCCGGCTCGGTGAGCTCGCCGCACCTGGCCAGCCGACTCGAGGTCGAGCGTGTCCTGCTCGACGCGAGTCCGTGCTCGGTCGCGCTGAGGGCGTCGATCGTGATCGGCGCCGGCTCGCGGTCGTTCCGGTTCCTGGTCCGGCTGCTCGAGCGGATGCCGGTGCTTCCGGTGCCCGCCTGGGGGAACCGGAAGACGAGCCCGATCGACGAGCGCGACATCATCGAGCTGCTCGCCCGGGCCGCAGTCGAGGACGGCGCCTGCGGGCAGTCGCTCGACGCATCGGGGCCCGAGCTCGTCACCTACGCGGAGTTGATCGACAAGATCCGCGAGCACATGCTCGTCGGCCGGATCACGCTTCCGCTCAACCTGACGCTGACGCCGATCGCGAGCCGGATCGCCGCGATCATCGCGGGCGAGGATCACGAGCTGATCGGTCCGCTGATGGAGAGTCTCCAGTACGACCTGCTCCCCGCGGGCGTGGGCGCGGCGGAACAGCTCAGTGTTCGGCTCCACTCGCTCGACGCCGCGATCGAACACGCGCTCGCGCAGTGGGAGGCGGCGGAGCCGCTGGCCGCCCGTTAGGGTCTTCCCTCGCTGACGATGAGCGGCGTCAAACAGCAAATCGAGATCGAGGCACCCATCGAGCGGGTGTGGGAGACGGTGATGGATCCCTCACGGTTGAAAGACTGGGTGACGATCCACCGCGCCGTCCGTGACGTCTCCGATAAAGAGCTGCGCAAGGGTTCGACGATGGATCAGCTGCTGCACCTGCGGGGCGTCTCGTTCAGGGTCCATTGGACGCTCGTCGACCTCGACCGTCCTAACCGCGCCGTGTGGGAAGGACGCGGTCCTGCACACTCGCGTGCCCGGATTTCTTACGACCTTTCACCGAAGGGTGAGCAGGCAACCGAGTTCGAATACACGAACGAGTTCACCCCGCCGGGAGGCCGGCTCGGAATCGTCGCCAGCCGGGTGATCGTCGGGGCCGCATCCGAGCGCGAGGCACGCACTTCACTCGAACGGTTGAAACGGCTCCTCGAGCAGGATTGACCGAACACACAGAAATTCCGTTGTATGGTGTTGTCCGAGAGTGGGGTGTCCAGTTCCACCAAGGATCGAGGAGTTCACTTGGCAGACTTTGTAGACAACACCGTGAAGGACATCGATGCTCGGCTGTCTGAGCTGAAGCAGGAGATGGAGCGGCTCGAGGCCGCTAGGGCAGCGCTCGTCGGCACCCGTCGCGGGCCCGGACGGCCGCCGGGGTCGGGGAGCACTCGCACCCGCACTCGCGCCCGCCGGACCGCGTCCAACGGCCGCAGGACCCGCCGCACGCGCGGCCGTCGTGGCGGCAACACCCGCGCAAACCAGGCGCTGCAGCTCGTCAACGACAAGCCCGGGATCACGATTCCGGAGATCGCCTCGTCGATGGGCATCGAGCCCAATTACCTCTACCGGGTGCTGCCTCGGCTCGCGTCAGAGGGCCAGGTGCGTAAGGACGGTCAGGGCTGGCACCCAGGCTCGTAGGAGAGTACGGGACGCCGCCTCCTGTCTACCGCACGCGAGTAGACAGGAGGCGGCATCCCGACCCTCAATTCGGCCTAAGCGTGTTGCTCACCTTGTTTACGGTTGACCTATGACCGTAAACAGCACCGCGGTCTTCGGTTAAGCCGCTAGACCAAACCGAGCTGCTTTACCGCTTCGCGTTCTTCCTTCAGCTCGTTCACGGTTATGTCAATCCGTGACCGTGCGAAATCGTTGAGCTCAAGGCCCTGCACGATTTCGATGCTGCCGTTCTTGGTAGTGACCGGGAAGCCGGAGATGATTCCCTCGTCCACTCCGTAGGAGCCGTCGGACGGGATCGCCATCGACACCCAGTCGCCCTCGGGCGTGCCGAGCACCCAGTCGTGCACGTGGTCGATCGCGGCGTTCGCCGCCGACGCTGCGCTCGATGCGCCGCGGGCCTCGATGATCGCCGCGCCGCGCTTCTGCACGGTCGGGATGAAGTCGTTCTCCAGCCAGTCCTGGTCGCCCACGACCTCGCCGGCGTTCTGACCCTTCACCTCCGCGGCAAAGATGTGGGGGTACTGGGTCGCCGAGTGGTTGCCCCAGATCGTCATCTTCTTGATGTCGCTGACTGCAGCACCGGTCTTGGCGGCGAGCTGCGCGATCGCGCGGTTGTGATCCAGCCGCATCATCGCCGTGAATCGCTCCGACGGAATGTCGGGCGCGTTCGACATCGTGATCAGGGCGTTCGTGTTCGCCGGGTTCCCGACGACCAGGATCTTGACGTCGTCCGCGGCATGCTCGTTCAGCGCGTTGCCCTGCGGCTTGAAGATCCCGCCGTTGGCCTCGAGCAGGTCGCCGCGCTCCATCCCCTTGGTGCGTGGCCGTGCCCCGACCAGCAGCGCCACGTTCACTCCGTCGAACGCCTTGTTCGGGTCGTCGTAGATCTCGACGCCCTCGAGCAGCGGGAACGCGGAGTCGTCGAGCTCCATCGCGGTTCCCTCCGCCGCCTTGACCGCGGCGGGAATCTCGAGCAGCGACAGGTGAACCGGCGTGTCCGGACCGAGCAGCTGACCGCTTGCGATGCGGAACAGCAGCGCGTATCCGATCTGCCCGGCCGCGCCCGTGACGGCTACACGTACAGGCGTATCACTCAATTGCTCATCTCCTGAGTCGTATGGAGCGCCCGAATGTATACCCGCGCTGGGATCGGCGGTTTTCCGCACGCGCCCGGCCGCTAGGGTCCAGGACCGATGCGAATCGTGTACACGCACACCGACGAGGCGCCCGCGCTCGCGACGGCCTCGTTACTGCCGATCCTCCGCGCGTATGCGGGCGCGGCCGGCATCGAGGTCGAGCTTCGGGACATCTCGCTCGCCGGCCGGATCCTCGCCCAATTCCCGGACGGGCTCGACGAGAGCCAGCGCAGCCCAGACGCCCTGGCCGAGCTCGGCGAGCTCGTCGACACGCCGGACGCCAACATCATCAAGCTGCCGAACATCAGCGCCTCGGTGCCGCAGCTGAAGGCAGCGATCGCGGAGCTACAGCAACAGGGCTACCCGCTGCCCGATTACCCGGAGGACCCGTCTGATGACGAGCAGCGCGATGTCCGCGCCCGCTACGACAAGGTCAAGGGAAGCGCGGTCAACCCGGTCCTGCGGCAGGGCAACTCGGACCGCCGCGCGTCGCTCGCCGTCAAGCGGTACGCCCAACGGCACCCCCAAGCGATGGGAGCGTGGTCAGCGGAGTCGCGCTCGCACGTCTCGACGATGAGCGACGGCGACTTCCGCTCGACCGAGCGGTCGGTGACGGTGGAGGCCGACGGTGAGGTGCGGATCGAGCACGTGGGTACAGACGGATCGATCACGGTCCTGAAGGGGTCGTTCCCGGTGCTCGCCGGCGAGGTGCTCGACGCGGCCGTGATGCGCCGCGCGGCGCTCGACGCGTTCCTCGCCGAGCAGATCGCCGAGGCGCGGGACCAGGGCCTGCTGTTCTCCGTTCACCTCAAGGCGACGATGATGCGCGTCTCCGATCCGATCATCTTCGGTCACGCGGTGCGAGCGTTCTTCCCGGACCTCGACGTCCCGGGCTGGAACCCGAATGACGGGCTCGGGGCCCTGCCTGCGGGGACCGAGATTCCGTGGCGCGAGGACCGCCCTGCGCTTGCGATGGTCAACTCCGATCGCGGGATCACCAACCTGCACGTCCCGAGCGACGTGATCATCGATGCGTCGATGCCCGCCGCGATTCGCTCGTCGGGCCAGATGTGGAATCCGGAGGGCGAGCTCGAGGACACCAAGTTCGTGATCCCCGATCACTCCTACGCGCCGCTGTACGCGGCGACCGTCGACGACTGCCGCGAGCACGGCGCGTTCGATCCCGCGACGATGGGGACGACGCCCAACGTCGGGCTGATGGCGCAGGCGGCCGAGGAGTACGGCTCGCACGACAAGACCTTCGAGGTCTCCTCCCCCGGGATGGTGCGGGTCGTCGACGGAAACGGCAACGCCCTGCTCGAACACGACGTCGAGGCCGGCGACATCTGGCGGATGTGTCAGACCAAGGACGTCGCGATTCAGGACTGGGTTCGTCTCGCGGTCGCGCGCGCGACGGACACCGGGTGGCCGGCGGTGTTCTGGCTCGACGAGACCCGCGCCCACGACGCGCAGCTGCTCGAGAAGGTCCGCCCGGCGCTCGATTCGCTCGACACCGACGGTCTGCAGATCGAGGTCCTCGACGTGGCCGACGCCGCGCGGTTCACGCTCGAGCGCGCACGGGCCGGCGAGAACACGATCTCCGTCACCGGCAACGTGCTCCGCGATTACTTGACCGACCTGTTCCCGATCCTCGAGCTCGGCACGAGCGGCAAGATGCAGTCGATCGTCCCGCTGCTCGCGGGCGGAGGGCTGTTCGAGACCGGCGCCGGCGGCTCCGCGCCGAAGCACGTGCAGCAGTTCCTCGAGGAGAACCATTTGCGGTGGGATTCGCTCGGGGAATTCCTGGCGCTCGGCCCGTCGTTCGAGCTGCTCGCCGACCACGAGTCCAATCCACGGGCGCGGGTGCTGGCCCAGACGCTCGACCGCGCGATCGGCCGCGTGCTCGAACAGGACCGCTCGCCCTCGCGTAAGACCGGCGAGCTCGACAACCGCGGGAGCCACTTCTACCTGGCGCTGTACTGGGCCCAGGAGCTCGCCGGCCAGAGCGAGGACGCGGAGCTGGCGGAGCGGTTCGAGCCGCTGGCGGCACGGCTGGCATCGGACGAGCAGCGGATCGTCGACGAGCTGAATGCCGTCCAGGGCTCGCCCGTCGAGCTCGGCGGCTATTACCTGCCGGACCCCGAGCGGATCGCGGCCTCGATGCGCCCGAGCGACACGTTCAACGCCGCGCTCGAGTCGCTCTACAGCGCGACGCCGTAGACGTCCGACAGCTTCTGCTTCAGGTACGCGACGAACGGACCGACCGCGATCGGCGCACCGACGACGCGCTCGAGCAGCTCGTTCGTTGAAAACTTCGAGCCGTGTCGGTGGATGTGCTCGCGCAGCCACTCGCGCAGATCGCCGAGCTCGCCCGCCGCGAGCTTGTCGTCGAGTTCTGGGATGTCGCTCTGCGCCCGATCCCAGAGCTGCCCGGCGACCAGGTTCCCGAGCGCGTACGTCGGGAAGTAGCCGATCGCGCCGAACGACCAGTGGACGTCCTGGAGCACGCCGAGCGCGTCATCGGTGACGTCCAAGCCGAGGTACTCCTTGAAGCGCGCGTTCCACGCCTCGGGCAGGTCCTTGATCGCCAGCGTCCCAGAGATCAGCTCCTGCTCGAGCTCGAACCTCAGGATCACGTGCAGCCCGTACGTCGCCTCGTCGGCCTCGACTCGGATGAACGACGGCGACACGCGGTTGACGGCCCTGTAGAACGCGTCTGCCTCGAGGTTCGGGACGACGTCCGAAAACAGCTCCGCGATCCGCGGCGCGAGCACCCCGCAGAACGGCCGCCCCCGACCGACCATGTTCTCCCACATCCGGCTCTGCGACTCGTGCAGGCTGAGCGACTCGATGTGGCCGAGCGGGGTGCGCTGGAGCGAGTCGGCGATCCCGGCCTCGTACAGCCCGTGACCACACTCGTGCATCGCCGCGTACAGCGCGGAGACGAGGTTCTTCTCGTCCCAGCGGGTCGTGATCCGGACGTCGCGGTTGCCGAACGAGGTCGCGAACGGGTGCACGGCGTCGTCCATCCGCCACCCCGCCGGGTCGTAACCCATCGTCCGCACGATCTCCGACACGAGCCGGCGCTGACGGTCGACCGGGAACGTGCCCTGGATCACCGACTGATCGACGGCGTCCGCGTGCTCGGCCAGCGTGGCGACCATCGGACGCAGCTCGGCCTTCAGCTGCTCGAACAGAGCCGCGACCTGCGCGGTCTTGATGTCCGGCTCGAACTCTTCGAGTAGGACGTCGTAGGGGTGCTCGTAGCCGTCGAAGCAGTCGACGTAGCGGCGCGCCAGCTCGAAGTTGTGCTCGAGGTACGGCACGAACGACGCGAAGTCCGACTCGGCGCGGGCCTTGATCCACGCCTCCTGGCCGAGCGAGGCCGCCCGGGCGATCTCCGAGGCCAGCTCGGTCGGCACCCGGACCGCCTTGCCGCGCTGCCGTTTCGTGATCGCGATCAGCCTCGCCTCGTCGGAGTCGGGATCGGCCCCGTTGAGCGCCGCCTCGGCCTCCTCGAGCAGCGAGCCCGTCTCGGGCGAAATGAACAGCTCGTGACGGATCCGCTCGACCGTCGCTCGCCCCTCGGCACGGCCCGCGGCGCCCTGTGGAGGCATCATCGTCTGCTGATCCCAGTCGAGCAGACCGCTCGCACGGGCCAGGTCCGAAAGCTCGCCCGTCCGCTCCCGCAGTAGTTCGATTGAACCGGTCATGCTCACTCCTTAGCTAAAGCTTGAAGAACCGCGGGCCGGCGCGCCCGCTATGCGACCATTGCAGCATGTTGCGCCGCGGCGGATCGATCAAGCTGATGGATCTCTTCGGGATCAGGATCGGCGTGGATGCCAGCTGGTTCCTGATCCTGTTCCTGACGATCTTCTGGCTCTCCCCCAGCTTCCGGGCAGCGCTGCACAGTTCCGACGGCGTCGCCTACCTGACGACGGTCCTGACGGTGCTGGTGCTGTTCGGGTCGCTGATCATCCATGAGCTCGGCCATGCGCTCGTCGCACGGCGCCAGGGGATCGAGGTCGAGCGGATCGACCTGTTCCTGTTCGGCGGGCTCACCCAGATGAGCCGCGATGCCGCGACGCCTGGCGAGGACTTCAAGATCGCCGCGGCCGGCCCGGCTGCGACCGCGCTGTTCGTGCTCGTCTGCCTCGGCGTCGACCTCGCGATCGTCGGCCCGGACCGGCTCGTGCACGCGGCCAAGCTCGACGGGACCGTGCAGATAACGCCGGTCCTGTTGGCGCTCAGCTGGCTGCTGTTCATGAACGTGCTGCTGCTCGTCTTCAACCTCGTGCCGGCGTTCCCGCTCGACGGCGGCCGGATCGCCCGCTCGATCGTGTGGCGGGTCTCCGGCGACAAGGTCCGCGGCACCCGGGTCGCCGCGAAGATGGGCCAGGCGTTCGCGCTGATCCTCGCCGGCGTCGGGCTGTGGCTGCTGCTCTCCTACAAGAGCTTCAGCGGCCTGTGGCTCGTCGCGCTGTCCTTCCTGCTCTACCAGTCGGCGCGCGCCGCGCTCGTCCAGACCGCGTTCAACGAGCAGATCGAGGGCGTGACCGTCAGCGACGTGATGGACCCCCAGCCCGTCGCGATCCCGGCCGAGACACCCGTCAGCCAGGCGCTCGACGAGTACTTCGTCCGCTACGGCTGGGACTGGTTCCCGGTGATCGACGATTCCGGCCACCTGCTCGGGATCGCCCGGCGCGCCAGGCTCCAGACGGCCGTCGACGGCGGCGAGAACTGGCTCACCGTCGGGGCCTTCGTCGACTCCGAGAACGCCGTCGGCTGGCAGATCGACGAGAGCCGCCCGATCACCGAGGTCCTCTCCTCGGAGTCCTTCGGAAAGCTCGGCGCGGTCCTGGCCGTCGACCGCGAGGGGGTCCTGCGGGGCGTCGTCACGGTCGATCGGGTACGCCGGGCGTTGCAGTCAGCGTTCGGGGGCGGCCGGGCTTAGGGTCGGGCTGGGGCGCGGGCACGGATCTCCGCCATCGCCCGATTCCACGATCGCCGGCGGTACCACTCCGAGACGAGCCGGACCGCGAGCTCCTCTGGCCAGGAGGGTCGGGCGAACTCGATGCCGCGCAGGCGCAGGGAGAGACTCCAGATCGCGAGCCAAGGCAACGTGTTGAGGCACCCCGTCGGGGATCCCATTGGCGTGTTCTCGAGCGTCAGGCCGAATTCCTGCGCCCGACGTCTCTCGAGCCTCTCCCGAAGCGGGTAGTACACGCGCCCGAACACTGCAGCCGCGCCCAGCCCCGTCAGGATCGCCAGCCGGCCTCGAACGCGCGAGCCGATGGCGATCACCACCGCGTCGACGGCCACGAACCCAGCCTCCTGCCACAGCGGCAAAGGTGCGGAGGGTGTCCGCCATGCGGTGACCTCGGGGAACGCGTCCTCGGCGGGCGACGGCGGCGGCCGGTACTCCGTCCGCGGGAACAGGGATAGCCGCACGATCGCGGATGCGTCCACGGTCCGAGCGTAAACCGCGCGCTGCCCGGCAAACACGACAACCGCGCACCCTCGGCGAAGGGCACGAACGTTGCGTTCGGCCCCCGGCGTGGGCACGAGCGCAACGGGAACGCCCGTGGCGGGCGTTTTCGTTGCGCACAGCACCCCCGAGCACGAACTTCGCAACGCGAACGCCCAACGAACACGCGCTCACAAGCGGCCGCCCTGACGCCGGCCAAGAGCACCGCAAGAAACCCCCTGGCCGCGCACCCGCCCGCGAAAAAATACAATCGAGAGAAGTGCCCTCCCACGACGTGCTGATCATCGGCGCCGGCCTCGCCGGACAACGGGCTGCGCTGGCGGCGGCCGAGGAGGGCGCGTCGGTCGCGATCGTTTCCAAGGTCCACCCCGTTCGTTCCCACAGCGTCGCCGCCGCCGGCGGCATCAACGCGGCGCTCAACCCCGAGGACAGCTGGGAGTCGCACGCGTTCGACACGGTCAAGGGCTCGGACTACCTTGGCGACCAGGACGCGATCGAGATCATGACCCGGGAGGCGCCGAACGAGATCCTGTGGCTCGAGCACGCCGGGGTCACGTTCCACCGCGACGAGACCGGGCACCTGGGCACCCGCGCGTTCGGCGGCGCCTCGGCGGCGCGCACCTACTACGTCGCCGACATCACCGGCCACGCGATCCTGCACGTGCTCTACGAGCAGCTGATGAAGCACCACGAGACGGTCGACCGGTTCGAGGAGTGGTTCACGACCGACCTGCTCCAGGACGACGAGGGGCGATGCGTCGGCGCGATCTGCCGCAACCTCCGCGACGGCCGGCTCGAGCTGTTCAACGCGAAGGCCACGATCCTCGCCTCGGGTGGCGCCGGCCAGCTCTACGAGCCGACCACCAACGGGCTGATCGTGACCGGCGACGGGATCGCCCAGGCGTATCGGATCGGCGCCCGGCTGATGGACATGGAGATGGTCCAGTACCACCCGACGACGCTCGCGGGCAACGGGCTGCTGATCACCGAGGGTGCCCGCGGCGAGGGCGCGTGGCTGCTGAACGCCGAGGGCGAACGGTTCATGGAGCGCTACGCGCCCAACAAGCTCGATCTGGCCTCGCGGGACGTGGTGTCGAGAGCCGAGCAGACCGAGATCAACGAAGGCCGAGGCTTCCCCGACGGAACCGTCGCGCTCGACATCACCAAGGTCCCCCGCCGCCGGACGCTCGAGGCGCTGAGGGAGATCGTCAACATCGGCAAGGACTTCGCCGGGGTGGATATAACGAGAGAGCCGATCCACATCAAGCCCGGGATGCACTACATCATGGGCGGGGTCAAGACCGACGTCGACGGACAGACGACGATCCCGGGCCTGTACGCGGCCGGCGAGGTCGCGTGCGTGTCGGTGCACGGCGGCAACCGCCTGGGCGCGAACAGCCTGCTCGACACGCTGATCTTCGGCCGCCGCTCCGGCGAGCACGCGGCCAAGCGCGCGCTCCAGATGGCGATGCCAGCTTCCCCGATCTCGCGGGTGGCCGAGACCGAGCAGAGCATCGACGCGATCCTGGGCCGCGAGCCCGGCGGTCCTCGGATCAGCGCGATCAAGAAGGAGCTCGGCGCGGCGATGAACGAGTACGTCGCCGTGTTCCGTGACGCCGAGGGCCTGGAGAAGGCGCTCGAGATCGTCCAGCGGCTCAAGCAGCAGGCCGCCGAGGCGGTGATCGACGACCGCGGGACGGTGTTCAACCAGGACGTGATCGCCGCGATCGAGCTCGGATACATGCTCGACGTGGCCGAGACGATCGTGATCGCCGCCCAGGAGCGTAAGGAGTCGCGCGGGGCGCAGTTCCGGCTCGACTTCCCCGAGCGCAACGACGAGCAATGGCTGAAGCACATCGACATCACGGCGAACGGCAACGAGCTGCCGCGGGTGAGCTACTCGCCGGTGACGATCACGCGCTGGCAACCCGAGGAGAGGACCTACTGAGGATGGAGGTCCACGATGCCTGAATACACGCTGAGAATCCGCCGCTACAACCCGCAGTCGGGCGACGCGGCGTACTGGGAGGACCACACCGTCGAGATGGGTCCGAAGCAGTCGGTGCTCGACGCGATCCTCAAGGTCAAGGACGACACCGACGGATCGATCGGGATCCGCTGCTCGTGCCAGCAGGCGATCTGCGGCTCGTGCGGCGTGCGGATGAACGGCAAGCCGGGACTGGCGTGCAACACGCACCTCGGCGAGGCCGCCGAGCGCGCCCACGGGGTCGGGGGTGGAACCCGGAGCCCGACGCCGACGGCGACGCCGATACCGACGGCGAGCTCGCAAACAACGTGATCGCGGTCGAGCCGATGGGGAACATCCCGGTGATCCGGGACCTGATCGTCGACATGGACGAGGTCCACTGGAAGAAGATCCAGCGGGTCACGCCGTGGCTGATCAACAAGGAGCCGGTCCCCGAGCGCGAGTACATCGTCCCCCACGAGAACATGGTCGACGTCACGCAGACGATGGCCTGCATCCAGTGCGGGGCGTGCGTGTCGGACTGCCTGTCGATGGAGGTCGATCCGGGGTTCATCGGCCCGGCCGCGCTCGCCAAGGCCTACCGGTTCGTCGGCGACCCGCGCGACGCCGAGCCGAAGGAGCGGCTCAAGGACCTCGCCGAGGACGAGCACGGGATCTACGACTGCACCCACTGCTTCAGCTGCATCGACGCGTGCCCGAAGGGCGTTGACCCGATGAGTCAGATCATGCGGCTGCGCCGCCGCGCCGGCGACGACTACAAGATCAACGACCGCAACAACGGCAACCGCCACGAGCGCGCGTTCGTGACGCTGGTCGAGGACTACGGCCTGCTCCACGAGGCCGAGCTGCTACCCCGCAGCTACGGCGGAGATTCGTGGTTCGGCAAGTTCCATCCCGCCGCCGCGGCCGAGCTCCTGTCCTCGCTGCCAGCCGTGCTCGGTGGCGTGATGCGAGGCAAGATCTCGCCGAAGCTCGCGATCTTCGGCCACAAGATCCCGAAGAAGGACCTCAAGCAGGTCCAGGAGATCTACAAGGAGGTCGACGCCAAGGAGCCGCGCGTCGAGCTGAACCTGTACGTCACCGGATACGAGGACGAGGAGCAGGTCCCCGCGCACGCGCCGCACGACGACGAGCCGGACGATCACATCGTGGACAAGGAGGCTCAGTCATGAAGGTCGCCTACTGGCCGGGATGCGTCAGCCGCGGGTTCACTCCCGAGCTCCACGGCTCGATGGCCAAGGTCGCGCCGCTGCTCGACATCGAGCTGATCGAGCTCGACCGCGCCGCGTGCTGCGGCGCGGGCGTGATCCAGGAGCACAACCAGGAGCTCGCCGACACGCTCAACGCGCGCACGTTCGCGCTCGCCCAGCAGACCGACGGCGAGCTGATGATGAACATCTGCTCGACCTGCCAGGGCGCCCAGACCGAATGCCAGGAGCGCTTGGACGCCAACACCGAGTACCGCGACCACGTCAACACACACCTTCTTGACGAGGGACTCAAGTACGAGAAGGGCATCACCAACAAGAACTTCCTGTGGCTGCTGGTCGAGGACTTCGGCCTCGATGAGCTGCGCTCACGGGTCAAGCGGCCGCTGACCGACCTGCGCGTCGGCCCGTTCTACGGCTGCTACCTCGTCCGCCCGGTCGACCGGCTCGGGATCGACGAAGAGCACCCGCGCGACCGCTACATGCAGCAGCTGATCGAGGCGCTCGGCGGCACCGTCGTCGACTACGCGGGCGTCTACAAGTGCTGCGGCTTCCCGATCATCACGATGAACAAGGAAGCGTCGCTCAAGCAGGCCGGCCGCCACCTCGGCGACGCGATCGACGCCGAGGCCGACTGCCTGGTCGTGCCCTGCCCGCTCTGCCACCTGAACCTCGACCTCCAGCAGCCGATCGCCTCCAAGGTCGTCGGCCGGGAGCTGGGCCTGCCGGTCCTGCATCTTCCGCAGCTGATCGGGCTCGCCCTCGGGCTCTCGCCGAAGGAGCTCGGGATGAACAAGCACGTGGTCCGCCCGACGTCGGTGATCGACTGGTCGACGTCCGTCGTCGCCGCCGCGTAGAGACGTGGCAGGCGGTCTGCTCGGGCGGCTCCTGGCGAGCGTCCGAGGCGACCGCACGCGAG
The DNA here is from genome assembly GCA_963788565.1 of uncultured Solirubrobacterales bacterium. GTDB lineage: Bacteria > Actinomycetota > Thermoleophilia > Solirubrobacterales > Solirubrobacteraceae > Palsa-465. Next base: position 19,450 of record CAWBHJ010000013.1, on the reverse strand, counting down.
CCAAGACCGCTCCGGCAGAACCGAAAGAGGATCCCCGTCGCGACGCATCGCAGCGGCTCGAGGCCGCGCGCGACCGGCTCAAGCAGGAGATCCCTGCCCCCGAGGACGACGCGGCCCCGCGCCCTCAGTCGCCGCCCACCTCCCCTCAGTCGCCGCCCACCTCCCCTCAGCCGCCCGCCTCTTAATGACAAAGAGCGAGGCCACCGCCTCGCTCCTGTCATACCCCTGTGGTCGTCCCGTTCGGGAAGTCTGTTCGAGGGACCCGCATCCCTCGATGCACTGAAATCTTGTCTGAATCCCTTCCGACTGTCGTCCCCTCACGCGGGTGAAATTGGGGTGAAGGCAGACCCCTCAAACGGGGGATACCCGCTTCACCCTTTCCCCACACATGCCGATATCCTCCGCGTGAGGGGAGGCGCCGCACTCCGATGATCGTCACTCGCGCACCCGTCCGCGTAGCCGTCGCCCAGTTCGAGGACATCATCGCTCGGGGCCTCCGAGCGCTGATCGACGAGGACGAAAGCCTCGAGCTCGTCGCCGCCGGCGTCGACCACGAGCACCTCCCGGCGATGCTCGCCGGGGAGAAGCCCGAGGTCGCGATCGTCAACTTCGGCTCGCTCGCGAACGCCGCCGACCTCCGCAAGCTCCACCGCCGGTTCCCGAAGACCCGGCTGATCGTGCTCGCGAACCGGCCGACCACCGCCGAGTCGCGCCAGATGCTCGCGTTCGGCGCAACCGCGTGCCTGTCGAAGGCGAGCGAGGCCCGCGACGTCCTTCACGCGATCCACCTCGCGTCCCGCGGGCTGCACGTCCTCCCTTCGATCCAGGAGGCCCCCGCCTCGCAGCCCGGACCGGACACGCTCACCCCCCGCGAGGCCGAGGTGATGGAGCTGCTCCAGACCGGCAAGACCAACGCCGAGATCGCCAACGAGCTGCACGTCGGCGTCGAGACGGTCCGCTCGCACGCGCGGCGGATCTACCGGAAGCTGGGCGTCAAGACGCGGCGCGAGCTGATCGCTCGGCGCTAACGGGCCGCGCCGGCCCCGACGAGCCCCCGCTCGACGACCAGCTCCGCGATCTGGATCGCGTTGGTCGCGGCGCCCTTGCGGAGGTTGTCGCCGACCACGAACATGCTCAGCGCCCGCGGGTGGGTGTCGTCCCGGCGGATCCGGCCCACGAACACCTCGTCGTGGCCGGCGGATCGCAGCGGGGTGGGGACGTCCTCCACGGCCAACCCGGGCGCGTCCCGGAGCAGCGAGCGCGCGTCTTCGGCCGACAGCGGCACGCGGGTCTGCAGGTTGACCGACACCGAGTGGCCCACTCGGACCGGGACCCGAACGCACGTGACGGCGACCCCGATCGACTCGTCCTCGAGGATCTTGCGCGTCTCAAACATCATCTTGCGCTCCTCGTCGGTGTGATCGTCGCCGTCGGCGAATGACCCGGCCGCGCCGATCACGTTGAACGCGATCGGCTCCGGGTAGACCTCCGGCGCCGGCATCTCCATACCGTGCAGGTTGGCGTGCGCCTGGTTGTCGAGCTCGTCGATCGCCTGCTTGCCGGTGCCCGACACCGATTGATAGGTCGAGACCACCAGCCGCTCGATCCCCGCCGCCCGGTGGATCGGCGCGAGCGCGACCAGCATCGCCATCGTCGTGCAGTTCGGGTTCGCGATCAGTCCCCGGTGACGCTCGAGCGCGTGCGGGTTGACCTCGGAGACGACCAGCGGCACGTCGGGGTCGCGGCGGAACGCCGAGGAGTTGTCGATCACGGTCGCGCCGCGCTCGACGAACCGGGGGGCCCACTCGCGGGAGGTGCCGGCCCCGGCGGAGAACAGCGCGATGTCGAAGCCCTGGAGGTCCGCGTTCTCGTCCAGCACGCGCACGGACAGCCCGTCGATTACCCGGCCGGCCGACCGGGCCGAGGCGAACGGCACCACCTCGTCGGCAGGGAACGACCGCTCCCGCAGCAGCTGGAGCATCGTGGTCCCGACGACGCCGGTCCCCCCGACGACCGCGACCCTCACCTGGCCTCCTGACCGAGCGGGCGCTCCTGCTGGATGTCGGAGGCGCCGAGCGCGAACGCGCCGTGCAGCGCGCGCACCGCCTCGGGGACGTCCGCGGCGCGGATCACGCATGAGATCTTGATCGGGGAGGTGGAGATCATCTCGATGTTGATGTCCTTTTCCGCGAGCACCTCGAACACCTGCGCGGCGACGCCCGGGTGCGAGCGCATGCCCGCGCCGACGATCGAGACCTTGCCGATCTCGGGAACGGTGTCGACCTGCGCGATCCCGAGCTCCTCGCAGACCGGCTCGAGCGCGCGCTCGGCAGCGCGCAGGTCGTCGACGGACAGCGTGAACGAGACCTCCGCGTCGCGCCCGTCCCCCAGCGGCTCGTTCTGGATGATCGTGTCGAGATTGCAGTTGGCGTCGGCGAGCGCGCGGAAGATCGCTGCCGCCGCCCCGGGACGGTCGGGGACGCCGAGCAGCGTGATCCGAGCTTCCTCGGTGGAATGGGTGACCGCGGTGATGAGGGGGTGTTCCATCGTCTCGTTCTCTCCGAGCACAACGGTACCGGGGGCGTCGTCGAAACTCGCTCTGCAGTGCATCCGGACCCCGTGCGTGCGCGCGTATTCGACCGACCGCAGCTGGAGGACCTTCGCGCCCGAGGCGGCCATCTCGAGCATCTCCTCGAAAGACACAAATGGGAGCTTGCGGGCGTCGGGCACCAGCCGTGGGTCCGCGGTGAACACGCCGGCGACGTCGGTGTAGATCTCGCACTCGTCGGCGTCGATCGCGGCGGCCAGCGCGACCGCCGTCGTGTCGGAGCCGCCGCGGCCGAGCGTGGTGACGTCGTAGCTGGTCGAGACGCCCTGGAACCCGGCGACGAGCACGATCAGGTCGTTGTCGAGCGCCTCGCTGATCCGGTTCGCCCGGACGTCGACGATCCGCGCCTTCGTATGCGACGTGTCGGTGACGATCCCCGCCTGCGACCCGGTCAGGGAGATCGCCCGGTGGCCGAGGTCGTTGATCGCCATCGCGCACAGCGCGCAGGAGATCCGCTCGCCGGTCGAGAGCAGCATGTCCATCTCACGGGGATCCGGATCCGGGGAGACCTCCTCGGCCATCGCGATCAGCTCGTCGGTCGTCTGGCCGCGAGCCGACAGCACGGCGACGACGCGCTTGCCGCTCTCGCGCTGGGCGACGATCCGGCGCGCGGCGCGCTTGATCCGCTCGGCATCGGCGACGGACGTACCGCCAAACTTCATCACCACGGTTCCGGGCATTCGTGCAAGAGTACGTGTCACCGGTCCGACGCCGCGGCTGGGCCGATCCGCCCCCCGACGCCGGTCTGCGACCAGGGCAAGATCGAGGAGCAGGCGCTGAGCTGACGCCGCCCGAGGGCGCTCAGTCCGGGTACTCGTCCTTGCGCCAGGCGCGCGGCTCAGCCGACCCCGGCTTGGGGGTTCGCGCCATCAGGAACGAGTGGTACGGGGCTACGAACGGGTCGGGCGCCGTGACCGTGTAGGTGTGGTAGACGGTTCCATTCTCACGGGCGAACGCGATGAAGCCCGGGGTCTCCCGGAGGCCGTCCTCGAGCTTGGCGCCGACCTGCCGTCCCCACTCCTCCAGCCAGCCGGGCGGGTTCTCGACCATCTCCACGAGCGGCGGGATCTCCCGGGCGCGTTCGGGAGTCAGCGCGAGCCCGAAGTCGAAGGGGAACTCCGTCCCGTGGGTGGATACGTACGGGAACTCCCACCCCATCCGCTCCTTGTACGCGCGGAGACGCTCGATCGGGGCGCGCGAGAAGCAGATCAGGTTCACGTCGCGGTGGCTCAGGTGTACGCGCGGTGCGCTGAGCTCGTCGCCGAGGTTCGTGCAGCCCGGACACGCTCCGAGGTCGTAGTCGGGGCCGAACATGATGTTGTAGGCCAGCAGCTGCGAGCGGCCGTCGAACAGGTCGGCGAGCGTCCTCGAGCCGTCCTCGGTGTCGAACACGTACTCCTTCTCAACGGGGACCCAGGGGAGGCCCCGGCGCGCGGCGGTCACCCGCTGGCCCAGCTCGGCGTGCTCGGCCTCGAGCCGCGCGAGCTCGTCGCGAGCCGCCTGCCACTCCTCGCGGGTTCCAATCTCGTGCTCGGACATCGCTACCTCCTTTGGGTTCGTCACTGTAGACGCGTGGCTGGGCCCAAACTCATCGGCCCGGCGACCCCCGGAGTGCTATACGGCTCGGCGCCCCGCGAACGCCCGGCCGAGCGTCAGCTCGTCGGCGTACTCGAGGTCGGCGCCGACGGGCAGGCCGCTCGCGAGCCTCGTGACCGTGACCTCGGGCGAGCGCTCGCGCAACTCCTCCGCGATGTGCAGCGCGGTCGCCTCCCCGGTCGTCGTCGGGTTCGTCGCGATCACGACCTCGCGGATCGGGCCGGTCTCGACCCGGGTGTAGAGCTCGGCGATCTTCAGGTCCTCGGGGTCGACCCCGTCGATCGGCGACAGCGCCCCGCCGAGCACGTGGTAGCGGCCCCGGAACTCGTGCGTGCGCTCGATCGAGATCACGTCCGAGGGTTCCTCGACGACGCAGATCAGCTCCGGCTCACGCCGTTCGTCCTCGCAGATCCGGCAGATCGGGCCGTCGGCGAGGTTGAAGCACGTCTCGCACAGGCCGATCCGCGCCTTGACCTCGCGGATCGCATCCGCGAGCGCGAGCGCGTCCTCCTCGCTCGAGCGCAGCAGGTGGAACGCGAGCCGCTGCGCCGTGCGCCCGCCGACGCCGGGGAGCTTCGACAGCTCCGTGATCAGCCGCTGGACGGGTGGGGCATAGACCGTCATCGGTGCTCGCGTCCGTGCTCAGCCGCGGATCAGAGGCCGGGTAGCCCGAGGCCCCCGAGCCCGCCCGCGATCCCGCCGAGCTTGGCCGACGCCAGCTCCTGCGCCGAGCGGAGCGCCTCGTTGACCGCCGCCATCACCATGTCCTGGAGCAGCTCGACGTCCTCGGGGTCGACCGCCTCCGGGTCGATCTCGATCGACTTGATGACCAGGTCGCCGGTCACCTTGACCGTGACCATGCCGCCGCCGGCCGTGGCCTCGACGACCTCGTCCTTGAGCGACTCCTGTGCGGCGAGCATCTCCTGTTGCATCTTCTGAGCCTGCGCGAGCAGCTGCTGCATGTTTGGTTGGGGCATCTAAGCCTCTTTTCCGTTGGCACGTTCGGACTCGTCGTCGAAGATCTCCTCGGCGTCGAACTCCTCCATGAAGCGTCGCACGAGCTCGTCGCCGGAGAGCACCTCGGGTCCGCTCGCGGCGTCGTCGGCGTCGAGCTTCCGGAGCTCGAACTTGAGCGCCAGCCGCTGGCCCGTGACCGACTTGACCGCATCGATCGCGACCCGCCGATGCTCGTCCTGCTCGGCCTTCCGCTTCAAAAACGACGCGCCCTCGGGAAACGCGAGCGTCAGCTCCCGATCCTCCACCGCCACCGGCCGGCAAGCCTCGAGCGCCCCCGCGAGCATCGGATTCGAGGTTCGCACCATGTCAATGACCGCCGGCCAGGAACTGGTTGCTTCAGCGAGCTCGAGCGCAACGGGGCCCGGCGCTTCAGCTACGACAGACGCCACGGGCTGCTGCTCTGCCAAAGAGCTTGCGGCCGGCGCCGCGGCCCGACGAGCGGTCGAGGGGGTGTCATCCGCGGCACTTTCGGGCAGTTGTGCCGCGGAAGACGCCCCCTCGAGCCGCTCAACTCTCGCCAACAGCGCCGACGTCGACGGATCCAACTCAGGCGCGGCCGCCTTGACCAGCAGCAGCTCCAGCTGGATCCGCGCGTTCGCCCCGTTCGCGGTCGCGTCGAGCGCCTGCGAGACGAGATCGAGCAACCGCACCGCGTCGGTCCGGTGCATCGTCGACGCCTGCTGCTCGAGCTGGCGGTCGCGCTCGGGCGTGACCCGCAGCTCAGCGGGAACCTCGCCGATCACCTGAACCGCGAGCAGCTCGCGGCCGTGCACCTCGAGGTCGCGCAGCACCTGGCCGGGGTCGCGTCCGGAGTCAGACAGCGCGGCGGCGGCCCGCAGGGCGCCTGCGGGATCCCGCGCGATCACCGCGTCGAGCGCCGCGAACAGCTGCTCGGAGTCGGTCACGCCGAGCACCGCCAGCACGTCGTCGGTCTCGATCTCGCGGTCGCCGGCGTAGGTCACGAGCTGCTCGAGCGTCCCGAGCGCGTCGCGGAAGCTGCCGGTCGCGTGCCGGGCGACGAGCGCGAGCGCGGCGCGGTCGACCTCGATCTGCTCGGACTGGGCGACCCGCTCGAGCACGGTCGCGACCTGGTCGACCGACGGCCTCGCGAAGTCGAATCGGTGGCAGCGGTCGACGACCGTCGGCAGCACCTTCTGGGCCTCGGTCGTGGCGAGCACGAAGATCGTCCGCGGCGGCGGCTCCTCGAGCGTCTTCAGGAACGCGTTCCACGCCTGCGAGGAGAGCATGTGCGCCTCGTCGAGGATGTAGACCTTGTGCCGCCCGGAGACGGGCGCGTAGGCGACCTTCTCGCGCAGGTCGCGGATGTCGTCGACGGAGTTGTTCGACGCGGCGTCCATCTCGATCACGTCGAGCGAGGTCGCGTTCGCGATCGCGACGCACGACTCGCACTCGCCGCACGGCGACACGGTCGGCCCGTGCTCGCAGTTCAGGCACGCCGCGAGGATCTTCGCCATGCTCGTCTTGCCGGTCCCGCGGGACCCGACGAACAGGTAGGCGTGGTGCACCTTCTCCTGCTCGACGGCGTTCTGAAGCGTGCGCACGACCGGCTCCTGGCCGACCACGTCGGCGAACGTGCGGGGCCGGTGGCGGCGGTAGAGCGAGGGCCCGGTGGACACTTAGATCGAGTCTAGTTCGGAGGAAGGCGGGGCCGCATGCGGCCCCGCCCCGGGCGGCGCATGCGCCGCCCGGCGGGTCGGTGCATGCACCGACCCGAACGAAAAGGATGGACCGTGCACCCTCCGTCGTGGCCGGTACCCGGGACGCTGCCACTGCCTCGAGGCTCCGATCCGGCGCTCCCGTCGCGCCTGGGGGTTACCGCTTAAGGCTGCTTCCTTCCGGATCTGACCTGGTTCACGGGCTCCCATCGCAACGGGACCGAACCATCAACGCCTCGAGCCGGGGCGCTGACCCGGGGCCTGTGCCCCTCGGGAGGGGATTCAGCCCCGCTAGAGCGGATTGCGGGTACAGGGCACCGCTAGCACCCCGCCTAGCACGGTCCGGTTGAAATCCTAGTGGGTCGCTGCCTTGCAGTCGCCGCCCCGGCGCCCGCTATCTTCACCCGACGATGTCGATCGGAGTGATCGGGCTTGGCTACGTCGGGCTCCCGCTTGCCGTCGCGTTCGCGAACGCCGGCGAGGACGTCGTCGCGGTCGACGTCGATCCGCGCAAGGTCGCCGCGATCGCCGCCGGCGAGTCGTACATCGAGGACGTCCCCTCGGACGCGCTGCAGGCGGTGCTCGAGCGGATCGAGGCGACCTCCCACTACCAGCCGCTGGCGCGGGCCGACGCGATCCTGATCTGCGTCCCAACCCCGCTGACCGCGAATCGCGAGCCCGACCTGAGCGCGTTGATCACGGCCGCCGAGACGCTCGGCCAGGTGCTCCAGCGCGGTCAGCTGGTGGTGCTCGAGTCGACCACGTACCCGGGCACGACCCGCGAGCAGCTGGTGCCGATCCTCGAACAGCAGTCGGACCTGCGGGTCGGTGCCGACTTCAACGTCGCGTTCTCGCCCGAGCGAGTCGATCCCGGCCGGACCGACTACACGCTGCGCAACACGCCGAAGGTGATCGGCGGGATCACCGAGCGGTGTACCGAGCGGGCGGCCGAGCTGTACGGGCGGATCTGCGACAACCTCGTGCTGGTCTCGACGCCGGAGGCCGCCGAGCTCACGAAGCTGCTCGAGAACATCTTCCGCTCGGTCAACATCGCGCTGGTCAACGAGCTCGCGATCCTCGCCGAGCGGATGGGGATCGACATCTGGGAGGTCGTCGACGCCGCCGCGACCAAGCCGTACGGGTTCATGCGGTTCGAGCCCGGCCCGGGGATGGGCGGCCACTGCCTGCCCGTCGACCCGTTCTATCTCGCTTGGCGCGCGCGGGAATTCGACATGCCGACCGAGTTCATCGAGCTCGCGGGGAAGATCAACCAGCAGATGCCCTACCACTGCGTCGAGCGGATCGTGCAGGCGCTAAACGACGTCTCCAAGCCCGTCCGCGGCTCGCGGATCCTGGTCCTCGGCGCGAGCTACAAGGGTGGAGTCGGCGACATCCGCGAATCGCCGGCCCTGCGGATCATGGAGGTCCTCGCCGAGCGCGGAGCCGAGCTCCGCTACCACGACCCGTACGTCCCGGCGCTCCCAGAGCTCGGGCTCTCGAGCGTCCCGCTCGACCCGGCGGCGGCCGAGGCGGATGCGGTCGTGCTCGTGACCGCGCATCCCGGCATCGACTACGCGCAGCTCGCGACCCGGACCGCCCTGTTCGTCGACCTGCGCGGGGTCACCCGGGGGCTGCAGGTCGAGAACCTCGTGCGGCTCTGACGGCCGCTGCCCGGGGTGTGGCGCACCGGGCTCGCGGATCGTCTATCAATCCTCTCGTCGTGCGAGGGGCAAGACGTCTCAGACTCGCGCTCGGATGCGCTTGCGCTGTTTTTGCAGTGCTGGGAACGCACGCCGCGGCGGCGGTGCTCGCCGTCCGCGACGACGGGCGGGGCGAGCGGGGTCACCGCGACCTCGGCGACGGTCAGCGGCACCGTGAACCCCGGGGGACAGGACACTCACTACTACTTCGAGTACGGCACCAGCACGAAGTACGGAGCGACCACGGCTTCGACCGATGCCGGAAGCGGACGCGCGAACGTCAGCGTCTCGGCGGCGCTGAGCGGGCTCTCACCGAACACCACCTACCACTACCAGCTCGTCGCGACCTACGCCTTGGGGACGGCCGTCGGCGGCGACGAGACGTTCACGACGAGCGCCGTTGTCACCACGGGCGGAGCCACCTCGCTGACCACGACGTCGGCGACCCTGACCGGGTCGGTCAACCCGCAGGGGAAGAGTACGACGTACCACTTCGACTACGGGCCGACGACCGCGTACGGCAGCCGGACGCCGGACGCGAGCGCCGGCAGCGGCACAGCGGCGGTGAACGCCTCCGCGTCGGTCGGCGGCCTGTCGCCGAACACGACCTACCACTACCGGCTCCACGCCACCAACGGGGTCGGCGCCGACAAGACGTTCACCACGCCCGCGCCGCCCCAGCCGCCGGCCGTGTTGACCGCAAGTGCGACATCGATCACCACGACCTCGGCGAACCTGACCGGGTCGGTCAACCCGCAGGGCCAGAGCACCAGCTACTACTTCCAATACGGGACGACCAGCTCGTACGGGAGCCAGTCGCCCTTGGGCGACGCCGGGGCCGGAACCGCCAAGATCACCGCCTCGGCGGCGGTCGGCGGGCTGTCGCCCGCGACGACGTACCACTACCGGCTCGTCGCGACCAATGCGACGGGGCCGAGCTTCGGGGCGGACAAGACATTCACGACCGCGAAAGCGCCCGTCACGCCGCCCCCGGTCGCGAAGACTGGAGCGGCCCAGAACATCACGTTGGGCTCGGCGACCCTCACCGGGACCGCGAACCCGAAGGGGAGCGCGACCACCTACTACTTCCAGTACGGCCAGACGGCCGCGTACGGCGCTGTCACCCCTACCGGCAACGCCGGCTCCGGCAGCGCTGATGTGGGCGTATCGGCGACGCTCGGCGGGCTTGCGCTGAACACGACCTACCACTACCGGCTCGTCGTCACCAGCGCCGGAGGGACGAGCTTCGGCGCCGACACGACGTTTGTCACGTTCCCGGCGCTGGGAGTCCTGCTCAACGCTTCGCGAGCAGACGCTGGTCGCAGGTCAGGCCACGACGCTCAGCGGATCGTTGCTCGGGCCCGGGGTGGCGAGCATGACGGTCACGCTCCAGCGGGCGACGAGTGCGCTAGGTCCGTTCACGAACCTCCAGACGATCATGAGCGCGGTCGACGGCTCGTTCACGTTCAGCGGCTTGAAGCCCTCGAGGACGACCTGGTACCGCGTGGTCGGAGGCGGCGGCACCGCCGTGGTTCGGATCGTCGTCGGCTTCCGCGTCACGCTGCTCGTCGGTACGGCTCGCGTGCATGGGCAGCGGCGTGTGCGCCTCTCCGGCGTGGTGGCGCCGTCCTACAACGGGGGGCGCGTGCTGCTCCAGAAGCTCGGCCCGGGCCGGCGCTGGCAGACGATCAGCCGGCCACGATTGCATCGCGCCTCCGGGAACCAGTCCGCGTACAGCGTGATCCTGAGCGCGGGTGAACGCGGCACGTGGCGCGCCGTCGTCAGCTCTGATGCTGCCAACGCGAGTGGAATCAGCCTGACCCGACGGATCCGCTCGGCAGCGGCCTGAGCCGCTCGTCCACTGCGCCCGCACCCACGGCGTAAACTCGCCGGTTCAGGGCGCGTAGCTCAGTGGGAGAGCGCTCGCTTCACACGCGAGAGGTCGCTGGTTCGAGCCCAGCCGTGCCCATAAAAAGGTCCTGCAAATGGGCTGGTTTTTGTCTGCCTCAGTTTTGCTGGCGGGATTCGAAGGGGTGAATCCCCCAGGGGTGCAATTCAGGGTGCGCGACAGCGGATCATTGCGTCTCGTGTTGCATCGAGCGGGTCCTGAAGCTGAGGTATTGCATCCACGCGGCGGAGTCCCGCCCGATTCGTGTCTCGATGGCCTCACACCGCCGGCGTCGAGATGAAGAGGCTCGTGAGGTCCGCGCGCTGGGCGGTCATGCCCCCCTTGCCGAACTGGAATACCTCGGCCGCCGGTCCCGCCGCTCATACCAGGCTGCGAGCACGAGCGACCCCCACCCGGCCAGGTCAGCTCGGGTCGGTCGAAGGGGCTGGCTCTGCGGGTTCGAAAGTGGCTGCCCAGCTGCCGAGGAGTTTCAGCGCGTCCTCGGAGCGGGAGCCGGGTTCAGCCGTGTAGGTGAAGAGCGTCAGGCCGGGATCCGCGGCCCCGGCGACCGGCGCGCGCCACGACGAAGCGACATGGCCGCCGTCGACCGCTGACCGCGTCCTTTGGTGCACCGCCGTGCTCGCGCTGATTCGCCCTCGCTGACCGTCACCAAAGCGCCCTCCTCTCCGCGCGTTGCAGGGGCGGGCGGCGGAACTAGAGGACACCCGCTTCCGAAATCTGCGAGGCCGGGATCCGGCGGGAGCCACCCCCGTGAGTGTGCGCTGCATTCACTTCAAGTGGGAATCGATCGAGTCCTTGGTGCTCGGGTGGTGTTCGAGCAGCCGCAGGAACGCTGTGCCGGCCGGTGAAGGTTCACGGTCGAGCGGGGTGACGAGCACTAGCTCGCGCGCGATCGCGGGTTCGGTGACGACCCCGCTCGCGCGACCACTGGCCATCCGGATCGCGGCCGGTGGCAGCAATGAGACGCCGAGCCCGAGCGCCACGAGCTCGACGAGCTCAGGCAGTGCATCGACCTCGCAGGCGATCCGACGCTGCAGCCCGACAGCGTGACACGCGCGGTCGATGCTCGCACGCAGCGCGGAGTCCGGGCGGTACTCGATGAACTGACGATCCGCGAGGTCGCTAAGCCGGACGCGGCTGCGGTGTGCGAGCGGACCGTCCGCGGCGACGGCGAGCTGCAGCAGCTGGGTGGCGATCGTCGTGGCCCGCACGCGGTCGCCCTGCGGTCCGAGCGGGGGGTCCACGATCGCGAGATCGATCTCACCGCCCGCGGTGCGTCGCACGAGCTCCGGAGCGCCGGCGTGATGGAGCCTTAGCGTCACCGCCGGGTGCGTGCGGTGAAAGCGGGCAAGCAGCCCGGGGAGGTTGACCTCGCCGAGTGACTGGATGGCGCCGATCGCCAGGTGTCCGCGGACCAGTCCGCGGACCGCGGCGACAGCATCCCGGGCGTCCTCGGCCGCGGCGACGGCTCGAATGGCCGCGGGAAGCAGCGCCCGTCCGGCTTCGGTCAGCTCCACCTGCCGGGTGCTGCGCACGAACAGGTCGCTGCCAAGCTCGCGTTCAAGCGCGCGAACCGAGCTGGACAGGCTGGACTGGGTGAGGTGAACGCGCGCCGCCGCACGGGTGAAGTGACGCTCCTCGGCGACAGCGACGAAGTACGAGAGCTGTCGTAACTCCACTCAGCGATCCTATCGCTCAGTCTTATTGTCACTATCGGTTGGACGAATGCGGCGTGATGTCCGAGACTGCGGCCATGACCGAAATCGCCCCCATTCGCGATTCCCCCGCACCGCCAGCCACACCCCCGGCGGCAGCCGGGGCATTGCGCATCAGCCATGATGACCTCCCCGGGCCGCCTGAGGCCCATCTGTTCATCGGCGCGCAGCATGGCGGGCTGCCGATCTCACTGTTCCTTGTCAACGACCGGCCCGGTACAGGCCCGCTGCTTCACCGCCACCCCTACGCAGAGGTGTTCGTCGTCCACGCCGGAGAGGCACGCTTCGAGATCGACGACCTCCGACTGACGGCGACCGCGGGAGACATCCTCATCGCCCCCGCGATGAGCGCTCATCGATTCAGCAACACGGGAGAGACGCAACTACGGATCACCGCGATCCACACCGCGCCGGAAATGAACACCGAATGGCTCCAGCCGACGACGGGCCCGAGGGACACGCCATGCTGAGCGACATCGGGTCCGCGCTCGCGGGACTGCTCGCGCTCGCCACCATCCTGATGGGCTTGCGCTATCTCCTCGATCCGAAACCGGCCGCCGCCGGGTTCGGCATCCCCGGCGGCGGCACCGCAGAGCCCGACCGCGCGTGGCTTGCCGTCAAGGCCGCGCGGGACATCGCCATCGGCGTCGCCTTCGTCGCATTACTGATCGATGGCGCACACCTGCAGCTCGGCTACCTAATACTGGCCGCCGCGACAGTCCCCATCGCCGACGGGACGATCGTCCTGCGCAGCGGCGGGCCGAAAGCGACCGCGTTCGGCGTCCACTGGGCCACCGCCGCGGTCATGCTCACCATCGCGGCGTTGCTTATCGCCTGAACCCCAACCCACCCACGTACATGACACGACCGGACAGTCCCGACAACCACAACACGTGAGCCGGCGTCACCCATCAATGGCGCTCGCGGTGGCTCATTCCGCTTCTCCCCGGCGCACTCGGGGCTGTCATGCTCGTCGCCGCGCTGATGACCGGGCACACCCTCAGCGGCGTGGTGTGGTTCGCGGGGCTATCGGCCGTCGGCGCACTGTCCCCGGTCGCCGCCCGCTTCGAAGCCAGCCGTCGCGGACGCCGGCATGACAAGGACGAGCGCGCGGAGATGATCAACACAGGCGCAATGTCGATCGCCGGCACCGTTCTCGTGATCGCGATCACGGGATGCGCCGCCTTCATGCTCGCGCGCGGAGAAAGCACCACCCCATATACCCCGCTCCTGGCCGTCGGTGGGATCTCCTACGCCATCGCACTGCTGGCCTTGCGATACGAAAAATCCTGAGTGCCGCCACGGTCGATGGTCCGAGAGGTCTACCGGTTGCGAAAGCAAGCGCCCTCCTTATCGCCGATAGGGGGTCTTCGCCCCTTCTGAACGCCAGCCGAGGTTCGCCGCTGGATGGCGGGTTTGGCAGTGCGCCGCCGATGTCGCGACTACCGCCACTGACGCGGTTGGGGGATCTCGCCAATGGCAACGCGCGTCATATGACGCCGATTCGATCGGCTGCCGCGACGTCGGGCAGCTCGCTTGAAGGCATGAACGGCGACGAGCGTGCCCGATGCCGAGACGATCGCGTGAGCGGTCGATCGAAGCGGTTCCGCGCCGGCTGCTGACAGGCGCGGAGGCTTCGCTCGGGATGTCGATCGCCCACTTCGAGCGGTTCGTGCAGCCGTTCATCAAGGTGCTCCAGTGCGGCCAGATGCCGCCGATGAGCGCATCGCTCGACCGTTGGGTGCAGGAGCACGTACGAATGGCGAGCGCCGTTGCGTAGCCGCATGCGGGGTTGGCGGGCGAAGTCGTGCCGGTGTGCGCGCCCGTGCGACGCGCGCGAGAGACGGCGCGCAAAGACGCCCGCGCAGACAACGGTCGCGGAGTATCGCGGGGTGCTGCTCGGCGGAAGGGAGCGACGCGGGAGGGCGCGGGACGCTGGCTCGCCGCTCCTGATTGAGCGTTGCGGCCGGCTTCCACTCGCCGTGCTCGATGACGCCTACTGCCAGTCGATGGTCGTTAGCCGGAGCCGTGCCATGCGACTATGCGATCGTCGAAGCGCAGCCCGCGATCGGCCTCGATGTCACGCTCGTCTACGGGTCACTCGCGGTCGGGCGCTCTTAAATGCGACTGGACAAGCGGCGCCAGCAGCTGAAATACCGAGATCGCTGCGGCGGCCACGATGGTCGCGGTCAGGTCGCTACGGGCTCGCCGAGGTCCGTGCGTGCGAGCTCCGCGCGGGAGGCGATCTCGAGCTTGGTGAACACTTTGCGCAGGTGATAATCCACCGTGCGCGAGCTGAGGAAGAGGTTCGCTGCCACCTCCGGGTTCGTCATTCCGGAAGCCACGAGGCGGGAGATCTGTAGTTCCTGGGGCGTCAACTGGTCACGCGTCGTCCGATCGCGCTTGCGGGCGGTCTCGCCGCTGGCGCGCAGTTCGGCCTGCGCGCGCGCCTCCCAGGGCGACGCGCCCGATCGCCCAAAGAGTTCAAGCGCGGCGCGCAGGTGGCGGCGGGCATCGACGCGTCTTCGCTGCCGGCGTAGCCATTCTCCGTACAGAAGCTCGGTGCGCGCCTGGTCAAACGGAGGGAGGTTGTCTGCAAGGGCGATGGCGTCCTCGAAATGCTCCTCGGCGTGCGGCTCGTCGACCAGCGCCCGGCAGCGCGCGAGCAGGGCGACCGCTTTCGGATCGGACGAGCGTTGCGCCCATGCCTCGTACCGTGCGAGGTGACCAGCGACCTCGTGGAGCCGATCGGAGCGGGCCGCCGCCTCGACCGCGTCGGGCACGTCCGGGGCGAATGATGGGTCCGTGTCGCGACGCCCCGTTGAGAACGCCCGCAGCAAACGGTCGGCTGCGTCGGCCGGCCGACCCAGGCCCAGGTAAAGCAGGCCCAGCACGCGCTCGGCGTAGTGGACCATGGCGGTGGCGCCGCTGCGCGCGACCAGGGCTTGGATCTCGGCGACATGCGCCTGCGCGCGCTCTTCGGAGCCCCGCACGGCATCGATCAGTGCAACGTCCATGAGGTTCCAACCCGCTGCCCAAGGCTGCCCGGTCTCCAGCGCCAGGCGCCATCCTTCCTCGGCGGTGGCGTAGGCCAGTTCGAAGCGGCTGTGGCCGATCAGCGCCATGGCTTGCACGTGGAGACAGAACGGCAGCGTTGTGACCTCGCCCGTATCGCGGGCGCGGCTCACGGCTCGGCTGGCGTGGCGGAGGCTGGCTTCGCCCATCCCAGCTCGGAGAGCCGCGAGCGCGGACCAGATCAGGCAGACCGGAACGTCGATCCCCTCTCCAAGCTCGACGAGCTCGGCCGCCAGGGCCTTGCCGCGTGCGTGGTCGCCGGAGAGATCTGCCGCCCTCGCGATCAGCGACGCCTTGGTGAACCGGTCGATCTCGCCGGCGCAGGAAGTGTCCGCTGCGCGTTCGGCGAACGAGAGGGCCTCGTCCGGGGCGCCCGCCTGGTCGGCCATCGCGCATCCGTCTCGCAGGATCTTCAGGCTCAGCGACGGATCCTCGCTCAGCGCGGCTGCCTGGTGGAGCGTCGCGACGCCGACGAGCAGGCCCCCGCTCTGCCCCTCGATAGCTCCCCTCCAATACAGGAGCTCTGCGCGCTGCGCGCGATCGCTCAGCGGCAGGGATCGGATTACGAGCTCCCGGGCTCTGTCCACTTGCGCCGCGAACCAGGCGGCTTCGACCGCCGATGCGAGACGTCTGGCGCGGCGGGGGGTGGTCTCGCTGAGTGTCGCGGCGCGCTCGAACGCGGTCGCCGCCGATGCGTGACCGCCGCGCAGCTGCGACCGTCGCCCGGACGCCTCGAGCGCATCCGCGACCTTCTCGTCCGCGGTCGAGGCCGCCATCGCCCGCTGCCAGATCGCGCGCTCGGCGTGCTCGTCATCCGCCAGCGCGACGGCCAGCGCCGCGTGCGCGCGCCGACGATGGCTAAGCGGCACCGACTGGTAGACGACCGACCGTACGAGCGGATGACGGAAGCTCAGCGCGGTAACGTCGATACGCACCAATCCCGCCTCCTCTGCGGGATCGAGCGCGTCCGGCGGCAGCCCGAGCTCAGCCGCCGCTCGAAGCGTGACCGCCAGCTCGCCAGCCTCCTCCGCCGCGGCGATCAGCAACGCGGCCCGGGTCGGCTCGGGCAATTGCTTGATCTGCTGTGAGAACGCTGACCTCAACCTGTCGGTCACGGGCAACGCGTCCGGCAATGGCGCTTCCCCAGCGAGCTGCGCATCCGATAGCCCAGCAGGTAGTTCCAGCAGCGCCAAAGGATTGCCCGCTGCCTCGCTAAGCAATCGTTCGCGCACCGACGGAGCTGCCTGCCGCGAGCCTTGATCGAGCACGAGCGCGGCCGCGTCCCGGTCGAGCCCGACTACCTCGATCTCCTCCAATCCAGCCGCGTCGAAACATCGCGCCTCGCCGTCACGGGCGCCAACCACGATCACCACACCCTCAGCGAGGAGCCTTCGGGCGGTGAACGACAGCGCGTTGGCCGACGGAAGGTCCAGCCATTGCGCGTCGTCGACCAGGCAGAGGATCGGCCTCGATTCCGCCGCCGCCGCCAGCAGCGAGAGAACGCCGGCGGACACGAGAAACCGATCGCGGCCCTCGCCCGGTGCCAAACCAAGCGCCGCCGCCAGCGGCTCGCGCTGCGGGGCGGGGACGCCATCAAGCGCGTCCACGACCGGCCACAGCAGTCCGTGCAGCCCGGCGAAGGCAAGATCGGCTTCGCCCTCCACGCCTGTCACCGCGAGCACCGTCATGTTGTCGCGCACTCGCTCGGCGGCGTACGCCAGGAGCGCTGTCTTGCCGATTCCCGCCTCCCCACGCACGACCAACGATCCGCTGCGCCTCCGGCGCACGCCGTCGAGCAAGCGGTCGATCGCAGCACGCTCCGGCGCCCGCCCCAGAAGCCCCGATGACGGCTGTCGGCCGTGGTCAGAGATCCTCGCAAGGAGGTCAGCGTCTGCGACGTGGTTGCCGGACGCGCCCCGACGGGGGTGGTGGGAGAAACAGCCGATGGTCGGACGTGTACCCGAAGAGCGGGCCGCTCCAACCCCGCGCGACGGCTTTGGGGACGCGGCGAATGGCGCTCGCGGCTATCGCCGTCGCGGCCGCCGGAAATGTCATCGGCGCGGTGGCGGTGCCCCGACGAGCCCTCATCCGGTGGCGCGGTGATCGGGATCAACGCTGTGCCGGCGATCTACAGAGCGCTGCTGAGAGTCGGAGAGCGAGCGTCAGGATGCTCGACCGCTACGTAGGGCTGATGGCCGCGGCCGGTGACGTCGGGCTGGCGCTCTCCGGCGTGCTCGGCGGGGCGGTTAGCGCCCCAGGGGGCCGCGTTGTGCTGTGCATCATTGCCGGACCGTCGCCTGCCCCGCTCATGGTCGTGGCGGCAACGGCTGGGGCTGGGGCTCCTCGCGCGTCGCCCGTTGCCGACCCTCGCCGATGCTGCCGCTGATCGCCTGGGGAGCCATTCGGTGCTCATGAGGCCCGCTCGGTCGCCAAGCCGCGCGTTCGAGACTCCTCCGTCGGTATCGCCGGGCTCACGGACGAACGGGTGATGGGCTGTGCGCTGGCCGGATCTCGGCGAGCCCGGACCCATGCGGTGAACGCCTCGATGCCGTCGATCACGTGATCGAACCGGACCGAATGCAACAGGTCAAAGGAGTGCTGGGCTCCCGGTAGCTGCGCGTATACGACCGGATTCATCGAGACGCTGCGGAGCGCGTCGACGAAGCTCTCGGCGCTCGCGGCGGGGATGAAGCTGTCGTTGTCCCCATGCACGACGAAGAACGGCGGCGCGTCGCGGCGAACGTAAGCGCGCGGCGATGACGGCACCGGACCGCCGAGGTCCCGGTTCCCGTAGAAGCCGTACAGGCACACGGCGGCGCTGACCGACGTGTCAGCATGCTCGAAGCCCGGCTGGAACGCCGGGTCATTCGTCGTCAGCGCGGCCATCGACGCCAGATGCGCGCCCGCCGAGTCTCCGGCCACGACCAGCAGCGAGGGATCGGCTCCGTACTCGCCCGCGTGCTCGTGCGCCCATGCGATCGCCCGCTTCGCATCGATCTGCGATGCCGGGAAGCGGCCGGCCCTCCGGAGCCGATAGTCCGCGCTGATGCACACCCATCCCTCGCTCGCGAGCCGGTAGAACAGGGCCCGTGCTTCGCGGCTCTTGCCGCCCATCCGGAAGTGCCCGCCGTGGAAGTGGATCAGCGCCGGCGCGCGGCTGCCGGACGCGACCGGTGGCAATAGAGATCGAGTCGATTACGCCTCCCGGCGGGGCCGTAGCTGACGTTCGCGGTCCGCTGCACGTCGCGCGGGCGGAGCGGCATGGGCCAGAACACGGTCCGCGCCGGCACACGCCGGCGCACCGGCCCGCCAACGGGCCGGCCGCTCGGCCTGCCGAGACCCAGATCACGGCCCAGGGCGCGCGCGAGAACCGGGCCTGCCAGCAGCCCGCGCCACATGATGAGCGCAAGGCCGGATGCCGTCAGGGCAGCCAGGCCAAGGACCGCCAACGTGCCCGGCGACCCGAGACTCTCGTTTCCAAGTGCGAGTAGCGTCGACGCGGCGAGCCAGCAGAAGGCGAAGAACGGATACTCGTTGGCCAAGTAGCCCAGCCAGAAGCCCACGGACGCGGCGAGCCGGGGGCGGCGTGGCGGCGCCAACGCCGCCACGGTGACGAGGGCGACGGGCGCCACAGTCCAGACGTGACTCATCGCGACTGCCCTTGTTCGGCGCACCGTCGCTGCGTGGTGACGTACGCGAGTTGAGGATTCATCGTTTCTTTCGGGTTGTTGCTGTCGTCGGCGGATGATCGACGGCCGGCGCCAGGACTCGCATCGGCGATCCCACCAGTCGTCGTCGTGATCGGCGCGCGGCGAGCGGCGCGGGGCGCCCGCATCATGGCTGCTCTAGGAACCTCGACCAGGCGCCAAGGCGCCCGTCCCACGGCGGAGTGACTGGCGAGCACGCCGATGCGATCAAAGCCGGCAACCACGACGCTCGCCGACATGCACCCACACCTTCAGGCAACTGGCCAGAGCGATCACCGCCGAACGGCTCCGCGATGCAGAGGAACGCCACCGTCTCAGGCAGCCGCGTCAGCCAGGTGGTCGCCGCACGAGGCGGCTTCCCAGCAGCGCGACGCGCGGGGCCCCCGGCCTTCGAACGCTTATGAACGCTCGCCGCACCGAATTCGAAACCACCCACACGCACACGAC
>CAWBHJ010000012.1:0-135834 GCA_963788565.1 uncultured Solirubrobacterales bacterium | reverse complement strand
GTCGGGCTGGGGCCGGGAGATGGGTCATAACGCACTCGAGAACTACCTCGAGACCAAATCTGTGGTCACTCAGCTCGCATAGTGAAGCGACCGTGCAATCAAAGGAAGACACCATGAAGGCCGCCGTTGTTCATGACTTCACCCAGCCGCTCAGCATCGACAACGTCCCGATCCCGGAGCCGAGCGATGGCCAGGTGCTCGTCCGGATCGAGGCGTGCGGCTTGTGCCACACCGACATCCACGCCGCGCACGGCGACTGGCCGATCCAGCCGCCGCTGCCGCTGATCCCGGGCCACGAGGGCGTGGGCATAGTCGAGGCGCTCGGGTCCGGCGCCGGCGACGAGATCTGTGAGGGGGATCGGGTCGTCATCCCGTGGCTCGGTTTCGCCTGCGGACATTGCCGCTATTGCAACTCGGGCCGCGAGACGCTGTGCGAGACCCAGATCAACACCGGATACGGCATGGACGGCGGATACGCCGAGTACGTCGCCGCCTACGCGCGCCACGTCGTCAAGGTGCCCGATGGCGTGGACTCCCTGGACGCGGCGCCACTCAGCTGCGCGGGCGTCACGGTCTACAAGGCGGTCAAGAGCTCCATGGTCGGCCCTTCGGAGCTGTGCGCGATTTTCGGCGTTGGAGGTCTCGGTCACCTTGCGGTGCAGTACGCGAAGATCCAGGGCGCGACCGTGGTCGCCGTCGACCTCGACGACGACAAGCTGGAAATAGCGAGGGAGCTCGGCGCCGATTACGTCGTCAACGCCGCCGAGCAGGATCCCGCCGCAGAAATCCAGAAGCTGGGTGGGGCCGACGCCGCGATCGCCCTGGCCGTGGCTCCCAGGCCCTTCGAGCAGGCGTTCGACTCGCTGGCCCGCGGCGGGACGCTGATGATGGTCGCCCTGCCGCCAGACAACTACGTGAGGCTGCCGATCTTCGAGACGGTGCTGCGGGGAATCAACATCAAGGGCTCGATCGTTGGGACCCACCGCGACGTCGAGGACGTGTTCAAGCTGCACACGCTTGGGCGCACGCGGGTGCTCCACGAAACCCGTCCGCTCGAGGAGGTCAACGAGGCCTTCGAAGACATTCTGCACGCGCGTAACAAGGAGCCGCGCGTAGTCCTCACCGTCTGACCACCAGAAGAGAGATGCCGATATGAGTTCGTCCACCATCAGCACACAGGCCGGAGAGACGGTTTCGTCATTGGCACCCCTCTCCGGCGAGGCCCTCGAACGTCGGCTCGAGGAGCTCCTTCACCGGGACCGCTTCGCGCCGCCACCCACGTTCGTCGCCACCGAGCGCGTGAACGACGCGTCGCTGCACGCCCGTGCCGAGCTCGACCCGGACGCTTTCTGGGCCGAGCAGGCGCGAACCCTGCACTGGGACAAGCCGTTCACGACCGTGCTCGACGACTCAAATCCGCCGTTCTACAAGTGGTACACGGACGGGAAGCTGAACGTGTCATACAACTGTCTGGACCGGCACATCGACGCCGGCCGCGGCAACCGGGTCGCATTTCACTGGGCCGGCGAGGAGGGCGAGGAGCGGGCGATCACATACGCAGAGCTGCACCGCGACGTGCAGAAGCTCGCGAACGCGCTCAAGCAGCTCGGCGTCGGCAAGGGCGACGTCGTCGGCATTTACCTACCGATGATCCCGGAGGTGGTCGTCTCGATGCTCGCCTGCGCGCGGATCGGCGCCCCGCACAACGTGGTGTTCGGCGGGTTCGCGCCCGAGGCCGTCAAGGAGCGGATGGAGGTCTCGAACGCGAAGGTGCTGATAACCGTCGACGGTGCTCGACGCAAAGGTAAGACGGCACCGGTCAAGCTTCCCTCGACGCCGTGATCGGCGGTCTCGAGTCGCTCGAGCACATCGTCGTCGTTCGCCACACCGGCATCGACACTCCGATGACCGGCCAGCGCGACGTCTTCTACGACGAGATCGTTGCGGCGGCGGCCCGGGTCAGCCCGGCGGAGCCGATGGAGGCCGAGCATCCGCTGTTCATCCTCTACAGCTCGGGCTCGACGGCAAAGCCGAAGGGGATCGTTCACACCACCGGCGGATATTTGACCGGGGTCAGCACGACACACCGGTACGTGTTCGACCTGGATCCCGAGCGTGACGTGTTCTTCTGCTCGGCGGACGTCGGCTGGATCACCGGGCACTCCTACATCGTCTACGGCCCGCTGGCCAACGGTGCGACGAGCGTGATGTATGAGGGCGCGCCCGACCATCCGCACAAGGGCATCTGGTGGGAGCTCGTCGAGCGCTACGGCGTGAGCATCTTCTACACCGCGCCGACCGCGATCCGCGCGTGCATGAAGTGGGGCGCCGAGCACCCAAACGCGCACGACCTCTCGTCGCTCCGGCTGCTTGGGACGGTTGGTGAGCCGATCAACCCCAAGGCCTGGCTGTGGTACCACGTCGTGATCGGTCGGGAGCGCTGCCCGATCGTCGACACGTGGTGGCAGACCGAAACGGGCCAGATCATGATCTCGCCGCTCCCGGGGCTCACCGAGACGAAGCCTGGCTCGGCGACGTTCCCGCTGCCGGGCGTCGTGGCGGACGTGGTCGACGAGACCACGGGTGAGAGCGTCCAACAGGGCCAAGGGCTGCTGGTGCTCAAGCGCCCGTGGCCGGGGATGCTGCGCACGCTCTACGACGATGACAAGCGCTACGTCGAGACGTACTTCTCGCGCTTCGGCAATGACACCTACCTGGTCGGCGACGCGGCGATCCGCGACAAGGACGGGTACCTGTGGATCGTCGGGCGGATCGACGACGTGATCAACGTCTCGGGGCACAGGCTGTCCACGGCCGAGGTCGAGTCGGCAATCGTCGCGCACCACAAGGTCGCCGAAGCGGCCGTGGTCGCCCAGTCAGACGAGCTGACCGGTCAGGCGATCGTCGCGTTCGTGACCCTCCAAGGGGATCTCGAGGGGACCCCGGAGATCGAGGCGCAGATCCGCGAGCACGTCGCCGAGCAGATCGGCAAGCTCGCACGGCCCAAACGGATCCTGTGGAGCGAGGACCTGCCCAAGACGCGGTCGGGGAAAATCATGCGCCGACTGCTCCGAGACATCGCCGAGGGCCGGACGCTCGGCGACGTCACGACCCTTCGCGACCCGACCGTGATGGCCGAGCTCGAGCAGAAGGTCGCGGCCGCTCAGGCCGAAGAGGAGTAGGCACGATGGCCGATCGCCCCACCCCATCCCCGGATGAGCAGGTCCGCGCGCTGTACGAGCAGACCGAGTCTCGCACCGCGAAGGCGTTCGAGGAGCTCGTCTCCAAGCCGAGCTTCGGCCTGCTGCTCGCGCGGAGCGCCGAGAACGTCGCGGCGGTCGCAAGGCTCGGTTCAGATTTCGGCGATCTCGTGTTGCGGAATCTACGCCTCGCGGGGCGGGCCGACGTGACGCGGCTTCACCAGCAGCTTCATCGAACCGAGGACAAGCTCGAGCGCGTCCTGCAG
Organism: uncultured Solirubrobacterales bacterium; assembly: GCA_963788565.1. GTDB lineage: Bacteria > Actinomycetota > Thermoleophilia > Solirubrobacterales > Solirubrobacteraceae > Palsa-465. The sequence continues at coordinate 132,368 of CAWBHJ010000012.1, read as the reverse complement.
GAGGTCGAGGAGTTGCGCGACGAGCTCGCGAGCCGGCCGTCCGCGAACGGGTCGGGCGCCGCCGGCAGCCACCCCAAGCCGAAGTTGAAGCAGGAAGCGTCGTGAGCACGATCGGGACGCTGGCGCACGTGCCGCGCGCGACGTTCGAGTTCGCGAACGTGATCCTGACGGTCCCCGATGCCAGCATAGGTCAGACGCCGCGCGAGGTCGTCTGGACCCATCGCGGGACGACTCTCTACCAGTACCGGTCGATCCACCGCGAGCACGCGATTCCGGTTCTACTCGTGTTCGCGTTGATCAACCGGCCAGAGATCTTCGACCTGCGCCCGGGCAGCTCGTTCGTCGAGTTTCTGCTCGGGGAGGGATACGACGTCTTCCTCGTCGACTGGGGCGTGCCCGACGAAGAAGATTCGGAGATGGGGCTCGCCGACTTCGTCTGCGACGAACTGCACTGGGCGGTGCGAGAAACGCTCCGCGCATCCGGCGAGGACGAGCTGACACTGCTGGGCTGGTGCCTGGGTGGAACGCTCTGCGCGATGTACTGCGCGCTGCATCCCACCGGCGCGGTCCGCAACGCCGTGCTGCTGACCACCCCGATCGATCCGAGCCGCTCGTTGTACCGACGCTGGGTGGGCCACGAGGGCTTCGACGTCGATCTCGTCGCCGAGCGCTATCGGGTCATCCCGGGAGCTGGGATCGATTTGATCAACAAGCTGATGAAGCCGGTCACGAACTACATGACCCCCTACCGACGGCTGTTCCAGAGCATCCTCGATGGCAGCGACCCGCGTGAGAGGTACCAGGCGATGGCGAAGTGGATTGCCGACACCCCGCCCTTTCCCTCGCGCGCGTACCGGGAGTGGATCACCTGGATGTACAAGGAGAACAGGTTGGTCGCCGGCCGCGTGCGGTTGCGTGGCGAGCGCGTCGACCTGACGCGGATCGAGCAGAACCTACTCGTGGTGACCGCGAGCGCGGACCACATCGCGCCGCCAGAAAACACCGTCCCGATTCTCGACCTCGTCTCCAGCAAGGACGTCACGTACTTTGACCGACCGGGCGGCCACATCGGCCTGATGGCCGGCTCGAAGGCCAAGCATGAGATCTGGCCCGAGCTCGCGGACTGGTTGCGCGAGCGCTCGGACCGCTGAGAAGAGGAGACGGCATGTCAGCCACCATCACCACGAACTCGGACACCGTGGCTGGCCGCCCGCGCTTGCACGGCCGAGTCGCCTTTGTCACCGGCGGCACACGAGGGATCGGGGCGGCGATCTGCCGCAGCCTTGCCGAGCAGGGGGCGGACGTCGCGGCCGGCTACAGCCGGGACCTCGAAACGGCCGAGGCGTTCATCGGCAACCTCACACAGGAGGGCCTGAAGGGCAGCATCCACCAAGGCAGCATCGGCTCGGCGGAGGACTGCCGGCGCACCGTCGGCGAGGTGATCGAGGAGCACGGCCGCCTGGACATCCTCGTCAACAACGCCGGAATCACGATCGACAAGACGGTCCTCAAGCTGACCGACGAGGACTGGCACAAGGTGATCGCCGTCAATCTGTCGGGGGCGTTCTTCATGAGCCAGGCGGTTCTGCCGCACATGATCGAGCGGGGCTCCGGCCGGATCGTGAACATCTCCTCCATCATCGGCGAGATGGGCAACATCGGTCAGGCGAACTACGCGGCTTCGAAATCTGGGTTGTTCGGGCTGACCAAAACGTTCGCGCGCGAGGCTGCCCATCAGCTCAAGCGCGCCGGGAAGCTTGAGGAGCACGGCATCGGCATCACCGTGAACACCGTCGCCCCCGGGTTCATCGCAACCGAGATGCTCGAGCACGTTCCCGAGAAGGTGCTCGACGGGATCAAGGACAAGATCCCTGTCGGACGGCTCGGAAGGCCCGATGAGATCGCGCGCGTGGTCCATTTCCTGGTCGGCGATCAGTCCTCCTTCATCACCGGGGCGATCTGGGGGGTCAACGGCGGGATGGACATGTGAGCGGCGAGCGTCGCGCGGCGCTCGTCACCGGCGCGGCGAGCGGGATCGGCGCTGCGATCGCGGAACGCCTCAGGAATGACAGCTGGGACGTTGTGACCGTCGACGTGCGTGGCGAGGTGGACGTGCACGCCGATCTCACCACGCGCGAGGGCAACAGCGATGCGGTCGCAGCGCCGGTCGAGCGCTTCGGTCGTCTGGACGCGGTGATCCCGAACGCCGGCTTTCAGCACGTATCGCCGATCGAAGAATTCCCCGAGGACCTCTGGGAGGCGCTGATCGCGTTGCTGCTGACAAGCCCGTTTCTGCTCGCCCGCTATGCCTGGCCCCACCTGCGGGCGTCCGGCTCCGGCCGCTTCGTCGCGATCGCGTCGGTGCACGCCCTGGTGGCTTCTCCCTACAAGGCCGCGTACGTGTCGGCCAAGCACGGCGTCCTCGGGCTGGTCAAGACGCTGGCGCTCGAGGGAGCCGAGCACGGGATCAGCGCGACCGCGGTGTGTCCCGCCTACGTTCGCACGCCGCTGGTCGAGGGCCAGATCGTCGACCAGGCCAAGGCCCACGGCCTACCCGAGGAGCGCGTGCTCGAGGAGGTGATCCTGGCGCCGCATGTGGTCAAGCGCCTGATCGAGCCCGACGAGGTCGCCGCGACGGTCGCCTTCCTGCTCAGCCCCGGCGCGCGCGCGTTCACCGGCGTGCCAGTGACCATGGACCAAGGCTGGAGCGCCAGGTGAGAACGCTGTCTGCCGGGGCCTGCGCCTAGCTCGAGTTGGCCCGCACCGCAGCGAGCAATCCGGGCCAGTGTCGGCTCAGCGCTTCGTGGCTCATGAACAGGCCGAGGTGGCCCCCGGCCGTCGTGTCCCGAAGGATCTGGTCGCTCGGGGTGCTGGCATAGTCCGCGAGCGCAAACACCTGGTCGGGCGGGGTGATGTGGTCGGTGGCGCCGGCGAGCAGGTTCAGCGGGCAGCCGATCCGGCCTAGATCGACGCGCTCGCCGCCGACCTCCAGCGTGCCCGCGATCAGTTCGTTGTCGCGGAACAGGTGCTCGACGATCCAAAGGTAGAAAGCGCCGGGAATCGGCTGGGTGTGCTTGAACCAGTCCTCGAATTCGCGGTAGCGCCGGACGTGGGCGGCGTCATCGAGGTGGACGAGGAGCTGCAGCTGGCGCGCGATCTCGTTGTCCGGCCTGATCGCGATGAAGCCGGCCAGCATGTGCTCGCCGCTCAACATCCCACCTCCGGCCGCGACGAGCCCGCGGTAGAAGGCGAGATCTCCACCCGGGGCGAGCGACTTGAGCGCTGCATGGATCACAGGCTCGCCAGCATGGAAATCGATTGGCGCGCCGGCAATCGTCAGCGTGTTGACGCGCTCGGGTCGCAGAGCGGTGTAGATCGTCGCGAGCCAGCCGCCCTGACAGTCGCCGATCAGGTTTACCGAACCCCCGGCGTGATCGATCGCACGGTCGATGACGTCGAGGTAGTCGTCGATCGTCGCGTTCTTGGTGCTTGCGGTAGCGCCGATCCAATCAAGCGCGTACGCACGCTCGAGCCCCGCCTCGAGAATCGTGCGCATCTGACTCTGGGCGGTCGAGTAGTCGACGATGCACGAATCGTGGCCGGCCTGCGGCGGGAGCACGAGCGTGGCGAGCGCCCCGCTCCGCCGTGAGGTCGAAAAGTCGCGCAGCCGTGCGATGGGCGCTTCGAATACGACCTGGTGCGGGGAGCTCCAGTCCGGTCGGCGACGCTCGGTCGCCACGCTCAACCAGCGGAGCCACTCCGCCAGCAACTCCGGCGGCGTTGACCGGCGGCGGAGCACGCCGGCCCACCAATCGGTCAGGACATCGACGGCGGTAGCCCAAGCGGTGATGCCATCGGCGAGCGCGATCTCCTCGAACGACGGTGGGCACGTCCCAGGCATCGGACTCCTTTCGGTGACTGCGTAGATGCAACCCCGCCGCGGCGGCGCATGCACGTTAGCAGGAACTGGCTAACGCTTGCAAGCTTGCTACTTCTCTGCTAATGTGCAAGCACTAACCTTCGCACAAAAGGAGCCTGAACCATGGCCGCAACATCGACAAAGAGCAGCACTTTTACCCCCGATCTCGAGGCCGCCACCGAACGCGCCCGTGAGGCCAACGAGCGCCTCGCCGAGGTCACTCGCAAGGTCACAACCGCGTATCTGGACGGCGTCGAGAAGTACGTGGCTGACTTTGCCGAGTTCGAACGCAAGCTCGGCGAGCAGACCAAGGTCGACCCCGTCGCCAGCCTGCTCCTCACGCACGCGCGGCTCACGGAAGACGTCACGAAGGCGAGCGTCTCGGCCGCGCGCGAGCTGATCGCCGCCTAGCGCGAGTGAGCCCGTGGCCACATGCATGTAGGCCAACGGTCTCCCCCCATCACGAGCAGCACGGGCACAAGTCCGCCCGTGCTGCTCGCCGCGATCGGGACGCAAGCCCCGTCCTGAACGCTTTGGACGCGTCCTCTTTTGGCAGCTGTCAGCGTCGCCTCGGACGCGCCCCGACGGCGACTAGCGCCTCGTAGACCTCGATCAGGGCTTGCCGCTGGCGCCCGGTCAGCCTTGGGTCCTCGCGGATCGCCTGAACCACCTTGGGCGGTCCGTCTTTCTCGCGTGGCACGCCCGCCTGATCGTAGAGCGTGTCGGCTGACACCTGCAGCGCGTCCGCGATCGCTTGCACAACCTGCTCGGACGGCGCGCGCACCCCCCGCTCGATCTGCGACAGATAAGGATTCGAGATCCCCACCAACTCCGCGAACTGCCGCATCGACAGCTCCGACAGCTCGCGCTGACGACGGATGAGTTCGCCCAGCGAAGAAATGGGCTTGTCCGACACGTCCCCAGGATACGTGCACGGGCCCTCCAAGGCGTCCCTTTGGTCGGGTGTCATCGAGCTTCCACTGAGGAACGCCAAGTGCTGAGCGCATACGTCGCGAACGCGCGCGACCTATGCCCCCGATTCCGCCTCCCGGGCGGATTCCAGGAGCGAGTCTTGACCACGAGAAAAGCCCCGCATTAGCAGGGCTTTCCTCTCAGTCGGGGCGCCCGGATTTGAACCGGGGACCTCACCGACCCGAACGGTGCGCGCTACCAGGCTGCGCCACGCCCCGATCGGATCAGTAAACCACAGCTCAGGGGGCGCGCGGCGGGCTGACGGCCGGCGGCGAAGGCAGCGATTGCGTGACCTGGCTTGCGGTCTGGGTCACGGTTGCCTGGGCGCTCGCGACGGTCGACTGCGGGGACGGGGCGCTCGGGACCTGCGCGCCCTGCACGGTCCCGGTCGGATTGCTCGGGACCTGCGGCGAGCCCTCGCTCGGCACCACGCCCGAGGTCGACGGAACCTGCGGCGCCGTCGGGGCCGAGCTCGGTGCGGGAGCGGAGGCGCTCGGGACCGAGACGCCCGCGCCGTTCGTGGCGCCAGGCGCCGCCGGGGTCGCCACGGAAGGCGCGCCGGCGGGTGTGCCGCCAGTCGCGCTGCCGGACGGGGTCGAGGCGTTCGGCGCGTCGGGCGTACCGGTTGAATTCACAGGGCCAGACGTCGTGGTCGCGACCGATCCAGGAGCTGCGGACCCCGACTGCGCAGCAGGGCCCGATGGGGTCCGCCCGCCATGCGCGGGCAAGATCGGCGGCGTGGCGACCGCGGCGACGTTCCTGGCGACCGACCGGCGCGGCGCGGCGGTCCTCGAAGCCGCCGGGGCGCTGGCCGCCGCGCGGGCTCTCGTGACACCGTGCGCTCGACCGCCCCCAAGGTTCGTCCCGATCCCCGCGCCCGCGCCTGCCAGCGCGATCGCGGCCGCGGCGGCGGCGGCGCGCCCAAACGCCGTGGATGGAGAGGTTGGGTCGGCCAGCTGCGCGACGTTCTGGAGAGACTGGGCGATCGCGATCGAGTGGGACCCTGACTGCGCGACCGCCTCGTCATGGGAGGCGCCGCGCCGCCAGCGCAGCAACGGGAACGGCAGCAGCAGCCCCGCGATCCGGGCGATCCCCCGACGCGGCGCGAGCAGGCTCTCGTCGACCCCTCCGGCCCTCGCGCGGTGGCGGCAGGGGTCACAGTGGGCGAGGTGCCGGGCGAGCTGCCGGCGCTCGCGGACGCCGAGCGACGTCACCGGCCGCACGTCGCCGGCGGCGATCAGCGACTGGACACGGACGCAGCGGCGACCACTCGCGAGCTCTTCGTACTCTGCGCTCAGCCGGCGCCGCGCGCGGAACAGCGTGCTCTCGACCATCGCGCGGGTCATGCCGAGCCGCTCACCGATCTCGCTGTACGAGAGACCCTCGAGCTCGCGGAGCACGAGCACACGGTGGTGGTTCTCGGAGAGCCCGCGGAACGCCCCGCAGAGGTCGTCAAGGCGCTGCTTTGACTCGATCGCCGCGTCCGGCGCGGGCGCGTGCACGAACAGGGTCGGGGCGGCGAGCGCCGAGCCATCGCCGTCCTCGAACGCCACCTCGGCGTTGCGCCTCGCTCGCCGGAACTCGTCGATGCACGCGTTCTTGGCGATCTCGTAGATCCACGGCTTGAACGCGATCTCGCGCTGGGTCGCGCGCATCCGGCGCAGCGCGGAGATGAACACGTCCTGCCGGATGTCCTCGGCTCGCGCGTGGTCGCCGACCATCCCCGCGACGTACGCCGTGATCCGCTGCTCGTAGCGGGAGAACAGGACCTCGAACGCGCGGTCGTCTCCTCGCCTGACCGCAGCCACCAACTCGTGCTCAGAGCACGCGGTAGGCGGAGTCCCCTGCAACGCGAGCGTCATTTACCTGGATGAGAGACCTGGATCGGGCCTGGCCCCGATCCGGCTCGCGGACTCTAACGGCTTTGCGGGCAAAGCGAGCCGATTGAGTTGAGGGCATCCGCTGCAAGCGGCATACTTCACGACCATGTAACAGCGGAAAAGGAGGAGAGGTCCATGGCAAATCACCTGACGCCCACCGAGCTGGCACGCGAGTCCGGGCTGGAGCGCAGAGACGTGATCAGCAAGTGCCTCGAGTTGGGCGTCCCGATCTTCAACGGCCGCATCGACAAGACCCTCTTCCTCTCCAGCCTCCGCGAGTTCACCGGCTCAGCGCCGCAGCAGCAGCGCCCGCAGGTCGCCGGGGCGTAGAACTCTTCTCCCCCCTCTGCTGTTCCTCCACCGTTCCGGCCGCCGGCCGGGCGGTCAGTCTTGAGCGGACTGCCGCAGCAACGCCGACGTGGTCTGCTCGAGGATCTTCCGCCAGGCGCGAGTCTTCTCGCGCTCGGCCTCGAAGTGCTTGACGACCTTCCGCACTCGGGTCGCGGAGATCTCGATCCCGTGGCGGGCGCAGATCTCCTTGAAGCGCGAGTAGTCGTGCGCGAGCTTCAGCGTCACCGATTGGAACCCGTGGCGGGCGATGTCGACGCGTGAGGTGTAGTTCATGATGCTCGTCTGGAACATCAGCTCATCGTTGGGCTCGGGCTCGATCAGGATGATGTCGACGCCGGGATAGCGCTCCTCCCACCGCTGCGCGAGCTCGTGCAGCCGCTGGTAGGCGAGCAGCTTGAACGCCTGGTAGCCGATCTGCGGGAAGCCCATGTCCGACACGTGACGCACGCGTGAGCCGGTGATCGTCGGTATCCGCTGCTCGAAGTCGTTGACGAACGGGACCAGCGGGTTGACCACGACGATGAACTTCGCCCCGGCCTCGACCGCGATGTCGACGTTGGTCGTGGACACGATCCCGCCGTCGACGAGCTCGCGGTCCTTGACCTTGACCGGCTTGTAGATCATCGGCAACGCACCGGAGGCGCTGACCGCCTTGGAGATCGGCACGTCGTCCCAGTCCTCGGCGCCGAGCACGATCCGCTCGCACGTGTCGAGGTCGGTGGTGGCCAGGTAGAGCTCGGGCTCGAGCAGGCGGAAGTCGTCGGTGCGGTCGGGGTCGGACAGGACCCGCTTGACGTAGCGCTCGATTCCCTCGCCCGAGTAGAGGCCGGACGGCAGCACCTCCGCGAGCCCGGCCACGAGGTCGACCGCCGAGATCTGTCCGACGTCGCGCACCAGCCGGCGCGCGATCTGCGCAAGCCGGTACGGAAGCAGGATGCCCTTGGTCACGAACTCCGCGTAGTTGGGCTTCAGCAGCGAGCTGACCCGGGCGTCGGGGAAAGGGGTCGGAACCTGCTGGACGATCACCCGCATCATCTCCTCGGGCGTCACCCCGTTCGCGACGGCGGCGGCGACGAACGCCCCGGCGCTCGTGCCCACGTACACATCGAACTGGTTGACGGTGCGGTTGACCGAGAGCAGATCGAGCGCGCGAAGCGCCCCGATCTCGTAGACCCCACCCGTGAAGCCACCACCGCCCAGCACCAGCGCCGTCTTCGATCGCCGGCGGCGACCTCTGGTCGTCGTGCGTCCCCCCGACCGCTCCGAGCCCGCGGTCTCGAGCTTCACCACCTTGCCCATTCGCAGGCTGATTGTACGCGGGGGGTTCGGCGGGGCGACGGCACCAAGGCCGCGCCTTTCCTCGCTTCGGCGTGTTTCATACCGCCGGATGCGCAGATTCGTGCTGATCCTGGGGGCACTGATCTGGCTGGCCGCGGGCGCCCCCGCGGCGGCTGTCGCCTCCCCGCAGAGCGCGCTCTCCGGCGCGCTCACGCAGGGTATGCAGAACGCCGGCGGGGCCGGCGGCGCCTACGTCCAAGATCTGACAACAGGCAAGGTCCTGTTCTCGTGGGTCCCGAACACCGGCCGGCTTCCGGCGTCGGTCGAAAAGCTGTACACGACCTCGACGGCGTTGCTCAGGTTCGGGCGCAGCGCGACGCTCGCGACTCGCGTACTCGGCTCCGGCTCGATCGACCGTCACCACGTCTTCCACGGGATCATCTGGCTCAAGGGCGGCGGCGATCCGACGTTCGGATCGGCGGCGTTCGACCGGTCCGCGTACGGGACTGGCGCGACCGTTGGCCAGCTCGCCGACAACCTGATCCGCAACACTCACATCAAGTCGATCCAGGGCCGGATCGTCGGTGACGACACCTACTTCGATTCCGCCCGCGGCACGCCCGCGACCGGCTTCGGGCCGGACCTGACCGATGTCGAGGGGCTGCTGGACGCGCTCGCGTACGACCGTGGCTTCGCCAACTTCGAGGGCACGGTCGGCCAGCCGCGGCCGGCGCTGTACGCGGCCCAGCAGTTCGACGGTGCGCTCCAGGCGCGCGGCGTCAAGATCGCTTCGAACACCGCCGTCTACACGGGGCAGGCGCCGAAGAACGCCCAGTGGCTCGCGACTGTGCGCTCACCCTCGATCGCGACGCTGATCAGGCTCACCAACACGCCGTCGGACAACTATCTCGCCGAGATGCTGCTGAAGGGGATCGGCGCGAAGTTCGGCAGCGCCGGGACCACTGCCGCGGGTGCCGCCGTCGTCCGGGCCGAGCTCGCGGACGAGTTCGGCATCCACCCGCAGCTCAACGACGGCTCCGGCCTCTCGCGCTCGGACTACACCAGCCCCGTCCAGATCGTGAGCCTGCTGAAGCAGCTGTCGGGCAACCAGGATTTCGTCGATTCGCTCGCGATCGGGGGCGAGACCGGCACGCTCCAGGACGAGATGAACGGCACCGTCGCGCAGGGCAACTGCCACGGCAAGACCGGCACGCTCCACGACGTCGCGAACCTCGTCGGGTATTGCCGCGCGCGCGACGGCCACACGCTCGCGTTCGCGTTCCTGATCAACGGGATCTCGGACGCCGCCTACGTGCACTCGGTCGAGGGCAACCAGATGGCCGTCGCCGTCGCGAACTACAGCGGCTAGCGCCCCTAAGGGAGCAGCTCCCGGAGCCCGTCCTCGTCGAGCACGGGGACCCCGAGGCGCTCGGCGTTCGCGAGCTTCGAGCCCGGGCTCTCGCCCGCGACCAGGTAGGCGGTCTTTTTCGAGACCGACCCCGTGACCTTGCCGCCGGCGGCGACGATCGCCTCTGTCGCCTGCTCGCGGGTGAGCGACGGGAGCGTTCCCGTCAGCACGAACGTCTTGCCAGCCAGCGGGCCCTCGCCCGGCGGCGGGCCCTCCTCCTCGAAGTGGAGACCCTGCCCGCGGAGATCGTCGATCAGCTCCAGCATCTGCTCGTCGTGCAGCTGATCGTGGATCGTCAGGGCCATCTTCGGCCCGACGCCCTGCGTCTCCTCGATCTGCTCCGGCGACGCGCCCAGCAGCGCGTCGATCGAGCGGAAGTGCTGGGCGAGGCTGCGGCCGGTGACGAACCCGACCTCCTCGATCCCGAGCGCGAACAGCACGCGGCTGAACGGCTCCTGCTTGGACGCTTCGATCGCGGTCACCAGCTTCTCGGCCGACGCCTCGCCGAAGCCCTCCTGTGAGGCGAGCCGCTCGCGATCGAGCCGGTAGAAGTCGGCCGCGGTCCGCACCCATCCGAGCTCGACGAACAGCCGGACTCGCTTCTCGCCGAGACCGTCGATGTCCATCGCCCCGACGAAGTGGTCGAGCAGCTGCTGGCGGCGGCCGGGACACTCGCGGTTCGGGCACTTGGTGAACACCGAGTCCTCGGGCTTGACCGTCGGCGTATTGCAAACCGGGCAGCGGGCCGGCGGCTTCGGCGCCGGCGGCCGGTCCTTGCGCTCGGCGACATGCGGCGCGGGCGAGAGCACCTGCGGGATCACGTCGCCCGCGCGCAGCACGATCACGTCCTCGCCCTCGCGGATGTCCTTGCGGTGAAGGTCTTCCTCGTTGTGGAGCGTCGCGAGCTTGACCGTGACGCCGCCGACGTGAACCGGCTCGAGCATCGCGTACGGGTGCAGGTCGCCGAACTTCCCCGGGTTCCAGCCGATCCCGACGAGCTTCGTGACCGCGGTCGTCGGCGGGAACTTCCAGGCGATCGCCCACCGCGGCTCACGCCCGACCGAGCCGAGCCGACGCTGGAGCTCGACGTCGTTGACCTTCACGACCGCGCCGTCGATCTCGAAGTCAAGCGATCCTCGCTGCTGCTCCCACGCTTCGCAGCGGGCCACGACCTCTTCCTCGGTGCCGAGCTTCACCACCTGTTGGTGCACCGGAAAACGGTGCGCCCGCAGCCACTCGAGCGCGTCCCAGTGGGAGTCGAACGAGATCCCGTCGGTCGCGCCGATTGCGTAGCACCACAGCCGTAGTGGCCGATCGGCGGCGAGCTTCGGGTCGAGCTGGCGGATCGTTCCGGCCGCGGAGTTGCGAGGATTCATGAAGGTCGAGAGGCCAGCCTCGGCGCGCCGCTCGTTGAGCTTCGCGAAGTCCGACAGCGACATGTACACCTCGCCGCGGACCTCGATCATCGCTGGCGCGTCGTCCATCTCGATCCGCAACGGCACCGACGGCATCGTCTTGAGGTTGTGGGTGACGTCTTCGCCGACCTCGCCGTTACCCCGGGTCGCCCCCCGTTCGAGGACCCCGTTTCGGTAGATCAGCGAGATCGCGAGCCCGTCGATCTTCGGCTCGACCACGTACTCGAACTTCGGGTCGGTGATGCCTTCCCGCGCCAAGAAATTGCGCATCCGCTGGATCCACGCCTGCAGCTCCTCGGCCGAGCGGGCGTTGGCAAGAGACAGCATCGCCTGCGGATGGCGCACCTTCTCGAGCTCTGAGACGGGCTCCGTGCCGACCCGTTGGGTGGGCGAGTCGGGCGTGACCAGGTGGGGGTGCTCGGCTTCGAGCTTTCGCAGCTCGTCGAGCAGCGCGTCGTACTGGTCATCCCCGATCTCGGGGTCGTCGAGCGCGTAGTACCGATAGTTGTGGTAGCCGAGCTGCTTGCGCAGCTCGGCGGCGCGGTGCTCGGCCGTCTTCGTCGCGCTCACTGCTCGAGCTCGGTGGCCGCGGGCTCGATCAGGCGCGCGAGGTCGTAGCGCTGGAGCGCCGTCAGGCCTTCCTTGTCGGTGAGGTCGAAGTGGATCGGCGTGACCGCGATGTGGCCCTTCGCGACCGCCGCGAGGTCGGTGCCGGTCTCGTCTCGCTCGAAGCTGGCGTCGCCGTAGATGCGATAGAGCCGGCGGCCGGCGGTCTCTTCGTCGACCAGCGCCAGCTCGTCGCGGTAGATCCGCTTGCCGAGCTTCGCCACCTCGACGCCCTCGGGCTCGCCGCCCGGGACGTTGATGTTGAGCAGCGTGCCCGAAGGCAGCGGGACGTTCTCGAGCTCGGCGACGAGCCGCGCCGTGAACGAGGCCGCCGTCTGGAACGCGAACCCGGCGCCGGCACGGAAGTCGAGCTCGCGCGCGCTCGACTGCTGCGAGACCGCGATCCCGGGGAGCCCCAGCACGATCGCCTCGAGCGCGGCGGCGACCGTGCCCGAGTACGTGATGTCGTCGCCGAGGTTCGATCCGTGGTTGATTCCCGAGACGACCAGCTCCGCGGTGAAGCCCTCGATCAGGCCGAGGTTGGAGAGCCGCACGCAATCGACCGGGGTCCCGTCGGTCGCGTAGCCGACGGTTCCGTCGCCGAAGTCGACCTCCTGGACCCACAGCGGCCGCCGGGTCGTGATCGACCGCGCCATCGCCGAACGGTTGCCGTCGGGAGCGATCACCGCGAGCTCGACCCCGGGCACCTCGAGCAGCGCCCTCCTCAGGGCCTGGAGCCCAGCGGCCTCGATTCCGTCGTCATTGGTGAGCAGGACGCGCATCCGATTTGATCCTATCCGTGGGCCCGGGTGGCCCGATCGAGCGCACGGGCGATGTGGGCGATCACCATCAGCGGCTCTTCCTTCAGCTGCCTGCCGGTGATTCGGATCACCGTATAACCGGCGTCGCGCAGCGCCATGTCCTTCCGCCGGTCGCGCTCGAAGGCGCTCCGTGGCTTGTGAAACTCCCAGCTGTCGAGCTCGACGATCACGCGCTCGGCGGGCCAGATGAAGTCGGGCTCCCACCGTCCGATCTTCCGGTTCGTCACCGGCTGCGCCAGCGCCGCCGCCCGCAGGTATCTCCGAAGAATCCGCTCCCCCTCTGAGCGGGTGATCCCGGGATCTGCCTCGGCGGCGAGGAGGGCCCGAAGCCGGCCGGTCCCGGGACGCTGGCCGGCCTGCTCAAGCGCCTTTTCCAGCTCGCCCGGCCGCAGCAGGCGCCTTGCCCGGCCTTCCGCGACCACAGCCTCGAGCTCGCTGTCGGTCACGTCGCTGGACGCGAAGTCGATGACGCTCCGGGCCGGCGAGGTGACGGGGAGGCGCTGGCGGGTGCGGAGGTCTCGTTCGGCGAGCTCCTTGGAGCGGTGGATTTGGACGCCGTCCTTGGGCCGGCACCACCGGTCGACCGTGACGTGGATCTCTGGCGGCCGGTCACAGAGTCCCCAGAGGTGCGCCGCAGAGCCGTGGCTGATCACCGCACCGTCGCCACACGCCAGCAGCGCAGCCATCTCCTCGGCGAACGGCGCTAGGGAGAGGTGGCCCACGATGTAGACGCACGCATGACGCTCGTGGAGGACTCCCGATCGCGCTAGCCGCCTAACGACCTTCGGCGTGAGGCCGCCCGCGACGAGCTGACGAAGGTGGACCGTCCCTTCCTGGCCGGACGCCAATCGGCTCGCGATGCGCTCGGGTGTCTCCTTGCGGGCGTTTTCGTTGCGAACTTCGTCGACTGGCCGACGAGTGCAACGAGGACTCCCGGAGCGGTCGCTCTCGTTGCACTCGTCAGAGGGCTTGCGAAGATCGCAACGATCGTGCCCATTTGAGCCCGTCACCCGCCCAGCGTCCCGGACCAACCACCCTCCCACACGCTTCCCCAGCCGATCTTCAGCACAACCGAAGCGCGCCGTCACACTCCCGAGTCAGAAATCGCTGTTTGTCGTCGTCAACGCTCCCGAAGCGATCACCACCGCCCACGCGCCCGCGGCCAGGAGGCTCACCAAGATGATCAACAGGCCGTGGCGAGAGCGAGCCCGGCGGCCGCGGGCCCAGACGACGACGCCCATGACCAAGCCGAGCGGCGGCATCGCGACGGCGAGGACGTAGCTGAGGACGACGAGGCGGAGGTAACTCTGGTTCCACTCCTTGTCGGTGGCGCCGTTCGAGGATGGGTAGTCCGGCCCGCTAGCCATCTCCCAGCACCCGCACGCCCTCGTACCCCACACCGGCTAGATACAGCCCATGCGGGGGTGCCGTCGGCCCAGCCTCGGACCGCGGCCGCCCGGACAAGAGCGACACGAACGAGTCGACCGACCGGCGGCCGGAAGCGACCTCGAGCATCGTTCCCACCAGCACCCGGTTCATGTGCCTCATGAACGCATCGGCCTCGATCCAGAACTCGACCCGGTCCTCGAGAAAGCGCCAGTACGCGGCCAGCACGTCACGGCTGAACCGCACGTGATCCGTCTCGGTAGGCGTGAACGCCGTAAACGAATGCGTCCCGACCAGAGCAGCAGCGCAGGCGTCCAGCGCGGCCGCGTCGAGCACTTGCGGCCAATGCAGCGCCCGTCCCCGCTGCAGGGCGGTCCGGGCCCGCCGATTCAAGATCAGATACGTGTACGCGCGACTCGTCGCGTCGTGACGCGCGTCGAACCCGGCAGCCGCGGCCGAGCAAGACAGCGCCGCCAGATCCTCAGGGAGCAGCGCGTTCAACGAACGGACGTCGACGGCGTCGCCCGGATAGCTGCACACCTGTCCCAGCGCGTGCACGCCGGCGTCGGTCCTGCCCGCAACCGTCACCTGGACCGGTGTTCGGAGGAGGGTGGCGAGCGCCTTCTCGACCTCCACCTGAACCGTCCTCAGGCCAGGCTGATTCGCCCAACCCGCAAAAGCACCGCCGTCGTACTCCAGAAGGAGCCGAGAAACCGCATCCGGCTTCGGGCCTCGCTCGCTCGGCTCCAAGGTTCCGATAACCGCTCCGCTCGCTCGGCGGCTACCACGGCCCGGCATCCAGCCGGGCCCTAAACCAGCTCCAGCAAAACCATTTCCGTCGAGTCCGACCGGCGCGGCCCGAGCTTCAGGATCCGCGTGTAGCCGCCCGGACGCTCCGAGTACCGGGGCGCGATCTCCTCGAACAGCTTGTAGACCACGAACTTGTCCTGTCCGAGCGCCGACAGCGCCTGCCGGCGAGCGTGCAGATCGCCCCGTTTCGCCAGTGTGATCAGCTTCTCGATCTCGGGCTTGACCGCCTTGGCCTTCGCCTCGGTCGTCTCGATCCGCTCGTGATCGATCACCTCTTTGGCGAGGTTCTTCAGCAGCGCCTTGCGGTGCGAGGCGCTGCGGGAGAGCTGGTATCGGTTTCGCTGATGGCGCATGGCGGACTGGACGTTACCGCGAAGCCGGCTAATCGTCGCGCAGCGACAGGCCGCGGGCGTGGAGCGTCTCGACGACTTCGTCGATCGACTTCTTGCCGAAGTTCGGGATCGCGTTCAGTTCGCTCTCCGTCTTCGACACGAGGTCGCCGACCGTCTGGATCCCGGCCCGCTTCAGGCAGTTGTACGAGCGGACGCCGAGCTCCAGCTCCTCGATCAGGATGTCGTCGAGCGCGTTCGGCTGGCGGGCGGGCGCGCCGCCCGGGACACCGCCCGGCTGACCGGCCTCCAGCGGTCCGGGGACTCCCGCCTCGCGGAGCTCCACGACGCGGTCGGCGTCGGTGAAGATCGCGAGCTGGGAGATCAGGATCTCGGCGGCCTCGCGCAGAGCGGCATGCGGGTCGATCGACCCGTCCGTCTCGATGTCCAGCGTGAGCTTGTCGTAGTCGGTCCGCTGCCCGACACGCGCCTGCTCAACCGAGTAGGCGACCCGGCGCACGGGCGAGAAGATCGAGTCGATCGGGATCACGCCGATGGGCTGATCCGGCGACTTGTTCTCCTCGGCGGGTCGGTAGCCGCGGCCGCGGCCGACCGTGAGATACACCTCGAGCTTGGTCTTCTTCTCGAGCGTCGCGATGTGGGCGTCCGGGTTGAGGATCTCGACGCCGGCGGGGAGATCGATGTCCTTGGCGGTGATCTCACCGGGGCCGGTGACGACCAGCGGCGCCTCGACCTCGGTCGCGTCCGTGTGCATCCGGCAGACGACGCCCTTCAGGTTCAGCACGATGTCCGTCACGTCCTCCTTGACGCCGCGGATGGTCGAGAACTCGTGCGCGACGCCCTCGATCCGGACGCTGGTCACTGCGGCGCCGGCCAGCGACGAGAGCAGGACCCGCCGCAGCGAGTTGCCGAAGGTGTAGCCGAAGCCGCGATCGAGCGGCTCGATCGTGAACGAGCCACGATTGTCGTCGACGGCCTCGCTGGAGATTCGGGGGACTTGGAAGTCGAGCATCAGGGTCCTAACGTCGTGGTTTCGGGCACCGCCGGGAGCGGCTGTCGTGGCCACGCGCGCGCACCGGCCGCGCGGGCTTCGGAAATTTGGTTACTTCGAGTACAGCTCGACGATGAGCTGCTCTTGCACCGGCGCGGCGATCTCCCGCCGCTCGGGCTTGCGCAGCACCTTCGCCGTGAGCGCGTCGTGGTCCGCCTGCAGCCAGGCGGGAACCTGGCCGGTCAGTTCGGTGGCGTCGCGGATCACCTGAGTCGCCGTCGATCTCGTGTCGATCGCGATCACGTCGTTGTCCCGCAGCTGGTAGCTGGGGATGTTCACGCGACGCCCGTTGACGGTCCAGTGACCGTGCAGGATCAGCTGCCGGGCCTGGCGCCGCGAAGCGGCGAACCCGAGCCTCACGAGCACGTTGTCGAACCGGCACTCGAGCATCCGCAGCAGGTTCTCGCCGGTCACGCCCGGCTGGCGCGACGCCTTCTTGTAGTAGTTCGAGAACTGCTTCTCGAGCACGCCGTAGTAGCGCCGTGCCTTCTGCTTCTCGCGCAGCTGCACCCGGTACTCGCTCTGCTTCTGGCGGCCACGGCCGTGCTCGCCCGGCGGGTAGGAGCGACGCTCGACGCCGCACTTGTCGGTCAGGCAGCGTTCACCCTTGAGGAACAGCTTCTGACCCTCGCGGCGGCACTGCTTGCACTGTGGCGATGTGTCTCGTGCCAATTTCTCCCGTCCTATACGCGGCGCCGCTTGCGCGGGCGGCAACCGTTGTGGGCCTGTGGGGTCACGTCCTTGACGCCAAGCACCTCGAGCCCGGCAGCCTGGAGAGAGCGGATCGCGGTCTCCCGGCCCGAGCCGGGGCCCTTGACGAACACCTCGACCTTCTGCAGGCCGTGCTCGATGCCCTTGCGGGCGGCCGCGTCGGCGGTGACCTGGGCGGCGAACGGGGTCGACTTACGCGAGCCCTTGAAGCCGGCGCCGCCGGCGGACTCCCATGCGATCACGTTGCCCTCGCGGTCGGTCAGGGACACGATCGTGTTGTTGAACGAAGTCTTGATGTGCGCCTGCCCAATCGGGATGTTCTTGCGCACGCGGCGGCGACCGCGCTGGGGTCTACGAGGTGCGGGCATTACTTCTTGGCCGCCTTCTTCTTGCCGGCGACCTGCATCCGCTTCGGTCCCTTACGCGTGCGCGCGTTGGTCTTCGTCTTCTGACCGCGCACCGGGAGGCCGCGCCGGTGGCGCAACCCGCGGTAAGAGCCGATCTCCTGTAGCCGCTTGACGTTCTGCGAGCGCTCCCGTCGCAGGTCACCCTCGACGGTCATCTCCGAGTCGATCAGGTCGCGGAGCTTGACGACCTCCTCCTCAGTGAGGTCGCGGACCTTGCGGTCGGGCTCGATGTGGGCCTCCAACAGAAGCTTGTTCGCCTGCGAGCGGCCGATCCCGTAGATGTATGTGAGGCCGATCTCGACGCGCTTGTTGAGCGGGATGTTGACGCCGGAGATGCGCGCCATCAGTGCTTCTCCTCGTGGGTATGGAGGAGCACTAGCCCTGCCTCTGCTTATGGCGGGGATTCGAGCAGATCACAAGGACCCGCCCGTTGCGGCGGATGATCTTGCATTTTTCGCACATCGGCTTGACCGAGGGTCGTACTTTCACGCTCGTCCTTCTGTTCGAAGATCGAAGTTTTGTAATCCAGTGTCCTCAGTCCGGCTCTGGCGACCGCAAGGGGTCGCCGCTACCGGGCTGAAGTTGGCGCGCACAACACCCACAATCGCGCTGCGAGCGCACCGATCGATGTTAGCAGGGCAGGTCGGGTTCGCCGGGGTAGGTGGAGAGGCGCCCGAGAGCCCGCTCAGGCGAGGCTCGACGCCGATCGGGCCTGGGCCTGCGCGCCCTGCGCCTCGTGCCACGGAGTCAGGATCCGCGGGCCGCCGCCGGTGACCGCAACTGTGAACTCGAAGTGGGCCGCGAGCGAGCCGTCCTGCGAGTAGATCGCCCAGTGGTCCTCGCCGACCCGGACCCCGTGACGCCCAGCGGTGACCATCGGCTCGATCGCCAGCACCATCCCCTCCTCGAGCAGCACGCCGGTGCCGGGGTCGCCGTAGTTCGGGATCTGGGGCTCTTCGTGCATGCTCCGCCCGATCCCGTGGCCGACGAGCGAGCGGACGATCGACAGCCCGGCGGCCTCGACGTGCATCTGGATGGCATTCGAAATGTCGCCCAGGTGGTTTCCGGGGCGTGCCTGCTCGATGCCCAGGAACAGGGCTCCCTCGGTGACCGTCAGCAGCTTGTGGGCGATCGGCGTGACGGGGCCGATCGCGAACGTCCGCGCAGCATCCGCGACCCAGCCGTCGAGCACGACCCCGATGTCGACCGACAGGACGTCTCCGCGGCCGAGCTTGTAGGCCCCCGGAATTCCGTGGACGATCATCGAGTTCGGCGAGGTGCAGATCGAGCCCGGGAAGCCGCGATAGCCCTTGAAGGCCGGCTCGGCTCCCTGGGAGCGGATGAACTTCTCGGCGGCCTGATCGAGCTCGTGGGTGGTGACGCCGGGCCGGATCTTGCCGGCCAGCAGGTTCATTGTGCGCACGAGAATCTCGCCGGCCGCCGCCATCCGGTCGATCTCCTCCGGGGTCTTCTTGATGATCATCGCGACACCGCCTGGCTCAGACGTTCTCCTCGAGCCGTAGCGTCGCGATCACCGCTCTGATGTGATCGTGGACGTCGGTCGGGTCGCGAGTGCCGTCGATCCGCTTCAAGAGACCCCGCTCCTCGTAATAGCCGATCACCGGCTTGGTCTTCGCGTGGTAGGTGACGAGCCGATGTTCGATCACCTCCGGCTTGTCGTCCTCGCGCTGGATCAGCCGCGAGCCGTCCTGGTCACAGACCTCATCGCGCTTCGGCGGGTCGAACTCGACGTGGTAGTTGTGACCGGCCTTGACGCACACGCGGCGGCCCGACAGCCGGCGCACGACCTCGTCGTCGGAGACGTCGAGCAGCACCACTGCGGTGATCCGCCGACCCAGCTCGCTCAGCTGCCGGTCGAGCGCCTCGGCCTGCTCGATCGTGCGCGGGAAGCCGTCGAGGATGAAGCCGTCGCGGGCGTCCTCCTCCTGGAAGCGCTCGGTCACCATCGCGATGATCAGGTCATCCGGAACCAGGTCGCCCGCGTTCATGTACTGCTCGGCCTTCGAGCCGAGCTCGGTTCCCTCGCGGACGTTCTCGCGCAGGATGTCGCCGGTCGCGATGTACGGCAGCTGGAAGTCGGACTGCAGGCGCTCGGCCTGTGTGCCCTTTCCGGCTCCCGGCGGACCGAACAGAATCAGGTTTAGCTCGGACACAGAATCGTCACTGTAGCGGTCGACAACGGGTCATGCCCGCGGATTTCGGCCGCCAGAATGCGGGCGTCCGGAGCCTCCGATGCGGCGCGTGCCCTGACGCCGCACCGGAGGGTCTCCGGACGCTCGTCCCCCTAGGATTGCCCCCGGGGCTTGGCGGCGGCGACGAGGCCCCCTCGCCTGCCGGCAAGCTCGGTATCGAGCGCCGCCCCCGCCGCTCGATCCACCCCCAGCCTGACAGCCTCGATTACGGCTACCAGTTCCATCCAGCCACAGAACAGCTGTGGCTCACCGTTCGGCCCCGAAGCCGACCCCGTGATCGGGTCCGACCCGACCTCGATCGAGAGGTGCAGCTCTGAGGAGCGTCCGGACATGGCGAGCATCATCGCGCTCGACCCCCGCGTTCGCACCAGGTTGGCACCCTAGGGTTTTGACGCCCATAATCCTTGCGTCATGCCTTTGCGGGAGGCGGATCGACGCGGCCGTGCCGTGCGCGGGCAGAATGGTCTGCTCGAGCGGGAAGACGCGCTGATCGCGATCGGCGCAGTGCTCGACGATGCCCGCGCGGGCGTCGGCGGCGCGCTGTTGATCTCCGGTCATCCGGGAATGGGCAAGACACGGCTGCACGAGGCGACCCTCGACGAAGCCCGTCGGCGCGAGCTGCTGGTGCTGCGAGCGTCCGGGTCCGAGCTTGAGCAGAACCTGGCGTTCGGCCTCGCCGCCCAGCTGCTGCGCTCGCTGTTCGGTCAGCTCCCCGATACGCAGCGGACCCGCCTGATCGAGCACGCTCCGAGCCGGGTGCGCAGGCTCGAGGGCATCGGCGAAAGCGACGCCAAACCCGACGGGAGCGAGGACCTGGCCGTGTCGCACGGGCTGTTCGCGCTGATCGCGGGCGCGGCCGAGTCGGCTCCCGCCGTGATCGCGATCGACGACCTTCACTGGTGCGACCTCGCCTCGCTCGAATTCGTCCTGTATCTGCTGCACCGGCTCGACGAGCTGCCCGGCGCCGTGGTGCTGACGAGCAGACTGCTGACGCGCGACGAGGGGCCTGGGTTGCTCGACGAGATCGCGGTCGATCCCCGGCTGGAGACGACCGAGCTCACGCCGCTGGGACTGAGCGCGGTCGACGAGCTGGTCCGCAAGCACCTCGGGCGACGCGCCGACGCCGAGCTGGTCGCGGTGTGCGCCGACGTCACCGCCGGGAACCCCTTCTACCTGCACGAGCTGCTGCTCGCCCTGGCCGAGGAGCGTCAGCTCGACAGCGGTCAGCTGGTGCGGCTGGCCCGGGCGCTCGCGCCGGACACGGTCACGAGGTCGCTGCGGGTCCGGGTCGGGCGGCTTGGCGAGCCGGCGACGGCGCTCGCCGCCGCCGTCGCGATCCTCGGCGACGACGTCCCGCTCCGCCACGCGGCGGTGCTGTCGGCGCTCGAGATCGCCGACGCCTCGACTGCCGCCGACGCGCTGGCGAGCGTCGAGGTGCTGCTCGCCCGCGAGCCGCTGCGGTTCGTGCATCCGCTCGTCCGGCAGGCGATCACGCAGGACATCCCGGCCTCGCTGCGCGGGGGCCGACACCTCGACGCCGCCCGGCTCCTGTACGCCGAGGGAGTCGGCGCCGAGCGCGTCGCGGCACACCTGCTGCTCGGGCGCGCCGAGGGAAATCCCTGGGTCGTCGAGCGGCTGCGCGCCGCCGCCAGGGAAGCGGCGTCGCGGTCCGCACCGCAGTCGGTCGCGCGGTACCTGCAGCGCGCGCTCGAGGAGCCGCCTGCGCCTGAGTCGCGCTCCGAGGTGCTGGCGGAGCTCGGGATCGCGGAGGCGGCGCTCGGCGCTCCGGAGGCCGTCGATCATCTGGCGGCCGCGGCGGCCGCGAGCGAGGACCCGCGGCGGCGCGCCGAGCTCGCGCTCCGGCAGGGCGGGGCGCTCGCCACCGCCGGCTCGCACGAGCAGGCGTCCGCTGCCTACGACGCAGGCCTCGCGGAGCTGTCCGAGGACCCGTCGGACCCCGACGACCGGGA
This sequence comes from uncultured Solirubrobacterales bacterium, assembly GCA_963788565.1. GTDB lineage: Bacteria > Actinomycetota > Thermoleophilia > Solirubrobacterales > Solirubrobacteraceae > Palsa-465. The sequence goes on along the minus strand of CAWBHJ010000012.1, from coordinate 110,820 downwards.
GCTCCGCGACCAGCTCCAGACTGCCTACGTCGTCACCGCCGCGCTCGTCCCATCGCTCCAGGCGCGGGCGCTCGAACGCTCGGCGCAGGCGCTCGACGCCACCGGGGAGCGACCGAAGACGCAAGGCCAGCGGCTGCTGCTCGCGCGGCTGGCCACGCGCGCTGCCGCGACCGGAGAGCCGGCCGAGGTCGCCGATCAGCTCGCCGAGCGGGCGTGGGACGGCGGCATGCTGCTCGAGCAGGCCGACCCGCAGTGGATCGGGTGGCGAACGGTCGCGTCGGTGTTCCTGCTGACCGGGGCGCTCGAGCGGTCGATGGAGATCGCCGACGCGGCCCTCGAGGACGCGCGGCGGCGCGGGCTTCCGCTCGGGTTCGCGACGGTCAGCTACGTACGTGGCCTGCCTCAGCTGTGGCAGGGTCGGGTCGACGCGGCGCTCGCCGATCTCGAGCAGGCCCGCGACGCTCGCCGGTACGGGTGGAGGGAGTTCGCGCGGTCGGCCGCCGCTCACTACGCGCTCTGCCTGGTCGAGCGCGGCGAGCTCGAGCGGGCCGAGAAGGTGCTGGAAGAGGACGGGCCGATCGACCCCCCGCGTGACCTCGAGGACGTCCTGCGGATGTTCTCGATGGCCGAGCTCAGGCTCGCGGCCGGTCGCCCCGAGGAGGCGCTCGAGCTTGCGGAGGCCGTCGGTGGCCGCGTCGAGACGACCATCGCCTACTTCGGCTACTGCCCGTGGCGCGGGACGGCGGCCCTGGCGGCGATCGCGCTTGGCGACACCGATCGGGCGCTCGCACTCTCCCGCCAGGTGCTCGCGCGCTCGGACCGGACCGGTGTCCTGCACGAACGGATCAGGGCACTCCGGATCCTGGGCCTTTCCGAGGGCGGGGCGGCCGGTATCGAGACGCTCCGCGCGGCGGTCGAGCTCGGAACGAGCTCGCCGCCCCGGCTCGAGACGGTGCGGGCGCTGGTCGACCTCGGCGCGGCGCTGCGGCGCGCCAACCGGCGCGCGGAGGCCCGGCCGCTGCTCACGCAAGCCGCCGACGTGGCACGACGCGGCGGCGCGCTGGCGCTGCGCGAACGCGCGCGAACCGAGCTCGCGGCGACGGGGGCGCGGCCGCGGCGCGAGGCGCTGCTCACCGGACCGGACTCACTGACGCCGAGCGAGCGGAGGATCGCAGAGCTGGCCGCCTCGGGTCAGAGCAACCGCGAGATCGCCCAGGCCCTGTTCGTCACCCCCAAGACGGTCGAGTACCACCTGCGCAACTCGTATCGCAAGCTCGAGATCCGCGGCCGCAGGGAGCTTTCTCGGGCGCTCGGGGCCGGAGGCTAACCGCGACCGGGACGCCCTGCGCCACGCTAGCTTTCGCGCTCATCCAGGCTTGATGCCCCCCTCGACCGTCACCACCGCGCCCGGGCGCCAGCGCTTCTCGGACGACGAGCTGCTCGACGCCGCTCTCGGGGTGTTCCACGCCCGCGGCTACCACGCCCTTCAGATGGCCGACCTCGCCGTCGCCGCGAACACCAGCAAGCCGACGTTATACGCACGGTTGGGATCGAAGGAGGAGATCTACGTCCGGGTGCTCGAGCGCGAGGCGGGCCTGCTCCAATCGGCCCTGTACGCGGAGTACGCGCGCGCGAGCAGCGCCCCCCTCGGCGAGGTGGTCGAAATCGCGATGCTCGCGTTCTTCCGTTTCGCCCAGGCGCGGCGTGCCGGATTCGACCTCTTGTTCCGCAGCGAGCCCGGCGGTCCCGGGCACGGGATCGGCGAGCGCGCGATGGACGAGGTGATCGATCACGTCGCCCAGCTGATCGACACCTACATCGTCCGCTCGGGGCACCGGCCTGGGTCGCGGACCCCGCTGCTCGCGGCCGCCGGCGTCGGCGCCGCGCGCCAGGTGTGCCAGTACGCGCTCGACACCGGCGACGACCTCGACAAGGCTGGCGCGCTGGTGACCGCGTTCGCCGCGGCTGCGATCCGCTTGGTCGATGCGGACATGCTGCCGGAGCTGGATGTGCGGCGCGAGGAGTGACCGCGTCCGGCTCTGGGCCTCGCTCGCTCCGCTCCTAGTCAGAGCGGAGACCGCTCCGCTCGCTCGGCAGTTACCACGGCCCAGCATCCGGCTGGGCCAGCTTGGCTGAAGGCGCACCTCTCCCGTCAACCGGGAGCCGTCGCTATTTCAGGAAGCCCTCGTAGTTGCGCATCATCAGCTGCGCCTCGAGCTGCTTCATCGTGTCGAGCGCGACGCCGATGACGATCAGCACGGAGGTGCCGCCGAAGAAGAAGTTGGCGTTCGTCTGGGTGATCAGGATCGTTGGCAAGGCCGCGATCGCGGCCAGGAACAGGGCTCCCGGGAAGGTCAACCTCGCCAGGATCCGGTCCAGGAATTCGGCCGTCGGTCTTCCAGGCCTCACCCCTGGGATGAAGCCGCCGTACTTGCGGAGGTTCTCGGCCTGGTCGACCGGGTTGAACGTAACCGCGGTGTAGAAGTACGTGAACAAGATGATGAAGATCGTCTCGCCGGCGACGTAGTGCCAGCTCTGGGGGCTGAAGAAGTTCGAGAGGTCGGTGGCGAAGCCGTTGCGGTTCTGGCCGATGATCTGGCCGACCGTCGGGATGATCGCCATGATCGAGGCGGCGAAGATCACCGGGATCACGCCCGCCATGTTCACGCGCAGCGGCAGGTAGGTCTGGCCGCCCTGGGTCATTCGTCGGCCGATCACCCGTTTCGCGTACTGGATCGGGATCCGGCGCTGGCCCTCCTGGACGAACACGATCGCCGCGACGACGGCGAGCACGATGAACGGCATCACGACGCGGAACACCTGATCCGGGTTCTGCCACCACGACTGCACGCCATGCGGAATCCGGGCGACGATGCTCGCGAAGATCAGCAGCGAGATGCCGTTGCCGATCCCCCGCTGGGTGATCAGCTCGCCCATCCACATCAGCAGCACGCATCCGGCCGTCAGCGAGACGACGATCAGGAACACCTTCGCGAGGCTGAAGTTCGAGATCAGCGTGACCCCGGCCTGCTTCTCGAACGAGCGGAACAGGAACACGTAGCCGATCGACTGCGCGAATGCCAGGCCGACGGTCAGATACCGCGTGTACTGGGTGATCCGCGCCTGCCCGACCTCGCCCTCCTTCGAGAGCTTCTCCAGCGAGGGGACGACCACCTGCAGCAGCTGCAGGATGATCGACGCCGTGATGTAGGGCATGATCCCGAGCGCGAAGATCGCGATCCGCCCAAGGCCGCCGCCCGAGAACAGATTCAGCAGGCCGAAGATCCCGTTGCCGCCGAGGCTGTTGGTGACGGCAGAGACCGCCTTGGCGTTGATACCAGGCGCCGGGATGTAGGCGCCGAGACGGTAGAGCGCGAGGATCGCGGCCGTAAACAGGACCTTGTTGCGGATCTCACCGACCCTGAACGCGCCAAGGATCGTCGCGATCATCCGCTCAGCCCTCCGACGCCGGCCTCGCCGCCTCGATCACCTGGCAGGTGCCGCCGGCGCCCTCGATCTTCTCGCGCGCGGTCTTGCTGAACCCGTGCGCGTGGACGGTCAGCGGCTTGGAGATCTCGCCCTTGGCGAGGATCTTCACCGGGACGCCCTTCTTCGTGGCGAGCCCGTGCTGGTGAAGCGTCTCGACCGTCACCTCGGCGCCGGACTCGAAGCGCGCCTCGAGGTCGAGCAGGTTGACCGGCTGGGTCTCCGTCCGGAACCGCTCGAACGGCATCGACTTCTTCATGTGCGGGCCGCGCAGCTTGCGCATCCGCATGTGGATCGGGTTCTGACCGCCCTCGAACCGGGCACGCCGCTTGGCGCCCGACCTCGAGCCCCAGCCCTTCTGGCCGCGACCGGAGGTCTTGCCCGTGCCCGAGCCCTCGCCACGGCCGACGCGCTTGCGCGCCTTCCGCGATCCCGGGGCCGGCTTCAAGTTGTGCAGCCCGATCCGCTCAGACCCGTCAGCCATCCTCTGACACCTCCACGAGATGCCGAACCTTGGCAATCATCCCCTTGGCTTGAGGCGAGTCGGGAATTTCGACGGTCTGGCCGATGCGACGAAGGCCGAGCGAACGCAGAGTCGCGATCTGGCTCTTGTCGCTGCCGTTGCGGCTGCGCGTCTGCGTGACCCTAAGCGTGCTCACGAGGACTGCCCCTCGCTCGCCGGGGCCTCGGTCGCGACGGCGGACGACTCCTCCGCGGACACTCGCGTCCCGTTGGTCTCAGTCTGCCCGTTCGCACTGACAGCGGTGTCCCCGGAGGAGTCGTCCGCCGTCGTCAGCCCCAGCACCTTGTTGATCGACAGTCCACGCAATTCAGCAACCTCACGCGGGGTACGCAGCGACTCGAGCCCCGCCATCGTCGCCTTCACGAGGTTGATCGGATTCTGGGACCCCAGCGACTTGGAGAGGATGTCGTGGATCCCCGCGAGCTCCAGCACCGCTCGCACCCCGCCGCCGGCGATCACGCCGGTTCCGGGCGAAGCCGGCTTCAGCAGCACCCGGCTGGACCCGAACACGCCGAGGGTCTGGTGGGTGATCGTCGCGCCGTGCATGGGAACCCGGTAGAGGTTCTTCTTCGCCCGCTCGACGCCCTTCTGGATCGCGACCGGGACCTCGTTCGCCTTGCCGTATCCAATCCCGACGATCTCCCGCTCGTCGCCGACGACGACCAGCGCCGTGAATGAGAAGCGCCGGCCGCCCTTGACGACCTTGGCGACGCGGTTGATTTCGACGACGCGCTCCTGGAGCTCGAGTCCAGAAGAGGAGACGGTGCGGTCACGTGATGGCATCAGTCGATCCAGAGTAGCCGGTCTAGAACGTCAGCCCGCCCTCACGGGCCGCGTCGGCGAACGCCTTCACGCGCCCGTGGTACTGGTAGCCGCCGCGATCGAACACGACCTGGCCGACCCCGGCTGCCACGGCGCGCTCGGCGAGCAGCGCCCCGGCGCGTCGGGCCTGATCCATGCGGCCGAGCTCGCGCAGCTCGGGCTCGATCCAGTTCACCGATGCGACCGTGCGGCCCGAGTCGTCGTCGATCAGCTGCACGAACATGCCGCGGTTGGACCGGAACATCGAGACGCGCGGCCGATCCGCGCTGCCGCGCACCTTCGCACGGACGCGGCGGCGCCGCTTGAGCCTGCGTGCTTCCTTCGTGAGCACCGTCATGCGCGCTTACCAACCTTCCGAGCTACGTACTCGCCCTCGTAACGGATCCCCTTGCCCTTGTAGGGCTCGGGCTTGCGCTGCTTGCGGATGTTCGCGGCGGTCTCTCCGACCTGCTGCTTGGACGCGCCCTTGACGACGATCCGCGTCGGCTGCGGGACCTCGAACTCAATCCCGTCGGGAGCCTTTATCGACACCGGGTGCGAATACCCGAGCGCGAGCTCGAGGTCGCGGCCGCGTAGCTGCGCGCGGTAGCCGACACCCTGGATCTCGAGGCGCTTCTCGAAGCCGCCCGTCACGCCCTGGACCATGTTCGCGATCAGCGAACGGGTGAGTCCGTGGAGCGCGCGGTGCTCCCCGCGATCGGTCGGTCGGCTGACGACCAGCTGGTCGCCATCCTGCTGGACCTTGATCTCGCGGTTGATCCGCTCGGACAGCTCGCCGCGCGGGCCGTTGACCGTAACCCGCTCGGGCTCGATCGAGACGGTGACGCCCGACGGAACGGTGATCGGTTGTCTGCCGATCCGGGACATCGCTACCAGACCCTCGCCACGACCTCGCCGCCGACGCCCTGGATGCGGGCGTCGTGGCCGGTCATCAGACCCTTCGAGGTGGAGATGATCGCCGTACCCATCCCGCCTTGAATCCTCGGGATGTGGGAGTGGTCGACGTACGTCCGCTGGCCCGGGCGCGAGACGCGCTGGAGTCCGGAGATCACGGGCCTGCGGTCCGCGGTGTACTTGAGCGTCACGGTGATCTCGTCGCCAGGAGGCGTGGTCGCAGCGGCGACCGACCAGTCCTCGACATAGCCCTCCTCCTTGAGGATCCGCGCGATCTCGCGCTTGATCCCGGAGGCGGGGATCTTGACGTCGTGCTGCTGGGCCTTGAGCGCGTTGCGCACGCGCGTCAGGAAGTCCGCGATCGGGTCCGTCATCGACATCTCGTCACCAGCTCGACTTCGTCATCCCGGGGACGTAGCCGTTGTGCGCGAGCTCGCGCAGGCAGATCCGGCAGACGCCGAACTTGCGATAGACGGCACGGGCGCGGCCGCAACGACGGCAGCGCGTGTATTCCCGGGTCTTGTACTTGGGAGTCCGCTGCGAGCGGACGACTTGTGAAACCTTGGCCATGAACTCCTCTAAGTCTGTGTCGCGGCCGCTGCCTGGGGACGGCCCTCTCTAGAAAATGGCATCCCGAGCGCCTCGAGCAGCGCGAACGACTCCTCGTCGCTCGAAGCGGTCGTCGTGATCGTGATGTCGAGGCCGCGGACCTGATCGATCTCGTCGTAGTCGACCTCGGGGAAGATGATCTGCTCGCGGACGCCCAGCGAGTAGTTGCCGCGGCCGTCGAACGAGCGCGGGTTGAGCCCGCGGAAGTCGCGGATCCGCGGGATCGCGACCGACATCAGCCGGTCGAGGAACTCGTAGGAGCGCTCGCCCCGGAGCGTCACCGCGACGCCCACCGGCATCCCCTCGCGCACCTTGAACTGCGCGATCGATTTCCGCGCGCGCCTGATGCTCGGCTTCTGCCCGGTGATCGTCCCAAGCTGCTCGCCGGCGGCGTCGAGCATCTTCGAGTCCTGCTTGGCGTCGCCGACGCCCATGTTGACCGTGACCTTGCTGATCCGCGGCGCCTGCATCGGGGTGGAGTAGCCGAACCGCTCCATCAGCTGCGGGCGGATCTCCTCGAGATAGCGCTGCTTGAGACGGGCGTTGGGCATCGTCAGTCGAGCCTCGTTCCGCTTCGCTTCGCCACCCGGAAGCGCTTGCCGTCCTCGACTTCGACTCCGATACGCGTCGGCTTGCCGTCCTTCGGATCGGCCACCGCCACGTTCGAAATGTGGATCGGGCCCTCCTTCTCGATCACGCCGCCGACCTGCTCGGGCCGCTGCGCGCCGGCGACCTGCTGGGGCCGCTGGTGGCGCTTGATCATGTTCAGTCCTTCGACGTAGAGGCGATCCTTGTCCGGCTCGACGCGCAGCACCTTTCCGCGCTTGCCGCGGTCCTTGCCGCCGATCAGGATCACCTCGTCGCCCGACTTGATCCGCGCGCCCATCGCTACAGCACCTCCGGGGCGAGGGAGACGATCTTCATGAAGTTGCGCTCGCGAAGCTCGCGGGCGACCGGCCCGAAGATGCGCGTGCCGCGCGGGTTGTTCTGGGCGTCGATCAGCACCGCCGCGTTCTCGTCGAAGGCGATGTAGGTGCCGTCGTCGCGGCCGTACGACTTCCGCGTCCGGACGACGACGGCCGTCACGACCTCGCCTTTCCGCACGGAGCCCTGTGGGCTCGCCTGCTTGACGGTCGCGGTGATCACGTCTCCGACCCCCGCGTAACGACGGCGGTGTCCGCCCTTGACGCGGATCACGAGGATCTCCCGGGCGCCGGTGTTGTCGGCGACCCGCAGTCGAGTCTCGTTCTGGATCATCTGGTCACCTAGCGCGCTCCAGGACCTCTACGAGCCGCCAGCGCTTCGTCTTTGAGAGCGGTCGCGACTCGCGCACGACGACCGTGTCGCCGATGTGGGCGTCCTCGGCCTCGTCGTGAGCGTGGAGCGTGCTCGAAGTGCGGACGACCTTCTCGTAGAACGGGTGACGCCGGGTGACGTCGATCCGGACCACGATCGTCTTGCTTGCCCGGTCGGAGACGACAACGCCTTGGCGAGTCTTCTGCTGGCCAGGGTGCTGGTCACGCAGAACGGGCAGCGACTCGGCGGCATCGCCACGACGCGCCTTCGCCTTCGCACGCGCGGCTGACCGCCACTTGCTCCGGATCTCCGCCTTGCGCTTGCGCTCCACATCGCGCTCCGCCTGCCGCTCCTCGGCGGAGCGAGCGGCGCGAGCCGGCACAGCGGCTGCCTTGGACGCACGCACACGCGTCCGGCGCTGCTTAGGCGTCAGTACTTCGGCCGGCTCCGAGGGAGCCTCAGCGGCCGCACGCGCCTCCCCCGTGGCTGCGGGGGCCTCGGCGGCCTCTTCCTGTGGAGCGTTGTTCTCAGTCTCGTCAGCCATTGATCTGTATGCCTCTTTCACGGGCAATCGTCAGTGCCCGAGCAATCTCTTGCTTCGCTTTTCGTAGCCCGGCCGTGTTGTCAAGCTCGCCTGTCGCGTGCTGGAAGCGCAAGCCGAAGAGCTCACGGCGAGCCGTCTGGACGTGCTCCCGCAACTCGGTCTCGCCCATGTCACGCAGGTCGGAAGAGTTCATCAGCCGTCCTCGCGTGCGACGAACTTGGTGCGGACCGGCAGCTTGTGACCCGCGAGGCGCATCGCCTCACGGGCCAACGGCTCCGGCACGCCGGCCAGCTCGAACATCACGCGCCCGGGCTTGACCACCGCGACCCAGCCTTCGGGTGAGCCCTTGCCGGATCCCATCCGGGTCTCGGCGGGCTTCTTCGTGAACGGCTTGTCGGGATAGACGTTGATCCAGACCTTGCCGCCGCGCTTGATCTTGCGGGTCATCGCAACTCGGGCGGCCTCGATCTGGCGGTTGGTGAGCCAGCCGGCGTCGAGCGCCTTGAGGCCGTACTCGCCGAATTGCACCTTGACCTGCCCGCGCGACAGCCCCGCGCGCCGTCCGCGGTGCTGCTTACGAAACTTGACTCGCTTGGGGGCGAGCATCAGCGGCCGCCTCCCTGAGGCGGACCGCCGCCCTGGCCGCCGCGTCCGCGTCCGCCGGGACCGCCACCGCGGCCACCCTGGCCGCCGCCACGGCCGCCTGGACCGCCACCGCGACCACCGGGACCGCCGCCACGACCACCCGGGCCGCCGCCACGACCACCGGGACCGCCACCACGACCACCCGGACCGCCGGGGCCACCACCGCGGCCGCCGGGACCGCCGGGGCCACCGCCACGGCCGCCCGGACCGCCACCGCGACCACCGGGACCGCCTCCGCGACCACCACGGCCACCGGGACCGCCACCGCGCCCGCGTCCGTCGCGACCATCGCGTCCGCCGCGTCCGTCACGGCCACCGCGATCAGGCGCCTGGGGCGCGGGCTCGTCCATGATCGTCAGGTCGGCGCCGGAATAACCCTCGGGCATGATCTCGCCCTTGTTGATCCAGCACTTGACACCGATCCGCCCGAACGTGGTGCGGGCCTCGTGGAAGCCGTAGTCGATGTCCGCGCGAAGCGTGTGCAGCGGGACGCGGCCGTCGGAGTAGCCCTCGGTCCGCGCCATCTCGGCGCCGCCGAGCCGACCCGAGACCTGGACCTTCACGCCCTTGGCGCCCGAGCGCATCGCGCTGGTGAGCGCACGCTTCATCGCGCGCCGGAAAGCCACCCGATTCTGGAGCTGCTCGGCGATCGACTGCGCGACGAGGTTCGCGTCGAGCTCGGGTCGCTTGATCTCGAGGATGTTGACCTTGACCTGCTTGCCGGTGATCCGGTGCAGGTCGCGCCGGAGCTGGTCGACCTCCGAACCGGACTTGCCGATCACGATCCCGGGGCGCGCGGTGTGGATGTTGATCTCCACCTCCGTGGCGTTCTTCCGGATCGTGATGTTCGACAGCCCGGCATGGGACAGCCGACCGACGATGTGCCGGCGGATCAGCGTGTCCTCGTGCAGGTAGTCGGAGAAGTTCTTCTCGTTGAACCAGTTCGACTTCCAGTCGTGGATGTAGCCGACCCGGAGGCCCTCTGGATGAACTTTTTGACCCATGTTTCTCGGTTATTCCTTCGGCGTGAGCAAGATCGTCAGGTGGCTGGTGCGCTTACGAATCCTCGTCGCGCGACCCATAGCGCGCGGGCGGAACCGCTTGATCGTGGGACCCTCGTCGGCATGGATCGCCTTGACGTACAGGTCCTCGCCGACGAGCTCGTGGTTGTTCTCCGCGTTAGCGATCGCCGATTCGAGCAACTTGCTCCAGTCACGCGCGACCGCTCGCGGTGCCGTAGCCAGGATAGCTCGCGCCTCACCGACGCTCTTGCCCCGGATGTGATCGCAGACCAATCGCGCCTTCCGGGCCGACGACCGCACGTACTTGGCCTGCGCCCGCACGACCGGCGGCGGCAAATTCGGATCCCGCGGAGCCCGGCGACGGGTAGGAGCGGGCTTGGGCGGCGCCTCCTCCTCGGCCGCGGGCTCGGCACCCCGGCGCCGGCGACGAGGAGCACGCCGAGGCTTCTGCTCTTCCTCAGTGTCCGCGTCGACCTCGTCCTCCGCTTCGAGCATGACATCAGCGGCCTCGTCCTCGGCCTCCTCATCAGCCGGCGTGGGCTCAATCTCGTCGGAGCCCGAGTCCGAGGTGGCTCCTGACGACGCGGCTGCTCGCGCGGTCTCATCCTCAGCGGCCGCCTCGTCAACCGGCGTCGCAGCCGATTCGGCAGGGGCCGCCTCGGAGGCCGGCTTTCGCCGACGCCGAGGTCGCTTGGGCTTTTCTGGAGTTTCGTCAGCCATCAGACCTATCGCCTCTTGGCAGTCCCCGCATGTCCGCGGTACAGACGAGTCGGTGCGAACTCGCCCAACTTGTGACCAACCATCGATTCCGTCACAAACACCGGCACGTGCTTGCGTCCGTCGTGAACCGCGATCGTGTGCCCGACCATCTCGGGGAAGATCGTCGAGGTGCGCGACCACGTCCTCAGCATTCGCTTCTCGCCAGAGGTGTTCATCGCCTCGATCCGCGCCATCAGGCGCGGCTCCACGAACGGGCCCTTCTTGCTGGAGCGGCTCATCGCTTACCTTTCCCTCTTCTCCGCCCACGTACGATGTAGCGGTCGGAGGCCTTTCGCTTCTTACGGGTGCGGTACCCGAGCGTCGGCACGCCCCAGGGCGTCACCGGATGACGGCCCGGCGTCGTCGATCCCTCGCCGCCGCCGTGGGGGTGGTCGACCGGGTTCATCGCGGTACCGCGGGTCTGCGGGCGCACGCCCATGTGGCGCTTGCGCCCGGCCTTGCCGACCTTGACGTTCTGGTGATCGGCGTTGCCGATCGTGCCGACGGTCGCGCGGCACTCGCCGCGGACCATCCGCATCTCGCCGGAGGGGAGCCGCAACGTCACGTGGTCGCCCTCCTTCGCCAGCAGCTGCACGCTGGCGCCGGCGGCGCGGGCCATCTGCCCGCCGCGCCCGGGGGTCAGCTCGACGTTGTGGACGACGGTGCCGGGCGGCATGTTCTGCAGCGGCAGGCTGTTGCCGACCCGAACGTCCACGTTCGTCCCGGACTGCACAGTCATCCCGACGCCTAGCCGCTGCGGCGCGAGGATGTAGCGCTTCTCGCCGTCGGCGTAATGCAGCAGCGCGATGTACGCCGAGCGGTTCGGGTCGTATTCGATGTGCGCGACCTTCGCCGGGACGCCGTCCTTGCGGCGCTTGAAGTCGATCTTGCGGTATAGCCGCTTGGCGCCGCCGCCGCGGTGGCGCGAGGTCTTGCGACCGTGGACGTTGCGACCGCCGGACTTCTTCAGGCCCTCGGTCAGCGACTTCTCGGGCTCGTCGCGCGTGATCTCCGCGAAGTCCGGATACATCACGAACCGTCGCCCGGGGGAGGTGGGCTTGGGCTTGCGTACCGGCATTACTCGGTCCCCTCCAGGCCGCGGAAGATCGGGATCGTCTCGCCCTGGCGGACCTGGACGATCGCCTTCTTCCACCGGCGGGTCTGACCCGAGGTGTAGCCGCGGCGCTTTGGCTTCGGCTTGACCCAGGCGGTCCGGACCTCGAGCACGCCGACGTCGAACAGCCGCTCGATCGCCTGGCGGATCTCGGTCTTGTGGGCGTCATCGTGGACCCGGAAGGTGTATTTGCCGGCCTCCGCGAGCGCGAAGCTCTTCTCGGAGATCACCGGGCGGATGATCACGTGCGTGTGGTCCATCAGGCCGCCGCCTCCTCGGTCGCGCGGGTGGAGGTCGCGCGGGCGACCAGCACTGGCAGCGCCGTCTCGGAGATCAGCAGCGACGCCGCGCCGACCAGATCCGCGACACCGGCGTCCTCGGCCGGCACCGGCTGGACACGAGCGATGTTCCGGAACGACTTTCCGGCGGCGCTCTCCTCAGCGCCGAGGACGACCAGGATCGGCTCCGCCGGATCCCAGTCATTCAGGATCCCGACCGCCTGTGCGGTCGACGGCTCGGTGAAGGCGCCACCGTCGAACACCGCGAGCGACCCCCGCTCGGCGTGCAGCGACAGCGCGCTACGCAGCGCGGCGCGGCGCTCCTTGCGGTTGACCTTGAACGTGTAGTGCCGCGGAGAGGGTCCGAACACGGTGCCGCCGCCCGCCCACAGCGGCGAGCGCGAGGAGCCGGCGCGGGCCCGGCCGGTCCCCTTCTGGCGCCACGGCTTGGCGCCGCCGCCAGAGACTTGACCACGGGTCTTGGTCGAGGCGGTGCCGCGCCGGCGCGCGTTCAGCTCGGCGCGCACGGTCTCGTGCACGAGCGACATGTTGAAGCGGGCTTCGAACGCCTCGGCGTCGAGCTTCACGGTGCCGCCGCCGAGCTTCGGAGCCGTCCGACTAGCCATCGGTCCGCACCTCGACGGTGCCGCCACGCGGGCCGGGCACGGCGCCGCGTACGAGCATCAGGTTCCGGTCGGGCATCACGTCGACGACCGTCAGTCCCCGCTGGGTGACCCGGCCGCCGCCCATCCGGCCCGGCCCGCGAATCCCCTTAAACACGCGCGAGGGCGTCGCCGAGGCGCCGATCGAGCCCGGTGCGCGGACGTTGTGCGAGCCATGGGACTTCGGCCCGCTGGAGAAGTTGTGGCGCTTGATCGTGCCCTGGAAGCCCTTCCCCTTCGAGCGGCCGGAGATCTTCACCTGGTCGCCGGCCGCGAACGACTCCACCGTGACGGTCTGCCCGACGAGCAGCTCGCCGACCTCGTCGCGGAACTCGCGGACGACCCGCATGGGGCCGGCGTCGGCCTTCCTCAGATGACCGAGCTCGCCCTTCGTCAGCGACTTCTCCTTGCACGACCCAAACGCGAGCTGGACGGCCTCGTAGCCGTCGCGCTCGAACGTGCGGATGCCGGTGACCGGGCACGGCCCGGCCTCGAGCACGGTGACCCGCTCGACCTTGCCGTCCTCCGCGAACCGCTGCGTCATCCCGAGCTTCTTGGCGAGGATCGCGGCCATCACGCTAAGAAGCGAGGCGGATCTCGATGTCCACGCCAGCCGGGAGATGGTCGAGTCGCTGGAGCGAGTCGACCGTCTTCGGGGTCGGCTGGTGGATATCGATCAGTCGCTTGTGGGTGCGGATCTCGAAGTGCTCGCGCGAGTCCTTGTCCTTGAACGGCGAGCGGATCACGCAGTACACGTTCTTCTCGGTCGGCAGCGGCACGGGACCGGACACGGTCGCGCCCGTGCGCGTAGCCGTCTCGACGATCTCCTTGGCCGCGGTCTCAATCGCCGTGTGGTCGTAGGACTTCAGGCGGATTCGGATTTTGTTTTGGGCAATCGTTGCCATTTGCTCTTGAAGTGTTCCTCCGCGGGACTTCACGTCCCGCGTTCTGAATCTGTAGTTCGGCCTCCGGCCTCTCTTCGGCCCTGCTCAGCGAAGGGGGCGAATCCCTGACTTCGGGACCCGCCCCGAAACGGTCGTATCTCTTGTTGACGAAAAACAGGCGGCGCGCCCGGGGGCGCGCCGCCCACTCAATTACTCGACGACCTCGGTCACGACCCCCGAGCCGACCGTGCGGCCGCCCTCCCGGATCGCGAACCGCAGTCCCTGGTCCATGGCGATCGGCTGGATCAGCTCGATCTCCATCTGGACGTTGTCACCGGGCATGACCATCTCCGTGCCTTCGGGGAGCTTGGCGACGCCGGTGACGTCGGTGGTGCGGAAGTAGAACTGAGGCCTGTAGCCCGTGAAGAACGGCGTGTGGCGGCCGCCCTCCTCCTTCTTGAGCACGTAGACCTCGGACTTGAACTTGGTATGCGGGGTAATCGAGTTCGGCTTGCACAGCACCTGGCCGCGCTCGATGTCCTCACGCTTGGTGCCTCGCAGGAGGCAGCCCACGTTGTCACCCGCGCGACCCTCATCGAGGATCTTGCGGAACATCTCAACCCCGGTGACGACGGTCGAGTCGGTGTCCTTGATGCCGACGATCTGGACCGTCTCGCCGGTCTTGATGATCCCCTGCTCGATCCGTCCGGTGGCGACGGTGCCGCGACCGGTGATCGAGAAGACGTCCTCGACCGGCATCAGGAAGGGCTTGTCGAGGTCGCGGACGGGCTCGGGGATATAGCTGTCGAGCGCCTCAGCGAGCTCGACGATCTTGGCCTCGTACTGCTCGTCGCCCTCGAGCGCCTTCAGCGCCGAGCCGGTGACGAACGGAATGTCATCGCCGGGGAACTCGTACTCGTTGAGCAGGTCACGGACCTCGACCTCGACGAGCTCGAGCAGCTCCTCGTCGTCGACCATGTCGGCCTTGTTGAGGAACACGACGATGTAGGGGACGCCGACCTGGCGCGCGAGCAGGATGTGCTCGCGGGTCTGCGGCATCGGGCCGTCGGCCGCCGACACGACCAGGATCGCGCCGTCCATCTGCGCAGCGCCCGTGATCATGTTCTTGACGTAGTCCGCGTGCCCGGGGCAGTCGACGTGGGCGTAGTGACGATTGGGGGTCTGGTACTCGACGTGGGAGGTCGCGATCGTGATTCCGCGCGCCTTCTCCTCGGGAGCGTTGTCAATCTGCTCGAACGACCGCACCTCGGTGCCGCCGTACTTGTCGTTGAGCACCTTGGTGATCGCCGCCGTCAGCGTCGTCTTCCCATGGTCGATGTGACCGATGGTCCCGACGTTCACATGGGGCTTGTCGCGCTCGAACTTGGCCTTGGCCACTTTGGTGCTTCTCCTTCTTCTCTAATGGGTGTCGTTCGTTTTTAGACGAACCTGTTGAAGATATCGGACTTCCGTCCGGGTGGTGCGCTACGCGGCTTCCTGCTCGCCTCCGACCGCCTTCTCGGCGATGTTGGCGGGCACCTCGTCGTAGCGCTCGAACTGCATGGTGTAGGTCGCCCGGCCCTGGGTGGTCGACCGGAGGTCGGTCGCGTAGCCGAACATCTCGGCCAGCGGGACGAAAGCATTGATGACCTGCGCGTTGCCGCGCTGCTCCATCCCGTGGACGTGACCGCGCCGGCGATTCAGGTCGCCGATCACGTCGCCCATGAAGTCCTCGGGGGTCACCACCTCGACCGCGAACACCGGCTCCAGCAGCACCGGCTTGGCCCGCCGAGCAGCCTCCTTCAGCGCCAGCGAGCCGGCGACCTTGAAGGCGATCTCGGAAGAGTCGGTGTCGTGGTACTTGCCGTCCGTCAGCGTCACGCGGATGTCGACCAGCGGATAGCCGGCCCGCGGTCCGTTCTCGGTCGCCTCCTCGATGCCCTTCTCGACAGCGGGGATGAACTCCGTGGGGATCGCCCCGCCCTTGATCTTGTTGACGAAGTCGAAGCCCTCGCCCGGCGCCGGCTCGAGATTGATGTACACGATCCCGTACTGGCCCGCTCCCCCGGTCTGGCGGACGAACCTGCCCTCGACCTTCTCGGCCGTGCCGCGCACGGTCTCCCGGTAGGAGACCTGCGGGCGGCCGACGTTGGCGTCGACTTTGTACTCGCGGAGCATGCGGTCGACCAGCACCTCGAGGTGCAGCTCGCCCATCCCGGAGATCTCGGTCTGTCCGGTCTCCTCGTTGGTCCGGACCTGGAAGGTCGGGTCCTCCTCGGCCAGCCGGCCGAGCGCGGTCGACATCTTCTCCTGATCGGCCTTCGTCTTCGGCTCGATCGCGACCTTGATCACCGGCTCGGGGAACTCGATCGTCTCGAGCTGGATCGGCTTGTCCGGGGCCGCGAGCGTGTCGCCCGTGGCCACCTGCTTGATGCCGACGGCGGCGGCGATGTCGCCCGCGTAGATCTCGGGGACCTCCTCGCGCTCGTTGGCGTGCATCATCAGGATCCGCCCGATGCGCTCGGTCCGGCCGGTGGTGACGTTGAGGATCCGCGAGCCCGCCTCGAGCTTGCCCGAGTAGGTCCGGAAGTAGGTGAGCTTGCCGACGTACGGGTCGGCCATGATCTTGAACGCCAGCGCCGCGAATGGCTCCTCGTCGGAGGCATGGCGCACGGCGGGCTCGCCGCCGTTGTCCGAGCCCTTCGTCGTCTCGAGACCCTCGACCGGCGGGACGTCGAGCGGGCTCGGGAGATAGTCGATCACCGCGTCCAGCAGCGGCTGCACGCCCTTGTTCTTGAAGCTCGAACCGCACAGGACCGGGGTCAGCTTGATCGCGAGCGTCGCCTTGCGGAGCGCCGCCTTGAGGCGATCGACCGGGATCTCCTGCTCCTCGAGGATCATCTCGAGCAGCTCGTCGTCGTAGTGGGAGAGCTCCTCGAGCAGGTGCTCGCGCGCGGCTGCAGCCGCGTCGGCGAACTCCGCAGGAATCTCGATGACCTCCTGGTCCTTGCCGAGCTCGTCCTTGTAGATGATCGCCTTCATCGTCACGAGGTCGACGATTCCGCGGAAGTCCGCCTCCGCGCCGATCGGCAGCTGGATCGGGACCGGGTGCGCCCCGAGGCGGTCGACCATCGTCTGGACGCCGCGCTCGAAGTCCGCGCCGATCCGGTCCATCTTGTTGATGTAGGCGATCCTCGGCACGTGGTACTTGTCGGCCTGGCGCCAGACGGTCTCGGACTGAGGCTCGACGCCGGCGACGGAGTCGAACAGCGCGATCGCGCCGTCGAGCACGCGCAGCGAACGCTCCACCTCGACGGTGAAGTCGACGTGGCCCGGCGTGTCGATGATGTTGATCCGGTGACCCTTCCACTCGGCCGTAGTGGCCGCCGAGGTGATCGTGATCCCGCGCTCCTGCTCCTGGGCCATCCAGTCCATCACGGCCGCGCCCTCGTGAACCTCCCCCATCTTGTACGTCCGCCCGGTGTAATAGAGGATGCGCTCGGTCGTCGTCGTCTTACCGGCGTCGATGTGAGCCATGATCCCGATGTTGCGGGTGTTTTCGAGCGTGAACTTACGAGGCATTGAAAAAGTGTTGTTGTGCGGTCCGCCGCAACCGCGCTCCGGACATGAAAAAGGGCCCCATCGGGCCCAATCACGACCGTGCTGTCGAGACGGGGCGGGTGGTTATGGAGTCGGCATCTCCATTGGCATGAAACTGACTCCTGAGCGCGAGCACACGTGAGCCCCACGCCCGGAGCTGACCACGAATATAGCAGAGGAAGTGGGGCCCTCAGACGGCCCTCAAGCCCCGGTGGGACGGGCGGTTCCGGGGCCTCCAGGGGGTCTTCGTGGCTGCCTCGAGGGACCGTGCAGGGAGCGATCCTCGCAGGCGCGCTGCTCGGGGCACTGCTGCTGTTCGTCGCCGAATTCACGGCGCTGTACGACGTCCACGCAGCGAGTTCGATCCAGCTGCCGAGCGTCGGCACCGGCGCCAACGACTCCTACGCGCTGGTGCCACTGGCGCTGCTTGCGGCGTTGCTCGGGATCGGCGTGTTCGTGTCGGGGAGCCGGCCGGCGTTGCTCGCGATCGGGGTCGTGGGGCTGGTCGCGCTGCTGATCGCGCTCGTCGGCGACCTGCCCGACGCGCACCGGACGACGATCTACTCGCCGAGGTTCGTGCTCGCTCGCTCCACTCCCAGCGCCGGCTTCTACCTCGAGACGCTGGGCGCCGTACTGCTGATCGCCACTTGCGTGCTCGGATTCATCGGGCTCGGGCGCCCAGAGCCCCAGCGGCCGGGCGGAGGCGCCCGGCCCCAGCCGCAGGGATCGGGGCGGTCGCCGGACGGCGGCTCGGCACCGAGCCGCGCCAGGTCGTAGGGCATTCGGATGATGCCGGTGCCCCCATGGTCTGTTTCCTGACACAGGGTTCCGAGGTCGGCGAATCCGGCGTTACATTCGTGGCTGCGAGGGTTGTTCCACCGCAGCCCCCGGTCCCGTGTGGTGGGCAGCCCTCGCAGTTCCTCTTCTAGTTGTCGCGGGCGCGCCGTAACCGGTCCGGAGTTGCTTGGTAACAGGCTGTGGCACCGAACCGGCCGAGCGATTAGGCTCCCGGGCTGGGAGGCTGCCGGCGCGCGATATGACGGCTCCACCCCACCCCTTCGAAATTCAGGAAAGCACGGTGGACGGGTGCGTGCGGCTCAGCATCACGGGCGAGCTCGACCTGCTGTCCGCGCCGGTGCTCGAGGATCGGCTGTCGCGCTTCCGAGCGTTCAAGTCGCCGGTCCGGCTCGACCTGTCGAAGCTCGAGTTCATCGACAGCACCGGCCTGCACATGCTGGTGCGCACCGTCGGCGAGGCGCGGATCAAGAAGTGGCCGCTGCATATCGAGCCCGAGGTCTCGCCCCAGGTCAGGAGCGCGTTCCGCCTGGCCCAGCTCGATCGGTTCATCGACGCCGACGGGCGTCGGCCGACGGCGCTGAGCTACGGCCCGAACGCGTACACGTACTGGTCGTCGGAGCCGAGGTATACGCGGCCGTTCGCGACCGCGGGCGAGGACTCGATGAGCGCGCCCATGTACTGATCCCAGAGGGTCGCGCCGGTTGAAGGATTCAGCCCGAACATGTGCCAATAGCCCCCGCCTGTAGAGCACACCGTTGGCGAGCGCGGCCGAGGACCGAAGCGAGAAGCCGAGCGGCGCCTGCCACTTCACCGCGAGGGTCGACGGGCTCAGCGCGTACTCGCGGCCGGAATCGGTGCCCACGTAGACCAGGCCACCGCCGATCGCCGGCGACGTGTGGATCGGCCGCTGTCCGGCGTCGTCGAGTGCGTGACCGTCCCGTTCGAGGAGTTGATCTCGTACACCGCCCCTTTGTTCGTCCCCACGTATAGCTGGCCGCCCGCCAGCACGGGCGAGGAGTCGACGATCGGGCCGGTCGCAGTAGCCCACACCTTGACCCCGGTCGAAGCGTTGATCGCGTACATGTGCCCGTCCTGGGAGCCGACGTAGACGAGGCCGTTCGCCACCGCCGGCGAGTCGAGCGGGTAGCCAGTCGGGTAGTTCCAGAGCATCCCGCCGGTCGTCTGATTAAAGGCGTCGAGGCTTCCGTCGTAGTGGGTGCCGACGTACACGTTGTTGCCCGAGGTCACCGGCGAGGAGTTGCTATCCGCGCCGATCGACCGCTGCCAGAGCAGCTTTCCTGTGGTGGCGTTCAGCGCGTAGAACACGCCGCCGCTCGAGTACACGAACACCTCGTTGTTAGCCACGGCCGGTGAGGAGCTGATCGCGCCGCCGGTCGGGTAGCTCCACACGCAGCTTCCCCGTTCCGGTGTTCAGGGCGTACAGCGAACCATCGTTCGAGCCGACGTAGACGATCCCGTTGGCCACGGCCGGCGAGGAGACCACGGCGCCGCCTGTGGGGTAGAGCCACTTCCCGACCAGCTTCGAGACATTGCCGACGCCGATCGCGGTCTCGAACCCGTCGACGCCGGAGTGGGCGCTGTCGTGGCGGAACTCGGGCCAATCGCCGACGACGAACAGGATCGTGAGGATGCGTCCCTGGTTCGGATCGACGACGGAGACCTGGAGCTGCCCGGACGTCACCGACCAGGGCACTGACGTGTCGAGCTGGAAGTCGCCGTTGCGGTTGGTGAGCGCGCTCCCTACGCGGGTGCCGGACACGTAGATCGGCTCGGACTGACCGGGGCTGAGCGCCGAGCCGGAGACGGTCATGCGCCCGCCCCGCCAGACCTTGCTCGGTGAAACGGAGATCCCCGGCGTCACCCTGAACGGCGTAGGCCCCGAGACCTGCTGGCCGGTCGCGGAGTCGGTGACCGTCACCGGGCCGGTGGTGGCGAACGGCGGGACGGTCGTCTGCAGCTGCGTGCCGGCGGCGTTCGGGTGGACCGACCCGGAATTGGTGCCGTTGAAGGCCACCTTGTCGCCGGCGTTGAAGCCTGTGCCGGTGAACGTCACGGCCGTGCCGACCGCGCCGGATGGGGGCGACATGCCGGTCACCGTGAGCGCCGATGCCACGCCGGTGCCGCCGGCGAAGGCGAGCAGAAACACGGTGGCGGCCACGGCGACTCGCCCGCTCGGTCTGCGGACGAACCACCTACGCAACACGCCTCCGGTCACGATCTCTCCCTGGAGGCGTTCCGCCTGAACTCGCCCCCGATGCGGGGAGACTACCGGCCCCGGTGACAGATACAAGGGTACGTCAACCGTGCTTGTGGTCCGCCTCGTGCACGACGATCACCGGGCACTTCGCGTGCTTCAGAAGGGCCTTCGAGGTACTGCCTTCGAGCCTCGCTCGGATGCCACTGAGGCCGCGCGACCCGACGACAACCGCCGCAGCATGGCGCTCATCGATCAGATCCAGCAGCGTCCTCGCGACGTCAGCCTCATCCGGCAGGGCGAGCGATTCCGCGTCGAGACCATACGAGCTGGCCAGAGCCGCACCCTCCGCTGACGTTCGCTCCGCCTGCCCGTGCAGTGCATCATCGACCTCGGTCGCGACTCGGGGGTCGACCAGCGGGGCGATGCTCCCTGCATCCGTCGGCATCGACGTTCCCGGCGCCTCATACGCGAGACCCTCCTCCCAGACGGTGACGACGAGGATCTTGCACGAGCCGAGGATCCTGGCCACGTCGACGACGGCTTGGCGCGCTGCGGGCGAACCGTCGTAGCCGATCACCACCAGCGCGCCGTCCGCTCCGACGCCGGACGTCACGGGCCGTCCCTCTACCAGCGGTAATGGGCGAACGCCTTGTTCGCCTGCGCCATCCGGTAGATGTCGTCCTTGCGCTTGAACGCATTGCCCTGCTGCTGCTGGGCGTCGAGGAGCTCGTGGGCGAGTCGCTGCGCCATCGACTTCTCGCGGCGCTGGCGGGCGAACAGGACGAGCCAGCGGACGGCGAGCGTCCGGGCGCGCCGGGCGGGCACCTCAACCGGCACCTGGTAGGTGGCGCCGCCGACGCGGCGGCTGCGGACCTCTAGCACGGGGGTCAGGGCCTTGATGCCGGCCTCGAGTTGCTCGACCGGGTCCTGCCCCGAACGCTCGGCCAAGATCGCAAGCGCGTCGTAGACGATCTTCTCGGCGACGGACTTCTTGCCGTCGAGCATCACCTTGTTGATGACCTGCTGGACGAGTCGGTTGTGGTGAACCTGGTCAGGCGGAACCGGCCGGACCTGTGCGGCGGCGCGGCGGGGCACTACTTCGCCTTCACGCCGTACTGCGAGCGGGCCTTCTTGCGATCGCCGACGCCGGCGGCGTCGAGCGTCCCGCGGATCACCTTGTAGCGGAAGCCCGGCAGGTCCTTGACGCGGCCGCCGCGGACCAGCACGACCGAGTGCTCCTGAAGGTTGTGGCCCTCACCGGGGATGTAGGCGCCGACCTCCATCCCGTTCGTCAGCCGGACGCGGGCGACCTTCCGGAGCGCCGAGTTCGGCTTCTTCGGAGTGGTCGTGTACACGCGCGTGCAGACGCCTCGCCGCTGGGGTGCGGCGACGCGCTTCTTACGACCCTTGCCGGATTTCAGGCCCGGTGTCGCGAGCTTCTTCTTCGGCGCGGTACGGCCCTTGCGGACCAGCTGACTGGTGGTAGGCATCCGCGAGGCAGCGTAGCAGGGGTCAGACGGTCAATCGCCCCGGTGCAACGCCCAGCTCTGGCCGATCGGCTGGAATCCGATCTGACGGTAGAGACGCTGCGGCCAGTCGTCGGCGTCAGCGACGATGAACACGAGCTCGTGGCCGCCCGCACGGGCAACCTCAGCGGCCTTCGTGACGAGCATCCGCCCGTACCCCCGGCGTCGCTCCTCCGGCACCGTGTACACGTCCTCGACCTGCGCGACGGTTCCATCCGAGTAGAGCACCGTGATCGCGGCGAGATTGCCGTGCTCGCCGGGCACCCCCAACAGCCGCGCGCCGCGGGCCCGGGCCACCCGTCGGGTGAACTCGACGACCTGATCGAGCCCCGACGGCGTCAGCTCGATCGACTCGTCCTCGCCGATCCATCGCCGCATCAGCTCCATCACGGGCTCCTCGTCGGCGTCGATCACGGCGCTGACGTCGACCTCGTGGTCGGACTCGCTCCGCAGCTGCATCACGACCTCGCGGTCGACCTCCCAACGCTGCTCGGCGAACGACCGTTCTAGTCGGCGGCCGGTCGCCCGGTGGTCGATCATCAGCTGCCGGTAGGGAAGGTCGCCGAGATGGGCGTCCGCGAGCCCGAGCGCCTCGGCAAAGCTCACCGGCTCCGTGATCCGGACATGGTTCGCGCTCCACACCAACGGGAGCGTGGGCTCGCGAACCACCCAACCCTGGTCGATCGGCTCGACAACAGGAGCCACCAACTCCAGTGTCGCCCGCTGGAACTCGATCGTCCGCTGAAACGCGCCCTTCACAGCTTCGCTATCCGTGACACCCATTGATGCGCTCTCGGTCGATGCGACGACGATGCTCCGGCGCATACGTCGAGACCCCGTCTCGTGTCATGCTACGTCCTTGCAGGCTGGCCGGCGGGGAACCGACAAGAACTTACGACTCAGCCGCCACGGCGCAGAGGAACGGCTATGAATCGCCCCGTCGCATCGACCACCGAGGACATCGCCGCGGCCGCGGTGCCGGCCGCGGCACCCGTCGAGCCGGCCGGCCGCGTCGGCCCCGGACGCGCTCGTCCGGGCGCGAGATCACCTGCTCGGGCTTCAGCACGGCGAAGGCTGGTGGAAGGGCGAGCTCGAGACGAACGTGACGATGGACGCCGAGGATCTGCTGCTGCGGGAGTTCCTCGGCATCCGGCAGCCCGAGACCACCGAGCGCTCGGCGCGGTGGATCCGCTCCCAGCAGCGCGAGGACGGGACCTGGGGGAACTTCTACGGCGCCCCCGGCAACCTGTCGACGACGATCGAGGCCTACGTCGCGCTGCGACTGGCCGGCGACTCGCCCGAGGCGGAGCACATGCGGACCGCGTCGGCGTGGATCCGCGCCCAGGGCGGGCTCGAGCGGGCGCGTGTGTTCACCCACATCTGGCTCGCGCTGTTCGGCGCCTGGCCATGGGACCGGGTGCCGGTGCTCCCGCCCGAGATGATGCTGCTGCCCTCGTGGGTGCCGCTGAACCCGTACGACTTCGCCTGCTGGGCGCGCCAGACGGTCGTCGCCCTGTCGGTCGTGATCGCGACCCGGCCGGTGCGGCCGCTGCCGTTCGGGATCGAGGAGCTGCAGGTGCCCGACTCCTGGGCGCCGCCGAAGGCGACATCGCTGCGAGGCCGCGCGCTGCTCGCACTCGACCGCGTGCTGCACGTCTACGAGCGCCGTCCGCTCGGCCCGATCCGTGAGGCGTCGCTCGCCCGCGCCGAGCGCTGGATCGTCGATCGCCAGGAGGCCGACGGCTCCTGGGGCGGGATCCAGCCGCCCTGGGTCTACTCGATGATCGCGCTGCACCTGCGGGGCTACGGTCTCGACCACCCCGTGATGCAACGCGGGCTCGACGGGCTCGAGGCGTTCACGATCGAGGAGAACGGCATGCGCCGGCTCGAGGCGTGTCAGAGCCCTGTGTGGGACACGGCGCTCGCGGTGCTCGCGCTCACCGACGCCGGCGTCCCCCGCGACGACGACGCGATCGTCCGCGCCGCCGACTGGCTGATGACCAAGCAGGTCCTGACTCGCGGCGACTGGGCGGTGAAGCGCCCCGACGCCGCGCCGGGCGGCTGGCCGTTCGAGTTCGAAAACGCGAACTACCCGGATATCGACGACACCGCCGAGGTGGTGCTGGCGCTGCTGGCCGTCGATCACCCCGACGCCGACCGCGTTCGCCAGGCGGTGGATCTCGGCGTCAGCTGGGTCGAGGCGATGCAGAGCTCGGACGGCGGCTGGGGAGCGTTCGACGCCGACAACTGCCGCAGCCTCGTGCGCGATGTCCCGTTCTGCGACTTCGGCGAGGTAATCGATCCTCCGAGCGCCGATGTGACCGCTCATGTGATCGAGATGCTCGCCGCGGTCGGTCTGGCCGACGAGACGAAGGGACGCGCGGGCGTCGAGTGGCTGCTGGCCGAGCAGGAGGTCGACGGCTCGTGGTTCGGTCGCTGGGGCGTAAACCACCTGTACGGAACCGGCGCGGCGATCCCGGCGCTGATCGCCGCTGGCCAGGATCCCGCCTCACCGGCGATCCGCCGAGCGGTCCGGTGGCTCGAGGAACGTCAGAACGACGACGGCGGCTGGGGCGAGGATGGGCGCTCCTACGACGACCCCGAGTGGATCGGCCGCGGCGACAGCACCGCGTCGCAGACGGCGTGGGCGCTGCTCGCGCTACACGCTGCGGGAGAGCGATCGCTGACGGTCCACCGAGGCATCCGCTGGTTGGCCGAGACTCAGCGGCCCGACGGCACCTGGGACGAGCCACAATTCACCGGCACCGGCTTCCCCTCCGACTTCTACATCAACTACCACCTCTACCGGCTGGTGTTCCCGCTGATGGCGCTCGGGCGGTGCGCGCGATGACGACGCTGAGCGAGGTCCCCTCCGGCCACGCCGTGATGACGCAGGCCGGGGACGAGAACTTTCCGGTCGCGATCGGGCTGCTCGGCCGCCGGCAGAAGCAGGCGCTGCTCGCGATCTACGGCGTCGCGCGGTTGATCGACGATCTCGGCGACGAAGCGGCCGGCGACCGCGACGAGCTGCTCGACTGGGCCGACGCCGAGCTCGACCGGGTTTACGCCGGCGCGACTCCGGAGCATCCCGCGATGCGGGCGCTCGCGACCGAGGTCCGGGAGCTCGGTCTACCCGAGGCTCCGTTCCGGCGACTCGTGCGGGCGAACCGGCAGGATCAGACGGTGTCGCGGTACGAGACGTTCGGGGACCTGTTGGCCTACTGCGAGCTTTCCGCGGCGCCGGTCGGCGAGCTGGTGCTGCACGTGTTCGGTGCCGGGTCCCCCGATCGGATCGCGCTGTCGGACCTGGTCTGCGCGGGGCTCCAGGTGACCGAGCACATCCAGGACGTCCGGGAGGACTACACGCGCGGGCGCGTCTACATGCCACGCGAGGACCTGGCGCGGTTCGCGTGCGCCGAGAGTGACCTCGCGAGTGGCGCAGTCACGCCCGAGAAGCGCGAGCTGATCGAGTTCGAGGTTGGGCGCGCGCGGGCGCTGCTGGCGGAGGGGTCGCCGCTCGCGAAGCTGCTTGCGCCCCGCCCCCGCGCCGCGATCGCAGGGTTCGTCGCCGGCGGCCGGGCAACGCTCGACGCGATCGAGAAGGCGGGGTGGGATGTCTGGAGCGCGACGCCGCGGCGCACCCACGGCGCCTTCGCGCGCCGGCTCCCGGGAGCGGTGGTCGGGCGATGACGATTCCCGCGCTCGAGATCGAGCACGCGTACCGCCGCTGCGAGGCGATCACCCGCGAGGAGGCGGCGAACTTCTTCTACGGGATCCGGCTGCTGCCGCGCTCGAAGCGCCAGGCGATGAGCGCCGTGTACGCGTTCGCGCGCCGGGTCGACGACATCGGCGACGGCGACCTGGACCGCGCCGCGAAGCTCGCGGCACTTGAGTCGGAGCGGCGGCTGATCGCCGGCCTCGTAGCTGGCGGCCCCGAGACCGCGGAGGACCCGGTGGCGGTCGCGCTCGGGCATGCGTACAGGCACTACGGGCTGCCGCTCGACGCGCTCGAGGAGCTCGTCGACGGCGTCGAGGCCGACGTGCTTGGGACCACATACGAGACGTTCGACGAGCTGCTTGTCTACTGCCGGCAGGTCGCGGGCTCGATCGGGCGGCTGTGTCTCGCGATCTTCACCGGCGCGACCGCACGCGATGGCAACGGTGCCGCAGCGCTGGCCGACGACCTCGGCGTCGCGATGCAGCTCACGAACATCATCCGCGACGTCCGGGAGGATCGTGACCGTGGACGCGTCTACCTGCCCGCCGAGGACCTGCGGCGGTTCGGCTGCGAGGACCTGTTCGCGGCGCCGCGCCAGGATGCGGCGGCGCTGATCCGGTTCGAGGCCGAGCGCGCGGCGGAGTGGTTCGACCGCGGCCTCGAGCTCGTCGAGCTACTCGACCGCCGGAGCGCGGCGTGCGTGCTCGCGATGACCGGCATCTACCGAGGGATCCTCGACCGGATCGCGCTCGACCCGACCGAGGTCCTCGACCGGCGGATCTCGCTGCCGGTGTGGGAGAAGGCGTGGGTGGCGGCCCGCAGCCTCGGGCGTCGCCCGCCGAACGGGCAGGCGACGACCGCGCGAGTGGCCGCATGAGCACGGTAACCGTGATCGGCGGCGGGCTCGCTGGGGTCACCGCGGCGCTGGACTGCGCCGACGCCGGCGCGAGCGTGCGCCTGGTCGAGTCCCGCGGGCGGCTCGGCGGCGCCGCCTACTCGTTCACCCGCGACGGGATCGGCGCCGACAACGGGCAGCACGTGTTCCTGCGCTGCTGCACCGCCTATCGGGAGCTGCTCGAGCGGCTCGGCACGGCCGACGGGGTCACTCTCCAGCGGCGGCTCGAGATCCCCGTGCTGGCACCCGGTCGTGCGCCCTCGAGGCTGTGGCGCACCGGACTTCCGGCGCCGCTCCACCTGGCGCCCGCGATGCTCCGCTACTCGCTGCTGAGCCTCGGTGAGCGCGTGAGCGTGGCGCGGGCGATGCGCGCGCTGGACTCGATCGACACCGACGATCCCGCGATGGATCAGCGCTCGTTCGGCGACTGGCTCGCCGAGCACCGCCAGAACGAGCAGGCGATCGAGGTGGTCTGGAGCCTGATCGTCCGCCCGACGCTCAACCTCGATCCGGCCGAGGCGTCGCTGGCCCAGGCCGCGTACGTATTCCAGCAGGGGCTCCTGAGAGATCGCGCGGCGGGAGACATCGGGTACGCGAGGGCACCGCTATCGGAGATCCACGATCGCGCCGCCATGGCTGCGCTGACTCGCGCGGGCGTCGAGATCTGCCTGCGGCGCGGCGTGACCGCGATCGTGCCGGCCGGCGGCCGGTTCCGCGTCGAGCTCAACGGCGCGCCGACGATCGAGTCGGACGCGGTGATCGTGGCGGTCCAGCCCGACCGGCTCGCGCGGCTCGCCCCGCCCGCCGCCGGCATCGACCGCGAGGCGCTCACACGACTCGGCAGCTCGCCGATCGTCAACCTTCACTTCGTGTTCGACCGCAAGGTCACCGAGCACGAGTTCGCGGCGGGGGTCGGAACGCCGGTCCAGTGGCTGTTCGACCGGACCCATAGCGCGGGGATCGACCACGGCCAGTACCTGGTGATCTCGCTGTCGGCCGCCGACGACGAGCTCGGCACGACCTCGACCGAGCTGCGCGAGCGCTACGAGAAGGCGCTCCGCGAGCTGCTCCCGGGCGCCCGTGATGCGGCCGTCGAGACGTTCTTCGTGACCCGTGAGCACGCCGCTACGTTCCGCGCCGCGCCCGGTGCACGGGCGTTGCGTCCCGGTCCCCGCACCGCGCTGCCCGGACTGCTGATCGCGGGGAGCTGGACCGATACCGGGTGGCCGGCGACGATGGAGGGCGCGGTCCGCAGCGGCCACGCCGCCTCGCACGAGGCGCTGACCGCGCTGGCCGCGCAGAACGGGTCGCGCAACGGCGCCGCCTCGGTCAACGGGTCCGGGTCGGGACACGCGAGCGAGCTGATCGCGGGAGGCTCGGGATGAGCGCCGCGACCGCGCCCAGCCGCGGCTCTGGCCCGGAGCTGGTCGTGCTCGCGCCGCTTTCGGTCGAGGCATCGGCGGTCCGCGCGGGTGCGCCCTGGGCGACCGTTCACCAGATCGGGATGGGCCCGAAGCGGGCGACTCGCTCGGCCCAGCTCGTGGAGGGAGCCGCCGGCAACGCGATCCTGATCGCCGGCTTCTGCGGAGCGCTCGACCCGGACCTCGAGCCGGGCGACGTGGTGCTCGCGACCGAGCTGCGCGGACCGACCGGGACGACGATCTGCGACGACACGACGATCCTCGAGGGCGTGCTCCGCCGAGGCGGCCTGCGCGTCCGGCGCGGCCCGATCGCCTCGAGCCAGCGACTGGTGCTGCGCGAGCGCCGGCGCACGCTCCAGCGCTCCGGCGCGCTCGCGGTCGACATGGAGTCGGCGTGGCTGGCTCCCGCGGTCGGCGGCGAGCCGCTCGTCACCCTGCGCGTGGTGCTCGACACCCACCGCCACGAGCTCCATCGACCGCTACGCACGCTACACGCGGCCGCGATGGCCTACCGGACGCTACGTCGCGCGTGCGCGCTCGTCCACGACTGGGCCCAGGCGCTCGGGCAGCGGGACGTGCTGCTCGCGGCTCCGCGCGCGTCCTGCGCGGGGGTCGAGCGGGCGGTCGAGGTGGTCGAGCGGGCGCTCGAGGAGCGCGAGCCGCCGATCTACGTGCGCAAGCAGATCGTCCACAACGCGCACGTCGTGGCCGAGCTCGAGCGCCGCGGCGCCGTATTTGTTGAGGAGTTGGACGAGGTTCCCGCGGGCGCGACCGTGATCTATTCGGCGCACGGGGTATCACCGGCGGTCAGGGCCCGGGCGGCCGAGCGCGAGCTCGAGGTGATCGACGCGACGTGTCCGCTGGTCGCCAAGGTCCACGCCGAGGCGCGGCGGTTCGCGTCGGCCGGAATGGAGATCGTGCTCGTCGGCCATGAGGGCCACGAGGAGGTCGAGGGGACCTCCGGCGAGGCGCCCGGCCGGACGCACGTGATCGCGAGCGCCGACGAGGTCGACTCGCTCGAGCTGGCGGACCCGGAGAAGGTCGCTTATTTGACCCAGACGACGCTTGCGGTCGACGACACCGCCGACGTGCTCGAGCGCCTGCGGGAGCGATTCCCGGGGGTGGTCGGCCCCCCGTCCAGCGACATCTGCTACGCGACCCAGAATCGTCAGGATGCTGTCAGGGCGCTCGCGGACGAGTGTGACATCGTGTTGGTTGTGGGCTCATCAAACTCCTCCAACTCACGCCGGCTCGTCGAGGTCTCCGAGCGCGCCGGCTGCCCGGCACTGCTGGTCGAGAACGGCGGCGACATCCCGCCCGAGCGGCTCGTCGGGGCCGGGCGAGTGGGCGTGACGGCGGGCGCGTCGGCTCCCGAGGCGCTGGTCGAGGGCGTCGTGCGCGCGCTCGATGGGCTCGGCGGCGCCGAGGTGTCCGAGCGCTCGGTGGCGCGGGAAGAGGTTCATTTCAGGCTTCCACCGGAGGTTCGTAAGTAATGGCTCCGCCACTCAGACAATCGACCAGGATCGCGAAGTACCTGCTGACGCAAAAGCTCCGGCGGCGGGAGAAGTTCCCGCTGCTGGTCGAGCTCGAGCCGCTGTTCCAGTGCAATCTCTCCTGCTCGTTCTGCGGCAAGATCCAGCATCCCGAGCACGTCCTCAAGCAGCGGATGCCGGTCGAGCAGGCCCTCGCGGCAATCGAGGAGTGCGGAGCCCCGATGGTCTCGATCGCCGGCGGGGAGCCGCTCGTCCACCCCGAGGTTCACGTGATCGTGGCCGAGTTGATCAAGCGCAAGAAGTTCGTCTTTCTCTGCACGAACGCAATCCTGATGAAGAACAAGCTGGACAACTTCAAGCCTTCGCACGATTTCACCTGGGTCGTCCACCTGGACGGTCTGCGCGAGCGCCACGACCAGTTCGTCGAGCGTGACGGAATCTTCGACAAGGCGGTCGAGGCGATCAGGGAGGCGAAGTCGCGCGGCTTCCGCGTGGCGACGAACACCACGTTCCTGACCACTGACACACCCGAGACCGTGCGCGAGGTGCTCGACTACCTCAACGACGAGCTCGAGGTGGACGCGATGCAGATCTCGCCCGCCTACGCCTATGAGAAGGCCCCGGACCAGGATCACTTCCCGGGGGTGACGCAGACGCGGGCGCTGTTCTCGGCCGCATTTGCGGACGGGCGGCGCAAGAAGTGGAGGCTCAACCACACGCCGCTGTTCCTCGACTTCCTGGAGGGCAAGGTCGACTACCAGTGCACGCCGTGGGGGATCCCGAGCTACTCGATCTTTGGGTGGCAGCGACCCTGCTACCTGATGAGCGACGGCTATACGAAGACCTACCAGGAGCTGATCGACACGACCGACTGGTCGAAGTACGGCCGCGGAAACGACGATCGCTGTGCCAACTGCATGGCGCACTGCGGGTACGAGCCCACCGCGGTGCTCGCGACGACCGGGTCGCTCAAACAGTCGCTGCGGGCGCTCGTCGAGGGCTGAGGGCGCGCACAGCGCCGCTCGAGGCGCTAGGATCGCCAGGGCGGCTCGAGGCACCGGTCATCGACTGGAGTTGTGAGTCGCTCCTAGTGCAGCGGAGCGAGTTCGCAGTCACACGTTGGCTCAGATCTCCTGGTCCGTAGCGGCAGTTGGCGCTCCCGACCAGGAGTTGTAAGTGCAGCACTCGAGGCTTGCCGAGGACCAGCCCGACACCGGTCGCGGGTCCGTTCGTGATCCACTCGCGGGTGGAGAGCTGGGCCTGATCACGCGCGATGTGACGGTCCGGACCGGCGGCGAGATCGGGCTGCTCGCGGTCTGGAACACGAGATCTTCGCTTGTGGACGTGATCTGCGCCTGGGGCGACGCGTGGATCGACGGCCGTCTGCCTCCCCCTGCCGGCAGGCGGTTCGGGTTCGTCGGCCGCGTGCTTTCGTCGGGGCACGCGGCCTTCGAACCAATCAGCCAGGCACACGACGCGATCCTCGGCGCGGCCAGCCCGCGTGCGCCCCTACGGGTTGCCGCGGGAGCGCCGGTCCGGCCACCCGGCGGGCCGGCCGCCGCGCTGTGCGTCGGATTCTCCACCCGCCCGCGTGATCCGGCGGCCACGCCCTGGATCGTCGAGCGGTTTGCCGGTCTGGCGGCGCTCTGCATGCACGACCCCGGGGTGCTCGACGGGCTGCTCGCCGCGGCGCGGGTCGACGGGCTCACCGGGTTGCTGAACTACTCCTCGACCCGCGCCGAGCTCGCGCGTGAGCTCGCACGCAGCACGCGGCACGGACGCCCGCTCTGCTGTTGTTTCGTCGACCTCGACGGCTTCAAGCGCATCAACGAGGATTACGGCTACCTGGACGGCTCGAGGACACTGGCCGACGCCGCCAAGATCCTCAGCGGCGGCGTTCGCGCCGGTGACACGATTGGTCGCTTCGGCGGCGACGAGTTCCTCGCGATTCTCCCCGACACCGACCAGGACGCCGCCTGCGCGATCGGAGAGCGGCTGCGGACGACGATCTCAACTGCTCCGCCGGCTGTCGGGCACGAACCCCTGAACGTCTCGGTCGGCGTGGCGCAATGGCACCGCGGCGCGTCCATCGACGACCTGCTCTCAGCTGCCGACGCGGCGCTCCGCAGAGCCAAGCGCGCCGGCGGCGGAATCGTGGTGGGCGCAAGCGGTGTCGCGGCCGATAACGGCCGCGACACCGCCCCCTGATGCTCGCGCTTGTGTTGGTGGCCGCCGCGGCGGCGCTCGCGGGTTCCGCCGGTGCCGCGAACGCCGCGTCGACGCCGCCTCCCACCCCGACCTCGCAGCTGCTCCACAAGGACGTGCTGATCGACGCCGACATGTGGAGCAGCAAGCCGATGATGATGGCCGCCGGGCTCGGGTTCACCGGGATCGTCGGCGTGCCGGGGATCAGCACCACCGAGGAGACCACGAGCGAACAGCGGGTACGCGCCGCCGGCGGGACGTGGAACACGATCTCGTGCGCGGCCGGCGAGACTCCGCCGCTGAGTGCGTACACGTCGGCGTCGACCCCGCAGGCGGTCGCGTTCTCGTTCGGGGGGCCGGTGACGACGGCGGCGGGATTGCCGGTCGAGTTCAGCTGGCCGGTACGTCCGAGCACGCTCGATGCCCAGGATTTCCGCGTGACGTTCTCAAACGGCCGCACCGTCATCCCGCTGCAGGCCGCCGTGTACCCGAACGCCGAATACAACGAGCGCTCCACGGTGGTGCTGTTCGGGAACTTCGGCAACCGGCTGGCGCCGCCCAACCGCGGCGCGGTCTTTCCCGTCAAGACGCGCGTCGTGCTCGACTCGACCCCGCTCCAGCTCGTCGGCCCGGGCGGCCGATTGGTGAGCGCCGTCGGCATGTCGGCGTCGACCTCGACGACGCCGTACGGCCGGAGCTCGAACCCGTCGAAGCGCCCCGGCCCGCACCTGGTTGCGGCGAAGCTGACCAAGATGTCCGCCCGGGGCGAGGGGGCGCCCGCCCCGTTCAGCAGTGCGCTTCCCAACGACGGCGTGACGCTGTACGGCAGCGCCGCCAAGTTCCGTTTGCGGGTGTTCACCTCCGGCGGCTTCTCGCCAGACGGCGTGCGCGCCGTGTTCCCGACCGAGTTCTCCCGGTACTTCCGGCTGCGCGTGAAGGGCTCGAACGGGCGCACGCTCCTGCTGACCAAGACCGACGTCGACTACCGCGTTGGCGGCGGCGTCATCCGGATCCTCGGGCTGGCCGATCTCGGACACAAGCAGTCGAGCTACGACGACTGCTACACGGAGGACAAGGACAACCAGATCGACATCGTGCTCGGCGGCGACAAGGCCGCGGTCAGCCGGATCACGGCCGTCGAGATCCCGGCGACCGGCCACTACTCCCCGTTCTACAACCCCGGCGGCCCGGGCAACGATCCGACCCCCGGCGTCACCTACACCTCGCCGGGACCCTCGCAGGTTCAGCCGGTGCTCGACGCGCTCGAGAACCCGATGCAGGTCACGTTCATCCGGAACCGCTGAGGCGCCGCGCTACCGCGCGCTGAAGCTCCGCCGCCCGAGCTCGAATCCGAGGCTCGCGTAGCTGCGGAATAGATGACGCTCGGCGGCGGCGAGCACCTGCTCGAGCGCGTCGGCGAACCAGCGCAGCTGATCCTCGGTGACCGTCAGCGGCGGCAGTGCCTTGACGACGTTCATGTGGTGGCCCGCGACCTGAGTGAGGATCCGGTGCTCGCGGAACAGCGGCACCGTGACCGTCTGCGCGAACAGCCCCGGCTGGCGGCGCTCGATCGCGTCCCACAGCCTGCGGGCCGCCCGCCCCGACGGCGGCCCCAGCTCGATCGCCCAGATCATCCCGAGTCCGCGCACCTCCCGGACGATCTCGAACCGCTCGACGAACGGCAACGTCAGCTCCATCAACAGGGAACCCATCGAAGCCGCGCGCTCGACCAGCTGCTCGCGCTCGATCACGTCCAACGTCGCCAGCCCCGCGGCGGCGGCGAACTCGCCGTTGCCGAAGGTGGAGCCGTGGACGACGCTCCGCTCCATCGAGTCGAACGTCGCGTCGAACACGGCGCGGGAGCAGAGCAGCGCGCCGAGCGGTACGTACCCGCCGGACAGCGACTTCGACAGCGGCACGAGATCGGGCTCGATCCCCCAGTGCTCGAACGCGAGGAACCGTCCCGTGCGCCCGAGCCCGGTCTGGACCTCGTCGGCGATCAGCAGCGCGCCCGCCTCGCGACACGCCTGCTGCGCGCCGGCGAGGTAGCCGTCCGGGGCGAGGTGCACCCCCTTGCCCTGCACCGCCTCGACGATCAGCGCGGCGACGTCCCCGCGCGCGAGCTCTGCCCGGAGCGCGTCGAGGTCCCCGAACGGCACCGGATCACACCCCGGCATGAAGGGCCCGAAGCGCTCGCGGAACTCGTCGTTGCCGTTGACCGACAGCGACCCAAGCGTCAGCCCATGGAAGCCACGCTCGCAGTAGAGGATCCGCGGCCGACCGGTGGCCGCTCGGGCGAGTTTCAGCGAGCCCTCGACCGCCTCAGTGCCCGAACTGCACAGGACGACCGCGTCGAGCGGACCGGGCGTCAGGCCGACCAGGCGCTCACCCAGGACTCCCGCGAGCGTCGTCACCCCCAGCTGTGGCAGCGAAGGCGGATCCGCGGCCAGTACCCGCGCGAGCTGCTCCTTCACGTACGGGTGGCTGCGCCCGAGTGCGAACACGCCGTACCCGGCCAGCAGGTCGAGGTACTCGTTGCCGTCGCGGTCGATCAGCAGCGAGCCGCGACCATGGACCCAGTCGCGGTCGAACCCGAGCGTCTGGACGACCCGTCCGAGCTGAGGGTTGAGGTAGCGCTGGTTGAGCGCCATCGCGTCGCCCGCTCGGAGCTCGAGCAGCTCGGCGACGTCCGGGCGCGCGCGGCCGTTGTCGGAGGCGCTGCTCACGCCCACATCCTGTCAGAGCTTCGGCGGGGCTAACCCGCTGTCACGACGCCGCCGAGCGCCTCGTCGACCCCGATGTACGGGACCCCGACGGCCTCGGCGACCGGCTCGTAGGTGACGTGACCGCCGACGACGTTGACCCCGAGCTTCAGCCCGGGGCTCTCGCGAATCGCCCGTGCAACCCCGGCGCGCGCGAGGTCGAGCACGTACGGCATCGTCGCGTTGGTCAGCGCGTAGGTGGAGGTCACCGGCACGGCGCCGGGCATGTTCGCCACGCAGTAGTGCGTGATCCCGTCGACCTGGTAGGTCGGATCGGAGTGGGTGGTCGGGTGGGAGGTCTCGAAGCAGCCGCCCTGGTCGATCGAGACGTCGACCAGCACCGCCTGGGGCTTCATCAACGCCAGCTGCGAGCGGGAGATCACGTGCGGCGCCCGAGCACCGTGGACGAGCACCGCGCCGATCACGAGATCCACGTACGGCAGCCGTTCCTCGATCGAGAGCGTCGAGGCGAAGCATGTGTCGGCGCGGCCGCCGAACGCGAGATCGAGCTCCCGCAGGCGGTCGATGTTCCGGTCGTAGACGTACACGGTCGACTCCATCCCGATCGCGATGAACGCCGCGTTCATACCAACGACCCCGCCTCCGATCACCATCACCTCGGCGGCGGGGACGCCCGGGACGCCGCCGAGCAGGATCCCGCGGCCACCGAGCGGCTTCTCGAGCATGAACGCGCCAGCCTGCGTGGCGATCTTGCCGGCGACCTCCGACATCGGCGCCAGCAGCGGCAGCCGCCCGCGGTCGTCCTCGACGGTCTCGTACGCGATGCACGTCGAGCCCGAGGCCATCAGCCCGCGCGTCAGTTCGGCGTCCGCGGCGAGATGGAGATAGGTGAACAGCACGTGCCGGGGCTCGAGCAGCTCGACCTCGGCGGGCTGCGGCTCCTTGACCTTGACGATCAGATCGGACTCGGCGAACGCCGCCGCGGCGTCGGGAACGATCGTCGCGCCCTGGGCGCTGTACGCCTCGTCCTCGATCGCCGAGCCGGAGCCGGCGCCGCTCTGCACGTTCACCGTGTGGCCGGCATCGACGAGCTCGCGCACCCCGGCGGGGGTCAGCGCGACCCTGTACTCGTCGGTCTTGACCTCGGAAGGAACCCCGACCCTCACTGCGTCACCAGCTCCCGGCCGCGCAGTGCGAGCCAGAACTCGATCCGGTCGCGCGCGCTGCGCAGATCGCGGCCGGTCAGCTCCTCGATCCGCCGGATCCGGTACCTGAGCGTGTGCCGGTGGCAGTACAGGCGTCGCGCGGCGCGCTCCCACTGGCCGTTCTCCTCGATGAACGCCTCGAGCGATCGCATCAGCTCCCCACCGTATCCGCCTTCGCTGGCCTCGATCGGGCCGAGCACCGAATCGCAGAACAGGACGAGCGCCTCGTCGTCCTGCAGCGAGAGCAGCAGCTGGAAGGACCCGAGGTCCTTGTAGGTGGCCACGGCCGGGCGCTGCGAGCCGTTCTCACCGATTCCGAGCGTGACCGCCTCGAGCGCGCAGCGGGCCTCGTGGAAGCTCCGGCGCCCGTCGCCGGCCGGCACGGAGCGCCCGACCCCGGCGCGGATGTCCGAGCCGGCGTCGCCGTTCATGCGGGCGACCGCGCGGTCCACGAGCGCGACCAGCTCCTCGTCGGCCATCCCGGGGACCATCGCACACGCGATCGGCCCGGTGGCGCTGACGAGCGCGGGCACCGCCTCGTCGCGCAGCGCGTCGGCGAGCGGCGCCTCGAGCTCTGAGCGCGGCAGCACGATCGCCGCCACCTGCTCGCCGATCCCGAACGGCGCCAGGCGCCGCGCGAGCTCGGAGCCCGCGAGCTCACCGCTGACGAGCGCCTCAAGCAGGTCACCGGCCAGCCGGCGCTCGGTCTGGCCCGCGACCCGAGCACGGAGCAGCTCGAGGGCGACGATCGTCACCGCCTGGCGGAGAGTCAGGCGATCGAAGTCCGACAGCGCGCCGCCGTCCTTGATCGCGACGATCCACGCCTCCGGCGCACGGGCGGCGCCGGGCTCACTCGACGGCGAGCCGTCGGCCGCGACCGGCAGCGCGAGCCCCTGGTACCCGTCGTCGACCGCGGGCACGAACGCCTTCGGGTCGCCGCGGCGAGACCGGATCTCGTTGCCCAGCTGCTCGAGCGCCGCGTGCTCGAGCTCGCGCCTGAACTCGTGCCGGGCGAGCGGCTCGCCGCGGCTGTCGAGTACCAGCACCGCGGCCCCGAGCAGCGCCGCGATCGCGCCTGCCAGCGCGTCGAGGCCGCGCTCGGTGAGCACGATCCGCTCGAGCCGCTCCTGCGCCGCGAGCGCCCGCCGCAACACCGCGTACTGGTCGTTGACGAGCTTCGCGAACGCCGCTTCGGTGACCGCGATGAACGGGAGCTCGTACGGCACCTCGAACACCGGGAAGCCGCGCTCCGCGGCCACGTCAAGCATCGGCTGCGGCACCGATTGATGAGTGAACCCGGTCCCGAGGCCGAGCCCCGAGAGCTGGTGATCGGCGAGACGCGTCACGAACTCGCGCTGCTGCTCGGCGGTGTGGAGCTGCAGCCCGGTGCTCAGCAGCAGCTCGCCGCCGGACAGCCACGGCGTGGGATCGGCGAGCTCGGAGATGTGCACCCAGCGGACGGGAAGGTCGAGGCCCTCCTCACCGGCGAGTAGCCGGACACCAAGCCCGTCGACCAGTTCGCGGACGGTGAGCATGATCCCGTAACGGCCTCTCGGCCCTTTACCCTCGGCGCTCCACGTACCCCTGACCGCGGTGTTTGTCCTCGAGCGCCATCCGCTCGCCGGCTTCCGTCAGGACCGGACGCAGGATCTGCTCGATCTCCTCGAACTGCTCCGGCCCCGCGATCAGCGGCGGCGACAGCTGGATCACCGGGTCGCCGCGGTCGTCCGCGCGGCAGATCAGGCCGCGACGGTAGAGCTCGCCGGAGAGGAAGCCGCGCAGCAGCGTCTCCGATTCCTGGTCGTTGAACGACTCCTTGGTCTCCCTGTCCTTGACCAGTTCGATCGCGTGGAAGTAGCCCGCGCCACGCACGTCGCCGACGATCGGCAGGTCGCGGAGCGACTCGAGCATCGCCCGGAAGCCGGGCTCGTTCTCCCGCACGTGCTCGAGCACCCCCTCGTTCTCGAACGCCTCGATATTGGCCAGTGCGATCGCCGCGCACACCGGGTGGCCGGCGAACGTGAACCCGTGCGTGAAGCTGGCGGTGCCGTGCAGGAACGGCTCGGCGATTCGGTCCGAGACGATCATCGCGCCCATCGGCGCGTACGCGCTGGTCAGCGCCTTCGCCGTGGTGATGATGTCCGGCTGATAGTCGTAGCGCTGGGAGCCGAACCACTCGCCGAGCCGGCCCCATGCGCAGATCACCTCGTCGGAGATCAGCAGCACGTTGTACTCGTCACAAATCTCCCGGACACGCGCGAAATACCCGTCCGGCGGCGTGAAGCAGCCCCCGGCGTTCTGGACGGGCTCGAGGATCACGGCGGCGACCGTGTCCGGGCCCTCGAACTCGATCACGTCGGCGATCGACTCCGCGAACCACTCCTCCGTGACCCCCATCGGGAGCCGGTAGGTGTTGGTGTTAGGCACGTGACGGTCCCCCGG
Organism: uncultured Solirubrobacterales bacterium; assembly: GCA_963788565.1. GTDB lineage: Bacteria > Actinomycetota > Thermoleophilia > Solirubrobacterales > Solirubrobacteraceae > Palsa-465. The sequence continues at coordinate 73,038 of CAWBHJ010000012.1, read as the reverse complement.
AACCAGCGGCTCGAAGGGCTCCCGGAGGGCGGTGATCGCCGTCGCCGACAGCGCGCCGAGCGAGGTGCCGTGGTACGCGATGTCCCGCGAGATCACCTTCGTCTTGTTGGGCTTGCCGGTGACCTTGAAGTACTGGCGGGCGAGCTTCAGCGCGGACTCCACGGCCTCGCTGCCGCCGCTCGTGAAGAACACACGGTTCAGGTCGCCGGGCGTCAGCGAGGCGATCTTCGCGGCCAGCTCGATCGCCCGCGGGTGCGCGTAGGACCAGGTCGTGAAGAACCCGAGCTCCTTGGCCTGGTCGGCGCCCGCCTGAGCGATGTCGGCGCGGCCGTGGCCGAGGTTCACGCAGAACAGCGCCGAGAGGCCATCGAGGTAGCGCTTGCCGTGCTCGTCGTAGACGTAGCACCCCTCGCCGCGGACGATGATCGGCACGTCCACCTGGTCATAGGCCGACAGGCGCGTGAAGTGCATCCAGAGGTGCCGGCGGGCCAGCTCCTGAAGTACGCCGGGCGTCGTCTCGGCTGCTGGGCTGGTGCTCGTCATCGCGCTCCTCTCCTGGGTCGGCGGCAGATCCCCAATGCGCCGGTTTGTACAACCGTAGCGCCAGCGGGCGCCGGGGGCAATTGTCCAATCCGGCGCCGGATAGCAGTATCTCTACGCCTGTGAGGCAAGTCGCCGGGCGGTCCATGGGGACTATGGCGATTCGGGTCCGACGTCCGGACCTGATTCGCCATCGTCGTAGTAATGCGCCGCGAGAACAGCTAAGCCGCGGCCGCGGACGCAGCGCGCACAGGCGCGGGCATCAGCCACGCGGCCAGCAGCACCAGCACGAATGCGGTGCACTGGATCACGAGCCCCACCGGGTTGCCCGACAGGGGATCCCCGAACACGATGATCCCGCCGACGATCCCTGATACGTTCGCGGCGACCCCGGTGATCGCGATCACGGGCACAGCGTCGCCGTCCTGCAGCCCCTTTGCGGAGGCGTAGAACGCCGCGATCGAGGCGACGATGCAGACCAGCAGCCACGGTGTCATGAAGCCCGCGGCACCGTGCGCGCCGACCATCCCGGAAATCGCCTTGATCGCGATGTCCGAGACGCCGAACAGGATCCCGGCGGCGGCGCCGAGCATGAACCCGTGGTGCTCGCGGGGGGCGCCGATCCGAGGACCGGCGATCAGCAGCGTCCCGCCGGCGATCAGCCCCGCCTCGAACGCGATCATCCCGGGCACCGAGAAGTGGGAATCGGCCCCGTGGGCCGTCGGAAGCGTCAGCCCGAGCATGATCAGTCCGACCGCGGTCAGCCCAAGGCCGATCCACTGCCGCCGGCCGATCCGCAGGCCGAACATCCGCTCGGCCATCACCGCGAGCAGCACCACGCCGCCCGCCAGCACGGCCTGAACCATCGACAGCGGGGCCAGTGACATCGCGGCGACATGGAACAGCCAGGCGCCGGTCGCGATCGCCATCCCGATCGCGAACAGCCGCGAGGAGAACAGCCGTCCGGCGGTCCGCAGCGGACGGCGCATGTCGACGGGCGGCGCCTCACAAGCACCCCGATGCTTGTAAAGGAAGCCGACGTTGGTGGCGAGCGCGCAGGCGAGCGCCAGCAGGATGCCGAAGATCACAGTCATTGTTGGACCAAACCTGTCGCGGAGCCAGAACTTTCGACCGGCTGCCTCACGTAGCGACTCGGCAGTGGGTGGGAGCTCCTTGAGTCCGCGGCGGCGTAGTACAGCAGATCGACGAGTTCGCGGCGCCTCCCTTGGGTCCCATGCATGCCACGATGCCGTGCTTCCCTAAGCACCAGGTATGAAACAGGCGAAGTTCTCATGAACAAACCGCTGCTGCTGATCGACGTCGACGGTGTCATCTCGCTGTTCGGATTCGACCCTCACCATCGCCCGGACGGGCGCTTCGAGGTCGTCGACGGGATCGCCCACTACCTTTCGGCCACCGCGGGCGAGCACCTGCGCCGTCTCTGCGAGGTCTACGAGCCGGCTTGGTGCACGGGCTGGGAGGAGAAGGCCAACGATTACCTCCCGCTCGCGCTCGGCCTACCCGGGCCGTTCCCGCACCTGAGCTTCGCCGGCGCCACGCCTACCGTCGCCGGCCATTGGAAGCTCCAGGCGATCGACGACTACGCGGGGGCGGAGCGGCCGCTGGCGTGGATCGACGACGCCCACGACGAGCACTGCGAGACCTGGGCGGCCGCCCGGCCGGGGCCGACGCTGCTGCTGAGCACCGAGCCCGCAACCGGGCTCACCGAGCAGCATGTGGAGCGGCTGCTCGAGTGGGCGGGCGAGTTGGCGCTAGAGCGCGACCACGGAGTAGACGGGCGGGAGCCTGGGGGCGACGGTTGCCCTCCTCGCCCCACCGTCGCCTGAGCCGAACAGCGAGGCGCCGAACTCATCGGCCTCGGCGACCGATTACGAGACGGGCGTCGAGACCGTGGCCGTGTTGTTGGCGGGAACCGGGTCCGGGTTGACGGTCGACGAAACCTGCGCCGTGTTCACGACCGACGTCTGGGTTGTGGTCGAAGGCAGCGCGTACGCGACGTGGATCGTCGCCGAGGCGCCGGCCGCAAGGGTCGCGATCGAGCACTTGGTATTGCCGGTCCCGCCCCGGGGCGGGTTCTTGCACGTGAGCGTCGGTCCGGCGGTCTGAGCCTCGGCGACGAATGTCGTTCCTGCGGGGCTCGGCTCGAACAGCCCCACGTTTGAAGCGTCGGCGGGGCCGTTGTTGGTGATCGTGACCGCGTACTTCCCGGTCGAGCCCTTCGCGAACGTCACCGGTCCCTTGATCTTGACCGCCAGGTCGGCCGGCGCCGGCAGGTACCAGGCGCCGCGTCCGTGGGTCACGACGAACAGGCCGACCGAGTTCAGATAGAGATCCTGGACCTGGACGTTGGGCAGCAGGGAGCCGACGCGCTTCCAGGAGGTCGAGCCTCCGGCAGCGGCCCCGGTCGCGTAGACGCCGGCATCGGTCGCGGCGACGAGCGCGCCGTTGTCGTAGATCACGCGCCCGACCGCCTGGTTCGGCAGGTTTCCGGTGATGTTCGTCCACGTGCCCGTGCCGGGGGTGGTGCTCCACGCGTACTGGTACACGTGCGGGAACGCGGGCGCCCTTCGGGTGCGGCCGACGCTGAAGCTGGCGGTGACCGCCTTCGGATTGCTCGGGTCGACCGAGATCCCCGTGACGAACGTGTCCGGGCTCGTGCTCGCCGCGAGCGGCGTGAAGCTGACGCCGCTGTTGCTCGACACCTCGACGGCACCGTCCGTGAAGCCGACGTAGACGAACTGGCCGTCGGCCGAGGCGGTGATCGCGCTCACGCAGATCCCTCCGGTCTGACAGTTGGTCCCGTGCGTCGTCACCTGCGTCCAGCTGGCGCCCGTGGTCGGGTTCGTCGTCCGGTACAGGTTCGGGCCCCCGTAGTAGACGGTCGGGTTGGCGGGCGTGGCCGAGCTCGGGACGACGGTCATCGGGGGCGTGAACAGCCCGAGCTGGGGTGGCGAGATGCTCGTCGACGTCGTCGCGAACGCGTCGGTTGTCACGAACACGTCCTGATTGGCCTCGATGAACTGAATCTGGGTGTCGTTGCTCGTGATCGCGCTGGGTCCGCCGTCGCCGCCGAAGATTCCGGTCCAGGCGGACTGCAGAGCGCCGGCGGTCCGGGCCGACGCGTTGTCCTGGGAGCCTGCCAGCACGGCGTTGCCGACGGCGTTGAACCCGAAGTAGAACTGGGTGATGTTGAGGTTGCCGTTGACGTTGGCGACCGCGCCGGACGACGGCGTGTAGTGGAACACGCCCCCGTCATCGCCGACCCACACCGACCCGTCCGCGGCAAACGCCAGCGCGTGCTGGTCGGGATGGATCTTGTTGGTGGCGTCGCCGAAGAACGGCTGGCCGTTGACATTGGTCCAGCTGCCGGCGCCGTCCTTGGACTCTACGAGCGCGATCCCGCCCGCGATCACGTGTTTCGTGTTGGTCGGATCGACGGCGAGGACGTTGTCGTACCACCCCTGGCTCGCGGTGCCGCTTCCGTACGCGTACGCCTGCCCGGTGTAGTCGGGCGTCGTTTTCTGCTGGGTCCAGCCGACGCCGGCGGTTTGCGTCTTGTAAAGCCCAACCGGGAGGCTGAGCGTGCCAACCGCGGCGTATAGCGTGGCGGGAGTCGACCTCGAGATCGCCAGCGCGACATTCGGCCGCTGACTCGTTCCCGGAGCGGCAATGCCCTTGTCCGCCGCGGCCCACGTGCTGCCGCCGTCGAGCGACTTGGCGACGGTGTGCAACCCCGTGCTGCCGAGCGCGCCTCCGATGTAGACGGTCGTGGGCGTTGCCGGATCGATCACGACGGCGCTCACGTTGCCGTCGAGCGCGGTGTAGGTGGCGCTGGTCGGCTTCGCCCACGTGGTCCCGCCGTCACTGGTCACGTACAGGCCGCCGTCGGTCGCAGCGAACTGATGGTTGGGGTTGGAGGGGTCGATCGCGACCTCCCCGATGTGTCTGCCACTGAATACGCCGGCGGGATTCTGGAGCGACCACGTGCTGCCGGCGTCCTGCGAGACGAGGACGCCGTCGCCCGGGAAGCAGTCGCCGCACTGGTTGGCTTCCCCCGTGCCCGCGATCAGATGGTTCGGGTTGGACGGATCGACAGCCACCGACCCGATCGCGAGATTCGGGCTGGCGTCGGTGCGGGCCAGCCAGCTCGCGCCGTCGTCGTCCGAGGTCCAGATCCCGCCGCCGGCCGAGCCGGCCACCACGCGACCGGGGTGCAGTCCCGAGGCGGGAAGTTGGACGATCGCCGTGATCCTGCCCGAGTTGACGCCGCCGTAGAACCCACCCTCGGCGAGATACGGCGGCCCGATCGGAGCCGGGCCAAGTGCCTGCCAGCGGCCGATCGGCACGGCGGCGGCGGCCGCGCGAGCGACCGGGGCCGGCGCCCCGCGGTCGGCGTGGTCGGTCGTCTTTCCCCAGATTGGAGCGGGGGGCGCCGGAGCGGGTGATGACGCAGCCGAGCTCGACGCCGCACTCGCAGCGGGTAGCAGCACGAGGACGAGGGCGATCGACGAGCTCGCGATTGCCAGCACGGTGACCAACCCCCTGCGCCAAATCCATCCGCCCATCAGACCCCCCTAACCTGCTCTTCACTCTCGCTTACACGCACCCTGAAGCGGTTGCGAGCCTACCACCGCGGTGAGGCGGGCGGTGAAGCGCTACTCGAAGCCGCCGTGCCGGCCGGCGCCTGACCTGAACCGCTCGACCCCGGCCTGCACTTCGGCCAGCGAGCGGATCCCGTGCTCGAGCTCGACGGAGATCGCCTGGTCCTCCGGCAGCCCGTACTGCTCGAGTACCGACAGCCGGTCCTCGCGCATGCACTGTCTGCGGGAATTGCGCGATCTCGGCGGCCAGCGCCTCCGCCACCTGGCGGCTCTCGCCGTCCGCGACGACGCGGTTGACGAGGCCGAAATCGCGCGCCTCGTGCGCGTCGACCGGCCGTCCCGTGAGGATCATGTCCATTGCACGGCTCTGGCCGATCAGGCGCGGCAGCCTGACGGTCCCGCCGTCGATCAGCGGCACTCCCCAGCGCCGGCAGAAGACGCCGAACACCGCGCTCTCCTCGGCGACCCGCAGATCGCACCACAGCGCCAGCTCGAGCCCGCCGGCGACGGCGTGGCCGGCGACTGCCGCGATCACCGGCTTCGACAGCTGCATCCGGCTGGGCCCCATCGGGCCGTCTCCGTCGGAGGCGACGCGATTGCCCTCGGCAGTGCCAACGGCCTTCAGGTCGGCGCCGGCGCAGAACACACCGCCCTCGCCGTGCAGCACGGCCACCGCCGCTTCCTGATCGGAGTCGAACTCCCGGAACGCGTCGGCGAGCGCCTGGGCGGTGGCGCCGTCGACGGCGTTGCGGCGATCGGGGCGCGACAGGAGCACGGTGAAGACGGGACCGTTGCGCTCGATCCTGACCGCGTCGCCGGCCATCACGCGGCCGCTCCGACCGCCCGGCGCACGAATGTGCGCAGCGCGCCGACGATCTCATCGCTTGAGGGACGCGCCCTCGCGACCGGCGAGAGCGGGCCGACGAGCGCCTCGCCGCAGCCCCCGACGAGCGCCGCGGCGGTCAGCTCGACGTTCTGGGGGGGCAGCTCTCCGGCCGCGATACCCGCGCGGAGCTCCTCGGCGATCCCGTCGGCATACCGCTCGCGGTAGGCGAGCCGCTCGGCGTCGACGAGCGGGTCGACCGGCTCGGCGATCAGCGCCCACGCCTGTCGGGGATTTCGCAGCGCGCGCTCGGCGAAGGTGCCGAGCACGCCCTCGAGCCGCTCGGCGGCATCGGCGTCCGCCAGCTGCGTGGAGGCGGCGCGCATCGCCCGCTCCTCGCGGGCGCAGACGGAGCGGAACACCTCGACGAACAGCTCCTGCTTGGAGTCGAAGTGGCGGTACAGCGTGCCCGCGGCGACGCCGGCGCGCTCCGCGATCGCCGCGACCGACGCGGCGCCGTAGCCGCCCTCCTCGATCAGCTCCTGCGCGGCCGCGAGCAGCCTGGCTCGGGTCGAGGCGAGGACCTCGCCGGAAGTCATCGTGATTGCTCCTCGGCGAACGGGGCGTCGCGCTCGCGGACCGCTTCGCGCCAGCCCGCCTCGGCGGCCCGGGCGGCGAACGCGTAGCCCTCCTTCGTGTGGCGGGTGATGCCGTCGAAAACGGTCCCGATCAGCTGCGTGGCGTGGAGCCCCTGGGAGTAGAGAGTCTGGTTGACCAGCAGCTTCATCATCTGCAGCTGGTTGATCGGCACGTTCGCGATCCGTCCCGCCAGCGCCTCGGCTCGCTCGTCGAGCTCGTCGGCCGGCGGGGCCTCGATCGCCAGCCCCCACTCGAGCGCCTGGGCGCCGGACAAGGTGTCGCCGGTGAACAGCAGCCGCTTGGCCCGCTGCGCGCCGAGCCGGTAGGACCACATCGACGTCGTCGGCGATCCCCACACGCGCGCCGGCGGGTAGCCGATCTTCGCGTCGGCCGCGATCACGAGCAGGTCCGAGCAGAGCGCGAGGTCGGTGCCGCCCGCGACGCAGAAGCCGTGCACCTTGCAGACCACGGGCTTGGAGCAGTTGAACAGCGTCATGAACGTGCGGACGTTCCGGCTCATGCCGGCGTAGTCGATCATCGGGTCCCACGGCTCGGTCGGGTCGTGGTTGGGCAGCCGGCCCTCGGCGCTCCACACCAGGTCGTAGCCGCCACAGAAGCCCTTGCCGTTGCCCGCGAGCAGCAGCACGTGAACGTCGGGGTCCAGGTCCGCTCGCTCGACGCACCGCCCGAGCTCCGACAGCAGCTCGGGCGTCAGGCCGTTACCCCGTTCGGGCCGGTTAAGCGTCAGGCGTGCGATCCGCTCGCCGGATTCGTACTCGACAACCGCCACTAGACCGGATATGCGCGGTCGATGATCGCCCGGGCGTCGACACCGGCCGGAAGCGTGCCGTAGGCGTGCCCGCCCTCGCCGGCCAGGCGGGACGCGCAGAACGCGTCGGCGACCGCCGGCGGCGCGTGGCGCACGACGAGCGATCCCTGGAGCGCGAGCGCGAGGTCCTCGACCACGCGGCGGGCGTGGAACTGTGGCTCGGGATCGGCGAACGCCGCCGCCGCCCGCTCGCGGGCGCGCTCGAGGTGAGCGTCGAGGCGAGCGTCGGCACCGGACGCGAGCTCGCACTCGTCGACGAACGCCGGCAGCCCCTCGGGCTCCTTGACCAGAGCCCGCAGGACGTCGAGCGCGGCGACGTTGCCGGAGCCCTCCCAGATCGAGCCAAGCGGGGCGTCGCGGTACAGGAGCGGCATCCCCGAGTCCTCGATGAAACCGTTGCCGCCGAGGCACTCGAGCGCCTCGGCCGCGTGGCCCGGGGCGCGCTTGCAGACCCAGTACTTCATAACCGCGGTCGCGAACCGGCGGAATGCCGTGGCCTCGGCCCCGTCCTCGTCGTACGAGCGCGCGACGCGCATCGCCGACACGGTCGCGGCCTCGGACTCGACCGCGAGGTCGGCGAGTACGTTCTGCATCGCGGGCTGGTCGACCAGCAGCTTGCCGAACGCGGAGCGGTGCCGTGTGTGGTGGAGCGCCTCGAGCGTGCCGCGGCGCAGACCGGTGGCCCCACCCAGCAGGCAGTCGAGCCGGGTGTGGTTGACCATCTTGATGATCGCCGGGACCCCGCGGCCCTCCTCGCCGATCAGCCGGCCCTCGATCCCGCGGAACTCGACCTCGGATGACGGCAGCGAACGGGTCCCGAGCTTGTCCTTCAGCCGCTGGAACTCCATCCCGGGCCCGCGCTCGATCAGGAAGCAGGAGAGCCCGCCGGGCGCCTGCGCGAGCACGAGGAAGACGTCGCATGGTGGGTACGAGCAGAACCACTTGTGGCCGTAGATCTCGTACCGATCGTCGCCGATCGGGTGCGCGGTGGTGATGTTGGCGCGGACGTCGGAGCCGCCCTGGCGCTCGGTCATCGCCATCCCGGCGAGCGCGCCGGTGTCGTAGTCGGGCTCGGTGAGGCGCGGCTCCCACTCAGCGGCGAGCTGAGGCGCCGAGTCGCGCAGCGCCTTGACCGCGGCGGTCGTCATCGACACCGGGCACATCACGCCGTCGTTGCCGTTGCCGTAGAGCATGAACAGCGCGGCGCGGACGGTGTGGCCCCCGGTCTTCTCGGTCCGCCACGGCAGGCTATGGATCTCCCGCTCGATCGCGCCGCGGAGCAGGTGGTGCCAGGAGGGGTCGAGGTCCACCTCGTCGACCCGGTTGCCGAACCGGTCGTACGGGCGCAGGATCGGCTCGTTGCGCTCGGCCCGGCGCGAGTGCTCGCGGGTCTCAGCGCTGCCGCACACCGCCCCCGTCTCGAGCGCGCGCTCGACGCCCCACTCCCCGCCCTCGCGGACCAGCGCCTCCTGCAGCGCGACGTCGACCTCGAACAGGTTGACCGGCTGCAGCGGCGGGACCTGATTGAGGACGGTCCGCGCGGGGTCGACCTCGCCGTGCGGAACGGAGGCCTCGGGCGCCGGCGGTGGGCTGGTCTCGATCGTCGCCATCAGGGGCTCTCCTTCCGTCTGTGAATCCGGATTCACATAGCTTACAACTAAGGCATGGTCGAGAAAACGGAAAAATGCGTCCAATTTCTCGACCATGCCCCCAGTGGGACGAGGGTCCCATGCCCCCCGGGGCGGGGCGGGGTCGGCGGTGCCTACGCCGGCGCCGCCATCGCCTCGGCGGCGACGCGGTCGGTCGCGTCGTGGGTGCCGCCGAGCAGCCGTCGCGAGAGCTCCGCGCGGCGGAAGAACAGCGGCGCGTCGTGCTCCCACGTCGCGCCGATGCCGCCGTGGACGTTGATCATCGACCGCGCCCCGAAGTCGAGCGCCTTGCCGCCCGACGAGCGCGCCATGCTCGCGGCGAGTGGGAACTCGTCCGGCTTGTCCACGCGGGACCAGCCTGCGTAGTAGAGCAGGCTACGCGTGTTCTCGAGCCTGCGCAGGACCTCGGTCAGCTCGTGCTTGATCGCCTGGTAGGAGCCGATCGCGCGGCCGAACGTGAACCGTTCCTTGGCGTATTCGACGCTCGTGTCGAGGCACGTCTGCACGGCGCCGACCGACTCGGCCGCGAGCAGCGACTGGGCGACGTACCACGCGTCGGCGCAGACGTCGGCATCGACGTCGAGGCGCCGGCCGCGCGCGCCGGAGAACGTGACGTTCCCGAGCGAGCGGGTCGAGTCGTAGCGGGTCACGGGCTCGATCGAGACACCGTCCGCGTCCGCGGGCACGGCGACGGCGACCGGCGACCCGTCCTCGGCCTCGCCGACGGCGACCAGCAGGTCCGCGCCGGGAGCGTCGGGGACGAACGCTGCGGCTCCGTCGAGCACGACCTCTTCGCCCTCCACCTGGGCGCGGGGCGCCTCGGCTCGCCCGTAGCCGGACGCCGGGTCGACCGTCCATCCGGTCTCGAGGTCCCCGGGCGGGCGCGCCGGGACGTACGCCGGCCGGAGCTCTCCGCTGGAGACCGCGTCGAGCGCCTCGTCACCGGCCGCGTTCAGGATCGCGGTCGCGGGCACGAGGCCGAGCAGCGGGACCGGCGCGAGCACCCGGCCGCACTCCTCGGCGACGAGCATCGCCTCGAACACGCCGAGCCCGGCGCCGCCGTGCTGCTCGTCGATCAACAGGCCGGGCCAGCCCGCCTCGACGGCAGTCGGCCACAGGTCCGGGAGCGCGCTCGGGTCCTCGAGCGCCTCGCGCGCCGCTTCGATGGTCTTGTGGCGCGACAGCGCACCCCGGGCGGCCTCGCGGAGCAGCTGCTGTTCGTCTGAGAGCGCGAGGTTCATGATGCGAGCGCCTCCTTCTCCTTGGCGCGCAGTTCGCTGAACGGGATGCCCTTGTCGAGCCGCGGCTCAGGCGGGAGCCCCAGCACGCGCTCGCCGATCGTGTTGCGCAGGATCTGCTCGGTACCGCCGGCCGACTTGAGCCCCGGCAGGAACGAGGTCAGGTAGTACCAATCGCTGTCGGTCGCGAGCGCCTCGGGACCGAGCACGTCGACGGCGAGGTCCATCGCGGTGATGCCGGCGTTGACCATCGTCACCTTCGCGAGGCCCGCCTCGGGCCCCGGGGTCTGTCCCTGTGCGAGCGCCGTCAGCGCGCGGTAGCCGGTGAACCGGACCGCGGTCATGTCGGTCAGGATCTCTCCCAGCGTCTGACGGACGCTCTGATCGCGCCGGGCCGCTTGGTCGGCGCCCAACGTGTCCGCGAGCCGCGTCGGCGACCCGAACGATTCCGAGCCGAACCCGATCGTCAGCCGCTCGAACATCAGCGTCGTCAACGCCGTGCCCCAGCCGTTGCCGACGCCGCCGACGACGTTGTCGACGTCGACGGTCACGTCGTCGAAAAAGACCTCGTTGAACTCAGCCTCGCCCGTGATCTGGCGCAGCCCCCTGACGGTTACGCCCTCGGCGTCCATCGGGACGATGAACATCGTCAGGCCCTTGTGCTTGGGCACGTCCGGGTCGGTGCGCGCCAGCAGCAGCCCGAACGAGGCGAACTGCGCGTTGGTCGTCCACACCTTCTGCCCGTTAAGCGTGAAGCTGCCGTCGTCGTTCTGACGCGCGCGCGTCTGAATCCCGGCGAGGTCGGAACCTGCGGCCGGCTCGGAGAACATCTGGCACCAGACCTCGTCGCCGTGCAGCATCGGCGCCAGGTAGCGGCCCTTCTGCTCGTCGGTGCCGTGGGCGATGATCGTCGGGCCGAGCATCCCGATGCCGATCCCGTCGAGGATCCCGGGCACGCCGGCGCGGGAGATCTCCTGGCCGATGATCACCTGCTGGATCGGCCCGAGGCCCTGCCCGCCGTACTCCTTCGGCCACGTGGCCCCGGCGAGTCCGGCCTCGGCGAGCTTGCCCTGCCACGCGCGCCGCGCGGTGATGTAGTCGGTGTCATCGGTCGAGCCCGAGCGCGGGGGTGCCTCTCCCTTGTGCGCCTCGAGCCAGCTCCGCACCTGCTCCCGAAATTCGGCCTGCTCGGGAGAGTCGTTGAGATCCACTTTCGCTCCCTCGGTCTTAGCTGAGTGTGTGATCGCCGCCGAACGCCCAGCCGACGGTGAATCGAGATTCACGATCATATCGCCGGGCCGCGGGCCGACGGCCCGCGGCGGCGGGCGGAGGTTCCCGCAGGGACGCCGAGGGCGCGCTCGCCCAGCGAGCGCGCAGCACCCCCCGCCTATCGCTCGCCTACAGGGAGCCGGTCGCCTGCAGCGCGGCGACGCCGAGCAGGAGGGCACCACCGCCCACGCAGGCCGCGCTGATCAGCCGTAGCTGGGGCGGCCTCGGGCTGTAGCCCGGATCGCGCCGGCCGAGGTATCGGCCGAGCGCGCCGCGAAAGCCGGCGGCGGGGACCGGCGTGGCCGAGTGCAGCCAGTCGGCCATCTGCTGCTCCTCGGCCGACTCCGGGCCGTGATCGAACTCGTCGGTCATGTCGCGAAGATCGGGGATAGGGGATTCAGGGAGCGGGCGCGGTTGTAGGCGGCGATCGATGGCTGCGGGTGGCCGGTCTCCGCCTCGATCCGCGAAAGGATCAGCCACGGCGACCAGTTCTGCGGCTCGTCCCGGGTCGCGGCCTGGGCCGCAATCAGGGCGGCGGGGAACTTGTGCTCCGCTTCGAGCACGAGCGCCTGCTGCAGCGCCGGGGACGCTGCGCCCGGCTCGATCCGAGCGGCCGTCCGAGCGTCGCTCAGCGCCGCGGCTGCGTTGCCGGCATCGATCTCCCTCTGGCTCTGCCGCACGTTCGCGGCGGTCCCGAGCGGGACGACGATCGCGGCGAGGCAGGCGATCGCGACGACGATCAGCCCGGCGCGCAGCGCCAGCGGCACTCGCCGGGATGGACGGTCCTCGCGCGGCTGGTCCTCGTCGATCGCGCGGACGGCGCGGGTTGCCGACGCCGGGGCGAGCACCGCCCCCGCCACCAGCAGGAACGCGGCGGGCACCACCGGCAGCTCCCACAACCAGTCGACGCTGGCCGCGACGATGAAGCCGAGCAGCGCGCCCGTAGCGGCCGCTGCTGCGGTCCGGTCTCCGTCCCTGGCGCGGACCACGGCGAGGATCGCCGCGGCGATGATCACCCCGAGGAACCCGATCAGGAGGAACAGCCCGACGAGCCCGGTCTCGGCGAGTGTCTCGACGTACAGCGAGTGGGCGTTCGTCACGTATCCGCCCGCCTTGTTGGCGCGCGGCAGCCACAGGTCTTGGAAGGTGCCGGGACCGGAGCCCTGGAGCCGGCGGCCGCTGGTCGCGTTCACGGCGACCCGCCAGTACTGGTAGCGACCCTCGCCCTTGAGCGTCGTCAGCCGGGTCCCAAGGTCGTTGCCGAGGTTGTTCCCGTTGACGTACTTGAAGTCGTGCCAGGCGTGCGACAGGCGGTGCGGGACGCCCGCCGCCAGCGCCGCGACGATCACCACCGCGATCCCGGCGCCGAGCAGAATCCGCGCCTCGCGCGGCGCGATCCGCAGCATCCGGGGAAGCCGCCCGTGGCGGGTCGCGAGCCCGATCCCGAGCTGCACGAACGCGACGGCGGCGCACACGAGCAGGATCGTGACGAACAGCTGCTTGCCCTGGACGGAGGCAAGATGGCCGCTGAAGCCCTGCTGGATCGCGTTGCGATGGACGGCTCCCTCGATCAGGATCGCGCTGCCGATGCCGGTCGTGATCATCGTCGCGACCTTCGGGAACCGGTCGGAGGCCAGCGCGAGGAATGCCACCAGCGCGACGCCGATCGCGATCGCGCCGGCGCGGGACGCGGTCAGGTAGGCGCACAGCGCCACCACCGGGATCGCCGCAGCGGCCGCTGCCTGCCCGCGGAGAGTGCGAGCGCTCGACGCGACCGAAAACAACAGCGGCAGTCCAATCGCCATCAGTGCGCCCAACCCGTTCCAGTAGTTCAGCGGCCAGCTGAGGCGCGGCTGGGAGCCGTTCAGAAATACCCCGGTAGTAGCGGCGGACGGGAACGTGCCGGGGAACAGCCTCGAGATCAGCGCGAGGATTGCGACGACGGTCACGGCCGCGCCGACGGCGGCCGCCGTCTGCCGGAGTGCGACCGACCGGTCGCGGTGGATCGAGACGGCCAGGAGCCCGATCCCGAGGTAGGTAGCCACCCGCGAGAGCTCCTGGAGGCTGCGCTCGGAGCTGAGCGACCAGGTCGAGGCGATCGCGGTCCACACGGTGAACGCAGCGAACAGCCCCAGCGCCCACCAGGCGACGCGGGTCAACCGGCCGGCCGGCAGGATCGCCCACGCCGCCCCGATCAGCACGACCCACCAGATCACGAGGCCGACCTGGCTCGAGACGACGATGTCGTAGCCGCCGCCCTGGAGCGCGAGATACAGGACCAGCGCGAAGCCCAGCACCCACGTGGCAATCGCGGGCGGGTCGATCCGCTCGAGCGTGCGGGCGTATCGAACGGGCTGGGTCGCGACGAAGCTCATCGCCCGTGTATACGTGCGAGCGCCGGCAAGACTGACATCCGACCGCGCCCTCTCTTACCGGCCGGGGAGCGTCGGGGAGGGCCCGCTCAGAGTGCTCGCCGCAAGGCCGCGGACGCTCGACGGGCGAGCGTACGCGTTCCCTCGGTTCGCCAGATCGACCACGCTCGAGCAGCCAGCGCGCTCGGTGAACGCCGGGGCGGGTCGAAATAGGGCCGCAACCGCTTCCGGACCTCCGGATCGATGCGGCCGGGCGGGCGCGTGAACGACTCGTCGATGAACTCCACCGGCGAGCCGGCCGGCGGCAGCGCGCTCGCGTCGCGCGGGCTGCTTGCGACGAAGATCGCCGTCAGCGTGAACATCTCGTACATCTCGGCGACGCTGCCGCGGGCGATGACGAAGTCTCGTTCGCTGGTCGGGGATCCTTCCTCGCGAGACTCTGGCCCGATCCCACCGATGCCGTGTAGATAGACGTCGACTTCTCCGAAGAACTGTCCCAGCGTGAATTCCCACTGGCGTGGCGACCAGATGTTCACGTGATAAGGGTTGACGAGGTTCAGGTACGTGAGGCGGTCGTCGGTGATCGGCGGGACCGCGACGAGGAGCGAACCTGTCGGCTTCAGCATCGCGTGGGCGCTCCGCAGGAAACCCGGCACATCCGACACGTGCTCCAGCGTGTTCGAGCTGTAGACGAAGTCGAAGAAGCCGGACGGGAACGTCAGTTGCTCAAGATCGGCGACCGCGAACCCGAGATTCGGTCTGCGAAAGTGGTGCCGGCTGAAGGCGATCGCTTTCGAGCTCACGTCGACGCCGCGAACCAGGCGCGCGCCCGTGTCGGCCAGCAGAGCCGCTCCATACCCCGCGCCGCACCCCGCGTCGAGTACGACGGCATCGCGACAGAATCGGGTCGCGAATTCGTAGATCGACAGGTGCCCGTAGTAGACGTGATCGGTGACCAGATGCGAGACGCGCTCGCCTCCGTCGGAGATCTCGCCCGCGTCCTCGAACCAGCGACGGTCAGCGACTGAAGCGTCGATCGGAGCACTGTACCGCCGCACCCCGGGCACGGAGCGCGGCCCTCAGATGAGGTTGCGAATGGCGGTCGGCAGGCGCGGGCCTGCGCGGACCTCGGCGACACCGACTCCCAGCGCGCCGGGACGATCATCGGCGAAGTGCGCGATCGGCGAGAACAGGCCGGTGGCCGCGCCGTTTCGCCAGTGACGCCTGACACCCTGCCGCGCGATGGTGTCGTGGTAGACCAGCAGCGTTCCCGGCTGTGCGAACGAAAGCACCAGGCCGGTGTCCGCGAGCACGCCCTCGTAGCTGTGATCTCCGTCGATCAGCGCGACGCCGAGCGGGAGGCTCAGGTTGCTCGCGATGAACTCTCGGGCGGCGGGAACGTGGCTGTCGCCGAGGTACCTCGTGATGTTCGGAATCTCGCTCAGATTGGCGTCCTGCAGATGAGCGTCGGGATGACGGCCGTCGTCGAGCGAGAGCACCTGCTCGGAGGGCACGTGGGTCTGGATCAGCTTGGTGGTGCCGCCGCTGGCAGTGCCGATTTCCAAGTACGCACCCCGGGGCCGGCGCTCCCTCAGGTAGATGAGCAGGGCAGCAAGCTCGTTCGTTCGCTGCTGTAGCCGAAGACCGCCCTCAAGGCGGTAGTCGTCGCCGAACATGTCCATGCTGTCCGTCCCGAGGTCGCGAATCGCCGTGACGAGCCGATCGAACTCCGTCGGGTTGCGCGCACGAACGGAACCGAGGTCCTCCGCAGGTTGAATCCGCCGTTCGACGGCCGTCCACCACCGTCGCCGTGCGCTCACTCGTGGCACCGTATCGTGCGAGAGTGCGGCGTGAATCCCGACGACCTTCGTCTCCTCCAGATCGCTGAGATCTCGGCGAAGCCGGCAATCAAGGCCGTCTCGACCGACATCTTCGACACGCTCGTCTGGCGAGGAGTGCCGAGGCCCGTCGATGCGTTCATCGCGGTCGCCGACCGCTTGCGTGGCCTCGGGATGCTCTCGGACACCCTCGCGCCCGAGGCCTTCGCGGCGCTCCGCCGGGAGGCCGAGACGACCGCACGAGAATCGCGGCTGCGCGATCACGGCCAGATCGAGATAACTCTCGCCGAGATCTATCAGCTCATGCCACGATGGATCTTCGGTGGTGACACCGAGCCTCAGGCGGCCGCCCGGGTGGAACTCGACGTCGAGAGGGATCTGATCGTCCCCGACGTCGACGTCGTGGCGGTGCTGAAGGAGGCCCGGGCGTTGGGCAAGTTAGTCGTCGCGGTCTCGGACACTTACTTCTCCGCCGCGGAAATCTCTGCTCTCCTCGCCCAGCCTAGCCTCGGGTCGCTGGAGTTCGACCGGATCTACACATCGTGCGATTACCGAGTCAACAAGAGCGGCGGGCTGTTCGAGATTGCGCTCAGGGACCTTGAACTGGCCCCCGTTGAGATCGTCCATTTCGGCGACAACGTCGACGCTGATGTCGTCGCCCCGCGCGAGGTCGGGCTCGAGAGCCTCCTGTTCGACAGATACCCGGAGCCACTCCCCACCGTCGCGAGGAAGGAGGAGCGGCTGCTCGGGCAGCGGCCCACGGTGTCCGACCTGACCACGGCCGGGGGGCTTGGCGCGGTGCGGGCGAAGACGCTCAGCCGTCCAAGCCGCAAGGAATTACCTGCTGCGCGGCAGCTCTACTGGGAGTACGGCGCGACTGTGCTCGGGCCGGTGCTGACCGGCTTCGCCGAGTGGATCCACTCGGAGTGCGAGCGGGCCGGCGTGCCCCGGGTCCTCTGCCTGATGAGGGAAGGCGGCTTCCTTTCGGAGGTGATCGCAAACGCTGGTGCATACCTCGGCCACGAACTGGAGGCAGTCCCGCTGTGGCTCAATCGGAAGGTGTGCCGTCGCGCGGCTCTGACCAGCGTCGACTCAGAAGCGCTGAGCGAGGTGCTCAAGCAGCGATCGCCGCCCTCCGTCAGCGCTGCCCTGAGATCACTCGGCCTCGACCCGGCCGAGGTGCCCGCATTCTCGGGCCACCTCGGCACGACCCTGGCTGACCCAGTCGTAAGCGCGGAGCTGATCGAGCATCTCTCTGGGGAACCGGCGCTACGCGACCGGATCCTCAGCGAGTCGCGACGGCTCCGGGAAGCGATCGCCCTTCTGATCGAGCAGCTCGTGCCGGGCCGCGATCCGTTTACGGTCGTTGATCTGGGATGGAACGCGACGATCCAGGGTCAGCTGAGCCGGACTCTCGCCGAAGCAGGGGCCCCGCGCCAGATCGTCGGGCTGTACCTCATCACCGGGCCAGATGCCGCCCGTCAGGTCGTGAACGGTAATGAGATCCACGGCTTCCTCGGGGAGTTTGGCCTTCCGAGTTCGACGGTCAATCTCGTTCTTCGCTCACCAGAGGTGCTCGAGCAGGTCTGCATGCCCGAGGAGGGCAGCCAGCTCGACCTTGATGAGCACCTCCAGCCGGTGCTCGCGCCACCCGCGACGTCCTCGCTTCAACGATCGGAAGCGAAGGCGGTTCGCGCCGGCATATTGGCGTTTCAGAACGAGTGGGCGCGCCATCAGACGGTGCTCCCGGGCAAGCCGGGCGGACTCGGTGCGGCTCGCCAGGCGCTTCGGGCCGTCCTGACTCGATCGGTCCTCGAGCCGACGGCCGACGAGGTTGCCGCTTTCGGGCATTGGCAACACGACGCCGGCGATGAGCTGCCGGACGCGGAGGCGGAGGTGATCGCCGACACGGCGCTGCTGCCGCGCCTGCGATACATGAACCCCGAACAGATCAGGAGCGTCTCGAAGAGCGAGCTGTACTGGCCGTTCGCGCTCGCCGCTCAGGTCGATGAGCTCTGGCCAACGTTGCTGGCCGCCGCCGCCGCCGACCAGATCCCCTGGGAGGCGATGGCAGCGCCGCTCGAAACCGGCTTCTTTTCGATCGAGGTGTCGCCGGGTGCGGGCGCCGATGCAGTCACCGAACAGGTCGCGCCCACCCGCAATCGGTTAGGGCTGACCTCGGTGCGGGCCAGCCTGACCGCCCCGCAGATCACCGAGCTTACGATCCACCCGGCCAGCTCTCCATGCGTCCTGCGCATCGATTGGATCGACCTCTCATGCTACGTCCAGGGCCAGCCTCAGCCCCAGCAGGTCCGGCTGACGCTGGATGACGGGCTCGCGACCCTTCGGCACGAGAACTGTCTATCGCTGGGCTCGAACGTGCTGGCCATCCACGGCACCGAGTCAGCGCTTCGCGTCGACATCGGCAAGCTGAGCCGCCGGGTGGTCTCCCGCGTCGATGTCGAGTGTGCGTTCGCAGCCCTTCCGATCGACGGAAGCCTGGCCTCGGCCGGCCGCTTCGCGAGCATCGAAGAAGCAGAGTGGCGCGTCGCGCGAGCCGAGCGCGTGCTCGCCGACATGCAGGCCTCGCTCAGCTGGCGGCTCACGGCGCCGCTGAGGGCCGCAAAGCGGCGGACGCGACAACGTCGCTGACCCGCGTGGTCAACGATTGCGCCGATTTTCACTCGCCTGCCCCCACGCGTCCGCCCAGCGCCAGGCGTTCGGCTCGAGGACGAAACGCTCCCTCACGACCCGCACCCCCGCATCCGCCAACCGATGGCGTAACGCCTCGTCGGCGAGCAGCTCGCTCAAGTGTCGCTCCCACTCTTCGGGGGTGTGCGCGATCGTCCCGAGGCCCTGCTCGGCGAGCCACTCGTACTCGGGCGTAGGCGAAGCCACGAACGGGACGCCGGCGGCCCCGAGCTCGATGCCCTTGAGCGGGCTCTTGGCCGCGTTGAACTCCGTCGGTGCGAGCGGAACGATCCCGACGTCGATGCTGCCCAAGGCGTCGAAGTAGTCCCGGATCGAAAGCATCCCGGTACCCCATGCAGGCTGGTCCAAGCCGAGCCGCGACGCGACTCCGTCAGGTGGCCCGACGACCTGAAAGCGCGCATGATTGCGACGCAACACTGCCGCCACGGCACCCCCGGTGTCCTCGAGGTCGCCCGGGTGGTCAGCCGCAACGCCCGACCAGCCGACGGTTCGTCCATTGCGCCGGTCGGCAACGTCAAGCGCCCACCGGGGCAGATAATTCCCGATCAATGCGCCGCGACCGTGCGGCGCGTACCGCCGCAGGAGCGCATCCGTTGGGGCGGTCACGAGGTCGGCGGCAGCGCATGCCCGCACCAGATGATCGGGGTTGGTGTCTTCGTCCAGGTGCTCGCGCGCCGGATGAGCCGCGTGCAGCGACGCGAAATCGTCGTCAAGGTCGACTACGACCGCGATCCGGCGATCCTGGAGCCGAGCGATGCTGTCCGCGATCTTGCGCCACAGCGGACGCTGAATCACGACGACGTCGATGGCGCGGTCCGGGCGATCGCCTCGATCCAACGCCTCGATCTCGCGGACGACCGCGGTCTCGAGCCCGGGCCGGCCCGAGAGCGCCTCGCGGGGCCAGAGCATCCGGAAGTAGGTGGACGCCCCGTGGTCCGCGGCCACGAGCGTGACGTGCAGCGGGTTGTGTGTCAGCTCAGCCGAAGTTAATCGGGCGGGTGTGGATGGCCGGAATCGGTCGTGAGTTATACGGGAGGCTGACGGGCCCGCCTGCCACCGAGGCCCTGTAGACGCCGTTGCCGCGAGCCCCGAAGCGAGCGCTGAAGACGCCGTCAGAACCGGTCCGAGTCCTCGCCACCGTGCGCCAGCCGCCGCCGACGGAACGCTGCACCACGACGCGGACCGGGCGGGAGACCGGCGCGCGGCCCCATACAGACCCCTGGCCGCCCCTCACGGACGCGATCACCGGGAACGAGAACGCCTGAAGCACGAGCTTCGGGCTCCCGGGCGCGAAGTACAGGCCGTGGCCCATGTCAGGGTCGCTCGGTGGCAGGTCGATCGCGCCCAGGTAGATGACGGTGCGCACACCGCTCTTCCACATCTCGTACATCGAGTACGCGACGTACCGCGCCGCCGTCGTGTCCGAGTCCCCGAGTTGGGAGTTGGGCGGGTTCGTGTACCACGCGAACTCGGTCACCCAGACCTGATGATTGCCACCATGGACGCGATTCTCCGTCCGCGCCAGATTCTGGACCTCGCCGAAGTCCGCAGGGAAGACGTCGCCGGGCACGGCGGCGTGCTTGGTCGGCGTCGCACCGAGCGTGTACGAGTGGATCGCCAACACGTCGAAGCTCGCTCGCTGGTGGCACGAGCGATTGGCCGCAAAGTGGGTCCCGACCATGCGCAGGCACAGCACCTTGGCGGCGAAATCCAGCGGCGCGTAGCTATTCGGGAAGGGCTTCACGGGCGCGAGCCCGCCGAGGAACACGAGGTTGTCGCTGTGAACGGCCTTGAGCGTGGCGTATGCACGGTTGAGCAGCGTCCGGTAGGCACTGACGGGATCGGGCGCGCTGAAAAAGCCCGGGATGTTCGGCTCGTTCCATGGCTCCCAGTACTTGACCCGCGGAAGGCTGGAACCAGGGTGCTGGGGATCCGGGTAGCTGCCGCTGTAGCGCAGCGCGGCGGCGTGGACGAACTGGGAGAACATCGTGGGATCCGGATTCCACGATCCACTGCCGGAGTTCGGCCCCGGGGTCCCTGGACCGATGGCAAACTGCGGGGCTTCGGCGATCACGAAGATGACCTTCTTGCCGCGCGCAGACGCCGAGCGCACGGCGTCGTCGACGCCAGTCCAGTTGTAGTCCTTGGAGGCTGGATCGGCCTGGTTGAAGCCTGGGAGCGGCTTGGAGCCGCTATTGCCGTGGACGAGTTGGCCCCAGGTGAGCGAGATCCGCACGTAGGAGCCGTTTATCGCCCGCTCGGCGGTCCAGGCGGCCGCTGTCTGAGTCGCTGACGGGCTCGATGGCCCGAAGCCGTCGTCCTGGAGGCCCACCGCGAAGCTGGCCTCGGCCCGTCCGGGGCCGAGGCTGAGTAGTAGAAGAAGGACGGCCCCGAGCACTACGAACGCGGTCGCAAGCAGCCCTGTTGTCCGGCCAGCACGAAATGCCGGCGTGGCACGACGAGTCAAGAGTTCCCTCCCTAGCTCGACTGGAAATTCAAGATACCCATCCCTAGGTCGAACTGCGCCGCATGCGGTGGCGGAGCCCGATCGCGGACCCACCGAGCAGGATCACGATCAGCAGCACCGGAAGCCACGCGCCGAGACCGCCGGTCGCGGAGCTGCCCGTGAATGCCGTGAGCACGCTCTTCAGCGGCGAGCTGCCATCGGAGGTCGCGCCGGCGACGGCGCCCACGCGAGTGGCGACCGAGCCGGCGGTGCCGTTAGCGCCCGCCTTGCCCGAGCCCGCGTTGTGAGCGCCCGAGGAGCCCGCACTGCCGGCAGCGACCGGCGTTCCGGGCCGGGCAGAGCTGGTGCCGGTCGCCGACGGGGAGGTCGCGTTCGCGAACGCGGCTGCGCCCTCGCCGCTCTGGCCGCCCTGCGCGAGTGCGCGCTGGGTCGAGGACGAAAGCGGTCCGGAGGCGGACTTGTTGCCGTGGTGCCCGCCGGGCCGGATCCTGCCGCTCGGCGTTCCGCCGCCGGCGGTCGGGTAGCTCTCGACGTACTGGCTCACAGCCGAGTTGCCCGAGGCGAAGTTTCCGTTGTTCTGTCCCTTCGCGGCCGCGCCCGCGGGCACCGCGACCGAGAGGATGAGCGCGAAACCGATCGCGCAGAGCGTTGAGCGTATGGTGATCTTCTTCATTGCATAGCTATACGCGCACGCGCTCCGAAGCCTGACAGGATCTTTGACCGGATGAACCGCAGGGACTCCGACTTCGCACGCGTCTACGACGAACACGTGGCGCGTGTCTACGGCTTTCTCGCCTACAAGGTCGAGAGCCGCCATACCGCCGAGGACCTGACCCAGGCGACGTTCGAACGGGCGCTGCGCGCGTGGAGCCGGTTCGATCCCCGCCGCGGGTCGGAGATCACGTGGCTGCTGACGATCGCCCGCAACGTCCACATCGACCACCTGCGGCGCGACCGTTCGAGGCTGCACGAGCCGATCGGCGAGCACACCGCCCCGACCATCGCCGGGCCCGAGGAGGGTTACGCCGCGCGGGCGGAGCTGCTATCCGCGCTCGGCGCGCTCAGCGAGCGCGACCAGGAGGTGGTCGCCTTGCGATTCGGCGGTGACCTCACGGGCCCCGAGATCGCCGCTCTGCTGGACCTCCAGCTCGCGAACGTCCAGCAGATCCTGTCGAGGTCGCTGCGCAAGCTCCGCCAGCTGCTGGAGACCGGCGCGCGCTCCTAGCGCGCCACCGGGCGACCGCTAGATCGATCCGTAGATCCGCCAGCACTCCGCGGCGGCGTCCTGCCAGCTCGCCGCGGCCGCCGCGGCCGAGCCACGGGTGCGTAGATCGGAGCGCAGCCGTTCGTCCGAGGACAGCGAGAGCAGCGCGTCGGTCCACTCGGCGACATCGGTGGCCTCGGGCCGAAGCGCGGCGTCGCCGACGGTCTCGTCCCACACGCCGCCCCGCGAGCACGCGACGGGAACGCCGCGCGCCATCGCCTCGAGCGGCGGAAAGCCGAAGCCCTCGAGGATCGAAGGCGCAGTGAGGAACATGGCCCCGCCGAAGCAACGCTCGAGCGTCGGCTGGTCTACCCACCCGAGGACGTCGACCCCGGGCTGCGCACGGAGCGCGCCGAGGATCGGGCCGGACAGGTGACCGGAGGGTCCGACCACGCGCCACCGGAGGTTGAGGCCCGCGGCGCGAGCCGCCTTGAACGCTCGCAGCAGCGTCAGGTGGTTCTTCCGCGGCTCGAGCACCCCGACGGTCAGGAAGTACGGCTCGGACCCGTTCGTGGACTCGGACCGGCGGACCGCCGCCGCGGGGACGGCGCCATTGAGCGGCGGCCGCAGCCCGGGCCTGATCACGCGTAGGTCGAAACGGCTCGCGCGGGGACGGAACCTAAGCAGCTCATCGCGCCCGTAGAGCGAGTCGAACACGAGCGCCGACGGCCTCGACGCGAGCAGTGCGTCGAGCATCAGGGTCTTGTAGCGAGCCGCCGAGCGGGGGAACCACTCGGGCCGCTCCAGGTAGCTGACGTCGTGGATCGTGGCGACGAACGGGCGGCGGGAGAGCAACAGCGGCCGGCTGTCGCATAGGTGGACGACGTCGGCCGGCGCGACCTTCCGCGGGAGCGCCAGCTGCTCCCAGACCATCCGCCGCAGACCACCGCCGGGAGAGGCGATCTGACCGACGGCCTCGGGCTGTCCGGGCTGCGGGGCGATCACGGACCCCCCGCTCGGAGCGTTGGCCTGCACAGCCTCGGTCAGCAGCGCCGCGTACGTGCCGATGCCGCCGAGCACGTTCGCGTAATGGCCGGGTATCGCGACTCGCATGTGCTGAGTATGCCCGGGCATGCCTCGGAACCCTCGGCTGCCCGGGAGATTACGGCGGATCGGCACAAGGTTTGAATTCGGACAGCGGGCCCAGGTCGGACACGGAATGTTTTTTCCAATGCGGCGTCAGAGTCGATAGATTGCCCGAGTTCCGCCAGACGCCGGGCTGGCAAACGCAACCGAAATGTTGGGGGTTCGTATGTCGGGGTCGGAACAACACAAGTTGTGGCAGGGCGATGGTGTCGTCGTCCGTTTTGTGTCCAGCGTGCACACAGGAGGACAACAGTGATGGAGCATCTCCCGAGGTCGCTTCACATCGGGGACGTCACGGTCGACGACAGTGCCGACTGCTACGTCATCGCCGAGATCGGCCACAACCACCAAGGCTCTGTCGAGACCGCGAAGGCGATGTTCCGCGCCGCGGCCGACGCCGGAGTCGACGCCGTCAAGCTGCAGAAGCGGGATAACCGCTCGCTGTATACGCGGGCGTTCTTCGACAAGCCCTACAACGGCGACAACAGCTTCGGGCGGACCTACGGCGAGCACCGCGAGGCGCTGGAGTTCGACGCGAGCCAGTACGGCGAGCTGATGGCGTACGCCTCGGAGCTCGGCGTCGTCATGTTCGCGACCGCGTTCGACCTTCCGAGCGTCGAGTTCCTCGAGCAGTTCGAGATGCCGGCCTACAAGGTCGCCTCCGCCGACGTCAACAACCACCCCCTGTTGCGTGAGCTCGGGCGGACCGGCCGGCCAATCATCTTCTCGACCGGCGGCGCGTCGATCGAGGAGGTGCGGCGGGCGCACGAGGTGCTGAGCGAGGAGACCGACAACCTGTGCGTGCTCCAGTGCACGGCCGGCTACCCGGCCGCGTGGGACGAGCTCGACCTCCGCGTGATCGACACCTACCGCCGGATCTTCCCGTCCACCGTCGTCGGGCTTTCGAGCCACGACAACGGGATCGCGATGCCGGTCGCGGCATACGTGCTCGGCGCGCGCCTGGTCGAGAAGCACTTCACGCTCGACCGGACGATGCGGGGCAGCGACCACGCTTTCTCGCTCGAACCGCAGGGCCTACGCAAGATGGTCCGCGACCTCGGACGCACCCGGCTGGCGATGGGCGAGGGGATCAAGCGGGTCTACGACTCCGAGAAGGCACCGATCGAGAAGATGAGCAAGAAGCTCGTGGCGTCGCGCAAGCTCGAGGCCGGCCGCGTGCTGGCGGTCGACGACATCGCGCTTCGCTCCCCCGGCAACGGACTCGCCCCGGCGTACCTCGACCGCGTGGTCGGGCGGCGCTTGAAGAGCGGCCTCGAGCCAGACGGCGATTTGACGCTCGACCTGGTCGAGGACGTCGCGCCACAGACGAGCCCGGCCTCGCCGGCGCGGGCCGATCGCAAGCGCCAACGCGCTCAGGCCCGGATCTGATCGCGCAGCGGTCTCGCTTCCAGCCGCGCCCGGCCGCGAGGTCAGGGCCGGGGGCGGCTGGGTAGCATCGCCTGGGCCGTGAACCCGTCGTACGTGCCACCGCGAGAGTTCGAACGGATCCGCGTCGCATGATCGTCGCCACCGAACAGCTGCCGGAGCTCGCTGGCACCGTCGCGATGGTCGATGGCGGATTCGATCCGCTCCACCACGGCCACGTCGCCTACTTCCGCGCCGCGTCCGAGCTCGGCGCGCCGCTCTTGTGCAACCTCGCCCCCGACGCGTGGGTGTCGGCGAAGCACCCGCCGCTGCTCCCTCAGGCCGAGCGAGCGATCGTGATCGACGCGATCCGCTACGTCAGCTACGTACACCTCGCGGACAGCGCGACCGCCGACGTGCTGACCACGTTGCGGCCGCGCTACTACGTGAAGGGCGCGGACTGGCGCGACCGGCTACCCGAGGCCGAGGTCGAGCTGTGCGCCGCCCACGGGATCGAGATCGTGTTCCTCGATACCGTGCTCGACTCGTCAACCGCGATCCTCCGTCGCTACGCCGATGACTCGCAAGTCTCCATTTCCTGACGTTCCACGCGCGCGCGCGCGAGGGACGAGCGCCGCCCTCGACTGCGTCGTCACGCATCACCTCAACCCGTTCGCGTCGGGAGTGGTGCGGTTCAACGAGCTGCTGGCCGGCGAACTCGGGGTGCCGATGCGAAGCCTGTTCGACGCCGAGACGGGCCTCGCCGGGCGGCCGCTGTTCTCGTTCAAGGTCTCCGAGCTGAGCACCGAGGAGCGTCCGAGGTTCGAGTCTATGCTCGACGCTCGCGCCGAGCCGTACGAGGTGTACCTCCACGACTGGGGCGGCTCAGAGCTGGAGCTCAGGTTGGTACGTGAGGCGGCGCGGGTCCACTGCGGCAACGCCGAGGTTCACCAGCGGGTCTCGCCTGTCGCACCGACCGCGACGCTGCTGTGGACGCCGGGGCTGCTCCAGGACCGCCGGGTGTTTACCCCCGCCGAGGTGCAGGTCTTCTCGTTCGGCATGGCGCACAAGATCCAGACGACGCTGTTCAGGCGGTTGCGCCGGCTGCTCGACGAGACCGGCCGGTCGTACGTCGTCTACGTGTCGACCGCCACGCACGAGACGAAGTCGATCCGCGACGCCCAAGCGGTGTTCGAGGAGATGCACGAGATCTTCCCCGAGCGCCTGTTCTTCATGGGCAACCTATCGGACGTTGCGGTATACAACCAGCTTCGGGTCGCGACCTTCTTCGCGGCGTTCTTCCCACAGGGCCTGCGCGCCAACAACACGTCAGTCGCGGCAGCGCTGGAATTCGGATCCGTCATCCTGACCAACCTCGACCGGCATTCGCCGCCGGAGCTACGACACATGGACAACGTGATCGACATCAACCGCTGCGAGTCGCTGCCAGACGACCCGCTCGCTCTGCGACGAATCAGCGTCAGGGCGATGGAGACGGCCCGCGAGCGTGGCTGGGAGCAGCTCGCGGCGAGACTGAGGCACGACCCGTGAGGCGGCTCGGGCAGATCGTGGCCTGTGCGGCGATCGTCGCCGCACTCGCGGCGTGCGGCGGCAGCAGCTCGCCCACGACCCAGCACTCGAGCGCGACCACCGGCGCGACCACCGGCGCGACCACGGCAACGACCGGCACCAACAAGCACAAGCAGCCGGTGGGCAACGTCGACGTGCATCGTTGCCTGCGCGCGTCTGGAGCGCTCGTTCACTCGATCCAGATCGGCCTCAACGGCAAGGGCGGCAAGACGCTCACGCACACGTACGCCGTGCTGTCGAAGGACAAGTTCCCAAAGGCGCCCGCGGCTCTACAGCCGAACGTGTATTTCGTGGCCGCGAGCGTGCAGAACCGGGCCGGCAAGCCGGACGTCGCCGTCTGGGTCACCGGGAACGTCAACGGCCACTCACTGATCTATCCGGCCAGCGGCCTCGCGAACGACATCTCGACTTATAGGAAGATCGGCGGCTCATCCTCGAAGCCGCGCACGGTCGCGTTCGGCATCCTGTCCACTAGCGACGGCTACGTCGTGGCCGCCAAGTGCGTGAAGCGGTCGGTCGCCGGCAAGCCCACGTGAGCGAGGGCGCGCTCGCCCAGCGCAGCGCGTTCTTCGAGGAGGCCGGGGAGTACACCGACATCGTCGCCGTCGACACCGACGACGGCAGCTTCCTGATCAGCACGTCGGGCAGGACGGTCGAACAGGCGCTGTTCGCCGAGCGAGCCGACGCTCAGGGGCGGGCGCTGAGCTGGGCGATCGACGGGCTCCGCCGGGTAGGCCGCGCGAGCGTCTCCGGCAGCTGCCTGGTCCAGGCCGGAGCCAACATCGGCCTGGTGACGGTCCCGGCGGTGCTCCGACACGGCTTCTCGAAGGCGGTGTGCTTCGAGCCCGAGCCGCAGAACCACCTGATGCTTCGGCTGAACTGCACATGGAACGGGATCGGGGAGGCTGCGGAGATACACCCGCTAGCGCTCTCCGACGCCGACGGCGAGATCAAAGTCGTGACCGAGCCGCGCAGACCGAGCGGCTACCGGTTGGCGCTGCGCCGTCGGGCGAAGGGTCAGGGCGTCCCTCGAGCGAGCCTCGACAGCCTGATCCGAGAGGATCGACTCGATCTGCCGGATGCCGGCCTGCTCTGGATCGCCGCGCACGGTCACGAGCTCGAGGTCCTGCGTGGCGCCTCCGAGCTGCTCGGCCGGGGGGTGCCGATCGTGGTCGAGGACGCGCGCGAGCTGGTCGCGGACGAAGGACTCCTCGATGAGCCGCGGTCGATACTGGAGGCGAGCTATGGCCAGTTCGCGTGGCTCCGGTCCGCCGAAGCCCGCTTCGGGCCCCTGTCGGGGCTCGGAGCGAAATCTGGCGGCGCGAGGTCGAGCGCGCTGCTGCTGGTCCCGGGCGCCGGATAAGAGCTACGGCCGGCGGGCCCGCTTGGCGCCCGCGCTCGAACTCCGCGCTTCACGCGGCGGGTTCCCGCGATCGGGGGCGTGCTTCTGCGATCCCTTGCCCCCGGAGCGGCGCGCCTCCGTTGGCGACTCGCTGTGGAGGGCCTGCTTGGCCTTGCGAACCGCCTCCGCCTCGGGCGAGCGCTTCCGGACCCGCAGTCGTTCCTCCGGATCCGACGACCCATCAGCGGCCGGCGCGGCGTTCGGTGCAGCGGTCAGCGCCTTCTTCGCCTCGCGCAGCGCCGCGAGCGGTTCGTCCGAGCCTTTCGTCTCGGCCGGCTCCGGGCGCTCCCCGTCAGTTCCGTTCTTTGACGTCGCTTCCTTCTTCGCGGCCCGCCGCCGCGCGACCTGCTTGGGACCCGGCTTACTGTCCCTCCGGGTGGGCGCCGGCTTCTTGGTGGGCTCGGTCGTCTCCGGCTTGCCTCCCGCCGGAGTGCTGGTCTTCTTCTGCTCAGGAGCAGCCTTGGGCTCAGGCTCGCTTGGGTCGAGCAGCTTCGAGACGTTGATCCGCTCGGCGGCCGAAGGCGAGAGGCGAAGCAGCAGGATGTCCGTGAATGCGCGCAGGCCCGGCTCTCCGAACGAGCTCGAGTAGCCGCCCAGCGCCTGTCCCTCACGGAGCTCGAACAGGGCGCCCTCGCCGTTGATGCTCGGCCGCAGGTCGACGAAGTGCGTGTACTGCGACGCGGCGATCTCCTCTACCTGCCGCTCGTGGGCCACTCGGTCGAGCGCCTTCGGATCCCATTCGAACACGACCGGGATCCCACGCTTGAGCAGGCTCTGGGCGCCCTCTAGGATGTGTCCCTCGTGGGCCTGTGCGTCCATCCAGAGCAGCCCGACCTGGTCGAGATCGATCGTCCCGTCCGCGACCAGCTGGTCGATCGTGACGGTCGGGACGGATATCGGCTCGGACCCCTGGCCGCGCTCGGAGAGCATCTTGGGGTTGGTCGCGATCCAGTGCTCGCCGCCGCGCTTGAGATCGACGACGAGCTGGGCCTCACCGCTCTCGTTCGACACCGCCGCCCCGATCGCCCGCGCCCGCTGCTCGACTCCGTTCAGCAGCAGGTTCAGGCGCAGCGTCAGCAGGTTCTGGGGTTCCGGCTCGAAGCAGATCGCCGACTCGAATCCGTGCAGCCTCAGAGCCGGGATCGTCGTCGTGCCGATGTTCGCCCCGATGTCGATGAACTGCCGACCGCGCCTCTTGCCCCGTCCGGCGGCGGAGATCAGCTTGACCGCACGCTCGAGCGTCCGCATCTCACCGCGTCCCTGCTTGACGAACAGGAGCCGCCCCACGTTCTGGTCCTCCGCTCTGACCAGAAACACGCACGTCTCGGATTCCACCGAGACGTAAGAGGTCATCTTTCCGGCCCAGAGGTAGAAGTCCTCGCGCGGATTCGCAGATTCAGGCAATACAAAACCCCGGCGCGTTCCCGACCGGCCGGTCACCCTGCTGCCGTCCAAGTCGTTCGAATGCGGCCAAGTTCACCCAATACTAGCCCCTGCGCCCGATGCGAACCGCGACGGCCGGGCTCACTGTTCAGCTGTTAGCCTGGCTTCGTGAGCGCACACGGGCTCGACGAGCGCTTGAGCGCCATCGAGCGCGAACTCGCGCTTGCCCGCCCCGCCAGGACCGTCGATTCGCGTCTGCCGCTCGCCGGGGACTGCGCCGGCTTCCATTCGCGGGAGCCGTCTGGCGCGCAACAGAACGACAACTCGCGGGACGCCTGATGGGCAGGCCAGAGCGCGTCGATCGCCGAACGCAGTTCTTCCTGAAGGCTCGCGAGTTCACGCCGATCATGACGGCGTCGAGCGCTGACCTCAGCTTTTTCATATCCACCGATGACGGCGCGGTCGGTCAGGTCCTGTTCGTGAAAGGGTCCCGGTCCGAGTTCCGCGTGCTTAAGCGCACCGTCGCGATTCTTCACAAGGCGGGCCTCGCCGACGCGCTCGAGGACCGGGTGTTCCTCGACGTCGGCGCGAACATCGGAACCAGCTGCCTTTCCGCGCTGCGGCTCCACGGCTTCGGCTCGGCGATCGCGTGCGAGCCCGAGCCACGTAACTATCGGTTGCTGGGGCTGAACGCGGTCTTCCACGGTGTGGAGCACAGACTGCGTGCGCTGCCGGTCGCTGTGTCGGACAGCAACGGCCACGTAGACTTCGTCATCAACGCGAGCAAGTCTGGGAGTCACCACCTGCCCACCGGAGACGGCTCCGTGAAGTCCGGGAAGAACTACATCTCCGTCGAGGCAGTCACACTCGACTCGCTCGTCGAACGCGGTGTCCTGGATCCCGCGAAGGTTGCACTGCTCTGGGCCGACGTTCAGGGGGCCGAGGGACGGATGATCGCCGGAGCGAGCTCACTTGTGGCGGAGGGGGTTCCAATCGTGTTCGAGTTACACCCGGGCATGATTGGCCGCGTCGGTGGATTCGAGCATCTACTTGAGAGTATTTCGTCGTCTTACAGTCACTACGTAGACTTGCGTCAGTTTCACGACATGGGCGCCGTCCCGCTGCGCGACGTATCGACGTTCAAGGGGTTCGCAAAATCACTCGCCGACGCACGGCGATTTTCGGACGTCATGGTCATGCGGTTGGAACGGGACACGGCCCGCAAGCTGATGTCTGCCCGCGCCGAGAGACACACACAACCGACGAGCGCTCCTCGGAGGCGACGGCCTGTCGGCCGCCGCGGGCAGTCTCTAGACTCGCCCCGTGCGCTCGACGAAGCAGCAGGACGAAGACCTCTCGACAGGCCCGGAGCTCCCGGGTCTGCTCGCTGAGATCTCGGGGCTTCTCGGCGAGCTGCGCGACATTCTCGGGACGGGGTACGTGCCGCTCGCCCAGCGCTACAGCCAGCTGGACAGCCGCGTCGACGAGCTCGAACGCCGGCTCGCAGCGCAGGATGAGGCGGGCGCCCCGCCGTCCGTCGCAGCAGATGGCGCCGAGGCCGCGACCGCTCCCCCGGCAGCCACTCCCCCCGCAGCCGCTCGCCGCCCGGCAGCGCGCCGCGCAGCCGCCGCCCCCGCGGCCGCCAAGCGGGCGGTGAAACCGACGCCCCCACCGGCGCCCGCGCCCCGCGCAGCCGCCCGGGCGGGCCCCGCGACCCCGGCGAGGGACGGGGCCGAAGCCGAGAGCCCGCCCGCGGCGCGGACGGAGGCCGCCGAGACGCCCCGGACACGGTCCGGCGCTGCCGCGACGTCTCGGACCCGGCGCGCCGCCGCCGCGGCGTCGCAGGCCCGACGGGGCGGAGCGGAGACCGACGCCGCGGCCGCGGAGGCAAGAGCGAAGCGTGCCGCCGCCCTCAGAGCGAGGGCCGGCGGAGGCGGCGGCGATGCCGCCGATGAAGTGTCAGAAGAGCAGGCGCAGGATCCGCAGACGGAGACGCCGCTGAGCCCGGCCGGCAAGCGCCGAGTCGGCGACCGGAGGAAGGCGAGCCGCCGCAGATCGGGACCGGGTTCGTCGCAGGAGGAAGCGTCGACTCAACAGGACGTTGTGTAAACAGCACGAAGGAGTAGCGCATGGATGACCTTGAAACGAACCCGGCTGCGGCTGCTGCTATCCCAGACCGCCTGACCTTCGGCGAACGCGCCCTGGTCGAGCTGAAGCGTGCCCGCAAGGACCTCGGTCCGGAGTTCTCGAGACCGGACCGCAGGGCGAGCCTCTACGTCAGGCAGGCAAAGGTGTACGCGGTGCTAGACATCGCCGAGGCGCTGAACAAGCGCCCGGAGTCCTGAGCCGAGACCGGCCGTCCTCGCGGGACGGCCGCCTCAGGTCTGGGATGACTCCTCGTCCGAGGTGTTGGTGCGCATCGCGTCGAGCCCCTCGCGTCGGCGTGCGACGTTGTCGCGCTTACGCCGGCGCTTGGCCGCGTCCAGATCCTCCTTCGACAGATGCGTGACGGGCTTCTCACGCTTGAGCGGATCCCGGATGCCGAGCTTCGCTCGCGCTCGAGCAAGCTCGAGCTCCACCGACCGCAAGCGCAGGCGAAGCGCCTGCGACTCCTCGCCGAGCCGTTCGCGCATCTGCTCAAGCTCTTTGCGGAGCTCCGAGACCTCGTCGCCGTCGGACGCGGTCTTCTCGATCACGTAACCGGGCCCGCGAGTCGCGCCGTGGCGTCCGGCGTCCTGCTTGGCTTGACCCGCGAACGCCCGCCAGTACTCCGCGTGCAGTTCCATGTCCAGCCAGTTCGCGGCCAGGATCGTGTTCGCGAGCGCTTCGTCGATCGGGTACGAGCGGGGCCGGAATGGGTTGACCTTGGCCGTCGCGGGCGGAACGTCGGGCTCGGACACCCACCCGAACTCCTCGGAGAACCGCCGCACGGAGTCGTCGAAGGCATCCTGTACTCCGACCACGAAGCGCCGGGAGAGCAGCGAGAAGAGACGCGCGCGCCATAAGTTTGCGTCGGCCGGTGGCCCCAGCGCGTAGTCGAGGCCGATCAGGTCGAAATGGGGCTCGAGCAGGGTTCGCGCCTGCGGGTTGAACCAGTTCATCAGGGCCTGGTCGCCCTTCTTGTGCTGCTGGACCTCACGCTCGTAGAGCGTCCTGAGGCCGTCGACGTTCTGCTGCTCCGGGTCGCGGGTGCTCTTGCGCATGAACCACCGGGAGAGGACCTGATCGATCGGATCGCGCACCATCGTCACCCCGACGGAGCGACCGGGCACGAGATCGATGGCGTATCCAGCCGAATGTGAAGAGACCGCCCTCAGCGTCGCGCTCTCCTCCTCGGTCATCACGTTGAACAGCTCCTTCCACCACGTGCGAAGGTGCGGCGGGTCCCCCTCGGGGTAGGCGATCATGACCATCTCGCCGCCCTCGTAGCTGCGCATGATCGTCCGCTTGAGCGCAGTACCGGCGGTCTTCCGGATGTGGTGGAAGACGATGACCGGGTCATCGGCCGGCCTGGGCTTGCTGTCGAATACAAGCTCGACCCAGCGTCCGCTGACGCTCGGACCGTCCTCGATCTCCTTCGCCATCCGGCGAATCGGGGTATCGCGCGATGAGCTCGGTGCCGCCGGTGCCGTCGCCGGCGGCCCCGCGGCCGTGGGCATGCCCGGCAGCGGAGCAGCGCCCTCCACCGACGTCGAGATCTCCGGCTCCGGAGCAGCAGCGCTTTGCGGCGCGTCGCTGCGCGGGACCACGGCGGGCTCGCGATCGAGCCCCTCCGTGCCGTTGGCGGTGTGTACGGATGCTTCCTCGCCTATCCCCATACGCTTGCCTCCAGACGTCGTTCCCCAACACTTGGGCAGCGTCCCCGTGGCTACCGAAGCAAGGTGCTTAATCTAGCGATTATCTGTCCAGAGGACCGATCTCAGCGATGTCCCACACGAGCGCGCCCTCGGGAGTGAAGGGCCGTCCGCCGTTTCGGTCGCCCACCGCTTCGAGGTCGAACGCGGCTTGGCCGGCCGTCGCGCGCTGACCGTCCTCGACGTCGAGCAGCCGCGCCCGCCCGTCGTATGAGCCGGGCTTCAGATATCCCGCCGGCACGTGCACGCTGACGGCATACACGCCGGGCGCGTCGATATCGAAGCTCTCAGGCTGCGCGATCCGCGCGCGGGCACCGCCATCCTCGATCAGCGCGATGACCGCCCGCAGGTACTTCGGCGCGGCGTGGACCTCGAACATCAGCTCGATCAGAAGGTCGTCGCTCGCCCGGACGACGTTCGTCGGGTAGCCGTTCGCGTCGTACACGCCCGCGGTCTGGATCTCGACATCCGAGACGGGGCCCCCCAGGGGGGGAGGAGGCGCGATCGCGTCGAGGGTCGGGTCACCGAGGTCAGCTCTGGCCGCCTTCTTGACCCTGATCGCCCTTGCCCCGCCGATCTCCCGTTCGTAGCGCGGGACCACGTCGTCGATCGGACCGAACGCCTCGACGCGGCCGCCTCGGAGCCAGAGGACGTCGGTGCACAGCTCCGGCAACCTTCTTGTGTCGGGGCTCGTGACCACGACCGTCAGGCCATCCTCGATCCGCGCGTTCAGGGCCTCGAGGGATCGCGTGCGGAAGCCGGGATCGCCGACCGTGATCGCCTGGTCGGTCACCAGGATGTCCGGATCGAGGCACAGCATGGCGGCATATGCCACCCGCTGGAGCTGGCCGCTCGAATACGACTTGGTGGTCTGCTCGAGCGCCGGCCCGAGCTCGCTCAGCTCGCGGATCGGCTCGATCGCCGATTCCGCCACGGATTTCGGGATGCCGAAGAACCGGGCCATCTGGAAGATCGAGTGGACTCCGCTGCGATTCGGCTCGATGAACCCGGCGACGACGCTCAGCGCTGGGGCGATACGGCCACGAATCACGATCCGACCGCTGGTCGGAGCTGAGACCCGCGAGAGCATCTTGATCAGGGTGCTCTTCCCCGACCCGTTCTCACCGATCACGCCGAGGGTGCGGCCCGGCGGCAGGGTGAAGCTGACGTCGCGCAGCGCCCAGGTGTCGCCCTGACGCTGCTCGGACGCTTCGGCATGGGGCGGCTCGTCGAAGTCGTCCTCGAAGTCGTCCACGTCGTCGTCGTCCATGTCGTCGTCATCGTCGTCGCCGCCGCCGAGGAGGCCCGGACCCCGCTCCTCCTGGACCGGGCGGCGCTTGCGCCGACTCCATGGAAAGAAGCCGACATCTCCGCGAGCGCGAAAGCATTTCGAGAGCTCGATGACCTCGACTGCAGGCAGCGGCCCGGAGTCCAGCTCCCCGTTCAGCGTGTGCTCATGCGTCGTCAAGCGCCTTCGTC
This sequence comes from uncultured Solirubrobacterales bacterium, assembly GCA_963788565.1. GTDB lineage: Bacteria > Actinomycetota > Thermoleophilia > Solirubrobacterales > Solirubrobacteraceae > Palsa-465. Next base: position 38,617 of record CAWBHJ010000012.1, on the reverse strand, counting down.
TCCGAGCGGGTGAAGAACACCAATCCCAGCGACCCCACGATCGCGATCGTCCCGATCGTGCTCGCGAGGCTCGTCGTGGTGATGTCGCCCTTGTCGAACACCGCCTCGCGAATCATCTCCATCGGCGCCGTCATCGGGTTGATCTCGGCGAGCGTCTTGAACTCGGGCGGAACGGCGCTGAGCGGATAGATCACGGGCGTCAGAAGGTTCCAGAAATGGAGGATCGCGCGGACGGTCCAGCGGGCATCGCGGCCGTGGACACCGAACGGAGCGGTCCACGAGCTGAGGCTCCAGCCGAGTCCCAGAATCAGGAGTATTGAGGCCGGCAGCAACAGGGTGTTGAAGCCGAGTCTGAGCGGGAACTGGTCCTTGAAGATCACGTAGTAGAGGACGACGAAGACGCCGAATCCCGTGTAGAGGAGGTACTCGGTGATTCCTGACGCGGCCGAGGCGATCAGCGGGATCAGCCGCGGCAGGTACATGCGCTTCAGGTACCGGCTGCTCATCTGCAAGCACCGCGTGCCGATGTACCAGCCGCGGTAGAACATGTCCCACGCGCTCAGGCCGACGACGTAGAACAGCAGGTACGGGATCCCGTTCGAGGGCGCCTTCAGGATCCCGCCGAAGACGATCGCGCGGGGCACCACACTGAGCAGGGGACGCAGCGGCAGCCACCACCACCCGAGGCGGGTGTTCGCCCAGAGGCGCTCGGCGAACTTGAGCCCGAACCACCAGATGAGCGCTCGCCGCCCCCACGCCTCGCGGATTGCGGCGAACACACCCTGGGGGCGCGGAGTGATGACGTGGATCTCGTCAGGCGCGCGGATCCCGCCGGTTCGCGCTGGCGCTTGTACCGCCACGGCCGAGGCCATGTTAGAGTGTCGCCCGCGGTGGCGAGGGGGCATTGAGCCTGACCGGACAGGGGGGCCTGCGGCGTTGCCGACGTCTTCCACGGTAGCCGTGTAGCATGGTCGACCCTTCGGCGACGGTTCCGAATTCGCCAGCTTTTGCCGCCAGCTTCCGTCAGACGCGACTAGGAGAACCGAATATGGCTGAGACGAATGACCACGGCCCCGATGAGCAGGCCGTCACCGCAGACGAAGAGACCGCTACCAAGAAGTCGATCAAGCGGTCGAGTGGTCTCGGCCGGCGTGCTCAGCGGAGCCTGCGCCGCGCGCGCTCGCTGTACGAGGAGAACGAATGGCAGGAGAACGCCGAGGCGAGCTTCCTGATCCATGAGGCGGAGGTGCTCGCGCTGATGGACCTCGCCGAGGTCGCGCGCCAGAACCGGGACGCGGGCGAGCAGGACGCAATCGAGGAGTAGGGCAACCCGGCGGACCGACGGACGACCTGCTCGAACGCGAGGGGAGAATGCCAGGATCCTGGCGAGACGTGATCGCGACCGGCCGCGCGCAGCCTGCGCGTGATCCGCGCGCGAAGAAGCGCAAGGGCGCCGGCGGCGAGAAGCGCAAGGGAACCGGCTTCGAGGATGAGATCGAGCGTCTTCGGAGGGTCGTAGCGCGCCTCGCTCGGGGCCAGGAGCCCGTCCTCGCTGGGCCGTTCACGGGCGAGGTCGGATTCGAGCTGCTGTATTGGATCCCGCTGCTGCGCTGGGTGGTTCGAGAGTTTCCGGAGCTGCGAGGCCGGCTGGTGGTGATCTCCCGCGGCGGGGTCCAAGACTGGCTCGAGGGGCTGGACGCTCGGTACGCGGACATCCTGTCGCTGTTCTCGACCGAGGAGTTCGCCCGCCACCGTGCGCTCTCGGAAAAGCAGCGCAACGTGAAGGAGTTCGAAGAGGAGGTGATCGCGGCTGTCAAGCGGGAACTCGGCTGCCCCGACGCGGAGGTCCTGCACCCGTCCGTGCTGTACCAGTTCTATTTCCGGATCCTGAAGATCAACCAGCTCGCGTACCCGCGGTCGGTCGTCAGCCGGGACTCACACCTCGAGGGACTGACGTCGGTGTACGAGCCGATCCCGCGCCCGGACCGGTCGCAGCTGCCGCTCGAGCTTCCCGACGACTACGTCGCGGTCCGGTTCTACTCGCGCGACTCGTTCCCGGCCTCCCCCGAGAGCGCCGGCTTCGCCTCGGCGATGATCGAGGCGCTCGGGCGCACGACCAACGTCGTGCTGATCGGTAACCGCATCGCGCTCGACGAGCACCGCGATGTCAGCGGAAAGCTGCCCGAAGGGGTGATCACGATCGATCACCTGCTCCGGCCAGAGGACAACCTGGCCGTCCAGACAGCCGTGGTGGCTCATGCCACCGCGCTCGTGGGCACCTACGGCGGGTTCTCGTACCTCGCCCCGTTCCTCGGGGTCCCGTCGATCAGCTTCAGCATCGATCGGAAGCTGACCCAGCCGTGGCACTACGAGCTCGCTCAGCGCATCTTCGAGGCACCGCCATGGGGCGATTTCCTTGCGGTGCGCCACAATGACCTTGCGCTGATGGAGTTCGTCACACGCGGGTTCCGGCCCGCGGGGGTCCCCACCAGTTGGGCGGCCAGCGCTACGCTTGCGATGGAGGGCGGTGTCCGGCCAAATCAATCCCGCGAATCTTCCGCGGGGGCAGCGTGAGAATGCGTCACACAGACAGGAGGCGATCGGCATGGCGAAGGTAAACGAAGCTTCGCCCCAGCAGCTGCGAGCTCCGCACCGTCACCAAGGCGACGCTCGATCATGAAGGTTCTGTTTCTCATGTCTCATGCGGGCCAGGCCCGCAACTTCGAGTCGACGGTGCGCGGCCTGGCCGAGCGAGGACACGAGGTCCACATGGGCTTCGACCGGCTGGAGAAGCGAACCCTCCCCGGTCTCAGCGACCTGGCCGAGACGCTCGTCGACGAGTACTACGGCGTCACGAGCGGCCCGGTTCCGCGGCCCTCGAAGGACGACTGGGCGGTCGTTTCGAGCAGGATCCGCGCGTCGCTCGACTACGTGCGGTATCTCGGCCCGGAGTTCAAGGACGCGCCGAAGCTCAGGCGACGGGCGGAGGCCTTCGCCCCGCCGCGGGTTGCCAATATCGTCGGACCGCTACCGAAGCCCGGGAAGGCGGTGGTGCGACGCGCGCTCAAGCGGGCCGAGCGCGCGACCCCGATCAGCGAGCCGATCCGTGCGTATCTGGAGCAGATGGCGCCGGATGTCGTGCTCGTCACGCCGCTGCTCGAACCGGGCACGTTTCAGACCGAGTTCCTCCGAGCCGCCAACGATCTCGGGATCCCCACGTGCCACTGCGTCGCCAGCTGGGACAACCTGACGACGAAGGGGTTGATCCACGAGCTGCCGGACGTCATCACGGTCTGGAACGAGGACCAGGTTCGCGAGGCGGTCGAGCTTCACAACGTGCCGGCCGAGCGGGTCGTGGTCACCGGCGGCGTCCCCTACGACCACTGGTTCGGCTGGAGCCCCAGCCGCAGTCGTGAGGAGTTCGCCGCGGCGACAGGCCTTGACCCGACGCGCCCGTTCGTTCTGTACGTCGGCTCGTCCGGATTCATCGCGCCCGATGAGGCCGGATACATCATCGAGTGGATCCGCGCGCTCGAGCGCGAGGGTCTCGGCGACATCCAGGTGCTGGCCCGCCCCCACCCGGTCAATCCGCTCCGCGGGGACAAGCCTTCGCAGCGGGAGCTGCTGACGCTGGAGAACGTCGTCCTCTACCCGCCGGCGGGTGCCAACCCCACGAACGTCGAGGCGCGCCAGGACTACTTCGACTCGCTCTACTACTCATCGGCGGTGGCGGGGGTCAACACGACCGCGTTCCTCGAAGCCGCGATCGTCGGCCGGCCGGTGTTCACGGTTCTGGCCGACCACTACGCCGAGACCCAGCGCGGAGTGCTCCACTTCCACCATCTGCTGACCGCGGGCGGCGGGCTGTTGAACGCCGCCGAGTCCTACGAGGATCACGCCAACGATCTGCGCGAGGCGCTGGCGGCCCACCATCCGGAGGGGTGCGTCAGCGAGCGCAGCCGCCGGTTCGTCGCGGCGTTCATCCGCCCCTACGGAGTCGACGAGCCCGCGACGCCGCGGATGCTCGCCGCGATCGAAGAGCTCGGCGAGCTTCAGAAGGAGCCGGGGGTTGTGATCAGCCGCAGCCTCTCAGGCCGCATGCTAAGCCGGAAGGTGAGGCGCGAGATCGACAAGGAGGCGGACCGCCGCAAGCGCGCCAAGCACGCGCAGAACCGCGAGCTCGCCGAGCGCCGAGCGGCCGCCAGGGCGACCAAAGCCGCGGCGAAGCCCCCGAAACCGACGAAGGCCGAGAAGCTCGCCAAGGAAAAGGAATCGAAGACCGATCAGGGCGAGAAGGACTCGGGGCGCCAGGAAGCCGCCTGACCGAGCACGCCGACCGGGTCAGCTACCGACGCGCTCGTAGACCAACACGCGGTTCTTGCCGGCCCAGTCCATCCGGCCCTCGAGGTCCGGGCGGCGCCGGAAGCCCTCGAGCACGAACAGCACGCGGAGGAAGTCCTTCGCGAGCAGCGTGATGTGGCTCGGATCGACGTCGAACTGGGTCGTGAAGTCGAGCAGCGTGTTCGGATCCGGATGGAAGCGGGTCGTGACGTAGGCGTAGCGGGAGCTGGCGCGGCACACCTGGCGGACCGTCTCGCGGACCTGGAGCACGGTCAGGTGCTCCATCACCTCGCGGCAGATCACCAGATCGAACCCCTGCTCCTCGATCGTCGCGTCGGTCACCTCCGCGATCGTGATCCGATCGCGGACGGCCTCGGGAGCGAGGTCTTGGCTTGCCTGCGCGTAGTCGACGCCGCGCACGTCGACGCCGAGCTCGTGCAGGAAGTACATCAGGAATCCGGGCCCGCACCCGAGGTCGAGCACGCGCGTGGGCTCGAACACGTCACGGATCAGCTCCGGGTTGCGCGCCTCGATCCGCCGCCGCGTCTCGAGGTCGTAGCGATTCTCGTCTTCCCGCCAGTCCGACTGGAAGTACTCGTCGTCGTAGTGATCGGACTCGACGGGCCGCTGTTCGAGCACCGCGGCCTCGAAGTTCGCCACGAGGCGGGCGAGCTCGTCGTTCGGTCCCGAGTATCTGGGGGTCTGTGTATCGGTGTTGGTCATCAGCGCTCCGGTTTGGACAGCGCCAAAGAGTAGGCGACATGCGGTTCCCGCACTGTCGCGAGCGATCGGCGGTCCGGCGATGCCCGTCGACCGGGGTCCCATCGGTAATGTGCCCAGCCGCGTGGCCCGCCCTCAGACCAGTAAGGAGCACGCTCTTGCGAGCCGCTAGGTTGGTGCGCTCAAAGCTTCGGAAGGAGACGAGCCTTGCGAAGGTGAAGACCGCGCCTCCCGAGCAGGTCCGCGCGTCTTACGAGGAGCACGACAGGCTCACGAGCAATCCCGCGAGCCGCGGGCTCTTCGAGTCCAACCCGCCGAGCCTGGACGAGCCACAGCGGGAGGTGTTGGACGGGTTGAGCATCGACGGATTCGCGATCATGCCGGTCGCAAAGCTGTTCTCCGACGAGGTCTGGGAGGAGCTCGCACGCGACGCGGCCGGCTACCGACGGGAGATCGAAAGCCAACTGGGCGGTACGGCACGGGCCGCTCCGAAACCGTGGACGAGGGTCAGAGCGCGGTCCTCACTGGTCGCCAAGGGAGGGAACGAGAAGTTCTTCATGGGGCGTCGGTACAAGCGGACGCCGCTGACGCTGGACAGCCCGTGGCTGGCGCTCGCGGCGTCGGAGCGGATGCTCGACGTCGTGAACTCCTATCTGGGAATGTGGTCGAAGCTGAGCTACGTCGACCAGTGGTACACGCCGCCGCGCGGCTCGGAGGCCGACCGGCTGGGATCGATGCGGTGGCACCGCGACTACAACGACCAGCATCTCGTGAAGGTGTTCGTATACCTGGTCGACGTCGACGAGGGCACGGGTCCGTTCGAGTACGTGCCGGGCAGCGCCCGCGGCGGGCCGTACGCAGACCTCTGGCCGTGGCAGCCCGCGGGCGACACGTATCCCGCGCAGGACGAGTTCGCCCAGCATGTCCCGATGTCGGCGGTCCGCACCTTCACCGCGCCGGCCGGATCGATGATCTTCTGCAACACGAGCGGCTTTCATCGCGGCGGCTTTGCCACCGAGAAGCCACGGGACATCTTCGTCTTCAACTACGTGTCGCCGGCCGGCCTCGAAGCGCTCGTCAGCCGCAACTTCCAGCTGAAGCGGTCATCGGTGGCGCAGCTGGCAGAGGCTCAGCGCTTCGCGCTGACCGAATAGTCGGCGCTCAGCACGCCCGCTGCTCGACGCAGGTGGGCGATGTTGATCAGCGACAGCGCCACCTCCGGGGACGGAGCCAGGCGTGAGGCGGCGTCCGAAAGCACGTCCAGGTGGAGCATGTTGAAGTTCGCTCGCTGATACAGGCCAAATGTAGGAATCCCGGAGAGCGCTCCGAGGTACGCGAACCCTCCGTACGTGCTCACCATCGCGTCCGCGTGCTGGACGATCGCGGTCTGCGTCTTGAGGTTGGAGGCGAGCTCGGAAGCGCTGGGTCGAGCTTCCGGCCGGATCAGGTCCGCATGGTCATCGACCTGCGCCCCGGCCAGCAGCGGCACGAGTGGTAGGTCTCCCGTGGACCTCCGCACGGTGTCCAGGACCGCCTCGGCGGCATCCTCGTCGAGCGGGAAGCATCTGCTCGAGTAGAGCTTGACCGCGACGTAACGCGGCGGGAGACGCTCAGGACGTGCCAACGGACGGATCGGCTCCGGCGCCAGTTCCCGCCGGACTGCGCTCATCGTCCTGCGGCGCATCCACACGGGACGGAAGCGGCGAAACATGAGGTACGGGTGCAGGACCGCAAACTTCTCGCCCAGACGTCGCTCAGCACGCGTGAGCGCCTCGCGCTCGAGATCGGTGATCGTCATCTGCTTCTCGCTGATCCGCATCCGTGCGCGTTGACGCGCGTAAAGGTCGTCGGGGTCGAACAGGTCATAGAGGTCGAGATATCCCCCGAAAGCATCGCCATACCAGTCCTCCACGCCGCCCCGCGAGAGCACGAGCACGCGATCCGCCGGGACTCCCGCGTCCGCGATCAGCTTGCGAACGAACGGAATCCAGTACAACAGCTCGAAGCCGACCTCTCCGAGCCACGGTCCGACCAGCAGCCTCCGCCCTTCACGGCGCCTGACGACCGCACGGCTGCGGGCGCCGGCCGCCGTGGCCTCGCCTTGGATACGCACCTGGCGCATGCCCCGGATCGGCAGAGGATCTCGTTGCGTGGCGTTCTGCATCTGGATTCGGGGTTCAAGCGAAACGCGGCGGGAGGGTTAGCGCGTGTCCGTCGCCCGCAGCTCCGCCAGATGGCCCGGCCGCACCCCGGCCCGCGAGCGACTGCGCTCCCGGAGCGTAGCCTGGCTGGCGCGCTCGATTGACCGCGCGAGCTTGGCCGCGTTCTCGTCGCTGCGGTCGACGAGCACCGGCACGCCGGGATAGCACCGCTCCATCGCGGCCGACAGGAACTGGCGAATCCGCCCGTGCTCGGGCTCGAACTCGAGGACTGCGGGTACGGCCGTGCGAATCTCGGCGAACGACTCGACGTCCAGGGTGATGCTGAGCCCGCTGTAGAAGGGCTGCGCCAGGGTCAGCACCGGCTTGTCGTACAGAAGCGCCTCGAGCCCCACGGTTGAGCTGATCACGACCACCGCCTGCGCGCGCTGGATCAGGTCGTGGGAGTTGGTGGTCGGCGGGACGACGGTGACGTTGCGCATATGCGTCAGCCGCCGGAGCAGCGCCGACGGCGTCCGCCCGATCTCCATCGGGTGCTCCTTGGTCACGAGGTCCCACCCGTGCGGGAGCGCGCGGGCGACCTGCTCGACCAGCGCACCCTGATCTGCGCAGTGCGGGACAACCCGCTTGATCTTGTAGTCGTCGGTGACGTGAAGCGGGAAGTACACGAACGGCCTCGAGGGGTTCGGCGTGCCGTAGAAGCGGCGCAGCGAAACGGTGCGAACACGCTCGCGGAGCCGGCCCGCAAGCCAGTGGAACGGGATCAGGTAGTCGTTGTCACGATCCCAGAGCGCCTTCACGGCCAGGTGTCGCGCCAGCATTCGCGTTCGGTGGAGCGTGACCTTCGCCTCTCGCGGCTCGCGGATCGGCCGCCGGCGGCGCTTGAACTCCGAGACGAACGCCTCGACCTGCGCCTCGCGCTCCTCGCTCAGCGGCGCGAGCGCGTCGGGCCCGACGATCGGGGCGTGCATCGTGTCGACGTATACGCGCAGCGGGTTCGGGAAGATCGTGTAGAACAGGAACAGGACCGGGATGCCGCGGCGCACCCCGACCAGCCGCGACGCGACGCGCAGCGTCTCGTTACCGACCTCGGGGATCAGGATGTCGGGGCGCCACTCGTCGAAGATCTGCTCCATCGCGAGCACATGCCGGACGGTTCGCTCCACGCACCACCGCTCGTCGCGGCCGTCGCAGACGAAGTCCGTCCGGTAGATGTCGCGGAACGTCGGCGTTTCGTATTCCCGGGCGATCCGTTCGACCTCGCGCGGGATGTCGATCCCCTTGCCCAGCTCGTGCATCCGGTCCGGAAGGCACCACGCCGTCTGTCCCTTACGGGCCAGCCTGCGCGACGCGTGCCGGGAATAGGTGACGTGGGCCACGTCGTGCCCGGCCTGCCGGAGGCGGTGAGCCACGCGTCCGTAGAAGTCGCTCTCGACGTGCCCGAGCGTCACGAATAGGAACCGAAGCGGCCGGCTCGGCAACACAGCGACGGTCATGCTCCCCTGTATCCCACGGTCGGCCTAGACATTTCGCTTTCACAACAGCCCCCTCCCACTACCCCATCGTGGTGAGGGGAGCCTACCGTAAGCGCTCTCACAGCGACCGGCCGGCGGCGCGCGCGGGCACGCCCACCAGCGCGCGCAGCTCCGGCGGCGCCGGGAGTCGGTGAAACGCGCGCCACGCCCCGGCTTGCTCGAGTTCGTCGACTCTGTACTGGCCGGTGGCGACCCCGATGCTCCTCAACCCGAGGGCGAGCGCGCACTCGATGTCCCGGGGCGTGTCGCCGATCACGTACGTGCGGTCCGGATCGGGCGCCGCGCCGAGCCGCCGCTCGGCCTCCTCCACGGCGGCGCGGGCGATCAGCGTGCGCTCGCCGGGTCCGACGCAGAACGCCCCGTCGTCGATCAGGTCGGCGAGGCCATAGTGCCGGAGCTTCGCCTCGGCGCCGGCGCGGATATTCCCGGTCAGCAGCAGGCTCAGCACGCGGTCGTCGCCGTCGAGATCCTCCAGCGCCTCACGGACCCCCGGCATCACGTGGCCTCGGCGCCGCGGCAGGTGGCGGGGCAAAGCGCCGCCGTACAGCTCAAGGAACCGGTCGACGTCCGCCGGGCCCTCGCCGCGCCCGTCGAGGATCAGCTCCGCGATCTGGGCGTCGGTCATGCCCGAGGTGTGCATGTCCTGAAGATCGACCTCGGTGCCTAGCACCGCCTCCGCCGCCTCCTCGAGCGCGAACACGCCCGCCCGCGCGGTGGTGAGCAGCGTGCCGTCGAGGTCCCACAGCAGCACCACCGCCGGCGAGCTCATCGCCGGATCCGGTCGCCGACCCGCTCGGGGTCGATCTCCGGCAGCTCCGCCTCGCCCGCGTCGACGAGCCGCTCGAGCCGCTCCCAGTCCTCCGGGTAATCGACTGACAATCCCTCATGGCCCGGCGCCCACCACGGCAGCACGCGGGTCCCCGACAGCCCGCCGCCGGCCAACGCCACGCGGACCCAGCTGACCTCCAGCGACGAATCCTGAACGAAGACCGTCGGAAGATCCTGGTACGGGCGCGAGTGCGTCGGAACCCCGTCGTCCGGCTGCGGCCACATCGGCACGATGTAGTCCTCCTCGACCACCCACATCTTCCCCGGGTGCTGCTTGACCTTCTCGACCGCACGGATCGAGTCCGCCGCCGCCCCGCGCGCGGCGAGCTGGCGGACCGCGGTGGCGATCGACTCGGCCGAGCGCAGCGGCGAGGTCGGGCGCAGCAACGCCCACACGTCGAACGTGCGGTCGGATCGCTCCAGCTCACGCAGCGTGTGGATCACCCACTCGATGTCCGGCGAGGTCGACGAGGCCATCTCCGCCGGGCGCAGGCTCGGCACCTCCGCCCCGTAGCGGAGGGCGATCTCGGCGATCTCGGGGGACTCGGTCGACACGATCACGGCGTCGAACACGCCGGCGTCGAGCGCCGCGGCGATCGTGTACGCGATCAGCGGGTGGCCTTTGAGTGGCTTGATGTTCTTTCCCGGCAGCCGCGATGAGCCGCGGCGGGCCGGGATCAGGGCGACGGCCCGAGGCCGCCCGGGATCGCTCACACGCGGGCGGGGTCGTGGGTCACGTGCACCGTCTTCAGCTCCGAGTAGACCTCGATCGCCTCCGTGCCCGCTTCCCGCCAACCCGTTCCGGAGTCGCGGACGCCGCCGAACGGCCAGTGTGGCTCGGAGCCGTATGTCGGGCCGTTGACCGACGCGACGCCGGAGCGGATCCGCGCGATGAACTCCTGGCCGCGGTGCACCGACCCGGTCCACATCGCGGCCGTCAGCCCGTAGGGCGAGTCGTTCGCCATCTCGACCGCGGCGTTGAAGTCCCCGACCCGGTGCAGCGTCGCGATCGGGCCGAACAGCTCCGTGCGCGTGATCTCGGCGCCGCGGTCGGCGCCCTCGATCAGCGTCGGCGCGACGAAGCATCCGCGGTCGCCGATTCGCTCTCCTCCGTGCAGCAGCGTCGCCCCGTTCGCCACCGCGCGCTCGACCGACCCGAGCATCGCGTTCATCTGGCGCTCGTTGATCACCGGTCCGAAGTCGTCATCGTCGCTGGGCCCGACTTTGAGCCCGGCGGCACTGTCCACGAGCAGGTCACGGAACTGGTCGTACACCGCGTCGAACACGATGATCCGGCTCCCCGCCGCGCAACGCTGGCCCGCGTTCGAGAACGCTGACAGCGCGGCGGTCCGCGCGGCGCCCGCCAGGTCGGCGTCGTCGCACACGATCAGCGGGTTCTTCCCCCCGAGCTCGAGGCACACCTTCGCGAGCCGATCGCCCGCGACGCGGGCGATCATCCGGCCGACGGCGGTCGAGCCGGTGAATGAGATCAGGTCGACCTTACGCGACTCCACGAGCGGTTGGCCCGCCTCCTGGCCGAGCCCGTGGACGACGTTCAGCGCGCCGTCCGGGACCCCGGCCTCGGCCGCGAGTTCGGCGAACGCGTTCGCCGTCTCCGGGGTGTCCTCGGAGGCCTTCAGCACCGCGGCGTTCCCGCACATCAGCGCCGGGAACACCTTCCATGCGACGTTCGCGATCGGCGTGTTCGCGGCGATGATCAGCCCCGCGACGCCAACCGGCTGGCGCGTGATCATCGCGTGCCGGTGCGGGACCCCGCTCGGCATCACCTTCCCGTACAGGCGGCGCCCCTCCCCGGCGACGAAGTAGCCCATCTCGATCGCGCCGCCGGTCTCGCCGAGCGCCTCCTTCGGCGATTTACCGGTCTCGGCCGCGACGACCGCGGCGACCCGGTCTGCGTCGCGCTCGAGCAGCGCCGCCACGCGCCGCAGGATCGTCCCGCGCTCGACCGCCGTCCGCGCGGCCCACTCGGGCTGGGCCCGGCATGCCGCGTCGATCGCCCGATCGACGTCGACCGCGCCCGACCTCGGCAGCAGGCTGATCACCTCGTCGGTGACCGGCGAGCGTTTCTCGAGGGTCTGCCCGTCTGCGGCCAGGATCGCCTCGCCGCCGACGATGTTGGTCAGGGTCGTGGTCACAGTCGTCGAGCTCATGCCGTGAAACCTCCGTCTACTAGAAGCTCATGTCCGGTGATGTAGCGGGACTGCTCGGAGGCGAGGAACAGGAGCGGTTCCGCGAGCTCCTCCGGGCTCGCGAGCCGCCCGAGCGGCACCCGGGCCGTGAATTTGCCGACGAACTCGGGGTCCTGAGAACCCGCGACCCCACCGGGAGAGAGTGCGTTGACCCTGACGCCGGCCGGCCCCCACAACCGCGCGAAGTACCTCGTCAGGTTGACCACCGCCGCCTTTGACGCGCCGTACGCCGGAGGCTTTAGGAATGCGGGCACGATGTGGTCGTAGAAGCTCGGAATCGGAGCGATTCCGGCGTACAGCGATCCGATGTTGACGATCGAGCCCCGGCCGGCCTCGGCCATCCGCAGCCCGAATGCCCGGGTGGCGTTGAACGTACCCGCGATGTTCACGTCGAGCACGCCGCGAAATTCGTTCAGCGGGACGTCCTCGATCCCGCCGCCGCGGCCCGGCTTCGGAGGCTGGTCGATGCCCGCGTTGTTCACGAGGATCCGTGGCTCGCCGTGCTCGGAGGCGACGCGCTCGGCGATCGCCGAGATCGCGATTTCGTCTCGGACGTCGCCCGCCTCAACGGCGACAGCCCCCGCCACCTCGGCTTCCTGGAGATCGATCCCGACCACAGTCGCCCCCGCGTCAGCGAGCGCCCTGATCCAGACCGGTCCCAGATTCCCCGAGGCACCAGTCACGACCGCCACGGAGCCATCGATCCCGGCGCGGGACATGGCTGAAGCGTAGCGACGGGGGGTCGCAGTCGTCTTCGAGCCGGAGGCCGCGGGCAGGGGCCAATCGGGCAAGCTGTCGAGTGATGACCCAGCTCGCCTGCTGGCTGCTCTTCCCTGCGATCCTCGTGCTGCTTTCGCTCGGCTGCGGGCTGCTGCTCGAGCGCGCGGCGGGCCTCGAGCTGCCCGGGCCGCTCGCCGTTCCAGCCGGTCTCGCGGTGGTGATCTGCGCGGGCGAGCTGACAACCAAGCTGAGCGCGACGGCTCCGCTGAGCACCCCGCTCGTGGTCGTGCTCGCGCTCGTCGGGTTCGCCGTCGGCCGCCCGCGGCGGTTGCGGTCCCGCTTCGGCTCCTGGCCGCTGGTGGCCGCCGTGGCCGTCTATGTCGCCTACCTGGCGCCGGTGCTCGCGACCGGAGACCCGACGTTCACCGGCTACGTAAAGCTCGACGACACGGCGACGTGGATGGCGATGACCGATCGCGTGCTCTCGCACGGCCACAACCTCGCCCACCTCGCCCCCTCGACGTACGAGGCGACGCTCAGCGCGTACCTAAACGGGGGCGAGCCGGTCGGCGCGCTGCTGCCGTGGGGGATCGGCCACCGGCTCGCCGGTCAGGACCTGGCGTGGACGTTCCAGCCGTATCTCGCGTTGCTCGGTTCAATGCTTGCACTGTCGCTGTGGCCGCTGACCGAGCGGCTCGTCTCCTCCGCGCGGCTGCGCGCGCTGGTCGTGTTCATCGCCGCGCAGTCGGCGGTGCTCTACGGCTACTCGCTCTGGGGCGGGATTAAGGAGATGGCCGCCGCGGCGATCCTCCCGATCCTCGTCGCCACCGCGACCGTGGTCGTGGAGCAGCGGGCCCGCCTCCGTAGCCTGATCCCGCTTGCGGTGGCGTGCCTCGCGATGCTGTCGGTGCTCGCCTACGGGGGCGCCGTGTGGCTCCCGATCGTGCTTGCCGCCGTCGGCGTGTTCGCGTTCTGGATCTGGGTCCGTTCGGCCAACCGGCTGCAGCTCGCCGGCCTGGTCGCGCTCGCCGCGCTGGTCGTCGCGGCGCTGGTGCGCGGCGCGGTGACCTTCTCGCAGTCGAACGGAGCCCTGACCGGCGGGGACCTCGGCAACCTGCTGCATCCGCTCAATGGGTTCCAGCTGTTCGGGATCTGGCCCGCGGCGGACTTCCGGATCGACCCGCCCGATCGGACGACCCTCACGTACGTGCTGATCGCGCTCGCGATCGCGGCGGGAGTCGTGGCGCTCGTCGTCGCCTGGCGGCGGCGGCGCTGGCCGGTGTGGCTGTACCTGTTGAGCGGGCTCGCCGGGATCGCGCTCGTATCCGCCCGCGGTTCGCCGTGGATTCAGGGCAAAGCGATCGCGATCGCGTCGCCGGCGGCTCTGTTCGCGAGCCTCGTCGGCGCCGCGCTGCTGCTCGAAGCCCGGCCGGCGTCGGGCACCCGGGACCCCGCCCGTCGCGTCCACGCGGTGGTCGCGGGCCGCGCGGTCGGGCTGGTCGCGCTGGTCGCCGTGTGCGGCGGCGTGCTCTGGTCGAACGCCATCGCCTACCACCACGTCACGCTCGCGCCGTACGCGCAGTTCCGCGAGCTTCAGCACATCGGCGACGAGTTCGCCGGCGAGGGCCCGACGCTGCTCAACGAGTACCAGCCGTACGGCGTTCGCCACTTCCTGCGGAACATGGATCCCGAGAGCCCGTCGGAGCTGCGCAGACGGACGATTCCGCTGCGCAGCGGCCAGCTGCTTCCGAAGGCCGGCTACGCCGACCTCGACCAGTTCCAGCTGTCGGCGCTGCTCGTCTACCGGACGATCGTGATCCGGACCTCGCCGGTCGCGAGCCGGCCGCCGCAGCCCTACCGCCTCGTCTACGCCGGCACCTGGTACCAGGTGTGGCGGCGACCGGTGAAACCGAACCGACCGGTGCTCTCGTCGATTCCACTCGGCAACGACCTCGATCCGGGCGGCGTTCCGGACTGCAACGCAGTCGCGGGTCTCGCCCGCTCGACGCCGCCGGGCGGGCTGCTCGCCGCGGCGACGGCCGAGCGCCCAGATGTCATCTCCGTACCGTCGCCGCTCCCCGAGGGCGACACGGTCGCCTCGTTCGTCGCGCCGGCCGCCGGTCGCTACCAGGTGTGGCTCGGCGGATCGTTCTTCCGCCGCCTGCGGGTCCGGCTCGGCTCGCTCCAGACGGCGAGCGTGCACGAGCAGCTGAACGAGGGCGGAGAGTGGACGCCACTCGGCAGCGCCCCGCTCAGGCCGGGCAGGCACCGCGTGACGCTCTCCTACGGCGACGCGGCGCTGTACCCGGGAAGCGGAGGCCCGGGAGGCGCGGGACCGTTCTTCCCGGTGGGGCCGCTCGCGGTCGTGCGCGCGAGCACCGCCCGGCCGCTGACCTACGTCGCGCCGTCCACCGCGCGGTCGCTGTGCGGCAAGCGCTGGGATTGGATCCAGTCACTCGGCCCGCCAGCGTCGCCGTAGCCCGGGCGCTACCAGGCGGGAAGCTCGCGCCCCTCGACGATCGCGCCGGGGACGGCTTCGGCCATCCATCGCGCGCGCGCGTCTCCGACCAGCTCCCTGAGCGCGGCGACCCCCTCGGCGAGCAACCCAACCGGGCGCCAGCTCGACGCTCGATGCCCGTCAGAGGCGATCGCGTGCGCTAGCCCCTCCTCGCACAGCCACCGGCCCAGCTTGCGGGTCCGCGACCGCGGGCTCTCGGACACCAGCGACGCGGCGTTGACCTGGAGCAGCGCGCCCTCCTCCACCAGCCCGCGCACGCGCTCGCGGTCGCGCTGGAAGTCGGCGCTGCGCTCCGGGTGGGCGAGCACGACCCGGTAACCGCGGCTACGTAGCTCGCCGAGGATCGGCTCGATCGGCGGCATCGCCGAGAACGGCGTCTCGATCAGCAGATCGCAGCCCCGCTGGCCGTAGCTCGCGAGCCCCAGCTCCTCGTCGGTCGCGGCGAGCGCCCATCCGAGCGAGATCTCGGCGCCCCCGACCACGATGACCGCCGGCACCGCGCCCTCGGCCGCGGCCCGGAGCACCTGGCACCGCTGCGGGAGCTCGAACACGTCGACGCCGGGGAAATCTGCGCGTAGGTGCGGCGTCGCGACGACCGTCGACGTGCCCGCCGCGCCCGCGGCCGCGAGCATCGCCACCGACTCATCGAGATCCCCGGGCCCATCGTCGATCCCGGGCAGCAGATGCGCGTGGATGTCGACGAAGCCCACGGCCGCCGATTCTCCCCGATCGGACTCGGCGGGCGTGAGCACGAGGCGTCCTACCTACGTAGTTCATCCGGATGCGATGGGGTTAGCCGCGCGGATGCCGCCGGCCTCGATGGTCTGGATCATGGTCCTCGTGAAGGCCGAAGCGGGAGCCGCTCCTAATAGTCATTCATTCGGACTATGCTTTGTACGGTCCGTAGGGCTTGCGGCGCCCGCCGGTGCGCTACAATTGACAAACTGTAAATGACCCAGGGGCGCCTTCGGCGGGGGTTGAGGGGTGTAACGGGGCGGACGGAAGGGATCGGGCCGGGGCAATGGACTACCTAATCACTGGTGGGGCAGGATTCATCGGCTCGCACGTGGCGGATACGCTCGTCGCCCGCGGTCACAGCGTGACGATCGTCGACGACTTCAGCACAGGCCGGCGGGCGAACATCGAGGCGCTCGTCGCGAACGGCGCCGCCGAGCTGGTCGAGGGCTCGGTGACCGACGAGGCGCTGATCGACGAGCTGATGCAGGACTGCGACCGCTGCCTCCACCTCGCGTCGACCGTCGGCGTCAAGCTGGTCGTCTCGCGCCCGCTCGAAACGCTGCGCACGATCGTGCACGGAACCGACGTCGTGATCTCGGCGGCCGCACGGCACGACAAGCGGGTGCTGTACGCGTCGACCTCGGAGGTGTACGGCAAGGCCTCGGATGAGGCGCTCAGCGAGGACTCCGACCGGGTCCTCGGCTCAAGCTTCAAGAGCAGGTGGTCATACGCGATCGCGAAGTCCTACGGCGAGGCGATCGCCCACGGCTATCACCGCGACGAGGGCGCCGAGACGATGGTCGTGCGGATGTTCAACACGATCGGTCCGCGCCAGCGCGGGCGCTACGGAATGGTCGTCCCGCGGCTCGTCAGCCAGGCGCTCGCCGGCGAAGACCTCACGGTCTACGGGGACGGCACCCAGACGCGCTGCTTCCTCCACGTCCGCGACGCCGTTGCGGGGCTGCTCGCGCTGATCGGCAACGACGGCGCCGTCGGGCGCGCGTTCAACGTCGGCAATCCTGTTTCGATCTCGATCGCGGCGCTCGCGGAGCGGATCATCGAGCGCACCGGGTCAAGCTCGGAGCTGACGTTCATCCCGTACGAGCTGGCCTACGACGAGGGATTCGAGGAGCTCGGGCGCCGCCGGCCGGACATCGGCGCGATCTACGAGCTGACCCGGTGGGGGCCGCAGCGTTCGCTCGACGATGCACTCGACGAGGTGATCGCCTACCAGCAGGCCGAGCTCGCGATGGGCGGCGGAGTCGGCGTCGACATCGCGCCGGCGGCGCTGTGAAGATCCTCGTCACGGGTGGCGCCGGGTTCATCGGCTCCAACTTGTCTGCGCACCTGCTCGGCGCGGGCCACGACGTCCGGATCCTCGACAACTTCGCGACGGGCCGGCGTTCGAACGTCCGCGCGCTCGGTGATGAGGTAGAGCTGATCGAGGGCGACATCCAGAGCTACGAGCGCGTCACGAAGGCGACCGCCGGATGCGAGGTCGTGCTTCACCAGGCCGCGCTTCCGTCGGTCCCTCGGTCCGTTCAGGACCCGCTCACGAGCAACGCGACAAACGTGATCGGGACGCTCAATGTGCTGCTGGCGGCGCGGGACCACTGCGTCCGCCGGGTCGTCTGCGCGTCCTCATCCTCGGTGTACGGCTCGAGCCCGCTGACCGCACCCCGGCGCGAGGATCAGCCGGCGCAGCCGATCTCGCCGTACGCGACCGCGAAGCTCGCCGGCGAGGGCTATGCCCGGAGCTTCACCGAGGTCTACGGGCTCGACACTGTGGCGCTTCGCTACTTCAACGTTTTCGGTCCCCGCCAGGACCCGACCTCGCAGTACGCCGCGGTGGTTCCCAACTTCATCTCCGCGCTGCGCTCGGGCGAGGCACCGGTGATCTATGGCGACGGCACGCAGTCCCGGGACTTCACGTACGTCGCCAACGTCATCCACGCGAACGTGCTGGCGATGGACGCTCCCGAGGTCTCGGGCAAGGTGTTCAACATCGCGTGCGGCGAGCGCGTGAGCATCAATCGCCTGGTCGAGGAGCTGCGGGACCTGCTGGACACGGAAGTCGAACCCGTCTACGCGCCCGCCCGCGTCGGCGACATCAAGCACTCGCTCGCGGACCTCTCGAGCGCTCGCGAGCAGCTCGGCTACGAGCCGCTGGTGTCCCTGCGCGACGGGCTCGAGCGCACGATCGAGCGCTTCGGCGACGCTGCGCCCTCCGCCGATGGCCACGACCGACTGATCGGCGCTCGTGTCGGCTGAGCTGTCGGCCGCGATCGGACTGATCACCGGCGCAGCCGCGACGTTCCTCGCCGTTCCGCTCGCGATTCGCGTCGCCAAGCGCGCGGGCTTCTACGACGTGCCGCGCGAGTACCGCCAGCATCGAGCACCGACGCCGCTGCTCGGGGGCGCCGCCCTGCTGGTCGGGTGGCTGGTCGGATCGGCGGCGAGCGGAGCGCTCGACTGGAAGCTGCCGGTCGTGATCGGATGCGGAGTCGCGCTGTGGGCGCTCGGAACCGTCGACGACCGCGTGCCGATCGCTCCGAAGTGGCGGCTGCTCGCCGAGCTGCTGGCGGGGGTGGCGCTGGTCCTCGCAGGCCTCGGCTGGCGGACCGGAGCGCCGGGCGCCGTCAACGTGGCGCTGACGCTGGTCTGGACGGTTGGACTGGTGAACGCGTTCAATTTGATGGACAACATGGACGGAGCGTGCGCGACGGTGACGGCGGTCAGCGTCGCCGGCGCGGGACTGCTCGCGATCATCAAGGGACATCCCGGACTCGCCGGGATGGCATTTGCGCTCGCGGGCGCGGCCGCCGCGTTCCTGCGCTGGAACCTCGCACGTCCCGCGAAGATCTTCCTCGGCGACGGCGGCAGCATGCTGGCCGGGTTCGTGGTGGCCGCGGTGGTGATGCTCGTGGCGCACAGCGCCCCCGCCGGCAACGCGGGGCTGCTCCTCGGAGCGATGCTGGTCGGGGTGCCGATCCTCGACGTGGCGCTGGTCAGCCTCTCACGGTGGCGGCGCGGGGTGACGCTCGTGACGGGCGGCCGTGACCACCTCACCCACCGGATCCTGCTCGTCAGGCGGTCGCCGCGCAGGGTTGTGGCCACGCTCGGAGCCGTGCAGCTGTTGCTGTGCGCACTCGCGATCGCCGGCTACGAGCTCGGCGCGGGCGTGCTGACCGGACTGGCGCTGACGGCGTTTGCGTGTGGCGTGGGCGCGATCGTCGTGCTCGATACCGCGCGCTGGCGGCCACCAGAGATTGCCGGAACGGTCCCGGACACTCCGGCGGCGAGGCCGATCGCGAGCGCAGACGCAGCACCCGTCGCTCAGGGTGGACCCGGCTAGTCCCGGCGCACCGGCGGACCCGATCCGGGTGCTCAGAATCATTGCGCGCCTGAACATCGGCGGTCCGGCGATCCAGGCGATCACGCTGACCCGCCGGATGACCGAGCGTGGCTACGAGACCGCGCTGGTCCGCGGCCGTGAGGACCCCGACGAGGGGAGCATGGACTACCGGGCGCGGGAGCTCGATGTGCATCCAGTGCTGCTGCCTTGGATGCGGCGCAACCCGGGCTGGCGGGACGTGCCGGCGCTGATCGCGTTGATCCGGATCCTGCGGCGCGAACGCCCGTGGATCGTCCACACCCACGCCGCCAAGGGCGGAACGCTGGGGCGGGCGGCCGCACTGATCGCGTTTCCAAGGCGCCGCGCGCGTCCCGTCCTGGTCCACACCTACCACGGCCACTCGCTGACCGGGTACTTCTCGGGCCGGACCGCGTCGGTGTTCCGGTTGATCGAGCGGCTGCTGGCGCCGCTGACCGACGTGCTGATCGCCGTCAGCGACGAGGTCCGCGGCGAGCTCGCCGCGCTTGGCGTCGCACCCGCCGAGCGGTTCGCGGTCGTCCCGCTCGGCTTCGACCTCGCGCCGTTCCGCGCGGGCGCGGACGAGCGTTTGGCGCGCCGAGCGGCGCTACGTCGGGAGCTCGGGATCCCGGACGAGGCGCCGCTGGTCACGGCGATCGCCCGGCTCGTGCCGATCAAGCGGATCGACCGGTTCCTGCGGGTGGCGATGTCGGTCGCCGACGAGCGCCCTGAGGCGCGCTTCCTTGTCGTCGGCGACGGTGAGCTGCGCGACGCGCTCCGCGCCAGCCCGGAAGCACGGGCGCTCGACGGCCGGCTGATCTGGACCGGATTCAGGCGCGACGTCGCCGACCTCTGCTTCGCGAGCGACGCGGTCGTGCTCACCTCCGACAACGAGGGCACACCCGTCAGCCTGATCGAGGCGCAGGCGTCGGGAACCCCGGTGGTCAGCACCCGAGTCGGAGGCGTCGCCAGCGTGGTGCGCGCGGGCAGAGTCGTCGACCGCCGGGACGAGGCGGCGCTCGCCGCTGCCGTGTCCGCGGTGCTCGGCGACGACGAGCTGGCAGAGCGCGCCGTCGCGGAGAGCGCCGAGGTCGCGGCGGAGTTCTCGCTCGACACGCTCGTCGACCGGCTCGACGCGCTGTACCGGGAAGCGCTCGCGCGACCGCGCGTACAGTAGGCGACGTGTGCGGAATCGCCGGATTCGTGGGGCGCCCGGACCGCGCTCGCGAAATGCGCATCGAGGCGCAGCTGGCGTGCCAGCGCCACCGTGGGCCCGACGCGCAGGGCGCGTTCGTGCACGGCCGCGCCGCGATCGGCCAGAACCGGCTGTCGATCATCGACGTCGAGCACGGCGACCCGCCGCTCGCCTCCGAGGACGGGATGCTCGGCGCTGTGCTCAATGGCGAGATCTACAACTTCGCCGAGCTCCGCGGCGAGCTCGAGCGGGCCGGGCACCGACTCGCCACGCGCTGCGATACCGAGGTGCTCGCGCACCTGGCGGAGGATCTCGGCGCGGTCGAGCTTGCGCGGCGACTCGACGGTATGTTCGCGTTCGCGATCTGGGACCGCCGGAGCGAGCGCCTGATCCTCGGACGCGACCGGTTCGGGAAGAAGCCGCTCTACTACTACTGGTCTTCGCCCGACACGCTCGTGTTCGCGAGCGAGATCAAGGGCGTCCTCGCACACCCCGCGGTCGCCCGCGAGCTCGACCCCGCCGCGATCCCCGCGTACCTGACGTTCGGCTACGTCCCCACCCCGGGCACGTTCTTCGCCGGGGTCCGCAGCCTCCCACCGGGCCACGTGCTGACGCTCGAGAAGGACGGCGGGCCGAGGATCGAGCGCTACTGGGAGCCGGAGCGCCCGCGCGGCGACGATCGCGGCGCGTCGCTCGGCGCCGCCGCCTTCGAGGTGCAGCGGCTGCTCACGCAGGCCGTCGAGCGGCGACTGATCGCGGACGTCCCGATCGGCGCGTTCCTAAGCGGTGGGATCGACTCGAGCGCGATCGTCGCGACGATGGCGCGCGCCAGCGACCGGCCGGTTCCGACGTTCACGATCGGATTCGAGGATCGCGACGGTTACGACGAGCGCCCGTATGCACGGATCGTCGCCCGCCGCTACGCGACCGACCACCACGAGTTCGTCGTCCGTCCCGCGGCGGTCGACCTCGTCGAACGGCTCGTCTGGCATCACGACCAGCCGTTCGGAGACTCGAGCGCGATCCCGACCTATCTTCTCAACGAGCTGACGAGCGGCCACGTCAAGGTCGCGCTGTCCGGCGACGGCGGCGACGAGCTGTTCGCGGGCTACGAGCGGTTCGCCGCGGCGGTCGCGCTCGGGCGCTACGGACGCGTGCCGGCGCCGGTCCGGGCCGTCGGCCGCCGAGCGCTCGCGCTCGCGCCCGCGAGCGCGCTGCGCGGCCGCGTCGGCAACGCTCAGAGGTTCGCGGCGGTCGCCGAGAGCGGCATGCCCGAGGCGTACATCGAGTGGGTCAGCTTCATCGACGAGCGCTCGCGCCAGCAGCTGCTCGGACACGCCGACGGGTGGGCTCGGCTCGAGTACGCCCAGCAATGGGAGTCGACCCGCGACCTGCACTCGCTCGACCGCGTGCTCGACCTGAACCTCCGGACCTATCTGCTCGACGACCTGCTGGTCAAGGCCGACCGGATGAGCATGGCGCACGGGCTCGAGGTCCGTTCGCCGTTCCTCGACCGTGAGCTCGCGGCATATGCGATCGGACTCCCGCCGGCGCTGAAGGCACGCGGCCTCTCGCTCAAGCGGGTGCTCAAGCACGCGCTCCGCGACGAGCTGCCGCCCGAGATCCTCCGCCGGCGCAAGCGAGGGTTCGGCGTCCCGCTCGACCGCTGGTTCAGGGAGGATCTCAAGCGCTACGTCGACGAGATGCTGGGGCGCGACGACGCGCACGTGCGGCGGCACCTGCGCGGCGAGGCAGTCGACGCCCTCCTCGCCCAGCACGCGAGCGGTGCACGCAACCGCGGCGGCGCGCTGTGGACGCTGCTGACGCTCGAGGTCTTCCTGCGGCGGGAGGACTGGTAGCCGGCCGATGGCCGACCCGAGCTTCTCGATCGTCGTGCCCACGTTCCGGCGCCCGGACGCACTGCGCGAGACGCTGGCGGCGCTGCTCGCGCTCGACTACGACCCGGGCCGCTACGAGATCGTCGTCGTCGACGACGGCGACGACGCGGCGACGGAGGCGGTGATCGCCGGGGTCGACGACGGCCGCGTCCCGATCCGGCTAGAGCGCCAGCACCGGCTCGGTGCCGCCCGCGCCCGCAACCGCGGGGCCACCTTGGCGACCGGGGACTTCTTGCTGTTCTGCGACGACGACATGGTTGTCTCGAAATCCGATTTGGTTGCGCGCGTACGGGCGTTTGAGCGCCACGGCGATGTCGCAGTGACCGCGCGGTGGGAGTTCAGCGCGGCCGCGACCAGGGCGCTGCGAGCGACCCCGTTCGGGCGCTACCGGATCGACTTGGAGCGCCAATTCCAGGACGGCGCCGCCGGCGAACCGCTGCCCGACGATCCTGGGTCGCTGCGAATGGAGCTCGTCGGCGCCGCGACGCTGTCGCTGGCCCGCGAGCGGTTCCTCGGGATCGGGGGATTCGACGAGAGCTTCCCGCTCGCCGGCGCCGAGGATCAGGACTTCTCGATGAGAGCCCGCGCGGCGGGGATGACGCTGCTGCTCGACACGCGGATCTGCTCGCTTCACAACGACGACAACTTCACGCTGCGGGGCTACTGCGCCCGCGAGCACCGCAGTGCGCAGACGGTCGCGATCCTCGCGCGCAAGTACCCGGCGGAGCTCGCCGGTACGGAGTACGTGCGCGAGAACCGCCCGATCTCCCCCGACGACCCGGCGCGGCTGGTGGCAAAGAAGGCCCTCAAGCGGGCGCTCAGCCGCGACTGGGCTCTGCGCTCGCTTGAGCGTGGGGTCGGACTGCTCGAACGGGCCGGCCTCCCCGACCGAGCTCTGAGGCGGCTGTACCGGGGTCTCCTCGGCCTGTACCTGTTCCGCGGCTTCCGAAAGGCGTGGAGCCGATGAAGCCGGAGCTGACGATCGCGATCGTGCTCTACAACTCCGCCGGAGCGCTGCCCGAAACGCTCGACTCGATCCGGCCGGCGGTCGCGAGCGGCTTGGCCGAGGTGGTCGCGGTCGACAACGCCTCGCCCGACGACAGCGTCGCGGTGCTCCGGGAGCGGCTGCCGGGCGCCGAGGTGGTGCGGCTGGCGGAGAACCGCGGGTTCGCGGCCGGGGCGAACGCGGCGCTGGCGCGGGCCACCGGCCGCTACGCGCTGTTGCTGAACCCCGACGTGCGGGCGCCCGGGGGCGGGCTCGAGTCGCTCGTCGCGTGGATGGATCTCCACCCGGAAATCGGGGTGGCGAGCCCGAATCTGGTCAGGGTCGACGGGACCTGGGAGGCTCCCGGCCGCGCGATGCCGTCGATCGGCAGGAGCGTGCTCGAGCTCACCCGGCTGCATCGGCTGCTCCCGCGCGGCGCGCGCGGCCGGGTGCTGCGCGGCCCTTACTGGACCGGCGGCGACCAGCTCGATGCGGGCTGGGTGCCGGGCGCGGCGATGCTCGTGCGGCCGGCCGTCGCCGACCGGGTCGGGCCGCTGCGCGAGGACATCTTCATGTACGGCGAGGACATCGAGTGGTGCTGGCGGATGCGCCGGGACGGCTGGCGGGTCGGCGTCTGCTCGAGCGTGACGTTCACTCACGACACGGGCTCGAGCGCGCGGACGACATGGGGAGCTCCCGAGACCGAGCGGCGGGTGGCGGAGGGCATCGACCGCGCCTGCCGGATCATCTACGGGGAGCGCCACGCCCGGCTGCTCGCGGCGGTCACCGCGCTGTCGCTGTGGCTCGAGTCGGCGGCGCCGGGCCGGGGGGCCGAGCACCGGCGGCGGTTCCGGCAGGCGGCCGCCGACTGGCGCGCGATCGCGGCGGGCAGGTGACGGTCCGGCGTGCTCGCGAGCGTCGTGATCAGCACCTACAACCGCGCCGGCGCGCTGCCGGCGACGCTCGACGCGCTCGCGCGGCAGGACGTCCCCGCCTCCGACTACGAGGTCGTGGTGGTCGACGACGGGTCCTCCGACGGCACGAGCGAGGTGCTCGCGGCGGCCTCGCCGCCCTACCGGCTGAAGACGTGCAGGCTTGAGTTCAACCGGGGCGTCTCGGCCGGCCGCAACGCGGGTCTCGAGCACGTCGAGGGCGGCTGCGTGATCTTCCTCAGCGACGATCTGCTCGTGCCCCATGACTTCGTTTCCCGCCACTCCGCGGCGCACGAACGGCTCGCCGATACCTGGGTGGTCGGGGGCTTCTCGCAGCTGCCGGGGCTCGCACGAAGCTCGTTCGGCCGTTATCTGGAGGAATCCGAGCGGGGGTTCGAGCGGGCGCGACTCGGTCCGCCGATTGCCGACGGGATGTACGAGATGACGGTCCCGACGGCGCGCAACCTCTCGATGTCGCGCGCGAGTCTCGAGCGGGTCGGTCCGTTCGACGAGCGCTTCCGCGTCACCTGCGAGGACCAGGACCTCGCCGAGCGGGCGACGCGGCAGGGGATCCGGTTCGTCTACGACGCGGGGCTCGAGTGCCTCCACAACGACCAGTCCGCCGACCTGCGCCGGTACTGCCGCTTCCAGCGCCTCGGCGCCCGCGACACCGCCCGCCTGTGCGACAAGTACCCGGAGATCCACGCGCGCGGCGCCGTCGCCCGGGCCAACGCATACGTGCTGCGTGACGACGGTCCGCTCCTGGCCGGCCGCAAGCTGCTGAAGCAGTGTCTGTCGGCGGAGCCCGTGTTGAACCTACTCGAGGCCGCGGTTCTCGCCGGCGAGCGCCGAGGGCTCCACGACCGGCTGCTGCACCCCGGTTACAGGTTCGTCGTCGGCCTCAACTACTTCCGGGGCTTCCGCGAGGGGCTCGAGGAGGTCGGTGGGCGGCGGTCGCGGATCGTGGCTCAGCTGGAGAGCAACTAGGGACATGCGCGCAGCGCGCTCGGCCCTGTGATCCGAACGCGCCACCGAACAGGGTCCGGATCGGGGCCGATCACGAAGCGCTCCCATCGCCGAGGCGCCAGCGTTCCAAGTCACGTGCGTAGGGTATGACGATGACCGGTCTCGAACAGCGGATAGAAGCGCTCGACGTGTCGCTGTTCTCGCCGATCGAGGCGCAGACCAACGACTGGGACCGGCGCGCGCTGCTCGCCCTGCACGCGACCGCGGCGACGACGCTCGGGTCGTTCGGGTACCTGGAGATCGGCTCCTACAAGGGCGGCTCGCTGCAGGTGTCGATTCAGGACCCGCGTTGCGCTCGAGTGATCTCGATCGACCCGCGCCCCGTGGCGCCGCCGGACAAGCGGGGCGGCTCGTGGACGTACGACGACAACAGCGTCGAGACGATGCTGTCGCTGCTTCGAACGCTCCCATCGGCCGACCTCGACAAGCTCACCACGTTCGAGGTCGGAACCGAGTCCCTGCGCCCCGCCGACCTCCCCGTCAGGCCGGATCTTTGCTTCATCGACGGTGAGCACACCGACGATGCGGCGCTGCGGGACGCGCGCTTCTGCGCGGAGGCTCTCGATGGAGCGGGAGTCATCGCGTTTCATGACTGCCAGCTCCTGAGGGACGGGATCGGGTCGTTCATGCGAGAAGCCTGGCCCGACGTCTCGGCGGCTCTGATGTTCGCCGTTGGGCCGGTGACGGGAGTCTTCGCCGTCGAGCTCGGCGACCGTCGGATGCTCAGACAGCCGGTGGTCCACCGTGCGGTCGGCTCACGGTGGCACAGCGCGGTCTGGGACGCGGTGAGCCGTGTTGAGGCCTCACCGATGCCGGCGGTGCTGGCGCTCTCGGCGGTACCGGCGATCGACCGCGCGGTCGTGCGCACGCGAGCGCTGATCGGCGCGACCCCTCAGGCCGACGGCTCGAGCACGTCGTAGACGGACGCCCCCGTCCCTAAGCGCCGCCGCGTCGCGTGGGCCAGGTATCGCGCGCTGTCGGAAAGCGCCGCCGCGAGCCTGCGGTTCCGGTACCGGCCGGTGGCGAGTGACACGAGCATCGACTCCTGAGCCCCCCGGCGCATTCGCGCGAGCATCGGATAGCGGCCCCGGATCTCGCCGATCTCCGTCAGGCCCTCGAGCATCCACAGCCGGTCGAGCCAGGCCCGGCGCTCCGACACGTTCGGTTGGGTCTCGCCGCTGCTGCCAACCCAGCGCGTGCAGAGGGTCGCGTCGAGAAAACCAACCTCGGAGAACGCCATCAGCCGCAGCCATAGATCGATATCGAGGGCCTGCCTCAGGAAGCGGTTGAAGAGCCCCGTTGCCCGCAGAAAGGATCTGCGGACCATCACCGAGGTAGGCTCGCCGATCCAGTTTTCGCCGAACCCCCTGTTCACGTAGTCATCCAGCAGCGAAGACCCGTCGTTGATCTCGTCGAGCGACGCGAACGCGCGCTGAGGCTCGCCGTAGCGCCGGCGCCACTGCACCGCCGCCGGCGAGCTCTCGTCCTCGAAGCACAGCTCGCGCCGGGAGAAGGTAAGGCCGAGCGCCGGCCGTCCGTCAAACAGGCGCAGGTGCTCCGCCACGCACTCCGGCGCGATCCAGTCGTCCTGGTCGACGTACTTGATGAACTCCCCGGTGGCGAGCTGCGCCGCAAGCGAGCGATTGCGAGCGTTGCCCAGGTTCAGCGGATTGCGGAACCTGCGGATGCGAGCGTCGTCGTAGCTCGCCACGGCGTCGACGGTTCCGTCGATCGAGGCGTCGTCGACTACCACCACCTCGATATCCGCGTGCGTCTGCGCGAGAACCGAATCGAGTGCCCTGCCGACTCGCCCAGCGTCGTTGTACGTGCAGACGCAGACGGACACGCGCGGCGGACGAGAGGCCGTCACGCGAGCTCGCGCACGGCGGCGATCACGGTGTCCTGCTGCTCGACGGTGAGAGTTGGAAAGCACGGAAGCGAGAGACAGCCGGCGTAGTAGCTCTCCGCGTGCGGGCAGAGGCCCGGGTCGTACCCGTAGGTCTCGCGGTAATAGGGGTGCAGGTAGACCGGGAGGTAGTGCACCTGGGCGAGGATGTCCCGCTCGCGCAGCCCGTCGTACAGGCGCCGACGCGCAGGTCCGCCGTCACGGTGGAGGACCACGTAGAGGTGGCGTCCGTGCACCTGACCCGGCTGCGCGTCGGGCGGGAGCGTCAGCTGGTCGAGGTCCCCGAGCCCGGCGCTGTAGACCCGCGCGATCTCGTTGCGGCGCTCGAGGAACCGGCCGAGCTTGTCCAGCTGCGAGAGCCCGAGCGCACTGTGCACGTCCGACAGCCGGTAGTTGAATCCGAGCGCCTGCTGCTCCATGTACCAGCCGCCCTCGTCGGGACGGGTCAGCCTCGCTGGGTCGCGCACCATCCCATGCGTGCGGAACTCGACGAGGCGCCGGTGGAGCTCGCCGCTGCGCGTCGTCACCACTCCGCCCTCGGCGCTCGTCACCGTCTTCACCGGGTGGAACGAGAACACGGCCATGTCGGAGTGCAGGCACGACCCGATCGGCTCGTCGAGCTGGCGCGCCCCGATCGCGTGGGCGGCGTCTTCGATGATCGTCATCTCCCGGCCCACACGTTCCCGGATCGCGGCGATCGGCGCCGGCAACCCGGTGAAGTGGACCGGGACGACCGCGCGAGTCCGCTCGGTCACCGCCGCGGCGACCGAGTCCGCACTCACGTTCCACGTCCCGGGATCGATGTCGGCGAACACCGGAGTCGCGCCGAGGTAGGCGCCGCAGTTCGCGCTCGCCGCGAACGTGATCGCGCTCGTCAGGAGCTCGTCGCCTGTCCCGACCCCGGCGGCGAACGCCGCGCCGTGCAGCGCGGCGGTGCCGGACGAAAACGCGACCGCGTAGGGCACCTCGCACACGTCCGCGACGGCCTGTTCGAACGCCTGCACCGTCGGTCCCTGCGTGAGCCAGTCGCCGCGGAGCACCTCGTCGACCGCCGCGACGTCGTTCTCGTCGATCGCCTGGCGGCCGTACGGGATCGGCATCACGGCAAGCGTAACCGTGACCCGGAGAAGGCGATGAACGCCCCGGGTGGCCCGACCGTCAGCTCGAAGTGCGCCCGCAACCGGTCGAAGAACCGACCGCGGGCTGCTTCGTCGCCCGTGTCGTGATACTCGCCGACGATCGCTCCCACGCGCTGTAGGGCGTGGTCGTCCAGGATCTGCCACTCGGCACCCTCGACGTCGACCTTGAGCAGGTCCACGTATCCGACCTCCTCGATCAGGCCGCGAAAGCTGCGGCCTTCCACGACCACCGGTTCGCCTCCGCCCGAGAGCGAGGAGATCCACCCCTGGCGCGCTGAGGAGAAGAGTGTCGGTCCGTCGCGTTCCGCCACCGCCACGTTGTGCGGCTCGACTCCGGGCCAGGAGCCTACGTTGCGATACAGCCGCGGGAACGTGACCGGGTCCGGTTCCAGTCCCACGATCCGCGCTTCGGGAAAGCGCTCTCGCCAGAACAGGATGCTCGCTCCCATGTGACTCCCGAGGTCGAGGATCGATCCGGGCGCGGTCGGCCCGAGCTGCGCCGCGTAGACCCTCAGCACCAGTAACTCGTTGAGCACGTCGAAGTCGCTCTTGGGCCCGACGGTCCAGGGCACATCGAGGCTTCCGTAACGCAGCCGCAGCCTCACGTCGCGAGGGCCGAGGAACCGGTCGCGGAGCGGCATCGCGAGGCCGAGCAGAAACATCTTCGCTCGCATCCTGCGGCCCGAGCCGAGTCGCGAGACGACGGTCACCAGCGTGACCCAGTAGCGCATCGTCCCCACTGGCGCGCCCACCACCCAGCGCTTCAGCACGAGGCCAAGCCTAACGGTCGCTCGAAACCGGGCTCCGCCTCTAAGATCCGCCGTGATGGCTTCGGAAGAGCTCCAGGGCAAGGTGGTCCTGGTCACGGGCGGCACCGGCTCGTTCGGTAAGGCGTTCATCCGGACGGTGCTCGACGAGCACGAGCCGGCGGCGATCCGCGTCTACAGCCGCGATGAGCTCAAGCAGTACGAGCTCGCGCGCGCGCTCGAGGATGACCCACGGCTGCGGTTCCTGATCGGAGACGTCCGCAGCCGCGAGCGGCTGGCGATGGCGATGCGAGGCGTTGACGTAGTGATTCACGCCGCCGCCCTGAAGCAGGTTCCCGTTTGCGAGTACAACCCTTTCGAGGCGGTGCAGACGAACGTCCACGGTGCCGAGAACGTAGTGGCGGCCGCGATCGCCAACGACGTGCCGAAGACACTTTCGCTGTCGACCGACAAAGCGGTCAATCCGGTGAACCTCTACGGCGCGACGAAGCTGTGCGCCGAGAAGATCGTCGCTCAGGGCAACGCCTACGTCGGCGACTCGGTTTCTCGCTTCGCGTCGGTCCGTTACGGAAACGTGGTCGGAAGCCGGGGCAGCGTCGTGCCGCTGTTCAAGCGGCAGGCCGCGCTCGGCGAGGTCACGATCACCGACGAGGCGATGACGCGCTTCTGGATCACGCTCGAGCAGGCGGTCGAGTTCGTGATCAGCTGTCTCGAGCTGATGCAGGGCGGCGAGGTTTTCGTCCCGCGCGTGCCGAGCATGCGCGTGGTCGAGATCGCGGACGCGCTGGCCCCCGACGCGACGCGTCGGATCGTCGGAATCCGTCCAGGCGAGAAGGTTCATGAGGTGCTGGTCACCGAGGATGAGTCCCGTCACGCGCGGGCGCTACCGGACCGCTTCGTCATCTATCCGCCGTTCGCGTTCTGGCGGACCGATGATCCGCTTGGCGCGGAGCTGCCACCCGGTTTTCGCTACTCGAGCGACATGAACGGCGAGTCGCTGGACGCGGACGACATCCGGGCGATGGCGGAGCTCGTGTCGGCGACGGATCAGTAGCGACGGGCCGCCGCCCGATGGCGCAACGATCCGAGCAGACGGCTCCGCACCCGATCTGGGCCGTCGTCCTCGCGCGGATGGGCTCCTCGAGGATGCCCGGGAAGGCGATCGCGCCGCTCGCGGGGCGGCCGGCACTTGCACACGTGATCGAGCGGCTCCGCCGGGTCCCCAGCCTGGACGGGATCGTCGTCGCCACGACGCGCGGGGCGGAGGATGACGTCATCCGTGAGGGCGCCGATGACGCGGCCGTACCCGTGTACCGCGGAAGTGCGGAGGACGTTCTCGGCCGGACGCTAGACGCCGCTCGGCGGGTCAGCGCGGCGACCGTCGTCCGGATCACGGCTGACTGTCCGGTCACCGATCCCGGCGTAGTCGAGAACGTCATCGGCGAGTTCGAGCGCCGTCGCCCGGACTTCGCGTCCAACTGCCTCGGTGGCTACACATACCCGCTCGGGATCGCCGTCGAGGTCTTCGCCGTCGCCGCGCTCGCGAGGGCCGCCGCCGAGTCCACGGACCCGCTCGAGCGTGAGCACGTCACCCTGTATTTCGAGCGGCACCCCGAGCGGTTCGACCTGCTGGGCGTCGAGCCGCCAGCGGCGTACCGGCGCCCCGACCTCCGCGTCACGCTCGACACTCCGGAGGACTACGAGGTGCTCTCAGCGTTGTACGACGCCCTGTATGAAAGCGAGCCGGAGTTCGGGCTCGACGCCGTGATCGCGTTCCTCGACCGACACCCCGAGATCGCTGCGCGCAACCGCCATGTGCGCCAAGTGACGGTTTGAGACCACGCCGCGCGGCCGGCTTACCGGATCCGCCGAATCAGTTCGAACGCCTCGGCGGCCTCCTGTGCCGCCTGCGAGCCGCGGTACGCCGCGAGGGCGCGGAGCGCCTCGCCCGATCGCGGGTGCGGAAAGCTGCGCGCTTCGCTGTGGTAGAGCTCCATCGCCTCGACCTTGCGGTCGAGCGTGGTCGCGATGTCGACGAACGTGTTCGGGTTGAAGCGCGGCTCGAGCTGCCCGAACGCCCACTCCGTCGAGGACGGGACCTCGAACGCGTAAAGCTCGCGAACCCGGCAGGTGCCCGGCCGCGTGGCCGTCAGCACCGCCCGGTGCACGACGCCATGGTCGACGTTCAGATCGCCCCCGTGGTGCGTGTAGATGATCGCGGGGTCGATCCCGCCCAGCAGCCCCTCGACGACCTTAACGACCTCCAGCATCGCCACCGAATCGAACCGGTTGTCGGGCAGGTCATGAGAATGGACCTGGGCAGCGCCAAGCACCGCGCCGGCTCGGTCGCGAGCGTCGTGCAGGTCGTCGAGCTCCGTCCGGCTCGCCTGCGCCGGATCCGGATATCTGGAGGTGACACCCTCGCCGAGAATCGCGATGTGGACCTCGGCGCCCTCCCCCGCCAGCCTCGCGATCGTCCCACCGACGCCCAGCACCTCATCGTCAGGATGAGCGGCGATCACCAGAATCGGACCGTCCCAGGGCTGATTCATGACGTCAACACGTTAACCGGCACCGCTTCCGGCTGGCCACTCAGCAAGATCTCGAGGCTGTCGTCCCCACAGTTGAAGAGCAGATCGACGACGGAGAGATACGGCTCGAACTTGCCGTAGAGCTGCGGGTACGTGGGGTGGCGATAGTCCTGGAACACCACCCCGATGCCCGCCTCGGTGAACTGCTCAACCTCGGCGTAGTCACGGCCGAGAGCGCCGAAGACGTACCGATCTGCGTCGAGCTTGCGACACATGTCAAGCACAAGCGCCGACTTCGTTCCTATGAACTCGTAGTCTGACGCTCGTGTGAACTCAACATCGATACCGAGGACAGCGAGGAACCACCGAAGCATCTCGTCGTTGAGGTCGGCCAGATGGGTCCACTCCCGTGTGTACACCTCCTCGAGGAAGGGTGAGTACCGCGCAAAGTGCGGCGCTTTGCCATAACTGTGCTGCAGTGTGACCCAATGCTTCCGCTGCCACGACGAGCGATTATCGATCTCGATCTCGTCAATCCCCTTGAGTCGGTGACCCTTTGTCAAGACCGGCACCGTTAGCCAGACAGGGCCGTTAGCGGTTTTGACCTTGTTTCGGTTGTTCCAGTCCTTCGGCAGGTACTGCACGCGGTTGAAGGAGACAAATCTATCCGCAAGCGAGATCTTGTGGAAGAGTCCCAGCCACGGCAGATATACCGGCTGGTGGGCGGTCAGGACCATTACCCGGGAGGATAGGATATGCGTCCGTGGTAGAAGGCTTCTTATCGCTCGTCGGCGCGGGCGACCGCAACATCGGCGCCGGCGCCCCATGCTTCATCGCGGCCGAGGTGGGCATCAATCACGACGGAGACGTGGGGCGGGCCCACGCGATGGTCGATGCCGCCGCTGCCGCAGGGGTCGATGGCGTCAAGTTCCAGAATTTCATCACGGAGGACTTTATCGGTGACCGGTCGCTGACTTACTCGTACGCGACCGGGGGAGCGATGGTCACCGAGTCTCAGTACGAACTGTTCAAGCGCCATGAGTTGCCGGCCTCTGCGTGGCCGGCACTGCGCGACCATTGCGACGAGCGCGGCCTGGTGTTCTTCAGTACGCCGACCAGCGAACTCGGTCTGGAGGTATTGGTGCGGCTGCGGAGCCCTCTGCTCAAGAATGGCTCCGACTACCTCGGCCACCTGCCGCTCATAAGGGCGATGGCGCGCACTCAGATCACCACTGTTCTGTCCACGGGGATGGCGACAATCGAGGACGTACGCGCTGCCGTCGGCGCGTTCCGTGATGCCGGTGGGAGCCAGTTGGTTCTGCTGCACTGCACGTCGTCCTACCCTACGCCCACCGAGGACGTGAACCTCCTGAAGATGCCGACCCTGGCTGCCGAGTTCGGGTGTCCGGTCGGACTAAGCGACCACACGGACGGCTTGGTTGCCGCTGTCGGCGCGGTGGCGCTCGGTGCATCGATGATCGAGAAGCACTTCACCCTAGACCGCGACCTCCCGGGACCCGATCACCGCTTCTCGGCCGGGCCGGCCGAGCTGAGAGCGCTGGTCGACGCGGTGCGCACGACCGAGTCCGCGCTCGGCACCGCTGAGATCGGCCCCGCCCCGTCCGAGACGTCCGGGCGCTCCGAGTACCGGCTCTCCTGCGTCGCCGCCATCGACCTCCAGCGCGGGCACGACCTGACGCACGACGACATCGTCTTTCGCCGCCCCGGTACCGGCGTCCCTCCAGGCGAGAAGGCGAGGCTGCTGGGCAGGCGTCTACTGCGCGACGTCGTCGCAGGGGAAGTCCTGACTGCCGAGGTGTGCGAGGGAGCGCCGCACGCCCCGCGATGACGTCGATGCGATTGCGCGAGGCGGTCCCCGCGGACGAAGAGACGCTGCTCGAATGGGCGAACGATCCCCAGGTCCGCCGCGCGGCGTTCAACACAGATCCGATTGACGCCGCTACTCACGCCGACTGGTACCGCGGAAAGCTGAAGAGTGCCGACACGGCCTTCTTCATCGGTGAGTACGATGGGCGCTCGATCGGATATGCACGCGTCGATCGGTGGAGCGTCGAGACGGGCGAGATCGGCGCATCGATCGAGGCTTCGGCGAGAGGACGAGGTTTGGGTAGGCACCTGATCGCGCTCGCCGCGGAGCGGGGGGCCAACCAACTTGGCGTCCGACAGATCGTCGCTCGTGTGAAGCGCGAGAACGCGCGCTCAGTACGAGCGTTCGAGGCTGCGGGGTTCACGGGTCTTGCGGCAACCGGCGGCTACGTGACGCTCGTGTGGCCCGACTGCGTGCTGGTTCGACACTCCCGCCCATTCCTGGGCGACACGGAAGCCGCCGCCGCAGCGGAAGTCGTTCGTTCGCGGAGGCTCACGGGCGGTCCGATCTCCGAGGAGGTGGAGGCCGAATGGTGCGCGCACACCGGAGCGGCCGCAGCCGTCTGCGTGGCGAGCGGCCTCGGCGCGCTGCGGCTCGCGCTCTGGTCACTCGGCGTCGGGCCGGGCGACGAGGTGCTGATGCCAGCTTACAGTTGTGTCGCACTCCTGAACGCGGCGTTGGTCCTCGGCGCCAAGCCGGTGCTCGCAGACGTGGTCGCCGGCGAATGGACGCTCGACCCGGCTGACACCGCTTCGCGCATCACCGAGCGCACCAAGGCGATCATCGGCGTGAACCTGTTCGGAATACCATGCCACCTCGCCGAACTGCGCGCACTCGACATCCCCGTGATCGAAGACTGCGCCCACGGGATCGGCGGGGCAACCGACGCCGGCCCGTTCGGCGGCGGAGGCGACGTGGCGATCGGCTCGTTCTACGCGACCAAGATGATCGCGGGCGGAGAGGGCGGCATCATCGCGGCCCGCGACGAGGCGCTCGTCGAACGTGCTCGCGTCGCCCGTGACTACGGCGATCAGCCGCCCGGTCCGCAGAAGCTGAACGACAAGATGACCGATGTGGAAGCGGCGATCGTCCGCGAGCAGCTGCGTCGCCTGCCGCAGATCCTGTCGATGCGAGCCGGGCACGCGGCCCGCTACGAGGAGCTGCTCGTCCCGCTGGCGGACGCGGGGCTCGTGGAGCTGCCCACCAACGCCCCGGGGCGCCTCTGGTACCGCTATGCCGTTCTGCTGAGCACGGGCTCGAGCGCCGACGTATGCGAGCGGATGGCGGCACGCGGAGTGCGGGCGGAGCAGCCGGTCTGGGATCTGCGAGGCGCCGACTGCTGGGCGGACGGGCTCGAGGACGCGGCGAGTGCGTTCGAGCGCGTCGTTTCGCTCCCGCTCTACCCCGACCTGTCCGAGCGCGAGCAGGATTACGTCGCCGAGACCCTCCGCGAAGTGCTGGCGGCGTGAACCCCGAAGAGGAACGGATATCCGCGTACTACGACCAGCTGGTCGATCGGCACGGACGTGGCCCCCGCGCACTCGACGCATCCTCGAATGAGTCGCTCAACGTTCGGTATGCGGCCCTATCCGAAGTCGGAGACATGACCGGTAAGAGCGTGCTTGACGTTGGCTGCGGCTTCGGCGACCTCGGGGTCTTCTTAGGCGGGCGTTACGACCGAGTCCGCTATCACGGCATCGACATCTCTCGTCGCATGGTCGAGGAGGGGCGCCGCCTGCACCCAGCGCTGACGCTCGATATAGGAACCGTCTCCGGCATGCCGGAGACGGCAACATATGACTTTGTCCTTGCCTCGGGCATCTTCTACCTGCTTCGGGACGATCCCTTGCAGCGCATGGGTGAGATCCTGAAGCTGATGTTTGCCTTGGCGACTGAGGCCGTAGCCGTCACCTCGCTCAGCGCGTGGGGCAAGGAGCAACACCCCGGAGAGTTTCAGATCGATCCCGGAGCGGCGCTGGAGCTGGGCCATTCACTGACAAAGGGAGTAGTGCTCCGCCACGATTACCACCCGGGCGATCTCGCGTTGTACCTCTACAGGCGAGGCTGGGAATGAGCGACGACGCTCCCTACAGATTCGGCGTGGACACTCGCACGCATCGTGAGCGCGGGTACATCGACGAGCTCGAGCGTCTGCTGGCCGACAGCGGCTACTCGCAGGTCGAGCGGATGATGAACTTCCCGCTCTACGCGCCCCGTCAGGACATCGCGAAGTTCCTGGTCAGGAACGAGATCTTCAAGCGAGTAATGCACGTCCAGGGCTCGGTTGTCGAGTGTGGCGTCTTGTTCGGCGGCGGGCTCATGACCTGGGCGCAGCTCAGTTCGATCTATGAGCCCGTCAACCACCAACGGCGCGTGATCGGCTTTGACACCTTCGAAGGGTTCCCCGAGCTGACGGACGCGGACCGCACCGCTACCTCCGAGGATGCGGACGTGGGCGGGCTCGCGGTCGACTCTCACTCAGAGATCACCCGTGCCGCTGAGCTATTTGACCTGAACCGCTCCGTTGGCCATCTCCCGAAGGTCGAGCTGGTTCGCGGAGACGCAACCGAGACGATCCCGGAGTACGTGCGCGCACATCCACATCTGATCGTGAGCCTGCTCTACCTCGACTTCGACATCTACGAGCCCACGGCCGTGGCGATCGGACACCTGCTGCCGCGGATGCCGCGGGGAGCGGTCATTGCCTTCGATGAGGTGAACCTGCCCGCTTGGCCCGGCGAGACGGTCGCGCTGCTCGACTCGCTCGATATCCAGCGACTGAAGCTCGAGCGGCTACCGTTCGGGTCCACGATCTGCTTCGCCGAGATCGACGGATCGGTCAGCGGGCGAGCATCCTGATCGCGGCTGCAACTCGCTCAGTCCCGCGCCCGTCGACGAGCTGCGGACCGCGCGCCGCCAGCGCACGATAGAGCGACTCGTCGGCGCGAACGCGCTCCACGGACGCGATCACATCGTCGGCGGCGAGGCCTCGGGACGCGTCGACGAACAGCGCGGTGCCGTGTTCGCAGAAGGCGCGGGCGTCCGTCACCTGGGCCCGATCGAGCACCAGCGCGACGGCCGGAATCCCCAGGCAGCAGGCCTCCACGAGTGTCTGGCCATAGGAGGCCACCAGGATGTCGCAGCCGGTAAGCGCTCGCAGGAAACCCTTCGGCCGCACGGCTGCCACCGCATCGCCCGGGGGCTGGTGCGCGTAACCCGGTCCGAGCAGAGCGCTGACGGGCATCCCGGCCGCGGCCAACGCCTCGGACAGCGGCACAGTCACCCCCTCGGGATCGCTGCCGCCCATCGCGACCAGAAGCCCTGCGGGATCGACGGCACGACTCGCTACGCGCACCTCCGAGCGAATCAGCGCGTACTCGAAGCCGGCCAGTCGCCGTCCCGCGGCGGGCGGCCATGACGCCGCGGTCGCGGGATCGATCACCAGCTCCGCGTCGAGCCGGCCGTCGCCTCTGTCATCCAGCAGCGCCACCTTGCTTCCACCCGCGTGGAGCCCGACGACCTGCTCGCACGGCGTCGGGTCGACGCGGTCGATGAGCACGACGTCCGCTCGCTCATCACCTGCGGCGAGCCGCCCGCCGCGCTCGGCGACGAACGCGGCGGCCACGGGATCGCTAAGCCGGAAGACGGCCTCGTCGGCGAGCGCCTCGGCGAGCGCAAGACAGCGGCCCACGTGGCCGAAGCCACTGCTCCGGCCGCCATCTGCGCGGATCTCCAAGAGGGGGCTGGTAGGCAATGCGGCTCGGAGCCTACGGAGCCGCGCCTAGACGGTGCTGTCGGCGAGCTCCCGCCGGCTCAGCTCGTGCGCGTAGCGCTCGACCACCTGCGGCCCGGGGCCGATCTCCCGCACCCGGCCATGGTCGAGCCACATCACCCGGTCGCATAGCGCCGTCACCTGGGTCAGGTCGTGGCTGACGAAGAACACCGTGCTGCCGCTTGCGGAGAGCGATCGGATCTCGTTGAGGCAGCGATCCCGGAACTCGCCGTCCACGACCGCCAGGACCTCGTCGAAGCAGTAGACGTCCGCTGGAAACAGCATCGCGATCGCAAAGCAGAGCCGCGAGGACATCCCGCTCGAATATCGCTTCTGGGGCGTGTCGAAGTGCCGTCGGAGCTCCGCGAACTCGGCGATCGCGTCGAGCCGCTCGTTGATCACGTTGCGGCGAAGCCCGAGGATCGTCCCGTACAGGAAGCTGTTCTCCCGACCGGTCAGGTCGCCGTGAAAGCCGGCGCCTACCGCCAGCAGCGGAAGCACCGTCCCACAGACGGTCATCGACCCCGTGGTCGGGGAGGTGATCCCCGCCAGGATCTGCATGACGGTCGACTTCCCTGAGCCGTTGGTTCCGACGATCCCGAAGCACTCTCCGGGGTACGTGGCGAAGCTCACGTCGTCGAGCGCTTCGAACGTCTCGACCGCTCCCGCCCTACCGACGGCTCGCTTCAGGACACGCTCGAGCCGTACGAGGTCACCAAGTCGGTAGGTCTTTCCAAGCTCGCGTGCGACGACCGACGTCCCGGCGCTGTCGGCGCCGCCGCTCACCTGCTCAGATCTCATCGGCGACGATCGGCTCGAGGCGGGTGAACAGCAACCAGGTGAGCACCAGGCCCACCACGGTCAGCCCGAGCGACACCCCCACCGCGCGCCAGCTCGGCGCGAGGTCGAGCAGCGCCCACCTCCATGCCTCGATCAGCCCCGTCAGCGGGTTGATCGCGACGAGCGCCCGCAGCGGCGCGGACAGGTTGGCCGTGCTGTAGGCGACCGGAGCGAGGAACACCGCGACCTGGAGCACGAACGGGAGCGCGCTGAGAATGTCGCGCGCCCTGACCGTGATCGATGCGAGCGCCACCGCAAACACGGCCGTCAGCAGGAACAGCCACAGGATCAGAACCGGAAGCAGCAGCGATCCCGCCCACACGTGGTCGGTGACGATCGCGGCGATGATCGCGGCCGCCGCCGGGATCAGGAACGACGGCAGGTTCGACACGAGTGCCGCGAGCGGCAGCGCCAGCCTCGGGCACGGAGTCCAGCGGACGAGAGGGTAGTTGTTGACGATCGACCCGGTCGCGAGCATCAGCACCGCCTGGAAGTAGACCCATACGACGAGCCCGGTGAGCGCGAACAGGTAGTAGGGCACACCGCCGGTGTTCACATGGGCGACCGCGTTGAAGCCGATCGAGAACGCGGCGAGT
>CAWBHJ010000011.1:0-499306 GCA_963788565.1 uncultured Solirubrobacterales bacterium | reverse complement strand
GGTCGCGTCTCAGGAGTGCTGTAAATAGCGCCGGTGCTGTCGAGGCGACGGCGTAGGTTCCCTCAGGTCCCGCAAAGACGATGAAGGAGGCCTACGCCGTGAGACGTACCGTACCGCCGTCGGCGGACATAGAAGCTCGGATTCGAGCACATGTTGTCGGTGGGGGTGGCTGAGACCCACGCGAGTCGTTGTCGGAGCTGGCGAAGCTCGGCGCGCGTCTGATCATCCAGCGGGCCGTTGAGGACGAGTTCGATGCGTGGCTGGGGCGAGCCCGCTACCAGCGCCGGCCACCCGCTCGGCGCGATGAGCGCGGCGAGGAGAGCGGGTTGCGCAACGGGTTCAGGCCGCGGCGGGTGCAGACCGCGGAGGGGGAGCTCGCGGTCGAGATCCCGCAGGTTCGCCGAGCGCGGCCGAGACGTTCGCGTCCAAGTTGTTCCCGCGGACCCCGAAGTCGTCGCGGACCGAGCCGTTGAAGGCGTTGGTGATCGGCGCGTTCGTGCGCGGCTTATCGATGCGTGATGTCGAGTCGTTGTGCGAGGAGGCGGGGCTGGGGAAGCTGTCGAAGGCGACGGCCTCCAGGAAGCTGTGAGGAGCTCAAGGAGCGCTTCGAGCGGTTTGCCGTTTCGCCGGGACCTCTATGAGATCCGGCTGGTCGCGTTGTTCCTCGACGCGACGTTCATCGCGGTCAGACCGGACGGGCCGAGGGAGGGCGTGCAGGTCGCGTGGGGGTTCACCGAAGACGGCGAACGGGTGCTGCTGGCGGTGAGCTTGGGGATGCGCGAGTCCTTTGAGGACTCGGCAGACGCTCGGGCGCGATCTGATCAGCCGCGGGCTGGGCGCGCCGATGCTGATCGTCGCCGACGGCGCGCCCGGCCTGATCAAGGCGATCGAGCAGTGCTGGCCGGCGTCGGACCGCCAGCGGTGCTGGGCTGCCCGCCGCGCGGAACCTCTACGCCAAGCTCCCGGACCGCGAGCGCGAACGCGTCAAGAAGGCGTACTGGCAGGCCCTGGATGAGGCGATCAGCGAACAGGACGCCAAACGCCGGCTGCAGGCGCTGGTCAACGACCTCGACAAGGGCGGATTCACCGCCGCCGCCCGCTGCCTCGCCGACGACCTCGACGCGCTCACGGTGCACCTGCGATACCCGGTCCGCCACCGCCGCCGCTGGAGGTCACGAACCTGCTCGAGCGCTCGCTCGGCGAGGTCAAACGCCGCACCAAGGTGATGGGCCGCTTCCCCGGCGAGACCAACTGGGCTCACCCTGGTCCGGGCCGTGCTCGACCTGCTGATCACTCACCAGACCAACGGCATCCACTTCACCGCGCTTGACCGCCAACATCTCAAACGAGCGAGATACCACGGCACCGAACAGCCCCTACCCGAGGAGGTGACAGCCGCCTAGACTGACCACCACCGGGAACCGAATTTACAGCGCCAAAGAGACGCCACCCGAGTCGGGCGCTGACTGCTGCTTTCGATCCCGGCGACGGCTGTTCACGACTTGCGCAAAGGCGACGAGGGACTCACCGGCGCGCCGACCGGAGGACGAGCGCTCGGCCGCGAACTCAATCGTCAGCTGGGCGGCCTGTCGGGCCTTTCGGTTGTCGCCGATGCACTCGTCGGCTGGGACCCGGCGCTAGGGCAAGAGCGGTCGTCCAGTCGTGTGAGCGCGGACGCCTGGTTTCACACGGGAGCACAGTCGATGCGCTGCGCGAGGCTGGGCGCCAGCGGCGGCCGGGCGATCCTAGTCACGATACGAGATTAATGAGCGCGCGCGCAGGTGTGCAGGTGGTCCAGGGTGACGCGCGTGGCCCCGCTTCGCAGACGGGCCACGACGCGCAAGGTGAAGCGGGCACGGGCGTGGCCGCCCAGATTGATGAGCACGCCGTTTCGGCCCTTGATGTGTGCGCTCAAGTGGCGGCCATCGACTGTGACACGCACGGCCACGAGCCGGCCCGGTCCGGCTAGGTGGATCATGGTCGAGCGCCCTGAGACGCACCGCGCCGGGGGCAGCGCGGCCGGCACCAAGGGTTGGCGGGCACGCCTGCGCAGGGCTCGGGCATGGTGGGCTGGGACGGCGGTAGCGTCATCGGGGCCCCGGTGGCCGTCGGATAGTTGCCGCCGATGCCGCTCGGGCACGGAGTCGAATAGTGCTCAGCGGCGCAGGCGAACTGTAAGAACACCGCGCTGGCAAGTGGCTCGCCCATGTAGGTAGAGCCGCACTGGTTGTAGCTGTCGACGTTGTTGGGCTGGCTCGTC
The DNA here is from genome assembly GCA_963788565.1 of uncultured Solirubrobacterales bacterium. GTDB lineage: Bacteria > Actinomycetota > Thermoleophilia > Solirubrobacterales > Solirubrobacteraceae > Palsa-465. The sequence continues at coordinate 497,046 of CAWBHJ010000011.1, read as the reverse complement.
AGCGTGCCGGAGGTGTCGACGTTGTCGTGGAAGCAATTGCTGTCGGGGTTCGAGCTTGGGGAGTCGCCGGACACGTCGGCGATGTCGCCGTTCGTCGGATTGCCGAAGAACCCGTCGTGGGTGAAAGTGTTGTTCGCGATCTCGTTGCCGTAGTCGTCGAAGTAACAGGTCTCGCCTCCCGGTGCCGGGGCGTAGGTCCCTCCCTGGCAGGGGGCGGTGTTCGAGCTCGGCGGGGTTTCCATGTCCGGGTAGGGGATCAGATAGATCCCCCAGGCGCCGTTGTTGACGAATCGGTTGTGGGTAACGATGTCGTAGCGCCCGCCGGTGATAGTCAGGCCGTCACCGGTGGGGATGTTGGAGACGACCCCGGCGGCTGGCACGTGGGGGTTGTTGTTGTCGTGGACGTAGTTGTCCTCAAACACCCAGCAGGAGTGAACTCGCTGGATGTTCGCCGGCGGATGCGGATTGACAGCCCCGCCCGGGCAGGCGCCCGTCTGCGGGGAGGGCGAGTCGTCGTTGTTCTGGCTGTTTGTGTCGAATCCGTCGCGGTTCTGGTCGAACTCTGAGTTCTCGATCACCACACCTCCCGAGTTGGTGCCCGAGTAGCCCTCTGGGCTGTTCTGCGCGTGCACCGCATCGAGCAGCACCGCGCATTGCGGGCAGGCGCCGACGTAGAAGGCGGAGTCGCTGAAATTCGAGGCGTAGTCGTGGGTGAACACCCCCGGCCCGCCAGCCGTATTGGAGGAATAGATCCCGTACTGGGCTGATGGCGAGTTCTGGTCCACGAAGTAGCTCGAGGTAGCGGTCAGGTACTCGCCGCGGAAGGACATGGTGGTCTGCTTGCCGCTCGATCCGCCGCCGTCGAACCAGATCTCGTCGCCGAGGGTGAGGTCGCCGCTGAGGAAGTTGCATACGCTCAGATTCTCGATCGAGACGCCGCTGACCTTGTACACGACGATGCCATTTCGTCCGCTCGGGTTGCCGGTGTCGTCGGCGGGACCGAAGTTCTGATCGGAGGTCCGGCGCGAGCAGCGCGGCCCTGACGACGTGCCGTCCAGCCAAACCCGGTTGCGATCCATCCCGCGGATATGGATGTTTGGCTTAGTGATGGCGAACCCGGCACCCGACTGATCGTCGCCCATCGCTCCGGTCAAGGGCACGTTCGTGCGCTCGCGATAGTCGCCTGGCCCGACCAAGATCCAGTCGCCGGGCCGAGCGGCATAGATCGCCTTCTCCAGATCGGAGTACTGCCCCTTGATCCCGTGATAGCTGCCCACGAGCAGAGCCCGGGCGCGGGGTGCGGCGCGCGGCTCGGGCGGGATCGACACGGGAGTCACGGCACTACCGGACCGCGCGCCGGAAGCACCGTGGGCAGCCGCGCGCACGGCCCGTGCTGGTATTGCGGACCCGACGGCAAACAGCCCAACGACGAAGGCCGCGGCAAGCGCCAACATCTTCCGGGCACGGAGGAAGGTTGGAAACACTCGGGTGATCAATCGATAAGTCCGTTCTAGGAACCGCAGCGTGCTCACGCGCCAATCACCATCCACTCCGGATTGGCCGTGTGGGAGCGCCTGGGCGAGCGCAGCTCAAACCGTGGCGGTCGACTCGTCGTCCCGACTCTGTCGCGCCAGCTAGAGGCTGACACCGGCCGCACGGATAAGAACACCGCCCAACGCTCCGACCAACGGACAACTCCGCTCAGGCCGCGAGGGGCCTTCTGCACGGTTTCCACAACCGGGATTTAGACCTATCCCGATCGTCAGCTAGGGGGGCTCGATCGGGCTATCCGGCGGCCGGAGATCAGCCACCAAGCGCCGGAAGCACTGGTAGGTTCACCCGCGGGATCAGTTCACCCGAGAGGACCAGCCGGCGACATGTCAGACGAGCGTAAAGGGAGCGAGGAGCGCCGGACGTCGATCACCATCGTGCTGGTCGACGATGAGCCGATGATCCGCGCGATGTTGGCGCAGACGCTCTCGGCCGACAGGCTCGAGGTCATCGGCGAAGCCGCCAACGGAGAAGACGCGCTCGCGCTCGTGCTCGACCTGCGCCCCGACGTCGTACTGATCGACATCAAACTCCCCGGAATCACCGGCGTGCAGACGATCGAGCGGCTCGGTCTGCTCGCCCCCACCTCGAAGGTGCTGGTGCTCACTCACACCGAACAGAACCGGGTCGTCGAAGCGATCATCGCCGGCGCCAACGGCTACATCCTCAAAACAGCGCCACCCAAAACACGTCATAGCCGCGCGGCGTAGGTCCTTGTGCTATCCCCGCAGATCGCCGGGAAACTCCTCGAACACATCCGCGAACGGGATATCCCAATCACAGACACCAACAAGATCGCTGCGAACGCCGTCCGAGCCGCACTCACCCCCCGCGAACTCGAAATCTTCGCGCTCCTAGCCAGCGGCGAAAGCAACCAACAAATCGCCGACCAACTCTCGCTCAGCACATGGATTTACGCTCTGGGGGTGGGTCGGATCCCGTCGCTCGCCACGACCGCGAAGCAGCGACAGCTGGCGCTCGGACACCTCCACGTCAGCTCTGCGCCGGATCCGACGCCAGCGCGCAGGCTCCGTGCGCGGCTCGTCGAGGCTCGCGCCAGCGGGGCAGACTTCGGTGCGGCGTGGAACGCCGCCGTCGCCGTGGCGCTAACCGACGTTGCCCACGGCGAGCGGCGTGGATGGCGGGATGCGTTCACCTGGACACGCCCCGCATGGGAGCGCGGCTATCTCGGCGAACAGATCAGCCGTGTGCCGTTATCACTCAGCTTGCTGGACCCCCCCGCCGAGGAACTGCGGTAGCTGAAAACGGGATTTTTCGCCAATTTCGCGCGCGGCTGAGGACGCCGGTGTGGGGGTGATGGCGAGTCCGCTGCCGGGGTCATGCCCCCGGCTGCCGCTTGTAGCCCCAAGCGTTGTCGCCCACTGATCGCTCCTTGGGCGTGCGACTGGCCCACGGGCTAGCACGGTGGGGTTCTGCGGCCCGGCGGGCAGCGTTGATGAGTGTGCCCGCCGGGCGCGCGTGGTTGTCTTTAGTGGTGCTGTAGGAGTGCCCGGAGCTGTTCGAGCTGCGCCGCGAGCTGGTCGATCTCGCGTTGCTGGCGGCGGATCTCGCGTTGCTGGCGGCTGACGCGTGCGGACTCGCTTTGCAGCTGGGCGAGCGGGCGGATGTTCTGGCCGAAGTGTGCCGAGGGGGATGTGGCGGTTCCGAGCTGACCGGAGGAGTTGATCACCACCGTCTGGGTCGGGCCGGGGACAGAGACGCCCGTGACCCCGGCCAGGAACACCTTCTTTTGCGTGCCCGCGGTCCCGATCCGGGTCGTGCCGGACTCGCCCGCGACGCCGTTGTTAGCGATCTCGATGTTGTTCGAGCCGGTGGTCAGGCTCGTGCCTGCCTGCCTGCCGAGCGCGAGGTTGAAGGTGCCGGTGGTGTTCGCGGACAGTGCGCTGGCCCCGAGCGCCGTGTTCGAAGTGCCGGTGTCGTGATACAGCGCCTGGTAGCCGCTCGCGACGTTCTGCGCGCCGGTCGCGTCCGAGCGCAGCGCCTGATACCCGCTCGCGACGCTGTAGTTACCGGTCGTGTTCGAGAACAACGCCTGATAACCGCTCGCGAGATTCCCCAGGCCGGTGGTGTTCGCCTGCAACGCACTCGAACCCACGGCGAGGTTATAGCTCCCGTTGCTCGACTGCAGCGCGTCAAACCCGCTCGCGAAATTGTCATGCCCGGTCGTGTTCGAGAACAGCGCGCTGGTGCCGCTCGCGACGTTGTCGGCGCCGGTCGTGTTCGAGAACAGCGCCTGGAGGCCGCTCGCGAGGTTGTCGCTGCCGGTCGTGTTCGAGGACAGCGCGCTGCCGCCGCTCGCGAGATTGTCGCCGCCGGTCGTGTTCGACTGCAGCGCGCCGGTGCCGATCGCAACGTTCTCGCTGCCGGTCGTGTTCGAGAACAGCGCCTCGACACCACTCGCGAGATTGGAATTGCCGGTCGTGTTCGAGAACAGCGCCTCAAAGCCGCTCGCGAGATTGTCGCCGCCGGTCGTGTTCGCCTGCAGCGCATCGACACCACTCGCGAGATTGCCGCTGCCGGTCGTGTTCGCCCGCAGCGCCTGAACGCCGCTCGCGAGATTGTCGTTGCCGGTCGTGTTCGCCTCCAGCGCCTGAACGCCGCTCGCGAGATTGTCGTCGCCGGTCGTGTTCGAGAACAGCGCGCTGGTGCCGCTCGCGAGATTGTCGCTGCCGGTCGTGTTCGCCCGACAGCGCCTGAACGCCGCTCGCGAGATTGTCGTTGCCGGTCGTGTTCGCCTCCAGCGCCTGAACGCCGCTCGCGAGATTGTCGTCGCCGGTCGTGTTCGCGAACAGCGCATCGACACCGCTCGCGAGATTGTCGTTGCCGGTCGTGTTCGTTGAACAGCGCGCTGTTGCCGCTCGCGAGATTGTCGTCGCCGGTCGTGTTCGCGAACAGCGCATCGACACCGCTCGCGAGATTGTCGCTGCCGGTCGTGTTCTCCCGCAGCGCCTCAACGCCGCTCGCGAGATTGTCGTTGCCGCTCGTGTTCGCCTCCAGCGCGGCCAAGCCGATCGCGACGTTTCCGCTGCCCTCGGTGAGCGCGTTCATCATCGAAGGACCAAACGCAGCATTGTCGACCGCGCCGTTGGCGACCAGGTTGCCGTTAAAGCAACTGGAGCCCTCACAAACGTTGTTGTTGCTGTCCTGGTAGTCGGCGGCGCGGCTGACGGCCGCGCCCCAGCTCAGCGCGATCGCGACCACGATCGTCACGGCAAACACGACGCGACCTGCCACGCGCCGCCCTACCGGGCCCGCGACCATCGTTCCCCCGTGTCGTTGAATCCTCGCCGCCGTCGCAGCGCGACCCTCGGTCTGCTCGACAATGCTCATGACTGACCCCTCCTTCAGACCCCCCCGAACGGGACGGCCCAACGTGTACGGCGTTTCTGTCGCCTCGGACGAAACACCCGGGAAGGTCAGCCACAACAACTCGCAAGCCCACGCGAGAGAATCGAGCAGGAGCGGCGATCACGCCCCTCCCACGACTCTACGCCGACCCGCAGCACAAGCAACACGTCCACGCCACCACCCGTCGCTCCGAGTGCCACGGCACGACCTCGACACCCCGCCGCGGCGCCGCGCCGTGAACGCGCGCTGAGACGGTCGCCGCACGCGACCCCACCGAGCCGCGACAACAAGCCGCCGTCCCGGGGTGCCGCCCCGATCGAGAAGCAGTAGCGGAGGGTGTTGCGCGCTGCGAGATTGCCAGTCTTGTCCCCCCATCCGGCTCGCCGGGCTAGCTCGACCGCGCGCAACGGCTGATCCTGCTCGCCCGACCTCGACGCGGTCGGCTCGGCGCCGACGTTCTTCAGGGCTTCGAAGACGGCGGAGATCGGCAGCCGGTTGCCGTCACCGACTGGCGGGGCGGGGATCGTGGGGAGGTACTTCGAAGCTACTCGGAACCGCCCACCACCAGTCCACTCGACCAGCCCGAACTGGTCAGACATCTGGGCATGCAACGCCTCTGCCCGTTCGAGAGAGGCAACGTACTCGCCGCGCGATCGCTCGAACCGCTCGCGCACGGTGCGGACCAGCTCGCCGCCGTGCTTGTCCACCGCGGCGGCGAGGTCCCGGCGCGCGCGCTCCACGATCAGCGCGTTCGCCTGCGCGGTCCTGCGCGCGTCGACCAGCGCGCGCTCGAACTTCAGCACGGACCGCGCCCCCGGATCCGCCTTGCCGGAGCTGAGCGCTGCAGCGGTCGCCTCCGCGTCCTTTCGCTCGGCGTCAGTCCGGCCGTTGCGTTCGAGCTGCGCGAGCCCGCGATCGGCGGCCAGTCTCGCGGCGGCGGCCTCGTGGAAGTTCGTCATCGCGGCAGCGATCTCTGCCTGCGGAACGTCGCTTGGACTTGGCACGTGATCAACGTCGAGCACTTGGCTCCTCCTCGATGTCAGCGTCTGTAGCGGGCCTGGCGGAGCATCGCGTTGAACGCCTCCGATGGGGCCCTGTTCAGCTTGACCGGGGGACCGCGAACACCGGCGTTGAAGTTGACAGGCCGCTCGCCGCTTAGAGCGAGGTCGAGAACGCGCTCTGTCGCGTCGATCCGCCCGACGTCACCGGAGCGGATCGCGGCGTCGAGGTCCGCCATCGCTCGCACGACCTGCGGCGGCACTTGCTCGACCCGTTGCTCATCGCCGCGGAGCTGTCGGATCATGTCGCCGAGCGTGTTGGCCATTGCCACAATTGTCCCCCACGAGCCCAACGGACTTCGGCGCCCGGCTGTCACCTCGACCGGGCGCCATTGCCCGCGGCACGGCCCGGAATCGTCGGGCACCCGTGGCGCCGCTCGGCGCGCCGGGTCGACTCTCACGGCGCGGCCGTATCGGAAGTGTCGCGCCGTGGAAACTCTCATCGTGGGTTGCCCCCTGGAGGGCTTGGTGACCGGAGGCCGCTTTAGCCTGCGGGCCGGTGGTCGACACTGCACTTGTTGGCTTCGTCGGCGTTATCGCAGGAGCGGTGACGACCGGCGCTGTCCAGTTTGCCGGGGCATCGCTCAGCCGCCGCAATGATTCGCAGGCCGCCGCGCGGCTCCTCTACGGCGCATTGGTCGAAGTAGACCAATCAGTCGAGTCATACCTTGAGTTGGGCTCCGTCCCGGCCACCGCCAGTTTTGACAAACAGCTCGCCACGTGGGAGGCGGAGCGACCCAAACTGGCGCGCGTGCTCAACGTCCTCGACTTTCAGCTCGTGCAGGCTGGCTTCAGCAACGTGCAGCGCATCGTCGACACGATTGAGTCAGCCAGGCAGGCCGGTCGACCTGACGGCGGGGTAGCGGCGCTTAAAGCGGACCCGCATTTCGAGCGTCGGATCGGCGCGATCCGCAACGCAGAGCTGATCGTGTTAGGAGGGGGGCGCCGAATATGGGACCGCCTGCGCTCGCGGCAACAGCTCGAACGCCTCGCCAATCTGTCGGCGGCTGCAGATCGGGGCGAGTGAATGACACCTCAGTTGACCACGTCGTCGAGGAACGCGGCATCGCCGACCTCGGGGCCTTGAACCGAAGACTTGAGCGCAGCTAGTGCGGCAAGAGCATCATCTCATCGGCGGGATCGCCGTCGGGACCGATGAAGACGAGGCGCAAGTGGGCGTCGGCCATCTTCTCGACGCGCACGCTGTCGAGCGGCTTCCCGGTGGCGAGGTACTCCTCGACGGCCTTCGCGAGGTGGCGCACCTGCGGCTTGGTCATGCCGATGGCGGCTAGCGGCATCGCGCCGGGTTCGTTCGGATCGAGTGACACGACGCGAGCCTAACTGCCGCGAAACGCAAGAAGTGCCCCGGCGGGCCTTCACACCCCCGGGGCTTGGCGCCGGGACTAAACCAGACCGGCGCGGCGCTCACGTTAGACCCTCTGGGAGCCCGCCCGCGGCGTTCTGCGGATGCCGAGACACTTGGCCCGGCCGGTGTCTCAAAAGTGTCTCAGCGGGCCCGAAAACGGCTCGCGGCGCGGGGCGGGTGATCCCGGCCGATCGGCGCCGATCAAACCGCCGATTCCCCCGTCAGCACTGGGCTCTCCGGTCCCCCTCAGACCCCTCCAGTCACCCCGCGTCCCTATCCCGACAAACGCCCCCGGCAGGATTCGAACCTGCGACCGTCGGATTAGAAGTCCGGTGCTCTGTCCTCTGAGCTACGGGGGCTCGGTCGGGAGGGTAGACCTCGGTCCGCCGGACGGCTGAACTCTCGGACGATTTCGAACGTTGGAGCTCTAATCGGGGCGCCCGGATTTGAACCGAGAACCTCAGCCACCCAAAGGCTGCGCGCTACCAGATTGCGCCACGCCCCGAAAGCGCTTTGAGTCTACATCCAGGCTCGCGGGGACCCGTCGGCAACACTCCCCCCATCGACCCGCCGAAACGGAACCCGAAGCTCGGCTACGTCCTCGCCGCGACGGCGGCCACGCTGTGGGCGCTGAACGGGTCGCTGGCTCGGTTCCTGCTCGACGATCACATGCCGGCGGCGCGGCTGGCGGAGCTCAGGTCGCTTGGCACGTTCGCGGCGCTCGCGGCGGTGATCGCGATCACGGCGCCGGGCCTCTTCAAGATCCGGAGGCAGGACCTCCGGCTGTTCGCGGTCTTTGGGATCGTCGGGCTCGCAGGCGTCACCGCTCTCTACTTCGCGGCGATCGCGCGGCTCGACATCGGCGTCGCGCTCACGATCCAGTACCTCGGCCCGCTGATCCTGCTCCTGTATCTCAAGGTGATCCACCGACGCAAGCTGCCGCCGGCCCTGTGGGGCGCTGCTGGTCTCGCCGCAATTGGGTGCTTCTTCGTCGTCGGCGCCTACCACCCCAGCAGCCTGAACGCTGTCGGCGTCGCGGCGGCGTTCGGAGCCGCGATCACGTTCGCCGTCTACCTGTTCAGCAGCGAGCAGGCCGGCCAGCGGTACCCGGCGGCGACCACGCTCGTCTGGGGATTCGGTCTCTCCACCCTGTTCTGGCTGATCGCCCAGCCGATCTGGACGTTCCCGCTCGACACGCTGAGCAGTGGCTCGAACGCCGCATACGCGGCGTACGTCGTGATCGGCGGCACGCTGATCCCGTTCGCCTGCATGATCACCGCGGTACGCCACCTCCCCGCCGCCCGGGCCGCGGTGATCGCAACGCTCGAACCGGTGCTGGGAGCGGTGCTCGCGTGGGCGATCCACGGCGAGGCGCTGTCGCCGGTCCAGATCGTGGGCGGACTGGTGGTAGTCGGAGCGATCGTCTGGGTACAGACGCAGCGACCGCAGCTGGAGGCCGAGCTCGCCCCGGCGTACCGCGCACGGAGGCGACGCGCACCGAAGACCCCGGTCGAGTAGCCTCCGCCGCCGCTCATGGCCCAGGTCGAGCCGCTCCGCGCCCTCCACTACAACCTCGAGAAGACCGGCGGCCTCCAGGACGTCGTGGCGCCGCCGTACGACGTGATCGACGACGAGCAGCGGGCGGAACTCGAGGCTCGCTCCCCGTACAACGTCGTCCGCATCGACCTCCCGCGCGGCGCGGATCCCTACGAAGCCGCGGCGGAAACGCTCAGCGGCTGGCGCGCAGACGACGTGGTGGTCCGGGACGAGCAGCCGGGGCTGTGGGCGCTCGAGCAGGACTACACGGGTCCCGACGGCAGGGGCCGGACGCGGCGCGGCTTTCTCGCGCGCGTGCGCGTGGAGGACTACGGCGCCGGCCGGATCCGGCCCCACGAGCGCACCCATCCGGGCCCAAAGGAGGACCGGCTGAGGCTCACCCGCGCCACGAAGGCCAACCTGTCCCCGATCTTCTCGCTGTTCAGCGACCCGGACGACGCCGCCTGGAAGGCGCTCGAACCGTCGACAGAAGCCGCTCCGTTCGGGGAGGCGACCGACGAGGACGGAACCGTCAACCGGCTGTGGCGCGTCACCGACCCAGACGCGATCGCTGCCGTCGAGGACGCGCTCGGAGGAGCCGAGCTGTTGATCGCCGACGGCCACCACCGCTACGAGACCGCCCGGACCTACGCCGAGGAGATCGGCGGCGACGGCGATCACCGGTACGTGCTGATGGACCTCGTCGCGCTCGAGGACCCGGGACTGACCGTCTTCCCCACGCACCGGCTGGTCAGAGGACTCACGGAGGCCCAGCAGGAGGCCCTTGCAGAGGCGATCCGCCGCGACTTCGAGATCGAGGAGCTCGACGACGCGCGGCGGCTCGCGAGCCTCGAGCCGGTCCCCGGCGCGGTCCGGATCGGCTACATCGACTCCCACTTCAAGCGCCCGTTCGTGCTCACACTGAAGGACCAGGCGATCGCGGACCGCGCGCTGCCCGACCACGCCCCGCCCTATCGACGGCTGGACACCGCAGTGCTCGAGGCGCTGCTGCTGAAGGGCGCGCTCGGGATGACCGACGACGACATCGACCACCTCGACGGCCTCGGCTACGCCCGCGATGGGGCCCAGGCGCTCGAGCTGATCGACAGCGGCGAGTACGACGCGGCGTTCTTGATGGCCCCGATCCCGGTGCAGCAGATCCAGGAGGTCGCGGCCGCCGGCGAGAGCATGCCCCCGAAGTCGACCTACTTCTTCCCGAAGGTGCCGACAGGGCTGCTCTTCAACCTGCTCGATTAACGGGGAAGGGATGGACGACGCGATCAGAGCCACTGCGACCCGCAGCGGGCCCACGGCGCTCACCCATCGGGTAATCGCCCGCGGCCATCAGCTGACGGTCGACGAGCCGAGGGAACAGGGCGGTGACGACGAGGGCCCGACGCCGCAGGAGCTGCTCGCCGCGAGCCTCGCCGGGTGTACCGCGATCACGATGGCGATGTACGCCGAACGGAAGGACTGGGAGGTCGGCACGATCGAGGTCGAGTGCGAGTACACGGTCGCCGAGCGCGGCGCCCCCACCCGGTTCGTGCTCGTGCTCAGACTGCCGCGCGGGCTCACCGATGAGCAGGTCCAGCGGCTCCGCGTGATCGCGGGAAAGTGTCCGGTCCACCGCACGCTCGACGGCGAAGTCGTGTTCGACGAGCGCGTCGAGCTGGTTTAGTCGACGATCTCGACGCCGGCGTCGCGCAGCTCCTCGAGCGCGCGCTTCGCGTCGCCCGGCTGGGCGTCGATCGCCCGGGTCGCGCCGAGATGCAGGACGACATCGAAGCCGAGCCGAACGGCGTCGAGCGCCGTCTCCTTCACGCAGTAATCGAGCGCGAGGCCGCCGACATGCACCGTCTCGACCCCCTGGTCGCGCAGCAGCCGCTCGAGCTCGGTGTGCTCGAACCCGGAGTAGCCCTCGTCTCCGGGCTCGCGGCCGGCGTCCACGATCGCGTCGACATCACTGGTGTGCAACTTCGGGTGCAGCTCCGCCCCGCCCGTGCCGCGGACGCAGTGGACGGGCCACGGGCCGCCCTGGTCGCGGAACGAGTTGTGGTCGGGCGGATGCCAGTCGCGTGTCGCGACGACGAAAGGGAACCCCGCCGCGAGCCGGTTGAGCTGCTCGACGACCGCGTCCCCGTCGGGGACCGGCAAGGCCCCCCCGGCGCAGAAGTCGTTCTGCACGTCGACGACGATCAGGCCCTCCATCCGCTCCGAAATATAGTCAGGCGATGGCGCTCGAAATCGGGACGATCAGAGAGGAGCTCCGGCGCGTCCTCCTTTCACCTTTGGACGCGACGGCGCTCGATGTGCTCGGCCGCACCGACGCCGCCGTGCTGGTGCCGCTGTACGTCGACGGCGGCGAGCTGCACGCGGTCTTCACCAAGCGCCGCGACGACCTCCGGCGCCACCCCGGGGAAATCTCGTTCCCGGGAGGCCGGCAGGACGACGATGACGGCGACCTCCAGGTCACCGCGCTTCGCGAGGCCGAGGAGGAGATCGGCCTCCCGCGCGAGGTAGTCGAGCTGGTTGGAGCGCTCCAACCGACGCCGACGATCGCGACCGGCTACCGGATCTACCCGTTCGTCGGCCTGATCGAGCCGGGGATGACGTGGACGCTCAGCGCGCGCGAGGTCGCGCTCGTGCTCGAGCTGTCGCTCAGCCGGCTCCGCGACGGATACGTCCGGCAGCGGCTGATCCGCCGCGGGCTCCCGATCCGGACGGACACCTACGTGGTCGGCGACCACCTGATCTGGGGCGCCACCGCCCGCATCCTGTCCGATCTGTTCGACCGGATCGGACCGCTGCTCGACGGCTAGAGCCCGCGCTCGACGGCCGCGAGGGCCGACTCGAGCCATCCGGGAGCATCAGCGGGGTCGGCGTCGAGCACCGCGACCTCGGAGACCGAGCGGCCCCCGAAGCGCCGGACCTGCTCGACCCCGCCGGCGAGCACCGCCGGGTCGACCGTCCCGACGGCCTCGTAGACGAGGCCGCGGGCGGTCGTATCGATCAGCTTCGTGAGCAGCATCTCGAGACGGCTGCCGTGTAGCGCCGCCAGCTGATCGGGCGGCCCGGTCGCCGATCCGAGCAGGATGCACACGACGGTCACGTGGTCGAACGCGGGGACGAGCGTCGAGACGACGTCGGGATCGGCGACCACCGGCTCGACACCGGCGCGCTCGATCGCCGGCACCTGCGCCGGATCCCGCGTCGTCCCGCGGACGACGTGCCCACGCTCGATCAGTCCGCTCGCGAGCATCCGCCCGCGGCAGCCGCAGCCGATGATCAGGCAGCGCGCCAAGGTTTCCCGAACGGACGACTCAGCCGCCGGCCGGCGGCTTGCCGCCGAACTCGTCGCGCACCTGCTCGCGCGTGCGCTCGGGCAACCCGCGCGCCCGCCGCCGGGCATTGGTCGCCTCGAGCAGCTGGTCGAGCTCGCGATCGGCCATGTAGGCCTCGCGGCGACGCTGCTGCTCTCGCATGTCCTGCGCGACGCGGAGCTCGAAGTCGCCAACGGTCATCTCGGGCTCACCTCGCGCCCGCCTGCGCGCGTTGTGCGCGGCCATCATCTGGTCGAGGTCGTCGGCCTCCAGCTGCTCGCGGGTCTCGGAGATTTCGCGCGCGGAGCGGAGCCCCAGCTGCTCCATGCCCGAGCCCGGATAGAACCTCCCCAAGAGCCATACGGACAGGATCACAGCGCCGATTCCGCACAAGATCACGACCGCGAATGGGTCCACCGCGGTCCAAGTGTAACCCCGTGAACCGGCCGCGGACGACCATCGCGCAACTTCGACGGGCGGCGGATGTTGTTTGAGACGTCCATGCCCATCCGCCCAGGCAGGGCCGGCGCTCTTGGCGGAAGGGAACCTACCTAGCGGGAAGGAGGGCCCATGCGGCCTCGCCTAGCCATGCTCGGCGTCGCGCTGGCGGCGGTCATGTTGACCGTCCCGAGCCTTGCCAGTGCGGCACCCAAGCACAACCATCACCTGACGATCGGGGCGACACCCAATCCGATCTCAGCCGGGGACGGAGTCCTGGTTTACGGACAGCTCAGGGGCACGGACATCACCGGACAGACGATCACGCTCTACCAGCACGTGGTGGGCGGCGGCGGGGGTTACACACCGGTGGCCACCACCACGACGGACTCGTTCGGCTTCTACAAGATCACCGAGCCCCAGGGCACGGTGATGAACGACGTCGACTGGTTCGCGCGCGGCCCGGACAGCTCGCACAGCCGCACCGTCCACGAGCGCGTGTCCGCGCTCGTGAGCGCGAATGCGAGTGCCACGTCGACAGATACGGCACACCCGATCACGTTCACCGGGACTGTCAGCCCGAATCACGCGGGGGGACGGGTGTTCCTGCAGGCACAACGCGGCTCGAGCGACGATTGGCACACGCTGAAGAGCGGGCGTCTGGACGCGAACTCGAGCTATTCGATCCCGTTCCGCTGGCGGCGGCCGGGTGAGCGCGACGTGCGGGTGGTGTTCCGCAGTGACGCCCACAACCTGCGCGGCGTGTCCGATCCGGTGTCGATCACTGTCGACCAGGCGCAGGTGCCTGGCTTCACGATCGGCTCCTCGGCGCCGATCGCCCCGGAGGGGTCGTCCGTGACGATCAGCGGCGTGCTCGACCAGGCGGGCACAAGCACGCCCGCGCCGAACGCGGTCGTTCAGCTGTGGGGCCGCACGGCCAACCAGCGCCGGTTCCTGGTGCTGGCGGACGGTATGACCGGCTCGGACGGGAGCTATTCGTTCACCCGGCCAGCCGTGACCACCAACACGGTCTACTTCGTCGCGACGTTGCGCGTCGGGCATGAGCGCGCCCGCCGCACGGCGCTCCTGTACCAGGGGGTCAGCGACGTGGTGACGATGCAGGCGAGCGCCCCCACCGCGAATACCGGCCAGATGGTCACCTTCACCGGCGCGGTGATGCCGGACAAGGCGGGCCACTCGATCTACCTGCAGCAGGCCGGCAGGGACGGCGACTGGCACACCGTGCAGGTTGGGACGGTGCGCAACGACTCGACATTCGCATTCTCGTGGGTTGTCGGGTCGCCCGGCACCCACACGTTCCGCGCGCGGATCACGAGCGACGGGCGCAACGTCGGCTCGCACTCGCCGCCAGTGAACGTCATCGCGACGGTGCCGCCGGTGTCGTCGCTGCCGCCGGCTTCGTAGTCCGATCCAGGAGCAGCGGCCGGGTCACTCCCCCGGGAGCGGCCCGGCCGTGAGCTCCAGCTCGTACACCTGGCCGACGAGGTCGGCCCCGAAGCTGTGGTGCGGTTCCTCCTCGGTGAGCCGGAATCCGCGCTTCAGATAGACGCGCCTGGCGGCGACGAGCGGGTCGTTCGTCCACAGCCGGACGTGTCGATATCCGGACTCGCGTGCGAACTCGACTGCGGTGTCGACGAGCTTGCCGCCGAGCCCGCGGCCGCGGCCGTCGGGGTGGACGAGCAGGATCCGGAGCTTCGCCGCCACCTCGCGGTCGGGGTCCGGGACACAGAAGATGCACCCGACCCGCCGCCCGTCGAGCTCCGCGATCCACGCGGCCGCCGGCCGCGCGTGCTCGTCCGCGGCGAAGTCGTCGACGATCTTCAGCACGAGCTCCTCGAAGCTGCTGTCCCAGCCGAACTCCTCCGAATAGACCTCGCCGTGGGCCATCACCACCCACCCGAGGTCTCCTGGTTGCCCCAGCCGCCGGATAGTCACTTCGTCGGTGCCTACTGAAACGGTCGTTTCAGTATCCTACCAAGGCGATGCCCGAGTCTCCACCCGTCGCCTCCCCTCGCAGAGACGAGCTGCTCGACCGCGCGTACGAGTACGTGCTCGAGCACGGCGCGGCGGACCTGTCGCTACGGCCGCTGGCGGCCGCGATCGGATCCAGTCCTCGGGTGCTGCTGTTCCTGTTCGGCAACAAGGACGAGCTCGTCCAGGCGCTGCTCGCCCGTGCCCGGCAGGACGAGCTGGAGCTGCTCAACAGCGCGCGCGGTCGCGACCGGGGCGACCTTCCGGCGTTCGCCGCCGAGCTGTGGGCGTGGCTGGTCGCCGACGAGCACCGCCCGCTGCTGAGGCTCTGGGTGGAGGGCTACGCCCGGTCGCTGGTCGAGCCTCACGGGCTGTGGGCCGGGTTCGCGCGCGCGACTGTGAACGACTGGCTCGACGTGCTCGCCTCGGCGCAGCCGGCCAGGCAGCGGCGAACGGCCGCAGGGGAGACGGAGCGCACGCTCGTGCTCGCCGTCCTGCGCGGCGCGTTGCTCGACCTGCTCGCGACGGGAGACGCCGGGCGGACCTCCCGAGCCGTCGAGGCCGAGCTCGCGCAGCTGCGGGACTAGGGCTTCGCGCTCAGGCGGCGACGGCCCACAGCCGCCACGAGCCGGGCACGCCCCGCAGCTCGTGCTCGCCGCGATCGTCGAACTCGATCCCCGACCCGACGACGAGGTCCTTGACCGTGTTCGAGACCAACAGCTCGCCGGCGTCGGCCGCGCCTAGGATCCGCGCCGCGATGTGGACCGCGATCCCGCCGACATCGTTGCCGATCACCTCGATCTCGCCGGTGTGGAGGCTCGCCCGCAGCTCGAGGTCGAACTGAGTCAGCGCGACCTCGCGCATGGCGTGCGCGCAGTTGATCGCGCGCGCCGGTCCGTCGAACGTCGCCAGCAACCCGTCGCCGAGGGTCTTCACCGCCCGGCCGCGGAACCGCCGCAGCTGGCCGTTGATCGCGCGGGTGAACGACTCGAGCACGTCGCGCCAGCGCCGATCGCCGAGCTCGGCGGCGAGCTTTGTCGAGCCGACGATGTCACCGAACATCACCGTCGCCAGCACCCGTTCTGGGTCGGGGGCGCGGCGCGCGCCGGTCAGGAGCTCCTCGATCTCGTCGGCGAGCTCGTCCTGGCCTGGTCCGAACGGCAGCGTGTGCTTGCCCGGCAGCTCCAAGAGGCGCGCGTTGGGGATGTGCTCAGCGAAATACCGGGAGTGGCGGACGTCGATGTCCTTGGCGTCGGGACGGCAGATCACGAGCGTCCGCGCCTGGATCGACGGGAGCACCGGGCGCACGTCGATCTCGCTCTGCATCCGGAAGAACGCCTCCGCCATGCCCGGGCCCGCGGCGCGGCGCTCGAGCCGCCCGGCCCACGCGCCGAGGCGATCGTCGGGGTCGTACGCGAGCGCGAGCACCTGCTCACCCGATCCCCAGTTGGCGCGAAGCCCTTCCGCCAGCCCATCGCGCTCGGCAACCGTGAGCGGCCAGTCGTAACCCGGGGCAGCGCTCATCCGCGCCATCCCCTCGTACAGGATCAGCGAATGGGTCCGCTCGGGATGGGTGGCCGCGAACAACGACGCCATCGCGGTCGCCTCGAGCATCGCGAACACGGCCGCCTGCTTGGAACCGACCGCATCCATGACCGCGACCAGGTCGTCCATCTGCTCCTCGAGCGTCGGCGCGCGCGCGACCGGGTCCGAGAGCCCCGAGCCGCGCCGGTCGAACGCGATCACGCGCGCGAACGAGCCCAGCCGCTCGAACATCCTCGCCGTGTAGCTCTCGGCCCAGACCTGCTCGCCCTCCCAGATCCAGGTCGGGACCCACAGCAGGTCGATCGGCCCGTCACCGTACTCCCAGTAGGCGATGTGCACGCCGCCACTGCGGGTGTAGCGGATCGGAGGGGCCATCGGGACGCCAGCGTACTGCCGTCGGGTACCGTGCACCGCCATGGACCTAGAACTGACTGACGAGCAACAACTGATCCGCGAGACCGCGCGCGACTTCACCGACAACGAGATCGTCGAGCGCGCGCGAGAGAACGATCGCAACGAGCATTTCGACCTCGACCTGGTGGCCAAGATCGCGGCCCAGGGGTACCTCGGCGCGATTGTCCCGCGCGAGTACGGAGGCGCCGGTCTCGACTATTTGACCTACGGCCTGATCGTCGAGCAGGTCGGTCGCGGCGACTCGGCGATGCGGACCGTCGTCTCGGTCCAGACCTCGCTCGTCTGCTCCGGGATCCTCAAGTGGGGGACGGAGGAGCAGAAGCAGCACTACCTGCCGAAGCTGTGCTCCGGAGAATGGCTTGGGTGCTTCGCGCTGACCGAGCCCGACACCGGATCGGACGCGGCCAACCAGAAGACGCGCGCGAAGAAGACCGACAACGGCTGGGTGATCAACGGCTCGAAGATGTTCATCTCGATGGCCAACCACGCGAAGCTCGCGCTCGTGTTCGCGCAGACCGACCCCGACAAGGGCCACCGCGGCGTCGCCTGCTTCCTCGTCGACACTGACCAGCCTGGGTTTAAGCCTTCGCCGATCCGCCACAAGCTCGGCCTGCACGGGTCCGACACAGCCGAGATCGCGCTCGATGACGTCGAGGTGACCGACGACCAGGTGCTCGGCGACGTCGGCAAGGGCTTCAGCGTCGCGATGAGCAACCTCGATTCCGGCCGCTACAGCGTCGCTGCCGGCTGCGTCGGGATCTGCCAGGGATGCCTCGACGCCTCGGTCAAATACTCCAAGGAGCGCCAGCAGTTCGGCCGCCCGATCGCGAGCTTCCAGCTCGTCCAGGAGATGCTCACGGACATCGCCGTCAAGACCGACGCGGCGCGGATGCTGGTGTGGCGCGCCGGCTATCTCAAAGACCAGGGCAAGCCGAACACGACCGAGACCTCGGTCGCGAAGCTGTTCGCAACCGAGTCGGCGGTCGAGTGCGCCAACACCGCGATCCAGGTCCACGGCGGCTCGGGTTACGTCGACGACTACCCGGTCGAGCGCTACCTGCGCGACGTTCGGGTCACGACGCTATACGAGGGCACCTCGCAGATCCAGAAGCTGATCATCGGCCGCGCGCTGACGGGCATCAACGCGCTGGTTCCGTCTTGAGCGTGCGCATCAGGTCGTCGTAGACGGCTCGAGGGCGGCCGTGGAGCAGGTCCCAGTCGTAGCGGACGACGACCAGGCCGTGGCTGCGGAGCAGTAGGTCGTTGGCCTTGTCGCGCCGGCGCTGGGGCTAAGCGCCGCGCCGGGTCCTGCGTACAGGATCGCGGCCCAGAGATCTCCCTCGCGGCTAGGTGCGCGATGCCCAAGCGCATATACGCGAGGAAGGACTCGGATCAGCGTTTGACGCTCAATCCACGTCTCGATCGCCTGTCGCGCCACGCCTAGCTTGCGCAGCTGCGCGTGGCTGACCCGGCCGGCCTGGCGTTCCCCGAGCGGCCGAACGCGTTCTATGCGGCTGCGTACCCCCATTACAGGTATAGAGCCGCGAAGTCGTTAGATTCACCCCCCTCGTGGCCCAACCTGCGAAGACGATCGGCGTCGCCGGCGCCGGGACGATGGGCGCGGGGATCGCCCAGCTCGCCGCGCTCTCGGGAGCGCGCACCCTCCTGCACGACCCGATCCCCGACGCGCTCGAGCGCGGGCTCGAAAGCATCAAGCGCCATCTCGAACGGGGCGCCGAGCGCGGGCGCTACGCCCCGGACCAAGCCGCGGCCGCAGCGGCGCGACTCGAAGGCGCGCCGAACCTCAACGACCTCGCCCCCTGCGAGCTCGTGATCGAGGCCGCCCCGGAGCGTCTCGAGCTCAAGCACAAACTCTTCGCCACACTCTCTAACGACGTCGTCTCCGACGAGTGCGTGCTGGCCACCAACACCTCCTCGCTGCTCGTGACCGCGGTCGCGAGTGCCGCGAAGGGGCCCGAGCGTATCGTCGGGATGCACTTCTTCAACCCTGCGCCGCTGATGCGGCTGCTCGAGGTCGTCGCCGGCGAGGAATCATCCGTCGGAGCGCTCGCGTTCGCCCGGGCGACCGGCGAGGCGATGGGCAAGGTCGTAATCGACGCGGTCGACGGGCCCGGCTTCCTGGTGAACCGCTGCAACCGCCCGTTCGGGCTCGAGGGGCAGCGCCTGCTCCAGGAGCGGACCGCGACGATCGAACAGATCGACCGGGTATGCCGGATGGCGGGCGGGTTCCGGATGGGCCCGTTTGAGCTCTCGGACCTCGTCGGCGTAGACGTCGGGCTCGACGTCTCGAAGTCGTTCTTCGAGCAGAGCTTCGGCGAGCCCCGGTGGCGGCCCGCGCAGCTGCCGGTCAAGCTCGTGGCGGCGGGCCGTACGGGCCGCAAGTCGGGCCGCGGCTACTACGACTACTCGGGCGGAATCGACTCCTATCGGGAGCGCGACCCCGAGCCGCTCGAGCCAGGCGGCGGCGACGGGCTCGTCGTGATCGCGGGCTCGACGCCGCTCGCGTTCGAGCTGCGCGAGGCCGCCGTCGAGGCGGGCTGGGACGTGCTCGAGCCTGGGGAGGCCGGCGGCCGCCAGCCGCCGTTCCTGATCCTCGACCTGCTCGGCGGCGAGGAGCCCGACGTGCCGCTCGAAGGCGGCCCGCAGGCGATCTGTTGCTCGACCGGATCGCTGGTCGCGCTCGATCCCGGCGGCAACGCCGTCGGCTTCCACGCGCTGCCTCCGCTTGCCGAGGCGCAGCTGATCGAGCTGACGCGCGGCCCCGACACCGCCGACTCGGCCGCCGACGCAGTGGCCAGGTTCTTCGTGACGCTCGGCAAGCACGCGGTGTGGGTGGACGACGCGCCCGGGCTCGTCCTCGGCGGAATGGTCTGCCAGGTGATCAACGAGTGCGCGTTCGCGCTCGGCGAGGGGGTCGGCTCGGCCGAGGACATCGACGCCGGCATGGTGCACGGACTCAACTACCCGCGCGGGCCGCTCTCGTGGGCCGACACGATCGGACTCGACCACGTGCTCGGCGTACTCGACGGCCTGTACGACGAGCGCAGCGACGATCGCTACCGGGTGGCACCCGCGCTGCGGGCGCTGACGCTGTCGGGCCGGCTGGGCCGGCAGACAGGCGAGGGCTTCTTCCGCTATGACTGAGGCATGAGAGCGGTCACGTTCCAGGCGCCAGGAGAGGTTCGAGTCGAGGATCGCGCCGATCCGCAGCTCGAGGCCACCGGCGACGCGATCGTCCGGATCGAGGCAAGCGGCGTGTGCGGCTCCGACCTCCACATCTACCACGGGCGGGTCAAGATCGAGCCGGGTTTCACACTCGGCCACGAGTTCGTCGGGACGGTCGTGGCGACCGGTGACGCGGTCACGCGGGTCTCCGAGGGAGACCGCGTCCTCGGCTGCTTCCACACCGCCTGCGGGACATGTTTCCAGTGCCTGCGGGGCGACTACCAGGAGTGCGACTTCAAACGGACCTTCGGCCACGGGGCGACACTCGGATCGCTGCAGGGCACCCAGGCCGAGCAGGCGCTCGTGCCCCACGCCGACATGACGCTCCGCAGGGTCCCCGAGAGCGTCGCCGACGACGTCGCGCTGTTCGCAGGCGATGTCATGGGAACCGGCTACCACTCGATCTCCGACGGCGACGTCCAGCCGGGCGACAGCGTCGCGGTTCTCGGGCTCGGACCCGTCGGGCTGTGTGCGGTGCAGGCCGCCGTCGCCGCCGGCGCGGGACCTGTGCTCGCGATCGACACCGTCGAGGACCGCCTGGGGATGGCCGAGCAGTTCGGCGCGGTGCCCGTTCACCTGACCGAGCAGAGCCCCCGCGACGTGGCGAAGTCGCTCACCGGCGGTCGCGGCGTCGCGGTCGCGGTCGACGCCGTCGGCCACCCCAGCGCGCTCGATCTCGCGATCCGGCTCGCTCGCAACGCGGGGACCGTGGTCGCGATCGGCGTGTACGCGGAGAAGACCGAGGTCCACATGGGACTCGTATGGATCAAGGGCCTGACGCTCAAGGCCGGCCCCGCGAACGTGATCGGCCACGTCGATCGGGTGCTGTCGATGCTCGAGGCCGGGACGCTCGACCCAAGCCCGCTGGTCACGCACCACATGCCGCTCGACGACGCTCCCGAGGCGTACCGGATCTACGATCGCCGGGAGGCTCTGAAGATCGTGCTCAAGCCGTAAACCAACTGGAGGTCTCCACGCATGTCCGTCACCACCCTCCCCGAGCAGCTGTCCGACGCCTCGAGAGCGTTTGCCGCTCGTGAGCACCTGCTGCTGATCGACGGCGAGCGGGTGCCAGCCGCGGACGGCCGCACTTTCCAGACGATCGACCCGGCGACGGAGAAGCCGATCGCCGAGATCGCACACGCGGGCACCGAGGACGTCGACCGCGCCGTCGGTGCCGCGCGTCGCGCGCTCGAGCAGGGGCCGTGGTCGAAGGCTCCAGCCGCCGACCGCGCCCGGCTGATCAACCGCTTCGCCGATCTGATCGAGGAGCACGCGAGCGAGCTGGCCGAGCTCGAGGCGCTCGACAACGGCAAGCCGGTGAAGCTCGCGCGGATCGTCGACGTCAACCAGACGATCGCCTGGCTCCGGCACTTCGCCGGGTGGGCCGAGCGGATCCACGGCGACGTGATCGCCGTCCGCAACCCGGGGACGCACGTTTATACGCGCAAGGAGCCCGTCGGCGTCTGCGGCCAGATCATCCCCTGGAACTTCCCGATGCTGATGGCCGCCTGGAAGCTGTCCCCCGCCCTCGCCGCCGGCTGCACGGTCGTGCTGAAACCCGCCGAGCAGACGCCGCTGACCGCGCTGCGGCTCGGCGAGCTCGCGCTCGAGGCCGGGATCCCGGCGGGAGTGATCAACGTGCTCACCGGCGAGGGCGACACCGGCGCAGCGGTCGTCGACCACCCGGGCGTGGACAAGCTCGCGTTCACCGGCTCGACCGAGGTCGGGCGGGAGATCGGCGCCAAGGCCGGCCGCTCGCTCAAGCGGTTGACGCTCGAGCTCGGCGGGAAGTCGCCGAACATCATCCTTCCCGACGCTGACATGGAGGCCGCGATCGCGGGCTCGTTCATGGGGATCTACTTCAACACCGGGCAGGCGTGCAACGCCGGCAGCCGGCTGTTCGTCCACAAGGACCAGTTCGACGACGTCGTCGGCGCGCTCGCCCAGCAGGCGAGCAACGCCAAGGTCGGCCCGGGCCTCGACCCCCAGACGATGTTCGGGCCGGTCGTCTCCGAGGAGCAGCGCGATCGCGTTCGTTCATACATCGAGTCGGGGCGCGAGCAGGGCGCCGAGCTGCTGGCCGGCGGCAACGGCACCGACGAGCCCGGCTACTTCATCGAGCCGACGGTGTTCTCCGCCACCAGCGACGACCTCAAGATCGCGCGGGAGGAGATCTTCGGCCCGGTGCTGGTCGCGCTTCCGTACGAGTCGCTCGAGGAGGTCGCGGCCCGCGCGAACGACACCGAGTACGGGCTCGCGGCCGGGGTCTGGACCCGCGATCCCGCGAACGCCCACCGACTCGCCTCGATGCTGAAGGCAGGGTCCGTGTACGTCAACTGCTGGGGCGAGGTCGACCCGGCCGCGCCGTTCGGCGGCTACAAGTCCTCCGGTCTGGGGCGCGAGCATGGGCGCGAGGGGCTCGACGCGTACCTCGAGACCAAGACGGTGTGGAACAAGCTCGGGTGACCGGGCTTCTCGCGGCGGCGTGCGCGGCCGTCGCGGCTACGACGCCCTAGCCGCGACGTCGCTCTCTTCGCGATCAAGCGGGAAAGGGTTGTCGCGGAGGTACCACTCCGCGTCGAGCGCGGCCTGGCATCCGGAGCCGGCAGCGGTGACGGCCTGGCGGTAAGTGTGGTCGACGAGGTCGCCCGCGGCGAACACGCCAGGGACGTTCGTGAGCGTCGACTTGCCCTGCGTCACGACGTAGCCGGCCGGGTCGATCTCGACCTGGCCGACGACCAGCTGCGACTGTGGCTCGTGCCCGACCGCGATGAACGCGCCGGTGATCTCGAGATCCTCGGTCGTCCCGTTACCGCCGTTCCGCAGCCGCGCGGTGCTCAGCGAGCCCGCCTCGCCCGGCAGGAACTCCTCGACCACGTATGGCGTCAGGAACTCGATGTTCGGGATCGCCCGAGCGCGCTCGAGCATGATCTTCGAGGCGCGGAACTCGTCCCGCCTGTGGACGATCGCGACCTTGGAGGCGAACTTCGAGAGGAACATCGCCTCCTCCATCGCGGAGTCGCCGCCTCCGACGATCAGCGTCGGGGCGCCCTTGAAGAACGCCGCGTCGCACGTCGCGCAGTAACTGACGCCGCGGCCCGAGAGCTCGGTCTCGCCCGGCACGTCGAGCTTCCGGTGCTGGGCGCCCATCGCGAGGATCACGGCTCGGGTCAGATGCGCCTCGCCACCGCTGTGGACCTTGTGCGGCCCACCGTCGGTTGACAACTCGATTTCCGTCGCGTCATCCGTCTCGAGCCGCGCGCCGAACCGCTCTGCCTGGTCGCGGAAATGCTGCATCAGCGGCGGCCCCATGATGCCCTCGGGGAATCCGGGGTAGTTCTCGACATCGGTCGTCTGCTGGAGCAGGCCGCCCCACGCGAACCCCTCGATCACGAGCGGCTCGAGGTTCGCGCGCGCCGCGTAGAGCGCGGCGGTATAGCCCGCCGGGCCACTCCCGACGATGATCACGTTCTCGATCCGCTGGTCAGTCACTTCATTAAGTATAGCTAGGAGCTTCGGACGCGCTTGGAGCCTCGGGCGCGTGCTGCTCGCGTCCCTCCGAGCGCCACCGCTGGACAGTCTTGCGCAATTGCAGGTAGGCGATCGCGCCGGGGATGGTCGGCAGCCAGAACGCGAACGCGCGGTACGCGAGCACGGATACGACCGCGAGCTCGGCATTGACCCCGAACGCCGTGAAGGCGCCGATCATGCCGCCGTCGACGCCGCCGATCCCGCCGGGGAGCGGCAGCGCGTTCCCGAGCATCCCGATGAAGTAACACATCACGATCACGGCCTGAGGCGGCGGGTGCCCGAACGCGTGGAAGCACGCCCAGAGCACCGCGATGTCGAAGCCCCACCAGCCGATCGCGCCTAACAGGTTCGGGTCCCTGGTGCGGACCAACCCGATCGCCGTCCGGATCCCGGTCGCGGCCGTCGCCGGCAGCGTCGCCAGCCGCTGCATCGCCCTCCCGAACCTGGTATCGGGCGTCGTCCACCGCCCGACGAGGCGCTCGAGGTCTCCGGGAATCAGCGCCATCGCGAGGAACACGATGATCACGACCCCGCCGAAGATCGCCGGAATGACGGTCGCGGCGAACGGCGCGGGACCCTCAAAGATCCCGAAGTACAGGCCGAGCCCGACGATCACGAACGTCGCCATGTAGACGCCGTAGAGCAGCACCAGGAACGCGACCATCCTGCACGCGACGATCCGCGGCCGCATCCCCGAGCGTGTCAGCGCCCACGCGGTCAGCGCGATTCCGCCCGCGCCACCCGCGGCGAACAGCCGCGTCGCCGCCAGCCCGGCCATCGTGATCTGGTAGCTCTCGCGCCACCCGATCCTCGACTTGCTGCGCACGAACACGGCCCTGAACAGTGCGACATAGCACGCGAACGAGAGCAGTTCCAGGACCGCCGCGAGCACCAGCCACCAGACGTCGCCCTGCCCGAGCCGGTTCCAGGTCTCCTTGAGACCGAGGATCTTCGGCAGCACGAAGTACAGGAACGCCGCCATCGAGAGGACGAACAGGATCGACGCGAAGATTCGCCCCCGGGTCAGGCGGATCCGCGGCAGCTCGTGGCTGGCCGTATCCTCGCCGAGCCCTGGGCCGTCATCGGCGGGAGCGGAAGCCGGGACCGGTGACCGCTGCTTGGTGGCGTGGTCCTCGGTCATGCCTCGGTCCTACCCGTTCTCCCCCAGTGCCTGCAGGGTGCCGAGCTGCCGGGAGAGTCGTTTCGCAATCGGGGTCGCCCACGGAGCCGCCGCCCGGACACCCTCGGTCAGCGCCGCCCCGGCGATCAGGTCGACGAGGTAGTGCTCGCCCAGATACACGAGCGCGAGCCCGAGCGTCGTGGCGTAGCCCCACCCGACGGCGCCGGCGATTGGATCGACGTCGTCGAGCAGGTGCGCGCCCATCAGCGACGTGGCGAAATGAAGCGATGGCATCGCAGCAAAGGGGTTACCTCCCAGAACATCGTAAAGGGGGCCGAAGAGGTCTCCCCAGAACTCCTCCGCGTATTCGATCATCATCCTCCGCACCTCGACCTGCTCTGAGTCCTCGAGCCGGCCGTGGGCGGCCGCCCACCACGGCGGTGCGGTCGGGATCACCCAGTAGAACAGAGCGCCGATGTCGAACACCGCGTACATCCGCGCGGCGGCGCCCGCGAACTTCTCGGGACGGCGGACGAGCACATACAGAACGCTGAGGTGCGGGAAGAAGAACCACAGCCAGTGGCACCACACGAGGATCCGCTCGAACCACTTGATGGTGCCGGGAGCCGAGAACGCCCGCTGGAGCCGGAGCGTTGGCGGAACGCCGAGCCCGAGCACCCGGTCGGCAGCCGCCGGATACCCGACCCGCGTCCGCGCCGCGAGCGCCTCCGGGTCGTCGTGCGGCATCTCGTATGCGGCGACGTATGCCCGCATGTTGAGCGCGATCGACGCCAGGGCCCGAGTGCGGCTGGGGCGAACCGCGACGCACAGCGCCACCGGGGCGACGAACCCCGCCCCAGCGATCAACGGCTTCGGCAGCTTCACGCGGCGCCGGAGCGAGGGAGCAGCTACCCCCGCAGCGACGAGAGCCCAAGCCGCCGCACGAATACCCCTCGACGCGCGCAAGGGCGCTGAGTATATGGCGGGAGGGGCAGGGGCGACGCCCCGACGAACCTGAAGGTTGCCTGGATAGAATGCCCCGGCCTTGCGACGGTCTCGCGTAATCCTGCTTGCGGCGACCGCGGTCGCGGTCGCGAGCCTGCTGGTCCTCCCGGAGACGGCGTTCGCCGGCTTCTTCACGCCGAAATCCGGTGCCCCGCCGGCGAACCAGATCTCGTCGCTGTACAAGATCGTCCTCTACATCGCGGCGGTCGTGTTCGTGATCGTCGAGGGCGCGCTGGTCTACTCGGTCTACAAGTTCCGCGCCAAGAAGAACCGGGTGGCCGCCCAGATCCACGGCAACACCCGGCTGGAGATTGGCTGGACGGTCGCCGCGGCGGTGATCCTCGTGGTGCTGACCGTCGTGACCTTCGTGAAGCTGCCGGGCATCATCAACCCGCCGAACTCGAGCGCGGACACGAGCTTCCTGTCGGCTTCGGTGACCGAGCCCAATCCGCCCAACGGCAAGAAGCTGACGATCTGCGTCCAGGGCCGCCAGTACATCTGGCGCTACGCCTACGGCAACAAATGCCAGAACGCGGCGTTCGCGGCGGACCTGCCCTACTCCTTCCAGGAGATGGTCGTGCCCGCGAACACCACGATCGTGCTCGTGATCCAGTCGACCGACGTGATCCACTCCTGGTGGGTGCCGTCGCTCGGCGGCAAGGTCGACGCGGTCCCCGGATACACGACCTACACCTGGTTCAAGGCACCGAAGGCGAACGTCCTCTACCACGGCAACTGCGCGCAGCTCTGCGGTCGCCAGCACGCGTTCATGACGGCGCTGGTCCACGTCGTTTCGCCTTCGCAGTATCAGGCGTGGCTGGCCGTTCAGAAGCGCGATATCCAGGCAGCCAACGCGCAGGTCACGCAGCTGCGTCAATACCTCCTCAGCACCGGAAACCTCTGATCTATGTCCGCAATCACAGAGCCCGTCGAACAACCCAAGCCCCTCTCCTTCCGGGAGACGGTGCGCGCGGTCCCGCAGGTGATCGCCCACACCGTGACCAAGCCTCGGACCACCAAGCGCTGGGTCGACTGGGTCACCACCACCGACCACAAGAAGATCGGGATCATGTACCTGGTCCTGACCTTCGTGTTCTTCATGTTGGGCGGGATCGAGGCGCTGCTGATGCGGCTGCAGCTGGCGCAGCCGGGCAACACGCTGCTGACCGGCGAGCGCTACAACGAGCTGCTGACGCTCCACGGCACGACGATGATCTTCCTGTTCGTGGTGCCCGTCATGGCGGGCTTCGGGAACTACTTCGTGCCGCTGATGATCGGCGCCCGCGACATGGCGTTCCCGCGACTGAACGCGCTCTCGTTCTGGCTGCTGCTGACGGGCGGCGTGGTCTTCTACTGCACGCTGTTCTTCAACCCGCCCGAGGCGGGCTGGTGGAGCTACCCGCCGCTGTCGAGCATCCAGTTCTCCCCGAGCGGCGGCCAGGACGCCTGGATCTTCCTGATCCACTTAACGGGCATCTCGTCGTTGCTCGGCGCGATCAACTTCTACGCGACGATCGTCAACATGCGCGCCCCGGGGATGAGCTGGGGCCGGATCCCGCTGTTCATCTGGTCGATCCTCGTCTACGCGATCCTGCTGATCATCGCGCTGCCGGTGGTCGCGGCGGCGGTGACGATGCTGCTGACCGACCGGCACTTCGGCACCCACTTCTTCGACCCCACGGCACACGGATCGCCCGTCTTATGGCAGCACCTGTTCTGGTTCTTCGGGCACCCCGAGGTCTACATCATGATCTTGCCCGGGTTCGGAATCATCTCCGAGGTCATCCCGGTGTTCAGCCGCAAGCCGGTGTTCGGCTACAAGGCGATTGCGGCGTCGACGGCGGTGATCGCGTTCCTCGCGACGCTCGTCTGGGCCCACCACATGTTCGCCTCGCCGGTGCCGATCGTCGTGCTCGGGTTCTTCATGCTGAGCTCGTTCCTGATCGGGGTCCCAACCGGGGTCAAGATCTTCAACTGGATCGCGACCTTATGGCGCGGCTCGATCGTGATGACGACCTCGCTCTATTTCGCGGTCGGGTTCATCGCGATCTTCATTCTCGGCGGGATCACCGGGATCTTCCTGGCCGTGTTCCCGGTCGACTGGCAGCTCAACGACAGCTACTTCGTCGTCGCGCATTTCCACTACGTGCTGATGGGTGGCGCCGTGTTCTCGATCTTTGCCGGGATCTACTACTGGTTCCCGAAGATCACCGGCCGA
The DNA here is from genome assembly GCA_963788565.1 of uncultured Solirubrobacterales bacterium. Lineage (GTDB taxonomy): Bacteria > Actinomycetota > Thermoleophilia > Solirubrobacterales > Solirubrobacteraceae > Palsa-465. The sequence goes on along the minus strand of CAWBHJ010000011.1, from coordinate 469,334 downwards.
TTGCTGAACGAAAAGCTCGGCAAATGGTCGTTCTGGGTGATGTTCATCGGCTTCAACCTGACTTTCTTCGTCCAGCACGCGCTCGGCCTGTCGGGGATGCCGCGCCGGGTCTACACCTACCAGCCGGGTCTCGGATGGTCGACCTACAACTTGATCTCGACGGTCGGGTCGTTCATCCTGGCACTTGGGATCCTGATGACGATCGTCAACATCGCGATCAACTACAAGCGGGGTCGCGTGGCGGGACCCGATCCGTGGAAGGGCAACACGCTCGAATGGTTCGTGCCATCGCCCCCGCCGGTGAACAACTTCGACACCATCCCTCGGGTCCGCAGCGTCGAGCCGATGCGTGACATCCGCCGCCAGATCGAGCGCGACACGGGCGTCAAGCAGAAGACCGGCGGCTCAGAGCAATTCGCGAAGGCACGGTCTTGAGCACGGTCACCAGCAGCGCGCTGACCGTCCCCGCAAGGGGTCGGCAGCTGGTCGCCGACTACGTCGAGCTGACCAAGCCCAAGGTCCAGACGCTGTTGCTGTTCACGACCGTGATGACGATGGAGATCGCGGGCAGCCCATCGGTCTCGAAGATCGCGATCACGTGTCTCGGCGGCTATCTGTCGGCGGGCGGCGCGGGCGCCGTCAACCACTACTACGACCGCGATATCGACGCGAAGATGAAGCGCACAGCGTCCCGCCCGATCCCGGCCGGGCGTGTCTCGCCCCGGGCCGCGCTGATCTACGGGATCACCCTGTCAGCGTTGTCGTTCCTGCTGCTGTGGACGTTCGTGAACCTGCTATCGGCGTCGCTCGCGCTCGCCGGGTTCCTCGGCTACGTCGGGGTCTACACGATCTGGCTCAAGCGCCGGACCCCGCAGAACATCGTGATCGGCGGCGCCGCAGGCGCCGTGCCGCCACTCGTGGGATGGGCCGCGGTTCGGGGCTCGCTCGCGTGGACTGCGGTCTACCTGTTCGCGATCGTCTTCTACTGGACGCCGCCGCACTTCTGGGCGCTCAGCCTGCTGATGAAGGACGAGTACGCGAAGGTCAAGGTGCCGATGATGCCGGTCGTCCGCGGCGAGCGCGAGACGCGGCGCCAGATCCTTCTGTACACGCTCCTGCTGTACGCGATCTCGCAGCTGCCGTTCTGCGCCGGGGAATTCGGGGGCTTCTACCTCGTCGCGTCGATGGTCCTGGGCCTCGCGTTCATCGGTGGCGCGCTGTGGCTCTACCGGAAGCCCTCGCGGCGCGCCGCGCTGCGCCTGTACCTGTTCTCGCTCGCCTATCTGGCGCTGCTATTCAGCGCGATGGTGATCGACGTAAAGCTGTAGATTCCGGCCTCGAGGAGCCCTCATGGATCGCAAGCTCGCCCGCAAGAACATCCGCTCCGGTCTGATCGCTGGGGCCGCCTGCATCGTGATGTTCGGAATCACGTTCCTGGCCGCCGCGATCTACGTGCATCCGTGAGCGTCGGCTCGGGCCCGCCCTCGAGCGAGGCGTCGACCGACTACACGTCGGCCCCCGCGCCGCCCGCGGGCGAGGAGATCCATCTCCCAGGGCCGACGATCCTGCCGCTGGTCGCGGCGATCGCGATCACGCTGATCGTGGTCGGCACGACGATCTGGTGGGTCTGGTCCGCGGTCGGCGGCGTGATCCTCGTGATCGTGCTGGTCCGCTGGATCCGCGACACCCGCCGCGACATCGCGCAACTGCCCGAAGAGCACCACTAGGGGCTGACGCCGAGCGCCAGGCGATGGCGACCTGGGACGACGTCCGCAGGCTCGCGCTGAGCCTGCCCGAGACCGACGAGCGCGAGTCCCGTGGCCTCCCGCACTGGCGGGTCCGGGCAGAAGGGGTTCGTGTGGGAGCGCCCGCTTCGGCGCTCGGACCTCGAGGCGCTAGGGGACGACGCACCCGACGGCCCGATCCTGGGCGCCCGCGTCGAGCACCTGATCGCGAAGGAGGCGCTCCTGGCCGACAACCCGCGGGTGTACTTCACGACCCCCCACTTCGACGGGTTCCCGGCGGTTCTGGTGCGGCTCGAGGAGATCTCTGAGGACGAGCTCCGCGAGCTGGTCATCGAGGCCTGGCTGAGCCGAGCGCCGAAACGACTCGCGGCCGACTACGCGGAGACCCACCTCGACCAGGGCTAGAGGCCGCGCGTCTGGCTAGGCCGTGGCGGCCGGGACCTCGCTCGTGGCCCCGTCGGCCGTCCAGCAGCGGACGATGTCGCGCATCGACAGCATTCCCACCAGCTCGCTGCCGTCGACGACCACGAGATGGCGAAAGCCGCCCCGCACCATCGCGGCCGCGGCCTGCTCGAGCGACCACTCGGGGGAGGCGAACGTCAGCTTCGAGGTCAGGTGGCCGGCGACGAGCTCCTGATCGGGCTCCTGGCCGGCGGCGACCGAGCGGAGGATGTCCCGTTCGGTGATCACGCCCGGTCCGGGCGCCTCCGGATCGAGCACCACCGCCGCGCCGACCTGTCGCTCGGTCATCAGCTGCGCGGCATCCTTCAACGAGTGCCCGGGACCCACCGTCAGCACAACCTCGGACATGCCGTCTCTTACTTGCATCTGCTTCCCCCCGGGGTCGCTTGCGACAATTGACGCAATCATAGTGCCGGCGCAAACCAGCCGGTGACCAGGCTGTAGTCGGCGCTCTCGGCCCGGGGTGAGGCCGCCGCGCCATTCGTCGCACAGAACGCATAGCATGCCGCTCCTGTGCAGCGAGGGCACCGAGGGATAGGCGAAATTGCGTAACCGGCCAGTGCTGCAGATGGTCGTGATCATCGTGATCGGGAGCGCGATCCTGATTCCGCTTGCGCTGATCGTCCCCTGGTTCCCGGCCAAGGCTTCCACCCAGGCCCAGCACGTCCACACGCTCTACGACGTGCTGCTGATCACGACCATCCCGATCTTCGTGCTCGTGATCACGGTCGTGATGTACTCGGTCTGGAAATACCGGCTGAAGCCCAACGACACCCGCGTCGATGGGCCGCCGATCCACGGCAACACCCGCCTCGAGGTCGTCTGGACGGCGCTTCCGGCCGTACTGATCATCGGGCTCGTCACCTACGCGTACACGGTGCTGCGCTCCAACGAGGCCAACAAGCCGACCGCGATGACCGTCAACGTCACCGAGCGCCAGTTCGCGTTCGAGTTCTCCTATCCGGAGGCCGGGAACAAGGTCTCGCCGACGCTGTACCTGCCACTCGGCCGCCCCGTCGTCTTCAAGCTCCGCTCGCTCGACGTGATCCACAGCTTCTTCGTGCCGGAGTTCTCCGAGAAGCTCGATGCGGTTCCCGGGATCACCACCACGCTCCGCGTGACCCCGACCAGGCTCGGGAGGTACCCCGCGGAGTGCACCGAGCTGTGCGGCGCCGGCCACGGGCTGATGCGCGCGCCGGTGTACGTCGTCGAGCCCGTCGTGTTCCAGCACTTCCTCGCCGCGCTGAAGTCGGGCGCGCCGCCGCCGATCGGAACGCCCGCCCCGAAAGCCGCTCAGCCAGGGGTTCCCGGCTCGGCCAAGAGCGTCGCGAGCGCGGCCGCCGGCTCTTCCAGCGCCAGCTCGTCGAGTTCGACCACGACCTCCTCGGGCGGCGCCGCGGCCGCCGGGAAGGCGGTGTTCACCGGCGCTTCGGGCTGCAGCGGATGCCACACGCTCGCGGACGCCGGCGCGTCCGGGACGGTCGGCCCGAACCTCGATGTCAGGCTTCGGACCGACTGCTCGACGCCCGCGTCAAAGCGGATCAGGGGTGCAACGCTTACGCAGTGCATCCACACCGCGATCGTGAATCCGTACGCCTACATCCCGAGCGGGTACACCAAGGGCGTGATGCCCCCGACCTTCGGCTCGTCGCTCACAGCGACGCAGATCCAGTCTCTTGTCAGCTACCTCGCGGGCGTGGCAAAGTGAGGGGCGTGGGTCCGGAGCCGCAGATGGACACGCTGGAGGTGATCAGCTGATGGCGACAGCCGTCTCCGAGGCCGTACCGGTCCGCACCCGCACTCGCGTTCCGCTCCCGCCCAAGCTCCGCGCTCCGGGCTGGTACCGCGCCGCGCTGTTCGAGGTCCTCGGACTCGGATTCGCGTTCGGGATCACCGCGCTGATCCGGTGGCTGCAGCACATCCATCCGATCGTGTCCGGCAGCGCCGTGACGACGGTCGCGCTGATCGTGGTGCCGCTGTTCTTCATCGTCGGCATCGGCTGCTGCGACTACTGGGCGTACTGGGCGATCGGCCGCCCGACCCGCCCGGAGGACCACTCGTCGCACGGCGCGCGCACCTGGCGCGACTACTTCCGCGTCAACACCGACCACAAGGTGATCGGGATCCAGTACACGGTCACCTCGTTCTTCTTCCTGTTCGTGGGCGGGCTGCTGGCGATGCTGATCCGCGTCCAGCTGGCCAAGCCGGGGATGCAGTTCCTGACGCCAGAGCAGTACAACGGCGTCTTCTCGGTCCACGCGACGGTCCTGATCTTCCTGTTTGTGATCCCGGTGTTCGCGGGCCTCGCGAACTTCGTGCTGCCGCTGATGATCGGCGCGCCGGACATGGCATTCCCGCGACTGAACGCCCTGTCCTACTGGCTGCTGCCGATGGGTGGCGTGCTGATGCTGATGAGCTTCCTCGCGCCCGGCGGCTCGTTTGCGTCCGGCTGGACCGCATACGCGCCGCTCTCGACGACGATGCCGCTCGGGCAGATGTTCTTCACGGTGGGGGTGCAGTTCGCCGGCTTCTCGTCGATCTTCACCGCGCTCAACTTCCTGGTGACGATCATCACCATGCGTGCGCCCGGAATGAGCTTCTTCCGGATGCCGCTGCTCGTCTGGGCGAACTTCTCGACCTCGCTGCTGGTCGTGATCGCGACGCCGTTCATCGCCTCATCGCAGTTCTTCGTGCTGCTCGATCGGGCGCTCGGCTTCCACTTCTTCGACGCGTTCGTCGGCGCGGGCAAGAACGGCAACGTGCTGATGTACCAACACGTCTTCTGGTTCTACTCCCACCCAGCGGTCTACATCATGATGTTGCCCGGGTTCGGGATCATCTCCGAGATCATCGCGACGAAGTCGCGAAAACCGATCTTCGGATATCGGATGATGGCGTTCTCGCTGCTCGCGATCGTCGTCCTCGGTTTCACGGTGTGGGCGCACCACATGTTCGTCTCCGGGATGTCCCCGTGGATCCGGATTCCGATGATGATCACGACCGCGATCATCGCGATCCCGACCGGAATCAAGATCTTCTCGTGGCTCGCGACGCTGTGGCGAGGCGTGCTTCACCTCGACACGCCGATGCTGTTCGCGCTCGGCTTCCTGACGATGTTCACGCTCGGCGGGATCAGCGGCGTGATGCTCGCGATGATCCCGTTCGACGTCCACGTCAGCCAGACGTACTTCATCGTCGCCCACATCCACTACGTGCTGTTCGGCGGCTCCCTGTTCACGATCTTCGCGGGCGTCTACTACTGGTTCCCGAAGATGACCGGCCGAATGTTCGACGACCGGCTCGGGAAGCTCCACTTCTGGCTGACGTTCATCTTCTTCAACCTGACGTTTGGCCCGATGCACCTGATCGGGATCCAGGGGATGCCCCGGCGGGTCGCGGAGTACGCGCAGAAGTTCGCCGCCTGGAACCTGTTCATCTCGTTCAGCGCCTTCATCCTCGGCCTGAGCACGCTGGTCTTCCTCTACAACATGGTCGTCAGCTGGCGCCGGGGCCCACGCGCCGCCGCCAACCCGTGGCGCGGGATGACGCTCGAGTGGCAGGTCTCCTCGCCGCCGCCGGTGTTCAACTTCGACCACGTCCCGACCGTCGTCGGTGGGCCATATGAGTACGGTGTCCCGGGCGCGGTCCACGGGATCTTCAAGGCCCCCGAGGCGCCGCCCGTGACCGCCGGATCGTCCTCCGGGGTCGCCACCCAGGAGCGACAAGAGTGAAGAGCATCCTGGTGGTCGCCAACGAGACGCTTGGCGGGCGCGAGCTCGTCGAAGCGGTCCAGAAGCGGGCGGCCGAAGGCGATGTGCGGTTCGTCCTGTGCGTGCCGCAGAACCGGCCCCGGGCGGGACTCGTGATCTACGCGGACGCCGTCCACGACGCCGCCCAGGCGCGGGTCGACCTGGCGCTCGAGTTCCTGCACTCGGAGGGGATCCAGGCGGTCGGCGAGGTCGGAGACCCCGACCCCTACAGCGCGACGATCGACGCCGTGCACGAGTACCACCCCGACGAGATCTTGATCTCCACCTATCCGGAGACGCGTTCGGGCTGGATGCGCCACGACCTGATCGAGCGGGTGCGGGCCGCGACCGGGCTGCCGGTCGAGCACATCGTCAACGACCTCGATGTCGAGGGCATCCCGTTCCACGTCACGCTCGCCGTCGCCAACCGGACGGCGTCGGGCGACGAGCTGCTCGAGGCGCTGAAGGCGAAGGCGGGCGCCGAGCGCGATCCGCGCCAGCACCTGTTCATCGTCGTGATCCCCCAGGAGGGCGGCCACGGTCATGCCGCACGCCGCGCGAGGACGCGCCTGAAGCTGGTCCTGGGGCGGCTCCACGGGGCCGGACTGAACGCCGCCGGGATGATTGGCGATCCGGACCCGTTCACGGCAATCACCAACGCACTTCAGTACTTCCGGGTCAACGACATCGTCGTTTCGACGTTCGAGGACACGAAGTCCGGCTGGATGCGCGCCGATCTGATCGAGCGCGTCCGGAAGGTGACCGGCAAGCCGGTCCAGCACGTGGTCCACCGCGAAACGGCCAAGAGCGCCAGCTGACAGGAGCGAGCAGCGTGGAAGCAGCATCAGTCGCCCACGATCAGCACGGGCCGCCCGAGGCGCACCGGTCCTCGCGCGTGCACGCGCCGACCCTCGGGATGCTGCTTTTCATCATCTCCGAGGTGATGATCTTCGGGGCGTTCTTCACGGCGTACTTCTTCATCCGCGTGGTCTCGCACGACCCGTGGCCGGCGCCCGGAACGAAGCTGCCGATCGCCGTCGCGGGCGTCAACACGGCGATCCTGGTGTCCTCGTCACTGACGATCCACTGGGCGCTTCACTCGATCCGCAAGGGCAATCGGTTCGGTCTCAAGGCGGGGATGGTCGCCACCTTCCTGCTCGGGCTGTCGTTCCTGACGATCCAGATCAACGAGTACATCCACATCGGCTTTGCACCCCAGGACTCGGCCCAGGGGACGATCTTCTACTCGCTGACCGGCCTCCATGGCGCCCACGTGTTCATCGGACTGTGCGCGCTCGCGATCGTGACGATCCGCTCATTCCGAGGCCACTACTCACCCGAGCACCACGAGGGCATGGAAGTGCCGGGGATCTACTGGCACTTCGTCGACGCGATGTGGATCGTCGTCTACACGACGGTCTACATCCTCTAGTTCTCGGGCTTCGAGGCATTAGTGCCGCTGCGCCGCAGCTCGCAGGAACCGTTCGACCCATTCCGTAAGGAAGCGGACGCGTTCCGGGTGCTGGTCTGGCTGATCGTCGTGATCGCGGTGATCGTGGCAGTGGTGCTGATCGTGCGCGCGGTGTCGTAGGGCGTCCCGCGCGGCGGCGCGGCCCGGGTCGCGCGCGGCGCCGCCAAGCGACGCTCCCGCGACACACCCCCTCTCCGACCCGGACGTGCGTCATAGCGCACGTCGATATCCGACGCTCACGCGACGCACGTACCAGGGCAAGGCGGGGTGTGTCGTCCCGGCCCCGGCCCGCGGGGGAGCCCCGGGGAGGCGCGGCCCACACGACACACCCCCACCCGGACCCGGACGTGCGTCACCACAGCCGCGATATCCGCGGCTCGGATGACGGAGCGCCCGCCTTCGGGGAGGTGTGTCGTCGCAGCCGCGCCCAGCCGAGCGAGTCCCAGCCGCGCCGGCCCAGCGACCCCGCGCCGCCCCCGTCCCTACTTCGTCGCGCTCGACAGGAACGTGACGAGCGCCTGGATCTGGCTCTTGCTCAGCGTCTGCGAGAAGTTGTTGGGCATCACGCCCGCGGCGAAGCCCGCCGGCAGGTACGCGTAGGGCTTGACGATCGCCGTCTCGATGCACTTCTCGAGCGTCGCGCCGCGGATCTGCTTCGACTGCGGGGTGGCGCAGTTGGTCCTGAGGTCCTTGTCGAGGTTCGGGCCCGCGGTGCCGGTGGTGCCGGCCGCCGCGAGCGTGTGGCAGGAGCCACACCCACCGACGCCCGTGAACACGGACTTGCCAGCCGCGGCGGTGTTCGGGACCGTCGCCTGCACCGCGGTGGCCAGCGCGCCCGTGTCGACGCCCGACTTCGCCGCAACCTGCCCGACGTAGGCGGCCACATCCTCGGCGCTCTGGCCCTTGAGCAGCATCGGGGGCATCACCGCCCCGCTGTCCGGGTTGGCGTTCGGGAACTGGATCCAGTAGCTCACGAGCCCCTGGATCGAGGTGCTCTTGATCCCGTCGGCGCGGTCCTGTCTGAACGCGTCATCGAGGTTGGGTCCAACCGATCCGGTGGTTGCCGCGTGGCTCAGCGTGTGGCAGGAGCCGCACTTGGAGACGAACAGGACCTTGCCCTGGACCATGTTCGCCGTCGGGTGCTTGACCGCACACCCTCCCACGACGAGCAATACCAACGCTGCCGGTATGACCGCCACGAGGTTTCGACGACCTCTCAGCAACATGCGCGCGGCACTCTATCCGAGCCGGGGGCGGCGGTGCCCCGCCGCGGATCCGTCCGGGCCGCTGGTAGCATGGCGATGGATGAGGACGCGCCAGAAGTACCGGATGCGGACGCCCTCCACCGGCAGAGAAGTCATCATCGAAGCGGAGCCAGACCGGCTCTACTTCGATCGGACGACCGGCGAGGAGCTCGAGGTCGTGGCGGAGCTGCTGCCGCTGGCCCCGACCGCCTCGGAACTCCCCTGGGCGGTCGAGAACCTGCGTTTCTGCAACTGGTGCGACCAGCTGTGCCAGAAGGACCTGAACGACTGCCCCCACTGCGGCAGGCGGATGGAACCGCTGGAGCGCTGAGACTCCGCGGCGTGATCCGGAACCGCCGTAACAGGCTGCTGTCGCTCAGGCGCCTGCGCAGTCGCAGTTGGCGCGCTCGCGGGTTGCGGGAGCGGTACCAGCACGTCCGCGAACACCGCCGGCGCGCCGCCGTTCACCGTCCCCACCGGCAGCTCGGCCAGCGCGTCAGCAGCCAACACGCCCGCCACCGGGACGACCGCGACGACCGCGACCACGTCAACCGCGTCGACTTCGGGCTCGTCCGGATCGAGCGGGTCCTCCGGCTCGTCCGGGTCCTCGGGCTCGGGCAACTCCGGTAGCTCGGGCAGCTCTGGCTCGTCCGGCTCGTCCGGCTCCTCTGGCTCGGGGACCCCGTCGGGCGGAGCCGCCGCAGGCGGCGGTAACACCGGCTCGGCCAGCGGCGGCGCGTCGCTCAGCTCCGCGTTCTGCCAGCAGAACCCGGGCGCCTGCTAGCCGGGATCGGCCGCGCTAGCCGGGAACGGCCCGCCTGGCGCGGGCGGTCGGACCCGATGAGCCCTACTGAACCGGGTTCGTCCCGTTCGGGTACGTGACCTCGGTCGCGGTGTACTCCATCCGCGTCCCGGGATAGTTGCACGAGTACCGGGCGATGCTGTTGGCCGTAATCTGCGCCTGGCTCGAGGACGGCGGGTTGTTGCAGTTCGCGCTGCGGCTCTGGCGGTACGCGAACTTCTTGCTGTCCTGGTTGATCGTCAACATCGGCACCCACGTCGGCGTCGACAATGCGACCACGTCGCCGGGCTTGACCTCGATGCTCGTCTCGAGCGGGAGCTGCACGACCGAGCCCAGATACGGGATCACGTGGAAGACGTTGCTCGTCCCGATCACCTGCCAGCGCCAGTCGGTGTGCTTTCCGACCGGCCGCAGCACCGTTACGGCGACCTGAGCGGTCCCGCCGTAGGTTTGATCGAGGAAGTGGATGTAGGTCTTCTGTGTTGACTTGCTGGTCGAGAGCTTCGACAGGCCAACAGTGAAGGCGACAATCCTGCCTGCCTTCGTGACCTTCGTCGGGTACGAGACACCGTCGCGGAGCGTCTCGAGCGCGGTCACGCGCGTCAGCACGATCGTGCACTGGGTGGAGGACACGTTCGGCGGGCAGACAGGCGCCACCAGCGGGCTCTTGGTCGTGCCCAGCTCGATTGTGGCCGCCTCAGCCGCCGCGGGCGCGAGCGCAGCTCCTAGCGCGACGGCCACGGCTGCAAGCGTGCGGGAATTTCGTCTCATGCGAAGCATTCAACACAACATCCCGGCGGCAGTTGCGATGACGGCCGCCGTCCGAGGGCAGGACGGAGAGGGCTAGAGCTTGGTTACGCTGATGGCTTTCGGGCCCTTCGGGCCCTCTTCCGCCTCGTAGGAGACCTTTGTCCCCTCGGCGAGAGACCGGTAGCCGTCGCCGGCGATACCAGTGAAGTGGACGAACAGATCGCGCCCGCCGTCGTCAGGCGTGATGAAGCCGAAGCCCTTGTCGTCGCTGAACCACTTAACGGTGCCAGTTGCCATGAACTTCCCTTCTCCTACTGCTTTCGGACGCTTCGGATGGCTACCGAGCACCCCGTGACAACGCCGGGAACCGTATCAAGGTCGCCCTTCACGAAGCTGCTCGGCCGCGGCTGCGATTTCGTCCGGATTGCCGGGCGCTGGAGTCCAAGGAAGTCGCAGCGGATCGCCCTCGTAGCGGGGGATCACATGCACGTGAAAGTGGTAGACGGTCTGCCACGCGGCCTGACCGCGGGAATTGAGCAGGTTGATGCCGTCGGCGGCCAAACGGTCGTTGGCCAGGCGGGCGGCCCGTTGCGCTCCGACCGCGACAGCCTCGAGGTCCTCGCGCTCGATCTCGAGCAGATCGCGCGAATGACGGCGAGGAACGACCAGCATGTGGCCTCGGGTGGCCGGGTTGATGTCCATGAACGTGACCGTGCGCTCGTCCTCGTCGACGAACTGTGCGGGCAGCTCGCCGGCGATGATCTTGCAGAAGATGCAGTCCTGCTCGTTCACCGCGGGGAGCCTATCGATCCGTCCCTCAGCAGTTCGCGGGCGAGCTCGATCGCGTCCTCTCGGGTGACGGCCTCCTCCGCGAAGCTCGCCTCCTCGAGCTCGGCGAGGATCTTGCCGAGCTCGGGTCCCGGACGCAGCCCCAGCTCGCGGGCCAGCTCGTCGCCCCGGATCGGCGGGCGCGGCGGGTCGGCCTCGAAACGGAGCGCCTCGCCGAGCATCTGCTCCGCGAGCTCGAGGTGCCTGGCGATCGCCTCCTCGGAGCGGTCGCCGCGGGTGGCGAGCCGGTCGGCGACGCTCAGCACGGTGACGTCGACGGGCACCGGCTCGCAGGCCCGCAGGTAGCGGTAGACGGCGCGCCGGGACAGCGGCATCTCGTGCACGAGGAAGCCGAGACGCAGATGATGGCGGGCGAGCGCCGCGACGTACTCGATCAGTCGCTCCGAGGCCCGAAGGCGCCGTAGGAGCTCCCGCGAGGTCTCGCCGCCGGCCGCGTCGTGCCCGAAGAACGTGACCCGCCCCTCTGGGGTTACCCCCTGGGTCTGCGGCTTGGCGATGTCATGCAGCAGCGACCCGAAACGCAGCGCCTGCCACCGCGTCAACTCGTTGGCGAGCGGACGGCGCATGTAGTCGTCGACGGCCGCGGCGTGCTCGCCGAGCATCGCCTGCGGGTCGCGCTCGAGCGCGATCGTCGCGGCCAGTACCTCGAGCGTGTGAGCGTGGACGTCGAGATGGTGAAACCGGTTCTGCTCGATCCCGTGCAGCTCGCACAGCTCGGGCAGCACGACCTGAGCGATTCCGAGCTCCTCGAGCAGCCGGATGCCGCGCACCGCCCCGTCGGAGGCGATCAGCCGCTTCAGCTCCCCGAACACCCGCTCAGGCGCGACGTCGCCCAACCCCGGCGCGCTGGCCGCCGCGGTCGCGGCGGTCTGGGGCTCGACCACGAAGTCGAGCTCACACGCAAGCCGTGCGAGCCGCAACACGCGGAGCGGATCGCTCCCGAACGCTCCTGCGGACACCATCCGCAGCGTCCGCTCCCGCAGATCGCGGAGGCCGCCGAACGGATCGACGGGCTCTCCGTCGGCGAGCGGCTGCGCGATCGCGTTGACCGTCAGGTCACGGTTGGCGAGGTCGTCCTCGATCGAGCGGCCCGTGAGCGGCAGCAGGTCGAGCTGCCAGGAGCGGTCGCGCGCGACGACCCGCCAGACGCCGAATCGCTCGGAGAGCTCGAACGGATGCCCCCCGACCCGGCGGGCCAAGGATCGAGCCGTCTCGCCGGGATCCCCGTCAAGCGCGATGTCGTAGTCGGAGGTCGGGCGTCCGAGCAGGCGGTCGCGGACGGTGCCGCCAACGAGCCAGGCGGGGCAGTCGAGGTCTGCGAGCGCGTCCAGCGGGTCCGTCATCCGCACGGCGCCTCGTCACGGCGGTAAGCGCGCGGCACCCGCGTCGAGACCCCGCACACGATCTCGTAGCTGATCGTGCCGATCCGCCTCGCGAGGTCCTCCGCGGTCTGGCGCTCGTCTCCGTCGACGCCGACGATCGTCGCTCTGTCCCCCACCTGCACGTCCGTCTCCGGGCCGAGGTCGACGGTGATGTTGTCCATGCTGACCGCGCCGACGAGCGGGAGGCGTCGGCCTCGGATCAGTACCTCGCAGTTGTCGCTGAGTGCCCGCTGGACGCCGTCCCCGTAGCCGATCGGGACCGTCGCGATCTGCGTGTCTCGGTCCGCGACGAACCGCCGGCCGTAGCCGGCGCTGTCGCCCGCTCGCGCCGGTTTCACGGCGGCGACGTACGAGTGCAGCGCCAGCGCGGGCTCGAGCCCCCATGCCGCCGGGTCGCGGTTCATCGGATCGCACCCGTAGATCGCGATCCCGCAGCGGACCATGTCGTAGTGGCTCTCGCGGGCGGTGAGCGTGGCGGCGCTGTTGGCCGCGTGCGCGATCAGCCCCGGCCGGCGGTCTCTCAACCGCTCGACGAACGGCGTGAACGCGGCCAGCTGGGTGGCGAGAAACTCGGGATCCTCGTCGGCGGTCGCGAAGTGCGTCATCGCGCCCACCAGCTCGAGCGCGGGCGCGGCTTCGACCAGCTCGGCCACCTCGAGCGCCTGGTCGAGCTCGCGCGTTCCGAGCCGGCCCATCCCCGTGTCGAGCTTGACGTGGACCTTCGCGGGCCGGTCGCCGAGCTGCGCGACGAACTCTTCGCTCCACGCGACAACCTCGGCCTGCGCCGGCAGGAGCGCGCGTTCCTCGACGGTGAGCGCCCCCATCACGAGGATCGGGACCTCGAACGACTCGAGCTCGAGCGCCTCCTGCGCGGTTGCGACCGCGAGCCGGCTCGCGCCGCCCCGCAGCGCGGCTTCGGCGGCCGCGAGCGCCCCGTGCCCGTAGCCGTCTGCCTTCACGACCGCGCACATCTGCGTCCCTTCGGAGAGCACCCCGCATAGCCGCGATACGTTCCGCTCGATCGCGGCAACGTTCACCTCGGCCAGCGCCCGGCGCGCCATCGTCAGCGAAGCGCCGCTGTCAGCGCCTGCGGCAGCGCCTCGATGACGTCCCCCGCGATCACGCCCTCGGGCCCGACTCGCTGCGCCGCGATCCGGCCGGCCTCGGCGTGCACGAGCACGGCCGCGCAGGCAGCCTCGAACGGGTCCATGTGCTTTGCCAGGTATGCCCCGGTGACGCCCGACAGGACGTCGCCGCTTCCCGCCGTGGCTAGCGCCGGCGCGCCGCCCCGGCTCACGCCGACGCGGCCGTCGGGATGCGCGACCAGCGTGTCATCTCCCTTGAGCACGACGATCGTCTGCGCCGTCTCCGCCGCCGCGCGCACCGAGCGGAGCCGGTGCGCCTCGATCGCCGCGCTCTCGGACTCGAGCAGCCGGGCGAGCTCGCCCGCATGCGGCGTCAGCACCGCCGGAGCGCTCCGCTCGGCCAGCGACGCCAACCGGCCCGCGTGCGCGTTGAGTCCGTCGGCGTCGAGCAGCAGCGGGATCGTCACGTCGTGCGCGAGCCGGCGGGCGAGCTCGAAGGCGCCGTCGGTCCGCCCGATGCCGGGGCCCAGCACGAGCGCATCCGAGCGCTCCACGTGCTCGAGCACCGCGTCGGCTCCAGCGGGCGTCAGCGATCCGCCGTCGTCCGGCAGCGGCACCGTCATCGGCTCGAGCAGGCGCGTCTCGAAGATCAGGTTCAGCGACGCCGGCACGAACGCGGTGACGTAGCCCGCGCCGGCGCGCATCGCCGCCTCGGACGCCATGCTCGGAGCCCCCGTCAAACCGAGCGAGCCGCCGCAGACGAGCACGCTGCCGGCGGCGAACTTGGTCGACTCCCTCCCCCGCCTCGGCACGTCGCGGGCCGCCCGGGCGGTGATCAGCCCGATCGCAGGGTCGGCCGGGCCGCCCGGCGGGATCCCGATGTCGACGACATCGACGTCGCCGGCGTAGCCCTTGCCCGGCGCGATCCACAGCCCGGGCTTGCCCGCGTGGAAGGTGACAGTCGCGTCCGCGCGGACGGCCGCTCCGTGGACCTCGCCGGTGGAGCTGTCGACGCCGCTCGGGACGTCGCAGGCGACCACGACACGGGCGCCGGATGCGTTGATCGCCTCGATCGCCGCGGCCGCGGGACCGTGCGCCTCACCGCTGAACCCGGTCCCGAGGATCGCGTCGACGATCGCAGCCGCTCCGGCGAGCGCGATCGTGTCGAACTGCTCCGGCGGATCGCCCTCGAGCCGCTCGTAGTTGGCCCGCGCATCGCCCTGAAGCTCGTCGCCCGAGCCGATCAGCAGCACGCGCGCGGCGCGCCCCAGCCGGCGCAGCAAGCGGGCGCAGACGAGGCCGTCGCCGCCGTTGTTGCCCTTGCCGCAGACGATCACGATCTCGCCGACCGGAGCGCGGCGCTGCACGACCTCGGCGAGGCCGGCGCCTGCGCGCTCCATCAGCTCCAGCCCGGGGATTCCGAGCTCGTCGATTGCCCACCGATCGGTGGCCCGCTGCTGCTCGGCGTCGGGGAGCGGATCGAGCCAGTCTGGAAGCGTCATCGGACTGAGCGTACGCGGTCGGATAGGCTCGCTGCAGTGGGCGCGGCGGAGAACAAGCGGCTCGTCGAGGAGGTGTTCGCGGAGCTCGCGGACGGGAACGGCCAGCCGTTCATGGACCTGCTCGGCGACGACATCCGCTGGACGGTGATGGGCAGCGGCGAGTGGTCGGGAACCTACGAGACCAAGCCGACCGTGATCGCCGAGCTGATGCGGCCGCTGTTCTCGCAGTTCGCCACCGCGTACCGGAACAGGGCCAGCCTGATCCTCGCCGACGGGGACCACGTCGTCGTCACGTGCCAGGGCGAGGTCACGACCAAGTCCGGCAAGCCGTACAACCAGCGGTACTGCTACGTCTGCCGGATGAGCGACGGAAAAATCCGCGAGCTCGACGAGTATCTCGACACCGAGCTGGTCAGCTCGGCGCTCGAGCAGCCGCTGACGGCCGGGTGATCGCAACCGCTGCGGCCTCCCGCCGGGTGTGTGTCAGCGACACTCGCACCTCGAGGCCGAGCGCCGACGCGCGGTCCGCTATGGCACCGGAGAGCCGTACCTCCGGCGGCCCGTCGCCGCCGAGCACCTCGACGTCGCGGAAGCTCCACGCCTCCATCCGGAGCGCCTTGGCCACGGCTTCCTTGGCGCAGAACCGGGCGGCCAGATGCTGTCCGGGCCGCGCCCTTCCTGCCGCGTAGGCCCGCTCCGCCTCCGTGAACAAGCGCTCGGCGAGCCGCGGCCGGCGTTCGAGCGCCCGCTCGAGCCGCTCGATCTCGAGCAGGTCGATTCCGACATCCGTCACTCGACGGTCACCGTCTTCGCGAGGTTCCGCGGCTGGTCGACGTTCAGGCCCCGCTCGCGGGCGATGTGGTACGCGAGCAGCTGCAGCGGGATCACCGCGAGCAGCGGCGCCAGCAGCCAGTGGGTCTGCGGCACCCGGATCACCTCGTCGGCGTGGGTCGCGATCGTCTCGTTGCCCTCGCTGGCGACCGCGATCACGGTCGCTCCCCGCGCCTTGACCTCCTGCATGTTCGAGGTCACCTTGTCGAGCACCGGCGAGTCGGTGGCGACCGCGACGACCGGCGTCGAGGCGTCGAGCAGAGCGATCGGGCCGTGCTTCATCTCGCCCGCGGCGTATGCATCGGTGGCGATATAGGAGATCTCCTTGAGCTTGAGCGCGCCCTCCTGCGCAGCCGGGACCCCGGCGTGTCGCCCGATGTACAGGAAGAACTCGGCGTCGGCGCGGTCGTGTGCGATCCGCTTCACGTCATCGAGGTCGCGCTCGAACAGTTCGGCGATCCGGTGCGGAAGCCGCTTCAGCTCCGAGATCGCCGCCTTCAGCTCGGGCCGCTCCATCGTCCCGCGCAGTTCCGCCAGCCTCAGCGCGAGCAGGTACAGCGCCGTCACCTGGGTGGTGAACGTCTTCGTCGCCGCTACCCCGATCTCCAGCCCGGCGCGCGTATACAGAACCCCGTCGGCCTCGCGGGTGATCTGCGACCCCATGATGTTGGTCAGCGCCAGGGCGCTCGCGCCGCGCCCGCGCGCCGTCCGCATCGCCGCCAGCGTGTCCGCCGTCTCGCCCGACTGCGAGATCCCGATCACGAGATCCCCCGGGCCGACCACCGGATTGCGGTAGCGGTACTCCGAGGCGATCTCCACCTCCACCGGCACCCGCGACCATTCCTCGATCGCGTAGCGACCGATCAGCCCGGCGTGGAACGAGGTGCCGCACGCGACGATCACGATCCGCCGGGCGGTCCTCAGCAACTCGTCGTCGACCGCCCCCAGGTCGCCGAGGTCGATGCCGATCCCGCGCGCGGCCCGCTCGCCGATCGTCTCGGCGACCGCGTCGGCCTGCTCGTGGATCTCCTTGAGCATGAACGTCTCGAACCCCTGCTTCTCGGCGGTCTCGGCGTCCCAGTCGATCTCGACCACCTCGCGCTCCAGCGGCTCACCGCCGGCGGAGACGAACTCGACGCCGTCGGGCGTCAGCACGACGAACTCGTCGTCGTTGATGTACTGGACTCGCCGGGTGTCGCGCAGGAACGCCGGGATCGCCGAGGCGAGGAACTGCTCGCCGTCGCCGCGCCCGACGATCAGCGGGCACTCCTTGCGGGCCCCGACCAGGACGCCGGGCTGATCGGCGCTCATCGCCACGAACGCATAGTGGCCCCGCAGCTCCTGATACGCGCTGCGGACAGCTTCGACCAGGTCGCCCTGATTGTGCTTGGCGATCAGGTGGGCGATCACCTCGGCATCGGTCTCGGAGGTGAACTCGGCCCCCTCCTCGATCAGCTGGAATTTGAGCGCGACGTAGTTCTCGACGATCCCGTTGACGACCACGTGGACGCGGTCGGTCGTGTCGAAATGGGGGTGCGCGTTCTCCTCGCTGACCCGTCCGTGGGTCGCCCAGCGAGTGTGACCGATGCCGGTGCCGGGTCCGTGACCGTTGAGCGACGGCTGCGGGGACCCGTTACGGCCGATCGCCTCGCGCAGCTTCTCGAGGTTGCCGACCGAGCGGACCGCGTCGATCCGGTCGCCGTCCAGGACCGAAATCCCGGCGCTGTCGTAGCCGCGATATTCGAGCTTCTCGAGCCCCGCGAGCAGCAGGGGACGAACGTCCCTCGGACCGACGTAGCCGACGATTCCGCACATGCGCTTTGTCTTCTCCAGCAGGTCGGTTTCAGCGTCGAGCCGCACCGGCGGCCCGCGTTCTCCGATCAGACTCGCCGGAGAACGAAAAAGGGATGTTAGAGCCGATCGCGGCGCTCGACTGGCGGTCCGCGCCCAGAGGGTGTGAAATAGGACGGACCATGGGGACACAGACGCGCGAGCTCCGGGGCGCCCCCGACGACGTCAACTTCTTTGAGTTGATGGACAACCACATGCCGCGAATGTTCCTGCGGCTGATGCGCCACCTGCCGAGCGATCCGCGGTGCCGGCTGTGCAACGCGCCCTACGGGGGGATCGGGGGGAAGATCATGCGACGCGTCGGGTTCGGGCCCTCGAGGAAGAACCCTGGCCTCTGCAACACCTGCTTCGAGAAGGCCCCGATGGGCGGCGTCGAGATGGAGATCGGGGTGCTGTTCGCGGATGTCCGGGGCTTCACCTCGCTCGCGGAAGCGCTCCCCCCACAGCAGGTCGCCGATCTGCTCAACCGCTTCTACGCGTGCGCCAGCGGCATCCTCGGCCGCTCGGCGGTGATCGACAAGCTCGTCGGAGACGAGGTGATGGCCCTCTACATCCCCCAGCTGCTCTCCAACCACTGGGAGGACGAACTCGTGCGCGACGCCCGTGAGCTGCTCGAGGCGGTCGGATCCGGGTCGGACCGCGAGCCGTGGCTGCCGCTCGGGATTGGCCTCGACGCGGGCGAGGCGTTCGTCGGCAACGTCGGCTCGGGGGAAGTCAAGGACTTCACCGCCCTGGGCGACGTAGTCAACACCGCCTCTCGGCTCCAGTCGTCCGCGAAGCCTGGACAGATCGTGATGTCCGAGCGGCTGTTCGGACGACTATCCGCCGGCTCGGTCACGGCGACACCCACACATCTGCGCCTCAAGGGCAAGCGCGAGGCCGAGCCGGCTCGGGTCGTCGAGGCCGAGCCGGGGCATGCGGTGCGCTGATGCGGGTTCTCGCCGTGAAGCTCCTGGTGGCGATGGGCGCGATCCTCGCGCTGGCCGCGACGCCGGCGCTCGCGCGCCCGGTCGGCGCGTGTAACGCGCACCGCTCCCACGCGACCCGGGTCACCCCGAAGGTGATCGTGTACGCCAAGCAGCTCCGCGGCTACGACAACTACGGCGACGTGGACACGGTCTACTACGCGTGTCTGCGGCCGGCGGGCAAGCCGATCGCAATCGGCACGAGCTCGACCGGCGACGGCGAATACCCGGGGAATTTCGCGGTGTTGAAGCTCAAGGTAAGCGGCACCTATGTGGGCGCCGTGCTCGCGAGCGGCTACGCCGATGCGGCCGCTTGTGCCAAGTACGACCCGAGCAACCCCAACTGTGGAGCCTCGATCCACGTGTCGGTCCGAGCCGTCAACGCTCGTGCCCGCGGGTGGGCGGAGGCGCCGGTCTACGGCGCGAGCGCGCTCGCCGTCTCCGCATCCGGAGCGGTGGCCTGGGTGCAGCCGACGATTTCGGCTGGCGTGAGCCAGCTCAAGGCGATCCTGCTCCGCGGCGGTACCGGCCGGCTGGCAGTCACTCAAGAACTGCTCGATACCGGAGCGATCGGCTCCTCGCTGCGATTCAGCGGGCTGACGCTGTCCTGGACGAACTCGGGTCAGCCGAAGAGCCAGCGGCTTCGCTGACCCGCTCGCGCGGCGATGCCGGCGGGCGCACGAGCACGACCCGGCATCCGCGAGACGGCGCGACCGTGATGTTCCGCAGGCGGGCGCGTTCCGGCGCCGGCCGGGCTGCTCGCAGGTCGGTCCGTTCGAGGATCGCGCGCATGATCACTCGCATCTCGAACTGGGCGAAGGAGGCCCCGATGCACCGACGCACGCCGCCGCCGAACGGGAGCCACGTGTAGCCGTCGGGAGGCTTCTCGAGGAACCGCTCCGGGCGGAACTCATCGGGGCTCGGATAGAGGTCCTCGCGGTAGTGGGTCGCGGCGATGCTCGGCACGACCAGCGCGCCGGCCGGGATCCGGTAGCCCCCCAGCTCGATCTCCCGCGTCAGCCTGCGGGCGACGTCGAGAATCACGGGCCGCGCCCGCAGCGTCTCCTTGATCGTGGCGTCCAGGTACGCGTCGCCGTCGGGGAGCGAGCTCCGGAGCCGCTCGAGGACGGGCTCGTTGCGCAGCAACCGCTCGAATGCCCACGCGAGGCCGGTCGCGGTGGTCTCGTGCCCGGCGCCGATTACGGTCACGAGCTCGTCTCGCAGCTCCTGATCGCTCATCGGCCGACCCTGCTCGTCGCTCGCCTGCAGCAGCAGCGACAGCACGTCGTCCCGCTCGGCCAGGTCCGGCACCTCGCGGCGATCGGCGATCTCCCGGTAGAGGAACTCGTCCAGTTGCGCTCGGGCTCCTTTGAACTGCTCCCACGGGCTCCGGCGCCCGAGGTTCCGCCGGAGCGCGGGGAACATCACGATCAGGTTCGCGCGGCGGGCGAACTCGTCGACCAGCGTCCGCGCGCGCTCGAACCGGTGCCGGCTGCGGACGCCGAACACGGCGCGAAGGATCACGTCCAGCGTGATCCGCTGCGTGTGCCGGCGCAGCGAGAACGGCTCGCCGACGGGCCACGAGTCGATGTCGCGATCGGTGATCTCGCGGGTCGTTGTCTCGAACCGGTGCAGCTTCTCGCCGTGGAATGGCGGCAGCAGCAGCTTGCGCTGGCGCATGTGCGGCTGCTCGTCGAGTGTCAGCAGCGAGTTGGGGCCGACCGCTGGGCCGAGCACCGTGGCGGTCGCCTCGCCCGCGTGGAGCACCGTCGGGTCGCCCGCGAACACCTCCTTGATCAGCTCCGGCTCGTTGACGTAGATCATCAGCCCGAAACCGGGGAACCACGCGCGCGAGACGGGCCCGTACCGCCGCGCGAACGAGCGCACGTTGCCGATCGGATCAAGCACGAAGTGGACCACGTCGATCGGCGTCCTCAGACGACGCGGACCGGGCGGCAGGCCACGCGCAGACATCGCGGCGAACCTACCACAGGCTTCTCGACGTTCGCGCATCTAATCGGCCCCCTCGCGGGTTATCGTGTCGAGAACCGGACCCGAGGGGGCTCCGTGAGAGGGGCGACCTCGTGGGCAAGGCACATCTAGGACGACGAACGGCACCGGCGCTGATGGTGGCGGCGGCGCTTGCTGCCCTGCTGATCTCGCCGGCGTTCGCGCGGGCGCTCGAGCAGGGAGCTCGGCTGACCCTCGGCCTGCGCAACAAGGTCTCGTACGGCCAGCTGAACGTCGCCTGCTCGCTCCGGTGGCTGCTCGCCCGGCGCGTGCCCAACTGGCGGATGTTCTCGCTTGCACAGCTCGAGCAAATCGATCCGGCGGGCTATAAGAACCTGGTGGACGCGACGACCCCCTGCGGCAGCGGCGGGCAGGACCCGTATGTCGAGCAGGAGCCGGTCGAGGGTGCCACGGGCACGGTGTTCGCCAAGGGCGCCCGCCTACCGACGGTGGGCAAATTCGTGGAGTCGCTGAAGCTCGGTGACGCCGAAACGAGCAACTCGCTCCGCTGGCAGGATGTGCTCACCCAGAGTCCGGATGGCGCCGGTCGGCGCGTGGTTTTCCCGGTGTTCGCGGCACGCGGGGCCGTTTCCCCGCCCGACCGCCCCGTCTACCCGCTTGGAGAGGTGAGCGTCGGGTGTACCAAGCAGGGCTACCGGATCACGAACGTCACCGTCGGCTTCCGCAACCTGTTCCCGCCGGCCGATGGCTGGTGGCTGCCGATCAACGATTTCAGCCCCTTCAAGAAGATCCGGATCGCGGTCGCGGTCGCCAGGCCCTGGTATCTGGCGTTGCTCGGCTCCAAGGTCGAGGCTCGAGCCACCGTCCGCTGCCAGTTCTTTGCGGCCGAGGGGAAATAGGCAGAACGGATCGCTAGCCGGCGAGCGCGGCTTCGACCACTCGGGTGAGCGTCGTGCAGACCTCGTCGGTCTCCTGCTCGCTCGGCGCCTCCACCATCACCCGGATCAGCGGCTCGGTGCCGGAGGCCCGGACGAGCACGCGGCCACGCCCCTCGAGCTTGCCCTGCGCGTGCTCGATCGCTCCCTTCACCTCGGCGCCCTCCAGCGCCGCGGTCAGCGCGGCACGGCTCTCGGCGCGGACGTTGACGAGTCGCTGAGGGAGCTTGTCCATCGCGTGGCGCTGATGGAGCCCCGAGCCGTTCAGCGCCTCGAGGACGAGCAACGCGCTCGCGATCCCGTCGCCGGATGGGGCGAATCCGAGCTCGATCACGTGTCCGGACTGCTCCCCTCCGAGCGCCCATCCGCGCCTGCGAAGCTCGTCCAGCACGTAGCGGTCGCCGACGGCTGTCGTCGCAACCGCGATGCCGTGGTCCGCCATCGCGGTGTGGAAGCCGTAGTTGGTCATCACCGTGACGGCGACCCCGTCGCCCGGGAGCCGCCCCCGTTCACGCAGGTGAATCGCCGCGAGCGCGACCAGCTCGTCCCCGTCGACGACGGCGCCCTCGCGGTCGATCGCGAGCACGCGATCGCCGTCGCCGTCGAACGCGAAGCCGATGTCGTAGCCGCCGGTCGCCATCTTGGCGACGATCCCGTCGAGGTGGGTCGACCCGCAGCCGAGGTTGATGTTGCGGCCGTCGGGCTGGTCCGCGATCACATCGACGGCCGCGCCGAGCCGGCGGAAGATCTCCGGAGCGGCCCTGAAGGTCGCGCCGTTCGCGCAATCGAGCAGCACCGAGGTGCCGCTCAGGTCGAGCTCCGAGAACCGCGTATGCAGCTCGCGCAGGTAGTCCTCGAGCGCGCCGTGGAAGCGCCTGACCCGTCCGATCCGGTCGGGCGCGCGCGGGGGCTGCTCGAGCCGAGCCTCGATCTCGCCCTCGGTGTCATCGTCGAGCTTGAAGCCGTCCGCCGCGAACAGCTTGATGCCGTTGTCCTCATAGGGGTTGTGCGATGCGGAGATCACCGCCGCGAGATCGAGCCCGTGGCGGGTGACCAGCAGCGGCGCGGCGGGGGTCGGCAGCACGCCGGCCAGCAGCGCGTCGCCGCCGCCCGCGGTGACACCGGCCGCGATCGCCGACTCGAGCATCTCGCCCGACTCGCGCGTGTCGCGGACGATCACGACCTGCGGCCGCTGGGCCGCGATCCCCTGCATCGCGGCCCGCGCGAGCTTGAGCGCGAGCTCAGCTGTCAGAAAGTCACCGGCGCGGCCACGGATGCCATCCGTGCCGAAGAGCTGTCGAGCCATCCGGACGACAGACGGTCAGCGCTTCGAGAACTGCGGCCGCTTCCGGGCCTTCTTCAGTCCGGCCTTCTTGCGCTCCTTGACCCGTGGGTCGCGCGTCAGGAAGCCCCGGCGCTTCAGCTCCGAGCGGAGGTTCGGGTCGGCCTCGATCAGCGCCCTGGAGATGCCGTGCCGGAGCGCGCCGGCCTGCGACGCGACGCCGCCGCCGTGCATCCGCGCGACCACGTCCATCCGTGACTCGTACCCGACCGTCTCAAGCGGCTGGCGGATCATCCGCTGCAGCGTGTCGCGCGGGAAGAACTCGTCGAGCGGCTTGTTGTTGATCAGGTAGGTGCCCTTGCCGGGGCGGATGATCACCCGCGCGACCGCCGTCTTGCGCTTACCGGTGGCGGTGTAGCGCGCGCCCGCCGCGAGATCGATCGCGGCGTCGGCGATCGGCATCGACGCCTCGTCCTCGGCCATCGCACGCTGGCGCTCGGCCTCAGCCTCGGCCTCGGCCTCGGCCGCCGCCTGCGCCTCGGCGTCGAGATACTGGTCCTCCTCGGCGAGGAACACGGGCTCCAGGTCCGCTCCGGGGATCTCGGGCTTGACCCTCGGGGCGGGCTCAAACTCTTCCTCTTCTTCTTGGGGCGCGGGGGCGTCGCCGGATGCCTCAGCTGCCGCAGCCACTTGCTCGGTTGAGGCCGGCTCGGCTGCTTGGGGTGAAGGTTCGCGAGTGGCTGCGTCACCTGTTGCATCCGGCGTTTCGTCGGTGCCAGCGGATTCAGCAGTGGGCTGCTCGGCCTGGGGCTCGGCCGCGATCGGTTCCGGCTCGGCGGCGGGAGCCTCGGCCGGCTCCGGGGGCGGCTCAGCCTCAGCAGCGGGAGCGGGCTCGGACGGAGCTTCGGCTTCGGGAGCAGCAGCCTCAGCGGGAGCAGCAGCCTCAGCGGACTCAGCGGGCTCAGCGGCCGCTTCGGGCTGCTGCTCTTCCGCCCCGGCGGGCGAGTCCACGTCGGACCCTGGCGACGTGGCTGCTCGCGTCGCTTCGTCCTGAGGTGCCTTCTCGTCGGAAGGCGTCGCAGCCACGTCGTCAGGGTTCGGCTTGGGCTTGTCTGTCGACTTAGCCGCGTCGTCAGGGTTCGTCTTGGGCTCGTCTGTACTCAAATCTTCAACTCCATCGGTGTCGGCTGCTGTGCTGCGTGCGGGTGTTCCGGGCCGGCGTAGACCTTGAGCTTCGTCAGCTGTTTGCGGGCAAGGCGGTTGCGGGGGAGCATGCCCTTGACGGCGAGGCGGATGACCTCCTCGGGGCGCCGCTCGAGCATGTCGTTGAGGCTGCGCGACTTGAGGCCGCCCGGGTACCCCGAGTGACGGTAGTAACGCTTGTCCTGGCGCTTGTTTCCGGTCACCGAGATCTTCTCGGCGTTGACGACGATCACGAAGTCGCCGGTGTCGACGTGCGGGGTGTACGTCGGCTTGCGCTTGCCCCGCAGCGCGTCGGCGATCTGGGTCGCGAGCCTGCCGAGCGTCTGCCCGGAGGCGTCGACGATCAGCCAGCTTCGTTCGCGATCGGCGGCGGTTGCGGTGTAGGTCTTCATGGCAACAAAAAACGACGCGCAGATGCGCGGCTTCGGGCAATGGTAGACGAAGTCCTGATCGTGCCGGGACACGAACCCGTAGGCTGGTCCTGTGCGGCTTCCCGTCCCGATTCAGCGAATCGGCTACCGCGTCGCGTACGCGGTGTTGCGCACGTATTGGTTCATCCGCCGCCCCAACCTCAGCGGCGTCAAATGCGTCCTGACCGACGGCAACGAGGTGCTGCTCGTCCGCCACACGTACGGCCCTCGCGCGTGGGACCTGCCCGGCGGCGCGATCAAGCGCGGCGAGGCGCCGGTCACCGCCGCCCGCCGCGAGATGACCGAGGAGCTCGGGGTGTCGATCGACGAGTGGCGTCCACTCGGGACCGTGACGGTGATCGTCGACCACCGCCGGGACCTCGTCCACTGCTTCCAGGCGCAGTCGCCCGAGCGCGAGCTGACGATTGACCGGGGGGAACTCGCCGCAGCCGGCTGGTTCGCCCGCGACGGCCTTCCGGCCGACCTCGGACGATACGCCGGGAGGATCCTGGCGCAGGTGCCAGCGCCGGGACGCTGAGCCACGGATGCCGCTGGTCCCCCCGACCCGGTACGCGCGGAGCGGAGATGATGCTCGGATCGCGTACCAGGTACTGGGCGAGGGACCGCCCGACGTCGTCTTCATCGGCGGCCCGGCGTCGCATCTCGACCTCCAGTGGGACGACCCAAACCTGGCCCGCACGATCCAGCGGTATGCGTCCTTCTGCCGGCTGATCCGGTTCGACCGCCGCGGCACCGGCCTCTCGGATGCGGCCGACCGTGCGCTGACGCTCGAGCAGCAGGTGGACGACCTCGAGGCCGTGATCGAGGCGGCCGGGGGCGAACGGGTTGCGCTGATCGCCGCCGGGGACGCGGGCGCCGGGGCGATGTATGCCGCGAGCCGTCCGGATCGCGTCTCGGCGCTGGTTCTGGTCAACGTGACGGTGACCGGTGGGATCGTGACCGACAACGCGCAGCGACAGATGATGCTCGAGCTCGTTGAGAACCATTGGGGCGAGGGACGGTTCGTGTCGCTGTTCGCCCCGAGCCGAGCGGATGATCCGAGCTTCGTCGAGTGGTGGACGCGCTTCGAGCGCGCGTGCGTCAGCCCGTCGATGGCGCGGAAGCTGATCGAGCTCAACTTCAGTGCCGATCTGAGCGGTGTGCTGCCGGCGATCCGGGTTCCGACGCTCGTCCTGCAGCAGCACGACAACCCACTCGCGTCGCTGCAGGCGGGACGGGAGGCCGCTGCGATGATCCCCGGCGCTCGGTTCGTCGGGGCGCCGGGTTCGGACAGCTATGACTGGCCCAGTTTTGACGACCCGGAGATGGACGTGATCGAGGAGTTCCTCACGGGACGCAGGAGTCAGCGGACCCCGGAACGGGTGCTGGCGACGGTCATGTTCACGGACATCGTCCGCTCGACCGATCGCGCGGCGGAGGTGGGCGACAGAGCCTGGCGCAAGCTGCTCGACCGGCACAACGAGCTCATCGAGGAGCGGATCGATCGTTACCGCGGCAGAGTGATCAAGACCGTCGGCGACGGCTTTCTCGTGACGTTCGACGGGCCGGCCCGCGCGGTCCGCTGCGCCCGTGAGATCGTCGAGTGCGTGAAGCCGCTCGACCTGTCGGTCCGCTGTGGCCTCCACACCGGTGAATGCGAGTTCATCGACGACGACGTCGGTGGGATCGCCGTGCACATCGGTGCCCGCGTGTGCGCGACAGCTCGGGGCGACGAGGTGCTCGTATCGAGCACGGTCAAGGACCTGGTGGTCGGCTCGGAGCTCGGCTTTGAGGACCGCGGGCCGCATCAGCTCCGCGGCGTCCCCGGCGAGTGGCGGCTGTTCGCGCTCGCGCGCGACGGGGCCTGACGGGAACTCGTCGAGCGCGCCTTCGAAACGGGCGTATGCTCGCGTCCTGTCGCCCTGCACCGGGCGGGGCGCGGGAGCTCCAGGAGGGCGATTATGCGAATGCGGATCATCTTGGCCGCCGGCGTGGCGGCCGTGTTCGGCTGCGCTGCTTCGACGGCGAGCGCGGCGGTGACACCGGGGTGGGAGTGCGTCCCGACCGCGGCCGGTCAGGCGGTCGTGTCCGGCGGGACCGGCGCGACGCCCTCGTGCGGCTCCGGGACTCCGGTGCTCGCGCCGACGTACGTCTCATCCGGCATCGGGGGCAAGGCCACGGTCGAGTTCTCAGCGGTCAACGTCCAGATCATCAACGGGAGCGGGAACACCAGCACCCTGAACGGCACCGGAAACCTCGTTCTCGGCTACGACAGCAGCCCTGGGACGCAGTCTGGCTCACATAACCTGATCCTCGGCAGAAACCAGACCTCTACCAGCTTCGCAGACATCCTCGGCGGCTACGACAACAACGTCAGCGGCCCGTACGCGACGGCAGTCGGAGAGTCAAACACGGCCGCGGGCGAGTTCAGCCTGGTGGCCGGGGACGCCAGCACCGTCCAAGCCGGTGCAACTGCCTCGAGTGTCACCGGCGGGCAGTTCAACCTCACCACTGATCCGTTCACGAGCGTCTCGGGCGGGTGCGACAACGTGGCCGGTATCGGGACGCCGCCTACGGCCACGTGCAGCGCCGCCGCAAGCAGCAGCGGCGCCTCGATCCTCGGCGGTTCGAGCAATCGTGCTGAGGGACTGTGGGCGGCCGTGTCCGGCGGCACCAACAATGGCGCCGACGACACCTACGCCTCCGTCAGCGGTGGCGATGCCAACCTCGCCGGAGGGTCGGCCGCCTCGGTCAGCGGCGGCTCTGACAATCTCGCGTCAGGAGGCGGTTCGTCGATCATCGGAGGTTTTGAGAACACCGCCAGAGATCCGGCTTCGAGCATCGCCGGCGGCTGCGACAACCTCGCATCTGCGATCGCCACGCCGGCGGCCGTCAAATGCGGCGTCAGCGGGGCCGAGGCGATCCTGGGCGGCGAGTACAACGTCGCCAGGATCCCGTTCTCGATCGTCGCCGGCGGGTGCCTGAACCTGACCGGAACCGGGCCGCCGCTCACCACGGCGGGCTGCAACACGAGCGGCGAGCAGGCGATCCTCGGTGGCGCGCAGAACGTCGCCTCGGGCCTTCAGTCGTCGATCAGCGGTGGCTTCGCGGGTGCTGCCGCGAACGAAGGCACTTCGATCCTCGGGGGGGACGGGAACACCGCCTCATCCAACTGCCAGACGATCCCGGCGGCTCCGAACGACAGCTGCTGAACGGCGGCGGCCGGTCAGCCGGCCGCCGCTACTCCCACTCGATCGTGCCGGGTGGCTTGCTCGTGATGTCGAGCACCACCCGGCCGACGGGACGGATCTCGTTGATCATCCGCGACGCGATCTGCTCGAGCAGGTCGTACGGCAGCCGTGCCCAGTCGGCCGTCATCGCGTCGTCGCTGGTGACAGCGCGGATCACGATCACGTTCCCATACGTGCGGGCGTCGCCCTGAACTCCAACCGTCCGGATGTCGGGCAGCACGCAGAACGACTGCCACAGCTCGCGATAGAGGCCGGCCTTCCGGATCTCGTCCTGGAGGATCGCGTCCGCCTCGCGGAGGGTGTCGAGTCGCTCGCGGGTCGCCTCACCGCCGACGATCCGGATCGCGAGCCCCGGGCCCGGGAACGGTTGGCGCCAGACCAGCTTCTCGGGCAGGCCGAGTTCGGCGCCGACCGCGCGCACCTCGTCCTTGAACAGGGTCCTCAGCGGCTCGACCAGCTCGAACTCGAGGTCGTCGGGTAGGCCGCCGACATTGTGGTGGGACTTGATCGTCGCGGCGCCGGTGCCGCCGCCCGACTCGATCACGTCCGAGTACAGCGTCCCCTGGACGAGGAACTTGACGTCGTCGAGCCTCTCCGCCTCCTCCTCGAACACGCGGATGAACTCCGCGCCGATCCGCTTGCGCTTCTCCTCGGGATCGGTGACGCCTTGTAGCCGTGCGAGGAACCGCTCGGAGGCGTCGACGGCGACCAGCGGCACGTGGAAGTGGTCGCGAAACGCCGAGATCACCTGCGCGCCCTCGTTCTTACGCATCAGCCCATGGTCGACGAACACGCACGTGAGGCGCTCGCCGATCGCGCGATGGACGAGCAACGCGGCGACGCTCGAGTCGACGCCGCCGGAGAGCCCGCAGATCGCCCGCCCGTCGCCGACCTGGGCCCGGATCCGCTCGATCTGCTCTTCGATCACCGATGCCGGGCTCCACGTCAGCTCGCAACCGCACACGTCCTCGAGGAAGTTCGTCAGCACCCGCTGGCCGTACGGCGTGTGCACGACCTCGGGGTGGAACTGGATCCCGTAGAAACCCCGCTCGGCCGACTCGAACGCGGCGACCGGCGAGGCGGTCGAGGACGCGAGCGCGTCAAATCCGGGGGGAGCCTCGAACACCGTGTCGCGGTGGGACATCCAGCACGTCTGCTCGTCCGGGGTCCCGGCCAGCAGGCGGCCGGGCTCGCGGACGGTCAGCTGTGAGCGGCCGAACTCGCCGACCTCGGCCCCTTCGACGCGGCCGCCGAGCTCGCGCGCGAGGAGTTGCATCCCGTAACAGATGCCGAGCACCGGAACGTCGAGCTCGAGCAGCTCTCGCCGCAGCGGCGGCGCACCCTCGGCGTACACGGAATTGGGCCCACCCGACAGGATCACCCCGCGCGGGCGGCGACGCCGCACCTGGTCGAGGTCCACGTCGTGGGGCAGCAGCTCGGAGAACACGCCGCAGTCGCGCACCCGGCGGGCGATCAGCTGCGAGTACTGACCCCCGAAGTCGAGGACCAGCACTTCTTCGACCGCCGGTCCATCGCCTGGCGGCGTCCTCGGTCGCTCATGTGCAGAGCACACTTCGCTGACCACCGGCTCCGCCGGCGGTGCCCCGTCCTGGCCAGGCTCGGCCGACGGTCGAGTGACTCCCGCGACGGCGGGTGCGTCAGTCGAGGGCACCGACCGCGGCCGCGCTGCCGCGAGCCCCCATTCCGACCCCTTGATCCCGCTGGAGCTGCTTGCCCTCGGTCTGAAGCGCCGGGGCGACCGCGAGCTCGGCGCGGTTGAATTCGGCGATGTCGCGATAGCCACAGGTGGCCATCGACGTGCGCAGTGCACCCATCAGGTTGAACGTGCCGTCGTTCTCACGCGCCGGACCCTTGATGATCTCCTCGAGCGTCCCGTTCTGCGTCGTCGCCACGCGGGTGCCGCGCGGGAGCGTCGGATGGAACGTCGCCATCCCCCAGTTGTAGCCGCGCCCGGGAGCCTCGTATGCGCGGGCCAGCGCGGAGCCGAGCATCGCCGCGTCGCCGCCACACGCGATCGCCTTGGCGACGTCGCCGCCGTTGCGCATGCCGCCGTCGGCGATCACCTTCACGTACTCGCCGGTCTCGAGCATGTGCTGGGAACGCGCCGCCGCGACGTCCGCGATCGCGGTCGCCTGCGGAACCCCGATCCCGAGAACCCCGCGGGTCGTACAGATCGCGCCCGGCCCGACGCCGACGAGCACGCCGGCGGCGCCGGTCCGCATCAGGTGGAGGCCCGTGTGGTAGGAGGCGCAGCCGCCGACGACGACCGGCGTCGGAGCGAGCTCGCGAATGAACTCCTTGAGGTTCAGCGGCGGGCGGGTCTCATCGCGCGAGACGTGCTCGGCGGAGACCACGGTGCCCTGGATCACGAGGATGTCGAGGCCGGCCTCCAGCGCGACCTCGTAGTACTTGCGGACCTTCTGCGGCGTCAACGATGCGGCAGCGACCACCCCGGAGTCCTTAATCTCTTTGATCCGCTGGGCGATCAGCTCCAGCTTGACCGGCTCGCGGTAGATGTCCTGGAGCTCGCGCGTGGCGATGTCGCCGGAGAAGGTCGCGATCCGCTCGAGCTGGGCGTCGGCGTCCTCGTAGCGGCAGAAGATCCCCTCGAGGTTGAGCACCGCGAGGCCGCCGAGCTTGCCGATCGTCCCCGCCGTGTCGGGCGAGACGACCCCGTCGAGCGCGGCCGCCAGTAGCGGCAGCTCGAACCGGTATGGACCCAGCGTCCACGAGATGTCGACGTCGTCGGGATCCCTGGTCCTCCGCGAGGGAACGATCGCGATCTCGTCGAATCCGTACGCCCTCCGCGCCTTCTTGCCGCGACCGATTTCTACTTCCATTTTCTCATCGTAGCGAGGGAGTTGGACGACTTCGCGGGGTCATCCCCGGATTTTGCAAAGACCGTGCTCAGCGGATCTCCGCCCCCAGCTCGAGCCGCTCGGAGTCGACCTCGTTCAGCAGCCGATCGACCTTCGGCGGGTCGATCACACCGGCGCCGAAGTGCTGGATCGACTCCGCCCCGCAGGCGACTCCATATCGCAGGCACTCGACCGGAGTCCTCCCCGCGTACCGGGCCGCGACGTAGCCCGCGAGGAACGCATCGCCCGACCCGATCCGCGACCGCGCCTCCACTTCCTCGACCGACACCCGGAACACAGCGGGACCGTCGTCGAGCACGTGGGCGTAACAGCCGTCGGCGACCGTCATGATCGCCTCGCGCGCGCCGAGCCGGGTCATCTCGATCACGGCCTGCGCGCGATCCTCCACGTCGTTGAACTCCTGCCCCACGAGCTCCTCGGCCTCGAGCTCGTTCGGCGAGACGATGTCGGGGTCGGCACGGACGGCCAGCCGCAGCGGCTCGCCCTCGGTGTCGAGCACCGTCGTGACCCCTAGCTTCTTGACCTCCCGGATCAGGGTCGCGTACAGGTCCGGCTCGATGCCGCGCGGCAGGCTTCCGGCAAACACGCACATGCTCGCGCCCTTCGCCAGGTACAGGAGCTTCTCGTGGAACAGGTCGAGCTCCTGCGGGGAGACGGCCGGGCCGCGCTCGTTGATCTCGGTCTGTAGCCCCGTTGTCGGGTCGAGCACCGCCGTGTTCGTCCGCGACTCCTCGCGGATCCGGACGAACGAGTTGAGGATCGCCTCGCCGTTGAGCGCCTCGACGATCCGCGTGCCGGTCGCGCCGCCCGCGAGCCCGGTCGCGATCACCGGCTGCCCGAGGCGCTTGATCGCGCGTGCGACGTTGACGCCCTTCCCACCCGGCATCGTCACCTGGTCAACGGTGCGATGCCGCCGTCCCGGCGTGAAGTTCGGCACCTCCAGCGTCTTGTCCAGCGCCGGGTTGAGGGTGACCGTGATGATCATTCTTGCTGCTGGCTTGCAGCCCGTCTTCCCGTTACCCGCTCACGCCGACCCCTGACAACGGCGACGCCAAGCAGCAGGACGAGCAACACAAGCGTAAACGGTCCGGCGATCGTGGTGGGCGACAGGGTCGAGGGCGGCGCTGGTACCCCGCGTGCGAGCCTCAGGGGGATCGTGTCGAGCACGACCCGCCCGTCGCCCACCACGATCGTGCCGGCGATCGCGCCCCTGCGCAGCGGGCCGCGGAGTTCGCGCGGGGCGCGGACGACAGTCGTGACCTTGGCCGTGCGGGGGAGCACCCGCTTGAATGAGCCGCTCGCCACCAGCGACACGTGAAGCTCGCTGTGCCCGCGGACCGGACGGCTCGCGACCGCCTGCCCCTCGGACACCGGTGAGACCAACCTGAAGTTGCCGAATCCCCAGTCGAGCAGCCTCAGCGTGTCCAGCTCGCGCGCCGATTCGCTGGTCGCTCCGAGCACCGCGCTGACGAGCGACATCCCGTCGCGGTGGCCGGAGCCGACGAGCACGTAGCCCGCATCGAGCGTGTGGCCGGTCTTGACGCCCGTGACCCACCGCACGCGTCCGACCAGGGTGTTCAGGTTGGTGACGACCCGGGTCCTCCCGTCCACCCGGATCCGCGCCGACGGCAGCGACACCACGTGGCGTAGGAACGGCTGCGTCCGCAGCAGGTGCTGCGCGAGCGCGACGAGGTCGTCGGCGGTCGAGTGGTTGCCGGGCGTATCGAGGCCGACCGGCGTCGAGTAGTGGGTGTGCGTGAGTCCGAGCCGTGCCGCCTCGGCGTTCATCATCGCCTCGAACCGTCCGACCGAGTGGCCGCCGACGTTGTAGGCGAGGTCGTACGCCGCGTCGTCGGCGCTCGGCAGCATCATCGCGATCAGCAGGTCCCCCACGGTCATCCGCTGACCGGCAGCGAGCCCGATCTGAGAATCCTCCGCTGCCAGTTCCACCGGCGGCGCCGTGAACACGTGACCAAGCCGGGCGTGCTGGAGCACCACGAGCGCGGTCATCAGCTTCGTCGTCGACGCGATCGCGAGCTCGTCCCGGGAGTGCAGCCCGTACAGCTGCTGGCCGGTGCTCGCATCGATCAGCGCCGCCGCGCGGACGTGGATCCCCGGCGGACGTACCGGCGCCGCGAGCGCGCCCGCGGGCAGCACCGCGAATGCCGCCGCCCCGCACGCCGCGAGCGCCCCCCAGCGCCGCTTTCCGGGGATCACTGACGCAGCCTCAACCGCTGCCCAGCCTGGAGCGCGCCCGGGTTGACTCGTGGGTTGAGCGACTCCAGCGTCGGCACCGACACCCCGGTCTTCGTTGAGATCGTCGAGAGGCTGTCACCGGATTTGACCACGTAGAACGTTTCCGCTTTGGCTCCGGAGTGGCGCGCGACCTGTCTGACGTTATTGGTCCGCTGAGGGCGGGCGTGGTGCTTCGACCCAAGCTGGCCTTGGACGATCAGGACCGTGGCTGCGATCACGACGATGATCGCGATCGGCGCCAGGAAGCGGCCACGACTCCGAGTGACCATGGCAGCGCGATGATACCGGCGCGATCACCCTAAAAAGGGTGCCTGCAACCGCCGTGCCGCCTCGTCATGTGAGTGAGGCGGCCAGCGACCAGGCCCGTTCCCGCAAGGACTCGGCCTCGGCCGCAGCCGCGGCACCCGGGTCTCCGCCGGTGCGCTCGTGCGCCGCGACGATCCCGCGGGACGCCGACACGAGCCCCCCCGCAGGACCGGGGGCGAACGCCGCTGCCAGCGCTTCGACTTCGCCCCCCTGGGCCCCGACCCCCGGGAGCAGGAAGCTGGCATTCGGCATCCGCTGGCGCAGCGTGCTCATCCGCTCTGGGGCGGTCGCGCCGACGACCGCGCCGATGTCCGCGATCCCCGATTCGCCGACCGAGCCGAGCTCGTCGACCAGCGCCGCGAGCCGCTCGCTGACCGAGCCGCCACCCGCGAGCGCGAGCTCCTGGACGTCGGCCGCGCCCGGGTTCGAGGTGCGCACGAGCACGAACAGCCCGGCGCCGCGATCCCGCGCGGCCTCGACAAACGGGGCGAGCGAGTCCGCACCGAGCAACGGGTTGACCGTCATCGCATCCGCGGCCAAGCCGTCGACTGCCCCGAACGGAGTCGGCGTCCCACCGAAGAACGCCTGCGCGTACGCCCTCGCGGTCACGTCGATGTCGCCGCGCTTGGCGTCGGCGATCACCAGCAGGTCGCGGTCGCGCGCGGCCTGTGCCACGCGGTGAAGGGCGGCCCAGCCAGGAGCGCCAAGGCGCTCAAAGCAGGCCACCTGAAGCTTCACCGCGACGCACTGGTCGGCGACCGCCTCGATCACCAGCTCGCAATGCGCGAGCACGGCATCGGCAGCCGCGTACGCAGGTCCTGGTGCGTTCTCGAACATCGTTCCCCCGCGCTCCAGCGCACGTGGCCAAAGCCGCGCAGGGTCCGGATCGAGGCCCAGGATCAGCTGGGACTCGCGCGAGGCGACATGCCCGGCGAGGCGGTCGCCGAACGCGACCGAGCGTGCGGGACGGTCGCCGACCAGCAGCTCTACTTGACCGCCTTCTTCAGCCCGGCGCCTGCCGAGAACTTCGGCACGTTCGACGCAGCGATCTGAATCCGCTCGCCCGTAGCGGGATTGCGGCCCTCACGAGCGCTGCGATGGGAGACGCTGAACTTCCCGAAACCCGAGAAGGACACCTCGCCGCCGCCGGTGAGCGCACCCTCGACGGTCTCGAGGAACGCGTCGACCGCCGCGGCCGCGTCCCTCTTGCTCAAGCCGGCGCGGTCTGCGACCTGGTCCACGAACTCGTTCTTCGTCACTTGCTCCCTCCTCAATGGGTGGTAGGAATTCCCGACGCTAACACGGGGCCCGGACAATCCGGACCCGTCCTCCGCCCCGAATCGGCCCAATTCTCCCCATTTCAAAGGGGATACGACACTCCTGGGACCCATGGATTCCTACCAATTTCCGACTTTTTGCGCCCGATGATCCAGCACGTGACCAGAGATATCCGGCCTTCCGAGCTCCAGCCCTGCTCCCGGTTCTACGGCGAGCTCGGGTTCGAACCGGTGCCGGTTCCGGCCGGAATCGAGGGCCGCGCGGTCTGGCTCGAGCACGCCGGGGCGGGCGGGAGCCAGATCCACCTCAGGTTCGTCGACGAGGCCGTGGCCGCCGCGCGCCGGCCGACGGGGCACGTTGGCGTCGTCATCTCCCAGTACGACGCCACCATCGCGAGGCTGGGAGCGGAGGGCCATCGCGTCGAGCCGCGCCGCGAGCACTGGGGCGCGCCCCGCTCCTACGTCCGCGATCCCGCCGGCCACCTGGTCGAGCTGATGGCCTCGCCGCCGCCGGCGCGGGGAAGATAGGCACGTGGACGTCCCCAGAGTCGCCTGGCTCGCGACGGTCGCGGTCCTACTCGTGGCCGTGATCGTGCTCGCCGTGCAGGGCTATATCGGCTACGCGGGCGTGACGTTCGCGGTCGCCGTCTGCGCGGCGATCAACTTGCTCTGAGTGCCGGCGGCGGCCGCTCGAATGGGCCATTACTTGCGGCGGGCAGCACTGAGCTCCTCGCCCGGCCGCACGCGGTCCTGCGGCTCCAGGTGGATCAGCACGTCCGTCCCGCCGAGGCGCGATTCGATCTGCTCCTGGACCTCGTGCGCGGTCCGGTGGGCGCTCTCGAGCGACGTCCCCTCCCGGAACTGCACGTGCAGATCCACGTATCTGCGGGCTCCCGCGCGACGGGTCCTGAGCTCGTGATATCCGACCACGCCCTGCCCGGCGAACTCCTCGATCGTCTCGCGGATCACGGCGACCTCGTCGGCGGGGAGCGCCTCGTCGACGAGGATCCGGGAGGAGCGCGACAGCAGCCGGACCCCGGTGGGGACGATCGACGCCGCCACCACCAGCGCGATCGCCGGGTCGAGCCACTCGGCGCCGGTGATCTTCACCAGCACCAGGGCCACCAATACCCCCGCCGAGGTGAGGGCGTCGGTACGGAGGTGAGCGGCGTCGGCTTCCAGCGCCGGAGAGCCCGTCCGCCGCGCGGTGCGGAGGATCATTCCGGAGACGATCAGGTTGACCGCCATCGACAGCCCCACCACCGCGATGCCGATCCCGATGAACTTCACCTCCCCGCCACGGATCAGCCGGCGAATCGCCTCGAACGCGATCACCGCGGCGCCGATCAGGATCAGGATCCCCTCGATCGCGGCCGCGAGGTTCTCGAGCTTCGCGTGCCCGTACCGGTGGCTCTCGTCGGCCGGCTCGTCGGCCTTGCGCACAGACAGGAACGCGACCACGGACGCGATCAGGTCGATGCTCGAGTGGATCGCCTCCGTCAGGATCGCGACCGACCCTGTGATCGTCCCCGCGACCACCTTCAGCAGGATCAGCGTCGTGTTGGAGACGACCGACAGGGCGGCGGTGCGCACCTTGATCCCGGGCGGGGTCTCGCTCAGCTTCGAAGCCATCCCAGAAGCTCCCGGACCGCGCGGCCGCGGTGGCTGATCGCGTCCTTTGCAGCGTCGTCGAGCTCGGCCATCGTCAGGCCGTCGGCTCGGTCGTCGGGAATGAACGCCGGGTCGTACCCGAATCCGCCGTCGCCGCCCGGGTCGGCCGCGAGCCGGCCGCGACACTCGCCGAAGAACGTCCGCTCGACCCCGTCAACCGGATCGACGTAGGACAGCGCGCATACGTACCGGAGCCGGTCACCGGGCGGAACCTCACGCAGCAGCTTGTCGAGGTTCTGCTTGTCGGTGGCGCGCTCACCGGCGTAGCGGGCCGAGCGCACGCCCGGAGCGCCGCCGAGCGCTTCAGCCTCGATTCCGGAGTCGTCGGCGATCGCCGGCCGGCCGGTCGCGGCGGCGGTGGCGCGCGCCTTCGGGACCGCGTTCTCGGCGAAGGTCTCACCGACCTCCGGCGGCAGCTCGATGCCGTCGGGGAGCGGCTCGACCGCGATCCCTGCCGGTGCCAGCAGCCGCTCGATCTCCCTGACCTTGTGCGGGTTGCGGGTCCCGAGCACGAGCGACGAGACGTCCGCGGGGCTCATCGCGCGGCCGCTGCGACCGCCTCTTCCTGCGCCGCGCGGAGCACGTCGATTCCGCCGGCGGCCAGCCCCAGCAGCTCGTCGAGGTGCGCCCGGGAGAGGGGCGTGCGCTCGGCGGTCGCCTGGACCTCCACGAGCCCGCCGTCGCTTGTCATCACAACGTTCGCGTCGACTTCGGCGGTCGAGTCCTCGGAGTAGTCGAGGTCGAGCAGCGGGACGCCACCGACGATCCCGGCGGACACCGCTGCAACCGTCCCGGTGAGCGGCGAGCGCGCGAGCTTGCCCTCGGCCACGAGCCGATCGCACGCGAGCTGCAGCGCGACCATCCCGCCCGTGATCGAGGCGCACCTGGTCCCGCCGTCGGCCTGGAGCACGTCGCAGTCGACATAGATCGCCCGCTCGCCGAGCGCCTCGAAGTCGACGACGACGCGAAGCGAGCGTCCGATCAGGCGCTGGATCTCGACCGACCGCCCGTCGAGCCTGCCCTTGCTGACGTCGCGCTGCTTGCGGTCGCCGGTGGACGCGGGCAGCATCCCGTACTCGGCGGTGACCCAGCCACGGCCAGACCCGAGCAGCCAACGGGGCACGCTCTCCTGGACCGAGGCCGTGCAGATGACGCGTGTCTCGCCGACGGAGATCAGCGCCGATCCAGTCGCCGGACGGACGAAGTTCGGCTCGATCTCAGTGGGCCGCAGCACGTCGGGCGCCCGGCCGTAGCTGCGCTCGGGAACGGTTGTGCTCATACCCCAACCCTAGCCCCGAGCTCGACGTGGACGACCTCGCCGAGCGGCATCTGCAGGAAGCGGGTGCCGAGCGCCCGGAACGATTCGACGTCGGCGGTGCACTGGAAGCGATACTCGCCCTCGTCGCGCTGCGGGTTGAGCAGCTCGCGCGACGCGAGCGCGCGCTCGACGCTGCGGGCGACCCCGGTTCCCGAGGTGACGAGAGCCACTCCGCGGCCAAGGATCCGCTGCAGCAACGGCGCAACGAGGGGGTAATGCGTGCAGCCGAGGATCACGGTGTCGACCTCAGCTTCCTTCAGCGGCGCGCAGTAGGCGCGGACCGTGTCGACAACGCTCGCGTCGAAGGGCGAGCCGTTCTGGATGATCGGCGCGAGGTCGGGGCACGCGACGGATTCGAGGTGCACGTGCGGGTCGGCCTGCGCGACGGCGCGCTCGTAGGCCCCGCTCGCGACCGTCGCGGGCGTCGCCAGCAGACCCAGGCGCCCGGTGTGGCTCCCGGCCACCGCGAGCTGCGTCGCCGGCGCGACAACGCCGATCACATCGACGTCTCGCCCGGTGTTCCGGAGGTGTTCCTCGAGCGGCCCGAGCGCCGCCGAACTGGCCGCGTTGCACGCGACCACGAGCAGCTTCGCGCCCTGCTCCACCAGCCAGTCAGCAATTTCGATCGAAAAAGTGCGCAGTTCGTCGACCGAACGCCCGCCGTAGGGAAACCGGGCAGTGTCGCCGAGGTAGAAGTAGTCCTCGCTCGGCAGCGACACCAGCAGCTCGTGGAGCACGGTGAGTCCGCCGACGCCGGAATCGAACACGGCGACGGGGTCCTGGGGGCGAGGGACCATCGCGTGGATGGTGCCAAACGGACCCGCCGGCGGCGAACTTTGCTTCCTGAGTTCGAAATATCGAACTCCAGAAGCATCGTTCTGAGTGGGTACGCTCGGCGCGCCGGATGCGCGCGCTGATCGTGACGAATATGTACCCCTCCCCGGCGCATCCGGCGCTGGGTTCCTTCGTGCGCGATCAGGTCGAGGCGCTGCGGCGGATCGACGGCGTCGAGGTGCAGCTGTTCGCGTTCGACCCCGGCGGGGCGGGCGCGTACGCCGCGGCCGCCCGCGCGCTGCGTAGCAACCGCAGCGGGAGCGAATACGACGTCGTCCACGCGCACTTCGGCCTGACCGCCTGGCCGGCACTCGCGGCCAAAGCACACGCCCACGCCGTCACCCTCCACGGCACGGACGTCTCGCACCCCCGCAGCCGCAAACTCACCCTCGCTGCCCTGCCGTTCATGGACCTCGTCGCCGGCGTCTCGCAGCCGCTCCTCGATGGCCTCCCCGGCTGGGCGAAGCGGCACGCCACGGCCGTCCTGCCAGCGGGAGTGGACATGACCCGGTTCGAGCCGATTCCCCGCGAAACCGCCCGCCGCCGCCTCGGCCTGCACCCCGACAAGCCCTACCTCCTGTTCCCCGCCGACCGACGCCGTCCCGAGAAGCGGTATGACAGGGCACAGCAGGTCGCGGGAGACACGGCGCTGCTGACGCTCGGCGACGTCTACCCCGCCGACGTCCCGCAATACGTCAACGCCGCCAACGCCGTGCTCGTCACCTCCGAAAGGGAGGGCTTCGGGCTCGCGGTGCTCGAGGCGCTCGCGTGCGACGTCCCGGTGCTCGCGACCGACGTGGGCATCGCGGCCGAGGCACTCGACGGGATCGACGGGACGTATTGCGGCCCTTTCGACGCACAGACCTGGCGGGCCGCGCTCGCTCCCCACCTCGCAGCGCCCGATCCGCGCGTGGCCGGCCGCGCGAGCGCGGAGCGGTTCTCGACGGACCGGATGGCCGAGCGTGTGGTGGCCGCCTGGCGGTCGCTGGTCCCGTAGCCCGGCCGTACGATGACCGCCATGCCTGCGCCGGACGAGCCACCCGGGCTCCGGGAGCGGAGCCGGATCCGGCGGCGCGCGCGCTACCTGCGCCGGCTCCGCGAGCTGCAGCTACGCGACATCGGCGGGTTCGTCGTCGAGCTGCACCGGTTCGGCCGGGAGCGTCCGGACGTGCTGAAGGAGAAGGTCGAGGCGGCCTCCGAGACCGACCACGAGCTGCGCGAGCTCGAGCGCGCGCTGACGGACCGGCGGCCAGTGACCGACGTGCGGGAACCCGGGATCGGCGGCGCGTGCCCGGACTGCGGGACGGTCCACGGCAGCTCGGATCGGTACTGCTCATGGTGCGGGCGGGAGCTGTGAGCGAGGCGCGCGTGGCGGCGGGCGCCGTCCGCTGCGCCGCCTGCGACGCCCCGCTCGAGCCCGATCAAGAGTGGTGCGTCGAGTGCGGGACCGCCCGAACGACGCTCCACCCGACGCCCAACTGGCGCGGCGCCGTCGCCGTGGTCGCGATCGTGGTGACGATCGTCGTGATCGTGGGCGTGGTGGCGCTCGTCAGCCTCACGCACT
The DNA here is from genome assembly GCA_963788565.1 of uncultured Solirubrobacterales bacterium. Lineage (GTDB taxonomy): Bacteria > Actinomycetota > Thermoleophilia > Solirubrobacterales > Solirubrobacteraceae > Palsa-465. The sequence goes on along the minus strand of CAWBHJ010000011.1, from coordinate 429,468 downwards.
AGCGGGGGTTTCGACCAGCGCCTCCATCGTGGCGGCGACCGATCGGCCGAGCGCGTCGAGCGCGTACCCGCCCTCGAGCACGCACCCGAGCGGCGCTCCGACGGAGTCCGCGACGTCGCACAGCGAACGGGTCATCGCGGCGAACCCCTCCTCCGTCACCAGGCAGTTGGCGAGCGGATCGTCGCGGTGGGCGTCGAACCCGGCCGACACCAGCACGAGCTGCGGCCTGTACTCGCGAGCGAGCGGCACGACGGTCTCGTCGATCAGCGCCGTGTACTCGGCGTCGCCGGTACCAGCCGGGACCGGGAGGTTGACCGTGAATCCCTCGCCGTCGCCCTCGCCCGTGTCCGACGCGGCGCCCGAGCCCGGGTACAGCGGCCACTGGTGGATCGAGACGAACAGCACGGAGGGGTCGGCGTGGAAGACGTCGTTGGTGCCGTTGCCGTGGTGGACGTCCCAGTCGACGATCATCACCCGCTCGAGCCCGCGATGCTCGAGCGCGAACCGCGCCGCGATCGCCACGTTGTTGAACAGGCAGAACCCCATCCCCCGCCGCGGCAGCGCGTGGTGGCCCGGCGGCCGGTGGGCGCTGAACGCACGGTCGGCTTCGCCGTCGAGCAGCAGCTCGACCATCCGCACCGCGCCGCCGGCGGCGTGCAGCGCCGCGTCGTAGGAGCCGGCGCTCAGGACAGTGTCGAGGTCGATCGCGCCGCCGCCGCGCGCGGACAGGCGCTCGATCGACTCAACGTACGCCTCAGGGTGGACCGCCGTGAGCACCTCGCGCTGCACCGCGGGCGAGCGCAGGCGCTCGAAGCCGAGCCAGCCACGCCGGTCGAGCTCCCGTTGGATCGCCGCTATCCGAGCCGGCTGCTCGGGGTGGCCGCCCGTCTCGTGCTCGAACGAGCTGGGGTGCTCGAGGAACACGCTCGCCATCGGGGGGTACCGTACCGGCATTGGAGAAGCTCGAAGCCCAGGTTGCCGTCGTCGGAGCCGGCGCAGCCGGGCTCTACACCGCGCTGCGCGCCGCCCGCCACGGAGCGGCGGTCACGCTCGTGTCCGCGACCGCGCTCGCAGAGTCCTCGACGTACTGGGCGCAGGGCGGCCTCGCGGCCGCGCTCGCCCCGGGTGACAGCCCCGAGCTGCACCTCGCCGACACGATCACCGCCGGCCGGGGGGCGGTCCGCGAGTCCGCCGCGAGGGTGCTGTGCGACGAGGCGCCGGCCGCGGTCCACGATCTGCACGAGCTCGGGGTCGCGTTCGACGCCGACCGCCGCGGCGCGCTCGCGCTCGGGCTCGAGGGCGGGCACTCGGCAAGGCGGATCGTCCACGCGGGCGGGGCCGCGACCGGCCAGCGCCTGATCCGCCAGCTCAGCGCGCTGGTCGCCGAGGACCCGCGGGTCGAGGTGCTCGAAGGGCGGCGCGCGACCGCGCTGCTGACCAGGGACGCGCGGTGTATCGGAGTGCAGCTCGAGGACGGCAGCCAGATCGCCGCCGGCGCGTCCGTGCTCGCGACAGGCGGCTCGGCGGCGCTGTGGTCTCGCACCACGAATCCCCCGGGCGCGGTCGGCGGCGGGCTGCTGCTGGCGGTCGCGGCGGGGGCCGAGCTCGCCGACCTCGAGCTCGTCCAGTTTCACCCGACGGCGGTCGCGGCCGCGAACGGCGCCGACGGATTCCTCGTGACGGAGGCGGTCCGCGGGGAGGGGGCGCGGCTGCTCGACGCCGCGGGTGAACGGTTCGTCGACGAGCTCGCACCGCGCGACGAGGTCGCCCGGGCGGTGCAGCGGCAGATGGCGCTGACCGGGGCGAGCTCGGTCGGGCTGGACATGCGCGACGTCGACCCGACGCTGTTCCCGAACGTCGTCGAGGCGCTCCGCCGAGCCGGGATCGACCCCGAGCACGAGCTCGTCCCGGTCGCGCCGGCGGCCCACTACATGATGGGCGGGATCGTCACCGATCTCGAGGGGCGCGCGACGCTACCGGGCCTGTACGCCGTCGGCGAGTGCTCGTGCACCGGCCTGCACGGCGCAAACCGCCTCGCCTCCAACTCATTGACCGAGTGCTTCGTGTTCGGTTCGCGGGCGGCGAGCGCCGCCGTTCGGGAGCCCGCGCCCGACCGGCGTTCGCTCGCGGAGGCGCACGCGACGAGCGTCGCCCGGCCGATGCCCTCAGCGGAGAGCCGGGCGGCGCTGTGGCGGTTCGCGGGGATCGAGCGCGACGGCGAGGGGTTGCGCGCGCTCGCCGAGGATCCGCACCCGCTCGTCCGGCTGATCGCGCGCTCGGCGCTGGCGCGGACGGAGAGCCGCGGCGCCCATCAGCGCCGCGACTACCCCTCCCCCGACCCAGCGTTCGACGGTCGCCACGTGACAACCCGCGGCGGCGACCCCGAGATCGAACATTGGTCCTAATTCGCGATCGCCTAGCACAAGTTTTTCGCTTAACGCGCCGTTAACTGTTAGTGCCTCGTGCGCTTCACAAGGCATAGAGAGAATCGCCGCCACTAACGGACGTGCCCTGGCAGGGGCCGAAAGGAGTCGTGAGGTTCTGTATGTATAGGTTCAGCCGAGCGATCTATCGCGAGCTGGCCGATGAGATCATCGAAGATCCTCATACGGTCGGTGCCCACGCCAATCACGAGCGTGTGCTTCGCGCGTGCGAGTCCGCGATTGAGCGGCTCGCCACCGATCGCCGTTATTTTGCTCATCCGTCACGCACGCTGTTCCACGACATCCGTGCGTACTTCCCGATGAGCGCCCAGCTGCGTGTGCTGGGCGTCGTCGAGCGGTTCATGAAGCTGGCGGACGAGTTCCTCCTCCGGTTGCCACAGAACGGGTTCGACGCGTACGGAAACCCGCTCCAGTGCCGGGCGAGCACCCGCAAGGGGACGCCGTGTCAACGGATGCCGCTGCCCCACAACGGGTATTGCCCCTCGCACCAGCACCTGGCCGAGACCGAGGAGATCGAGTTGGACGTTCTCGTAGCAGCCTAGGTCCGCGCTGCTGTCGTGCCCTCGGGGCCCGCTCTGTGCGGGCCCCGCTTCGTTAAGCGAGCCGGAGGCAGAGCGACGCTGTCAGACCGCGCGCCGGGATGGCGCGCGGAGCTATAACCCCGCCCATGCTCTTGGGCGTGGACGTCGGCGGCACCTTCACCGATGCCGTGCTCGCGTTCGACGGGCGCCTGGTCACCGCCAAGTCCCCGACGACGCCCGGCGACCAGTCCGAGGGCGTGATCGCCGCCGTCGAGGCGGCGCTCGTGCGCGCCGAGCGCTCGCCCGAGGAGATCGAGCTGTTCTCCCACGGGATGACCGTCGCGACCAACGCACTGCTCGAGGGCCGAGCCGCGCCGACGGCTCTGATCGCGACCGCCGGCTTCACGGACATCGTCGAGCTCGGGCGCCAGGCCCGCCCCGAGCTCTACCGCCTCTGCGCCGCGCGGCCCGCGCCGCTGGTCGGACCCGAACTGCGGTTCGCCGCCCGTGAGCGGATGAGCCCGGAGGGGCCACTCGAGCCGCTCGCGGCGGACGAGGCCGACCGCCTCGCTTGCGAGGTGCGGGACGCGGGGGTCGAGTCGGTCGCGATTGTGCTGCTCCATTCCTACCGTCACCCCGGTCACGAGCTCGAGCTCGACCGAGCGCTCCGCGCCGCGGCGCCGGACGTTCACGTGTCGCTCTCGCACGAGGTCGTCGGCACGTTCCGCGAGTTCGAGCGCGCCGCCACGACCGAGATCGACGCCGCGCTCTCGCCGCTCCTGCGGCGCTACCTGGAGCGGATGGCCGACCGGGCGCGCGACCGGCGTCTCCCGTCGCCCTCGATCATGCAGTCGAACGGCGGCCTGATCGATCTCGATGCCGCCGCGCGACACGCGGCCTGGACCGTGCTCTCCGGTCCCGCGGGCGGCGCCGCGGGTGCAGCATTCGTCGCTCGTGCCGCCGTCGAGCAACGCGCCCTGTGCTTCGACATGGGCGGTACCTCGTGCGACGTGTGCGTGGTCGAGGACGGCTCCGTGCGCGAGCAGGGGGCCGGCGAGATCGCTGGCCGCCCGATCGCGCTGCCGATGCTCGCGGTGCACACGGTCGGCGCGGGCGGCGGCTCGATCGGGTGGCGCGACCCGGGCGGGGCACTGCGCGTCGGGCCACAGTCGGCGGGGGCCGATCCGGGTCCAGCGTGCTACGGGCGTGGCGGCACCGAGGCGACGGTCACCGACGCGAACCTGCTGCTCGGCTACCTCGGTGCCGACGCGCCGCTCGCGGGTGGCGTCGAGCTCGACGTCGGCGCCGCCGAGGCCGCGGTCGGGCGGCTCGCCGCGTTGCTCGGGCTCGACCCGATCGCGTGCGCGGAGGGGATCGTGCGGGTCGCGAATGCGGAGATGGTGCGAGCGCTGCGGGTGGTCACGGTCGAGCGGGGAATCGACCCTCGCGACTTCACGCTGATGGCGTTCGGCGGAGCAGGCCCGCTGCACGCGGCCGGGATCGCCGACGAGCTGGGGATCGAGACCGTTCTCTGCCCGCGGGCATCCGGGGTGCTCGCCGCGCTCGGGCTGGTCGTCTCCGAGCGCCGCCGCGACGCTCAGCGAACGGTGCTGATGACGGGCGACGGTCTGAGCGCGGAGTCGATCGAGCGGATCGTCGAGGAGCTCGCCGATCGGGCCCGCCGGGAGCTCGGGCAAGCCGAGCCGCAGCTGCGGGCGACGTACGAGCTCCGCTACGAGGGCCAGTCGTTCGAGCTGCCGGTGGTGGCCGGCACGGCGCCGACCGTGGACGAGCTTCGCCGCTCGTTCGAAGACGAGCACGAGGGCCGGTACGGCTATCGCGATCCCGAGCAGCCGCTCGAGCTGGTCACGATCCGCGTCACCGCCACCAGCCCGGGCGCCGACGTCGAACTCGCGGCGGAGCCGGTGCCCGAGCCGCGCCGCACCCGCCGTGCCGCGGCGCGGGCCGAGCTCGAGGTCGTGCACGGCCCGCCGCTGCCCGGGTCCGAGATCGCCGCGCCGGCCGTGATCGAACTCGCCGAGTCGACGGTGCTCGTCCCTGAGGGCTGGTTCGCCCAGGTCGACCCGACCGGCACGATCCGGATGCGGCGGACCCGATGATCGACCCGGTCGAGCTCCAGGTGCTCGGCGGCGCGCTGCGTGCGATCTGCGAGGAGATGGGCGCAGTCCTGATCCGCTCCGCGCACTCGGCCAACATCAAGGAGCGGCGAGACGCATCGACCGCGCTGTTCGACCCGCGCGGGCAGATGGTGATGCAGGCCGAGCACATCCCCGTCCACCTCGGCGCGATGCCGGCCGCGGTCGCGGCCGTGCTCGGCTTCGACCAGGCTCCGGGCCGCCGCTGGATCCTCAACGACCCCTACCGGGGCGGCACCCACCTCCCTGACATCACGGTGATCGAGCCGGTGTTCGCGCCCGGAGGCGGCGAGCTGCTCGGCTTTGCCGCCAACCGCGCCCACCACGCGGACGTCGGCGGCCCCACCCCCGGATCGATGCCCGCCGACAGCCACACGCTCGCAGACGAGGGCGTGGTGATCGAGCCGCGGACGCTCGATGAGGCGGCAATCTCCGAGCTGGTGGGCCGCATGCGCCGGCCAGAGCAGCGCCGCGCCGACCTCCGCGCTCAGCTGGCGGCGACCGCGGTCGGCGCCCGCCGTCTTGCCGAACTCCACGAGCGGGTCGGCGGTGCCCTGCTCGGTGAGGCGTTCGAGTCGGTGCTCGACTACGCCGAGCGGCGGACCCGGGCCTGCATCGCCGCGCTGCCCGACGGCACCCTGTCCGCTCGCGACGTGCTCGAGGCGATCGAGGGCGACCTCGAGATCGTCCTGACGGCCCGCGTCGAGGGTGATCGCCTGACGCTCGACTTCACCGGCAGCGCCGAGCAGCACCCCGGCAACCTCAACTGCCCGCTCGCCGTCACCCGGTCCGCCTGCTATTTCGCGGTGCGGGTGTTGACCGACCCGGACATTCCGCCGAGCGCGGGCGCGTACCGGCCGGTCGAGGTGATCGCCCCCGAGGGCTCGCTGCTCAACGCCCGCCCACCGGCCGCCGTCGTCGGCGGCAACGTCGAGACCTCCTCGCGCGTGGCGGACGTCGTGATGCGCGCGTTCGGGCGCGCGCTCGGGCAGGGGACGATGAACAACCTGTCGCTGGGCAACGAGGACGTCGTCTATTACGAGACGATCGGCGGCGGCCAGGGGGCGTGCGCGGACGCGGAAGGGCCGAGCGCGGTGCACGTCGCGATGAGCAACACGCTGAACACGCCGGTCGAGGCGCTCGAGCTCGAGTTCCCGCTGCGGATGGTCGAGTATTCCGTGCGGCGTGGATCGGGCGGCGGGGGCCGCTTCCGCGGCGGCGATGGTGTCGTCCGCGAGCTCGAGGCGCTCGAGCCGTTGACCTACTCGCTGATCACCGAGCGCCGGCGCCACGCCCCGCCCGGCGCCGACGGCGGCGGGCCCGGATCGCGGGGGCGCAACCTGCTCGACGGCGAGGAGCTCCCGCCGAAGGCGATCGGCCGCCTCCAGGCCGGGCAACGGCTCCGGGTAGAGACGCCCGGCGGCGGCGGGTATGGTGCGTCTCGATGACCCGCGTCGCGTTTCTCGGCCTCGGGATCATGGGCTCTCGGATGGCCGCGAACGTCGCACGCGCGGGGTTCGAGCTGACCGTCTGGAACCGGACGGCTTCGAAAGCCGAAGCGTTCTGTGCGGCGCACCAGGGAGTGGCCTTCGCCACGACCCCCGCCGAGGCCGCCGCCGACGCCGAGATCGTGATCACGATGGTCGTCGACGGGCCGCAGGTCGAGCAGGTGCTGCTCGGCGAGGACGGCGCCGCGACCAGCTGCGGCGGCGGGGACGCTGTTCGTCGACTGCTCGACGATCGGCCCTGAGGCGGCGCGGTCGATCGGCGCGGAGCTCGCCGGCCGAAGCCTCGAGTTCATCGACGCGCCCGTGACGGGCTCCTCGCCGCGGGCCGAGGACGGAACGCTGACGATCATGGCCGGCGGCACCGAGGAGGACTTCGAGCGGGCGAAGCCCGTGCTCGAGGCGATGGGAAAGCTGATCGTCCACGCCGGCCCGCTCGGGCACGGGCAGATCGTGAAGCTGCTCAACAACTCGGTCGCCGCGACCAACGCCGCGGTCGTCGGCGAGGCGCTGCTCGTGGCCAAGCGGTCGGGGGTCGACCTCGACGCGCTCACGACCGTGATGGGTGCCGGCTCCGGCGGCTCGGCGATGCTCGAGCTGAAGGCCGGGCCGATGCGCGAGCACGACTACACGACCCTGTTCAAGCTCGAGCACATGCTCAAGGACGTGCGTCTGTGCCTCGACCACGGCCAGGCCGTCGGCGCGCCGTTCCAGGCCGCCGCACTGACCAGGGAGATCCTTAGCGCCGCGATGGGCCGCGGGCTCGGGGACGCCGACTTCGCGGCGCTGATCGAGGTGCTCGAAGGCGCCGCCGGGACGCGGCTGTAGCGAGGCCCGCCGGCGGAGCTTCAGAGCGGACGGCAGCCGAGCCGGCTCGCCAGCTCGATGGCCTTGGCGAACTTTGGCGATTTGGGTCCGAGGGGTGGACCCGATTCGCCAAAGTTCGCGACGGCGCGGGCCCCGTGTGGTCAAACCGCGGGTTCTATGAGCAGATCAACCGCTCGCAGCGCGTGCAGCGCGGGCGGGTCGGCGACGAGCGCGGTGTCGTAGAAGAAACGCGCGAGCGCCTTGGATGCGTCTCCGGGCGCGAGCTCGGCGGCTCTGGCCGGCAGCCCGAGGGCGTTCACGGCCAGCTGGAAACTCTGCGACGAACGTGGGAAGGGGAAAGTCGGGTCTCGAGTCGTCTGCCTCGGCCGTGGGGTGCACCATCACCCACGCGCCGCGCTGATCGAGGTCGGCGAGCAGCGGCTCGAGCGCTTCGTCGCCGAGGTACACGCCGCCATAGCTCGAGAGCAGCTCGGGCGACCATTCCGGGATCGGGATTCCGCCCAGCAGATACATGTCCCGGGCATGCAGCGCGTCGAGGTAGGCGGGCGCGAGGTAGTGCGCGTGGACGTCGATCCGGTCGGCGGGCACGCTCTCAGCCCACCAGCGTCGAGTAGTAGTCGACCACCTCCCGCACCCTACCCTTCATTGGCTGCGCGGCCAGGAAACGCCTAAATCCCGTCGATTTGCAGGGAAATTTGGGATTTTCTTCAAAACTTCGTAGAATCGAGCGTCCCCGTGCCGTGGTTGCACCGAGGAGTGCCCCTAGGTTTGCGCCCGGTGCACGCGCGGGAGTACTGACACGTAAACGCCGTCCCCTGACACTGAATCTATGCCGATTGCCTTCAAAGAATGGGCCGTAACCGTACGGGCGCTCGCCGAAGGCGAGCAGCTCCTGACCCTACGCAAGGGCGGGATCCGCGAGCCCGAGAAGCACTTCAAGCTCGACTACGAGCGTTTCTTCCTATACCCCACGTTTGACCACCAGCGCCACGACCTCGTGCGACAGTCGCACCGCCCCGAGCTGATGCGAGCGCTCGAGGAGGGAGTGTGGGCTGAAGATGAGCCGGCGCCCGACGCACTGTTCCGTGGCGCCGAGATCACCCAGCCCGACCGAGTTCGGATCCGTGCCTGGGCCGAAGTCGCCGCGCATTACACGATCACCGACCGGCGCGCCGTCGACGCGCTCTCGCCGTTCTACGTGTGGACCACCGACTACGCCGAGAAGCGGCTCGCGTGGAAGCGGCGCCATCCGCTCCACGTGATCCTGCTGAGGACGTACCGGATCCCGCGGCCGGTGACGGTCAAGGTGCGCGACGAGTACGGGGGCTGTCGCTCCTGGCTCGAGCTGACGCGCGACCTCCCGTTCGAGGGGACCCCGGTTCTCTCCGACGAGGAGTTCGAGCGGGCCTCCGAGGAGATCGCGTCGATCGCCTCGGATCGCCAGCCGGTGATGGTCTAAGGGCGTCTCCTGACCTGGATCGAGTCTGACTCGCCCTCATTTAGGGCGCGTCACGACTCGTCTGACCGAGATGACGCCGCGCGCGTGCTCCACTCGCTGGAGCTCGCGCGCCGTGACCTGGCGGACTACTTCCCGATCGACCTCGCCGGACTCACGGTCGTGCTCCACTCGAACACGGCCTCGCTGTGGGCGTCGAGCCCGCTGCTGCCGGTCGCGTGGGTCACGACTGCACCGGCGGCACGGCGGTATCTGGCCGGCTGGGCGGGCGGGAGCGAGCTCCACGTGCTGGCGCCGGCGGCGCTGGACCGCCGTGCCTCGAACGTCTACGGCTCCAGGCAGATGCTCGAGCTGACGCCGGTCGCGCTGTACGCGCGGCGGGTGATCGCGGAGTCCAACCACGACCTGCCCCGCCGGCGCGGGCCCGGACGGATCGCCGCCGAGCTTCGGTGGGCGTGGCTGATCGAGGGCTCCGCACGGTGGTTCGCGGGCCAGACCGAGCACTCCCGGCCGGCGATCGCCCGTCGCCTGCGCGAGGGCCCCACGCCGAGCTTCCCGCCCGGCGTCCGCGACGCCCTGCTGCTCGGGGGCACCGTGATCGATCTGCTGGCGCGCGAGCAGGGCGAGGAGGCGGCCGCGCGATTCGCTTCCAGGCTGCACCCGGGCGGCGCGAGAGCCGCGCTCACCAAAGCGTTCGACAACCGCCCGTTCCAGCACACGGAGGGCGCGTGGCGGACGCACCTCGCGCGGATGGCGACCTCCTCCTGAGGGCGACCGTGGGCGTGAGCGGCGCCGCTATGACAGCAGCGCGCTGAGGCCCCAGATCACGAGCGCTCCGACCACGAGCGCCAACACCAGGCCCGCCAGCAGGCGCACCGGCGAGACCGTCGAGACGGTCCGGTGCGGGTGGATCACCTCCGCCTCGAGCAGCACCTCGCGCGCGGTCGCGAGCCCGGACTGCGGCACGAGCACGTCCCGCGGGCCCGCGGCGAGGAAGTCGGGCACGTCGAAGCCGGCGGTGCGCCGCAGCACGCTCGGCACCCCCTCCTCGAGCAGCATGCCCTGGATGAACTCCCCCTCGGCCTGGTTACGGGCGCCCGCGACCCGGACCAGCGCCCCCTCCGCGAGCTGCGGCTTGACCTTCCGCGCCACCCGCTGGCGCTCCGACACCTCTTGGCCATCACCCGGCTCGGACTCGGGGCTGAGCGGCAGCCCGCAGGCGCGGCAGAAGCGGTCGGTCGGCGGGTACCTGGCGCCGCAGCCGGCGCACACCAGCCGCTCGGCGGCCATCACTCCACCAGCAGCTCGGCCTCGGTCACGCGGCTGCCGTCGATCGTCCAGGTGCGGACCACCGCCTCGTCCGACGCCAGTCCGACGATCACCCACAGCACCCCGGGCCAGCCCGCGGCGAAGCCGATGTCGGTCTGCGACGGCACCGGGTCGGTGCGTGTGTGGGAGTGGTAGATCGCGCCGAGCTCGAGACCCGAGTCCTCGATGTCGCGGTGGTAGCGGATCTGCTCCGAGCCCTCGATCTCGAACCGCAGCGGGCTCGCCGCGGCGTTGGTCGCCTGGTAGAGCTTCTCGGCCGAGCCGTTCCGCGTCGCAATCAGGCCGACGCACTCGTTCGGCGCCTCCTCGCGAGCGTGCTCGACCATCTGCTCGTATAGGTCTCGGGGAATTTTCATCGCGGAGCCGCTCTAGTGCTCCGTCGGGGAGCACATTTCGAGGCTACTAGAGCGGTCCGCCCACGAACGGGTACGGGACGGTCATCATCACGTCACCCTGGTGCTTGACGGTGCTCAGGACCGTCCAGTGCTGTGCCTCGCAGCCCATGATCTGTGCGCTGGTCCGCAGCAGCGCCGCGTCGGAGAGCTGCGCGACCGCGACGAAGTAGGCCTCCTCGGCCAGCGTCTCCACGTCGACGAGCAGCGTCACGTACTGGTCCTGGGTGCGCAGGCCGAACAGGGTCGCGTTGATGTGGTGAGAGGTGAGGACTCGCTGCGCGGCTGACAGATCGCTCGGCGGCGCCGGCGGCGGCTCTCCGAGGCTCCGCAGCGCCCCCTCGAGGATCGAAACGTGCTCGTGTTCCTGGCCGAGAAACCGCTCGACCTCGGCGGCGACGTTCGGTTCGAGCGCGCCGGAGTCGATCGCCTGGCGGTACGCGATCACCACCACCCGCTCGATCTGAAGCGTCCGCCGCAGCACGTCGCCGTCGGTCGGTGGGGCCGGCGCGGCTCGCGCCGTCTCGGCCCCGGCCAGACCCGCTGCCGCGACCGCCGCTGCCGTCGAGCCGACGAGCTCCCGCCTGGTTCTGAGACCGTCCACCGGGCCGCGTCACTCCCGGCCGCTCGCCAGCGCCGAGGGCACCGGCGGCTCGCCGAGCTCTGTGCGAAGCACCAGCAGATGCTGGGCGTCGTTGCCCATGATCGCCGCCGCCGTCGACCGTAGGCGGCCCGCCGACAGGGTCGGGATCAGCTCGATGTACGCGTCGACCTGCTTGCCCTCGAGCCGGTGCAGGAGGTTCAGGATCTCGGGAGCGGTCGGCCGGCCGAGGTCGTAGCTCGCCTGCTGGCGGACCGCCTTTCCCCCGCCCTGCTTGATCAGGCCGGCGAGCGTGCTCGCGTGGGTCACGTCCTGGCCGAGGAACTGCTTGGCGACCTTCTGCTGGTCGTGCGCCAGGAACGGGATCCCGGCCGTGTACGCCGCGATCGCGTAGTACTCGACCTCGAGCAGGCGGTTGAGGATCGCGATGTCGGCCGAGCTGACCTTGGCGCCCTTCTTGACGCGCGAGCGCAGCGTGCCCGAACCACAACCGGCGAGCAGCAGCGCGCCGCCCGCCAGCGCCGTCCTGCGGTCTACCACCAGACGGTGGCGTCCAGGTTCTCGATCTCCTCGACCGGGCGGGTGTAGATCCCGGACGAGAGGTACTTCCAACCGTCGTCAGCGACGACGAATACGACGTTGCCCTCGTCGAGCTCCGAGGCGATTCTGACGGCGACCCTGGCGATCGCCCCGGACGAGACACCGCAGAACAGCCCCTCCTCGTCGAGCAGCTTGCGCGTGAACACGATCGCGTCGGTGTTCGTGACGAAGATCTTGCGGTCGAGCAGCGACAGATCGATGATCGGCGGGATGAAACCCTCGTCGAGGGAGCGCAGTCCCTGGACGGGCTCACCCTGCATCGGCTCCGCCGCGACGATCTTGACGGAGTCGCCGAGCTCCTCCTTGAGCCGGCGGCCGTTGCCCATCAGCGTCCCGCCGGTCCCGAGGCCGGCGACGAACGCCGCCACCTCATCGAGCTCCTCGAGGATCTCGAGCGCGGTGCCGTTGTAGTGCGCCAACGGGTTGGCCTGGTTGCCGTACTGGTACGGCATGTAGTACGAGGCGTCGCGCTCGGCCATCTCGAGCGCAAGCTCGACGGCGCCGTTGGAGCCCTTGGCCCCCTCCGAGTAGACGATCTCCGCGCCGTACATCTTCAGCAACTGGGTGCGCTCGGGAGTGACGTTCTCGGGCATCACGACCTTCAGCGGGTACCCCTTCCGCCGGCAGATCATCGCCAGCGAGATCCCGGTGTTACCGGAGGTTGGCTCGAGGATCGTCTGGCCGGGGCGGATCGACTCCTTCTCCTCCGCGTCCTCGATCATCGAGCGCGCCACCCGGTCCTTGACGGACCCGGTCGGGTTGTGCGACTCGAGCTTCGCCCAGATCCGGACCTCGGGCCTCGGGCTGAGACGCTTGAGCTCGATCAGGGGTGTGTGGCCGATCGCCTGGACGATGTCGCCGTAACGCCCCCCGCAAGGCTTATTCTCAAGGCGCTGCGCCATGCTTCAGGAAGTATAGCTAGGAGGCGTGGCCGCGGCCGGGGGTCACAGCCGCGGCCACGCTGGTGTTCGGAGGGGTCAGTAGCAATACGGCGGGTACGCGCACGTGGTCGTGGTCGTACCCGTCGTTGTGGGGTTGCTCATCGTGCTCGTCGTCCCGGTTGAGGTGGTCCCTCCCGAGCCCGAGCTTGCCGGGCCCTCCGACACGACGTGCCAAACCCCTCCGAAGCCGTGAACGCCTTCGCCGGCCGCGGCGTCCGGACGCTTGTCCACCGAGAACCTGTACAGCGGGTGGCCCCCCAGCGTCAGCTGCATGAAGCCGTCGCGGCGCCAGGTCCCAAGCTTGCCCTTGATCCCGGGCGCCTCGGACAGCCCGTGCGAGCTGGTGACCTTGACCGGAGGCCAGAACGAGAAGCAGCCGTTCGTCGAGGTGCACTTGGGGTGTGCGGCGGAGTCGCCGCTGAGCCAGTAGACCGCGAAGCCACGCGGAGTGACGGCGACCTTCTCGTGCTTGGTCGTCCCTGACTGGTTCGTGACCCGCGCGCTCTTCGCCAGATTCAGCGTGAAGCTCTTGGCTCCGGCGATACCGGCGACCAGCGCCAGCGAGAAACCGGCCAGGCCGGCGAGCAGCAGGATCAGGTGACGACGCATCGGGCTCCCTTCGATCGTTGACCGTTGCCCATACCGACGCCCGAATCGCGCCGACCCTTCCCGGGCGTCGCGGTTCGTTGGAGAGACTCGCCTGTGGCCGGCTAGCGGGAGCCGCCCGCCATCGCGGGCAGGATCACGAGCGTGTCGGTGTCGCCGACGGCCGTGTCGAGGCCTTCAAGCACCCGCACGTCCTCGTCGTTCAGGTACACGTTGACGTAGCGATTGAGCTCGCCGTCGGGGGCGAACAGCTGCGTCTCGGTTTCGGGATGGCGCTCGGCGACCGACTGGAGAACGTCGCGGACGGACGTACCGTCCGCGCTCAGCTCCTTCTCGCCGCCGACCGCGGGGCGCAGCACCGGTGGGATGCGAACTACCGCCATGCGGTGCTGAACCCTAGTGCGCGCCCGCGCAGAATGCCTCGTAGTCTGGGAACACGCCGAGCTCCTCATCGGAGATCTCGTCGGGCTCCCGCGAGCAGATCGGGCAGTCCGGGTCACGCCTGACCTTGACCTCGGTGAAGCTGGCCGCGAGCGCGTCGTACAGGAGCAGACGGCCGATCAGCGGATCGCCCTCGCCGAGGATCAGCTTCACGACCTCGGTCGCCTGCAGCAGGCCCATCGTGCCGGGCAGCACGCCGAGGACGCCGTTGGCGCCGCACGACGGCGCCAGCTCAGCCGGCGGCGGCGTCGGGAACAGGCAGCGGTAGCAGGGGCCGTCGTAGGGCTTGAACACCGAGAGCTGGCCCTCGAACCCGAGGATCGCGGCCGAGACGACTGGGATCCCGAGCCTCACCGACGCGTCGTTGAGCAGGTACCGCGTCGGGAAGTTGTCGAGCCCGTCGACCACCACGTCGTAGCCGGGGAGGATCTCCATGATGTTCTCCGGCCCGAGCCGGAGGTTGTACTTCTCGACCTTCACGTCGGGGTTCAGCGCGGTGATCGTCTGCTCGGCCGAGTCGACCTTCGGCATCCCGATCCGCTCGCTCGAGTGGATCACCTGGCGCTGCAGGTTCGAGACGTCGACCTCGTCGTTGTCGACGATCCCGAGCGTCCCGACGCCCGCCGCGGCCAGGTACAGCGCGGCCGGCGAGCCGAGGCCGCCGGCCCCGAGCAGCAGCACCTTCGCGTCCAGCAGCTTCTGCTGGCCCTCGGCGCCGACCTCGGGGAGCAGCAGGTGGCGCGAGTAGCGCTCGCGCTGCTCGGCGGTCAGCGTCCGCGGCTGCTCGACCTCGTACCCACGGTCCTTCCACAGGGTGAAACCGCCGGTCATCGACTCGACGTTCTCGTAGCCGAGGTCCTCGACCAGCGTGCGGGTCGCCCACGCGGACCGGTTTCCGGAGGCGCAGTACAGGATCAGATGCTGGTCGCGATCTGGGGCCGCGCCCTCGATCCGTGACTCGAGATAGCTCTTGGGGACGTGCTTGGCGCCCGGGATGTGGCCGGCGGCCCACTCCTCGGGCTCGCGCACGTCGACCACGACGGCGCCGTTCGAGGCCTGCTCACGCACGATGGCGGGATCGACCTCTTCGATCCGGCTCTTGATCTGGCGCAGTACCTCAGCTCCGGAGGGGCTCATCGGAAAAGCTCCTAAAGGCGGTAGGGATTCAATACTTCACAGAGTATAGCCCCGCCCGCCCATTTGTACGAACGACTGCGGGGCGCCCCTCATGCCAAGGAACGCCCCGCGCGATAGACCCAATCGTTCGTCGTCGCGCCCGTCCCGAAAGCCTCTGAGTAAAACCCTCGCGGAGTTGCGCGCACGACAACTATCGACCTTCCCCGCGGGCGCCGATATCGGGCCGAGACCCCATTTATGAGATCGCGATCGCTTCTCACCCAGGTACTGACGATCAACGTGCTGCTGATCGTCGCCACCGGCCTGCTCGCGACGATCGCCGTCAACGCGAGCGCGTCCAACCTCGTCAAGGGCGGGGAGTTGCTGGTGCTCGGGCTCGCGCTGGCGGCCACGGTGCTCGGCAACTGGCTGCTTCTGAGGCGCAGGTTCAAGCCGCTCGACGACCTGATCGGCTCGATGGAGGCGGTCGACCTCTCCTCGCCGCGGATGCCGGGAACGCCGAGCCGGCGGGCCGACAGCTCCGAGGTGTATCGCCTGCAGAACGCCTTCGACCGGATGATCGCGCGGCTCGAGGCACAGCGACGCGAGGCGGGAAGGGCCGCCATCCAGGCGCAGGAGCAGGAGCGCCGCCGGATCGGTCAGGACCTCCACGACGAGGTCAACCAGGCGCTCACGGCCGTCTCGCTCCGGCTGCAGGCGTCGATCGAGCGGGCGCCGCCCGAGCTGCGCCGCGAGCTGATCGAGACCAAGCGGCTCTCGAGCCAGGCGATGGGCGAGCTGCTCGCGATCGCCCGCCGGCTGCGTCCAGCGCTGCTGGACGACCACGGGCTCCTGCCGGCGCTGAACAGCCAGGTCCGGGACTTCGCCGAGCAGACCGGGGTGCGGGCGTCATTCAGGACCCACGGCTCGATGCCGAGGCTCAGCCCCGAGCAGCAGCTCGTGATCTACCGCGTCACCCAGGAGGGTCTGTCGAACGTCGCACAGCACGCGGGCGCCCACGCGGTCGAGGTCGAGCTGTCGTTCGTCGGGCGGACGGTGCTGCGGATTCGGGACGACGGTCGCGGGCTGCCCGAGGTAAACGGCGGCCCGCGCGACGGCGGCCTCGGGCTGTCGGGCATGCGCGAGCGCGCGCTGCTCGTCGGCGGTCGCCTGTCGCTGTTCTCGGCGCCCGGCGAGGGCACGCGCGTGGAGATGACGATCGACCGATGAGGTGGCGGCGGTGAGGATCCTGGTAGCCGACGACCACGGGATCGTCCGCTCCGGCATCCGCCTGCTGCTCGAGCGCCAGCCCGACCTCGAGGTCGTAGCGGAGGCCGCCGACGGCGTCGAGGCGGTCGAGCAGACGCTCGCGACCCGACCGGACCTCTGCATCCTCGACGTCGGGATGCCCCGGATGACCGGGCTGCAGGCAGCCCGTGAGATCCGCGCCCACGCCCCAGACACGACCGTCCTGATCCTGTCGATGCACGACGACGAGCGGTACCTGTTCGAAGCGCTGAAAGCGGGGGCCTCGGGCTACGTGCTCAAGCGCGAGGCCGACCAGGACCTGGTCGGCGCGGTCCGCGCGGTCGGCCGCGGCGACGCCTTCCTGACGAACGCGGCCGAGCGGTCGATCATCCGCGAGTGGATGGAGGACGGCGCCAAGGGCCCCGCGGTGCCGCTGACCCCGCGCGAGGAGGAGGTGGTCAAGCTGATCGCCGAGGCCCACACGAACGCCCAGATCGCCCAGATCCTCCACCTGGCGGAGAAGACCGTCGAGTCGCACCGCGCCAACGTGCTCCGCAAGCTCGGGATGCGCGACCGAGTCGAGCTCGTGCGCTACGCGATCCGGCGCGGGCTGGTCGAGCCGTAGACGCTCGCCGCACCTACCATGGTCGCCGTGCGCACGCCCGTTGACCACATCGCCGCCCCGCCGTTTCCGCCGCGTCTGCCCTGGTTCAACACGGCCGCGCTACGGATGGATCAGCAGCTCGGGCGGCCGGTGCTGATCGAGTTCTGGGACTTCTGCCGTCCGAACTCGATCCGGACGCTCCCGTATCTGAAGGCGTGGCACGAGCGCTACGCAGAGCGCGGCCTGCGGGTGATCGGCGTCCATGTCGCCGGGTTCGAGCCTTCCCGTCACGTGGACGCGGTCGGCGCCGCGGTCGAGCGGCTCGGGGTGCCGTACCCGGTCGTCGTCGACACCGAGCTCGAGATCTGGAAGGAGTACGGCAACCTCGGCTGGCCGGCGCGGTATCTGTTCGGCGAGGACGGGATGCTGTTCGAGCACCACTACGGCGAGGGCGGCTACGCCGACACCGAGCTCGCGATCCAGGAGCTGCTCGGGATCGACGACGAGCCGCTGGTCGAGCCGGTCCGGCCCGAGGACTACCCGGAGGCGCTGCTCGAGGCCCAGAGCGAGGACGTCGAGGGCGAGTACTCGGGGCCCTACCACGCCGGCGGCGTGTGGGCGGTGTTCGACGGCGCCGGAACGGTGACCGTTGACGGCCGCGAGCTGCGCGTCGACGGCCCCGGCGCGTACGAGCTCGTCTCGCACTCGGTGAGCACCGCGGCCGAGCTCGAGCTGAGCGTTGGCGACGGGGTCCGGTGCTACGCGGTCTGCTTCACGCCTGGTCGAGCAGGTTGACGAGCGCCGGCGGGCCCTCGTCCTCGAGCACCGCGGCAAACCCAGGGCGATAGGGGCTCCGCCCCGGGTCGTCGCCGAGGAACGACGGCTCGTGAACCCAGCTTCCGGTGTTCAGCATCCGCGCGCCCGTGCCCGTGACCCACTCGCTGGGCTCGTCGTCGCGGAGCGGGCCGGCACGATGGGTGTGGCCGGAGATCACATGGCTCGCCGAGATCCCGAGGCCGGCAACCACCTGGCCGACCGCGCGCAGCCCCGCGCGGCGCAGCTCGGGGCCTGAGACGTCCGGGTGCAGCGGCCCGATCCCGGCCCGGTTGAGCGCGTAGACGAACGCGGCCAGCCCGACGCTCGTTGCCTGGGCGCTGACCCGTCCCCCGCCCGATCCGTCCAGCCGCCGCCAGGCGCGCACCTGGAGGCCCCCGCCTCCCCGACCGGCGAGCCCACCCTGCTCGGCGACCGCGTCGATCCACGCGTACATCGGCCCGAGCGCCGTCTCGTAGTCCTCGGCGCGTCCCGGCCGGCCATTCGCCTTGGCGAGCAGCCGCGCCATCACCCCGGATCCGAGCCGCTCGAGGATCGGAACCGTCGTCTCACGATCGGCGTAGTGCCCGTGCATCGCGTAGACGTCCTCGCGCAGCCACACGCCCGGGTAGGCGCCGCGGACGTTGGCCGGCCCGAGCCACTCGGCAAGACGCTGGAGCGGCTCGCCCTCGCGCCAGTCGACTCGCGACTCGAGCCCGAGCGCCGCGGGAACCCCGTCCGCGCTCCGGCGGGCGATCCACGGGCGGAGCAGGCGGTGGTCGTGGTTGCCGGGAACGATCACCACCTCGGCGCCGGGACGTAGGGCGGCGCCGAGCCGCTCGAGCACCGGCCGCGCCGCCGCGAACGCCTCACGGAGGGGCCCGTGACGCAGCTCGACCAGGTCGCCGAGCAGCACGAGTCGGTCGAATCCACCGGTCGCCTCTCTCAGCGCATCGAGCGCTCCCGGCCGGCTGCGCAGCACGTCGGGCTCGCGGCGCGCGCCGAGGTGCAGGTCGGAGACGACCAGCGTACGCAGCGCGGATGGTCCGTTCTAGGCGGAGGCGGCCGACCCAGCCGTCCGGGCTGGGTGCCCCGCCTGGCGGATCGCCTTCGGGAGCATGAACCGAACGTCCTCGCGGACGACCTCAAGCTCCTCCACGATCGGGTTCCCGCGCGCCCGGAAGAACTCGACCAGCCGTTGCACCAGGCCCTCCGGGGCGCTCGCGCCCGACGTGATCCCCACCACACGCATGCCGTCGAGCCACGCGTCCTCGACCTGTCGCTCGTTGTCGATCAGGTGCGAGCTCGCGCCGTGCTCGCGTGCGACCTCGACCAGCCGGTTCGAGTTCGACGAGTTGCGCGAGCCGATCACGAGCACCAGGTCGCAGGCGCGGGCAAGCTGCTTGACCGCTGCCTGCCGGTTGGTGGTCGCGTAACAGATGTCGTCGGTGCGGGGACCGACGATCGCCGGGAACCGCTCCTTGAGCCGCTTGATGATCGAGATCGTTTCGTCGACGGACAGCGTGGTCTGCGTGATGTACGCGACCTTCTGCGGATCGTCGAGCTCGAGCGCGTCGACGTCCTCCTCGTTCTGGACCAGCACGATCCGTTCGGGGGCCTCACCCATCGTCCCCTCGACCTCCTCGTGGCCCTCGTGGCCGATCAGCACGATCGTGTAGCCGTCGGCGGCGAACCGCTTCGCCTCGACGTGCACCTTCGTCACAAGCGGACACGTAGCGTCGATCGTCCGCAGCCGGAGCTCGCGGGCGCCGGCGTGCACGCTGGGTGCGACACCGTGTGCCGAGAACACGACGGTCGAGCCCTCCGGCACCTCCTGCTCGGAGTCGACGAAGATCGCGCCGCGCTCGCGCAGCTCCTCGACCACGTGCTTGTTGTGGACGATCTCCTTGCGCACGTAGACGGGAGCGCCGTACAGCTCGAGCGCGCGCTCGACCGTCTGCACGGCACGATCGACGCCCGCGCAGTAACCGCGCGGCGACGCGAGCAGCAATTTGTCGGGGCAGGTGCCCATCGGACACTCAAGTTTAGGCGTCGCCGAAACTCGCGGACGCGCCATAACGGTTCCCAAACGTGGCTCCCCCGGCCTCGGTGATTCCGCGTAGTCTTCGCCTCTGTGTCGCAGCAGCACCTCGACCGGCTGAGCTCGATCGATGCGTCGTTCCTCGCGCAGGAGGGACCGACGTCGCACATGCACATCGGTGGGGTGCTGATCTTCGAGGGGCCACCGCCGCCGTTCGACGACTTTCTCGACCACGTGCGCAGCCGGTTGCACCTCGTGCCCCGCTACCGGCAGAAGCTTGCGACGCCGCCGCTGGAGACCGGGCGGCCGCTGTGGGTCGATGACCCGACGTTCAACCTCGAGTACCACATCCGCAACACCGCGCTGCCGGCCCCCGGCTCCGAGGAGCAGCTGCTGCGACTGGCCGCGCGGATCGCGTCACAGCAGCTCGATCGCTCGAAGCCGCTGTGGGAGATGTGGATCGTGGAGGGGCTCGAGGGCGACCGGTTCGGCCTGATCGCGAAGACCCACCATTCGCTCGTCGACGGCGTCTCCGGCGTCGACCTCGCGTCGGTGCTGTTCGACCTCGAGCGCGACCCGGCGCCACCGCCGGACGACCTCGATCCGTGGCAGCCGTCGCCCGAGCCGTCGGCCGCCGACATGTTCTTTGCGGGTGTCCGCGGAATGGTCAAGACGAGCATCGGACTCGTCGAGCGGGCCGTCTCGGCGACGACTCGGCCGACGACCTCGTTCGCCCGCGCTCGCGACGCCGTCGAGGGTGTCGGGGAGATCGTGTGGGCTGGTTTGAATCCGGCGCCCGAGACGCCGCTCAACGTCGAGATCGGGCCGCACCGCCGGTACGCCGTCGTCCGCCAGCAGCTGGCCGACTACAAGGAGGTCAAGAACTCGCTCGGCGGGACCGTCAACGACGTCGTGCTGAGTGTGGTCTCGGGGGCGATCGCGGGGTGGCTGCACGGCCGTGGCGTGCGTACCGAGGGCCTCGAGCTCCGGGCCCTGGTGCCGGTGTCGATCCGGACCGAAGACCACCAGGGGTCGCTCGGCAACCAGCTCGCGGTGATGCGCGGTCCGCTGCCCGTCTACATCAGGGATCCGATGGCACGGCTGCGTTTCGTCAAGACGGCGATGGACGGTCTCAAGGAGTCCAAGCAGGCCGTCGGCGCCGAGACGCTGGCGGCGGTCAACAACCTGGCGCCGCCGACGGTGCTCGCGCAGGCCTCCCGGCTGAACTTCTCGACCAGGCTGTTCAACCTGATCGTCACCAACATCCCGGGGCCCCAGGTGCCGCTCTACGTGCTGGGGCACAAGCTGGACGATCTGTTCCCGCTCGCGTTCCTTCCGAAGGGCCACGCGCTCGCGATCGCGATCATGTCCTATGACGGCCGGCTCGAGTACGGGCTGCTCGGCGACTACGACCAGCTGCCGGACATCGACGTCGTCGCGGAAGGGATCGAGGCCTCGCTCGAGGAGCTGCTCGTCGCGGCCGCCGGCAAGCGCTCGGGCACGGCCAACGGCGGCAAGGCCGGAGGAGGTTCGGAACCGACCCGCGCAAACGGCGGTCCGGTGTCGATCCTCCCGGCCTCCGGCCAGCGGCGCCAACGAGGGCCCGCCTCCGACATGCGCGCCAAGCGCTCACGCCGGTCGAGCACTCCCCGTAAGCGCCCTGAGTCCTGAATCGGAAGCGAGCACCTCTATGGCAGAAGACCTGATCCAGCCCGACGAGACCGCCTACCGGCTCGAGCTCACCGCGGCGCAGCTGAAGATCGTCCACACCGCGCTCAAGTCCCTGTACGACGACCTCGGGCACGAGGAGGAGGCCGTTCAGCAGATCGTCGCCGAGGTGCTCGCCAAGCTCCCCGACGAGCCCGAGATCCGCGCGATCGACATCGACCAGGAGATTCGGCGCGGCGGAGGCTGAGGGCTGGGGTCAGAACCCCAGCGCGAACTTCGCGTCCTCGCTCATCCGCTCAGGCGTCCACGCCGGCGAGAACGTCATCGTCGGCAGCACTTCGTCGACGCCGTCGAGCTCTGAGACGAACTCCTCGATCTGCTCGGAGACCTGCGGGCCGATCGGGCAGCCGGGGCTCGTCAGCGTGTACGTCACGCGAACCGTACCGCCGTCGACCTCGACGTCGTAGATCAGCCCGAGCTCGACAAAATCAAGTCCGAGCTCCGGGTCGATCACGTCCCGTAGGGCGTCGGTCACATTTTCGACGTTGGCCATCCCCCACAAGTGTAGGAAACTCGGCCAACTCCCCTCGCGAGGGGTGCGGTGGCTGATACGTTGCGGCGATCGTCGACTTCGATCAAAGATCCGCGGTGCTCCTCTGCAGGGGCGACGAGGACCGCGGCACGCAGGGGTCCCGCCGGCGAGCGCTGACGCTCGCGATCAGGGCCGAGCGAGACGTCGTCGTGGACATGCGGGCGCTCGCGTTCGCGGACTCCACGCTGATGCTCGACCTGGCGGCGCTTGCGCGCCGCCTGAGGACCCACGGGCGCGCGGTCAAGTTGCGCGGGCCCCAACCGCAGATCCTCAAGCTGATCGAGCTCGTCGGCCTCCACCGGCTTCCCGGCGTCAGCTTCTACGAGGCGTTCCCGGCGCCGGCTTAAGCGGCGGACCGGCGAACGGTCGCCGCCGCAGTAGCCTTGAGGTGATGCTGCTTCTGCTGCTGATCCTCTGGCCGGTCGCTGAGATCTTCGTAGCGATCGAAATCGCCCAGGCGATCGGCGTGCTCCCGATGCTGCTGCTGCTCGTGGCCGGCTGGCCGGTGGGCCTGTGGGCGCTGCACTCGCAGGGGCGGGTTGCCTGGCGCCGGTTGAGTGAGGCCGTGGCCGCGAAGAAGAATCCCGGTAGCGAGGTGCTGAACGGCGCGCTCGTCGTGCTCGGCGGCCTGCTGATGCTGATCCCCGGGTTCATCACCGACGCCTTCGGCGCGTTCCTGCTGCTCCCGCCGACCCGCGCCCTGGCCCGCCGCTTCCTCGTTCGCAACCTCCAGAGTCGCGTCGTCGTCAGCGCCACCCAGTTCGGCGGCCGCTACGCCTACGACGTCGACTCGACCGCCACCGACGTCGACCAGCCGCAGCTGCACTCGTGACCGCACTCCGCTGGCTCGCGTTCGGCGACGCCGACGGTGCTGTGTGGGGCGCGGCGTGGATGCCCGACGGCGCCGCGGGACACGCGGTGCTCGGCGCCGGCGACGATACGACCGTGCTCGAGGCGCGACTCGAGGCGGGAGCCGGCGCCGGCGATTCGCGGCTTGTCGCCGACGGGCTCGAGCTCGTGCTCGCCCGGGTCGCCGGCGACGGCCTCGCCCGCGCGAGCGGGACGCTGACACTGGGCGGCGTCGAGCGCTCACTCGACGCCCAGGGCTGGCTGGAGACGGTCGACGAGGCGCCGCCCGCCGACAAGCTCGAGTCGGTCCGGCTGCTGGCCGCGTGGTTCGGGGACGACGAGGCGCTGTCAGTGCTCGCGTTCCGGCCCCGCAAGGCCCGGGGCCAGGAGAGCGATGCGGTGACCGCCGCGCTCGTCGAGGCGGGCGCGGTCAGGACCGTCTCGGACCCGCGGCTATCGACCACCTATACGGGCGAGGGCCAGCCTTCGCGCGCCGGGGTCGAGCTGTGGGTGAGCGAGCCGGCCGAGGAGCCCGGGACCGTCAACGAGCACCCGCACCGGGTGGCGGGCGAGGCCGCGGGCCCACCCGCCCGCTGGAACGAGGCCGGGCTCGAGCTCGAGGTGCAGCCGTTCCGTTGGCACAGCCACGGCCGCGACGGCGGGGGTGTGTACCTCCTCGGGCGGTCGTGATGCCCGCGATTCAGGCGGTCATCAGCGACTTCGGGGGCGTGCTCACGTCGCCGCTGCTCGACTCGTTCGCCTCGTTCCAGAACTCGTCGGGGATCTCGCTGGAGCAGCTCGGGATGGCGATGGCAGCGCTCGCCGCGCGGGACGGAGCCAACCCGCTGTTCGAGCTCGAGACCGGGAGGCTCTCCGAGGCCCAGTTCCTCCAGACGCTCGGCGCTGAGCTGAGCTCCCAGGCGGGGCGGCCGGTCGAGCTCCACGGGTTCGGCGAGCGCTACTTCGACAACCTCCACCCGAACGAGCCGATGATCGAGTACATGCGGGAGCTGCGCGGGCGCGGCTGCCGGATGGCGATCTGCACGAACAATGTCCGCGAGTGGGAGCAGCTGTGGCGCGCGAAGCTCCCGGTCGACGAGATCTTCGAGGTGGTCGTCGACTCGGGGTTCGTCGGCTACCGAAAGCCCGAGCCCGAGATCTACGAAATCACGCTCGAGCGCCTCGGCGTCGCCGCCCCCACCGCACTGCTCGTAGACGACATCGAGGCCAACTGCAGCGGCGCCCGCGAGCTCGGCATGCACGCAGTCTGGTTCCGTTCTACGGAGCAGGCGATCGCGGATATCGAGGCGGCGCTGGCGGCGTAGCGGCCGGACCGCGGGCCATTCTGGGCGGAAACTCGGACATAGACCGAGAAATCGCCCAAGATGCAATCCGCACAAGCTTAGGGTTTGGGGGCCGCCGGGAGCGGCCGACACGGGCCCGGGGAGGGCGACCCTCCCCGAACCCCTAGTTGTCGACGCCCAGCCGGTCCCAGCAGTACAGCTCGAGGCACTCGTGCGCGAGCTCGGTGCAGCGCTCGTCCGAGAGCCACGGCAGCACCGTGTCGAGCGCCTCCTCCTCGCCGACTCCTGCCTCGAACGCGACCTCGCCGCGGAAGCTCGCGGCGATCTTCAGGGCCTCGCGACGGTTCTCGCCGAGCGACGAGAACACGTTGACGAGGAACTCCTTGTTGGGGACCGGATGTCCGACCTCCAGCGATGCGTGCCACGCGGCCAGGAGCGACAGGTCGTGCTCGTCCAGGTCGGCGACCGCCTTCGCGTAGTGAGACTCGAGCTCGGGCTCAGGGATCTCGTCGACCCAGGCCTTGACGACCTCGCTGAGGATCTGACGACGGGCCTCCCGGCCGACCGACTCTGCGATCACCCGGATGGCGTTCTGCGGCTCGATGAAGCAGAGTGGCATTCCGCTCTCTCCGCTCGGGAACAGGACGGCTCAGAAGGTAGGCGCCGCCCCGGACGTAACCGCCCCCGCGATGGCTATCCGGGCGGGTTTGATGCTGGGCCCGGCGCCGGGTGAACCGACAGCAGGATCGGGCTCCGCGGCTGCTGATTGAAGTTGAAGTCCGAGACCAGGTCGCCGAGCAGCGGACTCGCTTCGCGCACGTCCGGGCGCGGGTCGGGACGGCCGTCGGTTTTCGGGTCGAGCCGCTCCGCCCCGAGGAAGTCGTCCTCGATGAACTTGTTGTAGTTGTCGTGACTGAGGATCTGGTGGTCGATGACGCCGCGCCGGGAGTATGGGCTGATCACGATTCCCGGGACTCGCAGCCCGAGCCCGTTGCGGTCGATCACGGGCGGCACGACGTGGTCGTAGAACCCGCCCCAGTCGTCCCACGACAGGAAGATCGCGGTGCTGTCCCAGTCGGGACTGCGCATGATCGCGTTGATCAGCCCCGTCACGTACGTCTGCCCGGCGCTGACCAGCGCCGGCGGGTGCTCTGAAACGGTCCCGTTCGGCGCGACCCATGAAACGGCGGGGAGCGTGCCCTTCTGGGCGGCCGTGAAGAAGTTCGACAGCGACTGGATGTTGCCGAGCTGGCCGTCCTGGGTGACGTCGGTGAACGACGGCAGCGGATTCCAGATTCCCGGCGTCTGCGGCCCCTGCTGGACGGGCGCGCAGGTCATCGCCTGGTCGTTCTCGCAGTCGGGCTCGGTGCCCTTGAACACGTAGTAGCCCCAGCTGACGCCCGCCTTGTGGAGCAGGTAGGTCATGTCCGTCCAGGCGTAGTGGAGCTGGCCGTCGTTGGGCCCGCTGAAACCCCCGTCGGGGTTGGGGTTCTCGAGCGCGTTCTTGCACGAGAACGGGTTCATCGGATCGCTGCAGCTCGCAGACCATTCGGAGACCTTGTAGAGCGACTGCGGCAGGCTCCAGGAGGCGTTCGGCTCGAACAGGTGATCCTGGAGCACGAAGTTCTTCGCGTACGCCCAATAGTTGGGGATCTCGCGGGCGTCGTGGTAGCCCATCACGTCGACGCACTTGCCGTGCGACGGGTCAGCGGCTGCCAGCTGTGCGTTGCACGGGCTGCAGGAGGGGTCGTTCGGCTGGCAGCCGGCGCCTGCCTCGGCCTGGCCGACGAACCCGTCCATCTGCCCGCCGTCGATGTCGGCGACGGCCGACGCGTTGCCGTGCGGGCCGCCGAAGTTCTCGTCCGCCGGGTCGTGGAATGGGGCGATGCAGCCGCCGCTCACCGGGTCCGGGACGCACACCCCGGCCGGGATCCCGTCGGCGCCGGGGTAGGTGCCGAAGTAGCTGTCGAACGACCGGTTCTCCTGCATGATGATCACGACGTGCTTGATCTTGTGGATGCCGGCGACGTCGATCGAAACGGCGTTCGAGCGGGAGCCGACGTTCCGCAGGTTCGCCGGCATCAGCGCGCGAACCTGGGCGGTACCGGCCGTGAACCGGTACTTGACCGAGAAGTTGGAGCCTCCGCTGAGGCGCGCCGAAGTGATCTGCTCCCACTGGCCATTCGCCGCCAGCTGCTCGATCTGCACCGAGTCGCCGCCGTGCCAGGGCGTCACGTGGCCGCTCAGCTTCACCGGATCCCCGGGCGCGGCCGCGGCCGTGGCGCTCTTCAACGTCAGCGCCGCCCGTACCCGCTGGAGCGACGTCGAGCTGGTCACGCCGTTGGTCGTCGCATACCACTGCACGTTGGTGTTGACGTCGGTCCCGGACACGAGGACCCCGTAATTCCCGCCGACGCCGGTCGGCGTGAGGAAGGCCTGGTGGAAGACTCGGTCGCGCGGGCGCTTGCGCCACAGCGTCACGGGCACGCCCGGGTTGCTGTTACCGACCACGCGGCCCGAGAGAAGGATCGGCTGGCCGGCCTGCGATGGGTTCGGCGCCGACGCCAGCGTCAGCGCCTTGACGACCGGCAGCTTTGGGGCCTTCGGTCCCGCCGGCGCCCGGCTCGCGCTCGCCGACGCGGCGAAAACGGCGGCCGTGACGACCGCGAGACAGACGACAATCGGGATCGGCAGGAAGTTAGAACGGCGCATGGAAGCTCCCGCCGTCAGCGGGCCGTTGACTACGAAGACCCGGAAACCCTCACCCGGGTCGAAGTTGCGCTGCAGCTTCGCCTAGATTGCCAGGGCAGCCTGCACGGCCGCTTGCAGGTCGGCGTCGGGTTCGGAGTCCGGATCCAATCCCACGGTCGCGCGCGACCCCCGCTCCCAGTTGTAGAAGCCCAGATCGAGCGCCGCGAGCGGAATCCCGCAACCGTCCGCCAGCTGCGCCGCCCGCCGCTCGAGCAGCATCGAGTCGCCGATCCCCAGCGCCCGCTTGGCCGCGACCGTCACCTGGTCGCTGCCGCCAACGGCGAGCGTGGCGGCCCGCAGGTCGTAGACCCCGATCGTGCCGAGGCTGGCGAGCAACTCGAACCGCGCGTCGCGTTGCAGCCCCGGGAGCGCCAGCCGCTCGAACGCTCGCGAGAAGCGTCGCTCCGGAGTCCACTCCGGCTCGCCTCTGAACGCCGCGGCCTGGCTGCCGGCGCGGCGCGCCCAGGCGCGGTAGGCGTCGACCGTCCGGTACGGATGGGCCGGGTCGTACGCACTGCGCGGGCCGGTCTGCACCTCGGCGAGCGCCGGCGGCTCGCCCGACGACCACGTGCTTCTCGCGGCGCGGATCGCGGCGAACGGATCGTCGCCATCGAGCGGCGCGAGGTACGCGATCAGGAACGCCAGCCACGTCCGCTCTTCGATGTCGACCGCGGAGTCCGCCACCTCGGCGTACAGACCCGGCGGGGCGGACTCGAGGGTCCTCAGCCTGGTCGCCGCGAACGCGAGCTCCTCGGCCAGCCGCCGCGCCTCTCCGCTGGACTTGAGCCCCGGAACCAGTGGCGAGCGGTATCCGTCGTCGACGGAGTTCCGGACTCGATGAACGGTCACCCCGGGGGTCGCGCGCTGGGAGCGGCCGCGCTCGCCCGGACGGCGGGGAGCGCGCGGCTGCACGGTCCGCGGCGCGCTCGAGGAGACAACCGGTCGAGCGTCGATCTCCTGCTCGCGCGAGCAGATCGTGCAGTTCTGCACCAGCCGGCTGTGTCGGCAGAACTGCGGCATCAGCCTTGACCTGGCCGCCGACGGCCGAGTTCTACGCCGTGTTCGGCTCCGCCTGCCGCTCCCGGTAGGCGCGCGCCTTCGCCCTGTTTCCGCATACCGCCATATTGCACCAGGCGCCCGAGCGATTCTTTGTGTGGTCGTAAAAAGCCCACTCACATGAATGTAGGCGGCAGGCCTTGAGTCTGTTCCAGGTGTCCCCTTCGGACACGGCGACGTGGACGACCGCCAGCAGCCGTCCGAGCGCTCCATCGACCCCCGCAGTCCCGGGCTCGATCAGTGCGGCTCCCTCGGGGCCGAACCGGACCTGAAGCCGCGCCCGCGCGGCGGCCTCATCGAGAGCCCTCCAAGCGTCGGCGGGCTCTTCGGTCGACCCCTCACCGTGGGAGAGCAGGATCGCCCGGAGTGCCTCGCGCAGGCCCACGGCCCGGCGCAGGTCTGCCGGCGTCGGCTCGACGCCGACAGGAGCGAGCCCCTCCGCGGAGATCCACTCCCCGAGCGCTGCGGGCGTCGACAGCGTCTCCTCCCCCTGCTCGATGTCGAGCGTGTTGACGAACGCGCGGACCAGTTCGAGGTCGCCGGGTGCATCCTGCTGCTTGCTCATCACCAGCAATCGTACTTGACCGGTTGCATAACCGACTATATAATTTAGACAGTTATTCATTACCGACCTTGGGGAGGAACGCAAAGTGCTCTCAGGAAGACTGAACCTGTTGCTCTCGCACGAGCGCCAAGCCGATCTGCGCAGGGCGACGGAAGACAATCGGGGCTCGGATCCGGCAGGGACGCCGGTCACCCGGGTGACTCTCCGTCAATCCTCGGTCGCTGACCGCGAGAGCATCCGGCTGCTAGCGGAGCTGGACTCGGCGCGCGTCCCCTCGGGGCCGGCACTCGTCGCCGAGATCGACGGGCGGCTGCGAGCCGCGCTCCCGCTCGACGGCTCTCCGGCGATCGCAGACCCGTTCCACCGCGGGCTCGACCTCGTCGAGCTGCTGAGGCTCAGGGCGGCACAGCTGGCGGAGCAATAGGCTCCAAGGATCGCGAGGGTCGCCTACACCAAGGGTCTGCACGAACTCGGGGACGGCCTGTTCGCGTATCTGCAGCCGGACGGTGGCTGGGGCTGGAGCAACGCGGGGCTCATCACCGGAGGCGAGACCTCGCTGCTGGTCGACACCCTGTTCGACATCCCGCTCACGAGGGCGATGCTCGACGAGATGCGCCCGGTAACCCAGGGGAAGCCGATCGACGTCGCGGTCAACACCCACAGCAACGGCGACCACTGCTACGGCAACGGGGCGCTGGCGGACGCGACGCCGATCTACGCGACGGCTCTCGCGGCCGAGGGCATGCGCGAAGAGCCGCCGGAACTACTGCGCGCACTGCTCACGAACGACCTCGGGCCCGAGCTGAACGAGTTCGCCGAGCGGATCTTCGGCCCGTTCCAGTTCGAGGGCCTCGAGGCGCGGCTCCCGTCCGACACCTTCGAGGGGCGCCTGCAACTGACCGTCGGCGACCGCGAGCTGGAGATGATCGAGGTCGGACCGGCCCATACCGCCGGCGACGCGATCGTCCACATCCCGGACGCCGCGACCGTGTTCACCGGCGACATCTTCTTCTCCGGTGGCACACCGATCGTCTGGGCCGGGCCCGTGAGCAACTGGATCGCGGCATGCGATCTGATCGTCGGACTCGGCGCCCGCACGCTGGTCCCGGGCCACGGACCGGTCACTGATGGCGAAGGCGTGCTCGAGATCAAGCGCTACCTCGAGTTCGTGAGCCGGCACGCCCGTGCGCTGTTCGACGCCGGGGTCACCGCCGAGGATGCGGCGGACCAGATCGAGCTCGGGGGGTTCGCCGACTGGACGGCTCCGGAGCGGATCGTCCGGAACGTGGAGCAGCTCTACAGCGAGTTCGACCCCGACAGGACTCCCGCGTCGCCGATCGAGATCTTCCAGGGCATGGCCCGCTGGACCAAGCGGCACTGATCGCCCGCGGTCGCGCTGGCACTGACGGACTGGCCCGTTAAAGAGTCCCGGGGGCCCAGATCCATCTGGGCCCCCGGGGAGTCAGGGAAGTGGGGGCGCAGTTCCCTGACCGACAAGGGACGAATTTCCCGTCCCAAGCTTTTCTAAACCGAAATCTTCTGCACCAGGTGCCCCAGCCGAAGATCGTGCAAGTCTGGTGTCCGATTATATCCCCCGAAAATGCGACTTCTAAACACGGGTCGCCGCTCGCTTGACGGGATCCTTGTCGAAGACCGGGAGAGGGATTTCGTGGGCCTCTTTGGGAGAGGGGATCTTGGGCCCGAGAGAGGGGATCTTGGGCCCGAGAGAGGGGATTCGTGGGCCCGTTTGTTGCGTTCTGCGCCGGGCGGCGGCAGGGGCGCAACGAAAGTGCCCGCTACGGGCGTTCCTGTTGCGATTTGCGGCGCCCCGACCCGGGCGTGCAACGTTTGCGCCCGCCTACCGGGCGCCCGCCCACCGCCCAACGCCCGCCGCCCGCCCCCTCAGACCTCCCGCGCGCCCGGGCCTGTGAAGAACTCCTCGCCCGGCCGCACGGTCCCTGCGGCCTCTGCCTCGTGCCGCAGCGTGCGGTCGGCCTCGCCGCTCCACGCGCCGAGCGCGAGCATCTCGCGGTCTGCGTCCATCGGACTGCCGCCGAGGTCCTTGTTGACGATCCGGGCGCACTTGCGGCCCTCGGCGATCGCCGTGACGATCAGCGACTGCCCGAGCCGCGCGTCTCCGCAGGCGTAGACGTCGTTGGCCGAGGTCCGGTAGGTCTGCCGCGTGCTGATGTTGCCGCGGCGGTCGAGCTCGAGGCCGAGCTGCGCGACCAGACCCTCGTGCTCGGGATGCTCGAAGCCGATCGCGATCAGCGCGAGGTCCGCCTCGAGCACGAACTCGCTTCCGGGGACCGGGGTGAGATCGCGCGACGAGGTGCCGGTCACCTGGCGCGCGTAGACGTGGCTGACCCGCCCGTCCTTGCCGCCGAAGCCGGTCACCTCGGTCCCCCACCGGCGGGTCCCGCCCTCGTCGAGCGCGTACGTGGTCGACGTCCGCTTCGGGGGCAGCGGCCACGGATGCCGCGGATCGCGGCCGTCCGCCGGTAGCGCTGCGTAGACGTCGAGCATGATCACGCTGCGGGCGCCCTCTCGGTGGGAGTTGGAGATGCAGTCCATCCCGGTGTCGCCGCCGCCGATCACGATCACCTTCTTGTCCTTGGCGACGATCTCGCGGCCGGGCTCGACCGGCTTGAACG
This sequence comes from uncultured Solirubrobacterales bacterium, assembly GCA_963788565.1. GTDB lineage: Bacteria > Actinomycetota > Thermoleophilia > Solirubrobacterales > Solirubrobacteraceae > Palsa-465. Next base: position 398,387 of record CAWBHJ010000011.1, on the reverse strand, counting down.
GCCGGCCTTCCTGCTCGGCGACCCAGCGGTTGCGCTGGTATAGGTAGTCCATCGCGAAATGGATCCCGGCGAGGTTGCGACCGGGCGCGTCGAGGTCACGCGAGACGCGGGAGCCGATCGTCACGACCACCGCGTCGTGGCGCGCCACCAGTTCCGCTGCGTCTATATCCCGGCCGACGTCGGTGTTGTAGACGAACTCGATCCCCTCCTGCTCGAGGATCGCCGCCCGCCGGTCGATGATCCGCTTCTCGAGCTTCGCGTCCGGCACGCCGAAGCGCATCAGCCCGCCGGGGCCCTCGTCACGCTCGTACACGGTGACCGCGTGACCGCTCTTGTTGAGCTCGGCGGCGGCCGCCAGTCCGGCCGGTCCGGAGCCGACCACTGCGACGGTCTTGCCGGTCCTGCGGTCGGGCGGCTCGGGGACGACCCACCCCTCGTCGAAGGCCCGCTCGGCGATCGCCATCTCGATCTGCTCGATCGTCACCGGCTCGTCGTTGATCGCCAGCACGCACGCCGACTCACACGGCGCCGGGCAGATACGGCCGGTGAACTCCGGGAAGTTGTTGGTCATGTGCAGCTGCTCGGAGGCCTCGCGCCACTTGTCGCGGTAGACGAGGTCGTTCCACTCCGGGATCAGGTTCCCGAGCGGGCAGCCCTCGTGGCAGAACGGGATCCCGCAGTCCATGCACCGGGCGCCCTGCCGGGAAAGCTCTTCGGCGGGCTGGAGCTGGAAGTACTGCCGGTAATCGCCCACGCGGCGGCGCGGGTCGCGCTTGTCAAAGCCGACCCGATGGATCTTCAGGAACGCGCCGAGCTCGCCCATGGGAGCCGGAGAGGCTACCAACGGTTCGGCCTGCGTCGGTTAGGCTGCGACGCGGGGGATCCGCTTGCCTCCTAACGTCGCCGCGCCCAGTACCACCGCCGCGCCTCCCGCAGGCCCGCTCGCCTTCCCGGCGCCTGCGGCGATCGAGCGCGCCGAGCGGTACCTCCCGACCCGCGGCGGTCACACCGCGCTCGCGGTCGTCGACAGCGAGGGCCGCCTGTCTGGGGTCCGGCTGGACGAGCCGTTCATCACCGGGAGCGTCATCAAGGCGATGCTGCTAGTCGCCTACCTGCGCCGGCTGGAGGCGATCGGCCGGCGCCAGATCGACCCATACGACGCCTCGTTCCTGTTCCCGATGATCCACAGCTCGGACAACGACGCCGCCACGGAGTGCTGGTCGATCGTCGGCGACGAAGGCCTTTGCGCGCTCGCGAAGGCCGCCGGCATGACCCACTTCTGCGTCGACGCCGGCGCGTCGTGGGGCCGTAAGTGGGCCGCGGCGCTGATCACCGCCGCCGACCAGGCGCGGTTCTTCTTCGAGATGGACTCGCTGATCCCGGCCGAGTTCGTCGGTTACGCGCGCTACCTGCTCTCGACGGTCGCGGACCACCAGAGCTGGGGTATCCCCGCGGCGGCGCGACCGCTTGGCTACAAGGTGTTCTTCAAGGGTGGCTGGCGCCCGAGCGCCGACGCTCGCCTCGTGCACCAGATCGCCCGGGTCGAGGGCCACGGTCGCACGTTCTCGATCGCCGTGCTGACGGACGGTGATCCGGATAACGACTACGGGATCGAGACGATCCAGGGGGTCACGCTGACGCTGCTTCGCTGAGCTCGCCCTCGGCTGCCGCGGCGGCGGCGGCGCGCTCCTCGAGCACCCGCCGGTAGTCGCGCGGCATCACCTTCACGAACCGTTCGCGGGCGCCGCGCTCCCACGAGGCGAGCACGTTGCGGCCGACGAGCGAGCCGGTCCGCGCGACGTGCTCGGAGATCAGGTCCTTGACCTCCTGCTCGTCGGCCTCGGTCAGCGGCTCGAGGTCGACGAGCTCGGTGTTGCACCGGTTCGCGAAGCCGCGGTCCTTGTCGTACACGTACGCGACCCCCCCGCTCATCCCGGCGGCGAAGTTCCGCCCGGTGCGCCCGAGCACGACCACGCGGCCGCCGGTCATGTACTCGCAGCCGTGGTCGCCGACCCCTTCGACGACCGCCTTGGCGCCGGAGTTCCGGACCGCGAACCGCTCGCCGGCGAGCCCCCTGAAGAACGCCCGGCCGGCCGTCGCGCCGTACAGCACGGTGTTGCCGACGATCATGTTCTCCTCGGCCAGGAACCGCGCCTTCTCGGGCGGGCGCACCGACACGACCCCGCCCGACAGGCCCTTGCCCGCGTAGTCGTTGGTCTCCCCGCGCAGCGACAGCGTCACGCCGGGGGCCAGCCACGCGGCGAAGCTCTGGCCGGCCGAGCCCGACAGCGCGATCTCGATCGTGCCCTCGCGCAGTCCCTTGGCCCCGTGCCGACGTGCGATCTCCCCGGAGAGGATCCCGCCGACGGTCCGGTTGACGTTGCGCACGGGGATCGGTCCGAGCTTGACCTGCTCGCCGTCCTCGATCGCGGCCGAGCAGCGCCGCACGAGCTCCCAGTCGAGCGCGTCGTCGAGCACCGGGACCTGCGGCCGGGTCCGCGAGCGCGGTGTGCCCGGCGGCAGCTCCGGCATCGCGAGCACCATCCCGAGGTCGACGCGGCTCGCCTTCCAGTGCTCGATCGCCTCGCGCATGTCGAGCAGGTCGGTGCGGCCGACCATCTCCTCGACCCGCCGGATCCCCAGCGAGGCCATGATCTCGCGGACCTCCTCGGCGACCAGCATCAGGTAGTTGACGACCTGCTCGGGCGTCCCTCGGAACCGCTTGCGCAGCACCGGGTCCTGCGTCGCGATCCCGACGGGGCACGTGTTCAGGTGGCAGACGCGCATCATGATGCAGCCCATCGCGATCAACGGCGCGGTCGAGAACCCGAACCCGTCGGCGCCTAGCAGCGCCCCGACGACCACGTCGCGACCGGTGCGCATCCCACCGTCGACCTCGACCGTGATTCGGGAGCGCAGGTCGTTGAGCAGCAGCGTCTGCTGGGTCTCCGCGAGCCCGATCTCCCACGGGATCCCGGCGGACTGGATCGAGGACTGCGGCGAGGCGCCGGTGCCGCCGTCAAAGCCGGCGATCGTGACGTGATCGGCGTTCGCCTTGGCTACTCCAGCCGCAACCGTACCCACACCGACTTCAGAAACCAGCTTCACAGACACCGAGCCCGAGGGGTTGGCGCAGCGCAGGTCGTAGATCAGCTGCTTGAGGTCCTCGATCGAGTAGATGTCGTGGTGCGGCGGCGGCGAGATCAGGCCGACGCCCGGGGTCGAGTTGCGGATCCGCGCGATGTAGTCGTCGACCTTGTGCCCGGGGAGCTGGCCGCCCTCCCCCGGCTTCGCGCCCTGGGCCATCTTGATCTGGAGCTGATCGGAGTTGACGAGGTAGTGGATCGTCACCCCGAACCGGCCCGATGCGACCTGCTTGATCGCCGAGCGCCGCAGATCGCCGTTATCGTCGCGCACGTAGCGCGACGGGTCCTCGCCACCCTCGCCCGTGTTCGAGCTGGCGCCCATCCGGTTCATCGCGATCGCGAGCGTCTCGTGGGCCTCACGGCTGAGGGCCCCGAGGGACATTGCGCCCGTCGTGAACCGTTTTACGATCTCCGTGGCCGGCTCGACCTCACTGAGCGGCACCGCCTCGCCTGCCGGCTGGAGCTTCATCAGCCCGCGCAGCAGGCCTCTGCGGACGGTCTGCTCGTTCACGATCCGCGTGAACTCCCTGTAGGTCTCACGCGGGTTGCTCCCGTTCTCGGCGCCGACCGCATGCTGGAGCTTCGCGACCGTGTCCGGGTTCCACACATGCAGCTCGCCGTCGCGGCGCCATTGGAGCACGCCGCCGACCGGCAGCAGCTCGCGGTCGGTCCGCGGGTAGGCCCGGAAGTGCCGCTCCATCGCCTCGGTCGAGAGCTCCTCGAGCCCGACGCCGCCGATCCGCGACGCGGTGCCGGCGAAGAATCGGTCGATCAGCTCCTGGTCGAGCCCGACACCCTCGAAGATCTGCGCGCCGCAGTAGGACTGGATCGTCGAGATCCCCATCTTCGAGATCGTCTTCAGCAGGCCCTTGCCGATCGCCTTGACGATGTTCGACTCGGCCTCGTCGCGAGTCAGCTCGACCGGAAGCAGCGAGCGGTCGGCGAGCTCGTCGAGCGACTCGAACATCACGTACGGGTTGATCGCGGCCGCGCCGTAGCCGATCAACGTCGCCATGTGGTGGATGTCGCGCGGCTCGCCCGACTCGATCACGAGCCCGGTCCGCAGCCGCGTCCCGCGGCGCACGAGGTGGTGGTGGACCGCGGCGACCGCGAGCAGCGACGGCATCGCGACCCGCTCCGGCCCGAGGTTCCGGTCCGACAGGATCAGAATGTTCGCGCCGTTGTCGACATAGTTGGCCGCCTCCTCGACGAGCGCATGGATCCGGAGGTCCATCCCGTCCGGGCCCTGCTCGATCGGCCAGGTGATGTCGATCGTGGCCGCGTTGAACACCTCGTGGGAGACCTGGCGGAGCTTCTCGAGCTCGTGGTTACGGAGGATCGGCTGCTGCATCACCAGCTGGTGGGCCTGCTCGGGCACCTCGGCCAGCAGGTTCAGCTCCGCGCCGACGCCCGCCTGCAGGCTCATCACGACGTTCTCGCGGATCGGGTCGATCGGCGGGTTCGTGACCTGCGCGAACAGCTGCTTGAAGTAGGAGAACAGCGGCGGCTGGCGGTCCGACATCACGGCGAGCGCGGCGTCGAAGCCCATGCTCGCGACCGGCTCCTCGCCGTTCGCCGCCATCGGCGCGATGATCAGCCGCAGGTCCTCCTGCGAGTACCCGAACGCGAGCTGCTTGGAGCGCAGCGGCTCGACCCGGGGCGAACGCGGCCCCCGCTCCGGCAGATCGCCGATGTGGACGACCGACTTGTCGTACCACTCCGCGTAAGGCTTGCGGCGGGCGATCTTCCGCTTGAGCTCGTCGTCGTCGACGATCCGCCCCTCCTGGAGGTCGACGAGGAACAGCTTTCCGGGCGCGAGCCGGCCCTTGCGCTGGATGTGCTCGGGGGCGACGGTCATCACACCCGCCTCGGACGCGAGTACGACGTATCCCTCGGTGTCCTGCACCCAGCGCCCCGGCCGCAGGCCGTTGCGGTCGAGCACAGCGCCGGCGAGGCGCCCGTCGGTGAACACGACCGCCGCGGGCCCGTCCCAGGGCTCCATCAGGCACGAATGGAAGTCGTAGAACCCCTTGACGTCGGGGTCGAGGTCCTTCCGGGTCCGGTAGGCCTCGGGGACCATCATCATCACCGCGTGCGGGATCGAGCGCCCGCCGAGCACCAGCAGCTCGAGCACGTTGTCGAACACCGCGGAGTCCGAGCCGCCCTCGCGGACGACGGGGACGACCTTCTCGAGGTCCTCACCGAACAGCTCCGAGGCGAGCTGCGACTCGCGCGCCCGCATCCAGTTGATGTTCCCGCGCAGCGTGTTGACCTCGCCGTTGTGAGCGATCATCCGGTACGGGTGGGCGAGCTCCCAGCTCGGGAACGTGTTGGTCGAGAACCGCGAGTGCACGAGCGCCAGCCGCGAGGCGAGCCGGGGGTCACGGAGGTCGACGAAGTACCGGGGCAGCTGCGGCGCGGTCAGCATCCCCTTGTAGACGATCGTTCGGCTCGAGAAGCTCGGGAGCGCCAGATCGGGGCCCGCGGCCCGCTCGATCAGGCGGCGGATCACGTACAGCTTTCGCTCGAACGCGTTCTGGTCGGAGATCTCGTCCGAGGCCTCGATCAGAACGTGCCGGATCATCGGCGCCGACAGCCGCGCGGTCGAGCCGACGTGCTGATCGTCGACGGGAACGTCCCGCCACCAGATCGCGCGCTGGCCCTCGCCCGCGATCGTGTCCTCGATCAGCTGCTCGAGTGCCAGCCGCCGCTCCGCGTCGGTCGGCAGGTAGCAGACGCCGACGCCGTAGCGGCCCGGGGACGGCAGCTCGACCCCTGCGACCGCCCCACGGAAGAACGCGTCGGGGATCTGGAGCAGGATGCCTGCGCCGTCGCCGGTGTTGGGGTCGGCGCCCTCGGCGCCGCGGTGCTCGAGGTTCCCGAGCGCATCGAGCGCCTTCTCGACGACCGCGTGCGACGCCTCGCCCCACAGCTTTGCGACGAGCGCGATCCCGCACGAGTCATGCTCGTTCGCGGGGTCGTAGAGGCCGGTGGGCCCCGGAGGAGCTGTTCGATGGTGCATTTAGTGGGTCCCGGAAGCTAGGACTGAGGAGCGGCGGCGAGCGGAAAGGGTACCAGCGAAGGCCGCTAACTCCCGCTCTTGGCGGGAGTCTTCCGCGTGCTGCCCCTGGGCTTCGCCGCCGCGCGCTTGGGCTTCGGAGCGGGCTCCTCGTCCTCCTTGCCGACCGCCGCCAGGCTCGCCTCGAGCGCGGCCATCAGGTCGGGGGCTGCGGCGGGCTCCTCGGCCTGCGGCTGCACCGCGATTTCCTCGCCGGCAGCCTTGCGCTCGATCAGGTCGATGACGCGCTCGCGGTACTCGTCCTTGAACTGTGTCGGGTCCCACGCGGCCGACAGCGAATCGATCAGCTGCTCGGCCATCTTCAGCTCACGGTCGGACGCGGGTGCCTCCTCGACCGACTCGAGCTCGTCGATCCGGTCGGGCGAGAGCACCTCGTCGCCCCAGAGCATTGTCGTCAGCGTCAATACGTCATCACTCGGCCGCAGCGCGGCAAGCTGCTGCTTGGTTCGCAGCACGACCTTGCCGATCCCGACCTTGCCTGACTCCCGCATCGCGTCGAGCAGCAGGCGGTAGGCCTTCGAGCCGCCGGCGGTCGGAGCCAGGTAGTAAGAGTGGTCGTAGTAGATCGGGTCGATCTCGTCGAGACTCACGAACTCCTCGATGTCGATCGTCTTCGTCGCCTTCGGATCGAGCGAGTCGAGCTCGTCCGGATCGATCGTCACGTACCGGTCGGGGGTGACCTCGTAGCCCTTGACGATCTCCTCGTAGGGCACCTCCTCGTCGGTCGAGGGATCGACGCGCTTCTGGCGGATCCGGACGCCGGTCTTGCTCGAGAGCTGGTGGAAGCGCACCGATTTCGGCGAGGTTGCCGAGTACAGCTTCACCGGCACGTTGACCAGCCCGAAGCTGATCGCACCCGACCAGATTGCGCGAGCCATATCGGGTTTGTACCCGATCGCCGCCAATCGGCAAAGGGATGAGCGCGCTCTTGCCTGGCCGGTGTACGAACATCTCACGCCGTGGCCGCGCGGCGCGTTTCAGCTGATGTGAACCTTCCCCCGTTCCAGGCGCTGCTCGACGCGCACGCCCGCGACGTCCAACGGTTCCTGATCGCGATGGTCGGCCCTGTCGACGCCGACGACTGCTACCAGGAGACGTGGCTGTCGGCGCTGAGGGCGTACCCGCGGCTGAGCGAGGCGTCAAACCTTCGCGGATGGGTGCTGACGATCGCCCACCGCAAGGCGATCGACCACGTCCGCTCGAGGCGCCGCGCGCCGGTCCCGGTGCAGGAGCTCCCCGAGCGGCCGGCGCCGCCGGCGGAGCGCGCCGACGAATCACTGTGGATCAGGGTCCGCGAGCTGCCGCCGAAGCAACGCACAGCGCTCGCGCTCCGATTCGTCGCGGACGCCCCCTACGCCGAGATCTCGGCGGTGATGGACACGACAGAGGAGGCCGCGCGCCGGAACGTGCACGAGGGCCTCAAACGATTGCGACTGGAGTACCAGCAGACATGACGCCGCTCCCCAAGCCAGCCGATTCCCCACTACCTGATCTCGTCAACGCGGCGGCGGACGCCGGTCTGCTCGACGTCGCGTACGCGACGCTCGACTCGCCGGTCGGCACGCTGCTGCTTGCGAGCACCCCGCGCGGCCTCGTCCGGATCGCGTACCTCGACGGCGGCGAGCAGGAGAGCGAGGTGCTCGAGCAGCTGTCGGTCAAGGTCTCTCCGCGGGTCCTGTCGGCGCCGCGCAAACTCGATGAACCCCGCCGCGAGCTCGAGCAATACTTCGAGGGCGCGCGGCCGCGGTTCGAGATCCCGCTCGACTGGCAGCTGACCCACGGCTTCGGCCGCCGCGTGCTCGAGGCGACCGCGCGGATCCCGTTCGGCTCGATCTCGAGCTACAAGCTCGTCGCGGCCGATGCGGGCAGCCCGCGCGGCTCGCGCGCCGCCGGCAACGCGCTCGGGTCAAACCCGCTGCCGATCGTGGTCCCGTGCCACCGCGTGCTGCACTCGGGCGGCGGCCTCGGCGGCTACACGGGTGGGCTCGACCGCAAGCGCACGCTGCTGGCGATCGAGTCGGGCCAGAGCAGCCTGGTGTGACGCATTTCACACTCCCCCAGGTGCATCTGTGAGCATGTAGGACGATATGGATGGCCTGCCTCCGGGACCGCGCCTTCCCGCCGCGCTTCAGCTGATCGCAACCTGGAAGCGTCCCGCCGGGTCTCTCGAGCGTCTGCGCCGCCGCTACGGCAAGCGGATCACGGTGCAGCTCCCGTTCCAGCCGCCGTTCGTGATCCTGTCCGACCCGGACGAGATCCGCGAGCTGTTCATGGCCTCGCCGGAGGCGATCCACCCCGGCGAGGGCGCGCGGGTACTCGAACCGACGATCGGCTCGAACTCGGTGATCCTGCTCGACGAGGCCCCACACATGGAGCAGCGCAAGCTGCTGCTGCCGGCGTTCCACGGCGAGCGGATGCTGCGGCTCACCGGGTTGATGACCGAGCTCGCCGAGCGCGAGGTCGCTACCTGGCCGCGAGACGAGGTGGTCCGGCTGCACCCCCGGCTTCAGCGCCTCACGCTCGAGATCATCCTCCGGGCCGTGTTCGGGCTCGAACGGGGCCGCCGGCTCGAGGAGCTGCGAGACCTGCTGACGGGGACGCTCGCGTTCGCCGAGAGCCCCCTCTCGGTGCTCCCGGCGTTCGGCCGGTATCTCGGTCGGGTGTTGCCGTCTTTCCGGCGGTTCAACGAGCTGCGCGCGCGCAGCGACCGGATGATCTTCGAGCTCGTCGACGAACGACGCGCCGCTGCGGATTCGGTCTCGACCGCGGAGGGCGGCGACGTGCTCGCGATGCTGCTCGCCGCTCGTCATGACGACGGTTCGCCGATGTCCGATCAGGAGATCCGCGACGAGCTGATGACCGCGCTGCTGGCCGGGCACGAGACGACCGCCTCGCAACTCGCGTGGGCGTTCGAGCGGCTCGCCCGCGAGCCGCGGGTCACCGCTCGCCTGACCGAGGAGCTCGACGCCGGCGAGAGCGACGAGTACCTGACCGCGACGATCCACGAGATCATGCGCCTTCGCCCGGTGCTCCCGAACGCCGAGCCGCGGCTGACCAAGCAGCCCGTCGAGATCGGGGGTGTCCGCTATCCGCCTGGCGTCGCCCTGCTCGCGTCGGCGTTCCTCGTCCACCGCGACCCCGAGATCTACCCGGAGCCGCACGCGTTCCGTCCCGAGCGGTTCGTCGGCAACCCGCCCGGCACGTACACGTGGCTGCCGTTCGGAGGCGGGCGCCGGCGCTGCCTCGGCGCGAGCTTCGCGCTGCAGGAGATGAAGGTCGTGCTCCGGTCGGTGCTCACCAGCTGCGAGCTGTCCGCGGCCGGGAACCGGCCCGAGCAGACGGGCCGGCGAAGTATCACGTTCAGCCCGTCGCGCGGTGCCTCGGTGGTGCTTCGCGATCGCGTCGCGAAGCCCGCCGCGGCTGCGGACGATCCGGCGCTTGTAACAGTCTGAACTACCACTCTTCGGGGTACTGTCTGCGCGTGGATCTACTCGCGCCGGTGAAGCGGTTCGACGACTTTCAGCAGTCACACAAGTGGCTGGCGATCCCGATGGCCGTGGTCAAGAAGTTCGGCGACGACGGTGCCGGCAGCCTCGCGGCGCTCGTCGCCTACTACGGCTTCTTCTCGCTGTTCCCGCTGCTGCTGGTGATGACGACGGTTCTCGGGTTCGTGCTGAAGGGCAACGCCAGCGCGCAGAAGGCGGTGGAGGATTCTGTCCTCGGCCAGTTCCCTGTGATCGGCGATCAGATCAAGGTGCACTCGCTGAGGGGCAGCACGACGGCGCTTCTGATCGGCCTTCTCTTCGCGCTGCTCGGTGGGCTCGGCGTCACGAGCGCGGCTCAGAACGCGTTCGACCAGGTGTGGGCGGTCCCGCGCAAGCATCGAGCGAACTTCCTGACCGCCCGGCTGCGCGGCCTCGCGCTGATCATGGCGCTCGGCATCCTGTTCCTGATCGCCACGGTCATCACCGGCTTCACCTCGGGGATCACCGGGCCATTCAGCAAGGCCGCCGCGATCATCGCGGGATTCCTCGTGAACACCGTCCTCTTCACGGCGGCGTTCCGGTTCCTGACCTCGGCTCAGATTCCGACGCGCCGCCTCTTGATCGGCGTCCCGATCGCGGCCGCAAGCTGGTCGGCGCTGCAGCTGTTCGGAGGCCTCTACATCAATCACGTCGTCCGACACGCGAGCGCCGTAGGCGGCGAGTTCGCGCTCGTGCTCGGGCTGCTCGTGTGGCTGCACCTCGGCGCGCAGGTGACGCTGTATGCGGCCGAGATCAACGTCGTCGTCGCCCGCAGGCTCTACCCGCGCAACCTGATCGGCCCACCGGAGGCGCCCGCCGACGAGAAGACGCTGACGGCGCTCGCCAAGGTCGAGGAGCGCAGCGATGCCGAGCAGGTCGACGTGACGTTCGACCGCACCGACGAGACCGACGCCGACGACCAACGCCGCCGAGACCCCGCCGGCCGACCATCAGCCGGCGGCCCGCGACTAGTGTCCTAGAACAGCCGGTCGGGCGCCTGGCGCCGAGTCATCGCGCGCGGCCACGAGCAGAGGCCGCCCTCGGCTGGGCAGCCCTGGCAGATCTCGCGGTAGGGCTCCTCGGTGACGGTGAACCGCTCGTCCAGTACTCCAGCTGCGAGCCCGGCGAACTCGCGCTCGAGCGCCGGGCGCTCGGCGGCCTCGTAGCGAGCGACGACCGGCTGCTCGGGTGCCTCGAGGAACACGTGCGCGACCTCGACGCTCGGTGCCCCTGAGCTCAGCACCGCTAGCGCGTAGATCAGCCGCTGCGTTCCGTAGTCGCGCTCGACCACCGCCGCCGGGTTGCGCCCCTCGAGCCGATCGGTCTTGTAATCGACGACAAGCGAACTCTCCAACTCCTCTTTCGCGACCACGTCGAGCGCGCCGGTGACGAGCGTCTCCCCGAGCGCGAACGCGAACGGCTGCTCGCGCGCGACGCGGGTCGCCCGCGCCAGCCGCGCGCAGATCTCGCTCCCCCCGAAGCGCTCGATCAGCGCCCCGATCTCGGTCGTCTCGCGGCCCGTCGGGGGCCGCGCCGCAGCGGCGGCGATCGCCGCGGGAGTCGGGCGCAGCGGGCGCCGAAAGTCGAGCCGCTCGAGCAACGTGTGGACCGCGCTCCCGCGCTCGGCCGGCGTCAGCGCTCCGGCGCTCCCGCCCGAGCCCTCGACGGGCGTCCCCGGCAGCCCGAGTACGCGCTCGGCGTAGAACCGGTAGCCGCACCGGTGGTAGGTGGCCAGCGACGAGTAGCTGAGCGAGCCGACACGGGAACGTGGTCGAGCTTGTGCACCGTGAGGGTGCTCCAGGTCGTCCGCGTCCACGGCGGGCCGCGGCGCGCGCTCCACGGACAGCGCCTGCGGTCGGTCCTCCGCGTCCACGACAAACGTAAACCGCACGCCGTCCGCGACCCCCGAGCCCTCCTCCACGCGGTCGACCAACCCCGGGACGAGCGCTGGGCCGAGCCACCCGATCGGCGCGCCCGAGCCGTTCCCCCACGAGCCCGCGAGGTTGGCGGCGCCACTCAGAATCAGCCGCTCCTGCGCGCGCGTCATCGCGACGTAGAACAGCCGCCGCTCCTCGGCCGCTGCGGCCGCCTTCGCCTGCTCGCCGATCTCGTCGTGCGCGAGCGTCGACCACGGCCGCTCGGTCCCCGGCCGCGACAGTCGCAGCCCGAGCCGGCCGTCGCGACCGACGCGGATCAGCGGGCTGAACCCCCACGGGCCGCGCCCGAGGTCGGCCACGCAGACGATCTCGAACTCGAGCCCCTTGGCGCGGTGGATCGTCATCAGCCGTACGGCGTCGAGCGCCTCGCTCTCGACCGGCGCCTCGCTGGCGTGCGGATCTCCGCCGCCCTCGCCCGCCCGCCCGCCGACGAGCTCGAGGAACCCGTGGAGGTCGGGTCCGTGCGCGGCGGCGTGCTCGCGGCCGAGGCGCATCAGCTTGCGCACGTTCGCCAGCCGCCGCTGCCCGCCCGGCAGCGACAGCACCTCGAGGTCGTATCCGGTCCGCTCGAGCACCCGCTCGATCAGCTCCTCGACCCCGAGCCTCGCCGCCTCGGCGCGCTCGCCACGCAGCCACGCCGCAAACCGGGCGAGCCGCGCCGCGTCGTCCTCGGCGAGCTCGTCCAGCAGGTCCCCCGGATCGTCGAGCACCCACCAGACGTTCCGGCCGCTCGCGCGCGACGCGGCGCCGAGCAGGACCAGCGCGTCGACCGAGACGCCGACCAGCGGCGATGCGAGCACGCTGTACAGCGCCACCTCGTCGCGCGGGTTGGCCAGCGTCCGCAGGTAGGAGACGAGGTCGACCACCTGCGGGTGCGACCAGTACCCCCGCCCGCCGATCACGTACGTCGGCACGCCGCGCTCCTCGAGCGCGCGCTCGTACGTGCGCATGTCGGCCGTCGCGCGGAGCAGCACGACCACGTCGCGCGGGGCCGCGCCGTCCGCGACCAGCTCGGCGATCCGGCGAGCGAGCGCCCGCGCCTCCGCGACCCGCCACGGCGCCGCCGGACCGTCCTTGGACCAGTCGGCTCCCTTGTCCGCGATCAGCAGCTCGACCAGCGGCTCGCCGGACCCGGCCGCGTCGCGGCCGGGAAGCAGCGGCTCGGCGTCCAGCGTCTCGAACGCGCGGTTGACGACCTCGAGCACCTCCGGGCGCGTGCGGAAGTTGGTCCGCAGCGTCGCGCGGGCGCCAGCCGCCGCAGCCTCCTCGCCGCGGCGCTCGAACAGCTCGACGTCGGCGTGGCGGAACGCGTAGATCGACTGCCGGGCGTCACCGACCGCGAACAGGTTGCCGCTCGAGATCGCGTCGATCAGCTCGAGCTGGACGGCGTTGGTGTCCTGAAGCTCGTCGACCATCACCCGCGCGAACCGCTCGCGGTAGCGGTCGCGGAGCTCAGTGTCCTCCCTCAGCAGGTCGCGGGAGAGGAGCTCGAGGTCCTCGAAGTCGAGCGCCGAGGCACGGCGCTTCAGCCGCGCGTACCGCTCGTCGAGCCGCGACAGCAGGTCGTCGAGCAGGCTCCGTGCGCGGGAGGCCCACCGCAGCTCGCACGCCCGCGTGTAGCGATCGAGCGCCTCGCGGTAGGCGGAGCACACGGCCGTCGTCAGCGCCGCGCCGTTGCCCGACGGGAGCCGCAGGCGCTCGAGGTCCGCCGGCCACGGGTCGACCGCCGTCGCGATCTCCGGGCACCGGGCGAGCCGCGCGAGCGCCTCGACGACCTTCGCACTCGGCTCAGCGACCGCCCCGAGCTCGGCGGCCACCGTCGCGGCCGCCGCCTCGAGCTCCCGCCGGGCGGCATCGATCTCTGCTGAGTCGGGTGGGGCCGGCAGCGCAGGGAGCACCGGACGCGTCTGTCCGCGCGAGCGCAGCTCGCCGTAGATCCCCCTGATCGCACTGCGCAGCGGGTCCGCTCCATACGCGGCGATCAGCTCGACACCGCCGGCGGCGTCCTCGGCGAGCGCCTGGATCGCGCCGTCGAACGCCTCGTCTGCCAAGCGGCGGCTCTCGAGCTCGTCGAGGACGGTGAACGATGGATCGATCCCAGCGGCGAGCGCGTTCGCACGCAGCAGGCGGGCACAGAAACCGTGGATCGTGGAGATCGCGGCGCCCTCGGTATCGCGGGCCTGCGCGACCGCGCCCAGCTCGCGCAGCCGCGCGCGGATCCGCTCGCGCATCTCGGCGGCGGCCTTCTCGGTGAACGTGATCGTGAGGATCGAGGCGACGTCGATCCCGTCCTCGAGCACCGAGCGCACGAACCGCTCGACCAGCACAGAGGTCTTGCCGCTGCCGGCGCCGGCAGCGAGGAACAGCGTGCCATCGCGCCGCTCGATCGCGTCCAGCTGCTCGCTGGTGAATGTGTCCTCGACGTCGGCCACGGTCATGTCGCGCGGCAGATTCCGGGGTACATGCAGCCGTTGCGCGAGCACGTATCGGGCTGCGGGACCAGCTCGCCCGACCGCAGTCGCGCCGCGAGCTCGACCGCCCGCTCTCGCGCCGCCTCGAGCTCGGCGTCGAGCGCCGCCGGGTCGCGCTCGTCGCGATCGAACAGCCCCCTCCCCACCGGAGCGTCTTCGAGGAACACCCCGCGCGGTCTCAGATCGGAGCCACTCAGCGGCTGATACAGACCCGCGACCGGCTCGAGGCCGAGCAGCTCGCGAACCGCGAGCATGTACAGCGCGACCTGGAGCGACCCGTCGATGCTCCAGCGGTCGCCCGCCCACTCCGGGCGCCGTGCGCCGGTCTTGTAGTCGCGGACAGCGGCCTGGCGGCCGTCGGGCGCGACGTCGACGCGGTCGATCACTCCGCGGACCGAGACCACTTCGGAGCCTTCGGCCAATTCCAGCGCGGGTAGCGAGTCCGCTTCCTCGTCGTCGGAGAAGCCGAAGCGCAGCTCGACGGCACGCGGCGGCCAATCACTGCCTTCGGATGCTTCGTGGACGAGATACCGCCGAAGATCGGCGGCGATCGCCTCGGCGACCGCCGCGCGCAGCCGCTCGGGCCGGCCCACGGCGACCTCGTCGGGAAACTCGGCGACCAGCTCCTCGAGGATCACGAGCGCCCGCGGTAGTGACTCCGGAGTGACCGCCTCGCCCAGACGCGAAAGAAGCCGCTCCAGCACCTCGTGGACATAGCTCCCGCGGACGAGCGGATCGGCCGGCGGCTCGAGCTCCTCGGGTTGGAGCTCGCTCTCGACGAGCCACTTGAACGGGCACGCTGAGTACGACTCGAGCCCGCCGGCGGAGATCACCTCCGTGTGTCGCACATGGCTGAGCGCGCCCGCTCCGAGTCGTCGCGCCGCAGGCTCCACCACTCCTCCGACAACCATCTCCGACGCCGCTGCGGCCGCCCGCGCGCGCGTCCGTTCGCGGTCGGTCGGCGCCTCGTCGGCAGGCCAGACGAGGTCCCCCAGCAGCCGACGGCGGCGCCGCTGGCGCCAGCCGTCGTCCCACAGCTCCGCGACGTCGGCGACGAACGGCGACGCTAGCTCGATGTTTCCCTCCTCGTCCGAGCTCCGGTAGCTGAGTACGACGCGGTCGGTCGCCCGCGAGACGCTTGCGTAGAACAGGTATCGCTCGCGGTCCAGTGCGTCCTCGACGGTCGGCAGCAGGAGCCCGCTGCAGACCGCCAGCTCCCGCTTGCGCTCGTCCGGGAGGAACGGGTCGGGAGCGGGAAGCCGCGGGAACTCCCCCTCCTGGAGGCCGCAGACGAACACGGCGCGGAACCGCCGCGCGCGGATCGCGAGCGGCTCGGCGAGCACGACCGCGCCCGCGCCGCCGCTCGCCGAAGCGTCCACCTCGACCTCCTCGAGCAGCTCGATCAGCTCGGCGCCGGACAGGCGCTCGCCGACGTCCGCGAGCTCGTCGACCGCCCGCGCCATCGCGGCTAGCGCGTAGGCGTCGAGCGCCTCGGGGCCGTCGAGCACCGGCGCCACGTGGCCGTGCGAGCGCGCGAGCAGCCGGCGGGCGTGGCGCAGCAGCTCCGCCGCCGGATCGGCCGAGCGACCGAGCGAGTCGAGCTCGCCGAGCTCGAACCCGAGCAGCGCGCGGGCGCCGGAAACCGTCCGGACCCGCTGCTGGCTCACCTCGAGCTCGAGCTTGTCGGCCTTCTCGGGGCGCTCGAGTACCCCCGGCGTCCGCAGGTACTCGAGCAGGTCCTGGGCGGTCGCCTCGCGCTCTCCGAGCAGCGAGCAGCGCGCGAGCGCGAGCACCCCGCGCCCCAGAGCCGTGTGGCCGAACGGCACCCGGCGCTCGAAGCTTGCGCAGACGCCGTACCGGCCGAGCACGTGCGCGACGAGCGGCGCGACGGCGGCCAGGGAGCGGTACACGACCGCGATCTCCTCGGCGGCGACCCCTTCTCGGAGCAGCATCAGGATCTCCGCCGCGACCAGCTCCGCCTCGGCGCGCTCTCCCGCCGACTCGAGCAGCCGGACGGCGTCACCGGGGTCGATCGTCTCCCCGGGATCGGGCTCGAACAGCCGGCGCTCGAGATGGTGGAGCGCCTGCCGGGACTGAGGCTCGTAGTAGGTGTCGACCGCGGGCAGCTCGACCACCTGCGCGGCCAGCGGCCGGAGCTCCTCGACGAGCTCCGCCCGCGCCGACAGCGCCGCCCGGCCGGCCTCGTAGGTGAGCGACACCGTCACCTCGGCGCCGGCAAGCCGTGACAGCGTCTCGACCGCGTCGCGCTCGAGCTTCGTCAGATCGTCGAAGCCGTAGAAGAACACCGGCGTCGCGCCCCACGCCCCGGGCGAGGCGCGCAGCGCGTCGAGCGCCCGCCACAGAAACAGCTCCGCGTCTACCCGTCCGAGCCGCTCGAGCTCGTCGGCGTACGCCAGATAGAGCGAGCCGATGTCCCGCGCGAGGGCCGCCCGGCGCGGATCCTCATCGCCCCACCGCCGCATCGCCTGGGCGAACCGAGCCGGATCGACGAGCGCCCGCTCGAGCCCGGCCGCGAGCTCGCCGACCGCGGCCGCGAACCCGTCCGTCTGTGCCGACTCGGTCATAACCTGGAGCCGAGCGGCCCGGACCGCCCGTTCCAGCGCGCGCTCGCGCTGTAGCCGCGTCAGCCGCCGCTCGTAGTAGCCCACGCGCCGAGCGATCTCCTCCGCGAGCCGCGAGAACGTCAGCACCGACGCGAGCACGATGCCCTGCTCGGCCAGCTCCCCGGCGTAGTGGCGCGCGTCCGCGGCGGTCGGGACGACGAGCAGCGCCCCGCGACTGGCGGCGGCGCCATAGGCACCGAGCACCTCTCCCGCCTTGGCAGAGTTCGCTGGGCCGAGGACGAGCGTCAAGGGCATCGCCCGATAATGGCGCTCGGGGATGACGGCACCGGGGCGGGCCCGGTCGATGCGATGAGCTCCTCTAGCGCGCTTGCTCGCCGGCGGCCTTCGCCACCTGCCCCGACCCGCCCTCAAAGCGGCGCAGCCCGTCCTCCGGCAGCTCCTCCCACACCGCCTTGGCCCCGACCCAGCTGTGGAACTGCGGCCGGATACCCGGGTCGTCGTCGAGGGCCCCGAGCCTGATCGACACCTCCGGGCCGTCAGGCCACGATCCTCCGAACAGGCTCGAGCCGCAGACGCGGCAAAACGCCTTCACCATTCCGCCGCCGGGCGGGCGATAGACCTCGATCAGCTCCTCGCCGGAGAGGAGTCGGAACCCCTCACGCGGCACACGGCCCATCGCCAGCGCCGCGGCCCCCGAGTGCTTGCGACACCGTGTGCAGTGGCAGTAGTTGCTGCGCAGGAACGGGGCGGTGACCTCGTAGTGGACGCCGCCGCAGAGGCATGAGCCGTGAACGGGGTGATCCGCTGACGGACTCACGCCGCGGCCGGCTCGGTGCTCTCGGCCTCCGGCGACTCCTGCTCGGGAGGCTTGGCGCCCTCCTTCGCCCACGGCTCGTCGAACTCGACGCGCCACTTGGCGTCCTCGCCCTGCTGCAAGGCGAGCCGGGCCCGGAACGAGCGGCCCGAGCGACCCTTGAAGCCGCTGACCGGCTTCTCCGTGCGCCCGGTCTTGATCAGTTCGCGCGCGACCGACACCGGCAGCGACTTGCCCGCCTTCGACTTCCAGATCACGAACCCGCACCCGGGGTCATCGCGCGACCAGCACGAGTAGCCCTTGCGGTTCTCGGCGATCTCGCGCCCGCAGACCGGGCAGGGACCCAGCTTGGCGCGCTCGATCCGTACGCCCTTGAGCTTTTCGTCGAGCTCGCCGACGGTGCTCTCGGTGAACTTCACGATGTCGCCCATGAACGCCTCGCGGGAGTCAGCGCCGGTCTCGATCTTCGCCAGCCGCGCCTCCCATTCGCCGGTCAGGCTCGGCGAGGTAAGCGCGTGCTCCCCGAGCAGCCGGATCACGTTCATGCCCTTTTCGGTGACGACCAGCGCGCGCGCGTCGCGCTCGATGTAGCCGACCTGGAGCAGCCGCTCGATGATCGCCGCGCGGGTGGCGGGCGTGCCGATCCCGGAGTCCTTCATCGCCTCCCGGAGCTCGTCGTCGTCGACGAGCTTGCCGGCGGTCTCCATCGCGCCGAGCAGCGAACCCTCGCTGTAGCGCCGCGGCGGCTGCGTGACCTTCTCCTCGGAGGCAACCTCGGTGACCGCGGCCTGCTCACCCTGCTCGAGGCGCGGGAGCTGCTGCTCGCGGCCCTCGTCGTCGTCGGTGCGCTCCTCGCTGTCGGCGCTCTCGCCGTACACCGCGCGCCAGCCCGCAACGAGGATCCGCTTGCCGCGCGTGCGAAACACGTGATCCGCGACGGTCGTCTCGACGCGGGTGTTCTCG
The DNA here is from genome assembly GCA_963788565.1 of uncultured Solirubrobacterales bacterium. GTDB lineage: Bacteria > Actinomycetota > Thermoleophilia > Solirubrobacterales > Solirubrobacteraceae > Palsa-465. The sequence continues at coordinate 379,868 of CAWBHJ010000011.1, read as the reverse complement.
AACACCGCCTCCGGGTGGAACACCGCCAGGAACCGGCGGACGACGAGGTCGTAGATCTTCTTGTCGTCGTCCGACATCTTGTCGACCGGGTGGTGGTCGGCGCGCGTCGGGATGACCGCGTGGTGGTCGGTGACCTTTTCGTTGTTGATCACCCGTCCCAGTGGCAGCACGTCGAGGCCGAGCACGTACTTGGAGCCGTCGCGATACTCGGCGCGCTCGCCGACGAGCCGCGCGATCGGCTTTATCTCGGCGATCATGTCGCTCGGCAGGTAGCGCGAGTTGGTACGCGGGTAGGTGAGCGCCGTGTGCTGCTCGTACAGCCGCTGGGCGGCGCCGAGCGTGCGCCGCGCGGCGAACCCGAAGCGGCTGTTGGCGTCGCGCTGCAGCGAGGTCAGGTCGTAGAGCAGCGGCGGGCGCTGCTTCTGCTCGGACTTCGTCAGCTTCGAGATCACGCCGGTCTGGCCCTCGACGGCGGCGACGATCGCCGCGGCCTCCTCGGCGGTCTTCAGCCGCGGGTTGGCGCCCGCGTGATAGCGGCCCTCGTAGTCGCGGCCCGCCGGCTCGGCGGTCGGGTCGAAGCTCGCGTCGATCACCCAGTACGGCTCGGGCTTGAACTCGCGGATCTCCTGCTCGCGCCGCGCGAGGATCGCGAGCGTCGGCGTCTGCACGCGGCCGAGCGAGACGGCGCCGTCGAACGCCGAGCGCAGGCGGATCGTCGCCGCCCGGGTGGCATTCATCCCGACGATCCAGTCGGCCTCCGAGCGTGACCGCGCCGCGGCCTCGAGCTGGGCGAGGTCCGCTCCCGGTCGCAGCTCGCCGAACGCCTCCTTGATCGCGGTCTGGGTCATCGAGTTCAGCCACAGCCGCTGGACCGGCTTCCCCGAGCCGGCGTTCTCGTACAGATAGGCGAAGATCAGCTCACCCTCACGCCCCGCATCACACGCGTTCACGACGGCGTCGACGTCGTCGCGCGCGAGCAGCCGCTTAATCACGTTCATCTGCTTTTTCGAGCGCTCGTCGCGGACGACCAGCCTGAAGCGGTCGGGCACGATCGGCAGATCGGCCATCCGCCATTTCTTGAAGCGATCGTCGTATTCGTCGGGCTCGGCGAGCTGCACGAGGTGGCCGACGGCCCACGTGATCACGTGATCGGGGCCCTCGAGGAACCCCTCGCCCTTGGTGAATGGCCCGTTCAGCACCTTCGAGATGTCGCGGCCGACCGACGGCTTCTCCGCGATGACGAGCGTTTTAGACATGGGTCCGCGGAGGGTAGCGCTCGCTCCGTACGGGCTAGCTCCGCACTTGCTCCACCCGCCGCCGGAGCGCGGTCAGCCCGAGCAGATCCGCGGCCTCCCTGGCGTCGTCGATCATCCCCCGCGCCCGGGCTCCCGAACCGAGCGCCCGTCCATAGTCGAGCCGCGTGTGCGCGAGCCACAGCGGCGCCTTCAGCCGAGCGTTGGCCTCGACAGCCTGCTCGAAGTGCTGCTCGGCAGCCCGTCGATCGCCGAGCGCGACCGCGAGCTTGCCCAGGAATCTGGCGGCGGACCCGAGACAGAGCGCAGCGAGGCCGATCACGACGTTCAGCTCCGCGAACGGGGTCAGCAGCTCGTATAGCCGCGCCGCCGTCGGCTCGTCGCCGAGCCCGGCCGAGAGCTCGCTGAGGAGCGTCACCGTCGTCATCCAGTCACCGTCGTGCGGGATGTCCTCGAAATCGTTGGCCGCGAGCACCGCCAGCTGCTCGGAGGCCTCCTCGGGCCGCCCGGTCTCGAGCAGCACGTTGGCGAACGCGGCGCGCCACGCCGGCCGGGCCGGGATCGCGTCGACCATCCGCCGTGCGGCCTCCTCGAGCTCGCCCATCCGTCCCTGCTCGCGGCGGATCGCGAGCAGCTGCATCGCGTAGTACTGCGGCGCGGTCACCGACTCCCCCGGCGCACCCGCGGCGACCGCCTCGGCCGCAAGCTCGTCGGCCTGCTCCAGCTGCCCGTCGAGCAGCGCCCGCATCGCCCGCCAGACCGTCGCCTGCCAGATGTAGAGCGGCTGGCGCAGCTGCTCGGCGCCGGCGCCGAACGCGGAGATCTGGGCGTCGACGGCGTCCCGCTCGCCGTGCTCGAGCAGGTCAACGACGAGCCAGGCGTGCGCCTGCAGCTGGAGCTCCAGGTCGCCGACCCCCTGCGCCCGCGTGAGCATCTCCGTCGAGGTCGCCAGCCGCTCGTCGATGCGCGAGGCGTCCCATAGCGCCCGCCTGCGCGCGGCCAGCGCATGGACCCTAGCCTCGGGGTCGTCCAGCTCGGCCGCGATCCGCATCGCCTCGCGGCTCAGCTCAGCCATCCGGTCGCGCTCGGCGGAGTAGTAGATCGCCCCGCACAGCCGGTTCAGCAGCCTGACGCGGTCCAACGTGCGCTCGCCGCCCGAGAGCTCGAGCGCACGCTTCAGCAGCTCGATCACCTCGTAGTCGACCACCCCCGGCTCCTGGACGTAGCGGCGCGAAGCCCCGATCGCGGCGCGCGCGAGGCTCGCCGCGTCGCCGAGCCGCTGCGCCAGCTCGCTCGCCGCCCGGAACGCCCCCAACGCCTGCTGGCGCTCGCCGGCCTTGACCCACGATTCGCCGAGCGCGTTGAGCAGCTCGCACCGGCGCCGTTCGTCCTCGGGCGTGAACCGGGTGGCGACCTCCACCGCCCGCGCGTAGTGCTCGGCGGCTTCCTCGTAGGCCTGCAGCTCGCTGGCGCGCTCGGCGGCCACGCGCGCGTAGCCGATCGCCTTCTCGGCGTCCTCGCGGCTGGCGGCGCGGGTGAAATGGTGCGCGAGCGCGCCCGGGGATGTCTCGCCGGCCGCCTCGAGCGCCTCGCCGACGCGGCGATGGATGCGCGCCCGACGCGGAGCGGACATCCCCTCGTACAGAGCGTCGCGGATCAGGGTGTGCGAGAAGCTGTAGCGCCCCGGCTCGCTGGCCGACTCGAGCAGCAGCCCGGCGGCGAGCGCCTCCTCCAGCGCCCGCAGAAACTCCTCCTCGCCGAACTCGAGCAGCTGCTCGGGCAACGCGGCGTCGAAGTCGCGCCCGGTCACGGCGGCGACCCGCAGCCACTCGATCGTCTTCGGCTCGAGCCGCCCGGTCCGGCGCGCGATCATCTGCTTGACGCCCTCGGGAAGTCCGGCGCGCTGAAGCTCGCTCGCGCCCGCCGCGCCCGCCTCGACCCCCATCTCCGCGAGGTTACGGACGATCTCCTCGATGAAGAACGGGTTTCCCTCGGTCTCCCGGTGGAGCGCCCCCGCAAGCGCTTGTGACGGCGCCTCGCCGGTCCGGACCCGGACCAGCTCGGCGGTCTCGCGGAGGCTGAGTCCGGCCACGTCGATCTGGCTCAACAGCCCCTCGCGCTTCAGGTCCGCGAGCGCGTCGCCGAGCAGCTGACCGGTCGCCTCGGTCCGGTAGGCAACCAGGATCAGCAGGTGGTGCGGCTCCGGCGAACGCGCGAGGTGCCGGAGCAGCAGCAGCGTCGGGCGGTCCGCCCAGTGCAGGTCGTCGAGTACGAGCAGGATCGGCGCGCCCGCGGAGATCGCCGTGAACAGGCCGACGACCGCCTCGAACAGCCGGTAGCGCTCGGACTCGGGCTCCTCGATCGGTGGTGGTCGCTCCCCGAGCCGCCGGTTCAGCTCGGGCACCAGCCGCGCGAGCTCCGGGCCGTAGTCGCGGGTGGTCCTGCGGAGCTCCTCGTCGGGCGCGGTCGCGACGTAGTGCCTGAGCGCCTCGATGAACGGCTGGTACGGGGTCAGTGCCTCCTCCGGCGACCGCCCCGCGAGCACGACCCCGCCGTCGCCGTGGGCCCGCCGCGCGAGCTCGGCGGCGAGGCTGGTCTTGCCGATCCCCGCGTCGCCTGCGAGCACCACGATCCGGCCCTCCCGCGGCGCGTCGCCTGTCGCCCCCGCCCACAGCCGCGAGAGCTCGCCGAGCTCGCGGCGGCGACCGACAAGCGGTACCGACGCGCGGACGCGCAGCTCGTCCGGAAGCTCGATCGAGGCGGCGCCGAGGCTGCCGTTCGCCGCACGTCCGGCCGCGGCGGCGCGCGCCGTCGGCATCAGCAGCCGCTCGTGCGCTTCGATCGCATCGGGCGAGGGCGCGGTGCCGAGCTCATCGCGCAGCAGCGTCCGCAGCCGCTCGAACACCCGCACGCCCTCGGCGACGTTGCCTCGGGCCGCGAGCGCCTCCATCAGCAGCACGTACCCCGACTCGCGGTACGGCTCAGCGTCGATCAGCGCGCGCGCAGCTCGCTCGACCGACGCCAGCTGCGATCCGCCGAGCCGCAGCCCGGCGCGGCCGATCACCTCCAGCGCCTGCAGCCGCGTGTCCTCGAGGTCGCGACGGGGCGCCTCGAGCCACCGCTCGTTAGCGCCGGGAAGCAGTCCGCGGCTCGCGATGTTGAGCGGAACCTGCGCGAGCGCCCAGGCGGTGCGCGGGTCGCTTCGCTCGAGCGCCTGGACGGCGCGGCCGAGCTCGGAGCTCGCCGCCTCGAGATCGACCCACACCGGCTCGGGGAGGGTCAGGATCAGCTCGTCGCGACCGGACAGCGCCGTCGAGCCGAGCCCCGAGCGCAGGCGCGACAGCAGCGTCCGCAACGCGGCGTCCTCGGAGGCGGGCGCCTGGGCGGTCCAGAGCGCGCCGATCAGCTCCTCGCGTCCGACGTGGCGGGAGCGGTTCAGCAGCAGGTACGCGAGCAGCACCCGCACCTGCCGGCCGCGCAGCCGCTCGGCGCGCTGGACCCCGCCGATCTCGATCGAGAGGCGTCCACACAACTGAACCCTGGTGCTCTCACTGGCGCCGGCAGACACGGCAACGTCTTGGAAACGTATCGCCAACGGGCATTTCCGATCTTCCCGGACGTGGATCGTGCCTACTCGGACACCCTCGGCGGGGCACATCCAGAGGTGCCGGCCGGCGACGGTCAGGCCACGATGATCGAGGGCGATCAGCGGATCGCTTACTGCGAGTGCGGGGCTGGGCTCGCGGGTGCGACCGATGACGAGCTATTCGACGCCGTGCAGCAGCATCTCGCGCACCACCACCCTCAGCTCCTAGGGGCACTGGAGCCGGAGGTCGTGTTGCAGATGGCCGAGGCTGTCGGGGGCGCAACGACGGCCACGGGCGCCCGGGGGCAAAGCACCTGAGGGCGGGCGGTGTGCAGACCACCGCCCGCCCACGGTGCAACTCGCGCCCGCGCTAGGCCCGGTGCCGTCGGCTCATCCCGCGCACTGGCCCGTGCTTACGGGCCCGTTGTGCGATCTCGCGACCGCGAGCTCCTTGCGGACGATCGCGTTGGGCACCGCCAGCCCGTCCCCGCCCGCGGTGTTGCCGCCGGTGATCGACGCGAACACGGTCCCGACCACCTGTCCCGCCGCGTCCACCAGCGGCCCTCCGGAGTTCCCGGGCCGCACCAGCCCCCGGACCGATTGGATGCTGCGCAGCACCGGGCCTTGGCCGTAGGCGTTCTGGGTGCTGACAGTCTGCGTCGGGCCGATCCGGCCCGGGGTCGCCGTGAACGGCCCGTCGAGCGGGTAGCCGAGGATCGCGGCGGCAGTTCCGGGCCTCGGGTCCGGCGCGAGCGTCAGCGGCCGTCTGTCGAGGCCGGGCACCGACAGGATCGCGATGTCGTCGTGCACGTCGAATGCGATCACGCGGGCGGTGAGGTTCGGGGGCCCGCCGCTCGGCTGCACGGTGGTGTCGCCCTCACCCGCGACGACGTGAGCGTTGGTCACGACCAGGTCGCCGCCGGCGGCCCACCCGCTGCCCTCGATCCCGAGCCCGCACGCGGTGCCCACTATCCGCGCCACGCTCCCGAACGCCGCGCGCACCCTCGGGGCGCCGAGGATCCCGTTCGTCGGTGGCGGAACGTCGGCCGGCGGCCCGGTGACAGACGGCAGCGGATCGACCTTCGCGAGCGCGTTCAGGATCGGGCCCGACGGCGGCAGCAGCCGGTTGAGCTCGGTCAGGATCGCCGACTGCTGCAGGTCGCGACGAAGCGACACCGAGCCCGTGGTCTGCATCGCGAGCGCGGCCGCAATCCACGCGATCCCGAGCCCGACGCACGCCGTCAGCGCCGCGCCGAGCAGGCCGTCGACCTGCCGCAGGCCGGGAAGCCGCAGCACCGAGCGGGCGCGGACGCCGAGCCCCTCGAGTCCGCTCGCGACCAGCGCACCGATCAGCAGCGCTCCGATCAGGGCGAACAGCGGTGCGTAGGGGGAGCGCGAGCCCCCACTGAGGATCAACGGGCCCAGCCTCGAGCCGAGGAAAGCTCCGATCGCGAAGCCGAGCAGCGACAGCACCCCGACGATGAATCCCTGCAGGTAGCCGAAGATCGCCAGGAGCGCGCAGAACGCGACGATCAGCCAGTCCAGCGAAGTCATTGCCATGAGATTACGGCCGCCTCCCGGACACCCCTTCCACCGTCTACCGTTACCCGCTGAGGTGGCCACAGTTCTGAAGGGCGGGGCACGACGGCGAGGTAGACGCAGCACTCGGCGACGCCGACTGTTGACCCATGCCCTACCGGTACTGGTGCTCGCGGCCGCGGCGTTCGTCTACGGGATCTACGTGGCTGGCGGCCCGGGCCGCGCTGAGCACGCGCTCGTCACCGATTATGTGCACGCCTGGGCGAGCGGCTCCTACGCGCGCATGTACTCGCTGCTGGACAGCGCCTCGAAGAAGCGCGTCAGCGAGGTGCGATTCGTCGCCGATTACCAGCGGGCCGCCGACACCGCCACGCTCCAGTCGGTCCGGCCAGTCCGCGTCGGCTCCGCCAGCGGCGGCGTGATCCCAGTGACGATGGTCGCGCACACGACGGTCTTCGGCCGGCTGCGTGAGACGCTGCTGGTCCCGGTCGACACGAGCGGCTCGAATCCGACCGTCAAGTTCTCCAGCACGGTCCTGTTTCCAGGGCTCCGTCCCGGCGAGCGGCTGACGCGGCGCGTGTCGCTGGCCCCGCGCGCGACGCTGCTCGCGCGCGACGGGACGCCGCTGGCGCAGGGCCCGAACCGCACGTCCCCGATCCCCGACGTCGCTTCCCAGATCGTCGGCTCGCTCGGGCCGATCCCGAACGCGGAGGCGGCAACGTTCCGGGCCCAGGGCTACCCCGCCGACGCGAAGGTCGGGACCGACGGCCTCGAGCGGATCTTCCAGCGCCAGCTCGCCGGCAAGCCCGGCGGGACGCTGCTCGCCGGGTCGCGGCCGCTGGCGCACACCGCGGCCAAGACCGGCTCGTCGGTCACGACGACGATCAGCCCGCCGATCGAGCGTGCGGCCGTCTCCGCGATGGGCGGAAACTACGCCGGGATCGCGGCGATGCAGCCGTCGACCGGCCAGGTGCTGGCGCTCGCCGGCGTCGCGTTCTCGGCGCTGCAGCCGCCCGGCTCGACTATGAAGATGATCACGGCCACCGGCGCGCTCGAGGCCGGGATCGTCAAGCTCGACACCGAGTTCCCGATCCAGACCTCGGCGACGATCAGCGGCTTCAACCTCCAGAACGCCGGCGGCGAGGCGTGCGGCGGCTCGTTCCTGAACGCTTTCGCGGTCTCGTGCAACTCGGTGTTCGCACCGCTCGGTGCGAAGCTCGGCGCGAAGCGGCTCGTTGACATCGCCGAGCGGTTCGGCTTCAACCAGCAGCCCTCGATCCCCGGAGCGCCCGAACCGACGCTCCCGTCGGCCGCGCACATCGGCGACGACCTCGCCGTCGGCTCCTCCGCGATCGGCCAGGGCGACGTCCAGGCGAACGCGCTGGAGATGATGGATGTCGGCGCGACGATCGCGATGGGCGGACGGCGCCCGATCCCCACGCTGCAGATGGGCCGGCCGCCGAAGTTCGTCCACGTCACCACACCGACGGTCGCCGGCGAGGTTCAGCGGATGATGGTCGCCGTGGTCCAGTTCGGGACCGGCACCTCGGCCGCGATCCCGGGCGTCACGGTCGCAGGGAAGACCGGCACCGCCGAGCTGACCAACACCGCCAACGGCAACAGCTCGGCGTCGAACACCGACGCGTGGTTCGTCGGTTACGCGCCAGTCGGCGCGCCGAAGATCGTCGTCGGGGCGCTGTTCCCGAATCAGGGCGCGGGCGGGCAGACCGCGGCGCCGGCCGTCCGGCAGGTGCTCCAGGCCGGCCTCGCGGCGAAGTAGGGCTTGGCCGCTGCCTTTACGACCCGCTGAACACCGCGCCGACGACGTCCGGCGCGAGCGTGCCCTGGGTCCAGGCCGCGAGCGCGGTGCGGCCGGGGCCGAACGCGAGCGCCAGGTTCGAGGCGTAGGTGGTGCTCGAGACCGCGCGCCGAGCGCCGAGCCGCGAATCCGACGGCCGGCGCTCGGCGACGTAGGCCTGTCCCGACGAGATCCAGCCGACGAGCGAGTCTCCGTCCGAAGCGACGGCGGCGACCGGCGACTGGCCTGGATCGATCGAGCCGAGATTCTGCGCGGCGCCGAACTGGCCGCCGCGACGGCGGACGGCGGCCGCGACCGTGCAGGTTCCGGACGACCCACAGAGCTTCCACGTAATGATCTGGTCGCCCCGCCCGTTGCCGGCGATCTGAAGCCCCGATGGGGTCTGACCCGTGACCGAATAGACCCGGCCGCGGGAGCTCGCGGCGAGGTCCGAGACCACGACCTGGGCCCGGTATTCGCCTCGGTCGAACCAGCTCTCGATCCAGCCGCCGGTGACCGCGCTCCCGGCTGAACCGAGCGCCAGCTCGTCGATCGAGCGACCGGCGGAAGCGGTGAACACGGTCCGCGCGTTCCCCGGCGCGGCGCGCTCAGAGCCGGCCGCGGCGACGATCTGAGTCGGCGCGATCTCACCCTGCTGGCCGTGGGTCGCGATCCACATGACGACCGTCTGGCCGCGCGCGTCGGCGCTGGCGGCCACGGTCCACGGCATCGCCGAGCCGGCGGTCAGCCGGTGCGTGTTCCCGAACCCGCTGCCGGGCCGCGTCTGCGCGACCCACACGCCGCGGTCGGTCGCGATCGTCGCCAGCAGCCTGCCCGAGGGGAGCGTCGTCAGATTGCCGATCGTCGCGCCGGTGAGCTTGCCGACGAGCGTCTGCGGCCGCCCGAGCTTGCCGTTCGCCAGCGACACGGCCTGAACCGTGCTGCAGCACGGCTTGCCCGACTCGCTGCCCGCGGTCAGCAGCTTCAGCGTGCTCCCGGCGAAGGTCATGTCGAGCACCAGCTGGGCGCTCGGCACCGAGCGCGGTGAGGACACCTTGCCACCCGACGAACGCATCGCCACGAACGGGTGCGACACCGCCGGTTGGTCCTCGTCCTGGACGCTGAAGCCGGCAGCGGCGGTCCCATCTGCGGCGACGGCCACGCTCGCCGGAGTCAGGTCGGTGGAGTACGGCGACGTCAACCGGAACGGCCGGCTCCAGCCGGACGCGTCCGCGGCCGCGGGAACGGCCCCGGCAACCGCGAGCATGCAGGCGCCGGCGAGCGCCGCGACCGCCGTCCGCGCCAGCAACGACCTATAGATCGAGCGAAATCGTCGACCAGATCTTGTGCGACGGGCCGCCACGGATCTCCAGTGTTAGCGGCCGATTGTCATACACGGTCTGGTTCAGCTTGAACAGCAGCAAGCCGCCCTGTGTGGGCCCGAAGCTGGCCTGCGTGTTCGGGCCCGGCTCGATCCCGCCGGGCGCGAGCGTCTGGGACGTCCACGCGTACCCGTTCAGCGACGGGCTGACCGGAAGCGGGTAGTAGTGGTGGCCCTCGGTGTCGACGATGTCGAACGTCTGATTGGTCGTCGCGTTCACCTTGGTCTGGTTCTTCGCCCACAGGAACACCCCGTACCAGAGCTGGCTCGCCTGAATCGGGCGGTCGAGCAGCGGCACACCCTTGATGTACTGGGAGTCCTCGGTCGCGTACGGGTTGAGCGTGCGCGAGACCTGCAGCTGGTACGTGATCGGCCCCGCGGTGACGTACACGCCGTCGTTCTCCTCCGTCGGCGGGTTATTCACCCTGCCGCACGCAGACAGCCCCACCGCCAGCGCAGCGACGCTCGCGAAGATCCAGAAACGTCGTGCGGGTGCGACCGAGAGCGCTTTCACCGCGGCGGGATTCTAGTGGCTGGGAAGCTCACCCGGCCGCGACCGAGGGGCGCCGGCCGCGGTCGCGCCCCTCCTCGAGGATCGTCCGCAGCCGCCGCATCGCCTTGCCGGACTGGCGCCGCATCCATACCTTGCCGCCGAAGTTCTCCATCAACCGGTCGGACAGCTGCACGGGCTCGGTCTCGAGCGTGAACTCGACCTTGGTGGTGCCGCTCGCGCCCGGCGAAAGGGTGTACGTGCCGAGCGTCCGCACGCGGTTGAACTTGCCGGTGCGACCCTTCTCGACGATCCGGTAGGGCGCCGTCAGCTCGGTGAGCGTGACGTCCGCCCACGAGAAGCGGGCGAGCGGGGCCTTGACCCGAAACCTCGCGCCGGCCCCCTTGCCGTAGGAGTCCTCACGGAGCAGGTGCCAATCGACCAGGTAGTGATCGCAGAACTCAGCGTGATTGGCGATGTCGGCGAGGTACTCAAAAACCTCGTCGCGGGGCTTGGCGATCGTCGTCGAGACCGTGAAGGGGTCCACGCGGCGGGATTATGCCGCGCGCTGGTCGATGACTCGAATCGTGTGTCCGAAAGCCGGTCCGTGCACGAGTTGCGCGGACAGCGGCGGCTGGTGCTCGAGCGACCGGCACAGCTCGCACACGAGCGTCCGGTGCTCGTAGCGGTACACCCGCTCGCCGATCAGCGGGGTGCGGTTGCAGCGGGCGCACCGCTCGCGCACGGCCGTCCGCTCCTCGATCCCCTCGCGCAGAAGCGCGAGCTCGAGCTCCTGCATCTCCCGGCCGATGTCGTCGGGAGGGCTGATCGGAACGTCCTCGGCCGTGCTCATCGCCGGATCACTTCGCCGCCCGAGCGTTTGTTCCTTCACGTGCACGGGTAGGCCCGGCGGCGGCCGTGGCGGCGGGCCCGCTTCAGCCTCAAAGGACACCGACCAACCGCGCACAAACCCCGAAAAGACCGCGCCGAAAGCCCTGATAACGCACCAAAAACCGGTGATTTGCTCGCTTTATTTAGCGTTAGTGCGAGCTTTATCGAAGATTACGAAATTGTTTTTTCGGCGTTTGACCACAGGGCTATCATTCCCTCCGCAGGTTGGACGTGGCGGCCAACACTGCAAGCCCGTAACGCAGTAGAACGAGAGAGTGCCCCAATGAAAGCTTGGACGTCAGGCAATGTTGCGGGGACCGGAACCTTCCGTTGCACCGACTGCGACTACCCAGTTTCACTGGACGCCGTCGATGAACTTCCGACCTGCCCGAATTGCGGCGGAACGGAGTTCGTCCGGGCGTCGCTGTTCACGACTGCGCAGACCAGCGTGGTCGCCGATTTCGCACCCGAGACCGACGATCGGGCGTGGCTCGACGAGGTCCGCGACAGCCTCAGCGATCCGGGCCAGTACCTCGCTTACCGGACCGATGACCGTGACGTGGTGGCGTACGCGCTCGAGCGGGAATGGACCCGGATCGGGCGAAGCCTGGCCGCCGACATCCGCTTCGACGATCCGACCGTCTCGCGCCGGCACGCCCTGATCGTGCGCCAGCCGGACGGGCTCCGGGTGCTCGACGACCGCAGCCTCAACGGCGTGTTCGTCAACGGTGAGCGCGTCGAGTGGAGCACGCTCGCCGACGGAGACGAGATCGTGATCGGTCGGCACCGGCTGTACTTCGTCGACCTGCCCGCCGTGTCGGGCGTTCGGTACCGCCACACCGCCGACAGCGGCTCGGTCTGATCCCCCCGCGGACAGTTCACATCGGCGCCCCCGCGGCTCGCCTATAGTCGCGCGCAATGGCGGCGACGATCGCAGTCCTCTCGCAGAAGGGCGGCACCGGGAAGACGACTGCGGTGCGCACGCTGACCGATGCGTTCAGGCGGATCGACCTGCGCGTGCTTGCGGTCGACCTCGATCCGCAGGGGAACCTCTCCGACTATCTCGACGTCGACCCCGAGGTTTCGCCCACGATCGGCGACGTCCTCGCTGGTCGCGCCCGGCCGGCCGAGGCCGTCCACGACGGAATCATCCCCGCCAACCTCGGACTCGCGGAAGCCGAACTGATCCTCGGCGGCCGGATGGGCCGGGAGCTGGCGCTGAAGAAGGCGCTCAGGGAGCTCCAGGGCGACTACGACCTGATCCTGATCGACTGCCCGCCCTCGCTCGGGCTGCTGACGGTCAACGCGCTCGTCGCCTCCCGCTACGCGCTGCTCTCCGCCGAGGCACAGTACTTCGCGATGCAGGGCGTCGAGCAGGCGCTCGAGGTGATCGAGCTCGCACGCGACAACCTCAACTCCGAGCTCGAGTGGCTCGGGATCATCCTCAACATCGCCGACATGCGAACTCGCCACTCCCGGGAGGCGTTCGACTCGCTCCGCGAGCACTTCGGCGACAAGCTGATCGACACCACGATCCGGGCGTCGATCGCGTACGCCGAGTCGGCGGAGCGGGCGCAGTCGATCATCGACTACCGCCCGGATCTCGCGGTCGACTACCTGAGTGTCGCCGACGAGTTGCTCCGCCGTCTGGCGCTCGAGCCCCCGCGGAGACGCCTGGCGGCGCTCGCCGGCAGCCTCGTCCCCGCGCGGGCGTAGCGCTCACACCGACCGCTGGTAGGAACGGAACGCGCGGGTCGCGAACAGCAGCGACGCCGCCAGCAGCAGCACGAGGAAGCCGGCGCGCGAGGCGACCAGCCCCCAGTCGGGATGGCTCGAGGTCGCACCGCGGCCCGCGACGACCGCCCAGTTGACCGGATTGAAGTCCGACACGTGCCTGATCCACCCCGGCATCAGGTTCGACGCCAGGAACGTCGCCGACAGGAACGTCAGCGGCAGCACGACGAACTGGACCGCGCCGATCAGGGCCTCCTCCTGGCGCATGATCAGGCCGAAGCCGTTAGACAGCGCCCCGAACGTTGCGCCGAGCAATGCGGACAGCGCGAACAGCGCGACGACGCCGACTGGTCCGCCCGGGAACGTCGCCCCGACGGCCAGCGCGAGCACGACGATGATCGCGGACTGGATCACGACGACCACCGCCTCCTTCACGATCCGCCCGGCGATCAGCGCCTCGCGGCGGACCGGGGAGACCAGGAACCGCGCGGTCACACCTCGGTTGATGTCCTCGATCAGCGCCATACCGCTCCACGCCGAGTTGAACATCGCGGTCATCACCACGACCCCCGGCGCCAGGAACGCGATGTACGAGCTCCCGTGGAATCCCGGGATCTCGACGACCTTCTTGAACAGCGCTCCGAACAGGAGCAGCCAGATCACGGGCTGGACCAGCGTCACGCCGACGAACCACGGCTGACGCCACAGCTCGCGCAGGTGTCGGACCGTCATGTACCCGGTTTGGCGTACCAGCGTCATCGCGCAACCTCCGCTCGAGCGCTGGCCTGCTCGGCATCCGGCCTCGCCGATCGGCCGCGCTCAAGTCGTCCGGCGGATTCAGCCGCGTCGAACGTGCGGCCCGTGTATCTGAGATAGACGTCGTCGAGCGACGGGCGTGCGACGCGGACCTCCGCGACCGTCACGCCGTGCGACTCGAGCGCCTGGAGCACGGCCGGGACGGCGCGACCGCCGTCGTCCGCCCGCGCCCGCAGCGCGCGGCCATCGACTGCGACGTCGCGGATCCCGGCGAGCTCCGCGAGCGCGGCGTTGACCTCGCCGCCCGAATCGCCGCCCAGCTCGACATGGATCGCGTCGCCCCGGAGCTCGCGCTTCAGCTCGGTGGGGGTGCCCTCGACGATCACGCGCCCCCGGTCGACGATCGCCAGCTGGTCCGCGAGCTGATCGGCCTCCTCGAGGTAGTGCGTGGTCAGCAGCACGGTCTTCCCGCGCCCGCGCGCGAGCGCCGAGATCCGGCTCCACATGTCCGCCCGGACCTCGGGGTCTAGCCCGGTCGTCGGCTCATCGAGGAACAGCACGTCCGGGTCGTGGACGAGCGCCATCGCGATGTCCAAGCGCCGTTGCATCCCGCCCGAGTACCCGCGCGCGATCCTGTCGGCGGCGTCGGCGAGCCCGAACGCCTGCAGCAGCTCAGTCGCCCGCCGCTCGAGTTCGTCGCCGCGAAGTCCGTAGATGTGGCCCTGGAGGCGGATGTTCTCGCGGCCCGTCGCCTGTATGTCGACGCCTGACCCCTGCGCGACGACGCCGATCGACCGCCGCACTCGGTCCGGCTGCGCCGCCACGTCGAGCCCCGCGACCGCCGCGGTTCCCTCGTCGGGCAGCGTCAGCGTCGTCAGGACCTTCACTGCGGTCGATTTCCCGGCGCCGTTCGGGCCCAGCAACCCGAACACCGTTCCCCGCGCGACGCCGAACGAGAGTCCGTCCAGCGCCTTCACATCCTTCCCGTATGTCTTGACGAGACCGTTCGCCTCGATCGCGTTCGCCATTCCCGTTGACCTCCGTCTACGATTTCTCTTGATGCGCCGGTATCTTAATAACTAAGAGTTTCAGATGTCAAGAGACTTATCTCGTGAAGCTTTAGTCCAGGCATTGATCGACGAGGTCCGCGCGGGCCAGCGTGCGACCGAGTTGGTCGACGAGGCCGCCTGCAAGCTGATGGGGGTCAACCGGACGGACGGACGCTGTCTCGACATCCTCGAGCAGCGCGGACGGATGAGCGCGGGACAGCTTGCCGCCGAGGCACGGCTCACGAGCGGCGCGATCACGGCCGCGATCGATCGGATGGAACGCGCCGGATACGTGCGGCGCGTGGCCGACCCCGAGGATCGCCGGCGCGTGCTTGTCGAGCCGACCGAGAAGGCGTATGCGGTCGCCAAGGAGCTGATGGGAGTGCTCGGGGACAAGGGCTGGCCGAAGATGGCCGACTACACCGACGAGCAGATCGCGCTGCTCGTCGACTTCCAGCGATTCGGTCGCGAGCTCCAAGAGAGCCACGCCGAGTGGCTCAACGAGAAGCTGCGAGAGCGGGACGCCGGCTAGAGGCCGCGGACGTCGGCGCCGTGGGACTCGAACGGCGCCCGCATCACCCGGGCCCAGCCCTCCGTCTCGCGCGCGAGCTCCTCGATCACCGCGCCCGTCTGCTCGTAGCGGCACCACACGAGCACGCTCGGTCCTGCACCCGAGATCGTCGCGCCGAGCGCCCCGAGCGCGGTCGCCTGCTCGAGGAGCTCGACCGAACGCGGGTATAGGTGGGCGCGGTGGGGCTGGTGGAGCCGGTCGCGCAGCCCGGCCGCGATCAGGTCCCAGTCCGGGCCGGCCAGCCCAAGGATCAAGGTCGCGGCCTCGGCGACGTTGAAGACCGCGTCGGCGAGCGGCACGCTTCCCGGGAGTGCGGCGCGGGCAGCTTCGGTGACGACCGCCTCGTGCGGGACGACGAGCACCGCCTCGAGCCCCATCGGCGGTTCGAACCGGTGCACCCGCGTCCCCTGGCAGACGACGAAGCCGCCCTCGAGGGCCGCGGCAACGTTGTCGGGGTGGCCCTCGAGCTCGGTCGCCAGCGCGAGCACGTCCGCGTCGAGCTCGAACAGATGGTCGGCCGCGAGCAGCCCCGCGACGATCGCCGCGGCGCTCGAGCCGAGCCCGCCCGACAGCGGGATCTCCGATTCGATCCGGAACTCGAACGCGTCCGCGGAGTGCAGCCGCTCGAACCCGCGCACCACGAGGTTCGTACGGTCCCGCGGCACGTCGAGCTCGGTCACGACCGCGAAGCGTCCGGTCTCCTGCACCTCTACCTCGAGGTGGAGCGCGATCGCCGCGGCGAGCACGTCGAACCCTGGTCCGAGGTTGGCCGACGAGGCGGGGACGCGCACCAGGCGCCGGCGCCTGAGGGTCACTCGAGCACCGCCCGCTCGACGGCCTCGAGCTCCGGGTCGCACGCAACCACGCCGCGCGCCTGCTCGAGCGCCGTGTCCGGGTCCTTGAGGCCGTGACCGGTGAGCACGCACACGATCCGCGAACCGTCACGCGGCCCGTGGGCCAGCAGCCCCGCGACGCTCGCCGCCGACGCCGGCTCGCAGAAGATGCCCTCACCCGCGGCCAGCAGCCGGTAGGCCTCGAGGATCTGCGCGTCGGAGACGGCTCTGACCGCGCCCCCTGAGGAGGTGGTGGCGTCCATCGCCTCCTCCCACCGCGCCGGGTTGCCGATCCTGATCGCGCTCGCGATCGTCTCGGGGTGCTCGACCGGCGCGCCCAGAACGAGCGGCGCCGCCCCCTCGGCCTGGAAGCCGTACATCCGCGGTCGCGTGCCGGACTCCTTGAAGCCGCGCCAATACGCCGTGATGTTGCCGGCGTTCCCGACCGGGATGCAGAGCGCGTCGAGCTCGCCGTCGAGCGCCTCGACGATCTCGAACGCCGCCGTCTTCTGGCCCTCGAGCCGGAACTCGTTGACCGAGTTGACGAGCGAGATCGGATGGCGGTTGGTCAGCTGGCGGACCAGCTCGAGCGCCCGATCGAAGTTCCCACGCAACGCGATCACCCGCGCGCCGTGGACGAGCGCCTGCGCAAGCTTGCCCGTGGCGATCTTGCCTTCCGGCACGATCACGGCGCACCGCAAGCCGGCCCGCGCGGCATAGGCCGCCGCCGACGCCGCGGTGTTGCCGGTCGAGGCGCAGATGATCGCGCGCGAGCCCTCGCGCACCGCCGCCGACACCGCGCACGTCATCCCGCGGTCCTTGAACGAGCCCGTCGGGTTTGCGCCCTCCAGCTTCAGCCAGACCTCGACCCCGGCGCGGTCCGACAGCCGCGGGGCCGGGACGAGCGGCGTCGAGCCCTCGCCGAGCGAGACGACCGGATCGCCAGAGTCGAACGGGAGCCGGTCGCGGTAACGCTGTATGACGCCATGCACGGCGCCAGCATGTCAGACTGCCGGATGCGGAAATGGTGAGGCGTCGTGAGGCAGCTGACGGGTACTTCCCGCGCGGGAGTTCGATGCTCCGGCGCGTCCATGAGGAGCATCTCGTCGGACTGCTCTACGGCCAGCGCGCGTTGTGTATCGGCGCGCTCGCCCCACTCAACTACGTTGGGACCAGCGAGCACTCGTACGCGAAGCTGACCCCGTTCAGGCGGCTGGCGCACACCGGCAAGGCGTTCGAGCTGATCTTCTTCGGCTCGCGGGCCGAGGCCGACCGTGTGCTGTCGTACGTCGACCACCTGCACCACAGCGTCAAGGGAGAGCTGCCCGAGGACGCCGGGCCGTTCCCAGCCGGCACGCCGTACTCCGCCTTTGACCCGGTGCTGATGCTGTGGACGATCGCGGTGATGGCCGAGTCCGCGCAGTGCTTCTACGAGCTGCTCGTGCGAGAGCTGTCCCCCGCTGAGCGCGATCATCTGTGGGCGGACTACGTGCGATTTGGTGAGCTGTTCGGGATGCCGCGCGATGCCGCGCCGCAGACGTGGTCGGAGTTCATCCGCTGGTACCACGAGCAGCTGAACGGCGGCGAGGTATTCCTCACGGACGAGGCGCGCTACGTCGGCTACGCGACCGCGTTCGAGATCCCGATGCCCGCTCACCAGCAACCTGGGAAGCGGGTTCACGACCTGTTGATGCTCGGCAGCCTGCCCGCGAAGGTACGCGAGCTCTACGGCCTGTCATACACCCCGCGCGACCGGCTCGCCTTCAGGCTGGCGGTCCGCGCCGTACTCACCGCCCGCCGCCTGACTCCGGGACCGCTTGCGCGCGGCGGCAATACACGCTCGTTCGACGGCGTCGCGCGCGAGGAGCGCCGGCGGATCGAGCAGGGCAGGCCGACTCCCCAGATCCTCGACGACGGGACCACCAACGGGATCCCGGGCGCGCGGATCCGCCAGCCCGTCTAGGGCTCCAGGACCACCTTGCCGAGCGCGCCGCGCTCGTCGATCAGCTTCAGCGCGTCGGCGGCCTGCTCGAACGGGAACCGTGCGCCGACGACTGGGCGCACGACGCCGCTCGCCATCAGCTTCTCGAGCTCGACGCCGATCTCCCGGCTGACCTCGGGCTTCGCGATCACGTACGCGCCCCAGCCCGCGCCAATCACCTCGGTGTTGTTCAAGAGAAGCCGGTTGACCTTGACCTCGGGAATCGACCCGCCGGTGAACCCGACGACGACGACCCTCCCACCCTCGCGCAGAGACCGGAGGCTGTCGGTGAACCGGTCGCCCCCGACTGGGTCGAGCACGAGGTCGACGCCGCCGCCGGAGAGCGCCTTGGCCTGATCCTTCCAGGGCCCGTCGGAGCGAACGACCTCGTCGGCCCCCGCCTCGCGCGCAATCCTTTCCTTCTCATCGGTCGAGACGACCGCGATCGTGCGCGCTCCGAGGCCCTTCGCGACCTGGATCGACGCGGTCCCCACCCCCCCTGCCCCGCCATGCACGAGCACGGTCTCGCCCTCGGCGAGCCGGCCGCGGAGCTTCAGTGCGAAATACGCGGTGTGGTAGTTGAGGACGAGCGCCGCGCCCTGCGCGAAGTCGAGCTCGTCGGGCAGCTTGAAGGTCATGTGCTCGGGCGCAACTGCCACCTCGGCGAACCCGCCGAGCATGCAGAACGCAGCCACCCGGTCGCCCGCGTCCACGCCCGCGCCGGCCGGCGCGCTGCGCACGATCCCCCCGACCTCGCTACCGGGGACGAACGGCAGGTCCGGCCTGACCTGGTACTCCCCGCGGGTCTGCAGCACTTCGGGGAACGACACGCCCGAGGCGTGCACGTCGACGACGACGCCGCTGCCGGGGGTCAGCATGTGAGAGGCCTCGGGCTCGGGCAGGTCGACCAGTTCGAGGGCCTGGTCGGGGCCGGTTAGCTCGGCAATCTGGATCGCGCGCATGGGCGCGCATCCTACTGAGAGGTCGCATCAGG
The DNA here is from genome assembly GCA_963788565.1 of uncultured Solirubrobacterales bacterium. Classification (GTDB taxonomy): domain Bacteria; phylum Actinomycetota; class Thermoleophilia; order Solirubrobacterales; family Solirubrobacteraceae; genus Palsa-465. Next base: position 361,012 of record CAWBHJ010000011.1, on the reverse strand, counting down.
ACCCCCCCGCGCGCGTCTGGCGGCGGCGGATCGGCGCGGAGCCGCGTCCTCGGACCTCGGAATAGCCCTGCTATTCCGTCGGTCCTGCGTCCTTGCTCCGCTTGATCCGGCGCGCGCCAGCCACACACGCGGAGTCCTGATACGACCTCTGAGAGACCGTCTCTAGCCGAACTCCTCCTCGAGCACCCGGATCGCCCGCGGCGGGGAACGCAGGATCTCGAGCCGCGCGATCTCCTTGATTGCGGCGTCGAACCGCGACTCGAGCACGGGGTGCAGCACCATTACCAGCCGCGCCTGCTCACCGAGGCCCTTCTGCACGACCGACTTGACCGACACGTCCTCGACGGCCAGGACGCCGGCGACCTGTGCGAGCACCCCCGGCTCGTCGGCGACTTCGAGGTGCAGGTAGAACGCCGAGACGACGTCCTCGACGATCTCGAGCAGCTCGGTCGTCGGCGGCGTCGAGGCGGGCGGGATCATCGCGCTGATCACGTCGCCGAGCACGGCGCTCGCGGTCTGCGGCCCACCCGCGCCCGGGCCCGACATCGTCACCTCGGTGATCGTCTCGGACTCCACCGTGACCGCGTTGAACGGGCCGCTGACCGACGCGAGCGGGTGTCCCGGATACAGGAAGATCGGGTGCACCCGGACGGACAGGCCGGCGCCGATCCGCTCGGCGGTGCCGACCAGCTTGAGCTCGAGGCCGAGCTCGCGCGCGTATTCGAGGTCCGCTGGCTGGATGTGTTCGATCCCCTCGTAGCGGACCTGCTCGAGGTGGACCGGGGTGTCGAACGCGAGCCTCGCGAGGATCGCCATCTTCGCGGCGGCGTCGCGCCCGTCGACATCCTCGGACGGGTCGGCCTCCGCGTAGCCGAGCCGCTGTGCTTCGGCGAGGGTGTCCGCGAACGTCGCGCCGGTCCGCGCCATCTCGGTGAGGATGAAGTTGGTCGTGCCGTTGACGATCCCGTGCACGCGATCGATGCGCGCCCCCGCGAGCGACTCCTGGAGCACGCGGATCACTGGCACAACCCCGGCGACCGCGCCTTCGAACCGGAGCTGCACGCCTTTGGTGCGGGCCGCCTCCCACAGCTCCTCCCCGTGCTGGGACAGGAGCTGCTTGTTGGCGGTGACGACGTGGCGGCCGGCGCTGATCGCCCGCATCACCCACTCTCGCGCCGGGTCGATCCCGCCGATCAGCTCGACGATCAGGTCGGAGTCCTCCAACAGCTCGTCGAACGAGCCGCGGCTGCGGGTGACGATCCCCGAGAGCTCGGGGCGCAGCCCGGTGACGAGCTCGATCCGGCCCGCCTCCCTCGGCAGGAGCTCCGCGAACGCCGCGCCGACGGTCCCGTACCCGAGCAGCCCGACCCGGAACACGCGGTCGTTCGCGCCGTCAGCCGAGGTCACGCGCGGTCAGATCGTCGTAGGTCTCGCGCCGCACAACAACCCGCGGCTCCCCGTCCTTGCAGAAGATCACCGCCGGCCTCGGCACGCTGTTGTAGTTGTTCGCCATCGCGTACCCGTATGCGCCGGTGGCCGGGGTCGCGATCACGTCGCCCGGCGCGGGGTCCGGGAGCAGCACGTCGCGGACGATCACGTCGCCGGACTCGCAGTGCTTGCCAGCCAGATGGCAGCGCTCGTTTCCGGCGGCCAGCGGCCGGTCGGCGACGACGGCCTCGTAGATCGCGCCGTACATCATCGGGCGCAGGTTGTCCGACATGCCGCCGTCGACCGCGACCCACGTCGAGACGTTGCGCTTGACCGTCTCGACCGTGTACAGGGTCACGGTCGAGTTCGCGACCAGCGAGCGGCCCGGCTCGAACAGCAACCGCTTGTCGGCTCCGAGCCACTCGTGCGCGGCGTCGACGACGGCGTTCACGTACTCCTCGACGGTCGGCGGGTGCTGCGCCGCCGTATACGCAACGCCGAGTCCGCCGCCGATGTTGTAAACGGGGAACTCGCCGAGCTCGGAGATCGCGCGGACGGCCGCCCGGAACGGCTCCAGATCGAACAGTTGTGAGCCGATGTGGCAGTGCAGGCCGACCAGCTCGAGCGACGCCGACCCCGACAGCCGCTCGATCGCCTCGCTCGCCTCCGCCATCGAGATGCCGAACTTCGAGTCCGCCTGGCCGGTGGAGATCGCGTGGTGGGTGTCGCCGGTGACGCCCGGCGTGACGCGGATCAGGACCTTCTGGGTCGTGCCGCGCTCGGCGGCGAGCGGCTCGAGCCGCTCGAGGTCGTCGAACGAGTCGATCACGATGTGACCGACGCCTGCCGTGAGCGCCTCCTGCAGCTCCCGTTCGGACTTGGCGTTGCCGTGCAAGAAGATCCGTGCGGGGTCGAACCCGGCCCTCAGCGCGAGCGCGAGCTCGCCGCCGGAGGCGACATCACACGCGAGGCCCTCCTCGGCCAGCACGCGGTAGACCGCGGTGCACGGGAACGCCTTCGAGCCAAACAGCACGTCGTAGCGCTCGTGGCGGGCACGGAGTGCGTCGAGGAACGACCGGGCACGCGTCCGCAGGTCGTCCTCGGCGACCACGTATGCGGGCGAGCCGAATTCGCGCACCAGCTCGACCGCGTCGCAGCCGCCGAGCTCGAGCCGCCCGCGCGCGTTGACCCGCGTGCCGATCGGGAACACGTTCAGCAGATCGGATGCGGTCGCGGTCATTTGCGGCGATCATGCCAAGCTCGATGGCCAGGCGTATGCGAACCGTCACGCCGGTGCACCCGAATGAGATCGACGCGCGCGGCGGTCTCGCCTACTCGCTGTGGCTGCCGGACGCTCCGCTCGGGGGCGGCGTCGTGATCCTCCACGGCGCCGGGTCCTGCAAGGAGAACCACCACGACTTCGCGCGGGACGCGATCGCCTCCGGCTTTGCCGCGCTCGCGTTCGACCAACGCGGCCACGGCGGCAGCGCCGGTCCGATGGCCGCCGGCGCGCTCGACGACATCGCCGCGATGACTGCCCTGCTCCGAGATCGGATGGGCGATCCGGCGGCGCCGGTCGCGCTCCGCGGCTCGAGCATGGGCGGCTACCTCTCGATCCTCGCCGCCAGGCGCTCGGGCGCTCACGCGGTGATCGCGATCTGCCCGGCGAGCGCCGCTGGGCTCCGGCGGGGCCTCCGCTCGGGAGCGTTCACGTTCGACGCCGACGTCGACTCGCTCGAACGGATGCTCTCGGACAACGACCTGCACGACACCGTCCGCACGCTCGAGATCCCGGTGCTGTTGCTGCACGCCGAAGGCGACGAGCAGGTCCCGGTCGAGCATTCCCGTGAGCTCGCCCGCGAGCTGAGCGCCCCTTCGAGCCGGCTGATTGCGGTCCCGGGCGGCCATCACCGCTCTGTGCAGCACGACCAGGAGCTGTGCGCGATCAGCCTCAGGTGGCTGGCGAAGGCGCTGCGGTAGCGGTTCGCGCGCGGTCGCGGCCGCCGTGCGGTCAGTGGCCGCCGGTCAGCGAGTTGACCGCCGACGCCGCCGTGTTGGCGGTCGAGCTCACGGCGTTCCCGGCCGCCGAGCCGGCGTTCTGGACTGCGCTGCCGACCGTGGGGCTCGCGTTCGATATCCCGGAGCCGACGGACCCGGTCGTGTTCTTGACAGCCGAGCCGGCGGTCTGGCCAGTGCTTGAGACCACCTTCGAGACGGTGCTGCCGGCGTTCTGAACGGCGGGCGGCGTCGACACGGTCGGGAGGCCCGGGACGGTGACCGGCGACGTGGAAGACGGGGTCGAGCCGGAGGTCGAGCTCGAGTTCGGGGTCGGCGTGCTCAAGCCCGGAGTCCGGCCCGAGGGCGAGCCGCCGCCCTGCTGGCGGTTCCCCGAGCCGGGGGAGCCCGTTGGCTGCGAGGTGTGGCCGGTGGCGGCGGAGGACGCGGCGCTCCGCGATGCGGCGGTCGCCGCGGTGGCGCCGGCGGTTGCGGCGGTCAGCAGCCGGGTGGCGCGCGAGGGTCCAGCGGCGCCGATGGAGGCGCGCGTCGCGGACACCGATACGGGCGCCGGTTGGCCACCGACCTGCGGCCATCCGTTGAACGCGACGATCGCACTCGCCAGCAGGAACATCGCGGCGGCGCCGGCGAGCAGCGAGCCAGACGTCCCGAACCCGGCCAGGTATCCACGCGTGGCACGCACCTGAGATTCGTATCGGACGATCTGGCGCAAACCTTTACCCCTGTCCGGGTGGCGGCCCTCCGACGATAAGAAGGCCCTTCGTTTCGTCTGCCAACATAGTGTCACCATGGCTAAGAAGACCTCTTTTGGGCGGGATACGGGCCTCCAGGCCCGGATGCTGCTGACAATGTTCCTGCTGGGCCTCGTCTATGCGGTCCTGATCGGGGTGCTGATCGCAGCCGGAGTCGGCGCGATCGCGATCGCCCTGATCGCTGCCGTCCTGTTCGGAGTCCAGCTGTTCACCTCCGACAAGATCGCGCTGTTTTCGATGGGCGCCCGCGAGGTGTCTCCGCAGGAGGCCCCCGAGCTCCACGCGATCATCGACCGGCTCTGTGTTCAGGCCAACATCCCCAAGCCGCACGTGGCGATTGCCGAGACCGCGATGCCGAACGCGTTCGCGGTCGGGCGCTCGCCCAAGAGTGCGACGGTCTGCTGCACTACCGGGATCCTCAGCCTGCTCAACCCGGGCGAGCTCGAGGCGGTGCTCGGTCACGAGCTGACCCACGTGCAGAACCGCGACGTCGTGGTGATGACCGTCGCGAGCTTCTTCGCGTCGATCGCGGCGTTCATCACGCAGATGGGGTTCTGGTTCGGCGGCGCGTTCAACAACCGCGACCAGAACAGCGGCATGGCGTTCATCGTCGTGATCCTCGTCTCGGCTGTCGTCTACGTGATCTCCTGGCTCCTGCTGCAGGCGCTGTCGCGCTACCGAGAGTTCGCCGCCGACCGCGGTTCGGCGATCCTGACCGGGCGGCCCAGCGCGCTGATCTCGGCGCTCCTGAAGATCGACGGCTCGATGCAGCACGTCCCGAAGCAGGACCTGCGAGCCGCTTCGGGCGAGCTGGCGGCGCTCTACATCTTCCCGCCGAAGACCAAGGAGACGCTGACGGGCCTGTTCTCGACGCACCCGCCGCTCGAGAAGCGGATCGCGGCGCTCCAGCGGCTCGAGGCGCAGCTGCAGGGCACGGCGTAGGCCGGCCGCCACCTCGTACGATCCCCGTCGATGGGTTTCCTCGACGCCCTCCTCGGCCGGCGCAAGCTCGACATGCCCGCGCCGGACCGGCTGTTCGCGGTCAGCACCGCGTACGTCAAGTTCGAGACCGAGCTGGGGGTCACGACCCGCGGCAGCGCCGCGATCGTGTTCCAGCCGCTTGCGACCTCGGATTTCGACTCGATCGTCTCGGAGATGGAGGAGGTCGTCCGAGCCACCTCCGCCGACAGCGGCACGACCGTCGAGACCTCGGATGACACCTACGGGTTCCGCTGGCTTGTGCTTCGCGGCAAGGACTTCGACGACCTCGTCGTCGGCGTGAACGCCGTCTCAAGCGCGCTCGAGGCCGGAGGTTACGGCGACCGCGTCCTATGCGCCGTGTTCGCCTTCGAGGACCGCAAGCAGAACGCGATCTACTGGATCTACAACTACAAGCGCGGCTTCTTCTACCCGTTCGTTCCGGCCGGCGGCGGAGCCGGCGGCGAGCAGGGCGGCCGCGACACCGAGCGCGAGCTCGTACTCAAGGCCCAGGTCGGTAACGAGCTACCGGTCGAGCCTGAGCTCGAGCGCTGGTTCCCGCTGTGGGGGATCCCGATCTGAGCGGCGACCGACCCCGGGGGCTGGTGGTGCTGCCGGCGGTCGGGGCTATGCCGGCGGGTGCAAAACCGGCTAGGGGAGAGCAGTCCTCGTTCCTGCGTCGCTGGCGGATGCTGATCGCGACGCTCCTCGTCGGCGTCGTGGTGGTGGTTCTGACAGCGGTCCTGTGGTCCAGTGCTCCTGCCGCGCCGAACCCGCGCTCGCTGCCGCCGGCGCGGTCGAGTCGATAGCCGCCCGGGCCGCGGCAGATACGACACACCTCCTCAATCAGGTCGAGGTGTGTTGTCCCAGCCGCGGATATCGCGGTTGAAACGACACACGTCCCAGCCAAACCGGGGTCTGTCGTATGAGCCGCGCCGCCGCCACGTCGACCGACGCTGACACGACACACCCCCTCGATCAGGCCGACGTGTGTCGTCCTAGCCCCGGATATCGACGCTCACATGACACACGTCACCGGGCCAAGGGGGGGTGTCGTATAGGCGTCGCTCTGACGACCACATGACGTACTCCACTTCATTGCCAGGCCGTTTCCGACCCGGCTCGCCCCTAGCCCGGAATCAGCCCTTCGCCGGTGAACTCCGCCTTCGCCTCCTCCAGCGAGATGTCGGGCGGGGGCAGAATCACGTCCGAGCCCTCGAGCACGTCGTCGCCGACCGGGCGCCCGTTGGTCCGTACGAACTCCAGCAGACGCCCGAAGGCGTCCTCGAACTGCTGCTCGTCGTCGTGCGCACAGGCCGCGACGGCCTGGTTGTCCAGCTGGTTGAGGGTGTCGACGTCCTCGTCGGGGACGTCGTACTGCCCCTCGCTCGAGATCCGGACGATCACGAGGCCTGCCCCTCGGTGGGGGCCGACGGCTTGCTCGCCTGCGTCGCCGCGCCGCCGGGCGGGCCCGCAGCCGAGCCGGCCTCCTCGCCTCCTGCTCCGAGCTCACCGGCGGGCGCCGACCCGCCTCCGAGCTCGGCCCTCATCTTCTCGAGCTCGGCGTCGACCTCGGTCTGGCTCGAGAGCTGCTTGAGCTGCCGGTCGATGTCGTCCTCGCCGGGGCCGAGCGCGGTGATGTCGTCGAACGTGCCGGCCGCCTCCAGCTCCTGGACCGCGTCGGCGCGGGCCTTCATGTTCTCGGTCTTGTCGAGCGCTCGCTGCATCGCGAGGCCGACGTCCGCCATCTCCTCGCCGACGCCCGTCGCGGCCTCGGAGATCCGGACCTGAGCCTCCGCCGCGGAGTACTGCGCCTTGATGACCTCCTTCTTCGAGCGGAACTGCTCGATCTTCGTCCGCAGCTTCTGCTCGGACTCGGTCATCTGCTGCTGCTGCTGCTCGAGCCCCTCGAGCTGCGTGTCCAGCGACTGAAGCTCGGTCTGGGCGACGTTCTTGCGCTCGAGCGCGGTTCTCGCGAGCTCCTCGTTACCCGCGGACAGCGCCTGGCGCGCCTGCGTGTCGAGCTTCACGACCTGCTGCTTGAGCTTCTCCTCCTGTAGCTGCAGGCGCTTCTTCGACGTGACGACGTCGGCGATGCCCTTCTTGACGTTCTGCAGCAGCTCGATCTGCTTCTGGTAGCTGTACTCGAGGGTCTCTCCCGGATCCTCGGCGCGATCGAGCAACTTCGAGATCTTGGCTTTGACGATCGTGGACATGCGCCCGGACATACCCGGCATCGCATCCTCCTTGGCGGTATTTGACGAGCAGGTCCTAGCGTACCGAGGCGGGAGCACCCGCCGCCGGTCTGTCTACCCGAAGCCCGCTGTGCCGCCGGTCAGAGACCCGACGGGTGGCGCGAGTCAAAGCCGCTCGAGCTCGTCACGTCGGGCCGCCAGCGCGGGCCGGAGCCCGGAGCGGGGTTCGGATCCTGGTAGGCCGAGGTGTCGAGCCGGATCCCCGCGATCTGGATGAACGCGTGGTCAGGGTTGGTGTAGATCGTCACCCAATGGCCACGGCCGCCCTGGCCCCAGCTCATCATCTCACCCGAGTCCATCGACTGGTTGATCAGGCCGGCCGCGTGGAGCACGTACGAAACGGTCCCCGAGCAGTCGTAGCAGGAGTCGTTCCACTGCCCGTGGCCGCCGGCATAGCAGTAGGGCTTGAACCGGATCTTGTCGCCGGCCCAGATCATCCTCTGGACCGCGGCCGGCGCGTACGACGGGGCGTATGCGACCCCGTTCTTGATCTTCGCCGTGTACCCCTGGACGACGGGGTGGTCGGCGGTGCTATGCGGCCCCGGACCTGGGGCGACGCCCGCCCCGCCGGAGCTGGGCGAGGCACTCGGGCTGCTCGAGGCGTAGGCGCTCGTGGCGGCGACGAGTGCAACAACGGAAACGACGGAAGCTGTCAGTAGGCGTACGCGCATCTTCTCTCTCGTCGGCCTACGGGGTTAGCTGTCGGGCTGGCGCTGAAAGAGCCTGCGCCTCCCGTGGATTCACCACGGGACTCGCCCCGGGAACTTGGTTCCCCCGCTCCGCGGATGTCGTAGCCCGCGGATTCGGCGTCGCGGCAATATACACAGAACCTGGGTCGCCGCGCGTACGTCGCCTTGCACCGAATTCCTGCAACCTTCGCGCCGGCTTCATTACGGGCTGTAACGTCAGCGCCGCTATGCGCCGCCTGACGCTGCTCGTGCTGGTTGGTGCCGCCTGCGCCGTTGCTGGCTGCGGCGGTTCCAGCACGTTCATCACCGTCCCCGAGCACGGTGTCGCGTCGACCACGCGGAACGCGGGTCAGAAGATCGGCTTTCCGGCGGTCGCGACCAAGAACACGACCCGGGTCTCCGGCGGGGACCCGACCGTCGACGCGGCCGGCGTCGCGCTCGCTGTCTATCCGTCGAACGGCGCCGGGACGCACCCGCAGGTCGTGACGCTCGCCCCCCAGGACGACTGGCAGGCGTCGATCGCGGCGTCGGTGCTGATGTCCTCCCCGATCAAGGCGCCGATCCTGCTGTCGGGCCCAAGCTCGCTCCCGTCCGCGACCGCCGACGCGCTGAACTCGCTCGCGCCGACCGGCTCCGGCGCCGTCGGCGGCGCCCAGGTGATCCGCGTCGGCGACGTGCCGAAGATCTCGGGGAGCCGCACGGCGTCGATCTCGGGTGGGGATCCGTACGCGCTCGCCGCCGCGGTCGACCGTTTCTATACCGCCGCCGTCGGCAAGCCCACATCGGACGTCGTGATCGCCTCGGGCGATAACCCCGCATACGCGATGCCGGCCGCCGGCTGGGCGGCCGAGAGCGGCGACCCGGTGCTGTTCGTCAACAGCTCAGGCGTGCCGGGTCCCACGCGCGAGGCGCTGCTCGCCCACCAGCACCCGCACATCTACGTGCTCGGCCCGCCGAACATCATCCCTGGCAGCGTCGTCAAGGCGCTCGGCAAGTACGGACCCGTGAAGCGGGTCGGCGGCGCCGACCCCGCGGCAAATTCGGTCGCGTTCGCCGCCTACCGCGACCCGCCCTGCAGGTTCGGCCAGCCGTGCGCGCACGTCCCGGGCAGCTTCGGCTGGGCGCTGCGGAGCCCGGGGCACGGCTACACGCTCGTGAACTCCAACCGGCCGCTCGACGCCGCGGCTGCGGCGCCGCTGTCCGCGAGTGGATCGTTCGGGCCCCAGCTGGTCCTGGACAACGGCAGCGCGATGCCGAAGCCGATCCTCAACTACTTCCTCAACTTCGCGACCCCTGGCTTCACCCAGGAGGGGCCAACGGCGGCCGTCTACAACCACGGCTGGGTGATCGGCGACCCAAGCGCGATCTCGGTATCGGTCCAGGCAGAGATGGATACTCTGCTTGAGGCGGTACCGCAGAAATGAGCCAAGCAGAACATCCAGACCGCACGCAGGAGGGGCATCGGGCGACCGTCGACGACGTTCGCCAGCTGATGGGCGCCTCCACGCCACATTTCGCGCTGCAGCTGCGGGAGCGCATACGCGCGCTGATCCGCAACCTGGAACCGGACGATCCCGCCCGGCTCGAGGGCGAGCGCGAGATCGCGCGCCTCGACGAGCTCGCGTTCGTCGGTGAGGTGAGGGGCCATCAGGCGGAGGCGGGCCTCGAGCCGCTCCCCAGCCTGGAGCCCCGGGCCGGATGACCGCCGAGCGGTCGCTCGCGGTCATCGGCCTCGGCCGAGTCGGACTCCCGCTGGCGTTGTGCTTCGCCGACCGCGGCGTGCGGGTCCTCGGCGTCGATAACAGCCCGTCGATCCTCGATGCGGTCCGCGCCGGCCGGATGCCGTTCGCCGAGGCGGGCACCCAGGAGCTGCTCGACCGCGTCTCGCGGACCGGGCGCCTCGAGCTCGCCGAGCACGCGGCCGACGCCACGGCCGCCGACGACATCGTGATCACGATCGGAACGCCGTCGTTCTCGCATCTCGAGAGCGACCTGCGCGGCGTGCGGGCGGTCGTCGACGACCTCCTCCCCCACCTGCGCCCCGGGCAGTCGCTGATCCTCCGCTCGACGATCGCGCCGGGAACGACCGAGTTCGTCGCCGGCTATCTCGAGAAGCGGCGCGAGCTCCGCGTCGGTGAGGACGTGTACGTGGCGCACGCGCCCGAGCGGATCGCCGCGGGCCGGTTCCTCGAGGAGATCTCGACGCTTCCGTGCATCATCGGGGGCGTCGGTGAGGCCTCGACCGAGCATGCCGCGGCCACGTTCGCGGTCCTCGGCGCGCCGATCGTCAAGACGACCCCGGTCCAGGCGGAGCTCGCGAAGATCTGGACCAACATCCTGCGCTACACGACGTTCGCACTGCCGAACCTGCTGATGATGGACTGCGAGCGCTACGGGGCGAACGTGTTCGAGGTGATCGACCTGATCAACCACGATTACCCCCGCGGCGGGATCGCGATGCCGGGGCTGACCGCGGGCGCGTGCCTGCGCAAGGACTTCGTCTTCTCCGAGGAGCGCTCGAACGCCCCCGGGATGCTGCTCGCCGTCTCGCGCGTGAACGAGGCCGTGCCGCTGTTCCTCGTCGAGGGCATCAAGCGGCGGGTCGGCGAGCTGTCGTCGCGGAAGGTGGCGGTGCTCGGGCTGACGTTCAAGCGCGACACCGACGACGAGCGCGACTCGCTGTCGCCGAAGCTGATCCGGCTGCTCGAGCGCGAGCTGGCCGACGTGGCCGTGTGCGACCCCCACGCCGCGACCCCGACAGTGCCACTGACCGAGGCCGTCGCGAGCGCGGACGTTGTGATCGTCGCGACCAACCACACCGAGTTCGAAGGGCCCGACGCGCTCCGCGGGATCGTCACGACGGCGTCGCCCGACTGCCTGCTGGTCGACCCGTGGAACGCGCTCGGGACGGCTCAGGTGTTCGCGTACGCCGCCGAGTCGGCGGCGATGCTGGGAACCGCCGCGACCGCGTGAGCCGTGTCCTGGTCACCGGCGGCGCCGGCACGATCGGCGCGGCCGTCGTCCGGCGCCTGCTCGGCGACCCGCAGTGGGAGGTCCGCGTGTCGGATCAGCGCCCGGCCCCGGCGTGGATGCGCGAGGCGGCCGAGATCCACACGGCCGACCTGCGGTCGGTCGAGCACGCCGGCGAAGCGACCGCCGGCTGCTCGCACGTGATCCACCTCGCCGCGATCGTCGGCGGGATCGCGAACTTCCACAAGCTGCCCTACACCCTGACCGAGGCCAACAACGCGCTCACGGGAGCGGTCGTCCACGCCGCGATCGACGAGGGGGTCGAGCGGCTCGTGTATGTGTCCTCATCGATGGTGTTCGAGCGGGCGACGGAGTTCCCGACGACCGAGGGGCACCTGCTCGAGTGTCCGCCGCCCCACTCGGCATACGGGTTCTCGAAGCTCTCCGGGGAGGTGTACGCGCGCGCGGCCCACGACGAGCACGGCCTCCGCTACACGATCTGCCGGCCGTTCAACGCGTACGGTCCCGGCGAGCTGCCCGAGCCGGGCGAGCCGGGGATCGCGCACGCGGTGCCCGACCTGATCGCAAAGGCGCTCACGGGTCCGCGGCCGCTGCAGATCTTCGGCTCGGGCGAGCAGACGCGGACGCTGACCCATGTCGACGACATCGCCGACGGGATCGTGACCGCCATGGCATCCCCAGCCGGCGAGAACGAGGACTTCAACATCTCCGCCTCGCAGGAGCTGACGGTGGCCGAGATCGCGGCGCTGATCTGGAAGGCCTGCGACAACGACCCGGGCGAGCTCGAGTTCGAGCACCTGCCGAGCTTCGAGGTCGACGTCCGGCGCCGGTGGCCCTCGGTGGAGAAGGCCCGGAGCGTGCTCGGCTGGGAGGCGCGTGTCGGCCTCGAGGACGGAATCGCTCAGACGGTGCAGTGGCTCAGGGGCCACGGCGACGCGGTGCTTGCGTCGAGTTGAGGACCGGAATACCGTAGCCAGAGCCGGAGGGCAGACCTAAAGGGGGATTGATGGAGAGCGCCACGGCCGGCGCAAGCGAGCCGATCGCAGCGGACGAGACCGCGCCCGGTAACAAGGGCCTCAGGACCGGAGCGCTGGGCTACGTCTCGAACCTCGTGATCGCCATCTCGGGCGCGTCACCGGCCTACAGCCTCGCGGCGACGCTAGGCGTGATCGTCGTCGTGAAGGGCGTTGGCGTTCACGCGCCCGCCGTGCTGCTCGCGTCGTTCATCCCGATCCTGTTCGTTTCGATCGGCTACCGGTTCCTGAACCTGGCCGACCCCGACGCAGGCACCACGTTCGCGTGGGTGACCCGTGCGTTCGGCCCCCAGCTCGGCTGGATCAACGGGTGGGCGATCTTCCTCGCCGACATCATCGGGATGGCGTCGCTGTCGGCGATCGCGAGCCAGTACACGTATCTGCTCGTGGGCTGGAAGGCGGCGGCCAACTCGAACCTCGCGGTGATCATCGGCGCGGTCGTGTGGATCGCGGTGATGACCTGGGTCTGCTACCGCGGAATCGAGCTCTCGAGCCGGCTGCAGATGGTGCTGCTTAGCGTCCAGATCTTCACCCTGCTGCTGTTCGCCGTGGTCACCCTGATCAAGGTCTATACCGGCCACCCCACCGGCTCGATCCATGTGTCCGCGTCCTGGTTCAACCCGTTCGATCTCTCGTCGGCGGCGCTCGTCAACGCGACCCTGCTGGGGATCTTCATCTACTGGGGGTGGGACGCGGGAGTCGCCGTCAACGAGGAGTCAGAGGACGCCACGCACGCTCCCGGACGGGCGGCGATCGTCTCGACGCTGCTGCTGCTCGTGATCTACGTCTCGACTTCCACCGCCGCGCAGGCGCTGCACGGCACCGCGTATCTGACCGAGCATTCCAGTGATGTGCTCGACGCGCTCGGAAAGGACGTGTTCGGCTCGCCGCTCGACAAGCTGCTCGTCTTCACCGTCCTGTTGTCGGCCGCCGCGGCGACCCAGACGACGATCCTCCCGACCGCCCGCACGACGCTCTCGATGGCCAAGTGGAAGGCGGTCCCCGAGGCATTCGGGCGAATCTCCGCACGGTTCATGACGCCGTCGTTCTCGACACTGCTGATGGGCGGCCTCTCGATCCTGTGGACCGTCGCGCTGCTGGCGTTCAACTCCAACCGCGACGTCCTCGGCGACACCGTCTCGGCGCTGGGGTTCGCGGTCTGCTTCTACTACGGCTTCACGGGGCTCGCGTGCGCGGTCTACTTCCGCCGCGATCTGTTCAAGAGCCTTCGCAATTTCCTGCTCGCCGGGCTGCTGCCGTTCGCCGGGGGGCTGATGCTGTTCGGCATCGGATACAAGGCGTACAGCTACTACAGCGCCCCGGGCCACAACCAATCGAAGCCGCTGCTGGGGATCGAGACGCCGATCCTCGTCGGCGTCGGCGGTCTGATCCTCGGCGTCGTGTTGATGTTCGCGTCGTGGCCGTTCTTCCACGACTTCTTCGCCCGGCGCTGGTGGCAGACCGCCGATCCCGCGGTGCTGGCCGCCGATGCCGGCGGTCAGCCGAGCGCCACCGCGCAGCCGCGCAGCTGAAGCTCGGCGAACATCTCCTCCGGATCGATGCACCGCTCGGGCGGGAGCGCGCCAGTTGCGGTCAGCGAGCCCCTCGCCAGCAGCCGCACCGCAGCCGCGGCCGGAGCCGCGGTCGAGACGACCGAGCCACCGAGGCCGAAGTGCGGCTCGCTCACGGCCCGTGCCTGGATCGTCTCGCCGCTCGAACCGGTGACGATCACAAGGTGCACCGAGACCGTGTCGGCGCTCGGCGAGGCGGCCTCGCGGGTGGCCGCCGCGACCTCCTCGGCGTCCGCGCCGACGAGTGCCCGCAGACGCTCGAGCAGCGGGCCCGCCAGCGACAGGCGGAAGCTCGCGTTCCGGCAGCCGAAGCTCTCGCCGAACGTCGCCAGCTCCGAGTGGAGCGTGAAGATCGTCTCGGCGGGGCCAATCGGCCGGCCGAAGTCGAGCTCGCCGCCGTCAGTGAGCGGGGCGATCCGCGTCGCGTCCGACCCACGAAGGACGACCGGTTCGAGGGTCAGCTCGTCGAGCAGCGTCTGGATCGCGTATGGCGGTCGCAGCCGGCCGTCCGACGGCGCGCCGAAGTCGCGTCCCGCGGCACCCACGTCGATCGTGTCCGGCGGGCCGCCGTCGCCGAGCTCCCGCACCGCGCGGGCGGCCATCAGGTTTGTCTTCCCCGGGCTCGACCCGATCCCGAGGACGGCGAGCAGCCCCGCGCGGTCGAACTGGTCGGACAGCATCAGCTGGCGCTGCGTCATCCAGTAGAGCCCGCCGAGGTCGAGGTAGTTCGTCCCGGCCGCCAGGCACGCGCGCATCGCCTCGAGGTTGATCCGGTACGACGCCGAGTTCACCAGGACGTCGACGCCCTCGAGCGCTCGCGCGAGCGCCTCGACATCGGTCGCATCGACCGCGAGCGCCGAGGCCTTGCCGTTTCCGTTCTCGTCCGCGACCGCCGCCGCCCGATTCGCGTCGAGATCGAGCAGCGTCATCCGCGAGACCTCAGCGGATTCCGCAAGGTCGCGCACGATCGCGGGAGCGATCGTCCCGGCCGCGCCAAGCACGGCGACGTGCGGCTCTTTCCCTTGGCTGGCGTTCACGGAGCGTTTACCGTACCGTTCCCGCCCGCGGGAGCGCCATTGTTCAGACGAGGAGAGGGGTGCTGATGGAGAGCGCGACAGTCCCGGTGGGTCAGCCGGCGCCCGACGACACGAGCCTGCCCGGGCACAAGGGCCTGAAGACCGGCGCACTCGGCTACATCTCGAACCTTGTGATCGCGGTTGCGTCGACCGCGCCGGCGTACAGCCTCGCGGCGACGCTCGGATTCATCGTCGCCGTCGCGGGCGTCGGCGTGCACGCACCGGCGGTGCTGATCGTCTCGTTCATCCCGATCCTGTTCGTCTCCGTCGGCTACCGCTATCTGAACTTCGCCGACCCCGACGCCGGCACGTCGTTCGCGTGGGTGACGCGCGCGTTTGGGCCGCAGCTCGGGTGGATCAACGGGTGGGCGATCTTCCTCGCCGACATCATCGTGATGGCCTCGCTGTCGGCGATCGCAAGCCAGTACACCTACCTGCTGGTCGGCTGGCACTGGGCCCAGAACTCGAACGTGATGCTGATCGTCGGCGCGGTGATCTGGATCGCGCTGATGACGTGGATCTGTTACCGGGGGATCGAGCTCTCGGCGCGGGTGCAGACGGTTCTGCTGAGCTTCGAGATCGTCACGCTGGCGGTGTTCGTCGTGGTCGCGCTGATCAAGGTCTACACCGGTCACCCCGCCCACTCGATCCACGTGTCGGCGTCGTGGTTCAACCCATTCTCCATGGGCTGGGGGGCGCTGATCGACGCCGTCCTGCTGGGCATCTTCATCTACTGGGGGTGGGACTCGGGGGTCGCGGTCAACGAGGAGTCGAAAGACTCGCGGCGCGGGCCCGGGAAGGCCGCGATCGTCTCCACCCTGATCCTGCTGCTGATCTACGTGCTCGTCACCGCCGCGGCGCAGGCGTACCACGGAACGGGCTTCCTCGCGAACAACTCGAGCGACGTGCTCAACGCGCTCGCCACCGGGGTGTTCGGCTCGCCGCTCAACAAGCTGCTGATCATCGCCGTGCTCACCTCGGCCTCGGCGTCGACCCAGACGACGATCCTGCCGACCGCCCGCACAACCCTGTCGATGGCGAAGTGGGACGCGATCCCGAAGGCATTCGGCCGAATCCACCCGCGTTTCCTGACGCCGACGTTCTCGACCCTGCTGATGGGCGGCCTCTCGATCGTGTGGACGGTCTGCCTGCTCGCGTTCAACCCGAGCCAGAACGTGCTCGGCGACACGATCTCGGCGCTCGGGTTCGCGGTCTGCTTCTACTACGGCTGCACCGGGATCGCCTGCGCGGTCTATTTCCGCAAGGACATTTTCAAGAGCGTGCGCAACTTCTTTTTCGCCGGACTCGTCCCGCTCGTCGGCGGGCTGATGCTGATCGGCATCGGCGTCAAGGCCTACAGCTACTACTCGACCGCCGGCAACAACTACTCGAAGTCGATCATCGGAATCCAGACCCCGATCTTCGTCGGCATCGGCGGGCTGATCCTCGGCGTGGTCCTGATGTTCGCGTCGTGGCCGTTCTTCGCGAAGTTCTTCCGCCGCCGCTGGTGGGAGACGGCCGACGCGAACATGCTCGCGCCTGACGTCGAGGCCGAGATCGCGAGCGGGGACCCCCGCGGACCTGGATAGCCTGGAAGGGGTGAGCGCCGGACCACAGCCGATCAGCGCCGAGGGGATTCCCGACTCCGACTTGCCGGGGCCATATCCGGTCGGGACATACGCGGAGCGCCTCCGCAACCGTCTCAGGGAGTTCGCGCGGGTGCAGCTGGTCGGCGAGGTGTGGGGGTTCCGCCCCGGGCGGGCCCGCGTCTACTTCGAGTTGCGCGACGCCCGCGGCGCGCTGCCGTGCTCGATGTGGCAGAGCGACTTCGAGGCGCTCGGGGTCAAGCTCACCGACGGCCTGCGGATCGTCGCCGGCGGCGGCTGCGACTACTACCCGGGCAGCTCGACCTCGTCGCCGTCGTTCAGCTTCGCCGTCACCGAGCTGCGGATCGCCGGCGAGGGCGACCTGCTCGTCCAGCTCGAACGACTCCGCCGCAAGCTCGCCGCCGATGGCCTGTTCGAGCCGCAGAAGCTGCTGGATCGGCCACTGCTCCCCCGGACGATCGGGGTCGTCACGGGCGAGCGCGGCAAGGCCCGCGACGACGTGCTGGCTGGGCTCGAACGGCGCGGCTGGGCTGGCCGCCTGGTGTGGGCGTTCGCCCCCGTCCAGGACCGCCACGCGGCCCCCGCGATCGCAGCGGCGCTGCGGGAGCTGGCCGCGGTCCCCGAGGTCGAGGTCGTGATCGTCGCGCGCGGCGGCGGATCCCTGGCCGATCTGTTCGCGTTCTGCGACGAGGCGCTGTGCCGGACGGTCGCCCTCCTGCGAGTCCCGGTCATCGCATCCGTCGGGCACCACACCGACCGAACGCTGATCGACGACGTCGCGGCCGTCTCGTGCTCGACGCCGACCCACGCCGCCGAGACCGCCGTGGGCATCGACTGCCGCGCAGCCCGCGCCCACGTTGCGACGCTCGCGCGTCGCCTCCACGGCCAGGGACGTCGCGCGATCGTCGAACGCGCCCGCACGTTGACCCACCTCTCCCGTGCGCCCGCCCAGCAGGTTGCGCGCCACCGACGGCATCTCCACCAGCTGCTGCGCGAGCTCCGCGCGAGCGCCAAGCGCAGTGGCGATCAGGGTCGCTCGCTCGCGTCGGTCCACATGCTGGTCTTGCGGCGATCCGCGGCCCGCGCCGCCGGCGCGGATCGGGCGCGCCGCCGCGCCGAGCTCGAGCGGCTCGCGCTGGCGCTCGCGGCCCACGACCCCGACCGCACGCTCGCGCGCGGCTACGCGCTCGTCGAGGACGACGCCGGCGACCCGGTGACCTCGGCGGCGGTGGCGCGCAAGGCCGAGGATGTGGCTCTCCGTTTCCGCGACGGCCGCGTTCGCGCAAGGGTGACCGAATGAGCTCGGGCGAGCGAACCTACGAATCGGCGGTCGCTCGGATCGAGGAGATCATCCGCCGGCTCGACTCGGGCGATGCGGGACTCCGCGAGACGCTCGACCTCGTCAAGGAGGGACGTGACCTCGTCGAATACTGCGCGGCCGAGCTCGACGCGGTCTCGAGCGGCCTCGACGAGCTTCGGCTCGAGGAGCTGGTGGCGAGGCTCGAGCGGGCCGGAACGGAGGCAGGGTGAGCACTTACGACCTGCTCAAGGACCTCCCGCTCCAAGTCGAGGGCTACGAGTTGGAGGGACTCCAGCTGCACGTCTCGAGCGGCTTCGAGCGGCTCTCGACCGTCGTCCACCTGAAGGGCGGCGGGTTCGAGGGCGTCGGCGAGGACGTCGTCTACGACGGGCTCGACCACATCGCATTCCAAGACGCCGGCCCCGTCCACGACCTCGCCGGGAGCTACACGCTTAACGAGTTTTGTGAGCTGATCGACTCACTCGACCTGTTCCCGGCCCCGCCCGAGCGCGAGGTCTCGCGGCTGTATCGCCGGTGGACGTTCCACTCAGCCGCGCTCGACCTCGCGCTGAGACAGGCGGGCAAGCCGCTACACGAGGCGCTCGGGCGCGACCCCCGCCCGCTGACGTTCGTCGTCTCGCTCCGGCTCGGCGATCCGGCCACCATCGCACCGATCGAGCACCGGCTCGAGCGCTACCCGACGCTGCGGTTCAAGCTCGACGCAACCAGCAGCTGGACCCCGGAGCTGTTCGACGCGCTCGTCCAGACCGGCGCGGTCGACTCGATCGACTTCAAGGCGCTCTACCGCGGGACGATCGTGGACCAGCCTCCGGACCCGGTGCTCTATCGGCGCGTGGTCGAGGCGTTCCCCGACGCGTGGCTCGAGGACCCAGACGTCGTCACGCCCGAGACCGCCGCGGTACTCGAGCACGACCACGACCGGATCACCTGGGACGCGCCGATCCACTCGATCGACGACATCGAGGCGCTCCCCTTCCCGCCCCGGATGGTCAACCTCAAGCCGTCTCGGATCGGCGGGCTGGAGCGGCTGTGCGCGGCCTACGACTACTGCGCAGAGCGCGGCATCGGCGCCTACGGAGGTGGCCAGTTCGAGCTCGGGCCGGGTCGTGGGCAGGCCCAGTACCTGGCCGCGCTGTTCCATCCTGACACTCCGAACGACCTCGCCCCGTCCGGGTACAACGTCGACGATCCGCCGCCTGGCCTGCCGTCGAGTCCGCTCCCGCCGGCGCCCGAGGCGGTCGGCTTCCGCTGGGTGGGCTAGCTCGGCCGCCGGCCGGCGGGCTCGATCACGCGACATCGGCCGCCGCGCGCACCTCCGCGTCGAGCGCGAGCGCCCGCCGTTCGATCGTTCCGACGACGTCGGGGTCAAGCACGTCGCGCCAGCGCTCCAGCGACTCCGTGAAGATCCCGGTCTTCGCGATCGTGAAGCTCGAGTTGGGGACGGTTGGGAGCCGGTTGAAAGTCGGGCACAGGAGTAGCGGGTCCCACGCGAGGCCGAGCCACTCCGCCAGTGCGTGCACCGCCCGCTCGGTGTCCGTCACCAGCGACTCGTAGGTGAGTAGGAACACCTGTTCCGGTCGTTCGCGCTTCGCATCGAGCATCTCCTCAGCGCCGCGCTGCCACAGCGGAAATGTCACCTCGAACTCGGCGTACTGTGAGGAGAAGTGACTCGCCGATGCCCACCATGAGCGTGGGTCGCGCAGGCAGGCGACCAGGCGTCCATCCGGGTAGGCGCTGAAGAACCGCTCGCGGCTCGTCCCCCACGCCGCGCGTGGAGTGAGCGCCGTGACCCACTGCTTCGGCCGATCGCGCAAGCCCTGATTGTCGATCCAGGCGTTGAACAGCGCCGTCATGTGATGGTCGAGCGCCTCCCGCTGATCGCGCGGCGGGCACCGGTCGCACAGCCGGCGGAACAGGGATTCGACCAGGCTCGGGACGATCGTGAACGGAAGCGTCGAGAGCTGCTCGAGGCCGTTGGTCGCTGGGAGCTTCTTCAGATAGCCGCTGCGGAACTGGTCGATGAGCACCGGAGAGCACATCTGTTCGTGCCACTCGGCGGGATCGGCCTCGAGGTCGAGCACCGGCCAGCGCGACTTCTCCACGGACGACCGGCCGCCGCGCAGCTCGTAGGGATAGACGTGCAGCTCGGGGTGGCCGTCGAGCAGCGTGTTGAGCAGCGTTCCTCCGGATCGCTGCACCTGCGAGATCAGGACGAGCGGCTGGTTCACCTCCACCATCGCCTCCCACCTCGACCAGAGGAGCCGCTCGACGTCGCTGGCGCTGGCGAGGCTCGGCCTACGGCCCCTGCGGCGCGACCCGCGCCCAACACCACGCGCGGCTTGCCTCCCCGTTACATTCCCACCCATTGGCAGGGTCAGTATGACCATGACGACCAGCCGCTGGTCAAAATTTTTCGTCTGGTAACAGGAGATCGTGCGTTACCTAGTCATCCTTCGTCATTCCGCTTACATCCGGAACCTCGACACCACGGTCCGCGGCCTCTGCGACAACGGCCACGAGGTGCGGATCCTGCTCGGGATGCCCAACGGGAAGGTGCGGGCAGCGACTGACCGCCTGGCCACCCTCGAGGCCGAGCTCGACGGGCTGACGGTCGGGGTCGGGGTCGAGCCACGCGCCTCGGGCGAGCGTGATCTCGGCGGCGAGCTGCGCTGCTGGCTCGACTACCTCTTCTACTTTCAGCCGGAGTTCGCGAACTCCCCGAAGCTGAAGGCTCGCGCGCGGAGGCCGCTGCCGCCGTGGCTGGGCGACGCGATGGACGAGGCGGCCCGCTCGCCCGAGGCTCGGGCCTCTGTCGCCGCCGCGGTGCGCGCATTCGAGCGTGTGCTCCCCGTGTCGGAGGCGGTCCGCGAACGGGTCGCTTCCGAGCGCCCCGACGTCGTGATCACGAATCCGCTGATCGAGCGCCGCTCGCCCCAGGTCGCGTATCTGCGCGCCGCACGCGACCTCGGCATCCCGACCGCGCTCTGCCTCCGCAGCTGGGACAACCTGACCACCGCCGGCCTGATCCACGAGACGCCCGACCTCGTCACGGTCTGGAACGGGTCGCAGCTGCGTGAGGCGGTCGATCTTCACGGGATCCCGGCCGACCGCATCGTCGTGACCGGCGCCGGCATGTACGACGAGTGGTTCGAACAGCGGCCGACCACCACCCGCGAGCAGTTCTGTGCCCGCCTCGGCCTGCCCGCCGAGCAGCCCTACCTGCTCTACGTGTGCTCGTCGGGCTTCATCGCGCCCGACGAGGCGGAATGGATCGTGCGCTGGATCGAGCTGATCCGGGCGGCGGCGCCCGAGCTCGAGCAGATTCCGATCGTCGTCCGCCCGCATCCTGCTCATGCGCTGCTCGATGACTCGCCTGCGTCGGCGCGGCTCCAGGCGCTCGACCGGGTGGTGATTCACCCGCTCGATCACTCCCACCCGACGGTTCCCGCGGCGCTGCCCGAGTACTACGACATGATCCACCACGCCGCCGCGGTGGTCGGGGTCAACACAAGCGCGATGATCGAGAGCGCGATGGTCGGCCGCGGCGTCTACGTGCTGCTGGCCGACCCCTACCGCGACACCACCCAACTCGGTACGCCCCACTTCTCGCGCCTGCGGACGGAGGGCGGCGGACTGATCGAGGTCGCCGACACCATCGAGGAGCATGTCGCCGGGCTCGGGCGGGCGATGCGCGGCGAGGACCGCGACGCGGTTGCGCGGCGCACCAGCGCGTTCCTATCGGCCTTCATCCGGCCCCACGGACTCGACCGGCCGGCAACGCCGATCGTCGTATCCGAGCTCGAGCGGCTCGCCGATCGTGGCGCCACGCCCGTCAAGCGCATCCCCGGGCCGCCGGAGGATGAGCTGCGGACCGCCGCGTCGCAGCTCGAGGATCTCTTCAGGATCCGCGACCCGTATCGGATCGGCGGCACGAGCTGAGGCGCCTTGTGATCTGCCCGCGGCCGATCAAATCCGATTGCGTCGCGGCCGATCGCTTGGTTACGATCGCGATGGTCCGTCGGCGGCGCTGCGGAGGAGAGCGGTGAAGCTGCTCGTGTTCATGCCCCATGTCGGGTACGCCCGCAACTTCGAATGGGTGTTGAGGCTGCTGGCGGAGCGTGGGCACAAGGTCGAGGTGGTGCTGGAGAATCCGTCCAAGGCACGGGTAGCCGAGCTCCTGACCCCGCTCGTCGCCCAGTATCCGAACCTCACGGTGGAGGCAGCGCCGGAGCGGTCGAGCTCGGGGTGGTCGCAGGTCTCGTGGCGCCTTCGCGCTTGTCTCGACTACCTCCAGTACTTCCACCCCAGCTTCATCGACGCGGACCAGCCGCGCAACCGCGCGGCGAAGCGGCTGTCGGGGCCGGTCGTGACCGCGCTCAGCCTCGCTCCCCTCCGGAGACCGGCGGCGCAACGGGCAGTGCGGCGGCTGCTGGCAGCGGGCTACCGGGCCGTCCCGGTCGACCCCGCGGTCCGCGAGTTCATCGCGAAACGGCGCCCAGACGCAGTCGTGATCACGCCGCTCGTCGAAGTCGCCTCCAGACAGACCGATCACTTCGACGCCGCGCGCTCCCTCGGAATCCCGGTCGGGATGGTCGTGTCCAGCTGGGACAACCTCATGTGCAAGGGCACGATCCATCAGGTGCCGGAGCTCGTCGCCGTCTGGAACGACTTCCAGCGACGGGAGGCGATCGAGCTCCATGGGATCCCGGCGGAGCGGATCGTCGTCACTGGAGCGGTCGCATTCGACCACTGGTACGACTGGAAGCCCAGCAGGTCGCGCGAGGAGTTCTGCGCGGCGGCGGGGCTCGACCCCGAACGTCCGTTCGCTCTCTACGTCGGGTCGACGATCAGCATCAGCCCCCACGAGGTCGATTTCGCGCTGCCGTGCGTCGCCGGCATCCGCCACCGCCCCGGCGGCGGCCCGGATGCGCTCCAGGTGCTGATCCGGCAGCACCCGCATAACCCGATGCGCGGAGAGGGGACCTCGCTCGACACGCTCGAGGAGCAGGGCGAGGTCGTCATCTACCCGCCGGCGCGCGCGAACCCGACCGACGCGCAGTCGCGAGCGGACTACTTCGACTCGATGTATCACTGCTCGGCGGTGCTCGGCGTCTGCACGACAGCGTTTCTGGAGGCGACGATCGTCGACCGGCCCGTCCACAGCGTGCTCGTCGGCGAGTACGCGATCACACAGAGCGGAATCCCGCAGTTCCAGATCATGCGTCCGGAGAACCGGGGCATGCTCGCGCTGGCGAACTCGATCGACGAGCTCGCGCAGCAGCTGTGGGGCAGCCTGAGCGACGCGAGCCCGGCGCAGGAGCGCAACCGGGTGTTTCGCGGCCACTTCCTGCGGCCGTTCGGCGAGGACGTGGCGGCCTCGCCGTTGCTCGTCGAGGCGATCGAGCGGCTCCCAGCGGTTCCGAAGGTCGTTTCGGAGCGGAGTTCGCCGTTGCTGCGCCTCGCCGGGCGAGCGCTCGCGTTCGGAGTCCGCGCGTACGCCAGGCACCAGCGGCTCGAGGCCGAGCTCGAGCAGATCGGGAGCAGGGAGTGGCGCGATCAGTTCGCCAAGATCCGCGCCGAGGACAGGGCACGGAGGCTCGAGAAGGCGCGGAAGCGTCCAGCCGAGGACCACGCGCCCAAGCCGAAGAAGCGGCGGAAGGTCAAGAGCCGGGTCAAGGCCCGTCGGCGACAACAGGCGGCGACGCGATGAGGCGGCTGTCGCTCAGGGGCCGCCTGTGGGTTGGCGCACTGCGCCGGCTCAGTCGCGTGCTGGTGGCGGCCGGCAGGCGCCTGCGAGCCGTGAACACGCGACGCGGCGATGCGCCCGGCGCGGTCTCCCTGAGGTTCGTCGAGCGCTCGCTGTTCGCCTCGGGCAGGCGCGCCGGGGCTCGCGCAAACGCGCGGACGAAGTTCGCCAAGCGCCAGGCCGCTCTCGCCCGCAGCGCCGAGCGCCGGGGCGAGCTGGGCGGCGATCCGGCCGCTCGGGCCGACGGCGTTTCGACGACGCCGGTGAGACCGACCGACCTGCATGCGCTCGTCAGCGAGCGTCACGCGGCCGACACCGGCCGGGTGCGCCGGGAGCTCGCCCAACTCGCCGCGGGCGACGACCCCGTGATCGTCGGTCCGTTCGTCGGTGAGGTCGGATTCGAGCTGCTGTACTGGGTGCCGTTCGTCAAGTGGGTGCTGCACGAGTACCCGCGGCTGCGGGGACGGCTGATCGTCACCGCCCGTGGAGGGACCCGGGCGTGGTACGGCGACGGGGTCCGCGACTACGTCGACATGCTCGATGTCTTCACGCCCGAGGAGTTCACCGAGCGGCGGCAGGACTACAAGCAGCGCGGGACGAGGGCACTCGACGTCGAGTTCCTCTCGGCGCTGAGCGAGCGGTTCGGGCTGCGCGAGCCGAAGGTGCTGGAACCGGCGCTGATGTACAACGCCTACTACAGCGCGGTCAAGACCGACGAGCGCTCGTTCGTGAGCGCCATCCGCCCCGCGGGCCCTTACGCGAACGAGCCGCTGTTCGGACTGCGCTCGGTCTACACCCCGATCGCGCCGCCGCCGCTCGTCGAGCTCGAGGAGCTGCTGCCGCCCGAGTTCGTGGCCGCGCGGTTCTATTTCAGCCCGGCGTTCCCCGAGATCCCCGAGAACCGCGCGCTCGCCAACGAGTTCCTAGCGGCGCTCGCCGAGCGGACCCCCGTGGTGCTGCTCAACAACGGTCTCGAGCTCGATGACCACATCGACGTCGATCTCGACTCGCCGCGGATCGTCACGGTCGCCGACCGGATGACGCCGGCGAACAACCTGCACGTGCAGACCACGATCCTTACGCGCGCCCGCGGATTCGTGGGCACCTACGGCGGGTTGTCGTATCTCGCCCCGCACCTCGGGATCCCGTCGCTCGCATTCTTCGGAGGCGGTCCGGCGCCGTTCTCGCGGCACCTCGAGCTGGCCCAGCAGATCTTCCGGGGACCGCCGTGGGGGTCGATCGCGGCGCTTACGACCCGCGACCGCGAGCTGCTGGATGTGTTCGTGGAAACGCGCTCGACGGCGACGACCCCGTGAGCTCCCGGCCGGCGATCGCGATGCCCGTCCGCAACGGCTCGCACCGGCTCGAGCCGGCGATCGACCGACTGCTCGCCCAGAACCCGACGCCGACGATCTGCGTGCTGGACGACCACTCTCACGACGCGACCCCGTACGTGCTCGAGCGGCTCGCGCAGAAACACTCCGAGGTCCAGGTCCGCCGTACCGAGACGCGGGTCGGGCCGGTCGAGGCGTTCCGCCGGTCGGCCGCGCTCGCGCGCCAGCTCCGTTCGGACGCCGAGCTGTTCGCCTGGGTCTCCGCCGACGATTTGCCGGACCCCGAATGGCTGGGCAGACTTGCCGACGCCATGCGCCGGCGCCGGGAGCGCGTCGCCGCGCTCCCGGACGAGCCCGCGCCGCCCCTGGCGATGCGCGGACTGACAGACCCCGCGCGCAGGGCCGCGCTCGCGCTTGACCGCGAGTGGCCGCTGCTCCCGACCGGCATTCTCTTCCGCCTCGACGACGTGCTCGCGGCCGGTGGCCTGCGATCGGTCGCCAACCCGGCCGGCGTGCTCGCGGCCGAGCTCGCGCTGGAAGGTGAGCTTGTGACGATCGACCAAGCCGGCTACGAACGCGGTAAATGGTCGCGCAGCGGGCTCACGGATGCGTACCCGAACGGCATCCCGGTGATGGCGGTGCTCCCGGCACGGGCCGCGGCGCTGCTGACCCTGTCCCGCTACCACCACGTGGGCGGTGCCGTTTTGCGCGACCAGCTTCGGCGTCCTATCCGTCGAGCCGGAGCAGCAGCTTCCCGCGCACCTGCCGGCGCGCGATCCGCGCGAACGCCTCGTTGACGTCCTCGAGCGGAAGGACGTCGTCGACCACGACCTTGAGGTCGCCATCGCGCAACGCCTCCAAGACGGCCTCCATCTGCACCCTGCGCTGCTCGCGCGTGACGAGACGGTCGCCGTATCCGAGCAGCGACAGTCCCTTGCGGTAGAGCTTGCGGATGTTCAGCGAGACCTCCGTTCCCGCGGAGGCGCCGAACGAGACGAACCTGCCGGCCGGGAACATCGCATCGATCACCGGATCGACGAACCCATCGCCGAGCGCGTCGCACGCGACCGTCGGCTCGAACCCCTTCAGCGCGTCCGCGAGCTCTCCGGGGCCCGCGACGATCGCGCGGGCCGCGCCCACGCTCTCGATCAGCTCCGTCTTCGCGGCCGACCCGGTCTGTCCCCAGACGGTCGCGCCGGCCGCGCTTGCGAGCGACACGATCATCGTCCCTACCCCGCCTGAGGCGCCGAGGACGAGCACTCGGTCATCGGCGGTCACCCGGGCCAGCTGGTGCACGACGTTCCATGCCGTGTGCCCCGCGACGCCGGCCGCCGCGGCAGCGCGGGCGCTCACGCCCTCGGGCAGCTCGTGGACGGCGGCCCTCGGGACGACGGCTGCGGCTGCCCACACCCCGTCACGCCCCGTGCCCAGCCCTTCGCTGACGACCATCACCGGCCGCCCGTCGACGGTGCCGCTCGCCTCGCCGCCGAGTGTTCGCGGAAGCGGGGCCTCGGCCGCGACCTGTCCCGCGGCGACGTACGTGTCGATCGGGTTGACCCCGCCGAACTCGAGCTCGACCAGCACCTCGTCCTCGTTCGGCTCCGGGAGGTCGACCGATTCGATCACGAGCGGTTTGCCATGCTCATGCAGCCGGGCAGCCCTGACGGTGATCATCGGTAATCGCTACTCAGATTGGTGAACATGACAACGAGTGAACGACTTCAAGGAACGGTCTCGCTGGTCACCGGCGCGTCCAGCGGAATCGGTGAGGCTACAGCGCTGCGGCTCGCCCAGCTCGGCTCGCAGCTCGCAATCGTCGCGCGCAGGGAGGACCGGCTCCGCGAGCTCGCCGCGAGGATCGACCGCGAGGGCTCGACCGCGCTCGTGATCGAGGCCGACGTCTCGTCCGAGGAGCAGGCGCGGGGAGCGGTCGAGAAGACGGTCTCGGAGCTCGGGCGCCTCGACACGCTGATCAACAACGCGGGCGTGATGCTGCTCGGGCCCGTCCAGGGCGCGCCGCTGGAGGAGTGGGAGCGGATGCTCCAGGTCAATGTCGCTGGGCTCCTGTACTGCGCCCGCGCCGCGCTCCCCCACCTGCTGGAGGCGGCCGAGCAGGGCCCGAGGAACGTCGCGGACATGGTCAACATCAGCTCCGTGGCCGGCCGCGTCGCGCGCGCCGGGAGCGGCGTCTACAACCTGACCAAGCACGGAGTCGGCGCGTTCAGCGAGGCGCTTCGCCAGGAGGTCACCCAGCGCCACCTGCGGGTGTCGCTCGTCGAGCCCGGCGCGGTCTCGACGGAGCTCGCGTCGCACAACCGCCCGGAGATCCTCGAGCAGATCTCGAATCGGTTCCAGGACGTCGACCGCCTCCAGGCGGACGACATTGCCGACGCGATCACCTACATCGTGACCCGGCCCCGGCGCGTAGCCGTCAACGAGATCCTGATCCGCCCGACCCAGCAGCAGGGCTGACACAATTCCGCGACCGTGCTGCTCGAGGCCGAATCGAACCTGGACGAGATCCGGGCATCACCGCGTGACGGCGGAACGATCGAGCTGATCGCGCGCCGACCCGCCGAGAACGAGCGCGAGGTGCTCGACAGCGGGTGGGTCGACCCGGCGCTCGGCCTGGTCGGTGACCGCTGGCTCGCCAAGCTCGAGTCCGGTGGCAAGCCGCTCGACCCCGATACGCAGCTGACGCTGATGAACGCCCGCGCCGCGGCGCTCGTCGCCGGCACCCGTGAGCGGTGGGCACTCGCGGGCGACCAGCTGTATGTGGATCTCGACCTGAGCAACGCCAACCTGCCGGCCGGCACGCGCCTCGCGATCGGCGAGGCGGTGATCGAGGTGACGGCGGTCCCGCACACCGGCTGTGGGAAGTTCCTGCGGCGCTTCGGGATCGAGGCGCAGAAGCTGGTCAATTCCGCGGCCGGGCGCGAGCTCAACCTGCGCGGGATCAACGCGCGGGTGATCGCGCCCGGAAGCGTCCGGGTCGGTGACCGGATCGCGAAGCTCTAGCTCGGCTGCGGGACGATTCGGATGTAGGGCTTCGGCGACTCCCACTCGCCGAAGATCTCCTTGGCCTGCTCGTCGGACACGGAGCCGGCGATGATCACGTCGTCGCCCTGCTTCCACTGGGCCGGCGTGGCGACCTTGTGCTTCGCGGTCAGCTGCAGCGAGTCGATCACCCGCAGCACCTCGTCGAAGTTCCGCCCCGTGGTCATCGGGTACACGAGGACCAGCTTGATCTTCTTGTCCGGGCCGATCACGAACACGTTGCGGACGGTCTGGTTGTCTGCCGGGGTCCGCGACTTGGCGTCGCCCGAGGTACCAGCCGGGAGCATCCCGTACAGCGTCGCGACTTTGAAGTCGTCATCGCCGATGATCGGGTAGTTGGGCGCGGTGCCCTGGGTCTCCTCGATGTCCTTCGCCCAGCCCTCGTGATCCCCGGTGGAGTCGATCGAGATACCGATGATCTTCACGCCGCGGCGGTCGAACTCCGGCTTGATGCTCGCCATGTAGCCGAGCTCGGTCGTGCACACCGGAGTGAAGTCCTTGGGGTGCGAGAACAGCACGCCCCAGGAGTCGCCCAGCCAGTCGTAAAACTTGATCGGGCCTTCGCTCGTCTGCGCCTCGAAGTCAGGTGCGGTGTCGCCAATCGTCAGTGCCATTGCTCATATCCTCTCGTCGTCGCCCTCGCTATAAGCAACAATAGCGACCCGGAATAGGGGAATTCCATCCTCGCGGGAATTCCATCCTCGCGGTCGATCAGACCCGCTGAATCAGCGTCGCGGTACCGAGGCCGCCGCCGCAGCACATCGTCACGAACCCGACCTCCTTGTCGGAGCGCTCGAGCTCGTGAAGCAGGCTCGTGATCAGCCGAGCGCCGGTCGAGCCGAGCGGGTGGCCGAGCGCCATCGCGCCGCCATTGACGTTGACGCGGTCCATGTCGGGCTTGTGCACGTTGCGCCACGCGGCGACGACGGGCGCGAACGCCTCGTTGATCTCGATCAGGTCGATGTCGTTGATCGTCATCGAGTTGCGCTCGAGCGTCTTCGCCGTCGCCGGGATCGGACCCTCGAGCATCTTCACGGGGTCGCAGCCGACGGTGATCTGGTCGACGATCTTCGCCCGCGGCGTCAGCCCGAGCTCGTTCGCCTTATCGGCGCTCATCAGCAGCACCGCGGCGGCGCCGTCGGAAATCTGCGAGGAGTTCCCGGCAGTGATCACTCCGTCCGGCTTGAACACGGTCTTCAGCTGGCTGAGCGCCTCGAGGCTCGTGTCCGGGCGGATCCCCTGATCAGTCACGTAGGTATCACCGTTGACCTGCATCGGGATCATCTCGCGCTCGAACCGGCCCTCCTCGGTCGCGCGGTGCGCGAGCTGGTGCGAGCGCAGCGCGAGCTCGTCGAGATCGTGCCGGGGGATCTCGTACTCCTCGGCGATCATCTCCGCGCCCATCCCCTGGCCCTGGATGTTGTGGTGGGCCATCAGCTCGGGCGTGAACGCGTAGCCGAACTCCTCCTGGGTCTTCATCGTGGCCGCGAACGGCAGCTTGCCCATGTGCTCGACGCCACCGCCGATCACGACGTCGTGGACTCCCGAGGCGATCTGCGAGGCCGCGAGGTTGACGGCCTGCTGCGCGGATCCGCACTGCAGGTCGATCGTCGTCGCCGAGGTCTCGATCGGGAAGCCCTGCTGCAGCCACGCGTTACGGCCGACGTGCAGGCCCTGCGGGCCGAACTGGGCCACGCAGCCCGAGATCACGTTCTCGACCTGCCCGGCGTCGATCCCGGAGCGCTCGATCACGGCCCGGTACGCCGCGCCCAGCAGCTCGTTCGGGTGCGTGTCCTTGTAGTAGCCCTTCTCAGGATGTCCGCGACCGATCGGGGTGCGGGCGGCCTCAACGATCACTACCTCACGGCCATCAAAAGGCATTCAGCTGTCTCCTTGTCTCCTCGGGAGGTCCCGGCCGCCGACGGGGGCGGTGGTGCCTGAAACCGGATTCACCCTCTACTGTACCCCGGCGATCCGGGCCGAATGGCCGTCGTATCTGCACATAGGAGGAGCAGTCTTGGAGGAACGACTGGGAATCGCCGGCTCGGGCGCCATCGCCTGCGGCCTCGCCGCTACCGCCGCACGAAGCGGGGAGGTGTTGCTGTGGGCCCGGTCGCCGGACTCGGCCAAGCGAGCCCACGCCGCGATCTCGCGCAACTGCGAGAAGCTCCTCGGGGGTGAGGTCGACCCCGACCGCGTCACGATCGTCAACGACCTCGACGGCCTCGACTCCGCCACGTTCATGGTCGAGGCGGTGGTCGAGCACCACGGGATGAAGGCCGAGATCCTCGCCGAGCTCGGCGAGTTGTCGAAGCACGCGGAGCCGAACGCGATCCTCGCGACGACTACCTCGTCGCTCTCGATCTCCGAGCTCGCCCAGGCGAGCGGGCACCCGGAGCGGTTCGTCGGCTTCCACCCGTTCAACCCGGTGCCGCGGATGAAGCTGATCGAGCTGGCGTTCCCACCCGAGGCGAGCGACGAGACACGCGCCCGCGCGCGCGAGCTCGCCGAGCGGATCGGGAAGACCCCGGTCCAGGTTCCGGACTCCCCCGGCTTCGTCGTCAACCGGCTGCTGTTCCCGTACCTCTTCAGCGCGGTCGAGCTGATGGCGGAGAGCGGCATGCCGGCCGAGGACGTCGACCGCTGCATGTCGCTGGGCGCGGGGATGCCGATGGGCCCCCTCGCACTGCTCGACTACGTCGGCCTCGATGTCTCGCAGGCGATCGGCGAGTCAATCGGCGCCGAGGTGCCCGGTCCGCTGCTGTCGCTCGTCGAGGAGGGCGCCCTCGGACGCAAGTCCGGACGCGGGTTCTACTCGTACGGCTGAGGCTGATGAACCTCAGAGGAACTATTTAGCGTCCGTTGAGGGTGGAGGCCGAGTATTCCCCTCGCGACGTACCTCATAGCAGCACCTCCTCCCCAGAAGCACCGAGCCGGCCCGCGCAAGCGGGCCGGCTCTTTTTGGTGGTGCGTGGAGCGCGCCACGCGAACGTTGCTTCCCGACTCCGAAATATCGGAGTTGAGAAGCAAAGTTCGGCCCCCGGCGCGGCCCGCTCGCGCCGCGAGATCTAGTCACCGCCCGTTCGTCCCCGAGCCACCCCGACTCGCACCCGTTCGCATCATTCGTTACGATCCGCGGCAAGGCAACGCCGGGGAGTCGCTCTCTACGAGCGTCGACCCTCCCGGTGGTTGAGAGGAGAGCAGAAGCCGGCCCAACGATGGGCCGGCTTCGCCCCCCGGGATCGCTTGCCTTACCGTCCCTCAGCAGCCGGCTCGGCCCGTCGGTTCCGCCCGCGCTCGCGAATCCGCACCGCCTCGATCCGGTTCTGCCGAACTGACTCGACCCGGATCGAGTAGCCGTTGGCCGTGATCGTGTCCCCGCGCTTCGGCAGCCTGCCGAGCTCGGCGAACACGAACCCGCCGACCGAGTTGTACGCGTCCGTGTCGACCGGCAGCTTGAGCCCGTAGTCCGGCAGGTCCGAGACGGCCACGTGGCCCCGGACGAACCAGTCGCCGTTCGCGAGCCTCCGTACCGCGCCGCCGGCGGGGTCGGTCTCGTCGGTGATCTCGCCGACGACCTCCTCGATGATGTCC
The DNA here is from genome assembly GCA_963788565.1 of uncultured Solirubrobacterales bacterium. Taxonomy (GTDB): domain Bacteria; phylum Actinomycetota; class Thermoleophilia; order Solirubrobacterales; family Solirubrobacteraceae; genus Palsa-465. The sequence continues at coordinate 329,563 of CAWBHJ010000011.1, read as the reverse complement.
TCGGTCGTGACGATCCCGGCAGTGCGGCCGTATTCGTCGATCACGATCGCGAGCTCGGTCCGCTCGCGCTGGAGGTCGGCGAGCAGGTCGTCGAGCGGCTTCGTCTCCGGGACGATCGGCGCGGGGCGCACCAGATCGGCGAAGTTCGCCTCCATCCCCTTGGACATCATCAGCTTGACCAGCTGGTTGACGTGCACGATCCCCTTGACGCGGTCCTGGTTGTGGTCCTCGGTCACGACCAGTCGCGAGTGGCCGGTTGAGACGCACCGCCGCAGCGCGACCTCGACCGTCTCGGACTGATCGACCGTCACGACCGCGGGAATCGGCGTCATCACGTTGCGCGCCTCCTGCTCGTGCAGGTGGAAGACGCCCGTCAGCATGCTCGCTTCGCCGACGTCGATCTGACCGCCGGTCTGCGACTGGGCGATCAGCCGCTTGAGCTCCTGCGGTGTCCCCCCCTCCGGCTCGGCGTTGGGGTCGGTGCCCAGCATCCGGAGGATCGAATTCGATGCCCCGTTCAGCAGCACGATGAACGGGTGGAACAGCACCCGGAAGGCCCGCAGCGGCCGCGCGATCCGCCGCGCGAGCCCCTCGGCGTGCTGGATCGTGTAGAGCTTCGGGACGATCTCGCCGACGACGCTCTGCGCGCTGATGATCAGCAGGTAGGAGATCACGACCGAGACGGCGACCGCCAACGCGTCGTGCGCGGCGCCGCCGAATATGTGCTCGAACAGATGCGCGATCGCGGGCTCGCCGAGAGCACCGATCGCGATCGACGCCATCGTGATCCCGACCTGGCAGGCGGCGATGTAGTCGCCGATGTGGTCGACCTGGTCGAGCGCGAGCCGCGCGCCCCGGAGCCCCTCCTCGGCCATCGTCTCCAGCCGGGCGCGGCTCGAGCGCACGAGCGCGTACTCCGCGATCACGAAGAACGCGTTCACCAGCACGAGCAGGCCGGTGAGAACTATGTATAAGGCGATCACAGCGGCGGCGCGCTAATGCCCTCTCCGCTGGCGCCGCTACTACTTCGGGGCTGGTCGTCGTTCATTCAGCGACTGACGCAACGCTAGCAGCCCCCATGGACCGCTTTCAGCGCAATCCATCGATCTTTCCGGCCATCTGGAAGTCCGCGTCGGTGAGGCCACCGGCGGCGTGATTGGTCAGCGACAACCGCACCTTGTTCCAGCCGTGGACGAGGATGTCGGGGTGATGGTTCGCCTCCTCCGCCTCCTGGGCGACGCGGTTGACGAACGCCATCGCCGCGGCGAAGTCCGCGAACTTCAGCTCGCGCACGATCTCGTCGCCGTCACGCTGCCACTCGCTGTCCTCTAGCCTCGAAGCGATCTCGTCATCGCTGAGCAGATCTGGCATATCGTCCCCCTCGCAGGTGTTCGCAGTGGCTAATCCTCCAGCTTCCCGCGTGTCGTGTGGATGCAAACACGGCCGATGCGGATCGTAAGCCTCGTCCCCTCGGCGACCGAGATGCTGTTCGCGCTGGGCCTCGGCCCGGACGTCGTCGGCGTCACGCATGAGTGCGACTTCCCGCCGGCGGTGCAAGAGCTTCCGAAGATCACCCGGGACGCGCTGCCCCCGGGTCTCAGCTCGGCGCAGATCGACGCCGCGGTCAAGGAGCGCACGCTCGCCGGTGAGTCGATCTACGAACTCGACGTCGATCAGCTGCAAGCGCTCCAGCCCGATCTGATCGTGACGCAGGCGCTGTGCGCCGTGTGCGCGGTCTCCTACGACGACGTCCGCGCGATCGCCGATCAGCTCGAGCCGGCACCGCGAGTGATCTCGCTCGACCCGCACACCGTCGGCGAGGTGCTCGCGGACGCGAGGACGCTCGCGCAGGAGACCGACGCGAAGGATGCAGCCGTGGAGCTGATCGGCGAGGCGTCGGCGCGGATCGACCGCGTCAGGCTCGCGGTTCGCGGCACGAGGCGGCTGCGTGTCGCCGCGCTCGAGTGGCTCGATCCCCCGTTCGCAGCCGGCCATTGGACCCCGCAGCTGATCGAGTACGCCGGCGGCGAGGACGTGCTCGGGTTCGCCGGCGAGCCCTCGGAGGAGCGCACCTGGGAGGAGATCGCCGCGTCGGAGCCCGACGTCGTGATCGTGATGCCTTGCGGATTCGACGCCGAGCTGGCCTACCGGGAGGCGGAGATGCATCGCGACCGGCTTGCGTCACTCGGAGCCGGCGAGGTCGTCGCGGTCGACGCCGCCTCGTACTTCTCGCGGCCCGGGCCGCGGATCGTCGACGGGCTCGAGCTGCTCGCCCACATCCTCCACCCCGAGCTCTTCCCCGAAGCGCCGGGCCAAGCGCTCACGGTCGACGCATAGCTTGGCCACCGGTCCCGCGACCGTCCTGTTGATCCACTCCTCGAGTGGGCACTACGGGGCCGACAGGCAGCTGCTGCTGATCGCTTCGCGTCTCGACCCAGCCCGGTACCGGCCGCTCGTCGTGCTGCCCGCCGTGGGCCCGCTCGTGACCGACCTGCGCGCCGCGGGCGTCGAGGTCCACGTGCGCGAGCTGAGTGTGCTCCGCCGCGAGCTCATCTCTGCGCGTGGCGCGGTGGCGGTCGCGACCGCGCTCGCCCGCGACGCGCGGCGGCTCGCGGGACTCGTGCGCAGCCGGCGCGCGGCGCTGGTCCACTCCAACACCTCTGTCGTGCTCGGCGGCGCCGCCGGCGCCGCGCTCGCGCGCGTCCCCCATGTCTGGCACGTCCGCGAGATCTACTCGCGTTTCGGTGGCCTGTGGCCGGCCTACCGGTCGCTGCTGTCGACGGCGAGCGCGCTGCCGTGCGTCTCGTCCGCGACGGCTGCGCAGTTCCGGTCTCGCGATCCGACGCCGGTGATCTATGACGGCCTCGCATTCGACCCGCGCCGCGCGGCGCGCGACGCCGCCCGGTGCTCGCTCGGCCTCGGCCCCGACGACCCGGTGATCGCGGTGCTCGGACGGATCTCCGACTGGAAGGGGCAGGATGTGCTCGTCCGCGCGCTCGCGCGGCAGCCCCTGCGCGAGCGTGGCGCGGTCGGGCTGATCGCCGGCGAAGCGTGGCCGGGCGCCGATCAGCGCGCGGCCCGGGTGCTCGAGCTCGCCCGGGAGCTCGGGGTCGGGGACCGGCTGAGACTGCTCGGGTTCAGAGAGGACGTCGAGACCGTGTTCGGCGCGGCCGACGTGGTCGCGGTGCCGTCGACCGCGCCCGACCCGCTGCCGGGCTCGGCGGTCGAGGCCGCCGCCGCCGGTTGCGCCGTGGTCGCGAGCGCCCACGGGGGCCTGCCGGAGATCATCCGCGACGGTGAGACGGGACGGCTCGTGCCGCCAGGCGACCCCGCCGCGCTCGCCCAGGCCGCCGCCGAGCTGCTCGACGATCCCGCGCAGCGCGATCGCCTCGGCGCCTGCGCCCGCGACCAGGTCCGCCGGCGATTCGCGGCCGGCCGGCTGCTCGACGAGATTCAGGCGCTCTACGACTCGGTCACAGCGTGAGGCCGTGCGGCGTCAGACCGTGGTGACCGGCGGCGACGATCGCCAGCGCCACGCTCGCGATCCCGACGACCGCCATCCCCCCGAGCGCGAGCGCCTGCATCCGCCTGCGCTCCCCCCACTGCACGATCATCTCGCCGCAGATCAGGCCCGCGACAAGCCCACCGAGGTGGCCTCCGACGGAGATCCCCGAGAACGTGAACGAGAAGATCAGGTTGAACAGCAGCACAAACCCGAGTCCGCTCTGCCAGATCGGGATCCCGCGGTGGTAGGCGACCACGATCAGCGCGCCGAACACCCCGAAGATCGCGCCTGACGCGCCGACCGTCGGCACGTCCGGCTGGAATAGCAGCGCCCCGAACGATCCCGCAAGCAGCGAAACGAAGTAGACGGCCGCGAAGTTCACGTGCCCGATCGCCGGCTCGAGCACCATCCCGACGAAATACAGCGAGAGCATGTTCACGAAGATGTGGAAGAAGCCGTCGTGCAGGAAGCCGCCGGTGACGATCCGCCAGTAGTCGTGGCTGATGTGGATCGACGGGCCGAACAGGACGCCGTGGTTCCAGACGGTGCCGCACGCTCCCGAGCAGCCGTTGAATGGGACCCCCGACACCGTCTCGGCGAGGAACACGATCACGTTGATCGCGATCAGCGCTTGGGTGACGACGGGCGTGCTGGTCAGCGTTCGGGCCGTCCGTACCTTGGTCCGGTCGCGCGCGCACTCCGGGCAGCGCATCCCGACGGATGTCGGCGTCATGCAGTCGGGGCAGATCGGACGGCCGCACGAGGAGCACGAGACACCGGTCTCACGGGACGGATGCCGGTAGCAGGCGGGCATTTCGGGTGAAGCTAGCAGCGGGCTGTCCGCTGCCGGCTTGGACTCCTACCGCTTCGGGGCGATGCGCCTCGCCTCGACCGCCACATCGCGGAGCGTCCGCCCCGCAAGCTCGAACGGGTTGCGCGACTGCTGACGGCGAGACCGGTGCCGCGCCCGCACCCGCAGAACGACCAGGGCGGTTCCCGCGCTGACGCCGACGACCGCGGCGGCCGCCGGACGGACCCAGTTGCGGGGATCCCGCATCGCCGACAGCTCCCAGGCGTCGAGCTCCCCCTGCGCCGCCTCCGTCAGGCTCACGAGGGTCAGCTCGAGCCGGACGACCATGTCGGCCGGCGGGTCGATCGGCTGCAGCGCCTGGCGGAGCAGCGACTCGAAGTCGGGCGCGCTCGTACTCATCGACCGCCCGCCTGTCCCGCTCCCTCGGACACGATCCCTTCAAGCTGCCTGATCGCGCGGTGCAGCAAAACCTTGGTCGCGCCGTCGGAGCGTCCCAGCGCCCGAGCGATCTCGCGGTTGTCCATGCCGAGCGCGAACCGCATGATCAGCGCCTCGCGGCGGTCGTCGGGGAGCTGCTGCACGCCCTCGAGAATCGCCCCCAGCTCCTCTCGGCCCTCGACCAGCGACTCGGTCGTGTGTGGCGCCGAGACCATGCCCGCGTCTTCGATTGCCGACTCCGGGCGGCGGGACCGGTCTCGGTAGAAGTTGGCCGCGAGGTTGTGAGCGATCCGGATGAGCCACGGACGCAACGGCCGACCGTTGGACTCGCGCAGCGCCCGCTCGAAATGGCGGTAGGCCTGCAGGAACGTCTGCTCGGTGAGGTCCTCGGCGTCGTGGTGGTTGCCGACGCGGTAGTAGCTGTACGAGTAGACGTCGCGAAGGTGCGCGCGGTAGAGGTCCGAGAACCGTGCGTCGAGCTCGGCCTTGTCCTTGGGTAGTGGCTCGACCACAACATGAGAGCGTAGCCGCGGTCAGGCCGCGCGGACAGTGTTCTTTCGCCGTAGCCACGACGGATCCGTGACCGTCGCCGTCCACCGGTCGGGCGGGAGCCGTCCTTCGACGAGGTCGGCGAGACTCGTGAGCGCCGGCGCCTCGACGTGCGCCTCCCGCGCGACGGTCGCCAGCAGCGGCACCGAGTCGACGGCTTCCGCCGTCTGGCCGAGCGCCTGCCCGATCTCCGTGCCCGGGACGCCCTGTGCCAGCAGCTCGCCGGCCCGCCGGTTGCGCGAGCCCGCGGCGCCGACGGTCGCGACGAGGTCACCGACGCCGGCCAGGCCGGCGAACGTCTCGGGCCGCCCCCCGCGGCTACGCGCCAGCGCGTCGATTTCGGCGAACACCTTGCCCGCGGCGGCGCCCGCGACGTTGGGTCCGGCCACCGACGCCGCCGCGGCGGCGGCGAGTGCGGCCGCGTTCTTCGCACAGCCGGCGAGCTCGACTCCGGTCACATCGGTGGTCGTCGAGACGTCGAGCTCGACCGACCGCAGGACGTCGCGCAATTGCCGCGCGAACCCGCGATCGGTCGTCGCGATCACGATCGACGCGCCGTGGTTGAGCACCTCGGTGGCGTGCGCGGGCCCACCCAGGGCCGCCACGGCGCGAGCGGCGCACCGCTCCGAAGCGAACGCCGACGGGAGCGTCCCGAGCGGCGGGACCAAGCCTTTGGAGAGCACCAGCACCCCGGCGCGACGCGGGATCCGCTCGCCGTGGGCGGCCATTACGCTCGGCAGCGAGCGGGCCGGCACCGCCAGGCACACCAGATCGTGGTGGCCGGGCTCGAGCTCGGCGGCGCGCAGCGGCGTGATCGAGTCCGGGAGCTCGACGCCGGGCAGGTAGCGCTCGTTACGCCGGGTTTCGCGGAGCTCCTCAGCCTGCTCGCGGGTGCGGCAGCCGAGGTCGACCTCGAGGCCGGCGCGCGCGAGCGTGACCGCGAGGCTCGTGCCCCACGAGCCGGCGCCGATGATCGCCGCACGGCGAACCGGCGCGAGTCCGCCGAGCCATTCCCACTGCAGCATTACGCACGGCCAGATTCGGTCGGTCACGGCGCCGGCGAGCTGCGGCGACGCGTGCTCGACGCGCGGGAAGCGCAGCGGGCGCCCGGCCCGGATCCTGACCTTGCGCGGCCGGATCCTCCACCCCTTTCGGACGTCCTCGGTCCCGATCACCGCGACCGGCACGACCGGTGCCCCGGTCTCCAGCGCGAGCCGTCCGACGCCCCGCCTGGGCCGTCCTAGCGACCCCGGGCGGGTGCGGGTGCCCTCGGGGAAGATCAGCACGATGTCCCCGCGCGCGAGGATCTCCTTGGCGGTCGCGATCGAGTCCTCGTCGCCGGCGCCTCGCTTGAGGGGGAACGCGCCGAGCGCGCTCAGGATCCACGCCATCCACCGCCTGCGGAACAGCTCCTCCTTGGCGACGTAGTACATCGGCCGGCGCGCCATCGTCCCGATCACGAACGGGTCGAGGAAGCTCCGGTGGTTGGCGGCGATGATCACCGGCCCCTCGGCGGGGATGTACTCGCGCCCGATCCGCGCCATTCGGAAGTAGACGTGGAAGAACGGCTGGAACAGCGCGCGGATAATCAGGTAGACGACGATGTTGACGCCCTTGTTGCGTGTGCGCGCGTGCAGGCCCTCGTGATCCATCGCACATTGCCCTACCCGCCGGAAGCGCGGCCGTTACAGTTGCAACACGTGGCAAGCGCCGTGTATCGCACCCGGGCTCTGAGAGGGGCCGTTTCCGGCGCCCTCGCAGCGGTGCTCTGGGCGCTCGAGCAGCCGCTCGACAAGGCCCTCTTCGGTAGCGACTACGACGACATCGAGGTGCTCGGACGCGCCGTTGTCGCGGACGACGGCTGGTATCCCGTCGGGCTCGCGTGGCACGTCGGCAACGGTGCTCTGTTCGGCGCGATCTACGCCAGCGTCGCGCCCGTGATCCCGCTCCCGCCGGTCGCCCGCGGACCCGTCGTGGCGCTGACAGAGACGTTTGCCACCTGGCCGCTGGCGGGCCTGTCCGACCGGCTGCACCCGCGGCGCAAGAAGCTCCCGAAGCTCGGCGGCAACCGCAAGGCGCTCGCCCAGGCGGCCGTCCGCCATCTGCTGTTCGGGATCGTCCTCGGCGAGCTCGAGCGCCGGCTGAACGCCGTCCCGGAGCCCACACCCCCGCTCCCGGACGCCGACTTCTCGAGCAATGGCCACGGCTCGCTCGAGCACGCGATCACCGCCGACTCCCCCGAGTAGGCAACCCGCGCGCGTGCGACACTGATCGCGACCCCGCGCCCACCTAGCTCAACTGGCAGAGCACTTGATTTGTAATCAAGCGGTTGGGGGTTCGAGTCCCCCGGTGGGCTTGGGGATTTCGCAAAGCGTGTCCCCAATATGTCCCGTCAGGAAGATGCAGCCCTGGTCGCTGAGGCTTTCGAAGTCGACGCACCACGAGCAACGAATTGACCAATCAGTCGTCAGCCCTGGTGATTCCCGATGGTCGGCATCGTCTCGTCTGCTACGGAACCGAAGGTCGGGAGTTCGAATCTCTCCGGGCGCGCTCGGAAGCCCCGCCGACAGGGCACCGGCCGATCCGCGAGCGGTAGCTCTGCCCAGCGGTGTTATCCTTGAAGAGGCACGGATTCGTTTCGTGTCGGTGAGGCACCGGGGCGCGGTGCACACTCTGGACTTGGGGATGGGATGGGTGCACGGAGAAGAAGCGGGCTTGCTGGAATCGTCGGTGCGCTGGCGTTGATTGCGGTCGGGGCTGGCGCGTCGTCGGCCGGGTCGAGCGCGGCGGCCCTCCAGCGCGCGTCCAGGGCGAAGCTGGTCTCGTTCTTCCGCCCGACAGGCGACACGCTGGTCCAGAAGGGCACGGGCCCGATCCGGGTGATCGTCCACCTCCGCCCCGGCGCGCGCCTCACGAAGGTTGATGTCGACGGGGTGGACGTCACTCGCCTCCTAACGCGGGGGCCGGGGGGCTACTGGGGCGCGATCGTCAACCTCGATCGCCACCTCCACTACGGGTTCAACGATGCGTTCGCCACGGCCACCGGACGGGATGGGAGCAGCGCCACCGCGCACGTCCGCTTCATCGTCGCCCAGCGCGACGACAGCCTGCTGCAGCTGACCAGCTTCAGCACGCGAACGGCCGCTGCGCCGCTGCAGCTGGCCCTGCGCCCGACCGGGACGAGCGTCCGGGCGGCATTGAGCGTGGCGCAGGGCGTCAGCGCGCGCGTGTATGTCAACGACCGGCGCGTCGATCGCGCGTTCTCGCTGAAGGGCGGGCGGCTGAGCGTGCGGTTGGGCGCCGGCCAAGGGCTTCGCTTCGGGCGCAACCTCGTCCAGATCCTGGTCCATAAGACGCACCCGTTTAAGCGCCAGAGCAGCTACGACATCGAGTCGCGCACCGTGTACATCGCTCGCAACGCGCCGATCGCGAGCGCCGGCGCGGACCAGACGATCGCGCACGGCGAGCTCGTCCAGCTCGATGGTCTGGCCACCGAGCTACCGCCAGGGTTCGCCAAGCCGTCGTTCCGCTGGCGGATTGCAAGCGCCCCGAGCGGCTCGAAGGCCAGGCTCCGCAACGCCACGGGCAGCCGGCCCAGCCTGGTGCCCGACCGCCCGGGCGTCTACGACGTGCGGGTGTCGGTGCGTGGCACGCGCCCCGGGGCGCCGCCGGGCGGGCTCGGCGCCCGCGACGCAAGTGCAACCGGCACCTCGAACGACACCGCCACGGTCACCGTGACGCCCGACATCCCGCCGGCGGGCGTTCGCCTCGACGCGCTGACCGAGCAGGCCAACATCGCGCTCGACGGGGAGCTGGTCCTCCCGGGAAGCTCAGGCTGCAACCCAGATGTTCCAGATGCCTGCACACAGCTTCAGTACCTGGTGCTCGATCGTCGGACGCTTGAGCGCGTGGCCTTGGGATCCGTCGACGCGAACGTCGCCGGTATCAAAGAACTCGGCACGAGGATCGACGGCTACAGCGGGTCGCTTAACTATCTCGTCGTGCTCAACTGGGTCGGCGTCGTCGGCGGAGCCGAGCTCGAGGCCGACCGCGATGCGATCGGCAGTCTGCTGCGGGAGATCGGCGCGCCGCCGTTGACGGCCGCGCAACGCCAGCGGATACAGCGCGACGTCGCCGGTGCTCAGTACTCACCGGGGTCGGCGGTCGGAGTCGCGGGAGCACCCGCCGGCTCCGCCTTCTTGAGGCTCGGCTACTTCCCGTCTTGTCCCCGCCCGTGCGTTTTTCAAAACCACGGCGGGATGTCGGGGTATCTGCGGTTGAACGGCGTGACCGGGAAGTACGACTTCGTCTTCACCGACTATGTCGACTTCGACACCGATAGCAACCAGACCCATGCCGACAGCTCGCCCGCCGAGCTCACGATCAAGCTCGGCGATCAGACCTATACGCGGCGGAACCCCGGCGGTGGCGTCTCGGGCTTTCACGTTTTGCTCCTGTACCCGGACACGCTCGTGCCGTTTGGCAATCTCCTCATCACGACGAACGCTGCCGACGGTGCGGAGCAACCCGCCGCAGTTCGGGAGCTCGCGAGCCTGCTGACGCGGCAAGCAGATAATCCCGTCAGGCCGCTGGTCATCGTCCAGGCGTTCGGCACGCCGCACGGCAGCGACGACGTCTGGGATCAGGCGGCGCGGCAGATCGAGCGCCTCGGCGGGACGCGCCAGGTGTTCGACGCGATGAACACTGACGACCCCCGGCCGCTGAACGGCGAATCCGCCAAGCGCAAGGGGCCGTATGCGTTCGTCGGGCGCGTCGGCTCGAGTGCGCCGCTCGCCGAGGCGAGCTATTCGCTCAACGGCCTCCCGGGCCGGCTCAGCGGAGTGCTGATTCGGGCGCGCGACAGCGGCTTCGAGCCGATGCTTGCCGGCCCCCCCGCGAACATCGACGGCCGGTCGCTGGTCAACACGGAGCTGATCCACATCGCCAACCAGGCGCCGCAGCCGTTCCCGGCATTCAAGGACAGCGACGGGCGGCCGATCGACGCGGCCGCCGCGGAGGCGGTACAGAAGTTCCTCGGCGGACCGGACGTGACGAAGCTGTGCGCCGCGGCTAGACCGACGTGCGACATCCGCCAGACCTACTACCAGAGCTACGGCGCAGACTGGCCGAAGGTCCAGGGCGCCCTGCAGAATGCCGAGAAGAAGTGCGCCGTACCGCACACCGGCTTCGCCCCAGCCCAGTGCGAGGGGATCCGGGCGGAGCTGCTCGACGAGGTCTTGAACGTCGAGTCGGTGGTGAGGTACTTCGGGCCGGAAGGGCTTCAGCAGGCGTTCGGAGCCGCCGACGTGGACGGGCTGGCGAATCTCAACAACATCGCTCAGACGATCAAGGACGCGGTCAATCCTCCCGCGGCGGACAACACGACCTCGAGCACGCTCACGGCGCTCTCCTATCTCTCGCAGGTTGGGTACGCCACGCCGGAAACCACCCCGGTCGCCGCGGTCCTGGGCACCGCGCTCTCGCTCGCGGGCTACTTCACCAAAGCCAACGGTGGGCCTGACCTGATCGGCCCTCAGGTCACCACCTCGGCCAGCAAGCTCGGCGTCGAGCTCGCCGAAAACTACAACCAGGCCGGCGACCACCTGGACGACCTCGGCCGGCTGATCGTCAGCGACTACGGCAAGCTCATCGATGTCGCGAACAGGGTCGACGCCGCGCCCGGCCCCGGGGAGACAGACTGGCGCGTCGGCAGCGTCGGCAACGCCCGAGCGGGGCTCGACCGGGCCGCCAAGCAAACTATCTACGAACGCCTCGTACCGCTCGCCTACCCAAAGATGTACGACCTCGGCGGGGTTGGCAACGCGCGTGACTGGGAGTGCCTCCGCGCCTTCTTCTTTACGGTCGACAAGCATCTCTTCGCCGACCAGTCCGACGGCGCCCAGTTCATCGCGCGGTTCCCGGGCAATTGGGATCCGATCATCGCCGTAGCCGCGGTCCATGCGACGGGGAACGCCAGCGGCGCACGAATCCCCGGCGTCCCCAACTCGATCGCCGCTGCCCTGTTCAACCCGGTCGACGAGGACGGACTCGGCCTGAGCAAGCTCCAGTTCTACTCGCCGCGCAATGGGTTCAAGTACTTTCCCGAAGCGCCAAGCCGCCCGGCACCTGGCACTTTCAACGGACTTGACCAGAGCGGCGTTCGTTGCGAGCTCCTTCCGGACCCGCCCGGCAACTCGAGCTAGGCTCCCGGCGGGAGGCTGTCGTGTTCGGCTCACGGGGAACGGTGCCACCGGCGCTGATCGCGATGCGCCTCGACCGGCTTTCGAGCATCACAAGCACTGCTCCCCGATCGCCGTGAAGCGACGTCAGCAATGACCTCGCGTTCGTTGGCCACGGCCGACCGGCTGGAGTTGATGTCTGTCGGCACGTGTCCTGCCTGATCCGTGGCCCGTAGCGGCCTTGACGCTCGCCAAGTCGCCGCGACCACGTGACCCGACTCACAAGCGACACATCACCTGAGACACATGTCCCGAACCCAGACACCCGGTGGGCTCTCGCCGGCCATGCCTGGTCGGGCCGTCCAGCGAGACGTATCGGAACCCGTTCCGCGCTGGCGGTTCATCCGGCCGGCGTGGCGGCGAAATGGCGGTGGAGTTCGTTGGCGTAGGTCTGGCCGATCGTTTCGGAGTGGTCGTTCAGCCAGTCGGTGAAGGCGATTCGTCCGAGCGGCGGCTCGTGGGATATGAGCAGGCCTGCCATCAGGCCGCGGATCTCGTCGCCGGTGAGCACGACGTCGCCGACGAGGAAGCCGAGGGCGCGGGCTGCGGCTGCCATCACTAGCGGCGGTACGTGCAGAATTGGCGGGTTCGTGTCGATGGCGGTGCGGACGAGCGCGACGAGGTCGCGGAACTGCATGGTCTCGGGTCCGGCTGCGTCGATCACGATGTCGCCGGTTGCGTTGCCGGCATCGGTGCAGATCCGGGCGACGTCCTCCACGTGTACGGGCTGGACGGGGTAGGTGCCGTCGCCGGGCAGCGCGAATGCCGGCATTCGTCGAAGGATCCAGGCGATGTTGTTGGCGAGGACGTCTCGCTCGCCGCCGAAGATCCAGGTCGGTCGCACGATCGAGTAAGGCACGCCCACCTGGGCCAGTGCGTACTCGACGAGCGCCTTGCCGCGGAAGTACGGGAGCGGGGATTCCAGCGACGGGTTGGTGATGCTGAGGTGGACGATCCGTTTCACTCCGGCACGCCTGGCAGCGAAGAACAGCATCCGGGAGCGCTCGATAGCGCTGACGAAACTCGTCGTGCCGTGGTCGAAGCGCACCCAGAAGGTGTTGTAGAGCGTGCTCACCCCGTCGAGGCTGCGGGCCAGCGCTGCCGGATCGTCGAACCGGTACTCGCGCACATCGACGTCGGCTCGCAGCGGGTGCTGGCGCTCGGGATGGTGGGTCAGCGTCCGCACACCGCGTCCGGAGTCGAGCAGCCGCTCGGCGATCTGTGCCCCCGAGTAGCTGAACGCTCCGGTCACAAGATCGGTAGCCGGGGCGTGGCTCATTGCGAGTCCCCTCGGGTCGATGGCAGGAACGTTTCGGCAACGGTCGCTAGGCGAGTCGCGAGATCGAGCAACGATTCAGCACGCGCGCGCTCGCGCTGCATGTGGCTGAGCATGTCGACACCGAAATACAGCGAGACGATCCCGAACGCCAGCTCCGCCGGAGATGCCAGCGCGAGCAATGGTGAGCCTGCGAGCAGCTCCTCCAGCTTGCGCTCGACCATCCCGATCCACGGCTCGATCCGCGCCGCCACCTCTGCGCCGAGGAGCGGATCGGACACCCCGCCACTGACCATCTCGCCAAGCGCCGTGATGTACCCGCGCTCCAGGTCCTCGTCATAGATAGCCCGTGCGAGCCGGCCAAGCTCCGACGCGGTCCGGGCCTTCTCGAACGCCGGCCCGTAGTCCTCCAACCGCCGCTCGCTGATCAAGTCAAGCGAGGCGAGCAGCGCGTTCTGGACACTGCCGAAGTGGTAGAAGATCAACGCCTGGTTAAAGCCTCCCGTGTGAGCGATCGCTCGCGCGCTCGCCCCGGCAAACCCGTTCGCCTTGAGCGTCTCAAGCGCCGCCTCGGCGATCTGCAGCTTCGTTCCACTCAGACCCGCAGCGACGTCCGGCCGGCCCTCGTCGTCCTCGTTCGCGCTCGACGCCATACGCACCACTTTAGCATTCGCTCAAAGCGACCGCTCAAATGGGGCGAGCTGCCGCCGGCGCGTCAGTGGTGATGGCCGCGGCCGCGCACGGTGTTCCAGCTCTCCCATGTGATCTGAAGGATCAGCCCTGTGATGAGCAGTCCGATGATCGGGTCGGCAATTGGTGCGCCGAGCGCAACCGCGGCTGCGCTCAGGATCACGCCCGCGCTGACGATCGCGTCTGAGCGGGCGTGGTTGCCGTCGGCGATTAGCGCGGCGCTGTGCAAGCGGCGACCGCCGCTGAGGCGCACGCGGGCGGCGATCGCGTTCCCGATCACACCGATCGCGCCGGCGAGCGCGAGCGCAAGCAGGTGTGTGGGGGCAAGCGGATGAATGATGCGCAGGACCGCGAACACGCCTGCGGTGATCGCGCTAGCGAGGATCGTGAGCACGACGACGATTCCGGCGCCGCGCTCGGCGCGCTCGGAGCGAAGCAGGAACGCAGCGGCGAGCGGGACGGCGGTCAGCGCGTCGCCGGCGTTGTGGATCAGGTCGGCGAGCAGCGCGATGCTGTTGGTCGCGAGGTAGATCGCCGCCTGCGCGGCGGCCGTGATCGCCAGCAGGGCCAGCGAGACCCCGACGACCCGCAGCCCGTCGCGCGAGCGCTTGATCGACGGATCGACGAGTCCGTGGCTGTGGCTGTGGCTGTGACCGTCAGGCTCGTGCGGCTGATGGGCGAGGTCGTGGTGCGCGTGACGCTCGTTCGCCGATGCATTAGCCGCCCTCACGCGCTGACCTCCGTCCCCTCGCCGTGCCGAGTGCGCCCGGCGAGCCCGAGCTGAACGTGCTCGACGTGTGAGATCGCCTCGTCGAGCAGGTGGGCGACGTGATCGTCGTACAGGTCATATACGACGCGGCGGCCCTCCCTGCGCCCGACGACAAACCCGAGGTGGCGCAGTAGCCGCAGCTGATGCGAAACGGCCGAGGGCTCCATCCCGACCGCGTCAGCGAGCTCGTTGACGCTCGAGGCGCCGGCGCGCAGCCGCCCGAGGATTCGAACCCGGCTTGGAGTCGCGAGAGCCTGCATCGTGTCGGCGACCGCCCCAGCGAAGTGCACGTCGAGCTGATCCGCCTTGCGTAACTGTCCGTGCGGCACGGTGCCGATTATAGCTGCAAGACCGTTCAGCTATTCAGCTGGTCAGCATCTCCAGCGCCTCCACGCACGCATCGGCCGAGATCCGCGTTGAACCCCTGCCTCCACGAGCTGTAGCGTGGGGTCCAGGCGAGTTGTTGCCTGGCCTTGGCGTTGGACGCGCCGCGGGAGTGCAACATGCCGTGGATCCCGTAATCGCTCCGGGGAGGCCCAGTATGTGGCGGTGCCGGCGCGCCGAGGGCCTGCGCGTACACCGGCAGCCACTCGGCAATCGGAGCCGGCTCGTCGTCAACAATGTTGTAGATCCCGGGCGGGCCCTGCTCGATCGCCCGCACCGTCGCTTGCGCGGCGTCGCGAACGTGGATGAACGACCAATGGGCGGTCCCGGCACCGGACACCGGGAACTGTTGCTGACGAACTAGCTCGGCGTCGGAGCCGTCGGACGCGAATCTGCTGCCAGGCCCGTAGAAGTTGCCATACCGAAGCACGATCGGCTCGATCCCGTCGGCACCCAGGACGGTCGCCTCGAGCTCGATGACCGCATCGAAGATGTCACGGAACACCAGTGGGGCTCGGTCGTACAGCGGGTCGTTCTCCGTCTTGACCCAGCCGCCGACGGGCTTGTACGCCTGCGCGATGCTCTGCGCAACCACCCTGCGAGCCCCGGCGGCGACCGCCGCGGCCACCAGATTGCGGGTCCCTTCCCGCCGGAGCTGATTGGTCACCTCGAACTCTTCAGCAAACCGACGAGGATCGATTCGAGCCGGGATCGCGGTCAGCTCGTGGACGACCACCTCGGGCGCCGCCTCGCCGACCGCCACCTCGACGGCTGCGAGCTCCAACGCGTCCGCAACGGTCGCGTCCGCGCCCATCGCGCGCACCGCCTCGACCTTTGCCTCGCTACGCACCATGCCGGTCACCTCGTGGCCGCCAGCCACAAGGAGCGGCACCAGCTCCCGCCCTATCGCTCCGGTCGCCCCGGCCAGGAACACTCGCATGCGCAGCAGCGTAAACGGCCGATGCTTATCGTCCGGCGTGTTCGCCGTGTGGCGCCCCCGGGCCAGGCGGGAGCTCGATCTCTCCGCGCGCGGCGTGTTTGCCGCACCGGTCGCAGCGGAGGTCTGGGCCGATGTTGCCCCCGCAGTCGGCGTGGAGGGTGAGCCGGGGCGGGCCGCCCGGGCTCGGGTAGTGGCGGTCGCCCCATTTCATGAGCACGATTAGGGCGGGCGCGAGCTCTCGTCCCTTGTCGGTGAGCAGGTACTTCGGCCGGCCGGGACGCTGCGGGTCTGGAACGCGTTCGAGCAGCTCTTCGTCGCACAGCAGCTTGAGCCGGTTCGTCAGGACGTTGGAGGCAATCCCGAGGTTCGCCTGGAACTCCTCGAATCGCGTTAGGCCGACGACGGCGTCGCGGAGGATCAGCAGCGTCCAGCGCTCCCCGATGACCTCTAGTGATCGGGCGATCGAGCAGACCTGGTCTGGATAGTCGCGTTGGAGCACTACTAGATCGTAGCCGACTTGCTTGACAAAAGCCAGCCTCCTATTGTAGCTTGACTTGCATGACGCAAGTTAGCCGCCTCGAGGAGGAGCTATGAAACGCAAGCCGCTGATCCTGATCTCGCTGCTGCTGGCGGCGTTTGTGATCAATCTCGACACGACGATCGTCAACGTTGCGTTACCGTCGCTCGTGCGCCAGCTGCACGCGTCGGACTCGCAGCTGCAGTGGGTTGTAGACGCTTTCAACTTGCTGTTCGCCGCCTCGGTGCTGGCCGCCGGCAGTCTGTCTGACCGGTTCGGGCGCAAGGGGATGTTGCTCGCCGGCCTGTCGGTGTTCGGCCTGGCGAGCCTGGCCGGCGGGCTGATGGGCAGCGCCGGCGCGCTGATCGCAGCGCGCTCGGTGATGGGCGTCGGTGCGGCGATGGTGTTCCCGTCGACGCTGTCGCTGCTCACCAATGTGTTCACCGAGCGCGGCGAGCGCGCCCGGGCGATCGGCTTGTGGGGCGCGATCACGGGCGTGGCGATCGCGCTCGGACCGATCATCGGCGGCTGGCTGCTCCAGGTATCTGACTGGCGGAGCATCTTCTTCGCGATGGTGCCGATCGCCGCCGGCGCCGGTGTCCTGGCCGCCCGCTACGTTCCGGCCTCGCGTGACCCGCACGCGCCCCGGACCGATCGGGCCGGGTTCGCGCTGTCGACCGCGACAATCGGGCTGCTCGTCTACACGATCATCGAGGCCCCGAACGACGGTTGGGGCAGCGCGCGGACGCTCGGCAGCCTCGCGCTGACCGCGGCGCTCGCGGCGGCGTTTGCGGCCTGGGAGCGGCGCACGGAGCAGCCGATGCTCGACGTGAGCCTGTTCCGCAACCCGCGGTTCGCGGCCGCGAGCGCCTCGGTCGCGATCTCGTTCTTCGCGCTATCCGGGTTCATCTTCCTGGTCACCCAGATGTTCCAGTTCCTCAAGGGCTACGGCCCGCTGTCGACCGGAGTGCGCCTGCTGCCGGTCGCCTCATTCGTGGCGATCTCCTCGATCCTCGGCACCAAGCTGGCCGTCCGGTTCGGCACCAAGCTGGTCGTCGCGTCCGGGCTGTTCTTGATGGCCGCGTTCTACCTATGGGTCTCGACTTCATCAGTCACGACCGGCTACGGGACGATCGCCGCCCAGATGGTCGTGCTCGGGACAGGGATGGGTCTCACCAGCGCGCCCGCGACCGAGGCGATCATGGGTGTCGTCCCTAAGGCGAAGGCTGGCGTCGGGTCGGCGGTCAACGACGCCACGCGCCTATTGGGCGGCACCCTCGGCGTCGCCGTGATCGGCAGCGTCTACGCGTCGCTGTACGCCAGCCGGCTCACCGGCGCGCTCCCAGGTGGGTTACCAGCCAGTGTCGCGCGGACCGCGCACGCATCCGTCGGCGCCGCGCTCACAGTCGCAGGCAAGCTGACCAACGCCAGCCATCCGCTGCTCGCGTCAGCCATCCACAACGCGGCTAACTCGGCCTTCTTCCACGGCTTCCACGCGGCCAACTACGTCGCCGCGGGCATCGCTGCCGCAGGCGCCGTGATGGCGCTGGCGCTGCTGCCCGCCCAACCGACGACCAGCCGCGACGACACCCCAGACGTGCCGGCACTAGGCACGCAGCGGATCGGCGCCGACGAAGCGGCCCTGCGCGAGCACGCCGTCCTCGACCCGGGCGAGACCGTCACCCGCGACGTCGAGCGCCTGCGCTCCGCACGCGCGGTCTCCCCGCGCGTCACCGTCTCCGGGCACGTCTACGACGTCGTCACGGGCCTGGTGGAGACAGTTGTTCCGGCTTGGAGCACGCGGTCAGATCGAACCATGACAACCCAAAATCTCCCAAAGGAGACACAACACCATGACGACCACCATTGCTCCCGACCTCAAGCCCGACCACACCGAAAGTGAAGATCGGCCAACCCTTGACCGAGATCCTGCCCACGCGACCCCCGGGGGGCTCGATACTCAATCCTTCGACCCCACCCAAGGGTGGAAGATCGGGTCCGACCCCTACGACGACCCCACCCAGGGTCGCAAGCTCGGCGCCGACCCCTACGACGACCCTACGCAGGGTCGCAAGCTCGGCGCCGACCCCTACGACGACCCCACGCAGGGACGCAAGATCGGCGCTGACCCCTACGACGACCCCACCCAGGGTCGCAAGCTAGGCGCCGACCCCTACGACGACCCCACGCAGGGACGCTAGAGGGAGGGACCAGGTAAATGCTCAACAGCCTCGCAAGTAAGCGTGAAGCGCGCTTGGCTGTGGGACACGCCATAGCCCAGGCGCATCGTCCGCGCCGGCTGTCCCGCGACGCTCGCCGTGAGCCGCTAAGCGTGATGTCCGTTGGGCGATTCGCCACACACGGTCGCCAGGTGCGTGAACGCGGGCGAGTGTGCGTTAGTCGAGATCGGGATCCCGACCCAGTACCCGCCGTCCCCCATGAGCGTCCCGAAGCGTGTCGCGTCGGGTGACGCGGGCAATGGTGGCGGGTCGGGCTTCGGGTCGGGAAGTCCGGAGATCCCATGCGCCCGCATGCACTTCGCCCAATAGAGGAGCCGTGCGTACGCGTGCGCGGATGGCGGTCCCGACGGGGGGCGCTTCACCGGCAGGAGGTGCCGGCAGGCCGTCTGAGCGGCCTTGAACGCGGGCGACGACGGGCTGATCCCGGGGACGTTGTTGAGGTTGATGCCACCGTTTGGGGTTGGGTCGGGGAACTGCGAGATGCCGTGCGAGCGCACGCAGCGGGCGAAACCCAGCCCCTCTTGTTGGGCCAGGCTCGGGTTGGAGCCCGAGCTGCCGGGCAAACCCGAGCTGCTGGGTGAACCTGAGCCGCAGGCGGCAATCGCCGTGCTGGCGACGGTCACGGCCGCGGCCGCCGCTAGCCGTGGAGCAACTCCCGACATGGCTCACTTATACATAGTGATCGGTTGCACCCCGGGAACAGCCGTCGTGGTCGCCCAGCCGGGTTACTTCACGCGCGCTACGCGAGGCTGCCGCCGAGTCGCGTCTCGCTTTAGGCGTGCGGTCTCGGGGGCTCGGGCCTGAACGAACCGAAAACGCCGCCGGGAGCTGAAGGCTGCCTCAGAGGCCCACAGATCGGCGGGCCCTAGCTCAGCTGGACGGTTGCTTCGACGATGACCGGGACGTTGAATGGAAGCGTGGCGGCTCCGGGCGCGGCGCGTGCGTGGCGACCGGCGTCACCCCAGAGCTCAACGACGAGGTCGCTGAACCCGTTGAGTACGAGTGCGTGACCGGTGAAATCGTCGGCGGCGTTGATGTAGCCGACCGCGCGCAGCCACCTACTCACCCGGTCCAGCTGACCAAGTTCGCGCTTGAGCGAGGCAAGAATCGCCAAGCCGCAGAGCCGAGCCGCCCGGTAACCATCTTCGGCCGAGAGGTCCGCGCCGATCCGCCCAGTCATCAGCGGCGGCTTCCCTCCGTCCTGCGGACCGTGCCCCGCGATGTACGCGATCGAGCCAGCGACGCTGACGAGCTCGTAGTTGAAACCTTGGTCAGGGACCGCCAGCGGGGCCGGCAGCTCGATCTCCTGCGCACGCAGTCGCTCATCGATCGCCCCCATCCGGGCTACCGTACACGATCTCCGGATGAATCCGATTGGCGCAGACCTGAGTCCCGCGACGCCTCCTTGCCGCCATTGGGATGGCCGCTGAAGGGCGCCGTCGCGGCGAGCGTCAGTGCTGGTGACGGCCCGCAGGAGCGGGTAGTCGATTAGATTCTGGGACGCGAGAATGACCAAAACGTTGCGGCTCGCCGGCGTCGAGGTTGGAAGGATCGGCCTCGGCACCAACCGGCTCCAGAACAGTCCTAGGAACGTCGCGTTCATTCGCGAAGCGGTCGTCGCAGGCGTCAGCCACATCGACACTGCCTACCTCTATACGGCCGGGCAGAGCGAAGAGACGATCGGCGCGGCGCTCAATCCCATCCCAGAGGGAGTCGTCGTCGCGACGAAGGGCGGCTACTACCCGGGCGAGGGGCGCCCGGAGGTGCTTCGTTCGCAGATCGAGGAGAGCCTGCGGCAACTGCGGACCGAGGCGATCCCCCTCTACTACCTTCACCGCGTCGACCCAGAGACGCCGCTGGAGAAGAGTCTCGCCGTGATCGCCGAGTACCGCGACCAAGGCCGCATCGGCAACGTCGGCATCTCCGAGGTGAGTGTCGAGCAGATCCGCGCGGCTCGCCAGGTGGTGCCGATCGCCGCCGTCCAGAACCGGTACAGCCTCAGCGACCGAAGGCACGAGCAGGTCGTCGACTACTGCGCCAGCGAAGGCATCCCGT
Organism: uncultured Solirubrobacterales bacterium; assembly: GCA_963788565.1. Taxonomy (GTDB): domain Bacteria; phylum Actinomycetota; class Thermoleophilia; order Solirubrobacterales; family Solirubrobacteraceae; genus Palsa-465. Next base: position 309,150 of record CAWBHJ010000011.1, on the reverse strand, counting down.
TCGTTCCGTATTTCCCGCTGCGCGGCGGCGGCCCGCCGGAGCTCGCCGAGATCGCAGCCCGCCACGGCGCAACACCGCAGCAGATCGCGCTCGCGTGGCTGCTGCGGCGGTCGCCGACGACGCTGCCGATCCCGGGCACGCTGTCGCTCGAGCACCTGCGGGACAACCTCGCCGCCGCCGAGATCGAGCTGACAGACGCGGACATCGACGCGCTGCGCTGATCGCTCGACTGCCTGTGGGGAAGCAGCGGTCTCAGAGCCGCCTGATTCCTCTGCTTGACGTATGCCGATATCGGAATATGATGGGCCCATGGCACGAGCAGCGACGACGTCGGACGTCTTCAACGCGATCGCCGAGCCGCAGCGCCGGGCGATCCTGGTACTGCTGCGGCCGGGTGAGCGGCCGGTGACCGAGTTGGCCCAGGAGTTGGGGATGACCCAGCCGGGGGCGTCCAAACACCTGCGGGTGCTCCGGGAGGTCGGGCTGGTGCGGGACCGCAAGGCAGGCAAGCAGCGCCTGTACGGGCTTGACGCGCGCGGGCTGCGACCGGTCCACGAGTGGACCGGCGGGTTCGAGCGGTTCTGGAACGAGAGCTTCGACCGGCTGGACGAGTACGTGCAAGACCTCAAGCAGGCAAGTCAGGAGGATTGACCGATGGCAGCGACAGGACGGGACGCGCCGGCGCCGTCAGCGACGGCCGACCGCGAGATCGCGATCTCCCGGGTCATCAGTGCCCCGCGGGAGCTGGTGTTCGCGGCGTTCACCGAGGTGCGGCACCTGTCGCGGTGGTGGGGACCCGAGGGGTTCAGCACCACCACGCGGGCGTTCGAGTTCCGCGTCGGCGGGGAGTGGGACTTCGTGATGCACGGACCGGACGGGACGGACTACCAGGAGTGGATCTCCTGGACCGAGATCGCCCCGCCGGAGCGGATCGCGCTGCTGCACGGTGAGTCCCGCGGCGACCCGAACGCGTTCGAGTCGGTCATCACGTTCGCGCCCGACGGCGCGGCGACCCGGATCGAGATGCGCACGGTGTTCCCCACGAAGGAGCTGCGCGACGAGGCGGTCAAGGAGTACCACGCGATCGAGGGCGGCCGGCAGACCCTGAGCAACCTGGCTGCGTACGTCACCGAGATCGTTCGGAAGGGAGCCCCGGACTGATGGCCGGCAGGGTGTTCTTCAGCGTGACGATGTCGCTCGACGGGTTCATCGCGCCCGAGGAGCGCATCGATGACCCAGACCCGCAGCGCTGGATGGCGCAGTGGATGGAGCTTCAGCAGTGGATCTTTCCGCAGCGGTTCTTCCGGGAGAACCTGAAGCTCGGCGAGGGCGGCGAGGAAGGGCGCGAGAACGACATCGTGCGGGAGACGTTCGGGCGCACCGGCGCGAGCGTGATGGGCAAGCGCATGTTCGACCTCGGCGAGCAGGCGTGGCCGGAAGAGCCGCCGTTCCACACGCCGGTCTTCGTCGTGACGCACGAGAAGCGTGACCCCTGGGAGCGGCTGGGTGGGACCACCTTCCACTTCGCAGGCGACGGCATCGAGCCCGCGCTCGACCAGGCCCGCGAGGCCGCCGGCGACCGGGACGTCCGCATCGCGGGCGGCGGCGCGACGATCCTGGAGTACGTGAACGCCGGCCTGATCGACGAGTTCACGATCGCGCTCTCACCCGTGCTGTTCGGCTCCGGAATCCGCCTGTTCGAGGGCGTGGACGCAGGCCGCGTGGCCCTGGAACCGGTCCGCTCGGAGCCGACGGAGCGGGTGACCCACCTGACCTACGCAGTCCGGGAGCGGTAGCTGCCTCGACCGCGGCGCGTGGGCGGCGTCTGCACGATCGTCGAGCACCCCACACCCGAGCATCACACGAGCTGTCCCGGCGGTAGCTTCGTTGGACGCAACCTCCGCCAACCTGTCCCACGCCGACCTGCGGTTCGCCAGCCTGTCCCTCGCCGCCCTGATGGACGCCGACCTGAAGAACGCGAACCTGAGCGACGACGACGTGTACCGCGCTGACATGTCCCGCGCCAACATGTTGGACGCGGTCACCTACTCCACCAATTTTGCCTTCGCCAGGCTCTGCGATACGACGTTGTACAACGGCAAGGTGAATTCCACCACCTGCACGAGCATCCCCCCGTTCCCAGCAGGCGTCGGCACCTTCTGATTTCCCCCTACCGCCCTCGGGCCTGCTCCAGGTTCGACTGGTGGGGTCCGGAGAGCCAGTCCGCATCCGGCCCCAACCGCGCGTCGACCGGTTCCTCTCCTCGCCGCAGCGCGTCGATGTAGGCATGATCGGCGGCGAGGCGGGCCGCCACCTCGGGACCCTCGGCAACGGTCCCGTGGCCGGGGACCAGGACATCGACGTGCCTGGAGGCCTCTCCCAGCCGGTCGAGTGCCGTCTCGTAGGCGCCCACCTGATCGGCGCGGCGACGGTCGAGGAGCGGGATCAGGACATCGGACAGCATGTCGCCGGCAAGCAGGACGCCCCGGTCCGCGAGGAGCACCGCGGCGTGGCCGACGGCGTGCGCCTGATGCACGATGATCTCGCCCGGCACGGGTCCGCCGTCCGCGGGAAGCGGGGTGACGAGCGCGATCAGCTCGAGAGGGACGCCCGACGCGCTCTCCGCCGCCATCGCCTGCGCCCGCTCTCGGGCTTCATCGGCAGCGTTCGCGCCGGCAGGGGTGGCGTAGCGCGGCACCTCGCCGAAGCGTGCATGCCAGAGCAAGTGGTCCCAGTGGGGATGGGTGGAGAACCCGGCGACCACCGGAATGCCGAGCCGGTCCAGGTCATCGGCGAGCTGGTCAAGCTCGGAACCATCGATGCCGGGGTCGACCAGGATCAACCCATCCTCCCCAAGCACCACGATGGAATTGGTCCAGACCCACTCACTCTGCCGGACCCAGACGCCGTCGGCCACCTGAGTCAGCATCGATCCACTCTGTCACGTACCTCAACGGCCGCGGCGTATGAACGCGGCAGCCTCCGTCTTCACGTCGGAGACCAGGTTGCCGAGCGCGACCTGTGCGTCGAGCAGGTGCAGTCCCCACACCGGTACCGGACTCGGAGCCGGAAGCGGCGCGCCACGAAGCGCCGAGATCACCAGCACCGTCGCTCCGTTGACCGTCTCGCACCGCGCCCGATAAGAGCCTGGAGCGCTCCACCAGACGGTGGGTGGCATCGGCACGTCGTATTTCAGTGCGGCGATGCCCAACGCGAAGAGGCCCGGCGCGAACGGCTGGCTCGGCTGGATCGGGGTGATCACCCCGCTGCCCCCGCCGAGGGCAGCCGGATTCGTGCACAGCACCTGCAAATTCGGGTTGGTGATCGGCTTCCCGTTGATCGACACCGGATGGCCGAACAGCGCGCCGACGGGCGGCGTCTGGTCGTATGTCGAGTAGGCGATCACGCACCCGGTCTGGCTGGCCGACCGGCACGCTGGGATGTGCTTGAAGTCCGCCCCGATCCCCCTCCCCCGCTTGACGACGACGTCGCCTCCCAGCACGATCGCCGAAACGAGCAGCTTTCGCACGGCGGGTCTCGGGTCGACCTCGCTGGCGATCAGCCGCCTCAGCACGGAGCCTCCCTGCGAGTGTCCGATCAGCACGAATCCGCGGCCCCGGTTGTAGTTGCGCAGATACGTCAGGAACGCGTTGCGGATGTCCGAGTACGCGATCGCCGGATCAGGCCTGCTCGTCGGCTTGCCGAACGCGCCGTTGCTTTTCGCGACGATCGTCAGCTGGCGGTACATCGGCGCGAACACGCGGCAATACTGCGAGTACCTCGCCGCCTGGTAGAGGGCAATCGAGCGCTCCGCGGGATCGATCTGAAGGTTGGCGTTGCCGCTCCTCTGGCCGCTGACCGTCGGATACACGTAGAAGCAGTCGATTCCCGGATGCGCGACCGGCTTGGGGTGCTGCACTCCGAGCTTCCGCGCCAGCGTCGGGGAGTACACGGTCGTCGACAAACCCGGCGCACAAGGGTCGGGATGATGGCCCGGGAAGCACAGCCACACCGGCTTCGCCGAGGCGCCGGCGGCGAGCGCTGCAGACGCCGCCGCGGTCATCACTGCAGCGCTTACCGCGGTTCCCAGTGCCCTCTTGCGCATCCTTGAGCCCTTCTCAATACGAACGGCGGCCGCGCGCCCCATCTTAAACGCTTCCTCCACACGAAACCGGAGGTCTCACGCCGGGTGCCGTCTTATCGACAATTACGCTAAAGTTGATCAACCTTATGCACTTTGCAGCCGCCACGTCATCTCCGGCGCTTGTGCTTCACCGAGCGCAGTCCGGCTGGCGGGACACAGCGATGTAGTCGGTAGGGAGCGATCGCTCCCGCCTGCGGAACGCGCGCCCGCGCGGTCTCGCGGTCCCCTCTCCAGCGCCACCGAGCAGCTGCCCGACCAGCGCTGATCCTGCCGCCCGGCGTCAAATCGCCCGGGCGGCGAAGCCAAGCCGACTTTGAGGTGTGAGATGAGTATCGAGGCAGTTGTCGAGGCCGTGCCCGGCGCCAAATTGTCCCCGCGCCCCGCGCGGTGCATGCAGCAGCGCAAGCGGCCGAGCAGGCGGCAGGCCCGTGGACGGGCGCTTCTACTGCAAGGGACAGACCTAGCGCCCGGTGCCACGCTCACCGAAGCACTCCGGGCCCGCGCGCTCGAGCCAATCACCGTGCGGATCGACCGCGGTACGCAGCTTCCGGATCCTGGATCGCTCGACCTAGCGGTCGTCATCGGACCGGCGCGGTGGGCCGGCGACTCCATCGACCCGGACGATGCGACGGCGGTCGACTGGTTGCGTGAAGCGAATCGCGCCGGTACTCCGGTGCTTGCGGTAGGAACGGCCTCGCAACTGCTCGCCAGCGCGCTCGGAGGCGGGCTCGAGCCGGCGCGCAGGCCACGGTATGGGTGGATGCGCGTGAACACCGCCGCGCCGGAGCTGATCGCATCCGGACCGTGGCTTGCCTGGGAGGACGCCGTGATCCGGCTCCCGCGGAAGGCCAAGCTCCTGGCGCACGATCGAGTCGGACCTCAGGCGTTCAGAGTCGACCGGCAGGTCGGTGTCCAGTTCCACCCGGAGGCAACGCCGCAGCTGGTGACTGACTGGGTCGCCAACAGCGATGTGGCATTCGACCACCAGGGGATCATGGAGGCCACGTGGCGCGATCAGGGCCCCGCTTCTGACGTCTCACGGCGGCTTTTCAGCTCGTTCGTCCGCTCCGCCATCCGTCGTCGGCTCTGAGATCACCAACGATGCGACTAAAGCGGTGTGGATGGTGGGCGACAACCCGATCGCCGACGTGGCCGGCGCCGAGGCCGCCGGCATCCCCGCGATCCAGGTGCGCGGCAGCTCAGGCAACGCCAGCGGCCGCGCGGGCGACCTTCACCAGGCGGCGGTGCTCATCGGCGCCATGCCCTCGAGCGGCCTTCGCTACACCACGCTCACTTCGGCGTCAAACTCCGTGATCTTCGGCGGGCCGGGGAGACCAGAATCGCCGAGTCCCTGAAGGCCAGGCAGCAAGGTCTCGTCGCGGAACTCTTCCCAGGCCTCTTCGGAGTCCCAGACCGCGACGACGACCCAGCCGGTGGCGCTCGGCCCGGCGTAGTGCTGCGTCTGGCCGGCGGGCAGCCCGTCGGGCGGGTGCACAACCTTCACGGTGGCCTCGTACTGCGCTCTAGTGCCACCGTGGAAGTCGTTGACGATCACATATGTCATCGCAGCTCCTGTCGTTTGTGCTGTTGCCGATTATTGCGTGGCGCCGGCCCCTGCTGCCAGGCGCCTGGGGCGAGCGCCACGGACCCGACAATCGCTTAGCTGACCGTGAACTTCTTCTTGGCCGGCTTGGGGTCGAGGCCGGCACGGTTGACCGCCGTCAAGAGGAACACGTAGTTGCCACGCGGTAGCGCGTTGGCGTATGGCTTCGGCGAGCGGCACGACCGGCGGAACATCACCTGATTGTTGCGGAGCAACTCACACTCGAAGCTTGTCGCGCGCTGTGCGGTGAACCGGAAGAACGCGGTGTTGCGCTTGATCGTCGCTTGCGTGATCCTGGTGCGCGACGGAGGGGTACAGGCGTCGGCCACCGTTGCCCCGTCCGAAGCGGAGCCCTGACCGCCGGGAGCCGCCGGCCCGGCACAGGGGCTGATGGCGTTTCCGTAGTTGAACTCCACACTCAAGCTCCTCAGCCCGTATCGGGAACCAAAATCGAGAGCATTTCCCCTGGTATCCGCGATGTTGTAGTCAATCGAGTCGATAAATCCACGCTGAGTAGGAAAGGTGGCGCACTTGATCGTGAGACCGGAAGCGGGATTGCAGGCCACGTGGCCGGCCGGGCTGTCGTTGAACGCGCCTCGGAACCGCACCTGGTCAAAGGGTCCTGGATTGATGTTGGCGCTCACCCCGGTGATCTCGTCGAAGCCATCGGTCTCGTCGTTCCTCACGCCCATGAAGCGCTGATTAGGCAGGGCACCACCGGGGTTTCCGGCGGGAGGGAGGACAGTGATGAGCGGCGCGCTCCCGACGCAATAGTCCGTCGAGTCGCTGTAGGACGGATTAGACCCGCACGCACGAGCGGACTGACCATTGATCGTGACCGCCCCGACCGGCTCGGCGGCCGCCGGAGCGGCGGCGAGCGCCGCCAACGCGAGCGCCGCCAGAGTTGCCCCCGACAGCCGTCGTCCGGCCTGGTGCCGGACCGCTGCCAATAACCCCTGTCTGCGCATCATGCTCCTCACTTTCCGCCGAACGTAGAGCCCCAATCCGCGGCACCGCGAATGTAGAGGCGGTTGGGCGAGGGGGGGACCCTGGACTTTTCGCGGCTGAGATACTGGGGTGGCGATGCGGCTACTGGAGCGGGACCGGGAGCGCGCAGCCGCCCAGGGACTGGTTGACCGCGCGGTCGCTGGTGTGGGCGGGTTGCTGGTGATCGAGGGTCCGTCGGGGATCGGCAAGTCGGTGTTGCTGACGGAGACGGCGGAGCGCGCTCGCGCCGCAGGAGTCGCGGTGCGCTCGGTCCATGCGACGCGGCTCGGGGCCGAGCTCCCGTTCGCGCTCGCACGGTGGCTGCTCGAACCGGCTGTGCGCGCGACGCCTTCGGTGCTCGAGGCAGGCTGGGCCCGCCATACGCGCGCGCTGTTCGAGGGCGAGGTCAGCGGCGCCGTCGATCAGCGCTTGCTGGTCGAAGGGCTGGTCGCGCTGGTCGCCGAGCTGCGCCATGCCGGCGGGCCACTGGCGCTGATCGTTGACGACGCGCAGTGGGGAGATCCGGCGTCGCTTGAGTTTCTCGGAGAGCTGTCCGCTCGCTGCGAGGATCTCGGCGTCGCGCTGGCGCTCGCAATCGCCACCGGACATGGGGAAATCGACCCGCGATTGCTGGGGCGGCTGGCGGCGGCCCCGGGGTCGCGGATGCTCGCGCCGGGGCCGCTGAGCCCGGCCGCCGTGCGCGAGCTGGTCGGCGATCGGCTGCCGGATGCGGGCGACGCGTTCGCTGCGCGCGTGGGAGAGGCCGCGGGCGGTAATCCGTTGCTGGTGGCGGAGCTGATCGCCTCCGCCGAGCGCCTCGGACCAGAGGTACTGCGGATCCCCGAGGCGGTGAGCCGGACCGCCCTGCTGCGTCTCGAGGACGTCGGATCAGAGGAGCGAGCGTTGGTCGAGGCGGTCGCCGTGCTCCGTGAGGCGCCGCTGCGGCTGGCGGCGGCGCTGGCCGGGCTCGATGCGCGAGCCGCCGATCGCGCCGCCGACGAGCTCGTCGCGCGCGACGTGCTGGTCGCCGGCGACACGGTGCGGTTCGCGCAACCGCTGGTCGGCGAGGCGCTGTCCGCGACGCTCGCGCCGTTCGAGCTCTCCGCGCGCCACCGCCGAGCCGCGGAGCTGTGGGCCCGCGATCAGGCAGACCCCGACCGGATCGCCGGGCATCTGCTGCGCGCGCGGCCGGACGGCGAGCCGTGGGTGTGCGTCGCGCTGCGCCAGGCCGCCCGCATAGCGCTGGGTCGAGGCGACCCGGCCGTCGCGGCTCGGTTGCTGGAACGCGCGCTCGCCGAACCGCCAACGGACGACGAGCGCGGCGAGCTGCTGCTCGAGCTGGCGAGCGCGCGGGCCGCCGCCGGCCAGCCCCAGGCGATCGAGACCTTCGAGCGGGCGCTCGCAAACGGCCAGGACGCGGCGGGGCGCGCCGATGCTTGGCGGGGACTCTCGCGACTCTTGTACGCGCGCGGGGAGTACGCCGCTGCCGTCACGGCGGGAGCGCGCGGCCGCGCCGAGTTGCCCGACGGCGACCCGCTCGCCGAGCGGCTGTTGGCGGTCGAGCTGACCGCCGCATCGGCCGTGCCGGAGCTGGCGGCCGACGCGATTGAGCGGCTCGATGTGCTGGTCGGCGCCTCCCCGATCGAGCCGACGCTGCTGGCGATGCTGTGCACACATCAGGCGGCGCGAGTCATCGAGATCGACCGGGTGCCCGAGCTGGCCAGGCGGGCCGTTGCCGCCGACCCGCTGATCGATCCCGAGTCCCATGCGATCCCGCTGATGTACGTGGCGGGCTCGCTGAACTTCATCGACCAGCCCGTGCTCGCCGAGGAGATGCTTGACCGGGGTCTGAAGCGGGCCACCGAGCTAGGCGATCCGCTCGCCGAGGTGAACGTGCGCTCGGTGCGCGCGTGGTGCCGGATCTACCAGGGACACCTGAATCTCGCCAGCGGCGATCTCGACGCGATCCTGGCAGCGGGCGAGCTCGGCTGGCGCTCGATCGACGCGATCTGCGCGCTGCCGCTGATCGTGCTGCGGCTCGAGCGCGGCGACCTCGACGGAGCCCGCGACGCGCTGCGCCGCGCACCGGCCAGGGCGCTGGTCGGACAGGCGTGGTTCGAGGGTGCCGTCGAGCTGGCGGCCGGCGACGCAGCCGCGGCGCTCAGCTCGTTCGAATCCGCCGGCGTCGAGCTCGAGGGCGGAGTAGGCGTCGTCAACCCCGGGGTGTTGCCGTGGCGGTCGAGCGCCGCGCTCGCGGCCGCGCAACTGGGACAGCTCGAGCAGGCGCGAGCGCTCGCCGCCGTCGAGGTGGAGCAAGCCCGCGCAGCGAAGGGCCCACGCGCGCTCGGGATCGCGCTGCGCGCCGCCGGCCTCGTGGGCGACGACCCTCAGCTGCTCCAGGAGTCGGTCGCGGTGCTGGAGCACTCGCCGGCGCTGCTGGAGTTGTCCCGTTCACTGATGTTCTTGGGAATCGCACAGCGCCGTGCCGGACGCAGACCCCAGGCGCGGACGACGCTCTCACGAGCGCTGGAGCTGGCGCTCGAATGCGGGGCGTCTCCACTCGTCGAACGGACACTCTCGGAGCTGCGAGCCGCCGGCGCGCGTCCACGCCGCCGTCCGCGCACCGGCATTCAGGCACTGACGGCGAGTGAGCGCCAGACCGCCGAGCTGGCGGCCGCCGGCCGCACGACGCGCCAGATCGCGGCGAGCCTGTTCCTGTCACCCAAGACCGTCGAAGGCCACCTCACCAGCGCGTTTCGCAAGCTCGGAATCTCCTCGCGCGCCGAGCTCGGCCCACGGCTCGCGCACAGCGAAGAGGCCGAGCAGGTAATGCACCCGTGATTGCCACCCATCGGCCGAAAGCCGCTCTCACCCAAGCTGCCGGTCAAGGTTGTAGGCGGCACTGATCAGCGCGAGGTGGGTGAAGGCCTGGGGGAAGTTGCCGAGCTGCTCGCCGGTCCAGGCCGTCCTCCTCCAAGACGAAGTCCGCGGGAGCGTCGTCGAGGATCTTCTGAGCGCGGTCATTGAGCGCTTGCCGCCCCACGACCTCGCCCTCTGGATCGATGAACCTCACGTCCTCTACATATGTCTGCTCGATGGCCACTCGGCGCTTGTCGGGATCCCGCTCGGAAAAGACCTGATGCAGGTTCATCTGAAGCAGCTCGCTCGCATCTGGCATGTCGGCGGTCCTTTCGCTCGCTGTGTGCGCTGGTGGGAGAGCCTACGCCGAGATGTTCGAAGCTCCGCTGTCGTTGCCCGCGGGTGGCTAGCCGGGCGCTGGGCACCGCGCAGGCAGTCGCACCACGCCAGGCTGGTGGCGGAAGGTCTGCATCCTCAGCCACTCGTCCAATTCGGGGTCGTAGAGGTTCTGGACGCCGAACTGGAGCACCTGCCAGAAGGTGCCGCGATTGCGCTGATCGACGTAGATGTCGCCGAGCGCGAGCGGGAATCGCAGGAAGCTGCCCGGCGGTAGCTGCGGGGCTACGAATCCGAGCCTCCAGTGATTCACGTACCGGCGCGGTCGTCCCTGCAGGATCTCGCGTCCCACGAAACGAGCTCTGTTCAGTGCCTGATTCAAGATCCCGAGGTTGAAGAATCCGACCTTCGAGCAGGGATGCTGGGTCACGCCGGGCCACCTGTATGTGAGCGTGTAAAGGGTGTTGTGGTAGATCAGGTTCGTGAACCAGATCGGGTAACGAGGACCCCCGGCAACCATCTGGCTATTGCCGTTCCTGCCTTGCCAGGTGAAGGGCACCGTAAGGCCCAGATCTCGGACGATCCACTGACCCCTCCCGCGGAAGTTCCGTGGGAGCAGGGGCGGCCGCGGAGCCTGTGCAGCCAACCCCTCGGCTCGGCTCGCACCCGAGGGCTTCGCCGCAGCGCCGGCACCGGCCACCCCGACCGCCCCAACGAGGCCGATGACCGCTGCTAACGCGGATGCCCGCCGCGCGAGTGCCCAATCCATGAATTCTCCTTCCGCCCAGCGCGTCGGACCGCTCCGACGCAGGTCGCCCCGATCAATCCAGCCGGAAGCCGACGCTATCAGGCCGTAGGACTGCGCCCGCTCGGCGGCGGCGCCGAACGCCGCCAGGCCGCGTGCCGCTCAACTCGCTATTGCGCCCTGCGCCAGCGGATCCTCAGGCCTGGAGCTCGAGCTTCACCTCGCACGAGTCGACGGAGGCGCGAGTGCCTGGCGTGTCGGCGGAATCCATCGCGCTGAATGCGCGCGCGCCGACTTCCATGTCCTCGGCCGTCGCAAAGTACTGCTCGACCACGGCCGTGCCCTGGTCCTCGTCAACGAGGATCCTCAGCGCAGTTGTGGGAATCCCCGGTGGCGGTCCGTCGGACTCGTTGATGCGCGCGAGCATCTCCTTCATCCGCTCGGCGTTTACACCCGTGAACCTGACAACGCGAACGTACATCCGCATCCTCCTCTGAACGCGGTTGACTGCTCCTGGCTCCGACCCTAACGCGCCAGCGGGTGGTCGTGCGTCTTTCTTCCCGGTCGCGGTGGCTATGTCTCCACGCCGAGATCGCGCACCGCGGGAGCCACCTTGGTAGCGAGCAGCCGGACGTGTTCCTCCACCAGGTCGTCGGGCATGCCGGCGATCGAGTCCCAGAAGTACACGTCGGAAACGGGCAGCTCGACGAGCCACGCCCGCATCCGGCGCACCAGCTCCTCGGGCGTGACCACGTCGAACCTCGGCATCAGCATCTCGGGACCGTCCGAGCGCATGTCCTCAGCCTTCAGCTCGCTCGCCTGATGAACGACGAGCGAGTCCGCCTTCTCCGCTCCCTCGGCGCCATACCTCGCGTACGTCTCCCACTGGTACACGAGGTGGGGTGCGACTCGACCCCACGCCCGCTCGGGATCTGAGGAGATGATCGCGTTGACGCTTCCCGAGACCCGGGCCGTCGACTCGTCGTGGCCGGCTGCTCGCAGGGCATCCAGGTAGGTCTGGACCACGTCGCGATCGAGCCACATGAAACCCTCGCCCAGCCGGCCGGCCAGTCGCGCTCCGCGCCCGCCGTTGGCTCCGATCCAGATCGGCGGCCGCTCCTGGACCGGGCCGGGAATGATCTCGCCGCTGCTCCACAGTCGGCGGATCTCGCGGACCCGCTCCTCGAGGATCGGAAAGCGATCGGCGATATCGAGCCCGAACGCCTTGAACTCGGGCACGCGATATCCGGCGCCGAGGCCCAGCTCCAGACGGCCATCGCTGATCACGTCGACCAGCGCTCCCTGCTCGGCGAGGTCGAGCGCCGGCCGCAGCGGCGCGATCGTGATCGCGGTACCGACTCGCATCCGCTTCGTCCGAGCCGCGATCGCCGCGAGGAAGGCCAGAGGCTGGCTCAGGTAGCCGTCCTCGAAGAAGTGGTGCTCGGTCACCCAGATCGCGTCGAGCCCGAGCCGCTCCGCCTCTTCGATCCGCTCCAGCGTCTCTGCGTACAGCGCGGGCCAACTCCGCCGCCACTCCGGCGGGTTTCGCATGTCCGACCAGATGCCGACTCGCATCCCTCCTCCTCTCGATAACCTGACGGCAGTTTATCGAGCCCGGGAGCCAGTGTCCAAGTCCCGTGTCGGTGTTAGGGTCAGATCGATGGCTGAGGTCGTCGGCGGCGGCAGCGATCGAGAAGCGACCGGCCCTGCGTCGGCGGCTTCGACGAATCGCGAGCCGAACCGATGGGCGATCCTGGCCCTGCTGAGCGTCGCGCAGCTGATGGTGGTGCTGGACGCGACGATCGTGACGATCGCGCTCCCTTCGGCCCAGAAGGCGCTGCACTTCTCCACCGAGAGCCGGCAATGGATCGTCACGGCGTACGCACTCGCGTTCGGCAGCCTGCTGCTGCTGGGCGGGAAGCTCGGCGACCTGTTCGGGCGCAAGTGGACCCTCGTCGGCGGCCTGGTTGGGTTCTCCGTCGCCTCGGCGATCGGCGGGCTGGCCCAGTCCTTCGCGGTGCTCGTCGCCGCCAGAACCCTCCAAGGCGCCTTCGCCGCACTGCTCGCCCCCTCGGCGCTGGGGGCGCTGACGGTTACGTTCGAGGGGTCTCCCGACCGACCCACAGCGTTCGGGATCTTCGGTGCGATCGCGGGCGGCGGTGCGTCGCTTGGGCTGATCCTCGGCGGCGCGCTCACGCAGCTGTTTTCGTGGCGTTGGTGTCTGTACGTCAACCTCGTGATTGCCGTGCCGACGACGATCGTCGCATTGCGCCTGCTGGTCAATTCCCGTGCTCCCGAACGGGAGCCGATCGACATTCCCGGGGTCCTGACCTCGGCGCTGGGCCTGTTCGCGCTGGTGTATGGGTTCTCGAACGCCGAGATCCAGTCCTGGGGCGCCACGGCCACGGTCGTGGCGCTCGTCGCCAGCGCGGTGCTGCTGACGGCATTCGTGCTGATCGAGCTCCGGGCCAAGCATCCGTTGCTGCCCCTGCACATCGTCTGGGATCGAGCTCGGGGCGGCTCGTACACGACGCTCTTTCTGGCGGGCGCGGGGATCTTTGCCGTCTTTCTGTTCCTCACCTACTTCCTCCAGCAGCAGCGCGGCCTGTCGCCGCTCACCACCGGACTGGCCTTCCTCCCGCTGACCGGGGTTCTGGTCGTCACCTCGACGACCGTGCAGACCCGCGTGATCCAGCACACCGGGGTCAAACCGGTGGTGCTTGTCGGCACGGCGCTCTGCGCGATCGGGATGTTCCTGTACACGCGCCTGACGCCCGACTCCACCTACGCCAGCGACGTCCTCCCCGGGCTGCTCATCCTCGGTGTCGGGCTGGGATGCATCTTCGCGCCTGCGTTCTCGACGGCGACGCTGGGCGTGGAGGGAAGCGAAGCCGGGGTCGCCTCAGCGATGGTCAACACTTCGCAGCAGATTGGCGGCTCGGTCGGCACGTCCCTGCTCAGCACAATCTTCGCCAGCGCCGTCTCCAGCTACACGGTCAGCCACCTCCACACCGCCGGCCTGTTCGACGCCGCGGCGGTTCACGGCTACACCACGGCGTTCTGGTGGTCGGTCGGAATCTTCATCGTCGCCTTCGTGCTGGCGCTCGTGATCCTGCCCGGCCGAGCGAAGGCTCGTGTGCCCAGTCTCAGGGCTGCGCTCGCGCGTCACGCGATCGGCAACTGTCACCACTTCGAGGCAGCCGATGGCGCCGGGAAAGGACTGGGGGCTACGACGGGTGCTGCGGGGCAATGAGCACCGGCCGCTTCGTGTGAGCGGCAAGGGCGTGCGAGACGCTGCCGAGGAGAGCGCTACCGAGCACGCCTCGCCCCCGTTGCCCGCACACAACCAGCCCGGCGTCGATCTCATCAGCGATCTCATCGATCGTCGCGGCCACCGATTCGTTGGCCCGCGCGGTCCGAGCGGTGGCGTTGTACCCCGCTCAGCCTCCTTCGCAGTCCTAGGTCAGGCTACTTTTTCGCGCTCGGGGCATTGGCCGTCGCAGCGGCAACGACCGCCGGCTGCAGCCTCGGCAGCTCGACCACGATATCCCCGAAGCGCTCGGCCGCGAATCTGCACTAGGCTCCGTGCACGACTTCCACCGCCACTTTTCTCATGTGGTTTCGCCTGCGCTCGCCGGAGCTGGCCGAGGAGTTCGAGCGGCTGATGGCAGGGGATCGGGACATCGTGCGCGGTTCGCTGGACACAGTGTCGGAATGGCGCCTTACGCGACCGATCGACGTGCCCGGACAGGCGATCGGTCAAGCCGACTACGTGCTGATCGCGGAAGTCGTCGGAGTGGAGCGCTGGCAGCAACAGGCGAGCGAACAGGTCCAGCGGCTGGCGGACGAGTTGGACCATCTCGTCTCGAACCGCGGGATGCTCGTCGTACGTCCCTTCCTGTGAGCGTGGACCCGCTGCCCGTCATCGCGTACTCGTGCTCGCTGACGTACGCGGAGCTAGGGGAGCAGCGGGCCCGCTATCGAACAGTCGGCAACCGTGCCGAGGTCGTCGAGTGGACCGCTCGACGCCGCGCGGTCCGTGTCGCCGCGTCCGTACCCGAGGCGCTCATCGAGCGGGTGATCGAAGTCGAGCGACAGTGCTGTCCGTTCTTCGAGTTGTCGTGGGATCCCGGAGCTCGTCGCCTGACGGTCTCCGTCTCGGAGGCCGACCAGGAGCCGGCGCTCGACGCGCTCACCTACGCGCTCGGGGTTACGCAGCCGGTGCACTAAGCGGATGTCACGTTCGCTGCTCCCCGCGTGTCATCGGAGCAGTGACCACGACCACCGGAGGAACAGAGATGTTGGAAAAGGTCTTCTACACGAGCGTGCTCGTCAGCGACCAGGAGAAGGCGCTCGACTTCTACACGAACGCCCTTGGCATGGAGAAGCGGGCTGAGAACCCAACGCCGGACGGACCGCGGTTTCTGACGGTCGGCGTCAAGGGCGACGACTTCCAGCTGGTTCTCTGGCCCGGGACGCCGGGTCAGGCCGAGCCGGCGATGGGGCGCCTCCCGGCGTCGGTGACGATCGAGACCGACGATTGCCACAGGACGGTCGAGGACCTGAAGTCCCGCGGTGTCGAGTTCGTCTCGGACGTGCTCGAGTTCCCGTGGGGCTATGTCGCGCAGTTCCAGGACCCCGACGGCAACCGGCTGCAGATCCGGCAGGGCCGCTAGCTACCCCGAGCGCCCTCGTCCGAGCGCCGCAGGATCAGCGCTGACTCGACGGCGCCGATCAGCCCGAGCCAACGCTCGGAGGCGATCGTGCCGCGGATCGTCGCACACCTCAGCGTCGAATTCAGGTAGATGTGCGCCGTGCGTGTCGAACAGACCTTCTTCGTGGCGCGTCCTCCGAACGAGGTCTTCGACCACGTGACGAACCCGGCACACCTCTCGAGTTGGCAGACGTCGAATCGCTCGGTTGAAGCGCTGACGGACGGACCGGTGCGCGTCGGCTCGCGGTTCCGCGAGCGCATCAAGCCGGCGATCGGCAAGGAGTTCGAGCAAGTCACCGAGTACGCCGAGTTCGATCGACCGCATCGGGTCCGCGTGCACGTCGTCGAGGGGCCGTATCCGGTCGACGGGGCCTGGACGTTCCAGCCCGATGCCGCTGGAACGCAGGTGTACTTCGTGGCGGAGGGCGAGCTCGCCGGCCTCGCGAAGCTGCTCGAGCCGATCCTCAGAAGACTCCTCGCCCGGCAGTTCGCCGGTTACCACCGAAACCTGAAGCGGAACCTCGAGCAGGGCTGACTCCCGGGTGACCGTCGCGTCAGGCGGCGCAGCCGGTTATGTTGCCCGGCCTGGCCTCGTGCGGGAGGCTGCTCTGACGGGAGACGAGGACGGGATCGTGCGCATGCGACGGGCTGTTGGAATCTGGTCGGCCTTGCTGGTGATGATCGCGTTGCCCGCGCGCGCGCGGAGGGACCACGGTCCCCGGGGGCGCTAGACCTCCGATCAGTGCCCGCCGCGCGCCGCCGCGGCCACCTGCGCCAGCGTGATCTGGCCGTGGGTGACCACAACGCATTGCTTCGCGGCGGTGAAGAAGGCGGGGCCGCGAACGTCGATTCCGACCGCGCTCAGCATCTGCGGGGTGAGGTGGCCCTGAGGGGTGGGGTCGGGGAAGCCGGTCAGACCGTGCCCCCGAAGGCAGTGGGCGAACGCGAGCAGTGTGCGAATGCTTGGCCCTTGGCGATCGTGGACGTTGCCCTGCGGACCGGCTTCGAGGTGCGCGCACGCCTTTTGGGCGGCCCTGAAGGCCGGGGCGGCGGCGGCGCTGGCCGGCATCATCTGGCTGATCGATGTCTGACCGTCGTTGACGCTGACGTGCGGGTCGGGGACGTCGGCGCCGTGGGCACGCATGCAGCGGGTGAAGGCGAACGCCGGGTCTCCCGGACTGAGCGAGGCCTGCTTGCCGGTAGTTGGGGGCGTGCTCGACCCG
This sequence comes from uncultured Solirubrobacterales bacterium, assembly GCA_963788565.1. GTDB lineage: Bacteria > Actinomycetota > Thermoleophilia > Solirubrobacterales > Solirubrobacteraceae > Palsa-465. The sequence goes on along the minus strand of CAWBHJ010000011.1, from coordinate 292,539 downwards.
CATCCGCCGACCGCCAGCCCGGCCGCCACGATCAGCGCTGCCTGTGCGATCACGATCCCGCCTCTCATCGGCGAAACTTGTACAGACGCGTTGGTGACGGCCGCGTGCCGTGCGGTGTGACCTGGCTGTCACCGGAGTGAGCGATCCTGTGTCGACCTATATGCGGGTTCTCGTCGTAGAAGACCAGCAGCGGCTCGCGGACGCGGTCGCCCAGGGCCTCCGTCGCGAGGGCATGGCGGTGGACGTGTCGTTTGACGGCGTCGACGCGCTCGCCCATATCGAGGTCGAGCCATACGACGTGGTCGTGCTCGACCGTGACCTTCCGGCGCTGCACGGCGACCAGGTGTGCCGCCGGCTCGCCCAGGGTTCCTCGCAGGCGCGAGTGCTGATGCTGACCGCCGCGGCCACCGTCGGGGACCGGGTCGAGGGGCTCGAGCTTGGTGCCGACGACTACCTGCCCAAGCCGTTTGAGTTCGTCGAGCTGGTCGCCCGCGTGCGAGCGCTCGCGCGGCGCACCGCTCCCGCCCACCCACCGAGGCTCGCGCGCGGCGACGTGCTGCTCGATCCAGCGAGACGGGTGGCCTTCCGCGGAGAGCGGCGGCTCGCGCTGACCCCGAAGGAGTTCGGAGTCCTCGAGTACCTGCTCGCCGCCGACGGCCGGGTGGTGTCGGCGGAGGAGTTGTTGGCGAAGGTCTGGGACGAGGCCGCCGATCCGTTCACGACTACGGTGAAGACGACGGTCGCGCGGTTGAGATCGAAGCTCGGCGAGCCCGCCGTGGTCCACACCGTGAGAGCCGGCGGATACTGGATCTGATGGCGACCACAGCGGTCAGACTGCGCCCGCACGGTCGGCGGGGGCTCGGTGCGAGGAGCGCTCGGCTGCGGCTGACGCTGCTCTACTCCGGCATGTTCCTCGCGCTGGGCACGGCGCTGATCGTGATCATCTTCCTAGTCGGTGCGAGTGGCACCGAGATCGACGTCCACAGCGTCGCCGTCGCCCATCCGGTCCCGGCGGGCTCTCCGGACATTCACACGGCAGTCTCACAGCAGCGGTCGGCGGACCTCGGCAGACTGCTGGCCGGCGCGTGGCTGACCCTCGTCGTGACCGCCGCGGCGTCGGCCGTGCTCGGGTGGTTCCTCGCGGGGAGAGTGCTGCGTCCGCTGCGCGAGATGACCGACACCGCCCGCAGCATCTCGGCCGGGAACCTCCACCAGCGGCTCGCGCTCGCCGGACCCGAGGACGAGTTCAAGCGGCTCGGTGACACGATCGACGACCTGCTCGCCCGGCTGGAGGCCGCCTTCGCCGCCCAACGCAGATTCGTTGCCAACGCGGCCCATGAGCTGCGCACTCCGTTGACCGTCGAGCGCACGCTCCTGCAGGTCGCGCTCGCCGACCCGAATGTCAGTACCGAGAGCCTTCGCGCGACCTGCGAAGAGGTCGTCGCGACCGGGCGCGACCACGAGCGCCTGCTGGAGGCCCTGTTGACGCTCGCCACGAGCGAGCGCGGGCTCGAGCACGGAGAGCAGCTCGACTTGGCGGACGTCGCGCGGACCGTGCTAGCGATCGCTCAACCGCAGATCGAGGAAGCCGGGCTCGAGGCCTCCCAGCAGCTCGCCCCCGCGGCGATCCTCGGAAACCGCGCGCTGATCGAGCGCCTCGTGGCAAACCTGATCGACAACGCCGTGAGCTACAACCGCCCAGGCGGACGGATTGAGATCACAACCGCCGTCCGGGAGGAGCGACCGCTGCTAACCGTCACGAACACCGGTCAGCAGCTGCCGGCGCAGGAGATCGACCGCCTGTTCGAACCGTTTCGGCGCCTCCGAGAGGACCGCCTTGACAGCGAGCGAGGGCACCACGGCCTCGGGCTCTCGATCGTCCGGGCGACTGCGGCTGCCCACGGCGCAGCCGTCGGCGCCGCACCCGGCCCCGAGGGCGGATTGGCGCTCACGGTCACGTTCCCGACGCCGCCGCCGGAGCAGGCTGTTTAGCGCGAGGCGGTCCGGGCGCGACCTGCTAGCCGATCCGCTCGGCCAGCTCGACGATGATCCCCTCCGGTCCGCGGAGGTAACACAGTCGGTAGATGTCCTCGTATTGCCCGAGCTCCCCGACGAGCTCACCGCCGCAAGCCTGCAGTCGGGCGAGGACCGCGTCGATGTCGTCGACGGCGAACGTGAGGTGGCGGATCCCCGGCGCGTTGGTCGACCCGCGTGGATAGGTGTCCTCGGACGGCGGCGAGTGGAACTTCGTCAGCTCGAGTCGTGCGTGGCCGTCCGGGGTCCGGAGCATCACGATCTGCGAGCGGACGCCCTTGAGCCCGATGATCCGGTCGACCCAGTCGCCCTCGACCGACGCCTCGCCCTGGCGCTCGAGCCCGAGCGCCTCGAAGAACGCCGTCGCGCTCGCCAGGTCATCGACGACGATGCCAACGTGATCCATCCGCGCGATCGACACAGCTCGATCATAGGCAGCCGGTCCCTGCCCGAGGTCAGCTCGCTCTGAGCGCACCCGCGCTCACGAGAGCGCCAGCTCGACCGCCTTCTGGACGTGCAGGCGGGTCGTGTCGAACACAGGGACCGGGGCGTCCTCGGGTCCCACCAGCAGATCGATCTCGGTGCACCCGAGAAGGATGCCCTCCGCGCCGCGCCCGGCGAGCTCGCGCATGATCCGGCGGTACTCATCGCGGGAGCGGTCCTCGATCTTGCCGACGCAGAGCTCGTCGTAGATCACGCGGTGCACGATCCGGCGATCCTCGGCATCGGGGACCAACACGGTCAACCCGTATCGGTCGCGCAGACGGCCGACGTAGAAGTCCTGCTCCATCGTGTACGCGGTCGCCAGCAGCCCGACCGTGGTCAACCGCTGAGCGCGCACGGCGTCGGCCGTTGCATCGGCGATGTGGATGAAGGGGACATCGATCGCGTCGGTGATCGCGTCGGCGACCCTGTGCATGGTGTTGGTGGAGAGGACGATCAGTTGCGCGCCGGCGCTCGCGAGCGCCCGCGCTTCCTCCGCCAACCTGGCGCCTGCCTCGTCCCACCGGCCGGCCCGCTGGAGCGGCTCGATCTCGGCGAAATCGACAGACCTCAACAGGCAGTCGGCCGAATGCAGACCGCCGCAGCGGTCCCGCACCTCCTCGTTGATGAACCGGTAGTACTCCGCCGAGGATTCCCAGCTCATCCCGCCGAGGAGTCCGATCCGCCTCATCTGGCGTCGCATCCCGACTAGGGATATCAGGCCATTCGCTTGCCGCGCGCGGATCGACGGCCGCGGATGAAAGACTTTCAGAGATGTGGGGGTCCCGGGGACATCGGGCGGCGGTCGCGATCGCGCTGGTTGCGGCGGCGACGGCGTCGCTTGTGGCAGCCGCGATCGCGCCGGTGGCGACGGCCGATGCCGGGATCGCACACCCGGCGACGACCGCCAACGTGATCACGATCGGCGGCCCGTCACCGGTCCAGCCGATCCGTGCGGGATTCCTGGGACTCTCGTTTGAGTACTCCGCCGTCGAGCCGTACGCCGGGACGAACCCGGATGCGGTCGATCCCGTGCTGCTTCAGCTGGTTCGCAACCTGTCCCCCGGGCAGGCGCCGGTGATCAGGATCGGCGGCGAGTCCACCGACTGGTCGTGGTGGCCGGCCGCGAACCTGTCCCGCCCGGCCGGGGCGACGATCACGCTGACGCCGCGGATGCTCCAGATGACCAGGGCGCTCGCCGATGCGCTCGGGGCACGACTGATCGTGGGGATCGACTTCGAGGCCGACAGCGCGGTCGTGGCGAAGGGAGAGGCGCGCGCGCTGATCGCCGAGATCGGAAAGCCGCTGATCGACGCGTTCGAGCTCGGTAACGAGCCCGAGGATTACGGCATCTTCAACTGGGACGGATCGGGAGCCCTCGGGCGCCCGTCCGACTACGACTTCCCGGCGTTCGTCCGCGACTTCTCGCGCCTGGCGCGAGGACTGCGGTTGCCGCTCGCGGGTCCCACGATCGGAGCCCCGGGGTGGTACCGCGACCTCCCATCGTTCCTGGCGGCCGAGCCGCGGCTGCGCCTCGTGACCCTTCACCGCTACCCGCTGCAACAGTGCTACGTCAGCACCCGGTCGCCCACCTATCCGACGATCGCCCACCTCGTCTCGAGCCGAGCGTCGCGGGGACTCGCGGACACCGTCGCTTCCGAGGTCGCGGCCTCCCACGCGCGAGGCCTGCGCCTGCGGATCGACGAGATGAACTCGGTCTCGTGCGGCGACGAGCCGCAGATCGGCTTCTCGTTCGCCTCCGCACTGTGGGCGCTCGACGCACTGTTCGCGATGACCAGCGTCGGCGTCGACGGGGTCAACATGCACTCGTTCCCGACGTCGACCAGCGAGCTCTTCAGGCTCACTCAGCGGGGTGGGGTCTGGCAGGCGTACGTCGAGCCGGAGTACTACGGCCTGCAGATGTTCGCCGAGGCCGCTCCGCCCGGGTCGAGGCTGCTGCGAGTCTCTGGCGCGGGCCCGCTCAGGGCGTGGGCGACGCGCGCGCCGGATGGGCGCGTCCGATTGGTTCTGATCAACGTCGGCGCCACGACCCGCGAGACGATCGCGGTGAACGCGTCGGGGCGGGGAGCCGCGACCGTCGAGCGCCTGCGGGCGCCCAGTCTCACCTCAACCAGCGGCGCCACCCTGGGGGGCCGGAGCTTCGGGAGGGAGACCACGACCGGCCGACTCACGCCCGCCACCGCCGCCGTTTCCGCTTACCGGGGCCGGTATGTCGTCGTCGTGCCGGCGGCGAGCGCGGCGCTGCTGACCCTACCCGGATGATCTGGTGAACTCGGCGGGCCGGCAGCGCCAGGTCGCCATCAGCGGGCGATCGTCCGATAACCGATCTGGCTACCGGCCCGTGCGGTCGCGGTGCTTGCACCCCGGCCAGCAGCACGGCCGGCGCTGACCTTCCTCCAGCTCCTCCTGCGTCCGGCGGATCCGGCGCTCTCGGGTCGCGTCCCGCTTGGCGTCCTCGACCCAGCAGATGAACTCGTTGCGCGCCAGCGGCGTGATGTCCTTCCACGCCGCGAGTGCGGTGTCGTTGCCGATCAGCGCCTGGCGCAGGTCCATAGGAAGTTCGTGCACCACGCCGCCGGGCACGCTCTGGCCGCTCATCGGCTGATCGTAGTCTCGCCCGGTCCCGACGCTTGACATGCAGCCCATGGGCGCGCCGTGCTCGCTCCCGAGCGCTTGTCGCGCGCCTCCCTCCCCAGGAGTAACTTGCTCCTGACCACAGACGCGAGGAGCAGAGATGACCGACCAGCCTGTCCCGCCCGAGCGCGACCCCCACCACGCGCTGAATGAGCCGGCGACGGATCCGGATCCGACGGAGTGGCCGGACCCGTACGACAAGCGGCCAGACCCGCGCGACCCCGGCGCCGACGATCCGGAGATGGACTTCGGCGACGTTCACACCCCGACGGGCGCGACCAGCACGAGCGAGCCGCACCACGAGGTCGACCCGCAGGTTGATCCCCGGAAGGCCAACCCGCACGAGCTGTCGCGGCCGGAGCGTCGCGACGCGGGTCACTGACGCCATGGCGGTCCGCGCTCGCGGACGCCCCCGCGCTAGGCAGCCCCTCCGTCGATCGAGCGGAACCACGCCCGCATCCGCCGCTCGATCGCGAGACTCGCGCGCCTGAGAGCCTCGCCGTAGGTTCGGCGCACCGCGTCCGGCACCGGCAGCGGAGCACGCCGGCTGGATCGGGCGCGCTGCTCCCTGGTGCGGTCCGGGCCACGGGCCATCGCCACCGCCGCGGCGTCGTCGCGCGCGGACGCACGTCCGGCGTTGACCCACGCGTAGCGGAAAGCGAGCCCGGCGACCAGATACACGACACTGGCGACGTCGTGCTCGCGTGGGCCGGTCCGGCGCGAGACGATTCGCAGCGACAGGCCGAGCGCCACCAAACCCTTCGCCACATGGAACATGGCTCCGGGCTGCCCCCGCCGAAGCGCCTCGCCGGCATCCCCCAGCCGGCGCTCGCCCAGATGCGAGAGCGCCAGCTCGCCGAGCATCGCGGCGGTCTCGATCCCGCCGAGCGCTCTCCGGGTCGGATGCCCGTGCGGAAGGCCGGACGCCACGAGCGCAAGCCGCGTCGCGGCCGCGCCGGTGGCGGTCGCCGTAGCGACGAACGCCGGCCCGAGGATCAGGCGGCTGCGGTTCCAAACCGGCACTGCGGTGCACGCCAGCAGCACGCCCGTGTACGAACCGAGGTACGAGCCGAGCACCGCGGTCACGACCCCGATGCGGTCGGCCGCCTTCGGCCAGCCGATCAGATCTGCGCCCACGGCCGCCGCGGCCGAGCTGCTGAAAGTGACCAGACACCAGGCTCCCATGTTCATCGGCGACCGCGGCTTGAAGATCCGCAGCATGTTCAGAAACCGCTCCGGGCGGCCGAGGTCGCCGATCAGCAGCAGCGGAGCGGGCGCGACGGCGCCGAGCGCGACCCTGCGGGCGATCTTCGCCGACCGGTGGTCGCCCGAGACGTCGCATGCGAGCGCGACGAACGCCGAGCCTGCCGCAATGCCCCCGACCCAGAGGTACACCGTCACCTCCCACGTCCACACCGGCGGGTGCAGGAACGGGCCGCGGATCTCTGAAACCGGAGCGGAGCGCATCCGCCGGTTGGCCGCCGCGACCTGCCCCGGAGCCGGGTCAGTTGCTGCGTAGCTCGTGTCGCGCCCCTTGTACAGGAATGACCACTGGGCGTCGCCGAAGCCCGGGCGCGCCAGCGCGACCGCCGCCCCGGGTTCGGCCGGCGTCCACGACCCCGGTTGACCGGGCGTTCCGAGTGCCGGGCGTGTGTCGCGAGTGCCGGGATCGTGGTCGGAGACCCAATCGGTCTCGCGACCCTCCGTCGTCGGCGGCGCCTCGTGCTCCGCCGCGAGCTCCGCCGGCTCGCCGCTCCGCTCGAGCGATCCCTCCCAGCGGTGCTCGCCGCTCACCAGCTCTCCTTTCGATCCCGACGACCGTCGCGGCGGCGGGTGACGGCGAACGCGATCACCACGCCGACGGCCGCCGTCAGACCCGCGGCCACCGCAGCCGCCGTCGCCGCCACCACGTTCTCCTGGATCGGCGACTCGGCGTGCGCGGGAAGTCCGTACCGCTCCGGCGGTTCGGTCAACAGGAAGAACGCGCCGAGGCCGCCGGCGAGCTCATCCTCGGGCTCGTCGCCGGCGCCGTACAGGTACGCGCCCTCGATGCCGCGCTGGTGCAGCTGGGCGACCCGCCGCGATGCGAGGTCGACCAGCTCATCGTACGGTCCGAACTGGATCGAGTCGGTCGGGCACGACTTCGCGCAGGCAGGCTCGAGTCCGTCCTCGAGGCGGTCGTAGCAGAGCGTGCACTTGCCGGCGCGGCCGTCGTCGCGGTCGCGATCGACGACGCCGAACGGGCATGCCGGCACGCAGTAGCCGCAGCCGTTGCATACGTCGGGCTGCAGCACCACCGTCTCGTGCTCGGTGCGAATCAGAGCGCCGGTCGGGCATGCGTCGAGACAGCCGGCGTTGGTGCAGTGCTTGCACACGTCCGACATGAACACCCACTCGCCCATCTTGTGGACGGCTTCGGCGACGTCGACCTCGCCGTTCGTGCTCGCGACGGCGGTCCCGACCGCCGGAATCGCCGGCAGGGCACCGCCGCCGCCGTTCTCGAGCGCGCGGTGAGCCTCCTCTTTCAGCTGTGGCGACGGTTCGAGCAGCTCGACGAACCGGACGTGCCGCCAGGTTGAGGCCGAGAGATCGCCCGTGTGGTCGTACGAGCCGCCCTTCACGAACTGCGAGCCGTCCGCCGGCAGGTCGTTCCACTGCTTGCACGCGACCTCGCAGGCCTTGCAGCCGATGCACACGGTCGTGTCGGTGAAGAACCCCATTCGCTGAGCGTCCGAGCGGTGGATCGCGATTTCCGTCTCCGGCGCGCTGGTGCTCACCGCGTCACCTCCTTTGGATTCTCGGCGGGCGGGTCATCCTCGTTCGGGCGGATCGGCGGCGCTTGCGACGTCACGCCGGCCAGTCGCCCCGTGCTGCTTCCCCGTCTGCGGCCGGCGCGGATGTCGCAGGTGAACGCCTTGGATTCCTGGATCGAGACGTTCGGGTCGGCCGACACCACGCCGAGGTCGTTGGCGGCGTCCCCTCGGCTGAGCCCCGCGTATCCCCAATGCCACGGGAGCCCGACCTGGTGGATCACGCGCCCTTCTACGCGCAGCGGCCGCATCCGGTCGGTGACCGTCGCGCGGGCTTCGATCTCGGCGCGCGCGGTGACGATCGTCATCCAGCCGCCATCCTCGATCCCCCGGTCCGCCGCCAGCTGGGGGTCGATCTCGGCGAACATCTCCGGTTGCAGCTCCACGAGCCAGGGGACGAAGCGGCTCATTCCGCCCGCGGTGTGGTGCTCGGTCAGGCGGAACGTGGTCGCCACCAGCGGGAATCGTGGATCGCCGGTCGCGTGGTACGGGTTCTCCGGCCGCTGCCAACGGATCGCGATCGGGTTCGCGCCGAGCTTCGGGTAGAGCGCGTTCGGCAGCGGTGACTCGATCGGCTCGTAGTGGGTCGGCAGCGGGCCGTCCAGCAGGCCGCTGGGCGCGAACAGCCAGGCCCGACCGTCGGCCATCATGATGAACGGGTCGTCGCCGGAGATCGCGTCCATCGCGCGAGCGTCCGGCGGGGCGGTGTAATCGGGCCGCTTGTCCACCGGGAAGTCCGGGACGTCGTATCCCGTCCAGCGGCCGTGCTCCTCGTCCCACCACACGTACCGCTTGCGCTCCGACCACGGCTTGCCGTCCGGGTCGGCGCTGGCGCGGTTGTAGAGGATCCGGCGGTTCGCCGGCCACGCCCACCCCCACTCGGGCGAGACGATCCCCCCTTCGGAGTTGATGTCGCCGGGGTTGCGCCGGCGTGCCTGGTTGACGCCGTCGGCATAGATCCCGGTGTAGATCCAGACGCCCGCGGCGGTCGAGCCGTCGCTCTGCAGCTCGGTGAACGACTTCAGCGGCCGGCCGCTCGCGACCTCGTAGCCGTTCATCTCCTTCAGCACGGCTTCCACGTCGGGCTCGTGCAGCTCACCGTGCTCGGGGTAATCCCAGGTGAGGTTGAGGATCGGCCAATCGCGCTCGCGCGTCGAGCCGTCGTAGTGGGCCCGCACGCGCTTCGCGAGGTGATGCATGAACCACAGCTCGGAACGCGCGTCGCCCGGCGGTTGCAGCGCCTTGTCGCGGAATTGCACCAGTCGCTGCGTGTTCGTGAAGGAGCCTTCCTTCTCGATGTGCGAGGCCGCCGGCATCAGGAACACCTCGGTCTGGATGTCCTCGGTCCGCAGCTCCCCCGACTTCACCTCCGGCGAGTCACGCCAGAACGTGGCGGTCTCGATCTCCGCCAGGTCGCGCACGACGATCCATTTCATCCTCGCCATCGCGCGGCGCTGAAGCCCGGCGTGCATCGAGCCGACGGCCGGGTTCTGGCCCATCACGAAGAACCCCTCGAGCCCACCGTCGAGCGCCCGCAGCATCGAGACATAGTGCGAGTGGTTGCCCGAGATCTTCGGGAGCCGCCCGAACCCGTAGTCGTTCTCCGGCGTCGCCGCGGCGCCGAACCACGCTTTGAGCAGCGAGACGATGTAGTTGTCGAAGAAAGACCACCAGCCCCGGTCCGCGCCGCCGGCGCCGATGTAGTCCTTCAGCGTCAGGTGGCCTTCGCCCGCCCGCGGCATGTTCAGGTAGCCGGGCAACAGGTCGTAGAGCGTCGGGACGTCGGTGGAGCCCTGGATCGACGCGTGACCGCGCATCGCCATGATCCCGCCGCCGGGGCGGCCGATGTTTCCGAGCAGCAGTTGCAGGATCGCCGCCGCGCGGATCATCTGCACGCCCTCGGAGTGCTGCGTCCACCCCAGCGCGTAGATGAACGCGCTCGTGCGCTCGCGCCCGGAGTTCGAGATGAGCGCATCGGCCACCGCCATGAAGTCGCTCTCCGAGATGCCGCAGACCTGCTGCACCATCTCCGGCGTGTAGCGGCTGAAGTGGCGCCGCACGATCTGGAACACGCAGCGCGGGTCCTCGAGCGTCTCGTCGCTCTTCGCGTCGCCCACCAGCATCCCGGCGCCGGTTTTGTCGCTGAACGCCTGCGTCGCGTGCTCCCGGACCCCGGCGGCGGCGGCAAGCTGGCCGCCCTCATACCCCCAGGTGGAGATGTCGTAGGTCCCGGTCTCCGGGTCGAAGCCCGAGAACACGCCCTCGAGATCCTCTGTGTCCCTGAAGCGCTCGTCGATGATCGTCGATGCGTTGGTGTAGTTGACGACGTACTCCTTGAAATACGACTCGGTCTCGATCACGTGACGGATCAGGCCGCCGAGGAACGCGATGTCGGTGCCGGTCCGGATCGGGACGTGCAGGTCGGCGAGCTCGCTCGTACGCGAGAACCGCGGGTCGACGTGGATCACCCGGGCACCACGCTCCTTGGCCTTCATCACCCAGCGGAAGCCCACCGGGTGCGCCTCGGCCATCGACGACCCTTCGATCAGGATGCAGTCGGAGTTCTGGAGATCCTGCTGGAAGCTGGTCGCGCCGCCGCGCCCGAACGAGGCCCCCAGACCGGGGACGGTCGAGCTGTGTCATATGCGCGCCTGATTCTCGATCTGGATCGCCCCCAGCGCCGTGAACAGCTTCTTGATCAGGTAGTTCTCCTCGATGTCGAGCGTCGCGCCGCCGAGGTGCGCGAAGGCGAGCGTGCGGTCGACGCGCCAGCCGTGGTGGTCGGTGTCCTGCCAACCGTCCTCGCGCGCGGCGATCACCCGCTCGGCGATCATGTCCATCGCCTGCTCGAGCTCGAGCTCCTCCCACTCGGTGCCGCCCGGCCGGCGGTACTTGACCCGCGTCAGCCGCCCGGGCTGCTGCACGAGCTGGCGCGAGGACGCGCCCTTCGGACACAGCGTCCCCTGGCTGATCGGCGAGCGCGGATTGCCCTCGATGTCGACCAGCTCGCCCCCGCGCGTATAGACCAGCTGCCCGCAGCCGACCGCGCAGAACGGACATACGCTCTCGGTCACCTTCAGGCCGGCGATCCGGGCGCCCGCGCGGCGCGTCTCGGTGGACGCAGCGGCCGGGCCAAGTCCCCAGTCCAGCGCGCGACCGACGACCGGTAGCCGCCGCAGCGACTCAAACGAACGCGGACGAGACCCGGATTCGCTCACCGCTGAAGCCTGTCACTGCGCGGGGTGCGCCGCAATACCCGGATGGGGTGATCTGACAACGGCCGGCGGTGTGGCGGCCGGCTCCTCCGAGGTCGCCGCGGCTACGCGGCGCCCACGTCAGCCAGGTCGCGCGAGCTCGCGACCGTGTGGAACTTGACGTCCGGCGGGTCGACGATGACGTCGCGGATCGCGGCCATGAACTCGGCGACATGAGGCGTGCCGAAGTGCTGCTGCAGCGCCTCCTCGCTCCGCCATTCCTCGACGAACACGAACGCCTTTTCGTCCTCGGTGTCCTCGTAGACCCGGTAGCTGATGCAGCCGGCCTCGCCGCGTGACGCCGCCGCGACCCGCTGCCCGATCCGGACGAGCTCGGCGCGGTTGTCGGCGTCCGTCTTCACGCGTCCGATCGCGACGACCATTTCGACTCCTTCCGCTTAAGAGAGAACCGCCCTCCCCCATTTGGGGAGGGCGGTTCGCTTGAGTCCGACTCTGCTTAGCCCAGCCCCGACGTCGGAGAGCTCGAGCTCCCCGACCTCCGGGAACCCGGGCGGGTCGTCGTCGCCGTGACCTTGATCCTGACGCTTGCGTCGAGGCTCGGGGCGGCGGGGTTGTGCGCCTTCACCCGGCAGACCGTGCCGCCGAGCGCGGACCCGTGGAAGAGGATCCTGATCTTCCCTGGATCGACGCCGGCGATCTTGTACGTGCAGGCGTACGAAAAACCGTCGCCCTTGAGCGCGTTCGGATAGAAGACGTTGATCGTCTTCGTCTGTCGTCCATCGAGCGTGACGGTCTTGCTCCGCGATTCCTTGATCGAGGCCGCCGTGGCCCCGGACCCGAGCGCGGCCGGAGCGACGCTCAGCGCGGTCAGGCACGCGACCGTGCCCACCGCAGCCAAACGAGTCCTGGCACGACTGAATCCTGCTGTGCTACCTGTGCGCATTGCGCCCCCTTTTGGAGATGACACTGAAAGGGCTCGCCCCAGCCACCTTGCCCTCGGTGATCCGGACCCTAACAGCGGCAGCGCGTCAAGTGTGAACGTTCATCACGGCCGGAGCGGCGGCAGGAACGTGGCGACCGAGCGGATCAGCGGGTACGTCCGGCGCTCGTTGAGCGGCCGGCCCGTGACGGCGATCCGCCCAGAAGCAGACGGCGTGCCGGCCCTGCCCTGCAGCGTGTACCGGTCGATCTCGAACGGCTCATTCGGCGAGAGGCAGGACGGCTGAAGCTGGATCCCGAAGTGGAGGTGGGGTCCGTCGGTGTTGCCGCTGTTCCCGACCAGCCCGATCCGTTGACCAACCCGCACGTGCTGGCCCGGCCGCACCCGCACCGAGCGCCGCACCATGTGCGCGTAGCACGCGTACTCGCCGGGGCCGATCTTCAGGATCACGCTGTTTCCCCCGTAGTCCCTGGGGGTCTTGAGATCGGGGTTCTTCGTCCTCGGGGCGATGTCGGGACGGCCGTCGCGCGTGAAGACCACGGTGCCGTCCGCGACGGCGTAGAGCGAGCTGCCAAACGTCGGCCACTCGCGGTTACGGACTCCGTCGCCGCTGTGCAGCTGTCCGCCCCGAAGCCGGATCCAGTCGATCGCGAACGTCTCGGGCATCTCGTAGCCGCCGCTCGACGTCGCCAGCACCGTCTGACGATGCGGCGATGTCGGGTCCTCGCAGCACCCGTTCGCGTTGACCCACCCTGTCCCGCGAAGCGGAGCAGCGATCACGAGCGGCGGGCGTCGATCGACGCGCAGTGCGGGCATCTCGACGGTCGTGGCGCCGACGACCCCCCGCGCCGGGGCGTTCGCGGGAAGCGAGTATGTGATCCGGTTGCTCAGGAACCGCGGCACGGTGCCGCCCGCCGAGCGCGGGAGCGCGATGTCGACCTGCGTCACCACCGTTGAGGAGGCTGGAACGCGCCCAGCGGTCGGTGTGCCCGCCCGCTGCGTGGCACCGGCCAGCGCGCCGCCGCTCAGCGACAGCAACCGCCTGCCGCCGCCGCGAACCTCGAGCGATTTGAGCGTGGCGTCGGCGATAAACGCATTCGTGACGACCAGGTCGTACTCGATGTGGTCGCGAAGATCGCTTCCCTGCACCCACTCCGGCGTCGCGGCCGCCTCGACCCGCAGCGCCGCGGTCGTCGGCGCGTCCGCCAGCGCGCCCGCGACCGGCCACACAGCGGAGGCCGCAACCGCGGCGGCAACGGCCCACAAAGCTCGTTTCAGCTCGGTCGCCCGAGCGAGTCGCCCCATCGACTGATCGTAGCCAGCTCCCCCCGCGCGTCTCTTCCGAGGTCGCTGTTGCTTGATAATTCGTGGCTGAGGGCGGTTGCAGGAGGGCCGGTCAAGGACAACGACGGATGAAGGGGCAACGTTGGCGCAGCGTCAGGACAGTGCGGAGCCGGACGATCGTCGGCTGGGCCGTGGCCACACCAGCCGTCGCCGTTTCCTGAAGGCGGCGGGAGCGTTCGCGGTCGGTGGCGCCGCGGTCGGCACGCAGCTCGACGAAAGCGCGGCCGACGCGGCGAGCAGCGACCAGCCGCAGTTTCGGGGAGTTCGGGTCGCCCCGCCCAACCATCGGTATCACGCGCTCGGCATGGGCTTCAACCAGCGCTGGGTGTGCAGGCCCGCCTACATCGACGTGGTCGCCAACACCCAGGAGGTGATCGCGGCTGTCCGCGACGCGCGGCGCCGGGGCCTCCGGATCACCGTCCGAGGCGGCGGCCACTGCTACGAGGACTTCGTCTGCGGCAACACCGGCGGCGCGATCATCGACATGAGCCAGATGAACGCCGTCTCCCGCTCGGCCGACGGGACGTACTGGCTCGGGGGCGGCTGCACGCTGTGGAATGTGTACGAGGACCTCTACAAGCGCTATGGCGTGACGCTGCCGGGAGGCTCCTGCTACTCGGTCGGGATCGGCGGCCACGTCGCCGGAGGCGGCTACGGCCTGCTGTCCCGGGAGTTTGGGCTGATCGTCGATTACCTGAGCGCGCTCGAGGTCGTCGTTGTCGACAGGACGGGGAAGGTCTCGGCGGTGACGGCCCGGCGCGGAGATCGCCGCACGGGCGACCTCCTGTGGGGGCACACCGGAGGAGGCGGCGGCAACTTCGGCGTGGTCACACGCTACGGGTTCAAACGCCCGCCGAGCCCGCCACGGGACGTGTGGCTGAGCATCGTCGCGTGGGATTGGGCGTCCATGACCGAGACGAACTTCCGCACGCTGCTCCAGAACTACGGGCGCTTCATTGCGGCCAACAGCGCGCCGGGCAGTCGCTACTCGCGCCTGTTCTCGTTGCTCAAGCTGACGCACCGTTCGGCTGGCCAGATCGTGCTGGTGACTCAGGTCACGGGACCCGATCAGTCGATTCTCGACACGTTCCTCGCCCAGATCAGCCGTGGCGTCGGAGCCCCCGCGCCGGGCGCCGAGCACCGCCGGCTGCCCTGGCTGTACGCGACGCAGACGCTCAACCCCTCAGGTCCGAACCAGCGAGGCAAGTACAAGTCGGCGTACATGATCAAGCCGTTTCCGCCCGGGCAGATCGACGCGATCTACGCCGCCCTGACCGATCCTGCCTACCACAACCCGCAGGCGCTTCTGCAGGTGGACTCCTACGGCTGCCAGATCAACGCCGTCGCGCCACGCGCGACCGCGGTGGCCCAGCGCTCGTCGATCATGAAGCTCCAGTACCAGACGTATTGGACCGACCCCGCCGACGATGCCGTCAACCTGGCGTGGATTCGCCGGTTCTACAACCGGGTGTACGCGTCAACGGGCGGCACGCCGCTCCCGAACGGCGTCACCGATGGCTGCTTCGTCAATTACCCGGACACCGATCTGTCGAACTGGCCACTGCTGTACTACAAGCAGAACTACCGGGCGCTGCAGCAGGTGAAGGCGCGCTGGGACCCCAACGACGTCTTCCGCTACAGACAGTCGATCCGCCGACCGTAGAGCCGGCGGGCTGAGCTCGCGCCCGCGGTAATCCATGTAGAAGGACCCCAACCCCTCAGGAGGCCGTCATGAGACTCAGGAACAAGTCGTCGCGCTGGAGCTTGCGCCCACACGTCACGGGTGCCAGCGTCACCGGGGCAAAGGCCGTGGGAGCCAGGCTCATTGGGCCGACCGCGATGGGTCCGCTGTCCCTCGCAGTGTGCGCGGTCGGGGCGGTCGCGATCGGCCGTGTCGCGATCGCCAATGCGGTGATTCGCAAGCTCAGCGCAGGCGAGGTCGAGATCAGATCGTTGAAGGTCGGCGAGCTCGAGGTCGGCGGTCAGCGGTGGCCGGAACTGCCCTCTACGTAGAGCGTCAGGGCTGCGCTATCGCTCGGCCGACGGTGAGCGCGTCGCGCACCCCGGGCTCGAGCTCGGCGTACTTGGCGTCGGGCTCGACGCCGAGTGCGTCCAGCGTCTTGCTGAAGAAGCAGCGCGCCGCGGCGGCGAGGACGACGTCGACGATCTCTTCGTCGGACAGTCCTTCCGATCGCAGACGCTCGATGTCCTCGAGCCGAACCGAGCTCGCGTCGTCGGCGACCTTCTCGGCGAGGTCCATCACGGCGACGTCGGCGGCGCTCAACCCCGCGGTCCGATGGTCGGCGACGACGGCCTTCACCGAGTCGGCATCGAGGAACTTGTCGAGCAGCACGGACCCGTGCGCGAGCGTGCAGTAGCTCGAACCAAGCCGACGGGCCGCCGCAACCGTCGCGAGCTCATACCGGCGCAGATCCATGCCGCCCTTGATCGCCCCGTTCAGCTGTCGCCAGGCGGCGTACACGGCCGGCCGGCTCGAGAACGCGCGGGTGAAGTTCGGCAGAAACCCGAACACCTCCTCGTCGGTCGCGTACATCTCCGCGGTGGCGCCGGCCGCTTGATCCTCGGGGACTGTCTGGGTGAACGTCATTGCTGCTCCTCTGGTCGCTCGCGTAATCCAGTCTCAGGCAGAACGTCCGGACTCCACCGGCTCCGCCGCGTCGCCTGGGACGAGCACGAAGTCGCTGCGCAGCGACCACCAGTCGCCCTCGACCCCTGAGGGACGGTCGGGGTCCTCGGCGGTGCGGCGCTCGAACCGGCGCAGCAGCGACGGCTTGACCGCGAACACGACGTCGGAGTCGATATAGCGGCTGGCCCCATCGAACAGGTGAGTCGTCACCGTCCGGTGGCCGGCCGCCCGCACGATCAGGTGGATGTGCGCCGGGCGCCACGGATGGCGGCCGGTGGCGGCGAGCATCTGGCCGACGGGGCCGTCGGATGGAATCGGGTAGGGGCTCGGGCGGACGGCGACGAACCCGTACGTTCCGTCATCGCGCGTGTGGAATCGCCCCCGCAGGTGCTCCTCGGGGGCGTCGGGATCCTGCACCGCGTAGAGCTCGTTGTCCCCGTTCTGCCAGACGTCGAGCTCAGCGCCGGCGAGCGGTGTGCCGTCGAGGCTGAACACCCGACCGTGTACCCACGCCGACGCCCCGGCCGGCATCTCCTCGAGTCTCGCACCGTAGTCGCGGGCCGGCGCGCCGGGGACGTAGAACGGTCCGAGCACGGTCGATTCGGTCGCGGCCGGTGGCGCCTCGTGCTCGAGCAGGTCGACGAGCATCGACAGACCGAGCGCGTCTGACCACAGGATCCATTCCTGACGGTGCTCGTCGGTGATGTGCCCCGTTGCCGTCAGGATCGCGATCGCGGCCTCCCACTCCTCGGGACTCAGCTGCACCTCGCGCGCGAACTCGTGAAGGTGGCGCACGAGCGCCATCATCACCGTCCGTAGCCGCTCGTTCTCGCACCCGTCGAAGCTCGCGAGCGCGCGTGCGGTGATCTCCTCGGGCGTCGTCGCCCGTTCGGTCTCCTTCATGAGCCGATGCTACGTGGATCGCAGGCTGGTGGTACGGCACCCAGGATCACCAGACTTCTTGTCGAGGCGAGCACCGAGGCGCATGCTGTCGGCATGAACAACACATCCTTCATGGGCGACAAGCCCGTCAACCGCATCGGCTTCGGCGCGATGCAGCTCGCCGGCCCCGGCGTGTTCGGTCCGCCGCGAGATCCCGATGGCGCCCGCGCTGTGCTTCGCCGCGCGATCGAGCTCGGCGTCGACCACATCGATACCGCCCAGTACTACGGCCCGGATGTCGTCAACGACCTGATCCGTGAGGCGCTCCATCCCTATCCCGAGAACCTGAAGCTCGTCACCAAGGTTGGCGGCCGCCGCGACGAGCGCGGAGGCTGGTTGCCCGCTCAGAGTCCAGCGGAGTTGCGAAGCGGTGTCGAGGACAACCTCCGCTCGCTGCAGGTCGAGCGGATGGACCTCGTCAACCTCCGTTTGATGAGCCCGGAACCCGACGGCGACCTGCTCCCCGAACAACTCGGCACGCTCGAGGATCTGCGCAACGAGGGCAAGCTTGACCTGATCGGAATCAGTGAGGCCGGCCGCGAGGTGGTGCGCCGCGCGCTCGAGCTGGTCGAGCTCGGCGAGGTGCAGAACGCCTACAGCGTCGTCAACCGCGCCGGCGAGGACGTCGTCGAGCTCTGCATCGAGCGCGAGATCGCGTTCGTGCCGTACTTCCCGCTGGGGTCCGCGTTCAGCGGCGGCCCGAAGCAGCTCGCACAGGATCCGGTGATCGCCGGGGTAGCCGAGCGCCGCGGGGCCACCGTCACGCAGGTCGCGCTCGCCTGGCTGCTGTCCCGTTACGAGCGGATGCTGCTGATCCCCGGGACCAGCTCGGTCCAGCACCTCGAGGAGAACATGGCCGCGGCCGGCGTCGAGCTCGACGAGCATGACCTTGCCGAGCTCGAGGACGCCACCGAGCTCGGCAGTCCGGTGCCAGTGTCACACGATTGATGACCGCTCAGAGGGTCGCGAGCGCAGCGCGAGTTGCGTCGTCGGCAGGCGCGTAGATCGCCATCCGCAGCCTCGGCATGCCGCTCGGCACCGTCTGCGCGTGGTGCAGGCTGAGCGTGCCGAGCGCCGGGTGCTCGATCACCTTGGTGCCGCGCTGAGTCTCGGTCACCTCGTGCTCGTTCCACCACTCGCGGAATTTCGCGCTGTGCTCGCGAAGCCGCGCCAGGAACTCCTCATACTCGCGCTCGCCCGCGTGCTGAGCGTACTCGGCGCGGAACCGCGCGAGCGTGTTGCGAGCGGTCGCCTCGCGCTGCGGCGTCATCGCGCCCTCCCCCGGCTCGACCAGCAGCCACCACAAGAGATAGCGCCGGTCGGGCGGTAGATGGTCGGGCGAGCCGAGCACGACCGACGCCGCCCGATTCCAGGCAAGGATCCGGGTCATCGGGCCGAGCAGGTACGCCGGGTTGGGGTGCACCGAGTCGACCAGGGCGATCAGCTGGCCGGTGTCTGCACCGCTCGACTCCGGGTCGGCGGCCATCCCGTCGTCGGCCAGCGGGAGCTCCGTCCGCGCGAGCGCGAACAGTGTCCGGCGCTCGGCGGGGTCGAGCTGGAGCGCTTGGGCGAGCGCGTCGAGCACCTCCGGCGAGGGGTTGATATCGCGCCCCTGCTCAAGCCACGTGTACCAGGAGACGCCGACCCCCGCGAGCGCGGCGAGCTCCTCGCGCCTGAGTCCGGGCGTCCGGCGGCGGCCGCCGTTTTCCGGGAGTCCGACATCCGCCGGCGACAATCGCGCCCGCCGCGAGCGCAGAAATGCCCGCAGCTCGTCGCGCCGGGAGGCTGAGGAAGCGACGCTCATGGTTCGACTCAGCGACTGTAGCTCGCCCATCGCCAGAGAACGCGCCACTTATGGCCGAGGTTCAGAGCCAACATCACGCCTCCCGCGGCGGTCCATGTGTTGATTAGGATCGGGATTGCTCAACCTACGAATGAGCGCGGCCGATCGGACCGAGACTGAGGACTGGTCCGCGCCGGACGACCGTTCGGCACGGAACGCGACACGGAGGATGCGAGACGTCTAGGACGCGTCACGGGCACCGGTTGAATGGGCGGCGGCGACATTGGGCCGCAGTCGTGGCGGCGTCGGTGGTCGTGCTCAGCGTCGGGGCGGTCGCCTCGCCGGCGGCTTTGGCCGCTTCTGGAGGCACGACGGCGGGGACGCTTCCCCCCGAGGGCGTGTTCGAGAACTGCCCACTCGACGCCGACATGCAGACCTGCGTCGAGCGGCTGCAGGCGATGCGCCAGGGAGGAATGCAGGTCGTAGTGATCCCGGCGTGGGCCGAGTCGCTGAACTCACTTCGCGCGTACGCGGCCGACGCTGGGTCACTCGGGATGTCGGTGATGTGGGAGCTGAGCAACCCGACGTGGTGGCGTACCCCCGCGACGAGCACCGGCTCGTCCAACCCGTTCACGGCGTTTGCTCAGGCGTGTGGCTGCAGTGAGAACGACGCCCTGCTGTCGTTCACGGTCGGATGGCTGGCCCAGCTTCCTGGGACGTACGGCTATTACGCCGCCGACGACTCGATGCTAGCTCCCGGGGACCAGTCCGGCGTTGCGTGGTACGTGTCGCAGATCAAGCGCGCAGATCCCGTCCACACCGTGATGATCGGGTCCTACAACCCGCAGCAGTCGAGCACCTATCAGGGGATCGCGGACGTGATCGGCACCGAGATCTACCCCGTCACCACCGCGTCGCTGACGCCGGTCACCGCCGCCAATCAGTCGACCTGGGATTTGATCGGACAGGCCGTGGCACAGGCCCAACAGGCCGCCGACGCCGCCGGGAAGCAGTCGGCGTTCATCCTCCAGGCCTTCACCTGGGGCGACAACACCGACGACGGCGAGGCGGTCGGCACGTGCAGTGACCGCGACACCGCGGAGTCGTGCTACGACAGGCTCACGTATCCGACTGCCGGCGATCAGCTCCAGCTGCGCAACGAGGTGCTGCTGCACGCGCACGCGCAGCTGATCCTCTGGTGGTCGTTCCCGGGCACGTACGGGCAGGCCGGCCTCGACACCTACTCCATCTATCCGACCGGGCCAGACGCCGCGGCTAGGTGGAGCGGCCTGGCCGCGGCGGTAGGCGCGCCGTTCCCGTCCTCGGCGCAGCCCAAGGCAGTTGCGGCAGCCAAGACGCCGCCGCCGCCTCCGCCGCGCAATGGTCCGGCCAATCTCGCGCCCGAGCATCTGGTTCGCGACGCGCGCCTGACACACCCGGTGCGCCTCGTGCGTCAACTGCGTCGCGCGCCGGTCCGGCACGCGACGCGCCTCCGGCGCCGTTAGAGCCCTGGGCTCAGGAGCCTCGGTGCACGATCAGCACCGAACGCTTGCAGTGCGAGGACACGGTACCCGCGACGCTCCCAATCACGGCGCCCGCGATTCCGCTGCGGCCGTGGGAGCCGAGCACTATCAGCCGCGCGTCGCGCGCGTCGGCGAATTTGACGATCCCCTTCCAGGTGGGCGCCGCTTGGACCTCCGCGGACTGCGCGCGAAAGCCCGCGCGATCCGCGAGTGATGCTCCCTCCGCGGCGGTCCGTAAGGCCGCGTCCTTAACCGCGGTCGCATCCGCTGCGTCGAATTGCAGCCCGGCCGCGGGAACGAACCCAACCTCGAACGGCTGCCATGCCGTCAGCACCACGGCTTGCAGCCCGGGCTCGAGCAGGGCGCCCGCCTCGTTGATCGCCAGCTTCGCGAGCTCGGAACCGTCGTACGCGAACACAACCGGGCCGGAGCCGTCCGCGCTCACGCAGGCTCCTCGGCGAACTTCGTGCTGGTCCTGCGGCTACGGACCGCCGCCAGCAGCGGCGGCGAATACCAGGCGGAAGCCTCGCCGGCCATGAATCGATCCAGGTTCGGCTTCTGCGGGCGCGCCCCGCCGAGCAGATAGATCCCGACCGCGAGCGCCGCGCCGCCAACCGCCATCCCGAGGCCGATCCACAGCGCGATCCGGGTCCCGGTCGTGGGATTGCCGCCCACCGTCACCGCGAAGTGGACGAACACGGGAGCGATCATGAACGCGGCGACGGCGCGGAGCAGCTCGACGATCGCGAACACCCGCTGCAGGCTCGCGGCCGGCAACGAGAAGCCCGCGGCGAACAGCGCCGGCGCGACCGTCGCGCCGAGGCCGATACCCGTCAGCCCGGATCCGATCAGCGTGGTCGCCTGAGTGGGCGGGAGCTCGATCAGGAAGACGGCGATTCCCGCGGCCAGGAATGCCATCCCGACGAGCGGCAGGTACTGCATCGCGCGCTTGTTGATGACGATGCCGAGCGCGATCGCGGTCAGCACTGCGCCGCCGAGCTCGGGCAGGTAGAGGAGCCCGATGTGAACCGGGCTGTAGTGGCCGACGAGCAGGTCGGCGGTCAGCGCGCTGGCCGACACGGAGGCGGCGGCGGCGAACAGACCCAGCGTGATTCCGGCCACCGGGATCGTGCTCGTCAGCATCCCGCGGAGTGTGAGCAGCGGCCGCTTGGAGCGAAACTGGTTGACGATCAACACGACGATCAGCGCCAGCCCGACGATCAGCGGCACGACCGTCTGGAGGCTGAGGAACTTATGCGTGGTCAGCTCCGACGCTCCGTAGAACGCGAGGACCGAGCCCGCCGCGGCGAGGGCGATCACACCGGGGGCCCGGGGCGCGGTCGGGTCGGCCGGCGGCGAGTCTTCGAACGTCAGCAACGACAGCAAGAGCGCGCCGACCGAGATCGCTGCGATCACCCAGAACAGTGGCCGCCAGGCATGCGCGCTCGCCTGAATCCCACCGATCGTCGGCCCGAGCGCGACCGCGCCGAAGATGCACATGCTCATGATCACGGCGGTCGAGCGCAGCTTGGCCGCGCCGAAGCCGAGCGCCAGCGGCGGCACGGCGGCGATCAACAGGAGGCTCGTACAAAGGCCCTGGAGGATGTGACCGGCGATGAACATCGCGGAGTTCTGCGCTGACGCCGCGAGCACCGAGCCAATCACGAGCAGGACGACGTAGAGGACCATCATCCGCCGCTGGTGCAGCAGCTGGCTGAATTGCACGGCCAGCACGGTGCCGACCGCGTAGGCAGCATTCGCCATGCCCAGCGCCAGGCTCATCGTCTGCGTGCTCATGTGGAGGTCGCTCTCGATGAACGGCGTGATCGGACCCAACGCGGCGGACAGCGCGAGGTACGGGATCAGCGCGAACATCACCATCGCCGCGGCGGCGGGATACCGGCCGGCGAGCGGCCCCTGTCTCATCGCGATGCCTCCGGCGATTCGGTCCGTGCGACTCTGCTCGTGCGCGCGGAGCCGGGCTGGCGCAGCTGACGGCCGAGCCGCCGGGCTTCCGCGGCCACAACCGCCAGGTACTGGCGCTCGGCGCGCCGGCGCGATCCGGCTGAGGCCTGCGGTTTTCTCGGCGGGAAGGCTGACATCTGCGAGGCGGTCAAAGTCCTATCAAGTTATACCGAAATCGGAGAATCTTGTCCATTTCGCGCACCTTCCAGGCGATTCGCTCGATCCGCGGCCCCTTGCGGACAATGTAGTCCGGTACTAGACTCGGTGAAATGGCGACGACGGCGGACGCCCCCAGGCGTAAGGATGCGCAGCGAAACCGCGACGCAATCCTCGTCGCTGCGCGCGAGCTGTTCGCCGAGTCTGCCGACGTGCCGATGTACGAGGTCGCCCGCCGGGCCGGCGTGGGACAGGCGACGCTATACCGCAACTTCCCCGACCGGCGAGACCTCGCGGCGGCGCTGCTGGACGAGAAGCTCGCGCGGATCGAGCAACTCGCCCGCGAGCACGCGGACGATCCCGATGCGTTCTTCGTCCTGTTGCGGCACACCGCCGAATCCAGCGCCTACACGCAGGCGCTGAGCGAGCTGGTGCGCGAGGACGTATGCCTCGGCTCGAAGCTCGAGGAGTGCCGGCACCGGCTTGAGGAATTGATCAAGGGCCCGCTCTGCACCGCGAAGGCCGCCGGCAGACTGCGACGCGATCTGACGATCGATGATGTCTTCATGGTGCTCTCGATGGTCCGGGGCGCCGTCGCCAAGGCGGAGGGTCCCGCGGCTCGTGCGGCGGCCGCGAGCCGGTCGCTCGCGCTGGTGCTCGACGGGGTCGCACCCGCGAGCGCGCACTAGCCGAACGCACGCACAACCGGACACTCTTCTCCGCGGCAGCGGCTAGCGGAGCCTTGTATCCGTTTCGCGGTCATCGTGGACCGGCTGCGCGAGCGCGCGCTACGCGGCGGCCCGTCGAGACTGAATCGGCCGCAACGGCTGACGCTGCGGCAGCCCCAGGCGGCGCAGTACGGGAATCGCGAACGCCGGAAGCCCGCCGGCCACCATGATCATCGCCGCGAGACGCTGGTCGTCCAGCGCGGAGGAGCCGAGCGACTGCAGGTAGCGGCCGAAGACCGCATGCGGCGCGCCGCCGAGCCAAGCGGCGATCAGAACCATCGGCGCCATACAGGCGAGCATGGAAGCGACCCTACCGCGCGAGCGCGTGCGGGCTCACGGGCTACTGGAAGATCTCGGTGGTGCAGTCGCCGCCGGGTAGATGGATCTCGTGCGGTCGCGCGCCATCCGCCTGCTCGTGGAAGTCGACGAAGAAGTCGGGGTCGAGCGCGTACGTTCCGTCCGGCTGCCGGTCGAGCTTGGTCAGCCAGCCCTTGATCTCGGGATAGAACTGGTTGTCCCAGGTCGAGAACAGCGAGTTCGAGACGTAGACCCGGTCGCCGTCGAGCGAGTTCTGAAGCATCTGCGGCCCGCCGTTCAGCGGCCCCGGCGCCTTCGGGTGGCCGCCGTCGCGGCCGAGCAGCCCACCGAGATAGACCTGCGAGCGCAGCACCGGATTGCTCGGGTCCGAGACGTCGTAGTGGCGCAGGTCGCCGTGCAGCCAGTTCGAGAAGAACAGCTCGCGGTCGTCGAGTGAGAGCACCAGGTCCGTGATCAAGCCGGGAACGCCTCCCTCGAGCGGCCAGCCCTCGAGCTCCTCGTTGGGGACGTCGATCACCGTGCCGGCCGCCCAGCTGCCGTTGTCGCGGCCGAAGCGGATGATGTTGCTCGAGAGCGTCGCGCCGACGAACCCCTGAGCAGAGTCGGGGTCGTGCTGCCAGCGGATCTCGAGCGGAATCAGCCCTCCGTCGCCGAGGTCGAGCGTCTCCACCACCGCGTGGCGCTCGAGGTCCCAGAAGTGCAGTCGGCGCCCGTACTTGCCCTCCGCGACGTCCGCCGGGTTGAAGCCATCCAGGAACGTGTTCGGCGCCCCCCATTCGCTTGACACAAGCGTGTTCTGCCGCGGCTGGTACCAGAAGTCGTACATGAACTCCTGGCCGTTCTTCTCGCGATCCCACCGTCCCGCGATCGAGAAATCGCGCGCGTCAAGGATCGCGAATCCGCCCGGGAGATTCCCGTCCGCGTCGCCGAGCATCGAGATCGTGACGATGTCCCCGGGCATGCAGTGGACCGTGTGCGGGGTGCTGAAGCCGGTCTTCTCCTTGATCTCCTCACCCTCGATCACGTGCTTGATCCGGGGGGCACGCGGGTCGGAGACATCGAGGATGTGGATCCGTGAGGAGCGCATGCCGGGAACGATCAGCGTGTCGCGCTGGAGCTCCGAGTGGCACGCCGACGAGCACGCGTTCCAGCCGAAGTGGTGCAACTCGTCGCCGACGTTCGGCATCTCGGTGCGGTGCACGATCTCGCCGTATTTCGCCGAGCTGGGGTCGACGTCGACGACCGCGATGAAGTCGGGGCGATCGATGCCGGTGCCCTCGTAGAGCGCGGCGACGTAGACAAACTGCTCGGGCGGCTGCTCGCGGGCAACCTCCGGCGAGGCGTAGCCGGGGCCGGTATGCGAGTGGTCTCCGTTCGGCAGGCTCATTTCGTTGCCTCCTGTGGGTTGCAGGCACGTGGCGCGCCGGAGCGCGCCGCGTGCGGATCCGAGAACGGGCTTTCATCCTTGCAGGTCAACACATCTAAATCTATTGATCTACTTGAAACGCCCGGCGCCGTACGCGGCGCGGCTTCTTGAGTCAAAGATCGAGCACGAGGTCGTCGCGCGGCTGCGAGCAGCAGATCAGGGCGCTGCCGTCGGCCGGGGGCTCGACCGGGTCCGGGCTGTAGCCGAGATCGCCGGCGATCAGCGTCGTCTCGCACGTGTGGCAGACGCCGGTGCGGCACGACCAGCGGACGGGCACGTCGCATGCCTCCGCGAGCTCGAGCAGGCTGCCGTAGTCGCTGCTCCACGGGACCGCGAGGTTGCTCCGCGCGAATTCGATCGTCGGCCCGTCCCCGGGTGCCCCGCCCGGGGGGTGCGGCGTGCGCGCCGGTGCCGCCGCGATCCCCGGCGTCAAACCCGAGGCGGCCCCGAACGGCTCGGTGTGGATCCGCGCGGCGCCGAGCCCAAGCGCGGCCAGGCCCGCGGTGACGTCCTCCATGAACGCGGCGGGCCCGCACACGTAGGCCTCGGCATCGCGCGGCGGGTCGAGCTCGGCGAGCGCAGCTCCCGTGATCCGGCCCGAGCTGTCGAAGTCGCGGCCCGCGAGGTCGTCGGAGCCGGGTTGGCTGTAGTAGACGTGCACGCGGACGTCCGGGAGCGAAGCCAGCAGCGTCCGTGCCTCGAGCGCGAACGAGTGCTCGCGGCGGCTGCGCGCCGCGTGTAGCCACCAGATCTGGCGCTCGGAGTGTGCTTCGGCGAGCGACTGCAGCATCGCGAGCACGGGCGTTGCGCCGATCCCGGCGCTGACCAGCAGCACGGGCGCCGGCGTCCCGTCGAGGATGAAGGTGCCGCGCGGCGCCGCGATCTCAAGCCGGTCTCCGACCGCCAGGCGCGTGTGGAGATACCCGCTCGCGACGCCGTCGGGTTCGCGTTTGACGCTGATCCGGTAGTAGCCGGCGTCTGGGGGTCCGGACAGCGAGTAGTTGCGCAGCAACGGCCGCTGCTGTCCGTCGGGCGCGATGCGCACAGTCAGGAACTGGCCGGGTCGGGCGGCCGGGAGCGGCGCGCTACCGGGGTCCTCGAGGCGGATCGAGATTACGGATTCGCTCTCGTGCGTGATCGCGGTCACCGTCAGCTGTCGGAATCCGGCCCACGCTGGAGGCGGGCTCGTCACTGCGAGCCCGGCGTTGCCGCCGCCCGGTCCTTCGTCGAGCAGTGCCCGAAACGAGTCCTGCCAACCCGGGCTCAGCGCGGGGATCCGCAGCGCCCGGAGCAGCCGCTGGCGCGTGTGTCCGGGCAGGTACAGAAGCCCATCGGTCTCCGCGACGGTCATCCGCTCGGCTCCCGAGGCGAGCTTGACGATCTCGTCGCCGGCCTGTACCTCGCCCTCCTCGAGCACGCGGAAGTAGAAGCCCGGGCGGTGGCGGGCGACGAGCAGCGCAGGAATCTGCGGATCGTTCATCCGGATTCCGACGCGGTAGCAGGTGACGCGGGGCTGCGTCACCTCGAAGGTCGCGGTGCCGATCCGGTAACGGTCCCCGATGCAGACCTCGTCGTCGCCCAGCCCGTCGACGGTGAAGTTCTCGCCGAAATTTCCCATCACGAGGTCGTTGCGTCCGAGCTCGCGTTGCCAGTACCTGTACGAGTCGAGCTGGTAGACGAACACGGCGCGCTGCTCGCCGCCGTGCCCGGCCAGATCCCCCTGTCCGTCGCCGTCGAGGTTGAGCCTACGGACTCGACACGGACCCGACACGGGGTCCTTGAAGACGCCGGTGAAGACGGTCCTGCCCTGCCACGGCACGTCCTTGGGCATGCCGACGTTGACGGACACGAGCGTGCCGATACCGAGTTCGTCGATTGCGGGCGTGCTGATCGACGTATTCTGGACCGCGGCTGTGGATAACGCCGACATCGCAGACCGCCTCGACGCCTTCGCGGCGGTGCTGGAGCTAGGCGACGCCAACCAATACACGATCCGCGCCTACCGGCGGGCGGCCGAGACGGTCCGCCACACCGCGGCGCCGGTCGCCGAGCTCGTCGCCGCCGGGCGAGGCCGGGAACTTCGCGGAATCGGCTCCGGGATCGAGGCTCGGCTGCGCGAGCTCGTCTCCACTGGAAATTTCGAGGAGCTCGCCGAGCTCGAGCGCGAGCTCGTCCCCGACCTCGTCGGCCTCGGCCGCTACCTGGGGCTCAGCGCCCAGCGCGCGATCGACATCGCCCGGGCGCTCGACGTCCGGTCGGCGGACGAGCTGCGCGAGGCCGCTGCCGCCGGCCGGCTGCGCGACGTGCCCGGCATCGGCCCCAAGATCGAGGCGCAGATCGTCGCGGCGCTTGCCCGCGAGACCGAGGCCCGCTCGCCACGGGGGCTGTGGCTCAACCGTGCCTGGGAGCTGGTCGCCGGCATCGCCCGCGCGCTCGGCGCCGAGCCGGCCGGCGACCCGCGGCGGTCGTGTGACTCATGCCACCGGCTCGCGGTCGTCGTGGCGGCGTCACGCCCCGACGACGCGCTCGGCCGGTTCGCGGCGCTGCCCCAGATCGTGGCGGTGATGGAGAAGGGCGAGCGGCACGCGGTCGGGGTCACGGTCGACGGCGTCCCCGTCGAGCTGACCGTCTCCGAGCCCGACGCGTTCGGAACCTCCTTGATCCGTGCGACGGGGTCACCCGAGTATGTCGCGGCGCTCGAGCCGCTCCCCGACGGGCCGACCGAGGAGGCGGTGTATGCGGCGCTCGGCGTGCCCTGGTGCCCGCCGGAGCTCCGCGAGGCGCCGTTCCGTGGCGAGCCGCCACCGCTGGTCGAGGTCGGACAGATCCGTGGAGACCTCCACTGCCACACGACGTGGTCGGATGGACGCGCGAGCGTGGCGGAGATGGCTCGGGCCGCGCTCGCGCGCGGGTACGACTATCTGGCGATCTGCGACCACACGCCAGCGGTGGGGGCGGTCCGGGGGCTCACCGGCGACGAGGTCCGCCGACAGGGCGAGGAGATCGCCGCGGCGAACGCGGAGCTGGCGCCGTTCAGGGTGCTGCGAGGAATCGAATGCGACATCCTCCCCGACGGACGTCTCGATCTCCCCGACGACGTCCTCGCCGAGCTCGAGTGGGTCCAGGCGAGCGTTCACGGTGGCCAGCGGACGCCGCGAGCGGAGCTGACCAAGCGGGTCGAGGAGGCTCTGCACCATCCCGCGGTCCGCTGTCTCAGCCATCCCACCGGTCGGTTGATCAACCGTCGGCCGGAGAACGCGCTGGACCTCGAGCGGGTCTTCGAGCTGGCTCGAGCGCAGGGGGTCGCGGTCGAGGTCAACGGCCTGCCAGCCCGGCTCGACCTCAGCGGCGAACACGTTCGCGAGGCGCTCCGAGCCGGCGTAACGATCGTCTGCTCCACCGATGCGCACTCACCGGCAGGCCTCGACAACATCGGCCTCTCGGTCGCCACCGCGCGCCGCGGGTGGGTCACGGCGGCCGACGTGCTGAACACGAGGCCGCTCGAAGCCTTGCTCAGCGCTCGCCGTTGAGCACTTCGCGAAGCTTTCGGCCGAAAGCCTCCGCCTGGCCGGCGTACCTTCCCTCGCCGCGGCGGCCGAGGGGGTTGCGCCGGCCGCCGCTCGTCTAGACGCCCGGCGCCGCGCCGTTGCTTTCGCCCGTCGGTGTCAGGCCGAAGGCGATCTGATCGCCCTCAATTCGCGCGTCGAGCTCGGCGTGCTCGAGCAGTGGAGCCGCGTCGGAGTCGACGAACACCCGGGCCCCACCTTCCTCAATCACCTGATCGCCGGGCGCCGGCTCGGTAGCGATCTCCACGGTCAGCTGAGAGTCGCCGGCGGGACAGATGCGAAGCCCGGCGTCATCGGGGATCTCCGGGGTCTGGAGCAGGCTGTCGACCGCCTCGACTGCGGACTGCGAGAGCGTGAGCATTAGTCGCTCCTTTTCGTTGGGGCCATGGTGCCCGCTACCCGGCTGGCCGCCTACGCAAAAACCGCGCGCATGTTCCGTTCAGCCCTTCTCGGTCGTCAGCGACAGCACCACCGGGACGCGCGGCGTCGGCAGCATCAGCGCGATTCCGCTGGCGGTCGCATGCACCGACGAGAACGGGCAGAACGTCGCCGGCGGGAGCTCGCAGCGCCACACCACGCGGCTGACGCGGATCGCCCCCGCCGACGAGGAGACGGTCGCGGTGCTCGACGGGCTCGAGGCAGTTCCGCCGGCCTGGACCTCGATCGACGGGCCGGAGGTGCGCGGAATCGCGATTCGGAGCGTTCCCTGAGCGGGACTTCCCGGCGCGAGCCTGACCGCCACCCGGATCACGGAGCCCGGCGCGGCGGTAACAGAGCCGCCGCCGGCCGGCGTGGACGCGGCCTTGCCGCCGCTTCCCGAACCGCTTGCCGAGAGCTTCAGCGTCGCCTGAACCGGGCTGCCGGGAGCGGGGGGTCCGAGCTGGATCGGCGCCTTCGAATGCTTCGCGGCGCCGGGCCGGTCGAGCGCGATCGTCAGCTTCACGGCACCCTGGTGGTGGGGAAGATTCAGCCGCACGAGGGACGGCGAGGAGCTGGCGACGTGAACCGGACAGAACGTGCTGGACGGGAACGCGCACTTCCAGGTCATCGCGCTGATCTGCGCATTCGCACCCGAGACCTGGATCACGCCCGACTGCTTCAGCGGGGTCCCGAGGACCGCAGAGGTGGCCGCGAATGTGGTCGAGCCGGTCCGTTCGATCGACACCGTCAGCGATTTCGATGCGTCGGCCGCCGGGACACGCACGATCAGTTCTACTGAGGTCCCCGCGGTCACACTCGCGTTCTCCGAGGGCTTGGCGCCCTTGACGCGAGGCAGAAGTTGCTGCAGCGGCGGCGGCGGCGCCTTCACGGTCGCGACGGCGTGCGCCGCCGAATGATGGGCCGTCTCGGTGCGCGTCGGCTTCGACGAGCCGCCGCATGCTGTGACTGCCACGGCCGCGAGCGCCGTGACCCCGAACGTTGCGCCTCTGGACATCGAGGCCAGCAAACCGCTCCGCCGTCAAGGCCGGGTAAGGCGCGGCGTTCGCGCAGATAAAACCGCGCGCGCGGGTTGCCGTTTAATGCGGGCATGGCAGCCGTCGACGAAACGCGCGCAAAGGGAATGCGGTGGATTGGACCGGGTGCCTTCGAGATGGGCGCGGAGGGCTTTTACCCCGAGGAGGCGCCGGTTCACCCGGTCGAGCTTGACGGCTTCTGGATCGACGAGCATCCGGTGACCGTCGCAGCGTTTCGACGGTTCACGAAGGAGACGGGCTACGTGACGTGGGCCGAGCGCGCGCCGGAGCCGGACGACTATCCGGACGCCGACCCAGAGCTGCTCGTGCCGGGCTCGCTGGTGTTCCAGGGGACCTCCGGTCCCGTCGATCTGCGGGATCCACGCAACTGGTGGGCGTGGACGCCGGGAGCGTTCTGGCGCCGGCCCGAGGGCCCCGACAGCAACGTCGGCGGGCGCGAGCTTCATCCGGTCGTACACGTCGCGACGGTCGACGCCGAGGCGTACGCGAAATGGGCCGGTAAGGAGCTGCCGACCGAAGCGCAGTGGGAGTACGCCGCCCGCGGAGGGCTCGAGCGGGCTGTGTTCAGCTGGGGCGACGAGCCCGCCCCGCGCGGGCGGATGATGGCCAACACCTGGCAGGGCGAGTTCCCCTGGCAGAACCTCGAGACCGATGGCTATGTGGGCACCTCGCCAGTGAAGCGGTTCCCGGCCAACGGCTACGGCCTATACGACATGACCGGCAACGTCTGGGAGTGGACCGCCGACTTCTTCACCCCGGGTCATCCCGCCGACCCGACCAAGCCCTGCTGTGTGCCGCGCAACCCGCGCGTGAGCTCGCCCGATCAGAACGCCGGACCGGGGCAGATCCCGTTTCGCACGATCAAGGGCGGCTCCCATCTCTGCGCCCCGAACTACTGCCTGCGCTACCGGCCGGCGGCCCGCCAGGCCGAAGCGATCGACACCTCGACTTCACACATCGGGTTCCGCTGCGTGGTGAACGCGCCGGCGCAGGACGCTTAGAGCGGCTGCAGCCGCGTCTTCTGCACCTGCTCGAGCTTGACGCGGAGGCGGTCGTATTCGCGCTGCTGCGTGGGCGTGCGCTTGTGCCCCGGGTAGGCGATGTTGACGCGCTCGATCGGGTCGGTCAGCCGGTCGTACATCTCCCACTGATCGGGCACGTTGCCGTTGACGTCGTAGTAGCGCGCGAGCTTGTACCGGTGCTCGCGGATGCTGACGACGTGGTTGGGCGGCGTCGGGTAGGGACCGCTCGGCTGGCCCGACTGGTAGTCGTCGTAGGTGAACACGGTGTAGTCCTGCGGTGGCTTCGGGCCGCGCCCGAGGATCGTGGCCGAGTAGTCGACCCCTTGCCACGAGCTGCGCGCACTGGACGGCGCTCCTACCAGGCTGGCCAGCGTCGGCAGGAAGTCGACGTGGGAGACGAGCGAGTGGTCGGTCCGGCCCCGCGGGAACAGGCGGGGGTTCGAGTAGACGAGCGGGACTCGGACCGTCTCCTCGTAGAAGTTGAAGTTCTTCTGCCGCATGCCGCCGTGGGCGGTCCCCATCTCGCCGTGGTCCGACGGTGGCGATCACGAGCGTGTTCTCGAACATGCCGTTTGACACGAGCGTGTCGAGGATCTTCATCAGGTACGCATCCGATGAGCGCATCAGGTTGCCGTAGAAGTTCAGGTAGTTGCGCTTCATCTGCGGGGTCGGGATCGGGCCGCTGGCGGTGAACAGGCGCAAGAACTGCTTCTGCACGGTCGGCTTGGTCGACAGATCCTCGTTGACGGTCGCCGGGAGGCCGATGTCGCCCAGCAGCCACGAGTCGTCGTAGCCGTTGGCGGTGAAGTTCTTGGGATACGACAGCACGTCGTGCGGGTTGACCAGCGAGACCACCATGAAGAACGGCTGCTGCTGAGCCGCCGCACCTTGAAGATATTGGAGCGCCCCCTCGGTACCTGCCGCGGGCGTGCCCTGAGAGTTGATGAACCGGCCGTCGTTGTCGTAGTAGCCGCCGCCCTCCTCCGGAGTCGACTGGTTGGCGCCGGCGTCCGGTGGGTCCCACCGCGTGAATCCGTACTGGTTGACGTCCGAGGGCTGCCAGGTGGAGCCGTTCGCCGGCTTGACACAGTGGAACTTGCCTTTGTAGACCGGCGTGTACCCGGCCGCCTCCGTCACCGTGCCGAGATTCTTGAAATCGGTGTTGAGCTCGACCTGTGGATACTGCGACGCCGGCATACTGCTCTCGAGCGTGTACTTGACGCCGTGCTGGGCCGGGAAGTACCCGGTCAGGAAGGTCGAGCGTGCGGGGGAGCACATGCACGCATTGGTGCACGCGTTGTCAAACGTCACGCCGTGTCGTTGCAGGCGATCGAGCCCGGGCATGTTGCGCTTCGTCCAACCCCTCGGGAAGTGCTGGATCGCCCGCTGCTGGTCGGTCACGAAGACGAGCACGTTCATGCCCTTGATCGGGTTGTCGGCCGCGGCGGCCGGGTACGGGCCGACGCGGGTGCGTGCGGCGGCGCCACTGGCCCCGAGCAGCACGGCTCCCGTCCCGGCCGCCGCCGCCTTCAGCAGATCGCCGCGGGTGATTCCGTCGCCGCTGTCCTCGCCCTCGGGGTTTGGCTTCTCGCTGTCTGTCATATGGCGCTGGTCCTGTCGCTATCGCTTGGTTATCCGCTTGAACTCCGTGACCGCGTTGCTGTTGAACGCCGCCACGTATACGTTCTTGCCGTCGGGGCTGACGGCCACGGAGCTGGCTCCGCGCATCGCCTGGGCGTGGACGCAGTTGAACCGCGGGTCGATCAGGCAGCCCGGCTTGCGCGGCTTCTCCATCAGCCCCGATGTCGAAGCGTCACGGTCGAACACGTCGATCGATCCGGGTACGAACGACGCCACGTAGACGTTGGCTCCGTCGGGAGAGACCGCCGAGCCCTCCGCACCGATCAGAGTTCTCCCGAGCGTGCAGGCGACCGCCAGCACGTAGATCGCGCAACCCGTCGTTCCGCTGGCCTGAGCGAGTTGTCCGGTCGAGGGGGTGCGGCTGAAGTTGGCGACGCTGTTCGTGAACAAGGCGGTGATGTACACGCTCTTGTCATCCGGGCTGATCGCGACCGCGTCGGCTCCTCCCAGCCACCGGCCCTGGGTGCAGCCGGTGATCGGGGTGTTGGTGAAGCAGCCGGCTCCGCCGGTCAGCTGCGTCAGCTCGCCCGTCGAGGGATCGCGCGCGAGCACGTCGACCGCATTGCTCCCCGGAGCCGCGGCGTAGACGTTGTCGCCGTCGCCGCTGACCGCGAGGCCCTCGACGTTCGTCATCGCGATCGCGCTCGCGCAGCCGCCCGTGCCGCCCTGGGAGATGCATCCGCCGGTGCCGAACAGTTGCTGGAGCGCGCCGCCGTTGTAGCGCGCGAAGGCGGCGACGGTGTTACCTACGAATGACCCCGCGTAGACGTCGCGACCGTCGGGGCTAACCGCGACGACATCCGCTCCGACGAGGCCTCGGGCGGTTTGGCAGCCGGGGATCGCCGCGGCGGCGAGGCACCCGAAGCCATCCGTCGTCTGCGTGAGCGCGCCCGTCGAAGGGTTGCGCTGGAAGATCGCGATCGAACTGCTCCGGAAGGAGGTCGCGTAGACGTTCTCCCCGTCCGCGCTGACGGCCACGGAGTTCGGGCCGTCGAGTGCCAAGCCGGGTGCACACCCGTTGGCGCCCCCGGCGGCGATGCAGCCGGCGGACCCGGCGGCCTGAGTCAGCTTCCCGGTGGCGGGATTTCGCTGGAACACGGCGATCGCGTCGCTGGTCGAGGACGCGACGTAGACGTTCTTGCCATCCGGGCTGACCGCGATCGCCTCGGAGCCAATGATCGGGCCTGGGCCCAACAGCGCGCGGACGTGTGTGCAATCGTGGCGGGCGGAGGAGACATCGACCAGGCAGCCGTTCGCGCCCTTCGGCTGAACGAGCGTGCCGACCGGGGTGACCGGGGGTCGGATCGGGGTGGTGGGCTTCGGCGCGGCCGCGAGCGCGCTCGAGGCGAGCACCGCGAGCACCACCAAGCCGGCGATAGGCATCGCCGTACCCCTCTTCAACCCACACTTCAAAATCCCCACGGTAGAACCCCCAAAGCCGAGGACGCCTCCCAACAGGGCGAGCCTACCCCGAAGCGCACACGGTCGGCAACCGGGTTGGTCAGTCAGCTGACCACGCCCACCTCAGCCGACGGGATCGCGCCGATCAGCTCCTCGGTGCCGACGGCGAACACGTCGTGCGGGGTGCCCGCCGCGGCCCACACGATCTCGAACCGCCGGAGCGACTCGTCGATCGTCGTCGGCAGCTCGACGTCGTGCCCGAGCGGCGGAACGCCGCCGATCGAGAACCCCGTGACCGCGCGAACCCGGTCGGCCGGTGCCGGGACGAGCGCCAGCCGCGCCGCATCCACCCGGCGGTCGCCGGCGCATAGGACGAGCACCGGCTCGTCGTCGCGCAGGAACACCAGCGACTTGACGATCTGGCCGACCTCGACATCGAGCGCCGCGGCCGCCATCGCCGCCGTCCGGGCCGAATCGTCGAGCGTCCGCACGTCGATCTGCAGACCTCGCTGGCCGAGTCTCTGAGCTAGACGCGCCGCCGTCGGGTGCACCGCACGAAACCTAACGTTCGCGCCGCGCGAGCGAGGCGGCGATGACCGCGAGGCCCGCAACAACCAAGACGCGGCCGAGCACCGAGTCGATCGCGCCCCAGGCACTCCCGGCGACCATGCCCAGTAGCACGAACGCGAGCGCCCACAGCGCGCACCCGGCGGCCGTGAACGCTACGAACCGGCCGAAGGCGATACGCCTGGCGCCCGCCGGCAACGACACGAAGGTCCGCGCCAGCGGCAGCAGCCGCGCGACGAACACCGCCCTGGTGCCGTGCCTGTCGAGCAGCGCCTCCCAGCGCGTGAGCACCCGCCCGGCCACCGGGATCCGCCGCGGCAGTCCGCTCGCACCGAGGCCGTATGCGATCAGCGAGCCGACGAGGTTGCCGGCGGTCGCGCCCACCACCGCCAGCGGCAGGCTCATCCACCCCTGCGCGACCGCGTACCCGGCGAACAGCAAGGTCACCTCGCTCGGAATCGGAATGCACGCGCTCTCCGGGATCATCAACAGGAACACGCCGAGCACACCGAATTGCTCGATCACGGTCGTCATGGGAGTATTGCGAGGTAGGTAGGCACGGTTAACAGTTAAGTCTACTTATCTAATGCCCACCGCCCGGCGACCCGAAACCGACCGCGCTCGCCCTCGCGCGAGCGCGAGTCCGATCGACGCGCTCGTTTCGGTCGCGCCCGCCCTCACGCGCTGGATCGAGCGGCTGCTGGCGGGCCACGACCCGCCACTCACGCTCGCGCAGTACCTGGCGCTCCGAGCGATCGCGGAAGAGGGCACGGGCGGCGCCGAGCTCGCGCGGCGGGCCGGCGTCTCCGGCCCGGCGGTGTCGCAGCTGGTCGCCGCCCTCGACGCCGCGGGATTGATCGAGCGATCTCCTGCCGCCGCCGACCGCCGCCGTCACACGCTCGCGCTGTCGGCGGCGGGCGCGCGAGTGCTCCGGTCGGCCGAGCGCCTGCTCCGCACGCAGCTCAGCTCACTCGTGTCGGACGTCCCGCCCCGCGAAGCCGACGCGCTCGCGCGGGGCCTGGACGCCGTCGACGGGGCGCTCCGGGGGCGTCCGCCGCCGCGGCGCCCGCCCCCGGACCCACCCGGGCCCGCCCGTCGACCTACTTCACCTCCTGGCCCGAGGCGCTGACCGCCGGCCAGCGTCCGCCGAACTGGAGGGTGTTCACGTAGAAGGTCTGGCCCGGGCCGCTGTCGGCCACGTATGTGTAGAGCGGATGACCTCCGTAGGTCAGCTGCTTCTTGCCCCCCACCGTGGTCGTCCCGACCAGCGAGCGCTTCACGCCCGGTCCGAGGATCGGGCGCGCGCTCCCATTGACGAGCGGCCAGATGGAGAGGCAGCCGCCGATGCCCGCGCACTTGTCGCGGTTGCGCCCGTCCTTGGTGAACGTGTAGAGCGTGAATCCGCGTCCGTTCACGAGGATCGTGCCCACGCTCGTCTTCTTCAGCTTCAGGGTTGTCGGGCTCGTTCGGGCTGCTGCCGGCCCGGCGACGGCGGCGGCGACTGAGGCCACCGCGAGCATCGCGATCATCATTCGTTTCACTTTGAACCTCCGGTTTCGTTCGCCCGGTCCTGAAGACGCGGAGGGGCCGGGGAACCTTCCCACTAGTAAGCGCCGGGCGTGTCGGGCTCGGACGCCAGCCGCGCGGCGATCATCAGCTCGATCACGTCCCCGATGCGGCGCAGATCACAGCCCGTGCGTTCAGCGATCCTAGCGAGCCGGTAGTGGGCGGTGTTGACGTGGATGTGCAGCCGCTCGGCCGCGCGCTTCGCGCTGAGATCGGACTCGGCGTACGCGCGCAGCGTCTCCAGCAGCACGCGGCCGCTCGCCAGATCCTCGGCAACGAACCGCTCGATCGCCGGCGGCACCATCCGCCGGGCAGTTCCGTCGCCCTGCATCGTCAGGTAGTCGAAGATCGACATCGCGGGAAGCGCCACGACACCCGGCTTCGGCAGCAGCCGATCGCGTGCGGAGACAGCCTCGCGGTAGGCGTCCGCGACCCGCGCGAGCCCCTCGTACGGCGTGCTCAGTCCGATCGCCAGCGGGACCTGCCGACCCGCCAGCCGCGCCTGCGTGTCGGCGAGCCGGCCCGCCAGCGCGCGGGCGTCGCCCCCCGGTTGCGGCGCGACGACGACGATCTCGTCATGGCGGACGACCGTCAGCGGCGGCACGGGATGGCGTGGAGCCCGCGCGATCGCCATCGCGGCGGCTCGGAGCGCGTGCGGATCGGAGAGCGACTCGGTCGGGAGCGCGGCGATCACGAGGCATCCCGAGCGGAGATCGAGCCCCGCGGCCCGCGCCGCGTCCAGTCGCGGGCCGGGGGGCGGCAGCTTGCCCGCCAGCAGGTCCTCCAGCAGGTCCCTGCGAAGCCGCTCGCCGGTTGACGCGAGCAGCTCCTCGGCCTCGAGGTAGACGTCGGCAGCGTGCGCGATCGCCACGTCGAAATACCTTGGGATCAGCGTGATCAGCGATAGCACCGCCCGGCGCGAGGCGTCGTCGGTCGCGAGACCGATCGCCCGGTCGAGCAACACGTGCTGACCGACTTGGAAGGCGTGGATGAAGTCGGCGACCGACACCTGCCCCACACGCTGGGCGGCGTGCTTGCGGACGAACAGCAGGTCCTCGCGGGTCACCTCCCGGCCGAGCTCGAGAGCGTCGAGCGCGGCCAGGTAGTGCTCGCGCACGTGCTCGCGGACGTCGGCGACAAACGCCGGGTCGAGCGTCGTCTCGTACGCGGTGACCTCGCCGAAGATCTCCCCCATCGCGTGGTCGGTGAGCGTCTCGACCTCCTCGCGCAGGCGCGCGAGGATCCTCGCGACGGCCTTGCCCTCGGCCGTGGACGCCCGGCGGATGGATTGGCGGGTTACAGCCAACAGGCCCTCTCCACGGGCGATTGTATGCCGCCCACAACATCGGCCCCCCAATTTCGTCGGCCGCTCCATCGATTCCGATCTCCCGACGGGAGAAGCTGTGATTCGTGACCGACGAGGGAGAAAACATGCCGAGCCAGAACCTTGCCCCGAACCCGACTCCGATCCATCCGCGCGAGTCGCACAAGCGCGCTGCCACCGGCCCGATCGCCGGCTCCCGCGCCGGGCTCGACGTACTCCTCACCGACGCCGCCGTCAGCCGCGGCGGCGCGCGACGGTTTCTCGAGCCGGCGGCGGGGGTGAAAGCGGCTGCCGGGCTCGCGCGACGCCCGGACCGCGCCCTGCGGCGCGCCGGCGCGCTCGGCGGCGAGCTCGCGTCGATCGTCACCGGCCGATCGGAGTGCGCGCCCGCTCGCGGCGACCGCCGCTTCACCGACCCGGCCTGGAGGGAGAGCTGGCTGTGGCGCCGCTCGATGCAGTCCTACCTGGCGGTCGTCGACGCTGTCGACGGGCTGATCGATGACGCGTCGCTCGACTGGCGGACCGAGCGCCAGGCGCGGTTCGCCGCGAGCAACGTGCTTGACGCGGTCGCGCCGACCAACTTCCCGTGGTCGAACCCAGCGGTGATCAAGCAGACGGTCGACGACGCCGGTGCGAACCTCGTGAAGGGCGCCCGGCGGTTCGGGCGCGACATATCGCGTGCCCCGCGGCTCCCAGCCACCGTCGACACCGACAAGTTCGAGGTCGGCGGCAACCTCGCGCTCAGCCCTGGCTCGGTCGTGCTCCGCGACGAGGCGTTCGAGCTGATCCAGTACCGGCCGACGACCGAGCAGGTGCGCGAGCTGCCGCTGCTGTTCGTGCCGCCGACGATCAACCGCTTCTACGTGCTGGACCTCGCCCCGGGCCGGAGCATGATCGAGCATCTGCTCGCGCAAGGGCAGCAGGTGTTCGTGATCTCGTGGCGCAATCCCGACGAGGCGCAGGGGCACTTCGATCTCGATACCTACGCACAGGCCGTGCTCGACGCGCGCGCCGCCGTGGCAGAGATCACCGGCCAGGAGTCCGTCCACCTGAACGCCGCGTGCTCGGGCGGGATCGTCACCGCAGGCGTACTCGCACACCTCGCTGAGACGGGCGGCCTCTCCGGCGTCGCGAGCCTGACCCTGATGGTGTGCGCGCTCGACAACGCGCGCGCCGGAACACAGTCGGCGTTGATCAACCGCGAGGTCGCGGCGGCGGCAGTCGCCGAGTCCGCGCGCAAGGGCTATCTCGACGGCAAGGCGCTCGCAGGTGTGTTCGCGTGGCTGCGCCCGAATGACCTGATCTGGTCCTACGTGATCAACAACTACCTGCTCGGCAAGAAGCCGCCGGCGTTCGACATCCTCTACTGGAACCAGGACTCGGTCAGGCTGGCGGCCGGCCTTCACCGTGACTTCATCCGGATGGCGCTCGACAACTCGCTGACCAAGGCCGGCGGGGTATCGGTGCTCGGCACGCCTGTTTCGCTCTCAACGGTCGATCTGGACACCTACATCGTCGCCGGCTCAAACGACCACATCGTCCCGTGGGACAACGCGTACCGGAGCACACAGCTGCTCGGAGGCGACTGCAGGTTCGTGCTGTCGACCAGCGGCCACATCCAGGCACTGATCAACCCGCCGGCTCCGGACTCGCGCTCGAGCTACCGCGTCGCAGACGAGAACCCCGCGGACGCGGAGGCGTGGATGCAGCAGGCGGCCAAGCGCCAGGGCAGCTGGTGGCCGGACTACGTCGAGTGGCTTGCGGCCCGCTCGGGCGAGCTGGTCGATGCGCCGGCGCGGCTCGGAAGCCCCACACACAAGGCGCTCGGCAAGGCCCCCGGCAGCTACGTGCACGCGTCATGAACGCGCCCGTGGACCGACCCCGCTGGTGGGGTAGGCCGCTCGCCGAGACCCGCTGGGTGCTCGAGCTCGCGAGGCTGACCGTCGACCCCGTCTTCATCGGCGGCCCCGGCCTCCCGCGCGGAGACGGGCGGCCGCTCGTGCTGATCCCCGGCTTCCTCGCCGGCGATCAGACCGTCGCGGTGCTCGCCGGGTGGTTGTGGCGACTCGGCTACAACGCCCGGACGACGGGGATGGTCGCGAACGTCGACTGCTCGGACCGGGCGCTCGAGCGGGTCGAGCGGCGGGTGGAGACGCTGTATCGCCGGTACGACAGGCGCGTCGCCGTCGTCGGCCACAGCCGCGGCGGGCACTTCGCCCGGGCGCTGGCGGCGCGCCGGCCGGACCAGGTTTCCCACGCGATCTCGCTCGGCGCCGATCTCCGCGGGCTGCTCGGGATCAGCACGCCCACGCTGTACACGGTCGCCGCCGCCCGGACGGTGATGCGCGCGACCGGCAGGGCGCGCGACGAGCGCTGCCTCGCGACCGACTGCGCCTGCGGGTTCACCCGCGACTACACCGCGCCGTTCCCCTCGGACCGGGTGCGGATGACGAGCATCTACTCGAAGGGCGACGGTGTCGTCATGTGGGAGGGCGCCGTCGTCCCCTATGCCGAAAACGTCGAGGTCACCGGCAGCCATGTCGGGCTCGTGTTCAACCGCAAGGCATACCGCGCGATCGCTGCCGCGCTCGCCAAACCCGAGCTGACGCGGGCGCGCGCGGTCGGATCCAGGAGGTCCTGATGTCGTTCGCAACCGTCCCATACGAGCACCTCGGCGAGGCGCTCGCCACTGATTACTTCTTCCTTCGCGAGCAGTTCACCGAGGAGCAGTGGGAGCTGTTCACGCGCACGCGCCGGTTCGTCGACCAGGAGGTGCTGCCCGCGATCAACGACTACTGGGAGCGCGCCGAATTTCCGTGGCCGCTCGCGCGGCGGCTGGCCGAGCTCGGGCTGGTCGGCGATGGGATCGAGGGGTACGGGTGCCCCGGGATGAGCCCTTTGGCGTGCGGCCTCGTCCACATGGAGCTGCACCGTGGCGACGGCAGCCTCGGGACCTTCCTGGGCGTCCAGGCCGGCCTCGCGATGAAGACGATCGCGATGCTCGGCTCCGAGGAGCAGAAGCGGCGTTGGCTGCCGGCGATGGCTCGGCTCGAGCGGATCGGCGCCTTCGCGCTGACCGAGCCCTCGCACGGCTCCGATTCGGTCGCGCTCGAGACGACCGCGCGGCGCGACGGCGA
The DNA here is from genome assembly GCA_963788565.1 of uncultured Solirubrobacterales bacterium. GTDB lineage: Bacteria > Actinomycetota > Thermoleophilia > Solirubrobacterales > Solirubrobacteraceae > Palsa-465. Next base: position 251,871 of record CAWBHJ010000011.1, on the reverse strand, counting down.
CGGCTGGGTGCTCGACGGCGCCAAGCGCTGGATCGGCAACGGCACGATCGCCGACGTCGTGATCGTTTGGGCGCGCTCGTTGGAGGACGGGCAGGTGAAGGGGTTCCTGGTCGAGACGGACGCCCCGGGCTACTCCGCCTCGGTGATCGAGGGCAAGGGCGCCGCGCGGGCGGTCTGGCAGGCCGACATCCAGCTGGAGGACGTGCGCGTCCCGGAGCCAAACCGGCTCCCGGGCGCCCGGTCGTTCAAGGACACGGGTCGCGCGCTCGTGACGACCCGGGCCACGTGCGCGTGGGCGGCGCTCGGGCACGCCGTCGCCGCCTACGACACCGCGCTCACCTACGCCAAGCAGCGCGAGCAGTTCGGCAGGCCGCTGTGCGGCTTCCAGATCATCCAGGACCGGCTCGTGAAGATGCTCGCGGAGGTCACAGGGATGCAGCTCTACTGCCTGCAGCTGGCGCGGCTCGCGGACGCCGAGCGGCTCAGCGACACGATCTCCGGGCTCGCGAAGCTCAACAACACCCGCAAGGCGCGGGCGGTGGTCGCCGAGGCCCGCGACATGCTCGGCGGTAACGGGATCCTGCTCGAGAACCATGTGATCCGCCACATGACCGACATCGAGGTGCTCCACACCTACGAGGGCACCGAGACGATCCAGACGCTGATCGTCGGGCGGGACATCACCGGGGTCGGGGCGTTCGCGTAGCGGTGGGCCGCGCGAGGCGTTCTATGCGCCTCTATACATCCATCCGCTGTATAGAGCCGCAAAGTTGGTCGAGCCTGTGGTCGATCGACTTCGAGCCGATCCCGCGCAAGCCGCTCGGCGTTTAGCAGTAGGGTGCCGGGTGCCCGCGCCACGGCCCCGCACGAAGGAGATCCGATGGGTTTCGACCAGTACCACGAGCCGCCCGAGGAGCTCCCTCCCGCGACTCGTACGTTCGCGCGACTTTGCGCGTCGCTGACCGAGGAGGCCGAGGCGATCGGGTGGTACGAGCAGCGACTAGCCGTCGAACGAGACCCGGAGGCGGCCGAGGTGATGCGCGACGCCCAGGGTGAGGAGTTCAAGCACTTCAGCATGGACCTCGAGTTCCTGTTGCGGCGCACGCCGCCATGGCGCGAGGTCGCGAACGGGATCCTCTTCCAGCCGGGCGACATCGTCGAGCGCGGCGAGGAGGCCGAAGCCGAGGCGTTCGAGGGTGACGGCGCCGGGGCCGGCGGGGCCTTCCAGGATGGGTCACTGGGAATCGGAAGTCTGAGAGGAACGGCGTGATGAACCACCTACTTCGTCCCAAGGCGCCGATCAGCGACGCCGGCTGGACCATGCTCGACGAGGAGGCCCGCGACCGGCTGAAGCCGGCGCTCGCCGCGCGCAAGCTCGTCGACTTCTCCGGCCCCCACGGCTGGGAGTACTCGTCGACCAACCTGGGCCGCGTGACCGCGCTCGCCGGCGCCCCCGCCGAAGGCATATCCGGCCTTCAGCGCCAGGTGTTGCCGCTGGTCGAGTTGAGGGCCGACTTCGAGCTCTCGCGCTCCGAGCTCCGGGACGCCGATCGCGGCGCCGACGACACGGACCTGGGGCCGCTCGACAACGCGGCCCATCAGATTGCGCTCGCCGAGAACGTCGCCGTTTTCCACGGTTGGCAGGGCGCGATCACCGGGATCGCCGAGGCATCGCCGCACGATCCACTCCAGCTCGGCGAGGCCGACGGCTACCCGCGTCCCGTCGCAAGCGCGGTCGAGCGGCTGCTGTGCAGCGGGGTCACCGGGCCGTACGGGCTCGCGCTCGGTCGCGAGCAGTACCGCCGCGTGGTCGAGACCGCCGAGCACGGTGGCTACCCGCTGCTCGACCACCTCCGCAAGATCCTCGAGGGCCCAATCGTCTGGGCGCCCGGCGTCGACGGCGCGGTCGTGGTCAGCCTCCGTGGCGGCGACTTCGTGTTCGAGTCCGGACAGGACCTGTCGATCGGCTTCGATTCGGCGGACGCAGAGGTCGTGCGGCTGTACCTGGAGGAGAGCTTCAGCTTCCACGTCGCGACGCCCGAGGCGGCGGTCGCGCTGAAGCCCTGAGGCGCGAAGCCCTAGGCGGACAGCTCGAAGCCGGACGCGTCGAGCCTGACGGTGCCGTGGATGCGGGTCAGCACGAGCACGACCCGCATGCACGCCGGACAGCGCCCAACCGGACCAGGGGCGCGCATGTAGACGCGGAGCTCCGCCAAGTGATTGGCGGCGCCGCAGAACCGGCACCTGCCGCTCATCGCGGTCATCTCCGAGCCGAACACCTCGTACAGCTCGCCGGCGATCGCGTTTCCATCGAGCGCTTCCATCACCGCTAGCTCCCCGTCGGCCCGAACCGCTCGAGGCGAATCCGGCTCTTGTCGTGGCCGGCCTCGACGAGCGTGTTCGCCACGTTCTCGACGAGCGCCGTCGGGCCGCACGAGTAGATCAGGGGGTGCTCTGAGGGCGCCCAGGCGACCTGGTCGAGCAGCTGCTCGTTGATTCGGCCCCGATGGCCGCTCCAACCGGGCGGCGCCTCGCGCGTCAGCGTGATCTCGACGTCGATCCCGTCATCGGCGCCCGCTGCCATCAGTTCGTCGCGATAGATCACCTCGTCGAGCGCGCGGGATGAGTACAGCAGCCTCAGTGGCACGTCACTCCCGGTCGCCATCCGGTGCCGGAGCATCGCCCTGAACGGGACGATGCCCGATCCGCCGGCGATCAGCAGCAGTGGCCCGCCGAGCGACTCCTCCCAGACGAAGTAGCCGCCGATCGGCCCCCGCAGCTCGAGCTCGTCTCCTGGCTGGAGCACGTCGACCAGGTACGGCGACACCTCGCCGTCATCGAGTCGCTCGACGGTCAGGACCAGCTTGTCGTCCTCGGGCCCGGACGCGATCGAGTAGCTGCGCTCCGCCTGATAGCCGTCTTCGGCGGTGAGCCGGACGTCGACGTGCTGGCCCGCTCTATGGCCCGTCCAGTCGGGTACGTCGAGCATCAGGCTTTTCGTCCGCGGGGTCTCGTCGACGAGCTCGACCACGCGCCCGAGCTGCCAGGTCAGTCTCCCTGGTACCGCTGTTCGAGCCAAGGATCGCCGTGGTTGTGGTAGCCGTAGGTCTCCCAGAAGCCCGGCACGTCGGCCGGCGTCAAGCGCAGTCCGCGCACCCATTTGGCGCTCTTCCAGAAGTACAGGTGCGGGACCAGCAGACGCGCGGGGCCGCCGTGCTCGGGCTCGAGCGGCGCGCCCCCGAACTCGTACGCCACCCACGCCTTGCCGCCGGTGACGTCGTCGAGCGCGAGGTTGGTCGTGTACCCGCCGTCGCAGAACGCCGTCACCCACTTGGCCTCGGTGCCGGCGTGCTCGAGCAGCGTGTCGACCGAGACGCCCTTCCAGCTCGTGTCGAGCTTCGACCACTTCGTCACGCAATGGATGTCGACCGTCGGCGTCTCCGCGGGAAGCGCGAGGAACTCGTCCCAGCTCCACGACGCCGGCTGGTCGACCGCACCGGCGATCTCAAACGTCCACTCCTCGAGCGGCGTGTGTGGGGTCGGGCCGGCGGACAGCACCGGGAAGTCGGTCGTCACGTACTGCCCCGGAGGCACCCGCGATGGATCTTCGACGGGGTGGCGGCGGCCCAGGAACCCGCGGGAGATCGGCGACATACCGGAAATCTACGCCTCCGCCGCGCGGCGGTCCACCGCGCCGAGGATCGCGTCGGGCGTGAGCTCGTCGAGCGATCGCAGCGCGAGATCGGCGAGTGCGAGCGCGTCCTCCGACGGCGGGAACTCCCGATTCGGGATCGCGATCACCACCATCCTCGCCGCGGCAGCGGCCCTCAGGCCGTTGGTCGAGTCCTCGACCGCAGCGGCATCGGCCGCGTCGACGCCGAGCCGGCGCGTCGCCTCGAGGTAGACGTCCGGAGACGGCTTGCCCCTGGCCACCTCGTCGCCGGACACCGTCACGGCGAAGCAATCGGTCAGGCCGGCCGCCTCCAGGACTGCGTCGATCACGGGCCGGTTCGAGGAGGTCGCGAGGCCGAGCGGCCACCGCGCCGCGAGGCGCCTGACCGCCTCCACCGCACCCGGGAGCAGCGGCAGGTCGCGGCGGTAGCGGTCCAGGACGTGGGCAACGACGCGCTCGTTGATCTCGTCGGGTTCGAGCGGCACCTCCAGCTCGTCGTGCACGTAGCGCGACCACTCCGGCGCGCTCATCCCCAGCATCTCCCGGGTCGCCTGATCGCGCCACTGCCCGCCGGTCTCGGCGACGACCGCCCGGCGCGCGCCGTCCCATACCGACTCGGACTCGATCAGCACGCCGTCCAGATCGAAAACGACCGCTTCGAGCGTGGACGAGCTCACGGTGTGTCCAGCCTAATCATTCGACACACTCTCCCGACCGATGCTGCGCTCGATCGTGGGCAACTGGCGCTGGGCGGCCGTGCCGTTCGGCGCGCTTTACCTGATCCTGCTCGCTCTCCGGTTCAAAGGAATCGTGACCGCGTCCAACCTCGACGCCGACGCGGTTTCGGCGCCGGTGATCGGCGAGCTGTTCGGCAACGCGCCGACCAGCGCCCACGTGGTCCTTGGTGAATTCGGGTGGTACGCGAGCCTGCTGTTCCTGCTCGCGACCAAGTGGCTGCCGGCCCACCGCGAGCTGTGGGTTCTCGCGCCCTACCTGATCGCGCTCGCGGGCGCCGGCCTGACGGCGTGGTCGGTGTGGCAGGTGGCGGGGCCGTTCGCGGCGAGCCTCACCGCGGTGCTGCTCGTGTGCGCGGCCCCGGCGACGCTGCACCTGCTGCTGTCGACGACCCAGCACGCTCCGGACTGGTTCTGCCTCGGGCTGCTGGCGGCGTTCCTCGTGCTGATCCAGCGCCGAGCTCAGACGCTCAGACCGTGGCTGCTCGGTTCGGCATCGCTCGTCGTCGGCCTCGTGATCGGGGTGAACGCCGCGTCTGACCCGCTGCTCGCGATCGCCGGGCTGGCTCCGTTCGCGCTCGCGCTGATCGCCGCGCGGGTGCTCACCGGAGCGGCCGAGGCCGCCCGCGCGACCGTGGCCGGCGCGGGAATGCTGCTGGTCGCGGCGCTGGCGTGGGCCGGCACCGCGATCGCGATGTCCGCGCTCCACGTCGGGCCCGAGCGCGGGCTTCACACGAACGCCCTGGCGAGCGCGAACCAGATCGGCACCAACTTCAAGTTGTGGTGGCAGTCGGTGGCGGTGCTCGGCAACGGCGACTTCTTCGGGCGGCCGCTGACGTTCAGCTCGGGACTCGCGGTGCTGTGCGCGGTGCTCAGCATCTTCGCGGTCGTGCTCCTGCCGCGGGTCGCGTGGCGGGAGCTCCGCTGGCGCTGGCGCAGGCCGATCGAGCAAATGGAGCCCCCGGCCCTCGCGTTGCATGAACCGCGGCTGCCCGCGCTCGCCGGTGCCTCGCAGCAGGCCACGGCGTGGCTCGCATTCGTCGTCTTCTGGTGCTCCTCGGCGGTGCTGTTGACGGGCGCGTTCCTGCTGAGCGCGGTGCCGGTCGACATCCACGCCGACCGGTATCTCGTCGGGCTGATCTACGCCGCCGCCGCGATCATCCCGGCGGTCGCGGCGCGGCGCGCGATCACTCAGGCGGCCGCGGTGATCGGGACCTGCGTGATCGCGCTGGCGGCGATCGTCTCGCTCTCGCAAGGGGTTGCCACCCGCAATCCAGAGGGGTTCCCGCCGACCGACGTCGCCCAGCGGGTCGCGGCGATCGCGGCCGCCAACCACGTGCGGGTCGGCTACGCGGGCTACTGGGATGCGGCGCCGGTTACTTGGGCGGCGCACTTCGGCGTCGAGGTCTACCCGGTGTCGGTGTGCGACCGCGGAGCGCATCTGTGCCCATTCGATCTCCACGTGATCTCGAGCTGGTACACGCCGCGCCCGGGCACCGGCAGCTTCCTGCTTACTGATCGACGCCTCCAGCTCGTGCCGGCACCGGTTCCAGGCCTCGGCCGGCCGGCGGCGGTCTACCACGTCGGCCAGCTGACGATGCACGTATACCGCTACGACATCGCGTCCAAGTTCAGCCCGACGTAGGCCTCAGGGTCCGACGCGCCGAGCGCCCGCACGTGCGGGCGCTCGGTCGTTGCGTCGATCCCGAATACCTCCGAGCCGATCGACCGCCGTTAGCAGCGGCCGGAGGGCTTCTTCGGCTTCCTGTGCTTCTTGTGCTTCTTGTGCGAGATGGCCGCGGCGTCGTGAGCCATGCCGGGGGTGTTCCCCGCGATCCCGAGCATGCCGTCGGTGTTGCCGTTGCCGTCGACGTAGAAGCCGACGATGTTCCCGCAGCTTGAGACCCCGTTGACCGTGGTCGTGCCCTGCCCGTTCGGGGCGCTGACCGTCTGGAACACGCGGGTCATGTTGGTCTGTCCAGGGCTTTGCCTGTTGGTCCAGGTGAATCCGAACATCTGGGCGTTGTCACCGCTTCCAGTCGTGTAAACGCCCACGACCTCGTCGCTGTTGTTGACGCCGAGCGCCTGCGTCGTGGTCGAGCCCGGATACATGATCGGCGTGAACGACCCGTTCGCGATCAGGAAGCCCTCCTCCGTGCCGTCACTCGTCGTGGCGAAGCCGGCGATGTCGCGACGATCGTTCACCGCGGCCGCGGTGTCGCTCGTCACGTTGGATGGGACGCGGATCGCTTTGAAGCTGCCCGAGCCGTTCGTGAAGTACCCATGACTGTTGCCGGCGGCGTCGTTATAGAAGCCGACCGCCGTGTTCGAGTTGCTGACCCCGAGCAGCTGGTTGACTGCCGGGCTCGAGTTGTCCTGAGTCGGGAAGTTCACGTTGACGAATTTCCCGTTCGGTTTCTTGATCCAGCCGAAGTTGGCGCCGTTCTGGTCGGCCCAGAATCCGACGAGCGTGCCGGCCTCGTTCACACCCGTGACCTGCGTCTGGGCGGAGTTCGGAAAGTTCGTGTTCTGGTAACCGCCCTGGCTGTACCCACCGCCCTGCGGGACAAGCAGGTACCCCTTGTTCGGATGGCCCTGCGCCCCCGAGCCGAAGTAGCCCGCGATCTGACCCTTGGTGTTGATCCCAAGCAGCTGGTTGAACGTCGTGTCGGCGTTGTCGTTCAGCGTCTCGAACTGGTAAGGCAGGCACTGGAACGCTGCGACGCGCCGGCCCCCGCACACCGCGTCTGCACTGGCTGAGGTCGCCAGCACGGCCGCCGCGAGCAGCGTAGCCCCGCCGATCGAGCCCAGACGCATGAGCACACGCCCGGGCCGTGACTCCAAATACATGAATACCCCCTAGAGGTGGACGAGCTTGTAGATGCGATGCGGCGTACCCCACGGCGTCCAAGCATCGCGCCACCCGACTCAGCCAGCCCCTGGCCCGACCTACGCCTCGCACGCGAAGATAACGCCTTTCCCGCCCACCCGCAACTGACTTGCCCGAACCGGTCAGACGCGTTACAAGCGTGTGACAGCCGAGCAGATTGAACACGAGCGCCGCCGCGTCCCGCTGCGCACTCGCAGCCAACTGAGACATCCCGCGAATTTGTCTTGTAATGTCCGGTGTCGTGAGGAGCGGGAGGCGTTTCTCGGCGGCCATCGCGATGGTGTCCGCTGCCGCGCTGGCGATCTGCGCCGCGCCAGCCGCGCTGGGCGCGTCGCTCTACACGGGTTCCGGCTCGCGGCCCGGGCCCTCGATCCTCTACCAACCGCCCGCCGCCGCGCCTCCGCTGACCAACACCGGCGTCTGGCACGCGCCGCCGATCCTCGTCTCGGGCGGCTCGGCGTACCGCGATGGCGAGTTCCTCTACCAGGACTGGCTCTACGACGACCACGGCGCGCACGAGCTGCCGGATCCGGCCGACCCCCGCGCCAGCGGCGACACCTTCTCGAAGCCCGACGGCACCTATACGTACCCGACCGGTGCCGGCTACGCGAACGACGCCGCCGACCTGGTCGAGTTCCGCGTCAAGCCGCTGGCCGCCGCCACCGCCTTCAGGGTCACGCTCAACACGCTCGAGAACCCCTCGCTGGTCGCCTTCTCGATCGCGATTGGAGGAGTCGCCGGGAAGACCTATCCGTTCCCGGACGGCGCGAACGTGAGCGCCCCCGCGTCGATGTTCCTGACCGTCCACCCGTCGGGCTCGAAGCTCGTCCCCGAGCTCGTGCGTGCGTCCGACGGTGCTCGCGTCCGTGGGCCGGCGCCGGCGGTGAAGCTCGACCTCCACCGCCGCCAGATCGAGGTCGACGTCCCCCACGGCGACTGGAATCCGGGCGGCGGCACCGTCCGGCTCGCGATGGGCGTCGGGCTTTGGAACCGGTCCGCCGGGCGCTACCTGCTGCCGGCGGCGACCGCGAGCGCGACGCAGCCCGGCGGCGCCGGCACGGCGTCGAACCCGCCGGCTTTCTTCAACGTCGCGTTCCGGTCGAACAGCCAGGAGCCGCTTCCGTCCGTAACCGCAGGATCGGGCGCGCTGATCGATGCGCGGTGGTGGCGCGACGAGGCGCAGGGCACGGCGCTCGCCTCGGGCGACATCTCGAAGTTCCACGCGGACGTCAACTTCGCCAAGCTCGAGCACCGGGTCACCGACAACTCGCAGATCCCGACGACAGGGCCGATCAACCGGATCCTCGCGAGCCATTACGAGCCCGCGCAGGGCGCCAACTTCTCGAGCGAGTGCGGCCTGCAGGGCTCGAGCAACCCGGCCTCGTGCAAGCCCGAGTACGACGGTCAGCTCGAGCCGTACACGGTCTACGTGCCTAGGGGCCGGGCCCCCGCCGGAGGCTGGGGGCTGACGCTGCTGCTGCACTCGCTGTCGGCGAACTACAACCAGTACACGGGCACGCGCAACCAGTCGCAGTTCGCGAACCGGAGCGTGCCGTCGATCGTGATCACCCCCGAGTCGCGCGGCCCGGACCAGTTCTACCAGGGCCTCGGCGCAGGGGACGTGTTCGAAGTGTGGGCCGATATCGCGCGGCTGTACGCCCTGAACCCGGGCTACGTCGACATCACGGGCTACTCGATGGGCGGGATGGGCACGTTCAAGCTCGGAGCCGAGTTCCCCGATCTGTTCGCCCGCGCGCAGCCGACCGTCGGGTTCGAGCCCAACACCGACGTGCTCGCGTCGATGCGCAACCTCCCCGTGCTGATGTGGAACAACTCGGGGGACGAACTTGTCAACGTCAGCGACTACACCCAGACCGCGACGAAGCTCGCGAATCTCGGCTACCGCTACGAGCTCGACGTCTACCAACCGTGCGCGAGCACGCTGTGCTCACCACTGTTCCCGGACCATCTCGAGCTCGCGGTCAACGACCAGTTCGCGCCTGCGGCCGCGTTCCTAGGAACCTCGCAGGTCAACCGCAACCCGTCGCACGTCACGTATGTCGTCGACGGCGCGCGGAACTATTCCCAGTACGGGGTCAACGGCGATCACGCGTACTGGGTCTCCGGGCTGACGCTCCGAAGCCAGTCGAACACCGCTTCGAACGGCGACCCGGAGGGCCAGATCGACGCGGTCTCGCACGGCTTCGGCGTCGGCGACCCGGTCGCGCAGGCGGCCGGCGCCCCCATACCCGGCCTCGGCGCCCCCACTCCCGGGACGCTCAGCGGCGGGAACATGGGAGACCTGCACTATCTGGGCTTCAGCAAGTCCTGGGGCCCGACGCCCCCCGCTCCCCGCAGCGACACGATCGACGTGAACGCGACGAACATCGCGACCGCCGCGATCGACGTCACCCGCGCCGCGGTCAACTGCAGCGCGAAGCTGAACGTGACGAGCGACGGCCCGATCGCGATCACGCTGGTGGGCTGCCACCGCGTGATCCACGCGGGCTAGCGCCTCGGCGTTCCTGCCCGGGCTACGCGGGCACGGCGCGCTTCGACAGGTGCTGTCCGACCTTTCGCTTGACGCGCTGCAGCGCGTTGTCGACGGTCTTGCAGTCGCACCCGAGCCGGTGCCCGACCTCCTCGTAGGAGTGGCCGTCGAGGTACAGCGCCAGCACTCGCGACTCGAGCTCCGACAGCGCCGTCGAGAGGCACGCCACCAGCGCCCGCAGCTCCTCCGAGCTGATCACCTGGTTGACCGGATCGTGGACCGTCGAGCCGGGCAGCATCTCGTCGAGCGTCGAGTCGTTCTCGCCCGGGTCGCCCGACGGGGTGCTCGAGAACGAGACGTACTGGTTCAGCGGCGTGTGCTTGTTCCGTGTCGCAGTCTTGACCGCCGTGATGATCTGGCGCGTGATGCACAGCTCCGCGAAGTTCCGGAAGCTCGACTCCCGGTCTGACCGGTAGTCGCGGATCGCCTTGTAGAGGCCGACCAGGCCCTCCTGGATCAGGTCCTCGGAATCCCCGCCCGCGAGGAAGTAAGACGAGGCCTTGAGCCGGACGAAGCCGTAATAGCGACGTACCAGGCGATGGGTCGCGTCCGCGCTGCCCTGCTTGGCAAGCGCGATCAAGAACGCATCATCAACCTGAAGTTGAGCGTTAGAGCTAGGGGAAAGTCGGGCCACGAGGCGTCCCTTCTGGCACCGGCCACCCGGCCGCGAGCCGTATGGAGTTCGTGGCGCGTTACCTCCCCTGGCGCCGCACCAATCGTGCGGAACTCGACGTACCGCACGTCCTCTCTGATCCGGAGGTCTCAACCTCCAGTTGATCCTTATCTCCCGCGCGGCAGATTGACATACGTCGGGCGGGGTGTCAAGGGCGGTATTTGCGTCGAAGGGGGGCCGCGGTTGGGGCGGTGCGCTCGGGGCGGTCCGCGATGAGGATCGGTCCGCTGGCCCGCCGGGTGCGCGTGACTTCACCCGCGCAGCGATCCACGTGTGTCGTGCTTCCCCGCCGTCAGCCGGTGAACTCGGCTTCAGTCCTGGACGGCGGGGTGGTGCCCGGTGGTCGGCACGAACGCCCCGGGTTCACGCTGCCCCGCCCTACCCCGGAGGGCGCTTCAACCCGCCCCCGCCTCAGGAGGGCGTTTTCGTTGCGATCTACGTCGGCGCCGCGAGCGTTCGCAACAAAACTGCCCGCTGAGGGCGTTCTTGTTGCGCCCGTGGCGTGCGGGCGGCGAATGCGCAACGAGAACGCCCGACCCAGGCCCGGCCGAAGCGCCCGCTCAATCCCGCGCCCCGCCCCACGCCCCCGACAAATCGCCGCCACCCCCCGCCCCCCCCCCGCCTATCCCCGCCCGCCCCCCGCCTCGTACAGCAGGACCGCGGCCGCGGCGCTCACGCTCAGCGACTCGATCCGGCCCCGCAATGGGATCGAGACGAGGGCGTCGCAGGCGCCGGCGACCCGCGGTCGGAGCCCGCGCCCCTCGGACCCGAGCACGAGCACCACGGGGCCCGCCCAATCGACCTCGCGATACCCGACCGATCCGTCCGCGGAGGCGCCGTAGCACCACATCCCCGCGGCCTTCGCGTCGCCGAGAAAGTCCGCGAGGTTGCGTACCCGGGCGACCGGCAGGTGCTCGACGGCGCCGGCCGATGACTTGCACACGGCCGCCGTTACGTCGGCCGCCCGCCGCTCGGGAATCACCAACCCCGACGCGCCCGCGCACTCGGCCGTCCGCGCGATCGCGCCCAGGTTCTGCGGGTCTTGGACCTGATCCAAAGCGACCAGCAGCGCGTCGCCCGCGCCCAACAGGTCTCCCACCTCCGCGTAGACGAACTCGGACACGTCGGCGCACACGCCCTGGTGATCCGGGGACCCCGCGCGCCGCTCGAGCTCGTCGCCCGACGCCTCGACCACAGAAATCGGCAGACCAGCCAGCCACGGTTCGCGCAGCGCCCCCCGGCTCGCCCACACGCGCCGGACGGTACGCGGCCCCCGGATCGCCTCCCGCACCGGATTTCGGCCGTAGACGATCACCGGGCGCTCAGAGCGGCAGCACCTCAGGCCCGGCCGCGCCGTCCCGGACCTCCCAGCCGAGCGAGCGGATCTCGTCGCGCAGACGGTCCGCCTCGGCGAAGTCGCGCGCCCGGCGCGCCTCCTCGCGGAGCTCCACCAGCTCCCGCACCCGCGGCGGCGCCTCGACCGTCGAGGCGACCAACAGGTTCCCCAGCGCAAATACCTCGAGCATCTCCTCCAGATCCGCGGAGCCGACGACCCCCGGCTCGGACCGGTTGGCCTCGCGGATCCACTCGAACACGGCCGCCAAGGCCGCAGGGGTGTTGAAGTCCTCGGCCAGCGAGGCGAAGAAGCTCTCCTTCAACGGCCCCGACCACGCGGGCGAATCGGCGCCGGAAACAAGCCCGCGCGCGGCTTCGCGAACGCGCCGCACGCTCGCGCGGGCCTGCTCGAGCCGCTCGTCGTCGAACTCGATCGGCTGGCGGTAGTGGCCCGAGCAGAAGTACATGATCAGCGCGTCGCGTCCGTACGCGTCGAGCGCCTCATGCAGGAGGAAGATGTTGCCGACCGACTTGGCCATCTTCGCCTCTTGCAGGCGGACCATCCCGTTGTGCACCCACAGGCGCGCGAGCGGCGCGCCGTGGGCGGCGTGGGTCTGCGCCTCCTCGTTCTCGTGGTGGGGGAAGACCAGGTCGGAGCCTCCGCCATGGATGTCGAAGCCGAGGCCGAGAATCGCCTCGGACATCGCCGAGCACTCGATGTGCCAGCCGGGCCGGCCGAGTCCCCACGGCGACTCCCAGGCGGTGTCCTCGCCGGGCTTGTGGGCCTTCCACAGGGCGAAATCGAGCGGGTCGCGCTTCAGCTCGGCCCCCTCGACGTCCTCCCCCTGGTCCATGTCGTCGATCTTGCGATGGCTGAGCGCCCCGTACTCCGGGTAGCTCCTGACACTGAAGTAGACGTCCCCGTCGACCGCGTACGCGTGGCCACCCTCGATCAACCGCTCGATCAACCCGATCATCCCATCGATCGCCTCACTGGCGAGCGGCTCGAAGTCGGGACGCCCCAGACCCAGCCGGTCCGTGTCGGCCAGGTACGCGGCGGTCATCTCCACGGCGAGCTCCTCGCTCGGCCGTCCGAGCGGTCGCGCGGCCGCGTAGATCTTGTCGTTGACATCCGTAATATTCGTTACGAACAGCACGGGATGACCCTCATGGACGAGGAAACGCTTCAGCAGCGAGAAGACCACGAAGGGGCGGGCGTTGCCGACATGGATGCGCCCGTACACGGTCGGGCCGCACACGTAGATCCCGATCGGTTCTCCCTCCCGCGGGCTCAGCGGTTGCACCGTCCCCGTGCGGGTGTCGTGCAGAGAAATCTCTCGCAAGATCCGGGAACCCTAGCGGCCGCCGGACTGTCCGCCCGGACGGGGTTGTAGCGTGCCCGCGCGGATGCCTCGGACGCCTCCGAACCGTGAGCGCCTGGACATCGTCGAGGACGGATTCAGGTCGTTGTCGGACCGATATCTGGGGGCCCAGGCCGGCTTCGACGCCACGTACAGGATCAAGCTCTGCGACCTCGGTCTCACGTGGGAGGTCAGGTGCGACCAGCACGCGGCCCGGGTCCGCAAGGGCGCGACGCGCCGCCGCGCGGACGTGACGATCACCACCGACGCCGACACCTGGGCGCGTCTCCGTGACGGAGAGTTCTCCGGGATCGACGCCTTCCAGAGGCGGCTCCTCGGGGTCAGGGGCAACCTCGACCAGGCGATCGCGTTCGAGGCGATGTTCCGCCTACCGGGTGGACGTCCGCCGCTCGTGGAGATCCGCAAGGTCCCGGTCGGCCGCCACCAGGTCTCGACGCTGACGATGGGTCACGGCCCCGACGTGCTGCTGCTCCACGGGCTCGGGAGCACGCGCGCTTCGATGTTCGAGACCGCCGCCGAGCTCAGCTCCCAGTACCGCGTCCACGCCCCCGACCTGCCCGGCTTCGGTTCCTCGTCGAAGCCGGCGCTCGGCTCCTACAACGCGGCATGGTTCGCGCAGATCCTGCTCGGGCTGATGGATGAGCTGGGGATCGACCGCACACACGTGGTCGGGAACTCGATGGGCGGGAGGATCGGCATCGAACTCGGCCTGTCGGCCCCGGACCGGATCCGCGCGCTCGGGCTGCTCTGCCCCGCGGTCGCCTGGGTCAAGCGCGGCCTGCACCCTCTCGTGCGGCTGCTGCGCCCAGAGCTCGGGTTGCTGCCACACGGATTCAGGCGGTCGCTGGTGGCGTCCCAGTTCCAGAGCTTCCTCTACAACCGCGACGCGATCGATCCGGCCGTCGGCGACCTGGTCGTCGACGAGTTCCGGCGGATCTACCACACCGCCGGCGCGCGGTTCGCGTTCCTCGCGAGCGCCCGGAACATCTATCTGGAGGCGCCGTTCGGCTCAGGCGGCTTCTATCCGCGGCTCGCCGGCCTGCGGCCGCCGGCGATATTCATCTGGGGCAGCCACGACCCGCTGGTCCCGGCTGCCTTCGGCCGCCACGTCCGCCGCTGGCTCCCCGGCGCCCAGCAGGTCACGCTCGATCTCTGCGGCCACGTACCGCAGGTCGAGCGCCCGGAGGAGACGCACGACCTGCTGCTGCGGTTCTTCGCCCGCGCGGAGCGGACGGAGCGGGTGGCGGCACCGTCCGGCCGGAGCCGCCCCGGCTCGGGCCGGCGCGCCGAAGCCGCGTAGCCCCCCTAGGATTCAGCCATGTCGTCGAGCTCGCTCGTCAGCGCCCCGAGCCGCAACGGCCGCGAATCCGGCCCGCCGGAGAAGCCGGCTGAAGGCGGCGGCAGCTCGCTGATCTCGCGGGCCGTACGCGGCCTCGCCGGCCAGGTCCAGCGCCGAATCCCGCGGGCCGACCTCGACGAGCGCGATCCCGACTACATCCGTGAGCAGCTCCCGTGGATGTGGATGCTCGCGAGCGTCTGGTTCCGCGGCGAGGTGCGCGGCCTCGGCAACATCCCCGACGAGGGCCCCGTGTTGCTCGTCGGCAACCACTCGGGCGGCAACCTCACGCCAGACACCGGGATCTTCACGCTCGCGTTCTCGACCTTCTTCGGCGTCGAGCGGCGCTTCTACCAGCTCGCCCACAACCTCGTGCTGGCGATGCCGGCGCTGGGGTGGCTGAGGAAGTTCGGGACGGTTGCGGCCTCGTCGGACAATGCGCGCAAGGCGCTCGACTCCGGTGCCGTGCTGCTCGTCTATCCGGGCGGCGACTACGAGGTCCACCGCCCCACCTGGGAGCGCAACAAGGTCGACTTCGCGGGTCGCAAGGGATTCATCCAGCTCGCGCTCGACCGTGACGTCCCGATCGTCCCGGTCGTCTCGATCGGAGGCCAGGAGACCGCGCTGTTCCTCACCCGTGGGCAGGGGCTCGCGCGACTGCTGCTGACGGACCGGTGGGCGAGGCTGAAGGTGCTCCCGGTCTCGATCGCGCTGCCGTGGGGGCTGAACTTCGGCGACATGCTCGGCCACATCCCGCTGCCGGCGAAGATCACGATCGAGACCCTCCCGGCGATCGACCTGCGCAAGGAGTTCGGGCCCGACCCCGACATCGACGACATCTACGACCACCTGATCCGGCTGATGCAGGACACGCTCGACGCGCTCGCCGCCGAGCGCAGGTTCCCGGTGCTCGGATGAGGGTCTCCGACAGCGTTCAGATCTCCGCGCCGCGCGACCGCGTCTGGGCGGTCGTCTGCGATCCCGAGCGCGTGCTCAGCTTCATGTCGGGCGTGACGCGCTGGGAGGTCGAGGGGGACCGCGCAATCGGACTCGGCGCGCGCTACCGCGTGCTGTTCCGGGTCGGCGCCGCCGAGATCGGTGGCCTGATCGAGATCGTCGAATTCGACGAGCCGAACGAGCTCGCCTGGACGTCGGTGCTCGGGATCGACCAGCGCGGTCGCTGGCGGCTGCGGGACCGGCCGGGCGGAGGCACGCAGGTCGAGCTGCGGATGGCTTACGGCGTCGCCGGCTCCGGGCTGTGGGGGTGGCTTGCCGAGCGGCTCGCGAGCCCGACGATGTCGGCCCATCTGCGGCGCAGCCTGCGCCAGCTCAAACGCCTGATCGAGTACGAGCAGCTGCGCGAGCAGGCCGCCGCGCGCCGGGCCGCGCGGGCCGCGTAAGGCCGCCGCTGCAAGCGCCTCGCCCCCCGCTTCACCGACCCGGCGCAGCCCCTCGCCCCCACGTCCACTTTCCCTGCGTTTGCAGGATTTCTTGCAACGGCCCGGTCTGGGGCTTTGGTGGCGGAGAGCGTGTTAGGGTCGCGCGCTGCGTGGCGCCGAGCCCCGCGGTGCCGCCCGCCAAGATCCAGTGTCCCGCCCCCGCAGACAGCCCTGGGCGCCGCGCGCGCTCCTGACCGCGCTCGCGATCGCGAGCGTGCTGCTCGGCACCGCCTTCACCGCGACGAGCGCCGGCGATCTGCAGAGCCAGATTTCGAGCGCCCGGTCGTCCGCGTCTGACCTCCAGTCCCAGATCGCGGCCGAATCGGCGCGGATCCGCCAGACGAGTGCCGGGCTCGCCGACGCGCAGGCGCGCCTCAACGCGGTCCAGGCGCAGCTGAACGCCCGCGAGGCGGAGCTCAGCAGCGTCCAGACCCAGCTGCTCGCCGCTCGCAAGCACCTGCTGGACCTCGAGAACCGGCTGCGGCTGGCGGCCAAGTCGCTGGCGGCGAACCTAGTCGCCCGGTACGAAGGCCAGCAACCGGACCTCGCGAGCGTCGTACTCGACTCGCACGGCTTCAGCGACCTGCTCGAGCGCCTGCGGTTCCTCGACCAGATCGGCCACCAGGACGCCACCGTCGTCGGCCTGACGCGGACCGCGAAGGCCGAGGTGACCCGGCAGGCCGACCGGCTGGCGGTGCTCGAGCGGCGCGACCGCGCGCTGACCGAGCAGGTGCTCGCGCAGCGCAACCAGGTGGCGGCGATCCAGGGGGCGCTGCTGTCCCGCAAGATCAGCCAGGAGCGCGCTCGCAGCGGCGACGCTTCGAAGCTCGCCGGCCTCAACGATCATCTGCACAAGCTCGAGGCGCGTGCCGCGGCGCAGGCCAGGGCCGCGGCCGCGGCCGGCAACGCCAACGTCGGCGGGATCGCGGTCAACACCGGCGGGATGGTGCAGCCGCCCGCCGGCGCGCCGCCGGCGATTGCGCAGGTGATCGCCGCGGGCAACGCGATCGCGACGCTGCCCTACATCTACGGCGGTGGCCACGCGTCCTTCCAGGCGAACGGCTACGACTGCTCCGGGTCGGTCAGCTACGCGCTCGCCGCGGCAGGGCTGGTGTCCTCGCCGATGGTCTCGGGCGACTTCGAGAACTGGGGCGATCCGGGCCCGGGGCGGTGGATCACGATCTACGCCAACGCCGACCACGTGTGGATGACGGTTGCCGGGTGGCGGTTCGACACGGTCGCCCAGGCTGAATCGGGCACGCGATGGGCGCAGGGCGGCGGCGAATTCAGCGGGTTCGTGGTCCGGCACCCGCCGGGGCTGTAGTCAGCACTTCGTGCCGGAGCAGTTGTCCGGCGTGTTTTTGCTGATGTCATCTGAGGATTCGTCGCGGAGGGTGACGCCGCCGTTGAGAGCCCAGATGCCGCCCCCGACGTGTGCGTCGTTTCGCCTGACCCGGGTCCCGTCGAGCATCGCCGAGCCGTTCCGGCCGACGAGGATCCCGCCACCAAGGCCCTGATGGGGATCCGCCGCCTGCCCATGTGCCGTGTTGTCGACGATCCGGCTGTTCATCACGACCAGCTTCCCGTCCCACTTGACCCCGGTGGCGATGCCGCCACCGTTTACGGCGTGGTTACGCTCGACGTTCGTAGTACTCAAGTTGACGTTCCCATCGGCGTAGATTCCCCCACCCAGGCCCGCGGCGTTGTCGCTGATGGTGCTGCCGGACAACGTCAGCGTTGCCCCCGGGGCGTTGAAGATCCCGCCACCCAAACCGACGATCTTGTCGTCGCTGACCACGGAGTTGTGGCTGACCGTGGAGTCGATCAGGGTGATCTCCCCTGCGTGATTGAAGATCCCTCCGGCCCAAGCGGAGGCGGTGTTGTCGCGTACGACGCTGTTCGACAAAGTCACGGTGCCGCCGTTGTTGGCCAGGCCGCCGCCGACGTGGCCCTGACTGTTCTGTCCGCCCGCGATCGTCAGGTCAAACAGCTTCACCACCTTGCCCCCGTCGACCGTCACGACCGCGTGCTTGAGATCAACGCCGGCAATCGTCGTGTTCGCCGCGCCGGACCCGCGGATTTGCAGGCCCTTCGAGATCGTGAGCGAACCATCGTAGGTTCCCGCCCCGACCGCGATCGACGAGCCGTCGTGGGCGGCATTGATCGCGGGTTGGAGCTGGGTGTAATCACAGTCCGTGTGGCACACCGTGATCTGTCCCGAGTGCGCTCCGAACGCTGACCCGGCCGACACGAGCCCTCCGACGCCCGCCGCCACGACCACGCGCAGCACAGCACGCCTCAGCATCTTGCCCATCATGTTTCACCCCCAGGTAAGACTCCGTGGCGGCGAACTCTATAGGCCGGCGCAAGCGCTACCGGCGCCCTCGTTCATGACTCAGTAACACGACCGTCGCGCCCCCCGAGGGCGCGTCCCTATGATGCCGCGGGTGGACGTCAAGGACCGGCCAGAGGCCGAGCGCTTCGAGGCGCTCGACGCGGAGGCGTTCCACACTCGCCGGGACTTCCTGCAGCGAACCGCGGTGATGGCCGGCATGACCGCCGCGATGGGTCTGGCGCTCGATCCCGACACCGTCGTCGCCGCCGCCGCGCGCCGGCAGCGGCGCGCCGCGCTGCCGTCGGCCCGGAACCTGCCGATCGACACGTTCGTCGTGCTGATGATGGAGAACCGCTCGTTCGACCACTACCTCGGCTGGCTTCCGGGCGCCGACGGGCGCCAGGCCGGCCTCCACTTCACCGACACGCACGGCAAGACCTACGCCACCCACCGGCTCGCCAACAACTACCAGGGCTGCGCGTTCCTGGACCCGGACCATTCGTGGGACGGCGGGCGGACGGAGCTGGGCGGGGGGCACATGAACGGCTTCCTGAAGGCCGCGAGCGACGTCTTCTCGATCGGCTACTACGCCGAGCAGGACCTCCCGTTCATCCCGTCACTGGCGAAGGAGTTCACGGCATTCGACCGCTTCTTCTGCTCGGTGCTGTCCTCGACCTATCCCAACCGCGAGTTCATGCATGCCGCGCAGTCCTACGGGATCAAGGACAACAGCCTGCCGGCGTCCTCGGGCGGGTTTCCCGATACGACGATCTTCGCGGCGCTGTCGAAGGCCGGCGTCTCGAACCAGTACTTCTATACCGACCTGCCGGTATCGGCATTCTGGGGCGCCCCGGGGCTGCGGCGCTCGAGCCAGGTGCAGACCTACTACGAGCTGGCGGCCGCGGGAAAGCTGCCCGCCCTGTCGTTCGTCGACCCGTCGTTCAACGGCGAGAGCCAGGGAACCTCCGGCGACGAGCACCCGCACGGCGACGTGCGGGTCGGGCAGGCGTTCATCTCCGACGTGGTCCACGCGTTCATCGAGTCGCCGCAGTTCGAGCGGGGCGCTCTGTTCCTCGTCTACGACGAGTGGGGCGGGTTCTTCGACCACGTCGCCCCGCCGCGGGTGCCCGACCTCCGCGCGAGCCAGGACGAGGCGAACGACTTCGGGCAGATGGGATTCAGGATCCCGGCGGTGGTCGTCTCCCCGTACGCACGGCGCGGCTACGTCGACCACACCGTGTACGGGTTCGAGTCGATCCTGAAGATGATCCGCTATCGCTACGGGCTCGACCCGCTGACCCCGCGCGATCTGTACGCCAACAACATCGCGACGGCGTTCGACTGGGAGTCAAAGCCGCGGCTGCAGCCGCCGTCACTGCCGACGCCGGCACACGTGATCGCGACGGCCTGCGGCGGCACGGCCCCCGCCGACACGGGCGGCGTCGGCGTCGGGGTCGGCACCGTGCTCGGCTCGCCGCCGGCGTCGCTGGCCGGCGGCCCGCAGGCCAATCGGGCGAAGCCCCACGACCTCCAGAAGCTGCTGACCTCCGGGTATCTCGAGCGGCTCGGGTTCGGCTACCGCCCGGCGACGCCGTCGACGATGTACCGGCACCCCTCCAAGCTAGGGATGCGGCCGTGAGGCTCGCGCTCAGGGCAGCCGCGCTGCTCGCGATCGCGGGCGCGATCCCGTCAGCCGTCGCGAGCGCGGACAGCTTCACGCCGGTGGGCCTCGACGTCGGCGTCGCGCCGGTTGCGAGGCTCCATCAGCAGCTCGCGGTCACCGTCCACGTCACCGCGGACCCCGGAGTGCTCGACACCCGGACCGCGCCGCTCCGCGTGCAGGTCAAGCTCGCGCACGAGTGCGGCGGCAATTTCCAGTACACCTCCGGCGTGGTCCTGCTCGACAAGCAGCTCAACCCGCAGCCCGCCACCGGCCACGCGTACTCGGCGCTCGTCCACGGCTCCGGCAAGCCGTCTGGCTACGGCACCGGGATGGTCTGCGCGTACCTCGAAGAGGAAGGGGACGACCGCGTGTTCGCCGACGACGGAACGATCAGCACCGATGTGTCGAAGGCGTGCACCACGGCCGCCGCCCACTACGACCATCTCCGCCGTGTCCGGGCTCATCACGCCCGGCTCGAATCGGCTCGCCGTCACGCGCGCCGTGTCTGCGGACCGGGGGTGCCCCTGTGAGGCGCGCGCTCGCACTCGCGCTCGCCGTACTCGGCGCCGCGCTCGCACCGTCCGCGGCGAGTGCCGCGAGCGGGCTCCCACCGATCCGCCACGTGTTCGTGATCGTGCTCGAGAACGAATCGGCCGCCTCGACGTTCGGCCCCAACTCGCCGGCGCCGTATTTGGCGAAGACGCTGACGAGCGAGGGCGCGTTCGTACCGAAGTACTACGGGACCGGGCACGCGAGCAACGACAACTACATCTCGATGATCTCGGGACAGGCGCCGAACCCGCAGAACCAGGCCGACTGCTTCAGCTTCAACGACTTCACACCGGGCACGATCGGCCCGTACGGCCAGGCGATCGGCTCCGGATGCGTGTACCCGAGCGCGGTCAAGACGATCGCCGACCAGCTCGACGCCGCCGGCCTCACCTGGCGCGACTACAACCAGAGCATGGGCGCCGACCCGACGCGCGAGGCCGGCGAATGCGGTCATCCGGGGGTGGGTCAGCAGGACCACACGCAGAGCGCGACGGCGACCGATCAGTACGCGACCCGCCACGACCCGTTCGTGTACTTCCACTCGATCATCGACGACACGACGCTGTGCGACAGCCACGTCGTCAACCTGAACCTGCTCCCGCAGGACCTGGCGAACGCGGCGAGCACGCCCAACTACGTGTTCATCACGCCCGACCTGTGCGCCGACGGGCACGACGCCACGTGCAAGGACCCCAAGCGTCCCGGAGGCTACGCCGGGATCGAGCAGTTCCTCCAGCAGTGGGTCCCGAAGATCACCACGTCGCCGGCGTTCCGGCAACAGAATGGTCTGCTGGCGGTCATCTTCGACGAGTCTGGGACCAGCGACACGAGCTCGTGCTGCGGCGAGATCGCCGGCCCGAACAGTCCCGAGCCGGGCATCACCGGTCCCGGCGGCGGGAACACCGGGGCGGTTCTGATCTCGCCCTGCATCAAGCCGGGGACCGTCACGGACCAGCCGTACAACCACTACACGCTGCTGCGCAGCTTCGAGGACCTGTTCGGGCTCGCGCATCTGGGGTACGCCGGGCTGCCGGGCGAGACCTCGCTGGGATCGGATGTCTTCAACCGGGCCTGCGCGGCCAACATCAAACCGCCGGTTGCTCGGATCCGGACGACGCTGGTCAGATCCCGGGGCCGTTCGGCGATCAGGGTTACGTGGAGCGCGAGCGGCGCGACGGCCAAGACGTTCAGCGTGCAGATCCGTCAGACCAAGCCCCATTTCCATCGCTACAGGACGCTCGTGACCAGCAGCCGCGCCGGTCACCGGGTGTTCGTCGGAACCCCCGGAGCCACCTACCAGTTCCGGGTTCGCGCGACCGGCGTATCGGGCGTCGTCTCAAGCTGGGCGACGACGAGATCGGTGCAGCTGCCGCGTCCGCGGCCGCGCGGCAGACGCTGACGCAACCGCGACACCGTCGCCCATATAGTGCCGCGCGGTGGCAGCAGTAACCGCTAGGGGGCTGGTGAAGCGCTTCGAGTCGACGGTCGCGGTCGACCACGTCGACCTGTCCGTGCGGGAGGGCGAGGTCCACGGGCTGCTTGGGCCCAACGGGGCCGGCAAGACCACGCTCCTGAGGTTGCTGTTCGGGTTGGTGAGCGCCGACGCGGGATCGATCGAGCTGTTCGGACGCCCGCTCGATCCGGCCGATCCGGCGAGCCTCGAGGGCGTGTCGGGGTTCGTCGAGAACCCGACCTTCTACCCGTACCTGCCGGGACGGACGAACCTCGAGCTGCTGGTCGAACTCGACGGATCGGGCGCCACGGCCCGCGTCGACGAGCTGCTCGAGCGCGTCGGGCTCAGCAAGCGCGCCGGCGACCGGGTCAGCGGCTATTCGACCGGAATGCGGCAACGGCTGGGGATCGCGGCGGCGCTGCTGCGCGCACCGCGGTTGCTGCTGCTCGACGAGCCGACCGCGGGGCTCGACCCGGCGGGCGTCCGCGACATGGGCGCGCTCTTGAACGAGCTCTCGTCGGGCGGCGTGGCGGTCCTGATCTCGAGCCACCAGATCACCGAGATCGAGGACGTGTGCGACGCGTTCACCGTGCTCCGGCGGGGGCAGACGGTGTGGGACGGGACCGCCACCGAGCTGCGCGAGCAGGCGCCAGGGTCGGCCCACGCGATGCGCACGAGCGATGACCGCCGCGCGCTCGAGCTCGCCGCGCGACAGCGCGGGATCACGGCCGCCCCCGGCGGCACCGCCGGGGGCCTGACGCTCACCGCCGAGGCGGGCGCACTGGACGCGTTCGTGCTCGAGCTCGGGCGGGCCGGCGTGGCCGTCCGCGAGCTCGAGCTGCGGTCGAGTCCGCTCGAATCGATGTTCTTCGCGCTGACCGGCGAGGGCGAACGGGCGGGCATCGCGTGAGCGGAATGGTCCCGTGAGCGGAGGCGTCGCGAGCGTCTTCCGCGCCGAGAGCCGCAAGCTGCGCACGCAGCTCGCGACACGCGTGCTGGCGCTGATCTGCGTGCTCGGGCCGTTCGCGTTCGCCGGCGTGCTGCGGATCCAGAGCGGGAGCCCCGCCGACACCCTGTTCGGCGTTTGGGTGCACTCGACCGGGTTCGCGGTCTCGCTGGTCGTGCTCGGGTTCGCGGGCGCGTGGGGGTTCCCGGTGATCGCCGGCGTGCTCGCGGGCGACATGTTCTCCTCCGAGGACCGCTACGGGACCTGGAAGACCGTCCTGACGCGCTCGCGGACGCGCTGGCAGCTGTTCGCCGGAAAGGTGCTGGCCGCCTTCGCCTACTCGGCCGGCCTGCTGGCGCTGACCGCGATCTCGACCCTGGTGGCCGGCCTCGTGCTGGTCGGCTGGCATCCGCTCGTCGGATTGGGCGGATACGAGCTGTCCGTGCCGCACACCCTGGGACTGACGCTCGTCAGCTGGGCGCTCTGCCTGCTGCCGATGCTGGCGTACACGAGCCTCGCGGTGCTGTTCTCGGTGTGGACGCGCAACGGGATCATCGGCGTGATCGGCCCGGCGCTGGTGGCGCTCGTGCTGAACCTGCTGGCGCTGGTCGGCACCGGCACGATCGTCCACATGCTGCTCGTCTCCTCGGCGTTTCTGTCCTGGCACGCCCTGTTCACCGCCCACCCGTACTACGGGCCGCTCGCGATCGCGTGCGTCGTCAGCCTGATCTGGATCGCCGCCGCCCTGATCGCCGCGTGGCTGATCCTGCGCCGGCGCGACTTCGCGGGCACCACCGTGAGCCGCCGGCCGGGCTGGGTGGTCCCGGTGCGTGTCGCGGTCGTGACGGCCGTCCTGATCGCGTTCCTCGCGATCGCCACCAACTGGGGCCCGGCCGGAGTCACGCCGAAGCGCCTCCGCGCGAGCATCACGCCGACGTTCAACAACCTCACGCTTCTTCAACAGCGCCAGCTCGGCCGGAACGTGCCGCCGGGCACGAAGCTGAACGTGCTCCCGAACTGCAGCCGCCGGGCGAGCACCCCGAACGGCCCGGGCGATTGGGTCTGCACGCTGACCGTGTTCATCCCCCAGCCCGGGGCGCAGCCGTTCCAGCAGACGCCGGTGACCTACGACGTCAGCGTCACGGCCGACGGCTGCTACAAGGCGGTGTCGCCGCCGTCGTTCGTCGGGCAGCAGACGATGAAGGACGCCGCCGGCAACACCGTCGTCAACCCGCTGTTCACGATCTACGGCTGCTTCAACACGCTGTAGGGCCCGGGCGGCGGACGCTGGTTCACGAGCTGGACGCGGGGCCCGGTCAGCGTCTGTCCACCCGCTTTGACAGGGCCCGCGGGCCAGAGTAGGTTTGCCGGCGACGAGTGGGACGCTCGGGATCAGGGGCGACGTCGGGGGTTCGTCACGAGTCAGCGGCACATGGATGTGCTGGCTCGGACATAGACGCCATGAGCTCTTGGCCCGCACGGAGGCCCGGCCGGCTCAAAGGAGGCAACATGAAGCTCGGCCGATTCCGGCCTTCCCCAGCGCTCGTCGTCGCGGTCGTGGCGGTGGTGTTGGCGATCGGTGGCGGTGCGTGGGCGGCGATCCCCGGCTCGGACGGGGTGATCCACGCCTGTTATCAGAGGGAGCATGGGCAGCTGCGGCTGATCGACACCTCGCAGCATCAAGGCTGCAAGAAGTCGGAGGTGGCAATCTCCTGGAACCAGACCGGTCCGCCCGGCCCGCAGGGCCAGAAGGGCGACACCGGCCCGCAAGGACCTCAGGGCCAAAAGGGCGATACCGGCCCGCAGGGCCCGCAGGGACAGAAGGGCGACACCGGCCCACAGGGCCCGCAAGGCCAGAAGGGCGACACCGGCCCACAGGGCCCGCAAGGCCAAAAGGGCGACACCGGTGCTCAAGGGCAGGCAGGCCCGGAATGGGTCGTTTCAGGGCTCGTGTTTCCGGATGGAACGTTCCAGATCAAAAATACGGACCCCGGGACGACCGTCACGGTTACGCATCCCGCAACCGGTCAATACGTGCTGTCGGCCACTGGGCTGGGTACCGATTGCCCGCTGCCGATGCTGACGGCGGCCGGTGGCTGGGATGGTCTCAGCTACAACGGGGGTAATTGCGGCGGCGGCAACCTGAACGGGACAACAGTCTCGACCTCTGACGGCCAGGACCACGCGTGGTCGTTCACGATCGTGGGCACCGATCCACCTGGCGGCGCTACTCCGCTGAGGCACCTACCCGGCTGATCCACCAGGTTGAGAGGGGAAGCCGCCCACTGGCGGCTTCCCCGTCAGCCTGTCGCTCCCGAAGCTATAGGGAAGCTGGGGTCCGGCCGCCGTCCTCGGTCAGCGGCTGACGCGCGGCGCCACAACCGTTTCCCTACAAAGCTCCACCGGGGGAAACGCACTTGTGGCGATGTGGGGCCTCCATAGCCACCACGTCCCTACACGTGCTCGGCTCCCGTCGGCGCTTTGTAGGGAAACGGTTCGGTCTTTCGTTGAACGCGCGCGGTCGCCTCCCGCCTCCCGCCTCCCGCCTCCCCGGCGCTCGCCTAAGCGGTCTTCAGCGCCCTGAACCGGAACGAGCCGTTGCTCCGGTCCACCGCCGGCTCCGCGAATCCCACGGACAGCAGGCGCTCCGGCAGCCGATCGGGGTCGATCAGCACCAGCGTGTCGTTGATGTGGATCAGCTTGAACACGGTGCCGGTGCCGACGCTGTCAGTTCCGGCGAAGACGCCACCGGGCCTCAGCACGCGAGCGATCTCCGCGAACGCGCCGTCCTGCAGCGACCTGCTCGGGATGTGGTGGAGCATCGTGAAGCAGAGCACGGCCGAGAACGTCCCGTCGCCGTATGGAAGCTGGGTCGCGTCGCCCTCCGTCACGGTGACCGCATCCCCGAGCTCCGCCCGCAGCTTCTCGCAGTACCGCGGCTCGAGCTCGAGCACGTCGAGATGGCCGAGCCGGCCGGCGAGCACGCGGGTGGTCGCCCCGAACCCGGGCCCGATCTCCAGCACGCAGTCGCCGAGCTCGACGCCCTTCCGTGACTACTACGGCGCCCCCGACGTATCGAGCGTGACGGGCGTCTGTGGACCGACCGGCGCCAGCGGCGCCGCTAGCTCAAAGCCGCGGCGGCCGCACCCGAGGCATCGTCCGAGACCGTAGCGATCGCGAGCGCCGCGGCGCCCTCGCCGCGACCGACGAACCCCATCCCCTCCCCGCGCGTGGCCTTGACGCTCACGTGGTCGACGGCGATCCCGATCGCGTCCGCGAGATTGGCGCGCATGCGGTCGCGGTGGGGCGCGAGCTTCGGCCGCTCGATCACGACCGTCGCATCGACGTGCTCAACCGCGACCCCTCGATCGCGCAGCATCCCGACCGCCGCTCGCAGCAGCTCGAGCGAGTCGGCGCCGCGGTAGCGCTCGTCGGTGTCCGGGAAGTGCTCGCCGATGTCGCCGAGCGCCGCCGCCCCAAGGAGCGCGTCGATCACCGCGTGCGTCAGCACGTCGGCGTCCGAGTGCCCGGCGAGCCCTCGGTCGTGCTCGAGCTCGACCCCGCCCAGGACCAGCCGCCGCCCTTCGGCGAGCCGGTGGCAGTCGTACCCGATCCCGGTGGTGATCACTTCGCGAGCAGCTCCTCGGCGATCCGGAGGTCCGTCGGGGTCGTGATCTTGATGTTGTGAGCGCCGGCCTCGACGATCCGGACTGTCCCGCCCGCGCGCTCGATCAGCCACGCATCGTCTGTGGCGGTCGCGAGCAGCTCGTCGGTCGCGTCTCGGAGGGCCCGCTCGAGCGCGGCTCGCCTGAACACCTGCGGCGTCTGCACGGCCCACAGCCGGCCGCGATCGAGCGTCCGCGCGACCGTCAGCCCGTCACCGCCGGCCTCTTTGATCGTGTCGGAGACCCGCGCGGCAGCGATCGCGGCGTCGGCGCCCGAGGCCTCTAGCTCTGCGAGCGCCCGCTCGAACAGTGCTGAGGAGGCGAGTGGCCGCGCCGCGTCGTGGACGATCACCGGGTCGCCGTCGCCGCATACGCGCAGCGCCTCGCGCACCGAGTGCGAGCGGGCCTCGCCGCCGGCGACCGCGACGGTGCCGTCGGGGGCCGCTCCGAGCTCGTCGGCCGGCAGCGCGACGACGATCCGCTCCACCGCCGCCACCGCCCGGAGCGCGTCGACGCTCCACTCGAGCATCGGCCGGCCGGCAACCCAGACGAGCGCCTTGGGCCTCCCGGTCCCGAGGCGCTCGCCCCGTCCCGCGGCCACGATCAACGCGACCGCCATCCGTCGGCGCGGCCTACTTCGCGGCGACGGCCACCTTGCGGGCGCCGTTGCCGTTTGAGTGAGGAACGCCGAGCAGCCCGTAGATGTGGTCGTCGACCTCCTCCTCGTCCAACCCGAGCGCGTACATCAGCTCGGAGCAGAGGATCTTCTTCGCGCGGGTGAACATCTGCTTCTCGCCCGTCGAGAGCCCCTTCTGCGACTCGCGCACCGCCAGGTTGCGGACTACCTCCGCGAGCTCGTAGATGTCCCCGGTCTTGATCTTGTCGCGGTTGTGCTTGAACCGGCGGTTCCAGTTCTTGGGCATCTCGGAACACTCGTCTCCAAGCACCGCCTGCACCTTCTTCACGGTCTCCTCGTCGATCACACGGCGCAGGCCGGCGATCGCGGCGTTCTCAGTAGGGACCATCACGGTCATGTCGTTGTGCAGGATCTTGATCGTCAGGTACTCGCGGCGCTCGCCAAGGACGTCCTTCTTCTCCTTGCGGATCACCTTGCCGGCACCATGGTGCGGATACACCACGCTGTCGCCGACCTCGAACTCGATATTCGGCGGAAGCTCGGGTTCGAGGTCGTTGAGGTGCTGTTCCGTTGAGTCTGAGATGGTGTCCTCCTCTGTTGATCCGCGCGGACGTTGCGCCCGCAGACGGTTTGCGACTAAGTCTGCAAGTAACGGTCCACGAGGTTGATCTCCTGCTGCCGGCGAAGGCCCTCGCGGATGTCCTTCGCCCGGATCTCGCCGACGCCGTCGACGGTCTCAAGCTCACCGTCCGTCGCAGCCAGCAGCTCCTCCAGTCCCCCGAACTCGTCCACGATCCGCTGGACGACCAGCTTTGGCAGACGCGGGATCCGGCCGAGGATCCGGAACCCGCGCGGCGACACCGGGTAGTCCAGCGTGTTCAGCTTGCGGTCGTACCCGAGCAGCTC
This sequence comes from uncultured Solirubrobacterales bacterium, assembly GCA_963788565.1. Classification (GTDB taxonomy): domain Bacteria; phylum Actinomycetota; class Thermoleophilia; order Solirubrobacterales; family Solirubrobacteraceae; genus Palsa-465. Next base: position 223,701 of record CAWBHJ010000011.1, on the reverse strand, counting down.
CGCGAGCAGGCCGAAGTCCAGCAGGTCCGCGTGGGGCAGCCGGACGAGCTGGTCGATCGCGACCGCGAACACGTGATCGGAATCGTCGATCAGATAGTCGTGGACGAGCGCCGCCTTGTCGGCCGAGACCCCGACCATCGTCTCGTCGAGCTGCATCTCGATCAGCCGGCCCTCAGTCCCGAGCTCGACGATGAACCGCTCGATCTCGACCGCCATCCGGGTCACCAGCTCGGCCCGCTGGAGCACAGTGAGCACGTCGTGCAGCGTGGCGCCGCCCTCGAACTCGAGCGCGGTCAGCCGCGTCGAGACCTGGTCCAGCCGGCTGCGGTACTTGTCGAGCGTCGCCAGCGCCTGGTTGGCCTTGGCGAGCACGACGGGGATGTCCTCGAGGATGTACTTGGTCCCGTCGAGGTACACGGACACGACCTCGCGGCGCTCGGACACGGCGACGACGATCGCGTCGGTCTGCTTGGAGACGCGCTCCGCGGTGCGGTGGCGCGTCCCCGTCTCGAGCGTCAGGATCGTCGGGTCCGGGTTCAGCTGGACGTTCACCTGCGCGATCTTGGTGGCGTTCATGCTCAGCACGATCGCGCCGTCCATCTTCGCGAGCTCGTACAGCAGCTCCGGCGAGTAGTCCAGGTCGAGCCTGATCCCGCCCGAGAACAGGAACGCGAGCTCCTCCGCGTCCCCGATCACGATCAGTCCTCCGGTACGCGCGTGGAGAATGTTGTCGATCCCCTCGCGAAGCGCCGTCCCCGGGGCGACCATCTCCAGCGCCCTTACGATCCGGGAGTCCTGTCGGGACTCGAGCTCCTCCTTGAGCTCTTCACCGGAACGAGGCGGCATGCCTCGATTTTACCCGCAACAAACCAAATCGAGCTCCCCCCCGAGTGCCCGCTATGCAGCGAGTTTCGCCGCGTTGCCGCCGCCGAGCGCCAAGTCGAGTGCCCCGCGCAACGTTCCTTGCACCCCCGGCTCCAATACCGGTGTGAGCCCGAACTTGGCGGCCTCGGCGACGCGGCGCTCCGCGTGAGCGACGGTCCGGAGCTCGCCGGTCAGCCCAAGCTCGCCGAAACAGGCGAGCGGCGCGTCCGCGTTGGCCGCCGTGAGCGCGGTCCGCTTCGCCGCGCTCGCCACCGCAAGCGCGATCGCCAGGTCCGCGCCCGGCTCGTCCACATCGACCCCGCCGACCACGTTCACGAACACGTCGGCGGCGCCGAGCCCGATCCCGCCGTGCCGCCCGAGGACCGCGAGCACCAGCGCTAGCCGGTTGCGGTCAAGGCCGGAGACGACGCGCCGCGGCGGCACCAGCTCGGAGCTCGATACAAGCGCCTGCACCTCGACCAGCAGCGGCCGCGAGCCCTCCATCGCGCACAGTACGACGCTCCCGGGCGCGCGCGTTGCCTCGGCGACGAACCTCGCGGATGCGTCGAGCACCTCGACCAGCCCGTGGTCGTGCATCTCGAACACGCCCGCCTCGTTGGTCGAACCGAACCGGTTCTTGACGGCGCGCACCGTCCGGTAGGTGCGCTCGCGCTCGCCCTCGAACTGGAGCACGCAGTCGACCAGGTGCTCGAGCACCCTCGGGCCGGCGAGGCTCCCCTCCTTCGTCACGTGCCCGACCAACAGCACCGCAGTCCCGAGCCCCTTCGCGACCCGCATGATCTGGTCGGCCGCCTCGCGCACCTGCGCGACCGAGCCCGCGGCGCTCGACAGCTCGGCGCAGTGGAGCGCCTGGACCGAGTCGATCACGCACACCTCCGGCCGCTCCTGCTCGAGCGTCGCCAGCACCGTCTCGAGCCCGGTCTCGGCGATCACCGGAATCTCGAGCGCGCCCGGCGACCGCAGCCGCTCCGCCCGCAGCCGGACCTGCGCCGCGGATTCCTCGGCCGACACGTACAGCGTCCGCCGCCCGGCCACGAGCACGTTCGCGAGCGCCATCGTCGTCAGCGTCGACTTCCCGATCCCGGGCGCGCCCCCGATCAGCACCAGCGATCCGGGCACGATCCCGCCCCCGAGCACCGCGTCGAGCTCGCCGATCCCGGTGCTCAGCCGAGCGTGGTCAGCGGCCCGGACCTCGCCGAGCCGCGTCGGGGTGGCTGGGACCCCGGCGGCGGCGCGGTCCTTCGAGCGGGCGCGGCGGCCGCCGGCTCCGGCCACGGCCGAGACCCGAGCCTCCTCGACCAGCGTGTTCCACTCGCCGCAGCCGCTGCACCGCCCCTCCCACCGGCCGGTCTCGTGGCCGCAGGCGGAGCAGACGTAGATCGAGGATGACCGGGGCATCCCGCCACCTTACGGGCGGGAGCCGACGTCACGGTTCGTTCGGAGCGGACTGTCACAGACCGTTGCAAACGATGACGATCTCGTCACCACAGGGGTAACGGATTCGCCATCGTCCGCGCGGGCGGCGGCCGCCCGCGCGCGGTCGAAAGAGCCCTACTCGCCCTCGGGAGGCGTCTCCGGCTCCTCGACGACCGGGACGTCGTCGCTGGGCTCGTCGCCGCCCTCGCCCGGACCGCCCTCGGCGCCGACACCGACCGGCGTCGGCTTCGGGGCCGGCTCGATCACGGTCAGCTTCACCTCGGGCTCGGTGCCTTCGGGGGTCTCGCCGTCGGCCGGCGCGTCGACCATCACGGTCGAGCCCTCGGGCACCTGCGAGCGGAGCACGAAGTCGGCCAGCGGGTCCTCGACGTAGCGCTGGATCGCCCGCCGCAGCGGCCGCGCGCCCATCGCCGGGTCCCAGCCCTTGTCGACGAGCAGCTCCTTGGCTTCCTCGGACAGCTCGAGCTGCAGCGCGCGCTCGGCCATCGACTCGCGGATCCGCGTGAGCAGCAGGTCGACGATCTCCTTGATCTCGTCCTTGGAGAGCTTGTGGAAGACGATGACCTCGTCGATCCGGTTGAGGAACTCGGGCCGGAAGACCTTCTTCAGCTCGCCCATGATCCGGTTCTTCATGTCGTCGTAGGTGATCCCGGTCTCGTCGTCGGAAACCGCAAACCCGAGCGGCGTGTTGCGCGCGATTTCCGACGCCCCAATGTTTGACGTCATGATCACGATGCAGTGCCGGAAGTCGACCGTCCGCCCCTGGGCGTCCGTCAGCCGCCCGTCTTCGAGGATCTGCAGGAGAATGTTGAACACGTCGGGGTGCGCCTTCTCGATCTCGTCGAGCAGCAGCACGCTGTAGGGCTTGCGCCGCACCGCCTCGGTCAGCTGGCCACCCTCGTCGTAGCCGATGTAGCCCGGGGGCGATCCGACCAAACGAGACACGGCGTGCTTCTCCATGTATTCCGACATGTCGATCCGGATCATCGTGTCCTCGTCGCCGAACAGGAACTCGGCGAGCGTCCGGGCGAGCTCGGTCTTGCCGACGCCTGACGGTCCAAGGAAGATGAACGAGCCGGTCGGGCGCTTGGGGTCCTTCAGACCCGCGCGACTCCGCCGGATCGCCTTCGAGACGACCTCGATCGCAGGGTGCTGGCCGATCACGCGCTTGTGGAGCTCGTCCTCCATCCGCATCAGCTTGGCCGTCTCGGCCTCGGTCAGCTTGAACACCGGGATGCCGGTCCACATCGAGACGATGTCAGCGATCTCCTCCTCACCGATCGCGGGGCGCTCGGTCGTTTCGCCGGCCTCCCACTGGTCGGTCAGCTCACGCTTCTTCTGGGACAGGCGACGCTCCTGGTCGCGGAGGTTGGCGGCCTTCTCGAACTCCTGGTTCTCGATCGCCTCCTCCTTCGCGCGCCGGGTCTCCTCGATCTCGTCCTCGAGCTCGCGGTACACCGGCGGTGAGGTCATCGACTTGATCCGCATCCGGGACGCGGCCTCATCGATTAGGTCGATCGCCTTGTCGGGCAGGAAACGATCAGATATGTAGCGGTCCGCCAGCTCGGCGGCGGCTTCGAGCGCCTCATCGGTGATCTGGACCTTGTGGTGCTGCTCGTAGCGGTCGCGCAGGCCCTTCAGGATCTGGACGGTCTCCTCGGTCGACGGCTGGTCGACGGTGATCTTCTGGAAGCGGCGCTCGAGCGCGGAGTCCCGCTCCAGGTACTTGCGGTACTCCTCCAGCGTCGTCGCGCCGATCGTCTGCAGCTCGCCGCGCGCCAGCGCCGGCTTCAGGATCGACGCCGCGTCGATCGCGCCCTCGGCCGCGCCCGCGCCGACGAGGTTGTGGAGCTCGTCGATGAACAGGATGATGTCGCCGCGCTGGGTGATCTCCTTCATCACCTTCTTCAGACGCTCCTCAAATTCGCCGCGGTACTTGGAGCCCGCGACCAGGGCCGCCAGATCCAGCGTGTAGATCTGCTTGCCCTTCAGCAGCTCGGGCACATCGCCGTGGGTGATCCGCTGCGCGAGGCCCTCGACGACGGCGGTCTTGCCGACGCCGGGCTCGCCGACGAGCACCGGGTTGTTCTTGGTCCGCCGCGAGAGGATCTGCATGATCCGCTCGATTTCGGTCTCCCGTCCCACCACCGGGTCGAGCTTGCCCTCAGCCGCCAGCTTGGTCAGGTTGCGGCCGAACTGGTCGAGCAGCTTCGAGGACTTCTTGCTCTCGCCTGCGGTCGCGCCGCTGGCGCTGCCGCTGCCGCTGGAGCGCTGCCGGCCGCCGGGGCCGGAGAGCATCCGGATCACCTCATTGCGGATCTTCTCGGAGTCGGCGTCGAAGTCGAGCAGGATGCGGGCGGCGACGCCCTCGTTCTCGCGGACCAGCCCGAGCAGGATGTGCTCGGTGCCGATGTAGTTGTGGCCCAGGCTCAGCGCCTCGCGGAGCGCGAGCTCCAGCACCTTCTTGGCGCGCGGGGTGAACGGGATCTGGCCGGAGGTGACCTCCTCGCCGGAGCCGACGATCCGCACGACCTGCGCGCGGACGCGCTCAACGGTGATATCGAGCGACTCGAGCACACGGGCGGCGAGGCCCTCCTCCTCGCGCAGGAGGCCGAGCAGGATGTGCTCGGTGCCGATGTAGTTGTGCTTGAGGGTGCGGGCCTCCTCCTGGGCCAGCACGACCACTTGGCGGGCTCTCTCTGTGAATCGCTCGAACATGGGCTCTTCTCTCAGACTAGGCGGGTGCTTCCGTCGAGTGTTCGACTATACGAAGGCCGGTTGCCCTTATTTCCTCGTTCTAACACCGTGCCGGTTCCGTCGGTGCGCCGGACCCGGCTATTTGGGGACGGGGATGAGGCCGTTCTACCCATGTCTTCGGTCGCGCTGCCGAGGTTCATGAGCGAGACGGGCTCGTAGTCGCGCATAGCCCAGTTTACCAACCGGGGTGTACGCGCTTACAGGAAGGAAATGCCCCAACGTGCGCGTGATCACATTTCGGGGGCGCGCGCGCTCCGCTCCGGGCTGCCAGTAGCCGCTCCGCGCGCGCTGGCAGCTACCACGGCCTGGCATCCGGCCAGTCCTTTACTCCCGCATCGCCGGGAACAGCACGACCTCGCGGATCGAGCGCTTCCCGGACAGGGCCATCACCAGCCGGTCGATCCCGATCCCGATCCCGCCGGTCGGCGGCATTCCCTGCTCGAGCGCCTCGAGGAACGCCTCGTCGTACGGCTGGGCCTCCTCGTCCCCCGCCGTCGCCAGCGCGCGCTGCTGCTCGAACCGCCGCCGCTGCTCGTCGGGGTCGTTGAGCTCGGTGAACGCGTTGGCGAGCTCGGTGCCGCCGACGTACGCCTCGAACCGCTCGACCAGGCCGTCCTCGGACCGGTGGCGCTTGGCGAACGGCGACAGCTCGACGGGGTAGTCGAACAGGATCGTTGGCGCTTGCAGCTCCGGCTCGACGTGCTTGGACAAGAGCTCGTCGACGAGCTGCGGCCAGGTGTCCTTCTCCGGCACCGCGAGCCCGCGGGCGCGCATCTCGCCCCCCAGCGCGTCGCGGTCGCGGAACTCGAGCACGTCGATCCCGGTCCGGTCCCGGATCGCGTCGATCAGCTTCTCCCGCCGCCACGGCGGCGTGAAGTCGAACTCGCCGTCGTAGCCGACCGTGTCGGCGACGTGCGCGATCAGCCGCTCGAACCGGCCCGCGACGTCCATGTAGTCGGCGTACGCCTCATACCACTCGAGCATCGTGAACTCGGGGTTGTGCGTGGTGTCGACTCCCTCGTTGCGGAAGTCCTTGCCGAGCTCGTATACGCGCTCGAGCCCGCCGACGATCAGCCGCTTGAGGTACAGCTCGGTCGCGATCCGGAGGTACAGGGTGCGGTCCAGGGCGTTGTGGTGGGTCGTGAACGGCCGCGCGAGCGCCCCGCCGTACAGCGGCTGGAGCACGGGGGTCTCGACCTCGACGAACCCCTCGGCGTCGAGGAACGCGCGCACCGCCGCGATCACCTTCGCGCGCAGGATGAACAGGTCGCGGGCCTCCTCGCTGGCGATCAGGTCCAGCTCGCGGTGGCGAAAGCGCGTCTCGACGTCCTTCAGCCCGTGATGCTTCTCGGGCGGCGGGCGCAGCGACTTCGCGAGCAGCGTGTAGCGCTCGACCCGCAGCGTCAGCTCGCCGCGCCGGGACGCGAACGCCAACCCGTCGACCCCGACCACGTCACCGAGGTCGAGCTCGAGCAGCTGCTCCATCCCGTCGGCGCCGAGCTCGTCGACCCGCGCCTGCAGCTGTATCCGGCCCGACCGGTCGACGAGGTCCAGGAACGCCATCTTCCCCTGGCCGCGCCGTGCCGCGAGCCGCCCCGCGACGCGATGATGCGCCTCGGTCTCCTCGCCCGGCGCCAGGCCCGCATGGGCCTCACGGACGGCGGCGATCGGCTCGACGTCCGGGAACGCGTGCGGGAACGGCTCGACCCCGGCCGCCCTCAGCGCATCGAGCTTGCGCCGGCGGACGGCAAATACGTCTCCAGACGGCTCGTCCGCGGCATCCACCGCCAGGACCCTACTTCGCGATGTCGATCTTGGTGATCTTGAGCTTGCGCTCGCCGCGGGGGGTCGTGATCACGACCTCCTCGCCGCGCTTGTGTCCGAGCAGCGCCTTGCCGATCGGCGACTCGTTCGACAGCTTCATCTCCCCGGGGCTGGCCTCGGCCGAGCCGACGATCGTGTACTTGACCGACTTCCCGGACTCGTCCTTGACGTGGACCATCGTCCCGACGCCGACGACGTCGTTGCCGATGTCGGCGGAGTCGATCACGGTCGCCGAACGCAGCTTGTCCTCGAGCGACGCGATCCGCGCCTCGAGCATCGCCTGCTCGTTCTTGGCGTCGTCGTACTCGGCGTTCTCGGAGATGTCGCCGAACTCACGCGCCTCCTTGATGCGCGCCGCGACCTCACGACGACGAGCGGTGGTCAGCGTGTCGAGCTCCGCCTTCAAATTGGCGAGCCCTTCCCGAGTGAGAATGACGTCCCTGGGCATAGTGAAACCTTGCGGCTGATCCTGGTATTCGATGAGAAAAACCCGCTGGAGTCAGCGGGAATCGTGTACTTCCGGCTTACGTGGGCGGATCAGTATAGCCCCGCCCACGCCGATGCCTGAAATCTTCTGGTGGAACGTATTACCCGGCCTCGGTCAGGCCGGAACCGCGGCCCCGCGGAACATGCCCCGCGCGTCCTCGAGACCCGGTGCGGTCTGCAGCGACGCCTGCAGCGCCTTGGCTCCGCCGAGCATGTCGGTGTACTCGCGCCCGAGCCGGTCCACGTACCACGGGTAGAACTTCCGCAAGTAGCGGGTCGCGCGCTCGGCGCCGAGGTGCTCGATCGCCCGCTCGATCACCCAGTCGAGCTCGTCGAGGATCTCGTCCGCCGACGGCTCGCAGTCGCGGACCCCGAGCAGCTCCTCGAACACCCACGGATTCCCGAGCGACCCGCGCGCCATCAGCACGCCGGCGGCGCCCGTCGACTCGAACGCTGCCTGCGCCCGCGCCGCGGTGTCGAGCCCGCCCGAGATCAGCACCGGCACCGGCAGCTCGTCGACGAGCTGCCGCGCGAGCGCGTAGTCGGGCGCGCCCCTGTGCCGCTGGGAGGCGTGGCGCGGATGGATCGCGATCGCGGCCACGCCGCCGTCGTCCGCCAGCCGACGGGCCACCTCGATCCCTCGGAGGTCGCCGGGACGCTGTCCCGAGCGGAGCTTCACGGTCACCGGCAATCCGCTTCCCCGCGCGGCCGCGCGCGCGAGCGCCACCGCTCGGTCGGGGTCGTCGAGCAGCGCGGCGCCGGCGCCGGTCTTACACACCTTCGGCACCGGGCAGCCCATGTTGATGTCGATCAGGTCGGCGCCAGCGGCCGCGACGCGCTCGGCGGCCGACGCCATCACCTCGGGGTCGTTCCCGAACAGCTGCACCGATACCGGGTGCTCGTCCGGGTGGATCCGCAGCAGCTCGCGCAGCGTGCGCTCGTTGCGGTAGTGGATCGCGAAGCTCGAGACCATCTCGGAGACGACCAGGCCGGCGCCGTGGCGCTTGGCCTGCAGGCGCACGAACCAGTTGCCGATTCCGGCCAGCGGCGCGAGCACGACTCGGTTGGGCACCCGCACTCCGCCGACCGTCCAGGTGTCTGTCAACGATCGCTTCATAGCCAGTTCATGGTACGAATCCCGCGATGAACGTCGGCGATGCGCTCAGGCCATGGACGGAACTAGCCCTCGAGCAGGTCCCGGGCATCGAGGTGTTCGACGCCCACACGCACATCGGGCAGAACGACCCGGACGGGATGCATCAGACCGCCGAGGAGCTCCTCGCCGGCCTGCAGCTGGCGGGCGCGCGCGGCGCGTTCGTGTTCCCGATGCACGAGCCCGACGGCTACCCGCACGCGAACGACGAGGTGATCCGGGACGCGCGCGAATCGGACGGTCGACTGGTTCCGTTCTGCCGCGTGAACCCCCACGAGAACCCGGTGCCGGAGGCCGAGCGGTGCCTCGAGATCGGCGCGCGCGGGATCAAGCTTCACCCCCGTGCGGAGCAGTTCACGCTCGACCACCCCGAGGTCCGCAGGCTCGCCGCGCTCGCCGACGAGCGGACGGTCCCGATCCTGATCCACGCGGGACGCGGAATCCCCGCGCTCGGCCTGCACGCCGTCGAGCTGGCCGAGGAGTTCCCGGGCGCGAGGCTGATCCTCGCGCACGCGGGAATCAGCGACCTCAGCTGGATCTGGCGCGTGGCACCCGATCTCCCGAACCTGCTGTTCGACACCGCCTGGTGGATTCCGGCCGACCTGCGGGCGCTGTTCAGCCTCGTCCCGCCCGGCCAGATCGTGTTCGCCAGCGACGCGCCCTATGGCGCGACCGCGTTCTCGATCGCGTTCCAGCTGCGCACGGCGCTCCAGGCCGGGCTGAGCGGCGAGCAGATCCGCTCGGTCACCTCCGAGCAGGCGCTCCGGGTCGCCGCCGGCGAACCGCTGCTGCCCGGCGGCGAGCCCGTCGGTGAGCAGGAGCATCCACCGCACGTGCTGCTCGATCGCGTCGCCGAGTTCCTGTTGATCTCGGTGATGGGCGCGATGCGCGGCGGCGACCCGACCGAGGGGCTCGCGCTCGCGCGGCTCGCGTGCGACGTGCCCGACGAGGTCGACGACGCTCCCGTGTTCGCGGCGATCCGCGGCCTGCTCGACGGCTTCGACGCCTACACCGCCGAGCACCCCGACGACCGCCGCCGGATGACGTTCCTGATCCTCGCGACAACCGTCGCGAGGACCCCGGACGTGCCCGTGCCTACGGCCGATTTCGCTCCCAGATCAGCCGCAGCCCAATCAGAGTGAGCAGATCGTCGACCTCGTCGATCGTCTCGCGGATGAACGGGACGACGACCTGGGCGAGACCGCCGGTGGCGATCACGCGCGTGTCCTCGCCGAGCTCGTCGCGCAGCCGCCCGACGATCCCCTCGACCTGACCGGCGAACCCGAACGCGATCCCGCTGCGGACCGCCTCGACGGTCGACTTCCCGATCAGCGCCCGCGGCTCCGCGATCTCGACCTTGGGCAGCTTCGCGGCCCGCTCGTAGAGCGCGTCCATCGAGATCTCTGCGCCCGGGGTGATGATCCCGCCGAGGTACTCGCCAGCCGCCGACACGGCGTCGTACGTGATCGCCGTCCCGAAGTCGACGACGATGCACGTGTCCTGCACGCGGGCGTAGGCGGCGACCGCGTTGACCAGCCGATCGGCGCCGACCTCGTGGGGGTTGTCGACCCTGATCGGCATCCCGGTGCGCACCGTCGGGCCGACCACGAGCATCTCGTGGTTGAGATATCGCTCGGCCACCTGCGTCCACTGCTCGGAGAGCTGCGGCACGGTCGACGAGACGATCGAGCTGTCGACGTCGCCGAACGCGAGGCCCCGCAGCCCGAGCAGGTTCGAGAGCGCGGCGCCCAGCTCGTCACCGGTCGATTCGCGCACGGTCGCGAACCGCCAGTGCTCGGTCACCTCGGTCCCCCCGCTCGGGATCACGCCGAAGTGCGTCTGGGTGTTGCCGACGTCGACGACAAGCAGCATCGCGACGCGAACCCTACCCGCGCCTCAGACCAGCGGCGGGCCGGCGTCCCGCACGTCCTGGCCCGGCGGCAGCGCCGCGAGCAGGTCCGCGAGCCGCTCGCCGTCGGGCATCGCCAGCTCAGGATCGAGCTCGAGCAGCGGCACCAGCACGAACCGGCGCGATCGCACCTCGGGATGCGGCAGCCGCAGCCGCTCCGACGCGTACTCGAGCCCGTCGAACAGCAGCACGTCGATGTCGATCGCCCGCGGGCCGTGACGGACCCCGTCCTGCGGCCGGCCGAGCTCGCGCTCGACCGCCTTGCAGACCCCGAGCAGCGCCTCGGGGTCGAGCTCGGTCTCGATCCTGAGGCATGCGTTCAGGAAGTCCCGCTGGTCGAGCACTTCCCCGACCGGCTCGGTCTCGTACACCGAGGAAGAGCCCACCACGCGGACGCCGCGATCGGTGAGGCGATCGACCGCCGCCTCCAGGTTTTCGCGCCGCTGGCCGACGTTCGAGCCGAGCCCGAGGTAGCCGGTCACTCGCCTTCGCGCCAGACCTCGACCGAGACCTCCGACACCGGCAGCGCGATCGGCGGTTCCGGCTTCGCCGCCTTGATCCAGACCGAGCTCAGGTCATACGAGGCGAGCAGCCGATCGGCGATCGCCGTGCACAGCCGCTCGAGCGTCCGGTACGAGCGCTGCTGTGCGACCAGGGCCGCGATCTCGCAGACCTGCGCGTAGTCGACCGTGTCCTCGAGCTGGTCGGTGAGCGTCGCGTCGGACTCGCCGACGTCGATCCGGATGTCGATCAGAAGCCGCTGTCCGACCTCCTGCTCAGCCGGCGTCACCCCGATGTGCGTGTACAGCGAGAGCCCGCTGATCTCGATCGCGACCTCGGGCTCGGAGCGTTCCTCGTCGTCCTCTACCTCGTCGAACTCGTCGGCCTCGTCGTCCATGGCGCGACCGTAGCAGCCGCCACGAGCAGCGCGTCGTAGACCGGGGCGACGTCGTGCACGCGGAAGATCCGGGCTCCGCGGTCGAGCGCAACCACACATGTCGCGATCGTCCCGGGCACCCGGTCGGCGGGGTTCTCGCGCCCCGTGAGCCGGCCCAGGAACGACTTGCGCGAGGTGCCGATCACGATCGGCCGCCCGATCGCGACGAGCTCGTCGAGCCGCCGCAGCAGCTCGAGGTTGTGCTCGACGGTCTTGCCGAACCCGATCCCGGGGTCGAGCAGGATCTGCTCCTCGGCGATCCCCGCCGCGATCGCGTACGCCATCCGCTGCTCGAGGAACGCCTTGACGTCGGACACGACGTCGTCGTAGCGCGGATCGTCCTGCATCGTCCGCGGGTCGCCGAGCATGTGCATCAGGCAGCACTCGATGCCCGCGCCCGCGACGACCCCCGCCATCTCCGGGTCTCCGCGCATCGCCGTCACGTCGTTGACCAGCGTCGCGCCGACGTCGATCGCGGCGGCCGCGACGGCCGCCTTCGAGGTGTCGATCGAGATCCGCGCGGTGACGCCGCCCGCGATCAGCCCCTCGATCACGGGCAGCACCCGGGCGAGCTCCTCCTTGGCCGGCACCGGGTCGGCGCCGGGGCGGGTCGATTCGCCGCCGACGTCGAGGATCGCGGCGCCGTCGCGCCAGAGCGCGACTCCCTGCTCGATCGCGGCGATCGGCTCGAGGTAGAGACCGCCGTCGGAGAACGAGTCGGGCGTGACGTTGACGACGCCCATCACGGTGAACGGCTCACTCATCGGGCCAGCGCCCGTGCCGCGTGAAGTAGTCGCGCGCTTCCTCCTCCCGGTCGCGCTCGCGGTTGGACTCGATGCTCATCCGGTACATCCAGTTGATCATCCACACGATCAGCGCCGCGATGATCAGCGCCACGCCGGCTGAAGCGGTCGCGGTGGTGCCGTGACCGATCACGATCGCGACGACTCCGGCGATGGCAATCGCAAGCGGCAGCCAGATGCGGGTAGCTGTCAGAATCCACTTCGAACCCATGGGGGCGATAGTGTCATGGTGATGGGGCGAGACGGAATGGATGCCGACTTCACCCGGCGAACGTTGTTGAGGGCTGCCGCCGGCGGCGCCGGCGCGCTCTATGCGGGCGCGCTCCCGGCTTGGGCCCGCGCTCCAAGCGGCGCCGCCGGTCGCATCCGCCGTCCGGACAGCCTTCCGTTCCCGGGCCTGCCCGCGGGCACGCCGAGCATGCCCCAGATCAAGCACATCGTCGTGCTGATGATGGAGAACCACTCGTTCGACAACATGCTCGGGATGGTCCCGTTCCAGGTGCCGGGGCGGGCCGGCCTCGACGGCCTGACGATGAAGCGCGGCCGGATCGTGAACTCGAACCCGGGCCCGAACGGACGGCTGCACGCGCACCGCGCGAGCTCGCCGTGTCAGCTCCACGCGGTTCCCAGCCAGGCGTGGAACGCGAGCCACATCGTCGTATGACGGCGGCCGCAACGACGGGTTCGTGCGCGCGAGCGGCCCGAGCGCGATGTGGTTCTGGGACAAGCACGACCTGCCGTTCACCTATTCGCTGGCCCGGCACTTCCCGATCGGCCAGCGCTACTTCTGCTCGACCCTGTGCCAGACGTACCCGAACCGCCGGTTCCTGTTCGCCGGGCACCGCGTCGGGCCGATCGACGACAAGAACGTGACTCACGAACCAGCTCCGGCCGCCAACGGAACGATCTTCGACCGGCTCGATGCCCACGGGATCAGTTGGGCCGGCTACTACCAGGACCTGCGCGAGCGCGTGGCATCGTGCCGGGCATCGAGACCGCGGCACGCGGGCGCCGGTTCCACAAGTTCGACCAGTTCTCCTCCGACATGGCCGCCGGCAAGCTGCCGTCGTTCACGTCCTCGACCCGAACTACAACTCCACCTCCGAGGAGAACCCGCAGGACGTCGAGGTCGGCGAGGAGTTCGTCGCGCGGGTCGTCCACGCGCTGATGCGGGCTCCGACGTGGAAGAACACGGCCCTGTTCCTCACCTACGACGAGCACGGCGGGTACTACGACCACGTCCCGCCGCCGCGGGCGATCAAGCCGGACAACATCGCGCCGATGCTCGCAGCCCGGCGACGTCGCCGGGCGCGTACGACCGCTACGGCTTCCGGGTCCCGCTGATCGTCGATATCCCCGTGCGCGCGCGCCGGCTACGTCTCGAACGTCGTCCAGGACCACACGTCGATCACTCGCCTTCATCGAGCGCAAGTGGAACCTCCCGGCGATGACCTTCCGCGACGCCAACGCCGACGCGATGACCGACTACTTCGACTTCACCCGCCCCGCGTTCGCGAAGCCGCCGCCGCTCGCGGCGGCGCCGGCCCTGGCCCCGGGCCTGCGCGAGTGCCACGCGGACGGCGAGAGCCCACCGCTGCCGACGCTCGAAGAACGACGGGTAGCAAGCTCCGCGGCATCGGCAGTCCCGGCGCGCCGACCTGAGCGTGGTCGATTTGCCCGCCTATGGCCGGGCAAACGCACCAGGCTCGAAGCTTTGCCCGCGACGCCGGGGGCCCCGCCGACGCTGGCGAAGCGCCGACCGCCTCGTCGTGCCTCGCGCCAGACAAGCCAAACACCCCGAACTGACAGCACAGGGCGCGCAGGCACGCCGAGGCGGCCGGCGCGAAGCTACTCGGCGGTCCCCCCGGCCAGCCCCGGCCGAGGCAGCGGCCGCGGCCCTTCGCGCGGCGCCCGCTCGGCGGGCGCGGACGGCGGGATCGGGACCTCGGGCGGCGGCGGCGCCTCGGCGCCGAACACGTCCTCCTCGGTCTGACCGCTCAGAAGCGCTTCGAACTGCTCCTTCTCGATCGTCTCGCGCTTGATCAGGATCTCCGAGAGCTTCTCGAGCGAATCCCGGTGCGAGCTCAGGATCTCCTTGGCCTGCACGTGCGCCGCCTCGACGATCCGGCGGATCTCGTCGTCGATCTCGCGGGCGATCTCGTCCGAGTAGTCCGGCTCGGCTGAGAACTCGCGACCCAGGAACGGCTGCCCGTGGTCGTGGCCGAACACGCGCGGGCCGAGCTTCTCGGACATTCCGAACCGCATCACCATCTGCTTCGCGGTCGCGGTGACCTTCTCGAGGTCGTTCGACGCGCCGGTGGTGATCTCTCCGAAGATGATCTCCTCGGCCGCCCGGCCACCCAGAGTCATCGCCAACGTGTCGTTGAGCTCCGCGCGCGTGGTCAGGAACCTGTCCTCGCCGGGCAGCGAGATCGTGTAGCCGAGCGCCTGACCCCGGGAGATGACCGAGATCTTGTGGATCGGATCCGAATGGGGCAGGTAGTGGCCGACCATCGCGTGGCCCATCTCGTGGTAGGCGGTGATGCGGCGCTCCTTGTCGCACATCACGCGGGTCTTCTTCTCCGGGCCCGCGATCACCCGCATGATCCCTTCCTCGAGCTCGTCCTGGGTGATCTCGCGCTTGCCGTTGCGGGCCGCCAGCAGCGCCGCCTCGTTGACCAGGTTCGACAGATCCGCGCCGGTGAAGCCGGGCGTCTGGCCGGCGAGCGTGTCGACGTTGATCTCCCGCCCCAACGGCTTGCCGCGGGTGTGGACCTCGAGGATCTTCCTGCGGCCCAGGCGGTCGGGCCGATCGACGACGATCTGCCGGTCGAAGCGCCCCGGCCGCAGCAGCGCCGGGTCGAGGATGTCCGGCCGGTTGGTGGCCGCGATCAAGATGATGTTGTCCTTCATCTCGAACCCGTCCATCTCCACCAGCAGCTGGTTCAGGGTCTGCTCGCGCTCGTCGTGGCCGCCGCCGAGGCCGGCGCCGCGATGGCGCCCGACCGCGTCGATCTCGTCCATGAAGATGATGCAGGGACTGTTTTGCTTGGCCTGCTCGAACAGGTCGCGCACCCGCGACGCGCCGACGCCGACGAACATCTCGACGAAGTCAGAGCCGGAGATCGAGAAGAACGGGACGCCCGCCTCGCCCGCGACCGCGCGAGCGAGCAGCGTCTTACCGGTACCCGGCGGCCCGTACAGGAGCACGCCCTTGGGGATCCTCGCCCCAAGGGCCTGGAATTTCTTGGGGTTCTCTAAGAACTCCTTGATCTCGTGAAGTTCCTCAACGGCTTCGTCGACCCCCGCGACGTCCCTGAACGTGATTTTCGGCGAGTCGACCGACATCCGCTTGGCGCGCGACTTGCCGAACGACATCACCTTCGATCCGCCGCCTTGGACCTGGTTCATCAGGAAGATCCAGAAGCCGATGAAGATCACGAACGGCAAGATGTAGGTCAGTAGCGAAAGCCAGCCGTTCGAGGCCTTGCCCTGGATGTCGAACTGGCTCGGATCGAGGCTCGAGTCGGCGCGGGCCGCGTTGATGATCTGCGGCGCGTAGGAGTCCGGATATCCGACCGAGTACTTCTGGTTGCCGAATTGCGGCAGCAGCACCACGTCGGCGGTGTTGTCCTTCTCCTTGAGCGTGAGGCTCTTGACCTGCCCCGACTCCAGCTGGCTCATCAGGTTGCCGAACGTGAAGTGCGGCGAGTGGCTCGAGTTCCCGATCAGCTTCTGGGCGAAGAACGCCAGGACGACGACGATCAGGATCGGAAAAGCGGCGCTCTTGAAGAACCTACTCATAAGGGGCTTTCGCGTTTCCGGCGCCCTTGCCGGTCGCCGAATCGCCTAGCGTAGCAGGTGATTTTGGCCGTCCAGCCAGGATCGGAGGGCATTCTTACTGTTCCAACGCCGCCACGTAGGGCAAGTTGCGGTGGCGCTCGGCGTGGTCGAGTCCGTACCCGATCGCGAACCGGTTCGGGATCTCGAACCCGACGTACTTCGTGGGTAGGTCGACCTTCCGCCGCTCGGGCTTGATCAGCAGCGCGCACACCTCCAGCGACCTCGGGTCTCGGCCCGCGAGGTTTCGCATCAGGTACTGGAGCGTCAGCCCCGAGTCGACGATGTCCTCGACGATCAGCACGTCGCGGCCGCCGATCGAGGCGTCGAGGTCCTTGAGGATCCGGACCACGCCCGAGGACTTGGTCGCCGACCCGTACGAGGCGACCGCCATGAAATCGACCTCGACCGGGATCGTCAGCGCCCGCATCAGGTCCGACAGGAAGAACACGGCGCCCTTGAGCACGCCGACGAGCAGCAGGTCCTTGTCCGCGTAGTCGCGCGAGATCTCGGCCCCCAGCTCTCGCACCCGCCGCTGGAGGTCCTCGGCAGGGACGAGTGTCTCCCCGATCTCGTGGTCTCCGTCCACGCGGATCTACTCTAAAGGGGGAGTGACTGTCGGGCGGCGACCAGCCGCAGGCGTCCGTCGCATGAAGCGCACGATTCCCCGCTCGGCGACGGCTCTCACGCCGGGCAGATCGAGCATCGCGGTGCCGTGCTCGGACATCGCGGCGACCTCGTCGGCGCGAGGCGCGACCCCGGCCGCCGGCCCGCCTGCGGCGCCGTCGGCGAGCCGTTGGACGACCAGCCGGCGCAGCGCCGGCGGCAGCGCCCGCAGCCGCGCGAGCTCGATCCGGTCGCGCCCGTCGAGCGTCTCGTCGACGAGCGCGTCGAGCACCGCGCCCTCGTCCCTGAGCACCGCCGCGAGCGCCAGCACGTTCCAGATGGCGCCGGGATGCACCGCCTCGAGCGCCGGCACCAGTCCCTCGCGCACGCGCCCGCGCGCGTACTTGTCCGTCGAGTTCGTTTCGTCCTCGCACCACTCGAGCCCGCGCTCGCGGCAGTAGTCGGCGGTCTGCTCGCGGGTGAACGCGAGCAGCGGCCGCACCAGCCTTCCCTCGCCGGGCTTCATCCCGTACAGCGCCCTGCGGCTCGGCGAGGACGCGAGGCGGTAGAGGATCGTCTCGACCTGGTCGGTGGCGGTGTGGCCGGCCGCCACGTCGGCCCCGCGGGCGACGGCGAGCTCGGCCGCGGCGCCGTAGCGCTGGTCGCGCGCCCACGCCTGGAGGTTTCCGGATTTGCGCCCGCCCTCCCGCCGAGGGTGCCTGACCTCGAGCTCGACGCCGAGGCTCTCGCACAGCTCCAGGCAGTGGCGCTCGTCGGCCGCGGCCCCGCCGCGCAGGCCGTAGTTGACGTGAAGCGCCCCGACCGCGCCGGGGCCGGCGATCGTGACCGCGACGTCCAGCAGACAGGTCGAGTCGCGCCCGCCCGAGAGCAGCACGACAACCGGGCGGCCAGGCGCGAGCAGGCCGTCGGCGCGCACTGCCTCGACGAGCGTCATTCCTCCCCCCGCTGCCTGGCGAGGAACAGCTCGACCGACTCGGTGAACCCCTTCAACCGGACCTCGGCGATCCGCTCGAACTCGAGGTGGGAGCCGCCCCGCTCGACCACCGGGCGGGTGACGAGCACCTCGCCGCCGGCCGAGCGCGCCGCGACGCGCGAGGAGATGTTGACATCGCGGCCGTAGTAGTCGCCGTCGCGGTACAGCGCCTCGCCGTAGTGGATCCCGATTCGCGGCAGCGGCGGCTCGGACTGCAGCTGCTGGAAGCCGACGGCCCAGTCGGTCAGTGCGCCCGGATCGGAGCCGACGATCATCACCTCGTCGCCGATCGTCTTGATCACGCGCGCGTCGTCGGGCAGCGTCGTCTCGACCGCCTCGACGAACCGCTCGACGGCATCGACTGCCTCGAGCTCCCCCTCCTCCTCGGTCAGCCGCGTGTAGCCGGCGAGGTCGGCGAACGCGATCGCGACCCGCAGCCGGCCGAGATCGACCGCGTCCCCGTCGAGATCGGCCTCCATGTGGCCGACCACGTCTTGCTCGACGAAGTGCTGGAGGTAGCGCTGGTGGATCTGGTCCATCACCGGCGAGGCGAGCGGCAGCAGCTCGCGGGTGATCGCGAGCATCTCGTCGGCCATCTCGATGCCGCTCGAGCCAGACCGCATCAGCGGCTCGTGCACGTAAAGGTGGAACAGCCGCACCTCGGCGTCGGCGACCTGGGCCATCGCCTGGCCGTAGACCCTGACCAGCTGGAGCATCGCGACGAGCGGGAGCCCGGCGTCGAGCACGGCGGCGACGTATCGGAGCAGCTGCACGTCCTCGGAGGACAGCGACGACGCCTGCGCGGGATTCATCCCGAGCGCGGCCATCACCCGCTCGACGAGCGCCGGCTCGAGCCCGGTCTCCCGCGCCGCCTCGCGAATCGAGTACGCGCGGTCGTCGATCGACGGGAACAGCTCGTCGATGTAGCCGAATGCGAGCCGGCCTTCCTCGGTCGCGCGCCGGATGTCGTCAAGCGGGTGGCCGCGGTCCCTGAGCCTCGCGACGATCCTGGCGTGGCTGACCGCCGCCGGCGACCACGTGCGGTCGCTGTTGTACTGGGGGATCAGGCCCTCGCGGGCCCACCGCCGCAGCGTCGCCGCCGACACCCCGGCCTTCGCCGCGGCCTCCTGAAGGGTGACCCCTCCGTCGGCCGGACTCGTACGTGTGTTCGCCACGATCTCATGCTCGCACACGCACGTGATGCCGCCAGGCGGGTGAGCCCAAATACATTGACGGCGGGACCTCGACTGAGAAACGAGGTCCCGCCGCCCGCGGGCGTAACGGCCCGCTGCGTCGGCCGTGGGCGCTCGTCTCGTTTCCGGCGGCGCCTCGCGGTGCGTCCGGGCCTCCCCGGTAGCGCTCCACGTTCCGGCCTGGTGCCTTGCTCGTGGCGTTAGGTCTACTCGCCGAGTGGGGCGATGTCAATGGCCCCGAGGCGATTTCGTCCGGTCAGACCTCGAGATGCGGGTACTCGGCCACGATCATCTCGCGGTAGCGCCCGAACAGCGGCTTTGTGATCGGCAGGATCGCGAGCGCGGCCTTGACGTCGCCCCCGGCCTTGATCCGCCGGCGCGCGATCGCGATCGCGACGTTCTCCTTGCCCTGGAAGTAGCGGTTCGCGGTCTCCGAGGTCATCGTCATCCGGACCTTCGGCTCCCACGGGATCTCGTCGGACCATTCCCACGTGAGGTTCGGCTCCCCCGAGCCGCCGGCGCGGATGTTGACGACCATCTCGAGGTCGGTGAACTCGAACCGCTGCGGGGTGTCGGCGTCGCGCAGTCGCGGTCCCATGTCCGGGTCCTCGCTCATCAGGGAGAAGGTGCGGTTCATCACCTCGATGAACTCGTCAGGAGACCTGAACCCGCTCGCTGGCCCGTCCCGTCGGGTCATGGCGGCGCAGTGTAGGGCTAGTGCGCCGGACGGCGCACTACCCTCGCGATCGGCCGATCCTCGCGCGCGCGTGTGACAGAACCGATCCACCTGCATCCGACCGCCCCGCTCGCCGAGCGGGTCCTGCTCCCCGGCGATCCTGGGCGTGCGCTGCTGCTCGCGCAGTCGCTGCTCGACTCGCCGGCGATGTTCAACCACCACCGCGGGCTGTGGGGATACACGGGCGCCGCCCGCGACGGCGAGCCGCTGACGATCCAGAGCACCGGGATGGGCGGCCCGAGCGCGGCGATCGTGATCGCGGAGCTGGCGGACCTCGGCGCTCGCAGGCTGCTGCGAGTCGGGACCTGCGGCGTGCTCGTCCCGGGCTTCGAGCTCGGCGAGCTGCTCGTCGCCAGCGATGCGCTCCCGGCCGACGGCACCAGCCGGGCGCTCGGCGCCGAGCTTCGGGTGCGACCTACGCCCGAGCTGCTCGAGCGGCTGCGAGCCGCGGCCGGACCTGGGGCCCGCAGCGGCATGGTCGCGACGACCGATCTCTTCTACGAGGGGCGCGTCGGCGAGGAGCAGCGCTGGATCGAAGCCGGCGCGGTAGCGGTCGACATGGAGACCGCGCCGCTGTTCGCGCTCGCGAGGCTCCGCGGGCTGGAGGCGGGCTCGCTGCTGCTCGTCACCGACCTGCTGGCGGGCGGCCGCAGCCGGATCGACGCCGAGGCTCTGCGCGCCGGCGAGCACCGGTTGGGGGAGGTCGCGGTCGGGGCGCTAGCCGGCTGACTCGCCGGGGGCCGCAGCGGCGCGCTCGTCGGCGACCGCGGCCTGCTCATCGAGCTGACGCTCGAGCCGGTTCAGCTTCTGCTCGACGCGGTCGAGCCCGTCCTCGATCCCCTCGAGCCGCTGCGAGACCGACCGCAGCCGGCGCGTCAGGCGCTCGAGGTCGCTCGCCGAAGGCAGGTTGAGCGCGTTCAGCGCGGCCTCCTGGGCGTGCATCGCCCGCTCCCTGGTCTGCAGCGCGGCGCTCAGCGCCCCGCTCACGACCGGGTTGTCGAGCAGCTCCTGGGCGAGCTTTCCGATCGCCTCTTCGCCCTGGCGGGTCACGCGCCGCAGACCCGTGTTCTCATTCTCCTCAGTCACCACGCGAGCACTGTAGCGCCAGCCGCGCGGCGCCATCGATTCTCAGGCTCAAGTTGAGACTTAGATATGTCTGCGTGACGAAGAATTTGCCCAGAAAGGTGTAAATCGCCCCCACGGGGGTAGCTCCACGTGGCAGTTTTAGCGGTCCACGGGCGTTGCTCCTACCTACAGTGCGTCGGCCGATGAGCCGATTGATGCACAGTCGCACCGACGCCGCCTTGACGGTTATGCTGACCACTCCCTCCTTGGCACCGATGCCACGTTGCGCCGGTAAACCGGCAGTTTTCCCCGACGGTTCCTCGTTGCAAACCTCGAAAGCACTCGTTAGGTTGCACTTACAGCCGTGTTGCAGCACGGCTTGTTGCCGATGCCGGGAGGAGCCTGGTCAGGTTGTTGAGTAGACGGAAGCTGAAGACCACCGCCGCCACCGTGGCGACCGTGTTCGGGGTGATGGGAATCGCCGCGATCCCGTCCGCGTCTGCGGACGAGTGCACGGTCACGGTCACGCTCGTGACCGGCCAGACCCAGAGCTTCAGCGTCAACGTCCCCGCCGGCACCGCCCCGTCGGCGATGGTTCCCGCCGGCATCGGGCCGATCAAGAGCGTCAGCGCCTCGTGCGCGCCCGCCACGCCGACCACGACGACGACGTCCACGCCGCCGCCGACCACGAGCACCTCGACGACCCCGACCACGACTGGCACCACGACGAGCTCCTCGCCCCCGTCGCGCCATCGTGGCTCGGGTGGCAACGGCTCCGGCGGCAATCACAGGTCCGGCGGTTCGGGTGGCGGCAAGCGCGGCACCTCGGGTCCCTCGGGTCCGACGGGTAGCAAGGGATCGAGCGGGCCGACTGGTCCGAAACCCTCAACCCATACTTCAACTTCAAAGACGAAGAAGCCGCCGTCGCCGAAGACCAAGAACGGGGTGCCGACCGCGGCCAACCCGACCTTCTCGTTCGCGTCGCCCGGACCGGCGCCGCTCGGCGTCCCGAACTTCTTCATCGACGCGTTCCGGATTCCGCCGTTCCTGCTCCCGATCTACCAGGCGGCCGGGATCGAGTACGACGTGCCGTGGCAGGTGCTGGCCGCGATCAACGAGATCGAGACCGACTACGGCCGGAACCTGTCGGTCTCTTCGGCGGGCGCGGTCGGGTGGATGCAGTTCATGCCGGAGACGTGGAAGAAGTACGGCGTCGACGCGACCGGCTCGGGCTACGCGGACCCATACAACCCGGTCGACGCGATCTTCGCCGCCGCCCGCTACCTGCACGCGGCCGGCGCCTCGAAGAACATCTCGAACGCGATCTACTCGTACAACCACGCGTGGTGGTACGTCCAGTCGGTGCTGCTGCGCGCGAAGCTGATCGGCGGGATGCCGACGCAGCTGATCGGCGCGCTGACCGGACTGGTCGAGGGTCACTTCCCGGTCGCGGCGCCCGCGAAGTACGCGGACGGCTCGGTCACGAAGCTCGCCAAGCAGCGCGTCAAGAGCTCGAACGCAGCGGTCACGATCGACTCGAGCCCCGGCCAGCGCGCGACGAACGTGTTCGCGAAGCAGGGCTCCCCGGTGATCGCGGTCAACGACGGCAAGATCGTTGGGGTCGGCCACAGCCAGCAGCTCGGTAACTACGTGCAGCTGCAGGACGCGACCGGCAACGTCTACACGTACGCGGAGCTGGGTTCGATCCCGACCACGTATCCGGTGCCCAAGCCGGTGTCGGTGTCGGCCAGACAGATCGCCTCGGAGCTGTCCAAGCCGCTGACGTCGCCGACCCCGAGCGCCCCGGCGACGGCCGGCTCGCAGGGCTCCGCGCCGACGGTCACCGTCGCGAAGGCGACCCAGGAGGCCAAGAGCTCGGCGGCCCCGACGCTCGCCGGCATCAGCCTCAAGTCCTCCAAGTCGTCCTCCTCGTCCCCCTCGTCCTCCTCGTCCGGCGGCGGCGACGTGCAGACGTCGATCCCGACGCCGATGGTCAAGGAGCGGCTGTTCGCCAACCCGCACCGCTCGGGCTCCTACGCCGCCGGCGGAATGCTGCAGATCAAGAACGCGGCGCCGGCGATCTCGAACTTCCAGAACTACTTCTCCGACACGCTGCACCTCGGCAAGAACGAGTACACGCTCGAGCCGCTGAAGGCCGGCGCGAAGGTCGTCGCCGGCACGATCCTCGGGCGGCTCGGCGCCGGCACGCCGCAGCTGGCCTCGCACCTGCAGTTCATGGTCCGGCCTGCCGGCAAGAACGCGCCGTACATCGACCCGAAGCCGATCCTCGACGGCTGGAAGCTGCTCGAGGCGACCGCCGTGTACCGCGCCGCCGGCGTCAATCCGTTCTTCGGCCAGCACGCGAAGAACGCGTCGATCGGGCAGATTTTGTTGATGAGCAAGGAGCAGCTGACCAACCGCGCGCTCGCCGACCCGCACGTACAGATCTACGCGTGCGGCCGGCGCGACATCGAGGCCGGGCAGATCGACCGCCGGGTGCTCGGCGTGATCGAGTTCCTGTCGGCCTCGGGGCTCGACCCCACCGTCTCGGGGCTGAAGTGCGGCGCCAACGCGACCGGCTCCAACGGCGTCGACTCGGCGGGCTCCACCGGCTCCTCGGTCGACCTCTCGAAGATCAACAACATCCCGATCAAGGGCCACCAGGGCAAGGGCTCGATCACCGACATCACGATCCGCCGGCTGCTCACGCTTCAAGGGACCTTCAAGCCCGACCAGATCGTCTCCGCGATGACGTACAAGGGCCAGACGAACACGCTGTCGATGCCCGATCACGCGAACCGGATCCAGGTCTCATACACACCGCTGTTCGGCTCCAACAAGAAGATCTCGACCGTGATCGCGAACTTGCTGAAGCCCGGGCAGTGGCTGCGTCTGATCAACCACCTCTCGCAGATCCCGGAGCCGGTCGTCCCGATCGCCCCCAGCCGCTACGCGATCAAGGCGAACGGCCTGCCTTGAGCCGGCCGCCGAGCCGATAGCGCCCTTCTTCCGCTTCAGCCAGGTCGAGCTCCCGTGGGCGCTCGGTCCGCCCGACGGCCGCTACCTGATCCGCGACCCGGACGCCGACCCGGACGCAGCTCCCTCGCAGGTGCTGGTGCTCGCGACGCTCGGCGCCCCCGAGCGCCGGACGCTGCTCTCGCGCCGCGCCCAGCGCCGTAGCTCTCAGTCCGAGCCCGGGCCCACGCCGGTCGCGACCGGCCGTGCGACGGTGATCGACGTCGGCAGCCCGTTCTCGGAGGAGGCGGACGCAGCCACCTGGATCAAGCAGGCCGGCGAGGACGACCTGGCCGCCGACCTCGCGGTGCTCAACCGGGTGGTGTACGCGTTCCGGATCGTGACCGCCGATCCGTACGTGGGGCCAGTGGGCCGGCACCACCTGCTGATCGCGCGGGTCGGGTATGGGATCGGCGAAGAGGTCGCCGACGGCCTCTGGACCGACGCCCGCGAGCTGCTCGTGTCCGAGCCGCGGCAGCGGCGCAAGGTGGTGCTCCACCCGCAGGCGCGACTCGCCGCGCTGCTCGGCAACCGCGCCGAGCCGCTCGCGAGTGAGGAGCTCGCGCTCCGGGCCCGCCTCGACCTCGACTACGGCCGCTACCGCGAGGCCGCCCTGCAGCTGCTGGTCGCGCTCGACGCCGCGATCGCCGAGCTGGGCGGCGACCGCCTAGCGGACCAGCTCGAGGACCGCCTGGTCGAGCTCCGCGAGCAGCGCGATCCGGTCGCGGCGACCGCGCAGAACGCGCTCGCCGGGCCGCTCGGGCAGGACGATCTCGAGACGATCGTGTTCGCGCTCGGGCGGATCGAGGCGGCGCTGCGGGCGCGAGCGGCCGCTAGCGGCTGAGGCCGAGCGCGTCGCCCAGCGCGTCGAGCTCGGCGACCACGTCGCCGCGCATCCTGACCGTCGCGACTCGGTCGAACGGCGTCGGGCCCTGGGTCAGGATCGCGAGCTTGCCGCCCGAGCCGAGCGTGACCTCGGGCAGCTGCGCGACCGGGTAGACCTCGAGCGAGGAGCCGATACACAGCAGCACGTCGGCCGACGCCGCGAGCTGCTGGGCGCGCAGCAGCGCCGCCTGCGGCAGGTACTCGCCGAACAGCACGACGTCGGGCTTCAGCACCGACCCGCAGTCGCAGCGGGGCACCTGCTCGGGATCGCTCGCGTGCCGCGAGCGGACCTCGCCGATCGGGTACCGGGCGCTGCACTCCAGGCAGACCGAATGCGAGATCGAGCCGTGCACCTCGATCAGCTCGACCGAGCCCGCCCGCGCATGCAGCCGGTCGACGTTCTGTGTGATCACGGCGTCGAGCAGCCCCGCCCGCTCGAGCCCGGCGAGCGTCTCGTGGGCTCGGTTCGGCAGCTTGTCCTCGAGCGTCTGGAACCGGTCGCCGTAGAAGCTCCAGAACTGTCGCGGATCGCGGTGGAAGGCATCGATGTGGGCGACCTCCATCGGGTCTACGTTCGCCCACAGCCCGGTGCCGGGCGAGCGGAAGTCGGGGATCCCCGAGGGAACCGAGATCCCGGCGCCGGTCAGCGCCACGACCGAGTCGGCCGCCCGGATCAGCTCTGCGAGCCGCGCGGCCGCGGACCGCTCCGCCGTCGTCTCGATCCCCGGTTCCACTACTTGCCGGTGAAGGTCGGCTTGCGCTTCTGCAGGAACGCGGCGATCCCCTCGCGTGCGTCGTCGGACGTGAACGCCGTCACGAACGCCCGTTTTTCGGCCTCGATTCCGGCGTCGAGGTCACCGGCGGCCGACACGCGCTTGATCTGCTCGACAGCGACCGGCGCCTGGCCGGCCAGCTTCCGCGCCCATGACAGCGCGGTGTCGAACAGCTCGTGGTCGGGGACGACGCGGTGGGCGAGCCCGAGCTCGCGGGCCTCGGCCGCGTCGATCGGGTCGCCGACGAGGTTCATCTCGAGCGCGCGGCCCTCGCCGATCAGCCGCGGCAGCCGCTGGGTCCCGCCGAAGCCGGGGATGATCCCGAGGTTGATCTCGGGCTGCCCGAAGCTCGCCGACTCGGCGGCGATCCGGAAGTCGCACGCCATCGCGAGCTCGCAGCCGCCGCCGAACGCGAGCGCGTTGACCGCGGCGATCGTGACCACCGAGGAGCGCTCCATCTCGCGGAGCAGGCCGTGCATCTTGTCGGGCAGGTCGCGGCCGGCGGTCTCGTCCATCGCCGTGAACGCCTTGATGTCGGCGCCGGCGCAGAACAGCATCGGGTTCGCGGAAGCGAACACGAGCGCGCGCAGCTCCGGCCGGCTCGTGACCTCTCCCCAAACGCCGACGAGCGCCTCGACCACCTCGGGGGAGATCGAGTTCGCCGGCGGCCGGTCGAGCCAGGCGATCGCGAACGGCGATCGCGTCTCGAGCTTCACCGGGCCCTGCTCGCGGCCCGGATCGGGACGGGGATAGGGGAAGAAGCCCTGGCCCGACTTCACCCCGAGCCTCCCCTGCGCGACCAGCCGCCGAAGCGTCAGCGGCGGCTCGAACGCCTCGCCCCACTCGACGGCCGCGCGCTCGAGCCGTTCGAGCAGCTCGTCCAGGCCGACCTGGTCGGCGCGCGCGAACGGCGGCGGGATGATCCCCGCACCGGCCATCATTCCGAGGTCGATCTCGCGGGTGGTGGCGATCCCCTCCTCGAGCACCAGGCAGCTCTCAACGAGCGCCTTCAGCCCGAACCGGTCGACGACCTCGGCCGAGAGCTTCTCGGCGGCGGTGGTCAAGCGCCGCCTCCGTGTTCGTAGAAGCCCTTCCCGGTCTTCGCGCCGAGGTCGCCGGCGGCGACGAGCTCGCGCATGCCACCGTGGACGTGGAACCGTTCCCCGTAGGACTCGCGCACGTGCTCGGCGACGTGCAGCACCGTGTCCAAGCCGAGCAGGTCGGCCAGGTAGAAGGGGCCGACCGGCGCGGCCTTCGAGTCGGCGACGAGCTTGTCGAGCTCCTGGACGCTCATCCCGGACTCCTCCTGGAACGCCCACAGCTCCGAGACCGCCGAGGTGAGGATCCGGTTGACCACGAACCCGGGGGCCTCGGCGCACCGGATCGGCGTCTTGCGGATCGCCTGGGCGAAGTTCGCGGCCGCCTGGGCGGTCTCGGCCGAGGTGTCATCGCCCTCGACGACCTCGATCAGCCGCATCATCGAGGCGGGATAGAAGTAGTGGAAGCCGACCACCTTGTCGGGCCGGCTCGTCGCCTCGCCCATCTCGGTGATCGACAGCGATGAGGTGTTCGACGAGAGGATCGCGTGACCCGGGGTCGCCTCGTCGAGCTCGGCGAAAACCGTCTGCTTGACGATCATCCGCTCGGGCACCGCCTCGATCACGAAATCGACATCGCCGAACCGGTCGTAGTCGGTGGTCGGAGTGATCAGCGCCAGCTTGCGCTCGAGCTCGGCGGGCTCGAGCTTGCCCTGGTCGACCCGCGCCTGCCACACGGAGCGGGCCTTCTCGAGCCCCTGGTCGACGAACTCGAGCTTGACGTCCTTGAGGACGACCGGGATCCCGGAGTCGGCGATCGTCTGCGCGATCTCCCCGCCCATCGTGCCAGCGCCGACGACGGCCGCTTTGAACACGAACATGGGCGCAAAGCTACCCGACGGTCGGCGGCCGTGACTCCGCCAGCACAACTCCGAACGAACTGAGCGTCTTCTCGAGCGAGGTGATCATGATCCGGCGGACGAACAGCGTGTCGATCAGCGGCGTCAGCGGCGAGCGGCGCTTGATCTTGTAGCGGAGCGCGAGCCCGACCTCGACGCCGTCGTCGGCGGGATCGAACGAGACGCTCTGCTCGCCCTTGATCGAGTCGTCCTCGACCTCGACCGTATAGCCCTCGAGCTGCTCGTAGCCGATCACCCGCTCGATCACCCGTCCCCGCCCGTTCGGCCCCGACTGCCACGTGACGACCGAACCGAGCTGCGGCCAGTCGCCCTCGACCAGGATCACGTGCGCGAGCTCGTCGACCCACATCGGCCAGCGCGCGGTGTCGTACCAGCACCGCTCGGCCTCTGTTACAGACGACGGGAAACTCTCGCTAACACCGACGTTCGCCACGAGTGCGATTATCTCGATCATGGCGCTACCGGAAACGATCGAGCCGTACCCGCAGATTTCGCCGAAGGCATACGAGCATCCCGCTGATCGCGCCGCGACCGCCGCGCTCAAGGCCGTTCCGATGCTCGACCGGGTGGTTCGCAAGCTGATCGAATGGCAGTACGAGCGCGCGCTGCGGCAGATGTACCTCAGCAACTCGGTCCGCGTCGGCGAGCGCCAGCTGCCGGATCTCTGGAACAACCACGTCGCCGTCTGCCGGATCCTCGACATGCCGCAGACGTATGACCTGTACGTCACCGACACGGTGGTCGCGAACGCGATGGCGATCGGCTCGCAGAACCCGATCGTCGTCGTCGGCTCGCCGCTGCTCGGGCGGCTTGGGCCCGGCGAGCAGCGGGCGCTGCTGGCGCACGAGGTCGCGCACATCCTCTCCGACCACGTCCTCTACAACACCGCGCTCCAGATCCTGCTCCGCGCGGGGGGCAACATCCCGTTCCCGCTCGCGATCCCCGCGGCCGCGGTGCGCGCGGTGCTGCTCGAGTGGTCGCGCGCCGCCGAGCTCAGCTGCGACCGGGCGCAGGCGCTGGTGGTTCGCGATCCGACGATCGTCTGCCGCGGCCTGATGGCGCTCGCCGGCGGCATGCACTCCGACCACCTCAACTTCGACGCGTTCCTCGCACAGGCGCGCGAGTACGAGGACTGGGACGACCCCAGCGACCGCGTCCGCCGGTTCTTCTATGAGATCAACGCCACCCACCCGTACGCGGTGCGCCGCGTCTCCGAGGTGATGCGGTGGGTGCAGAGCGGCGAGTACGACCGGATTCAACGGGGCGAATACATCCGCCGCGGCGAGGAGCCGCCGGTCCAGCAGGAGGCCGGCGACGCCTTCCAGTTCTATGCCGAGCGGTTCCGCGCGATCTTCCGCGACATCGGCGAGAACGTCTCCCAAGTCGGCAACCAGCTCGGCGGCCTGGCCGAGCAGGCGGCCGACTGGCTGCGCAAGCGCGGCGGCGACGGCGGCGACGGCATCTAGCCGGTCGCGTCCACCAGCAGCCGCCCCGGACCCCCACGGGCCCCTTCGAAGGCAGCCGCCCCGGACCCCCACGGGCCCCCTCGAGCGAGGACTTTGGCGATTTGGGTCCGCATGCGTGACCCGAATCGCCATCGTCTGTCCCCGGAGTCGACACCGCGCGCTAACAAGCTTGACGACGACCCATCGGCGATATATCGTTATGCATCGTGTTCGCCGATCAACACTTCGGCCCGCCGTTCGGTCGCGGCCCCGGCTTCGGGGGCGGTCGCGGTTTCGGCGGTCGCGGCGGCGGCCCCGGCTTCGGCGGCGGCCGCGGACGCAGGCGCCGCGGCGACGTGCCGGCCGCATTGCTGCTGCTGCTCTCCGAGGAGCCACGCAACGGCTACCAGCTGATGCAGGCGATCGAGGAGCTGAGCGGCGGCCGGTGGCGACCGAGCCCCGGCTCGATTTACCCGACGCTCGCCCAGCTCGAGGACCAGGGTCTGATCCGGCCGATCGAGCGCGACAACACCAACCTGTTCGAGCTCACGGACGCCGGGCGCGCGCACCTCAAAGAGCACCCAGAGCACGTCCCGCCGTGGATCGACGGGGAAGACTCGAAAGATTTCCGCGAGCTCCGCTCGCAGATCAATCAGCTGCACGTGGCGGCGATGCAGGTCGCCCACGCTGGGCGTGACGGACAGGTCGCCGAGGCCGCCGCGGTGCTCGCCGAGGCCAGGCGGAAGCTGTACCGGATCCTGGCCGAGGAGGAGGATGGCTGACGTCGTAACGTTAGGCGGACCGATGTCAAGCTCGAGCAACGGCCACCCGCCCGCGATCGCGGTCCGCGGGCTGGTCAAGACGTTTGATGACGTAGAGGCGGTGCGTGGCGTCGAGTTCGATGTCGCGAGCGGCGAGGTTTTCGGGTTCCTCGGCCCCAACGGGGCGGGCAAGACCACGACGATCAACATGCTGTGCACCCTCGCCAAGCCGACCTCGGGCTCGGCGACCGTCGCCGGTCACGACGTCGTCCGCGAACGCGACGACGTGCGGCGCAACATCGGGCTCGTGTTCCAGGACCCGACGCTCGACGGCTACATGACCGGCGAGCAGAACCTCCGGATGCACGCCGAGCTGTACGGAGTCCAGCGCGACCTGGTCGCGGCGCGGATGGAGCAGGTGCTGAGGATGGTCGGGCTCTGGGAGCGCAAGGACCACGTCGTCGGCACGTACTCCGGCGGGATGCGACGCCGGCTCGAGATCGCGCGCGGGCTGATGCACTCCCCACGCGTCCTGTTCCTCGACGAGCCGACGATCGGGCTGGACCCCCAGACGCGGCGCTCGATCTGGAGCTACATCCGCGAGCTCAAGGAGCGCGAGGAGATCACGATCTTCATGACCACCCACTACATGGACGAGGCTGAGTGGTGCGACCGGATCGCGATCATGGACCACGGCGAGATCGTGGCGCTCGACTCGCCCGAGGCGCTCAAGGCACGGGTCGGCACCGACCGGGTCACGCTCCATACCGACGACAACGATGCGACGATCGCCGCGCTGGAAGAGCGGTTCGGGCTCGAGGCGAGGATCACGGAGGGTGCGGTGACGTTCGGCGTGCCGGGCGGCGAGGAGTTCGTGCCGCGACTGTTCGCCGAGCTCGGAATCCCGATCCGGTCCGTGAACGTCTCCCGGCCGACGCTCGATGACGTCTTCATGTCCTACACCGGGACCTCGATCCGTGACGCCGAGGAGGATCCGGCGGCGAACCGCAGCCGCCAGATGATGCGGGTGATGCACGGGGCGGGCCGGCGATGAGTGCGACGGTCGAGACCACCCCGACGACGACTGCCGCCCCCGGGCCGCCCGTCGTCCGGGTCAGCGTCCCGAAGCGCAGCTTCTACTCGGAGCTACGCGCGATCAAGATCGTCTGGCGCCGCGAGCTGATCCGCTATCGCAACGACCGGCTGCGGATGGTCACGACGCTGGTCCAGCCGCTGCTGTTCCTGTTCGTGCTCGGGGCCGGGCTCCAGGGGCTCGCGCGGGCCGGGACCCACGGGGTCGCGCTGAAGACCTTCATCTACCCGGGAATCCTGTGCATCTCGGTGATGTTCACGGCGATGTTCTCGGCGGCCTCGATCGTCTGGGACCGCGAGTTCGGCTTCCTCCGCGAGATGATGGTCGCGCCGGTCAGGCGCAGCTCGATCGTGATCGGCAAGGTGCTCGGCGGCGCGACAGTCGCCTGCTTCCAGGGCGTGATCGTGATCGCGCTCGCGGGCCTCGTGCACGTGCCCTACGACCCGCTGCTGATCCTCGGGATCTTCCTGCTGCAGCTGGCGCTGGCGTTCGCGATCACCGCGTTCGGGGTGATGATCGCGGTCCGGATCAAGCAGATGCAGTCGTTCATGGGCGTCATGCAGATGGTCGTGATGCCGTTGTTCTTCATCTCCGGCGCGCTGTTCCCGGCCGCCGGGTTGCCGCTGTGGCTGTCGATCCTCAACCGGCTCGACCCGCTCACCTACGCGGTCGATCCGATGCGGCGGCTGGTCTTCAATCACCTGTCGATCTCGCCGGCGGCCCGCCGCGTCCTCGACCCCGGCATCACCTGGTGGGGCTGGCACGTGCCGGTCGTGCTCGAGGTGATGGTGATCGTCGCGCTCGGGCTCGGGATGCTCGGGATCGCGATCTGGGAATTCAGCCGCACCGAATAGCGGCCCGGTCTCCGAATCGCCACGTGCGATTCACAAAAACTTCACGATTTTGGGCCGCGTGGCGATAGTCTCCCCGCCCGATGGGGGCGGATATCATCCTTGTGCTGGTGATCGTCGGGGGGCTGTCGTTCGACTTCACCAACGGATTCCACGACACGGCGAACGCGATGGCGACCTCGATCGCCACCGGCGCGCTGAAGCCACGCGTTGCGGTGGGGATCTCGGCGGTCCTGAACTTCGCCGGCGCGTTCATCTCGATCGAGGTGGCGGCGACGATCGCCAAGGGGATCATCAACCCGAAGCTGCTGGTCGGCACCGAAGGCCTGGTGCTGGTGCTCGCCGCGCTGATCGGCGCGATGACCTGGAACCTGATCACCTGGTACCTCTCGATCCCGTCGAGCTCTAGCCACGCGCTGATCGGCGGCATCATCGGCGCGACGATCATCGACGCCGGCGTACACGCGGTCAACGGGACGAACCTCGTCTCCTCGGTGATCATCCCGGCAATCTTCTCGCCGCTGATCGCCGCGTTCGTCGCGATGCTGGGGACGTTCGGGGTGTACAAGATGATCCGGTTCATCGGCAAGAAGTGGGTGGACAACGGCTACAGGTTCGGCCAGATCGGCTCCGCCTCCTTGGTGTCGCTCGCGCACGGCACGAACGACGCCCAGAAGACGATGGGCGTGATCTCGCTCGCGCTGATCGCCCACGGCGACATCAGCGCCGCCCACTTCGCGGTGCCGCTCTGGGTCAAGTTCGCGTGCGCGACCGCGATCGCGGGCGGGACGGCGACCGGCGGCTGGCGGATCATCAACACGATGGGCAACAAGATCACCGACATCGAGCCGCCGCAGGGGTTCGCGGCCGAGACCTCGACCGCGTCGGTGATCCTCGCCGGCTCGTACTTCGGCTATCCGCTGTCGACCACGCAGGTCGTGACCGGCAGCGTGATGGGCGCCGGGCTCGGCAAGAAGCTCGCGAGCGTCCACTGGAACGTGCTCGGGCGGATGGCCACGGCGTGGCTGTTCACGATCCCCGCCGCCGGGCTGCTTGGCGCGATCGCGTGGGGAATCTCGGACGTTTTCGGAGCGAGCAGCGCCGTCGGGTCGATCGTGATCTCAATCCTCGCGGCTGTCGGCGCGTTCATTCTTTGGCGGCTCGCGCAGCGCTCGAAGGTCACCCCAGAGGATCTCGACCGCACCGATGATCCGGTGACAACCTCGGCCGCGCCGGCGGGCGCACCTGCCTGAGATGACCGCGCTGGCCACTGCGCTCGTCAACTGGAACGCGCTCGGGAAGATCATCCTGGTAGGACTGATCGGCGGCGTCGGCGTCGTGCTGGTGTTCGGTTTGGGCGTCTACGGGTTCGAGCGGTTCGAGGGCGCGAAGAGCCTCGGCGCGAAGATCCTCGACGTGGCGCTCGTCGGACTGGCCGGTGTCTTCTGCGTCGGCGCGATTGTGGTCGGGATCGTCGCGATGGCGAACCCGAACCACGCCTCGTCCGCGCCGAAGAAGAAGACCAACGCCGCGGCGTTCGTCCAGCGGGCCGACTAGCTTCTCCGCCTCCGACACGCGAAACTCGTCCAGGTGGCGAAGACCTGGGTCGGCGTACTGGCGGTCATGCTGGGTCTCGCGACGTCCGCGCACGCCGCGATCCCGTCGTCTGTCAGCTCGCTCGAGTCCGCACTGGGATCGCACCGCACCAGCTGCGTCGCGGTCACCTCGCAGGCGCTCGCGGCGATCCGGCGCGGAGGGTCGCTCCGGGCGGTGCTCGAGATCAACCCCGACGCGATCGCAACCGCGCTCCGGCTCGACGCCCGCCAGACGATGGGCCGGCCGCTGCTCCCGCTCCAGTGCCTGCCACTGCTCGTCAAGGACAACTACGAGACCGCCGACAAGCTGCAGACGACCGTCGGCTCGGTGACGATGCGCGGGTTCCGGGCCCCGTCGGACGCCTACGTGGTCGCGCGCCTGCGTGCCGCGGGCGCGGTCGTACTCGGCAAGACGAACATCGACGAGTGGGCCCACGGCGCGAGCGGCTACAGCTCGATCGGGGGCCAGACGCTGAACGCGCTCCGCCGCACCCGGGTCCCCGGCGGCTCGAGCGGCGGTTCAGCGGCCGCCGTCGCCGCCGGCATGGGCCTGCTCGGGACCGGCAGCGATACCGGCGGCTCGATTCAGATCCCGGCCTCCTACAACGGGATCGTCGGGCTGCGTCCGACGATCGGACTGATCTCGAGGGGCGGGATCGTGCCGTATTCCTCGCTCACGGACGCCCCTGGCCCACTGACGCGCAGCGTCGCCGACGCCGCGCGGGTGCTCGGCACGATGACCGGCGTCGACCCGGCGGATCCGGCCACGTTTCAGAGCCGCGGCCATTTCCTCAAGGACTACACGCGCTTCCTCTCCGCGACCGGGCTGCGCGGCGCGCGGATCGGCGTGCTCGACCGCGCCCTCGGCGAGCCGCTGCGCGGATTCAACCGCGACTACGACCGGGACTTCGATGCCGCGATCAGGCTGATGCGGGCCAAGGGGGCGACGATCGTCAGCCTGCCGCCGCTGCGGGCGAAGTTCGCGGTGGACGATCTGAACGCGGTCGAGCAGCAGTTCGCCCCTGAGCTCAACGCATGGTTCGCGACTCGCGCCCGGACCGCACCCGTCCACAGCCTGCAGCAGGTCGTCGCGGTCAGCTCCCGTCCGCAGAACCGCTCGAAGGTCCGCGTCCTGCCGACCCTCGAGCACGCGCTGACGCTCCCGCCGCCGCGCGGGCCGGCGTTCGAGCGCCGGGTCGCGAGCTTCCGTCGCGTCCGCGCCGCGACCGCCGCGATGATCAAGCGCCACCGGCTGACCGCGATCGCGTTCGAGGAGAGCGGATGCCCGGCGCCGCCGCTCCCGGGCGTCGTCGATCCGACGTACCGGTGCCGCGGCGGCGGCTCGCTCGCGCCGCTGATCTCGCCGATCACGGGCCTGCCGGTGCTGACGCTGCCGATCGGGCCGCTCCCCGGGGGCCTGCGGGCGTCGATGAACCTGCTCGGCCCGGCCTGGAGCGAGGGGCCGCTGCTGCGGGTGGGCTACGCCTTCCAGCAGCCGCAGCGGCCCCTCGGCGGCCGGGGCTAGACGGCCGCCAGCTGGGGCTCCTCGACCCTCCGCGGGAGCAGCGTCTCGCGGGCGATCACCAGCCGCTGGATCTGGGCGGTGCCCTCGTACAGCTGCAGGATCTTCGCGTCGCGCATCAGCTTCTCAACCGGGTACTCCTTGATGAACCCGTAGCCGCCGTAGACCTGGACCGCGTCGGTCGTGACCTCCATCGCGATGTCCGCGGCGAACCGCTTCGCGTGGGATGACTCGAGCGTGTTGCGCTTGCCCTGGTCGAGCAGCACGGCGCCGTTCCAGGTCGCGAGCCGGGCGAGGTGCACCTTCGTCGCCATGTCGGCGATCATGAACTGGATCGCCTGGTGCATCGCGATCGGGACGCCGAACTGGACGCGCTCCTTGGAGTAGTCGATCGCGAACTCCATCGCGGCGCGGGCGACGCCGACGCCCATCGCGGCCACTCCCGGGCGCGTACGGTCGAGCGTCATCATCGCGATCTTGAATCCCTTGTTCTCCTCGCCGACGAGGTTCTCGAGCGGGATCTCGACCTCGGGGAACGTGATCGTCGCCGTGTTCGAGGCACGCTGGCCCATCTTGTCCTCGTGCTTGTCGACGATCACGCCGGCGTCGCGCGGGACGATGAAGCAGCTGATCCCGCGGTGCCCGGCGTCCTTGTCCGTCTTCGCGTACACGGTGTAGTAGTTGGCGTACTCGCCGTTGGTGATGAAGCACTTGGAGCCGTTGATGACCCACTTATCGCCCTTGCGCGTGGCGGTGGTCTTCATCCCGGAGACGTCCGAGCCGGCGTCCGGCTCGGTGAGGCAGAACGAAGCGAGCAGCGGCGCCTCCGAGAGGCGGCCGAGGTACTCCTTCTTCAGCTCCTCGGAGGCGGCGAGCGCGATCGGCGCCGTCGCGAGGCCGTTACACGAGAGGGTGGTGCTGATGCCCGAGCAGCCCCAGGCCAGCTCCTCTTCGATCAGGGCGCCGTCCAGGTATCCGAGGCCTGGCCCGCCGTACTCCGACTCGAGGTGGCTGTTCATCAGCCCGAGCTCCCACGCCTTCTCGATGATCTCCCCCGGCCAGGTGCTGTCCTTGTCGTACTCCCAGGCGACCGGGCGGATCTCCTTCTCCGCGAAGTCATGGGCCATCTCGCGAATCTGCTTCTGCTCGTCGGTGAGCGTGAAATCGACCACTGAAAACTCCTCTGATTGACTAGTCAGTCAACGCCACTGATTCAAGGATACCCATCAAACGCGGGGCGCATGCCGCTCCTTCGCGAGTGTGCGGATCCGCACTTAGACGGCGACCCGGGCATGGTCGAGAAACGGGAAGATACGTCCACTTTCTCGACCATGCCTCCCAAAAAGGCCCGCAAACGCGTCCTCCGGTGCCACAATTGAGGGGATGCACGAGGCGTTTGGGACAGTCCTCTGGGTGGTCTGCATCGGGGCTGCGATCGCTGCGGTAATCGGGTTGATCTCGACCCGCCGGACGTGGGATGACTTCGGCAAGAGCAGGCTGCTGCTCGACTCGGACCTCAGCCGTGGCCACTCCCACGCCAGCTCGCCCGCCTCGCTCCTAGAGCGCGACGAGGACATCCGCCAGATGCTCGAGGCGCGCAACGCCCGCCGGGCCCGGCGGGGCGAGCCGCCGATCGACGTCGAGCAGGAACTCGCGAAGCTCACCGCCCCGCGGTTCGACGCCCAACTCGAAGCCGAGATCCGCCAGCTCGTGATCGCCCGCAACTACCGGCGAACCCGTGCCGGGAAGCCCGCGCTCGACGTCGATGCCGAGGTCGAGCGGGAGATCCGGCAGCTCGCCGAGGTTTAGCGATTCGGCCATTTCGAGCGGGCTGGTTTCGGGTACGCTGCGCGCGATGACCGACCCACGCCGCTTCGAATTAGACGAGCTCGTCAACCGTCCCGGGACCTATTTCAACCCCCAGACGGAGGTCGTCGTCGTCGTCGACGACTCGCCGGACATGGACTCCGAGATCTTCAACATGGAGGAGTTCGAGGGGGCCGACTGGGTCCTGATCTCCGACGAGCTGCCGATCGACGAGCCGCGCCGCGACGAGCTACTCGAGACCTTCCAGGTCCGCTACCACCCGGTGGGTGGCGGCGAGGACGACACCGACGAGGAGTTCGAGGACGAGGAGGAGGACGTCGGCCGGGAGTAGGGCCGGCGGCTCCTAGCCGCTCCCATTCAGCAGCGGCGCGCACTGCTGCATCTTGCCGACGTCGCCGGCGGCCGCCTGGATGCACTGGCCGTAGGCCTGGTACTTGGAGGTGGTCCCGGACGCGCCCGTGGTCGCGGACGGGCCGGTGGTCGCGGACGGGCCCGTGGTCGCGGACGGGCCGGTGGTCCCCGACGCCGACGGAGTGGCCGAGCTGCCGGTCGCCTGGCCGGTCAGCGTGTTCTGGATTCCCTGCTCGAACGTGCGCAGTTTCGTCTGGAACTGGCTGTAGGGCAGGACCGAGGTCGGCGCGGTGATCGCCTGCGTCTGGTTGAGGTCGGAGTACTGCATGCTCAGCCCGATCGCGGCGGAGTTCAGCCCGCCGAGCAGCGTCGAGATCTGGCCGGTCACCGGCAGCGTGAGCCCGATCTGCAGCTTGCGGATCGTCTTGTCCGAGGTGCCGGTCCAGACGTCGAACCGCGGGTTACGGACCTCCGAGGCGATCCGCTGCCGGCTGGAGGGGGAGATCCCGTGGGGGAAGCTCGCGGCGCCCGAGACCCCGACGGACGCGGCGCGGGCCAGGAACGTGTTGAAGTCCCCCAGCAGTGCCGGCACGTCGATCGTGGCGCGGATGTGCGTGGTGCTCGAGCCGCCGACTGTCTCGGTGCCGACGATCGCCGGATTCCGCAGCCAGTGCAGCGGCTGGATCCCGAGCTTTGAGAGCACGTTGGTCCCGCCGGAACTCGAGCCGGGCGACGCGATCTGCGAGAAACTCGACTCGAGCTTCTGGAACGAGGTCGCCGGGAGCTGATAGCTCTGCCCCTGGAACGTCACGTAGCCGTGGGTGCCGGTCGAGAGGATCGTGATCGACCCGGAGCTGGCGCCCGAACTGAGGCTCACGTCGAAATTCGACTGCGGCAGCTTGCCCTTCCCGAGGCTCTGGAACGGACCGCCGAAGCTGAGCGTGATCGGCGCCTTCAGCGTGCTCGAGCCGGACGGATCGACCCGCAGGACGATCGCGAGCTTGCCGCTGTTGACCTTGTGCGGCCCGCTGAACGTCTGCTTGAGCAGGCTGGTCGCGTCGTCCGAGCTACCGCCGCATGCGGACAGCGCGACGCAGGTCGCGCCGAGGGCGACCAGCACCGACAACAGCTTCCAACCCGTGCGGTCATGCATGTGACAGATCCTCTTCAACCCTCGCCCGGGAACGAGCGCGAATGTAGCATCGGGTTGGTGCTGGGGCGCCTGTTCGGTCTGTCAGTGGTGGCGATGGCGCTCGCGCTGCCCGCGAGCGCGTCGGCCGCTCCTGTTCTCGTGATGGGTGCCGGTGGCCACGTCCACCGGGCCAACGACCGCTACCTCCCCGCGCTCGCCGTGACGCCGGCACCCGCGGCGAGCGCCGCGCGTGCGCCCCGGGCGGTGCGTCCGAAGAAGCCTCAAAAGACCGTCACGAGCGAGCTCGCGCGCCTGTACCACAGCCACCAGATCACCGCGTCCGCCTACCGTGGCTACTCGGCCAGCTACGCGGCAGCGCTCGCGGCCGAGAAGCGGCTGACGGGGACCCGGCGGGCCGAGCTGACGGCCGTTACGGTCAACGTCCACAACCTCGCGGCGCAGGGCTTCTTCAACTCCTCGCGGCTGCCGGTCATCTTCATGACCGTCGACCGCAACCGGCAATGGTGGACGACCGGGACGCTGCTCAGCTCGGGCGAGCGCGTCGAGTTCACCGGCTCGCAGCTCGTATGGGAGTACTACCGCGGGCAGGGAATCGAGCTCCAGGTGCTCGGCACCTTCGGAAAGGCCGACGGCCTGTACACGGCCGGCGCGGCCCAGTACGGGGCGATGCGCTCGCTCGTCGGCGAGATGCTCCCGCTCGCGGTCAGGCGCAGCGGCAACCTGGTGTGGGAGTACTACTTCAACTTCGACGGCGGCCGCCCGCCATGGGTCAGCGCGATGTCGCAGGGGACCGCGATCGAGGCGCTGACCCGGGCCTACCTGTCGCTCGCGCCGACCGGCAAGCCGACCGGAGGCGTGTCGCTCGCGTCCACGCCCGGGCCCAACTACCTCCGAATCGCCCACCAGGCGCTATCGATCTTTACGGTCGCGCCTCCGGTCGGGGTGCGGATCGGGACGTCGCTTGGCGCCCGCTACCTGCAGTACTCGTTCGCCCCCGGGGTCGACATCATCAACGCATTCCTGCAGTCGCTGATCGGGCTCTACGACTACTCCCAGGCGAGCGGCGACCAGCAAGCGGCGGCCCTGTTCGCCGCGGGCGACCGCCAAGCCCAGGCAGAGCTCCCGACGTTCGACACCGGCTCGTGGTCGCTGTATCAGCCCGGCGTGCTGGACACGATCGACTACCACAAGCTTGTAACCGGCTTCCTGCAGGAGCTTTGCGACCGGACCCAGGCGTCGGTCTACTGCAGCGAGGCGGCTCGGTTCCAGTCATATCTGAGCCATCCGCCGTCGTCGGTGTCATAGCCGGGGCCGCGGTCACCACATAGACTCGCGCCCTGATGCGGTCGCGGACGATCCTGTATACCGGCAAGGGAGGCGTCGGAAAGACTTCAGTCGCCACCTGCACGGCGCGCGCGTGCGCCGCGGGCGGCCTGCGAACGCTGGTGATCTCGACCGACCCCGCGCACAGCCTCTCGGAGTCGCTCGCGGTCGAGCTCGGCCCGGAGCCGAGCCCGGCCGGCGAGAACCTGTGGGGACAGCAGGTCTCGGCCCAGGAGGAGATGGAGCGGCACTGGTCGGGCGTCCAGGACTGGCTCGGCGAGCTGTTCCTCGAGCGCGGGCTCGACCGGATCTCCGCCGAGGAGCTGACGGTCCCGCCGGGGATGGACGAGCTGTTCTCGCTGCTGAGGTTGCAGGCCGCGCACGAGTGCGGCGAGTGGGAGGTGATCGTCGTCGACTGCGCACCGACCGGCGAG
The DNA here is from genome assembly GCA_963788565.1 of uncultured Solirubrobacterales bacterium. GTDB lineage: Bacteria > Actinomycetota > Thermoleophilia > Solirubrobacterales > Solirubrobacteraceae > Palsa-465. The sequence goes on along the minus strand of CAWBHJ010000011.1, from coordinate 184,091 downwards.
ACCCTGCGGCTGCTGTCGTTCCCGGACGTCGCGCGCTGGTGGATCGAGAAGGTGTTTCCGCTCGAGCGCCAGATCCTCGCCGCGGCCGGGCCGGTGGTGCGCTCGCTGCTCGACATCCCGCTGCCGAGCCACGCGGTGTTCGCCGACATGCGGCGGCTGTCGGAGAACCTGATCGCGATGAACGAGATCCTCCGCGACCGCGAGCACTCGACGGTCAGGCTCGTGATGAACCCCGACAAGATGGTGATCGGCGAGGCGATGCGCACCTTCACCTACCTCAATCTGTACGGGTATCTGACCGACGCGGTGGTCGTCAACCGGATCTTCCCGGCCGAGGTCGGGGACTACTTCGCGGGCTGGCGCAAGGTGCAGGAGGAGCACCTCGAGCTGGTCCGCTCGGCGTTCGCCCCGGTCCCGGTGCTCCGCGCCCCGTTCTTCGACCAGGAGGTGCTCGGAGCGGAGATGCTCGACCGGCTCGCGGACGCGCTGTTCGGCCCTGCCGAGCTCGATCCGGCGGCGGTGCTGTACGACTCGCTCACGCAGGAGCTGGAGGTCGACGAGCACGGGGCGCGGCTCCGGGTCGCACTGCCGTTCGCGAGCAAGTCCGACGTCAAGCTCAAGAAGATCGGGCTGGAGCTGGTCGTCGCCGTCGACGGCCAGAAACGCACGATCATGCTCCCGGACGCGCTCGCCGGCTTCCACCCAGCGGCGGCGAGGCTGGAGGAGGGCGAGCTCGAGGTGACGTTCAATGGCCGATGAGCCGCGGGAATCGCTGCGCCGACTCGAGGAGCGGCTGTCGACCGCGTCGAGCGCCGCCGAGCGGCTGATCGCCGAGGCAGCCCGCACGGGCGTGCGCGGCAGGCCGCCGCCGGCCGGATGGCAGACCGAGCCCGAGGAGCGGCGCGACACGGGCGAGCTTGACACGCTCCTCGCCGCGTGGGGCGCGATGCGCGAGCTGATCCCGACGGACGTGCTGGAGCGGCTGATGGCCGCGCTGAAGGAGCTGCTGCTCGCGCTCCGGTCGCTGATCGACGCCTACCTCGAGCGGATCGAGCGCCGGCGCACGGAGCCGATCGTGGTCGAGGACATCCCGATCAGCTAGCCGCTCACGCCCTGGCCGTGAACGAGCACTCCATCCGCTTGACCCCGTGGATGAAGGCGCTCGAGCGGAACATCTCGGGCGGCCCGGCTTCGATGTCGGGAAGCGTCTGCAGCAGCTCTCCGAACAGCGAGCGCAGCTGACTGCGGGCGAGCGAGGCGCCCAGGCAGTAGTGCGGCCCGCCGCCGCCGAACCCGAGATGGTGGTTCGGCTCGCGCGTGACGTCGAACCGCCACGGCTCATCGAACGCGGTCTCGTCGCGGTTGCCCGAGTGGTAGAAGAGCACGACCTTCTCCGTTGCGGCGATCTCCTGGCCGGCGATCTCGGTGTCGCGCGTCGCGGTCCGCCGGAAGGTCAGCACCGGCGTCGCCCAGCGGACGAACTCCTCGGCCGCGGTCGGCAGGACGGCGTCGAGGTCGGCGGCGAGGATCTCGCGCTGGTCGGGGTTGACGGTCAACGCCCGCATCGCGTGCGAAGTCGTGTGACGGGTGGTGTCGTTGCCGGCCACCGACAGCAGCACGAAGAACGCGCCGATCTCGTCGTGGGTCAGCCGGTCGCCGTCGACCTCGGCCTGCACGAGCGCGGTCATCAGATCGTCGCCGGGATTGCGCTCGCGGTGCGCGGCGAGCTCCTTGGCGTACGAATTCAGCGCCCATACCGCGGCGCCGAGCGCCTCGAGCGGCGACTGGTCGCCGGTGACCTCAGGGTCGGACACCGTCACGAGCGTGTCGGCGTTGCGCACGACGTCCTCGCGATCCGCCTCGGGAACGCCGATCATGTCGGAAATCGTGATCAGCGGCAGCCGCTTCGCGATCAGCTGCACGAAGTCCCCGCCGCCGGTCGGTGCCGCCTCTTCGACGACCAGCCGGGCGTTCGCGCGGATCCCCTCCTCGATCCTCGCGACCTGGCGCGGCGTGAACGCCGAGGAGACCAGGCCGCGGAGCTTCGTATGGCGGGGGGCGTCCATCGCCAGGAACGACTGGGTCGCCTCGAGCAGCTCGGGCGGCGCGTCGCCGAACTGGGTCCCCTGGCCCGAGCAGAACGTCGCCGGGTCGCGCGAGACGCGCCGGATGTCCTCATAGCGAACGATCGCCCAGTAGCCGCGCTCGTCGCGCTGCATCACCCCGAGGATGTCCTCCAGTGGCAGGTGATGGGAGACCGGGGCGTCGCGGCGCAGCAGCGCGAACGCACGGTCGCGGACCTCCGCCGGTTGGTCCCAGAACTCGAGCGAGCCCAGGTCCAGTTCGTCGAGCCTGACGTCCTCTCCGAGCGCCATGGGCGCAGCCTACTCCTGGCTGGCCAGCCAGGAAAGTCCGAGGGGCGGGCGGGCGTCGTTACGTGACCTTCGCGACGAAGAACACGAAGTACGCGCTGACCCCCCCGACCAGCGCGATGCCGATCAGGATCAGCGTCCGCGACTTGATCACGTGGCCGTACACGCCGATCAGAAATCCGACGCCCATCACGACCGCATACGGCCCCAGCTTGTCGGACACCGCCGCGAGCATCAGGGTCGCCACGCCCTAAACCCTATATTTGATCCACCCGCGCGATGCCCAGCACTGAGCCAGCATCAGTTCAGGACGTTTCGTCCGGCCTCACCGAGGCCGGATACCTGCCGGGCGAGTCGACCTCGCTCGTCTCGTTCCTGGCGACCAAGCTCGGCAAACCGGTGCTCGTCGAGGGCCCGGCGGGCGTCGGCAAGACCGAGCTCGCCAAGGCGCTGTCGCGGTATCTCGACCGGACGCTGGTGCGGCTGCAGTGCTACGAGGGTCTCGACGAGGCCAAGGCGCTGTACGAGTGGAACTACCGCAAGCAGCTGCTGCGGATCCAGACCGAGGCGGCCGACGTCGGCTGGCAGGCCGTCCAGGACGACATCTTCGGTGAGGAGTTCCTGCTCGCGCGGCCGCTGATGACGGCGATCGCGTCGCCCGAGCCGGTCGTGCTGCTGGTCGACGAGATCGACAAGACCGACCAGGAATTCGAGGCGATGCTGCTCGAGCTGCTCTCGGATTTCCAGATCTCGATCCCCGAGCTCGGCCGGATCGAGGCGCAGACGATGCCGGTGGTGCTGCTGACCTCGAACAACACCCGCGAGCTGACCGAGGCTTTGAAACGTCGCTGCCTCTACCTCTGGCTCGACTATCCGGAACTCGAGCACGAGCTCCAGATCGTCCGCCTGCACTCCCCCGAGCTCGACGAGCACGTCGCCCGCAAGCTCGTCGAGATCATCCACCAGATCCGCGAGCTCGATCTGAAGAAGCCGCCGAGCATCGCCGAGTCGATCGACTGGGCCCGGACGCTGGTGCTGCTCGGCTCGACCGACATCGACCGCGGCACGTTCGACGAGACGATGAGCGTGATCCTCAAGCACCGCACCGATCTGGACACGGTCGCCAGCCGGGTCGGCGTGATGCTCGATCCCGCGACGGCCGATGCCCGCTCCGCCTAAGCCGGGCGAGCGCGGAATCCCAGACCGTCGCGCCGGCGGCTTTGCCGGCTCGCTGCTGGCGTTCGCCGAGGACCTGCGAGAGGAGGGCGTTGCGGTCGGGACCTCCGAGATCCTCGACAGCTTCGCGGTGCTCGAGCATGTGCCGTGGTTCGAGCAGGTGGACTTCAAGGAGGCGCTCGCCGCCACGCTCGCGAAGTCGCCCGAGGACCGGCGCGTGTTCGAGCTGGTGTTCGACCGCTACTTCTTCCGCGCGGCAGAGGCCGAGGCCGCGCGCCAGAACATCACCGAGGGCGCGAGCGGCGGCGAGGGCGAGGCGGAGATCAACCTCGACACGCTGCGCCTCCAGATCGCGGCGGCGCTCCGGGACGGCTCGGACGGGGCGATGCGCGACCTCGCGCGGCTCGCGATCGCCGCGTTCGGAGAAGGCCAGGGCTCCGGAGTGCTGGGCGTCGACGTCCAGCGGATCCGCCGTGCGCTCGGGCTCCGCGCCGAGCCACAGCCCGACCTTCCCGAGGACGACCCCCGCCGTCACGGCACGCCGCGCGAGCAGCTGCGGCGGTTCGAGCAGCACCTTCGCCGCGAGCTCGAGCGGGCGATGATCGAGCGGACCGCGTCGCTGCCGCCCAAGCGCCCGCTGAACGAGCTCGACCGCGCGCTCCCGACCGGGCCGATCCAGGACCTCGCCGCCGTTCACCGCGTGGTCGCCCAGCTCAAGCGCCGGCTCGCGACCCAGGGCCAGGAGCTGAAGGGCCGAAAGCGCCACGCCCACGTCGACGTCAGGCGGACGATGCGCGCCTCGCTCGAGACCGGCGGCGTACCGATCACGCTCAAGTACCGCCCGCAGCGGCCGCGGCGGCCGGAGATCTTCGTGCTCTGCGACGTCTCCACCAGCGTCACCAGCGCGTCGACCTTCTTCCTGAGCGTGCTCCACGCGCTCCACGACGCGTTCCGCAAGCTGCGGTCGTTCGTGTTCATCGAGCGGATCTCCGAGGTCACCGAGGTGTTCGAGCGCGAGCGCGACTTCCGCGCCGCCAGCGAGGCGATCTCGAAGGACGCCGGCGTCGCCGACATCTCCGGCTACACCGACTACGGGCGGGTGTGGGAGGAGTTCCTGGTCGAGATCGAGGACGAGCTCCACCCCCGCGCGACGGTGATCGTGCTCGGCGACGCGCGCACCAACGGCCGTCCGCCGCGCGACGACGTGTTCGCCGCGATCACCGCGAAGGCCGGACGGACCTTCTGGCTGAACCCGGAGCCACGGCTGTACTGGAACTACGGCGACTCGGTGATCTCGGCGTACGAAAAGCACTGCATCGCGTTTGAGTGCTGGCGGACGGACCAGCTCGAGGAGTTCGTCAAGGCGCTCACCTCAACGCACAACTGGCGGGCGGCGTAGCCGCGCGGCAGTGAACGAGGACCGGCGCAGGCGGGTGAAGACGCTCGTCGTGGCGGCGGCGGTCGCGGTCGCGTTCGCCGACTCGTCGATCGTCGTCCTGGCGCTGCCCGACCTCTACTCGCGGTTCTCGACCTCGATCGTCGGGGTCTCGTGGGTGATCACCTCGTACAACCTCGTGCTCGCCGGGTGCGCGTTCGCGCTGATCCCGGTGATCGGGAGGATGGACGTCGGAACCCTGACGAGGGCCGGGCTCATCCTGTTCTTCGCCGGATCGGTCGGGGCCGCCTCGTCGTGGAGCCTGCCGGCGCTGATCGTGTTCCGGTGCTTGCAGGGCGCCGGCGCGGCGATGCTGCTCGCCGGCTCGCTGGCGCTGCTGTCGGCACTCGCCGGCTCGCAGAAGCGCGGGCTGGCGGTTTGGGTCGCGGCGGGGACGTTCGGCGCGGCGCTCGGCCCAGCGCTCGGGGGGATCCTCACGCAGCTATTCGACTGGCGCGCGATCTTCGCGTTCCAGGCGCCGGTCGCGCTGGCCGCGCTGATCGCGGCGGCCGAGTCTCACGTCCACCCGCGCGCGGACAGCGGCGGCGGCGGCAAGCGGACCCCCGCAAACGTCGCGCTCGCGCTGCTGTTCGGAGCGCTCGTGGGAGCGCTGTTCCTGTCGGTGCTGCTGCTCGTTACGGCTTGGGGCCTGTCACCGATCGCGGGGGCGGCGGTGCTGACCGTGCTGCCGGTCGCGGCGCTCGCCGCTCACGGGCTCGGACGTGAGCTGTCCGCGCGGACGAGCGCGATCGCCGGCGCGGCGCTGCTGGCCGCCGGGCTCGCCGCGCTCGCGCTGCTTCCGGCCGTGAGCGCCGGGCTCGTCGTCGTGGCGCTGGCGCTGTGCGGGACCGGGATGGGCCTCGCGGTCCCGGTGCTGACCCGGCGGGCGGTCACGCCCGGGGACGGGCTCGTCCACGACGGGACCGTCACGATCGGCGCCCGCCACCTCGGCCTGGTGCTGGCGCTGGTGCTGGTCGCGCCGGTACTGTCGTCCGATCTCGTCGCGGGCGCGCGCAACGCCGTGCTCGGGGGCGCGAAGGTGCTGCTCGACGCCAACATCCCGATTCGCCAGGAGGTCCCGATCGTGCTCGGGCTCCGCGATGCGGTCGGTCGCGCGCCGAGAGGGACCGTGCCGAACTTCGCGGCGCCGTTCAACGCGCAGGGCGCCGCGACCAACGCCGGCCTGCGCGAGGTCCGCGACTCGCTGGTGGGGGCGGTTCGCGACGCGCTCACGCGGAGCTTCCGCCGCGCGCTCGCGCTGTGCGCGCTGCTCGCGGCGCTGGCGCTGATTCCGATCCTGCTCGCACGCCGGAGAGGGTTCGCATGACGACGCGTACGGGCCGGCTGGCGCTCGCGCTACTCGGCGGCGCCGCGGTCGCACTGATCGCACTCGAGCTGGCGCTCGGCGCAGGGTCGTTCGGGCAGCCGAAGCTCGCCAACCCGTGCACCGCGTCGGCCGGGGCGTCGGGTGGCGGCCTCGACGGAACCGTCCAGCGGTTTGCGCGAGCGGCGCTCGACGGCGCCGCGTGTCAGCTTCACACCACCCGCGAGGAGCTGGTCCTGTCGTTCGTCCCTGGGGCCGGCACCGCCAAGGTCCGCTGGAGCAGGCAGACGATCGACCGGGCGCTGCGCGCCGGCCTGCAGCGTGCCGCGCACGAGCTCGCCGGCAGCGGCATCGCCGGCAACGTACTCGGGTTCGGCCTCAGCCAGCTTGTGGCGCCGTCTGTGGAGTCGCTGCTGGGGCAGGCGAAGTAGCGGCCTCGTCCGAGCCGTTGGCCGGAGGCGCGCTCGCGGGCGGCTCGTCGGCCGGCTCGAGGCTCGCGAGCACGTGCGCGCCGACCGCTCCGACCGCGCCCGCGGCGAGCGACAGCGCCGCCCACTTCGGGCCGCTGCGCTCGAGCCCGAGCGCGCTGTCGAGCGACGGCTTGCCCGGACCCACCTCGACCAGCGCGAGCAGCGCCGCGATCAGCACGACGTTGTACTCGTAACCGCCCTTGGTGACCCACGGGCCGTTCTTGAGGTGGACCCGGTTGATCGCGGTCAGCATCGTCGCGATCAGCGACGAGGCCGCGAGCGGCGTCGCAGCCCCGAGCGCGATCGCCGCGCCGCCGGCCGTCTCGCTGAGCCCGGCCGCGACAGCGTTGCGCTTGCCCGGACGCATTCCCATCTTGTGGAAACCCTGGGCGGTCGCCTCGAGCCCGGGACCGCCGAACCAGCCGAGCAGCTTCTGCGTGCCGTGGCCGAAGAAGAAGCCGCCCACCGCTGCCCTCAGCGCCAGCCTTCCAACGTTCATCTCGTGCCTCCTCGCATCGTTTCCCCGGCAATGATTGCGCGCTCAAGTTTACGCAAGCTAAAGATCCGGGAGGCGAAGGCCTGGCGCGCTCTTGTTCGTGACCTTCGCCGCGAACGACTCGCCTTGGCCGCCATCCCGAGCGCGAGCCGAGCAGGTCCTCGACGACCCGCAACACCGAGTCGGGGCGATCGTCGAGACGATCTGACCCTCGCGTGAACCGCGAAGCACGAGCGCGCCGGTCGGGATCGGCTCGTTCGCCGCCGGCGCGGTGCCGATCGTCCCGATCGGGGGCGCGAACGTGATCAGCAGCGCGCCACTCTGCTTGTAGGCGGCCGAGCTCGGTGATCACCGGGACCCACTTCTTCAGGAACGCGTCCTCCGCCGCGAGCCCGACCTTGCCCCCGCCCGGGCAGCTGACCGCGGTCGCCTCGGCGCACGCGTCCGGGGCGAGGTACGCATACGCGGGGGTGGTCGAGCTCTTGCGCAGGTCCCGGGGAAGCTGCGTGAGCGATACGTCGTTGCTGGCGCAGCCGCCGAGGTCGAGCAGCGAGTGGAAGTAGATGAAGGGGTTGTGGCGGCCGTCGTAGAGCGCCCCGGCGCCGTGCGGCTGCGCGTCGTCGACGGCGCCGGAGTCCGGATGCGGGCACGCCGTCGAGCCGAGGTCCTCCATGTACGCCTTCCAAGCGTGCCCGGCGGAGGTCACCTGATCGCCGATCGTCAACACCGTGTTCGGGTAGACGCAGCCGTCGGCCGCGATCGTCCCGTTGGCGGCCGGCGTGGCGTCGCTCGGGAAGTCGGCGTACGTCGGGCAGCCGCTGTCGGTGTCGGCGTTCGCCGGCTGACCGCTGACGAGCGCCAGGTAGTCGGGCAGCGACGTGCGGCCGAGCGACTGGTATCCGCCGAGCAGCGTCCCCTGGGGCTTCAGCGTGTGGTTCAGGTAGTGGGCCACTGAGCCCGAGCCGAACGCCGCGTCGTAGCTGGTCGTCGACAGCGCGATCACGAACACGTGGTCGACGGGCACGCGGTTCGATTTGCTCGACGAGGTAGGCGTCGTCGTCGTGGTCGTTGTGGTGGTTGCCCCGGCCCCTGCCCCGGCGCCGGTGTTGCCGGCGGCCTGATCGCTCGAGGCGGAGGCGGACTGCGTCGACGCCTGCGTGGCGGCCGCCGCCGGCGGAGTCCCGGAGCTCAGCTCGGGATCGGAGGCGGACGCCGACGCGGAGCCGGAGGAATCGCCGCCTCCCCCCTGCACTACCTGCTCCCGGTGGCGGAGCGCCGCGAGCGCGGCGGACTGAGCTGCGGTGCGCCCGGTGGCCGCGATCAGGATCAGCGCGGTGCCGTACGGAGACCGCGGCGACGATCGCGAGCTGGACTCGCGTCACGCGCATCGTGGAGGCGCGGCGGATCATCCGGACCTCCCGCCCGCCACCGTTCCATCTCTCGCTCGATCGCCGCCAGCGCAGCACGGCGCGGTCCGCGTCACGACGCACCTAAGAGAGGCACTTGCGGGTTAAATAGCAGAAACTCAATTGCTTTAGTTGAGTTTCACTTCCCGCCGGACCTTCACGGCTTCCCAACACCCTGCGCGGACGGCGCTCCTAGTGTGCCGCTGGCTCGAGCTCGCCCCCTGTCTGCGCCCGAGCGATCCAGATTCGCCGACCAACGGGAGGTCTTGAGATGTCCTTGCTCCAAAGGCGCCGTCGGCGCCTGCTCACTTCCAGCGCGCTCGCGGGAGCGCTGCTGGCAACCTGGTCGCTCGCGCTCGCGGGCGGCGGCGCGGCGGCCGCCCGCGGCGTCGCCGCCGATCCGACCCCGAGTGCGGCCGGCACGACGAGCCCGATCAAGCACGTGGTCGTGATCATCGGCGAGAACCACACGTTCGACAACGTGTTCGCGACGTATCAGCCGCCGGCCGGCCAGAAGGTCCGGAACCTCCTGTCCGAGGGGATCGTGACCCCGTCGGGCACCCCCGGCCGGAATGCCGCGGCGGCACTTCAGCGGACGGCGTCTGACACCTCGAAGTACCAGCTCGACCCGGCCCGCACGGGCGCGTACGCGACGCTGCCACAACCGAATACGACCTACGTGTCGAAGGCGTGCGACGGCCAGAGCGGCAGCGTCCCGGACTCGCGGTTCCCGTCGAACCTCGCGAACGCCCCGTTCCAGATCACCAAGTACGTGCCGTACTTCGACTCGCACGGCGCGTACAACCAGTACGGCAGTTGCGAATTTAACGGCGCATACGTCGGCGACCCGCTGCACCGCTTCTACCAGATGTACCAGGAGGTCTCGCGCGGCAAGAACGACCTCTGGACATGGGTTCACGGGACCTCAGGCGATTCCAACGGCGATCCGCCACCGAGCCCGTTCACGCCCGAGTCGACGGACCAGGGCGCCAACGAGATGGGCTTCTACAACATGGCCGCCGGCGACGCACCGACGTTCAACTACCTCGCCCACCACTACGCGATGTCCGACAACTACCACCAGGGGGTGATGGGCGGAACCGGCGCCAACCACATCATGCTCGGCACCGGCGACGACGCCTTCTACCAGGACTCGAGCGGGCACCCGACCGCGCCGCCGAGCGGCGAGATCGAGAACCCCGACCCGAGTCCCGGGACCAACAACTGGTACACGCAGGACGGCTACGGCAAGAGCGGTACGACGAACGGCGGGAGCTACTCGAACTGCTCGGACCACACTCAGCCGGGCGTGGCGAGCGTGTCCGCCTATCTGAGCACGCTGTCGTACGCGGTCGCAAACCTCTGCGCCCCCAACCACTACTACCTGCTGAACAACTACAACCCGGGCTACAACGTCGACGGCTCGCTGAACACGTCGACGTTCACGGTCCCGCCCCAGCAGTCGCTGCCGACGATCGGCGACGAGCTCTCCCAGCACAACGTGACGTGGGGCTACTTCGGCGAGGGCTACGACAACGGCAACCCGGGCCCGAACTACTGCGGGATCTGCGATCCGATGCAGTACTCGAGCTCGGTGATGACACGGCCCGGCAGGCGGGCGAACATCCAGCACGGGACGGAGGACTTCGACGCCGAGGCGACCAACGGCACGCTGCCGGCGGTCTCATTCCTGAAGCCAGGCGACGACGACGGGCACCCCGGGTACTCGACGCTGGCGGCGTTCGAGAATTTCGTCACGCACGCCGTCCAGGAGGTCCAGAACAACCCGACGCTGTGGGCGAGCACCGCGATCTTCGTCACGTTCGACGAAGGCGGCGGCTACTACGACTCCGGCTATATCCAGCCCGTGTCGTTCTTTGGCGACGGAACCCGCGTGCCGATGCTCGTGATCTCGCCGTACACGAAGCCCGGCGCGATCAGCCACACCTACACCGACCACGTCTCGGTGCTGAAGTTCATCGAGCGCAACTGGAAGCTGCCGCCGCTGTCGGGCAGGAGCCTCGACAACCTGAAGGACCCGACGGCTACCACCGCCAACCCGTACGTTCCGACCAACCGGCCGGCGATCGGCGACCTGTTCGACCTGTTCGACTTCAGCCAGCCGCAGCCGAGACCCGCGTCGCCGCCGTTGCTGCAGGGCGCCGGCGCCCAGCCAGCGCGAGCCGTGCCGGTCAGCAACTTCGCGCGCTGACCGGCCCATAGTGGCGCGAGCCCGCCGGTCCGGCACCAGGGCCGGCGGGCTTCGCTCGCGGTAGGATCTGTCAGACCTGAAAACCAGGGGGGCTGGCGGGAAAGCCGGCTGAGATAGCGCCCTGCGAGATGCCCCGGCGCTGACCCTTCGAACCTGTGGGGTAATGCCCGCGGAGGGAGCGACGAAAGAGATGATCGAGGCTCCCGAGAAGGAGCCTCGCGACGTTCAACCGCCGCATGGCGTGAGCGTCGTGGCTGTCGGTCGCACGTTCGAGACGCGGCGAGGGCCGGTCGAGGCCCTCGCGGGCATGTCGCTGCGCGTGGCGCCGAGCGAGGTGGTCGCGGTCGTCGGCCCGAGCGGCTGCGGCAAGAGCACGCTGCTCGAGCTGATCTGCGGTCTGCAGGCCCCCGACGCCGGTACGGTCCGGGCGGCGCCGGCCGCGCTGATGCCCCAGCGCGACTTGCTGCTGCCGTGGCTCGGCGCGCTCGACAACGCGTGCCTCGCGCTCCGCGCCCGCGGCGTCGACCGCGACGACGCCCGCCGTCAGGCGGAGCCGTGGCTCGAGCGGTTCGGGCTGGCCGGGTTCGAGCGGACCCGGCCGGCGGAGCTGTCGGGCGGGATGCGCCAGCGGGTGTCGTTCCTGCGGACGTTGCTCGCCGGCAAGCCGGTGCTGGCGCTCGACGAGCCGTTTGCCGCACTCGACGCGATCACCCGCCTGGAGATGCAGGGATGGCTCTCGCACGTGCTCGAGACCGAGCCCCGGACGGTCGTGCTGATCACGCACGACGTCGAGGAGGCGATCGTGCTCGCCGACCGGGTCATCGTGATGTCGCCGCGGCCTGGACGGGCGGTGGCCGAGGTCGAGGTCGACGTCCCGCGGCCGCGCCACCGCACCAATGCCAGGGTCGTCGAGTTGCGCGAGCGGGCGCTCGGAGCGCTGGGGGTGGCGGAGTGAAGCGGCTGCTGCGGCCGGTTCCGGCGGCGCTCGTGCTGCTTGCGCTGGTCGGCATCTGGGAGCTGTACGTCGACCTCGGCGGCGCCGACAGGCTGGTGCTCCCGCCGCCCCACGACGTCGCGAAGGCGCTGTACGACGACCGGTCGCTGATCTGGTCGAACTTCCTCGTGACCGCCGAGGAGGTGCTGCTGGGCACCCTCGTCGCGTCCGTCGCCGCGCTCGCACTGGCGTTCGCGATCCACTTCTCGACGACGGTGCGGCGCGCAATATATCCCTTGCTGATCGGTTCCCAGGCGGTGCCGATTCCGGTGTTCGCGTTCGTGCTCGTGCTGTGGCTCGGGTTCGGGCTCGCACCGAAGGTGCTGGTGATCGCGCTCGTCTCGTTCTTCCCGATCGTCGTGACGACGCTGGCTGGGCTCGCGCGAGTCGATCCGGACCTGCTCAAGCTGATGCGGACGTTCGACGCCCCGCGCCTGCGGACGTTCAGGTACGTCGAGTTCCCGTCGGCCCTGCCGGGGGTGATGACGGGGGCGAAGATCACGGTTGCGGTCGCCGTCATCGGCGCTGTGTTCGCAGAGTTGGCCGGCTCGAACTCGGGCCTCGGCTACCTGTACCAGCAGTCCCAGAATCAGTTCCTGATGCCGCGGGCGTACGCCACGGTGTTCGTACTGTCGGCATTTGCCATCCTGCTATTCGCCCTCCTCTCGCTGGCCGAACGGCTCGCGCTGCCCTGGGCCTACCGACCTCGAGGAGACCAAATCGCATGAAACGCGTCCTTGCCCTGCTCGCAGTGCCCGCCGCTCTCCTGCTCGCCGGCTGCGGCGAGAAGCAGGAGGCGGTCACCGCCTCGAGCGGCTCGCAGCGGTTCACGCTGATGCTCGACTGGTTCCCGAACGCTGACCACGTCGGGATCTACCAGGCGCAGGCGGAGGGCGACTTCAAGCGGGCCGGCATCGACCTCCACGTGCAGGTTCCGTCCGACCCCGCGAGCCCGCTCGAGTTGCTCGCGGCCGGCAAGGTCGACGCGGCGATCTCCTACGAGCCCGAGGTGATGCTCGCGCGCAATCGCGACCTCCCGATCGTGTCGGTCGCGGCGATCGTCCAAGAGCCGCTGACCTCGATCGTGTCGGTCGGCTCGAAGAAGATCAAGACCGTCCAGCAGCTGCGCGGAAAGCGCGTCGGCGACGCGGGGATCACCTACCAGCACGCCTACCTGCAGACGATCCTCGCGCACGCCGGGGTCCCGGCCGGCTCGGTCACCGAGACGAACGTCGGCGCCAACCTCGTTCCGGCGATGCTGTCCGGGCGGGTCGACGCGACGCTTGGCGCATACTGGAACTACGAGGCGATCCAGCTACAGCAGATGGGCAAGCACCCGAACGTGATCCGCGTCAACAAGGTCGGCGTCCCGAACTACGACGAGCTCGTGGTCGCGGTTCGCCGCGACACGCTCACCAAGCACCCGGACGAGGTCCGTCGCTTCCTACAGGCGATGGGGCGCGGGTACAAATCGGTCCGCAGCGACCCGTCGACCGCCGTCGACAACCTCGTCAGCGCCAATCCCGGGCTCGACCGCAAGCTCCAGCTCGCGAGCGTCCGGGCGACGCTGTCCGCGTTCTTCCCGTCGAACGCGAGCAACCCGTGGGGCTACCAGGATCAGGTGCAGTGGAACGCGTACGGGCAGTGGATGCTGAGCCACCACCTGATCTCGAACCCGGCCGCGGTCGCGGACGCCTCGACCAACGAGGAGCTCGCGGGGCAGGGCCTCTAGCGATGTCCTACTCCGAAGCGGACGCGCGCCAGCAGCTGCTCGACGCGCTCGGCGAGGCGACCGACCATCTCGGCCGCGCGCTCGCCGCGCTCGGCGGCGCCTACGAGCAGCTCGACGACGCGCAGGGGGAACGGCTCGAGGAGCAGCTGTTCCTGCCGGTGCAGCGCGCGTACGGCCGCGCGAGGCGGACGTACCTCGAGTTCGCGAGCCGGTACCGCCTGAGCGAGCGCAGCTTTGAGATGCCGTCTCCGGGCGTGCCGTCGACCGGCGTGCGCGGGTTCATCGACAGCGCGCTCGCGGCGGTCGAAGCAGCCGACCTCGAGCTGGTGGCGCTGCAGGACTCCGAGGTCGCGATCCAGGTCGGTGACACCGAGCTTCGCGCCGGGCTGAGCGAGATCCGCCGGATCCTCGACGGGCTCTCGCAGCACGCCCGCACGTTCCTGCGGTCGTTCGGTCGCTAGACGCTCCGCGCTCGTCGGGCGCTGAGCGGCCGCACGCTGAGCGCGAGCAGCGTCGCGCCACACAGACCCGCAGTGGCAAGCGTCGGGACGGTGTCGCCGGCCGCCTTCGCGACCGCGCCGCCCGCGCCCGAACCGACGATCTGTCCGCCGGCCCACGCGAGATTCATCAGCGCCGCGGCGAGCGCCTGGTCGAGCCCGAACGCCTCGGCGGCGTCGGACAGCATCGCCATCGCCGGCGCCCAGAACGCGCCCAGCGTCGTTGCCGTGGCGACGATCAGCAGCGCCAGGCCGACGGCGGTCGACGGGAGCGTGAAGCACGCGAGCAGCACCGTCGCCCCGGCCAGCCCGAACCGCAGCGGCAGCAGCCTGCCGCGGCGGTCCGAGAGCCGGCCGAGGATCGGCGACAGGAGCGCCTCGAGCCCGGCGCCGGCCAGGAAGGTCAAGCCGATCGCGGCGGCGGCGGCGCCGAGCCCGTGCAGCTGAAGCGGGCCGAGCACGTTCAGCAGGCCGGACGCGATCGCGGGCAGTCCGACCAGCCAGATCCCGGCGAGCACGCCCCGCTCGCGCAGCGAGGCCGCGAGCTCCCGTACCCCCTGACCGGAGTCGGTGTGGACGGACGGCAGCCGGCTCGCCTCGATGATCAGGACCAGCGACAGCAGCACCACCGCGCTGAACGCGGGACCACGGCCGACCGCGCTCGCGATCGTCCCGATCACGGGGCCGAGCAGGGCCCCCGCGATCCCCGCGCCGAGCGCTCCTCCGATCATCGCGCCGCGCCGATCGGGCGCCGCCTCGGCCACGATCCACGCGAGCCCGCCGGCCCACGAGCACGCGCCACCGATCCCCTCCACGAAGCGGGCCACGTCCAACAGCGCGGGCTGATTCAGCAGCGCGAACGCAAGCGTCGAGCCGGCGAGCAGCGCGAGTCCGACGTAGACCGTCCGCTTCGGCCCGATGCGGACCGCGAGCAGACCGCTTGGGATCGCCGCGACCAGCGTTCCCGCCGGGTAGGAGGCGGTCATCACCCCCGCCGACAGCTTCGACAGATGAAGCGAGTGCGCGAGTCCTGGCAGCAGCGGCGCGATCGCCGCGTAGAACATCGTGTCGACGAACACGACCGCGCCGATCACGACGACCAGGCGCCGTTCGCCGCGGCGCCGGTCGGGGCCGCCGCGGGCGGCGCGCGGCGCCTCGGCTACGGCGCCAGCCGCTCGATCAGCCACCCGCCGTCCTCACGCCGGTACGCCAGCCGGTCGTGAAGGCGATCCTCGCGGTGCTGCCAGAACTCGAACCACCCCGGCAGCAGCCGGAAGCCGCCCCAGAAATCCGGGACCGGAAGCTCGCCCTCGTAGCGGGCCGCCAGCTCGGCCGCCCGGCGCTCGAGCTGGCCGCGGTCGGCAACCGGCCGGCTCTGGGGCGAGGCAAGCGCGCTCAACTGGCTGCCGCGGGGGCGGCTGCGAACGTACGCCGCGGACTCCTCGGCGGAGAGCCGCTCGACGGGGCCCTCGATCCTCACCTGCCGTCCGAGCGGGTCCCAGTGGAACAGCAGCGCCGCACGGGGGTTGGCGGCGAGCTCCGAGCCCTTCCGGCTCCCGTAGTTGGTGAAGAACACGAACCCCCGCTCACCGGTCTGCTTGACCAGCACCATCCGCGCCGACGGGGCCCCCTCCGCCGACGCCGTCGCAACCGCCGCCGCCTCGGGCGAGCGCACGCCCGACCGCGCCGCGTCCTCGAACCAGACGTTGAACTGTCGGAACGGATCGGCGTCGACGTCCTGCTCGCGCAGCGGCTGGGCGAACTCAGCCATCGCCGCGCTCGGCGCTCAGGAAGGGCATGGGGTCTGGAGCAGGTCGAACGCGAGCCGGGTGGCGAGCGCCATGATCGTCAACTGCGGGTTCACGCCGAGCGCGCTCGGGACGACCGAGCCGTCGGCGACATACAGGCCCTCCAGCCCGTGCACCGCGAGCCGGCCGTCGACGACACCTCGGTCCGCGCGGGCATCGGCTCGCGCCGTTCCGAGTGGATGGAACGCCATCAGGCGCAGGTCGCGTGCGCGCAGCCGCTCGGGGACCACGCCCGCCGGCAGCGGCAGGAACACCTCGCGCGCCCCTGCCGCCTTGAACAGCTCCTCGAGCCGTCCCATCCCGGCGCGGAACTTCTCGATGTCCGCCCTCGCGAGGTCGTAGCGGATCACCGGCCGCCGGCCGATCTCGTGGACCGAGCCGCGCGAGCTGTCGCTGACCATCAACCCGAGCTGGGCAAGCCGCGGGTAGCTGGCCATCACCTCGGCGTGGCGGCGGCCGACCAGCGGCAGCGACATCGCCGCGTACGCGGGCGGGCCGGCGACCGTCTCGAACATGATCCCGTCGCGCGCGAACTCATCGACGTAGAAGCTCTGGGGGACGCCGCGCGCCATCTCGACGACCTCGTCCATCAGCGCCACGGCGGCGGTCGCAGGGTGCAGCGAGAGGTTGCGCCCGAGCTGTCCCGAGCGCGAGTCGATGCCGCTCGCGCCGAGCAGCAGCGGCGTATGGATCGTCCCGGCCGCGACGATCACCCGCGGCGCCTTGACGTCGACGCGCGAGCCGTCGGGGAACCGGGTCTCGACGCCGCGGACGCGGCGGCGGTGGATCATCAGCCGCCGGGCGTCGGTGCCCGTCAGGAGCTCGGCGCCGGCGGCGAGCGCTCGCGGCACGTACGTGATCCCGGTGTGCTGCTTGGCGGACGTCGGGCAGCCGAATGCGCACACCCCCGAGCCGACGCATCCCTTCGCGTTGCGCCTCAGGTAGCCGTGCGACCAGCCGAGTCGCTCAGCGCCCCGGCGCGCGACGGCGGCGTTGCGTCCGGCGAGCTCGGGCGAGACCTCCGAGATCGACAGCGCCCGCTCGACCCGCCCGAAGCAGCGGTCGAGCTCGGCGTCGTCGAGCTCGAGCCCCGACTCCCGTCGCCACCGCTCGAGCACGTGCGCGGGCGTCCGGAAGCACGTCCCCGAGTTGATCAGCGTGGTGCCGCCCACGCCCCGACCGAGCGGGAGCGCGACGGCCGGGTTTCCGACCGTCAGCGTCTGTCCCCCGTCCCGATACAGACGGGCCATCATCTGCGGCGGGCGAGCGGTGAACGCGTCGGCGTCGTGCGCCGGCCCCTGCTCGAGCACCACCACCTTGGCGCCGCCCTCGGCGAGCTCGGCCGCGACGACGGCGCCGCCGGCGCCGGCGCCGATCACGCACGCGTCGGCGTAGATCGTGCTCACGGCCGACCCTCTTCGCGCCGCAGCTGCCGGCCGCGCTCGGCCACCGCGTCGGCGTCCCACCCGAGCGGGAGCGCGACGTCGTGCTGGTCGTAGTAGCCCATCGCGCCGAGGCTCCAGAGGGCCTGATCGGCACCGGGCGCGAGCCGCAGGAGCGCGCGCCCACGGGGCCGGCGCGCGAGCGGAAGCAGTACCCGCATTCCGGATCGCAGCGGCCACGGGCCGGCGGCCACAAGCTCCTCGATCGACGACCTCACAGCGCTAGCGTACGGCCCTGGTGCTACTCCGCGAAGACGAACGCGGCGTGCTCGCGATCGGGCAGCCGTCGCACGCGTGGCTCTCGGGTCAGCTCGCGCGGGCGTGGGGCAACGAGCGATTCGGAGTGCTCGAACCGCGCGAGGAGGTGTGCCTCGCCGCCGAGCAGCACGACGTCGGCTGGCTCACGCGCGACCTCGAGCCGCTGTTCAACCCCGATACCGCGCGCCCGCGGTCGTTCATGGAGATGCCGATCGACCTGCACCTCGGGTTGTTCACGCACGGGCCGCGCAGCCTCGTGTCGCAGAGCCGGTACGCGGCGCTGCTCGTCTCGATGCACGGCTGGCGGCTCTACTCGCGGCGCGATCTCGACAAGCTCCCGGCCGCCGACGCCGAGGCGATCCGCGCGTTCCTCGCCGAGCAGCGGGCGTTCCAGGATGGGCTGGCCGCGACGCTCGAGGCCGACCCCGATCAACTCGAGCGCAACAGCAGGCTCGTATGGACGTGGGACTACCTGTCGCTCGCGCTGTGTCTGGACTGGGCCCCGGCGACCGCGACCAAGTGTCCCACCGCCGACGGCCACGTCGACCTGGAGCTGACGCCGGGCCCCGACCGCCGGGGTCTGGGACTCGAGCCGTGGCCGTTCTCCGTGCCGGAGCTGACGGTCCGCTGCGAGGGACGCCGCCTGCCCGGGCGGTTCGAAGACGAGGCCGAGATGCGGGAGGCGTTCTCGCGGGCGCAGTGGGAATCGGTCGAGTTCCGCCTCGCCTCCGCCTGAGCGCTCGTCACGCCGCAAGCGCGCCCGCGGCACCGCCGCCGGCGCGCAGCGCGTGCAGCCCCGCCAGGCCCGCCCACGGCCCGTACGGCGCGAACAGCTCGCGCACCTCATCCTCGGTCGCCCGAGCCCACGGGTCGCCGCCGCTGCGCAGCCGCCCGACGAACTTGACGTACGCGAGGTCCCCGGCCGGGATCTGGTCGAGCCGGCCCTGACCGGTGAACGCGAGCATCTCCAGCGTCCAGCTGCCGATCCCCTTGATCGCGCCGAGACGGCGCCAGGCGCGCTCGTGCTCGGCGTCGTCGAGGTCGGCGCGACCGGCGGCGACCTCGCGAGCGGCGCGCACGAGCGCGATCGCGCGGGTCTCCGCAAGGCCGAGCGAGCAGAGGAAGGCGGGGGACTGCTGGGCGATCGCGGCCGCGGCCGGGGCGTCGCGCATTCCGGTGCGCGCGCAGCGGCGCCCGATCCGCGCGATCAGCCGCCGCTGGATTCCGCTCGCGCGCTCAAACTCGATCAGCTGCTCGCACACCGCCCACGCCAGCGCCTCGAACGGGGCCGGCCTGCCGGGAGGACGGAGACCCGGGCGGCCTCGGAGCGACGGGCCGATCAGCGCGTCGTCGCGAAAGCGCTCGTAGAACGGCTGCAGGTCGAGATCGATTCCGAGCGCCGCCCGCATCCGCGTGACTCCCCACTCGGCCGCCGATCGATCCTCCGCCTGGGCCCCGAACAGCACACGGTCGGGCGCGAGCTGGGCGACGCGCACGAGCACCGGCTCCTCGCCGGCGTGGACGAGCCGGTGAAGCACGCGCCCGCGAATCTTCGTGAGGCCGTCCATTCCGTTACGCAGCGGCAGCGTGAAAACCCAGCGGGGACTGACCTCCGTGCGAACTTCGACCATTAGTGCCCGTCCCCGTGATTCCGCCCGCATTCGAGCCGCGCCCGGTGGCGGCTCGCTTCGTCCTCGGAGGCTCGCGCAGCGCTGCTGCGCGTCGCCCCCTGCGTCCTCGCGATCCATCCACCGTTCACGTCTCTCGGTGCGACCGGAACCACGGGGACGAACACTCGCGGGATACTGTCACCCGATGAGGACCTCAATCGACGTGTTCGCGAAGGCGCGCGAGTATGACCGGCTCGAGCAGCTGCGAGCCGCGCGCGAGCAGGATCTGATGCCCTACTTCCGGGTGCTCGAGGGCCCGACGCTGCCGGTCGTCGAGATGGAGGGCCGGAAGCGGATCATGCTCGGCTCGAACAACTACCTCGGCTTGACCGGCGACGAGCGGGTTCAGCAGGGGGCGCGCGAGGCGCTCGACCGCTATGGGACCGGGCTCACCGGCTCGCGATTTCTGAACGGCACCACCGACCTGCACCTCGAGCTCGAAGGCGAGCTCGCGGAGTGGTTCGGAACCGAGGCGGCGCTCGTGTTCACAACCGGTCACCAGGCGAACGTCGGGACGCTCGGGACGATCCTCGGCCCGAGCGACACGGTCGTCGCCGACTCGGGCGACCACGCGTCGATCCTCGACGGCTGCCTGCTGTCGCGGGCCAAGCTCCGGCCGTTCCGCCACAACCGGATGGACCTGCTCGAACGCCGGCTCGAGGCGGCCGCCGGCGACGGCGGCGGCGTGCTGGTGGTGGTCGACGGCGTCTTCTCGATGGAGGGTGATATCGCGCCTCTGGCCGAGATCACCGAGCTCTGTGGCCGCTTCGGCGCGCGGCTGATGGTCGACGAGGCGCACGCGCTTGGCGTGCTCGGCGCCCGCGGCGCGGGCACTTGCGAGCTGCTCGGCGTCGAGGATCACGCCGATCTGCGGATGGCGACGTTCTCGAAGTCGCTCGCCTCGTGCGGCGGCGTGATCGCCGGCCCCGCGGACGTGATCGAGTTCCTGCGGGTCCAATCGCGGGCGTTCATGTTCACTGCCTCGGCGGTGCCCGCGGCGCTGGGCGCCGCGCTCGCCGCCGTTCGGATCTGCCGGTCCGCCGAGGGACCCGAGCTGTTCGCCAAGGTGCTCGACAACGCGCGCTATCTGCACCACGGATTGAGCGAGCTCGGGCTGCGGGTGGTCGAGCCGACGACGCTGCGGGACGGGATGGAGGTCGTGACCACGGTCGTGCCGGTGGTCGTCGGTGACGACTGGAAGGCCGCGCTGCTGTGGAAGGCGCTCTACGACGCGGGGCTATATGTGAATGTGGCGTTACATCCGGCGGTACCGCCGGCCGGCGCGCTGCTCCGAACGAGCGTCATGGCGACCCACGATCGCGCGACGCTCGACCGCGCCGTGGAGATCTTCGCCGAGGTCAAGAGCGCCTTCGAGGCCGAGCACGGGCCGCTTCCGGCCGGTGCCGTGTAAGAGGTCGAACAGCCGCCACATTGTCCACTCACGCACAAGCGGACGGTCACCGAAAAAACCCGCTCTAAGCGATTGGCCACCGAGATGTGACGTTGCTGTTATCAGCCGTGTCGCGTAGGTTTTTCGCCTGTCGGACGGTGGTGGTAAGCCGAGCGGCGTGAGGGTCTCGGGGTGTGAGAACCGGGCGCAGCAGGGGCGACGACGCCAAGCCGAACGGCTAATCCGAGGAAGAGAGGACCTATCGGGGACTGGGCCCAGGGCGGGTCCGTGCCCGTGGGTAAAAGCAACAGCGTCAGCTTCCTATGCCGGGAAGCAGGAAGAGAAAAGTTCATGACGGAGACTGCCATCATGACCCGCGAGCCGCAGCGACTGCGGGCACTCGAGCGAGCCAACGAGATCAGGCTCGCCCGCGCGGAGCTCAAGCGACGGATCGCCGATGGTCAGGTGTCCGCGGCGCAGGTCATCCTCACTCCGCCGAACGAAGCCTCCAGTTGGGCGATCGGCGACCTGCTGATGAGTCAGCGACGTTGGGGCAGCACGAGATGCCGGAAGTTCCTCGTGCGCAACCAGATCAACGAGACGAAGGCAGTAGGAGCTCTCACCGACCGTCAGCGCCGGCTTCTCGCCGGTCAGCTGGCAGCGGTCAAGAGCGAGACCAGCTACGTGCTCACCGCGGTGTAGACGGCGACCTGACCGAGGAACGGGGGCCACCCGTCCCTCGGTCAGGTGGCCAGGACGACG
Source organism: uncultured Solirubrobacterales bacterium (assembly GCA_963788565.1). Classification (GTDB taxonomy): domain Bacteria; phylum Actinomycetota; class Thermoleophilia; order Solirubrobacterales; family Solirubrobacteraceae; genus Palsa-465. The sequence continues at coordinate 162,647 of CAWBHJ010000011.1, read as the reverse complement.
CCGCCCGGTCCGTTCAGAACTTGATCCCCACCGGCAGCGGCTCCGCGCCGGCGATAAAGAAGAACCAGACCACGAAGGCGACGAGCGTGATCGTGGCGCTCACCACCAGCACCACCTCGAGCACGAAGTGACCGGGGTCCTCGAGACCGCGTGACACTCGGTTGGCGCGGTACACGTTCGACAGCTTGCCGAGCACCATCGCGACCATGATGATCGTCAGCACCGCGCCGATGAACGTGGCGCCGACGGCGGGGCCGATCGAGCTCGACCCCTCGATCTGCGAGCCGACCCAGAGCCATAGCAGGGGCGTCCCGATCCACAGGACGAGGCTGCCGAGGATCATGATCAGGACGACCAGCACCGCGCCCAGACCCGTTCTCAGCAGATCGCCCATGCCCCTAGGTTGTCAGGCCGGCCGCGCGCGCAGCCGGATGACTCGTGGCCGGCCGATCAAGCGAGGCCGGACGCTGAGCAGGCCGCGCCACGAGACGCGGCCCGCGGTAACGGACAGCCGGAGGAGAGCTTGACCTGCCACCAGCCCATCAGCATCCCGATCAGGCCGAGCCTCGGCCTGACCTGCCACACCCCGCAGCCGGGCTCGCCGAGGTCCCGGCACGCGACCCGCGCGAACCGATGCTTGGACGGCTCCAGCAGCATCCTCTCCAGATACAGGCGATTGGCCTCTTGGACGTCCGCGCGCTCGGCGATCGTGACACGGGCCGATTGAAGCCGTTCCGCGAGCTCGTCGCGAATCCGCTCCAGCTCGCCAAGGTCGAGGATCCGCGCCTCGCGGCCGCCCGTGTGGACGCCGCTGTCGAGCCCTCCGAGCGGGAACGCGGTGACGAACGCGACCGCCAGCTCACGCTCAAGCTTCGCGACCTGTGCGCGCAGCGAACGCCGCGCCGCGAGTTCGTCGCGCTCGGCGACCCGGCGACGGGTTGCCGTACTCGAAGCTGCCTCTACCGCACTCATCTCCCGCTCCAGGAGATCCATGGCTCCCTTCCTAAGCAGAAGATCAAGCTTACCACCGCCGCCGGCCCGGCCCGAGGGTTTAACCGGAGGTAAGCACCTCGATCGCGATCCACAGCGCCTCATCCACATGGATCGCGGGAACCCCCTCGACGGCGACCGAGAACAGCGCGAGCCGCCGCGTCTGCGAGGTCACCTCGTGACCCTGCGCGATCGTCCCGAACAGCAGCGAGTGGGGACGGACGGAGTCCGCGACGACCAGCCGGCCGGCGGGCAGCGGATGGCCGCCCGACCCGAACGGCTCGCCCTCGACGGTCGTCCTGATCCCGAGTCCCATCTCGTCGACGTGATGCGCGTCGACCGCCCACACCGGTACCCCCGTCTCGATCAGCGCGATGAGCAGCGCGTCGGAGACCGAGTCGGTCGAGCGGAACCCGCCGTGCATCAGCCGCCCCACGGCCGCCTCCTCGCTCGGAATCCGGGTGGCGTCGGGATCCAGTCCGATCTGGCGGAAGAACGCCCGGTACGCGTGCGGGATCGGCTGCGTCCGCATCGCGACCACGCTGGCGCCGCGGTAGCGGTTCGACAGCGCCTGCAGCCGCCGCGTCACGGAGCGGGGACTCGTCCGCACCCGCGCCTCGACCGTCGTCCAGCACAGCCGCAGTCCGGGGAACTCGTCGCGCACCGCCGGCTCGACGAAGCCGGGGGCCGCGACGAGCTCGAGCTCGTTCACCCAGAGCTCCTGACGAGCGCTCGCACCTGCGGGGCGAGCGTCGCGGCCGACGCCCAGTGGTCGCCGATCAGCCTGTTTTCGACCTTGCCGCCGCGGTGGGCGAGCTCGACGATCGGGCAGACCTCGACCCCGTAGATGTCGCCGACGGCGCCGTCGGCGTCGTAGGCGACCGGGACCGTCCAGTGGTGTGCGAGGACCGCCTTCCTCGCGTCCCGGTGCGAGGTCCGAACGGCCACCGCCGCGAACTGCACCTGGCTGGGCGTGTACTGCCGAGAAAGCGTCTGCAGCGCGGTCACCTGGCGCTGGCAACCGCTCGAGTTGGTCACGAAGAACGCGAGCACGAGCGGTGCGCGCCGTGCCATCAGGCAGATGTTGAGCGCCCTCGGGTCGTGGCCCGCGAGCGTGCACGGCGGGTTGACGTTGGCGTCGCCGTTGAGGTTCGACAGCGCCAGCGGCGCGGAGAAGTAGTGGAGCTTCTGGCCGGCCGGGATCCCGGCGGTTCCGGGGTTATGCGTGGTCAGGAACGAGATCGAGATCACGACCACCAGCAGCAGGCCGAACAGGCCGATCATCCGCTGATAGCGGCGCGTGTCGACGACCGGCGGCGGCGGCCGTCGGGCCGTCCGCCGCGCCGCGGCCTTGGCCGCAAGGTCGGGGTCCAGGCGCCGCTGCTGCGGTCCGTCGGCCTCGGGGCGAGGCGGGGCTCCCTCCCGATCAGGAGTGTCGCTCACGCGACACGCGCGCGCCGGCGGAACCGCGGGAGCCCGGCGCGCGGGCGCGGGATCCGGCGCGGGCTTCCGGCCAGCTCGCCGCGCTCGGCAAGCGCCAGAACCGCCGGCAGCACGAGCAGCACGCCGCACAACGAGACGGTCAGGTCGATCACGGTCACGAACCCGAAGTCGCGCAGCATCGTGATGCTCGAGACGATCAGCACGCCGAACCCGGCGATCGCGGTGATCCCCGACGCGAGCACCGCCGACCCGGTGGATTGGTAGGTGCGCGCCAGCGCCTCGGACAGCGAGTAGCCGTCGAGACGCTCCTGGCGGAACCGCTCCGACAGGAGCACGCTGAACTCGGTCGAGATCGCGATCACGAGCGTCCCAAGCGCCGCCGACATCGGGTTCAGCGGGATCCCGATCACGAACAGGATCAGCGCCGACCAGCCGGTCGCGAGCGCGATCGGGACGAGCGGCACGAGCGCGCGCCGTGGGTTTCGGAAGACGGCCAGCAGCACCAGCCCGACCGCCACCAGGCCGGCGAGCAGCGTCAGCAGCCGCGAGCTCGACGACGACAGCGCGGCGTCGGCCTGCGCCGCCAGCACCGGCAGCCCCGCGAGCTGCGCCGTCACCCCCGCTGGGGGGTGCAATTGCGAACGCATGTAGTCGATCACCTTCTGCTGGCGCGAGAGCGGCATCAACCTGATCCCGAACGCGAGCGAGGCGTCGTGACGGTCGCGCGTGATCACCGCCTGCGAGAAGTACGGCGGTACCGCGTTCAGCAGCGTCTTGATCGAATCGGTCGTCAGCCCGGCGCAGCCGGTCGCAGTTGGCTGCGCACCCGAGCAGAAGAGGTCGGGTAGCGACAGCGCCGGGCACAGCGTCGCCTTCGAGCAGCCCTTCGTCTCGAGGTACCCGTAGTGCGACAACAGCTTGTCCTCGTAGCCGAGCATCCAGCCGATCGTCTTCGGCGTCGCGACGTTGCGGGCATGGACGACCACGTCGATCTCGCCGGACACGCCGGTGACGTGCTCGAGCTGGTGGAGGTCCTTCAGCGCCGGCATGCTCGCCGGGACGAGCTTGGTCACGTCCGACTGGACCGAGGTCTGCGTGTCGGCGACCCACCCGAGCACCGCCAGCGCCGCCCCGACCGCCAACACGCGTCCCGGCTGACGCACGGCCGCCGCGAGCATCCCGCGCACGGCCGATCCGGCGCCGTCGCGAACCCGCCGGGCCGGCCGCCCGAGCTTCGCCAACAGCCGCGTCACGGGTCGCACCAGGCTCGCGAGGATCGAGCCCGCCTCGGCGACGATCTCGCCGGCGCCGCGCAGCGACGCGCGGGCGACTCCCCCCGGACGGTCGGCGAGCGCCATCGCGGCCGACCCCCCCATCAGCGCGCACGCGAGCGCGATCACGATGCCGACGACGAGCAGCACACCGAAGCCGCGGACCATCGGGACCGGCGAGAGCAGCAGCACGAGGAAGCCGGTCGCGGTCGCGAGCGCGGCGGTCGCGATCGTCGGCAGGCTCAGCGACGCGGCGCGGGCGATCGCGCGGTTGACCGTCAGCCCGGCGCCCTCGGTGCGGCGCGCCTCCTCCACCCGCGACTGGAACTGGATCGCGTAGTCCACCGCGAGCCCGATCAGGATCGGCAGCACCGCGACCGAGGCCATCGTCAGCGATCCGCCGAGCAGCGAGGTCGCGCCGAACGTGATCCCGACCGCCGCCAGCGCGATCGCGAGCGGCAGCAGCCGCAGCCGGCTGCGGAACACGAGCAGCAGCGCGATCGCCATCACGGCGAGCGCGGCGCCGAGCAGCGCGGCGATCGAGCCGGTGATCGTGCCCGCCAGGTCGTTGACGACGACCGGAACGCCGCTGACGGTGTAGGTGCCGCCGTACCCGAGCCGGAACGTCGGCATCTTCACCGCCTGCCGGATCCACGAGATCGCGTCCGCCTGCTGCTGGGCGGTCAGCCCCGGCTTCAGGCGCGCCTGGATCAGCGCGGAGCCCGACGTCGGGAACAGATACGAGAACCTCGCCTTCGGCTGGTTGGCGCCGCGAGTCGGGTCGAACACGACCTGGCGGATGAAGCTGGGGTCGTCGATCCTCGGGATCCCGCTGAGCCCGGACTGAAGCGCGAGCCGCTCGAGCTGCTGGATCTGTTGCTGGTAGGCGAGCTGGCCGGCCGCGCTCGCCGCGGCGCTCGCCTGTTTGCGGCTGAGGTGGCGCGCGAGCGCGAGCTGGTAGGCGGCCTGGGAGTAGCGCTGTACGGCGGTATTGGCCGAGCCGATCATCGAGTGCACCTGCTGCGTGACCGCCGCTACTGCGCGGTTCAGGAACGTCCCGGGGCCGTACACGACCTGCACGGGCTTGGCCCGCATCAGGTGGCCGCACGGGCTGTTCGGGCCGCCGTACGCGCGCGGCCGGCCGCTGGCAGGCGTGAACGATCCGAGCGTGTTGTTGGCGACGACGACCTGGCCGGCGAGACACGCCTCGAGCTGGGTGAGCGTTGCCAGATCCTTGGTCTCGACCAGATCGGTCAACGGCTCCTTGATCAGGATCACGACCGCGTCGCCGCCGAAGTGCTGGTGGTCTGACTCCGTCGCCTTGAAGCTCGCCGACGAGCTGGACACGAACGTGCCCGTGCCCGCATCGGGCTCGAGCCCGAGGGCGAGCACCCCGCCCGCGATCGCGAGCGCGAGCACGATCCCGAGCGTCAGCACGGGCCGCTTTGCGGCCGCGCTGGCGAGCCGCTCGAACCGCTCCCTCATGCGCATCCTCGCGTCAGGCTAACGAGCGCATGTTCACGCCGCGCTAACGCGCTTGCATCCGTGCTCATGCCGGATTAACGGGCCAGTGCGGCGAAAACTCCCGCCGGGGCCCGACGCACGCCCCAGACGCCCTAGTCCATCGCCAGAGGACCCTCAGACTCCGCCGACAGGAACTGCCTGATGAAGGGGTTCTCCGAGTTGAGCATGTCCTCCGACGGTCCCGCTTCGACGATCCGCCCCTTCCACAGCACGTTGATGTAGTCGGCCACCCGCCGCGCGGTGAGGATGTCGTGGGTGATCACGCAGAACGTCGGCAGGTGGGCCTTCTGCTTCTCCTTGGCCTCCTCCATCGCCTCGCGATGGATCTCGAGGATCAGCTCCCCGAGCAGCGCCGTGCGGACGGGGTCGAGCCCCGAGTCGGGCTCGTCGAACAGGACGATGTCGGGCTCGAGCACCAGCGCCCGCGCAAAACCGGCGCGCTTGCGCATCCCGCCGGAGAGCTCGTTCGGCATCTTCTCGCGGGCGGTGCTGAGGCCGACCTCGTTCAGCCGGCGCATCACGATCTCCTCGATCTCGTCCTCGCCCTTCTCGGTGTGCTGCCGCAGCGGGAACGCGACGTTGTCGAACAGGTTCATCGAGCCGAACAGCGCGCCGTCCTGGAACAGCAGGCCGAACTTCTTGCGCATCTCGAACAGGTCGTCGTCGGGCATGCTCGGTACCGACTCTCCGTGCACGAGGACGTCGCCCTGGTCGGGATACAGCAGCCCCACCATGTGCTTGATGCAGACCGACTTCCCGGTGCCCGACGGCCCGATGATCATCGAGACCATCCCCTCGGGCAGTCCCATGTTCAGGCCGGCGAGCACGCGCGAGCGGCCGAACGACTTGTACGTGTCGATGAACTCGACGGCGTCGGGCCGGCCCGACGGGTAGACGCGATACGAGTGCCACTTGTACTCATCGTCGGAGGCGCCCTCCGGTGGCGCCGGGCGCGGCGGCTGCTCGTCGATGACCGAGACGCGCGAGGACTCCGACCGGCGCGAGCCCTCGTCGCGCCGCTGCCACGGCATCGCGCCCGGCTGCGTCGGCGCCGCGTCGGCCGGGCCGTCGCCGGCCGGGCCGTCGTGAGCGTCCTCGTGTTCCACGGGCGCCGGCTTGTCGGGCTTGTCGGCGAACGGTTCGGACTCGCGCGGCACCCACGACTGCGGGCCGCCGCCACCGGCGCCCTCGTCCGGCGCCCGAGGCACCAGCCCATCACTTCTATCCCTGCCAAAGAAGCTCGGCATACCTCAGCCTCCGATCGGTGCCCTCGGATTGGCTCCCCAGAACAGCTGCGTTCCGAGCATTCCAATCAGGTGCACGCCGACGATGTTCAACACCATTGATTTAGCAGTTGCCGTGCCCACACCGACCGGGCCGCCACTTGCGTTGAATCCGTAATAGCAGCCGACGAGCACGATCAGCGTCGCCTCCGTCATCGCCTTGATCACGCTGAATAACAAGTCGGGCGGGTTCTGGAACTGCCAGAAGATCAGGAAGAAGCCTCCCGAGGACACATCCCCGATCTGCTCGACCACCGCCAGCCAGCTCGCGAAGAACCCGGCGCCGATCGCGCACAGGTACACGAACGGCAGCACCATCCACGCGGCGAGCAGGCGGGTCGCACATAGGAACGTCATGCCGCTGATGCCCATCACCTCGAGTGCGTCGATCTCGTCGGAGATCCGCATCGAGCCGAGCTCGGCGACGATTCCGGTGCCGACCTTCGCGGCCATCATGTAGCCGAAAGCGAGCGGCACGATCTCGCGAAGGTCGCACCACGCCGCGAACACGCCGGAGTACGCGGGGGCGCCGATCGAGCGGTTGAAGTACGCGCCCTCGATCCCGCACTCGAGGCCGCTGATGAACACGAGGCCCCAGATCACGAGCGTCGAGCCGACGATCAGGATCCCGGCCTGGCGCAGCGCCTCGCCGAAGAACTTGAAGACCCGCAGGCCGAAGATCTCGCGGAAGACCTGCGCGATGAACTTGACGATCTCGCCGAAGGCCTCGATCCACCCCTTCGGGGTGATGATCAGCTCTTGCATCAGCGATCGGCCCCGGGAGCCACTACTTGGGGATGGTGGTGATCTCGGGGTGGGTCGCGAGCAGCGTCTGGGTGAACGCGTAGTTGAACGCGAAGATCCCGTTGAACGCGATCACCACCGCCTCATTGACGGCGCGCCCCACCCCCTCGGCCCCACCCGAGGCAGTCATCCCCTTGTAACAGCAGACGATCGCGATGATCGCCCCGAACATCGTCGTCTTCAGCACCGAGCCCCATAAGTCGGTGGTCGACGTGTTGTTGAAGAACGTCGCCCAGAACGGGCCCAGTGGCGCGTGGTTGACAACCGTGGCTAACACGCCTCCGAAGATTCCGAACAGCAGCGCGTAAATGTCGAACAGCCCGGTCACGAGCATCAACGCCAGGAACCGCGGCACCACCAGGTTCTTGATCGGGTCGACGCCGAGCACCTGGAGCGCGTCGAGCTCCTCGCGGATCTTGCGGGCACCGAGGTCCGCCGTGATCGCCGTGCCCGCGACGCCCGCGAGCACGACCGCGGTCACGAACGGCGCGAACTCGCGGATTGAGGCGAGCACGAAGAACCCGCCGAGTCGGTCCAGCGCGCCGAACAGCACGAGGAAGTCCGCGGCCTGCAACCCCGGCGCCTCGTAACCGAACGCGACCGTCGAGATCAACAGCGGGAACCAGCACAGCTTCAGCGCGAACATGAACTGGCCGACGAACTCCGCCCCATACGGATACGGAGGCCGCAGCGCAGCGACCACCGTCTTGCCCGTGAGAATGACCATATTCCCCACTTCTTCGAGCAGGGACTTGGTCGGCAAGAACGTCTTCTCAGCGACAGTCCGGACCATCTGGTTGGAATTCCTCCCGTAGAGCTACGGCACAGCCCGCGGGGCTGAGGGCACAGCGTATTCCAGCTGTTTGTGAAAAGACAACTTTGAACCCGCACGTAACGCCAGATCAATAAGCCTCGAACCGGCGTCAGAGGTGCCCGAGGCTGGTATGTTGCGGCCGCCTATGAGGAGAGGCGTCAGCATGCCCTGCGCAACGGCTGTCGCGGTCATTGTCGCGATCGCCGTCTCCGCCTGCGGCAGCGGCGCCACGCAGGACGCGAACGCTCCGAGCGGCACGTTCCCGGTGGCGGTGACAACCGCGAAGTGGACGCGCATCCAGCGCCTCGCCCAGCACACCGACCTTGTGATCGCCGTCCGCAACACGGGCAACAAGACGATCCCGAACCTGTCGGTGTCGATCTGCAACACCACCTGCCACTACCCGGCCCCGACCGGCCAGGGCACGAGCGTCGCCGCGTTCGCGGCGTACCTGAACATGCCCGGCCTCGCCAGCCACTCGCGTCCGGTGTGGGTCGTCGATAGGCCGCCGGGGCCGTGCGACTACAGCTGCCAGAACGGAGGCCAGGGCGCCTACGTCAGCGCGAACGCGAACACGTGGCAGAGCGGCTCGCTGAAGCCCGGCGCGACCGCGAGGTTCTCGTGGCGGCTGACCGCGGTCCAGGCCGGCCGCTACCTCGTCGCGTACCAGGTCGCCGGCGACCTGTACGGCAAGGCCAGAGCGGTGCTCCCCGGCGGCGTCATCCCCCAGGGCGTCTTCCGGGTGACGGTGGTGCGGGCCCCGGCGCAGTCGTTCGTCAACAGCGCCGGGAAGGTCGTTCAGCTGCGGTAGGGCGTTTGGGCCGTGCCTAGGCGCGGGGAGGGAGCGTGGTCGGTTTTCCCGGCTATAGGCGGGAAAACGCACCACGCTCGCCCGGATTTCCCTCCCGTTGCAGCGCAACTTGCTTCGGGGCCAGGGGTTCTCGGCTACGGTGGCGCCTCCGATGCTCCAAAGGCTCCTCCGAGTCCTGGCCGCGGTGATCGCGGCTGCGTGCGTATCCGCGGCTGCGGCCGCCGCCTCCTCCACCGGAGGGGCGACGGTCGGTTCGACCGTGGGCTCGCCGGCGCCTGCTCCGCACCCGACCGGCGCCGCGAAGGCGCTGTCCGCCCGCGGGATGTGGATCTGGTACGTGTCGCAGTCCAACGGCGGCAGCCTGTCGTCGATCATCTCGACCGCGCACCGGTACGGGGTCAGCACGCTGCTGATCAAGTCCGGTGACGGCACCGGGGCCTGGTCGCAGTTCAACTCCGGCCTCGTGGCGCAGCTGCACAGCGCCGGGATCAAGGTATGCGCTTGGCAGTACGTCTACGGCAACAACCCGATCGCCGAGGCGCAGGTCGGCGCCACGGCCGTCCAGGCGGGGGCCGACTGCCTGATGATCGACGCCGAGGCCGAATACGAGGGCAAGTACGTCGCCGCCCAGCAATACATCAAGAAGCTCAGGCAGCTGATCGGCTCGAGCTACCCGGTCGCGCTCGCGGGCTTCCCGTACGTCGACTACCACCCGTCGTTCCCCTACTCGGTCTTCCTCGGGCCGGGCGGAGCGCAGAACAACACGCCGCAGATGTATTGGCCCGACATCCAGGTCTCGCCCGACACCGTCTACTCGCACACCTATACGTACAACCTCCCGTACGGCCGTCCGATCGAGCCGCTCGGGGAGACGTCCGGGAACCCAGCGCCCAGCCAGATCGTGCGGTTCCGGCAGCTGTCGCGAGCCTACGGGGCTCCGAACGTCAGCTGGTGGGACTGGCAGGAGACGAGCTCGAGGGACTGGGGCGCGCTCGCGCAGCCGATCGGGAACCTGTCGGGCGTGGCCGCCAAGCCCAACCCGAAGATGCCGGTGCTCAGCGTCAAGTCCCGCGGCGGCGTCTCGGCCGGCGACCTCGTCGTCTGGGCCCAGGAGCATCTCGTGAAGGCGGGGGCCCGGATCACGATCGACGGCGGCTACGGGCCGAAGACGCAGTCCGCCGTCGAGGGCTTCCAGACCTCCCATGGGCTCAGCCCCAGCGGCGTCATCGACGTCGCGACATGGTCGGCGCTGCTCCGCTTCGCGCCCGTGAACGTCACCTGGACCTCCAAGGGCGCGCACGCGAGCGCCGCGAGGGGATCGCTGCAGCTGTCGCCTCCGGGCTCGGCACGCATTCCGACGCGCCGGTACGAGATCCCGCCGCACCTCGGCGCCGGACGCGGACCGCGCTGACGGATGAGCCGGGTCCAATTCGCGCTTAAGGTTCGCGTAGGGACGGCGTGGCAACGATCCGCGCAGGTGCCCCGGAACCTCCCTGGAGCGGCGATGCTGGCGTCGGTGCTCATGATCGCCGCCTGTGGCGGCTCCGCGAGCCCGACCAACTCGACGCCGGCCCACTCGACAGCCGCACAGCACCCGACGCCGCAGGTCGCCAAGCCGCTGACGTCGGTCACGACGACGCCGGCGGGCTCGCTCCGAGGCGCGGTTCAGGACCCGGCCTTCGCGGCGCTCGCGGATGGCCGGATCTTCCTCCTCGGAGGAATCGACTTGACCGGCGGCTCGACGAGCTCGATCCAAGCGCTGACTTCCGGCGCCGTCAGCCATGCCGGCGCGCTCCCCTCCCCGCAGCACGACGCCCAGGCCGCCGTCCTCGGCCCAGCGGTTTACGTCTTCGGCGGCGGCTCCACGAGCAGCTACGACCACATCCTCCGCTACGACCCCTCGAGCGCGACCGTGACCACGGCCGGGAGGCTGCCGACGCCGGCGTCCGATGTCGCCGTCGCCGCTGTCGGCGACACGGCCTACATCGTCGGCGGGTACACGGGCTCGAGCCCGCTCGACACGATCCTCGCGTGGAAGCCGGGAGCGGCGGCGCGCGCGGTGGGGCGCCTTCCGGCGGGCCTGCGATACGCCGCGGTTGCCGCCGTCGGCTCGCGGCTGATCATCGCGGGCGGAACCGTCGCGGACGCGCCCACCGACGCGATCCTGAGCTTCGACACAGCGAACGGGACGCTCAAGAAGATCGGGCGGCTTCCGGTTCCGTTGACGCACGCCTCGGCGGCGACGCTCGCCGGCCAGGCGGTCCTCGTCGGCGGTCGCCGGGCGCTGGACGGCGCGCAGACGGACGCCGTGCTCGCGATCGACCCCGCCACCGGACGGGTGCGCACGGTCGGCCACCTCCCCCATCAGCTGTCCGACGCAGCCGCCGCGGTCGTCGGCAACCGGATCGTCGTCGCCGGCGGGGACGACGGCAACGGGGCGCAGTCCGCGGTATTCGCGATCTCGCCAGGAACCGGAGCCGGCGCGTGAGCGGTCGCGCGGCGGTGTTCGCGGTGCTCGTCGCCGCCGCGCTCGCCGGATGCGGCGGGAGCTCGCACACGACATCCACGCACAGACAGCAGGACCACGGCCTCCAACCCGAACCCACCGACCCGGTCCTCGCTCGGCTTGGCCTCGCGCCCCTGCACGGCGCCTCGCCGCTGCCCGGCTACCTGATGATCGCCGACCGGGACAACAACCGGATCATCATCGTCAATCCCGACAAGCAGATCGTGTGGCGCTTTCCCGCCCCCGGCGATCTCAAGCCGGGACAGCAGTTCGCCGGCCCGGACGACGCGTTCCTGTCGACCGACCGTCGCAGCATCATCACCAACGAGGAGTTCTCGGACACGATTGCGGTGATCTCGCTGGCGCGCCGGCCTCGAGTCACCTGGGAGTACGGACACCCGGACGTGCAGGGCAGCAGCTCCGGCTACCTCGCTCACCCCGACGACGCTTACCTGCTCGGCAACGGCCAGATTCAAGTCGCGGACATCATCAACTGCCGCGTCCTGTGGCTCGACGCCGCCAAGAAGATCGTGCACTCGATTGGGACGGCCGGGGATTGCACCCATGATCCGCCGCGCGCCGTGCTGCAGCCTAACGGCGATACGCCGCTGCCCGACGGCGGCGTGCTCGTCACGGAGATCGGCGGATGGATCGACCGGTTCACCGCCACCGGTCGGCTGGTGTGGTCGATCAAGGCGCCGACCGACTACCCCTCCGATGCGCAGCTCCTGCCCGATGGGAATGTGCTCGTCGCGGGCTTCAACACCCCGGGACGGATCGACATCATCACCCCCAAGGGTCAGATCGTCTGGACGTACGAGTCGGCGTCTGGTCCCGGCGCGCTCGACCGGCCCTCGCTCGCGGTGATGCTCCCGAACGGCATGATCGCCGCGACCGACGACTGGCATCACAGGGTCGTCCTGATCGACCGCGCGACGAAGAAAATCGTCTGGCAGTACGGGCACGACGGCGATCCGGGATCAGGCCCCGGATTCCTGCGGAAGCCGGACGGGCTCGACCTGCTGCCCTAGATCAAACGTCCAGGTCGCCGACTGCTGACGGTTAGTAAATCCGTCTAGGCGCGCTCAAGATGGCCCATTCCGGCACCGATGAAGGGCTTGGTGAGCGCAGCGCCCCGAGGTTGGGGGCGTACCGGGAGGAGCGCACGGAAGCCAACTTCGAAGGGGAGACAGTGATGATTCGCGTTCGTCGTCTCGCAGCCGCCGCCACGGCGCTTTCCGCGCTCGCCGCCTCGGCGCTGCTGCTCGCCCCCACGGCGCAGGCCAGCCTCCTCAGCAGGGTCGTCAACCAGGTCGTCAACCTGAATACCTGCAACTCGAACGCGCTGACTCAGCCGTTCCTCCCGTGGGCCGACCCCGCCTCGTACGAGCTTGCTCCCGACGGGACCTTCGGCGACGGCTCGTGGAGCCTCAACGGTGGTGCGAGCCTCGTGCCCGGCGGCGAACCCTGGGCGGTCACCGGCACGCAGTCGAGTTCCGCGCTGTCGCTTCCGGCCGGATCGTCCGCCGATTCGCCGTCGACCTGCGTCACCGCCGCATACCCGACGATCCGCTTCTTCGTCTCAGGCGTCGGGGAGGTCGGCGTAAACGTCGTCTACAACGGCGTCGTGATTCCGTCGGGCGTCGTGGTCGCCGCCGGTAACTGGGTGCCAGGCCCGGTCGCGATCACCGGCTCGGCCATCACCGGCGCGCTCAACGGTGGCACGGCGAACGTCTCCCTGCGCCTCACCGGCGTTGCCGGCGATCCGCAGGTCAGCGACGTCTTCATAGATCCGCGCGGCCGCTACTAGCGGCTGAGCACACAGCGGGACCGGCGTTGACGATCGACTCGTACAGCAGTCCCGAGGCCGAGGCGCTGATCCTGTCCGGTCGTGACCGCCTGCACCGATGGCGACAACGGCGGGAGCTCGCGGCGAACGCGGTCGGAGCCGGCTCGTTCCTGCTGGCCGCGACGCTGATTGCGGTATTCGCTCCGTGGGAGCCGACGTTCTCGGCCACGAACCTGTTGCTCGTGCTCGCAGTCTGGATCGTCGTGGACACGGTGCAGTTCCCGGTCGGCTCGGCCTGGACGTACCCGACCATGCTCGTTTTCGTTCCGGCGCTGTTCCTGTTGCCGACCCCCCTGGTCCCGTTTGTCGCCGTCGCGGCGAAGATCGCTCGGCGCCTCCCCGACCACGTGTCGGGAAGGGTCCCGCTTTCGATGCTCCCGCTTCCGTTCGCCGATTCGTGGTTCACGATCGGCCCGGTACTGGTGATCGTGCTCGGAGGGGCGCAGCACTTCGCGTGGTCGCACTGGCCGATCTACGTTGCCGCGCTCGCGGCCGGAATCGCCTGCGACATGGCCGCGTCGCTGGGCCTCGACTGGGCCGGCGAGGGAACGCCGCCGCGGGTCCATCTCCCACTGCTGGCGTGGATCTACGTGGTCGACGTGACACTCGCACCCCTCGGACTCCTAATCGCCGCCGCGGCCGTGGATCGGCCACCGCTGATCTTGCTCGCCCTGTCGCCGATGGCGATGCTTTGGCTCTTCGCCCGCGAGCGAAAGCAACGCCTCGACGAGACCCTCGCCCTGAGCACGGCCTACCGCGGCACCGCGATGCTCCTCGGGGACGTCGTCGAGGCCGATCATCACTACACCGGCGCGCACAGCCGGGACGTCGTCGACCTGTCGCTCGCCGTCGCCGACGAGCTCGGGCTCGACGCGACGCAGCGGCGGAACGTGGAGTTCGCGGCGCTGCTGCACGACGTCGGCAAGATCCGTGTGCCGAAGGAGATCATCAACAAGCCGGGCAAGCTGGACGAGCAGGAGTGGGAGATCATGCGTCGGCACACGATCGACGGGGAGCGGATGCTGACGCAGGTCGGTGGGCTGCTCGCGAGCGTGGGGCGGATCGTCCGTGCCAGCCACGAGCACTTCGACGGGCGGGGGTATCCCGACGGGCTCACGGCGGACGCGATCCCGATCGAGGCGCGGATCGTCTGCGCGTGCGACGCGTATAGCGCGATGACCACCGACCGCTCGTACCGCAAGGCGATGCCGAAGGCCGACGCGCTGGCTGAGCTCGCGCGCTGCGCCGGGACGCAGTTCGACCCCAACGTCGCGGCCGCGATCAACAAGCTCGAGCGCCGCGATGCCGGTGACCGGCGCGACTGGCTCGAGCGGCTCGGGTCGCCGAGCTCGGACCCCGCCGCGCTACCCCTCGAGCACGGTCCCGTCGTCGATGCGCCGCGGGGCGCCGACGATCACCTCGACGGCGCCCCGCACCACGACGTCGCGCCCGAAGGTGACGTCACCCTCGATGACCAGCCGCTCGGCGTCGCGTAGCGACGGCGGGCCGAACGGGAACCGGGACTCGAACTCGTCGATCACGCGGTAGTAGCGCTTGTCGAGCTCGACGAACGGGAGCTTCCCGTGGCGCTCGGGAACCGGCTCGACGAGCCGGTCCTCGGTCAGGCGGTAGACGTCCGAGCGCAGCACGAGCAGGTCGTTGGTCGTCTTCACGGGGACGAACCGCGTCCGCGGGACGCACAGCAGCCGCGCTCCCGGGAAACTCTGGATCGCGGCCCCCATCGCGCTCTCGAGCTGGAGCACCGCCGGCGTCGAGGGGTCGCGCGGATCGACGGTCTTGCGGTTGACGATCAACGGCAGCTCCATCACGCCGCCGCTCGATTCGAGCACCTCGTCGAGCGCCCGCAGGTCGAGCCACAGGTTGTTGGTGTTGTAGTAGCGCCAGTGGCGGAAGTCGCGGAACGACTGCTCGTCGTCGGGCGCGAGCTGCGCGGTCTCGCGGAGCACGAGCCGGCCGTCGGAGCGCCGGCGGGCGAGGTGGCCACCCTTCCGCTCGGCCTCGGTGCCGATCACAGTCTCCATCAGGAACGGGATCCCCTCGGACGCGAGATAGGCGGCGATCCTCGGCTCGACCCGCGCCCCGAGGTTGTCGATGTTCGAGATCATCGCGTAGCGGAACCCGGCGTCGAGCAGCGCCGCGAGCGCGCCCGAGCGCCGCAGCGCGCCGTACACGTCCCCGTGGCCGGGCGGATTCCATTCCAGCGACGGCGCCGCCGGCCACGACGCCGGCTCGAGCGACCCGGCGTCGAGCTTCGGGACCATGCTCTGCATGAAGGTCGGCGGCACGCCGGCGTCGAGCTCGGGGTGGCGGGCGAGCGCCTCGGTCGTCTCGGCCTGCGTCGCCTCGCTGTTCATCAGCACCAGCGGCAGGCGGATGTCGTGGCGGCGGCGGAGCGCGAGCGTCTGCCCGACGATGATGTCGAGGAACGACAACCCGTCGCGAGCCTCGATCAGCGACTTCGGGTGCCGGAGCCCCATCGTCGTCGCGAGCCCGCCGTTCAGTTTGATCGAGACGACGTGCTCGAGCGCATCGTGCGGATCGGCGTCCGGGAGCTCGTCGTACACGGGCACGTCGCCCGCAGGCTCGAGCTCGGAGGAGCGGACGACCGCCGACTCGCCGGCGTCGACGCGCTGGTAGGAACGGCCGAACGCGAGCACCGCCTCCTCGGGCTGACCGGCGGCGCGCATCTTCTCCTCGGCGGCTTGCAGGCCCTCGGCGCTCATCCCCCTCCATTCTGCACAGACGTCTCGGCCCGCGACGTGCGAGCATCATCGGCCGTGGCCACGCCGCCGACCGATCTTCGCTCGTTGATCTACCACTACCCGAGCGGCGCGCAATGAGCGCGATGATGCTGTTCGGCGACACCGAGCGCTCCGCGGCGCTCCGGCACGAGGTCCCGATCGCGATCGGCGATCCGCTGCTGTGGATCGAGCTCGACGGCCGGACCGTGATCCTCACGAGCATGCTCGAGCGGGACCGGATCGCGAGGGCGCTGCCCGACGCGGAGATCCTCGATTTCGTCGCGTTCGGGTTGCGCGACCTGCGCCGGGCCGGCTACTCCGACCACGATGCCGACCGCGAGCTCGTCGCGAGGGTCGTCAGCCACCTCGGAATCGCCGAGGCGATCGTCCCGGGCTCGTTCCCGGTCGGAGTCGCGGACCGGCTGCGTGCCGACGACGTCAGCCTGACGATCGACGACGAGGGCATCGACGCCCGACGGCGGTCCAAGGGCGGCCCGGAGCTCGACGGGATCCGCGGCGCCCAGCGCGCGGCCGAGGCGGGGATGGCGGCGGCGGAGGCGATGCTCGCCCAGGCGATGCCGGGGACCGACGGTCGCCTGTATCTCGGCGGCGAGGTGCTCGAAGCCGAGCACGTGCGCGCGGCGCTCCGGCAGGCGTGCGCGCAGGCCGGCGCGCCCTGCCCGCCCGATGTCACAGTCGCGTCAGTGTGGACCGGCTTCGGCCACGAGCCGGGCAGCGGTCCTCTGCCCGCCGGGCTGCCGATCCAGGTCGACCTGTGGCCGCGAGATGAGGCGACCACCTGCTGGGCTGACATGACGAGAACCTTCATCGTCGGGGACCCCTCGCCCGAGCACGCGGAGCTGATCCACGAGCAGCAGCGGCTCGTCGAGGCCGCGCTCAATGACGCGATCACCTCGACCAAGCCCGGCGTCACCGGCCGCGAGCTGTACGACGCGACCTGCGACCGGTTCGAGGCCGCGGGGTACCGGACGCAGCGGACCGGCGCCGGCGAGGACCCCAGCGAGGGATTCCAGTTCTCGCTCGGGCACGGGGTCGGGCTCGAGGTGCACGAGGCGCCGCTGCTCGGGCTCGGCGGCCGCGACCCGCTGGTGCCGGGAGACGTGCTCGCGATGGAGCCGGGGCTGTGGGACCGGAGGATCGGCGGCGTGAGGTTCGAGGACCTCGTGCTGGTGACCGATGACGGCTACGAGCTGCTGACCGATTACCCCTACGACCTGACACCACGGAGCTGAGCGATGGAAGAGCGGGAGATCAAGCGACTCGAGCGGACCGTGAGCGTCGTCGGGCTCGGCACCTGGCAGCTCGGCGCCGACTGGGGCGACGTCAGCGAGGACGCGGCACGGGCCGTGCTCGAAGCGGCATACGAGCACGAGGTCACGTTTTTCGACACCGCCGACGTCTACGGCGACGGTCGCAGCGAGCGCTTCTGCGGCGAGCTGCACCGCGCGCACCCCGACGTTTTTGTCGCGACCAAGATGGGACGCCGCGTCGAGCAGCTGACCGAGAACTACAACCGCGAGAACTTCCTCGCGTGGAACGACCGGTCGCGCGAGAACCTCGGGATGGAGACGCTCGATCTCGTGCAGCTGCACTCGCCGCCCGACGGCGTCTTTCACGACGACGCGGTGTTCGAGGCGCTCGACGAGATGGTCGACAGCGGCCGAATCCGCGCCTACGGCGTGTCGGTCGAGACCTCCCAGCAGGCGCTGTGGGCGATCGCCCGCCCGCGCGTATCGACCGTCCAGATCGTCTTCAACTGCTTCCGCCAGAAGCCGCTCGAGCAGGTGCTGCCGGCTGCGATCGAGGCGGGCGTCGGGATCATCGCGCGCGTGCCGCTCGCCTCCGGCCTGCTGTCGGGGCGCTACGACGAGCACACGACGTTCGCCACCGACGACCATCGCAGCTTCAACCGCCACGGTGAGGCGTTCGACGTCGGCGAGACGTTCGCGGGCGTGCCGTTCGAGGTCGGCGTCCGCGCCGCGCAGGAACTGAAGCGGCTCGTCGACCCCGGCCAGACCCTGGCGCAGTTCGCGCTGCGCTGGGTGATCGACCAGGAGGGAGTCAGCACCGTGATCCCCGGCGCCCGCAACGTCGAGCAGATGGAGCAGAACGTCTCTGCGGCCGCGACGGCGCCACTACGACAGGATCAGGTCGACGGCGTCCGCGATGTCTACGACCGGTTGATCCGCGAGCACGTTCACGACCGCTGGTAGCGCCCGGTGCGTGGTGCATTTTGCCGACCATAGGCGGCAAAACGCACCACGCTGGGCTTGGGTTCAGCGGAAGCGGGCGTGGTTCTTGAAGCCGCGACCCGCGTCGCCGAACTTGTAGGCGGTCGTCGAGGTGAACGTCGAGCCGGGGTTCAGCACGACCGACGGCCACGCCGGATCACCGATGTGGTGCGGCGAGTCGGGGTAGTGCTGGGTCTCGAGCGTGAACCCGTCCGTCTGCCTGTACGTCTTCCCGCCGGTGCCGATCAGGTCGCCGACGAGGAAGTTCCCGGAGTAGAACTGCACCCCGGGCTGGTCGGTGAACGTCTGCAGCGTGACCCCATTCTGGGGATCCTGGGCGACCGCGACCAGGCGGTAGCCGGGATAACCGTTCAGCACCCAGTTGTGGTCATACCCATGGGTGATCTGGAGCTGCTTGAGTGAGCCCGATGTGCCGTCCGGCAGATCGGTGGCCCGCAGGTTCTTGCCGATCGGCGTCATCTGGCGGAAGTCGAACGGCGTCCCCGCCACCGGCACGAAGTACGGCGACTCGGGGATCAGGTTCGTGTTGACCGGCGTGTAGTCGTTGGCGTTGATCTGGAGCAGCTGGTTCTCGACGCTGCCCGACCCCTCACCCGCCAGGTTGAAGTACGTGTGGTTGGTGAGGTTGATCACGGTCGCGTCGCTGCTCGAGGTGTTCTGGGCGCTGTAGGAGATCTTCAGCTGCCCCTCCTTCGTCAGCGCGTACGTGACGGTCGCGCTGACCGCCGCCGGGAACCCGGTACAGCCCGGGCTCAACGACTGCAGACAGCCTTCGCCCGCCGGGAAGTCGTGCGTGAGCGTCAGCGTCGCCGCGGTCGCGGACGACGACGTGCTCGGGCTCCAGACGACCGTGTTCCAGCCGAGGTAGCCGCCGTGCAGCGTGTTTGCTCCGTTGTTGGCGTCGAGCGTGTACGTGTTCCCGTTCAGGCTGAACGAGTGGTTCGCGATCCGGTTCGCGTACCGGCCGATGATCGCGCCGAAGTACGTGTCTCCCGATCCGCCCGCCTCCGGCCACGGCGTCTGCGTCGCCCCCTGGGTGAAGTCGTTGACGTAGTCGCTCAGGCTCGAGAAGCCGAGCGCGACGTTCACGAGACGCCCGCGCCGATCCGGCACCCAGATCGACTGCACGACCCCGCCGTAGTTCGTGATCTTGACCGTCATCTTGCCGCTGGTGAGCGAGTACAGATTGACTGCGTCACCGCCGACGCTCCCCCACGGAACGCTGGTGATGCCGGGCGTGCCGTGACCGTGGCCCTGGCCGTGGTGGCCGTGCCCCGGGTGAGCGCTCGCGGCGCCGGCACCGATCGCGCCCGCAACGAGCGCTGTTGCCCCGAATAGAGCGAGGCCGGTCCGTGGCCTGCGAAGAGCGAACTGCATACTGGACCTCCCTCTCGCGCCTGCCTGCCCGGTCCCACGCAAGCCGGCAGTGGGTAACGAAGAACGATCTACCCACTTTCTGTTAGCGCTAACAGAAATCTTTCGATCGCTCGATCCAAGACCCCCTGCCCCTCGAGGAAGTCGACGGTCGTGTACCGCGCCCGCAGCCGATTCGAGTAGCGGAACGTCGCCCTCAGCATCACGTCGTCGACGCCGAGGTAGCCCGCCTCCGCCGGGATGCCGGCGAGCGTCAGCGCCCGGTCGACCGCGTCGAACTGCTCGAGCGCAGGCGCGAGCTCGGACCGGACCGCCATCCAGGCCGCGGCGCTCGGCGGCCAGTGCCCCAGCTCCGTCACGAATTTCCGCTTCGACTCGACGGCCGCGACGATCTCCGGTGTCGGCTCGCCCAGCCACTCCCGCGCGCCGGCACTCAACAGGTCTCCGACCACCGGGCGGCGCAGCTCCGGCACGCCACCCCCGAACGCAAAGCGCTGCAGACGCATCGCGAACCGGGTCGCGTATCCGACCTGGATGCCGTGTGCGCCGTGCGGCCTGATCCCCCGCGCGGCCAGCAGGTCCCAGAAATGCGACGCGTGGTGCTCGCATCCGCTCGCCGGACGCGAGCTCCCGACGACGGCCATAGCGATCCCGGACTGGATCAGCCCGTCCAGCAGCGCGACGAGCGCACGTTCCCCGCCGCCGAGGACCGCCTCGACGTCGGCGATCGCGAACGAGAGCGGGGCGAGCACGAGCTCCGCGGCGTCGGGATCGAACGGCTCGCCGTACAGCAGGTGCGCCGCCAGCCAGTCGACGCGGGCCGTCGCCTTGCCGAGCAGATCGCCGATCCCCGCGCGGGTCAGCTCTGCCGGCGCGGCGGCCGCGACCCGCGGGTCGGCGAAGATCGCCCGCGGGGCGCGGGCCGGGTAGGTCACCTTGACGCCTCGGAGCGTCAACGGCGCGACGCTCGAGGCGTAGCCGTCCATCGACGCCGCCGTCGGGACGCTGATGAAGTCGCGGTCGAGCTGGTGCGACGCGTAGCGGACGACGTCCGTGATCACCCCGGCGCCGACCGCGACCCCAACCTTGTCGCCGCCGAGCGCCTCGCGCACGCGCGCAGCGGCGTCGAGGCTCGGCTCGAGTCCCGACCGGCGCCTGAACACGAGCGGCTCCACGTCGACACCCGCGCCTGACAGGACGGAGACCACCCGCTCCCCCGCCGCCTCGCGGGTGTTCAGATCCATCACGACGAGCGCGGGACCGTCGAGCGCAGCCGGAAGCCGCTCGATCGCGTCGGCGAGCAACGACGACCTCGACCGGGGGCCGCCTCACGCCTGCCCGTAGTACGCGCCCGGGCCGTGCTTTCGCTCGAAGTGCTTGTTGCGGACCGCGTCCGCCAGCGGCGGCGCATCCGGGTCGAGCTCGAGCGTCAGCAGCGCGATCCGCGCGACCTCCTCGAGCGTCACGGCGGCGTCGAGCGCCTGCTCGACCGTCGCCCCCCAGCAAAACGGGGCGTGGCCGCGGGCCAGCACGCAGGGGACCTCGAGCGCGCCTCGCTGCCCGACCGCCTCGGCGAGCGCGGCGCCGGTCGCGGTCTCGTAGCCCTCCTCGACCTCGTCCGCGGTAAGCGCCCGCGCCACCGGCACCGGGTACGCGGACAGGTCCGCGTGGGTCGTGCCGAGCACCGGGATCTCGCGCTGGGCCTGCGCCCACGCCGTCGCCCAGGTCGAGTGGGTGTGGACGATTCCGCCGATCTGCTCGAACGTCCGGTACAGGACCAGGTGCGTGGGGGTGTCGGTCGACGGGCGACGCTCGCCGTGTACGACGTTCCCGTCGAGGTCGAGGACGACGATGTCGCCGGCAACCAGATCTTGGTAGGAGACGCCGCTCGCCTTGATCGCGATCAGGCCTTGGTCGCGGTCGATCCCGCTGACGTTCCCCCACGTGAGCGTCACCAGCCCGTACTCGGGCAGCGCACGGTTGGCCTCGAGCACGTCGTCGACCAGAAGCTCGACGGCGGACACGGCTCAGATCTCCTCGTACTCGAGCTCGAGCAGCTCGGCGAGCCGCTGCCACCGCTCGGAGTGCTCGCCCAGGTTCGTGACGAAGTGATGGGGCGCCCCGAGCCGCAGCCACTCGTCCATGAACGTCTCCATGCCGGCCTCGGGGCGGAAATGGAAGTAGTGCATCTCGACGTTCGGGAGCTCCGGCGTGTCGAGCACCTCTCCGTGCCCGACGACGAGCCGGTAGTACTCCCCCTCGATCGGTACCAGCGCCGCCGTTGTCGCGGGCCCGGGCTCGGCGGAGAACACCGGCGTCGGCGGATTGCCGAGATGCCCGATCCCGAGCTCGCGGTCGATCAGCTTCACCGGCCGATCCTTGCGCGCGATCCGCCAGTTGCCCTCGCCCATGTGGCTGATCAGCACCGAGTCGAGCTCCCAGTCCATCGCGTACATCTCGCTGAAGTGCGCCTCGCCGATCAGCGTCTGTGCGGCGCACATCAGGGTCGCGGTGTTGGTGTCCCCCTCGGCCGCGTAGCCGTAGCCGTCGGCCATCAGGTCCGACGCCGCCAGCAACGGCAGCTGCTCGAAGCGCCCGTCGCCTCCGATCGAGTCGAAGTGGAACGAGAAGCCCCGGTAGCCGCCGTCGACCAGCATCGCGCGGATCGCGAGCTCGATGCGCGCGGCGTACGCGTGGCGTTCCCGAGGCAGGTCCGCCGCCACCTCAAAAGTCGAGGCGTGACGCTCGAGCAGGGCCTCGACGTCGGCATCGGCAACCGCCTCGATCCGTCGTACGAGGCCGCCGAGGTCCTCGGCGATCACGCTCGCGCCGATCCGCCGGAGCATCGCGGGCGGGTCGTAGCGGATGTCGCCCATCCCGTTCATCGGGTAGCCGAGCAGCGCGATCCGAGCTTCGCGGAGCATCGTCACGGCCTGGGCCGCCCGCGCCCAGTCCTCGAAGTCCTGGGCGAACTCCTCCGATCTCCAGTCGCCGGTGATCACCGAGAAGGGGATCCCGTCGCGCACCAGCGCGTTCGCCTGGTCCTGGGCGCCGTGGATCCCCTGGTTGTAGGTCAAATCGTCCATGTTCCACGACGGCGTCACCGACCGCTCGGGCTGGATGTTGGCCAGCAGCAGCGGCACCGGTGTGTCGATCATCGCCCGGACAGTCCGCAGCGCCGGACCGTAGGTGAGCATCACGATCGCGATCCCGTCGACGCCGGCCGCGACGAGCTCGCGCGAGATCGCCTCGACGTCCTCGCGGTTGCGCGCGGGGCGGATGAACTCGACGTCGGCCACTGCGGAGAGCTGCGCCGCGACGTCGCGCGCGTACCCCGCCTGATGGTCGGTGATCCCGGGGATCATCTCGTCGTAGAGCTCCTGCATGATCCCGAGCAGTCCGATCCGCGGGTTCGAGTTCGAGGTCATGCCCGGCTCCTTTCGTTTCTGATCCGCTTGAGCCCGTGAAGCAGCTCGGCATGGGAGCTGCCGAGCAGGTCGTAGGCGCTCCGGTAGATCGCGTACACCTGGTCGTAGATCGCCTTGGAGTCCGCGTCGGGCAGGTAGCTGCGCGCGACCGGCGGCCTGGTCGCCGTGATCGCCGCGCCGATGTCTTCGAACGTCCCCGCGGCGACCGCGCCGAACAGCGCCGACCCGCGCGCCGGGATCTCGCTCGACGCCGGTACGTGTACCGGCAGCCCGCTCGTGTCCGCGAACATCTGCATCAGCAGCGGGCTGCGTTCGGCGATCCCGCCGCACGCGACGATCTCGTCGACCGCGAGCCCGTGCTCGGCAAAGTTCTCGACGATCCGCCGGTTGCCGAACGCGATCGACTCGAGCAGCGCCCGGTACAGCTCGGCCGCGCTCGGTCTGCAGAGTCAGCCCGAGGATCACGCCGGTCAAGTCGGCATCGGCGAGGATCGAGCGGTTGCCGTTCCACCAGTCGAGCGCGACCAGCCCCGTCTCGCCGGGGCCGATCCGAGCCGCCGCCTGCTCGAGCTCGGCGAACCCTCCGCCTGCCTCGCCGAGCAACTCGACATACCAGGCGAGCATGTCGCCGACCGCGACCTGGCCCGCCTCGTAGCCGTAGAGCCCGGGGAGGATCCCGTCCTTCACGACGCCGGTTATGCCCGGGAGCCTGACCTCGTCCGGGTGCACGACCATGTCGCAGATCGAGGTGCCGACAACCGTCACGTAGCTGCGCGGCCGGTCGACGCCGCAGCCCGGGAGCGACACGAACGAGTCGACATTCCCGACCGCGACCGCGACCGTCTCGGGCAGCCCGACCGCCTGCGCTGCCTCGAGTCGCAACGTCCCGGCGCGCGTCCCCAGCGGCACGAACGTCCGGCCGAGCTTCTCGCCCGGCGTGTCGAAGCCGGGGTAAGCCGCCTCGAAGTACTCGCGCGACGGAAGCCCGTCGTCGGGCGACCACATCGCCTTGTAGCCCGCGGTGCAGCTCTGGCGGGTCAGCCGCCCGGTCAGCCACCAGACGATCCAGTCGGTCGCCTCGACGAACGCGTGCGCCTCGTTGTACAGCTCCCGGTCCTCGAGCCACAGCTCGATCAGCTTCGGGAAGTACCACTCCGACGAGATCCGTCCTCCGTAGCGCCCGAGCCACGGCTCGCCGCGCTCGATCGCGACCTCGTTCAAGCGGTCGGCGACCGGCTGCGCCGCGTGGTGCTTCCACAGCTTCGGCCACGCGTGCGGCCGGCGCCGCCAGTGGGGGTACCTGCACAGCGGCACGCCGTCGCTGTCGACCGGCAGCACCGTGCACGAGGTGAAGTCGATCCCGACGCCGACCACGAGCGACGGGTCGATCCCGGCGTCCTCCACCAGATAGGCGAGGCCGTCCTCGAGCACGAGGATCCAGTCGTCGGGGTCCTGCAGCGCCCAGTCCGGGCGCAGGCGCTCGTCGCCCCCCGGCAGCGTCCGGTCGATCACTCCGTGTGGGTACGGCACGATCGCGCTCGAGCGCTCCTCGCCGCTCGAGAGGTCGAGCAGCACGGTGCGCCCGGACTCGGTCCCGAAGTCGACCCCGATCGCGTACGCGGTATCGGTCACTCGGCGCGCGGCGTGCCGGCGCCGGCGCCGCCCGCGGCGTCGCCGTCGGGCCCCTCCGCGCCGTTCCCGCCCTCGGCGCCGGTCCCCTGCTCAGCGTCGGCCGTATGCTCGGCCTTGACCGCGGCGGCGTTGGCCGCGTGCTCGGCCTGTCGCGCGCGGCGGTACTCCTCGACGACGATGTCGGTCAGTTCCTCGACCGACGTCTCGGCGGTCGGCTTGTCGAGCGCGATCACCCCGTCCTGGATCAGGCTCACGCGGTCACAGGCCTGGAATACGTGCACGTAGTTGTGCAGGATCATGATGATCGAGACGGTGCCGCGCTCCTTCAGCTCCGCGATCAGGTCGAGGATCAGAGCGCCTTCCTTCGCCCCCATCGCCGCCAGCGGCTCGTCGAGCAGCAGAATGTCGGAGTCGCCGGTCATCGCGCGAGCGACCGCGATCGCCTGCCGCTGCCCACCCGAGAGCCGCGCGACCGGCGCGCGGATATCGGGAATGTGGATCCCGATCTCGTCGAGCGACGTGCGCGCCTCGCGGCGCATCCGCCGGTTGTTGAGCAACGGGATCGGCCGGAACACGGGCTCGCGGCGCAGGAACAGGTTGTGGTAGACGGACAGCTGGTCGATCAGCGCCAGGTCCTGGAAGACGGTGTCGATCCCGTGGGCGCGGGCGTCGAGCACGCTCTTTGGGGCGTAGGGCTCGCCCTTCAGCCACATCGTCCCGGAGTCCTGCTTCTGGAACCCGCAGATGATCTTGACCAGCGTCGACTTCCCGGCGCCGTTGTCGCCGAGCAGCCCCAGCACCTCGCCCTTGCGGAGGTGGAGGTTGACGTCGCGCAGCGCCGTGATCGGGCCGAACCGCTTGGCGATGTGCTCGACGCGGAGGACGTCGTCGTCGGCGGTGGACGGCCCGACGATCTTCTCGCCGGCGAACGCCTGCTCAGGCATGTCCGGCCCCCGTCCGCACCCGGCGAACGATCGTGTTCAGCGTCATCGCGATCAGGATCGCGATCCCCAGGTACAGATCGAGATAGTTGGCGCTCACGCCCTTGATCGTCAGCCCCTCGGTGAGGATCCCGAGGAACAGCGCGCCGATGAATGCGCCGACGATCGTCCCGTCGCCGCCGGTCATCAGCGTTCCGCCGATGATCGCCGCGGCGACGACCTGCAGCAGGATCTGGTTCGAGCCCGACGGGTCCGGGGTCGCGCTCGTGATCCGGACGACCTCGAGGATCCCGACGAAGCCCGCGATCCCAGCGCAGAGCACGAAGTTGCGGATCGTGATCATCCGCGTCCGCACACCGGCCTCGGCCGCCGCCAGCCTGTTACTGCCGACCGACACCGTGTAGAGCCCCCAGCGGCTGAACGACAGCACAATCTGGAGGATGATCACGATCCCGATCGCCCAGAACAGCTCGGAGTACGTGCCTCCCCCGAAGACCTGTCCGAACGAGGTGACGCCGCTGATGCTCGTGCCGGGAACCTGAATCGGCGTCGAATGCGAGATCACCAGCGCTAACCCGTCGAGCAGGAACAGCATCCCCAGAGTCGCGACGAACGAGGCGATCCCCACGTAGGCGACGAAGAAGCCGTTGACCGCTCCGATCCCCATCGCGACCAGCACCGCCAGGATGATGCTCGGGTACAGCGGGATCCCGGCATGGTGGAGCACGTGCCACATGAACGGCGTGAACAGGTACACCGCCCCGACGGACAGGTCGATCTCGCCGAGGATCATCACGAACACCTCGCCCGCGGCGATCATCGCCAGCGGCGCGAAGTACGGCAGCAGCGCCTTGAAGCTGCCGCCGGTGGCGAAGTTGCTGGTGCTGATCGCGAAGTAGAGGAACGTGACCAGCGTGACGACGATGATGCTGCCCTCGCGCAGGGTCAGCACACGCCTGACCAGGCCCATGGCCTTCCCGCCCCGGGCCCGGCTCTGTGCCGGGCCACCGGGTGCGGGGGCCGCTGCTTCGGTATCCGACGCGACCGCCACGGTCAGCGGTGCCTGGGAGACCTCATGCCGCGGATCCTATACCTACGACTTCCTACGCCTTCTGGACGCCAGGCGTGGTGCTGGTGCCCTCGAACCGGCTCTTGGTGCTGTTGTACGGACCGACCGTCGTCGAGTCGAGGAACTTCAGACCGCTGTTGACGTCGGCGGTGCCCGTCAGCTTCTGGCTGACGTTGTACAGGTACAGCTCCATGATCGGGAAGAAGCCCTGAAGGTATGGCTGCTGGTCGATGGTGAACTGGATGAAGCCGCTCGCCAGCAGCTGCTGGGTGACCGGCGTCAGGTCGTAGCCACCGCCCTTGACCTTGCCCTTCAGGTTGGCCGACTGGATCGTCTGCGCGATGCCCTGGGTGCTGCCCGCGTCGACCGCGAACATGCCCTTGGTATTCGGGTGGCCGCTCGCATACGCCTTGATCACCGACAGCTCCTGCGGGACCGCGGCGCCCGTCGCCACGACATGCGTCTTGATCGCCGGAACGCCCTTCAGGGTGTTCAGCGCCCCGTCGATCCGGGGCTGGATGTTGAGCGCGCCCGGCGTGGCGATGAACAGCGCGACGTCGCCTGACGGGACGAGCGACTGGATGTGCTTTCCCATCTCCTGGCCGGAGACGTACAGGTCCTGTCCGATATACGCGAGCCGGGCGTTGCCGGCCGCGTCGGCGTTGTATGCGACGACCGGGATCCCGGCCTTCAGCGCGTTGTCGGTCGGCGCGTTGAACGCGTGCAGGTCGATCAGCGCGACGCCGATTCCGTTGACGCCGGCGCTGATCGCCGAGTTCATCGCGTTGACCATCTCGGAGACGTTGCTGGTCTGCGATCCGGTCCACTGGTACGAGCACCCGAGCAGCTTGCACGCGTCGGCCGCGCCGTTCTGCGTCGGAGTGAAGAACGGGTTCGTCGTCACGTGGTTGACGAGCGTGAACTTGTAGGACTGACTCACGCCGAAGATCGCGGCCGCGCTGCTTCCGCTCGCAGCCTGCGCCGAGCTGGTGCCCGAACTGCTGCTTCCGCCGCACGCCTCGAGCGCGAGCGCAGCGAGCCCTGCCGCGCCACCCGTCAGTGCGGTCCGGCGAGTCAACTGACGCCAGCGCTTGGCGGGGTTGTCCTCCTCCTTGCGCTCGTCCCACTCAAGACGCTCGACCGCGTCACCCATCACATCTTCTGGATCAGCCATGCCCTCTCTCCTTACCTCGGTGTCGTGCGAACCCTCGCCGGCTGTCGGTTTGTGAACGCTCTCAAATGGCGCCCCGGTTGTCCAGCCCGACTTAACGCGACACACACCGGAGATCCGAGCGGCCAGCGCGACGCGCGCGAGCGCCGTTCAAGTGCGCCGCAAATGCCTCTCCTCACTCTCCTCGGGCATGTCCCGGCGGCGGCATGTTAGCGATCACATCAGACGCCGGTCAACCCGGCGGCCGCGGCGCGCCCCCGTGCTCGCCCGGACGATCAGCTCTGGCTCGACCGAGTAGCCGTGCAATCGCTCGTCCCCGGCCTCGATCGTCTGCAGCATCAGACGCAGCGCGCGGTTTCCGAGCTCGTTGAAGTCCTGCCGGATCGTCGTCAGCGGCGGCAGCAGGTA
This sequence comes from uncultured Solirubrobacterales bacterium, assembly GCA_963788565.1. Taxonomy (GTDB): domain Bacteria; phylum Actinomycetota; class Thermoleophilia; order Solirubrobacterales; family Solirubrobacteraceae; genus Palsa-465. Next base: position 134,294 of record CAWBHJ010000011.1, on the reverse strand, counting down.
CGCCGCCTCGGGGATGTCGTCGAACCCGATCACACTGACGTCGGCGGGTATCCGCCGACCCTGCTCGTGCATCGCGCGCAGCACGCCCAGCGCCATCTGGTCGTTCGCGACGAACACCGCCGTGACCGACGGGTCCGCCGCCAGGCGCGAGCCCAGCTCGTAGCCCGAGCGCGACCCCCAGTCGCCGGTCAGCGGCTCCGGCGGGCGGATCCCCGCCGACTCGAGCGTCCGTCTCCAACCCTCGAGCCGCCGCGCGGCCTCGATGAACCCAGGCGGGCCGGCGATGTGCCACACGTTCGGATGCCCGAGATCGAGCAGGTGCCCGGTCGCCTGCGCCGCGCCGGAGACCTGGTCGACCTCGACCACCGGCACCTCGCCCGGCGGGCCCCCGGCCATCGCCACCAGCGGGATGTCGTCGGGGGCGTAGTGCAACGCCTCCGCGGCCACGTCGAGCGGCGCGATCACGAGGATCCCGTCGACGCCCTGAACCCGGAGCCGATCGACGGCGTTGGTAAGCGACGGCCGGTCGAGCGCCGTCATGCTCGCGACGATGATGAAGTAGCCGGCCTCGTGCGCCGCCCGCTCGATCCCGAACAGCATCGACGCGGGGCCGTACAGGGTCGTGTCGAAGCTCACCACGCCGAGCATGTTCGACCTGCCCGTCGCGAGGGTGCGAGCGGCCAGGTTCGGCCGGTAGCCGAGCTCGCTCATCGCTGAGAGCACGCGCCGCCGTGTCTCCGGGCGAACGTGGCGGTTGCCGTTGATCACCCTCGATACTGTCTGGTGCGAGACGCCCGCCAGCCGGCCGACGTCCGACATCGCCGGAGGCCGGCGTCGGCCTGACGCCGATATCCGGCCCTGGGATCCAGAGTCGCTCACCTCAACGCCCTCGAAGCGGCTATGTTAGCGCTCACGCGATGCGCCCGCAGCACCCCGCAAAGCGCCGCCGCATGACGCCGGTCCCGCAGCGATGACCGCGCCGGTCGTCGGCATCGACGTCGGGACCTCGGGCGTCAAGGCGCTCGCGATCGACCACGACGGCGGCGTGCTCGCCGGCGCCGAGCGCGGCTACCCACTGTCGACCCCCCGGCCGGGGTGGGCCGAGCAGGACCCGGAGGACTGGTGGCAGGCGACGTGCGTCGTCCTCGCCGAGCTTCGCGACGCCGTCGGCCCGCCCGCCGGGATCGGGCTCTCCGGCCAGATGCACGGCCTCGTGACGCTCGACGACCACGGTCAGGTGCTGCGCCCGGCGATCCTCTGGAACGACCAGCGGACCGCCGAGGAGTGCGCGGAGATAGAGCGGACGATCGGGCTCGACCGGCTGATCGGGTTGACCGGGAACCGCGCGCTCCCGGGATTCACCGCTCCGAAGCTGCTGTGGCTGCGCCGGCACGAGCCGGAGGTCTACCGGCGGATTGCGAAGATCGCGCTGCCGAAGGACTACGTCAGGCTCAGGCTGTGCGGCGCGCACGCGACCGACGTCTCCGACGCCTCCGGGACGCTGCTGTTCGACGTCGCGCGGCGGCGGTGGAGCGAGGAGGTCGTCGCCGAGCTCGACCTAGACCCGGGCTGGCTCCCGGAGGTGCTCGAGAGCCCAGTGAGCTCGGGGGTCACCGACGACGGCGTCCCGGTCGCTGCGGGAGGCGGCGACCAGGCGGCGGGGGCGCTCGGCGTCGGCGTCGACAGACCCGGCCCGCTTTCAGTCGTACTCGGGACCTCCGGCGTCATGTTCTCGGCGCTCGACCGGTTCGCGGCCGATCCGCAGGCACGCCTGCACACGTTCTGCCACGCGGTTCCGGGCGGATGGCACTCGATGGGCGTGATGCTGTCGGCTGCGGGCTCGCTTCGCTGGCTGCGAGACACGGCCGCACCGGGCGTGCCGTACGACGAGCTCATCGCCGAGGCGGGGCGCTGGGCGGCCGGGACCGAGGGGTTGATCTTCCTCCCATACCTCGCGGGCGAACGCACCCCGCACGCCGATCCGGACGCGCGCGGCGCGTTCGTCGGGCTGAGCGTCAGGCACGATCGCGGCGCGCTCGTGCGGGCGGTGCTCGAGGGAGTCGCGTTCGGCCTGCGCGACTCGCTCGACCTGGTCGCCGAGCTGTCGGAGCCGATCACGCTCGGGCGCGCCTCCGGGGGCGGGGCGCGCAGCGAGAAGTGGTTAGAGATCGTCGCCTCGGCGCTCGAGCTGCCGCTCGAGCGGGTGGCCGTCGACGAGGGCGCGGCGTTCGGCGCCGCGCTGCTCGGCGGCGTTGCGGCGTCGGTGTGGCCCGACGTGCACGCGGCCGTCGCCGCGACCGTCAGGCCACGCGGGCGGATCGACCCGGTCCCCGAGTGGGTCGAGCTCTACCGAGAGCAACGTCAGCGATACCGGGAGCTATACCCGGCGCTGCGCCAGATATGAGATCGTGGTCGGGATGGTTGTAGAGAGCGAGCTGACACCGCGGCCGGAGCATCGCTTCACGTTCGGGCTGTGGACGGTCGGCAACCCGGGTCGGGACCCGTTCGGGGAGCCGACCCGGGCGCTGCTCGACCCGGTCGAGTCGGTCGAGCGGCTCGCGGAGCTCGGCGCCTATGGGGTCAGCCTCCACGACAACGACCTCGTCCCGTACGGCGCGCTGCCCAGCGAGCGCAACCGGATCGTCGCCCGCTTCTCGGAAGCGCTCGAGCGGACCGGGATGCACGTGACGATGGCGACTACCAACCTGTTCACCCACCCGGCGTTCAAGGACGGCGCGTTCACCTCGAACGACCGCGGCGTCAGGCGCGCCGCGATCGCGAAGGCGATGCGGGGGATCGACCTCGGCGCCGAGCTCGGCGCCTCGGTCTACGTCTTCTGGGGCGGGCGCGAGGGCCTCGAGGCCGGCGCCGCAAAGCGAGCCGGCGACGCGCTCGAGCGCTACCGCGAGGCGATCGACTTCCTATGCGGCTACGTGCGCGAGCAGGACTACGGGATCCGGTTCGCGATCGAGCCGAAGCCGAACGAGCCGCGCGGCGACATATTCCTGCCGACCGTCGGGCACGCGCTCCATTTCATCTCGATGCTCGAGCACCCCGAGATGGTCGGAGTCAACCCGGAGGTCGCGCACGAGACGATGGCCGGCCTCAACTTCGTCCACGGCGTCTCCCAGGCGCTATGGGCGGGGAAGCTGTTCCACATCGATCTGAACAGCCAGCGGATCGGACGGTTCGATCAGGACTACCGGTTCGGGGCCGAGGACCTCAAGGAGGCGTTCCTGCTCGTGCACCTGCTCGAGAGCTCCGGCTACGGAGGCCCCCGGCACTTCGACGCGCATGCGTACCGCAACGAAGACGCGGAGGGAGTCTGGGAATTCGCGGCCGGCTGCATGCGGACCTATTTGGCGCTGGCCGCGAAGTCTCGGGAATTCGACGCGTCCGAGGAGATCCGAGCGGCGCGGGAGGCGGCCCTGGTCGAGGAGCTCGCCGAGCCGAGCGTCGGCGCGTATTCGCCCGCGGCCGCGTCCGCGCTGCTCGGGGAGGACCACGACCTCGACCGGCTCGCCGGCCGCGGCTACCACAACGAGCGCCTCGACCAGCTCGTCGTAGATCTGCTGCTCGGAGCGCGGTGATGCAGCCGGTCAGGTGGGGGATCCTCTCGACCGCGAGGATCAACGGGCTGTTCCTCGACGGGGCCGCCCCGCTGGGCGACGTCGAGGTGATCGCCGTCGGGAGCCGCGATCGCGAGCGCGGGGCGGCGTTCGCCGACGAGTACGGAATCGACCGCGTGCACGACACCTATGACGCTCTCCTCGCGGACCGTGATATCGAGGCCGTCTACATCCCGCTGCCGAACTCGTTGCACATCGAGTGGACGCTGCGCGCGCTCGAGCAGGGCAAGCACGTGCTGTGCGAGAAGCCGCTCAGCCGTCACCCCGAGGAGGTCGAGCGGGCGTTCGACGCGGCCGATCGGGCCGGGCTGCTGCTGATGGAGGCGTTCATGTATCGCCACAACCCGCAGACGCGGAAGCTGCAGGAGCTCGTCGCGGACGGCGCGATCGGCAACCTGCGGGTGATTCGCACCGCGTTCAGCTTCAACGCGCGCGATCCGGCCAACATCCGGCTTTCCCGGGCGCTCGACGGCGGGGCACTGATGGACGTCGGTTGCTACTGCATCAGCGGCACGCGGCTGCTCGCCGGCGAGCCCGAGCGCGTGTATGCCGAGCAGGCGCTCGGAGGCGACGGCGTCGACGTCGTGATCGCTGCGACGCTGCGGTTCGCCGGTGACGTGATCGGGCACTTCGACGCCGGACTCGCGCTCACGGCACGCGACGAGCTCGAGGTCGTCGGCGAGGACGGATCGCTGTTCCTCGACGACCCCTGGCACGCGCGCACGCCGGTGATCGAGCTGCGCAGCGAGGACGGGGTGCAGCGGATCGAGCTTCCGCCTGCGAACTCGTACGGGCTCGAGGCGGAGAACTTCTCCCGCGCGGTCCGCGGCGAAGCCGAGCCGCTGCTCGGGCGAGCTGACGCGATCGGGCAGGCGCGCACGATCGAGGCGCTCTACCGCTCGGCGGACACCGGCGAGCCGGTGACGCTCTAAGCCTCCGTGTAGGCACCGCGGGCGCCGGCGCCCGGATGGACCTCGACGGACCCCTCGGGCGCCTCGGTGCCGGGCGGCAGCAGCCCGAGCACGTGGCCCCCGAAGCCCCCGCCGAGGATCCGCGCGCCGAGCGCGCCCGCATCCTTGAGGCGCCGGACCGTGCGCTCGACCGCGGGCGTCGAGATCTCGTAGAAGTCGCGCAGGCTCGCGTGCGAGGCGTCCAGCAGCCTTCCCAGCTCGTCGAGATCACGCCGCCCGAGCGCCTCGACCGCCAGCTCGACCCGTTCGTTCTCGCTGATCACGTGCAGCGCTCGGCGGTCGAGCGGCCCGGGCAGCTCCGCGGCCATCGGCGCCGTGACCTCGCGGAGGCTGTCGACGCCGAGCAGCTCGCACCCCCGCGCGCACTCGTCGCGCCGCTCGTTGTACCCGGAGGCAGCGTTGGCGTGGCGCTGGCCCGAGTCGAGCGTGACCAGCCGGTGGCTGTCGAGCCGCAGCTCGACCGGCCGCACCTCGAGCCAGCGGAAGTCGATCCGAAGCGCGTGGTCGGGCTCGCCGTACAGCGATGCCAGCTGGTCGAGCAGCCCGGTCCGTGCGCCCACCCAATCGTTCTCGACCCGCGAGCACAGCTTCGCGAGCTCGGTCCGGTCCGCCAGCGCGCAATCTGACCCGGGCTCACCCGACACCGATATCAGCGCCATCGCAAGCGCGACCTCAAATGCCGCCGACGAGGACAGTCCGGCGCCGCGCGGCACGTTGCCGGTGATCTCGAGGTGCGCGCCTCGCACCGGCACCCCGGCCCGCGTCAGTTCGACGACCGTGCCGCGGACGAACGCGCGCCAGCCGCGCGCCCTACCCGGTCGCGCGAGCTCGAACCGATCGGACGAGCCGAGGTCGACCGCGACCGCCTCGATCACCGGCTCGTCGAGGCCCTCGGCCGAGACGGTCACGCCCGCATCGATCGCGAACGGCAGCGCCAGCCCCTGGTTGTAATCGGTGTGCTCGCCGATCAGGTTCACGCGACCCGGAGCGAACATGCTGGCGCGTGCGCCGGTCACGAGCGCTCAGGGCTGGGCGGCGCGATCAGCAGCGCGAACATCCGGTCCCCGTCGATGCGCGCGTACACCGGTCCGCTGTCGAGGAACTCCTCCCACTCGGGCCCGTACCGCGGCACGTACACCTCGAGCAGCGTTTCGCGGAAGCCCGCGTGCTCCGCGGCGCGGACGTCGACAAGCGCCGCGTGCCCGTGCACGGTGACCGCGAACTCCTCACGCGGCAGGTGGGTCGCACTCACCTGCGGCCTCGAGCGGATGTGGCGGAACCTGACCGAGTCGGGACTGGAGCCGAAGTGAAACTCCCCGCGATAGAAGATCCCGTCGATCGGGCCGACGACCGGCCGGCAGTCGGCCGTGACGGTCGCCAGCGACAGCAGGCACATTCCGGTGAGCAGCTCGCACAGCCGCTCGGCGCCGACGCGGCGCTCGGGCGCGTGGATCCCGAGCAGATGCGCGCCGGCGCGCTCGTAGCTCGAGTCGAGCAGCCGCTGCAGCGCGGCGAGGTCCTCGGCGGTCTCGCGCATCGGTCGCTACCTCGCTACCTCGGCGATCGCGCGGGCGAATCCCTCGACATCCTCCTCGCTGGTGTCCCACGAGCACATCCACCGGACCTCGCTCGTCGCCTCGTCCCAGACGTAGAAGTCATAGCGCTCGCGCAGCGCGCGGACCGCCTCCGGCGCGAGGATCGCGAACACGGCGTTCGCTTCGACCGGGCGAGTGATCGTGACCCCCGGCTGCTCGCGCACCCGCTCGGCGAGCATCGTCGCCATCGCGTTCGCGTGGCCGGCGTTGCGGAGCCACAGGTCGTCCGTCAGCAGCGCGTCGAGCTGCGCTGAGAGAAATCGCATTTTCGACGCCAGCTGCATCGACTGTTTGCGCAGGAACTCGAAGCCGTCAGCCAGCCCCGGCTCGAGGAACACGACGGCCTCGGCCCCGAGCAGCCCGTTCTTGGTCCCCCCGAACGACAGGAGGTCGACGCCGGCGTCGGTCGTCGCCGCGCGCAGCGTCAGGCCGAGCGCCGCCGCCGCATTCGCGAGCCGGGCGCCGTCGACGTGGAGCAGCAGCCCGCGCGCGTGCGCCAGCTCCGCGATCGCGCGGAGCTGATCGACGGTGTACACGGTGCCGAGCTCGGTGCACTGCGACACCGACACGACCCGCGGCTGCACAGCGTGCTCGTCCCCCTCCCGCCCGAGCGTACGCTCGACGGCCGCCGGGCTGAGCTTGCCGTCCTCGGTCGCGACCGTCATCAGCTTGACGCCGGCGATCGCCTCCGGGGCGCCGCACTCGTCGGCGTTCAGGTGCGCGGTCTCCGGGCACACGACCGCTTCCCAGGGCCGGCATGCGGCGCGCAGGCACAGGACGTTCGCGCCCGTCCCGCCCCACACTCCGAACGCGACCGCGCGCTCGCCGAAGTGCTCGCGGAACCTCGAGGCGAGCGCCTCGGTGAAGCGATCGTGGCCGTATCCGAAGGCGTGGCCGGTGTTGACGCGTTCGATCGCCGCGAGCACCTCGGGGTGAATCGTGGCGGCGTTGTCGGAGGCGAACCCTCGCCGCTGCTCGGTTCCGCTCAAGCCGCGAGCTTGGCCTTGAGCGCGGTGTAGAAGATCGAAAGCGGGTACTCGTCGTCGAGCACGAGGTCGACGTATGGCCGTGGGTCGGCGAGCTCCGGGAGGTCGCGGGCGCCTGCGGCCCACTTCGACCCGACCGCCGGTGGAACGCTCTCGGACACGAGGTCGTGGGCGGCCGCCCAGTGCTGGAGCTTGGTCCGATCGATGCCCGCGCGGTACAGGCCCTCGATCTCGTCGCGCAATGAGCCGACCCCGTCGGCGACGGTGTCCCACTCGATCGTCAGCCGGTTGTCGGCCCACTGCAGGTGGCCGTGGCGGTGAAGATATGCGAACAGCAGCTGGCCGCCGAGGCCGTCGTAGTTGCGGACCCGCTCACCCGTGATCGGGAAGCGGAGCAGCCGGTCGAGCAGGATCGCGTATTGCACGTAGCGGGCGAACGTGACCGGCGCGCCGCGCTCGCCCCGCTCGAGCGCGACCGCCTCGCCGAACGCGGTCAGATCGCAGCGGAGCTCCTCTAGCGAGTACATCCAGTACGGGGCGCGCTGGCGGACCATGAACGGGTCGAACGGCAGCTCACCGTGGCTGTGGGTGCGGTCGTGGATCAGGTCCCAGAGGATGTACGCCTGCTCGGAGATCTCCGGGCTTGCAAGCATCCGAGCGGCATCGGGCGGGAGGTTGAGCGCGAGCAGGTCGGCGGCGGCGCCGGCGATCCGCCGCAGCCGCGCGGCCTCCCGGTCGCAGAAGATCGCGCCGAAGTGGTTCGGCGGGCGGCCGTCGACCGACACCATCTCCGGGAACAGCACCGCGCACTCGCTGTCGTAGCCGCTGGTCGCGTCGACGAGCTGGACCGGCACGAACTTCGGATTGTCGTAGCGCGTGCGCTCGAGCTCGGCGATCCAGCCGGGCCACGGGACGCGGACGATCAGCGCCTCGCAGCAGGTGTCGCGTGATCCGTTCTGCTTGTACATCGGGAAGAACACGAGCTGCTCGCTCCCGTCGGTGCGCTGCAGGTCCGGGCGGAAGCGGTCGAGCGAGCGGCCGAAGTCGGGCTTCTGAAAGCCGCCGCCGGCCCACGCCCGGATGTCCTCGACGACCGCGACGAGGTACTCCGCCTGATGCTCGAACCTCGGGCGAAGCTCGCTCAGCCGCGCGAGGATCTGCTCGACGTGGCGCTCGGCCGCGGCGCGATCGCCGGCGAGTGAGCCGTCGGGCGCCTGGAGCAGCGCGAGCGCGCCCGTCTCGTCACGGAGCCCGACCCATGCGGGATCAGCGGCGGCCGGCCTCGTCGCCCCGTCGCTGTCGCGCCGCGAGGGTGGGCGGGCGCACCAATGACAGAGGTTCAGCCATAGCGGCCGGTGGTCGAGCTGCCCGAGGCAGTCGTCTCCGAAAACGTCGGAGTCGGCGAGCACCACGACCCTGCCCGCGCCGTGCTCGACGGTCGCGATCAGCCCGGCGCCGGGCGCCGAGGCGGACGCGTAAGTGCGCGCGAGGATCCGCGCCCCGTTCTCGACCGACACCGTCCCGGCTCGATACAGGCAGACCGAGTGCACCTGCGCGAGCACGTCCCCGCGCGAGCCCCGACCGCCGTCGTCGAGCTGGGCGAGGATCCAGGATGGGGCGCTGACGGAGTGCTCGTAGTCCTGCACGGTGTCGTTGTCGATGTGCACCCCGAACCGCGCGAGCAGCTCGTTGAGGTTGTTGCCGTACTTGTCCTGCTCGGTCTCGCCGAGCACGATCAGGCCGCCCCCCTCACGGACGAACGAGTCGATGGCATCGATCTCCATCTCGGCTAACACCGGCGACCCCGATCCGGTCGTGCGCTCCCACGCTGGATCCGACGGATGCGCGATCACCAGCAGGTCGACGCCGGCGAGCGTCTCCGGGGCGAACGGCTGATCGACGTTCGGGACGACCGTGAAGTCGCGCTCGGCGAGCGCGGATGCGGCCCCCGCGTACGAGGAGTCCTGCGGGTGCGCAGGCTGCATCGCGGCGGCGAGCTCGGCGCGGATCGTCCACGCCTCGCTGTGGGCCTCGTCGAACATCACTCGGGCGACCGCTGCGGAGGACATCGCCGTTGAGCGTACCCCTGCCACGAGCGGAACTGGATTTAGATGTGAAAGCTTTGGGTATCCCTGTCGTTAGTCGAGTAGTGAACGGATTCGCTCGCCATCTTGCTGTTCTTGCCGGGGCCCTGACCCTCTTCTTCGTCGCGCCCGCGCTCGCGTCGGCGCAGTCGTTCTCGGTGACCTCCTCGACCGGCTTCCCGGCTGGTGGCGATCCGACCTACACGCAGAACCAGGTGCTCGACACCTCGCACGGCTCGCCGGGCGCGGTCAGGATCACGAGCGTCCCGGGCGTGCTCGCGAGCCTCAACGCCAACCCCACCTGCGTGAAGACCGTGCAGTACACCCCCGCCTGCCAGATCGGCAGTGGCTCGGCCGGTCCCATGCCCGGCGTAGGGGCGTCACTGACCGCGTACCTCGTGCCGCCGCCGAACCCCCGCACGGACGCCGCCGGGATCGACCTCATGACCGGCGCGCCGGGCCAGGCGCCCACGCACGTCGCGGTACAGCTCGTCCAGACTCCGTCCGGCAACGTCCAGTCGGTGCTCAACTTCAACCTCGCAGGGCTCGGTCCGCTCGCGGGAGCGCTGACGCACATGTCGACGACCGTCAACGGCACGCTCGGCGGGAAGCCGTTCACGCGCATGCCGACCAACTGCAACGTCACCACGCACTCGACCATGACGGTGACGTACGCCGACGGGACCACCGAGACGAGCACCGCCTCCCCCGACTTCGCTCCGACCGGCTGCAGCGCGCTCCCGTTCACGCCGCACGGTGACGGCGAGCGCCGTCAAGGACGCGCACGACGACGGCGTCGCGGTCACCACCGTTCAGACCCAGCCGCTCGGACAGGCGGCCGGGCTGACGACGGTGCTGCAGCTGCCGTGGCCGGCGATCGGCACGAACACCAGCGCGGTCGCGCTGCAGAACACGACCACCGCTGTCGGCACCGCCGTCGCCACCAGCCCGTTGCAGCCGGTGCCGCTCAAGGGCTTCGCATACCTCACCGGCAGCGGGCCCTTCACCCCGTCGCTGACCTTGAGGTTCCCGCCGCCGGTCGCGATCACGCTGGTCGGAACCGTCAACCTCAGCACCCACACGGTCACGTTCTCGAACCAGCCCGACGTGCCGCAGACTTCGCTCGTGGTGACGCTGTTCGGCGGCCCGAAGGCGCTCGAGCTCGCGACCTGCTCGCCGTCCAACGGCATCCTCCGCGCGTCCAACACCGGCCAGAACGGAACGGTCGCTAATGCCAACTTCCCGTTGCACGTCACCGGCTGCCCGAGCGCCCCGAAGCCGAAGGGTCCCCCGAGGCTCGTGAGCCTGTCGCTCGGCGGTCTCGCCGCCGGCAAGCCGTCGCTGAGCTTCACCGTCGCGCACGGCTCGAACGCGCCGAAGCTGAAGACGGTCACGGTGTCGCTGCCCGGCGGCCTGTCGTTCGCGAAGAAGCGCCCGCTCAAGGGCATCTCCGTCGGCGGCGCGCACGTGGTCCGGATCGCGGGCAGCAAGCTGACGATCACCCTCAAGCGGCCGGCGCTCCGCGTATCGGTGAAGATTTCTTCGGCCGCGCTCGTCGAGGGCAAGCAGCTCCGGCAGCACGCGCGCAGGCATCAAGGCGCGCCGAAGGTCCGTGTCGCCGTCACCGACGGCGGCGGGACCCAGTCGACCGTCACCGGTTGAGCTAACCCACGCTCGCGCCGGCGGACGTAACGTTCGCGGCGGTAATGGAACCTGACGCCCTGCTCGGGAGTCATAGGGGTGTGAGCCAGACGACCAGCGCGGTCGGTGCCGAGCCAGCCGTCAGCCCCCTAGCGCCGAGCTTCGGCCAGTTCTACGCCGAGCAGTTCGACGGGGCGGTGCGGCTCGCGTGGCTACTGACCGGGTCGCGCGCCGCGGCCGAGGACGTCGTTCAGGACGCGATGACCGCCGTGTTCCGCGCGTTCGACCGAGTCGAGGTGCCCGAGGCCTACCTGCACCGCGCTGTGGTCAACGCGGCCAAATCGCGGCATCGGGACGAGCACCGCCGCGCCGAGCGGCTGACGCTGCTCGAACGCGAGCGCCCACTGGCCGACAGCACCGACGCGGAGCTGCTCGACGCGATCGGCCGGCTGCCGTACCGGCAGCGGGTCGTGATTGTCGGGCGCTACTGGGGCGGATGGTCCGAGGCCGAGCTCGCAGCCGCGCTCGGCTGCCGTCCCGGAACCGTCAAGTCCCTGGCCTCACGCGCTCTCGCCCGTCTCCGCACGGAGGTACCGCAATGACCGGTTCGCCCGAGGAATTCGAGGATCGCATCCGCCGGGTGCTCGGCGAGGCGGGGCGGCAGCTGCCGGTGCGCCGCGCCGGCTGGGAGGGTCCGTCGCAGTCTGCGCGGCGGTCGCTCCCAAGGCCTGGACTCGGCGGAATCGCGATGGCGGTCGGAGTCGCGGTCGTCGCCGCGATCGTCGTGATCGCGCTGGGGGCGCTGAAGCATTCGCAGACGTCGCCGGCGGCGGCACCGCAGGCACCGCACAAGCCGACCGGCCCGGTGCGCTTCAACACGAGCTTTCCGGCGTGTGGAGCGGGGCATTCGATCGCGCGACCGGCCCCCGCCACCGGGGCGCCGAGCACGTCGCTGACCGCCTCGCTCGCCGTGCTGCGGCGCCCGACACGGCCGTCCGACCGGCTCTCGAAACAGGAGCTGCGCGGCCTCGTGCCGGGTGTCTACGTCGACCACATCCGGTTCGCGCAGCGGGTGGCCGGAACGAGCTATTACGTCGTGCCGACCGCGATCGCGCAGGCGGTGAGAATCTCGCCACGTTGCCTGGCCGAGGTCCGCGCGGCGGCGCTACATGCCACGTCGAACTCGTCTGCGGCACCGCCTGACAGAGCGCTGATCGCCAAGGCGCGCAAGCTCGCGCTTGCGGCGGGCGACTCGACGGCGCGCGGTGGCATGTGCGTGCTGGCGGTCGGAACCGGCGGGGCCACGTCTGGAAACTGTGTGAGCGAGCTTCCGTCCGTTCCTTCTCGCGCGTTCCGGGCGGCCTCTGATGCCGATGCCCTCTTCGGGGTGGTGCCGGACGGGGTGGCGCGGGTCACGGCCCGCTACGCACATTTGACGCTTACCGCCACGGTCGTCGGGAACGTCTACGTCATCCGTGCGCCTCAAGGCGCTGGTGCCGTCCGTCAGATCGTGTGGCTGAACGCACGTGGTCAGGCGATCACTATCAGGGACGCGTCCGCGCCCGCCACCGGTGAGGCCTACGCCTTCTCGACCGCCTCCCCCCCTAAAGCCCCTTGATCGGAACCGGCTCGATTCCCTCCTCCGCGGGCAGGTCGAACCCGAGCACCTGCGAGTAGAAGCTGAGCTCGGAATCGAGCGCGCGGCGGACGTTGGTCTCCTGGCGGAAGCCGTGTTGCTCGCCCTCGAACGCCAGGTAGGCGACCGGCACCTGCTTTCGCTCGAGCGCGTCGACGATCATCGTCGCCTGGTTGGGAAGAACGATCTGGTCCTCGAGGCCCTGAAGCACGATCAAGGGCCGCGAGAACTGCTCGACGTGCTCGATCGGCGAGCGCTCGCGGTACAGGTCGCGCCGCTCGGGATACGGGCCGATCAGCCGGTCGAGGTACCGGCTCTCGAACTTGTGGGTGTCGGTCGCGAGCGCCTCGAGGTCGGCGACGCCGAAGTAGTCGCCGCCGGCCGCGAATGGAGTCTCGCTCCGCGCGAGCGCCGCCAGCGTCGTGAACCCGCCCGCCGAGCCTCCGGCGATACAGATCCGGCCCGGGTCGACGAGGCCCTGCTCGGCAAGCCACTGCGCGGCCGCGATGCAGTCCTCGACGTCGACGATTCCCCACGCATCGCGGAGCAGGTCGCGGTACTCGCGCCCGTACCCGGTCGAGCCGCCGTAGTTCACCTCGACGACCATGAAGCCGCGGCTGGTCCAGTACTGCGTCTCGATGTCGAGCGCGGGGCGAACCGCGCTCGTCGGGCCACCGTGCACAGCGACGTAGAGCGGCGGCAGCTCGCCGTCCGGGCCCGCGAACCCCGGGTTCATCGGGCGGTACAGCAGCGCGTGAGAGGTGCGCCCGCCGGCGGACGGGAAATCGATCGGCTCGGGCGTCGAGATCAGCTCGGCCGGAACGCCGAGCTGCTCGAGCGAGCGCGCCGGGCGCACGACGTCGGTGGCCGCGATCGCCGAACCGTCGCCGAGCTCGAGCCGGACGACCGACGCCTCCTCGGTCGGGGTCGAGGCGATCACGACGACGTCCGACGGGCCGGCCACCCGCACCGCCCGGACCAGCGAGAACGGCACCTCCAGGTCGGCGACCTCGCCGTGGGGAAGCCTCACCGCGAGGTGATCGAGTCCGTCGCGGGTGTAGGCGAACACCACCCGTCCGTCGGCCAGGAAGCAGTACCGCGCCGATCCGAACACCCACTGCGGGACGCCGATCTCCGCCTCGATCTCGATCAATGGCGCCACTCCGGCGCCGGGCGACCACGTGTACAGGCTCCACCAGCCGGTGCGGTCGCTGATGAACGCGAGCGTTCCGTCCTCGCGCCAGCGGGGCTCGGACACCGACTCCTCGGGGCCGCCCGCGACCAGCGTCTCCTCGCCCGAGTCGAGGTCGCGGACGCGGAGCCGCGTCCCGTCCCACGGCATGTTCGGGTGATCCCATTCGACCCAGCACAGCCGGCGGGCGTCGGGGCTCCATCTCGGGCTCGAGACGAAGTCCGGTCCGGTCACGACGACCTTCGGCGACGATGGCTCGGTCGCGTCCAGCTGGACGATCTCGTTGACGACGTCGACGGCCCCGCGGCCGCCGACCGGGTGGCGCTCGCGGACGCAGACGATCGCGCTGCCGTCGGGCGACACGTCTCCGTCGGCGTAGCGGTCGCCGCGCGCCACCTCCGGCTCTGGAGTCAACGGCTCGGCGACGCCGCTGCCCGGGTCGCGCCGGTAGAGGCGCTGGTTGCGCCACGCGCAGAACCACACCACCCCACCCCCTGCCCACCAGGCGGCGCCGCCGTACTCGTGCACGGCGGTGCGCGCGTTTTGGCCCGGCTCGAGCAGCTCCTCACGCCAGCCGTCGGAACCGAGCCGCACGATCGCGGTGCGGCCGCCTTCGGCCGGGCGGATCTCGGACCAGATCACGTCGCCGCCGTCGATCCGCAGCTCCGACAGCCCGACGGCCTCGGCCACGACAAGCTTCGAGGTGACCGGCGTCGACCACGATCCGTACGGGAGGATTGTGCGTCCGTCGCGAGCGATGCCGCTCACCGTACCGATGCGGCTCAGTAGGCGAGGCCCGCGATCAGCACGCCGACGCCGGCGACGCCGGCCGCTCCGGCGCCGGCCAGCAGCCAGCGGCGCCGAATCAGGATCGAGATGCCGGCGACCACGATCCCGACCTGCAGGAAGACCTCGGCTACCTCGTAGAGCAGGTGCTGGTGCTCTGAGGTGTTGCGGCCTGCGGCGCCGGCCGCGATCTGGGCCCGCAGCCGAGCGTCCCGGGGTGCGAGCTCCGCGACCGTCCGAGCCTCGAGCTGCTCCGCATGCGCCAGCGCCTTCGGATTGGCCGTTCCCACGGTCCTCAGCAGCAACGCGTCGTTGGCCGCGATCGTGGCCTTGACGTCGTTGATCTCGAACTGGGCACTGAGATCGGCACCTCTCGTCTCCTTCGTGATCACGTCCTTGACCTCCTCGTTCGCCAGGAAGGTCGCGACCGCCAGGAAGACGGCCAGAATCGCTACCACAACCCCCGCCGTCGAACCGAGTCCGTCGCGCTCGTGAAGGCCCCCATGCATCGTCTCCACCCGTCCTATCGCCTCGTGCGCTTCCATCCGACTCAGTTCCTCCTGTCGTGGCTGCCGGTCACTAAAGTGAACCTTGCCACACTCATGTCAAGGTTGGCCGATTCGCTGGTAGCATGGGTTCGATGGCGCCGCCCCGCGACTTTCTTGCCGCGACGCGCGATCGCGTGCTCGTCTACGACGGCGGGATGGGCGCGACGCTCGAGCAGTTTGACCTCAGCCTGGAGGAGGACTACCGGCTGCCGGGCCGCTGCCACGAGGCGCTCGTGCTCAACCGCCCGGACGTGATCGAGAACGTCCACGCCTCGATGCTCGAGGCCGGCGCCGAGGTGCTCGAGACCGACACATTCCAGGGCTCGCGGCTGAAGCTGGCCGAGTGGGGCCTCGAGGAGCACACGCTCGAGATCAACCAGAAGGCCGCGGAGATCGCCCGCAAGGCGGCCGGCGAGCACCGGTTCGTCGCCGGCTCGATCGGCCCGACCGGCTTCCTCCCCGCGAGCGATGACCCGACGCTCGGGCAGATCCGCTTCCGGGAGCTCGCCGACGTGTTCGCCGAGCAGGCGCGCGGGCTCGTGCAGGGCGGCGCCGACCTGATCATCATCGAGACCGCGCAGGACATCCTCGAGGTCAAGGCGGCCGTGCTCGGCGCGCGCGAGGCGTTCAAGGAGATCGGCCGGACGGTCCCGATCCAGTGCAGCGTGTCGCTGCTGCCGCAGGGCGGGAAGATGCTGCTCGGGACCGACATCGGGGCGGTGCTGACCACGCTCGACGCACTCGAGATCGACGTGCTGGGCCTCAACTGCTCGACCGGACCCGAGGACATGCGCGACGCGATCCGGTTCCTCGGCGAGAACAGCCCGCTGCCGGTCCACTGCATCCCGAACGCCGGCCTTCCGCTCCAGGGCCCGAACGGCGAGACGATCTTCCCCGAGGAGCCCGAGCCGCTCGCAGCGGTGCTCGGAGAATTCGTCGACCGCTATGGCGTCTCGATCGTCGGCGGCTGCTGCGGTACGACGCCTGCGCACATCGCGGCGATCGTCGAGCGGTGCGCCGGCAGGACGCCCAGCGTGCGGCCCGAGCGCGGCGAGACGCGGCTCAGCTCGATGATGACCTCGACGCCGCTCGTCCAGGACCCGCGCCCGACGCTCGTCGGCGAGCGGGTCAACAGCCAGGGCTCGCGCAAGGCCAAGGAGATGCTGCTGGCCGACGACTACGACGGCCTCGTGACCGTCGCCGAGGACCAGGTGACCGGCGGCGCGCACGTGCTCGACGTGTGCGTGGCGTTGACCGAGCGCCAGGACGAGGACGAGCAGATGCGGGAGGTCGTCAAGCGCGTCAGCCTCTCGCAGCCCGCGCCGATCCAGGTCGACTCGACCGAGCCCGACGTGATCGAGGCCGCGCTCGAGCAGATTCCCGGCCGTGCGATCGTCAACTCGATCAACCTCGAGGCGGGGCGCGACAAGCTCGACCGCGTCGTCCCGATCGCGAAGGCGCACGGCGCGGCGCTGATCGCGCTGACGATCGACGAGGTCGGGATGGCGAAGACGGCCGAGCGCAAGCTCGAGATCGCGCAGCGGCTGACCGAGCTGTGCTGCGACGAGCACGGCTTGGACCGCGAGGCGCTGATCTTCGACTGCCTCACGTTCACGCTGACGACCGGCGATGACGAGTGGAAGCCCTCGGCGGTCGCGACGATCGAGGGGATCCGCCAAGTGAAGTCCGAGATCCCCGGCGTCAAGACCTCGCTCGGCGTCTCGAACGTGTCGTTCGGCGTCGGGCTACCGGCGCGGAGCGTGCTCAACAGCGTGTTCCTGCACCACTGCGTCGAGGCTGGGCTCGACCTCGCGATGGTCAACCCCAACCACATCACGCCGTACGCGGAGATCCCCGAGGAGGAGCGCGAGCTCGCCGACGACCTCGTGTTCAACCGCCGCGAGGACGCGCTCGAGCGGTTCATCGCGCACTTCGAGTCCAAGGGCCCCGAGGAGGAGGCCGCCGGCGCGGGAGACCCAACCGAGGGGATGGAGCCCGAGGAGGCGCTCCACTTCCACATCCTGCGCCGCAAGAAGGAGGGCGTCGAGGAGTGGATCGACCGCTCGGTCGAGAAGATCGGCGCCGTCCCGACGCTGAACGAGGTGCTGCTGCCCGCGATGAAAGAGGTCGGCGACAAGTTCGGCGCCGGCGAGCTGATCCTCCCGTTCGTGCTCCAGTCCGCCACGGTGATGAAGCGCGCGGTCGCCCAACTCGAGCAGTACCTCGACAAGGTCGAGGGCTACACGAAGGGCACTGTCGTGATCGCGACCGTGTTCGGCGACGTGCACGACATCGGCAAGTCGCTCGTTAACACGATCCTGACCAACAACGGATACACGGTCGTCGACCTCGGCAAGCAGGTGCCGATCTCGAACATCCTCGACGCGGCTGTCGAGCACGAGGCGACCGCGATCGGGCTGAGCGCGCTGCTCGTCTCGACCTCGAAGCAGATGCCCGCGTGCGTGCAGGAGCTCCACTCCCGCGGGCTCGAGTTCCCGGTGCTGATCGGCGGCGCCGCGATCAACCGCAACTTCGGGCTGCGGATCCTTTACCCGGACGGCACCGAGTCCGATTCCGTGTACGAGCCCGGCGTGTTCTACTGCAAGGACGCGTTCGAGGGGCTCGCGAAGATGGACCAGCTGATCGAGCCGGAAGCGCGCGAGGCGCTGCTGACAAAGACCCGCGACGCGGCACGCAAGCTGCGCGACCAGCCCGAGGTGGTGGACGACGGCCCGCCGACCGACGACGCTTCGGTTCGCAGCGCGACCGCGACCGACAACCCGATCCCCGAGCCCCCGTTCTGGGGAGCGCGGGAGATCGACGTCGACATGGACGAGGTCTACCGCCACCTCGACACGCACGTGCTGTTCAAGCTCCACTGGGGCGGACGCGGGGTCAAGGGCGATGAGTGGCAGAAGCTCCTGCGCGAGGACTTCCAGCCGCGGCTTGAGCGGATGTGGGAGGAGCAGACGTACCTGCAGCCCCGCGCGAAGCTCGGCTACTTCCCGTGCAATTCCTCGGGCAACGAGCTGATCGTCTGGGACCCCGAAGATTTCGATCCCGCCCACCCGCGCGAGCTGGAGCGGCTCGTGTTCCCGCGCCAGCCCAAGCACGACCGGATCTGCCTGGCGGACTTCTACCGGCCAGTCGACTCCGGTGAGACCGATGTCGTCGCGCTCCAGGCTGTGACTGCGGGCGACGAGGTGACCGAGCTGATGGCGGGCCTCGAGTCGGATGGAGAATTCGCCGAGCAGCTGTTCGTCCACGGCCTCGGTGTCCAGACCGCCGAGGGGATGGCCGAGTGGCTCCACGCGAGGGTCCGGTCCGAGCTCGGCATCCCGGCGACCCAGGGGCGGCGCTACTCGTGGGGCTACCCCGCGTGCCCCGAGCAGTCCGAGCACGAGAAGGTGTTCCGGCTGCTCGACGCCCCCGCGATCGGTCTGCGGCTGTCCGGCGGCTACGCGGTCGAGCCGGAGCAGTCGACGCTCGCGATCGTCGCCCACCACCCGCAGGCCGTGTACTTCGGGATGAAGTCCGGCTTCCTGCCGAAGTCCGACCGTCAGGCCGTCGACGAGGTGATCGCAGGGAGCGACAAGGACCCGACGCGCCTGGGCGAGCTCGGCGACGAGGAGCCCGCCGAGGAGGTCGCGGCGTAGCGTCCACATAGGATCACGGCCTTGAGCGAAGTAGTGGTCGTGGGCAAACGGATCGTCGGCGGGATCACGACCTTCGATCGATCCCAGTTCCAGCTGGTGCGCGGAATCCGGTACGCGGTCGGGGTGGGGATCCCGCTGTTCGTCGGCATCGCCACCGGTTACAAGATCGAGGGCATCGCGATCGCGGGCGGGGCGACGCTGATCGGGCTGACCGACTCCGGCGCCCCCTACCGGCAGCGCGTCCCAGCGATGCTGATCGCGGCCCTCGCGGCCGCGATCTCGACGTTCGTCGGCGAGGTCACGGGCAGCTACGACGTTCTCGCGGTCGTGCTGCTGGCGCTGTGGAGCTTTGGCGCGGGGATGTCCATCGCGCTCGGCCTCCCGGCGTATTTCGTCGCGCTGATGGGGCCTCTGTCGATGGTCGTGGTCGCGTCCTATCCCGCGGACGCGGTGCACTCGCTCGAGCGGGCGGGCCTCGTGTTCGTCGGCGGTCTGGTCCAGATCGCGCTCGTGCTCGTGATCTGGCGGATCCATGCGCATCGCCCGGAACGCGCCGCGATCGCGCGGCTGTACCGCGCGATGGCCGTCTGGATCAGCGACCCCCACGACGCGGATCACAGGACACCGGTGCTGGCCGGCCTCGACGCTGCGCGCGAGACGCTCGATCTCGCCGCCGGCAACATCGCGGCACCGAGTCCGGCCGGCGAGGCGTTCCGCACGTTGCTCGACGAGGCCGATCGCACATACCTGGACCTCGTGGCGCTGCGAAACGCGCGTACCGAGCTCGAGTCGAGCGATCCGGACAGCTCCGGCGCGCTCACCCTCGCACGCGAAGCGGCGGCGGACGCGCTCGCGGCGATCGCGGACGCGCTCGACACCGGACGATGGCGGGGCGATGCGGAAGGGCTGCGGAACCGGTTGGACGAAGCGGTCGCCGCGCTCCGCCTTGAGCTCGAGCGCCGGCGCGCGGGCGGCGAGACCGAGCTCGCTGACCAGCTCGCGGCGCTGCTGAAGCGTGGCGCATCCGTGCGGGGCGAGCTGCGTGCCGCCGTCGACCTCGCGGTGTCGTGGCAGGGCGAGGGGCCGCCGCCCGGCGATCCGGTTCGTCACCGTCGATCACGGCCGCCCGAGCTCGCCACTCGCGGCGCGCGGGCGATCCTGCGCGCCAACCTGACGCTTCGCTCGAGCGCGTTCCGCCACGCGATTCGCCTCGCCACCACGGTGGCCGCCGCCGCCGCGATCTACCGGGCGTTCGACCTGCCGCACGGTTACTGGGTGCCGCTAACCGTGCTGTTCGTGCTGCGACCCGACTTCGGCTCGACCTTCACCCGCGGCCTGCAGCGGTACATCGGGACCGCGGCGGGTGTCGTGATCGCGACCGTGATCGCGGCCGCGTTCGATCCCGGGCCGTACGCGCTCGCGGCGCTCTGCACGGTGCTGGCCGTCGGCATCTTCGCGTTCCTGCTCTCGAACTACGGGCTGTTCACGCTCTCGGTGACCGCCTTCATCGTGTTCTTCGTCGCGTTCGGTGGGATCCCCGAGTACAAGGCGGCGCTGCAGCGACTGCTCGCGTCGGTGATCGGGGCGACGCTGACGCTCGGGATCTACGCGCTGTGGCCGACGTGGGAGCGCTCCACGCTGCCGGATACGCTCGCCGAGCTGATCGACGCCGACCGGGGCTATCTGAAGGCGTTGCTCGCGTGCTGGCTCGACCCCGCGGCGCACGACCGAGACGGGATTCGCCTGCCGCGCGGGCGCGCGCGCGTGGCCCGGACGAACGCCGAGGCCGCGGTCCAGCGCGCGCTCGATGAGCCCTCGGGAAAACGCACCACGCTCGACAACGCCGAGGCGACCAGCCTGCTCGCCAGCCTGCGCCGGATGGCCGACGGCGCGCTCGCACTCGAGGCCTACCTCGACGACGCCCGCGCCCCCGCCCCGCGCGAGGCCGGGCTGCTCGCGGGCCAGCTCGATGCCGCGCTCACCGAGCTCGAGAGCGCCACCCGCGAGCACCGAGCGCCTGGGCCGCTACCACCGCTTCGCGAGACGCAGCAGGAGCTGAGCGCGCGGGTCGGAGCGACGGCGCCGCTGGCCGAGGAGACCGACCGGATCGTCAACAGCGTCGTGATCGCCGCGGACGTGCTCGCCCGCGGCGGGACCGGTCAACGTCGCTCGGCGGCGGTCGGCGGACCGGCGCCTGCGTCGGCGTAACCGGTCTGCTCGGCGCCGCGTCGGCGTGAGCGGGCGGACCGAGCGCTACCCGCCCCGCGCACGGTGACTCCCGGCCCCCGGGGCGAGGAGCGCTCGGTTTCCGACACCTACTCGCCCCGGTCGCGGCACTCCCGGCCCGCGGAGCGAGGAGCGCTCGGTTTCCGACACCTACTTGCCCCGCGCACGCAGGTCTCGGCGCGCGGGGCGGACAGGGGTCGGTGTTCCGCGCCCCGACACGCGGGGCCCCGCGCCCGGCCTACGCCGCCGGAACCACCGCACCCTCGGCCCGCGCGGCCTCCGAGTGCTCGCGGCTGTCGCGCGAGGAGATCAGCACCGCCGCGAGGATCGCGCCCAGGATCGCGAACCCGGCGCCGACCAGGAAAGCCCGGTCGAAGCCCTTCGTGAGCGCCACGCTGACGTTGTGGACGCCGGAGTGGAACACCTCCTGGGTGCGGCTGTTGGCGACGGTCGCGAGGATCGCGAGACCGAGCGCGCCACCGACCTGCTGCGAGGTGTTGATCAGACCCGAAGCAAGGCCGGCCTCGTGCGGCTTGGTGCCGGTCACCGCCGCGATCGTCACCGGCACGAACGAGAATCCGAGCCCGGCGGCCGCCAGCAGCGACGGACCGAGCACGTTCGCGGAGAAGGAGCCCCCCAGCGCGGGTACGCGCGAGAACCAGATCAGCCCGGCGGCGATCAGCAGCAGGCCGAGGATCAGCACCGGTTTGAAGCCGATACGCGTGACGAGCTGCGACGCGAGTCCCGCCGTCAGGATGATCCCGACCGCGAGCGGCAGGTACGAGACCCCGGTCTTGATCGGCGAGAAGTGGAGCACGTTCTGCATGTACAGCGAGATGAAGAAGAACATCGAGAACAGCGACATCCCGACCAGCAGGCCGACAATGTCCGCCCCGCGCAGCGTTCGCAGCCGGAAGATCGAGAACGGCATCAGGGGGCTCCGCGTCCGCTGCTCGATGATCACGAACGCGACGATCAGGCCCAAGGCGAGCGCGAGCTTCCAGATCGTCGCCGCCGAACCCCAGCCGACGTTGACCGCGTCGACGATCGTGTAGACGAGGAGCGACAGGCCCGCGGTGACCGTGATCGCGCCCGGGAAGTCGAACGTCCTGGCGCCGTCCTCCGCCCGGCTCTCGTGCAGGATTCGCGGGGCGACCGCCGCGGCCGCGAGTCCGATCGGGACGTTCACGAACAGCACCCACCGCCAGTTGAGCCCGCTCGTCAGGATCCCTCCGAGCAGCACGCCGGCCGCGCCGCCGGCACCCGCGACCGCTCCCCAGACTCCGAGTGCGCGGTTGCGCTCGGCACCCTCGGCGAACGTG
Organism: uncultured Solirubrobacterales bacterium; assembly: GCA_963788565.1. GTDB lineage: Bacteria > Actinomycetota > Thermoleophilia > Solirubrobacterales > Solirubrobacteraceae > Palsa-465. Next base: position 112,022 of record CAWBHJ010000011.1, on the reverse strand, counting down.
GTGGTGATGATCGAGAGCGCCGCCGGCGAGACGATCGCGGCGCCGAGGCCCTGGACCGCGCGGGCGGCGAGCAGCCACCCCTCCGATTGCGCGACGCCGCCCGCGAACGAGGCCACCGAGAACAGGATCAGGCCGGACATGAACATCCGCCGGCGACCGAGCAGATCGGCGAGCCGGCCGCCGAGCAGCAGGAACCCGCCGAAGGTCAGCGTGTAGGCGTTGACCACCCAGGACAGATCGTCGCGCGAGAAGTGCAGGGCGCTCCCGATCGACGGCAGCGCAACGTTGACGATCGACGCGTCGATCACGATCACGAACTGCGTCACCGCGAGCAGCAGCAGCGCGATGTTCTTGGCACGCGCCGTGTACTCCGGCGCCTTGGCACGGGTGCTGGTCGTGGCGGTCACTGGAAGCTGAGGTCCGGTTCCGGTTGCTTCGGGCAATATAGTGAACTACGATTCCGTTTGTCAACGGACCGGGGTCGAGGAATTTGAGCAACACGATGATCGAGACCGATCGGCCGCTCCGCGCTGACGCTCGTCGCAACCGCGATCGGATCCTCGAGGGTGCGCGGGAGGTGTTCGGCGAGAACGGCGCCGAGGCACAGATCGATGACGTCGCGCGGCGCGCCGGTGTGGGCGTCGGGACCGTGTATCGGCACTTCCCCACCAAAGAGGCGTTGATGAGCGAGCTCGTTCGCCGCCAATTCAAGCTCTTCGCCGACCGGGCCCGGGAGGCGTACAAAGACGTCGAAGCAGACGAGGACGCGTTCGCGGCGCTCGAAGGCGTGATGCGGCGCAACGCGGAGACGACCGCGGGCGACGCGGCCGTCCGTTACGCGATGACCAGCGGTGGGCAGCACATCTGGGACCACGCGAGGGTCGAGCAGCAGGAGCTGCTGGATACCACGGAGGAGTTCCTGGGGCGCGCCCGGCGCGCCGGGAAGGTGCGGCCCGACACGCAGGCGAACGACATCGCGATGCTGATGTGCGGCGTGTGCTCGACGATGGGGACCGGCAGGCCCGAGTTCGACTGGCGCCGGCACCTCGACCTGGCGATCGACACGCTGCGGCCGCGCTAGAGCCGCTAACGCGTGAGCGCGCTCTCGCCGGCGCCCGCGTACAGCTCCCCCGCGCGCCAGCAGTACCACGCGACGACCGTGCGATAGGGCCGGAACGGCTCCCCGAGCGGCTCGAGCGCCCGCTGCGTAGGCGTCGCGATCCCCCACGCGAGCCCGTACCCCTGTCGCACCCCGAGGTCGCCGACCGGCCAGACGTCGAGCCGGCGGAGCTGGAAGATCAGGAACATGTGCGAGGACCACGGGCCGATCCCGCGAACCGTCGTCAGCCGCTCGATCACCTCCTCGTCCGAGAGCCGAGCGAGCCGGCGGGGCGCGACGACGACGGTTCCGTCGAGCACCTTCGTCGCGAGGTCGCGCAGCGACAGCACCTTCGCGCCTGACAGCCCGACGGCCCGGAGCTCGGCATCGGACAGCGCCAGCAGCGCCTCCGGCTCGACCCCGCCGGGCATCGCCGCGATCAGCCGCCCGTGGATCGCGCGGGCCGCCGCGCCCGCCAGCTGCTGGTAGACGATCGCCTGGACCAGCGACTCGAACGGCGACATCTTCGGCCGGCTGATCCGCATCGGCCCGGCCGCGTCGATCAGCCGCGCCAGCACCGGATCGCGGCCGGCCAGCACCTGTTCGGCCTCGAGGTACGAGACCCGAGCGGCCACCCTACGAGTCGCTGGACTGCGCCCAGATGTTGATCTGTCCGTCCTGGGCGTAACGGTCGATCTGCTTGAGCTCGTCCTGGTCGAAATCCAGATGCTCGAGCGCCGCGACGTTGTCCTCGAGCTGCTCGACGCTCGAGACCCCGATCAGCGCCGAGGTGACCCGCGGGTCGCGCAGCACCCAAGCGAGCGCCATCTGAGCGAGCGACTGACCGCGGCTCGACGCGATCTCGTTGAGCGCGCGGACGCGCGCGAGGTTGTCGTCGGTCAGCATCCGCTCCGAGAACGACTCGTTCTCTCTCGCGCGCGAGGCGGCGGGGACCCCGCGCAGGTATTTGTCGGTGAGCATCCCCTGCGCCAGCGGCGAGAACGCGATGCAGCCGATGCCCTCCTCCTCGAGCACGCCGAGCAGCTCGCGCTCGACCCACCGATTGAACATCGAGTAGCTCGGCTGGTGGATCAGCAGCGGCGTGCCGAGCTCGCGGAGGATCTCGGCCGCCTCAGCGGTGCGGCGCGCCGAGTACGAACTGATTCCCGCGTACAGCGCCTTGCCCTGCTTGACCGCGCTGTCGAGGGCACCGATCGTCTCCTCCAGGGGCGCCTCCGGGTCGAAGCGATGCGAGTAGAAGATGTCGACGTAGTCGAGCCCCATCCGCCCGAGGCTCTGGTCGAGGCTCGCGAGCAGGTACTTCCGCGATCCCCAGTTGCCGTACGGCCCCGGCCACATGTCGTAGCCGGCCTTGGTCGAGATGATCAACTCGTCGCGGTAGCGCTTGAAGTCCTGCGCAAACAGCCGGCCGAAGTTCTCCTCCGCCGAGCCGTACGGCGGGCCGTAGTTGTTCGCCAGGTCGAAGTGCGTGATCCCGAGATCGAAGGCGCGGCGGAGGATCGGGCGTGCGTGCTCGAGCGGCCTCGCGGAACCGAAGTTCTGCCACATGCCGAGCGACAGGGCCGGCAGCTTCAGCCCTCGGCGCCCGCAACGCCGGTACGGCATCCGGTCGTAGCGGTCGTCGGCGGGGAGGTAAGCCGGGACGAGCGCCATCGCCCCTGGATCCTATTCCGCTCTATGCCCGCGTGTAGACCTGGATCAACGCCTCGCCTGCCGGCCGCGACTCCACGAGCTCGAACGTCACGGGCGCCTCGAGGCCCTCGAAGAGCCGCCGCCCGCTGCCCAGCGCCACCGGGAAGACCATCAGGTTGAACTGGTCGACGAGGTCGCGTCCGAGGAGGCCGCCCACGAGCCGTCCGCTGCCCGCGACGAGGATGTCGCCCTTGACCTCGCGCTTCAGCTGCGCGACGTCGTCGGCCCACGCGTCGCCGAGGATCGTGGACGGCTCCCAATCGGCGCTCTCAAGCGTGGACGAAACCACGTACTTCGGCAGCGAGTTGATCCGCTCGGAGAATCCGACCTCGTCCGTCCGCGTCGGCCACGCCTTCGCGAACCCCTCGTACGTCGTCCGTCCGAACAGCTGCGCGTCGGCGGCCATCAGCTCGTCGAGCTTGAATTTGTCTCCCTCGGCACTCCGGTCGAACTTGAACGACCAGCCGCCGTGCTCGAACCCCTCGGCGCCACCCGGGTCCTCGAATACTCCGTCCAGCGTGACGAATTCGGTGACTACCAACTTGCCCATCGAAATCGCTCCTTTCGGTTCGCTGCCGTACAAGACCGCCGCCGGCGTGGGATCTCATCGGGTTTACGCACCGGATTTCGGGTAGGACGCGGGTGCAGAACCCCGGAGCGAGGAGGAAGCCATGGCGACGCTTACGCCAACCGCGGATCAGCTCGGCACGATCGAGACCAACATCCCCGCCAGGCTGGACCGGCTCCCATGGTCAAGATGGCATTGGCGGATCCTGATCGGGCTGGGCACCGTCTGGATCCTCGACGGGCTCGAGGTGACGATCGTCGGCTCGATCGCGGGCGCGATCTCCGCCAAGGGCAGCGGGATCAACATCTCCTCGGCCGAGGTCGCCGGGCTGGCGGCGTCGATGTACGTCGCTGGCGCGTGCGTCGGCGCGCTCCTGTTCGGGCGGCTGACGGACCTGTTCGGGCGCAAGCGGCTGTTCATGATCACGCTCGGGGTATACCTCGTCGCGACGATCGCGACGGCGTTCGCATTCGCGCCGTGGTTCTTCTTCCTCTGCCGGTTCGTGACCGGGATGGGGATCGGCGGCGAGTACAGCGCGATCAACTCCGCGATCGACGAGCTGATCCCCGCCAAGCACCGCGGCCGCATCGACATCATCATCAACGGCACGTACTGGCTCGGAGCGGCCGCCGGGGCGCTGCTGTCGGTGGCGGCGCTTCACATCTTCTCGCCGTTCCTCGACTGGCGCGTGTGCTTCGCTCTTGGCTTCGTCCTCGGCCTCGCGATCCTGATCGTCCGCCGCCACGTCCCGGAGAGCCCGCGCTGGCTGTTCATCCACGGCCGCGACCGGGAGGCGGAGGAGGTCACGCGCGACATCGAGCGGCAGGTGACCGAATCGACCGGCGCCGAGCTCGACGACCCCGACGAGACGATCACGATCAAGCAGCGCAAGTCGATCCCGCTACACGAGATCGCGGTCACGATCGCGCGCACGTATCCGAAGCGGACGATCCTCGGGCTGTCGCTGTTCATCGGGCAGGCGTTCCTCTACAACTCGATCCTGTTCGGCTACGCGACGCTGCTCAGTACCTTCTTCGGCGTCGCGACTTCGAACGCGCCCTACTACCTGGTCGCATTCGCCGCCGGCAACCTGCTCGGGCCGCTGCTTCTCGGGCCGCTGTTCGATTCGGTCGGCCGCAAGCCGATGATCGCCGGCACCTACATCCTCTCCGGGGTCCTGCTGCTCGTCACCGGGTACCTGTTCGAGCAGCACTCGCTCACCGCCGCATCGCTCACCGCGTGCTGGTCGGTCGTGTTCTTCTTCGCCTCCGCCGGCGTCAGCGCCGCCTACCTGACCGTCTCGGAGATCTTCCCGATGGAGACCCGCGCGCTCGCGATCGCGCTGTTCTACGCGGTCGGGACCGGGATCGGCGGGATCATCGGGCCGCAGCTGTTCGCGCCGATGGTCGCGACCGGGAAGGCATCCGAGGTGTTCAAGGCGCTCGCGATCGGCGCCGGGTTGATGATCCTCGGCGGGGTGGTGGAGCTCGCGTTCGGAGTCAGGGCCGAGCGACGGGGGCTCGAGGGAATCGCGAAGCCGCTGACCGCGGTCTCCTCGGCCGCCCGCAGCACCGCCTCGCGCGCGCGCCGAGCGAGCCGGCGGCGCCAGCCGCAGCAAGCGGCATCTCCGTAAGCCCGCCCGGCCGAGCCGATTCAGCCTTCGGCGCGGGCCGCGTCCCCGCTGCGGCCGCCACCCTTCCGGGGCCGCCGCTCTGGCAGCTTGACCGGGGTGGCATGCATCGCGCGCATCCTGATCTCCCGCCAGGACATGCCTTCCTTGAGCAGCGCCGGCGTCCCCATCAGGATCGCGGTCGCGACCTCGACGCCCTGCAGGATCACGCCGTAGGCGAACGCCGGGGCGAAGCCGACGTGCCAGCCGGTGTGCAGCACCGCCACGCAAGCGGCCTGGAACACTCCGAGGTTCGCAGGCGTGGCGGGAATCACGGCGGTCACGTTGACCGCGAACAGCACCGCCGCTGCCGCCGCGAACCCGGTCTGCTTGTCGAGGCCGAGCGCGATCAGCAGCAGGTAGCAGGAGACCGCCTGCAGGCCCCAGGCGAGCAGCTGGAAGAACGCCGCGGCGAGGCCGAGCTTGGGGTTGCGGAACACCTTCAGCCCGTCGCGCACACGCGTGATTGCGTCGCGGGCCTGGGCCGCGGCCTTGTGCATGCGTGTGAACCGCCGGGTCGCCGGGTGCCGGAGAACCTGCGGCAGCACGAGCACCAAGAACAACAGCACCACAGGCACGATCGCGACGATCAAAAGCGCTGACTGGTGGCCGTCGAAGAAGTTGACGGACGTGAACATGATCGCTCCGAGGATCGCCAGCGCGACGAGGTTCAACAGCGTCTGCGAGACGAGCGTGCCGAGCACGACCGGGAAGTTCTCCCGCGGTCGGCCGGTGCGGCGCGAGACGACCAACGCGCGCGCCGGCTCGCCGAGACGTGCGGGCAGTGTCGAGGACATCAGCACTCCGATGAAGGTCCCCTGCATCGCGTCGATCAGCCGGATCCGCGCTCGCGGCAGCGCCGCCTTGAGGATCGCGTCCCACGAGAACGCACGCGCGACCATCGCGGTGCACATGACCGCCAGCGCGAGCAGCACGAACGTCGGGCTCGAGTTCACGAGCGCCGAGGCGATGTTGCCGAAGCCGATCTTCTGGAGGGCGTAGTAGCCGAGCGCGAGGCCGCCGAGGCTGACCCCGACGAGCGCCCCGCGCCGCGTCAGCGCCTTCGCCCTGCTGCGCCGCTCGCGCTGCGTCCTCGGCTCGAGCGACTTCAGGCGCTTGGCGGGCACGTGCGGCTTGAGGTCCGCGGCGCGCAGCCCGATCTTGACGGCCGCGCGCTGCCGCGCCGTCGCGGGCTCGGGGATCTCGACCGCGTCCTCGTACGCGGTCATCACCTCCTGGGCCACTCGCGGCCACGCGAATCGCTCGACCTGTTGGGTCGCCGCGCGGGCCATCTCGGCCCGGCGGTCCGGTTCCTCGTGGAGGTCGCGCAGCACCTCGGCGAGCGCCTGCGCGTCACCGGGCGGCACGAGCACGCCGTCGACTCCGTCTCTGACGACGTCGCGGTAGCCAGGGATGTTCGACGCCACCACCGGAGTGCCGGCGGCGAACGCCTCGGTGAGCACCATCCCGAAGCTCTCTCCACGCAGCGACGGGGCGACCAGCAGGTCGGCGCGCTCGAGCTCGCGCTCCTTGGTCTCGTCAGCGACCTTGCCGAGCACCCGCACTCCCTGCATGTCGAGCAAATACGGCGAGAGCTCTTCCGGGGTCGGGCCGATCACCGTCAGCTCGGTCGGTATCCGCTCGCGCAGCGCCTCGAACGCACTCAGCAGCAGCGGCAGCCCCTTGCGCTCGACCGCCTGTCCGACGAACACGATCCGCAGCCGCTCGCTGGACGGGCGGGAGGCGGCGCGTAACGCCCGCTCCGGATCGACGTGGACGCCGTTGGGGATGATCCGGTAGTGGCCGCCGAAGAACCGCCGGCCGGTCCACGCCGCCGCCTCTGAAACGGCGATGCGCACACGCAGCCGGTTGAACATGCGGCGCGCTCCGACCAGGTTCGCGATCCCGTTCGAGAGCTTGTTCTCGTTGTAGGTGTGGAAGGTCCCGACGAGCGGCAACTGCATCCGGTCGGTGATGATCCATGGCGGAATCGGTGCGATCGGCTCGTGGACGTGGACGACGTCGTAGCGGCCGGTGCGGAGCTCCTTCTGCGTTGCCGCGAGCCCGTGCGGAGTGAGCGACAGATTCGACACCGCGCCGTTCGCCTTAAAGCCGATCGTCCGCCCAATCGGCACAAGGTAGTCGGGCGCCTCGAGCGCCTGCGGACGCGCGCCGCGATGCAGCCCCGCCGAGTACCGGCCCGGCGGGTCGTACGGCGCGATTACGCGCACGTGATGACCCTCTGCGATGAAGCACTCAGCGAGCGCCTCGATATGCCGCGTGACGCCGCCCGGGTACGTCCACGAGTACGGCGATAGGAGCGCGATGCGCATACGTTCAAATGGTAGTCGTTGACGGGGCCCGGCTGTGCGAGATGTCTACCCGGAGAGGCCGGGATCTCCTGCGTATCATCAGCTGACAGGTGCCTTCCCGCCACTACGTGAAATACACCTTCTTGAAGGTTGATCCGGCCTGGCGGCGACTCGACGACGAGCGCCGGGCCCAGGACAAGCGCGAGTTCATCGCGGCATGCGCGGACTTCGCCGATGGCCACCTGCTGCGCGCCTTTTCGCTGGTCGGGACCCGCGGCGACGCCGACCTGATGATCCTCAGCCAGGCGCAGAACCTCGAGCGGATCCACGAGTTCCACGTCGTGCTCGCGCAGAGCGGGCTGATGAAGTGGTGCACGACTCCGTACTCGCTGCTGGCGATGACGAAGCCGTCGGAGTACTCCGAAGAGTCGCGGCTCGAGGTCCGCCCCGCGCACGGGAAGTACCTGTTCGTGTACCCGTTCGTGAAGACGCGCGCCTGGTACTCGCTGCCGGGCGAGCAGCGCTGGCGGATCATGCAGGAGCACATCAAGATCGGCCGCGAGTACCCGTCCGTCGACCTCAACACGAGCTATTCGTTCGGCTTGGACGACCAGGAGTTCGTGGTCGCGTTCGAGACCGACAACCCGGCCGACTTCCTCGACCTCGTCCAGCAGCTGCGGACGACCGAGGCGAGCGCCTACACACTTCGCGACACGCCGACGTTCACGTGCATCTCGTGCTCGGTCGAGCGGGCGCTCGGGGCGCTGGACGGAGCGGCATTGACGGTTACAGCGCCGTGACGCCGGACGTGCAGGCCGACTTCGACGAGGTCCGCGACATCACCGTGATCGGCGCTGGGCCGGTCGGGATGAGCACAGCGTTCTGGGCCGGGATGCGCGAGGCCACCGCGCGGGTGATCGACTCGCTCCCCGAGCTCGGCGGCCAGCTGACCACGCTCTACCCGGAGAAGTGGATCTACGACGTCCCGGGCCACCCGAAGGTGCTCGCGAGGGACCTGGTCGAGCTGCTCCGGGTGCAAGCACTCGAGCAGTTCGACGTCCCCGCCCACCTCAACACCACCGCCGAGACGATCTCGTGGGAGGGCGAGGGCGAGGATCGCGTTGTCGTGCTGCACACCGATCGCGGTGAGCTGCGATCGCGGACCGTGATCGTTTCGGGCGGCCACGGCGCGTTCGAGCCAAAGAAGCTCCCGGGCTACGACCTCACCCCGTGGGAGGGGAAGGGCGTTCACTACATCGTCGGCGAGAAGGCCCTGTTCGAGGGCAAGCGCGTGCTGATCATCGGCGGCGGCGACTCCGCCTGTGACTGGGCGATCAACCTGCTCGACACGGCCTCGGAGATCCGCCTCGCGCACCGCCGCGAGGGATTCCGCGCCCACGAGCTGACCGTCGGCCAGGTACTCGAGGCGGCCGACCGCGGCGACGTGATGCTGCACGTCCCGTTCCAGATCAAGGAGGTGCACGGCGACGGCTCGATCGAGCGCGTGAGGCTGTTCAACTCCGACGACGAGGAGCACGAATTCGAGATCGAGGTCGACGCAATCCTCTTGCAGCTCGGGTTCAAGACCGCACTCGGACCGCTGAAGGAATGGGGCTTCGAGGTCGAGAAGGGCGCGATCGTCGTCGATTCGCTGATGCAGACCTCGCTCGAGCGCGTGTGGGCGTGTGGCGACATCACCACCTTCGACGGCAAGCTGAAGCTGATCGCGACGGGGTTCGCGGAGTCCGCCATCGCCGTCGCCCAGGCGGTCCACGAGATCCGGCCGGATACGAAGATCCAGCCCAAGTACTCGACCAACACCGGCGTTCCCGGGGTAGTTGCCGGCCAGCCGTAAGGGGCTCGAGCACCTCCGGGCCGCGGACCCGGTGATGCGTGCCCTGATCGACGAGCTCGGTCCCGACGAGCGCGACCCGCGCCGCGGCGTCGCGCCCGAGGACCACTACGGTGCGCTGGTCCGCTCGATCGTCGGCCAGCAGCTCTCGACGAGCGCCGCGCGAGCGATCTACGCGCGGCTGACCGACCGCTTCGGCGGCCGCACGCCAACGCCGGTGGAGGTGCTCGAGGACGACCCGGAGGAGCTCCGCGCCGCCGCCGGGCTGTCGCGCGCAAAGGTGAGCTTTCTGCGCTCGCTCGCCGAGCACGTGCTCGAAGGGACGCTCGAGCTCGAGCGACTCGACGCTTTGCCCGACGACGAGGTCAAAGCCGAGCTGATCGCGGTCAAGGGTCTGGGACCCTGGACGGCCGACATGTTCCTGATGTTCCATCTGCAGCGCCCCGACGTGCTGCCGGTCGGTGACCTTGGAATCCGCCGCGCGATGATGCAGCGCTACGAGCTGGGCGAGCTGCCGGATCCAGCCGCGATGGAGGCGATCGCCGAGCCGTGGCGTCCCTATCGGACGGATGCGTGCGTGTACCTGTGGCGCTCGCTCGACGCGACGCCGGTGTAGCGCGGCACCCGCAGCTGCCCCTCAGTAGAACGAGTGCATCAAGACGTTCTGCTCGGCCCGTGTCGCCGTCAGCGCGTTGTCGCCGATCCCGAGCTCCTCGACGGCGCCGTGCCGGACCTTCAGCACCGCGGTCACGTTCTTCGAGCGGGACAGGTACCAGAGGTTCAGCCCGATGTGGAACGGCGACTCGAGGCGGAGCTTGGTCGCGGCGAGGACCAGCGACTCGCCGGCCCTGACGCCGTCCAGCGAGTAGTGCGGATTCGATGTCGAGATCCACACGACCTTGCCGGCGCCCCGGTTGCGCTGGCGCTTTGGAAGTGACCGCACGAGCTTCGGCGAGGCGTAGCCGACCCTGACCCCGATCGGCGTCAGGCAGAAGAAGTCCTGGTACTGCTTGCCTCGGTCGGAGTGGAAGCGATACAGGTAGTGAGCCTTCGCGCGCGTCATCCCGATCGTCACGAGGCCGAGCTTGGTGCCCGAGATGCTCCCGGTCGCGCCAGGGCAGTGCGGCACGAACGGGATCGGCACCTTGACGGCGTTGCTCGTCGCCGACGTGCGGCCGCCGGCGTTGCCGGCGATGACGGCGCACACTAAGGTCGCTCCCTCGTCGAGCGTCTGCACCGTGTAGGTGCTGCCGGTGACCCCGGCGAGTGGCACGCCGTTGCGGTACCACTGGTACCCGTAGGAAGTCGGTTTCCCGGTCCAGGTGCCGGTCGAGCAGCTCAGCTTCTTGCCGGCCTTGGCGGTGCCGGCGGCCTTCGGCGCGCTGGTGTTCGTAGGCGCGGGCGGCAGCACCGCCGTCTTGTCGAACGGCTGCGCCCACTCGTTCCCGTTTGCGGCGAACACGGCCCAGCCCTCCCCGGCGCTGCCGACGGCACTCGTGAGCGAGTTGGGGCTCGTGGTGCCGCTGTTGCCGACCAGCGCCTTTGACAGCCAACCCGATCCGCCGTTCGCGCTGTAGGCCAGCTGCACGGCACCGTCGGAGATCCAGGTGGCGTAGATGTGCCCGGTTCCGTCTTGCGAGAGCGACGGACTGATCCCGGCGCTGCGAGCGATCGTAATCGGCGCGGAGAAGCTCGACGGCGGCGTGAACTTGCGGTACTGCTCAATCGTGTTGCTCAGCGTCGCGTCGTTGTTCTCGAGCAGGCCCAGCCCGGATGGGCCTCCCGCGACCGCCGGGTACTGGGTGTTGCAGTCGACTCCGGCGAGCGGGCTCCAGGTCGAACTCGTGTTGAGCGCGGCGTTCGTCGCCGGCAGCCCGGCGAAGGAGGACACGAGACCCTCGCTCGACGGACACGGGCCGGTCTCGATCAGTGCGAACACGCCGAGGATCCCGGCCGGCCCGGCGGCGAACTCGCCGCCGAGGTTCCCCACTTGATAGCTGTTGCCGGGTGGATTAAGGGTCGCGTACGGCGGCGCCGTGCTCAGCGAGTAGTCGCTTGGCGAAGCCAGCGTGTTGGCCTGGAAGCCGGGGTTGCCGCCGGGCACCACCGCGCCGTCGCCGATGTTGGCGCCCGGCAGCGGGATCACCGGATTGACCGTCCCGGCGCTGTTGTTGCCGATGAAGAACACGGCGCTCGGGAGCAGCGTGAACGTCCGGCCGCCGTCGCTCGAGACCCACTCGTTGATGCCGTTCTGGTCGTTATTGGCCGCCCCGAACGCTTCCTCGAACACGTAGACAGTGCCGCCTGAGAGCACGACGCTCGGGGGGTCGAACAGCGTTCCGCCGGCGGGCGCCGTCAGCGTCACTGGGCTGCATCCGGTCGCGCCCAGCGGGACCTTGCAGAACGCCATCTGTGTCTGGCTGGTCCCGGCTGCGATCCACGCGGTGTACGCCGTGCCCGAGGAATCGACCGCAACGGCTGGCTGCGACGGCGTGCTCGCGGTGTTGATGCCGATCTTGATCGGGGCGCTCGCGGCATCCGCGGCGGGCACGATCGCGAGCGCCGCGAGAGCCGCGGATCCGCTGACTAACAGCCGACAAGTCGCTCGCCGCACCCTTCGGTCCCTCCGTTGCGGCCACACGAACGCGACGCGCTCGCGCTGGCTTGTCCAAGCTACAAGCGGCTGGCTAAGGAGTCCTAAAGCCGGCGCGCTCGCGCCCCGGCTTCAGCGATTCCCAGCGTGGTCGATTTTCCCGGCTATAGCCGGGCAAACGCACCAAGCCCAGGTCCAGCGTCCGAGCCTTACTCGTAGGAGATCTGCAGCTGGATCGTGTTGACCTTGCCACCAAACAAGGTGAACGTCGTGATCCGGGATCCCACGGCCCCGCGCGGACCCTGGTAGAGCGCGCACTCGAACTTGTCGCAGTGCATGCCGTGGTACGCGTGCTTGAGGTGCGCTACGGGTGTGCCGACGTGGACGCCCTTCGAGGTGTGGAAACGCGGCCCGATCGCGGCGACGTCGTTCGCCGGATCGCTGCGCTGAAGCGTGTCGAACTCGAACGAGAGGCCGGCCTTGTAATAGGTGATCCCACTGATCCGGTGGCCAACGTGGATCGTCTGGCTGGGCTTCCCGAGCCGGCGCTCGATCTGACGGGGCGTCGCGCCCAGGCTGATGCCGCCGATCGACTTGAACAGGACGATCTTCGGCCGGACGTTCGCTGCCACCGAATGCGCGGGCTGCGCGCCGGCGACCTGAGCCGCGCCGCACCCGACGAGGACGACCAGCGACGCGATGGAGATGGCGCGGCGGACCATGCGCAATCAACGGTCCCCCGTCCAGCCGTCTTCCAAACGCGGCGCGCGCTGCGAGCGCCACCGCGCACGCCCGGCCCGTCTAGACGGCCGAGACCTCTTCCTCTTCGGCGACCCGGAACGACGACCCGCACCCGCAGGCCGCGATCACGTTCGGGTTGTCGACCTTGAAGCCGGCGCCTTGCAGGCCGTCGACGAAGTCGATCGTCGAGCCGGACACGTACGGAAGGCTCTGGGTGTCGACCAGCAGGCGGATGCCCTTGTCCACGAACACGGTGTCACCGCCGCGCTGCTCGTCGAACGCCAGCGCATACTGGAAGCCCGAGCAGCCGCCGCCGCGAACCCCGACTCGCAGCCCCGCTGTCTCGGCGACCGCCGCCTGCGTGGCCAAGAACTCCTCCACCTTCTCCGCGCCTTTGTCGGTTAGCGTGATCATGCTTCAACAAGTATAGCTACGGGCCTGGCTCGCTACGCTTGACGGGTGTCGGCGACTCCAGAGGAGCTGAAACACCGGATCGAGGCCGGGATCCCCGGCGCCCGTGCCGATGTTAGTGGCGACGGGCACCACTTCAACGCGGTCGTGTCGGCGTCCGCGTTCGACGGCCTCAGCCGCATCGCCCAGCACCGCCTCGTCTACGACGTGTTCGGCGACGAGGTGGGCGGCCGCATCCACGCCCTGTCGATCCAGACCAGACCGGAGTGACTCGCATGAGCGACGAGACGACCAACCCCCTGCGCGACGAGATCGGCAAGGCGATCTCCGAGAACGACGTGATCCTGTTCATGAAGGGCACGCCCACCCAGCCGATGTGCGGCTTCTCGGCCCGCACCGTCGCGATGCTGCAGTCGCTCGGGCGCCCGTTCGCCGCGGTCGACGTGCTTCCGGACCCGCGGATCCGCCAGGAGCTGTCGACCCTCTCGAACTGGCCGACGATCCCGCAGCTGTTCGTCGACGGCGAGCTCGTCGGGGGCTGCGACATCGTTACCGAGATGTACGAGTCGGGTGAGCTCCAGCAGGTACTCGGAGTCGACAACGGCTCCTCGGAGCAGCCGACAACCGAAGCCGACGTCGCCCAGGCTCCGCCGCTATCGATCGAGAATCGCCTGTAGCGCCCGCGGCGCTGCAGGCGCTGCGGTTTGACCACGGGGTCCTGCTGGCGCTCGATCAGACGGCGCTGCCCGGGCGCGAACTCGAGCTCGAGCTGCGCTCGGCCGCGGAGGTGGCCGACGCGATCCGGCGGCTCTCGATCCGCGGCGCCCCGCTGATCGGAGTCGCGGCCGCGTACGGGGTCGCGGTCGAGCTGGGGCGTGACCCGTCCGCGCTCGAGCCGGCGTGCGAGCTGCTGCGCGCCACCCGCCCGACGGCGGTCAACCTCGCGCACGCCCTCGACCGCGTCCGGGCGGCGGTACGCCGGGCGCCAGGCGACCCGCCCGCCGCGGCGGCGCTCGCCGAAGCCCGGGCGATCGAGGCCGAGGAGGCGGCGGCGAGTGAGGCGATCGCGGGCCACGGCGCGGCCCTGCTCGCGGACGCCGGCGTCGTCCTGACCCACTGCAACACCGGGGCGCTGGCCGCCCCCGGCCGCGGCACCGCGCTCGCCGTGATCGCCGAGCTCGCGGTGCGCGGACGGCTCCGGAAGGTGATCGCGACCGAGACGCGGCCGCTGCTCCAGGGCGCGCGTCTGACCGCCTACGAGCTGACGCGGCTCGGGATCCCGTTCGAGCTGATCGTGGACGGAGCGGCGGCCGGAGTGATCGCGTCCGGCGAAGTCGGGGCGGTGCTCGTCGGCTGCGACAGGGTCGCGGCCAACGGCGACGTCGCCAACAAGATCGGCACGTTCGGGCTGGCGCTCGCCGCCCGCGCCGCGGGCGTCCCGTTCGTCGTAGCCGGCCCGAGCTCGACGATCGACCTCGACTGCCCGACCGGCCGTCACATCGTGATCGAGGAGCGCGATCCGCGAGAGGTGGCGCCGGCGGGCACGCCCGCGCGCAACCCTGCGTTCGACATCACTCCGACCGAGCTCGTGACCGCGCTGGTCACAGAGCGCGGCGTTCAGCGCTGAGCTCGAGGTGTTCGACGATCCGGCGCGAGTCGCAGATCGCCTCGCCGTCGATCACGAGCACCGGCACCCGCTGCTGGCCGGTGAGCGCCTCTACCTCGGGGCGCCGCGCGCGCCGGTGCGGCACCCGCACCTCCTCGTAGGCGATCCCCTCGCGGTCGAGCGCCCGCGCGACCCTGCCGCACGGGCACAGCCAGTTGGTCGGCGTCGAGCAGCGGTAGAGCATCGCCATCGCGCCGTCAGACGATACGCCGGGTGACGCCGCCCACGAGCCGCAGCAGCAGCGGTTGCCCCGTCCCTGGCGTGGCCAGCCGCGACCCCTCCCTGCCCCGGTACCACTCGATCGTCTCCTCGAGGCAGTCCTCGTGCGGAGAGGTTCGCCAGCCGAGCTGGCGCTTTGCCTTGCTGTTGTTGAACGACCAGTTCAACGCGGAGGCGCGCACCTCAGTGGTGGAGGGCAGCTCGAGCCCGCCGACGCGCTCAGCGCCCGCCGCGAGGGCGAGCGCGACGGACGGCGGCAGCTTCACGGCCGGCGGCTCGACACCCGACAGCCGGCCGAGATCGGCGAACAGGCGGTCGGTTGTGTAGTTGCGGTTCCCGAGGATGTAACGCTCGCCCACCTGCCCGCGCTCGTCGGCGAGCAGGTGGCCCCGCGCGACGTCGTCGACGCCGACGATGTTCAGCGTGCCGTTGACATACGCCGGGATCTGCCGGCGCAGAAACCGCAGCACCAGCGTCGTCGAGGACCGTCCCGGATCGCCGGCGCCCAGCACGTGCGTCGGGTTGACGGTCACGAGTGGCAGCCCGCGCGCCAGCAGCCGGAGCGCCTCGATCTCGGCGGCGTGCTTGGAGTCGACGTACGCGATCCCGTATCGCCCCGCGTCCCATACCGTTCGCTCGTCGGCCATCCGCCCCGGCGGTGCCGGTCCGATCGCGCCTGCCGAGGAGGTCAGCACGATCCGTTCCACCTCGCCGCGCAGGGCCTCCTCGAACACGATCCGTGCACCCTCGACGTTGAGCTTGAACATCCGTCCGCGCGAGAGCCCCAGGTTCGCGGTGCCGGCGATGTGGAACACGCGGTCGGTGCCGCGCAGCGCCCGCCGGACGGCGGTCCGGTCGGTGATGTCGCCGCGGACCTGCTCCACGTCGAGCGGTTCGAGCGCCCGCGAGCGCCGGTGAACGAGCACGCGCACCTGATCGCCCCGCTCGAGCAGGAGCCTGGTCACGTGCG
This sequence comes from uncultured Solirubrobacterales bacterium, assembly GCA_963788565.1. Classification (GTDB taxonomy): domain Bacteria; phylum Actinomycetota; class Thermoleophilia; order Solirubrobacterales; family Solirubrobacteraceae; genus Palsa-465. Next base: position 96,209 of record CAWBHJ010000011.1, on the reverse strand, counting down.
ACCCGATGAAGCCCGATCCACCGGTTACGAGCGTGCTGGCCACCGGGCGACGATCGTACATCGGGGGGATTCACAACCGGATAGGGTCACACCGCGAATGCCAGTCGCAATCGTCACCGATACCTGCCATTACCTCCCGCAAGAGCTGCTCGATTCGAACGGGATCCACGAGGTCAGCCTGTACGTCCACTGGGGCGAGGACACCGAGCCCGAGAGCGCGATCAAGGACTACGGCGCGTTCTATGAGCGGCTGCGGACCGCGTCGACGCTGCCGACCACCTCGCAGCCCTCGATCGGCGACTTCCTCGAGGTCTACGAGCCGCTGCTCGACCGGGGAGACGACATCGTCTCGATTCATCTGGCCGGAGGCATGTCGGGAACCGTGCGCGCCGCCGAGCAGGCGCGCGACCAGCTCGGGTCGCGAGCCGAGCGGGTCCACGTCGTCGACTCCGAGACCGCCTGCGGCGGCCAAGGGCTGATCGTGCTCGCGGCTGCCGCGGCCGCGCGTGACGGCGGCGACGGGGCATCGGTTGCCGACCGCGCCCGGCGTGCGCGCGGCGAGCTGAGGATGTGGTTTGCGATCGACACGCTCGAGTACTTGCGCCGCGGTGGCCGGATCGGAGGCGCTCAGGCGTGGCTGGGGTCGACGCTCAAGATCAAGCCGATCCTGACGGTCAAGTCGCAGATCACCCCGATCGAGCGGGTCCGTACATCCCGGCGGGCGTTCGAGCGAATGGTCGACCTGCTTCGCGCCCGCGCGTCCGACGGCGCCGACGGCTGGATGGTCCAGCACATCCGAGCGCCGGCCGAGGCGGAGCAGCTGCGCGACCGCGGCAGGGAGATCTTCGGCTGCGACCCGGTCACGTTCTCCGAGATCGGCCCGGTGATCGGCGCGCACGTCGGCCCCGGCCTGCTCGGCGTCGGGGGCATCCCAAGCTCCTATCTGCAGTAGCTCAGCTGCGCTTGCGGCGCTCGCGACGGCTTCCCGAGAGCAGCGCGGTCAACCCCGCGATGCCGCCGCCGAGCACGAACCCCGCGACGCCGGCGGCGATCACTGCCTGCGACTGGTGACGCCGCAGCTGTGAGCGCCAGTCGGTCAGCCGCACGACCTCGCCGCGGAGCCGTTCGAGCGAGTTGCCGAGCTCGAGCCGGTTCTCCTCGATCGACGCGCGGATCTCCTCCGGGGTTCGCGTCTGCGGCATCAGGCGCCGCCCTCGGGGCTGGCCGCCACGGTCTCGCGGATCCGCTTCGCCTCGTCGATCGCCATCTTCGGCGTCGGGGGCCCGACCTTGAGCTTGCGCCACGCGAACAGGAACGCCCCGAGCGCCAGCAGGGTGAGCAGGCCGAACACGACGCAGAAGCCCAGCCAGATGTTGCCGACGCCGTCGACGAAGATCGCGTTGATCCCCCATGCCAGCGTGCTCAGGCCGAAGATCAGGGCGAACACGCCGAACACCGCGCCGGCCGCGACCGCGGCGGTGCCGCGCGCGATGCTCATCGCCTTCTCGGTCATCTCGGCCTTGGCGAGCTCGATCTCCTCGCGGACGAGCACGCTCATCCGCTCGGAGACCTCGGTCACCGTGGTCGCGATGGTGTCCGGTTGTCCTTGTCCGTCTCCGGGAGCCATCTCAGCGAGCCAGTCGGCGGAGCAGGAGTGCGAACAGGAAACCGCCCGCGAACGCGGCCGCGACCGGCACCTCGGGCCGCTCATTCATCGTGGCGCCGCCGGCGCCGTCCGACTCGGGCGCGGCGGGCGCCGGGGCGGGCACGCTGGGAGCGGGAGCCGCCGCGGCGGGCTCCGGAACCCAGCTCCCGGTTTGCTCGGCGTCAGTCACTCGGCGGCTCTTCGTCGAACATGTGACGCCAGATCAGCGTCGCCACATGCGTCCCGACCAGCGTTGCGAGCGCGCCGGTGGCGGCGAGCAACCCCGACCACAGGAGCCGCTTGATCAACGGGCTCTCGGTCATTCGGGCCGGATTCAAGCAGAGATCGTGCTCAGCGCTCTAGCCCGCGACAGATCGTGTCGACGATCAGCCCCTTGGCGTACTCGAGCTCGGGCTCGGCGACCGGCCCCGTGTCGAAGATCCAGCCGGTCAGCACCTGTTCGATCAGCCCGTAGAACGCCAGCGCCGCGAACGGCGGGTCGATCTCGGCGCGGAACCTTCCGTCGGCCTGCGCGCGCTCGACGATTCCGGCGATCTGGCCGTACGCCTCGCGGATCTCCGCCAGGTGCGTGCGGCCGAACGTATTCGCCGCCCGCGTGACCTCGACGATGATCACCTTCATCAGGTCGGGGTCGTACCGGTAGGAGTCGATGATGAAGCCGGCGATCGCGCGCAGCTTCTCGCGCGGCGCGGAATGCTTCTGATCGGCGTCGGCGATCGCGGCGAGCAGCAAGTCCCAGCGCTCGATGAACAGCGTGTCGAGGATCTGCTCCTTCGATGAGAAGTAGTGATAGACGAGCCCGTACGCGACGCCGGCCTCGTCGGCGATGTCCGCGACCCGGCAGGTGTGGAACCCCTGGCGGGCGAACACGCGCACGGCGGCGTCGAGGATCACGCGGCGCTTGTCGGTGGTCGCAGCCGCCGCCATCAGGCGCTCCACCCGTACGCGTCTTCCCGGCGGTGCTCGAGCACCGGCAGCTTCGCTCGGATCGCCCGCTGGTTCTCGAAGTCGAGGTCCGCGACGATCGCGGTCTCCTCGTCGGGCGCGGTCGCGAGCACCAGGCCCCACGGATCGATGATCAGCGACCTCCCCCCCGAGCGGTTGCCCGCCCCGCTCGCGCCGATCTGGTTCGCGGCGACCACGAAACACTGGTTCTCGATCGCGCGGGCGCGGACGAGCACCTCCCAGTGGTCTCGCGTCGTCGCAAGCGTGAATGCGCTCGGGATCGCGATCAGCTGGGCACCCCGCACGGCGAGGATCCGGTAGAGCTCGGGGAAGCGGACGTCGTAACAGACGCTCATCCCGAGCACCGCCCCGTTGGCGAGCTCGGACACGACCGGCTCACTCCCGGGCTGCTCGTCGCGCGACTCCGCGTAGAGGACCCCGTCGACCTCGACGTCGAACATGTGGATCTTCCGGTACACGGCACAGATCTCGCCGTCCGGACCGATGTGGAGGCTCGTGTTGGCGGTCTTCTCCTGACCCGGCACGCGCTCCACGATCGACCCCGCGAGCAGGTCGATCCCGAGCTCGCGCGCGGTCGAGCGCGCCCACGTCACGCAGGCGCCGTCGAGTGGCTGCGCGCCGGCGGCCATCTGTGCCGAGGTACCGAGTACGCTCCATTTCTCAGGCAGCACGACCAGCTCCGCGCCGCGCGCGGCGGCTCCCCGTACGAGCCTGTCGGCCGACGTGAGGTTGCGGTCGAGATCGTCGGTGGAATTCAGCTGAACGGCGCCGACGCGCACGGTATATCTCTCTCCTGGGGCGGTCCCGGTTCTCCTGATTGACCGGTCAGTCAGTCCGAGGATAGCCCGTCACCTCGCGCGGCACGCAGGCCCATGTCGGCCGCGCGCGGGTCCTGCGGCGCCCCAACCCTGCCATTAGGGTGGGCGCGTGGCCCCCCCGCCGATTCCGACGGCCGCGCTCCCGTATCGCGGGACGTTCGGCGACCCCCGGCCGCCGTCGCTGGACGTGCTGGCGCTGCCGCCCGGCCGGATGCCCGGCCACGCTCGGCTCCGCCCGCTGAAGGCTTGGCGATACGTGGGCGTGTTCGGGCCGCGGCTGATGCTGTGCGCGGCGGCAGTCAGGATCGGTCCGGCCCGCCAGTCGTTCTGGGCGGTCTGGGACCGGGAGAGGCACACACTGCGCGAGCGAACCCTGATCGGCCGCGGGCGCGTGCGGCTCTCACCCGGGCGCGTGCAGGTGACGGACGGCGACGTCGCGATCGACCTGGAGCTCGCCGAGGTCGCAGGGATCGAGACCGTGTGCGCGTCGGGCGCCGGCTACGCCTGGACCCGCAAGCAGGGCGGCATCGGCGCACAGGGAGCGGTCCAGCTCGAAGGCCGGGAGATACCGCTCGACGCACGAGCCGTGGTGGACGACACGGCGGCCTACTACCAGCGCCACACGCGGTGGCGGTGGTCGGCGGGGGTCGGCCGCGCGAGCGACGGCCGGGAGCTGGCGTGGAACCTCGTCAGCGGCGTCAACGATCCTCCCCGCGACAGCGAGCGGAGCGTGTGGATCGACGGCCGTCCGACCGAGCCGGGGCCCTCCGCGTTCGGCGACGAGCTCGAGCGCGTCGACGGCCTGCGGTTCGCGACCGAGGCGGTCCGCGAGCGGCGCGACAACCTGCTGCTGCTCAGAAGCGCGTACCGCCAGCCGTTCGGGACGTTCTCCGGCGAGTTGCCGGGCGGCGTCGAGCTGGCCGAGGGCTACGGGGTGATGGAGGAGCACGACGCGTGGTGGTAGGTCCCGCGAGGAAGGAACCTAGACGCCGGAGCGTCTTTTCAACCGTGAGGGTGCGTAGGGGTCTACTCGCGGTCGCGGTGGCGCTCGCCGCCGGCGCAGCCGCGGTGCCCGTGCTCGCCGCGGGCAGCGCGCCCGCGTTCACCGCCGTCGACTACGCCTGGATGGTGACCGGCAACGCGAAGAGCACGACGGTCGCCCGGCGAGCTGCACGCAGACGGCCGGGGCGCCCTCCGGTCGTGTGCCCTCGCTTCCGCACACGCCGACCGGCATGGGCTGGAGCGGCAGCTGCACGTTCGTGACTCCGGGCATCTACCAGTTCCACTGCGACGAGCACCCGTTCATGACCGGCAGGGTCGTCGTCCAGGGCCCGCCCGGCTCGCCGCTGGCCGGAAGGCCCGCGAATGCGATCTCGATCGCCGGGCGACAGCGGGGCACGGCGGTCCATGGCTCGGTCAGGCTCTCCCGCCCGGCGGCCGGCGGCACGCTCGAGGTCGATCTGCGGCTCGGTGGGCGACGAGTCGGGCGGCTGACGAGGACGCCGCTGCGCGCTGGAACGGTGCGGTTCGCGGTCGCGCTCGGCCCGGCTGCCAAGCGCGCGCTCCGTCGCGGCGGCCGGCTGTTGCTCGGCGTCACCGCGATCGTCCGGCCGCCGGGGCGTCCCAGCGTCTCGGCGACCCGCCGGGTGCTGCTCAGCCCAGCCTGACGCCGCCGTCGTCGGTCAGCGTCCAGTGGGGGTTGTGAGCGACCTCCCACGGGTGGCCGTCGGGGTCGATGAACACCGAGCTGTAGCCGCCCCAGAACGTCTCCTCGGGCTCGCGGCCGATCGTCGCCCCGGCGGCGCGCGCCTCTTCGGTGACCTCGTCGACCTCCGCCGGCGAGGAGACGTTCAGTGCGAGCGTGACGCCGCCCCATCCTCCGGCGTCGCTCACGCAGCTGTCCTCGGCGAGCCTCGCGCGGCCCCATAGCGACAGCACCATGTCGCCGACCTGGAAGAACACGACGTCGTCGGCCGGCGCCGCGCCGGTTCTCCAGCCGAGCGCCTCGTAGAACCGCCGCGCCCGCTCGAGGTCGGCGACGCCGAGCGTGATCACCGTGACCCGCTGCTTCATCGCACCGACAATCTCATCAGGACGTGCGGCCCGATGCGCGGAAGCTCGTATACGTCCGAGTCGGCCACGAACCCCGCCCGCTCGTAGAGGCTCCGGGCGGGGACGCGAACGCTCGCCCACACGTGGCCGGCCCCGCGCGAGCGCGCGTGATCGACGAGCGCGTCGAGCACCGCGGTGCCCGCCCCGCGTCCGCGCGCCCCAGGGGCTGTCGCCATCCCGCGCACCCGCCAGCCACCGGGGTCTCCCTCCGGTCCGACCAGACCGACGCCGACCAGCTCGTCTCCGTCGAACGCGCCGACGGCGAACGCGTCGGCGGGCTCGGACTGGGCCATCTCCTCGAGCGACTGGTACGGCCGCAGCACCGCCCGGCGAAGCGGGCGGGTCTGCTCGACCGAGACGGGCCGGACCAGCAGCTACCCGAGGCCCCGCTGGCGCCGCAGCTCCCCGAGCAGCAGCTTCGAGTGCACCGCGCCGATCAACTCGCGCAGCGGCTCGGCGCCGGAGGAGATGATCGACACGGCGCGCTCGGTGTCGACCTTCCCGGCGAGCCGGTCGAGCAGCACCCGCACCTCCTCCTCGACGAGCGGCTCGAGCGCCTCCCGGTAGCGCAGCGTGTCGTAGACCGTGAACCCGATCTCCTCCTCGTAGCCACCCGCGCGGAACCGGGAGATCGCCTCGATGATCGACACGTCGTCGGCGTCGTAACCCCGCGCGGTCGGCGTCAGCACGCCGAGCTCCTCGAGCCGCACGAGCACGTTCTGTGGGACCGCGTAGGTCTCGCGCACCTTCGCGCGGGAGATCCTGCCGGTCTCGCGCGCCTCGATCGCCAGCTCGAGGATCCGGTCCTCGAGCTCGATCATCCGCACCGCCCGATCCGGGTCGCGCTCGATCAGCTCGCGGATCACCCGCAGCGGCATGAACCGCTCCTCCTGGAGGCGCTTGATCAACCGGACCCGGTCGACGAAGTCCACCGGGTAGTAGGCCATGTTGCGCGAGGTCCTGACGACCTCGCCGTCGTCGCCCAGCAGGCCCTCGCGCAGGTAGTGCTTGATCGTCGCCGCACTGACGCCCGAGCGCTCCGCCAGCTCGGACATCTTCAGCATCCCGTTCGCGGCGCTTGTGCTCATCCGTGGCTCACGCTGCCGCCGCGGGCGACCTGACGCCGAGCAGCTCCCGCGCCTCGGCCACGGTCGCCGGCCGGCGCCCGACCTCCTCGGTCATCTGCCGCGCCTTCGCGATCAGCTCGCCGTTGGAGCGCGCCATTTGGTTATCCGGGAGATAGAAGTTGTCCTCGAGCCCGACGCGGATCGAGCCGCCGAGCGTCAGCGCCGCGGCGACCAGCATCCACTGAACGCGGCCGATCCCGATCACGCCCCAGTGGTGGCGCCCTGCGGGCATGTTGTCGGCCATCGCCGCCAGGTTCCGGGCGCTCGCCGGCACGCCGCCGACCACGCCCATCACGAAGTCCGCGTGCAGCGGCGCGTCGAGCAGCCCCATGTCGACGAGCGGCGTCAGCGAGCCGACATGGCCGACGTCGAAGCACTCGTGCTCGGGCTTGATCCCTAGCCGCCGCATCGCCTCGAGCAGCTCGATGATCTCGTCGAACGGGTTCGCGAACACGAACTTGAACACGAAGGCCTTGCGCTTGGCCGAGTACTTCGCGTAGTTCAGCGAGCCCATGTTCAGGGCGGCGACCTCGGGGCGGCATGCCTCGAGGTAAGCGACCCGCTTGGCGACGGGTACTCCGATCGTCCCGGTCGAGAAGTTGATGATCGCGGCGTCGCCGACCTCCTCGGTGATCGCGTCCTTGATCGCCTGGAAGTCCTCGATCTCGTAGCTCGGGCTGCCGTCGCGCGTGCGCGCGTGGATGTGGATGTGGACCCCTCCCTCGTCCACGATCCGCCGTGCCTCGGCGGCGTACTCCTCGGGCGTGTACGGGATCGCGGGGCACTGATCGCGGTTGGCGATCGTGCCCGAGATCGCGCACGTGATCACCACAGGGTCCTCGAGAGCCATCGGCTCACCTCCCGACGCTCAGCGTCCTGAGCATCTCGTCGCAGGCCGCGGTGATCGTCGCCGCCGCCCTCGGGGTGTACTGGCAGTTGAGTTCGTACTCGTCGTCGTCGACGAACACGTTCGTGATCCGGCTGGTCGCGCGGACCGGCAGCCCGACCACGGGCGCCGGCGGATACGAGAGCGCCGGCTGCCCGCCGACCGTCACGACCGTCGCCGACAGATGCCGCCCCAGCGCTGAGCTGACCGCAGCGTCGAACTGCGGCTTCAGCTTGGCGATGTTCTGGGCGGTGACCGGGATCGGCCGCTTCGGGAAGCGGGTCACGATCAGCAGGTCGAACGGCCCGGTTCCGACCGCCGCGTGGGTCGCGTTGCCGGTGTTGCCCGCGACCCGCTTGGACTGCGCGAGCTCCACCTTGTGGAAGCTCGCCGGATACTCGAAGTGGATCGCCATGCCGGGCGCGCTGAACGTCTTCTGGCCGGGGCCGGACTTGACCGGCGTAGTGGTCGAGTGTGTGGTCGAGCCGCAGCCCCCCACCGCCAGCGCCGCGAGCACCGCCGAGACGGCGGGGCGGGTCAAACCGGGACCACCCCGGAGCGCTTCCAGGGGCGCTCGACGTGCTTGGTGGCGGCCAGCTCCAGCGCCCTGCAGATCGTCGCGCGCGTCTCGCGCGGATCGATCACGTCGTCGATCATGTCGTTGCCGGCGGCAATGTAGACGTCGATGATCTTGCGGAAGTTGTCGATCAGCTCCTGCTTCTTGGCGGCGGGGTCCTCGGCCGCCTCGACCTGCTTGCGGAAGATGATCTCGACCGCGCCCTCGGCGCCCATCACGCTGATCTCGGCCGATGGCCAGGCGACGATCACGTCCGGCTCGAACGCGCGGCCGCACATCACGTAGTAGCCGGCCCCGTACGCCTTGCGGAGCACGACCGTGACCTTCGGGACGGTTGCGTTGGCGGTCGCGTACAGCATCTTCGCCCCGTGGCGGATGATCCCGGCCTCCTCGACCTTGGTTCCGACCATGAACCCCGGGACGTCCATCAGGTAGACGAGCGGGATGTTGAAGGCGTTCATGAGATTGATGAATCGCGCTGCTTTGTCCGAGCTGTCGTTGTCGAGGATCCCCCCGAGCTGCTTCGGCTGGTTCGCGACGATCCCGGCGGGACGGCCACCGAACCGCGCCAGGCAGGTGATCAGCGTTTTCGCGAACTGCGGCTTGATGTCGAAGTAGACGCCGTCGTCGACGATCCGCCGGATCACCTCGTACATGTCGTACGGCTTGCGGTTCGACTCGGGCAGCACGTCGAGCAGCTCCTCGTCGCCCCGGTCGACCGGATCGTCGGTTCCGACGACCGGCGGATGCTCCTCGCAGTTGGCGGGGAAGTAGCTCAGGTACTGCCTGATCCGCTCGATGCACTCCGGATCGTCGGCGACCTCGAGGTCCCCGACGCCCGATTTCCGGCAGTGGACGCGCGAGCCGCCGAGCTCCTCCTGGGTGACGTTCTCGCCGACCGCCGCCCGCACGAGGTGCGGTCCCGCCAGCGCCATCGAGCCGCGGCCCTTGACCATCGGCACGAAGTCCGAGAGCCCGGGGATGTATGCGGTCCCGGCGGCGCACGGTCCCATCAGCGCCGCCACCTGCGGGACGACGCCGCTCATCACGACCTCCTCGCGGAACAGGTGACCAGAGCCGGCGAACAGCGACCCGACGGCCTCCTGGATCCGGGCGCCCGCGGAGTCGAGCAGCCACACGATCGGGATCCGCTTGGTCAGCGCGAGCTCGCGCAGGCGCGAGACCTTGAGCTCGCCGGTCATCCCCATCGACCCGGCCATCACCGTGAAGTCGTACGCGGCGACCGCGACGAGCCTGCCGTCGACCTTGCCGTACCCGGTGACGACGCCGTCGGCAGGCGCGTCACGGCCGTCCATCGCCCGCTGCGAGGAGTGCGGCCGGCCGTGGATCCCGAGCTCCACGAACGTGCCGTCGTCGATCAGCAGGTCAACCCGTTCCCGCGCCGTCAGCTTGTCCCGGGCGTGCTGTGCTTCGATCTTCTCGGGCCCGCCCCCGAGCTTGATTCGCTCGCGCCGTGCATGCAGATCCTCGGCGAGCGGCCGCAACAGGCTGGTGGACGGGGCGTCGGTCGCCATAGCGAGAAGTGGAACGTACTACTCCTCACTTCTCCGCGGCAACCCCGGCCGGTGTGTCAGCAGCCGGACAGCACTCCGACGCGAACGAGTGTTTCATCCTCCGATTGGAGGGTACGTTGAGAAACAACCTTGGCAAGCGAGCAGGCGTCCAGTGCTCGCAGGGCTGGGGTCGGGTAGGTGGTCGCGGCCGGCGCGGGCGCTTGGTCGCGGCCGCAAGCCCGATGTGCCGGCGGTCGCGCTCCCCCGTCCAGCGCGGCCGCTCGGTGCGTCGCGTGTGAACCGGCTGGGATCGTCGCGTGACCACCCTGAGAAGAGGTATTCCCGGGCGGACCGCCGCGGCATAACGTCGTCCGCTCGCGGCAAGGGTTGACCGGCGGCAACGGCGCCCGAACCCGCTCGAGGGCGCCCTCCGGGGCGCCCTCGCTACCTACCGCGCCAGTTCGGCTCGCGCTTCTCGAAGAACGCGCGCACGCCCTCTTGGATGTCCTCGGTCGAGAACGCGATCGTCAGCTGCGAGCGCAGGAAGTCGAGCGCCTCCTCGAACGGCATGTCGAGCTGGCGGAACATCGCGTCCTTGCCGAGCCGCATCATCACCGGCGACTTCGAGGCGAGCTTGCGCGCCCAGTCGCCGACGGCATCGTCGAACTGATCGGCCGGGACGACCTTGTTGACGATCCCGATCCGCTCCGCCTCCTCTGCGGAGATCTGCTCGCCGAGCAGCAGCAGCTCGTTGGTCTTCTTGCGCGGGACGTTGCGGTAGATCAACGCCATGATCATGAACGGGAATAGCCCGACGTTGATCTCGGGCGTCCCGAACCGCGCGCCCTGACGCGCGACGATCAGGTCGCACGCGAGCGCGATCCCGAGCGCGCCGGCGAGCACGTGCCCGTTGGCGGCGCAGATCGTCGGCTTGCCGAGCTCGCCGATCACCCTGAACAGGTTCGGGAACCGCTCGGTCGAGAAGTGCTTGTGGACGAGCGGGACGTCGGCCGCGAACCCGCCGAGGTTGGCGCCGGCGGAGAAGACTCGGTCGTGCGTGCTCGTGAGCACGACGCACCGGACCGCGTCATCGTCGCGGGCCTGCTCGAAGGCCTCGGTGAGCTCGCGGAGCAGATCGTCTGACAGCGCGTTGCGCGTGTCGGGCTGGTTGAGGCTGATCGTCGCGACGCCGTCGTCGGTCTCGTAAAGCAGCGTTTCGTAGCTCATGGCGCGCGAAGCCTATGCCCCTCGAGCGATGAATGGCGATTCACCGCCACCCCCTGGCGGTCAAACGCCAAAGTTCCCCGCGCGCGACCCAAAAGTAGAAAGTAGAACGTCTTACTGTTAGCGTCCGGCGCATGACCACCACCGCCGACGTTCTCAAGCCCGACTTCGCGACTCAGCGCAAGCACTTCATCTTCACCGAGGACCACGAGCAGCTGCGGGACTCGATCCGCAGGTTCGTGATCAAGGAGTTCCAGCCGCACTCCGAGGAGTGGGAGGAGACGACCTTCCCCGACTGGGTATTCGAGCGGATGGGGGAGCTCGGGTTCCTCGGGCTCGACAAACCGGTCGAGTACGGCGGCCAGGGCGGCGACTACTACTCGAGCCTGGTGCTCGCCGAGGAGCTCCGCCACGCCCATTGCGGCGGGCTCGGAATGGGCCTCGCGGTGCAGACCGATATGGCGATGCCGCCGATCCTCAAGTTCGGCTCCGAGGAGCAGAAGCAGGAGTGGCTCGTGCCCGCGATCCAGGGCAAGGCGATCCTGTGCCTCGGGATCACCGAGCCCGACGCCGGCTCGGACGTCGCCGGGATCAAGACCCGCGCGGTCCGCGACGGCGACGACTGGGTGATCAACGGCTCGAAGACGTTCATCACCAACGGCCACCGCGCCCACGTGATCGTGCTGGTCGCGAAGACCGATCCGGACGCCGGCCACGGCGGCATCACGCTGTTCCTGGTCCCGATGAACCTGCCCGGCGTGATCCGCGAGAAGCGCCTTCAGAAGCTCGGGATGCACGCCTCGGACACGGCACTGCTCGCGTTCCAGGACGTCCGCGTGCCGGCGAACGCCACGCTCGGCGAGATCGGCAAGGGCTTCTACCACATCTCGTGGGAGCTCCAGGGCGAGCGGCTGATCGGCGCCGCCGGCTGCGTCGCCGGGGCCCAGGGCGTGTTCGAGCGCACGCTCCAGTACGCCAAGGAGCGGACCGCGTTCGGTCGCCCGATCGGCAACTTCCAGGTGACGCGCCACAAGTTCGCCGAGATGGCCACGAAGATCGAAACCGCCCGGCAGATGGTCTACACGACCGCGTGGCGCTTCCAGAACGGCGAGTACCCCGTCCGCGAGATCTCGATGGCCAAGCTGTACGCGTCGCGGATCGCGGTCGAGGTCGCCGACGAGTGCATCCAGATCCACGGCGGCAACGGCTACATGAAGGAGTACGGGGTCGAGCGGGTCTGGCGGGACATGCGCCTGAACCGGATCGGGGCCGGCACCGACGAGATCATGCTCGAAGTGATCGGCCGCTCCTTCGGCCTTTAGCTGGCCGCAAAAAAACACACGCCGTCCGCGGGGACGGCTATCGTGGCGCCCGTCATGGAAGCCGGGACGGCATCAGGCGGGGTGGGACGGCTGCGTACGCTGAAACCACTGGATATCGGCGAGACGCTCGACGCCGCGGTCAACCTCTACTCCAAGAACGCCCCCCGGCTCTGGACGCTGGTCGCGGTCGTGATGGTCCCCGTCTACGCGCTGATCGTGATCATTCGCAGGCTGACGCTGCCAAGCGGCGTATTCGTCCATAACGGCTCGCTGTACACGTTCGGGAGCACCAGCAACTCCGCCTACAACGTCGGGCTGATCGCCACGGGCGTACTCGCGCTGCTCGGGTACCTGCTGGCGACCGGCGCCGTGTTCAAGTTCCAGCTCGACGCCTACCTGGGCCGGCCGGCCGACATTCAGGAGTCGTTCACCTACGCGTTCGGCCGCCACCGGCTGCTGTCGCTGCTGTGGCTGGGAATCATCGTGACCGTGATGGTCGGGATCGGATTCGTGCTGCTGATCATCCCGGGGGTCTACCTGTTCGTCGCGCTCGCGTTCGCGATCCCGGTGCTGATGCTCGAGGGCCTGCGCGGCATGACCGCGATCAGCCGCTCGATGAGCCTCGTCTCGGGACGCTGGTGGCCCACATTCGGGCGCCTGCTCGTCGGGCTGATCCTGTACATCGTCGCGATCTTCCTCGTCGGCGTGATCGGCTCCGCGATCACGCACGGGGTCTCGAGCGTCTCGCTGTACCTGATCATCAACGGCATCGTCGGGATCGTGGTCTCGGTATTCATCGCGCCGTTCTACGCGGCGCTGGTGAACGTCACCTACGTCGACCTCCGGGTCCGCAAGGAGGGCGTCGACCACGACGTGCTGCTGTCGGGCTCGACCCCGTCGGGGCCGCCGCCGGGCGTCGCGCCGTTGACGGACGCAGCGCCAGCCGCCGAGCCCCAAGCGAGCCCGCCTCCCCCGGCAAGCCCGCCGCCCGCAGCGTCGGACCCCGCGCCCCCGGCGAGCTCGCCGCCGCCGTCCGAGCCGCCCCCCACGACGACTCCCTGAGCTACGGCCTCGGGGCGAGTCCCGAGAACGTCGGCGAGCCGGCCGGCGGCGATCATCAGCGCCGAGTAGGCGAGAAGTTCGTGAACCCTACCCGGGCCGTCCGTCGCTACGGTACGCCTTGCATGAGCCTCGCCGAGAAAGCAGGCGCGGGCGCCGCCGTCACCCGGCGGCCGATCCCTCCGTTCACGGCCGAGCACGAGGAGTTCCGCGGCGCCGTTCGCCGGTTCGTGGAGACCGAGCTGTATCCCCGCTCGCGCGAGTGGGAGGAGGCGAAGTGGTTCCCGAACGAGGTGTTCGGACGGCTCGCCGAGCTCGGCTACATCGGCCTCAAGTTCCCGGCCAAGTACGGCGGCGACGACGACCTGATCGCCGACGCGGTGTTCGTCGAGGAGCTTTCCCGCTGTGGCTCGGGCGGGCTCGGGGCGGGGATCGGCGCCCACCAGGGAATCGCGCTGCCGCCGATCAACCGGTTCGGGACCGAGGACCAGAAGCAGCGCTACCTGGTCCCGGGGATCCGCGGCGAGCTGATCGCGGCGCTCGCGATCACCGAGCCGGACGCCGGCTCAGACGTCGCCGGCATCCGCACGACGGCGACAAAGGTCGACGGCGGCTACCTCGTCAACGGCTCGAAGACGTTCATCACCGGCGGCGTGCGCGCCGACATCCTCGTGACCGCGGTCAAGACGACCCAGGAGGGTGGCCACCGTGGGCTGTCGTTCCTGATCGTCGAGCGCGGACCCGGCATCGAGTCGAGCGCGCTCGAGAAGCTCGGCTGGCACGCCTCCGACACGGCGACGATCAGCTTCGACGACGTGTTCGTCCCCGACGAGAACCTGCTGGGCGAGGAGAACCAGGGCTTCTACCTGATCATGGCCAACTTCCAGTGGGAGCGGCTGCTGATGGCGCTGGGCGCGGTCGGCGCGATGCAGGTGGCGTTCGACCGGACGCTGAAGTACGCGCTCGAGCGCAAGGCGTTCGGCAAGGAGATCGGGCACTTCCAGGTGATCCGGCACAAGCTCGCTGAGATCGCGGTGACGATCGAGGCCGGCCGCGACGTCACCTACTCGGCGTTGCGCCGGTACCTGGCGGGCGAGGACGCCGTGCGCGAGGTGACGATCGCCAAGCTCGCCACACAGCGGGCGTCGTTCGACGTGATGGACACGTGCCTGCAGATCCACGGCGGTAACGGCTACATGGCCGAGTACTGGGTGGAGCGGGCCGCGCGCGATGCCCGCCTCGGGCCGATCGGCGGCGGAACGGACGAGATCATGAAGGAAGTGCTCGGCCGATCGCTGGGGCTGTGACGGTGGACTCGGCTCGCGGACAGCTGCTGATCGCCGGGCCCGCGCTGACCGACCCGAACTTCTGGCGGACGGTGGTCCTGATCGTCGAGCACTCCGAGGAGGGCGCGTTCGGGCTGGTGCTGAACCGGCCGTCGGAGACGCTCGTCGGCGAAGCCGTGCCCGAGATCGAGCAGCTCGTCGATCCGGACGAGCCGCTCTACATCGGCGGGCCGGTGCAGCCATCGGGCGTCGTCGTGCTCGGCCGGTTCGAGGACCCGGACGACGGAACCCTGGTCGCGTTCGACGACGTCGGCGTGCTTGGCGCCAGCCCCGCGATGGAGGAGCAGGCGGCCGGCCTGCGCGCCGGCCGGGCGTTCGTCGGGCACGCGGGCTGGGGCGCGGGGCAGCTCGAGGAGGAGATCGAGCGGGGCGACTGGATCCTTGAGCCCGCGGCGGCGGAGGACGCCTTCAGCGACGAGCCGCGCGAGCTGTGGTCACGGGTCCTGACGCGTAAGGGAGGCAGCTTCGCGCTGGTCGCGCGGATGCCGGCCGACCCGTCGCTCAACTGATGTCCCAGGGGCACGTCCACGACACCCGCGACGCCGACAGCCGCTCGCTGACGATCGCGCTCGGGCTGATCCTCGGATTCATGGTGTTCGAGGTGGCGGCCGGGATCGTCGCGTCCTCGCTGGCGCTGATTTCCGATTCGGCGCACATGCTGACCGACGCGTTCGCGCTCGGGCTCTCGCTGCTGGCCGCGCGGCTCGCCGTCCGGCCCGCCCAGGGCTCGCTGACGTACGGGCTCGGCCGCGCGGAGATCCTGAGCGCGCAGGCCAACGGCGTGACGCTGCTGGTGCTGGCGCTCGTGCTCCTCTATGAATCGATCTCGCGGCTGGTGCACCCGGAGACGGTCAAGGGCGGGATCGTGCTCGTGGTCGCGATCGTCGGCGTGATCGTCAACGTCGCCGCGACGCGCGTGCTGGCGGGCAAGAAGGACCACGAGCGCAGCCTCAACGTCGAGGGCTCCTTCCGCCACATCCTCACCGATCTGTACGGGTTCATCGCGACGGCGATCGCGGCGATCATCATCCTCACGACCGGCTTCGACCGCGCCGACCCGATCGCCTCGCTGGTCGTCGTCGCGCTGATGCTGCACGCGTCGTGGCAGCTGCTGATCGCCTCGGGCCGCGTGTTCATGGAGGCCGCGCCCGCCGGGCTGAGGCCCGAGCAGATCGGGCGCGAGCTCGCCGCCTACCCGGGGGTCGTCGAGGTTCACGACCTGCACGTGTGGGAGGTGACCTCGGGCTTTCCGGCGCTCTCGGCGCATGTCGTCGTGCGCGCGGGAGCGGATTGCCATGAGCTGCGCCGCGAGTTACAGCAGGTGCTGCTCGACCGTTTCGACATCCACCACACGACGCTCCAGGTCGACCACGAGGCGGCGGCACAGCCCCCGTTGCAGATCGAGGTTCCGCGGGCCGACTAGGGCTGGACGAGCGTTCTCTGCGGATCTATACACCCATTCGATGTATGGATCCGCATAGAACCTAGACTGGAGTTGCGATGAAGGTCGTCAAGCCGGGAGCGGATCGGGAGGTCCCACGCGGAGTCCTCGGCGGCTCCGAGATCTCGCAGGCGACGGCGGGCGCGAGCAACATCTACATGGCCGTCTTCAGGGTGCCCCCGGGGGCGCAGTCGCGACCGCACTACCACGAGGGGTGCGAGAGCGCGGTCTACATGCTGTCTGGATCGCTCCGGGTCAAGTGGGGCGATCGGCTCGAGCACGAGCTGATGCTCGAGCCCCGCGACCTCGTGTACGTGCCGCCTCGCGAGACGCACGTGCTCGAGAACGTCTCCGATTCCGAGCCGGCCGAATATGTCGTCGCGCGCGACTCGCCGACCGAGGACGCCGTCGTCGTGCCGTGGGCGGAGGGGCCGGGTTAGAGGCCGGTCCCGAGCAGCGACGAGAGCTTCCTGATCAGGCCCGCGCCGCCCGCGAGGATCGGCTCGCGGCGGTCGTGGACCGACAGGCTCACGAATCCGCAGCCGCTGCCGTCGGCGACGGCCGTCGCAACGGGGCGCCCGGTTGATTCGAACTTGAGCGTCACATACGGCCCCATGTCCGCGGGACATGCGATCGGCGACGTCGGGCCGAGCGGCAGCGCGTTTACGAGCGCGACGATCCGGCGCACCTTCGCGGGGTCCGTGACCTTCCGGAGCGCCGGCGATGTGCCGCTCAGGCGACGCTCGGAGATTGCGATTGCGGTGACCCGCGCCGGAATCCGCTCCGCGACCGTGCGGTGGCCGACCGGCGCCGACTGCGCATCGGCGCGCAGAGCTGTGCCGCCACCAGGCGCGTGGGCGACCGTCACGATCAGCTCGCGATCGACGAGCCCACGCGGGATATCCGCGAAACCGAACCCAGCCCACGCGGTGCCGATCGTGGTGGCCCCGGACCCGCCGGCCTCCGGAGAGCTGGCGCCGCCCATGTCCTGGTGTGACCCGCGCGGCGCGTGGGCCTCGATCCACGCGAGAACGTGCTCCGGATCCCGGGGGACTCGCCAGAACGCGTGCACGTCGACGAGTCTCGGGACCAGCGGTAGCGCGGGCGGCGCATCGAGCGCTCGTGGAGACGACGGGTCTGCGCTCACCTCGGTGGCCCCTGCCGGCAGCCGTAGCGAGGCGAGAATCCGCTGGGCGTCGCGGTGCGCTCCCCGACCCGGGCCCCGCGCGCGGGACGTGCCCGTGGCGATCGGCAGCGCGAGCAGCACGACCCCGAGCACCGCCAGCCACGCGCTCCACTTGCTCACCCCACGATTGTCCCCCATCCGATCTATGCGGATCCATACATGCAATGGATGTATGGATCCGCAAAGTTGTGCGCTAAACCGCTCCGAGCTCCAGCCGGCACCCGGTCAGGTACTCCCCCGCGGGCGAGACCAGGAAGCAGACGAGCTCGGCGAGCTCATCGTCCGTCGTGGACCGACCCGGGGCGACCATCGCCGCGGTGACGCCGTGACGCGCCCACTCGATCGACAGCGTACGCGCGAGGTTCTCGAGCCCGGCGCGGGCGGCCTCGGCGCGCGGCCCAGCGCCCGCGTGCGGACCGACCAGCACGACCTTTCCGGCCTCCGCCGGGATCAGCGCCCCGGTCGCGACCTCGCGGACCGCGACCCAGCCGCGCTCGAGCGACTCGGTCAGCGCCGCGTCCCCGCCCGAGCCGAACGCCGGGCGAGCGTCGTACACGACCGCGTGCAGCGGCGCCGCGCCGCGGGCCCATTCCCCGACGCGTTCCTCGTCGCCGTCGGCCGCCGGCACCGGCTCAACCCGTGCGCCCAGCCGCTCGAGCGGCGGCGCCAGCGCCTCCCCCACCAGCGCGATCGCCCGCCCGTTCAGAAGCCCTTCCCGCAGCACGCTCACGGTTAGCATCCTTTCAAGCCAACGAGATGGGGAGAGCCACGATGCAGTCCTATGCCCACGGGATCGGCGAGGAGCCGCTTCTCGGCGAGACGATCGGTCAGAGCCTCGACCGCACGGTCGCGCGCGTCCCCGACGCCGACGCGCTCGTGTCGAGTCATCAGGGCGTCCGCTACACGTACGCCGAATTCGGCGCTGCCGTCAACCGGCTCGCGGGCGGGATCCTCGCCGCCGGACTCGGGAAGGGCGACCGCGTCGGCGTCTGGGGGCCCAACCGGGCCGAGTGGGCGCTCGTGCAGTACGCGACCGCAAAGCTCGGGGTGATCCTCGTCAACGTCAACCCCGCGTACCGAACCAGTGAGCTCGAGTACGCGCTCGGACAGTCGGGCTGCCGGCTGCTGTTCGCCTCCCAGGAGCTGAAGGGCTCGGACTTCGTCTCGATGGTCGACCAGATCCGCCCGAACCTGCCACGGCTCGAACGGGCGATCTTCTTCGACTCCACCGAGTGGGAGCAGGTCTCCTCGGGGGGCGCGTCGGCGGACGAGGTGCGAGCGGCCGGTGAGCTGCTCGACTTCGACGAGCCGATCAACATTCAGTACACGAGCGGGACGACCGGATTCCCCAAGGGCGCGACGCTCAGCCACAACAACATCCTCAACAACGGTCACTTCCTCGGGCGGCTGCTCGCCTACACCGAGCGCGATCGGGTATGCGTGCCGGTGCCTCTGTACCACTGCTTCGGGATGGTGATCGGCAACCTCGCGTGCACGTCGACCGGAGCGTGCATCGTCTATCCGGCCGAGTCGTTCGACCCCGAGGCGACGCTGCGCTCGTGCGCCGAGGAGCGCTGCACCAGCCTGTACGGCGTCCCGACGATGTTCATCGCCGAGCTCGGCCTCCCCAACTTCGGCGACTTCGACCTCGGCTGGCTGCGGACCGGGATCATGGCCGGCTCGCCGTGCCCGGTCGAAGTGATGAAGAAGGTGAACGGCGAGATGGGGATCGAGCAGATCTCGATCGCGTTCGGCCAGACCGAGACCTCGCCGGTGTCGACGTTCGTTCGCGTCGACGACACGCTCGAGCATCGGTGCGAGACCGTCGGGCAGGTGATGCCCCACACCGAGATCAAGATCGTCGACCCGGCGACGGAACGCATCGTTCCCCGGGGAACGCCGGGCGAATTCTGCGCCCGCGGCTATCTGGTGATGCGCGGCTACTGGAACGACCTCGAGCGGACCGCCGAGTCGATCGACGGTGCTGGCTGGATGCACTCCGGCGACCTCGCAACGCTCGACGACGACGGCTACGTGCGGATCGTCGGGCGGATCAAGGACATGGTGATCCGCGGCGGCGAGAATATTTACCCCCGTGAACTCGAGGAGTTCCTCTACACACACCCGGAAATCGCGGACGTCCAGGTGATCGGCGTTCCCGACGAGCGCTACGGCGAGGAACTGATGGCGTGGGTGATCGTGCGCCCCGGCACCGAGCTCACCGACGACGAGCTACGCGACTTCTGCAAGGGCCGGATCGCCCATTTCAAGATCCCGCGCTACGTCAAGTTCGTCGACGCCTTCCCGATGACCGTCACCGGAAAGGTTCAGAAGTTCAAGATGCGTGAGTCGGCGATCCAGGAGTTGGGGCTCCAGCGGGCTGCGGAGGTGGCGACGGCGTAGCGAGCGAGCGTTTGCGCTTCAGCTCGCGCATCGAGCCGCGGAACCCGAGCGTTGACAGCGAGGTGTGCAGCTCGCGGATCCGCTCGAGGATGTAATCGGCCACCTGCTGCTGCTGCTCGCGCGTGGGATCGGCGATCAGCGGGAACTTGACCGCCTCGCCGTACTGGATCAGCACCTTCGGGAACTCGAGGCGCTTCCAATTGCGCACCTTCTGCGAGTTGAGGATCGCGATCGGGACCACCGGCACTCCCGTCTGGAGCGCCAAACGCCCGATTCCGGGCTTCGCCTCGTCCGAGATCTGGCCGGTGCGCGAGCGGCCGCCCTCGCAGTACATGACCATCGCGTCGCCGTCGCCGAGCACCTTGAACGCGGTCTGGAACGCGTCCTCGTCGTGATGGCCACGGCGCACCGGGAACACGCCCCCGTGGGTGAAGATGTAGATCGGGATCGGGCCCTTGAACAGCTGCGACTTCGCCATGAACCTGACGCGGCGTCGGATGAACGCCCCGGTGAAGAAGTGGTCCATGAACGAGCCGTGGTTCGGCGCGAGGATCACCGGCCCGTTCGGGACGTTCTCGGTACCCAGCCCGCGCGCCCTGAACAGCGCGAGCATGTACGGGATCACAGTCATGTGCACGGCGTCGTACGTCCACCCGGCCCGCCCGGCACGGGCACGCTCGTGGAACTGATCGAAGTACTCCTTCGGTCGCGGGTCCTTGTAGACCTGCGGCTTTAGCTCGACGTCCGGCATCTACAGATCAATACCCGGTCGGCCTCCGGTGGTGACGCCCCGACGCTACTCGATCGCCCACGCCCGCGCGCGGTCGACGGCGCGGCGCCACTGCTCGAGCAACTGCTCGCGTCGATCCTCGCTCATCTCCGGCTCGAACCGGCGCTTCTCGCGCCACCGCGAACGGACCCCGTCGATCGTCCAGAGGCCGGTGCCGATGCCGGCCAGATAGGCCGCACCGAGGGCGGTCGTCTCCGTCACCTCGGGCACGATCACCGGGACGCCGAGCACGTCGGACTGGAACTGCATCAGCCAGTCGTTGACGGTCGCGCCGCCGTCGGCCCGCAGCTCAGCGAGCGGCACCCCGCACGCCCGTTCCATCCCGCGCACCGCGTCGACGGTCTGGTAGGCGATCGCCTCGAGCGCAGCGCGCGCGAGGTGAGCCCTACCCGTGCCCCGGGTCAGCCCGACGATCGTACCGCGGGCATATGGGTCCCAGTGGGGAGAGCCGAGCCCGGTCAGCGCCGGCACGAAGTAGACGCCATCGTTGCCCTCGAGCGAGCGGGCGAGCGCCTCGGTCTCAGCGGCGGCGGAGATGATCCCCAGCCCGTCGCGTAGCCACTGGACGGCGGCGCCCGTGACGAAGATCGCAGCCTCGAGCGCGTACGCCAGACGTCCCGCCCCGATCCGCCACGCGACCGTTGTCAGCAGCCCGTCCGCCGGCTCGGGCGCCTCGAAACCCGCGTTCTGGAGAACGAACGAGCCCGTCCCATACGTGTTCTTGCCGAGCCCCGGATCGATGGCCGCCTGTCCGAACAGCGCCGCCTGCTGGTCGCCTGCGACCCCGGCCACCGGCACCTCGTGGCCGTGGAGCGCCTCGGCGCGGGTCATCCCGATCGCGCCGCTCGACGCGCCCACCGCCGGCAGCGCCCGCTCGGGCACGCCGAACAGCTCGAGCAGCTCTCCGTCCCAGACGCCCCTGCGGATGTCGAACAGCAGCGTTCGCGAGGCATTCGACGGATCGGTCGCGAGCTCGCCGGTCAGCTTGAAGATCAGCCAGGCGTCGATCGTCCCGAACACCGCTCGCCCGTCCCGCGCTCGGTCCGCGAGCCCGTCGACGTTCGCGAGCAGCCATTCGATCTTCGTCGCGGAGAAGTACGGGTCGAGCACGAGCCCGGTCCGCTCGCGCACCAGCGGCTCGCGTCCCTCCTTCACCAGCTCGGCGCAGCGTGCAGCCCCGCGGCGGTCCTGCCAGACGATCGCGCGGTGAAGCGGCCGGCCGTCGCTTGGGTCCCACACGCAGACGGTCTCCCGCTGGTTGGTGATGCCAACGGCTTCGAGCTCACCGGGCACCAGGCCGGCGTCGTCGAGCGCCTCCCCGGCGACGGCATGGGTCACCGTCCAGATCTCGCCGGGGTCGTGCTCGACCCACCCAGGACGCGGGAAGTACTGCTCGAACTCTCGGTAAGCACGGCCGATCAGCTCGCCCTCGTGGTCGAACACGAGGCACGTCGTGCCGGTCGTGCCCTGATCGATCGCGAGGATCATCTCGCGGTCAATCTACGTTTTCGCGCTCGGTTAGAGCCCGAGCCGCACGATCGCGAACGCGAACACGGCTGCGATCAGCAACGCGAGCGCGACCGTGAGCTGCAGCCGCCACGCGGACTTGCTCGGCTTACGGCGGGCAAGCTCCCGTCGTGAGCACGAGCTGATGAACAAGCTCTGACTCTCCATCTGCCTCACCCCAATCGAACCCTCGGGTGAACGGGAAGTCAACCGGGCGTAGCGGACGGATCCCGGAAACTGGAGGGAGTTCGGCCGCCGAGAACCACTATCGTGCGGTCGGCTTCAGAGGGCACACATCCGCGAGCACAGGAGGATTGGTCCGTTGGCCGACGTCGAGGCCCACATCACGGGCACCGTGTGGAAGATCGAGGTGAAGGTGGGCGACAACGTCGCGGAGGGCGACACGGTCGTGATCCTCGAGTCGATGAAGATGGAGATGCCGGTCGAGGCCGAGGACCCCGGGGTCGTCAAGGAGATCGTCGTCGAGGAGGGCCAGTCGGTGTCCGAGGGCGACACGCTCGTTGTCCTCGAGTAGTGGCAGCGAGGAGGGCGACGCCGGCGGCCGGCTCCGGGTGGACGAGCCGGCATCGGGCATCGTCCGCCTGACGATCTCGAATCCGGACCGCCGCGGCGCGCTCGACCACGCGATCCTCGACGCACTCGCCTCCACCGTCCCCCGGCTCGACGCACGCTGCGTGATCCTCACCGGCGAGGGCGACATGTTCTCGGCCGGTTACGACCTCTCCGGGTTGCCCGACGGGATCCTCGCCGAGGAGGCCGACCGGCTGGTCGCACATCCGTTCGCCGCGGCGATCGACGCCGTCGAGGCGTACGAATACCCGACGCTCGCCGCGCTCAACGGCCACGCGATCGGCGGCGGCCTCGAGCTGGCGCTCTCGTGCGACCTCCGGATCGCCGCCGGAACGATCGCGCTCGGGATGCCGCCGGCGAAGCTCGGCCTGATCTACTCGCACACCGGCATCCAGAAGTTCATCGACACGATCGGGGCGGCGCGCACGCGCGAGCTGTTCCTGGTCGGACGGCGGGTCGACGCCCGCACCGCCCGGGCCTGGGGGCTCGTCAACTACGTCGCCGAGCGCGAGCGTCTCGCCGAGGACGCGCTCGAGCTCGCCGTCGAGATCGCGGCCAACGCGCCGATCGCCCAGCGCGGCAACAAGCGCGTGATCCGCGAGCTGCTCGCGGGACGCGGCCAGCTCGATCCCGAGGTCGAGCACGAGCTGCTCGAACTCCGCCTCTCGTCGCTGTCCTCGGAGGACTTCGGCGAGGCGGTCAGGGCGTTCGCCGGTAAGCGGCGCCCGGAGTGGCGCGGCCGCTAGCAGTACCGTCCGGCGCCGCTCGTATCTTCTCCGCCCGTGCCGCCGCTGATCACTCGCGACGAGGCGCTGCGCCTCGGCGAGCTCGAAGATCATCTCGAGATCGGTGCGCTCGTCGAGCGAGCGTGGAGCGTGCGCCGGGAGCGGTTCGCCGACTCGACCGACATGTGCTCGCTGGTCAACGCGAAGTCCGGCGGCTGCGCCGAGGACTGCGGCTTCTGCGCGCAGTCGAAATACGCGGAGGCCGACACGCCGATGCACGCGATGATGGAGCCCGACCAGATCCTCGAGCACGCCCGCGCCGCCGAGGCAGCGGGCGCCCACCGGTTCTGCATGGTCACTCAAGGCCAGGGCCTGTCGAAGCGGGACTTCGAGAAGGTGCTGGCGGGCGCCCGGCTCGTCGCCGAGCACACGAACCTGAAGCGCTGCGTCTCGATCGGCCACATCTCGGCCGAGCGCGCGGGCGCTTTGAAGGAGGCGGGCGTCCAGCGTGTCCACCACAACGTCGAGACCTCGCGCTCCTACTACCCCGAGGTCTCCTCGACGGTCCGATACGACGGCCGCATCAGGACGATCGACTCGGTCAAAGAGGCTGGCCTCGAGACCTGCGTCGGCGGCATCCTCAACCTCGGCGAGAGCCGCGGGCAGCGGGTCGAGATGGCGTTCGAGCTCGCCGAGCTCGACCCCACGAGCGTCCCAATCAACCTGCTCAACCCCAGGCCGGGCACGAAGTTCGGCGACCGCGACTTCATGGACCCGTGGGAGGCAGTCAAGTGGATCGCGATCTTCCGGCTGATCCTCCCGGACGCGCTGTTCCGCCTCTGCGGCGGCCGCGTCGAGAACCTCGGCGAGCTCCAGCAGACCGCGATCAAGGCGGGTCTGAACGGCGTGATGATGGGCAACTTCCTGACCACGCTCGGGAACACCCCCGAGCAGGACCGCGGGATGTTCGAGGAGCTCGGGCTGAACATCGCACGCCAGCCGGACAACGGCTCGGCGCCGCGGCCCGACAACCGCTCCGGGTGGCTCGAGGGCGACACGCCCGAGACGCCGGACGTCGTCTCCGCGGCGCTCGAAGAAGAGCCGACGGGCGCGCTTGAGATTCGCCTCTGGGACCCGGCCTCGCAGCTTCGCCTGGAGCGCAAGCGCTCGGTCCCGCCGCGGCCCGACGGCGCTTCCAACACGGGCCAGGGCCGCTCCACGCGCGAAGCATCCGCGCGCGAAGCCGCCTGATCGGACGTCCCGCCGCCCCCCTGCTGAGGAGAGCCGTCCGCGCCTGGCCTTATGTTTCCGGCCCACGATGATCGAGATCGAGGCGCGGCTGAGCGAGCTCGAGGCGATCGGACTCCATCGCCACACCCGGCTCGTCTCTGGCCCCCAGGGACCACATGTCCTGCTTGACGGCAAGCCGGTGCTGATGCTGTCGTCGAACAACTACCTCGGTCTTGCCGATCACCCGCGGGTCCGGCAGGCGGCCGCCGACGCCGCGATGCGGTGGGGTGTCGGCGCCGGCGCGTCGCGGTTGGTGTCGGGCACGATGACGATCCACCGGCGACTCGAGGAGCGCCTGGCCGAGTTCAAGCGCCGCGAATCGGCGCTGCTGTTCGGCTCCGGCTTCCTCGCCAACGCCGGCGTGATCGCGGCGCTCGCTCGTCCCGGGGACGTGATCTTCTCGGACGCGCTGAACCACGCCTCGATCATCGACGGCTGCCGGCTCTCGCGAGCCGACGTGTTCGTCTACGACCACCTCGACATGGACCACCTGGCGTGGGGGATCGGCCAGGCCGAGGGTCGTGGAGCGCTGATCGCCACCGACGGCGTGTTCTCGATGGACGGCGACATCGCGCCGCTCTCGGAGATCGTCGAGCTCGCGCGACGCCACCGGATTCGCGTGCTGGTCGACGAGGCGCACGGCACCGGCGCGCTCGGGCCGGGCGGACGCGGCGCGCTCGCGGAGGCCGGGCTGGAGGAGGAAGTCGATGTGATCGTCGGGACGCTCGGCAAGTCGCTCGGCTCCTACGGAGCGTTCGCCGCCTGCGACCGCGAGATGGCCGACTACCTGCTGAACACCGCGCGTACGTTCATCTTTTCGACCGCGCTGCCGCCGCCCGCGGCCGCCGGTGCGCTGGCCGCGCTCGAGCTGCTCGAGTCCAAGCCCGAGCTGGTGTCGAGGCTCAGAGCGAACGCCGCCGCGCTGCGCAGCGGGCTGGCCGACGAGGGGTTCGACGTCAGCGGGTCGCGCACGCAGATCATGCCGCTCGTGCTGGGCGACGCCGACACGACCGTGCGCGCGTGCGAGCTCGCGCTCGACCGCGGCGTGTTCGCGCAGGCGATCAGGCCGCCGACCGTCCCGCCGATGACCTCGCGGCTCCGCCTCGCGGTGATGGCAACGCACCGGCCCGCCGAACTGCGCGAGGCCGCGCGGGTGCTCGCGGGCGCCGTGCGCGCGGTCGGGGTCGAGCCGCGTCCGCCCGCGGTCGCCGAGCTGTCGGCGCCCGATTCCGGCGTGTTCGACGTCGAGCGGCCCGGCCGGCTCGCCGCCTAGTCGTTGGCGGGCATGGAGTCGCCCGCGCGCCGGGTGCGCGGCCTGTTCGTGACCGGCACCGATACGGGCGTCGGCAAGACCGTCGTGTCCGCCGCGATCGTCGCGGGGCTCGTGTCTCTCGGTTTCGCGGTGCGGCCGCTGAAGCCGCTGATCACGGGGCTCGACGAACCACAGGATCCGATCTGGCCACCCGACCACGAGCAGCTGGCGCGGGTCGTCGGGCTTGACCCCGACGACGTGGCGCTGCTGCGATACGGGCCGGCGGTCTCGCCGCACCTCGCCGCGGAGCTGACTGGCGAGGCAGTGCGGCCGGGGGAGCTCGAGGGCGCGATTCGCGGTGCGGTCCACGACGGCGAGGTCGCAGTGGTCGAGGGAGCGGGCGGCCTGCTCGTGCCGATCGCGCCCGATTACGACATGCGCGAGCTCGCGGCCGCGCTCGCGATGCCGCTGGTCGTGGTCGC
The DNA here is from genome assembly GCA_963788565.1 of uncultured Solirubrobacterales bacterium. GTDB lineage: Bacteria > Actinomycetota > Thermoleophilia > Solirubrobacterales > Solirubrobacteraceae > Palsa-465. Next base: position 69,926 of record CAWBHJ010000011.1, on the reverse strand, counting down.
GCGTCCGGGGCTCGGGACGATCAACCACACGCTGTTGACGCTCGAGGCGGCGCGCTCGCGGGGACTCTCTGTCGCGGGCGTCGTGCTCAACCCGTGGCCGGCGGAGCCCGACGAGATCGAGCGCTCGAACAGGGCGACGATCGAACAGCTCGGCGAGGTGACGGTATCGGTGCTCCCGCGTCTTGATTCTCCGGCTCCGGCGGCGCTGTCGGCGGCGGGCGGGCGCCTGCCGCTCGAACGGTGGCTGGCGTAGCGGTACCTTCAGCGCGTGCGACGACTGGCCGTGGCGGTGGTGCTCGCGTCGGCGCTGGTGCCGACCGCGGCCGCGCGCGCGAACGTCTACACCGACGTGCTCCACGTCTACCAGGTCGACGGCACGATCCCGCCGTGCCGGTTCTCGAGCGCCCAGCTGTCGACCGCGCTCAAGGGCATCGACACGTACGGGCAGCAGTACTTCGCCGACTTCTCGAACGCGGTCCAGAACGCGCTCGCCGCCCGCGCCAGCGGTGCCTGCAGCGCCGCCGCTCAGCGAGCCGTGCTGTCGGCACGCGGCGCGCACGCCGGAAGCGGCGCGCCGCTCCCTGCGTCGCTGACCGCACCCACCGACGGTGGCGTGCCGGCACCGATCGTCGTGATGGCGCTGGTGGCGTTGCTGGTCGGGGCGGTCCTGGGAGTCCGCTGGGTCGCGATCGCGGGCGGGTGGGAGCCCGAGTGGACGCTGCGGTGGCGCCACGCGTGGGGCGAGGCGGGGTATCGCCTCGCTGGCCGGTGGGGCGAGTTGGTCGATCGTGTTCGGGGGCGGAGGTAGGCCCGGGACCCGATCGTGGTCACCCGTCGCCGGTGCTCCCGCCCGGCCACGGTGGAACCTCCCGCGCCGGCCAGAGCTCCTGAGCGCCCGCCGCGGCTTCGCGGATCGAATCGGCGCTCGTCGTGGTCGTCGTCAGCCCGAGACCTACGTTCGGCCACTCGCAGGCGATAACGAGCTCTCCCGGCGGCGGCAGCGGCCAGAGCCAGTGCTCCTGGTGCCAGTTGGTCCGGCTTCCGCTCGCGCCACGCAGACGGAGCAGCGGGCCGTCCGGCGGATCACCGCCGCCGGCAAGGGCATAGCTCCTCGACGTCGCGGTCGTCGATCGGCCCGGCCCGGGAACGTGAAGCCGCGCAAACCCTCCCAACCCGTATGTCGACGCCTTCCGTCCGTCGGCGAACTGGACGCCGAACCGCCACGTTCCCTCTCCCGCTTCGACGCCGGGTCGCGCCGGCTCCCGCCCTTGCAGGACGACCTTCAGCGACGCTCCCGTCGGGTACACCTCGACCGCTCCAATCCACACCGCCAACCGCCCGGTGTTCACCAGCACCAGCTCCAACGCGACCACCCCAGGCGCGTAGTTCTCCGGAGGCCCGGCCCACTCGGGCACCTCGTAACGCCGACGCTCGGACCGTTCGGGCTGCGGTGGTGGGTCGAAGAAGCTCACCGCTCACTTGGAACGGAGACCGGCCAGGCGAGTTGCGCGGTTGTTGGGGCTATAGGCCCCATCAAGGCGACACGTTCGCGCCCTCGCGAATCCCGGACCGATCCCGCGCGAACAACCAAATCGCTCCAAAGCCCGGGCGGGATCGGAGCACGTGTAGCGATGTGGTCGCTATGGCAACCACATCGCTCCAAAGCTCGACGGTGGCCCCGTCGCTGTGGAGCGTTGCGGTCGCGCGGAGCTCCGCGGCCCCCGCGACCCCCGCGCCCCGCGACCCCCACCCCCCCACGCCTCACGAAGCTCCTCACCGCACCCGGACCGCAACCCCTCGGCTGTAGTAGACGACCCCCCCTGGCGCCCGCCACGCCACCCGCAGCACCCCCGAGCCCGGCACCCCGACCTTGACCGCGAGCGCGCCGGTCGGGTTCTGAACGCTCGCGGTCGTGAGCGTCCGGAACGGCGCGCCGGAAGCGGCCCGCCACTGCACTCGCGCCTGCTGCGAGCTGCTGGCCGCCGCGGGCCTCAGCATCGACCAGACGAGCACCTGCCCGCCCGACGCGACCGTCTGGCTTGGCACGAACACGGGCACGCGGTACGCGGCGTAGGAGGGCTTCAGGACTCCGTTCTGGAACGCGAGGCCGGTCTGGAACGTCGACCAGTAGCCGAGCGAGCCGGGCTTGAAGCGCGTGTCCGGCGGCGAGTCGTAGAGCAGGAACTGGGACAGCGCCCGCACCCTCGGGTCGCGCCAGGCCATGTATTGGGCCTCGTTCAGGTAGCGCGCCTGGGTGGCGGGACTGACGCCGCGATACGGGTTCGGGGGATTGGTCTCGTAGCCGTACTCCGTCAGGTACAGGTCGAGCTTGCGCGCGACGCCGTACGCCCGGAACGCCGCGTCGAGCACGCGCTCGAGCCGAGGGAGGTCGGACAGCGGCACGAAGTTCGGATCGGGCATCGACGCCGCCGGCGCGAGGAAGAACGAATACGGGTGGTGCGCGAAGCCGGTCGCCCGGAACAGGCCCGGGTTGCGATCGGCGAACGCGCGCGGATCGCCGCCCGTCGGGCAGCCGACGCTGGCCGCGGCGGCGCCGGTCAGCGGCCGGCCGCTCGAATCGATGCAGTACAGCGCGCGCACGAACGGGACCGGCGGGATCGGCCGGTTCGGTCCCGCGAACACGCACCGCCCACCCGGCTCGCAGCCCTCCGGCGCGAGCTCGCCGATCAGGAACGTGTCGGAGCCCGTCCGGTGTCCGGTGCGTGACAGCGACGACCACGCCGCCTTGACATACGCTCGATACAGAGCCGGCGCGGCCAAACCGCCCTCTGATCGGAGCTGGGGCGCGAGCCAGCCCGGCTGGTTCGGCTCGTTCCAGATCGACCAATCCCGCACCGCCGGTATCGGCCCGGGGAAGCCCGCGGGGGTGTAGCTGCCGCTGTAGCGCCGCCCGACGGCCGCGACGAACTGCCCGAACCCCGCGGCGGAGGGCATCCAGTGATCGGCGTAGGTCGGCGGCGTCGCGCCGCGAGCCATCGCCCACACCGGGCCGGGCGCGGTGATGTTGAACAGCACCGTGATCCCGCGCGCCCGCGCCAGCTCGACGAGCCGGTCATACGGCGCCCAGGCGGCCGCGGGGTATGCGGCGGGGTCAGCCGCGTCGAAGCCCGCCGGAGCGGTCGCCGCCGTCGGCTGCGGCGCGACCGCCTTCCACAGCATCGTCACCCGGATCATGTCGACGCCCAGCCGCTGCAGCCGATCGAGCGTCTGCGTCGCGACCGGCGTCGTCGTGTACACGAGGTGGTCGTCGTCCTGGAAGATCGACGCGAGGTACCGGGGCGGCGGCGCGGCCGCCGACGAGGACAGGATCGCGATCTCGATCGCGACCGCGACGGCGACGACGACCGTCCCGGCGATCAGTTGACGGCCCGGCGAGGAGTTCAGGCGCAAGGGCGCCATAGGCTGCCAGACCGCCGGCCGCGCCCCGCCGCCTGCACGCACCGATTCGCCGCCCGGATCGCCCGCCCGTTCCGACCGGGCAGAGAGCTACGTTGCCGAGCATGCGCGCCACCATCGAGCTAGCCGCCGCGGACCGCAGGCATCTCTGGCACCCCTTCACCCAACAGCAGGCGTGGTGCGACGAGGAGCCCCCGCTCGTGATCGACCACGCGGAGGGCACCAACCTGTTCGACACCGACGGCAACGCGTACATCGACGGCGTCTCGTCGCTGTGGTGCAACGTCCACGGACACCGTCACCCCGCGATCGACGCGGCGGTGCGCGGCCAGCTCGGCCGCGTCGCCCACTCGACGATGCTCGGCCTCTCGCACGAGCCCGCGATCGAGCTCGCGGAGCGACTGGCCGAGATCGCCCCGCCCGGCCTGACGCGGGTGTTCTACTCGGACAGCGGGTCGACGGCCGTCGAGGTCGCGCTGAAGATGGCGTACCAGTGGTGGGTGCAGCGCGGCGAGCGCGGGCGCACGGGCTTCATCTGCCTCGAGAACGCGTACCACGGCGACACGCTCGGCGCGGTGTCCGTCGGCGGGATCGACACGTTCCACTCGCTCTACCGCCCGCTGCTGTTCGACACCTGGCAAGCGCCGGCGGGGGACGCGGAGGAGCTCGGGCGGCTGCTGGCGGAGCATCGCGACTCGGTCGCGGCGGTCGTGCTCGAGCCGCTCGTGCAGGGCGCGGCCGGGATGCTGATGCAGCCTCCCGGGTACCTGCGGCGCGTCCGCGAGCTCTGCGACGAGCACGGCGTGCTGCTGATCTGCGACGAGGTCGCGACCGGGTTCGGCCGTACCGGGCGGATGTTCGCCTGCGAGCACGAGGACGTCTCGCCCGACCTCCTGTGCGTGGGCAAGGGGATCACCGGTGGCTACCTCCCGCTCGCCGCGACGCTCGCCACCGAGCGGATCTACGACGGCTTTCTCGGTCGCCCCGAGGATCTCCGCACCTTCTTCCACGGCCACACGTACACGGGCAACCCGCTTGCGTGCGCGGCGGGGATCGCGACGCTCGAGCTGTTCGATCGCGAGCAGACGCTCGACCGGCTGCAGCCGAAGATCGAGCTGCTCACGCGGACGCTCGCCCACCGCGTCTCGGTGCTGCCGGCCGTCGCCGAGGTGCGACAGCGCGGCTTCATGGTCGGGATCGAGCTGGCGTCAGACGACCCCACCGCGCGGCTCGGCCATCGGGTGACGCTCGCGGCCCGCCGGCGCGGCGCGATCGTCCGTCCGCTCGGCGACGTCCTCGTGCTGATGCCGCCGCTGTCGATCTCCGAGGCCGACCTCGCGCGGCTCGTCGCGATCACTGCTTCGTCGATCGCGGAGGCCACGGTCGGTCACCTCCGCGCCGCGGCCTAGCGCTCCCCACCTCCGCGCCGCGGCCTAGCGCTCCCGGCTCAGGCGCGAAGCTCGAGCGCCAGCACCTCGTCGGCGAGGCCGATCGCGGCCGGGTCGTGGGTCGCGCAGATCACCGTCTGGCCGTCCTCCGCGGCGGCCGCCGCGAGTAGCCGGGCGACCTCGCCGGCGGTCGCCTCGTCGAGCCGCGAGGTCGGCTCGTCGACGATCAACAGGCCCCGGGCTCCGGCGAGCGCGCGAGCGAGCGCCACGCGCTGAGTCTCGCCCGCCGACAGGCGGCTCACGCGCTGTCCGGCCCGCTCCGCCAGACCGACCTGTGCGAGCACCGCTCGCGCGCGCCCGGTCGCGGCGGGCAGGTCCCAACCGCGCGCGCGGAGGACGAGCGCGACGTTCTCCTCGGCGCTGAGGAAGGCGACCGGGGCCGGCTCCTGCGGCAGGTAGCCGATCCGCTGCCGCCGCAGCGCCGCCAGCCGCTCGGCGTCGAACTCGTCGAGCGACTGCTCGTCGATCGTGAGCGCTCCCACGTCCGGACGGTCGAGCCCGGCGATCAGTCTCAGCAGCGTCGTCTTGCCGCTGCCGGACCTGCCGGTCACCGCGGTCATCCGGCCGGGCACGAACTCGTGCGCGAGCCCATCGAGCACGGTGCGCTCGCCGGCGCCCTGCCGGTAGCTCCGTCCCACCGAACGGAGCGCGACGCGGGCGGGGCTCCACGCGACCGGCTCTGCGGCGGGCCGCGTCCGGGCCGGAACCGTCGCCGGCTCGCCGGCCACGGGCGAAATCAGCACGCCACCGGGCACCGGCCGGGCCCGCACGCGGCGGCCGATCCCGGCGTCCCTGAGCACGTCCGCAGGTAGACGCAGCCAGCCACCCGGGCCGACCACGAGCGCGGCATCGGCGTCGCGTCCGTCCTCAACCACTCGACCGTCCCGGATGCGCACGGTGCGGTCGGCGAACTTCGTCATCCCGGGGTCGTGCGAGACGAGCACCACGCTCGCCCGTTCGCGCCGCGCGAGCTCGACGATCAGGCGGCGGACGCCGTCGGCGGCGCGGTCGTCGAGCTCGCCGGTCGGCTCGTCCGCCAGCAGCAGCGCGGGACCGTGCGCGAGCGCGGCGCACAGCGCGAGCCGCTGTCGCTCGCCGCCGGAAAGCTCGGTCGAAAGCGCTCCGGCGCGGTCGCTCAGGCCCGCGGTCTCGAGCAGCTCGCCGATCCGGCGGTCTCGCTCGGGCCGGTCGACACCGCGAAGCGCAAGCGGAAGCGCGAGCGCGGCGCGGGCGGGCAGCGCCGGAGACAGCGCCGCGTCCGCTCGCTGGCCGAGGAACCCGAGTGAGCGGTTCCGAATCCGCGCGCGTGCGCGCCCGCCGAGCCGGCCGACATCCGTGCCGAGCACGTTCACGACCCCGGCCGACGGGAGCTCGAGTCCCGCGATCACGCGCAGCAGCGTGCTCTTCCCGGCGCCGCTCGGGCCCAGTACGCAGACGATCTCCTCGGCCGAGACCTCGAGGTTCATCCCCTGCAGCGCCGCGGCGTCGCCCTCGTCCGTGCGGTGGACGCAGAACACATCCCTGACGTCGACAGCGGGAGTCATCGGGCGACGCCCTGTGTCAGCTTCCCTTCGGGGCCGGCGAGCGCGCTCGGCCTGACGGGTTGCGTCCGCGGGCCCGCGCCGATCCGGCGCGTCCAGAGCCACCCCGCGCCGGCGAGCCCCGCCAGCACGACTGCGGCCCATACAACCAGCTCCGCCACCGGCACGATCGTCACCAGCGGCGGCTCCGGGGCCGAGAGGGTGGCCGCGGCGCGCACTCCGCTCACCGCCAGCGGCGTCAGGATGACCGCGATCACGAGCCCGCAGCCGACGCCGAGCAGACCGGCGACTCCGATCCTCGCGCGGGCCTCGCGCCGCAGCGCGCGCGGCCCCACCCCCTGGGCCTCGAGATCGAGCTCGATCGAGCGGTCGCGGCCGGGGCCGATCAGCGCGGTCAGGAGTCCGAGCACCGCGAGCACCGCCCACAGCAGCGCGGCGGCCAGCAGCGTCCGCTCGACACCCCGACCGATCGGGGCCGACGAGAGCTGCCGCTCCACGGCCGAGGAGAACGTCGAGTTCAGCTGGTCCAGCGGCGGCCGGCCGAGCGCCCGACGCAGCGACCCGGGATGGGACGTCGCGATCCACAGCTCGTCCGGGCGACCCTGACCCGGGAGCTCGGCGTCGAGCGCGCCGGCGAGCGTGGCCTCGTCGGCGACGACGACACCACCGGCTGCCGCGCCGACCGTCGGAAACCGCCGGATGGTGCCGACCACCCGGGCGCGGACAGGCAGGCCGTCGACCGTCAGTGCGAGCAGTCCGCCGGACGTCGCCGCGGCGGCGGTCCGGGGATCGGCGAGCACCGGCACCGGCCGCACGTCGCTCGGCTGCGCCGGGCGCACGATCCCCGCGGCGCCGGTCGTGTCGAAGCCGATCGTCGCCGCGCCCGCTCCCGCGTTCGCTCCCGATCCGGATGCGGCTCCGACGCCGCGCCATGCCCCGAGGCCAACGTCGATCGCAGGCCGTCCGGGACCGCCCGCGAACACGAGCGGGCCGAGCCTCAGCCTCACCCGCTCTTGGGTGGCGGCGGCGATGTTCTCGCCGTTCTGGTGGCCGTTGGTGATGTCGAGACCTCCGGGCTCGTCGAGCTCGAGCGCCGCGACCTCCCAGCGGCCCTCCGGCAGGCGGGCGCTGAGCAGGTGCGGCCGGGAACCCGCGACGCCGAGCGGGAGCTGGCGGATCGCGCCATCCGGACTCCGGAGGTCTGCGGTCAGGCTCACGGCCAGTGCCGGCGAGTACGCGCGCAGCGCCAGCGAACCGGCGCCGACGGGGACGGTCGGTCCCGGGTTCCGGACCCGCCCCGCCGGTCGCAGTCTGTTGGCGAGCGCCGGAAGCGGCGCCGACCCGTCGCTCGTTCGCCAGCCGTGGAGCCGGTCGATCGCGGCCGTGGGGATGCCGAGCGCCGGGACGGTGACCGTCCCCGAGCCGCTCAGGTAGTTCGCCTGCGTCCGCCTCACCGGCGCGACGGTGCCGCGAGCCAGCGTCTGCCATCGCGCGGGCGGGGCGGTCTCGGACGGCGTCTTGAAGTCCGGCCCAGCCGCGACGATCGCGTCCAGCGGTACGCGGTCGGCCGCCTGGTCGGCGGAGCCGCGGATCAACGTCGCGCGGTACGCGAGCGCGAACCCGCCGAGTCCGACACTCACGGCCACGAACGCGATCGCGAGCGACGGCAGACCCGGAGCGCGAGCGAGCCCGACGAGCGCGAGCCGGACGACGAGCGGCCCCCGCCTGGCCAGCCGCTCGCCGGCTCGCAGCGCCGCTTCGGCGCCGCGGAACACGACCACTCCGGCAGCAAGGCAGCACAGCGGGGCAAGCAGCAGCGCCGGCGCGTCACCGCCTCCCGGGCTCAGGGCGACCGCTGCAATCAGCGCCGCCGCCGCGGCCAGCGCGATCGCGTCGAGCACCCGCGCGCTTCGGATCAGCACGGCTCCAGCGAGCAGCAGGGTCGCCGCGAGCCATCCCGCAGCGAGTGCCACCGCCCCCTGCCAGGTGATCAGGCTGTGGCCGAGCACTTCGCCGACGGGCGCGCCGGCTGCGTTCGCGAGCAGCGCCGACGCCGCGATCCCGATGCCGACCCCGGCGAGCAGCCCGGTCGCCGAGACCCAGGCGCACTCGGCCACGACGAACACCGCCGACTGACCGGCCCGCGCCCCGGCGTTACGCAGCCGCGCGAGCTCCTCGAGCTGGTCTCGCCGGAGCGCGCCGCCGATCAGCACGACGAACAGCGCGAGCACCGAGATCGCGGCGCCGCCGGCGAGCAGCAGGCGGCGAGGAGCGGCTCGCGCCTGGGCTCGCGCAGCGTCGAGTCCGGCGAACGGACCGCTGAGGCTGAACTGCGTGCCGATCTGGCCGACCGCTGCCTGCGACCGTGCGAGCACTCCTTCGAGCCCGGCCAGCTGCCAGCTGCGCTCCTCGCCGGTGCGCAGCGGCGCCAGGGTGGTGCTCGTTCGGTAGATGCCGCCGAGGCCGGGAAGGGCGTTCAGGCCGGCGACGTCCGAGGTCAGCAGCACGGGCGGGCTCGCGCTTCCGGCAGGGACGAACCCGAGCGGCACCGCGGAGTTGATCGGCGCCGGCCCGGTCACCTGGATCCGGACTCCGGGTGCCGTCAGCTCGGCCGGCACATGACCCGGTCCGGCGAGCAACATCGGGCAGCGGTCGGCGCGGCACGGTCCGGGCGCGGCGCCGCGGCCCGCCAGCCACCGGTCGAGTGGTGCGATCGCGGCCGGTCGGACGACCACGCCGCGCAGGCGCACGGGATCCATCACGAGGACCCGGGTCCGGGCCCCGATCGGTAGCCGGCGGAGCGCCGCCGCGACCCGACGCGCCTGCGCCGCCCTCAGCGGCCCCTGCCAGGTCACGCGAACGACCCGCTCGGCGGGCGCGAGGCGGTCGAGGACGCCGCGGGCGGCCCGGTCGCCGGCGAGCACCCCCTCGACCGCGACCGCCGCCGCGAACGCGGTCGCCAGCGTGATCCCCAGCGCCGGCCACAGCCACAGCCCCGGTCGGCGCCGGACGCGCGCCGCGACGAGCCGCAGTGGAGCCAGCGTCGCCCGCATCAGCCGCTCGCTCCTCGATGCCTGTGGTAGTGGGTGCGTGCCTTGGAGCGGCCTCCGCACACCGCCATCGAGCACCAGCGGCTCGACTGGTTGCGAGAGGTGTCATAGAAAGCCCAGCCGCAGTCCTCGCCGGGGCACACCTTGAGCCGCTCCCAGCTCCCGTCGATCATCGCGCGGGCGGTGATCGCCAGCACGGCCGCGATCGCCCGGTCGACGCTCCCCCGGCCGGCCGGGACCAGCCGCGGCCCGCGTTCGCCGAATCGGACCTCGACCTCGTAGCCGCCGCCGGCCTCCTCGAGCGCGACCAGGGCGGTCTCGAGCCCCCCTTGGTCCTGTTCCCCGTTCGTTTGGGCGACCTTGCGCAGCGCCTCCCGGACGGCGACCGCACGCCGCGCATCGCCGAGGCCGACCGACTCGCCGGCCGCAAGCAGCCCCCGACGGCGGAGCCACGCGCCGAGCGTCTCGGGGGTGGCGAACAGGTCCGCCCCGTGCTCGAGCTCCAGGTCGTAGTGGCTGTTGATGAACGCCTGGACCAGCGCGAGCTCACCGGGCGCGGGACGCCTGCCGCCGGGCTGCGTCTCACCAGTCATATATCGGTTGCCGGTTAGCCTAAGCCACCGACAAGGAGCGCGCGAGCGATTACCGCACGAGCTGAGCTACCTGGGCCCGGAGGTCGCGGTTGACCGCCTGCCTGAGCCCCGCGATCGTCTTGCCCCGCGACCTGGCGAGCGCCCGGAGCGTCACGCCCGACGCGAGCTCCGCGCGCAGCCGGCGCGGCGTCAGCCCGAGGTAGCGGGAGATCGACCTGATCACGAGCCTCCTCACCGGACCCGGCGTACCCGGGCTCACCGTCGGGCGCGGCGCGATCAGGTCCGTCCGCGGCTTGATCGGCAGGATCATCGGCGGCCGGGGGGCCTGCTTGAAGTCGAAGTCCCGCGCGATGTTCGCGAGCTGCGGCTTGGTCTCGCGGACGTCGGGGCGGGGGTCTGGGCGGCCGTCGGTCGCGGGGTCGAGCCGCGCGCCGCCGAGGAAGTCGTCCTCGATGAACTTCACGTACGCGTCGAAACTGAGCGTGCGGTGGTCGATGTACCCGGTGCGGGCGTACGGGCTGATCACGAGCCCCGGCACTCGCAGCCCGTAGCCGTTCTGATCCACGCGCGGCGGTTTCACGTGGTCGTAGAACCCGCCCCAGTCATCCCACGCGAGAAAGATCGCGGTGCTGCTCCACTGGGGGCTGCGCATGATCGCGTTGATGACGCCGGTGACGTAGCTCTGGCCGACGCTGACCAGCGCGGGCGGGTGCTCGGAGACGGTGCCGTTCGGGTCGATCCACGAGACGGCGGGCAGCTTCCCCTCCTTGGCCTGGGTGAAGAAGTTCTGGAGCGATTGGATGTTCGAGAGCTGCTTGTCCTGCTGAACCGTGGTGAAGTACGGCAGCGGGTTCCAGATGCCCGGCGTCGACGGTCCCTGGCTGACGGGCTTGCACGACAGCGCCGCGTCGTCTTCGCAGTCCGGTTCGGTCCCCTTGAACACGTAGTAGCCCCAGCTGACACCGGCGTTGTGGAGCAGGTAGGTGAGGTCGGTCCACGCGTAGGTGGGAATGCGTGGGGTGTCGATCCCGAGGTTGTGCTCCTGGAAGTCGGGCGGGTCGCCCGGGGACTGGTCGTTGTTGTGGCAGCTCGCCGGGACGTTCGCGACGCGGCACCGCGCCGACCACTCGGAGACCATGTACAGGTGCGAGGGCAGGCTCCACGACGCGTCCGACTGGAACATGTGGTCCTGGAGCACGAAGTGCTTCGCGTACGCCCAGTAGTTCGGGATGTCGGCGCCGTCGTGATAGCCCATCACGTCGGGCCGTCCCTGGGAGCCGCCCCGGCCGCACGCCGGGTTGAACAGCTGCTCGCAGCCGGCGCGCGCCGTCGACTGCTGCACGACGAACCCGTTCATCTTGCCGCCGTTGATGTCGGCCAGCGCGTTGTCCTGGCTGTGTGGGCCTCCGAGGTTGCGATCGGCGCGGTCGTGGAACGGTCGCACGCAGCGCCGGGTCAAGGGATCTGGCAGGCAGACCGTGGGCCGGCCGTGGCGCATCCGGATCCCGTCGGCGCCCGGGTACGTGCCGAAGTAGGAGTCGAACGACCGGTTCTCCTGCATGATCACGACCACGTGCTGGATCTTGTGGATCCCGACCAGGTGCGAGCGCTGGGGCGGGCCGGGCGCGACGGTCGCCGTCGTGGTCGTCGTCGAGGTGTGCGAGCTACCGCCGCACGCGGCCGCGCCGAGCGCGGCAGCCAGGCAGCCGAGCACTGCGATTGGACGCTTCACGAGCGGGAGCAGGGAGCGTAACTCCTCGAACGGGGTGAAGTCCTGCTTTCGTGCGCCGCACACGGGACAGAACCATGTCTCGGGAATGTCCTCGAACGCGGTGCCGGGCGGGATCCCTCCGTCGGGGTCGCCCTCGGCGGGGTCGTAGATGAACCCGCATGACTCGCACATCCACTTCACGCGGCCCAAATGTAGTGGTCTGCGCTCGGAATGGCGTCGCGCCGAGCACCAGGGCGGCCGCTCGAATCCTGTGGAATCTGCCGCGTCGGCCACCTCCGGCGGGTAGGGTCACCACGTGGCGATCGACCGTCCCGGCCCCGGAGAGGAGCTGAACCCAGGCGAGGTGACGGTGCCCCGGGCCGCCGCGACGGTGATCGTGCTGCGGGGCGCCGCGGACGGGCTCGAGGTGCTGCTCGTCAAGCGCAACCCGGAGGCCCGGTTCATGGGCGGCGCGTGGGTGTTTCCCGGCGGCGCAGTCGATCGCGACGAAGGGCAGGGCGAGGGCGCGCTGCGCGCCGCCGCGGTCCGCGAGGTCGCGGAGGAGGCGGGGATCACGCTCTCGTCGCCGGAACGGCTTGTCCCGTTCTCGAGGTGGATCACGCCGCCGCAGGTGAAGATCCGGTTCGACACGTGGTTCTTCCTCGCGCCGCTGCCGGAGGGCGCCGCGCCGCGGGTCGACGGCGGCGAGGTCGTCGATGCACGCTGGTATGAGCCCGCGGCGGCACTGAGCGCGGCGGCCGACGGCGAGCTGCTGCTCGTGTTTCCGACGATCAAGCACCTCGAGCAGCTGTCGGTGTTCGCGAGCGCCGAGGAGCTGCTCGAGTACGCGCGCAATCGCGAGATCCGGCCGGTCGAGCCGCGCGTGATCATGTCGGGCGAGCAGGCCCGCGTGCTGCTCCCCGGCGAGCCCGGGTACGACGAGTAGGCTGCCCACTCGTGACGGCGTCGCTCCCACCCGAGGTCCAGTCGGTGTTCGCGCGGTTCATCACGACCGAGGTGACGACGGTCGACGGATCCGGGCAGCCGATCACCTGGCCGGTGACGCCGTACTACGCGCCGGGCGGTCCGTGCATCGAGGTGACGACCGGGCTCGGATATCCGAAGAAGGCCAACGACGCCGGCGCCAATCCGCTTGTCTCGATGCTGTTCTCCGACCCGACCGGAAGCGACTTGCGTGAGCCGCCGATGGTGCTGGTGCAGGGGTCCGCGGAGATCGACGATGCCGATCTGGAGGCCAACCGCGCCAGGTACGCGCGCGAGTCCGCGGACAAGCTGCCCGCGATCGCGAAGCAGATGCCCCCGGAGCCGGTCCAGCGGTTCTTCTCCTGGTACTTCACGCGCATATACATCCGGGTCCGGCCCGAGCGCGTCTACGTCTGGCCGCACGGCGACGCCTCGGCCGAGCCGGAGCTCTACGACGCGCACATGGAGGAGGTCCGATCGGGGCACTCCGAGGAGGAGGAGCGGTTCCACGCGGATCCCAGCGGCGGCGCGAACCCGTGGTCGGCGCGGGTCGAGGAGCTCGGAACCACCTACCCGACGGCGGTCCTGTCGATCGTCTGTCCCGATGGCTTCCCGTTCTCGGTGCGGGTGCCGGTCCGTGCCGACGCGGCCGCTCGGCTGATCCGGATCGAGGGTGCGCCGGCGGGAGTCCCCCTTCAGCCGGGGCTCGCGTGCGTCACCGCCCATCTGCACAACCCGCAGTTCACCTGGCAACAGAACTTCCAGGTCCGCGGGGACCTCGTACCCGCCGACGACGGCTGGGCGCTGGTGCCGCGCAAGCTGGTCGGCGGATTCGAGGCGCCGAAATCGCGACTGGCGTTGCTGCGTGAGAACGCGGGGAAGGCGCGCCGCTTCCACCGGACCGCCAAGCGCGAGCTCGCGCGGCGCAGCTGAATGGCGCAGACGGGACCGTCCGGCACCACCGAGGCAGCGAGCCTGACCGTGGCCGTCACCGGCCCGACCGGCGACATCGGCAGATCGCTGCTCCGAAGCCTCGAGCGCTCGGACCGCGTCGGGCGGATCCTGGCGATGGCCCGGCGCCCGTTTGACCCGGCCGCGCACGGACTGACGAGAACCGAGTACCGCCAGGGCGACGTGCTCGACCGGGCGGCGATCGACGAGCTCGTCGCGGGCGCCGACGTCGTCGTCCATCTCGCGTTCCTGATCGTCGGCGGGCTGAAGGAGACCGAGAAGATCAACCTCGACGGATCTCGCAACGTGTTCGAGGCGACCGTCGAGGGGGGCGTGAAGCGGCTCGTGTATGCGTCGTCGGTGGCGGCGTACGGGTTCCACGCCGACAACCCGCCGATGCTGACCGAGGAGGTGCCGCCGCGCGGCACCGACCGCCACTACTACTCCCGCCAGAAGGCTGGGCTCGAGCAGGCGCTGACGGCGGAGCTGGCCGGCTCCGAGACCGAGGCGTACGTGTTCCGGCCGTGCATCGTCGCCGGCCCCGACGCGCTGGCGATGATCCGGATGATCCCGTACGTGCAGGCGCGTGAGCTCCTGCGGGGAACCGGCGTGGCCGGCGTCGTCGGCCAGGCGCTGGACCGGATCCCGGCGCTGAAGCCCGTCCTCCCCGATCCCGGAGTGGAGTTCCAGCTCGTCCACCACGACGACGTCGCCGACGCGCTCCGGGCCGCGGTTCTCGGACAGGGCAAGCCCGGCGTCTACAACCTCGCCGGGCCCGGTGAGCTGACGATGACCGACCTTGCGACCGAGCTCGGCTGGTACAGCGTCCCGGTTCCCGAGGGCGCGCTTGACGGCGTCGCCGAGCTGATCGCCCGGATGCCGATGGTCCCAGCCCAGGCGCAGTGGATCGAGAGCCTGCGCGTGCCGGTGCTGATGGACACCGGCAAGGCGCGACGCGAGCTCGGCTGGCGCCCACGACACGAGGCGCTCGAGACGCTCAGCGAGACGGTCTCGGCGGCACGCTCACAGGGCCTGCTCTGAATCGCGCCACGGCCCCCTCGGCCTCGGACTCCTCGTGGGAGATGACGTGAATCACGGCGTTGATCAGCGCCAGGTGGGTGAACGCCTGCGGGTAGTTACCGAGGTGACGACCGGTCTCGCCGTCGAGCTCCTCCGCATACAGCCCTAGCGAGGAGCCGTGCTGCAGCAGCCGCTCGCACAGCGACGCGGCCCTCGCGGTCTCGCCGATCTCGCTGAGCGCGCTCACCAGCCAGAACGAGCAGATCAGGAACGTCCCCTCCGCGCCGTCGAGGCCGTCGTCGGTCTCGTCGACCTTGTAGCGGAGGACGAACCCGTTCTCCTGGAGCTCGTCGGCGATCGCGAGCACGGTGCCGCGGACGCGATCGTCGTCGGGCGGCAGGAAGCGCACGATCGGTACCAGCAGCGTCGAGGCGTCGAGCGCGTCGGTCTCGTAGTGCTGGCGGAAGACGCCGCGGTCGGAGATCCCGTGCTCGAGGATGTCGGCGCGGATCTCGTCGGCGACGCCCTGCCACTCCTCCGCGAGCTTGCGATCGCCTTCGAGCTCCGCCAGCCGTGCGCCCCGGTCGAGCGCGACCCAGCACATCAGCTTTGAAGAGACGTAGTGCTTGGGCTCGCCGCGCGCCTCCCAGATCCCCTGGTCCGGGTCGCGCCAGACGTTGATCGCGCACCGGACCTGGTCCTCGATCACCCCCCACAGCCGCTGCGGGATGTGGCCGCCCATCTTCGTGTGCAGGTAGACCGAGTCGAGCACGGAGCCGTACACGTCGTTCTGGTGCTGCTTGTAGGCACCGTTGCCGATCCGCACCGGCGTCGACTCCTCGTAACCGGTCATGTGCTCGAGCTCGATCTCGACCAGGTCGCGCTCGCCGCCGAGCCCGTACATGATCTGCAGGGCGCCGTCGGCGTCGCGCTCGAGGTCCGCGACAAACTGCATGAAGTCGTCAGCCTCCCAGTCGAGCCCGAGCGCGTGCAGCCCCCACAGCGTGAACGTGGCGTCGCGCATCCAGCAGTACCGGTAGTCCCAGTTACGCTCTCCGCCCACCGTCTCCGGGAGCGACGTCGTCGCGGCGGCGACGGTCGCGCCGGTCGGGGCGAATGTGAGCCCCTTGAGCGTCAGCGCCGCGCGCTGGAGGTGGGTCCGCCAGCGGTGGTCGGGGAACCGCCCGCCCGCGAGCCAGTCGCGCCAGTAATGGGACGTCGCCTGGATCCGGGCGTATGCGTCGTCCGTGCTCGTCGGGCACTCAAGCCCGTGCGCCCAGCCGAGCGCCACGTACCGGCGCTCGCCCTCGTTCATCGTGTGGCGCGCGCGCACGCGGCTGCCTTCGATCCCGAGGCGAAGGTCCGACTGGATCCGCAGCTTCGCGTGGCCGTCGGTGGCCTCCGCCGCTCCCCAGTCCTCGCCGTGCATCTCCCACTGCGCCGGGGTGCGCCCGTAGTCGAACATCGGCTCGCATACAGCCTCGACCTGCACGTGGCCCTGGGTGCACTCGATCATCCGCACCAGCATGTGGTCGGCGTCCTGGTCGGTCGGCGGACGCGTGTGCGAGGTCTCGTCCGAGTGTCCGTGGTGCCAGGGACCGATCGTCATCGCGTCGTAGACGACCAGCCACCCGGACGGGGTCATCCAGGTCGTCTCGACGATCATCGTGCCCGGGACGTAGCGCACCGACAGCGGTACGACGAGCCCGTACGGTCCGACGCGGAACGACCCCGCCAGCCGGTCGAGCAGCGCCCCGAACACGCTCGGCGAGTCGAACCGCGGCAGGCACATCCACTCGATGCTCCCGTCGGGCGCGACCAGCGCAGAGGTGTGGCAGTCGGACAGGAACGCGTAGTCGGCGATCGGGGGGAACGGCGACCCGCCCGCCAGCGGCGCGTCGTGCGGTGGCAGCGGAATCGTCGGGCTCACGGTGGCCGGACAGCCTATCCGCGCGCGGTGCGGTTGTCCGCGATCAGGCTTGCAGCCCGAGATAGCGCCCGAGCAGGGCGAAGCCCGTCAGGCACGCGATCGCATCCGCGACCCCGCGCAGCGCGCCGTCGTATGGATCCGACTGGAGCACGCCGGCGGCCGCGATCACGATCGCCACGGCCGCCGCGACGCACACCGCCAGCGTCCACGGCCGGCCTCGGAGCGGCTTCGGTACGAGCGGGCCGAGGTCGTCGAACAGATCGCCGCTCTGCCCGCCGGCGACCGGCTGCACGCGCGCGGCCGCGAGCGCCGACGGCGCGACCACGACCAGCCCGACCGCTCCGGCACCCGCGCCCGTGAGCACGAGGGTCGTGATCCAGCCGGGGACGCCGTGTCGCAGCTCGACGGCGGCCACGGCGATCCCCGCCATCGTCAGCAGTCCCGCCGCAAGCGCGACCGCGGTGCGGCGGACGACGATCCGCGCCTCGGCCCGCGGGATCACGAGCCGGTCGCGCAAGCGCAGCGCCCGCACGCCGGCGAGCACGCCCGCGACGAACGCGACCTGTGCGCCGACGACGACCGCCAACACGGCGGCGTCGGTGAGTGCTTGAGAGCGGGGGTGCAGCCCCGGCCACCTGACGCCGGCGCCGATCGAGGCCAGGAACGCCGCCGCCACGACCGTGCCGGCGAGCGCCAGCGCCCCGAACGCGGCCGCAGCGGCGCGGCGCGCACGAACCGTTCCGAGCTCGTCCGCGAACTGGTGCGCGAGGGCCCGCGGCGAGCCGAGGTCGGCGTCGGGATCGAGCGCGAGATGGTCGGCGATCTCGGCGGTGATCCGCTGCGCCTGGCGCCCGCGGATGCCGACGGCCCGCAGTTCGTCGGACAGCGTTTGGACGTACGACCTGCTCACGCGAGCACCGCGTCGATCACGGCCACGAACTCCCGCCACTCGCCGCGGCGCTCGCCGAGCGCACGGCGCCCGCGCGGCGTCAGCTGGTACACGCGGCGCCTACGGCCGCCGTCCGACCACTCGCTCGCGAGCAGCCCGGAGCGCTCGAGCCGATGCAGCGCCGGGTACACGGTGCCCTCGGGCAGCGCCAGCGCGCCCGCGCTCCTGCGTTTGAGCTCGGCGATGATCGCGTACCCGTGGAGCGGCTCGGGCGCGAGCACGGCGAGGATCAGCGCGTCGAGATGTCCCTTCAATGCCTCGGCCTTCATCGCGGCCGAAGCATATACCTAGTATCGCTAGGTATCAACCCCCGCCGTACGCGACGACCAGGTCGGTCAGCACCCCGACCATGAACCCCGCCGACAGCATCAGCAGCGCGAGCTCCCGGTGACCGTGGCGCCGCATCGCGTTCCAGACCTCGCCGATCACGTAAAGGATCGCGCCGCCGGCGAGCGCGTAGAAGACGAGCTCGAGCGGTTCGCTGGTGACGGCGTAGCCGAGGATCGAGCCGAGGAACGTCGGCCCGCCGCCGATCAATCCGGCGAGCCCGAGCCACTTCCACGATGGCTTCACGTCGCCGAGCGGGCCGATGATCCCGAAGCCCTCGGTCGCGTTGTGGAGCGCGAACCCGATGATCAGGACGGTCGCGAGGCTGATCGCGCCGGCCCTGGCCGAGACGCCGATCGCGAGCCCCTCGGCGAAGTTGTGCACCCCGATCGCGGCCGCGATCGTCAGGCCTCGCCGCAGCGCCCGGCGACGCGCCGCGTCGAGCTCGAGCCCATCGGCGTGGGTCGCGGTGATCGCCGCCGGCCCGGCGCCGCCGGCGATCGGCGGCGTTCGCGCCCCGGCGGGGCGGATCCGCCGCTCGAGCACCGCCAGCCCGGCGCAGCCCGCGACGAAACCACCGCCCAGCAGCAGCACCAGCCAGATCAGATGGCCGAAGGAGCCCCGGTGACCCTTCACCAGGTCGAGCTGATGGTTGACGATCTCGAGCCCGTGCGACATCACGTCGACGAAGATGAACGCGAGGATCCCGACCGCAAACATCGCCAGCGCGACCCGGCTGCGGTCCCCCAGCAGCTGCAACCGCCCGACCGGCAGCCCCAGGAAGATCGTGAATCCCGCGAGGGCTCCGAGGGCGACTGTTTCGGCGAAGGACAAGTGTCTGTCGGGGCTTGTGGGCTAGGGCCTGGGAGGGGCTTAGGCGGCCCTAATAGGGCGCCTCCAGCGTCAGCCTACCAGCTTGTGGATTAGGGTGACCTAAGTCCTGATCGGGGGTGGCGACCCCCTAAGTGTCCGAATTCAGATTCGGGAGGCCCAGGCCTTGCAGCCAATGGCTGATGGTGATGTTCAGCTGAGTGAACTCGCCCGTCCAGATCAACACGCCCATCCCGATCAGGACCACACCGCCCGCGCCGATCACGATCGCGTAATGGCGACGGACGACCGCCAGCGCCGAGGTCATCGAGCCGAACGCGAGTGCAGTGAGCAGGAACGGCACCGCCAGCCCGGCGCAGTAGACGGTAAGCAGGAACGCACCATGGGCGGCCGAATTTGAGGCGCCCGCAGCGGTGATGATCGCCCCGAGAGTCGGCCCCGTGCAGGGGGTCCACGCCACCGCGAACGCGGCACCGGTCACGATCGGCCCGCCCTTGCCCGCACGCTGCATCAGTGCGTCGACGTGCCATTCGCGGGAGAACCGCGGGACGAATGGGGCGATCACGAACAGGACCCCCATCGCGATGATGATTCCCCCGGATATCTTCAATGCCGCAGGGCCGGTGAGCGCCCCGCGCAGCGCCTGCTGTCCGAGTAGGCCGAGCGCGATGAAGATCACCGAGAAGGTGGCGACGAACAGGAGGGCTGGGCCGATCACGCGTCGGGCGCGGACCTCGTCCGGCGTCACGCCGGCCACGGCCGAGATATAGCCCGGAACGAGCGGCAGTACACACGGTGAGAGGAACGAGATCAGCCCCGCGCCAAACGCCACTGGGATGGCGATGCCAGAGGCAGGGTCCGTCATGGACCCCCGAGAGTACCGCCGCGCTCCAATCCGACCACGGCGCCGGTGGTAGGTTTGACCGCGATGTCAACTACAGCGACGCTCCAGAACTTCATCAACGGCCAGTTCGTCGACCCCGCAGAGGGCGAGACCGAGCCGGTCGTCAATCCCGCCACCGGCGAGACGATCGCCGAGGCCCCGCTGTCGGGCGCCGAGGACGTCGACCGCGCGGTCAAGGCGGCACGCAATGCATTTCCCGAGTGGGCTGCGCAGACCCCCGGCGAGCGTGCGCTCGCGCTGCTGAAGCTGGCCGACGCGATCGAAGAGCACGCGGACGAGCTGTCCGAGCTCGAGTCCGACAACGCCGGCAAGCCAATCGAAGCCTTCCGCGGGGACGAGATCCCGTTCATGGTCGACAACCTGCGGTTCTTCGCGGGGGCCGCGCGAACGCTCGAGGGCCGCGCCGCGGGCGAGTACGTGAGCGGCTACACCTCGATGATCCGCCGTGAGCCGATCGGCGTAATCGGCCAGATCACCCCGTGGAACTACCCGGTGATGATGGCGGTCTGGAAGATCGGCCCCGCGCTCGCGACCGGTAACACGATCGTCCTGAAGCCGGCTGAGACGACGCCGCTGACGACGCTGAAGCTGGCGGAGTACGCGGCCGAGATCCTCCCCGCCGGGGTGCTGAACGTGATCACCGGTCACGGCGATCCCGCCGGGCAGGCGCTCGTCACCCACGACGAGGTCGACATGGTGTCGCTCACCGGCTCGGTCGACACCGGCAAGTGGATCGCGCGCGCAGCGGCCGACTCGCTGAAGCGGGTGCACCTCGAGCTCGGTGGCAAGGCGCCCGTGGTCGTGTTCGACGACGTCGACATGGAGACGGCGCTCGAGACGATCGCCGGCACCGGTTACTACAACGCAGGCCAGGACTGCACCGCCGCGACTCGCGTGCTCGCGAGCGCGAGGGTCCACGACGATTTCGTCGCTGGCCTGGTCGAGCAGGCCAACGGGCTCGTGCTCGGCGACACCCGCTCGCCCGACACCACTCTGGGCCCGCTCAACTCCGCGCGCCAGCGCGAGCGCGTCACGGGCTTCCTCGAGCGCCGACCGGACCACGCCGAGATCGCGGTCGGCGGCCGCGAGCCCGACCAGCCCGGGTACTTCCTCGAGCCGACCGTCGTCGCCGGCCTGAGGCAGGACGACGAGATGATCCAGCGCGAGATCTTCGGGCCCGTGATCACCGTCCAGGCGTTCTCCGACGAGGCCGAGGCGATCGCGTGGGCGAACGGCACCCCGTACGGGCTGGCGTCCTCGGTCTGGACCCGTGACGTCGGCCGCGCGATGCGCGTGTCAAACGCGCTGCGGTTCGGCTGCGTCTGGGTCAACGACCACATCCCGCTCGCGTCGGAGATGCCGCACGGCGGGTTCAAGCAATCCGGCTACGGCAAGGATCTGAGCGCCTACGCGCTCGAGGACTACACCGAGGTCAAACATGTCATGGTGTCGTTATCCTGACCGCTGAGAGAATTCTCTTGCGCAAAGAGAACTTTCCCCCGCGGCCTCCGTTAAGGTGAAGTAAGGGGACATCGCGTGGAAGCCTCGACACTCCAAGCACCGGCAGGGCTCGCGCGTCACCGGATCGCGATCGGGACTCCGCTGCTGCGACTGCGATCGGACGAGCAGTTGGTCGCGTTGTTCCGGGCCGGACACGACGAGGCGTTCCGCGTCATCCACGACCGCTACGAGAAGCGGCTCCTCGCGTACGCGCGGCAGATGCTTCCGCGGGGCCAGGACGCCGAGGATGCGCTTCAAGACGTGTTCGTGCGTGCGTACTCTGGCCTTCGGTCGAGCAACCGTGAGCTCGCACTGCGGGCGTGGCTGTTCCGCGTCGCCCACAACCGCTGCATCGACGAGCTTCGCCGGCCAATGCCACCGGCTCCCGAGGTGCTTCAGCTCACCGGCCGGACGATCCACGACCCCGTCGCCGAGGCCGAGGGACGCGAGTCGCTCCGCCGGCTGATCGTCGACGTCCGCCGCCTTCCCGACCAGCAGCGCTCGGCACTGCTGATGCGGGAGATGGGCGGCATGTCCTACAACGAGCTCGCGTGCACGCTGGGCACCTCGGTGCCCGCCGTCAAGTCGCTGCTCGTGCGGGCGAGGATCGCCCTCGCCCAGGCCGCCGAGGCCCGCGACACAGCGTGCTGCGACATCCGCGAGGAGCTGGTCGGCGCCCACGACCGCGGCGTCCGTCCCAACGCGACGGCCAAGCGTCACATGCGCGACTGCTCGGGGTGCAGAAGCTTCAGGCGCGAACTGCGCGCCGTCAATCGCCGGCTCGCAGCGCTCGCGCCGCTCGGTCCGATCGCATTCCTCGCGAAGACGCTCGGGATCTCGGGCGGAGCGGGCGGCGGCGCGACCGCGACCAGCGGCGCGACGGCCGGCGGCGGCGTCGTGGCAGCCGGCGGCGCGGCGAGTGGCGGCGGTGTGCTCGCCTCGGGCGCGCTCGTGGTCGGCTCCGGCCACGTGGCGACGCTGCTGGCGGCGGCGGTCGCGACCGCCGGCGGGGCGGTGGTCATCTCCGGCCCGCAGGCCCAGCCGAAGCGCGCCCCGCATGTCGCAGTCGCTAACACTGCCGCATCGATGGGCATCTCGGCGGCCGCTTCGAGCGCCCAGGCGCTCGACAACCAAGAAGCAGCGGTCGTGGCGGTCGGCGTCTCGCTGCTGGCGCAGTCGAAGGAGGCGGCCGTTGCCGCGGTGTCGCAGGCGACCGCGCCGACCAGGCCGAAGCACAAGCCGGCCCACCGGACTCCGCGACCGATCGCGCCTCCGGATGAGCAGGCCGCGATGAACTCCAGCAACGCCTCGACGCCCGTGCCCCCGACGACGCCCGCGTCCTCGACGCCGTCCGTGAGTACCCCGGTCGCCTCGGGTACGACGACCTCGGGCGCGACGCCGCCGGCCGAGACCACGACCACGCCGTCGTCGATCGGCGCGGACTCGACCACCGATCCAGGCGCCGGAGTCACGTCCACGACGACCGGCACGGATCCCACGAGCGGCAGCACGTCGACCGGATCGAACACCGGCTCCCAGACGGGCGGAACCACGAACACCACCAACACGACTAACAGCGGCGGCTCCAACACCGGGACAACCGGGACGACGACCGGCACGGGCGGCGGCTCATCGGGGACCACGACAGGCACGAGCAGCACGACCGGCACGAGCCAGTCGGGATCCACAACGTCGAGTTCGTCGAAGTAGGACGATCGACCGCTACCCGGAGAAGCTCGATCACGAAGAAGTGGTGGTGCGGCGTGGCCGCCGCTCGGGGCTGTTCACGTTCGCGGCGGTCCACTCCACGGTGCGCGGGCCAGCCCTGGGCGGCTGCCGGATGTGGGCGTACGACGACTCCCGAGAGGCATTTCGCGACGCGCTGCGCCTGTCGCGGTCGATGACGTACAAGGCTGCGGTCGCAGACCTGCCGCTGGGGGGCGGCAAGGGCGTGATCATGACGCCGGCGCACGGACCGCTGGCCTCGGATCGGCGCCACGCGGCGCTGCTCGATTTCGCCGACACGGTCGAGGCCCTCCACGGCCGGTACATCACCGCCGAGGACGTCGGCACCTCGAGCCGGGACATGGCGGTGATCGCCGAGCGCACCGAGCACGTCGTCGGTTTGGCGAGGAGCCGTGGCGGCTCGGGCGACCCGAGCCCGTTGACTGCGCTCGGGGTCGAGTACGCGATCCGGGCCTGCTGCGAGCGGGTGTTCTCGAGCGGGTCGCTGCGGGACCGGAGCGTGTGCGTGATCGGGCTCGGTCATGTCGGCTCGCGGCTCGCGAGGCGCCTGGACCGCGCCGGCGCGAAGCTGACGGTCTCGGATGTCCAGCCCGGCCGGCGACGGCTCGCCGAGCAGCTCGGCGCGCGCTGGATCGCGCCCGAACGGGCCGCCGAGGCCGACGTCGAGATCCTCGCGCCGTGCGCGCTCGGGGCTCTGTTCGACGAGCAGGTGCTGCCGCGCCTGCGGTGCCGGATCATCGCCGGCGCAGCGAACAACCAGCTCGCCGACGACCGGGTCGCAGACGTGCTGGCCGCGAAGGGGATCCTGTGGGCCCCCGATTTCGTCGTCAATGCAGGCGGCCTGATCAACATTGCCGAGGAGCTCGGCGGATACCACGCCGCCGCCGCTCGCCGGCGCGTCCGCGGCATCGCCGGCACGCTCGGGCGGATCTTCGACGACGCCGAGTCGATGAGCGCGACGCCGCTGACCGCCGCGATGGAGCTCGCGCGGCGAAGGCTGGCCGCGGCTACTGCCTGAGCTGAGGTGCACTAGGGCGTTCGACGCCGTCCGGCAGCCTTCCCTCCGCCTCAAGCTTGTCCAGGTGCGACGCGAGCGTCCACGCGGCGGCCGGGCGAAGCGCGGGCGGAGCGTCGTCCCAGACGTCGTCGAGCAGCTCGTCGACCGACCGCTTTCCGGCGTCGAGGGCGGCGAGCAGCCGGCGCTCGCGCTCGAGCCGATGCGAAACGTACTGCTCGAGCTTCGCCGCCGGCTCGTCGACCGGCGGACCGTGGCCTGGGAGCAAGAGCTCGAGCTCGCGCTGCCGAAGCCGCGCGAGCCCGTCGAGGTACGCGGCCAGCGCCCCCGGGTACGGGTACACGAACACGCTGCCCTCGCCGAGCACCGCGTCTCCGGTGAACGCGACCGGCCCGGAGATGAACGACAGGTGGTCCGGAGCGTGGCCGGGAGTCTCGATCGCCTCGAACGGACCGAAGCGGTCGCCGCTCCGCAACCGCATGTCGACCGCCCCCCGCGCGCCTGCAAGTACCGCGGACGGGAAGCGCTCGCGGATCGCTCCGACGGCATCGGCGTGATCGGCGTGATCGTGGGTCAGGGCGATACCGGCGAGCCCTCCCCGACGGGAGATCTCGTCGGCCAGCTCGTCGATGTGAGCGGGCAGCGCCGGGCCCGGATCGATCAGCCAGGAAGGGGCGCGTCCGACGACCCACGAGTTCGTCCCTGACAGCGTGAACGGCCCCGGATTGTCGGCGCGGAGTCCGGTCAGGTCCTGGCCCGGCAGCTCGATCCTGGTCACGTCCGCTGGCCTTGACACCCGGTCGGCCGATCACCAGAATCGCCTGGGCTGGTCATGGGGTCAGGCCGGTGATCTCTATCGAAGGAGGGGCGTATGGAGCGCACGGTACTCGCAGGGGCAGTTGAGGATCTTTCGCCACGCTTCAGCGGGGTGCTGCTGCAGCCCGGGGACGAGGGCTACGACGAAGCCAGGATGGTCTGGAACGGTTTGTTCGACCGGCGGCCGGCGCTGGTCGCGCGGTGCCGGAGCGTCGACGACGTGGTCGCGGCGGTGAACTTCGCGCGCGAGACCGGGCTCGAGCTCGCCGTCCGCGGCGGCGGGCACTCGGCCGTCGGACACGGGAGCTGCGACGACGGGATCGTCGTCGATCTATCGCAGATGAACGCGATCGAGATCAATCCCGACGCGCGGATCGCTCGCGCCCAGGCGGGCATGACCTGGGCCCAGTTCGACGCCGCGACCCAGGAGTACGGGCTGGCGGTGACGGGCGGACGGTTCTCCACCACCGGGATCGCCGGGCTGACGCTCGGCAGCGGCAGCGGATGGCTCGAGCGCAAGTGCGGCCTGACCGCGGACAGCCTGATCTCGGTCGAGCTCGTGACAGCCGACGGACGAATCGTGCGAGCGAGCGCCGATGAGAATCCCGAGCTGTTCTGGGGGCTGCGCGGCGGCGGCGGCAACTTCGGGATCGTGACGATGTTCGAATACCGCCTGCACCAGGTCGGTCCGATCATCTACGGCGGGATGCTGGTCGCGCTGCCGGACCGCGCAGAGGCGACGCTTCGGTTCATGCGCGAGTACATGCGCGATGCTCCCGCGGATCTCGGCGCCGGATTGGCGTTCATCAGCGCTCCTCCCGAGCCGTTCGTGCCCCCGGAGATGCACTTCAAGCCGATTCTCGGCGCGATCATCTGCTGGACGGGCGATCACGCGGAGGGCGAGCGCGTCGTCGCTCCGATCAGGGAGGTCATGCAGCCGGTGATGGACATGGTCCAGCCGATGCCGTACACGGCGCTGCAGTCGATGCTCGACGCCGGCGGCCCGCACGGCACCCGTGGGTACATGAAGGCGGAGTTCCTCCCGGAGCTCACCGACGAGGCGATCAGCCGGCTCGCCGACCACGGCGCCCGCCGGCCCGGACCGCTGGTGCAGCTCCTGCTCGAGCCGCTCGGCGGCGCGGTCGCCGAGGTCGACGACGATGAGACCGCGCTCGGCCGCCGCGACGTGCCGTGGTGCTACCACGCGCTGGCCCTGTGGATGGAGCCCGACCAGGCGACGGCCGACCGCCACGTCGCGTGGGCCAAGGGTCTCTCAGAAGACCTCGCCCCGCACACGACCTCGGGCGTCTACCTGAACTTCACCTCCGACGGAGGCGACGAACGGGTGCGCTCGACGTATGGGCCGGAGAAGTACGCCCGTCTGGTCGCCCTGAAGGACGAGCACGACCCGGACAACCTGTTCCATCTGAACCAGAACATCCGGCCCTCGGCCGGCGCCGGCGGCTGATCCCGCCCGGGGGGACGCCGTGTGCCGTCCGGTGATTGGGGTGCATGGAGCGCGAGTTCCGGGGGCCGCCAGGCAAGGACGCAGAAACCGTCGCGCAGCAACGCTGCGCGAGGTTTCGAGGACGCAGCATGGCGGTCATCCGGGACCGCGATACATGTGCCCTAATTACCGGACGGTGCACTAGTTCAGGCCCGTCGCCGAGCGAGGATCAGATCGGCGAGCGCGTCGGCGAGCTCCCTGCATCGGGGTCGTAGCGGGTCGAACCGCCCCGCTACGGCCTCGATCTCGGCCTCAGACAGGCCGAACTCCCTGGCGGCCTTGACGATCATCAGGTAGTGCAGCACGGGGTTGCGTACAGCCGGTCTCGAAGACGGCGCCTCCATGGCAACCGAATACCCGTAGACCGCCAGTTTCAGTCCGCCCGTGCGTTGTCTGGGTGTAGGCGCCCGGCGAGCGCCGGGCGATCCCATCAAGGACAACGGGAGTCAGTTTGACTAAGCATCTTCGGACGGTTGCGGGAACCGCGGCCCTCACCGTCGCAATCACGCTCGTGGCGGCAGCGAGCGCGCTGGCGCATCCGATCTTCATGCCTACGCTCGCCAAGGAGATCTCGCAGCAGCGCGCGGCGCGGGCGATCAATCCTCCGCCGCCGCCCTGCCCGCAGTACCCGTCCCAATCGTGCACCCCGCTGCCCGAGACCCCGGCGACGACGCTTCCGTTCCCCGGGAACATGGCGTACTACGGCGGGCGCGTCCAGGTGACGCCCAAGGAGTACCTCGTGTACTGGGGCTGGGGCGAGAATGGAGCCTGGCCCAAGGGCACCAAGTGCGCGGCCGAAAAGCTCGCCGAGGCGTCGTTCCGGGGGACGCTCCGATGCGATCCCGATGGCGCCGGCAAGTACGTGGCTGACTTCGTCCAGCAGATGGGCGGTACCAACTGGGCCGGCGTGCAGAGCCAGTACTACCAGACGAGCGCGTCGGGGACCCAGCAGTTCATCAAGAACCCCGGCGAGCAGCTCGCCGGGATCTGGGTCGACGACAGCAACGGGAACACGCTTCCGAAGTCGTCGATGAGCAACGCCGCCGGCCCGACGAACACGCTCACCGTGCTCGGCAAGGAGGCCCAGGCCGCGGTCGCGCACTTCGGCATCACGGACCTCGCGAACTCGAACATCGTGATCGTCCAGCCGCCCGGACTCAGCGATCCCAACGCGCTCTCACAGGGCTACTGCGCGTTCCACGACTACATGTACCCCGGTGTCGAGTCAAACGCCTACAGCCATGAGCAGAAGGGGATCGCATACAGCAACATCCCCTACCAGCTCGCGATCAACTCGGGCGGAGCGAACGTCTGCGGCGAGAACGCCGTCAACACCGATGCCCGCGGCAAGCTCGACGGCTTTTCGATCGTGACCGGACACGAGATCGAGGAGACCGTGACCGACCCGGGCGCCGAGGACGTCGTCGGCTCAGCCGGCACCCACCTCGGCGGCTGGTACGACACGCTTGACGCCAACGAGAACGGCGACAAGTGCGCCTGGGTAGGCGAGAACCTGCTCACCGCCACCGGCCCGCCCGAGCCGATTCCGGGCGCGCTAGGGAACATCAAGGGCAACGCCGGCGCCCGCTTCGCGGTCCAGTCGCTGTGGAGTAACGCGGCAAACGAGGGGACCGGGTACTGCGCGGGAGCAGGCACCGATTCCCCGATTCCGTCGTCGTAGGACCGCACAACGCGGGGCGCGGGTGTTCTGCTAGAACACCCGCGCCCTGTTGCGCGTGCGCCTCAGCGGGAGGACCGGCGTCAGGCGACCGCTCGGGTCGCTGGTGGCTGCGTGCCTGCTCGCCCTCTGCCTCTCGCTGCTGGCGGGAGCCCCGGCCCGAGCCGCGGGGTTGGGGCCGATCCGCGCCGCCTTCTTCTATCCGTGGTACCCCACCCACTGGACGTCGTGCGGCACTCCGCCGTGCACGAAGTACTCGCCGAACCTCGGCCAGTACAGCTCCACGAGCTCGGCGGTGATCTCCGATCAGGTCCGCGCGATGCTCTACGGCCGCATAACGGCCGGGATCGCCTCCTGGTGGGGCCCGGGGAGCCGCGAGGACCGGGCGATGCCCGCGCTGCTCGCCGCCACTCGTGGGACGCCGTTCAAGTGGTCGCTCTACTACGAGCTCGAGCAGTCGAGCGAGCCGAGCGCGTACCGGATCCATAAGGACCTGCTGTACGTCCGCCGGCGCTATTCCCACGACCCTGGCTTCCTCAAGGTCAACGGCAGGATGGTCGTGTTCGTGTACGCGAGCTATGCGCGGGAGGGATGCAGCGTGGTCTCGAAGTGGGAGCGGGCGAACATCGGGATCGGCGCCTACCTGTCGATCAGCATCGTCCCCGGGTGGTCGCTGTGCCCGATCCAGCCGGACTCGTGGCACTACTACGACGGTCTCGAGCATCGGGAGATCGGCACAGCGTCGACCGGGGGCAACGCCTTCACCGGCGACTCCTCGTTCACGATCTCCCCCGGCTTCTATCCGTATTACGACCGCTCACCGGCCTGCCTCGGCTCGGACAGCACCTACCCGAACCTCTGTCTCCCGCGCGATCCCAAGGATTGGAAGCAGAACGTCGCCGACATGGTCGCCTCGAGCGCGACCTGGCAGCTGATCACGACCTTCAACGAGTGGAATGAGGGCACGTCGATCGAGGAGGCGACCGGGCTCAGGGGCTGGAGCAGCGGCAGCGGGTACGGCACCTACCTGGACGCGCTCGCGGCTAGCCCGTAGGCGTCCGGCACGTACGCGAACATATGTTCGTGTACGAGATCGCCGCGATCCTCCACGCCGACCTCGATTCGTTCTACGCGTCGGTCGAGCAGCGTGACCATCCCAGGCTTCGCGGCCGTCCGGTGATCGTCGGCGCGGGCGTCGTGCTCGCCGCGAGCTACGAGGCCAAGGCGTACGGCGTGAAGACCGCGATGGGCGGCTCGCAGGCGCGGCGGCTGTGCCCGAACGCGGCGGTCGTCCCGCCGCGCATGTCGGCGTACAGCGACGCGAGCAAGGCGGTGTTCCGCGTGTTCGAGCGCGCGGCGCCGGTAGTCGAGGCGCTGTCGATCGACGAGGCGTTTCTCGACGTCCGCGGGCTCGAACGGATCTCGGGCACCCCGGCGACGATCGCCGCGAGGCTGCGGCGCGAGGTCCGCGACGAGGTCGGCCTCCCGATCAGCGTCGGCGTGGCGCGGACCAAATACCTGGCGAAGGTCGCCAGCGCGGTGTCCAAGCCCGACGGCCTGCTGGTCGTCGCGCCCGAGTCCGAGCTCGAGTTCCTGCACCCGCTGCCGGTCGAGCGGCTGTGGGGCGTCGGCAAGGTGACGTCTTCAAAGCTCCGCTCGCGCGGGATCGAGACCGTCGGGCAGGTCGCCGAGCTCGAGCAGGCGGCGCTCGTCGCGATGCTCGGTCGCGCCGCCGGCCGTCACCTACACGCGCTAGCGCACAACCGTGACCCACGTCCGGTGCGGACGCGCGCGCGCCGCCGGTCGATCGGCGCCCAGCGCGCACTCGGACGCAGGCCGAGGCCTCGCGAAGAGCTGGACGCGGTGCTGATGATCCTGGTCGACCGCGTCACCCGCCGGATGCGCATCGCGAGACGGGTGTGCCGGACGGTGGTGCTGCGCCTCCGATTCGCCGACTACTCGCGCGCGACCCGGTCCTCGACGATGCTCGACGCGACCGCGCAGACGGACACGATTCTGGCGCTCGCGACGGGTCTGCTGACGCTGTCGATGCCGGCGATCTCGAGCCGCGGGCTGACGCTGATCGGGGTCGCGCTCACGAACCTGTCGGACCAGGGCGGGATCCAGCTGCGTCTGCCGTTCGAGCGGATCCGCGAGCTCGACGAGACGCTCGATGAGATCCGGAACCGGTTCGGCTCAGGCGCGATCACGCGCGGGACGCTCGTCGGCCGCGATCCCGGGCCGTGGGTTCCGCTGCTGCCCGATTAGCCGGCGGGGGCCGGCTCGGCGGGGGCTTCCCCGGCCGGACGCGGCTGTTCGCGCTCGAGCTGCTCGATCAGATGCTCGCCCTCGACGTCGAGGTCCGGCACGTGGCGGTCGAGCCAGCCGGGCAAGGTCCAGGCGCGGTCCTTGAGCATCGCGAGGACGGCGGGCACGAGCGTCATCCTCACCAGGAAGGCGTCGACGATCACGCCGAATGCGAGCACCGCGCCGAACGACTTCACGACCAGATCGTCGCTTGTCACGAAGCTCGCGAACACCGAGAACATGATGATCGCGGCCGCCGTCACGACCCGAGACGCCGCGGAGAAGCCCTCGACCACGGATGGGACGGCTTCCTTGGTGCGCAGGTAGCTCTCCTTCATCCGGGAGACGAGGAATACCTCGTAGTCCATCGCCAGCCCGAACAGGATCGCGATCATGATGATCGGCAGGAAGCTCGTCACGGGAGACGTGGCCGGAACGCCGAGCAGGCTGTTGAGGTGCCCGTCCTGGAAGATCCAGGTCACGAAGCCGAACGCCGCCGCGATCGTTAACAGGAATCCGAGCACGGCCTTGATCGGCACGAGCACCGAGCGGAACGCGAGCAGCAGCACGATCAGGGCGAGGATCACGATCAGAGGCAGGAACACCGGCAAGGCCTGCGCCAGCTTGTCCGCGGTGTCGATGTTGATCGCGGTCGTCCCCGTCACGAGCACGCTGATGCCGGACTTGCTCAGCGGCGCGGCCCTGGCGCGAATGTCCTGAACGAGGGTCTTGGTGGCCTCCGATTGCGGGCTTGTCTTCGGCGTGACCTGGACGATCACGACGCTTCCGTCCTGGTTCGGGATCGGCGGCGAGACCTGCGCGACGTTCTTGAGCCCCTGGGTCGCGGTCTCGAGCTGCGACCCGAGCTGCTCGAGCTGCGGAGTCTGGCGATTGCCGCTGATCACCAGCAGCAGCGGCCCGTTGTAGCCGGCCCCGAATCCCTGGGTCAGCAGGTCGTATGCCTTCCGTTCGGTCGTGTCCTTGTTCTTGGTCCCGTCGTCGGGCAGCCCCAGGCGGATGTGAAGCGCCGGGATCGCCACCGCGAGGCAGATCACGACCACGCCCAGCGCCGCGATGATGCGATGACGGACCACGAACTCGGCCCACCGGTGACCCATCGAGGTCCGCTGATCGACGTTCTTGCCCTTCTTCAATCGGGCGCCGCAGAAGCCGAGCAGCGCGGGCGCCAGGGTCAGCGCGATCAGCACCGCAACCACGATCGTGGCTGCGGAGCCGAGGCCCATCACGCTCAGGAACGGGATCCCGACGACGAGCAACCCGAGCAGCGCGATCACGACCGTCGTCCCGGCGAACGCGACCGAGCCGCCGGCGGTCGCCACCGCGCGTGCCGCCGCCTCGCGCGGCTCCAGCCCCTCTGCGAGGTGTTGTCGGTGCCGCGACACGATGAACAGGGCGTAGTCGATCCCGACCGCGAGCCCGAGCATCGAGGCCAGCGTCGGCGTGGTCGCCGACACGTCGACGACGCTGGCGAAGATGTTGATCAGCAGCAACCCGGCGCTGACGCCGACGATCGCCGTGATCAGCGGAAGCGTCGCGGGCAGGAACCTTCCGAACACGATCGCGAGCACGATCAACGCCACAACCAGCCCGATGATCTCCCCGATTCCCTCCCCGCTCGAGTGGGTCGTGACGACGCCCCCGGAGTAGGCGACCACCAGCCCGGCGTGGCGCGCCGG
Source organism: uncultured Solirubrobacterales bacterium (assembly GCA_963788565.1). Classification (GTDB taxonomy): domain Bacteria; phylum Actinomycetota; class Thermoleophilia; order Solirubrobacterales; family Solirubrobacteraceae; genus Palsa-465. Next base: position 38,004 of record CAWBHJ010000011.1, on the reverse strand, counting down.
TGCCGCGACCTTCTCCAATGCCGCCTTCGTCGAGTTCGAGACCTTGTCCACGGGGACGGCGAACTGGAGGTCCGCGAACGCGATCCGGCGATTCTTTGAGATCTGGAAGCTCTGCCGGAACGCCTGCGCGCCGCCCACCGTCTGCGGCACCTGCTGCGCCGCACGGATCGTCGGCAGGATCACCGACCGGTATTGAGGCTCGGTGAGCCTATGGCCGGCAGGCGCCGCGAACACGATCCGCGCGGTCGCACCGCCGGTCCCCGGGAACTCCTTGTTCAGCAGGTTGAGGGCGTTCTGGCTCTCGGTCCCGGGAACGGTGAACGTGTTGCTGACCTTGCCACCGAGCGCGGCCGCGAGCGCGCCCAGCGCGATCAGCACCCCGACCCATATCAATACGACCGCGCGCCGGTGATCGAAGGTCCAGCCACCCAGCCGGTAGAGAACGGTTGCCATGCCCCGGCGCGAATCCTAACGGCGCGTCAAGACGCCGTGCGACGGGGCCCGCAGACGGCGGTTCGGCATATGCGGTCCTAGTCCTGTCCCGCCTGCGTGGTGGCGGGCTTCGCTGGCCGGAGCATCCCTGAGTTCGCCGCGGTCCTGCCCGCCCGGCTCGAGATCCTGCCTACGAACAGCCCGAACAGGACGATCACGGCGACGATGTCGACAACAAGCTGCGTGGTCACGATGTGGCGCGCCAGCTCGGAGCGCGGGACGATCCCCGGAGCCCCCGCCGTCGTAAACGTTCCGAGTGCCACGGCGAGCCCGTCGAAGCGCGTCAGCTCCGGGGCCCAATTCGTCGCCGTGCCGGTCGAGACATACCAGGTGGCGAAGTCGACGATCAGGAGCACGATCGCGTTCAGCGTCGCGAGCATCACCCAGACGAGCGACCGGTACTCGAGGATCACGTAGCCGGCGATCACCAGCGCGGTGACGATCTCCAGGACCGTCGGGGCGATCACCTCGGCCGGGGTCCGCGTGTGCCCGGGCGTCACGATCGCGTACTGCCACCACACGTACACCTGACCCACGCTGAAGTAGACCGCGACGACAAAGCGGACCGGGATGCGCTTGGGCCACCTCATCGCGGGCTGACCGTAGCTCCGAGCCCGGACAACGCTCGCGCGCGAGCCTGATGTCGAGCCACGTCTAGCGCAGGCGCGCCGGTTCCTGAACGACTCCCAGCCGATCCATACACTACGTCTGGGTGTTCGAGCAGCCGAACACGTGCGTGATCGGGGCTGGCGTCAGCGGGCTGACGGCGGTCAAGTCGCTGGGCGACTGGAACATCCCGCATACCTGCTTCGAGGCCTCGGACGACATCGGCGGCAACTGGTATTTCCGCAACCCCAACGGACGGTCGTCGGCGTACCGCTCGCTGCACATCGACACCTCGAAGAACGCGATCAGCTTCGCCGACTTCCCGATGGACGCGCGGTACCCGGACTTTCCGCACCACACCGAGATCAAGCAGTTCCTGGGCGAGTACGCGGACCGGTTCGGGCTGCGTGACCGGATCCGCTTCAACACCGCCGTCGAGCGTGCCGAGCGCCTGGACGGGGGTGGCTGGCGGATCACGAGCTCGGACGGATCCGAGCATCAGTTCGACGCGGTGCTGGTCTGTAACGGGCACCACTGGGATCCGTCGTACCCCGACTTCCCGGGCCAGTTCGACGGCCCGACGCTCCATTCCCACCACTACATCGATCCGGCAGATCCGCTCGAGCTGACCGGCAAGCGCGTGCTCGTGGTCGGAATCGGCAACAGCGCGGTCGACATCACGTCCGAGCTCGCCCGCAAGGGGATCGCCGAGCGGGTGTTCATCTCCACGCGCAGCGGGGCCTGGGTGGTGCCGAAGTATGTGTTCGGGCGGCCGGCCGACCAGGTGTTCAAGACGAACCCGCGGCTCCCGCTCGGTCTCCAGCGGCGGCTCGCGCGGTTCCTGCCCCGGCTGGTGTCGGGTCGGATGGAGGATTTCGGGCTGCCGACTCCGAACCACCACTTCCTCGAGGCGCATCCGACCGTGTCGAGCGAGCTGCTGCTACGGCTCGGGTCGGGCGACGCGGTCGCCAAGCCGAACGTCGCCGAGCTGCTCGGGGATCGGGTCCGGTTCATCGACGGCAGCGTCGAGCCGGTCGACGCGATCGTGTACGCGACCGGATACCAGATCACCTTCCCGTTTTTCGACCAGGAGTTCGTCTCCGCGCCCGGAAACGTGCTGCCCCTGTACAAGCGGATGTTCAAGCCGGGCCTCGACGACCTCTGCTTCATCGGGTTCGGCCAGGCGATACCGACGATCTTCCCCTTTGCGGAGTGTCAGTCGAAGCTCGCCGGCCGATGGCTGGGAGGAGATTGGGCCCCACCGGAGCCGAGCGAGATGGAGCGCGAGATCCACGCGGACGAGCACCGCTTCACCCGTCACTACAGCAAGCGACCGCGCCACACGATGCAGCTCGATTACTACGTATACGAGTATGATCTGCGCAAGCGCGTCATTCCTGAGGGCCGGGAACGCGCGCGGACCAGGGCGCGGAAGTCGATCTCGGGGCCGATCGCAACTGTCCCGATGGTCTGACGTCTCGAATCGGCCCTGTCTAACGTTCCAACACGCGGTGCCAGCAGAATCTGAACAACGATCGGCGGGCGGGACGTCGAGCGCGTCCAAGCCGACCCCGGGCGCCGGAACCAAGGCGACCCCGGGCGCCGGATCGAAAGCGAGCTCAGCCTCCGGAACCAAGGCGACCAAGCCTTCCGGAAGGAAGCCAGCTTCGCGCTCTCGGAGCAAGCCGAAAGCGCCGGCCGGGCCCAAGCGCAACAAGTCCCGCCCGAAGAAGGTCAAGTCCAGCAAGAGAAAGCCGTCGAAGAAGCCAGGCGCCGGCGCCCCGAAGGCCCAGCAGAACGGCGCCGGTGGGACGCCAAAGCGGACCCCGAGCGCCGCGAAGACTCCGCAGGCGAGCGCCGCCGCGAAGACTCCGCAGGCGACCGGCGCCGCGAAGACTCCGCAGGCGAGCGCCGCTGCGAAGAGCGCCGCTGCGAAGGCTCGCCAGGCGAGCGCCGCCAGGAAGCCAGCGCCGGCCGTCAGCGGGGCGGAGGCCAAAGCCGCGGCGAGCATGGCGCTTCCGTCCGAGAAGAAGGGCAGCAAGATGCCGCGGGACGTGGCGATGGACTCGCTCAAGCGCGCCAAGGTGCTGGCCGACGGGGGGGACCGGGCAGAGCAGCTGCAGTTTCTGCTTGCTCGTGCTCAGGTGAGCGCACTTCTGGCGGTCGAGCAGCGTCTTCGGCCTTTGGGTGAGTCGGGCTCAGGGTCGGGGACCGCCGTCGAGGACTCGCCGGACAACGGCTACCAGTTCACTCTGAACGGTGACGAAGACGTACCGGAGCAGGTCAAGCAGTTCGTCGAGCTCACCAACGACCGGGACGTCGGCGCGGCATTCGACCTCGAGTCGCCGTCGTCGACGCTGCTGGTCGCTTTCGGCGGATTGCCCGGGCACATGGGCATGCCGCCGTTCGAGTTCTTCAACATTTCCCAGGACCTGGCGGTCAAGAAGGCGTACCTGAGGGACCTCGATCGCGCCTGGTATCACGCCGGCGTCCGCGGCTTCGCCAGCAGCCCAGGGGAGGTCGCCGAGAAGCTCCGCGAGGCGATCGCGCTGTCCGAGGCCAACAAGGTCGTATTCGCCGGGAACTCCGCGGGCGGCTGGGCCGCACTGCTGTTCGGCGCGCTTGTCGATGTGGATCTCGTGCTCGCGTTCTCGCCTCAGACGACGCTGACGCCGGAAGACCTGAGCGGCGCCAACGACAAGCGTTGGGACCGAGCGCTTCGCCGCGCGCGTGATCTGAAACTGCTCAGCGACGAGCCGATGGACCTTCGTCCGGTGCTCGAGAACAACCCCCCGGCAAAGGAAGGCCGGCGCGTAATTCACTACGACTCGGCGTTCGGCCTGGACGCCTTCCATGCGGAACGACTCGCGGACGCTCCTGGCGTGGAGCTCGATGGCCATCCCGGCACGACCAAGGGCGGCCACGGGCTGATCCGAGGCATGCGGAGCGATGGCAGTCTCGGGAAGATCCTGTCCGACGCCGTGGCCGAGCGACCGGTCGCCGACTGACACCGGGATCGCTCGTCATGTGGCCGGCCTCGGCGCGCCTTCGTATCCGTCTGGCAGGCGTCGCGCTGGCCCTGCTGATCGGTGGCTGCGGCGGCAGCGGCTCGTCGACGTCGACGGCGGCGAAGCCGCAGCAGACCACGGCCTCGCAGACCTCGGGGACCGCGACGGCCTCGCAGACGACCGGGGGCTCGCAGGCCTCCCAGACCGCGACGTGGTCATCGGCGACCCAGGCGCTCTGCCGCCAGAAGCGGGCGGCGATCGCGCGGCTCGGCTACATCCACATCACCTACGCGGGAATCGCCCGCGTCGGACTCCCGGCGGTCAAGCAGTCGCTCGACGCATACCTCCGCCGCCTGCAGGGCTTGCTGCGGGAGTTCTCGCAGCGCCAGCAGCAGCTCGCGACGCCGACCTCGGCGGTGTCGACGATGGCGGAGGCCCGCCAGGTCGACGCGCAGACCCAGGCGGCAACGAACCACCTCAGACAGGCCCTCGCCGGTGCCACGAACGCGAACGATCTGAGCGCGGCCTTCCGCTCGTGGCTCGCGTCGCTCCAACAGCTGGCTGCGCGCGGCGACGCGGCCGCGCGTCGGCTCGACCTTCCGGATTGTGAGTCGGTTCCGCTGACCCGCGCAGCCTCCGCGTAGGGCACGATGGCCGGCCGGGCCGGCGAGGTGTCATCATTGGTGCATGTGGAGTGACGGACCCGGCGGCGACAGCTTCGAAGAAAAGCTCCGGATGCTCGCCGCCGAACTCAGCCAGTACGTCGAGCGGGCGGTCGACAACGTTGACCTCAACGAGCTCGCCGACACGATGGGCGTCGACGCGTCCGCCGCAAGAAGCTGGCTCGAGATCGCCGGCGGCTGGCTGCGCGCCAACACCGAGAACCTCGGCGATGAGCTCGCCAACCACCGTGCGCGCGAGCCGCGCCGGGAGCCCTCGCGCTCTGACCTCCTCGCCGGCGCCGCGCCGCATCCGCTGGACCTGCCTAGCGACGAGCAGGGACTCGCGCTGGCCGCGCTCGAATCGGGGCGATGGACCCTCGAGCCGGGCACCAACGCGCTCGTCACCCGCGGCGAGGGCCCGGGACCGACCGACGCGCTCGGCCTCGCGCTCGAGCTGCACGTCCGGGATTGGACCGGGACCGACGGACGATTGACCGACACCGGGCGCCACGCGCTCAGCCGGTGGCTCGACGTCGCGAGCGCCGGCTGACCCGGATGCTCTCCGACCGGTTTCGGGCGGCAGTCGAACGCGGAGACGTGGACGCCACCGAAGAGCTGTTCAGCGAGGATGCGACGTTCCGCAGCCCGGTGCTGTTCAAGCCGTATGAGGGCCGCGAGCAGGTGGTGAAGGTGCTACGAGCGGCCGAGCGCGTGCTCGGCCTCGACGACGCGTTCCGGTACGTCCATCAGCTCGAGGATCCTGGCGATCGTGTCGCGATGCTCGAGTTCGCCACGACCGTCGAGGGCAAGGATGTCGAGGGGATCGACAAGCTCACCTTCGACGATCGCGGCATGATCACCGAGCTCAAGGTGCTGATCCGGCCGGCATCGGCGCTCCAGCTCGTCGGCGCGAAGATGGCCGATGTGTTTCCGAAGGTCGGCCTCGGGCTTCCTGCCTAGCCCGCAGAGCTCACGCGCGCGGGGTCGGCTGGAAGCAACCGCGCCCGCGACCCGGCGGGGAGAGCGAGGCTTTCTAGCGAGACCTGGCCGGCGTGCGCTTGCGCCGCGTCGATCGCGGCCGAGCGCGCGTGCCGGCTCCATCGTCCGAAGCCGGGGAGTTGAACAGCATCAGCACGACCGTCGCGCTCTGGCGCTCGAGCGGATCCGCATCCTTGAGGCGCTTGGCGCTCTCCGCCTCGATCTTCTGGACTCGGTCCATCATCGCATCGAGCTCCCCGGCGATCTGAGCAAAGCCCTTCTGATCGACGGTGACCGGGTTGCGCGAGAGGTGCGCCTGCGCCTGCTCGAAGCCGCCCGAAGCTGCCGCCTCGTTGACCGCAAGCCCCACCTCTTGGAGTGCGGCGCCTACGGCCGCCTGCTTGACGATCGTCGGCGTCTCCTCCCAGGTCTTGCTCGTGATCCGCGGCTTGGCGACGGCGGTGTAGTAGTGCTCGACGGCACCCCGCCGTGGCACGCTCTTGACGAGCTTCAAGAAGCGCAGCGCGTGCAGGCGTCGCACGTGGTAGCTGACGACGCCGAGCGACGCCTCGAATTCCTGCGCGAGCTCGCTCGGGCTCGCGGTGCGGTCATCGAGCGCCGCAAGGATCCTCGTCCTCAGCGGATGCGCCAGCGCCTTGGCCAGGGACGGGTCGGTGATGTCCTGGTATTGCTTCATCGGAGGTCTCTAAGAACGTGGCCGCGTGCGCGCCTCAGGGACCATCAGCTCGAGCAGCGGCCCATATACGACCTGTCCTGAACCTACCGTAAAGCAATCAGCCGATGCTCATAGGCGCTCAACTTCCGAGTGCTCGCCCCACGTTCGGGTGATGTCGAGCGGTTTGCGGGAAGCTGCTAGGAGCGATGCGAGGCACGCGGCTCCTGTTCCTGCTCGGCACGCTTGGTGCGGCGTACTGGCGCTGGCTCCGCGACCCGGTGCTGAGCTGGGGCGCGACTGAGACGGAGGCGTCATCGCGGCTCCCCGGGGATGAGCTGCTCGAGCAGGCGGACGGGGTGGCTACGCGAGCGATCGAGATCGATGCGCCGGCGTCGGCCATCTGGCCGTGGATCGCGCAGATGGGGCCGGCGCCACGCGGAGGCGCCTATACGTACGACTGGATCGAGAATCTGCTCGGTCTCAACATGCACAGCGCCGACACGGTGCTGCCTGCCTTCCAGCACCCCGAGCTGGGCGACACGATCGAATACGGGTCGAACCGAATGCGAATCGAGCGGCTCGAGCCGGAGCGCGTCCTCGCGTGGCGATCCGAGGACGGGAACTGGGTCTGGAGCTTCGTGCTCGTCGAGCACGACGAAAAGACGCGGCTGATCAGCCGCAACCGGTTCCGGCTGCCAACGCTCGCCGCACGGATCGCGATGCTGCCGATGGAGCCCGCCTCGCTTCTGATGGAGCGGAAGATGCTGCTCGGCATCAAGCGACGAGCGGAGAAGGCGGGGTGACGGCGGTCGGCCGAGCTACTACCACCGCCACCTTCGCCGCCGCGTCGCGCCGCTCGGAGTAGGGGCGTATCTTTGTGGATGGGGTCGAGCTGTGCGCGATCGGCGCGTCGCAGGATCACGACAAGCTCGAGGAAGGATGAGGATGCGAAACCGGATTTCGCTTCTAGCGACGGGGGTTGCGGCGGCGTTGTTTGCGCTGCCGGCCGGGGTGTCGGGCGCGTCGGCGCCGGATGCGAACACGATCTATTGGGGCGATAACAGCGCGGGCAAGATCTCTGAGGCAAATCTCGACGGCACCGGTAACGGCAGCACTGTCAACACCGGCAGCGCGACCGTCAGCTTTCCGAACGGGGTCTCGGTTGATTCCGCTGCCAACAAGATCTATTGGGTCAACGCCCTCGCCAACTCGATCTCGGAAGCCAGCCTCGACGGCACCGGCGGGAGCAACCTGACCGTCAGCGACCCCACGCTGGTCAACGCTCCTGGCGCGATCGCGGTCGACCCCCCCGCCAACAAGATCTTCTGGGTCAACGAGAAGGGCGGCCAGAACGGAACCGGGTCGATCTCCGAGGCGAACCTGGACGGCACGGAACCTCAGGACATTGCCACCGGCGGCGCCACGGTCGACGACCCGCAGGGAATCGCGATCGACCCCGCGGACAACAAGATCTTCTGGACCAACACCGGCAACAACACGATTTCGTTCGCCGATCTCAACAACACCGGCATCGGGGCGAATCTGACGATCACCGGCACAGCAAGCCCGGTGAACAATCCGGTTGGGCTAGCGATCGACCCGGTGGGGAGAAGGATCTACTGGGCCGATGCCGTGAACCCCGGGCACATTTCCTCCGCAGGCCTCGACGGTGCTGCCAGCCGAAATCTCTCCACGACGGGCGCGAGCGCGCTGAGCGTTCCCGCTGGGGTTGCGATCGACCCGGCGGCCAACAAGATCTACTGGGCCGACAAGGTCGGCCAAAAGATCTCCGAGGCAAACCTCGATGGCACCGCCGACGGGCACGACCTGTCGACCTCAGGAGCTAGTGCCGCGAATCCCTACTTCGTGGCGCTGCTGGAGGCGCCGCTGGCGGCGGGCGCTCCGCAGGTCACCGGCGGCTCGACCGCTGGATCGAAGCTCTCGTGCTCACAGGGCTCCTGGGCGCCGGACCTGCTGAGCGGGTTCCTGTACCGGACCCCTCACACGTACTCGTACCGATGGACGCTTCACGGCGACGAGATCGTCGGCGCGACTTCGAGCACCTTCACCGCCCCGTCGAGCGGTGCCTACGCCTGCCAGGTGACGGCCACCAATCAGGCCGGCTCGGCCTCGCAGATGAGCGCTGCGTTCAACGTGACGGGCAGTGGTCCACCACCGCCGACGACAGGCTCCCCACCGCCGACGTCAGGCTCCGTACCGCCGACGACAGCCTCCCCACCAACGCTCACGAGCGTCGGCCAGTCGCACCGGCGGTGGCGTGAAGGCGGCAAGCTACCCGTCATTGCGAGCACGAACCCACCAGTGGGCACGACCTTCCGCTTGACCGTGAACGAGCCGGTCGTGGTGCGGTTCTTATTCAAGCAGCGGCTACATGGACACAGCGTGACCCGAGGGAAGCTGTCATTCTCGGCCACGCCGCGCGCGCACAGGGTGCGCTTCCAAGGCCGGCTCTCGAAGCACAAGAAGCTCCCCATCGGGCGCTACACGCTTGTCATCACCGTGACCGCCGCGAACGGCAAGACTGCGACGAGGACGCTGACGTTCACGATCGTGAAGGCGTGATGAGACCGCGCCCAGCCGGGATACACCGTGGGGTGGTCGCCGACGAACAAGGGCCGGGTCTCCGGCGGACCCGCCGAGCATCACGGACACCGGGTGATCGGACCCGTGCCCAGGGGCTGCCGTGGGTTCCTGGGTCTGGTCGCCCGCCGCGCGCTACTGCTTGTCGGCCTTTTCGGCCTTGGTGAACAGCGCGCCCTGGGCGGCGCCGGAGCCGCTCAGCCCGCCGCCGGCCCCGCGGAGCACGAACGCGATGGCGACCGCTAGCGCGCCACCCGCGATCGGGCCGGCGACGTAGACCCAGTAGTTGGTGAACTTCCCGCCGACGAGATCCGGGCCGAAGGTGCGCGCTGGGTTCATCGACGCTCCCGAGATCGGGCTCCCCCACAACCCCGCCAGCGCGATGTACGCGCCGACCGCCAACGCGGCGATGATCCCGATGTTCTGCGCGCCCGAAGCGGTCCCGAGGATCACGCTCACTAATCCGAAGGTCAGCAGCAGTTCCATCCAGAACCCGGTGCCGGCGCTGTACCCGGACGCGACGTAGTTCGAACCGTGAACGGCCGACACGTTGATCAGCGCATGCAGGACCAGCGCGGCGAGCGTCGCGCCGATCAGCTGGACGACGATGTAGCCGGGCACCCGCCGCCACGGAAAGTCCCGGCGCAGCGCGAACGCGATGCTGACCGCGGGGTTCAGATGAGCGCCCGAGACCTTCCCCATGAACATGATGACTGCCATTACCAGCAGCCCGGGCGCGACCACCGCCGCGGTGCGACTGATCGTGTTCGGGAACGCGGCCCCCATCATTCCCCCGCCGGCGGCAACCAGCACCAGAAAGAACGTACCCAGCAGCTCCGAGAAGAGCCGGCGCCACTCCTGACTCGGATTCTGGAAATCCGCAATCGGCTGAACGACGTTCTGCTGCAGCTCCGCGGAGATCCACCCCGTGACCCCAGCATCTCCAGTGGCCGTCTGGTCTGTCACGAATCGGCCCTCCAACTCGACGATCCCGCGGTGCTCAGGTCGATCTCGCGCCTCAGACGAGCGGCCTGATCACCACCCAACATGTCGAGAAGCCAAACGTATCCCCGGCGCCAAGCCATCATCCAGATCGGATGAGCGGGTCCCCGACCCCGCCGGCGTGAGCGTGGCAATCCAATCGCGCCGTCGGCAGCGGTGGGCACGATGGCGCGGCGGACACCTCAGCGCGTGTAATTGTGCAGTAGCCGAAGCTCCACCCGCTCCGACGGGATGGCCAGCAGCGGCGCTATGCGGTCGTTGAAGCTGGCGAACTGGGGATCGCTGTTCACCTCGTCGGCGTCCCGGCGGTCGTCGAACACGCCAATCCCGCGTACGACGCCACTGCCCGCGTCGCCCAACACGAGCACGGTATGGAGCGCGGGATGTCCGATCAGGAACTCGGCGGCGAAGTTCGAGTAGAGGTCCGCCACCTCGTCGAAGTGGCCGGCCTTGGCGTGCAACGTGAACTCAGAGACGTACATGTTCGCTTTTCTCCCTTCGCGGGGATTTAGGCCGGTCGGCCCGGCGTCCGGGGAAGCCTAAGCGAGCCGCCTCCCTCCGTGGGATCGGTCGACTCCGCGTCCCGAAGGCGGAGTAACCCGCTCGTGGGCCCGAGCCTACCGTCGGTCAGGTCGGTCGCTAGCAGACCGAGAACGTCACGCGCATCGTCTTGGAGAAACGCTGGGTCGTGTGGCGGCCGTGCTTGGTCGTCGTCGACGTGTAGGTCATGAGGGCCTTCAGCGTGTGCCGGCCTGACTTCAGGCTGCTTAGCCCCAAGTGCGGCGAGGCGGGCAGATGGTGAGCGGTCGCGTTGGGGGTGTATACGACTACGGTGATCGTCTTCTTACGGCCGTGCGCTAGGTGCCGGATCCGCTTGTGGGTTTTGCGGACGCCGCGGTCGAGATAGAAGGCCGCGCCGGTGAAGTGGAGCTTCGTGCCGTGCGACAGCGCGGTCGCGGTTAGCGCCTCGCGGAGGTTGCTCGACTTCGACACGCAGTTCGCCGGCGTCGTCAGCACGAGGTGCTGGTTGCCGATCGTCGCCGTGGTCGTGCGCGTCGACGGCGGGGGCTTCGTACCCATCGTCGCGAACGTCTGCGTCGTCCCATTGATGGTGCCGAAGCCGTTGTTGGCGGAGACGCGGTAGTAGTACAGCGTTCCCGGCGTCAGCCGGGAGAGGGCCGCGCTGACGTTCGAAGCATCGCCGCTCGCCTTGAGGGTGCCGGCGGTCGCGGTCGACCCAAGCGCCGGCGTCGTGCCGTACTGGAATGTCACCGCGGTGTCCGTACCACGCGAGTTGACCGATCCCGCGACGGTCGCGCTCATGTTCTGAATCGAGCTGGCGGCACCCGTGGTCGCCGTCGGCGGCAACTCCATCGACACCTTGCCGATCGCCTTGGCGCCGCGATCGTTGAACCACAAGTTACCGTCGGGCCCGGTGGTAAAGCCGTCCCCATCGGCCCCGGCATTCGGCAGCAGGCCGGTGCTGAACTGGGTGATCTTGCCCGCCGGTGTGATCCGAGCGATACCGCCCGGCATCGACTGCTCTACCCAGATGTTGCCGTCGGGACCGGCGGTGATGTCGTCCATCAGACCGGTGCCGAGGCCCTGGTTGAACTCCTTGACGGTGCCGCTCGGCAAGCTGACCCGGCCGATTGCACGGGCGCCTCCAAGGTTGTCCTCGAACCAGACGGTGCCGTCCGGGCCGGTGGTGACCGCGTCCGGCCGTCCGCCGGCTTGGATGTTCGTCGTCGCCTCGGCAAGGGTGGGTGTCGAGGTCGTGGTGGCGCTTCCGACTCCGCCGGTACCGCTCATGTTAAGCGTGCCCTCGTCTGTGAACCAGAGTCTCCCGTCGCCGCCGACGGTGATCCCGTTCGGCATGCTCGTCATCTGGTCAAGGCCCGTGGTGGTCTCGGTGATCGTTCCGCTCGGTGTGATCCGGCCGATCGACTTCGTGTTGCCTCGGTCGGTGAACCACAGGTTCCCATCAGGACCAACCGTGAGATCCTCGATGTTGCTGTTCAGCTTGTCGGTCAACTGATATTCGGACACGACGCCGGCCGGCGTGATCTTCCCGATTGAGTCCGGGTTGGTGTTGTCGGCGAACCACAGATTCCCGTCAGGGCCGACCGTGAGGCTGCTCGGGGCGCTCCCCAGATGGAGGTCACCTGGCTGGCCGTCCGCAAGGAACTCCGTGACCACACCGGCCGGCGTGATCCGTCCGATCGCATTCGGGGGACTGCCGACGGCCGTGAACCAGACATTGCCGTCAGGTCCAAGGGTGACGTCGGCCGGGTGGCCGGTGCTGGTAAAGCCGGGCATGTTCGTCTTTAGGAATTCCTTGATCGTGCCGTCCGGCCCGATTCGCCCGATCCCGATCGGGTTGTCCTCGCTGAACCACACGTTGCCATCCGCCCCGTTCGTGACCGCGCCTGGGTCCGCTCCGGACGGGATCTTGAATTCCTTGATCGAGGTCGCCTGCGCCAGCGACGGCGTAACGGCGAGCACCAAGACGCCAGCCAGCATCGACACGATCGAGCCCCACCAGCGCTTTGCAGTCATCTCCAACACTCCCCGTTCCATGGCTAAACAGACTTTCCGCGGCGAGCGTAGATCCGTCGTGTACGGCACGCAAGCCCACCAAGGGTGGAGCCTCACCACACCCTCGACACGCTGCACGGCTGCTTGACCGGCGGTCAACAAGATGCTACCGTCGGCCCGCCGTCGAGCATTTGGCACAACCAACGGGGGCGTAGAAGCCAGAACGCGTCTCCCGCGTACCGGGCGCGTCCGAAGGGGGCAGCTATGGAAGGAATCTCGAACTATCTGCGTTTGCGCATCACGGCGGTGGCCGCGTTGGTCGCGGCCGGTCTCGTCTTGATGGCGATGTCTGCGTCGGCGAGCGCGATCGTCAGAAATATCTCTGTAGGGGTCCGCAACAGCAGCAAAACGCCCATACAGGTGCACGTCTGTGTAAACGCGCTGTCCATCAAGTATGAGGACGGGAATACGCAAGACCCGTGCGGGGCGATTACCCACACCTACATCATCGGCCAAGGGGACCGAGCGATCATTCCCAATGCAAACCCGGTTGGGCTGATTATCACGAACTACAATCCGAGGGAATATTGGCCGGCGCAACGCGACAGGACGTTGTACTTCTCCGCCCGCAACCGACTTTTCGGGGAGCCCTACTTCCGGGCGCAGGGCCACAAAGTCCCACTCAGCGACACAGAGGCAGTCCTCCGCCATGTGAACGGTGTGGACTTCGAGCTCCGCCGCTACGAAGACGATGTGCGGGACGGGCAGATCGTCAAGATCATGAGGATCGAGATCCGCAAGTGGCCAGGCTGCGAGGTACTCTGTTTTGCGTAGGCTGCGGAGCGTCTGACGCGCCCGCTGCGCGGCTCCCGCTCAGACCGCACGCTCTGTATGGCGTTTCACTCCGGTGCCCCCTCGACGAGAACGCCGTTCCAGTGGGTCGTGTGACCCCGAGCATGGTCACGCCGCCGCGGTAGCTCCCGACGGCTAGTAACCGGACGCAGGGCCTCGGCCTCGCCTTCAACCCCTGGTCCGCTTCCTCGGCTGGTCAGTGGTGCCGTTGCGGTGGCTTGTGTCGGTGCGGCGGCTTGTGTCTCCCTGGGACCTCGATCGCCACCGTACTCGCCGGTCCAGTCCTCGTCCTCAGACCGTCGCCGAGGGCGACCACGGTGACCGTTCCGCCGAGCGGCCCGACCGTCGGCACGGACACGGCCAGCGCGCCGTGCGTCACGACGTAGTCGGTGCGCAGCCCGTCGCGGAGCGCCACTACCGCCGCGTAGCGGCGCGCCCCGCGCGCGCGGTCGAACCCGATCAGTAGCCGGCGGCCGGCGCGTCGCGCATGCAGCCGGTGCACGCGTCCGAGTCGCTGCGGTCCCGCCGCGCGGTAGCTCGCGACGGCGATCTCGCCGGCGTTCCGCGCGCCGGATGCCAGGATGACGGGGGTGCCGTTCTCGGCCGCGGTGGCGACGATCTGCCGGATACCGGCGGGTCCCGGGGCGCTGGTGAAGCTGAGGGTCCCACGGCTCGCTCGCGCCGTCCCGATCACGTGGTCGACGCCAGGTCCGCGTTCGCGGAAGGTCACCCGTTCCCCGGGCTGGCGGTTCAACGCGAATACCAGGCGGCGGTGTGTTCCCCGACCGGAGACGCGGGCGTGGAGGGTCGGGGTGAAGCCGCGCGCGTCGAGCACCTCCGCGATCCCCGGCGAGCCCGGGTTCGGGGTGATCGTGTAGTTCCCTGCACGGGGTCGGATGATCCCGATGTAGGTGGCGTTCAGCTGCACTGCGCGCTTGATCACGAACGTCCCCCCTGGGCCTGCGATCGACACATCCGGGGCGCCGCCGCGCCCGATCAGCTTGATCATCTCGTCCGGCACCCTGCCCGGCACCCGCACCCTGAGGCCTGCAGCCGCGTCCCGCGCAGCCGACGGGGCCACCGCGACCTGGTAGGCGGTCAGGTTGCAGGTTCCGAGCATCGGATTGATCGCCTGGGTGGCCCAGGTGTAGCCGACACCGTAGGAGCTGCTCCCCGAGCTGAAGCAGGCCGCGACCCCGACGTTGGAGACGACGGCCCCGGCCTGCAGGTTCCAGTTGAACGGCGTGAACTGGAGCCCAAGGTTGCCCTCGATGTCGAACTGTCCGGTCTGCACGTTGACCGCACCCTGAATCCCGCCGTCGAAGACGAGTACCCCCTTGCCGAGCGTGACGTTGAAGCCGCCACCCGCGGCGATGTAGCTCGGATACGCGTACATCACGTAGCCGTCCGCGAGTGGGACGTATCCGAGCACGGGGAGCTTGAACGCGACCGAGCCGCCGGCCGCGACCGCGAACTGATCGACGGTGATCTTCGGCAGTGCCAGCGGCGGCTTGATCAGCTTGCCGAGCTCGTTGCCGGTGAACGTGTACTGCTCGCCGCTTGCCGGGACGACGACGAACACGGCGCCGTTGATCCGCACCACGTCTCCGGCCGTGATCCCGACGGTCCCGCTGACCCTCACCGGCTGGAGCTGGAGCGAGCCGCCGATCTCGTTGAGGAAGACCCCCGAGGCGATCTGGACACCGGGAGCGGCGAAGCTCGCCTGGACCCCGGCGAAGTCGAAGTTGCCGCCAACGAACCCGAGCCCACTCATCGGCGGCGGCGGCGCAGCGTTGATCGTCACATTCCCGAACACCGCCTTCGCCGTCGCGTTCCACGATGAGGCCGTCAGGTCGGAGGTCCCGTAATCCACGCCGGTTTTCTGCTGGCAGAAGCCGTCGGCGACGTGGTTCTGGTAACAGAACGCGAGGTTCGTCAGCTGGAAGCCGCCGAGGTTGACGTTCGGACCACGGAAGTACAGCTCGTTGAACTGGATGTCGTCCTGGTTGTTCGCTGTCGCGCTCACCGACGCCGAGATCGCGCCGCCGATGCCGATCGCCGTGAAGACGGTCGGGAGCCGAACCGCCGCGCTCAGCGTCGTGCCGTCCTGGACGAGCCTGACCCCGAGCGTGCCGCCGAGCCTGAAGCCGGCGAGGTTGAGCGCCTTCGCAGCGAGCTTGCTCCCGGCGATCAGCTGATCGAGACTCACCTCGAGCGGCTTGACCTCACCGCCGCTTGCGCCGTCAAGCTGGAGCGGGCCGTCGAACAGCGTCACCAGGTCGCCAAGGATCTCGAACCTCGAGTGGGAGGTGATCACCAGCTTGTCCTTCGGATCGAGCAGGACCACCCCGCCGTTGTCGGGGGTGATGTCGAGCCCGTTGACGCGGACGATCGACTGGGCGATCAGCGGGTCGTCCTGGCCGCTCTGGATGTCGCTCTTCAGCGCGGCGTTGCACGGATTCGGATCGAGCTTGAGCGTGGCGCAGAGCGCGTGCTTCTCGGCGGCTGGGATCTGGCTCGGGTCGACGACCGCCTGCAGGCATCCGACCGCGGCGATCAGACCGAAGCTCGCCGTCGTCGCGCAGCCGGGCGGGGGGCCGCCGCCGCTCCCGGGACCTGTGCTGGGCGGTGGTGGCGGCACCGGCGCGTTTACACGGAAGACGTTCGCCGGGCTGTAGCCGATGACGCCCGTGGTCGTCGCCTGCTGTGCCTGCGCGGTGTAGGTGCCGTTGGCGAGCGCGGCGCTCGCGGTCACCGACCACGCGCCGCCGCCGGCCGTCGTCGTCAGCGTCTGCACGGGGACGCTCGAGACCGCTCCGCCCGCGTAGATCTCGACCGTGATCTGCGGCGCGTCTGCCGGCGCCGTGCCGGCACCCCCCGAGAAGGTGGGCTGCGCGCTCGTCACCGTCGCGCCGTTCGCGGGCTGGATCAGCGTCACCGCCGGCGCCCCGGGCGCGTTGACGGTCACCGACTCGACCGTCGAGGTAGAGCTCCCGCCGGCGTCGTCGATCGTGATCACGACCGTCGCCGGATTCCTCGGGGCCGCGTAGGTGTGCGTGCCGGCGACCGCCAGCTGCGAGCCCGAGGCGGTGATCGTCCCCGACGACGTGGTGCCGTCCCCCCAGTCGATCGATGCCGAGTAGTCGCTCACGCGCCCGCTCGGGTTGGCGTCGGAGAAGGTCGCGACCGTGCCGCTGAACGAGGCGCCGGCGGTGGCGGTCAGGCCCGTCTTCGGCGAGGCGCTGAGCGCGGCGTCCGCGATCGTCGCGCTGCCGGTTCCGTGCGAGCCGTCCTCGGCGCTCGCGGTCGTCGTGTACGAGCCGAACTCGGCGTATGTGTGGGTGCCGCCCAGCGTCGCGATCAGGCCCTGGCACGCGATCGTCGCGGCGGACTGGCTCCCATCGCCCCAGCCAATCGTGCCGGTCGCCGGGCAGGATCCGTCGATCGTGACCGCTGGCCCGGTCGCGGCCGCGCCCTCCGTCCCCGAGAACGTGTCACCGGTGACCGACGGGGCGCCGTCGTCCGAGCTTGTGTTGACGTGAAAGTGGGTGGGTGGCACGAGCCCGCTTGCCGGGTTGGTCACGCTCGCAATCGAGAACTCCACGACATCGCCCGGGCCGACCGGGAACCCGGGCGTGAACGTGTCCGAGGAACCGCTGGTCGTGCCCGCGTAGCACGGGAAGTAGTCGCCCGTGGTCAGATCCAGCGCCAGCACACAGCCTCCCGACGAGAACTGGGTCCCAGCGGGAGCGGTGAGGGTCACCGACCCGATTCGGCCGACGTCGCTCGAGAGCTCGCCGGTGGGGCTCGCCGTGAGCTCGGCGAGCAACCGGTCATCGCTTGCCGAGCCGGCCGGATCGGTGCCGAGCAGCATGTCGGTCGTCGGCAGGTTGGGCGCACTGAAACTGAGCGCGGTCGATGGGCTCGCGGGCACTGTGTCCGAACTCGTCGAGACCGTGACGGCGCTCCCCGGATAGCTGCCCGTGGCCGGGTTGGCGACCCCGATCAGCTCCAACGCGAGCAGGTCGCCGGGGCTGATCGCCGCCGGGACGAAGAAGCGCGCGCTGGTCGCCCCGGTGCTCGCGCTGCCCCCGGATTCCTCGAACGTGCCGGTTGTCAGGTCGTAGACGGCGAAGTCAGGGGATGACTCGACCGCGCTCCCGGCCGGCAGGCCGAGCTGGATCTGGGTCGGCTCGAGCCGGTCGTTGGCGATCCCGCCGGTCGGGCTGGCGGTGAACAGAGCGGTCCAGGCGGTGTGGGTCGCGGTGCCGGCGGTCGTGCTCGGCTGGACACTGACGCCCATCGCCGGCTGGGCGGCGCTGAACACGACCCCTGCGGTCTGATGCGCGGTCGTCGTGTCCGAGCTGGTCGACACGCCGATCGCGTTGGCGGCGACCGTGCCGGCGGCCGGGTTGACGCTGCCGATCACCTGGAGCGCGACCAGGTTGCCCGGCCCGATCGCGAAGCTCGGCGTGACCTTGACGGAGCTGCGTGCGCCGCCGCTGACGGCAAGGCACGTTCCCGCGCAGAGACTCCCCGTGGTCAGGTCCTGCAAGATCACGAATGGGCTGGCCGCGAACGTGCCGGCCGGTGCGGTGAGCGTGATCGTCCCGGAGTTCGCCGCCAACCCGCCGGCCGCGCTGGTGGCGAACTCGGCGCCCCAGACGACCCCGGTCGCACCGGCGGCGAGGGTCGTCTGCGAGACCTTCACGCCGGCTACCGAACCGGACGGTGACGACGCCGGAGCCGCGGCACGCACCGGCGAAGGGTCAGAGCTCGTCGCGATCGAGACGGCGCCGGCCGAGACGCCCCCGGTCGGGTTCGTGACGCCCTGGACGTCGAGCGTGACAGCGTCGCCGGCCCGGATCACGTCCGGGTTCGGGAAGCCCTCGACGGCCAGCGTGACAGTCGTGGCGGTGGTCGTCACGCCGGCGACTGAGAACTTCGCGCCGGTGGCCGGATCGAGCACCTGGTAGTCGGACGCGGCGGTCGGAAAACCGGTTCCGGACGGAGCGCCAACGACGATCTGGCCGCCGTTGACCAGGCGCCCGGTCGAGCTCGTCGTGAACGACACGCCCCAGTTGGCGCTCGCGCCGCTCGTCACGGTGCTCGCAGTGAACTTCACCCCGCTCACCGCCCGGGCGCTGGTGAACGCCCCGGAGCCGGGGTGGGCGACGGTTGTGTCAGCGTCCGTGCTGACGCCGAGTGACGAATAGGGAACCCCGGCGGCCGGATTCGTCGCACCGTACAGCTCGAGCTCGATCAGATCGCCGGGCTGGAGGCTGAACTTGGCCGCATCCGACGGGACGCTGACCGTTGCCGTTGCGCCTCCGCCCGAGAGCGTCGCGCTTCCCCCGCCGAGATCGGTCGCGGTGGTCAGATCGATCATCCTGAATTGGTGTGCGCCGAAGGTGCCGCCGGTCGGCGCCGTCACCGCGATCTCCGCGCCAATCGGCAACCGGCCCGTCGAGCTCAGCCGGAAGCGAAGACCCCAGGTGACACCGGTGGCGGCACCGGCCGTGGTGCTTGGGCTGAACGTCAGCTCACCGACCGGCTGAGCGCTCGCAGTAAACACACCGGATCCGGTGATCGCGCCGCCCTCGGACAGAGTGATCGAGGAGAACGCGGTGCCGCTGGGCGGGTTCGCGACGTCGACCACCTCGACGGCGATCACATCCCCCGCCGCGATCGCGTGTCTCGGGCTCACCGTGATCTGAGAGGCGCCCACGACCGTCCCCGGCAGCTCGTCGGTGCCGGTCGTCACGTCGAGCATTTCGGCGTACGTGCTCGAGTTGGTGAAGACGCTCGCGCCGGGCAGCGAGATCGTCAGCGACCCATTCGCGGGGATCGCAGCGCTCGCCTGAAGACGAAAGCCCCAGACGACGTGCTTCGCGCCCGCGAGCGACGTGCTCGGCGAAAAGCGGACGCCGGCCGAGGTGTCGGATCTGGCGACCGGTGCCAGCAGGCCCACCGCTGCCGCCACGATGGCGACTGTCACCCACGAGACCACTCGCGGTGCACGGCCCATCAGGAGCGATCGTACTCCCCGGCGACCGTTCGACATAGTCGGCTGGGGGTCATTCAGGCTCGCTGCGCTGCGACGCTGCCACAAGCGGGCGTTCCCCCGAGTTCGATCTGGCTTTCCGCCGGGGCCACGGGGGCCAGCCGGGTGCTCGCTATCGGAGGTGCCCGAGTTGACGCAGCATGCCGAGGTCATCTCGCGCTCCCCAGTGTTCAGCGATGCGGTCGCCTTCGAGGCGGTAGATGTGGATGTGCTCGGCCTCGAAGGACTTGCCGGTTGGCTGGTGGCCCATCCATTCGCGCGTGTGGGTGCCCCGGCTGGTGCAGCGGATCACGACCTTGTCATCGCTCTGGAACGCGTCCCTGACCTCGTAGGCAACGTCGTCCAGACCGGAGTGAATCCAGCGGATCGTGCCCTTGAGCGCTTCGCGTCCGTGCGTGCCGTTCGGCGGCGCGCCGTGGTCGATCACGTCCCGGGTGGTGAGCTCGTCGACGAGCTCGAGACGCGCCCCACCGAACATCTCGACCTGGGCCTGCGTGCAAACCGCGATGCCGTCCATCGGAACCTCCTGGAAGAAGGGGATTACTGTTGCTAGAATGAGACTCTAGTACATGGATCTATAATCTGTCAAGGCATGGCTTCAACCCGAATCGACCGCCGCGAACGAATGGCGCTTCAGACCCGCGCCGACATCCTTCAGACCGCGCGACGGTTGTTCGCCGAGCGCGGATACGCGGCGACGTCGGTCAACGACATCGCCGAGGAGGCCAGCGTCGCGGTCCAGACGATCTACACGCGACTAGGCTCAAAGCGCGGAATCGTGATGGCGCTGCTTGAGCTGATCGACGAGGAAGCAGGCGTTCCCGAAGCAGCCGCCGCAATCGCGACTGGGAGCACACCCGAGGACGTACTACACACCCAGATCCGGCTGACCCGCCACCTACAGGAGCGCTGCGGCGACATCGTCGGCGCACTAATCGCCGCGGCGGCTTCAGAACCGGAAGTCGCGCAGGTCCTCGCGGAAGGCCTACGCCGCCACCGCCACGGCGCCCGCTTCACCATCGACCGGATCGCTGAGCTCGGCGGGCTGCGCCACGACCTGCCACCCGATCACGCGATCGCGCTGCTCAGCGCCGCCACCACCCACGACACCTGGCACGAGCTAGTCCACGCCCACAAACTCTCCTGGGACCAAGCCGAACAGACGCTAAACGACGCTCTCACAAGAGCGATCCTCAGACCGAACTAAGCCCAGCGAGCCGAGGTCGGGGGTCGAGACCCGCTCTCGTCGCTGCGGGGCGAGCGCCTACGGCGAACCCGTCCTGCTAATCCGAGCCTTGTGTCCTGCCGCCAGGGTGCGTTGCGGACGCGTCGGCCTGCTCGCTGGCGCGCTGAGCAGCGTGGGCTTCCTCGGATGCAGCGCCGGCCCGGTGGCTCGCCGCCGCGGCCTCGCGCTTGCGCTCCGCGGCCGTGAGCTCTAACTCGTCTGCGCGGCGCCGAGCCTGCTCGGCCTCGTCGTTCCGGCGCGCCCGCAGGCTCGCGCCAACCAGCGGGCCGCTCGACTGCGGCATTCCGAACAGGGCATACACCGCGGCGGACTGCTCGGCGGTGAGCTCATCCCCGACGGTGACGTCCGGGGCCCCGCCGAGCTGTTCGCCGGTGAAGGGAAGCCGAATGTAGTCCCGGCTGACCGCCGCGTCAGAGAACGGCGCCAGCTTGACCTGGCGGCCGAGCATTCCGTGTTTGATCGAGATCAGCACCGGCTCGTCTCCGACAGCGCCGTAGAACACCTCCTCCAGACGGCCGACCTTTTCGCCCGCGCTGTCCAAGACATCCTGTCCCCGCCAGCTCTCGATGCTCTCAACTCTCGACACAGTTCCTCCTACTCGTATCGGACGATGGTCAGGATCGCCTCCGTGTGTCGGTGCGCCTTCTGGACGGCGCTCGTCCGCGTATGTCGCGGCGCTCGCGGCTCGCACTGCATACCCGTTCGGGAGCCATCCCGACCCGGATCATGAACCGACAATACTGCGCCAGCAGCGCCGCACAAGCTCACCCCACGACGCTCGAATCCTCTCTACCCAACGGGAGCGGTCGCCGATGAGGGCCGCCTGAGCCGCACCGTCTAGACACTGCCGAATTGTCGCCATTCCGATCGCGATGATGTCGGCATCGACCGGATCGCGCCTCGCCTGCGAGTAGGGTGACGCGATGCAGACCGTGCACGTGACCCAGGACTTCCCCCAGCCGGTCGAGCAGGTGTTCGAGTATCTCGCGGAGCACGAGAACCTCGCGCCGGTGTTCGGCGCCAAGATCAGGCGCCTCAACGACGGCACCGATGGCACCCGTAATGGGACCGGTTCGGCGCGGGAGATGCGCGTCGGCCCGCTGCCGCGATTTGTCGAGACTAACGTCGAGGTGGTCACAAGCGAGCTGATCCGCTATCGAATTACGAAGGGCGGAATCCTCAAGGACCACGAAGGCGTGTTGCGGTTCACGAGCCGCGCCGACGGGTCGCACCTGGACTGGACGATCACCTTCAACGGCAAGGCGCCGGGCATCGCCCCGATCGTCAAGGCGAAGCTGACGCGCGACGTCTCGCGGGCGATGGGCAAGCTGGCCGCCACCGGCAGCGCGTAACGCGGCGGATGGGGCCAACCGATCGTCGCCCAAGCGGGTGGTAGCAGCGATTCGCGAACCGCTGTGATCTTCCAGTTGACCCCCGGGTAGCGCTCCGCGAGCATGCGCTCGAGATCGCGGAGGAGCTTCTCGACGCCCTCGGCGTCGAGCGCCGGTGTCACGACGAGGCCGAGGTGGATCTCGTCATCGTTCTTTTCTCTTCCGGGTCGCGGGCCCGGCTCCGGAGCCGCGGCGCAGCGCAGCTGGAACGGTTTACCGGCTGCGGCATAGAACAGGGTGACGATGGGCTCTGCGGACACCGATGCCGACGTGATCGCGAGCTCGCGCGCAGACCCCGGGAGGTTTGAGCTGATCTTCGACCGGCACGCGCCGACCATCCACCGCTATCTCCGCCGGCGGCTCGGTGAGAGCGTCGCCGAGGAGCTGACGGCGGAGACATTCACGCGCGCCTTTCGTGCCAGGAGCGGTTTCGACATGACGCAGACGTCCGCGCGGCCGTGGCTGTTCGGCATCGCGGCCAACCTGATGAGGATGCAGTTGCGTTCCGAGGAACGGCGACGGTGGGCATATCGGCGCTTCGATCTGCGGGCGACCGAACCGGCCGCGACGAACGAGGCCAACGAGCGGCTCGACGCGCGGGCGCTCGGACCCGCGCTCGCGGCGGCGCTCGTCGAGCTGACGCATGATGAGCGTGAGGTTCTGTTGCTCAACGCCTGGTCCGGACTGTCGCCGGTCGAGATTGCGCAGGCGCTCTCGGTGTCCGGCGCGATGGCGCGGAAACGCCTGCACCGTGCGCGTACGAAGGCGGCTGGGTACCTCGAACAGGCCTACTACGCAGAGGAAACACGATGATTGGACTCGAAGAACTTCTCCGGGAGCGCAATCACGCGGTCCCTAGCGGGGATGCTGTCGAGCGCCAGGCGCTCGATCGTGCCCGCCAAACGTTGCGTGCGGCGATCGCTGACGAGGCACAGACGCGCGGATCCGTGGCATCTCGACCGCTGCGGCCGCGTCGGTGGCTGCGGCTTGCCGTCGTCGGGGGGCTCGCGGCGGCGATCGCCGTCGCGGTGGTCGCGCTGCTTCCCGGCCGCGCCCACAACGACTTCGGCGGCCTTGGCCCGGCGCCGGCGTCAGCGAAGGTACTCCTGCTCCGGGCCGCCGCTCGGATCGAGCGCCAGTCGTGGCACCCGCTAAAGCCCGGCGAGTACTACTACGTCCGCACCGAGGGCCGCACGCCGTACGAGAAAGGTCCCACTCCCGCCAGCACCAAGCGCGCCCGCCAGCTCCAGGTATCCGATACATGGATCGGGGCCGACGGCTTCGGTCGCGTCGTGCAGCGCGGCGACGAGGTGCTGCTGTTCCATGCGAGCCCGCAACGCATCGCGGTCGAGCACCAACTCCAGAACCGGAGGGCCCACCTCCAGGTCTTGGCCTATTCACAGCCTTACTTGTTCGTCGATCGCGACTACGCACAGCTGATCCGCCTGCCGGCGAAGCCGGTGGCGCTCCGTCGCTTCATCGAGCGCAACGCGAGGGGCAGCGGCTCGCCTCAGAACCGAGCGGCTCTCTATGCCGGCGGTCTGCTTCAGCAAGGCGCTCCGCTGCCACCGGCGCTCACCGCGGCGTTCTATCGGGTAATCGCAAGCCTGCCCGAGATGCGGCTCATCGGTCGGACCCACGACCCGCTCGGTCGACCTGGGGTTGCCGTCAGATTCCTCGGCGGCCGTGGCGGCGGCTACTGGGAGATGATCTTCAACCCCCGTACCGGCAGCCTGCTCAGCGATCGTTACACGCAGGCGAATGGACGGCTCTCGGGGTGGGACGCGATCGTGACCACTTCGATCGTCCACAGCGACCAGCAGCTCCCATGACACTCACGCGGCACGAATGTCCGCACCACACCGCCGCGGCTGCCAGGACCCGGCAGCGTTTCGTCGGTCGAGCGGCCAGGCCGCCACCCACCCCGACGAGGACCTCGGGTGTTAGCCGGCGCCGACGGCAGCCAACGCGGCTTGGTGGGTTTGGTGCATCGGGAGCTGGCGATCGAGCCCGGTCAGCTCGAAGGCGCGGCGCTGCGGTCCCGGCGGACAGGCGATGGCGAGCTTGCGTCCGGCGTGGTCTAGGCTCCGGTAGGCGTTGATCAGCAGGGCGATTCCGGAGGAGTCCACCAATGAGACGCCTTCTAGGTCGATCACGATCGCTCGCGCCGGGGACCGTAGCGCGGCATTGAGCTCTGGGGCGATCTTGATGCAGAGCGCCAAGTCGAGCTGACCGGTGACGGTCAGGATCGCGACATCATCGATCACGCTCGTTATCGACCCGCCCGTCTGATCATGCACGCGCTCGAGGCTACCCAGGATCCGTCATCGCCAGTTGTCGCCGGGCGATGAAATCTGGTCAGGTGTGCGGAGCCATGACAAGCAGCGTGGCATCGTCGTGCAGCGGAGTTGAGGACGCGGCGAGCACTGCGTCTTGGAGGCCCCGCACGGTCATCGCCGCAGAGCGTGAACCCAGGTTCGAGAGGATCGCGCGCAAGCCATTCTCGCCGATGCGACCGCGATCATCGGTGCGGCGCTCGGTGACCCCATCGGTGTACAGCAGCAGGCGATCGCCCGGCTCCACCACAGCGCTTAGGAGGGGGAACACGCGCTCGGCGAACCGCACGCCCAGCGGATAGGTTCGCTCACCGTCGAGCTCCTCGAGGCGCCCGTCGCTGTGCAGGATCAGCGGCGTGGGATGCCCGCAGTTGATCCAGCGAAGCCGATGCTCGGCCGCGTCCCACGCTCCCAACACCGCCGTCAGGTAACGCTGCATGTCAAGCCCAATGATCGCCTCGTCGGTCAGCCGCGCGGCTTCTTGCAGCCCGGCACCGGCGCGGCGGGCAGCGCGCAGCGCGCCGACCGCGAGCGAGGACAGCGCGGCAGCCGAGTCACCCTTGCCGGTCGCGTCGGCGAGCACCAGCCACAAGCCGTCCGCGTTGTCGGCATAGTCAAAGAAGTCACCACCGACGTCATAGCCGGGAAGCACGCCCCCGGCGACGTCAGCTCCGTTCACGCGCGCGAGCCGCGGCGGCAGCAGGTTCTGCTGAATCTCGGCCGCCGGCTTGGTGTCCTTGCGCCGACGCACCGCATGCAGCGCATCGGTATAGCCCGAGGCCAGCTCCAACGCCAACGCCGCCTGGCCCGCAAACACAGCCAGATCATCCGCCGGCCGATCGCGAGCCACCAGAAAGCCCATCACCCGGTCGCGCACCGACAGCGGCCACAGCGTGCTCGGCCCGACGCGGTCTGCCACCAGCGCCCGCAGTCGAGGCAGAGCCTCCGGAATCACCTCCGGCCCCACTCCAACCGGCGTGCGGATCCGCGCGGGAAACCGCTCCGCATCACCGGCGAGACGCAGCGAGAACAACCCCTCCACATCCAACACATACACCGCGACCGGACACCCCGCCTTCCTCGACGCGACCTCCACAACCCGCTGGGGCACCAGATGCGGCGCAGCCGCGCCCAGCAAATCCACCGCGTCCGGCTGTCCATCCATCACCACGAAACATACGCCGTGGCCGCCCACCCTCAGCGACGACTGCTCTCGGCGGACGCCTCCATCGGTCTGAATGGACAGGCGCCCCGCCGGGACGCGTTGTGCCCGTGGCCCCCTGTGAGGCTTAGGTGGGCGTGGCTGCCGGTACGAGCCCGGCTTGGTATGCGAGCACGACGGCTTGGACGCGGTCGCGGAGGCCGAGTTTCTGGCCCTTGCGTTGCCGACCAGACGAGCGCTCCGCGCCCGGCCCGTTGAGGCGATCGGAGCGCGCGAGTAGACCTCCGGATGATGCCGACTGAAGCCAACATCCGCCACCAATAGCTGGCGTGGTCGCGTTACTCGGCTCGGAGCATCGCGGCACGATCGCGATCGATTCGGAGCTTAGGGTGCCGCGACGGGCTCTCGTGCCGCCAGTACCGGGATCAGTGGGCCGTTCACGCCGGTGTGGCGCCCGTCGTCGTAGAGGATGGGTGACGGCCTGAAGCCCCTGACGATCAGGTAGATCCCCAGCGACAGCTCCCAGACCGCCTCCGGCAGCGTCAGGATGAACGACGCCCCGGAACTCTGGTGGTAGGCGCCGAACAACACGAGCAGCGCCGTGACCAGCGCGAGGGAACCGGCGGCGATGCCGAACTGGGCGAAGCGCCGCGGCACGAGCCCGGACCGCAACATCAGGTAGCCGAGAATGAGCCCATTTCCGATCGCCGCGCAGAAAGCCGGGCCGAGCAGAAACGTTGCGTCATGGACGGCGACCAGCGACCGGCCGCTGAGGATGAGCGACGCGTGGTCGGTCGCTGCGGCGCCGGCGAGGTCTTTGCGCAGGGTCACCACCGCGAGCAGGCTGACGATGCCGACCGCGATGAGGCAGGACTCGACGACGCGCACGGTCACGTAGCCCAGCGCGAGGCTTTCGCTCTGGCGCCTGAGGACGGGGTACAGCGTGACGGCCATGCCGATGCCGGCGATGAGAGTGAGGATCTCGAACAACGCTCCCACGTACACGCGCGCGTCGCCACCAGCGCCGACAACGAAGTTCGTGTGGTGGAGCACCTGGTCGTAGAGCGGCAAAGCCGGGATCGAGAGAAATGTGATGACCATGAAGATGCCCGCGATCCGCGCGACCCTCTTCGACGGCGGGTCCCCGGGTCGATCAAGTGGGGCGCGGAGCGCCGGCTCCGGCGGTGAGGAGAGCGTCATTACCGGCTCCTTCGTATGAGAGACGCGGACCGCTGAGGGTCGACGTGCCAGAGGCCGGCCGGGAGTGGGAGCCGCTAGGGCTACCCCGCCACGTCTAGGCCGGGGCTCCAACCGACCATACACCCTGAGAGCAGGGATCACGCGGAGAGCGGAGGCCACTCCCGGTTGGGCTGGCCGCGGTCGGCTGCGTGGCGCTCTTCTACGGCGCCTCCGAGCTGCTCACTCATTCGTTCCTTGACCCCGTGACGCTCGTGCCGCTGGCGGCTGGGCTCGCGTTGATCGTGGTTCTGCTCGTCTATCAGTACCGCGCCAGGCGACCGCTGCTCTGCATCCGCCCACTCGGCAGCACGCTCCCGGTAAGCGGGATCGTGGTCGCAATGTGCGCGGCCGCTAGTTCGATCTCCGCGGTCGCGCTCGCCGCCGCGCTGCTCGCACACAAGTTCACTCCCGTGCACCTGGGGCTGCTCCAGTTCCCCGAGTTCATCGCCGCGCTGATCACCGCGGTCCTGCTCGGACTGGTGTTCCGCACCCGGGGTCTGCACTACCTCGTGCTCGGCGGGATGCTCTCGCTAATCGCCGGGATCCTCGTGCTTGGCTCCCAGCTCCCGCCCACGTCCCTGGCCATGGCGCTCGGCTCGGGGCTGGTGGGACTCGGCGTGGGCGGCTCGGTGGCGCCGGCGCTGTTCATCGCCGGCTTCTCGCTGCTCAACAACGCCCTTCAGCGCGTGTTCGCGATCATCGAGCTGCTGCGGGCCGTCGCGGCGTTCATGGTCGCCCCGATCTTGGTGCACGTGGCCACGACCGTCGGAAGCGACCCGGCGGCCGGTACCCAGACCGCGCTGTGGATCTGCTTCGGGATCGCGAGCGGTGGCACGCTGTTCGCGGTCTCCCTGTACGCGCTGGGTGGGGTGCGCCCGCCGGCGCCGGTGCTTGACACATGGATGAGCGGTCAGGCCCCAGCCTGGTATTCGCCGCCGCTGCTGGACCGGATCCGCGACTCCTCCCGGGCGAGGGTGCTGACCGAGCCGCTCGCCTGTGACGCCGGTGGACAGTACGGCGGCCCGCGCGACGGGGACTCGGCCGCGCCGGTGGCCGATCGTCCGGCCGGTGTGGCGACATGAGTGCCGACGACCTCGGCCCGGTGCTGTTCGCCTACGACGGCTCGGATCTCGCCGGGCTCGCGATCGAGGAGGCGGGCCTCCAGCTCGAGCCGGGACGGGACGCCATCGTCCTGACCGTATGGCGTCCGTACGCGGTCGGGTTCATCCCGCCGCCCGCGGTCAAGTTCGACGCGGCGGCTCCCCAGGAGGTCGGAAAAGCTGCCGAGGAAACCGCCGCGCAGGGAGCCGCGATGGCCCAAGCCGCCGGCTTTCACGCCCGGAGTGTCGCGCTCGAGGAAGCGCTAGCTTGGAAAGGGATCTCCCGCATCGCTGACGAGCACGACGCAAGCATGATCGTGCTCGGCTCGCACGGCAAGAGCGGTCTCTCCGGGGTCTTCCTCGGCAGCGTCGCGGGCGACGTCGCGGCGCACTCCAGACGTAACGTGCTGATCGTGCACAGGCACAGCTGAGCCAGCTCCAAGCGGCCCTCGGTGGCAGCAGCTCGTGCGCCGGGACCGGCGGTTCTTAAGCACCGGTGAATTCGGCGCCAAGGGATCGGTCTCATACGGGCCGGGAGGTACCGTGAGCTGGTGCCGGTGTTGCGTGCCGAGGGCCTCGTCAAGACCGTCGGTGTCGGTCGGGGGGCCCGGCGCGTACTCGACGGGGTCGACCTCGCGGTCGAGGCGGACGAGGTCGTGGCAGTGCTCGGCCCGTCGGGGAGCGGGAAGTCGACGCTCCTGCACCTCCTGGGCGGGCTCGACTCCCCGGAGCGCGGCGCGATCACGCTCGCGGGCGAGCGGCTGGACGGCCGAAACTCGCGCGCGCTCGCCAGGATCAGGTTGCGGCACGTCGGCTTCGTGTTCCAGCAGTTTCACCTGATCGAGGAGCTGAGTGGGGCCGACAACGTGCTGCTGGCGACCCGTCTGCCGGGAGCGCCCGCCGGCGGCGCGCGGCGCGCGCTCCAGCTGATCGATCAGCTCGGGCTCGCCGCGGTGGCCGATCATCTGCCGCGGGAGTTGTCGGGCGGCGAGCAGCAGCGCTTCGCGATCGCACGTGCACTCGTCAATGGGCCCGAGCTGGTGCTGGCAGATGAGCCGACCGGGAGCCTCGATCAGGACAACGGCGCCGCGGTCCTGGACCTGCTGCGGGGCCTGGCCGGACGCGCGGTCGTGATTGTCACCCACGAGCCCGACGCCGCCGCGATCGCCGACCGCGTGCTGCTCCTGAGCGATGGGCGTCTGCGCACCGGCACTCCGGCGGCGCGCCAGGCCGGCATGTGAACGCCTGGACCGCGGTCACGGCGGCGCTCGCGGACGCGCGACGGGGCCTGTCGCTGCGGCGGCGGCGGGCCGTGCTGAGCGCGGTCGGGATCGCGCTGGCGGCGGCGATGCTCTCGGCCGCGCTGGTGATCGCGGACGGGCTGGGCCGGGGGTTTGACCGTGCGGCGCGCGCGGCGGACCTCCCGGAGATGCTCGTGCGGTTCGACCCGGTCTCCGCGCACAGGGTCACGCGCCGGATCACGGCCCTGCCGGACATCGCCGCGTACTCGCTCCGGCTCGAGTTGACCAACGTCGGGATCGCTGCCACGGGACACCGGCGGGGCGACGCCGTCGCCGAGGTGATCGGCCCCGGGCGCCGGACCGGGTACGCGATTGTCGCCGGTCGGGATCTGCGGTCCGTCGGCTCGGAGGTGCTGCTCGAGCGGGGGTTCGCGCAGGCGTGGGGCGTGCGGTTGGGGGACAGCTTCTACGTCGAGGGACTAGGGGCTCAGCGCGTAGTCGGGTTCGTCGAGGCGCCCGACAACGTCGGCTTTCCGCTCGCCAAGCCGCGTTTCTACGTGTCTCGCGCGGCGATCGACGCCCGCTTCGGCCCCGAGCCGGATCCCCGCGTGAACCTGGCCGAGATCTGGTTGCGCGATCCGCGGTACCTGAACGAGGTGCTCGTGCAGGCGCGCTCGACGAGCTTCGGCTTGCGCGACATCCGGATTGCCACCCGTGCCGGGATCCGGATCCTGCTGGACCAGGCGGCGGGAATCGTGATCGACCTGCTGGTCGCGCTGTCGCTGATCGCGCTCGTGACCGCCGCGGTGATGCTCGGCGCCGCCGCGCGGGCGGAGGTGCAGCGGCGGCTGCGGGCGATCGGAGTCCGCCGCGCGCTCGGCGCCCAGCGCGGCCAGATCGTGCTCGCCCACGGGCTCGAGGCCGCGCTGGTCGCGGCCCCCGCGGCGACCGTCGGGCTGGCGGCCGGGGTGCTGGCGACCGCCGGGGCCTCTGACCGTCTGCTGACGCTCCTGAACGAGCCCGCGCCCGGAACGGCGCTGGTGCTGCCGCTGCTCGCCGGGTGGCTGCTCAGCGTCGCGATCCCGGTCGCCGCCACCTCCTGGCCGGCGTGGCGGGCGGCCGGCGGGTCGCCCATCAGGCTGCTTCGCGGCGGCGACGTGTCCACAGCTGGCGGTCGAGCCGGGCGCTTCTCACTGCGCGGCGGTGGCCTGGCCGTGCTCGGAGCGCGCCTCGTTGGTGCCAGGCGCGTCCGGTTGGCCGCGACGATCGTCACGCTCGGCCTCTCGACCGCGTTCGTGCTGCTGCTGCTCTCGCTCGCCTCCGCGCTGCGGACGCTCGAGACCGATCCGGGGGCGCTCGGCAAGCGCTACCAGCTGACCGCTTCGCTGCCGCCCGCGCTCGCGCCGCGGGTGCGGGCGATCCCCGGCGTCGAGTTCGCCGCGCCGCGGTACGAGGTCGTGGCGGCCGATTCGTTCTCGCTCGGCGAGACGATCGACGTGATCGCCTATCCGGGCGATCACACGGAGTTCGAGGCCCCGCCGCTGGTGTCGGGCCGCAGGCTCCGCGGCGCGGGGGAGACCGAGGTCGGATCGGGGCTGGCGGACGCGCTTGGGCTCGCGCCCGGCTCGACGCTGGCGGTCGCGCTGCCATCGGGGACAGAGTTGCGGCTCCGCGTCGCCGGGGTCGTCAGCTCGCTGGACCGCGATGGCCGCGTCGCGTACATCCCAGCCCCGGCGCTGCTCGCGGCGGATCCGTCCGCGCCCTCGCAGCTGGCGGTCCGGCTGACGCCGTCAGCGAACGCGGGAGCGGTGACGAGCGCCCTGACGGCGCTCGGGGCCGCGCCCGCCCCGGCGAGTACCGCCACCTCCCGCGGCGCCGCGCTGGTCAGCGTGCTGCGAACGATCCTGCTGGCGATCGCGATCGTCGACGGTCTCGTGTGCCTGTACGCGCTGATGCAGGCGTGCGCGCTGACGGTGCAGGAGCGGCGCGGCACGGTGGCCGTGCTGCGCGCGTGCGGGGGCGGGACGCTCGCGGTCGAGCGCCTACTCGCAGGGGCCGCGCTAGCGCTGGTCGTTCCCGCCGCGATCGTGGGGGTGCTGCTCGAGCGGCTGCTGCTGGGCCCGGCGCTGTCCCGGCTGGCGGTCAACTACGCGACGCTGGAGCTGGGGGCGTCCGCCGGGCAGCTGCTCGTGACGATGGCCGGGCTCGCCGCGGCCGCGGCCGTCGCGGTCGCCTGGGTCGGGGGGCAGGCGGCGCGCGAACCGGTGGTGGTCGGATTGGCGGCCGCGGGATGAGGCCGATGACCAGGCGCGAGGCTCTACTGGAGGCGCTGGTTGGCGCGGGTGCGCTCGTGATCGCGGGCTGCGACGCGAGCCCCGCGCCGCCCTCCGGCTCGACGCTGCGCTCCACGTGGGTCGATCCGGTAGGCGATGGGCAGCTGCGGGTCGGCCCGGGAGAGCCGTTGGCCGACCGCACGGAGCTCGGTCCGCGCGCGGCGCCCGTGGGCGTGCTCGTGACGCTCGCCCACCTGACCGACGCGCACGTGCTGGACGCCTCCTCGCCGGCTCGCGTCACCTTCCTGAACCGGCTGGGACCACCGTTTCAGTCGACCTTCCGTCCCCAGGAGGCGCTCACGGCACAGGTGCTCGCCGGTGCGGTGGCGGCGATCCGCCGGGTGCGTCCGCAGCTCGTGATCCAGGGTGGCGATCTGATCGACAACGCCCAGAACAACGAGCTGACACACGCGCTCTCGGGACTGGCGGGCGGCCCGGTGCAGCCGGGGAGCGGACCCGACGGTTACTACGGTGTGCAGTCGGAGTTCGACCCAGATCCGTTCTACTACCGGCCCGATCTCGACGCGCCGCGCCACCCCGGGCTCCTGCGCGCGGCCGTCCGGCCGTTCCGCAGCCCCGGTCTCGCCGCGCGCACCGTGCCGGTGCTCGGCGACCACGACACGCTCGTCGCCGGCGAGATCGTTCCGACACCGCTCACGCGCGCGCTCGCGGTCGGCGACCGGGCGCTGTGGGAGCTGCCGACCGGGCTGACGGTGCCGCGGAGCGCGTTGCCCGCGCCCGGGGCCTCACCGGACGGGCCGCCGAGCCCCGGCCCGATCGATAGCTTCCTGCGCCGCGCGCTACAGGGCCCGACGGTCGCGGTGCCGCGCGACCCGACCCGCCGGGAGATGCCCGTCTCGGAGGTCGTCGGCCGGCTCGCGCGCGCTACGACCGCCAGTCCGGGGACGCTCCGGTCCGGCGAGCGACTCGACTACGTGCTCGATCTCGGCCCGCGGCTGCGCGTGATCGTGCTCGACCTCGTCCGGCGCGACGGGGGTTCCGGCGGTCTGGTGAGCGCTGAGCAGCCGGGCTGGCTCGAGCGTCAGCTCCGCGCCGCAGGCGACCGCTGGGTGATCGCGGTTACGCACCAGCCGCTGGCGAGCTCCGCGGGCGGTGCCATCCTGCTCGAGCTGCTCGACGCCTCGCCGCGGGTGGTGGCGGCGCTCTCCGGGCACACGCATCGCAACCGGATCGAGCCGCGCCGCACCGCCGCCGGCGGCTACTGGCTGATCAGCACCGCGTCGCTGATCGACTACCCACAGCAGGCACGCGCCGTGCGGCTGCTGGCGACCGCGGGTGGTGGCGTCGCGATCCAAACGTGGATGCTCGACCACGCCTTTCCAGGGCAGCTCGGGACGATCGCGCGGGGGCTCTCCTATCTCGACGCGCAGGGAGGACGACCGAGCGGCTTCGCCGGCGGGAGGCTGGACCGCAACGTCACGCTCTACCGAGACGCGCGAACCAGCGTCCGCTGAGCGATGAGCGCTCCCGGACGCAGAAGCCACCGGACCGCGCCACCCGATCGAGGTCTCTGACCGACACGCGCGCCCAGGGAAACCAGCTGCTGACGCGGCTGTCGGTCTCGATCCGCACGAGCATCGAGCCGGTCGGCTCGCCCGGCGAGCCGAGCTCGAGCAGCAGCTCGCCGTCCTCGCGCAGCAGCATCCCGATCCGCGCCAGCAGCCGCGCGGGAGCCCCGCCGATACCGATGTTGCCATCCAGCAGCAGGGCGCTACGCCACCGGCCGCTCCCCGGCAGCTCGTCGAAGATCGACGCCACGACCGCCCGGGCGCCGCGTCCCGTCGCGAGCTCGACGGCGGCGGGCGACAGGTCGACGCCGAGCGCGAACACGCCCCGAGCCGCGAGCGCGTGGAGATGGCGACCCGGTCCGCAGCCGACGTCGAGCACCGGCCCGTGCAGGTCGCGGAGCAGCTGCTGCTCGGTCGCGTCGGCAGGGCCGAGGTAGCGATCGAGGGGCAGCGGCAGGGTCGATCCGTCGCGCAGCCTCAAGCTGGCGCCGGATCCGGGCCTGCCGCCAGCACGCGCCCGCCGCAAGCCATCGGCGTACAGCCGCAATGGATGGATCATGCCGCCAGCGCCGCGAGCGTGCTCGCGAATCGGGAGCGCGGCACTTGGCGCGCTACGGCGCGGGCATCGGCGATCGTGTCGACGTCACGCAGCACCGGCTGCGCGTGGACGCGCAGCCCGAGCTCGCGCAAGCGGCCGCGCTGTCGCGTCCAGGTATTCGAGCGGCTCATCGGCACGCCGGCGAACGCGGACGGTGCGTGCCGCTTGAGGCCGATGCTCCAGTAGCCGCCGTCGGCGGCGCGCCCGAGCACGGCGTCGACGGTCGGCGTCGAGAGCGCGCGCACGCCGTCGAGCAGCAGCCGGGTGGTCAGCTGCGGGGTGTCCATGCCGACGAGCAGGGCGGGTCCGGCGACATCCTCGAACGCCGCCGCCAGGCGCTCGCCCAAGCCGGCGCCACGCTGCCGAATGACCTCGAGTCCGCGGCACCTGAAGTGCCGCGGGTCGCCGTCGAAAACGAGCACCTTGCGCTCCGCCGGCGTCCGCGCGACGACGTCGAGCGTGTCGAGGAGCGCGGCCCGCGCCAGCGCGGCGGCCTGGGTGGGGGTGCACGGTGGCGAGAGCCGGGTCTTGGCGCGACCCGGAACGGGCTCCTTCGCGATCACGATCAGCGCGACCTGTGTCACGCCTCCAACGTAATGCCGATCGCGCGGCGTTCAATTACGAAATACGAAAGCCGGTCGTCCGCGCAGCTGGTGAACACCCGCTTAAATGCGCCGACCTCGACGTCTGACCCAGGCAGCGCTGTGTCAGTCTGGGTCAGTGCCGCTTCCGTTGGTCGACCCGGGCAAGCCGCCGCCCGGACCGTTTCGATCCTCGTTCTGGCGCAGTCCGCTGCGGGGACCGTGGCTCACCTCGGTGCTCGGTCTCGCGCTGTTAATCGCGATTCCGATCGTCGCGCTCACCGGGTTTCTCTCCAACGACGCCTACTACCCGCGGCTGGGCGCCAATTCCGTCGGGCGGCCGCTCGGCCCGCTCGACGTGTACCTGTTCCCGTTTCCCACCCGCCCCAGCTGGCTGTACGCATTCACCCAGGGGTTACATGTGACGATCGGCCTGGCGGCGTTTCCGATCGTGCTGGCCAAGCTGTGGTCGGTGATTCCGAAGCTGTTCGAATGGCCGCCGGTACGAAGTCCCGCCCATGCGCTGGAGCGCCTGTCACTTGCGCTGCTCGTGGGCGGGGCGCTGTTCGAGTTCGCGACCGGGATCCTCAACATCCAGTACTTCTACGTCTTCCCGTTCTACTTCACCACCGCTCACTATTACGGCGCGTGGGTGTTTACGGCGGCATTCGTGTTCCACACGGTGGTCAGGTTCGGGACGATGCGCCGGGCGCTCGCGACTCGCCGCGCGATGACGGTGCTGCGCGAGAGCCTCGCCGACACCCGCCCCGAGCCCGCACACCTCGTCGACAGCGAGCTGATCCCGGTGGCCCCGTCGGCGCCGACGATCTCGCGCCGGGCGCTGCTCGGCACCGTCGGAGCAGGGTCCCTGTTCCTGCTCCTGCAGGGGGTCGGGCAATCGATCGGCGGCCCGCTTCGGAACCTCGCCTTCCTCGCGCCGCGCTCGCTTCACCGCGGCGGCCCAAACGGGTTCCCGGTCAACCGGACGGCCACGGCGGCCCAGATCACCCGGGCTCAGACCGGCCCGGCGTGGCGGCTTCACCTGGTGGCGGGTCCGCGAACGATCGCGCTCTCCCGCGCGGAGCTGCTGGCGCTGCCGCAGCGCACCTGTGACCTCCCGATCGCGTGCGTCGAGGGCTGGTCGACGACTCAGCGCTGGACCGGGGTGCGGATCGCAGAGCTCGCGAGTCTTGTCGGGGTAGACGGTCCATTCACCGTCGAAACGAGCTCGATCGCGCACAACGGGGTGTTCGACTCGGCGACGCTCGCGTCCGAGCAGACCAGCG
The DNA here is from genome assembly GCA_963788565.1 of uncultured Solirubrobacterales bacterium. Lineage (GTDB taxonomy): Bacteria > Actinomycetota > Thermoleophilia > Solirubrobacterales > Solirubrobacteraceae > Palsa-465. The sequence continues at coordinate 2,483 of CAWBHJ010000011.1, read as the reverse complement.
ACGACCGGACGCTGCTCGCGCTCGCGGTCAACGGCGTCGACCTGTCGCTGGATCACGGCTATCCGGCCCGCGTGATCGGCCCCGCGATCCCCGGGGTCCACTGCACCAAGTGGGCCGGAACGATGACGTTCGAGCGGGCGTAGTGGGCGCGTCCGTAAGTATCGGTGGACCGAGATTGGTCACTGAGGGCGACTGGCAAGGACGCAGCGAGCGCGGCGTGCCTGTAGGCACGCGAGCGAGCGAGGACGCCGCCAGGCGACCTCAGGGGCCGCTCGAATCCGCCGACACTTGCCGACGGGTCCACTAGCCGTGCTCGCCCGGTTCCGCCGCCTGTACGGTGCGAGCCCGCTGCACCTGCTGGCGCTGACCGCGAGCCTGCTGATCGCGGGGGCGGCCGTCGCCGGCTGGTTTGACAGCTTCCCGGGACCGACGGTGGTGAAGATCCTCGCGTGGTTCCTGATCGCGATCGTCGCGCACGATCTCGTGCTGCTGCCGCTGTACTCGCTGCTTGACCGGGTCGCGTTCGGCTCGGGTCGCACCCGGGAGGCTCGAGGCGGCGACGCGCACGTCCGGGCGATCGCCTACGTGCGCATTCCATGCCTGCTCAGCGGGCTGCTGCTGCTCGTGTTCTTCCCCGAGATCTTCCGCCTCGGCGACTCGACGTTCTTCGCCGCGAGCGGCTTTCACCAGCGCGTCTACCTGGTCCGCTACCTGCTCACATGCGGGGCGCTGTTCGCCGTCTCGGGGCTGGCCTACGCCGTCAGCCTCAGGCGCGTCTCAGCGAAACACCTTCGCGATCGCCCGCGTGTGCTCGACCCCCAGCGGGGTCGCCGCGGGATGGAAGCCGATGTCGTCGGCGAGCAGCACGGCCGCCGGCATGAACGCCAGGATCAGGTACGCCCCGAGCACGGTGGTGGCGACGCGCAGCCACCGCCCGGCCGACAAGGCCGCGAACGGCAGGATCCAGAGCACGTACCAGGGGGCGGCCCAGCTGAGCGAGACGACCAGCGCGAGCATCGCGATCCCGCACGCGGTGATCCATTCCCGCGGGCGCCGGCCGGCCCAGATCGCGCACGCGAGCACGGCGAGCCCCGCGAGCGCACCGATGACGATCTGCAGTGTCCCCGTCTCACCCCGCTGCCCGAGGGCCAGGCCGATCAGGTTCGGGATCCCGATCGCGGTGACGAGACGGCCCTGGGTAAAAAGATCGGGGAGGTGGAATCCGAACGCGAACAGGCTCGCGAGCGTGAGCGCGACAGCGGCGAGCAGCGCGCCGGCCAGGAACCGCCGGCGCGCCGCGGCGGCGACGAGCAACACCGGCAGCAAGACCGCGGCGGAGGCCTTGACGAAGATCGCGGTGACTAGCGCGCTCCCGGCCCCGCCCCACGACGGCCGCGGACGCTGTCGGAGCGCGAGGTAGACCGCGAGCATCACGAACAGCATCATCAGCGCGTCGTTGTGGTCGGCGCCGAGCCCCCAGACGAGCACGATCGGGTTGAGCCCAACGAAGCACCACGGCGACCGGCGGGCGCCCGAGCAGCCGGGCGCACCGCCACACCAACCCAGCGTGCGAGGAAGGCGCCAGCACACGATCGCCTTCATCGTCCACAACGACGCCGTGACGCCGAGCGGCACGAGCGCGTAGCTCACCAGCGTGAACAGCGGCCCGTACGGGCTTCGCAGGTGGCTGCCAGTTGCTGATCGCGAAACGTCGGGTCGCCGTGCGGCTCCAACAGCGGAGCGTCGTGTACGGGTTGAGGTGGTGCACGACACCCATCCGCCCGTAGTTCAGGTAGTTGAAGACGTCGGTGGACGAACAGCGGCGGCGAGCACAGCAGGATCACGTGCCACCGCGAGGATCGCCGCCACGATCCAGCCGGTCCGCAGCGCCGGCGCGAGAGCGCAGCGCCACCAGGTAGGCCAGGAACGTCACGCGCGATCGCGCCGCTGGTCAGCGTGCGCAGGTGGGCGCGACGGGCGCCGTGAGCGACGACCACAGGCCGGCCAGCGGCCCGGCCATCCAGCCCGGGAAGAACCCGGCTGTGTGAACGGGGCCAGGAAGCTCGGACGCTCCGCGGCGATCAGGACCACGGTCAGGCTCGAGGCCACCAGCCCGAGCAGCGACACGACCGCGATCGCGGGGGCGCACAGCGCTCCGAGCGACCGCCCGCGCGGCGAGACCGCCGCCGCGCTCAGCGAGGACACGACGGTCCGGTCAAGCCGACGACGAGCGATCCCGGACCCGGCGGCTCGCGCCGTGCGCCGCCCGGGACGCACGCGGGCGACACCGCATCGACGGGATGCAGCGTGCGCGCCCGGAGCGCGGCGAGCTGCGTGGGCGAGTCGGCGCGCTCGAGCCGCGCGCGGTAGGGACGCAGGTCGAAGAACCAAAGATCCCGGTCGGCACTGATCAGCGGTGCGACGCCGAGCAGCGACCGCAGCGCGGCACGCACGCGCGTGGCGATCGCCGGCTCGAACCCGGC
>CAWBHJ010000010.1:0-116469 GCA_963788565.1 uncultured Solirubrobacterales bacterium | reverse complement strand
TAGGCCGAGCGGTTGGAACAGCGTCCACGCCGGTCCGAGAAACGATTGCTTGTAGCGGGCCTTCAGGTCCCTGACCGCGAGCGCCCGCATCACCGGTCCGTAACCGGGCAGGTCCCGCAGCCGCACGCGGGTCTTCGCCGGCACGTACGTCACCAGCGGCTTGACGGCGGAGACCGGAAGGAGCGGATCCGCCGTCGACACTCCGGACATCGACGAACGCTGCGGTTCCAAGGTCTTCAAGGCTATCCGAGCGCTCAGCCCGGTCCGCCGGCCGCGTCCAGCCAGCGCAACGCAAAGCACGACCGCCAAGGGCGCGTCACCGTCAGCGGCAGCGGACGAGCGCGGCGGTCGACGCACAGGCCCCATCGATCGAGCTGCTTCGCTCTGGACAGCAGCGCGCGCAAGTCGTCAGGGTCGAGCAGGTTCGCGGTCCCCAGGTACCGATCCGCCTCGCGGTTCTGCTGCTCGCCGTTACCTCTACCGCTCAGTTGCTCGAGTCGCGCGAGCGCCGCCGCCGCGCGGGCATCGTCGAAGTGCGCGCTGCGAGCCGCGCTCAGGCGGTCGCTCAGGTGGACGTACGTACAGCCTGCGTGGATCGCGATGTAGCAGCTGGAGCCGAGATCGTTGGCCACGGCGAATCGATGAGCGACGAGCAGATGGCGGAGGCGAAACAGGAACTGTGGATCGTGGACATGGCCTGCGCTGACGACACGTAGGCCGCGCTCGCGGAATGGCTCATGATGGCCGCGGAGGAAGTCCCGGAAGTACATGCAGACGGTGACCGGCTGGTGGGCTCCCGGCAGCGTCAAGACGCGGTCCGCCAGCTCAGCAAAGTCTTGGGCCGGCTCATAGCTTTCGATCGAGTGGGACGGAAAGAAAATCGTCCCGCGTCGCTCTCCGGGCACCTGCTCCGAGCACATCCTGGCGACGTACACGAACGGGGCGGCCATCGGCCAGAGCAGGTTGCGGCTCCCGAGAGCGCGATAGTGCGAGACGCCGTCGGACACGTAGTAGGCGATTACCGGCAGGCGAGCCAGCGCTCGATAGTAAGGCTGGTTCTGTGGATCGCTCGCAAACTCGAGTCCGTGCGGCAGCGCGATCCTCAACGCCTCGTCGGACGGCAACCCCGCGTACAGCTTGATCACCCAGTCGTTGCCGTAGTGGGCGTTCTGGCCGATGATCTCGCGCGTGTGTAGCGGCCGGTCCCTGCAGAGGGCGTCGAGGTCATCCTGGTCGCGCCAGGCCTGCGCGTTCGTGAGTGGCTGCATCCCCGGGAAAGCGTAGAGCTACCGGCGACCCCGCCCGGCGGCTTCGCCCAGCCACTCGCGGTAGAGCTCCGCGTATCGCGTCGCCATCCGGGTCGCCTCAAAGCCGCTCACCGCCGCTCGCGCGGCCGCTCCGTCCCATCTGGGGCGCGCCGCGACCAGCTCGCGGAGACCGTCGGCGAGCGCATCGGCGTCGCTGCCGGCGGCGAGGAACCCGTTCCGCCGTTGCTCGATCACCTCCGGCGCGATCCCGACCGGCGTGCTCAGCACCGGCTTGGCCATCGCCATCGCCTCGACGATCACCATCCCGAACGACTCGGCGATCGCCGGGTGCACGAACGCGTCAAGCGCAGCGAGCAGCTGCGGGACATCGTCGCGGGGGCCTGCAAACACCACCTGCTCCCCGATCCCCAGGCGCTCGGCCTGGAGCGCCAGCGGCGTCGCATCTCCGGCCCCGGCGATCACCAGCCGGGCTTCGTCGGCGTCTCCCAGCACGGTGGCAAACGCGTCGAGCAGCGCGGGGTAGTTCTTGAGCGCGTAGAGCCGCCCGATCGCGCCGAACGCGAGCTTTCCGTCGAGGCCCAGCTCTCGGCGCACGGCCGAGCCATCGACGGCGGCGGGGTCGAGCCGCGCCAGGTCGAAGCCGTGGTGGACAACCTCGACCTTTTTCGGCCGAGCACGGGCGAGCTCGACGAGCGTCGCGGCGACCTGCTTCGACGGAGCGATGATGTGGTCGCTGAGCGGACCACACGCGGCGCGCTCGGTCAGTAGGAGTCGCCGGCCGTGGAATGGCAGCTCGTGCGAGTGGTGCGCGGTCATCACCGACACCGGCACCCGCGCGAGCCGGCCGGCCGCGAGCCCGACGAGCGTCCCGTCGACCAGGTGGCCCTGAACGACATCGGCGCCAGTCGCGCGCAGCAGCCGCGCCAGCCGGATCACGGCGGCCGGGTACCCCGCCCGCGACCGTGCCCCGAGCGCGAACGTCCCGACCCCGAGCTCGCGCATCTCGCTCTGGAGCGGCCCCTCGGGCCCGACACACCCGACGACCAGGCCGCGCCGGTCGAGCCCGCCGGCTTCGATCAGCGTGCGAAAGTACGGGTGGGGCCCCGCGTCGCTGATGACGTGGACCACGACCATCCCACCACTGTATGAGCGAGCCCAGCGTCAGCGCGGTGATCCCGGTGCACAACGGGCAGCGCTACCTGCGCGACGCGATCGCGAGCGTGCTCGCCCAGACCCGTGGCGTGCGCGAGTGCATCGTGATCGACGACGGATCCACCGACGGGACGGCGGAGGTCGCGGCGAGCTTCGGCGAGCGCGTGATCTACGTCCGTCAGCCCCGCTCGGGCGTGTCGGCTGCCCGCAACCACGGTGCTGAGCTCGCCGCGGGCGAGCTCGTGTCGTTCCTGGACCACGACGACACGTGGCTGCCGCGAAAGCTCGAGCTGCAGGTGGACGAGCTCCAGCGACGGCGGGGGGAGCTCGCGCTGTGCGCCGTCGGCGTCGTCGACGCCGACGGCGGCGACCTCCGCGTGCAGCGCTTACGCGCTCGACACGACCTGTTGACCGGGATGCTCACCTTCGACGGCACCTCGACCGTGTCGTGTGGCTCGACCGGGCTGTTCCGGCGCGCTTCGTTCCTCCAGATGGGGGGCTTCGACCAGGCGCTGAGCACGTCGGCGGACTGGGACCTGTTGGTCAGGTATGTGCTCAGGGGCCCGGTCGTGTATGTCGACGAGCCGCTCGTTTCCTATCGCGTCCACGCGGCGAACATGAGCCGCGACATTGCCGTGACGGAGCGCGACATGCGCCGCGCGTTCGCGAAGGTGTTCGCCGATCCTGCGCTCCCGGACGCGCAGCGACGCCGGCGGCGGCAAGCCTACGCGGGCCTTTACCGGATGCTCGCGGGCTCCTACCGTGACGCCCGCCGTTGGAGCGACGCGGCGCGGACGGTCCTACGAGCGATGAGCTATGACCCGGCGGTCCTGTTTCGCGACACGAACTCGTACAGCGCGAGGTAGCGGGGGATACCGACGCCGGTCAGCGACAGCTGCTCCCTCGCGAGCGCGCGACACCTCTCCGCGGCATCACCGCCGCGGAGCAAGCCGAGCATCTGGTCCCACGCGCGCCGGTAGGCGTCCTCGGTGTGCGTGCCGACGAGCACGCCGACGTCCGGGGTGATCAGCTCGTCGAGATCCCCGACGCCGGCCGTCGAGAGCACCGGCAGTCCGGCGCCCAGGTACTCGCCGATCTTCGTCGGGGACGACGATGCCTTCGACGGCGCGGGCGCGATGAAGCTGATTCCGACGTCCGCGGCGGCGAGGTAGGCGCCGACGAGCCCGGGGGGCGCGGACGCGATCGTGTAGTGGCCGTCTGCCCCATGACGCTCGAGCTCTCGTTCGATCTCCACCCGGTCGGACTGGGTGAGGATCACGAAGCGGAGCTCGCCGGACAGCTTCTGCGAAACCGCGAAGAACTCCGCCATCCGATCGGCCATGTACCACCCGCCGAACTTGCCGACGTACGCGATCGCGATCTCGTCTCGGAGGCCGAGCTCGGACCGCATTCGGTCGCGGTCGGCCGACGCGCGCTCGAGCGCGTCGAGGTCTGCGCAGCACGGGATCACGAACACGGATGGTGCGCCCACATCGCCGAACAGCCGGCGGCGAATCCGCTCGGTCAGCACGACCACCCCGTCGGCGCGGCGCAGCGCGAGGCGCTCGACCCATTTGGTGATCCGGAACGGGACGCCTCGCGGACGCCACCGGCCGGCGTCGACGTACTCGTCGGCCATCAGTCCGCGGACGTCGAAGATCAGCGACGGCCGGCGGCGGCCGAGCAGCCGCTGCGCGATCATCGCCATCGCGGCCGGGACGTGCGACCTGGCGTGAAGGACGTCGAGGTCGTGCCGGATCGCGATCCCGCTGGCGTACAGCGCACCGGCGATCACGTCCAGGATCGTCGCCGGCAGCGACGGGCGCTTGTGGTACCGAAGTCCGTACCAGCGGATGCCGTCGTCGGCCAGGCTGCTCTGCAGCCGCCGCCTACGCGACCGGTCCAAGCGCCCGGTCTCGAACGTCAGCAGATGGATCTCGTGGCCCGCCGCGGCCAGCCCTCGCAGGTAGGCGAGCACCTGGGTGTGGACGAGCGGGTCGTCGAGCGACAGGTAGCAGACGTACAGAGCCGACAGCCTGTGCCCAGCCGTTAGCGGCTCGGGCTCGATCTCAGTCATGCATCAGCGGCTGGACGTCGAACACCGTCGACTGATTCCACGGCACCCCGTTGACCGAACCGCTGTCGCTGTGGACGCACAGCGGCCAGCGGAGCGACAGCGGTCCCCGTCGGAGCGGCTGGGGTAGGAAGCCGGCCCGCCGGAACAATCCGGCAAGCGCGCGGTCCTGGGGCTCCCAGCTGTAGAGGACGGTCCCCGTTCGCGCCACGAAGCGCAGCAGCGTCGAGAACCATCGGCGACGGTCGACGCCGGCGACCCCGGAGATGTAGCTGATCAGGGTCGTGCGCGGGCTGGTGAGGGCGTACACGCAGACCGCGACGGGGGTGCCGTCGGGATCGGCCGCGAGCGCGACGCGGAGGCGCTTGGGCGAGTGGCCGAACACGCGCCAGTCGAAGAACGCGCCATCGAGGCGGGGCCAGGCGTCGCAGACCGGACGCGGCGCCTGCAACAGGACTCGCTGGACCCGTGGATCGGGTCCGGCGACCTGCTCCACGCCGAGTGCGGCGCTCCGCCCCGGCCGGCGCCTCGCCGCGAACGCGGGCAGCACGATCGGCCGGAACTCGTGTGCCTCGATCCAGCGCAGCTTGTCGACGAACCCGTGGTAGGAGGTCGGTCCAGGAATCCCGACCAGATCGCAGGTGCCGTGACGCCGTCCGACCTGCTCGAAGGTGCGGGCGGCTAGCGCGACGAACAGGCCCCGGCGGCGGAAGTCGGGATGGGTCATCGTGTCCATCGACTGGAATACGGTGGCGTCCGTGCCGCCGACGCTCCAGGGCTCGGGGATCACGCCGTAGAACGCCGCGAGCCGGTTGCCGGCGTCCGCGACGAAGCCCACCACGTCGCCGGCAGGATTCTCGCGGTACTTCCATGCGAAATACCCGCGTGCGACGGTCGTGCCGAAGCACGCCGCGAACAGGTCCGCGAGCCGCGCATCGTCCGCGGGGGAGACCGGACGAATGTCGAGCTCGCCGGCGCTCTCGATCGAAGCGTCAGCCACGAATTTCCACCGCCAGCGCCCGCGGGTCGAGGCCGAGTGCACGGCCTGTCAGTTCCGCCGGCGAATCCCCGTACATCGTGATCCGCGGATGCACGCCGACGAGATCGGTGGCGAACCGCTCGCCGACCACCAGCACGTGCTCGACTCCTTCGGCGAGCAGCCACTCGATCTGACCTGGCCGGAAGCTGCCGTTGGGAAAGGCATAGATCCTTGTCTGCAGTCCGATCGCGTCGAAGAACTCTGAGGCGCGCCAGAAGTCGGATCGAAACTCATCATCGGAGATGCCCGTCATCGATTCGTGGCTGTACGAATGGTTTCCGATCTCGTGATCAGTCGCGACCCTCCGCACGTCATCGACAGACATCATCGACGTGAACGCATCCGGCGGCGTCTCCCGCAACAGCTCGTCGACAGCGTCGGTGAGCGAGGCGCGGCGCAGCGGTGGGATCCCCTTGAGGTGATTGGCGAGCAGCGTGCCGAACCTGACCTTCGCGCGCTCGCTTGCGGCGATGAGCACATGGTTGAACCCTGGCAGCTCGAGCCTTCGGACCCGATCGGCGCCCGCCGCGTTGAGCGCGTCCATCACCTGGATGATCCAGGGGGGCCGACCCGTTTCCACGCTCGAAGCGATCACGTTGTGGTTCACGCGGAGCCGGTGACGGGCGAGGATCGGCATCGCGTACTCGACGAAGTCCCGGCACCCGTCGTCGAACGACAACACGACGCGTGGGCGCCCATCGGGCACGCTCGCCGGGAGCTCCGCAAAGGTCAGGACGCGGCAATGCTCGGAGAGATAATCGACCAGCGAGGAGAACGCCTCGGGTGTCAGCGGTGGCCAGTACGGGCTGGGGTCGGGCGAGACGCGATGAAGGCTGAGAATCAGAACCTCGCCGCGCCGAGCCCGCATTCGCCTCACCAGCCGGTCGACCCGGGCCACCGATAGGGCTTTGAAATAGGCGGCTTTGGGCGTGCCGCGTTCGGATCGAGGACGCCAACGCCTCATCGAACGCCCGGAGCCCGGCGGTCCACGCTCGACCGGAATGCGGCGACGATCCGCTCCGCGTTCGCCTGGAGCGTGTAGCGGCTGAGCGCGAGCTCGGAGGCGCGCCGGCCGACCTGCTCGCGCAGCTCGGGATTCGCGACCAGCCGCTCTAGCTTGGCGCTCCACTCCGCGTCGCTGTCGGCGAGGAAGCCCGTCACGCCCTCTTCGATCAGGATCGGATTGCTGCCGAGCGGGGTCGCGACCGGCGGGATCCCGAGCGCCATGTACTGGACCAGCTTCAAGTAGAACTTGTGCGGCGTCCACGGGGTGCGCGGCAACGGCAGCAGGCCGACGTCGAACGAGCGCAGATCCTCGACCTCGCTGCTCGCCCGCCACGGGAGCGCGGTGTGCGGGACCCTCGGCAGGTCGAAGTCGGGCGCCCCGATGAACCGCAGCTCGACATCGTCGAGCCGTCCCAGCGCTGCGAGCGGGTCCGGCGATCACCTGCAGGTTCTGGGCCGTGGTGGCAGAGCCCGTCCAGCCGATCCGGACCGCCCCGTGCTCGGACCCGACGCGGGGAGCCCAGCCCGTGTACAGATCGCCGTCGACGACGCTCGGAATCTCCCAGACGTTGTCGTTGTACAAGCGCGCGAACCGCTCGTGGCTCGGCGAGTTGACGAGCACCGTGGTGCTGATCCTGCACAGCGATTTCACCTTCCCGAAGCACTTCAGGTACGACAGCCAGCCGTTCGACGGCGAGCGGTAGGGGATGTACAGCGGGTCGTCGATCAGGTAGATCAGCGGGACACCGGTGCGCGCCACCAGCCGCTCCACCACGGCGGGCCCGATCAGCGTCGCTTCGCGGTTCACGAGCACCGCGTCGTATTCCCGGGCGCGGCGGATCGCCCGCGGCGCGAAGTGAGCGTACGAGCAGGCCATCTCCCACGCCTTGGCCGGCACCCTGCCCCGCTCGTACAGGACGTCGCGCAGGCCATCGGTCTCGAACACGAGGTAGTCGAGGTGGATGTCCGACTCGCGGAGCACCCGCTCCCACAGCTCGAAGCTCGAGCGGGGACCGGGGACGGTGCCGTACGCGTACGGCGTGAGGACGAGGACGCGCATCCGGGTCGCGGCTACCCTAGTCCCCGTGCCCCGCGGACGCGACGCGCAGGCTCCAGTCAGCGTCGTGATCCCCGCGTGGGACGAGTACGCGGGCGAGGGCCTGGTGCAGGCGGTCGAGAGCGTCCGCCGCCAACGCGTCCCGGTGCAGCTGATCGTCGTCGACAACGCGTCGGCGGTGGCGCTGCCGCGGCTCGATGACGCCGAGCTCGTCCGGCTCGAGCAACGCCGGTCGACGGGGGCGGCCCGTAACGCGTCGCTGCCGCTGCTGCGGACCCCGTACGTCGTGTTTCTCGACGCCGATGACCGACTGCTCGACGGTTCGCTCGCGGCGCTCGTCGCGGGGCTCGAATCCGATCCGCGGCGGGCGACCCACACGCTCGCGATCGTCGACGCAGCGACGGGCGCGCTGCACCGGACGCCACGGCGCCTCGCGCGCGGGCTCGCGGCCGCCCCACCGCTGTTCGCGCTCGCGAACGTGATCTGGTCGCTGCTGCCGACCCAGGGGTGCACGATCATGCGTGTCGCCGACGTCGTCGGCTCCGGGGGATACGCGGACGCGAGCAGCGGCGAGGACTGGGTGCTCGGCGTGTCGTTGTCGTTCCGCGGGCGCCAGTCGTTCGAGCAGCGCGCGGGCCTCCTCTACAGCCAGGGCGCCACCTCGCCCGGTGTGCGCGCGCTCCCGCGCGCGGTGCTGCTGCGCAACGCCGCCCGGGTCCGCGAGCGGATCGCGAGCGATCCATGTGCGCCGCGCCACCTCCGGGCGCTGCTTGGAGCGATCGGCGCCCTGCAGTGGGCCGCCGCCTGCCTCGCCCATCCGTTGTATCGCTCGGCTCGCTCCGCGCTCAGGCGTCGGTGACCCGCTCGGCCTGCTCGTCGCCGGCGCCGCTGGGCGCGCCGTTGCGGCCGTTGGTGTAGGTGTGATAACCGGACGCGCGCCGACCGAACAGGGAACGGCCTCGCTTGCCGTAGTAGTCGCCGTATCCCGCAGCGGCGATGCCGCTGCCGGTCGCGACGACACCGAGCACCCTCGCGTCTGTCGAGGAGACCACCTTCTTCATTCTCCGCACCGCCGCCCTCGAGCTTCGGTTCATCCGCACCACCATGACGACCGCCGCCGCCGACTGGATCACGGGTAGCGCGTCGCTGACCGCGAGCGCCGCGGCGGTGTCGATCACGACCAGCTCGCTTCGCTCCTCCAGGCTGCGCAGCACGTCGGCCATCCTGTGCGAGTTCAGCAGTGCCGCAGGGTTCACCGGCGGCTTCCCCGAGGGCAATACCGTGAGGCTGCTGGCGTTCGGCATATCCAGAACCTCGTTCACGAGCGCGTTGTCGAGCTGCGCGTCGCCGGCCAGCACCTCGGCGAGGCCGTCGGCGGGGGCCTTTATCCCGAGGCGCGGGCCGACCTGCGGCCGGCGTAGATCGGCGTCTACGAGGATCGTCTTGATGCCCGCGCGGGCGCTCGCGAGCGCCAGCCCGACCGCGACGGTGGTCTTTCCGTCCTCGATCAGCGGGCTGATCACGGCGACGCTCGCCGGCCGCTCCTCCGCATTGAAGTAGGTCATCGCCGCCCGGAGCATCTGGAATGCCTCCTGCTCGCCCGAGCTCGCCGGGTGCTCGGGCTCGAACGCACCGCGGGGAATCACCGCCAGCAGCGGCCACCCGGTCAGCTTCTCGAGGTCGTCCGCGCTTCGGAGCCGCCGGTCGCTGCTTTCCGCGAGAAGCACCGCGCCGATCGCGATCAGGATCGCGATCACCAGCGAAAGCTCGACGGTACGCCTGACGTGCGGCCCGACGGGCGTGAGATCGGGCTCTGCGGGCTGGATCACCTGGGACCCCGCGTTGACGGTTGCGAGCAGTCCTCGCAGCTGTGTGATCTGGCTGAGGACCGATCCGCGCGCCTGCCCGTTGGTCGTCACCTTCAGCGTCCCCTGCAGGCTCTGGATCTGCTTGCGGATCGTCGAAGCCGCAACGGATGCCTGATGGACGCCGAGCGCACCCGCGAACGCGTTTGCGATGTTGGCCGCGAGCTGCGGGGTACCGGCCTGCGCGGTGATCGTGATGAAGCCCGTGTCGCTGTTCGCCGTCGCGCTCACCGCCTTGACCATGAAGCCCGCATCCTCGTGCGGGCGAATGATCCCCGCGGCGACCTGCGCAACCGGCGTCGTCGTCACCAGGCGAGCGACCGCGTCGATGTTCCCCGTCTGCACCGGGGCGCTGGTCGTGCCAATCGACACGGTCACGTCCTGGAGCTCGATCAGCGTGCTCGCCTGGTAGGTCTTCGGCTTGCCGCGTTCGAGGACGTAGACGGCAACCGGAATCGCGACGACGATCGCAAGGAACAGGAACCTCCACCGCCAGAAGATCCTGAAATACGCTCTTAGGTCCTGTGTTCCGGCTGATTCAGTCCCGATCGTGACCACGCTCCCTCATGCGCGAAATGGATCACGCCGGCAGAGGCCCTGCCCCGGTTGCCCGGACGCACAACTTACCCGGACGCCATCAAATGGTAGCGCTGCCAACCGAGACGCTTGCAACTACCTCTTCGTTGCCGGCCGAGTCCTCCATCGATGCCAACTCCCGTTGGCGCGCACGCATGGCGTGGACGTGCTCGCGGAGGATCACCAGCATCGCGGCTCCGAGCAGCACGAGGTGCGACCGGTACCGGAAACCGGTGCCGGCGTTCCCTGCGCTCAGTGAGTACGCAACGAGCAGGAAGAGGAACGGGTACAGGATCGGCGCGATCAGCCGCAACACGTCGCCCCTGGCTCGCCAGGCGAAACCGAGCAGCGCGAAGAACCCCGCCACGGCGATCACCGTCCCAATCGCCCCTAAGCGCTGGCTGGTGTTCTGCAGCTGCCACGGATAGGGACGGAAGATGATGTCGAACATCCGCTGGGGGAGATTTTTGAGCACCTGGCCACGCGTGGAGAAGTCCACCTGCTCCAGCGCGAGGTTGTCCGAGTTCGACCCTCCAGTCGCGGTCGAGGCCTGCTGGCCCGTCGTGAAGCTCTGTGCGCTCTGCAGCTGCTTGAGACTCTTATCCGAGGTGACGCTGAGAAGCGTCGGCGTCGCGAGCGCCACGACTCCCGCTACCGCGTAGATCACCGGCATCGCGACGATCGGCCGGTTGAGGTTGCGGATCGCCGCGTGCAGCACCACGACCACCGACGCGCTGACCAGGAACCAGCCCGCATAGCTTCGGGTGTAGACCGCGATCAGCCCGCCAAGCGCGCACAGCAGCGCCCCGATCGGATCGAGCCGGCGCCAGATCTTGGTCGAGCCGAGCACCACCAAACCAGTGGCGAGCAGCATGATCGGCTCCTTCGAGAGCGAACTGTTGAAGAAGATGTTGGCCGGTTCCAGCGCCCCCACCCACGCCATGAGCCTGGCGGCGCGGGGGCCGGCCAGGTCGTACACGGCCGCGACGATCAGCACGATGCCGAGCATCGAGATTCCGACCTGAGTGATGCGAAGCGCGGTCGGGCTGAGGTTGAACAGCTTGATCTGGGCCGCGAACAGCTCGGTTTGCAGCTGGTAGGAGCCGTGCGGGAGGAACCCCCGCCCCCACGGGGTGCCTGCGATCGCGTGGGCGTAGGCGAGGAACGTCGACTCGTCCCCGCCGCGAAGCTGGTCCTGCACGCCGGTCGAGTTGATTCCCGCGACCGCGAACAGCCGGAGGCCCACTCCGACGACGATCGGCAAGGCGATCGCGAACCCCGGCCGCCTCAGGCGCATCCGCGTGATCACGAACGCCAGGATCCCGCCCATCACGCATCCCGTGAGGACGAGTCCTCCAACGTCCGACACCAAGCTTTCAGACATGTTTCAGCTGGCCCCATCGGCAAGGTAGCAGCGCCTCGGGGCGTGCGGGTGGGCTTGACGAGGACGGTCCAGCGGCACAGCACGTCGGTACCGTTTCGGCAGTGCCCAGCTCGGGCTCACCGGATTTCATCGCAGCGCTCGTCGAGCGCGGCTCGAAGCTCCGGCTCGACGCGGCGGTCGCGGACGCGGTCGAGCGTTTGCAGGCCGTCGGCGTGCGGACGCTGCTCCTCAAGGGCGCGTCGCTCGAATCCTGGCTGTACCGGGACGACGGCCCTCGGCTCTACGGCGACGGGGATCTGCTGCTGGCCCCCGACGACATCGAAGCAGGCCACCACGCGCTGAGGGTGCTCGGTTACACGTGCGCGTTCGACGAGCGGTCGATGCCCTCCTGGTGGCGCGAGCATTCGAGCGCCTGGTTTCGCGAGAGCGACGGAGTCACGATCGACGTGCACCGAAGCCTGCCCGGCGTGAACGTCGACGACCGCGTGGCGTGGGGCGTGCTGTCGCGGGACTCGGCCGTGGTGCTTGTGGCCGGGCGGAGCGTGCCGGCGCTCGGACTCCCGGCAAGAGCTCTGCATGTGGTCTTGCACGCCGCCCAGCACGGAGCGGGTGCCGTCGTACCGATCACCGAGCTCGAGCGGGCGCTGGCGGTGGCCGACCTCGAGCTGTGGCTGGGCACGGCGACGCTCGCGCACGAGCTCGACGCCGTGGATGCATTCGCGGCAGGCCTGGCCCTGACGGACTCCGGCCGCGAGCTCGCCGCGCAGCTGGGGCTCTCGCCGACGCGCTCGGTCGAGGCGGCGCTCCACGCGATGACGCCCCCTCCGGCGGCGCTCGGATTCGAGCAGCTTGCGCAGGCCGACGGAGCCAGGGCCCGCCTCGCGATCGTCTGGCGCAAACTGGTGCCGCCGCCGGCGTTCATCCGCCACTGGGACCCGCGAGCGCACGATGGCCGAATCGCCCTCATGCGCGCCTACGCGCGAAGGCCGATCTGGATCCTACGTCACGTCGTACCGGGATTCAGGGCGTGGTATCGCGCCCGGCGATCGGTGGGCGGTCGCGAGCGATTGCCGTAACATCACAGCGGGGCTTATGGCTGATAGGGCGCGATTTACGGCACGTACTGAGGACCTATCGGTCCAAGAGCTCGGCGACGAGCTGTTGATCTACGACCGCACGCGCGATGTCGCGCACTGCCTGACCGAGCGGGCCGCCCGCGTCTGGCGCGCGTGCGAAGGGGACGGAGCGACGCTCGACGAGCTCACGGACGCGCTGGCCGCGGACGGCGCCGTGAAGCTCCGCGCCGGAGAGGACGCCGCCGCAGTCGCAGAGCAGGCCCTGGCAGAGCTCGACGAGAAGCAGCTGCTCGCCGAACCCGGCGGCGTGTCGCGTCGCCACGCACTGACGAAGATCGCGGCCGTCGGCGCGGGCGCGTTGGCGGCACCGCTCGTGGTCTCAGCGGCCGTTCCGAGGTCGGCGGAGGCGTTCAAGTCGCCGAGGACCTGCATCGCAATCGGAAGCACGTGCACCACTTCGCCGGGTCAGTCGAACTCCTACGGCAGCTCGACCACGAACATCTGCTGTGGACCCGGGAATCACAGCTGCTCACTGGCCGTGGGGACCGGGACCGGAGGCTGTTACTGCAACTCGAGCGGTACGTGTTCGAACTGCACCGCATCGACCGCGCGGCCTCCCGCGACCTGCGGCGACGGGCGCTGCACCGCAACTGGCGCTACCAACCGCTGCTGCTGCAGCGGCGTCTGCAGCTCGACCAAAGCCAACCAGTGCGCGTAGAGGCCGCCGGAACGGGCTAGCTCGCCGCGCCGGCCGCCCTCGAGCCAACGCCCGCCTCGACCTGCCGAAGCTCGAGAGCTCGGCGCCCAGCTGGACGCTCGAGCGCGGCACGGATCAGCCCCTCGATCGCAGGCTGGCCCAGCGCGATCGGTGCCGCCACCCGGCCTAGCGCATCGATCTCGACGGCCGCCGGGGTGGCTTCGACGCCAAACGCGCGCGACGCTGCGCCGTCGGGGTCCTGCAGCAGCGGAATGCCGTGTTCGGCCGCCAGTCGGCGGTTCTGCTCCTCGTCGCCGGCCGCCAGCACGTGGATCTCGAGCCGCTCCCGAAGCGCCTCCCGCCAGCGCGCCAACTCCGGCAGCAGTTCTTGGCAGGGCTCGCACCCGGCGGCGGCGAACACGAAGATCGCGCGCCGGCCGTCGTTCAGCAGTTGCGCCGCGGCGACGCGCGTCCCGTCGGCGGCGACCAGCTCCACCTCGGGGATCGCCTGCCCCACCGCCAGCGCGGCCCGGGCCGCGGACGTCTGACCCGCGCCCGTCAGCAGGCGATTGCGCCACCACAGAGAGAGGGCGACCGAGATCAGGACGATCGCGAGCAGGCCCACGACGACGAGCGCAACCGTCGTCCCGCTGGCGTGCGACGCCCACCAGGAAACCCCGGGTCCCGGCCCGGCCGCGAGGACGAACGCCGCCGCAGCGGCGAGCACCGCGTTGCGGGCGACCGTTCCCCGGCCTGCGGGCCGTGCGTGCAGCTGGCCGAAGCAGTGACAGTTCGGAGCGACGCCACGGCGCAGCGCGAAGACGATCGCGGCGATGAACGAAACGAGGAGGAGCAGCGCCAGGGCAGCGCCGGCCTGGGCCGTCGGCGCCACGACCAGCAACACCGCCGCCGCCAGCTCGAGTGCCGGGACCGCGATCGCCGCCGGCCGCACGAGCGCCCCCGGCACCCCGAACTGCTCGAGCGTGGCCCGCGAACCGGGTAAGTCGAACAGCTTCGCGAGGGCGGCGAGCGCGAACACAACCGCCAGCGCCGCCCGCGCGGCGATCAGAACCGCGTCCATCACGAAAGCCCCAGCGCCTGGCTCGTCAAACCCACGACGATAATAGCCAGGTGGCACACATCTACCTGACCGCCTACGGCGTCAAGCTCGACGTCCAAGTCGACGACGACGGGCTCATACCGGCCGTCGAGGAGGTCCTGCCGCCGGGATGGGAACGGTCGAGCGAGTTCCCCGAGGATGGTCATTTCACGCTCAGCCGAAGCGGGCGCGGGGGCTACGACGTCGTCGTCGACGGTGTGCCCGTCGCGACGAGGCTGGCCGAGGATGCGGCGCTGCACGTCATCGACTCGGAGCTGCGGATGCGAGTCGCCACCCTCGCGGAGGATCGGATCTTCATCCACGCCGGCGTCGTGTCGGTCGGTGGACGCGGACTGCTGATTCCGGGCAAGAGCTTCTCCGGCAAGACAACGCTGGTCGCCGCGCTGATCGGCCAAGGTGCCGAGTACTACTCGGATGAGTTCGCGGTGCTCGACGCCGCCGGCCTCGCGCATCCGTACCCCCGACGGCTCTCGCTGCGCACCGACGGCACCTTCCGCGAGTACGCCGACGCCCGGAAGCTCGGCGGGCGCACCGGCAGCGCGCCGGTCCGCCCGATCCTGATCGCGATCACGCGGTTCTCGCCGGGGCGGCGCTGGGATCCGGAGCCGCGCGGCCCCGGGATCGGAGCGCTCGCGCTGCTCAGCCATGCGGCGGCCGTGCGGCCCCGGACGGAGGCGGCGATGGAGGCGATCTCCAAGGCCGTAGCCGGCGCGACGGTTCTGGAGGGAGATCGGGGCGAGGCGAGCGAGACCGCGAAGCTGATGCTTGCCGCGCTCGAGGCGATGGACGCGCCGGTCAGCGTGACGCCGTGAGCGTCTCCGACCCGCAGCGACGAGCGCGCGGCCTCCGGGTCATGCTCAAACAGCACGACGGTGTTGAAGACCTTCATCTCCCGGCCCAGTGCCCGTCGCCTCCCGACCACGGTGAACTGCCCGGTCGCGATCACCTCACGCTCGAGTATCGGACCAACGTAGACCAGACGGACACGGCGCGGATTGCGGCGCAGCGAGCGAGCGATGTTCTCGAGCACGCGGTCGAAGACCGCCCCCGCGAACGGGTGGTACAGGTAGGCGACGGTCATGTCGTCGGGGACCTCCCAATCGGCGGCGTCGGCGTTCACCAGCTCGATGCTCTGACAGCTGAAGCGCCGGCGGTTCCGATCCACGTTCTCGTGGGCCACGTCCAGCAGGCGCTGCGAGATCTCGACTCCAACCACACGCGCGAACGGACGGCGTGCGGCCTCGCAGATCACCCGGCCCTTGCCGCAGCCGAAATCGACCAGTACGTCCTCGGGGCCGGCATCGACATGCCGCAGACCCCAGCGCAACGCCAGCCAAGAGGAAGGCTCGTAGTGGACCAGATCCGGCTCGAAGTGCTCGAACTCGAGGGTTCGACCGACGGTGCTCAGATGACGCTCGAACAGCAGCCGGGTGATCCGCTCGTGGAGCATCCAGTAGTACCGGCTGCTTTCCCACCGTGCGGGCGGCGGCCGCTCGACGTCGCGCACAGGCTTGTCGAGCAGATACAACAGGTGCTCCCTGTCGCGCGCTGAGAGCTCGGGCGCGGGTGCGCCACCATGGATCGCTTGGAGGAACTCCCGCCGATCTCGAGCGGAGACCTCCGCCGGCTTCAGCACCATCCTGATCAGCCGCTCGATTGCCTCCGGACCCACGGCCGGCGAGCTCCCGATTCGCCCTTCAGGATCGATTTCGACGGCGGTCGGCGTCGCGGCGATCGCGAACGCCTCGCTGACGGCCCCGTCCGCGTCGAGCAGGATCGGCGTCCGGTGCTCCGCGGCGTGCCGCCGGTTCTCCGCCTCGTCGCCTGCTGCGATGACCTGGATGCTGAGTCGTCCTTCGAGCATCTGTCGCCATCGGGCAAGCTCGGGCATCAGCTCCAGGCACGGCTCGCAACCGGCGCTCGTGAACACGAGCACGGCGTGGCCGCGCTCGGCCAGGAGTTCGCGTGAGGAGACCGGCGCTCCGTCCAGGTCCACAGTCTCGAACCGCGGAGCCACGCGGCCAACCATCAGCGGCCGCCTCATCCGCCGGCCGCCGACGCGGCCCTCCAGCCGGCGGTTCTCCCGCCACATCGAGACGCAAGCGTAAGCCGCGACGACGGCAACCAGGCTCACCGCGGTCAGGGCAATCGCCTCGCCGCTGCTCGACCGCAACCAGGACCCCAGCTCGGGGCCCGGCCCGGCGGCGACGACGATCACGGCGAGGGCCGCGAACAGCGCATTGCGGGCGAGCGTCTCACCGCCCGCCGGCCGCGAGTGCAGCTGCCCGAAGCAGTGACACTCCGGAGCCGCGCCTCGCCGCAGTGCCAGCACGATCGCAACCCCGAAGATGACCAGCAACACGATCGCGAGCGCCGCACCAGCGCGCGCTGTCGCCGCCGGGATGGCGAGTCCCGCGGCAACCAGCTCCGCTGCCGGAATTACAACGGCACCGACCGTTACCCAGGCGCCTTTGACGCCAAAGCCCTCCAGCGCGACGCGAAAGCCGCGCATGTCCAGCAGCTTCGTCGTCGCCGCCACCAGGAAGATCCCGGCGAGCGCCACCCGTGCGGCGATGAGTATCGAGTTCCCGATCCTCAGATTATGATCGCCCCCCAACGGGGCTCTGGAAACGGCGGCTGGACTCAGCCGCGGCCGGGCCAGCGCGCGGCGACGTTGACGTACGAGCCCGTGCTCGGGATCTCGGCCTCGTAGCCGAGCTCGCTCAGGTACGCCTCCATCCAAGGTCCTTGATGGCCGAGCAGCTCGATGTGCAGGTGGCCTCCCGGCGCGAGCACGTCGCGCGCGTCGCGCGCGAGCGCGCGCACGAGGCCGAGCCCGTCGGCGGCGGGACCGGTTGCGGTCCCGAGCGGCCAGTCGAACCGCGCACCGAGCTCGACAGCGTTCGCCGGCAGCCCCATCGGCGGATTGGTCACGATCGTCGCGACGCGCCCACGCCACGCGGCCGGGACGGGCGCGAGCAGCGAGCCCTGGGCCAAACGCACGTTGTGGACGCCGAGCCTGCGGCGGTTGCGGCGAGCCCAGCCGAGCGCTCTCAGCGATAGATCGGTCGCTAGCACCCGTGTGTCGGGGCGCTCCCGGGCGATGCTCATCGCGAGGATCCCCGTCCCCGTTCCCATGTCGACGACAAGCGGCCTCACCGCGCCGCGCGGCAGCCGGGCGAGCACCTCGTCCACCAGCGCCTCGAGCGTCTTCTCGAACGCATGCACCCCCGGGCCGTACTGCACGGGCAGACCGCGGAACTCGCGCTCGCGGGTTCGGAGCCGGAGCGTGTCGAGCACCGTCAGCCCCTCCGCGGCAAGGCCCAGCGCGCCGCCGATCGCGCCGGTGCGCAGCGGGCCGGCACCGCCCGCGTGGAACGGCTCCGGGCTGAGCGAGCCCTGGGGCTTTCCGGTCGTCACTTTGCTCTCGGGCTCGGGCAGTCCGAGGCGTCCCCTGACGATCGGATCGACGCCTCCCCTGCGACCGCGGACCAGCCCCGCCGCACGCGATCGTGGGCGAATACGGGCGACCACGCCCTGGCGGAAGTAGCGCGTGCCCGTTGCGTGCGGCACCGGTCGCCAACCGGTCGCCTCCATCGCTCCGAGCGCCCGCGGCACGTCCGAGCGCGGCATCTCGATCACCGCCGAGTAGGCGAACGCGAACCCGTGCGCGAGCGCCGAACGGACCTCGTCGCCGTTCAACAGGACGGCGTCAACCCCGGCCGCCTTCAGCGTCTCCGCCAGCGCGGCGAGCTGTCCCTCGAGCTCCAAAACGAGTGAGACGAACTGGACCGCCGCCGGCAGCTCGGTTCGCTCCGGCGCCCGGCGGGAAACGCGCGACAGCCGCTCGATCAGCGCCGCCGCGGCCTGCTGGGGCCGGTCCCAGTGGCCTTCGACCATCGCCGCCTCACCGGCCGCCGCGCGTGCAATCTCAAGCGCGAACTCCGGACGCTCGTTCGCGGCCGACGCGTTCCTGAGCAACGCGAGCACGCCCGTCTCAGACAGCTCCTCGCGCAGCGACAACGACTCCCCGGCTCGCCGGGTGAGCGTCGCCACCACAGCAACCGGCGCGGGCATCCCGAGGGGGACCGGCGCGCTCCCGTCGCTCGTCCACAGCTGCAGCGGATGCTGGTGCACCTGCCCGGAGGCATCGATCGGCACGTATCCGTCGGCGTACAGGCTCGCGACGTCGCCGACCAGCGCGGCGAGCAGCGCGGAGTCGCCATCGCCCGGCTCGCCTGCGAGCACGATCGCCTGTCCCCCGATCACGACCGCGCTGCCGCGCACGAACAGGTGGGCCTCGGCCCGCAGCGCGACGTGCTCGAGCAGGCTCGCCCGCAGAGCGTCGGCCGCCAGCGTCAGCTCGGCGTGGGTCGACTCGGAGCCGTCCGCGGCCGCAACGCGATAGCCGCCCTGTGCATCGACGTAGATCCCGAACTCGGCGTCGCGCGGCTCCAGGTGCCACTGCCGCCGAGCGGCGGGCACGCTCTCGAGCATCCGATCGGCCAGCTCCGGCGGTTCGACCCCTACGACGAGCTCGACCCCGAGAACGTCCAGCGCGATGAAGGTCGTCTCGTTGGTTTTGTCGGCCGTACGGTCCACGTCGGATCAGATGCTACCGGCGCACTCCCGCGTAACTGCGTAACCAACTTCGGCGGCGAGGACCGGGGTGCAGCCATCGACAACTGATCGAACTGTCACTCGATTAGGGCGTGACAGTGACTGAATTTCACGCTGTTACCCATTTCTCGGGTGAGAAGTGGAGCACGGGATCGGATGATCACCGTTTTCGCGGCGGCCGATCGGGGACTTCAGCTGGCAGGAGCGGAGACCAACGCGCACCCGACGACACGCCGTGGCAGCGGCTCTGCTTGCGTGCGTCAGAATTTCCGATCATGGAACGCTGTTGCGGTCGAGCACCTCGGGGTGTGACCGGGCGAGGAGGGGACCTGATGGGGCCGCACGGCATGACCGCGGCTTGACCGCCGCGCACTCCGCCGTCAGCGAATCGCCGGCTGAAGCGAGCACGGAAGCTCGGCCGACGGCTCGGCTCGCTCCGAATGCCGCGGAGGCCGGGCTGTTCGTGCTCGGCGCTCTGCTCGGGCTGAGCCAGCTGCTCTCGGGCGTCTACGGCGAGACGGCGTGGGGTCCGATCGCGCTCGGGGCGCTCGGTATCGCGCTGGCGCTCGCGGTGTTCGCGCCGCGACGGCCGCCGCTGCCGCTGCTGCTCCCGGTGCTCGGCCTGTGGCTGTGGTCGCTGATCTCCTCGAGCTGGAGCGACTCGACCGACAACTCGATCGCCGCCGCCGATCGGTGGCTGCTGTATGCCGCGACGCTCGCGATCCTCTGGTGGGCGGTGAACCGCGACCGGCGCCGCGCGGTCGCGCTGATGATGGGCGTCGGGGCGGGCGTGCTCGGGGTCGCGCTCTGGATGCTCGCGCGGATGCTCTCGGGCCACGGTCCGTCGCTGTTTCTCGGTCCGCGGCTCAACGATCCGATGGGGTACATCAACGGTCAGGCCGGCTACCTGCTGGTCGGGTCGTGGCCGTTCCTCGCGCTGGCGGAGCGGACAGGCACGAAGCGGTCGTCGGTTCTGGCTGGGATCGGGGCGTTCGGCGTCGTCCTCCTCACCGGCCTCGGGCTGCTCGCCCAGTCCCGCAGCTGGGAGGCAGCGCTGGCGATCACGCTCGTGGTCGTGTTCATCGCGATCCCCGGCCGGCGGCGGCGAGTGCTGGCCGTGCTCGTCTGCGCCGCGGGGGTCGCGGCGGCGTTCACCGCGATCGCCGATGTCTGGCGGCGGCCCACCTCCACCGGGCTCGTCACGGTCGCGACGACCCACCGGGCGGCGGTGGCGATCCTGCTGGCGTCGGCGCTCGCGGGGATCGTCTGGATGGCCGTCACGTTCGCGCTGCGGCGGCTCGCCCCCCCGGGGTCGCGTGTGTGGTTCGCGACGAGCCGGTTCACGGCGATCGCATTCGGCGCCGCCGCGATCGCGGTTGTTGCGGTGCTCGCGATAACCGCCTCGAGCATCAGTAGGCAGATCAGTCACCAGTACAACGCGTTCGTCCACCTGGCGCCGCCGACCGGCGGGACGCGCCTTTCCTCGGGCGCCGGCAACCGTTACGACTACTGGCGCATCGCGCTCAAGGAGTTCGACTCCGAGTCGTTCCACGGCGTCGGCGCGGGCGACTACGAGCCCGACTACTACCGGCTCCGGCGCACGACCGACGCGATCCAGCAGCCGCATTCGCTCGAGCTGCAGACGCTGGCCGAGCTGGGGATCGTCGGTGGCCTGCTGCTGCTCGCGTTTCTCGTCGCAGTCGGGATCGGATTCGCCCGGACCGCGAAGCGGGCATCGGAGGACTGGCTCGCGCGGACGCTCGCGGTCGCGGCCGGCGGCGCGTTCCTCGCCTGGCTCGTGCAGGCGAGCGTCGACTGGATCGCACTGATCCCGGGACTGACCGGGATTGCTCTGGCGGCCGCGGCCGCGCTCGATCGTCCCCGACGCAGCACGAGGCTGCCGTCCTCGCTCTGGCCGAGGGTCGCGCTCGTCGCTGTCGTCGCCGCGATCGCGATCGCCGGCACTGTGACGATCGCCCCGCGCGTGTTCTCGCTCGACGCGCAGAACGCCGCCCAGGCGGCGCTCGCGCACGACCAGCCGGATGCCGCCGCGAGGGACGCGACGAAGGCGCTCGAGTACGACTCGAGCTCGGTCGATGCGCTCGTGCTGCGCGCCGCCGCGTTCGCGCGGCTGCACGCGTTCGGCCCCGCGCTGGCGAGCCTCGAGCGCGCGATCTCGATCGAGCCCCAGAACTGGGCGACGTGGGCACTGCTCGGGGACCTGCTGACTCGCCGCGGGGAGCGCCGCGCCGCCCGAGCGGCGTACCGGCACGCGCTTGCGCTGAACCCGCGCGAGCCCGAGCTCCGCACCGCGCTCGCGGCGGTTTCATAGCCGGAAGATGGCCGGGCGTACACTCGATGGCATGTTTCACAGGCGGGCCAGCGGGGCGCTGGCCGTCGTGCTCTGTCTGAGCTGCATCGGACCGGCGGGCGCCATGGCGCTCGAACCCGGTGTGCACGTCGACCCGAACAGCCCCTCCGCGAAGGAATACGGCGTTCCGCTATGGGTGTTGCGCGGCCAGGGCGCCGGGCAGCAGTCCCCCGAGGGGATCCCACCGCCGCCGCTGTTCGGGGTTGGGATCGGGCCGCCGCCTCGCGGCGCCGCCGGGACGAGCGGAGGCTCCCGGGCCGGAGGCGGATCCGGAGGCGGATCCGGCTCGTCCGGGGGCTCGTCCAAGCAGCGATCGCGCGGCGGATCCTCAGCCGGCGGAGGCTCGACGTCCGGCGGCGGGTCGGGGGCGCTGACCCCGGCCGCGATCGCGCAGCTGACCCGAGAGGGCTCGACGGCGCCGCACGTCGGCCTTGTGGTCGGCGGCGTGCTCGTCGGTGGGCTGCTGCTCGGCGGCGCCGTCGCGTTCGGAGTGAGGCGGCTGACGCGATGAAGGTCCGTGGTCGGATGCTCGCCGCGCTCGTCGCGGCGTTCGCGCTGCTGGGCTCGGCTTCGGCGAGCGCCTCGGTCGCCGGTCCCGGCGCGAAGGCGATCTGGGGGCCGGTGAGCATCGACGGGGCGTCGCAGTTCCCCCTCTACCACGGTCTCGGCGTCGGGATCTTCGAGATGGACCTCGACTGGGCGGCGACCACTCCGACCAAGCCGTCGCATGCCACCAACCCGCGCGATCCCGCCTACCGATGGTCGCCGGACATCACCTACGCGCTCCAGCAGGCGGCCCGCTACCACATGCGGGTGCTGCTCCAGGTCAGCCGGGTGCCTGCGTGGGCGAACGGCAATCGGGGGCCCACGTACCCGCCGACCCGGATCGGCGCGCTGGCCGACTTCCTGACCGCCGCCGCGCGGCGCTACCCCGGCATCCACCTGTGGATGATCTGGGGGGAGGTCACCCGCGGCCCCAACTTCGCGCTCGACCAGCTCGTGCCCCGCACCGCCCGCCGGCTGACACCGGCGCAAGCCCGGGCGCCACACGTCTATGCGCAGATGCTCGACGCGAGCTACGGGGCGCTCAAGCGCGCGAGCAAGCGCAACCTCGTGATCGGCGGCGACACGTACAACCTCGGATACATCTCGACCAAGCTGTGGATCGAAAACCTGCGTCTGCCGAACGGCCGCCCGCCGCGGATGGACCTGTACGGGCACAACCCGTTCTGCTGGCGCGCCCCGAACCTCCGCAACCGCCCGCTCCGGGATGGGATCGTGGACTTCTCCGACCTCGGGCGCCTATCGGGCTGGGTCAACCAGTACCTCGCCCCGAGGCACCACACGATCAAACTGTTCCTGTCGGAGTGGACGATCCCGACCTCCCCCGGCGACACGGAGTTCCCCTACTGGGTCGATCCCAAGGTCCAGGCGAAGTGGATCACCGACGCGTGGCGGATCGTCCGCCGCTCGTCATTCATCTACGCGCTCGGCTGGATCCACGTCAACGACGGACAGGGGAGCACCGGCGGCCTGCTGTACGGGCCCGGGCGGCCGAAGCCTGGGTTCCTGGCGTTCTTGAAGGGCTGAACCGGTCGGAGCGTTCTTTGCGGATCCATACCGCTATTTGATGTACAGCGCCGCAAAGTAGTCCCGACGAGGGCGTACGTCTCCAGGGCGCTCAGCGTATGCGCCGGCGGCGGCCGCGTGCCCGCGGAAGACGCACGCGCGGCGAGCGGTCGCTCTGGTGCGGGGCGCCCGGCTCGCGCGCCTCTGCCTCCCGAGCCGCCTGCTCCCGCGCCCGCTCAGCCTGCTCGCGCGCTCGCGCCCGGTCCTCGCTGAGGCCGACCTCGTAGAAGACGAGGCTCGTCGCGAGCACCAGCCCGAATCCGACCGACAGGAGGCCGATCACCTGCCCCGCGGTCGAGCCGACCGCGGCCGCAACCGCGGCTCCTGCCACCACCAAGCACCCCGCCAGGCCGTACCAGATGATCCGGCCACGCCGACTCATCGACGGCTCCGGTCGCATCCGGGCCGCCCCGTTGCCGAGGTTCTCGAGATCCGACAGGTCGGCCTCGATCCCGGCGGCCGCGAAGCCGCCGGGCGACTCGGAGTCGTCGAGTCCGAGCTCGGCCGCGAGCTCGTCGTGATCCCGCCGATGTCCGATAGCAGCTTCTCAGACATGCATCACGTCCCCTCCCGGAAGGTACCAGCATGCGATGCACCCTCTACCAGCCGAGCCGGAAGTCCTCGTCCGCGGCACGTACGCGGGTGCGCGTAGCGGTAGCCGGGGACCGCGCTCGCCGGTAGCATCGGTCGGAGCTGAATGGAACACGGGGCTCGATACACAGCACGAACGAAGGACCTGGCCGTTCAGCAGTTGGGCGACGAGCTTCTGATCTATGACCGGGCACGCGACGTCGCGCACTGCCTGACCCAGCCGGCGGCCACCGTCTGGCGCGCCTGCGAGGGCGAAGGAGCGACGCTAGAAGAACTCACGAAGTTGACCGCCGAGAGTGCGGACGTCGAGCGTGCTCTCGCCGAACTTGAGGAGAAGGGGCTGCTGGCCGAAACCCCGGGCGGTGCAGTGTCCCGCCGGCACGCGCTGCTGAAGATCGCCGGCGTCGGCGCGGGCGCGCTGGCGGCCCCGCTGATCGTCTCCGCCGCCGTCCCCAAATCGGCGGAGGCGTTCAAGTCGCCGTCGACCTGCGTCGCGATCGGAAGCTCGTGCACGGTGTCCCCGGGCCAATCCAACTCCTACGGCAGCTCCCCGATGAACACCTGCTGTGGGCCGGGGGTGAAGACCTGCAACGTCGGCACGAGCGGAGGGGAGGGAGGCTGCTATTGCAATTCACAGGGCGTCTGTGCCAACTGCACCAAGTCGGGCGCCAATCCCTCCGGCACGACTTGCGGGCATGGGGTATGCAACAAAGCGACCAGAGGGCTGGCCAACGCCTGCTGCTGTAGCGGTTTTTGCGCCGCAGGCGCGAACCTTTGTATGTAGCCGCCCAGCGACGCGGGGCTTAGCTCGTCACGCCCGCCGGCCTCGCGTCCGCCGCCACCAGGGGTCCCGGCGATCACCAGCACCGCCGCGAGGCCGAACCAGACGATGCGGACGCGCCTGGTCACCTCACCGCAGAAGGAGTCCGGGGCCGCCCGCGCACGATGCACGGGCGGCCCGGATCAAACCGCTACTTGGACCCCTGCCCGTCCTCGGGGACGTCGAGCTCCGCGAGCTCTTCGGCGAACCCGAGCCCGGAGTCGCCGTTGCCGAGGTTCTCGAGATCCGACAGATCGGCTTCGATCCCGCCGGCCGCGAAACCGCCGAGCGACTCGGAGTCGTTCAAGCCGAGCTCGGCCGCGAGCTCGTCGTGGTCGAGCAGGCCGGCCTCGTCGATCCCGCGCGGGAGCGGCTCGGTCGGCTCGATCTCGATCCGCCGGTAGCGCTTGAGCCCCGTGGCGGCCGGGATCAGCTTGCCGATGATCACGTTCTCCTTGAGCCCGTTGAGACGGTCGGTCTTGCCCTCGAGCGCGGCGTCGGTCAGCACCTTGGTGGTCTCCTGGAAGGAGGCCGCCGACAGGAACGAGTCCGTGTTCAGCGAGGCCTTCGTGATCCCGAGGATGATCTCCTCGGCCTGAGCGCCCTCGCCGCCCTTGTCGATCACGACCTGGTTGATCTTGGCGTACTCGTAGCGGTCGACGAACTGGCCGGGCAGCAGGTCGGTGTCGCCCTTCTGGTCGACCCGGACCTTCTTCATCATCTGCCGCACGATCAGCTCGATGTGCTTGTCGTTGATGTCGACGCCCTGGGACTTGTAGACCTCCTGGACCTCGCGGACGAGGTACACACCGGTCTCGGTGCGGCCGCGGATCGCCAGCAGCTCGTGCGGGTAGAGCGAGCCCTCGTTGAGCTGCGTACCCGGCTCGATCTTCTGGCCCTCCCCGACGAACAACCGCGTGCGGCGCGGGAACGTGTGGCGATGCTCCTCGCCGCCCTGGTCGGTGATCACGACCGTGATCGACTTGTCGGACTCCTCGATCGAGACCTTGCCGCCGACTTCGGCGATCTTCGCCAGGCCCTTCGGCTTGCGCGCCTCGAACAGCTCGACGACGCGCGGCAGGCCGTGCGTGATGTCCGCGCCGGCGACACCGCCGGTGTGGAACGTCCGCATCGTCAGCTGCGTGCCGGGCTCGCCGATCGACTGCGCGGCGATGATCCCGACCGCGTCACCGATGTCGGCGATCTTGCCCGACGCCAGTGAGCGCCCGTAGCACGCCTGGCAGATCCCGGTCTGCGCCTCGCACTTGAGCACCGAGCGGACGGGCACCGTGACCACGTTGCCCTTCTCGGTGTCCTCGTGCCACGCCTCGACCAGATCCGCCATCTCGGCACGGTCGATCTCGTGACCCTTCTCGACGATCACGCGTCCGCGCTTGGTCTTGATGTCCTCGGCCGCGATCCGCCCGATCAGGTTGTCGTTCGGCTCGCCCGTCGGCCGCAGCCGCCGCGTGTCCGCGCCTGCCTCGAGCTTCGAGACCGGCATGTCGATGAACTCCTTGGTGCCGCAGTCGTCGATCCGGACGATCACGTCCTGCGCGACGTCCACCAGCCGGCGGGTCAGGTAGCCCGAGTCCGCCGTGCGCAGCGCCGTGTCCGCGAGGCCCTTGCGGGCGCCGTGGGTCGAGATGAAGTACTCGAGCACCGACAGCCCTTCCATGAAGTTGGCCTTGATCGGTCGCTCGATGATCTCCCCCTTCGGGTTGGCCATCAGGCCGCGCATCCCCGCCAGCTGGCGGATCTGCGAGAACGACCCGCGGGCACCCGAGTTGGCCATCATGAAGATCGGGTTCAGCTCGTCGAGGTGGTCGTAGAGCGCCTGCCCGACCTCGTTGGTGGCCTGATCCCACAGCCTCGTGACCGCCTCGTGGCGCTCCTCCTGGGTGATCTCGCCGAGCTCGTACTGGGACTCGATCGTCGCCAGGCGCTCCTCGTATCGGCCGAGGATCTCGGCCTTGTTCGGCGGCGTCTGCACGTCGTTCTTGGAGATCGTCACACCCGCCTGAGTGGCGTAGTGGAAGCCGACGTCCTTGAACGCGTCCAGCACCAGCGAGATCGTCGAGGCCCCGTGGGCCTGGACGAGATCGTCGACCAGCTTGGTCGTGTCCTTCTTCTTCATCGAACGGTTGATGAACTCGTAGGAGTCGGGATCCCAGTCGCCCGAGAGCGCCTCCGCGAGCGCCCGCTCGATCTTGTCGTTGTAGATGATCCGCCCGACCGTCGTGAGGACGTGGCCGCCCTCCATGCCCATCGGCCGGTACTCGGCCAGGTCGTGCAGCTTCACCACGCCGTGCTCGTATGACCACTCCGCCTCCTGGGCGGTGCGGTACACGTGCGGGCGCGGGTCATGCGTGGACGGGTCGATCTTCTCCAGGTCGGCGGCGTCCGGACCATAGGTCAGGTAGTACGCGCCCAGCACCATGTCCTGGGTGGGCGTGGCCAGCGGCGCACCGTGCGCCGGCGACAGGATGTTGTTCGCCGACAGCATCAGGATCCGTGCCTCGGCCTGGGCCTCGGCCGACAGCGGCAGGTGGACCGCCATCTGGTCGCCGTCGAAGTCAGCGTTGAACGCGTGACACACGAGCGGGTGGACCTGGATCGCCTTGCCCTCGACCAGCACCGGCTCAAACGCCTGGATCCCGAGGCGGTGGAGCGTCGGCGCGCGGTTCAGCAGCACCGGGTGCTCGTGGATCACTTCCTCGAGCACGTCCCATACCTCCGGGATCATCGAGTCGACCATCTTCTTGGCCGCCTTGATGTTCTGAGCGGACTTGCGCTCGACCAGCCGGGCCATGATGAACGGCTTGAACAGCTCTAGCGCCATCAGCTTCGGCAGCCCGCACTGGTGCAGGCGGAGCGACGGCCCCGAGACGATCACCGACCGGCCCGAGTAGTCCACTCGCTTACCGAGCAGGTTCTGCCGGAACCGTCCCTGCTTGCCCTTGAGCATGTCGCTCAGCGACTTCAGCGGGCGGTTGCCCGGCCCGGTCACGGGCCGGCCGCGGCGGCCGTTGTCGAACAGCGCGTCGACCGCCTCCTGCAGCATCCGCTTCTCGTTGTTGACGATGATCTCCGGCGCGCCCAGGTCGAGCAGCCGCTTGAGCCGGTTGTTCCGGTTGATCACGCGGCGGTAGAGGTCGTTCAGGTCCGAGGTCGCGAACCGGCCGCCGTCGAGCTGGACCATCGGCCGCAGCTCCGGCGGGATCACCGGCACCGCCTCGAGGATCATCATCTCCGGCTTGTTGCCCGAGTTGAGGAACGCCGAGACGACCTTCAGCCGCTTGACCGCGCGGGCCTGCTTCTGGCCCTTGGCGGTCTTGACCTGCTCCTGCAGGTCATCGGCCTCGGCGTCGAGATCGACCTGCTGGAGCAGGTCGCGGACGGACTCGGCGCCCATGCCGCCGCGGAAGTACTCGCCGAAGCCGTACGGCGAGCCGAACCGGTCCTTGAGCTCGCGGAACATCGTCTCGTCGTTGACGATGTCCTTCGGGCCCATCGTCTTGAACAGCTCCCACACCTGACGCAGCCGCTCGGCGGCGTCCTCGATGTAGGCCTCGGTGTCGTCGATGTCGGCCTGGAAGCTCTTGCGCAGGTCCTTGAGCAGCTTCTCGCGCTCGTCGTCGGACACCTTCGCGATATTCACGTCGAGCGACTCGGCCCACAGGTGGTCCTCGTCGGAGAAGTCGCGCGAGCTCTTGCCGGTCTCGAGGTACTGCTCGCGGCGGGCCAGCGACTCCTTCAGCTCGAGGATCCGCTCCTCCTTCTCTGCCGCGTAGGAGTCCAGCACCTTGTTGACCTCGCCCTCAAGCGAGTCGATGTCCTTGGCGCGAGCCTCGTCGTCGACCCAGGTGACGACCGAAGCCGCGAAGTAGAGGACCTTCTCGAGCTCCTTCGGGGCCATGTCGAGCAGGTAGCCGATCCGGCTCGGCACGCCCTTGAAGAACCAGATGTGCGAAACCGGCGCCGCCAGGTCGATGTGACCCATGCGCTCGCGGCGAACCTTCGAGCGGGTCACCTCGACGCCGCAGCGCTCGCACACGATGCCCTTGTAGCGGACGCGCTTGTACTTGCCGCAGTAGCACTCCCAGTCCTTCGTCGGACCGAAGATGCGCTCGCAGAACAGCCCGTCCTTCTCGGGCTTCAGCGTCCGGTAGTTGATCGTCTCCGGCTTGGTTACCTCGCCCGAGCTCCAGGAACGGATCTGCTTGGACGAGGCCAGGCCGATTTCAATTGCGTCGAAGTTGTTGATGTCGATCATGTAGTTCCTTACGCCTCGTCTTCTTCCAGTACGCCTTCTGCCTCGCCGGCTGGGACGTTTCCATCGATCATCGTGTCGCCCTCAGCGCTCAGATCCTCCGCTACAAGCTGTTCGCCGGGCTCGAGATCCGGGTCCTCGACCTCGACTTCCTCCTCGGAGGCCTCGACCGTCTCTCCTTCGTGCTCAGCCGACTCGTCCGCGGCGGCGCCATCGGTCGCCCGGACGCCAGAGAGATCGATTCCGAGCTCCTCGGCCGCTCGAAGCAAGTCGTCGTCCTCCTCGCGCATCTCCGCGCGTTCGCCCTCCTCGGAGACGACGTTGACGTCGAGCGCCAGCGACTGCATCTCCTTCAGCAGGACCTTGAACGACTCGGGGATCGACGGCTCGGCGATGTTCTCGCCCTTGACGATCGCCTCGTAGGCCTTGACCCGCCCGACCGTGTCGTCGGACTTGATCGTGAGCATCTCCTGCAGGGTGTAAGCGGCGCCGTACGCCTCGAGGGCCCACACCTCCATCTCGCCGAACCGCTGGCCGCCGAACTGCGCCTTGCCGCCCAGCGGCTGCTGGGTGACGAGGCTGTAGGGGCCGGTGGACCGGGCGTGGATCTTGTCGTCCACGAGGTGGAGCAGCTTGAGGATGTACATATGGCCGACCGTCACCTGCTCGGCGAACGGCTCGCCCGTGCGGCCGTTGAACAGCCTCGTCTTGCCGGACGCTTGCTCGCCTTCGCGGCGACGCTTTGAGACGTCCATCTTGATCGAGCCCTTGTGCTCCTCCTGCCACTGCACGAGCGCCTTGTCGACGTCGGCGACGGTGGCGCCATCGAACACCGGGGTGGCGATGTACACCTTCCCGTTGCCACCGTTCGAGGCCTGCTTGTAGGCCTCGGAGCCGTCGTTGTACCAGCCGTTGGCGGCCACCCAGCCGAGATGCGTCTCGAGGATCTGTCCGAGGTTCATCCGGCTCGGGACGCCGAGCGGGTTGAGGATCACGTCGACCGGCGTGCCGTCCTCGAGGAACGGCATGTCCTCGACATCGACGATCTTCGAGATCACGCCCTTGTTGCCGTGACGGCCGGCGAGCTTGTCGCCCTCGGCGATCTTGCGCTTCTTGGCAACGAAAACGCGAACCAACTCGTTGACGCCGGGCGGCAGGTCGTCGCCCTCGTCGCGGCTGAAGGTCTTGACGTCGATCACGACGCCGCCCTCGCCGTGCGGCACCTTCAGCGAGGTGTCGCGGACCTCGCGCGCCTTCTCCTTGAAGATCGCGCGGATCAGCTTCTCCTCGGCAGTCAGCTCGGTCTCGCCCTTCGGCGTGACCTTGCCGACCAGCAGGTCGCCGGACGCGACCTCGGCGCCGATGCGGACGATCCCGCGGTCGTCGAGGTTGCGCAGCGACTCCTCCGAGCGGTTCGGGATGTCGCGGGTGATCTCCTCGTCGCCGAGCTTCGTCGTGCGGGCGTCGATCTCGTACTCCTCGATGTGGATCGAGGTGAGCTCGTCGTCCGAGACGAGGCGCTTCGAGAGGATGATCGCGTCCTCGAAGTTGTAGCCCTCCCAGGACATGAAGGCCACCAGCAGGTTCTTGCCGAGCGCCATCTCGCCGTGGTCGGTGGCCGATCCGTCGGCGAGCACTTCGCCCTGCTGGACCGCCTCGCCGACCGTCACGCTCGGCTTCTGGTGGATCAGCGTGCCCTGGTTCGAGCGCATGAACTTCTGCAGCGGGTACTCGTCCTGGCCGCCCGACTTGCGGTCGACCACGATCTGCTCGGCGTCCACGTAGGCCACGGCACCGGACTCCCTTGCGATCACCACGTCGCCGGTGTCAATCGCCGCCCGGCGCTCCATCCCGGTTCCGACCAGCGGTGCGTCGGTGACGAGCAGCGGCACCGCCTGGCGCTGCATGTTCGAGCCCATCAGCGCCCGGTTGGCGTCGTCGTGCTCGAGGAACGGGATCATCGCGGTCGCGACCGACCAGATCTGCTCCGGCGAGACGTCGATCAGGTCGACCTCCTCCGGCGGCACGGTCACGTAGTGCCCGGCCTGCGTGCGACACACGACCTGGTCGCCGCTCAGCTTGCCGCCCGAGTCCATCGGCGCGTTCGCCTGGGCGATCAGCCGCTCCTCCTCCTGGGTGGCGTCGAGGTGGAGGATCTCGTCGGTCACCTTGCCGCCCTTGACGACCCGGTACGGGGTCGTGACGAACCCGTGCTCCGAGATCTCCGCGTAGCTCGACAGCGACCCGATCAGGCCGATGTTCGGACCCTCGGGAGTCTCGATCGGGCACATCCGGCCGTAGTGGGTCGGGTGCACGTCGCGGACCTCGATCGGCGCGCGCTCACGGGTCAGACCGCCCGCGCCAAGCGCGCTCAGTCGCCGGCGGTGCGTCAGCCCGGCGAGCGAGTTGGTCTGGTCCATGAACTGCGACAGCTGGCTCGAGCCGAAGAACTCCTTCAGCGCCGCGACGACCGGGCGGATGTTGACGATCGTCTGCGGAGTGATCGTGTCGGCGTCCTCGGTCGTCAGACGCTCGCGCACGACGCGCTCCATCCGGTACAGCCCGATGCGGAACGCCTCCTGGATCAGCTCGCCGACGGTGCGAAGCCGCCGGTTGCCGAAGTGCTCGTACTCGTCGAGGTGCTCCTCGATCGGCTCGCGCGGGAGCGTGACCGCCTCCGCCGCGTAGTCCTTGATCTCCTCCTCGGGGTTCTCGGGCATCCCGAGCAGCCGCGGCAGCGTCACCAGCTCCTTGACCAGGGCGATGATGTCGTCGTGGGTCAGGGTGCGGGTCTCGAGGTCGACGTCGAGACCGAGGCGCGAGTTGAGCTTGTATCGGCCGACCCGCGTGAGGTCGTAGCGCTTGGGGTCGAAGAACAGCTGATTGAGCAGGCTCTTCGCCGCGTCGACCGAGGGCGGCTCGCCCGGGCGCTGCTTCTTGAACAGCTCGATCAGCGCGCCCTCCTCGGTCCTCAACATCTCGGCGTCGGCCTCGAGCGTGTTGCGGATGTACAGCGAGTTGTCGAACAGCTTCAGGATCTCCTCTTCGGAGACGTAGCCCATCGCCCGCAGCAGCACCGTCACGGGAAGCTTGCGCTTGCGGTCAATCCGGACGTAGACGCGCCCCTTCTTGTCGATCTCGAGCTCGAGCCACGAGCCGCGAGCCGGCATCAGGTTCGCGACGAACACCTGCTTCTCGCGGTCCTTCGGCTCCATCACGTACGCACCCGGAGAGCGGACCAGCTGCGTGACCACCACGCGCTCGGTGCCGTTGATGATGAACGTGCCGCGCTCGGTCATCCACGGGAAGTCGCCCATGAACACGGACTGCTCGCGGATCTCACCGGTTTCGCGGTTGATGAACGAGACGGTGATCGTGAGCGGCCGCGCGTAGGTGAGATCCTTCTCGCGGCACTGCTCCAGGCTTGCGACCGGCTCGTCGAACTGCAGCTCGCCGAACTGGACGGCGAGGTTGCCGGTGTAGTCCTCGATCGGCGAGACATCGTCAATCGTCTCGCGCAGCCCACCGTGCTCGGCGTCGGTGAGCCATTCGAAGGACCTGCGCTGGATGTCAATTAGGTTGGGGACATCGAGAACCTTGTTCAGACGCGCGAAACTACGGCGCGTCCTGGGGGCGTGACTAGTTGCCAAGACGGCGACTCCTCGGGCGGTCGAGAGGGAGGCAGAGATTGCGCCTGTCCGCGAGTCCCGCCCGCTCCGTCATCCGGACCGAGCGGCTCGCTTGAGCGCGACCACCAAAGATAGCACAGGGCATTGGCGCCCTGTGCAGGACTGCTCAGCTCTCACGGACCCCGCCCGCAAAGACCGCGTATGTGGCGCGATCTCGTCTCACGTGGACGGCTACGGCTATTGGCTGACCCGGGCAGTGTAGGGGGTATTCCGGCGGCGGGCAAGTTGGCGGTGGAGCGCCCCTGGGCACTCCCGTGCGACCCCTATCCGGCTCGGACTCCCGCCCCCGCGGGCCCGAGCCGGATAACGGCCGCTGCGCCCAGTCGATGATCCTGCCCGTCTTTCGGCCCTAGCCGGGCGGGCTCGCCCCTACGAGTCGCGGTTCAGCACTGACCGGGCAATGGGGTGCAGTACAGCTGGATGTACCGCAGGCGGCCCTTGCTCGGGCCGATGTCGAACCCGCCGAACCGCAGGGTGTCGTCGCCGTGGATGATGTCCCATCCCCGGACGCCCTCGGAGTCGTTCTTCCTCAGCCCGGCCGTATGCCTGTAGGCCGTGCCGACCGAGGCCGCGGAGGAACCAAGGTGGATGCCCTTGTCGGTCTTCCAGGTCGACAGCTCACCCGGTACGAACTTCTGGCTTGCGGTCGTGGCCGCGTTGATGCTGACGCTGGTCACCTTGCCGTTGTGGAACCCCACCGCCGCGCGCTCGGCGTGGCTCTGGTTGCCCGGGCCGTACCAGTAACAGACCTCTCCCCCGAAACAGCTCGTGTGACCCCAATGTCGGAACACGGCAGCCTTGCTCATCCCGATGCCGACGCCGCCGATCGACCTGACCGGAACGATCAGCGTCGAGCTCGGATGCGGCAGCTTGGCCGCCGCGATGGCCGGACCGGCAAGGCATCCAACCGTCAGCACGAAAGCGATCCGCTTCATGTGGCACCTCCAACCTCTCCCGGTCGGCGCCGGTCCCGCCTCCCCGCGTGGGGAGAGCCTAACTCGGCGACGGAGCCAGGTCTACTGGCTGGCCCGGTACGAAACGTGCAGCGGGAACCGGGCGGCGGGTCGGGCTGACGATCGAAATGCAAGAGGGGCGCCCGCGGCGGGGCGCCCCTCTCAGACCTACTAGACCTCGACGGTCCGGAGCTACTTGACCTCGACCGAGCCCCCGGCCTCCTCGAGCTCGGACTTGAGCTTGTCGGCTTCGTCGCGCTCGATGCCCTCCTTGACCGGCTTCGGTGCCTCGTCGACCAGCGCCTTGGCCTCTTTGAGGCCGAGGCCGGTGGCCGCGCGGACGACCTTGATCACCTGGATCTTCTTGTCGCCGGCGCCGGTGAGGATCACGTCGACCGTGCTCGATTCCTCTTCCTCGGCCGCACCGTCGCCGGCACCGGCCGCTGCCGGGGCCGCCGCCGCGACCGCCGTCGCCGAGACGCCGAACGTCTCCTCGAGCGCCTTGATCCGCTCCGACAGCTCGAGCACCGAGATGCTCTTGAGCTCGTCGATCCACTCCTGAGTGGTTGTCATGCTTCCTCCTTGGGTTCCTCGGCCTCACCTTCGGAGGCTTCAGTTTCAGGTTGTGCAGGGGTCTCGGCCTCGGCCGGGGCTTCGGCTTCAGGCTTGGGCGGGCCGTCATCCGCCCCCGAAGTCGATCGCGCGGCATCGTCGCTGGACTCGGTCGCGTCCTCAGGCGTCTCGACTTCGGGGGTGGGTGATGCGCCCGCCCCCACGAGCCCCTTCTCCGCGATCTGACCCAGCTGCAGGGCCAGGCCCGAGATCAGCGCGTTCAAGGTGCGCACGAGGCCGCTCAACGGCGAGGCGATCACGCCCACGAGCTGGCCGTGGAGCACC
The DNA here is from genome assembly GCA_963788565.1 of uncultured Solirubrobacterales bacterium. Lineage (GTDB taxonomy): Bacteria > Actinomycetota > Thermoleophilia > Solirubrobacterales > Solirubrobacteraceae > Palsa-465. The sequence continues at coordinate 82,313 of CAWBHJ010000010.1, read as the reverse complement.
TCCCGCGAGGGGAGCCGCGCGATCGTGCGGATCTCGTCGGCGGTCACCGAAGCGCCGTCCATCAGGCCGCCCTTGAACTCGAGCGTCCCGAGCGTGCGGGCCTGATCGTTCAGCGCCTTCGCCGCGAGCGCGGCGTCGCCGAGGACGAACGCCAGCGCGGTCGGGCCCTCGAGCAGCTCCTTGAGCGACTCGGCTCCCGCCTTGTCGCTCGCGCGCTCGGTCAGCGAGTTCTTGACGACCCTGAAGCGGGTGTCGGCCTCGCGCAGGCGCGAGCGCAGCTCGGCGGCCTGGGACACCGTGATGCCGCGGTAGTCGACCGCGAAGATCGCCTCCGCGGCGCGGATCTCCTCCGCGAGCTCATCTACGACTGCTGCTTTCTGATCTCGGTTCATGTTCCTCTCGAGTCGTGCAGGCGGCGTCGAGAGGCGACCGAGGTCGCAGTTCGAGCTTCCACCTGCTCCGGGCTTACGCGCGAGCCGCCGGAGGTCTTAGGCAGTGAATTCCAGTTTACGCCGCGACCGGCTCCCCGACGATGTCCCGGGTGCGGGTCGGGTCGACCTTCACGCCAGGGCCCATCGTGGACGTGAGCACGATCGTCCGCAGGTAGCGACCCTTGGCCGCGGACGGCTTGGCACGGACCAGCTCGTCGATCACAGCCGCGTAGTTCTCGAGCAGCTTCCGCTCGTCGAAGTCGCGCTTACCGATCACCAGGTGCACGATCGCGTTGCGATCGGTCCGGTACTCGATCTTGCCCGCCTTCGACTCCTCGACCGCCTTGGCGATGTCCATCGTCACCGTCCCGACCTTCGGGTTCGGCATCTTGCCCGCCGGCCCGAGGATCCGCCCGAGCCGGCCGACGACCGGCATCAGGTCGGGCGTCGCGATCGCCACGTCGAAGTCGTCGAACCCGTCCTGGATCTGCTTCGCGAGGTCTTCGGCGCCAACGATGTCGGCGCCGGCCTCCTCGGCCTCGCGGGCCTTGTCGCCCTGGGCGAACACGGCGATCTTGACGTCCTTGCCGAGCCCGTTGGGGAGCGCGATCGTCCCGCGCAGCTGCTCGTCGGCGTGGCGGACGTTGAGGCCGGTGCGGACGTGCAGCTCGACGGACTCGTTGAACTTGGCGTGCGACAGCTCCTTGACCAGCGAGACCGCCTCGGCCGGCGCGTACTCGCGCTCGCGATCCAAGCGCTTCAGCGCGTCCTCTTGGTTCTTGCCCCGGTGTGCCATCAGACGACCTCCACTCCCATCGAGCGGGCGGTGCCCGCGATGATCTTCGCCGCGGCGTCGATGTCGTTCGCGTTCAGGTCCTTCATCTTGCGCTCGGCGATCTGGCGGAGCTGGTCCTGGGTGATCGTCCCGACCTTCTCGCGGAACGGCTCTGAGGATCCCTTGTCCAGCGACAGCGCCTGCTTGATCAGCACCGCCGCAGGCGGACTTTTGGTGATGAACGTGAACGACCGGTCTTCGAACACGGTGATCACAACCGGGATCACGGTGCCGGCCTCAGACTGGGTCTGGGCATTGAACGCCTTGACGAACTCCATGATGTTGACCCCGTGCTGGCCGAGCGCAGGGCCGACCGGCGGCGCCGGGCTCGCTGAGCCGGCGGGGGCCTGGAGCTTGATCTGGGTCAGGACTTTCTTGGCCATCAGATCTTCTTTACCTGGTCGAAGCCGACCTCGACCGGCGTCTCGCGTCCGAAGATCGACACCAGCACCTTCAGCCGCTGGGCGTCTTCGTTGACCTCCGAGATCTCGCCGGAGAAGTCCGACAGCGGACCGGAGATGACCTTGACCGACTCGCCGATCGAGAACTGGGCACGGCTGCGCGGCCGGACCTCCTGCTCGCGGTGGAGGAGGCGGTTGACCTCGTCCTGAGTCAGCGGCACAGGCTCGTTCGAGGCGCCGACGAAGCCGGTCACCCCGGGCGTGCCCTTGACGAGGCTCCAGGAGTCGTCGGACAGGTCCATGTTCACGAGCACGTAGCCCGGCATCGTCCGCTTCTCGACCGTGACCTTCTGGTTGTCCTTCATCTCCGAGACGGACTCGGTCGGGACGACGATCTGACGGACAGCGCTCTGCTGCCCGAGCGACACGACCCGGTGCTCAAGGTTCTGCTTGACCTTGTTCTCGTGACCTGAATATGTGTTTACGACGTACCAGCGAAACATTTCAATCGAACCTTCGCGTGCTCCACGATAGGAACCGGGCGCACGTCATTTCAGTATGAAGTTGACAAGTTTCTGGGCGACCAGATCGGACAGCCCGAGGAACGCACCCGCGATGATCACGAACCCGAGGACGACACCGGTCGCCTGGGCTACCTGACGGCGGTCGGGCCACTGTACTCGCTGAAGCTCGCGCCAGCTCCCCTGGAGAAAGCCCACCAGGCGGGCGAAGATGCCCGGACGCTCGCCGCTCCCGGCGGGGAGCGCTCGCTCGCGCTCCTCCTCGGCCTGCTCCTTGAGCTCCTCCTCGACCAGCTCCTCCTCGTGCTGGAACTCCGCGTCGACGGGCTCCGAGGGCCCAAACGCCTCGGCGTCGGCCAGCTCGACGTTCGGGGCCGCGTGCTGGAGCGGGCCGGGCGCGCCCTCGTCCGGGTGGGACGCGGTCGGCCCGGCGACGATCTCCTGCTCGGCGTGCTCGGGGTCCGGGTGAGCGTGCGGCGCGGCCCGTTCGGCGGACTCGGCCTGCTCGACGCCGTCCGCCGGAGCGGCCGCGGCGTCGCGCTCGGCGGAGTCCGCGCGCGCGGCGGGCTCCCCGGGGCCCGAGGGCCCCGAAGGCCGCCTGGTCGCCACCGGCTGGGGCCGGCGCGCGCGGCGCTCCTTGGCACGTTTGCGGTTACGGGCCACCGAGCAGGCTCCTCGGGGCTAGCGGGTCTCGCGGTGCGCGGTGTGGCACCTGCACCAGCGGCAGTACTTCCGCAGCTGGATCCGCTCAGGATCGTTCCGCTTGCTCTTGTTCGTCTGGTAATTCCGGCGCTTGCACTCCTCGCACGCGAGGGTCACAGCGATCCGGACATCTCCACGGGCCATCTTGTTGCTTCCCGTACGGGTTGATTAGGACCGGCGACCGCGGGCACGCGAAAACCTCTATCGCCACCGGGCGCCGCGGGCCAGTTTAGCCACTCGCCGCGGCCCGGCCCGCTGCCCGCCCGCGCCGGTGCCGTTACTCGGCCAGCTCCACGGGACGCAGCTCGAGGTCGAACCACCGCTCGCCCCGGAGCACCCGCGCGGTCAGCGGCTTGCCGATCGCCGCTTCGCGCATCAGTCGCTGGACGTCGTCGGCGCGCTCGACGACCTCGCCGCCGAGCTCGACAATCAGGTCCTCGGGCCGCAGCCCGGCGCGCTGAGCCGGACTATCGTCGGCCACCTCGACCACCTCGAGGCCCGACGTCCGGCCGACCCGGACGCGGGCGTGCGGCGGCAGCGGCCGCGGCCCGCCGGCGATCCCGATGTACGCGCGGCGGACGCGGCCGTCCCGCATCAGCGCGCCGACGATCTGTCGGGTCGCGGCGTTGATCGGCACCGCCAGCCCGAGCCCGACGCCTGCGACCGCGGTGTTGATGCCGACCACCCGGCCGCGGCTGTCGACCAGCGCACCGCCAGAGTTGCCCGGGTTGAGCGCGGCGTCGGTCTGGATCACGTTGTCGATGTAGCGGACGGTCCGTCCCGAACGCGCGGGCAGCGATCGCCCGAGCGCCGAGACGACGCCCGCCGTGACCGAGCCGGCGAAGCCGTTCGGGTTGCCGATCGCGACCACGAGCTGGCCGACGCGGAGGTCTTCGGCGTCGCCGAGCACGGCCGGGGTCAGATCTCCTTCGGCGGCGCGCAGCACCGCGAGGTCGGAGAGCCGATCTGCGCCCGTCACCTCGAAGCTCAGCTCGCGGCCGTCGACGAACGCGGCGCGGCCGCGCCAGCCTGCCGCGCGCTCGGCATCCGGCCTCGCTCGATTGCGCGGCGCTGGCGTCGTCCCGCTGCCTGGGCCCGAGACGACGTGCGCCGAGGTCAGCAGGAAACCGTCGGGCGTCAGCGCCACGGCGCTCCCGGCGCCGGCCGGGAACGACCCGCGCCTGGAGCGGCGCATCACCCGAAGGTTCGCCACCGACGGCGCGAGCCGCTCGGCGACGTCGACCACGACCCGTGAGTAGGCGTCGAGCGCCTCCGCCTCGGCCGTGGCCTGGTTGTCGGTGTTCGCCGTGTCCCGCTCGATCGTCGTCATCTCCCGCCTCCTAGAACTCGGCGGTGACGTCGCGCTCGTCCGCCCCGCGAACGATCTTCAGCTCGAGCGTGCCACCGGACTGTGCGGCCTCGAGCGCCTCGTACAGGGCATCGACGCCGTCGATCGCGGTATCGCCGGCCGCGACGATCAGGTCGCCGCGCTCGATGCCGGCGCGCTCAGCCGGGCTGTCGCGCTCGACCGCGCGCACCAGCACGCCGTCTCGCTCGGGCAGGCCGACCGCGCGACGCAGGTGGCGTGCCGCGCGAGGCGGCGCGATCGCCACGCCGAGCCGGACGGTCTTCGGCCGCTCGCCGCGGCCGAGCGCCTCGACGCGCTCGCGCGTCGCGGAGTCCGCCGGCAGCGCCAGGATCAGCCCGGGGTCGACGCGGACGGCGTTGATCCCGAGCAACCGGCCCTCGACGTCGATCAGCGGGCCGCCGGCCGATCCACGCGGCAGCGGTGCAGTGTGCTCGATCGCGCCGGCCACGTGGCGCCCGCGGCGTCCGCGGAAGCTGCGCGCGGTCGACGCCACGAATCCAGGCGTCACCCGGAGCCCGCGACCCCCCGGATTGGCGACCGCGAGCACGGCGCGTCCCGCGGGGACCGGCTCGGAGTCCCGGGGCCAGTCGACCGCCGGTGCGTCGCCGGTGTCGACCTCGATCACAGCGAGGTCGAGGTCCGGATCGGACCCGAGCACCCGGCCTGCGGCCTGGCGGCCGTCGCCGAAGGTGACCGTCGTCTCGTCGTGGCGAAGGTTGTGGGCGCTCGTCAGCACGCGGCCGGGTTCGAGCACGACGCCCGAGCCGCGACCCCATCCACGGCCGATCCCGACCACCGCGGGACCAGTTCGGTCGACCGCCGTCTGGACGGCGGATTCGATTTCAGAGAGCAGTGAAACAGCCATATATCCATCTCCAGCTAGTTACTTGCAACTTGCAAGTGAGTATCATATCATCCACGGAATGGATGCCACCCTCTCCGCCCTGTCCGCGACGCTCCAGACCGTCGGCGACCGGTGGACGCTGCTCGTGATCGCGGCGTTGCTCGACGGGCCGAGGCGGTTCGGCGAGCTCCAGCAGGACCTGTCCGGGATCGCCCCGAACGTGCTCAGCCAGCGGCTGCGCACGCTCGAGCGCGACGCGCTGGTGGTCGCCCGGCCCTACTCCGAGCGCCCTCCCCGGTTCGACTATGAGCTGACCTCCGCGGGCCGCGAGCTGTCCGGCGTGCTGCGGCTGCTCGCAGGCTGGGGGGCCAGGAACATCCCGGGCGAGGCTGGTCCGCGCCACGTGGTCTGCGGTACCGAGCTCGAGGCGCAGTGGTGGTGCCCCACCTGCCGCGAGCCCGTGGACGAGGATCAGGCCGAGGAGCTCCAGTTCGCCTGAATTTGGCCTGAGCGCGGTCGGACCGAAAGAATTGCCGGGTGTTCCGCGTACTCGGACTCGTGATCTCGATTGGCCTCGCCGATTCGCTGAATCCGACGACGATCGCTCCGGCGCTGTACCTGGCGGCGGGCGACAAGCCGCGGACCGCGGTGATCGAGTTCACAGCGGCGGTATTCGGCGTGTACTTCGTCGGCGGCGCGCTGATCGCGATCGGGCCCGGCGAGCTGCTGCGGTCCGTCGTGCCCCACATCCCGCACACCGCCCAGTACATCGTCGAGATCGTGGTCGGCGTCGCGCTGCTGATCTCGGCCATCCTGCTGTGGCGTAATCACGAACGGCTGTACGCGCGCGGGCTGCCGGCGGTCAACCCGAAGCGCCGGTCGAGCGTGCTGCTCGGAGCCACGATCAGCGTCGTCGAGCTCCCGACCGCGTTCCCGTACTTCGCGGCGATCGCGGCGATTCTCGCGTCGAACCTCGGCGCGGCCCGTCAGTTGCTCCTGCTGTTGATCTTCAATGTCTGCTTCGTGGCGCCACTGATCGCGATCATCGTGACCCTGACGTTCGCCGGCCCTCGCTCGGAGCGACTTCTCTCCGGCGCGCGCGTGTTCCTCGAGCGCCGCTGGGTCCACACGCTCGCGATCGTGCTCGCGGTGGTGGGGACGATCGCGCTGCTGATCGGCGTCACCGGATTCGCAGCCCGCGGCCAGAACGGCTTCGGGCGCTTCTTCCGCCACGTCCGACACGTCTTACACCTGCGTCCGTAGCGCTCCGGTGCTCGGCGCGCAGATCGCGGTCGGCGGCTCCTAGCCGCCGACCGCGTAGTGAAGGTGAACGGCGCCGCTCGTGAAGCGGCGCTCCGACCGCAGCTCGAGCCCGAGGTGAACGTCGTCGGGCAGCGCGCGGGTCCCGCCCCCGACCAGCACCGGATGGAGGAACAGGTGCAGCTCGTCGACGAGCCCGGCTCGCAGCGCCTCCGCCGCGAGCGTCGGCCCGCCGATGGTGATGGCTCGATCCGCGCCCTCCTTCAGGCGCCGAATCCGGTCGGCGTCGAATCGCCGCTCGAGCCGGGTGCGCTCGGTCGTGACGCGCTCGAGCGTGGTCGAATAGACGATCTTGTCCGCCGCCCGCCAGATCTCGGCGTACTCCCGCATCACCGGCTGATCGGACTCGAGCGTCTCCCAGACCGCGAGGGTCTCGTACATCCTCCGGCCGTACAGGTAGGTGCCGGCGGCGCGCTCCTGGGCGTTGACGAACGCGTGCAGCTCCTCGCCGGGAGCAGCCCACTCGAACCTGCCCTGTACGTCGTTGACAAACAGGTCGAGCGAGCAGATCGCCGAGTAGACGAGCTCAGCCAGAAGATCCGGCCTCGCGCGCCTGACGCACCATCCGCCGCATCCCCGAGAGCCAGCGCTCGTTGTCCCCGCCCTTGAACGCCATGTACTTGGCGACCTGCGGATGGGGGAAGATCAGGAACCGCTCGTCGCGCATCGCCGCGACCACGGCCTCGGCGACCTCCGAGGGCTCGAGCAGCTCGTCGCGGAGCAGCGCCGCGCCGCTGGTCGATTCCTCCAGCGCGCCCTCGAGCATCGGCGTGCGGACCCCGAGCGGGCACAGGCACGAGACCTTGATCCCGGCGTCGCCGTAGTTGATCGAGATCCACTCGGCGACCGAGACGGCCGCGTGCTTGGTGACCGAGTAGACCTGCGTGCCGACCTCGGTCAGGATCCCCGCCGCCGACGCGGTGCTCAGCAGGTAGCCGTCGCCGCGCTCGACCATCTCGGGGAGCAGCGCCCGCGCCGCCCAGATGTGCGCCATCACGTTGATCCGCCATGCGCTGTCCCAGATCTCGTCGGGGACCTCGGGGCCGCCGTGTGCCCCGCCGATGCCGGCATTGGAGAAGAACACGTCGACCGGCCCGCCGACCTCGGTCGCCCGCTCGATCAGGCGCTTGATGTCGTCCTCGCGGCCGACGTCGGTTTCGACGCCGACGGCGCCGAGCTCCTGCGCCACGGCCTCGACGCCCTCGCGGTTGAGATCCGCCAGCACCAGCGAGCGCGGCGACTCGGCCGCGAACCGCCGCGCGAGCCCCGCGCCGATGCCGCTGGCGGCCCCGGTGATGACGACGTTGCGGTCGACGAGCTCCATGGGCGGACCCTATTGAAATACGATCAGGGTCGCCGCCGACCGAAGGAGAGGGACATGGATTTCGAGTTCTCGGACCGTTGCAAGGAGCTGCGCGAACGCCTGCTCGAGTTCATGGACGAACACGTTTACCCAAACGAGTCCGTCTACGAGGAGCAGTTGCGCGAGTCGGGCAATCCGCACAGCCACCCGCCGGTGATGGAGGAGCTCAAGGAGCGCGCCCGGGCGGTAGGGCTGTGGAACCTGTTCCTCCCCCACGGCGCGCCCGACGACATGGCGCCGGGACTGTCGAACCTCGACTACGCGCCGCTGGCGGAGATCATGGGGCGCAGCCACATCTCGTCGGAGGCCACCAACTGCGCGGCGCCCGACACCGGCAACATGGAGGTCCTGACGCTGTTCGGCTCGCCCGAGCAGAAGGAACGGTGGCTCCAGCCGCTGCTCGAGGGGGAGATCCGCTCGGCGTTCGTGATGACCGAGCCCGAGGTCGCGAGCTCGGACGCCACCAACATCCAGCTGCGGATCGAGCGCGACGGCGACGAGTACGTGCTCAACGGCCGCAAGTGGTGGGCGTCGGGCGCGATGCGCGACCGCTGCAAGGTGTTCATCGTGATGGGCAAGACCGATCCCGACGGGCCGACCTTCCGTCAGCAGTCGATGATCCTCGTCGAGCCCGACACCCCCGGAGTCAACATCATCCGCAACCTGCCGGTGTTCGGGTACGTCGACCAGGAGAGCCACGCGGAGATCGTGTTCGAGGACGTGCGCGTGCCGGCCTCGAACCTGGTCGCAAACGAGGGCGACGGGTTCCTGATCGCCCAGGCGCGGCTCGGGCCGGGGCGGATCCACCACTGCATGCGGACGATGGGCGCCGCCGAGCGTGCGCTCGAGCTGATGTGCGAGCGCGCCGCCTCGCGGGTCACCTGGGGCAAGCCGATCGCCGAGCGCGCCAACATCCAGGACTGGATCGCCGAATCGCGGATCGAGATCGACATGGCGCGGCTGCTGACGCTTAAGGCGGCGTGGCTGATGGACACGGTCGGTAACAAGCACGCCCGGACTGAGATCTCGGCGATCAAGGTGGCCGCTCCCAACGTCGCCCTGAAGGTGATCGACCGCGCGATCCAGGTGCACGGCGGCGGCGGCGTGTCCGACGACTTCCCGCTCGCGACGATGTACGCGCATCTGCGCACGCTGCGGTTCGCCGACGGGCCCGACGAGGTCCACAAGCGGTCGATCGCCCGCCAGGAGCTCCGCAAGCTCGCTACTGAGCAGCCGGTTCCGGCGTAGGGGCCTCGGTTCAGGGCCGCGACGCCGGCCCGGGGTCCGGGTGCAGCGGCAGCAGGACCGGCTTCCGCGGCGGCTGCTTGAAATCGAAGTCCGCCAGCAGGTCCCCGAGGATCGGGACGTTGTCGCGCACCGTCGGCCGCGGGTCGGGGCGCCCGTCGGTGGCTGGGTCGAGCCGCGCTCCGCCGAGGAAGTCGTCCTCGATGAACTTGTTGTACGCGTCGAAGGAGAGGGTCTGGTGGTCGATGTGGCCGCGCTTCGCGTACGGGCTGATCACGAGGCCCGGCACACGCAGCCCGTAGCCGTTTTGATCGACGTGCGGCGGTCGGACGTTGTCGTAGAACCCGCCCCAGTCGTCCCAGGCGACGAAGATCGCGGTCGACTTCCAATCGGGCCCGCGCATGACCGCGTCGATCAGGCCGGTCACGTAGCTCATCCCGTCGCTGATGACCGCGGGGGCGTGCTCGGACTCCGCCATGTTCGGCACGATCCACGAGACCGCCGGCAGGCTGCCACTGCGGGCCGCGTCGTAGAAGTCCGACGTGCTGACGATGTTGCCTTCCTGGTGGTCCTGACGGACCGTCTCGAAGTTCGGTAGCGGGTTCCAGATCCCGGGTGTCCCCGGGCCCTGCTGCGGCGGCTGCTTGCAAAGGGCGGCGTCGTCCTCGCAGTCCGGGGCGGTTCCGGGCGAGACGTAGTACCTCCAGCTCACGTGATGCGTGTAGAGCAGGTAGGTCATGTCGGTCCAGGCGAAGTCGGTCGACTCGGGAAGGGTCGGGCGCCGCGGCTTGCGCGCCTCGTGCTCGCGGACGGCTGCCTCGACCGCCGCGTTGCGCTCGTTCAGAAACGGATAGATGAGCTCCGCGAGCTTGCCCTGAACCGACCCGCCGGCGGTCTCGGAGAAGTTGCCCTGGTCGTTGTCGTTGACGCAGCTTGACGGCGCGGCGCTCGAGCAGTTCGCGGCCCATTCGGAGACGGTGAACAGGTGCGCCGGGAGGCTCCACGACGCGTTCGGCTCGAACATGTGGTCCTGGAGCACAAAGTCCTGCGCGTAAGTCCAGTAGTTGGGGATCTCGCGCGCATCGTGGTAGCCCATCACGTCGGTCTCGACGTGATGCGACGCTTGTTGCGCCGTTGCGATGAACCCGTCCATCCGCCCGCCGGCGATGTCGGCGACTGCGGCAGGCGCGTTGTGCTTGGCGCCGACGTTGACGAGCGCTGGGTCGTGATACGGGTAGTCGCAGCCGTGCGTCGCCGGGTTCGGCACGCACTCGCTGAAGTGGCCGTCGCGCGTCCGGAACCCGTCCGCCCCCGGGTAGGTCCCGAAGTAGGAGTCGAACGACCGGTTCTCCTGCATGATCACGACGATGTGCTTGATCTTGTGGATCGACGCCGGCGCGGGACGGCTCTTGACCCCGCTGTCGGCCGCACGCCCAGAAGCGGTGCGACCGAATGCGCCCGCGCCGGCCGCCGCCGCGGTGGCCGCGGCGACCGCGACCAGGAAGACCACGCCAAAGGCGCGCGCGCTCCACCGTCTGGTTCGCCCCGAGAGCATCCTCAGCGACCACAACACTACAAGCGCGGTAACGGCGCGGCGCGGCCTTAAGCGAGGCCGGACACCGAGCGCACGGCCGGCGCGTGCGCGCCGCCGAACCGCACGGTCACGACCGCGCCACCGCCTTCGGCGTTGGCCGCGACGGCGCTGCCGCCGCGCGACTCGGCGGCCTGCTTGACGATCGCGAGCCCGAGCCCGGAGCCCGGCATCCGCCTCGCTCGCTCCGCGCGGTAGAAGCGGTCGAACACGTGCGGCAGGTCCCGTTCGTCAAAGCCGGGGCCGTGGTCGCGGATCGAGAGGACCCCGCCATGCAGGTCGATCTCGACCGCGCCGTCGGCCGGGCTCCACTTGCGCGCGTTGTCGATCAGGTTGGTGACCGCCCGGGCGACCCGGTCGGGGTCGCCGGTGACCACGGTCGGCTCGAGCTCCAGTCCGAAACGCAGGCCGGGCGCGCGCCGTTGAGCGCGCTCGACCGTCTCGCGGATGATCGTGTCGAGCTCGATCGGCTCGTCACGGTCGGTCGGCGCGGCCCCACGCGCGAGCGCGAGCACGTCGGCGACGATCTGCGTGAGCTCGTCAAGCTCGGCGAGAATCGACTCCTGCAGCTCGACTCGCTCCCCAGGGGGCAGGCGGTCTGACTCGAGGAAGATCTGGATGTTCGAGCGCAGGGCGGCGATCGGCGTGCGCAGCTCGTGCGAGGCGTCCGCGACCAGGTGGCGCTGCGCCTCGATCGACCGTTCGAGCGCGTCGAGCGTGGCGTTGAAGCTCGCGGCCAGCCGGCAAAGCTCCTCGGGCCCTACCTCGTCCAGACGGACGGGATGGTCCAATGAGCTCGTCACATGCTCGGTCCGGCGCACGAACCGGTCGATCGGCCGCAGCGCCGAGCGTGAGATCACGAGCCCGAAGATGACCGCCAGCAGCACGCCGGCGCCGATCAACAGACCGTACGGGAGCAGCAGCCCGTGCAGGACGTCGTCGGTAGCGGTGAGCGGCAGCGCGACCTGTACGACGTGCTGGTCGTCGGCGTCCCACACCGTGTAGATCTCGACATGGGTGCCCCGCACATGGGCGGCCGAGAAGAAGCTGCCCGATCCGTTCCGGGCGATGCTCAGTACCTGCGGGGTGACGGGGAGCTGACCCCCCAGAGGAACGGTCCCGTCGGGCTGTACCACCTGGAAGTACCCCCCCGCGCCTCCCAGCGGCGGCGCGGGAGGCTCCTGGAATCCTGGCCCCTCGTCCGGTCGGCCCCCACCGGGCCCACCATGCGGCTCCCCGCCCCGGTGCGGCCCCACGAACTGCCCCGCCCGGGCCTGCAGCTCGCCCTGTACCTCGCTGATCAGGTGCGAGCGGGTCGAGAAGTAGCCGATCAGGGCCACCGCGATCGCCGCGCCCGCGACCGCCAGCGCCGCCGCCCCCGCGATCCGCCTTCGGAGCGACACCTAGGGCTCCCGCAACACGTACCCCACGCCGTGAACGGTCTGGATCAGCCGCCGCCCGGCGGCGGCCTCCAGCTTGCGACGCAGGTACCCGATGTACACACGCAGGGCGTTGCCGGAGCGGCCGAAGTCATATCCCCACACGCGGTCGTAGATCAGCTCGGAGGTCAGCACGCGCCGCGGGTTGAGCATCAGCAGCTCGAGCAGCTGGAACTCGGTCCGGGTCAGGTCGATCACCTGACCGTCGACCCGCGCCGCGTGCAGATCGGGGTCGAGCTCGAGCTCGGCGAAACGGAGCACCCGCCCGTCGCCGTCCTCGAGGTTGCGCCGCATGATCGCGCGCAGGCGCGCCTGCAGCTCGCGGACGTCGTAGGGCTTGACGAGGTAGTCGTCGGCGCCGGCCTCGAGCCCGTCGACGCGGTCGTCAATCGCGTCGCGCGCGGTCAGCATCAGGATCGGGGTGCGGTTGCCCGAGGAACGGAGGCTGCGGCACACCTGCATCCCGTCGATGTCCGGCAACCCGAGGTCAAGGATGATCGCGTCGGGCACGTCGGACTGGGCTTGGAGCAGCCCCCGCTCGCCGTTCTCGGCGAGCAGCACCTCGTAGCCGCCGAGCAGCAGCGCGCGCCGGACGGCCGCCCGGACCGCGTCGTCGTCCTCGATCACCAGCACGCGCATGTTGTGATTATCGCCGCGCGCTGTAAGCGATTTGTGAGCCGCGTCAGGAGCCGAGCGCGTAACGCTCGATGTCCTGCTGGAGCGTCGTCTGCGTGTCGTACGAGCCGGTGTGCACGTACGCGACCTTCCCGGAGCGCGAAATGAACACGGTCGTCGGGAGGCCGGCGATCTGCGCGAGCGAGGACAGAGAGCTCTGGCTGCCCTGATAGCTGGGGTAGCTGACCGGATGTTGGGTCAGGAATTTCCTCGCGTCAACCGCGGAGTCGTTCGTGTCGTTGCCGAGGAACGCCACCTGGCGGCCGTACTTCGCCGAGGCGACGCCGAACAGCGAGAACTCCGCTCGGCACGGCCCGCACCACGACGCCCATACGTTGACCACGACCGGGTAGCCGTGGAGCGCGCGCAGCTCGGTGGCAAGCGACTGGCCCGCTGGCAGCAGCGCCCCCGCCCGTCGGTGCAGCGAGGCGAGCGGGTGCGGCGAGTCCGACAGTGCTCGCGCGGCCTCGGCCTGCGACGGCGGCTTCGATGCCGCGACCGCGCTCGCCGGCACGCTCCGGTTCGTCAGGAAGTAGAGGTCCTGGACGACTTCGGTCGCCGTCCACCCGAACTGCGGGTGGGCGAGGTTGTGGACGCCCTGGTCGTTGAGCAGCTTGTGAAGGTTCGCCGGCAGCGCGCGCCCAACGTCGGGCATCCCCTCGTCGAGGATCCGCTCCTGGCCCGCTGGATCGATCAGGAACATCGCGTCGGTGTGGTCAACGTCGAACGTCTCGGGCTTGCCCGTCAGCCAGTCGACGTCGGGGGGCTTGCCCTGAGGTACGCGCGCGTAGTAGACGCCGAAGAACTTCCACAGCCGCTTGATCTCGGCCTGGGTTCCGGTGAGCTGCTGGAAGCTCGCCCCGGTCAACCGCCGGTAGGCGCGCAGCCGCGCCGGCGAGTCACGCCACGGGTCGACCGTCACCTCGGAGACGGTGACCTGCTTGCCGAGGCCCTGGCGGTCGACGGCCTCGCGAATCTGGTCGAGCGCCGCGGTGGTCATCGGGCATACCTCGTGACACAGCGTCATCGACGGCGCCAGCACCACCCACTTCCCGCGCCACTGCGCGGTCGAGAAAGGCTTGCCCTGCTCGTCGATCAGCTGGACCGACGGGACGGGGCGCGGCCGCTGGAGCGCGGTGCCGACCGCGAGCGGCGCCGGAACCTGAGCCTGGGCTGTGCGGCGGTTGTCGTAGTGGCGCAGCGCCAGCACGGACATCACAATCGCGGCAGCGGCGGCCACGCCAAGCAAGATCGTGACGACCAGCCGGGTATTCCTCAGCATCGCCCGCAGAGGCTAGTGGTCCTCGTGTTGGGCGGGCCCGGTCGGGGAAGCACGATCGTATGGACAAGCACACCACGCGAACCGTCGCCGCTTCCGCGGCCGTCGCGGGGGGCGCCCTCGCGGCAGGGAAGGCCGTCTACGACCTCGTCGCCGACCGCGCCGAGCGAAAGCGGGCGCGGCGCTTCCGGCTCGAGCCGGGCGAGTCCGCGCGCGAGGGGATAGCACGCGTCGCGCGCGGGCAGCTGGACCTCGCGATTGAGTTGCTCGAAGCCGGCGACGGCGATCGTTCGAAGTCGGTACACGAGGCTCGAAAGGCACTGAAACGGCTTCGGACGGTGTTGCGGCTGTGCCGGCAGTCGCTGGGAGACGAGTGGTTCCGTCAGGAGAACACGATCTTGCGCGACGCGGGGCGATCCCTGTCAGGGACGCGCGACGCCCAGGCACTGATCGAGACGCTCGATGCGCTCAGCGAGTCGCTCGGCCCCGAGCTCCCGGACGGCACCTGGTCGGACTTCCGCGAGCGCCTGGTGGCTGAGTCCGACGCTCACCAGGCCGACTCCGACGGCGCGCCGTCCGCGAACGCCGCGCTCGCGCTGGCAGGAGTACGCGACCGCGTCGAGATCTGGGCGCTCCCCGAAGAAGAGGGTCGCGACTATCTCGTGCAAGGACTCGAGCGTGCGTACCGCAAGGCCCGGCGGGCCGCTCACAGGGCCGAGCACCGGCCGACGACCGTCGTGCTGCATGAGCTTCGGAAGCGGACGAAGGACGTGTGGCACGCGGCGCAGCTGCTCGACGCGGTGTCGTCGAAGCGCGTCCGCAAGCTGCGCCGCCGGTCTCACCGGCTGTCGAACGCGCTCGGCGACGACCACGATCTGGCGGTCCTGCTCGCTCGCGCCGAGCACCTAGTCGACACCTTCGGGCCGGGCGAGCTCGAGCTGCTCCGCGCAGCTGCCGAGCGCCGGCGCCGGGCGTTAGAGCGCGACGCACTCGCCCGTGCCGGCAGGCTGTACCGGCGCAAGCCGCGCAGGCTCGCGCGGCGGCTGACGCCCGCGTAGCGCCGCCGTCAGGATCGCGTGCCGGTGATCAGCCGCTCGCGGTCAAACAGCGCAGAGACAAACCGCCACCCGAGCCGGTCGAGCACGAGCAGCCCGATCCCCAGGCCGAGCGCGAGCTTGAGCGTCGGGTCGATCACGCCGAATGCGATCAGCGACGCGACCACGACCGTCGGCAGGCTCGCGAGAATGCTGAGCTGCTGCGCGACGCGGACGTCGTTGGTCCGGGCCGAGATCCCGATTCCGACCCAGATCGACCAGCCCGCGAGCAGCGGCGTGAACACCACCTGGGCGATCAGCTGCGGCGCCCGCAGCACCGCCGACGCGACCGCCGACTCGGCGAACGCCGCGATCGCGACGATCGACAGGACGAACACGGCGTACGAGATCACCAGCGCCGGCACCAGCACGGCCAGCGCCTTTCCCAGCAGCAGCTCCTCGCGGCGGATCGGCGTGGTCAGCACTGGCTCGAGCGTCCCCTGCTGGCGCTCGCCGACGACCGCGTAGGCGGCCAGCGCCGCCGGGACGAGCGCCGGGATCCCGAGCATGTACAGCAGCGGGTCCTTATGCAGCAGCGTGTGGGCTGAGACGGCCGGCAGGTTGAAGATCTGCACCAGCGGCTGGATCACGAAGATCACCGGCAGCACCGCCATCGTCGCGATGATCGCGCCGTTGTGCCGGTACTCGCGGAGCTCCTTGCGGAAGATCGCGCGGATCCGGGTCCAGCTCATTTGCGCCTCCGATCGAGTTCGACGTCCTGCTCGATCAGCTCGAGGTAGACGTCCTGGAGCGAGTGACGCGACTCGGCGATCGAGAGCACGTCGGCGCCGGCCTCGACCAGCGCCCGGGTGATCGCCGGCGCGGCCACGACCGGGTCCGAGACGTCGACGACGTACTCGCCCGCCCCGTCGCGCTGCCAGCCCTCGACAGCTGGCGCATCGCCGAACACCGCCTCCGGATCCTCGAGCGCCGCTCGTGTCCTGATCACAAGCGACTTCGCGAACAGCCGCTCCCGGAGCTCCACCGGACTTCCGATCATCCGCAGGGTCGTGTTCAGGATCGCGACCCGGTCGCACAGCTGCTCCGCCTCATCGAGCCGGTGGGTTGTGAGGAAGATCGTGGTGCCGCGCTCGCGCAGGTCGCTGATCAGCTCGTGCACGTCGCGCGCGGCGACCGGGTCGAGGCCCGACGTCGGCTCGTCTAGGAACAGCACCTCGGGGTCGCCGAGCAGCGCTCGCGCCAGCGCGACCCGCTGCCGCAGCCCCTTCGACAGCGCGCCGCACGGGTCTGCGGCGCGATCGGTGAGGCTGACGGCCTCGAGCGCGCGGTTGATCCGCTCGGCCGGAGCGGCGACCCCGTATAGCCCGGCGAAGCATTCGAGGTTCTCGGCCACGCTCAGCTTCAGGTAGAGCCCGGGAGCCTCGGGCATCACGGCGATCCGCTGGCGGATCTCGACGCCGTGCTTCGGGTCGAGCGGAACGCCGGCGACGGTCGCCGAACCCGAGGTCGGCGCGATCAGCGTGCTGAGCGTCCGAACGGTGGTCGTCTTCCCGGCGCCGTTCGGCCCGAGGAAGCCGAACACCTCGCCCTTGCCCACCTCGAAGCTGACGTCGCCGAACGCGACGCGGTCGCCGAACCGCTTGGTCAGATTGTGGACGGACAGCGCGGGCACGCGCTGTTGTTCGGGAGCCGACAATGAGCTCAGACCTGCTTACCTCGCCGCGTCGGATTGTGACTCCCCCCGGAGGGGATTGATACCACGGGGGCGCTCGGGCCGCCTACCGCGCTGCGCGTACTGCGACGCGTTCGGCGGGAACGGATACCGGCTACGGCGGAACCGCCCGGGGAGCGAGCCGGGCGATCTCCGCACCCGAGATCTCGTCCAGCGACCGCCCCTTCGGTTCGATCCGGAAGATGTAGGTCACGACTAGACCGAGGACGCAGCAGCCGGCGATCAGGTACAGCAGCGTGCTGGTGCCGATCGAGTCCTGGAGGATCGGAAACAGGAACACGCTGAGCGCGGCGCCGAGCTTCGCCATGCCGGCGGCGAACCCCTGCCCGGCGGCACGCACCTCGGATGGGAACACTTCGGCGGCCAGCGTGTAGGTGGTGGCGTTCGGACCGGCGTTCATGAACGTGTTGAACAGCGCGAAGCCGATGAACACGAGCAGCAGATTGTTGTTGCCGCCGCCGGGCAGGCCCTCGACGTACGCGAGCAGGCACAGCGCGATCGCCATCATCGCGAACCCGGTGATCTGCAGCGGGATCCTGCCGACCCGGTCGACCAGCCAGATCGCGATCGCGAACCCGATCACCAGGAAGATGTCGAGCGCCGCCGTCCCCTTCGTCGAGGCAATGTTGTCCGCGATGAACGTCGTGTTCGGGTGCTTGATCAGGATCTCATCCAGCAGCGTCGGCGTGAAGATCCCGACGCCGTAGGTGGCGATATCCATCAGGAACCACGGGACGGCGGTGAAGATCGTTCGTCGGATCATGCGGCGCTGGAACAGCTGGGGCTGGATGAACGCCTTGAACCCCTCGGGTACGGGTGCCTCGCGCTTTGTGTCGGCCGGCGTGATCTCCACCGGCACCGGGGATAGCCGGTCGCCGATCTCCTTCGCCTCCTGCTCGCGGCCGTTCTGCGCCAGCCAGCGAGGGCTCTCCGGCACGCCGCGGCGGAGGAAGATGATGGCGATCGCGGGGATCGCGCCGAAGCCGAGCAGCAGCCGCCACGAGGACAGGTGCGGGATCAGCTCGAGGACCACGACGCCAACGACGGCGCCGAGCAGGATGCCGGCTGCCTGGAGACTGAATGCACCGGTGAGCCAGCGCCCGCGACCCTTGGACGGCAGCACCTCCGCCAGGTAGCTGGCGGCGATCGGGTAGTCGAGCCCGATCGCGAGGCCGAGCATGAAGCGAAACGCGATCAGCGCCCAGACGTCCCAAGCGAACACGCAACACAGCGAGAACGCCACGAACATCCAGAGGTCGAACTTGAAGATGCGGGCCCTGCCGAGCTTGTCGCCGAGTGGCCCGAGCAGGCTCGCCCCGAACACCGCGCCGACGATCGCCGCTGCGGACACGAGCCCCACCTGGGAACTGGTGGCATGAAAGTCCTTCTTCACCAGCGGGTTGGCGACGCCAATGATGAAGAAGTCAAACCCGTCGAGCATGATGCCGAGCCCGGCGAGCAGCCAAAAACGCTTGTGCAGGCGCGTCATCGGCGCCGCGTCGAGCGCCTTGCCGAGAGGTATCGAAGCCGGGACCGTCCCGGATTCCGACTGCTGGTCGATTGTCGCCACCGTTGCCCCGGGCGGGAAAACTACAGCCGGGCGCGCGCGTGAACGTGAACGACTCGTAAACGGCGCCGTCGGCGCTGTCGCTGGCCGCGGCTTACGGCGGCGCCGGCAGGCCCAGCAGCTGGACGACCGCGAACACCAACAGCCCGGTCCCGACACAGATGATTCCGAGCCGCGCGGCACGGATCCTGAAGTGGCCACTGATCCCGACCAGGAACAGGACCGTCGCCAGGAAAACGGTGTCGCGCACGTATTTGTCAGCGTTCTCGCCGGCGCTCGACCCCTTCTCGAAGGCCACGTCCGCGGCCCTTGTCAGCGCGTCGGCCCGTTGCTGGTCGGGGATCACGTACTGCGGCATGTACGCGGGCCCGGGTGGCGCGTGGGGATTGTGCGCTGGGTCGGTGGCCAGCCACGCGAAGAAGGCCGGGCGGTACCCGGGACGCAGGCGCTTGATCGCAAGCAGTTCCGCCCGTTTGTTGCCGACCGAGAACGCCGAGAACCACGCGTTGAACGACACGGAGTCGAGCGTCTTGGTCACGATCGCCTCCGTGTCGGCGCGGTTGGCCTGGGCTCGCAGCGATGATGCCCGCGCCAGCGAGATCGACGACGTCGTACTCCACTTCGCCGCGGCGAATCCCGAGTAGGCGGCCAGCACCGCCACCACCGACAGGATCACGGCCTCGAGTATGGAGATCCACGTGCCGCGGCTCTCGCCCTCCTTGACGTGCTGGAGATGGTGCTGGTGGTGCTCGACGATCTCCTTTCCGACCTCGGTCGGGGATAGGCCTTCGGGCACTGGTCAGCCCGCCTCTTGCGCTCGCGATGGCCGGTTTGCCCCCAGCACGATGTGCGGACGATAATCGCCGCGGGGGCGGCGCGCGACAAGGACGCGCGCCGCGGTCCTGGCGTCGACGCTCAGAGGCTTCTAGTCTTATCGCGATGACCACCGATCCCGAGCCCATCGCGGACGACCTTTTCGGCCAGGAGCACGTTCGCGCCTACCGGGAGTCCGGCGGCAAGATCGGGTACGACTGGCGGGGCACCGAGATCCTGCTGCTCAGCACGACCGGACGGAACAGCGGCGAGGAGCGCACGACGCCCCTGATTCATCGCGCCGACGGAGACGGGTGGGTGATCGTCGCCTCCAAGGGAGGCGCACCCCACGATCCGTACTGGTACAAGAACCTCGAAGCCGACCCCAACGCGACGATCCAGATCAAGGACGAGCTGATCCCGGTCCGGGCCCACGCTGCGGAGGGAGTCGAGCGCGAGCGGCTATGGCAGCGGATGACCGAGGTGTGGCCGGCCTACGACGACTACAAGCAGCGGACCCCGCGCGAGATCCCGGTCGTCGTGCTCGAGCGCCGTTAGCTGGCTCGAGCTGAACTCCCAACGGGCTAGCCGCGCCGGGGCGACCTCACCCTGGCGCGTGGTCGTGACTGCGTCCAGCCCGAGGCCGCGATCGCCGCACACGCCGAGCCTCCCTTGGCGCGCTGCGAGTCGGAGATCGGCACGAACCCTGTGTCCTCGATCACGCTCGCGGTTATCTTCCCCTTCGGATCGATCAGCGTGCACAGCCGCAGCACGTCGGTCGTCGAGGCAGCCCGCTCGTAGCCCCACAGATAGCCGACGCCCGGCTGGTTGGCCGACCACAGCTCGCACTCCGCGCGCACGTTGAGGCTCGGCGAGTCAACGACGATCTGTGTGGCGTAGTCGGCCTCATAGACCGTGCAGGTGGTCGGGCCGCTCGTGGATGACGGAAGCGAGATCGGATACCGCGACAGCTTGAGCGCAGCGGGCTGCGCGGGCAGCCGCCGCTCGGACTGCGTCGAGCTGCCGGGGCCGCTCGAGTGGTGAGCGCCGCATCCGACCGGCGCCGTGGCGATCACGGCGAACGCGGCAACCCACCGCGCGCGAACGGTCACAAGCCGATTATCCCTCGGCATGTGACCGGCGAGTAGGCTGTCGCCCCTTTGTCCGGCGGTTGCATTCTGGACTGACGGTGTGATACGGCTCGCGTGTGGGCGCGGCCGGCAGAGACCGCCCACGATCGGGGGCCGAGAAGGGGGCGTAATGACGGAGGTTCGACACGCGGGAACTTTGGCTTGGCTTCGCGCCAGCGCCGTCCTCTGGGCCGCGGTGACGGCCGGGCTGCTCGTGATCGCGTCGGCGTTCGCGTCGACGGCCGCGGCGGCGGATTGCACGAAACAGACGGTCGACGTCGGCATCGTCAAGGCGATGGGCTGCTGGACGAAGTCGACCGTGGGAGCCGACACGGTCTACACCGCTCCGTTCGTCGACAACGAGGACGGGATCGACATGAACGGCTTCATCGTCTCCGGCGGAGGGGGTGCTCGCCTCCAGATCAATGCGACCAAGCGCGTCGTCCGGAGCGCGGCTAAACGGGCCCTGCGGAGCGGCGCCCGAAAGATCCGTCTCGTCGTCGAGATCGGCCACGCGGAGGAGCCGGTGACCGGGACCGCGAGCGTGAGGCTCTAGGCCCGAGCCGGCCCGCCAAGCCCGGGCCATGTCGCCGTCGAGGCAGTCTCGAGCTGCTCGCGAACCTCGCCGCTGAGGTGGCTGCCGTGCCCGGTCCAAACGCTCGAGGGGCCGAGATCTCGCAGCTTGTGGATCGATGCTCGCGCGAGATCGGTGTCCCAGTTGAAAGCCGGATGAGGTACCCGCGCCGGTCCGTCACCGCAAGTCGCGGTGTCGATCGTGTAGACCGCGTCCGGAGCCAGCAGCAGTCGGTCCGATTCCCGGAACAGGCCGATCAGCCCGGGGGCATGGCCCGGCACGTGGATCACGCGGAAGCTCCCGATCTGCTCGCCCTCGGAGACCGTTCCTGCGATCGAGACGGGCCCGCCGTCCCAGTTGGCGTGCAACCGGGGCAGCCCCTGGCGAGTAGCCGGAATCAGATCCCAGTCGATGTACTGCTGCCCACCTTCTCCTTCGGCGTCCTCGACCTCGTCCGGATGGCAGTAGATCGGCGCTCCGAGTTCGGACGCCGCTCCTCGATGCTCGACGTGGCCATGGCTGAGCACGACGCTCGCGACGGTGCCGCCTGCCGCCGCGAGGATCCATCGACCCGATCCTCGGATCCCGGCGTCGAAGGCGACAACGCCGTGAGCCGTCTCGATCAGATACACGTGGATGCTGACCGCCGAGGAGATCGTCAGTTGCCGTACCTGGGGCGCGATATCGCGGACGACGAGGCGGCTCATCGGCCGCCGCTACGCCAGCGACGAGGCCGGCGCTGATTCGAGCGCCTCGCGGGCTGCGGCCCGGCCCGCCTCGCGCGCGGCGTCGAGCTGGTGGAACTCGAGCAGCCCGACTCCATCGGGCCGCGGAGTGATCACCAGGTCGGCGTGGCGGGCGGCGGCGTCCGAGGTCTTGGCCCGGCCGAGCAGGAGCACCCGCGTCAGCGTCTCGCCGAGCGTCGGCGGGCTCGTCGGGCCGGCGCCGTTGGACGAGCCGCCGGCCTCCGGCGACTCACCGTCCGAGCCGTCCGTGATCGCACCCTTGACGTCGACCGCGATCACAGGGCCCTCGCCGAGGTCCGACATCGTGCTCACCGGCAGGTTGTCGACAAGCGAGCCGTCGACGAACAGCTCCTCGCCACGCACGGCCGGCGGCGCGAGGATCGGCGGGCACATGCTGAAGCCGACCCGCTCCCACAACGGGCCGGTGCGGCCGATCACGAGCTCGCCGCTGCGCAGCTCGGTGTAGCCGCACATGAAGCTGCGCGGCAGCTCCTCGATCGCCGTCTCGCCGAACGTCCGCCGGAGCATCGAGTCCATCCGGCCGCCGCGGATCAGGGCGTGACGGGGGATCGTGTAGTCGCCGAGCGGCCGGCGCTGCACCCATTCGTCGAAGCAGCGTGCGTCGATCTCGTCGATGTCCAGCCCCATCGCGAACAGCGCTCCCACGTACGCGCCGATGCTGACGCCGGCGACGCGGTCGATCACCAGGCCGGCACCCGTCAGCTCCTCGAGCACGCCGATGTGCGAGAACGCGCGGGCGCCGCCGCCCGACAGGACGATGCCAACCGAGCGTCCTGACAGCCGCCGCGCCATCCGCGCCAGGTCCTCGTCGAGCTTCTCGCCACGGACCAGATGCGATTCGACCGGGTCGAGCGCGTCGGCCCATCCGTCAAGAGCGCCTCCCCCGGGAGTGATGTCGTAGGCGACCAGATCGCAGCCGCGCAGCTCGGCGCGACTCCGCTGCGCTTCCGGCAGCCGGCCACCCGCGGTCACCGCCAGGATGCGATCTGCCTGCTGCAGGCAGAAATCGGTCCACCCGGTCGGCGATGCGATGCGGCCGGCGTCGAGGAGCACCAGGTCGTGGCCGGCCTCGGCGCGATCCAGCAGCGGGCCGTACACCGCCGCGACCTCGGCGTCGTCCGAGGGCGTGACCTCGCGACCGTCGAGCAGCACGCAGCGCGCGTGGCTGGCAAGCTCGGAGGCGAGCGCGCGCGCCACCTCCGCGACCGGCACGCGCTCGTCGAGCGCGGCCAGCGCGACGGTCGTCGGGAGCGGGCGGGTCGTCGGGATCGCGGCGCGCGTGTCGCGTAGCTCCTCGGCGAGGACGCGGTTCAGCGACAGCGCGATCGCCGGCGCGGCCTCGAGCAGCCGCTCGAACTCGGCGCGCTCGATCGTCAAGAGGTCGGTGGATCTCGCGGCGCGGACGGACGCCGAGCGGGGCGAGCCGGTCAGCAGCGCCAGCTCGCCGACCGCCTCGCCGCGACCGACCTCGCGGACCACCGCGCCCGTCTGCTCGTCGACGACCTCGAGCCGGCCGGTGCGGACCACGTACATCGCCTCGCCGGGACCGCCCGCCCGGAACAACCACTCGCCGGCGGGCACGCGGAGCGCGGTCGTCCGCTCCGCGAGCCGCTCGCGCAGCTCGGGCTCGAGCCCCGCGAACAGCGGCACCGCGGCGAGGAACTCGGAGGTGGACTGCCCACCCGGAGGGGTTGCCGCGGTGGCCTGATCGAGCACGAGCTTGCGCCGGGAACGGGGACGCTCCGGCGGCGGGTCGTTCGTGGTCGGGTGGCGCAGGATGTACCGCGTTGCGTTGTTCAGCGACGGCGCCCGTTCCTCGTTTATCCGGCCGATGAACAGCGAGCCGACCGCGGCGGCGAAGAAGCACACCGCGCCAAACGTCCACGCGTGCTGGAACGCGGCGAGCACCGTGAGCGGCGACGGGGTGCCGATAAGCGTGACCACCAGCGCGACGCCGAGCGCGGCGCCCACCTGTCGCGCAACGGAATTCAGCCCGGTCGCGCTGCCGTAGCTCTCCCCCGGGGCCGATGCGACCGCCGCCCCCGTCAGGTTCGGGAACAGCGTGCCGGTACCGATCCCGAGCAGGATGACGCCGGGTAAGAAGACGCTCAGGTACTGCGGGGTCACGGTCATTCGCTCGACCAACCACAGCAGCGCGCCTCCCCAGATCACCCCACCCGCGATCAATACCGGGCGGTGACCGATCCGCTGTACCAACGCGCTCGAGAGCTGGGCCGTCACGGCGGTCACGAATGGCCCCGGCGTCAACGCGAGTCCGGCCTTGAGCACCGAGTAGTGCCACACCCCCGTGAGGAACAGCACGTTGGCGAGCGAGTAGCCGTACAGGCCCGCGCCGACGATGACCGTCGAGGCGTTGGCGACGCTGAACGTGCGGTTCCGCAGCAGCGGCAGTTCGAACATCGGCGAGGGGTGCCAGCTGCAGCGCCACACGACCACGGCGGTCAGCACCACTGCGACCGCGAACGAAATGATGATCCGCGGGCTCGACCAGCCCCACTGTTGCCCCTGGGTGACGGCGAGCACCAGCGCCCCGATCGCGACCGCGAACAGCAGCGCCCCGAGGATGTCGGGTATCCGCCGGCGACCCGGGGTGCGGCTCTCGACCAGCCTCCGCCGCGCCAGGATGACCACGGCGATCCCGACCGGAATGTTCACGAGGAACACCAGCCGCCAGTCGGCGATCGCGATCAAGACGCCGCCAATCGACGGTCCGAGGCCGGAGAAGGCCGCACCCACGGCTCCGAGCAGCGCGACACCGTGCGAGCGCTGGTTCGGCGGGAACGCGTTCAGCACGATCGCCAGCGCAGCCGTCACGAGGCACGCGGCGCCCAGTGCCTGGATCGCTCGGAAGACGATCAGCAGCGCCGGCGACGGGGCGATCGCGCATAGGAGCGACGCGAAGGTGAACAGCTCGACCCCGAAGATGAAGATGCGCTTGCGCCCGATCAGGTCCGCGAGCTTCCCGACCGGGACCAGGAACGCCGCGAACACGATGTTGTAGGCGTTCAGCACCCACGACAGCGTCGACAGCGAGGTGCCCTTGAACGACTGCTCGATGTTCGGAAATGCGATGTTGACGACCGTCGCGTCGATGAACGCCATCGCGCAGCCCAGCGACGCGATCGCCAGGACGGTCCGCTGTGAAGGGCCGCGTCTACGCACGAAGGCGCTCCGCCATCTCGGGGTCGGCCTCGAGCGCCTGACGGGCGGCGCGCCTCCCCAGCTCGCGCATGCGGGGGAACATCTTCCAGTCCATCAATCCGATCTCGTCAACGGCGGGCGTGATCGCGAGGTCGGCGTGCGTCTGCGCCGCGACCGCGCTGTCGATGCTGCCGACCGCCACCGTCCGGATAATGGTCTCCCCGATGCGGGGAATCTCGGCCTCGCTGCCGGTCAGCGCGCGCCTCACCGGGGTCAACATCCGGTTGACGAGCGGCGGGTGCTGCTTGCGGAAATCGCCGCGTTTGCCGCCCACGTCGACTCCGATCACCGGGCCCTCGCCGGTCCGTGACATCGTCGCGACCGGGAGGTTGTCGAGCACGCCGCCGTCGACGAGCAGCCGCCCATCCGGGGTGGCGACGGGCGGGAACACACCGGGGATCGCCATGCTCGGGTAAACGGCGTCGATGATCCGGCCGGTCCGGTGAAGGATGGTCTCGTGGGAGATCAGGTCGACGCTGAGGCTGAAGAACCGTCGCGGGAGTTCCTCGATCCGGAGCTCGCCAAACGCCGCGGCGACCAGCCGGCGCGCCTTGTGGCCGCGGATCAAGGAATACGCCGGCGGGGCGTAGTCGTTCGTCGGGTTGCCCTCGACGAATGCACCACTGAACCGCTCGTACATCTCTTCGTGCGTGAATCCTGCGGCCGCGGACGCGGCGACGAGCGACCCGAGGCTGACGCCGGCGATGCGGTCCAGCCTGATCCCCGCGGCGTCGAGCTCCTCGAGCACACCGAGATGCGCGAGCGCACGAGCGCCACCGCCCGAAAGGACGATGCCGACGGACCGCCCGGCGAGACGGCGGGAAAGCGATTCCAGCGCCTCGCGGCGCGCGCTCGGATCGGCGACCACCTGGAGCTCGCGCGGCCGGAAGCTCTCGAGAGCGCCGTCGGCGAGGCGCGGGCCGAGCACAAGCAGCTCGCATCCGGTCAGCAGCAGATTCCGCCGCATCCAAGCGTCGGTGGGGACCCCCGTCGTTACCGCCACCACCACGTCGGCTTCGGCGATGCACAGGTCGGTCCAGTCGTCGCCGTCGTCGCCGTCCGTCCCTGCGCACATGACCACGCGATCGGCGGCCTGCTCGGCCTGCTCGATCGTGGCCAGCTCTCCCTCACGGAGCAGTGCGACCGAGCCAAACTTGCGGAGCCCGGCCGCGATGCTGTCGGCCACCTCGGCGACCGGAGCCGCGCGGTCGAGGCCGAGGACCGTGACCGTACGCGGGGGCGCCACCTGAACCTGCTCGCCGCGAGTCGCGGCCAGCTGTGCCCCCATCGTGCGAACCAGCCCGAGGGCGAAGCTCGGTGCCTCCAAGATCAGCTGCTCGAACGCCGATCGGTCCAGCTCGAGCAACTCGACGTCCTGGCGTGCCCGTGCCGACGCTGTCCGGGTGCCGCCGGACAGCAGGGCGAGCTCGCCGAGCACGGCCCCACGCCGAAGCACGCGAATCAGCCTCTCGGGCGGGCCCTCATCGACGACGTCGACGTGCCCGCGCCTGACGATGAACACGCTCGTCGCGGCCTCTCCTTCGCGGAGGATCCATTCGCCGGCAGCGACCCGGCGCTCGGTCAGCTGGCGGCTGAGCGCCTCAAGCTGCTCATCGGGCAACCCCTCGAGCAGCGCCACTTTTCGGAGCGCCGACCTTTTCCCGATCACGCGGCGACCCCTCGGGTCGGCCGCCGCGCTCGCTCAAGCCACGGCCGGGCGTCGAGTCGCTCGAACACGGCCTCGGCCTGTTCGCGCAATTCGCCGGCACTCTCGTGTCCGGCGTCCGACAGCAGCTCGGCGTATTCGAGCTGGGCCCGCGCGAGATAGAACGGGGTCTCGAGCTCGCCAAACGCGGCGATCGCACGCGAGTAGTGGTCGTCCGCGGCTTCGACGTCGCCGTTATGCGCGGCGAGCCGAGCACGTGCGCGAGCGGCTTCGGCCTCGAGCAGCGGACCCCGCAGCGCCGGCTCGAGCTGATCGACGGCGTCGAGCAGCGGCTCGACGCGTTCGGGCTCGCCCGCGGCGAACGCGCACTCGACCACCTCCGCGAACAGCGGCGGGAACTCCGAGGTCTGGTGGTTGAAGACCTGGAACGCGGCCTCATATGCCGCGCCGAGGGCGCTCGAATCCCCCGGGGCGGTCACCCGCTGGATCGCTGCGCGCGCCATCGCCTTCATTTCCTCGAACCCACTCCAGCCGGTGTCGGTCCCGATCTGGCTCATCAGCTCCTTGAGGCCGGCGACGTCACCGCGAGCGGCGAGCACCGGCGGCATCGTGATGCACGCGTGCGCGGCCCAGACGTCGTCGCCGTGCTCGGCGAGCTCCGCGACTTCTCGGAGCGCCTCGTCCCAACGCCCAAGCGCGGCGAGAGCCGACTGGTCCTGGGAGAGCAGGGGCCGCGCGGCCGAGATATCCCCGCGTGCGCGCGCCACCTCCAAGCGCTCCTCGAGCAGCTCGTGCGCCTCGGCGAACCGACCTCCGGCCATCACCGTGTCGGCGAGGCTGAACAGCGCCCAACCGGCCTCGCCGCTCAGGCCTTGGTCGGTCGCGAGCCCGGCGGCGTGTCTGAGCAGCGCGGTCGCCTCACTCGGCCGCCCGAGCTCCGCGAGCGCACTGCCCTTCGTGATCAGCGCCGACACGAGGATCAGGTCGAGCCGCCGCCCGTCGGCGATCCGAAGCGCCCTTTCGGTCAGTGCCAGGGCCTCGTCCAGGTTCCCGCGCGCGAGCTCGATGCTCGCCCGGGCCTGCGCGAGGTCCGCCATCGCCTCGTCGTCGGTGCCGTCATCGACCGCTTCGTAGGCCCGCGCGACCCGCTCCGCCGCCTCGTCGACGCGGCCCAGCTCCTGCAGGGTGAGGGCGGCGCGACCCTCGGCCTGAGCGGCCTCGCGATCGAGGCCGGCCGCGCGCAGCAGGTCGACCGCCTTCGCCGACACCTCCAGCGAATCGTCGAGGTCGCCGGCCAGCCTCGCGGCGGTCGCCGCCTCGTCGATGAGCTTGCCTCGAAGGACCGCCTCGGAGGCGAGCTCCGCGGCCTGCTCGAAGTGCCGCCGGGCTTCGGGCCCAAGCGCGAGCGACACCGCCCGCCGTCCCGCGTCGGCGAGCGTCTGGGACGCGAGCGCGCGAAGCTCGTCGGCGTCCGGGGCGTCGGGGTCGGCCTCCACCGCCGCGACGTAGTGGCTCGCGAGCACCTCAGCGAGCTCACCGGCCTCGTCCCCGGAGACCGCCCGGATGTACTGCGCTACCGCGAGGTGACGGGCCTTGCGGTCGCGGCGCGAGAGCGTTCCCTGTGTGATCGTCCGCACCAGCGCCTGCAGGAAGATGTACTGCCCGCGCATCGTCGAGTGCTGGTCGTCGATGAACCCGAGCACTTGCTTGGAGACGAGAGCGTCGAGCAGCTCCTTGACCTCTTGCTCCGGGCGCCGCGTGATCGCCGCGAGCTGCGCCAGGCTGAATGAGTTGCCGATCACGGAGGCGTCCTGGAGCAGGCTCCGCTCCGCAGGCTCGAGGTTGTCGAGTCGCGCTGCAACCAGCGCGTGCAGCGACTCCGGGACCTGGAGATCAGAGATGTCACCGGTTACCACGTACCGCGAGCCCTCTTGCTTTACGAGGCCGCGATCGAGCAGCATCCTGACCGTCTCGACCGCGTAAAGCGGCATTCCCTCGGATCGCGTCCGGATCTCGACCGCGAGCTCTTCCGGTAGCCCCGGGACCAGACCGTCCAGCAGCCTCGTCATCGGGTCATCCGGGAGCGGGCCTAGAGCGATGGTGGGCTCCCAGTCGGGGCGAACATCCCGCAGCTCGGTGCGGCCGAGCGCGAGGATGAAGATCGGGAAGTCCGTGGACCACTCGAGCAGGTAGTCGATGAATTCGAGCAGCCCGCTGTCGGCCCACTGAAGGTCCTCGAACGCCATCACCACCGGCTGCACGCCCGCAAGCCGCTCGAAGAACAGACGCCAGCCGCTGAACAGGTCCGCGGGTTCCGATGCGGTTCGCTGCTCGAGACCGAGCAGGTGGGCGAGGCGGGGCTCGATCAGCCGCCGCTCGCGCTCCTCCTCGACGTACTTCTCGACGCACTCGCGCAGCTTCTCCCGCGCCGTGTCGGGCTCCTCTTCCTCGAGGATGCCGGCTCGGCCTCGGACCATCTCGGCGAGTGCCCAGTAGCCGACGCCGTCGCCGTAGGACAGGCACCGGCCCTGATGCCAGTAGCGGGACTCCCGGATCCCGTCCTGCTGCTTGAAGTACTCCCACAGCAGCCGCGACTTGCCGGCGCCGGCGCCACCGACGACCAGCGCCCTGACGGCTCGCCGGTCGCGGGCGCTCGCTTCGGACGCTCCGGTGATCGCGGCGAGCTCTTGGTCACGCCCCACGAACGGCGCCTCGAGGCCGGCGGACACCCGGCGCGCTCCGCCAACGGCGGCGACGACCCGGAGCGCCGTCCACGCGTGGACCGGTTCCTCGCGGCCCTTGACCTCATGCAAGCCTGTGTCCTCGTATGCGATCGAGGCCTCGGTCAGCCGGCGGGTGACGTCGTCGGCGAGCACCGTCCCGGGCTCAGCTATCGATTGGAGTCGGGAGGCGGTGTTGACCGTGTCCCCGAGCACCATCCCCTCGCTGTTGGTGTCGGGCCGGACGGCGGCCTCTCCGGTGAGCACGCCGGCGCGCACGCGAAGCTCCGGCATTCCGACCTCGGCCCCGAGCGCAGTGACCGCTTTGGTCAGCTCGAGCGCTGCTCGCACCGCCCGCTCTGGGTCGTCCTCGCGGGCGACCGGCGTGCCCCATACCGCCATCACTGCGTCGCCGATGAATTTCTCGACGGTGCCGCCGTAGCGCTTGATCAGCGCCTTGCAACGGTCGAAGTAGCTGTCCAGGAGCTCGCGTACGTCTTCGGGGTCGCGGTGCTCGCTCAGCGTGGTGAAGCTGACGAGGTCCGCGAACAGAACCGTGACGAGCCGACGCTCGGAGACCCTCTGCCCCGCGGGCGCCGGCGCGCTCGTCGCAGCCGGAGCGTGAGCGCCCTCCGTCAGCGGCGCACCGCAGTCGCCGCAGAACCGTTCGCCCTGCTCGTTCGTGGCCCCGCAGCTCGGGCATTTGAGCTCGAGCGCCGAGCCGCACTGGGCGCAGAACCGCCTGCTTTGGCGGTTCTCAGTGCCGCAGGACGGGCAGGCCAGGGCGCTCACGTGGGCCGCGCCTCCAACCACAGCCGCGAGGTGTCTGTGGGGTCGTGCTGATGCGGCGTTGTCTCGGTCACTGCTGGCCCCCCAAGGTGGTCAATCCCAGGCCCCGATCCCGAGGCGAGCCTACCAACGCGGGCTGCCGCGATGGAGGATTATCCGTTATCGCGTCTGCAGGTCGTGGCGGTCCTAAAGAATGGCCGGCAACGCGCACGGTCCGTAGACGCCCGTGGTCTTGTTTTGAAAGTTGAGGTCCCGAATCGCGTGTTGCATCGCGGTCGGGCCGACTCGCGCCCCCGCGCCGTAGGGCTGGTCGAGCATGCTCAGCACCGTCACCACGACGGTCAGCAGTGTCACCACGGCCGCGAGCGAGACCAGCCGCCCAGTCGGTTTACCCGCGTAGTGGAGCGCGATCAGCAGGAACAGCAGGAAAGCGCCAACGTAGATCACGACCCACAGCACCGCGGGAACCCTCGGTTCCGTGAAGAACAGCAGCTGCTCCCGCAACTTGGTGGCCTCGGTGGCGACCCCCTGGGCCCGCCCGTATGCCGACGCTTCCTGTCCGCCTTTCTCGGGAAGCTGGCTGATCGTCAACCTCATCTGATCGCCGAACTTCCCCGTGCGGTAGGACTCGAGAGGATTCCCGCGCTCCATCGACGGCCAGTCGTCATCCCGGATCGAGCGCATGTAGCAGATGATGTCGTGCTGGGCTGGATCCGCGACGCTCAGCGGATAGACGCCGATGGTTGTCGCGAGCGCGACCATCGCGTCCGCCTCGTCCTGCGCCCTCGCGCGCACATCGGAGTGATGGTTCGCCCCGAACGCGACGAGCAGGCCGAGCAGCAGCCCGTAAGACGACGCGACGAAGCTCTGAGCGACCCCGTACTCCGGCTTCTCGTCGCTGTCCTTACGCCGCCTGCGCCGCTCGACGAGGAACGCGACGCCGAGTGCCACGCCGACGAGGGCCCAGAGGATCAGGATGTGGAGAAGGACCAACGCGCCGTATCCTCCCAGTTGGTCGGTCGGTGCAGCTGCTTGCGCCCGCGGTCGGGGGCGTCAGCCGTCCTTGCGTTCGAGAACGTCGAAGGACCACAGCTCGCTGGCGGTACCGACCGGGCCCTTCTCACGGTGCTGCGAGTGGCCCAGCGCGAAGTCGCGGCTCGCGACCCACGCCTGGAAGTCCTTCTCCGACCGCCACCGGGTCAGCACGAGACACACGTCGCGCTCGTCATTTGGCCGCAACAGCTCAAACCCCTCGAACCCCGCGGCGTCCTCGACTCTGCCGGCCCGCGCAGCAAACCGGTCCTCGAACTCAGCGAAGCGGTCCCGCGGCACGGTGATCGCGTTGATCTTGACGACGCTCACGCCACGATCCTACGCTCGCAGGCGCATCCGAGGTCGATCGCGCAGTGCCTGGTTACCTGCCGACTCGCCGGTGATGACCTGCGGCTCGCTCGACGACGACATAGCCATAGACCTCGAACGAATAGCCGGTGAACGGTCCGCCGGTCGCAGTCACCTTGAAGTGGAGCGGTCCCCCCTGCTTACCGGGTGCGGTCTTATCGTAGTCCTGAGATTCCGAGGGTGACTTGATCTTCCATCCACCGGGGCCTTGCGAATCGGTGACGGTGTAACGATCGGACGACTCACCCGGAATGCGTCCGTCGATTTCCGCGCCCGGCGTAAAGAAGCTGATTGTCATCGCCTGCTCGCCACGAGGATGAGTCGCCTTCGACGTCCCGTTGTGCCCGCCGTTAAATCCCCATCCGCCGAATTCCGGCTTGGGAAACGGAGCCGAGTCGTAGCGTCCGTCGCAGGTCTGGGTCCCGGTGACCCCGAAGTCCTCGTTGCAGGTCTGCGCGAATTCGTGCTCGGGATGCGCGAGCAATTTCCAGACGACGTACGACCAGCTCTCTCCAACCCGCAGCTTCGGCGGATGAGGACGCGCCGGCCGCGGCGGCTTGGGCCGAAATGGCCGACCAACCGCGGAGGCCCCTCCAACACCCATCAGCAACCCGGCCGCCACCACCGCGGCCGCACACCCCAGCTTGATCCGACTCATCGCAACCCCCTCGGTTCCCCAGTGCCCCACCTCGGGCCGAACATACAGCAGTCGTCAACTCGAATTACCCCACGGCTTACGCGCGCTGGCCGAGCGGCGATTGGCCGCGTAGAGTTGGCCTGTGGACGCTTCGTCCCCGAGGCCTCTCGAGTTGATCCTCGCGAGGAATCTGCTCTCGAGCCTGTCGACGCCGGCGTTTCTCGCGGACCGCACGAACGACATCGTCTTCTACAACGAGGCCGCGGGCGCTCTGTTGGGCCGCAGGTTCGAGGAGAGCGGGACGATGTCGGCCGAGCAGTGGCTGAGCGAGTTCGGACCGCTGGATGAGCGAGGCGAACCGATTCCGTTCGAGGAGCAGGCGGTCACGGTCGCGCTGCGAGCCAACCGCGCGGCGCACGCGCGTCACCGGATCCGCTCGCGCGGCGGCGTGCTCCATCACGTCGAGGTGAGCGGTATGCCGATCATCGGCGCCGACGGGTTTCACGGCGCGATGGTGTTCTTCTGGCTCGCCGGGGAGTCGGAAGAGTGAGAGTGAAGGTGTGGGGGGCGCGTGGCTCGATTCCTGCTCCGGGCCCCGAGACCATGCGCTACGGCGGTAACACGTCGTGCGTTCAGCTGACACTCTCGGACGGGACCGTGCTCGTGCTCGACGGCGGCACCGGGATTCGCAGCCTCGGGTTGGCACTGCCGCCGTCAGACCGGCCGCTGAACATCCTGCTCACCCATCTCCATCTCGACCACATCCAGGGCTTGATGTTCTTCGCGCCGATGTTCCGGCCCAAGTCCCAGATCGTTATCTGGGGTCCCGCGGCGCCCGAGGCGTCACTCGAGGATCGGATCGCGCGCTACATCTCGGCGCCACTCTCGCCGGTCGATGTGCGGGAGCTCCCGTGCCACCCGTCGTTTCGCGACGCCGAGACGACCGAATGGCGGATCGGCCCGGCGTCGATCCGGGCGGCATCCGTCACGCATCGTGGTCCGACGCTCGGCTATCGGATCGATGCCGACGGCAGCTCGGTGTGTTACATCCCGGACCACGAGCCCGGGCTCGGCGCGCCGCTCAGCGAGCTGGACGAGGAGTGGATCTCTGGTCTCGACCTCGCGCGCGGCGCGTCGCTGCTGCTCCATGACTGCCAGTACACCGACGAGGAGTACCCGACCCACATTGGCTGGGGTCACTCATCCCTGTCCGACGCGCTCAAGTTCGCGGACCGAGCCGCGGCCCAGCGGGTCCTTCTCTTCCATCACGATCCGCTCCACAGCGACACCTTTCTCGACGCGCTCGGCGAGGGTCTGGCAGAGCGTGTGACCGAGCTCAGGAGGCCGGCCGACTGGGTAGAGCTGACCAAAGAGAGGTGCGAGATCGCACTCCACGGAGCCGCGCCTCCTTCTCGTTTGTCGCCAGCAGGTCCTTAGGCGATCAGAGTCGGCGGGCGGCGTCGGCCTGCTGAGCGAGCGTGGTCATGGTTGCGAGGAACGCCTGGGACTGACCGCGGAACAGGCCCATTGCGGTCAGGAACCGGACCACGCCCATGGCGATCCCGCTCGTTTCGGTGGGCCGCACGATCGAGACGACCGGGAACTTGCGAGAGAGGAAGTTCGTCGGCTCGGGCATGATCAGGTTGGTCTGGAAGTCCTCTCCGCCGAACGGCTTCTTGTTGAGGTCAGGGAACTTGAGACCGTTCGTGGGATCGGTCAACGGCGGTGCGTTGCCGGCCTTGTCGCTCCACGTCTGGAAGTGCATCGCCTCGGTCGGCCCGATGCTGAGCACGACCCGCAGCGCCTCGACGTCGTTGACTCTCTGCGCCACCGCGGGATAGAGGCTGGTGCCGCCCTGCTCAATCGTTGCGAAGTGAAAGCCGGCGGTGTTCGCGATCGCCTGGAGGTGCTTGGCGGGCTTCAGGTCGGCGTCGCTGCGCGGGATGGCCGGGAAGCGGCCGCGCGCCAGCCCAGGCACCGCCTGCGGAAAGCTGCCACCGAGATCCGGGTTTCCGTGGCGTGAGCGATACCGCGTCCACCAGCTCGTGTCGACGGTCAGCTCCATCAGGTTGGTGAGGCGCTTGCGGTTCGCCGCCCCAGTGGCAGTGCTGCCGGGCAGCGTGCGGAACTGGTCGAGGTTAACCGGATCCGCCCCGCGCGATTTCAGATAAGCGTTGATGAACGTGAAGTGAGTGAACTCGTCCTCCGTGTTGTCATGGACGTACTGGTCCATGTCCGAGTCCAGCTGGAGCAACGCCTTGGTAAACGGCTTGTTTCCGGTACCGCCTTGTACCTCTCGATCCTGAATCCCACACAGCTCGTTGTATTGCTGCCACAAGTCGGTTTCGAGAATCTCGGCCGCCGACAAGAAGCGCAGGATGGCAGCGTCTCCCTGGCTCAGCGTGCCCCGCGCGAACGCCGGAGCGACCGATAGCCCCGCCCCGCCTAACACGCCTGCTCCGAGCACACCGGCGCCGGCGATGAACGACCTTCGGCTGGTCAGGGACCGCTGCCGGGACTGCGACACGTTGCGATCGCGATCCGTATCCGTCGAGACCTCGTGCTCCGTCGAGGCTTCAAATGAATCTGACGAGTGAACGCTCATTACTGTTCTCCGATCTGCTCGTTGCGCCACGGCACCGGACCGCTGCGTCGGGCAGCGTCCGGGCACGGACCGTCGACCGCCTGACGACGACCGACGTGCTGTTACTGCGCCCGGCGAGTCTCACCGGGCGGATGGACTCCAACTTGGTGATCCTTAAAGACGCCGCGGAAGCGCTCGCCTTCCCGCGGGCGCGGAATCGGTTTCTGCGGCGGCTACGCCACTCTCAGACGGCAGCGAGAAGCCGCCCGCAAGCGGCGTCAGTCGAGGCCGGCCAGGAACGCGAGCAGCCGCTCGTGGAACAGGTCGGAGGCCTCGCGGTGGGGCCAATGGCCGGCGCCGTCGGCGATCACGACATCGCACCGGCCTGTGAAGTACTCGGGCGAGCGTCGAAACGTCTCGGGGCTGATGATGTCGGTCGTCCCACCGACGATGAGCGCAGGCTGCCCAAGGCGCTCGGTACCGCCGGGGGACGAGTGCCGGTAGTACGACAACGCGCCGTTGAGGACACGGTCGTCACGGAAGGCCTCCTTCACCTCGCGGGAGCACGCGTCGCGCGACGGGCCGGTCCAATTCGGCGCCCAACGGCCGATCAGCGTGTCGACGTATTGGAAGTCGTTGCGACGCATCAGCCACGGGCCGGTCGGGAGCCGGAGGGTGACAAAGTGCCGCCCGCCCCAGAGGAGCGCGGGCGAGGGCTTGATCAGGTTCGGGTGAGGGATCGCGACGGTGCAGATCGCTCGCACTCGGTCGGGCGCGAGCGCGGCCGACCGATAGACGACGGCCGCGCCCCAGTCGTGTCCTACGAACACAGCCCGAGGAGCCTCGAGCGCGTCGAGCAGAGCGATCGCGTCCTCGCCGATCTCCTCGGCGCCGTACCGGCGGCCCGGGACGATCGTGTCCGGGTGGTAACCGCGCAGGTAGGGCACGACGACCCGGTGGCCCGCACCGACGAGCGCGTCACGCGCGTCTGACCAGCCGAACGGAAGGTCCGGAAAACCGTGGAACATGACCACGAGTGGGCCATCGCCACCGGAGTCCGAGTAGACGAACGTCTGCGCGTTGGCGCTTGCGGTCTTGAAGTCCATGCACCAGATCATGACGACGCCGGCATCGCCAACCTGCGGCCGTCCGTTGCTGCCGGTTCCGACGACGCTGCACTGATCCCCTCGAGGAGTCCTTTCGCCTACGCTCGCAGCTGCATGAGCCCCGCGGATCGGGAATCGAGCTACAGGGCAATCGAGCGGCTCATCGCGACCTACGCCGAGCTTGTCGACGACGGTGATTTCGCAGCCGTCGGAGCCCTGCTGGCAGACGCCACGTTCGCGGGCGCGGCCGGGTCGGTCAGGGGACGCGATGCCATCGAGCAGATGCTCGTCGACAACGTGATCGTCTATGACGACGGCACACCACGGACCAAGCACGTGACCACCAATCTGGCGATCGAGATCGACGAACCGAGCGGGACAGCCGTCTCCCGCTCGTACTTCACCGCGCTGCAGGCGCTGTCCGACCTACCTCTGCAGCCGATCGTCAGCGGTCGGTACCACGACTGAGCCCCGACGTTGGCTGGTGATCTCGAGATTCACTCGGACTCCTCGGCGGGCGTACCCGATGGCCAGCGAGCGGGTGACCAGTCCCCCTCTGGGTCCGTCGTCTGCCCCACTTCGATCAGATGACCGTCGGGGTCCCGGATGTAGCAACGGATCTCGTACTCGTGCTGCTTCGGCGGCGTCAGGAAATCAGCACCCCTGGCGCTCCATTCGGCGTAAACGGCGTGGATGTCCCTAACCCGGATATTGAGGAAGCTGCTGACCCGGTCGGGATCTCGCGGCGCCTCGAGGGTCACTGATGGCTTGTCGTCCGTCGGGCCCCCGCCGACGTTGATGATGATCCAGCTGTTTGACAGTGCGACATAGGTCACGTCGCCGGAAAAGACGACCCTGCCGCCGAGCACTTCGGTGTAGAAGCGTCGCGACCGCTCGACATCGTCCGAGACGATGAAGTGGGCCAGCACTATTCCGTCTGGGGGCGGCGGGAGCTCGGCCATCTGGCACCTCCACTCGTTCGGTCTCTGCCCCGCCCGGGTCGGGGTCTGCAGCCGACGTTGATGAACGCGGACGCGTATCTTTTCACGGCCCAGGCGGGGGATCGATGCCTCCGCGCGAAGGACTATCGCGCTTGCGCCAGCGCCTGGTTGGCGGAGGTGCCGGGCATCAAGCCGAGCGAGAGCAGTGCGGCAAGCGATTCGTGCAGCGGAGCGGGCGCGCGATAGCGCAAGACGACGTACGTGCTTCCTGTGATCAACCGCATAAGGCGGAAACCGGGAAGCGTCGGCGCGACCGCCGGGTGTGGTGGCGGTGTGTTCTGCAGAGCGAGCGCGAACACGTCGACCTCTTGAACGGTGATCCCACCCGTCTGAACCTGGGACAACCGGGCGACATACGGGGAGAGCGACGCGGAGAGCGACGTGTAAGCAAGCGGATCGCCGATGATCGCGCGCTCTCCGTGCGGCGGCCCGAGTGTGTGCGCGACGCCGCGCCAGTTGGCGCGCTGATAGAGGGGGGTGAGCACGACGGCGAGCAAGCAGGCGAGGCTGAGCGCGGCGAGCGCAGAGAGTCCGAGCGTGCCGAGGCGACCAGCGGCGCCGGCGCCGAGGCCGCCGGCGATCACGAGTGCCAGCGCCGGCCAGGTCGGAAGCAGGTTGCGGGTATCGATGTAGTCGGCCCCGGCCACCGCGGCGAGCAGCCCAAGCGAGATCCCGCCGATGCCGACCGCGAGCGGCAATAACACGTGGCGCTGCTCCGATCGTGTGGCACGGCGCAGCAGCAGCCCGCCGGCCAGCACCACGAGCAGCCCGCCGATCGCGCTGAATGCCGCCTTGGCCGGTTCGTTGAGACCGAGAATGTCTTGCTTGACCAGCCGCACGACCCGTCTCGGTAGCGAGCCTTCATCGGCGGCGATGAAAGCGGCGCGGCCGTCGGCCTGATGGATGGCGAGCGGCAACAGCGCGACGCCGACCACCGCCAACGGCAACAGACAGGCGCACCCGCGCCCGGGGGTCAGCAGACCCCGGCTCCAGAGCGCCCCGACAATCCATACGACCTCCGGCACGATCACAAACACCGCGAAGTAGTGCGTGCTGATTGCCGCCGCCCCGCACACACCCCACGCCGCGAGCCGCCGGGATTCGGGGCGCTCCAGCGCCCACAACAGCAAGAGCAGCGACAACGCGCTGAGAAAGATCACCATCGCGTACGCGCGAGCCTCCTGCGAGTACCACACCATGATCGGATTGACGGCGGTCAGCACGGCCGCGGCTAACCCCACACGCTCGTTCGCCAACCGTCGCCCGACCAGACCAACCACCGCGATCGTGAGCACCCCCCACAGCGCCGAAAGCGACCGCAACCCGGCCTCGCTCAGCCCGAATGCCCGCGACCACAACCACAACACGACGTAGTAGAGAGGTGGGGTCGACTCTGTCTTGGGCACCGCCGAGATCACATGCCCGAGCCCGTGCGCGACGATCGCATACGTCGTCGCCTCATCGGTCCAAAAGCTCTGCTCACCGAGCGTCGAGAAACGCAGCAACGCCCCCACCAGAACGACCACCCCGAGCAACCAGGCAAACCGCCCCGATAACAACTCGGCGCCCGGGCCGTCACGCCGCAGACCGATAACCGGGTCCGTCAACCGCCCCGCGCCGGCGACTCGAGCAAAGGCGCGCACACTGACGAAAACGTGGACGCAGACGCAAAGTAGTGCGCCTGGTGCTCATTACTAACTACATCGTTAGTTCGACCGCCACCGGTCCGAACCGCCACCGGTGATTCTTTGCAGCGGCGGGTTTGGCGGGTGTAGTTTGAGTTGCGTCCGGGGGCGTGTTCGCGACACCGTGCGCGACGGGCCCCGGGAGGAGATGCTGTTCGTTGCCCGTTGCGTGCTGGATCGGCGCGGGGCGGAAAAGAGGGTCGTCATGGGTTCTCGGAGGTTGGTGCGTCCGGTGGCGATGGTCGCCGCCGTGGTGGTGTGGTCGGGCGCGACGGCTGACAAGGGGTTGTCGGCGATCACGCCGGGGTGGGAGTGCGTTCCGACGACCGCGGGAAAGGCCGTGGTGTCGGGCGGGACTGGTTCGGCGCCGTCCTGCGGTGCGGGTACTACGGCCGTGCTCGCCCCCACGTTCGTTTCATCGGGGGTGGGCGGGAAACCGACCGTTCAGTTCTCCGCGGTGAACGTGCAGATCGTGTCCGGCTCGGGATCGACCAGCGGCGGTGTGAACGGCGAGGGGAACCTGGTCATCGGCTACGCCGAGAACTCGAGCGGGTTCTCCCAAGCTGGCTCGCATGACCTCGTGGTCGGCGCCAATAACGGCTGGAAGGGCTTCGGCGAGATCGTCGGGGGGAACAAGAATCAGGCGACCGGCAGCTTCGCGACCGCGGTGGGCAAGTCGAACATCGCGTCCGGCGGGTCGAGCTTTGTCGCGGGGGAAACAAACACCGCGTCCGGCGGAATCTCGTCGGTGGCCGGCGGGGCGCACAACCTCGCAAGCGGCACGGATGCGAGTGTCACCGGCGGCATCTTCGGCACCGCGAGCGGTACCGATGCCACCGTCAGCGGCGGACAGCTGAACGTCGCGAGCGCTCTCTACACCTCGGTCAACGGCGGCGTCAGCAACGCCGCTACCGACGCGTTCGGTTCGATTCTGGGTGGCTGCTCGAATACCACCGGTACGGGCAGCAACCCGAACGCCTTCGACTGCTCGAACCTCAGCGTCCCGGAGGCGGACGCGATCAGCGGTGGTATGTCCAATCACGCAAATGGGGCCGCCGCCTCGGTCAGCGGTGGGCTCAGCAACACCTCGGGCGGCAGCGCCACCTCCATTGCCGGAGGGAAGACGCGAACCCTGTCAGGCGCGGGAACCGACGGCAAGACGCAGGCAGGACCCACCGTGTTCGGGCCATAGGCGACAAGTCGAGCGGTTCGCGCGAACGATGCTGCTGGAGTTCGATATTTCGAACTCCAGAAGCAAGGTTCAACGCGGCCCGCGCGCTCGTGTAACCGTTCGGCCCCCCACCGCGACGGCGCTCAGAGTTCGGCGATCACTTCCGCGGCGGCCCGCTGGCCGGAGCTGATCGCGCCGTCCATGTATCCGTTCCAATAGGTGGCGGTTTCTGTCCCGGCCCAGTGCACGCGGCCGAAAGGGACGATCAGGTTTGGCAGGAACTCGGTCACCACGCCGGGCGCGACGACCGACACGGGGCAGCCGCGCGACCACCGCTCGGCGGTCCAGTCTTGTTCGAAGTAGTCGATTGGGTTCAGTGCTCGCGACCCGAACGCCTGGGCGAAGTCACGCAGCGCTCCGTTGCGCCGTCCGACCGGATCGTCGGCGTACCGGCGCCAGGAGTGGCCTCCGTGGAAGCCCATCAACACGCCCGGGGTCCCCTCGGGCGGGGTGTTGTCGAACATCTCGGGCACGACGCCGCCGATCTTGAGCGCCATCCAGACTCCCGGGTCCTGACGCCAGAACGGCTCCGCGTAAACGGCGTGGATCTTCATCAACGTGCCGAGCGGCATCCGGCGGCGCATCGCGTCCTGGATCGGAGGCAACAACGGCGTGTAGTCGATCTCTGCCGCCAGCTGCGGCGGCACCGCCACGATCGTGCGTTTGGCCTTCCACACGCCCTTGTCGGCCACCACGGTCATTCCGCTCCCGCCTTGCTCGATCCTCCGCACGGGCGAGCCCAACACGACTCGCTTACCGAGCTGCGCCGCAGACTTCAGCGAGAGCTGCTGGCTGCCGCCGATCAGGCGGCTGTCCTGCGCACCGCCCTGGCTCGAGATGCCGCGCTCGATCGTGCCCACGTTCTGCGCGTCGCCCATGCCCGCGATTTGGGCGAGCAGGTAAAGCATCGAAACCTCCGCCGCGATGCCGCCGATCGCCGAGTCGAGAAACAGCTCGACGAGCTCGAGCGCCGTTTGCGGGTCGGCCGTATTGGCGCGGATCCAGGTGTCCGCCGATTGCGCGTCGTACTCCGCTGCCTTCGACCACGTCCACGGCTTCTCGACCGGCACCTGGGAGGCCAGGTTGTCGAGCTCGGTCACGAGCTGGACGAGATCCACCGTTCCGGTGACCCCAGCCGGCGGCAGGTCGCCCGTGTAGTACGAGACCTTCCCCTGACCGTTGATATAGGCGCTCTTGAGGTTCTGGTAGGCGGGGTAGCGCTTGACGTCAAGCTCGTCGCCGAGTGCGATCGCGTAGTCCTGCGTCGGGCCGACGAACTCGCCGCCGACCTCGACCACCTTGCCGCCACCGAGCTGGTAGTTCAGGGTGCGTCCCCCGACGTGGTCGCGAGCTTCGAGCACGACCACCGACTTGCCCGCCTTCGCGACCTCCCGGGCGGCTGACAGCCCAGCAAGCCCCGCGCCAACGACGACGACATCCGCTCGGCGGACTCTGGCGCTAGGCGGCTTGTGCTTAGCCGACTTTCGCGCCGTCTCGGCAGCGCTGACCCCAGCCGGAAGCAGCAGGCCCCCTGTGGTGGCCGCGCCACCGGCAAGAAAGCGTCGACGGCTGATCGATGATGACTTCAATTGGCCTCCTACGGGCTGCTTTACGGGCATACCGGCGCGGATCGAGCCGCGTGTCAGCGACCCGGCGGCGTGGGCGCGCCCGGCCGCGTGACGATCGCGGGGTGCTGATCGTCGGTGTCCGTCGCCGCCGGGCGAGGCGGCTCCGAGCCACCGGTGGCGGTCACGAGTGCCGGGTGCTGGGCGTCGGTGTTGGTTGGATCGCTCATCTGGGTGCGAGGGGCGCCGGCTCAGGCGCTCCCTCGAGAGGGGTTGCCTCAGGCGAACGCGGGTGACTCCTCGTAGTGCGGGAAGTGCGCCTGAAGGTCCACGGCGGTCTGGATCAGCTTTGCCTCGGAGAACGGCGGTCCGCCGAGTTGGATCCCGACCGGCAGATGGCTGGTACTCGAGGTTCCACCGGGCAACGTCAGCACCGGGAAGCCGAGGTAGCTGAAGATGAACGTCAGCAGCTTCGAATTCTCAGGGTTGGTGACGGGGCTCAGGATCGTCGGGTCGCGGCGCGAGGGCGGGTCGGCGAGCGACACGAGCATCGCGACGGCGTCGAGGCGGTTGGTCGCGAAGGTCGCCTTCCACTCTGCCTGGAAGGCGGCGCGCTGGCGATGAAGCGCGAGGTATTCCAGCGCGCTGAGGTTCTGGGACTGAATCAGGCCGAGCATCTGCGCTGCGGGCGGCTTGTATGAGGTGGCCCGCACGGGGTACCACGGCCGGTGGTAGGAGAGCGCGTCGGTGTAGAACTGGACCGGCCCGAGTGAGCCGAACGGGTCGGGAGGCACCGTGAGCTCGACGAGTGTCGCGCCGAGCGAGCGCAGCTCGGTCAACGTGCGCGACTGGATCTCCGCCGGTCCGGCGTCGGGTGCCCCGAGGTTCGTAGGCACGCCGATCCGGGTCCCCGCCAGCGGTCTGCTCCTGCCGCGCGGGAGGGTCGGGTAGTGCGCGGGTGGCTTGCTGGCGACGTCGGTCGAAGGGTCGGCGGCGGCCGCGCCCGCCAGCGTGCTCAGCATCAGGCTGCAGTCGCCGACCGTGCGTGCCATCGGCCCGCAGTGGTCGAGTGCCCACGCGAGCGGGATCACGCCGTAGGCGCTGAGGAGCCCGAACGTCGGCTTGATCGAGCTCACGCCGCAGAACGCAGCGGGAATCCGCAACGACCCGAGCGTGTCTGACCCCATCGCGGCGGGCAACATCCGTGCGGCGAGAGCCGCCGCGCTGCCCCCGCTCGAACCACCGGTGATCAGTGACGGGTTCCACGGGTTCCCGCACTGCGGCGTCACCGCCAGGAACGCAAACTCGTCGGTGTGGGTGTGGCCCAGCAGGACCATTCCGGCCGCACGAAGCCTCGCCCACGCGTCGCTGTCGCCCGTCGCGACGTTGCCGGCGAGGACCCGCGACGAGGCAGTCAGTGGCAATCCCTGGACGGCGTAGAGGTCCTTCAAGCCGAGCGGGATTCCGCAGAGTGGGGGCGCGCTACGTCGGCGTCTCCGTACTGCGGCGAGCGCGGCGTCAGCGGCAGTCGCGAGCTGTCCCGCGACCCCGGGATAGAGCCTGATCCACGCGTTGATCGCAGTCGGCGAACCGTTGAACGTGACCGGACCGTTCCGCTTTGCGATCCGCGACTGGCAGGCGGCGGTCAGCTCCCGGCTTGAGAGCAGCCCCGCGCGCAGGAGCGACGCCGACTCCAGCACACCGAGATCGGCGGGATCGGCGTGGCGCGTGTACACGGGACCGGGCTGCGGCAGAACTGCAGGGCCGCTGCTGCGCGCGCCGACGGGCGTCCGAGTCAACATCGGCGGTGCCAGCACCGCGCCGGCGCCGCCGCTGATGAACGCGCGGCGACTCACCCGGGGCCGGGCGTCAACCGCGGCCGCGGGCGCACGCTTCAACATCGGGAGCGAGGGAAGCAGCCGCTCGCTTTGACGCACATGTACCGATGGACAAGATTCCGCACGCCGCTTACGACGTCCGGACCGACTGGGATCAGTTGGCGTCGGGGGACGACGGATCGCCGAGGATCTCGATGTATCCGTCGGTTCCATGCACGCGGATGCGCTGCCCGTCGCGGATCAAGTTCGTAGCCTGCTCAACTCCCACGACCGCCGGCAGGCCGTACTCGCGTGCGATTACCGCGCCGTGGGTCATCAGGCCCCCAACCTCTGTCACCAGGCCCGTGACCGCGAGGAACAGGGGTGTCCAGCTGGGATCCGTGTAGGTGGTGACGAGGATGTCGCCGGGCTCGATGTCGGCCTGCGC
This sequence comes from uncultured Solirubrobacterales bacterium, assembly GCA_963788565.1. Classification (GTDB taxonomy): domain Bacteria; phylum Actinomycetota; class Thermoleophilia; order Solirubrobacterales; family Solirubrobacteraceae; genus Palsa-465. Next base: position 38,788 of record CAWBHJ010000010.1, on the reverse strand, counting down.
GAGGTCTCGGATGACGCGGGCGCGCCCTTCAACAGTCCCGGTGGAGACCGCTACGCCGATCAGCGCGCCTGGAGGGACATCGTCGCGTCGGTAGGAGCCGGCGATAACCTCGCCGTCGGAGGTGAGGACGCGGGGCGGCGTGAGCGCTTGGTAGGAGCAAAACGCGTCCTTGCGCCGGCGGATCAACTGGTGGTCCGCCCGGCGGGTGCTCACCACGTCGTGGAACTCGTGGAAGGCGAGGTAGAAGATGTCTTCCTTGTCACGAAGCACGTCTGCGTGCACGAGGCGCTCGGCTTCTTCCAGGAGCGCCTGCTTGTACACGAAGTAGCGGCTGACGATGCCGTACTTGGGGTACTCGCGGTAGCCGTTGAAGGTCCGGACGCGGTCGATCATCCGCTTGGCCTCTTTGGCCCTCTTCGCTCCGTCTGGTAGGGCGCGCAGCCGCCCCAGCAGCTCCTGTTCCCTGCTCCGGGCCGCTTGCCGGCCTTGTTCGAGGCGCCGCTTGGCCTCGCCGGGGGTGAAGTTCCGGATGTTGTCGAGGATCATCGGCACGAGCGTGGTGGGGCGTTCGCTCCACCGTGGCCTGGTGATGTCGATCTCGCCGACGCAGCGCATCCCGTACTTCTCGAGGTAGACCCGGATCGCGTCCCGCGCTTCCCGCCCGCCCGCGAGCTTCGCCAGCTCGTCCAGGAAGGGTTCGTCCTCGGAACCCTCGTTGTGGACCTGTTGCAGGAACCCGACGACCTCGGGATGCGGGCGAATCACGTCCGCCACGTCCAGCAGCGCCAGCCCCATCTCAGCCGTTACGTTCCCGGGGGCGGACAGGCTCAGCGTGTCGGCCGCGTTCTTCTCGCCCAGCCACGCCTCCAGCTGATCGTTGAGCCACCACGTGGCCTGCATCCCGGCCATGATCGCCTGCATGCTCAGCGGATCGCCGAGGACTCGTTTGTGCTCGTTGAAAGCCTCCAGCAGAAAGTCGAACAGCGCTGGCCCAGACTTCGTCTGGATGTCGCGCTTCAGCGCGGCGATCGAGACCCGATTGCGCTCGATCAACTGGGTGACAATTGCCGGGTCGGTGTCGATCTCAGCGGGCGCGCTCCCGATCACCGGGCCGCCCGCGCTCTCGTCTGGGAGCGAGGCGAGGAAGTCGCCGCGTTCGACGATCCTCTGCAGCGCGTCCCGTACCAGCGGATCGCCCCTCCCCATGACCTCGAGGAGACCTGCCCGAGTGCTCGGCGAAGCCAATCGCCCGGCGACGTCGACGAACAGCCTGCCGCCGGCCTCGTGCATTGGCACCATCGCCGTCAGCTGCCACATGGAGACCCCCAGCGGCCTCATCGCCTCGGTCATCATCTGCTGATGACCGACTGAGACGTACACGTGGTTCTCCCGGTCGGCGGCCTCGGGGATCGGGAATAGCGTCGTGATCGGCCGGCTCTGAACGATCCAGAAGTCGCCCTCGGCCAGGCACCATTCGATGTCCTGCGGGTGGCCGAAATGCGCTTCGATCCGCCGGCCGAGTTGCACGAGCCGGACGACCTGCGCGTCCGAGAGCGCCGGCTGCGCCTGCCCCGTCCGCGCGACGACCTCGCCATCCCGCACCTTGAAGGTGTCCGGATTCACGAGGCCGGACACCAGTTCCTCACCGAGACCGAAGCTCGCGTCCACCGAGGCAACCTTGCGGCTGGAGGTGACGGGGTCGGCCGTGAACAGGATCCCGGCTGCCTCCGGGACGACCATCTGCTGCACGACCACAGCCATCTGAACCGTTCGGTGGTCGAAACCGTTTCGCAGGCGATAGGTCACGGCGCGCTCGCTGAAAAGCGAGCCCCAACACCGGCTCACGTGCTGAAGGACGGCCGCCGGGCCCACGATGTTCAGGTAGCTGTCGTGCTGGCCGGCGAAAGATGCCGTTGGCAGGTCCTCCGCCGTCGCGCTCGACCGGACGGCATAAGCGGCCTGCTCGCCGCCCCGAGCGAGCGCACGCGTGATCGCGGACGCCACATCTTGAGGAATCGGAACCCGCTCGATCGACCGACGGACCTCCGCGCTCATCGCGCGTATCGCTTCCCGGTCGTCCGGGTTCAGGCGTGCCAGCTCATCGAGCCGATCATCGATCGACGGCGCTCCCGCCAGGGTCCGTCGGAAAGCATCCGTCGTCACGCACAACCCAGGCGGCACCGGGATGCCTTCGATCCGCGAAAGCTCGCCCAAGAGCGCGCCCTTGCCACCAACGACCGCAATCTGGGTGCGGTCGATCTCCTGGAAATCCAACACGTAGACCATCCACTCACCACCCTCGGAGCTGACCTGGTCAAGGCCGCACCTGTTCATTAATTCGATCGTGCGGCGGGCGATTATGCGGCATGAATCAAGGCCTCATGAGGGCACTCTGGCTGGTATAAATTGGAGGTGGGGACGGAGGGGGTTATGGGCTGCGCCGGCGGGTGAAGCGGGCGGACGCGTCGGCGAGGGCTCAGCCCCGGTTATGGTTGACGACCTCGATGTTGTGCCCGTCCGGGTCGAGTACGAACGCGCCGTAGTAACCCGGGTGGTAGGCCACACGCTCGCCCGGCGCGCCGTGGTCCTCGTAGCCCGCGGCGAGCGCGGCGGCGTGGAACGCCCGCACCGCGGCGTCTTCGCGCGCCGGAAACGCGAGGTGGACATGTTCCGTCAGAGGCCGGTCGTCCTGGACGAGCGAGAAGCTGTAGTCCGGGCCGGACAGCTGCACGCGACTGGGCTCCTCGTGCGCCAGGCGGAGCCCGGCGTGCGGGGCGATCGTCGTGTAGAAGCGTCGGGAGGCCTGCAGGTCACGCACGCGGATCCACAGGTGGTCGATGTGGCCGTCGGGCACCGCGTGCTCGCGGTCGCTGTGGACCGCCTCGACGCTGTTGCCGTCGGGATCGAGCAGGAACCCGCCGTAGTAGCTCGGGCTGTACTGCGGGCGCGGCCCTGGCGCGCCGGCGTTGCGGTACCCCGCGTCGACGCCCGCCTGCCAGAACGCGTCGACCTGCGCGCTGTCTCGGGCGCGGAAGCCGACGTGGAGCCCGCAGGTCACGGGGTGCTCGCGGTCCGTCGCTCCGATATCCCAGTCCTCCCACTCGACCAGCTCGGCATCCGCATGGCTCGGCTCGACGCCCAGTACGCCCAGAACGGTGCGGTAGAAGTGCTCAGAGGCCGCGAGGTCGGAGGCGGCGATGCCGACGTGGTCGAACACCGAGCCGAGGCTACCGTCGCGGGGCTCTCGCGCTAGTCACTCCACCAGTCGCGCTTGCCTTCGACGTCGTCGCGCGGAGCCTCGCCGAGATTGGGCGCGCCGATGACGAGGATCTCGAGGCCCTCCGGGCCGGCCTCGTAGCCTCGCCACATACCGGGCGGGACGCGCACGGCGTCCCACTCCTTGAGCTCGACGATCTCGTCGTCGACCTTCATCCGCCCGCTTCCGCGGACCACCACGTACACCTCCTCTTGGCGCTTGTGCGTGTGGCCGTACGGAAAGCGGTAGCGGGGCGGGACGCGCTGGTAGGTGAGGGCGGACTCGTCGAGCTCGAGCGCCGCGGTCGCCGCGCGGAACTCGAGGTCCGGCGCGCCGTCGAAATTCGAGCCGAGGTCCTCAAGGTCCGCCTTGAGATTCCTGACCGTGAACGGCACGGCGCAATCCTATGGCACCTTCGGCGTCGCCCCCGGTCGTCTAGAGCTCGACCAGGGAGCCGCGACTCAGCGTCCTGCCGCGGCGATCGAGCGCGGTTACCGTCGCGAACCGATGCTGCGCGTGCAGTGGGATGGCCGTCTCGAACCCGTGCCGCTTCGCGATCCCGATGGGGCGCAGCTGCTTGTGCGTCGCACCGGCGTGCACCAGCCAGCTGGCGACCGCAGTGGCGCCGTTCCAGCTGGCGTACAGGACCGTGCCGCCGCTCTGCTGCTCGCGTCGGCCAGCGGCTGCGGGCCGTTGCTGAGGGGTCGCGTTCCACGGAAGCCACGACCCGCGGTAGGAGTACATGCCTGCTGGAAGGGCGAGGTCGAACAGCAGCCCGCCATCCGCGGCGAACTCGCTGGTATGCGACTTCGTGCCCCAGCCGACCACCACGCGGCCCGACGGAAGAATCTGCACGGACCCCATCGCTCCCGCCGACAACCGCTCCGGGCTCGGATACGCCTTGCGGAGAGTCACGGTCCTGCGCGGTTCGTCAACCCCGAGCACAAGGCCGCGTGAAACGTGCTCGGTCTGGATCGGGCCGTTCGAGCCGTTGTCGAATACCGTCAGCACCCGCTGGTTGAGCTGCTGGGCGTCGTGCTGCCAGGCGAACCGAGCGCTCGGATCGATGTGAAAGTCGCTGCGCTTGCCGCCGAGCCGCCAGATCACGTTGCCGGTGCGGCGATCGAGCTTGTAGACCGCCGAAGTGTGGCGCGCCGAGACGAGCAGGTTCCCATCCGGCAGCTGCTGGATCGAGTTCGGATGCAGGTAGTCGTACGGCTCCGAGAGCTGCTCGAGGGAGTCGTCGACAGGGATGTGATCGAGGCTGCGCCACTCGAACAGCAGCCGCCCGGTGGCGATGTCGACCTCCTGGATGATCGCCTCGAACACGTTCGTATAGCTGGGCCCGCCGATCGAGGAAAGATCCGCCTGCACGAGCTGTGGATGGCAGGTGAACAGCGCCGTCCCGGCGGGCGTCAGCGACAGCGCATGCATGTCCATCGACCGGCCGCCTGCTGCACGTACCCGAGCGATCTCCCGATACGAGCGATCGGCCAGCACCGCCTCGCCGCGGCCATAACCAGACTGGAACACCTCCCCCTCCCACCAGACCAGTACGGGTTCGCCGCGGTACTCCGCGGTGGAGAAGTTCGTCACCTGCAGCCCTGCCGCCAGCGGCCTGAACCAGACGAGCCGGCCGCGGCGATCGATGATCATCGGTCCATACCGCTCTGACGCCTTCAGGGACACGGGGCCAGGACCGAGGAACAGGAACCCGGGATCGGCGTCGCCCAGGGAGGCCGACAGACCCCCTGTGACGGTGGTGATCGTCGGCGGATGCAGGTCAGGCCGGGAGTGAAAAGCGCCCGCCCGACCGGGCGCATCGACCGCGAACGAGCCGATACGGCCCACGCGCGCGGGACCGCTCAGCAGCTCCCCGACGCCGCCGCCGACGATCGCCAGAGCTCCCAGGCTCCCGGCTCCGAGCAAAATCTGTCGTCTGGTAAGGCCGGTGCGGCCCGCATGTTGTTGGTCAGACACCACCATGATCAACTATCTCGATTCGATTACCGAGGCCGCCCCGCTTCTAACGGCCGCGACGTACAGCCCCCGTCTGTCGGGCTGCAGGCGGCACTGTCGCAGAGGCGCCGGAGACCTGATCGTCATTGGCGAGCGTCCGGCGGCGCGGCGGGTAGTTGGACCGTGACGCGGAGCCCGCCGGTGGCCCGGGGGGCGAGGGTGAGGGTTCCGTCGTGTGCGCGGGCGATGCTCTTGCCGATTGCGAGGCCAAGGCCGACGCCTGCGTGGTCGGTGTGTATGCGTTCGGTGCCGCGCTGAAACGCCTCGCCGAGGGTGGCGACCAACTGAGGGGTGAGCTTCTCGCCGGTGTTCTCGACGGTCAGCACCACACTCCTTGAGTGAACGCTGGTCGTGACCCACACGGTGCCCCGTTCGGGCAGGTTGTGGACGATCGCGTTGTGCACGAGGTTCGTGCTCAACTGCAGCAGAAGCGCATGGGAGCCGATGGCGGGCGTCGTGTCGCCGGACGTCTCGATAGTGAGGCCGTGTTTTTCTGCGAGGGGGAGGAGCGTTTCGGTGGCTTCTTCCGCGATCAGGGACAGGTCGACGGGTTCTCGAGTGAATGCCCGCTGGTCGGTACGGCTGAGCAGGAGCAATGCTTCAGTGAGATCGATCGCCCGGGTGTTGACGGCGTGCAGGCGGTCGACAAGTTCGCCGTCGTCGCTGTTCGGATCGTTGCGGGCGACGTCGAGAAGTGACTGCGTGATCGCCAGCGGGGTGCGCAGCTCGTGGGAGGCGTTGGCGGCGAACCTCCGCTGTTCGGCGACGTGTGCTTCGAGCCGCGCGAGCATCGCGTCGAAGGCATCGGCGAGCTCACGGAACTCATCGCTGCGGCCCGGTAGCCGGATCCGGTGCGAGAGCGATCCGGCCGCGGCCATGCGTGTGGCGTCCGTGATGTGGGTCAGCGGCGCGAGCATCCGGCCGGCGAGAAACCACCCTCCCACGAGACCGAACACCAGCAGGATCGCCAACACAACGGCTGCCCTCGGAGCGAAAACGTGCAGGAGGTTGGAGCGGACGGGAAAAACGCTCTGCAGCGGCGCGCCGGTGGAGCCGGGGACGATGAGGGCGCGGTCGGGGACGTAGCGCAGGAGGAACGCCCACACGGCGCCAAGCAGCAGGGCGCCCGCGAGCATCAGGAAGCCGGCGTAGCTGAGGGTGAGTTTGAGGCGAACGCTCAAACCAGGTGCTCTATCCACGGCCACCTCCGTCGCGCCCGGGGTTCGATTGGGTGTCTATGCGGTACCCGGCGCCCGGCACCGTGGCGATGATCCCGGGTTCGCCGAGACGCTTTCGAAGCGCCGAGACCGTGATGCGCACGGCATTCGTGAACGGGTCGGCGTTCTCATCCCACGCCCTGTGCAGTAGCTCTTCGGCACTGACGACACCGCCCTCGGCAGCGACGAGAACTTCGAGCACCGCGAACTGCTTGCGGGTCAGCGCCACGTAGCGACCGTCGCGGTGGACCTCGCGGCGGAACGGATCTAGACGCACACCCACGATCTCCCGCACCGGTGGCCTGTTGTGGGCGCGCCTGCGGTCGAGCGCCCTGAGTCGGAGCACGAGCTCTCGGAGCTCGAAAGGCTTCGTGAGGTAGTCGTCGGCGCCCAGCCCGAACCCCGAGGCCTTGTCGTCGAGCCGGTCGGCGGCGGTGAGCATCAGGATCGGCATCCCGTTCCCCGACGCGACGATGTGCTTGGCGATCTCGTCGCCGGAGGGTCCGGGGACGTCTCGGTCGAGTACGGCGATGTCGTAGGCGTTGACGCGCAGCAGCTCCAGAGCGGCGTCGCCGTCACCGGCGACGTCTGCCGCGATCGCCTCCAGGCGCAGGCCATCGCGGATCGCGTCCGCCAGATACGGCTCGTCCTCAACCAGCAACACCCGCACGCGCCGATGCTACGAGCCCGTGCATATTGCCGGCGTATCGAAAACCGCATACGTGCTGGCAACACCACGCTGTCTGGAATGGCGGCATGACCCACAGCGAACGAGTACACACAAAACTACGGCCGCTGGCCGCCTTGGCCGTCGTCGCCCTGATCGCCGCAGGCTGTTCGAACGCTGCTGCCGGCACCGGCAGCAGCGGCGCCAACAACACCGCCAACAATCACGAGCAGGCGGTGAAGTTCGCCGAGTGCATGCGCAGCAACGGCGTCAGCGCGTTCCCGGACCCGGACGCGTCCGGCGAGTTGACCATCGACGCCGTAGCGAACGGCTCGTCGGTGAACACGAGTGCCCCCGCGTTCCAGAAGGCCCTGAGCGCGTGCAAGAACCTGGAGCCACCCGGGTTCACGGGCCACAAGCGGAGCGCCCAGGAGCAGCAGGCCGCCCTCAAGTTCGCCCAGTGCATGCGCGAGAGCGGCGTGCCGGACTTCCCGGACCCCACCCCAGACGGGCCCCTGATCGACACAAACCGAATCCCGTCTGCCGGAGGGAGGGGAGCTCGTGACATTCCGGGGTTCGATGCCGCGGCGCACAAGTGCACCGGTATGTACACGGGCGAGCTTGGGCTGCGGGGGCAGTGATGCGGAAGCCTTTGCTGGCCGGAACGGCCGTCCTGATTGCCATCGCCGTCACCGGCGGCGTGCTCGTCAGGTCCAGTGCGAGTCGGGCGAGCCGGGCCGGCGGGCAACCGCCGGCGAACACGGCGAAGGTGGAGAAGGGGACCCTCTCGGCTGTCGTTTTCCAGTACGGCACCCTGACCCATCGGGCGCAGTCGGACGGCTCGCCGTACGCCGTGATCAACCGGGCCGCCGGGACATACACCCAGCTACCCGGTGACGGCGAGGAGATCGGCTGCGGCGATCTGCTGTATCGGGTGGACGGCGGTCCGGTGTTGCTCTTGTGCGGCGGGACGCCGGCGTACCGGTCGCTGTCAGAGGGCGAGAGCGGCGCCGACGTCGAGCAGCTCAACGCGAACCTCGTGCACCTGGGCTACGCCACCCGCGCTCAGCTCGACCCGACCTCCGACTCCTTCGGCTCCGCGACGACGTACGCCCTCGAGAAGCTGCAGTCCAAGCTGGGCGAGGATCAAACCGGCTCGCTGGAACTCGGCCAAGCGGTGTTCCTGCCCGGCCCGCTGCGGATCTCACAGACCACGGCGGCATTGGGGGCGATGGCTCATCCGGGCGCGCCGGTGGCGCAGGCGACCTCTACCAGCAGTCAGGTCCAGGTTCAACTGGATGCCTCCCAGCAGTCGAGCGTCACCGTCGGCGATCGGGCCCGGATCACGCTGCCCGACAACAGCAGCACGCCCGGGACGGTCACTCGAATCGGGACGGTGGCGAGCTCGTCGGGACCCGGATCAGGCTCGTCGGGCTCGGGCGGGGGCTCGTCGAGCCCGACGATCCCGATCTACATCACGCTCAAGCACCCCAAGGCGGCCGGCACTCTCGAGCAGGCGCCGGTGAAGGTCCAGATCACCACCGCAGGGGTCAAGGATGCGCTGATCGTGCCGGTGACCGCGCTCGTCGGGAAGTCCGGCGGGGGCGGGTTCGCGGTCGAGGTCGTGGGTGACGGCGCGCGACGCCAGCTGGTCGCTGTGCGGCCGGGCCTGTTCGACGACGCCGATGGGCTCGTCCAGGTCGACGGCGATCTACGCGAAGGCGATCACGTGGTGGTGCCGTCCCTATGAGCGGCGAATCGGTTCTGGAACTCGATCGGGTGACCAAGGTCTACGGCGAGCAGCCCCCGGTGCACGCGCTGCGGAGCGTGTCCTTCTCCGTCCGGCGCGCCGAGCTGGTGGCGATTGTCGGGCCCTCCGGGTCGGGGAAGTCCACGCTCCTGCACGTGATCGGGACGCTGGAGCAGCCCAGCGGCGGCGTGGTCCGGATCGGCGGGGTCGACGCGGCGCGGCTCAGCGACCGCGAGCTGTCGCGGCTGCGGGCTCGGGAGATCGGGTTCGTCTTCCAGCAGTTCTTCCTGGCTGAACACGCCACGGTGCGGGAGAACGTCGCCGACGGGTTGCTCTACGCCGGCGTGCCGGCCGCCGAGCGCTACGCGCGCGCCGATCAGGCGCTCGAACGGGTCGGCCTCTCCGAACGCGCGAAGTTCAGGCCCACCAGGATCTCCGGAGGGGAGCGGCAGCGAGTTGCGATCGCGCGGGCCCTCGTCGGGCGCCCGGCGATCGTTCTCGCCGACGAACCCACCGGCAACCTCGACAGCACGACCGGCGCATCGATCATGGAGCTGATCCGCGAGCTCGGCGTCAGCGGCGCGACGATCATCGTGATCACGCACGATCCGGGCGTCGCCGATCAGCTGCCTCGCCAGATTCGGATGCTGGACGGCCGGGTGGTCTCAGATACCGGCGGCGTGCTTCTGGCCCCGTTGGACCGTGCGATGCCATGAGTGCAAACGGTGGGCGATTGCGGCTGAAGGACGGGCTGCGGGTGGCGAGTGTCGGGCTGCGCACCCGGCCGCTGCGCGCGGCGCTGTCCGCGCTCGGGATCGCGATCGGAACGGCAGCGATCGTGGCGGTCCTCGGGTTGTCCTCGTCCTCGCAGTCCGGGCTGCTCGCGGAGATCGCCCGGCTCGGCCCGAACATGCTGACCGTCGAGGCCGGACAGAGCCTCACGGGGGGTGCGGCGCAGCTGCCCCGTGAAGCGCCGGCGCGGATCACGCTCCTGGACGACGTCCAACAGGTGGCACACACCGCCCTGATGCAGGATCAGAAGGTCTACCGGAGCTCGGTGATCCCGGCCGCAAACACCGGTGGCCTCCAGGTGCGCGCCACCAGCCTCAACCTGCTGTCCGTGCTCAGGACCAGCGTCGCCCGCGGCGACTGGCTGAACGAGGGCACCGCCCGGGAGCCGATCGCCGTGCTTGGTGCGGCCGCCGCGGCCCAGCTCGGGATCGACCGGGTTTTTCCCGATCAGCGGATCTGGCTGGGCGGCCAGTGGTTCAACGTCGCGGGCGTGCTGAGGCCCTCGCCGCTGGAGCCCGAGATCGACGGCAGCGCCTTGATCGGTTACCCGGCCGCCCAGACGTACCTCGGCTACGTCAGCGTTGTCCGCGGCGAGGTGGAGGCCGGCCCCCCGAGCTCGATCTACGTGCGCGCCGACATCGCTCATGTCGCGGCGGTGCAGTCGCTGCTCGCGCAGACCGCCAACCCCGAGGCACCGAACGAGGTGAACGTAAGCCAACCTTCCGACGTGCTCACCGCCCGCGCCGCCGCGGCGGGGGCGTTCGACAGCCTGTTTCTCGGACTCGGGGTGGTGGCACTGATCGTCGGTGCCGTTGGCGTCGCCAACATCATGATCATCTCGGTCCTCGAACGCCGCACGGAAATCGGCCTTCGTCGCGCCCTTGGTGCTACGAAGAGCCAGATCCGGACGCAGTTCCTCGCTGAGTCGATACTGCTCGCGCTCATCGGCGGCGTCGTCGGCGTGCTGGCCGGGGCCGCGGCCACCGCCGTCTACGCCAGCTCGAAGAGTTGGGCCGTCGTGATTCCGGCCGACGCGTGGGCGGGCGGGATCGCCTCGGCGACCCTGATCGGTGCGTTCGCCGGCCTGATACCGGCCGTTCGGGCGTCTCGGATGCCGCCTACGGTGGCATTGCGAACGGTATGAGCGGACGAGCGGAGCCGATCTCGGGGTGACCTCCAGCCTCCGCCGCGGCGTCGCTCGCCGAGGCCACCCGTGCGCAGCCAGCGTCGGCACGAGAGCCAGCTGGCCCGGATCGAAGCCGCAGTTCGTGGACGCGCAGCGACCGGCGGTATCGGTGAGCGCGTTCAAGGCGGCCGCGTGTCGGTTCGGTTCCAGCCTCGGCGCGGCGATCGTCGTCCCGATCGTGTCGCATGCGGCGGGCTCGGACGCGCAGGTGTTCGTGCGTGCGGCGGAGGGCTCCGTCTCGAGCGCCGATCCGCTCTACACCACGTACCAGAATTTCCTCACCACGCGGGCCCTGCCGTCCGCGGGGGTCGGCCGGGAGCTCGTGGGGCGCATCGATCGCTACCTGGACGGGATCGCGCTCGCGATGACGATCATCGCCGGGGTGACGGTGCTGGCGGCGGCCGCGATCGGGGTCGTCGCGCTCAGATCGCGTCGGTCCGCGCGCGCCGACTTTGGGATCTAGCTCGGCGTCCCTGCAAATCGCTGGCGCAGATCACCGAGGTTGCGCTCGATCCGGGCTACGGGCCCGGCGGTCGGCTCGGCGGCGGCAAATGTGCGACCGCGGGGCGCGCGAAGGAAGACCTGCGCCGCTCAGTCGAGGTGGTGAGGTCATGGCCGGTCTCGAGCCACACGGCGTTGCCATGTCGGTCGAGCTCCACGAGCGGGCTCGGCGTCAGGAAGAACGTGTTGGAGTAGCAGGACGCTTCTAGGCCGCTGGGCAACGCGGTCGCGGCGCTGCATCGCCAAGCGGAATGCAGAGCTCCGTCCGGGTCGGCGCACGGCCCCTAGCCACTGTCCAGCGCACCACGAGTCCGTTGAATGCGTGGGCCGACACCACGACCTGGAGGACGTCGCCCGCCGGCAACCCCAGTTTCGCGCCCCGAAGCGCCCGGCGGATGTCCAAAGTCCTCGCCCGCGGTCGAAACGTCCGAACGCCGAGCGGACAACGCCGCCCCGCGCAGCTCACCCGAACGACTGCGCCCGTTGGCAACCCTCGCACGCCGAGAGACGTGACCTGCGCCCGTGTACCCCTGACCGACCAACCGGCGGTGATCCGCGCGTGGTTCGGCAGCGCGAGCTCGTGCAGGCCCCACGGTGGATTCGCATTCACGACGCGACCTGGCCGGCACGTCGCGACGAAGCTCGCGAACCGCGTCCTGGGATCGTGGGCTGTGATCGTGTAGACGCCCGTCGGCACATTGCTCCACACGACGCCCCCGTCCTTCGACGAGGCGGCCTGAGCCGGGTCGGGCACGACGTTCTCGTTGAAGTACACGGGTCGGGGAAGCGCGGGGGCCCCGGTCGCGGTCGCGCCGGCGACGCCGTGCGCACCGTAGGCGATGAATTGCGCAAAGCTCAAATCTCGGACGTTCCGGGTGTTGAAGGTTGAGACGATCGCGCACGCGACGAGGTTGCCCCGCGAATCCAGCGGCACCTTGAGCAGCGCCGCCAGGGCGCGATAGATCGCGTCGGTCGGGGTCTGGAAGTTGACGTTGACGAGATCCTCGCCGCTTGTCGTGAACGTCTGCAGGTAGATCGTGTGATAGCCCCGAGCCACGATGTACGGCGTGACCCTGGCGTGATCGGGCACCCGGAGGTCGTAGCGTCCATCCGGCCGAACGGTCGCGCGCAGCTTCGGAAACTCGGCGACGCGGATCGTGGCTCCGCTCAGCACCGTGTGCACGTTGTTGAACTCGTATGCGGTGCCGCGCAGGTGCACGGTGACCGCCGAGGATCGCGCGCTGACGATCCCGACGCTGCTCACCAGCACGCCTACAACCACGAGCGAGCCCAGCCCGACCGCGAACCGGAGCAGCCTTGGAGTCATCCGCGCAGGCTAGTGCAGCCCCGCTCGGCGGCCATCCGCACAAGGCCACAATCTCGACGCCGTTCAGCCTTGGCGACTGGAGGTCGAGGGTCTCCTTCCAAGGGCCGCCGCCGCAGAGACGTGTCCTCAATCAGCCGCTTGCGGCGTCGGCCTTCTGCCGTAGCGAATGATCGTCAGCGGATCCCCCTCGATCGGCTCCATCGACGGGGGCGCCCAGCGCGAGGTCAGCGCGACGCCGAGGCACATCACGAGTAGCCCAGACACGGCGCCGATCAGCGCGGGACCGGTGCTGTCGACGTGCTCGCCGAAGATCAGCACCCCGAGGACGATGCTCGCCAACGGGTCGACGATCAGGAGCGCGGGCTGAGAGGCCGACAGCGGTCCGGCGTCAAACGCGGCCTGGGTGAGCACCCCACCCAGGATCGCCGTGACCACCAGCGCGTAGAGCGGCCAGTGGACAAATACCCCTACCAAGCCGTGGTGGTGCAACGTGTCGGTCAGCTGCTTGACAAAACTCGCGTCCACCGACCACACCAATGCGGCGGCGGCGCCCAGGCAGGCCGCCCGCCGGGCCGGGGACCCGCGCTGCGCGATCACCACCAAACCGGCCGTGACGACGCTCCATGCCGACAGGACAACCAACCACTCCAGTGGCTTCGGGACGCCCGTGCCGCCGTGGAAGTTGGCCAGACCCAGAAACGCGCCCAGCCCGAAGCAGACGAGGCCGGCCGCGCACCAGGATTTTGCGCTGATGGCCTCGTGCAATCGAAACTCGCGCAACGCCAGCGTGAAAATCAGCTCGACAACCAGCAGCGGCTGCACCACGGCCAGCTCGCCGAAATAGAGCGCTATCGCACTCAGCACAAACACCCCGACCGCAAACGCTTGCCCCACAAGCCACACCGGCTGATGGACGAGGTACCGAGCCGTTTGCCACCGGGACTTGCCCTCTGGGCACGCCGAGGCCCGCCAGTCGTGCCATGACCGCCCACGCCGCGTTGCAGAAGGCCGCCCCTAAGGCGGAGATCACGGTGAGCACGACGAACGTCCTTAGTACTTCCGGGGTCTGGCCCGAGATCGCGGCTCACAAGACAGAAGGGAGTGCCGAGGTCCGCACAAACAACAGCGATCCCCCAAAGCCCTCTGACGGACTCGAACCGTCGATCCCTTTCTTGCCGTTGCCACCTGGGACGTGCTTCGGCCCATGGTAGAGGGGCAACGGGCGCCGGAATCCTGAGAGCTATGCCCGCGGGACCGCTCCGAAAACTCGGCTTGTGTGTTCACGTGGGCAACAGGCTCGCGGGAGCGGCGCGAAGGAGATGCAGATGAAACGGATGTTCAAGGTTGTCGCGCTGCTTGCGGCGCTCGTCGTCGGCCCGGTCGGCGGCGTTGCCGTCGCCAAGACCAGGACGAGTGACCCCACGGTTGGCCCTCCGGGGCTGAGGTTTTATGACCCGAGCAAGCTGCCGAGTGGCCCGCATGGCACGCTGATCTGGGAGCGTCCCATGACCGGTGGCGAATCGCTGAGGGGCGCTAAGAACTATCTCGTCGACTACAAGCAGGTCGGCGTTCGCGGCGCGATGGTCCCGGTATCCGGCATGGTCGCGATCCCCAAGGGCACGGCGCCGAAAGGCGGCTGGCCGGTGATCACCTGGGCGCACGGCACCACTGGCATCGCGGACGCCTGCGCCCCCTCGCGACTCCCGGCCGGGACGGGCGGCCTTAACACACCGATGCTCGAGAGCTGGATCAAGCGCGGTTACGCCGTCGTGCGGACCGACTACGAGGGGCTTGGCGGCCCCGGGCCGCATCCTTACCTGATCGGCACCTCCGAGGGCCGCGGCGTCCTCGACATCGTGCGCGCCGCCCGCCAGCTCGATCCGGCTCTGAGCGATCGCGTCGTGATCAGCGGCCACTCCCAGGGCGGGCACGCCGCCCTCTGGGCGGCTTCGCTGGTCAAGAGCTACACGCCCGAGATCAAGCTGCGCGGCGTGCTCGCGTTCGCGCCCGCATCGCACATCGCAACCGAGGCGACACTGCTCAAGTCGGTAACGACGACGTCACTGACCGGCCTGGCGGCGACGATCCTCCGCGGGCTCGATGTTGACTATCCGTCGCTGCACATCAGCTCACTGCTCACCGCGCAGGCGGCCACGCTCTACCCCGCAGACGCTGACCCGGTGCCTGGGCGCGCTCGACAAGCCGGACTCGTTCGGCGGTCTGCCGCTCGACCAGCTCGTCAGGCCGAACGCGGACATCTCGGCAGAGATCAACGACCTGCAGAAGAACGATCCGGGCGACCTGAAGATCGGCGCGGCGGTGCTGCTCGAGCAGGGCAGCTCAGACACGACGGTGCTGCCGCCATTCACGGCCGCGCTGGACAAGTCGTTGGCCGGCGTCGGCGACACGGTCACGGAGCACATATATGCCGGAGCGACGCACGGCACCGTGCTCGCGGCGGCGCAATCCGACCAGGCGACCTTCCTGAAGAGACACTTCGGCCGGTAGAGACAGAGACGCGCTCCGTTACCGCGGGAGCTGTCTGCTCCGAGGGCTGCCGTTCACTTGGCACGGAAGCGAGCCGCAGCACCGGCGCAGGCTCCGGCCGGGACACGGAGTTTGACGCCCGCGGCTCGCGCTCGTACGTAATCCATGCTCACTTCACCGTCAGCAATGGACACGTTGTGTCGATTGGGACCGGCCATTGGTACGGCGGCACAGGCGCCTACGCACGTGCTCGCGGCGCATTCAAGACCACCGGCACGGGCCCGATTGGCTACTTGACGATCCACCTAAGAGGCTCAATCACCTACTGAAGCATCGACCAGCGCGCGCGTCACGGCATCGGGCTGGCTGAGTGCAGCGAGGTGACCGCCGGGTACCGGCTGGGCTTCGCAGGTAGAGCGCTCACGGGCGACGCGTTGCTGGAACGCGAATGGGAAGAACCGGTCCTCTCGTCCAGCGAGGACCGTCGTCGGGACATCGGGCCAGCGGGCGAAAGGGCATCGCTCCTCGAAGGCGGTCTCGGCCTCGTCGCGCTGGCGCTCGGGCCCCTCCGCGACAACCTCGTCCGGCACGTCGTGCAGAAAATAAGTGTGCACGTCAAACGCCTCCGGATAGCCGCCGGCGCGCGCCGCAACCCGGCGGGCATCCAGCGCGCCGGTGTGCTCCCACCAGTCCCCGGCCCTCTCCCCCGGGAGCGGAAGCATCGCGTTGAGAAGAACCAGCCGGCGCGCCGAAAGACGCTCGCAGAGCGGGACCGCGGTGAACGCACCCATCGACTGTGCGGCGACCACGAGATCGTTGCGGCCTGCAGCTGCGGCGACCGCGAGCTCGACATACGCGACCAGACCGGCGTCAGGGTCCTCGGCCGGAAGATCTAGGGCGATAGCTTCGTGACCGACGTCGCGTAACCGCCGCTCGACACGATGCCAATACCAGGCCATCCCACCCGCGCCAGGGATCAGAAGAAATGCGGTCACGTCAGCTGAGACCCGGCGCTAGCGCCGAAATCATCGCTGCCCGGCGGCTGCACGACGGAGAGCAGGCACCCCGCCGAGCGCAGGCTTACCCGGGGCAGCCGATCGCGTCGTCGATCACCGCGTCGTCGGGATCGGCGCTCGCCGCTCGGAAGCTCGCCCTGAACGTGAACGCATACGAGGTCGGGCCGTAGCACTTCAGATGCTCAAGGCGCTGCTTGGCCTCCTCAATCGTCGGCTCATGGCCAACCGGCACCCACCAGAGCACCAGATACGTGTCGAGCTTCTCGAACCACTGCATCCGATTGCGCATCACAGGTGTGTGGGCGGTCGTATAGACGAACGCTCTTAGCGCCTGGATCGACTCCCACACCGACATGTTGACCATCATCCGCTCGTCCTCGTACGGACGGATCGCGGTCGCGTCGCCGTCGTCCGTCTGCAGCCTCCAGATGAAGCCTGGCGCCGCGTCGGCGAGCGCGTTGATCGGCTCGAGCGCCGCCTTGAAGCCCGCCATCAGGGGACCGTCCATCGGACCCTTCGCGATGGCGACGTTGAGTTGTGCGAGGTGGCGGTCGATGGCCACGATCGTACGTGCTTACGAGCGCGGCCACGACTTGCGCTGAGACCGCTCGAGGCCCACCGGCCCGCCGGCCGTCCTCGATGGCCGGCGGCAGATGCGTCGATCGCCGTGTGGCTCGTCGCAATGTTCGGGGGGCGATGTCAGGGGGTGTGCCCGATGTGCGGGTCACTGATTGCGCGCACGATGGCCGCTCCAGCAACCCATGAGAGGACTTGAAATGAAACTGAAGTCGATCCTGGCCGCGCTCGGTGCGGCGGTCGCCGCCAGCTTTGCGGCAACTGCCGTGCCTGCCCAGGCGGCTGTCACGTCCGCATCGATCACCGGGACCACCGCGACCCTGAACCTTGACAACGCGGACAACAATGTCACCGTGTCGGTGGCCCCGGGGGCGAAGCCGGGGGCGCCGGGTGTGCTCGTGCACGGTCAGACGACCGGCGGCCTGAACAGTCCCTCGGACTGGGACAGCGCGACCCCCGGCGACCAGACCGTTCCGGCCGATGGCACGTTCACCGTGGTGATCAACGGCGGCGCCGGCAACGACGCGCTGACGGTGCTCGCGAAGAACACCGAGATCGCCTCCGCTCAACTCAACGGCGGAGCCGGTGATGACGTCCTCACTGGTGCTGACACCAATGACGTCCTCAGCGGTGGGGACGGCAACGACCGCCTGATCGGCGCCAAGGGAGTCGACCAGATGAGCGGCGGCGCCGGGAACGACACGCTGGTATGGAACAACGGCGACGGGTCGGACCGGATGAACGGCGACGCCGGCAACGACACAGCCGAGGTCAACGGCTCGCCGACTCTGGGCGACGTCTTCAGGCTCGATCCCGAGTCGGGTGGCGTCAAGTTCCAGCGGACGAACCTCGTGCCGTTCAAACTCGACACCGCGACCGAGCGCTTCCAGGTCAACGGCCTCGGCGGCGATGACACCATCACTGCGCACAACGGCGTCGGCGCGCTGACGCTGCTGTCGGTCGACGGCGGCGCCGGTGCAGACACGATCACCGGCTCTGACGGTCCGGACCTGATCAGCGGCGGCGAGGGCAACGACATCATCAACGGCGATGGCGGGGATGACCGCATCGTCGGCGGCCCAGGCAGCGACACGATGAACGGCAACACGGGCGACGACACGTTCGTCTGGAACAACGGCGACGGGTCCGACGTGATCAACGGCGGCGACGGCACCGACGACGTGGAGGTCAACGGCTCGCCGACGGCAGGCGACGTGTTCTCGGTCCAGCCAAGCGGGTCGCGGATCAGGTTCACCCGTACAAACCTCGTGCCGTTCGCGCTTGACATCGGCGCCGAGACGATGCACGCCAACGGCCTTGGGGGCGATGACACCATCAACGTCGGCGATGTCGGGAGCTATTCGGTGACCGCGTCAGGCGGCCCCGGCAACGATGTGCTCACCGGCGGCTCCTCGTCAGAGACGTTGCTTGGCGGATCCGGCAACGACACGATCACACCGGGCGGCGGCATCGACGTCGTCTCCGGTGACGCGGGCGACGATACGGTCAACGTCCGCGACAACACGGCCGACATCGCGTTCGGCGGCAGCGGCAACGACTCGGTCGTCGCCGATGCTGCGAACCTCGACATCCTCAGCGGATTCGAGAACGTCGACCGGACGCCGGCCGCCGCGCCTCCGCGGGTCGTGACCGCTCCCAAAGGGTGACGCTCGTGCTCAGGGAAACCAAGAGGCATTAGCACCCCCCAGCCCGACAGAAGCGGCCCCGTCTACCCGGGCGGGGCCGCTTCTCGGTGAACCGGTGCAGACGGTGACGCACTCGACCATCGACCGCTTCCCTCTACCACGGCATGGCCACGCTGGAGACCGGGAGCTCCTCGCCGGGCTCGAGCGCGACGCCTCGCGGGTGGCTGGCGCACCCAAAAAAATATGTGATTGCCCGCCGGCGTCGTTTATGCTCGCCTTAGATGCGACGGATCGCACTCCTGGGGGCGTTGGCCCTGCTTTTCGCTGCGCCGGCAGCGGCGCACGCGGCGGCATGGGGGGTCAGCAACACGACCGACACGCCGGTCGGGCAGGCCTGCGCGGGGTTCACTGGCTGCTCGCTGCGCGAGGCGGTGACGAGCACCGAGCTGAACCCCGGCCCGGACGCGATCCTCGTCGGGACCGGCACCTACCCGCTGACCAACGGGGAGCTCACGGTCACCCAGAGCCTCACGGTCGCGAGGGTTGGCGCGGGCGGCGCGACGATCAGCGGCGCGGGCGCGTCGCGCATCTTCAACGTCACCGGCAGCGGCACCTCGTTCATCTTTCGCTTCCTGACCGTGACCGACGGCGACGTCTCGGGCGCCGGCCCGTCGCACGGCGGCGCGATTCTCGGCGGGTCGGGCACCAGCATCGGCATCGAGAGCTCGACGATCAGCAACAGCTCGGTATCGGCCCCCACCGACGCTCTGGGCGGCGCGATCTTCTCCCAGGGCACGGTCAGCATCGGGACTGCGTCCGGGAGCACGACCGGCAGCTCGATCACCGGCAACTCCGCCACCGCCACCGGGTCCGCCGCCGGCGGCGGCGGCGTGGCGGTGGAGGGCGCGAGCCTCGCCGTCGGCGCGCGCACGACGATCTCGAACAACACCGCCAGCGCGGGCTCCTCCGGCGCCCTGGACGAGGCCATCGGCGGCGGCGCCGTTGCCAACGGCGGCATCACAATGAACGGCGTGACGGTGTCCGGGAACAGCGCCAGCGCCGCGAACGCGGCCGGCGGGGGGGTCGCGGTCGCCGGCGGCGGCACAGCCACGTTCCTGCGCTCCACCTTCAGTGGCAACACCGCGACGACGACGGCGGACTCGGGGGAGGGGGGAGGGGGTGGCCTCGTCTCGTTGACCACGGGCAGCGTCGGCCTGCAGTTCTCGACCGTCTCGGGGAACACGGCGACGACGACGAGCGCCTTGGGCGCGCAGATCGCCGGCGGAGGGATCGCGGCGTTCTCGGGCACCGGCACGCTCGACGCGAGCAACAGCACGATCGCGTCCAACGCGGTGTCGGCTCCCGCGGGATCCTTCGCCGCCGGCGCCGGCGTCCTCAGCGCGGGCAGCACCCTGACGCTCGGCGCGACGATCCTGGCCGAGAACACTGGCTCCGCCTCGCAATGCGACGGCGGCATGGACCTCGTGAGCGACGGCTACAACGTGCTCGGCCCGGTCGGCAACTGCAACTACTCGGCCGGCACCGGCGACGTGACAGGCGTGAGCGACGCGATGCTCAAGCCGCTGGGCGACTACAGCGGGCTGACGGAGACGAGGATGCTCCGGCTGGGCAGCCCGGCGCTCGACATCATCCCGGCGGCCGACTCGCTCTGCTCGAACGCGTCCGTCGACCAGCGGGGCATCGCGCGGCCCCAGAACGGGAGCTGCGACAGCGGATCGGTCGAGGCGCGCCCGGCGACGCTCGCGCTCTCCCCGGACCCACGGACCTTCGCGACGGTGCCGCTCTCGCAGACCTCGACCGCCACCGTGGGCGTCTCGAACGCGGGGGACCTCGACACGTCGACCGCTCCCAACGCCAGCGTCGCGGCTCCGTTCTCCTACACGAGCGGCTGCGCGTCGCCCGTGGGCGGGGGCGGGAGCTGTTTGATGACGTTGACCTTCGCCCCCAGCGCCGGCGGCTCGGTCAGCCGCACGCTACAGGTGACCTCGGGGTCGCTGTCGGACACGTCGACGCTCACCGGGGTCGGCTGGGCGCCGACCCGGGCGCCCGCGATCAAGGGCTCGCCCTCGGCCGGCTTCAAGAGCGGGATCTTCCGCGGCGAGTGGCCCGGCGCTCTGACCGGCATCACGTCGCAGTGGATCCGCTGCGACGCGGACGGCACGTCGGACTGCACGGACATCGCGGGGGCGACGAGCACGGCCTACCGATCCTCCGGCGACGACTCCGGTCACACGCTGCGCGTGCGAGTCACGGGCACCGGCGGCGGTGTGACGAGCGACCCGGTCACGACGGGCGCCTCGCCGGTGGTGACGCGCATCATCCCCGCGCCGTACAAGGCGCCCCAGATCAAGCGGGCCGCGAGCCCGGTGACAGGGACCAAGCTCGGCATCTACCTCGGCCAGTGGACCGGGGCGCCGATCACCAACTTCGACATCCAATGGCAGCGCTGCGACCACGCGGGCGCGAACTGCACCGACATCGCGGGAGCAACCAGCGGCAGCCACATACCGGTCGCCGCCGACGTCGACCACACGCTGGTGGTGCGGATCGTGGCGACTAATTCGGCCGGGAGCAGTACACCGGTCTTCACCGCTCCCTCGGGGGTCGTCAGCCAGTCGGTCTAGCCGGGCTGTCGCCCCGGGGCCACCCTCGGGCGACAGGGGACGGCAGGGCGCGGCTTGATCCAGGTGCGGTCTCCGTTCGTATGACGGAATAGGTGATCACCACCCGTGACACAAAACAGCGGGAAGCACCGGGGTCGAGAAGGTCCCCGCTGGCGAGCGGCTCAATGAACGAGCACCTGCTGCGAGGTGCGGCCGGGCTAATCGCCGGTGTGCTCGCGATCGCGCTGCTTGACGGAGTCGGCCCGGTATCGCTCGCGCTGTTGCCCCTCACCGCGCTTGCGTGGCGCGGCTGCCCGACGTGCTGGACCGTCGGCCTGTTCGGGACATTGGCCGACGGCCGCGCTCGCCGCAGTGATTGCTCCGCCGCGGGCGGCTGCCGCCAACCCGGCCGCGGCGCCAGCTTCCGGATCGACGACTGACCGGTGCGAGCTCGGCTCCCGTCGTTTGACCCACGCCGAGTGGCGCTCATCTGCGGCCTCATCTTCGTTCCAGCCGGCCTGGTGAAGTTCGTCTTCTACCACTGGGAGCTCCACGCGTTCCAAAACTTCGGGATCCCCGCGTCGAGCGTGATGGAGCCGCTCGTAGGCTTGCTGGAAACGGTAGGTGGCGTTCTCCTCATCCGTGAGATGCTGGTCGTGCCGACCGCGTTCGTCCTCGCAGTCATCATGTCCGTCGCGTTCGTCGCGGGCGGAATCGTCCACCGCTCTCTGATTCCGAGCGGCACCGTGGCGCCCGCACTACTCGTGGCGATGGTCTACCTGATACGCGTGGGGCTTCGTGCGCCATCCACGGAGCCGACAGGGTGACGCACGTCGGCGGGCGCCACGGCTGCCGGGCGCGCCGACTGGCGCGCTGACAGTCGCTCGGTAGTACTTTCGCGCGCCGATGTCCAGGTTCGCCGCCGTCGCGCTCGCCGCGCTCGCACTCGCATTCGTACTCGCGCCCCCCGCGAGCGCTCAGGTCCAGCCCTACGGGTCGGGCGACAACGGCTACTTCAACAACATCCTCCCGCCCGGGCAGAACGGGTTCGACAACGCGGTGCAGCTGGCGCAGTACGAGGCCAACAAGGCCTACCCGCCGCACAACAACGACCAGCTGCAGATGTACTCGAGCCTGACGACTGCGGCCCCCAACATCCAGGCCTCGCAGCTCGGCCAGTTTCTATAAAGACGCGACGTTCGGTGTCCCGGCCGGAGACGTCGCGGGCAGCGAGAGCCCCGAGCCCGGGGTCACGATCGTCCGTGACGCGCGCTTCGGCGTGCCCCACATCTACGGCGACACCCGCGCCGAGCTGATGTTCGGGATCGGCTACGCGACCGCCGAGGACCGCCTGTTCTTCATCGACGTCCTGCGTCACGCCGGCGACGGCACGCTCGCCCAGTTCGCGGGCGGCAGCAACGTGTCGATGGACGAGAGCGTGTGGGCGAGCGAGCCCTACACAGACCAGGACCTGCAGAACCAGGTCAACGCGCTGCAGGCCTCACCGTCTTCCTCGACGATCTACTCGGACATCACCAACTACGTCGCGGGGATCAACGCGTACATCAACAAGGCGCGGACCGATCCGCTGCTGATGCCGGGCGAGTACGCGGCAATCGGGCAGCCGCTGGGGCCGCAGCCGTTCAGCCCCACCGACCTGATCCGGATCGCGACGCTGGTCGGCGGGATCTTCGGCAACGGCGGCGGCAACCAGCTGAACAACGCGGTCCTGTACGAGAACCTGGTGAACAAGTTCGGCGCCGAGCGCGGCGCGCTCGCGGGGCTGCCGGCGCGTCCGGCGACCAGCGCAGCCGTCGCCCGCAAGCCCACGATCCATCCAAAGAGGCCGAGGTCAAAGGGCGCCGACAGGTCAGGGTTCGCCACGTTCCTGAGCTTCGACGACCCCAGCGACCCCGAGGCACCGACAACAGTGCGCGGCAAATCGTTCCCGTACCAGACGCTGCCCAAGCCGGACAAGGCGACGCTGAAGACGATCGCGCTGCCCGACCGCGGCTCGGTGCAGCTCGTCAACCCGATCGTCGGCGGGGCGGTGCCCGGAGGCTCCGGACTGCCCCTGAGCCGCGCGACCCCCGCAAGCCCCCTTTCAGGGCTGCTCTCTTTCCCGCGCGCGATGTCGAACGCGCTCGTGATCAGCGCGAAGCACAGCGCGAGCGGTCATCCGCTGATGGTTGCGGGCCCGCAGGTCGCCTACTTCTCGCCGGAGATCTTGATGGAGGAGGACATCCACGGCCCGGGAGTCGACGCCGAGGGAGCGGCGTTCCCGGGGGTCAACATGTACGTGGAGCTCGGGCATGGCCGCGACTACGCATGGTCAGCCACCTCCGCCGGCCAGAACATCATCGACACGTTCGCGGTGCCGCTCTGCAACCCCGGCGGCGGCGCGGTGTCGTCCAGCTCGGACTACTACCTGCTGCAGGGCCAATGCGTGCCGATGGAGACGCTCACCCGCTCGGAGAGCTGGACGCCCAGCGCCGGTGATCAGACGCCGCCGGGATCCGTCACGTTCCAGACGCTCCGCACCGCCTACGGGCTCGTGATCGCGCGGGCGCGGATCCACGGGCGGCCGGTGGTCTACTGCAACCTCCGCTCGACCTACATGCACGAGCTCGACTCGGCGGCCGGCTTCTCCTCGCTCAACGACCCGGATGCGATCCACGGGCCGCAGGACTTCTTCCACGCCGCCTACGAGATCGGCTACACGTTCAACTGGTTCTACGCGGATCCCACCCACGTCGCGTATTACAACTCGGGACTCAACCCGGTCCGAGCGCCGCACACCAATCCGCTGTTCCCGAGCTGGGCGAGCGACCCGTGGCAGGGCTTCCGGCCCGCGGCGCAGATGACCCCAGCGAGCCTCACCGAGAAGCAGACTCCCCAGAACGCGCATCCGCATGTGACCGACCAGTCCTACCTGACGTCCTGGAACAACAAGCAGGCCCCGGGATACAACGACGCCGCCACCGGCCAGCAGTACTCCTCGATCTTCCGCTCGCAGCTGCTGGACAACAATCTCAATCACTACCTGGCGATCCGACACGGCAAGCTGTCGCTCGTCGACGTCGTCAACGCGATGGGTAATGCGGGGACCCAGGACCTGCGAGGCGTCGAGGTGCTGCCCTACGCGCTGAAGATCATCGGTCGTCCGAGCAACCCGACGCTCGCGCACGCGGCCTCGGAGCTACGCGCTTGGTTGGCGACGGGCTCGCACCGGATCAACCGAGCGCATCCGGGCGCGTCGGGCCAGTACGACCAGGCCGAAGCCGTTCGGATCATGGACGCCTGGTGGCCGCTGCTGGTCAAGGCGGAGTTCCAACCGGTCCTGGGTCCGTCCCTGCTCAGCCAGATGGAGAGCGAGTTCCCGATCAACGACGAGCCGGGTCACGGAACCTCGGGCTCCCACCTCGGATCGAGCTGGGACGTCGGGTTCTACGGGATCGTCCAGAAGGACCTGCGCGCGGCGCTCGGTGACCGCGTCCTCGGGCCGCTGAACCGGGTGTACTGCGGCAACGGGGCGATCAAGAGCTGCCGCGCGGCGCTCGACGCATCGCTCAGCCAGGCGATCGCCGAGACCCCCCAGCAGGTGTATCCGGCTGACAAGGTCTGCGCCGCCGGCGACCAGATGTGCTCTGACTCGATCCAGTTCCGGGCGATCGGGGCGATCACGCAGCCTCTGATCCCGTGGGTCAATCGGCCGACCTTCCAGCAGGCCGACGATCTGCTCGGGTACAGACCCGGATAGACCACGCTCGGCGGGCCGAGCGCCTTGTGAAGCCGACGCCGCTTACGCGCGGATCCCAATCAGCTGCTGGTGCCGACGACCGCCAGGCCGCCGTCGTCGACGGCGATGCACAGTCGGGTCGATGGACACGAGATCGCGCTGACGTTCTGACTCACCGAGATACCCGTATCGCCCCACGACCCGGAGTCAGTCGGGTTCGTCGAGACGTTCGCCTCGGCCCCCTCGTAACCAAAATCTCCTTCGCCGAACGCGGTATCGATCGCAACGCATAGCCGATTCGACGCGCACGAGACCGCCGCGAACGAGTAGGTAACTATCGTGGCCCCGTCCGACTGGGGATCGCCGGTAGGCGGCAGGACATCGGCGAACCGCCACGCTTTGGTGCTGGGGGCCGTCGATGAGAGCATGCCTCCGCCGCCGTCGACTGCTACGCACAGGCGCTCGGAACCGCACGAGACGCCCGTTAGGTCCCCTCCGTTCTCGCTGTTTTCCTTCGCGACCACCTTCCACGCGCTCGGGCCGCCCGTCGGATTGGTCGAGCTCAGCACATGCGCGTCGTCATCCATGGCGATGCATAGTGAGGTCGACGGGCACGAGATCCCGGTCGGTTGGTGGCCCGCGTCCGCGAGCACGACCTTCCACGCGCCGGTCCCGGCCGTGGGGTTTGTCGAGCTGACCGCGTTGCCCGCGTTGTCGGTCGCGACGCACAGGTGGACCGACGGGCACGAGACCGCGGTGAGCTGGTGGCCGGCGTCGACCACCGCGCGGGTCCACGCGGCCGGGCCGCCGGTGGGGTTGCTGGAACTGGTGACGCCCCCGCTGTCGTCGACCGCCACGCACAGCGGTCCCAGAGCGCACGAGACCGCCTTCAGCCCGCCGCTGACGGTCGTCTGTTTGCTCCAGGCGCTCTCGCCGCCGGCCGGGTTGGTGGCGGCGACGATGCCGCCGGAGTCATCGACGGCGACGCACAGCCGCGCCGTGGCACACGCGATGCCGGTCAGATGCGGGCCGGTGGCCGCGGCGTAGTACAGCGACACGCCGCGCCACGCGGCCGGGGCGCCGGTCGGGCTGACCGAGCTGAGCAGGGATTGGGCGCCCACGGCCACGCACAGCCCCGACGATGGGCAGAACACGCCTCGCAGTTGAGCGCCGGTGATGTGGGCCCGCCGCCACGCCCGTGGACCGCCGGTCGGCCGGGTCGAGCTGAACGCGTTGCCGTTGCCGTCGACGGCGAGGCACAGCAGCGCCGAGGCGCACGAAACGGACCCAACCGCGCTGGCGCCACCAACGCGAGCGGCGCTCCATGCGCCTGCCGCTCCGCCCGGACGGGTGGAGCTCAGGATCTGCCCGCCGTCCGCGAGTATCAGGCACAGCCGGGTCGGCGTGCACAACACCGCGTGCAGGCCGCCGCGAGCGACGCGCACCCGCTTCCACCCCGGCGCCCCGCGCGCGGGAGCGGACGAACTCAGCGCGTACCCGTCGCCGTCGACCGCCACGCACAGCCCGACCGTCGGGCAGGAGATCGCACGCAGGCCCTGCTTCGTCAGCGGGTCGATCCGCTTGCGCTGCCAGGCACCGCTGCCCCCGCTCGGGTTAACGGTGCTGACCGCATAGCCGGCCCCGTCAATCGCGATGCACTTCTGGACCGAGGCGCACGAGACGCCAACCAGCGGCTTTGGATCCACTCGCACCCTCCTCCACACAGCTCCAGCCACACCGGGATCGGTCGAGCTGACCACATCCCCGAAGCCGGTCACGACAAGGCACAGCTGCGCCGACGGGCACGCGATCGCCGCCGGCGAGGGCAGCTGAGTCGCGGTCCGCGTCCAGCCGCCCGTCGCCGGATCGCTCGAGGAAAACACGTTGCCGGCGTCATCGACCGCGACGCACAAGCTCACCGACGGGCACGACACGCCGACCAGCGATCCGCTCGTCGGGAACTGCTGACCCGGGGCCGGGTCGATCAGGGTCGGCGACGACCACGCCAGCGACGCAGCCGAGCCACGGCCCGCTCCGAGCAGCAACACAAACCCAACGAGCAAGACGATCGCCCAGCGAGCCGACCCCTTCGTGTGCACCAACCGCCTGATCACACCCCACCCCCAAAACTCGACCGTGCTTCATACACCGGCTGGCCGACAGCGTACCGGTTCCGGTGAGGTGATGGGTAAAAGGTGGATCGGGTGCGGTCCAGTAACTACTTCGCGCACTCGGGGGCGCCGAGCTCCTCACCCGTCACACTGTTCTTCGCCGCCAGCGACTTGAGCGCAGCCGAGTCGTTCTTCTTGGCCGCCACCACCTGCTGCTCGCTGATCGAGATGAACTGCTCGTAGTCTGCCTTCTTCGCTGCGGGTGGTGTCAGCGCGTCGATTTTCGGCAGGTACTTTGCGATCTTTTCGCCGTACTGGGCGCTGCTGCTCACGGGCTGCGCGGTGAACTGCTTGCAGATCGCGTTGAGCTCCGCGGCAAACCCGGCCGAATTGGCCGAACTGGCGCTGGTTCCGCTATTGGCGCTGGTGCTGCTGCTGCTGCCGCTGCATCCAGCGAGCCCGATCCCCGCGACCAACAGCATGGCTGGAACGCTCGTCCGCCCGATCCATCCAAACAAGTTGCACCCTCCAAAGCAAAGTCGAGACTCGCCACGCCCGGGTCGCCAGATTCATCCAGGCGACGGATGCTCTTTACAGGCCACCCTTGTAGAGCAGGAGATTCGCCGTATCCGCGGGACTGCGACTGACCACGCCGGTGGTGGCGTGATCCACGATCCATTTGCTGGTGCCGGCCGGCGTACTCGAATGTTCGGAGAGGTACAGCGCAGCGACCCCAGCGACGTGTGGCGCGGCCATTGAGGTACCGCTAATCGCGTTCGTTGCGGTGTCGCTGCCGATCCAATCGCTGGTGATTGACACCCCGGGTGCGTACGCGTCGACGCATGGCCCGAAATTCGAGAAGGAAGCCTTCCTGTCGTTGTTGTCACTCGCGGCGACTGTGAACGCGGTTGGCGCGCCCGCTGGAGAAACGTTACACGCATTCTCGTTGTCATTGCCCGCCGCGGCGCTTAAGAACACGCCCGAGTCAACCAAGCGCTTCACGGCATCATCCTCTGCGGCACTCTTACCGCCGCCAAGCGACATGTTCGCTACAGACTTGTCGGCCACGTGATGTTCCGTGACCCAATTAATCCCCTGGATCACGCCTGCAGTGGTTCCGAACCCTTGGCAACCGAGCACCCGTACACCGATGAGCTTCGCGAGCTTGGCCACCCCGTACTTCGTTCCCGCGACGGTCCCCGCGACGTGCGTGCCGTGCCCGTTGCAGTCTGAATTGGCTCCGGTTCCGCCAACCGCGTCAAAGCCGTTGGACGCCCGGGAGCCGAAATCAACATTGTCTGTTTGGATCCCGGTATCGAGGATGTAGGCGGTCACACCGCGACCAGCCGTCGGGGAATAGGTGTAGTTCCCATCCAAGTACAGCGACCGCTGGTTGATGCGAACAAGGCCCCAGGTGGCGCCGGTCTGCAGCGCAACCGCCAGTTCCTTGACGCGAGCGTCCTGCTCGAGATACGCCACGCGCGCGGAATGCCTCAGGGCGCGAAGCTGGGCGCCCGTCAGATTCGCAGCAAACCCTTCCAGAGCCGCGTCGTACACGAACAGGGGTCTCACCCTCACCGAGGAGGCGACCCTCGCATCCTCGGCTCTTGCCGCACGTTCAGAGCGCTTCGTCGGCCGGTCCGGCAACGGACCCTTGAGGACCACGATGTAGTGACCCGCGATGCCGGCACGCGAGGCCGTCCGAACAGGCGCCAACTGAGCGCTCGACGAAGCTTGCGCGGCGGCGGTAAAGGTCAGGCCCACCAGCGCCGTCACCGCCGCGGCGCCGCAGCGGCGCGACCGCCTGCCCCAGGACGTGCCCCCGATCGATCTAAGCATTAGCCATCCTTGATCTAGCCGCGCTGGCCGGCCTCACCTGAGCGCCGGGTCCCGGTAGGAGCCCTGCGCGCGAGCACCGACGTGGCCGCTGTGATTGACCAGATACGCGCATAGGAGATGGAGCTCGCCCCTGTCGCCGGCCGCGACCGTCTGCTTGTGCTCGAAGGAGACGAGGCCGGCCGCGTGGTGAGGAACGATGTCGTTCCACCCCAATTCCTGCGCCAGCCTTGGCCTGTCCGCGGGCGTTGCGGCGCAGGTTGCCCTGCTATGCGAGACGGTCTCCCAGTAGGCGCGCAGGTTCGGGAACTGGGCCGTCGTTGCACCGCTAAAGGTGATCGTCCGCGCCCGCTCGGAGGTCCGGGGCGCCACGACCTTGATGTGCGGGCTCTCGTTCGCGCTCGCTACGGCGGCCGCGGTCGCGGATACCGCCAACATCAGCACGCCAGCTGTCGCGAACCGGCGAAAAGCTCTGCCCCTCATCTAACGACTCCATTCGCTTCGAAAATCGTGGCCGCCCGCCCCGGCTCCCGTTCGACAGATCCGTATGGCATCTGATCGAGCATCGAAGGCTAATGACTCGGACCGATCGAGTGCCTCTTATGGACCGGAGGTCAACAGTATCATCTTGTTGACCGAGGGTCAAGCAGCGGTACTCGTGGACCGAACCGCGGTTCGTGTCCGTCTGCAAGCATCTACCGCCGAGCGGAGTATCAACTAGGTCGAGGGGTGGAGATGCGACTCAATCGTGGCGGGGCACGCAAATGCGGACTGGGACTTGCCGTGCTGCTGGTCTTGGCGGCCGCTTCGTTCCCCGCCGACGCCGCGAGCCCGCGGAGGCCCGCGCTGTCGATCTCGGTCCTCTCGGGCCGCGCGGACCTCGTCACCGGTGGCTCGGCACTGGTCGCGATCAATCTGCCAACGAGATCCGATGCGCACCACGTCCACGTCACGCTCGGCCGTTCGAACGTCACCAAGGATTTCGCGTTCCGCGCCGACGGCCGCTTCGAGGGCTTGGTGACCGGAGTCGCGCGCGGGGGCAGCGAGCTTCAGGCGATGGTGCCGAACGGTTGGGGCACGCGGATCAAGCTGATCAACCATCCGATCGGCGGACCGGTGTTCTCGGGCCCCCAGATCGACCCGTGGACGTGCGAAGCGGGCGCGGCCGACAAGCAGTGCGATCGGGCGCCGAGCTTCGCGTACGAGTACATGTCGAGCGATCCAAGCAAGAGCGGTTTTCAGCCGTATGACCCGTCGAGCCCGCCGTCGGACGTCGCGACGACGACCACCGATCAGGGCGTCAAGGTGCCGTTCATCGTGCGCGTCGAGACGGGCTACATGGATCGCGACCAGTACCAGATCACGGTCCTCTACCAGCCCGGCAAGCCGTGGACGGCCGTCGCGCCACAGCCGCAGTTCAACCACAAGCTGCTGATCCTGCACGGCGCCGGGTGCGGAGACGATCGCACGACCGGGACGGCCCCGGCAACGACGGGTGACAGCGCCGGCGACTACGCGCTCGGCAAGGGCTTCATGACGATGTCGACGGCGCTGGACAACGCCGGCCACGACTGCAACCTCGCGGTGGAGGCCGAGTCGCTGGTGATGGCCAAGCAGCACATCGGCACGTCCTACGGCACGCTGCGGTACACGATCGGCACCGGCTGCTCCGGCGGCTCGCTCGCCCAGCAGTGGATTGCCAACGCCTACCCGGGCGTCTACCAGGGACTCCTGCCGACGTGCTCCTTCCCCGACGCATGGAGCACCGCGACGCAGTTCCTGGACTACCACCTCCTGCTCGCGTACTTCACCCAACCCTCGAAGTGGGGATCGGGGATCGCCTGGCTCCCGACCCAGATGGGGGACGTCCTCGGTGGCCCCGACGGTGTCGCGAACGCCGAGGTCTCCGACAACGCGCAGTTCCACGTGGCCGTCCCAACCGACGCATGTGCGGGCACGACGAGTGCGGACCGCTACAACGCGCAGACGAATCCCGGCGGCGTCCGCTGCACGATCCAGGACGAGGCGATCAACGTCTTCGGGCCGGAGCCGAAAGCGCTGTGGTCCGCAGTTGAACGGAAGCTCGGCCGAGGGTTCGTGCGGCCGCCGATCGACAACGTCGGCGTCGAGTACGGCCTCGACGCCCTGAAGGCGGGCCAGATCACCGCGGCTCAGTTCGTCGACCTGAATGCCGCGGTCGGGGGTGCCGACATCGACACCAACCCGACCGCCGCGCGGGCCGACGGCGGTAGCTCACCGTCACTTGCCCGCGCCTACCGCAGCGGGATGATCAACGAGGCCAACAACCTCAACCAGGCCGCGATCATCGACTGCCGCGGTCCAAACCCCGGGCTCTTCCACGATGCCTACCGCGCGTTCGCCGTCCGGGCCCGACTCGATCGCGAGCACGGGACCCACGCCAACCAGCTGATCTGGGAGGGCCCGGTCACGATCAAGGCCGACGCCGACTGCGAACTCAACAGCTTCATCGCGATGGACCGCTGGCTGACCGACGTCGAGCGCGATCACGGCAGCAAGTCGCTGCCACAGAAGATCATCAACGACAAGCCCTCGGACCTCAGCGACGAATGCTGGGACGGCACCGGACAGATGGTCTCGAAGACCCTCTGCCCGGCCGGCGTGGTGAACGTCGAGGGGACCCCGCGCACGGTGGCCGGCGACGCGATCACGACCGACGCGAACAAGTGCCAGCTGAAGCCGCTGAGCCGCAACGACTATCCCGGGATCTCGTTCACGGACGCGCAGTGGGCGCAGCTCCAAAAGGTCTTCCCGACCGGGATCTGCGACTTCTCGAAGCCGGGCGTCGACCAGCAACCCACCGTCGCATGGCTCACCTACCAGGACGCCCGAGGCCGCGTCATCTACGGCGGCAGGCCACTCGGCAACCCGCCGGCCTCAAAGGAGTTCCACGCTTCGGCCAGGCGCGGTTGTTGCGTAGCCTGAGGGGTCGCTCGCTGATCTGCGCGATGGCTCCGGACGAGGACTAGCCGGAGCCCTGACGTCACCCCAAAGAGGTGACAGCGGCTGTCGCGGTGGCCGGTACGTTCCGGCTTCTTCAAGCGACCGCAGGAGGGGTCCATGGCCGAGAACGTGCTCTACACGGCGGTGTACGGGAACGTCGAAGACGCACTCTTTGATCTCGACTCGCTCGAGGAGCTGCACGCGGAAGAGATGCTGGGCAAGTTCGACGCGGCCGTGATCGACATGCAGGACGGCAAGCCCAACATCGTGCGGCGCGTCGACCGCCCGCACATTCGCATCATTCCGGAGGAATTCGGCGGCGGAGCTCTGCCTCGCCAGGAGCTCGAAGATGCGGCGTCCGAGCTCACCGCCGATCAAGCGGGGCTGATCGTCGTTGGCGAGCCAACGCTCGAAAAGGGCTTCGACGAGGCGGTTACGCGTTCAGCTCAGATCGTGAAACGCTCACTAGACGCCTCTGCCGACGAGATCGCCGACGAGCTGCGAGAAGCGCTCAAGAGCTAAGCGCCTTGCGCCAAAGGGCGCGACCGCTACTCGGCCGCGGCGAGGGCAGCCGCTTGCAGTTCCGTGTGTAGCGCCGGCCCCTGCGCGGCCTCAAACAGCCGCTGGGTCAGCACGATCACGACCAGGTCGCGGGCCGGGTGCAGGAGGAACGACGTGCCGAGCCCGCCATCCCAACCGATCGCGCCGGCCCACGGCCCGTCCAGCACCACCGATGTTCCGAGCCCCCAGCCGCGCCCGTCAAGGAATGCCGTGCCGAACTCACGCTGCTCGGCGGTCAGATAGTCGCGGCTCATCTCGCGTACCTGGTCCGCTGCCAGCACCGGATTACCGTCGTTCAGCAGCATCCGTGCGAACGCGAGCAGGTCGTCCACCGTGGACAGAAGCCCCGCGGCGCCGTCGTGGAACGACGGCGCGCGGCTCCATTGGCCGTCCGGCAAGTCCCAGACGGCTAGCCCGTCCGCGGTCGGCTGGTAGGCCGTTGCCAGCCGCTCGATCTCCTCGGTGTGAAAGGCGGTGTCGCGCATCCCGAGCGGTTCGAAGATCCGGGTGCGCAGGACCTCGTCATAGGACGCCCCGACGGCTCGGGCGCACAGCACGCTCAGTACGTGCGCGCCCGTGTTGTAGAGCCACCGCTCGCCGGGCTGAGCCAGGAGAGGCAGCTCGCCGAACTTCGCGATCCACGTATCAGCGTCCACGAAATCGTCAGGCTGCGGCGGTCCGATCGTCGCGAGCCCGGCCTCCGTTGCGGCCGCGACGACCGGCCACGGGTCGGATGCCATGAACATCTCCATGACCATCCCGAACCCGAACGTGAATGTCAGCAAACCTCGAACCGTCACCGGAGCGTCGGCGGGAAGCGTGTCGTCGAGTGGACCGTCCATCCGGCGCAGGACCCGGCGATTCTCGAGCTCCGGGAGGAGCCGGTCGACCGGCTCGTCCAGCTCAAGCAGGCCCTCGCGAACCAGCGCCAGCGTCGCGGCCGCCGTGATCGGCTTGGTCGTAGACGCAATGCGAAACAGCGACGTCCGCTCAACCGGCCTCCCACCGACCGCGAGCGTCCCCAGCGCCTCCACATGCACCTGGTCGCCACACGCCACCAGCGCTACCAGTCCTGGCACCTCCTCATCCCCCACGTGCGAGGCGGCGACCGCCCCGAATCGTCTCAGCCCGTCCTCATTCAGTCCCACGTGCACTCCAACGTGTAGCGATCATCCATAACAGCAAGGACGCTTCGGAGACGGCTAACTCATCGGCCCGCGCAACGGCGGCCCGACGCCGAAGCTCGACGCCATCGTGCGTCGCCAAAGCGCTTGTCGGCTGGGTGTAGCTCAGGTCGGGTTTGCGACCGTTAGCCCGGATAGGCTGCCTGAGCGTCGCGCAAGGGGCGTTGCAGCAGTCGAGAACGACGCGCCGGGCGGGTTAGCTTCGCGATCGAGTGATTGGTTTCGAGACGCTTGAGCGGGTGTGGTCTGCGCGTGGACGCCGGAGGATCGCGGCCGCGCTTGTCGCTGCGATGGCCGTTGTGGGAGTCGGAGCGTCGGCGAGCCGAGGCGACCTGGCCGGCCGCTATCTCGAGCATCAGGGGCAGGCCAGCCAGCTGCAATCGGCGATCCAAGCCGACAACAGCGCAATTCAGACTTATGCGGGATCGATCTCAGCCCTGCAGGCGCGGCTTGGGATCGTGCAGCGCAGGTTGGACGTCCAGGAGGCTCTGCTCGCCCGGGTTCGTACGCAGCTGACACGCGCTCGCCAGCGCGCGGTTGAGCTCAGAGTTCAGTACGCGCGCGACCGTCGGCTGCTCGCCCAGCAGCTCGTGGCCGATTATGAGACGCCGCCGCCGGACATGGTGGACGTGGTCGTGTCGTCCAGGGGGTTTGAGGATCTCCTGAACAACGTGAGAGCGGCCAGAGCGATCGATCGCGCTAATGCTCAGGCCATCCGGCTGGTGGCTCAGGCGCGGATCGCGGTCGTCGCCGAGGCACGGCGACTGGCACCGATCGAGGCGCGGCGAGCCCGGTCGGCGGCCGCCGTGCTCGTAGCGCGCAACCAGATCGTCCAGCTGCGGCTCTCGATCGTCGACCGCCGCCTGAGGTCGGTGCAAGACCGCGCGGGCAAGCAGCGCCAACTGGGTTCGCTCCAAAAGAAACTTTCACGTGAGGAGGCGTCGCTGCAGCGTCAAGCCACGAGCGCGGCGGTTGAGGCCTTCCGGGCCGAGCGTCTCCCGGTCAAGACGACATCCGGCTCGTACATCGACCCGCTGCGCTATGTCAATCAGTGGGAGCGCACGGATCAGGGCGTGGACGCCACGATGCCGGTGGGAGCCCAGATTCTTGCACCGTCCCAGGTCAAGATTCTCGCGATCGAGCCGGATTGGTATGCCGGCCAACCGCTGGTGTACTGGGAGCTGCTGACGGGACCCGATGCCGGCAAGGAGCAGTACGTGGCCGAGCAGATCACCAACATCGCCCCGCCCGGCGCCATCTTGCAGCAGGGGCAGATGATCGCTCGCTACGCCGCGAGCGGCACCGGTATCGAGTACGGCTGGGCGGCAGCCAGTGGTGTCACGCTGGCAGTTGCGACCACCGGTTATGAGGAAGGACAAGTCACGCCCGCCGGCGCGAACATGCGCAACTGGCTAAACGGCCTAGGCGCGAACGCCGGACCTAGCGGGTGAGGTCGGCGCGGTGGCGTCGTTGGACGTGCTGAAACGTCGCGACCGGGTACCGCTGAGGTCACTTGGCTGGCAGCCAGTCCTCGGTCAGCATCAGCCAGAACGCTAGGCCCGCGAACTGGCGATAGCGCCGGAAGGCCCGCTCGATCCCCTTGTCGGTGATCCGCGAGCGGCCGCTCACGCGCCGGTACTTCGGCCGCGTCCACGAGTCGAGGATCAGCCGCTGATAGCGGCCGAGCAACATCATCATGTGCGCCATCGCGTAGGGCCCAACACCGGCGACCTGCAGCAGCCGCTCCGCGACCTCCTGGTCGGGCAGCGCCGGGTCGCACAGAGCCTCGAGGTCGAGCCGGCCTGAAGCGACGTCGTCGGCAAGAACACGCAGGTACGGCCCGCGGTAGCCCGCGCGGGCGACATCCCGGAAGAACGCGTCGCCAGCGTCGGCCACCGTCGCGGGCGCCGGGAACGCGCTGCGCTCGCCGGCGCCGGCCGCGGCCGCCCCGAGCTCGCCGACGAGCGCCGTGACCATCCGCACGGTCGCCGACCACGCACAGTTGGTAGTGCAGATCGTCTTGACGAGGTCCTCGAACACGGTCGGACTGCGCATCATCCGCCCGGCACCCGCGGCGGCCCACGCCAACGCCGGATCAGCAGCGGCCACCAGGTAAAACGCGCTCAGGTCCTCATCGAGCCGCAGCATGCGGCGGATCTGCGCCACCAGCACAGACCGATCCGCGACCGGGGGTATGGCCGCACCCGCGGACACGCCGAGCCGGGCGCGTCCGACACCGTCCGCCGTGAGCTCAACCAGCCACGCGCGCCCGCCCGCCGGCAGCACCGTCCGCAGCAGCATTCCATCAGGCGCGATCTCGTTCGGCGGCAGGTCAGCGACACCGTGCGAGAGCAACGTCCGAGCAAAATCGACCCGCTCACCGCCCGCGCCGACAAGCTCGATCACGGTCGACCACCTAGCCACGACTGCACCCTACGCCGCAGCTCTCCAAAGCAGCCCACCCGCCCGCCACGTCAGACTCCAAGGCCTGCGCCGATGATCGCGATCTCGCAATCCGGCTCCCCGCCCGCGGGATCGGCGTCCGTCTCGTTGATCACGCCTCCCAGGCCAACGCAACTCTGCACCATACGCGTCGGAGCAGCCGCGCCGCGCCACAATGAGGAGAGGAGCGGTCGCGGGCGCGGCAGCACGGCGCTGCCTTCGCGTGGAATGTGAAGCGCGTCAGGCGGCCTCGGTCGTGGCCGGCGTGTACGTGGTGGAGTCCGTCGTGAACTCGGGGTTGCCGTACGTCGCAAGGCGCTGCTTGACCATACGGATCGTGTACTGGTCGACGAGGTCTCGCAGCAAGGGGATGCCGCTCGCGGCCCGGACGGTCATGAAGCGCCCGATCACGAACGGTGCGGTCATCGCGATCCGCAGCTTGTCCCCCGCGCCGAGGGAGACGCCGACGTCTGTCGCGGTCTTGCGGCCCTTCTCGCCGCCCGCGAACGCGCGGAGGAAGAACGCCTTGCTGTAGGACTTCTCGATCGCCTCCGCGGCACGGTCAGCCGGCGTCTCGCCGGCTCGCAAGTACGCGTCCATCGTGCCGCGCACCAGCGCCGCGCAGGTCTCATCGAAGCCGCGGCGCAGTAGTGCGGCGCGTGCGTGCATGACGCGCAATGTGCCCTCGACGGTGGTCGGCAACAGCTCTTCGGGCAGGCCGAGCAGGAAGCATCGGTAGCGGCCGAACTCGACGAGTGCGCGTTCAACGCGATTGAACTCCGAGCGACCTTGGCGGCGTGCGCGCGCCGCGAGCAGGTAGATGTTGATCAGGCCGGCGGGGACTTGGTCGACTTGAGGGACGGGGATGCCATAGATGTCGAGCTCCCAGCGGTCTGAGCGCTTGAGCGCGTTGTAGCGGACCATCGAGTGCATCAGCCGAACCTTCGCCGCGGCCTCGAAGCCCGGCCCGCTGCGAGCGAGCGCGCCGGGGAGCGTGGTGACGGCGAAGAAGCTCGAGGTCTCGTTCACGCGGCGTGCCGCCTTGCGACCACCCAGCTGACCAGTGAGGGCCATCGGCAGGGCAGCGTAGGTGTTCATGAAGGTCGCGACGAACACGCCGCGCGTTACGAACGGAGCCAGGAAGGCGGCCGGGATTCGTGCCTCGCGGGCGCCCTCCTCGACCAGCTCCATGTCCAGCCATTCGGGCTTGGTCTCCATCGCGTCGATGAACGCGCGCAGCTCCGGCGGCGCATCGGCGACGGCGTCGATCCCCTCGCGGCACGCCAAGGTGAGCATGTCGATCAGGCTCTTGAACGGACGCTCGGCCATCAACGACGCGTACGGGTCGGCGACTACGTCGCCGAGCATCGTGGTCGTGCTGATCAGCTCCACTACGCGCGGGTCCGCGAGCGTCGCCGCCCGGTCGGCGACCCAGGCCGGCAGCGAGGCGTCGTCCTCGGGCGCAGTCGCGAGCCGATACGGCTTGGCGTTGAAGTCGACATTGCCATAGAGGACCGGCTGCAGCTCGCCCTGCCTGCGGACGCGTGTGGCCAGCTCGGGGTAGTGCAGCTGTTCGGGCATCGTCATTTCCATGCGGCATCGCTCTCCCGGAACGCAACTTATACTTTGAAAGTAATACTTTCATGTTGTAAGTTGTGCGTCAAGGATGCCCGCCCAGACACACTCCCGGCGGCGGATGACGGCCGAGAGCCGGCACGCGCAGATCCTTGACATCACCCACGCGATCGTCGACACCGAGGGGTTCCATGCCGCCACGCTGAATCGGATCGCCAGCGAAGCGAGGGTCACCCGCACCGTGATCTACCAGCAGTTCGGGGACCTCGCCGGAGTGTTCATCGCGCTGATCGAACGCGAGGGCGCACGCGCCCGCAGTCAGTTCGCCGAAGCGATCGCAGCGTCCGAACCCGAACGATGCGGACGGGGCATTCGGGCGGACTTTCGCCAGCGTGCTCCGGGCGGCGGACGCGAACCCCGCCACCTGGCGACTGTTCCTGTTCCCACCCGAGGGCGCGCCCCCTGAACTGCACGAGCGTCTCGCCGTGGCCGAGGCCAACGTGCGCCGATACCTCGCGACCGTACTGCTGGAGATCAACCCAGACATCCCGGATCCCGAGTACACCGCCCACGTCCTCCACGCGGCCGGCCGCGAGCTCATCCGCTTGCGCCTTACCAACCCGGAGGCCGCGACGCACGAACGCATCCTCGCCCACGTGCGCCGTCTAACACCCGAGCTGCTGCGACACACCCGGTAGCACCGGCCACCCCCAAGCCTCGCGCCCGTCAGGTCAGGTGCGCGTTCGGGACGCGGTTTCGAGCGAGCAGCCGGCCCTTCTGGAGCTTGACCGCATGAGGCGCGTTGTGTCGCCGGGATCGGGCTCGCCGCATGCGGCAGCGCCAGCAGCACCAACGCCAATAGCGGAACCAGCGCCAGTTCGACCAATTCGGGCGGGTTTGCCGCGGAGCTCAACGCGATCTGCAAGCAGTTCACCGCGCAGCCCGTGAGCAGCAACGCCGAGTACGGCGAAAAGATCGCAAAGTACCTACCGAAAATCGACGCGCTGACACCACCCGCAGCGAAGCAGGCAGACTACGAGCAGTTCATCTCGATCAGCGAGCAGCAGGTGGTGGCCGCCAAGAAGAACGACTCGTCTGCGCTCAAGTCGCTGGCGGCCAAGAACACTGTGACGGGTGAGAAGCTCGGCGCCCCCGAGTGCGCGAAGTAGTTACCGGACCGCACCCGATCCACCTGGACCGTCGGGCGCCGAGAGTCGTCACGCGGGCCGATTTCTTGGGCCGTGAAGCCGGAATATGGGGGTCGCGGTCTTGCCGATCACCTCACCGGGGCCGA
>CAWBHJ010000009.1:0-187155 GCA_963788565.1 uncultured Solirubrobacterales bacterium | reverse complement strand
CGCGAGGATGGTTACGCGATCTCCGTCCTGGGTGTGCGCGACGGCGTTTCGGACGAGGTTGCGAAGCACCTGGGTGAGCCGGTCGGGGTCGGCTTCGAGCGTGCCGGTCGCCGGCTGCAGCTGGTAGTCGCGTTCGCCGAACAGCGGTAGATCGCGGCGGAGATCTTCGAAGAAGTCGTCCAGGTCGATCGGGCGGGGCTCGACGAGCTGCCCGGCATCAGCGCTGGCGAGCGTCAGCATGTCCGCGACGAGCCGGTCGAGCTCGTCGAGGCGGCGCACCAGCGTCGTCGTGCCCTCGTGGCGGCGAACCTCGTCGGTCTCGCGGTCGAGCAACTCGACCTGGGCGCGCAGCACGGCGAGCGGGGTGCGTAGCTCGTGTGAGGCGTCTGATACGAAGTCGCGCTGGCGTTTGAACGTTCGCTCGAGCCGGTCGAGCATGTGATTGATCGCGTCGGAGAGGACTCCGACCTCGCCGCGGCCGGACCGCGGCTCGGCACGCTTAGAGAGATCGCCGGCTTCGACCGCGGCGGCCACCCGGGCCATCCGGCGCAGCGGCGCGGCGATCACAGACGCGAGCGCGATTCCCGCCGCTACCGCAATCACGAGCGCGACGAGTCCGACGATCAGGAACGTTCGCTTCAGACTTGCCTGCGCCTGCTCGACAGGTGTGAGCGGGTTCGCGACGCGCAAGGTCCCCACGGGGCGGCCGCCATGATCGATCGTGAACGTGAGCACGCGCATGTTTCCGGCCTCTGCAACCGTCGCGTTGGAGAGCCCAGCCGGTGCGTCCAACAGCCCCGTCGTCTCGTGTCTACTCCGCTGGCGGTTCTCCTCGCGTGCGACGACTTCGGGATCGTTGGTGACGGTTCGCCCCCCGTTCACGTGCACGGCGATGATCAGCGACTCGGCGTGATAACGCTGAGTTGCGATGAACCGAGTTGCCGCTCGCGTGAGCGCGATCGGGGTCGACGTGTCGGCGCCCGCCGCGAACTGGCGCCACTCCGCCTGCTGCGTCTTTAGTGTCGCGTCGATCTGCGCCCGCAGTCGCGCGCTGGTGCCGCTGTACAGAGCGATGAAGCTGGCGCCAACGGCGAGCGCGGTGACGAGCGCGATGGAGAGCGCCAGCTGAGTGCGGAGACCTCCCGGAAGCGCGCGCCTAGACACGAGGTGCCCGCAGCCGGTAGCCGACGTTGCGCACCGTCTCGATCGGATCCGACCCGTCCGTGTCACCCAGCTTGCGCCGCAGGTAGCCGATGTAGACCTCGAGCACCTTCGTACCGGGATCAAAGTCAAACCCCCACACCGCGTTGAGGATCTGCTCGCGTGAGAGAACCTGGTCGGGGTGGCGCATCAGGTAGGCGAGCAGCTCGAACTCGCGCGCGGTCAGCTTGACCTCGTGGCCGTCGCGCTCGACCCGCCGCGTGCGCAGGTCGAGGCGGATGTCGGCGACGTCGAGCACGGAGGATTCATGCTGGCCTGGGGCACGCAGCTGCGCGCGCACACGAGCGAAGAGCTCCTCGAACGCGAACGGCTTGGTCACGTAGTCGTTCGCGCCCAGGTCGAGCCCCTCGACGCGCTGCTCGACCGCCGCGCGCGCGGTGAGCAGGATGACCGGTAGCTCCGGCATCCGTGAGCGAATAGCACGCAGCACTTCGAGGCCGTCCTTCTCGGGGAGCGTGAGATCGAGCAGCACCAGGGCGTAGTCCCCGGTCAACGCTGCGGCCTCCCCGGTCGCGCCGTCGTGGCAGACGGTCACGGCGTGCCCTTCGG
Source organism: uncultured Solirubrobacterales bacterium (assembly GCA_963788565.1). Taxonomy (GTDB): domain Bacteria; phylum Actinomycetota; class Thermoleophilia; order Solirubrobacterales; family Solirubrobacteraceae; genus Palsa-465. Next base: position 185,385 of record CAWBHJ010000009.1, on the reverse strand, counting down.
AGCGCAGGCCCTGCTCGATGAACGCCGCCAGGGTGTGCTCGTCTTCGATCGCCAGGATCCTCATGACCGTCTCTCACTTTATGGGCTGATGCAGGCGAAATCGCCCCGGTAAGGCACCTCTGAACCGGGCCTTACCGCGCTCTTGACCGGCGCCTTCACGCTGGTCAGCGTCAATCCATCGCACCGCACCGGCGCGGCGGCGACCCTCTCGAAGGAGTAAGGACATGTTGAAGTCACGAACCATCGCCATTGCCGGCTCGATCGCGGCGTTGTCGCTCGCGGCCGGACCCGTCGCAGCCGTTGCGGCCACGACGCATCACAGCACGGCCACGCCCGCCCGCACCGATCGCTCGCTCGACAGCCGCGACGCGCGCCACGTCGACCGGACGCGGGATCGAGCAGATCCAACCGGGGCCGACAGCTCCAGCGACGTGCGCGACGCCTGATCGCCGCCCCGCGCACGGCGATGGGTAGGTCCCTCGACCTGCCCACTCGGGCGCGGGCACCCAACCGCAAAGAGCGCGAACAAGGAGAACCAGAAATGATCACCATGACCCGCAAATCAAAGCTGCTCGCGGCGGGAGTCGCCGCGGCGGCCATGCTCACTCCAGCGGCCGCGCTGGCAAGCACCGCGACCGTCAACTGGCAGGTCCCCATGACGCACAGCAAGGCATACCCGACCGCCAGCGGATCAGCTCAGTACCAGTCCCAGCCCGGGCAGCGGGAGCTGCAGATCGAGGTCGACCACCTCCGCATCCTGGCTGGGAAGTCCGTCATCTTCTACGCCAATGGCGTGAAGCTCGGCTCGGCGAAGGTGTCCTCGACGGGCATCGGCCAGATCGACCGCAACACCGAACTCGGGCAAAGCGTCCCCACGATCGTCCACGGGTCCACCGTTGCCGCGAAAACCGCCACCGGCACACTGATCGCGAACGGCAAGTTCTAAGCCCCCGCAGCGCAACCCTTCGAGCGGCCGGGAAGCTCCCCCGGCCGCTCGAACGCTGTCATGAGAACTCCCCCGGACTTCCGGCCGCCGCTAATGCGCGCTGGGCGTCGGGTCAGCTGCGCACGTACTTGTCTACGGCCTGCTCGAGGTCGTGCGCGAGGATGCCGAGAGGCGAACCTCGGAGGCGTCAACCCCGGAGCGCGCGTAGCGCGTTGAGGATCACGGCGAGGTCGATGACCTCCTGAAAGAGCGCCCCGGCGATCGGTGGCAGGTAGCCGGCGGCGGCGACCCCCATCGCCGCGAGGCTGAGGCCCATGCCGGCGAGGACGCTCTGGCGGGCGATGTGGAGCGCGCGCCGGCCGGTGTGGATCGCGTCGGCGACGCGGTCGACGCGGTCGACGGTGATGACGGCGTCGGCTGTCTCGGAGGAGACGGTTGCCCCCGCGGCTCCCATCGCGATCCCGAGGTCGGCAATCGCGAGCGCCGGAGCGTCATTGACGCCGTCACCGACCATGATCACGGGTCGCAGTGTCGGATCGGCGCCGATCGTGCGTACGACCTCGAGCTTGTCCTCGGGCGATTGCTCGGCGTAGACGCGGTCCACGCCAACTTCGCGCCCGATGCGCTCGGCGACGGAGCGACGGTCGCCGGAGAGCATCGCCACGTGCCGGATGCCCTCGGCTCGGAGCCGGTCGACGATCCGCTCGGCGTCCGGGCGCAACTCGTCCGCCATCACGATCACCCCCGCGATGTGGCCGTTGAGCGCGACAAGGACATGGGCCTCGCCTGAGCCTCTCGTGCTCGCGAGGCTCGAGGCAGCAGCCTCCTCGGCCGGTACGCCGGATGCTGCCATGAACGCGCGGCTCCCGACGAGCACGCGGTGGCCGTCTACCGAACCGGCGATTCCCTGGCCCGGGTCCTCGTGGACGTCGTCCGGCATCGTCAGTTCCAACCCGTCCTGCTCGGCGGCGGCGACGAGCGCGTGGCCGAGGACGTGCGCCGAAAGGCGATCCACGGACGCTGCCAGTCGCAACAACTCGGCGGGGCCGATCCCGTCTCGCGGATGGATCTCGCGTACCTCGGGGGTGCCGACGGTCAGCGTCCCGGTCTTGTCGAACAGGACCGTCCGGGCTTCGCCGAGCGTCTCGATCGATCCGGCTCCCTTGACGATCACGCCGGCGCGGGCCGCCCGCGAGAGTCCGGAGACAAGCGCGATCGGCGCGGCCAGGATCAGCGGGCACGGCGTGGCGACCACCACGACGGCAAGCGCCCGTTCCGGATCGCCGCTGATCGCCCACGCCGCGCCCGCTACCAGAATGGTGGCCGGCAAGAAGAACCCGGCGTAACGGTCGGCCATCCGCACGAACGGGGCGCGCTGGGTCTGCGCCTGCTCGACCAGCCGCACGAGCGCCGCGTACGCGCTGTCGCTCGCCGGGCGGTCGGCCCGGACTTCGAATGGGGCCCCCGCGTTGGCCGACCCGCTGAGCACCGACGTGCCCTGTCTCAGCGTTTCAGGGAGCGGCTCGCCGCTGAGCGTGCTCGTGTCGACGACGGCCTCACGACTGACCACGGTGCCGTCGACGGGAACGACCTCGCCCGCCCGGACCAGCACGACGTCACCGGCCCGGACACGGTCGACCGCGACCTCCTCAAGGCGGTCGTCGACCCGCAGTTGCGCGACCTTCGGAGCGCGTTGCACGAGCGCGGTCAGCTCCCGCCGCGCCCGTCTGGACGCGATCGCCTCGAGCGATGCCCCACCCGAGAACATCAACCCGATCACAACCCCCGCGAGCTCCTGGTTCAGCGCCAATGAGCCGACCATCGCGACCAGCGCGATCGTGTCCACACCAAGGCTGTGCTCGACGACCACGGTGCGGCCAACCTCGCCGGCCAGCTCGGCTGCCAGCAGCACGACCGTCGCCCGCCACACCATCTGGCCGGCGGCCCCCTCACCCACCGCGTACAACACGCCGCCCACCACGAGCGCCGCAACTGCGATCGACGCCAAGATTTGCGCCCGATGCTCAATCAACCAGCCGAATTGCTGCCTGAGCGGGTGGCGTCCTTGCTTCGTGAGCCTGCCGGTACCGACAAGCCGCGACGCGCGTGCGCCGTTCATCACACGACCCTCGCAGCCGGTACTAGACGTGATATCCGTAGCGGCCCACCGAACGCAAACGGGAAAGCCACCGCGACACAGTCGCCAGCCCGGGGGCTCCGGACTTGTCGTCGCTGCTCGCATGCGAGCCGTACTGTGGCCCCCGCGTCGTGACAGTGGTAATGGACTGCCTTGCTCCTAGGCGCCGCGAGGGCCGGCGCGGTCGCCTGGGCCTGGGTCAGGTGACCGCGGGCAACGCCGGCATTGATCCGGTCAATATCCGCGGCGTTATCGCAGCCGTGAGAGAGCTCGGCGCGATGTTGAGATGCCTTGCCACATCGTTGACGTCGGACTGAGCGCCCGAGTCGCCCGAGGTCTGCGTCGCGACCAGCGCGCCAGCCCGCATCGAGCAACACCAGGGCCGGTCGCGCCGATCAGCAGTGTCAGATTCAAGAATGACTACACGTTGATTCCTCTACGTCGTTGACAGACTTCCAGTCAAGACCCACTTCGTGAGCATCGGCTTCCAGCACTGGGAAGAAGCCCCGTGGGCCGCTCGCTCGCCGTAGCTACACCTGAAGGCATCGCCGAGTCCGGCGCGCGGGAGACGTGATCACCTCGTGCGTCCGCTGCGCGTTCGCTCGCGATCGCCGGTGTGGAGGCGTTCGGGGTCGGTCGCGGTGGTTCGTCGTGCCGGCGCGCGCCAAGGCCGCGAGATAGCCCTCAAACGCGCGCGCCGCGCGCGCGTTTGGGCGTCGGTGTCCTGCCGGCCGACTGGCTGGTATGAGGGAGCGGATCCAGGGCCGGCGAAGATCGGGGTGGGGTTGTGTGTCATGCCGTCAGTAGAGCGGCCACCCCATATGTGTGCCTTAGCCGCGGCGAAGATCCGGCTAAGGCCGCGGTGAGATTCCTCACAGGTGAAGCCTTCGGCCGCGCCCGTCGGTCGAAGGTGCAGCTCGCTACGTAGTCGCCCGCGACGTTGCTCCGCGAAGGTGCCGATGCGCGCCGGCTCGTGGGCTTGGACGATGCGGACGATGAGCGGCATCTACGTCATGTCCGCGGGCAAACCGGACAAGCAGGTTCTCCGTCGCCCTCAGCGGGTGGCCGTCGCCCGGTTCCGCGTCCTCGAGGGAGACCTACGCCAGTGGCCAGAGAGCGAGCAGTCGACGTCGCACACCGTGGACGGCCTGGGGTCATGACGTCGCGCCGAGTCACCGCTGTCCTCGCGGTCGGAGGTTGCGCCCTCTACTGGGTGCTGTTGCGCGGCCGGATCCTGACATGGGGCGCGACCGGCGCGGAGGCCGCGTCGCGCCTGGCGGGCGACGAGCTGCTCGAGGACGCCGACGACGTCTCGACCCGCGCGATCGAAATCGACGCGCCCGCGGCCGACGTGTGGCCGTGGCTCGCGCAGATGGGACCGACCCCCCGCGGAGGCGCATACACGTACGACTGGATCGAGAACCTGCTCGGCCTCGATATGCACAGCGTCGACCGCGTCCTGCCCGACTTTCAGCATCCCGAGATCGGCGAGACGATCGGCTTCGGGGCAAACCGCATGCGACTCGAAAAGGTCGAGCCTGAGCACGTGCTCGCGTGGCGATCAGACGACGGACACTGGGTCTGGACGTTCGTCCTTGAAGAACACAACGGCCGTACGAGACTCATCAGCCGCAACCGCTTCCGGCTGCCAACACACCTCGCGCGCATCGGCATGCTGCCGATGGAGCCGGCCTCACTCGTCATGGAGCGCAAGATGCTCCAAGGGATCAAGCAACGTGCGGAGCGACTCCGGAGCGCCCGCCCCAGGGCTAGTCGTTAGCCAGTAGTCGGCGCGGCCAGCGAGGCGCGTCAGAGCTGGCCGAGCACCGCTCCGTGAGGGTATTGACTGCTGTCGATGTTGAGGTAGTAGCGACTGGGAGTGCTCCAGATCGCTTTTGTCAGCACCGGGCTGAGCGACACGCAGCCTTGGTGGTACAGACGCCGACCGGTCGACAGTGGCGCCACGATGGCGCCGGCGCGGCCTCTGATCGCCAGCAAGGGCGTCGTCCGCGCGATGGAGCTCGACATCAATCCCAGGTGGGTCGCGGGCTACCTATATACGCACTCCCGGCGCGACGCCGCTGCCATTCCAATCCCCGTCGTGCCGGGCCAGACCGGAATCCCGGGCCAGTTCCTCGCGCCCTACTTTCGCGATTTCCTAACCGTGATCGCACGTACACGAATACAGCCGCATTAGCGGACGACCGCGAACACGAATCGGACTGCGATACCGCTGCGCTCGCGTTCGCCGAGACTCAGTCGTCTGCCCCCCCATACCCGTAGGCGTGTGCTCCACCGCGATGACGTTCGCTCGCTCGCTCGCTGGCGATACGCCACCCCTCAACAGACAACCGAAGCGGCCCCGATCTCGACGCCGACGCTCCATGCCTCGTGACCCCTCCCGGGACAAACGCAGCCACGCGAACGCTGTCAGCGGCAAATGCCCGCGCCAACACGAAGGCAGGGCTCGCACATGCTCCACCCCCGGCCCCGTATTCGCCATTTGCAAGTCGCGGCACGCCGTCGGCCCGGACGTCGTCGTCACCGTCGGCCTCAGCGCCCTGCTCTTGTTCTGGCGCGGGTACGCGAACAGGCGCCGCAGGCCGGTCCGGCGCCCCGCTTTGAGCGCGCGAGAGTTCCCTCGTCCAAGAACCGTAAGTCCCCTGCTCGTCGCCGTGGCTGTCGGGCAAACCCCGCTCCGTCGTGTTTTGTTGTGAGCCGACACCAAAGCCGCCGCGCCAGCCCAGCCGGTTTTTCGACGTACGGCGCTTCTCGGTTCGCTACGGGGCGGTCGGGCCGTTTTCGGAGCCACTGCTCTGTGTGCTGCTCCCAGGCCGAAATGTTTGCCCGACAGCCACCAACAAACGCGCGTCGCATGACGCTGCACCGCACCGCGCCGGACACGAGCGCTCCCCTGTCCGCGCGAAGCAGGGAGGGCGATGTTCGCCTCGGGATGCCGATAGGTTGAGCGAAGCGGGATCGATGTGCGCCGCCGCTGGTCCTCAGGTCGTGATGAGGGTGCGATCTCGCGCTGCTGGCGATGTCGCGGCTAGAGCGTGGCCAGGGAGCGAAGGCCGCGCGCGGCGCTGAGGGCGGCGACTGCGCTCAGTGCGAGCATCGCGGTGAGCTGGATCGCGATGCTGGTCGTGACATCGATCAGCTGCCCGGGGCCGTTGCCCGCCGCACCGGCGTTGGGTGAGTCGGCGATGATTCCCACCAGGAACACACCGGTGGCCAGCGCGATTACCGCCATGCAGAGCCCGACGAGCGCCATCGCGGATATCGAGACGGCGAAGGTGCTGCGCGGGATTTCGATGCGGCGCATGATGGCGCGTGGAGCGGCCCAGCAGGCGAGGCCGCCGGCCGCAGCGCAGAGCGCGCAGAGTCCGAGCAGTAACCATCCGCCGACGCCGGCGCGATGGTGATGAGCGTTCAACCACAGCACGAGGAGCGCGACCGAGCCGGCAAACATGCCGATTCCTGCTGGCGGAAGGGCGATCAGCTTCATCAGGGTCGGGTCGCGGGTCCGCTGCGCGTGGGCGAGCGAGGCTCGCGCGAGCGGCGCCGCGGCCAGTACCAGCGCGCTTGCGGCGACGATCGCGGCGATCAGGATCAGCGAGTGGGAAATGCCGAGCAGCGGGTGAACGTGCTCGATGTAGTCATAGTTCTCGGTCGTCTTGGCAAAGCCCGAGCCGAAGACGCAGAAGACGATGAAGCAGCCGAGGACACCGGCGATGGTGCCTCTCGCGCGGGTCGCAGGCGCGGAGCCGGCGAGCGGTCGCACATGCGCTGCGAGCGCACCTCGCACTAGATCAAGGGTGACGGCGACGCTGCGCGGAGTTTCATCCAGTAGCGCGGAGATCTCTGCGCCATAGCGATCACGCCACGCCTCCGGATAGAGCCACAGCAAGCGCCTTCTCATGCGCGGGCCTCGGCAGCGGAGAGGCGACCGAGCCCGAGCCTCGCGACGCGCTCCAGCGCGGTCAACTGCTCGCGAAGGACAGCGGCACCCGATCCTGTCAGCCGATAGGGACGGCGGCGATCCTCAGTTTCGAGCGGCTCGATCAGGCCGCGCTCCTCGAGGCGGGCAATCGCGCCATAGAGCGTCCCGGGACCGAGCTTGACCCCGGCCATTTCTGCCACGTCACGCGTCATCGCATAGCCATGCTTCGGGCCGTCGGCGAGACTGGCCATGATGAGCAAAGCCGGGTCGCTGCTACGCATCGCGGTATATCGTAGCACGTAGTAGCGCAGTGGAACACTGCGACACGTTGCGACACGAAAGCAGGGCCAAGATCCATCGCCGGCTCGCTCTCGCAACTCGCCAGCTGGGCAACCCGCGTTGTGGGTGAAGGGCCGCGGAGCTAGGAATGCCCGCGCTGACGCAAGAGGAGGTCGCGTGATTCGGGCGCGACGGGGCACTCGTCCGTCAGATGGCGAGAGTGAACGAGATGGAACCGCCCACGCATACACAAATGGAGCCAAGTCAGGTGATACGCCGGGCGCATCCGCCCGCTGTCGTGACCGATGAGAACGCGGCTACCCTGGCGCGCGACTATCCGTAGTTGATCGACTCGCTCGAACTCGGCGACACTGTGATCGCCGAACTCGTCGGCGGGAGCCGCGACGTGTTCACCGCCCCGGCTCACCCCGCCTGGCCACCTGATGACGCGACGATTCGCTGGTTGTGCTCGGTCGGGTGGGCGGGTCAGTCCACGGGTGTAAGTCCGTTGGCCGTGACACGGTAGGCGCCGGCATCGAGTTCGCTGTCAGTTGCGAGGGCGGCGATTTCTTGACCGACTCGTTCGGGGGTTAATGTGGGATCGAGGCGCTGCAGGAAGCTGTCGAGCGAGACTCCTTCGCGCTGGGCATGTGCGGTAGCCGCGGCGTGTCCCAGAGCTGTGCCCGCGTTGAGCCCAGGCACTGCCGAGACGAATCTGATGCCGAGCTTCTCACGGTTCGATTCCTCCGCGGCGAATCCCGTCATGAATAGGATGGTCGCCTTTGCTCCGGAGTATCCGCCGCCGATCGAGGACCCCATAAGTGCGGCACCGCTGGAGACAGCAACCACCACGCTTCCCGGATCCAGGGGAGCGAGCAGCGCCTCACGTGTCCAGTTGAATACGTGGCGGACGTCGACCTCCCAGTTGCTGCTGAACGTCTCCCAACTGTATTTGTGCAGCGGCCGGAGCAGCGGGTGCGCACCTGCGTTCAAGACGAGGATATTGGGGCGATAGGTGTCGACGAGCCGACCGGCGGTGACCGGGTCTGCGGCGTCGGCCGCAACGGGTGTGAACTCCGCCCCAGCCTCGTCCCGCACGGCATCCAGCCGTTCCGGGTCGCGAGCAACACCGATGACGTGAACACCTGCGTTGATCAGGGCGATTGCCGTCGCACGCCCGAATCCACGGCTTGCTCCGGTGACTATGGCGGTTCGCGTGGACATTGTCTCCTCCTAGTCGAGAGCCGGTTCAGGGGTGGGGACCGCGCCGAGCGCCGGCCGGCGGACGCGGCTGAGCGCGAGCGCCGCGACCAGGCTGAGCACGGGGAAGGCGATCGCGAGGCCGAAGCCGAGCTGGAAGCCGCTGTCCAGTGCACGCAACGGCGCGCTGCCGGCGTGCACGAGATCGTTGGTGCGGGTCAGTGCGATGCTCGCCAGCACGGCGGTCCCGAGCGCGCCAAAGATCGACTCGAACGTGTTGTTCAGGCCTGACGCCAGGCCGGCGTCATTCGGATGAACCCCGGACAGCGTCGCGATCGAGAATGCGGTCGCCCCGGCGCCGAGCGCCAGTCCGAACAGCGCAAAGGCGGGGAGCAACCGGCCGAGGTAGTCACTGTGGATGCCGACTCCGCTGAGCAGCACGAAGCCGCCGATTAGGCCGAGCGCTGCGAAGATCGTCACGTCACGCGGGCCGCGTTTGGTGACGATCGTCTGCCCGATCCCGGCTCCGAGGGCCGCGCTGAACGGCAGCACCGTGCCGGCGAAGCCGAGGTGACTTGCCGACCAGTGGAGGACGTTCTCGCCGTAGAGGGCGAGGATGAACACCATCCCGTAGATCGAGGCCATCACGCCGCCGAGGCCGATATTGGCGGCCCACACGGTCTTGGACGCCGCGAGCCGCCGCGGGATCAGGGGGTGTTTGGCGTTTCGCTCGATCGCGACGAACGCCGCGAACAGGAGGACAGCAACGGCGAACAGCACGACCGTGCGCGTCGATCCCCACCCGTGCGACGGCGCTTCGACTAGGTCGTAGACGAGGACCGCCAGGGACGCCGTGATGGTCCCCGCCCCGGCGATGTCGAAGCTCCGGGGCGCGTCAAGGTCGCGGCTCTCGGGCACGAGCCGATAGGCAGCGGCGAACAGCGCGAGACCGATCGGGATGTTGATCCAGAACACCCACTGCCAGCCCGGGCCGTCGACCAGCGGTCCCCCGATCAGCCAGGCGGCGGTGGCACCCATTCCGCCCATCGCCGTCCACACGCCCATCGCCTTGTTGCGCTCTGCCCCCTCCGGGAACGTGCGCATCAGGATCGAGAGCGCGGTCGGCGTCATCATCGCTGCGCCGAGCCCCTGCGCCGCGCGGGCGCCGATGATCACGGCGCTCGACCCGGCGAGACCGACCGCGAACGAGGACAGCGTAAACACGCCGACGCCGGCCAACAGCATCCGTTTGCGCCCGAACACGTCGGCCAGTCGCCCGCCGAGCAGCAGCAGCGAGCCGAAGGTCAGCATGTAGGCGTTGGCGACCCACGTCTCGGCGCTCGCCGACAGGTGCAGGTCGTGCTGGATCGGCGGGATCGCCAGCCGCACGATCGCGGCGTCGAGGATCACCATGAAGTAGGTCGCCGACAGCAGCGCCAGCACGAGACCGGTGCGGCTCTTGGCACGGGTGGACACGGACGTCATTGGACCTCCAGTTTCTGGTCGGGGACTGACTCGGGGAGAGGGACGGTTAGGTGACTGGCGTCGCTGCGAAGCCGAACGCCGGCAGGAATTTCGCGTCGATGAAGGCATCGAAACCGGCGATACGGCCACCGGCGATCTCGATCACCTGGACGCCGTGCGGGATCAGCGTGCCGTCGTTGGCGATGCTGTGGAACACCACCGCGGGCCGGCCATTGGCCCGGGTCGGAGTCAGCCGCAGCGTCCGCAGGTCACCGCCGGCCGCGACGTCGCGGAAGAACAACGCGATCTCGCGGGCGCCCACCAGCTCACGGTCGGGCATCCGGATCTCGGCGTCCTCACGCAGCAGACCGACGAGGTCATCGATGTCGCCCCGATTCCACGCTGCGAGGTAGCGCTGCAGCACCTCGCGCTCGTCGCCCGCGGCCGCAGTAAACGCCCGCTCGGGCAGGGCGGCATCGATCGTCGCCCGGGCCCGCTGCAGCGCGCTATTGACCGCCGCGACGGTCGTCTCGAGCAGCGACGCCACCTCGGGACCGGTCCAGCCGAGCACGTCGCGCAGGATTAGGACGGCCCGCTGGCGGCCGGGCAGCAGCTGGATCGCTGACAGCAGCGCAAGCTCAAGCCCTTCTCGCAGCGCGTACCGCGCCGCGGGGTCGTAGATCGGCGCGGCGGCCTGGTCGAGCAGCTCATCGGGGAGCGGCGCGACCGGCTCCGGCCGGTTCGACCGTCGCTCGATTTCGTCAAGGCACGCGTTTGTCGCGATCCGGTAGAGCCAGGCCGGCAGCGTCGCCCGCGGCTCGTACCGATCGAGCGCCTTCCACGCCCGCAGCAGCGTCTCCTGGGTGATGTCCTCAGCATCGTGCGGCGAGCCGAGCATCCGGTAGCAGTGAACCTGGAGCGCGCGGCGGTAGGGCCCGACGAGCTCCCTGAACGCCCGCTCGTCGCCGGACTGCGCCCGCGCCAGCAGGCGGTTGAAGTCGCTGGAGTCTTTCTGTGTGGTTCGCATGTGCTCTCACTACGTATAACGGTGACCGGCGCCGAACCTCATCGGTCCGACGGCTCGATCGCGGTTCAGAGTCGGGGCGGCGCTCCGGACCAGCCACGCTGTAGCCGTCGACGGGGGCATCGCGCTCGTTGGTTGCGGCGCCGACGCCGTCGCGGGAGGCCTTGTCGATGAACGCGTGGGCGTCCGGGGTGTCGCGCATCAGCCCGTCTCCGGTAGAGCCACATCCCCGACAGGTCGCAGCCCCAGATCCGCGAGTGCGCTTTGCGCCGACCTGGTCATCGCCTTCGAGGACGCGCACGTCGACCGAGGCGAAACACCCCCGGCGGCGCAACAGTCGGCGCCAGCCTGTCTGCTGCCCGGCCGGGGCCTGCTTCGGGCTGATGTACTCGCAGCCGTTCACCGGGTCCACCGCCCAGAAGCCCTCCTTGATGCTGGCCCATCCCTTCGGATGGCCCGAACCGCCGACGATGAAGTACTCGTTCGTGGAGTCGGGCTTGAGACGGAACGAGCCAACGTACTCGAGCCCGGCGTTGCGTAGCTGCTGGCGCTTCGCAAGCGCGGATTGGTGCACAGCGCTCGCATCAGGATCAGCGGAGAGCCCGAGGCGCCGTCCTCATAGACCCCTGGCCCGGCGAAGCCGTCGTACACGCGCACGAGGCCTCGACCTTGCCCGGCGAAGAAGCTCGAATGGATGCTGACCCACTTGGTGAAGAACTTCTCGAGCAGGAGGTGCTTCGCCTTCGTGTGCTCGTCGCGCTCCCAGAGCAGGACGAGCGGATCCGCCGGACGCGCCTGGAACTCCCCTACTACTGGCTGGCCGATGCGCGTGACCGTCCGCTGTTCGGCCCGACGACAGTTCGCTGCGTGGCCCGGCCACCGAGTCTCAGCCGCGCGGCTTCGGCGTACCGCACGATCGCTTCCATCATCCAGCCGCTTCATGTCGCGCGATCGCCTCGGCGAGGAAGCGGGCGCGAGCGTCTCGCTAGTAGATCTGGCCGGAGAGACGACCGCATCCGGGCGTGATCGCACCGGCCCCCACTCGCCCCGGCGCCGAGGTCGACACGAGCGCATCGGCCGTGCTCGACCAACTCGCACCAAGTGGTACAACGAAGCGGTACAACGGCCACCAACGCCCACCCATCGACGACCCAGCCAAATAGAAAAGCCCCGCAAACCGAGGCCTTTCACGAAGGGTGAGCGAGGGGACTCGAACCCCCGACCGCCTGGACCACAACCAGGAGCTCTACCAGCTGAGCTACGCCCACCGCGACGGGTCTGAATCTAGCAGCGCGAGCGTCCTCCGACCAGCGCCCGGACGGCATGGCGGCGGTTCCAGCGTTTGCCGTTGCGCGCAGTCGGGAATCAGTCCTGTGCAAGGGAGATGCCGATGACGCTCGCGAAGGGGACGATCAGGACGATGGCCGGTGGCTTGGGAGCCGCCGCGATGCTCGCCGCGGCTCTGGCGCCGGCGGCGAGCGCGTCGCCGTTCGACCCGAGCGGTGTGCTGAAGATCGCGAAGCACGCCAGCGCCCACTTCAACACCAACCAGAGCACCAACTGGTTCGGCTACAACGCCGGCACGCTCGAGCGGGGCGCGCTGTTCAACTCGGTCACCGCCGACTGGACCGTTCCCACGGCGACGCAGCACAAGTCGGGTGAGCCCGAGAGCTCGGCGACGTGGATCGGGATCGGCGGAGGCTGCCTCGATGCGAGCTGCGGCATCAACGACGCGACGCTGATCCAGACCGGCACCGAGCAGGACGTCGACGCCTCGGGCCACGCCACGTACTCGGCGTGGTGGGAGCTCGTGCCCGTGCCGTCGGTGACGATCTCGAAGATGAGCGTCTCGCCGGGGGACCACATCCACGCGTCGGTCGCGGAAGTGGTGCCCGACTCCGAGTTGTGGACGATCACGCTCAACGACGTCACGAAGAACGAGAGCTTCTCGACGACCGTTCCGTACGTCTCCACGCACTCGACGGCGGAATGGATCGAGGAGACCCCGCTCACGATCGGGTCCGGTGGCACCGGGCAGGCGTCGCTACCGGGCCTCACCCCCGCCCTGTTCACCAATGCCACCGTCAACGGCGCCTCCGCGCGCCTCGCTCCCGCCGAGGAGCTGCAGCTGATCGACTCCTCGGGGAAGGTGATCGGCACACCGTCGGCGCCGAACGCCCAGGCGAACGGCTTCGCCGCGTGTGCGTGGGCGTCGAGCTGCGGGCTACCGACCGCCGCGCCTGTGCAGACGCGCAAGCCGGCCGCCCCGAAGCGCAAGCCGGCGCGCCGGCGCCACGCGGCCCACAAGCACAAGCACCGGGCCAAGCACCCACGCCGGGCCAAGCACCGGCGGGCCCGCTAGCTGCGGCGCCGCTTCGGCGCGACGCACTTGCGGTGCCTGGTCGCGCCGCGACGGCACTTCCGGGGCGCCGGCTTTGCCTTGCGCTTGTGCGGCTTGGCGGGCGGCGGGTGCGGATGCTTGGGCTGCACAACCGGCGGCAGCACGCGGGTGTCGATCAGCCCCGGCTGCGTCGTGCACAGCAGCGCCGGCGGCGCCGGCGCGGCGGCGGTTGCCACGGCGGCAGCAAACGCAGCGGTGTCCGCGCTCCCCCCGGCCCCCGGCGGCGAGATGCCGAACCACTGCTGGGGATCCGATGGATTGCGCTCGAGGGTCGTCCACGCGTACAGCAGCACCGACGCAATCCCGCAGTCGGTGTGGCCGAGCGTCGCGAGCGTGCTCGTGATGTAGCCGGGTCGCACCGCAGGCTTCACCGAGTCGAAGCCGGACCCTTGCGTCGTCCAGCCGACCTCGGTGATGTACAGGGGAACCGCGGCGAGCCCGTCGGCGTTCATCGCGAGCCGGGCGCCCCGGATCGCGATGAACACCCGGTCCGGGGTCGAGCCGTAGGGATGGATCGCGACGCCGTCGATCTCGTTGCGGACGTTCGGATTGGCGGCCACCATCTCCCCCAGGAACGTCGAGGGGCGGGTGAGGCCGCCGACCAGGACCTGGGCCGCCGGCTGCTTGGCCTTGATCGCGCTCCAGGCCGCGGAGTACAGCGAGTCGTATGCCGCCGCGTTCGGCGCCGGCTTCCAGAAGGTCCCGTTGTCCGGCTCGTTCCAGATCTCGTAGTCGAGCACCGGGACCTGGTGCAGTCCGGGGTTCTCGATCCAGAACGTTCCGCCCGGCCCGTACCGGGACGCCAGCGCCGCCGCGTAGGCGGCATACGCACCGACGTTAGAGGTCGGAGAGTGCGCCTGGCCCGGGAGCGTACGCGCCCATGGAGCGGCGTAGTCGATGATCGGCAGCCATCTGAGGCCGTGTTGCGCAAGCGAGCTGACGACCTCGTCGCAGAGGGTCCAGTTGTACCGGTGGAAGATCCCGATCGGCGCCTGCGGCTCGGTGTCCTCCCACAGCGCGTCGCTACGAACGACGGTCGCGCCGGTTGCCGCGACGGCCGCGAGCTGCTGGTCGATCTGTGCGCGCGTGTACTGCTCGCTGTTGTACATCACCCCGGTGTTCACGCCGAACTGGACGGTGGTGTCGAGCGCCGCGGCCGGCAGCGCCGCGGCGGCAGTCGCCGGCATCAGCGCGATCAGGGCGGCGATCGCCAGGGCGATCGCGAGGTGGCGCCATGCCCCCGTCGTTGGATTGTGGTCCCGTTCGCTCAACTTCGTGGTCCCGGTGCTCGGGAATACAACGTCCGAGTGGGGCCCAGACTGTCGCGACCGCATCGAGAACAGCCGTTTGTCGTACTTCGGCCGGCGGCGGGCCTCATAATCACGCCGGTGAGGATGGTCCTCGGGGCGCTATGTGCAGGACTGACGCTCGCGGCGTGCGGGAGCTCGTCGTCATCGAGCACCTCGTCGGCGGACTGGAAGAACCTTGCGAGCGTTCACGTAACCGTCGCCCAGCCTGGCCTTCCACCTCCGTATGGCGCCCCGAAGACGACCGCGTTCACGACCGGCGCGCAGGTCGCGCACGTGACCGCCTTGTTGAATGAGCACCACGTCACGCGGGCTGCATCGACGACGTCGAGCTCGGGGTGTGCCGGGGGCTTCAAGATCGCGATCGCGATCGTCCAGCGCTCTTCGGGCCCCGTGCAGCTCAACGCCTACCGCTGCGCGGGCCAGACCACCGGGAACGTCGACGGCAACCTCGTCGGGTTCCTCCAGGCGCTCGGCTACAAGATCAGCTGACGGGCGCCGCGCTCACAAGCAACCTACCCCGGACGTAATCGACAGCCGCAGCCTGCCGTCGGATGCTTGTGCTCCTCATCAAACAAGGAGGCTTTCGATGGATGATGTGACGCAGGTGGTCGAGCGGTATCTGGCGAGCTTCAACGAGACCGACGCGACGCGTCGGCGTGAGTTGCTCGGCACGCTCTACGCGACCGACAGCACCTACACCGACCCGCATGTGGACCTCTGCGGGCCGGATGAGATCGAGGGGTTCGTCGCGCAGACGCAGGAGCGCTTCCCGGGGTACACGTTCACCCTCGGTGGCGCGGTCGACGCCCACCACAACCAGGCTCGGTTCCAGTGGCACGCCGGCCCGGACGACGCACCGGATCAGTTCGTCGGTTTCGACGTGATCGTCACCGACGGCGACCGGATCCGGAACGTGTACGGGTTCATGGATGCGGCTCCGGCCGCGTGAGCGCTGACCGTAGCTGGCCCGCCGCCCGGCTCGGAGCCCGGGCGGCGGGCCCTTCTACGCGGCTTCCGCGAATTCGGGCAGCTCGTCGTTGACCGGCTCGACGACGTGCTCCGGAACGGCGACCGGCACCGGTCGAAGCACCGCGAGCGCGGTGGCGAGCGCGACGATCAGCAGGCCGGTGCCGATCACCCACGCGAGGTGGTAGCCGCCGGTCAGCGCCACCGCGCCGTCGCGGCCGGCGTGCTCCAAGGCGGTCGTGTGACTGGCGGAGACCGTCGCCAGGACCGCCAGTCCGAGCGCGCCGCCGACCTGCTGCGTCGCGTTGACGAGGCCGCTCGCGAGACCGGCGTCGGTCGGGTGCGCGCTCGACATCGCGAGCGTCATCAGCGCCGGGAACGACAGCCCCGCGCCGATGCCCACCAGGATCATCGGGGGCAGCAGATCGCTGAGGTAGTTGGCACCGACCGGAACCCGCGCGAACAGCGCGAGTCCCGCCGCGCCGAACGCGAGCCCTGGCAGCAGCGTGGCCTTCGCGCCGAAGCGAACGATCAGGCGCGCCGCGACCCCGAGCGAGAACGCGGCGATCAGGACCGCCACCGGCAGGAACGCGAGCCCGATCTGGAGCGCCGAGTAGCCGAGCACCCGTTCCATGTAGAGGGAGCCGAGGAAGAACATCCCGAACATCCCCGCGATGAACAGCATCTGGACCACGTTGGCTCCGGAGACGTTCCGCGAGCGGAAGATCCGCAGCGGTATCAGCGGGTTCTTGGCGCGGGCCTCCCAGGCGACGAAGGCGACGAGCAGCGCGATCGCGACCGCGCCGAGGCCGAGCGTGTGCGCCGAACCCCAGCCGTAGTCCTGCGTCTTGACGATCGTGTACACGCCGAGCATCAGCGCTCCGGTGACGAGCACCGCGCCGAGCACGTCGGCGCCGCCGCGCAGCCCGATCCCGACGTCACGGCCGACCAGCCTCACCGCGAGCACCGCCGTGAGCACCCCGATCGGGAGGTTCACGAAGAAGATCCAGTGCCAGTTGATCGCCTGGGTGATCACCCCGCCGAGCAGCAGGCCGATCGAGGCGCCCGCGGCCGCGACGAAGCTGAACACGCCGATCGCCTTGGCCTGGTCGGCCGGCTGCGGGAACATCGTCACGATCATCCCGAGGATCACCGCTGAGGCCAGCGCGCCGCCGACTCCCTGGATGAACCGCGCGGCGATCAGCACCGTCTGACTCTCGGCGGCGCCGCACAGCGCGGACGCGGCGACGAACACCGCGAGCCCGACCAGGAACATGTTGCGGCGGCCGAGCAGGTCGCCGAGGCGCCCCGCGAGCAGCAGCAGACCGCCGAACGTGATCAGGTAGGCGTTCACC
This sequence comes from uncultured Solirubrobacterales bacterium, assembly GCA_963788565.1. Lineage (GTDB taxonomy): Bacteria > Actinomycetota > Thermoleophilia > Solirubrobacterales > Solirubrobacteraceae > Palsa-465. The sequence continues at coordinate 168,360 of CAWBHJ010000009.1, read as the reverse complement.
ACCCAGGCGAGACTCGACTGGGAGAAATGGAGGTCGTGCTGTATCGACGGCAGCGCGACGTTCACGATCGTCATGTCGAGGATGATCATCAGCGCGCCCGCGCAGAGAACGACGAGCGCGATCCAGCGCGAGCGTTCGCTGGCGGGAACCTGCCTTTCGGTGCTTACGATCTCGGGCATTCGTCTCCTTCGCAATCGTCTCTCAGAAGAACGGACTCTAGCAAATCGTCCGATAACAGATCATCTCGATGTAGAGGATTTGTGACCAAGCGCACAGGGTCCAGGTCGCCGGGGCCGAACCCCAGCGGCCGAACCCCGCCGGCCGTCGCCAACAACCTCGAGCTAGATGACCGTCGACCGCAGCGAAACTAAGCGGGCGACCGCGAGATTCCCGCGCGCGCTAGCCGCGCGGGGCGCGCGCTAGCCGCGCGGCGCCCGCCGCCGCAGCGGCGTCGCGCACTCTGCCTGCTCGGCCAGCCTGCCGTCGACGAGCTTCGAGAGGGCGTCCATCAGCGCCTGTCCCTCGCGGGCCGAGAGCTCGCCCAGCACCTCTCGCTGAACGCTCTCCTTTACCTTCTCGGCCTCGGTCACCTTCCGTTTGCCCACAGCGGTGACCGACACGATCCGGGCGCGGCGATCGTGCGGAGCTAGCCGGCGCTCGGCCAGTCCGGCGCGTTCGAGCTCGTCGACGGTCGCGACCATCGTCGTCTTGTCGAGGCCGACCATCCCGGCCAGCTCGGTCTGCGTGTGCTCGCCGCTGAGCGCCGCCTGCAGAACGTGGAAGCCGCGTGCCGAGACGCCAAGCGGCTCGAGCGCCGCAGTCAGCTCAGACGCGAGCGCCCAGTGCGCCCGATACAGGAGCCACGCCAGATTGCCGGCGAAGCAACTCGCCTCTTCGGATTCGACGACCGACTCCTGTGTCTTCAAGCCCATCAACCGCAATGGTAGCTCGGATTAGTTCGGTAGCGGACTATTTCTCAGCGGACCGAATCGCCGCGGCGATGAGTTCGCACCGGCGCGGAGGTCTACGGTGCGATGGGCTCAACCTCAACGAAGGAGACCACGGTGGGACGGATCTTGGTACACGAATTCATCAGCCTCGACGGGGTCAACGAGGACCCCGCCTGGACGCGGGACTACCCGTTCGACCCGAAGATGGGCCGAGACGATCGGGGAGATGATGGGCCCGGGCACGGCGATCCTGCTCGGCCGGCGGACCTACGAGATGTTCTACCCGGCGTGGTCGAAGCGGAGCGCCGAGGACGATCCCGGTGCGCCGTTCTTCAACGACTCGCAGAAGTACGTTGTCTCGGGGACGCTCCAGAGCGCCGACTGGGACAACACGACGATCGTCGGGGCCTACAGCGCGGAGGCGATCCGCTCGCTCAAGGAGTCGGCGGACAGGGACCTGTACGTGAGCGGCAGCACCACGCTCGTCCGAGCGATGCTGGCCGATGGGCTCGTTGACGAGCTGCATCTGTTCGTGTACCCGGTCGCACTCGGCCAGGGCGAGCGGCTGTTCCCGGAGTCCGACCAGCCGCTCAAGCTCGCGCTGGCGGGCAGCGACGCGTACGACAGCGGCGTGGTGCACCTCGGCTACCGGCCTGCGTGAGCGCCGCCGGCGGAGCTATCGCTGCTCGGCCCGCGTCCAGGTCTCGAGGTACGCCTCGGCCGAGTGGAACAGGATCTGGCTCGCCTGCACGCCGCCGCGCCGCTGGCGCATGTACGCGAGCAGGTCCGGGTACTGGCCGTATTGCGCGACGCCCTGGCTGTTGAAGTTGAACTGATGCGTGCCGGTCAGCTCGCAGTAGAAGAGGACGTTCGATCCGTACGCCTTGAACGGGTAGTGGAGCGGCTTCCCCTGAGCGCTCGGATCGGGTCCCGGCGAGGCATTGAAGCCACCGGTGTCGGTGCCGAGGCCGACGCCGAGCAGCTGCCCTCTGTGCCGGTACGGCGTGAAGCTGAGGATGTCCTTGGCAAGCGCCGCCGCGGTGGTCGGGCGGGCGGTCGCGAAGCCGCCGAGCGCGTACAGCCGGCGTAGGTCCGACGGCGTCCAGATCCCGCCCGTGTTGGTGTGGCTCGAGATGACTGGGTAGTGCCGGGCCTCGGCCAGGCTCAGCACCTGGAGCCGCGCCCGCTCCGACAGGTGATCCATCTCGATCAGCATGTGGTAGTCGATCATCCGCTGCACGAGGTAGGCCCCGAGCGCGGTCAGCCCCTTGCTGTTGCACGATGACCCCTGGCCGGCCTCGGGGCACCCGCTCGTCTGGAACGGCAGTCCGGTCTGCTCGATCTGGAGCAGGGTGATCACCTTTCCGGTTGCTCCGCCCTCGAGCGCGGCGCCCGCGAACGCGTTGTCGACCCAGTGCGCGATGAAGAATCCGCTGATGCCGAGCCGGTGGTAGAGCGCGAGCCCGCGGTCGACGTCCGCCCTCGTGCACGCGCTGCGGTCCAGACGCTCGCCGCATCCGAACGGGTCCGACGCCTCCACGCCGACCAACATCGCCAGCTTGCCCTGCTCGATCACACGCCGCGCCTGCGACGGGCTCGTGACGAGCCGTAGCCATCCCTTCCCGGGTCCCCCGCTCTGGGCGTCGACGTAGTTCTGGAGCGAGTGGAGCTCGGCGAGCTCGAGCTCGATCGTGGCCGTCTCATCGCACGAGTGCGACCGCCTCGGCTCGATATCGCAGAGCGGCTGGTCCTCGACCAGCTGCGCGGTCGTCAGCCGTAGGCCGCCCATCCACGCCCGCTGAAGCCACCGGTAGTAGACCTGCTGGTGGGTGTAGGTGTCGAACACCGGCCAGCCCTTGAACGTGGGCCACCCGTGAGTATCGTGCGTGCCGGTCGGGCTGCCGGTGCGCAGCAGGTTGCCGGTGACGTCGAGGCTCCCGTCGGAGCCGTGGACGGCGGCGTCGTTGCCGAGCGCGACCGTGATCCCGAACGGGTCGTAGTTCTCACCGGAGAGGACGAGGCCGCCCGCGCGGTAGTCGGCGGTGATGTGCACATGCGGGTCGGCGTAGCCGTAGACGGTGCCGTCGGGGTAGAGCGCGCGCCGCGCCGTCCCGACCGTGTTCACCTGGGCCTCGGGGAACGGTCGGCAGCCGCCGCGGGCGGCGAACACGAGCCGGTCGCCGGACGACGGGCTCGGCGACATCGAGATGGCGCCGCCCGGCTCGACGGTCAGCCACCCGGTTCCGTTCCGGGCGCGCAGCGCGAGCCGGCCTGCGCCAGCCGGCAGCACCGTCCACGCCGCCGACGCCCCGAGCGTAGCGGTCGGCGCGACCGTCCCGCCGGCGGCGACGCCCACCAGCTTGCCTGTTCGATCCTGGAGCATGTACACGCCCAGCGCCGTCGGCTTCAGGAAGAACGGCATCGCCGCGCTCTGGCGTCGCGCCGACGCGCGGTAGCCCGAGCCGACGACCGCCACGAACCGAGCATTCGAGCCGGACGCGATCGAATAGCAGCCGTTGGCCAGCGAGTAGCGCGTCGGCGCGGCTCCCGAGGCGAGGGTCGGAGCAGCGAGCAGCAACACGACGACGAGAGCCAGACCACCCGAAACGCTCCTCCTCAAGGTGCCTGCGAGCCTATCGCCGTCCGGCCTCGGCGGGGCCTGTTATCCGGTTCGTGCTCGCCGGTGGCGAAGCCGGGCGCCGAGCGTCCCCTCGCCTCCGCGCCGGCCGCCCGGGCCGCCTCCGCGGCCGCGCAGGACATACGCGAACCCCACCGCTACCAGCGCGCCGAGCAACGGCCCGACGACGTACACCCAGTAGCTCGTGAAGTCGCCGCGAATCACGTCCGGACCGAACGAGCGCGCCGGATTCATCGAGGCGCCGCTGACCGGGCTCGACCAGAGGCCGGCCAGCGCGATGTACCCGCCCACCGCGAGCGCCGATAGCGGCCCGACGTTCTGGGCGGTCGACGCAGTCCCGAGGATCGTGCTGACGAGGCCCGCTGTCAGCACGAGCTCGATCAGCATCGCCTGCCAGTCGTGGATTCCGGGTCCGGGCACGGTCGCGCCCAGCTCGCCGTGGTTCCCCAGCAGGGCGAGCAGGAAGGCACACGCGAGCGTCGCTCCCACGAGCTGCGCCGCCACGTAGCCGAAGCAGCGCCGCCACGGGAAGTCGCGCCGCAGCGCGAACGCGATCGAGACGGCGGGGTTCAGGTGCGCTCCGGAGACGCCGCCCATGAACAGGATGATCGCCGTCACCGTCAGACCCGGAACCGTCACCGCCGCGGCCCTGCTGACGCCGCCGAGACGGGCCCCGACGACGACGGCGCCGGCGCCGGCGAGCACCAGCAGGAACGTCCCGAGCACCTCGGAGAAGAGCCGCCGCCACTCGAGCGCGGGATCGTCGAAGTCGAGCGTCGACGGGCTCTCGAGCGCGAGCAGCGCGCGCCACATCCGGCGCGCCTGGTCAACGTCGCCGGCGGTGGGGGCGTCCGGCTGAGCGCCGCCGCTCCCGGTCTCCTTGTCGTGGCCGGAGGCCATCTCTCGACCTGGCGCCGACGTTACTGCGGCACGAGCTGGCGGATCTGGAACGCCCGGACGATGTCGGTGATGCCCTTCATCAGCGCCCAGATCCCGGCGAACACGAGGAGAGTCGCGGCCCGCGAGAGGAAGAACTCGCCGTCGACCCAGAACGCCAGGATGATCATCAGGATCCCCGCCGTCAGGCCGAGCCACCAGAGCGGATTGAACTCACGCTCTACGAACGCCTGGATGGTCCAGATCACGCCGATCAGTAGGAACACGAAGCCGAGGATGTCGGCGAACCCGGCGAACGTGTTGCGCGGATGGATCAGCGACACGATCCCGGCGGCCGTGAGCAGCACCCCGAAGAGCGCCCACAACCACCGGACCCACCCGGTCGACATCGCCGCGAGGACGAACTCCTCGACGGCGAAGATCAGGAACATGATCCCGATCAGGATCCCGACCGTGACCACAGAGGCGTGGTTGAACTTCAGGATCACGAGCGCGATCACGACCCAGAAGGCGCCGATCACCAGCTCGACCCACCAGTAACGGGCGATCTGCTCCATCACCGGACGGAGCAGCTGATTGGGTTCACGCTCTTCAGGCAATTGGTCCCTCCTGACGTTTGGCAAGATGTTCGGCACCGGAACCTTTGGTCCTTTCCGGGGGCCCGGGACACGACCATTTGACACCACGCGCGAGCCCGGACTTAGGCTGGGTCACATGACCGCAACGCGATCGTCTGCGCCCCGCTCCTCGCGCTCGGCTGGCGCCGAGCGCGCCCGCCTTCAGCGTCCGGAATGGCAGCGGTGGGGCCCGTATCTGAGCGAGCGTGCATGGGGGACGGTCCGAGAGGACTACAGCGCCGACGGTGACGCGTGGTCGTTCTTCCCGCACGACCACGCGCGTTCACGCGCGTATCGGTGGAGCGAGGACGGGCTCGGCGGGATCTGCGACGACCGTCAGCTCCTGTGCTTCGCGTTTGCGCTGTGGAACGGACGCGACCCGATCCTCAAGGAGCGGATCTTCGGGCTCACCGGCCACGAGGGCAACCACGGCGAGGACGCCAAGGAGTACTGGTGGTACCTCGACTGCACGCCGACGCACTCGTGGATGCGGTGGCGCTACGCCTATCCCCAGCAGGCGTTCCCGTACGCGGATCTGATCGCCGAGAACGGGCGCCGCGACCGGCTCGCCCCCGAGTACGAGCTGCTCGACACCGGAGCGTTCGCGGACGGCTACTGGGAGGTCACGGTCGACTATGCGAAGGCCGCGCCCGACGACATCTGCATGCGCGTCCAGCTCCGTAACGCGGGACCGGCACCCGCGAGCGTCGACCTGCTCCCGACGCTGTGGTTCCGCAACAGGTGGTCGTGGGACAACGACGTACCGAGGCCTCAGGTCCACGACGACGGCGGCGCGCTCGTGGCGGAGGACCCGGAGCTCGGCACGATGGTGCTGGCCGGCGAGGGGACGCCGGAGCCGCTGTTCTGCGAGAACGACAGCAACACGTGGCGCCTTTGGCGCGCTCCCGGGCCCGAGTTCCCCAAGGACGGGATCAACGACCACATCGTCAGCGGAGCGCCGACCGTCAATCCGGCCCGCGCGGGAACCAAGGCGACGCTCCGCTACCACCTCGACGTCGGCCCCGGAGAGACCGCCGAGGTGCGGCTGCGGCTCGCGCCCGAGCGCCGCGATCTCACCCGCTCGTGGTCGACCGCGATGCGTGGCCGCGCGCGCGAGGCCGACGCGTTCTACGCGGAGCTCGCGCCGGAGGCGACCGCAGACGAGGCGGCGGTGATGCGCCAGGCGTTCGCCGGGATGCTCTGGAGCAAGCAGTTCTACAACTACGACGTCGCCCGCTGGCTCGACGGCGATCCCACCCAGCCGCCGCCGCCCGCGACCCGCCTGCACGCGCGCAACGCGAGCTGGCGCCACGTGTTCAACGAGGACATCATCTCGATGCCGGACAAGTGGGAGTACCCGTGGTATGCGGCCTGGGACCTCGCCTTCCACTGCGTCACCCTCGCCCACGTCGACCCCGAGCTCGCCAAGCAGCAGCTGCGCCTGATCACGCGCGAGTGGTACATGAACCCGAACGGCCAGCTGCCCGCGTACGAGTGGAACTTCGGGGACGTCAACCCGCCCGTGCACGCGCTCGCCGCGCTCGCGGTGTTCCGGATCGACGGCGGCCGCGATCGCGAATGGCTCGCCCGCGTCTTCCACAAGCTGCTGCTCGGCTTCACCTGGTGGGCGAACGTCAAAGACCCGGAGGGTGACCACCTGTTCGGCGGCGGCTTCCTCGGGATGGACAACGTCGGCCCGTTCGACCGCTCGGCGCCGCTACCCGACGGGCTCGTGCTCGAGCAGGCCGACGGGACCGGCTGGATGGCGCTGTACTGCCTCAGCATGCTCGAAATCGCGCTCGTGCTCGCGGCCGAGGACTGCGCGTACGAGGACGTGGCGATCAAGTTCTTCGAGCACTACGCGATGATCGCCGAGGCGATCAACGACCGCGGGCTGTGGGACGAGGCCGACGGCTTCTACTACGACCAGATCCGGCGGAGCTCGGACGGGGCTGTCTATCCCGTCCGGGTCAGGTCGATGACGGGGCTGATCCCGCTGTGCGCCGTCGGCACCGGGCCTCAGGGGCTGATGGGCCGGCTCGACGAGTTCGCCCGCCGCGCGCGCGACTTCCTCCGCGTGCGCCCCGAGTACGCGGCCGCCGTAGACCCCGCCGTCAACCCCGGCGATGTGATCATGCTGGCGCTGGTCGGGCGCGACCGGCTGCCGCGGGTGCTCGAGCGGCTCGGCGACCCCGATGAGTTCCTCTCCCCGCACGGCCTCCGATCGCTGTCGGCGTCGTATCGCGGCCGCCCGTTCGAGCTGTGGCAGGACGGGCACGTGGTCGCGACGGTCGACTACGAGCCGGCGGAGTCGACGACGGCGCTGTTCGGCGGCAACAGCAACTGGCGCGGCCCGATCTGGTTCCCGGTCAACTACCTGGTGATCGGCGCGCTCGACCGATTCGCGAGCCGGATCGGCGACGAGATCACGTTCGAGTTCCCACACGGCTCCGGGCAGCAGCTGACCCTCCATCAGATCACCGGCGAGCTGCAGCAGCGGCTGGTCGGAATCTTCCTCGAGGGCTCCACTGGAAGGCGCCCCGTGTTCGGCGACCGCGCCGATCCCGATCCGGCCTGGCACGACGCGCTCCTGTTCCACGAGTACTTCGACGGCGACGACGGCCGCGGGCTGGGCGCATCGCACCAGACCGGCTGGACGGGACTGGTGGCCGACATGATTATCCGGCTCTCGGCGCGGCGCGAGGCGGCCCGCCGGGAGGAGACCGCCTCGTGACACGGATCCCGCTCGGCGCGCACGTCGACGGCGACGGCGTCGGCTTCGCCGTGTTCAGCGGGGTTGCCGACGCCGTCGAGGTGTGCCTGTTCGACGACGAGGGGCGCGAGACCCGCAAGCCGCTCGAGCTCGACGAGGGTTACGTGTGGCGCGGCCACGTCGACGGGATCGGCGCCGGCGCCCGTTACGGCTTCCGCGTCCACGGGCCGTGGGATCCCGACGCCGGGGTGCGGTGCAATCCCGCGAAGCTGCTGCTCGATCCGTACGCGCGCGCGATCGAGGGCGGGGTGCAGTGGAATCCTGCGCTACAGGGCGAGGACCCGGCCGACTCGGCGCCGTTCGTCCCACGCTCGGTCGTATGCGGGACGGGGTTCGATTGGGAAGGCGACCGGCCGCCCGAGCGCACGCTCGAGGACTCGATCTTCTACGAGCTCCATGTGAAGGGCTACACGAAGCTCCACCCCGAGGTGCCCGAGGAGCTCCGCGGCACGTTTCGCGGGCTCGCGCACCCCGCCGTGATCGCCCATCTGCAGCGCCTCGGCGTGACCGCGGTCGAGCTGCTGCCGGTCCACCAGTTCGTCCACGACCAGGCGCTGATCGCTCGCGGCCTGCGGAACTACTGGGGCTACCAGTCGATCGGATACTTCGCGCCGCACAACGAGTACGGCTCGGTCGCGGACTTCAAGGCGATGGTCAAGGGCCTCCACGCCGCCGGCCTCGAGGTGATCCTCGACGTCGTCTACAACCACACCGCCGAGGGCGACGAGCGGGGGCCGACGCTGAGCTTCCGCGGCCTCGACAACGACGCCTACTACCGGCTCCAGGACGACCGCCGCCGGTACGTCGACGACACCGGCACCGGCAACACGCTCGACGCCCACGGGACCCAGGTGCTGCGCTTGATCATGGACTCGCTTCGCTACTGGGTCCAGGAGATGCACGTCGACGGCTTCCGCTTCGATCTCGCGGCGACGCTCGGGCGCGGCGACCGCGATTTCGATCCCCACGGCGCGTTCCTCGAGGCGATCGGCCAGGACCCGGTGCTCGCAGGGGCGAAGCTGATCGCCGAACCGTGGGACATCGGCAACGGCGGGTACGAGCTCGGCGACTTCCCGCCCGGGTGGAGCGAGTGGAATGGCCGCTACCGCGACACGGTCCGCGACTTCTGGCGGGCGACCGACGGGACGCTTGCGGACTTCGTGACACGCATCACCGGTTCGGCGGATCTATACGGAACGGGCCGGCGCCCGAGCGCCTCGATCAATCTCGTCACCGTCCATGACGGCTTCACGCTCGCGGATCTTGTCTCTTACAACGTCAAGCACAATGAGGCCAACGGCGAGGGCAACCGCGATGGCACCGACGACAACCGCAGCTGGAACTGCGGCGTCGAAGGTCCCACGGTCGACGTCGAGGTGCTCGGTCTTCGGGTCCGCCAGCGGCGCAACCTACTCGCGACGCTGCTCGCCTCCGAGGGCGTGCCGCTGATCCTCGCCGGCGACGAGCTCGGCCGGACGCAGGGCGGCAACAACAACGCCTACTGCCAGGACAACCCGACGAGCTGGGTCGATTGGTCGCTCACGGGCGGCGAGCAGGACCTCACCGAGTTCGTCTCCTCGCTGTGCCGGCTGCGCCACGAGAGCCCCGTGCTGCACCGGCGGCGGTTCTTCAAAGAGGACGAGATCGAATGGCTGCGACCCGACGGCGTGCCGATGGGCGACGCCGACTGGTCGGACCCGGCCGCTCGCGCAGTGTGCGCGACCGGCGCCGGCGGCGGAATCGTGCTGCTTGTGAACGGGTGGTGGGAGCCGCTCGCGTTCACGGTGCCGGCCCTTCGAGCGGCGCGCTTCGAGGTCGTTGTCGACACCTCCGAGGGCGCCGGCTCGGCGGCGGTCGGGCCAGCCGACGAGCTCACCCTCGACGGACGCGCGCTGATGCTCCTGCGCCGCGAGCGCTAGCGCCACCACATCCGCGCGACCGGCGCGTGGCGGATCAGGCGGCGCCGGGTCTCCGCGGCGGCCTCGGTGCTCATCGACCACAGCTCGTTCGGGATGCTCCCGAGGAACGGCGTGTCGCCCGAGTCGGTGCCGCGGTCGGCGACCGCCGGGAGCAGGTCGACGAGCAGCGTCGACCAGCCGAACCGGCGCGCCGCGAGGCCCTCGCCGTTGAGCGGGTTGTAGTACTCGCGGAAGCCGTGGCGCTCGACCAGCTCGACGCACGAGGAGACGATCCGGTCGGCCTCGCGGTCGTACCCGAAGCGTCGGAGCGCGGGCACCAGCAGCCACACGGTGTTGATCCAAGCCGGCCCCCGCCAGCAGCGGAACAGGTGCCAGCCGGCCTGGAAGCTGTGCTCCTCCATCGACACCGACGGGATCCCGTAGCGCGCGCGGTAGCGCAGCGGGTGAAGCAGCTGGTCCTCGATCAGCCGGCGCGCGATCTCCTCGGGCAGCGTCGGCAGCGCCAGCGGCGCGAGCGAGGACCAGGTCGAGACCCGCAGCGGAGAGTGCTCGCGCCCCGCGAGGTCGAAGAACAGGCCCCGCTCCTCGTCCCAGCAGAGGTCGACCAGCGCCTGCTCGGTCCGCGCCGCCCGGTCGGCGTACGTCTGCTCGCCGGTCAGCCGGGCCAGCGAGCGCAGCGACAGGGCGTAGAACACGTTGACGAGCACGTCCTCCACGTGCTCGTCGTAGCGCGCGATGATCGCGCGCGAGTCGTACCCCAGACGCCGCGAGCGCTCGACCAGCCAGAAGTAGCCCGGGAGGTAGTGGCTCATCCATCCGAACACCGGGTCGTACTTGGGCGAGTCGTCGAGCCCGGATTCGTCGGGGTGGATGATCGAGATCAGTCCGTCGCCGTCCGGATCTCGGTGGCGCGCGAGCCAGTCGTAGTGGAGCCGCAGCGCGTCGAGCGCCTCGGTCGCAAAGCCGGGATCGTCATCCGAGTGCTCGGCGACGAGCTCCCACGCGAGCGCGAGCATCGGCGTTTGGATGTGCGCGGTGGCGCGATCTCCCCGGACCGAATGGGTCGCGTAGAACGGCGCACGGCGCCAGCCGGGGCCGTCGTGCCAGAACGCGGTGTGCGGAATGAACCCGTCGAGCCGCCCAGCGCGTACGAGCGTTCGCAGCTCCTCGCGCGCCCTTGCGGGGCGGAAGTGGCGCCACACGATCGCGTGGAAGCAGGAGTCCCAGTACCACTGGTGCCGGTAGCGGGGCGGCGCCGGGCACGTGTACCCGTAGGTCGTGCCGTCGGCGAGGCTCCCCTCCCGCCAGTTCCCGGCGAGCGTCTGGTGGGCTGCCGCTCGCAGGCGTGCGACCCGCTTGCGCCCGACGGTGCGGCTTACCGGCAAAGGCGCCGGTAGTCGGTCAGCTCGGATTCGAACACGCGCTTCCAGCTCATCTCGTCGCCGAGCGCGGCGGCAGCACCCGGGTCGGGCGGCGATGCGAGCGCCCCGTTGACCGCGCGGACGAGATCGTCCGGATCTTTGGCCGTGAACGTCGTCACGATCTCCCCGGCCAGCGACGCCGCCGGCGTCGACGAGCACGCAACCACGCGCGCGCCGCTGGCTGCGGCCTCGAGCACCGCCAGGCCGAACGTCTCGTGCGGGCCGGGCGCGACCACACACGCCGCTTCGCGGTACAGCCGCGCGAGGCTGCCGCGATCGGCGACGAACGGCCGCAGCTCGACGAGGTGACCGATCCCCAGCTTGCGTGCCCGCGCCTCGATGATGGGGCGCGCGGGGCCGTCGCCGACGATCCGCAGGGGCCTCCCCCAGCCCGCGAGCGCCATCGCCTCGAGGATGTCGGCGATCCGCTTCTCGAGCGCGATCCGGCCGACGTAGAGCAGGTGGTCGCCGCGGACCGCGGGGCCCGGGCGGAACGCCGGGTGCACACCGAACCGGAGCTTGATGCTGGCCGATCGGCCCGAGTCGGCCTTCGTGTCGACGGTCGACATCACCGCGTCGACGTGCTCGTACGCGTGCTGATAGATCCGCCGCAGGGTCGGCAGGTAGATCGCGTCCGGTCCCGGGATCCCAGCCGCGTGGAGCGCCGGCGAGGCATGGTGGACGGCGACGACCGCGGCGCCGAGCCGGTGGCTCTCGCGCGTGACGCTGAGCGGGCGCCAGAACGGGTCGTGGAGGATCACGACGTCGGGTCTGACCTCCTTGAGGGTCTCCCTGACCGCCCGGCTCCCGAGCGGGATCCGGTACCCGTTCGAGGCAGCGAGCTGCAGCGACCGCAGCTCGTGCCGTCCTGGGCTGTGACGCTCGCGCTTGCCAGGGACCACGAGGTGGTGCTCGAACGCCCCGCTGGCGGCGGCGAACCGCGCCTTCTCGTTGAGGTATGTCCGGATGCCGCCGCTCCGCTCGGCGTAGAACAACGCGACGTCACAGACGACAAGTCGGCCGCGAGCAATTTCCCGCGCGGCGGCCGTACTCCTCACGGTCAACATTGTCGGGTCTCGTCCGGCGGGTCCGTGTTACCGAACGGTGAAACGACTTGGCTACCACTAGCGTGTGGCCGCAGATGATCGCGATCGACGTTAGCGGCAGCGGCGAGCCGCTCGTCCTGTTCCACGGGGTCGGCGCGAGCCGGATCGTGTGGCGGCACGTGACGCCGCTGCTGGCCCCCCGCCGGCTGGTGATCGCTCCCGATCTCCCCGGGTTCGGAGAGTCGGCGCCGGCGGGTCCCGGGTTCGATCTTGAGACCACCGCGGCGGCGCTGGCGGAGCCGCTCGCGGAACAGGCCGGCGGGCGGTTCGACCTGGTTGGGAACTCGCTCGGGGGGGCGGTCGCCGTTGAGCTCGCGGCGCTCAGGCCCGACCTGATCCGGCGGCTGGTGCTCAGTGCGCCGGCCGGGTTCACGGCCCCGAAACCCGCGCTCGCCGACGTCGCCGGCGCGCTTCTCGGCCCGCTCACGACGCTCCGGCGCGAGATCGGCGTGCCGCTGGCAGCGAGCCCGACCGCCCGCAGCGTGTTGCTGTTCGGCGCAATCGCGGAACCTCGGCGGCTGTCGGCGAGCGACGCCCGGATCATGCTTGAGGCCTCACGCGGGTCGACGCGGATCGGCGCCGCGGTCGAGACGCTGCTGAGCAGCGACCTTTCGCCGGTGCTCGAACACGTGGAGGCCCCGGTCGGGGTGATCTGGGGCGCCCACGACCGGGTCGTCCCGATCGCCACGCTCCAGCGGCTTCGCCAGATCCGTCACGACATCGCGGTCGAGATCCTCGACGACGCGGCGCACGTCCCCCAGCTCGAGCATCCGGTCGAGTTCGTCGAGGCGCTGGAGCGCCTGCTCGATCAGCTCGGCTAGACAACGCCTTGGTCACACGGGCGTCGTGGCTCGTCCATATGCTGATTTGCAGGGAAATTGAGCCAGCTGCCCAACGTCATCCCAGGGCCTGGTGCCGTCCGCCTGCCGGACGGACGGTCGCTCACTTTCGTGGCTGCCGGTCCTGAGGACGGATTCCCGGTCGTGTACTGCCACGGCGCGATCGGCTCCCCGAGGTGGCGAACGCCAGGGCTCGACACCGCGATCGAGGAGCTGGCGATCCGCTACCTGGTCGTCAACCGGCCCGGGTTCGGCGGATCGGACCGGTGTCCCGGCCGCACCGTCGCCGACTTCGCGCTCGACCTCGGGCACGTGATGACCGCGCTCGGGCACCACCGCTTCTCGGTCGTCGGCGTCTCGGCCGGCGCTCCGTATGCACTCGCCTGCGGCTGGGCACTGGGGGGCCGGATCGTGTCGCTCGCAGCAGTGAGCCCGCTGGGCCCGGCGATCGGTGCCGGGTCGCGCTCGAGCCTCCGCTACCGGGTCCCACTCGCGGCATTCGGCATGCCCCGCGGCGGCCCTATCGTCGCCGGCACGTGCCTGCGCGCGCTGCGCCTCAAGCGTCAAACCTCATCACAGGCGATGATCGACGACTACCTCGTCTGCCGCAGCCACTGGGGATTCGAACCGGGGCAGCTCGAGGTCCCGGTCACCATCTGGCACGGCCGCACCGACCGGCTCGTCCCGCTGTCCCACGCGTTCGCGCTGGCCGGCGCGATCCCCACCTGCACGGCGGTCGTGGATCCCACCGGCGGCCACTTCTTCTACAGTCGCCGGCTCGCCGAGATCGTCGGGTCGCTGCTCCCGGAGCAGGCGATCGAGGGCGACGACGAGCCGGTCTTCCTGCCGCGCGCTGCTTGACCCCTCGGCGACCTCATACATCCGTATGATTTAAACGCCAATTTGGGCGGTTGGCGGTTACTCTGTCGATCCTTGACAGGTAGACAGCGCCTACCCGATCTGATAGCGCGCTCGCCCAAGGCGCGCGCCGCGATCGCGTACGGGCAGCAGCAGCACGCGGGCCAGCGCCGGAGCTTCGGTCGCGCCCCGTTCATCGAGCATCCACTCGAGGTCGGCGTGCTTCTGTTCGGCGTGGGCGCGCGCGACGACGTCGTCGCCGCCGGGATCCTCCACGACGCGATCGAGAAGTGCGACGCTGACCCGTCCGAGCTCCGGGACCGCTTCGGCGGGACGGTCGCGGGGCTGGTAGTGGCGGTCAGCGAGGACGAGACGATCCAGCGCTACCGCGAGCGCAAAGCGGCGCTGCGCCGGCAGGTCGCCGCGGCCGGCACGGACGCTCAGATGATCTTCGCGGCGGACAAGGTTTCGAAGGTTCGGGAGCTGCGGCTGGCGATCGCCCGGTGCACGCGCCGGGGTGAGCAGCCGGACCCGTCGCTGCTGCGCCCCCGCCGGCTCCACCACTACCAGCGCTGCTTGGGGATGCTCGAGGGAGCCCTAGGCGGATCGCCGCTGCTCGAGCAGCTGCGAGTCGAGCTCGTCCGGCTCCAGGCCAGCGTCGCGAGCTCGGCCTCCGGGATCCGGGCCGCCTGACGCAATCGCCGGCGCGAGCCGGCGCCGGAGCAGCTCGAGGTCGGCGGCCTCGAGGCCGTTCGCGGTCAGCCAGGCGACGGCTCCGCCGAGGCGGTCATCCACGAGCTCGAAGAACCGGTCCATCGTCTCTGGTAGCGGCGCGTGGTCGCTCGGAGCGTGACCCTCGAGCTCGGCCCTGTACGTTGGCGAGCTGAGCAGCCGGGCCATGATCGCCTCGATCCGCTCGCCGCTCGCGAGGTAGTCGGCCACGATCCGGTCGCGGTCGCGGCCCGCCGCCTCGAGCGCGAGCGCCACCACCACTCCGGTGCGGTCCTTCCCGGCGGCGCAGTTGACCAGTGCCGCGCCGCTCGCCCGGGCGATCGAGCGGATCGAGCCCACGATCGAGTCGGGGCGGCGGCGCAGGTAGCTCATGTACGCGCGCACGGTCGGAGGCTCGTCGTCGACATCGTTCTCGTGAAACCGTCCCCAAGGCCGGACGGTCTCGATATCGAGATCGGTGTTGCCCCCCGAATCGGGGTACAGCGAGCGGTACTCGATCCGAACGCGCGGCTCGGCCGTGAGCGGCCCTGGCCCCTCGAGCTCGACCTCGACATCGGTCCGCAGATCCAGCACCAGCTCGACCTTATGGTCGTCCACCAGAGAGCTCACGTCTCCCGGAGTGAGCGCCTGCAGGTTGTCGGAGCGGAGCAATACGCCCGGGACGACGGCGCGTGCGTTTACGGCGCCGTCGAGGGAGATCCAGCGGGGCGTCTGCCGCAGCGTGCTCACGTTTCCATCGTGGCAGCTTCCGGCCGGTGGGGCTGCGAACGCCGTGTTACCGCGTCTTGCCGGGGTGGCGCGGCGTCAGGCCGAGCACGCCGGCGACGACGCGCTCCGCCAGCAGCTCGTCGTGCGGCGCCTGACCGGCCAGCGTGATCACCGCGCCCTCCAGACCACCGGTGATCGCGAGCGCGAGCGCCTTCGCGGGCGGACCCGGCGGGATCGACCCGTCCCTTCGGCCCGCGTTGATCAGCCGCACCAGGCGCTTGACCAGGCCCGCCTGAACCCGCTCCAGCTCCCGACCGATCGGATGGTCGCGGCCGCTGAACTCGACCCGCAGCGCCATCGCCACCCGCGCGATCTCGCGACGGCACAGAACGGCATGTCCGCGCGCCATCGCGAGCAGCGCCGCGACCGGGTCCGTCTCACGCGCGGCCGGCGCCCCGACCTCGCGCTGCCACGTCTCGTCGGTCCACTCGAGGACTGCGAGCGCGAGCTCCTCCTTGTCCTTGAACTGGTGGTAGAGGGCACCGCGCGTGTAGCCGGCCTCGCGGGCCACGTGCTCGAGCACGAGGTTCCCGTACCCATAGCGAGACAGCCCGCGGGCAGCCGACTCGAGCAGCGCGCTGCGCGTCCGGGCGCTCCGCTCGGCCTGGGTCGGCCGGCTCGAGGTCATTTCCATACGCGGATGTATGTTACTGTCGCCCGGAGACATACACGCATGTATGTATGTCGAAATCGCCGAAGGATCGGAGGATCCAATGCGACTTCCCGAAAGCGCGCACAGCTCCCACCCATGGCGGATCCACGAGCTCACCCGCGACTTCCGACTCGAGGACGTGTGGGAGCTGCGGGCCCCGCGCAACGGCGAAGAGCTTGCCCTGGTCGCGCGCACGCTCGCGTCGTTCAATCCCTCGCGCAGCTCGTCGACCGCGGTGCGCGCCCTGTTCGCGCTGCGGTGGAAGCTCGGCGCGCTGCTCGGCTGGGATCGCAGCGGGTCGGGGGTGGGCGCCAGGGTGGCAACGCTGCGCGAGCGGCTGCCGGCGGACCTCCGCGACCTACCCGGCCCCGCGTTCGACGATCTCCCGTTCAGCTCGCTTTACCTCCTCGACGACGAGTGGGCAGCCGAGACCGCCAACGAGACGATGCACGGAGTTCTCCACATCGGCGTGGTAGAGGACCGGGAAGGCGGGCGCCGCGGCCAGATGGCCGTGCTCGTCAAGCCGAATGGTGCGCTCGGGAACGCGTACATGGCCGCGATCAGGCCGTTCCGGCACCTGATCATCTACCCCCGGCTGATCAAGGACATCGAGCGGTCCTCACCAGCGCCCGGGCGTGTACGGCAGATCGCCGTCCCGCTCGACGCCCGAGCCCGCAGCACGCTCTCGCGCATCGACTACGCGGACGCGTTCGTGGTCGACAACCCGGCCGCCGAGGAGCGCACGGCCGAGCAATGGATCCGCGCGATCCTCGAGCAGGCGCCGCTCGCCGTCCGCAGCCAGCTCCTGTCCGGATGGTCCTCGATCGGGCTGATGCTCGGCCGGGACGGCGTGCTCGGCTGGCAGGTGCGGCAAAGTGACCCCGAGTTCGTCCTGCTGGGGGCCGGCTCACGGATCGGGATGCCCGGCGAGCTGCTGCTCGAGCGCCGTCGGGGAGCGCTGCTGTTCTGCACCTTCGTGGAGCACGACAACGCGCTGGCCCGCACGGTATGGGCCGGAGTCGAGCCCGTACACGTGCCGGTCGTGCGCCGCGTGCTCGAGCAGGCAGCCGGTCGCTGCTACTGATTAGAGAAACGCGACCGAAGGAGATCCTCGTGGCCGAAAGAGAGATTGCTGGTGGCCGGACGCGACTGCTGGCCGACGGAACCGAGATGCCGATGCTCGGCCTCGGCGTCTGGCAGGTGCCGAACGGCCCCGAGTGCGTGAACGCCGTACGGTCGGCGCTCGAGTTCGGCTACCGCCACATCGACACCGCCCAGGCCTATGGGAACGAGGAGAGTGTCGGCCAGGGGCTGCGCGAGAGCGGCGTCCCGCGCGAGGAGGTGTTCATCACCACGAAGTTCTATCCCGCCCGCAAGGACCCGGCCGCCGAGGCCGAGCGGAGCCTCGGCCGTCTCGGCGTCGACCACGTCGACCTCTACATCATCCACTGGCCGCAGGGAGGCCCGACCTGGGCGTGGCCCGGAATGGAGCGGGCGCGCGAGCTCGGCTACGCGCGGTCGATCGGCGTCTCGAATTTCTCGGGAGGCGAGCTCGAGCGGGTGATCGAGACGGCGACGGCGCGACCCGTCGTCGACCAGGTCCAGTTCAGCCCATTCGAATACCGGCGCGGGCTGCTCGAGACGGCCGATCGAAGCGACGTCGCGCTCGTCGCCTACAGCACGCTCGGAACCGGCCGCCACCTCTCCGACCCGGCCGTCACGTCGATCGCGCAGCGCCTCGGGCGCACGCCGGCGCAGGTGCTGCTGCGCTGGTGCGTGCAGCACGACGTTCCGGTGATCCCCAAATCGACCCACCGCGAGCGGATCGAGGAGAACGGTCAGATCTTCGACTTCGCCCTCACCGACGAGGACATGGCGGCACTCGACGCACTCGATCGGACCGGTGGCACCAGCGCCGCCCGGGAGGGGAAGTGGTGGTGATCAGTCGCCCATGGCCATGATCACGTCGGAAGCCTTGATCACGTAAATAAGCGATTTCGAGGTCGCTCGACCCTACCCGGTCCGCGGGGGCGCTCGGGCCTCAGGACACGACCCTGTGCTCGACGTCGTCGCCCCGCCCGACGAGCACGTCGGCGACCATCGAGCCGGGGAACAGGCCGTGCTCGACCACGCCGACCGCCGCGGACAGCTCCGCGGATAGGACCTCCGGGTCCTCGAACGGCGCCAGGTAGTCCGCGATCACGCCGCGATCCGGGCTCAGCGGCGCATCTCGGAGCCGGACGTGCTCGAGCCGCGCAAGCGTGCCGGCGAGCCCGAACTCGGCGAGCTCGAGCGGGATCGGGGGCGTCAGCCGGCCGACGATCTTGTTAGACGAGACGATCACGACGAACCGGTCCGCCGCGGCGGCGACGGCCTTCTCGCGCGTGTGGGCCCCGCCCCCACCCTTCACCACCCAGCCCGACGGTGCCACCTGGTCGGCGCCGTCGATCGCGATGTCGAGCCGGGAGGGTGCGCCGGTGCCCTCGAAGCTGACGATCTCGAGCCCCAACCGACTGCCCTCCTCCGCGGTCTCGGGCGAGGTCGCCACGCAGCGGATGTCGAGCTCGCGGTCAGCGAGCGGCGCGAGCAGATAGGCCACGGTCGACCCGGTGCCGAGCCCGACGATCATGCCGTCCTCGACGAGGCCCGCGGCGGCCTCGGCGGCTACCCGCTTCTCGCGGTCGGCGTCCGGGGCGCCGGCTGTCTCGGGATGCCCCATCCGGGTGTCATACCACGGCGGCTGGTCGTCGGGATCGGATCCGAGCGGCGCTAGCTTGCGCGGAGCGCGACCTCGAGCGCGAACCGCGCCTCGGGGTCGTCGAGATCGGCGCCGAACAGCTCCCGCAGCCGGCCCATGCGGTAACGGACCGTCTGAGGATGAACGCCGAGCTCGGCCGCGACCGCCCCCTGCGCGCCCCGGTGTCTCAGCCACGCTCGCAGCGTCGACTCGAGCCGAGCGCGGCTCGCCTCCGTCTCGTCGCGCAGCGGCGCGAGCGATCGATGCCGGAGCGCCGCGACGATGTCCGGGGACTCGGCGAGTAGCAGCGTCGGCAGCTGGTCCTCGGCCTCGACGACGACCCCGGCGGCCGCGCCCCGCGCCGCGAGCTCGGCCCACCGCCACGACAGCGCGGCGTCGGACACCGCAACCGTCGGCCCGAGGCCGACCGGCGCCCGATATCGAGCGGCGGCGGCCGAGAGCTCCTCGGCGGCGACGGTCGGGTCCGGCACCGCGATCCGCCCCTGGCCCGCATCCGCGGCGTATAGGACTTCGCCGCTCAGGCGCCGCGCGACCCGCGCGGCGGCATGCCCCGGCAGAGCAACCATCGCCACGCGCCCCGGCACCCTCCAGCCGGCCTGCGCCGCGGCCTGCTGGATCGCCGGCGGTGCCGGCGGCGGCTGCGCCAGCAGCAGCTTCAGCAGCTCCTCGCGGCGCCGCTGGAGGCTTCCGGCCTCGGCCGCCTGCGCCTCGGCGTAGCCCTCGACCGACTCCGCGGCGAGCTGGTCGATGTAGGCGAAGATCGTCTCGGCGAGCTCGTGCTGGGCCTCGACCGCGACGCCGGCGTCCGCCGCCAGCCGGCTGGCCCGGCGCCACGCGACGCGCGCGCCGACACGGTAGGCGGCTTGGAGCGCGTCGAGGCTGCGCCCGGCACGGTGCTCGCCGCGGCCGAGCGCGTTGTAGATCCCCGTCGAGTCCTGCTCACCGACTCCGCCCTCGGCGAGGAACCGCCGCAGCGCCTGCTCCACCCCGGTCCGGATCCCGCGGCCGAACTCGCCCCGGAGCGGCCGCGAATATTGCGGTACCTCCCGCTGGATCGCGGCCACGATCTCCTCCGAGAGCTGCGCCAGCTCCGGCTCGATCGCCGCAGCTGCCAGCGGATGAAGCACCGGTCTTATCTCTCCAGCATAAAAAATCGCGACATACCACGCAACAGACGCGAAGAACTGCGCGCTTTTGTTGCCTAGCGTTGAGGTCATCACCCGCTTGGAGCGAAACGTCAACCTCACCGCGGTGTTCCTACCGCCGCTGGCGATCGCGATCGCGGTGCCGCTGCTGTGGGGGAGCCTGCTGGGCCCGGCCGACGTCGCGATCGCGCTGACGATGTACGTGATCACCGGTTTCGGGATCACGGTCGGCTACCACCGGCTGCTTACCCACCGAGCGTTCGCCACGCACCGGACGCTCGAGCGCGCGCTCGCGCTCGCCGGAGCGCTCGCAGTCCAGGGGTCGCCGGGGGACTGGGTCGCCGACCACCGTAAGCACCACGCGCACACCGACGAGGAGGGCGACCCCCACAGTCCTCACGCCGGTTACGGCGCCGGCGTCCGCGGCGCGGTGCGCGGCCTGTGGCACGCCCACGTCGGATGGCTGTGGACGACGCAGGGAGCGGCCGACGCCCGCAAGTACGCGCCGGAGCTCGTCGAGGACCCATTCATGCGCTGGCTCCACCGTCGCTACCACCTGGTGGCGCTGGCGACATTCGTCGTGCCCGCCGCGCTCGGACTGGCGCTGACCGGAACCTGGCTCGGTGCACTCACCGGGCTCGTCTGGGGCGGCTTCGTCCGGGTCGCCTGGATTCACCACGTCACGTGGTCGATCAACAGCGTCTGCCACTTCTTCGGCCGACGCCGGTTCGCGCTCGACGACCACTCGACGAACGTCCCCTGGCTCGCGCTGTTCTCGCTCGGTGAGGCGTGGCACCACAACCACCACGCGTTCGCGCGGTCCGCGTTCCATGGCTTGCGCGGCTGGGAGGCAGCGCTGGATCCGACGGGCTGGGTGATCCGGGCGATGCGCCGCCTCGGCCTCGCGTGGAACGTCGTCGTGATCAGCCCCGAGCGCCAGGCGGAACGCCAGGCCGGCGTCGCGTCGGCCTCGCCCGTCGCGTCGTAACGAGCGCCTACCCGAGCAGTCCGAGCTCCTCGAGCAGCTCCGCGTCGCTCAAGTACGACCGCGACTCGACGATCAGCCCGTCGCGGACCCTGAACACGACGCCCCACGAGCTGATCGGCTCGCCGGCGTCGTAGATGTCACCCACCGCCGCGATCCGGTCTTCCCCGACGACGCGGACGTCCCGGATCGCGACCTTGTACCACTGGTCGCGGTCGATCATCGCCTGCCACCAGGCGCGCACGCCTTCATACCCGATGTCCTGGCGCGGCCCGAACAGCCGGGACGGATAGCTGACGATGGTCTCGTCCATCAGCGACAGCATCCCCTCGAGATCGCGGCCGTTATAGGCGTCGACATACGCGTCCGCGAAGCGGACCGCTTGCTCGATTGTCATCGCCCCGGGGACCTCCCCATCGTCGCGTGTGAGCGCGCACATCGCTGCGCCGGATCTTAACGGCCGACCCATGGCCGCGCCCCGGACGGTGGCTAGGTCTTCGTGTAGTTCGTCGCGCTGCCGACCGTCCCGGTCGGGGCCGCAGCGTTGGTCACGGTGATCGGGCCCGTGGTCGCCGCCGAGGGGACCGTCGCCTTGAGCTGCGACGAGGAGACGAACGTGACGGCCGTGGCACTGGTCCCGTGGAACTTGACCGTCGAGCCCGCGTTGAACCCGACCCCGTTGATCGTCACGACCGTCCCGGCGGGGCCGCTCGCGGGGCTGAAAGAGGTGACCGACAGGGTTGGCGTGAAGCTGGCCGCGCTCCCGTTGGAGCCGGCCGGCGTCGTGACAGCGACTCGGCCCGTGACGGCGCCGTTCGGCACCACAGCCTTGAGCTGAGTCGTGGACACGAAGGCGACCGACGGCGACGCGACTCCGGCGAACCTGACGGTCGCGCCGGGCACGAAGTTCGTGCCGTTGACCGTCACGGGCGATCCGGTGATTCCGGAGATCGGGCTGAACGACGTCACGGTCGGCTGCCCGTACGCGTAGTAGATCGCGCTCCGCACCGGCCCGGTGGGCGCGGTGCTGTTCGCGACGGCGATCGGCCCGGTGGTCCCGCCGGCTGGGGCGGTGGCCTTCAGCTGCGTGGAGGAGACGTGGGTCACGCTTGTCGCGGGCGTTCCGTTGAACTTCACGGTCGAGCTGCTGTCGAATCCGACCCCGGTGATCGTCACGACGGTCCCGGCCGGTCCAAACGAAGGGCTGAGCCCGGTGATCGACAGGTTTGGCGTGAAGCTCGCGGAGCTCGAGCCGCTACCCGCCGGGGTCTTGACCGTGATCTGGCCCGGGGTCGCGCCATCGGGTACGACGGCCTGAAGCTGCGCGTGGGACACGAACGTGACTGACGGCGAGGGAATCCCACCGAATGTCACGGTGGCATCCGGTACGAATGTCTGGCCGTTGAGTGTCACAACGCTGCCGGTCGGCGCCGCTCCAGGGCTAAACGACGTCACCATCGGAGCGCCGAAGCCGTAGAGATCGCCGTTCGTGGTGGCCGTGGTCCCGGCGGGCGTGGTGACGGATACGTCCACCACCGCGGTCGTGTGGGCCGGCGCGACGGCCGTCAGCTGCGTGCCCGCCCCGAACGACACCGAGGCGGCCGGAGAGCTGCCGAACTTCACCGTCGCCCCGGGCACGAAGCCGCCGCCGTTGATCGTCACCGTGTTCCCGCCCGCCGTGGAGCCGGCGTCCGGCTTCACGCTTGTGATCGTCGGTGCGCCATACGCGTACAGGTCGGTGTTCTTGCCCGGGCTCGTCCCCGCGGGCGTTGTCACGATCACGTTGATCGTCCCGGCGGCGTGCGGCGGCGCGACGACCTTCAGCTGCGTTCCCGACACGAACGTCACCGACGAGGAGGTCGCGGAATTCGAGAACTGCACGGTCGCGCCGGGCGCGAAGTGGGTGCCGGTCAGTGTCACGGTGTTGCCGCCCGCGGTCGAGCCGGCCCGGGGGCTCACGTCGGTGACCGTCGGCGGAGTCTGGACCAGGTAGATCGAGCTGGTAGCCGCCGGCCCGACCGCCCCCGCGCCGTTGCGGTACTTCACGGCGATGGTGTGCGATCCCTCGGTCGCCGCGATATTGACCGTGGTGGTCGATGAGAAGGGCTGGAACGGGCCGAACGAACCACCGTCGATGGAGATCTCCATGTCCGAGACGGGGTCGCCCGCCGTCGGGTTGGTCGCCGCGAGCACCAGCTTCAGCTTGGTGCTCGCTCGTCGAGCGATCGCCGCCGTCGATCCTGACCGTCCCGGACGGCGCGACCGTATCGCGATACAGGTTGTAGCTGCCCGAGCCGCTGTTGTTGTTGAGCACCACCACGCCGTCGAACTGGCCCGGGTCTGCGCCGGTGGCGTACTGCGTGAACGCGGGGTCGCCGGCGGTGCTGGCAACGGAGCTCGCCACCGCGGCAGCCCTGGCTTGATAGCTGCCGCTGCCCGCAGAGTGCACCAGCAGGTTGTAGGTCGAGGTGTTACCCGCCGAGGGACGAAGGCCGAAGAAGTACGTTGTGCCTGTCGAGAGGAACGTGTCGTAGACCCGGGCCACATTCGAGCTGCCCATGCTGTCGGCGGCCGCGGCGCCGAGGACGATGTGGCCGGCGTCCCACTCGAGCGAGTAGGACCCTCCGACGGTGGAGAAGCTGTGGACCTGCGGGAAGTAGACGGTGTTCGCCGCGTGGCCGGCGTTCCCGTTGATCACCGTGTAGTCGACCGTCCCAGCTCCGAACGCACTGCTGGCGAGCGGGGAGTTGTAGTAGCGGTTGGGAGCGAGGAACGTGTCGTCGTCCGTCGAGCTGGTGCCGGGCCGCAGACCGACCACGTTCCAGAAGTCCGCCCCGGACCCGGTCGACGGGTCCATGCTGATGCCGTAGAAGTCGGCGAAGGTCGAGCCGGCCGTGCGGAACAACGACAGCGGTCTGTCCGCGCTCAGGAACGTCATGCAGTCCGCGTAGCAGAGGTCCTGGGTGCGGGCCGACGGGAACCCGTTGCGCAGGTCGGTCCACACCGGGAACGTGTCGAAATTGGAGTCGAGGCTGGTGTTGCCGGCGTAGTCGCCGATGAACGCGAGGCTGCCGGGATCGCCAAGCGTGCCGTCGGTCGTGTAGCTGACGTACGAGTTGTTGCGCAGGTTGGTGAGACTGGCGGCCTCCGTCTGGTGCTCGTCGAAGCTCTTGCCGTTGGGGTTGCCCGAGCTTGAGTCGTCTTCTCGGCTCGAATAGCTCACGGTCAGGCGCCCGTTCGGCGAGAAGCTCGCGGCGGGGAAGAACTTGTCGCCGAAGTCGTTGAAGGCCATGAAGTGGAAGCCGAACCCGTTTCCGCCGTTCCACGTCGATCCGTCGTCGACCGTGGAGAGGCCGATCAGCTGGGAGACGTTTGCGGTCTGAGAGCTCTGCGTCGTCGACCGCACATCGGCCCACACGACGATGAACGCCGTCCCTCCCGCATCGGAGCCGTTGGGATCACCGGCCAAGCTCGGGAAACTGTTGCAGCGGAACGCCGAGCCACCGTTGTTGAGCAAGCAGTCGGCGGCGTTGGGGTCCTCGGCGCCCGCGAGCGGGCTGGTGGTCGTGATCTGGTGATCCACGCCGGTGCTCCAGGTGGTACCGCCGTCCGTAGAGAGCTCCGTAAAGATCGAGTTGGTGCCGCCCGAGCAGTCGGCCCACGCGACCATCACCTCGCCGTTGGCATTGAACGCAGCCGAAGTGCCGTTGCCGCACTCGTGGCTCGTCTGGTTGACCGACGCATTGCCTCCGTGCCAGGTGACGCCGCCGTCGTCGGTAAAGGCCGTCTGATACAGCGCGTTGTTGCCGAAGAACTCCGTCCACGCCACGAGCACGCGCCCGTAATGCGGGCTGCCCGGGTTCTGGTCGACCGTGATGCTCGGCTTATCGGTGCTGTCGCTGGCGTTGTTGCTGTCGAGCGTCGTGTTGCGCGACCAGTTCACCCCATCGGAGGACACCTCGACGCCGATTCGGCCCACGGAGGAGACGTTGCGCTCGGCCTCGACGAACGCGAACAAGAACACGTGGCGCACGGGATCGTAGGTCACCTCGGGGTCACCCGAGAACGGATCGATCAAGCCCGGCATCACCTCGAACTTCCAGTGCTGGCCACCGTCCGAGGAGTAATAGACCCCCACGTGGGAGTCCTGGCAGTTGCCGGAGTTGTCGTAGTAGGTGTTGGCGCCTGCGACGACGAGATTTGGGTTGTCGGTGCTTTGGGCGATCGTCGTCTCGTTGACGCCGAACCCGCACTGAGCGCTGAAGTTGTCGAGCTGAGTCGAGCTGTAGAACAGGCTTGGGGTGAAGTGCCTGAGCTTCGGGGAGTGGGCGGCCGACGGCGGCGGAATGATCAGCCGCCCGGCGCCAGGGTGCGGAGGCCCGAGATGCGCGACGCCGCCGAGCTCGGCCTTGTGATTGGGATTCGACTGCGGCACCGGAGGCTTGATCACGGTCCCGTGCGCGGGGCTCAGCGCCGGCGCCGGCTTGTGCGCCGGCGCGGCCTTGCCGGCCCCGCTCACCCGGTGCGTCGCGGCGGAGGCGGCAACCCGCGGAGCGCTTCCGGCGGACGGCACGCTCGCGGCGAGGGCCGGCGAGGCCGACGCGCCGGCCACCGCACCCAGCGTCGCCAAAAGCACCGAAAACATCGCTCGGCTGCTCAGCGCGCACGTCCCAATCCTCATTGGCCTTCTCCCCGTGGGCCCCCGCGTGGGCGGCGGCTTAGCCGTCCACGGTAGTCCCGCTCCAAGCGCGAGTCAAGCGCCGCGCTAGGGGATCGCCGTCTGCGAAAGCCGGTGGATCGGCATCCTCGCCGAAGCGCGAATGGTGCAGCCTGCCGCTCGGCTCCGCGGCGCCCGCCTCCTGCAGCCGCCTGTGGGTCTCCTCAAACTGCGCGAGCGTCATGCCATTCGGATGGAAATACGCCCCGATCGCCATCGCAGCACCTAGGCGGCGGGGGCGCCGGTCGGCTCGGGCACCAGCCCGAGCTGCTGCATCGTCAGCAGCATGTCGTTGCCGACCCAGTGCTCGATCGGCCGGCCGTCCTCGGCGATCCGCCCCATGTGGAGGCCGAGCACGTCGACCTGCCTCCCGGTCGGGGGCATACCCATCAGCGGGCCGGTGTTGGTGCCGGTAAACCGAGGCTGCCAGGCGGCCATGTCGTCCTCGACGATGATGTTCGAGACCTCGAACCTGCCGTCTGGGAACGCTTCGATCCATCCCCGCAGGTAGTCCTTGAACGCCGACACGCCCTTGAGATCTCCGATCGGCGTGTGATCGACGTAATCGGGGTGGAAGATCTCGTCGAGCTCGTCGAACGCTCGGCGGTTGAGTGCGTCGAACACGCGCTCGATCTGTGCCCGCTCCTCCTCCTGGTGCATGTGCCCTCCTCGATTGTGCGCCCCAGCGCGGTCGATTCTGTTCGAGCACCTCTACGTTGCCGAGCCCCACCCGGATCACTCGCGGACTTAGGTAACTCATAGGGCCGGCGGACGTCTGCCTTACAGCGCGGCGGCAGGCTCGGGCCATGTCAGTCGAAGCCCTCAGAGAGCCCGAGGCCGCGCCCGCACGCGCACCCCACGCGGCGCGGCCGGTCGTCGAGATCGTCGTGCCCGTCTACAACGAGGCGGCGACGCTCGAGCGCTCGGTCCGCCGGCTGCACGGGTTCCTCGATTCGAGCCTGCCGTTCGCGTGGCGGATCGTGATCGCCGACAACGCGAGCACCGACGACACGTGGCTGATCGCGCGGAAGCTGCGCCACGTTCTCAGCGGCGTCGACGCGATCCACCTCGAGCTCAAGGGGCGCGGCCGGGCGCTCCGCGCCGCCTGGTTGGCGAGCGACGCGGACGTGCTCTGCTACATGGACGTCGACCTGTCCACCGATCTACGCGCGCTGCTGCCGCTGATCGCGGCACTCGTTTCCGGACACAGCGACGTCGCGATCGGCACCCGGCTCGCGCCGGGATCGCGGATCGTGCGCAGCCGCAAGCGCGAGCTGATCTCGCGGACGTACAACCGGCTGCTGCGGCTGGCCCTGCGCGCGCGCTTCTCCGACGCCCAGTGCGGGTTCAAGGCGATCCGCGCCGACGCGGCCCGGCAGCTGCTCCCAGAAGTCGAGGACGAGGAATGGTTCTTCGACACCGAGCTGCTCGTCCGGGCGCAGCGCCGCGGGATGCGAATCCATGAGATCGCGGTCGACTGGACCGAGGACCCGGACTCCCGCGTCGACCTCGTCCGCACGGCGCTCGCCGACCTGCGCGGCGTGACGCGGCTCCTGTTCGCGCTCCCGATCGTCCGCTTCCTCACGATCGGCGTGCTCTCGACGATCGCGTATGCGCTGCTCTATCTGCTGCTGCGCGGCCCGCTCGGCGGGGCGCTCGCGAACGCGCTCGCGCTCGCACTGACCGCGGTCGCCAACACCCACGCGAACCGGCGCTACACGTTCGGCTTCCGCGGTCGCCGCCGGCTGGTGCACCACCACGTGGCGGGGATTCTGGTGTTCGGACTCGCGCTCGCCCTGACCGAGGGGGCGCTGCGGGTCCTGAACGGACTCGCGCCCCGCGCGCCGGCCGCGGTCGAGGTCGCGGTGCTGGTGCTCGCGAGCGCCGCCGCCACGATCAGCCGCTACGTCGCGCTGCGCAGCTGGGTGTTTGCACCACGTCGGCGACGCCGATGTGGTTGGCTGTCCGTCGGCGATCAGCGATGACCAGCGTCCCCTCACAGTCGACCCTCGAGCTCCAGCCGGCGCTGCTATTCGACCTCGACGGAACCCTCGTCGACAGCGTCTACCAGCACGTCGTCGCCTGGCGCGAGGCCCTCGCCGAGGTCGGCATCAACCTTCCCGTCTGGAAGATCCACCGGCGGATCGGGATGAGCGGCGGCCTGTTCGTCAACGCGCTCAGCCAGGAGCTCGACACCGAGCTCGACCCCGAGACGCTCGCGATGCTTCCCCGGCTCCACGCCGATGCGTACGTGCGCCAGTTCGACACCGTGCGGCCGCTGCCCGGCGCGATCGATCTGCTGCGCGCGCTGACCGATCACGACATCCGTTGGGCGATCGCGACGAGCGGCGCCGAGCGGTACGCGCGGCTGACGCTCGACCTGCTCGAGCTTCCGCCGGATACGGCGCTCGTGACCCGCGACCAGGTCCGGTACGCGAAGCCCGATCCAGACCTGTTCCTGACGGCCGCCGCGCGGATCGGCGCGGACATCGTCGACAGCATCGTGGTCGGCGACAGCGTCTGGGACCTGCTGGCAGCGAGGCGGGCGCGAGCGCTCGGAATCGGCCTGCTGTCGGGCGGCTATGGGCGAGAGGAGCTCATCTACTCGGGGGCGTTCCGCGTGTACGAGGACCCGAAGGACCTGCTCGCGCATCTCTACGAGGTCGGCGTCCGCGGCATCTGAGCCGGCTCGTCCGGATCGAGCTCGCGAGCGACGGCGTCGGTGTCCGCGCCGAGCGCCGGCGCCCGCGGGAGCCTGAGGTCCCCGACGCCGGCGGGGACATGCGTAAGCGAGATGACCGGCATCCGCCGCGCCCACTCGGGCGAGCCGGCGACCTCGGCGACCACCCCCCGGGCGCGCAGCCGCTCATCCGTCCACGCCTCTTCGATGTCGCGCACCAGCTCGCAGATCGCACCGTGCGCGGAGATCCGCTCGACCCAGGATGCTGCCGTGTCCGACGCGATCACCGGCTCGAGCCGCTCGCGGATCAGCGCGCGGTTCGCGAGCCGGGCGGAATTGACGCTCGACCGCGGGTCCTCGACCCATTCGGGGTGGCCGACCGCATCGCAGAGCCCGCGCCAGTGCCGCTCGGTCACGCACACGACCTGAACGTCGCGGCCGTCGCTCGTCGGGAACACCCCCGAGGGGACGACCAGCGAGCTCTCGGACCCGAGCCGCCGCGGGGACAGGTGACCGCCGGCCGCCAGCAGCCCGCTCGTGCTCGCGAGTGTCGAGGCGGCGTCGACCATCGCGCAGTCGAGGAACCCTCCCCGCCCATCGGTGCGGGCGCGCCACAACGCGACGAGGACCGACTGGACCGCGTACATCCCGGTCATGAAGTCGACCAGCGGCACCGGGATCCGGACCGGCTCGCGCCCGTCCTCGCCGGTGATCGAGATCAGCCCCATCGCCGCCTGGAGGCTCGGGTCGATCGCGCGCCCGGGTGCGTCCGCGCCCCAGCCCGTGATCGCGCACCAGACGAGCGCCGGACGTCGCGCGGCCGCGTCCTCGTAGGAGGTTCCGAGCAACGGCCGCGAGTCGCCGAGGTTCTCGATCACGACGTCGGCGGCGGCGATCAGCCTCGCCGCCAGCTCGCGCCCGGCGGACGTCGCGAGGTCGGCGACCACGCTTCGCTTGCCACGATTGAGCGCCCGGAACTGTGCGCTCTCGCCGTCGTCGAGGTATGGAGGAAACTCGCGCAGCGGGTCGCCGCCACGGGGCTCGACCTTGATCACCTCCGCGCCGAGATCGAGCAGCGTCAACCCACAGAACGGCGCGGCGATCAGCTGTGAGAACTCGACCACCCGCACGCCGTCGAGCACCGGGGGACCGCTCGCGCCGCCTGGCATCGAGTCCCACCCTAACCGGCGGACCGTCGGTGGATAAGCTCTGGCCAGCTCGCGAGCGATTAAGGACATGGACCCGGCCGAGCCACAAGCGATTCTGGCGCCGCTCACGGAGGCCGCGATCTTCCTGACGGCGGTCGTCGACCCGGGCAGCGAGGATGACGTCCGCGACCTCCTGTCCGACGTCAGCGGACTGAAGCGGTCGGTCGGCTTCCGCCTCCCGGAGGGCGCGCTCACATGCGTGGTCGGGATCGGCTCCGAGATCTGGGACCGGCTGCTCGGGCAGCCGCGGCCGGCCGCGCTGCATCCGTTCAAGACGCTCGCCGGCGACCGGCACCGGGCGCCCGCGACCCCGGGCGACCTGCTGTTCCACATTCGCGCGCACCGGTTCGACCTGTGCTTCGAGCTCGCGCAGCGGCTCTCGGACCGCCTGCGCGGTCACGCGGCGATCGTCGACGAGGTCCACGGCTTCAGGTCGTTCGACGAGCGCGACCTGCTCGGCTTCGTCGACGGCACCGAGAACCCCGAGGGAGCGGCCGCGAGCGACGCGGTGCTGATCGGCTCGGAGGACCCGCGGTTCGCGAACGGAAGCTACGTGATCGTGCAGAAGTACCTGCACGACCTGGCGGCGTGGGACGCGCTCCCGGTCGAGCAGCAGGAGCGGGCGATCGGCCGTACGAAGCTGGCTGACATCGAGTTCCCGGACGAGCAGAAGCCGGCCAACTCGCATCTCACGCTCAACACGATCGTCGACGAGAACGGCGATCAGCGCCAGATCATGCGGCTCAACATGCCGTTCGGACGAGCCGGCGCCGGCGAGTTCGGCACTTACTTCATCGGCTACGCCGCGACCCCCGAAGTGATCGAGCAGATGCTCACCAACATGTTCGTCGGCCAGCCGCCCGGGACCTCCGATCGGATCCTCGACTTCTCGACGGCGGTCACCGGCAGCCTGTTCTTCGTCCCCACCGGCGACTTCCTCGACGACCCGCCCGATCCCGGTGCGAGCCCGCCGGAGGGTGGCGGCTCGCTGGCGATCGGGAGCCTGCGACCGGAGGGCGAGTCGGGCTAGCTGACGAGCTCGTCGAGCACGTCGGCCAGACCGGCGAGCGTCGTCATCTCACGTGTAGGAGGCGGCTCGCGCCGTTCGCCCAGGCGGTTGATCCAGACCGAAGGGATCCCGAGGTCGTGCGCCGGGACGATGTCGTGGAAGTGGCTCTGCGCGACGTGCACGTGGCGCGCCGGGTCCGCGCCGGTGGCCTCGTAGAACGCCCGCCAGTGCCCGGTGTTCGGTTTGTACGACCCTATTTCCGAGGCGACGATCGCGCCCTCAAACGGGACGCCGATCGAGCGGATCGACGCATCGATCAGATCGCGATCGCTGTTCGAGAGCGCGAACAGGCTCCAGCCGCGGTCGCGGGCGTCGGCGAGAGCGCCGGGGACCTCTTCGAACACTGGCCAGTTCGGCAGCGAGCGACCGAGCGCGTCGCGCTCGGAGTCAGGCAGCCTCTCCCCCTCCTCCGCCGCGAGCTGCGAGAGCACCGTCGCCATCACCTCCCGGTAGCTCCGGGCCGGGTGCTCCGCCTGCACGCGCGGCTCGATCTCGTGATAGCGGGACAGGAGCCGCTCGCCGTCGCCGGGGCCGAGCAGCCGCTCGAGCTCGCCACGGATCCCGGCGTTCCAGTCGACGAGCGTCCCGTAGCAGTCGAACGTCGCCCACCGGGGCTCGGCCATCGGCCGTGAGCGCCGTCAGCCCGCAGGCAGCGTCGCCTGTCCGGGCTCTTCCGAGGCGGGCGTCCGTCCCGAGTCCGCCAGCGAGGCAAGCGCCACCGAGACGCTGCGGACCTCGTCGAGCAGGCGGTCGCGCTCGCGGCCGGTCGCGGTGTACTGCGACTGCAGCTCGCGCAGCTTCGCCTCGCCGTCGGCCGTGATCAACGTCGCCTTCGCGGTGGCGTCCGCGACCTGCCGGTCGGCCTCTTCGCGCGCGGTGCGGAGCATCTCTTCGCGCTGCTCGTTGGCCGCGATCAGCACGGCCGAGGTCTGTTCGCCTACCCGCTTGATCTGGATCGAGACTTCGTCGCGCGGCGCGCTGTGCGCCTTCACCTCCGCCAGCTCGCGGTCGACCTCGGCGAGCTCCTGCTCGAGCTCGGCGACGTAGCTGTCGACGGCGGCGGGGTGGTATCCGTTGCGCGACATCGGAAAGCGCGGGAGCACCTCTTCGCTCTCGGACCACCGCTCGTCCTCGATCACGCCCGTCGGTTGCTCTTCGGGGTATCCCTCGTCTTGAAGCTTCGGCCCGCGCAGGAAGTTGACGACGCGCTGGCCGACCGGGGCGAGGCTGACGCCGCGCGAACGCTCGCTCGAGTCGTGCTCGAGCCCGGGCGATCGATTGCTGTGCACTGCCATGACTGCTCCCTTCGGACGGTCTCGCGAACTCCGACCTGTTCGCGGCCGGGCGGTCGATCCCTGTGTGCTGCAATGCCGCTCCCGCCCTGCGCCACGCTCAGACGGGCGACGCGAGCTCGGCCCACACCGCGTACCCGCGGTCCCCACGCTCGGTGCCCCACCGGCCGAGACACTGCCTCAACGGCCTCGAGCCCGCGGCCGGTGGGGGCTTTGCCTCACGCCGCGGCCGTCGCCACCGGCTCGAAGTAGTGGCCCTGCTCGAGGTCCTCGATCAGCCCGATATGAGTCGGCCGCCACCCCAGCCGCTCCTGGGTGAACGCGCTCGAGGCGGGCGCATCGACCGCGAAGAATGCGCCGATCCATCCGAAGTGCCCGGCGGCGGCATCGGGCGCGATCGACTCCACCGGCACGCTCAGATGACGGCCGATGACCTCGGCGATCTGGCGGGTCGGGACGCCCTCGTCCGCGACGGCGTGGAACACCGAGCCGGCCGCGCCGTTCTCAAGTGCCAGCCGGTAAAGGTGGGCGGCATCCAGCCGGTGGACGGCCGGCCAGCGGTTGGCGCCGTCGCCAATGTAACCGGAGACGCCCGTCTCGCGGGCGATCTCGATCAAGACCGGCACGAATCCGTGATCGCCCTCGCCGTGGACTGACGCTCCAGGCCGGACGACGGAGACCCGGACGCCGCGGTCGGCGGTCGCGAGCGCCAGTCGCTCGGTCCCAAGCCGGGGATGACCACCGTCGGCGAAGTCCTCCTCGGTCACCACGGTCCCGGGCCTGATCAGCGCCGTCCCGGACGTGATCACGAGCGGGCGCCCCGATCCCTCGAGCGCGGTCGCGACCGTCTCGATCGCGCTGCGGTCCGTCTTCGCCGCCATCTCCATCCGCGAGAAGTCGTGGATGTAGGCGGTGTGGATCACGCCGTCCGCCGCCTCCGCGCCGGACTTGAGAACGTCGAGGTCCTCGAGCGAGCCCCGAAGCACCTCCGCGCCGGTGCCGGCGAGCGCGGCGGCCGACCGATCCGAGCGGGCGAGCCCGACGACCTCGTGTCCGGTGTCGAGCAGCTCTGAGACGACCGCGGAGCCGATGAACCCTGTCGCACCAGTGACGAAAACACGCATGAGAAACCTCCCGTGGTGTCCGCCCGCGCCCGTGATGCAGCGCCCGGACGGATGATGTCAGTTACTGACATCACTCTAGCACCCGATGACAGCCACTGACATCATCTACGATTGAAGCATGGCCAGATGGGAGCCCGACAGCCGCCGCAGACTTCACGAGGCGGCGTTCGCGCTGTACGCCGAGCGCGGCTTCGACAGCACGACGGTCGCCGAGATCGCCAGTCGCGCCGGGCTCACCGAGCGCACGTTCTTCCGGCACTTCGCCGACAAGCGCGAGGTCCTGTTCGCAGGTTCGGAGGCGTTCCAGCAGGCGATGGTGAGCGCGGTCGCCGGCGCGCCCGAGTCCGCTACGGCGCTCGACGCCGTCGCGGCCGGGCTCGAGGCCGCGGCCGCCCAGATCCCCGGTCGCGAGCTGGCGCGCCAGCGCCAGGCGATCATCGCCGCCAACCCCGAGCTCCAGGAGCGCGAGCTGATCAAGTTCGCCTCGCTGTCCGACGCGCTCACGAACACGCTCCGCGATCGCGGCCTCGGAGATACCGCCGCGAGCCTGCTCGCCGACGCGGGGCTCGCGGTGTTCAGGGTCGCGTTCGAGCGCTGGACGGACGCCGACGCCGACGAACGGGACCTCCCGGCCCTGATCCACGACTCGCTCGCCGAGCTCAAGGGCGTCGTCACCGAGGACAGCCGGACAGCGTCGGCGCGGTGATGGGCGTCTTTACCGAGACCGAGCTCCGGTACCTCGCGGGCGGGCGCCAGCTCGGCCGGCTCGCAACCGTAGGGGCGGATGGGACCCCGCACGTGGTCCCGGTTGGATGGATCTACAACGCCGCCCGCGAGACGATCGACATCGGCGGCCGCGAGCTCGAGCGGACGAAGAAGTTCCGCGACGCCGCGAAGACCGGCCGCGCCGCGATCGTGATCGACGATCTGGCGAGCACCGACCCCTGGCGGCCGCGCGGGATCGAGGTCCGCGGCCGGGCCGAGGCGATCGCCCTCCCCACGCCCCTGATCCGCATTCATCCCGAGCGGATCGTCAGCTGGGGGCTAGAGGGCGAGCGCAGCGCCCGCACCGTTGGCTGACGCCGAGGTGTCTTCGTCGCAATCACGGCGCAGATTTGTGACATCCGTGTCTTGATCCGTTGCGCGAGGGCGAACGATGCTTCTGGACTCCGGTATGTCGGAGTCAGGAAGCAAAGTTCGCGTGGGCGCGGTCGCTGATCGGCAGTGGGGCCGGGTCAAGTGGGAGCAGCTTGTGGACCTCGGCGTCCCGGAGAGCACGATTTCGGATTGGATCGACCAGGGTTACCTCCATCCCCGCCTCCCCCGCGTCTACGCCGTCGGCCACATCTCAACGTCGATCGAGGCGCAGTTCTCGGAGGCCCTCCTCTACGCCGGGCCAGGCGCGATGCTCAGCCACGCGACGGCGGCGCACTGGCTCGGGCTGCTGGACGAGCGGCCGAAGACGATCCACGTCAGCACCCCACGTCAGCGCCGTTCGCAGCCCGGAATCACCGTCCATCCAAGGCGAACATGCGACCGCGTCCCCCACAACGGCTTCCCGACCACCGCCCTTCCCCAGACCGTCGTTGACTTTTCGGCAGACGCCCCCCTCTGGAGCATCCGCCGCCTCCTCGCCCAAGCCGACTACAACGACGCCCTCGACCTGGGCGCAATCGAGGCCGCCTGCGGCAAAGGCCGACCCGGCAGCAGCATCCTCCGCACCGCCCTCCAACGCCACCAACCCGAACTCGCCTACACCAAGAGCCGCCTGGAGCGGATGTTCTTGGAGATCTGCGAGGAGCAGGACTGGCCACTGCCGCTCCTCAACCGCTACATCGCCGGCTGGCAGGTCGACGCCCACTGGCAGGACAGGCGCATCGCGATCGAACTCGACGGACATGGAAACCACCACACGCCCGCGCAACTGAAGCGCGACCGCAAGAAGGAGATGGACCTACGCAAAGCCGGCTGGACCCCGATCCGCTACTCAGGCGAGCAACTCGACCAACGCCACGACGTGATCGCCGACATCACCCGCCTCCGCAACCACAATGGTCTATGACATACTGCATAGTCGGTGGCCGTGGGAGAGCGTGGAAGAGCGCCAGTTAAACCGCCCGGACCTCGCGAGCGGATGATCATCAGTACGGCGCTGCTGGTGCGCGAGCGCGGCGCGCGGGCGACTAGCCTCGACGCGATCCTGGCGCACAGCGGCGCCCCCAGGGGGTCCGTCTACCACCACTTCCCCGGCGGCCGGGAGCAGCTGCTCCGCGAGGCCACCACGTACGCCGGCGACTTCGTGGCTCGCAGGATCGAGCGGCGAGGCGACGACCCGCTGGCGGCGCTCGACACGCTGTTCGACGACTATTGCCGCAACCTCGAGGCGACCGACTTCCGCGCCGGCTGCCCGGTCGTCGCGGTTGCGATCGAGACCGCCGAGGATGGCCCGGACCTGCGCGCCTGCACCCTCGGGGCGTTCGACAGCTGGCGGCAGGCGCTCGCCCGTGCGCTCGAGCGCTCCGGCGTCCCGGCCGGCCGGGCGGACGACCTCGCGATGCACACGATCGCCTCGTTCGAGGGGGCGATCATCCTCAGCCGCGCGTATCACGACCTCCAGCCGCTCGAGCGTGTCCGAAGTGAGCTTCGCGCGCTGGTCGAGGCGGAACTGGCCCAAGCGAAAGGACCGCAATGACCGTCACCGACGCCACCTGGTTGCAGACCGCCTGCATCCTCTGCGAGTGCAACTGCGGGATCGAGGTTCAGCTCGACGGCAGGCGGCTCGAGCGGATTCGCGGCGACCGCGCCCATCCCGGGACCGCTGGCTACACCTGCAACAAGGCGATGCGGCTCGACCACTACCAGAACGGCCGCCACCGGCTGACGACGCCGCTGAGGCGCCGCCCCGATGGAAGCTTCGAGGAGGTCGAGTGGGACACCGCGATCGGCGAGATCGTCGAGCGGTGCACCGCGGTCCGCGACGCCCACGGCGGCGAGTCGATCCTCTACTACGGTGGCGGCGGCCAGGGCAACCATCTCGGCGGCAGCTACGCCGGCGCGTTCCTGCGGGCGATGGGGTCGCGCTACCGGTCGGGCGCGCTCGCGCAGGAGAAGACCGGCGAGGCGTGGGTCGAGCATCGCATGTACGGAGCCCACACCCGCGGCGAGTTCGAGCTCGCCGAGGTGTCGCTGTTCATCGGCAAGAACCCGTGGATGTCGCAGAGCTTCCCGCGCGCGCGGGTGGTGCTGAAGGAGATCGCCAAGGACCCGGAGCGATCGATGATCGTGATCGACCCGGTCCTGACCGACACGGCGAAGCTGGCCGACTTCCACCTCCGCGTGCGCCCCGGAACCGACGCATGGTGCCTTGCCGCGATGGCCGCCGTGCTCGTCCAAGAGGACCTGATCGACCGCGAGTTCCTAGCCGCTCACGTGAACGGTGCTGGGCCGGTGCTCGACACGTTCGCCCGACTCGACGTCCCGCGGTACGCGGGCTGGTGCGGGGTCGACGAGGACCTGATCCGCTCCGCGTCACGGCGGATCGCCGCGGCCGCGAGCGTCTCCGCGTTCGAGGACCTCGGCGTCCAGCAGGGCCCGAACAGCACGCTCTGCTCGTACCTGCAGCGGCTCCTGTGGATCCTCACCGGGAACTTCGGCAACCCGGGCGGCATGCACCTGCACACCTCCTTCGTGAACCTGTTCCGGGACCCGAAGCTCCGGCGGACGCCAGTCACCGGAGCGAACGTGATCGGCGGGCTCGTCCCCTGCAACGTGATCCCCGACGAGATCCTCACCGACCACCCGAACCGGTTCCGCGCGATGATCGTGGAGAGCGCCAACCCGGCCCACTCGCTCGCCGACTCGCAGCGCTTCGCCGAGGCGTTCGACGCGCTCGAGCTCGTCGTCGTGATCGACGTGGCGATGACCGAGACGGGGCGCCACGCCGACTACGTGCTTCCCGCCGCCAGCCAGTACGAGAAGCCCGAGGCCACGTACTTCAACTTCGAGTTCCCCGACAACACGTTCCAGCTGCGCCACCCGCTGATGGACCCGCTGCCGGGCACGCTTCCCGAATCCGAGATCTGGGCGCGGCTCGTGCGCGCCACCGGGTTGATCGACGACCGCGAGCTCGAGCCCTTGCGTGCCGCGGCACGCGCGAGCCGGGACGCCTACGTGCAAGCGTTCGCCGTCGCGACAACCGAGAACCCCATGCTCTCGAGCCTCGCTCCGTACGTCCTGTACGAGACGCTCGGGCCGACGCTGCCCGAAGGACTCGAGGCCGCCGCGGCGCTGTGGGGGCTCGCGTACAGGTGCGCGATGACCTACCCGGACGCCGTCCGCAGAGCCGGCCACGCCGACGGCAACGAGTTGTTCGACGCGATCCTCTCGTCCCCGTCCGGAGTCGTGTTCACGCGTGACGAATACGGCGACGACTTCGCCCGGATCGTCCATGCCGACAAGCGGATCGCGCTCGAGCTTCCTGAGATGCTCGCCGAGCTCGGCACGATCGACACGGGCCCCGTCACCCACACCGACGACCGCTTCCCGATCGTGCTGTCGGTCGGCGAGCGGCGCTCGTTCACCGCCAACGACATCTTCCGCGATCCGGCGTGGCGCAAGCAGGACGCCGATGGCCGGCTGCGGGTCAGCGCCGCGGACGCCGAGCGGCTCGGGGTGGCCGACGGCGACCGCGCGGTCGTCAGCACCGTCCGCGGGCGCGCCGAGGCGGTGGTCGAGGTCAGCGCAGCGATGCAGGCCGGCCACGCGTCGCTCCCGAACGGCTTCGGGCTCGACTACACCAGTGACGACGGCGAGACCGTCGTCACCGGCGTGGCGCCGAACTCACTGACCTCGTCCGACTGGCGCGACGAGTTCGCGGGGACGCCGTGGCACAAGCACGTACCAGCGAGGATCGAGCCCGCCAATGGGATCGGCTGAGACCGGCACCCTGTTCTCCTCGGTCAGCGCCGTCGAGCCGACCGCGGCCGGATCGCTCGAGGCTTCTGTCGATCCTGAGTGGACGATCGGAGGTAAGCCGAACGGCGGCTACCTGCTGGCGATGCTGGGGCGGGCAGCGGCGACGGTCAGCCCGCATCCGCACGTGATCGCGGCGAGCTCGTACTACCTGCACGCGCCGAGCCCGGGGCCCGTCGCGCTCGACGTCGAACTGCTTCGCGAGGGCAGGTCGGCCAGCCACGTCCGCGCCCGCATGAGCCAGGACGACCGGCCGTGCATCGAGGCTCTGTTCATCGCCAGCCGGCTCGACCCGGAATCCTCGCCGTACTGGGACCGCGGGGTGCCCGACCCGGGCCGCGCCACGTTCGAGGAGTGCCCGCGGCTGATCCCGAGCACCCCGGACGGCCTGCCGGTGGCGATCATGGAGCAGATCGAGGTGCGCCTCGAGCCCGGCTCGCGCGGGTTCACCCGCGGCGAGCCGAGCGGCTCCGGGGAGCTACGAGGTTGGCTCGCGCTCCCCGGAGGCGAGAGCTTCGATCCCGCGTCGCTGCTGTTCGCGGTCGACGCGTTCCCGCCCGCCACCTTCGAGATCGAGTACTCGGGCTGGGTGCCGACGCTCGAGCTGACGGTGTACGTACGGGCGCTGCCCCGGCCAGGGCCGGTGCGCGTGCTGCATCGCGCCCATCTGATCGACGGGCAGCGCGTCGACGAGTCCTGCTACATCTGGGACCACACGGGACGACTCGTGGCCCAGGGGCAGCAGCTCGCCGGCGTTCGTCTCGGCTGATCAGGACTGCAGCGCCCTCCAGGTGGCGGTCCCGACGACTCCGTCGGCCGTCAAATGGCGCCTCGTCTGGAAGCTCTTCACGGCAGCCGTCGTGTCTCTGCCGAACGTGCCGTCGACGATCACGCCTCGGTAGCCGTACTGGAAGCGCAGCTGGTGCTGAAGCCCGCGCACCGCGCTGCCACGCGAGCCATTGCGGAGCGTGACGATCAGCCGCGTCCAGGTTGCAGTGCCGACGTGGCCGTCGACCGTCAGCCCGTGCGAGCGCTGGAACGTCTTCACAGCGTTGGTGGTGGCGATCCCGAACGCGCCGTCGACGGTCACGCGGAGGCCGCGTTGGTTGAGCAGCGACTGAATCACCCGCACGCGCTCGCCGCGCGCGCCCTGACGGACGACCGGCCAACTCGCCGGCGCGGAATGGACCGACGGCGGCGGCGCTGCCGCCGCCTCGGTGGTCGCGATGCCCGCTGGCGCGACCACAACCGCCGCGCCGATCGCGGCGATCAAGAACCTACGCATCACTTGCCCTCCTTGTTGGGTGGCGATAGGTAACGTCGAGATGATTGGCCATCGCTAAACCGGTTCCTGCCGCGGGAGCCGCGATCGGAGGTGGGACGACGATGACGAACCACAGGACCGGAACACATGAGCAGTGGCAAACGGAGCGCGACGAGCTGCTCGCGCTCGAGAAGGAGCTCACCCGCCGGAGCGACGAGCTGGCCGCCAAGCGGCGCGAGCTGCCGTGGGTCGCGGTCGAGAAGGACTACCGGTTCGAGACCGACGCCGGCGACAAGACGCTCGCCGAGCTGTTCGACGGCCGCTCGCAGCTGATGGTCTACCACTTCATGTTCGGGCCGCCGTACGACGCGGGCTGCCCGGTCTGCTCCTCGATCACCGACACACTCAACGCCCAGGTCCCGCACCTGAGGGCCCGCGACACGACGCTCCTGCTCTCCTCGCGCGCGCCGCTCGACAGGCTCCTGGCGTACAGGGAACGGATGGGCTGGGAGATCCCCTGGGTTTCGACGATCGGCCCCGACTTCAACCACGACCTCGGGTTCTTGCACACCGAGGAGGAGCTGAAGCCGTTCCTCGCGGGAACGATCCCGGTGACCGTCGAGCAGAACGCCCGCATGTGCGGAACCGACGCCGCAGGCTACGTCGCCGAGGGGCCTGGGATGAGCGTGTACGCGCTGTCGGACGGGAACGTCTACCGGACGTACGTGACGACCGCGCGCGGGCTCGAGCCGGCGATGGCCTTCTACCAGCTACTCGACCGGGTGCCGGCCGGGCGCGCCGAGGATCCCGCCAAGCCGATGTGGGTCCGGCGGCACGACGAGTACGAGACGGAGTAGCCGCCGCCTATCCGGCCGGGATGCTCGCGCAGTTGTTGGGCGCGGGCTGGCCGGCGAACCGCCCACCGAGGTACTGGATCACGCCCAGGGCCCCGGTGCCAACCATCGTGAGGTGCTCTCCGACCGGATTCTCGTGGTGTTGAACGACCACGCCGGCGGCGCAGAAGCGGCGCATCAGCTGACGGTCGCCCGCGATCGGGGCGAACTCGTCGTGGATCGCGTGGTAGTCGTAGATCGGCGCCGTCGGCGTGCCCTTAAGCCACAGCGGGCTCGCGGTGTGGAACATGTTCGTGACCGCCGGCGCGTCGATCGCGTTCGGGTATGCCTCGTATTGCGAGATCTTGGCGGCGGGATATTTCGCGATCCCGTCGGTGAGGCAGTCAGTCTGCGAGTTCGCGACCGCCTGGCGGCCGGCCGCGTTCAGGTACCGCTCGAGGTGGTATTCCGGGTATGAGCGGTCGAGACCAACCAAGCCGACGACGATCGCGCCTCCCCCGGGCCCGCCGTTGAAGCCGTAAAGCGTCGCCTTCAGATCGGTGACCAGGCCTCCCAGCACGATCGCGGCGAACCGGAGCTCCGGCGCGTAGGACGGCTGCGCCATCGCGGCCAGCACGCTCGCGAGCGAGCCACCCGAGTAGCCCCACATCGCGACCGGCGTGCGGGCTGTGAAGCCGGCCGGCGCGAACCGAAGCGCCGCGCGGATCCCGTCGAGCGTGCCGTGCGCCTCTCCGGCGGCCCCGAGGAAGTCGGATTTCGGCCCCTCGTAGTCGGGCGCCATCACCGCCCAGCCTTGCCTGAGGGCGGCGAACATCTCGGAGGTCTCGGCCTCGGAGTTGCCATCGGCGCCCGACACCCCGCCGTCAAGCGCGTACGAAGGCGAGCATTTGG
The DNA here is from genome assembly GCA_963788565.1 of uncultured Solirubrobacterales bacterium. GTDB lineage: Bacteria > Actinomycetota > Thermoleophilia > Solirubrobacterales > Solirubrobacteraceae > Palsa-465. Next base: position 127,232 of record CAWBHJ010000009.1, on the reverse strand, counting down.
AACCGACCCCGTCTTCGGCGGTCTGGTAGGAGACCAGCGGCCTCGTACCCGGTCCGGACCAGGGCGTGTCGGGGACCATGATCGTCGCCACATCCGCGCTCGCGCGGGAGTGGGTGTCGAGCGTCTTGTACTGAACCTGCCACGCGTTGGCGAGCATCGGGACCAGGCCGTAGCCGGCGCTCGCGGAGATCGGTCGGGACTTGAGCACCGTCCCGTTCGGCAGCCCGGCGATCCCCGGCGGCACCGCGTAGAACGGATCCTGGTCGGGCAGCGGCACGGCGCCGGCGGAGGCGGGTAGCAGCATCACCGCGCACACGACGACGATCGCGGCGGCGGCAGCCTTCAGCGAACGGACGGCCAGCACCTGGATGCGGCGATGAAACCGACTCGCCGGGCCCTAGTCAAGGATGAAAATCGGCTACGGGCCCGGAGACGCTACGGGACCGGCTACGGGACCGCCGCGAACAGCCGCCAGGGCTGGTCGATCCCCTTCAGCTGACGCTCGCCGCGGTCGGCGAACTCGAGCCCGGATCCCGCAACCAGATCCCTGACGGTGCTCGTCGTCAGAACCTCGCCCGAGTCGGCGAGCGCACCGACGCGCGCCGCCAGATGGACGGCGACCCCGCCGACGTCGTCGCCGATCAACTCGACCTCGCCGCAGTGCAGCCCGACGCGCACGTCCAAGCCGAGCGCGCGGGCCGAGTCGGCGATCGCCCGGCCACACTGGATCGCCCGAGCCGGGCCGCTGAACGTCGCCAAGAACCCGTCGCCGAGCGTCTTCACCTCGCGCCCGCGGAAGCGCGTCAGCTCGCGGCGGACCGCGGCGTGGTGCGCCGACAGCAGTTCCCGCCAGCGCGCGTCGCCAAGCTCCGCGAGTCGCTGCGTCGAGCCGACGATGTCGGTGAACATCACGGTCGCGAGCACGCGGTCGGGCTCGGGTCGCGAGCGTGTGCCGGTCAGGAATTCCTCGATCTCGCCGAGTACGGGCTCGGGGTCCCCGGCCCACGGCAGGTGGTCAACCCCCGGTAGCTCCACGTAGCGAGCGCCCGGGATCCGCGCGGCGAGCTCGCGGCCGGCGCGCCGGTTGACCACGCGGTCGCTCCGCCGGTGAAGGACCAGGGTCGGGACCTGGATCGACGGCAGGATCGCGCGGACGTCGATGTCGAGGAACATCTCGAAGATCTGCCGGACCATCGCCGGGCTCGCGGCTGAGCGCTCCATCCGGCCCACGAGCTCGACCGTCACCGGATCCTCGGCCAGGCTCGGAGCGAAAAGCTCGAGCGTCCCCCGGGCGTCAATGCCCCAGTACGGGGCGATGAACTCGTTCGCAGCCTCGCGGAGCGCGTCGGCGGACGAAGCCCACGGATAGTCGGGTGCCTCGGTCGTCCGGCCCATCGCGCCGTGCAGCACCAGGTGCGTGACCCGCGCCGGATGGGTCGCGGCGAACAAAGCGCTCATCGGGCCGCCCTCCGAGATCCCGAACAGCGCCGCCCGCTCGGAGCCGGCGGCGTCCATCACCGCCCGCACGTCGTCGATCCGCTGCTCGAGCGTCGGGACCTCCGCGACCGGGTCCGACAGGCCCGTACCGCGCTTGTCGAACAGGATCAACCGGGAGAACGATCCGAGCCGCTCGAAGAAGCGCGCGAACGCAGGCAACTCCCACTGGAGGTCGACGTGCGTCGCGAACCCGAGCACCAGCACCACGTCGATCGGGCCGTCGCCGACGACCTGATACGCGATCGATGTGTCGCCGGACTGGGCGTACCGTGTGGGCGGGGTGCTCGTTGCGATCCCTCCGGTTATGAACCGATGGTACGGACGTGCGCGCTCCAGATCGAGACTCATCCGGACTCAGGATCCATCCCGCCGGCGCGCTTCGCAATTACCCGCGGGGTCAAGCGGGCGCGATTGGTTGCACCCCGTACTGCTCGTCGGTCACGTGCTCGCCCCAGCTGACGACTTCGCCGTCCTCATCGGCCTGATGGATCGCGATGTGGGTCATGAACCGGTCGGGCGCGGCGCCGTGCCAGTGGTGCTCGCCAGGCTCGAAGTACACGCGGTCGCCGGGGCGGATCTCCTCGACGGGACCGCCGCGGCGCTGGCAGCGACCGATCCCCTCGGTGACGAACAGAGTCTGGCCGCGCGGGTGGGTATGCCACGCGGTCCGTGCGCCGGGGGTGAAGTGCACGCTCGCGGCCTGGACGCGCGACGGCTCCCCCGCCGCCGCGATCGTGTCGAGGTAGACGGCGCCGGTGAACCACTCGGGCGGCGCGGCCGCGGTCTGCAGCGAGTTCCTCGTGATCTCCATCTCGTTCTCCTTTCGGCTGTCGCGACCAGGTGCTACCCGAAGGTGAACACGTACGCGTGAGTACCGGGGTCGCTGAACGCGATCTCGAACAGGCGCTCTGAGACACCGCCGGGCTGCCGGACCAGCTGGTGCAGCCGCGGCTCGGAGACGGTCCCGCGGCCCTGCTCGTCGACGTCGAGCCCGTGGGCGGCGCCGGGCGGCTGTCCGTCGAGCAGGACCTGGAAGCGCACCGGCTCGCCCGCCGGGCCCGGGCCCATCACCAGGTGCAGATCGCGGGCCCGGAACCGGTGCAGGATCCGGCCGTCCGAGGAGTTCGAGACTGCCGGCTGCCCGCCGATCGTCCACTCGCCCGCGAGCGCCCAGCGGTTGAGCGCGAGCCGTTCGGGCGCGCGGTACTCGCGGCGCTGGTCCTCCGCCGCCCCTCCCGGGGAGGCGAAGTTCTCGGCCCGGAGGTAGCCGAGGTAGGCCTCCGGCGACCCGAGGTCGCCCCAGTCGGCCGCCGCCTCGACGCCCTGCGGCTCGACCGTCACCCGGTCGCGGCCGCCGAGGTCAGCCCCGGCCGCGCCCAGCAGCGCGCGAAGTACGAGCTCCGAGGATTCGTACTCGCCCTCCCCGAATCGGTGGTGGCGGATCGCGCCGTCCGCGTCGGCGAAGTACAGAGCCGGCCAGTACTGATTGCCGAACGCGCGCCAGACCGCGTAGTCGTTGTCGACCGCGATCGGGAACTCGACCCGCATTGCCGCCATGCGCCGGCGGATTTGCTCGATGTCCTGCTCCACCAGGAACTCCGGCGTGTGGACGCCGATCACCGTGAGCCCGTCGTCGCGGTAGGCCTCCCACCAGGCGCGGACGTACGGAAGCGTCCGGATCCAGTTGATGCAGGTGAACGTCAGGAACTCCACCAGCACGACCCGTCCCTCGAGCGCCGCCGGCGCCAGCGGCTCAGAGTTCAGCCACGCCGTCGCCCCGCCGAACCCGGGGAGCTCGCCCTCGCGCGGCAGCTGCGGATCGCTCACGACGCGACCCGCAGGATCCGCAGCGCGGCCAGCATCCCGCCGACGCCGATCACGGTGCCGACCGCCCACGATGCGGCCTCCTTGCCGCTGAGCGTCGACAGCTCGTAGAAGTGGCGCAGGAACGGGATCGCGAGCGCAAGCGCGAACAACAGCGCCATCGCCACGCACAGCCCGAGGACCGCGATCCGGCGCCGCCCACCCTCGGTCTCGAGCCGCATCACGGTCGCGAGGCCGCAGATGACAACGATCCCGGTGGCGACGGTCCGCGAGCGGATCAGCCCGAGGTGGAAGCCGTACCGCGCCAGCACGTACCCGGCGATGATCCCGATCCCGATTGCGACACCGGCGGGAATCGAGAACCGGGCGACCGACTTCAGGAATCCCTCTGGCCGCCACGGGCCGCTGCTCGGCGCCAGCGCGAGCACGAACGCCGGGATCCCGATCGTCACCGTCGAGGCGATCGTGAACTGGCGCGGGAGCAGCGGAAAGACCCCTGTCGGGATCGCGATCGCGAGGCCGACGACCGCGGCGAACACACTCTTGGTGATGAACAGCTTCGCGACCCGCTGGATGTTGCGGAGGATCTGCCTGCCTTCGGCGACCATTCCCGGCACGACCCCGAAGTCGTCTCGGACGAGCACCAGGTCGGAGACCGAGCGCGCCATCTGCGCTCCCGATCCCTGGGCGATCGCGAGCCGCGCCTCCTTCAGCGCGGGAACATCGTTGACCCCATCGCCGACCATCCCGACGTACCGTCCGGCGTCGGCGAGCGCGTCGACGACCGCGCGCTTTCCCTCGGGCGATATCCGTCCGACGGCGGGTGCCGACAGCACCGCGTCGCGGAGCTCGGGCGGGTCTGAGGGCAGATTCTCGCCGTCGAGCGCCGGGGCGGACCCCGGCACGCCGGCGTCGCGGGCGATCGCGCCGACGGTCGCCGGGGCATCGCCGGAGAGCACCTTCAGGTCAACCCCCTGATCGGCGAAGAACCGGACCGTCTCCTCCGCGTTCGAGCGAAGGCGCTCGGCGATCACCACCAGGCCGAGCGGCTTCACGTCGTCGGGGAAGCGGGGGTCGGTGCCTCCGTGCGGCAGCGGCGAAGACGTGCGGCCGATCGCGAGCACGCGCCGCCCCGAGCTGGCCTCCTCTCGCGCCCGCGCCGCGAGGTCCGGATCGGCGTCGGCGAACCGCTCCGGGGCGCCGAGCACCAGCCGCTCGTCGCCGAGGTCCAAGCCGCTCCAGCGTCGCCGCGAGGAGAACGGAACCTGGGCGACGATCTGCTTCGGCTCGACCTGCGCGAGGTCGGCGTGAGCGATCGCGTCGAGCGTCAGGTTGCGCGACGGGGCGCTGAGGGCGTATGTCATCAGCTCGCGACCGACGGACGCCTCGTCCTCGTCATCGGCGGGGATCAATCCGACCACCCTCAGCGTCGGCTCGGTCAGCGTCCCGGTCTTGTCCGTGCACACGACGTCGACCGAGGCGAGCGACTCGATCGCGTTGAGCTGCTGCGCGAGCACTCCGCGCTGGGACATCTTGAACGCCGAGACTGCCGCTGTGACGCTGATCAGCAGGATCAGCCCCTCGGGCACGAGGTTGACGATGCCGGCGGTGACCGTCTGAATGCGGGTGGTACCGGTCTCGGTGTGCGCGAACACGGAGATCGTGATCCCGATCGCCAGCGGAACCGAGAGCGCGACCAGCCACAGCAAGAGCCGGTCGTTGGCGCGCTCGAGCGGCGAGCGGGGATGGCGAAACGTCCGCGCGGTCTCCGTCAGTCGCTCGGCGCGGCTGTCGGCGCCGACGGCGGTCGCCTCGAACAGCGCCGCGCCCTCGAGCACGAACGAGCCCGACCACACGGGCTCGCCATCGCCGCGGACCTGGGGCTCTGACTCCCCCGTGAGGTTGGCCTCGTCGAGCGCGAGCCCGTCGGCGGAGACGACCGTCCCGTCGGCGACCACCTGGTCCCCGGCCGAGAGCCGCACGACGTCGCCCTCGACGACCTGGTCGACCGGCACCTTGCGATCGACGCCGTCGCGCAGGACGACTGCCTCGGGCGCGACCAGCGCGGCAAGCTTGTCGAGCGCTCGCTTCGAGCGAATCTCCTGAAACGACCCGATCGCGATGTTCGACACGAGGATCCCGAGGAACAACGCGTCCCGCCATGACCCGAACACGATCGTGAGCACACCGAACAGGAGCAGGATCGCGTTCGGGATCGTGAACGTGTTCGCACGGATGATGCTCGTGTAGGAGCGACTCGAGCGCCGCCGCGGGGGTTTTCCGCGGGCCTCGAGACGCTGTGCTGCCTCCTGCTCAGTCAGCCCGCCGGGAGTCGCCTGGGTGATCGCCACGATTGAGCGACACTACCTCGCTCGGCGCTCCGGACGGGGACCGCGTGAGTGCCGACCCCCGCCTGCGCGGGGGTCGACTCACGCATTGGCGCTAGATCGCCTGAACGTTCGCCGCAGCCGGGCCCTTCGGGCCCTGCTCGGTGTCAAACGAGACGCGCGCGCCTTCGGCCAGCGACTTGAAGCCGCTGCCCTGGATCGATGAGTGGTGGACGAACAGGTCCTTGCCGGCCTCGTCGGGCGTGATGAAGCCGTAGCCCTTCTCGTCGCTGAACCACTTCACAGTTCCGGTTGCCATCTGTCTATTCCCTCCCGGGAGATCGTGTGCTGCGAAACGCGGGAGGTGCTATGAGCAACCACTACGAACGCTGGCACTTCTTCGCCGAGCAATTTCGCCCGGCTCGAACAGTGCGAGTCTAGCCAGCGCGGCCGGCGGATAGGGTCGTCGCGGCTGAGCGATGGCGAAGGGCGCGGTCACCGTCGCCGCGTGCCTGGGGGTAGCGCGTCGGGCCCTCGCGTGGCTCCCATGCTCAGAATTTGCTGCCAATTTGGGAGATCGCATTGGCCACCGGGCCAGCGATCTAGGAGGATGTCATGCCCTGCGGCCGATCTCGGTCCGCGCTCGCGGCGGGAAGATAACGGCCGGAGATTGGTCGTACGAAAGGATGCCCCGCCCCTTCTCAGCCGAGCTCGACGCCCCGCCGGAGCAACTCGTTCCGGAGTGGGCGCGTTGGACGCCGTCGGCCCCGTACTCGGTCGGAATCGAGGAAGAGGTGATGATCCTCGACCCGGTCGATCTGTCGCTCAGCCGCGACACCGAGCTCGCGACGAGCGCCCTGTTCGACCACCTCTCCGGTCACGCGGGCGCTGAGACCCACGAGGCCGCGATCGAGCTCGCCACCTCGCCCCATTCGAACGTCGAGGACGCGGCCGAGCAGGTCGCTCGGCTCCGCGCCGTGCTGTCGCGCGAGCTCGGACAGGCGGGGCTGCTCGTGGCGGCCGCCGGCACCCATCCGTTCGCGATGTGGAGCGACACGCGCGTTTCGGGCGGCGCGCGCTACCAGCTGATCTTCCAGACGATGCGCGAGCTGGCCAGGCGGGAGCCGACGTTCGCGCTTCACGTCCACGTCGGGGTCGCGGACCCCGAAAGCGCGATCGTGCTGCTCAACCAACTGCGGGCGCACGTGCCGCTGCTGCTCGCGCTGTCCGCCAACTCGCCCTACTGGCAGGGGCGCGACACGGGCCTGGCGTCGGCGCGGACGCCGATCTTCCAGGCGTTCCCCCGGGTCGGGATCCCTCGCTCCTTCGCCTCCTACGAGGATTACGTCGAGACCGTCGACCAGCTGCTGCGATGCGACGCGTTCCCCGAGCCGTCATTCCTTTGGTGGGACGTGCGAGCGCGACCGCACTTCGGGACGATCGAGTTGCGCGTGATGGACGCGCAGAGCACGGCCGAGCGCTCGGCGGCGCTGGCCGCGCTCGTCCAGACGATCGCGCACCTCGAGCTCGAGGAGGGCTACCACGACGAGCGGCTCACGTACGCGCCGGAGATCCTCGATGAGAACCGGTTCCTCGCGGCGCGCGACGGGATAGACGCGCGGCTGCTCGATCCGGTCACCGAGGAGCAGGTTCCGGTCCGCGAGCAGTTGACGCGGCTGCTCGACGCCGCGACCCCGCACGCCGAGGAGCTCGGCTGCGAGAGCCTGCTCGAGCTGTTGCCGGAGATCGCGCGCTCTGAGGGAGCGCTGCGGCAGCGGCGGCTGACCCGCGAGACGGGTCTGACCGGGATGCTGCGCGGGCTCGCCGCCGAGTTCAGCCCTTGATCTGGTAACTGCTACCTTCCGCTTCGGAAATCGGAGCGCCAGGTGACCGCCGCGAAATCGAATACGCCGCTGCCCGGGCGTCCCGTCCGCGGCTCGCGCACCGGACGGCCGGTGATGGCGCTGCTGGATCTGCTCGGGCGCCGGTGGGCGCTGCGAGTCCTGTGGGAGCTGCGCGACGGCCGGCCGGCGACGTTTCGCGAGCTCCAGGCGCGCTGCGGCGAGCTGTCCTCGAGCGTGCTCAACGACCGGCTGCGCGAGCTTCGCGAGGCGGCGATCGTCGAGTCGCGCTCCGGCGGCGGCTACGTGCTGACGCCCGCAGGCAACGAGCTGCTTGGCGCGCTCGAGCCGCTCGACGCCTGGTCCAAGCGGTGGGCCGTCCGCCCGTCTCGCCGGTCAGGCCAGGCAGGCTGACGGCGCGGGCTCTCGAGCCGGAGTCAGCGCCGGCCCCAGCTCGTGCGCCAGCCGATCGAGCGACATCCGCAGCGCGCCGCCTGCAAGCAGCGCCTCGGTCGCCTTCGCGAGCACTCGCCCGAGTAGGCCGCGCCCCTCGACGCCGATCGAGGCTCGCACCTCGCTGGAGCTGCCCGCGGCCCGCACCACGTAGGAGACGTCGATCGAGATCGGGCCCTCGGCGATCAGCTCGAGCCGATCGTCGGACGCGCGCAGGACGTCGACGTCGAACTCGAGCGAGCGGCCCCCGAGCCGTCCCGTGACGCGGGCGTGACTTCCGGATTCGAGCCGCGTGCCGTCGAGCGATACGACCTCGAAAGGAATCGGCGCCCACCGCGCGATCGCGTCGGGCTCGGTCAGCAGCTCGAGGACGTCGTCGGGCGAGCCGGGAACAGTTGCGTTTGAGTGCCAGCAGCGCATGCCGGGAACCTACGATGCGAAGTGCGCCGCCACTAGGTCGTTTGACTCATTTGGCCGGGGCGGTACGACGCACTCAGGTCAGCGCTTGCCCTGCCAGAACGCCAGCTCTCCGCCGGCCGCGGTGCTGACCACGCTTCGCCAGCCGACGGGCCCCTCACGGGGTGACAGCATTACCGAGGCGCCCAGCTCGACGGCCCGCGCGGTCGCCGCCCGCACCGAGTCGACCTCGACGTACGGCAGCCACACGGCTCGCTGGGTCCCACACTCGACGACGCCGCCGCCGAGCGCCGAGCCGAGGTCGAGCGCCTGGTAGGAGGCATCGCTCACCCCGACCCGCTGCGGCCGCCAGCCGAGCAGCCCGCCGTAGAACGCGCATGCGCGACCTAGGTTCGGCGTGTGCAGCTCGAGGTGGACGACCGGGTGTGCCACTGTCTTCGCTGGTAGCGATCCGCGGCCCGCGCAAAATCAATCGCACCCTCGCGATGGATTTTGTCGCTCTGCCGGGTCTAATCCTTCGAGGTGAGCTCAATCGCCCCCACTGCCGCGGACCCGGCCGACTTCGAAGCGCTGATCGAGCCGTACCGGTCGGAGCTGCGCGCTCACTGCTACCGGATGCTCGGGTCGGTCCACGACGCCGAGGACGCGATGCAGGACGCGCTGCTGCGAGCCTGGCGCGCGCTGCCGCAGTTTGAGGGCCGCAGCTCGCTGCGCTCGTGGCTCTACCGGATCGCGACCAACAGCTGTCTGCGCCTGATCGAGCGCCGCCCCAAGCGGGTGCTGCCGCTCGACTACGGGCCGCCGAGCGACGCCCACGACGATCCCGCGCCGCCGCTGGTCGAGTCGGTATGGATCGAGGCCTACCCGGACGCCGGGCTCGCCGATGGCTACGCCGCACCCGACGCCCGCTACGAGCAGCGCGAGAGCGTCGAGCTCGCGTTCGTCGCGGCGCTCCAGCACCTACCGGCGCGTCAGCGCGCGGTGCTGATCCTCCGCGACGTGCTCGGCTTCTCGGGCGCGGAGGTCGCAGAGACGCTCGAAACGACCCCGAAGGCCGTCTACAGCGCGCTCCAGCGGGCGCACAAGACGGTCGACGATCAACTGCCGGAGCGCAGCCAGCAGCAGACGCTCCGCTCGCTCGGCGACCAGCGCGTGCGGGCGATCGTCGAGCGCTACATGGACGCGTGGGAGCGCGGCGACGTCGATCAGATCGTCTCGATGCTCGCCGATGACGCGGTGCTCGCGATGCCGCCGCGGCCGACGTGGTATCGCGGGCTGGAGGCGGCCCGGGCGTTCCTCGCCCGCGGGCCGCTCGCGCCGGTGCGCGCCCGCAGGGTCCGCCTCGCCCATGCGAACGGACAGCTCGCCGTCGGCAGCTATTACTCCGGGTGGGACGAGCGCCCCGAGGCGCTGGAGGTCGTGCAGCTGCTGACGCTCGACGCGGACGGCCGGATCGCGGACATCACCGCGTTCGTCGGCACCGAGCTCGCGCCGTTCGTGACGGGTCCGCCGTCCGCGCACTGAGCACCTCCGTCGCGATGGATCGCGGCGTGCGCGCGGATCTCCTGAGGAGATAGACCCGATCGAAGGAGACCGCATGGAACAGCTTGCCGAAATCACTCGTAGGAGACGAACGTGGGTGGTGGTCCTCACCGGCATCGCGTCGATGATGGCCGCGCTGGACACGGTCGTCGTCGCGACGGCGCTGAGCACCGTTCGCGTCGACCTGCACGCGTCGGTCGCGCAGCTCGAGTGGACCGTCAACGCGTACAACCTCAGCTTCGCGGTGCTGCTGATGCCCGCGGCGGCGCTCGGCGACCGCTTCGGCCGACGACGGATGTTCGCGGTCGGCCTCGCCGTGTTCTCGCTCGCGTCCGCGGCGTGTGCGGTCAGCCCGGACGCCGGGTTCCTGATCGCCGCACGGGCCGTCCAGGGCGCCGGAGCCGCGTTCATCCTGCCGCTCGCGCTCGCGATCCTGACCGCCGCGTTCCCGCCCGAGAAGCGCGGTACCGCGATCGGTCTGTTCAGCGCGGTGACGGGAATCGCGGTCGCGCTCGGGCCGATCGTCGGCGGCGCGATCGTCCGCGGCATCGACTGGTCTTGGATCTTCTGGGTCAACGTGCCGATCGGGCTGATCGCGATCCCGTTCGTGCTGAGGCGGCTCGATGAGAGCTTCGGCAAGCGGGTCGCGCTCGACCTACCGGGAGTCGGTTTGATCACCACCGCCGCGTTCGGCGTCGTCTGGGGCCTCGTGCGCGGGAACTCGTCCGGCTGGGGCAGCGCCGAGGTCATCGGGTCGCTGGCCGGCGGCGCGCTGTTGGCCGTCGCGTTCGTCCGCTGGGAGCTGCGCGCGCCGGAGCCGATGCTGCCGATGGGCTTCTTCCGCTCGCGGACGTTCTCGGCCGGCAACGCCGCGATCTTCTTCGTGCTCGGATCGCTGTTCGCCGACGTGTTCTTCTTCCCGCAGCTGCTCCAGACCGGGCTCGGCTACGACCCGCTCCAGGCCGGACTGCGGCTGATGGTCTGGACCGCGACGTTCATCCTCGTGGCCCCGGGCGTCGGCGCGCTCGTCGACCGGATCGGCGAGCGGCCGCTGATGGTCGCGGGGCTCCTGATCCAGGCCGGGGGCACGGCGTGGATCGCGTCGATCGCGGGCCCGAACGTTCCGTTCTCGCACCTCGTAGTACCGCTGATCGTCGCGGGCGTCGGGATCTCGATGGCGATCCCCTCGGCGCAGAACTCCGTCGTCGGCTCGGCGACGCTCGAGACCGCGGGCAAGCTCGCCGGGATCAACAGCATGATGCGCGAGCTCGGTGGCGTGTTCGGGATCGCGGTCGCCGTGGCCGTGTTCGCCGGCTTCGGTGGCTATAGCTCGCCGACCGCGTTCACCAACGGATTCGGGCCCGCGATCTGGGTCTCATGCGGGCTCGCGCTGGCGGGCGCGGCGTGCGGACTCGCGCTGCCGAGCCGTCGCCGGCGCGAGGTGATCGGCGCGGCGCCGGCTCACGGGTTGGCGGCGCCGTAACGGTACTGCTCATCTGGGTCGCTAGCCTCGGGTGATGGGCGCAGACACTGAAGAGCCGCCGCCCGAGGCCAAGCGGCTGCCCACCGGCCGCGTCGCCCGTACCGCGCGCGTCGGCGGATTGGTGACGAGCCAGGGCGTCAGGTGGGCGGGGATGCGGGCCGCGAACCGCGTGCGCTCGCCCGAGCGCGCCGCGGCCGCCGAACAGGAGCGCACCGCGGCGCTCGTGGGCGAGCTGGTCGACCAGCTCGGGCAGATGCGCGGGGCGGCGATGAAGGTCGGCCAGATGCTGTCGATGGTCGAGTTCGACGGTCTCGACTCCGAGCAGCAGGACGAGCTTCAGAGCAAGCTCGCGACGCTGCGCGACGGGATCCCGCCGGTGCCGTTTGCACGCCTCGAGAAGCTGCTCCGCAAGGAGTACGGCGGGCCGATCGCGTCGGTGTTCTCTGAGTTCGACGAGCGGGCGTTCGCCGCGGCTTCGATCGGTCAGGTGCACCGGGCGCGAACCGTCGACGGCGACGACGTCGCGGTCAAGGTCCAGTACCCGGGCGTGGCGGAGGCCGTCGAGACCGACCTGCGCAACGCCATGCTGCTGATCCCGCTGGTCAAGCGGCTGGCCCCCGGGCTTGACGCGAAGGCGCTCGCGACCGAGATGCGCGAGCGCATCGGGGAGGAGCTCGACTACGAGCTCGAGGCGCAGAACCAGCGGAGGATCGCGCGGCTGACCCGTGACCACCCGTTCGTCTACGTGCCCCGCGTGTTCACCGATCTGTCGACGCGCCGAGTGCTCGTGTCGGAGTACGTCGACGGACAGGGCTTTGAGGAGGTCCGCCGAGCCGACGAGCAGCTACGCGACCGTTACGGCGAGATCGTGTTCCGCTTTTTCTTCGGGCTCCTGTACCGCGACCGGATCGCGCTTGGGGATCCCCACCCTGGCAACTACCTGCTGCGCCCGGACGGGAGGGTCTGCTTCCTCGACTTCGGGCTGCTCCGCGACATCGACGCCGGCCACCTCGCCGCCGAGGGCGCGATCGCGATCGCCGCGCGCGACCGGGACGCCGAGGGGATGAAGGCGGCGCTCGTCGCCGCCGGATACCTGCCGGACGGCCGCGCGGACTCGGTCGACGCCGAGCTCGCGCTGAAGCTGATGCGCCACGCGATCAAGTGGTACGCCGTGCCGAAGTACCGCCGGTTCTCCGCTCCGAACGAGCGTCGCGACCGTGACCGCGATTGGGAGCGGCCCGGGCCCGAGCAGCGCGAGCAGATCCGCAACCAGGTCAACCAGTTCACGATCCCGCCGGAGTCGATTCTGATCAGGCGGATGCACGCGATGATCGTGGTCGTGCTCCAGAGCCTCCGTGCCGGGGCCGACTGGGGCGCGATCGCCGCCGAATACCTGCACGGCGACGCCCCCGCGACGCCGCTTGGCGAGGCCGAAGCCGAGTACCGCGAGCGGCGCTAGCGGCGCTAGCGCATCATCATCGACGGCATCGCGCCGCGGCCGCCGGGAACCGTCAGCCCGGGCACGCTCGCCGGCGCGACGGCCACCCCGATCGCGAGCGCCAGCAGGATTGCGATGCCCGCGCGGCGACCCGGGACCGAGGACCGCGGCAGCCGCTCGGCCGCGATCAGCACCGCGACGACCGCCATCCACCACAGGCTCATCACGCCGAGCGCGAACAGCGCCGCCATCATCAGCCACGACGAATCGAGGCAGTTGGCGCCGGCCCGGAGTCCGGCGACCGCCGGGCCCTCGCCGGCCGTGCTTGTCCGCCGGCACCGGTCGAGCGCGCGCCGCTTGTGCCCGGTCAGCTGATACGCCGCGGTGATGGCGAGCACCGCGACCACGGCCCAGCGCCCGCCGTTGCCCCAGGCGAACGTCTTCCCCAGCCCATTGCGCACGAGCGAGACGAGCTCGTACGCGAACAGGCCGGCGAGCACCCACACGGCCAGGTAGCCGGCGAAGAACGCGGCCCGCTGAACGACGTGCGCCGTCAGCGCCTGGCCGCGTCGCGGCTCGTACCGGATCAGGAGCGGGGTGAGGACCGGCAGCATCATCGCGGCCATCATCACGACCCAGGTAGCGAGGAACCAGCCCGTCGCGCCGAGGTCGCCGCCGGGCCCCGCATCCATCCCCCGCATCCGCACTGCGCTGAGGGCCCAACAGCCCGCGGCGAGCACCGCGACGGCCCCGATCACCAGCACCTGGGGACGAGTCAAACCACGGATGCGCGAGACGCTCCCGATGCTCGAACCCTAGCCGACGGTTGCGGGGCTCAGCGCGGGCCGCGGAGCGTGATCGTGCGGACCACGCGCGTCGGCGTGCCGGCGCCCTGGGACTTGAGCGTCAGCGCCGTCTTGACGGGCCTGCCGCCGTGCAGGTAGCGCAGCGCCGCCGCCGACAGGTACAGGGTGAGGCTCCGCGCGGGCCCGACGACCTGCAGGTAACTCCGGACGGCGAGCACTCGCGGCGCGCCGCGTCCGCCCGCAGCCGGGGTCAGCGTCGCGGTCCCGGCACACAGCTGGCCGCGTTTGCCATTGCAGCGGACGGTGACGATCGCTCCGTCGCCAACGGTCCTCGACGCCGCCCTCACCATCGCCAGCGTTCCGGTCGCGCGGGCGCCGACCGGGGCGCCGAGCGCCCCCGACAGCGCGCTCGCCGGGACGGCGTTGAACACGTCGGAGCCAATCGTGCCGACGAGCGGATCGGCGGCGTTGCCGGTCCGCGGCAACCCGAAGATCTGCTGAATCGTCGCCAGCAGGCTGAAGTGGTTGTACCGGACGGTCGAGACGGTCCCCGGCTTGATGAACGGCGACAGCAGGATCGCTCCCGAGTCGCCGCCGCCCGGCTGCATCGACAGCGCCTCTGACGGGTGGTTGGACAGCAGCTGCAGCGACGCAATTACGCCGGCGGCCGAGTCCTCGGTCCCGAGCAGCAGCCGGTTGGTGCCGGGCCTGACATTGATCGTGCCGTACAGCGGAACGTGGATCTGCCCGCTGATCCCCGGCAAGCCGGTGGCCCCCGGCTGAGCCGACTCGTTGCAACACGCGCGGCTGTCCACGTAGGGACTCGCCGTGTAGAAGTTCGCCTCGTCCCAGACGATCGCGATCAGCCCGTCCTCCTTGTAGGCCGGCGAGGCCGTGATCTTCGGGATCAGCCTGCTCAGGAACCACGAGGACTGCGCGTCGCAGTACTCCGACGCCGGCTGCCCGCCGGGACAGACGCTGTAATCGTCGAAGAACGACTTGTTGGTCCGGTCGTCGTAGAACTTCGGGCAGTCGTCGTGGCCGGCGTCACACAGATTGAGGCCGATCCAGCTCAGGTTGGGCGTCGTCGCCACGCTCCCCAGGTCGCTGAGCAGCGGCTGGAAGGTGTTGCGGTTCAGCGGAACGTCATCGGCCGCGCACTGCCGCGGATGGTCGATCCAGTTTGCGAAGTTCAGGAACGGGTTGCTGCCGGTCTCATACGCGGGATCCCCGCTCGCGCCCCCCACGTCGTAGCCCCCGAGCGGCGGGTGCGTGCAGGGCGCGGGCATCTCCTCCTGGTAGGCCCTGACCGTCAGCGACGGGGTCGCGCGGCGCATCTGCGTCCCGATGTCCGGGATCGACGACGGGTAGACGCACCCCTGGCCGACCCCGACGCCGGTGTCAGTCGTCCGCCTCAGATTGAAGCTCGTGTAGTAGAGGCAGTCGAGCAGCGTGCCCGGGCAGAACGTGATGCCGAGCGACGGCACCCCTGTCTTCGGGCACGCGGTCGGGCTGAAGAAGCCGAAGCTCGGCGGCTGGCCGCTCAGCAACGCCGTGTAGTTGGCGTTGCTCGGATGGGCGACCCCGAAGTAGTTGGTGAGCAGGGCCCCCTGGGACGGGAGCGTCGTCGCCATGTACCGCATCGACGCCGCCGAGCCGGCCTTCGCCTTGAACGTCTTTGCGGGCTTGCCGAAGTTCTCGGGGAAGCTGTGGTTCTCGAGCATGATCAGCCAAACGTGGCCGATCGGGGGTGCGCCGTTCACCGGCGCCCCAAGCGCGCTCGCGCTCGCGGGCGCGGTAGCGGCCAGCGACGCGCCGAGCGCGGCCACGAGCGCCACTGCGCAGCTGACCATCCACCGCCTCGCGAAGACGCGAGGCCTTCCCGGGTGCCCCATCGGAGGCGGAACGGTACCAGCCGGGCAGCGCGGGCCCGTTACCTCCGCGTGACCGCGGTTGAGGCCCGCGATCGCCGTGGGTTAGGCTCGGCTGGCGGGTTACGCGCCGAGGAGGCCGACACTCACGAGAGGCGAGCGCATGGGCACGATCACCACACAGGACGGAGTTGAGATCTTCTTCAAGGACTGGGGGTCGGGACAGCCGATCGTGTTCAGCCACGGGTGGCCGCTCTCGTCCGACGACTGGGACACGCAGCTGCTGTTCTTCCTCGCGAACGGCTACAGGGTGGTCGCGCACGACCGGCGTGGGCACGGCCGCTCCGCGCTCGTCGGCGACGGACACGACATGGACCACTACGCCGACGATCTCGCGGCCGTCACCGCCCACCTCGACCTCAAGGACGCGATCCACGTCGGACACTCCACCGGCGGCGGCGAGGTCGTGCGCTACATCGCCCGCCACGGCGAAGACCGGGTCGCCAAGGCCGTCCTGATCAGCTCCGTGCCGCCGCTGATGGTCCAGACCGAGGCCAACCCTGGCGGGCTGCCGAAGAGCGTGTTCGACGACCTCCAGGCCCAGCTTGCAGCGAACCGGTCGGTGTTCTACCGAAACCTCGCCTCGGGGCCGTTCTACGGGTTCAACCGGCCCGGCGTCGAGCCCGTCGAGGCGATCATCGAGAACTGGTGGCGGCAAGGGATGACGGGCGGCGCCAAGCCCCACTACGACGGCATCGTCGCGTTCTCGCAGACCGACTTCACCGAGGACCTCAAGCAGATCACCGTGCCGGTGCTGGTGATGCACGGTGACGACGATCAGATCGTCCCGTACGCCGACTCCGGACCCCTCTCCGCAAAGCTCGTCCAGAACGGCACGTTGAAGACCTACAAGGGGTTCCCGCACGGGATGCCGACGACCCAGGCGGAGACGATCGACGCCGACCTGCTCGAGTTCGTGAGGTCCTGACTGGGTTGCGAGCGTGGCCTACGCGACCTCGACGACGCCGGCCACCTCTTCTTCATCGAGCGCCCGCAGGAGACGCTCGCCGCGCTGGAGCCGTTCCTCAGGCGCGATGTGATCGTGTGAGCCGATGGCTGCCGCCTGTCGCGTGATCGTGGTCGTCGCCGCCGCGGGGTGCCAACCCCCACAACGTCGATAGGCGCCGCGACGCCGCGGCCACTTACGACGTTGTCGGTGCCATAGCCCGGACAACGTCGTAAGTGCCAACGGGGGCCGGGCGCCCGTCGACGTTATGGCGCTTGTCGTCAGCCCAGGAATCCCGCGATCAACCCGTTCACTCGCTCCGGCTGCTCCACCGCCGCGAGGTGCGCCGCCGGGCTCACGACCGAATGCCTGGCGCCTGCGATCCCCGCCGCGATCAGTTCCTGATCCGCGACCGGGGTAGCGACATCCTGCTCGCCGGAGACCACGAGCGTCGGCGCCTGAACCCTCCCCAGGTCTCCTCGCAGGTCCATCCGCGCGATCGCGCCGCAGCACGCCGCATAGCCCTCGGGCGGGGACCCGGCGATCATCGCCCGCAGCGACGCAGCCTGCTCCGGATCGGCCGCGCGGAATGCCGGCGTGAGCCAGCGGTCGAGCACTGCGTCGGCGATCGGCTCGACCGAGCCGGCGTCGCTGACGATCGCGATCCGCTGCTCCCACATCGAAGCCGGCGGCATGAACGCGGCGGTGCACAGCAGCAGCAGGTGGTCGATCCGATCGGGGGCGTGTGCGCCGAGCCACATCCCGACCATCCCCCCGAGCGACAGGCCGGCGTAGTGGACCCGCTCCAGGCCGAGCGTGTCGAGCAGCTCGAGCACGTCCCGGCCGAGATCGGCGATCTCATACGGACCCGGCGGTACCGGCGAAGCGCCCTGCCCCCGGTGGTCGAAGCGCACCAGCTGGAACCGCTCGGCGAGTGGGAGCTGCCCGTCCCACATCCGCAGGGAGCTCCCGAGCGACGGGCCGAGCAGCAGCACCGGCGCGCTCTGCGGCCCGGCGATCTCGTGATGGAGGGCCGTCACAGCCCCAGCAGCCGCGCCGCGTTCTCCTTCAGCACCAGCGGGCGAACCTCGTCCTTGATCGGGAGCTTCTCGAAGTCGTTCAGCCAGCGGTCGGGCGTGATCAGCGGGAAGTCCGAGCCGAACAGCATCTTGTGCTTGAGCTGGGTGTTCGTGTACCGGATCAGGTTCTCCGGGAAGTACTTCGGCGACCAGCCACTGAGATCGATGTAGACGTTTGGCTTGTGAACAGCCACCGCAAGCGCCTCGTCCTGCCACGGGAACGAGGGATGGGCGAGGATGATGTTCAGCCCCGGGAAGTCGGCGGCGACATCGTCGATGCACATCGGGTTCGAGTACTTCAGCCGGACCCCGCCGCCGCCCGGCATGCCCGCTCCGATTCCGGTCGTGCCCGAGTGGAACAGGGCGATCAGACCGGCCTCCGCGATCGGCCCGTACAGCTGGTAGTGCTCGCGATCGTTGGGCCAGAAGGCCTGTGTGTTCGGGTGGAACTTGAAGCCGCGCGCGCCCGCGTCGATCAGCTCGTGGATCTCGCGAACGGCGAGCTTGCCTTTGTGCGGGTCGACGCTCGCGAACGGGATCAGCACGTCGGGGTTCTCGCGCGCCGCGGCCAGCACCTCTTCGTTGCCGAGCCGGCGGCGGCCCATCCCCGCCTCGTCGTCAACGTTGAAGATCACCGCCATCATCCCGCGCTCGCGGTAATAGCCGGCGAGCTCGCGCGCGGTCGGCTGCGGCGGGCTGCCGCCGAAATAGCGCGCCGCCGCCTCGAGTACCTCGACCGTCACGGCGTCCTGGGGCTCGCCCTCGTTGCGCTCGGCGTGGACGTGCACGTCGATCGCCGTCAGCTGTTCGATGTCGATGCTCATCCCGTTATTCATACACGCGCGCGAGGACCGAGCACGTGCTCCTCCATCCAGCTCGTGAACTGCTCCCGGTCGCGGCTGACCTTGTCCCAGAAGCGGTAGAAGTCGTTGTCGCGGTCGGTGATCCCCGCTGAATAGGAGGGCTGCGACCCTCCCGGCGCCTCCGCCACCGCGTCGATCACCCAGCTCGGGATCACGACGGCCCCGGGCCGCGGCGCGAGTTCGTCGACGATCCGCTCGACGGTCACCAGCGACCGCCCGGCCGCGAGCACGGCCTCCTTCTGCACCCCGGGAATCCCCCACAGCTGGACGTTGCCGGCGCGGTCGGCCTCCTGCGCGTGGATGATCGCGACGTCTGGCCGCAGCGCGGCCACCGCCACGAGCTGCTCGCCGGTGAACGGGCAGGCGATCGGGACAACCGGCGCGCGGTCCATCAGATCGGTGCCTACGTACCCGCGCATCACGGCGAACGGAAGGTCGCTCGCGCCGGCCACGTACCGGTTGGCCATGCCGGCGTGGCTGTGCTCCTCGACCTCGATCTCGCGCGGCCAGCCGTGCTCGATCGCGTCGCGGAACCGGTGTAGGGATCCGACTCCCGGGTTGCCGCCGTAGGAGAAGACCAGCTTCCGGGCGGCCCCCATCCCGATCATCTGGTCGTAAAGGACGTCGGGGGTCATCCGGATCAGCTCGAGCTCGTGCCGGCGCTGGCGCAGCAGCTCGTGCCCTGCGGCGAACGGGATCAGGTGGGTGAAGCCCTCGAGCGCGACCGAGTCGCCGTCCGAGACGAGCTCGGCCACGGCGTCCGGGAGCGTCAGCAGCTCGCCCATCAGACGGCGAAGAAGACGGTCTCGCCGTCGCCCTGCAGGCGGATGTCGAACCGGTACCCGCCCTCGACGCGCTCGGCGAGCAGCGTCCCACGGCGCTCGGCCGGAATCGTCGCGAGCACCGGGTCGGCGGCGTTCAGCTCGGGCTCGTCGGCGAAGTAGATCCGAGTTACGACCCGGTTCAGCATCCCGCGCGCGAGCAGCGTCAGGTCGATGTGCGGAGCCTGCGTGGTCCCGCCGAGGCCGGGAACGGGCCCGGGCTTGACGGTGAGGATCTCGTAGTTGCCGTCGCCGTCCTCGACCCCGTAGCGCGCGAACCCGCGGAAGCCCGCCATCTCCGACGCGCCGCCGTAGCCGTGCATGTCCGCGAAGCGGCCGGTCGGGTCCGCCTGCCAGGTCTCGATCAGGTGATCCGGGATCGGCTCCCCACGACCGTCGTAGACCGTGCCCGAGATCGTGATCGTTCCCGGGGTGCCCTCCGCGACCGCGTGCGGGCCCGCGTCCCACGGCAGACCGATCGCGAAGTACGGTCCGACAGTCTGCGATGGGGTGGTCTTGAAGATCAATGGGTCTCCTCGAACGGGGTCGCGCCGGGGCCGCGCAGATAGATGTCGAACCGGTAGGCGGCGGCCCAGTCGGGGACGGTGTCGTGGATCGAGAAGCTCGAGATCATCCGCTCGCGCGCAGCAGCATCACGCACCGAATTGAAGATCGGGTCGTACGGGAAGAACGGGTCGCCCGGGAAGTACATCTGCGTCACCAGCCGCTGCGCGAAGGCCCGCCCGAGCAGCGAGAAGTGAATGTGCGCGGGGCGCCACGCGTTGTAGTGGTTGCCCCACGGGTACGGCCCCGGCTTGATCGTCGTGAACTGGTAGCGGCCCTCGTCGTCGGTGACGCACCGGCCCGCCCCGGAAAAGTTCGGGTCAAGCGGCGCCGGCCACCGGTCCCAGCGGTGCATGTACCGACCGGCCGCGTTCGCCTGCCAGACCTCGACCAACGTCCCACGGATCGGCTTGCCCTCCGTGTCGTACACGTGGCCCGCGACCGTGATCCGCTGGCCGATCGGCTCGCCCTCATGCTGCCTGGTCAGGTCGTGGTCGTGCTCGCCAAGCGCCCACCACTCGCCGAGCTGCGGCCCGGTGACCTCGGTGATCGTCTGCGGCAGGTAGATCAACGGCTGCTTCGGGTGTCGCAGCGCCGTGGACTTGTACGGCGGGTAGTCGAGCGGCGGGTGCGCGTCCTCGTCCTCACGCACGTAGCTCGTCGGAGTGTCGCTCACCGCGTCGTAGATCGCGCGCGGCTCGATCGCTTGCTCGGTCATTCCTCTCTCTCCTGTGGGCTCACCTCGACAAGAGCTCTCGCAGTGCGCTCAGCTCTTCGTCGGTCGGTGGTTCGGTGACGAGCAGCTCGTCCGCGACCCGAAGGTCCCAGCCCGTCGCCTCCAGCACCTGCTCGGCGCTCACGCCTGGGTGCACTCGCGTGAGCACCAGCTCCTTCGTCTCCGGATCGGGCTCGAGCACGCCGAGATCGGTGATCACGGCGGTCGGCCCCCGGCCGCGGAATCCGAGCCGCTCGCGTGAGCCGGCGCCGTCTCCGTGGCCGACGGTCGTGAGAAAGTCGAGCCGCTCGACGAACGTGCGCCGGCCATGCGGCGCGATCACGATCACCTCGTCGCAGTTGGCGGCGATCTCGGGTGCGCCGCCGGCGCCCGGGAGGCGCGCCTTCGGATGGTCGTAGTCGCCGATCACGGTCGAGTTGAGATTCGCATACCGATCCACCTGCGCGGCGCCGAGGAACGCCACCTGGATTCGCCCCGGGCCGATCCAGTAGTTGAACATCTCGGGCACGGAGACGACGAAGTCGGCCGTCGCCGCCAGCTCCCCGTCTCCGATCGACAGCGGTACGTGGAACGGCTTCGCGCCGACCGTGCCGGACTCGTACACGAGCACCAACCCGGGGTTGTGAACAAGCCGCGCCAGCATCGCCGCGGTGCTCGGCCGGCCGACGCCGATGAAGACCGTGCGTGCGTCGCGCAGGCGCCGGGCCGCGACGACGGTCTGGGTCTCGCCCGCGCTCGCGCGCTCCGCGGAATCCGCGCTGACGCTTGTCACCGAGCGGCTCCGATCATCTGCCTACGCGAACCTGAAACGATCTCATCCGTGAACATCCGCGACTCTACCTTCGAGGTGATGCGGCGGCTGGGGCTGACTCGGATCTTCGGCAATCCGGGCTCCACAGAGGTCGCTTTCCTGACCGACCTTCCGTCCGATCTCGAGTTCGTGCTCGGCCTCCACGAAGGATCGGTCGTCGGGATGGCCACCGGCTACGCGATCGGCCGCGGGGCTCCGGCCTTTGTCAACCTCCACACCGCACCTGGGCTTGGCAACGCGATCAACGCTATCGCGAACGCCCGCGACTGCCGCGCGCCGCTGGTGATCGTCGTCGGGCAGCAGGACCGGCGCCAGCTCGCGAGCTCGCCGTTCCTCGCGGGCCGCGCGCTCGAGCGACTCGCGGGCGAGTACCCGGTGTGGACGAGCCTGCCGGTCCGGCCGCAGGACCTCCCCGGCGCGATCGCCCGCGCCTACCACGAGGCACTCACCGGTCGGGGACCGGCGCTCGTCGTCGCGCCGATGGGCGATTGGGAGCAGGAGGCCGACCCGCTGGCGATCGGCGCACCCGCGAACGTGGTGCGGCCGCGATCGGTGGACGGGGACCAGCTGGACGCGCTCGTGGAGCTGGTCGCCGGCGCGGAGCGCCCAGTGCTCGTGGTCGGCGCAGGCGCCGCGAGCGACGCCGGCTGGGAGTCGGTCACGGCACTCGCCGAAACGCTCGCAAGCCCCGTCTGGCAGGAGACCTTCGGGAGCCGCCCCGGGTTCCCCCAGACCCATCCGCTGTTCGCCGGGCACTTGCCGTGGATGCGCGCGCGAATGCACGAGCGACTCGCCCCGCACGATCTCGTGATCGCGATCGGCACGCACGCGCTGCGGACCTACGTGTTCGACGAAGCGGTCGCGCTGCTCGAGCCGGGGACGCGGGTGGCGGTCATCAGCGACGACTCGGAGGAGATCCACCGGAGCGGCTGCGACATCGGCGTGCTCGCGCCCGTCGCCGCGACCTGCGCTGCGCTTGCCGGGCGACTTCCGGCGCGGGATCGGCCGCAAGGCGAGCCGCTGCATGAACCGCCCGCGCCGCCCGACCCGCCCGGCCCCGGCGAGAAGCTCCGCCCCGCCCACGTGCTGAGCGCGCTCGCCGAGCGGCTGCCCGACGACGTAGTGCTGGTCGAGGAGACTCCCTCGAGCCGGCCGCAGCTGCTCGAGCGGATCGCGGCGCGCACGCCGCTCGGGTTTGTCGCCAACGCCAACGGCGGGCTCGGATTCGGCCTTACGGGAGCGATCGGCCTGCGGATGGCGCTCCCGGATCGTCCCGTGGTCGCCGTCGTCGGCGACGGTTCGGCGATGTACGCGATCCAGTCGCTGTGGTCGGCGGCCCGCTACGACGCCGGCGTGCTGCTGGTCGTGATGAACAACGGCGCCTACGCGATCATGGACGCTCAGGCCCACGAGCGCGGCGGCGCTCCGGCGTGGCCGGGGTTCCCGGGCATCGACTTCGCCGCGATCGCGAGGGCGCTCGGCTGCCCGGCGGTCCGCGTCGGCGACCTCGCCACGCTCACCGCGACGCTCGACGACGTGCTCCCGGCGCTCGCCGCGCGCCAGGAACCGATCCTGGTCGAAGTGGAACTGCAAGCCTGAGGAGCCTCTCAAGCGGCGATCGCCCGCGTAGCGATACCCGAGAAGTAGCCGTGCTCGCCGCGGTCGAGATGATCGGCGAGTCGTGACGCCATCGCCATGATCGTCAGCGACGGGTTGACGGCCGGCGTGCGCGGAAACACCGAGCTGTCGCCGACGAACAGCCGCTTGACATCGTGGCTCTCCCCGTTAGCGTCGACGACCGAGCGGATTGGGTCCGACCCCATCCGGCAGCCACCCTGGATGTGGGTGCTGAGCACGTCGGTGTGGAACACGCGCTTCGCCCCTGCCGCCAAGAGCACCTCGGTAGCGAACTGCAGCGACTCCTCGTTGCGCCGGCGCTCGGTCTCCGAGAAGTCATACGAGTAGCGGTCGGTGCCGGTCTCGTCGACCCACGCGGTCCCGTGGTTCTCGTCACTGACCATCGTCAGCACCCCGGTGAAGTAGCGGTAGCTGCGCAGCGCCTCCACGAGCTCCTCGCCCCATAACGGCATCCCGCGCTCGTCGCACAGCGCGGTCGCGAACCCGATCGGGTCCTGCACGGTCGACGCCTCGACGACGAACCCGCCGTCCGCGTCGTGGCGGAACTTCATGCAGTGGGCGGAGATCGGATAGACCATGTGCGCGTCCTGGATCTCGTCGAACAGCCCCTCGACGAGCCGCGCCGGATGGAAGCCGAGATGCCGGCCGATCAGCTCGCTGCTCGGCGAGCCGTCCGCGGCCTCGCGCACGCCCGAGCGGAGCAGCAGCCCGGGCGAGCTGAGCGCGCCCGCGGCGACGACCACGACCTCGGCTGCTACCACCTGCGTCCGCCCGTCGGAATCTACGTACTCCACGCCGGTCGCCCGGAGGCCGTCTCCGCGATCCTCGATCAGCACCCGCTGAACCGTGGAGTCCGCGCGCAGCTCGAGCCGCCCGCGCGCCCATGGAGGGTGGATGTAGGTGTTGAGCGTCGACTTCCCGGCGTTCGTCGGGCACCCCTGCAGGCAGGAGCCGCAGCGCATGCAGTTCTCGTCGGTGTATGAGAGCACCGGCTCGAGCTCGGCGCCGAGCGCCTCGAACCCCGGGACGACGGTCTTGATGCACTGCTGCCAGTCGCTGCGCTCGCGCACGCCGAGCCGGCGCTCGACGCGCTCGAAGTGCGGCGCCATCTCGGCTTCGGCGAACGGCTCGCCATCTCGTCCGAGCAGGCCGGAGGCCTCGTGCCACTTGGCGTAATCCTCGGCGTCGGGACGCAACGCCACCTTCGTGTTGATCGCCGTCGTGCCGCCGACCGATCGGCCGCGGAAGATGATCAGTGGCGGCTGGTTCTCGCCCGGCGGTTCGGCGAACGCGGGCGGCCACCAGAGCTCGTGGTTCGCCCACGCCTCCCAGCGCATGTAGTCGGCGGCGGTCTTGTGGGGGCCCGCCTCGAGCAGCAGCACGCGGCGGCCGCGATCGGCGAGCTCGCCCGCGACGACGCCGCCGCCGGCACCGGACCCGACCACGACAACGTCGTAGCGCTCAGAAGTCATCAACTCACCCCCAGGAACGACCAGTCCTTGTTCAGCCGCGCCGCCAGCGGCGGGTTGAAGTCGATCTCCTCCCACGCTCCGGGACCGGGTGCTCCCGGCGCCACGAAGTCGCTGTAGAACGCCTCGCAGGCGAGAGCCCGCGCAGTCATGAAGTCCGGCGCGAGGACGTGCTCGGCGAGCGCGTCGGGGCCCTCAGCCGCCGGATCAGCAAGCGCTTCGAATGCGGCCACCGTCTGGTCGCGCTGCGCCGGTGGCATCCGCGCCAGCACCGCGTCGATATACACCTCAGGCCAGACTCGCGCCGAGCCGGGCACGAACAGCTCACACAGCCTGCGCACAAGCGGCGCCGTGTGCTCGTCGAGGACCAGCATGGTGTGGACGTGACCTATACACCCCGGCCGCTCCGCCCACAAATTTCGTGCGCTTGCGGGCAAGGCGCGGTGCGCTCGGGGGCGAGCGGCTCGACCGGCTGGCGCCGAATCCTTAGGATCGGATCCAAGCGATGAGCGATGCGCCCTCGCAGCGCGCCCGCGAGCTTCTGCGAGGCGCGTACGACACCCACATTCACGTCTCGCCGGACGTCGTCGAGCGCAGGATCGACGACCTGAGCCTCGCGCGCCGGTTCCTCGAGCTCGGGCTCGACGGCTTCGTGCTCAAGTCTCACTACGGGTCCACGGCGGAGCGCGCCAGCGTGGTCAGCGCCGCGGTCCCGGGGATCCGCGTGCTCGGCGCGATCTCACTGAACCGCGGCGTCGGCGGGATCAACCCGTTGGCGGTGGAGGTGGCCGCGCGGGAGGGCGCCCGCACCGTGTGGCTCCCAACGGTCGACTCGGTCAACGAGGCCCACGAACGCGACGCGCCACCGGGCGCGGCGGTCCCGGTGTGGGTCAAGCTCCAGCGCGAGCTCCGCGAGCAGGGGATCGAGATCGAGCCGGTGCCGGTCGTCGACGGCGGCGGCTCGCTCTTGCCGGAGCTGCGGGAGGTGCTCGAGATGATCGCCGGGCACGGCATGCTGCTGGCCACAGGTCATCTCTCGAAAGACGAGATCTTCGCCGTCGTCGACGGTGCGCTCGAGGCGGGGGTCGCGGACGTGGTCGTGACCCATCCGGAGTTCCCGTCGCAGTCGCTGTCGGTCGAGGACCAGCGGGTGCTCGCGGAGCGCGGGGCGCTGCTCGAGCGCTGCTTCACCACGCCGCACACCGGGAAGGTCTCGTGGGAGGCGTGGATCGAGAACACTCGGGCGGTCGGTCCCGAGCACTCGGTGCTGTCGACCGACCTCGGCCAGGTGAGCAACCCGCCGGTCGAGGACGGGCTCGCGCTGATGGTCGACCGTCTACTCGACGCCGGCTTCGACGAGCGCGACGTGCACGTGATGGCCGTGGTGAACACCCGCCGGGTGGCGGGAGCGGAGCCGCTGTGAGCGCCGCGCGCGTGCTGGTGATCGGCGCTCACTCGGCCGACTTCGTGTGGCGCGCGGGCGGAGCCGTCGCGGTCTGCACGGGGGCTGGCGGCACCGCGAAGGTGATTGCGCTGTCGTACGGCGAGCGCGGAGAGTCCGGCGAGCTGTGGAAGCAGGAGGGGCAGACGATCGAGCGGGTCAAGGAGATCCGCCACGGCGAGGCCGAGCGGGCCGCCGCCGCGCTCGGCGCCGAGTTCGAATGCCTGGACTTTGGCGACTACCCGCTCGAGATCGACAAGGACAGGCTGATCGAGGTCTCCGACCGGATCAGGGAGTTCGCTCCCGATGTGCTGATCACCCACACCGACACCGATCCGTTCAACCCCGACCATCCGGTCGCCTACCACGCGGTCTCCCGCGCGCGGACGCTGGCGGCGGGCGCCGGCGTCGCGAGCGCGTTCAAGACCGTCCGCCCGCCGGCGCTCCACCTGTTCGAGCCCCACCAGCCGGAGCTGTGCAATTTCATCCCGAACACGTTCCTCGACATCACCGCCGTGTTCGACAAGAAGGTCGCGGCGATGTCGGAGATGAAGGCCCAGCAGTACCTCGTGAGCTACTACACCGAGCGCGCCGGCCACCGAGGCAACCACGCCCGGCGCTCGTCGGGCCGGTCCGAGATCGAACAGGCCGAGGCGTTCCAGCGGGTGACCCCTCACGTGGTGGACGCGCTGTGAGCGAGCCCTTCGAGCAGCTCGCGGGGCTTGGGACGGCGACCGTCTACGAGGCGGGCGGGCGCCGCGGCTACATCGACGTCGACCTGGTCCAGGTCCTGCCCGGGTCGCGCGTGGCGGGCCCTGCGCGGACCGTCCGGTGCGGCCAGGACGACAACCTGATGGTCCATGCGGCGATGGCCGAGGTGCAGCCCGGTGAAGTGGTCGTGCTGACGATGCCCGTGCCCCAGCCGGTCGCGCTCGTCGGCGACCTACTCGCGACCCAGGCCAAGGCGCACGGCGCTGCCGCGCTGCTGGTCGACGCAGCGATCCGGGACGTGGAGACGCTGGCCGAGCTCGGTCTCCCGGTCTGGGCCCGCTGGGTGCGGGTGAAGGGCGCGACCAAGAACGTCGCCGGCGCGATCGGCGAGCCGGTCGAGGTGGGCGGCGCCGTGATCCGCCAGGGCGACGTGGTCGTGCTCGACGCCGACGGCGCGGCCGTCATCGAGGCCGAGCGCGTCGACGAGGTGCTCGCCGCCTCGCGCGGGCGCGACGAGAAGGAGCGCATCAAGCGCGCGAAGCTGCGGGACGGCGGGTTGTCGTTCGAGCTGGACGGGCTGCGCGAGAAGCTCGAGGAGCTGCGAGGCCGAGCCTGATGAGCGAGCCGATCCATGACCTCGCGCACATCGGCCACGCCGAGCTGCTGACGCCCTACCCCGAGGAGAGCCTGCGGTTCTTCGTCGAGCAGTTCGGGATGGAGATCGAGGGGCGGGAGGGACAATCCGTGTACCTCCGCGGCTGGGGCGACTACCAGCGCTACAGCATGAAGCTGACCGAGTCCGCGTTGCCCGGGCTCGGCCACGTCGCGATCCGCGCCTGGAGCCCGGAGGCGCTCGAGCGCCGCGTCGCGTCGATCGAGCAGACCGGGCTCGGGGTCGGATGGATCGAAGGCGACCTCGGGCACGGCCCCGCGTACCGCTTCCGCGACCCCGACGGGCATCTGTTCGAGCTCTACTACGAGACCGAGCGCTACGACCCGCCGCAGCATCTGCGCCCGGCGCTGAAGAACGTGCCGCAGCGCTACGTCGGCCGTGGCGCCGCTGTCAAGCGGCTCGATCACGTCAACGTGCTCGCCGCCGACGTGGCCGCCAACCGCCGGTTCGCCGAGGAGCAGCTCGGCTTCCGCCTCTACGAGCAGATCATCCTCGACGACGGCACCGAGTCGGGCGCCTGGATGAGCCTGACGATCGCCGCCCACGAGCTGATCTACGTGGCCGACAACGCCGGCGCCCGCGGCCGGCTCCATCACCTCGCGTTCTTCGTCGACACGCGCGAGGAGCTGCTGCGTGCGGCCGATCTGTTCCTCGATGCCGACGTCCCGATCGAGGCCGCCCCTTCCAAGCACGCGGTCGCGCAGGGGATGTTCCTGTACGTGTACGAGCCGGGCGGCAACCGGGTCGAGGTCACGACCGGGACGCACTTCATCTACGACCCCAGCTACGAGACGATCGTATGGACGGAGGCCGAACGCGCCCGCGGGCAGGCCTGGGGCGTGAAGACGATCGAGACCTTCCACACCTATGGGACGCCGGACGTGAGCGGGCGCCCGCCGGGCCCGCCGATCCCGCCCACGAGCGCGCTGCCGTCGCCGGCCCACGGACAGGCGTGATGACCGACGACAAACGGGAGATCGGCGAGCTCGTCCGGAACTGGGTCGTCTGGCGCGACGCCGGCGACTGGGACCGGTTCGCGACGGTCTGGCACGAGGACGGCGTGATGATGGCGACCTGGTTCCAGGGCCCGGCGGCGGAGTTCATCCGCGTCAGCCGCGAGGGCTTCGAGCGGGGCGTGAGCATCCTCCACTTCCTCGGTGGGATCTCGATCGACGTCGACGGTCGACGCGCGATCTCGCAGGCGAAGATGACGATCTCGCAGCGCGCCCGGGTCCACGGCGTCGTCTGCGACGTCGTCTGCACGGGCCGGTTCTACGACTTCCTCGAGCGACGCGACGGGCGCTGGGGGATCGTGTTGCGCCAGCCGATCTACGAGAAGGACCGGCTCGACCCCGTCGACCCGGCGGCGACGCTGAGGCTCGAGCACGGCCAGCTCGACCTGTTCCCCCCTGGCTACTGCCATCTGGGATATGCCCAGACCGAGCTCGGCTTCGAGGTAAAACGCGATATGCCCGGGCTGACCGGTCCGGGCGTGCAGGAGCTCTACGCGCGCGGAGCGGTCTGGCTCGACGGCGGCGAGCTCACGAACCCGCTGCTGGATCGGTAGGGCGCGGGGTGCCCGAGCACAAGAGCCTGCTGCGGCTGCTTATCGCGTGCCCCGACCGGCCTGGGATCGTCAGCGCCGTATCGCGGTTCCTGTTCGACGCGGGCGCCAACATCGTGCGCTCGGATCAATACTCGACCGATCCTGAGGGCGGGGATTTCTTCCTGCGGATGGAGTTCACGCTGCCCGGCCCCAACCACGACCGCCTCGACGAGCAGTTCGGGCTCGCGGTCGCCGAACCGTTCCACATGAACTGGCGGCTGTGGAACTCGCGGCAGCCGAAGCGCATCGCGATTTTGGTCTCGCGTTACGACCACTGCCTGCTCGAGCTGTTATGGCGCTGGCGCCGGTGCGAGCTCGACGCCGAAGTGGTGATGGTCGTCTCCAACCACCCCGACCTGCGTGACGAGGTCGAGCGCTTCGGGCTCCCCTACCACCACGTCCCGGTCAGCCCGGACCGCAAGCCCGAGGCCGAGGCGGAGCTGCTGGAGCTGCTCGATCAACGCTGCGACCTGGTCGTGCTCGCGCGCTACATGCAGATCTTCTCGCCGGAGTTCCTCGAGCGGGTGCGCGTCCCGCTGATCAACATCCACCACTCCTTCCTGCCGGCGTTCCCGGGGCGCGAGCCGTACGCGCGCGCCAAGGAGCGGGGCGTGAAGCTGATCGGGGCCACCGCGCACTACGTGACCGCCGACCTCGACGCGGGCCCGATCATCACGCAGGACGCGATCTACGTCAGCCACCGCGACGACGTCGAGACGCTGACGCGGCTCGGAGGCGACGTCGAGCGTACGGTGCTCGCCCGCGCTGTGACCTTGCACTGCGAGGACCGGGTCCTCCGCCACGGCAACACGACGGTCGTCTTCTGAGGCGCGCGGGCCGCGCGATCGCTCAGCGGACCCCGGTGCGCCACCCCTGCGCGTACTGCATTCGTGCGGCTTCCGAGTAAGGCACCGGGCTGACGACAGCGCGCACGCTGATCTGCTGCTGGGGCTCGACCGTCGCCTTGCGCGTGCCGCCCTCCGGCTCGCCCCAGACGACGTGGACCTCGCTGCCGAGCTCGACCTCGGGATCGACCGTCGCCAGCGACAGCGCGCGACGCTCTCCGGCGCTGTAGCCGGTGAACATCGAGTACCCGAGGAGGTTCCCGTCGGCGTCGATCACCGAGTCGAAGTTCGATGACCCGTAGTTGGCGATCGGCACGTCGAAGAACTGGTACGGGTCGCCGTCGCGGTCGAACAGCGACGCGAAGATGTTGACGACATCCTCGCCCTCCCACGCGAGCGTCACCTTCTTTCGCTGCGTCGCCGGATCGATCCGCTCGAGCGCCTCGCGTCCGATGAAGTCGTGGTCGAACTTCACGAATGGGCCGTAGCCGAGCTCCCACGGGTTGAGGTAATAGTCCTCGATGTCGTCGGAGACGAAGCTCCCGGCGAGCGCGTTGATCGCCTCGTACCCGTTCGCGGGCAGCCACTCGCGGTAGGCGCGCAGCTCCTCGCCGGTGTAGATCCCCGGCAGCGGCGAGGGGATCCAGCCCGACTCGAGCGTGTTGGACGCGTATGCCCGCGCGCCGCACGGCTGCAGACCAAACTCCTTCCCGGCGTCGAGAATCGAGCCGCGGATCTCCTCGTAGCTCTCGTACGGCCCCCATAGCTCGAGGCCCGGCTGGCCCGCCATGCCGTGGCGCAGAGTGCGCACCTCCTGACCGGCGACGTTCATGTGCGCCATGCGGAAGAACTTGAGCTGCTCGACCGGCCCCCCGTTGATCGCCTCGATCACCTGCCACGCGTTCGGGCCCTGGATCTGGAAGCGCCAGTACATCCGCGACACCGCCTTGCCGTACGGGCGCGAGGGCGAGCGGTCGTCATATTCGTACTCGAGGTCGTAGCCGCCGGTCTCGGCCTGGTAGTGGAGCCAGTTCGCTGCCGGGTTCCGTCCGGCCCAGACGAACTCGTCGTCGGCGAGGTGGAACAGGATCCCGTCGCCGATCACGTGCCCGGCGGGGGTGCAGGGCACGAACTGTTTGGCCATGTCGACCGGGAAGTTCCCGACGCTGTTGATCCCGGTATCGGACACGAGCTTCATCGCGTCGGGGCCGCGGAAGTAGAAGTTGACCATGTGGTGGGACAGATCGAACAGGACGGCCGTCTCGCGCCATGCGCGCTGCTCGCGCCGCCAGTTCGAGAACTCGTACGGCACGACCGGGTAGATGTACGCGCCGATCTGCGAGTTGCGCAACAGCTCGACGGTGTTGTCGGCCGCGTCGAGGACGTCCTGAAGGTTCTCTGGTGCCATCGCTCTCTCCCTTGAGTGTTCGGTCCTAGCCCACCAGCCGCACGCAGTGGTCGCGCTTGTCGCGATCCCATCTCCAGGTGTCGACGAGCTGGTTGAACGTGTAGTAGTGAAAGCCCCCGAATCGCAGTGGTGGGTCGTAGATGCGCGGGACGATCGCGTCGAACAGGTGGTCCAGCGCATGCGACGGGCGCCACACCAGGTTGCGAAACCCGCGTTGCTCGCGGACGAACGCGAGCGAAGGCCCAACCCCGATCCTGATCGAGACCTCGAGCAGGCGCCGGCGATGGACGACGCCCGGCATCCCGATCAGCACCGGTAGCTCGATCCCGCGGCCGCGCAGGTCGTGGATCCAGCGGATCAGCGCATCGCCGTCGAAGCACATCTGGGTGGTCACGTAGTCCGCGATCCGAGCCTTTCGCCGCAGCGCGGCGTCGAGCACGGCCTGGTCGATCAGCGGGTGTCCCTCCGGGTAGCCCGCGATCCCGATCCTCCGCACGCCGTGCGGGCGCTCGCGGATCACCGGCAGCAGCTCGTCCGCCGAGGAGAACCTGCCGACCGGAGCGTGGAGGTCGCCGCCGATCACGAACAGCTCGTCGATCCCGGCCGTCTCGAGCTGACGAAGGAGCGTGTCGAGATGGTCGCGGTCGCGCACCAGCCTCGCGGCCAGGTGCGGGGTGACCGAATGTCCCAGCGCCTTCAGCGCGACCGCAAGCTCGATCGTCTGCTCGGGGCCCTGCCGGGGCGAGCTCGTGACAGTCAGCCGCGCGGGCTCGGGCAACTGCGCCGCCTCCCGCTCGGCCTGCGGCAGCGGGAGCACCTCGAACTGCGGCGGACGGGCTTGGAGCTGATCCGCAGCCATCGAGCTACGCGACCCCCGCCTCGAGCCGCGACCCACCGGCCTCACGGATCAGGTCGGCGCCGCGCTCGGCGATCATGATCGTCGCGGCGTTGGTGTTCGCCCTGGTGATCGTGGGCATCACCGAGGCGTCGACGACGCGCAGCGATTCGAACCCGTGGACCCGCAGTTCGGGATCGACCACCGGCCCGATCGAGCAGGTCGAGGTCGGGTGGAAGACGGTCATCGTCTCGTCCCGCACGAACTGGCGCAGGTCCTCCTCGGAGTCGGACCTCGGGACGAGGAACGGTCCGCTGATCTTCGACCGGAGTGGCTCCTGCTCGGCTATCTCGAGCGCCATCCGCATCCCCGCGAGCATGCTCTCCCAGTCCTCGTCGGTGGTCAGGAAGTTGCACAGCACCCGTGGCTTGGAGTCGGGCAGCGGCGCACGCAGCATCACCCGCCCCCGGCTCGAGGGGTTGACGACCACCGGCCCGAACGCAAGGCCGCCGGCCTCGGGCGCGGTCAGCCCCTGGTCGTAGAGCATCGACGGCGCGAAGTGGAACTCGATGTCGGGCGCTTCGAGGCCGGGCCGAGTGCGGAAGAAGCCGGCCGCCTCGGGGATGTTCGAGGTCAGCGGCCCGCGGCCCTCGGACTCGAGCAGCGCAAAGTTCTCGGGCGTCGTCGCGCCGAACAGCGACGGCTCGTCGGTCAAGTAGTTGAGGTTGATCATCGCGTGGTCCTGGAGGTTCTCGCCGACCGGGAGCGCCTCGCGGAGCTCGATCCCGAGCGGCTCGAGCTGGTCCTCCGGGCCGATCCCGGACAGCATCAGCAGCACGGGCGACTGATAGGCCCCGGCCGACAGGATCACCTCGCGCTCGGCGCGCAGTTCCTGCAGTCGGGCGTCGCGGAAGATCTCGACGCCGGTCGCCCGCCGCCCGTCGAACAGGATCCGTGTCGCCATCGCGCGCGTGATCACGTCGAGGTTCGGGCGGTCGATCGCAGGGCGCAGGAATGCGTCGGCGGTGCTCTCGCGCAGCCCGTTTCGCTGCGTGAGCTGGAACCGTCCGACGCCCTCCTGCCGGGCGCCGTTGAAGTCGGGGTTGTGCTCGTGTCCGGCGTTCCGGGCGGCGTCCACCATCGCGTCGGCAAGCGGCGTCATCGCGCGGCTGTCGGATACCCGCATCGGGCCGCCGACCCCGTGGAAGCCGTCCTCGCCGCGCTCGTTGTCCTCCGAGCGCTTGAAGTACGGGAGCACCTCGTCGTAGCTCCAACCGGACGCCCCGCCGGCCGCCCACCCGTCGTAGTCGGCGCGGTTGCCGCGGACGTAGATCATCGCGTTGATCGAGCCGCAGCCGCCGATCATCTTCCCCCTCGGCATGTACAGGCGACGGCCGCCGAGTCCCGGCTCCGGCTCCCCCAGCAGGTCCCAGTCCCAACTCGACTTGAACAGCGCCGGAAACAGCGCTGGGACGTGGATCATCGGCTCGGTGTCCTCCTGGCCGGCCTCGAGCAACGCGACTCGGGTGTCGGGGTCCTCGCTCAGCCTGGCCGCGAGCACGCAGCCGGCGGACCCGGCGCCAACGATCACGTAGTCGTACGCGGTCATCCGTCGCTCCCCGCCGTCATCCCGCGAAGTTGAGCTCGACGCGTACGTGGTCGAGGTCGGTGACGCTCATCGCCGCCTCCCCCCATTCCTCACGACGTCTGGGACGGCGTCGCCGGGATGTTCGCCAGCGCTTCCTGGGCCGATTTGGTCCCCCGCAGCAGGTAGGCGTTGCGCAGCAGTTCAGGGTTCGTCCGCAGCTCCTCGGCGGTGCCGGAGTACTGGAGCTTGCCGCCCTCCATGATGTGGGCACGGTTGGCGAGCGCCAGCGCGATCGTCGCGAACTGCTCGATCAGCAGCACGCCGATCCCCGCTTCCGCGAGCTCACGGATCGTCGGCAGCAGCCGGTTCACGACGATCGGCGCGAGCCCCAGCGACAGCTCGTCGATCAGGATGAACCGCGGCTCGGTCACGAGCGCCTGCGCGAGCACGAGCATCTGCTGCTCGCCGCCCGAAAGCGAGCGTGCCGAGGTCCGCAGCCGCGGCTCGAGCTCAGGGAACATCTCGAGCGCGCGGCCGCGAGCGACCTGAGCCTGATCGCGCGAGAGCGTGTATGTGGCGACCGTGATGTTCTCCTCGACGGTCAGCTCGCCGAGCAGCCGCCGCCCCTCCGGGACGACGGCGACGCCGGCCGCGCGGATCTTCTCCGGCCGCGCTCCGGCGAGATCGCGCTCGCCGAGCTCGATCTTGCCCGCCACGGGCTTCAGCACGCCGCCGACCGCGAGCACGAGCGACGACTTGCCGGCGCCGTTGGGTCCGAGCAGCGCCGTCACCTCGCCGGCCGGGATGTCGAGCGAGATGCCCGCCACCACGCGGCGGCCGCCGCGCTCGACTGCGACCCCGTCGAGCACGAGCTTCTCGGCGCTCCCGTTGACGCTCGTGCTCACGCGGCGAGCTCCTCGGTGCCGAGGTAAGCCCGGATCACCTGCTCGTTGCGGAGCACCTCGCTGGTCGGACCCGACGCGATCAGCTTGCCGAAGTCGAGCACCGCGGTCATCTCGCAGCACGCCTGCACGAGGCTCATGTCGTGGTCGACGAGCACCGTCAGCGCCCCGGTGTGCTCCGGGATCCGCCGGATCACCTCGCGCAGGCTGGCGGTCTCCTCCTCGGGCAGGCCGGCCGCCGGCTCGTCGAGCAGCACCACCCGCGGGCGTCCGACGACACCTCGGGCGACCTCGACCAGGCGGCGCTCGCCCGCGCCGAGCGTGCCAACCCGCCGGTACGGGTCACCCTCCAGACCGACGAACTCGATCGCCGCGAGCACCTCCTGGCGGCGTGACGCGCGCGCCATCTTCGCGTGCTCGTGGATCATCGCCACGTTGTCGTACACCGACAGGTCCTCGATCGCCTGCTCGGTCTGGAACGTCCGCCGCAGCCCCCACCGAGCGCGGCGGAAGTGGGTCATCTTCAGGAGATCCTCGCCGTACGCGGAGACGCTGCCCGCAGCGGGCTTGACGAACCCGCTCAGGACGTTGAAGAACGTCGTCTTCCCAGCTCCATTGGGACCGATCAGCCCGCACGTGCCCGATTCGAACGTGACGTTCACGCCGTCGAGCGGGATGACCCCGCCGAAGCGGACCGTGAGCCCCGAAACCTCGATCACTTGACTTCCCCCTCGACCACCGGCTTGCGAACGAACAGGCCGCGCACCAGCCGCCCGAGGCGCGCGATGTCCTTCGGCACCTGGTCGACCAGTCCGCGCGGGGCGGTGGTCAGGACCTGCAGGACGCCGATGCCGAAGATGATCGTCAGCCAGTCGCTGTCGACACCCCAGTCGTTGAGCAGCGCCGCCAAGAACTTCAACAGGAACGCCGCGACGATCGCGCCCCAGAGGTTGTACGCCCCGCCCATCAGCACCACTGCGAGCAGCGTGATCGAGTCCGCTGTGGAGAACGTGAGCGAGTTCAGGTAGCGGAAGCTCCCGGCGACCAGGCCGCCCGCGACGCCCGTGACGAACGACGCCAGCGCGAATGCCCAGAGCTTGTACGCGGTCGTGTTGATTCCGGCCGCGAGCGCCGCCGACTCGCTCTGGCGGATCGCGGCCCACGCCCGGCCGGGCCGTCCGCGGATGTGGATCAGCACCAGAACGAACATCAGGGCCGCGACGATCACCGAGTAACGGAAGAACGCCGGATCGGCGGTCGCAATGTTGGGCCTGCGGATCGGCGGGATGTGGAGAGAGCCACCGTTGTAGCCGGTGAAGCCGCCGCCGCCGTTCGGGAAGTTGATCGTCGCGAGCACGACCGTGATCGCACCCGCGAGCATCAGCGTGATCAGCGCGAGATACAGGCCGGTCAGCCGCAGCGCCGGAAGGCCGACAAGGGTCCCGAGGACCATCGTGATCAGTCCCGACGCGAGCAGCACGATCGGGAACGGCAGGCCCGTCGCAAACAGCAGACGCGCCGCAACCCAGGCGCCCATCGCCAGCACCGCGCCCTGCCCGAGCGAGACCAGCCCGACGCGGCCGACGAGCACGCCCAGCCCCAGCGTGACGATCGAGTAGATCGCCACCTGGGTCCAGGCGTCGACGTAGTAGACGCTGAACAGCTGCGGAATCGCGAACAGCGCGAACAGGACGATCACGACGCCGGCTCCCCCGTTCACGAGCGTCCGGGTCTCCAGACGCGCGCGTGCCGGCGACGGTCGCGAGCTGAGATCCGCAGCGGACCCTTCGCTCTGGGCGCTCTCGTCCGAAGTCTTTACGCCGGTCTGTTCCAAGCTAGAAGCCCTGGCGCCCGACCGTGATCACGCGTTTGCGGTTGCGCACCAAGAGCGCGATCGCCGCAAGCACGAACGGGGTCGCATCCCGGTAGTTCGAGACCGAGCTGATCGGCGTCAGCTCGGCATCGACCACGCCGATCACGAGCGCGGCAAAGAACGTGATCCAGATCGACTTCAGGCCACCGATCAGCGTGGCAGCGAGGGTGGGGATCACGAGAAAGGTCAGCGTCGTCGCGTCGAGCGCGACCAGGTCGGAGAGGATCACGCCGGCAAGACCCGCGAGCATGCCGCAGCCGAACCACGCGACGGCCGTCACCCGCCTCACGGGCACCCCGAGCGTGGCCGTGATCTCGCGATCGTTGGCCATCGCGCGCATCACGGTTCCGAGCTTGGTGAAGCGCAGGAACGCGCTCGTCACGGCGGTGATCACCAAGCCGAGGACGAGCGCGAGCACGTTCGTGTACGTAACCGAGATCTGACCGATCTGAAACGTGTTGTTGTCGGTCGGGACCGTGATCGATCGCGACGCGCCGCCGCTCGACGGCCACAGCAGATCCATCACGCCGAGCAGGATCAGCATCAGGCCCAGCGTCGCGGTGGCCTTGACTAACGGATCGCGGTTTGCGAGCGCTCGCCCGAACACCACCCCGTAGGCGAGCGTTATCACCCCGCCGAACAGGATCGAGGCGATCAGCGCGGGCCAGAAGTTCCAGCCCGCGTGATTGATCAGCTGCCACGCGATCAGAGCGCCCATCGCACCCACCGCGCCGAAGGCCAGATACAGCACCCCGGTGGCCTGGTACAAGACGACCATCCCCACGCCCGAGAGGGCGTAGATCCCGCCGAGCGTCAGTCCCGTGATGAGGAACTGCTCTAGGTCAGTGACGCTCGGCACTGGTCCTCGTGCGCTCTGATCGCGTGTGCGTAGCTGTCTTCCTCCTACTGGGTCGGCGGGTTAGTCGACGGCGCCGTGCCCGCAACCTTGCGGTACGCCGCGATCTGCGGATCATCAGACGACACGTTGAAGCAGTTCTGCGCCGTCACCATCTTGCCGTTGTCGGGCGTGACCGTGAAGTCCGCGTTGTTGGGAATGTGCAATGGGTAATTCCCGTAGACCCACGGCTGACAGAGCAGCTCCGTCTTGTAGTCCTTGATTCCCTTGATCGCCGCGTTGACGTTGGCGATCGTGTACGGCGGCTTGACGTTCTGGATCCCCTGGACGAAGAACTTCCCGAGCAGGTAGCCGAACTCGCTGAACGAGCCGATGCCGCCCGCGACGGACGAGCCGTACTTGGCGACGATCGCCTTGTACAGCTGCATCTCCGGACCGTTGTGATCATCGGCGTTGGTCGCCTCCGCGTTGATGAACAGCTTGTGGTTCCACTTCGGGCCGAGCGCCTTGGCCAGGAAGTCGGTGTCGCACGGTGTCGAGCAACCCCAACCCTTGACCCGGTCCTCGAGACCGAGCTTCTGCGCCGCCTGCAGGATCACCAGCGCCTCCGGCGGGGTGAAGTTCAGCACCACCCAGCCGTTGGAGCCGGCGCTGTTGACCAGGTTCAGCGCGAGGGAGTTAGCGTCGTTGATCGGTACGTTCGCGGTCAGCGTTGTGATCGGCACGCCCGCCGCCTTCGCCAGCGAAATCGGACCCGCGGCGATGTACCCGGTCCCCGGGACGTTCGACTGAACGAACACGATCTTCGACGGTTTCTGGCTGAGGCCGTACTGCACCGCTCCGTCGGAGCTGTACCGCGGCCCCATGTTGACCGCCGCGCTGTTCGGAGTCGACCAGCACTCCGGGGCGATTCCGGCGTCCATCTCGTAGATCCCGAGCTGCTTCCAGTACGCCTGGTCGATCGTGCACTCGAGCAGACTGAACACGCCGTCGATCGCGACCACGTGGTCCTGCTGTATCAGCTGCTTCGCTGCCGCCGCGATCTGCGCCGGCTGCGTCTGCTCGTACTGGACGAACAGCTTCAGCGGATGCCCGTTGACGCCACCGTTCGCGTTCACGCACGCGAAGTAGGCGTTGATCATGTTCGGGCCGTCCGAGAAGTCCGTCCCCGGCTGCTTGGTGTCGATCGTGCCGACGTTGATCGGCGAGCCGGTCGCGGCCACGCCGGCCTTCGGCCCGCACGACGAGGTGTTGACGCTCGAGCCCGAACCGCTTGAACCGCTCGAGCCGCTTGACGTGCTCGAACTGCTCGAGCTCGGCGCGGCTGGATTGCTGCTCGTCGAGCTGCTGCTCCCGCACGCGGCCAGGACGAGTGCCCCGGACACTGCGGCGAGCAAAATGATCGGCCGCATGCGCGGCCACTCCTGGAACTTCCTCACCAGTCTCTCCTCCTTCTGATGAAGGTACACCCGCCCCGGTTGGCCAGGTTCGGGCGCCACGGTATTGGAACGTGACCTTGCATGCAACTAGTTCCTAACAGGACCTCAAGACTGGGGCTCTGGGGCCCGTGAAGCTTGTTTTTGCATGCAGAAATGCTCTCCGCGGATACACTCTCGGCCGGGAGCAACGTGGCCAATCGCGCCAATCGGAGCCAAATCACACGAGCGCTGCTGCGTCTGCGCGAGCTGATCCTCACAGGTGAGTTCGAGGCCGGCGAGCGGCTCTCGGAGCTGCCGCTGGTCGAGCGGATCGGCGTCTCGCGCACCCCGCTGCGGCTCGCGCTCGCGGCGCTCGAGCACGAAGGACTGCTCCGCGAGCTCCCGGGCGGCGGCTACGTCGTGCGGGAGTTCACGCAGGCGGACATGAGCGACGCGATCGAGCTGCGCGGCGTGCTCGAGGGAACCGCCGCGCGGTTCGCCGCCGAGCGCGGCGTCGGCGCCCGCGAGATCCGGTCGATGCGGGCGATCAACGGGCGGATCGAGCGGCTCCTGACCCGCACCGACTACGAGTCGTTCGTCCTGTACATGAACGCGAACGACGAGTTCCACGCCAAGCTCCTCCAGCTTGCCCGCAGCCCGATGCTCGAGCGGGCGCTCGAGGGCATCACGTCGCTCCCGTTCGCCGGGCCGAGCGCGTTCGTGCTCACGGAGGCGCTGCTCCCGGAGTCGCGCACGATCCTCGTGCTCGGCCACAGTCACCACGCGGCGCTGATCGAGGCGATCGAGCGCCGCCAGGGCGCCCGCGCGGAGAGCGTCGCCCGTGAGCACGCCCGAATCGCGGTCCGGAACCTGGAGGTCGTCACCCGCCACCGCGAGCTCCCGGCCGCGTTCCCGGGCGCGTCGCTGATCGCGATCGCGACGCCCGCCGAGCGCGAGCCGGCCTGAGCGGCGGACGGTCATCGCACGCCCGCTCCCCGGCGCGCGAAGCTGACCTCGACGGGCTTGTCCCACTCGATCGCGTTCAGCGCGGCGGCGTGGATCTGCTCCGCCCCGGGCCGGTAGGCGTCCTCGAGCGGCGGGCTAACCGGCACGGGCGTGAACGGCGCCCCGACCCGCTGGATCGGGGCCTCGAGCGAGTCGAACGCCGCCTCCTGGATCAGCGCCGCGATCTCGGCGCCGAAACCGCCGGTGGCGACCGCCTCGTGCGCGACCACCGCGCGCCCGGTCCGCGCGACCGATTCCGTGAGCGTGTCGACGTCGAGCGGCACGAGCGTCCGCGGGTCGATCACCTCGGCCTCGATCCCGTCCTCCTCGAGCCACTCGGCCGCCCGCAGCGCGTCGTGGACCTGCAACGAGGTCGCGATGATCGTCACGTCTCCGCCGGAGCGCAGCGTGCTGGCCTGCCCGATCGGCACCGGCTCGGCCGGCCCGGCCGGGAGCTGCTCGCGGCGGAAGTAGAGCGACTTGTGCTCGACGAACACGACCGGGTTCGGGTCCTCGATCGCGCTCTGCAACAGGCCGGCGGCATCGGCCGCGCTGCTCGGCATCACGACCTTCAGCCCCGGGACGTGCGTCAGCCACGCCTCGAGGCTCTGGGAGTGCTGCGCACCGTTGCGCTGGCCCGCGCCGCCCTGGGTGCGGAGCACGAGCGGAACGGTCAGCTGCCCGCCGGACATGAAGTGGGCCTTGGCCGCCTGGTTGGCGAGCTGGTCCAGGGCGAGCGTGACGAAGTCGATGAACATGATCTCGACGACGGGGCGAAGCCCCGCCTGGGCGGCGCCGATCGCCACCCCGCAGACGGCGCCCTCGCTGATCGGCGTGTTGCGCACCCGGTCGGCGCCGAAGTCCTCGACGAGGCCGGCGGTCGCGCCGTAAGGGCCGCCCTCGGCGACGTCCTCGCCGAGCACGATCACGCGCTCGTCGGCGAGCATCGCGCGCGCGAGCGTCACGTTGATCGCCTGTACGAACGTGGCCTCGATCACGCGTACACCAGCTCGGCGGACAGCGTCGGATCCGGATACGGGCTCGCCCGGGCGAACTCGACCGCCCGCTCGACCGCGGCGGTCGCCTCCTCGGCGAGCAGCGCCGCGTCCTGCTCGCTGCACCAGCGCTGCTCGATCGCTCGGCGCTCGAGCCTCGCGACCGGGTCGCGCGCCTTCCACGCCTCCGCGTCGAGCTCGTCGCGATAGGCCTCGGCGTCGCCCTCGTAGTGACCCCGCCGGCGGTGCGTGAGGCACTCGAGCAGCATCGGCCCGTCCCCGCCGCGGGCGGCGTCGAGGAAGGCGCCGAACGCCTCCCACACGGCTCCGACGTCGCCGCCGTCGACAGTGCGCCGCTCGAATCCGTACGGAGCGACGACGTCGCTCACCCGTTCGACCACGGTGTGGGCCGAGCGGGGCGTGAACTCCGCAAAGCCGTTGTTCTCGCACACGAAGATCAGCGGCAGCTCCCACAGCGCGGCGAGGTTGACCGACTCGTGGAAATGGCCCGCCTGCACCGCGCCGTCACCGAAGAACACGACCGTCACCCGGTCCGAGCCGCCCAGCCGGGCGGCCACCGCGTCGCCGAGCGCGAGCGGGAGGTTTCCGCCGACCACCCCGGTCGCGCCCATCAGCCCGTGCTCGCGATCGACCAGGTGCATCGAGCCGCCGAGGCCCTTGCAGCAACCGTCGACGCGACCCATGAGCTCGGCCATCAATGGCCCGAGCTGGACGCCCTTCGCGATCGCGTGCCCATGGGCACGGTGGCCGGAGTAGATCGCGTCGTCGTCCCGCAGCTGGCGGCAGACCCCGGCGGCGACGCCTTCGCCGCCGATGCTCAGGTGGATCAGCCCGTAGACCTGCAGCGTCCGCTTGAGCGTCGCGACCCGCTCCTCGAACCGCCGGACCCGCCACATCGTCTGCAGCAGGTCGAGCGCGGCTTCCCGCTCTAGCTGCAAGGCCTCATCACGCGGCTACGGGGGCCGAACCGAGCACGCCACGCACCGCCCGCGAGATCTTCTCCTCGTTCGGGAGCACGTAGGCCTCCATCGGCTCGCTGTAGGGCACGGGCGAGTCGAGCGCCGTCACGTGCACGATCGGGGCCTTCAACGAGCCGAACCCGTGCTCGGCCACCTCGGAGGCGATCACCGGCGAGGCGCCGCCGTGCCGCGTTCCCTGGTCGACGATCACTAGCCGCCCGGTCTTCTCAACCGACGCGAGGATCGTGGCGGTGTCGAGCGGCTCGAGGGTGCGCGGGTCGATCACCTCGGCCTCGATCCCTTCGGCCGCGAGCGTCTCGGCGGCCGCCAGCGCCTTGCCCACCGTCCAGCCGGTGGCGACGATCGTCACGTCGCCGCCGTCACGACGGATTGCCGCCTCGCCGAACGGGACCAGGTACTCCCCCTCCGGCACGTCGCCGTGCTCGAGGACGAGCAGGTAGTGGATCAGGTAGACGACGGGGTTGTCATCACGGATCGCGGTCGCCAGCAGGCCCTTGGCGTCAGCGGCGGTCGACGGCATCGCGAGCTTCAGCCCCGGGACGCCCATGAACATGCCGTAGATCGACCCCGTGTGCTGGACGGACCAGCCGGCGGTGAAGCCGTAGCCGGCCTTGAACACGACCGGGACCTTGACGCGGCCGCCGCTCTTGTAGCGAAGCCGGGGAGCTTCGTTGACGACCTGATTCATCGCGACCAGCATGAACTCGGACATCAGCAACTCGACCACCGGGCGATAGCCGCCGAGCGCAGCACCGACGGCCATTCCGATCTCGGCCGTCTCGGAGATCGGCGAGACCCGCACGCGGCCGCGTCCGAACGCCTTGACGAGGTCGTGGTCGTCGTTCGGCGCTACGTCCTGGCCGTAGAAGAGGACGGTCTCGTCGCGCGCCATCTCGAGCTGGATGGCCTCGTTGACCGCGGCGATGTAAGGGATCTCTCGTGCCATGTCTCTCTCCTACGCGTACACGTGGTCGTACTTGGCTGCGGCCTCGGGCTCCGGGAATGGGTCGTCGAGCGCGAACGCGACGACGGCATCCATCTCGTCGCGGACCTCGGCCGCGATCTCGTCGGCACGGGCCGCGTCGAGCTCGTGCTGCTCGATCAGCCGAGCCCGGAACCTCGGGACCGGATCGCCGCGCAAGGCGGCCTCGTACTCCTCGCGGTTGCCGAACACGGAGATCGCCTCGTGCTCGGGATAGTGCAACGGGACGCCGGGCGGGGCGATGATGTTGCCGTGAGCCGAGAGCCGGTAGACCCGCGACTCGACCAGCGTCGGACCGTCGCCAGCGCGGGCGCGCTCGACCGCCGCCCCCACCGTCTCGTAGACGGCCACCGGGTCGCCTCCGTCGATCGTCACGCCCGGCATGCTGTACGCCACGGCCTTGACCGAAAGCGGCTCGCCGGCCGCGGCATTCGCGTCCTCCTGCTCGACGCGTGTCGCCACGTTGTAACTGTTGTTCTCCATCACGAACACGACCGGCAGCTTCCAGAGCGACGCGAGGTTCAGTGACTCGTGGAAGGCGCCCTGCTTGGAGGCGCCGTCGCCGAAGAAGCAGAGCACCACGCGGCCCTCCCCGTCGAGCTGCTTGGCCCATGCGAGGCCGGTCGCCTGCGGGATCCCCTGCCCGACGATCCCGCTCGTGCCCATGAACCC
Source organism: uncultured Solirubrobacterales bacterium (assembly GCA_963788565.1). Lineage (GTDB taxonomy): Bacteria > Actinomycetota > Thermoleophilia > Solirubrobacterales > Solirubrobacteraceae > Palsa-465. Next base: position 83,935 of record CAWBHJ010000009.1, on the reverse strand, counting down.
GCGCTCGGGGTCGGCCAGGTGCATCGAGCCGCCGTAGCCTCCGCACAGCCCGTCGCGGCGGCCGTAGATCTCGGCCATGATCGCCTTCGTGTCGGTCCCGAGCACGATCGGGTAGCCGTGGCAGCGATACGTGGTGATCAGCTGGTCGCCCGGCTCGAGCGTCGCCAGCGCGCCGACGATCGATCCCTCGGCGCCGTCGGCGAGGTGCGTGTGCCCGCGGATCACACCGGGGTGCTCCTCGAAGCTCCGCTTGACCCGCTCCTCGAACTCGCGGATCCGCACCATCTGGACGTACATCCAGATCAAGCGCTCTCGGTCAAGCTCGGCCATGGCAGCTCCTCTCTCTCACGCGACGCCCGCGCGGAACTGCGCGACCGTCGTCTCGTAGGCGCGGTCGAACTCCTCTTCGATCGGGAGGTTCCGCAGCGCCTCGGATAGGACCTCGACGCCCCACGGCCCGGGGTAGCCGGCTTCGCTCAGCGCCTCGATGTATCCGGGGATGTCGAACTCGCCCTCGCCGGGGAGCTTGCGGTGGTTGATCACCTCGTCGATCGGGTCGTCCATGAACTCGACGGCGCCGTCGGACAACTCCACCCAGGCGACGTCGCTGGCGCGAAGTTGCGCGAGCTTCTCGGGAGCGATCCGCAGCTTGCCCATGTGCCAGGTGTCGATCCCGAGGCCCCCGTTCGGCCGGTCGGCCTCGCGGACGAGCCGGAGCCCGTCTTCGAGCGTCCGCACGTTCGGGTCGAACGGGATGATCTCGTACGCGACCTTCGCATCCGTGTGCTGGGCCGCGTCGTCGCACAGGACCGCGTACTCCTCGATCAGCCGATCGAGCTCGCACGGCGTCTCCGGGATGTTTCCGACCTTGATGTGGTGCGCGCTCTCGCCGAACGCCTCCGCTGTGTCCCACAGCTGCCGGCGGAGGCGATCGGACTCCTCGCGGGCCGGCTCACCGGCCGGGACCCAGAAGTCGGCGAGGAACTCGACCTCGAGGTAGCGCAGGCCGGCGTCATCGAAGATCGACTTCATCTCCTGCAGGGTGCGAGTCTCGAGCTGGTGCGAGACGTCGGCGTGCCACAGCCCGAGCCCGGTGAACCCGACGCGGGCGGCGTTCGCGCAGCGGTCGCGCCAGTCGAACAGGCTCCACTCGCGCCCCGTGTGCACCTGAACGGGCCCGGAGACCGTCCAGTAGAGCGCGATCAGCTCGGTCTCGCCCATTGCTAGTGGTCCTCGTCGTAAGTTCCGTCGCACCGAGGGACGCCACTGGCGGCGGCTGGCAAGGACGCAGCGAGCGTGGCGCATCTGGTGATGCGCGAGCGAGCGAGGACGCCGCCAGCGGCCGCCAGAGGCGGCTCGAATGTGACGGAATTTGCGGCGGGGGCCACCTAGCCGACCGTACCGCCGCCCCTGGGGGGCCGCCAGCCAACGTGCGCAGCCGTTCTTGCCGATCAGTGCCGCTACGCCGGGGCCGGCGCAAGCTCGCGCACGATCTGGTCCAGGGCGGCGACCAGCTCGTCGGTGCGCGAGATGTACACCCCGTGATCCGTGTCGATCTCGAGCACCGGGTCGCAGCCGCGGTCGGTCAGCATCCGGCGCTGCATCTGCGGCGGAATCGAGTGGTCCCGAGTGCACAGCACGTACGCACGGGGCAGCCGCTCGAAGGCCTCGCGCTTGTCGTCGGCGACGGTCAGGCGGCCTTCGAACGGCGCGATCGGCTGCGGCCCGTGCATGCGCTCGCCCCACTCCGCCTGCTCGGGCGTACAGCAGTTGAAGACCGCTTCGATCGCGCCCTCGCCCTTGAGCTCGGCCACCGGCGGGTCGCCCGAGACGACCATGTTCGCCTGGACCTTGTCGTCCGCGGCCTCCGGGTAGGAGACGAGCTCCACCAGGCTCTGGCCCTCGCCGGGACAGAACGCCGCCACGTAAACGAGCGCGGCGAGCGGCTCGGGACAGCGCGCGGCGGCCTGCGTGATCGCCATCCCGCCCATCGAATGGCCGACGAGCACGACGGGTGCCGCGGCCGCGGCGACGGTGTCGCAGATCTTCTTCGCGTAGGCATCGAGCGATACGTCCGCGACGGGCGTCGAATCCTCACCGCTCCCTGGCAGGTCGATCGCCTCGACCTCGTGGCCGGCGTCGCGCAGCCCGGGCACCACCGGCTCCCAGCACCACGCTCCGGCGAACGCCCCGTGTACCAGCACGAATCTCGCCATCTCTCCTCCTCAGTCAGTCGTGAGCACGATCTTGCCCCGCAGGCCACCCCGCTCGACCAGCCGGTGTGCCTCGGCGGCTTCGGTCAGCGGGATCGTCCGGGCCACCCGCGTCCGGAGCCTTCCCTCCGCGACCTTCTGCGTCAGCTGCTCGAGCGCGAGCGGGTCGGTGCGCACGAGTGGGGTCTCGATCTGCAGGTCCGGGCGGTCCGCTACCTCGACGCGACGCGTGAACACCGCCGCGCCGTGCTCCTTTACCGCCACCGTCGCCTCGGCTCCGATCGGGACCGCGTCAAACAGGGCATCGACCGGGTCGATCGTCGACAGCTCGGTCGAGCGCGGAAGCACCTCCGCAGCCCCGAGGCTTTCCACCCACCCCTCGTCGCCGTCTGATGCGATCGCCAACACGTGAAGCCCGGCGGCGACCGCGAGCTGGGTCGCGTACGAGCCGACGCCGCCGCTCGCGCCGGTGATCAGGATCGTTGCGCCGGGCGCGAGGCCGAGCCCGTTCAGGTCCTGGCTCGCCGTCAGCGCGTTCAGCGGAACGGTCGCGCCGGTGATCGCGTCGAGTTCCGCCGGCCGCGGCGCGAGCCACTCGGGCTGCACGACCGCTGCCTGCGCATACGCGCCGGCGCTCCCGCCGACTCGGTACCACGGGATCATCCCGACGACCGGGTCGCCGATCTGCCAGCGGTCCACCCCGGGGCCGACGTCGGCGACCTCGCCGGCCAGGTCCCAGCCGAGCACGAACGGCGGCCTCAGCTCAGGCAGCCGGGGAGCGGGGGCCGATCGCGCCCCGATATCGGTGGGGTTGACGTTGGCCGCGTCGATCCGCACGACGACCTCGCCCTCGAGGGGCTCGGGGTAGGGCCGCTTCGCCGCCTTCAGCACCTCGGGCGGGCCGAAAGCGGTCACCTCGCAGACCGTGATCGTGCGGGCGGCGTGGGGCACTGACCGGCGATCCTAGGGGCCCACCGGCGGGTGGTGCAAACGGGCGGCATCTCGGGGCAAGACGCTCTGCGCGCACCGGCAAGACCGGTTGACTTTGGGTTTGCCCGGCCCATACTTTGCGGCGTTCGTTCCCACACCTGGGACGGGGCTGCCCCGCTACGGGCGTGAGCGAGAGGAGATTCGGATGGCGAGTACGACCCCGGCGCTGGGCGCGTTCCCCAGCCCGTACGAGATCGAGACGCCGGCCGGGTGCGAGGGCTGGCAGGAGATGTACCCGTACTACGCGCCGTTCGACGAGCGCCGTCGCGAGCGTGACGAGAACCGCTTCTGGTTCTGGAACTCGATGCACTTTCCGGTGCCGATGCCGGCGTTCGACGTGATCTGCATCGACTCCCCGTACCAGGCGGTCGGTGCGTGGCAGAACCGCGTGTTCGCGGTGCCGCCGGCGATGGGGATCGACTACCGCTGCGTCAACGGCTACATCTACATCTCCGGTAACCCCGTCACCGATCCCGCCAAGATCGCCGAGCGGGCCGAGTTCTTCGAGAAGCGCGCCGGCTACTACTACGCGAACTGGACCGAGCTGTACGGCAAGTGGCGGACGAAGATGGAGGCGCTGATCGCCGAGCTCGGCGAGCTCGAGGTGCCCGAGCTTCCCGAGTACGAGTCCGACGAGGTGGCGCTCGGCGAGGACCGCAACACCTCGTTCTACGAGCTGCTCGACGCGTACGTGCGCGTGCTGCGGATGGGCGACCTGATGTGGCAGCACCACTTCGAGTTCCTGCTGCTCGGCTACGGCGCGTACGCGACATTCGCCGACCTGTGCAAGTCGAATCTCCCGGACATCCCCGACCAGCACATCGCGCAGATGGTCGCCGGGATCGACGTGCTTCTGTTCCGTCCCGAGGCCGAGCTGCGGCGGCTCGCGCGGCTCGCGATCGACACCGGGGTCGACTCCGCCTTCCAGCAGGGCCGCACCCCCAACCAGATCGACGCGGAGCTGACGGGCAGCGAAGCGGGCCGCGCGTGGCTCGAGGAGCTCGAGCGGGTCAAGGACCCGTGGTTCAACATGGCCACCGGCGACGGCCTCTACCACTACTACGGCAGCTGGCTGGATGACCCGAGCATTCCGTACGCGTCGCTGATCGGGCACGTGTCCGCGCTCAAGGCGGGTAACCAGATCGAGCGTCCGATCGAGGAGATCGAGCGCGAGCGCGAGCGGCTGGCCAGCGGCTACCGCGAGCTGCTGGACGAGGCCACGCGGCCGGCGTTCGACGACCTGCTGGCGCTGTCGCGGACGGTGTTCCCTTACGTCGAGGAGCACAAGTTCTTCTGCGACTACTGGTTCCTGACGCGGTGGTGGAACAAGGTTCGGGAGTTCGGGGCCCGCCTCGCCGAGCGGGGCTTCCTCGAAGACTCGGAGGACGTGTTCCAGCTGTCGCGCTACGAGGTCGCCTCGGCGCTCGACGAGCTCGTGCTCACCTGGGCGACCGGCGGCGAGCCGCTCGGCCCGATGCACTGGCCGCCGATCGCCGCGCGCCGCAAGGAGCTGCTCGCGCGGCTCGCGGAGTGGACGCCCCCGCCCGCGCTCGGCGTCGCGCCCGACGCCATCACGGACCCGATGACGATCATGCTGTGGGGCGTCACCACCGACCGGGTCAACGAGTGGGCACGCCAGCAGGAGGGCGGGACCGAGCTGAACGGCGCGCCCGCATCGCCGGGCCAGGTCGAGGGGGTCGCCCGCGTCGTGCGCTCGCTCGACGAGCTGGCCGACGTGCGCGACGGCGAGATCCTCGTGTGCGGGAGCACTTCGCCGGCGTGGGCCCCGATCTTCTGCAAGATCAAGGCGACCGTCACCGACGTCGGCGGCGTCATGTCGCACACCGCGATCGTCTGCCGCGAGTACGGGCTGCCCGCCGTCGTCGGCACCGGCCGCGCGACCGCCCTGATCCGCACCGGGCAGACGATCCGGGTCGACGGCGCCGCCGGCCGGGTGACGGTGGTCGGCGAGAGCTGAGAACAGAGGCGTGCGCTACTGCACTGCGCTCGAGGCGCTCCGCGGGGACGACGAGCCGCGGTTCGGCGGCAAGAGCACCAACCTCGGAGAGCTGCTCGCCGCCAAGCTGCCGGTGCCGCGCGGGTTCGCAGTGGCCGCCGGCGCGGACGAGTCGGTGTGGGACGAAGTCGTCGCCTGCTACGCCGAGCTCGGCGACGGCTCGCCGGTCGCGGTGCGCTCGAGCGGCGTCGGCGAGGACTCCGCCGAGGCGACGTTCGCGGGGCAGTACGAGACCTACCTGTGGGTGCAGGGCGCCGAAGCGGTCTGCGACGCCGTGCGCAAGTGCTGGGAGAGCGCGACGAGCAGCCGAGCGGTCGCGTACCGCGAACGGGTCGGAGGCGAGCAGGCTCCGATGGGGGTCGCCGTCCAGCTGATGGTCGACGCCTCCGTCGCCGGCGTGATGTTCACCTGCAACCCGGTCAGCGGCGACCCGAGCATGGTCGCGATCAACGCGAGCTGGGGACTCGGCCTGGCGGTTGTCGACGGCGAGGTCACGCCCGACGACTATCTCGTCTCGAAGGTGACCGGCGAGGTCGTCGCCGCGCACGTCCACGACAAGCCGGTGGAGTACGCGCCCGACCCGGCGGGTGGCGGCACCGTCCGCCTTGACGTGCCTGCTGAGCGCGCCGAGGCGCCGTGCCTCGATTCGGGCCAGCTGTCCGAGCTGCTCGACCTGGCGCGACGGGTCCAGCGCCATTTCGGCTCCCAGCAGGACATCGAGTGGGCGATCGACCGGGATGGAAGCGTCTTTCTGCTGCAGGCGCGCCCGGTCACGACGCTCCGCAAGCCCGAGGCCCAGGCCGCCCCGGCGGACGCGCTCTCGATGGTGATGAAGACGTTCGGGGTCACGCGGAAATGACGGACATCGGCTTCGTCGACACGACGATCCGCGACGGCAACCAGAGTCTGTGGAGCGCGACCGGGCTGACGACCGCGGACGTGGTCGCGATCGCACCGACGCTCGACCGGGTCGGTTACGACGCGCTCGATCTCACCTCGAGCACGCACATGGCGGTGTCGGTGCGCTTCCACCACGAGGACCCGTGGGAGTTGATCCGGCTGATGAGCGAGGCGATGCCGGACACGCCGCTGGGGATGATCTCGACCGGGATGCGCTTCATCTCCTGGGTGCCGTGCGACGAGGAGGTGATGCGGCTCTCCTACCGGCTCGTCGCCCGCAACGGCCTGCGACGGATCCAGTTCGCCGACCCCTCGAACGAGCCTGAGCGCCTGCAGCGGCATGCGGCGATCGCCCACGCCGAGGGGATCGAGGAGGTCGTGCTCGGCTTGACCTACTCGATCAGCGAGGTTCACACCCACGCCTACTACGCCGAGCGGGCGGCGGCGCTCGCGGACTGCCCGGACATGGACCGGCTGTACCTGAAGGACCCGGGCGGGCTGCTGACCGCCGACGCCGTCCGCGAGCTCGCGCCTCACTTCCTCGCCGCCGCCGGCGATCGTCCGGTCGAGCTCCACAGCCACTGCACGATCGGCCTCGCTCCGTTCGTCTATGTCGAGGGCGTGAAGGCGGGGTTCGCGGTCGTCCACACCGCCTCGGGCCCGCTGTCCCGCGGCACCTCGCAGCCCGAGGTGTTCAGCACGGCCCGCAATCTGGAGGCCACCGGCTTTGGACACCACCTGGATCTCGAGGCGCAGGCGCCGGTCTCCGAGCACTTCTCGCAGCTCGCGCGGGAGAAGGATCTGCCCGTCGGGGCCCCGCGCGAGTTCGACGCCGTCTACTACACCCACCAGCTCCCGGGCGGGATGGTCACGACCACGCGGCGGATGCTCAAGGAGATCGGCCGCCCCGAGCTGTTCGACAGGGTGCTCGACGAGGTCACCCGGGTCCGCGCCGAGATGGGCTATCCGATCATCGTCACCCCGGTCTCGCAGCTGATCGCTAGCCAGGCCGCCCGCAACGTGATCGACAAGGAGCGGTGGACCCATATCTCGAACGAGACCGTTCGCTACTTCCTCGGCCACTACGGCGAGCCGCCGGCGCCCGTCGACCAGCAGATCGCCGAGCGCGTGCTCGACCGCCCGCAGGCGCGCAAGCTGGCCGGACTCGAGCCGATCACGCTCGACGGCGCGCGCGAGCGGTTCGGATCTAGGATCTCCCCGGAGGAGCTACTGCTGAGGCTGACGATGCCCGCCGAGCAGGTCGACGCGATCTCGGTGGCGCGGGCGTAGTGGCGCTCGACAAGACGCTGTTGCTCGACGGGGTCCGGGGCTTCGTGTTCGACGTCGACGGCACGCTCGTCCACCGCGGCACCGACGGCCGCGCGCAGCCGCAGCCCGACGCGGTCGAGGTGCTCGACCGGATCCGCGCGTCGGGGCGGCGGCTGGTGCTGTTCACCAACGGGAGCCACGTGCCCTCGGCTTCGATCGCGCACGGACTCCGCGAGGACGGCCTGCCGATCGCGGACGAGGAGATGATGACCCCGACCGACAGCGCGACCAGCTACCTGCTCCGCCGGCATCCGGGCGCGCGGGTCCAGACGTTCGCCTCGGAGGCGATCCGCGAATGGATGGCGGCGCGGGGCGTGACGCTGACCGACGGCGACGATGCCGAGGCCGTCTACGTCGCCCACCTCGACGCCGTCGAGCTGCCGGCGATCGAGCGCGCGGCGCGCGCCGTGACGCGCGGCGCGCCGCTGTTGACGAGCAGCTACGTTCGCGGCTATGCGGGCGCGAACGGGATCATCTTCAGCCGCGGCGCGATGATCACCGCGGCCATCTCGAAGGCCTCGGGCAGGCGCCCGAAGGTGCTCGGCAAGCCGTCACGGGCTGCCCTGATGGAGCTCGGCGCGCGGATCGGGTTCCCGACGCGCGAGCTGCTCGTGGTCGGCGACGACCTGGGCATGGACGTCGCCTTGGGTCGGATGGGCGGCGCGCGGACCGTGTTGGTGCGGTCCGGGATCAGCGGGCAGGTCGATCTGTCTGCCGTGCCGGCGCGACGGCGGCCGGACGCGGCGATCGAGCGGGTCGGCGAGCTGCTCGAGGTGCTGTAGCGGTTCTTTGCGGATCTATCCACCACATAGGGGGATAAATCCGCAAAGAACGCTTGTACTACGCGCCTTCCGAACCGCCCTCCCGCATCCCCCGCGGCCAGATTCCCTGCTTGCCCGGCGACAGGATCCCGTTCGGGTCGACCGCGTCCTTGATCGTCTCGCAGAACCGCCTGTACGAGTGCTCGCCGAAGGAGTACTGGTCGGTCGCCAGGTCCATGAAGTCCAGGTGGGCGCGGTACTCGCCGTAGCCGAGCTTTGCGGCATCGCGGACCAGGCGCCTGGCGACGTCGTACGCAGCGCGGGCCTGGGGCTCGTTCTTGGTGTCGAAGATGATCAACGTGATGTGCGCGAAGCTCCGGGCGTTGACGCACAGGAGCGCCGCGATGTAGTCGAGCCCGGCCTCCTCGATCATCCCCCGCAGCAGGTCTCGCAGCGCGACCGCGTCGGGGCCGGTCAGCGGCGCGACCGGCGAGAAGCCGATGTGGCCGCCCTCCTCTCCCCCGTACCACGCGGTCATCGCGTTCAGGTCGAGGCTCGGCACGCCGCCCTGGATCCGCTCGGCGGGATCCTTGAGGTTGGGGATCTCCTCCGGCGCGCACTTGGCTCCCCACACGTCCGCGCCCTCGATCTGCCCGAATGCCTCCTTGACCTTCGCGAACCGATGATCGACGACGGCCTCGTCGCCGTGGAGCGCGGCGCGGATCAGCCAGCGCCCGATCTCGAGCTCGCGTGCCATCCGGTCGATCGACTCCTCGGGCATCGGGCCCTCGCCCTGCCACCACTGGTCGCGGTTCGAGAACACCGATCCGTAGAGGACCGTGTTCATGATCTGCGGGACCATCCGGATCGTGTCGTCGAGCATCAGCCGCCGGAGCGTGTCGGCGAGCGGGCTCAGGTCCGCGTCCTTCCAGACGCGCACCCAGATCGGCATGTAGACCTCCGGGTACGGCATCAGCCACACGCCCATCTTCGTGACGATCCCGTAGTTCGACTGCATGAACAGCTGGTCGGGCGTCGGGCCGAGGCCGCGCTTGTACACGTGCCACGCTCGACTCCCGGGCATCGCGCCCATCCCGGTGCGCATCACCTCGCCGTTCGCGAGCACGACCTCCATCCCGCACTGCATGCCCATGTCCACCCCGTAGGGCAGGTAGGTCATGCCGTGGTCGAGCGTGTTGCCGATCACGCTCCCCCACCCCACGTCGGCGACCGACAGCATCAGGCGATGGCCGCCCGCTTTGATCGCCTCGTACAGATCGAACCACCGCACGCCCGGCTCAACGACCGCGTAGCCGAGCTCCTCGTTGATCTCGAGCACCCGGTTCATCTGGCGCAGCGACACGATCACCGAGCCCTTGACCCGCGGCGCGGGTCCGCCGTAGCCGTTGTTGCGTCCCTGGGAGTGGGTCCACAGCGGCACGGCGAAGCGGCCCGCAATGCGGACGACGTCCTGGACCTCCTCGACGGTCTCGGGCATCAGCACGGCCGAGGCCGTGTACTCGTCCCAGCTCGGATGCTGGAACGGGTCACGCCACTCGTCGAGATCGGGCTGGGAGGTGAGCACGCGCTCGGAGCCGAGCACCGCCTCGAACTCGCGCAGCGCATCCGTGGGAACGCTTACGGGGGACACGACCGCCATCTGACGACCTCCTTGCGGAGCGGATACCGACGACTGCGTGGCGAATCTACCGCCGCCGCCGCGTCGGAACCAGCCATTCAGCGCGCTGCTCGTTGCCCGGTGGCGCACGCGCGGGGTTGACGACGCACGCCCGCCGGACGGAGACTCTGGCGATGGACGCGATCGAGCTCTACGACGAGCTGACGTCCGGCTGCACCCGGCCGGTGCGGCTCGAGCAGCTGGTCATCGACGGTGCCGCCCGCGACTCCGAGCTGCTGCCGACCGCAGCGGAGCTGGACGCGGAGCGCGCCCGGCCGCTCGCCGACAAGCACGGCGTCGAGCTCCGCCAGGGCCAGTTCGCGGCCGACGTGCTGTCCGATCCGCGCACCGGCCGGCACCTGGTCGAGACGATGCTCCGCCCGACCCCCGAGGCGCTCGCGCGGCTCGAGGAGTTCAAGGCCGAGGGCAAGATCGATCTCGGCACCGTGCTCGTCGAGCGGCGCGGCAACGCCGGGATCCTCGAGCTGCGCAACCCGCGCCACCTGAACGCCGAGGACGGCTCGACGATCTGGCCGAGCGAGTGGGCGGTCGACCTGATCCTGCTCGATCCCCAGATCGAGGTCGGCGTGCTCCGCGGCGGATTCGTCGATCACCCCCGCTACCCGTCGCAGCGGATCTTCGGCGCCGGCTTGAACCTGACCGACCTGTACGAGGGCCGGCTCGACTTCCTGTTCTTCCTGGTCCGCGACCTCGCGTACGTCAACAAGATCTTCCGCGGCCTGCTCCACGAGGACGGGACCGTCACCGAGAAGCTGTGGATCGCCGCGGTCGAGCGCTACGCGATCGGTGGCGCGTGCCAGCTGCTGCACGTGGTCGACCACGTGATCGCGGCGCGGGGGTCGCGGCTGTTCCTGCCCGCGCGCAAGGAGGGAATCATCCCCGGCGCTTCGCCCCTCCGCCTTCCCCGCTCCGTCGGCGACCGGGCGGCCCGCCAGGCGATCCTCTCCGGGCGCGAGTGGGTCGCGGGCGAGCCCGACGCGGCGCTGCTCTGCGACGAGGTCGTCGACGTTGATCAGGTAGACGGCGCGATCGATGCCCGGATTGCCGCGCTCACCGACTCGGGGCTCGTCAACGCCGCTGCCAACCGGGCGGCGATGCGGATCGGCGAGGAGCCGCTCGACACGTTCCGCGAGTACATGGCGCTGTTCTCGATCGAGCAGGCGCGCTGCCACTTGAGTCCCGCGCTCGTGAAGAACCTCGAGCGGCACTGGACGAGGCGTGAGCGCGCCGCCTGAGACGGGGCTGCGCGACCCGGTCGAGGCGCTGCCGCGCGAGCAGCTGCGCTCGCTCCAGCTCGAGCGGCTGCGCGCGACGATCGACCGCGTTCACGCCGGTCAGTCGCTCGGCGCGAGCCGGCTGGCGGCCGCGGGGATCGGCACGGGCGCGGAGCTCGAAACGCTGGCCGACCTCGAACGTGTCGACTTCGCGGTCAAGTCCGATCTGCGCGAGAACTATCCGTTCGGGCTGCTCGCGGTCCCGCGCGAGCAGCTTGTCCGCGTCCACGCCTCGAGCGGCACGCACGGCAAGCCGACGGTCGTCGGCTACACCGCTGCCGACCTCGAGCACTGGACCGAGCTGATGGCGCGGTCGATGGCGATGGCCGGCGTGCGCGCCGGGATGGTGGTCCACAACGCCAACGGCTACGGCCTGTTCACCGGCGGCCTCGGCTTCCATCAGGGCGGCGAGCGGCTAGGGGCGACGGTGGTCCCGGCGTCCGGCGGTCGGACGGCGCGCCAGGCGATGCTGATCCGCGACTTCGGAGCGCAGGTGCTGGCGGCGACCCCGTCGTACGCGCTCGTGATCGCGCAGGCGCTCGAGGCGGAGGGCGCCAAGGAGATCCGGCTGGAGCTCGGGCTGTTCGGGGGCGAGCCGTGGACCGAGGAGCTGCGGACCGAAATTGAGCGGGCCCTCGGGTTGCGCGCGGTCAGCTTCTACGGTCTGTCGGAGATGTGCGGCCCGGGGGTCGCGGCGGAGTGCCTCGAGGCGCGGGCGGGTCTGCACGTCCACGAGGACCACTTCCTCGTCGAGGTCATCGACGAGGACGGCCGGGAGGTCGAGGCCGGCGCGGAGGGAGAGCTCGTGTTCACGACGCTGACGAAGGAGGCCCTGCCTCTGATCCGCTATCGCACCGGCGATCTCGGCCGGCTGATCGAGGAGCCGTGCGTCTGCGGCCGCAGCACCGTGCGGATCGCCGGGCTGCGTGGACGGCTCGACGAGATGCTGATCGTGCGTGGAGTGAACCTCTACCCGTCGGAAGTCGAGGAGGCGCTGCTGAGCGTCGAGGGACTCTCCGCGCATTATCAGCTCGTACTCGAGCGGCTCGGCCCGCTCGATGAGCTCCGGCTGGAGTGCGAGCCGGCCGGCGAACTCGACCGCGGCGCGCTCGCGACGCGGCTCGAGTTGCTGCTGAAGGAGCGGACCGGGCTGCGGATCCCGGTCGCTGTGCTGGACCCTGGCACGATCCCCCGCAGCGAGGGCAAGGCGGCGCGGGTCGTCGACCGGCGCGGCTAGCCCACTAGCGCTCGTCGGCGAGCGCCTCGTGCCGAACGATGCTCGGCGTCATCCCGAACGCGCGCTTGAACAGACGCGAGAAGTGCGCGGCGTCCGAGAAGCCCCATCGGAACGCGATCTCGGTGACCGAGCCGCCGGACGGCCGCCGCAGATCCTCCATGCAGCGGGCGAGCCGCTCGCTGCGCACGAGCCCCGCGACCGACTGGTCGATGTCTTCGAACAGCGCGTGCAGCGCGCGGAGCGACATCGCATACGCGTGCGCGATCGAAGCCGGGCCGAGCGCCTCGTCCTGTAGGTGTGTGCGGACATAGCGGGTGATCTCGGCGCGCATCGCAGCGCGAGTGGCGGCGCGGGTGGTCGGCAGCGTCGGCTCGATCGCGCCGCGCAGCAGCTCGAGCGCGGCGCTGGCGGCGGCTTCGCGAGCCGACGCGTCGAGTCGCGGCAGCTCCAGCGCAAGCGAGTTCATGTAGCGGACCAGCAGCCGCGCCGGTCCGTTGCCGTCGAGCGACGGGAACACCTCCTGCTCCGCGAGCCGCGGACAGACCGCGAGCACGCGGTCCCGCGGGAAGATCAGCGTGCGCTTGTAGAACGCCTCGACGATCTCGACGTTCGTCGGCTGCAGGCCGTCCCACAGCACCACGTCGCCGGCGGACACCGCGAGTTGCCTGCCGCCCTCGCGGACCAGCTCGACGCCGCGTCCGACGAACTGGAAACCAAGGATGCTCTCGTGACGCCGCTGCTCCGGCCCGCCGTCCATCACCGGGTGACCGCGGTGTCCGACGAATGGGGTCGCGGCGCAGTCGACGAGCATCAGGTCGCCGAGCCTGTGGCGGGTCACCGCGCCGTGAAAGTCCGCGGACGTTCGCACGCTTGCACGCACGTCGAACGCGAGATGGGTGGCGGCGAGCACCTCAGCCCAGGCATCTAGCCGCCGCGAGGTGCTGCCGCCGGCCACGCGCCACCGCTCGGGAGTGCCGACCGTGGCCACCGCTTCGGAAGCACTCGTCATCTACCGCTCTCCTGTCCTCGCCCGACAATTTGCCCCGGGGCCCATCACCCGCCCGGAGGCCAACGTTCATCTTAAAGCAGCACCGGGGGCGGAACGCTCGGCGGCGAGCGTCACGAACGCGTCGAGCGCCGCCGGATTGACCAGCGAGTCACGGCTCGCGAGGCGGTCGGCGGGCTCGCCGCGGAGGATCCGCTTGACCGGTACCTCGAGCTTCTTTCCGGTCAGCGTTCGCGGTACGTCGGGGACGAAGTGGATCGCGTCGGGGATGTGGCGGGGCGAGAGCTCGGAGCGCAGCGCGGTGGCGATCCGTCCGCGCAGCTCGTCGTCGAGGACCGCGCCGGCGGCGGGAACGACGAACAGCAACAACTCGCCGAGCCCGCCCTCGCGATCTTCGAGGTGGACGACGAGGGCGTCGGACACCTCATCAAAGTCCTCGACGACGGCGTAGAACTCGCCGGTGCCAAGCCGCACCCCGCCGCGATTGAGTGTCGCATCGGAGCGGCCGGCAAGCACGCAGCTGCCGCGTTCGGTGAAGCGGATCCAGTCGCCCTGGCGCCACACGCCCGGGTAGCGGTCGAAGTACGAGTCGCGGTAACGGGAACCGTCCTCGTCGCCCCACAGCTTGACCGGCATCGACGGCATCGGCTTGCGGATCACGAGCTCGCCCAGCTCGCCGACGATCTCGTTGCCGTCCGGGTCGAACGCGCACGCGTCGACGCCCAGGCACGGGCCCGAGATCTCGCCCTCGTAGACGGGCAGCGCGAATGAGCCCTGGACGATTCCCGAGCACACGTCGGTGCCGCCCGAGCCGTTGATCAGCAGCACGCCGGGCATCTGCTCGTAGACGTACCGGTAGCCCTCGGCCGGCAGCGGCGACCCGGCGGTGCAGAACGAGCGGATCGATCCGAGGCTCAGATCGCGGCCGGGCTCAAGCCCCGCCTTGCGACATGCCATCAGGTACGGCGGCGCGACTCCCATCACGGTCGGCTCGAGCTGCTCGGCGAGCCGCCACTGCTCGAGCAGGTCGGGCCAGGCGGGGTCGCCGTCAAGCATCACGATCGACGAGCGCAACAGCAGCGCCGAGACCAGCGCGTTCCACATCATCCAGGCGGTCGTCGAGAACCACTGGAGCCGCCCGCCCGGCTTCAGGTCCCACGCGATCCCCTGGTTCTTGTGATGCTCGACGAGCTGACCGCCGTGGCCGTGGACGATTGCCTTCGGCAGACCGGTGGTGCCGGACGAGAACAGTACGTACAGCGGGTGGTCGAACGCGACCGGATCGAACTCGAGCGGCGCGGGCTCGGCGATCAGCTCGTCCCAACTGCCCGCGCCCTCGACGCGCGCCTCGCCGTAAGGGACCCACACCACGTGCTCCAGGGTCGGCAGCCCCGCGCGGATCGCCGCGACCGGCTCGCGCCGGTCGACGTACCTGTCGCGATAGCCGTAGCCGCCGATCGCGAGCATCACCTTGGGCTCGATCTGCGAGAACCGGTCGATCACGCTGCGGGCACCGAATTCCGGCGCGCATGCCGCCCAGATCGCGCCGAGGCTGGCCGTCGCGATGAACGCGACGAGCGTCTCGGGGATGTTCGGGCAGTACGCGACCACCCGGTCGCCCGGCCCGACGCCAAGCCGCTGCAGCCCGACGCGGGCGCGCGCGACCTGGTCGCGGAGCTCGCCGAACGTCAGCTCGAGCGGCGGGCGCGTCTGCGAGCGCGCGAGGACCGCGACCCGGTCGCGGTCCTCGTCGAGCCCGACGAGGTGCTCGGCGTAGTTCAGCCGCGTCCCGGGAAACCACGCAGCGCCGGGCATCTCGTGACGGCCGAGCACGCGCTCGTAGGGCACGTGCGACCGGATCCCGAAGAACTCCCAGATCGACCCCCAGAAGCCCTCGAGGTCGTCGACCGACCATTGCCACAGCTCACGGTAGGACCCGAAGTCGCGACCGCGGCGCTCGCACGCGAAGTCCATGAAGCGACCGATCTCGGTGCTCTGCCGGAGGTCCGCGGGCGGCGTCCACAGGACATCACCGTTTGCCAAACCGGAGGGAACTCTAGTTACACGGTCACCGCCATTGCCAGCGGGGCGCGCGCGGGCAGGCAATCAATCCTGCGCGCGAGGCAAACAGGCGGCGGCCGCTATCTGGTAGGACTCGCTGCACGTCGGGGTGAGGCTTGGGTTCCCGCGAGGCCGGTTGGCCGAGGCGAAACGGAGAGAGTGATGGCAGACCAGCAACTGTTGATCGGCGGCGAGTGGGTCGACGCCCGCTCCGGCCGTGAGTACGAGCAGCGCTTCCCGTTCACCGGCGAGGTCGTGGGCACGGCGGCGGCCGCCGGACCCGAGGACGCGAACGCCGCGGCAGACGCGGCTCGCGCCGCGTTCGTGAGCTGGTCGCGGAGCCAACCGGGCGAGCGCCGGATGATCCTGCTGAAGGCCGCCGACCTGCTGTCCGAGCGAGCCGAGCGGATCGCCGGGATCGTCACCGAGGAGACCGGTGGCGTGTTCGGCTGGGGGATGTTCAACGTCCAGCTGGCGGCCGGGATGCTGCGCGAGGCCGCTGCCCAGGCGTACGGCCTCGTCGGCGAGGTGATCCCCTCGGACGTCCCCGGCAAGCTCGCGATGGGCGTTCGCCAGCCCGCCGGCGTGGTCGTCGCGATCGCGCCGTGGAACGCACCGGTGATCCTCGCGACGCGCTCGGTCGCGACGCCGATCGCGTACGCGAACACTGTCGTGCTGAAGGCGTCGGAGATCTGCCCCCGGACCCACGCCGAGGTCGTACGCGCACTCGTCGACGCGGGGCTGCCGCCCGGCGTGATCAACCTGATCACCAACGACCCGGCCGAGGCCGGCGCCGTGGTCGACGCGCTGATCGAGCACCCCGCGACGCGGCGGATCAACTTCACGGGCTCGACCCGGGTCGGCCGGATCATCGCCGAGAAGGCCGGCCGGCAGCTGAAGCGCGTGCTGCTCGAGCTGGGCGGCAAGGCGCCGATGGTCGTGCTCGGCGACGCCGATCTCGACCGCGCCGCCGCGGCGGCCAGCTTCGGCGCGTTCTTCCACCAAGGTCAGATCTGCATGTCGACCGAGCGGATCATCGCCGACCGAACGGTCGCTGATGCGCTCGCCGAGAAGCTGGCGGCGCGGGCGAGCGCGCTGCCCGTCGGCGACCCGCGCGACGCTGGCACGGCGATCGGCCCGCTGATCAACGAGCAGGCGCTCGAGCGCGTGGGCGCGCTGGTCCGGGACGCGGTCTCGCAGGGCGCGGAGGCAGTCACCGGTGGCGAGGCGGAGGGATCGTGCTTCCCGCCGACCGTGCTCAGGGGTGTGACGCCGAAGATGCGGATCTACTCCGAGGAGTCGTTCGGCCCACTTGTGACGGTGGTGCCGGTCGACGGGCCCGACGAGGCTGTCGCCATGGCCAACGACACCGAGTACGGACTGTCGGCGGCCGTGTTCAGCGAGAACGTGCCGGCCGCGCTCGAGCTCGCGCAGCGGATCGAGAGCGGCATCTGCCACGTCAACGACACCACCGTGCAGGACGAGCCTCAGATGCCGTTCGGCGGCGTCAAGGCGAGCGGCTGGGGCCGCTTCGGCGGGCGCGCAGCGCTCGAGGAGTTCACCGAGCTGCGCTGGATCACCGTTCAGGAGCAGCCGCGCGAGTACCCGATCTGATGTGCGCACCCAGGTAGGCATCATCGGCGCCGGCCCGGCCGGGCTGACGCTGGGGCTGCTGCTCCAGCGAGCGGGGATCGAATGTGTGATCCTCGAGAACCGCAGCCGCGATTACGTCGAGCGTCGGGCCCGCGCCGGCCTGCTGGAGCAGAACACGGTCGATCTGATGCGCGCCTTGGGCGTGGCCGACCGGCTCAACCGCGAGGCGCTCGAGCACGACGGCATCAAGCTCCGCCACCACGGCGAGACGATCGACATCGCGATCACGGAGCTGACCGGGAGGCACGTGACGATCTACGGCCAGCACGAGGTGCTGAAGGACCTGATCGCGAGCGCGCTCGAGCGCGCGCTGCCGCTCAGCTTCGAGGTCGCCGACACCGCGGTTCACGAAATCGACTCCGCACAGCCCCGTGTCACGTACACGGATGCGTCGGGGTCCGCACACCAGCTCGACTGCGACTTCATCGCCGGCTGCGACGGCTTCCACGGGATCTCCCGTGACGCGATCCCGCCGGGGATCCTCAGCGTGTACGAGATCGAGTATCCGTTCGGCTGGCTCGGGATCCTCGCGCACGCCGCCCCCGCCACCGACGAGCTGATCTACGCCTGGCATGACCGCGGCTTCGCCCTCTACACGATGCGCTCGAAGAAGGTGAGCCGGCTCTACATCCAGGTGCCGCTCGAGGAGCGGCTCGAGGAGTGGCCCGACGACCGCGTATGGGAGGAGCTTCAGGTCAGGCTCGCCACCGAGGGATGGCACGTCAACGAAGGCGAGGTGTTCGACAAGGCGATCACTCCGATGCGGAGCGTGGTCTGCGAGCCGATGCAGTACGGGCGGCTGCTGATCGCGGGCGACGCCGCCCACATCGTCCCGCCGACCGGCGCCAAGGGACTCAACCTCGCGGTCAACGACGCGCGGCTGATGGCCGCGGCAATCGAAGGCTTCTATCGGACGGGCTCCGATGAGCAGATTCAGCGCTATTCGGAGCGAGCGCTGCGCCGCGTGTGGCGGGCACAGGACTTCTCCAACTACATGACTCAGCTGCTGCACGATCTCGGGCACGGTCCGTTCGACTCGAAGCTCCAGCTCGCACGGCTCGAGTATCTGAAGCGCTCCGAGGCGGCGGCGCGGAGCCTCGCGGAGAACTACGCGGGGCTCCCGGCCGAGCCCGACTTCTAGGAGCTTCGCCCGCACCGCCTAGCCTGCATCCGACATGGATCGAGCCGTGGCCGAGTCGCTGCTCCACAGGCTGCACTCGGCTCAGAACGAGATGTACGCGGGCGGCGACGTCGAGCCGCTGCGGTCGCTGTTGACCGCCGACGTCGAGTGGACCGTCCCCGGGGCGAGCGCGATCGCCGGTCGCTACCGCGGCGTCGACGAGGTGGTGGCGTACTTCGTCGGCCGCAGGCGACTGGCGGCCAACAGCCTGCGGCTCCATCCAGGCGAGCTGCTGACCGGCGACGGCGAGCACCTGGCCTCGCTCACCGACGGCACCGCGACGATCGACGGCATCGAGCATCGGTGGTCGACGGTCGGGCTCTACCGAGTTCGCGCGGAGCGAATCGCGGCGTGCTGGCTGCTGCCGCTCGACCAGGCCGCGTTCGACCGCGTCTGGGCGGAGCCGGCCGATCGAGAGCCGGAGACGTGCCCAGGTCTCGACCACGTCCAGATCGCCGCTCCGCCCGGTTGCGAGCGGGAGGCGCGGCGGTTCTACGGGGACGTCCTCGGCCTCGCCGAGCTGGAGAAGCCCGAGCCGCTCCAGGCCCGCGGCGGCGTCTGGTTCGCGCTCGGCCGCGACCAGCTGCACGTCGGCGTCGAGTCCGAGTTCGCGCCCGCGCGCAAGGCCCATCCCGCGATCGCCGTCACCGCCGGCGGGCTCGACCGCCTCGCGGAACGCCTCGCGGCAGCCGGCGCGACCGTGAAGTGGGACACCGAGCTCCCCGGCGCTCGCCGCTTCTACACGAACGATCCGTGGGGCAACCGACTCGAGTTCCTCGCGGCGAGAACCGCGCGGCCCTGACCGCCAACGTGCCCGGGTGTCACGTTCCTCCGGCCTGCCGTGTCAACAAGGCAGACCACGAATCACGACTGGAGGAACAGATGGAACAGCGACTCGAGAACCCCGCACTGCTGATTCCGGGCGCCCTGCAGGCGGCACAGGAGCTCGGCGCAGCCGTTCAGAGATCGGGACTGCCCGCCAGCACCCTGTACCTGGTCGAGGCGCGAGCCAGCCAGATCAATGGATGCAGCGTCTGCCTGGACATGCACACGCGCGAGCTGAAGGCCTCGGGCGAGCCCGACGAGCGGATCTTCATGGTCGGCGCCTGGCGCGAGGCGCCCTACTTCACCGACGCCGAGCGCGCCGCCCTTGCGCTGACCGAGGCCGCCACGCGGCTCGCCGATCGCCCGGACGCGATCCCGGACGAGCTATGGGACGAGGCGGCCCGCCACTACGACGAGACGCAGCTCGCGGGGCTGGTGCTCGCGATCGGCCTGATCAACGCGTGGAACCGCGTCAACGCCATCACGCGGCAGATCAGCGGCGAATGGGTTGAGCAGTGGATCAGCAAGCCCGAGCAGTCAAGCCGAGCCGCTTGACAAGCACGACTCGTGCGACGGACAATCGCGGAGCCGGAGCAATGGCAGGCGCGATGTCTGGGGCTGTTGGTTGCGTTTGTCTCGTGATCGAGACCATCACCTACACCTTGAAGGTCAAACGTGTGCGCTGAGGGCCCGAGGAGGTATCGATGAGCGGGGCGAGCGAGTTCGAGATCGGAAGCGAAGTCGCCTGCGAGGACCAGATCTGCGGCGATCTCCGCCGCGTCGTGATCGATCCGGTCGCCCAGGCGATCACCCACCTTGTCGTCGAGCCGAGGCATCGGCGCCACGGCGGCCATCTCGTGCCGGTCGATCTCGTGGCATCGACCGGGAAACAGATCCGGCTGTCGTGCACAATCGCCGAGCTCGAGGCACTTGATCAGGCCGAGGAGGAGCAGTTCCTCGCGGGGGCGAGCGGAGACTGGGGCTACGAGCAGGGACAGATGCTGTCCCAGCCGAAGTTCGCGCTCGGCGTGGGCACGATGGGGATGGGAGGGATGGGGATGGGCGGTACCGGCGTCGCCGGTCTGGGGCTCGGCGCGCATAAGGTCTCGCAAGACCGCGTGCCGGTGGGCGAAGTGGAGGTGCGCCGCGGCGACCCGGTGGAGGCGACTGACGGGCCGATCGGCCGGGTCGCCGGCCTGGTCGTCGATCCCCGCGATCATCACGTCACGCACGTCCTGCTCGATGAGGGCCACCTCTGGGGCGAAAAGCGGGTCGCG
Source organism: uncultured Solirubrobacterales bacterium (assembly GCA_963788565.1). Classification (GTDB taxonomy): domain Bacteria; phylum Actinomycetota; class Thermoleophilia; order Solirubrobacterales; family Solirubrobacteraceae; genus Palsa-465. The sequence continues at coordinate 63,513 of CAWBHJ010000009.1, read as the reverse complement.
ATTCCGATCGGAGCCGTCAGGCGACTGGACCTCGGCATCCGCGTCACCCTGGACATGGAGCAGATCCGAGATCTGCCGCCGGTCGAGCTCGATCAGCTCGGCTGATTGGTCATCCCGCGGGTGGACTCGTGATCCACCGCCCTGCGGCCATCGTCGCCTCGACGGACAGGTCGTCGCCGAGCACGAGCAGGTCGGCGTCGAACCCGGGGGCGATCGCGCCTTTGTGACCCCCGAGGCCCAAGAACCGAGCGGCGTTCGTCGACGAGATCGGCACCGCCTCTTCGACCGAGAGCCCGAGGAACCGGACGGCGTTCTGAACCGCCGCCTCCATCGTGAGCGTGCTGCCGGCGATCCGTTCGCTTCCCGCCAGCGCCGGCCGGCCGTCTCTGACCGTGACGGTCCGGGCGCCGAGCGGATACTCGCTGTCAGGCATCCCCGCCGCGCTGATCGCGTCGCTGACCAGGCGAATTCCGGAAGCTCCCTTTGCGCGGTAGAACAGCCGGAGCGCCACGGGGTCGATGTGCACGCCGTCGCAGATCAGCTCACAGCTGACCTGCGGCAGATCGGCGACGGCTCCGACCACGCCCGGCGCGCGGTGATGGAACGGGGCCATCCCGTTGAAGACGTGGGTCGCGCCGGTTGCTCCGGCGCGCACCGCGTCGCGAACCTGCCGATCGGACGCCTCGGTGTGCCCGAGCGATGCGACGACCCCGGCGGCCGAGAGCCGAGCGATCAGCTCGAGCGCCCCCGGCAGCTCCGGTGCGATCGTCATCACGCGGAGCGTGCCCGCGCCCGCGGCGAGGAGGCGCTCCAGCGCTTCGTCACCGGGATCGAGGAAATGAGCCGGGTCTAGCGCGCCGGGGCGCTCGCGATTGAGGAACGGGCCCTCGAGATGCGCGCCGAGCAGCGTGGGAGCAATGCATCGGGCGATCGCCGTGAGCGATGCCCGAAGATCGTCGACGGAGGCGGGCACGGTCGTCGCCACGAGGCCCGTCGTTCCGTGCTCGGCATGGAAGCGCGCGACCTCGGCGACCTCGTCGGCGTCGGTCGTGTTGCACTGAGCCCCGGCCCCGCCGTGGACGTGCGTGTCGATGTACCCGGGCACGAGCAGGCGCTCGCCGAGGTCGATCGCCCCGTCGTGTGCGCGCGTTGCCGGCCCCACCGATGTGATCAGCCCGCCCTCCACCAGCACCTCCGCCGCCCGAGTTCCCTCGGGACACACGACCCGCTCAGTGCGGAGTCGGCAGGCGTCGTTCACGTTTCGCGGGCTTGCACACGGCTGACCCCAGGCCACACGCTGAGGCTGTCGATCAGCTGGGCGGCTGGAACTCCGCGGCGGCCGCCCGGCGCATCGCGTCCTGTGCCTCGTTCATGTCGAGCAGCGCGGTCGTCTCGGTCGTGATCTGACCGCTCGCGCCGACCGCCATCGACAGCGCGGCGACGGCGACGTTGTCCGGCGCCTCCAACAGGAAGACGCCGTCGCGCTCTCCGAGCGACCACCAGATTCCTTGCAGCTTGCAGCCGAGCGACTCGGCCGCCTGCCGGGCGGCGGCGCTGCGGTCCTGAGGGTTCTCGATCATCGCCTTGATCGCCTCGGCGGAGTACTTGAAGCGACCGAGATACATCGGCATGTGGTCCTCCAGTCGTGGTTGCATACGGCCTCAGCGGACTTCACCGAGAGCATGCTCGCATTCTCCAGCCCTCATTCCAGCTGGGCAGCGAGCTTGGCGTAACGCCCGTCGTGGGCGAGCAGCTCGTTGTGGGTTCCCTGCTCAATGATCCGCCCCCCCTCCATCACCACAATCCGGTCAGCGTGGCGGACCGTGCTGAGGCGGTGCGCGATCACGAGCATCGTACGATCGGCTCGCATCGCGTCGATCGCCTTCTGGATCCGGGTCTCGGCCGCGACGTCGACGTTCGATGTGGCTTCGTCGAGCACGAGGATCGGAGGGTCGGGGACCATTGCTCGCGCCAGCGCGACGAGCTGACGCTGGCCCGCGGACAGCGCGCCGCCTCGGTCTCCCACCTGGGTGTCGAGACCGTAGGGGAGGTCTGCGAGCGCGTCGCTGACATCGAGTTCGTCGAGCGCTTCCCGCACACGCTCGTCCGACGCGCCGGGGGCGGCGAGCAGGAGGTTGTCTCGGACGGTGCCCGAGAACAGGAACGGCTCCTGTGGCACCAGCCCGAGGTGAGACTGCAACCACTCTCCAGCGATGTCGCGCAGATCGTGGTCGTCGATCAGCACCCTGCCCCCCGTCGGCGTGTAGAAGCGGGTGACGAGCTTCGCCAGCGTGCTCTTGCCCGACCCCGTGCTCCCGACAAGGGCGACCGTCGATCCGGCGGGAATCGTGAGATCGACGTCGTGCAGCACCTCCTGGTCGGGGCGGTAGGCGAAGTGCACACCCTCGAGGCGGATCTCCCCGCGGGCGTGCTCGATCGGCTTTGCCCCCGGACGCTCGATCGCGTCGACGGGCTCATCGAGCAGCTCGGCGATCCGATCGAGCGCCGCCGTTCCCTCGATCCACTGGGTGTACAGGAGCGCAAGGGTGGGTACCGGGCCGAGCGCCTGGCGCAGATATGCCGCGAACGACACGACGAGTCCGATCTGGATCTCGCCGGCGATCGTCTGCAGGCCCCCGAACAGCAGGACGAGCGCGAGTCCGATCGCGCCGAGCACCTCGATGCTGGGCATGAACACTCGGCTCAGCTGCAGGGGTCTCAGATGGGCCTGGCGGTTGACCGAGTTGATCGACGCAAAGCCCTGTACGTGGCGATCCTCCTGCGCGAAGGTCCGGACAACGCGCCGGCCCGCCATCGTCTCCTGCACGTCGGCGGCCAGCGTGCTCAGCGTCCGCTCGATGCGCTGAGCGGGCTCGCGTGCCATCCGGTTGTACACCGCCATCAACGCGATGCTCGCCAGGATCACGATCAGGCTGACGGTGGCCAACTCGACATTCAGCAGGAACAGCACGATCACCGTCCCGACGATGATCAGCACCGACGAGATGATCGTGTTCAGGCTCCCCGACACCAGCGCCTCGAGCCGGTCGATGTTGTTCGTCATCCGGGAGATCAGCAGGCCGGTCTGGTAGCGATCGTGAAACCCGAACGGCAGCTGCTCGACGTGCGTGAAGACTCTGATCCTCAGATCGCGAAGGATCCGCTCGCCGACGGACGCCACCAGGTAGGTCTGGAGCGCCCCCACCCCCCACGCCAGGAACAGCGCGACGATCAACCCGATCGAGATCTCGGTCAACAGCGCCGAGCTGCCGGTCTCGAGGACGTCGTTGATCACTCTCCCCGCGAGGTATGCGGGGACGAGCGCGGCCGCCGTCGCCACCGCCACCGTCAGTGCGGTGAGCGCGAGCGACCGGCGGTATGGGCGAGCCACCTCCGCGACGAGCTGCCGGCGCTTGCTCTCCGACGCCACGCTCAATCGCCCCCGTCCGGAGTGCGGTCGACGCCGATCAGCTCCCGATAGTGGGCGCTGCGAGCGACGAGCTCGGCGTGCGTGCCCCGATCGAGCACGTGTCCGTCGCCGATCACGATCACCTCGTCGGCCAGCCGCGACGACGACTCGCGATACGCAACGAGCACGGTCGTACGGCCCGCGAGGTGCGAGCAGAGCGCATCCAGCAAGTCGGCTTCGGTGGCGGCGTCGAGCGCTCCTGTCGCGTTGTCCAACAGCAGGATCCGCGGCGCCGCGAGCACCGCCCGGGCGATCGCGATGCGCTGGCGCTGCCCGCCCGAAAGCGTGATCCCCCGGTTGCCCAGGATCGTCTCGTAGCGCTCGGGCAGCCCCACGATGAAGTCGTGCGCCTGGGCCACGCGGGCGGCGCGCTCGATCTCCTCTTCGCTCGCCGCCGGCCGGGCGTACGCGATGTTCTCGCGAACGCTGCCTGAGAACAGGAACGAGTCGTCGCCGGCGGATCCGACCTGGCGCCGGAGCGAGCCGAGCTCGACATCGCGCACGGCCACGCCATCGATTCGTACGTCTCCGTCGTCGGCGTCGTAGAGCCGGTTGATCAGGTTCAGCAGCGTCGTCTTGCCCGAGCCGTTCGCACCGACGATCGCGATCCGCTCGCCGCCGCGCACGTTCGCCTCGACGTCGTGGAGCAGCGGCTTGTCAGCTCCCCAACCGACCTTGACCCCGTGTAGCTCGAGCGCGCCCGGTCCCGCCGGGAGCTGTTCGGCGTCGGGGTTCGAGCGGATCGACGGCTCGCGCGCGAGCTGCTCCTCGAGACGCCCCGCGATCGCGGCCGCGGTCTCGGACAGCTGGATCCAGATTCCCATCTGCGCGATCGCGGGCGCCAGCATCACGAGATACGTGTAGAAGACCGAGAAGGCGACGACCGAGAGCCGCCCATTGATCGCGAGCTGAGCGCCGACGATCACAACCGCGGCGGTGCTCGCGACCGGGAGGTTGATCGCCGACACGACGTAGCCGGAGGTCAGGCGGGCGAGGCGGAGCTTCCCTTGCAGGAGCCGCCAGGTGACCGCTCGGTACTTCTCGAGCCGACTGTCCTCGAGCCCGTACGCCTTGACCAGCGCGATCCCAGCGAGCGTCTCCTCGAGCTCGCCCGCGACCTCGGCCGTCCGCTCGCGGACACTGATCTGCTCCGGCCGGCTCTTGACCCCGTATCGGCGCAACAGCCACACCGCGACCGGCAACGGGAGCAGCACGATCACCGCGAGCAGCGGCTGGAGCACGATCATCACGACGCCAGACAGGAAAATGGTCGACACCGACTGGATCAGCGCCGCCAGCCCCACGCCGAGGAAGTTCGTGACCGGAATCACGTCGGAGATCGTCATCGTCACGTAGTGAGCGCTCGGCCGGTTGTCGAGGAACCGCAGGTCGAGCTCCTGCCACTTGGCGTACAGCCGGGCACGGAGGTCACGTTCGACGTCGAGGCCCATGTAGCCCGCGAGCATCCCCCTCGCCGCCGATAGCCCGGCGAACAGGAGCCCGGCGAGCACGATCAGCCCACAAATCAGAACGAGACCCGGCTTGTCCTCCGCCTGGATCTTGTCGACCGCGGCGCCGACGAGGACCGGCACCAGCACGGCCCCGGCGGTCGCCCCGATCGCACACAGCGTCACCAGCGCCAGCCGCCGGCCGTGACCGCGGAGCAGGCGCAGCAGAGGTCGGTAGGCCGCGATCATCTCAGCGAGCAGAAGGCCAGGTCCCACCCGCCGGTGAGCGGATAGATGGCTCCCTTGACGTTGGCCGAGCGGAGCGCCACCGTGCGGCTCCACAGCCACGGCACCGCAGGCGCCAAGCTGGCAACCGAGCGATCGATCGCACCCCAGGAGCCCGCGCGGTCGGCCTGACCGGTCACGAGCTCCGCCCGCGCCATCGCGGCATTGATTGCGGGCTCATCGAGCTGTGACTGGTTGATGTTGTCGCGCGGGCGGATGTTCCGTCCATTGAAGGTGGGATCGAGGATCGTCTGGCCGTCGAGGAAGTCGGCGCCCCACGACGTCTCCGGGCACACGGCGACGTTGGTGGCGGGAACCGAGCAATAGGCCTGGTCGGCAACGCCGTTGTCGAGCAACCGCAGGTGTACCGGGATCCCCAGTCGCGTCAGCTGCGCGCGTACCGTCAGCGCGATCCGGCGCCCGCGGCCGTGGTCGTAGCCGACCATCGTGACCGCGGGCCCCGTGTAGCGCCCACCCGGGTATCCGGCCTTGGCGAGGTAGCGATGCGCGAGCGCCAAGTCGGCGCGGGGGTTACTCAAGAAATCGAGCGGCGGTCCGGCGTAGCCGCCTCCCTCGTCGAAGCCCGGTATGCCGGGCGGGATGTAGTGCGTAGCGAGGTCGCCTACGTCCGCCCCTCCCGCGATCGTGCGCAGCGCTTCGCGGTCGACCGCCGCCGACACGGCTCGGCGCACGTCGACTCGATCGAACGGGGCAACCTGGGTGTTGAGCGTCACCCACTGGGTCCCCGGCGCCTGCGGGCGAACGACCTGGGCCGGACGGTTCCGCGTCGCATCGTGGAGCACGCCCACGGGCGGCGTGAAGCCGCCGCTGAGCATCCCGCGACCGTCGAGGATGCGCGTCGCCGTCGCCGCGGGATCGCGCTGGTCGAAGTTCAGCACGATCCGGTCGGCGAACGCCGGGCGGAAGTCGGTGTCGCGATTCCAGTTGGGATTGCGCACGAGCTCGACATGCTTGCCGGGCACGTAGGCGTCCGTACGGACCATGTAGGGGCCAGTCGCCACCTGGTGGAGCTCGTAGGTCGAGCGTGTGCCCTGATCGAACTGCTCGGCGTACTGCTGGGGCACCGGGGCCGTGACAGGAAGCGTCAGCGCGTTGGCCAGGACGCGGCCGCTCCCGCGGTCGAGGTGGAAGACGAGGTCGAGATCGCCCTTGACCTCGATCCCTGAGATCCCACGTGCGTGCCCGGCGGCGAACTGTCGCGCGCCCACGATGTCGGAGAAATACGCGTGGACGTAGGGGTTCTCGACCGACTGCGTGAACGCTCGCTCGATCGCGTACTTGACGTCCGCCGCCCGGACCTCGCGGTTGACCGGTGGGCTGTAGTGGACCCCCCCGCGGAGGTGGACCTCGACGCGCGAGGCGTGGTTCGTGATCTCAGGCACGCCCTGCGCGAGGTCCGGGGTCACGCCCTCCTTCAACCGTGCCGGGTCGAACCCGTACAGGGGCCGCTGGGTCGCGTACGTCACGAGGTAGGACGCATCGGAATACGACTGACCCGGGTCGATCGAGTCGAGATAGGTCGTGTCGAGCACGGTCAGCGTGCCGCCTCGCTTGCCCGTGATCTGGTTGTTGGGGACCAGGCAACCCGCCAGGGTCGTCGTCGCTCCGACCGCCAGCACGGCGAGGAGCAGACGCCGAGCGGTGATGCGCCTCCCTATCTCGCGGCGTTCTCGCACGCGGCGACCATCCGGTGCCAGACAACCAGGCCCGCGGCCAGCGACCGAGACGGCGCGCTCGCGCCATCCGGGACGGTGCGCGCGGCGACGACCGCGGCGGGCCGCTCCAGCAGCCCACGGATGAAGCTGCGATGAGTGGCGACCCAAGGTCCCATCTCATCCCCCGGGACCGGCATCGCGTTCGGGTCGTCCACGCGGCGGCGCGCCAGGCGTGCCGCGCGGAGCTCGCTGGCTCCTCCCTGGAACAACGTGCACAGGATCGCCGGATCCGCTCGGATGTCGACGCCGGCGATCGACTCGTAGTTGGAGGCGTGGTAGGCGAGGATCGCGGCGATGTACACGAGCGCTCCCTCCGTGTGACGAAGAATTCGTACCCGGCCCACCGGTCCGCGCGGCTTGAACGGAGTCAGGCCGGCCTCCTCAGCGCGCCTCGCGTCGCACTTCCTGCCGAGCTCGCACGGGTGGACCCGTCCGGGCCCGAGCCGAAGCAGCGGCCTCCGGTACGGATCCTCCGCCGCATCCCAGAGGATCGTCCCCGCGATTGCCAATGCGCTGACGTTGTATACGCCGGCGAGCACATCGATCTCCTCGCGCCAATCGTTGATCAGCTCGAACGCCGCGACCCGCTGGCGCTCGCGCACGCGGCTCGGCCGGGGCTCGTAGGGCTCGAGCCCGCTCGCGCGGACCCGGCGGTAGCGGATGACGAGCGACCGCGACCGCTTGACCCAGGTCCCCATCACGACGACGCCGCGAGCGTCAATGAATCGTCGACGACCACGTTCGACGAAGGCTTGGAGGACGTGACAGCACGGAGATACCCAGGGTTGTGAACGGTTTACGCGGCGCCCGACGCACCCCAGGCGCCGCCGACAGAAAGCCCGTGAACCAGGCTAGGTGATCATGATCGCATCCGCCCCAGGGTTTCACCCAAGAATTTGGTTTTCTCAGCGCTCAGCGCGCGAGCCGCTCGGCCCGCAGCAGCCCGAGGCCCGGGAGCTGCGGAAGCGTCTTGACCCGCGCCGGACCGAAGCCGCCGGCCGCTAGCCAGCCGGACACCTCCTCCGTCGAGTACGTGTCTGCCCCGGACGTGAGGTGAAAGAACAGCCCAAGGAAGCTGCCGCTGTCGGGCCGGCTGTCGGGCGGCCGGTCGTACAGATCGAGGACGCACAGCGGCGCGCCCGGCCGCAACACCGCGCCGACCCGCCGGAACAGATCCTGCGCCTGCTCCGGCGACAGGTGATGGATGATGTTGAACGCCAGCGCACCGTCGTGCGGGCCGCCGAGATCGGCCTCGAACATGTTGCCCTCGACGTGCCTCACCCGCTCGGACATGCCGTTCTCACGCACGATCTCGCGCCCGACGGCCGCGCTCCCGGGCAGGTCGACGACCGTCGCCGAAAGCGCGTCGTGGCGCCGGCAGAGCGCCATCGAGAACTCGCCGTGCGCGCCCGCGACGTCGAGCAGTGACCGCGCGCCGGCGGGAAGCGCGACCGCCTTCGCCACCGCCGAGCTCGAGAGCCGGGCGAGCTGGTACTGACCGACGATGTAGGACCGCCAGTACCGATCGTCAGCCGCCTTGTCGTGCAGCTCGATCGAGCTGCCGTCACGGATGAGCTCCTCGAGATGCTGCCACCACTCCCAGTAGTTCGCCGTGTCCGCGAGGAAATCGCCCACGTACGAGCTGGAGCTCGGCGAGAGCCACTTGGCCGCCCGTTTCGACATCGAGTACCGCCCGCCGGAGCTGGTCTCGACCACGCCCGCCACTGCCATGACATCGAGCACCAGCGCCGTGCCCTGAGGCCGTAGGCCGAGCTCCTGTGCCAGCTCCGGGGCCGTCACCGGACCCGCGGCGAGCCGTGCCAGCATCCCGGTCGACTGCGCGACCTGCAGCGACCGGGCCACCGGCATCCCGAACATCGACATGCCGATCGGGACCGGCACGAGGTTGAGCAGTCCACCGACGCGCTCAGCGGGTCCGTCGTACTTCGCCCCGATCCGCACCGCGCGAGCGTAGCCGGTCGCTCAGGATTCCTGCAGCGTGGCGCGGATCGTCTCCATCGTCTGCAGGATCGTCTGAGCGATGATCTGCAGCACCTTCTCGTGCGGGACGTCCGACTCGCGCGCCTCGTCCAGCATCGTCTCGCCGAAGGCCAGCGCCGCCTTGATCGCCATTCGCGCGAGCGGCGGTGGATCGGTCGTACCGAGATTGTTCTGTGCGATCCCCCGGACGATGACGTCCTGGTATTGGTCGATCATCGCGTGCAGCTCGGTGTCGGTCGAGGCCCGCGCCAGCCGGTAGACGCGCCAGGCGTCCGACGGGTCCTTCGAGTGGTCGAAGAAGCGGACGAAGTTGACCGCCTGCCGCTCGGCGAGGGGGACCGACTCGTCGGTCACCCAGCCGTCGGTCATCTCGTGACCGGCCCGCTCGGCGACCGCGACGATGATGTCCTCTCGCCCGCGTGGGAAGTAGTGGTAGAGGAGGTTCCTGGTGACCTCGGCGCGGTCCGCAACCTCCTCCAGCGAAAACCCGGACAGCCCCTGTTCGGCGACGAGTGGCATCGCCACGTCGACCAGATGCTCGCGCCGCGCGCCCCGGGACATCCGCCGTGGAGCCCGCTTGGGCGCAGGCTTACGCCCACCATTCGATTTTGTTGCTGACATCGCGCCCAGGTTAGTGACCCGCCGAACGGCAGCCTAAGCGCGCTCCACGATAATCGTGCAAATGAAGGACTTCTGGGCGATGGGCGCGGGGAGCTGGCCGCGCTACTGGGTCGTCGACGGTCGGTCGGGTAGCTGCGTGACCCACCAGTCGGTCGGGACGATCCGCATCGCGATCTCGAACGAGCCTCGGTCGAGCGACTCCGCCAGCTGTGCGATCGCGACGAGGTTGTCGCGCAGCCAGGGGTCATCGACAGGGCCAGCTGTTTGAGTCGCCGGACTGATCCTGCTCAGCCGCGGCCGGCCCCGGTGTTCCGCGAGCGGCTCGGACTCGTCGAGGACGCTTCCCCACCAGTACAGCCGACTGTAGAGCTCGACGTGGCGATCGACGATCTCGGCGTACGCGCCTGAGTTGACCATCATGCCGGCCCATCGTCCGAGCAGCTCCTGAGCGTCAGCGAGCAGCGACGTGATCAGGCGGTGGAGCTGCTCGCGGCGTTCCGGGTCCGCGAGCATCGCGTCGACCGCCGTCGACATCGTCTGGGTGTCGCGCACCGCCTCGGAACCGGCCGCGAGGGCGTCGTCGTCGAGATCCCCGTCTGGAACCAGACCGCCGAGCTCGAGCAGACCGCTCCACACGAGCCGGGCCACGTGGACAAAGTCGAACAGCGCATACTGCGCGAGCACGGCCCAGCGCTCTCGCTGGCGGCGCTCGAGCAACTCGTTCAGCACCGCCACGGTCACGGCGACGACGATCAGGCTCGCGATCAAGCCCGTGAACAGCGTGTGGCGCACCCAAAACCCGTCGTCCGCGAGGTCCCAGGCGATCGCGCCCGCGAGGATGAGCACACTGAGCCCAGCGACGATCCGCGTCGCGAGCACGTACCAACGGACCGAGTCGGAGCGGCGCGGGCCGACCACGTGACGAGCCATCTCCTCGCCGAGCATATTGCGCCGCGTCGGGGGAACGTGGCACGGAGCTGACGCAACTCGTCCCGCGTCAGCGGATCGCTGAGACGCGAGTGAGACCGATCCGAGATTGACAGCCGCTCACCCGGGACCGAGACTGGGGACGCAATGGCAGGACCAGGTCAGGGCACTTGTGCCCGGGCGGCCAGACTGGTTCTAGCGGCGACGGCGATCTTGATGGTGGCGCCATCGCTCGCGGTCGCCTCGAAGAACTATCGGATCACGGGCGTCAACTCGGGGTTGGAGTCCGTTGCCGAGGCGCAGGCCAAGCTGATCACGACTCATCTCGGGATCACGCTGCACAAGAAGCTGGCCGTCGGATACGCGTTCTTCACGAAGGACATCGAGAACGCCTCGACGGTGATCGTCGAGTCGCTCAACGGCGGCCCCGATCGCAACGGCCCGACCTGCCAGATCGCGGTCAACAAGACGTGGCTCGCCGCGCAGACGGCGTCAACCGCCAAGGAGGAGGTGCTGGCACACGAGGTGTTCCACTGTTTCGAGCACCAGATCGCGCCCGACATGGTGAGCAAGGACGGGGACTCGAACGCCAGTCCGTGGGTGATCGAGGGACTGGCGCGGTGGGTCGATCTCGATCTCTACCCGACCGACCCGGACAAGGAGCTCTACGGAGCGATCCCGTACTACGTGGACCACAGCGCTCGGGGACTGTTTGCGCGCACCTACGACGCGGCCGGCTTCTGGGGCCACCTCGAGGACGTCACCCACGATCTCTGGCACCGGATTCCGAAGATCGTCGAGGACGACGTCGGCCTCCACGACGGCGCCGCTTTCGACGCCGCGGTGGGCAGCGACCGGACGGCAGTACTCGACAGCTGGGGATCGAGCGTGTTCGGGCTCGGCCCACCCGACTGGACGACCGTCAGCCCGCTCACTGGATCGCCGGGTTACCCGGCCGCGATTCCGACGCCGATCGACACGACCGGCGGGGTCGCGCTGAAGCCCTACACGACGGCGCAGCTCAAGCTCGAGCCGCCCGCGAGCCAACCGCTCGTCGCGATCCACCTGAGTACCGGCGTCTACGGGCGCTTCGGCGTCAGCGAGAACTACACCGACAAGGCCCTGACCGACAAGGTCTACTGCGCGGGCTCGAGCTGCATCAGCGCGCCGACCGGGTGTCCCGGCGGCGCTCCGAGCACACTGCCCGCGCTGACGCCGCTTCCATCGGACCCGATGCTTGGGGTCGCGACCGGTGGAATTGGCGGCAGCGCCGACGTGACGTATTTCGCTAGCGCACAGGGCGGCGGCTTCTGCCCCTCGCCCGGCCCCGGCCCCGGCCCCGGCGGTGGCGGCGGCGGCGGAGGCAGCGGCTCCGGTTCGCTCGGCTGCCACGGCAGCTGCGGCTCGTCAGGTGGAGATCCGCATCTGGCGACGTTTGCCGGGGACTACTACGACTTTCAGGCGGCCGGCGAGTTCACGCTGGTCAGGTCGCGCTCCGGCGACATGGACGTCCAGATCCGCCAGCAGCCGCTTCGAGGATCAGGCGAGATCGCGGTCAACACGGCGGCCGCGATCCGGGCCGGCCACGCGACGGTCGAGGTCGACCTTCCTTCCCACTCGAGCGCAGGGGGCGTGACGGTCCTGCTCAACCGCAGACGGACGGAGCTGGGACACTCGTCGAGGTCGCTGAGCGGCGGCGGGAAGGTCACCGAGACAGGGCCGGAGGTGATCGTCACGTGGCCCGACGGCAGCAAGGTCGAAGTGGTGGGGGGCGGGAGCGGGGTCGGATGCACGAGCGCGCTCGACGTAGCAGTCAACGTGGCCCACAAGCGCTTCGGGCACCTCTCCGGCCTGCTCGGGGACGCGGGGGCGAAGGCGGGCAGCGAGTACCGGAACCCGAGCGGCAAGCACTACAGCGCGACCCAGCTCCAGAACCCTGGAGTAAGCGCCTCCGACTTCGACGCGCTCTACCGCGAGTTCGGCGCGAGCTGGCTGGTGAGCCGGCACGTCTCGCTGTTCACGTACGCGCACCGCAAGTCCACTCGCAGCTACGACGACGCGAAGTTCCCGAACAAGGCGCTGACGCTGGGCAAGCTCACACCCGGCCAATTCGGCGCAGGCCAGCGTGCCTGCCAAGGAAAGGGCGTCACGAACGCGGCGCTGCTGGCGAACTGCATCGAGGACGTCGGCGCGACCGGGAACAAGTGCTTCGCCAAGGCCACCGCTGGGCTTCAGGGCGTCACCGGCGGGCCACGGCCGAGCAGTGGGCCGCCCGCGTTGGCCGGTGGCGTGTCGCCGGTCGGCTGGACTCGGCTGTCCGCCCACGCCGACGCCGACCCCCTGCTCCGCCCCTCGCTTGCGAGCGCGGGTGCGCGTCTCCTCGCCACCTACCAAGCCGGCGGGTTCAGCGATATCGAGGCCGCGAGCTTCCCCGCCTCCGCGACCGGGATCGGGAGTGTCAGCACGTCGGACCCGGTCGCCGGATGGAAGAACATCGACGGCGGACCGGTGCTGTTCGGAGCCCCCGGCGGGGGGCTGCAGATGATCTTCAGCGGCGATCACAGCGGGGGCTCTGACCCGCTCAACGGCACCAGCATCTCGCCGCTCGAGCCCGGCGACACCTTCGGCACGCCCGTAAGCACGGGGGTCAAGCCGTACGCCCCGACTGGAGCGAAGCCGCACGTCGACTCAGGTGCGGTGCTCGCGGCGGACGGCCAGACGCCGGTGTGGACCGCGACTTCCGGCTTCAGCCTCCAGCTTGAGCGCGGGGCCCAGGACCCCGCCAGTACCGACCTCAGCAACCTCGTCCGCGATCAGGTCCCCCACGACGCGACGCTCGCCCACGACTCCAGCGGTCGGCTGTGGCTCGCCTGGTACGCCCAGACCCACACCCCGTCGACCAACGGCCAGTGGATGTTGCAGCTTGATTCGACCGGCGCCGGCCCGGCACCGGGCGCGACGCCGCAGCACGCGCCCGACAGCGGCATCAGCTTCGGCACGATCGATGCCCCGACGCTCATCTGCGGACGGTCCTGCCGGATTGTCTACAAGGACTCGAGCCAGAGTCGCATCGACCTCTGGGGACCCGGCCAGCGGACTCCGACCACGGTGGCCACCGACCCCGGGCAGGTCTCCGAGCCCACCGCCGCATACACGGCAAGCGGGCGGCTCTGGGTGACGTGGGTCGAGGTGTCGACCGAGCGAGTCCTCGCGCAGCTGACCGGCGGCCGGCCGATCATCGTGCTGAAGCCTTCGGGCTACAACACTCCGCTGTACAGCGCCTCGTTGGTGGACGGCAATCTGCTCGTGCTGGTCACCAACTGGGAGAACGGGAACGCGGGCACCGGCACCGGTCAGACCGCTGTGTTTGCAACTGCGGTCGCCGGAGGTTCGTGAGCGGGTCAGGTCGTCTTGATCAAGCCGCCGTCGATCACGTAGTTGACGCCGGTGACGTTGGCGGTGCGGTTGGAGGCGAGGATCGTCACCAGCGTCGCGACCTCTTCCGGCGTGGTGAAGCGGCCCGTCGCGATCGCGGCAGCTGCGGTCTCGCGCACCGTGTTCGCATCGACACCGCTGGCCTCGGCGACGGTCGCGGCGACGCCGGCTTCGCCGAGCCAGAGGTCGGTGCTCACCTGACCCGGCGAGACGCAGTTCACCCGGATGCCCTTCGCGCCGAACTCCTGCGCGAGCGATTTGCTCAGATTCACGACGGCCGCCTTCGCTGCGCCATAGTCGATTGTCGCCGCGTCGGGCTGAAAGAACGAGTTGACCGATGCGATGTTCACGATCGATCCGGAGCCCTGCTCGAGCATCGGTCCCAGCGCGGCCCTGGTCGCGCGCAACCCGCTGAAGAAGTTCGCCTGGAGCGCCCACTCGAACTCCTCGTCACTCGTCGCAAGGAACCCGTCGACCCGGATCCGGACCGCACCGACGTTGTTGACCAGCACATCCAGCCGGCCATACGTGTCTATCGCCTGCTGGACGAGCACGGCCGGGCCGTCGGGCGCGGTCAAGTCCAACGCCATCGGCGTGACGCGCTCGATGCCGCCGAGGTTCCCAGTCGAGCGTGAGCCGGCGACCACGTACGCCCCTTCCGCCGCCAGCGCCTGCGTGATCGCCAAGCCGATGCCCCTGTTGGCACCGGTGACGACCGCGACCTGGTCGGTCAGCTCGAGGTCCACGACGACATCATCGCCGAAATCAGCCCACGTGTTCAGGCCAGGGCAGCGGGAACAGCTCGCGGTACGGGCGCGCGTCGTCGACGACGCGCGCGACCGACGATCGGGTCATCAGCCGGTCGAAGTAGTCGGCCAGCACCGGGTGGGCGTCGCGGTCCAGCGGATGGAGAACGTCCGCGTAATGCAGAGCGGGCGCCGCTGCGCAGTCGGCAAGGGTGAAGGCCTCGCCGGCCAGCCAGCGATCGTGGTCGCGTCCGTCGAGCTGGCCGTCGAGCGTCGCGTAGGCGAGCTCGAGTGCGGCGTGGGCCTGGGAGACGCCGTGCGGGTCCTTCGCGTCGGGTCCTCGCAGCGCGTCGCCGACGATCCGTTGCACGGGCGTGGAAACGTAGCCATCGGCCACGCGATCCCATAGTCGCGCCCGCAGCGCCTCGTCGGGGTCGTCGGGGATCAGCGGCGGCGCGTCGCCGCACCGGTCGAGGTACTCGACGATCGTCGAGGACTCGGGCACCACGACGCCGTCGTCGACGAGGACCGGGATCGAGGCTGGCGGCCACAGACGGGCGAGCGCGGAGCGATCCCCCTCGACGAGCTCGGCGGTGAACGGCAGATCGCGCTCGTAAAGCGCGATCAACGCCTTCCAGCAATAGAGCGCGAAGGGGTGCTGATACAGAACGATGTTCACGCGGTCACCTCGCTCGCGAGAAACGCCTCGAGCCCGTCGAGCAGCAGGCCGGTGCCGTGTTCGCGCTCGGCCGGCTCTTCGAGTCCGTCGAGAAACGCACCGTGCTCGGTGAAGACCAGGTGCGTGCCGCCACCGTCGTCATGGCGCAGCTCGACGGTCGTGAGTGACACGGAGATCAGCCGGCCGTCGAGCAGCAGGTCGTAGGCGAACACGATCCGCTCGCACTCGACGATGTCGTGGAAGCGACAGCGGAAGAGATGATGGTTGCCGCGGTCGTCGCGTCCCGCGCTCAGCTCGCCGCCGCCGACACGGAAGTCAAGCGACCACTCGGTATCTGTCCAGCTATCGGGCGCCCCGAACCAGCGCTGCCGCAGGTCCGGGTCGGCGAACGCCTGGAACGTCTGCTCTGGGCTCTGGCGAAAGCGACGTTCGATCGTGAAGTCGTGCTGGCGTATGTTCACTTGCTCGATGTCCCTTCTTGGTCGGGGAAGGCGCCGTCGAGGACGTCGCCCAGGAGGTCGAGCCGGCGTTCCCATGTGGCCCGGTGCTCGGCGATCCACTTCTCGATCGCGCTCATCGGGGCAGGTTCGAGCCGGCACGTGCGGACCCGGCCGACCTTTTCCGAACGGACGAGCCCGCTGCGCTGGAGCACGTCCAGGTGCTGCAGCACGGTCGGTAGCGACACCTCGAGCGGCGCCGCGAGCTCGCTCACCGAGGCGGCGCCACGGGTGAGCCGAGCGACGATCGCGCGACGGTTGCCGTCAGCCAGAGCGTGGAACGCCTGATCGAGTTGCTGGGCCTCAGCGATCCGCACGCGAGGACCGTAGCACAATACTTAGGTGATTACCTAAGTATTGTGCGGCCGGGCTAGCGGCTATCCGAGCGTCAGCCGGGACGAGGCTCCGGTTGTGAACGTCTCGCCTGCCTTGGCGCCGAGCGCGCCGAGGTCGGCCAGCCAGCGCGCGAGGTACGTGGCGACGATCGCAGGGACCGTGCTCTTGTCGGCGCTCTTCTTGGCGTGCGGTAGCCCTCTTGCCGATCTGGCGGGTGGCGCGACCGCGGCCGGGGGGTTGTTCACGGGACCGGCTTGGGTAGGCGTCTGTGCCTGGCCGGCGACTCGGCCCATCTCGATCGGCTGACCGTAGAGCCAGGCCGGCGTCGTCTTCGGGATCGCGCGGTGCGCGGCGGTGATGCCATCGAACTGGCCGGTGTAGCTCGCCGTGTAGCCACGGTGCTCGGTGCTCGTGATTGTCCACAACATCTTCGTGTTGCCGGCGTTCCAGTAGAACTCGGGGACGACCTGGCCGAGGGTGGTGAGGCGGCGGATCGCTCCGGTGGCGCCGTCGACGATGAACAGGTCAGAGCTGAAGTCCGGGCCGTTGAAGTCGGCGAGGAACTGGAGCGTCTGGGTTGCGCCGGTGTCCGGCGCGTCGAAGCCCGTCCGCTGCGCGGCGGCCGCGACCGCGTCGTACCACGAGCCGAGCGTCGCGCCGCGGTTGGACATCATGATCACGGCTCGCATGTCCGGTGTGAACACGGCCTGCTCTTCGTAGGCGGGCGTGTTGTCGACGACCGGCGTAACCCTCGGGTGAGCCGGGGAAGCGCCCCGGCCGTACAGGCGCATGTAATAGACGCGCGCGTTCCCCCAGCCTGGCGGCGCGGCTTGGAACGGCGACCGAAGGCCGCCGGACGCGAAGAACAGGAAGCCCTTGCCGTCGGGTGACCACGGCTGGGTCTCGTAGGAGCCGAACGGCGGCCCGACCACTCGCACGCCGTTCAGCGACGGCACGCCGCGCTTGACGGTGAAGTCGCCGAGCATCAGCTCCCACTTCTCGCCGCCCTGTGAGAGCGGCTCAGCCTCACTGTGGGTCCAGACGATCTGCTTGCCGTTCGGCGACCAGTACGCGTGGAAGTTGTCGTACGGCTTCCCGGTCGTCTGGGTGTACTGCACGCCGTTGTTCGGATCCGAGGTCGTCGTCAGCCTGTACACGTGCGTGCCGTCCGGATGCATGACGTAGAGGTCGCCGCCGTAACCTCCCAGACCGGCCCCGCCGACATGCGTCGGCTGCTGGCCGTAGGACTCGAACAGGATCCAGTCGCCCTGCCGGCGCTGCTGCGGTAACCCATTCGGTCCCTTCACCGTCGCGCAGGTCAGGCACACCTGATGACCGCCGCGGAGCGTTGACCGATAGATCTGCGCGATCCCCACCGCGTCGAGCTGGCCGGACAGCACGTTGCCGTTGGTCGCCCACGACGGAGCCTGCCCGAAGTCGTAAGACGCGCGCGTGTAGCTGAACCTCGCGCCGAAATACGCCGAGGTCACAGACCGCGCGGTCGCGTTCGCGGTGATCGCCGAGCCGAACCCAAGCGCCGTCATCGCTGCTGCCACGACGACCGACAGGTGTCGCGTGCGCGCCCCAACACTCCGCCAAATACCGCGTGCCCCTGCCCCATGGCTCTGCATCTTGCCCACCCCTCGAGACCGGTTAGACCAGCGAGTCGACTAGGTTTGCGACGTGCTCCGGCTGCTCACAATTCCTATCAGCCATTACTGCGAGAAGGCGCGGTGGGCGCTCGACCGCGCCGGCTTGCCGTACCGCGAGGAGCGCCACGTGCAGCTCGTGCATCGCGTGGCCGCTCGCCGTGCCGGGGGTGGATCGACCGTCCCCGTGCTCGTGGCACCGGACGGCGTGATCGGCGAATCCGAGGCGATCCTCGAGTGGGTCGATCAGCGTACGCCGGCTGACAGCCGTCTGATCCCGGGCGAGCCTCAGGCGCGTGGGGACGCGTACCGGCTCTGCCGTCGTTTCGACGCGGAGCTCGGGCCCAGAGGAAGGCGGCTGATCTACGTCCACATGCTGGCCCAGCCGCGCGACCTGGTGCTCAGGTTCAACAACC
This sequence comes from uncultured Solirubrobacterales bacterium, assembly GCA_963788565.1. Classification (GTDB taxonomy): domain Bacteria; phylum Actinomycetota; class Thermoleophilia; order Solirubrobacterales; family Solirubrobacteraceae; genus Palsa-465. The sequence goes on along the minus strand of CAWBHJ010000009.1, from coordinate 45,268 downwards.
AGGGGGTTCCTGGGTGGGAAGCCAGCGCTCTCAGGTTGGGATGGCCGGTTGCGATCGGGCTGCTCAGGCGCGCGCTCGACATCAGGCCGGGCGTGGAGATCGAGGACGAGCAATCCGTCTGGCGGGAGTTCGACTTCGTGGCCGAGTGTCTTGGGCGGTCGGGCCCGTACCTTTGCGGCGATCGGTTCGGTGTCGCCGATCTCACGTTCGCCGCGTTGTCCGCGCCGGTGATCCTTCCAGCGAACTACGGCGTGCCACTTCCTCAGCCCGGCGACCTCGCGCCAGAGACCGCCAGGCTGGTCGAGCGCGCACGCGCCCATCCGGCCGGGGCCTTCGCACTCGAGTTGTTTGCGAGGCACCGAGGAGAGCGGGTCGGCATCACGTCCCACCGTCGCTGAGGCGCACCCGGGGCTGTTGATCGAGGGCGTTTCGGGCGTTTCCGTTGCGAACACTCGTGCGAGCGCCCGTGATCGCAACAAAACTGCCCGGAAAGGGCGTCTTCGTTGCGAGCATCGACGTGTCGCACACGGAGTGCAACGAAAGCGCCCGCCGGACGGGTTCACCGATTGGGCGTAGACGCCCGGGCCTCAGATCGATCGGATGGCGCCGCCGTCCACCGGGATCATTGCGCCGGTGATGTAAGACGAGGCGGGAGAGAGGAGGAACGCCGCAACACGGGCGAACTCCGCGGGCACGCCGTACCGCCGAAGCGGGATGTGCTCCGACTGCTGAGCCCGGACCTCGTCGGGATCTCCACTGAGCGCGTCAAGCTCGCGCACCCGATCGGTGTCGATGCGAACGGGCAGCACGCCGTTGACTCGGATCCCTGCGGGACCGACTTCGTCGGCAAGTGTCTTCACCACACCGGCCAGACCGGGGTACACGGCGTTGGAGATCGCGAGTTGGGGCAGCGGCACGCGCACGGACGAGCCCAAGACAATCAGGACGGATCCGCCGGTTCCGCGTAGCGATTCTTCGCGATCCCCGGTGTCACCGCTCAAGCCGGCGACAACCTCCCGCGCAAGGCGGATCGCGCCGAGAAAGAAACCCTGGAACGCGGATTGCCAGACCTCGTCGGTCGTGCCTGTGATCGTTCCGCCCGGCGTCCCGCCTGCGCTGATCATCGCCCCATCGAGGCGCCCAAAATGGTGCTTGGCAGCCGCGATCAGCCGGCCCGGCGCGGCAGGATCCGCGTTATCGGCAACCACCCACGCCACCGCGTCGGGCCGAGGTGCTGCCGCGGCGAGGCGGCTCGCGGCCGCAGCGGCCGTCGCCTCGTGGGGGGCGCTGAGCACAACGCTGGCTCCGTCACCGACCAGTGCCCGGGCCGTGGCGAACCCGAGGCCGCGGCTGCCGCCGGTGATGATGAAGACCCTGTTGCGTAGTCCCAGGTCCATCGAGTGGACGGAGCATCCTAGTCCGCGCAACCTCTACCCCGGCGCGCGCTCTAGGCTGGAGCGAGGATGGAGTTACGCCCGCTGACCGACACCGACGGCCCGGCCATTCACCACAGCCTGCTCGGAGACCCTGAGGTCGCGCGGTGGTTTCGGTCAACCGGTCCGTTCACACGCGAGGAGTGCGAGCAGATGGTGACCAGGAAGATCGCTCACCGCGCCGCCCACCGCTTCGGCTGGTCGCTCGCGTGGGAAGGTGACACCTGCATCGGGTGGAGCGTCGCGCAGTACTGCGTGGTCGATGGGGCCAGCGAGGTCGAGATCGGCTGGACCGTTGCTCGCTCGCACTGGCGCCGAGGCATCGCCACCTGCCTCGGGCAACACGCGCTCGCCGAGGTGGGATCGCTGGGGCTGCTCAGCATCATCGCCTACACCCGCGAGGACAACGTGGCCTCACGTGGCGTAATGGGCAAGCTCGGGATGACCTACGAAAAGAGCTTCGATTTTGAAGGCGAGCCAACCGTGCTCTACCGAAAACCGCTGCCAGTAAGGGCGAGCCGGACGGCTCCCAGCTAGCGATCGGAGGGGGCGCCGGCCGCATCACGTCGGAACTCCACGGGATCGTGCGAGCAGAAGACGGTCACGCTGTCCTCGTGCTCACGTGCCAGAGCGGCGAGGCGCGCGGCGTTCTGATGGCGGCGCGCGCGATCGTCGGAGTTCAGAGCGTGATAGGCCTTGAGGGCTGGGGTCGATCTTGGTGGCGACGCGATCTCGCCTTGACGGAGATACGCGTCTCCCGCGTGCAGTACCCACCGGTCTCCAGAGCGGATCGCGTAGCCAGAGTGCCCCGCCGTATGGCCGAAGAGCGGGAGCATCGCGATCTCGACGTCGAGGCCGTCAATCAGCTTGACGCGCTCGAATCCGTACCACGGCTCCCCGGCCTCGGCGTGCTCGGCCCAGCGCGGCCCGTGATCCCATTGCGCGAAGCGATAGCGCAGTCGGGCGGCGAGCGGCCTTCGGCGCACCACGTCCAGCTCGACTGTGTGCACGTGGACCTCGGCGTTAGGGAAGTCGGCGAGCCCGCCGGCATGGTCCAGGTCGAGGTGGGTCACGAGGATGTGGCGAACGTCGCCGGGGTCGTAGCCGAGCGCTCGGATCTGCGTGAACGCCGTCTCGGCCGTTTCCAGGCGCGGGGAGAGCAGGAAGCGCGCAGGCCCGAGGCGGGCCGGCGTCGCGACGTCTTTCGTGCCAAAGCCGGTGTCGATGAGGATCAGTCCGGAGGCGTCCTCGATAAGCACGCAACGGGCGACAAGGTGCCCTGGGTCACGATCAACCAACCCCAATCGGGGCGCAGCGCGCGGGCACATCGTCCCGCAGTTGAGGTGATGGATCACCGCGGGAATCATCCCCTACTAAGCGCGCGCCGGCGCGGCTACCGGGCCAGCGCCGAGCGCGCCGGCCAAACCGTGCACGTCCGCGACGGTCACCGTCAGCTCAGGGTGCCGGATCAGCCTGAGCGGGTCGATCGCTGGCACGGGTCTGCGGAACGAGAGCAGCACGCCCTGCTCTCCGTTGCTCGCGAACGTCAGACCGCCGTCGGTGATCCCCAGCCGCGCCGGTCCAGCCGTGCGGTAGAAATGGTATGGGCCGGTGATTGCCACACGGCTGATGTTGGCGAGCGTCGTGCGCAGCCGCCATGGGCCGTACTGAGCGAGTAGCTGCTCGTCATCGATCTGCACCCAGGCGTTCTCGGGTGTGATGCCAAACGGTCGCGCCGCGAGGCGGTAGGCGGGCGCAAAACGGAAGTCGAAGCGCAGCACGGGGCGCTCACGTTACGCAACCTGAGCGCGGTGGTCACGCTGGTTTGCTACGGATGTGAGGGCCGGGTCTCGGTCCAGTCGACGTAGAGGTTGCGCTCCGCGAACAGCCAGCTGCCGTCGAGCCTGACGAACGTGTCGCCGTATCGAAGCCAGGCGATCATCAGCTTGCGCCCGCCGTCCTCGGTGAACAGGTGGTGCGCGATGCAGTAGCTCTCGCCGGTCGCCCGGTCGCCGTCGAGTGCGACCGTGCTCTGACCGTTGAAGTGCATCGTCGCCTCGTAGCGGTTGAGGTCATCGAACACCGGCGTCAGCGCCTCGCGCCCGTCGAGCACCTGGGTCGGCTCGGACCCCTGCCCGTCCATGAAGACGACGAAGTGCGTGTCCGCCGTGAACAGCGACTTCTGCCCGTTCGCGTCGCGGCGGTCGGCGCAATGCGCATAGGCGTCGACCAGCTTCCTGATCGCCAGGCGATCGGCCTGCTCCGTCGGTGAGATCTCTGTCGTGGTCGTCATCGCTGTCCTCCTATCCTGCGCGCGGTAGCCTTCGAATGAACCGGGGAATTCCCCGTATCGCGAGGAGGAGTCTAAGCGGGGAGTTCCCCGCTTGCAATCGGCGCGACCGAGATGACCGACTCGACCGAGCTCAAACGAAGCGATGCCGTTCGCAACCGCGACGCGATCCTGGCGGCCGCGCTCGTCGCGCTGACCGAGTCCCCCGACGCGTCGCTGAACGCAATCGCCAGGCGAGCGGGCGTCGCAAACGCCACCCTCTACCGGCACTTCCCCACCCGGGAGCAGCTCGTGCTCTCCACCTACCAGCAGGAGGTCCGCAACCTCGTCGACGCGGCCGACGTTCTTCTGCAGGAACAGGCGCCGATCGATGCGCTGCGCACCTGGGTCGAGCGGCTGGCCCGCTACGCGGTGACCAAGCACGGGCTCGCCGACGCCCTACGTAAAGCCACCACTCCCGGCAGCGATCTGTCCTCGACCGACACCTACGACTCGATCGTCGCCGCGCTCGACCGCCTCCTTCAGGCGAACATCTCCGCCGGCACCCTGCGGCCAGGCCTCGACGCCGACGACGTGATCCTCGCGCTGGCCGGTCTATGGCAGCTCGACCCGGCAGGCGACTGGAAGGCGCAGGCACAGCGCATCTACGACATCGTCCTCGGTGGCCTGCAGCTATCGACCTAGGCCCCGAGACGGCGAGCGGCGTTGCTACCCCGTGCCCGCCCGTCGGGCAATGCCTGGGTAGTCGATGACGAATTCGTTTTCGTCGAACCGGATATCGGCGGTGAAGCCCCCCGAGCGGAAGCGGATCAGGTCGTTGCCCAGCGGCTCGTATCTCTGCTCAGACTCCGTGGCTTCGAGTGAGGGGACGTCCACCCATCGCATCACGTAGTCGCGCGCTGAGCCGGACTCCAGCAGGCGGTCGCGAATCACCGGCAGCGAATTGAACAATGGCGACCAGCCGAGGTCGAAGAAGTCGGCGTGGTCGAGCGTCAGCTCGACCACGCGGTGGCCGACCAGCTCCAACCGGAGAAGGCCAGGCTCGAGCCGGTAGCGCAGCTCGTACACGGCTCCGAGCTGCGTGCCGACGGCGGCCAGTTCTCTGCCGTGGCGTTCGACATGCGCCACCTCCATGCGATGTGCGCCATCCCCGACCCAGGCGAGCGTGATCGGCACGGTGGGTCAATCTAGCTCCGAGGCACGGTGTTGGCGCGGCCGCCCACCGCAGCCGCCAGCGGAGCGGCCGCGCCGGCGAAGACTCGTCCAGATGCGGGTCGCGCTCGCGCAGGTGCTCCGGCGACGAGACCTACCGGGCGACGCGGAGCGTGCCGACGCCCTGCTGGACGCCGCGCGCGCAGGAGCCGATGCGCTCAAGCCGCGCGAGCTGCCGACGGTCAGCGAGCCGCAAGGCGCGGGGCCATCGGGAAAGGATTAGCCGTGCGGGCCTGGCGACTCCAAGCTTGGCCGCCGGTCTGGAGAGCGTCCCAGGGTGAGCCGAAGGGCGGTGTATACGAGAGGTCGAGGTCGGAGATCTGATCGACGGTCAGCTGGCTGAGGATCGCGGTCGCTGGGGTGTCGATTCGTTTGGCGATCTCGGTACCGAGGTGACCGACGAGCTGGACGCCGAGCAATCGGCCGGTGCGCCGGTCGCCGGTGTAGCGCATCGAGATCGGGTGGCTGCCGGGGTAGTAGGCCTTGTGGTCATCGGCTTCTGAGGCGACGGTGAGCGGGTCGAAGCCGGCTTCGACCGCTTCGTGGTCGCGGAGGCCGGTGCGGGCGGCGACCAGCTCGAACACTTTGACTACCTGGGTGCCCAGGCTGCCGGCGAATTGCCGCTGGCCGCCGAGCGCGTTTTCGCCGGCGATGCGTCCCTGTTTGTGGGCGGTGGTGCCGAGCGGTATGTACGTCGGGCCGAGGAGTGGGTGGTGCGTGGTGACGCAGTCGCCTGCGGCGAGGATGTCGGTGAGGTTGGTGCGCATCTGGCGGTCGACGGCGATCGCCCGGCGGGTGCCGAGCTCGATCCCGGCCGAGGCCGCGAGCTCGGTGTCGGGTCGGACGCCGACGGACACGAGCACAACATCGGCGGCGAACTGCATCCCCTCTCCTTCCGGTCCCGTGGCTCGCACTTCGAGCCTCCCCGACGATGGGTCGGCGGCGGTACCGATCGCGTCGACGCGGGTCCGGCAGGAGACGCTCACCGCGTTGCGTTCGAGCTCGGCGCGGATCAGGGCACCGAGTTCGGGGTCGAGCGTCGGGAGCACCTCGGGGAGCGCTTCGAGTTGGGTGACCTCGAGCCCACGCGCGGTGAGTGCTTCGGCCATCTCGAGGCCGATGTAGCCCGCACCGACGATCACCGCCCGTTTGGTGTCGGGCCGCTCGAGCGTGCTCACGAGCGCGAACGTGTCCCCGATCGAGTGCAGCAGGTGGACCCCGTCGTCGGGCCCCAGCCGGTCAAGGCCGGTGATCGGCGGGCGGACCGGCGCCGCTCCGGTCCCGATGATCAGTGCGTCGTAGTCGAGCGCTTGTTGTGCGCCGTCGCGTCCGGTGATCGCGACCTGGTGGCGGTCGGGCTCGATGCGCCGCGCGAGCGTGTCGAGCCGGAGGGTCATGCCGGTCGCCTCGAGGTCGGCGATTGTTCGGTGGGCGAGGTTGTGCCAGTCGGCGACGTCGCCGGAGATGTAGTACGGGATGCCGCAGATCGAGTAGTTGGGGTACGCGTCGGCAAGCACGACGGTCACCTCCGCGCTCGGGTCGAGCTCGCGAGCCCTCAGCGCGGCGGCGATTCCCGCGTCGCTGCCCCCGATCGCGATCAGCCGCATCGGAACACGCCGTTTAGCCAGCCGGTGGGGCCGACGGGACGGGTCGATCCGGCGCGTCGGTGCGGCCGTCCGGATGGGGCACCATGATCTCGGCGGCCTCCTCCGCGGTGATGTCGGGGTACAGCACGCGGAGCACGATCACCGCGGCCGCGCCTCCGACAATCTGCGCGAGCACGAATGATGGGACCGAGGCGGGTGCGATCCCGGCGAACGTGTTGGAGAACATCCGGCCGATCGTGATCGCGGGGTTGGCGAAGCTGGCGGAGCTGGTGAAGAAGTACGCGGCGCCGATGTAGGCCCCCACCGCAGCGGGGGTGATGCTGCTCCGCCTGGTGCGAGCCAGCGCGAAGATCACGAGGATCAGGCCGGCGGTGGCGATCACCTCTGAGAGGAAGTGGGCGCCGCTGGCGCGGTGGTGGGTGGAGATGCTGACCGCGCCGAGCGAGAACATGATGTTGGCGACGATCGCGCCGAGGGTGCAGCCGGCGACTTGGGCTGGGAGGTAGGCCAGCGCGTCGCGATGGCTGATCCCCCCGAAGTGCGCGTCGACGAACGAGACGACGGGGTTGAAGTGCCCGCCGGAGACGGGTCCGAACATCAGGATGATCGCGAATAGCCCCGCGGCGGTCGCGGCGGCGTTCTCGAACAGCTCGAGCCCGATGTCGTTCGGAGAGAGCCGCTGCGCGGCGATCCCGGAGCCGATCACGAGCGCGGCCAGGAACGCGGAACCGAGCAGTTCGGCGAGCAGCCTGCGGGAGAGCGGCGGCGTACTGGTCATTGCTCCGTTCGCTGGGTCAGAGGAGGGCGCAATGTTCCTTGCGGAGGCAGTCGCGCGTCTGTTTGTGGGCGAGGGTCAGTATGTGCGTGCGGACCGGCACGTCGTCGTACTGATCGAGCACGCGGTCAGCACAAGCACGAATCAGCTCGGCTTCGCGGAGCTCGCCGAACTCCTCGATCAGGGACGGCAGGAGTTTGGCGAGTCGCCAGCGGTGCGAGGTCTCGTCCGAGCGGATGGCATCGATCTTGACGGTGGCCAGCTCGCGTACCCGCTCCTCGATGAGATCGCGGATCTCGCGCACCTCGTCGATCGGACGGCCGGCCGGGTCGGGGATGTTCCAGTCGTCGACCCTGGTGGGAACGTACGGGCAGGCGTCGCCGCAGCCCATCGTTACCGCCCAGTCGGCATGTAGCTGCATCTCGACCGACAGCCGCTTCGGCTTGCGGCCTGAGAGATCGATCCCGATCTCTCGCATCACATCGACTACCTCGGGCCAGATCTGGCGGGCGGGATCGGTCCCGGCGGATTCGCCGCGGCAGTCCCCTGGGCACGCTCGCTCGAACAGGGCCTGAGCCATTTGCGAGCGCCCGGCGTTGTGGGTGCATACGAACAACACGTACTTCATGCCTGCCTCCTCTCGCTAGGCGGCCGCCACGAGCTTCTGGGCGTACTCGCCCGGCAGTCCGGCCGCGGCGACCTCGCGGGCAACGGCCTCGGCGTCGTAGGGCACGCGCTGGATCGACGCGCGCACGGGTCCTTGTGCGTCAGCTTCGAGGATCGCGAACGCCGCTCGGGGGTCGCCGTCCTTGGGCTTGCCGACCGACCCGCAGTTGACGAACAGCACCCCGCCGTAGGTATGGATCCACGGCTTGTGTGTGTGGCCGAACACGAGCACCTGGTCTGACTCCGACCGAGCCAGCCGCTCGTACAGCCGGGGGGGCTTGTCTTCGAACAGGTACTCGTTGACCTTGCGCGGCGAGCCGTGAACGAGATGGACGTCCTGATCGCCGAGCGGGAAGCGCAGGTCGAACGGTAGGCCGCGCATGAAGTCCTTCGCGTCCTGACCCGTGTGCGCGAGCGTCCAGGCGACCGACTGCTGGCCGAGCTCGCGGTCGTGCTGGGTCACGTACGCGCAGCCGCAATCGTCGAGGTCGCGCGCGATCGCGTAGTCGTAGTTGCCGTAGATCGTCGGAATCCCGCGCTCCTGGATCAGCGAGCACACTTCGTTGGGATGCGGGCCGTAGCCGACGAGATCTCCGCCGCAGTAGACCTCGTCGATCCCGAGCCGGTCGAGCGCCTCGAGGCTGGCCTGCAGCGCGGGCAGGTTGCCGTGGATGTCGGTGATCACAGCGATCCGGTTCAACTAGGGCTCCTGCTCAGCTCCGGGGCAGGTGTTCGTCACCGGGACGTCGAGGAACTCGAGCAGCTCGGCAACGTGGTGGTGCAAGTCGTAGCGGATCCGGCGTACGACCTCGAGTGGCTGCCCCGCGGGGTCGCTCACGGCCCAGTCCTCGTAGTGCTTGCCCGCGTATACCGGGCACGCGTCCCCGCAGCCGAGCGTCACGACGACATCCGCGGCGCGGACGACCTCGTCGGTGAGCGGCTTGGGGAACTCCATCCGGACATCGACGCCGATCTCGCCCATCGCCTCGACCACGACTGGGTCGATCCGCTCGGCGGGGTGCGAGCCGGCCGAGCGGACCGCAACCGCCCCGCCCGAGAGCGCGTGCGCGAGCGCGGCCGCGATCTGGCTGCGCCCGGAGTTGTGCTCGCAGACGAACAGCAGCTCCGGCAGCGGCTTAGGGGCCAAGCCCTCGGTCTGGGCGACGGCCTCGAGCCGCTCGCGCGCGAACCGCTCGATCAGGACGGGCATGAAGTTCGGGCCGACCGTCGGCCGCTCCCCGAGCAACACGTACGAGTCCTCGACCGCACGTCCGACGGTCTCCTCGGAGAACACGCCGCGGAACCGGCCCGCGAGCTTTCGCGCGGCGTCTTCCAGCGCGCTGCGCATCAGCGGGCTCATCTCTAGGGGCATGACTGACCTCCCTGGCAACGAACATCAAGCCTATAGATTGACAACCATCAGTTCAATAGGTATACGTACATAGATGGCGATCAATCTGGAGCTCACCCCCAAGACCAAGCGCGCCCCCGGGGAGCCCTGCTGCCAGCCGGTCGTCTACCCCGACGTCGAGCGCGATCAGGCGGTCCGGATGGCCCAGGTCGCCAAGGCACTCGGGGACCCGGTGCGGCTGCAGCTCGTCGACGTGCTCCGCAAGCACGCGGGCAAGGTGTGCGTGTGCGAGCTCGTGCCGCTGTTCAACCTCTCCCAGCCCACCGTCTCGCACCACCTCAAGGTGCTCCGCCAAGCGGGACTCGTCGGCTCAGAACGCGAGGGACTCTGGGCGTACTACTACGTGATCCCGGAAGCGCTCAAGGAGCTGTCCGCATGGCTGAGCTGAACAGCGAGCTCGAGCACGTACGCGAAACCGTCCGCCAGCGCTACGCCGCTGCTGCCCAGGCTGTCGACGGCGGAGCCGGATGCGGCTGCAGGCCCGCGGTCTCCCTCACCGACGAGCACGGCTCGGAGGTGTTCGGCTCGACCCTGTACGACGCCGAGGATGCTGACGCGGGCAGCTCGTCGGCGATCGGCGCATCGCTCGGATGCGGCGTCCCGACCGCGGTCGCCGACTTGCACGAGGGAGAAACGGTGCTCGACCTCGGCTCGGGCGCCGGCGCGGATGTGCTCATCTCCGCTCGGCGTGTGGGACCGAGCGGTCGTGCGATCGGCTTGGACATGACCGACGAGATGCTCGAGCTCGCCCGCGCCAACGCACGCGAGGCCGGAGTCGAGAACGTCGAATTCGTCAAGGGCTATCTGGAAGAGCTCCCGCTCCCTGATCAGAGCGTCGACGTCGTGATCTCCAACTGCGTGATCAACCTCTCCGGCGACAAGCCCACCGTGCTGCGCGAGGCCGCCCGCGTCTTGAGGCCCGGCGGTAGGTTCGCCGTCTCCGACGTCATCGCCGACCCCGACATGGACGAGCGGACCAAGGCGGACATGGCGGCATGGACCGGTTGCGTCGCCGGCGCCCTGACCGAACCGGAGTTCCGCGCCTCGCTCGCTGCCGCGGGACTCGAGGACGTCGAGATCGGCGTGACACACCGCGTCCACGAGCACGCAGCCGCCGCGATCATCCGCGCACGCAAGCCATTACCCCCGCCCGCCTGAAGGCGGCCATCTGAGCCCAGTGAGCGAGCTTCAGCTCAACGACCCCGAGACCCTCTACCGCCGCTGGGAGCACTCGCAATGGTCCCCCTACGCGGTCGAGCTCACCGTCGATCAAACTCAGTGGCCGGCACTGGGCGACGAGCAGCGCGGGCTCATCTACTACGTGCTGGCGTCGCTGATGGTCGCCGAGGAGCGGATCACGACCAAGTTCACCGGCCTCGTCGCCGCGGGCTCGACCGAGGAAGAGGTCACCTTCCTCGCCACCCAGCAGGTCGACGAGGCGAGGCACATGCAGTTCTACGCCCGCTACCAGGACGAGGTCATCGCCGCACCGGCCGAGATCGCCACCCACGTTGAGCGAGCCCGCCAACAGGTCTCTGATGCGTTCCGGCAGATCTTCGACATCGCCCTCGTCGAGGCGCACGAGCGACTGCTCGCCGAGCCCACCGATCTCACCGCCAAGGTCCGGTTCATCACGCTCTATCACCAGGTGCTCGAAGGCACGCTCGGCCTGACGTCGTTCAAGTTCATCACCGACTACCTCAACCAGCACGAGCTCCTGCCCGGCTTCGTCGAGGGCTACACCAAGATCCATCACGACGAGACCCGGCACATCGGCTACGGCGTCTGGTTCCTCCGCGAGACGATCCGCGACCACCCCGAGCAAGCGGACAACGTCCGGGGCATGCTTCGAGAGCTTCTCCCCCACGTCGCCGACTCGCTGAAGCTGCCCGGCGACGGAGACGCATCCGCCTTACTCGGCGTCTCGGAAGACGACCTTCGCGCCTTCGCGCTGTCCGGCCTCACCCGCCGGCTTCAGATCGTCGACGTGCCGCTGGAGACGGTCTTTGCCTGAGGTCCCGATCGACGCGAGCGCGGTTTCAGCCCGTCACTGCGCTACCGAGCCGCCGGTAGCCGCCCGTGACCCAGTCGACGATCAGACGGCCATACTCATCTGACGCCTGCTCCCAGGCGAAGTGGCCCGCATCCAGCGCGTGGATCTCGCTGTTGGGCAGCAGGTCGGCGAGGTACTCGTTGTTGGACCACGGCACCAGGTCGTCGTCGCGTCCGGCGATGACCTGAGCCGGTGCGGTGATCGTCGGCAACAGCTCGCGCAGCACCGGGTTCTGCTCGGGATAGTGGCGGACGAAGCGCGCAGACTCGGCGAAGCGCCCGAGGTCGTAGGCGCTGACGTAGTCCTCGTGGACGTCGGGCTCGCTGTCGGCACCGGCCACGGGCTCGACGGCCAACCCGATGTTGGTTCGGGCGTCCAGCCCTCGGACGACGTCGAGGCTCGGGGCCTCGATCACAGCCTTGAGCGCGCCGCCGGCCTCGATGGGCTCGCGCACCGCACCTCCACCGACGGTCAAGCTCGTGACGCGGTCTGGCGCGTTCGCCGCCAGGAACAACGCGGCTGCGGTACCCACATCCGGGCCGACGACGTGCGGCGCGCCGAGGCCCCATTCCTCGATCAGGCGCGCGAGGAACGTGCCCATCGCATCCGGCGCGATCAGCTCCGGGCGACCGTCTGAGTGGCCAAAGCCCGGCAGGTCGATCGCGACCACGCGCGCCGCCCCCGACACTCGGTCCCAGATCCTTCGGAACGCCCAGAGGCTCTCCGGCCATGGGCTCAACATCAAGACGGTCACCGCCGACGAGCCCGCCCGGTTGTCGGCGAACCGAATCCGCACCCCGTCGCAGACTCGAAATAGCGGAGCGATGGGCGAATAGCCCGCTGCTGTGGTCCTCGGATCGCTTCCCTCGCTCACTGCGCGCTCCTTTGGGTGCTCAGTCGTTCCGGTTGAACGGCGATGACGACTGTCATACCTTGCGGCGGACGATAACAGACTCGATGACGACCGTCATCGGGTCAGGATACGCTGTCCAGATGGACTTCCGGCATGAGACCACGCGGACGGGCGCAAGCAGCAAGCCGCAGCCGGCCCGTGACCGCATCGTCCGCAGCGCCGCCGCCTTAGTGCGCGAGCGCGGTGTTCACGGCGTCGGCCTGCGCGAGATCGTTGCCCATGCCAACGGCCCTCGCGGGTCCCTCCAGCGCTACTTCCCGGGCGGGAAGACGCAGCTCATCATCGAGGCCCTCAACCTGGCCGGCGCCGAGGTGCTGACCGACACCGAGTCAGAGCTCCTCAAGGCGGCGACGCTGGCGGATGCGATCGACGCAATTTTCGCCCCCTGGCGCAAGGTGCTCCTCGAGAGCAACTTCACGATGGGATGCCCGATCGCGGCAACCGTGATCGATGCCTCCGGAGACGACCGGCTACGCCACGAGGCCGGCGCTCTCCTCGATCAGTGGCGTGACTCGGTGCGCGCTGCCTTGGTCAAATTCGGCGCCCACGAGTCGACCGCACAAGACGATGCCAGCGCGCTCCTCGCGGCGCTCGAAGGCGCCCTCATCCTGAGCCGAGCAAGCCAAAGCACCCAGCCACTCGACACGGTGCAGCGCTTCTTCACGACGTCACTGACACAGGCGGCAGCTAGCCCCCCGGCGGGCAATTCGAACACGAAAGGAAAGAGATGAGCGCCAGCCCGACACCCGGCGGCTACATAGCGGCCGAGAACAAGAAGGTCGATGCGGCCAACGGGATCAGCTACGCCTACCGTGATCTCGGCAGCAGTGACGTCCCCGTCGTCCTCTTCCAGCACTTCCGGGGGAACCTCGAGAACTGGGACCCCACGCTGATCGACCCCCTCGCCGAAGCGCGGCGCGTGATCACGTTCGACAACGCGGGCGTCGGCGGTACGAGCGGGACGACGCCGTACACGATCGCCGAGATGGCCCAGGACGCGATCGCCTTCCTCGATGCCCTCGAGCTCGAACGGGTCGACCTGCTGGGGTTCTCGATCGGGAGCTTCGTCGCTCAGGAGGTCACCCTCATCCGGCCCGATCTCGTGCGACGCGTCGTGCTCGCGTCCTCTGCGCCTCAAGGCGCCGCCGGGATGCACGGCTGGGCGAGCGAGGTGATCGACCGCGTCGGCCGGCGCCAGGGCTCGCCCGAGGGTTACCTGTCCGTCTTCTACGCGCCGTCTGCGACAAGCCAAGCGGCCGGCAAGCAATCCGCGCAGCGCATCTTCGGCGCCCGCACCGCGGATCGCGACGCCGAAACGACCTGGCAGACCCGGCAGGCGCAGTACGACGCCGTTTGCTCCTGGGGCATCCCGAACCACGCGCTGCTCCAGCGTGTAAGCGCGATCACGCACCCGGTCTTCATCGCCAACGGCGACAGTGACCCGATGATCCTGCCGCATTACTCATACCTGCTCGCGGGGTTGATCCCGCAGGCCAGGCTGAAGATCTACGCCGACGCCGCACACGGCTTCCTCTTCCAGCACGCTGCGGAGTTCGCGGCCGACGTCGACGCGTTCCTCGCCGACTAGGCCGTGCCCGCGTCTCGGGTCGCGAGGACGGGACGCTGGGGGCCGCGCGGAGCCGAGGTGTGCGAGGCTGTTTCGGTGCCGAGCGATCGGGCCTACTCCCGCTTCTCGATGTCGATTCCTGCCGCGGCCCTGAGACTCGGCGGAAAGCTGAACGTGCCGTTGTACCGCGCCACCCGCGGACGGTTGTTCGGACGGATCGGTCGCGCCCCCGTCCTGCTCCTCACGACCACCGGCAGACGCTCGGGAAAAGAGAGAACAGCGCCCGTGCTGTATCTGGCCGACGGCGAGCGGCTCGTCGTGATCGGCTCGAACGCCGGGAATCAGCGCGCCCCTGCCTGGGCGTTCAACCTCAGGGCGCACCCCGACGCGGCAGTGCAGGTTGGAGGCGCACGCCGGAAGGTGCGCGCACGTGTCGCCGACGGCGCCGAGCGCGACGACCTTTGGCGACGGATGAATGAGCAATACGGCGGCTTCGACGAATACCGTGCGCGGACAGCGCGCGAGATCGATCTGTTCGTGCTGGAGATGCGCTAGCGAGGGTCCGAGGGGGTCACCTCAGGGGAGGTATGCGATCTCGCGGAGGATCGCCTCGTCGCTGAGAAATTCGCGGACCTCGCTCACCAACCCACGACGGACGTACGCGAATGAGGCGAAGGGACTTACGGGAGCATCGTCGATGATCACCTCTCCCAGCACCGCCCAGCGCTCCTCCGCGAGCCTGCGCACTTCGCGCGCCGTCACCGTGTGGCCGCGGTCAACTGCGGCCATGTCACGAATCCAGTGCCGCAGCCCGGCATGCCCCGCGTATCTCCGGCCGGCGCGAGAGACGGCCGCTGGGTAGGCGACGACGCCGGGATCGGCGAGCGCGACCATTGCCTCGGCATCGCGGCGGTTGAACGCATCATGAAAGGCGCGCAGGAGCTCCGTCACCGAATGCGCTTCCCCTAGCGCCTCCCGCGCGGCGCGCAGGTCTGAATCGACCCGGCAGTCGACCACCATCCCGTCGCTCAGCTTCCACGTCCAGACGGCGGGCTGTCGCAACGATCCGGCCGCGCCGCGCGCCCGAACCTCACCGAGAACGACCACCGCGCCGTCCATCCGGTCAAATTCGACCGGCAGAAGCTCCAACGCTTCCCACAGCCGTCCCGCGTCCCGCCAGTAGTCACGGACGCCCTCGTGCCCGACATACGGACGTCCGCCCCTGCTCACCGCCGCCGTTACCACCCAAAGCCGCACCTGCGGGTGCATCCACCCAAGTACGGCCTCGATATCTCGCCGCGCGAACGCCTCGAACACCTGCTTCACCACCGCGACGTCGCCGTGACCCGAACCGACCGGAGAAGCTTGCGCGCCCACAGCCCAATTCTCCCGGACGGAGCGGCCTGATCGTGCTGGCTTACGCGGGTCCGATACGGCTCTCACACCGCGGGACTAGAGTTCCCGCGCGTGCGCCGCTCGTTCGGACCAGCGTTCATCTTCGCGGGGATCATGCATTTCGCGATCCCACACGTTTACGAGTCGATCGTGCCGGACTACCTTCCGGCGCGCCGTGCCCTCGTTTACGTCAGCGGCGTGGCTGAGATCGCCGGCGGCGCGGGAGTCCTGCACCCGCGAACACGTCGGGTGGGGAGCTGGTGGAGCATCGGAACGCTGATCGCGGTGTTTCCCGCCAATGTCCACATGGCCGTGCACCCGGCCCGCTACCCAGGGATTCCCGGCGGACGGGCGTCACTGATCGCGCGACTGCCGCTCCAGGCTCTGCTGATCGCGTGGGCGCGGGCGGCGGGAAAGTGACTTGGCCGGTTCCCGAGCCGGCCACGCGCTGACTCGACTCAGAGCGTCCAGGCGCAGACCGGCTAACGCAGGTCGAGCAGCCCCAGCCGATGCGCGAGGCCGGCGGCCTCAGTGCGGGTCTTGACGTCGAGCTTGGAGAGGATCCGGGAGACGTGGACGCTGGCGGTCTTGGGGCTCATGTAGAGCGCCTGGCCGATCTCGGGGTTGGTCCGGCCTTCGGCGATCAGGCGCAGCACGTCGAGTTCGCGCGCGGTCAGGCCGGCGACGCCAACCCCCGCCTCGCCGCCCTCGTCTGCGGTACGAATGCGTGCCCGGCGGGAGACGAGCTCGATCTGCTCCAGGAGCGGCCGCGCGCCGAGCGTCGCGGCCGTGGCGCGGGCGGATGAGAGGGCCGCGGTGATCTGGGCCCGCGGCAAGGCTTCGACGACTGCTGCGTCAGCCTCTCGTAGGTGGGCATACGCCTCGCGGTAGGGCCGGCCCAGCCGCGCCCAGCGTGCCGCGTGCTCGGCCCAGTCGACGGCGCAAGCCTCGCCGCGTGCCCGTCGCGCCTCGAGCTCGCAGAGGTCGACCTCGAGCAGCGTCTCCGAGGGTGCGGAGCCGAGCGGCCACGTCTCCGGCGCGGTCAGCGTCTTCACGCGCCTGACCAGCGTCTGCGCTCGGGTGACGGCCTCTTCGTCCGCCTCCGAATCGTGGGCGGCGCGAGCTCCCTCCGCGAGCTGCGCTTCCGCCCTGACGGCGAGCACCAGCAGCGGCATGATGAAGGGCGGATACACCTGGGGTGTATCCGCGTCCAGGTCCACGATCTGCCGAAGCTGTTCGGGCTGGCCACGGACGAGCGCAAGCTCGGCCGCCGGCACGTCGAGCAAGATCCAGAAGAGATTGCGTTCGGGGAAGAGTTGCTCGGCCGATCCGAGGTGGGCGCTCGCACCGTCGAGCTCGCCGCGTAGCACCTCGATCCCAGCCAGCGCCACCAGCACCATCGCGGCAAACGTGCTCGGGCGGGCCATCTCCGCCGCCTCCTCCAGCACGGCCAGCGCCTCGTCCCAGGCACCCAGCCGCGTGAGCCGGAGACCTGCCTCGGCGGCGAGGAACGCGGAGGCGGTTCCGATCCGCGACCGCAGGTGCTCCCACCCCTCGCGAGCGAGTTCAGCCGCTTCTTGCAGCCGGCCGGCGTCGTCGAGTGCCTGGCCGAGGTTGATGTACGCGCGGCGGAGCTCTTCGAGCGCTCCCAGCTTCAGCGCCAGCTGTTGGCCGTCGCGAAGCGTCTCGATCCCGTCTTCGACCGCGCCGAGCATGGTGAGCACCGCGCCGAGCGTGTTCAGCGCGTCGCATTCGACCTCGGCGGCTCCGACCTCACGGGCGATCCGAATCGCCTCCTCGCACGGCGCGCGTGACTGCGACGCTTCGCCCTGCAGCATCAGGATGTGCGCCTCACCGGCGAGGATGCTCGCCCGGGCAGCGCTCGGCTGCGTCGGCAGCAACGCCGCCGCCGCGCGATACTCGGCGAGCGCGTCGAGCAACTCGGCGTCGGCGAGCAGGTAGCGCCCCAGCCGCGCGTGGGTCAGCCCGGCGGCAACCGGCTCCTGGTCTGCCTCGAGCAGCTCGAGCGTGCTGCGCGTCAGGGTCAGCGCGCGCTGGTTCTCTCCCGACAGGTACGCCGCCTCCGCCGCGCGAGCGAGCAGATCGACGAGCGAGAGGGCTTCTGGCCGCTGCTCGGCCGCCACCCGGGGCCACAGCTCGACCGCGTGCTCAAACTGAGAGTTGGCTTCCGCAAACGACCACACCCGCTCGGCCTCCACGCCGGCCTCCACCGACGCCGCGAGCGCGGGTGCCAGCTCGTGCGCTGCCGACCAGTGCATCGCGCGCTGCCCCGCGGCGCCATGGGGACCGACCGCAAGGCCCGGATCATCCTCCAGGGCACGCGCCAACTTCGCGTGCAGCGCGACCCGCTCACCCGGCAGCAGCTCGTCATACAGCGCCTCACGCAGCAGCTCATGACGGAACGAGTAGCTCTCGTTGGAGGGGTCCTGCACGAGAACGTTGTTCTCGATCGCATCGCGAAGCGCCAGCGCCAGCTCGTCGTCGCTCAGCCCGGACGTTGCCGCCAGCAGCCGGTGACCAACGAACGGCCGCGCGACGGCAGCGCAGCGCACCGCCTGCCGCGCCTCAGGTGAGAGCCGCTCCACGCGTAGCGTCAGCGCGTCCCGCAGGCTGTCCGGGATCCGGTGCGCGCCACCGTCCGCCGATGCGGCGAGCAGCTCCTCGGCGAAGAACGCGTTGCCCTGCGAGCGCGCGAACAACTCCTCGAGCAGAGCCTGATCCGGCGCACCGTCAAGAATCGCCGTCAGCTGCTGCGCGAGCTCGCGGCGAGTGAACGGCGCCAGCTGAAGCCGGTCGACCACCTCCAACCGCTCGACCTCGGCCAGGAACTGGCGCAACGGGTGACGACGATGCAGCTCGTCGCTGCGATAGGTCGCCACCAACAGCAGCCGCTCGCGGCCGATGTTGCGCACGAGAAAAGACAGGAACCCCCGCGTCGAGGGATCGGCCCAATGGAGATCCTCGACTACGAGCACCACCGGCACGTCGCGGCCGGCACGGGCAAACAGGCCCAACAACGCCTCGAACAGTCGCGCCTGGGCCAGCGGATCCACCGCCTCGATCGTCGCGCCCCCCGCCTGCAGCTCAGGCAACAGCCGCCCGAGTTCCCCACCGCCTGCGCCGACCAGCTCCTGCAGCAGCCTGGGTTCCGTGTCGCGCACGAGTGAGCGGAGCGCGCCGAACAGCGGGGCATATGGCAGCTCCGACCCACCGACATCGACGCAGCCACCCACCAGGAACCGTCCGTCGCCGGCGCGCACCTCTCGGCCGAATTCGGTCACCAGTCGCGTCTTCCCCACGCCGGACTCGCCCGAGATGAATACCGCGCCGGCCTCACCGTCGCTCGCGCGAGAGAGCGCTGCCCGTAGGGCGTTCAACTGCTCGCTCCGGCCCACGAATGCCGGGCTTGAGACATGTCTCCCCACGCCGACATCTTGGCGGGTCTAAGGCCCGGACCGCCAGCTAAGACCCGGACGAGGGGCTAAGACTGCCCTTCGACCACTCAGAAATGGGCACCCGCCCGATGTGCGCGCGCCTCCTTAGCTACATCGTCCTCGGCGTCAGTTCACCCGCCATCGAAGGGACAACGATGCACCCGGAGCTCACGTACGAAGTTCACAGGACCGTGCTGCACGAGCGGCTGAGCGACGCCGGCGAGATGCGGCAGACGCGGCTCGCGCACGGGCCCCACCCTGCGCGGCTGCGGGCCGTGGTCCGCCTGCACCCGCACCGGCCGCTCGCCGCGATTGTGGCGCGACTCGGTCTGCTCTGAGCCTCGCGGTCGGAGCACGTCACACGCCTGCTTGCCGTCTCGCTGATGACGGTGATCGCAAGCAAATCAAGTCAAGTAAGGGAGCAGAGATGAAGACACTCAACCTCACCCGCCGCATGCCGATCGCCGCTGCCACCGTGGCCGTTATCGCCGCCGGGAGCTCGGCGGCAGCGATGGCCGCCACTGTCCCGTCCAACAACGTCTACCAGGGCTGCTTGAAAGCTGGCAGCGGCAGCCTGCATCAGTTGGAGGTGAATCCGAGCACACCGCCGCAGTGTCGGACGCACGACACGCTCGTGACCTGGAACCAGATCGGCCCCGCCGGCCCAGCCGGCCCGCAGGGCGCCAAGGGCGACACCGGACCGCAAGGCCCCAAGGGCGACGCCGGCGCAGCCGGCCCGCAGGGGGTGCCGGGGTCGACCGGAGATACTGGGGCGACGGGTCCGCAGGGCCCAATCGGCACTCCTGGGCCGAAGGGTGACACGGGCGCTACGGGACCGCAGGGTGACACGGGCGCTCCGGGGCCGGCAGGTCCCGCGGGAGTCGCAACGGCTTACACGTCAACGACGCTGAATCAGGGTTCTATCGTCGTGAATTTACCCAAGGCTGGTGAGTACTTCGTGAGCGGACAGGTCGTCGCTCAAAACGCCGACAGCGTGAATCCCGGATCGATCCGCTGCTTTATCCGCGGGAACGGCTACCCGGCCCCAGGATATGCGAGCCCGAACTTCGACCAGTCGTTGCCTCCAACCGGGGAGTTCATCATTCCCAACGAGGCGACGCTTTCGGTCTCCGGTACCGTGATGTCGAATGCTGGTGTCCTGTCGCTCGACTGCAACCCTAGGCTCAACTTCCCGACCATCGTCAGTGGTGAGGTAACCGCGATCCCCGTAATCGCGGGGTAATCCTGAGAAGCTCAAGCAGCGCCGGCTCAGCGGCCGGCAAAGTGCGAGGAGGTGTCAACCCGACACCTCCTCGCGTCTGTCGAGGTCTGGCGTCCTAACGGGTGCGGCTACAGATAAAGGCTGATATCGGCTCTTAGGTCTGCCAGGGAGTTGTATGAGCCCAGATGCACGCGGACGACCTTTCCGGTTCGGTTCACGAGGAAGGTCGTTGGCAGACCGGGGACGGGCGCACCCCAGCAACCACGGCAGCGCATCATCGGGCACGTCATCGAGCCGCCGCCACGCGACTACGAACACCTCGCTCGTGACGTCATCTGCAACCGCGGCGTCCGCCCTTCGGCGGGCATACGCCCGGACCGACGCAGAGTACGTAGCGAACAGCCGCTCAAACCGCCCACGCCGCTCATCGAGGTCCTCCACGTTACGAAATGCCCGGCAGCCGCCCAAGGATTACACCCGGCTGGAAAACGGAATCCCGACCGCCACCACCCCCCGTCGCTCGCTTCCGATCGAGCAGGACAAGCGACGGTCGACGGTTTGTCCCGGGTGCTCGAGCAGAAATCTGCTGGGACTCGGACAGCTCGAGAACGATCTCGCTCAGGGCCCCGAGGCGTGGTTTCGCGAGTCGAGTACGGTGTGAAGCATGGATGAGGATGCGATTGTCGCTCTGGTGACGCGACTGGCTCGCCCTCACGTCTCGGGCGGTGAGGTCATCGAGCGCGCCGCGATCCTCGCAGAAGGCGGCGATTTCCCAGCAGTCATCGCGTGGATCACGGCCCACGACGGGCAGCCTGAAGAACGTGTTGCTGCGGCTTCCACGCGTGGCCTGCACGGCTCACGGCTGGGCGGACCCTCTCGAGAACACCCCGGGCCTCCGCTTCGGTTCGTGCTGCCGGCGGGCACCCTGACCTGAGCCACGACGCCGCGCAGCCCACGAGCGCCACAACCGTCGACCCTGGGGTCGATAGCTTTCGTAGGTGGTGCGAGACGTGCCTATTCGCGGCCAGACGATCAGGCTGGGCCAGCTGCTGAAGCTGGCTGGCGTCATCAACAGTGGCGCCGAGGTCAAGGCGTTCCTCTCGACAGCGCAGGTGTGGGTGAACGGAGAACGAGAGCAGCGCCGGGGCCGGCAGCTGCACCCGAGCGACGTCGTTCGGGTCGGAGATCACGAGCTGCGATTGACGTCCAACGTTTCTGGAGCTCCGTGACTAGCCGCTGTGGGTTGGATTTACGGGGAGCAGTCGGATCGCGAGCAGGGCCCCGTGATGACAGCGGCGAAGCTAGACCGATGTCCGAGGCATGGGTGTACTTGCTCCGGTGCTCCGACGGCTCGCTCTACACGGGCTGGACCGTCGATCTCGAGCGCAGAGTTGAGCGTCACCGGGCCGGCACCGCGAGTCGCTACACGGCGAGTCGACTGCCGGTCGAGCTTGTGCATGCGATTCCAATGCCTGACCGCACGGCAGCACGCCGCGAGGAGGCGCGCGTCAAACGCCTCTCGCGGCCTGACAAGCTCGCGTTGCTCAGCACCGCTCAGGCGCCGGGCACGACCACCGGTGGGGCCACGCAGACGGCCGCATCACCACACGGAAAGCCGGCATCACGGCCCCGGCACAATTCGACCCTGCGACCGTCGGATTAGAAGTGCGACAGAGCCGGGGCGGACCGGCCGCATCGGATCACGTGCGGATGTTGGTGAGGGCCTGGGCTGCCGCTCAGCTCGATACCGGGCCGGCCGGGTTCGCGCTTTGCTCGACGCACGGGCGGACGAGGCCTGGCAGGGGGAGTCCCGCTTCTGGATCCGCGGTGACGAGCAGAGGCTCGGCGATCTCACGTTCCGGGCTGGTCGCGGCCGGCCGGAAGGCGCGGAGAGTCACCACCTCTCTCCGGGACCCGTATCGGCCACCAACTGTCACTAGTAGTTGACCGACAGCCGCTCACGCATGAAGGCGATGAACGGGCCGAGCACGTTGGCGTGTGGTCCGTAGTCGCTCAACGTCAGTTCCGCGGTGATGTGCGGGTGGCCGCGCAGCCGCCTCTCCAGCCCTCGGGTGGCCTTGTAGCTGTGGTCCTTTGCACTGACGAATAGGTCAATGCGAGTGGGAGCCGAGACGGCGTCCGCTGCCCGCGGGATCAGCTCGTCTAGGAACGTCGCGGGATCGTCGGTGCCGTCGTCGGCTAGGGCGAGGAACTCGAGCGCTGACGCCTTCGTCTCGTCCGAAGGACCGTCGAGCTTGGCGAACCGCTGCAACATTCTCCCCATCGTGACCGGCGGGGCGCCGGCGATCACGTGGCCGCACCCCGCAGCCAGACCGAGGAACAGGGCGCATACGGCGCCCATGCTTGTCCCCACGGCGACGCTCCGAGCGGCGGGCACGCCGAGGTCGCGGCAGATCTTCCTGTGCAATTCGAGCGCAGTCGCCTGCCCGCGCATGCGCCGGCGGGGGCCGATGAAGACATCCGGATCGCAGCCGATCAAGAGTGTGTGCATTCCCAGCCCGTCGTAGTAGTGACGTGTACGTAGGCCTGGGTGCGTCCCGCCCAGCCTGAGTTTTGGAAACGCCCACACGAGGCGATCCGCCCCGGGCGACTCTATAAGGGTGTAGGGAAGGCTGGCCGGACCCCGGAAATACCTAACCTGACGCCGGCTGATCCCCTGCCCTTCATCCCTGCGCAAGCGATCACCCCTTGCGGATCGTTTCACGATAAAGGTATTAGCTTGCGCCGATCTTGGCGCAGCGGGGAGGCTGTCCGTCGCGGTTCCGGCGATGTCGGCGGCTTTCTGGCCGCCGCGGCTGCAAGAAGAGCGCCCGTCGTCCACGTGGGGATTCCACCGCGCCCCGGCAGGATTCGAACCTGCGACCGTCGGATTAGAAGTGCGACAGATACACGGGTTCTGGCGTAGCTACAAGCGTTTCAGGTCCTCCGAGCTCTCCTGAGATCGACCCAGAAATGCTGACTTCGGGACATAGCCGGGGACATGTGTGACGGGCGCTTCCGAAGGCAGCTGCCGCCGGCGAGATGCGAGACGGACATCGTCTGCGGCGCCGCGACCTGCGTTCGTGTCGGCGCGTGTATGCAGAACCAGCGCGTGTCGCGTCTCGAAGGCTTGGTGGGCGATCAATGGCGACGTTCCTCGAGCGCGGCTTGCGCCAGCCGGTTGCTTTTCGGGGCCTGATCGACGACCATGGATCCAGGCGTGCAGACGACTTGCACGCGCGGCGGGGGTGGCCGCGGTCTTGAGGTGGTGCGCTCCAGCCGCCAGCCCCTGCGTGACTTTCTGCCGCTCCGTATAGAGGAGAAAGATGTTGAGCGGATCCGCCCACTGCGCCCTGTCCCTTCGCCGCCTGATCGGCATCGTCGCTGCGCTGATCGCGGTTGCCGTGCCGCTCAGCTCGGCGAGCGCCGCCGAGTCGCCGCCCCCCGGGATCCGCGTCTTCAACGGGGACAACAAGACAGTCGCGCTCTTCACCTCGGCCAAGTGCAAGCTCGGCCGCAGCGGATTCATAGCGGCCGGGTATGACAGCGGCTGGGTGCTCTATATCAAGGTCCGCCATTTCACGGGATTCCACAACTACGAGCTGAAGCGCGGCGTCTACACCGGAGCGTTCATCGAGGTGCGAAGTCCTTCGCTGACGTACTTCGCCAGCGACTTCATCCCCCCACACCACATTCCCGGCGGTGGGGAGATCAGCTTCAAGAACCGTGGCAAGCTGGTGGGCGGCGGGTTCTACCCGATGTTCAACGAGGCCGGAACCGACGGTGTGGGCGTGACTGGCGGGCTCACGTGTCACTACCCCAAGAGGAAGACCCGTCGCTGAAGGACAGCGACGAGTTGGTGCTCACCGCGGCCGAACCGGGCGCGCGCGGCCGCGGGGGCCGAGCGGTGAGCGCACCGCGGATGGCCGACTGCGCCGTCGATCAGCCGCCGCGAGGATCGCGACCGCGCGGTCGGCGTGCCGTTTACGCCGCCGCGCACGACGCTCATAAGTCTGCGGGTCCGATCCCCCGCCTCGACCTATGGCGTCTGGAGGTTGTGGACCGGGAACTCCTTCACCTCAGGCGGGGTCTGAAACCCACGGTCTCCAAGTCCTTGGAGACGCGGCATCAGTCGCTCTTCAACGAACCGATCGAACGCGTCGCGCGACTCCCAAAAATCGATCACACCCCAGCCACCGTCGATCGGCCCAGCCGAGTGGACGATCATCCCCTCGGGTGGGTCAGTGTCGATGTCCATCACCGCGTGCGCCGCGTCGTAGTTCTCCTGCGTACCCCCAGCGAACTTGAGCCTTATGCCGACTGCCATGTGCGTCCTCTCCTCGCGTATGTCGAGCGAGTATATGGCGGCCAGTCAGGCCCTCGGCTACCGCCCCGCCCCACCCTGCGTCGATGCGACTGTCTCAACACACGTCGCAACGCGCGGACAGCGCAACCGTCAGGATTGGCGGAGTCGACGACCTGACGCGTCCAGTCGCGCTCGTGGCGAATCTCAGCGCGCGGCCCGCCGGAGCGTGCCGTTCCTGTTTCAGTGATTCCGCGGGTCCGCTGCCGGGCACGCCGAGCTATACGGCCTCCCAGTCGGGGACTAGCGGGCCATTAGTGTCTGGCAAGCATGGATCGGAAACTCATCAGACGAGTGAGGGAGTTCGGGTGGCCGCACGACTTTCCGCTCGTTCAGTTCCCAAACGTGCCGCTACTTACAGCGTTCGCCGGCGGGCAAGCCGCGGCCGTAATTCACGGCGCCGGACACGCCGCCGCAGCAGCGGTGTCGTATGGAGCGATGACGATCTGGGCCTACGAAGAGCTAGTCGACGGAGTCAACTGGTTTCGTCACCTCCTCGGTTTGGTGTACCTCATCTCGACGGTTGCCCATATCGCCCTCGCGCTCGGGCTCTGACCGACGCAGCGGGTGGCGCCACGACCACCGGCCGATCGAGGGTGACTGCGGAGCATCGTCCGACCACGGGCTTCGGTGCCGCCACCACGCCTCAAGCGCAAGCGCCGGAATTTCACCACATAGGAAACCCAGCCACACGGGGACGTCGAAATAGCTCGCGGCAGCGAGCCCGATGACCGCTCCCGCCGAAGGTAGAAGCCAGAACCACGGATACGGGACAGCGCTGGTGGCCCACCACGACGGCCTCCCGGATGGGCGCTTCACGGTTCTGTGTGCACGACGACGCAGGCGATTTCCGGCATCGGCAGGCGTATCCACCGGCGGTCGCGCACCGCGAAGACACTACGCCCCTACGGCGGCGCTCTCATGGTGGCCCTCGTTGCCACGCTGTCGGGACTTCTCTCCTGCGGTTCGTTTCCCGGACGCTTACGCGACGGGCGGCCGCCTAGTAAGTGGGCGTCTGGCCGCGTCGACGGGGCGCGCGGAGTGGGTGGCATTCGCAAGCACTGGAACCGTCGGCGGCTACTTCATGATGTTCGGCCCGCTGACCTGGTTCGCGACGCGCAGCTTGTTGACCTTGTTGTCGTCGGCGTAAGCGATGTGCGCGAACCCGGTTGTGGGATCGACCGTCTCGGAGTTGAAGTCGAGCAGGTTCCGGTTCGAGGCCGGCGACACGCAGAAGATCCCGAGGTTGCAGATGTCGCCCACGTGTGTCGGCGTCGTGGTGAGCGGCTGCGTTACCCACACCGCCTTGGGCGGCGGGGCGGTCAGGTTGAGCGACTGGCCCGCGTGGAGGTTCCAGTTGCACGGCGGTGGATAGAACGTGGGGTTGCCGTTGGCGGGTCCCGGTCCGCCGCAGCCGCCCGGATCGAACTTGCCCAGCGGGTCGGTCGGTTCGGTCTCGTTGGTCTGCAGCCAGCTGACATCGACCTTGCCCGGCAGCCCGGCCGCGATCGTCGGGAACACGTCGGTCTGCGGCTTGCTCGACGGGTCGACCTCGTAGGCGGACGCTGCGCTGCCGGGGATCGCGCCGCCGCCACCGTCCCAGGTGCTGCCTCCGTTCGATGACCATGCGACCCACATGTGGTAATCGCAGCTCGGGTCGGATTGGACCGTACCTGCGGTGGACTCGGCGGCGCATACGGCCGGGTTGTCGCTCGGTCCGGGTGCGGCGAAGCCGATGTACGGGTTCCCCCGGGTGTCGAGGGTGAAGGTGGCGAACGGCGTAGAGGCGTCGTGGCCGATGCCGGCGTCGTAGGCCAGCTGCGGCGTCCACGTGGCGCCGTGGTCATCGGACCATGCAACGAACAGGTTGTGGAACGACTGCACCATCGTGACGTTGCAGCCGGTGGCCGGACTCTCGGGGTCGGAGGCGATCCACGAGATGTAGATCCGCCCGGGGTGGGGTCCGGTCTTCTCGATCCGGAGGCCGGTCGGCACCGTGTTGCAGGCCGAGTCGGCCTCGGCGACGGCGGCCTGGTCGGCGCTGTTCTGGGTAAAGTTTGCGAGCACGTTCGTCGACGGGCCGTAGGTCTTGCCGCCGTCGGTCGACACGTTCACCCAGATCGAGACCGGCCCATAGAAGTCGTGGTAGCCCAGGGCCACGATCGCGCTGTTCGTGGTCTTCCCGGGCGGGATGTAAGCGTCCGTCCACTGGCGGTCGACCCCGAAGGGCTGGCAGCTCGAGCCGCAGACATTGGCACCGGCGTCCGAGTCGAGCACGTTGTTGCCGTACGTCCAGGTCTTGCCGTCGTTGACCGATTTCCACACGTCCGCCTGGAGCGGGGCGGTCGACTGGCTCCCTGCCAGGTTGCACTCGTAGAGCGCGCCCGACTGGTCGGTCGTGATGCAGTCATCGCCGCTGCTGGGGTCGGCCGTGGTGGCCTTGGCCCAGGACGAGCCGCGGTTTGTGGACCTGTAGAGAATTGTGCCGCCGCTTGGCGTGGTGTCGTACAGCTCGCCCTTGAGATTCGACGCGATCGTCGGCTCGCCGCCGAACGCCCCGACATTGACGAGGCCGTACTTCGGAGTTGCGGCGACGGCACCCGTCGTCACCGCCTGGAAAGCACACCCAAATCCGGCTACGCCAAGGACGGCGATCGCCGTCCTCAGCAGTCGCGAACGACTGAGGCCCATCGCTTCCTCCTGTGCGTTAGGTGAAACCAAGCCAAACCGACAACGCGGCGGCGAAACCGCACTTGCCCCTATTCACAGCGATCTGGACGAATTTCGTACCGGCACGTGCCGCCCCCGGGCTGAGCGCACGGGTTCAGGAACGTGCGTCGCTGATTTCAGCTGAAGTCGCGCCTCCCCGAACCGCGGGGCTTGCCCGCACCGTCTGCGTCCTTTGCGAGGTCGACGCGATCCCGCTTGAGCTGTATAGGAAGTTCCTCGACGGCGTGGTGGCGCGGTTTGAGCTCCCGGCGGCGACGTGCGTGCTCGCGCACGTCCGGCAGGCTGCCGGCTCTAGCCCGGCTGGTTCACGGCTGGTTCACGACCGTCGCGCCCGGATGAGCGCTCGTGACGGCGAGCAGGGCGTCGTTGGCCGGGGTCGCGGGGAGGTACTCGTACGCCGAGACCACGACCTTCCCGCCGGGATGCGCGGCGGAGTCGAGCTCGAGCGGCCGGTAGTCGCTCCGAGCGACGTACGCAATGCCGTTCAGCAACGGGTCACCCGACGAGCTCACAATGATCTTGTACGCCGGCGTCCCGTTGTAGGTGGTCGGCATCGCCGTGGCCTGGCCCGACTCGACCATCCGCTTCAGCTCGGTCGCCGGATCGCCCCCCTTGGAGACCTCAAGCTGGTGGATTGCCGGCGGGAGCGGCGAGACCGTGATCGTGTTCGTCGACGCGTCGTAGGTCTCGTTCTTGGTGGCCGAGAGGCTGGCCTCTTGCCCGTACTTGATCACGCGGTAGACGCCCGTCCCGCCGGTCTGCGCCCAGAGCTCGAACCGCATCGAGGAACGATCGGGGAGCGTGACGGTGGCCGACTCGTGCAGGATCTGGCCGGGCGGGGCGGTCAGCTCGGCACGGACGTGGCGGATGATCGCGGCGCTCGCCGAGCTCGGCCCGGAGGCACCACCGGCGGTCAGGAGCACGGCGGCGGTGGCCGCCGCTGTGGCCGGCACGCTCAGCGCCAGCGCCCGGCGCTTCACGCGGCCGGTGCGGGTGCCGCGGGCGAGATCTCGCTCGATCGCGGCGTGGAGTTGGTTGCGGTAGGTCTCGAGGATGTCGGGAATATCGGTTCTCACTGGTTTCCTCCGATCGCGATGTTCAGACGGCGTAGTGCGCGTGAGACCCGGAGGCGCGCGGCGACCTGGGTGCAGCTCAGCTTCGCCGCTATCTCGCTGTAGGGCCGCCCCTCGACGACGCGCAGATCGAGCACCTGGCGGTCGGCCTCGGGCAGGTCGGCGATCGCCTTCAGCGCGGCCCCGTGCAGCGACAGCCGCTCCTCCACGAGCTCGTAGCCCGCATCGATCGCGAGCTCGCGCGGCAGCCCGAGCCGTGCTCTCGCCCTGTCCTCGATCCGCTGTCTGCGCAGCGAGTCGCGCAGCAAGTTTTGCGCGATCCCCAGCAGCCACGGAAAGGCGGAGCCCTCGGCACCGTCCCTGAACGAGCCGCGGGAGAGCCAGGCGCGGGCGAACGTCTCGGCCGTGAGATCGGCGGCGTGGTCGCCGACCCTCGACCGGGCCCAGTTGTAGATCGCCGCGGCATGCCGGTCGTAGACCACCGCGAATGCATCAGCGCGGCCTGCGCCGATCAGCTCTGCGTCTTGTGCGTTGGAGTAATTGGGTCCCACTGCTGATGAATCGCACTCGCGGGCCAAAGTGTGTCAACGGATTGAGCGACGCCAAGAGCGCCGTCGCCTGACGCTTCGGCGCGCGCCCTGCTTCGCCGGCATTGCAAGTCTCGTGCCCATCGGCGACCCCGGACGTGCATTGCGCGCGGATAGGAAGACGTTCAGGACCCCCTCAGCCGGAGGCGCGACCACCCGGCGAAACAGCGGGGACGGTTCGGACGAGAGTGTTAGGTCTCGATCGAGGCGGCAGCGCGTACTGGGATTGGCCCGGCGGCGAGGTCGGTGACGGTGAGCGGCACTTGCCCGGAACGCAGTTCGCCGTAAGTGGGTATCCGTGGCGGCCGGCGTGGGCTGGCGCCGCAGGCGGGCGCCACGGATACGAGAGCGTCTTATCTGACCGTGAACTTCTTCACGGCTGAGACGTGGTCGGTGCCGGCGCGATTGACACCCGTCACGATGAACACGTAGATACCGCGCGGCAGCGGGTTGGCGTACGGCTTCGGCGAGCGGCAGGAGTGCCGGAACATCACCTTCTTGTTGCGCAGCAGCTCGCACTCGAACGAGGAGGCGTGGCGCCCGGTGAAGCGGAAGAGCGCCGTGTTGCGATTGATCTTCGCGCGTCGGCGTGCTCGGGCTGCGGCCCTCCGCGGGTCGCCGACGGGTGACTAGGATCGTTCTATGCCTAACAAGACATGGTTCATAACCGGTGCTTCGCGCGGCTTCGGTCGCGAGTGGACGAAAGCGGCGCTGGAGCGCGGCGATCGCGTCGCCGCCACCGCGCGTGACCCAAAGACGCTCGACGACCTCAAGACGGACCACGGCGACGCGCTGCTGCCGCTGACTTTGGATGTAACGAGCCGCGACGCGGCGTTTGGGGCCGTCAAACGGGCCCACGAGCACTTCGGTCGGCTGGACATCATCGTCAACAACGCGGGCTACGGCCACTTCGGGATGGTGGAGGAGATCTCAGAGCAGGAGGCTCGGGCCCAGATCGAGACCAACCTCTTCGGCGCGCTGTGGGTGACACAAGCTGCGCTTCCGTTCCTGCGTGAGCAAGGAAGCGGCCACATCGTGCAGGTGTCGTCGATCGGCGGCATCTCGGCGTTCCCGAGCGTCGGCATCTATCACGCCTCGAAGTGGGCTCTTGAGGGGATCAGTCAGGCGCTCGCCCAGGAGGTCAAGGAGTTCGGGATCAACGTCACGCTGGTCGAGCCCGGCGGGTTTTCGACCGATTGGAGTGGTCCGTCGTCAAAGCGCTCGAAGCCCAACCCCGCCTACGACGCACTCCGAGAGCGCCAGCAGCAGTGGCGCGCCAGCAACGTCCCGGGTGACCCGACCGCCTCGGCCGCGGCGATCATGCGCGTCGTCGACGCCGATCCCCCGCCGCTACGGGTGTTCTTCGGCACCGCACCGCTGGGTATCGCCGAGAACGATTACGCGGGCCGCCTCGCGACATGGCGCGAGTGGCAGCCCGTGGCGGAGCTGGCTCAGGGACACGCCCAGTAGCTGACGACTGCAGTCCGGTAAACGCCCCGGCCCGGAGATTGCACCCGGCGGGCGGGGTGCCGCCGGTGGCGGCCGGTCGGCGGCGTGCGACGGGGATCGCTACGGTCGCGAGGGCGTGTGCGTTTCGGGATCCTGGGTCCTTTGCACGCAGTCGGTGACGATGGGCGCGAGTTCGCCCTGGGCGGCCTTCGCGAGTCTGCTGGTTTCTGCTCGGCGTAGCGGGAAACCGTGACCGATCGCAACCGCGATGACGTTCATGTACTCGTCGTCCCAGCTTTCAAGGGCCGCCAGCTCGCTGGTACTGAATGTGGTCCGGAATTCCTCTGCGACCTGTCGTAACCGTCCGCTGTCGAGTGGTTGGCTCAACTGCTTGGAGTGCGGGTCCCTGCCGGCGATCGCTCGCTGGGGCTCGGACATGTCCGCGTGCTGACGAATGATGCGTTCGAACCGGTCTTGGGCTTCGGTGGACTTGGTCATGAGGGCCTCCGGGTGGCGGGGTCCCATCTGAGAACGTCGGCTCAGGGAGAAAATCGCGATTGGCAACAGCACCGGCTAGTTGTCGACGCGATGGCCACTGTGCGACCCACGTGATGGTCGGGAGATCAGCCGCTGGAGGCTCCAGCCGCCGCTGGAGGCTCCCCACAGCACGCAGAGCCGTGCAGTTATTCGTCATGCGCGGACGGCGACCCACGGCTCGCCGACGCTGCCGTCCCGGGAGTTGCGCGGAACCCGCCTTCATGGCTGCTCCGTCGTGGTGGTGGGGCGGGGTTGGGTGACCGTGCTCTCGGTGCTGTCGGCGAAGGCTGAGTCTGCGAGCGGGATCAGCTCGGCGGCGACGGCGGCCGGGTCCGTCGTGTGCGGCTGGTGGCCGCTGTCGATGACGACGAGCTTTGAGCCCGGGATTAGCTTCTGAGCGGTCTTTCCGGCGCGTGGCGGCAGGATCGGGTCCCGGCGCCCCCACACGAGTAGCGTCGGAGCGGTGATCTTCGGCGCCTCGCCTCGAAGATCGTGTTCGGGCGAGGCGAAGCTATGCCAGATCTCGGTGACGGCTTGAACGCCTGGATTTGCGCGGGTGATGGCTATGGCGGAGGACCGCGCACGGTGATCAGCAGCGGTGCGCGATCGCATGTAGACCCAGGAGAACGACGGATAGATGCGGCGCAGGAACCCAGGCCTGCTCATCAGCGCAACGAACACGCGACCCAGAGGTTGGGGGCCCTCAAAGCCGCCTCCGTCGATGATGACCAGCCCCTTGACGAGTTCGGGTCGTCGTATCGCCAGGCGAGCGGCGACGTTACCGCCGACCGAATTGCCGACCAGAACAGCGCCGGCGGGAGCGAGCGCCTCGAGCAGCTCTTCGACAACATCCGCGAGCCCCAGTTCCGTGACCGGCGCGCTGGCAGCCGGGGATTGAGCGTGCCCTGGCCAGTCCACTCCGATGCTCGCGAACCGGTCGGGGAGCAGTCCGCGCAGCTCGTCGTAGTCGCGCTGATCATGACCGCCGCTGGGCAGCAGCACGATCGGGTGGCCGGTTCCGCGTGAGTCATACGCAACCGACCCGGTGGAAGTCGAGAAGATGTCCATCCGCGAAGGCTACAACATGACTGACCGGTCGGTCATTTACGTTAGCGGTGATCCGGTGGCTCGCGCCTAGACTGACGGTCGAATGGAAGACGGCGCGACAACCACCAGGGCCGATCGGACCCGACAGGCACTGCTCGATGCCGGCGCCTCGTTGGCAGAGGAGCATGGCCTTTCCGGGCTTAGCGTGAACATGGTGGTCGCCCGGGCCGGGGTCGCCAAGGGCACCTTCTACGTTCACTTCAAGGACCGCGCCGCGTTCGTCGACGCGATGCACGAGCGCTTCCACGCCAGCGTCCAGAAGGCGGTGGAGGAAGCGATCGCGGGAATGCTCCCCGGTGCCGAGCGGATCTACCGCAGTGCTGAGGTCTACCTCGACGTGTCGCTAGCCAACCGCGGCGTCAAGGCGCTGGCGCTGGAGACTCGTTCAGATCCCTCCGCCCAAGCATCGATGGCCGCCCGCCGTGACCGTCTAGCCGCCGCCGGCGTGGCGGACCTGAAAGCGATGGGCTGGCGCGACGCTACCGCCGCAGCACAGCTGATAGCAGCAATGACAAGGGAGATCTCCGTGCTCGAGTTTGACGCCGACAAGCGGCTACCGGCATCACGACGGGCACTAAAACGGTTCCTGGGCCTGTAAGTCCGCGACCTCCCCACCCAATACCGGCCAGCCGAACGTCTCTCCCTTGCACGCGCGGTCAGAGCGAGACCAGCTTCACGACGCCGTACGCCGTGAGGCCGACTCCGACGAGCGCGGCGAGCGGTGCGACGATCATCGGCCAGCGGGTCAGCAGCCAGTCGACGACGGGTCGTAGTAGCGCCTCCGCGCGGTCTCCGGCTACAAGGCATACGACCGCGATTCCGATCAGCGGCAGCGTGTAGACGATGCAGTAGATCGCGAGAAGCGAGACCTTTCCTGGATCCGAGGCGCTCGAGCCGACGATCAGCGCGATCGCCGCGAAGTAGGGAAACGCCGTCAGCAGCTCCAGTCCGGCGAGGCCGCCTCCGAGTAATACGGGCGACCCATGCGGCGCGTGCTGGGTGTCACTCGTGGATCCGGGGCTTCCCAGCGCGCTGCGACGCATCCAGACGAGGGTCCCCCCGAGCACGAGCACGACTCCAGCCGCCGTGAACAGCGCGTATTTGACCGTGGGGCCAGGCTTCGGGAGCACCGAGAGGATCAGGTCGCCGAGTCCGAACGCGAGCGCTAAGCCGATCAGGAACGTGACCGTCAACGCTGAGAGGGTGAACGTCATCGCTCGCCGGCCCGGATGCTCCCCGGCGGCTAGGAACAGCTCGGCGGCGATCAACGTCGGGTTGATGCTGTCCGGTAGCGCGATCGCGACGACGGCGACGGCCAGGCTCGGCACGACTCAATCCAACTACCGGTCGGGCCGACGGCATCGTACGGATCGGGTGATTCTCCACGAGCCCCGATGCGGGCAGCGTCGCGGGCTCCACCATCGCTGTCACGCCCCGACCGCAAGCTCGATGTCAACCGATACCGCCGGCTCGCAGGCCTACTTCGGTGCCATTAGGGTGAGCTCTGTGACCTCCGTCGATGCTGAGCTCGGGCTGACCGCGCTGGCCGCGATGCTGTCACCCACCACGCTCACCTTCAGCGTGCTGGCCCTGGTTCTCAGCGAGCGGCCTCGCCGTACGGGCGTGTGGTTCTTCTTGGGCGCATTCGGCTTGACGCTGATCATCGGCGTCGTGGCCGCGTTCGTGATCGGCGACGTAGCGGGCTCACCGAAGGGTTCCAGCGAGCCTCCCACGTGGGTTGCGATCATCGATGTCGTCGCCGGAGCCGCGCTCGTCCTGTACGTGGTGCGCTTTCTCCGGCGCCCGCGCGATCCCAAGCGGACAGCGGACGCGATCAAACGGATGAGCAAGATCTCCTCATCGCCACTGATCGCGATCGTCGCGGCGGGTGCGACACTCGCCAACCCCGGCGGATTCATTCCGATCGCGCTCAAAGACATCTCGCAGCTGAAGCCGAGCGCGGGCGAGTACATCGCCATCTGGGTTGGCTTCGCACTGGTGTCGCTGCTCCCGCTGGTTGTCGCACTGATCGGTCTTACCGTTTCGCGGGAGTGGACCGTGGCGAAGCTTCAGGGAACCCGCGGCTGGCTGGAGAGGCACGCCAGAACACTCGCAGCAGTGATCATCGTGCTGCTTGCGGCCGCGCTGCTGCGTGACGGGATCGTCGCACTCACGAGTTAGCGGCCACCAAGCGGCGGTCCGGCCAAGCTGTGGCCCGTCGCGCGACGCGCTATATGAACCGCTTGACGAACGCGAGCGCCTTGTCGCAGACCTCGCGCCAGCCGCTGTCGATCGTCAACGAGTGACCGCGGCCCTCGATCTCGACGATTTCGGTCACGCCGTCGTTGCGTCGCTCCTGCTTGAACGAAGCGTTGGCGAGCGCGTGCGGGACCGTGTGGTCGTTCTCGCCCGCAAGGATCAGCATCGGGCCGCGCTCGGGATTCTTGGTGTCGACCTTGTCCTCGGTCCAGGGGTTCAGGTTCGCGCTTGCAGCCTGAAACAGGACTTTGCCGGCGCCCGGAACCGAGTAGAGGCCGGCGGTGGCCGACCGTCGGACCCCGGTCGCGCTGATCTCGCCGGTGCCGAGCAGCAGATCCGCGTCGATCTCGTCGAGTGCCTGGCGGGCATGTGGATCGAGTAACGCGACGGCTTCAGCGAAGAGTCGCTGCTTCTCCTGCCGGGAGGTGGCGCCGCCGTGTGACCCGTCGCGCACGTCGGCTGCCCGGGCGGGCGGACGAGTCCTTACGCTGTCCCGGACCGCGGCGTCCTCGCGCAGCGGGGACAGCGCTCGGTGGGATTTAGCCCAGACCGGTCGGAGGGGCTGGGGGCTGAACGGATAGCCAGCGTCCGGCGACTTTTCGAAGTGTGAACCTATGAGAGGCGCTGTACGCACCGTTGCTGTCAAGGGGTCCAACGGCGAAATAGTCAGTCACGGTCACGGTCGCCGTATTACCGACGATCGCTCCGCTCAGCTCGGTGGAGCGCGATCCGCGGTCGATCTCCTTGGCGAAGCGTCCGTGTCGGATCGGCGCGTTGAACGTCAGACTTCCCCAATAAAAACCACTCGGGGCAGGGTCCATGCCGGGGTAGGAGAAGTAGGCAAGCATCCGCCACCATGCTCTGATGACCATCCCGTGGGAAACGGTCATCGCAAGGCGCGCGGGCTTCGCGCGGGCCGCCGATGCGCGGGTGTCTCGGCCCGATCCGAACGCTGGAGCGACGCAGACCAACAGCGCAGCAGCGACTCCGATCCCTATCGCCACGGAGCGCAACTTGCCAGATTTGCCCATTCTGAGCCCCCTTCTCGGTTCGCCCGCCATACGCGACGGTCGTCGATCGCCCTGGCCAATATCGCACTGTCCGCTGATGCATGCAAGCCGCCGAACAAGCGGAAGCACTAGCGTGCGGACGATGGTGGAGGGCACAGTCGAGCACTCGGGGTGAGCTGAGCGTTGCTGATCACCGCTGTGAATTGGGGCGAGGTCACTGCCATCGCGACGTCGGTCTTAGCGATCGGGTTGATCGGAGGCTTCATCGCTGCGGTGTTCGCAGCCCAGCAGGTGCGGGAAGCTCGCCGCAGTCGCGAAGCGCAGATGGCCGCCGAATTCTTTCGTCGCTGGAACGACGGTGCGCTCGTGGAGGCGCGGCGGCTGGTCGCGCGGTTCAAGTCATCCGACGAGCTTCGCGACGCGTTCGCGGCCTACGTTGCCGCCGATGCCCCCGAGGCGTATGTCCTGTACCGCGAACTCGACTTCTTCGAGCAGTTGGCTGCTCTCGAGAGTATCGGCGCCTTCGATCTCGAGCTGATCAAACTGCTCTTAGGACGCACCTTGGTCGAACGGTGGGAGCTATGGGAACCTGCCATCGCCGAGGCGCACGGGCCAGGCGTTTACCCACTCTTCGAGGGCTTGGCCGGAAAGCTGCGACGCGAGCTGGATGCTCCCGCTGGCACTGCCGACGGATAACACCGTCCGGCCCGATCGCTTCCGATGAGGGCGTCGGCCTTACAAGCATTTGGTTGCACCACACGCGCTTGCGGTCGGAGCACACAGCCCTCCACCGCGGACGCGACCGCCCGCTCGAGAGTTCGCGCTGGGAGCACCCGTCAGACGTGTCCCCGGATATATCCCGAAGTCAGCATCTTCCTGGGCGAGCTCAGGAGAGCTCGGAGGACCTGCCTATGGGCGGCAGCTTCAGCGCCGTGCACCTGCATGAAGTGCCATGCTGAGCCGCCTTCCGCGAACTCGTCGACGAGTTCTTCCCGGCTGATCCGAGTGCTATCTACCACTCCCGAGCGACAACCCCTCCCCGCTGCTTCTGCCCCGGCTCCCTCGGTGAGCATCGGCTGATCAGAGGAGATGCCAGGCGAACGGGGCCCATACATCCCGCATCGTCTCTTCAAGGTGAATCCGCTCTTGGGAATCATGCGCGATCCGCCCTCTTGACCTTCGTGGCGTGGACATCCTGATGCGCTGCTTCAGCCTGACCCTCCTACGCTCGTTTCGGGCACGCCCACGTCGGCAAGTCAGGAGAGGCTTGCCACAACTGTCTCTTGACAGTTCAGATAGGCGCCACATCGCGCTCCGCGGCTCGCCTCGCGCGCCCTTTCCGTCCGCCACAGATTCCGACACGGCGTGGCAGTGCTTGGCTAGGATGGGAGGTCCCACCGGGACACGACGGCGGGCCCAGTCGGGCGTGCTCAGGATCGTCCTGTGTGTTCACAATTCCATAGCAGGAGGTGCAGACATGAAACGACCTCGCTCGGTCCCCGGAGACCAAGACAACTCGTCGTTTGAGATCCTCAGAAAAGACCTCCACCACGCTAAAGTCGGGTTTCATCCGGCGGATGAAACCGAGCCCAAAGAGGGAGAGCATCGGTTCCCCCGTCGCACGAACGAGGCGGAGGTACCGAGGGAGTCACTCGCCGATCGGCTTCGCGGAGAGCGAGAGGAACGAAGCTGATGGGAGCTTCTAGCGTTGAGTTTCACAATTCGTATACCACAGTGCTTTGGGTTGCGTACATGCGACTGGACTGGGACTGTGGCAACGAATGCGGGGAGCCATGGGACGTCCTCGGATGGATACGGCTCGCCCCGGGCGACACCCAATCGCGGGCGAATCCTACGAACAACAGGTACTACTATTACTACGCCGAGGCGCTCGACGGGGCGTACTGGGCGGGACCCTATGTTGCCGAGGTCACGCAAGCGAAATTTGAGAAGTGCACCTGCCTCGGCGTGATCGTCCAGAACGGAGGAGCAACGAACCCCTACCGGGATGTAGGCTTCACCGAGCTGGACACCGATGTCTACGGCGGTGTGAACTTCGTTCCCTAAGCCAAGGCCAGCTCCACCGTTGGGGCTCCCAGGGCCCCTGGCTGGCATACAAGACGGCCGCCCCGATGCGCGCTGATGGTCGTGAGTCTTGACCGCGAGCGAGACGCACGCCGGCCGCCCGAGCCAGTAGCCGCCAGGGCCGGAGAGCCCCCCAGCCGCTGGGACGCAGCGGCCGACCCCCGCTGACGATTACCTCGCGGCCGGCCGCCCAGCAGTAGTCCGCCACACGCATG
This sequence comes from uncultured Solirubrobacterales bacterium, assembly GCA_963788565.1. Taxonomy (GTDB): domain Bacteria; phylum Actinomycetota; class Thermoleophilia; order Solirubrobacterales; family Solirubrobacteraceae; genus Palsa-465. Next base: position 7,854 of record CAWBHJ010000009.1, on the reverse strand, counting down.
CTTTCGTCATCAGCCACGAGGTCGTCCCGACTACTCGTTCGGGGACAACTCGGTCGCCCGACTGCCAGCCCCGGGCGGGCGCCTTGCCACGAAAGCAGCACTCCGGCCAGAGGCGAACGAGAGTGCTGGATCGATCGAGTTGCGACAGTCTCGGGGTTGACCCGCTCAGCACGTTCAGAACGGGCGCGACCCGCTGCTGCTGATAGCCCGAAGGAGCAGTCCCGGGGGTGTCGCGCGCTGGTTGCCGCCTCGTTTGCCGAGAGGGGTAGTTTTTGTCCGGGCCGGACTACCGCTTCGACCGGTATACAACGAGTGTGCACTGAGTTTGGTCCTGGTCCTGGGCGTGGACGGGGACGCTCGGACACCCCGGCACGCCTCGCTCACCCGGGGGGAGTTGCTTCGCCGTCAACCTGGTGGGAGGATCCGTTCATGGGTTTGGTCTCGTGGGGACGGACTGGCCTCGCACGTCGAGTGTGCGGCGCGTTTGTCTGCTCGGTGGTCGCGTTGTGCTTCGGAGGGGTCACGGGTGCTGTGGCTGCGAGTTGGAGGGTCGTCCCGTCGCCGGACAACGGCGTGCTGAACTCGATCTCCTGTACGTCGTGGTCAGCCTGTACAGCTGTCGGGTTCCAGGGCACCTCCACTGAGGGACCAGGAACGCTTCTGGCGGAGCGCTGGAACGGCGCGCGGTGGTCGGTTCAGTCTCTCTCTCCTCCGTCCGGCGGCCAGAGCGAGTTCACGAACGTGTCGTGTGGTTCGCCGCGCTTCTGTGTCGCCGATGGGATGCTCGTGTACGGCCAGACGTTCACCGGCAGGTGCGCTTTGTTGGTCGGGATGTGGAACGGGTCGGCTTGGTCGATTCGAAAGCTTCGGATGTGCGTCGTCGCCGGGGCGCTGTCGTGCACCTCGCGCCGCTTCTGCGTCATGTTGGGCGTGCGGACCGAGGCGTGGAATGGCTCGCGGTGGTCGCCGATGCCGGTTCCCCGGAGGGCGCTGACTGCCGTTGCTTGCATGTCCGCGACCTCGTGCATCGGGATCGCTGGTCAGTCCTCCGTGCGCTGGGATGGAAAGACCTGGTCGGTGATCGCGTCCCTCAACACCAAGGTGCCTTACCCGTATGTGGGGTTTGGTCCGGCGCTGTCATGCGGCTCTGCGAGTGCCTGCACCGTGATCGGAACGGGATCCACGACTGACAACTCGTTCTCTTTGGTCGAGCGGTGGGACGGCTCCTCGTGGTCGATTCAGCCACGCGCCACCGCGTTCATTTACGGCAACCCGGCGTTCCTAAACGATGTCGCGTGCACGGGTCCAAGGACATGCACGATCGTCGGAGGCTTCGGCCCCCCGTATGGCGCGTTTGCAGAGCGTTGGAACGGCGCTCGCTGGTCGACACAAGCGATCGGGAAGCCCGCCAGCGCTGTCCCGGAGTCGCTCAACAGTGTTTCGTGCGTGGCGGCGAGGTGCATGGCCGCCGGCTACTCGCTGACCGGAACGGTTCAGGGCACACACACGGAAGCACAGACTTTGATTGAGCAGTACCGGTAATCCCCACTGACGGATCGTTCGACGAGACCGCCGCATTGATCACAAGCAGCAGTCTCGGGCGCGACCAGCTGGGAGATGTTCGGCGGGCCGCTGCTTGTAGCCCATAGCGAAAGCTGGTCGGCTGTCCGGGCAAGCTGTGTCCGGTTGCTGACGGGGGGCTAAATCCTCGGGTGGTTCCTGGGGGCGAAGGCGCTCGTTGTTGGTTATTTTGCGCCCTGACGTGCCTGGTTTGTGGCTCGGGACCCGTTGCTGCCAGGGACAATCCACATCGACAAGTCGGCAGCGACTCGGAGCCGCCCAAGGACTACTGACCTCGCCGTCACCGCTCGCTCTCGATCACAGCGACGCTGTCACGCCGCCGATGCGAGGCGATGGCTGGCGTCTGTCAGCCGCCGTCGAATACCTGTCCGTCGGACAGCCTTATCTGACAGAACCTCGCGCCGACCGTGTTAGCCAGCGGGACCTCGGCGTCTGTCGCCGAGCCACGCGAGTGGGCTTAGCTTAGCTTAGAGGCTCCTAGCCGCGGCCCGAGGGAAGCGCCCGGTCAACTGGGTGAAACGTGTGCTGGTAATCGCAAACTCCGATGCTCTCCCCGGACAGGTAGCTGTCGACCGTCACCGTTGCCATGCTCCCGTTCAGGCGCCCCCAGATATGCGTGCCGCCGATAACGCCGCCCCCCCCATAGCCGATGGTGTCGTTGAATCTCCCGTTACGCTTGATCCGCGCGTTGAGATGGGTCGGGTTGGGCGTGCACTGACCCTCTAGCAACCAGTCGACGGTTGTCACCTTCCCGCCCGAGACCGTGACCGAGATGTAGGGCGCCTTGCCCCGCCTACCAGACGTGTAATACGTCTTGCTGGCCGCTTGAGCGCTAACGCACAGCACCAGCCCACCAGCCGCTATCGCCACAACGATCGAGCAGCGTCGCATCAGTTGATCATCCCCTCGATTGGCATCCGTTGGGCCATCCGCCCGACTCGATCCTATCCCCGGCATCAAGAGCTACTCCCTCGCTACCGCGTTGGGCGAGTCCCGATCGCCGGCCTGAGCAGCGCCCTGACTCCTCCTTTCGTGTCCGCGAAGGTCCGTCGCCCGCTTGCGCAATGGCGACACCTCGATCATGCCGCCCACCGACCCCAGACGAGTGCTTTGCCACGAAGACGATCGCGCGGCTCGGACCCGCTTTGGTGTTCGGACGTGCATCGCCCATGCCTCGTGGCGGGGCCCTGCCAAGCGCGGACAACAGGGGGAACACCCGAGCCGCTGGCCCAGCGCTCGCCACGGGCGCGGCTGGTGGCGAATTCGAGGACCGGTGCGTTGAGGCGCGCTCACGAACGGCCGGGGCGCGGCAATGTACGGGTCGCCCCCGGGCGTTAGGCACCGGACGGAAGGGTTTGGGGTCTGGGGAGGCTCGGCGATTGCGATCATGGCGGTGTGCCGTTGGTCAAGCGCGTGGTCACGATCGGGGTCTACCAGTGGGACCTCACGACGTTCCTCGAGGCTCTACGCGCTGCTGACGTGCGGCTGCTGCTCGACGTGCGCCAGCGCCGGGGGGTGAGGGGCCGCGAGTACGCCTGGGCTAACGCGGTGCGGTTGCAGCATGCCCTCAGCGCTGCGGCCGTCGCCTACCGCCACCATCGGGAACTCGCTCCGACCACCGAGCTTCGTCACCTCCAGTACGCCGAGGACACCCGCCAAGGCGTGGGAAAGCGCTCGCGTCTCGAACTCGCGGCCGCGTACCGCGAGCGGTACACGCGGGAGATCCTTGACCGAGTCGACCTGGGTCGGATCGTGGCCGAACTGCCGCGAGACGGTGCTGCCGCGATCTTCTGCGTCGAGGCTGACCCGAAGGCGTGCCATCGATCGATCGTGGCCGAGCGCTTGGCTGCAGAGCACGACGTCGTCGTTCGCCACCTGTTGCCCCAGCGAGCACAGCCTTGAGCACCTCAACCCCTGATTCCAACTGACCTGCTCCTGTGTTGGCGCGGGCATCCCGCGCTCCGCGCAGTGGGTCCTGCGAGGGACCTGCCTTTGTGGCTTCGCGGTGCTTCGTCGGCAGCGGGGCCCTGTCCTTCCGGGCGCAGCTTGGGCGAGGTCTAGGGCCGGAGCGTGAATGCGCTCGACGCCAGCAGGGCGGAGCCGTCGGGGCGAGTTAGCTTGCCCTTCGCAACAAACTTGCTCACGCCCAGGTGTTTGATGAGTTGACGACCGCGTGCTGTGAGTTTGAGCGAGATACGCGTAATGCCTGGTCGGAGCAGGACCCCGGCACCCGTGGCGATGACCATCTGAGCGCGGGAGCCAGTCTTCGTGCGTGTCGAGCGGAACGACCATGAGATCGTGACATTGCCGGCAGTCAGTGTCCGGAACGTCAGCGTGTAGCGCTTGTGGCGCAAGAGCGCCTGGGTGGTCGCGGCGCCGGGCCGGGGTTTGATCTCGCGGGCGAGCAGGGCTTTGATTGCCTTCCGGGTCGGCGGTGCCGGCCCGGTGCCGATGACGGCGCTTCCCTGTGGGTCGATGCCTACGCAGAAGGATTGCGAGGCGCAGGCGAGCGCGAGCGGGCCGAGGCGTGGGTCCGCGAACGTGGTGGTCCAGGCGGCGCCGGCGGTCGGGTAGCTCGACGCGAAGATGTGTCCGTCCTCGTCGCTGGCTAGGCAGAACAACGCCGAGGTGCATGTCACTTTGTTGAAGCTTTGTGAGGGTGCGAGTGGCGACGCCTTCCAGCGCGTTGTGGTGGCGGGGGTCCTCGAGGTCAGGAGGTACCCCAGCGGGCTGCTGTTGGTCCCGTCGGAGGGTGCGATGCACAGCCTCGTTGTCGGACACGCCACGTCCAAGAGGTAGTAAGGGGTTGATGCGCGCTTCCAGGCCTTGGCGCCTCGACTTGGATGGCTGGCCGTGAGGATCGATCTCTGTGCGATGGCAACGCACAACCGTGTGGACGGGCAGGAGATGGCGGACAGCGGTTGCCCTCCGCCAAGTACGGTCGGCCTCCAGGCGCTGGGTCCTCCCGCTGGATCTGTCGAGACGTATAGGTTCGGGATTGCGCCGGGCTGACAGGCTGGTGGCGGCGACTGGTCGGGGATTGTTATGCAGCCGCTGGATCCGACGGCGACGCACAGCGACGTCGAGGCGCAGGAGATGTCAGCGAAGCTCGTGTAGAGGGGTGCTGTCGACCGGGGGTTGGGTGATGTTGGGTTCGCGATTTTCGCGACCCGCCAGGCGGAAGCGCCTCCGGTCGGGTCGGTCGAGGTCACCACATCCCCACGGGTGTCGACCGCGAGACACAGACTGCGCGACGGGCAGGACACGGCGGTGAGGCCTTGGGTGTTGGTGAGGCGGGTGCCGCGCCAGGCTGGTTTGCGCGCACCAGGATTGGTAGTGGTGTCCACTTGGCCCAGACTGCCGCCGCCCACCGCCACGCATAGCAACGAGGACGGACACGACACAGCGGACAGCGAATTTGTCCCGTCCATGTTGACTACCCGCCACGTGCCGGCGCTGGCCGCGGGAGCGGTCGAGGAGACAGCGTTTCCGTAGTTGTCGACCGCAACGCAAAGCTGTGCGGACGGGCACGAGATCGCCTGCAGCGCATTGCTCCCGTCGGCATCGTTGACCGTCCACGCGCCGGCGCCACCCGCGGGGTTCGTCGACGCCGCCGCATCGCCGCCGGCGCCCACCGCCACGCACAGCTGCGGAGATCCGCAGGAGATGGCATTGAACTCGTCTCCTACCTTGGCCACGCTCCACGCGCTTGCGCCCCCGGTGGGGTTCGTCGAGCTGACCACGTTCCCGGCTTTGTCGACCGACACGCACAGCGAGGTCGATGGGCACGACACTCCGCTCAGCGCGCCCGGGCACTGCCGGGGCGAGGTGCAGCTCGGGTCCACGGAGGTGATCGTCCACGCGCTCGTGCCGCCAGTCGGATCGGTGGAGGTGATCACATCGCCTTGCTGGTCAACCCCTACGCACAGCGACCGCGATGAGCATGAAACGGCGGTGAGGTCCTGAGCGCAGTCGCCGGGTGTGGAGCACGTCCAGGTGAGCCTCCAGGCGTTGCGGCCACCGGTCGGATCGGTCGAGCTATATATCCGTCCGTCCACGCCGACCGCCACGCATAGGGAAGTCGACGGACACGACACGGCCTGCGGCGGATAGTTATTCACGGGCGAGGCTCGCCAAGCGCGGGTGCCTCCCGTCGGATCGGTGGACGTCAGCACACCGCCAGTCGGGTTCATGACACCACCCCCGGGCTCAACCCCGACGCAGAGCGTGACCGAAGGGCACGACATCCCCGTCGCCCCGGCAAAGAAAGCCGAGGACGCCGACGCCACCTTCCACGCGTCAGCGCTCGGGGCAGTCGAGGTGACGAGATTGCCGCCGAAATCGCCGGCCACGCACAGAGACGTCGACGGGCAAGAGATGCTCACCAACGAGTTCGGGGCGGAATACGGCCGCTGGCTATCGATCCGCGCCGGCGCCGACCAGGACAGAGGTCCGGACGCCGCCGACGCGCTCGCGGCAAACACCAATCCCCACAGCGTCACGCACACCCCAATCGACCAACGAGACCGCATCCGACCAGCCCTCATATGACCCGAAACGGTCGAACACGACCGGAGTTGCGCACAACCCAAAGCTCACACGGTCCTCGCCGGCGCGAACTACACACCCTGAGCGCACCAGTCAGCGCCCGGTCGCTCCGCCCAACCGACTGGTAGCAGCAGCCAGGCGAACACCCGCTATCGGTTCCCAAGAGGTCGACGGTCCTGTTGAGACCGAATCTTCCTTTGCGCGGCACGCAGGGCCGGCCCGCGACGACAGCGCCCGGCGAGGTCGATGTGCGCGGCCGGCGATCGCCCCGACGGAGTGAGGCTGCGCGGCGTCATCGTCGTGCTCTGGCGTGCAGGGTTGCTGGTCAGCGAGGCGCTCGCCTTGGCGGAGAGCGATCTCGACAAGACACGCGGCGCCGTGTTGGTGCGGCGAGGCAAGGGCGGGAAGCGCCGCGAGGTTGGAATGGACCGTTGGGCCTGGGAGCAGCTCGAGCCGTGGCTCCAGGTCCGCGCGGGGCTGCCGGTCGGCGCCCTGTTCTGCGTGCTCCGTGGACCCACTTGCGGCCGTCCCTGCTCCCCTGCCGGGATCCGCACGCTGCTGAGAAACGCCGCTCGGGCGGCCGGCGTCAGGCGACGGTTCGCGCCGCACCAGCTCCGCCACGCTCACGCAGTCGAGATGTCCCGCGAAGGGGTCCCGCTGGTAGTCATCCAGCGGCAACTCGGTCATGCCGACCTCGGGATCACCTCCTCCTACCTGCGCGCGATCGACAACACCGAAATCATCCACGCCGTCTACGAACGACCAGCACCCATGATCCCGGCCACCACCGGTCTGATCCACGCCGCCTGACGGCCGTCCGGCGTCCCTCACCCAACAGGCGTGTGGTGCGACGAAACCGAAGCACCGCCCATCGAAACCGCGTCGTCGAAAACAAGCGCACCGACGCTTCAGATCACGACGATCCGTACGACTGCGCCTCGATCCAAGCGGTTGTCTGATCAAGCTCGGGGAGGGTTCCGCTTTTGCGGGCTGGGCGCTTGCTGACTGCACTCGGTCGGCTAACACCACTTCAAAGACCTGAGCGGATAACGTGCGACCCGGCGCGCTCCCAGTGTCGAGATCGGAGGGCTGCCTCAGTTGCCCGGTGCTGCTCTCACAGCAGGCCGGACGTGAAGGTGCTTGGTCAGGCGTCGCGGTAGGGAAGGTCGATCCAGTCGGTGTGCCGCGCCCAGTGCAGAGTGAGCCGCCAACAGCCGGGTGAAGGCACATTGACGTGGGACGGGTAGATCTCTCCTGGGCTCGAGTCCGCCGCCACGGCCAGCCTGACCCGCGGAGCGTTGCCATGCGGCGGGTGCGCGTCGATGGTCAGCGCCGAACCGTGCCGAGCGAGACGCATGATCCATAGCACTTTGTTCGCTGGATCGGTGGGTCGGCCCGCGCGAAGCGGGTACCCGAACAGGACCGCGGCTACGGTCTGGTGTTCGCTGAGCGCGTACAGCCACGGCGATGGGCGTGGGCTGCTGACACTGAACGCCGGGGCCGTCCACGCCGGAGGATGGCCGCGATAGAGCTTGGTCGCTCCGCAACCTCCACTCATCAACATCGGCTCGACGGGTCGAACGACCCTCGATCCCCCCGATCCACACGCGGTCACCACGCACGTGAACGTGACGATCATGGGGATCCGCCACATGCGCCAAACGTTACAAGGCCCAACGGGCGCTCGACCAACCACCTCGGACCCAAAGCAACACTCTCGTCGCC
>CAWBHJ010000008.1:0-86450 GCA_963788565.1 uncultured Solirubrobacterales bacterium | reverse complement strand
CGGCTCGGGTCGCGGTATCGCTCGTCGCAGGCCAGCTCTGCCCGACAACGCCACCCCGGACTGCGCGGATTGCGCGCAACCTCCGGTTTTCAGCTGCGTGGGAACCGCTGGAAACCGTGCGCCAGGTTCCCAAAAAGTTCCCGCGGTTCGCGCTTGAGAGCCATCGGCGCTAGATCTCGGAAGTCAAGGGGGCGCGGCCGAGTGGTCGCGCTCGCGAGACCGCCCAGCGAGCCAGTCTTGCTCCAGCCCCTCCGCTCCCTTCTCTACCGGCGTCGGCGTCGATCGTTCCACGCCCGCACACCCCGGTCGACACGGCGAAGACTCCCGAGTCGCGGTCGCCCCCCCACCGTCTAGTCCGAACTTCGGATGCCAGCACATGCACGCGGTTTCGTTGCCGCAACCGCCGACTGGGCGGTCATCGAGACCGCTCCAGTCCTCTTCAGTCGCTGCCCGTCCTTGCGGGCGTCTCAGTCGGGGAGACAGGATTTGAACCTGCGACCGCCCGGCCCCCAGCCGGGTGCGCTACCAGGCTGCGCCACTCCCCGTGTTTGGCCGGGATTGTACGCCGAGCCAGAGAGCGGGCGACGGGAGTCGAACCCGTTCTGAGAGCTTGGAAGGCTCCCGTGCAACCGTTAACACCTCGCCCGCGGTGGAGCGGCTGATGGTAGCCGGGTTTCCGGCTCAGGCGACCGGGCGTCGCTCTTCGGTCGGTACTTCGCCGTCGCGGGTTAAATCTCTTGGCGGCCAGGGGCCGGACCAGTTGTCGAGCGCGCCGTCGATCGTCACCACCGACCCGGAGAACGCCCGGCCGAGCGGTGACGCGAGCAAGGCCACGAGCCAGCCGTACTCCTCAAGCGTTCCGAGGCGCTGAAGCGGCACCGACGCCGCGGCGCGCCGCCAGAGCTCGGCCGGGTACTTCCGCAGCGACTCGGTCGCGAACCGCCCGAGCGCGATCGCGCTGACGGCCACACCGTCCGCCGCCCATTCGGCCGCGAGCTCCTTGGTGATCGCCTCGACGGCCGCCCTCGCGGTTCCCGTGTGCGCCATCGCCGGCATGCCGTGGTGGGGCGACACCGTGACGTTCACGATCGTGCCGCCTCCCGCCGGAAGCATGGCGACGTCACGGGCGGCCTGGCACATCGCGACCGTTCCCTCGACGTTCAGCCGCTGGACCGCCCGCCAACCCTTCGTGGCGATCCCCTCGGCGGGAACGAAGTACTGACCGCCGGCGTTGTTGAGCAGGAAGTCGACGCGACCGTGGCGCTCGAGGACGGCACGGACAATCTCCTCTGCTCCCTGCCGTGTCCGGATGTCTCCGGCGATCGACGAGCAGATCCCGCCGATCTCGCCGACCGCTTCCTCGAGCACCTCCTCGCGCCGGCCAACGATGACCACCGAGGCGCCGCACCGTGCGAGTTCGTACGCGGCCGCCTTCCCGAGGTTGGTGCCGCCCCCGGTGACGACTGCCACGTTGTCGGCGAGCGTGCGGTCCGCGAATACTCGCGAGGACTCCACGCCTACTCCCCCATCACCTTGATCACGAGCCGCTTCGAGCGCCGCCCGTCGAACTCGCAGTAGAAGATCTGCTGCCACGGTCCGAGGTCGAGCTGGCCCTCGGTTACGGGCACGATCACCTGATGGTGGACGAGGAGGTTCTTCAGGTGCGCGTCGCCGTTGTCCTCGCCCCCGCGGTGATGACGGTAGTCGCCGGGATCCGGCAACAGCTCGCTCGCGACCTCGTTCGCCGGCGGCTTCCAGCTCGGCGGCGCGAGCTTGTCGAGCCACTCGAGCGCGTCCGCTTGGATGCCCGGCTCGTCGTCGTTGATCCACACCGCGGCGGTGATGTGCATCGCCGCAACGAGCACCATCCCTTCGGCGATGCCGGCATCGTCGACGGCCTGCGCGACATCCTCGGTGATCCGCACAAATTCCCTGCGCTGCTCGGTGCGGAAGGTGCGGTAGACCGTGTGGGACTTCAAGCAGGGGAGCCGGGATTCGAACCCGGGTTCACGGTTTTGGAGACCGCGCGCGTGGACCACTAGCTTACTCCCCTGGGCGCCCGAGAATCCTAGCTGCCGAGGCCCACTTTCCGTCCGAACGACACGCGAACATATGTTCGCACATGTGGCGGACCGACGCAGAGTTTCACAGAGTCAAGCAGCTCGTAACCCACGGCCTCAGCGACTACAAGATCGCGGCGCTCACCGGAATCCCGCGCGGAACGGTCCTGCGCTGGCGCCAGCGCGATGGGGCGCCGCATGCCGGACTTCCGGCACTCGCCCGCGAGGAGTGGCAGGTGAATGCGGCGCCAGCCTATTGCTATCTACTGGGCGCCTACCTCGGGGACGGTCACGTGACCCACAAGCCGCCGAACTGCTGGACGCTCAGGATCGCCTGCGATCAGCTTTACCCGGGCATCATCGACGAGGTCCGCCGCGCGATGGATCGCACGTTCCCCGGGCGGCACTCAACCCAGTTCCCGGCGTCCACCGGCGCATCAGACGTCGTGAGCATCTGCTCACCCGGCGATTGGGCGCGCGTTCCCCCAGCACGGCCCCGGCCGCAAGCACTTACGCAAGATCGAACTCGTCGACTGGCAGCTCGCGCTGACTCACGCCCATGCCGGCGCCCTGATCCGGGGCCTGATCCACTCGGACGGATGCCGGGTCATCAACCGGTTCAAGACGAAGCTCCCGAGCGGACGAGTCGGCGAGTACGCCTACGTCCGCTATTTCTTCACCAACCACTCCGAAGACATCCGGCGGATCTTCATCGAGCATTGCGAGCTACTCGGTATCCGCGTGACGCAGTCCAACCACCGGAACCTCGCCGTCTCGCATCGGCACGGCGTCGCGATCCTGGAAGAGCTGGTGGGACCTAAGCATTAGGGCCCCGATATGCGGGCGGAGGGACTCGAACCCCCAAGGGCGTTAGCCCACGAGGACCTAAACCTCGCGCGTCTGCCAGTTCCGCCACGCCCGCGGCGATGGGGCCGATTCTAGGCCCGGAACTGCAGCATTCCCCCCCTCGAGCTTGTATGTTCCGCAACATGCCGTTCGGGAAGATGGTGACGCCTGGGCATACGGTGATCTACCCAAATCGGGAGAAGGCCGTGAACAAGACGACGAAGGCGATCGTCGTCCTGATCATGCTGGTGTCGGTCGCGCTGATGCTGATCGTGACGATCGGTGGCTGGTCGAAGCTGCAGGGGATGAAGCCGGTCAACTTCGTGTGGTGCGCGGCCTACCTCGTCATGGCCTTCTACATCTTCCGCTGGAACCGCGGCCTTCTCCCGATCGCCGCGGCGTTCGCGATCCTGCTGCTGATCATGAGCCTGATCGCCGGCAGCGGGGCGGCAGGCACCAGCTGGTTCGATCGCAACCACTTCGGCTTCGCGGGCGCGCAGTCCCTGTTCGGTGGGCCCGGGCTAAACCCCGATTTCCTCGGGTTGATCACGCTGCTGATCGCGCCGGTACAGCTGCTGCTGATCGTGTTCGCGATGTACGGGTTCACCCAGGGCTGGAACGTCGAGCTCGAAGTCCCGATCGAGGAGGCGCGGCGCCGCGGCTATCACGTGGCCGGTCCGCCCTCCGGCACGGCGCCGGCTACGGCCTAGCGCAGGCACTCCCGTAGATAGTCGGGGCGCCAGGACCGTCATGCGGCGGGTGGGAGTCGAACCCACACGCCCGTTAGGGCAGCGCCTTTTGAGGACGCCATGTCTACCGTTCCATCACCGCCGCGCGGGTCGCAGTTTAGATGCGCGGGGCGGCGGCTCCGCAGGCCGCGGCGACCGCGAAAGCCGCGGCGACCCCGCAAGCCGCGGCGGCCCCGCAACACGGCGACCCCTACCCCACGAGCTCGAACAGCTCTCCCATGATCGCTCTCGGCGCGACGACCACGCCCGGCGGATCCTGTTCGTCGCCGGGGAGGTCGCGGACCTCGAGCCCGGCCCTCTCGCAGATCAGCGCGCCGGCCGCCACATCCCAGGCCTTCACCCCACGCTCGTAGTAGGCGTCGAAGCGCCCGCACGCGCACCAGCTCATGTCGACCGCCGCCGCGCCGATGCGGCGGATGTCGCGCACTCGCGGGAGCAGGCGCGCGACGACCGCCGCCTGCCGGGCGCGGACGGCCGAGTCGTAGCCGAACCCGGTCGCGACCAGGGCGGTGGCGAGGTCTTCGCGCGAGGAGCCCTGGATCGGCTCGCCGTTGTGCGTCGCGTCGCCTGAGCGGGTTGCGGCGAAGCGGTCGCCCCGCATCACGTCCAGCACGACCCCGACGAGCGCGCCGGATGCGTCCTCGCAAGCGATGCTGACGGCGAACGCGGGGATCCCGAACACGAAGTTGACGGTCCCGTCGAGTGGGTCGACGACCCAGCGGAGCCGCCCTTCGCCGGTCGCGCCGCCCTCCTCCCCCAGCACCCGGTCGCCCGGTCGGCGGCGCGCCAGCACCTCGCGAATCGCCCGTTCGGCGGCAAGATCCGCCTCGGACACCGGATCAGTGGGTGTGCTCTTCGTACCGAGCGCCCCCGCTCGATCCCCGAACCGCCCGACCAGCTCGGATGCCGCCGCCGCGGCGGCCTCGTCGGCCACCGACAGCAGTTCGCTCTCAGCCGGATCCGTCACGGCGGCCCGTTCTATCTGAACCAGCCGCCGGATGCGTTCTGCAGTGAGAGACAACCTCTGCTGCGATCATCCGGGCGCGATGCGGGCACTCGAGACAGTCGCGGGGCTCGAGCAGTTCGAGCGCCGTGGGGCGGGGAGCGAGTCGGAGCGACGGGCGGCAGAGTGGCTGGCCGACCGGCTCGCGGCCGCCGGAAGGGAGGTGGTCGTCGAGCCGTTCTGGTGCCGGCCGAACTGGCAGCTCGCGAACATGTGGCACGCCGGGCTCGCGCTCGCGGGCAGCCTCGTGTCGGTCGCCTCTGCCCAAGCCGGCGCGCTGATGTTGCTCGCGGCGCTCGTGTCGATCCTCGCCGACACGTTCATCGGGGTCTCCCCCGGCCGCAGGCTGACGTCGGAGCGGGCGAGCCAGAACGTGGTCGCATCGGCGCCCGCGAGCACGCGCCGCAAGCCGCCGCCGATTCGCCTGATCGTCACCTCGAACTACGACGCTGGCCGCGCCGGCTTCGTCTATCGCGAGGGCTTCCGCACCGCCACCAGCGCGCTGCGGCGACTCACTCGCGGGCTCACCACGGGCTGGCTCGGTTGGCTGTCGCTCGCGATCGTGTGGCTGCTGGTGCTCGCGATCCTCCGGGTCGAGGGCCACACGTCGCAGACGATCGGCGCGATCCAGCTCCCGCCGACGATCGCGCTCGTGTTCGCGGTCGCGCTGCTGCTCGAGCTCGCGACCGCCGACCCGGGACCCGCCGCGGGCGACAACGGAACCGGGGTCGCGGTCGCTGTCGAGCTCGCCCGCGCGCTCGACGCCGCCCCTCCGAGACACATCGCCGCAGACATCGTGCTCCAGGGCGCCGGAGACGGCGAGGGCATCGGGCTGCGGAAGTACCTGCGGGCCCGCCGGAGCGAGCACACACCTGCGAACACGGTCGTGCTCGGGATCGCGGCGTGCACCGACGGCTCGCCGCGGTGGTGGATCAGCGACGGGCCGCTGATCCCGCTCCGCTACTCGCGGCAGCTCGCCACCCTGTGCGCGGGGATCGCCGCCGCTGACACGGGGCTCGACGCGGCCTCGCACAGCGGCCGAGGCTCGACGCCCGCGTTCGCCGCGAGGCTCTCGCGGCGTCCGGCGATCTCGATCGGGTGCCTCGACGAGCGGGGCGCCGTCCCGCGCTCGCACCGTCGCGACGACATCGCCGCCAACATCGAGCCGGCGGCGGTCGACGCCGCCGTTCAGTTCGGCCTGATGCTGGTCGACGAGATCGACGCGTGGTTCGGCGACCGGCGCCGCCAGGAGTCAGTTACGCCGGCGTGACGGGGTTGTGCTTCGCCGGCCACTCGCGAGCCTTGCCGGCCGCCAGCGCAAACCTGCGCACGAGATCCGCTCGCAGGTCCTCGGGCTGCACGATCGCGTCGATCACCAGCTCCGACGCGAGATGGAGGATGTCGATGTCCTTCGCATACTCCGCGCGGAGCTCCTCGGTCCGCGCGGCGCGCTCGCCCTCGTCGGCGATCCCCTGCAGCTGGTTGAAGTAGACGGCGTTGATCGCCGCCTGCGGTCCCATCACCGCAATCGACGCGGTCGGCAGCGCGATGCAGCAGTCGGGGTCGAACGCCGGCCCCGCCATCGCGTACAAGCCGGCGCCGTACGCCTTGCGGACGATCACCGAGATCTTCGGCACGTTCGCCTCCGACACGGCGCTGACCATCTTCGCGCCGTGGCGGATGATCCCCTCGCGCTCGACCTGGGTTCCGATCATGAACCCGGGCACGTCGGCGAGGAACAGCAGCGGGATGTTGAACGCGTTGCACGTCCAGATGAATCTGGCGGCCTTGTCCGAGGAGTCGACGAACAGGACGCCGCCCTTGAACTTCGGCTGATTGGCGACGATCCCGATCACCGCGCCGTCGAGACGCGCGTAGCCGACGATCAACTCCTTCGCCCACCGGGCGTGGATCTCGAGGAACGAGTCGGCGTCGACCAGCCGCTCGATCAGCGCGCGCATGTCGAACGGCTTGTTCTCGTCGGCCGGGATCAGCTCGCCGAGCGGCTCTGCCACGGCCGGGTCGGACGGCGGCGCGCCGGGTGGCTCGTCCGCAAACGAGCCGGGGAAATACGACAGGTATCGCTTCGCGAAGTCGATCCCCTCTTCGTCGGTGGAGACGAGCGCGTGGCCGCAGCCGCTGCGAGACGTGTGCATCCGGGCGCCGCCCATCTCCTCGAGCGTCACCTTCTCGCCGATCACCATCTCGGCCATCCGCGGCGAGCCGAGGTACATCGACGCGTTGCCGTCGCGCATGATCACGATGTCGCAGAACGCCGGGATATAGGCGCCGCCCGCCGCGCTCGGGCCGAACAGCACGCACAGCTGCGGCACCACGCCCGACAGCCGCACCTGGTTGAAGAAGATCCGGCCCGCGCCGCGCCGGCCCGGGAACATCTGCACCTGCTCGTTGATCCGGGCGCCCGCGGAGTCGACCAGGTACACCAGCGGCACCCGCAGCGACAGCGCCCGCTCCTGGATCCGGAGAATCTTCTCGACCGTCTTCGGCCCCCACGAACCCGCCTTGACCGTCGGGTCGTTGGCCATCACCGCGACCGGCCTGCCGGCCACGGTGCCAAGGCCGGTGACGACGCCATCGGCTCCCAGCCCGTCCTGCTCCCAGTTCGCGAGCAGCCCCTCCTCCGAGAAGGACCCCGGATCGAGCAGCCGATCCACGCGCTCGCGGACGGGAAGCTTGCCCTGCTCGGCCGCCTTCTCTCGGTGGCGCTCGGGCCCGCCCGACAGCGCTCGGTCGACGGCGCCGAGAACCGCGTCGCCGTGCTCGACGTCAGTCATGCGCTACCCCCACTCCACCGGTCCGGCCGTCAGCACGTGGCTGCCAAGCTGCCGCCCGAGGACCTCCTGGGCCGCCCGCGACGCCGCGAGCAGCGCGCCGAGGTCGACCCCGGTCTCGACTCCCATCTCGTGCAGCATCGACACGAGGTCCTCGGTCGCGATGTTGCCGGTCGCGCCCGGCGGCACCGGGCACCCGCCGAGCTCGCCGAACGAAGACTCGAAGCTCGCGACCCCGGCCTCGAGCGCCGCGAGCACATTGGCGAGCCCCTGACCGCGGGTGTTGTGGAAGTGAGCGGTCAGCTCGACGTCACCCAGCCGCTCGAACGCAGCCGCGAAGAACTCGCGTACCTGCAGAGGGTTCGCCATCCCGGTCGTGTCGCCGAACGCGACCTCCTCGCACCCCGCTTCGACCAGGGCCGAGGCGAGCGACAGCACCCGCTCCGGCGGGACGTGTCCCTCGTAGGGGCATCCGAACGACGTGGAGATCACACCTTCGCAGCGGAGTCCCTCGGCGCGCGCCCGCGCGAACGTCCGGCTAAGCCCGTCGAGCGACTCGGACACCGCGCGGCCGACGTTCTTCCGGTTGTGCGACTCCGACGCCGACAGGAATCCGTTGATCTCCTGGAAGCGGTCGCGATGCGCGAGCGCCCGCTCGAGCCCGCGCTCGTTCGGGATCAGGACGCTGACCGACACCTCGGCCGGAAGCGAGATCGCGTCGAGCACCTCCTCGGCATCGGCGAGCTGCGGAATCACGTCGGGCCGGACAAAGCTCGTCACCTCGATCCGCCGCAACCCGGTTCGCCCGAGCGCGTCGATCAGCCGCACCTTGTCGGCGGCCGCGATCACCTCGGGCTCGTTCTGGAAGCCGTCCCTCGGGCCGACCTCACGGATCAGCACGCTGCTCGGAAGCTCGGTCACGGCGTCGATTCTAGGAGCGCGCCGCTCAGCGGTAGATCAGCCGAAGCCCGAGCAGCTGCGGGATCGTCACGAACTGGTAGCCCTCGCTCCGGAGCTTCGGGATCTCCTGCTGGACGGCGGCGAATGTCTCGTATCGAGGACCGCCGCCGAAGTGCTGCAGGATGATCGCGCCGTTGTGCGCGCCGCCGACGGCCCGCTGATAGATCGTCCCCGTGCCGGGCAGCGACCAGTCGACGGTGTCGACATCCCATTGGACTGTGATCAGGCCGAGCGAGCGAGCGAGCGCCACGACCTGGCTGTTCACCGAGCCGTACGGCGGCCGCCAGATGCATGTGGAGAACCCGGTCGCGCGCTTGATCGCATCGGCCGTCAGCTGGAGCTGCGAGGTCTGCTCGCTCGCCGACAGCCTCGTCATGTCCGGATGGGTCCAGGTGTGGTCGCCGATCATGTCGCCGTCGGCGAGCGCCTGGCGCTCCACCGAGCCAGTCGGGTCGAACTCGCTGATCTGATCGCCGATCTCGAAGAACGTGACCGGCACGTGCTGGCTCGCGAAGTAGTTCACCCAGTCGCTCATCGGCGGGGCGTTCCACGGCCCGTCGTCGAACGTCAGCGCGAGCTGGTGCTGGCTCGAGGGACCGCTGTAGATCAGCGACGAGCCCGAGGCGACGCATCCCACGACCTGGGGCACGTGCATCTTGAACAGCGCCGGCTTCGAGGGGAACAGCGCGAAGCAGCGGCTCTGGTGGGGTTTCGCATTGGCGCACGCGCTCGCCTTCAGCGTGCTGTTCACCTGCCACCGGATCGGGACGTACTGCGTGCCGATCTCATCAGGCAGGAACGTCGCGCTCAGCGTCCGCGAGCTCGTACGGCCGATCGTCGCCGTGATCCGCCGCCCGGGGGTCAGACCGGAAGCCGTGACCCGGCTGTAGAAGAGCCGCGGGTTCCGCTCGCCCGGCTTCGGGCCGTAGATGCAGAGCGACCCGGCGACGCTCCCGTCGGCGACCCGCTCGCGGAGCAGGCACAGGCTGCGCCCGTCCTTCGCGAGCCCACCGGGCGAGAATGACGAGGTCATCTCGAGGCTCCAGGTGATCTGCTGGGCGTTCTGGGTCATCGAGGAGGACTTGACACGCAGCGGGTGGCCGTGCGGCCGGTGGTGACGCACCGCCGCGCCGGCGCCCGAGGCAGCGACAAGGGCCACAAGGGTGACGAGAGCGACCGGCACGTCGACCCTCCTCATCGTCCCACCCCCGCGACGATCCGCCGCTCGTGGCGCCCGACACCGATCGTGCGACCGTCCGCGGCGACGACCTCCACCGCGAAGCGGAGCTTGCGGCCGTCGACGATCTCCTCCAACCGGGCGTGGGCTGTGCACCGCGTCCCTTGCAGCGCCCCCGCGACGTGTTTGACGCAGACCTCGAAGCCGACGGTCGCCTGGCCCGGCTCGAGCCGCGGGTAAACCAGCATCGAAGCGGTCTTCTCCATCATCGCGATCATCCCGGGCGTCGAAAGCACGGACGCCGCGATCGTCCCGCCGACGTCCGTCAGCAGTCCGCCGTCGACGTCGAACTCGGTCGTGCTCTCGATGCCCACCTGCAGAGACTCCCCCATCAGCGGCGGAACCATACACTGGCGCGCCGTGGCTACTTCAGGAGTGAGCATCGTCGGCGCCACCGGAGCGCTCGGCTTCGGGCTCGCAGTCAGGTTCGGGGCGGCCGGCGTTCCGGTCGCGATCGGCTCGCGCGACCACGGACGGGCCGGGGAGGCCGCGGGCCGGGCCTGCGAGGTCGTCCCTACCGGTGAGTTCATAGGGCTTCAGAACGACGCGTGCGTCCGACAGACGGACACGGTGATCCTCTGCGTGCCGTTTCGCAACCAGGTCGAAAACCTCACGAGCCTCCAGGACTCGCTGACCGACGGCCAGCTGCTGATCGACGCGACGGTGCCGCTCGCGGCGGCGGTCGGCGGCAAGGCGACACGCACGCTCGGGGTCTGGCAGGGCTCGGCGGCGCAGCAGGCGCGAGAGCTCGTACCCGACGGTGTCGGCGTCGTGTCGGCATTCCACACGGTCAGCGCGGCGCTGCTCACCGACCTCGGCCACGACCTCGATGAGGACGTGCTCGTGTGTGGCGAGCGCCGCGACGACAAGGCGCGGGCGGCCGAGCTGATCGAGCGGATCGAGGGTCTGCGGCCGGTCGACTGCGGAAAGCTCGAGATGGCGCGAATCATCGAGCAGCTGACCCCGTTGATCATCTCGATCAACGTGCGCAACAAGGTCAGAGCCGGCATCAAGATCACCGGTCTGTGACCGGTCCCGTCGTCGTGCTCGCCGGCGGGACCGGCGGGGCGAAGCTCGCGCGCGGGATGCTCGACGCCGTCGGCGCCGACGAGCTGGTCGTGATCGCGAACACCGGCGACGACGTCGAGATCTACAACGCGTACGTCTCGCCCGACCCCGACCTGATCACGTTCTGGCTCGCGGACCGGATCGACGAGCGCGGTTGGGGGCTCGCCGACGACACGTTCAACACGATGGAGGGCATGCGCGAGATCGGGGTCGACGTGTGGTTCAACCTCGGCGACCGCGACCTCGCGATCGGGCTCGAGCGGGCGCAGGCGCTCGCGGCCGGCGACCGGCTGACCGACGCGCAGGCACGGATCGCGACCCAGCTCGGCGTCCGCGCGCGGGTCTTGCCGATGAGCGACCAGCCGGTTCGCACCCGCATCCTCGCGCGCGAGCGCTGGTGGTCGCTCCAGGAGTTTCTGATCCAGGGCCGCGGCGAGGGTCCCGTCGACGACGTCGATTTCCGCGGAGCCGCAGCCGCTTCCCCCACCCCCGAGCTGCTCGAAGCGATCGCGACTGCCCGCGCGATCGTGATCGGGCCGTCCAACCCCGTGATCTCGATCGGCCCGATCCTCGCGGTCCCCGGGCTCAGAGCAGCGCTCGAAACCAGCCCGGCGCCGATCGTCGCGGTCAGCCCACTGGTGCGCGGCACCGTCGTCAAGGGACCGACCGAGCCGTTCATGGCGTGGGCCGGCCATCCCCTGAACAGCTCCGGGATCGCCGACCACTACGCAGGCGTGATCGACGGTCTCGTCGCCGACGAGCGCACGGACTCGGTGCCGGTGCTCGAGACCGACGTGATGATGGACGGGGCCGAGGGCCGGTCGCGGGTGGCCGGCGAGACGCTCGGGTTCGCGCTCGCGCTCAGCTAGCGTTGCCGCGATGCGGACGGTCGCGGTGCTCCCGGTCAAGGACTTCTCCCGGGCCAAGCAGCGCCTGCGGACAGGACTCGAGCCCGAGACCCGCGAGGAGCTCGCCGAGGCGATGCTCGAGGACGTCCTCGACGCGCTCGCGATCGCTAACAAGATCGACGCGATCCTCGTGGTGACCGACGGGCCCGGCGCGCGCCACGTCGCCGATCGGCGCGGCTTGCGTGTGATCGAGGACCGCGAGCGGGGTCACAACGCCGCCGCGCGGCGCGGGATCGAGGCGGTGATCGCCGGCGGCGGCGAGCGCGCGCTGCTCGTCCCAGGCGACTGCCCCGCGCTCGATCCGGCTGAGCTCGACGAACTGCTCGAGCGGCCGGTGACGTCGCCTTCGGTGCTGATCGTGTCCGACCGCCACGGGACCGGCACGAACGCGCTGCTGCTCACGCCCCCCGACGCGCTCGCGCCCTCGTTCGGGCCCGGCAGCTGCGCGCGTCACCTGGAGCACGCGCGCGCCGCCGGGGTCGACGCGGAGGTCGTCCACGTCCCTTCGCTGGCGCTCGACATCGACACCCCCGACGACCTCGGCGCGCTCGCCAACCTCCCCGACCGCGCGCCCCGGACCCAGGCGCTGCTCGCGCGGTGCTGAGCGCCGTCGCCGTCGAAGGACTGCCGGAGATCGTCCCTGGCGACGACCTCGCCGAGCTGATCGCCGAGGCGCTCGCCGACGACCCCGGACCGCTCGCGGACGGCGACGTGCTCGTGATCGCGCACAAGGTCGTCTCCAAGACCGAAGGGAGAGTTCGCGCCCTCGCCGACATCGTGCCGAGCGCCCGCGCGACCGAGCTGGCGGCGACCCTGGACAAGGACCCGCGTCACGTCCAGGCCGTCCTCGACGAGTCCGCCGAGGTGCTCCGCGCCGCGCGGGGGGTGCTGATCTGCGTCACGCGGCACGGGTTCGTGTGCGCGAACGCCGGCGTCGACGCATCGAACGTCCCCGGCGAGGACCGGATCCTGCTGCTCCCGCTCGACCCGGACGACTCGGCGCGCAAGCTCAGAACGCGCCTCAGAACCCTCACAGACGTCGCGCCCGCCATCCTGATCACCGACTCGTTCGGCCGCGCCTGGCGGCACGCCCAGACGGACATCGCGATCGGCTGCGCGGGGCTCCGCCCGCTGGAGGACTGGCGCGGCCTGCCCGATGCGACGGGCCGGGAGATGCGCGCGACCTGGATCGCGATCGCCGACGAACTCGCGGCGGCGGCGGATCTGACGCGGACGAAGGACGGGTCCCAGCCGGTCGTTCTGATCCGCGGCGCGCACCGTCACGTGACCGTCGACGACGGGCCCGGCGCCCGCGAGCTGATCCGCCCCAGCGAGGAGGACCTTTTCAGGTAGGTTCCGTTCCATGAGCGACGACACCGTGAAGTACCTGCTGCCGGAAAGCGAGATCCCCACCCACTGGGTCAACCTGCTGCCCGACCTCCCGGGCGATCCGATCCCCCCGCTGCACCCCGGGACACTCGAGCCCGCCGGTCCGGACGACCTGGCGCCCCTGTTCCCGATGGCGCTGATCATGCAGGAGGTCTCGCCGGAGCCGGAGATCGAGATCCCCGAGCCCGTGCGCGAGGTCTACAAGCAGTGGCGGCCGAGCCCGCTGTTCCGCGCCCGCCGGCTCGAGCGCGAGCTCGGCACCCCCGCCCACATCTACTACAAGTACGAGGGCGTCTCGCCCGCCGGGTCGCACAAGCCGAACACGGCCGTCGCCCAGGCATATGAGAACGCGCAAGCGGGGATCAAGCGGCTGTCGACCGAGACCGGCGCCGGGCAGTGGGGGTCGGCGCTGGCGTTCGCGTGCTCGCTGTTCGGGATCGAGTGCGAGGTGTTCATGGTCGGCTCGAGCTACGACCAGAAGCCCTACCGCCGCTCGATGATGGAGACGTGGGGCGCGACAGTCCACCGCTCTCCGAGCGAGCTGACGAACTCCGGCCGCGCGAACCGGGAGCACCCGACCGGGTCGCTCGGGATCGCGATCTCCGAGGCCGTCGAGGTCGCCGCGGGCCGCGAGGACACCAACTACTCGCTCGGGTCGGTGCTCAACCACGTGTGCCTGCACCAGACCGTGATCGGGCAGGAGGCGATCGCGCAGCTGGAGATGGCGGGCGAGCAGCCGGACGTCGTGATCGGCTGCGTCGGCGGCGGCTCGAACTTCGCGGGGCTGACGTTCCCGTTCATCCGCGAGGTGCTGCGCGGCAACTCGAAGATGCGGTTCGTCGCGGCCGAGCCGGCCGCGTGCCCGACGCTCACCCGCGGCGCGTACCGGTACGACTTCGGTGACACCGCCGGGCTGACGCCGCTGATGCCGATGTACACGCTCGGTCACGACTTTGTGCCGCCGCCGATGCACGCCGGCGGGCTGCGCTACCACGGCGACGCGCCGATGCTCTGCGGGCTCGTCCGTGGCGGCATCGTCGAGGCGCGCGCGTACGGACAGAACGAGATCTTCGAGGCGGCCACCCGGTTCGCGCGAACCGAGGGGATCATCCCCGGTCCTGAGCCCGCCCACGCGATCCGGGCGGTGCTCGACGAGGCGGAGGCGGCCAAGCAGGCCGGCGAGGAGCGGGTGATCCTGCTGGGCCTATCCGGCCACGGTCACTTCGACCTCGCCGCGTACGACGCGTTCCTCGCGGGCCGTCTCGAGGACCCGGAGTTCTCCGAGGCCGATATGGCCGCCGCGCTCGAGCGTCTCCCGGACGCGCCCGCGATCGCGTAGACGCGGGACCACCGCAGCGGCGCCGTCGCCACCAGCAGCGCGAGCAGCACCAGCGTCACCCCGACGAGCTGGACGGAGCTCGGCGACTCGCTGAAGATCAGCGCGGCGAGCACCACCGACCCGACGGGCTGAACGGTGAGCAGGAGCGCGGTCATCGCGGCGGGCAGGCGCGACAGCGAGATCGTGATCAGCAGCCACCCGACGACCTGCGAGCTCAGCGCGAGCATCAGCAGCCACCCCGCGCTCGGCCAGCTCGGCACGAGCTGCGCGTCGCCGATGATCAGGCCGGCGACGATGCACAGCGCCGCGGCCGTCGCGGTCGCGTCGAACAGCGGTCCCGCCGGCCGGCGGATGTCCGCGCCACTGTGCCGGAGCAGCAGCAGGAACCCGACGTAGGCGACGCCCGCGAGGAGCCCGTAGACGGCACCGCGGGTCGGGTCGTGGCCATACGCGCCGTGCTCGACCACGCCCGAGATCAAGAGCACGCCGAGCAGCGCTAGCGGCAGCGCCGCCAGCACCCGGCTTCCCGGCTTCTCCGCGAGCCACATCCACGCGACCAGCGGTACCAACACGACCTGGATGTTGGCAAGCACGGTCGCGAGGCCGGCGCCGATGTCGCCGATCGAGTGGTGCCAGAGGATCAGGTCGGCGGCGAAGAACACGCCCGCGCCCACCGCAAACCGCCGCTCCGACCACCACCGGCGGCCGAGCCGCCTGTCCTCGAGCCACGCGAGCAGCCCGAGGATCGGCAGCGCGTAGGCGCAGCGGAAGATCGCCGCGGTCGACGGCGACGCATGGCTGAGACGGACGAGGATGCTCGAGAACGCGATCGTGACCGCGCCGAGCAGCGCGCACGCGCGGACGTTCCGCTCGTGGGCGAGGAACCGCTTCATCTCCCCAGCGTACGGACCCGGTGATGGATGACAAACGTCACGGGTGATTTCGTCCGACCGGCACTTCCGCCAGGCGCCGCGCGGTCCTACGCTCAGGCCCATGACGACGTTCGTGCTTGCGGCCTGGGGCGCGTTCTGGCTCTACTGGCTGATCGTGGCGGCGACCGCCAAGTCGGGTTCGCGCAACCAGCGATCGCGCCCGGCCGCCGGGCTGATCATCGTCGTGTTCTTGGTGCTGCGCGTGGTCAGGGGCGGCGACAGCCTCGAGATCCACAACCTGGCGGTTCAGATCGTCGGTCTGGCCCTGTTCGTGGCGGGTCTCGGTCTCGCCGTCTGGGCGCGGATCTACCTCGGCCGCAACTGGGGGATGCCGATGACCGAGAAGGACGACCCCGAGCTCGTCACCTCGGGGCCGTACCGGTTCGTCCGTCACCCGATCTACTCAGGGATCCTGCTGGCGATCCTCGGCTCGGCGCTGGCGACGAGCCTCTACTGGCTGATCGCCCTGGTGGCGCTGGGCGTCTACTTCGTCTACAGCGCGCGGGTGGAGGAACGACTGATGACCAGCTCGTTCCCGTCGGCCTACCGCAGCTACATGGCCCACACGAAGATGCTGATTCCGTTCGTGCTCTGAGCGGATCTCATGCCGGGCTCGGGTTCGAGTCCCGCGCCCGGCTCGGCTCGGAGCCCGCGTACGCGGCGAGGAACCCGTCCCGCCAGCTGGGATACCTGGGCGTCCATCCGAGCTCACGCTTGGCCTTCGCGTTCGACGCGCCTCTCGCCTCGGTTCCCATCATCACCGCGGCCTCTCCCGCGAACAGCCGCGCGAGCCAGCGCGGGAACCTGCGCGGTGGCTTGGCACCGAGCGCTTCAGCCATCACGGGCAACCACTCGCGAACCGGAGCCGGATCGTCGTCGACGACGTTGTAGATCCCGGTCGCCCCGCGCTCGAGTGCAAGCACGGTGGCCGCGGCCGCGTCGTCGAGGTGGATGAACGAGACGTACCCGCCGCCGTCGCCGACGATTGGGAACTGACGCTTTCGCACGGGGTCGATCAGACCGTCGTTGTCGGCGCCGTAGAAACCGCCGTACCGCAGAACGGTCCCGCCGGCGGCGGTGACCTCATCTTCGAGGTAGTTCATTGCGGCGGCCGTCTCGTGCATCCCCGCCGGCGGCGAGGTATCGACCGGGTCATCCTCCGTCTTGATCGGGCCGCCCTGCCGCGCGTAGTGGTACGGCGCGAAGCTCTGGGCGATGAAGCGCTTGACGTCGGCGTCCCACCCGGCAGCCAGCAGCGCACTGGTGCCCTCGCGACGGAGCCGGTTGGTCATCACGAAGGTGCGATCGAGGTTGCGCCCGAACTTAGCGTTCGCGAGCGCGGTCGCCTGGTGGACGATCGCGTCGGGCTGGACCTCGCGCACCGCGGTGCGGACCGCGCCCGAGTCCAGCAGGTCGAGCTCGATTGGCGTGGCCCCGGCCGCGCGCAGCCGGTCGCCGCCCGACGGCGACTTGTGGGTACCGAACACCTCATGCCCGGCATCCTGCAGTTGAGGCACGAGCCGAGAGCCAATCGCTCCGCTCGCTCCGGTAACGAACACTCGCATCGCGTGCTCCTCTTGAAGTCGGTTGTCACATCGCCCGCCGTTCGCGGGTCTACTGCTATGACACGACGCGACGGAGGTATGTGACCGATGGACGAGCAACAGTGGCTGGCGGAGCGGTTCGAGCAGCAGCGGCCACGGCTGAGGGCCGTCGCCTACCGGATGCTCGGCTCGCTGAGCGAGGCCGACGACGCCGTGCAGGAGGCATGGATCAGGCTGAGCCGGTCGGACTCGAGCGAGATCGACAATCTGGACGGATGGCTGACGACGGTGGTCGCGCGACTGTCGCTCAACATGCTGCGCTCGCGCCGGACGCGGCGGGAGGAGCCGTGGGGGCCGCGGATGCCCGAGCCGATCATCGATCCCGCCAGCGGCGTCGATCCCGAGCACGAGGCGCTGCTGGCGGACTCTGTCGGCCTGGCGATGCTGGTCGTGCTCGAGACGCTGACGCCGCCCGAACGCCTGGCGTTCGTACTGCACGACATGTTCGGGATCTCATTCGACGAGATCGCGCCGATCGTCGATCGCTCCCCGGCGACGGCGCGGCAGCTCGCGAGCCGTGCCCGCCGCCGCGTGCGGGGCCGTGCCCCGGAAGGCGAACCCGATCTCAAACGCCAGCGAGAGGTGATCGGCGCGTTCGTCGCGGCCTCGCGCGAAGGCGACTTCGACGCGCTGGTGGCGGTTCTGGACCCGGACGTCGTGCTCCGAGCCGACTCCGGGCCGGGCGTCCCGCCGGGGGCCTCGCTCGAGGTTCGCGGCGCCGAGGCCGTCGCGAGCCGTGCGCTGAGTTTCTCGCGGATGGACCTGGTTGCGCAGCCGGCGCTGATCAACGGCGCGGCCGGCGCGGTCTCGCTGAAGGACGGCGAGCCATTCTCGATCGCCGCGGTCACGGTCAGGGACGGGAGGATCGTCGAGCTCGACTTCGTGTCGGATCCCGAGATCCTGGCCCGGCTGGACCTGACGCTGCTCGACGCCGGCTAGCGCCCTACTAGACCTCCGCCGGCGCTCCGATCGCGTGGAAGCCGCCGTCGACGTGAAGGATCTCGCCGGTGATTCCGCGGGCGTAGTCCGACAGCAGGAAGCAGATCGCGCTCGCGACCGGCGACGGGTCCTCGATGTCCCATCCCAGCGGCGCCACCCGCGGCCACAGCTGGGCGAGCCGCTCGAACCCGGGGATTCCCTGGGCCGCAACCGTCCCGAGCGGGCCGGCCGAGACGAGGTTGACGCGCACGCCGGCGGGGCCGAGGTCCCGCGCGAGGTACCGGTTGACCGACTCGAGCGCGGCCTTCGCGACCCCCATCCAGTCGTAGATCGGCCACGCGACCGAGGCGTCGAAGTCGAGCCCGACGACGCTCCCGCCGGACGGCATCAGCGGCGCGAGCGCGCCCGCGAGGGCCTTCAGCGAGTAGGCGCTCGTCCGGAATGCCGCGACCGCGCTGTCAGCGGGGGCGCTCATGAACCGGCCGCCGATCGCGTCCTCGGGCGCGAACGCGATCGCGTGGAGGACTCCGTCGACCCCGCCCCACCGCTCCCGCAGCGAGTCCGCGACCGCCGCCAGATCCTCGTCGCGGTTGACGTCGAGCTCGAGCACGTCGGCTGGCTCGGGGAGCCGCTGAGCGGCGCGCTCGGTCAGCCGTCGCACGCGACCGAAGCTGCTCAGCACAATCGACGCGCCCTCGCGCTGGGCCTGCTCGGCTGCGTGGAAGGCGATCGAGTCCTTGGTGATGACGCCCGTGATCAGCAGCCGCTTACCGGCCAGGAGCACTAACGAGGCCTCGCCAGCGTCCGCAGCGCGCCCGCCAGCCGCGCCCGCGTGTCGGCGGGCTCGACGAGCTCGTCGACGAAGCCGCCGGCCGCGGCGGCGTCGGCGCGCAGGTGCTGTTCGGCGTAGGCGTCGGCGAGCCGCTCGCGCTCGGCCTCCGGGTCCCACGCGACGCGGAGCTCCCGCCGGTGCACGATCCCGACCGCAGCGCGGGCGCTCATGATCCCGAGCTCGGCTCCGGGCCACGCGAGGACCAGATCCGCGCCGAGGTCGCGAGAGTTCATCGTGATGTAGGCGCCGCCGTAGGCCTTGCGGAGCACGACCGTGAGCTTCGGCACCGGCGCCGCCGCGAACGCTCGCACCAGCGAGGCGCCGTACCGGATGACGCCGGCGCGCTCTTGCCGGGTGCCAGGCATGAACCCGGGCGTGTCGACAACCGCGATCAGCGGCAGCCCGAACGACGAGCAGAAGCCGATGAACCGCGCGGCCTTCTCCGAGCCCTCCGCGTCGAGCACGCCGCCGAGATGATGGGGTTGGTTGGCGACCACGCCCACCGGCCGGCCGTCGATGCGCGCGAGCGTCGTGACGACGTTGCGCGCCCACCGCGGGCACAGCTCCAGTAACGACCCGGAATCGAACATCGCCCGCAGTGCGAGGCGGATGTCGTAGGCGCTGCGTGGCTCCGAGGGAACGACCAGTCCGGGGTCCGGGAGCTCCGGCTCGCGCGGGCCGGCGATCGGCGGCGGCTCCGCGGAGCTCGACGGCAGGTAAGAGAGGATCTCGCGCACCCGCTCGGCGGCGGCCACCTCGTCGCTCACGACGAGGTGGCAGACGCCGTTGCGCTCGTGCACGCGGGGCCCGCCGAGCTCGATCGCGTCGACCTGCTCACCGAGCGCCTCGCGCACGACTCCCGGACCTGTCAGGAACATCGCCGCGTCCTCGGTCATCAGGATCAGGTCGGTCAGGGCCGGGGAGTAGGCACCGCCGCCCGCCGACGCGCCCGACACAACCGAGATCTGCGGTACGACCCCGGTGAGCGCGACCGATTCGCGGAAGATCCGGCCGTACCCCGCAAGCGCCGCGGTCCCCTCCTGCATCCGGGCACCGCCCGACTCGACGAACGCGACCACCGGGATCCGCGCACGGCCGGCGAGCTCGAGCACGCGGACGATCGTGTCCGCGTGGCGCTCGCCGAGCGATCCGCCAAGGAACGAGCCGTCCTCGGCGTAGCAGGCAATTGGGCGCCCGTCGACGGTGCCGGTCGCCCCGACCACGCCGTCCCCGGGTTGCGCGCGATCGCCGAGCCTGTCGGACATGACCCGCGAGCGCAGGATCTGGATGCTGCCGGGGTCGCAGACCGCCTCGAGCCGCTCGAGCGGCGACAGCCGTACGTGCTCATGGAGTTCGGCGATTGCCATCAATCAGCCTCCGGGTCGCGGGGCCCCCTCAGGACCAGTGCGACGTTGTGGCCGCCGAACGCGAACGAGTTCGAGATCGCCGCCGGCGGCCCGCCGTTGGCGGCCAGCAGCGGACGGGCCTCGCCGGGCACGTAGTCGAGGTCGCAATCGGGGTCGGCGACCTCGTAGCCGAGGGTCGGCGCGATGATCTTGGTGCGAAGTGTCTCCGCGGTCGCGATCGCCTCAACGGCGCCCGCCGCCCCGAGCAGATGGCCAATCGCGGACTTGGTCGAGGAGACAGGGACCCGGTGGGCCCGCTCGTCGCCGAGCGCGCGCTTGATCGCGGCGGTCTCGGCGGCGTCATTGAGCGGCGTCGAGGTGCCGTGCGCGTTGATGTATGCGACGTCGTCAGGCGTCAGGCCCGCGTCGGCTAGTGCGAGCTCAATCGCCCGCGCGGCCGGGCCTCCCGAGGGCTCGGGCGCGGTCAGATGGTAGGCATCGGACGTCGACCCATAACCCGCAACCTCGCCGAGGATCGTCGCGCCGCGCGCCCTGGCCGCGTCCTCGGCCTCGAGCACCAGCGCCCCAGCGCCCTCGCCCATCACGAAGCCGTCGCGGCGTGCGTCGAACGGGCGCGAGATGCCCGTCGGCGACAGCGCCTGCATCGACTCGAAGCACGCGATCGCGAATGGCGTGAGTGTGGCCTCAGATCCGCCGGCCACGGCCGCGTCCGCGTCGTCGTACTGGATCATTCGCAGTGCCGAGCCGATCGCGTGCGCGCCGCCCGAGCACGCTGATACGACCCCATAAGCCTGGCCGCGAAGGCCGTACTTCATCGACACGGCGGCGGCCGCCGCGTTCGGCATGTACTGCGGGATTCCGAGCGGGGAGACCATCCGTGGGCCCTTGTCGCGCATCACGTCGAGCTGGGCTTCGATCGTCGCCTGGCCGCCGATCCCGGTCGCGAGCACGCACCCGACCCTCATCGGGTCATACGGCGGCTCGCCGTCCCAGCCGGCCTGCGCGAGCGCCTCGCCGGCGGCGACGAGCGCAAACTGCGCAAACCGGTCAAGCCGTCTGGCCTCCTTCACCGACAGGTGGTCCCTGGGGTCGAATTCGTCGGACGCGCCGAGTCCGTCGGCGATCCCGGACTCGCCCGAGGCCCACCGTTCGTGGAGCGCGCGCGCTCCGACGCCCAGCGGCGTGACCGCGCCCATGCCCGTTATGACGACGGTGCGCTTCACGCCGCCTTGCTGACGATCAGATCGATCGCGTCGCCGACGGTCTTGAGTTCCTTCATGTCCTCGCCCTTGAGCACGACCCCGTACTCGTCCTCGACGATCTGGGCGAGCTCGACGAGGTCGAGCGAGTCGATGTCGAGCTCCTCGAACGTGGCCTCGCGGGTGATGCTGTCCGCGTCGGGGCCGAAGCTCGCAAGCGTCTCGATCACTCGCCCTTCGACCTGCTCTGTGGTAATTGCTGGCATTGCTTCTCCTTGTTGGTATTCAGTGGCCTACGCCGCGAGTCCTCCGTCGACACTCAGCACCGCGCCGGTGACGTATGCGGCGTCATCGGAAACGAGGAAGCGTACGCACGCCGCCACCTCCTCAGGGGTGCCGGCCCGCCGGGCGGGGACGGCCGCGAGCAGATCCTTCGAGACCTCGGCGGTCATGTCGGTGTCGATCCACCCGGGCGCCACCGCGTTCACGGTAACTCCGCGGCGGGCGACTTCGACGGCGGCGGTCCGCGTCAAAGCGATCAGCCCCGCCTTGGCGGCGGCGTAATTCGACTGGCCGGGGTTCGCGCGGAGGCCGACCACCGACGACACATTCACGATCCGCCCGTAGCGGGCGCGCATCATTGGCACGAGCGCGCGACGAGTCATCCGGAAGGCGGCGGTCAGATCGGTGTCGATCACCGCCGACCAGTCCTCGTCACCGAGCGTCGGCGTCAAGTCGTCGCGGCTGATCCCGGCGTTGTTGACCAGCGCCAGGACTGGCCCACCGTACTCGGACTCGAGCGCGCCGAACAGGAGGTCGGGGGCGGCCGGATCGGTGACGTCGGCCTCGAGCGCGACCGCGCGTCCGCCGTTTGCCTCGATCTCCGATACGACGCCCTTCGCGCCGTCTCGGTCGGATTTGTAGTTGACGCCGACGGCCCAGCCATCGCCCGAGAGCACGCGGGCGATCGCCGCGCCGATTCCGCGCGATCCCCCGGTCACGAGCACGGAACGGACACCTTCACTCACCGCCGCTGCCCCACTCGATCACGCCTCCACCCCATGTGAACCCGGCTCCGAACGCCGCGAGCAGCACGCGCGCCCCGGGTCGCAGGCGGCCGTCGCGCTCGGCCTCGCAGAGCGCCAGCGGGAGCGTCGCTGCGGAACTGTTCCCGAGCCGCTCGATGCAGTCGACGACGCGGGCGGGCGGCAGCCCGAGCCGCTCGCCGACGGCTCGCGTGATCCGCGCGTTCGCCTGGTGATACACGAACAGATCGATGTCCGCGAGCGTCATCCCCGCCCGCGCGACAGCCTCGAGCGTGGCCTCGGTCATCCGGTTGACGGCGTTGCGGTAAACGACCTGCCCGTCCATCCTCAGCTTCCGGTCGGAGTGCTCGGCGTAGATCGCCTCGGGCTGTGAGCCGTCGGCGCCCAGCACGATCGGCCCGATCGACCCGCGTCCGTCCTCCGACGGGCCGAGCACGGCGGCGCCACAGCCGTCGGCGAACAGCGGCGCCGACTTGCGGTCGGTCCAATCGAGGATCCGCGTGATGAAGTCCGCTCCGACGACGAGCACCCACGTCGCCCGTCCCGTCTCGATGTGCGCCGCGCCGACCGAGAGCGCCGACAGGAACGCCGTGCACGCGGCCCCGACGTCGAACGCGCCGGCGCGATCGGCGCCGATCAGGGTGGCGACCAGCGGAGCGGTGTTCGGCGTGAGCTCGTCCTGCGTCATCGTCGCGACGATCACCAGGTCGAGCTGTCCGGGCTCGACGCCCGCGCGGGCCAGCGCCCGAGCCCCCGCCCGGGCCGCGTAGTCGCTGAGGCGGTCGTCGGGCGCGGCGACCGGCCGCTCGCGGATCCCGGTCCGCGAGAGGATCCACTCCTCGGCGATCCCAAGCGATTTCGCGAGCTCCGCGCTCGACAGTCGCCGCGGCGGGACCTCGGTCGCCAGCGAGTGGAACGCCGCCCGCCGGAGCGTCGCCGGCGGCACGGCCGCCGCGCGCTCGATCCTTTCGACCCGAGGTGTGTCAAGCATTGACGAGCTCCACGTCCGACAGGGTCCGCTTGGCGAGGCCGGTCAGCACCCGGCCCGGCCCGACCTCAACGAATCGCTCCGCCCCGAGCCGGTGCAGCTCGAGCATCGTCTCGCGCCAGCGGACCGGGCTCAGCAGTCCCTCGGCCAGGCGCCGGCGGACGTCGTCGAACGGCTGCGCGGTCACGGCGGAGAGCACGGGGACCCGCGGCTCGTGGACCTCAACCCGCTCGAGCGCGGCCGCGAACTCGGGCACCGCCGCCTCCATCATCGGAGAGTGGAACGCGCCGGTCACGGGCAGTTCGATCGCCCGCAACCCGAGCTCCTTCGCGGCCGTCGCGGCGGCGGGCAGCGCCGAGCGCGGGCCCGACAGGACGATCTGCTGCGGGGAGTTGTCGTTCGCGACCGCGAGCCCGTGCGCTTCGGCGAGCGCGTCCGCGTGTTCTGCGGCGCCGGCGCCGAGCAGCGCGACCATCCCGCCGTCCCCGTCCTGGACCCCGGCCCGCTGCATCAGCCGGCCGCGGAGCACGACCAGCCGCAGGCCATCGCGCTCGCTCACGGAGCCGGCGGCGACCAGCGCGCCGAGCTCGCCGAGCGAGTGGCCCGCCATGAACTCTCCTTCTGGCTTGCCAAGCGCGGCCCACCCGGCGAGGCTCGCGCAGAAGATCGCGGGCTGCGCGTAGCCGGTCCCCTCATCGGCCCGCGGGAACGGGTCCTCGCCGACGAGCGCGACAACGTCCGCGAGCAGGTCCGGCCTGACCTGCGCGACCGTTTCGCGCATGTCGCGCGACTGGCTGCCCTGGCCTGGGAACAGGATCGCCGTAAGCGCCATTAGTGGTTCCCCCCGCAGGTACGGTCGCACCGAGAGGCGTCACCGGTGGATGGATCGCGAGGACGCAGGACGCGACGCGCAGCAGAGCTGCGCGAGCGGCCGAGGACGAAGCGAGCCGCCGCCGGGGGCGACTCGAATGCGAGCGTGCCTGCGGAGGGGACCACTAGGCGCATTTACTCGCACGCCCGCGAGTGGGTACAGGGGGGTTACCTACTTACCCCCGATCGGGGGGAGGGTAGGCTTCGCGGCGATGAGCCTTCCGAAGCCTTCGCCCAGCTCGACCGCGTTGATCACCGGCGCGTCCGCCGGAATCGGCGCCGAGGTCGCGAGGGAGCTCGCGCGCCGTGGTCACGGCGTCGTGCTCGTCGCTCGCCGAAAGCAGCGGCTGAACGAGCTCGCCGAGGAGCTGTCCGCTAAGCACGGGATCCGCGCCGAGACGATCGCGGCCGATCTCTCGAAGCCCGCCTCGCGCTCGCGGATCCCCGGCCGGATCACCGAGCTCGGGTTGGACGTCGAGATCCTCGTCAACAACGCCGGCTTCGCCACGGGCGGCCCGTTCGCGAAGTCTGATCCGAAGCGGGAGCTCGAGCAGGTCCAGGTGCTGGTCGAGGCGGTCGTCGCGCTGACCTCGGCGTTCCTGCCCGCGATGGTCGCCCGCAAGCGAGGCGCGATCCTCAACGTCGCCTCAACCGCAGCGATGCAGCCCCTCCCCTACGGCGCCGGCTACTCGGCGGCGAAGGCGTACGTGCTCACGTTCTCGGAGGCGATCCACCAGGAGGTTTCGAGCCAGGGCGTGACCGTCACCGCGCTGGCCCCCGGTCCGGTCGAGACGGAGTTCTGGGATATCGCCGACTGGCAGGTGGGCGGCGGCCGCTCGTTCGAGAAGGCGTTCCCGGCGAAGGTCTCCGCGCCGGACGTCGCCCGCGCGGGCGTCGACGGGCTCGAGGCCGGGCGCCGCGTGGTCGTGCCGGGGCTGCCGATGCGGGCCGCGATGCTGGCCGCCCGCTACGTGCCTCACGCGGTCAAGCTGCCGGTCATCGAGCGCGTGATGCGGAGGAAGTGAGCGAGCTACTTCCACGGCCGGTCCGGCTGCTCCTCGGCGCTACCAGCGCCGGTATCGGCGAGGACAGGCTCCGTGGCGCAGTTCGCGGCAGGACGGTCCTCATCACCGGTGCCTCATCGGGCGTCGGGGAGGCGAGCGCTCGCCGCCTGGCGGCGGCGGGAGCGACCGTGCTGCTCGTGGCGCGCCGCGGCGAGCTGCTCGAACGGATCGCGGAGGACATCCGCGCCGAGGGCGGGAGCGCCTTCGCATATCCGTGCGACCTCGCCGACACCGAGGCGGTCGGCGAGCTCGTCTCGCGCCTGCTCGACGACCACGACCACATCGATGTCGTGGTCTCCAACGCTGGGCTCTCGATCCGGCGCTGGATCTCGGAGTCGTACGACCGCTTTCACGACTTCGAGCGCACGATCAACGTCAACTACCTGGGCCCGGTCAGGCTACTGCTCGGCCTGCTTCCCTCGATGCGCAAGCGGGGGCGCGGACACATCGTCAACGTCTCGACGATCGGCGTCGACTTCCCGCCGCTGCGCTGGAGCGCCTACATCGCGTCGAAATCGGCTTTCGAGGTGTGGCTTACCGGCGTCGCGCCGGAGATCCGGGCCGACGGCGTCACGACCACCTCGATCCACATGCAGCTCGTCCGCTCACCGATGCTCGGGCCGTTCCGCATCTGGAACTACGTACCCGGGATGAGCACCGAAGAGGCCGCGGGCGTCGTCGCGCGCGCGGTCGCGCTGCGCCCGCGGACGATCGCGCCGGCGTGGGCGCGCGTCGGCGGGGCGGCAAACCGGCTCGCGCAGGCGCCAATCGAGCGCGCGCTCGCGGCGTACACCCAGGCGGCGCAGGATTGGCTGCCGGGGCTGCTTGGCGGTCTCGACTCGGTCGCGGCCTCCCGCACGGTCCGCCCCGTGCGCCCCGATCGCCTCGCCCGCGCGCTGCTCGCGTTCAGGTCGTTCGGCGCGACGCCGGCGTTCCCGGCGGCCGCGGCGGCGGAGCTGTATCCGGATCGCCCAGCAGTGATCGACGAACTCGGGCAGCTGAGCTTTGATGAGCTCGACGCCGGGGCGCGGTCGCTCGCGGCATCGCTGGCCTCCGGCTACGGCCTGGCCTCAGGCGACCGCGTGGCGATCATGTGCCGCAATCACCGCGGGTTCCTGCTGGCAGCGATCGCGGCGGCGCGGCTGGGTTGCGATCTGGTGCCGCTCAACAACGACTTCGCGGGGCCGCAGCTCGGAGAGGTGCTCGCCCGCGAGGGCGTGACCGCGGCCGTCCACGATGAGGAGTTCGAGCGGGTGTTCGACGAGTCCGGGTTCGGCGGCGCCCGGATCGTTGCGTGGCACGAGCGCGAGCAGGCACGGCCCACGCTCGCGGGGCTGATCGAGGAGCACGCCCCGGACGCGCCCGCGCCCGAGTCACCCGGGCGCGTGATCATGCTCACGTCCGGGACGACGGGGACGCCGAAGGGGGCCGCCCGCACGATCCGCCCGCTGTCGCTGGCCCCGATGGCGGCCGCGAGCCTGCTCGACCTCGGCAGGATCCGGCGCGTCCCCAGGTCGGGCGAGCCGTTCGTCGTCGCGCCACCGCTGTTCCACCTGTTCGGGATGGTCGGGACGATGGCCGCGTTCGGACTCGGTTCGCCCGTGGTGCTCAGACGCCGCTTCGACGCCGAGTCGGCGCTCTCGGACGTCGAGCGTCACCGGGCCGGCGTGCTGCTCGCGGTGCCGACGATGCTCGCCCGGATCATGGCGCTCCCCGAGGACAGCCGCGACCGCTACGACACCTCGTCGCTACGGATGGTCCTCAGCGGCGCTGCGCCGCTGTCGCCGGAGCTCGCGAAGGCGGTGATGGGGCGCTTCGGCGACGTCCTCTACAACGGCTACGCGTCGACCGAGAGCGGGTCGGGGACGCTCGCGACCCCGGCCGACCTGCGGACCGCGCCGGGGACCGTCGGCAAGCCGATGGCCGGCGTGAAGCTGCAGATCCTCGACGAGCACTACCAGGAGCTGCCGCCCGGCGAGACCGGTCGCATCTTCATCGGCAGCCCGCTGCTGTTCGAGGGCTACACCGGTGGCGGCGGCAAGGAGGTGATCAACGGGATGCTCAGCACCGGCGACCTCGGCCACCTCGACGCGCAGGGCCGGCTCTTCATCGATGGACGAGAGGACGACATGATCCTGTCGGGCGGCGAGAACGTGTTCCCTCAGGAGGTCGAGCATCTCCTGTCCGCGCACGAGGCGGTCGCCGACGCGGCCGTGTACGGCGTGCCCGACGAGCAGTTCGGCCAGCGGCTCGCGGCCAGCGTGGTGCTCGCCGAAGGAGCGTCTCCCTCCGAGGACGAGCTCAAGACCTACGTCCGCCGCCAGCTGGCCCGCCACAAGGTGCCCCGGGAGATCGAGTTCGTCGCCGAGCTGCCGCGGACCTCCACCGGCAAGCTGAAGCGCGGCGAGCTGGTCTCAGATCCCGGCTAGCTCGCGCGTGCGCTCGGTCGCCGCCGCGGCGCTCTCCCCCTGCTCGGCGATCCTCTGCTCGTACTCGCGGATCGCCTCGGGGACCTCCTTGGCCGCCTGGCGCTCCAACAGCCGCGAGGCGAACGCCTGCCGTAGCGGCAGCAGCCGCAGGACCCACTTCGGATAGGAGACCCGGCGGCGTCGCTGCGCGATCGCGGTCACGACCTCGTCGATTGCCGGCGCAAGCGGGTAGGTCTGGCCGAACAGCTTCGGCATCTTGTCCCGCGCCGCCTCCATCCGCGGCATCTCGCGCTCGGCGTCGCGGACCATGTCGGTGTCGAGGAACAAGAAGTAGGCGCAGCCGACGTCGACGCCGTACGGATCCTCCTCGACGCGCAGGCAGTCGCTGAGCGCCTCGACGCCCGCCTTCGCCGCGCAGTATGCGCTCATCCCCGGGCCGCGGAACACGGCCGCCGCGGAGGCGATGTTCAAGATGTAGCCGCGGCTGCGCTCGAGGTGCGGCAGCGCGGCGCGGTCGGTGTACATCACGCCGAGCAGGTTGATCTCGATCACCCGCTGCCAGCTGCGGACAGGCTGCAGCCGGACCGGCCCGCCGGTCGCGATCCCGGCGTTGGCGACGACCACGTCGAGCCCGCCGAGCGCCTCGGCGGCAGCGTCGATCGCCTCGGTGACCTGCTCCTGGTCGGAGACGTCGCACTCGGCGACGAAGGTGCCCTCGCCGCAGCGCGCCGCGACCTGGTCGAGCTTGTCGCGCTCGAGTCCGACCAGGGCGAGCCGGGCGCCGTGCGACGCGAGCCGCTCGGCCAACGCCGCGCCGATGCCCCGAGCGGCGCCGGTGATCAGCACTCGGCGGCCGGCAAACGATGGAGCGGAGGTGCTCACGGCCGGAACACTACCCAAGGAGACCTATTCGCTGAGCCAGCTGCACGGCCTCGGCTCGGTTGCGGGCGCCCAGCTTGCGGTACAGGGCGCTCGTGTGCTCCTTGACCGTATACGGAGAGAGGAACAGCCGCTGTGCGATCTCTTTGTTGGTCGAGCCGGCGGCGATCAGGTCGAGCACCTCGCGCTCGCGCTCGGTGAGCACCGGCTCGGGCTGATCGGACTTCGGCGGGAACGTGGTCAGTCCGGCGCTCACCCGCCGCACCGCCGCAACGACCTCGCGGGCATCGGAGTCCTTCGAGATGAACCCGGAGGCGCCCGCCGCCCGCGCCGCCGCGGGCGCCATCCGGCCGGCGCCGGAGATCAGCAGCACTCGTGTGGATGGCGAAATCTCTCGAATCTCGCGGGATAAGTCGGCGCCGTAGTCACGACCCAGGAAAAGATCGACGAGCGCGACGTGCGGCTTCAGCGTCCTCGTCATCGTGAGCGCCTCTTCCGCGGTCCTTGCGGCCAGGCACCGCTCGACCCAGGGCTGCTCGGCGAGCAGCACGCGGAATCCCCAGTGGACGACGTCGTGGTCGTCGACGACGAGCACGCGCAGGCGTACCTGCTCGCGCGCCGCCGCTGGCGTCACTTAGGCACCTGCGCCAAGCCGACGACGAGCCGCACTCGCCATGCGCCATCGCCCGACGGCCCCGCCTCAACGGTTCCTCCATATTGCTCCGCCTCGAATGTCGCGAGCCGCAGCCCCATACCGCTGCGGGCGTCCGGCCGCGGAGCGGCTTTGACTCCGTCGTTGCGGACCTCGAGCGTGAACGAGTCGGTGTCCCGCGCGACCGCGACCTCGACCCTGGTGGGCTCGGCGTGCTTGGCGGTGTTGCGGAGCGCCTCCGCGAGCACCGATTGCGCGAGCGGCTCGAGGTCGACGGGGACGGTGAAGTCGCCGCGCCAGTCGACCTCCACATCCATCCCCGGGGACTTGCGCACTCGCTCGAGCTCCTCGGCGAGGGTCGTCGCCGTCTCGGGCGGCAGCGGCGCGAGCGGCCGCTCGAGCGCGCGGCGCAGGTCCGCGAGCGCCTGGTGCATCTCGGCCTGGCAGCGCTCCCGCCCGGCCTTGTCGAGCGGCTGCTCGGCGCCGAGCGCGAGCGAGACGCCGAACAGGCGCTGCAGTACCCGCTCGTGGACCTCGCGCGCGAGCTCGAGCCGCTCGGAAAGATGTCGCGCGCGCTCCTGCTCACGGGTGACGTTCCGTGCGGCGGCGACGACCGCTGTCGTCTTTCCGAGCGTCCACAACAGGTGGCGCTCGCCGTCTGAGAGCTCGAACCGGCCACCGCCACGATCGGCGCAGATCACTCCGTAGGCGCGGCCGGCCGCGCTCAGCGGCGTGCACACGAGCGTCGTGATCCCGAGCAGCTCGGCGTAGGCGGGCGGCACCTCCTCCTCGATCCGCTCGGACACGACGACGACACGGTCCTCGAGCAGCGCTCGCTGCGCGATCGGGGTGTTGACGAGCGTTGGCCTGAGCGCGGACAGCTGCTCGAACGACGTCCCGTGCGCGCCTACCGCACGGACCCGGCGACCCGTCGAGTCGTTCATGAAGATCGCCGCCCGCCGCATCGTCGTCAGCCGGCAGATCGCCTCGCAGATCCGGTCGTAGAACTCGGTCGACGACGTCTGGACATCGACGTCCGACAGCAGCTCGACGAACACCTCGAGCGGCTCGACGCCTGCGAACAGCGCCGGGCGCTCGGTGGCGGTCATGCCGCTACCAGTGGCGGCTCGTATCGCCGTCTGATCTCGTACAGCGTGGTGCGCTCGGCGGCCGGGCGGCGGGCCCTGTGCGCGGCGGCGATCAGGTCGGCCGGCTCGAGCTTGACGCCGTGGTAGCTACCGGCCATCCGGCTGATCGACTCCTCCATCAGCGTCCCGCCGAGGTCGTTCACCCCCCACCGGAGCGACTCCGTGGCCGCGTCCAACCCCATCTTCACCCAGCTCGCCTGGAGATTCGTGATCGTCTTGCCGAGCGCCAGCCGGAATGCGGCCGTGTGCTTGAGGTTCTCGGCCGAGGAGATCTCCTCGATCCCGTGCGTGCGGCCGAGCAGCGTATGGAACGGGATGAACGACAGGGGCACGAACTCGGTGAAGCCGCCGGTCCGCTCCTGCAGTTCGCGGACGACCCGCATGTGCTCGGCGAGCTCCCACGGCTCCTCGATGTGACCGAACATCACGGTGACGGTCGAGCGGATCCCGGTCGCGTGGGACGCCTCGATGATCTCGACCCAGCGGGCGACCGGGAGCTTGTTCGGGCTGATCCGCTCGCGC
Source organism: uncultured Solirubrobacterales bacterium (assembly GCA_963788565.1). Classification (GTDB taxonomy): domain Bacteria; phylum Actinomycetota; class Thermoleophilia; order Solirubrobacterales; family Solirubrobacteraceae; genus Palsa-465. Next base: position 55,628 of record CAWBHJ010000008.1, on the reverse strand, counting down.
ACACCGTCGTGCAGCACCTCCGCGGCGGTTCCCGGCGTCGAGTCGAGCCCAGCCTCGCGGAGCCGCTCGAACACCGCGCGCGGCGGCAGGCCGCTGACGTCGCACATGTGCGAGACCTCCATCGGCGAGTACGCGTGAAGATGGATGTCGGGCGCGACCTGCTTGGCGAACCGCAGCCACTTCTCGTAGTCCTCGAGGCCCCAGTCCGGATGGATCCCCGACTGCATGCAGATCTCGGTCGCCCCGAAATCGATCGCCTCGTTCACCCGCCGGGCAAACTCGTCCTCGGAGTGCTCGTACGCGTCCGGCGAGCGGCGCGACTGGCCGAAGCCGCAGAACGCGCACCCAACGACGCATACGTTCGAGACATTGATGTTCCGGTTGACCACGAACGTGACCGTGTCCCCCGCGAGCTCGACGCGCAGCTCGTCGGCGGCCGCCCGCATCTCCTCGATCACCTCGGGCCGGCGCTCGGCAAACAGCGCAGTCAGCTCCTCGGCCGTAAGCGCGAGACCCTCACGGCCCTTCTCGACAGCTCGCGGCGCGACGTCGTCGGCGACGGTCAGCTCGCCTCGCCGCCCGGATCCGCGGCGCGGGATGAACGACCAGAAGCGGGCCTTGATCACGTCCATCACCGGGGGCGAGATCCACTCAGGATCGATGTACTCCGGGTACACGCACAGCCGCTCGGTGAGCGCGACGCCGTCCGCGCGAAGGCGCTTGCGGATCTCAGTCGGCGACGGGAACGGGTGCTCCGGGGAGATGTGGTCGCCGTTCGCGCTGAGCCCGCCGAGGTCGGTGGCGCCTGCGCGGACGAGCTCGGACCACCAGTCCGACAGGTTCGGCGGGATCTGAATCCCAACCTCCGGCATCAGCCGGCGCGCCTCGGCGACGAGCCGCTTCATGTCCTCGATCGTCACCTCGGAGGCCCACGTCGGCGCGTCGAGCTCCGGTCCGCTCCAGACGCCGGTGCCCCAGTACTCGCGCGTTGCAGCGTCGGCGATCTGCGCTGGCTCGCGGCCGTAGTAGCTCTGGTGGGGGACGAAGTTCTGGAGGATCACCTCCTGGATGTGGCCGTGGGCGGCCTGCAACTCGGCGAGCTGCTCGAGCGCGGCGACCCGTTCCTCCTCGGTCTCGCCGATTCCGACGAGGATCCCGCTCGTGAACGGGATCCGGAGCTCGCCGGCGGCCGCGATCGTCTCGATCCGCCGCGCCGGGTGCTTGGTCGGCGAGCCCTGGTGGACGACCAGGTCCGGGTTCACCGACTCGAGCATCAGCCCCTGCGAGGCGGTCACCTCGCGGAGCCGCGCGAGCGCCTCGCGGTCGAGCACGCCGAGGTTCGTGTGCGGCAACAGGCCCCGCTCCAGGGCCCGCTCGCAAGTCCACGCGACGTAAGAGATGAAATCCTCGTGCCCGTGTTCGCGCAGCCGCGCCGCCACCTCCGGGTTGTGCTCGGGCAGCTCGCCCGTCAGCACCAGCAGCTCCTTGACGTTGCGCTTCGACGCGTGGTCGAGGATCCGCAGCACCTCGTCCGGCGGGTACAGGTGCGGCTTGTGGGTCGCGAACGCGCAGTACTTGCAGTAGCAGCGGCACGTGCGCGAAAGCGACAGCGTGTAGTTACGGCTGAACGTGACGCGGCGGCGCATGCGCGATCCAGATTCTACGGAGGCCGGTGCGCGCGCCCGGGTGCGATCGGTCTGCTGGTCGCGCTGGCGCTGGCCGGGTGCGGGTCGACGGGCTCGTCCGGGTCGTCGAGCTCCCGCGACGTGCGGGGTGTCTCGCTGATCCTCGACTTCACCCCGAACGCCGTCCACGCTGGGATCTACTCGGCGATCGCCCACCACTACGACCGCGACCACGGAATCAACCTGCACGTCGTCGTGCCGTCGGCGACGACCGACTCGATCAAGCTGCTCGAGACCGGGCGCGTCAAGTTCGCGATCCTCGACATCCATGACCTCGCCATCGCCCGCCAGCGCGGCGCAAACATTGTCGGGATCATGGCGATCGTCCAGCGCCCGCTCGCCGCCGTCCTGGCGGCGCCGCGCTTCCGGACGCCCACCGCGCTGCAGGGACAGACGGTCGGAATCACGGGCGTCCCGAGCGACACGGCGGTGCTCGATTCGATCGTCACCGGTGCCGGCGGCGAACCCCACCGCGTCCACACGCTCACGATCGGCTTCAACGCCGTACCCGACCTGCTCGCGGGGCGCGTGGCGGCCGCCACCGCCTTCTGGAGCGACGAGGGCGTGACGCTCCAGCAGCGCCGCCCGGGCTTCCACGACTTCCGCGTCGACGACTACGGCGCGCCGCACTACCCCGAGCTTGTCGTGTGCGCGACCCGCGCGACGGTCAGCCACGACCGGGCGCTCGCACGCGATCTCGTCCAGACGCTCGTCGACGGCTACGGCTTCACGCGAGTGCATCCGGCGCGGAGCGCGGCCGACCTCGAGTCGCTCGTCCAGGGCCTCGACCCGTCGCTCGTCCGAGCGCAGCTGGCCGCGCTGCTGCCGGCGTTCGCGGGCGCTGGAGGCCGCGTCGGGGTACTCGACCCCCAGACCCTGTCGCGGTGGGCGGCGTGGGAGGTGCGGTTCGGAATCGTGAACCGGCGGCCCGACGTGGCCGCGACATTCGACCCCGGCCTCGCCGCGTCGGCCAAGCCGTTCTCAGGCTGACAGGCGGTCGACGAGCACCGCCCCCTCGCGTGCCATCCGCGAGCGCGGCACGACCAGCTCGAACCCCGCTTCCTCGGCCTGCCGCCTCACGTCCGCCTCGACATGCGCGTAGAACGCGAGCACGGGAACGCCCGGCGGCCGCGCCGCCTTCGCTTGTTCGATCCTCGCGACAGCCTCCGCGGTCAGGTCGACGACGAGCACGTCGGCGTCCACGCCGGCGTCGAGCGTCCCGACGAGCTCGACCTCGTGCCCGCCGGCGCCGAGCGCGCCCTGGACGTTCGATCCGAACAGCAGGTCGGGGATGAACGCGACGACCCGCGCCACTACAACGCGCGGGCTTTGCGGAACTCCTCGCGCACCGACTCCGGCCGTCCCCACATCAGCTCGGGCACGATCTCGACCCGCCCGGTGCGGTGATCGCGCACCGCGAGCTCCCCTTCGATCCCAGCTTCGTCGAGCAGCACCAGCCCGGTGTGGACAGCGGAAGCGGACGCGGCGTGGCCGAACCGGTGGGCGACGAGCAGCCGCCAATGCCAGTCGCTCTTCGAGTACGGCTGGGCGTTGCAGGTGACGACCAGCGTCGCGGCCTCGATGTACCGGCGCTCGTCGAAGATGCGGAGGTCGAGCTCGAGGTCGGTCCAGTCGTCCGGGAGCGAGTCGACGATCTGCTGGAAAGTGTCGGCGAGCGCCATCGGCCGCAAGCGTACCGTCACCCGGCGAGCTGCTGCACGATCAGGAACACGTTCAGGGACGTGATCAGCAGCGCGCACGCCCAGGCGATCAGCGTCGTCGGCAGTCGGTTCACGTGGACGCCCATCACCTTGCGGTTGCTGGTCAGCATCACCAGCGGGATCACGGCGAACGGGATCCCGAACGACAGCACCACCTGGCTGAGCACCAGCGCGGTCGTCGGATTGACGCCGGCCGCGAGGAGGATCAGCGCAGGCATCATCGTGATCGCACGGCGGACGAGTAGCGGGATCCGTACTTTGATGAACCCGGCCATCACGACCTGGCCGGCGAATGTACCTACGCTCGACGAGGAGGTGCCCGAGGCGAGCAGCGCGACCGCGAACGCGAGCGCCGCGCCGCCGCCGACGAGGTTTCCGAGTTCGCTGTGAGCCTGCTGGATCGAGTTCAATCCCGACAGCGCCGGCGTGTGGAACAGCGTCGCGGCCATTGCGAGCATCGCCACGTTGACGATCCCCGCGAGCCCGAGGGCGATGATCACGTCGAGGCGCCCGAACCGCAGCAGCCGCCGGCGCTCGCCGTCGTTGCGAGCGGGGACCCGGCCGTTGGTCAGCGCCGAGTGCAGGTAGACCACGTGCGGCATCACCGTCGCGCCGATGATCCCGACCGCGAGGTACAGCGAGCCGATCCCGTCCAGCCCGGGGATCAGGCCCTTCAGCGCGTCGTGCGCCGGCGGGCTGATCCGCAGCGTCTCGTAGACGAACCCGGCGAAGATGATCCCGAGCAGCGCCGCGATCGCCATCTCGAACCTCCGGAACCCGCGCCGCTGAAGCTCGAGGATCCCGAACGCGATCACCGCCGTGATCAGACCGGCCGGGAGCAGCGGCACGCCGAACAGCAGGTTCAAGCCGAGCGCGGCGCCGAGGAACTCGGCGATGTCGGTCGACATCGCCATCACCTCTGCCTGGATCCACATCCCGAACGAGACGGCTCGCGGGTAGCGAGAGCGGACCAGCTCGGGCAGGTTGTGGTCGGTGACGATCCCGAGCTTCGCCGACAGGAACTGGATCAGCATCGCCATCAGGTTGGCGAGCACCACCACCCAGAGCAGCAGGAAGCCGTACTTGGCACCTCCCTGAATGTTGGTGGCGAAGTTGCCGGGGTCGACGTACGCCACCGCCGCGACGAACGCGGGGCCGAGCATCGCGAGCGTCGCCCGTAGGCGCCCTCGTGCCAGCAGCTTCTCGAGCGGGCTGAGGACCTCGAGACCGCGCTCGCGGAGCGCGACCTGGCCACCCTCGGCGCCTTCGAGGACCGGCGTGACGATCGGGGGCGGAGGCGGCGGCGGCGTCATCGGTGCGTCTGCACGCGCATCGCCCTCGCGAGCGCGCCGCCGAGCACCTGCACGCTGTCGCCGAACCGGATGAACAGCGGTCCGTCGAACGGCTGCTTGTCGATCACCTCGAGCTGATCGCCCGGCGCGATCCCACGGTCGGCGAGCCACCGCAGCATCTCGGGGTCCGAGTCGGAGACCCGGGTGAACGTCCCGCGGGCGCCGGCATCGAGCGACTGGAGGCTGACCGTGCTCCCCTCCTCGATCGTCAGGTCGCGGCTCGGGATCGGGTCGCCGTGTGGATCGACGGTCGGGTCGCCCAACTTCGCCGCGATCAGCTCCTCGAGCTCCTCGGACAGGACGTGCTCGAGCACCTCCGCCTCTTGGTGGACGCGGTCCCACGGGACTCCGAGACTCTTGACCAGGTACAGCTCGAGCAGCCGGTGATGGCGCATCACCTCCAGCGCGATGCGCCGGCCGTCCTCGGTCAGCGACACGCCGTGATAGGGCTGGTGCTCCACGAGCCCGAGCTCACCGAGCCGCTTGACCATCCCCGACGCCGACGCCGGCGTGACCCCGAGCCGCTCGGCGAGTGCGTTCGTCGTGACGGGCTCGGAGCCACGCGACTCGAGCGCGTAGATCGCCTTCGCGTAGTCCTCGATCGCGCTGGTGCGCTCGAATTTCAGATCCTGTCCCTCCTTCACGAGAATTATGGTAGCCCTAAATTTGGGTTTTGTCGAGGATCGCGCGGGCGGGGGCGACGGGGCGGGGGCGACGACTCGGGCCGCGTGGGCGACGATCTGGGCGATCTTGACCGCCTGGCGGTCAAAATCGCCCACGACGACCGGCCTGGCCGAAGCTCGCAACCGTGGGCGATTTCTCGGTCTATGTCCGAGAAATCGCCCAGATCGCCCTCCCAGCCGGGCTATCGTGAGACCGTGGCCACGATCGCCCCAACCGACGAATACGCCGCGGTCAGCGAGCGCGCCGGGCTGATCGACCGCTCCGAGCGCGGCAAGCTCGCGCTGACCGGCTCACAGGCCAAGGAGTTCCTCCAGGGACAGGTATCCAACGACGTCGAGGCCCTGACTCCGGGAACCGGCTGCTACGCCGCGTTCCTGACGCCGAAGGGCAAGATGCTCGGCGACCTGCGGGTGCTCGACGCCGGCGACGAATTACTGCTCGACACCGAGCGCGTGGCGCTGCAGCCCCTGTTCAACATGATTCGCCGGGGCACGATCGGCTACGACGCGCAGCTCCACAAGCGCACTCTCGAGCGGGGCCTGATCTCGCTGATCGGTCCGGAGTCCGCCACCGTCGCCGGCGCGACCGCGCTCCAGCACGAGGAGCACTCGCACGTCGAGCTCAAGCTAAGCGGGATCCCCGCGCGGGCGATCCGGACCGACGCCGGGATCGACCTGCTGTGCGACGCGGCTCGCACCGACGAGCTGCACGGAGCCTTGCTCGAGGCCGGCGCCCAGGAGATATCCGAGGCGACGGCCGAGTGCGTGCGGATCGAGCGCGGGCGGCCCCGCTACGGGGTCGAGCTCGACGAAGGCGTGATCCCGCAGGAGGCCGGCCTGAACGAGCGCGCCGTCTCGTTCGAAAAGGGCTGCTACGTCGGCCAGGAGACGGTCGCCCGGCTCCACTACCGCGGGAGGCCGAACCGGCTCCTTCGCGGGCTGCGCGCATCGGCCCCGGTCGAGCCCGGGTCGCCGGTCACCTTCAACGACAAAGAGGTCGGGCGCGTCGCGAGCGCCACGGTCTCCCCCCGCTTCGGACCGATCGCGCTCGCGCTCGTCCGGCGCGAGGCCGAGCCCGGCTCAACCGTCGCGGTCGGCGACCAGTTGACCGCGCAGGTGGTCGAGCTCCCCTTCAGCTGACGCTCGCAGGAACCGCTCGAGGGCGTCGCGGTCCGGCGCCGGCTCGAGCGCGAGCTGCGCCACGTCGGGGTGTGAGGCGAGGTACGTCGCGACGATCCTGACCTCGTCGATCTCGTCGGGCGGGACGTGCGCTCCGAGCTCGCCGGCGCGGCCGCCTCGCCGGATCGCCGCGTCGGTCCGCTCGTGCACCGCGTCGGCCGAGTCCGGCAGCGCTCCCCAGTCGATCAACCGTCCCCCCGAGAGCCAGAACGCGTCGCGCCGGGCCCGGTCCGTCGGGTGAGCGGCGAGCAGCAGCCGCGGCCGCGCGTGGGTCGCCTCGAGCACGCCCCCGAGCCGTCGGAGGATCACCCGCAGCCGGCCAAGCCGACGGCGCAGCCATGCCGCCCGCTCGTAACGCTGGTCCGCGGCGGCATCGCGCATCTGGCGATCGACGTGGTCGACCAGCCCGGCCGCCCCGTCGCCGAGGAACAGCCGCAGGGCGTCGTCAAGTCGGCGGCGGTAGAGATTCGGGTCGAGGTCGCCGAGGCACGGAGACAGGCAGCGGCCCATCTGCCCGTAGGCGGAAGGGTGGTCGCGGCGCGGCAGCCGGCGGCCGCAGTGGCGCAGGCCGAACAGCGAGTCGATCTGCTCGACGAGCTCGCGCGCAAGCGCCCTGCCACGGAGCGGGCCGATCGTAACCGCGTGGCCCGCGGCGGGCTGCGGCGAGACCTCGAGGATCGGGAACGGGATGTCGAGCCGGCAGCGGATGTAGACGAGCCGGTCGTCGGCACTCGTCAGCCGGATGTTCCCCGGAGGCGCGAGCTCCTTGATCAGCCGGTTCTCGAGCACGAGCGCGCCGAGCTCCGAGCACGTCGGGTTGTAATCGACCACCGAGGCGTGCGAGCTCCAGTCGGCCGGCCCGCTCGACGGCGCGAAGTGGGCGCGCGCCCGGCTTCGGATCGAGATCGACTTGCCGACGTACAGCGTGCGGCCGGCCTCGTCGCGGAACAGGTACACCCCCGGGTCGCGCGGGAGCTCCGAGAAGTCGAGCTGCGGCAGCCGCCCGGCGGTGGGCTCGCGGCGCCGCGGCCGAGCGCGGCGAGCTCGGCGCGGCCGCAGCAGCGCGACCGCGTCCGCGACGGTCGCCGCGTTCGCACATAGCCGCGGGAACAGCGCGCACAGGATCTGCGCGCACGTCTCTGCGTCCGGCAGTGCCCGGTGCGCCGTCTCGACCTCGATCCCGAGCGAGTCGGCGAGCGCGCCGAGCCGGCGCTCGCGCTGGAGTGGCAGCAGCACCCGCGCGAGCGCCGCCGTGCACAGAACCGGCTGCCCCGGCCACTCGACGCCGACCCGGTCGAACGCCTGGCGCAGCACCCGGCGGTCGAACGCCGCGTTGTGCGCTACCAGCACGCGCCCGCGCATTCGCTCGGCGAGCGCCGGGACGACGCCCTCGAGCTCGGGCGCGTTGTCGAGCATCGCCTGGTTTATGCCGGTGAGCCGCTTGATCCCGCGCCGGAGGCTGACGCCGGCGCGCACGAGCGAGCTCCAGCGGTCATGGAGCTCGCCGCCACCAACGAGCACGGTTCCGACCTCGATCATCACGCAGGCGTCGCCGGCAAGCCCGTTGGTCTCCGTGTCGACGACGAGAAACTCGCTGGTGGCGATCGGATGGTCGAGAAGTTGCAAGCCTCGCGTGATACCCCTCGGGTCGGACGAAACGCAATTGACGTTGCGGAAAAATCCGTGTCTCGCCGACCGGCTTCGTGGGTAACCTCGCGCCAATGGCGACAAGGAAGGAGTCCTGAGGGTGACCACGATTGCTTTTGACGTCGACCGGCTTCGCGAGCTGGAGGTGGGAACGCAGGAGGCATGGAAGGCCTACAGGGACAATCTGCGCGACCTCAGCGGCATCGAGTACGAGCGCGTTGAGTCCGAGTCGTGGGACGAACTTCAGCGCGAGTTGCGGCGGATCGGACGCCGCCGCAGAACGCTGATCGCCAAGTCAGCCTGATTCTCGTCCCCTACGGACCATCCGGTCCTTTAGGGTTTCTTGCTCTCGGAGAGGAGAGGGTTTCAGGATGGGCTTCAAGCGGATCGGGATCATCGCCATCGCGACGGTAGGAGTTGCGGGCTGCGGCAGCGGCACCCATTTCGCGAACCATCCTGCCCCACCCGTCCCGGTCAACCTGACCGTCTACATCAACAACGCGAGCGTGTCCGTGTCGCCGAGCCAGGTCGGCGCCGGCCCCGTCATCCTGATCGTCACCAACCAGGCGCGCACCGCCGAGTCGCTCACAATCCTGCCCGCGGGCACCTCCGCCGCGCAGCCGATCGCTGACACCGGACCGATCAATCCGCAGGCGACCACGCAGCTCACGGTCAATCTGAACCACCCCGGCGCCTACACCGTCGGCATCGCTCCCAACGCCTCCACCGAGGCATCCGCCGCGCTTCCGAGCGGCGTCAAGCCCGCGCTGCTGCGGGTCGGGAATCCGCGCCCGAGCGGTAGCAACGAGCTGCTGCAGCCCTAGTCCGGGCGACCTCCGCGCCCGCGCCCACGCCACGCACGCGCTGCGCCCGCGCCACGCCGCGCTGCGCCCGCGCCACGCCGCGCTGCGGCCAGCCGCGCCCTCCGAGCCCGCGCCACAAATCCTTGACGTTCCTGCAATACTTGCGTGCGTGCAAGCAACTGTGACCTCAGAGCAAGCATTGGCCGCCGACCTCTTTGCGCTCGTCGTCCACATCCACAAGAACTGCAACTCGGATCTGTTCGAGGCGGTCGGGGCGCTGGACCTGTCGTTCACCCAGATCAAGCTGCTGCACTACCTCGGCGACGCCGACGACGAGCTCACGCTCAAGCAGGCGGCCGAGGCGGTCCACGTTTCGCTGCCGGCTGCGAGCCGGATGGTCGATGACCTGGTCCGCCGCGGGTTCGTCGAGCGGCGCGAGGATTCTGACGACCGGCGGATGAAGCGCGTCCGGGTCACCGAGAGCGCGAGGGCCGTGATCCGACGGATCAACGCCGCTCGCCTCAGCGGCCTCGAGGAGTTCACCCGGGGACTGACCGACTCCGAACGCCAGGCCCTCTCGACCGCGCTCGAGGAGCTGCTCAAGCGGTCCGAGGTCGCCGACTGCAGGCCGGAGCTGGCCCCGTGACCGACCGGATCCTCGCCCACCGCCACCGGCTGGTGACCGACGAGAACCGCCGCTGGTGGACGCTCGGCGCGATGTGCTTCGCGCTGTTCATGCTGATGCTCGACAACACCGTCGTGAACGTCGCGCTTCCCTCGATCCAGCGCGATCTGCACGCGTCGCTGTCGGGGCTCGAGTGGACGATCAACGCCTACACGCTGACCCTCGCCGTGCTGATGGTCACCGGCGGACGGCTCGGCGACATCTTCGGCCGTCGCAGGATGTTCCTGTTCGGGGTCGTCGTGTTCGGGCTCTCGAGCCTGGTGATCGGCTTCGCGGCCAACGAGGCGATGCTCGTCACGTTCCGCGCGGTCCAGGGGGTCGGCGCCGCGTTCATGATGCCGGCGACGCTGTCGATCATCACGCAGGCGTTCCCGGCCGAGCAGCGCGGGATGGCGATCGGCACGTGGGCGGGCGTCAGCGCGATGGCGCTCGCGATCGGACCGGTGCTCGGCGGCTTTCTGACCCAGTCGGTCAGCTGGCGCGCGATCTTCTTCATCAATCCGCCGATCGCCGCGATCGCAGTGGTAGTGACGCTGTTCGCAACCCGCGAGACCCGCGACCACACCGTCGACCGGACCGTCGACTACCCGGGGATCGTGACGCTGACGCTGAGCCTCACCGCGCTCGTGCTCGCACTGATCGAGGGCAACGCATGGGGCTGGGGATCGGGGCGGATCATCGGTCTGTTCGCATTCGCGGCGGTCGGGCTGATCGTGTTCGTGCAGATCGAGCTGCGCTCGCGCGCGCCGATCGTCAACTTCAGCTTCTTCCGCTCGCGCTCGTTCCTGGGCGCGAACGTGGTCGCGTTCCTGGTCACGTTCGCGATGTTCTCGCAGTTCTTCTTCCTGACGCTGTACATGCAGAACGTGCTGCACTACACGCCGCTGCAGGCGGGCGTGCGGTTCCTGCCCTCGACGGTCCTGATCATCTTCGCCGGGCCGATCGCGGGTCGCCTGTCGGACCGGATCGGGCCGCGACCGCTGATCGTCGCCGGCCTCTTGATCGTCTCCGGCGCGTTGTTCATCCAGACCGGGATTACGACCCACTCGGGGTACGGGCTGCTGTTGCCGGGCTTCATCCTGATGGGCATCGGGATGGGGCTCGTGATGTCGCCGATGAGCACCGCGGCAATGAACTCGGTCGATCGCACGAAGGCGGGCGTCGCCTCGGGCACCGTGTCGATGAGCCGGATGATCGGCGGGACCTTCGGCGTCGCGGTGATGGGCGCGATCGTCGCCGCGGTCGGCGCCTCGCATCTGGACTCGAGCCTCCCCCACATTCCCGCCGCGACCCGCGCCGCGATCGCCAACTCGCTCGGCTCCGGCGGCACGCTGCCGGGCGCGCACTTCACGCCCCATGTTGTCGCCGCGACCAACGACGCGTTCGTCGCAGGCATGACGACCGGGCTCACGGTCAGCGCGACCGCCGCGGCCGTCGGCGCCGTGTTCGCGGCGCTGCTGATCGAGCGCAAGAAGAAGGCATCCGCGGTGCCGGTCGCCGAGCCGCAGGTCTCGCGGGAGACCACGCCCGCCGCCGAGCTCGTGGCCTGAACGCCCAGACAGACTCAAAGGCGCACCCCCGCTGCAGCACGGGTACGATCCGGCCCCGCAGACCCGTGCCCCCGAGTCCAGGAAGGTGCATTCCAATTGGCCGTTGATCTGAGCCAAGTCGCGAACGTCGAGACCGAGCCAGGCGAGCTCCCGCGGACGATGTCCGCGTGGGTGATCCGCCAGGAGCGCGAGGGCGAGCCGATGGACGCTTTCCAGCTCGAGGAGATCGAGGTGCCGGAGCCCGGCGCGTTCGAGGTGATCGTGCGCGTGATGGCGGCGGGCGTCAACTTCAACAACGTGTGGGCTGCGCAGGGCAAGCCGGTGTCCGTATTCGGGTACGGCGACCACCCCGAGTACGGTCACCACATCGGCGGCTCGGACGCGTCCGGCGTCGTCTGGAAGGTCGGTGCCGGCGTGACCCGCTGGAAGCCGGGCGACGAGGTCGTGATCCATTGCAACCAGGCCTCGTACGAGGACCCCGAGGTCCACGGGCTCGACCCGCTTGCGGCCCCGTCGCAGCGGATCTGGGGCTACGAGACGACGTGGGGCTCATTCGCCCAGTTCACGAAGGTCCAGGCTCAGCAGCTGCTGCCGCGCCCCCAGAACTTGACCTGGGAGGAGGCGGCGTCCTACGGACTCGTCTACTTCACCGCCTACCGGATGCTGATCGACCGTTGCAAGCTCCAGGCCGGCGATCGCGTGCTGGTGTGGGGCGCGGCCGGCGGCCTCGGCGTGTTCGCGACGCAGCTGTGCAAGGCCTCCGGCGCCGAGTCCGTCGGGGTCGTCTCCTCCGAGCAGAAGGGCAAGCTCGTGATGCAGCTCGGCGCGTCGGGCTACATCAACCGCAACGACTTCGCGGGGATGATGCGCAAGGGCGGCGAGACGCCCGAGGAAGAGAAGGCCCGCTTTCAGGAGTCACGCCGATTCTCGAAGGCGGTCCGCGAGATTCTCGGCACCGCCCCCGACATCGTCTTCGAGCACGTCGGCAAGGCGACGTTCCCGACGTCCGTGTTCGTCGTCAAGCCGTTCGGGAAGGTGGTCATCTGCGCGGGCACGACCGGCTACAACCTCGACTTCGACGTCCGCTACCTGTGGATGCGCCAGAAGGAGATCCTCGGCTCGCACTTCGCCAACGCGTATGAGTCGATGAAGGCCAACGAGCTGATCGAGCAGGGACTGATCCAGCCGGTCCTGTGGCGTACGATGGGCTTTGAAGGCGTACCCGAGGCCCACCAGCTAATGCTCGAGAACAAGCACCTGGGCAAGATCGCGATCCTGGTCGGCGCGACCGAGACCGGTCTCGGCAAGAACGCCGAAGGACCGGGCGCGATCTACGCCGAGGTCGGGGCCTAGTGGGCGCGTCCGTGAGTATCGGTGGACCGAGAGTGGTCACTGAGGGCGACTGGCCAGGACGCAGCGAGCGTGGCGTGCCTGTAGGCACGCGAGCGAGCGAGGACGCCGCCAGGCGTCCTCAGGGGCCGCTCGAATCCGCCGATACTTGCGGACGGGTCCACTAGCCGTGGGCGGGGTCGTCCACATTCCCTGGTACGCGACGGGCTTCCGGGAGGGCTCGCTCGCCCGGCAGGTCGCGGCCGTCGCGCCGATCGCGATGCGGTACGGCGCCACCCAGTACAGCGTCCACGTCTCCCAGGACGATCACTACAAGATCGTGCAGATGGCCTGGTTCGAGTCGAAGGCCGACTGGTACCGCTACTGGGAGGGACCCGAGATGATCGAGTTCCGGCGCCGCCACTCCGGTCACTACCAGGTGCAGGTCCTGTACGTGTGGCATGACGAGATCGCGGCGGGCGCCCTCGGCCCGCAGGTGCCGCTCGCTCCCGAGCCCGCGCCGGAGCCGGAACCGGAGCCAGTGCCCGAGGTTGCAAGCTGATGACAACGCTCGCCGAAAGCCCCGCTAAGCCTCCCGTGATGACGCTGCCGCACAAGATCATCAACCTGATCGGCGTGCCGCTCCCACTGGTCGGGCTGATCGTCGCGATCGTGCTGCTCTGGAACGAGGCGATCGGGCCGCTCGAGCTGGCCCTGCTGGTCAGCACGTACGTGATCACCTGCCTCGGCGTGACCCTCGGTTACCACCGGATGTTCACCCACCGCGCGTTCGAATCCTCGCGGACATTCAAGGCCGTGATCGCGGTGCTCGGCTCGATGGCCGTCGAGGGTTCGGTGATCACCTGGGTCGCTGATCACCGTAAGCACCACGCGTTCACCGACCAGCAGGGCGACCCGCACTCCCCGCACCTGAGCGGCCCTGGCTTCTGGGGCGGAGTCAAGGGCCTGTGGCACGCCCACATCGGCTGGCTGTTCGAAACCGTCGGCACGGCCGACCGCCAGCGGTTCGCCGGAGACCTCGTCAAGGACCGGGCTCTGCGGGTGATCGACAAGCTGTTCGGGCTGTGGGTCGCGCTCAGCTTCGCGATCCCGTTCGCGCTCGGCTGGGTCATCGGCGGCGGCTTCACCGCTGCGCTCACCGCGCTGCTGTGGGGCGGCCTCGTCCGCGTGTTCCTGCTTCACCACGTCACCTGGTCGATCAACTCGATCTGCCACTTCTTCGGCCGCAAGCGGTTCGAAATCGAGGACGAGTCGCGCAACGTCTTCTGGCTGGCGCCGCTGTCGATGGGCGAGTCCTGGCACCACAACCACCACGCGTTCCCGACCTCCGCGTTCCACGGCCTCCGCAGGTGGGAGCGGCTCACCGACCCCACCGGGCTGCTGATCTCGCTGTTCGAGAAGGTCGGGCTCGTGTGGAACGTCGTCCGCGTCAGCCCCGAGCGCCAGCTCGCCAAGGCCCTCCCGAGCAAGCGCCCGACCCCCAAGCCGCTGACCGGCCAGGCCTAGGCCTGCGAGACCGCGACGACCCAGCATCGTGCTGGGTCACGCTGACTCGAGCGGGGCCATCGTCAGGCCCGCCGAGTCGAGGCGCTCCCAGTACTGCTGGGCGTCCTCGCGCGGGCCCGACCACACGATCGCCTGGCCCGTGTTGTGGATCTTGTCGGCGAATCGGTAGCCGTCGGCCAGCGTGATCCCGGGGATCACGCTGGCGAGCGTCTCGGCGACGTGATCGAACGTGTTGAACTCGTCGTTGAGGACGATCACACGCCACGCGCCGCCGGTGCCGCTCCCGGGTCCTCCCACCCGCGGAAGCTCGACCGTTTGTGACATCCGGGGTCAGGATACCCAGGCTCAGCGGGCGCAAGACGCGCGTTCGGCGCGCTTTCGCCAGAACCGCTCGAGCCCCGCGTGCATCTGATTCGGGGCCGCCGCCTGGATGTAGGCGGGGCGGATCTCGGCGTCGGCGCCGTCCGCGATCTCCTCCTCGATCGACGCGATGAACGCGTTGCGATCCAGCTCACGCACGCGCTGAGCCCGCTCGTCGAGGCGGCGTCCGAGCTCGTCCAGCTGCGCGTCGACGTCCCCGTAGACGCCGAAGTGCGTCACAACCATCCGCTCCGGCCCCCACGCCCTGATCCGCTCGATCGACTCGTGCCAGGCATCGAGGTCGATGTCCGGAGGCGGAGTCGGCGGGACCGTCAGCCCGTCCTCACGGATCCGAACTCCTCCCGTATCGCCGACGAACGCGGTCGCGCCGTGGAGGTAGCTGACGTGGTGGGAGGCGTGCCCCGGCGTGTAGGCGACCTCGAAGGCGCCGTTGAGCACGCGCTCACCGCCCTTCAGGACGCGCAGGTTGCGCTCCGGGACGGGCGTCATCTCGCCCCAGAGCCGGTCCATGTCCGCGCCGTACAGCCGCCGGGCGCTGCCGAGCAGCTTCGACGGGTCGATCAGGTGCGGCGCCCCGCGCTCATGGACGAACACCTCGAGGTCCGGCCACCGCTCGACCAGAGCGCCGGTCGCGCCCGCGTGATCGAGGTGGATGTGGGTCAGGAGCAGCGCCCGCGGCCGCTGCTCGCCGAGCTCCGCGAGCAGCGTGTCGAGGCACGATGCCGGCCCCGGGTCGACGAGCACGCCATCGAGCTCGAAGCACCCGATCACCCGCTCGCGCCCCAGATGCTTTACGTCGATCAGGCGGCCGGACACGGGTTCGCGAGCCTACTCGAGCCTGCGGGTCTCCTCGGTCCCGTCGGCCGGCGGCTTCGCCGGTCCGGACCCCTGCTCGGCGTCTTCGGGGACCACAGGGCGCATCGCTCGCGTCTTCCCCGCCTCGTCCTCGACGTCCTGCTCCTGCTCGTGCTCCTCGCCTTCCTCCCAGCGCTCGACGTCCTCGCGCTCCTCCTCCCAGTGGTCGAGCGTCGCCGGCTGCTCGGGCTTGGCGACGGGCGTCTCCTCGGTAGCGGCTGGGAACCGCTCGGCGGCCGAGTCGGCGAGCGCCAGCAGCTGGCTGGCGAGCTCCCGGGCGTCTTCGACGATCCGGTGGCGCTCGCCCCAGATCCGGTCGGTCTCCGAGTCGAGGTCGGTCACCCGCGCGCGGGCGCCCGAGACGATCTCCTCAGCCTCCCGGCGCGCGCTCTGGAGGCGCTCCTCGGCCTCGCTGCGCGACTGGGCGGTGATCTCGTTGGCGGTCTCGTGGGCGCGCTGGAGGATCCCGGAGACTTCCTCGCCGACCCGCGCGAGCGCGCGGCGTACTGCGGCCTCCGGCGACCGCGTGGCCTGGAGCTCCGCGACCAGCTGGCTCGTCTTGCGCACGTATGCGTCGACAGCAAGCCGGTCGTAGCCGCGCAACGCGGTCGGAAAGTCGACGTCGGCAACGTCCGGTATGGGGTCTTCGGGGAGCCTCGCCAAGGGCGCCGTTATCTCCTGAATCAGGGAGTGCTCGGTGGCGGCGGTGCTTTGATCGGGCATAACGACACGTTACCCGAGCGATGCGACGGTCGAACGCTCGTCCATAGAATGGCGAACATGCCGGACACACCCTCCCCCCGCCTCCCCGAGCGCGACCGGCCGTGGCTGATGCGCACCTACGCCGGCCATTCCGACGCCAGGCGCTCAAACGAGCTCTACCGCGGCAATCTCGAGAAGGGCCAGACGGGCCTGTCGGTCGCTTTCGACCTGCCCACGCAGACGGGGTACGACCCCGACCACGAGCTGGCGCGCGGCGAGGTCGGCAAGGTCGGAGTCTCGATCGCCCACCGCGGCGACATGAGCGCGCTGCTGGACCAGATCCCGCTGGACCAGATGAACACGTCGATGACGATCAACGCGACCGCCGCGTGGCTGCTCGCCCTGTACGTCGTCACCGCCGAGGAGCAGGGGGTCGCCGAGCAGCAGCTCCAGGGCACGACCCAGAACGACATCCTCAAGGAATATCTGAGTCGGGGTACCTACGCGTTCCCGCCCGGACCGAGCATGCGGCTGATCGCCGACACGATCGCGTACACGGTCGAGCACATCCCGAAGTGGAACCCGATCAACATCTGCTCCTACCACCTCCAGGAGGCAGGAGCGACGCCCGTGCAGGAGATCGCGTACGCGATGAGCAACGCGATCGCGGTGCTCGACGCCGTGCGCGAGCGCGTCGACCGGGAGCTGATGGGCAGCGTCTTCGGCCGGATCTCGTTTTTCGTCAACGCCGGCGTCCGGTTCGTCGAGGAGCACGCGAAGCTGCGGGCGATGAGCGAGCTGTGGGACGAGCTCGGTCGCACCCGCTACGGCGTCGAGGACCCGAAGAACCGGCGGTTCCGCTACGGCGTCCAGGTCAACTCGCTGGGACTGACCGAGATGCAGCCCGAGAACAACGTCTACAGGATCGCGCTCGAGGCGCTGGCGGTCACGCTGGGACGGAGCGCGCGCGCCCGCGCGATCCAGCTGCCGGCATGGAATGAGGCGCTCGGGCTGCCGCGGCCCTGGGATCAGCAGTGGTCGCTGCGGCTGCAGCAGATCCTGGCATACGAGACCGACCTGCTCGACTACCCCGACGTGTTCGAGGGCTCGAAGGTGATGGACGGGCTGGTGGCCGAGCTGGTCGACGGCGCGCGGGCCGAGATGGAGCGCGTCGCGGAGCACGGAGGAGCGGTCCAGGCCGTCGACTACATGAAGGCGTCGCTGGTCGAGTCACATCGCGAGCGGTGGCGCCGGATCGAGGCGGGCGACCAGGTCGTGGTCGGGATGAACCGCTTCACCTCGAGCGAGCCCTCCCCGCTGACCGCCGACGCCGACGGCGGGATCCTGGTGGTCGATCCGCAGGTTGAGGCCGAGCAGCGGGCGGCGCTGGAGCGCTGGCGCGCCGAGCGCGATCAGGCCGCGGTCGACGAGGCGCTCGCCGAGCTCGCGCGGGTCGCGCGCGCCGAGGACGAGAACATCATGCCCGCGACGATCGCTGCAGCCCGCGCGGGGGCGACCACCGGCGAGTGGTCGCAGACGCTCCGCGACGTGTTCGGCGAGTACCGGGGGCCGACCGGAGTCGTCGCGGCCGCGGCGGTTACCAGCGAGGACTTGGCCGAGGTCCGCGACGAGGTCGAGCGGGTCAGCGACGGCCTCGGCCGCCGGCTCAAGTTCCTGGTTGGGAAACCAGGACTCGACGGCCACTCCAACGGCGCCGAGCAGATCGCGGTCCGCGCCCGCGACGCTGGCATGGACGTGGTCTACGAGGGGATCCGGCTATCGCCGTCACAGATCGCGACCTCCGCCGCCCAGGAGGGCGTGCACGTGGTCGGGCTCTCGATCCTGTCCGGCTCGCACCTCGAGCTGGTCCCCTCCGTGCTCGAGGCGATGCGGGCCGCCGGCGCCGGCGACGTCCCGGTCGTCCTCGGCGGGATCATCCCCGAAGCGGACGCCGACGCGCTCCGGGAGCTGGGCGTCGCCGCCGTCTACACGCCCAAGGACTGGGACCTGAACCGGATGATGCGGGACATCGTGGGGCTCGTCGCAGAGCGCAACGGAATCGACGTCCCGACGCCCGCTTGAGCGCAAGCGCTCCGGATGGAGCCGAGCTCGGCGCGCGCCTGCGCGAGCGCGAGATCTCGGTAGCGCCGGCGGTGCTGAACCTGCTCGAAAGCCGCACCGCGACGGCTCGCGAGCAGGCCTCGGAGCTGCTGGCCTCGGTCTCCCCCGCCGCGCTCGGTGGCGAGGCGCCCGGGCACGTCGTCGGCATCACCGGCCCGCCAGGGGTCGGCAAGTCCTCGCTGCTCTCGCGACTCGCGGCCGAATGGCGTGCACGGGGCCTGACGGTCGCGATGCTCGCCGTCGACCCGACCTCGAAGCGCTCCGGTGGCGCGCTGCTCGGCGACCGCGCGAGGATCGAGGTCGACCCAGCCGATCCGGGCGTGTTCATCCGCTCGACCGCAGCCGGCGACCGGGTCGGCGGCCTCGCACCGGCGACCCGTGCGGCCGCCGCCGCGCTGTCGGCCGCGTTCGACGTCGTCGTGATCGAGACGGTCGGCGTCGGGCAGTCGGAAACCGAAGTCGCCGACGTCGCGGACACGGTCGCGGTCGTCATCCAGCCCGCCTCCGGCGACGTGCTCCAGTTCTTGAAGGCCGGGATCATGGAGATCCCGGACGTGCTGGTGGTGACCAAGTCCGACCTCGGGCCGGTCGCGAGCCGGGCCGTCGCCGACCTACAGGCATCGCTGCGGGCGCTGGGGTCATCCGATACGGCCGTGGTGCCGGTGTCGTCTGTCCCGCCGCCGGCCGGGATCGCCGAGCTCGCCGACGCGCTCGACGCCCACCGCGCCCGGCTCGACCTGCCGGCGCGGCGGCTGCGGGCGAGGAGGCTCCACGCGCTCGCGGACTTCGCCGCCGAGCACGGCGACCGCGGCCTGCGGGCGCTGGGCGGCCGACGCGCCGCCGAGCGCTGGCTCGACGAGCAGGACCCGGCGCTGGACGTGCCGGCGCTGCTCGACGCGCTCGAGCATCACGCGGAGGGTCGCCCGTGAGCGCCCTGTCGCTCCCGGCCGAGCCACTCGTCGACGGGCCGACCGCGCTCCGCCCGTGGCGGAAGTCCGACGTCAGCGACCTCGCCCGGATCTGCCGCGACGACGAGATCGTTCGCTGGACGACCGTTCCGCGGGCCTACAGCGAGGCCGACGCCCGTCTGTACCTGCTCCGCCGTCACGACGCGATCCGCGCCGGCACGATGGCGCCGTACGCGATCGTGTCTCACCCGCATGCGGAGTTAGTCGGGTCGATCTCGCTGGTCCGGATCGCCTGGGAGCACCTCCGCGCCGAGGTCGGCTACTTCCTCGCCCGGGACGCCCGCGGCGCCGGCCACGCCACCCGCGCCGTCCGCCTGATCTGCGAGTGGGCGTTCGGCTCGCTCGGGATCGAGCGGGTCGACCTGTACGCCGCGACCGGCAACCCGGCGTCGCAACACGTGGCCGAGCGGGCGGGGTTCACCCGCGAGGCGGTGCTGCGCTCGTTCATGCGCGGCAAGGGCGCCCAGCTCGACATGGTCGCGTTTGGCCTGATCGCGACCGGCTAGCCTTTAACAATGATGCGCGAGCCTCTGCGCGACGGGCACGGCCGGTTGATCGGCGATCTGCGCGTGTCGGTCACCGACCGGTGCAACTTCCGCTGCCAGTACTGCATGCCGGCGGAGGGCCTGCCGTGGCTCGAGCGCGACGAGATCCTCCACTTCGAGGAGATCGCCCGGCTGGTCGCGCTGGTGGCGTCGATGGGTGTAGGCGAGATCCGGCTGACCGGCGGAGAGCCGCTCGTCCGGCGGGAGTTCCCGCGGCTGGTCGGAATGCTCACCGAGATCGAGGACGTGGCGGAGGTCTCGGTGACGACCAACGGCTTCCTGCTCGACCGCGACGCCGAGGCGCTCGTGCGGGCCGGTGTCGACCGTTTCAACGTCTCGATCGACTCGCTGCAGCGCGACCGCTTCTACGAGCTGACCCGTCGCGACGCGCTGCCGCAAGTGCTGAGCGGACTCGAGCGGCTCGCCACGTTCCCTGAGGCTCATCCGATCAAGATCAACGCGGTCGCGATCCGCGGGTTCACCGAGGACGAGGTACTCCCGTTCGCCGAGTTCGCGCGCCGCCATCCGTACGAGGTCAGGTTCATCGAGTTCATGCCGCTCGACGCCGACCACGCCTGGACCGAGGACCAGGTGTTGACGGGCGAGGAGATCCGCGAGGCGATCGGCGCGCTCTACCCGCTCGAGCCCGAGCCCCGCGAGCCGAGCGCGACCGCGAACGTCTACCGGTTCGCCGACGGCCGCGGCAAGATCGGGTTCATCAACCCTGTATCCGAGCCGTTCTGCGGGGACTGCAACCGGATCCGGCTGACGGCCGACGGACGGCTGCGGACGTGTCTGTTCTCGCTTGGCGAGACCGACCTGCGCGGGCCGTTGCGCGCCGGCGCCGACGACGACGAGCTGGAGCGGATCATCCGCGACGCCGTCTGGCAGAAGGAGCTCAA
This sequence comes from uncultured Solirubrobacterales bacterium, assembly GCA_963788565.1. Lineage (GTDB taxonomy): Bacteria > Actinomycetota > Thermoleophilia > Solirubrobacterales > Solirubrobacteraceae > Palsa-465. Next base: position 34,993 of record CAWBHJ010000008.1, on the reverse strand, counting down.
GCACCATGTCGGCGAGCCCGGGTTCATCCAGCCGCCGCGGACGATGTCCGCAATCGGCGGTTAATCGGGTCGTAATAACTCCATCCAGCATCATGTAGGTAGATGCTGCTGCTCTTGCTGTTCGCGCTGGTCGCCGGAGCGGGGACGGCGATCACCCCATGTGTGCTGCCGGTGCTCCCGGCGATGCTGTCCGCGAGCGCGCTCGGCGGTCGCCGCCGCCCGCTCGGGATCGTGCTCGGGCTGGCGATCACGTTCCTGATCGCGATCGTCGCGCTCGCCCAGATCACGAAGGGGATCGGGCTCGCCGCCGGCGCCACCCGGACGATCGCGGTGATCGTGCTGATCGCGTTCGGCGTGCTGCTGCTCGTCCCTCAATGGGCCGCCTGGATCCAGGCGCCACTGTCGCGGCTGGCCCGCTTCGGTCCCAAGTCGCGCGGCGACGGGTTCTGGAGCGGCCTCGCCGTCGGCGGCGCGCTGGGGTTCGTCTGCGCCCCGTGCGCGGGTCCGATCCTGGCCGCGGTGATCTCGGTCAGCGCCTCGGGCAATACCAGCGTCCGCGTGATCGCGGTCGGGATCGCGTACGTGATCGGCCTCAGCGCGGTGCTGCTCCTCTGGGCGCTCGGCGGTCGCAAGGTCGTCGGCGCGATCCGCCGGCACGCGAAGGGCTACGTCGTCGAGCGCACGCTCGGAGCCGTGCTGCTCCTGACCGGGCTCGCGATGGCGTTCAACCTCGATGTGCGGTTCGAGAACACGCTCGCCCAGGACGCGAGCCTGCCGTCGTTCCTCGTCGACCCGACCCGCTCGCTCGAGAACTCGAGTGCCGTGCAGAACCGGCTGGCGTCGCTGCGCCCGCCGTCGCGTTTCGCGGCCCGCCAGGCGAAGGAAGCGGCGACCAAGCCGATGCCTCCGGCGGTCGGCGTCGGGATCCCCGGCGTGAGCACCCCCTCGCTTCCCGACCTCGGGTCCGCCCCCGAGTTCACGGACACGCAGCGGTGGTTCAACACCGCCGGCGGCCAGCCGCTGACGATCGCGGGGCTTCGGGGCAAGGTCGTGCTGGTCGACTTCTGGACGTACACGTGCATCAACTGCATCCGGACGCTGCCGTTCCTCAAGGGGCTGTACGCGACCTACCACCCCTACGGCCTCGAGATCGTCGGCGTCGAGGCGCCCGAGTTCACGTTCGAGCAGGAGGCGTCGAACGTCGAGCAGGCCGTCCACGTCGACGGCATCCGCTATCCCGTCGTCCAGGACAACAACCTCGCAACCTGGAACGCGTACCAGAACCAGTATTGGCCGGCGGAGTACCTGGTCGACGCCCGCGGCCAGGTCCGCCACACGCAATTCGGCGAGGGCGACTACAAGCAGAGCGAGGCCGCCGTCCGCCAGCTCTTGCACGAAGCCGGCGCGACGCGCCTGCCGATGCCGATGACGGCGACCGCGATCATGCCGTCGGCCGGCCTGAACACGCCCGAGACGTATCTCGACGACCAGCGGTCGCAGGGGTTCGCACAGCCGCTCCAGCGCGGCGTCCACTTCTACGCCGGCGTCTCCAACCCGCAGCTGAACGAGTTCGGGCTGCACGGGACGTGGCGGGTGAACGACGAGGCGGCGACCGCAGTGTCGAACGGCGCGTCGATCGCCGCCGGCTTCCAGGCCGCCCACGTGTACCTGGTGCTGACCTCGTCGGGCAACACGCCCCGGTCGGTGCGGGTGCTGCTCGACGGCCGGCCGATCTCCGCGCGCGCCGCCGGCGCCGACGTCCACGGGGGCTCGGTCACGGTCACGGGCCAGCGGCTGTACTCGCTCGTCTCGCTGCCGTCGTCCGAGCAGCACGCGCTCACGGTCGAGGTGCCACCCGGTGTGAGCGCCTACGACTTCACGTTCGGCTAGCGGCGCGGCGGCGTCGGTCTACCATCGCGGCCGCCTGCAGCAGGTCGTCCGGCGAATTGATGTTGAACAGCTCGTCGGCATCCGTGACCTCGTAGTGGGTCGGGCGAAGCGCGGCGACCGCCTCGCGGACGGGGACCTCGCGCTCGAGCGCCGCGGTCAACGGCTCGAGCGCCTCGGGTTGGTAGCAGCCGAGCAGCGGCTGGGTGCGCCCGTCGTGCGCCGCGATCACCGCCGCTGCCGGCGTCCGCCCGGCGTCGACGATCGTCCGGATCAACCTCGACGAGACGAACGGCAGGTCGACCGGGCAGACCAGCACCGGACGGCCTTCTGCCAGACCAAGTGCGTGGACGACGCCGAGCAGCGGATGGCGCGGCTCGTCCGGCTCGACCCAGACCGTGGCCCCGGCGACGCTCGAAAGCTCGGTGTCGATCTTCGCGACGATTGCAACCTGACCGAGCGCCCGCCACATCGCATCGAGCGGGTACGAGATCAGCGGACGGCCGTTGAGGTTGACGACGGCCTTCGATCCTCCGATCCGGGTGCCGGCCCCGCCGGCCAGGATCACGCCGCACGGATCCCGGCGTTCGTCACGACCTGGATCCCGACCGCGACGGATTAGACGCCCTGCGCGGTGCTCGCTCACAGCGCCATCGTAGAATCAAGAGAGTGGAGGGCTCAACTTCGGTCAAGAGCTGGTTGCGCTGCTATCGCTGCTGGTCCCAGAACCTAGAGGTCCAGGTCCACTACGAGGGGATCCACCGGATCGACCCGGACAGCGGCGAACGGGGCGAAGTCGTCGACGAGATGCAGGAGGCCGTCGTGCAGTGCCTCGAGTGCATGCACGACCAGCCCCACCTCGGCTTCCACAACGGTCGGGTCGAGCCGATCGAGGACCGCTGGGAGCGGATGATCGCCGGCACCCCGTGGGTCGCGTCGTGCACGGTCACCGTCGACGCCGATGACGTCGAGACGTGCTCGGGGCCCGAGGCCGGCGACGCGCTGTCATACGCCGCGTTCGGCGATCACGGCACCCGCGAGTTCTTCACCCACGTCCGCTTCCACAAGCACGATGACGACCGGATCGTCGTGCACGTGCTGGTCGAGCTCTACGCCCGCTCGCCCGAGGAGGCGACGCAGGTGCTCGAGGACGCCGCCCGCGGTTCGCTGACGATCACCTCGCTCGCCGAGGAATCACGGCCGCCCGCAGCGACCGACGACGGGCAGCACTAAGGCCCAGCGGGATGCTGGGCCGTGGCAGCGGCCGAGCGAGCGGAGCGTTCATCGCTGACTGGGAGCGGAGCGAGTGAGGCCCGAAGCCGAACCCGGTCTCTCACCTCCAGCACGATCAGCGCGAGCGCGACCGGAACCGTCGCCGGCAGCTCGGACACGGTCAGGAACAGCAGGTCGAACACAGCTGAGATGACGAGCGTCAGCAGCGCCGCCTCGAGCTGCTTGCGCCGATTCGAGGCGAGGATCGCGCCGAGAACCGCCGCCACGAACAGGTCGCCGTAGCCCATCGACACCGACCCGAAGATCTCGCTCTGAAGCTGCGGCAGGTTGCCCGCCGGATGAGCGGCGACGAGCGCCGCGTTCGGCGACTGCAGCAGGTCGGACACCACCAGCCACGTGTCCGCGGCCGCCATCGCGATGATCCCGAGCTTCAGCCATCCTGGCGGTGCCACCGCCGCCAGGAGCACGCCCAGCGTCACGCAGCTGAGCGCCGAAAGCACCGCCGCGGCCGCGCCGCCCGCGAGCGACTGGTGCCAGATCCACGCGATCGCGAACAGGCCAGCGGTGATCGCCACCGCCGCGGCCGTCCGCTCGCGGCTGACCGCGAACCTGCTTCTGATCGCCCACGCGAGCGCCGCGGCCGCGAGCGGCGGGACCGCCACGAGCGCCAGGTAGGTGAGCCCGGTGGCGGTATCGGACGCGTACCGGATCAGGAACACGACGAGGACAATCGACGCCACCGGGACCAGCGCCCAGGCGGGCCCTCTCAGGCGCTTGAACAGCGGGATCTCCGGCGCCGGCCGCGGCGCGGCGACGACGACCGCCTGTAGCGCCAGCATGCCGGCGTCCGACGGAATGAACGGAAGAGCCACGCACGCAGCGTACGTGGCCCGCCGAAGAGCTCGCTTAGAACGCGGAGCGGAGCGCCGTGCGCGCTATGCGTCGAGCCGTTGCTCGAGCTGCTCTAGCTGCGCGCGCATCTCATCGGGGAGACGGTCGCCGAACCGGGCGTAGTGCTCGCGCATCTGCGGGAGCTGCTGCTTCCACGCCTCGGGATCGACCTCGAGCAGCTGCGCGATCGCGTCCTCGGAGATGTCAAGGCCGGATGTGTCGATCCCGCCGTCTCCGGCCGGCGGCACCAGCCCGATCGGGGTCTCGACGGCGTCGGCCTTGCCTTCGGTCCGGCGGAAGATCCACGCCAGGACACGGGAATTCTCCCCGAACCCGGGCCACAGGAACTTGCCGTCGTCGTCCTTGCGGAACCAGTTGACGTAGAAGATCTGCGGCAGCTTCGCGCCCTTGTGGCGGCCGATCTCGAGCCAGTGGGCGAAGTAGTCGGCCATGTTGTAGCCGCAGAACGGGAGCATCGCCATCGGGTCGAACCGCAGCTCGCCGACGTTCCCGGCCGCCGCGGCGGTCTTCTCCGAGGCCATCGTCGAGCCGAGGAACACGCCGTGCTCCCAGTCGCGCGCCTCGTACACGAGCGGCACCACCGTCGCCCGGCGACCGCCGAACAGCATCACGTCGATCGGCACGCCCGCCGGGTCGTCCCACTCGGACGCGACCGACGGGCACTGGTCGATCGGCACCGTGAACCGCGCGTTCGGGTGGGCGGCCGGCTTATCGGATTCGGGGGTCCAGTCGCCGCCGCGCCAGTCGGTCAGGTGCGACGGCGGCTCGGAGGTCATCCCCTCCCACCAGATGTCGCCACCATCGGTCAGCGCGCAGTTGGTGAAGACGGTGTCGTGCGCGAGCATCTTCAGCGCGTTCGGGTTCGTCTGCTCGCTGGTACCCGGCGCGACGCCGAAGAAGCCCGCCTCGGGGTTGACCGCGTACAGCCGGCCGTCGGCACCGAACTTCATCCACGCGATGTCATCCCCGATCGTCTCGACCGTCCAGCCCGGGAGCGTCGGGATCACCATCGCGAGGTTGGTCTTGCCGCACGCGCTCGGGAACGCGCCGGCGATGTACTTGCTCTCGCCCTCGGGCGACGTCAGCTTGAGGATCAGCATGTGCTCGGCGAGCCACCCCTCCTCGCGCGCCATCGCCGAGGCGATCCGCAGCGCAAAGCACTTCTTGCCGAGCAGCGCGTTACCGCCGTAACCCGAGCCGAACGACCAGATCTCGCGCGTCTCCGGGAAATGGACGATGTACTTGTTGTCCGCGTTACACGGCCACGGCACATCCTCCTGCCCCTCGGCGAGCGGCGCGCCCACCGAGTGCAGGCACGGGACGAAGTCGCCGTCCTCGCCGAGCACGTCGAGCGCGTCCTGGCCCATCCGGGTCATGACTGCCATCGACGCCGCCACGTACGGCGAGTCGGTCAGCTGCACACCGATGTAGGAGATCGGCGAACCGAGCGGGCCCATCGAGAACGGCACCACGTACATCGTCCGGCCGCGCATCGAGCCGGCGAACAGCTCCTTGAGCGACTCCCGCATTTCGGCCGGGTCTCGCCAGTTGTTGGTGGGGCCGGCGTCGGACTCCTTCGCCGAGCAGATGAACGTCCTGTCCTCGACCCGCGCCACGTCGGCAGGGTCCGACAGACAGAGGTAGGAGTTGGGCCGCTTCGCATCCGACAGCCGCCGAAAAGCCCCGGCATCGAGCAGCGTCTGCGCGAACTGGTCGAACTCTTCGGACGATCCGTCGCACCAGTGAATTCCGTCCGGCTGCGTCAGCTCGGCTACCTCCTCCACCCACGCCTCAAGGCCGGCATGGTTGGAACGGGCTTGGTGCTTCGGAGCTGTATGGGCCATGTGGTTTAGCTACTCCTAATGTTCGGTGGCCAGATCAAGCCTACCCGGGCGGGGCGGCAAATGACCCCAGGATCGTCCGTTATTCGACGTTCGACTCGGCCTGCTGGGCCGGCCCGGCGCCGTCGCCCGGATACTTCCGGGGCACCAGCACGACACGCTTGAACTCGGCGACCAGGACCCCGTCCTGGTTGAGCACGCGGGTGTGGACCTTGACGGTCCCACGGTCCGGCTTTGAGCGCGAAGGCTTGACTTCAAGTACTTCCGACTCGACGAACAGCGTGTCGCCGTGGAACACCGGCGCCGGGTGGCTGAGCTCCTCGGTCGCAAGGTTCGCGATCGCCTTGCCGCTGACGTCAGAAACGCTCATCCCTAGCGCGAGCGAGTACACGAGCGGCCCGACGACGACGTTGCGGCCCTGCTGCGACTGGTGGGCGTACACGTCGTTGATGTGCAGCGGATGGTGGTTCATCGTGATCAGGCAGAACAGATGGTCGTCCGCCTCGGTCACCGTCTTCGCCGGCCAGTGCTTGTACACGGCCCCCACCTCGAACTCCTCGAGGTACCGGCCGTAGGGGTGCGCTCCGGAGGCTTCCCGTGCTGCCTGGTCGGTCTCGACGCCTTGAGTCGCTGTCATCACTTCTCCTAGTTTGCTGTCCGAAGACGGAGGATGCCATCCAGAGGGCTTTTGGGGAGTGGTAGCGTCCGCGCCCGTGGCCCAGGCCTCTTCGCAGACGCCCCGGATCCCGCCGCTCCCGCCCGAGGAGCAGGACGAGCAGGCGCGGGAGCTGCTGAACGGCATCAGCGCCGGCGGGGCACCGGCGGCGAACATCTTCTCGACGCTCGTCCGCAACCCGGGTCTGTTCAGAAAGTGGCTGCCGTTCGGTGGCAAGCTGCTCGGCGGCGGCAAGCTCCCGGCGCGCGACCGGGAGCTGCTGATCCTCCGCACCGGCTGGCTGTGCCACGCCGAGTACGAGTGGGCCCAGCATCGCGAGATCTCGAAGTCGATCGGGATCTCCACCGACGAGATCGCGCGGGTCCGCGAGGGACCGGAAGCGGCCGGCTGGGACCCGTTCGACGCGACCCTGCTGAGGGCCGCCGACGAGCTGCACGACGACTCGAAGATCAGCGACGACACGTGGGCGAAGCTCGCCGATCGCTATGACGACCAGCAGCTGATCGAGGTTCCGATGCTCGTCGGTCACTACCACATGGTCGCGTTCACCCTGAACAGCCTCGGCGTGCCGCTCGAAGACGGACTCGCAGGGTTCGAGCAGTGAGCGAGAGCGGACGCCTACAGAACCGGCGCATCCTCGTCGTCGGCGCCGGCACGCAGCCTTCGGAGGACATCGACGCGCCGCCCGGCAACGGCCGCGCGATCTCGGTCAGGTCGGCCGCCGAGGGCGCGACCGTGATCTGCGCCGACCGCGACCCGGGTGCCGCCGAGGAGACGGTCGCGTGGGTCGAGCGCGAGGCGCATAAGACGGCGACCGCCGTGACCGCCGACATCACCGACGAGGACGACTGCAGGGAGATGATCGCCGCGGCCGCTGCGGATGGGCTCGACGGGCTCGTGATGAACGTCGGCATCGCGCGCGGGCGCGACCTCGGTCAGACCACGCGCGAAGGACTGGGACCTGACAATGGCGGCGAACCTCCGTGGGCACTTCCTGTGCGCGCGCGAGGCGCTCCCTCTGATGCCCGAGGGCGGATCGATCGTGTTCATCAGCTCCGTCGCCGGTCTCAGCCCGGGAAGCCGGATCCCCGCCTACGACGCCTCGAAGGCTGGGCTGATCGGCCTCTGCCGCCACACGGCGCTCGAAGGCGCGCGCCGGGGAGTCAGGGCGAACGTCCTCGCCCCCGGCCTGATCGACACGCCGCTCGGACGGCTCGCCTCGCAGGGCCGCCCGTCCCGCGAGCGCACGCCGGTCCCGCTCGGACGGCAAGGCACCCCGTGGGAGGTCGCGAGCGCGGTCACGTTCCTGCTCTCCGACGAGGCGAGCTACATCACCGGCGTGACGCTCCAGGTCGACGGGGGCCTCGGCCTGATCTGAAGGGCCAACCCCCGTCGCGTAGCGCAAGCCGCACCGCCACGCTAGCTTTCGAGCCATGCGCAACCCCCGCGATTTCGCCAAGCCACTCGCGATCGGAGCCCCGGATCCGATCCTCGAGATCCCGTTCAAGCCCAGCAGGATGATCCACTTTCTCGACTTTTCGAACGAGAAGATGGTCGCCAAGGTCCCTGACATCGCTCCGACCGTCGACATCCTGCTCGGCAACCTCGAGGACGCGGTCCCCGTCGACCGCAAGGTGGCCGCCCGCGATGGGCTGGTGAAGGTGGGCCGCGACATCGACCTCGGCGAAACCCAGCTCTGGACCCGCGTCAACAGCCTCGAGTCGCCGTGGGTGCTCGACGACATCACGACGGTTGTCAGCGAGATCGGCGACAAGCTCGACGTGATGATGATCCCGAAGGTCCAGGGACCATGGGACATCCACTACGTCGACCGGCTGCTCGCCCAGCTCGAGGCGAAGGCCGGAATCGACCATCCGATTCTGATCCACGCGATCCTCGAGACCGGTCTCGGGGTCGTCAATCTCGAGGAGATCGCGACCGCCAGCCCGCGGATGCAGGGCATGAGCTTCGGCCCCGCCGACCTCGCCGCATCGAGGCGGATGAAGACGACGCGTGTGGGCGGCGGCCATCCCGGTTACCGCGTGATCGAGGATCCCGACCCCGAGGATCCCGAGCGCCCCCGCGCGAGCGCCCAGCAGGACCCGTGGCACTACTCGATCGCGCGCATGGTCGACGCGTGCACATCGGCCGGCCTGCTGCCGTTCTACGGTCCCTACGGGGACATCCGCGACACGCTCGGCTGCGAGACCCAGTTCCGCGCCGCGTTCCTGCTCGGATGCGTTGGCGCGTGGTCGCTGCACCCCGTTCAGATCGAGATCGCGAAGAAGGTGTTCAGCCCGCCACCGGACGAGGTCCTGTTCGCGAAGAAGGTGCTCGAGGCGATCCCGGACGGCCGCGGTGTCCACATGATCGACGGGAAGATGCAGGACGACGCGACCTGGAAGCAGTGCAAGGTGATGGTCGAGCTGGCTGAGATGCTGGCGCGCAAGGATCCGGAGCTGGCGAGGGCGTATGAGTTCGACGAGCTCGCCGCGGCCCCGGTATAGGAGCGATCACCGATGAGAATCTCGGCCAAGGTGGATTACGCGGTCAGAGCCGCGGCCGAGCTCGCCTCCTCGACGGACGGCAAACCGATCAAGGCAGAGCGGGTGGCGACCGCGCAGGGGATCCCGCTGAACTTCCTGGAGAACATCCTCGGCGAGCTCCGGCACTCGGGGATCGTGCGCAGTCAGCGCGGCGCCGAGGGCGGGTTCATGCTCGCGAAACCGGCGGACCAGATCTCGGTCGCGGACATCATCCGCGCGGTCGAAGGGCCGCTCGCCAGCGTTCGCGGCGGCCCGCCGGAGGAGGCCGCCTACCCAGGTTCGGCGGAGATCCTCCCCCGGGTGTGGATCGCGGTCCGCGCCAATCTGCGTGGCGTCGTGGAGCAGGTCAGCCTCGCCGACATCGCGGGTGGCAAGCTGCCGGCCAAGATCGACCGGCTGGCCGAGGACCCCGAGGCCTGGGTCACCCGCTGAGGGCTACTTCGCCGCTTGGAGCGGCGTCCGCGCCGGCTGCTCCGCCGGCGGGCGCACGTACACGATGTCGCCGCGGGAGATCTCCAGCTCGTCCGTCTGAGCCCGGGTCAGCTGGGCGCGCGCGACATCGCCCTCGGGGAGCTCAAGCTCGACGCGGACCTCGAACCCGAGATGGACGACGCGGGTGACCATCGCCTCGATTGCGTCCTCCGACGGCGTCAGCGAGACGGTCACGTCATGCGGCCGGACGAGCCTCCCGTCGATCTCTGAGACCGGTCCGAGGAAGCCCATCACGAAGTCGGTCGCCGGCTTGTCGTAGACGTCCCGCGGCGAGCCGACCTGCTCGATCCGCCCGGCGTTCATCACCGCGATCGTGTCGGCGACCTCCATCGCCTCCTCCTGATCGTGGGTGACGAGGACGGTGGTGACGCCCTGCTCGTCGTGCAGCCGGCGCAGCCAGCGCCGGAGCTCGGCGCGGACGTTCGCGTCGAGCGCGCCGAACGGCTCGTCGAGCAGCAGCACTCGCGGCTGCACCGCCAGCGCCCGCGCGAGCGCCATCCGCTGGCGCTGACCACCCGACAGCTGGTCCGGACGCTGGTCGGCCCACTTCGTCAGCCCGACCAGCGCAAGCAGCTCGTCGACCCGCTCGGATACTTCCGGCTTGGGCCGCTTGCGGATCTTCAGCCCGAACGCGACGTTCTGCCACACCGTCATGTGCGTGAACGCCGCGTAGTGCTGGAACACGAACCCGATCCCGCGGTCCTGGGGCCGGGCCGCCGTGACGTCGTTGCCGTCGATCGCGACCGTCCCCGAGTCGGGATCCTCGAGCCCCGCGATGATCCGCAGCAGTGTCGACTTCCCGGACCCGCTCGGGCCGAGCAGCGCCGTCAGCGAGCCCTCGTCGACCGAGACACTCACGTCCTCGAGCGCGGCGAACTCCCCGAACTGCTTGGAGACTGCGTTGACGTCGATTCTCATCTCGCCGTGGACCTCCTCGATCCCAATATTGTCATCGCGACCAGGACCACCAGGGAAATCACGATCAGCTCGGTCGCCGCCGCGTACGCGCCGGTGACCGCCTGCGAGCCGAGCTGCGAATTACGTTGATAGACCAGCAGCGGCAGCGTCAGCGTCGAGCCTGCGACGTTCGACGACACGACCAGCACGGCGCCGATTTCTCCTAAAGCCCGCGCCGTCGTCAGCACGACCCCGTAGGCGACGCCCCAGCGGATCGACGGGAGCGTCACCCGCCAGAACGTCTGCCATGAAGATGCCCCGAGCGTCGCCGCAGCCTGCTCCTGCTCGTCGCCGACCTCGATCAGCACCGGCGCGACCTCGCGCACTACGAACGGCAGCGACACGAAGATCGTCGCCAGGACCATCCCGGGGACGGCGTAGATGATCTGGATCCCATTCTTCTGGAACCAGCTGCCGAACCAGCCTTCCTGCCCGTACACGAGCAGCAGCGCAAGCCCGACGATCACCGGCGAGACGACGAACGGCAGGTCGATCAGCGAGTCGAGGATCTTGCGGCCGCGCGTCTTTCCGCGGACCAGCACCAGCGCGGTCCCAACCCCGAAGATCGTGTTCAGAGGCACCGCGATCGCGGCCATCAGCAGCGTCAGCCAGAGAGCGCTGATCGCTGCCGGCGTCGTCATCCACCCCCACGCCACCCCAAAGCCGTGCTCGAAGGTCCGGAAGAAGACGACCCCGAGCGGCAGCAGCAGCAGCACGCCGAGGTACAGCAGCGCGATCGTTCGCAGCGACAGGGTGGCCGGCCGGCTAATGCGCACTGCGACCTCCGAGCCGGCGGATCACCAGCAGCACCAGCAGCGAGACGACGAGCAGCACCACCGACAGCGCCGCCGCCGCCTGCGGCGAGTCATTCTCGACGTCGGCGAAGATGATGATGCTCGAGATCTGGACCTTCCCGGCGATCAGGACGAGCGCCCCGAACTCGCCGATCGCGCGCGCGAACGCGAGCGCCGACCCGGCCACGATCGCCGGTCGCAACGCCGGCAGCACGATCTTGCGCAGCGTCGTCATGTTCGACGCCCCGAGCGACATCGCCGCCTCCTCGACCTCCTTGTCGAGCTCGAGCAGCACCGGCTGAACCGAGCGCACCACGAACGGGAGCGTCACGAACAGCAGCGCCACCACGACCGCGCCGCGCGTGAACGCGAGATGGATCCCGAACGGGCTCCGCGGGCCGTACAGCGCGATCAGCGTCAGCCCCGCGACGATCGTCGGCAGCGCGAACGGCAGGTCGATCACCCCGTTGACCAGCCGCTTGCCCGGGAAGTTGTCCCGGACGAGCACCCACGCCACGATTGTCCCCATCACCGCGCCGATCGCCGCGACGATCAACGAGAACAGGAGCGTGACCCCGAGCGAGGTCAGCACCTCGCTCGTGGTGATCGAGTCCCAGAAGGCGCCGAAGCCCTGCGAGAACGCCTTAGCGACGATCGCCGCGAGCGGGATCAGCACGATCACGCTCATGTAGAGCGTCGACAGCCCGAGCCCAAGCCCGCCCCGGCGGGCACGGGCGCGCGCCCGCCTGACGGCGGGCGCGCGCGGTGCTACGGGTGCGCTGGTGGTGGCCAACGCCTAGCTGGAGGCCGTGGGCACCCCGGCGGCCTGCTCGATCTTCGTCACCGAGCCGCTGGACGGGTCGAAGAACTCCTTCTTGACCTTCGTCCAGCCGCCCAGATACGCGATCGTGAACAGCTGCGGTGGCGTCGGGAACTTGCTTGCGAACGTCTTCGCGACCGACGCGAGCACCGGCCGGTATCCCTGCTGAGCCCAGATCGTCTGACCGGCCGAGCTCCACAGCCAGTTGACGAACGCCTGCGCCTGCTGCGCGTGCGAGGTCTTGGCCGTGATCGCGATCGGCGTCTCGATCAGGATCGTCTGCTTGGGGATCAGGTACTGGATGTCGTCGCCCGCCTTCTGGGCGGCGATCGCGTCGCTCTCGTAGTCGAGCAGCACGTCACCCTTGCCGCTGGTGAACGTCTGCAGTGCAGCGCTCGCGCTCGAGTCCTGGACGCTGACGTTCTTGGTCAGCAGCGTCTTCACGTACGCGAGCGCCTGATCGGGCGTCTTGCCCTCCTTCAGCTGCGCGCCGTACCCAGCGAGGATGTTCCAGCGCGCGCTACCGGACGTCGACGGGTTCGGGGTGATCACGTCGATCCCGGACTTGACGAGGTCGTCCCAGCCGGTGATGTGCTTCGGGTTGCCCTTGCGCACGACGAACACGACGACCGAGTCGCTCGAGATCCCCTTCTCGGGATTGGCGTCCCAGTCCTTGGAGACGACCCCGGCCTTCACCAGGCGCGACATGTCGGGCTCGGTCGAGAAATTGACCACGTCCGCCGGCTGCCCGGTCGCGACGGCACGGCTCTGCGAGCCGGATGCGCCGAACGACTGCGTGAACGTGACGCCCTTGCCCGCGCTCGACTGCCCGAACGCCGTGGTCAGCGCGTCGAACGCCTTCTTCGGCGTGGAGTATGCGACCAGCGCGAGCTGGGTCGACGATCCGCCCGAGCTAGAGCTGGAGCCCGTGCTGGCGGCGTTGTTGGTCGTGTCTGCGGACCCGCCGCAGCCGGCCAGCACCGTCGCCCCCAGAGCGGCTACAGCAACCGCCCCGGCGGCCCTCAACTTGAATGCTTTCGTCATCGATCCTCTCGCAATCGGTGTTTGTCGATTAGTTTTGTAGGAAATAGAATTATTCCATATAACCGAGCCGACCAGTCGAATTAGTAGGAAAGCCGCGCCCAGTGGGGTTATTGGGTGCCTCGAGGCTGGGTGACGGCGGCCTGATTACGAGGGGGGATCCGAGGCCAGACGAGTCCCTCCCCCGCCCCGTCGACGCCTGCTCAGCGCCCCTCCGCTACGCTCCCCCGCCGTCGATGCGCTTCTTCGAGTACGAGTCGCGGGCGATCGTCGCCAAGGCGGGGATCCCGGTCACGAAGCACGGCTTCGCCAAGACGCCCGACGAGGCGCGGCGAATCGCCGAGGAGATCGGCGGCCCGGTCGTGATCAAGTCGCAGGTGCTGACCGGCGGCCGTATGAAGGCCGGCGGCGTGCAGTTCGCCGACACCCCCGATGAGGCCGCGGAGCAGGCCGAGAAGGTCCTGAACCTCGAGATCAACGGCCACATGCCGCGCGGCGTGCTGGTCGACTCGAAGGCCGCGGTCAAGCACGAGTACTACGCCGGCGTCGTCTGGGACGGGACCCGCAAGCTCCCGGTGATGCTGTTCTCGGACATGGGCGGGATCGACATCGAGGAGGTCGCCGACGAGCACCCGGACCACGTGGCCCGCGGGCACTTCTCGACGATCCGCCCGTTCTCGGACTGGCAGGCCAAGCAGGTGATCGCGTCGTTGGGGATCACCGGCTCGACGCTCAACCGCCTGACCCCGGTGCTGGCGCGGCTCGCGCGGCTATTCGTCGACTACGACATGACGCTCGCCGAGATCAACCCGCTCGTCCAGCTCGAGGACGGCAAGGTCGCCGCGCTCGACGCCCACATGGACATGGAGAACGAGGCCCGTCCCCGCCAGAAGGCGCTGCTGGCGGAGCTTGGCGTCGGCGACGAGGAGACGCGCCAAGCCCGCGAGCCGACTCCGTTCGAGCTCGCCGGCGAAGAGGTCGACTCCCAGGACCACCGCGGCGTCGCCGGGAACGTCACCGAGTTCGACGGGAACCTCGGGCTCGTGATCGGCGCGGGCGGTGGCTCGCTGACACTGTTCGACGCGGTCCGCGCCCACGGCGGCGATCCCGCCAACTACTGCGAGATCGGCGGCAACCCGTCCGTCAGCAAGGCCTGCGGCCTGACCAAACTCGTGCTCTCGAAGCCCGGCGTCGACAAGATCGCGGTGATGATGTCGATCGTCTCCAACACCCGGGTGGACATCGTGGCTCGCGGCGTGATCAAGGCGTGCGTTGAGCTCGGCTACGACCCCGCCGAGAAGATCGCGATCTTCCGGATTCCCGGCGCGTGGGAGGAGGAGGGCTTCAAGATCCTCGACAAGTATGGCGTCGAGTACGCGGACCGCAGCGTCTCGCTGCACGAGGCGGCGCGGCGCGCAGTCGAGAAGATCCAGGGGGTCGCAGCCTGATGTCGATCCTGATCGACGAGAACACGACCTTCATCGTGCAGGGCATCACGGGGCGTGAAGCAGTCAATTTGACCCGCGAGTGCCTCGACTACGGCAAGGGCGCGAAGATCGTCGGCGGCGTCACCCCCGGGCGGCTCGGGCGCGACGTCCACGGCGTCCCCGTGTTCGACACGGTCGCGCAGGCGGTCGAGCACCACGGCTCGCCGATCGACGGCTCCGTCGTGACCGTCCCCCCCGCGTTCACCAAGGACGCCGTGTTCGAGGCGCTCGAGAACGGCGTGAAGCTGATCGTGATCGTCACCGAGCGGATCCCGCGCGGGGACGTCGCCGAGATGGTCGAGCTCGCGACCGAGAACGAAGCGCGGATCATCGGCCCGAACTGCCTCGGGATCATCGTCCCGGACGTCGTCAAGATGGGCGGGATCGGCGGACCCGCGAAGGA
This sequence comes from uncultured Solirubrobacterales bacterium, assembly GCA_963788565.1. GTDB lineage: Bacteria > Actinomycetota > Thermoleophilia > Solirubrobacterales > Solirubrobacteraceae > Palsa-465. The sequence goes on along the minus strand of CAWBHJ010000008.1, from coordinate 19,904 downwards.
CGCCGCGAAGTCATACGTCCCCGGTTCGGTCGGCGTGATCAGCCGCTCCGGCGGGATGACCACCGAGATGTCCTCGACACTGACGGCGGCCGGGCTCGGTCAGTCGACAGCCGTCTCGATCGGCGGCGACGCGATCATCGGCTCCGCGTACGCCGAGCTGATGCCGCTGTTCGAGGCCGACGCGCAAACCCAGGCGATCGTGATCTACACCGAGCCGGGCGGCCGGATGGAGGCCCAGCTCGCCGCCTGGGTGACCGAGAACAATTCGCGCCTCCCGATCGTGGCGTTCATGGCCGGACGGTTCATGGACGAGATGCCGGGTATGAGCTTCGGCCACGCCGGCACGATCGTCGAGGGCAAGGAGGACACCGCGACCGAGAAGATCGCGCGGCTCGCCGAGGCCGGGATCACCGTCGCGGAGGAGATCTCCCAGATTCCGGAGCTGATCAAGGAGAAGATCGGGGTGGCGGCGGCGTGAGCACGGAGGCGCTGTTCATCAACGTCGAGGTCGACGAGTCGGTCGCGAACGACCCCGCGCTCGCGGCAAAGCTGACCGAGGTCTGCCCCGTCGACATCTTCGCCCAGAGCGACGACGGCACCCTGCGGATCGTCGAGGAGAACCTCGACGAGTGCGTGCTCTGCGAGCTGTGCATCAACGCCGCGCCGACGGGGACGGTGCGCGTGATCAAGCTGTACTCGGGCGAGACGCTCCCGGCGTAGCCGGAGCGCTCAGGACCCGATGTAGCTGACCGGCCCGACGCGGTCGATCGTGATCGCCAGCACCACCCGTCCGGCCTCGGACAGCGCCTCGTCGCTCATCGGCTCGGGCGGCTCGTCGGCGCCGGTCATCCGCTGCGCGATCCTCGCCGTCGCGTGACCGATGCCCTCCGTCTCGATCTCGGCCGGCCCGGAGAACGTCGCCGACGGGAACGGTCGCTCGTGGCCCATCACGGTGAGCGAAGCCCACCCGGTGCGCCGGACATCTCGCGCCTTCAGCCGGTCCGCGAGCGTCGAGATCAGCAGCCGGTCCCCGTCGCGGGCGTAGTACACGAGCGACTGCCGGGGCTCGCCGGCCAGTGTTGTCGTCGCGAGCACGCCGACGACGTTGCCGTCGAGGAACTCCCGCAGGTCCGCGGTCAACCCACCCGTGTCGAATGATCTGCCCGGCACGGTTTGGATGCTACGGCGATTGCTGCAGTTCGCGCTAGGCCTGCGCCCGAAGTTCCTCAGCCGTCGGAACCCGCATCGGCCCGTCCGGCGGCTGGGTGATCCGCACCGGGTTCCCGAATGGATCGCGCAACGCGCAGTCGATTCCGTAGAACCGCTCCGTCGGCTCCTGGGTGAATTCGACGCCCGCCGCGCGCAGCCGCTCATACGTCCCGCGGCAGTCGTCGGTCTGGAAGATCACCCCGCCGCCACCGGCGCCCTTCGCGACGAGCTCGCGGACCTCGGCCGCGGTCTCGTCGTCGTACAGGGGCGGGCCGGGGAGCATCAGCCCGAGCTCCCGTTCCGGGTCGTCCTTGGTGGTGACCGTCAGGAACCGCATGTTCCCGAGGTCGGCGTCGGTGTGGACGACCATCCCGAGCTTTCCGACGTAGAAATCGAGCGCCTCGTCCTGATCGAGGACGTGGATGAAGGTGTGTGTGATTCGGTTGAGCATGGTCGGTCACGGTAACCCGCAGCGCGCCCGTCGGCTTCTCCGAAACCGCTGTCTTCCCGCTCGCAGGCAACCCCGAGGCCGGTTAACCGGCCGGCCGCAGCCAGGCCATCGCCCAGCAGGCCGGGATCCGCAGCCGCCCGCCGTCGGCGGCGAACCGCTCCCGGTAGGCCGACGGCGATTCGCCGACGATCTCCCGGAACGTGCGGCTGAACGTCCCGAGGCTCCCCCACCCCACGTCGAAGCAGATCTCGGTCACCGGGCGGTCGGTCTCGCGCAGCAGCTCCATCGCACGCTCGACCCGGCGGCGCTGCAGGTACCGGTGCGGGGTCTCGCCGAACGTCGCTCGGAACTGCCGGCTGAAGTGGGCCGGCGAGACGTGCGCCACGCGCGCGAGCCCGGGAACATCGAGCTGCTCCGCGAACCGAGAATCCATCGCGTCGCGGGCTCGGAGCATCCGCCGGTTGCGGTCCTCGACTGTGCGCGACACGGGCTCACAGCCTACGTGTGCAATACGCTGGTCGGGTGCTGTCGCCACCGCTCCGGGGTGAAGCAGTGGATCTGCCGCTTCGTGGCGAGCTGCGGTACGGCCTCGAGCTCGCACGGCTGGCGGCCGACCGGGAGTTCCTGCGCCCGACCCGCCGGCCCGACGCGCCGCCGGTGCTGCTCGTGCCGGGATTCATGGCGGGCGACCAGTCGCTTGCCGTCCTGGCCGGCTGGCTGCACCGGCGCGGCTCGGTGACCGCGACCGCCGGGATCAGGCTGAACGTCGACTGTGGCGAGCGGATCATCGGACGGCTTCAGACCTCACTCCGCCGGCTCGCCGGCCGGACCGGGCGCCGGGTGGTGGTGATCGGCCAGAGCCGCGGCGGCGAGCTCGGACGGGTGCTCGCCGTCCGCGCCCCCGAGTCGGTCGAGTCGCTGGTGATGCTCGGCGCGCCGGTGCGCGAGCCGCTCAGCGTCGGCCCGGCGGTGCTCGGCGCGGTCCGCTACATCGCACGGCTTGGCGACCTCGGCGTGCCGGGGATGTTCTCGACGCGCTGCGGCGACGGCGTCTGCTGCTCGGCCTACCGCGAGGACCTCCGCGTGCCGCTGCCGTCCGACCTCCGCGCGGTCTCGATCTTCTCGCGCAGCGATGGGATCGTCTCGTGGGAGGCGTGCCTCGATCCCGGCGCGCGCCACATCGAGGTTGACTCGAGCCACACCGGAATGTCCGTCAACCGGAAGGTGTTCCGGGTGCTCGACGAGATCCTGGAGGAGGAACGCCGCTGATGGACTTCATGAGCCCGATGGACGCCTCGTTCCTCCACATCGAGGGTCCGAACAACCCGATGCACATCGGCGGGGTCAGCATCTTCGAGGGGCCGGCGCCGCCGTTCGAGCGGCTCGAGGAGATGGTCGGGAGCAAGCTCGACCTCGTTCCGCGGTACCGCCAGAAGGTCCGCTTCGTCCCGCTCGGGATCGGCCGCCCGGTATGGGTCGAGGACCCGCACTTCAACCTCTCCTACCACCTCCGGCACAGCGCGCTGCCGCGGCCGGGCACCGAGGAGGTGCTCCGCAAGACGGCCGCGCGGATCTTCGCCCAGCACCTCGACCGCCGCAAGCCGCTGTGGGAGATCTGGATGGTCGAGGGGATGAGCGAGAACCGATGGGCGCTGCTCTCCAAGGTCCACCACTGCATGGTCGACGGCGTCTCCGCCACGGACCTGATGACGGTGATGTTCGAGGACAGCCCGCCGTCGGATCCGGACCACGTCTGGACGCCCGAGCCCGAGCCGTCCGGCGCCGAGCTCGTGCTCCGCACGCTCGGTCACCAGGCGTCCAACCCGTCCGAGCAGCTGCGCGTGGTGCGCGCCGCCGCACGGCGCCCGCGAGCGTCGCTCGCGAAGGCGGGAGAGATGGTGCGGGGGATGAGCTCTGCCGCCGGGCTGCTGCGCCCGCTCGGCTCGTCGTCGCTGGTCGGCCCGGTCGGGCCGCACCGGACGTGGAGCACCGCCGCGGTCCACCTGTCCGACGTCAAGACGATCCGAGCGTCGCTCGGCGGAACCGTGAACGACGTCGTGCTCGCGATCGTCTCGGGGGGTCTCCGGGAGCTGCTCTGCGCCCGCGGCGAGGACGTCGAGGACCGGACGATTCGCGCGCTCGTGCCCGTCTCCGTTCGCAGCGCCGGCGAGCGCGGCACCTACAACAACCGGGTGTCAGCGATGTTCGCCGACCTGCCGGTCGGGATCGGCGACCCTGTGATGAGGCTGCAGACGGTGCGCCGGCAGATGGATGGGCTCAAGCAGTCAAAGCAAGCCGTCGCCGGCGACGTGCTCACGTCGCTGTCGGGATTTGCCCCGCCGCTGTTGCTGGCGATGGGAGGCCGGCTCGCGGCCCGCTCGCCCTCGCTCGGCGTCCAGACCGGGGTCACCAACGTGCCGGGGCCGCAGCAATCGCTGCAGACGCTCGGGCGGCGGATGCTCGAGTCGTTCCCGTTCGTGCCGGTGATCGGGCACGTCCGGATCTCGATCGCGATCTTCTCCTACGACGGCAACCTCTACTTCGGCGTTACCGGCGACTACGACAGCTCCAGCGACATCGACATCCTCACGGCGGGGATCGAGCGAGCCGGCTCCGAGCTGCTCGGGACGGCCGCTGCACAGGCGTCGGTACCTGCGCCGGCGGCGCCTCAGCCCGAGCGGCGCGTCAGCCCGCAGACCTGAACGCGATATGCCCCTCGGCATGAGCCACCGACGGGCCGGTGGCCACGAGTCGGACGGCGCATCCGCGTGACCCGCACCGCACATCGTCGGTCATCGCGCCGCCCTCGGTAGCGACCAGCAGGTCGCCCGGCCGTACGCCCGCGGCGGCCAGTGCCGCCGCCCCGATCCGGAGCACGACGTCGTCGCCCGGATGGCGGTTGCCAGGGGTGAGCCGGTCCGCGAGCAGCGCGTCGTGTGCTCCCGAGGAGACGAACCCCTCGCTTTCGACGCCGATGTCTCCCCCGTGCGGCAGCCCGGAGTTCGCGACCAGGGCGCTCCGACCCGTCGGCGCGATCGCCCAGATCTGGCCAGTCGTCTCGCTCGGCGCGATCAGGAAGCCTCCGAACTGGCCAAACGTCCGCGGCGCCACCGCGATCCCACCCTCCAGCCGCGGCGCCGAGCGCGTGATCACAGTCACCCTCCCATGGCAGTCGATCGCGTCCACCGTCGTCCGGGACCCGGCGTTGATTGTTACGAGCAGCCTGTGGGAGAAGCTGCCGACGGTGTCGAGGGCGATCCCGTCGATCAGCCCGGGCGCGCCGATCGCCGCGAGACGGCGCACCCGCCCGGCCCGATCGATCGCGATTACGCCGCGGCCGTGGGCCAGCCGCAGTGCGTAGACGGTGCCCGTCCCGAAGCAACCTCCGGGCGACAGCGCGATGTACGGCTCCTCCCCTCCCGGGCTCCGGTAGCCGGCCGCGTACGGCGCAAGCCGATTCCCCGAGGTCAGCAGAAACAGCCTGCCGGAGGCGGCGAGCACAATCGACCCGCTTCGGGTCGGCCCGACGAGGTCAAGCGGCCGGGAGGCGTGGACGAGCGCGGTCCACCGCGCCGCCTTCGCACTGCGGCTCGCAAGCGTCCGTCCATCAGCCCCGCCGCACGCGGCGAGCGCCACGGCGAGCCCGAGCACGAGGCGCGGGAACACCCAAGGGCGCGCGAGCGTCTTTGAGATTGGAACCCGAAACACCCACTGGAGTTGATCACACGTGAGACGAGCCTCAACCATCCTTAACTCGTCGCCCCACCTGCAGACCGCCCTCCGCGTCCTCGGCGCGCTGTTGTTGCTGTTCGTGGGCCTCGACCACTACTACGAATACTCGGCCCAGAGCTACTCGGTGATCCCGACGATCGGGACGCTGTTTCTACTGAACTTCATCTCGGCGACCGCGATCGGGGTGCTGCTGCTGGCCCCGCTCGAGCGAATCACGGGCCGCTTCGGTCTGCTCGCGGTGCGCGTGGCCGCCGTGAGCGGCTTCGCGATCGCCTCATCCTCGCTGCTCGCGCTGCTCGTCAGCGAGCAGACCAAGCTGTTCGGATTCATGGAGTCGAACTACCGCCCGGCGATCCTCGTCGCGATCGCGTCCGAGGCCGCCGCCGCCGTGGTGCTGGCGCTGGTCGCGCTCTCGACGGTGCCCGAGTCAGGGCAGATGCACGGTGCGGCGCACGATCGTTCGCCCGGCCCGCCTGACGAGCAGCGTGTAGGTCCCGCCTGCTAGGCGCTGCCGGGTCCGTAGGCGGACGTCCACGGCCCGCGCACGCGCTCCTGCGTAACCAGAATGCGATTAGGATGCGCGCCAATGGCCAGCAAGATCCTGCTCCAGGGCGCGGCGATGCGGGCCGGCTACGGGTTGTTCGCGCTGCTGTTCCCGAAGCTCCTGAATGCCTCCGCCGGGATCCCCGAGGACGAGGTCGATCCCGATGCGCGGTACCTCAACCGGCTGTTCGGAGGCCGCGACCTGCTGGTCGCCGGACTGACCGTCGCCGCAGTCAGGGCCGGCGACGAGCGTCACGCGTTCAACATCAACCTGATCTGCGAGGGGACCGACACGGTTTCGCTGCTCGAGGAGCTGCGCGTTCGCGGCGCCGTCGACCGCACGGTCGCGATCGGGATTGCGTTCAACGTGGCCGGCTACGCGACGTTGCTGCGGGCGCTGCGGGCGCTGCGCAGCTGACGCCGGGAGTCAGGACGCCGCGGGCGCGGCCTCGAGTCCGGAAAGCTCCGCGTACGCCTCGGCGCTGAGCGGGCGGTACGTGTCCCGCTTCGCGTCGCGGTACCACGCGACGGTTCCGTTGCCGGGCGCCGGCACGCCCGCCTCCCGCAACGACGCGGTGATCGGCCGGAACCACGTGGTCACCGGGATCTGGTCGACGACCTGGACGACCGCGGGGCGCTGGTCCGGAGCGAGCCCGGCGAGCGCGCCGCCGAGCTCCCTCGCGTTCAGCCGGCGGCCGGCACGGAGCGTGACCGCGGCGACCGCGATCTGCTTGTCGGCTCCGTCGGGACGGACGCCGTAGGCGACCGCCAGGTCGACGGCCGGCAGCTCGCCGAGCGCGTCGCGGATCGGGGCGCTGAACACCGGACCGTCGGCGGAGCGGATCACCTCCGCGAGGTTGTCGAGACGCCAGTGGTCCCCGTCGGTGTCGCGCCTGAACAGGTCCCCGGTGACGAGCCACGCGTCATTTGGAGCGAACACTCCCCGTAGCGGCACCACCGTCAGCGGATCGGTTGGGCTGACCCGCGCGAGCAGCATCCCGACCTCGTCGACCGCGCACTCGCGCGCGAACCCATCGCGACCCAGCACCAGCCCGCCGGCCTCGATGTCGTACTGCGCGATCTTCACCTCCGCGCTTCCGGGCAGCGGCCGGCCCATCGCGCCGCGTTTGATGTCGCGAAGGTTGACGAGGATCGCCGCCGCTTCCGTTGATGCGTAGAACTCGAGCACCCGCGCCGGTTCGAACCGCTCCTCGACGCGCCGCCACAGGCCGCGCGGCATGCCCGAGCCGATGAACAGACGGACGGAGTGGAAGCGCTCGCCCGGCTCGGGCGGCGCCTCGGCGAGGTCGTCGAGCAGCGTCCACGTGTACGAGACGACCGTGACGCCGTACCGGCGGACCTCCTCCCAGAACGTCGAGGGATCGAAGTGGCGGGCCATCGCCAGCCGTGCCCCACCCGCGATCGCGCTGCCGATGCTGGTCATCAGGCCCGACGGGTGGTACGGCGGGGTGACGCTGTAGACGGTGTCGTCCTCCGACAGCGCCGCCGACGATGCGGTCCCGACCGCCGACAACGCCCAGCGGCGGTTGGTGATCCGGCTCATCCGGGTGCGCTCGCCCTCGCCGGTGAACATGATGAACGCGACCTCCCCGGCGCGACCCGGATTCGGCCGGTACCAGCGCGGGAGCTCGACCGCCTGGGGGTCGATCTGCTCCATGTCGGTCGTCAGCGGCAGCCCGAGGTCGCGGGGGCCTCCTCCGCCTCCGAGCACGAACGTCGCGACGTTGTCGATCCCGGCGGCCAGCGGTGCGTGCTCGGGGTCGACGATGATCCGCTCGACCTGCCCGAGCCTCGCCTCGCGGTGGACGTCGCCGTCGGGGCGCAGCAGTACCGACACCGCGCCGAGCCGGCTGAGCGCGACGATCGAGGCGAGCGCGCTCGGTCGGGTGCTCATCAGCACGCCGACGTGCTCGCCCTGACGGACGCCGATCGAGATCAGGCCACGGACGACGTTGTCGATTCGCTCGCCGACGTCCTTGGCGGTGTACGCCCGATCCTCGAACAGGAACAGCACCTCGTCCGGGGCCCGCCGGCGCCGCTCCTCGACGAGCAGCCCGAGCGAGATCCGCGTGTTCGACTGCATCTGCTCGAGCCGGACGAGCCGCGGCAACTGTCCGGCCGCGTCGCGAGTGACCCCGCGCACGCCCCTGACAGCCCGCGTCGCGGTGCCGACGACCGAGCGGGCCATCCCGACCCCGACGCCCGCCGCGAGCTCGAGCCCGTAGCCGACGCGGCCGACGGCCTGCTCGCCGAGCGTCTCGGGCTCGGTCGCGGCTTCGGACAGCGGCGCGATCTCCTCCGGCAGCTTGCCCTCGCCGGCCCGCCAGCGGGTCCAGGCGGCGACCGCCGGCCATGTCACCTGGGTCGAGAGCGAACCCACGACCAGCCCAAAATGGCCCGCGCGCAGCGGCAGCTCGTAGATCTCAGCGGCTGGCGCGGCCTGCTCGATCGCTCGCACGCCGGCCGCGGGCGCGATCTGGTCGACCGTGCCGACTACCGCCAGGATCGGCCGGCGGATGTCGGCGAGCGTCACCAGACGGTCCTCGATCACGAACCCGCCCTCGAGCATCCGGTTGTGCGCGACGAACTGGCGCAGGAAGTCGGCCATCGCCGGGCCCGGCCACGCGACCCAGCCGTCGCCCTCGAGGAATCGACGCTGGCGCTCGCGGCGTAGCAGCGCCTCGCGGTCGTGCAGGTGCATGATGAATTCGGCCTGACCGCGGATCGTCTTCACCGGGTCGAGCAGGCGGAACCCGGTCCGGCTCGCCCATGCGGGCAGCGCCATCCCCCTGAACGCGTCGGCCAGCAGGTCGGCGAGATCCGAGGTCAGCCGCTCCGGCAGGCCGAACGGCATCCCCCTCGCCGTGTCGACGGGGCTGCCGAACGTGATCACCGAGTCGATGCCCTCGCTGCGGCGGTAGGCGGCGGTCTGGTAGCAGAACATCCCACCCTGGGAGTAGCCGGCGAGGTGGACATCCCGCCCGGTGAGCTCGCGGACTCGGTCGACGGCGTCCGAGACGGCCAGCACGTGGTCGGTGAGCGTCCGCTCAAGCCCGCCCTCCTCCCGCTCGGGCGCGCCGAAGTCGACGACCCACGGATCGGCTCCGCTCTCGCGGAGGATCGCCACCGCGCTCGAGTTCGGCGCGACGTCGTAGACGTCGGCCGAGAGCATCATCGGCGGCACGAGCAGCACCGGCGAACCCGGGTCCACGCCGTCCTCGACAGGGAAGTAATGCCTGAGCCGGTAGACGCGGTGCTCGGACGCCACCTCGTAGGGCGAGGCCTCCTCGTCGGTGTTCAGACCGCCGAAGCGCGCGACCTCGAGCGCGTTCTGGGCGGCCGCCCCGATCCTCGTCACCGGCCGGGTCAAGCTGTTGGGAAGCAACGGCATCGCCCGCACATCTTCCCGGAAACGGCGATCACGCTCATGTCCGTCCTGTCGATATCGTCGTGACGGCTTGAGCCCGCCGATCACGATCCGCCCCGCCGAGCCGGACGACGTCGCGCTGATCTTCTCGATGATCGTGGAGCTCGCCGAGTACGAGCGGGACCCAGAGTCGGTGACCGGGAGCCCTGAGCTGCTCGCCGATGGGCTGTTCGGAGAGGCGCCGGCGGCGGAGGCACTGATCGCCGAGGCCGAGGGGTCGGCGGTTGGCTTCGCGCTGTTTCACGGGACCTTCTCGACGTGGGAGTGCCGGCCGGGTCTGTGGCTCGAGGACCTCTACGTACGGCCCCCGGGCCGCCGCGGCGGGGTCGGAGGCGCGCTGCTCGGCGCGGTCGCCGCGATCGCCGTCGAGCGCGGCTGCGCCCGGGTCGAGTGGGCGGCGCTCGACTGGAACGCGCTCGCGCTCGACTTCTACAGCAAGCACGACGCGCGGGCGCTCCCTGAGTGGGTCAGGCACCGGCTTGACGGCGAGACGCTCGACCGCGTCGCCGCCGCCGGTCGCGCGCATCGGGGATGAGCGAACCGTTCACCGGACGCGTGCCGCTGACCACGGTCGCGCGCGAGTGGACGAGGATCGGGCTGACCGGATTCGGAGGACCTCCCGCGCACGTCGCGCTGCTGCGGCGGCTGGTCGTCGACCGCGAGGGGTGGATCGAGCCGCGCGAGTTCGAGGACGCGATCGCCGCCTGTAGCCTGCTCCCCGGGCCCGCCTCGACGCAGCTCGCGATCTTCTGCGCGCGCCGCGTCGCCGGTCCCGCGGGCGCGCTCGTCGGTGGGCTCGGCTTCATCCTCCCGGCGGTCGTCCTGATCCTCGCGCTGTCCGCGCTGTTCCTGTCGAGCTCGCCGCCGCTCTGGGTCCGCGGCGCGGGCGCCGGGGCTGGTGCAGCGGTCGCGGCGGTGGCGGTCCGCGCCGGGTCTGGACTGGCGTGGCCGAGCTGGCGCCGGGCCCGGGAACGCCGGCTCCGCTGGGTCGCGTACATCGTCGCGGGGGCGGTCTCGGCGGCGACGATCGGACCGTATCTGGTGCTCGTCCTGCTCGGCTGCGGAGTGATCGAGCTGTTGGTGTCCGGGGCGTGGCGGCCGGGTTCACATGCCTCGGGGTGGCTGCCGCTGCCCGCGATCGGCGCGGCCTCCGCGTCCGTGGGCGGGCTTGGCGCACTCGCGTGGGTGGCGCTGAAGGTCGGTGCGCTCTCGTTCGGCGGCGGCTTCGTGATCATCCCGCTGATGCAGCACGACGCGGTCCAGACCTACCACTGGATGAGTTCGGGCGCGTTTCTGAATGCGGTGGCGCTCGGCCAGGTGACCCCGGGCCCGGTCGTCGCCACGGTCGCCGCTGTCGGCTACGCCGCGCACGGGGTCGGCGGCGGCGCCCTCGCGGCGGCGGTCGCGTTCGCCCCGTCGTTCCTGATTGTGCTGCTCGCCGGGGGCCACTTCGAGCGCCTGCGTGAGAACGTCCGCGCGCAGTCATTCCTCGATGGAGCGGGCCCGGCGGCGATCGGCGCGATCCTCGGTTCGGCGATCCCGCTGGCGGGCGCGCTCGAGGAGACCTGGCAGTACCTATTGCTGGCGGCGGCAGCCGTGGCGGTGCTGCTGCTGCGGCGGGGCGTCGTCCCGACGCTCCTGTGGACAGGGGCGGTCGGGGCGATCATCGCCCTCGCCGGCGGTCCGCTTCCGCACTAGCCGGTTAGCCGTCCCCGGGCACGTGGCCGCCGAAGCTCAGGACCTGCTGGATCCCGGTCGGGCGGTTCGTGTAGCGCATCTTGTAGCCGAGGATCCCGGGCACGAACGTGATGTCCTCGGCAGTCGCGCTCGAGTGCCAGTTCGCGGGGTCGGGACCCTGCGTGCTGGCGAGCTTGGCGCCGGCCTCGCTGATCGCGTTCCACAGCTTCGTGCGGCACACGTTCATGTTCCCGGCGCCGCAGTAGCGGTACGCGTACTTGCCCTGGACGTTCTTGCCGAGCATCGTCCTCAGGTCCTTGTACATGTAGATGTGCCAGCCGGTGTACTGACCGCCCGGTGGCTGGTCGTAGATGCTCACCAGGTTCGCGAACTGCTGGGTCAAGACGGGGCCGAGCACCGAAGACGCCCACGCCTTCGCGATCAGCGGCCACGCCGTGTCCATGATCGCCGCGCCGGGTGCGGTGATCTGGCCGTTGCCGGTCCGGTCGAGGCGGCTGCCGCCCTGCCGGTGCCAGGCATCGAGCAACGACAGCATCTGCGCGGCGCGCGCGTTCGGCGCGCGGCCGCCGTGAAGGACCTGTGAGAGCGTCGGCTCGAGCGTCATCTCGCGCACGTCCTGAGTGGCGGAGGCGTTCATCGCCGACGTGATCCGCGCCGGAGTCAGGTTGCCGCCGCTCCCGAGGTTGCTGAGCAGCAGGTTGACGCGCTGGATCGCGCCGAGCGCCCAGTTGTCCGACGGCGCCTCGTAGCCGCGCTGCGGCCGGTTGTTCCAGTTGACGATCTGGCCGTTCGGCGGATTCATCCCGTGCGGGTGGTTCTTGAACGAGACGTAGCCCTTCCACTCCTCGTGGCCGGTGCCGCTGATCGGCAGGTCCGGGTCGACGTTGCTCGGGCGGATCGGGACCAACCCGCTCGTGAACACGCCGATGTTCTTGTCGTCCATGTAGAACGAGTTGAACGTCTGCGGGGTCTGGTCGGCCGCATGGAAGAACTGGTTGATGTTGTGCACCTGGCCGTGTGCGAGCCGGTAGTAGAACAGCAGGTCGTCCACGTCCTTGCCGTAGCTCGCGCGCTTCTCCGACAGCGCCACGCGGCGGCCGTGGACGCGCGCGTACCCGAACACCGGTCCGTGGATCGTGCGGTAGAAGGTCACCTCGGAGGTCTTGCTGCCGTTCGTGAGCTTGCCCGCGTCGAAGAACTGCATCGCGCGGCACTTGCCGTTGTAGAGGTACTTGTGGATGCTGCCGCCGCACAGCGTCTCGACGTACGTGTCGATCTGGTTCAGTCCAGCGGAGGTCAGCGACCACGCCGAGTCCTGGCTGCGGCCGATGAAGATGTAGCCGGGGAACGGCGCCGTCATCGCGCCGTGCTGATGGACGCCCGGACCCTCGAGGTCCATCTCCATCGTCAGCCCGGGGTAGTAGTAGCCGATCTGCGGTCCCGCGACCATGATCGGGTGGTGCGTCGCCGAGCGGGCACCCGAGACCATCAGCTCGTTGCTGGCGTGGGCGCGCTGAGCGGTCGCGGCGTCCGCCGCCCTGGCGGCCGACGACAGGCTGTTCGGATCGAGGATTACGTTCCCGCTCGTGCTGGTCGGCTTCGGCTGGAACTGGACTTGACCGGGGACGCTCGCGGGCGCCTCGGGGTCGTACGCCTCGCGTAGGTCGTTCCAGACCTTCTCGCCCTTCTTCGCGCCGAGCCGGCGCTGGAGCGAAGAGAGGAACTCGGCGTTAGGCGCCTGGTTGCCGCCGCCCTCGCCGACGAACTGGTCCTTGACCGCGTTCAGCGCGTAGATGTCGGTGCGCGTGTACGGGTGCGAGTTCCCGCCGTGGCTGGCGAAGTAGGCGTTGATGCCCTGGAGGTAGAGGTCGATGTCGTGCAGCGCCGCGCGCCCGACCGGGCCGGCGGATACGAGCCGGCTCGTCTGCTTGGCGACCTCGTTCTCGGTCTGCTGGGTCGGCGTGAAGCTCGCCAGGTTGCCGATCAGGCCGATCGCGCTCTGCCCGGGCGCGTCGATTGCGGCGAGCCGAGCGATGTAGCGCGCCTCGCCGAGCAGCAGGCCGCGGTCCTCCGCGACCACCCAGCCCGCACCCCAGGTGACGTCGTCCCGCGTGACCCCGTAGATGTACGGCACGTTGTACGCGTCGCGAAGCAGGGTGATTCCCGCGTGCGGAACCGTCTCGGGCGTGATCGGCTTCGCCGCGCCCGCAATGCCCACGGGGTCTGGCTTGAAGTCGTTTACGAGGTCGGTCGGCGTGACGTTGTTGAACAGCGGCGTCAGCGCGTCGTACATCTTCGCCTGCTGGTCGGCCTGCGTCGGCGGCGGCACCGAGCCGTACTCGCCCGAGGGCATGATGTCGCGCGCGATCAGCGCCTCGTCGGTGACCGAAGGCACCGTGGCGGCCGACGCGGCAGGGACAACAACGGCTCCCGCACTGAGAACGGAAACGACGATCAGCAGTATCCGACGCAAGGCCCAACCCCCAAGATTTCGCGGCGCCCCCTCCGCGTTGTGAATCCGACGTTAGCGCATCGCCCGGCCCAGCACACGCGGCCCCGATCCGTCGCCGGAGCGCCAACGATGCTTCTGGACTCCGATATTTCGGAGTCCAGAAGCAAAGTTCGGGGGTTTGCCGCGGGCGCCCGCCAAATAGAAAGCCCCGCCGAGGCGGGGCTTTCCTTAGCAGGCCTGTAAGCCGGATTCTGTCGAGAGCAGCCATCCATCTGTGCGGCCTACCCGGACCTTGGCGGGCCACCTCCAAACGGTCCTGCTTGGCCTAGCATCAGGTGGGGTTTACCTGGCCGCCGCGTCACCGCGACGCCGGTGCGCTCTTACCGCACCATTTCACCCTTACCGGCCCGGAGCTCTGCAGCGGCCCCGGGCTTAGGCGGTGTTATTTCTGTGGCACTTTCCCGCGGGTTTCCCCGGGTCGGCGTTACCGACCACCTTGCCCTTTGATGTCCGGACTTTCCTCGAAGGTCGAACCTCCGCGGCTGCTCAGCCTGCAGGTCCGAGGATAGCTCCGGAGAGGCGATCCGGCTAGTGCCTGAGCGACGCGGCCATCGGCCGGGCGCCGCCGCGCGCACCTCGCCGCGGCGCCGCGCGCACCTCGCCGCGCGCCGCGCAACGCCTCGCAGCCGAAACGCGCTAACTCAGCGTCGCGCCGCAGTCGCGGCAGCGGCCGATCGCGCTCGCGCCGGCGCTGCCGATCGGCACCATCTCCCCCACGCACACGGGGCACCGGACCGCGCGGCGGGCCGACAGACCCTCCCAGACGGCCTCGAGCAGGTCGTCGAGCGTCGGCTCGCCGTCCACGCGGTCCGGAACCAGTGGGGTGAGGGTGAGGGTGCTCACCGAAGTCTTGCCCCCATCGTTCAGATGCTCCTCATCAGGCCGACCACCTTCCCGAGCACGCGGACCTCGCGGCTGCGGATCGGCTCCATCGAATCGTTCTCCGGCTGGAGGCGGACGTGGTCGGACTCGACGAAGTAGCGCTTCACGGTCGCCTCTTCGCCAACCAGGGCCACGACGATGTCGCCGTCGTCGGCGGCGTCCTGGCGCTTCACCACAACCATGTCACCGTCGAGGATCCCGATGTTCATCATCGAGTCGCCGCGAACCTTCAGCAGGTAGTCGCCCTGCTCGCCGCCCGCGGGCTCCGGCGTCTGCACGTAGTCCTCGATGTTCTCCTCCGCGAGCACCGGCTGGCCGGCGGCAACCTGTCCGACCAGCGGCAGTCCCGGACGAACCAGGCTCCGAACTCCGGCGGCGGCGCGGTCGAGCAACTCGATCGCGCGCGGCTTGGTCGGATCTCGGCGCAGAAGACCGATCTTCTCGAGGTTCGCGAGGTGGGCGTGGACGGTCGACGACGACGCGAGCCCGACCGCCTTGCCGATGTCGCGGACCGTCGGCGGATACCCGTACTTCGCCGAGTAGCGCTTGATGAAGTCGAAGATCTCCTGTTGACGCTTGGTCAGGTCCATCCGTCCGCTCCTTGATCGTTTGGCCTGCGGTCCCAGCACGTCGAACACATGTTCGGAAATGTAGCGGGGGTCGCGGACGGACACAAGCGCCGGCACCAAAGCGTCGGACCGCCCCGGACCCGGATTTCGCCGGTGCCCCCAGGGCTATACTGGCGCCCCACGCGCCTGTGGCGGAATTGGTAGACGCGCAAGGTTGAGGGCCTTGTGGGAGACAACTCCCGTGGAGGTTCGAGTCCTCTCGGGCGCATGAATAGCGGGCCGCCTGGCGGGCCTTTTCTGGGTCGCGGGTAGATGTCGCGTCCGGTCCGGCGATGTGGGTATGGTTGTCACGTGACAAATACCCACATTCGTACCCACCCTGGGAATACGTCCTGTGGGTTCGCATGAGCGTCCGGCTCCATCGGGGCGGTTGGGAGGTCCGCTGGCGAGACGCATCCGGCCGCCAGCGCGCGCGTCGCTTCCCTTCCCAGGACTCGGCGCGAGCATTCGACGAGGCCGTCGCTGAGGTCTCTCCTGCCGTTCGGCGTACCGACACCGCCCGTCACGGGCGCAGCGGTGGCGTCTATTCCTACCGGACCGCCGCCGGGGTCCGCTGGCGGTTCGTATACCGCCGTAGCGACGGGAAGCAGACGACCAAGAGAGGGTTCGCGAGCGAGCGTGCCGCGCGAGATGCGAGGCGCCGGCTGATCGAGCAGGTCGAACGCGGCGAGGTCCGACACACGAAGGAGACCTTCTGCGGCTACTGGGAGCGGTGGCTTACCCGACGGCGTCCATACCTGGAGCCCGGGACGTGGTCGGGCTACGAGGTCGCAGGGCGCAAGCGGCTGCTACCTGCGTTCGGCTCGCTCTTGCTCGGTGAACTGTCCGTCGACGTGATCCGGGATTTCGTCGCCGAGCTCGCCGAGGATGTCGAGTCCGGCCAACTAGCGGCGAAGACGGTCAACAACGCGCTCGGGACGCTCGTGGTCTGCCTCAATTCAGCGGTCGCAGACGGCGTGCTCGCCGTCAACCCGGCACTCCGCGTTCAACGGCTCCCTCCCGCACACGTTGAGCGGGAGTACCTGCGCCTTGAGGAGATCCCGCGGTATCTCGACGCGTGCGCAGACATCTATCGTCCGCTCGCCGAACTTTTGATCGGAAGCGGACTGCGTATCTCGGAAGCGCTTGCGCTTCGGTTCGGCGACGTCGAGTTGGGGGCAACCGGCGGGACCATCATCGTCTATCGCTCTCGAAAGGGCGGTGCGATCGGCTCGACCAAGTCTGACCGCTTCCGTTCGGTCGAGATCGGTCCAGGGCTGTGCTCAGTCCTGTGCGATCACATCGCGCGTTGCGGTGAGATGGCGACGGGTGACCGTGCCGCGATGAACCTATTCGTGATGCCGCTCCGGACGGTGAAGCGCAGCAAGGGGCGGTGGGAGAGCGCAGGAATCGCTCGACCCCTCGACCGCAGCACCGTGTCGCGCGACTGGCACAAGGAAGCCCTCCAGGACGCCGCACTGCGCGACATGCCCTTGCACGCGCTTCGCCACACAGCGGCCGCGGCATGGCTAGCGGCCGGCAACTCGCTCATGTACGTGCAGCGCCAGCTCGGCCATGCGGACATCAGCACGACCGAGCGCTACTACGGCCACCTGGAGCGCGACGTCCTCGCGGCGGGCGCAGTCGCGACAGAGGACGCGATCGCGCGAGCGGCGGGCGGTCGGCACTAAAGCCGCAATTGCTGGCCCCGCATGGGGACAACTGGGCCGCGCGCGTTACCTGTGGCATGTTCGCGCCGGTCGTCCAGAGCCGCGACCGGGCGCTCACTCCGACCGGGCAACCATCCGGCACGAGCCTCAGCCAACCAGCGTTCGATGTCCTCGGGGACGAAGCGAAGCGGACCATCCTCGCCGCCAAGCCGGAACGACGGGATCCGGCCGGTCCGCGCCGCGTCGTAGACCCAAGCGCGAGAGACCGAGAGCAACCGGGCGACGTCGTTCGGCCGCAGAAGCGGCGAGAGCACCCGAGCCTGGCCTCGTCGTTCGGTCATGCCAGCCCCGGCGACTGGATGACGCCCTGCTTGTGCACGATCGTGGTGACGCTCTGCGACGGCATGATCCCTGCGGCCTGAGCTACGATACCGCAATTATTGTGCTAGCCACGAATATCGGGCTATAAATGTTAGGTCGCAGTGCTCGGGCCTGACGAACCAAACCACGTCGAGGATCCCTGGCTGACTGTGGCCGAGATCGCTGAGGAGCTGCGGGTCAATCCCGCCACGGTCAGGCTGTGGGTGTCCAAGGGAACGCTGCCGGCGAAGCGGGCCGGGAGAAGAAAGCTGATGATCCGCCGGTCGGACCTGGACCGCATGCTCGAGCTGGTTCGACCCAAGCGGCCGCCGGTGCGTCCTCGACCCCCGCGGAGCTCACATCCCCGGTACAGAGACCGGCCGCCCGCGCTCCAGTCGATGAGTCAACTCTCAACCACTGACATTCATGGATACCGCGCCAACCCTGCCGAGGTACAGGAGGTCGTCGAGCAACTCCACTCGGCGGACGAGTTGTGGGACTCCGCTCAGGCAGCCAGCGAGAACGCGCCGCCCGACCTCGGGTTCCCAAAACGAATCCGAGCGTTCGCTGACGCTTGCGAGCAGGAGGCCAGCTCACTGGGAAGAGCGGCGAGCCTTCAGGGCTTCAGCTGGACGCCCATGCCTGACCAGCGTCACATGATCCTCTCCCACGAACTGCGACCCGGCGCCAACCGCCCCGGCCCACTGGCTCTCTGGCAGAAGTTCGATCGAGCCGTCGAGCGACTAGGGATCGCGATGGAGGGACAGCTCATGCATGGCGTCGCCTTTCAGTACCGGGATCTCGCCATCGTCATGCACGAGATCGCGGACCTGCTCCTCGGCGAGACTCCCGACACGCGCGCAGGCAGTGGCGATGAGTGGCCTTAGCCAGTCCGCGGAGCGGTCCGCAATTCCGATACCGGCGCGGACAAGGTTGCGGACCACTGTAGGCCGCCGTCCGCCCCGCCAGCACTGGGATTCAGGAGACCCCCGGCTTACTTTGTGGCAGCTGACTACCCGCCCTCCACGTAGTGGTAGTTCGGGTAGTCAGCTGCCAGTCGACACCGGGGGTCTATGTGATGCAGACGGGCGGGGCGGACGGCGGCCGGGAGATGGCAGATCTGTGAATGGTGAGTGATGGCGGATAGGTTGGTTGTGGGTCCTGGGAGTGTCAGGGTGGGCCAGTTCATCGGCAGGCTCGGGGTCGTGTCGTTACCGGCGGTGGAGGTTGCCCTTGATCTTGATCAGCGAGTAGTCAGGCGGCATGTGGCGAAGCTCGAGCAGGCGGGCTGGCTGGCTCGTGAACCGTGGATCTGGGGCGAGGGATCCGTGGCGTGGCTCACCAGCCTCGGGACCGAGTCCGCCGGGCTCGGTGGGCTGCGCCCTGTCAAGGCGCCGCCGGCCAGAACGACGATCAGCCACAGCGTGCTCGTTGGGTGGTCCGCTGCGCGGCTCGAGCGCCGCGGCCGAGCGTGGAAGTCAGCGCGCGAGCTCGCCCTGGACCCAGAGCGCTGGTCGGTCACGATGCGCTGCGAACGCGGGTACACCACGCAGCTGCCCGACCTCGTCGGCTGGGCCCGACCCGACGGCCCGGTCGCGCTGATCGCCGAGAGCGGCGGCCGACGCGAGGACCGCCAGAAAATGATCCTCGAAGGCTGGCGCGAGGCCGTCTGGTCCCGCCGATACGTGGCCGTGCGATACGACTGCGCGAGCGCATCCGTCGCCCGCTGGATCGCACGGCTGGCGAAAAAGGTCGGGCTCGATCGCCCGAAATTCGCCGCGCACGTGCAGACAACGGCAGAACAGGTTGCGGCCCTCTCCGCTGCCGTCGAGGCCGAAGAGCCGATGGGCGATGAGAGCCAGCTCCCCGCCGACAGCGTTCAGGCGATCGACCGACCGAACGAGGCCGCACCCGTTCCCCTGCCGTCTCCCCCACCTCCATCCCGACCGGACGTTCCGACGACGGTTTCGGCGCTGGCGACCGAGACGGCCGAAGCTTCCGCCGAGCGTGACCGGCTCTACCGCGAGATATTCGGCATAGAGGACGAGCAGCCAAGACGCCGCTGGCGCCGCTCGAGCTGAGCTGCTCTACCGACCCCGATGAAAAGCCGCCGTCGATCGCCAGCCAAGCCGACTTCCGGAGCCAGGCTCGTGCGACGTGGCTAGCAGCGGCCCGGTGATCTCGCGACTCAGCTAGGTCGAGGCCGGCAACCGGCTCGAGCCGGTCGGCCTCCGCGACATCTTCCGTGCGCATTCCGCCGGCCATCCATGGCCGGCGGGCGACCCCCTCAAACAAACACGCTCCAACCCGCGAAGCACTCTTAATGGCGGGTGCGAGCGCTGCCGCACGGCGAGTGCTGCACCGCCGACGCGATGCGCATTTTCCGCGCAAGGCGGGGCGGCTTCGCAGCGTCGGGTCGCGTCTCAGAATTGCTGTAAATACGAGGCGGGTGCTGTCAGAGCGACGGCGTAGGTTCCCTCAAGTCCTGGCAGACGATGAAGGAGGCCTACGCCGTGAGACGCACCGTACCGCCGTCGGCGGAGATACAAGCTGAGATCGACAAGCTGCTCTCGAAGGGCTTGGTCGATGACCCTCAGAAGATGCTGGGCGAGCTCGGTCGGCTCGGCGCCCGGTTGATCATCCAGCGGGCGGTCGAGGATGAGTTCGACACCTGGTTGGGCCGGGCTCGGTATGAGCGCCGGCCGGAGCGCCAGCGGGGCTTGCGCAACTACGACTCGGGGTTGCGCAACGGGTTCCGCCCGCGGCACGTGCAGACGGCGGAGGGTGAGCT
>CAWBHJ010000007.1:0-265336 GCA_963788565.1 uncultured Solirubrobacterales bacterium | reverse complement strand
AGGAGCTCGCCGGAGCTCAGCCGCCGCTGGACCTCCTGGCGCTGGGCGGGCGTGTAGCCGCCGCGATACGGCGCGATTCGCTCGGCGAGCCCGGGCTCGAGCCGGTCGATCGCGTGGCGGAGGATCAGCTCATTCCCCTTGCGCGCGACTTCATAAAGCAGATCGTCCGCGCGCCGCTCGAGATCAGCTCCAAGAACAGCTCCGCCGCCTCGTACAGCGCCGACCCGCGCAATCCCAGGTCCGCGTCGAGCAGCGGCGGGTTCCACATCGCAACGTGTCGGGAGGCGCGGGGCGCGGCGTCGCGGTCGATCAGGTTGAAGTCGCCGAGGCCGGTGAGCCGCTCTGCGAGCTCGCCCGGGTTGGCGATGGTCGCCGAGGTCGCGATGAACCGCGGCGACGCGCCGTAGAACGCGGCGATCCGCCGCAGCCGGCGCATGACGTTGGCGACGTGCGAGCCGAACACGCCGCGGTACATGTGCAGCTCGTCGACGACGACGTAGCGCAGGCCCGCGAAGAAGCTGCGCCCAGGCGGCGTGGTGGGGCAGATCCCGGCGTGCAGCATGTCGGGGTTCGTGAGCACGCACGTCGCGCGCGTGCGCGCGCGCCGGTGATCGCCGGGCGTGTCGCCGTCGTAGACTGCGGCGCCCAGCTCGGCGCGCGCGCCGCCTCGGCCAGCTCGCGCACCGAGGCGACCTGGTCGCGCGCGAGCGCCTTGGTCGGGAACAGGTAGAGCGCGCGGGCGCGCGGATCGCCGAGCAGCGCGTCGAAGACCGGCAGGTGGTAGCAGAGCGACTTGCCCGACGCGGTCGGGGTCGCGACGATCGTCTTGGTTTTCGAACGCGGAATAAGAGCCCGCGCCTGGTGCTCGTAGAGCTCCGTGATCCCCGCCTCGTGCAACGCACTGCCGACGGTGGGATTGAGCTCAGCCGACACCGATACGAGGCGCGCTTGCCGCGCCTCATAGAGATCGTCGTGAACGAGCCGCTCGTCGCTACGGCCTGTCTCCAGCAGGCCCGCCCAGGGCTCCGTCTCGCGGGTGGTCGCCACCCTCCCAGTATGGTCGCTCGCTGAGATGCGCTGCGTGTACCTGGATCTCGACGGGACGCTGCTGGGGCCGGGGGGATCGCTGCTCGCGGGCGCGGAGGGCCGGTTCGCTTTGGAAGGCGTGCGGGCGCTGCAGGCGTGTGCGCGCGCGCGGAGGTCGAGGTGATGCTCTTGATCCGGGCGCCGGCGGCAGAGCGTGTTCGAGTGCGCGCTTTATCGGGGCGCCGGCGTTCTGCTTCGACGTCGGCTGCGGCTGTGATCGACGGCGAGCTCGAGTGGCTGACCGGCGGGGTGGTGCCATCGGCTCAGGAGGGGTCGATCTACGACCAGATCGAGCGCTCGGGGGCCCCCGCGCTGCTGCTCGAGCGCCACGGGCCGGCTCGAGTACCACACGCCGTGGAACCGCGGCCGCGAGTCGCACCTGTTCCGGGGGGGCGATTGATCTGCAGGAGGCGCAAGCGGTGTTGGATGCGGCCGGCTTCGACTGGCTGCGGCTGCTCGACAACGGCGTCGTGCGAGCCCCCGAGGAGCAGATGCCGGGGCTCCCGACGATCCACGCCTACCACCTGATCCCGGCGGAGGCCTCGAAGGCCCGCGCGGTCGCCCGCCACATGCAGGCGCGGGGGTACTACTTCGGATTGCATCGCGGTCGGGGACTCGCGCGAAGACCTCGAGGTGAGCTCGGTTGTGGGGGCGTTCTGGTTGGTCGCGAACGCTCTCACCCGCGACGTAGTTTCGGGTCGGAGATCGCGGGGCGGCCGGGAGTCCGGCTCGCCTCGGAGCCCTACGGCGCAGGGGTGTACGAGGCCGTCGTGACGACCCTGGCCGAGAGCGGCGACTGAGCGCCCGTCAGGCGCTGCCGACCGGCTCCAGGTGCGACTCGGTGTCGGAGTCGCCTTGGCGCTCCGAGCGCTGCGTCCGCCGGCGACTGCCGGTGATCGGCCGCTCGCGCTTGCGTGGCGATGGCTCCGGCTCCGTGTCTTCGGCGTCGCTCGCGTCGTTGACCGCCCAGCCCAGTCGTTCGACGAGGTTGGCGGCGAACCGTTCGCTCTCGAAGTCCGACACGTTCACGCGCTCACGGAGCGTCACGGTCTGTTCGTCCTCGTGCGCACCATGTCCTGCCGTCACGATGATCTGCGGCATCGTCTCTCTCTCCTTCACGGTCTCCCGCTGTTAGCCCGTTGGCCGCTAGTGTCGCACGGCCCGGTTCAGGCGGAACAAAAATAGCTCGTGTAGCCGCTCTTAGCTCCGCCCGAAGGGATGGGTTACCCGGCGCAGCCAGTCCCTAACGCGTCTCCAGAATCCGGCGCGCCGCTGACGGCGCGCGTTCGTCGGGATCGTCGTGCGGACAACTGCGATCCACTCCTCGAGCGGTAGATCGCCCGCGATCAGGCGGGCCAGAGTGCCCGCGACCGGGGCCTCGAACCCGGCCCGTTCGAGCGCGTTCGCGAGCAGCGGAACGGTCTTCAAAGCCTCGACCGCCTGACCGACGCGCGCGCCGATCTCCGCGGCCGGAACCCCGTGGGCGAGCAGCTCGCCGCGCGCCGGTTGCGGCTCTCGGGGGCGAGCGCGGTCGCGACGAGATCGCCCGTCCCCGCCAGCCCGATCATCGACTCGGGGCGGGCGCCCTGCGCCTCGGCCCATCGCCACACCTCGGCGAAGATGTGCCCGGCGGCCGCGCCGGCGACGTTCAGGCCCTGGGCGACGGTCGCGCCTGAGGCGAGCGCCGAGGCGTTCTTCGCGACCCCCGCGAGCTCGACCCCGGCAGGGTCGTTCGACTCCTCGCAGACGACGCCCGCGCGGTTGAACACTCCGGAGACGGCGGACGCCAGCGACTCGCTCGAGGACGCGGCGACGAGGCCCGCGCCGACGCTGACCATCTCGCGCGCGTGCGCAGGCCCGCCGACGCAGCCGGTGCGGTGCGGGCCGAACAGGAAGTTCAGGACGGTCGTGGGCGGCGCGCCGTCGGGCGGTACGAGCCCCTTGGCGAGCGAGATCACCCCCGCGTTTCTTCCGAGTCCGCGATTCTCGAGACCCTCGATCACCTCGCGCATGCCCGTCGCCGGCACGCTCAGGAACACGTACTCGGCGCGAGAGACGCCGGCGTCGACGTGCTCGATCCGGAGCTCGCGCGGGAGCTCGACGCCGTCGAGGTACTCGCGGTTCTCGCGGTCCTCGCGGAGCCGCTCGGCCTGCTCCTCGGTCCGGGCGAGCGTGGTCCGAGTCCGCCCCTCGCGAGCAGCACTGCGACCGCGGTGCCGAAGCTGCCGGCGCCGATCACGACCGCGCGGTGGGTGCCGGGAGCGGGGAGATGGAAGGAGGGACGTGAGAGCGGTGGCATCGGCGGTTTGGGTCGGTGGAGAAGCGCGCGGTGGGTCGTCGCGCCTTATGCGATGCCGCTCGAGCGCTGCTGGCGGTCCGCGGAAGGTCGCCGGTCGCGTCCTCGCGCTCGATCGCGTCGGCGAGGACGGCGGCGGCTTCCGAGAGGTCGCCGAACGCGTCGGCGACGGCGGCCTCGAGCCGGTGATCGCGGCGTTGAGGCGCGCGACCGCATCGTCGAAGCGGGCCCGGCAGTTCCTGGGGGCCGCGGCGGCCGCTGCCGGGCCGCAGCTCGTACGGCGGCTGGGCGCTCTCGGCGCCCGGGACCGGGCGCCACATCAGCCCGGCCGAGTGCGCGTGCTCCCACGCGACCTGCTCGCGGGCGGCGGCGTCGCTCAGGTCCCGGATGCGGTTGGCGAACCCGGGATCCGGTGGGGCGAGCTTGTGCGCTCGACATCGCGTTCGCCCACTGTTCGCCGGCCTGACGGACGGCCCGCATGATCTGGGCCTGGCGGGGGTCGAGGTCGTCGCTAGGCATTGGGTGTGTCAATTGTTACGGCCACGGTTTTCGTGCTCAGCGGTCCGTGCCGTGGCCGTTCGCGGGCTCGGCGGTTCCGACCGGTCCGCCGCCCCAGAAGTCTTCGGCGCTCTGACCTGGTCGTTGGGGTTGGGCGCGGCGGCTGTGCTCTTCCGCTTCCTCTGTCTCTGTGGTGGCGTGGCGTCGGCGTTTGAGCGCGAGCCCCCGGTGTAGCCCGCTTCCAGCAACCGGTCGAAGTCGCGAGCGGCGGATCCGCACCCGGCGGCCGACACGGAGTGCGGGCAGCGACCCCTGCTCGATCCAGTTGCGGACTGTCTGCTGGTTGAGCTTCAGCAGCGCCTCCGCGACGGTCAGGAACGACTCCTCTGCACTGCCAGGTCCAAGGCTCATTTTTGTCTAATTGAGACGAACTGGTGCCAATTCAAGGCGTATACTAGCCGCTCGAGAGGACGCACGATCTGGCGGCGAGCCAGAAAAGTTCTGCAAACCGGTGGAAAACGACGGACCGAATACCCCAGCAGGGACGAGGAAGTCGAGCCGACGGCCAACGTCGTCCACTTCCCCGGGACTGGTTCGGCCCGCGCGAGGACTTGGTGCCGTTCGGTCCTCGGGTCTCGAGGCAGGGGTCCGGGGCCGAGGATCGGCCCCGCGTTGCTGAGCCGACGCCGGTCCGAGCGGACGACTTCTGGGGGAGCAGTCGTGGTCGATGCACGACGCGATGGCGGGGCCGGGGGCTGTCGAGCCTGTTTCGGAGCCGGCGGCGCCTGTGCGTCGACGGGTTGGGGTGCGGCGAGTGTGGGTGTCGGCGGTGCGGGTTCTGCGGGTGGGTCTTCTGCGGGTGCGGATGCTGGTGCCGAGGGTGCGGTGCCGCGGGTGCGGGCGCCGAGGGTGCGGGTGCCGAGGGTGCGGGTGCGCGCGGCGAAGCCCGGGCGGCGGCTTGTGCTGGTCGTTGCCGGAGTCGCGTTCGCATGCCTCGTCGTGGCTTCCGTTGTCGGGTCGGTGTGGTCGGGCGCGGTGCCGGCCCCGCGTGGCGGACACGATGCGGCCGTGTTGAGTCCGGCCGTGATCGCGCCGGGCGTGCCGCCGATCACGACAGCACGCGTTAGGCCTGCGCCAGCCCCCGCATCGAAGTCTCGCGTTGCGCCGTCACTCAACTTCGCACGCGAGCCACCCGCGCGCGCGTGTTGGTGCGAAGCCCGGAGCGCATGCGACCTCTGAGGCAACCGTGTCGTCGGTGTCCGCGTCATCGTCGGGGTCGTCTGCGACTCCGAGCTCGGGGTCGAGCGATCAGTCGTCGGCGGCGTCGTCGAGCGGAAGCGGCGCTACATCGGGGTCGAGTGCGGAAAATTCGAGCGGTGGCAGCGGAGGCAGCGGAGGGAGCGGAGGGAGCGGTGGCACCAGTCGGTCCAGCGGCCCGGTCGGACCGGGAGCCCCATTCGGACCCGGGCACCTCGGATCAGCCCGTCACGCCGAATCTGCAGCTCTGCAACTTCTACGCGCGAGGGGGGCGAATTCACCCCGCCCCGCGCTCTGAATGTCATCGGGACAAGGAAGCGAGCCATCAATGCATCGGATCGTTAGCCATCTTCGCGGCAACGTAGTCGCCTATCTCGCCCTCTTCATCGCCCTAGGCGGCGCCTCCTACGCCGCTGTCTCGGTGCCGGCCAACAGCGTCGGCACCAGACAGCTCCGCAACCACTCGGTCACCCCGGTGAAGCTGGACCCGGGGAAGATCGGGGCGTCGGTGCGGGCGTGGGCCGTGATCCAGGACGGGACGAAGGTGATCGCGGCTCGGCCGAGGGCGCGAATTACGTCGTGGGATCCAACGTTCGCGGCGGGAACGGTGAACTGGGGATCCGCGGTATCGAGATCATGCTTTCCGCTCGCCAGCGCCGGTGCGGATTCCGTCCAGGTATCCGTTCTCCCGTCCGGGCCCCGGCCTAGCGAGGTCCACTATCAGGTCTTCACCAGTGAGGGCCACTACGACCCAAGCGCGGCAACAGTCTCGGTCGCCGTCTTCTGTCCGCAGGGTTAGAGCACTGTGCTGCGTGCGGGAGTCCTCCGTCTGACGTTCGCGACTCTCGCGTGCCTCCTCTGCGCCTGCGCCGGCCCGTCGCTAGCCAACGCAAACGAAACCGTGCTGGTCTGCGACGTCAACGGGAATCACGTCGCACCGTCTCCGGGCGGGGTCTACGGCATTGGGGCCACTTCGACATGTCCCGGCAATGACAACCCGGGGTCGTACAGCCAAGCCAACCCGCCCGGCGGAATGGCCATCTGGACCGGCGCGAACAACACGATCTCCCAAGGCACGTCCGTCCACTGGACGGTCCAGGCGCCCACCGGGCTGACGATTTCGTCGGCCTACATCCCGCACATGTACTCGAGCGGCATCAACGACGGCGACGGCTGGGGCGGTGGCTTCTTCTGGTCAGGTGGCAGCGGCAACGTCAACACGTTTGACGGGGAGACCGGATGGAGCTCACAGACGACCAGCGGGCCCGCGTTCAGTTGGCCGAGCGGCGGCTCGCCGTACTTCGGGTGGCAGGTCGTGTGCGGCGCGGCCTCGTGTAGCAACGGCGGCGATCAGTGGTTGAGCGTCGAACTGCTGGAGCTGAACGTGCAGGAGACGTCCGGTCCGACGCTCGTCGCTCCCAACGGGCTGTGGCAGTCGAGCGGCTGGATTCGCGGGCAGTGGCCCTTGCACTTCTACGGGGACTCGCCGTCGGGCCTCTGCTACCTGACGGCATCGCTGAACGGGCAGAGCCTTCCGGGCTCGAGCTCGGCGAAGGACTCGACCGTGTGGCACCAGTGCTCGGCGCCGGCCGTCGACGAAACGATTGACACGTCGCAGTACGGAAACGGCTCGTTGCCGCTGGTGATCGGCGCGTCGGACGCGGCCGGGGTTCCGGTGCTCTATTCGAAGGCGCTCGACGTGGACAACGTGCAGCCGACGATCTCGCTCGCCGGGCCGACCGATGCGCCGTCGACCGCAGGGACCCAGTACATCTCGGCCACGGCAGGAGCAGGTCCGAGCGGTGTCGCCGGGATCTCGTGCTCGCTCGACGGCGCGCCGAATCAGTGGTACGCGGCGGCGGGCGCCCAGATCCCGGTCCAGGGCATCGGCGTCCACGATCTCGCGTGCATCAGCGAGAACAACTCGCACGACCCGAGCGGCGCACCGGCAGCGTCACCAACCGCGACCTGGACGCTCAGCATCCGAGCGCCGTCGGTCAGCACGGTGTCGTTCGCGCGGGTCGCGGACGCGCTTCGCTGCCACTCGACGCGCGAGCGGGTCCGGATCCCCGCTCGATGGGTCACGGCCTACCACGGTGGTCACCCGGTCAAGGTCAAGCTTCCGGCACAGACCCGCGTCGTCAAAGTCGTGCACTGCCATCCGCGGGTGATCCGACGCCGGATCCGTGTGCACGGACATTGGCGCGCCGTCAGGGCGGTCGTGCTGCCGCACGAGGTCCTGGTGCGGACCAAGCGTGTGCGGCCGGGCGCCGCCGCGACGGTCAGCGGCTGGCTGGGGACGACCGACGGCAACGCGCTCGGCGGACAGCCCGTGCGTGTCTTAACCGCGCCGGACAATGGGTCGCGGCAGTTCTCGCAGGTCGCCGTTGCCACGACCGCCGCGAACGGAAGCTGGAGTGCTCGGATCCCGGCCGGGCCGTCGCGCGTGGTGGTCGCAGCGTATGGCGGGGGGACGAACGTCGAGCCGGCGCTGTCGACCGCGGCCAACCTGGTCGTGCCGGCGTCGCTCTCGCTCCAGATCGCTCCGCGCAAGACGCATTGGGGTGGGCGGATTCGGATCACCGGCCGCCTGCGCGGCGGCTACGTGCCGCCCGGCGGCGAGCTCGTGGTTCTGTGGATCGGGTGGCGCGGAGGCTCGACCGAGATCGGCCATCTCTACTCCCGGCCCGACGGCAGCTTCGCGAGCAGGTACACGTTCCTGCGCGGCAACGGCACCGAGACGTATCGGCTGTGGGCGACGACCGCTCGTGAGAGCGCCTATCCCTACGCGCCTGGCCGTTCCCGAGCTCGAGCCGTGACGGTCCGACCGTGATTCTCCGGGAGCACTTCGAGGAACACCTTCCCCGCCCAGCCATTGAGGGGGGTAAGCTTTGGTCTTGTGATTGGCGACATTCTTCAGCCAACCCATCTGCTGTTCGTTCTCGTGGTCGCGCTGCTGGTGCTCGGTCCGAAGCGGCTGCCCGAAGTGGGCCGCTCGCTCGGAAAGGGACTGCGCGACTTCAGACACGCGATGAGCGGTGAGCATCACGACGATGAAGTGCTCACCCAGACCACCGCGGATGAGCCGGTCGAGTCGACCGCCAAGCCGGTCGCACCGGCTACGGAGTCGGTTGAGACGGTTACCGCGACGGTCGAGCCCCCGCAGCCCGTGGGCTACGGGGTCACGAGCCGACAGCCCTAGTCGGCGCGGCGGACGGCAAACGGGGGGTGGGGGCATACGGGCTGAGCACTGCGCTCGGCACGAATGCTCGCGGGCGGAAACCCCGGCAAGCTTCGCGCCGCCGGCGAGGCGGCTCGTCGGGTAGGGGATGGCCGTGGCGCCGGTCGAGAGGCTTCTGCTCTCGCCGCGTCCGGGACCCTGCGTCTGTGCCACCTGCTTCAACCTGATCGATGGGTACGAGCGCTGCTTCGCGTGCTCGCACGGCCGGGACGTGCTGGACGCCTTCGCGCCGATCTCGTACAGCGTCGCGCATGAGCCACTGCACCAGGTCCTGTTCGGATACAAGCGGCTGCCTCCGGTTATCGCCAGGGCCCTCGCGAGCGAGCTCCAGCAGATCCTTCAGCGCTACCTCGAGCGACACGAACGCTGCGTCGCACTTCACGCGGGCACGAGCTCGTTCGACCTGATCACGACGGTCCCCTCAGGCAGCCGTCATCGAGACGAGCACCATCCGTTGCGCCGGATCGTCATCGCCGCGCTCGATTCCGACAAAGTGCGCCACGAACGGCTGCTGGTGCGCTCCTCGTTCGAGACGGGCGAGCGAGCGCACGACTTTCTCAAGTACCTGGCGGTCCGGCCGTTCGACGGGGAATCGGTGCTGCTCGTCGACGACACGTGGACGACGGGCGCAAACGCGCAGAGCGCCGCCGCGGCCTTGAAGGCCGCAGGCGCGGGCCCGGTCGGAGCGATCGTGATCGGCCGCCACGTCAACCGCGACTGGCATGACAATGACCGCCGGCTCGCGGCACTCGTGGGGCGGTTCGACTGGACTCGCTGCGCGCTGTGCGCGGCGACGGCCTCAGGCGCGAGACCGAGCCTGCGTGACGGCGCTGGCGGCACCGTCTCGCCAGGGCTCGCCATGGCCGGGAAGCACGAGCTCGGCGTCGATCGACTCGATCGCGCCCAATGACGCCTGCGCGTCCGCGTCGGACACGTTGAACCCGTGGGACATCAGCTGAGCTCCTGTTTCGCCCGTCAACGGATTCTTGGTGCAGAGCGCGTCGCCCACGAACACCGCGCCGTGGCCCTCAAAATGAAAGGCGCAGTGTCCCGGGGTATGGCCGGGGGTCGGGACCACGCGAGGGCGACCAGGCACGTCCAGGACTCCATTCTCGAAAGTCTCCGCGCCCTCGAACTTCGCGGGCCGGCCGCCACCGTTGGAAATCATCGCGCCCGCGAGCTTCCAGAACGTGGGCCGCCACATGTGGGGCACCATGTTGATCGGCCTGGCGTCCCCCGACTTCGGCCGTGGCTTGCTCAGCGTCGGCTCGTCGAGGCCGTGAACCAGGACCCTTGCGCCCGCGGCATGGAGAACGCCGACGAGCCCGGTGTGGTCGGCGTCCGAGTGGGTCAAGATCACCGCCTCGACGTCCTCGGGGCTGAAGCCGAGCGAGCTCAGGTCGCTCTGGAGGCTCTCCTTGAATCCGGGCAGTCCCGCGTCGACGGCCGTGAGGCGGCCGCCCTCCTCGACCAGGTACCAGTTGACGAACGAGTTAGTCATCCGGTGGACGCGGGGGGCGATGTCGGCTGTCGCTGGCACGGCGGCGGATCCTAGTGAGTGGGTTCGCCGGGTGGGCCGCCGGGTTGGTCGGAACCATTCACGAAGCTACGCAGGCGTAGTTCTCGGCTACGCTAATCGAGGCGCCCATGTCTGTGCCTCCGGCAACCTCAAATTCCGACGCGACACGACCGCGTCGGCGTTACGCCCCGAGGATGCCCCCCGAGCAGCGGCGGGAGCAGCTGATCGACGCCGCGCTCAGCGTGATCCTCAAGCAGGGCTACGGCGGAGTCTCGATCGAGGCGATCGCGCGTGAGGCGGGTGTGACCCGACCGGTGGTCTACGACCACTTCCCCAACCTCGCCCGGCTGCTGCATGCGCTCGTCGAGCGCGAGGAGCACTACTCGCTCGGGCAACTCGCGCTGGTCGTGCCCGAGGACACCGGCGACCAGGATCCCGTCGAGTTTTTCTCAACTGGCGTTCGAGCATTTCTCGAGGCGGTTACGAGCCGACCGGCCACTTGGCGGTTGATCCTGCTGCCACTCGACGGCACCCCCTCGATCGTCCGCGACCACGTGGAGCAGAACCGTGAGCGGATCCTCAAGCAGATCCAGCAGCTTGTTGAGCAGTCGATCGAGCGGGATCAGCTTCCCGCTGATCTCGACGCGGAGCTCGCCGCCCGCATGGTCCGGGATCTCGGCGAGCAGGCGGGACGGATGGTGCTCACCGACCCCGAGCACTACACCGCCGAGCGGTACGAGCGGTTCGTGCAGCAGGTGGTCGGACTGATCGTCCCCTAGTAGTGCAATCGACTGCTTAAATGACGACGGGGACCCGCTTCCAAGGTCCCCGTCGCTGTCCCGTTGACTGCCCACGGCCGGGTTGGGCGTGCCCTCGGGGCATCTGCTACGTCGTCTCAAACTCTCGAGCCGGGCGAAAGTTGCGCCGGGGTTGGCGCGGCTCGATGGAAGCCGCGAGGATTCGGCCAAATAGCGACAGGAGGCCGACCCCATGGACTACGTGAACCTCGGAAACACCGGCGTGCGCGTCTCGCGCCTGTGCCTCGGGATGATGAGCTACGGCAAGCACGAGAGTCGGCCGTGGGCGCTCGAGGAGCAGGATGCGGAGCCGATCGTCCAACGCGCGGTCGACAGCGGAATCACCTTCTTTGACACCGCGGACGCCTACAACGGCGGGCAGAGCGAGGTCATCACCGGCCGCCTGCTCCAGAAGCTCTTCGGGATGCGCGAGGAATACGTGCTCGCGACCAAGGTGTTCATGCAGACAATGCCGGGTCAGAACGGCTGGGGCCTGTCGCGCAAGCACATCATGGCGTCGATCGACGCCTCGCTCACCCGGCTTGAGCTCGACTACGTCGACCTCTACCAGATCCACCGCTGGGACCCGCAGACCCCGATCGAGGAGACGATGGAGGCGCTGCACGACGTGGTCAAAGCCGGCAAGGCCCGATACATCGGCGCGAGCAGCATGTTCGCCTGGCGGTTCGCGAAGGCGCAGGCGGCGGCGTCGACCAGATTCGTGTCGATGCAGAACCACTACAACCTCCTGTACCGCGAGGAGGAGCGGGAGATGATCCCCCAGTGCATCGACCAGGGGGTGGCGGTGATCCCGTGGAGCCCGCTCGCGCGCGGGATGCTCGCCGGCAACCGCACCCGCGAGGGCGAGCGGCGGACAACCCGCGCCGAGACCGACCAATTCGCCGACTTCCTATACAAGCCCGAGGTCGACTTCGACGTCGTCGAGCGACTCGAAGAGGTCGCGCGTGAGAAGGGCGAGCCGCCGGCCCGTATCGCGCTCGCGTGGCTGCTGCACAAGCCCGGCCTCACCGCTCCGATAATCGGGGCGACGAAGGTCGAGCACCTCGAAGACGCGATCGCAGCCGAGCAGCTCGCGCTGACCGACGAGGAGATCGCCCGCCTCGAGGAACCCTACGTGCCCCACGCGATCGCGGGCCACGGCTAGCGATCCACGATCCAAGACCCTCCTGCCATACTGAAAACCCCGTCCAGGGGGCGTAGCTCAGTTGGTTAGAGCGCCGGCCTGTCACGCCGGAGGTCGCGGGTTCGAGTCCCGTCGCTCCCGTAAGTCAGAGCGAGCCAAAATGCGACTACAAGTTGCATTCGTGATGGGCGTCGGTCACCGCGGCCAGGACGATGGGTGAACACGTGCTGGGCGTGCCGGTCTGGTTGAGCTGGCGCACGGAAGTGCCGGCGCTTCGGTGGCCGCCGGACGATCGTTGACAATCGTGAGATCAGCACGGTCGATGTGCATGAGGAGGAGGTCGAGTCTAGGTACGAGGCGACTTTTGGCGTCCTACTCGTGATCGGACTCCAGGCCACGCTAGCCGGGGTGAGTCTCGGATATGGCTGGACCCTTAGCGGGCTTCCTGGGTGGGTCTGGCTGATCGCCGTGGTTCCAGAGGCGGCGCTGTTGTTGGTGCTCTCCTGGTCTTTGCCTCGGCATCGCCTCGAGCAGATGGGGCGGCGTCGCACGGTGGCCCTTGTGCTCGTCGGCGTGATCACCGCGGCAGATGCGTTCGCCCTCGTCGCGCTGATCGCATCCCTCTTGAGTGGGCATGAGAAGAGCGGCGGTGAGCTGCTTTTGAAGGGCGCCACGATCTGGGGCACGAACATGATCACGTTCGGGTTGCTCTTCTGGGAGCTCGACCGCGGCGGCCCGGTTCGCCGCCGCGAGCCCGATCCGCCGCCGCGCGACTTTCAGTTCCCGCAGGATGAAAACCCGACACTTGGCGAATCGGGCTGGTACCCGCGACTGGCGGACTATGTGTACGTCTCGTTCACCAATGCCGTTGCGTTCAGCCCTACCGATGTGATGCCGCTGACCAGAAGGGTGAAGATGATGATGCTGGCCGGGGCGGCGGTGTCGGCGATAACCACCCTGTTGGTTGCTGCGCGGGCCGTGAACATTCTGCGCTGACGGCGGCAGTCTGGCTTGGCATTCAGTTGAGGTCGGTAAGACCTGAGATGAGCAGGTAGGTGCCCCCGGCTCCGGCCACGGTGACGATCAAGGCCCGCCTGTGAGCCGTCATCCCGTCGTTGAGCTTCTGAGTGAGCGCGTGCGTGCGCTCTGGCATCAACAACAGACCAAGGAGCGGAAGCTCGATCAGGGCGAACATGACGATGTTGAACCCCAGAATCGCGAGGACGTTCGTTGCTGCTGACGCGTTGAGCTTGGCGAGCAGCGCTAGGCCGGCCAGATATTCCACGCCCGGCCAGCTGTAGGCGGCCCCGGCAACCCAGGCGATCCAGAGCGAGTCAGAGCCCAGCGCACGGTCGGTGACGTTCGGCCGCGGCGGATCCTCACGGTTGGGTTTGCGAGCCCGGCGGGGATGCCATTGCGCCCGACGGCCCAACATCACGATCGCTGCGATCACGATCAGCAGGGCGCCCGCGGCCACCGCGATGGCCGCCCCGGTCGATTTGTCGGGGCCGCGCAGCACGCTCGAACCGTGAAGCGCAAACACGATCACCAGCCCGATGGCGATCGAGAAGCCCATCCCGCCGATCAGGTACACAAGAAGCTGGCGGGCCGGGTGCGGCCTGCCCATCATCACGATGGCGGCTGCGAGAAGTCCGGCGTCGAGCGCGGAGACCGCCGCGATCACGAACACTCCACCCATGCGCGTGACCGGCTAAGGCCTCAGCGCGATGAAGCGCCGGGCTACATTCGGGAGCGGACGCACAGCGTCAGCTCGCCTGCATCAATGCCGAGTGACGCTCGCGCTTCAGCGCAGGAGTCGCCTGTCGGACGTGCGTCACCGCGGTCGCGTGATCGAGGCCAAGCGCTTCGAGCAGGTCGGTGGCAGCCGACCTCACCTGGGCGAGGATCGAGCTGACTGGCATGCTTGCACGACCCTCGACCAGGAGGTTTGCCAGTCCGGCCGCCCTCACGATGGCCGCGCTCGACTGCAGGCTTTCCTGATCACCGCGCAGGTTCCGCTGCACGGCCCCCACGGCGCAAGCGAGTTCCCGGACCGCGATCGCCAGCGCGGCCGGAGGCTGCGGGTCGAGCTCGATCACGCGCACGGCCCCGCGCGCGAGCACACGCACGTTACGCATCGCGAACTCAAGGGGCCGGTCTGCGTCCCGCCAGCGCCCGAGTGCCGGTCGCATGCGTCGATAGGGAGGAACGAAACAGACGCTCTCCTCGGCGAGCTCGAGTGCGCTTCGGAATTCCTGGAGGTAGCGGTCGAGATCCCGGGCGTCCGCCAGCGCTCGCTCGGCCATTCCCAGGTCACGGGCGTCGAGGGCGTCGGCGACCTGCTCGAGTGCGCCGCTCAGCTCCCGGAATACCGGTTCGGCGGCGGCCTCTGTGCTGGCGATCGGGTTCGGTCGCAGGAGAGCCGAGGCCGCGATCCCGACCGCCCCGCCGATGAGAATGTCGATGAGTCGGTCTACGGCGACCGCGTTGTAAAGCCCGCTCGGGGGCTCGATGGTTGCGATGAGCGCGCTCGCGATCCCCGCCTGCGTCACAACGCCGGCATCCGCGCCGAGCGCGCTCGCCGTTGCCATCGCTAGGAACGTGACCACCGCGACCTGCACGGGACCGGTACCGATCGCTCCGACCAGGAGGGTTCCGACCGCGAGGCCGACGGCTGCACCCAACGCTGTCTCGATCACTTGCCGCCTGCTGCGCCCCGGCGCGTTGAGCGCGAGCAGCGCGCCGATTGGTCCCCAAATGCCGCCGTTGTGCCCCAGTACGTCGTGGCAGAGAAACCACGCCAACCCCGCGGCGACAGCGGACCGCGCGACCGGCAGAGCAGCGAGATCTAGCCGCTCCACCCCACGCGATCTCGACCAAACGCGCCCCGTCACTCGTATAGCGGGATGGGTTTCGTCGATCAAGGGCACGATGACTCCCTTTTCCCCACCCTGGAGCCTCAAGACCGAACTTGCTTAGGGTGAGCCTCACCCGCGGTCAGCGACGGAAGCGCCAAAGCAGAAGCGACCGCCCGATAGACCTTGCGGTTGAAAATGAGCCCGATGTGGCTGCCGGTCACCTCGACGCAATCGGCGTGGGGGATCACCTGGCATTGCCAGTGGACCACGCCGTCGCCCTTTGAGTAGATGCTCGTCAGCCTGACACGCTCGGACGGGAACCGCCGCGCGAAGTCGTCGCTGAAGCGACAGCCGCAGTGGAGGGTTAGGCATGCGTCTCTGCGGGCGCGTCCCGTGGCCTGGACGACACGCCGCGCGGCGCCAACGGCCAAGATCGTGGGCGCACTAGCTCCGAGCAGGCCCTGGAGGTCGGCCCCCATCGAGATCGCATGTGAGACGAGGTCGGGGCGACGCGCGGCGAGCGCCCGCACGAAGTGGCCGCCACGGCTGTGGCCGACCAGCGCCACGCGACCGCCGTGCGCGCGGGACAGGCCCTCGACTCTGCGTTCGACGCGGTCGAGCGTGCGATCAGAGCAGCCGGCGTTCATTACGAAGCCGCAGAATTGCGGCCGGTAGCCGACCCGCCGCAGCCACGCCGCGATCACACTCAGCGTCTGATCGCCGGCGAGAAAACCCGGCATCAGGACAACCGGGCGGCCGTCGCCGCGCGGCACCCCGACGCCATAGAAGACAGGGTCCACCAGCAAGCGTGAGAGCTCGAGCCAGCCTCGCGTTTCTGCCAGCGGGCGGCCCATCCAGCGCTCACGCACGGGGTCGGCGCCGAACACAAAGCGCTCGTCGTCGAAGCCAATCCGATCCCCCACGACCGGGTCGCCGGCGTCTTCAAGTGGCATGCACGTAGCTGCCCGGCGCCTTGGCGGTCGCCTTGTGCTCACGGCTTCCTAGCGTCTTCGGAGCCGGCTGCAGCTCACCGGCCCGCTCCGCGAGCCAATCGCGGTATTCAGGCCACCAGCTGCCCCGCTTCACGTCGGCCTGCGCCGCCCATGCGTCGGGCTCGTCCGCGGGATCGTCGGTGACGCGGTAGCTGGCCCGGGTTTCCGGGGCCGGCGGGTTGACCAACGCCTGGATGTGGCCACTCGTCGAGAGGACGAACCGCTTGTCGCCGCCAAACAGCTCGACGCTGCGGTACGCGTTCTCCCACGGGACGATGTGGTCCCTCAGCCCCGCGATGCAGTAGGTATCCACCTCGATCGCGCCGAGATCGATCGGCGTCCCGAGCACCTCGACTTCCCCAGGTCGCGTGAGGGAGTTGTCGAGCGCCGTCCGGACGAAATCGCGATGCAGCCCGGCCGCCAGCCGCACGCTGTCCTGATTCCAATACAGGATGTCGAAGGCGGGCGGGTCCTTGCCCAGCAGGTAATTGTTGACGACGTAGTTCCAGACCAGGTCGTTGGGGCGCAGCCACGCGAACACCCCCGCGAGTGCACGGCCGTCGATGTACCCCTTGCGTGCTGATTCGGCCACCGCGGCGGCGGCGAGCTCGCGGCTGGCAAGCGCCCCCGCGGTGCCCATCCGAGCCTGGTCGAGCGCGCACACCATCATCGTCAGCGACCCGAACTTGTCCTGCTCGCCGATCGCCGCCAGATGTCCCAGAGCGCAGGCGGTGATGATTCCGCCGGAGCAGGCTGCGTTCACGTTGACCGTGGCTTGGCCGGTGATCTCGGCCACCGCGTCCCGAGCCTCGAGCACCGCCTGCGCGTAGGTGTCGAGGTCGAAATGGCCCTGGGCGGCGTCGGGGTTGCGCCACGAGATCGTGAACACCTGCTGCTGTTCGCCGAGCAGCCATTCCACCATGCTGCGCCCCGGCGAGATGTCGAGGATGTAGTACTTGTTGATCGTCGGCGGAACGAACAGGAGCGGCACTTCGCGAACCTGCTCGCTCGACGGGCGGTACTGAATCAGCTCGAAGACGTCCGTCCGCAACACGACCGAGCCGGGGGTGACGGCGAGGTTTCCGCCCACCTCGAACTTCGTCACATCGACGCTCGCGGGCAGGTGCGGCGGCCGCGTGATGTCGTGTGCGAAACGCCGGCCGCCTCGGACGAGGTTCGCTCCGCCGACGTCGACGCTCTCCTTCAGCACCGCGGGGTTCGACCACGGGAAGTTGGTCGGCGCCAGCGCGTCCATCACGTTGCTTGCCGCAAACCGGGCCTGGCGCTCGGTTCGCCAGTCGAGCCCGGCGTCCGAGATCAGGCGGTCGACGGTGTCGCAGGTGGCGAGATAGCTCTGCATCAGCCGGCGCAGCAGCCAGTTGTCCTCCCAGGCTCGTTCGCCGAAGCGGCGATCGCCCTTGCGGGGGCGAGCGTCCGACCGTCCAGCCGCCACGCGTGCGAGTTCGACGCCGAGGCGCCCGGTGTCGCGAGCGGTGCGCCGGGGATGAAGGGCCAACCCCGCGACGGTCCGGCCGGCGGCCCTTGGCTTCAGGAACCTGCCGACCCCGCCGCCCTCGAGCACGGCGTCGCTGAGCATCACGTCGAGGCCCGACTCCGCCGCCCGGCGCAGTCCCGGGTCCGGAGGCGAGGCGGGCCGCTTGTGGGTGGAGTTGGTCGCCGCGCTCATCGGACCAGCCTGCCGTGGACGATCAGCTCGCTACGCGGCGGGATCATTCCCAAGGTGCCGTGGCTCATGCCGAGCTTGCGGTGATCGGCGGACGTTCTCGCGTCGAGCTCGAGCTCGTCGCCGACACGCCGCAGGCGGCCCTCGAGCTCGAGTGGCAGGGTCTCTCCCGCCGCGTACAGCCGCCCGCGAACGCTCAGTCGCTCACCGTCCAGTGTCGCGCTGTCGGACACGAAGCGGACCTCCGGATGGTTCTCGGCATCGAAGAAATCGGCCGAGCGTAGGTGCCTGTCCCGGAGCTTGTTGTTCGTGGTCAGGCTGTCGGCTTCGATCGTCGACTCGATCGCCGGGCTCCGCTCCAGGTCGAGCGTCCCGTCGTAGCGCTCGAAGCGACCCTTTACGGTCGCCAGCCCCCACAGAGTGGGTGTGTGGAATTCGACGCTCGAGCGCGACGGATCGATCCGCCAGCGCCCTTCGGCGATCGACCCCGGCTCACTGCGGGTCTGGGAGGGATGGGTAATGGTGTCGGTGCTCATCGGGTTTCCTTTAGGTGGTCAGTTGCCAGGTCAAGGCGTATTGGGATAGGACCGCAGCGACCTCGGCGTCGTGGGCGGAGCGGGGGACGTGGATCTCGACCGCGCCGTCGATCACGACCGCCCGGACGTGATCGCCGAGCCCGGTGTCGGCGAGCGCGTCACGTGCGGCCTGCTCGGCGGCCCGCCGGCGGAGCTCGGGCTTGTAGGGCTTGCCGATCGATGTCAGCGGGATCTCGTCGACGAAGTGGATGTACTTGGGCGCGGCCGCGCGCTCGGGCACGTGGCCGCGCGCCCAGGATTCGAGCTCGTCGGTGGTGAGCTTGCTGCCGGCGGCGACGGTGACGAACGCGACGGGCACCTCGCCGGAGTGCGGATCGGGACGACCGACGGCGGCGGCGGCGGTGACCTCGGGGTGCTCGAGCAGCCCGTCCTCGATCGTCGCCGGGTCGATGTTGTGCCCGCCGCGGATGATCAAGTCCTTCGCGCGCCCGGCGAGACGGATGAAGCCGTCGCCGTCGACGGACGCGAGGTCGCCGGTGTCGAGCCAGCCGTCCGTGATCTTCCCGTCCGGGCGCAGCTCGCGCCCGGAGCCCGTATCGAACGAGGTAGCCGGCGAAGATGTTCGGGCCGCGCAACACCAGCGTCCCGATCTCGTTCTCTTCCAGGAAGATCCAGGTGCCGGTCAGCTCGTCGATCGCGGCGGTGCGGGCCTCCTGGTAGGGGAGCCGCTGCCCGACCGTGCCGGGCCGCGGCGCCTCCGGCCAGCTGAGTGCACTGGCGCACGTCCCTTCCGTAAGTCCGTAGCCCTCGCACAGCGCGACGCCGGTCCGGGCCGCGAACGCGTCGCGCGCCGCGGGTGGCAGTGGAGCGGCTCCCACGATCGGCAGCTTCAGGCTGGAGATGTCGGCGTCGACTGGAATCTGCGCGAGCACCGAATAGACCGTGGGGACGGCGGACATCGCCGCGATCCGGTAGCGCTCGACGATCTTCCAGAAGTTCTGGAACAGCGGGGGGTCGCGGTAGCCGAGCGGGCCGCCCCAGACGACGTGCTGGCCCTTGAGCAATGGCGCCAGAACGGTCACCAACAGCGCGTTGGTGTGGAACAGCGGCAACGCGGCGAAAATCACGCTGCTCTCGTCGAGGACGTTGCTGGCGCGCATCATCCAGGCGTTGGAAACCTCGTTGGCGTGGTTGCGTGCCGCAAGCTTCGGCGTGCCGGTCGTGCCGCCCGTATGGAGATAGCTGGCGATGTCCCCGGCCGTCGGGAGGTCTCCGGGCAGGGCGGCTCCGTCGGCGTCGGTCATCCGATCTTGCAGGTACAGAACCTCGACCCCGTCGAGCGGCTCGAGTGCGGGCGGCCGGCCCGAAGCTGCCGTCGGTCGCAGCGCCACCAGGCCGCGCGCGCCGGTGCGCTCGGCAATCGTCCGCGCGTGCAGCCATACGCCCTCGTCGAGCTCCGGCCCAGAGGCGACGATCACCTTCGCCCGAGACAGGCGCAGAAGCTCGATCGCGTGCTCGGGCGCGAGGCTCGGATTGATCGGCGCGTAGATTCCGACCGCCTCGGCGGCGAGCAGCAGCGGGAGCATCTCCGCGCAGTTGACGGAGAGGACCGCCACCGCTTCCCCTCGCCCCACACCGAGTCCGGCCAGCACCGCCGCCGCCCGGTGCACGTCGCGTGCGAGCTCTGCGAACGTTTGGACCAGCGGGGTGTGAAAGTGCTCGGCGTCAGGCAGCACCGACACGGCCGCACGTTCGGGCCAGAGCTTCGCCGCCCGCACGACCAGCTCGTACGTGGTCGCCGGCAGCGCCCGCTGCCCGAGGGGGACCCGTTCGACCGCCGCGAGGTCGTCCGGGCCGGTGAACCGCGGCCACAGCTCAACCTCTGTCGAGGTACCGCTCATTCCGGACCCGGCCCGATGTAGCTGACTGCGCCGACTCGGTCGATCGTGA
Organism: uncultured Solirubrobacterales bacterium; assembly: GCA_963788565.1. Lineage (GTDB taxonomy): Bacteria > Actinomycetota > Thermoleophilia > Solirubrobacterales > Solirubrobacteraceae > Palsa-465. The sequence goes on along the minus strand of CAWBHJ010000007.1, from coordinate 245,478 downwards.
TCGCGAGGATCACCCGGTTCAGCGCTGCCAGCGCGTCGTCGCTCATCGGCTCCGCCGGCTCCTCCGCGCCGCGATGCGCTGCATGAGCCGCGCAGTCGGCGTCCCGATGTGCTCGGTGCGGATCTCCGCCGGGCCCGAGAACGTGGCCGACGGGTAGGGCGGTTGACGGCCGATCACGCACACGAGCGACTGACGCGGATGGCCGTCAGTTGCCTCGGTGGCCAGCACCCCGACCCGGTTCGCGTCGAGGAAGTCGTGGATTTCGTCGCTCAGCGAGCCCATGCGAACTCCGCCTCGGCCTCCGGCGCGAGGTACCCGTCGGGCTCCTCGACCACCGTGTTCTGAAGCTCGCCGATGCCCTCGATTTCGACCCGCACCACATCGCCGACCTTGAGCAGGCCGTCGGGGAACGGCTGGCGCACCGCGCCGATCCCGGCCGGCGTGCCGGTAGCGATCACGTCGCCTGGCTCGAGCGTGAACGCCTGAGACAGATGGGCCACCTGCTCGTAGCAGTCGTAGATCATCTCGCGGGTGTTGCCGTCCTGCCGGAGCTCGTCGTTTACATACGTGCGGATCGCGAGGTCGTGCGGGTCGCCGAGCTCGTCCCGGGTGACGATCCAGGGCCCGAGCGGGCCATGGGTGTCGAACGACTTGCCCATCGTCATCGTCGGCGTGCGCAGCTGCCAGTCGCGGACGGACACGTCGTCGGTGATCGTGTAACCCGCGATCACCTCGGGCGCGCGGTCAACGGCCACGTGCCGGCACCGCTGGCCGATCACGATCGCGAGCTCGCCCTCGTAGTCGAGCAGGCTCGAGACGCGCGGCATGTGGACGTCGTCATCCGGGCCGACGACGCAGGTGACCTGCTTGTTGAAGAACACGGGGTACTGGGGCGCGTCCATTCCAGACTCGGCGATGTGGTCGGCGTAATTCAGGCCGATGGCCAAGAACTTGCGGGGCTGGACGGGCGCCAGCAGGCGAACGTCCTCGAGCGCGTGGCGCTCGGCGGCGTTGTCGCGATGGACGAGGTACCCGTCCTCGACGACCCCTGGCTGCGGCCCGGCGCCGGCGTCAAAGCGGCAGAACTTCATGAGTTCATCTCCGGGATCTCGACCGGCGCCTGCTCCGGCGCGTACCCACCGGCCATCGCGTTGGCATGGATCTCCTCGAAGCTCATCCCGTCCGCGTAGTCGGTTGCGACCCGCTCGGGGTCGACGAACTGCCCGATCGGGTTGGCCTTGAACTCCTCCGAGGTCCGCATCCACTCCTTGGATCGCTCCCAGGCGCCGAAGTTGTCGACCTGGAGCTCGACGTTGTTGCCGTCCGGATCGGCGTAGTAGTAGGAGAACGTCATCCCGTGGTCGAGACACAGCGCGGGCGTGATGCCGGCGTCCTTCAGGCGCAGGTAGCTCGAGTTCAGCTCGCCGAAGTTCCCGTACTCGAACGCCGAGTGGTGCATCCCGGTGCGCGTCTCCTTCTCGGGGTCATCGACGAAGTTCGGGAACGCGAGCAGCGCTACGCGATGGTTGGCGCCGTCGTTGGACAGCCACGCGCCGAACTGGTCCTGGAAGACCACCTCCACGCCGACCAGCTCGCGGTAGAAGTCGACCATCTCCTGAAGCCGAGTCGTTTTGAGGTTCACGTGATGGAACTTGGGGTGGATAACCGGGTCCGTCATGCGGGTGCTCCTGAGGTTGCGGGGGTCGAGGTCAGGTGAAGCTGGGAACGAAGGTCATCGAGCAGTGCCGGCAGCTCCTCGGCGGAGCCGATGCTTCCGAACACGTAGAAGTCGGGGCGGATCAGCACCGCGTACGCGTCCGTGCTCAGACAGCCAAGCCGTGAGGCGGCCGTCGACGTCGCGTACGCCGTTCGGTGCCGCCGGTTCAAGCGACGCGACCGTGACATCGAGGCTGTCAAGCAGCGCGCGCTGCTCGGCGGGAAGCCGTTTGAGTGGGTCACCGTGCGCCGCGATCAGCTGAAACCCGCGGCCGACGACATCGTCGAACAGTCCCTCGCGGCCGCCGCGTGCGACCAGCCCCTGGACACTCAAGGTCCCCGCAAGCGGGTCGTCGCCGAGAGCGTGAAGAACCCCATCGTCCAGCGGTTGAAGCTGGGGCGGTGGGGGCGGCTCCGCCTGGCGGAGCATCGCGTCGCGCTCCGTGGCCGCCTGAGGGTCGAGCTGGCAGAGGATCTTTCCGAGCTCGATCGCCAGCCGGATGACCGCCTCGTTCTGCGGCTGGCGCTCGAGCTCGATGCTGTCCAGCAGCTCCGCGCCCGCCAGCCCCCGCAGCACAAGGTCGAGCTTCCACGCGAGGTTGGCGGCATCCCGCAGCCCCGAGCAGAGGCCCTGTCCGAGGAACGGCGGCGTCAGGTGCGCGGCGTCGCCGACCAGCAGCGCCCGCCCCTTGCGCATCTGCTCGGCGAGCATCGAGCGAAACTCGTAGACAGTGCTGCGGGTCAGCGGGCCGTCCTGAGGCCGGTACCAGGGCTCGAGCAGCGACCACACCCGCTCGGGATCCTCGAAATCCGACGCTTGCTCCCCGGGGAGCAGCATGAACTCCCACCGGCGGTGGCGCGGCCCGCTCTGGACGAGCGTCGTCGGGCGTGCGGGGTCGCACCGCTGACTTGCGATCGGCAGGTGCGCGAGCGCACGCATGTCGTGCGGCTCGGCGTCGACCACCAGCCACCGCTCCTGGAAGCCGAGGTCGTGGCGGGCGATCCCCACGGCCTCCCGCACGAACGAGTTGGCACCGTCGGCGCCAATCACCCAGCGGGCGCGGACCGTGCGCTGTTCAACGGTGCTCGTGAGCCGTCCCGCCCGGTCGTCGGCCACGCGCCGGAGCGTCAGCCGCGCGTGGTCACCCAGGTCCTCGAGCCCCTCGGCCATCCATCCGCGCTCGACCGTGATGCCTGCCGGGACGCACGCATGATGGTCGATGGCCGACTCGAGCTCGGGCTGGAAGAACATGTAGTCGTTCTCCCACCCCGACCCGGCGAGACCCTCCACGTCGAAGCGCAGCACCAGCTCGCCGTCGGCGCCGAACCACTGGTAGTCACGGACGGGAACCATCTCGTCGGCCAAGGCATCCGCGAGTTCCAACGACTGCAGCAGCCGCATGATCTCGTGGTCGAGATGGACGGCCCGCGGAAGACGGTAGAAGTCCTCGAAGCGCTCAAACACGACCACGCGGTGGCCGGCTCGGCCAAGGAGCGCGGACAGCGCCTGTCCCACGGGTCCGTACCCGACGATCGCGACGTCTGCGTCGAGGTCGAGCGTGGTCATGACGCGACCCCGGAAACGGCGCGAGTATTGACCGGCCGCGCGAGGACCCGCTCAAACGCCGCGGCGAGCTCGGCGCGCGGCTCGTCTGCCGCGGTCGGCGCTCGCCAGGCGATGAACCGGTCCGGCCGCACGAGGATCGCACCGTCGGGTTGGATCTCGCGGTGGCGCACCCAGGCGCAGCGCGGGTCGTAGAGGTCGCCGTCGATGTGGCCGATGCGGATCGCATCGAGCGGAAGGCCGGTCTCCGCGGCCAGCTGCCTCGCGGCCTCGCACCACGCGTCGCCGTCCTCGCCGGCGATCAGCAGGAACCGCCCCGGCTCGACCAGGTCCTTGATCGCGCGGCGGTTTCCCTCTTCGTCGTCGAGCCAGGCGTGTGGCAGCGGCGCCCCCGGCCGGGTCGAGGGCTCGTAGACGCGCACGTCGTCGATCGGCTCGGGCGGCGGCGTGCCGTCCGGCACCACCGCCGCTGACTCGTAGTGGTAACCGTGCTCAACGGCCAGCTCCGAGAACTCCATCGACTGAGCGCGCATGCCGCGCAGGACCTTCGCGCGTTGCTCGGCGTCGTCCGCCCGGCGGCTCCAGACCCGCCGCAGCAGAACCATGTTCTCCTCCGCGGTGTGCTCGGGGGCGATGCCGACGGCCGCTCCCGTCTGGAAATGGTTCACAGCGTTCTCGAGTGAACGCTGGCAGTTGCGCGCGTCGACGGGTCGCCGTTCGGCCTCGTAGCTGTCGAGCAGCTCCGGCGAGGCGTGGCCGGCCAGCACCGCCGCGACCTTCCAGCACAGGTTCTGGGCGTCGTGGATCGCGCTGGTCAACCCGAGACCGCCCGTCGGCGGATGGCGGTGCGCCGCGTCCCCCAGCAGCAACACGCGCCCCACCCGGAATGACGACGCCAGCACCGCGTCGACCGACCAGCGCGTGATCTTGTGGATCTCCATCGGCAGATCGCCGATTCCGAGCGCGTTGCGCACGTCAGCCTCGACCTGCTCGTCGGACTCCTGGCAGTCGACCGGGTAGTTGAGGTGGATCACCCACTCCTCCGACTCGGGTCCCCACCGCTCGGGACCCATTGGAACCATCACCACCAGCACGCCTGCTTGCGGCGAGTAGATCCAGCGGATCAGGACGTCCGGATCCTTCGCCCAGCGCGAGAAGTCCGCCGACACGTGCAGCGTCGCCGTCTGCGTCACCACGCCGAGCCCCTCGTGGGTCACGCCGATCAGGCTGGCGACGCGGCGGCCGCCGTCGGCGCCGAGCAGGTAGTCGCTCTTGACGACGTACTCGCGGCCCGAGGCTTTGTTCCGAATCAACGCCCGGACCCCGGTCTCGTCCTGCTCGAGATCGATCAACTCGTGACCGAATCGGATCCGCCCGGGGGAGAGCTCTTCCGCGCGCGCCTTGAGCAGCGGTTCGAGCCGGATCTGCGGGAGGTTCATCTGACGGCACGGGCTGGCGCCGCGCCAGAACTCATCGTCACCGCCGGCGCCCCACGACTCCAGCCGCAGCAGCCGCCGCCCGTAGTCCGGGCCGGGACCCGCGAATCCCGCGTAGTAGGCGGTCGCCGCCATCTGCTCGGCCGGAGTGCTGCGCTGCGCGATCGCCGCGGCCGCTCCCACGTCCTCGAGCACCTCCATCGCCCGCAGGTTGAGGACATGCGCCTTCGGCAGATCGGACGTCCCTGGGCGTGCGCTGACGAGCAGATGCTCCACGCCTTGTCGCGCCAGCAGCATCGACGCCGTCAACCCCGCGCCGCCACCACCCACGATCAAGACGGGTACGGCCTCGTCAGCAGCTGCGGTGAATTTCATCGTGTCTCTCTCGGTCGCCCACTGAATTGGAGCGGAACATACAAAACATCTATTGGAGTGTCAACTCCAATAGATGCGGTATCCTGCCCCCGATGGCGACGCGTGCCGATGTGAGACCGAACCGCCGTGGGATGAGGTCCCGCGAACTCGTGCTGGATGCCGCCGAGCGCTTGATGGCCGAGCACGGCTTCGAAGCGGCGACCCTCGCGCGGGTGGTCGAGGAGGCCGGCATTCCGATGAGCTCGGTCTACCACTACTACGGCTCCAAGGACGGGATCCTGCTCGCCGTGATGGAGCGTGGTGCGGAGCGCTTCTTCGCCGACCTGCCCGAGTGGGACCGGCGCATCGGACGTCCAGCCCAGCACCTGGCCACCGTGCTTTCGACCACGGCACGGACTCTCGAGCGCCATCCCAGCTTCCTCCGCCTGTTGATCGTGTTCGCCGTACAGCCGCCGGCCGGCGGAGGCGAGGAGGTCGAGGGTGTCGTCGCGCGCGTCCGTCGCCTCGGATTGGACCGCCTTCGTGAGCAGATCGCGCTGGCGTTCGGCGAGCGCCCCGACAGCCCCGTCACGATCGAGCTCGCCCGAATCGCGCTGGCGACGATCGACGGCGCGTTCGTCGCCTCCCAGGCCGACGCCGCGGTCACGCTCGGGCAGCTCCTCGAACCGCTTGCGCCCGCGATCGTCGCGGTACGGCGCGCGCTGCTGACCAGAGCGCGGTAGGAGATAGGTGCTGCTCGGACTCACGCAGCGCACGCTGAAACCCGGGTGGGTGAGCGGTCATCACGTACTCCGAGTGATTTCGCCGAGCGCGATCGCATGCGACCCGGCGACTGGCCCCGCGGTCTACTGCGACGGCATGGCCAGCGCCCGGCCCGCAGCGCTCACGAACGCTTTGGCGATCGCGTCGCCTACGCCGGCGGCGGGGACGTAGATCGGCACGCGGAGTTTCGCCTCCAGCGTAAGCGAGATCCGTGTGCTCTCGGCCGGCGTCAGCAGCCAGGTCGCGTCGAACTCCTGCTCGGTCGGATGGTCCGTCACTCTCGTCAGCCTCACGGTTCCAGGCGGCTCGACGACGATCGCCAGAAACAGGTCGAACTCCCTGTCGATCGGGCCCCGGACGACGTGCATCCTCATCCGTACTCTGGTCGGCTGAGCACTGTCGTGGCGGTCGAGGACCTCGACGTCTTGCACAACCTCCGGGCACCAGTCCGGGTAGCGATCGACCGCCGCGAGCAGCGCGAGGCAATCCTCAACCGGTGGCCCCACGACCTCCGCCGCTTCTCCGCGGAACTCCCTCATACGGCGATCAGGGGCGGCCGCGAGCCGAAGGTGCGAGCAGCCCCAGTTCTCGGGCGCGAGCCACCGCCTCGTTACGGTCGTGGGCGTCGAGCTTGGCGTAGATATGCCGAATGTGGGTGCGGACGGTGTTGGGCGATACGAAGAGCTCGGAGGCGATCTCGGGGGTTTTGAGGTTGCTGGGTAGGTAGCGGACGACCCGCACCTCCGCATCGCTGAGCTCGTCGAGCAGCGGTGCAGGTGCTCCTCGGCGAGGTGCCGAGGAGCCCGCGAGTACTCCGAGGATCGTCCTCACCAAGGCTCCGTGCGCGGTGCGGTGCCGGGGGACGCGTTCGAGCAGGTCTTGGCATTCGGCGAGGACGAACGGCAGGATCATGCCCTCGGGCTCGGCGAGCTCCAGCGCGCGCTCCAGCGATGACTCCGCGCCGCTGCGGTCGCCGAGCTGCTCGCGCGCCGTGGCGTCGAGGACCTGCGCCTCCGTGATCGCGAATCGCAGGGGTGCGGCTGGCGCGGGGCCTCCGATCACCGGAGCGAGCACGTCGACCGCCTCGTCGATTGCTCCTCGGGCGAGTTCGATGACCGCGGCGGTGACGCGCATCTGAGGGGAAACACGCTCGGCCGCCTCGAGCTCGTCCAGTGCCGCCGCCGCTGAGGCCGCATGGCCCATACGAGCCTGCGTCTGGAGTACACGCGCCCGCGTGAGCACCGTGAACGGGTGCTCATCGCCGAGCAGTGTCTGCATCCGTTCTGCGGCCTCGAAGGCAGCCAACGCTTGCTCGAGCCGTCCGTGCACCAGCCACAGGAGGCCTCGTGCGTGGTGGACGACCAGCTCCATCCCGGGCTCGCCGTCCGGTTGCAAGACACGACGCGACCGCTCCAGCCACCCCTCGGCCTCCTCGAACCGACCCAGGCGTAACAGCGCCATCGCGCCCGTGGCTAACCCCGAGAGGATCGCCGGATCCTCTTCCCAGCCGTGAGACTCGGCGATGCGCACAGCCTCCTCGCTGTACAGCAGCCCGTCCGATAGCGGCATCCCGGTCAACGGACCGGCGATTCCCAGGTGACCGAGACACGCGATCTCGAGCCAGGGCCGTCCGGATCGGCGGCTGAGCGCCAGCGCCTGCTCCAGGTGACGCCTGCCCTCATCCAACCGCGAGGACCACAGCTCGGCGATCCCGAGATTCTGCAGCGCCACCGCCCGATGCTCGTCGCTCTTCGCGCGCTCGTCCGCCGGCAGCGCCGCCAGCGCCTCGTCCATCGCCTCCATCGCCTCCACCGTCGTATCGAGGTCACCGAGCCAGCGTCCGACGACGACCCTCATCTCGGCGACTCGCATCTCGAACCGACGCTTGCGCTCCGCCGGCACCGAGCCCGCACGCCGCTGCGCCACGTCGACGTGTGCAGCGCTCTGCCCCGGATGCCCGTCCAGGAGGCGGACCACGGCGAACACGAGTGCCAGCTCCGGGTCGGCCGCCGCCGGGTCATCCGGGAACTCGCCGAGCAGCTCCCGAACCGTCGCAAGGCGGCCATCGAGGATCAGATCGATGTAGTTGTCGGCGAGCAGGTGCGAGGCGCGGGACCATTCGCGTGCCGCCTGTGCATGCCGGATCGCCTCCACGATGTAGCCGTGCTGCTCGAACCACCGGGCGGCCGCCCGGTGAAGGGAGCCGACGATCGCGGGCGACACGCGCCGCAGCTCGAGCTGCAGCAGGTCGGCGAACAGGTGCTGGTAGCGGAACCACGTCCGCCCCACGTCGAGCGAGGTCACGAACGCGTGGGCGTCCTCGAGCTGGTGCAGGATGTCCTCGGCGCCGAAGCTCCCGGTGAGCGAATCGGCGAGCGGCGCCGACACGCGTTCAAGCACCGATGTGCGCAGCAACAACTCGCGCACCTCCGCCGGTTGACGCTCGAGCACCTCGGCCAGCAGATAGTCCGCGACGGTGCGCTCGCTGCCGGAGAACTCCCGCACGAACCGCGCCGGGTCCGGGTGCCGCGCGAGCGAGATCGCCGCCATGCGCAGCCCCGCCACCCACCCCTCTGTTCGCTCGTACAGCAAAGCAAGATCCGAGTCCACGAGCTCGATCCCGGCGGCGCCGATCAGGGCCCGTGCCTCCTCAACCGAGAAACGGAGGTCCGGGTCTCGCAGCTCGGTCAGCTCACCCGCCAGCCGTAGACGATGCAGCCCCAGCCGCGGCTCCTCGCGCGTCACCAGCACCACGAGAAGCTGCGACGGCAGGCGCGCGAGGAACAGCTCGAGCCAGGCGAGCGCCTCGGCGGAACTGAGCTCGTGCACGTCATCGACGACCAACACCGCTGGCTCCTCGAGCGCGTCAAGCTCGGACAGAAGCCGGTCGACCACTACGTCACCGCGAAAGCTGGGAGAGGGTCCCGGCTGGTCGATCGTGTCAACGACGCCCGCGAGGGCGCCGATCACCGAGAGCCAGAAACGCTGCCCGTCCCGTTCGCTGCGCTCGGTCGAAACCCAGGCGACGCGAGTGTCAAGTCCTTCGGACTCGGCCCACGCGCGAACCAAGACAGACTTTCCGCTCCCAGCCGCGCCGCAGACCAACACCACGCCCGTTGAACCGGCCGCTGACAAACGCTCGAACAGCACACCCCGCGGCACCAGTCCCCGGGTCGCGCTGAGGCGATCCACCTCCGGCGAGCCCGATGCCCTATTTCCCTCGATCAATGCAGGCACCTTAGGCGATCGCCGGGTCAACAATCAACGCACGGCGTACGGGGTTCACGGCTCGGAATCACTCATATCGCGTGACGACGGCTCACGCGATCCGTGGGGAGCCTGCGTTCCTGTCCTGCGCGAGTGGTGGTCGTGGCGCCGGCAGCAATCCCCCAATGGCGATCTCGTCGAAACCGCGCCCGCAATCACCCAAACTGAGTGACGCTGGCTCACCACGCCGGCCGCGACGCTGCTTGCATGTTCGAAGATGTCGTAGCCGGGATCAGGGATCGCGACGCGGGCCGATGAGGACGCGTCGATGAGTGCCTCGCCGGTGACGGACGTCGATCAGCCTCGCCGGCCGAGCGACATCGATCTGATCGCGGTGGGCATCGACGGCGGTCCGGCCGATCGCGACGCGACCCTGCTGGCGACCACGCTCGCCCACGCCGTCGGCGCCGAGGTGATGCTGGTGGCGGTTCATCCCGAGTTGCCGCCGGGCGCCCGCAGACGGATCGGTGCGACCGACGCGAAGGCGCTAGCCGCGCTTCAGGACATCCGCGGATCTATCGCACCCGGCGCCCGCACCGTCGTTGAATCGGACCGGTCGGTGGCTCACGGGCTTGCGCGAGTCGTCACCCGCGAGCAGGTGGATCTACTGGTCGTCGGCTCCACACGTGGTATCCCCACCGGTCGCGTCGAGATTGGCCGGCGCACGCGGCAGCTGCTCGGCAGCGCTCCCTGCGCGCTGGCGGTGGCGCCGCGAGGGCTGCGCTCGCGGGACAAGCTGGAGCTGCGGGTCATCGGCGTCGGCTACGACGGCACGCCTGAAGCCGCCGAGGCGCTCTGGCAGGCCGGCTCGTTGGCCCGCGCGGCGGGCGCCCGGCTCCGGGTTCGAGCCGTGGTAGACGACCGGCTGCCGTATATGGGAGTCGTGCCTGCGGAAGGTGACGAGCTGCAAGCGATCTGGGATGACGTCGTCCCGCCCGGTGTGGAGTCGCTTCGGGCTGACGCCGAGCGTGCATCAGTTGCCACCGGGGCCGACGCCGCCGTCGAGGTCGGACCTGGGTCTCCAATCCGCGAGCTGGTCGCTATTTCGCGAGAGGTCGACCTGTTGGCGATCGGCTCCCGGCACTGGGGATCTGCCGCGAGCGTGCTGCTCGGGGGCACTGGAGAGGAGTTGATGCACTGGGCATCCTGCTCGGTGATGGTCACTCCTCGTCCGCCGCGGCGGTCGAAGACCGTGCGGCCGGGCCACCGGGCCGAAGCTTCGCCCTGAGCCGCTCGATCTTCACGCGTCGAAGGCGGCCTGTTCGGCCATTCGGCGGAGGCGACCCGTGGACCGAAGGGCCCGGACGGGCGGCGCTCATCCGTCGACGCCGGCCGTGATGACCGTGATCTTGTTGGTGATCCCACCGAGCCCGGGAAGTCCCTGGACCGCCTCGAACGCCACGTCGGTCTCGTACTGATGCTTCACATCGCCTTTCAGGGTCAGCCACCCGTTCGACACGGTGGCTTCGATCCGCTCGGCCGGCACGCGGCCGCTCGACATCACGCTTGGTTTGACATCGAAGCTGCTCCTCGTGCTGGTTTGGACTCTGTGTCGACGAGCATCGGCACTGTCGGAGTGAGCCGTCGTCACGCGAACTGGGCGATTGCGATGGTCGCCGTTCGGGCATCCGAGCCGGCCAACCGAACCGCGGTTCCAGTCACGCAGATTGTGTGACGACCGCTCACCCTGGCGGCGGCCACGCTGTGACTCGTAAACGGAGGAATGACACGCACCAATCGACAGGCTCCCGTGGCCGCCTAGGCGTGAACGGAGTTCTCGTCGCAGTAAGCCAACAGAAAGGAAGGAAGATGACGTCCGAAGAAACCAAGATCTCGTCACAGGCCGTCGGCGATCTGGAGCGGCGTGAGGAAGACCTCAAGCAGGCCGTTCGCGGCCTGAACGGGACCGCGCAGGGTCACATGCCGCCCAACCCGCTGCTCGAGCCGCTCGCGCAGATCGCCTCATACTGGTGGGTAGAGCTGCTGCTCGGAGTGTTCTGGGTCGTGATCGCCGTGGTGCTGCTGAAGTTCAACAACGCCTCGGTCACCACCGTCGGAATCCTCACGGGGATCCTGTTCCTGGTCTTCGCCGCGCAGGAGTTCGCGCTCGCCGCTATCGACCGGCGTGGCAGGTGGCTATGGGCGATCTTCGGCGTGCTGTTGACAGCAGCCGGGATCGTCTCCCTGATTAACCCCCGCAATACGTTCGCCGGCTTCGCCGACATCCTCGGGTTCGTGTTCCTGCTGATCGGCGTGATGTGGATGGTCCAGGCCTTCACGGAGCGAGCGTTCAACGATCTGTGGTGGCTAACTCTGATCTCGGGCGTCCTGATGGTCGCGCTCGCGTTCTGGGTCAGCGGCGAGTTCTTCCTCGTCCGCGCGTACACGCTGCTGATCTTCGCCGGGATATGGGCGATGACTGCCGGCGTGATCGACATCGTCCGGGCGTTCCAGATCCGCGAGGTAGGCCAGAAGGCCAAGCAGGTCGGCGGTTGACCACGATCTCTGAGACGGAGCTCCGGCACATGCCGGGGCTCCGGCCTCGGAACTTTCACAGCAACATGTTCAGCAACATTCTCATGGTGTCGATCACCGCGACGGCGGGCGCGACGCTTTCGCGCTCGCCAGACGTTGGCTAGCCGGCCAACCTCCGTCCTCGGCGGCGCCGCCCGCCGCAGGCGCGTACGGGATGTGCGACCCCAGCGCGGCGCTGCTTGCGCTCTGTAGGTCGGAGGGATGCAAGGAGTACGGGGTGCTACGGGTGCCGGGTACCGTCGCCGGCGCGCCTGTGAATCGCCGCGACGGTAGACCTCATCGTCCGCGCCGTTGCTGCGCCCGGATGGTTCCCTCTGCGGATGCGCCCTGCGGAACCTACGCCTGGGCTGCGATCACTCAAAGTGCGTGATGACCGCTCACCTAGCCGACCGGCACTCTGAACGCCATGACCAATCACTACTCACCATCAATTCACGACAGCGTCACGAGCGAGGAGTGGGGCTCCTACAACGTGATCGCAGTCTCATACCAAGAAGACAACAATGCATACGCCGCCTTGTCGCAGCTCAAAGAGCTGGACTCCCAGGGGCGGATCCGGCTCGACGAGGCCTCAGTAGTCGAGCGACTGGAGGACGGCCGAGTCGTCGAAAAGGACGAGTCCGACTCGAACTTCCCGACGATCACCGTCGGCGGAGGTCTCATCGGTCTGACCATTGGGATCATCGGCGGCCCGGTCGGAATGCTGATCGGCGGGACATCCGGGCTATTCGCCGGCTCACTCGTCGATCTCGGCGACCTCGACGAGAGCGAGTCGGCGCTGAGCCAGATCTCGAGCTCCGCCAAGGTCGGACACACGACCCTGCTCGCAGAAGTCGCCGAGCACAGCCCGGAGGTCATCGACGCCGCCATGGACGCACTCGGCGGCACGGTGCTCCGCAGGTCCGTGACTGACGTCGAGGCCGAGATCGCGGCCAGCGAGGACGCGCAACGCAAGGCCAAGCACGAGGCACAGGCAGAACTGATGCGCTCGCGGCGCGAGCACAACAAGGAAGCCGTCCACGCGAAGGTCGAGGAGCTCAAGGGCAAGCTCTCGCGCAGCGAGAAGACCGCCTCGACTCAGGCCTGACCACCGTCGGGTAATCCCAAGCCGCCCCACCCCACGCCCAAGGTGAAGTATGACCCCATCAGACAACCGAAACAACGACCACGCCGCCCATGCCGCGGCTCAGAAGACCGAGGCGTCCTCCAGAGAGCACACCGCCGGCGCCGAGGCGAAGCTCGAAAACGCCGAGGACAAGCTCGAAGCCGTCGCTCGCAAGGTCGAGACGCGCTAGCAGAAAGTAGGTCTAGGCCCGACCCCCGCGTTTGCGAGGGTCGGGCCTTTTTCTTCCCTTTGACTTGTAGTCGACCGAGTGCGCAATCCGTCTAGCGCGGCAATCGCGCTCACGTTCCCCACTCGCAGAATCACGCGTCGACTCACCGAACACAGACCCCTCGTGGACGGCGCACGGGGCGGGCGACCGCAACTCGCGCTTGGCCGTCGGCGAGACGGCTGCCGGTTCAACAAGGGTCCGCTCGACACCCAGTCGTGTCTCAGCCGAGTCGCTGGATCCCAGATGGCCGTACCCGAGTGGCGTCAATCACGCAGAAAGCATGACGACGGCTCACCCCGACGGCATCGATGCTCCCACCGTGAACAAAGCATCGATCAAGGCGGTCAAGAAATGACTATCGGAATAAGTCTGTTCGCGATCACGCTCGGGGCGATCCTCAAGTTCGCCGTGACGGCGCACGCAAGCGGTATCGACCTCGCCATCGTCGGGGTGATCCTGATGGCGGCCGGCGCACTCGGGCTGTGCGTGGGCCTGTGGCTGTACTTCGCCGCCCGCGAATCCCCCGGCCGCCTATCGCGACGGTAAATCCAGCAACGGCACACGGCTCCCCGGCCTGTCACCCGGAGGTCGCGGGCTCGAGTCCCGTCGCCCGTAAGCCGCGGCCCGCCAAGCCGCCTCGCACAGAGAGCGCATGAATCCGAAATGGTTGAGGCCGTGGTGGCGGCCTCGCCCGTCGGCTTCGTAGCGGCAGTCCGGGTAGCCTGCTGGGGCGATGGCGAATCGCATCGAACATATCCCCCCGGCGTATCGCGGTGTGATGATCGCCTCCACTCCTGGTGTTGTTTGGTGGGGCCGGTTGCAGGTGACCGGCGTTGAGCTGCTGCCGCTGGAGGGGCCGCTGCTGCTCGTCGGCGACCACGACAGCTACTGGGACACCGTGGCGACCGGGATCGCGGCGATGGCACGCCGGCAGGTCAGGGCATTGGCGAAGTCCTCGATGTGGAAGAACAGATTGCTCGGCGCGGTCCTGACTGGGATGGGTCAAATCCCGATCGAGCGTGGGTCCGGAGACAGCGGAGCGCTCGACCGCGCGATCGAGGAGCTCCGCAAGGGCGCATGTATCGGGATCTACCCCGAGGGGACGCGCTCGCTCGGTCGAGCGCTGCGAGCCCGTAGTGGCGTCGGCTACATGGCGCAGGCGGTGCCGGAGGCGACGATCATCGGAGTTGCGTGCAACGGCACGGTCGCGATCCCGCGGTTCCCTAGAGCGCGCCCGCACGTGCGGGTCGAGTTCTTTGAGTTCGATCGACCCGCGATCGCGCCCGAAGAATCACCGCAGCAGTACAGCACCCGGCTGCTCGCTCAGCTCCGTCAGCGTGCCCCAATCGAGGTCGCGGGCCGCAAGCGCGCCGCAGCGCTCGTTGGCCGCGTCCCGACTTGGTCCCCGGAGCTGGCGATTACCGGCAAGCCTGGCGGCGAGGGCGCGCTCGAGGAGGCGCTCGCCCAGACTGCCCCCAAGCACGGCTAGCTTCCTGCGCGATGGTGTCGATCGCCTCCGAGAGGATTCGAACCTCTGCACCCGGGCACAGGAAGCCCGGTGCTCTTCCGCTGAGCTACGGAGGCTGCTGGGGGGTTCATCCCTCGCGCCGGTGAGCGCGAGGTGCGATTACCCGTCCACATCTCAGAACGGCCGCGGTAGACGCCCGAGGTCCGGGACGTACTCCCCGGCTGTGCGGGCTCGCCGTTGCTCACGCGAGAGCCGCTCGATGAGTTCGAGTTGCTCTGGTGAGACGGGGCCGCGGCTCCGGATCGCGAGCTTGATCCGTGAGAACCAGCTCCGACCCGAAGTGCGAGTCGGCAGGCGAGGAATGCTCACCTGTGGTTGCCCTCTCATGCGAGGTCCTCCTCTTTGGATTGATGGGTTGGTGTGGTCAAGCGCTGCGCGCGTACGCGAGCGCGCCGGCTACCGGTGGGCAGCTCGACGTGGGTGCAGCTAGGCCGCGCGGTGCGACCGATGGGTCGGAGCTCGTAGCTCCACCGCGCAATGCCGGCCGGCACGGATCAACATCGCCGGTCTGTCGATCCTCCTAGCGCGGAGAATCGACGCACAGGCGAGCCGTGCGGGCGTCACAGCCGTATATGTCGCGCTCGTGTCGCCACCAGCGCTGTGTTGTCAAAGCCACTCGCCTGCCCTTCGGCCCTGGATCGCCGAGGTTGTCAGCGTCCTACGTGGAGAGGCGTTGGAGCCCGGTGCTCATATGTCAGTGAAAACGCGCGCAGACAACCGACACCTGCGCAGCAGGTTCTTTGAATTACATATGAACACCTTTCTCTCTTAGGCGGGGCCTCAGTATGGGGTTAGATCTTCTTCAAGCTGAGCATCACCATGGTTCGAAGTAGTAAGGACGTTTCGGCACAAAAAAAGGGCGGCCCTTAGGGCCGCCCTCGCTGGAGTTGCCTACGTACGCGCCTGTTTCAGCGCACGCACCTCTCAGCGAGGGCAAGGTCGTCGATGCGGAGGCTGCCCTGACCCAGGCCACGCCAGCGCAGCGAAGCTGCCGCGACATTCATCGCATCCATTCGGGGTGTCTTGACGAGGGCGGTCATAAGTCGTACTCCTTGCGGAAGGGCCACAGTAACTCACCGCCCCGATGATTTCAAGACCCACGAACGCAAAAATGTGACCGATTGGTACGCCGCCGTGCAACGTAGTCACTCGTTCGGTTACGGCCAGACACGGAGATAGGAACGCCGTGCCCGCTTGCGCGCGGGCTCGGGGATTCACGTCCTCGCGGCCCCCACGCCGGCCGCACGAACACCCCACGCGCCAATCCAGAGCCGCGCCGCCACCGCGGCGTTGTCGGCCGCAAGCTGCTGGTAGACCAACCACTCGAACGGCCACAGGTTGCCGACCGCGGTCGTGTCGGAGATGCCGCGGAAGGCGATGAACGGCACCTGGTGCGCCTGTGCCGCGAGCATCGAGGCGGTGGTCTGCTGGTCCTCCGCGACATACGTCGTGCCGGATGCCGTGTTGGACTGGGGCGATGCGGCACGCCGCGCGGGCGGAGACGGCGGCGTGATGCGGAAAAGCAGGTCGGCAGGATTCGGGACGAGGAGGCCGTCCCGCGCAGCCAGTGACGCCATCTTCGCCGCGGCCGCCGACGTTGTCGCCCCGGCGGACACACCGCTCTTGACCGTCGCCGGCGTCGAGCCGGGCGGACACGGGTTGCAGCCCTCGAGCATCCCGCCATCGGCAAGACACTGGTCGTTCGCGCCCGTGTTGTCGGTCTCGCCGCTGCCGCCGACGATGACGCGTGGGGTCCGCATCGTCGGCACGAGCTTGAGGCTGTCGACGAGTCCCGAGCACGCGCACGGACCATCGTCCACCGCGGCGGTGCTGCCCAGCTCCGACGTGGCCTTTGCGGCGATCGAGCTGGCGATCGCGAGTGCCTTGGCGCTGACATTGGATGAGGTGGCGCCGTCGGCGAAGGTCTGCCCGTCGGATTCAACCCACCGGCTGGGCACGGTTACGTCCGCGAGGCCCGACTCGCCGCCTCCGCCGGCCGTGCCCTCGAACACGACCGCGCTGATGCACGAGAATCGACTGAGGGCGAGCTCGGTGATGGCGTAGGTGTCGGCGGGCGATTGACCGGCGATGCCGAGGACCACGCGACGGCGCTCGAGCCGAGCGGTTCGGCTTCGGCTTTGACCTCTGGGTCGCGCCAGCGGAGGGCGCCGCGATGACTGCCGCCAGGACGGCAACGAGCGCGCCGAGCCGTAGGCCCCTGCCGAGCATTCCGCGCAAGCTACTAACGGCCGGTGGCGGTGAACGCCGGTCCAACGCCGTTCGGGCGGCCGCGGTCTCGGTCAGCCGCCCTCCTCTAGAGGAAGCATTGGCCCTCGCCGCGATAGGTGGGGACCTCCTCGACCACCCGCTCCCCTTCGATCAGATACAGGGCGTTGAAGCGCTCGCACAGCTCGCCTGCCTTGGCATGTCGGAGGTAGACACGGTCGCCGACGCGTAACTGCGCCGCGGCGCGACCAAGTAGCGGTGTCTGTGCCTCGCCGGCGCCCTCGAGCGGGTCGAGGCGTAGTCCGGCGGGGTATGCGGGCACCGGGAGGCGGTCGGCGCGGGCGGAGCCGGAGGCCACGTAGCCCCCACCCAGCGCGGTGGCGATCCCGGGCGCCGGCTTGCGCGAGACCGGCAGCGCGTAGCCCGCGGCGGGGGAGAGCGCGAGCGCGCGGTAGTACTGGAACAGCATCGGCGCGTAGAAGCCCGATCCCGCGGCCACCTCGGTCACCGCGGGCTCGGCGGCCGTCGAGGAGATGCTGCCGGTGCCTCCACCGTTGACGAACTCGAGCTCGCCAACCGAGCGGACGGCGGCGACCATCGCCCGGCGGCGCTCGGAGACCTCGGGAACCGACAGGCGCTTCATCGCGCGGATCGCGAGGTTCTCGAGCCTCCGCCCGGGAACCGCGTCCGCGACGCCGGCCACCTGCCCCTCGTACGCCATCACGCCAACGAGCCTTACGGCGGGCCGCCGGTCGATCTCGGCGGCGAAGCGCGCCGCGGCCTCCGCGGTCCTGATCGGGGAGCGTTTGGGGCCGAACTTGAGGCGACCACCGAGCGGCCAGTAACCAACATCGAGGTCCATGCAGACGCGAATCGGCGATGCCCCTGCCGGGACGGCCGCCTCGATCAGCTCCAGGTGAGCGATCGAGTCCACCATCACCGCCGGCGCGCCGTCCGGATCTCCGGCGGCCACGCCCGCCAGCTCGACGAGCGCGGCGCTCCCGGTCCACGGGTAGGCGACGACGAGGTTGCGAAAGCCGTCCTCGTACAGCCACACCGCCTCCGGCAAGGTCAGGTTGAGCAGCCCCTGAAACCCGGGGGAGCGGTCAAGCATCCGGCGCAGCAGCGGCCGGCAGCGAACGGACTTGCTCGCGATCCTGATCGGTTTGCCGCCGGCGCTCGCGAGCATCCGATCCGCGTTGGCGCCAACCAGATCGAGGTCGACGAACGCGAACGGCGGCTCGAGCTCGGCGAAGATCGACTCGTAGCGTTCGTACATGAGACGATCCCGGCCCGCGCTCGCGTTCCTCGTCTCCGACACATGCTCGACACTAACCAAGCGACTCTCACCGAGGTGGTCGAAACCCTCGCACCGCTCGAACGCCGTGCGGGGTCGGAGGCGGAGCGCCAGGCCGCCGAGTGGATTGCAGAGCGGATCGAGCGCGCCGGCACACCCGCGCGCGTCGAGGAGGAATGGTTCTATCCGGGGTACGCGCGAGAGCTGCTGCCGCTCGGGGCCGCGGGGTTCGCAGCAGGCGCCCTCGCGATCAACGGCCGCCGGCGGGCACTGGCGACGGTGATCGGCGCCGCGGCCGCCGCCGCGATCGCCGACGACGCTTCGAACGGCACACGCTTCTGGCGCAAGCTGCTCGGTCGCCGCAAGCAGACCTGGAACGTGGTCGCGACCGCGGGCGACGAAGCGGCCGACCGGACGCTGGTCGTGCTCGCCCACCACGACGCCGCGCCCACCGGCCGGATGTTCGACCCGACATTTCAGCGATGGCTCGCGCGCAGGTTCCCGGAGCTCATCCAGCGCAGCGACACCTCCCCGGGGCTGTGGTGGCCGGTGGTCGGCGGACCTGCCCTGGCGGCGGTCGGTGCGCTCACCGGCAGCCGCGCGATCGCGCGGGCCGGGGCGACCCTCTCGGCGCTCACTGTCGCGCTCGGCTTCGACATCGCGCGCGATCGCATCGTCCCCGGAGCCAATGACAACCTCAGCGCGGTTGCAGCGCTCGTCGCGATCGCCGAGCGCCTGAACCGGGAGCCCGTGGAGGGGATCCGCGTACTGCTGGTCTCCTGCGGCGCCGAGGAAGTGCTGCAGGGCGGCATCTACGGCTTTGCGGATCGCCACTTCCCGACATTGGCACGGGACCGGACCTGGTTCCTCAACCTCGACACGATCGGCTCACCCGAGCTGATCATGCTCGAGGGCGAGGGCTGCTTCGTGATCGAGGACTACCCGAGCCCGCAGTTTCGCGACGTGATCGCGAGAGCCGCCGAACGCACGACGGGACCGCTGCGGCGAGGGGTGAGATCGCGCGCGAGCACCGACTCCGTGATTCCGAGCCGCGCCGGCTATCCGATCGCGACGCTCGCGTCGTGGGAGCCCGACACGAAGCTGCTGAGCAATTACCACCTGATGAGCGACACCCCCGAGAATCTCGACTACGACACCGTGGCGAGAGCAGCCACGGTCGCCTACGCGGTCGCCGAGGATCTCGCGCAGGTGTGAGCGAGCGCTGGAGCAACTGGGCCGGCGAGCAGATCTGCGCGCCCGTCTCGATCGAGCGCCCGAGCTCCGAGCAGGAGCTGATCGCGATCGTCCGTCGTGCCGTCGGTAACGGTGTGACCGTTCGGGCGGTCGGTGCAGGCCATTCGTTCACGGACTGCGCGTGCACGGACGGTGTGATGATCGACACGTCGCGGATGAACCGGATCCTCGAGGTCGACGGTGATCGGGGTCTGGTCACGGTCGAGGGTGGCATCAGACTGCACCGGCTCGGCCCACTCCTAGCGGAGCACGGCCTCGCACTCGAGAACCAGGGCGATATCGACGCGCAGTCGGTCGCCGGCGCGATTTCGACCGCGACGCATGGCACCGGCGCCGCCTTCCGGAATCTCGCCGCGCAAGTGGTGGCGCTGCGGCTCGTCACCGCGGCCGGGGAGGTGCTCGAGCTCTCGCCGGAGTCCGAGCCCGAGGCCTACCTCGCGGCCCGTGTCTCCGTTGGCGCGCTGGGCGTGATCTCGGCACTCACGATCGCGTGCGTACCGCTCTACACGCTGCACCGCCACGATCTCCCGCAACCTCTCGACGAGACGCTGGCCCAGCTGGACGAGCTCGTCGACACCAACGACCACTTCGAGTTCTTCGTGTTTCCGTACAGCGACACCGCGCTCACCCGCCGCAACCGGCGCAGTCACGAGGAGCCGCAGCCGCCGCCCCGCTGGAAGCGCTCGCTAGAGGAACAGCTGATCGAGAACAACGTGCTGTCCGTGGTCTGCCGCACGGGGCGGCGCTTCCCAAGGCTGGCGCCGCGGTTGAACCGGTTCATCACCGCGGCGATTTCGGAGAACGCGCTCGAGGACCGCGCGTACCGCGTGTACGCCAGCAAGCGTGCGGTCCGCTTCACCGAGATGGAGTACGCGATTCCCCGAGCCGCTGCTCGCGGCGCGGTCGAGCGCGTGCTCGAGCTCGTCGAGCGCCGCCGGCTCCCGATCCTGTTCCCGCTGGAGGTTCGCTTCTCGTCTCCCGATGATGCGCACCTGTCGACCGCATTCGGGCGGGACACCTGTTACGTCGCGGTCCACCAGTACAAGGGGATGGAGTTCGAGACCTACTTCCG
Source organism: uncultured Solirubrobacterales bacterium (assembly GCA_963788565.1). GTDB lineage: Bacteria > Actinomycetota > Thermoleophilia > Solirubrobacterales > Solirubrobacteraceae > Palsa-465. The sequence goes on along the minus strand of CAWBHJ010000007.1, from coordinate 225,112 downwards.
CGCCGTCGAGCAGATCATGGACTCGTACGGCGGCAGGCCGCACTGGGGCAAGCGCCATTACCAGACGGCCGCGACCCTGCGCGAGCGCTACCCGGCCTGGGATCGCTTCCAGGCCGTGCGGGCACGCCTCGATCCCGATGGGGTGTTCGCCAACGACTACACGCGGAGGGTCCTGGGCTGACGTCCTGCGCTGGCGCAAGACGGCGGCTCGGTCAGCAGGGCGGGTCCGTAGCCGGGAACGTTTGGCAACTGTTTGCGGTGCCGCGCGTGTTTCCGCCCAGGATCGAGGAAAACATGCCGCTTGCCTCGTTCTGCTTTCCACCCAGAACCGACGCGTCGGCCCCGAACGCCTCGCCCAGGTACCCGCCGGTGACCGAGGCCGCGAGCCCACCGGCTGTACCGGTGTTTCCGCCGCTGACCGCGGCGAAGCTGTTGGGGTGCCCGCTCATGTCGTTGCAGATTTGGTTGTTCGACACGCTGCCCGCGCCGGCGAGGTTCGAACACCCGCCACTGACGCTGTCAAAGCTGCTGGCGGATTTGTTGAAGCCGCCGCCTGTGACGCTTGAGTCAGAACCGGTCGCGGCGTTGTGCGCCCCGCCGGTCACGGACGCGGCCCCACCGGAGGCGCTGTTGGCCTCCCCGGCGGCGAGGCTCGACCCGCCCGATGCGACGTTCGAGGTTCCCACCACGGTCGCGAAGTTGCCGGTCGCCTGGTTCTTGTTCCCCCCAACGATCTCGCCGTAGCCCTTCCAGCCGTTGTTGGTCCCGACCACGAGGTCGTGCGAGCCCGCCTGCGAGAAGCTGACCGAGTTCTCCGCATACCCGATCTTGTGTTTAGGAGCGGCCGCGCGCGTTCTGCCGCTCGAGCCAGCCACCCGAGACCCGGCCCTCGTGGATGACCGAGCGCAGCGCGAAGCGCCAGCGGCCGCCCTCGAGCACCGCGCGGTCGCGGTAGCGGCCCCAATGGTCGGGGCCCTCGGGCGTCAACGCGATGAAGTACGCGTCGGCCCGCGCCTGGGTTGAGGAGTCGACGAAGATCCGCACGCTCGAGACGTGGTGGCGCAGGAAGGAGGCGTCGTCCTCGGCGGTCAGCCCCTTCATGTACTCGAGGTGGGCGCGGATCGCGTCGCGGCCGGTGAACTCGCCGTGGTCGAACCCGCCGCCGCTGGCGATGTTCCAGGTCCCCTCACGCGCGAACAGCTCGAGAAACTCCTCGGTGCGGCCGCGGTCCATGTGATGCACGTACAGGCTGAGCAGCTCGGCGACCGACTCGCGGGCGAGGAGCGTGTCGAGGTCCATCGTCATCGCCGGCGACGCTAATCCCGCGCACCCGTCGGGGCACGCCCGCGCTTACGAGAACCAGACGAACGAGCGGTTGCGCCGACGCCCCGCGGAATCTGCTGCCCGCTCGGACTTCGATAAGTTCACGGCATGAGGCTTCGGTACGTCCCAAAGACCGAGCTCGACCGGATCCGGACGCTCGATGGCGACCGGCAGGAGCGAGCCGCTGCCTTTGCCGATGCCTGCCGGCTGAATGTCCTCTACATGGTCGAGCGCGTCGGCTCCGGTCACCTTGGCACGACCTTCAGCTCGCTCGACATCGTCTCCTGGCTCCACCTCGAGGTGATGGATGAGGGCGACCGGTACTTCTCTTCCAAGGGCCATGACGCTCCGGGCCTGTACGCGGTGCTGACGGCGCTCGGCCGGCTCGACTTCGAGCAGATCCATCAGCTGCGCAGGCTGGGCGGCCTGCCCGGCCATCCTGACGTCGCCGCGACGCCCGAGGTCGTGACCAGCACCGGCTCGTTGGGGATGGGCATATCGAAGGCGCGCGGGTTCGTGCTCGCCGATCGCCTCGCCGGCCGCTCGAGCAACGTCTACGTTCTCACCGGCGACGGCGAGCTCCAGGAAGGCCAGTTCTGGGAGTCGCTGCAGCCGACCGCCAACCGCGGCCTGCACGAGATCACAGTGATCATCGATCGGAACCAGGTGCAGTCGGATACCTGGGTCGACATGGTCAGCGACATCGGCGACCTGGAGGCGAAGGCTCGCGCGTTCGGGTGGGCGGTCGCGAGCTGCGACGGTCACGACCTGGGCTCACTCGCTTCCACACTCGAGGGTCTCGCACAAGAACAGCGCCCGAAGCTGGTGATCGCTCGCACGCGGAAGGGCGGCGGCGTCTCGTTCATGGAGCCCGAGAACCACCTGCCCCATACCGACACCGCGCTCTACAACTACCACGTCGGCGCGCTGTCGTCGGACGAGTACGAGCAGGCGGTCGAGGAGGTGCGTCAGCGGCTGGACGAGCGGCTGAAGCGTCTCGGCAGCGACCCGGTCGAGCTGGTCGACGCGGAGCCACCGGAGCACGTCGCGGCCGTCGCCGAGCACCGGCAGCGACTCGTCCACGCCTACGGCGCCGAGCTCGTGAAGCAGGCCGAGCGCGAGCCGCGGCTGGTCGCGCTCGATGCCGACCTGCGCAAGGACACAGGCCTGATCGAATTCCGCGAGCGTTTCCCGGAGCGTTTCTTCGAGTGCGGCATCGCCGAGCAGGACATGGTCTCGCAGGCCGGCGCGATGGCCCTCGCGGGCCTGCTCCCGGTCGTCCATTCCTTTGCCTGCTTCCTCTCGACCCGCCCGAACGAACAGATCTACAACAACGCCACCGAGGGAACGAAGGTCATTTACGCCGGATCGCTCACCGGACTCGTTCCCGGCGGACCCGGACACTCGCACCAGTCGGTGCGCGACATCTCGGCGCTGGGGGCGGTCCCCGGAATGGCGTTGATCGAGCCGTTCTCCGAGCACGAGTCCCGCGCGGCGGTCGACTGGGCGGTGAATCACGCGCCGGGGCCTGTCTACATCCGCCTCGTCAGCGTCGGGTGGGCGATCGGATTCGAGCCGCCCGGCGTCGAGGAACTCGTCCCGGGCCGCGGCACGGTCCTGCGAGAGGGCCGCGATCTGCTGTTCGTGGCCGCCGGGCCGGTGATGATTTCAAGCGCGTGGCGCGCAGCCGACATCCTCGCCGAGGACGGGATCCACGCCGGCGTCGTCTCGATGCCGTGGCTGCGCGACGTCGACGGCTCGTGGGTCGCGCAGGTCGCCGACGGCGCGCCGATCGTGACCCTCGATAACCATTACCTCACCGGTGGTCTCGGGGACGCGGTCCTCGCGGCGCTTGCAGCGGATGCGCCGGAGGGAGCGGCCCGTCTGCACAAGATCGGGGTCGAGGAGGTACCGAAGAGCGGCGAGAACTACGAAGTCCTCCGCGCGCACCGCCTCGACGGCGACAGCATCGCGGAGCGGGTCCGCGGGCTGGCCGGCGTACCCGCGCGAATCTGAGCTGCGGCGCCCGTCGGGACGAGGCGGACGCCAGACGCCAGAGCGCCGGAGCGCCGGAGCGAGCGCTCCTCGCCCTTCGCTGCCCGCAAGCGCCGCGCGGTGCGAGTAGGTGTCGGATTCCGAGCGTTAGCCGCCCCGGGCCGAGGCGAAACGGCGTCCGGGGCGAGTAGCGACCGCCACTCCCGCGCCGCGCCGCGCCGCGCCGCGCCGCGCACGCCGCCGCCGACCGCCGGCGACCTCCTCCTCAGCCTCTGCCGCCGCCGATCGGCCCGAGGGTGTACCGGGCGAGGTACGCCTGCGTCGGTCCCGCCGCCCCCGCCACGATCACGTGCCGGGCGTCGGCGAAGGCCAGGCCTCCGACGCTGACGTTGCGGGGCCATGTGATTCGGAACCTCCCGTGCGGCGCGAACGCCGGATTGGGCCGGCCGTTCGGGCGTAGCTGAACCAGGGTCGCCCCGACTCCCACCGTGAACCGCCGCGCCGAGTCGCCGACGGCTCCGCAGCTGGTGAAGTCGGCGCTGCCCGGCCCCCTCAGGACGCTCCGCCCGCCGGTGCCGAAGCTCGGGTCCAACCGGCCGGCCGGGGTGAGCCTGGCGGTGAGAATCTGCCCGGGGGCCGCCGTCGCCCCGTCGCCGGTGACGGTGATCGCCCCGTTCGGAGCCACCGCCTGGCCGCACGGGAACCAGGATTTGAACGTGCCCGAGGCGAAGCGGAAGCCGACCAGAACGTGTCCCTGCTGCCCGAAGCGACGCACCAATCTTCCGGAGGCCGACAGCCGGAAGATCCCCGCTTTGCCGTAGCCGGCCTGGCCCTGGTGTCCACCGATGTAGTCGATGTGGCCCGAGCCGATGACACCACCGTCGCCGGTCACGGTCATGCTGCCAACGTTCGAGCTCGCGGCGAGCATCGGGTTCCAGAACAGCAGCTGAACGACGCCGGCCCGGCCGTAGCTCCGATCGCGGAAGCCTTGGGCGGTGAAGCGTGCGACCACGAACGGCCGGCCGGGCACGTCCTCGTTCGAGCTGCCGAGCAGGATCTTCCCGTTCGGCGCCAGCGCCATCGAGGTCGCGACGTTTCCGACGGCCAGGGTGGCGTAGCCCCTGCCGCGCGGGCCGAAGCTGCGATCGAGCCGACCCGCGGCGGTCAGGCGCAGCGCCAGCACCGACCCCTGGCCGTACCCGCCGCCGACGACCAGACGGCCCGAGCGGTCACGCGCGATCGCGGTCGCATCGAACGGCCCATCGGAGTTTGGGAGGTGGCTGATGAACAACCCGCCGCGCGCGAACGACGGGTCGAGCCGACCGTTGGCGCGGTACTGCGCGACGAACACCTGAACGTCCCCCGTCGGCGGCGGATTAACGGGCGAGATCTGCCCCGTGATCACGATCTTGCCACCGGGGAGGAGCGCCACTGCGTTCGCGGACAGATCCTGGCCCGGCACCCGCAGCGTCACCCAGCCCCGACCGCCGAACCCCGGGTCGGGCCGGATCCCGCGCGCCGCGGCGAGACCGGGTGCGAGCAGAGCCAGCAGAGCGATCGCGCTGGCAATCCGACGGGACCCCACGCCAGAGAGGCTATCCGCCGCGCCGCTCAGTCCGACTGCTGCAGATACGTGAGCACCGCCAGCACGCGGCGATGGTCGCTCGGCGCCTGAGCGAGGTCGAGCTTCGAGAGGATGCTCTGGACGTGCTTCTCGACGGCACCGACGGTGAGCACCAGCTTCTCGGCGATGCCGGCATTGGACCTGCCCTCGGCCATCAGCGCGAGCACCTCGCGCTCGCGCGGGGTGAGGCGCTCGAGTGGCCCGTCCTGGCGCCGGCGCGCGAACAGCTGCGTGACCACCTCGGGGTCGAGCGCGGTCCCGCCGTCAGCGACGCGGCGAACCGCCTCGAGGAAGTCGGCGACGTGCATCACGCGGTCCTTCAGCAGGTAGCCGATCCCGCCGTCGCGGTCGGCGAGCAGCTCCTCGGCGTAGGTCGGCTCTACGTACTGCGAGACGACCAGCACGGCCGTGCCCGGGACGCGGCGGCGGACCTCGAGCGCCGCGCGCAGGCCCTCGTCGCGGAAGTTCGGCGGCAGCCGGATGTCGACGACGGCGAGGTCGGGCTTCTGCGCAATCACCTCGCGCACGAGCGCGTCGCCGTCGCCGACGGCGGCGACGACCTCGATTCCGTTGTCGCGCAGCAACCTGGTCATCCCGTCGCGCAGCAGCGCGAGGTCCTCGGCGATCACTACTCGCACGGGAGCTCCGCGATGATCGTCGTCGGGCCGCCCCGTGGGCTCGTCACGGCGAGGCTGCCGTCGAGCGCCTCGACGCGACGGCGCATCCCGAGCAGGCCGGTCCCGTTCGGGTTCGCCTCGCCGACCCCGTCGTCCTGCACCGATACGCCGAGCGTGTCGCCGACCCGCGCGACGCGGATGTCCACGTGCTCCGCCCGGGCGTGCTTCGCGGCGTTCGCGAGCGCCTCGGCGACTACGAAGTAGGCGGCGGTCTCGACCGCCGCCGGCGCGCGCTTGTCGATCTCGACCGACAGATCGACCCGCATCGGCGTCGCGTTTACGAGCGACGCGAGCGCGGCGTCGAGCCCACGGTCGGCGAGCACCGGCGGATGGATCCCTCGCGCCAGGTCGCGCAGCTCGCGCAGCGCGTGCTCCGCCCCGGCGCGCGCCTCGGCGAGCAACTCGCTCGCGCGTTCCGGATCCTCGGCGAGCTTCTGCTCGGCCATCCCGAGGCTCATCCCGAGCGCGACCAGCCGCGCCTGCGCGCCGTCGTGGAGGTCGCGCTCGATCCGGCGAAGCTCGCTCTCCTGGAGGTCGACCGCGCCGGCCCGGCTGGTCTCGAGCGTCTCGATCCGCTCGGCCATCTCGGCGCGCCCGGGCGACGACACCGGCGCGATCGCCGCGAGCAGCCCGACGATCACGAGCATCGCGAGCAGCGGCCACATCGGCCAGAAGTAGCCGTGGCCGGTGATCGCCCAGACCGCGATCAGGTAGAGCTCGATCACGACCGCGACTCCCACAGTCATCGCGAGCGTCCTGCTGCCTCGGAACCGATCGACGAGCGCCGGATGCTCGGTCAGCGTCACGTGCCAGGCGTGGATCGCGAGCGCCGCGCCGAGCGGCAGTGCGACCCAGATCGGCCAGAAGTAGCCCGCGGACGTCACGGCCCAGATCGCGACGAGCAGGAGCACGACGACCAGGTCCACGCCGGCGTGGGCCTCGAGCGCGCGGCGCGGGTGGGCCGGTCGCCCGGGCGCTCGGAGCTCCACAGTTGCCTCGCGCTCCACGCCCAGCAGCCTAAGTGCGAGCGACTCGTAGCCGGCGGCGATCGGGCGTCCGAGCAGCACGGTCAGCGGGAGCAGCAGCAGGCCGAAGGGGACGAGCGCGAGCGACTGGACGAACGTATGCGGCCTCCAGAACCCGAGGTGCGCGCCGCCGTGTACGAACGGGACCCAGGCCGGCGCGAAGATCAGCCCGACCGCCGCCGCCAGGAGGCTCAGCATGACGACCGCGAGCGGGAAACCGGGCAGCCACCTGAGCAGCAGGTACCCCTGAGCGCGCCAGAACCCGGGCCCGAACAGGGCGCGGAACCAGCGCCGGAACCCGGAGCCCGAGGGCTCCCGACCCGGAGCCCCGAGACTCACGCCGAGCAGCCCTCGGGCGAGCTCGGCCTCGACCGCCGCGAACCCGCGCGTCATGTACGCGAGCGCGATCGCCACCGGGATCACGAGTGGCGTGACGATCAGCCCGATGCACAGGCTCCACGCCGTCACCAGCGCCACGAACCAGACGAGACCGAGCGGCATCGCCGAGAGCACGAACGCCAGCCGGCGGTAGGTCATGCCCTCGCTCAGCATGCGGGTCAACTGCGTCATCGCTCACGCGCCTTGCGCCGCGGCCTTGACGGCCCGCGATTCGAAGCGCGCGCGAGGCAACCAGCTGAGCCAGCGCGGCAGGTACCAGTTCCACTCGCCGAGCATCTTCATCGTCGCCGGCAGCAACACGCCCCTGATGACGGTCGCGTCTAGCAGGACGGCGATCGCGAGTCCGACGCCGAGCTGCTTGATGTCGAGTGTAGGGAGGAAGGCAAAGATCGTGAACACGGCAACCATCACAGCTGCTGCCGCGGTCACCGTGCCAGCGGTCGTCCGGATTCCACCCGCGACCGCCTCCGACGTGCTGAGCCCGCCGTCCCGCAGCTCCTTGATCCGGCTGACGATGAACACGTGGTAGTCCATCGAGAGGCCGAACAGGACCGCGAACAGGAACAGCGGCAGCCACGTGACGACGGCGCCGTTTGAGTGGAATCCGAGGAAGCCCTGGAGGTGGCCGTCCTGGAAGATCCACACGAGCACCCCGTAGGCGGCGCCGACCGACAGCAGGTTCAGCACGATCGATGTCAGCGGGATCACCACCGAGCGGAACGTCACCAGCAGCAGCAGGAACGCGAGTCCGAGCACGAACAGGAACACCAGCGGGAAGCTGTGCTTGATCTGGGCGTTGAAGTCGTGCGTGCCCGCGGTCTGGCCCGTCACCGCATAGGTGGCGCCGGGCACCCGACCAAGACTGGCGGGTAGCACCCGCGAGCGCAGCGTCTGCAGCGCGGCCATCGAGGTCGAGTCCTGGCCGTCACCGATCAGCGGCACCTGGATCTTCATGGTCGTGTGGCTCGAGTTGACCTGCGCCTCGAACGGAGGCTTCGCCTGACCGCTGGCGAGCGCGAGCCGTTCGAGCTCGGCGACCGCGGCGCGGACCTGCGGAGTGTCGACGGTGCGGGCGCGGAGCACCACGTCCGCCGGGATCTGCGCTCCCGGGAACGCCTTCTGGATCTTTGCGTAGGCCTGGACCACGGGGATGTTGCGCGGCATGTCCCCGGGACCGAGCAGCGTCGTATGCAGCCGCAGCACCGGCAGCGCCAGGAACACGAGCGCGGCGACCGAGATCAGCGCGGCGGCCAGCGGGAAGCGCAGCACGGGACCGAGCACGGCATTCCACACCCTCGAGGTCGTGCGCGGCCGGCGGATCCGTCCCTTGTCGACCTTGTCGCCGAGCCTCCCGAGCAGCGCAGGCAGCACCGTCAGCGAGCCGATCAGCGCGACGCCCACCACCAAGATCGCGCCGACTCCGATCGAGTCGAACACCTTCGTCCCCGACAGCAGCATCCCCGCCATCGCGACCAGGACGGTGAGGCCGGAGGCGAGCACGGCACGGCCGGCCGTGGCCGCGGCGCGCTCGAGCGCGTCCTCGTGCCCGGCGCTGCGCTCCTCGCGCTCACGCTTGAGGTAGAAGAGCGAGTAGTCGATCCCGACCGCCATTCCCATCAGCAGCATCACCGAGGTGGTGGCGCCGGAGGCGTGCACGAGATGGCTCGCGACCGCCGCAAGGCCGCCCGCGGCCAGCACCGCCGAGAACGCGAGCAGCACCGGCAGACCGGCCGCTACGATCGCGCCGAACGCGATCAGCAGCAGCGCAAACGTGATCGGGAGCGATAGCCGCTCGGCCTGCGAGAGGCCGTGGTTGATCGACTTGTTGAGTTGGAGGTTCGCACTCGCGTCGCCGGCTTCGGCGACGGTGAACGCGGGCGCGGAGCGCTGAAGCGAGGCGACCGCATCGAGCACCGGCTGCACATGGTCGGTCGCGGAATCCGAGGGTCCCGCGATGTCGAACTGGACCAGCGCCGAGTGACCGTCGCGCGAGACCTGGCCGTGGTATCGGGGATCGAGCGGCGACTGGATCCGGCGGACCATGCTCAGCGTCCCCATCCGCGCGACGACCCGCTCGACCTCGGCACGAAAGGCCGGGTCGCTCTCGGTCAGCTTGCGGCTGTTGACGAGCACGTCCTCGCCGGCGTGGTCCGGGAACCCGGCGCTGTGGATTATCTGCTGCGCGCGCGCCGACTCTCCGACCGACTGCTCGGAGTTCGACAGCTTGACCGTCCCGACCGTGTTGCCGATTGCGACGGCGCAGACGAGCAACGCCAACCACCCAAACGTGGCGGTCTTCCAGTGCGCGGCACTCCACCGTCCGGCCCGAGCTGCGATGTTCATCGAGGGCTCCTGTTCGTCGTTTGAAGCACGTGGCCAGAGTGCTCCGCAGGAGCTCGTTCGCCAATGAAGAGGGCTGGCAGCCGGTACTGCAGCTAGCTGGTGTGCGACAGCGCCGGCGGGCCGGAAATCGACTCCACCGTGTAGGATCGCCGGCGCGGCCGCAGCATGGATGAGAGGAGTTCGGATGCGTCGTACCGTTCCGTGGGGTTTGGCCGCAGCACTTGTTGCCGCAGCCGTAGTAGTGCCGGCGGCAACCGCCAAGGTGTTGCGCGTTGGTTCGTACAAAGGGATCGCGGGTCAGTACCAGACGATCCAGGCCGCGGTGAACGCCGCCAAGCCTGGCGACTGGGTGCTCGTCGGCCCCGGCGACTACAAGACCAAGACCGGTTACAAGGTGGCCGGCCAGCCGGCGCTCGCGGGCGGCGTGGTGATCACGAAGCCGAACATTTACCTGCGCGGAATGAACCGCAACACGGTGATCGTCGACGGCACCAAGCCGGGGAGCGCAAAGTGCAGCAGCAAAGCCTCGGCGCAGAACCAGGGCCCGGCCGGCCTCGGTAGCCATCTTGGCCTCAACGGCATCCTCGTCTGGAACGCGAACAACGTCTGGGTCCAGAACCTGACGGTCTGCAACTTCCTCACCGGCGCCGGCGAATCGGGCAACGAGATCTGGTGGGACGCCGCGAAGCTCGGCCCGACGTCGATTGGCCACGGGATGGTCGGCAGCTACTTGAACGCGACCAGCACGTACTTCGATCAGAAGCACCCGCACAGCGCCGCCGCGTACGGGATCTTCTCGAGCCGCTGGAACGGCGGCACGTGGGACAAGACCTACGCGAGCAACTTCAACGATTCGGGCTACTACATCGGCGCCTGCCAGCAGCAGTGCAACCAGACCATCAACCATGCATGGGCCGAATACAGCGCGCTTGGCTACTCGGGCTCGAACTCGGGCGGCAGCATGCTGATCGAGAACTCGGAGTTCGACAACAACACCGACGGGTTCGACACCAACAGCCAGAACGGGGACAACCCGCCGCCGCAGAACGGCTCGTGCCCGAACGGCCGGATCAGCCCGAAGACGGGCACGACCTCGTGCTGGGTGTTCGAGCACAACTACGTGCACGACAACAACAACCCGAACGTGCCCGCGCTGGGGTCGGCCGCCCAGGGGCCGGTCGGCACCGGGATGACGCTCTCCGGCGCCCGCAACGACACGGTCGTCCACAACCGGTTCGTCAACAACAAGGCCTGGGGCGTGGCCATCGTCTCCTATCCGGACTCGGGCAAGCCGTGCACCGGCGGCACGCTGAACTTCCTGGGCAAGGGAAGCTGCCTGTACGACGATTGGGGCAACCACCTCGTCGCCAACACGTTCACCAACAACGGCGGCTTCGGGAACCCGACGAACGGCGATTTCGAGCAGCTGAACTTCGAGTCGCATCCGAGCAACTGCTTCGCGGGCAACACGGATTCCTCGGGCAGCCTGAATCCGGAGGCACAGCAGCTCGAAGCCAAGTACCCGACCTGCACGAAGACGAACGTGCCGGCCAACGTCAACCCCCCGTTCCTCAACGAGGTGCTGTGCGACTCGGGTGTCCAGCTGACCGGGTTCGGCTGCCAGCCGGGCGACCACTACCCGCAGCGCAACCCGTCGAAGATCGTGATGCGCCCGCTACCGACGAGCAAGCTGCCGACGATGCCCAATCCGTGCAAGGGCGTACCGAAGAACCCTTGGTGCTCAGCGAGCACCAAGGGGGGTCGCTCGTCGGGCTGGTAGAGCGATGAGACCTCATCGGGCAGCGCCCGCGGTCGGGGCGCCGGCACTTGCCGCGGGCGCAGGCGTGCGCACAACGTCACGCTCCTGTCCGGTCCGATCCACCCGTACTCGATGAATACCGTGGTTACGGTCAAGTAGTAACCGTGACCTCCGCGCGCGGCGGAGGTTCACCGCAGAGCGATCCGCGGTGGGTGGCCGCGCCCGACGCGGCCACCCACCCAGATCGGTACAGCCCTAAGGGTTGTCGATCCGGCCGCGGCCGGGCGGCGTCACGCCGTGCCGCGGGCCGGTCGGCAGCTGCTCGAGCAGCGCGACGGCCTCGGTGCCCTGCGAGAGGTCCGTCCGTCCGGCGACCTCTCCCGCGTCGTTGATCGCGGTGGCGACGGTGTCCCCGCCTCGCACCGACCCGAGGTCGGTCAGCTTCTTACCCGCCCACATTGCGGCGTGGGTGGGGCCGCCTGCGGTGTCGACCCAGCCGGCGACCTCGCCGACCTGGTTGATCGCGAGCGCAGCGGAGTCCTGACCCAGCGTGTTCAGCTCGATCGCGGAGCCGCCCGTCCACAGCACCGGCTTCAGGCCACCCAACAGCAGGGCGCCGGCGACCTGGCCCTTGTTGTTGATCCCCGAGGCCTCGCTCTGAGCGTCGCTCGGCGCGGGCAGCGCGTGCATCGTGCCGTTCGCCCAGACGAACGCCTGCTCGACCTTGGACGTCTGGGTGCTCCAGCCCACGATCTGATCGCTGTTGTTGATCCCACGCGCGATGCTCTGGACGTAGCCGCTGCCGAGCACGCCCAGGTCGCGGATCGTCCCGTTCTTCCACAGCACGGCGTGGAACACGGTCATCCCCTTCGGGATGCTCACCCCGACGACGTCGCCGTCCGCGTTGATCGCGGTCGCGCCGGCGTCCGTCGATCCAGGCAGCGTGCCGAGGTCCTTCATGACGCCGCGGGTCCAGAGGAACGCGTGGCTCTCGGTAGAGCCCTTGTTCGAGCACTGGCCGACAACCTGACCGGCGTTGTTGATCGCGCTCGCCGAACACCGCTTCAGGCCGGGCAGCGTCCCGAGGTCCACCTCGGTTCCGTTCTGCCACATCACGGCCCGGAACGTGCCGTTGCTACCGACGCCGCCGACGACCTGGCCGGCGTTGTTGATGCCGTACGCCTGACCGGGCCCAAGGTCGACCCACTTCTTCTGGGTGGCGCGGGGACGGGCCGCGGCGGCCGCAGCGGGTACGCCAACTGCTGCCACGGTGCCGAGCACGCCGACCACCATGCCGATACGTCTCAAGTTCATCTGCCCTCCTCGGAGTCCTTCCGGCCGCGTGCGGAGCGTAACAGTCGTCACACTCGCGTCACCGGCGCATGTACGGTACGCACCGGGTGGCACGGATGGCCAACGCTAAGGAGAGGGCGATGAGGGCGAACACGATCAGGTTGCTGGCCGCTTCGGCATTCGTCGTCGCGCTCGCCGGCGGCTCCGGGGCCGCGTCGGCGAGCTTTCCGGGACGCAACGGCACGCTCGCTTTCGACGCCATCGACGGCAGCACCGGGACGGTGCAGATCTTCCAGGTCTCGCCGACCGGAAGCGGGCTCAAGCAGCTGACGACGACGACGGGAAAGGTCTGGAACGAGGACCCGACCTACGCGTCGAGCGGGCAGCGGATCTTCTTCGACAGCCTCGACCGGGCGACGACGCGGCCGAGCCGCATCTTTCGTATGAACGCGAACGGGAGCGGTCGCCAGCGCGTGGACAGGCCGTCGGCGCCTGGCCACGTATGGGTCTCGGTCAACCGCAGCGGCTCGTCGTTGGCGATGGTGCAGTTCGGCCGGGGCGGACAGGCGGTGATCGCCACGATGAACGCGAATGGCTCGAACCTGAGGGTGATCGCCTCCGGCACGAGCCTCCAGAGCTACGGCGTGCCCGACTACGCGCCGAACAACGGTCGGATCGCGTTCGAGCGGGTGACCTTCCGCCGGAACGGCCAGGGGATCGCGAAGGCGGATCTGTTCGTCCGGAACAACGGCCGCAACACCAACATCACCGCTCGCAGGCCGGCCAACTTCTTCGGACCGTCGTGGGCGCCCAGCGGCCAGAAACTCGTCGCGCTCCGCGGTCAGCGCACGCTCGTATCGATGAACCCGAACGGGACGGACCTGCGAGTGCTGACGAGCGTGTCCGGGCCTGAGACCAGCATCACCGATGCCGTCTACTCGCCCGACGGGAAGAAGATCGCGTATCTCCAATGCGTCGGCGACTGCGGCGATCCCGACCTCCGCGGCCTGGGCTCGATCTGGGTAATGAACGCAAACGGCTCCGGGAAGCACCGAGTGCTCAGGGGGACCCCCGCCGTCCGGCCCGCCGAGCGCCTTTCGTGGCGCCGGACTTGAGCGGCCGGTCGCCGATCCAGTAGCGCGGGCCGGGACCGAGCCCGGACGCGCGGTCACCCGGGTTCGCCAGCTGGCAGCGATCGAGCGACAGGCAGCCGCACCCGATGCACTCCGTCAGTCCCGCCTTGAGCCGGTCGAGCTCGGCGATCCGCTCGTCGATGCGCGTGCTCCACGTGCTCGACAGCCGTGACCAGTCGCGGCGCGTTGGCGCGTGATCGCCCGGGAGGCGGTCGAGCTCGCCACGGATCTCCTCGAGCGTCAGCCCGACCCGCTGGGCGAACACGATGAACGCGATCCTTCTGAGCACCGGCCGGCGGAACCGGCGGTGCCCGGACCCGGCGCGCTCGGACGTGATCAGTCCGCGCTCCTCGTAGAAGCGCAGCGCCGACGCAGCTACACCGCTCCGGCGCGAGACCTCGCTGATCGTCAGCAGATCCGCCACGCGCCAAGCCAACCACAACCCTCCCTTGACTTCAAGCTCACTTGAACTTGTAGCGTGATGAGCGCAATCGACAGGATCCGTGGTTAGGAGCGAACATGACCAACACATCAGCCAGCGAGCAGATCACCGCCGAGGTCACCTCGTGGCCCGGTGTGACCGCCGGCCCCGGCCGGCGAGGGGAGTTCGCGTTCAAGGTCGGACACAAGGAGATCGGCCACCTCCACGGCGACCACGCCGCCCACTTCTTCTTCTCAAAGGAGCTGTGGACGGAGCTCGCCGAGGAGGGCCGGATCACCGAGCATCCGGTGTTCCCGGGACGGATCGGCCCGGCCGCACGCCGGATCGAAGACGATTCGGATGTGCGCGACGTGATCGCGTTGATGCGCCTCAACTACGACCGGGTCAGCCCGCGCGTAGCGGCCGTTCAGGTGAGCCGGTAGGCGACCGCGTCGGCGAGCCGCGCGAGCGCGAACGGCCCGCCCGGCTCCTGCAGCTTCCACAGCTTGCACCGTTCCTCGCGCGAGCCGGCGGCGTCGAGGATTCCGTTGGCCGCGCGCCGGCCGGCCTCGTTCGCCCCCTCCATCGTCGCGAGGTCCGTGTAGGTCCGGACGTAATCGGAGGCGAGGAACAGGTTCGGGACCTCCGGCAGCGCGGCCTCGGGCCGGTATTGCCAAGAGCCCTTCGTGTTGACGAGCAGGGGTTCGAGATTGGTGTGCGCCGACGGGTTGGGCTCGACGATGTCGGGGTCGAGGAACCAGTCGAACAGCATGTCGTCCCGGAGCACCTCCGCACCCACATTCAGCGAGTGCTTGAGCTGGGCCCACACCTCCTCGGCGATCTCGTGCTTGTGGCACGTCTCGGCCGTCTTACCCTTGGCCGCGTATCGCCCCTTGCTCTTCCACTCCGAGATGTCGACCGAGAGCACGCCCTGAACCTTGCCGCCGGCGTACTTCGAGAAGTCCACCTCGGGCCAGAACTGACGCTGCGAGATCGCCGTCAGCGCCCACGGCGAGTCGATCATGATCATGTGGCCGTGGACCAGCGGCAGGTCCTCGGTCAGGTAGAACATGATCCCGTTCATCCAGCGGTAGGCCAGCCGGTCCAGGTTCCTGAGCTCGACCGCGCGTCGCTTGAGCGCGATCTTGATCTGCGACTGCATCACCTCGACGGGGACGGCGGAGACGTAATAGTCGGCACGGTCTGCAAACGTCGAGACGAGCGCCTGGCCGGGCCACGAGAGCTGATGGCCGCTGACGCCGCTGACGGCATCGCCCCGTGAGTGGATCGTGTCGACGCGGTGCCCAAGCCGATAGTCGACCCCGAGCTTGCGGAGATGGGCGAGCCACGGGTCGATCCAGGCGTCGTTGGTGGGCGCGTTCAGGACGCGGTCGACCTGGGCTCCGGGCCGCATCATGTCCTGGAGCAGCTGCAGCAGGATGTACCCACCGGTCCGGGCGCTCATCTCCCGGGCGCGCGCGGCGACCAGGGTCCGGGTGAGCCCGTCGGCCAGATACCGGCGGTAGCCCGCCGACCGCTGCTGCGCGCCCGAGAACTGCCACCAGCTCTCGTTCTCGTATTCGCCGAACCGACGCGCGTCGCACGAGCAGACGAGCCGCGTCAGCAGCTCGTAGAAGTGGATCTGATCCCCGATCGGGATCCCGAGTTGGGTGGCGAAGTCCCACCCGGACTGGAGCGCCAGCTCGAGCTCCTTCAGCGATCGCGGGAACTGCGCCGGCGAGATCATCGCGGGCCTCGAGTGCTGGGCGACCTCGATCCGAGTGGACTGCGTGAGGTTGTCGAACACGGTCCGCCGGCGACCGAACGGGATCCGGCTCATCGTGTCGGTCACGTGCCGGTAGAAGCCCGGGAAGAAGCGGAATCCGTGCTCGCCCGGCAGCCCCCCTGTGCCGGTCGTCTGACCGACGGCGTCGATGCTCCGCGCCTTCCCACCCGCCGCGTCACGTTGTTCGTAGACGACAACCTCGAACCCGCGCTCGGCGAGCTCGTGCGCGGTCGTCATCCCGGCCACGCCGCCGCCGATCACGATCACCTTTTCCGCCATCAGGATCGGGCCATCCGTTCCGCAGAGAGCTCCTCGTAGCGCGCGAGCATCGCCGCGCGCTCGTCGATCTCGAACAGTTCCATCCTTACGACCTGCCCGTCTTCGACGGCGACTACGCCCCCCAGCGGCACCTCCATCTCGCCGCCGCCTTCGGTCCCGTGGCCGCGGAGCTTCGAGCGGAGCGCGAGCACGGCGTCGTTGCAGGCGAGCACCTCGACGACGTCGAGCCACAGGTCCGGAAACGCAGAGAGGCCGGACGCGTGCAGAGCGACGACAGCTGAGCGGCCGCGCGCGGCCTCCCACGGCAGTGCGCGGTGATCGAGCACCACCGCGTCCTCGGAGTGGAGCGCCCCGATCCGATCCAGATCTCGGCGCCCGACGTATCGGTAGAGCTCAGCCACCACACGCTCCGGGGGCCGATCTCCGAACGCGAGCGGATAACCGCCGAGCTCGTGGTAGCGCTGCAGGATCGCGTCGTCGTCGTCGTACTCGTAGTGGTCGACGGAGATCGCGAGGCCGTCTTCGACCACCGTCACGTTTCCGAACAGCGACTCGAACGCGCCGGCCTGCGTGCCGTGACCGCGGTAGCCCTCGCGCATCGCGATCACCCGGTCATCGCACGCGAGCACCTCGTCGATCTCGCCACGGATGTCCGGCGAGTGCGCGAAAACCGACTCATACGTGACGCGGAGCACGTCGTGCCCGCGCAGCTCGCTCCAGCCGATCCGGCGGTGGTCGACGAGCACGAACCGCTCGGCGTACAGCGCGAGCAGCCCCTCGAGGTCGTGCTCGGCGTACCGGCGCATGAACTCCGTGTAGAAGCGCTCCGGCGGGCGGGCGCCCAGCAGCGGCGATCGATGTGACTCGTGTGGGGCGGCCTCCCGGTGCGTGGCGAGCCCGGTCGCAGCCTCGTCCTCGCCGCCCTCGCCCGCTGCGCGCGCCGCCCGCTCGACGCCCACCGCGTGCGTCTTCGCCTCGTACCACGCCCTCGCGTCGCGCGCTGCGGCCCGGGTCCCGGGCTCGTCGCCGGCCGCGAGCCTGACCTCCGCCAGGGCCATCGATGCGTCGGCCTTGTCCGTGAGCGCGTCGGTCGGCTCGGCGAGGGCGACGGCACGGCGCGCGTAGACGTCCGCCTGCTCGATCTCGCCCAGCCGGGCGAGCGCCTGCGCCCGCGCGCTGCACCAGGTGATCGTCGTCTTGAGGTCGCCGCCTGCGTGCTGCTCCGCGAACTGGGTCTGTTCGAGCGCCTGGTCACCGGCGCCGCGCTCGGCGAGCGCGCGGGCGAGCAGCGCCGCCGCCTGGGCCGCGCCGGCCATCACGCCGAGCTCCTCGAACCCCTCGCGCGCGGCCCCCAGGAACTCGCTCGCCGCCGCTGGGTCGCCGGCCAGCAGCTCGACGATCCCGGCGTGGATGTGCGACTCCTGGAGCTCGAGCGTGAGCCCGAGCTCCTCGAGGTTGGTGCGCCCTGCCGCGAGCATCTCCCGCGAAGTGTCGGTCCGCCCCCGCATCGCCTCGAGCACCGCCTGGCAGCGCAGGGCGATCGCCTCGACATGGCGGTTGCCGGGCGTCATCCGCAGGATCCGGACGATGTCCAGACAGCGGCCGCTGGCGGCGAGCACAGGCGACGGGCCCCACAGCGCGGCACGCGGCGCGGCTGCGAGCACCGCTGTCGTTCGGCGGGCGTCACCGGCCGCACGGGCCGCCGCGAGCGCTCGGTCGAGCGCGTCCTCCACCGCCGCGACCCGGCCGAGGCGGGCATACGCGCCGGCGGCGACGTGGTACCCCTTCGCCTCGCCGACTCGATCGCCGAGCCCGCCGAGCGTGCGCGCCGCCGCCGCGACCCCGTCCGCGGTGGCGGCCACGTTCCCGGCGCCGGTCAGGTTCGCGAGCTGGCCCTCGAGCACCGTGACCCGCGCGCCCAGCAACTCGTGGCCGCCGGCCGTCTCGCTGAACGCCTCGACGAGCGTCGCGGCAGTCGCGACGTCGCCCGCCGAGAGCACCGCCTCGCACAGGTCCCAAAGGATCTCGGGGCCGCCGCCACTGTCGCGCGCCTGTGCCCGGCCGAGCAGGTTGGTCGCGGCGGCGAGGTCCTCGCGCGCCAGCGCTCGCCGCCCGGCCGAGTGCAGCCTTTCGGCGGCGCGCGCTCCGAGCGCACGGCCGCGCTCGTCGAGCAGGCCGAGCTGTCGCCGGTACTCGTGCGCCTGCTCGAGGTGGAAAGCGATCACCTCCTCGTGGCCGCCGGGTTCCGCGGCGGGGCCCGCGAGCTCGCCGACCTTGGCCTCGAGCCAGTCGGCGAACCGCTCATGAAGCTCGGCCCGGCCCTCCTTCAACAGCGACTGGTAGGCGGCGTCGCGGATCAGTACGTGGTGGAAGCGGTAGACGGGCTCGTCGACCCAGTAGCTCCCCTCCGGCTCGACCATGTCCTTCCGCCGCAGCGCGTCGAGGTGGGCGTCGAGCCCGTTCCTGACGGGCGGCGCCACCAGCTCGGCGACAGCGCCGCGGTAGAACTGGTGCCCGATCACGGCCGCCCGCTCGACCACCGAACGCTCGTCGTCCTCGAGCCGCTCGATCCGCGCCGCGAGCAGCGCCTGGATCGTCGGCGGCACGATCACCGTCGCGAGCTCGCGCTCGGCGACCCACGTCTCGCCCTCGCGGCGGAGCACCCCCTCCTCGATCAACATCCGCACGGTCTCTCCGAGGAACAGCGGGTTGCCCTCAGCGGTGCTCAGGATCCGGGCGGTCAGCGCGGGCGGCACGCGAACGTCGCCGAGCAGCTCGCCGACGAGCGTCCTTGCGTCGCGCTCATCGAGCACCTCGAGCTCGATCACATCGCGGACGCGGCGGCCCGCGAACGTCAGCGCCTCGCGGGCGTCGCGCAGCTCCGGACGGGCGAGCGCGACGATCAGCACCGGCGAATCGCTGGCCCATTCGACCAGGTGCTCGATCAGGTCGAGCAGCATCGGCGGCGCCCAGTGGAGGTCGTCGATGATCAGCACCAACGGCCCCGAGCGCGCGAGCGACTCGACCGCTCGGCGCAGCGCCCAGAACGTCTCCTCGGCGGATGCCGGCTCGCCGAACCCGAGCACGGCCGAGACCAGCTCGACGACGCGATCGCGATCGGGATCCTCGATCGCGAGCGAGTTGTCCAGCTTCGCGCGCGCCTCGTCCGCGGGGTCCGCCTCGCCGATCCGCGCCACCGACCTGAGCACCTCGGCGATCGGCTGGAAGGTGAAACCTTCGGCGGTCTGCTCACAGCGAGCCTCGAGCACGGTCGCCCGGCCGTCGATCAGCGCCCCGAACTCCCGAGCGAGGCGCGTCTTGCCGACGCCCGGGGAGCCCATCACGGTCACGAGCGCGCACGCCCGCGTCTGGGCGACCGCGCCGAACGCGCCGCGCAGCCGCGACAGCTCGCCGTCGCGGCCGACGAGCGCCGCCTCGGCGGCCGGGGTGCGGCGACGGTCAGCGCCGGCGACCGACACCAGCCGCCAGGCCGGCACCGGCTCCGACTTGCCCTTCAGGTCGAGCGGCTCGATCGGCTCGAGCTCGACCACGTGGTGGACCAATCGCCAGGTCTCCTCGCCGACCAGCACCTCGCCGTCCGCGCCGGCCTGCTCGAGCCGCGCGGCGGTGTTCATCGGGTCGCCGACCAGGATCCCGTTCTCGCTCACGACCAACTCGCCCGTGTTGACGGCCGTGCGCATCCGGAGCCGCAGGCCCCACCGGCGCTCGAGCTCCTGGTTGAGCTCGGCCAGCGACCTGACCATCGCCGCCGCCGCGCGGACCCCACGGACGGCGTCGTCCTCGCGGAGCTCGTGGGCGCCGAACGCGGCGACCACGCCATCGCCTCGGAACTGCTCGACGGTGCCGCCGTGCGCCTCGATCACCGCCCGCAGCCGCTCGTAGAAGCGGGTCATGATCCGGCGGGCCAGCTCCGGGTCGAGCTCCTCCTGGAGCGCGGTCGAGCCGATCATGTCCGCGAACACGACGGTCAGCACCCTGCGCGACTCTGCCGAGGCCGGCGCGCGCGGCGGTTGCGGGCCGAGCGAGGCGCCGCAAGCGTCGCAGAAGCTCGCGCGGGGAGCGACCGACGCTCCGCACGCCTCACAGCGGAGGTCGAGTGGCTCACCGCATCCAGCGCAGAACCGAGCGCTCGAGCGATTCGCCCGTCCACAAGCCACGCATTCCCCTGGCATGACGGTCTCGGGAATGCTACGTCGTTAGGGTCTATCCCGGTAGGGATGTGCGACCGGGGTGGCCGAGGACCGAGCGAGGCGAGGACGCAGGGGGTGAAGCCGTAGCAGCGCTACGGCGAACTCCCGAGGACGACGCATCGCGAAGGTAATCGGTCGCATCCGGGCGTGCCGACCGAGCGGGATAGGCCCCTTAGCCGCCGGCCAGCTTCTCGAGCTCCTTGAAGGCCTCGTCCTCGAGCAGCTCGTCGCACGCCTTGGCGCACGCCCGGCAGGCACGTGCACAGATTCCGCAGTGCGGGTGGTGGGCAGCGTGGCGCTCGCACTCCTCCGCGCAGACCGTGCACTCGCGGACGCACGCTCGCAGCTGCCGGTGGACGACGACGTGATCGTTGTGCAGCGGCCGCGACAGAATCCGCTCGGTCGCCTGGCAGATATCCGCGCAGTCGTCACACCGAGCGATGCAGTCGACCATCGTCGCCACGTCGTCCTCCGCCAGCGACGAATCGGCGCACGACGTGCACGCCTGGGTGGAGGTCGCGCACGCCTCGATCGCGTCGACCAGGTCGTCGAGGTCGAACTCGACCGGCCGCGGCGCGGCCTCGAGCATCTCGCGTGCGACGCTCATCCGCTCGGCGACCGGTGACGGACGGACCACGCGGTGAGCGCGAGCGCAGCGACTCCGAGGACCACGGCGACGATGCCGAATCCGGTGCGAGGCGAGGTGTCTCCCTGCGTGCCACCGAGCAAGCCAGGCAGCGACTCACACGCGACCGAGAGGTAGACGACACCGAGCCCGAGCAACGCCACTCCGACGGCGCCGCCAACCCACGGCAAGCTCACACGTCGCATGTGAGAAGCCTACTCGCGGGTCAAGGCCGTTACGTCGCTGTTACCCACTGCGGACTACAACGTCGCAGAAGCTCATGTCGCTCCGAATCGGCGGACGAATCCGGCACATCCCGACCGGCCTCGCGGTCATCGGGATCGTGACGGCGATCGCCGGATGCGGCTCCTCGAGCAAGCCGCCGTCGCCGCACGGCGACTTCCTCGCGTACTCCAAGTGCATGCGCGCGCACGGCGTGTCGGGCTTCCCGGACCCGAGCCCCGGCGGCGGTCTCCAGCTACAGGTCGGCTCGGGTGTCAATCCCTCCGCTCCCGCGTTCAAGTCGGCGCACGCGAGCTGCCGCAGGCTGCTCCCCGGCGGCGGGCCGCCGACACGACCGTCGGCGCAGGCCAAGGCGCAACTGCTCGCGGTCTCGCAGTGCATGCGCCGGCACGGCGTGCCGGACTTCCCCGACCCGACGACGACGCCGCCCTCAGATCCGAGCGCCTTCGGAGGCGTCTTGGACGAGGACGGGGTCGTGCTCGCGATCCCGAAGACGGTCGACGTTCAGGCGCCGGCGTTCAAGTCCGCCGCGGCGGTTTGCAAGTTCAACGGGTGACGCGGGGCTCGACTACCGAGGGCGGTACTCGCTGCACGAACGATGGCGATTCGGGTCCGCATACGTAACCCAATTCGCCATCGTTCGCCAGGCTGCCGCGACCTAGGCCGGCGCGCCGACCCGACCGGCCGCCCCCCTCAGTAGCTGAACACCGTCACGTCGTCATCGCCGATCCAGTCGAACATCGGCGTCGCGCCGGCGATCCGCGCGTTGGCGGCGAGCGAGGACTCGTCGAGCTTCCGGGCGTTCCAGCAGATCGGGCAGACGAGCAGCTCGCCGCCGGCGGCCGCGTACTGCTCGAACAGCCGCTCGAGAGGCGGGCATCCGTCACACGCCACCGCGAGCGCGTGGCCTGGCAGCGCGAGCCGCACGGCCTCCTTCGTCAGCCACATCGCCACCTTGCGACCGCGCTCGAGCGCGGCGCCGCCGACGAGGAACGCGACGGTCACGCGCTCGGAATCCTCGAGTCCCGTCGCCAGGTTGATCAGCACCTTGTCCGCCATCACGCCTCCATCTCAGTTCGGTATCGCCGAGAGCATCTCGGCTGGTGGCCCGGGGCGCAACCGGGCTAGCCGGCGCGCTCGGCGCTCGCCAGTCCCCGGCGGGCGAACACGCCGAGCACCAGCGCCGCGCCGGCGAGCAGCGCGAATGCGAGCGCGACCTTGATCGGCGAGCCGGCGAGCAGGCCGCGCCCGGCCTCGAGTGTGACCGTCACCGGGTTGTACCGCGCGACCGCGTGGATCCACCCCTGCAGCAGCCCGATCGGCACATACACCGGCGCGAGGAACAGGAGCACGAACACGGGCATCTGGATCACCGCCCCGGCCTGCTCGGTCCGCAGGAACATCGCGAGCCCGCAAGCCCACAGTGCCGCGGCGAAGTTCATCGCGATCCCGAGGCCGATCAGACCGACCAGTTCGATCCCGCTCCCGAACACGTTCATCCCGGCGATCAGCGCCGCGATCGTCACGATCGTGCCGGTGATGAACCACCGCCCCAGCGCCCCGAGCGCGTAGCCGGCGATGATCCCGCTCCGCCGCGGTGCGCTCAGCAGCAGCCGCCGGGCGAACCCGGAGTCGAAGTCGCGCGCGACCGCGAACCCGGTGAAAACGCCGCCGAACGCCGCCGACTGGAGGAACACGAACACGAACTGGAACGACGTGTAGCCGGGGCTGTAATTGAAGTTGGGGACATCCGCGATCCGTGACAGGCCGCCGGCGAACGCGACCAGGAAGAACAGCGGGAAGATGATCGACGGCAGCAGGATCGCTGGGCTCACGATCGTGTTGTGGATCGAGCGCCACGCGACCGCCTTGGTGACCGACAGGAAGCCCCTCATGCCCGCACCAGCCGCGTCCGCATCGAGCGCTCCGCGAGGCCGAGCGCGATCACCGCGAGCGCCAGCGCGAACCCGAACCCGAGCGCGAGCGCCTCGCCGTCCCAGCCCGTGATGATCAGGCTCCGGATGCCCTCGATCAGGTACGAGACCGGGTTGTACGTGGCGACCTCGCGGAACCAGTCGGCCTTGATCAGGTTGCGCGGCAGGCTCGACGAGCTGAGAAACACCAGCACGAACAGCAGCGGGAAGATCGCCTGCACCGCCTCACCGGAGCCGAACCGCAGCGCGATCAGGCAGCCGAGGCAGGCGAACCCGAACGCGATCAGCGTCGACAGGCCGAGCAGCACAAGCGCGCCCCCGATCCCGGCCTTGATCCCGACGCCCGTCGCGATCCCGACGATCAGGTAGACGACCGACTGCAGCGCCGCGACGACGAACGCACCGCCCAGCTGGCCGATCAGCAGCGCCGATCCCCGCAACGGCGTCAGCGCGAGCCGGTTGAAGAAACCTGTCTCGATGTCCCGCGCCAGGTCGGTTCCCGCCGAGATCGACACGAACAGCGCGCCCTGGATGAAGGGGATCGCCAGCGCGAACGCCCGGTAGCTGTTGGTGGGGAACCCGGGAATCTTGGTCGCCGCGTTCAGCGCGCTGCCGTTGATCGCGAACAGGATCAACGGGAACAGGATCGGGAAGACAAGCAGCGCCCGCTGCCGGCTGGTGCGCGTGATCGACCGTCGGGCGACGGCGCCCACCTGCTGGAACAACGAGACGTCAGTTGTCACGGCGTCTCCGGCGACGGCCCGTCGGGGCCGGTTCCGGCTCTTCGCTCTCCTCGCCGGCGCCCTCGAGCTTGCGCCCGGTCTTCGCGAGGAACACGTCGTCGAGCGACGGCTGGTGGAGCTGCAGCAGCTCGACGTGCAGGTCGGCCTGGTCGAGCACTCGGATGATTTCCGCGAGCTCGCGCTCGCCGCCGGGGAGCTGGACGGTGACGCTGCCGCGCCCGTTGTGATGCAGCTCTCCGAACCGGCCGAGCAGCCCCGCCAGTCGATCGGCCGCGTCCGCGTCCACCGGCGTGACCTCGACGCTGGGGCTGCCGATCTCTGCCTTCAGTTGGGCGGGCGTGCCCTCGGCGACGATCCGGCCGTGGTCGATGATCCCGACGCGATCGGCGAGCACGTCCGCCTCCTCGAGGTACTGCGTGGTCAGGAACACGGTGATCCCCTCGTCGTGTGCGAGCCGCGCGACCTCGTCCCACAACGCCGACCGGCTCTGCGGGTCCAGGCCCGTGGTCGGCTCGTCGAGGAACAGGATCCTGGGTTCGTGCACAAGCGCGAGCGCGAGGTCGAGCCGCCGCTTCATCCCGCCCGAGTACCCGCCTACGCGGCGATCGGCGGCCTCGATCAGCCCGACTCGCTCGAGCAGCTCGGTGGCCCGGCGCTGCCGGTCGGCCTTCGCCAGCCCCTGGAGCGTGGCCTGCAGGTTCAGGTGCTCGCGCCCGGTCAGGATTGGGTCGAGCGCCGCTTCCTGGAGCGCCGCGCCGATCGAGGCGCGGACCTGCGCACCCTGCTTGACGACGTCGTAGCCGCCCACGCGAGCGCAGCCGCTGGTCGGCGGCAGCAGCGTCGTCAGCATCAGTACCGTCGTCGACTTGCCGGCGCCGTTCGGGCCCAGGAATCCATAGATCTCACCGGGCGAGACGGTCAGGTCGATGTGGTCCACTGCCAGGGGCCCCTTTCGGAACTCCCGGACCAGTTGCTCGACCTCGATTGACGCGGGAGTACTCACCGGGCGCACTGTAGCAACTAGTTGATGTTGTCAATCATCGAGATTCTCAACTAGACTGCATCGTTGTGAGCACGACAGCCGAGACCGAGCAAGCTCCACCGTCCGCGGCAGACGAGGTATGGACGGTGCTGCGGGGGTTGCTGGCGGAGCAGCGCCGCCGGTTCCTGACCGCGTCGTCCGAGCTGGAGCTTCACCCCGGCCAGGCCGCTGCGCTGCTGAACATGGATCCGGACGCGCCGCGGCCGATGCACGAACTGGCGACCCAGCTCGCGTGTGACAACTCGAACGTGACCGGGATCATCGACCGGCTCGAGGCACGCGGGCTCGTCGCCCGCAGGACCTACGAACAGGACCGCCGCGTCAAGCACGTCGTGCTGACGCCGCGCGGCGTCGAGGTGCGCGACCGGCTGCTCGCGCAGGTCGGGGAGCCGCCGGCCGGGCTCGCGCGCCTGTCGACGGCCGAGCAGGGCCAGCTGCGGGATTTGCTGAACCGCGTCGTCGCCGATTAGAGCCCGGCGGCCTCCGCGAGCATCTGCACCTGCTGCGGCTCGTGCGAGCACGGGAAGATGACGAGCTCGTCGCAACCCGCGCCTTCGAACGCGGCGATGTAGCCCCTGACCGTGTCGGCGTCCTTGGCGGCGCTGCCGGCGATCATCCCGCTCAGGTCTTCCCCGAGCCAGCCGTAGTAGTCGCGCAGATAGGTGTCGGCGTTGCGTTCGGCGTCGGGGCCGAGCGAGTAGTAGGCGAGCGCCATCGTCCGCGGCTCCCCGTCGCGCCCGTGCCGTGCCCACGCGCCGGCAAGCTTCTCGGCGCCCTGTGTGAACTGGTCGGGAGCGCCGCCACCCATGATCCAGCCGTCGCCCCATTTGGCCGCCCGCTCGAACGTCGCGTCCGCGGCGCCACCGACGATCAGGCTCGGACCCGCCCCCAGCGGTCGGGGGCCGATCTTCGACTCGGTCTCGCCGGTGCCGTTCCAGATCCGGCGGATCTCGTCGAGCGCGCGATCCTGCCACGCCCCGCGTCCGGCGAGCGAGACGCCGCTGACCGCGTAGTCGTCCTCGCGCCCGCCCAGGCCGAGCCCGAGCACGACCCGTCCCCCGCCGGCTAGCGCGTCGAGCGATAGGGCCTGCTTGGCGACGAGCGCCGCGTTCTCGCGGAGCGGCCCGAGCATCACCGTCGTCGCGAGCCGGATCCGGTCGGTCACCGCCGCCGCGGCGCTCAGCACGGTCAGCGGCTCGTAGTTGGCATAGACGATCCGATCGATCGTCCCGAGCGTCGAGAACCCGGCCTCCTCGGCCGCGCGAGCCCAGTTGAGGAGGTCCTGGCCGCTGGTTCCCGGTACGGCGTTCGGCAATCCGATTCCGATCTCCATCGCGCTCCCTCTCGTCGGCTTTGGCGTCGCTCCTATCTATACCAATTGGCCCGAGGGCATCATTTAGCGATGCCGTCACTAGAGTCGCTCGACTTCGTTTACCTCCCGAGCCGGTCCGTGGCCGACGACTTGGACCACTACACACGCGGGCTCGGTGGCGAGCTCGTGTTCGCGATCGAGCGGTTCGGGACGCGAGTGGCGATGGTCAGGCTCGGCGAGGAGCGACCGGCGCTGCTGCTCGCCGAGCATCTCGAGGGCGACCAGCCGGTGCTCGTGTTCCGCGTCGAGGACCTCGAGGCGACGCTCGCAGAGTTCGCTGCGCGAGGAGTAGAGGTGGCGATGCGATTCGAGATCCCGCACGGTCCCGGCGCGGAGATCGCGACCCCGGGGCCGCAGCGGATCGCGGTGTATGAGCTGACACGGCCGGAGCGGGCCGCGAGCATCGCGGGCCGGCGCGACTTCTAGCCGGCGGCCGGGGTGCCCGCCGACGCGCCGTTCAGCCGGAACACCGGATGATCGGGCGCGATCCGCTGCAGCTCCTCGTCGCTCGAGTCGGGTCCGACGCCGCCGAAGAACACACCGACCTCGGCCTTCCACCGTTTCAGGTACGCGCGGAGGATCGGGGGTCGCTCGGCCTCGGGAACCTCGGTCGCCGTGAACTCCTCGGCGCGGCGGCCCAGCAGCAAGCGTCCGCCGCCGCTGGCGCGGAGGTTGCGGACCCACTGGGTGTGGCCGCGCGGGGCCACGAGGTAGCGGTCGCCGTCGAGCGTGAGCAGGTTCACCGGGGTGCGGCGCGGTGCCCCGGTCTTCCGGCCCGGCACCTCGAGCACACGCGAGCCCCAGACGCTGATCCCGGCGCGGGTGAACAGCGCGACGATCCGATTGAAGACGTTCTTCGTGAACCAGCCGGGCTGCTGGAAGTGGTCGGCCACGGGCTCAGTATGCACCCGGGTCGGGCAACCCGTCGGCCGGCGTTGTGGGCCGTCTGCACGGGAGGCGTGATCGGAGCCGTAACGTTCGGGCGGTGGCCTCGGCCTACACCAAAGTCCGTCACGACCGCGGCGAGGACGCGGTCGCGGTCGAGGAGCCGCTCGAGATCCGCGTTGACGGTCAGCCGCTCGCGGTGACGATGCGGACGCCGGGACACGACGAGGAGCTCGCGCTCGGCTTCCTGTACGGGGAGGGGCTGATCGACGCGCCCCGGCGGGCAGAGCCCACGCGCGACTTCGCCGCAAACACGGTCGAGGTCGAGGGGCCGCTGACCCGCGACCCCGGCGCGCGGCGGTTCTACACGACTTCCTCGTGCGGCGTTTGCGGCAAGGGCGCGCTCGAGGAGCTGGCGGTGGCGAGCGCGCCGCCCCCGGCGGGGCCGGTGGTGCGGCGCTCGCTGCTCGCGGCGCTGCCAGAGCGGCTCGAGCAGCCCGGGTTCGAGCGCACCGGCGGCCTGCACGCGACCGGGCTGTTCGACCCCGCAGGGACGCTCGTGATCGTCCGCGAGGACGTCGGGCGCCACAACGCGATGGACAAGGTGATCGGCCGCGCGCTGCTCGACGGGATCGTGCCACTCGGCGAGCGGGTTCTGTGTGTGAGCGGCCGGCTCTCCTTCGAGCTCGCCCAAAAGGCCGCGGTCGCCGGCGCGCCGGTGCTGGTCGGCGTCGGGGCGCCGAGCTCGCTCGCGATCTCGCTCGCCGACGATCGCGGGATGACGCTCGCCGGATTCGCCCGCGGCGGGCGCGTGAACGTCTACACGCACCCGCGCCGGGTTACCGACTAACTGGCTGCGAGCTGCGCGAAACGGTCGAGCTCCTCCTCGGAGGACCACGCGCCGATCGATGCACGCATGAGCTCGCGCCCCGGGATGCTCCGCAGTACGAACCCGCTCGCGGCAAATCGCTCGACCTCGGCAGCGGCGTCGTCGACCTTCCAGGAGACGAGCGTCGAGCGGTCGCGATCGCAGACCCGGAGCCCCAGCTCGGCGAGCCGGTCGGCGAGCGAGGCGGCGAGCGACGCCGCGCGCTCGTGGACCCAGCTCCAGCCCGGGCGGCCGAGCGCCTCGAGCGAGGCCAGCGCCCAGGAACTCTTGAGCCCGGTCGGGAAGCCGTGGTCCAGCCGCTTGACACCCTCCGCCGGCTCGAACTCGAGCGCCTGCTCGGGATCGGCCACCGAGCCGTAGCCCGGCCACGGAATCGTGAGCTCGTCGAGCCGCTCGGGCCGGACGTAAAGGCAGCCGCTCCCCTCCGGGCCGCAGAGCCACTTCTGGCCGGAGGCGGCGTAGAAGTCAACGCCGAGCGCCCGCACGTCGACCGGCACCGCGCCTAGCGCCTGCGCCGCGTCGAGCAGCACGGGGGCGCCCGCCGCCCGCAGCGCCGCGATGTCCGCGACCTTGCCGTTGACCCACGAGACGTGCGAGCAGGCGACCAGTCGCGTGCTCGAGCGCACCTCGCCGGCGAGCTCCCGGAACGGCAGCACGCGTACGTTGACCCCGTGGCGCCGGCGCGCGAGCCCGAGCGGGGCGAGCAGGCCGGGGTGCTCCTCGTCGCTCGTGAGGATCTCGTCGCCCGCACGGAGATCGAGGCCGGCGAGCACGGTGTTGACGCCATCGGTGGTCGAGCCGGTCAGCGCGACCAGCGACGCGGCGCAGCCGAGCACCGAGGCGTAGCCCTCGCGCAGCCGCGAGGCCATCTCGCGGAGGTCGTCGAAGTACGGACGGCCGCAGCGGCCCTGGGTCTCCTCGAGCTCGATCCGGGCGCGGACGGCGTCCGCGGCCGCCCGGGGCACAGGCCCCTCGGTACCGGCGTTCAGGTACGAGAGGCGCTCGAGGACGGGGAACTCGGCGCGGAAGCTACCGGGGTCGGGGGGCGGTGTCATCCCACGGCTTTCTATCGTGTCGCGGCATGTGCTTCCAATTTGACGCCCTCCCTCCGCTGCCACCCGCAGACCTGTTGCTCGCTCCGATCGCCGGCGGCGCCGGTGCCGAGCTGCTCGAGCTGACCTCCGCCGATGGGACCAAGTTCTCAGCAGCGCTCGCCGAATCACCCGACGCCCGCGGGGGTGTCGTGATCCTCCCGGACGTGCGGGGCCTGTACCCCTTCTACCTCGACCTCGCCGAGCGCTTCGCCCAGGCCGGCTATCACGCGGCCGTGTTCGACTACTTCGGACGCACCGCCGGACTAGGGCCGCGCGACGAGCAGTTCGAGTACATGCCGCACGTCCAGGAGCTGAAGGTGCCGCAGGTACAGGACGACGTGAAGGCGACCGCGCAGGCGCTCCGGGAAAGGACCGGGGTCACCGCTCCCGCGACCGTCGGTTTCTGCCTCGGCGGCTTCGGGTCGTTCATGGCCGCGGCCGACATTCCGGGCCTCTCGGCAGCGATCGGCCTATACGGGATCCTCAGTGACCGCTTCGGCGTCCCGGGACCGATCGCCCGCGCCGCGGACATGCGCTGCCCGGTGCTCGGGCTGTTCGGCGGGGCCGATCAGGGAATCTCGGTCGAGGACGTCGAGCGCTTCGACCAGGCGCTCTCGGCCGCCGGGATCGAGCACGAGATCCACGTGTACCCGGGCGCGCCCCACTCGTTCTTCGACCGCCGCGCGGAAGAGCATGCCGAGGCCTCGGAGGACGCGTGGCGGCGGATGCTGGGGTTCCTGGATCGGTACGCGCCAGCCGGCTAACGCTCGGACGGAGCGGGCGCCTCGGCCCCCTCAACCAGCTCGCGCTTGAGCACCTTGCCGGTCGCGTTGCGCGGTAGCTCTGAGAGGAACACGACCTCGCGGGGGACCTTGTAGTTGGCGAGGTTGTCCTTGACGTACGCCTTGATCTCGTCCTCGGACAGCATCTGGCCCTCGCGCAGGACGACGAACGCCTTCAGTCGCTGGCCGAACTTCTCGTCGTCGACCCCGACGGCCGCTGCATCGGCGATCGCCTTGTGGTGGGCTAGCAGCTCCTCGACCTCCGCGGGGAACACGTTCTCGCCGCCGGAGACGATCATCTCGTCGTCGCGGCCGTCGATGTACAGCCGGCCGTCTTCGTCGAAGTGGCCGACGTCGCCCGAGGAGATCAGTCCGCCGACCTCCTCCTTGCCGCCGCCGCCGGTGTACCCCTCGAACTGCGACAGATTCCCGACGAAGATCCGTCCGCTCTCGCCCTGCGGCACCTCGTCGCCGTTCTCGTCGACGAGCTTGATGACCGAGCCACGAACCACCTTCCCGACGGTCGAGGCGTCGACCTCGAGGTCCTCCGGCGTCGCGATCGTCGCGTACGCGACCTCGGTCGAGCCGTAGAGGTTGTAGATCACGGGGCCGAACGCCTCGAGCGCTCGGATCGCTACCTCCGCTGGCAGCTTCGAGCCCGACAGGAAGATGATCCGCAGAGACGAGAGGTTGTGCTTGCGGATCTCGTCGGTCCCGAGCTCGAGCGTGCGCTGGAGCATCACCGGCACCATCACCATCGCGGTCGCGCGGTGGCGCTCGACGCTGTCGAGCGTCTCCTCCGGGTCGAACCGGCGTCGGACGACAAGCGTCGAGCCGAGCCCGATCCCGATGATCGCCTGGGCGAAACCGAGCGCGTGGAACATCGGCACGCACAGCTCGGTCACCTCGCGCGCCTTGAACGGCACCTTGCTGAGCAACCCCCCGATCAGCGCCAGCGAGCGTGGCTCGCTGCGCGGGGCGCCTTTCGGCGTTCCGGTCGTCCCGCTGGTGAGGATCGTCAGCCGCGGGGCGGTTCCGGGGCGCGGTGGGTCGCTCGGGTCGCCGCGTTTGATCAGCGCGTCGAGCGTGTCATCCCCCGGCTCCTCGGCCCACGCGCGCCACCGTCCCCGGGGTGGCTCGTCGATCCCCTCAAGGATCTCGGTGTACTCGTCGTCGTACACGAGCAGGTCGGTCCCCTCGCGCTGCGCGACCTCACGGATCTGCGGGCCGGAGAACGAAGTGTTGAGCAGGATCACCCGCGCCCCGCACTTGGCGCCGGCGAACACCGCCTCGAGGAACCCGCGGTGGTTTCGGACGAGGATCGCGATCCCCTCGCCGGGCTCGAAGCCACGCTCACGCCACGCGTTCGCGATCGCGTTCGAGTTCGCGTGCAGCTGCTCGTAGGTGAGCTCGCCGCGCTCGTCGATCACGGCGATCCGGTCGCCGTGACGGATCGCCCCGACCGCGACCGCGCCGCCGAGCATCCCGAATCGCTCGAACGCGAGCAGCAGCTTCGCAATCCGGTGCGGAGGCTCGAGCCCGAGGATCCCGCTGCGGATGCACAGCGTTGCGAAGTACGCCTCGTCGCCCGCTCGCTCCGCGAGCTTCAGGCCTCCCCTGATGACTTGCCTCGGATCCAGTTCCACGTCTCGCGCACACTCCTCCTGCGCGACCCACCCTACCCACTTTGCGCCGCCGACTCCCGTTTTCTCGGCGCCCCTACGGGTAGTAACCGCGGGATGGTTGGCGAGCTCATGACAACACCGCTGCGAGTCGGCGTCCGCGTCACGCAGCTGTGGCTGCGGGCGGCGGAGCAGACGATCGCCGTCGCCGCCGCGACGACCCGCCGGCTGATCGGCGGTGCCACATCGGACGAGAAACCGGCGCGGCCCTCCGTGCCCCGGCACGAGGTCTTCGAGCAGCCGCTCGCAGCGCCGCCGTCCGAGGCGCCGGCGCCCGACGAGCCGGCCCCCGAGCCGGTCCACGTCTCCGAAGAGCCGGAGCTCGTCGAAGCGGTAGCCGAACCGGGTGCGGAGGAAGGCGCCGGAGCGTCGGTCCACATCGAACCGCCCTGGAATGGGTACGACCATATGAAGGCTGCCGACGTGGTCGACCGCTTGGCTGGCGCGAATGCCGCCGAGCTCGCCGCAGTCCAGCTGTACGAGGCCAACGCGAGGGGCCGGAAAACGGTCCTCGAAGCGGCCGAACGCGAGCTGCGGATCTCAACCAGCAGTGGCTCGCAACGCTAAGAGAGGAACCAGATGCCAGATGTAAATCTCAACAAACGCGACGCGAAGCTAGTTCAGTGGCTGAACGAGGCGCACGCAAAGGAGGCCGAGCTCGAGGCCGCGCTGAACGCGCACATCGCGCTGACGCAGAAGCAGTCCTACAAGAAGCGGCTGCGCCAGCACTTGACAGAGACCAAGGATCACAAGCGGCGCGTTGCCTCGCGGATCAAGCAGCTGGGCGGCGGGTCTGCCGTCGCCGGTCCGAGCCTGCCGGGCGTTCCCGACGCCGTCGGCGAGGTGGCCGGCAAGGCCGTCGCGGCTGTCAAGACCCAAGTGGGAACAGCCCGAGCGGCCGTCAACGACGAGACCGAGACGCAGCTGCGCAACGCCCAGGAGGAGCTCCGCGAAGAGCATGTCGAGATCGCGCTCTACTCGCGGATCCTCGTGTTCGCGGAGGCGGTCGGCGACCGCGAGACCGCACAGCTGGCCAAGGCGATCCGCCGCGACGAGGAGCGGATGGCGAAGTTCCTCGACGCCGAGCTCGGACGACTTGTCAAGGAGCTTGTCCGCAAGCAGGTCCCGCCCGATCAGCGTCTGACTCGCGGCACCCGAAGCCGCTCGCGCCGGACCGCCAACTCACGCCGCTCGACCGCATCAGCGAGGACGCCGAGCGGCACGTCGCGGGCATCGGCCAGGAGCCGGGCAGGCGCTGCCCGCAGCACCGGCCGCAGCCGAAGCGGCGCCACGCGCTCGCCGAGCGGAGGCACCCGCGCCGGCGGCGGTACGCGCTCCCGCGCGCGAAGCTAGACGCGCACCGCGACATCAAGGGGTCCCCAGCCCCGCCACCAGATACCCCCCGGGGAGTACCCGCCAGTGTACCCCCGGGGGGTAGTGCTCTGTGGCCAGCAGCCCGTCCCCGTCGTACGCTGATGTCAAATGCAGCGCACATGGAGGAGCCGTGGACGCGGACTCCGGGGATTGAGCGGAAGCCGGCCGCCGCTGCGCGTTGGAGTCACGGTCGCGATTGTGTCGGTTGCGGCGGCGACCGGTGCGATCTACCCGCTGAAGACGGTCGCGCCGGTCGTCTCGCTGGGCGTGGTGTACCTGCCGGCCGTGTTGCTGGTCTCCGTCTACTGGGGACTGTGGCTGGGGCTGGGCACCTCGCTGCTGAGCGCCGCGGCGTTCAACTTCTTCCACCTGCCGCCGACCGGCGAGTTCACGATCTCGGACTCCCGCAACTGGGTCTCGCTCGGGGCGTTCATGCTGACCGCAGTGGTCGTGAGCACGATCGCCGACATCGCGCGGGGTCGGGCCGACGAAGCCGACCGCCGCCGGCGTGAGGCGGACCTCGCGGCAAGCCTCGCGCGCGAGCTGCTCGCGGGCACGGAGACCTCGGCCGCGCTGCGCGCCGCGGCCCACCGGGTCGCCGAGGCACTCGAGCTGCGCTCGGCGGCGATCGAGCTCGGCGAGGATCTCGGCGACGAACGGCGCGAGGCGGTGCCCCTGGTGGACGGATCGGACCGCCGGATCGCGACGCTGCTGGTGCCGCGCGACCTCTCATCGGACGCGTCCGAACGGCTCACCGACAACGTCGTCCCCGCGCTTCAGGCGCTGATCGCGGTCGCGCTGCAGCGCGACGCCGCCCAGGCGGAGGCGGTGGAGACGAAGGCGCTGCGCCGAAGCGACGAGCTCAAGACCGCGCTGCTGCAGGCGACGTCGCACGACCTTCGCACTCCCATCACCGCGATCCTCACCGCCGGGCACGCGCTCAGCGCGGAGTCGATCACACCGGAGGAGCGCAGCGAGCTCACGGCCGCCGTCGTGGAGGAAGCGGAGCGCCTGTCGGCGCTAATCGACAAGCTGCTCGACCTGTCGAGGCTTCAATCGGGCAGAGCGGAGCCGCGGCGCGAGTGGATCTCAATCGAAGATGTTGTGCTCGCCGCCCGCGACGCGCTGCAGGAGCGAGTTGACGTCCGCGTCGCGATCGAACCGGACCTCCCGGCGATCCGGGCCGACGCGGCGCAGCTCGAGCGGGTGTTCGCGAACCTGCTCGAGAACGCGTGGCGCTACTCGGGTGGACGGCCGGTCTCGATCCATGCGCGGCAGGCGGGCTCGCAGGTGATCGTCCGCGTGGTCGACCAGGGCCCCGGGATCCGTCGCGCCGAGCAGTCGCGGATCTTCGAGCCGTTCTACCGGGGCGCGGATCCGGCCTCCCGGACGTGGACCGGCTCGGGCCTGGGGCTCGCGATCGTCAAGGGCTTCGTCGAGGCCAACGGCGGCACCGTGTCGGTCGACTCACTCCCCGGCCAGGGTGCGAGCTTCGTGATCTCCTTCCCCGCCGGCGATCGTGCGAGCGTCGCGGCATGACCAGCGCCAGCCGCCCCCCGGTGCTCGTGTGCGACGACGAGGCTCAGATCCTCCGGGCGCTGCGGGTGATCCTGCGTGACGCGGGATACGAGGCGGTGCCCGCGACGACCGGCGAGGAGGCGCTCGATCTGGCGGCGGTGCGGCATCCCGACGCCGCGATCATCGACCTCGTGCTGCCCGACATCGACGGGGTCGAGGTGTGCCGCCGGCTGCGGGAATGGACCCCGATTCCGATCATCGTGCTATCCGCGGTGGGCGAGGAGGACGCGAAGGTCCGGGCGCTGGCGGCGGGTGCCGACGACTACGTGACCAAGCCGTTCGGACCGCGAGAGCTGATCGCGCGGCTGGGAGCCGTGCTGCGGCGCTCCGGAAACGGCGGCGAGGACGCGGTGATCGACGCAGACGGGCTCGAGCTCGATCTCGGCGCACGGGTGGTGCGTCGCGACGGTGAAGAGGTGCACCTCACGCCCAAGGAGTTCGAGCTGCTCCGGCTGCTGGCGCGCAACCGCGGCCGCCTGATGACCCACCGCGAGCTGCTCACAACCGTCTGGGGCGAGGGCTATAGCGATGACACACAGGTGCTGCGCGCGCACGTGGCGAACCTGCGTCGCAAGATCGAGCCGACTGACGGGCCCCGCTACATCAAGACCGACCCGGGCGTCGGCTACCGGTTCGCGGCCTAGCGCCGTCTTCACACCTTCTTTATGACGGGGCGCCGTTTCTGTATGACGCCTTGACACGGCGGCGCGACGCTGAGCGACATGGACGTTCTAGCCGTACTTCTGGGGATCGTGATGTTCGCGGTCCTGTACGCGCTGATCTTCGGAATCGACCGGATATGAGCGCCGCTGACATCTTCGGCCTGACGGTCTCCGTGATCGTCTGCATCTACCTGGTGTACGCGCTGCTGCGGGGCGAGAGGTTCTAGGAGCAGCACGAGGTGACCTTCTCCGGCTGGCTCACGATCTTCCTGTTCGTCGCCGTCCTGACGATCTTGGCGATGCCGCTCGGCCGCTACATGGCGGCCGTCTACACAGGCGAGCGGACGATGCTCGACCCGCTGCTGCGCCGTCCGGAGCAGTGGCTGTACAAGGTCATGCGGGTCGACACCACCCGAGGTCAGGACTGGAAGGCGTACGCCAAGAGCCTGATCATCTTCTCGCTCGCCGGATGGCTGCTGCTGTACCTGATCCTCCGCACCCAGACGCTGTGGAACTGGACCGGCCTGAACCCGCAGGGCTTCCACTCGGGCACGTGGGACGTGTCGTTCAACACCACGTCGTCGTTCGTCACGAACACGAACTGGCAGTACTACAGCGGCGAGACGACGATGAGCTACTTCAGCCAGATGCTGGGGCTCACCGTCCAGAACTTCCTCTCGGCGGGGGTCGGGATCGCGGTCGCCGTCGCGCTGATCCGAGGGATCATCGGGCGGAGCGGCAAGAGCCTCGGGAACTTCTGGCATGACCTCGTGCGGACGGTGCTGTACGTGCTGCTGCCGATCTCGTTCGTCGTGGCAATCGTGCTCGTGTTCCAGGGCTCGATCGCGAACTTCTCGCACTACCTGTCGTTGAACACGCTCACGCACCTGCCACAGCAGATCGCAATGGGCCCAGTCGCCTCGCAGGAGTCGATCAAGCTGCTCGGCACGAACGGCGGCGGCTTCTTCAACACCAACTCGGCGCACCCGTTCGAGAACCCGACCGCGTTCACCAACTTCGTCGAGATGCTGACGGTGTTGCTGATCCCGGCCGCGCTGGTGTTCATGTACGGCCGGATGACCGGCAACCGCCGCCAGGGCTACGCGATCTACTCGACGATGATGATCATGTTCCTTGGCGCGGTGATCGTCGCGTACATCGCCGAGGCGCATGGCTCGCCCGCGCAGCACGCGGCCGGGCTCCACACGCAGGTGATCGCCGGCTCGACTGGCGGCAACATGGAGGGCAAGGAGCAGCGCTTCGGGATCGCCGGCTCGGCGTTATTCGACGTCGTCACGACTGTGACGTCCTGCGGCGCCGTCAACAGCGCGATCGAATCGTTCACCGGTATCGGCGGCGCCGTGCCGATGGCCAATCTGTCAGCCAGCGAGGTGATCTTCGGCGGCGTCGGGACCGGCCTCTACTCGATCCTGCTGTACGTGCTGCTAGCCGTGTTCCTCGGCGGCCTGATGGTCGGACGGACACCCGAGTACCTCGGCAAGAAAATCGAGGCACGCGAGATCAAACTGATCGCGCTCGGGTTGCTGATCACCCCGCTGTCGGCGCTGTTC
The DNA here is from genome assembly GCA_963788565.1 of uncultured Solirubrobacterales bacterium. Lineage (GTDB taxonomy): Bacteria > Actinomycetota > Thermoleophilia > Solirubrobacterales > Solirubrobacteraceae > Palsa-465. Next base: position 188,368 of record CAWBHJ010000007.1, on the reverse strand, counting down.
GCGACCGCGCTGGCGGTCGCGAGCCACGCCGGCAGGCAGTCGATCTCCGCAGCCGCGACAGGCCCTCAAGGCTTCTCCGAGTCCTTCTACGCATACCTATCGCAGGCCAACAACAACGGCTCCGCGTTCGCCGGCTACACGGGTTACATCCAGCCCAACGCCGGCAACCTGGGTGCGCACGGAATCAAGCTCGCCGACCTGCTGGGCGGCGGCGTGATGCTGTTCGCGCGCTTCGCGCCGATCCTGTTCGCGCTGGCGGTCGCCGGGTCGCTCGCCGGCAAACGGATCAGCCCCCCCGGCCTCGGGACGATGCGGACCGACAACCCGACGTTCGTCGTGCTCCTGATCGGCGTGATCGTGCTCGTCGGCGCCCTCACCTTCTTCCCCGCCCTGCTGCTCGGACCGATCGTGCAGGGCCTGACCACCCACCTCTACTGAGACTGAAATGAAGCGAGACCTCATCAGCTCCGCAATCGGGATCGTCGTCCTGACGCTCGCGCTCGGAGTCTTCTACCCACTGATCACGACCGGCGTCGGCCAGCTCGCGTTCCCCGGGAACGCAAACGGCCAGAAGGTCTACGTCGACGGGAAGCTTGTCGGCTCGAAGATCATCGGCCAGCAGTTCCAGCTGCAGGTGGTCAAGAACGGCAAGCCGCAGGTAGACAAGAACGGCAACCCGGTCACGGCCCCCGACCCGCGGTACTTCCAGAGCCGGCCGTCCGCGACCGTCCCGCCGTACAACGGCGCCGCGAGCACGTTCTCGAACCTCGGCCCCAACAACACCGCGACCGAGCAGGCGATCGCCACCAACGTGCAGGCGTACTTGTCGCTCGAGAAGCCGTACAACCCCGGGCTCACCTCCGCGAAGGTCCCGGTCGACGCCGCCAACAACTCCGCCTCCGGCCTCGACCCCGACATCTCGGTCGCGAACGCTGACATCCAGGCGCACCGGGTCGCCTCGGTGCGGCACCTGTCGCTGCCGCGGGTCGATTCGCTGATCTCGAAGTACACCCACGGCCGCGGGCTCGGCTTCTCGGGTGAGAGCGGCGTCAACGTGCTCGAGCTCAACCTGGCCCTCGACCGAGCGACGGGAGGCAGCTGATGTCAGTCGACACCGCTCCCGGCAACACGCCCTCAGAGCGCCGCGCGATCTCGCTGTTCCAGCGCGACATCGTCCGCCGCGCGCTGATCGACAGCTTCCTGAAGCTCGACCCGCGGGTGCAGGTCCGCAACCCGGTGATGTTCGTCGTCGAGATCGGCGCGCTGATCACGACGGTCACGTGGCTAATCCAGGTGTTCGGCGGCAAGGCGCTCGGCGGCAACGATCCCGCCTGGTACACGTTCGTGATCTCGTTCTGGCTGTGGCTGACGGTCGTATTCGCGAACATGGCCGAGGCGTTCGCCGAGGGCCGCGGTCGCGCCCAGGCGGAGACGCTTCGCGCGATGCGCCAGGAGACGGTCGCCCATCTCAAGGACGGCACGACCAAGACCGCCTCGGAGCTGCACAAGGGCGACGTGGTTGTGATCGAGGCCGGCGAGCTGATCCCCGGCGACGGGACCGTGATCGAGGGGATCGCCTCCGTTGACGAGTCGGCGATCACCGGTGAGTCCGCGCCCGTGATCCGCGAGTCGGGCGGCGATCGCAGCGCGGTCACCGGCGGCACCCGAGTGCTCTCTGACCGAATCGTGGTCGAGATCACCCAGGAGCCGGGGGAGTCGTTCCTCGACCGGATGATCGGCCTGGTCGAGGGGGCCGAGCGGCGGAAGACCCCGAACGAGATCGCGCTCAACATCCTGCTCGCCGGACTGACCCTGATCTTCATGGTCGTGGTCGTGACGCTGCGACCGTTCGGGCTGTTCGCCCATACCTCGATCTCCGATACGACGCTGATCTCGCTGCTGGTGGCACTGATCCCGACGACGATCGGCGCGCTGCTGTCGGCGATCGGGATCGCGGGCATCGACCGGCTCGTGCGGCGCAACGTGCTCGCGCTCTCTGGCCGCTCGGTCGAGGCCTCCGGCGACGTCGACGTCTTGCTGCTCGACAAGACCGGCACGATCACGATCGGCAACCGCCTCGCGTCGGAATTCATCCCGATGCCGGGCGTCGCCGAAGCCGAGCTCGCGGAGGTCGCGCAGCTCTCCTCGCTCGCCGACGAGACGCCCGAGGGCCGCTCGATCGTCGTGCTCGCGAAGCAGTACGGAATCCGCGAGCACGACATGAACAAGCTGCATGCGGAGTTTGTCCCGTTCACGGCGCAGACGCGGATGAGCGGCGTCAATCTCGACGGCCGCCAGCTGCGCAAGGGCGCCGGCGACGCGATCATCGCCTGGGTCGAATCCGAGGGCGGCCGCCCGCCGGCCGAGCTCCAGCCGGTGCTCGACCGGATCGGACGCGAGGGCGGCACTCCGCTCGCCGTCGCGCGCGATTCGCAGGTGCTCGGCGTGATCTACCTCAAGGACACGATCAAGGAGGGGATGCGCGAGCGCTTCGACCACCTTCGGGCGATGGGCATCCGCACGATCATGATCACCGGCGACAACCGCCTGACGGCGGCGAAGATCGCCGAGGAGTCCGGCGTCGACGACTTCCTCGCGGAGGCCACCCCCGAAGCCAAGCTCGAGCTGATCAAGGAGCAACAGTCCGAAGGTCGGCTGGTAGCGATGACCGGGGACGGCACAAACGACGCCCCGGCGCTCGCGCAGGCCGACGTCGGCGTGGCGATGAACACCGGAACTCAGGCCGCCCGTGAGGCCGGGAACATGGTCGATCTCGACTCCAATCCGACGAAGCTGATCGAGATCGTCGAGGTCGGCAAGCAGCTGCTGATCACCCGCGGCGCGCTGACGACCTTCTCGATCGCCAACGACGTCGCCAAGTACTTCGCGATCCTCCCGGCGATCTTCGTCAGCGTCTGGGCGTTCACGAAGGGCGGACAGAGCCCCCTCCACGTGCTCAACATCATGAACCTCGGCTCGCCCCGCTCGGCGGTCATCTCCGCGATCATCTTCAATGCGCTCATCATCCCGTTGCTGATCCCGCTGTCGCTCCGTGGTGTCCGCTACCGGCCGATCGGCGCCAGCGCGCTGCTCAGGCGGAACCTATGGATCTACGGCCTGGGTGGGATCATCGCTCCATTCATCGGAATCAAGCTGATCGATCTGATCGTGCACAACCTGCTCGGAGCATGAACGGTGACCCCGGCTCGAGCGCGGCGTCCGCCGCAGCCGGGACCGGGAAGCGCCGCGGACATCTCCGGGTCTTCCTCGGGATGGCGGCCGGAGTCGGCAAGACCTTCCGAATGCTGGTCGAGGGCCACGCCGAGCAGGAGGCGGGCCGCGACGTCGTGATCGGGCTGCTGGAGACGCATGGACGCGCCGAGACCGCGGCCCTCGCCGACGGCCTGCCGAGCATCCCCCGCCGGCGGGTCATCTACCGCGACACGGAGCTCGAGGAGATGGACCTCCCGGCGATCCTGATCCGGGCGCCAGAGCTCTGCCTGATCGACGAGCTCGCGCACACGAACGCGCCCGGGGTCGAGCACGAGAAGCGCTACGAGGACGTCCAGGACGTGCTGAACGCCGGGATCGACGTGCTCTCGACGATGAATGTCCAGCACCTCGAGTCGCTCAACGACACGATCGCGGAGCTGACCGGGACCAGGGTCCGGGAGACGATCCCCGACGCTGTACTGGGGCGCGCGGACGAGGTTGTGATGATCGACCTGACGCCCGAGGCGCTGCTCGAGCGGCTCCGGGCCGGCAAGGTCTACCCGCCCGAGCGAATCGGCTCGGCGCTCAACAACTTCTTCAAGATCGAGAACCTGTCCGCGCTGCGCGAGGTCGCGCTGCGACAGGTCGCCGAGGAGATCGGCAACAAGCGGCTGACGACCGAGCTGGTGGGCTCGCGCCAGGAGAGCCTGATCGCGGACACACCACAGGCGGTGGGCGAGCGGCTGCTGGCGCTCGTGGAGCCCTATCCCGGGGCGCAGCGGCTCGTCCGCCGGGCGTGGCGCTCCGCACAGCGACTCGGCGCCGAGCTCGATCTGCTGTGGGTGGCGCCTCCGAGCGGCTCCCCGTCCGACGAGCAGGAGCGCTCACTCGCGGCGATCCGGCAGCTTGCCTCGCTGCTCGGCGCGCACGTCCTCGTCGAGGAGTCCGACGACGTCGCGGCGACCGTCGCGGAGGTCGCGCGCCGACAGCGCAGCACCTACATCCTGATGGGCGCCTCGCGCCCCGCGCGGGGGTTCGCCCGCCTGCGCACGCCGCTGCCGCAGCGGCTGATGGAGCTCGCGCCCGGGGTCGACGTGCGGATCGTCGCCGACCGTGCCAAGCGCGGCTCGGAGGTCGACCTGTGACCGTGGTCTGGGTCGTGATCGCCGTGGTCGTAGCCCTGACGGTTGGACTCGCGGCGGGCTTCTGGCTACCCCCGCACGGACGCCGTCCGCAGCGCGACAGGACGACCGCGGTCAAGCGGATCCTGCTCCCGTTCACGGGGCAGGAGATCTCGCGCCGGGCGTTCGAGGCGGCCGTCCGGCTCGCCAAGGCCGAGAACGCGACGCTGATGCCGGCGTTCCTCGCACGAGTGCCGCGGAACCTGCCACTCGACTCACCGCTGCCGGTCCAGTGCGCCGCCGGGATGCCGCTGCTGGAAGCGATCGAGCAGCGCGCGCACAATCAGGGGATCACCGTGGATTCGCGGATCGCCCGAGGCCGAACCTACCGCGACGCGCTCCGCCGGCTGCTCGACGAGGAGCAGTTCGACCGCGTGATCGTCTCGGCGTCCCCGAACCGGAACACCGGGCTCAGCTCCGACGATCTCGAGTGGCTGCTCGAGCGAGTCCCGGCCGAGGTGATGATCCTCCGTCCGGCGCCCGACGACACCCGGCGGATCTCAGCCGAGGCGCTCGCCGGCCACTTCTAGTGCACGAGCCCCGCTCGCGACCGGCGGACGCTCGTACTCCATCGACACACGCGCCGAGGTGTCCTCGGGCCGGCGCCTCACAGGGGGCAGGGAGCTGGATGCCGTCCCAACCCGAGGCTTGGGCCTTGGCACGACGATGTCTAGGAGCAGGCCACCGATGGTCACGCCGATCGCGAGCGGGTTAATCACTTCCGCCTCCTTTCGCGGTTCCCCGAGTCGCTTGCCACAACCGGAAGGATGCGCTCCGGCGGGCGGCCACGCATCATCCACGTGGACACAATCCGCGCGCGCGGGCTTGGCCAGAGGCGGGATTTACGCCGGGCGCCCGGCGAGCGGGTCCCAGACGCACATCTCCGCGCCGGGGACCTTCGGCGCCGCCGCGGTGATCGTCTGCACCAGCCCATAGACGCGGTGCAGCTCGGGATACAGGACCGGCTTGCCGTTCGTCATCACCGCGCACGCGAGCGCCCGCTCTGGGTCCGCCCACGCGAGCATGTTCGTGAAGCCGAGATGGCCGAAGGCGTGCTGGGTGTCGCGACCGTAGAGGCTGAGCAGCTGCGCCCCGAGCATCAGCCCGTAGCTGAACCGAGTCGGGAAGCCGAGCGACAGGTCAATCTCGAGCCGGGACTGCTCGGTCAGCGCATGGCGCACGGCCTCGGCCGACATCACCGGCACCCCGTCGAGCTCGCCGCCGCGCCGGAAGATCTCGTAGAACCGCGACAGCTCCTCGGCCGTCGCGACGATGTTCCCAGCGGGCACAATGCCCGTCAGGAACCGCGGGTCGTTGCTCGACTCGACGAGCTCGTCGAACCCGAGCCCCAGCGCCCTTGTCAACAGCTTCGAGAGCGGCGGCACGGTCGGCGGTCCCGTCACGTAGTTGAGCGCTACCTCGTCGAGGTCGCCCGGATCGACGCCGTAGCTGTTCCAGCGAAAGCCGAGCGGTCCCAGGATCTCCTCGACGAGCACCGCGCGGATGTCCTTCCCGGTCGCCCGGTGCACGACCTCGCCGAGGATGAAACCGCCGGAGACCGCGTGGTAGGCCAGGAACTTGCCCGGCTGGAACACCGGCTTGGCCGCGCACAGCGTCTCGACCATGAACTCGCGGTCAAACGTGCGGTCGAGGTCGAACGCGGTCTCCGGGAGGTTGGGAACCCCCGCCCGGTGGGCGAGCACCTGGGCGACGGTGATCTCGCCCTTGCCATTGCGGCCGTAACCGGGGATGTACTTGGCGACCGGGAGCGCGATGTCGATCACGCCGCGGTCGTGGAGCATGTGGACGACGAACGCGGTGATCGCCTTCGACCCCGAGTAGATCAGGAACGGCGTCTCTGGCGTCGCCGGCACCTTGTAGGCGTCCTCGGAGTCGTGCGGGCCGTTTCCACGAGCGTGCCCGATCGCGCGGTCGAGCACGACCGCGCCGCGCCGCCTGACGCACACCTGCACCGCGGGGTGAACGGCGCTGCGGTACAGCAGCTGGGCGGCTTTCCAGATCCGCTCGACGTCGCGCGCCGACATCCCGACGGTCTCGGGATCGGCCTCCGGGCCACGGGTCGTGATCGACTCGAGCTCGTCTGGAACCGCAACCCGCCGCAGCGGGTCCGGCAGGCCCGGAACGCGAGGAAGCGTCGGAATCCGGGGCATCGCGGATGAGGTTAAGCAGCCTCGGGGCCCGCCGCGCCGCCTCCCTAGGCAGCCTCGGCGCCGGCGGCGCCGCCTCCCGGGCAATCTCGGTCGGTGAGAGATTTGCCCAATTCGCCGCAAATGCTGCTGAAATCTGATCTGTGAGGGCGACTCTCTTAGGGCACAGCGGGGCGGCACCGTTCGTCAGCCTTCATCTTTTCGGCAACCATCCGTTCGACGGCGGGCGAGGCGCGGCGCTGGTCTGCCTGCTCGCGTTCCTGATCTCGTTCCTCGCGATCCGGACGAGCGCCCGCCTGACGCGGAGCGTTTCGTGGTGGCCGGGCGGCGTGCAGTCGGGCGGCGTGCACCTCCATCACCTCGTCTGGGGGATCTGCCTGATGATGCTGTCCGGGTTCATCGCGTTCGCGGCCGCGCCGCTGCACGCCCCGTGGTGGCATATCGACGCGGCGATATTCGGGATCGGCGTGGGGTTCACGCTCGACGAGTTTGCACTTTGGGTCCACCTCAAGGACGTCTACTGGACCGAGGAGGGCCGCTCGTCGGTTGACGCGGTCGTCGTTGCCGTCGCGTTCGGCGGGCTGGTCGTGCTCGGCACGAAGCCGTTCGGGCTCGACGATGCGGGATCGATCACCGGCACGATCGCGACGGCGGCGATCGTGCTGGCGTTCGTGCTGGTCGCCGCGGCCAAGGGGCGGGTGTTCCTTGCCGTATTGGGGATGTTCATCCCGTTGATCGCCCTCTACGGCTCGGTCAGGCTCGCAAGGCCTCACTCGGTCTGGGCTCGGCGTCGCTATGACGGGGCAAAGCTCGATCGCGCGAAGCACCGCTACTCCCCGACGACGCGGATGGCACGCTGCGGCGCGTGGGTGTCGGACCTGCTTGCCGGCGCCCCGACCGAGACCGTGCCGCCGTCCAAGGACAGCGCGGCCACCGGGCCGTAGCTACTTCGGCGGCAGCGACCGCGCGTAATCGACGCCGCGCCGCACCCAGCGCTCGAGCGGCTCGTCGTCGCCGACCCCTTCGGCGCCGACCCGCAGCCACCCGTCCATCGCGCGCCCGCGCATCACGAACGATTCGGCGTACGGCTCGTCGAGCAAAGCGTCGGTCTGGTCGGGGTCCACGCGCAGCAGCAGGCCGCCCTGGCCGCTGGCACTGACCGACATGTTCCCGTGGATCAGAAACGCGAGGCCGCCGAACATCTTCATCTCGGTCAGGCCGGGCTCGTCGCCGATCATCCGCCGGATCCGCCCGGCGAGCTCCTCGTCGTAGGCCACTAGTAGTAGTCCTCCACGGTCATCGACCACCGGGTCGTGTCGGACCCCGGGGTGACGCGCGCCTGGTAGACGCCGGCGCCCGTATGCACGATCTGGGTCTGCTCGCCGCCGTCGCTCATCCCGAACTGCTCGACGGGCGTGCCGCCGCTGATCCGGAGAAGCTCCGCGCTCGGCCCGTCGCAGAAGAAGACGAAGTTGCAGGTGCCGACGAACGACATCCGGTACAGGACGCGCCATCGGGTGCCGCGGATCCGGAACGGGACTGACTGGCCGGCGCCGGTTCCCGAGAACGACGTCAGCGTCCGCCACTGGGGCGTCTCGGCAGCGCTCAGCGAGACCGTCGAGTGCGGCCGCAGATACTTACCCGCGCCGGGCGACTGCTCGGTGACGATCCCGGGCTGGGTGCCGGGCGCCGGCACCGAGCTGACGTGGGCGTTCAGCCCAAGCGACGCGAGCACGCTGCTCGCGGAGGACGACGATTGGCCGATCAGCCGTGGCACCTCGACGGGCGGCGGCCCGGCGCTGAGGACGACCTGCACGGTCGCGCCCTGGGCGATGCGCGCCCCCACCGCGGGGGTCTGGGCTATCGCCCGGCCGGAGGGCGACTTGTCGTGGCGGTGCGTGAAGGTGGCGCGCAACTGCAGATGGTGCACGCGCGAGAGCACCGCTGCCTGGCTCATTCCGGTCAGCTTCGGCACCCGCACCCGCGCGCCCGGTGAGAGCAGCACCGCCGCGAGGATCATCGCGAGCAGCAGCAGAAACGACAGCCCGAGCAGCGCGACGCTACGTCGGCGGGCCGCCGGGTTGACGGTCCTGCGCGGAGTCAGCTTCGGCGCGACACGCGTCGGCTCGGGCGCGGTCCTGGGCGGGTGTCCGTCGGCCGGGCGCGGCTGCTCGAGCCAGCGCGTACGGCGATCCGGCCGGACGCTTGGCCTCCCGGTGCGCGCGAGCGCGGCGGCCATCGCGCCGGCGTCGGGGAACCGCTCACGCGGATCCTTCGCCAGCGCCCGCTCGGCGATCCGCGCGAGGTCGTCCGGCACGCTCGCGGGCAGCGGCGGCGGCGGATCCTGCACGTGGCAGAGCGCGAGCTCGATCGCGGAGTCGCCCGCGAACGGGGGGGCACCCGCCAGCATCTCGTAGAGCACCACGCCGACGCTGTACACGTCGGTGGCGGGCGTCGTCTTCACCCCGCGGGCCTGTTCGGGCGCCATGTATTTAGGGGTGCCGACGACCCCGCCGGCGGTGCCGCCGGTGCTCCCCTCGGCCAGCCGCGCTACGCCGAAGTCGCCGAGCTTGACGTCGCCGGAGTTCGAGATCAGGACGTTCGCGGGCTTGATGTCGCGGTGGACGATCCGCTGTTCGTGCGCGCAGGCCAGCGCCCGGCACAGCTGGTCGGCGATCTTGCGCGCCTCCGCCGGGCTGGGCTGGTCCCGCTCGAGCCGGGCGGCGAGGCTCTCGCCATCGACGAACTCGGCGACGTAGTAGAGCCCTTCCCGGGTCAGGCCGACGTCGAAGATCTGCACGATGCCCGGGTCGCTGACGCGCGCTAGCAGCCGCGCCTCGCGCTCGAATACCTCGGCCCACGCCGGGTCCTCCGCCCACCACGGCTTGATCACCTTGACCGCCACGACGCGATCGAGCCGGCGGTCGCGGCCGCGGTAGACGCGCCCGAATGCTCCTTCGCCGACGACAGCGTGGAGCTCGTAGCGGCCGTCAAGGACAGAGCCCGTGACCTCGGGCGCCCGGGGCATCAACCGTCCCTCCGGTAGCTGCTACCCCCGGCGCGCATCCACCAGTTGCACGCGTTGAACATCGCCGCGTGACTTTACCGGCCGGATTCGCCGTCGCTGACGGCTAAGCGGCCGATTCGGCACGCGCGAGCTCGTAGCAGCTCGCGTGATACAGGCGTCCCGGCGAGTCCAGAGAGAGGCTCGGCTCGGCAGCCCTCGAGGTCATCCGCGCCTGGCCGCCAACCATCTGCGTGGCGGGCTCGTAGACCCCGATTACGGCGCCGCAGTGAGCGCATCGCGGCGAGGGGTCAGGCGTCTGACTCGGTTCGGCGAGTGCCATAGCTCGTAAACGATGACCTGACCGGCCGGAAGGCCCATCGGGAATCTTCCCCTCGCCAAGACCGTACTTCCCCACAACGGCTTAAGTAATTAACCACCGGTCGTTCAGTAGAATCTACTCATTCGGGCGTGGTCGAGGCCGTCCACTCGGTCGCATGCGCCCCTCGGATTCGACACAACAGGGGCAGGTAAGGGGCCCGTGAACGGTTATCACCATGACGAGAGCCTCCGGCGTCTGCTTGACGTTGGCCGGGCGCTGGTCGGCGAGCTCGACCTCGAAGCGGTGCTCGAGCGGGTGCTCGAGGAGGCCTGCGCGATCACCGGCGCCAGGTACGCCGCGCTCGGCGTGCTGAACGAGAACCGGACGGGGCTCGAGCGGTTCCTGACGCGCGGCATCGACCCGGAGACGCAGCGCGCGATCGGCGACCTTCCGCACGGCCGCGGCGTGCTCGGCGTGCTGATCGAGGCGCCGCAGCCGCTCCGGCTGAGCGATGTCGGCAGTCACCCTGAGAGCTACGGGTTCCCGGCCAACCACCCCGAGATGCACACGTTCCTCGGGGTCCCGGTGCTCGCGCGCGGCCAGACCTGGGGCAACCTCTACCTGACCGAGAAGCAGGACGGCGGCGAGTTCACCGAACTCGACCAGGAGGCGGCGAAGGTGCTCGCCGAATGGGCCGGGACCGCCGTCGAGAACGCCCGCCTCTACGAGAGCAGCGAGCGCGGGCGAGTCGAGGCCGAGCGCGCGGTCCGCTCACTCGAGGCAGCGCGTGACATCGCGGACGCGGTCGGCGGGATCTCAGACCTCGACCGGGTGCTCGAGCTGATCGTGAAACGTGGCCGGGCGCTGGTCGACGCGCGCACGGTGCTGATCATGCTCCGCGAGGGCGACGATCTCGTAGTCGCGGCGACCGCGGGACACGCGAGCGGCTCCAAGGGCCGCCGCTTCCCGATCGCCTCGAGCACGTCGGGGCAGGTACTCGAGCGCGGGCGGCCACACCGGATCCGGAACGTCGCCGAGCTGCGCGTGGCGTCGAGTGCGCTCGGGGTCGACGAGGCCGAGACCGCGCTACTGGTGCCGATGCTCCACCACCGCGGCGGGATCGGCGTGCTGGCGGCGTTCGACCGCGGCAAGCTCGGAGGACTGTTCACCGCCGGCGACGAGCAGCTGCTCCGAACTTTCGCCTCGTCCGCGGCGAACGCCGTGGCGCTGAACCAGAGTGTCACCGAGGACCGGCTCCGGAGCGCGATCGTCGCGGCCGACGCCGAACGCGGCCGCTGGGCGCGGGAGCTCCACGACCAGACGCTGCAGTCGCTCGGTGGCCTCCGCGTACTGCTCGCGTCGGCGGTCAGGCGCGGCGACGCCAGCTTCAGCAAGCGCGCGATGGAGCAGGCGATCGAGGACATCGAGCTCGAGATCGAGAACCTCAGAGCGATCATCACCGACCTGCGGCCCTCGCTGCTCGACGATCTGGGCCTGCAGCCGGCGATCGAGGCGCTGATCGAGCGCCGCCGCCGCGACGGGCTCGAGATCACGGTGGCCTTCTCCGCCCCCGCCGGCGCCAACCAGCCACTCGCGCCTGATCTCGAGACCACGATCTACCGGATCGTGCAGGAAGCGCTCACGAACGTCGTCAAGCACGCGCGCGCGACCCACGTTGAGGTGAACGCCACCGTCGGCGACGATGTCGCGATCGTCGAGGTGCGCGACGACGGCCGTGGTTTCGACACGAGCTCGACGACCAAGGGGTTCGGGATCAAGGGCCTTGCCGAGCGCGTCTACCTCGAGGGAGGGACACTGGAGCTCGAGTCAGGCGAGCAGGGCACCCTCGTCCGCGCGCTTCTGCCGGTGCGCAGGATCGGAAGTCGGCCGGCCTCGGGCGCCGATCAGCTCGCCTCTTAGAGGTTCGCTCGCTTGTCAGCGGGCCGCGGGCGCGCCGCGCGGGTGCAGCTCGTCGAGCTCGCTCGCGACCCGGCCGCTCACGTAGTACTGGCCGCGCACGGCGCGTCGGACCGCCTCGACGAGCTCGTCGTCGGCCGTGTCCTTGAGCACGAACCCGATCGCGCCGGCGCGCAATGAGGCTTGCGCCAGCACCGAGCTCGCCTCCATCGTCAGCACGACGATCTCGGTTTGCGGAACCTCGAGGCGCAGTCTCCGGATCGCGTCGACCCCGCAACCTTCCCCCAGCCGCAGGTCCAGCGCCAGCACGTGCGGGACGTGGGCCGACAGCGCCATCAGCACCGTGGCGATGTCGTCCGCCTCGGCGATCACATCGACGTCGTCTTCGGTCTCCAGCAGCAGCCGCAGGTTCCTGCGGACGGCATGATGATCGTCCGCCAGCAGAACCCTGATCGGTGACGCTTGCGGCCGCGTGTAATCAGTCTCGTCCGCGCGCGCCGCCATTTGCAGATGTACGGCCATACGGCGAGGCTACGGCTCGTATGGGTCCGTTTCGTCCAGGGAAAGCGCGCGCTGAAATGTGGGAAAGCACTGATCTGGTCATCGGAGAACCGTCCTGACCTGCCTGGTGATCTCGAGGTCCTCGCGCGCATGGATCACTAGCGTCCTCGCCGCCGAGCCCTCGAGGGTGATCTCGCAGTCCGGATCCGCCCCGTCGTTGAGCTCGGACGAGATCGCGACGCCCATGAACGCCAACCCTCTCGTCGCCCGCTCGCGGATCTCGGCTGCGCGCTCGCCGACGCCACCGGTGAATACGAGCGCGTCCAGGCCTCCCAGCGCGGCCGCCATCGCTCCGATCGTGCCCCGCAGCCTGTGCGTGTAGACGGACAGCGCCAGCTCGGCGTCGTGATCGCCTCGTGCCGAACGCGCCAGCACCTCGCGCATGTCGGCCGTGCCCGCCAGCCCGAGCATCCCCGACTCGTGCTCGAGCGCGTGGCTCAGCTCGGCCGCCGAGATGCCCTCCCGCTCGAGCAGCCACAGGACGAGACCGGGGTCGACGGTTCCGGAGCGGGTGGCCATCGCGAGGCCCTCGAGCGGGGTGAACCCCATCGTCGTCGCCACCGAGCGGCCGTCGGCGATCGCGCATGCCGAGGCGCCGGCGCCGAGGTGGCAGCTGACGATCCGCACGCTCGCGGGGTCTGCGCCGAGCAGCTGGGGCGCCCGGCGGGCGACCCAAGCGTGCGAAAGCCCGTGGAACCCGTATCGCCGGATCGGCCATCGCTCCCTCCAGGCGCGCGGCAGCGCGTACGTCCTCGCGCCCGGCGGCATCTCGGCATGGAAGGCGGTGTCGAAGCATGCGACCGCGGGCAGCTCCGGGAGCTCGGCCGACACCAGGTCGAGCGCCGCCAGCGACTTCGCCTGGTGCAGCGGCGCCAGGTCGCTCAGCCCGCGAAGCGCGCGCTCGACGCCGGCGTCGATCACCACCGGCTCTTGAAACTGCTCACCGCCGTGGACGATCCGGTGCCCGACGGCGTCGGCCTCGCCGAGGCCGCCGTCGAGCGCCGCCCGCAGGTCGTCGGGGTCGGCCCGCCCGTCCGGCGACTCCAGCTCTCGGGCCGCGAGCTCCCGGTCACGCTCGTCGATCAGGCTGAGCTTGACGCTGCTCGACCCGGCGTTTACGACGAGGACCCGAGCGCGCGGTTCCATGTCCAGTCGCTGATCGACGGCGTGTCCTCGCCGTGCTCGCGCGTGTACGCGCGAGCCGCCAGCCGGGCGTCGACCATCTCCTGCCGCAGGCCGGCGGCGCGCTCCCCGAGACCGGGCACGCGGTCGATCACGTCCATCACCAGATGGAAGCGGTCGAGGCTGTTGAGCATCACCATGTCGAACGGGGTGGTGGTCGTGCCCTCCTCCACATACCCGCGCACGTGGATGTTGTCGTGGTTGGTGCGCTTGTAGGTGAGGCGATGGATCAGCGTCGGATAGCCGTGGTAGGCGAAGATCACCGGCCGCGAGCTCGTGAACAGCGCGTCGAACAACGCGTCGGCGAGGCCGTGCGGGTGCGCGTAGTCGGGCTCGAGCCGCATCAGGTCGACGACGTTGACCACGCGCACCTTCAACTCGGGCAGCCGCGCACGCAGGATCGCGGTCGCCGCCAGGGTCTCGAGGGTCGGCACATCGCCGGCGCACCCCATCACCACATCGGGCTCCTGTCCGTCGTCGCTCGAGGCCCACCCCCAGATCCCGATCCCGCGGGTGCAGTGGGCGACCGCCTCGTCCATCGTCAGGTAGTCGAGCGCCGGCTGTTTGCCGGCGACGATCACGTTGACGTAGTCGCGGCTGCGCAGGCAGTGATCGCCAACCGACAACAGGCAGTTGGCGTCCGGGGGCAGGTAGATCCTGATCACCTCGGACTTCTTGTTGGCGACGTGATCGATGAACCCCGGGTCCTGGTGGGAGAAGCCGTTGTGGTCCTGGCGCCAGACGTGGCTCGAGAGCAGGTAGTTGAACGAGGCAATCGGTCGGCGCCACGGGATGTCATGGCACACCTTCAGCCACTTCGCGTGCTGGTTGAACATCGAGTCGACGATGTGGGTGAACGCCTCGTAGCAGTTGAACAGGCCGTGCCGCCCGGTGAGCAGGTAGCCCTCGAGCCACCCCTCGCAGAGGTGCTCGGAGAGAACCTCCATCACCCGCCCGTCGGGTGCGAGGTGGTCGTCGGTCGGCAGGCGCTCGGCGTCCCACGCGCGATTGGTGACCTCGAACACCGCGGTCAGCCGGTTCGACGCGGTCTCGTCGGGACCCATGATCCGGAACCGGTCCGGGTTGTAGCGAACGATGTCCCGCAGCCACGTCCCAAGCACCCTCGTCGCCTCGCTCGAGGTCTCCGCGGGGGCGGGCACGTCGACGGCGTAGTCGCGGAAGTCCGGAAGCTCGAGCGGGCGCAGCAGCAGCCCGCCGTTGGCATGCGGGTTCGCGCTCATCCGCCGGTCGCCGGCCGGGGCCTGGACCGTGATCTCGTCGATCACCGCGCCGCCCTCGTCGAACAGCTCCTCGGGCTTGTACGAGCGCATCCACGACTCGAGCTGGGCGAGATGCTGTGGGTTGGTCCGCACCTCCGCCAGCGGGACCTGATGGGCGCGCCATGTCCCCTCGACCGGGAGCCCGTCCACCTCCTTCGGCCCGGTCCACCCCTTTGGAGTGACGAGCACGATCATCGGCCACCGCGGCCGAGTGGTGACGCCGTGCTCGCGGGCGCCGTGCTGGATCGCCGCGATCTCGTCGAGCACCTGATCGAGCGTGGCTGCCATCAGCTGGTGCATCTGCTCGGGCTCCGAGCCCTCGACGAACCGGGGCGCGTACCCGAATCCCTCGAGCAGCAGCCCGAGCTCGTCGCGCCCGATCCGCGCGAGCACGGTCGGGTTGGCGATCTTGTAGCCGTTCAGGTGCAGCACCGGCAGCACCACGCCGTCGCCGGCCGGGTTGACGAACTTGTTGGAGTGCCAGCTGGCGGCGAGCGGCCCGGTCTCGGACTCCCCGTCACCGACGACGCATACCGCGAGCAGATCGGGGTTGTCGAACACCGCGCCGTAGGCGTGCAGCAGCGAATAGCCGAGCTCGCCGCCTTCGTTGATCGATCCCGGCGTCTCGGGCGCCACGTGACTCGGGATCCCGCCCGGGAACGAGAACTGGCGGAACAGCCGCCGCAGCCCCTCCTCGTCGTGGCCGATCTGGGGATAGACCTCGGTGTAGGTGCCGTCGAGGTACGTGCTCGCGACCAGCCCCGGGCCGCCGTGGCCGGGTCCGGTCACGTAGATCGCATTCAGGTCGCGCGCCCGGATCGCGCGGTTCATGTGGACGTAGACGAAGTTCAATCCGGGGGTGGTCCCCCAGTGGCCGAGCAGCCGCGGCTTGACGTGCTCGGGGCGCAGCGGCTCGCGTAGCAACGGGTTCGCGAGCAGGTAGATCTGCCCGACAGACAGGTAGTTCGCGGCGCGCCACCACGTGTCGATCGCACGTAGCTCGTCCTGGCCCAGCGGCTGAACAGCGGCTTCTGTCACCGGCGGGCATATTCATACCGGCCCCGGCGCACCGGCGTGTGAACGCGGGGTTTCGCGGTTGTCTCAGGAGGCGGTCGTCACGAGCCCGTGATCGAGCGCGTAGCGGACCAGCTCGGCGCGCGTCGCGAGCCGGAGCTTCTGCTGAATGTGAGCGCGGTGGGTCTCCACCGTGCGGACCGACAGGTACAGCTGGTCTGCGATCTCGGCGTTCGTGTGACCGAGCGCGATCATCCGCAGCACCTCGACCTCACGCTCGGAGAGCCCATCGGGGGGGCCTGGCGGCGGCTCAGCCGCAAGCCGCGCGCCGAGCCGGGGATTCAGGTAGGTGTCGCCGGCGGCGGCGCGCCTGACCGCCTCGACCAGCTCCGCATCGGCCGCCTCCTTGAGCACGTAGCCCATCACGCCGGCCGCCAGCGCCTGCCGGGCGTACGCCGGCTCGTCCTGCATCGTCAGGATCACGATCTGCGTCTCCGGCACCTCGGCCCGGATCTCGGGGATCGCGTCGAGCGTCGATCCGCCCGGCATGTTGAGGTCGAGCACGAGCACGTCCGGCTTGTGCCCTCGTACGTAGCGGCGCGCCGATTCGATGTCCTCGGCCTCGGCCACCACCTCCAGTCCGGAGTCGGCCTCGAGCACCTGACGCAGCCCCCGCCGAACGACCGAGTGGTCGTCGGCGATTACTACTCGCAGTGGCTTATCGCTGCTCAGCTGGAGGATCCTCGTCTACGTGTCTCCACTTCCGAGGCGTCAGCTTACGCAGCCGCGCACCTTTCCGAGCGGGTAGCAGTCATCGGGACGATTCTTGAGGACCTGCGTCTCGATCAGCCGCGGCTTGGCGCCGCCCGCGTAGAGGACCCCGCCGCCGAGCGGGGCTGCTCCGATCGCCGAGTTGTCCCTGATCAGACTGCGGTCGACTCGCGTCTGCGATGACCCATCGTCGATGTACAGGCCGCCGCCCTCGGCAGCGCCGCCGGGGTCGCGGGCGATGTTGCCGCCGATCGCGACCTTCGTCATCGTCATCGCGCCACCGTTGTAGACGCCGGCCGCGACGGCGCGGCCGGTCTCGGTGCGGGCATGGTTGTCGCTGACGACACCGATGTTGATCGACATCTGGCCCGCGTTGAAGATGCCGCCGCCGGTGGCGGGCCCGTGCTGCGAGGTGACCATGTTGCCGATGATGAGGACCGACTTGAGCGTGACCACGAACGGCTTGGCGGCCTGCTCCTCGTTGCGCAGCCCTCCGCCGACCCCCTCGGCGACGTTGTCCTTGATCATCGTGCGCCGGATCGTGAGCCGCCCGGAGTTGTCGATCCCGCCTCCGGACGCCTGCGGTCCCGACGTCGCGGTGTTGTGGGAAACGACGTCGTCGGACATGTCCAGCCTGCCGAACGAGTTCGCAATCCCACCGCCGGCGCCGTTGCCGGTCAGGTGGTTGTCCGAGATCGCGCTGTGACTGAGGTCGAGGATCGCGCCGCCGTTGGTGACGCCGCCGCCGATGCCGGCTTTGTTCCCGGTGACGTGGTTCAGGACGAAGCTCTCGATCTTCCCGAGATTGGCGAGGCCTCCACCGTTCCCGGCGGTGTTGCCGGAGATCGTGTCGTGGCTCATGGTGGCGATCTTTCCGAGGTTGTAGACGCCGCCGCCGAGCGGCGCCGAGTTGCCGCTAATCGTGTCTTCGGAGAGGCGGTTGATCGTCCCCTCGTTGGCGATGCCGCCGCCCTGGGCGCTCTCGTCGGTGAGATGGCCGCCGGTGATCGTGACGCCGGTGATCGACACGGTCGCGTGTTCGGCGACCTCGAAGATCCTGAAGTCGGTCGTCGTGGGCGCCGCGCTGCGGGCGATCGTCGTTCCTCGGTCGCCGACGATCGTGACCTGCCCGGTCAGCACCGGCAGCCCGTTGCCCCCGTCGGTGTCGTTGTTGGCATGGGTGAGCGTGTAGGTACAGCCCTTCGCGAGCTCGAGCGTGCCCTTGCCCGCGAGGTTGGCCGCGTCGATCGCCGCGATCAGCCCCTGTGTGCCGTCCACAGCACAGGGAACCTTCGTCACCGCCGCCGAGGGTGCCGCGGCCGCCGTCGTCGCCATCACCGCGCCGAGAGCGGCCGCCAGCGGCACCGCCCCGATCATCCGTCCCCTGAAACGTTTCATGTCGAGACCACCCCCATTACCGATCATTTCGGGCAAGCCATGCCCGCCCCCACACGGCGAATCTTAACTGACTCAGCCGCTCGGGCAGTCGAGCTTCGCGGGTCGCCACACCCCGCCCCTAGCCCACGCTGAACGCCTCCCTTTCTTCCGGGGTCAGCTCGCGGGTCACGTGGGTCCGGGCGATCGCGAGCAGGGCGCGCGCGTCCTGGCAATCGGAGCACGCCTCCCAGCGACGGACAACCCCAGCGGTGTCATAGGTGAGCACCTCCTGGCCGTCGAGGGTGAAGACCGCGCTCAGCACGCCGCGAGGGTGCCGGAGAATCCGCAACAACGCGAACGAGCGTGCGTCCCAGATTCGGGCCGTGTGGTCGTCGCTTGCGGACACGAGGTACTTGCTATCCGGGCTGAACTTGACGTCCTGGATTGCGGCGGTCTGGCCGATCAGGACGTCGAGTACGCGGCCGGTTCGCGCCGAGGCGACCGTCACCGTGCCGTTCTGGGATCCGATCGCGACCTCACGCCCATCGGCGCTGAGGGCGATCGCTGAGATCTGACCGTTGACCGCAGGCAGCGGGGTCCGTCGCCCGGTGGCCAGGTCCCAGACGTACTTGTCGGTGCCACAGTAGGTCGCGGCCGCCAGCAGCGCTCCGCTCGCGCCGAACGCGTAGTCAAATCCCGTCGCGCAGCTGGTCGAGTCCAGCGCCCGCGTCCGGCCCGTGCGCGCGTCGATCAGTAATAGCTGAAGCCGGCCGGATCCCGGCCCGAGCGCCGACTCGGCGATCGTGCCGCCGGTCGGGCTGATGATCGGAAAGAACGCCTGCGGCGCCGGAGTCGGCGGCAGTTCGGCGACCACTCGGCGGCTCGGGACGTCGAACATCTTGATCCTTACCTGCGCGGGCGCTCCGGGGGCGATGCCCGCCACCCTGCCCCCGGGCGTGATGAATGCGCCGCAGCCGTCGCACGAGGTCGCGAGCCGCAGCGGCGCTCCCTCGGGAACGCCAAGGGCCGACCATCGCCTCAGCACAACGTCACCGCCGGGATTCTGCAGCGCGGTCTCGAAGCCGTCGGCGACCGGCACCAGGTTGTCCGCGAGCAGGTTGTGGATCTGCGGGACGACCACGCCGGTCGAGTTCGAGGCCGTTCGGGTCAGCCAGACGCGGGTCGTCCCGTCTTGAGACGCGGTGGCAACCAGTCCGCCATCGGGACTGAACGCGACCTGGCCGACGTCCCCGGTCTGACCCGAGAACGAAGTGATCTGCTGGCCGCTCGAAGCCGAGATGACTCCCGCCGGCCCGGTCCCCGAGCCATACGCGATCAGGGAGCCATCGGAGTTGAACGCCACCGAGCCCAACCCCTGCGAGTTCACGCGGAAGACGCGGCGGGGCCGCAACGTGCGCGCGTCGAGCAGTGGCAGGGTCTGGTGGGCCAGGACCGGATTCCCTTCCGCGATCGCCAGCTCGCGGCCATCGGGGGAGAACGCGAGATCCGCCGACGGCGTGTCGTTGGTTGCCACGATCCGTCCCGTCCCCGCGTCGAGCAGGACGATCTGTGGCCCCGCCACGGCGACGCCGGTGTTGTAGCTGAACTGAAGCGTCACGGCCAGGCGTTTGCCGTCCGGGCTGAACGCCAGCCCACCGCCGGGGCTCTCTCCCAGCTTCGCTGGAAGCCGGAGCGTTCGCACCCGGCGGGTGCGCGTGTTCCACAGCACGATCGCGTCCCCCGCCGCGCTCGCGACCACCGGCGCCTTGGGACTGAACGCCACCCTCGTCGTGTTGCTGACCCGTGGCCCGCGCGCAACCACTGACCCGGTGGCGGGATCGATCAGCACGAGCCGCCGAGCGCCCGTCGCCGCCAGCGTGTGTCCGTCCGGGCTGTACGCGACCTGGCCGGCGGGCGCGCCGACATTAACCCGCCGGATCACGCGACCATCGGCCGCGTTGGCGATCGTGACGGTGCCGTCGCACACCCCCTCCGCGATCTGACGGCCGGCCCGATCGAACGCGACGCTCGGCGCCTCCTGGGCGCGGCTGAAGCCCAGCGATCCACAAACCTGAAACGGCGCGTCTGGGAGCCGGTAGCGGATCAGCGACACGTCGATCGCCCCACCGAGGGCGAACATCGCCTGCGGGATCGGCGCGGTCCGCACCGCGGCGATCCCCAGCAGCACCGCCCGCTCGGGGTCGACCGACTCCTGGGCCTCGCTCTCAACGGCCAGCGCCTGGGCCTGCTCGGTCCTCGCCTGGGCGGTGGCCGCGTTGCGCGCGTGAATTGCCTGATTGCGCGAGATCAGCGCGAACACCAACAGCCCGATCGCGATCGCGGTCACGATCAGGCTGCTGCCGACGAGCGCCCGCATTCGCCGAGCCGAGCCCCGGCGCCCCGCGATCAGATACTCGTGCTCGAGCTCGGTCGGGCCGGGATCCTTCCCGGCGCCGGCGGCCATCCACCGCTCGGCGGCGCGCAGATCCTCGCCGCGCAGCAGGAAGCTCGAGTCTCGACCGGAGGCATCCCACTCCAGCGCCTTGACCGTCAGGCGCGTGTGCTGCTGGTCCCATTCGAGATCGGCTTCGACAGCCGCCACGACTCGGTCGACGACCCCGTCTCCGCTCGCCGGAATCCAGTTGCGGTAGCGGACCTCATCGGGGATCTGCTCGTCCGCAACGTGGCGGAGCGACAGCGGCACGATCCGCTTGTTCAGTTGAGCCGCGTGAGCGACCTCGAGCTCGCAGTACTGCGACGCGACCGACTCAGGCGAGATCACGAACACGAAAGCGTCCGAGCCCTCGATCGCCCTGCGCAACGCCTCCGGGAACCGTTCAGCGTCGCGGATTCCCTCTACGTCGACCCAGACTTCCTTGCCACGGTCCTTCAGACCATCGGCCAGTTGCGTGACGAACTCGGAGTCTCGCCGCGAGTACGAGACGAAAACGTCAGGTATCTCAAGCCCCCAGTGGTGACATTGGCCCCAGCACCGAGGATGCTAGACATTCGGGCCAATGGGCACGAGTGGCCTCGACGCGACCCCCCCTGCGGAGTGGCTCGCGGCGGTCCAGCGCGAGGAGCGGCGTGGCGAGCCGCTGGCGGCGTTCGACCTCGCCGAGCGGGGCCTCGCCGAGCACCCCGACAGTGGCCAGCTGAAGCACCGTGCGGTGCTCGCGCTGGCCCGGTCGGGGGCGACCGAGGAAGCCGCTCGGCGGTTCCTCGAATACGGGCTCGCGGACTCACAGGACGAGGACATCGCGGCGCTGCGGGCACGGATCGCCAAGGACCGCGCGCTGCTCGAGGAGGGCGACGCACGCCGAGCGCTTGCGGCGCGGGCGGCCGAACTGTATGCGGAGGTGTACTCGAGGACGGGCGGCTACTACCCCGCCGTGAACGCGGCGACCCTGTGGCTTCTGGCCGGAGAGCATCAGCGCTCGCGCGCGCTCGCGGCGCAGGTGGTGTCGATCGTTCAGAGCGAGGGCGAGGACTCGTATTACGCGGCCGCAACCCGCGCCGAGGCGGAGCTGCTGCTCGGACACGAGGACCACCTGCGGGAGGCGCTGGCGACCGCCGCGTCGCTGAACGACGGCGACTACGGGGCGCTCGCGACCACCCGCCGGCAGCTACGCGAGATCTGCCGCGTGCAGAGGATCGACGCGGCGCTGCTCGCGCCGCTCGCCGGTCCCGGCGTCGCCTACTTCTGCGGCCATCTGATCTCGCCTCCGGGCCGGCCCGGACGGTTCGCGGCCGAGGCGGAGACGCGAGTGGCGGCGAGCATCGCGAAGGTGGTGGCGGAGACGTCACCGGCGTATGCGTACGGCGCACTCGCGGGCGGAGGAGACATCCTCTGGGCGGAGGCGCTGCTCGCGCGCGGATGCCAGCTGCACATCGTGTTGCCATTCGCGCGCGAGGAGTTCATCGCGCGCTCGGTCGACGCGTGCGGGCCCGGCTGGGCCGAGCGGTTCGATCGCTGCCTGAATGCGGCGGTGGACGTGCGCTACGCCACCGACGACGCCTTTCTCGGCGATGACGTCCTGTTCAGGTACGGCGGCGAACTCGCGATGGGTCTCGCGCTGCTGCGCGCCCGCTACCTCGACGGCGAGGCCCGGCAGCTGGCGCTCTGGGACGGCGAGCGCGCGCACGGCCACGCGGGGACCGCGATCGACGTCGCAACCTGGCGCGCGACGGGTCGCCCGGCGACGATCGTGTCGCCCGGCGGCGAGCTGATCGAGGATCTCCTCCCGGTCCCGGCTGAGCCCGCCCTCGCCGCGGAGCCTCCGCTCGTGACGCGCTCGAGCGCCCCTGGGACCAGCTATCGCCGCGTGATCCGCGCGATGCTGTTTGGCGACGTCCGCGGCTTCTCGAAGCTGACCGATGACCAGCTGCCGACGTTCGCGACGCGCGTACTGGGCGCGTTCTCGGATGTGATCGGCCGCTACGGCGAGCACGTCGAGCACCGCAACACGTGGGGAGACGCGGTCTACATCGTGCTTCGCACCCCTGCGGCGGCCGCGGCCTGTGCGCTCGAGCTGCAGGCCGCGATGACGAGCATCGACCTCGAGGCAGAGGGGTTGCCGTCCCACCTCGCGCTCCGGCTCGGGGGTCACGTGGGACCGGTGTTCCCGGTGCTGGACCCGGTGATCCGGCAGAAGGCGTTCATGGGCTCGCACGTCAGCCGCACCGCACGGATTGAGCCCGTAGCCCCCGCCGGGACCGTATACGTGACCGCGCCGTTTGCGGCGGCCCTGATACTGCGCGGAGAGCGCAGGATGACCTGCGACTACGTCGGTCACATGCCCGCGGCCAAGGGATACGGCAAGCTGCGCATGTACCGGCTGCAGGCGACCCCGTCGGGCGACAGGCGGACGAAGTGACCGCAGGCGACCTGCGAGCGCATTGCCTCTCTCTGAACGGAGCAGCGGAGACGTTCCCGTTCGGCACGGAGACCTCCGTGTTCAAGGTCGCCGGGAAGATTTTCGCGCTCTCGCGCCTGCAGCAAAGCCCGTTGCGGGTCAGCGTGAAATGCGAACCCGGGCTGGCCGAGCAGCTCCGGGACGCGTACGCCGCCGTAATCCCCGGCTACCACCTGAACAAGCGGCATTGGAACACGGTGATGATCGATGGATCGCTCCCGGATCAGATGCTCGAGGAGATGGTCGAGGACTCCTACGATCTGGTCGTCAGCGCCCTCTCTCGCGCGCGCCAGCGGTCGCTCGGCTGGCGCGGCGCGGGCTGAGGAACAATGAGCCTTGGGATGCCCGACCTCTCAGACACGCGCGTTCTCGTGACCGGCGGCACCAGCGGTCTCGGCCGGGCGATGGCCGGGGCGCTGGCGCAGAAGGGAGCGCAGGTCGGGATCGCGGGTCGCGGGCGCGCGCGGGCGGAGGAGGTCGCGGCGGAAATCGGCGGCGCCGCATTCGGGCTCGAGCTCGACGTCCGCGACGACGCCTCCGTCCAGTCGGGCATCGAGGAGCTCTACGAACGCCTCGGCACGTTGGACATGCTCGTGAACAACGCGGGAGTCGGCATGCGCACCGTCAACCCACGGTTCATGAGCGACCCGCGGTCGTTCTGGGAGGTGCCGCCCCAAGGTTTCCGCGACGTGCTGGAGACGAAGGTCACGGGCTGCTTCCTCGTCGCCAGCGCGGTGGTCCCGCGCATGCTCGCGGCCGGCGCGGGCCGCGTCGTCACAATCTCGATGAACGAGTCGACGATGACCCGGCGGGGCTTTGTCCCGTATGGACCCTCGGGCGCGGCCGTCGAGGCGCTCGCCCGCGTGATGGCCGCCGATCTGGAGGGCACGCCGGTGAGGGCAAACATCCTGCTCCCCGGCGGCGCGACCCACACCGGCATGGTTCCCGACGACATCCCTGACGAGGTCCGCACGCGGCTGCTCGACCCGGCGATCATGGGCCCGCCGATCGTGTGGCTCGCCTCAGCCGAGGCCAACGGGGTCCATGACCAGCGGATCGTCGCGACCGAGTTCGAGGGCTCCGCTAGGACCGACTGAGCTCGCGCGCCTTCTTCAGCCGCCACGCCCGCTCCGAAACGGGCACGCCGTCGACGGCGGCCGCAAAGCCGCCCAATAGGGACACGCTGACGGAGCCCTCCACCCCGACGACGACCCTACCAACCGAATTCGTACGCGCCCGATTGCGAGCCGATACGTTTGCGGCCGTGAGCGATGCACGGACGTTGGATGGACCGATCGGGCTCGTCGGAGCGGGCTACATCGGCCATCTGTTCGCGCAGCAGTTCGCGCTCGCGGGCCATGAGGTCCGCGCGTGGTCGCCCTCCACGTCGGTCCATACGCTGCATGACCGGCTCCGCGAGAGCGTCTCCACGCTGGCCGGGATCGGCGCCGTTGACCCCGCGGCCGCTGACGACGTCGTCAGTCGCGTCTCCACCCACGACGACCTCGCGACGGCAGTGGCGCCGTGCGCGGCCGTGATGGAGTGCATCGTCGAGGACGCCGAGGTGAAGGCGCGGTGCTACCGGGACATCGAGGCGGCGATCGACGCGGACGCGCTGCTCTGGAGCGCGACCTCGAACTTTCCGATGACTCGGCTCGCCGCCGGGATGGCGCACCCCGAACGGGCGCTCGTCCTGCATCCGGTGCAGACGCAGCTGATCATCTTCGTCGAGGTCGTCCCCGGCGAGCGCACGAGCGAGGAGACGGTCACCACGACGATGCGCTTTTGCGAAGAGGTCGACCTTCGAGCGGTTCGGGTCCGCAAGGAGATCCCCGGCTTCCTGTGGAACCGGGTGTGGTTCTCGATGCTCCGCGAAATGCTGCACCTCGTGGACATCGGCGCCGTCGACCCGCTCGAGCTCGACACCATCGTTCAGACGACGCTTCGGGCGTTCGTCCCCGTGTTCGGACCGCTCCAGATGACGGATCTGATTGGCCACGACACGCTCCGAGATATCTCGAACGCGTTGTACCCGGAGCTCTCGACCGACCAGACCGCATCAACCACCGTCGAACAGCTGGTGCGCGACGGCCGCCTTGGGGTCAAGAGCGGCCAGGGTTTCTACGACGACAACGATCAACGAGTTGCCGAGCTCACCCTCCGGCTGTACCGGATCGCCGATCAGCTCGACGAGGGGAGTTAGGGCACCAGCCCTAGCCCACGATTCCCTTCACCGCGAGGTCCACGGGGCGGCCTTCCTCCATCTCCCACGAGGAACTGTGTCGTCGCCCTTGGGGTGACGGTAAGTGGACAGCTCGAGGTACAGCCCGGTGCCGGCGTGCTTCAGGAAGCGAACGTCGAGGTCAACGCGGCTCCGTAGGTCCCGGTGCGGCCGTCGCTCAGCCGCCTCCCGCCGCCCGCGCAGCCTGAGCGAATGCGGCCCCGGCCGTCACGTAGCTGTCGGATGCCGCCTTAGCTTGGGCAAGGTCCGCTTGGAGGGCCGACGCGTCCTTGTTCCTCAGGTCGGTCGCAACTTTCGATGCCTTATCCGACACATCGCTCAGGCTTGACACGAGCGCCTGCTGGGACGACTGAAGCGAAGCCGGAGGCGTGAGCCCTTTGATCGAGTCCGCGGCCTGTTTCGCGGCCTGTGACAGCTGGTCCCAAGAGGCCGGATCGTTGCCATTCGTCGCGACCCCGTGGGTGCCGGCCTTGTATGACTGAACTGCCTTGTTCACCGTCTGAACATCCTGGTTGAGGCCGGCGCCTGCACCAGTGCCGCTGCTGGCGGCGCTGTTGCTCGAGCTGCTGCTGCTCGAGCCGCCGCTGCTCGAGCCGCCGCAGCCCGCGAGCGCGATCGCACCCACCGCAAGCACGGCAACAGACATCCGGCCGGTCCAACTAGACATAGAGCACCCCTCCGTAGTCCTACGCTTCCCGCCGCTCCGCGAACAGGTTTCACGTCAGCATCTCAGCCCGCGAGAGGCGCCGTCAAGCGCGCGTCATGACGATGCGCGTCCCCGTCCCGAGCGGACGGCTGGGCCGCTCAGCTCGGGGTCATTGCTTCCAGCTCGAGATCCGGGCGAACACGTGGTGGCGAGCCCGGCTCCTACCGAGCCTCGTGCTCCTCGGCGAGCAACGCCAACGTGCTCCAGATCACCCCGGTGCGCGGAGCGCAGACGCTGAAACCCAGTCCCACCCCTGAGTGGGGGCTGCACCTGCTCGACGCGAACCTCGCGCTCGGCAACCTGGTCGGAATCGTCAAGACCCAGGCCGCCACGTTCGCAGCAAGCAGAAGCAGCACAACAAGCTAGAGCTCGCGAGGAGCAGGTCGGACCCCGGTCTGTCTCTCCGTCTCTAGGCGGCGACGTGCGGCTAGATGCCAGATACGGGTCCCGATACCGTGCAGTCAGTCAACGCCGGAATCCGGTGGGCGCAGGTCATCCTAAGCGTCCCGCTCGCACGTCTAAAACGCCGGGTACCGCCGATGATATGAAATGTCCCGCGGTACGGTGCGGTGCCTGAAATCAGGGTCTGGTCGATCGCATAGGTACCGCGAATTGCCCCGGCCTCGAAGGAGAGCTTTGACGAGCCGGCTTCGCTGCCAATGAACGGCGACGGGTTGACGTTGTCCCGGTAGCGGCCGTGGTAGCTGCCCGTCCCAAGGCGATGGCCGCACGAAACAGACCCGACCAAAGCGCCCGTAGGCGCTATTTGCCCGGTCTTGAGTCGGGCGTGCAAGGCGCATCGCACAGACCTTGTGGCTGGGCTCGCTGCCGACGCCTGACCGATCACGCAACACGCCGCTGTGAGTAACCCGAGCAGCACTACTGTCTTGGTGGCGCGCATATCGCCCTCCGATCTTTACACCCTCGACCGAGATCGTATCGCGCAACGCGAGCGTCGCCGCAGAACTCGGGTGCACCCCATTTGCACCCGCAACGTGTCCCTCAGCCGGCGAGTCCCGCCGATGCCTCCTCGAGACCGGCTTTGAGCTCGTCGCGAGAGGCCTTGTCGATCTGGGCGGTCGAGGTGCGGATCGCGTTTGCGAGGGCGCCCGCGACGACCTTGGCGCCGTCGTGGTCGTAGATCGCGATGATGCCGGCCGATCCGGGCGGTAGCGCGTCGTCCATCTTCTCGCCGATGCCGGCCTGCACGCGGTGGCGCGCGAATTTCCCCGCCAGTGCGCCGGCGGCCGCACCGACGGCGGTCGCCGCCAGCAGCGGCGGGGCGAACAGCCCGACGACGAGTCCTGCCCCGCCGCCGAGCTTGGCGCCCTTGCGGCCGAGGTGGTCGCCGGTCTCCTTGACCTGCACCTCGCCGTCGGCATCCTTGACCACGAGCGCGACCCCGTCGGTGTTGATTTCACCGGCGGCGGCTAGCTTGGTGTAGGCGTCGAAGTCCTGCTGTGCCAGGTTGGGGATCAGGTAGACCGCGATCAGGACGTCCAGCTTCTGGTTGTCACTCATTGGTGATCCTCTCTCGCCTGGATCTCAGGCGCTCGCCGCGTGCGCCGCCAGGGCCTGAGCGGCGTGCTCGTGCAGCGCCTTCGCGTCGTCCTCGCTCAGGTGCGGCGCGATGTCGAACACGACCTGCTTGATCTCGCCCGTGAAGGCGAACGGCGCCTTGTCGGCATAGCTGCGGTCGACGACAAGGCCGTTGTCGCGGCCGATGTCCATGCCCGAGTAGCCCGAGAAGCGCCCCGGAACGGTGTGCTCCATCCGCCCGCTCGCGGCCGGTTCGCCGTTGACGAGCAGCGTCACCTCGCCGCCCGTCGCCGGCTTCGGCTCGTCGGCGGTGAACACGAGCTCGACACTGACCTCGCCGGTTGGCAGCCGCTGCTCGGCCACCTGCGTGTACTCGAACACGCCGAGCATCGAGTACGTGTGCTTGAGCTTCCCGTCCTGCACGAACAACGCGAACCCTCCGAGGTGGTCGGCCTCGGCGACGATCACCCCTTCCGCGCCGCCCTCGGGAACGACCAGGTCCGCGCTGATCGTGTACGAGTGGTTGTAGATCCGCGGGATCATCCCGCTCGGGATGTTCTGGATCTCGCCGCGGAAGACGAACTTCGACTCCTCCGGAATTGGCGGGGTTATGCCAAAGAAGGAGGTCATCCCGCCGAGCAGCGGCAGCACCTGGTTGCGCTCGGCCTCTGCCCAGAACAGCTCGCTGAGCTCCCGCACCTTCTCGGGATGGTCGGCCGCGATGTTGTTCGACTGCGTGAAGTCGTCCGGAAGGTAGTAGAGCTCGACAGGCTCGTCATCGGGATTCCAGCCCGGGCCGAACGCGCGCAGCCTCTCCGGATCGAGGTCCCAAGGGATCCGCCGCAGTCGCTGCGCGAGCAGCCAGCCGTCCTTGTACATCCCCCGGTTGCCGAGGATCTCGTAGTACTGCTGCGTGTGGCGCTCCGGCGCGGCCGCGTCGGACAGCGAATCGGCGAACGTGACCCCGTCGAACGGCTGCTGCTTGATGCCGTCGATCGAGTCGGGCATCGGAATCCCGGCCAGCTCGAGAAGCGTCGCGCCGACGTCGTTCACGTGCGTGTAGTGGCTGCGAACCGCGCCCGCGTCGCCGATACCGCTCGGCCAGTGCACGACCAGGGGATTGCGCGTGCCGCCGAGATGCGAGGCGACCTGCTTGCCCCAATCAAACGGGGCGTTGCCGGCCCACGCCCACCCGGCCGCGTAGTGCGGCGCGAGCTGCTCGCCGCCCCAGGCCTCCAGCCCGCCGTGCTTGAACAGGAGCCCCATCTGCTGCTCGGCGGTGAGCGGGATCCCGTTCAGCGTCGTCAGCTCGTTGAACGTGCCCGTGAGCGTGCCCTCCATGCTCGCGCCGTTGTCGCCCCAGATCCAGACCACGACCGTGTTCTCGAGCTCGCCCATCTCGTCGACCGCGTCGACGATCCGGCCGATGTTCCAGTCGGCGTTCTCGGAATAGCCGGCGTAGACCTCCATCTGACGTGCGTAGAGCTGCTTGTGCGTCTCATCGAGCGAGTCCCACGTCGGGAACGCGTCGTTGCGCGGCGGGAGTTCGGCGTCGGAGGGGACGACGCCGAGCTCCTTCTGTCGCGCGAACGTCTGCTCGCGCATCACGTCCCACCCCGCATCGAACTTGCCGCGGTACTTGTCGGACCACTCGCACGGCACCTGGTGCGGCGCGTGGCTGCAGCCGGTCGCGACGTACGCGAACCACGGCGTCTTCGGCTTCTCGGAGCGGACCCGGTGAAGCCAGTCGATCGTCTTCTCGGCGAGGTCGTCCTGGAAGTAGTACGACTCACCGTCGTCGGGCTTGGGAACGCCGATGATCTTCTGGTTTTCGGCGATCAACGGGTCGTACTGCCCCGCCTCACCGCCGAGGAACCCCCAGAAGTAGTCGAACCCGAGCCGGGTCGGCCAGCGGTCAAACGGCCCCGAGAACCCCTGCTGGTTATCCGGGGTCAGATGCCACTTCCCGAACCCTCCCGTCAAGTAACCGTTTTCCTGGAGAATGCGCGGAAACGGCGCGCAATCATGAGGGATCGTCGCGTTGTACCCCGGGAACGGGCCCGAGAACTCGCCCACCATCCCGAACCCGACCCGGTGGTGGTTGCGCCCCGTAAGCAGCGCCGCCCTCGTCGGCGAGCACAGCGCAGTCACGTGGAAGCGGTTGTAGCGCAGCCCGTTCCCCGCGAGTCGCGTGTAGTTCGGGGTCTCGATCGGACCGCCAAACGTGCTCGGATTGCCAAAGCCCGCGTCGTCGATCAGGACGAGAAGCACATTCGGAGCGCCCTCGGGCGGCTCAACGTGACTCGCCTGATTCCAATCAGGCACCGAGCTCTCGAGCGTCCGCTTCGTCGCGCCCGCGAACGGCGGCCGCCGGATCGGGAGGCTACTGCGATCGATTTCTTTGTCCGGCATGAGACCGCTCCTATCTTCGTGAACGCGCTCGCGCCCTTGGCACCCTCTTCGCGCGACCACACACGCTAGGCCGGGCTGCTGAAAGGGTCGTCATCCGATCGGGATGAACCGGCGCCGCACGCACTGCTGACGCGCGATAGCCCCGCCCCCGACGCGGACGGGGCGGCGGACACCCGTCGTGCGGTCTTCGGTCATCTCATCTGGGTGATGCCCGTTACTCGAACGCGCGAGAGACTCGCATTCGTCTTCATGATGATCGTGGCTGAGGACACCGACGCTGGCGCTGGGCTATCTCCCCGGGGCGTTCGTGGGGGCGGTGGGCCGTGACCCAGCCGGCACTCAGGCCGACCGGCGTGTCCGCGCGGCGATACTGATGGGTCGTTTGAACCGGGTGGCCGCACGTCGAGCGGCCGCACAGCGACGATACGCGAGCCGACGGTGACGGAGCCGCGGATCGGCCGCCCCGAAGCTCCGGTGGGCGAGCGCGAATCGGCCGACACTCCTGGGAAGGTCCCGCTGACGGCACGGTTGCTGCTTCATGATTCCCTGACTGCGCGCAGGGCCGCCGCGATCATCGCGGCGTTCACGGTTCTGATCACGGTTGCAGGCGGGATCCTTGAGAGGGTGCTCGACCACAGCGAGTATCCGACGATCGGCAGAGGGCTGTGGTTCGCGTTGCAGACGGTCACCACCGTGGGCTACGGCGACGTCACACCGAAGGACTCCGTGGGCCGCTTCATCGGCGCGGTCGTGATGCTTTCCGGAATCGGCTTCCTCGCCGTGGTCACCGCGTCGGCCACCGCCGCGTTGATCGAGAACAGCCGCCGGCGCTTCGCCGCGAAGGCGGAGGCAACCGAGGGGCGCCAGTTCGACGAGATCAGTCAACGGCTGGCGAGGATCGAGCGGGCCCTCGAGCAAGGTCCGGCCGGGAGCCCTCACGATGGCCCAAGGTGACGAGCCCGGCACAGTCGCACCCGGAGCCAGCGGCGAGCAGCTCGAGTCGCCGACGGCTCCGGGCGCGGAGCCGGTGCCGCGGAGCCGGATCAGACGAGCGTTCTCCGGGTCGCGCGAGCTCTGGCGGATCGTCTACCGCGACCCAGAGCACGTCTCCGAGCGACTCACGCTCTACACGGCGGAGCGCCTCGGCGACCCCTCGCGGGAGTGGGCCGAATCCGCGCGGAGCGCGCGTCCCGATACCCATCGTGCACAGATCGCCGAGGAGCTGCGCACGGACTCGGCGCACGTCGCCCGGATCGACGGGGCGATCGCAGGGACGCCGTTCTTCGTCGCTCTCGTGCCCGGGTACCTCTCATATCTGTTGCAGGAGATGCGGATGACGCTGCGCACCGCGGCACTGTACGACCGCGACCCGGGGGCGCTGCAGACGTCAGCCGAGATGCTCGCGCTGCGCGGCGTGCACCCGGACGTCAAAACCGCGGAGGCCGCACTGAACTCGGTCCGTGACAAGGGCGCTCCCGATCGTCCATCACAGCGGCGGTCCTGGCGGACATGGGTCCATAGCGCCTACCTATTGCTCGTGTTCGGCGGCTTCATGTCGCCGTCCACCGCCGAGGAGGAGTCACGCAGCAGACTACGGGCAGCGCTCAGTGTCCTGCTGGGAGTGGGGATCTGGATCACCACGTGGGTGCTCCCCGTCAGCTTCATGATCGTGATGGCCTGGGGCTGTGAGACGCACGCCCGCCAGCTCGGCCGCAGAACGCTCCTCTTCTACGACGGCGAAGCCTCCACCGTGCTCGAGGCGATCAAGATCGCCGACCAGCAACGCGACGAAGGTCACGACAAACGAGCGATCCTCCGCACCGTCGCACTGGTCGCGTCGATAGCCATTCCGATCGCATTCATTGCGTACATCGATCACGTCCGCAACACCGTCGGGGTCAACTGGCTCGGTGCACTCGGCGCACTGATCGCGCTCTCGCTAGTGATCGCAATCGGCGCCATCGCCAACCGAAAGTAGGCGCGCGACCCCGCCTGCTGAACCTGATCGCATCCGTGAGTCGTGGTCAGGAGCCGCCCGAATTCGGAGCGACGAGATCAGACGGTTCTGTTACGTATGCACTGCCCTAGCACCCACCGGGTCGCCCGGAAAAAATGCCACATCGGGGGCCGATTTCTGTAGGTTCATCAGCAATCGTGCCGGCCGTCTCAGGACTGGCCGTCACTCAAGAGTTGGGCCACGCGGAGGTGGGCTTCTGTGGTAGGCCGTAAGCGACGCAACGGGGATGGTGGATCCAATCGCTGGCTCGCCGGTTTGGCGAGCCGCTACCCGCGCACGCGGGTAATCGCGGTGCCGCTCGCCGTGGTGGTGCTCTCGGGCGTCGTTGCCGTGGGCGTCGTCCAGGCACAGGGGAACCCAGGGCCGTCCGGGACCGGCAACGGATCCCCGTACGCCCTGACCACGACCGATATCTACGTGCCGCCGACGTCCGCCGGGCCGCTGCGGGAGCCGCCGGTGATCACGAGCCGGAACGGGGTGCTGAGAGCGACCGACGTCGCGATCCGCGCCGGGATGCCCGGGTCGGGACGATCGGTCCTGTACGGCGGCGTGCCGACGTACTCGAGCCCGCTGGTTCCCCCGTCCAGCCCGGCGCTTTCACCGGGGTTTCCTCCCGCCGCACCTCCCCATTTCCCGTTCAATTTCGCGGCCGCCTTTCAGTTCACGGCGTACGGCAAGACGTACCCCGCCCAGTTTCCCGCGCCGACCCTCCGGGTCAACCCAGGGGACACCCTCGACCTGACGACGACCAGCAAGCTGCAGATCGGCAAGCTCAACTTCAAGCTGCCGGCCCTTGCGACGGAGATCAACCTCCACACGCATGGCTTGACCACCAGTTCGCTCGCCGACGGCGACAACATCTACCGCACGTTCACCCCCAATACCCCGTTTGATACGAAGGTCAAGATCTCCGACGCCGACGGGAGCGGGCTGGACTGGTACCACCCTCACAAACACGGCTACGTGTCCGATCAGGTCTACGGGGGCCTGGCAGGCATCTTGCAGATCGGCGACCCGCTCGATCCGTGGCCCCAGTACAGGGGCAAGTACCAGGAGCGGATGCTCGGGCTGACGATGGGCATCATCCTGACGGATGGTTGCGGCGTCGCGCTGCAACCGGCGAACCTGTGCCCGCAGGGCCAGCGCTATCTCGAGGATGCCGCTCCCGCACCTAATAACGGGGGCAAGCCGCCGAACCCGGTCGGCACCACCTGGGCGAAGTACGTGAACGGCCAGTACAACCCGACGCTCACGATCCGACCCGGCGAGACCCAGGTCTGGACCTTCGCGTCGATCGGCCGCAACGCCAACTTCAACCTCGGGATCACCGACAAGCACGGGCAGAACCCCTGGTCGGCGACGATCCTCTCCTATGAGGGATACGGCAAGGACCTGTTCCCCAAGAAGATCACCATGGGGGAGCCGGTGCCCTACCAGTACAACGGTCCGACGGTGCTCGACGCCGGCGCGCGGATCACGATGGCGGTCACGGCCCCGAAGACGCCCGGGACCTACTACCTCGTCGACGACATGCTGCAGCAACTCATTCCCAACTCGCAGTTCTTCTCGCTCGCCACGATTCAGGTCACGGGCGCGCCGGCCACGCAGCCGCCCCCGAACTTCACGCCCACCGGCCCCGTTCCAGACGTCTACCACGCGAAGCCAGATCACAAGCGGACGTTTGACTTCGAAAACATCACCTCGGGAAAGACGATCGCGTTCGCGATCAACGGGGGCATGTTCCCGGAGAACCCGATCGTCACGCTTCAGGCCGGCCAGGTCGAGCAGTGGACGCTGACCAACAGCTCACCCGTCGATCACACCTTCCACATTCACCAGCAGCACTTCGCGGTGATCTCGGTGAACCAGGGCCGGGGCGACGTAACGAATCCGTACGTGCAGCCGTCTCCGGGCAAGTACCGGTACGCCTCCTTACGCGACACGATCAACATACCTCCGGACGGGAGCGTGGTGATTCGGTTCCGTGTGGCCCCCGAGCTCGGCAAGTACGTGTTCCATTGCCACATCCTCCCGCACGAGGATGCGGGAATGATGGTGGGACTACTCGCGATCCCGGCCCCGCTCGACCGCCGGATCGCGCTGGGCAGCCAGCCGGGGCAGCCGAGCGCCGTGTTCGTCAAGAACGGCAAGGGTGCCGCGGTCGGCCGGATCAATCCGGCTCAGGGCTCCCGAGCGGGTGTCGTCACCGCCACCGGCGAGCTGACCAGCGACCTCACCGAGGACACGGTCGTGGGAACCCCGGGAAGCGCGGGGTCGCCCGCGACGGTCTCGGTCTACGACGGAAAGACGCTCAGGCGGATCGCGCGCTTCCGGCCGTTCCCCGACTTCCCCCGCGCCGGGGTGAGCCTCGCCACCGGCGCCATCACGGGCCTACCGGCCCAGATCATCGTCGGGCGGGTCGGGCCCGGCCCGAGCCTCGTGCGGATCTTCAGCGCCAAGGGCGCGCTGCTGCGGTCGATCCAGGGGACAATCCCCGGTCCGCTGCCGAACGGTGTCACGGTCGCCAGCGCGGACCTCAACGGGGACAACTACGACGACGTCGCGATCGGCGCCGGTCGCGGGACGTCGACGCGTCCGCTCACGCCGGTGCGTCCCCCGGCGCCCCCGTCCGGACTCGGGGCGGCGGACCCAAGGGTCCCCCCGCGGGTGGTCGTGCTCGACGGATACCAATTGCTGAACCGCTCGCGCCGACCGGTCAAAGCGTTCTCGTTCGTGGCGCCGGGAGGCCCCGGCTCGGGAGTCAACCTAGCCGCCGGCTACTACGATCCGCGGACCCGCCCCGGCCTGCTGGCCAACCTGGTCACGACTCCGCAAACAGGCCCCCAGGCGGGAACGGTCAAGGTCTGGGTCGGACCATTCGAGGCTCCGCACATCAACCCGGCCCTGGTCGGGGACCCGACGGTGCCGGGTGCGTCTCCAGCGGAGGCCGCGCAGGCGGCGACGGACAATCTCAGGCACGGAGTGAACGGAGGCGCCTGGTCGCCAGCGTCCGACCTGTTGTTGTACTGCGTGCACAACTTCAACCAAAAGGCCACCCCGCAGTTCGCGGCGCTGGCGCGTCGACTGGGCCTCCCGGCGACCGATTCGACCTCGCCGCGGGTGATCGCCACGCTTTACCCGCTCGGACGGAACCTCCGTAGCGGGATCAACGTCGCGCTGACGCATCTGAGCAAGCAGGGCCTCGGCGCGCTCGCCGCATGGACCGACCCGCGCAGTCCGGTGTACACCTCGATCGACAACGCAGGGGTCGTCTCGACCATTCGTACCCCCACCCCGTGATTCAGCCCCGCTTGGGCCTGGGCCGGGGTTCGGGCGGGCTGGCCGACGCGCACGCCGACGGTTGTCCGTTAGCCGAGATACTGACGTAACTCCATTGAGGAGGGTGCATGCACGATGTCTCTCGTCGCGACCTGCTCAAGGCGACGGCGGCCGCTGGCGCCGGCGCGGTCGTGCTCCCGGGCATTGCGGCAGCAGGCGCCCCCGGCGTCGCGGCTGCTCAGAGCACTCGGATAGGAACGCGAGCCCGATCCGCCGCCGGCGCAAACTGGCCAAGGGCAAAGCTGACCGGCAGAATCGTCCGTCCCTCCGACTCCGACTACGCGGACGCGAGCCTCGGCTGGAATCAGCTCTTCATTAACTATCCGATGGTCGTTGTCTTCGCCCGGCGCACCCAGGACGTGGTTAACGCCCTCACCTGGGCGCAGCAGAACGACGTCGCGTTTCGAGTGCGGAGCGGCCGCCACAACCTCCAGGGGTGGAATGCCGTAGACAACGGCCTCGTGATCGACGTCGGCCAGCTGAAGTCGCTCCAGATCGACCCTGCCCGCCTGACCGCGAAGGTCGGCGCCGGAATCAGCCAGTTGGAGGCTACGACCGCGCTCGCACGGCACGGCCTTGTGGTCCCGACCGGGGAGGCGGCCTCGGTAGGCTTGATCGGCGCGACTCTCGGCGGCGGCCTCGGCCCCTTCACTCGCTCGCTTGGCATGGCATGCGATCACGTGATGTCGGCCGAGATTGTCGTCGCGTCGCGGGAGCGCGGCGCGAAGGTGATCGAGGTAGACCTGAACCACAACTCGGACCTTCTGTTTGCCCTCCGCGGGGCCGGAAACGGCAACTTCGGAGTCATCACCTCACTCACCTATCAGGTGACTCGAGCACCGAAGGTCGCCTATCTGTCAGCGGAATGGGACACTCCATACCCGCTGCGGAAGCTGTTCAGGGCATACCAGACTGCGCTGACGAAGAATAACCGTGTGGGATTCGACATCGGGTTCCACCCAACCCGGGCGACGCTGATCGCGTCTCTCCCGAATGGATCGGTGGCACAGGTAAAGGAGGTGCTGGCCTCAATTCTGTCGATTGGCAAGCCGACTGTCACGACGCAGCACAAGAACTGGGGCGAGATATACGCGGGATTCCAAGCTCCGGAGGCGGCCCAGCCCGGGAACGCGTACGTTTTCTCGCAGTTCGCCAGCCAGCCATTCCCCGAGCGGGCGCTCGACGTCGTCAACGAATTCATCCTAGGCGGCTCCCCGCCCCCCACAGATCAGAGCAACTACATGACGGGTGGCTCCGGCGGGGCGGTGAAGCGAAGCGCGCCCCCCGGGGGCACGGCGTTCGCGCATCGCGATGCGCTTTTCTTTGCCCAGATCGCCGTCGGCTGGGGAGGTCCTCGAGGTCCAAGACCCTATACCTTCGAGACGGCGGGTGAAGAGCACGAGGAGCGGCTCCAACCCTTGGCCATGGCCTGGGTCTCCGAGTTCAGCCTGGCGCTGCGGCAGACCGTGGGCCAGGAACTCGGCGCCTACTTCAACGTGCCGAACGTCGGACTGCTGGATTGGGAAACCGCCTACTTCAGATCCAACTTCGCCCGGCTGCGTAGGATCAAGGCGAAGTACGACCCCGACAACATCTTCCAGTACGAGCAGAGCATCCCACCGGCCACGCCGCAGCGCGCTGCACCACGTCTCGGTGGAGGTCTGGGTTGAAGCCTGGACGGCAGGCATTTCCTCCGATGGGCGGTGACGGGCTCGAACCGCCGACCTCCTGCTTGTAAGGCAGATCAAGCTGTCCGCTCGTGTCCCGCCGAGTCCACCAAATCCCTGCAAATTCGAGCTTTCGTGATGGACGCCGGAGGACACGAGATGACGGCAGGAGTCAACCTGATGCACCCCTGGTGCACCCTCGCCGACGGGGGCCGGTTCGGGCCGGCGGAGCGAGGAAGCTGCGGACATACTCCCGCGAGTCGCCCTCAGCTGGTCGCGGCGGAGCTCCTGTGTACGGCCGCTCTAGCCTCGGCGATCACCGTGTGCGCGTCGACCCGTGGGGTGTCCTCGAACTCGTCGATCACGTGGCCGTAGCTGCTGAGCGTGAGTCGCGCGTCGTGGCCCAGCTGACGGGCGACGTAGATCACCGAGCGCCCCTCGTGAAGTAGCAGCGACGCGAACGAGTGCCTGAGGTCGTACGGACGGCCGTGCTCCAGTCCCGCTGCCTCGATCGCCCGCTTGAAAGCTCGCCGCCGCCACGACTGGTACGCGGCTAGCGTCCACGGTGTCCCAGTCGCTGACGGGAAGATCAGCGAGTTCTCGGATGGCCGGCCGCTTCTCAGCCGCCATTCGCGCAGGTCGCTGGCAAGCGGCTCGAGGAGACGCACCGTTCTGTGAGCGGCCGTCTTCGTGTCCTTCTCCTCGCCGAGCGAGATCGCGCGCTCCACAAGCACGGTCTGCTCGCGGATGTCGCGCCACTGGAGCGCCAGCGCCTCACCGGGCCTCAGCCCGGCGTACGCCAGAACGCTGATCAGCGTCGCGTCACGAGGCGAGCTTGCGGCGCGCATCCGTTCGATCGTTGCCGGCGCGAGCGGACGAACCTCGGTGCGGCGCGGCAGCGACGCCTTCCGCACCGCCCGCGCCGGGTTCGATTGGATCAGGCCGCTCTCGAACGCGCGCTGGAGGATCGCCCCGAGCAGGGTGAGCGCATAGCGGACCGAAACGCGACCATGGCCCGCAGCGAGCCGCTCCGCCTGCCAGCGCGCGATCGTCTCCGGCCTGATCGACCGCAGCTCGTACGGACCGAGCGACGGCAGGATGTGCTTGTTCAGCAGTTGCCGGTAGTGCATCCATGTCTTCGGCGAGAGCTGGGACGCATACGCCTCACACCAGGTGTCGAGCACGTACTCGCCGAGCGTGACCCGGCCCATGTCCATCGAGGTGAGCGTCCCGAGCTGCTGCCGGCGCCGGAGCTCGGCACCGAACGTCACCGCATCACCCTTCCGGTCGAACGTCTGGGACCGATAACGACCTCCGTGCCGCCAGCGGACCCGCCACCGCACTGCCCCGCTCGCCAGGATCCGCTTCTGGATCTCCATGCCATACAGGATGTCACCACAGTCGGCACTTCATCCCGAACCGCTTCCTGGAGACCCTCGCCAGACTTTGTCCTCGAGATGAAGCAGGAGGAGGAGTTGATCGTGCTGCTTCTCCACATCGGACTCTCCCACCGGCCGTCATCCGCTGACTCCGGAGCCCCGCGAGCATCATTACTCACCTGGACCCCGCCCGCCCGAGACCCAGCTAAACCCCGAGTCAGACTACCCGCACGCAACAACGTGGAGGGGGGGTAGTCTGACTCGGGGACGGGACGAATCACCAATGCGGGCGGGGGCCAGGCGACGCTCAGGTGGTCACCTAAGGGGACCACTTTGATGACCACTTAGCGGACCACTTTGATGACCACTTGCGGTCCGGTCTACAGCGGCGAAGGCCCGCCGCCGCGTAGCCCCGAGATCCGCGCGCGTTGCAGGTGGCTGTGGGCGGTGGGCAAGATGCTCGACTGACCGACAAGGGAGAACAGAACGGCTATGACTTGCGCCGCGCGCTCTCGTAAGCTGCGCTGACATGCTGCAGAACCGGTCGATCCCGAGCGCGACCACGATCCCGGTGCTGATCTATCCTGACGTGCGCGCCGCGGTAAGTTGGCTGAGTCAGGCGTTCGGCTTCGTCGAGCGACTCCAGATCGGCGAGGACCATCGCTCGCAGATGAACGTCGGGGAAGGCGGCGCGCTGATCATCGGCGACGTCCGATACGACCGCGTACCGCCGCGTCCCGGCGCAGTCACACACTCGGTGCTAGTACGCGTGGAGGACGCAAAGGCGCACTGCGAGCACGCGCGAGCCCACGGAGCGAAGATCCTCGAGGAGCCCACCGACCACATCTACGGCGAGCGTCAGTACAACGCCGAGGACCCCTGGGGGCATCAGTGGACCTTTTCGCAGACTCTCGCGGACGTCGACCCCGCGGACTGGGGCGGGATCCTTCGGGAGTAAGGCGCTGACATCGTCCAGTGCGGCACGTCCCCCGCGAGTTAGCTCCTGCGGCCGTTCGCCTCTGACTGTGCCGCTTGCCGCGCGGAGCGGGGTGCATGGCTTCGCCGGCGAGATGCGTATGTGATCACGAAGCCAGGTCTGGGGCTTGGTCGCACCGCGTGGGCCCGAGCGTGACCGCTCGACGGCCATGGAGATCGATGCTGGCGGGGGACGGCCGCAACTTGGGGTTTGCTGGATCGTTCTGGGGTGTGTGAGCTGGGTTCGGTTTTCTCATCTTCGCTGTTTGGGGGTCACGGCTGCGGTGGTCGTCGCGATGGTGTGTCTCAGTCCGGCAGCGGCCGCGGGGCAGGGGGCGGGTTCGGGGTTCGTGCAGGTTGGTGGGGAGCTCGCGCCGGCGGATGCGGTTGGGGCGGCCGGGTTCGGCTCGGCGGTTGCGTTGTCGGGCGATGGTCGCACGATGGTGGTCGGCGGGCCTCAGGACAGTGGTCGGGTCGGCGCGGCGTGGGTGGATGAGTGGACTGGGTCGGCGTGGAGTGAGTTGGGCAAGCTGACGCCCGTGGCGGGCGGGGGAACTAACGTGTCGTTCGGTTCGGCGGTCGCGATCTCCGCGGATGGGAGCACGGCGCTGGTCGGCGGGCCGGGGTCGGGTGAGGTGGACGTGTTCGCGCGCTCTGGGGGTGGCTGGAGCTTGCAGGCGACGCTCTCGCCCCAGGGGCTGGTGGCTCCCGCTCCCTGCACTGGCTGCGGCCCGCCCGGCACCAGCTTTGGGTCGAGCGTGGCGCTGTCGGCCGACGGGGATACGGCGCTGGTTGGCGCGAGCACCGACACGTGTGAGAACTGCGGCGCGGTCGTGGCGTTCGTGCGTTCGGCCGGAAGCTGGGTGCAGCAGGGTTCTCCGCTGAGACCCACCGACGAGACGACCAGCCACCCGGCGGATCGCGCGGTCCCGATTGGCGGGTTCGGCTCGAGCGCGTCGCTGTCGGCGAACGGTGACACCGGGTTGATCGGCGATCCAAACGACGGTGCGGGGTGCATCACGGCTTGCGCGGGGCCGGGTGCCGCGTGGGTGTTCACGCGTCAGGGGCAGGCGTGGTCTCAGCTTGGGGGAAAGATCACCGCCCCTGGGGGCGGCTTCTTCTTCGGCACTGGCGGGTTGGCCGCGGATGGGAACAGTGCGTTGATCGGCGGCACGCCAGTTGTGCCGCTGTTCACCCGCTCGGGCTCAGGCTGGGTCGCGCAGTCCAACGCGATCTCGCGCTACGTCCACTTCGATGAGGGGGCGGGGCTCAGCGGCGACGGTCACACGGCGCTGCTGACCGGTGCCGATTGCGGCGGCGGGGTTGCTGGCAGCTTCGTCGACACGGGCG
The DNA here is from genome assembly GCA_963788565.1 of uncultured Solirubrobacterales bacterium. Taxonomy (GTDB): domain Bacteria; phylum Actinomycetota; class Thermoleophilia; order Solirubrobacterales; family Solirubrobacteraceae; genus Palsa-465. The sequence goes on along the minus strand of CAWBHJ010000007.1, from coordinate 147,836 downwards.
CGGGCTGGGCGGCCGAGCCGCAGCTGGTCGCGAGCGGCGCACAAGTCGGGTCAGGCGGGGTAAGCGACGAGGCGCTTTCGGGCGACGGCAGCATCGCGGTGCTCGACCAGTCCTTCGCTAACGGCGGTGCGGGCGCGGTCTGGACGTTCGCGCACCGTACGGCACCGTTCGCTGTCCCCACGGTCACGCGCGTCACCCCAGGCGCACTGGCGCCAGGGGGGCTTGGCACCCAGGTGGCGATCTCCGGCAGCGGGTTTTCCGGGACTACCTCGGTCACGTTCGGTGGCATCCCAGCCCAGTCCTTCTGCGTGGTCTCCCCTTCGGAGATCCTGGCGACCTGGTCGCCCTCCCAGCCGCCGCCCCTGGGCCCAGCCGCCGTCGTGGTCAGCACCCCGGCGGGCAGCTCACCGACTCCGAGCGTCCCGAACTTCTACGTGACAACTGGCCCGTCAACACCGACGCGCGTTCGCGCCACCGCGGGCGACCGCGCCGCTACCGTGACCTTCACCGGATCGCGCGCGACCGGCTCGCCGATCACCTACACGGTCAGAGCAAACCCGTCCGGTCGCACCGTCCAGACCAGCAGGACTCGCGCCACGATCACCGGCCTCACCCCCGGAAAGGGCTACACGTTCACCGTCCTCGCTAGCGATCCGCTCGGCTCAAGCCCCCGATCAAAGCCTTCGAACACGGTGACAGCGGCGCCGGCCGTCGGCGGGATGCGCATCTCTGGCATTCAGACGCGAGCTCCACGGCTCCGATTCACGCTACACACCGGCACCGGCACGCGTAGAGTGCGCTCGCTCACGATCGCGCTCCCGCCCGGCCTCAGGTTCCGCACTACGCGCGCTGGAATCTCGGTCGGGGCAAAGCATGACCTGCGCCTGATCCGCGGCCGGCTGCGCATCGTCCTTGAGGCACCGGCTCGTGAGCTGAGAGTCGCGATCGCGCCGCCCGCCCTGACCGCATCCGCGAGCCTCACCCGCCGAGCACAAAGACACGCGCACGCCCGCCGACCGCTCGCGCTGCGGTTCACGATCACCGTCGCCGAACCACGCGGCACAACGACCACGCTCCGCGCCTCAGCCAGCTTCCGCTAACCGGCGCGACCCCCGACCGTCACGCACTCAGTCCTGCGCACCGCGGCGGAGATGCAGCCACGAGGTCACGCGCCTAATACCCGCGCGAGAACGAAAGCGAGTGTCGACCCAGCTCGCGGCAGCACACCTCAGTTTCGCCCGTCCAACAGGCTTGAAGCGGCCGGCAGCGTGACCGCCTGGTTATCGAGCGCCGCGAAGACGAGCCGGAGATAGCTCGGGCCGAACCAACTGATTTGGTTGAGATAGTAGTTCCCGCCGTCCCGGCCGCCGTCCTCCTCGTCCTCGCGCTCCCGCCCACGCTGCTGAATCTGTCCGATTACCGCACCCCCCTCGTCGCGCGAAACGAGACCCGCACGCGTGATACGAACAGCGGCCGCGAGCGGGGTTACGTGAAACGCGCGAGCGACTGCGCGGACCCGGCTGAAGGTCGTCGTCGTCCCGGCGGCCTCCCACTCCTCGCGGAGCCACTCGCTCGGCATCAGGACGCGACCAGCGAACGACTCACACCAACGCTCGGTCGCCGGGCCTACCGGCTCACCCCTACGCGCCAAGACGACGTGCCCGAGCTCATGTAGAACCGTGAAAGCGCGTGCGCGCGGATCGTCCTTGTTGTTGACGAGGATCGCGGGCACCTCGGCGGGCTCAATCGAAGCGAATCCGCGCATCTCCTCGACGGGCACACCTCCGGCTTGCATCACGAGGACGCCGAGCCGTTCAACCGCCGCCCTCCAGCCGCGGAACGGCGCGTATTCGTCCTGGCTCCAGCTTGCCTGCTCCGTCCGCGAGACGCCAAGTACCTCGCGTACCGCCGCGGGGAGCCCGTCTTTCTGTGCACCGACGAGTCTCTCGGACGCCGTCAGCCAGGGTGGCGACTCCTCGAGTGATTCGTAGATTTCGAGCGCGATCTCCTGGCGGTCCATGACCCTTCGCGCCGTCAGCTGAACCTCGGGTCCCCAGGGCGGATCTGGGGTCCCAGGCAAGCGCCGGAACTGCATCTCCTGCGGCTCTTCGTCGGGCGGCCGCGGGAGGAAAAGCGATGCGAGCGACCGGCCGTAGATGTCCGCGGCCTTCTCGGCCTTGTCGAAGGAAAGCAGCTCACCGCCATCCTCTACTAATTCGAGGTACCACCTATCGACGCCGATCTCGTCCGCCGCGCGCCGCGTCGAGTACCCCGCGGACTCGCGGGCCCAGCGGAGCACAGCAGGCTCGATATATGCGACTGTCGCCGATGCAGCCATCTATTTCAGGAGTCGATCGTACGTTTGAGGGCTAGGTTGGCAAACCTTTCGGCGGCCCCGACTGGGGTCCTCTGATTGCACAGGGCGTCAATCCCAGTCTCGCGATGCCGCCGGCACAAGTTGCACCAGCGCCTTCTTTCCGAGTCTCTCGCAACTGTCCGTGACGGTCAGGAGCCCCGCTTTGATCCTGGCGCTCCCCTGGTGCGGCACGAGCCCTTTGGGGGCGCGCGCTCGTGCCGCCAATTGAGCTCTCATACGCCGCGACGCGCGCTACGGTCGCCCAGTGGCCAACATGGGTGGAGAGCTACCACTCGACGTCCGCCTCGACGGCGAGCCCGTTGAGGCGCACGGCACCTACGCCGATGCCGTCGGCGGCCGGGTGCTGACGATCGCCACCGTGCTGTCGGAGCGCGGGCTCGCGTTCGAGTTGATCTCGACCTACATCGGGCACGCCGACGTGCCAGCGCACGTCACGTACCTGGTGCTCGGGCCGGTCGGGCATCCGGCGTCGATCGAGCACGTCGAAGATCGCGAGCAGCAGCTAGACCCGGCCGCGGATCCGCGCGCGTGCGCGTATGACCACGCGCACCGGCTGATCGAGAAGCTCTCGGAGCTCGGCTACCGCGCCAGCGTAGAGGTCGACGAGCGCTCGTTCACCGCGCTCGAGCGCGTCGAGTAGCGACCGCCGGCCGCGCTGCCAACCCCTCCCAGGATCGCGCTCTCAAAAGGAGGGCCTGACGGCCCCCACCGCCACGAACCCAGAACCTGGTGCACCCCATTTGCACCCCCAGGCCGCCGCGCGCGAACTCTCGGCGTCTAGGCCGAAGGCGTTGAATACCCACCTTTGCAGGTATTTCCCGACAGTGGGCGGTGACGGGCTCGAACCGCCGACCTCCTGCTTGTAAGGCAGGCGCTCTACCAGCTGAGCTAACCGCCCGAGCGGAGTGATGGTATAGCGGCCATGCGCGACCGCCGGCGGCCAGGCGCGAGCGCCCGCGCATCGACCCGAGCGTCGGTGCGAGGACCCAAGCGCCCGCGCGTCGACCCGAGTTCGCCTCTAGGGGACGTTGGTCGACGCCATGCCGCTGCCGCAGGTGCTCGCGGAGTTGGCGTTACGTCCGTCGCCTCCGTAGGAGGCATACCACCAGTACTTGCCGGCGATCGTCGGTTTAAACCCCGATGGCGGGTGATACGTCCCGTTGCCGGCGATGTTCGTCGCTCCGAGCGAAACGCCGCCGGTGGTGCAACTCGTCGGAGCAGTCGCCTGCGGCCCGAACACCCTGAAGCTCACGGCGCCGGTCGCGGTGGATGTGGCGCCCGAGAGCGCCCCGCCGATCGACGACGCCGGTATTGCGACTCCGCGGCTGCCCGTGGACGGCGCGGACGCCGCGATCGACGTCGGCTGGAACACGGAGACCTTGAGCGAGTACAGGCCGGCGACTGTGTTGAGCCCACCCGACTGCGACCAGAACATTGTCAGCCTGACGTTGTAGGTGTCGGCGGCCGTGAACGTGTGGGTTGCAGATGTGGAGGCCGCCGATCCGCCGTCGCCGAAGTCCCAGCTGTAATCCTGGATCGGCACGGTGTCGAGCTTGCCGAGCTGGGCCTTGAACGTGACCGGAGAGCCGACGAGCGGCTTCGCCGGTGAGACGCCGAACCCGGGCTGCAGCCCGGTGGCACCTGGGACCACGATTCCACCGGCGCCGATGCTCGTGCCGTTGCTGGTGTAGACAGTCAGGCCGACGAGGTACTTGGCGTTCGTTCCAAAACCGTGTGTGATGGAGCTGCTCGTCGACTCATCGGGATTGTTGAGCCCCGGGGAGTCGTTCCACTGCCAGTTGAACCGCGTCACGCCGGCCGACGCGGATGCCGTGAACTTGTTGGTGAGGCCGGACTGCAGGGCACTCTTGAATGACGCCGTGGGCGGCGAGCCCGACATCGTGAACCGCTGCAGACATGCGGTGCCCTGATTGCTCCACTCCTCCTGGTACCAGTAGAAGTGGCCGTTGATCACCTGGTTGTAGTCCGCGCCGTTATGGATGCCGAGCGGCGAGCCGTTACTCCCGTCGCACTTGTCGCCGATCTCGCCAGTCTGATCGGCGATGTCCGTCCACGTGCTGTTCGGCAGCGGATCGGTGATCGACTCGTTGTGCTCGTGGCTAAGGCCGCCCTCGAGCGCGCCGTCGGAGACGCCGTTGGGATGGTTGCCGTCGTCGCAGCCGGGGTTGCCGCTCACGAACGGGTCGACGGCGTAGATGAAGATCGGCGACGCCAGGCTGCTGGAGTGAAAGGCGCAGTAGACGGGATTGACGGCCTCGCTCGCCGAGCAGCCGCCGAACGGTCCGTTGGGGTCGTTCGGATCGTTGTCGAAGCAGTTCTCGACGTTGGGCGGCGTGAGGAAGAAGTACTCGTGTCGCAGATCACGCGGCAGCCCGTGGGCGTTCAGGTAGCTGCCGATCTCGGTCTGGATCTGCGCGTCGGTGAAGCAATGGGTGGTTGGCGGCGCCACCGGGCACTGACTGCTCGGATACGGATCCGTGTCGACGATCTGGCCGCCAAAGTGGGACTTGTAGGCGGAGAACATCCCCGAGGAATCGTTGTATTGGGCCGATACCGAGTCGACGTTCTGGTGGCCACCGCTGTCGTGGCCGAGGTCGGTCAGGTACTGATTGATCCCCGAGGTGTATCCGGTGGGGTAGGCCGACAGGCCGGAAGGACTCCAGTAGAACGTGTAGTTCGTGTTGGCCGGCATGATCGGGCCGCCGCTGTACTCCAGGTTCGTGAACGCCGCATCGAACGGGCGAGCGGCACCACGCAGCGGCTGGTAGGAGACCGTCGCTCCAGTCTCGACGTGGCGGATGATCGCCGACGCGTCCGATACCCACACCAACCCGATCACCAGCACCGCAAGTGCCGCGGTGCGAACCATCCGAACCCGATACACGGAGGCCCCTTTCGACTCCCAACCTTGGAGGCGAGCTTAGCTCGGCGCCCGCTGCGGCGCAAGACACCCGACCGGGCCGGGCCGCGCCCGCGCGGGGGACGAGCCCATCAGTGCGTCCGAAAGCGGGTGAGCGCGTCGTCGACCGTCTCGATCGCGCCAACATAGTCGGCGACGCCCGCGAGGCGGAGGACGTCGGCGACCATCGAGCCCTCGGGAATCACGACCTGCAGCACCTGGCGGCGAGCCTGAAGGGACTCGCTGAGGTGGTAGATCATCCGGATCCCAGCGCTGTCGAGGTAGTCGACACCGGACAGGTCGAGGACGATCCCGGGCGCCTCCGCAGGAACGGCTGCCACGAGCGCGGCCCGCAGTTCGTCGGCGTTCGACATATCGACCTCGCCGACGATCCGGGCGAGCACCACGTCTCCGTCCTTGGAGACTTCGAGATCGGCGAGCTTCATCGCCCGGCGAGCATCCGGCGCATCAGCACCTCGGTTCCTTCGTCCGATCGGTTGACGCGCACGTCGGTCATCGCTGCGGACATGATCCCGGAGCCGTGCCCCCGGCCGGGCTCCTGCGGCTCTCGCCACTGGCCTCGGTCGCGGACGGCGATCGTCAGCTCACCGTCGGCCTCGCGGGCGCTCAGCTCGAATCCCGCCGGCCCGGGCGGATATGCGTGCTCGATCGCGTTCGCGCACGCCTCGTTGACCGCGAGCACAACCTCGGTCACCGTGACCTCATCGGCGCCCTTCGTCTGCAGCCACCGGCGAAGGATATGTCTGACGCGCGAAAGGACCGCGGGCGTCGCCGGCAGCTCGAGCCGGAGCTCGTCCGGGGCCGCGACGTTCTCGACCGCGACGACGGCGAGGTCATCGTCGAGCCCCTCGGGCGGCACGAGGCTCGCCATCGCCTGCGCGCACGCCTCCTCGGCAGAGCCGGCGCCGCTCAGCACGCGAAGCAGCTCGCTCATGCCATCCGAGAGCGGCTCACCGCGGCGCTCGATTAGACCATCGGTGTACAGCATCAGCACGTCTCCGACCGACAGCTCGAGCTCGCGTTCCCGGTAGTTGGTGTACGGAAACGCCCCGAGTGGCGCGACGGGCGTGACGTCTACAAATGTCGCCCTCCCACCGGAGATCAGCACCGGAGGGAGGTGCGCGGCCGTCGCGAGCGTCAGCTTCCCCGATCCGGGATCGAACACGCCGTACGCCGCGGTCGCCATCGTGTCCTCGCCGATCGACATCACGAAGCGGTCCACCAGCTCAAGCGTTCGACCGGGGGCAATGCCCTCGAGCGCGTAGGCGTGCAGCGCCGTTCGGAGGCGACCCATCAGCGCCGCGGCCTTGACGCCATGGCCGACCACGTCTCCGATCGCGATGCCAAGCAGGCCGCGCGGCAGCTCGATCACGTCGTACCAATCGCCGCCAACTGCGGCCCGTGCCGGCAGGTAGCGAGCCGCAGTCCGCACACCGACGACCTCGGGCAGCCGTCCTGGCAGGAGGTTGCGCTGCAGCGCGACCGCGACCTCCCGCTCGCGCTCGAGCTCTGAGTAGAGCCGCGCTCGCTCTATCTCCGGGGCGACCCTGGCGGCCGCCAATTCGAGCACCACGAGGTCGCGCTGATCGAACGTGCGCGGGGTGAGCGACCCGACGTGGAGCACCCCGATCAGGTCGCCTTCGACGATCAGCGGCACGCCTAGCAGCGAGGCGATCCCCTTCTGGCGCAGAATCGGATTCCAGATGTCGGCGTGGCCCACGTCGTGGATGAAGATCGGCACGCGCCCGGCCGCAATCCGCCCTGCAAACCCCGTACCGAGCGGGACCCGAACCCCTTGCTCGACCTCCTCCTCGATGCCTCTGGCGGCACGGGCGACGAGCTCGCCGGACGCCCGGTCGAGCAGCAGAATCGCCGCCGTGTCGACGCCGAGCGCGTCGCGAACCCGGTCGAGCACCTCCTCGAGCAGTTCGTCGAGCCCCAGCTCCGAGAGCGCTGCGTCGCTTAGCTGATGGAGCGCGCGGAGCTGCTCGGCCGGAGCCACGACCTCATGGGTCGCCTCCAGCACCGTCTGCCCCACACCAACCGGGGGTCGTCTCGCCTCCATGCTCTCCTAATCCGTAGCCATCGTTGCGGCCAGTCCCGTGCATTTAGGGATACCAACAACGCGGCATCGATAACCCCCGACTGGAGGAGAGCTACTCCTCGAGCACCCGCTGCGCGATCGCGAGCGCGGCGTTGGTCGCCGGAACGCCCGCGTATACCCCGGTGTGCAGCAGCACCTCTCCGATCTCCTCGTTGCTGAGGCCGTTGCGGCGCGCGGCGCGCAGATGTAGGGCCAGCTCGGCGTCGCGCCCGAGCGCCGCGAGCAGTGCCAGCGTGATCGCACTGCGCGTGCGGCGGTCGAGGCCCTCCCGCGCCCAGACCGAGCCCCACGCGAACCGGGTGGCCAGGTCCTGGAACGGCGCTGTCATCTCGCTGGTGCGCTCGATCGCCTGATCCACGTACTCGTCGCCGAGCACTTCGCGGCGAACCTTCATCCCTTCCGCATACCGATCTTCGCTCATCTCCGCTCCGTCACCGTTGGTGTTTCTCAAGCGCCTGTCCGACGAGCTCGGCGGCGGCGCCGAGATCGGGCGACTCGCCGGCTTCCTCGGCGGCCGCGCCCTGATCGAGCTCGAGGTGCTCGAGCATGTCGCTGCCCCAAGCCGCCGCCGACCCGGTCAGGCGCAGCAGCTCGGTGATTGTCCCCCACTCCGCCTGCCACGCCCCGGCAGCCCGCTCCCGTTCCTGCTCCATCGACGCAAGCATCGTCGAGACGAGCCCCGGGACCCGGCGCGAGCAGGCGAGCACCGAGACGGCGGCGACGGGATTGTGCTTGTGCGCCATCGCCGAGGAGCCGCCACGGCCGGGAACACCCTCGCGCAGGTACGGCGACAGCGTGACGTCACGGGCAGCCTTCCCGAGTGCTCCGGCCACCAGTCCGAGCGCGCCGGCCAGCCGCGCCGGGAGCACCCGGTTGGTGTGCCACGGGAGCACCGGCTGCGCGAGCTCGAGCTTGGCGGCGACGATCGCCGCCGTCTCCGGGTCGCGGGTGCCGACCGGGCCGCCCATCTGGACCGCGAGCGGCACCTCGCCGAGCACCGCCGAGGCCTCATCGATTGCGGTCATCCAGCCAGCCGCGATCAGCCCGAACGAGGTCGGGATCGCGGGCTGGAGCAGCGTCATGCCCATCACCGCCGTGTCGCGGTGCTGGGCGGCCAGCGCGGCCGCGGCGTCGGACGCGCCGCGAGCGTCCGCGAGCAGCGGCTCGAGCGCCCGCTTGGCGACGAGCATCATCGCCGTGTCGATGATGTCCTGCGAGGTCGCGCCGGCGTGGGTGTCGGGGAACCGCCGCGCGAGCGGAACCACCGGGCTGGCGTGGTCCGCCGCCTCGCGCCCGAGCTCGGCTATGTCGAACTCCTCCGCGCGCAGCGGCTCGCCGCCGAGCGCGGCCTCTACGTCGAGCATCGCCTGCAGCCACCCGAGGTCGCCGACCGCGTCGGCGACCGGCCCTCGCGCGTAGATGCCCCCGAACAGCTCCGACGTCGAAGGGCTCCGCGGCACCGGGCTAGCCCCAGACCTCCTCGGCCACGTCCACGATCAGCCGGAGCTTGTCCGCCTCCTGCTCGGCGCTGAGCGCGTTCCCCTCGACGGTCGAGGAGAAGCCGCACTGCGGCGACAGGCAGAGCTGCTCGATGTCGACGTACCCGGACGCCTCTTCGATCCGACGCATGAGCGCGTCCCGGTCCTCGAGCTCGCCACGCTTCGTGGTCACCAGCCCGAGCACGACGACCTTGCCCTTCGGCACCAGCCGCAGCGGCTCGAACCCGCCCGAGCGAGCGTCGTCCCACTCCATGAAGAAGCCGTCGACGTCGAGCTGGTTGAACAGCGCGTCCGCGACGAACTCGTAGCCGCCCTCGGCGACCCAGGAGGACTGGAAGTTGCCGCGGCACATGTGCGTCGTCACCGACATTCCCTCGGGGCGGTTGGCCAGCGCCTCGTTGATGTGGCGGATGTACGCCTCGTGCTGGTGCTCGGCGTCGCCGCCGATCTCCTTGACGTACTCGCGCTGCTTCGGGTCGTTGAGGTACGCGAGGCTCGTGTCGTCGAACTGGAGGTAGGTGCACCCGAGCTCGCCGAGCCGCCGGACCTCCTCCTGGTAGGCGGCGACGAGATCGACCCAGAAGGAGTGGATGTCCGGGTAGACGTCCGGGTTGAGCGCCGCGGCGCCGCCGCGGTAGTGGACCATGCTCGGCGACGGGATCGTGAGCTTAGGCGTCTGCTCTGCGGACGCGCAGCTCTCCAGGAACTCGAACGCGTCTCCGAAGATCGTCTCCTTCACGCCGAGCTTCGAGTCGACCTTCATCGCCGCCGGCGTGAACTCGATGTCGCCCTGCTCGTTGTGGAACTGCACCTTCAGGTCGCCGGGCGCCGTCGTGATCCCGTCGAGCGAGTAGATGAAGTCCATGTGCCAGGACGCCCGGCGGAACTCGCCGTCGGTGACCGATCGCAGGCCAACGTCGCGCTGGAGCTTCACGACGTCGCGGATCGCGGCGTCCTCGGCTTCGCGAAGTGCGTCGTCGTCGATCCGCCCGGCGGCATGATCGTCTCGTGCCTTCAGCAGCTCCGGCGGGCGCAGCAGGCTGCCGACGTGGTCGGCACGGAACGGGGGGGTGTCGCGGATGGTCATACCGGGTGTTCTACCCCTTCCGCGGTTCGGGGGTTGTGCGGCGTGCGCTGCGGGTCAAGCGGGAGTGCACTCGCGCCGCTGGCGACCCTGGTCAGACCCTGCTCAGGCGCGACGCCGCGGAAGCAGCTTGGAGATCGCGAGGATCGCGTAGATGATCGTGTTGATCGCGACGAACGCCGCGAGCCCGCGGAACCAGCCGGACTGCAGCAGGTGGCTCGAGAACAGGATGCCGGCTTGAATCGTCATTGCGTCGCGACCGCCTCTCTGGGGACGTAGTTCCAGCCCGAAGCGCGGCCGGTGGCGATGTCGATCAGTGACTTGACGTAGACCGCCTGAAGGACGAGGTCGTAGCCGATCTCGATGACGAGCGGGGCGGCGAGCAATCTGCCGCGCCAACCGGCCGGCCAGACGGTGACCACCCGTTCGACTACAAAGATCATGCCGATCGCCGCCCAGAGCCAGACGATCTCGACGCCATCGGCCGCGAGGAACGTGACGAGCATCAGCAACAGGTACGCGTTGAGCGCGATCGTGCCGTAGCCGATCCCGAGCTGCTGCCACCAGTACCGGAGGGTCGCGCGGGTCAGCCCGTATGCACCGATGTTCTCGAGCGCTCCCCGCTGCCAGCGCAACCGCTGCCGCCACAGTGCCGACAGGTTCGGCATCACTTCGGTGACGACGCGACACTCCATCGGCGAGACCATCTTCGCGCCGAGCGACCTCAACGCCAGGGTCATCTCGTTGTCCTCCGTCATCGCAAGCGTGTCGTAGACGTTGCCGGGATCGCCTGGAATGAGACTGCCGCGAGAGTCGGCGACCGCCTTCAGCGCGTAGGTGCGAAACAGCGAGGCGGTGCCGGTGAGCACGAACACCCTGCCGCGGCGGCGAGCGATCTGGCGTTGGTAGCGGGTGTACTCGTTGCGCTGCAACTCGCCCACCAGTCCGCCTCCGTCCTCGCCGCCGAAGACGCCGCCAACCGCGATCAGGTCCGGGTCCGCCTCGAGTCGCCCCATCGCCGTCTCGAGGAACCCGGGGACGATCACCGAGTCGGCATCCATGATCATCGCGACGTCGAATTCGTCGATAAGCGGAAACATCTCGCTTAGGGCCTGGTTCAAGGCGCCGGCCTTCTTGTCACTGTTGCCGACCGTAGTGAATACCGCGGCGCCCTCGCGGCGAGCGATCTCGGCCGTGTCGTCGGTGCAGTTGTCGGCCACCACGATCACCTTGTCCGGCGGCCGCGTCTGACCCCACAGCGACTGCAACGTGGCTGCGATCGTGACGCTCTCGTCGTGCGCGGGCACCAGCACGGTAAGCCGCAGTCCGGTCCTTGCGGGCTTTGCGATCGCCACGAGCATGCTTTCCGCCCCCGCCGGGTCTTTGACAAGCAGTTGCGAGCGCGGAGCCAGCGGCATCAACACGAGATTGCGGAGCCCACGAGCCTTCGGTGACATCGGCCGGGGAATCCGTCGGTCGCGCGACAGCACTCGCATCGCCGCCGCCGTGTGGAGCGCGGCGAGCAGGACAAAGAAGCTCGCGATCCCGGCGACCGCGGCCACAATCAGCGGCACCGCGGGGATCTCGTCGCGGGACCCGACCGGAAGCTCGCCGATGATGTGTGTCGGTCCGACTCCGCTCGCGATCAGCACGGCCACGCCGAGCATGACCACCGTCAACCCGATCAGCGCGAACGCGAGCCTGCCGAGCCGCTTGACCCGCTGACGAAGCGAGAGCATGTCGAAAGGCGACATTGCGCGAGCCTTGCACCCTGGGCCTATCGGCGCTTCCGGATTAATGGTGGGACGGACTCCGTAATTTCCCCCGGCGCCGCGGGGTAGTACGCCCCGCCGGTGTGAGTACCCCCAGCCGGATTCGAACCGGCGATCTCATGCTGAAAGGCCACGCCGGCATTCCCGACGGTTGACGGGTCAGCCCGGCGAGCCGATCATCGGCAACGGAAGGTCAGAGTTCGCCAGAGCGTTCTTGTAGGCGCGCCCCCGCCGCGGTATATTCGCTTTCCTAGGTTCGCATGGATGCGCTGACCGGGGCTTGGGTGGCGCTTTTCGATCGGTTCCATCTGTGTGAGGTTTCCGTTAATTCCGTCGGGGGCGCGAGCGATCGGGGATGGCCATGGGTGTGGACAGAAGGGTGTCGGCCGGCGTCGCCGCGGCGGTCGCCGCGGTCTTGCTGATCACCGTCGGAGCGGGCGCGTCGTCGGCGGGGTCGACCGCGGCGGCCGGCGTCCAGAGCGCGTCGGGGGCGAAGCTCGTCACGTTCGTGCGGCCCACGGGCGACACGCTGGTCCAAAAGGGGACGGGGCCGATCCGGGTGATCGTCCACCTCCGGGCCGGCTCCCGGCTGACGAAGGTCGACGTCGACGGGGTGGACGTGACCAGCAGGCTGCGGCCGGGGCCGGGGGGCGACTACGGCGCGCTGCTGAGCTTCGGTCCGCACCTCCATTACGGGTATAACGATGCATTCGCCAAGGCCACGGGTCGGGATGGCCGCGTCGCGACCGGCCACGTCCGGTTTGTCGTCGCGCGGCGCGATGACAGCCTGCTGCGGCTGACGGGTTTCCGCACCGATACACCGACGGCACCCCTTCAGGTAGGCGTGCGCGAGACGACCGGTACGCATGTCCGGGCGACGTTCACCGTCGCGGACGGTGCCCGCACACGCGTGTATCTCAACGGCCGGCGCGTCGACGGGGCGTTCTCGCAGCAGGGGCATGAGGTGCTCGCGCAATTGGGCGCGGACGATGGCCTGCGCTTCGGGTCAAACCTCGTCCAGATTCTCGTCGACAAGACGCACCCCTACAAGCGCCAGAGCAGCTACGACCTCGAGTCGCGCACTCTGTACATCGATCGCGACGCGCCGATCGCGAGCGCCGGCGGGGACCGCACGATCACGCAGGGCGACACCGCCGAGCTCAACGGCCGCGCCACCAAGCTGCCGCCAGGGTGGACCGGGCGTTCGTTCCGCTGGACGATCCTCACCGCCCCGAAGGGCTCGAACGCCCGGCTGCGCGACGCCTCGGGCAGACAGCCCACCCTGGCGCCCAACCGCCCCGGCCGCTACGAGGTCCGCGTGTCCGTGCGCGGCACGCGCCCGCGGCCGACCAGCGACCTAGGGGCGCAGGACGCCGCCGCCACCGGCGTGTCCGACGCCACCGGCGTGTCCAATGACACCGCCACCGTCACCGTGCTGCCGGACATCCCGCCGGCCGGCGTTCGGCTCGAGACGCGGGAGGGCAGCGTGCAGCTTGACGGCCAGCCGGTGCCCGGCGCCGACCAATCCTGCAACGACGCTGGATGCTCACCCGACGGTACCTTGAACTATGTGGTGCTCGATCGCCAGACGCTCGAGCTCACCGCCAGCGGATCCGTCGACGCCGACGTTGCGGGCATGGAGAAGATCGGCGCGATCATCGACGGAAACACCGGGTCACTGGACCATCTCGTCGTGCTCAACTGGTACGCCCCCTCCGAGCAGGAGCTCAACGTCAGCGAGTTCAACAAGCTGCTGCAAAAAATCGGCGGCCGGCCGCTGGCTGACTCACAGGAGTCGTATCGCATTCACGTGTCGGCGGTCGGAGTCGCGGGAGCGCCCGCCGAATCTGCCTTCGTTACTCGCAACAACACGCGCACAGGACTGTCAGCGTCTCTGCGGCTGAACGGCGTCACCGGGAAGTACGACTTCGTGTTCACCGACCCCGTCGATTTCGACACCGAGGCCAGTCAGACCGGAACGAACGCTTCGCCTGCCCAGCTCACGATCCGGATTGGGCAGAAGACCTACACGCAGCCGAACCCCGGCGGCGGAGTGTCGGGGTTCCATCTTGTCGTGCTGGACGCGAACAGGCTCGAGCCGATTGACCAGGCGGTCTTCGTCACGAACGCCCCGACGCAGGTGTTGGGCGTCCGGGTCGCGAACGCGGAGCGGCCCGATCAGGTTCAGCGGCTGGCCACCGATCTGGCAAATGCTGCCAATGACCCCGACAAGCCGTTGGTCTTCCTCCAGGCGTTCGGCGCTCCCCACGGCAACGACGGCCCGTGGGATCAGGTGGCGCAGCAGGTCGAGCGCCTGGGCGGGACGCGCCAGGTGTTCGACGCGATGAACGCGGTCGATCCGCGTGGGCTGAACGGCGAGGATCCCAACCGCAAGGGGCCCTACGCGTTCGTCGGCCGCGTGAACGAAACCGCGCCGCCCGCCGAGGCGAGCTCCTCGCTCAACGGCGTCCCGGGCCGGCTCAGCGGGGTGCTGATGCGCGCGCGCGACGGCGGCTACGAGCCGATGCTCGCCGCCCCGCCGCGCAGCGACGGGCAGTCGACGGTCAACACCGAGCTGATCCATATCGCCAACCAGGCGCCGCAGCCCTTCCCGGCGTTCAAGGACACAACGGGAGCTGTGATCGCTCCCGGCCCGGCGCAGGCGGTGCAGAAGTTCCTCGGTGGCCCCGACGTGACGGGCCTGTGCTCCGCGGCGGCGCCGGTGTGCGACATCCGCAAGAGCTACTACCAGAACTACGACGCGAACTGGGCGTCGATCCAAGGCGACCTGAACGACCCGACAATGTGCGCCGGGACGCCCAACGGCTTCACCGTGACCGAATGCGAGGGCATCCGGATGCAGCTGCGCGGGGAGGTCTCGATGGTCGCGAAGGTGACGCAATACTTCGGCCCGCTCGGTCTCCAGCAGCCGTTCGGAGCCACCGGCGTGGCCGCACTGGCCAACCTCACCGAGATCTCGCAGACGATCAACGATGCGGTGAAACCGCCTCCCGCGGACAACACGACCTCGAACAACCTCGCCATGATCGGCCAGATCCTCTTTCCCACGCCGACAACCCCGTACCCATCGGTCTTCTCCTCTCTGTCGGCCGCGTTCTCGTTGGCCGCCTACTTCACAAAGGAAGACGCGTCGCCCAATCTCATCGGCCCGCAGGTCACGACCGCGGCCAGCAAGCTCGGCGTCGAGCTCGCGGACCGCTACCAACAGGCGGGCGACCACCTCGACGACCTCGGCCGGCTGATCGTGAGCGACTACGGCAAGCTGACCGCCGTCGCGAGCAAGGTCGACGCCCAGCCGGGTCCCGGGGAGTTCGACTGGCGCCTGGGCAACGTGGGTCAGTCCCGCGACGGGCTCATCCGAGCTGCCAAGCAGACGATCTACGAGCGGCTGGTGTCGCTCGCCTACCCGGTGATGTACGACCTCGGCCAAGCAGATCCAGCCTCAGGCGGTGGCCCCGTCAAGCAGATAGACAACGCGCGGAACTGGTACTGCGACGGCGGTTTGTTTGCAGTCAACAAGCACCTGTTCGCCGACCAGGCCGACGGCGCGCAGTTCGTCGCGCGGTTCCCAGCAGCGCTCAGCAATCCCGACCCGGACCGCGCCACCACATATTGGGCTCCGCTCATCGCCGTAGCCCAAGTGCACGCGACGGGCCACGTCCACGACGCCCGCATCCCCGGCATCCCCAGCACGATCACCGACGAGCTGTTCAACCCGGTCGACCAGGGCGGGCTCGGGCTCAACAAGCTCGAGTTCTACTCGCCGCGCAACGGGTTCAGGTACCTGCCCTCGGATCCGGCTGGAGGCTTCTACGGCAAACTCACGCTCCACTTTTACCCCGATCCCTACAAGGTCACCGGGAACCCTGCTGACCTGCTCGACTGCGCGAACATCCCGGACCCGCCCGACAACTCGGGCTAGGGTTAACCCCGGCGGGCCGTCCCGCCCGGCTCACCGGCGTCGCTCGAAACCGCAGGTGAAGCCGGCGGCTGCGCAAGGATCGATTGCGACTCGGCGCACACCAGGACATCCGTGGATCCGCCCACGAGCAGGGATATTGACCAGTACCCCCAGCCGGATTCGAACCGGCGATCTCCTGCGTGAAAGGCAGGCGTCCTAGGCCGCTAGACCATGGGGGCCTGTCGTCAATTGTAGGTCGGCCGCCAGGGGGTCAGGCGGTGTTCAGTGCCTTGCGGCCGACGACCGGGAGCGCATCGCCCGCGGTGACCGCAGCTGAGTAGCCGCCGTCCGTCCAGACGTTCTGCCCGGTCACGAAGCTGGCGGCATTGGACCCCAGGAACAGCAGCACCGCCGCCTGCTCCTCGGGCTCCGAGTGTCTTCCGAGCGGGATCGGGAACCGGGCCAGCGCCTCCTCGGCGCCGGGCATCCGCCGCGTGTCGTTCAGGAACGGCGTCAGTACCGGCGAGGGCGAGATGCAGTTGATCCGGATCCCCCGGCGCGCAAGGGGCGCGGCATTGCGCAGGACATAACCGGTGATCGCAAGCTTTGAGAACGGATACGCCTCGCCCGGAGCCAGCAGCTGCCCGCGGCTCCGGCACCACTGCACTGCCTCCTCCCAGCTCGCCTGGGCCAGGAACTCCCCGACCTCATCCCAGCGCGCCTCGACGTCGACCGCCGCCAACGAGGCGATCAGGCCGATCGCCGCGCCCGGCGCCATCCGAGCGATGAGGTCCTCCAGCAGCTCACGCGTCCCGATGAAGTTGGTCGTGATGACCCGTTCGCCACCGAGCCCCTTCCCGTCGGAGATGCCGCTGCACAGGAGCACCACGTCGAAGGGGTCGTTCAGCGCCGTCAGCGCACGGCGCACCGAGGCGGGGTCGCCGAGATCCGCGGCGACGAAGTCGTCGACACCGACGGTCGGCTCGATGAGATCGAGACCCACGACGGTCGCGCCGAGCTCGAGCGCACCCCGTGCCGTCGCCGCTCCGATCCCAGACGCGCACCCCCCGACCAGGACCCGCTTGCCCTCGTAGGAGAACAGGTCCTTCATTGGCAACCACCGCCTCTAGGTCTCACGGGTGTCCAGAGGCTACCGAAAGGGCAAGAACTTGACGCCGGGTTATCGCGCTGCCTACCCTCTTCGTGTGGCTCCTGCGGACCTCGCGGTGATCACCGGCGGCGCGGGCGGATTGGGGGTGGCCTGCGCCCGAAGGCTGGCGGCCTACGGCCCGGTCATGCTCGCCGACCGCGACCAAGCCCTTCTCGAGAGGGCGTTATCGGCGCTGCAGTCCGAGGGGCTGGTCGCGGATCGGGCCGAGTGCGACGTCAGCGACCGGGATGCCGTGACGGCGTTGGCGACCCGCTGCACCCGGCTCGGTCGCCTTCGGGCCTTGGTCCACACCGCCGGCGTCTGGGACCCCGGTGCGCCAGGCCGGACGATCTTCGACGTCAACTACGGCGGCACCGTCCACGTGCTCGACGCGTTCGGCCCGCTGGCCGAAAGAGGGACGGCAGCCGTCTGTCTGGCTTCGATCGGCGGCCATCGCCTCACTCACTTTGAGGAGTTGGACTCGGTCCTGCGCGAGCACCGCGGTCCCGGGCTATGGAACGCGCTACGGCCTAGATTCGACGTGGACGACCCGGTGGTCGCCTACGCGGTCGCCAAGCGGGGCGTGATCGTCGAGTGCGAGGTCCGAAGCTCCGAGTGGACCCGCCGCGGCGCCCGGCTCGTCTCGGTCTCGCCCGGCAACTTCGACACCCCGATGGGACGCCAGGGGCTGTCCTCGAACGCCGCCAATCACGCGGTCGCGACGGCCATCGACGGTCGGCCGGGACGGCCGGAGGAGCTCGCGGCGATCGTCGAGTTCCTGACCTCGTCCGCGGGCGCCTACATCTCCGGCTGCGACCTGCGCGTCGACGGCGGGGCGGTCGCGGCGCTCCGGCACGACCCGCAGTGGGCCGACGTATTCAGAGGCTGGGACGGGGTTCTGGAGCGGTCGACGTAGGTCGCCGGCGGGCCGCGGCGGCGGGCGGCCGTCAGCGCGGCTGGACTCCCTCGGCGGCGAACACCTCGCTGGCGAGGCGGACCGCGTTACTGGCCCGAGGCGCACCCGCGTAAGCCGCCACCTGGATGATCGTCTCGACGATCTCGTCCGCCGTAAGGCCCAGCCGGAGCCCGGCACGTATGTGGAGACGGAGCTGGCGCTCGCAGCCGCCGAGCGTCGCCAGGATCGTGATCGTGACCAGCTGCCGGAGCCGCAGCTCGAGCCCATCACGCTGGAACACCTCGCCGTAGGTCGAGGCGATCGAGAAATCGGCGTAGCTCTCACTGATCTCCCGCAGCGAGCCCTCGACCTGATCAGCGACCTCATCGCCCTGGGCGGCGTGAAGGTATTCGAGACCCTTCTGATAGCGCTCCGAGCTCAAGAGGACGCGATGTTCGCTCCCCGGGCGTCGCGGGCCAAGGGGTTGTTCGGACTGTCCGAACGCCCAAAACCAGCTTCTATGCTGGCATCGGGGCCGCTGGCGTAACGGTAACGCACAGGCCTTTTAAGCCTTGAGATCCGAGTTCGACTCTCGGGCGGCCCATGGCGTACGAACATATGTTCTGTCCGAACGGGAAGCGATGCTGTGCCCGCCCCCCCGCCTAATCCTCCCCGACCACCGCCAGCACCTCGATCTCGACCAGCATCCGAGGGTCGATCAGGGCGCTGACCTCGACCATCGTCATCGCCGGCCGGGCGTCGCCGAACGCCTCGGCGTGGGCGCGGCCGACCTCGTCGGCGCGGGAGATGTCGGTCACGTAGACGCGCGATTGGACGACTAGGTCCAGCGAGGCGTGCACCCGGCCGAGCTCGTGCGCGACCTTGCGCAGGATCTCGACCGTCTGCTCGTAGGGCGTGTCGCCGATCACGACGCCGTCGACGTCGACCGACGTCGTGCCGCCGACGACGACGACGCCCCCGGCCTGGACCACGCGGCTGAACGCGTACGGGCTCTCGAACGGCGAGGGCGGGTCGCCTCCGAGCCGCAGGAAGCTCAATGTCGGAAGTGGCGCCGGCCGGTGAACACCATCGCCGCGCCGGCGGCGTCGACGGCGTCGATCACGTCCTGGTCGCGGATCGAGCCGCCGGGCTGGATGATCGAGGTCACGCCGGCCTCCATCCCCAGCTCGGGCCCGTCGGCGAACGGGAAGAACGCGTCTGATGCGAGCGCGGAACCTTCGAGCCCCACTCGCGCCTTGTCCAAGGCGAGCCGCACCGAGTCGACTCGGCTCATCTGGCCCGCCCCGATCCCGAGCGTGGCCTGGTCCCGTGAGACGACGATCGCGTTCGAGCGGACGTGGCGGCACACCTTCCACGCGAACAGCAGCTCGTCCCATTCGGCGTCGCTCGGCTGTCGGGCGCTGACGACCTGCATCGAGTCGCGCCCCTCGGAGACGTCGTCGGCGTCCTCGACCAGCATCCCGCCCATCACCTGGCGCAGATCCGACTCGAGCACGTGGGGCTCGTGGTCGCCGTGGGCGTCGAGCACACGCATGTTGCGTTTGGTCGCGAGGACCTCGAGTGCGTCCTCGTCGTAGCCCGGCGCGAACAGCACCTCGATGAACTGCCCCACCAAGGCCTCCGCCAGCTCGCGGTACACCCGGCGGTTGAAGCAGATCACGCCACCGTACGCGGACACCGGGTCGCATTCGAACGCGCGCTGATAGGCCTCGAGGGGCGTCCCCGCGACAGCCGCGCCGCAGGGGTTGTTGTGCTTGACGATCACGCACGCGTCGCCTTCGAGGTCGGCGATCAGCGACCGCGCCGAGTCGAGGTCGAGCAGGTTGTTGAAGGACAGCTGCTTGCCCCCGAGCTGGGAGACGTTCGACAGCAGGTGGGCACGGGCGCCGACCTGCGAGTAGTAGGCCGCCCGCTGGTGCGGGTTCTCGCCGTACGGAAGGTCGAGCATCCGCTCGAACGCTCGGACCATCAGCGACGGGAAGCCCTCGCGACGCTCCTGGAACCACCGCGCGATCGCGGTGTCGTACCGCGCCGTGTACGCGAACGCCTCGGCCGCGAGCGACTCGCGCGTCGCGGGCGACAGCCGGCGGTCTGACTCGCGCAGCTCGGCGAGCACCGCGTCGTAGGCCTCGGGGCTGACGACCGGAGCGACGAACGCGAAGTTCTTCGCCGCCGCGCGGATCATCGTCGGGCCGCCGATGTCGATGTTCTCGATCGCCTCGGCGTCGGAAACCCCCTCGCGCGCGACGGTCCGCTCGAACGGGTACAGGTTCACGCACACGAGGTCGATCAGCTCGACGTCGTGCTCCTCGGCGGCCTGCAGGTGGGCGGGATCGTCGCGGACCGCGAGCAGGGCCGCGTGCAGCTTCGGATGGAGCGTCTTGACGCGGCCGTCCATGATCTCCGGGAAGCCGGTCAAATCGGACACCTCGCGGACCTCGACACCGGCGGTGGCCAGCTCCCGAGAGGTCCCGCCCGTCGAGACGATCTCGACCCCCAGCTCCGCCAGCCCGCGCGCGAACTCGACGAGCCCGGTCTTGTCGGACACCGACAGCAACGCCCGGGCGACCCTCACATTCTCAGAGGCGGTCGGCTCGAACCGGCTCAGCGACTCGGGGGTGGGTGGGGTCCGAATCAATCGCGCCCGACTCTAGCGCTCGATCAAGACACGCCGCGGATTGCCCGGATCGAGCCGAACGGCGCCGGCCGCGATCAGCCGCACCGCCTCCGGCAGCAGCTCGTGCTCGACCTTGTGTAGCGCCGTCAGCACCTCATCCGGCGAGGCCGGATCTGGGATCTCGATCGCGCGCTGGAGGATCACCGGGCCCGTGTCGACGCCGTCGTCGACGAAGTGGACCGTCACCCCGAAGACCTTGACCCCGTACTCGAGCGCCTGCTCGACCGCGCCCAGCCCCGGGAACGCCGGCAGCAGCGCAGGATGGACGTTGATCACCCGCCGCTCGAACCGCTTGACGAAATCACTGGAGAGCAGCTGCATGTAGCCGGCAAGCACGACCAGCTCGACCCCGTGATCCGCCAGCCACGCCGCCATCGCCGAGTCACGCTCGGCCCGGTCAGAGAAGCCGTCCCGCGGGAACACCTCGGTCAAGACCCCAGCCGACCGCGCCCGCGCGAGCGCCCGTGCGCCGGGCTTGTCCGACGCGACCGCGACAACGGATACCCCGTCCCGCCCGTGCACACGATCAAGCAGCGCCTGGAGGTTCGTCCCCTCCCCAGACGCCAGTACGGCGACGTTCAAGCGCGGACCAGCGGCAGCTCGGACTCGAGCGCGTGCTTGCCGTTGGCTGAGTCGGTGCCGTCGAGCGGGTACCGGCCGCTGAAGCACGCGTCGCAGTGCGAGGCCCGGTCCGCGCCGACGGCCTCGTAGACGCCGTCCAGAGAGAGATAGTGGAGTGAGTCGGCGCCCAGCTGAGCGGCGATCTCCTCGACGGTCCGGCCGTGGGCGATCATCTCCTCGCGCGTGGACATGTCGATCCCGTAGTGGCACGGGTTCTTGATCGGCGGCGAGGAGATCCGCAGGTGGACCTCGGCGGCGCCTACCTCGCGGAGCATCTGGACGATCCCGGGCATCGTGTTCCCGCGGACGATCGAGTCGTCGACCACGATCAGCCGCTTGCCCTCGACCACCTCGCGCAGCGGGTTGAACTTCAGCCGCAGCCCCTGGCGGCGGAGCTCCTGACCCGGCTGGATGAACGTCCGCGCGACATACCGGTTCTTGATGAAGCCGTCGTCCTGCGGCAGCCCGGCCGCGCGCGCCAGCCCCCGCGCGGCGGCGTTGCCCGAGTCGGGCACAGGGATCACCAGGTCGGCATCGACAGGGGCCTCGCGCCAGAGAATCTCGCCCATCTTCGCGCGTGCGACCTGCAGGACCGTGCCGGCCATCTTCGAGTCCGGCCGGGCGAAGTAGATGTACTCGAACACGCAGAACGCGTGCCGGTCGGACTCGGCGACGATCTTCGAGCGGAACCCGCCCCGCGTCAACGTCACCATCTCGCCTGGCTGGACGTCGCGCAGATAGCGCGCGCCGATCAGGTCGAACGCGCACGACTCGCTCGCCACGCAGTAGGAGGCGGTGCCGCCGGGCTCCTCGATCATCCCGAGCACGAGCGGGCGCACGCCGGCCGGGTCGCGGAACGCGACCACCGCCTCGTCGGTCATAACGACCGTCGAAAACGCGCCCTTCAGCCGCGGGACCACGTCGGCCACGGCATCCTCGATCTTCTCCGCCGGATGGGTCGCGAGCAGCGCCGCGATGATCTCCGAGTCCGAGGTCGAGCTGAACGGAACCTCGGCGCCGCGCAGCTCGGCGTGGAGCTCGACCGCGTTGATCAGGTTGCCGTTGTGAGCGAGCGCGAGCGTGCGGCGGTCGTCGCGGACGATCGGCTGGGCGTTCTCCCATTCGGAGGACCCGGTCGTCGAGTACCGGACGTGGCCGATCGCCATGTCGCCGACCAGCGAGCGCAGCATATGGTCATTGAAGACCTGTGCGACGAGGCCCTGGTCGCGAATCGCCATGATGCTGCCGCCGCGGTGCGCAGTCGCGATCCCCGCGGACTCTTGGCCGCGGTGCTGGAGCGCAAAGAGCGCGAAATAGGCGAGCCTGGCGACGTCGTGCTCCGGCGCGTAGATGCCGAAGACGCCGCACTCGTCGCGCGGTCCGTCACGATGATCGTTCACAGGAGGCATAGCTGCGGCTGTCGCCGGAAGCTGGAATTCAAGGCTAGCAGCGGGTATTACACGAACCGCCGGAGGCCACCGTCGCGGGCGCGCGCCATCTCGGAAACTGCGAGGTCCAGCAGGCCGTCGATTTCGAGCCGCTCGCCGCCCACGCGGCCGAGTACGAGGCCGAGGCCGCCGATAACGTCCTCGGGGCCGGAGACGACGTAGCCGCACCCCGGCGCCTCGGCGAATGGATCGAGCCCCTCGGGCAGTTCGACCCGCGCGCCCAGACCACCTGCGACGCAGCACTCCGCAAGCGCCACGCCGACACCGCCCTCGGCGATGTCATGCGCACTATGGAGCGCCCCGGAGCGGACCGAATCCCGGACCTTCACCTGCGCGTCACGGACCGCCTGCACGTCCTTGAACGGAAGCTCGCCCGACGGTGGCTCGCCCCGGAGCTTCGATAGCTCCGAGCCTGCCAGCGACGGCTCGAATACGCCGACCAGCACGATCGCGTCCCCCTCGCGGGCGAAGCCGAGGTGGCCCGCGAGGGCGGCGTCGGGCAGCTTGCCGACGATCCCGACGACCGGCGTCGGGAAGATCGGGCCGCTCGGCGCCTCGTTGTAGAGCGAGACGTTGCCGCCGACGATCGGGATCTCGAGCGCGCGGCACGCTTCCGCGAGCCCCGCGACGGCCTCGGTCAGCTGCCAGGCGACGTGCGGCTTCTCGGGATTGCCGAAGTTCAGGCAGTTGGTCAGCCCGAGCGGCTCGGCTCCAACGCAGGCGAGGTTGGCGGCGCACTCGTACACGACCTCGGCGGCGCCCGCACGGGGATCGCACGCGACCCGCCGGCCGTTGCCGTCGATCGAGACGGCGATCGCGGACCCGTCCGCCAGCGCGAGCACGGCGGCGTCGGCCTCCTCCGGCCGGCGCACGGTGCGCGACTGGACCACCGGGTCGTACTGCTCGAACACCGGAAGCCTGGAGGCGATGTTCGGGGAGGCGAGCAGCGCGAGCAGCGTCTCGCCCGGGGTCTCGTCCCCCGAGAGCACCTCCGCGCCCGCTTCCACCAACCCCGATGCACCGTAAATCGGGGCATCGTCCGAGGGCGGGGCGGGGTCGAGGTCGTACAGGGGGCAGTCGTCGACCAGCACATGCACCGGCAGGTCACCCACGACCGCACCTCGCTCGAGCACGCGCAGGCGATCGCCGGCGGTGACCGTCCCGATCTCGCTCGCCAGCACCTCCCACCGCTCGCAGACGGCGAGCACGTCGGCGACCCGGTCGGGCTCGACCACGCACAGCATCCGCTCCTGCGACTCCGAGACCATGATCTCGAACGGCTCCATCCCCGGCTCCCGCAGCGGCACCCGGGAGACATCGATGTCGAGGCCGACGCCACCCTTGCTCGCCATCTCCGAGGACGACGAGGTGAGGCCGGCGGCGCCGAGGTCCTGGAGCGAGGCCAGCAGGCCGCGATCGAGCAGGTCGAGGCAGCACTCGAGCAGCTTCTTCTCGGCGAATGGATCGCCGATCTGGACGGACGGGCGCTTGGCCTCGTCGCCCTCGCCGAGCTCGGCGCTGGCGAGCACCGAGGCGCCGCCGATCCCGTCGCGCCCGGTCATCGCGCCGAGCAGCACGAGTACGTTGCCCGGGCCGGCCGCAGCGCTCCGCGTCAGCCGCTCGTGGGGGGCGATCCCGAGGCACATCGCGTTGACCAGGCAGTTCTGCTCGTAGCTCCGTTCGAAATAGATCTCGCCACCGACGGTCGGGACGCCGATCGAGTTGCCGTAGTGGCCGATGCCTGCGACGGCCTGGTCGAGCAGGTAGCGGGAGCGCTCAGAGGTCGCGGGCTCGCCGAACCGCAGCGAGTCGAGCACGGCGATCGGGCGCGCCCCGACCGCGAACACGTCGCGCAGGATCCCCCCGACCCCGGTCGCGGCGCCCTGGAACGGCTCGACCGCGCTCGGGTGGTTGTGGGACTCGACCTTGAACGCGACCGCGAGTCCGTCGCCGACGTCGACCGCGCCGGCGTTCTCGCCCGGGCCGAGCAGCACGTGCGGGCCGTCGGTCGGGAGCGTCCGCAAGAGCTTCCGCGAGTGCTTGTAGGCGCAGTGCTCGGACCACATCAGCGACAGCATCGCGAGCTCGACGTCGTTCGGCTCGCGCTCGAGCCGCTCGAGGATCAGCTCGTACTCGTGGTCGGTTAGCCCGAGCTGGCGGTGCCTAGACGGAGACGCGGTCGGTGACATGCGCTCGGATCGACTCGAAGATCTTCAGCCCGTCCGTCGATCCGGTGAGCGGGTCGACTGCGTGCTCGGGGTGCGGCATCAGCCCGAACACGTTCCCTTCCTCGTTGCAGATCCCGGCGATGTCGTCCTGGGAGCCGTTCGGGTTCTGACCGGGGGCGTAGCGGAGCACCACGTGGACTGGGTTTGGCGAATAGAAGCGCCCGGTCGTGTGCTTGACGGGGATCGACAAGCGCTCGTCGCCCGCGCACGCGCGCGTGAACGCGGTGTCGGGATTCTCGACCTCGAGCTCGACCTGGCGGAAGACGAACTTCAGCGACGTGTTCGGCAGCAGCGCACCGGGCAGCAGGTGCGCCTCGCACAGGACCTGGAAGCCGTTGCAGATCCCGAGCACGAGCCCGCCCTCGCGGGCGAACTCGGCCACCTGCTCCATCACCGGCGCGAACCGCGCGATCGCGCCGGCGCGCAGGTAGTCGCCGTACGAGAAGCCGCCGGGGACGACCACCGCGTCGACTCCCTGGAGGTCGTGGTCGGCGTGCCACAGCATCACTGCGTCGCCGACGCGCTCGGCCGCACGCAGCGCGTCGACGTCGTCGCACGAGCCGGGGAAGCGGACGACACCGAACTTCACGAGCCGTCTCCGTCCTCGACGATCTCGTAGTCCTCGATCAGCGGGTTCGACAGCAGCCGCTCACACATCTCCGGCAGCCGCGCCGGATCCTCGATGTCGAGCTCGATCAACCTGCCGACGTGCACGCCCGAGACGCCGGTGAACCCGAGCGCGGGTAGCGCCCGCTCGACGGCCTGGCCCTGCGGATCGAGGATGCCCGCCTTCGGCCGGACGAGCACGCGCGCCCGCACTAGGCTCCCGTGCGACTCAGCCACGCGTCGAACGGCTGGCCGGTGATCCGCTCGTAGGCCTCGACGTACTTCTCGCGCGTGCGCGCGACGACGTCGTCGGGGATCGGCGGGGCCGGCGGCGTACGGTCCCATCCGGTCGAGGACGCCCAGTCGCGCACGTACTGCTTGTCGAAGCTCGGCTGTCCGCGGCCCGGCTCGTACTCGTCGGCCGGCCAGAAGCGCGACGAATCGGGTGTGCACATCTCGTCGCCCAGGGTCAGCGCGCCGTCGGCGTCGAGCCCCATCTCGAACTTCGTGTCGGCGAGGATGATCCCGCGCTCGCGCGCATGGTCGGCGGCGTACCGGTAGAGCTCGATCGACACCTCCCGGACTCGTTCCGCCAACGCCCGGTCGCCGATCAGCTTGACCGCGCCCTCGAAGTCGATCGCCTCGTCGTGTCCGACGTCGGCCTTGGTCGAAGGGGTGAACAGCGGCTCGGGGAGCTGGTCTGACTCGCGCAGCCCCGCCGGCAGCTCGATCCCCGACACGGAGCCGGTGGCCTGGTAGTCCTTCCAGCCCGACCCGGTGATGTAGCCGCGGACGACACACTCCACCGGGAGCATCGCCAGCTTCTTCACGAGCATCCCGCGCGCGCGTGCCTCCCCAGGGACGCCGTCCGTGACCGAGATCAGGTGGTTGGCGACGATCTCGTCGGTGTTCTCGAACCAGAAGGTCGAGAGCCCGGTCAGCACCGCGCCCTTATCGGGAATCGGCGTCGGATGCACCACGTCATAGGTCGAGATCCGGTCCGACGCGACCAGCAGCAGCGTCCCCTCCGGCCCTTCGTAGATCTCGCGAACTTTCCCCGACGCGATCTTCGGGAGGTCAGTGAGAGCAGTCACCATTCGATCCTAGCGAGCGGTCCCGACAGCGCTGGTGCCGCCCTCAGGCGATCGCGCCGAGCCGCTCGACGATCTCGTGGGCGTGGCGAACGAATGGCGCGTAGTCGAAGATCGCGTCGAGGTCGAGGGCCGCCCCGGCGGGGTCCGCGGCGAGCAGCTCGCGCATCGGCCGGCGCTGCTCGATCGCCTTGCGGGCGAGCCGCTGGACGATCCGGTAGGCGTCGTCGCGCGAGGCCCCCGCCTCGACCAGCGCGAGCAGCACCCGCTGGGAGAACAGAGCGCCGTGGGTGAGCTCGAGATTCGAGCGCATCCGCTCGACGTCCACGACCATCCCCTCGATCAGCCCGAGCGTGCGGCGCTGCATGTAGTCGAGCAACGTCGTCGAGTCGGGCAGGATGATCCGCTCGACGGAGGAGTGGGAGATGTCGCGCTCGTGCCACAGCGCGACATCCTCGAGCCCCGCCTGGGCGTTGCCGCGCAGCACCCGCGCGAGCCCGACGAGCTGCTCGGACTTGATCGGGTTGCGCTTGTGCGGCATCGCGCTCGACCCCTTCTGACCTGCTCCGAAGGGCTCGCTCACCTCGCCCACCTCCGTCCTCGCGAGGTTGCGGACCTCGGTCGCGAACCGCTCGATCCCGGCGCCGGCGAGCGCGATCGCGCTCAGCAGCTCCGCGTGGCGATCGCGCGGGACGACCTGCGTGGAGACGGGCTCGCGCCCGAGGCCGAGCCGGTTCAGCACCCGTCGCTCGAAGTCCGGCGAGGTCGCCGAGTACGTCCCGACCGCCCCCGAGATCGCGCCGACCTCGAGCTGCGCGAACGCCCGTTCCAGCCGCTCGGCGTTCCGAAACGCCTCGAACGCGAAGCCCGCGAGCTTGACCCCGAACGTCGTCGGCTCGGCGTGGATCCCGTGCGTGCGCCCGACGCACAGCGTGTCGACGTGCTCCCACGCGCGGTCGGCGAACGCGGCCACCAGCTGGCGCGACACCGGGAGCACCACGTCGGCGGCACGCCGCAGCTGGAGCGCGAGCCCGGTGTCGAGCACGTCGCTCGAGGTCAGCCCGTAGTGGATCCAGCGCCCGGCCGGGCCGGCCGACGCGGCGAGCACGTCCACGAACGCGGCTGTGTCGTGCTCGGTGACCTTCTCGCGCTCGGCGATCGCCTCGACCGTGAAGGTCGCGGCGCGGATCGCTTCCAGCTCGACCGCGGTGGGCCCCTCCATCTCCTCGCAGGCGGCCACCTCGACCTCGCGCATCGCCTCGAAGTGGGCGTGGTCGGACCAGATCTCGGCCATCTCGGGCCGGGTGTAACGGGCGATCACAGAGCGATTATCACCCGCCGGCCAGCTGCACCGACTTGACCACCAGCATCACCAGCGCGACCACCATGTAGCCGCCGAGCACGAGCATCGCGGCGCGGCGCGGTGTTGACCACACCGGCCGCGACAGCAGTGTCGCCGGCGGCATCGTCCACTGCTCGCGGGGGACGCCCTGCGCGGGACCGACAACCGTGACCGCGCTCGCGCCGTGGCGGGAGCGGAGCGCGAACAGGCCGGTGGGCACCAGCACCCCCACGAGCACGCCCCCTCCCACGAGCGCGAGCGTCGTGACGTTCACGCCCGGGAAGATAGTCGTGATCGTGAGGATCCCCGACAGCACGATCAGCACGCCGACGACGATGCTCGCGAACGCCTTCAGCCATGGCGGGTTGACCCACGGGCCGAGCACCTCCGGGTCGTTGCACAGCATCAGCAGGAACAGCGTCGTCATCGGCAGCAAGATCCCGCACAGGGCCTGCACCGACTCGGTGATCACGCCGAGCGGCGCGCCCGGAATCAGGACGATCCCCGCCGCGACCACGATCAGCGCGGCGAACATGGAGTAGAAGCCCTTCTCCTCGGAGAACTTCCGGTGCAGCGACCCACGGGAGCCGAACACGTCGCCGAGCACGTAGCTCGTCGCGAGCGTCACCGCCCCGGCGCCGATCAGCGACGCGTTCAGCAGCACGATCGCGAAGAACACCGCCGCGGTCGACCCGATCGTGTGATCGAGGCCGGTAGCCGTGGCGCCCGCGTTCGAGAACTGCCCGAAGTACGAGGTGTGCTCGAATGCGAACGCGGTCACGCAGATCAGGGCCGCGGCACCGAGCACGACGACGAACGCGCCGAACCAGGTGTCGATCCGCTCGTAGTTGATCCACCGCGGGGTGATCCGCTTGTCGATGATGTTCGACTGCTGGAAGAACAGCTGCCACGGCGCGATCGTGGTGCCGATGATCGCGATGATCAGCAACACCGAGGTCGAGTTCGCGCCTCCGTGGATCCCCGGGACGAAGAAGCCGTGCGCGATCGGGCCGGGGTGCGGATGGGCCATGAAGAACAGCGGGATCAGCAGCACGTTCGCGAACACGAACACGAACATCGAGCGCTCCCACGAGCGGAAGCTGCCGGTAACCGTGACGCCGATCAGCGCGAGCGCGGCGATCGGGACGGAGATGTATTCCGACACGCCTAGATAACCGAGCGCCAGCCGCACGCCGATGAACTCGGTGACGATGATCAGGAAATTCATCAGGAACAGGTAGCCGGACTCGAACCACCCCCAGCCGCGACCGAATCGCTCGATGATCAGGCGCGCATGGCCGATCCCGGTGACGGCGCCGAGCCTCACGACCATCTCCTGGTTGACGACCAGCACCGGGACCAGCAGCAGCAACACCCACAGCAGGCTGGTGCCGTAGTTCTGCCCGGCCTGCGAGTAGGTCGAGACGCCGCCGGCGTCGTTGTCGGCGACCATCACGATCAGCCCGGGGCCGATGATCGCGAGCAGCGCCAGAAATCGCGAGCGCAGCGTCCGGTGCGCGTCCTCGTGCTGCTTGAGCGTGCCGAACGCGCCCTGGATGTCGCCGGCGTCCGCGGAGTCGCGTGTGGGCGCCGGAGCAGGCGCGACGCCAGTCGGCAGCTCGCTCGCCATCGGCCCGACCTCCTTTCGCCTGTCCGCTCCGCCGCGGTCGGCTGGAGGCCGTACCGGTCCGGGGTCTAACCCTGGAGGACCGCTACGACGCCCACGACGCCGTCCGCGAACCTGCTACTTCGCGGTTGCTCGTCGTTGTCTAGATACGCGTCGTGATCCATCATCTTGATCCTTGGAACCGCCGTAACGGCGGCGGTTTTGAGCGTATCAGCGCGCCGCGGGAAAGGCAGGAGCGGCGGCGGGGTCGATCAGCCGCTCGTACAGCCGATAGCGCTTCACGATGCGGCCCGTGAGCGCCTCCATCGCGCGGTTCATCGGGTCGTTGATCTCGAGGATCCAGCCGGTCTCGACGCGCCCGATCTTGCGGCGCAGGCACGCGTCCCAGACGTCGCGGTAGAGACCGGCGGCGACGCCGGTGTGCTGGAACTGTGGCTTGACGCCGAGCGCGAACACGCGGACCTCGTCGATCTTCGGGCGGCCCCGCAGCGCCTTGATCCACCCGAGCGGGAGCAGCCGGCCGTTGAGCTTGGCGAGCACCTGGTTGTAATCGGGAAGCGACAGCGACACGCCGGCTATCTCATCATCGGCGGTCTTGGCGACGCAAGCGAAGTCCTCGTCGAGCACCGGCTTGAGCTCCTTGGCCATGCTGTCGAGCTCGGGGTCGGTGAGCGGCACGAACCCCCAGTTATGCGACCAGGCGAGGTTGTAGACCTCCATGAACGCCCGGACCTCCTGCGCGAAGTCGCGCCTGCGCATCCGGTGCAGGGTGATGCCGTGCTCGGGCTCGAGCCGGTCGGCGAGCTCGTCGATCACCGGCAGCATCTTGTCTCGTTCCGCCGGGATGATCTCCCACTTGTAGAGGTCCATCGCCTTCGTGAACCCCTGGCCCTCGAGCAGCTTCCGGTAGTACGGGTGGTGCCAGTTCTCGAGGATCTGCGGCATCAGCTCGTGACCCTCGATCAGCACACCGCACTCGTGGTTCGTCGTGAAGTCCATCGGCCCGAGGATCCGGTCACGCCCGCGCTCGCGCAGCCACACCTCGGCCGCGTCGAGCAGCGCCGCCGCGGTTCCGGGATCGCGCTCGCACTCGAAAAAGCCGAACAGCCCCCAGCTGTTGTCCTGGAACTCATTCAGCCGGTCGTCGACGTGAGCGCTGAGGCGGCCCACCGGCTCGCCGTCGCGCCACGCCAGGAAGTACTCAGCCTCGGCGTGCTCGAAGAACGGGTTCCGGCTGCAGTCGAGATGGCGCTTGCGCTCAGAGATCAGCGGCGGCACCCAGTTGGCCGACCCGCTGTACAGCCGCCACGGCAGCCGGATGAACGCGTGGAGGTCCCGCTTGCTCGCGACAGGGCGCACGTCGACGCGCGAGCCCGACCCCGGAACGCGACTTTTCGCCGTCCCGATCGGTTGCGATTCGCCGTGAAAGACGTCTGAACGTTCCAAAACCCCGACTCCCTGGTGTCGAAGTTCTACTCTATCCACCCGCCTCCCGGGACCCGGTCAGGAGCATGGCTGGAGGTTGTTTTTGTTGCGAATGCCGCCCGCGAGAGATAGGCTGTACGTGCTCTAGGGAACAGGCGCTCGGAGGCCGATCTATGTCACGCCAGCGCTTCTTCTTCAATCTCGGTGTCCTGTTGGCGGCGGTGCTGCTCATCGTCGCGGGCGCCGGGTTCGGCCCCGGCGCGATCAAGGGGATGGGCCTGGGCATCGGCAGCGCTGGTTTGGCAGTGTCGCTGCTGTTCATGTCGGTGCTGATGCACCAGCGGCGGCTCGACGGATACCCCGAGCTGAAGCTGTTCGGTAGCGGCATCGGCTTGTGGTCGATGCTCGCCGGCGGCGTCGCCGGCGTGGCGACCTGGGAGATCATCGACGTGGCCGTCTTCAACGCGAGCGTCAACCGCTGGCTGACGCTCGCCAACGGGCTGCTGATCGCGGCGCTGGCGTTCGCGGGACTCGTCGCCCACGAGGTCTCCAGCGAGCGGGTGGTGCATATCCTCGAGGTGGTCGAGCGACCGCCTCGCGAGACGGTCTGACGGGCCGCAGCCTACGAGCGGCC
Source organism: uncultured Solirubrobacterales bacterium (assembly GCA_963788565.1). Taxonomy (GTDB): domain Bacteria; phylum Actinomycetota; class Thermoleophilia; order Solirubrobacterales; family Solirubrobacteraceae; genus Palsa-465. The sequence goes on along the minus strand of CAWBHJ010000007.1, from coordinate 116,372 downwards.
CGCGCCTGCCCGGCGCCGCCACTCCTCCGGCACCAGCAGCTCGAGCACGTCGTCGACCGAGATCAGCCCGGCCGGCTTGCAGTCGCCGTCGACGACGGGGATCGCGATCAGGTTGTAGTCGGCCATCACGAGCGCGACCTCGGGCAGGTCGGCTTCGAGCGCGACGGTCGGATCCGGCGCATCAGCGTCGACCAGGTCGCCAACCCGGTGCTGAGGATCGGCGTGGACCAGCTCGGCGAGCGACACCGCGCCCGTGAGCTTCCCCGCCTCGTCGACGACGCAAACGACCGCCAGCTCGCGCGGGCTGAGATCGCTCGCGCGAACCCGCTCGAGCGCCTCGGCCGCGGTCGTGTGCTCGACGACCGAGACGAAATCCGGGTTCATCATCCCGCCGGCGGTCGACGGGTTGTATCCGAGCAGGCTGCGGATCTTGCGTTGGTTTGCCGCCGGCAGCAGGTTGAGCACCGGGATGCGCCGCTCCTGAGCGAGCTCGAGCAGCAGGTCGGCCGCGTCGTCGGGATCCATGCGCGCGAGGATCTCCGCGGCCTCCCTGTCGGAGCGCTCGCGCAGGAACTCGACCTGGTGCTCGTCGTCGAGCTCCTCGAACACGTCGGCCTCGAGCTCCTTGTCCTCGGCGACCGCCTCGAGGATCTCCTCGCCCTCCTCGTGCGAGGCGGCCTCGACCAGGTCGGCGATCTGCGCCGGGTGCAGCCGGACGAGGCGCCGCGTCGCGAGCTTCAGCCGCGACGTGGGGACGTGGCCGACGAACGGCTCGAGGTCGGTCCAGGAGACGAACTCCTGGTGCTCGGTGTCGTGCCCGCGGAACCGCCGCGGAAGCAACCGCCACAGCCGCGGCCGGAAGCTCGGATCGATCCCGGCCACCCGCCAGGTGCCGTCGTCGTCGCGGACGAGCTCGACCTCGCGGGCGGTCACCAGCCGCGCGGTCGTGACGTTGATCAGGCTGCGGTCAAGGATGTCCCGCCGCAGCAGGATCTCCCCTTCGCGCCGCTCGAACTGCGCGAGGTTCAGCTTCGTCGTCGAGGTCCGGACGATGTCGGGACCGAACTGCTCCACGCGGGCGATCGGGACGAACATCTCGCGGCCGCCGATCCTCGCCCTGAGTCCGACGACCGGTGGCAGCCCGCCGTCGTCCATTCGCACGACAACGTCGTCGACCCGGCCGAGCCGCTCGCCTGCTGAGTCGAGCAGTGGACTGCCCGCGACCGATGAGACATGGATGACGTCAGGCATCAGTAGCCGCTGACGCGAAGGCTAGCCGGTCAGGCGCCGAGAATCCGAGCCGCGAGCACCGCCGCGTTGCGGGCGTTGTCGACCCCCACGCACGCGACCGGGACGCCGGGCGGCATCTGCACGACCGACAGCAGCGCGTCCAGACCGCCGGCGATCGAGGTCCGGCTCGTCAGCGGAACGCCGATCACCGGCAGATCGCAGTGCGCGGCGACCACGCCGGGAAGCGCCGCCGAAAGGCCAGCGCCGGCAATGATCACCCGCAGCCCGCGCATCCTGGCGTTCTTGGCGTAGTCGGCGACCTTGTCCGGCTCGCGGTGAGCGGACATCACCCGTACCTCGCTGCGGATCCCGCGCTCGGTCAGCTCCTGCTCGGCGCGCTCCATCGCTGGAAGGTCACTCTTCGAGCCCATCACGATGCCGACGCGCGGCGCGTCGACATCGAGCTCCTCGAACTCGGCCTCGGCCTCGGCCGCCGCCAAGGTCTGAGCGACGGGTTCGCCTTCGGTGCTCATAGCGTCCGAACCGCGATGTCGCGCCGCAGCTGCTTGCCGTCGAACTCGATCATCTCCGCCGCAGCATAAGCGGCGTCGCGGGCGGCAGCGGCGTCGCGGCCGAGCGCGGTCACGCTGAGGACGCGTCCGCCGGCCGTCACGATCGAGCCGTCGGGGGCCCGGGCGGTGCCTGCGTGGGTCACGAACACGCCTTCCGGGACGCGCTCGAGCCCGGTGATCACATCCCCGCTCGAGGAGCTCTCGGGGTAACCGCGGCTGGCGAGGACGAGCGTCACGGCGGTCTGCGCCGACCAGGCGGTGCGGGCGTCAGCGAGGCCGCCCGGGACCCGGGCCGCCTCGAGCAGCGGCAGCAGATCGACCTCGAGCCGGGGCAGGATCGCCTGCGTCTCGGGGTCGCCGAAGCGGACGTTGAACTCGAGCACCTTCGGCCCGTCCGTGGTGATCATCAGCCCGGCGTAGAGGACGCCGTGAAACGGAGTCCCGCGCCGCGCGAGCTCGTCGAGCACCGGCTGGTGGACGGTCCGGCAGATCTCCCGCGCGCGGTCGTCGTCGACCGCGGGCACCGGCGAATAGGACCCCATCCCGCCCGTGTTCGGCCCCCGGTCGCCGTCGAAGATCCGCTTGTAGTCCTGGGCGGATGCGAGCGGGACCGCCGTGGCGCCGTCGCACAGCGCGAGCAGCGACAGCTCCTCGCCCTCGAGGTACTCCTCGACGACCACCTGCTCGGTCCCGAATCGCCGCTCGACGAGCAGCGCGTCGAGGGCGTCGCGGGCCTGGCCCTCGTCCTCCGCGATCGTCACCCCCTTGCCGGCGGCGAGGCCGTCGGCCTTGATCACGACCGGATAGCGGCCGACCGCCTCGAGCCCGGCGGCGGCGTCGGTCACGACCGCGTGGGCCGCAGTCGGCACCCCGGCGGCGGCCATCACCTCCTTGCAGAACGCCTTCGACCCCTCGAGCACGGCGGCCGCGGCGCTCGGGCCGAAACAACGGATGCCGGCGTCGGCGAGGCGATCGGCGATCCCGGCCACGAGCGGCGCCTCGGGCCCGACGACGACCAGGTCGACCTGTTCCCCGGCGGCCGCGAGCACGAGGCCGTCGATGTCCTCGGCGCCGACTTCGAGGATCCGGGCGTCGTCGGCGATCCCCGCGTTGCCGGGCGCGCACAGGACCTCGGGCCGGCGCGGCGAGCGGTTCAGCGACTGGACGATCGCATGCTCGCGGGCGCCGGCGCCGATGACCAGGACGCGATCGCTAGATGCTTCCAATGAAGTCGTCAATCGGGATCGCCGTCAGCGTCTCGTACTTCGCCGTCCCGCGGGAGCCGAGTTCGAGCGACACGCGCGCGATCGTCTTCTCGTCCGGGGCCTCGACGACGTTGACGAAGTCGAAGTGGCCGAGCGTCGCCCACTGGGCCTTGACGGTCGCGCCGAGCTGCTCGACCTCGCGGTTGACCTCCTGGATCCGCGACGGGTTGTTCTTGATCGTCTGCACTCCCTCGGGCGTGAGCACGGAGAGCATGATGTAGGTCGGCACGGCTGCCTCCTTGGGGTGACGACGGGACCAGGCACTTCTACCCGATCTCATCGGCGGATGGCGGCGACACCTATTCGCCCCGCGCCGGGCGCCGGCGCCGTCCGGGGCGAGGAAGTGTCGAAATCCGACGCCTTCTCGCACCGCGGGCAGCGGGAGCGACGTCCGGGGCGAGGAGGTGGCGGCCTGAGGTACGCCGTCGCGAATAACGCTCGCGCGTCGGCCGGGGCTACGCCGTCGCGGCCGCCGGGGCCTCCGCTTTCTGCAGCACCAGGTCCCCGTCGGCGGCGTCGACCTTGACCGTGTCGCCGGCGACGAACCGGCCCTCGAGGATCGCCAGCGCGAGGGGGTCGACGAGGCGCTTCTGGATCACGCGCTTCAGCGGTCGGGCGCCGTAGGTGGGGTCGTAGCCGAGGTTGCCGAGCAGCGTCCTCGCAGTGTCGGTCAGCTCGACCTCGATGCCCCGCTCGCGCACCCGCTGGATCACCAACGCAACCTGAATCTCCACAATCTCATTGAGCTGCTCGCGCGTCAGCGGCTGGAACTCGACGATGTCGTCGAGGCGGTTGATGAACTCGGGCTTGAAATAGGCCTCGACGCCCGCGCGTCCGCCGGGGATGTTCGAGGTCATGATCAGCACGGCGTTCTTGAACGACACCGTCCTGCCCTGGCCGTCGGTCAGGCGACCGTCGTCCATCACCTGCAGCAGCGCGTTGAACACGTCCGGATGGGCCTTCTCGATCTCGTCGAGCAGCACGACGCTGTACGGCCGGCGGCGGACCGCCTCGGTCAGCTGGCCGCCCTCGTCGTAGCCCACGTATCCGGGCGGTGCGCCTACCAGTCGGGACACGGAGTGTTTTTCCATGTATTCAGACATGTCAATCCTGACCATCGCGTCCTGCGAGTCGAACATGAACTCGGCCAGCGCCCGCGCCAACTCGGTCTTGCCGACGCCAGTCGGGCCGAGGAACAGGAACGTGCCGATCGGCCGATCGGGGTCCTGAAGGCCGGCTCGCGATCGGCGCAGGGCGCTCGCCACGGCGTCGACCGCCTCGTCCTGGCCGATCACCCGCTCGTGGAGGCGCTCCTCCATGTGTACGAGCTTCTCGATCTCGCCCTCCATCAGCCGGCTGACGGGGATCCCCGTCCACTTGCCTACGACCTCGGCGACGTCCTCGGCGTCGACGATCTCCTTCAGGAACTTCGGCCCGGCGCCGCCCTCGGCCTCGGCCTCGGCGGACTCGGCCGCCTCGAGCTGCTTCTCGAGCCCGGGGATCGTTCCGTACTGGAGCTCGGCGGCGCGACCGAGGTCGGCCTCGCGCTGGGCGCGCTCGAGCTCGACGCGTGCCTGGTCGAGCTGCTCGCGCAGCTCGGACGCGGCGCCGATCGTCTGCTTCTCGCGCTGCCACTCGGCGTGCATCGCGGCCGAGCGCTCCTTCTCCTCGGCGAGCGTCCGCTCGAGCTGCTCGCGGCGCGCGACCGTCCCGGGGTCGTTGTCCTCGCCCAGCGACTGAAGCTCGATCTCGAGCTGCATGATGTGACGGTCGACCTCGTCGATCTCGGTCGGCTTGGAGTCGATCTCCATTCGGATCCGCGACGCCGCCTCGTCGATCAGGTCGATCGCCTTGTCGGGGAGGAAGCGGTCGGCGATGTAGCGGTGGCTGAGCGTCGCCGCCGCGACCAGCGCGGAGTCGAGGATCTTGACGCCGTGATGAAGCTCGTAGCGCTCCTTCAGGCCGCGCAGGATCGCGATCGTGTCCTCGACGCTCGGCTCGCCGACGAACACCGGCTGGAAGCGCCGCTCGAGTGCGGGGTCCTTCTCGATGTGCTTGCGGTACTCGTCGAGCGTGGTCGCCCCGACCGCGCGCAGCTCGCCGCGCGCGAGCATCGGCTTGAGCATGTTGCCGGCGTCCATCGCGCCCTCTGCGGCGCCGGCGCCGACGATCGTATGAAGCTCGTCGATGAACACGATGATCTGGCCCTTGGCGTCGGCGATCTCCTTGAGCACCGCCTTCAGCCGGTCCTCGAACTCGCCGCGGTACTTGGACCCGGCGACCATCGCACCGAGGTCGAGCGCGACCAGCTTGCGATCACGGAGGCTCTCCGGCACGTCGCCGGCGACGATCCGCTGAGCGAGCCCCTCGACGATCGCGGTCTTGCCGACCCCGGGCTCACCGATCAGCACGGGGTTGTTCTTGGTACGGCGGCTCAGCACCTGGACCACTCGGCGGATCTCGTCGTCGCGCCCGATCACCGGATCGAGCTTTCCGTCGGCCGCGGCCTCGGTCAGGTCGCGACCGAAGCGCTCGAGCGCCTGAAACTTGTCCTCGGGGTTCTGATCGGTGACGCGGTGGGAGCCCCGAACCTCCTGGAGGGCCTTGAGCAGGTCGTCCTTGGACGCACCCGCCGAGCGGAGCGCGTCGCCCGCCTTGCCGGGATGGCCGGCGATCGCCAGCAGCAGGTGCTCGGTCGAGACGTACTCGTCGCCGAGTTCGCGCATCTCGTCCTCGGCGCTGCGCAGGACCTGGACGAGCTCGCTCGAGCCGCCGGCAGGCTCGGCGGACGGCTGGGAGCCGCTCACCGTCGGCAACGCGTCGAGCGCGATGCCCAGCGACTGCCGGACGGTCGCGGGGTCAACGCCGAGCTTGCGCAGCACCGGAACGACGATCCCCTCGGGCTGCTCGAGCAGCACCGCGAGCACGTGCTCGGGCGTCGTCTGCGGGTTGCGACGGTCGTCGGCGAGCCGCTGGGCCGCCTGAAGCGCCTCCTGGGACTTGATCGTGAAACGGTCTGGCTGCATTGGCAGGGTCTCTCGTTCGCGGTCTGAAATTCGTTAGATCTAAGTGTAGCTGACTTAGATCTTCGCGTCGAGCCTTCCGTCCCTCAGCGGGCCGGGAACATCCGCTTGAGGTCGGCGGCACGTACCAGCTCGCCACCCCGCTCGTACGGGACGAGGTCGGCACGGAGCTCGCGCCGGAGCTCCTCGAGGCGCTCGACCTCGGCCTTCAGCACCGCCGCCCGCCGCTCGAGCCCGGCGACCTTCTCGCGCATCGCGTCGAGCTGCTCCTCGAGCTCGAACACGCGCTCGACGCCGGCCAGGTTCATCCCGACCTCCGCCGTCATCTCCTGGATCCGCCGCAGCCGCTCGACGTCCTCCTGCGAGTACAGCCGGGTCCCCTTCGGGGAGCGCTTCGGCTCGATCAGGCCGCGGGCCTCGTACATCCTCAGCGTCTGCGGATGCATGTCGGCCAATTCAGCCGCGACGGAAATCATGAACACGCCGCGATCGGTCGAGACCTCGACGCGCGTCGTCGTGCGGCGGGTGCGCTTGATCGCCATCAGGCACCGCCCCCGGCCGAGGCGCCGGTCTTCGTGAACAGGTCAGCGCGCGGGTCTCCGTTCATCACTTCGGACAGCCGGTCGACGGCCTCCTGCTGCTCCTGCGAGAGCGTCGACGGAACGTCGATCACGAACCGGTAGTGGATGTCGCCCCGGCCCTTGCCGGAGAGCCGCGGCGGGCCCTCGCCGCGCAGCCGCTGGACGGTGCCGTGCTTGGTTCCGGGCGCCACCCGCAGCTTCTTCGTGCCGCTCAGCGTCGGAACCTCGACGATCGCGCCGCGGATCGCCTCGGGGACGGTCAGCGGGACCTCGACCTCGAGGTTGTCGCCATTGCGCTTGAACACCGGCGAGTTCTGGACACGGGTGATCACGTAGAGGTCGCCCGGCTCCGAGCCGCGCGGGCCGGCCTCACCCTTGCCGGCGAGCCGGATCCGGCTGCCTTCCTTGACGCCGGCCGGGATGTTGACCCGCAGGCGCTTGACGTTGCGCTGCGCCCCGGTCCCGCCGCACGTGGGACACGGGTCCTCGATCACGGTGCCGGTGCCATGGCAGTTCGAGCACGGCTGTGAGATCGAGAAGATCCCCTGGCTCTCGGTCTCGACGCCGCGGCCGCCGCACACGGGGCACACCTTCGGGCTCGTGCCGGGCTTGGCGCCGGTTCCGTGGCAGGTCGGGCATTGCTGCGAGGTCGGGATCGAGAGCGGCACCTGGGCGCCGTTGACCGCCTGGTCGAACGACAGCGTGACCTCGGTCTCCAGGTCACGGCCCCGCTGCTGCCTGCCCGCACGCGGGTCGCCCGCGCCGGCGCCCGAGCCGCCGCCGAAGATGTTGGAAAAGATGTCGCCGAAGTTGCCGGCGAACGAGCCCGCGTCGAAGCCGCCGCCGCCCTGGGCCCCACCGCCGCCGAACCCGCCTGCGAAGTTGCCGAACGGGCCTGTCCCGCGGTCGTAGTCCTTGCGCTTCTCGGGATCCGAAAGCACGTCGTGGGCCTGCGAGATCTCTTTGAAGCGCTCCTCGGCCTTCTTGTCGCCCTGGTTGGCGTCAGGGTGGTACTTGCGCGCGAGCTTGCGGTACGCCTTCTTGATCTCCTCGTCGGAGGCGCCCTTACCGACGCCGAGCACCTTGTAGTAGTCGGGTCTGGCAGCCATAGCTACCCCGCCACGACAACACGCGCAGGCCTGATCACGACATCTCCGAGCCGGCAGCCCTGGCCGTACACCTCGATGATCGTCCCGGGCTCGGCGCCCTCTGCGGGCAGCTGCGCGACCGCCTCGTGACGCTCGGGATCGAACCGCTCGCCGATCGGCGAGAACAGCTCGACGCCCGCGCGAGAAAGCGCGGCGATCACCTCGTCGTGGACGAGCTTGATCCCGGACGCGAGCTCGTCGTCGCCCCCGGCTCCGTTGAGCGCGGCGACCGCCCGCTCGAGGTTGTCGACCGCCGGCAGCAGCTCACGGGTGAGCTTGATCACGCCTCGCTCCTGCGCGACCGAAGCCTCGCGAGCCGCCCGCTTGCGGTAGTTCTCGAAATCCGCCTTGGTCCGCTTAGCAAGCTCGAGGTACTCCGACGCCTTCCGGGCCTGAGCGGTCAGCTCCTCAAGCACGTCCTCAGCAACCGCCTCGGACTCCTGCTTTTCACCAGCTGGGGGGTGCGTGGGCGCCTCGGCCCCGTGCCCCGAGGCAGGGTCCGATGACGCGGCGTTTCGCGTATTCGCCGCGTCATCGGCGCCCTGCTCGGGGCACCCCGGATACCTCCGATAGGGGTCCATGGAGCTACTTGCCCTCGTCGACGACTTCCGCATCAACGACGTCCTCTTCCTCCGAAGACGCCGCGCCGTTCGCCGCCGCGCCGTCCGTCTGCGCCGCCTGCTGCTCCTGGGCCTTCTGGTACATGGCCTCGGAGACCTTGTGGAAGGCGGCCTGCAGCGCCTCTGTGTTCGAGTTGATCAGCGCGGTGTCGTCCGAGGTCAGGGAGTCCCGGACCTCCTTGATCGCCGCCTCGATCTCCTGCTTGGACGATGCATCGACCTGGTCGCCGAGCTCGTTCAGCTGACGCTCCGCCTGGTAGGCGGCGTTCTCGGCGTTGTTGCGGGCCTCGGCCAGCTCGCGCTGACGGGAGTCCTCCTCGGCATGCGACTCGGCGTCGGTGACCATCCGCTTGATCTCGTCCTCAGAGAGGCCCGAGCCGGACTTGATCTCGATCTTCTGCTCCTTGCCGGTGCCGAGATCCTTGGCCGACACGTTGATGATCCCGTTCGCGTCGATGTCGAACGTGACCTCGATCTGCGGGATGCCACGCGGCGCCGGCGGGATACCGGTCAGCTGGAACTTGCCGAGCGACTTGTTGTAGGTCGCCATCTCGCGCTCACCCTGGAGCACGTGGATCTCCACCGACGGCTGGTTGTCCTCAGCCGTCGAGAAGACCTCGCCCTTGCGGGTCGGGATCGTGGTGTTGCGCTCGATCAGCTTGGTCATCACGCCGCCCTTGGTCTCGATTCCGAGCGTCAGCGGGGTGACGTCCAGCAGCAGCACGTCCTTGACGTCGCCGGCGAGCACGCCGGCCTGGATCGCAGCGCCGACGGCGACGACCTCATCGGGGTTGACCCCGCGATGCGGATCCTTGCCCGTCAGCTCCTTGACCTTCTCCTGGACGGCCGGCATCCGGGTCATACCACCGACGAGCACGACGTGGTCGATGTTCTCGACGCCCTTGTCCTTGGCGTCGTCGAGCGCCTGACGCACCGGCGCGACCGTGCGGTCGAGCAGGGCGCTGGTGAGCTCGTTCAGCTTCGCCCGGGTGAGCCTCATGTCGAGGTGCTTCGGGCCGCTGGCGTCGGCGGTGATGAACGGCAGGTTGATCTGCGTCTCCTGCGTCGTCGAGAGCTCGACCTTCGCCTTCTCGGCCGCCTCGTACAGACGCTGGAGCGCCATCGGGTCGGCGGCCAGGTCGATTCCCTGCGACTTCTTGAACTCCGCCACCAGCCAGTCGACGATCGCCTTGTCGTAGTTGTCGCCGCCGAGGTGGTTGTCACCGGCGGTCGCCTTCACCTCGAACACGCCGTCGCCGATCTCGAGCACGGACACGTCGAACGTGCCGCCGCCGAGGTCGAAGACGAGGATCGTCTGGTCGGACTCCTTGTCCAAGCCGTACGCGAGGGACGCCGCGGTCGGCTCGTTGATGATCCGCTTGACGTCCAGGCCGGCGATCGTGCCGGCGTCCTTGGTCGCCTGACGCTGATCGTCGTTGAAGTACGCCGGGACGGTGATCACCGCGCCGTCGACCGACTCGCCGAGATACGCCTCGGCGTCGGTCTTCAGCTTCTGCAGGATCATCGCGCTGATCTCCGGCGGCCGGTACTGCTTGCCACCGGCCTCGACGACCGCGTCGCCGTTCGGGCCCGCGACGACCTGATAGGGCACGATCGACTCCTCCTCGCGCACCTCGCCCTCCTTGCGGCCCATGAAGCGCTTGATCGAGAAGACCGTGTTCTGGGGATTCGTCACGGCCTGGCGCTTGGCAACGGTGCCAACCAGCCGCTCGCCCCCCTGCGTGAACGCGACGACCGACGGGGTCGTGCGGCCACCTTCAGCGTTCTCAATGACCGTCGGCTCGCCACCCTCGAGCACAGCCATGCACGAGTTGGTCGTACCGAGGTCGATTCCGATGGTCTTAGCCATAGGGTCTACTCCTCGTTGGTCGTAAAAATCTGAGTGTTAGCGTAGCAGATTTGAGGTCGCGGTCGGATGCCGAGCGCCGATCTGGCCGCCCCATCAAACGCTTGTGCGGATTGCGATTTGGGCGATAACTAGGACATAGCGAGAGTTATCGCCCAGATTGACCGCTCAACTAGACCTTGAACGCGCTCGGACAGATGCGGTTGAGCGCGCAGCCGGCGCAGTCGGGGCCGCGCGCGTGGCACGTCCGCCGGCCGTGGCGCAGCATGTTCAGGTGCAGCTCGAGCTCCTCCCCGGGCGGCGTGATCTCGAGCATCGTGTCGTGGAGCTCCTCGAACGGCGCCTTCGGCCGGAACAGCCCGAGCCTGGTCCCGACGCGGGAGACGTGCGTGTCGACCGGCACGTCGGGCATCCCGAGCGCGAACAGGAGCACGCATGCCGCGGTCTTGCGGCCGACCCCCGGCAGCGAGGTCAGATAGCGCTGGGCCTCGGGCACCGACAGCCGGGGAAGCCAGTCGAGCGAGAGGTGGTCGGGGCCGCCGCGCGGTCCCGGGTCCGGTGCGCCCTCCGGCCGCGGCAGCTCCCCGATCGCGTGGAGGATCGACTTGATCCGGGCCGACTTGACCTTCGAGATCCCGCCGGGCCGGATCGCGAACTCGATCTCGTCCACCGGCGCATCGCGAACCTCCTCCCAGGTGGGGAATCGTTCACGCAGCGCCAGGTACGCGACGTCGCGGTTGCGGTCGTTGGTCGACTGCGAGAGCACCGTCAGGATCAGCTCGGCGATCGGGTGGCCGTGCGGCTTCGCGAGCGGGATCCCGTAGATCTCGCGCAGCCGGTCGCGGATCGCCCGCACCCTCCGGCGCGATGGGGGCGTCCAGGTCCAGGTAGCCGCATCCGCTTGCGCTGGGGACGGCCTACTCAAGCGACCCCCATCGCTCGCACGCGCGCGCCGAAGCCTCGACCGCGGCGGGCAGTGCGCGCTCGACCGCGGCGGGATCGAAGCCCGACCTGGACAGCGCCGCGACCAGTACTCCGGTGAGCGCGTCGCCGGCACCGACGGTGCTCACGACCTCGGCCGGCACTCCGGGAACGTCGACACTCGACGCTCCCCGCAAGATTGCACCGTTCGGTCCGAGCGTGATCACCGCGAGGGTCGCGCCGGCGCCGACCAGCGCCAGGGCCGCCCGTTCCGCATCCGACTCGCCGGTCATCAGCTCGGCCTCAGCGGCCGTCGCCCGGACCAGCAGCGCCCCGGGCACGCACGCGCTCGCGCACGCGGCCGCCTCGGCGGGCGAGCGCCAGCGGTGCAGCCGCAGGTTCGGGTCGAAGATCACCGGCTTGCGCGCCGACAGCGCGAGCTCGCGCGCCCGCATCGACACCGCCCGCTCCTCGTCGCCGACGAGCGTGTTCGAGCTGATGAACAGCGCGGCGGACCCGTCGACCGCCCGCTCGACTCGATCCGACAGTGCGTGCACGACGGTCGCGATCCCCTCGCCGTAGATCTCGTATGACGGCTCGCCATCGGCGTCGATCGACACCAGCGCGAGCGGCGTCTGACCGCCCTCGATCAGCTCGAACAGCGACACGTCGACGCGCTCGCGCTCGAGCCGCTCGAGCAGCCACCGCCCCCAGCGGTCGTCGCCCGCTCCGCCCGCCAGGGCGACGTCGCCGCCGGCGCGCGCGGCGAGCGCCGCCACGTTCGCCACCGCGCCGCCGAAGTGTGGGACGAACGCATCCGGCCGCTCGGCGATCAGGTCGACGAGCGCCTCTCCGAGGCACAGGGTTCGCATTCGCGATCACGTTATCCTCGCCGGCGGGTGGGCCAAAATCCGGCAGACGAGCACACCTTCACGCTCGGCGCCACGGGCCCCGTCCACTACCGAACGGCGCCGGCCTCCGACCCGGACGTCCAGCCGCTGTATCTGCACGGGATCCCGACGAGCTCGGATGACTGGATCCCGTTCCTGGAGCTGACCGGGGGGATCGCGCCGGACCTGATCGGATTCGGCAGCTCGAGCAAGGGCGGCCATCTCGACTACTCGCTCGACGGGCTCGCGACGTTCGTCGAGGAGCTGCTCGATCACTTCGGGGTAAGGCGGGTGAACGTCGTCGCCCACCAGTGGGGCGCGGCGGTTGGTGCGATGCTTGCCGCGCGCCAGCCGGACCTGGTCGCGCGGATGACCGTGCTCCAGCCGCTGCCGCTGATCGACGGCTTCGCGTGGCCGGGGATCGTCCGCTGGTGGCGGCGCCCGATCGTCGGCGAGCTGCTGATGGGGGCGACGACGAAGGGGACGCTCGCGCGGTCGCTCCGCCGTGGCGCGATCAGCCCCGGCGCCTGGACGAAGCCCCGGATCGCGGCGGTCTGGGAGCAATTCGACCAGGGGACGCAGCGAGCAATCCTTCGCCTGCACCGCGGTACCCCGGAGGCCGCGCTCGAGCCGGTGCTCGCGAGCGTCCGCGTGCCCGTCCACATCGTGTGGGGGAACCGTGACCCGTGGCTCGGGCCGGAACTCGCCGACGCGTACGCCGCCCGCCTGACGGACGCGACCGTCGAGCGGTCCGACGCCGGGCACTGGCCGTGGCTCGATCAGCCGGAGCTGGTCGAGCGGGTCGCCGCGCTAGCCGTGCGATGACCGCACTGGCCGAGGCTCGGCGAGTCGACCTGCGACGGGCGGGGCCGGCGCTGCTCGCGGGCGCGTTCGCGCTCGCATACGTGCTGATCTCGCCGCCCAGCCTCGACCTCGCGGCGCACCTGCTGCGCGCGAAGCTGTTCTCGGTCGAGGGATTCGGGATCTGGAGCAACTGGTGGTACGGCGGCCACCACGTCGTTCTGTACAGCGTCCTGTTCCCGCCGCTCGCGTCGGCGCTCACCCCTCAGGTCGTTGCGGCGATCGCCGTCGTCGCAACCGCGGCGCTGTTCGAGCCGCTCGCCCGCCATCACTTCGGCGAGGACGCGTGGCTCGGGTCGCTGTGGTTCGCGGCCGGCGCCGCGACCAACCTGTTCACGGGGCGCCTGACGTTCGCGTTCGGCCTGCTGCCCGCAGTCGCCGCCGCGCTCGCGTTGCAACGCCGCCGCCCGGGGCTCGCGGCGCTGCTGGGGCTGCTGACGGCGCTCTGCAGCCCGGTGGCGGCGCTGTTCGCCGCGACGGCCGGCGCGGCGCACGCGATCGGCTCCTTCTCCGAGCGGCGTCGGGCGGGCGCGGTGATCCCCGGGGCGGGGCTCGTCGTCGCGTCGCTCGCGCCGGTGGCCGCGCTCGCGGTCGCGTTCCCGGAGGGCGGCTACGAGCCGTTCGTGTTCTCGGCGTTCTGGCCGCTGGTCGTGATCGGGGCCGGCGCGCTGATCCTGGTCAGCCGCGACGAGCGGGTACTGATCGCGGGGATCGTGCTCTACACGGTCGGCTGCATCATCGCCTACGCGGTGCCGACCGCGGTCGGCTCGAACGCCGGGCGGCTGGGAGAGCTGGCCGCCGGACCGCTCGCGGCGCTGCTGCTGTGGCCCAGGCGCAAGGCGCTGCTGCTGGCGGTCGCGGTGCCGCTGCTGTACGTCCAGTGGCACGCTCCGGTCCGCGACGTCACCGCCGCACGGTGGGACGAATCGCAGGCGGCCGCCTTCTACCGGCCGCTCCTGTCGTTCCTGTCGCGGCAGCCCGGGCCACCGTTCCGGGTCGAGATCCCGTTCACCGCGTTTCACTGGGAGGCGCTCGAGATCGCGCCGCACTTCCCGATCGCTCGCGGCTGGGAGCGGCAGCTCGACGTTCACTACAACCACCTGTTCTACGGTGGCCGGCTGACGCCGGCCACGTACGAGGCCTGGCTGCACGAGCTCGCGGTCCGGTACGTCGCCGTGCCGCACGCGTCGTTCGACTACTCGGCCGTCAAAGAGGTCGCGATGATCAACCGGGGGCTGCCGTACCTGCGTCTGGTGATGCACACCTCCAACTGGCGGGTCTACGAGGTGCTGGGCGCCACCCCGATCGTCGAGGGCCCGGCCCGGCTGCGAGCGATCGGAGCGAACTCGCTGACGCTCGACTCGACGCGACCGGGTACCTCGTACGTCCGTGTGCGGTTCACGCCGTACTGGGCGATCACCGAGGGCTCCGGATGCGTCGCACCGAAAAACGGTTTCACCCAGGTGACGCTACGCCGACCGGGGGCGGCGGAGCTCGCAATCAGCTTCTCGCTGGGGCGGATCCGCGCTACTTCATCAAGGTGCAACTGAATCTGGGTGCAAATTGCGCGCCAGTAGCATCCGCGCGATGCCCCGCGCCCTCCGGGTCCTAGAGACGCGCCTTCTGCCGCATGGCTGGAAGGATCTGATCCGGCAGTTGTCGCTGTTCGTCGGGGCGTTCCTGCTGTACGACCTCGTGCGCGGCCTGGTCGGCCACGGGAACCTGTACAAGCCATTCGGCGACGCGACCCGGATCATCGACGTCGAGCGTGCGATTCACATCTTCGTGGAGCCGAGCATCAACGCGTGGGTGCAGGGCCAGCACTGGCTGATGGACATCGCCAGCTGGGTGTACCTCAACGGCCACTTTCTCGTGACGCTCGGCGCGCTCGTGTTCATCTACCTGCGCCGCAACAAGTCGTTCTACTTCGTCCGTAACGTCCTGCTCGTGTCGATGGGGATCGCGCTGGTCGGCTACTGGCTGTACCCGACGGCGCCACCGCGACTGATGCCGGAGTGGGGCTTCACCGACACGGTCTCGCAGCTCGTGACCGGCGGCACCGGCTGGAGCGACAACACGCCGGCGGGCGCGTTCGTGAACGCGTACGCTGCCGTCCCGTCGATGCATGTGTGCTTCGCCCTGATCATCGGCGTGTCGATGTCGCGGCTGGTGCGGCGGAAGTGGGCCCGGATCGCCTGGCGCATCTACCCGCTTCTCGTTACGTTCGTCGTCGTGGGAACCGCGAACCACTTCTTCATCGACGTGTTCCTCGGCGCGCTGACCGCAGCCGCCGCAACGGTGATCGCGAAGCGGCTGCTGGCCCGCGCGAGACCCGAGGTGTGGGCGTTCGGTCAGCCGCCCGATCGCGACGTCACGGTGCCCGCCTGACGATGGCCGGGCAGGCGACGACCCCGATCAGGCCGGACAGGCCCCGGCGCCCACGGCGCCCGCGCGAGGGCCCGACGACTCAGGAGATGATGCGCAACAAGCTGATCGAGTCGCGGCTCACCCCGAACACGATCTCGCTGACCGGCTTCGCGCTCAACGTCGCCGCCGCCGGGCTGGTCGTCGCGAGGCTTTTCTTCCTCGCCGGAATCGCGTTCATCATCGGCTCGATCATGGACACGCTCGACGGCCGCTACTCGCGGATGTCGGGAAAGGGCACGCCGTTCGGCGCGTTCCTGGACTCGACGCTCGACCGGCTCGAGGAAGGCATCGTGCTGATCGCGGTCGGGGCGTACTTCGCGTCGCGCCACGACGAGGCGGCGGTCGCCGCGACCGTCGCCGCGGTGCTGTTCTCGCTGATGGTCTCCTACACCCGCGCCCGGGCGGAGGCGCTCGGGGTCGAGTGCAAGGTCGGGCTGGCGACGCGGCCGGTCCGGGTGGTGATCCTCGCGATCGGGCTGGTGTTCGCGAGGGGCGCCTCGCTCGGCGACTTCTCGCTGCTCGCCCCGTCCGTGTACGTGCTCGCCGGGTTGACGGTGCTGACGACGATCCAGCGGATCCTGCACGTCCGCCGGAAGCTGAACGCAGCCGCGACGTAGCCGTGCAGGCCTCGGCTGGCGGAGGCCCGC
Source organism: uncultured Solirubrobacterales bacterium (assembly GCA_963788565.1). GTDB lineage: Bacteria > Actinomycetota > Thermoleophilia > Solirubrobacterales > Solirubrobacteraceae > Palsa-465. Next base: position 100,320 of record CAWBHJ010000007.1, on the reverse strand, counting down.
TGCCGAGCATATGATCGGCTCGGAGTGAGGGCGCGAGTGGACGTCGCGAGGAGGTCCTCGCCTTCGCCGAAAGGATGGGGAGATGCGGAGATTCGCAAGTCTCGGCCTTGGGCTCGCAGTGCTCGTGCTCGCTTCCGGCGTCAGTGACGCGGCAGCGAACGGCGGCCTGAACCTGGGCAAGGTCAACAAGACTTCGAAGGGGACCACGCTGCGGTCGAAGGGCGGGCCGACGTTGACGCTGGCCAACACCGGCGGCAAGCCGGCGGCGAAGTTCAACGTGCTGAAGGGCAAGCCCCCGTTCGCCGTCAGCTCGGGCGTCAAGGTGATCGGACTGAACGCCGACCTGCTCGACGGGCTCGACAGCTCCGCGTTCCAGGCGCGCGTGACTGGTGGCTGCGCGGCGGGATCCGCGATTCGCGTGATCAACGCCAACGGCAGCGTGACGTGCGTCAGCACGCTGTCGCCCACGCCGCCGCCGAGCTGGGGACTGAGCGGGAACGCGGGCACGAATCCCGCCACGAACTTCCTGGGCACGACCGACGCCCAGCCGCTCGTGATCAGAACTAACAATGCCGAGGCGCTCCGGGTTACGACGGGCGGGAACGTCGGGATCGGGACGACCACTCCCGGGGCACGCCTCGATGCCTCGGCGACTAACGGCATCGCGATCAATGGCACTGCCAACGGCACCGTCGCCGAGCCCGGCGTGTCCGGCACGTCGAGCGTCGGCGACGGCGTGGACGGCACCTCGAACGGCTCCAACCCCGGTGTCGTCGGCAAGTCGCTCAGCGGATCCGGCGTCGAGGGGGAGTCGACCAACGGCGCGGGCAACGCGGTCGGGGTCTTCGGCCTGTCGGGCAGCCAGCCGGGGGTCTTCGGGAACTCGACCAGCTCCGACGGCGTCCGCGGCAACTCAAGCAGCGGCAAAGGCGTGAACGGCAGCTCGGATAGCGGCGTCGGCGTCAACGGCAGCTCAAACACCGGCGACGGCGTCGACGGGACCACGAACAGCAGCACCGCGAACGGCTTGCTAGGCCAGGCGTCGGGTGGTAACGGCGTCGCCGGAACGGCAACCAGCGGCCCCGGAGTGTTGGGGGTCTCGCAGAGCAATGACGGCGCGATCGGCGACTCCACCGACGGCAACGGCGTCGGTGGTGCGTCCACCAACGGCATCGGCGTGAGCGGCACCTCGAGCAACGGCACTGGCGTACAGGGCCGCTCGGCCAACGACGGCGTGCTCGGGATCTCGTCGCACCCCTCCGGTGGCGGCACCGCCGCCGCGGTCGACGCGATCAACACCGGCGGCGGCGACATCTTCATCGGCCAGGTCAAGCCCGGCAATCATGTGGCGCGAATCGACTCCACGGGGAAGGGCTTCTTCGACGGCGGGACGCAGAACAGCGGCGCGGACTACGCCGAGGCGATCCCAGCAGGGGACGCCAGCTCTCTCACGCCAGGCGACGTGCTCTCGATCGACGTGCAGCACGGGAACCATGTGACGCTGGCTGACAGTCCCGAGTCGCAGCTCGTCGCGGGCGTGTACTCGACCAAGCCATCCGTGCTGGCGGTCGGCAACCGCGGCGTCGACTCGAGCCTCGCCGGGACTGTGCCGGTGGCGATGCTCGGCGTCGTCCCGACGAAGGTCAGCGCCGAAAACGGGGCGATCCGGGCCGGAGATCTGCTGACCACGGCGGGGACTCCGGGCTACGCGATGAAGGCGCAACCGGTGGACGTAGGCGGCGTCGCGATCTACCCGACCGGCACGATCCTCGGCAAGGCGCTCGCGCCCTTGGCGTCAGGCCGCGGCATGATCGAGGTGCTCTTGATGATGCGCTGAGCCGGGGCTCTGCGGGCGCCAAACCAGCGTGCCCGGTGTAACAAAATCGCTCCCGAGGAATAAGTAAGTGGGCGTCTGCGCTGCGAGCCTTCGCGCGCGGACCAGATCTTCGAGAAGGGAACTCCTCACCGTGACCACCACCAGCGCTTCCACCAATGGCGCCGGCCGCTACCAGCCGGACAAGGTCCGCGTGGCGATCGTCGGCGTCGGCAACTGCGCGAGCTCGTTCGTGCAGGGCGTCCAGTACTACCGCGATGCCGACCCGGCCGAGCCCGTGCCCGGCCTCATGCACGTCGACCTCGGCGGCTACCACGTCCGCGACATCGAGTTCAGCGCCGCGTTCGACATCGACGCCGACAAGGTCGGCAAGGACCTGAGTCAGGCGATCTTCTCCGGCCAGAACAACACGCTGAAGTTCGCGGGCGACGTCCCGCAGATCGGGATCACGGTCGAGCGCGGGATGACCCACGACGGCCTCGGTAAGTACCTGAAGGAGAAGATCACCAAGGCGCCCGGCCCGACGGCCGACATCGTCCAGATCCTCAAGGACACGAAGACCGACGTCGTCGTCTCCTACCTCCCGGTCGGCTCCGAGCAGGCGACCAAGTGGTACGTCGAGCAGGTGCTGGAGGCCGGCTGCGCGTTCGTGAACTGCATCCCGGTGTTCATCGCTCGCGAGGACTACTGGAACCGGCGGTTCAAGAAGGCGGGCCTGCCGATCGTCGGCGACGACATCAAGTCGCAGGTCGGCGCGACGATCGTCCACCGCTCGCTCGCTCGCCTGTTCCACGACCGCGGCGTGAAGATGCTGCGCACCTCGCAGCTCAACGTCGGCGGCAACATGGACTTCTACAACATGCTCGAACGCGAGCGGCTCGAGTCGAAGAAGATCTCGAAGACCAACGCGGTCACGTCGATCATGGGCCACACGCTGCCCAAGGAAGACGTGTACATCGGCCCGTCGGACTACGTGCCGTGGCTGACCGACCGCAAATGGGCCCACATCCGCGTCGAGGGCCAGGCGTTCGGCGACGTGCCGCTGAACGTCGAGCTGAAGCTCGAGGTGTGGGACTCGCCGAACTCGGCGGGGATCGTGATCGACGCGGTCCGCTGCTGCAAGCTCGCGCTCAACCACGGCCTCGCCGGCCAGCTCGACGGCCCGAGCTCGTACCTGATGAAGTCGCCGATGCACCAGCGGCCCGACTCGGAGGCGCGGGACATGACCGAGGCGTTCATCGAGCGGTACGCGCGAAAGAAGGGCACGCTCGCCGCCGGCAAGCGCTCGAAGGCCAAGGCCAAGGCGTAACGGGCCGCCGCGCCCCGCGGGGCTCGCCCCGCCCATAGACTGACGCCGTGCCCGAAGGCCTCGCGATCGTGCAGGTGACGCCGTTCGCCTGGGAGACGGCCGCGGAGCTCAACCGGTACGTGGCGCGGGTCTCCGACGAGCTCGCGGCGCGCGGCCACCGCGTACTGATCGTGGCCCCGTCGCAGTCGAGCGAGCTGGTGCGGGACACGCGGCGCGCGATCCGCAACGACCCCGACGAGCTGCTCGAGCGAGCCGCCCAGGGGCCGGTCGTACTCGGGGTCGGCGAGGTGCTGCCGTTTGCCCCGACCCGGCGCCGCGCCGCGTCGCTGCCGGTGGACGTCGCGCGGACGATCGAGGAGACGCTGACCAACGTTCCGGTCGACCTCGTCCACGTCCACGAGCCGTTCGCCCCGAGCGCTTCGAGCGTCGCGCTCCGCCATTCCCGCGCGCTCAACGTCGGCAGCTTTCACGCACCGACCGAGCGGCTGCTCTCGACGCAACTCGCGCGCCCACTGTCGCGGCTGCTGTTCAGCCGGCTTGACGGGCGGATCGCCAGCTACCGGGCCACGCGCGACCTGATCCAGGGCTTCTTCCCCGGCGATTACGAGGTGATCCTGCCGGGGGCCGACGTGGCCGAGGTCGAGCCTCGCCCGTCCGGGCGGGTCGAGCTGCTCGCGTGCGCGGACGAGGACCGGGCCGCGCTGCGCGCGTTCGTGCGGGCGCTGCGCGAGCTGCCGCCGGACCTCGACTGGCATGCAACGGTCTGGTCACGCGGGCCGCTGACGCTGCCGGCGACGCTCGGGTCGCGGCTGCGGGATCGGGTCGAGATCGTCGACGGGAGCACCGTCGACGAGCGCGACGCGCTGGCCGGCGCCGACGTGCTCGTGCTCGCCTCGGAGGGACTCCGCCCGGTGCCCGCAACGCTGGTCCGAGCGCTCGCGTCGGGTGTAGCGGTGGTCGCCTCGCGGCTGCCCGTATACGACGAGCTGCTGTGCGACGGCGACTACGGGCTCCAGTTCAAGCCGGGCGACGTGGTGACGCTCGCGAGTCAACTCGTGCGGATGATCTCCGAGCCCGAGCTCCGCGAGGCCGCTCGGGAGCGCCTGCCCGAGCTGCGCGCGCGGTTCTCGTGGGCCCGCGTCGCCGAGCAGCTCGAGGACGTCTATGCGGGGCTCGCGTCGCGCCGGCGGGACCCGGTCGGGAGCTCACAGCTGCGCAAGAAGCTCTCCTCGCGACGGTTGATCGATGTCGACCTGCACATGCACACCGACCACTCCTACGACTGTGCGACGCCGGTCGAAGTGCTGCTGGCCGAAGCAAAGGCGCGCGGCTTGGGCGCGATCGCGATCACCGACCACAACGAGATCTCCGGTGCGCTCGATGCCAGGGCGAAGGCCGACGGGATCAAGGTGATCGTCGCCGAGGAGGTCAAGACCGCTCGCGAGGGCGAGGTGATCGGCCTGTTCATCGAGGAGAAGATCGAGCGCGGGATGACGCTGCGCGAGACGATCGCCGAGATCAAGCGTCAGGGCGGCCTCGTGTACGTCCCGCACCCGTTCGACCGGTTGCATTCCGTCCCCGACTACGAGCATCTGCTGGGCGTGCTCGAGGAAGTCGACGCGATCGAGGTGTTCAACCCGCGCGTCGCGATCTCCGAGTTCAACGACGAGGCCGTGCGGTTCGCCGCCAAGTACCGGCTGCCGGCCGGCGCCGGTTCGGACGCGCACGTCCCCCAGGGCCTCGGCTCGGTCCGGATCAGGATGCGGGATTTCGACGGACCCGAGGAGTTCCTGCAGTCGTTGCGAGACGCGGACATCGTCCGCAATCCGGCGAGCCTGCTGTACGTGCAGGCGCTCAAGTTCCTGCAGACGAAGGCGCTCCCCGGACCGGCCCGGCGAGCCTCTCGTGACCGGCGCGTACGACGGGCCACGGGGCAGGCGCGCAGGCGCGCCGTCGGCCGGGACGGCCGCAACTCCTGATGCACGCGCAAGGACAAGGCCGCGCTCCGTCCAATCCGACCGTGATGCCGACCACTGACGATGAGATCCGCGAGAAGTACCTCGAGCGGGCGATCCGCGAGCTGAACTCGTTCTCGCAGGAAGTCCAGGCCTGCCGCCACTGCCCGCGAGGCGCGCTGATGCCCGTGCTTGGATCGGGCCACCCGCAGGCCGATGTGTTCCTGCTCAAGTACTTCCCGCGCCCCTCGGAGGTCGAGGAGGGGGTGGCGTTCTACGGCCGCTCGGGGAACGCGCTGATGAAGTCGCTCAAGCGGCTTTCGATCGATCCGCTCGCCGTGTACGGGACGCTCTGCGTCAAATGCCCGGTGCCGGACGCGGCGATGGCCGACCCGGCGTGCGTCGCGCGCGTGATCGAGGAGCTGGCGATCGTGCAGCCGAAGATCGTCGTCGTGATGGGCGACGAGGCGCTCGCAGTGCTGAACGAGCTGGAGATTCCGCTACGCCGCGAGATCGAACCGCTGTACGGCGAGGTTCAGCGGCTGACGCCGCAGCTCGAGGCGCTGTACGTGCCGAACATCGACGAGGCGCTCGACGACGAGGCCGCCAAGCGGGAGTTTTGGGGCGCGTTCCGCATGCTCGGGCAGTGGTGGGAGGAGCTGCCGCCGTACTAGAGGTCGGCCGGATGCCGCCCGGAGCTGGATGCGCTTTCACCGCCGCCCGACCGCGGTTAGACTCGCCTGCATGGACCTCGAGGAGAAGTCGCACGACGAGATCGGCGATCGCTGCGAGGAGTGTGGCGCGAAGCTGACGCCCGAGGAGATCGAGGCCGCGATGGAATCCGGCGGCCCCGCCCTCTGCTCGGTCCACGCTGCGGAGGACGAGCCCGGACTCGCGGCCGATGAGTCCGGCTTCGTCGAGGCCGAGTAGCGGGCGCCCCGCCGGCGGGCGGGCGGGCGCCGATTACATCAGCAGCACGATCTTGCCGAGCTTCCCGCCGGCCTCGAACCGCGCGTACGCGTCCTCGGCCTCGTCCAGCGGGTAGGTCGCCGCCACCGGAACGTCGACGACCCCGGATTCGAGCAGGGGCAGTACCGACCGCTCCATCGCGCGGGCGGTCATCGCCTTCTCCTCGAGCGGCCGCGGGCGGATCGTCGATGCGAAGATCCGCCCGCGCTTGACCATCAGCGCGCCGAGGTGGACATCCGCCTTGGCGCCGGCGCCGATCCCGATCACGATGATCCGGCCCCAGAGGTTGAGCGCGTTGACGTCGTCGGGGAGGTTGGGGGCGCCGACGAGCTCGAGGATCACGTCGAAGAGGCCGTGCTCGGCAAAGTTCTCGGGCGGGATCACCTCGGCGCCGAGCGCCGCGACCTGGTCATGGAGGTCCGGGTTGCGGACGGTCGCGGTCACGCGGGCGCCCGCCGCCCGGCCGAGTTGGATCGCGGCGGTGCCGACGCCCCCGGCGCCACCGTGGACGAGCAGCCGCTCGCCGAGCTCGAGCCCAACCTGGGTGAAGAGCGCGTCGTGGGCGGTGGTGAACACCTCCGAGGCCCCGCCCGCCTTTGGCCAGTCGAGGCGGTCCGGAACGGGCATCAGCTGACGCTCGTGGACGACCGCGAGCTCGGCCTGACCGCCGCCGCCGACGATTCCCATCACGCGGTCCCCGTCCGCGAACCGCAACGCGCCGGGCCCCAGCGCGGCGACCTCGCCTGCGAGCTCGAGGCCCGGGATGTCCTGGGGCGAGCCCGGCGGCGCCGGGTAGCGGCCGAGCCGTTGGTGCATGTCGGCGCCGTTCAGACCCGCCGCGCGGACGCGGATGAGCACCTCGCCGGCGCCTGGGACCGGATCGGGATGCTCCTCGACGAGTAGCTCCGTGTCGCGAATCGTGACCGCGCGCATCGGCGGCACCCTATCCGCGTTCGAGCAGTGCCACACATTCGATGTGCGGCGTCTGCGGAAACATGTCGACCGGCCTGACGCGGACGAGCCGGTAGCCGGCCTCCACGAGCTGCGCGGCGTTCGGCGCGAGCGTCGTCGGGTTGCACGAGATGTACGCGATCCGCCGCGGGCCGGCTTCGATGATCCGCCTGACGATCTTCTGCGAGAGCCCCGCTCGCGGCGGATCGACGATCGCGAGGTCGGGCCGTCCGGCCCGCTCGACGAGCTCGCGCATCGCCAGCCGGACGTCGCCGGCGAAGAAGTGGACGTTGGAGATCTCGTTCAGGGTCGCGTTGGCGATCGCGTCGGCGATCGCGCTCTCGACGATCTCGAGCCCCCATACCTCGGCAACGCGCGGGGCGAACAGGAGGCCGACCGTGCCGATCCCGCAGTAGAGGTCGTAAGCCCGGTCCAACCCGTGCGGCTGGGCGTACTCGATCGCGAGCGCGTAGAGCCGCTCGGCCATCTCGGTGTTCGTCTGGAAGAACGCCTCTGACGAGATCAGAAGACTGAGCCCGCCGAGCTCCTCCTCGAGCCGGTCGGAGCCGGTGATCAGCTCCGTCTCCCCGCCCTGGGTCGTCTCGGCAACCGAGTCGATCGTCGTCAGCAGCAGGCCGTCGAGCGGCTGCGCCGCGGCGGCCAGCGACTCGCGGTCGATCTCGGTCGTCGAGCTCGTCACCAGCCGCGCCTGGAGCTGGCCCGTTCGCCGGCCCTCGCGGACGACGAGGTTGCGGAGCACGCCCTCGCCGGCCCGCCGGTCGAACGCCTCCAGCCCCTGCTCCCGGCACCAGCCGACGATTCGCTCGCGGGCCGCGTTCGCCGGTTCTGATGCGAGCAGGCAGTCGGTCACCTCGACGATCTCGTCCCACCGGCCCGGCGCATGAAAGCCGCACACGAGCCGGCCGCTCGGATCCTGCCCGAACGAGTACTCGAGCTTGTTGCGGTACCGCCACTGCTCGACGGCCGGCATGATCTGCTCGAGCTCGAAGCCTTCGAGCCGGCCGATCCGCGTCAGCGCATCAGCGACCTGCTCCTGCTTGACCTCGAGCTGGCGGTCGTACGGGAGCACCTGCCACGGCGCGCCTGGATGGTCGGCGACCGGCTCGATCCGGTCCGGGGACGGCTCGAGGATCGCGACCGCGCGGGCCTCGGCGTACGCCCGCTTGGACTTGTGGATCCGGGCACGGACGCGGTCGCCGGGGATCCCGCCGGTGACGAACACCACGTATCCGTCGGAGCGGGCGACGCCGGCGCCGCCGAACGCCAGCGAGTCGACGGTCAGCTCGAGCTCGTCGCCGGGACGGGGCCTCGCGGTGACGGCCTGCGACGAGCTCAGGAGAGCGCCTTATCGATCGCCGAGAGCACGGACTTGCGGTTGGCGTGCCGGCGCTCGTAGTCGCGAAGCTTGCGCAGATCCGGCGACGAGAGGCCGCCGAGGCGGCTCTGCACCTTCTGCGACGACATTTCGTCGTAGCCGGTGATCGGAAACGACGAGCCGACGCCGACGGTGCGCCTCGCGCGGTCGGCGCCGCGGACGATCTTGTCGATCGTCTCGGAGGAGCGGGCACGACGCGTGGCCGAGTCCCACCGCTGGCGACCCTGGCCGAGGATGCGCTCGAGGTCGGACAGCAGCTCGTCGGTCTGCTCACGGCCGAGGCGTATGAGCTCGGCGCCGAGCTGGTTGGCGTCGCTACGGGTCAGCCGGCCGCGCTCGGCCGCGTCGTCGAGTGTCTCCTGGATCCGCTCGCGACTCAGCACCACGAGTCCGAGCGGCTTGAGGATCCGGTTGGCGAGCTGTTCCGCGAGCCCCGCCAGGCTGTCGGGCTTGGGGCCGGCGGCCTTGGTTGTTCGGTTGGCGCGGGAACCGGTCGAACGACCCGCCGACGACTTCGATGCAGCCATGCTCACTACCTCCTCAAGCCGCGAAGCTATGAGCCGAGCGTAGCCGAAGCGGCGCCGGGGGTGGCGAGGTCCGCGGGCGCCACCAGCAGCTCCAGCAGCGCCTTCTGCGCGTGCCTGCGGTTCTCGGCCTGGTCCCAGATCCGCTGCCGCCCCCCATACAGGACGTCGCCGGTGATCTCCTCGCCCGGATGGGCGGGCAGGCAGTGCAGCGCGATCGCCTCGGGGGCGGCGAGATCGAGCAGCGCGTCGTCGAGCCGGTACGGCCCCAGGGCCTGCCGGCGCTCGGAGGCCGATTCGGGGTCGTCGCTCATGCTCACCCACACGTCGGTGTAGACGGCGTCGGCGCCGCTGACGGCCTCTTGCGGGTCGTCGGTCAGCACCGCGTCGCCGTACGGCGGCGCGAGTGCAAACTCGGGCGGCGACGCGATCCGCACCTCGACCCCGGCTCGCGAACCGACGAGCGCGAGCGAGCGAGCGACGTTGTTGCCGTCCCCGAGGTACGCGAGCGTCAGCCCTTCGAGGCGGCCGAACGCCTCCTTGAGCGTCATCAGGTCGGCGAGCGCCTGGCACGGATGGTGCTCCGCGGTGAGCATGTTGATCACGGGTACGTCCGCGTGCTCGGCGAGCTCCCTGGCGAGCGCGTCGGGGCCGGTCCGGATTCCGATCGCGGCAACGTGCCGCGAGAGCACGTAGGCGGTATCGCGGACCGACTCTCCGCGGGTCAGCTGGAGGTCCTCGGTCCGCAGCACCATCGGGTGGCCGCCGAGCTCGGCGATCCCGGCCTCGAACGACACCCTGGTGCGGGTCGACGGCTTCTGGAAGATCAGCGCCACGGTCCGCCGTGCGAGCACGTCCGAGCTGTACGGAGCCGCCTTGAGCTCGAGCGCCCGGTCGATCAGCGCGAGCAGCTCGGCGGAGGCGAGCTCCTCACCGGTGAGGAAGTGGCGAGTCAAGCCGAGCAGTGTACGTTGCGGGCGGTGCGCGTCTTCGGCCCCGTCAGCGTCAGCGTGGTCGATCACGCGTACTGCGCCGCGGCCCCCCGCACGAGCCCGACGATCGCCGGTCCGGCCTTCGCCACCGACCCGCTCTCGAACGGTGGCTCCGGGTCGTACTCGATCCCCAGCTGGATCGCCTTCGCGACGTCATCGCCCGCGATCCGGGCGGCGAGCATCAGCGCCATGTCGATCCCGGAGGAGACGCCCGCGGCGGTGATCACCTTGCCCTGCTCGACGACTCGGCGCGACACCGGCACCGCGCCGAGTCCGGCGAGCACATCCATCGCCAGCCAGTGCGTCGTCGCCTCGAGGCCGTCGAGGATCCCAGCGGCGGCGAGTACGAGCGAGCCCGTGCACACCGAGGTGGTGAAGACGGAGGTCGCGTGGGCGGTCCGCAGCCAGGCGAGGACAGACTCGTCCCCCAGCAGCTCACGCGTGCCGAACCCGCCGGGAACGACGATCACCTCGGGGTCGGGCATCTCGTCGAGCGTCGCGTCGGCGACGAGCCCGAGCATCCCGTTTTCGGTCCGGTATGGACCGGTGGCCGTCGCCAGGAACGAGACGTGCGCTCCCGGCAGGCGCGAAAGCACCTCGTACGGCCCGACGGCGTCGAGCGCGGTGACACGGTCGAAGATCGGAATCGCGACGTTCATGCTGAGGCCTTTCTGATCGGGATCACGTTGGCGGCGGCGAACCGCTCGCGGTACTCGGAAGGGCTGACTCGGACGCGCCGCCCGAACGCGCGGCGCAGGGTCTCGACGGTGCCGAACCCGCACGCCCGCGCGACCTCCTCGATCTGCAGGTCGGTCGTCTCCAGCAGCGTGCGGGCGCGCTCGACGCGGACCGACTCGACGAACGCCCCAGGCGTGCTCCCGACCTGCTGCGCGAACACCCGCGAGAAGTTCCTCGGGCTCATGAAGGTGCGCTCGGCGAGTGCGGGGACCGACAGGTCGGCGTCGAGGTGCTCGCAGATCCAGGCTTGCAGCTCACGGATCCCCGGCCGCGACGCGGCCTGGCCGGCGAGCGTCGCACTGAACTGCGCCTGGCCGCCCGGCCGGCGCACGAACAACACCAGGTTGCGGGCGACCTCGAGCGCTGCGGGGGCGCCGAGGTCCTCCTCGACCAACGCCAGCGCGAGATCGATGCCCGCGGTGACGCCGGCCGATGTGTAGACGTTGCCGTCGCGGACGAAGATCGGGTCGGGGTCGACGCTGACCGTCGGGTACGTGCGGGCGAGCGCAGCGCACGCGGCCCAGTGGGTGGTCGCGCGCCGGCCGTCGAGCAGCCCGGCCCGGCCCAGCAGGAACGCGCCCGTGCAAACCGACGTGACGCGCCGCGAGCGCCGCGCGGCGAGCCGCAGCCACGAGATCAGCCGCTCGTCGCCGACCGCCGCCCGGACTCCCCGGCCACCGGCAACAACGAGCGTGTCGATCGGCCCGCGACACGCCGTGAGCGATCGGTCGGGAACCAGACGGAGCCCGTTGGACGCCGGGAACGGCTCCCCGTCACCGGCGACGAGCTCGACTGCGTACCCGGCCTGCGAGAAGACTTCGGCGGGCCCGGCGACGTCCAGCGACTGGACTCTGGGAAACGCGACGATTGCGACTCGGCGTGGCATGCGGCCATCTTGGCGCTCGCCAGGCCTGTCTGCAATGACAGTGACCGGACGATTTGTGCCAGCGGGGACCGCTAGCTGCGGCCCGAGCGCAGCCCGAAACCGCGCAGCACGAGCAGCGCCCTCTCACCAAGCGTGCCCCGAGCCGGTAGGACCCCGAGCTGTACCGCCGCGTCATACAGATCGAAGAACGCGCGCACGCGCAGCAGCCGGTCGTCGGAGACCTCGCAGTAGAAGACGGCATGGACGACGACGAACCGGTTCGTCGCCGGGAGGCCCTCGAGCGCCTCCTTGTGGGTCGCGAGCAGCTTCGACGGTGCGGCCACATACGGACCGCCGCGCAGCCGCTCGCCGGTGCGCTCCATCCTCGCGTCGGGGAACGCCGCCCACAGCCGCGCGGCGTGGCGCCCGAGCTCAGCCGGCCCCTCGAGCGGCTCCGGGCAGAGCGGGTCCTCGTAGTGGATGTCGGGCGTGCAGACGGCCGCGAACGCCGCCGGGTCCTTGCCCGACCAGGCTTGCTCCCAGCCGTCCATCAACTCATCGGTCGTCATCGGCGCGGGAGCCTAAGCACTCAGGCCTCGGGACGCTCGAACACCGGCAGCCCCGCTTCCGGCGTCGAGGCCTCGGCGTAGCGGCGACGGGGGATCCGGCCGGCACCGCGGGCAAGCGTCCCGGACTCGACCGCGAGCGCGATCGCGCGGGCCATCGCGACCGGGTCGTGGGCGCGGGAGATCGCGCTGGCGCACAGCACCGCCTCGCACCCGAGCTCGATCGCGAGCGCCGCGTCGGACGCAGTCCCGACGCCGGCGTCGAGCACCACCGGCACGCCGGCACGCTCGACCAGGATCGAGATGTTGTACGGGTTGCAGATCCCCATCCCACTCCCGATCGGGGAGCCGAGCGGCATCACGGCCGCACAGCCGACGTCCTCGAGCCTGCGCGCGAGGATCGGATCGTCGGTCGTGTACGGGAGCACGACGAACCCCTCGTCGACGAGCTCCTCCGCTGCGGCGACGAGCTCGACCGCGTCGGGCAGCAGCGTGCGGTCGTCGCCGATCACCTCGAGCTTGATCCAGTCGGTCGCGAATGCCTCGCGGGCAAGCTGGGCGGTGAGCACCGCGTCGCGGGCGGTGTAGCACCCGGCGGTGTTCGGAAGCACCTCGACACCTGCAGCCTCGAGCACGTCGAGGATCGAGCCGCGCGCGGCCGGATCCACCCGGCGGAGCGCGACCGTGCAGAGCTCGGCACCGGATGCGGCCAGCGCCGCCGCGAGCACGTCGTGGTTGAGGAATCCGCCCGTGCCGAGGATCAGCCGGGAGCGAAACTCGCGGCCGGCGATCGTCAGTGGCGGGACGAGGCTCATCCGCCCTGCACCGCCACGACGACCTCGACGCTCGCGCCTTCGCGCAGCTCGGCCACGCCCCAGGCTCCCCGCGGCACGACCTCGCCGTCGACGGCGACCGCGACGCCCCGGCCGTCCGGTGCGCCCGGAAGCGAGGAGACCAGCTCCGCGACCGTCGTACCGGCCGACAGCTCGTGCCGCTCGCCGTTCACCGACACCATCATCCCGCGACCTCCGCCGGGACGCCCGCGAGGGCGCCCGCCACGATCTCCGCGGTCACAGGCGTCAGCAGGATCCCGTTGCGGCGATGACCGGTGGCCCAGTGAAGGCCAGGAATCGCACCGGGGCCGAGCACCGGAAGATTGTCGGCAGTCGCCGGACGCAGGCCCGCGGACAGCTCCTCGATCACGAGTTCGGTGAATCCGGGGACGAGCTCGATCGCCTCGCGCAGCAGCTCGAACACCGGCCCGGCGGTGACCGTCGTGTCGAAGCCGCGCTCCTCCATCGTCGCGCCGAGCACGTAGCGGCCGTCGCCGCGGGGGACGATGTAGGCGTCGGCCATCCGCAGCACCCCGTTCAGCAGCCCGGGGCCCGCTGGGTCCCGGAGCCTGAGGATCTGGCCCTTGACCGGCCTGACCGCCACCCGGGCCTCGTCGGGGAGCCCGCCGATCGAGCCCGACCAGGCGCCGGTCGCGATCACGACCTGCTCGGCCGAGACGAGCTCGCCGCCCGCAAGCCGGAGGCCGGCCACCCGATCCGACTCGATCTCGATCGCGCCCACCTCAGCGCCGGTCCGCAGCTCGACGCCGGCGCGGCGGCACGCCTCGGCGAGCGCCGCGGTCAGGCGCCTCGGGTCGATCGCGTGGTCGCCCGGGACCTCGAGAGCGAGCCGGATCGTCGGCGCGAGCCCGGGCTCGCGCCGGCGCGCCTCGCTCGGACGCAGGCGCCGCACCTCGAGGCCGAGCGATCGCCGGAGCTCGAGCTCGCGCTCGAGCGACTCGGCCTCGTCGGCATCCCTGGCGACGAGCAACGAGCCGCACTCGAGGTAGCCGGGGTCGGTCCCCGACTCGTCGCGCAGCTCCCGGACGAAGGCCGGATATGCCGCGGCGCTCTGCAGCCCGAGTTCGAGCAGCGGCCGCTCGTTGAGGCTGACCTCGGCGACGGGCGCGAGCATTCCGGCTGCCACCGCCGAGGTCCCGGCGCCCAGCTCGTCGCGCTCGAGCACGACGACGCGCAGCTCGCGGCGTGCGGCTCGCCACGCGACGGCGAGACCGATTGCGCCGCCCCCGGCGACGGCCACGTCAAATGAACGAAGTCGATCAGCGGCCAAGGTTTCCGGCTAGCGATCGTAGCGTGACGCTCCGGACTCATCCGGCTGCCAGACTTGCGTTGTGGAAGACCGTCGCGAACGCCTGCTCGGAGCGCGGCTGTACCTGGTCTGCGACCGCCGGCCGGAGGAGTTCCTCGCCGGCGCGCTCCGCGGAGGCGTCGACATCGTGCAGCTGCGGTGCAAGGACGCGGCCGACGGGGACGTAATCGACGCGGCCGGCCCGTTCCGTCGGCTGTGCGCCGAGCACGGCGCGCTGTTCATCCTCAACGACCGTCCCGAACTGGTCGATGCGACGGGCGCCGACGGGGTGCACCTCGGCCAGGACGACATGCCGGTCGCCCTCGCCCGCGAGCTGATCGGCGAGGATCGGCTGATCGGCCTCTCAACTCATTCTCCGGAACAGGTCGACGGCGCCGCCGGTGCCGACTACATCGGCGTCGGGCCCGTGCACGAGACGCCGACGAAGCCGGGGCGCCCGGCCGTCGGGCTCGAGCTGGTTCGCCACGCCGCGGCTCATGCCGTCGTGCCGTGGTTTGCGATCGGCGGAATCGGACCGGCCAACATCGATGCTGTGTTAAGCGCCGGGGCCGAGCGGATTGCGGTCGTGCGCGCCCTGACCGAGGCCGGCGATCCGGAGCGCGCCGCGCTCGGTCTACGCGCCGCGCTCAGACACCGACCGAAGGCGACCGTTGGGCCAACGTAGCCGCAAGCGCGGGCGCCGGGCCAAGCCGCCGCAGGCGGCTGCGGTCGCGGCTCCGAACGGGCGCGGAGAGCTCAGTCGCGGCGAGCAGCGCAACGCCGCGATCCGGGCGACGCTGACGCCGTTGGCCCATGGCGAGCGGCCGTGGCCGATCGTCGTCGGCGCGATCCTCGCTGCGCTAAGCGGGCTCGTGCAGCTCGGCCTGTTCCTGGGGGGCGTGAAGCTGAAGACGGCCGGCGTCCACGCGGCAGCCGGCCAGACGATCGTGTTCGCGATCCTGATGCTTGTCTGCGCCGGCGGTATGTGGTTCATGCGCTACTGGGCCGTGCTCGGGTTCATGGCGCTGCTGGCGATCCTGATCGTGTTGGCGGCAGTAGCGCTGATCAAGGTCTCGACCGTGCTCGGCGCGGTCCTCGCGCTCGTGATCGTCGGCGGCGGCGGCTTCCTGTTCTGGAAGCTCGTGCGAGTGCTCAGCCGGATCCAGATGCCGAAGTACCCAGGCTCGAGCTGACCACGAGGCCATATCCGCCGCCCAGTCACTAGGCTGGAACTGATGGCTGAAACTACTTATGACTGCATCGTGATCGGAGCGGGCCCCGGCGGGTACGTCGCGGCGATCCGCGCCGCGCAGCTCGGGATGAAGACCGCGGTGATCGAGCGTGACCGGGTCGGAGGACGGTGCCTGAACTACGCGTGCATCCCGGCGAAGGCGGTGCTCCGAGCCGCCGACGTCCTCACCGAGGTCCGAGAGGCCGGCGACTTCGGCGTGAAGGTGTCGGAAGTCGAGCTCGACTACCCGGGAGTGATGCAGCGCCGCGAGAAGGTCGTGACGACGCTCACCGGCGGCGTCGCCGGGCTGTTCAAGAAGAACGGGATCGAGTCGATCGAAGGCGACGCGACGCTGGCGGGCGACGGCAAGGTCCTCGTCGGCTCGCAGGAGCTGACCGCGAAGACGATCCTGCTCGCGACCGGCTCAGTCAGGCGGCCGATCCCGGGCGCGGAATACGGCGGGCGCGTGATCGGGACCGAGGAGGCGTGGGCGATGCCCGAGCTCCCCAAGTCGATGGCGGTCGTCGGCGCCGGCGCGTCCGGCGCGGAGATCGCGTCTGCGTTCGCCCGATTCGGCACCGACCTGCTCCTGTTCGAGGCGCTCGACCGCGTGCTGCCAACCGAGGACGCCGACATCTCGAAGGTCGTCGAACGCGGACTCAAGCGCCAGGGAATCACGGTCCACACGAGCACGTTCGTCTCGGACATCGCCTCTACGGGCTCGGGCGTCAAGTTCACCCACGGCGAGGAGTCGCGCGAAGTTGAGTGGCTCGTGATCGCCGCCGGCCGAGGCGCCGACATCGACGGGCTCGGGCTCGACGCCGCGGGCGTCAAGCTCGACGAGACCGGACTGATCGACGTCGACGGCGCGATGCGCACGAGCGTCGCCGGCGTCTACGCGATCGGCGACCTCGTCCACGGACCCGCGCTCGCGCACAAGGCCTCCGACGAGGGAGTGATCGCCGTCGAAGACGCGGCCGGGCTCGAGACCCATCCGCTCGTCTACGTCGACATTCCGCGGGCGACCTTCTGCCAGCCGAACGTCGGCAGCTTCGGGCTGACTGAGGTCCAGGCCGTCGAGCAGGGATACGACGTCGTCGTCGGCAAGGTCCAGTACGGGGCGGTCGGCGGCGGGACCGTGTACGGCGACCGCACCGGTGTCGTCAAGCTCGTCGGCGAGCGCAAGTACGGCGAGCTGCTCGGCGGCCACATCGTGGGGACCCGGGCGACCGAGCTGATTCAGGGGCTCGTCAACATCCGCGCGCTCGAGGGCGGGTTCCCCGAGGTCGCGCGGACGATCCACGGGCACCCGACGCTGTCCGAGGCCGTGATGGAGGCCGGTCGCGCCGCCGACGGCTGGCTGATCCACGGCTGAGCCGTTGGACCAGCCGGTCTTCTTCTACGACCTCGGCGTACCGGAGTGCTATCTCGCCGCCGAACAGTCGGTCCAGATCCAGCCAGTGCCCGAATTCGAGCCGGTGGTGGCGGCCGAGCTCGGAATCGCGGCGGTCGAGCCTGATCGCGACGCGATCGAGCGACGCGCAGCCGAGCTCGGGATCCAGCCGGTGCGCTGGCCGGCGAGCTGGCCTCCCGACACCCGCACCGCGATGCTCGCCGCCACCTACGCGAAGCGGATCGGCCGCGCCGTCGCGTTCTCGCTCGCGGCTTTCCGCCAGGCGTTCGCGGCCGGACGGGACCTTGAGGACATTGACACGGTGCTGCTCGCCGGCGCGGCGTCCGAGATGCACCCCACCGCGCTGCTGAAGGGGATCGAGCTGCGATCGACCGCCGAGGCTCTCGCCGAGGCGACCGACCGCGCGCGCCGCGCCGGGGTGACCGCACTGCCGGCGGTCGTGGAAGCGGCCGGAAGCGTCCGGTGAAGGCGAACCGCGCGTACGAGCTGATCGTCTCGCGCGGCGGGCTCGAGCCGGCGTTCATGGCCGACGACGCCCGGCTCGACCGGATCGAGCTGGTCTCGATCGAGGACGGCGAGGCGGCGCTGTTCTGGGATGTCCCCGCGAAGCTCGCCTCGCGGCTTCTCCGGGAGCTGCGATTCGACCTTGCGACGCTCGAGGCGGATGAGTTCATCGACAAGTGGACGGGCGCCGACGCGGAGGACCTGTTTGAGTAGCGAGGGCGTGCGAGGCGAGACGAGGATCGAGGAGCCGACGCCGGCCGAGCGTGCGGTGGCGCGACGGGCGGCGGAGTCCCGGGCGACGGTGCCGAGCTTCGAGCTGAGCGTTTCGGTCGATGGCGTCTCTACGACCGCTCAGCTCGTTCACGCGTGCGCGCAGGCGCTCGCACGGCACCCGCGGGCCAACGGCGCCTACCGGGATGGGCGGTTCGAGCTGTACTCGCGGGTGAACATCGGGATCGTGGTCGCGATCGCCGACGCGTACCTGATCCCGACGGTGTTCGACGCCGACCGCAGAACGGCCGACGAGCTCGCGCCGGAGATCGCGCAGCTCGAGGCGGACGCGCTCGCGGGCACGCTCACGGCGCCGGCATTCGGGGCGGCGACGTTCACCGTCTGGAACGCCGCGGCGCTCGGGCTCGCCGGAGCGAGCATCCCGGTCGTGCCCCCGCAGGCTGCGGCGCTCGCGGCCGGTACGCGCCAGCTAACGCTCTGCTGCGATCACCGGATCCTGTACGGCGCTCGCGCCGCCGCGTTCCTCGAGACGATTGCGCATCACCTCGACCGCGACCGGGTTTGAGTCGACCAGCACGTAGCGCCGGCCGAGCTCGGCGCAGACCGCGCCGAGCGTGCCGGAGCCCGCGAACGGATCGAGGCACCAGCCGCCCGGGCGCGACGATGCCGCGACGATCCTCCTGAGCACGCCCTCGGGCTTCTGGGTCGGGTAGCCCGTCTTCTCGCGGCCGGTGGTCGGGACGATCGTGTGGAACCAGACGTCGGTCGGTCGCTTGCCGCGCGCGGCCTTCTCGGCGCCGACCAGTCCCGGCGCCATGTATGGCTCGCGCTCGACCGCGTCGGCGTCGAAGTGGTGGGCGCCCGGGGTGCGGACGTAGACGAGGATCGTGTCGTGCTTGGCCGGCCACCGGCGGCGCGGCTTGGCCCCGTAGTCGTAGGACCAGATCACCTCGTTGAGGAACGCCTCGCGGCCGAACAGCTCGTCGAGCAGCAGCTTGCAGTAGTGCGCCTCGCGGTAGTCGATGTGGAAGTACAGGGTGCCGTGGGGCGCAAGCAGCTCGCGGGCGCGCTCTAGCCGCGGGGCGAGGAACGCGAGGTAGTCGGCGAACTCGTCGTCGTAGGAGAGCGAGCGAAGCAGCCTCGAGCTGTAGCGCCTGCCTCCAAAACCGACCCGCGGCGACGAGCTGTCGTGCGCGACCGACACCGTGTCGCGGCGCTGCGCGCGCCCGGTGTTGAACGGCGGGTCCATGTAGATCAGATCGAACGCGGCGTCCGGCAGCTTCGGCATCGCGAGCGCGTTGTCGCCGGCGACGATCAGGTCGTCACCGAGCCCCAGCACCCGATCTTCCGCGGAGCAGATCCGCACCAGGCTGGAGACGCTAGCGCCCCTGGCGGCGGTCGCTTCCGTTACACCGGACGTACGCCCAACCGCTAGCATCCGGTGTGGTGCCCCTGGTAGATCGCATCCGGGCGCTGCTTAGTCACCCGCTTCGCGGCAAGGTGACCAAGTTCGCCATCGCCTCCGCGCTGGCCGCAATCACCAGCGCGATCGTGTTCCCAGTGATGTACGTGTTGGGCGCTTCGACGACCGCGTGCACGATCGTCGCGTTTGCCGCCGGCGCGATCCCGAACTGGACGCTCAACCGGCGCTGGACGTGGAAGGTCGAGGGACGCGTCGCGGTTGGGCGCGAGATCTTCGCCTACCTCGTGATCTCCGCCTCGACGCTGGTGATCCTGTCGCTCGTGACCGGCTGGGTCGACGACCTCGTGAAGCAGAACGTCAAGCCCGGGAACGGCCTGCGCGTCCTGCTGGTGACCGGCTCTTACTTCCTAGTCCTCGCGCTGCTCTACGGGGTGCGGTTCTTCCTCTACGAGCACTGGATCTTCTCCGGCCGCAGCCGGGTGCGGGCGGCCCTGCGGTCGCGCCGCCAGGTGTGGAGCGCGGCGCGGGCGAACCGCACGCCGTAGCGGAAGTTCCCGTCCTTCTTGGTGTGGCCGGCGTGAGAGCCCCGGTCGCGCATCGTGGTGGGCACCTCAGCGAGACGAAACCCGTTCAGGGCCGCGCTGATCATCAATTCCGAGGCCTGGTACTGCGGCTGCTCGAGCGTCACCCCCGCGGTCAGCTCCGGGGTCATCGCCCGTAGCCCGCAGGCCGGGTCGGTCACCTTGTGCTTGACGATCAGGCTGAAAATCGCGCCGAACACGAGCACGCCCAGGTGCCGCACCGGGTCGGTCGTGAGCTCGGTCCCGAGCCGCCGCGAGCCTGAAACGAAGTCGGCCCGGCCGGCGAGGATCGGCTCGACCACGCGTCCGAGCTCGTCGGCCTCGTACTGGCCGTCGGCGTCGATCGTCGCGATCACCTGGGCGCCGCGCGCACGAGCCAGCCAGTAGCCGAGCTTCAGTGCCGCTCCCTGGCCGCGGTTGACGGGGACGTCGCAGACCAGCGCGCCCGCCTCGGCCGCCCGCGCGGCCGTCTCGTCGCTCGAGCCGTCGACGACGACGATCACCTCGGTCTGCAGCCCGGCCGCCTCGCGCGGGATCTCCTGCACGACCTCGGCGACCGCCGGCTCCTCGTTGTACGCCGGGATCACGATCGCAAGCGGCGCGCCCACCCCGGGAGGGTTCGTGGCGAGGAACGTTGCTGCCGCACCCCGCTCAACCGGGTCGAGCATGGCGAGCTCGGCGTCGAGCTCGAACGGCTTCGGGGGACTCACGGTCACGCGCTCCCCCGCTCGCCAGGCTGGCTCGCCGGATTGAAGGGCGCGTGACTCATCCGGCCCCGGGCGCGCCGACAGCGCCCACGCCCGCGGCGACCGCGTCGTGGTCGATCTGCGACCACTCCTGCCAGACGCCGACGAGTCCCTGCTCGAACGTGAACTGCGGCGTCCATCCCGCTGCGCGGGCGCGACTCGAGTCGACGATCACGGCCGGCATCTCGCCGGGCCTGGCGGGGCCGTGGCGGACGTCTATGTCGGCCCCGGTGACGGCCCGGACCGCGTCGACCACCTCGAGCACCGACAGCGAGCGGCCCGCGCCGATCACGACCGCGCTGCCCCACTGATCGCTCGACAGCGCCAGCCGGACCGCGGCGGTGACGTCGGCGGCGTGGACGTAGTCGCGCACCTGGGTGCCGTCGCCGTAGATCTCGAAGGTGTTGCCGAGCCGGATCGCGCGCATCAGCCGCGCGACGATGCTGTCCTTGGCCTGCATTCCGGGGCCGTAGACGTTCGTGAGCCGGAGCGGCACGCAGCGCACGCCGTAGGAGGCGGTGTAGGCGGACATCAGCATCTCGCCGGCGGCCTTGGTCGCGCCATACGGCGTCAGCGGCTTGAGCGTCGCGGCCTCGGTGATCGCCGGGGCGTCCATCGGCCCGGTGACGGCGTTCGTCGACGCGAACGCCAGCGAGCTCACGTCCGCTGCGCGCGCGCCTTCGAGCACCGCGTGCGTCCCTTCGACGTTCGTGCGGAAGGTCAGCTCCGGGTGCTCCATCGACCTCAGCACCGAGGTCACCGCCGCAAGGTGGACGACCCCGTCGAAGCCGCCGTCGAACGCCGCCGCGAGCGCGTCGCGATCGGCGATATCTCCCTGGACGAGGTCGACGCTCGGATCGGGATGGGGCTTCAGGTCGATGATGCGGACGCTAGCCCCCGCCTCGCGGAGGTCAGCGACCACGTGGCGGCCGATGAAGCCCGAACCGCCGGTGACGAGCACACGGCGGCCCGCGAGATCGGAGCTCACGACGTCGGGGCCAGCTCGCTAGCCGTCTTCGGCAGCTCGTTGGTCGTCTCGGCCCACTTCACCGTCGGCGCCAGCGCCGCCTGGTCGACTCGATCCCGGTGGCGCTCGACGACGTCGAACAGGTGGTCGATCAGCGCGTCCGACAGCAGGGTCGGCTTCAGCCCGAGGCTCTCGAGCGCGGTGTGGACGACCTTGTAGTAGTGGTCGTAGATCTCGACGCGCGGGTTGTCGACGTGCTCGATCGCGGCCTCGCCCTGCGCACCCGGCCAGTTCGGATAATCGCCCGCGACTGTCTCGGCGAGCTGGTTGATCGACTTCGTTTCGGTCATCTGGTTGAAGACGCGAAATTCGCCGCGATCGGCCGGGTTCTCGGAGGCAATCCGGATGCACTCGACGGTGTCGACGATGTTGATCAGCCCGCGAGTCTGGGAGCCGTTCCCGTACACGCTCAGCGGGTGGCCGAGCACCGCCTGGATGATGAAGCGGTTGAGGACCGTGCCGAACACGGCGTCGTAGTCGAAGCGGGTGGCCAGCCGCGGGTCGAGCTTGGTCTGCTCGGTCTCCGCGCCGTACACGACGCCCTGGTTGAGGTCCGTGACGCGCATCCCCCAGATGCGACAGCCGAACTCGAGGTTGACGCTGTCGTGGACCTTTGAACAGTGGTAGAACGAGCCGGGGCGCTTGGGGTAGATCATCCGGTCCTTGCGGCCCTTGTGCTCGACCTCGAGCCAGCCCTCCTCGATGTCGATGTTGGGCTGGCCGTACTCGCCCATCGTCCCCAGCTTCACCAGGTGGGTGTCGCGGTCGAGATCGGCGATCGCGTACATCACGTTGAGGTTGCCGACGACGTTGTTGGTCTGCGTGTAGACCGCGTGCTTCTGCGAGATCATCGAGTACGGCGCCGCGCGCTGCTCGGCGAAGTGGACGATCGTGTCGGGGTGGAAGTCACCGACCATCTGATGCACGAACGTCGGGTCGCAGAGGTCGCCGACGTAGGACTTGATCTCCTTGCCGCTCACCTCGCGCCACGTCGCGATCCGCTCGTCCAGCGTCGCGATCGGGATCAGGCTGTCAACGCCCATCTCCTCGTCGTATCCGCGGCGAGCGAAGTTGTCGTTTACGGCGACCTCGTGTCCCACTGCAGACAGGTGGAGGGCCGTGGGCCACCCCAGGTAACCGTCACCGCCAAGAACCAGGATTTGCATACGGGCGCTCCAAATGCCTTTCGAATCAGATCTTCATCGCTGTTTGGCCTATGAGGGCGCTCAGGCGACCAACGCAAACGGCAGCCCATGGCCGAGCGAGCGCACGAGGATAGCCGACAAGACGCCTGGAAGTAGGCCGAAGAAGCGGCAAGGTTACAGGCATCTGACCTCGTGCTTCCAGCAAGCACCGTTGCGCACGGCGCAAGCTGAGGACGCCTTGATACCGGGCTGCTACCGTCCCGGCGGTTCCGCGGGCGACGAAGCCGTGATCGGCGCGCCCCGGCAGTTGTCACCTTTCCCGCGCTTGACCGAGCACACCGCGCCTTGACCGAGCAGACCCTACAACGGCCCGCGCCCCAGGTTCCGACGCCCGCCGCCGAGTCGTCGGAGCCGCGCCGCCACCGCGACCTGCTCTCGCCGATCCGCTCGCACCCGTGGGTGTTCGGCGCGATCGCGATCATCCTGGTCGCGTTCGTGGCCGTCCTCTGGGCGCGCTCGCGGCCGGGCTACGACCCGTATGGATGGCTCGTGTGGGGCAAGCTCTCGATCCACGGCGCGCTGGACACGAACGGCGCGCCATCGTGGAAGCCGCTGCCGTTCCTGTTCACGGTGCCGTACGCGCTGTTCGGCCGGTACGCGCTGTGGTTGTGGATGGTGACCTCGGTCGCGATCTCGCTCGCCGGGCCGGTGTTCGCGTGGCGGATCGCGTTCAAGCTGGTCGACGCCGATCCGGCCCGCCGGTACGCCGGCTACGTCGCGGGGCTGTTCGCGGCGGTGTTCGTGCTGCTGATGGAAGACCCGATCGCGCCGGCCAACTACATCCACTATCTGCTGAGCGCCGAATCGGACACGATGATCGTGGCGCTGTGCCTCGCGGCGGTCGACTTTCATCTCGCCGGACGGCACCGGGTGGCGTTCTGGATGTGGTTCCTCGGCTCGCTCGGCCGGCCCGAGGTGTGGCCGTTCTGCGGACTCGCGGGGATCTGGCTGTGGCTCAAGGATCCCGCGTTTCGCAAATGGCTTTACGCGTCGCTGGCAGCGCTCCTGTTCCTCTGGTTCATCATCCCCGGCCTCACCTCGAAGAGCTTCTTCACCGCGGGCAACATCGCCCAGAACAGCCCGCGCGCGATTCGCGGCAACAAGGTCACGGGCACGATCAAGCGCTTCCATCAGCTGAACGCGAACACGATCTGGGTGCTGGCGCTGCTGACGCTCGCGTGGGCAATCTGGAAGCGAAAGCGCGCGATCCTGCTGATCGCCGCGGGCGCGGTCGCGTGGCTCGTGATCGAGATCGCGATGGCGCTCAAGGGCTTCCCGGCTGTGCCGCGGTACCTGTTCGAGCCCGGCGCGATCGTGTGCGTGCTGGCCAGCGTGTGCATCGGCCGCCTGATCATCGAGGTACCGCCGCTGCTTGCCCGCGGGCTGCGCAAGCTGTCGCCGGGTCGAATCGGGATGCCGCTGGCGACCCGGCTCGGCGGATGGGGCGCCGCAATCGTCGTCGTGCTGATCGCCGGCTCGATGTTCGGCGCCGCGCACCGCCAGTACAAGCTCGAGCGCGCAGACTTGACCCACGAGCGGGCGCGTACGCAGCTGATCGGCAAGCTGTCCGGGGTGGTGCGAACGCTCGGCGCCTCGCGCATCCTCGCGTGCGGCCAGCCCAACATCCCGATCGAGTACCAGAGCATCTTCGCCTGGTACATGAACATCAAGATCGGCCAGCTTTACGTGAGCCCGACGTACCTGAAGAAGCACCCCCACCCGCTGGTCAACATCTATCCGATCTCCGGGCCCGGCTGGAAGGTCTTCCCCAGCCACGTGACGGCCGCGAGCGCAGCTCGCTGCCAGGGGCTGCGGCTGATCTACAGGTAGTGGCGCCTGGCCGGACCCAGATCCGGCGCAGGCGGCTGGTGGCGGCCGCCGGGGCGGCGTTGCTGATCGTGGTGCTGGCCGTCGTGCTGTCGGGCGGCGGCACGCCGCGGGCACCGGCGCCCGGGGTCGCCTCGCGGGCGCGCGGGGGCGACCCGTTCGTCTACGTACCGGCGCACGCGGCGGCATTCGCCTCCCGCGCCACCGCCGGGGACGGCCACGTGCTGTTCGAGAAGAGCCCGGGTGGGGCCGTCGCGACCGCGCGTCGCGTCGCGGCCTTTCGTGGCGTGATCGACGCCGTCGCGTCGGGAACGGGGATCGACCCCGCGACGCTCGAGGGGATCGTTTACCTCGAGAGCGCCGGCGTGCCCGACGCGATCGCCGGCGGCGACCCCTCCGGCGCCGCCGGTCTGACCCAGATCGAGTCCGCCACCGGCACGCAGCTGCTGGGAATGAAGATCGACCTCAACCGATCGAGGGCGCTCACGCGCGCGATCAACGTCGCGAACGGGCGCGCTCAGATCGCGCGCCTTGAAGCCGAACGGGCGCGCGTCGATGAGCGCTTCGACCCGCGCAAGGCACTGCGCGCCACGGTCCGTTACCTGCAGCTCGCGCAGCAGCGGTTCGGCCGCCAGGACCTGGCGATCGAGTCCTACCACATGGGCATCGGCAATCTTTCCGGCGTGCTGGACGCATATGACGGCGGCGCGCCGGTCCCATACGTGCAGCTGTACTTCGACACCGCCCCCAATCGCCACGGCTCCGCCTACCGGATCCTGTCGTCGTTCGGCGACGACTCGTGGACGTACTACTGGCGGGTGCTCGCCGCCGAGCAGATCATGAAGCTCTACCGGAGCGACCCGGCGGCGCTGAAGCGGCTGTCTTCGCTCCAGTCCGGAGCGGGCTCCGCCGCGCTGGTCCTGCATCCCCCGGACCGAACGCCGAGCCTCGCCGACCCGGCGGCGGTGGCGTCTGCGTATTCGTCCCACCAGCTCGTCAGGCTGCCCCGCAACCAGTCGAGCCTCGGGCTGGCGTACGACCGGGGGATCGGCTCGGACGCCTCCAAGCTCGGCGTCTCGCCCGCGCTCTACTACGGGCTGCAGCCGGTCGCGCTGCGGCTGCTGATCGAGCTCGCCGCCCGCGTCCGGTCGCTGTCAGGCGGCGCGTCGCCGCTGATTGTCTCGAGCGCCGTCGCGGACCGCCAATACCAGCAGGCGCTCGGCGTCACCGATCCGCCCGCTGCCGACGGATGGGCGTTCACGATCGCCCGCCAGTACGCCTCGCGCGCGCAGGCAGGTGCGTTCCAGGCGATGCTCGACCGGCTACAGGCGCTGAACCTGATCGCGTGGCAGCGCTATCCCGGCGAGATCGAGGTCACGGTCGCCTCCGGCGCAGGCCGGGTGATCGCCGCCGGGCTCTAGCGGTCACGACCCGGCGGGCCGCGATCGCAACCGCCGCCGGGGTCATCCCGAGCCGCTCCATCACAACCGGGCCGGGCGCGGAGGCCCCGAACCACTCGATCGAGACGCTCTCGTCCACCCACCTCTCCCAGCCCTGGGCGACGCCGGCCTCGACCGATACCGACGGGACGCCGGGCGGCAGCACGAGCGCGCGGTAGTCCTCGTCCTGCGCCGCGAACAACTCGAGACTCGGCATCGAGACGACCCGCGCCGCCAGTCCCTCGTGAGCGAGCAGCTCGCGAGCCGCGAGCGCGACGTGGACCTCTGAGCCGGTACCGACCAGTACGACGTCGGGCTGCCAGGCGCCGCCCGTCAGCACGTACCCGCCGCGCAGCAGCCCGTCGGCGGGGGCCAGCTCCGCGCGGTCGAGCCCCGGCAGCCCCTGACGGCTCAGCACCAGGCACGCCGGTCCCGCGACCAGCTCGAGCGTCGCCTGCCACGCGACCGTCGCCTCGGCGGCATCGCACGGCCGGATCACGGTCAGGCCGGGAATCGCCCGGAGCGCCGCCAGGTGCTCGATGGGCTGGTGGGTCGGCCCGTCCTCGCCGACGGCGACCGAGTCGTGGGAGAAGACCCACGCGACCGGAAGGCCCATCAGCGCCGAAAGCCGGATCGCCGGGCGCATGTAGTCGGAGAACTGCAGGAACGTCGAGCCGTACGGCCGCATGATCCCGCCGTGAAGCGCAAGCCCGTTGACGGCGGCCGCCATCGCGTGCTCGCGGACGCCCCAGTGGACGTTGCGGCCGGCGGCCGCCCGGCTGTAGTGGGGCTCGCCGTCGAACCTGGTGCCGACGCTAGCGGCGAGGTCCGCGGAACCCCCGACCATCGTCGGCACGAACGGGGCCAGCGCCTGCATCGCGTTGCCGCTCGCGACGCGGGTCGCGACCTTGGCGCCGTCCGGGACCGGGGCGCGCGCGGCCGTCTGGAGCGCCTCCGCGAGCCCCTGGAGCGGGCGGCCCGCCTGGGCGCTCTCCCACTCCGCCGCGGCGACCGGGGATGAGGCCCGCCACTCGGCCATCCCCCGCTCCCACTCGCTCTGCAGGCGCGCGCCGCGCCGGCGTGCGTCGAACGCCTCGTAGACGGCGGCCGGGACGTGGAACTCCTGGTCGGCGTCCCGGCCGAGCGCGAGCTTCGCGCCGCGGGCCTCGTCCTCGCCGAGCGCCGCGCCGTGTGCGGCGGCGGTCCCGGCCTTCGTCGGAGCGCCGTAGCCGATCACCGAGCGCACCGCGATCAGCGACGGGCGTTCGTCCTCGGCGATCGCGAGCGCGATCGCGTGGCGCAGCGACGGGAGATCGTTGACGTCCTCGACCCGCTCGACGTGCCAGCCGTACGCGGCGAACCGCGCCCCGACGTCCTCGCGGCCGAAGCTCAGGTCGGTGGCCCCGTCGATCGTGATCCCGTTGTCGTCGTAGAGGTAGACCAGCCGCCCGAGCCCGAGCTGGCCTGCGAGCGACGCCGCCTCGGAGCTGATCCCCTCCATCAGATCGCCGTCTGAGCAGAGCGCGTAGATCCGGTGGTCGCACACGTGCGAGCCGTAGCGCTCCCGCAGGAACCGCTCGGCGAGCGCCATCCCGACGCCGTTGGCGAACCCCTGGCCGAGCGGCCCGGTGGTCGTCTCGACGCCGGGCGTCAGACCGTGCTCCGGATGCCCCGGGGTCCGCGAGTCCCACTGGCGGAAGGACTTGAGGTCCTCGAGCGAGAGCTCGTAGCCCGACAGGTGGAGCGCCGCGTACAGCAGCATCGACCCGTGTCCCGCCGACAGCACGAACCGGTCGCGGTCAGGCCAGGCAGGGTCGGCCGGGTTGTGTCGCATCACCTGCGCGAACAGGAGGTACGCGACCGGCGCCATCGCCATCGGCATCCCCGGGTGACCGCTGTTCGCGCGCTGCACGGCGTCGATCGCGAGCGTGCGGATCGTGTCGACGCAGTTCTGGTCGAGGTCGGCGAGGCGGTCCAGCGATGGGGCATCCTGCGTGGGGGCGAGCGATGTCGGAGGTGTCATGGCCCGGATCTTGCTGCGTGGCCCGGACGTGTCATCTGCCACGAGCGGCGATCGGATAGCGTGCCGCCCGTGACCGACGCGGTTCGCACCCCGGACGAGCTCCTCGACCACCTTCCGGACTTCCCGTTCAGCTCGTCCTTCCGGCAGTGGGACGGCCTGCGGCTAGCGCACCTCGACGAGGGTGACGGGCCGCCGGTGGTGTTCTTCCACGGCGAGCCGACGTGGTCGTTCTTGTGGCGCAAGGTGATGCCGCCGGTGCTCGACGCGGGCTACCGGTGCATCGCGCCGGACCTGCCGGGCTTCGGGCGCTCGGACAAGCCGACCGACCTCGAGTGGTACTCCTACGACCGCCATGTGGCGAGCGTCGCGCCGCTGCTCGAGGAGCTCGACGTCCGCGACGCGACGGTCGTCGTCCACGATTGGGGCGGCCCGATCGGGCTGCGGCTGGCGGTGGAGCACCCGGACCGGATCTCGCGGATGGTGGTCCTCGACACCGGCCTGTTCACCGGCCACCAGCGGATGAGCGAGGCGTGGATCGCGTTCAGGAACTTCGTCGAGCGGACCGACGACCTTCCCGTCGGGTTCCTCGTCCGCGGCGCGTGCAAGCGCGACCCGGGCGACGCTGTGATCGCCGCCTACGACTCCCCATATCCCAACCCCGAGTCGAAGGCCGGCGCCCGCGCGTTCCCCCTGATGCTGCCGACCTCACCGGAGATGCCCGGCGCCCAGGCGGGGCAGCAGGTGCTCGAGGCGCTCCGCTCAGACGTGCGGCCGAAGCTGGTGCTGTGGGCCGACTCGGACCCGGTTCTGACCCTGGAGACCGGCGAGCGGTTCGCCGACGCGCTCGGAACCGAGGTCGGCCACGTGATCACCGACGCGAGCCACTTCCTCCAAGAGGACGCGGGAGATGAGATCGGCCGGCTGATCGCGGAGTGGCTCGAGGCATAGGGGGCGGGGGCGCCGGGGTCGGGGGGGGCGGGGGCGCGGGCGCGGGCGCGTAGCGCGTAGCGCGGGCGGGCGCGAGGCCGGCGGGTGGCGGGGCGGATGGGCGCGGGCGGGCGCGGCGCGGGCGGGCGCGGGCGCGGCTGAGGCGACAGACCCCCCTTTCGCGGGGAGGTGCGTCATGCGAGCCCCCGTTTTCCGCGGCTGAGACGACGGACGTCCGACCCCTCCACGGGGTGTGTCATGCCACCCGCGGTCGCGGCGGGCAGGCGCGGGGCGCAGCGGGCCGTCCTGGCGGCCGCGAGAGGGCGGGCGGTCCGTCCGGGCGGGCGCGGGGCTGAGACGACAGACCCCCCGCTCGCGGGGCAGGTGCGTCATCGGAGCGTCGTTTTCCGGGGCTGAGACGACAGACCTCGGACCTTCCGAGGGGGTCAGTCATGCCAGCGTCGGTCCCCCGAGCGGGGCGGACGCGTGAAGCGCGGAACCGGGGCCTGTCGGGGCGCGCCCGGGAGCGCGCCCCAGCACAACCTCTAGACGGCTTCCTTCTCGCGCTCAGCGGCCTCGGCGTCGTCACCGTTGGTGGCGATCGGCGCCGGCACGTCGGGCGCCTCGGCGGCCGGAGCGGGCGCCGCGGGCGCTTCGGGCTCGGCGGGCGCCGCAGGCTCAACAGGCGCCGTGGCAACCGCCACCTCATCCGAACCCTCGATCGTCCGCTTCATCCGCTGCTCGTACGCCGCGCGTGCGGTGTGGTCCGGGTGGGTCATCACGTCGCCGCCGGACGCCGAGTTGAGCGCGTCACGGGCCTTCAGCGGCAGCAGCGCGCCGAGCCTCGACATCGCGTTCATCCGCTTGGGCACGTAGACCTCGTAGCGACCGGTCTGCAACGCCTCGACGATCGCGTCGGCGACATCCTCCGGCTCCGGGGTCTTGATCCCGCGCAGCGGCGCGAGGCCCGAGTAGAGCTCGGTGTTCACGCCGATCGGCATCACGACGGAGACGTCGATCGGCGTCCCGGCGTACTCGAGCCGGATCGACTCGGTCAGGCCGACGACCGCGAACTTGGTCGCGCAGTACGTGGCGAGGTGCGAGACGCCGGCCTTGCCGGCGATCGACGCGATGTTGACCAGGTGGCCCCGACCGCGAGAAGTGAACCGCTCCAGCGCGATCTTCGAGCCGATGATCACGCCGTGCACGTTGATGTCGACCAGCCGCTCGGCGGTCGCGTCGGTCTCCTCGACGATCGCGCTGATCGGCATGATCCCGGCGTTGTTGATCAGGACGTCGAGCGGGCCGAGACGATCCTCGACCTGGTCAATGAAGGCGGTGAAGCTCTCGCGGTTGGTGACATCGAGCGGAAGGCCGATCGCGCCGGAGCCGAGCTCCGCGGCGGTCTGCTCCGCCAGCGGCGCCTCGATGTCACCGATCGCGACGCGCGCGCCCTGGGCGAGCAGCGCCTTCGCGGTCGCGCGGCCGATCCCCCGACCACCGCCGGTGATCGCGATCGTCTGCCCGGCGAGTGAGCGTGGAACCTTGGCCATCGAATCTCCTCCTGAAATCTTCGAGTTGCAGCGCAGACGGTATCGCTCCGGAGGTAGCTCCTGCTTGGTCGGCCAGCCAGGACCACCGCTATCCTCATTTCATGGTCCATTTCTCGTACGGCGGTCAGCGACTCGCGTACACCGTCCATGGGGAAGGGCCGCGGGTAACAGTGCTGACGCCGGGGCTGTTGATGTCCCAGAAGATGCAGACGCCGCTGGCGCGCAACCTCGCTCATCGCGGTAATCGTGTGATCACGCTCGACCCGCTCGGGCACGGCGCCTCGGACCGGCCGCGGCAGATGTGGCGCTACTCGATCTCGGAGTTCGCTAAGCAGGTCATCGCGTTGCTCGACCATCTCGATGTCGAGCACGCCGTCGTCGGCGGAACCTCGCTCGGCGCCAACATGTCGCTCGAGATCGCGGCGACCGAGCCGGACCGGCTCCGCGGGATGATCATCGAGATGCCGGTGCTCGACAACGCGATCCCCGCATGCGGCGCGGCGTTCACGCCGCTGCTGTTCGCGCTCACGTTCGGAGAGCCGGTGATGAAGGTCGTGGCCCAGGCGGCCCGGGCGGTCCCGCGCGAGCGCGTCCCGTTCGGGCTCGAGCTCGGGCTCGACTGGCTCGCCCAGGACCCGGGTCCCAGCGGCGCGGTGCTCCAGGGGATCCTGTTCGGACGGACCGCTCCCGACCACACGATCCGCAAGTCGCTGCAGACGCCGGCGCTCGTGATCGGCCATCCGCGTGACCCAGTGCACCCGTTCTCGGACGCGGACATGCTTGCCGCCGAGCTCCCGAACGCGAAGCTGATCGACGCCAACTCGATCGTCGAGCTGCGGCTGAGGCCGAAGCGGCTGACCGCGAAGATCGCCGATTTCCTCGACGACTGCTGGCGCGAGGAGCGCGAGGAGTCGCGCGCGGCGCTCGCGAGCGTGTAGTCGCGGCGAGCTCTTAGGGCAGCGCGGCCCAAGTCCACCTGTCGTTAGGGTGCCGCGCGATGCACCCCTTTCGCTTTGGCGTCCAGATCACGGGGCTTCCGCTTCCGGGGTGGCGTGAGCGGGTGCGCTGGTACGAGGAGCTTGGCTTCTCGTGCATCCACACTCCCGATCACGTCGAGATGCGTCAGTGGGATCCGCTCACGACGCAGGCCGCGATAGCCGGAGTCACCACCAGCGCGGGCCTCAGCGCGACCGTTCTCGACATCGGCTTCTACCACCCGCTCGTCCTCGCGCGCGCGGCGGCGACGGTCGCCCCGCTCGCGGCGGGCGGCTACGAGCTCGGGCTCGGGGCGGGGTGGATGCCACGCGACTACGAGCTCGCCGGCCTGCAGTTCGACCGCGCCGGCGTGCGGCTCGAGCGGCTCGAGGAGGCGGTGCAGATCGTCCGCAGCCTGTGGACGAACGAGGAGACGACGTTCGAGGGACGGCACTACCGGATCGACCGCGCCCCGTCGGTGCTGCCGCTGCCGCTCCCGGTGATGCCGAAGGTGCTGCTCGGGGCGACCCAGCCACGTGCGACCCGCCTGGCCGCCGCGGTCGCCGACATCGTCAGCGTGTTTCCGCCGACGGGCGAGCAGATCGGCTGGCCGGGGTGGGCCGCAAACTCGCGGATCGAGCACGTCGCCCAGCAGATGGCGTGGGCGCGGGAGGGTGCCGAGCGGGCCGGCCGCGACTTCGAAACGCTCGAGCTCTCCACCCAGGTCGCCCACACGGCGGTCGCGGACGATCCGAACTCGCTCCAGGAGTTCGTCGCCAAGAACACCGGCGTCACGCCGACGGCCCAGGACGAGTCGACGATCTTCCTCACCGGCACGCCCGCTCAGGCCCGCGAGCGGCTCGAGCGCCGGCGGGAGGCGACCGGCGTCAGCTACTACGTGATCTTCGACCCCTCTTTCAACTACGCGACTCCCGAGGGGTCGCCCGTGCTGCCCGGCGATTCGGGCGAGGGCGCCGCCGAGCGGTATTTCGAGGGCCTCTCGGAAGGCGTCCTGAAGCCGCTCGCCGGGCGATAGGCGCGGCTACCGAGGCGGGGGCGGTCCCGGCGGCTCGACGATGTCGCGCCCGGTCGGCCGCAACTCCTCGTCGAGCTCGAGCTGCCAGTAGTAGCGGGTGAAAGTGACCCCGGCGCGGAAGGCGCCCAGATGCGGTTCGATCCGCTCGCCGCTTGCCATCCGGACGATCAGCTCCGGGTAGGTACGGCCGGGCAGCGCTGCGTACATCGGCGCCGGGAATGCGCCGCCGAAGCGCGTGTTGACGTCGGTGATCCCGAGGCCGATCTCGCGGTCGCGGAACGCCTGGATCGTGCACGGACCGCGCACCCCGAGCGCCTCCGACACCCGCGCGCCGAGCTCGATCAGCTCGCGGTCGGCGATCACCGTGCCCTTGATCGACTCGCCGCCGCGCGACTCGATCATCGTCCGCGGGATCGCGTTCAGGCAGCGGCCGTCGAGGTCGCAGAGGACGTCGATCGAGAACTCCGGGCCGTCCATGAGCTTCTGCACCATCGTCGGCTCGTCGACGTAGGAGACGAAGAACTCGGCGGCGCGCGCGTCGTCGGCGCGGTGGATCGAGCGCGCGCCCGACCCCTGGCGCGGCTTGATCATCACCGGGAACGACTCGACCGGCTCGCCCGGCAACACGGTCGGAGGCGACGGCAGCCCGAGCCCCTCGAGCAGCAGGTGGGCCTCGTACTTGTCGAACGTCGCGCGGGCGATCTCGGGGCTGGGGACGAACGCGGGCAGCGCGCCCGCCTCGCGCGCGTGGGCCAGGACCTCGAGGTCGAGGTCGGTCAGCGGCACGACGGCGCCGACGCCGTAGCGCTCGCACAGCTTCTGCAGCGCCGGGACGTACTCCGGGTCGTCGATCCGCGGCACCGGATGCCGGTGGTGGGCGGCGTACTGGGCCGGCGCCAGCGGGTTCGGATCCGCCGCGACCGTGGTCGCGTGCTGTGCGAACGACGAGACGATGTCGTAGCGCTTCCCGACCCCGGTGAGCAGCACCCCTACGCGGTCGGTGGCTGCCATCCGCCCGACTCTCCCTTGTACAGCCCCTGGCCGCTCGCGACCATCCCGATCGTGCGGCCGATGATCCGCAGGTCGAGCGCCAGCGAGCGGTGCTCGACATACCAGAGGTCGAGCTCGATCCGCTCGGACCAAGGCAGCGAGGCGCGGCCGTGGATCTGCGCCCAGCCGGTGAGCCCCGGCTTGACGTCGAGCCGGCCGCGCTGGCGGTCGCTGTACTGCTCGACCTGGTGCAACAGCGTCGGCCGCGGCCCCACGATCGACATTTCGCCACGGAGGACGTTCAGCAGGTTCGGCAGCTCGTCCAGCGAGTAGCGGCGCAGGAACCGGCCGACCCGGGTGATCCGGTCATCGCCCTCCTGGAGGGCGAGCCCGGCGCCGGTGAACTCCGCGCCGCTGACCATCGTCCGCAGCTTGTAGATCATGAACGGGCGGCCGCCGCGGCCGGCGCGGGTCTGGGTGTAGAACGGATGGCCCGGGG
The DNA here is from genome assembly GCA_963788565.1 of uncultured Solirubrobacterales bacterium. Lineage (GTDB taxonomy): Bacteria > Actinomycetota > Thermoleophilia > Solirubrobacterales > Solirubrobacteraceae > Palsa-465. The sequence continues at coordinate 66,448 of CAWBHJ010000007.1, read as the reverse complement.
ACTCGAGCCTGACCAGGACCGCCAGGACGGCGATTGCAGGGCCGCAGATCATCAGCCCGACCCCCGACAGGACCACGTCCACCAGCCGCTTGGTCATCTGATGGCCGATCCCAGCGGTCATCTGGTCCCCTCCGCCGGCTCCCAGCCCGCCTGGGTCCCGCGCAAGAGCCAATCCCACAGGCCCGCCGCGAGCGAGAACGTCGTCAGCACGTAGTAGCGGGCGATCAGCAGCGGGCGCAGCCGGAACGCTCCGGCGAGCAGCGCTGCGAGCAGCACGGCGACCTGAATCGCGAGCGTGCCGATGTACACCCATCCGCTCGTGACGAGCACGACGTTGATGACCAGCGCGAGCAGGTGCAGGAACGGCGACAGGTAGCGGAGGATCCGGTGCGAGACGATCATCAGCGCGTACATCGGGTCGTACCCGCGCGGCGACAGCATCCCCCCGCGAACGACGATTGGCCAGGTGTGGCCCATCATCCGCCGCTTGCGCGCGAACTCCCCCTCGAGCGTCGGCACCATCTTCTCGCTCGCGTGCGCGTCTGAGGCGTAGACCGCGCGCCATCCACGCTTGACCATGTTGAACGGGAACGAGAGGTCGTGGCCCATGATCGGGTCGACGACCAGGTAGGCCTCGCGGCGGGTCGCGTAGATCGCGCCGTTGCCGCCGGTGACCGATCCGAGCCGGGACTCGAACGCCCGCAGCATCATCTCGTAGCGCCAGTAGAGCCCCTCCTGGTTGTCGCCCTGCTGGTCGACCAGCCGGACGTCCCCGCACACGTACCCAACCCGCGGATCCGCGAACGGCGCGACGAGCCGGCGCAGCGCGTCGGGGCGCCAGGTGACGTTGGCGTCGGAGAACGCCACGACCTGGCCATGCGAGCGGTCGACGCCTGCGTCCTGGGCGCGGATCTTGCCGCCGCGCGGAAGCTCCAGCACGAGATCGGCCCCGGCGGCTCGCGCGCGCTCGGCGGTCGCGTCCGGCGATCCGTCGCACGCGACGATCAGCTCGAGCCGGTCGGGCGGGTAGTCGAGCTCCCGGAGGTTCGCGATCCGGTCGGCGATCACATCCGCCTCGGCGTACGCGGCGACGATCACCGACACGCTCGGGAGCTGGTCGGCGGGGCCGGCTGCCGAGGCGCGGCGCGGCCGCAGGCGGACGAGCGCCGCGAGCAGCAGCGGATAGCCGACCAGCGAGTAGAGCAGCAGGCCAACGCACACCCAGAACGTGATCGCGAGACCGGTCATGGCGGCGACGATTGTGTCAGCGGGCGCCGGCGAGGCCGCGGTAGAGCGCGAGCGTGCGCGCGGCGGCCTCGGTCCACGAGTACGGCCCCGAGGCCGCGGCGCGCGCCGCGTCTGACAGCCGTGCACGCGCCGAGGAGTCGGTCAAGAGCGAGCTCAGCGCGCTCGCGAGCGCCTCGGGATCCCCGGGCCTGACCAGCAGCGAAGCGCCGGTCGCGGCGACCTCGGAGAAGGAGCCGACGTCGCTGATCACGGACGGCCTGCCGAACGCGAGCGCGCTCGCGAGCACGCCCGAGAAGTCCAGCCGCTCGGTCGCTCTGTACGGCAGCACGACCACCTCGGCGGCCCGGAAGCACGCGGCGAGCTCGGCTTCGGAGACGTATCGGGTGACCCACTTGACCCCTGGCGGCGCGCTCGCGACGAGCGCCGAGACGTCCATCCGTGGCCGCCCGACGATCCACAGGTCGGCATCGGACACCGACCGCCACGCCTCCAGGAGCACGTCGACCCCCTTGTACGGCCGCAGCAGACCGAAGAACAGAACCGCCGGACGGCGGCTGTCGCGGAGCTCGGGCGGAAGCTGCGGGTCCGCGAGGTTCGTCAGATAATCGAACGCCCCGTGATGTACCACCGTCACCTTTGCGGGGTCGACTCCCAGACGCTCTACGAGCTGCGCACGTCCGTACTCCGAGTGGACGACGATCGCGTCGACCGTGTCGTACAGCCGCCGCTGGGCGCCGACCTGGGTCGGGCGCGGCTCTCGAGGCAGCAGGTCATGCGCGGTCAGCACCGTCGGCGTGCGCGGCAGCAGGAAACGGTCGAGCGACTGCACCGTCAGCCACTGGAAGTGGACGACGTCGGCAGCCCGCGCCGGGCCGCGCCCGTAGCGGAGCATGTCCGGGACGTGCTCGAGCAGCTTCGTCACGGACCGCAGCCGGGAGCCGGGCGCGCCGAACGCGTGGCGGTAGAACGCCTCTCGGACCACGTAGCCATCCGGCGACGGCGCCGCGCCGTAGGCGAACGCGCTGGTCACGAGCTCGACCTGGGCGCCCAGATCGGCCAGCGCCGCGGACAGCGCGTGGTCGTACGGCAGCGTGTATGCCGACGGGTCGACGATGTCGACGCGCATCAGTCGAACGCTCTGCCCGCGAGTCCGGCGATCCGCCGTGCGATCGACTCGCTGCGGCCGCTTCCGAGCGCACGGACCCTCGCGTGCCGGTCACGCCCGAGGCGGCGCACCGCTGGCGCCAGCTCCCGCAGATGCGGCTCACGCGGGCCGCGGCCGAGCACGTCCCGGGCCGAGCGCAGCGGATGGCGGACGACGAGTGCGGCCGAGGCAGTGGCGCGGGCCAGCGCGCCGTCGTCCTCGAGGTAGTCGACGTCGAGGCCGCGGCCCGGCTCGACGTCGACCGCATCCGGCCTGCGCAGCGCCTCCACCCGTGCGCGCTCGAGCGTCTGCGCCAGCTCGACGAGCGGATCGCCGCGGGCAGGGAACCGGTCGGCGACGAGCACGACCTCGTGGTCGCCCGCACCGGCGTCACGGTCCCGCGGGCGGTTCGACAGCGCGAACCCGGTCAGCTCCTCGACCGACAGCAGCGCGTCGAGCGCGACGAACGCGCCCCGGTCGAGCCGGCTGGTCCGCTCCGGACCCGACGCCGCCCGGCGCGCCGATCGCCGACTCCGACGACCTCCGCGCCTCACCCGCCGCGCGGCCCGCGCGATCCCGGGCTCGGGCTCGAACCCCTCGTAGCGGCGGGCGAGCCAGGCGCGGCCGGCGGCATACCCGCGCCACTGCCGCCGCAGGTCGCCGAGGCTCGTGCGGTACCGGTGCCACACGTACGCGTCCACGCGCAACTCGAGCCGCCAGCCGGCCTGCTGCAGCCTCCAGGTGAAGTCGGTGTCCTCGGCGGCACGGACGCCCTCGTAGAAGCCGCCCACGGCCTCGAACGCGGCGCGGCGCACGAGCAGATTCGCGGCGGCCGCACGGGGGCGGAACGGGTGGTCGAGGTGCGCCTGCTGGGAGAGGAATCCACGAGCGGCGCCGTAGCGGCCGACGAGTGTCTCGCCCGGCGCGGAGCGCACCTCGCCCGCCAGTGCCCCGACATCGCCGGCGACCGGCTCCGCGAAGTACGTGTCGAGCAGGTCGGCGCGCGGCTCGCAGTCGGAGTCGAGGAACAGGATCCAGTCGCGGCGGGCACGGGCGGCACCGCTGTTACGCGCGTGCGCGGGCGAACGCTCAGCCGTGGCGGGCACGACCTCGACCCCCTCCGGCTCGGCGCCAAGCAGGTCGAGTGCACCCGAGTTGTCCGCGAGGATCAGCTCGTCTCCGGGGCCCGCCATCAGCGACCGGAGCGCGGCGACCGCGTGCCGGGCCCCGGCCTCGTCGCCCGCGAACGGCATCACCACGGAGACCTCAGGCCGGTTCACTCGCAGGCCCTCGCCGTCGCGCGCGCTGGATCGCACTGCGCGCCTGCGACAGCTCCTGTGGATGAGCGAACCCGGTGGCCCACAACAGCAGCGGGATCGCCGCGAACAAGGCGGCACGGGTGATGAACCCGACCGCGCCGTGAGTCGGCAGCAGCAGCTCGCCGGCAACCGCGACGGCACCCATCACCGCCGCGAGCTGGAACAGCCGGCGCCACTCGAATCGCACTGTGAACGCGCGGCGGGTGAGCGCGTGCATCGCGATCAGCATCACCACGTACGCGCCGCAGAGCGCGATCCCCGCGCCGGCGATCCCGAGCGGCGGGACCAGTGTGATCAGCAGCACGACGTTCGCGACGAGGCCGCCGATCGCCGCCGGGAAGTTGCGGATCGTGACCTTCGCGCGGCCGGCGATCACGAGGAACACGACCCAAAGCCCGTACAGCGCCCACCCGAGCGCGAGCCACGGCAGCGCCTTGTACGCCCCGTAGAACGACGGCGCCGCCAGCAGCCGCACGACCCACCGGCCGAGCAGCGCGAGCCCCGCGACCACCCAGCCGCTGATCAGCGCGTAGTAGGTCGTGACGAGGCCGTACAGCCGCGCCGCCTCGGCGTCGTCGGTGACCGAGTAGGCGAGCGGCGGCCACGCGTACTGGAACGCGCGGACGATGAACGCGACCGCGCCCGCGAGCTTGACCGCGATCGAGTACAGACCAGCGAGCGTCGGGCTGCGCGAGTGGTAGATGTAGTAGCGGTCGACGATGCTGAGCGCGTACACCGAGGCCTCGGCGGGAACCGTCGGGAGACCGAACCGCAGGAGCGTCCCGAGCCGCTCGGCGCCGACGCCGTGTCGTGGCAGCAACCGGTGGCGCATCGTCCACCACAGTCCGAGCAGCACGACGGTCGACGCCCCGTAGTTGCCGAGCAACAGCCCGTTCGCGCCCTTCCCGAGCCCGACGACCAGCACCACCGACGCGGCGATCGTCAGCCCGACATTGATCAGCGACGCGATCGCGTACGCCCTCACCCGCTCGTCCACGCGCAGCAGCCCGTACGCGAGCTCGAGGTTCGTGAATGACCACAGGCCCAGCACCGCGATCAGGAACAGCGGGACGTCCTGGTGGCCCAGCACCAGCTTCGAGAGCGGGGCCGCAGCCGCGGCCAGCGCGATCGACACCACCGTCGTCGATACCAGCGTGAACAGCACCGCGCGTCGGGCCAACGCGTCGCGGCGGCCCCGGTCCGAGTCGGTGAAGTGGTACCGCAGGAACGACTCGATCATCCCGAACCGCACGAGGATCGAGATGAAGATCACGCCGTTGGCGAGCAGCTCGACCTCGCCGTACTCCGCCGGGTGGATGTAGCGGGTGTAAACCGGCAGCAGCAGCACCGCCATGAACTTCGAGACGACGTCGGCGACCTGGTAGGCCGCCAGCGATCGCGCCAGCCGCTGCAGATAGGAGATCACCGATCCAGAACCGTCCAGACCTGGTTGACGAGCTCCTTGGCATCGACGTCGTGGGACAGCCGGGAGGCGAACCCGGGAAGCCCGATGTCGACGACGGTTCCGCGCCGCAGCCGGTAGCCGATGATCGTCGGGGCGGTCGCGCTGACGCCGGCCTCGGAGGCGAAGTGGGGGCCCGAGCTGGCGAACGGCTGGTAGGAGGTGAAGCCGCTGAACACGCCGGAGGTGGTCGAGAAGATTCCGAGCCCGTCGCTGAGCACTCCGATCAGCTCGTGGTTGCGGCCGACGACTGCGCGGGGGACGGCGCCGAGCGGATCGGACGACGACGGGCCCGATGGATTCAAAGCCTGACCGCCGCGGATCGTGACCTCTCGCAGCAGCGAGCCGATCCCGAACGACAGCACGTGGCCGCCGGCGGCAACGTAGGTGTGCAGCGCACTCAGCTCCGAGTGTGGAAGCCACACCTCGGTTCCGGCGAGGATCACCATCCTGTGGCGGGCGAGCCTCGGTCCGACGCCGTTGATCAGCCCGAGATCCGTCGTCAGGTCGTACGTGTGATGGCTCGAGTCGAGGTACGAGAGCAGTGCCGCCTCGTCGCCGAAACCGGCCGGGAGCCCGTTAACCAGCGGACGTGCGAGCTTGATCGGCTGACCGCTCGAGAGCGTGTTCGGGAGGCCGTCGCCGTCGTCGTCGACGGGGTTGCGCCCCTGCCAGGTCAGCGCCGGGAGCACCACCAACGCGGATGCGGGCTTGGTCGCGTGGGCGATCAGGGGGACGGTCGTCGCGTGCACGCCGGAGTGCACCGCGAGCTCATACAGCCCGGCCCGGTTGGGCGGCATCGGGACGCGCAGCGTGAATGAGTCGCCATGCCCGGACGCCAACGGCTTACGGGCGCCCGGCTTGAACAGCGCCCACTCGTACGGCTGGCGGCGAGAGTCGACGAACACGGTCGCTCGCGAGCCGGCGGCGACGGGATCGAGCGGCGGCTCGACCGCGAGGTAGCGGACGCTCACTCCCGCCCCGGGCGTCGTGCCCGGCGGCGGTGGCAGCTGCACCGGAAAGTGACCCGTGTTGCAGGCCGCGTCCGTGACGTCAAGGCCGACCAGGTAGGTGCCGGCCGGTGCCGGCTGCTCGTGGATCTTCCCGTCCCAGACCGCCCGCTGGCCCTTCCACGGCGTCAGGAAGCTCTTGACCGGCCCACGCTTCCACCACCTCGGGAGGTCCGTTCGGTAGATCTGGACTGTCCCGCCACGATTCTCGTTTCCGGTGTAGGCGATCGTCGTCGACAGGCTCGACCCGTTGGGGACCAGGTGCGGCGTGACGTTCTTGACCACGGGGGCTGGCGCCGCGCTCTTGACCGTGACCGGCAGCGGCCCGGACGGGCCCGAGATCGTCACGGTCCGCCCCTGGTGGATCAGCGCGACCCTGACGTAGTAGATGCCGTCGGGGGCGATCCGGCCATTGTCCTCGCGCCCGTTCCAGACGAACAGGCGCCGGGTCCCCGGGGCTCCGCCCCCCTGCATGTGCACTCCGGACGCGAGCGTCCGCACGATGTTGCCGCCCTGATCGACGATGTACACGTCGACGTCGTCGGAGCGGTGCTGCAGGTAGAACGAGATCTGCATCCGTCGGTGATCGACTCCGCCGCAGACGACGCCGTCGATCGGGTTGATCACCTTCGGCGCCGGCCGCGGAAAGCCCGCGACCAGCGGCGTCGAGACCTTCAGGTGCTGGGTGATGAAGAACGCGGCGACGGTCGCTGCGACGAGCGCCCCGAAAGCGATCACCGGCAGCCGCTTCAAAATCGCTCCAGCGCGACGTTGGGGATCTTGTACTCGTGGAACGCCGCGAGGCCGCGTGGATTCGACAGGCACAGCATCGCCCGGATCGAGCCGCCGTGAGAGACCGCAAGCGCCGGCAGCTCACCGGCGCCGCGGATCTGCTCGACGCACGCGCTCACGCGGCGCTGATGCTCGCGTAGCGACTCGCCGCCGGGAAACCGCCAATCGTCGCCCGCGCGCATGTACGCCGCCGACTCCTCCGGCTCCTCGCGCGCCACATCCTCGAACAGCCTGCCCTCCCAACGACCGCGGTTGCCCTCGCGCAGACGCCAGTCGAGCCGTGGCTGGAGCCCGAGCCGTGCCCCCACGATCTCGGCCGTCTCGCTGGCGCGGAGCAGGTCCGAGGACCAGAGCGACGCGATCCCCATCGAGGCGACGCGCTCGGCGAGCTCGGCGGCCTGCCGGCGGCCGGTGTCGTTCAGCGGCGTGTCGCGCCAGCCCTGGAACCGCAGCGGCTCCAGGTTGTCGTCCGTCTGCCCGTGACGGGCCAGCAGGACCGGCCGGGATGACCGCTCACGTGACACGCCGCTCGACGCCCATCGTGTCCGAGCGCAGGCCGAGCCGCAGGGTCTCGAGCGCGAGCACCTCGTCGACTGGCACGTTCGAGAGGTTCACGTTCGCCCCGTAGTGGCGGATGAACCAGACCTGCTGGTCCTTGCGCGGAGCGTCGAACAAAATCGAGTCCAGGTCGATCTCGTGGACGATCTCCTGGATCAGCCCTTCGCGGACCTCTCCGGTCGGCCGGAAGATCCCGGCGGTTCCGCTCTCGCGGCCCTCTGCGATCACCTTCCACGCGCCCGCGTCGAGCTCCTGTCGCATCTGCTCGACCCACAGGTACGGCGGCGTGATCGCGCCCGTGTCGTCCTTCGAGCCCACCTCGGAGAGAACGACGAAATCCTTCGCCAGCTGCTCGATCAACTCGAGCTTGCGCTCGTGCGATAGCGCGATCGTCCCGTCGGAAATTTCAAAATGCTCGATGCCGAGCTGCTTGACCCAGTCGACCAGCTGATCGAGTTGGCCCTGGGCGATCGCGAGCTCGGTCAGGCTCCCGCCGAGCACCGTCGGGATCCCGTGCTCGCGGTAGCGCTCGAGCTTGCGCTCGAGGTTGGCGGTGGCGAGCGCCGTGCCCCACCCGAGTTTGATGATGTCGACCGAGTCGCCGATCACCTCGATCAGGCCGTCGACCTCGGCCACGGACAGGCCGCGGTCGATGATGTGTGTGATCCCGACTTCGCGGGGCTTGGCGCTCCGCTCGGGGAGCTTGAGAAAGCTGCTCACGCCTGGAATGTCTACAGCGTCGAGAGGTCCTGCCCCACCGTCACGACCACGTTGGCCGTGCACGGGGAGGGCGGGGGACACGCGACCGACTGGGTCTGCTGGTCGATCGGCTGCACCACGGCCGGGCCGAGCTTCAGCGCCGTCGCGACGTGCACCGCGGCGTTCCGATGGCCCGGTAGGTAGGCGACGATGGTCGAGCTCACCGCCTGGTTTGAGGCGGTCGCGACCGTGCCCTGCTTGTAGCCGGCGCCGGTGAGCTTCGTCGCGACATGATGCGCGAGCTCGTTGGTGGCGGTCCCGTTGAGCACCGCGACGGTCACGGACGACGGCTTGAACACGGGTGCGGCGTTGTGGTGCGCGGGGCCTGGCGCGTTGGTGGTCGAGGCCTGGCGCGCGCTCGAGTTGTTGCCGCCGCTCTGGGTGACGATCACGAGCACCGCGATCGCGGCGATCAGGACCAGCCCGCCGATCAGGAACACGAACCTCCGGCCGGTGCCGCCCTCGTTACGCGCAGGAGCGCGCGGCGGGGGCGCCGGCCGCCGGCTCTGGGCCGGCGGAGCCGCTGAGCGGACCTGAGCGCGGTCGCGGGGTCGGGGCGGTCCCTGGCGGCCGCTACCAGGGGCGACGACGGGAGCGCCGCCTCCGTTTGCGCCACCGGCGGCGGTCGCGGGTGACGGGCCGACGGTCCGCTCTCGAACCGGGGCGGAGGCAGCAACAGCCGCGCCCGCGAAGACCTCCTCGCCCGGGCGCTCGAACACCGTGTTCTCGTCGGGCGGAGTGCCTTCAACCTGCTCACCGTCGCTCTGCGCGGGGGGAGCTCCGACCGGGATGACCCGGGTGGCCGCCGCCAGCGCAGGGGCGGCCACGCCGGCGGGAGCGCCGGGCGCAGCGACGGCGCTCGCCCCGGCTCGCACGGCCCGGATCGGCGGCGAGCTGGCACGAGCGGGCTGCGCGGCGTGGGTCGCGACGGACGGCGCGGGCGCCGGCGCCGGCTGACGGCTCAGCACCGCGAGCCGCGACTCCGCTTGCGCGAGGCGCTGCGACAGCTCCTCGGACTCGCGACGGATGTTCGCCGTCTCGCGGTGTTGCGTGAAAAACAGCAGCGTGAGGATCGCGAGCCCGATGATGGACGCGAATCCGACGTCGGCACCAACCGACGTTATGAAATTGTGCACCGACAGCGCGAGCGGCATCGACCCCATCTTCCTCGGGCAGTCTACGTTGCGAGCCGGGCGTCGAAACCGTCGCCGGCGGCGCGCTCGCGCGCAAGGGTCGAGACGCGCTGTGCGAGCGCCGCCGCGTCCCCCTCGAGCACGAGCAGGTTGATGTCACTGAATGTCTGCTCGACCCACGCCGGATCGAGCGGATCGCGCTGCGCCCGCAGGATCTTCTGAGCGGGTGTCGGTTGCGGGCGCTCGTGCGGGTTGAACAGGTCCTCGTGGAGCTTCTCGCCCGGTCGGGCACCGACGATCTCGATCGCGATATCGCGCTCCGGCTCCAGGCCCGAGAGCCTGATCATCGTCTCGGCTAGCTCGACGATCCCAACCGCGTCACCCATCTCGAGCACGTACAGCTCACCACCCGGAGCGGCCACCGCGTGGCTCAACGAGCCGGCGCGGATGATCAGCTGCACCGCCTCGGGGATCGTCATGAAGTAGCGCTTCATCCGCTCGTCGGTGACGGTCACCGGGCCGCCGGCAGCGATCTGGCGGCGGAAGATCGGAACCACGGAGCCGGATGACCCGAGCACGTTGCCGAACCGCACGGTCGCGTACGCGGTGCGCGGATACCGAGTGGCCGCGGCCTCGACCGCCCACTCCGCCAGCGCCTTCGAGGCGCCCATCACCGTCGCCGGCTTGACCGCCTTGTCGGTCGATACGAGCACGAACGTGCCGACGCCGGTCTCGCCCGCGAGCCGCGCTATCAACTGGGTCGCGAGCGCGTTGTTGCGAATCGCTTCGACCGGGTTGAGCTCCATCATCGTCACGTGCTTGTAGGCGGCCGCATGGAACACGACCGCCGGGCGGTGCTCCTCGAGCACCTCGCGCATCCGCTCGCGCTCCTTGCAGTCGGCGAGCACCGGGATCGCTGTGCGGACGTGCCGGTCCTCCTCGAGCTCGCGAACGATGTCGAACAGGTTGTCCTCGGCGTGATCGACCAACACGAGCCGGCGGGGCCCTACCCTGGCGATCTGCCGGCACAGCTCCGAGCCGATCGACCCGCCCGCGCCGGTGACGAGCACTACCTCCTCGGCCACATAAGCGCCGACCCGCTCGACCTCCATCCGCACCGGCTCGCGGCCGAGGATGTCCTCGACGCGGACCTCGCGCAGCTGGCGGGTGACCTCGAGGCGGCCGGAGCCGTCGCGCAGCAGCTCGAACACGGTCGGCATCGTTCGCACGGGGATCCCGCGGGCGCGGCACGCGACGACCACCCTCGCGCGGACGGTCCCGGGCGCCGAGGGGATCGCGATCACGACCTCGGCTGGCTCGACGTCGTCGAGCACGCGGTCGAGGTCCTCGCTCGAGGTGGTGCCGAGCACACGCAGGCCGTACTCGTCCTTGAATCCCTGCTTGCGAGGGTCGTCGTCGACGAACCCGACGGGCCGCAGCCCGAGCTGGTGGTTGCGGGCTAGCTCGCGGACGACCAGCCGGCCTCCCTCGCCACCGCCGACGATCAGCACGTCGCGGGCGCCCTTCGAGGCGCGGAAGCTGCGCGCGCGGCCCTCGACCACGAGGTGGACGATGAACCGGGCGGCGAGCAACAGCACGAGCGCGAGCAGCAGGAACAGGGCGATCACGCTCGCCGGCATCGTCACGGTGTTCGAGACCTGGGTCAGGACGTTGTTCCTGAAGCGGAACGTCGGCGGCGTCTGCACGGGGTGCAGGAGCGCCGTCGCGCCGACTACCACGACCGTCCCGGCGATCGCACCCTTGACGACACCCTCGTACTCCCGCTGCCCTACGAATGTCCACACGCGCTGGTACACACCGAACGCCGCGAGCGCCGCGAGCATCACGGGGACGATCCACCAGATCGTGTTCTCGAACAGCTCCTCGTACCGCGACGGCACGGATGCCACGTCGAACCTCAGCCGGTAGGCGAGGAAGTAAGCGAGCGCGACCAGCAGTCCGTCCACCAGTAGCTGCGGAAGCGAATGGCGGTGAACGGGGCGGGCCGCGGATCTGATCCGCTGGCGCATGCGGCCCGGAAGTGTAATAGCGAGGATTAGCTGGTGCTAACGGGCGTCGAGGTCGCAAGGACCCGCCCGCGCCCGTCGAGCGCCTGCACCGCGACGTACTTTGCGGCGGTGATCTGGGTGCTGGTCTCGAATCCGCGCTTCGGGACCGAGCGGATCGGACGCAATCGAGTCGCCGCCGGGCCGCTCAGTACGCGCCAGCTCGAGACCGTTGTCGCGCCGTTCCAGCTTGCGTAAACCGTCGTCGTGTTCTTCGACGTGGAGGCGGCGGCGGCCGGCGGCCCCTTCGGCTGACCCTGCCAGCTGAACTTATAGACGCGATAGCTCGAAGTGTTGCCGACAAACCGACCATCGACGAGCAGCTGACCGCGGGTCCCATATTCGGTGAAGTACGGCTGCTGGCCCCAGCCGAGGAAATCGTCGTTGTCGGGAAGCTGCTGATAGTTGCCCTCGAACGCCGACAGCAACGGCGGCGAGTGGTCGTGCTGGAAGGCGGTGGTCGCGGTCATCCGCTGGAGGTCGAGCTTCAGCTTCAACCCGCGCGACTGGGTGTGGATCTTGGGTGGCCCGGCGCCGTCGTCGAACACCGTCACGTACTCGTCGTTGTTCGCCCGCACGCGCACGTCGTGCTGGAACGCGAAACCGGTTCCGGGACCCATCTTGAAGCTCGAGCGCCTGCCGCCGAGCGTCCACATCACGGCGCCGGTCTGGTGGTTGATCTTGTACGCGGCCCAGGTGTTGCGCCCGGAGATGATCAAGTTGCCATCGGTGTCTAGCTGCACCGAGTTGACGTGGAAGTAGTCGAACGGGTTGCGGACCTTGGCGTTCTGTGTTGGGAGCGTCTCATAGGTGTCGGTGACCGGGACGTGGTCGAGGCTGTCCCACTGGAACAGCACCAGCCCGGTCGGGATGTCGATCTCCTGGACCACCCCGTCGAGGACGATTTCCTGCTTGTTCCCGCGGACCGATCTCGAGTCCCAGACGACCGGGTAGTACGCCGTGATCAGCGCCGTGCCGTACGGGGTGAGCTGGAACTCGTGCAGGTCGGCACTGAGCCCGTTACCCGCGTTGACGGTCGCGACCGGCGAGTAGGTGTTGTCGTAGATCACGTCCTCGCCTACCCCGAGCCCGGCGTCCGTGTAGCCCTGCCACCACGTCAGCACCGGACGGCCCTGGTAGCGCTGGACCCGGAAGTCGGCGGCCGCGTATCCCGGCGTGACTCGGTCAAACCACACGAGGTTCCCGGAGGGGTCGAGGATCTCCGGACCGTTCTGGACCGGGCCGAACTGCGGCGCGACGAAGATGTCCTGCTGCTCGGCCTGGCTCGAGCTCTTGAGCAGCTTCACGGCCGCGGGGGCGAGATCGAGCCGCGAGCGGAACCTCCAGACGTCGCCGGGCGTGCGACTGACCCGCTGCGAGGGCCGGTACGGAATCGCGTGTGCCGGTGTCGCCACGGTGAAGCTGTAGGTCCCGTTGCGGACGCCGGCGATGTTGAGCGGCGTCTTCACCGTCACGGTCTCGCCGGCCACGAACGGCTGGCTCGGCAGGTAGCTGCCTCCCTTCCCGTCGGAGTCGCCGACGATCTTTCCGGCGTGCTGCCCGCTGACCGAGCCGTTGACCGTGATCGCTGGCAGCGACAGCGCGTTCACGCCCCGGAACGTGATCTGCGTCCGCAGCGGCGCGACCCGGCTGCCCGGGATCGGAAACACGTGCACCGAGGGCACCGGCTGCGCCGCAGCCGGCGTCGCCCCCAAGGCCGCAGCCATCGTGGCTGCAAACGCGAGCGCTCTACCTCGCACTCCGGGAGGGTAACCGGCGGGAGATACGGTCGGGATAAGCAGGCGTCGCCCGAGCAACGCTCTCGCCCGCGTGATACGAGAGACTCAAAACGGGTTTCGACCCGGAGACGGCTCGCTCCCGTCGCCAGTACGCTTGCGAGCACCACAATGGGGATTGGAGGAACTGCATGAAGCTGATCGGAGCGGGACTTCCCCGGACCGGGACGCTGTCTCAGAAAGTGGCGCTGGAGATGCTGGGACTGGCGCCGTGCTACCACATGGTCAACGTCCTAGCCGATCTTGAGAAAGTGCAGCAGTGGCGCCGGGCGCTGGAGGGCGACGGCCAGTGGGATGAGATCTTCGAGGACTCGCAGGCGACCGTCGACTGGCCGGGGTCCTACTTCTACGCGGAGCTCGCGGAGACCTACCCCGACGCCAAGATCTTGCTGAGCGTGCGCGACGCCGACACTTGGGAGCGCAGCATGCGCGAGACGATCTGGGGGATGTTCTACGACGACATTCTGATCCGCGACCTGTCGAGCGCGCGCGTTCGCGTCGACGACGGGTGGCGCGCATACATCGAGCTGATGCAGGAGATGTGGAAGCGCGGCGGGCTGATCGACAACGGCGCCGACACCACGCCCGAGTCGATGCGGGCGGCGATGGAGCGGCACAACCAGCAAGTGCAGGACATGGTCCCGGCCGACCGTCTGCTCGTCTGGTCCGTCGGCGACGGCTGGGAGCCGCTCTGCGAGTTCCTCGAGCTTCCGGTGCCCGACACCCCGTTCCCGCATCTGAACGACAGCAAGGTCTTCCTCGACCGGATCGTCGACGGGGCACTGCTCGCGCTCCAGGAGTGGCGCGCGAGGGATGCCCCTCCGATCGCCGCGACGTGAGCCCCCTCTGGACATGGACAGCCGACGCGCTGATCCGCTTCGCCTGACGCACCTGCAGCGGCTCGAGGCCGAGAGCATCCACATCATGCGAGAGGTGGTCGCGCAGGCCGAGCGACCAGTGATGCTCTACTCGATCGGCAAGGACAGCTCGGTGATGCTCCGGCTTGCACTGAAGGCCTTCTATCCGGCCAAGCCGCCGTTTCCGTTCCTGCACATCGACACCACCTGGAAGTTCCAGGAGATGTACGCGTTCCGCGCGCAGATGGCGGCCGATCACGAGCTCGAGATGCTCGTACACGTGAACACCGAGGGCCTCGAGATGGGGATCAACCCGTTCACCCACGGCTCGGCCGCATACACCGACGTGATGAAGACCGAGAGCCTCAAGCAGGCGATCTCGAAGTACGGCTTCGATGCGGCCTTCGGCGGCGCCCGGCGCGACGAGGAGCGCTCCCGCGCGAAGGAGCGCGTGTTCTCGTTTCGCTCGTCCCAGCACCGCTGGGACCCGAAGAGCCAGAGACCGGAGCTATGGCGGCTGTACAACGCGCGCAAGCGCCGCGGCGAGTCGATCCGCGTATTCCCGCTGTCGAACTGGACCGAGCTCGACGTGTGGCAGTACATCTACCTCGAGCAGATCCCGATCGTGCCGCTGTACCTCGCGGCCGAACGGGCGGTCGTCGAGCGCGACGGGGCGCTGATCATGGTCGATGACGACCGGCTCCCGCTGGCCGCCGGCGAGCAGCCGAAGCGCCGCAAGGTGAGGTTTCGCACGCTCGGGTGCTATCCGCTGTCCGGGGCGATCGAGTCGGACGCCGACACGCTCCCGGGCGTGATCGCCGAGATGCTGCTGGCGCGCACCTCGGAGCGCCAGGGCCGCGTGATCGATCACGACCAGGCCGCGTCGATGGAGAAGAAGAAGCAGGAGGGCTACTTCTGATGACGATCCACGAGCTCGCCCCTCCCGAGGTCGCCGAGTACCTCAAGAGCCACGAGCAGAAGGGGCTCCTGCGGTTCATCACCTGCGGCAGCGTCGATGACGGCAAGAGCACGCTGATCGGGCGGCTGCTGTTCGAGGCCGGGCTGCTGCTCGAGGACCAGCTCGATGCGCTCGAGGCGGATTCCAGGAGCGTCGGGACCCAGGGCGAGGAGCTCGACTTCGCGCTGCTGCTCGACGGCCTGCAGGCCGAGCGCGAGCAGGGAATCACAATCGACGTCGCGTACCGGTACTTCCAGACCCAGCGCCGGAAGTTCATCGTCGCCGACACCCCTGGGCACGAGCAGTACACCCGCAACATGGCGACTGGCGCCTCGACCGCCGACTGCGCGGTGCTGCTGATGGACGCGCGCAAGGGCCTGCTGACCCAGACCCGGCGGCACACGTTCATCGTCTCGCTGCTCGGGATTCGGCACGTCACGCTGGTCGTCAACAAGCTCGACCTGGTCGACTACTCACGCGAGCGGTTCCTCGAACTTGAGGCGGAGTACCAGGCGTTCGCGCGCAAGCTCGGGCTCGAGGACGTGACCTGCATCCCGTTGTCCGCGCTCCGCGGCGACTGCGTGACCGAGCGCAGCGAGCGGATGCCCTGGTACAGGGGACCGTCGCTGCTCGAGTACCTCGAGACCGTCGAGATCGACGACGACCGCCTGCAGCGGGGCCCGTTCCGGATGCCGGTCCAGTGGGTCAACCGACCGCACCAGGATTTCCGAGGGTTCGCCGGGATGATCGTCGGTGGGTCGGTACAGCCCGGCGACCGGGTCGTGATCAACCCCTCCGGCCGCGAGACGACCGTCACCCGGATCGTCTCCTTCGAGGGCGATCTGGAGCGAGCCGTGGCGGGCCAGTCGGTGACGCTCACGTTCGCCGACGAGATCGATGTCAGCCGCGGCGACGTGATCGCGCGGATCGAGGAGCCGCCGCGGGTGGGCGAGCAGTTCGAGGCGTCGATCGTGTGGATGGCCGAGGAGCCGCTGCTGCGCGGACGGAGCTACGTGATGCAGGTCGGCGCGAGCACCGTCGCCGCAACCATTTCTCCCCTCAAGTACAAGCTCGACATCGACTCGCTCGAGCACCTCGCGGCCGAGCAGCTCGAGCTCAACGAGATCGGCGTGTGCGAGCTGGAGCTCGACCGGCCGATCGCGTTCGATCCGTACTCGGAGAGCCGCGACATGGGCGGCTTCGTGCTGATCGACCGGATCACCAACCAGACGCTCGCCGCGGGGATGCTCAACTTCGAGCTGCGCCGGTCGCGCAACGTCCATTTCCACAAGACCGGGATCGACAAGACGGCTCACTCCCGCCAGAAGCACCAGCGCCCGTGCGTGCTGTGGCTGACTGGGTTGTCCGGCGCGGGCAAGTCGACGATCGCAAACGTGGTCGAGCGCCGGCTGCACGAGCTCGGGCGCCACACGTATCTGCTTGACGGCGACAACATCCGCAAGGGGCTGAACAAGGACCTCGGGTTCAGCGGCGCGGATCGGGTCGAGAACATCCGCCGGATCGCCGAGGTCGCGAACCTGATGGTCGACGCCGGGCTGATCGTGATCACCTCGTTCATCTCGCCGTTCGAGTCCGAGCGCCGGATGGCGCGCGAGCTGCTCGAGCCCGGCGAGTTCATCGAGGTGTTCGTCGACGCGCCGCTCGCCGTCGCCGAGGCGCGGGATCCGAAGAATCTGTACGCGAAGGCCCGGCGCGGCGAGATCAAGAACTTCACCGGAATCGACTCGCCGTACGAGCCGCCGGAGAAGCCCGAGCTGCGGATCGACACGACCTCGACCACGCCTGACACGGCCGCCGCCGAGATCGTCGAGGAGTTGCGGCAACGCGGGATGTTCGAGATTCCTTGACAATCTCGGGGCCGATGCTCGAACAGATCATCCAGCTGGCCCGGGCGGCGGGCGAAGAGGTCCTAGAGGTGTACGCCGAGGAGACCGAGGCTCAGACCAAGCACGACGGCTCCCCCGTCACCGAGGCCGACCACCGAGCCGAGAAGGTGATCTGCGCGGCGCTCGCCGAGCTCTCGCCTGGCGTCCCCGTGTTCGCCGAGGAGGGCTGCCCGCAGGACGCCACCGCGCCCGCCGACGGCAGCTTCTGGCTCGTCGACCCGCTCGACGGCACCAAGGAGTTCATCAGCCGCAACGGCGAGTTCACGGTCAACATCGGCCTGATCGAGGACGGGATTCCCGTGCTCGGCGTCGTGCTCGCCCCGGCGCTTGACCGCGTGTTCGCGGCCGACGCGACGGGCGCTCTGGTCGAGGATGCGGGGGGTCGGCGCGCGTTGGAAGCGCGCACAACGCCCGCCGAGGGCGCGACGCTCGTCTCGAGCCGCTCACACGGCGATCCCGAGGCACTCGCGCGGTTCACCGAGGGCCGGACGATCGCGAACTCGATCGCGGCCGGCTCATCGCTCAAGTTCTGCCTGGTCGCGGCCGGCGAGGCCGACCTCTATCCCCGCTTCGGGCGGACGATGGAGTGGGACACCGCCGCGGGCGATGCGATCCTGCGCGCCGCGGGCGGGCTCGTCACGGACCTTGAGGGCCGTCCGCTGAAGTACGGCAAGCCCGGGTTCGAGAACCCCGCGTTCGTCGCAACCGGGCGGGGGTAGTCGGGCGGGGCGTTTCGCCCCGCCCTGGCACCGGCGCTTCGCTAGTAGCCCTGCGGCGTCGTACCCGTGTTGCCGCCGCCGCCCGTGGTGTGCGTGGGCGTGCTCTTGGTCGTCGTCGGGTGCGACGAGGTGGTCGTCGGCGGCTGGGTGACCGGCGCGGGCGACGAGGTCGTGGTCGGCGCGGGCGACGAGTCCGTGGTGACCGCCGCGCCGCCACTGCTCGAGCTTCCGCTGCCGGAGCTGCCGCTGCTCGAGCCGCCTCCGCTGGAGCTGCTCGATGCGGTGGTGGCGGTGCTGGTCTTGTGCTGCGGCTTCTTGTGCTGCTCCTTCTTCTTCTTGGCCGGGTCGGCCTTCTTCGTCGTGGCGGTCGTCGGCGTGGTCGCGGCTGCCTTCGTCGTCGAACTCGACTGCGAAGCCGCGCCCCCGCAGCCCGCGACCGCGAGCGCGATCACGATTGTGGGCAGGGCTTTTCTCATTAGGCGCGTTCCTCCTCGGTACGGCGTCGACGGTCCAGGGTACAAGAGGCTCGTCCCGTAACCCCCGCGAGCTAGCAAAGGTGCGTCAGCCTCGGGTAAAGACGCCCGCGAGAGGCGCGGGGCCCGGGTGGCGAAGCTGCCACAATCGGCCGCTCAGTGAGCGGCGTCGTAACACGCACCGGGCCCGAGGACCCCGGCGCCACCGGAGCTGCGACCGCGGTTCCGGTCGCCGAGCCGGCCCCCGAGTACCCGACGGGCCGGCGGGCGAGCTGGATCCTGGCCGTCTGCTGCGTGGCGCAGTTCATGGTGATCCTCGATCTGAGCATCGTCAACGTGGCGCTGCCGTCGATCCAGTCGAGCCTCAATTTCTCGTCCGCCGACCTCCAGTGGGTCGTCGACGCGTACGCGATCACGTTCGCGGGCTTCCTGATGCTGGGCGGCCGCGCCGCCGACAGGCTCGGGCAGCGGCGCGTGTTCGTATCGGCGCTGGCCCTGTTCGGGGTGGCGTCGCTGATTGGCGGCGCCGCACAGTCGCAGGAGATGCTGATCGTGGCGCGGGCGGCGCAGGGGTTCAGCTGCGCGTTCATGGCCGCCTCGTCACTGGCGATCGTCACCTCCTCGTTCCCACCCGGGCCGCAGCTGCACCGCGCGATCGGGCTGTGGGCGGCGATGAACGGGCTCGGCGGCGCGGCCGGCGTGCTGTTCGGGGGGATCATCACCCAGGCGATCAGCTGGCGCTGGGTGCTACTGATCAACCCGCCGATCGCGCTCGCGACCGCGCTGATCGCGTTCAAGGTCGTCTCTGACAGGCGCAGAGCCAAGCAGGGTCAGACCTTCGACCTCGCCGGCGCGGTGACGCTCACAGCCGGCCAGATGGTGCTCGTCTACGGCGTCGTCCAGGCCGGTCTGTTCAGCTGGCACGCGGGTCAGGCGCTCGGACCGATCATCGGTGGACTGGTGCTGCTGGCCGCGTTCATCGTGATCGAGACACGGTTCGCATCGGATCCTCTGATCCCGTTCAAGGACCTGACGAAGACGCTGCAGGACTCGAACCTGATCGTCGTGGTGTTCAGCGCCGCCCTGTTCCCGATGTGGTACCTCAGCTCCCTGTACCTGCAACAGGTGCTGGGCCTGTCGCCGCTGAAGGCCGGGCTGACGTTCCTGCCGATGACGCTGACGATCCTGTTCGTCGCTCGCAGTGCTGGGAGGCTGGTGACGCGGTTCGGCGTGCGAGCCGTGCTCGGCGCCGGGCTGACGATGATGACCGTCGGCTTCCTGCTGTTCACGAAGATCGCCTCGAGCGGCTCCGCGATCGTCTACGTGATCGTCCCCGGCGTGCTCGTCGCGGCCGGGATCGGGATGTCGATCGTCCCGTCGACAATCGCCGCGACCCAGGGTGCCAAGCAGGGGCAGCAGGGACTCGCTTCGGGGCTGGTCAACACCTCTCGGCAGGTCGGCGGCGGGCTTGGGATCGCGGTGCTGGTCACGCTCGCGACGACGCTCTCGAGCCATCAGATCGGGCACGGCACGCAGGTGCCAGAGGCGCTCACCAACGGCTTCCGGCTCGGCTACTACATCGGGGCGGGCCTGACGGCCGTGGCGGCGATCTTGACGTTCGTCCTGCTGCCGCGGATCGGCGAGAAGCCGACGGTCACGAGGAGGATCCAGATCGGCACCGCGATCGCGCTCGTGCTCGGAGCGTTCGTCGGGATCGACTTCGCGGTCGGCGGCTCGCACGGCGCCCCGATCGGCGCGTACACGACCAACGGCGCGTACACGTACGTGTCGGCGCCGGGGCTGCACCCGCCGAAGATCCGATCGCACGTCTCGACCGACCCGAAGTACCTCGCCCCCGGCTACATATTCCTCGCGAACTTCTACGACCTGAACTACCCGCCGATGGTCGGCCAGAGCGGGCCGCTGATCATCGACCGCAACCTGCAGCCGGTGTGGTTCAAGCCCGTGAACGTCGATCAGGTCGCCGGCAACCTGAACCTCCAGACCTACCACGGCAAGCCGGTGCTCGCGTGGTGGCAGGGCGTGATCACGAACACCGGCGCGACCGAGCAGGGCAAGTACGTGATCGTCGACCAGCACTACCGCCCGGTCGCGACGCTGAAGGCCACGAACGGGTGGGTGCTGACGCTGCACGAGCTCGTGATCCGCGGCGACAACGCGTGGGTCACCGCCAACAAGAACATCCCGATGAACCTGTCGAAGTACGGCGGCGCCTACAACGGCGCGCTGATCGACTCGGCGGTGCAGGAGTACAACATCAAGACCGGCAAGCTCGTCCGCAGCTGGGACGCGCTCGACCACATTTCGCTCGACGACGCGAAGGCGACGCTGCCGACCAACGGGTTCCCGTGGGACGCCTACCACGTGAACGCGATCAACGTCCCGGGCGACGGGACGTTCGTCGTCTCGATGCGCGACACCTGGGCCGCGTACAAGGTCAACATCAACACCGGCAAGATCGAGTGGACGCTCGGCGGGCCGCATTCGAGCTTCAAGCTCGGGCCGGGTGCCGAGTTCCAGTGGCAGCACGATGTCGCCGTGTACCCCGGATCACCGCTGGTGACGCTGTTCGACGACCACTGCTGCCAGATCACCGGCGGCGGGACCTACGTGTCGCCGACGGGGCCGTCGCGCGGGCTCGTGCTGAAGCTCGACCAGAACGCGCACACGGCGACCGTCGTCGGCAAGTTCTCGCACGGGTCGACGTTCGACGCCGAGTACATGGGCAGCGTCGAGCCGCTTCCGAACGGGAACGAGTTCGTCGGCTGGGGATCGGCGCCGTACTTCTCGGAGTTCAGCTCATCGGGCCAGATGCTGATGGACGCGATCATGCCTCACCCGGACCTCAGCTACCGGTCGCGAGTCGAGCCGTGGGTCGGGCTGCCGCTGTACCCGCCGTCCGGCGCGGCGCGCAGCTCGCACGGCCAGACGACCGTGTACGCGAGCTGGAACGGGGCGACCAGGCTCGCGTCCTGGCGGGTGCTGGCGGGCTCGGGCGGGTCGGCCACGGCGATCGCCACCCACGCGAAGTCCGGCTTCGAGACGGCGATCCCCGTGAGCGGGAACTACAAGACGTTCAAGGTGCAGGCACTCGACGCGCAGGGCCGCGTGCTGAACACCTCCGGCGAGTTCAGCGCCGGCTGATCAGGGCTCAGCCCTCAGTACGACTGCGGCAGGCCGGAGCCCTTCGGTCCCTTGATCAGCTTGGCGCCGAGGGCCTTGCCCGTGCCGTCGACGGCGCGCACCGCCACGACCTTGTAGCTCTTGGTGCCGAGCGAGATCGCGGTCTCGAAGCCGGTCCGGCTCTTGCTCGCGACCTGCTTCAGCCGCGAGGCGCTCGAGCCGCCGAGCACGGCCCACTTGGCCACCTGCGTGGCGCCGTTCCAGCTCGCGTAGACCGTCGTGTTGCCGCCACTCGTGCGGAGCGTCCCGCTCGGTGGATAGGACGGCGTCCCGACCCAGTTCGTCGTGAACAGCGCCCGGTAGCTCTGGTCGTTGCCCGGGAACACCGCGTCGAGCAGCTGCTTGCCCGAGCCCGAATACTCGGAGAAGAACGGCCGCGAACCCCAGCCGACCACGGCGTTCCGATTCGGCAGCAGCTGCATGCTGCCGAGGAATGCCACGAACAGGTTCGGGGAGTGGCTGTAGGCGGCGACGCGCGTGGCCGTGTGCGTGGCCGTGTTGAGCCGCAGCACCAGGCCCCGCGACGGACCGTTCGGCTTCGCGAACTTGCCGGACGCGAGGATCTTGCAGCAGTCGTCGTCGAACAGCGTGACCTCGTTGTTCGGCAACAGCCGCGTGTCGTGCGGCCACGCGAATACGGCGTTGGCCGGCAGCTTGAAGCTCGAGTGCTTGCCACCCAGCGTCCAGACCGTCTTGCCGGAGGCGACGTCGACCAGGTAGGCAGCCCAGGTGTTGCGCATCGTCACGAGAATCTGGCCCGTCCCGAGCACCTCGACGGCGTTGATGTGGTACGCGTCCCAGGAGCCACCGGGACCCGTGCTCGCGGCCTTGGACGCGGGCTGCTGGGACTCGGAGAGCGGGATGTTCGGGGTGCCGCCGGGGTTCAGGGCGTCCCAGGTGCTCACCAGTGTCGGATGGCTCGGGTCGGCAAGGCTGAACTCCTGGACACCGGCGTCGTACACGGTGCCGTTGGACGGTCCGCCGTACGGCGCGAGGTTCTGGCCTGAGACGTTCCGATAGACGGTCACGAACATGTTGGTGCCGTCGATCACCGCGTCGTGGATGCTGATCGTCCACCCTCCCTGTCCCTTAATCGTGGCGAGGTTGCGGTAGTGGTCGTCGACGACCTTGACCGTGCCCGACGAGGTGGCGCCGGTGTGGGTGATCACGCCCTCCCACCACACGAGCACCGGCTTGCCGCCCAGCGTCTCCTGCTGGAGGTCGCCCGAGACGACGTTCGTGCCGACCGGACGGACCCACACGGGCTGCAGGCGGTTGTCGAGGACCAGCGGTCCGCCCTGACCTGTCATCACGCCGCCGGCGGCGAGGTTCGGGAAGTTGGCGACGAGGAAGTTGCCCTTCGCGAGCTGCCCGCCTGCGGTGCGCCCCTGCGTGCTCAGCTTCGGCGGATGCAGGTTGCCGGCGGAGGCGAAGTTCCACGCTCCCTTGGTCGTGTACGCACCGATCGGCGCGGCCGCGGCGCTCGCCGCCAGCAGCAGGGTCAGGATCAGCGCGGCCGTGACCGCGGGTGCGATTCGTCGGATCGTCATCAGGCCTCCCAGATAGCTCACCATGCCCGTAACACCGCCCGTTCAGTCAAGTTTCGACTCGCGTGGGGACAACAGCAGATCGACCAACAGCCCGGGATCGCGGCGGATCCGGACGGTCACTTCGTCGCCGCTGCGCTTGACGGGCCGCACCTCGTCGGCGCTCGCCAGCCGCCGCAGCCGGCCCTCGGCGATCAGCCAATCGTCGACCGCCCCCGGCTTTCCCTCGAACACCGTGTAGACGGGCGTGCCGAGCGCGACCGCCTCGCGATTCATCGTGCCGCCCGCCGAGATCACGAGGTCTGCGAGCGCCACCAGCGACTGCGCGTCGATCGCCCGCTCGGGAACGATCAGCCCGCCCGCGGCCGCGAGCCGCTCGCGCTGCTCGGGGGTCCGAGCGAGGACGACCGCCTGCGTCCCGCGCAGCCGCTCGATCACCTGCGCGAACAGATCATTCTCGAACCGGTGGTACAAGGACACTTCGGGCGGGGTCCGGACGACGGTGATCGGCTCCCGCGAGTCGAGTCCGAGCTCGCCGAGCACCGACTCGTCGGGCTCGAAGTCCGCCAGGTAGTACTCCTCCTTGAGGCCGGGGTAGGCCCGGATCTTCCCGCGGGCCCCGTAGCGGTAGAGCCGCTCCGGCGGGATCGCTTCGGGGACCACCACCGCCCGCGCGAGCCGGCAGTTGACGTTGTGTTGAACGGTCGCCCACTCGTAGTCGAACATCGTCGAAGACGGGATTCGGAGCAGCGCGGCCGCGACCGTGACGTCGTTTGAGCCGTGGCCGAGCGCGAGGTCGAAGCCGCGGCCGCGCGCCCACCGGGTCAGCTGCCCCGAACGGGCGAACAGGCCCGTCGCCTTCGCCCACAGCCCGGCGCCGCGGTGATGGCCGATCGCCGTGTGCTCGATCCCGTAGCGCTCACTCAGTTGCAGCGTCTGCGCGAAGTCCCGGGCGGTCACCTCGACCTCATGTCCGCGAGCCCGCATCTCGGCGATCAGCGGCCGCATCACGACCACGTGGGGGGAGTTCGTTAAGTCGACCCAGATCTTCATGCGAGCGCCGACGAGACCGCCGCCACAACTTCGGCGACCTGGCCCTCGGTCAGCGTCGGCCCCATCGGCAGCGCCAGATTGCTGCGTGCGAGCTCGACCGTCGCAGGCAGCTCACCGGCCGCGCCGCAGCCTGCCATCGCGGGCTGGAGGTGGAGCGGAGTGCGGTAATAGCTCCGGGCGGCGATTCCGGCCTCGTTCAGCGCGGCGCGCAGCTCGTCCGCCCGCGGGTGGACGACGACGAACAGGTGCCACGCGGGCTCCGCGATCTCAGGGACCCCGGGCAGCGTCACGTAGTCGCCGAGCCCGGCCTCGGCGTATGCCCGAGCGGTCGCGCGGCGGCCGTCGGACCACCGCTCGAGCTCGGGCAGCAGCACCCTCAGCACGGCAGCCTGGACCTCGTCGAGCCGCGAGTTGTAGCCGACCTGGTCGAACGTCTCCTTGTCCCGCGAACCGTGGAAGCGAAGCGACCGCGCGAGCTCGGCGACGCCGTCGTCGTCGGTCGCGATCGCGCCGCCGTCGCCGAGGCACGGGAGGTTCTTCGACGGGTAAAACGAGATCGTCGCGGCGTCCCCGAGGGCTCCGGCGTGGCGCCCGTCGAGCCGGGCTCCCATCGCCTGGGCGGCGTCCTCGACGACCGGCAGTCCGAGCTCGCGAAGCGCAGGGACCGGCGCCGGACAGCCGAACAGGTCGACCGCCACGATCGCCTTCGTGGATGGCGTCAGAGCGGCCCGGACCGTCTCGGGAGTGACGTTACGCGTCAGCGGATCGACGTCGCAGAACACCGGCTTGGCGCCGAAGCTCGCCACCGCCTCGGCGGTCGCGTAGAAGGTGAACGACGGCACCACGACCTCGTCTTCGGGTCCGACACCGAGCGCCCGCAGCGCGATCGTGATCGCGTCCGTGCCGTTGCCGACACCGACGACGTGGCGAACTCCGAGATAGGCCGCGAGCTCGCGCTCGAACGCCTGCACCTCCGGTCCGAGGATGTAGCGGCCGCCGTCGAGCACGGCGAGAACCCGCTCGCGGATCGTCGCGCGCAGAGGCGCGAGGGCGGTGTCGGTATCGAACAGCGCGATCGCCACGAGCGTGAGGAAACACTAATCGCGCACACGGGGACTCCCAGGCGCTCGGTACGCTTGGCCGCTTGCGCCTCGTCCTCGCCTCCCTGACGGGGCCGCTCGTCAACGCGGCCACGCACGTAATCGGGAGCCTCGGCTATGCCGGGGTGACGCTGATGTGCACGACCTCGGGTGTGATCGGGATTCCCGGCACGGAGCCGACGATGCTGTTCGCCGGCTTCAACGTCTACCAGGGCAAATTGACCCTGATCGGGATCATCATCGCGGGGATCGTCGGAGACACGATCGGGGCCAGCATCGCGTACCTGATCGGCTACCGGGCGAGCGAGGCGCTGATGGAGCACCAGAACTCGAAGCTCCACGTCAAGCCCGAGCGGATTCAGCGGGCGCACCGCTGGTTCGACCGGTGGGGCGCGCCGGTGATCGCCGTCTCGCGACTGATCCCGCTCGGGCGCGCGGCGTTCCCGTATGCCGCCGGGGTCGCCGAGATGCCGTTCGTGAAGTTCATCACGTTCGCCGTGATCGGCTCGATCGTCTGGATGACGGGGCTCGCGTTCCTCGGCCGGGAGGTGGGTGCCGACTGGCAGCAGTGGCGCAACCACCTCGAGTACGTCGACTACGCCGTCGTTGCAATCGTGGTGCTCGGGATCGCCTACCTGGTGGTTCGGCGCCGGCGTAGCAACCGCCGGCCGCCCCCGGCGGTGGATGTCGCCTCGAAGTAGGCTCGCGCTCGGCCGCGCGGTCGCGCTGGGGGCGCTTCACGGTCCCGCCGAGCTGCTGCCGATCTCGTCATCCGGGCACGTCGCGGTCTTCCCGTGGCTGCTCGGGTGGGAGGACGACGGGCTCGACGACGAGCTGCACAAGGCGTTCGAGGTGGCGCTCCACGCGGGCACCGCCGCCGCGCTGCTGATCACGCTCCGCGACGAGGTGCTGGAGGCGGGCCGCGGCCTCGACCGTCGGCGCCTGATGCTGATCGCACTCAGCCTGGCTCCGCCGGCGGTCGCCGGCCTGGCGCTCGAGCGGCCGATCGAGGAGCGACTGGGGACGCCCGGGAGCGTCGCCGCCGGCCTGCTCGCCGGCTCGGTCGCGATGGCGCTTGCGGACCGCAGGCCGCAGGTGCGCCGCCACGAGCAGGCGGGCGCGGTCGACGGCCTGTGGCTCGGAATCGCGCAGGCGTGCGCGCTGATCCCGGGCGTGTCACGGAACGGCGCGACGCTGGCCGCGGCCCGGTTTCGCGGCTTCACGCGTCCCGATGCAAACCGGCTGTCGCGACACGCGGCGCTGCCGGTGATCGCCGGCGCGACCGCGCTCAAGGGAGTCCGCCTGTGGCGACGGGGCGTCGAGCCCGAGGCCCGGCGGGCGCTCGCGGCGGGCGCCGTCGCCTCGTTCGCGTCGACGCTGGTGTCGACCTGGCTGATCGGTCAGGTCGAGCGGGACCGGTCGCTGATGCCCTATGTGCTCTATCGGTCTGGCCTTGCAGGGATGATCTGCGCCAGGCTCCGGCACGGACGGTTCCCGCGGTAGCGCAAAATACGAACATCCCGATGAGCACTCTGCTCGGCACCACCCTGAACGGCCGCTACCGGCTCGACTCGCGGATTGGTGCAGGGGGCATGTCGACCGTCTACTGCGCGCTCGATGTCACCCTCCAGCGCCAGGTAGCGATCAAGCTGATGAACCGCGAGGTCGCGAGCGATTCCGACCAGCTCGAGCGCTTCCGACGCGAGGCGCGCGCGGTCGCCCAGCTCTCCCACCCCCACATCGTCGGCGTGATCGACGCCGGCGAGGACTTGGACCCCGCCCACCCGCGCCCGTACATCGTGTTCGAGTACGTCGAGGGCGAGACATTGAAGGAGCGGATCCGCCGGGTCGGGCGGCTCCCGATCGCCGAGGCGGTCGCGTACGCGGTCGAGATCGCGCGGGCGCTTGGCGCCGCCCACGCCCGCCACATCGTCCACCGCGACGTCAAGCCGCAGAACGTGCTGATCGACGAGGAGGGCTCCGCCAAGGTCACTGACTTCGGGATCGCGAGGACGCTTGACGAGGAGGGCCTGACCGCGGACGGGCGCGTGCTCGGCACGACGGACTACGTCTCGCCCGAGCAGGCACTCGGCCAGCCCGTGACCGGGCAGTCCGACCTCTACTCGCTCGGGGTCGTGCTGTTCGAGATGCTGAGCGGCCAGGTCCCGTTCAAGGGTGAGAACCAGGTCGCAGTCGCGATGAAGCACGTCCGCGAGGAGCTGCCCGACATCCAGCGCCTCCGTCCCGAGGTCTCGGCGGCGCTCGCGGCCGTTGTCGAGCGCGCCACCGCCAAGCGGCTCGAGGACCGCTACGGGAACGACGCCGAGCTGATCGCGGACCTCGAGGACGTGCTCGCGATCGAGACCGCGCGGGCGGGGAGCGCGACCGGCGAGGTGACCGCGGTGCTGCGGACGCTGCCATCCCGCACCCAGCGCCGCGTCCCGTTCCGGGTCCGGCACCGGGTGTTCGCCGTGCTGGCGCTGGTGATCGCGCTGCTGATCATCGGTGGCGGGGTCGCGTGGCTCGTCACCCGCACCCACCACGGGACCGGTACGCCGATCGTCAAGGTGACGCAGCGGGGGGTTCAGCCGGTCAGCCTGTGCCAGAGCTGTGCCCAGGGCTTCAACCCGCTCGGCAACCCGATCGACGAGGCTCCGAACGCCGGTCTGGCGATCGACAACCAGCTCAACACGGCCTGGGACACCCAGCACTACTACGACCAGAAGCTCAACAAGTCAGGTACCGGGATCTACCTGAACGCGAGTCCCGGAGTCGCCGCCAAGGAGCTGAAGATCGTCGACTCGACGCCCGGCTTCACCGCGGTGCTCTACGCCCGCAACGACACGCCGCCGCTGAAGGCGCCACCCGGCAACGGCTGGACCTCGGTCTCATCCCCGATGGTGGTCGGGAAGAGCACGACGGTCCCGATCGACACCCAGAGCCAGACCTACCAGTACTACCTCGTTTGGATCACCAGCCTCGGCGGCCATCAGCAGCTGTCGATCAACGAGCTGACCCTGTACCACTAGCGCTCGTGCCCGCAAGTGCGGTCGCGCCGGGGGCTCAGAAGCGAAGCCGCTGGCGCTCCTCGTGGCGCTCCAACGCCAGCGCGACCAGCCGGTCGAGCAGCTCCGGATAGGAGATCCCACTCGCATCAAACAGGGCCGCGTACACGCTCGTCGAGGTGAACCCGGGCATCGTATTGAGCTCGTTGACGAGCACCTGCTCCCCCTCGACGAAGAAGTCGACCCGCGCCAGCCCCGAACAGTCGACGAGCGCGAACGCCGTCAGTGCGAGCTCGCGGACCCGGTCGGTGGCGGCCTGCGACAGCCGCGCGGGCACGATCAGCTTCATCCCGCCCGGCGTGTACTTGGCCTCGTAGTCGTACCAGCCGCTCTCGCCAGAGGCGAGCACGATCTCCCCGGGCTGCGACGCGATCGGGTCGCGGTTGCCAAGCACCGAGCACTCGACCTCGAGCCCCGTCGACGCCGCCTCGACGATCGCGAGCGGGTCGTGCTCGAACGCCGCCTCGAGCGCCGGCCGCATCGCGTCCGCGTCGGCCACCCGCGCGATCCCGACCGACGACCCGAGCCGGGCCGGCTTCACGAACACCGGCAGCCCGAGCGGCTCGAGGGTGGCGAGCGCCGCCACCGGGTCCGCGACGAGCTCGTGCGCGCGGACCGCCCGGTAGTCGACCTGCGGGATCCCGTGGCTCGCCATCAGCTCCTTGAACGTGACCTTTTCCATGCACAGCGCCGAGGTCAGCACGCCGGCGCCGACGTACGGGAGATCGAGGCACTCGAGCAGCCCCTGAACCGTCCCGTCCTCGCCGAAGGGCCCATGCAGCGCCGGAAACGCCACGTCCGCGCCCTCGAGTCCCCGGCCCGGCTCGACCGCGAGGAGCCGTCCGTCGCGCTTCCAGGTCCCGTCGCGTCCGATCTCGATCTCGATCGGCTCGTGGCCCGCCTCGCGCAGCCCTTCGCGAATCGAGGCGGCGGATGCCAGCGAGATCTCGTGCTCGGACGACCGGCCGCCGCCGAGCACCGCAACGCGCCGCGAGCTCACGTGGTCGAGGTGGTGGGCGTCGTCGGGGTGGTCGGAGTGGTCGGGGTGGTCGGCGTCTGGGTGAACTTGCCGACGACGATCGTCACCGCGCTGCCCTTCTTCACCGTTGTGTTGGCGGAGGGATTCTGGGACAGCACGATCCCGTTCTTGGCCTGGTCCTTCACGTCCTTCGTCGTCTGCGTGACGGTGAAGCCCGCGGCCCTGATCGCACTGCTGGCCTCGGCGGCGGTCTTCCCCGTCACGCCCGGGACAGCGGCGGTCGCCGGCGGCGCGACCGCGACGACAAGGTCGACGGTCGAACCGGGTGTCACCTGCGTGCCGCCTCCCGGGCTCTGGCTGATCACGTTCCCGGCCGGAGTCGTGCTCGTCTGCTGCGTGCCGACGGTCCCGACCTTCAGCCCCGCGTTCACGATCGCCGCCCGGGCCGCCGATTCGGAGTCGCCGGTGACGTCCGGAACGCCGACCTGCGGCTTCCCCGAGGAGACGACGAGCGTGATCGCGGAGCCAGCAGGCACGGGCTGACCGGCCGACGGACTCGTGTCGATCACGCTGCCCGCAGCGATCGACTGGCTGGTTTCGTTGACGATCCGCCCTACCTTCAGCCCGGCCTTGGTGATCTGATGCTTGGCCTGACTGAGCGGCTCGCCGACGACCGACGGAACGCTGACCGACGCCGGGCCGGAGGAGACCGTCAGCGCGACGGTCGAGCCCTTGTCGACCTTGGTGCCGCCGACGGGGATCTCGCCGATCACCGTCTGCGCCGGTTGAGGGCTCGCCTGCTGGGTGACGCTGATCCCGAAACCCTCGTTCTGGAGGATCGTGCGCGCCGTCGTCAACGGCTGGTGGATCACGTTCGGAACGACCGCCTGGGGAGTCGACTTGGTCAGGAAGTACGCGGCCGCGCCGCCCGCCAGCAGCAGCGCGAGCAGCAGCGCGACCCACAGCCACGGATCCCGCCACAGCTTGCGCTTCTCCTCCTCTCCGGACGGCGGACCCGGGGGTACGCCTCCGTCGTCGTACAGCGCGGGCGGGTACGTGTTCGACGGCGGCGAGGTGTCCGCCGGCGCCGGGTGGACAGCGGGGTCGACGAGCGCGGCGCCCCCCGCCGCTCCGGCGAGGCCGACGCCCGCGAGCGCCGCCATCGAGGCGGTCCGCTCGCCGGACGTGCCGGCGAGGATCGCGGCCTTCGCGGACTCGAGCGCCGCGATCAGCTCGTCGGCGTCCCTGGGCCGGTCCGCCGGATTCTTGTTGAGCGTCCACAGGACCACCTGCTCGAGCTCCGGCGGGATCCGCGGATTCAGCCGCGACGGCATCGGCGGCGCCTCGGAGACGTGCTTGAGCGCGATCGTGACCGCCGCCTCCGCGTCGAACGGCACGCGCGCGGTCAGCATCTCGTACAGAACGACGCCGACCGAATAGAGGTCCGAGGAGGCGCTGACGGCGTGGCCCTGGGCCTGCTCGGGGGAGAGATATTGCGCGGTGCCCATGATCGAGCCGGTCTCGGTCATGTCCGAGGCGCCGGCCCGCGCGATCCCGAAATCCGTCACCTTGACGTGCCCGGCGTCGTCGATGATCACGTTGTGGGGCTTGAGGTCGCGGTGGATCACGCCGTGGCGATGCGCGAACCGCGCGGCCCTGAGAATCTGGATCGTGATGTCGATCGCTCGGACCGGGTCGAGCGGAGCCTCCTGGCGGATCAGCTGCTTGAGCGACCGGCCCGGCAGGTACTCCATCGCGATGTAGTAGGTGTCGTCGTAGGAGCCCCGGTCGAACACGCTGACGACGTTGGGATGCTGGAGGCCGGCGGCGGCCTGCGCCTCGCGGCGGAAGCGCTCGACGAACCCTGGGTCCTCCGAGAACCGCCGGTGAAGCAGCTTCAGCGCGACCTTGCGGCCGAGCTGGTCATCCTCGGCGAGGAACACGTCGGCCATGCCGCCGCTGCCCAGCCGCGAGAGGACCTTGTAGCGGCCGTCGATCACGGTGCCCGGGGCGACCTCGGCCATCAGCGCTCTCCGTTCCTTTGGTCGTTCGGCCGACTCACGATCATTGGCTCTCCGAGAGCAGCGTCTGCATCACGTTCTTGGCGATCGGAGCGGCGACCGTGCCGCCGAACCCGCCCTGGGACTGGTCGACCGTCACCGCCACGGCGACCTTCGGGTTCTGCACCGGCGCGAACGCGATGAACCACGGGTTCGTCAGGTTCGAGCCGGTCACCCCGATTGAAGCGGTCCCCGTCTTACCGGCGACGCTGATGCCGCCGAGCTGGACCGCCGTGCCGGTGCCCTCTTCGACGACCTTGGTCATCATCTGAGCGACCTGGGCCGCAACCGACGGCTTCATCACCTGGTGATAGACGGATGGGGTGATCGTCTTGACCGTGACCCCATCCTGGTTGACGACTCGGGCGGTCATGTGCGGAACCATCAGTTTGCCGCCGTTGGCGACGGCGGCGGCGACCATTGCCATCTGAAGCGGCGTGACCGCCAGTCCCCCCTGCCCGATTCCGATGCGGCCGATGTCCTCATTGGGGCTGCCGGGCGGGATCGGGTGTCCTGAAGAACTCTTCACGTTGCTGGCACGCATCTCGTCGGGCGGATAGTCGAGCGGCGGCTTCGAGTAGAAGCCGAAGCGCTTCATGTAGTCGGTCATCGTCGGGCGACCAACGTTCTCGGCGACCTGGGCGAAGATCGTGTTGATCGAGTAGGTCAGGGCGGTGGTGAGCGTCTGGGGTCCCCAACTCTGGTTGCCATCATTCTGAAGCGGCACGCCGGAGACGATGATCGGAGAGTTGCCGTTGATCGTGGAATCCGGCGTGTACTTGCCGCTGTCGATCCCGGCGGTGGTCGTGACCACCTTGAACGTCGAGCCCGGCGAATACTCGCCCTGGGTCGCCCGGTTGAAGGTGGTGGTTCCGGGCGCGTTGACGTTCGGCAGGTTGTTGTTGTAGCTCGGATTCGAGTACATGACCTTGACCGCGCCCGTCCGCGGGTCGATCGCGACGACCGAGCCATCCTGACCGGCGAGACTCTGGACCGCAGCGCGCTGGGCCTTGGGGTCGAGCGTCGTGTAGACGTCGTCGCCGACCCGGTGCGAGGTGAGCTGGCCGAACACCGAGTTCAGTCCGGTCTGAAGCCCCCGCGTGTACTGGCCGTCGGACAGCTCGAGGCCCGCGGCCTGGCCTTGGGACAAGTTTGAGTAGCCGACCGCCTGCGCGAACAGCGGCCCGGTCGGGTAGGTCCGGCTCCAGGTCCCGCCGCCGGCCGGCACTGACTTGGCGAGCACGGTGCCGTCGGACGCGAGGATCCGCCCGCGCTTGGTCTTGAGCTCCTGGATCACCGTCAGCTTGTTGAGCGAGTTGTTGTCGAGGCTCGACTTGTCGACCACCGTCCACCGCGTCGTGAACACGATCAGCAGGGCGAACAGCACGACGATGAACCCGAACAGCCGCGCAATCTGTGCGTTCATCGCACCGGTCTCCGGGCACGGTCCGAGATCAGCAACAGCAGCGCAAGCAGCACGAAGTTGGCGATGATCGAAGAGCCCCCGTAGGAGATGAACGGCAGCGTCACGCCGGTTAACGGGATCACCCTTGTGACCCCGCCGACGATCACGAACACCTGGATCGCGAACACCGCGGTCAGGCCGGTCGCCAGCAGCGTCGAGAACGAGTCACGGGAGAGCACCGCGGTCTTGAAGCCGCGAGCGATGAACAGCAGGTAGACGATCAGCACCGCGGCCGCGCCGAACAGCCCGAGCTCGTCGGTGATGATCGCGTAGATCATGTCGGTCTGCGGCGCGGGGATCAGGTACTGGACAGGGTGGGTGGCGGGAATCGTGATCACCGCCTGGCCGAACCCCTGACCGAACATCCCGCCCGCGGCCTGCGCGAACACCCCGTTCGCGACCTGGTAGCTGCCGAGCGTCGCCGTGTAGACCCGCGGGTCGAACGGGTGTAGCCAGTCGGTGACGCGAGCGTGGACGTGGGGGATGTGGGTGCCGAGGTACCAGGCGCCGAGCGCGAACGCCAGCAGCCCGATCACGACGAACGACAGCCGCCCGGTCGCCACGTACAGGATCGCGAGCAGCCCGCCGTAGAACATCAGCGACGAGCCCATGTCGCTGAGCAGCACCATGATCCCCATCGCCAGGCCCCAGATCACGATGATCGGGCCGAAGTGCTTGATCGGCGGGATCGTCACGCCGAGGATCCGCCGGCCTCCCGTCGCGAGCACCTGGCGGGTGTCGCGCAGATAGCTGGCGAGGAAGATGACCAGGCCGATCTTCGCGAACTCGGCCGGCTGGAACACGAACAGGCCCGGGATCCGCACGCCCAGGTAGGCGCCGTTGGCCTGGTAGCCGATCCCCGGGAGCCGGGGCAGGATCAGCAGCCCAAGCGAGATGAAGACGATCGTGTAGCGGTAGCGCTCGAGCTTGCGGTAGTCGCGGAACAAAATGATCGTGGCCGCGAACAGGACCAGGCCGAGCACGAACCACTGCGCCTGCTGGCGCGCCAGGGTCGGGTTGATCCGGTAGATCATCACGATCCCGAAGCTCGCCAACGCAGCAACCAGCGGGAACAGGTACGGGTCGGCGTTGGGCAGCGTCATCCGGATCACGATGTGCCCGAGCAGGCACAGCCCGAGGAAGATCGCCCCGTACGTCAGCGAGATGTTCGAGAGCGCGTTGGAGCGCTGGATGAACACCCCGGCGAACCCGGCGGTGACCAGCAGCGAGGCCGGGATCAGCGCGACGAGCTCGCGGTTGCGGGCGCTCACTGCGAAACCTTCCCCAGCTCTAGGTTCCTGACCAGGTTCATCGCGCTCGTCTGCGACCGCAGCTGGTTGTTGAAGACGTTCTTGCGCCGGTCGGCGGGAACCAGCGAGGCCGGGACGCCGGAGACGAAGAACGTCTCGTACAGGTGAAGGCCGGCGGGCAGGTCGTAGGGGAGGCCGCGGTAGATCGTGACGATCCCCCGCGAGTTCGTGCCCACGAAGTACAGCTGGCGCGTCGCCAGGTAGCCGCCGCCGAGCACCAGGAACAGGACGATCACGACCGCGATCAACGCCGCGACCGGCTTGATGTAGCGGCGCTCGCGCAGGCGCTTTCGCTCAGGCTCGGCGGGCGCCTCGGGCGGGAGCGGCGTCAGCCGGCGAGAGCTCGGCTCGGGCGCGGGCTCAGTCGACGGCTCGGGCGCCTCGGTCGACGGGGGCGGGGCCGCGGCCGGGACCCCGTCGGCGGGCGGAGCGGCCGCCGTCGCCGTGCCGGGGGGGGCGATCACGGTCGGCTGGTCGATCCCGCGGCCGCCGTTCTCGACCTCCTCGACCCGGGTGAGGACGACCGTGATGTTGTCCCGGCCGCCCGCCTCATTGGCCTCCTGGATCAGCCGGTCGGCGGCCGCGTCGAGCGTTTCGGACGAGCCGAGGATCTGCCCGATCCGGTCCTCGGTGATCATCGACGTCAGCCCGTCACTGCACAGCAGCAGCACGTCGTCGCGCCGGACCGGATACGTCCAGGTGTCGACCTCGACGTCGGGCTCCGGCCCGAGCGCTCGAGTGATGATCGAGCGCTGGGGATGCTCCGCAGCCTGCTCTTCGGTCAGCTTCCCGCGCCGGACCAGCTCGTCGACGAGCGAGTGGTCCCGGGTGAGCCGCTCGAGCTTGCCGTCGCGGAACAGGTACGCGCGACTGTCGCCGACGTGGGCGATCGCGACGCTGCCGTCGTCGAGGTACGCGGCGGTCAGGGTGGTGCCCATCCCCTCGCGGCCGAGCTCGGTACGGGAGCGGTCGTAGATCTCCCTGTTCGCCTCGCGCACGCGCACCGCGAGCCGCTCCTCGGGACTGCCCGAGCCGTCGAGGCCGGGCTCGAATGCTTCGATCGCGATCCGCGACGCGACCTCCCCGGCCTGGGCGCCGCCCATCCCGTCGGCGACGACGAACACCGGCGCGCGGGCGAACGCGCTGTCCTCGTTGTCGCGCCGCTGACGGCCCGTGTCGGTCTTGTATGTGCTCTCCGCTGCCCTGATCATCGTGTGCGCCGATTGGTCACTGCACGTAGGAGAACTCGGAGTCGCCGATCCGGATGCGATCGCCGGGGTGCAATGGCTGCGGCCCCGTCAGCGGCTCCTCGTTCAGATAGGTCCCGTTCGTCGAGCCGAGGTCCTCGATCACCAGAGTGTGGCCCTGGCGAGTGATGCGAGCGTGCCTGGAGGACGCGAACGGGTCCTCCAGCTGGATCTCGACGTCGCCTCGCCCGAGCGTCGCCCCCTCGGCGATCTCGTACGCCATCCCCGTCTCGTGTCCAGGGGCCCGCTCGACCAGCAGCTTCGGCTCGAGCTCCGACTCGTGGCCGTTGAGCATCGAGGAGGCGTCGTACATGCTGGTCGCATCGGACTGCGCCGGCTCGGGCTCCCGGGCGCCCTTAGTGGAGCCGGGTCGCCGGCGCATGTCGCGCAGCGCGCTCCAAGCCACCCACACGAGGAACAGGTACAGGACGGCTAGGAAGCCGAACTTGAGGCCGACTGAGACAGGTTCGAGCATCGTTCGCTATTCCAGCTCGAACCTCAAGGACGTCGAGCCCAGCTCGATCTCATCCCCTGACCTGATGACCTCCGAGCCTTCCAGCGGCTGACCGTTGATCCGGGAGCCGTTGGTGGAGCCGAGGTCCGTGAGCACCCACGAGCCGCCCCGGGGACGGATCTCCGCGTGGTTGCGGGAGACGTTCGGATCGCTCAGCACCACGTCGGACTGGCGGCTGCGGCCAAGCGTGACCCCTGCCGGGCCGACCACGAGCCGCTTACCGTCGAGCAGCAGCAGCGCGGTTTCGGCGCGGGTGCGAGCGCGCTGCTCGAGCGGCTCGGCCAGCCGGCCGGCGGTGCTGTAGACCATCGTCCGGCCCGAGAGCTCCTCCTCCGGGGGCTCGACGTCGTCCTCCTGCGGGTGGACGATTCCGGTCTGGATCCCAAATTCACCGAGCCCGAGCCGATCGTCGGTCTCGAATTCGATCTGGGGACGCGAGATCAGCGTCAGCCGCTCGCGACGCGCGTGCTCGAGCAGATACCCCGCCAGCTCGTCCGAGAGGGCGGTCTCGTAGCCGGCGAACCGTTCGCGGTCTCGGGGCGAGAGGAACACGCGGTATTCGTTGGGGACATAGGTGCGTGAGAGCGAGGACGACTTATGTTCTTCCATCTCCCTCGCCAGCTTGCGAGCGATCTCGACCGGGCGCACCTCAGACCGGAAGGCACGACTAAACGTGCCTTCGACGAGGCCAGCGATCTTTTCCTCGAGGCTGCGGAGAACGCTCATTGCTCGGCCGCTGGGGCATTCCTTCGGCGTCGTTAGACGGGGCCTTCAGCGGGTTTTCATGCTACGCGAGTCCGATCGGGGTGTTGCCCGCCCTTCGAGACGCCCTGAAGGCTTCGGCGATCGAAGGGGCGAGCGCGACCACGCCTGCGGCGATCGCGCCGAGCACCGCTGCACCCGGCGTCAGCAGCGTTCCGGCGCGCCCGGCGTGCAGGAAGATCGCGGTGGCGGACGCGGTAACGGCCGTCCAGACCGTGACCAGCACCAGCTGGATCGCAAGTGGGCGCATCACGGTGGTCCACGGGAGCAACACCGCGGCGAGCGCCCAAACGACCGCGGGCGCGAGGACTCCGGCGCTGGCGACCGGGGAGATCACGTGGCTGAAGGTCTCGGACAGCGAGGGCTCCCACACCGATCGCGCCGCGATCGTGTGCCCGAGATTCACGTACAGGGCGCTCGTACCGAGCACATTTGCCGCGACCAGCATGATCCAGCCGGTCGCGCCGAGCGCCGCCCGCTGCCACGGGCCGGGCGCACGGCCGGCGATCGCGGGCCAGGCGCCCGCCAGCCCGATCGCACCCAGCGCTGGGGCGAACGCCCCGAGCGGCCACCGGGCGGGGTGGAGCGGCATCAGCAGCACCGGAAGCAGCGCGGCGATTGCGAACACAAGCGTCGCGCCCGCATGCCCGTCGGTCGCGAGCCCAACGCCGGCGGCGAGTAACAGCGCGACCCAGCCGATCCGGGGCAGCGCGGCGACGGCGACCGCACCGATTGCGGCAGCGACGGCCGGCGGAACCGGCGGATGCGAGAGCACGACTCCGGTGAGCCACGCGGCGACGATCGCCGCGGCGGCTCCCGCGAGTGCCCTTTGTGGCCAGGGGATCGGCGGCCGGCGATCCTCGAGCAGCGGCTGATCTTCTCCGTTGGCGGGCTGCGGGCTAAGCGGACTCTGCTCAGCGGCGGGCGGGTCGTCCCACCTGGGCGCCGGGTCTCTTGAGCGACGCGGGTTGCTGGTGACCTGCGCCGGCCACGGGCTCGAGACCACGCCCGGGTGGTCGCCCACCACGCCAACCGAGGACGCGAGCCCATAGCGGAGCTCGTCGATGCTGCCCCTTTCACGGGGTCTCGGCCGTAGCGCCAGGTCGATCGCACACCCGAGCTCCCGAGGTAGGTCGCGACGCTGCCGTCGCAGCGGTGGCAGGTACGCGCCGAGCCGCCTCGCGCGACGGGCCGCCGTCCCGGTGTCGACCGGGTTGATCCCGGTCAGCGCCTCGTAGATCACGAGCGCCAGCGAATACAGATCGGCCGGGGCGCCGGCTTCGAGGCCCTCGGCCTGCTCGGGCGCCATGTACCCGGCGGTGCCGACGACGTCGCCCGTGCGGGTCAGCGAGTCCCCGCCGATGATCCGCGCCACCCCGAAGTCGGTCAGCTTCGCGAGCTGTGCGGGCGTGACGGGCCGCTCGGGGATCAGGATGTTCGACGGCTTGACGTCGCGATGGACGACTCGCTCGCCGTGGGCGTGGGCCAGCGCTCCGCACAGCGCAATGCCGATCTCGACGATGTCTCGGTCCGACAGGCGGCCGGCCTCGAGCAGCTGGCCCAGCGTCGCGCCACGGACCAGCTCGGAGACCAGGTACGCCCCTTCGTCGTCGACGGCCGCCTCGTACAGCGTGACGATGCCCGGATGGGCCAGGCGCGCGGCCGCGCGGGCCTCGCGCTCGAACCGGCCGCCGACGATCCGCTCGCGGGGTAGCAACTTGACGGCGACGTCGCGCTCGAGTCGCTCGTCCCGGGCGTGCCAAACGGTCCCGAACCCACCCGCGCCGAGGCGGCGGTGGAGGCGATACCGGTTGAGGACGATCGGGCCCCCGTCCTCGGTGGCGGACCGGCGGCGGGGGGGCCGAGCGCGGTGATCCTCGATCCGCACGGGCGTGTGCCCGCGGTCGTTCGTCCGGACGCGGTCGTCCAGTGTGCGACGGTCGTCCACCGTGCCCGGGATCGGGTCCCCCTCCCCTGTTTGCGTGGGGTCGAATGGGGCCGTTTGTTGTGTCGGCTCGCGCGAAGAGGGCGACGGCCTTGTGCCCATAAAGGGGCTTTTCCACGTTGCAATCGGCTTCCCTCTTATCGTGTAGTCCGCTCTATGCGGTAATACTCCGCTGCCTCAGAATCCTGTGGAGGGAGCGAGGAGCCTGTCGTTCTTCGACGAAGTTGATGAGAGTCGGGAAGAGGCGCCGCAGACGGAGCGACAGCGGCGACCGACGGGGGGCGGACGGCGCACGTCCGGAGGCGGGGGTCGACCCACCGGCGCTGGACGACGTCCTCCAACCGACGAGCAGTCGATCCGGATCCGCCGCGCGGTCGCGGCGGTCGCGCTGCTGGTCGTCGTGATCCTTGTCGCCGTCGGCGTCCACAGCTGTCAGGTCAGCCAGCGCAACAGCTCGCTTCGCAACTACAGCGACAGCGTCGCGTCGATCATCCGCGCCTCGAACCAGACCGGCCAGCAATTCTTCAACGTGCTCTCGAGCGGCCAGGGCGCAAGCAACGGCGCCAACCTTCAGAGCCAGATCGACGAGGCGCGGCTGAGCGCCGAGAACCAGCTCAACCGCGCAGCCGGGCTGGACGTGCCCGACGAGGCTAAGTCCGCGCAGTCGGACCTGCTGCTGGCGCTGCAGATGCGCCGCGACGGGATCGCGCAGACCGCGCAGCAGATCCAGCCCGCGCTGCAGACCTCGACCGCGACCGACGCGGTCAATCAGATTGCCGCGGCGATGGCGAAGTTCTACGCCTCCGACGTCGTCTACAAGAGCTATGCGCTGCCGTCAATCGTCGGCGCGCTCCACAACGCCGGGATCAGCGTCGGCGGGACCAGCGGCGAGCCCGTCGAGGGCGGCCAGTTCCTGCCCGACCTGCAGTGGCTGACGCCGTCATTCATCGCCTCCTCGCTGCACACTACGGTCAGCTCCGGCAACAAGAGTGGCAAGGTCACGCCCGGCACCCACGGCCACCAGCTGAACTCGGTCAGCGCCGGGGGCACGACGCTCCAGAGCGGCTCAACCAACACGGTCCCGGCGAGCCCGGCGCCGACCTTCACGCTGACTTTCACCAACAGCGGCTCGAACAACGAGAGCAACGTGGTGTGCAAGGTCAGCCTCTCGAACGGAGGCCCCAGCGGGCAGACGACGGTCCCGCAGACGCAGGCCGGCCAGCAGTCGACGTGCCAGGTGCCGCTCAGCTCGTCCCCGAAGGCGGGCTCGTACACGCTCACCGCGACGATCGAGCCGGTCCCCGGTGAGAAGGTCACGAACAACAACACCCAGACGTTCCCGGTGACGTTCCAGTAGCGACCGCGCCGGAGCGCCGTTCCCAGCCCCCGATCGGCCGTCCCCCGGCGCGCCGAGGCCGCCGGGGGCCGGTATGCCTATCCTCCGGCGCGTGCACAACCTGACCAGCACCGCGGGGATCGTCGCGCTGGCGGCCGCCGGCGTCGCCGTCGTCGCGCTGCTCTCCTGCATCGCGCTGGCGGTCCGGCTGCGGCGGGTGCGGTCCGACCAGCGGGTCGTGCTCGGGTCCGAAAACGAGGACCTGGTCACTCACGCGGCAACGCTTCAGCAGCAGTTCGAGGCACTCCACGACTACGTCCAGGACATCGCGGCCGAGCTCAACCGGCGGATGGACAGCGTCGAGCAGCGGCTCGACCACGCGATCGCCTACAGCGCCCTGATCAGGTACGACGCCTATGGCGAGATGTCGGGCCGCCAGTCGACCTCGATCGCGCTGCTCGACGCCCACCGCACGGGGCTCGTGCTGTCCTCGATCCACCATCGCGACCAGGCCCGCCTGTACGCCAAGCAGGTGCGCGAGGGCCAGCCGGAGCTCGAGCTCTCTCCCGAGGAGACAGAGGCGGTTCGGCTCGCGCTCGAGAGCGGTCATCCCGACGGACCGTCCGCCTAGAGGCGGCATCAAGGTGCGCGCCGGCTACTTTGGCCCGGAGGGGACCTTCACCCACGAGGCGCTAATCGAGTCGGTCGGCGCGGCGGGCGGAGGGTCGGGCGTCGGCTCGGGCGTCGGAGAGCTCGAGGCGGTGCCGCTGCCGACGATCTACGACACCGTGATGGCGGTCCATGCCGGGACCGTCGAGCGGGCGCTCGTCCCGATCGAGAACTCGCTCGAAGGCTCGGTCAACGCGACCCTCGACGCGCTCGCGATCGACACCGAGGACGTCACGATCGTCGGGGAGGTCGTCCGCCCGATCCGGCACGCGCTGATCGCGCGGACCGAGCTCGAGCTCGATGAGATCGAGGCGGTCGTCTCGCACCCACAGGCGACGGCGCAGTGCGCCCGCTTCATCCGCACGCGGCTGCCGAGCGCCCGAGTGCTAGCCGGGAGCTCAACGGCCGACGCGGTCAGGCTCGTCGCCGAGCACGACGGCCCGTGGGCGGCGCTCGGGAACCGGCTGGCGGCTGAGCGGTATGGCTGCCGGGTGCTGCGGGCCGGGGTCGAGGACGTCGCCGGCAATGAGACCCGATTCGTGTGGCTGGCCCGCGTCGGCACGCCGCCGGGAGCGCCATGGGACACGGAGCCGCCGCTCGGTCCGTGGAAGACGGCGATCGTGTTCTGGGGCGTCGGAGCGGACGCGCCGGGCTGGCTGGTGGCGTGCTTGAGCGAATTTGCCTCACGCCAGGTGAACCTCACCCGGATCGAGTCGCGGCCGCGCAAACAGGGACTCGGGCACTACATGTTCTTCCTCGACCTGGAGGGGCGCGACACCGAGCCCCACGTCGCGGACGCGCTAGCCGGGCTGCGCGATTACGTCGAGGTCGTTCGGGTATTGGGCTCTTTTCCGTCTTTCTAGGTGTTGATCGCCGCAGCGGGTTCCTGTTCCAGCTCCCGCTGGTTGCCGCTCGCCGGGCGAACGCTTTCCTCGGCTGAGACGCGAGCCAGAGCGCGCCTGAGGCAGGCAGATCCGAGAGGCACCCCCGCTACACTGGCGCCCAGCGATGGGCACCGTACCGCCAGCCCCAGTGGGGTTCGCGCCGCATCCAGAGCACCAGCGGCGCGGACGTGACGGTGGTCGGGTGC
This sequence comes from uncultured Solirubrobacterales bacterium, assembly GCA_963788565.1. Classification (GTDB taxonomy): domain Bacteria; phylum Actinomycetota; class Thermoleophilia; order Solirubrobacterales; family Solirubrobacteraceae; genus Palsa-465. Next base: position 24,901 of record CAWBHJ010000007.1, on the reverse strand, counting down.
TCGTCCTCAACGCAACGTACGAGCCGATCAATGTCTGCACCGTGCGCCGGGCGGTCGTGCTGCTGCTGAAGTCGAAGGCCGAGGTGATCGAGCACGGCGAATGGGACCTCCATTCGGTCAGCCGGACGATCCAGCGCCCGGTCGTGATCCGGCTCGTGACCTACGTCCGGATCCCCCGCGATACCCACCGTCGCAAGATCACACGCCGCGCCGTCTTCGCCCGTGACGGATGGATGTGCCAGTACTGCGGCGCCCGCTCGAACCTCACGGTCGACCACGTGATCCCGAAGTCGAAGGGCGGTTCGTCGAGCTGGGAGAACATCGTCGCGTCGTGCGCGCCGTGCAACCGGCGGAAGGGAGATGCGCTGCCGCGACAGGCGGGCATGCAGCTGTTGAAACAGCCGCGGATCCCGCACGCGACGGTGTTCATACACGTGTCGAGTCCGACGATTCCGTCGGCTTGGCATCAGTATCTGGCGGCTTAGGGCCGCTCTTCTTTTGTGGGCCGTGACTGGGGGCAGGCCTGCTCGGCTAATCCGCTCGGGGCCGGTGCGGCCGTCTCTACATGCTCGAATGCCGAGCAGGCCTACCCCCAGCCACGGCTTGGCGTAGCGGGCACGGGCCGCCGGCTCCTGGCCTTCGCCTCAAGCCCCCAAGCCCGCGGCGGGCCGGAATTCGAGCCCTTAAATGACGGAGGGCGCCGGTGACTGGGCGGCGCCCTCCGTGCTTCTTTTGCTGGATCAGATCAGGGCGAATTGATCGTTGCCGGAGGGACTAATCCCGGCGCTCGCCCCGACGGTGCCTCGGGTGGACTCCGCTAAGCGGGGCCAGCTCCGACCTAGCGGCCGGACACCTCCAGGGTCCCGCAAGACATTTCAGACAGACGGACCACCTCCTTTCTCTGGTGATTGCAGATTAGCGAACACCGTTGACGTCTCCTATGAGAAGCTGCCTCCGCGATGGAGGCCGAGGACGATCGCAGGACCCTGCTCCTAAGCGTCGATTTCGAGGATTGGCATCAGCTCGTCCGCCGGAGAGCGGGCGCGGACAACTGGCGCGAGGCCGGCCCGGCGCTCGCCGGCCAGATGAGCGCGACGCTCCAGCTGCTCGACGAGCTGGAGCTGAAGGCGACGTTCTTCATCCTCGGGATGGCGGCCCGCTCGCACCCGAACCTGGTCGAGGAGATCGCGGCAGGCGGCCACGAGATCGCGTGCCACGGCGATGAGCACTACCCCGTCTACTCGCAGACGCGCGAGGAGTTCGGGGCGGACCTGGACCGTGCGGTCGGGACGATCGAGCGGCTCACCGGGGCCCGGCCGCTCGGCTATCGCGCGCCGGCGTTCTCGATCAACAAGCGCTGCCCGTGGGCGTTCGAGGTGCTCGCGGCCGGGGGCTTCAACTACGACTCGAGCGAGCACGACTCCCCGCGGCTGCGGTCGGCGGGAGAGATCGTGGGGCGCGGGGCCCGCCAGCTCCAGCTCCGGAACGGCGAGCTGTGGGAGCTGCCGGTGGCCGTCTGGTACACGCACGGGTATCGCGTCCCGGTTGGCGGTCCCTCGTACTGGGCGACGGTCCCGATCCCTTTTGTCCTTCGCGGACTCGACGAGTCGAGCCCGATGGCGGGGCTGTACATGCACCCCTACGAGTTCGATCGCAAGACGCTCAGCCCGAAGCTTCCTTCCGGCGTCCCGGCCGCAGCGCGTTTCCGTGCCGAGCTGCGGGCGCTGCAGCGCAACCTCACCCGGCGCCGGGCGCCGCTCGTCCTGAGGGCGATTGCCGAGCGTCACCGACTGATTCCCTATGGTGAGGCGTATGCCCAGCTCCGCGCAGGCACCCCAGCGGGTTCGTAAGCGGTTCCAGACCAAGGCCGAGCAGTTCGACGACCTCTACGAGGACGAGCGGCTGCTCGTCCGGCTGCTGCGGCCCGGGCTGTTCCGCCGGCGGGAGCTGGCGGTGGAGACGGTCCGGTCGTATGGCTCGCCGACCGTGCTCGACGTCGGCTGCGGGTCGGGACGGATCGCGGAGTTCGTGCTCGAGACCGGCGCCTCCTCGTACCTCGGAGTCGACTTCTCCGAGCCGATGGTCGACCTTGCACAGCAGCGCCTGGCGCGCTTCGGCGAGCGCGTCGAGCTCGTCTGCGGAGACTTCCTCGAAGTCCCGATCGAGCGTCGCTTCGACGTCGTCCTCGGGCTCGGCCTGTTCGACTACCTGCCGGATGCCGACCGGTTCGCTCGGCGGATGCTCGAGCTGTGCGCGCCGGGCGGCTCGATGGTCGCCTCGTTCCCCGCATGGTCGCCTGTCAAGGGGCCGATCCGCAAGGTCCGGTACGAGTGGATCGGCGACTGCCCGATCTTCAACTACACCCGCGACGGGCTCGACACGATGCTTCGGGTTGTCGGGTTCGCCGAGGTCGAGATCCAGTCCCCGGCACGCAGCGGGTTCCTGGTTCGCGCGCGTCGCGCGTGAGACACTGAACCGCGATGCTGTTCCCGATCGCGGCCGCCGACTGGGCGACGATTTCCTCGCTGGCGACGGCGGGCGGCACGCTCGTGCTTGCGGTCGCCACGTTCGCAGCCGTCCGCTCGTCCAATCGCTCCGCGCGGATCTCCGAGCTTGCATTGCAGGAGCAGCGCCGGCCGATCTTCACCCAGTCGCGGCTCGACGATCCGGTCCAGAAGATCATGTTTGTCGAGCAGCACTGGGTCCGGGCGGCCGGGGGCCATGGTGTCGCCGAGCACGACGGCAGCGTCTACTTCGCGATGAGCCTGCGCAATGTCGGGGCCGGGATCGGCGTGTGCCAGGCCTGGCACGTCACGGCCGGCCAACAGTCTGCCGCCGTTGCACCGCAGCACGCGCCCGAGGACCAGTTCCGCCTCCAGACCCGCGACCTCTACATCCCAGCAGGCGACATCGGGATGTGGCAGGGAGCGCTGCGCGACCGCAACGATCCCACCTACCAAAGTGTCGCGGCGGCGATCGACAACCGCGAGACGGTCACGGTAGAGCTGCTCTATTCGGATCAGGTCGGCGGCCAACGGACGATCAGCCGTTTCGGGCTGATCCCCTACGAAACGGTGGGCGAGGACGGGGAGACGAGGCTCGAGTGGTTCGCGAACATCAACCGCCACTGGTACCTCGACCGCGCCGGCCCGCGGTCCGACGACCAAGTCGTCGCGGCCACGAACGTCGTGCTGCGCGAGCGCGAGACCGCCGAAGAGCTCGCGCGGGCGGAGGAGCAGGCCGCCGAGGAGGAGACCAGTGAGGAAGAAGTCGCAGCGGGAGAGGCCGGGACAAACGGGTCGGAGACGAGGCCACCCGAGCCGGCCGCGGCGATACCGCGACCCAACTGCGAGTAGGTCCTACTCCGAGTCGCCGTTCTCGACGACGCCTCCCGGCGGAGCGCCGTTCTCGGCGACCGGGGGCTCGTCGACCGTAGGGGCGCCGTCGTCGGCGACCGCGGCGGCCGTCGGCGCCTCGGACTCGACAATCAGCGCGACCGCACTCACCTGATCATCTTCGCGGAGGTTCATCACGCGCACGCCCTGGGAGGAGCGCCCGTAGAGGTTGATCCCGCGCACGGAGGTGCGCTGCACCATCCCGTTCTGAGAGATGAAGACGAGCTCCTGGTGCTCGCGGACGACGAGCGCGCCGGCGAGCTGGCCCTTCTTCCCTGTGAGGGCGATCGTCTTGACGCCCATCGTTCCGCGGCCCTTGACCGGATAGTCAGGGATCGGGGTCCGCTTCCCGTAGCCGTTCTCGGTCACGACCAGCAGTTCTTGGTCATCGCGCGCGACGTCCATCGCGAGCACGGCGTTGTCCTTCTGCGAGACGTTCATCCCGCGCACGCCGCTCGTGTCGCGCCCCATCGGCCGCGCCTGGCTCTCGTTGAACCGGGCCGCCTGGCCAGAGCGCGAGACCATGATGATCGTGTCGTCGCCGCTCGTCCGCCGCACGGCGATCAACTCGTCGTCGTCGCGGATGTTGATCGCGATGATCCCGTCGGCCTTGATCGGCGTGTTGTAGGCCTGGAACGCGGTCTTCTTGATCTGGCCCTTGCGAGTCGCGAACACGAGGTACTTGCCCTCGTTGAAGTCACGCGTTGCGAGCACCGACTGGACCCGCTCGCCCTCGCGCAGCGGCAGCATGTTGACGAGCGCACGCCCCTTCGCGGTTCGGGACGCCTCGGGTAGCTCGTAGACCTTCAGGCGGTAGACCTTGCCGCGGTTGGTGAAGAACAGCAGGTAGTCGTGCGTCGAGGAGACGAATAGGTGCTCGATGTAGTCGTCGTCCTTCATGTCCATCCCGGTCACGCCAATCCCGCCACGCCGCTGCTGGCGGTAGGTCGAGAGCGGCAGCGACTTGATGTAGCCCGAGTTGGTGATCGAGATCACCATCTGCTGGTCGGCAATCAGGTCCTCGATATCGATCTCGCCCTCGGCGAACGTGATCTCGGTTCGCCGGTCGTCCCCGTAGGCGGCGGAGATCTCCCGCAGCTCGTCCTTGATCAGCCCGAAGATCCTGCCCTCGTCGCCGAGGATCTCTCGGAGCTCCTTGATCCGCTCGACCAGATCGGCATGCTCCTCCTTGATCTTGTCGGCCTCGAGCGCGGTCAGCCGGCCGAGGGTCAGCTGGAGGATCGCGGCTGCCTGGATCACGGTCAGCTCGAAGCGCTCGACCAGCCCGCTCCGCGCCGCCTCCTGGTCCCGCGAGGAGCGGATCAGCGCGATCACCTCGTCAAGATTGGCGAGCGCGATGAGCAGGCCCTCGAGCACGTGCGCCCGCGCCTCGGCCTGGCGCAGTTCGTACTTGGTCCGGCGAACGACGACCTCACGCTGGTGATCGACGTAGTGGCCGATCGCCTGGCGCAGCGAGAGCGTCTTGGGCACGTTGTCGACGAGCGCCACCATGTTCACGCCGAACGTGGTCTGCAGCGGCGTGTGCTTGTAGAGCTTGTTCAGGACCACCTTCGGGATCGAGCCGCGCTTGAGCTCGATCACGAGGCGCATCCCCTTGTCGCTCGAGTGGTCCTCGATGTCCGAGATCTCGGAGATCTTCTTGTCGTGGACGAGGTCGGCGATCTTCTGGATCAGGCCGCCCTCGCCGCCCTTTTTGACCTGGTAGGGCAGCTCGGTGACGACGATCGCCTCCTTGCCCTGGGAGAGCGGCTCCACGTGCGCGCGCGCCTGAAGGCGCACCCGGCCGCGACCGGTCGCATACGCGTCGCGGATCCCGGTACTCCCAAGGATCACGCCGCCGGTCGGGAAGTCGGGGCCCTTGACGTGCTTCATCAGGCCCTCGACGTCGATATCGGGGTCGTCGATGTAGGCGATCACCGCGTCGACCGTCTCGCGCAGGTTGTGCGGCGGAATATTGGTCGCCATCCCGACGGCGATCCCTGCAGAGCCGTTGACGAGCAGGTTCGGGAACCGCGCCGGGAGCACCAGTGGCTCCTGGTTCTTGCCGTCGTAATTGGGGACGAAGTCGACGGTGTCCTGGTCGAGGTCGCGCAGCATTTCCCGGGCGATCGGCGCGAGGCGCGCCTCCGTATATCTCATCGCTGCCGCGGGGTCGTCGTCGATCGAGCCGAAGTTGCCCTGGCCGTCGACGAGCGGGTAGCGCATCGAGAAGTCCTGCGCGAGCCGCACGAGCGTGTCGTACACGGGCGAGTCGCCGTGCGGGTGGTACTTACCGAGCACGTCACCGACGATCCGTGAGGACTTCGAGCGCGAGCGTCCGGGCTGGAGCCCGGCCTCGCTCATCGCGAACAGCACGCGGCGGTGGACCGGCTTCAGACCATCGCGGACATCGGGCAGCGCCCGACCGACGATGACCGACATCGCATAGTCGAGGTACGCAGAGCGCATCTCCTCCTCGAGCCCACGGGGCTCGATGTTGCCGCCGCCGATGGTGTCGATCGTCGCCATCGCGCTACACGTCCAGGTTGGTCACGAGGCGTGCGTTCTCCTCGATGAACGCCCGGCGGGGTTCGACCGGATCGCCCATCAGCATCGAGAACACCTTGTCCGCCTGAGCCGCATCCTCGATCGTCACGCGCACGAGCGTCCGCCGCGATGGATCCATCGTCGTATCGCGCAACTGGGCCGGGTCCATCTCGCCCAGTCCCTTGAAGCGGTTGACCTCGACACCGCGCCTCGCCAGCCGTAGAACCTCGTCGCGCAGCGCCGAGAAGGTCAGCGCCTGCGCCTCCTGGTCGCCGAGCTTGATCGTGAACGGCGGCGTCCCGGCCGTATTGACGAGCTGCTCGTGGACTCGCAGCAGCTGGCGGTACTCGTGCGCCTCGAGCAGCGATCGCCGGAAGCGGTGGGTACGCGCCAGGCCGCTCTCGATCTCGACCGCGCGGACCACGATCTCCACCGGATCCTCGGAGAGCACCTCGGTCGTGTACGGATGGCCGTTCTCCGAGGGCCGGTTCATCAGCTTGAGGAGCGCGCCGTCGTCATCGATCCGCTCGTCCAAGATCCCGGACTCCTCGATGAACTGCACCGGCTCCTGGCCGAAGCTGGCGCGCAGCGCGGAGGCCCACCCCTCGTACTGCTTCAGCAGTCGGCCGAACTTCTGCCAGCGGGCCTCGGTCACCGAGAACTGCGAGTTGTAGCGGTCGAAGATCTGGAACTTCTCGAGCTTGCCGTCGAGCAGCAGGTGCTCGAGCTCTGAGTCCTTCTCGATGTAACGCTCGGTCTTCCCGGCCTTGAACCGGTAGAGCGGCGGCTTGGCGATGTATACGTAGCCGGCCTCGATCAGCGGCTGCATCTCGCGGAACAGCAAGGTCAGCACGAGCGTCCGGATGTGGGCACCGTCGACGTCGGCGTCGGTCATCACGATCACCTTGTGGTAGCGAGCGTTATCGATGTTGAACTCGTCCCGCACGCCGGTCCCGATCGCGGTGATCAGCGCCTGGATCTCCTGGTTCTGGAGCACCTTGTCGATCCGGCTCTTCTCGACGTTGAGGATCTTTCCCCTGAGCGGCAGCACCGCCTGTGTGGAACGGTCACGCCCCTGCTTGGCCGAGCCACCAGCCGAGTCGCCCTCGACGACGAAGATCTCTGCCAGCGCCGGGTCCTTGACCGAGCAGTCGGCGAGCTTTCCGGGGAGCCGGGAGTTCTCGAGCGCCGACTTGCGCCGGGTCAGGTCACGAGCTTTCCGTGCCGCGGCGCGAGCCTGCGCGGCCTGGACGGCCTTGCGGATGATCGAGCGCGCGTCCTGGGGGTTCTCCTCGAGAAACTCGGCCAGTCGCTGGTTGACGATCGAATGTACGAAGCCCTGCATGCCCGGGTTACCGAGCTTGGTCTTCGTCTGGCCCTCGAACTGCGGGTTCGCTAGCTTGGCCGAGATCACCGCGGTCAGGCCCTCGCGGACATCCTCTCCCGACAGGTTCTCGTCCTTCTCCTTGAGCTCGCCCTTGTCGCGCGCGTACTTGTTGAGCGCGCTCGTCAGCGCCGAGCGGAAGCCGCTGAGGTGCGTGCCTCCCTCGTGCGTGTTGATGTTGTTGGCGAATGCGAACACCGACTCCTGGTAGGAGGCGTTCCACTGCATCGCAACCTCGACGGCGCCCTCACCGCTCTCACCTTCGAACGAGATCACCTTCTTGTGGATCGGTTCCTTGTTCTCGTTGAGGTAGGCGACGAAGTCGACGATTCCACCCTCGTATCGGAACTCGGCCCGGTGGCCCTCGCCGCGCTCGTCGACGATCGAGATCTTGAGGCCCCTGGTCAGGAACGCGGTCTCGCGCATCCGCTCCTCGAGCACGGTGATGTCGAAGTCGAGCGTCTCGAAGATCTCGGCGTCGGGCAGGAACGTTGTCGTCGTGCCGGTCTCGGTCGTCGGCTCGCCGCGCTGGACCTCGGACAGCGGCTTGCCGCGCTCATAGGACTGCGTCCACGTGTAGCCGTCGCGCCGCACCTCCACGTCGACGTGCTCGGACAGCGCGTTGACGACAGACACGCCAACTCCGTGTAGACCGCCCGAGACCTTGTAGCCCCCGCCCTCGCCGAACTTCCCCCCGGCGTGCAGGACGGTCATCACCACTTCCAGCGCCGACAGCTTCTCCTTCTCCATCTTCCCGACGGGAATTCCACGGCCGTTGTCGGCGACGGTGACCGAGCTGTCCGGGTGGATCACGACTTCGACCTCGGTGCAGTGGCCGGCGAGCGCCTCGTCGACGGAGTTGTCGACTACCTCATAGACGAGGTGGTGCAGGCCTCGTAGCCCGGTCGAGCCGATGTACATGCCCGGCCGCTTGCGTACCGCCTCGAGCCCCTCCAGGACCGTGATGTCCTGGGCGTCATAACTTGCCTGCTCATTTGAGCGCCGCTTGGCGCTGTTGTCGTCCGTCAACGGTCCTCCGATGACATCAGGACGCCCGGTTCTGCGCTAGTGAGAGAGCGCGCCGGGGCGTCGCGTCTAATGCAACTAAGGGTAGCACAGAGGGCGACGGAAACGCCCCTGCGGTGCCTCCGTTTTGCCTGCAAAACGCAACAATAGCGTGAACGAATTGCTACATTTCACCAGCGTCGCCGCGCGGGCCGTCGTAACGATGTTATGTCGCCTACTCGAGCGGCACTGAAACGCACCGCAAACGCGTCACCGAGCCGCGGCTGAGCGCCTCGTTTAACCGCTCCACGATCGCCGGTCCCATCAGGTCCAGTTCCTGCGCCCAGACCGACGCCGAGCACGAGATCGTGAGCACGCCGCCGCGCTCGGCGGTCGGCTGCGCCTCCGCCGCGATCGCCCCGCCGACCGCCTCCGGCCAGACGCTCTGGACCTCGCCGAGCAGCGTCGCCGGCTCGAGCTCACTGCGGATCCCGTCGAGCGCGAACCCGACCGGACGGGGGCTGCGCCGCCAGTGCGTCACCGCGACGCGACCTCCTCGAGTACAACGCCATCGGCGATCGACAGCCGCGCGACGCCGTCATCGCCACCGCCGGGCACGTGCTCGAGGTCGGTGGTTGTGATCACCGACTGGCCGCCGCCCGACCGCAGCAGCTCGACCAGCGCTCGGCGACGGTCGCCATCGAGCTCGCTCATTACGTCGTCGAGAAGCATCACAGGGGGGGCGCTCCGCTGCGCGGCGATCGCCGCGCGCTCGGACAGCAGTAGCGCGAGCAGGCCGAGCCGCTGCTGGCCCTGCGACCCGTACGCCCGCAGGTCGCGGCCGCCGAGCTGCGTGGCGAGCTCGTCGCGGTGCGGACCGTGGCCGGTGAAACCACGCTGGAGGTCCTGCTGGACGCGGGAGCGGAGCTCGTCGCGTAGCTCAAGCGGTGTCGAAGCCGGCGAGCGCGGGCGGTACGCCACGGTCAACTCGTGCTCGAGCCCAAGCTGCTCGCCGATCCGGCGGAATCGGTCCGCGATCGCCTCGACCGCGGCGGCGCGGTCACGCATCAGCGCGATCCCGTGCTCCGCCAGCTGCCCGTCCCAGCTCGACAGGGACCCCTGCGACCCGGCGCCCGACCGGATCCGGGCGATCAGCGCGTTTCGCTGCGCGAGCGCCTGCATGTACGAGCGTCGCGTCTGCACGCGTGCCGGCCACAGCGCCACGACGAGCTGGTCGAGGTGCGCACGGCGCAGCGACGGCGCGCCCTTGATCAGGTCGAGGCGATCCGGCAGGAACACGCTCACCAGCGGACGCTCGGGGGCGTCGAGGAGCCGCTCGACCACCGCGCCGTCGACGCGGAATCGCTTCGGCTGGCCGGGCTCGAACCCAACCGAGATCTCGTGCGGACCGTCTGTGGCCTCGCATTGGACTACGACCCGCGTGGTCTTCGCGCCGAAGCGGACGAGCTCACGCTCGTTGGCCGTCCGCGGCGAGCGGCCGACCGAGCCGAAGTAGATCGCCTCGAGCAGGTTCGTCTTGCCGGCACCGTTCGGCCCCGAGACGACCGTCACGCCGGGCCCCAGGGACGCCTGTGCATCCTCGTAGCTGCGGAAGTCGCGAAGCGAGAGGCTCAGCACCCGCACCGGATCTGGCTCCCTACGAGCCGCGCCACGGGCGCCGCTAGACGTTCAGGCGGATCGGCATGATGAGGTACTGAAACCCGCCGTCCTCGCCTGACTCGATCAGCCCGGGGCGCAGCGGGCTGATCAGCTTCAACAGGACATCGCCCTCCTCGACCGCCTCGAGCCCGTCGCGTAGGAACTCCGGGTTGAACCCGATCTCGAGCGGCTCGCCCTGGAACGGGACCGGCATCGACTCGAGCGCCTCGCCGACGTCGGGCGTCTGGGCGGAGACGGTCAGCTCGCCCGGGCCGAACGCCAGCCGGAGCGGTGCGTTCTTCTGCGCGAGCAGACTGATCCTGCGAACGACCTCGGTCAACTCGGCGGCGGCGATCCGCAGCTCGTGCTCGAAGGACTCCGGGAGCAACTGGCGGTAATTAGGGAACTGGCCGTCGATCAGCCGCGACGACAGCACGACCCCGTCGAGCTCGAACACGACCTGGTTCTGGAGCACGCTGACCCGCAGCTGACCCTCCTCTGTGCCGGCCGCGACCCGCGCGAGCTCCTGCAGCGCCCGGGCCGGCACGTTCACCTCGAACGCCGACGTCAGCGGCGCCTCCAGCGCCGTCTCCTTGACGCTCAGCCGGTAGGAGTCCGTCGCGACCATCCGCAACTCGCGGTCAGACGCGGACACCAGGATCCCGGTGAGCACCGGCCGCGTCTCGTCGCGAGACGCCGAGCCCGCGACCTTCAGCGCCGTCTCGACGAACGCGCCGACCGGGACCGATACGCCGTCGTCCGCAGAAGGCTCCGGGAACGGCGGGAAGTCTTCCGACCGGAGCGTACGAATGTGGAACGTGGCGCCGCCGGAGATCAGCTCCACGTCCTGCTCGGCGGACCGGAGCTCGAGCGACACCTCGGCGGCAGGCAGCGAGCGGACCACATCGAGCAGCAGCCGCGCCGGGAGTACGACGACTCCCTCGCGGACCGTCTGCGCCGAGAGCGGGACGCGCAGGCTCACGTCCATGTCCGTCGCCCGGAGCTCGCACTGCTGGTCGCCGGCGACGACCTGGACGCCCGACAGGGCTTGGATCGCGCTGCGCGTGGAAGCAACGCGGGTGACGGTCTGAAGTTGGGCGAGAAGGTCGTCTCGCTGAACAGAAATCTTCACGGCGATTACCTTAGGAGGGATAAGAAGTCATAGGGCGAATAAGAACTGTGGACAACTGCGCGTTCGGCCGCAGATAGCGGGAAGAGCGGGCGCCCACAGCGACGGACAAGTCTGTCAGTAAGCCCGGTCGTCGCGCGATCCGCCGACCGCCGCCTTCAACTTGCCGACTTCTTCACAGACCTGTTGATCGTTTGCGAGCCGGTCCGAGACGCGCTTGCAGGCATGTAGGACGGTCGCGTGGTTGCGGCCACCGAACGCCTCGCCGATGGTCTGTAGCGAGGTGCTGGTGTATTCCCGCGCCAAGTAGATGGCGAGCTGGCGGGGCCAGGCGATCCGTGCGGTACGGCTCTGGGAGAGAAGATCGGAGACGTCGAGGTCATAGTGGGATGCGACGGCCGCCTGGATCTGCGCGATCGAGGTCTGTCGCGGAGGCGGCACGCGCTGGGGATACATCGTGTCGAGCACGGTCATCGTCAGCTCGAGGTCGATCGGGCCGCGCTGGCCGGCCAGCGAGTGGTAGGCGACGACCCGGATCAACGCTCCCTCGAGCGCGCGGATGTTGTCGGTGACGCGCTCGGCGATCGCGTCGAGGACGCCGGCGTCGGCAAGCGGCACGCGGTCGAGCATCGCGCGCTTGCGAAGGATCGCGACGCGCGTGGGGAAGTCCGGGGGGCGGATATCGGCGACGAGACCGGCCTCGAACCGCTCGCGCAGCCGCTCTTCGACCGCGACCAATGCTCGCGGGAGGCGGTCGCAGGTCAGGACGAGCTGGCGCCCGCTCTCGTACAGCGCGTTGAACGTGTGGAAGAACTCCTCCTCGGTCTTTGCCTTGCTCGCGAGGAATTGGACGTCGTCGATCAGGAGGACGTCGACGCCGCGGTAGGTGTGCTTGAAGTCGTCGAGCGAGCGCGAGCCGATTGCCTTGATGAAGTGGTTGGTGAACGCCTCGACGGTCGTGTAGCGGACGATCGCACCGCCGCCGAACGCCCTCACGTAGTTGCCGATCGCGTGGAGGAGGTGGGTCTTGCCGAGTCCGGGCGGAGCGTGGAGGAACAGCGGGTTGTAGGCCTGGCCCGGGAGCTCGGCCACCGCCAGCGCGGCAGCGTGCGCGAGGCGATTGCCGTCGCCGATGATGAACTGCTCGAAGCTGTAGCGGGGATTCAGGTTGTCGTGCGAGGCCGGCCTGGGGGTAGCGGCCGCGGATCCGTCGCCGTCGCTCTCGCCGACGCCCTCGATCGCCACCTGGACTTCGATACCGGTGACCGAGCGGGCGCTGCGCTCGAGGATCCGCCCGAAGCGCTTGGCGACCCAGGCGCGGGTCGCCGCCGGCGCCTGCAGGAGCAGCACGCCGCCTTCGAAAGCCTTGATTTCGAGCGGTGCGATCCAGATCTCGTAGGTGGATTCGCCGACGACTCGGCGGAGCTCTTCTCGGATGCTGCGCCACGCATCATCCGGCTCGACGTTCGTAGGCAGCTCCAAGCGACTCCTTCTGGGAGCGTTCCGACAGCACCGTAAAAAGGTCCAAGCGAGCCCGCTCGGAGGCGGCGAATATACCAGCGCTCCTTGAGCCCGTCGGGGCGGCCTGGAAGCGTTGGCGCAATGCGCGAGAAAAACGCGCCGCCGGCCGAAAGCGGCGTCCGCCGGGTGGCGGTGCGGTGCCGGTCGAGGGCGCGATCGGAGGGCCGCCCGGACCCTGCAGGAGGGTGAGCGGGCGCTGCGTATACTGGCTCTAACCCGGGCCTGGGGTTGTTGAGCCATGAAACGCACGTATCAGCCGAAAAAACGTAAGAGAGCACGTACGCACGGATTCCGCGCGCGGATGCGAACGCGTGCCGGGCGGCTCACGCTCAAGCGCCGCCGCACAAAAGGCCGCAAGCGACTCGCGGTCTGATGTTGGCGGCAGGAGGCGCTCGCCCGCGCCCGGGTCGCTCCCGGCTGTCGCGTAGCGGCGATTTCGAGCGCGTCTTCCGCCAGGGGCGCTCGCACGCCGGCCGCGAGCTCGTCCTCTACGTGTTCCCGCGAAAAGGCGAGGGTGAGCCACGACTGGGACTCTCGGTTTCTCGGAAGGTAGGCGGCGCCGTTCAGCGCAACCAGGTCAAGCGGCTGCTGCGCGAGGCGTTCGCGGTCGAGGGCAAGCGACTGCCGCCGAGCACCGACGCGGTCGTCGTCGCGCGCCGCGAGGCTCACGCTCTGGCTGAGCGTCAAGGGCTCGACGGTGTCCGTGCGGCGCTGGCAGAGCTGATTTCCCGCGCAGGCGGTGCTGAGGCTCCCACGGGTGCAGCTGAACCCGAGGTCGAGCCTCAGCGGGAGATCGCCTCGTGAAGGCCGTGCGCTGGGTGTTCCTGCTGCCCTTGCGGGCCTACCGTCTGCTGATCTCGCCGCTGCTCGGAAACCGCTGCAAGTACCACCCCTCGTGCTCCGAGTACGCGGTGCAGGCGATCGAGCGATTCGGCATACTCCGCGGGCTCGTCCTGGCCGGGTGGCGGCTGCTGCGCTGTAATCCCTGGAGCCACGGAGGGTTCGACCCGGTGGACGAGCAGCGCCTGTTTACGCCTCGAGCGCCCGCACCCACAGGCTGACCATGCTCCTGACCTTCGCCAACATCTTCCAGCCGCTGATCGACGTGTTCGAGGCGGTGCTGAAGTTCTTCCACAACGACATCGGGGTGTCGTGGGGTTGGTCGATCGTGCTGCTGACGATCTCGGCACGGCTGGTGCTGCTGCCGCTGGCGGTCAAGCAGTTCCACTCGATGCAGAAGCTTCAACGCGTCGCCCCGCAGCTCAAGGAGATCCAGAACAAGTACAAGGAAGACAAGCAGCGCCAGCAACAGGAGGTCATGAAGTTCTACAAGGAGAACGAGGTCAACCCGTTCGCCTCGTGCCTGCCGCTGGTCGCCCAGATCCCGGTGTTCATCGGGCTTTTCTACATGCTGCGGACTACTCTGCGCCCGGACATCTGTCCCGGGGTTCAGGCCGCCTACCGGAACTTTCTGGTCTCCCAGCACCACTTGACGGTTGCCGCTGCCCACGGACAGACGACCTTCTGCACCAACCCTCAGTTCGCTGACATCTACCACGCAGGGCCGCAGGGTGCCGGCTTCCTGTTCATCCCCGACCTGACGAACAAGGCAAGCGGCGCGGTGCTGGTCACGCTGCTCATCCTCTACGTCGGCACACAGCTGGCATCGAGTCTGATGATGGCCACGCCGACGATGGACAAGAACCAGCGGCGGATCATGCTGCTGCTGCCGCTGTTCTTCGTCGTGATCGTGATCAACTTCCCGGCCGGACTGCTCGTCTACTGGATCACGACCAACCTCTGGACGATGAGCCAGCAGTACGTGATCAGACGCAGGCTCGGCCCCGCAACGCCGCCGGCCTCGCCGGCTGCGGCGAACGGCGGACGACCAGCGGCCACGGTTACGAACGGGGCCGGATCGGACTCGGACTCCGGCACTGCCAGCGGCGGTATAGCTGGGCTGCTCGGGCGGCTGCGCCCTCCCGACGGGGACAAGGAGGGCGACAAGGCGAAGGCCGGGGTTGGGTCGAAGCCCCGGCGCGACGCACCGCCACCGCCCCCGCCGCGTAAGAAGAAGAAGCGCTCGGGACGCAGGCGCTAGCCGTGAACGGCGAGGCGGGGCTCAGTCTGGCGGCGGAATGCGTGCGCGACCTGCTCGAGCAGGTCGCCCGTGGAATCGGGGTCGACGCCGAGGTCCGGGTCACCGAAGAGGACGGCGTGATCAACGGCGAGTTGATCGGCGACGACCTCGGATTACTGATCGGCCACCACGGCCAGACGATCGATGCGATCCAGCATCTCGCGTACCGGATCGCGTTCCGCCAGACCGAAGAGTCGGTCCGGGTCGTGATCGACGCCGCCGGATATCGAGAGCGTCGCGCCGTCGCGCTGCGCGCCGCAGCGGACCAGGCCGCCGAGGCCGCGGTGCACGACCGCCGGCCGGTGGCGCTCGAGGCGATGAGCGCGCTCGAGCGTAAGGTCGTCCACGAGCACCTCAAGAGTCGCCACGACGTCGAGACCTACAGCGAGGGCCAGGAGCCCGAGCGCCGGCTCGTCGTGGCGCCGTTGGTGCACTGAGGGGTCGCCTGGCCGGGCGGAAATCGCCCGCGGCGTTCTGCGGGCGTGCTCGAGCCGGCATCCGCTTCCCGCGCGTTTCACGTTTTTCTATACGGTGAAACAAGGTTGCTGCTATAGAAGGGCCCGTGGCGGACGTTTCCGAGTTCGACCGCGGTCTACTCGTCGGCCTGCTGATCGGTGAGGGCTCTTTCGGTGGCGATGGGAAGCAGCCCCAGATCACACTGCGGATGCACGTCCGCCACGAGGCGATCTTCCGGTGGCTCGTCGACCGCTTCCCGTCGACGCGGCTGTACGGCCCGTACCACCACGGCGGTCGGTCGTATTACCAGTGGATGGCGCGAGGAACTGCGCTCGTCCAGGACATCCTCCCGGTGCTGGAGCAGACCCCGGTCGAGGAGCTCGACGCGCACGCCGGCGAGCGGCTGCGCGCGATGCTCGAGCGGTACGGCCCGGTGATCGAGCGCGAACGGACCCGGTTGCAGATGGAGGCCGGCGAGGACGACGGTGGCCGGGGCTGACGAGGCCGAGCGCGTCCGGGCGCTCGCGGCCCGCTTCGGGCTCCGCGAGCCGGCCGGCGAGCAGCTGAGGACGCTGCTCGTGCTGCTCGCCGACGATCCGCTCGCGCCGACGGCGATCAGGGAACGCGATCGGGTGCTCGACGACCATCTCGCCGACTCGCTCGTCGCGCTCGAGGTGCCCTCGGTTCGCGACGCCCGGGCGATCGTCGACCTCGGCTCAGGAGCGGGTCTGCCGGCGCTCCCGCTGGCGATCGCGGTTCCCGAGGCGAGGGTGACGGTGGTCGAGAGCTCCGGTCGCAAGTGCGCGTTCGTCGCACGCGCGGCGGCCGAGTGCGGGCTCGATAACGTCGAGGTTGTTCACGCGCGCGCGGAGGGTTGGCCCGAGGGGCTCGAGCGCTTCGACTTGGCGACAGCCCGGGCTCTTGCCCCGCTCGAGGTCATCGTCGAGTACGCCGCCCCGCTGCTCGTCGTCGGTGGAACGCTCGTCGCGTGGCGCGGGAAGCGTGAGCCGGACGCGGAGGCCGCCGCTGAGGCTGCAGCGCCGCTGGTCGGGATGGCACCGGTTGCCGTGCTCGCGGTGACGCCGTACGAAGGCGCGCGCAACCGTCACCTGCATCTCATGTCGAAGGTTATGGAAACCCCCGACGGCTTCCCACGGCGCCCGGGGATGGCTCTAAAGCGCCCATTGAGCGGGCTTTCGGGGCCGCCACGACCCCGGTCTGACCGCATTCGCCGGTAGCTTGGGACCAGACATGGGGACGGTCTACGCGCTGGCCAATCAGAAGGGAGGCGTCGGCAAGACGACGACTGCGGTGAACCTTGCGGCGTGCGTCGCCGAGGCTGGCTACGACACGCTGTTGGTGGACATCGATCCGCAGGCGAACGCGACGATCGCGCTCGGGATCGCCAAGGACGCCCCGCGGACCGTGTACGACGTCCTGATCGGCGACGCGACCCTCGACGAGGTCGTTATGCCGACCACGATCGAACGGCTATCGCTCGCGCCCGCCGGCCCCGATCTGGCCGGCGCGACGGTCGAGCTGCCGCGCACGCCCGGGTCCGAGGTGCGTCTGCGGGAGGCCCTCGGCGACGTCCGCGACAAGTACGCGTTCACGTTGCTCGACTGCCCCCCGTCGCTGGGGCCGCTTACCGTCAACGCTCTGGTAGCCGCCGACCGCGTGATCGTGCCCGTGCAGGCGGAGTACTTCGCGCTCGAGGGTCTCGCGGGGTTGCTCGACACACTGTCGCTGGTCCAGCGCGACCTCAACCCGAGGCTGACGGTCGCCGGGATGTTGCTGACGATGTACGACGGGCGGACGCGCTTGGCGCAGGACGTCGAACGCGAGATCCGCGAGCATTTCCCCGAACTGGTGTTCGATACCGTGATCCCCCGCAACGTTCGGGTGGGGGAGGCTCCGAGCTTCGGCAAGCCGGTGATTCACCACGATCCCCACTGCGCGGGAGCAGACGCCTACTTCGAGCTGGCAAAGGAGGTCGCAGCCCGTGGCTGACCGACAGAAGGGAATGGGCCGCGGCCTGGCGGCGATCCTCTCGGTGGCGCCGAAGGACGAGGCCGAGGAGCTGCGCGAGGTTCCAGTCGACCTGATCGCGCCGAATCCGAACCAGCCCCGGCGCAGCTTCGACGAGGAGTCGCTGCTCGCGCTCGCCGACTCGATCCGCGAGCGCGGTGTGCTCCAGCCCGTGCTCGTCCGCCCGGTCGTCGGCGGCAAGTACGAGTTGATCGCCGGCGAGCGTCGCTGGCGCGCCGCGAGGATCGCCGAGCGCGAGGCGATTCCCGCCGTCGTGCGCCGCCACGACGACCCGGCCACGCTCGAGCTAGCGCTGATCGAGAACATGGCGCGCGAGGACCTGAACCCAGTCGAGGAGGCCCGCGCGTGCGCCGCACTCGTCGAGGAGCTCGGCCTTACCCGCGAGGACGTAGGCCTCCGGGTCGGCCGCAGCCGCGTTGCAGTCTCGAACCTGATCCGGCTGCTCGAGCTGCCCGACGAGGCGCTCGCGCTGATCGAACGCGGCGAGCTGACTGAGGGCCACGGCCGAGCGCTGCTGACGAGCGACGATCACGACCGCCGCCGGACCCTCGCTCGCGCGGCCGTAACCTCCCGGTGGTCGGTACGCGAGCTCGAGGCCCGCGCCCGGGAAGCCGGCCGGCCGAAGCGCGCGCCTGGCGCGGGCAAACCGCGCGCGGCGCTCCATCCCGACCAGCAGGCCGCGGCCGAGCGGATCGGCGACACGCTTGAGTCACTGCTCGGCCGCGAGGTTGACGTGCGCCCGACGGGAAGCACCGGCTACCGCGTCGAGCTCAAGGTCGAGTCCGTCGAGGACGCCCTCGAGCTCGCCCGCCGCCTCCGCGTCCGCCCCGCTGCGTGAAGCTAGAATCGGGCCCGAGACGGGCGATTAGCTCAGTCGGTTAGAGCGCTTCTCTGATAAGGAAGAGGTCCCAGGTTCGAGTCCTGGATCGCCCATCAACGGGAAATACCTGTCAATTGGGTGTTTTCTCTTTGACGCGCGTCTCGAGCTGAGAGGCCAGAATTGCCCGTTAGGGGGTGCATCTGGGGTGCACCGGATGCGTCGTCGCTCTTGACCTCGGTGTTGTCGACCGGACCTCGCTGATCCGGCTCGAGTACCCGGACAAACTTGTCGACCTTCCGCTCCTCCTGCTCGATCTGAGCGGCGCTTCGGCGAGGATCGGTTGCGCTCGCCCGGCCTGTTTGCGCTGCGGGCGCCCACGTATGTTGCTGATCGGGGTTTCTGCCGACGCGTGGTGTGGTTTGTGCGGATGGCGGGGCGCCGGCTCTGCGGGAGGATGGTGGTGAGGTGCCCTGCGAAAGGTGGTCCTTATGTCTGGCTCGGTGGTGGTTGAGCGCTTCTGCTCTAAGGGGTTGAGGTGGGCGGTCTTGCTGGCCGTGGGGTTGGTGGTCGTCATGGGCTTCGCCGCACGGCCAGCCGTAGCGAGTGCAGCGGACACTTGGACTCTTGCCGCCGACATGCAGGCGAACGCTCTCTCCGGCACCCCACTGAACCCGTTTCCAGACGCTTATGGACATGCTGGTGTGTGGGAACTGATGGTCGCGCCCAGCACGACCCGGGACCCTGCAAGCTATTACGACATGGTGTTGGACGTCAACGATCCATGCAGTATCCCGGGCATTGTCGGGTGGCACAACGGGGTTGCGACCCCAGTTGGCATCGCCTCAGTCAATACCACAAACAACACGATTCACGGCACGTGTGGTCCCTATGAGATCTTTCCTCCGCATGAGGCGTTTCTGCACCCCGGTCCGGCGAACGATTCGCTTGTAGCGTGGCACAGTCCGATCACGGGTACCGTGTCCGTGAGCGGCGGGGTGTCCGACGCGGACTGCGGGGGCGGCAATGGCATAGCGTGGTTCATCGACCAGGGCAGCAATGACCTCGCCTCCGGGTCAATCGCCAACTGCGGCGCGCAGAGATTCCCGGCCAACCTTACCGTGACAGTCACTAAGGGTGCGACTCTCTATTTCCTGATCGACCCAAAGAACAATAACTACTCGTACGACCTGACACAGACTGACGTCACGATTACTGAGCTGGGGCCGCCGCCGTCGATCGGCTTGGTCGCGCCCGCGTCGGGGGTCACCGGCGGTCAGGTGACGATCATCGGCACGAACCTGGGCGACACGACCGGCGTGAAGTTCGGGAGTCTGCCGGCCTCATTCACGATCGTCTCGACGACGGAGGTACGCGCGACGGTCCCGGACGGGGCAATCGCAGCGAAGATCTCGGTCACGACCCCCACGGGGGCGGCGAACAGCCCCCAGTTGTTCACGCCGACGCTGTCGATCACGAGCTTCTCGACGCACAGCGGGCCGGCGGGAACGGTGCTCGACATCCGGGGGATCGGGTTCGCGCCCGGATCGAGCGTCAAGTTCAACGGCACCGCGTCCAGCGGCGTCACCTACATCAACCCGGGCGAGGTCAAAGCGACGGTCCCCGCGACCGCGACCAGCGGGCCGATCGCGCTGAGCGATGCGCTCGGGACGGCGCGCGCCGGGGGCACCTACACGGTCACGCCGTCGGTCGCGCCGACGATCAGCTCGTTCACGCCGGCCTCTACGATCACGGGCACCAAGGTGATGATCACGGGCACGTATCTGAGCGGCGCGAGCAGCATCAAGTTCGGGAGCCTGGCGGCGTCCAACTTCACCATCTACTCGCCCACGCAGCTGGCGGTCAGGGTGCCCGATGGCGCGATCGCGGCACCCATCTCGGTGATCACCGCCGCCGGCAGCGCCACCAGCACCGATAGCTTCACCCCGACGCTGTCGATCACCGGCTTCACGCCCGCCAGCGGACCGGCAGGGACGATCGTCGACATCACGGGCATCGGATTCACGCCTACTTCCAGCGTGAAGTTCAACGGCACCAACGCGACCACCACCTACATCGGCCCCAGCGAAGTCAAAGCGACCGTCCCCACCGGCGCCAGCACCGGACCGATCTGGCTCACCACCACCGACGGAACCGTCCAAGCCAGAACCAAATACACCCTCACAACAACAAAGACGACCCCCGGCACGCGTCCCATCGCAACCCGAGTCCATCCCGCCGTCTCCACCTCTTGAAGAGAGTCGCCCTCCGTGCCAGCGGGGGGCGACGCATATAGAACGCCCCGACTCGACCCACGAGAGGACGACGAGCCGTGAGCACTGCACCGCTGACGCCGATCTCGGTTGCACAGCGAACCGTCTACGCCGTGGCCGGTGGTAACCACGTCACGATCGAACTCGATCGCAGCGTGACCGGCGGCAGCATCGACGCGATCGAGGTGCTCGCCCTGCCGGGCGGTGGCCCGCCGGCTCACAGCCACGCGTTCGCTGAATGGTTTGTGGTCCGCGACGGCGAGCTCACCCTGTGCGAGGAGCGCGACGGGACCGTCCGCGCCACGACAACGCTTACCGCCGGCGACAGCGTGTGGGTGGCCCCATGGGTTGTACACGCCACGCTGAATCTGTCGGACGCTCCGACCCGCTTTCAGGTGATCGGTCTTCCGGGCGCGATGACCGGCTACTTCGCCGAGGCCGGTGTCCCTGTAGCTGACCCGACGACCCCTCCCGCCGCCGAGCCTCCGGGCCCCGACCGGCTGCGCGAGATCTCAGCGCGGTGGGGAATCGAGTTCTGGACGGGCCCGGTCCAGCGCTCGGCCCCCTGATACCCCCTCGAGCCCTAGCGCCTAAGCGAGATATTCGAGCCTGGGCAGAAAGCCGCGACATGACTCCCGCGGACCGGGCCTGGCTAACGGGGATTGCTGACTCAGTCTGATCTCGCTCCGACCCTCCGTCATGCCGGCCTGCGAGCGGTTAGCCGGTTCGGCGGGCGCGTCTTGACTTCGGCGAACCGCGGCCAATAGATTTGTGCCGAGGGCAAGCCGACAGTCCGCGCCGACTCGGGCGCGGTGACGCTCGCCGGGGTCGCTAAAGGACGGAGGAGGGGGAACATGTGGTCTCGACTTCCACACCCGAGCCCAGCACTCGTTGTTGCGACGATCGCTCTGATCGTCGCCTTGGGCGGTACCAGCTACGCGGCGTTGAGCAATAGCACCGTGGGCACCAAGCAGCTCAAGAACGGAGCCGTCGGACCGGCGAAGCTGAAGAACGGCGCCGTCGGAACGGGAAAGCTCCAGAACGGAGCCGTCACGTCGGCGAAGCTCAAGAACGGGGCCGTCACCGCGCTGAAGCTGAACCTGACGGGCGTCACCGTTCCGAACGCCCTGCACGCGAACGCCGCGGATAGCGCGACCAACGCGACCAACGCGACCAACGCGACCAACGCGACCAATGCGACCAACGCGACCAACGCGACGACGGCGGCATCCGCAAACGCGCTTAACGGCGCGGTGATCGTCCACGGGAAAACCGCGACCAACCCCAAGAACTCTCAAAGCAACGAGGAGGTCGACTGCCCAACCGGCATGCACGCGATCTCCGGCGGCGTCATCGACAGCGGCGGGCTCGACCAGTCGGTCAATAACTGGGGCATCGAAAACAGCACCACCCCGCCCACCCCGCCCACCCCGGATACCACGAACAATGAAGTGTTCGGGGCCGTGAACAACACGAGCACCACCACGGATGAGACGTTCAACGTGTGGGCGCTGTGTATCAACGGCGCGGTCACGGGTAGCTCGTTCCCTCCGCCGGCCTAGACGTAGTTCCCGACTAGCTGGTGCGGCGGGGGAGTTGGTGACCCCCCGCCGCACTCGGTCGACTCTGGCTCGCCGTGAGGCGCGCTGAACCTGACGAACCTCTGTCAGTGCGCTGCGACCGGCGGGGCAGTCGGCGGCACCTGGACGGACGGCGCGGCCTCAACCGGGGCCACCTCCGCTTGGGCCTCGAGCACCTTGTTCCAATTGGACTGGAAGAGGTATTGGGCTACGGGCCAAATGAAAATCCAGAGCACAAGGCCGAGGCCGGCCTCTATCCCAGTGAGCCCGGTGAGCCGCTCTCCGCTGTTGAGCCGCTTCCAGGCGTTGTAGAGCGAAATGAACGCCGGGACAATGACCAAGGCGCCCAGGGTGACCGCCAGGACGGACGTGCCCGGGCTGTCGCCGAGATCGTTGGTGTTCCTGGCTCTGCCCACCTCAGCCATCTCTTTGTTGACGAAGTAGTACCAGAAGATCGCATAGATCCCGAGGGTGATAAATGAGAGGCCGATCACTGCCAGCGGATTGCGAACTTTCCCCTGAGTGCCGGCGCCTTCAATCTCAACCGGAATTGCCATCGTAAGCCTCACTTCCAAGACCCCCGCTGATAGGGACGAGTCTCGCTTGTAACGGCGTTCTCGCGCTTCTGGACGAAACAGCTCGTGAGCTCGGCATGAACAACCACGCCCGCCGCGTCCTCGCGAGGGTCCGACCAGCAGCGACCGATGACGGCCCTACATCGAGGCTACTCATAGCTGGCCTGATGTCTATAGCCCGTTCGGGCCCCCCGTCGGGGAGCCCGAACGGGTCGGTAGGAGCCCGAACGAACCACCAGCGCTGTGCGTACCTGGCGAGCTGAGCCTGGCGAGAGAGCTGGTACGTTGCGGCTAGGAGGAGTTGACGCGGAGTCCCTCCAGATGCCACCTCAGCAGAAGCCGCTCGTGGAGCGCCGCGGGCCGATCACGGTGGTGCTGGCCGACGACGAGCAGCTGATCCGCAGCGCGCTGGCTCAAGCGCTATCGGTCGGTGGGGTCGAGCTCGTGGGGGAGGCTGCCGACGCACAAGACGCGATCGAGCTGGTGGTGGACGTGCGTCCCGACGTCGTGCTGATGGACCTCGGGCTTCCCGGCATGTCGGGCGTCGTCGTGATCGAGCAACTCGGTCTACTCGCCCCCGCCTCACGCGTGCTGGTCCTGACCCGCAGCGAGCAAAACTGCGTGGTGGAAGCGATCGTCGCCGGCGCCAGTGGCTACATCCTCAAGACCGCTCTACCCGAGACGATCGCGGCTGCCGTCATCGCAACCGCGGCCGGAGAATCGGTTATCTCCTCGCGGGTTGCAGGAAAGCTGCTCGAGCGGATTCGCGAGCGGGACATCCCGGTCACCACGACGAGTCGTGATGCGGCGAAGGCGATCCGCGCCGCCCTGACAGTGCGCGAACTGGAGATCTTCACCCGCCTCGCGAGCGGTAAAAGCAATAGCGACATTGCGGACGAGCTCTCGCTCAGCACGAACACCGTGCACAACCACATCGCCAGCATCCTCGCGAAGCTTCACCTCGACAACCGCATCCAAGCAGCCGTGCACGCCGTACGCAGTGGCATCTCCTGAGCCGCGGTTTCGGGGCGCATCGCCTGGGGGCCCCACCGTCTACTGACTAAACGGCTCGAACCCGAGCGCCGCGAGGGCGCCCGGGTTCGGCGTCACGCTTGTTGCTAGCCCAGCGCGTACGTTATGCCGTCGAGGCCAGTGCGCGTGTAGAGCGCAGTGGTGTGGTCGGGATCGTCGAAGTTGTCGAGTGACCCGTTTGCGCCGATGTTGATCTGGCCGGTTGCGTTGTTGAACTGATTTGCCGTGACCCGCACGGTTTGGGAGGGATCCAGATTCGAAGGGACCGTGGAGAACGTACTGCTGCAGGTCGCGACGCTGCACATGATCTGACCACGGAAGTGAACAATTCCCTGGGCGTCCAGCGCCACGGCCGGCGGCCGCGTGTCCGGCGAGGTGTTCGCGTCAACCCAGTTGTTGGTCAGTGTCAGGTTCACCCAATGAAGCGCGGGCAGTCCGTTCGCCGTGTCGGCAGTGTTCGCGTGGGTGGCGTTGTCCGCGGCCGTCGCATGGCCCGCGGTGTCCGCGCTGAGCGCGTGCTGGGCGGCGTCGGCACTGACGGCGATTCGTGCGTGGTCGGCGTTCAGCGCGCTCGGAACCTTCCCAAGGGTATTGACTCTGATCTGCGCGCCTGTGACCGAGTGGTTTCTCAACCGATTGCCCGACAGTGAGTGCTTGGCAATGAGGGCGTCACCCTTCGAAAGGTCGAGTGCGGCGCTCGCGGTACCTGCAAGCGCGACACTCAGCGCGACGCCCGCGACCAGCATCGCGGCGGACGGGGTGCGCCGGTGCAAGCGCCTGGCAAGCGATGATGCCGTATGAGTGACTTTGCGAGACATAGCGACTCCTCTTGGAGTGAGATACGGGGACGAGAGGACTATGCGCGCGGGCGGTGGTTGCGACTACCCACCCTAGGAGTGGTCTGCCGACACCCTCAGCGAGCTGCCGAAGGCGGTCTCGTTCTCAGCCCGGATGCGGTCCGGACCCCGAAGGCGTCATCATCATGCTGAGGGGTGATGGACGCGCAGGAGCATTGGGGACTATGTCGCCTACCTGGCGGGGCAGCAGATTGTGGTTCGGAACTGGACGACAGGTCAGACGGCGCAGACTGTGACACCCGAGGCGCCCGTGACTCGATGTGGCGTGGGCATGGCCCTGACCCAGACGCCGCAGCAGCGACTTTGCGCGTTCGCGGTCGACGGCGACGGGTCGCTGTGGCAACTGCCGGACACGGTCGATTACTTCTGTGATGCAGCGTGCATGGAAGGGGGCAAGTACTCCCCGATGCCCGCCTTCATCGACTCCTGCAACGGTCGCATCGACCGGACCGCGCCGGGCCAGACCGCCGACACAATCCCGG
>CAWBHJ010000006.1:0-461623 GCA_963788565.1 uncultured Solirubrobacterales bacterium | reverse complement strand
ACGAACTGAAGCTGATTCCCGACCTGCTGGGGGAACAGGCTGAACCCGAACACGCCGAACAGCGGACGGGCGGCGACCAGGCGGGTGCCGCCAAACGAGAAGCTCATCAGGAATGTGGGCGGGTATGCGACGTAGGTGGAAGGCGGGAGTCGGAACCTCAGCGAGACTGCGCCGCCGGCGCCGACGCGTGTCCGTAGGTGCACGACCCGCTCGCGCTTGTCGGTGCGTTTGATCACGACGCTCAGGTTGCCCCCGGCGCCGAGCGGCGAGGTGATGCGGCCGGTGAGCTTGAAAACCGGCCCGTAGGAGTTGGACAGACGCCAGGTCTTGAGCTGCGGGTAGAAGCCGGTCTGGACGACCTCGGTCGGCGTCGGCGCGCTCCACGGACCCGGCTGCTCGCCGCCCCCGACACTGCGCGCGATGCATGCGTAGCGGCCGGGCTGCTCGAACAGGTTGCCGGCGTGCATCCTCCAGTGCGGTGTCTCGTAACCGTTGCCGCCCTGATGGATGATCAGGCTGCCCGTGAGCGTGCCGTCGGGGGCCGGACGCGGGTCACGCGCGCAGGTGATGTCAGTGCCGCCGGCGCCGAATGCCGGCGACACGACGATCCCGGCAAACGGGTCCTTCGGGTTCGGATCCGCTGTCACCATGTGCCCGACGAACCGCAGCCCGGTCGGGGCCGACGCCGTGAACGTTCCCGTGGTCGTCGGTCCGGAACCACAGTTGGTCCCAATGTCGCCGTTCATCGCGGGGCTGGCCGTGACCGAGATCGAGTACGTACCGTCGCCCTGATAGCGGACGTCCTCGGGGCCGTTCTGGCTGGCCGGCACGATCTGACCCGCGGTTCCCGTGACCTCGGGACAGTCCGAGCTGTAGACGTCGGGCTGCTTCGGCGATCCGCTCGGGACCGAGTTGACCCGAACGTTGATCCGTTGGGTGTTGCCGGGCTGACCCGTGTCCTGGAGACGCACGCCGATCAGGTAGCGGTTGACCGAATGCATGCCCGCGCTGGACAGCGGGATCCAATTGCCGACCGGCTGGTTGCTCGGATTCTCCTCCTGCAGGAAGACCTCGGGCGCCGATAGTGCCTGCGCGGCCGGCGCGGCCAGTAGCGCGGCGATCAGCGCACCAGCTGCCGCCGCCAGCCGCTTCCGGAGCCCGGTCCGCGGAACCCCCATGACCCGCGATTATCTCGGTCGCATCGCGGGGAAGCAAGACGGGCGCCGGCTCGCGGTCGGTGTCGCGCAGCTATTTGACCAGTCGGCGGTAGAGCGAGGCCCAGTCGCTCGCGATCTCCCGCTGGGCGGTCGCGAGCGGGATCTCACCGCCACAGACCATCTCGCGCAACCGGTTCTCGAGCTCGTCCTTGGGGTTGGGGGAGGCGCCCGGCTCCGGCCAGAGATTGCGCGGGTCATTCGGCGCGCCGCCCAGCTCGAGTGGCACTAGATGGTCGTACTCGTAGGCGTGCAGCGGGCCTGCATCGCCGTAGGCGGTGAGGCTGGCCTGCTTCTCACGCTCTGTGATCGACTCGTGCGGGCGCACCGTCTTGGTGTAGCCGTGGTGGCAGATCGTCGACTGGATGTTGGCCTGAGTCACCGCTGGACTGATCGCGCCCGGGGTGCAGTGGGGGTCGGGCAGCGAGAACGGCCCCGAGCCACCCGCGTGACAGGAGCCGGGCTCTGGCTGGGGCTGGACCACGGTCGAGCTCGCCCTGCTCACCGGCACTGCGACCCGAGATCGGGCCGGTGAACGCCGCCGCCGATGGGGGTGAGCGGAGGAGCGGTGAGCGCTCGGCGCAGCAGCCGTTGCGGTCGGCGCCGGGGCGGTCAACGCACTCGTCGATGCGCTCGAACAACCAGCGATGACCGCCGCAGACACAACCGCGGCGAAAGTCACCGCCGCGCGGCCGAAAGCGCAACGTTCCATTGCCCGGATCACTCATCGGGACGCTAGTTCGCGGTCCGGCGGATCCATCGCCGGCCGGGCCGGCGTCTGAAGGGCCGGCTCTTGCTCCGCCTGTTGAGCTCTGGCGGGATGGATGGTGGCGTGGGTATCGTCTGCACGGTGAAGGCTCGCCCAGCGCTGATTGAGTTTCCGGCCGATGACCCTGAGCGCGCTCGGCGGTTCTGGTCGACCTTGCTGGGAGCCGCAACTGGCGGCCCGCACGGAGGGCGAAGGTGAGGGCTGGCAGACCCGCCAATCGACCCCCCTTGTCGGCGTTCATGTCCGCGGCCGTGGCCCGGGGGATTCGTTCTCGTTGCCCTATTTCGAGGTGAGCGATCTCGACGCCGCGCTCGAGCAGGTCACAGCACTCGGAGGCACCGTCGTGCATCCGGGGTCGCAGTGGGCGGTCTGCAAGGACTCCGAGGGAAGCCCGTTCGGATTGGCGCTCGGCGCGACGGGCGACTAGCGCGCCTGAAGGCTCGCGGTGCGCCACGGCGTTTGAACCCGCGCGCCGCTGTCGCTTGTTGCGGCCACTCGGAATTGCTCCCTTACGGACTTCTGCGCGACAGGGAGCGTTACCGGACCTGACGTCACCACCCGCGCGTGCCCCGCGGCCCTTTGAACGGACCGATCAGCTCGGCGGTGATCCAGCCTCCGTAGAAGTCGCCTTCCTGGGCTTGAACGCGCTCCTCGTCTAACCAAGCCGCGTCGACGCGACCCGGGTAGAAGGCGACGTGATCGCGCAGCGCCTCGTATCCGAGCGACGGGTCCGGGTAGGTCCAGGCGACCGCCTCGAATCGCCGGTCGTGAACGACCGCGTCCAGGTACCGCGCTGCGCCCTTGAATTCGCACCACGTCGAGCGTGCGTCGCTCTCGGCCAGGAGCTCCTCACGGACGTCGGCCACCGGGACGTAGATCGTCGGCGGGTGGCTGGTCTCGAGCACCCGCAGCGCGCGCGTGGAGTCGGCCAATACCTCCCCGACCAGCTCGATTCGGACGCGACGCTTGCAGGGCAAGACGGCGGGCGGGCGGGGGTAGTCCCAGACTTGCTCCATCCTCAGTTCCGGCGGTCCGGGGTGTCTCTGGCTGCCAACGCCGCCGGCCGCTCGGGGTCTTCTGCGACCGCACGCCGGAGCGCTTCGTCAAAGCTGATCGGCTCGATGTCGAACAGCGCCATTCCGGAGGGGTCGGTGACGACCGTTGGCACGGCGAGCCCTTCGATCAATGGTCTTGCGACCCCGGCGTCGACGGGTGTGACGAGCCCGATCCACAATGAGGAGAGCCACGGGGTGATCAGCGGCACCGGGATTCGCGGCCGGCGACGGAGGCCGAGGACTTCGGCCATCCGGTCGAGCATCTCGCCGTACGTGAGGACGTCGGGGCCGCCGATCTGAATCTCCCTCCCCGCCGACGCTTCGACCTTCAGCGCCTCGATCAGATAGCTCAGGGTGTCGTCGATCGCGATCGGCTGGGTCGCGTTCTTCAGCCACGCCGGAGCGATCATCGCCGGCAGCCGCTGCACGAGGTAGCGCAGCGTGCGATAGGACTCGCTCTGCGGCCCGACCACCATTCCGGCGCGGAAGTAGGTGAGCGGGGGGCCCTCCTCGCGGAGCGCGAGGGCGGTCTCATGCCGGCTGCGCAGATGCTCGGACTGCGGTCGGTCACCGAGACCGCCGAGGTAGATCACGCGCTCGATCCCCTCCGCCCGCGCCATCCGGGCGAACGCCGTGGCGGCCGCGCGCTCGCTGGCGGCGAAGTCCTTGGGTCCGCCTCGACCCATCGAATGGATCAGGTAATACGCCACGTCCACACGCTCACCCGCGCCGCGGAGCGTTTCCGGGCGTAGCACGTCACCCTCGTGCAGATCGAACCCCGCGCGCTCGAGCCCGCGGGCGCGAGCCCCGCCGCGGTCACGCACCAGGCATCGCACCTCCCGTGCCGAGCTTGCCAGCCTGGCAGCGAGGCGACCGCCGATGAATCCCGTCGCGCCGGTTACGAGCACCCTTTCGGCCATGTCACGGTGCGGTGGGCGACGGTGTCGGCGCGAGCGAGGCGGCTAGCCGCTCCGCCTTCTGCTCCTCGAAGCCGCCGACTTCGCTGGCAAGTATCCGGCCGGAGGGCTCGACGAGCAGCACCGCGACCGTGTCGGTGCCGGCAAGCCCGAGGTTGTCAACGACCTTCCCGACGTCGGTGTAGACGGTGATCGTGCGAGCGCGGGCGGAGGCATCCGGGATCCCGCGCGTCATGCCACCGTCGATGAACCACCGCGCCGGACCGTAGGCTGATGAGAGCACCGGCAATTCGTACACCGCGACGTCGGAACGGTGCTGCTCGAGCTCGATCAGCCACGGCAGCCACTGATCGACGAGGCGCTGCTGCTCGCGGCGGAAAGCGACGACGAGGAAGTTGTGCTGCTTGGGGAGCTCCGCCGGCAGCTCGTACTCCTTGCCGTCGAGAGCGCGACCGGACAGTGCACTCAGCGTCCGCGGCTGCGAGGGGGCGAGCGTTCGCCCGAGACCGGCGAGCGCGCGATCGCCGACACGGTTGAACGCGAGCGCCAGGACCGGATCGGCGATCCTGAGCAGGCCTCTCAGCGCGAGGTCGGCGTCGTAGGTGACGCGCGTACCCGTGGCGGTTGACTCGAACGTGATCCTGTCCTGCGAGACCACGGTGCCGTTCTCGCCGAGGAACGCAACCGCATGCGGCGGGTCGTACTCGACGATCCGGTAGGTGAGCTCGTTCTTGCGGCCGAGGAACGCCGCGACCAGCCGGAACTTGGTTCCCTCGCCCATCGCTTGACCGTTCAGACGCTCCGCCTCGACCACACCCGGATCCCATTCCCGGGTTGTCGAGAAATCGCTGAGGTAGGCAAATACGTCCTCAAGGGGTCGCCGGATGTCGATCGATGCTCGGTAGTGGGCCATCAAGATTCTCCTACAGGAATCGAAGTCGACGAGGTCGGAGCGGACGCATCGCGCCAACCGCTGAGCCGTACGCACTCGGCGAGGAGCCGCTCGCGCTCCTGCCGCGTCTCCCGTGTACCTCGGAGCCGGTGCGTGGGACGCGGTCGGCGGTCGTGCCAGAACCGGCCAGAGCTGCGGCCCGGTTCGGCGGCTGCACCGAGCCAGACGATCGTGTCGGCGCCCTCCTCCGGCGTCCTCAGCAGGGGCCGTGTCACCCTGTAGAAGCCAGGCAGCGAGGATCGCACCCCGGGAGTGTCAGCCCACCCCGGGTGCATCGAGTGAACCACGACCCCGGTGCCGGCCAGCTGCTCTGCCCAGAGCTCGGTAAGGATCACCTCCGCGCGCTTGGTGCGCGCGTACACCTTCGGTCCGTCAAAGTCCCCGCGCTCGCTCTGCAGGTCATCAACCCTGAGCCTCTGCGTGTACATGCCACCAGAGGACACGTTGATGATCCGCGCCGGGGCACTTTCTCGGAGCAGCGGGAGGAGTAGGTTCGTCAGCAGAAACGGGCCGACCACATTGGTCGCGAGCGTGAGCTCGATCCCATCGGCCGAGAGCTCCCGTGCCTCGGTCATCACCCCGGCGTTGTTGACGAGCACGTCCAGGCGCGAGACCTGATGTCGAAACCGTCCAGCGAACTGCCGGACCGACTCGAGATCGCTGAGGTCGCAGAGCCCCACGTGCACATAGCCGCGACCGGACTGCTCGATGATCCTCGCGCGCGCCCGCTTGCCGCGCTCGGCGCTGCGGACGACGAGCCAGACGGAGGCGCCCAGACGTGCAAAGGCCTCGGCCGCGGCCAGACCGAGCCCCGAGCTCGCGCCCGTGACTAGCACCACCTTGCCCTGCATCCGCTGCAGCTCGTTCGCGGCCCATCCCCGGCTGCGGATCCGATAGCCGACCTTCGTGAACCCGGCAACCACGGTGCGGTCGAGAACGTCATCGAGCAGCGGGTTGATCATGCGCTCAGCGAGAGGTCGGGCTGGTGGCTGTGGGCAGAGCCTTTCCGGTACGTGCGTGATGCGATCCGCGACCGGGGCTTGGTCAGCAACAGCTGGACGTCGCAGATCCGGCGCTCCGCGAAGCCGGCTTCGCAGTAGGCGAGGTAGAGCGTCCACAGCCGACGGAAGCGCTCGTCGTAGCCGCGCTGCGCGAGTTCGTCGGCGTGGGCCGTGAAGTTCTGGCGCCAGCGCTGAAGCGTCTCGACGTAGTGCGGCGTCAGGTCCTCGAGCCCCACCGCCTGCAGGTCGGTTCGCCGGGCCACGTTGCGGGCGATCACCTCGAGCGAGGGGAGGCATCCGCCGGGGAAGATGTGGGTGTTGATGAACGACTTCGACGCCTTCTCGACCTCGTAGGCGCGGTCGTCGATCGTGATCGCCTGCAGCAGCATCGCGCCGTCGGGAGCCAGCAGCTCCGAGCACTTGGCGAAGAAGGTGCCGAAGTGCCGCCAGCCGACCGCCTCGATCATCTCGATCGTCACGAGCTTGTCGTACCGGCCGCGCAGCTCGTGGTAGTCCTCCGTCAGCACGGTCACCCTGTCGCTCAGTCCGGCCCGGCGGACCTGCTCGACGGCGTAATCGTGCTGCTCACGCGAGATCGTGGTCGTGGTCACGTGGCAGCCGCGCGTCGCGGCGGCATGAAGCGCGAACGCACCCCAGCCCGTTCCGATCTCGAGCACCCGATCGCTGGGCCCGAGCTCGAGCTGTTCACACACACGCTCGAGCTTCGCGACCTGCGCCCGCTCGAGCGTCATCCCCTCGTGCTCGAAGAGCGCACAGGAGTAGCTCATCGTCGGATCGAGCATCCGCGCGAACAGCTCGTTCCCGAGGTCGTAGTGCGCGGTGATGTCGCGCCGGCGCCGGCGCTTGGTGCTGCGATGCAGGAGCGCCCGGGCACGCTGCAGCGGCCAGCGCACCGGCGCCAGACGCGAGCGGAGCCGGTCAAGGCCGCCGGCGTTGCGCGCCGCCAGCCTGATCAACGCCACCAGATCCGGCGAGTCCCACAGGCCTTGGGCAAAGGCCTCGGCCATTCCGCGGCTGCCGCGCAGCAGCATCCGCCACGTACGCGAGGAGGCGACCTGGACAGTCGCAGTCGGTGAACCGGAGCCGAAGACGCGCCGCTCCTCGCCCTCAACGACGATCAGGCTGCCGACCTTGATCCGTCCCAGCAGGATGGACACGAGCCGGCGTGAGAGCCAGACGCTCATCCCCGTCCCGCCTGTGGGTGGGGGTGGACCGGCGCTCCGGCGAGCTTCAGCCCCAGCGCATGTGCGTAGATCAGCGCCAGCACGCGGACGGTCGCGAGCGGGTAGCGCAGGGTGATCCCCGCGGTCGACGCTCGCGTCAGCTCCCGGCGGCGCAGCGACAGCGTCGCGTCGAAGACGGTGGCGCCCGCGCGGCTCGAGGCGATGTGGACCGACAGCGTCTGGGCGGGCGTCGCCGCCCGAGCGTCGTAGCGATGATCCATGCCCATGAACGGCGAGACGTGAAGCGCCTTGTCGAAATGACCAGCGAGCGCCGCAGACTCGCGCTCCCTGGCCTCGATCACGTAGGCGTGCCGTTCCCCCCAGGGGGTGTTCGTCACCTCCGCGATCAGCGCCTGCAGGCGCTCGCCGCCCGGCTCGAAGCAGTAGTAGAAGCTGACAGGGTTAAAGCAGTGCCCGAACGAGCGCAGCTGCGTCAGGAGCCGGATCGGGCCCTCGGGCCGCGCACCGGTCTGGTCCTCCACCGCGTCACGCACGGCGCGCTGCAGCGGCACGGCGGGATCGCCGAGGTAGTCGCGGCGACGGAAGCGCACCAGTCCAGGCCGGCGCGCGGTGAGCCGACCGTCAAGTAGCCCTGGGAGCTCGTCCAGGTCGAGGTAGGCCAGCGCCAGCCGATGGCTGAACTCGCGCTGGGGGTCGAGGCGCCGGTGGCGAATCGTGCCCTCGTAGATGCAGCTTGCGCTCACAACCGCGCCCCGAAGCGCTCGCCCACCCGCAGCGCGCTGCGAACGCCGTCCTCATGGAATCCCCAGCCCCAGTAGGCGCCGCAGAAGTGCGTCCGGTTGCGCCCGTCGATCTCGCCCACTCGCGCCTGCGCCTTGACCCCCGCGGCCGTGAATACCGGGTGTGTGTAGGGGATCGTGCGGATCACGAGGGCCGGGTTGATCGCCTCGGTGTGATTGAGGGTCACGCAGAACTCGCGCTCGGCGCGCAGCGACTGAAGCCGGTTCATGTGGTAAGTGACGGTGGTAGCGGGCTTCGGTTCGGGCAGCAGGTGGTAATTCCAGCTCGCCCACGCGCGCCGGCGCTGGGGCAGCATCCGCACATCGGTGTGGAGCACCGCCTCGTTGTGCTGATACGGGATCGCGCCGAGGATCTCGTGCTCCCGATCGCCGGCATCGGCAAGCAGCGCCAGTGCCTGGTCGGAATGGGTCGCCAGAACCACCTCGTCGAAGCGCTCTGCTTCGCCACCACGCGGCTTGACCAACACATGACCAGGGTGGCGCGTGACGGCATCGATCGGCGTGTGCAGCCGCAGCCGTTCGCCGAAGGCTCGCGTCACGGCTTCCACGTACCGAGCCGATCCCCCCTGGACCGTCCGCCACCGCGGCCGGCCGCGGAACGACAGCATGCCGTGATTGTCGAAGAACTCCACCAAGAAACGGGCGGGAAGACTCCACATCTGGCGCGGCGCGGCCGACCACACCGCCGACGCCTGAGGCACGATCAGCCGCTCGGTGAACGCCCGCGAGAACCGATGACGCTCCAGCCATTCTCCAAGTGAGACGTCCTGGGCACGATCGCCAAGCAGCTCGTGAGCAGCACGGTTGAACCGACCCAGATCGGCAAGCATGCGGTGAAACCACGGGGTCAGGAGGTGGGCGCGCTTTGCGAACAGGCCACTCGGAGACGCACTGCTGTACTCGAAATCCCCGATCCCGTCGCTGACGCTGAAACTCATCGTCGACCGCTGCCAGCCAACACCCAGGTGCTCGAGCAGCCGCTCGAAGTTCGGATAGTTGCGGTCGTTGAACACGATGAACCCGGTGTCGACGTGATGCGTCTCGTTCGGCGTGTCGACGCGGACCGTATTCGTGTGCCCGCCCGCATAGCCATTCGCCTCGAACACCGTGACGTCATGCGCCCGGTGCAGCAGATGCGCCACCACCAGCCCCGAGACCCCGGCACCCACCACCGCAACCCGCATCTAGCGATCACCCTTCGTCAAACCGAACCATCCTTCGACAAACATTGGACAAGCCATCGGCCCAAGGTACTGGGGACACCATGCATCTGTCAAGGATTTGTCTAAGGTACGTATAATGATTTCGTGTCGATCACCCCGGAATCACTGCGGATCGGGGAATTCGGCCGCCGCGTCGGTGTCAGCCCCCAGCTCCTGCGCGCGTGGGAGCGCCGCTATGGACTCCTTGAGCCGGTCCGTTCACCGGGCGGGTTTCGGCTCTACACGAGCGAGGACGCCGAGCGGGTCGCTCGCATGCGCCGAGGCCTTGACGAGGGACTGTCGGCGGCGGAAGCAGCACGCGCCGCGTTGGAGAGCGCCCGACCGGCGGACGGCCTGCTCGATGACGCGGTGGCGCGCCTGCTCGCCGCGATCCATGACTACAACGAGGGCGGTATTCACGCGGTACTCGATCAGAGCCTCGCGGCATTCGGTCTCGAAGCAGTCCTGCGCGACCTCATCCTCCCCACCCTCAGGCGCGTGGGGGTGGAGTGGCGACAGGGCACCCTCCCGATCAGCCAGGAGCACTTCGCCAGCAACCTGATCCGCAGCCGGCTGCTCGCACTCGCCCGGCTCTGGGGCCGTGGCAGCGGGCCGCTCGCGCTGCTCGCCTGCGCGCCGGGCGAGCAACACGACATCACCCTGGTCGCCTTCGGGCTCCTCTTGCGCTCCTACGGTTGGCGCATCCTCTTCCTCGGAGCCGACACGCCGATCTCGACATTGACACAGACTGCGAAGACGACACGACCAACGATCGCTGTGCTCACCAGCTTTGACCCAGCACTGCTGCAGGCGGAAGCGACAGGACTCCGCCGCCTCGCGAAGACGGCGCCACTGCTCCTCAGCGGACCTGGCGTATCAGACGCCCTCTGCACCCAGCTCGGCGTACGGCGGCTCAACGGCGACCTCATCACAGCCGCAAACGAGATTGGTCGCCGCCCCAACGGGTGAAACGGACCGTGCGAGGCCACGTCTCGCGCGCGCCCGCGTGGCCGGCCTTCGTGCGATGCGAGCGAGCGACTTACGCGCGCGGCCCGGACGCGGATATGCGGCCGGGCGTTGTTCACGTAGCCCTTCGGGTTCCACAGCGTCGCGTGGTCCTCGGGCTGCGTAGCGGCCGAGGAGTCCCAGGCACGGACGAGGATCTGGTGCTCTCCGGGCGCGAGGTCGACGGTCAGCCTCCACTGGCGCCAGGCCCACCGGCCGAGGTCCTCAAGCAGCTGCGCCTGCGCCCAGCTGGCTCCGCCATCGATCGAGACGTCGACCCGCGCGACGTGCCGCTCCCCGCCGGCGAACGCGTAACCGCGCACCTCGACCGGACCAGCCGCGACCGTCTCCCCGTCGGCCGGAGACAGCACGTCGGAGTTGAGCGCGACCAGGCCGAGCGGCATCCCCGCGCCCGGACCTGGTTTCCCGTCCGGCGGCAACAGCCGATATGCGACGTTCTGGAAGTACCCATCCCAGGGGCTCGTGCGGACCTCGATCCGCGCGAGCCATTTGACGCTGCGCGCGCCGATGTAGCCGGGCACGATCACGCGCAACGGCGCGCCATGAACGAGCGGGAGCGGGCGCCCGTTCATCCCCCACGCGAGCAGGACCTCGGGGCGGCACGCCTTGTCGAGCGGGATCGAGCCGCCAAAGGGCTGCGCGGGCTCCGCGTCCAAGCAAAGGTCCGCGCCGGCGAAGCCCACGTGCGCGGCCTCGTGCAACGGGCGAGCCAGCGCGAGCACGTCGGCCAGCGCGACGCCGGTCCACGTCGCGGTACCGGTAGCGCCCGCACCCCACGGCTCCTCGCCAGGAACCTCGCGGATGGCCATCAGACCCGTGCGCCGGTTGCCGGCGCACTGCAGCGTCGCGGTGACCTCGCGCTCCGCGAACGCCTCGCGCAACGTCACCAGAGAAAGATCCAGCTCGCGCTCGACGACCCCGTGCACGTGCAGCCGCCACGCCCCGGGGTCGATCTCGGGCACCGCGGCGTGCCCGCGCACGTAAAACGCGTCCGTCGCCGTCAGCGGACCCTCGCCCAAGGCCGCCAGCCCAGTCTCGGCGTTGAACGGCTCCTCCGCGTGCACCAACATGTCCGCGCGCTTTCCGTAGCGACCCACACGACAAGCGTACGAGGCGACGGGAACAGTTACGCGCGCGAGCGGGCGGTCGTGACTACCTTGCGGCGCCCGGCGGTCGCGGTGCGCCAACCGGCGCGTTTACGATCGTGCCGCAGTTTGAGCAAGTCCAGGCGATCGCCGACGGGTCGAGCTTGGTAAGAACGGGGCACTCCCACGTGTGCGGCGGACAGCTTCGAACCTCCCTTGAGGAGGTATGGCGTCCGGAAGCGACGACCGCTCGGTTGAGATTCAGGGTGGATCCAGGGGCTGTAGCCATGCGTCTCGTTCCGTTTCGGTTCTCAGGAAGTCGTGGTCCGAGTGTTCGACACCGAGATCAACCCATCATCACGGCCGTGTGAGGATCGAGTAATAGAGGTGCGCATCCGAGCGGAGCCTCGTCACGGTTCGCGGTTTCCCGAAGTCGGCCTCGGCAAGACGCACGGGAGCGGGCAGGGAGGGTCGTCGGGCTCGGTAGGGTGCACGCGGGCACGATGGGGCTGCTGATCGCGACACGGACCGACTTCACGCTGCAGGCGTTGCGCCAGGTCCGAAATCCCCACCTGTTCAAGTGGTACGCGGTCGCGCTGCTCGCGTTTGTGGTCTACGTCTACGCCGTCGAGGTCGAGCGCGGACGATGGGACATCATCGCCGCTGGGCTCGCGGTGTGGCTCGCCGATTGGTTCAACGAGATCATCAACGCGCTCGTGCTACAGGCGTCGAACACGGCGCCACTATGGGCCTCGACGGGGCCGACCGCCTACCAGATCCTGGTCGGGCTGAACGTGGAGATCATGTTCATGTTCGCGATCGCCGGCATCGTCTTTGCGAAGCTGCTGCCGAGGGATCGCTCCGTGCGGATCCTCGGCATGCCGAATCGATTTGCGGTGGCGCTGGGGCTGTCAATCATCAGCGTCGGGGTCGAACTGTTCCTCCACGCCACGGGCACCTTCCACTGGCATTACTGGTGGTGGAACACACCCTTCGTGCCGCTGATCATCATCTTCGGCTACCTGTGGTTCTACCTCTACGCCGCCTGGGTGTACGACGCACCCACTTCGCGCCAGCGGTGGACGCGGGTCG
Organism: uncultured Solirubrobacterales bacterium; assembly: GCA_963788565.1. Taxonomy (GTDB): domain Bacteria; phylum Actinomycetota; class Thermoleophilia; order Solirubrobacterales; family Solirubrobacteraceae; genus Palsa-465. The sequence goes on along the minus strand of CAWBHJ010000006.1, from coordinate 449,305 downwards.
GGGGTCTCGCGGTGGTCGATCTGACGATGGGGCTGGTGTTCGGCGTCGGCTTCGGCTGGCTGTAGATACACCTACGCCTGCCGGGGACGCACCCGAGGCCGCCCACGAGCGACGACACTCCGGCACTCCCTCGACTGGGTCAAATTACCTGGATGGGATCCTGACCCAGGCGTAGCGTCGATCTCTCCACGAGCGGTCATCCAAGTGGAGCCGTCGCACTAAGAGGGAGAGGGATCATGGAACGCAAGATCAAGGGGTACGGGTGGAATCCGGACATTCCGGACGGTCGCGATCTGATGTACGCCGCACCGCCCGAGGTGGTCACTCAGCTGCCACCCAAGGTCGACTTGAGAGGTCAGTGTCCCGGGGTGTATGACCAGGGCCAGCTCGGGAGCTGCACCGCCAACTCGATCGCGGGTGCACTCGAGTTCGATCAGATGAAGGAGAAGCAGCAGCCGTTCGCTCCGTCGCGGCTGTTCATCTACTACAACGAGCGGGCGATCGAGGGCACGGTCAGCTCGGACTCTGGCGCCCAGATCCGCGACGGCGTCAAGTCGGTCAACCAGCAGGGCGCTCCGCCCGAAACCGACTGGCCGTATGACATCTCGAAGTTTGCCGACAAGCCTTCGCAGCAGGCGTACGACGACGGCAAGCAGCACGAGGCGGTTCTCTACCAGCGGCTCACTCAGACGCTCCCGCAGCTGAAGGGCTGCCTCGCGGCTGGGTATCCGTTCGTGTTCGGGTTCGTCGTCTACCAGAGCTTCGAGAGCCAGGAGGTCGCGCAGACCGGGGAGGCGCCGATGCCGACGGCCGGTGAGCAGCAGCTCGGCGGCCACGCGGTGCTCGCGGTCGGATACGACGAGGACCAGCAGCGGTTCATCATCCGGAACTCGTGGGGATCGGGCTGGGGCATGGCCGGCTACTTCACGCTGCCCTATCCCTACCTGCTCCAGGGAACGCTCTCGAGCGACTTCTGGACGATTCGCTCGGTCAAGTAATCGCGACAGGAGGGGGTCATCATGGCCAGAAGCTTCGGTCTCTCGCGAACGCTCAGGGCGGCGGACCAGCTACAGAAACCCGCACCGGCGATTACGGTGCCGGTACAGCCGCTCCCGCCGGGGTCGGCCGGTCTTGCCACTGCGGCACAGCTGGGGATCGCCGACTCGGACCCGATCACCTTCTTCGTGATCGGGGATCACGGTGGCGTGAAGGCGCCGGGACCCCAGAACGCTGTCTCATACGCGATGCAGCGGCGGCAGGGCGCGCCGGCGTTCGTGTACTCGGTCGGCGACTGGGTCTACTTCGGCGGCGACGAGGCCGGATGGGACACTCAGGTCTACGAGCCGTACGGGCATCTCGACGTCCCGCTCGTCGGGATCCCCGGCAACCACGATGACCAGTACGGCGGGGATCCTCCGTTCGACCCGTCGCGGGGGCCGCTCGACGGCTGGATGGCGAACATGTCCACGCCGAAACCGGAGGTCCCGCCGGCGGATCCACAGCTCGAGTACGGCCGCTACACCCAGACCCAACCGTGGTGCGACTGGACGCTCCAGCTGAAGGCCGCGACGATCGTCGGCGTGTACACGAACGTGCCCAGCGGAGGGCACCTCGAGCAGTCGCAGATCGACTGGATCTCAGCAGAGCTCAAGGCCGCACCGTCGGACCTGCCGGTGATCGTCACCCTCCATCACCCGCCGTATTCGGTTGACCTCCACCACGGCGGATCGCAGGCGATGGGCGCCGCGCTCGATTCGGCGTTCACGTCCTCTGGGCGCTGGCCCGACCTCGTGCTCACCGGTCACGTCCACGACTTCCAGTCGTTCACCCGCAAGACACCCACCAGACGGTTCGCTACCTAGTGGTCGGCAACAGCGGCTACCACAACCTGCACCAGCTTGCTGCCGACGCCTCGCCGGGCATGGACCTCGGCGGCGGTGTGACGCTCGAATACGGCGACGCGTCCGAGTATGGGTTCCTGGCACTGACGGTCGGGGCGGGGAAGATCTCCGGGGAGTACATCGGAGTGAAGCCCGGGACGATGCCCGACGGCTCCGACGCCCACGTGACGCCCGGGAAGTTCAAGTTCTGAGAGGTGGGCGAGATGCGACGCAATCAGACCCCACGCGCGGTGTTGCTGGTACTTGGCATGGCTCTGATCGTGATCGCGCTTGGGCTGATCGCGTGGGGCAACGGCGCGGGTACCTCGCGAGTCGTGACGATCGGCACCCCACCCGACACCACCGTGATCACCTACCCGGGCCACAGCGCCCGGGGCAGCGACACGCTCGACATCTTCCTGCTGGGCGTCGGTCTCGTGCTCGTGCTCGCGGGTACCTTCTGCGACCGGATCACCAAAATCGGGCTGCCCGGCGGCAGCGAGATCGACCTCACGCCGACCGCAACCGCGGAGCTCGCCGTTCAGGTGAAGAAGCAGGTCGGCGACGATCCGCAGACGTTCGACCAGGCATATCGGAAGGCGCTCGCCACGCTGAGCGCGGACTATTGGGGGAGGACGGCAAGCCCGCCGCCCGACCGCATCGAGCGCGCGGCCGTCAAGGCCAAGGACGCCCTCGAGGCCGACTCCCGGGAGCCGGCGGCCCAGCAGGCGACGGTCCCGGCGGCCCAGCACTGAATCTCGTGCACGGCGTCGGTCACAGCGACGTGACCGCCCCTTCAGCCCCGCAACCCGCCCCCCGAGAACGTCTCCAAATAGCTGCTGGGCATGTTGGTCGCAGTTGGGAGGTAGATCCCCATCACCCGGTTTCGGTAGACGGTGTTGCCGGTCACTGTCTTGCAGCCTCCGCTACACAGCGAGCTGCTCTTGACCCCGACGGCGAACCACCGTGCCGGGCCGAACCCGCCCGTGCGGTTCACTGGAATGTGGCCCATTCCGACCTGGTCGTTCGCCGTCTGCGCTACGACGTTGAAGCCGCCGGGGACGGCGGTGATTCCCTCGAAGTGAGTCAGGAGCGTCGGCTTGTTGGCGTAGCTGAAGTATCTGCGGGCGCCGAAGGCCCCGGTCCGTTCGTTGTAGTTCATCAGGAACGCGCGCTGGAGCACCTTCGGGTGCTGTCGCACGGATGTGCCGCCCGCGAGGGTGTAGTTGGGACTGCGATCGCCGCCGTTCTGCCAGATGCCGTACAGGGTGGTTCCGTTCGCCATGCTCCCGTTCAGCTTCAGCAGTGTCCAGCGGTGTGTCCTCAGGTTGTAGATGAAGGCGTTGGCCGACACCGCGCGATGGGCACCTCCGACGTTTAGGTCGTAATCGCCGACAACGAGATCGCCCATCGTGCTGTGCGGGATCGTGTCCATCACGTAGCACTTGGATCCAGATACTCGGCATGCGCGGGTGTGCCCGACCACGGCCCTGCCGTTAGCCGGTACATCGATCGTCGACCACGAACCGCCGCTCCCGGTCACCGGTCCCAGGTAGACCATGCCCTGGTTCAGGACGGTTTTCGATGAGGTCGCATAGCTGCCGACCGCTCGCACCTCACCGCTGGGGATGCTCGACGGGTTGAACAGATGTGTGTCGGGGCCGTAGAACAACCCGTCCTTGTACCCCGCGAACGGAGGGGTGAACGTCGACACGGCCGCGCTGATCGGCCCCGTCAGCGGGGCCTCGACCAGGAACGGAACCGCGGGGTTCAAGCCGGTCCCCACGTTCACGCCGCCAGTCAAGACGGCGTTCTGAGCGGATTCGCCGCGGACGCCGGTCACGACGTCGCCGGTCAGCAGTGGCGAGACGACGCTCTTGACGCGAGTGCCGGACCCTCCGAGCGCACCCGCCAACCCCGGTACGACGAGCGCCGTCGCAACGCTCGCACCGACCACGCACATAAAACGCATGTACTTCACCACAACCACCCCAATCCCCCGGCCCCGTAGGGAATCCCTTCGGAGTCGATCATAGCCTTGGCGTGGCTCGACCACAACGGGCGCCGACGCTCGCGCACAGTGCCGGCCTAGCTCGCCCCCTCCAACCCAGCCTCCGCCAAACCCATCAACAGAGCGGCGACCCGTTCCTTCGATTCCTCCGGGTGCTCGAGCCACCAGTTGGCCAACGACTCGCCGGCCCCGACAAACGCGTGCGCGAGCGCGTCGCTGCCGAGCAGGCGCGCCAGCAACCCCGCGATTCGCTCGCGCAGGGCCGCGACCTCGGCCGCGAGCGAGCCGCCCTGGGTGGCGGCCTCCCGGTAGAGCACCGCCCAGCCGGAGCGATGCTCGTCGACGTAGGTCAAGAACGCGAGGATCCCCGCGAGGAGTCGTTCGCCGGCAGATGCGTCGGGCGATCCCGCCGTCCGCATGCTCTCCAGCAGCTCGCGTCCGTCGCGCTCGACGAAGGCAACGTAGAGCCCCTGCTTTGAGCCGAAGTAGTTGTAGAGCATCGGCTTCGAGATCCCGGCGTCGGCGGCGATCTCGTCCATCGAGGCGGCGTGGAAGCCGTGGGCGGCGAACGCCCGGCCGGCGGCGTCGAGCATCGACTGCTCGCGCTCGGCCCGCGGAACGCGCCGCCGGCGGGCGTTCCTCGACGAGACGGAGCCGGGGGCGGAAACGCTCGCATTCATCGTGAAACCATCATATTACTTTTGGGTAAGGTTACTCGCGGGTAAGCACAGAGAGGCAGCAACCCGACCCCCCGAGAGCACTGGAGCCGCGATGAGCCACGCATTTGTCGATCAGATGTTGGAGAAGAGCAAGGCGGGCGAGTTGCGCTCGCCGGTATCCGAGACGCTGGAGATGCATCTGGTCGACTTCGGGCGTGGGGAGGCGGTCTATGAGATGGAGGCCCGCGAAGCGCTCGGCAACCCGCTCGGTGTAATCCAGGGCGGCGTCGCCACCGCGCTCGCGGACGCGGCGATGGCGGCCGCGACGAGTTCGATCCTCGACGACGACGAGATTCAGAAGAGCGCGATCACGACGATCGACATCTTCGCCCGGTTCATTCGGCCGGTGAACGCGAAAAAGGTGGAGCGGTTGCGCGCCGAGGCCAAGGTCGTGCGCGCCGGTGGGAGGCTGGTCTGGGCCGAGGCCGACGTGCTGGCCGACGACCAGGTGGTGGGCAAGTTCGCCTCGACCGGGATCCGCGTGAGCTTCGACCCGGCCGCGTACATCGCCGACCGCGGCAACTCCAATGCGTGAGCCCGGGACCGAGGTCATGGCCCGGTTTATCGGGGCCGAGAACGTCGATCGCAGCCGCGACTACCTCGAGCAGCTCGATCCCGAGCTGCATCGATACATCATGGACTTCGTCTACGGCGAGGTCTACGCCGGCGACGCGCTGGATCCCAAGACGCGCGCGCTGTGCACGGTGGCGATGCTCGCCACGCTCGGCCAGCAGCTGCAGCTCGGCGTCTACGTTCGCGCCGCCCGCCGGCAGGGAGCCTCCGAGGAGGAGATCCGCGAGGTGCTGCGCCAGGTCGCCGTGTACGCCGGCTTTCCGAACGCCTGGAATGCTCTGGCGACGATGAAGGCCGCGCTCGAGCACTACGCCGACCCCGAGACCAAAGAGGAGGCGACGTCATGAGCTTCACCCTCGAACTCACCGACGAGCAGGCAGCGCTACGGGACAAGACGCACGCGTTCGCGCGCGAGGTGATCCGTCCGGCCGCGTCGAAATTCGATCGCGAGCAGGAGTTCCCCTGGCCGGTACTCGAGCAGGCGGCGCAGCAGGGGCTCTACGGCTGGGAGCTGTACGCGCGGCTGTCGGTCGATCCGACGGGCCTGTCGCTGCCGATCCTGATGGAGGAGCTGTTCTGGGGCTGTGCCGGCATCGGGCTGTCGATCGTGATGCCGGCGCTGGCGCTGGCCGCGATCCGCCAGGCGGCCACCGACGAGCAGCTCGCGCGCTGGGCGCCGGAGTGCTTCGGGACCCCGGGCGACATCAAGCTCGCGGCGCTGGCGGTGACGGAGCCGAGTGGCGGCAGCGACGTTCGCTCGATCCAGACCCGGGCCCGCCGGGACGGCGAAGACTGGGTGATCGATGGGCAGAAGGTGTTCATCGGCAACGGCGGGATCGCCGACGTTCATGTCGTCGTGGCCACCGTCGATCCCGAGGCCGGGCATCGCGGCCAGGGCGTCTTCATCGTCCCCAAGGGCACCTCCGGCCTGACGATGCTGCGCAAGCTCGACAAGCTCGGGTGCCGGGCGTCGCACACCGGCGAGATCGTGTTCGAGGACTGCCGCGTCCCTGGCGATCAGCTACTGGGCGGAATCGAACGACTCGAGGAGCGGATCGCCAAAGGGCGCGAGTCAGAGCAGGGTCGCAAGCCGATCGCGCCGGACGAGGAGGAGGGGTCCGCGAAGGCGGTTCAGCGCCGCAGCTCGGCCGCGCTGGGAGCCTTCGAGCGCACGCGGCCGATGGTGGCCGCGCAGGCGATCGGGATCGCCCGCGCAGCGCTCGAGTTCGCGCGCGACTACGCGGTCCAGCGCGAGGCGTTCGGGCAGCCGATCATCGAGAACCAGGGCGTCGCGTTCCCGCTGGCCGATCTCGCGGCCGACATCGACGCCGCGCGGCTGCTGACCTGGCGTGCCGCGTGGATGGCCGCGCAGCGCCAGCCGTTCGAGCATGCGGAGGGATCGATGTCGAAGCTGAAGGCATCCGAGGTCGCGGTGCGGGCGTGCGAACAGGCGATCCAGACGATGGGCGGCTGGGGCTACATCAAGGACTTCCCGGTCGAGAAGTGGTATCGCGACGCCAAGCTCTACACGATCTTCGAGGGGACCAGCGAGATCCAGCGGCTCGTGATCGGGCGGGCGCTGCGGCTCCAGGCGAGCACGGAGCCGCTCGACCAGCGGATGGATCACCCCCAATGACCCCTAATGAGTGACCGCAGACGCCCGAGGGGGTACTAATGAGCATCGCGACAGTCAGCACCCCAGCCTCAGCCCGCCAGCGGCTCCGCGTTACGGAGCTGCAGCCCACCCAGCACGAGATCATGCTCCACGGCCACCGGGTCAGCTACCGGACGGCCGGCGACGGCGGACCCGTGGTGTTGCTGATTCACGGCATCGTGGGTTGCGCAGCCCAATGGGACCAAGTGGCTCCGCTGCTGGCCGAGCGCTACACCGTCATCGCGCCCGACCTCCTGGGTCACGGCCACTCGGACAAGCCGCGCGGGGACTACTCGCTCGGCGCGTACGCCGCAAGCGTGCGCGACCTGCTGGTTGCGCTCGGGCACCGGCGCGCCACGGTGGTCGGACATTCGCTCGGCGGCGGCGTGGCGATGCAGTTCTCCTACGAGTACCCCCCGTTTGCCGAGCGGCTGGTGCTGGTCTCGAGCGGGGGTCTCGGCCGCGAGGTTCATCTGATGCTCCGAGCGGCGACGCTGCCCGGCTCGGAGGTCGTGCTCCCGCTGATCGCGCACGAGCGCCTGCTGGGTCTCGGCGGCTCGGTTGGGGGCGTGCTCGGCCGGCTGGGCTTGCGGGCGGGTACCGACCTCGGGGAGATGGCGCGGGGCTACGGCTCGCTGGCCGACGCCGGCGCCCGGCATGCATTCATCCACAGCCTGCGGGCGGTGCTCGACATCGGCGGCCAGCGCGTGAGCGCGAAGGACCGGCTGTACCTGGCGGCATTGCTCCCCTCGCTGATCATCTGGGGCGGCCAGGATCCATTGATTCCGGTCGAGCACGCGATGGTCGCCAGCCGCGAGCTTCCCGACAGCCGCCTCGAGATCTTTGAGGATGCCGGTCACTTTCCGCAGCTGCATGAACCGGTGCGCTTCGCCCACACGCTGATCGACTTCATCGAATCGAGCGAGCCGACCCAGATGGAGTTCAGCGACGCCGACTTCGACCAGATGCGCGCGCTGCTGCTTCGCGGCAAGCCGTAACAGACGGAGGGGCAGCGCGTGAATCTGCCCGGTCCGTGATGATGGGTGCCAGATGCCCGACCAGCCCCCGCAGCGCAGTGTGAGAATCGGCTCCGACGAGCGGACCGGGTGGTCCTCCGAGCGGCCGCGCCGGGATGGTGCGCCGCCGCGGCCGGCCAACGTGTCGGTGCGCTCACGCGTCCTTCGTCCCTCGGATCGTCTTCGCTACTCCCCCGGCAGCCTGCTGCTGATCGTCGGCGCCGCGGCATCGGAACCGGACCGGGTCGCCGAACGCGTGGTCGAGGAACGAGGCGCGGTGCTTTCGCTCGCGAAGGTCCACGCGCTGCTTGCCGGCCGGGTCGGAGCAGACGAGATCGAGGCGAAGTCTCGCGAGCTGCTCGATGCAGCGATCCTGAAGCGACTCCGGGCAGGTCAGACCGTCGTCGTCGCGATTCAGGGTTTCGACGCGGGCGAGCGTGAACGGCTCGTTCGCCTCGCTCACGGCGAAGGGCGTCCGCGGCACCTGATCCTGATCGAGACCGCGCGCGATCAGGTGCTCGACGAGGAGCGTCCGGGTCTCGATGAGCTCCGCCGCGCCCTCGACGCCGGCGAGCTCGGCAGCGAGGGCTTCCAAACGGTTCTGCGGCTGGGCGGCAACAGCCTGAGCGAGCTCAAGCGGATCGTGTTTCAGCGCCCGCCCCGCGACGACTGACGGGCAGTTCGGCGCGCCGCGGGGTCATCCGTCTCGTCAATTCGGCGGCCCCGACCACTACGCTCAACCGATGCCGACGTCGCGCGACCCGTACGAGACGCTCGGCGTTACAAGAGCCGCCACTGACGCCGAGCTTCGCACCGCATACCACCGCCTCGTCCAGCTCCACCATCCCGACCACAACGGCGGCTCCGCCGAGTCGGCACGTCGGTTCGAGGAGGTCCAGGAGGCGTACGCGCGGATCCGCGAGCAGCGAGAGCACGCGCCCAAGACGTCCAGAACGTCAACGCCCCCGAAACCCGACCCCGACCTCGAGTCCCGGCTCGCCGACCTCGAACGCCAGCTGAAGAAAGCGCAGGCCGTGCGCGAGCGCGCGCAGCGCGCCGCCCGGGAAGCAGCCGCCGCCACCCACAAGCGGCCCACCGACGAGGAGCTCGGGTACTTCAAGACTGACGACACGCTCGCGGACGTACTGCGCGACGCGCGCGAGGAATTCTCGGATCGACTGAACGAAGCGCGTGAGCATCCGCAAGGCAAACGCCTCGCCGAGCTGATCGACGAGCTGGCCTCCAAGCTCACCGGCGAGCGCGGCAAGGATTGACGAGCACCGCGCACCCCCGCCGAACGAAAGCGCTCCCCGCGACGATGCGGATCGCGAGGGCGGCGGCGGTCGGTGCCGTCGCCGCGATCATCGTGGCGATCGTCGGTCCCTGGTGGCTGATCCCGCTTGCGGGCTGGGATCTCACCGCGCTCGTCTTTCTGTGCGGGATCGCCTACCGGCTCGCGCCGCTCAATGCCACGGACACCGCCGCGCTCGCGCAGCGCGAGGATCCCAGCCGGCCGACCGCTGATCTGCTGCTGATCGGCGCCAGCCTCGTGAGCCTGCTGGCGGTCGGCCTGGTGCTCGTCCGCGCGAGCCACGAACAGTCGCTCGACAGGGGCCTGCTGGTGGGCGTGTCGGTCTTGAGCATCGTGCTCGCGTGGAGCATCGTCCACTGCGTGTACGGGCTTCGGTACGCGCGGGCGTATTACCGCGGGACACCGGGCGGCATCCACTTCGGCGGAGACGAGCGGCCCGTCTACTCGGACTTCGCCTACCTGGCGCTGACGATCGGGATGACGTTCCAAGTGTCCGACACGACGCTGCAGACCAAGGAGGTCCGACGGATGGCGCTCCGACACGCGCTCATCTCCTACGTGTTCGGGACGCTGATCATCGCCACGACCGTCAACCTGGTGGCCGGGCTGGGGAAGTAGGGTCAGAACGATGCCAGTCGCGATCCAGATCCCCAACGTGCGCCCCGATGAGGCGATCGGCGCTTCCGAGCTCGCGTCAATCCTCAAGCGGGTCGAGGACGCGGGTTTTGACAGCGCGTGGGTGATGGAGCACGCGCTGGGCCGGGCGCGGGCGCTGGACCCGCTCGCGACGCTGGCGTTCGCGGCCGGCCAGACCAACTCGATCGGTCTCGGCCTGGCCGTGGCGGTTCTTGCGGTCCATCAGCCGGTCCACCTCGCGCGCCAGGCAGCCACGATCGACTACCTGTCCGAGGGGCGGCTGACGCTCGGCGTCGGGATCGGCGCACCCGTCCTTCCTTATGAGGCGTTCGGAGCAACGTCACGCGAGCGCGCGCCGCGCTTCGAGGAGGACCTGACCGTCATGCGCCGGCTCTGGCAGGAGCAGGACATCGACTTCGACGGCCGCTTCGTCTCGCTCAACCAAGCGAACATGGAGCCGAAGCCGGTGCAGACGCCGCTGCCGGTTTGGTTCGGCGCCGGAAGCTCGCCCGCCCTGAAGCGCACCGCCAGGCTGGCGGACGGCTGGATCGGTGCCGGCTCGAGCCGGGCCAGCGCGTTTCCAAAGATGGTCCAAGAGCTCCGCGAATACCTCGAACAAGAGGGCCGGGACCCAAACCAGTTCCCGATGGGCAAGCGCGCCTACGTCGCGATCGACCGCCCCCAGCAGGAGGTCGACGACTGGTTCCAGGCCGTCTACGGCGGGGGTATCCCGCCGGACGTCGCGACCGTCGGCAGCCCCAATCAGGTCCTCGAGGAGCTGCTCCGGCTCCGCGAGGCCGGTGCCGACACGCTGCTCATCAGCCCAGTCGGCGACGACGCCGCTCAGCTCGAGCTCGTGATCGAGCACGTGCTCCCGGCGCTCCGTTAAACGAACCCGGCCGCAAGGAAGCACTCGCGGCCGGGGTTCGATGACGCGTCTACTGCTTGTTCAGGCAGACCGCCCACATCTGGACGGTCGCCGTGCGCACGCTCCAGTTGTGGAACCGGTAGTGCCACCAGCCGTCATGGTTGTGGCCGAAGCTTCCGTCGATGAACGACAGCGCGTCTTCCGGCGACGATTCGAAGCCGGCACCGCCGTTCATCGGCCGCGTCCCTTCCGGGCACGGGATCGAGAGCGACCAGCCGTGTTCCCACGGCCCGGTCCAGTGTGGGGGGATCTGCATTTGATGGGAGCAGTAGACCCGTCCGTGGAACGTGTCGCCATAACCGTTGTCGACAAAAACGGCCTTCGACTCGCCCGGGCGGATGCCGTGGACCAGGCAGAAGTCGTGTCGATGCTTGTAGGGGTGGTCGCCGCTCCCACCCCACTGATGGGGGAAGTGGATTTCGCCCTCGTTGGCCCCCGCGATCGCTGCAGCGGAGAGCAGCAGTCCGACCGCAACACCGGTCGTGGCAAGTAGACGTCGAAACATCAGTAAGACTCCTTTCTCAGCTCGCGACGGCGGGGACCGCAAGCGCGAGCGCAAGCAGCGACCCGGCGCCGCCGGCGCCCAGAAGACGACGAAACATTGGTCTGATTCCTTTCGTAGCCGTCAGCCCGACGGCAAAGCCATTGTCGGCGACCCTCGCCCCCGAGACATCGCACACCTTTGCGATATTGCTTGCGGCCGCAACTCAGGAAGCGGGTTCACGCCCGCTCGGTTCAACTCGCCTCCGCGGCAGGTTGCGCAGTAGCATCAGCCGGCGGTGAGGCGTCTGCGGTCGCGTGGTTCGATGGGGTCCTCTGAGCCTGGGTTTCCTCGGTGAAGCGCTCGAGCGCGGCGAGGAGTTCAAGCCTGCCGCTGAAGGCGACGGTCGTGCCGTCGTCGCTGCTCAGCTCACCCGTGGGGGGATCGTCTTGCAGCAATCGGAGTTGGAGCTGGAGTCGGAGCATGGCCTCAGTGTGGTCGGCCGGCTGCGCAAAGACATCGCGCAGTGAGCGATCTTCTGCGGTAGCAGCGCGTCAGATTGGGGCCTCGTGACGATGACGCGCCCAGGCGTCGTGCGCGATGGCGCGATCGCCCGCCAGGATGACCTCAGCGGTCTCGTCGAGCTGCTCGGCCGGGCGCGCCGCGAGGCGGGGTCGCTCGCGTGGCTCGTCGGCGAGGGCGGGATCGGGAAGTCATATCTGGCGTCGGCCCTGATCGAGGTAGCGCGCGGTCAGCGGGTCCCGGCCATGTCTGCACGGGCGGACGAGTTCGAGCGACACCGGCCATTCGGCGTGATCGCGGAGTGCCTGCGCGTGCACGATGGTGGTGACGAGCACCGCGAGCGGGCCGCGGCACTGCTCACCGGCTGGGTTGCGGGGAGCGAGCCCGGCGACCAGGTGCGCGAGGGCGGCGAGCTCGAGCTCGCCACGCGCGAGGCGCTGTTCGCCCTGGTCGAGGACCTGTGCGCCGACGGGGTCGCGGTGCTCGTGTTCGAGGATCTTCAGTGGGCCGACCAATCGTCGCTGCACTTCATCGGCAGCCTTGCTGGCCGAGTGGCCGACATGGGCCTGTTGGTCGTGTGCACGTCTCGGCGGCTGCCGCATCGCGAGGAGCTCGAGCGGGTGGTCGCTGTCTCACGCGAGCGTGGCGCCGCATACGTGCCGCTCGAGGCGCTCGACCCCGAGGCGTGCGGGCAGGTGGCGCGCGACATGCTGGGAGCGCCTCTGGGGGAAAACCTGTCGGCTCGCCTCGAAGCGTGTGGAGGCAATCCCCTGTTCGTGCGGCTGCTGGTCGAGGCGATGACGGCCGACCGGGATCTCGAGCAAGTGGCCGAGGGCCGGATCGAAGTCAAGAGCGCCACGGTTCCCGCGTCGCTTACCGTGGTGGTGCTCGGATGGCTCAGCTCGCTGCCGGCGCCCGCGGTGGACGCGCTGCGACTGGCCGCCGTGCTTGGCTCGTCGTTCTCGCTCTCGGATCTGTCGCTGCTCACCGGGAAGCCGGCAGCCGAGCTGTGGACGTCGCTGCGTTCTGCGCTCGACGCGGGCGCGCTCGTCGACGCCGGCGACCACCTCGAGTTCAAACACGACCTCGTGCGGGAGGCGCTGTACCGGGACATGCCCCAGACGATCCGTGCGGGTCTCCACCTGGAGTTCGGTCGCGCGCTCGCGGCGCAGGGCGCGGACGCCGGTGTGGTCGCCGAACATCTACTTCGTGGAGCGCGCCGCGGCGACCGCCAGGCGGTCGAGTGGCTCGAGCGCGCGGCACGGCAGGCCTCTTCGCGCAGTGCCGAGGTCGCGGCGGAGCTGCTGGAGGCGGCGCTCGAGCTAGCCGACGAGGACGATCCCGAACGGGGACGGGTGCTCGTGGAGCTCGGGCTGAACCTCGTCGCCGCGGCCCGTCGCCAGGAGGGGGAGGACGTCTGCCTGCGGGCGCTGGAGGAGGGGGCGTATCCGCAGGGCGAGGCGAGGCTTCGCTTGACGCTGGCCCGGTCGCTGCTCGAGCGCGCACAGCTGCCCGAGGCGATGGCTCAGGCCCAGCTCGTGGCGGAGGCCGAGGATGTGCGGCCCGAGCACCGCGCCGAAGCGATCTCCTGGCAGGCCGCCGGATCGATCATGACCCACCAGTTCGACGTGGCCGAGGCGATCGCTCGGCGCGCGCTGGAGGCGGGGGAGGCGTCCGAGGCCGCGGCGCTGATCGCGTTCCCGTTGAGCCGGCTGGCGCTGATCGCGGGCCTCCGAGGTGAGTTCGAGGCCGCTGAGGAGTTCGCGGCGGAGGCGGCCGAGGTCGCCGAGCGCGAGCAGACGCGGGACACCCACCACCTCTCGCACGCGCATCTGATCTACGCGATGGCGCTCGCGGACAGCGATCGTCCGGCGGACAGCATCGCGATGGTGGCCCATGCCCGCTGGCTCTATGAGCGCCTCGGGATGGAGGAGACGCTGCGCAACAGCCACCACTACGCCGGTTATCCGCAGCTGCTCGCCGGCAACTGGGACGACGCGCTGACGGAGCTCCAGACCGCGGTCTGGCTGTCCGGCGAGGCCGGGATCAGCTGGACGGCTGAGCTTGACGCGACGCGAGCGTGGATCCACGTCCATCGCGACGAGCTGCAGGTGGCCGAGGAGCTGGTCGAGCGCGCGGAGCAGGCGCTCGCGGCGGGCCTCCCCGCGTACCGGATGGACTGGACGAGGTGGGCGCGCGCGATGCTTCTGGAGGCTCAGGGGAGAGAGCGAGAGGCGACCGAGGCGCTGTGGGGCGCCTGGACGGCCGTGACGGAGGCCGGAGCGTTCGCCGAGCAGCGCACGTTCGCTCCGGAGCTGGCCCGGCTGCTCGCGGCCCAGTCCGAGACGGGCCGGCTCGGCGAGGTCGCATCCGCGATCGAGGAGCTCTCTCGCGGCAATCCGCGGCTGCGAACGGTGTCGGCTCTGGCGGTGCGTTGCCGGGCGTTGGCCGATGGAGATTCCGCGGGACTCGTCCGTGCGGTCGAGCTCCATCCCGAGGGCATCCGTCCGCACGATCGGGGATTGGCGCTGGAGGACGCTGCCGTCGCGCTCGCGCGCGCGGGTGACCGAGAGCGCGCCGCCGGGCTGGTCGAGGAAGGGCTCCAGGTGTACGGATCGCTCGGCTCAGTCCGCGGTGCGGCTCGGTTCCGCGGACGGCTTCGAGAGGCCGGGATGCGGCCCGCCCAACGCGGATCCCGGCGTAGAGAGGAGAGCGGTTGGGGCTCGTTGACGCCGTCGGAACGCCGCGTCGCCGAGCTTGCGGCGGAGGGCCTGTCGAACCCACAGATCGCCGAGCGCCTGGTCGTCTCGAGGCACACGGTGGTAACGCACATGTCGCACATCCTCGGGAAGCTGGGATTGCGGTCGAGGTATGAGCTGGCGGCTGCGCGGGCGGAGGCGAGGCTGAGGCTTCAAACGGCGGCTGAGGGCCTGAGCGCCTCCCGCCGACCAAAGCGCAGCGTCGGAGCAGACCTACTTGCTCGAGTACCGCGCCGCGACGATGTGCGGGATCTGCCCCTGCTTCGCGCCGGGTAGCGTCGGCGCTACCCAGCACGCCTGGATCGTCCCGCTCGCCGGCCGGGCCCCGTTGCCGGATGCCCCGGTGCTGTTGCAATCCCACGAGGGCAGGGCGAAGCTGCCGGGGAACTTCCCTCCGGCCGTGAAGCTCTGCGGGCTCGCGAGCCACAGCGACGGCGGGTAGGTGTTGCCGCGGCTGTTCACGTCGCGGGTCGGCGCGAAGCCCGAGGTCTGGGGCCCGATCGGGGAGAACTGGCGCAGATAGTGTCCGCATGGGACGCCTCCGCACGTCAGCCCGCCGCCGCCGTACGCGGTCGTCTTCGCCGCGAGGCCGACGGCGCCGACCGAGATGAAGTCGGAGAGCAGCTGCTGGTGAAGCGACAGCCAGTTGAGGATCGGGTTCAGCTGGTCGAGGAACGGACCGAGCGCGCCGAGCAGCGGCACGGCTCCGTGCAGGACACTGGCGAGCGCCGGGAAGCCCGTCTCCGACGCCGTGATCAGCGGTCGGAGATCGACGAACAGCCGCTGCAGGTCGGGGGACAGCACTCGAACCGCGTTCAGCGTCGGCCCGAGTTGCACGGCGACGGGTATCAGCTCGGTGATCAGCGGATTCGTGTCGACCGCGAACCTCTGGAGTCGGGCGAGCGTCAGCCTCGTCTCTCTAAGGAACGTCGGGAACACGTGGATCGTGTCGGCGAGCTGGTTGTTGTTCGCGGCGGTGGTGGCGAACACGGTTCCTGCGGTCGTGATCAGGTTGCGCAGCGCCGCCTGGTCCTGCGTCAGCGCGGCGAACACGGTGCCACCGTTCCTGACCAGCCGCACGGTCGCCGCGTGTTCGATGTCGAGCACGTTCAGGGTGTCGTTTGCGTCGGCCGCGAACTGCGGCAGGTTGCCGAGGGCGCTGTTGAGGTTCTGCGCGTTGCCATGGACGGCGATCGCCAGCTGCTGCTGCCAGACCTGGAACGCGTGGCGGGTCGTCGGGTCGAACGCGTTGAAGATCTGGTCGAGCTGCACGGCGCGCTGCACGTTGGTCCGCGCGAGCGTTCCGCCGTCCGGTAGCACCGGCGCGCGACGGGAGCCGGGCCTCAGCTCGACGTAGGTCTCGCCGATGATCGTCTTCTCGCGCAGCATCGCTCGCGCGTCGACGTGGATCGGCGCGTACTGCTGCTGCAGCTGGATCGTCGCGATCGTGCGATTGCCGCGCGGGTCCAGGGACTTGGAGACCACCTTCCCGACCGACACGCCGGCGATCCGCACGTCGGCCTGGGTCGCGAGCGCCTGGGCGTTGGGGAACGAGGCCTCGAACCGATAACCCTGTGCCGCGAACGGGGTCGTGCCCCCGAACGACACCCACAGGAACACCAGCAGGCCGACGCAAGAAAGCGAGAAGACCACCACTGTGACTGCCCGTTCGCGGCCGGCAGCGCCTGGCGGCCGGCTGCAGGCTCTGCGCCGTCGGACCGAGTTGGTCTGCGAACGTCTTCACCTGACCGAGCGTCGTGGTCGCCTGGGTGAGCGTGCCGGGCAGGTCGGAGAGCGAGCGGCTGATGTTCTGCTCCTCGGACCCGAAGGCACTGAACACCGTCGAGCTGGAGTCGACGAGCTGGGAGAGCTGGTTCTGCCTGGCCGCCAATGAGCTGTTCAGGAGCGCCAGGGAATTGACCAGGCGACGGAGGTTCGAGCCACGTTCGGCGATCGCCTTGCTGACGCGCGCGAGATCGCGATGGGTTGGCAGGAACCGCTCGAGCACCTGCGCCAGCTCGTTGCCGCCGTTGTCCTTGAGCCCCTGGCCCGCGCCGTTACCAGCAGCATCAGGTACGCACGGGAGTCCGCGTCAAGCGCGGCGAGGATCT
The DNA here is from genome assembly GCA_963788565.1 of uncultured Solirubrobacterales bacterium. Taxonomy (GTDB): domain Bacteria; phylum Actinomycetota; class Thermoleophilia; order Solirubrobacterales; family Solirubrobacteraceae; genus Palsa-465. The sequence goes on along the minus strand of CAWBHJ010000006.1, from coordinate 432,703 downwards.
CGTCGACGTTGATGTCCGGGAGCGTGTTCGACACCGGGATCGTGTAGCGAGCGCGTTGAACGCGACCGCGCGCTAGCGTCTGCGCAGCTCGCAACCGAGTCCTGCAGGCTACGTTCTACGGCGAACGCGTTGCTGTGCGATTGAACTCCGTGATCAGCGTCTTCAGCGCCTGCGGTTCGCGTCAAGGCGCCCGCGACCTGCCCCTGCGCTGCGATCCAGTTCACAGTCGTGTGCTGAATTCCGAGCGCGTCGTGCGCGACGATCACGAGTACTTGTACGCGGCAGCCAGTACGGATCACGCGTTGTAGCCGGACCGCCTTCGTAACCGCGATGCCGTACTGCTGCAGGAGGATCTGTAGGTTCCGGCGAGTGTCGGCCTGCAGCGAGATCAGTACCTGGTCGAACTGGACCGGCTCGCGGCCCTGCTGGATCGGGAACGTGTAGCCGTCCGGCGCCGTCGGAGCGTCCGGCGTCCCGGATTCACGTCGATGAAGAAGTTGCCCTCGAGGAAGATCCGAGGCGGATCCAGAACGTCGCGTTCTTGTGGAGCGGCAGGCCCGTGTTGTCGATCGTGAGCGTGACGTCGGCGGCGGCGCATCGGGCCTGCGTGGACTCGAGCGACCTACAGCCGGGCGCGCTCGATGCTCTGCACCTTTCCGACGTTGACCCCTGCGATCCGCACGAGCGAGGCGGGGCGCAGGCTGTTGGCGCTCGAGAAGATCGCATGGACGGTGAACGGGCTGGCGAACGGGTTGGCGAACTTCGTGAATACGAGATACGTGATCAGCACCAGGCGACGATCCCGACCAATCCGGCCTTGAAGATGCTCATTCCTCTGTCTCGCCAGCGCGTCATCGACTCACGGAAGCTGGGGGCCGGTGAGGGGGTTTCGGCTGAACGTCTCGCCTGCGGGGACGTGCTCACGGCCGGTGAAGGTCGGACCCTGGTTTCCCGGCGTGTGGCGTCGACGGCGAGATTGCGACCCTGCGGATCGAACGAGTTGAGCTTCTTCGGCCAGCCGCGCTGGCCGGTCTCGCAGTCGGCGTTGCCGTGGCTGTCGACCGCGGCGCCGTAGGCCTGAGCGTGGAGGTACTGCTGGCCTCCGAACACTGTCAGCGGCGGGCTGTTGCTCCCCGAGGTGCCGTTGACGGGAGCCGTCGCGCCCTGTTGCCCGACGCTGTTGCCGGACGGGCCCGCAAGGTTGATCAGCGCCCGCTGAGCGAAGCCGAACTTGGTCTGGCGGACAGGTGCTCGGCCACATACGTCCACCAGTAGTTCCAGTAGTTGCAGACGGTCTGGTAGGGCCCGAGATAGCGGACGATCGGATTGAGCGTGTCGACGGTGGATGTGAGTCCGTTCAGCGACTCGTTCGTTCCCGGTGCGAGCGCGAGCTGCTGCACCGCTCGCAACAGCTGCTGGAGATTCGCGTTCAGGATCGGCGTACGCGCGAGCGTCTGCGTGCCGGCCGCGATCGCGGGGTTGAGCGCGAGCAGCGCCGGTTCCAGCTGCGCCGTCGAGGGCGTCAGCGCCCCGCCGAGCGTCGTCAGGTTCGCCAGGAACGGCTGCTGGACCCTGAGCGACTCGGTCCCCACCGCGAGCGTCGAGGGGGATTCCGCGATCGTCGCCTCGAGCGCGGCCGGGTCACGCGAGATCGCCTCGAACGTCGTCGCCATGTCCGTGAACAGCCGCGAGAAGGTGGCGCGACCGGCGCGACGGTCGTGGTCAGCGTGTTCAGTGAGCTGAGGAAGCGCGTCAGTCCGGTGCGCGGATCGGACAGATACCGGCGACGGCGCGAGATGCCCGAGCAGCGCCGGCAGCGTCGCGATCGTGTCGTTCAGCGCGGAGCCGCGACCGGCGAGCGCGTCTCCGACGCCGACCAGGACCCCTTGGATCGCTCGGCGGGTGGCGGATTGAACGTCTGGAAGATCTCGTCGAACTGCACGGGCACGGTCGTCTGCGTGATCGCCAGGGTGCCGCCGTCCGGGATCAGCTCCTTCGAGATTCCCTTGTGCAGGTCGACGTACTTCCATCCGGGCGTCGCCCCTAGCGAGCGCTCCAGCTCCGGAACCGTCGACTGTGTGTGTGACCTGGATCGTGCTTCCGGCGCCAGCACCGGGCCGTGCTCGCCCGGCTGGCAGTCGACGAAGTACTCGCCGATCAGCGATTGCGGCCGCGACTGGCAGAAGGCGTCGGCGTGGAACGGTCCGAAGCCGGTCTGAGTGACCTGAATGGTGACCACTGCATCGAGCGTCTTCTGGTCGAGGCTGATCGACTTGATCGTGCCCGCCGGGACGCCCGCGACCTTGAAGTCGGCGCCGGTCACTAGCCCGAACGCGTTGTCGAATTCGATCTTGTAGGTGCCGGCTGCGCTCGAGTCGTTGGACGCCGCGATCGAGACGACCGCGAACGCGACGGCGGCCACGACGACCGCGGCGATCGCGAGACTCGTCTCATGGCCCGGTCGGCACCTCGCTCGGGTTACACGGGAACCCGCTTTCGGGGAAGAACAGCGCGCCGCGCTCCATCGATCCCGGGCAGCGATCCCCTGGAACGCGGTCAGCCCACCCCCGGGACCGGTCAGCTCCTGCACCACTCTGGCCAGCTGTTGGAGAGCGGGAGCGCTCCGAGGATCGCGCTGTCGGTCGCCGACAGCACACCGGTCGTTGCCGAGACCCGGCTCGCACCGCCGTTTGCGTCGATCGTTCCCGGTGCGAGAACCCCTCGAACCAGCCCGTCAGATCGACGCGTACGGCCGTGCGACGGCGAGTCCGGCGTGAAATCTGTGAGCGCGACCGTCGACACCGGAACGCTCCGGCCGCTGCTTCCCGTTTGCCCTCACCGGCTTGACGGTGACCGCGGCAAGCGGCACCCCGAGCTTGGTCAGGTCATCAGGTCGTTTCCGGACCCGGCCGGCTGACGACGTCGGCGAGCTCCCGGACCGTGGGAACGGCGTCCTCGGCGAGCGGCTGCAGCTGCGCGAGCAGTCCTGGAGCTTCGGAGCCACCTGCTCGCGCTTGCTCACGTCGACTAGCGGCGTCAGCACGTCGAGCGCTCCGCGTCCGCCAGCGGACGGTCGCCAGCGTTCCCTCGTGCAGCGGCTGATAGATCGAGTCGTTGATCGCGAGGGTCAGCTGTGCCTGACCGCGGGGAGTCAGGGAGATGGCCGAGACCGAGCCGATCGGATTGCCCGCGACGTCGACCTGATCGCCGGTCACGATCTGGCTCGCGTTGACGAAGATCGCCCGGACGCGATAGCCGCTACCGCCCGACAGCAAAATCGCCACAACCGCGACCAGCACGACGGCGACCGCCCCAACCGCGACGACCCTGCGAATCACTTTGAGGTCCCGGTCACGGACGCGGGCTCGCTGTGTCCGCTTCGCCGAAGCGCGTCGCCTTCGCACCGAAACTCCTCCTACGTAGGCGTTCCCGTCCTGCTACGTGAAATCGACAGACCTCCAACCGCCGCACCGATTAGGCTTGTTCGGCCTCGCGCGCGGAGCATCACCCACATCGGTGAAACCGCGAGCCGAGCTCCAGGCAGCCGGGCTAGCCTGGATCCATTCCTCTGCAGAACCGTGTCACGCCGCTGGGCGATCTGATTGCGGCCCCGCACCGGGGGCTCGTCTACGGCAATCGCGGCTGCCTGCACGACGAGCGAGGCACGATTCGCCGCCGTTACGCCACCAAGCGGTGGATTGCGTGTCGGCTCAACTTCCGCGGCCGGCGCCGGCGCCCGTTGATGGCTCCCGGCCGCTACACCGAGCTGTTCTTCCTCGATGAGGCGACGGCGCTCGCGGCGGGCCACCGGCCTTGCGCAGAGTGCCGGCGCGCGGACTACAACCGCCTGACCGCCGTCTGGACAGCGCTCCACCCGACCGACGCCGGCGCTGACGCGATCGACGCCCAGCTCCACACCGAGCGGATCGTTCCGGGCGATGGCAGGCGCCGGCTGTACGAAGCGCGTTTCGACGAGCTCCCGGATGGCGCGTTCGTCGTCCACGAGGGCGTGCCGCACCTGGTCGTCGGGTCAGCGCTCCGGGCTTGGTCGCCAGGCGGCTATCTCGAGCGTCGTAACCGACCCGCCGGCGGGAGCGCGACCGTGATCACCCCGCCTTCACTGGTGGACCTCCTTCGGAGCGGGTGGACGCCGCTCGTCCCCCTCCTTCACCCGACGGCGGCGTCTGGTTGACGTGCCGCGGAGGGGCAATTCGGGAGGACCGTCCACTACCCGCGCAGGTCGCGCCGCCCAAACCCCACCGCACCGCCCACCAGCAGCACCACCGTGACCCCCGCGAGGACGATCACGCCGACGACGTCGACGCCGCGGCCGAGCGGGTCGTGGCCGGCGTAGTAGTAGTAGAGCGAGAGGTACTTGAGCCAGCCGAGCCCGCTGACCAGCGGCGCGAAGCTGTTGATCAGCCAGCCGAGCACCGCGATGCCCGAGGCGACCCCGGTCGCGAGCGCCCGCCGGCCGGTGCCGGCACCGAGCGCGATCGCGAGCGCGCCGGTGGCGAAGCCGAAGAACGCGAGCTGCAGGGCAAGGGCGGCCATGTGCGCGACGCTGATGCCACCGCCCGCCAGGGCGACGCCGACGATCAGGCCGACCCAGGTCGCCAGCGCGATCAGCGCCACGACTCCCGCGATCGCCCCCGCCTTCGCGGCGACCAGCCGGGCGCGTCCGATCGGGTAGGCGAGGACGAGCGCGAGGATCCGGTCCTCCTCCTCGCCGGCCGTCGCCGCCGAGGCGCCCGTGATCGCCAGGGCTCCGATCACGAGCGGCCCATAGATCGCGCCGATCTCGCTGCGAAACCAGCCGGTGACGGTGCCGTAGTTCGCGCCGCCGAGGAGGTTGTGGACGCTCTGGGGGACGTTGAGCTTGCCGATCGTGTGCCCGACGGCCGGAAACAACGCGCCGACTGCGGCCATCACGGCGATCAGCCCGATCGACGCGGAGACGGCGGCGGGGAGGCGCAGGCGCAGCGTGAGCCGCGTCACCGGCCAGCTCACGGGTCCTCCCGGTAGTAGCGCAGGAAGATGTCCTCGAGGTCATCCGCGCGCGGGCGGATCGCCTGCACCTCATGCACCGCGGCGGCCTTGACGACCGCGTCCGCCGAGCCCTCGAAGCTCACGGTGAGCGTCGTGCCGGCGGCGTCGACGTCGACGACGCCCGGCAGTCTCCGGAACTCCCGCGGATCGACCGGCGCGCCGAACTCGATCTCGAGCCGCTGGACGGCGACCCGCCGGAGGTTGTCCACTGAGTCGACGACGACCAGCCGCCCGCTGCGCAGGATCGCAAGCCGATCGGTGACCCGCTCGACCTCCGAGAGCGTGTGCGAGGACAGGAGCACAGTCCGTCCTTCGGCGCTGACCTCGCCGAGCAGCGCGTGGAAGCTCTGCTGCACGAGCGGATCGAGCCCGGCGACCGGCTCGTCGAGGATCAGCAGCTCGGGCTCGTGCATGAACGCCTGGACCAGGCCGAGCTTCTGCCGGTTGCCGCTCGAAAGCTCCCTGATCGGGCGGTCGAGCTCGGCACCGAACCGCTCGACCAAGGCATCGCGAACACGGGCATCGACGCCGCCCCGAAGCTGTGCGAAGAACTCGAGCACCACCTGCCCGGTGAGCTTCGGGTAGAGCGCGAGATCGCCCGGCAGAAAGCCGACCCGGCGGTGGATCTCGAGGCTGCCGCCGACCGTGTCGAGACCGAGCACTCGGGCCGAGCCGGCGGTCGGCCTGATCAGGCTCAGCAGCAGGCGCAGCGTCGTCGACTTGCCTGCACCGTTGGGGCCGAGAAACCCGAACACCTCCCCGCGGCGGACCTCCAGGTCGAGGCCGAACAGCCCGCGTCCGGAGCCGTAGTCCTTCGACAGACCGCTTGTCGTGATCGCGGGCGCGTCGCTCACGGCGCGCTCAACCTACACGGGCGTCACAACCGAGGCAGGCTGCGTCGCGCCGAGATGGTGCAGGGCGGCTTCGGGCATGGTCACGACGGCTACTGCCACGACAGAGGCTGTCGCGCAAAACCCCACGGGTCGGCGATGGTTGTGATGGGGTCACAACGCGGCGACTCGTGTCAGCAGCCGCTGGTCGAACTTTGGCGATTTACCCCCCAAGAATGAGTGGTAAATCGCCAAAGTTCGCTCTTCAGCCTGCGAGTTCAGCGTCCACCAATCGCGACGTTGTGGCCGGATCACAACATCCGCGCTTTCCGCGACACCCTCTACAGCTTCCACAACTGGACGGGCGAGACGACGGCGCTCCAGTTCTGGGGGGCCTGCGCGTAGGCGCCCCTACGACGCGTACGCGCACACCGCCCACACATACATCGTCAGCGAGTAGCTCGGCGAGGCGTTGTAGGCCCAGGCCTGCCATCCGGTGGCAGCGCCTTGTGGTCCGTTCTCGCTGACCTCGAGGTAGGTGTCGTGGACGCCGGTGATGCCGCCGCCGAATGCCCGCTTTCCGGACGGGCAGTAGGCCGCGACGGTTCCGGAGTTGTGGTTGGAATCGATCGTCTTGCCGGTCACGACGTAGGTCCATCCGCTGACGCCGGTCGGACCGGGCCAGCCCTGGGGCCCTTGCTGGCCCTGCGGGCCGGTCGGACCGGTCGGGCCGGTTGTTCCCTTCGGACCTTGCGGACCTTGCGGCCCCTGGGATCCCGGCCCGCCCTGAAGTCCCTGAACCCCCTGCAGACCGCGCAGGCCTTGCGCGCCGCGCGCTCCCTTCAACGAAGCGAGCGCGCCGTACGTGAGCCGGTCCTTCGGGATCGAATGCTGCGTGATCTGGCGGCCGTTGATGAAGCTCGCGGCCGCGAGTGACGTTCCGCCGAGCGCGAGGAACAGCGCCAGCAAACCGATGTGGTGGCGCCGGACGTAGGTGATGAAGGTGGCGACGATGGTGGACATCTCGATCTCCCCTGAGAGCGGTTTTCTGGCGCTCCCATCGTGAGATGTCGTGTCGTCTTCAACCAGCCACCCTAGGGGTGGTGTCGACTCCCCTTCCGCGACGCGCGCCACTTCTCGACCACTCGGTCGACGTCAAGCGGCATCAGCATGATCGCCGGGCCGGCGATCCCGCTCCTGTTCGCCTCGCGGATGTCCTCGTTGACGGCCTCGATGATCTCGCGCACCTCGGCCTCCGAGCCGGCTCGCATCGCAGCTTCACGAGCGGCCCGGGCCTCCTTGCGAAGTGCCAGCGACGGAGGCAGGTAGCTCAGGCCCTCATCGCGGAGCTTGCGCTTGACCCAGCCGAGCTCGTCGAACGGCTTGTCCAGATCCGGGATCGGCTCGCCGGTCCCCGGTAGATCGTCGAACTCGCCGCGTTCGGCGGCCTCGCGGATCTGCCTGTCGATCCAGGTCTCCCGTCCGATTCCGGGCGGCCTACGTTCGGTCAACTCGCGTGGGCGACGCGCGGGCGGGCCTGCGCGAACGTCACGAGCCTGCCGGCCCGCTCGTCCCAAAGCTTGAACCTGACGGCGCGGAGCGCGTCCCAGAGCGAGAGGGTCGGGACCTCGGCGAGCCTCGGGCTCGCGTTGTGGGCGCGCTGGAGGTTGTAGTTGGGAATCCGGGCGTTGAGGTGATGCACGTGGTGCAGACCGATGTTGCCCGTGAAGAACTGCAGCACCACCGGCAGCTTCAGGTAGGAGCTCCCTCGTAGCGCAGCATCGGCGTAGCTCCAGTTCTCTCGGTTCTGCCAGTAGGCGTCCTCGAACTGATGCTGGACATAGAACAGCCAGATGCCGATCGAACCCGCCAGCAGCGCGGCGGGTGCCCACACGATCAGGAAGGCTCGCCAGCCGATCGCCCAGCAGGCGACTCCGAGGAGGATCAGCAGCACGGCGTCGGTGCCGAGCACGCTGTTGCGCATCCGGGGTCGCGCCCCGCGGGAGACGATCCGCGGTCCGATGATCATCGCGAACACCGGGCCAAGACCGAACATCACGAGCGGATTGCGAGTCATCCGGTAGGCCAGGCGACCGCGTCTCGAGCGGCCCCAGTACTCCTCGACCGTGAGGGTGGGGATATCGCCGACTCCGCGCCGGTCGAGGTCTCCCGAGGTCGCGTGGTGGACGGCGTGGTCGTGGCGCCAGCGACGAAACGGAGACAGCACGAACAGGCCGAGGACCGAGCCGAGGACCGCGTTCGCGCGCCGTGATGGCAGCAGCGAGCCATGCGCACAGTCGTGAAACACGACAAACACACGGACGAGGAACCCCGCGGCCGGGATCGCGAGCACCAACGGCAACAGGTCCGAGACGTTGAGCAACAGATACATCGCCACACAGAGTGCGAGGTACGGGAGCGCCGAGGTCGCGATCGCGAGCAGGCCACGCATGAGACTCGGGACCGCGAACGGCGCGAGCTTGTCATCCCGAAGCGAGCGGGCAGAGGCAGGATTCAATGAGTTAGGAGCCCGCAAGAGAGGGTGGGTGCCGGCGCCGATCCGTGGCGCCAACGTTGGCCACCGAGCAACTCAACGAGCATACAACGACCCGCGAGCGGCCGTCGCGCCTCTGGGACGGTGTCACGCGGCTAGACTTCGTTGCTCGTGCCGAGCCCTGTGCTCGGCGACCCGTGCCAGCGTTCGTAGTTGTTGCTCTGCACCTCCCGCGTTTCGCCGCACACAACAACCCGGGAGGGCCAACATGGCAACCGGAACCGTAAAGTGGTTCAACGACGACAAGGGCTACGGCTTCATCACGCCCGATGATGAAGGCAAGGACCTGTTCGTCCATCACTCCGCCATCGGCGGCAGCGGCTTCAAGTCGCTGGCCGAGGGCGCAAAGGTCTCGTTCGACACCGAGCAGGGGCCGAAGGGCCCGGCGGCGGCGAACGTCCAGCTGGTCTAGCTCGCGCCGTCGAGTGCCGGGCGCGCCGGCGAGTAGCGGGCGCGCCCCCGCTCCGCTGCACACGTTCGGATGAGGTCGCCCAGGGTTGCGGAGTGAGCTATTGCATGCCGGGCGAGCAAACCGACTAACGACGAGGAGGACCAACATGGCCTCAGGCGCCAAAAGGAAGACGACGTTCGCAAAGCTCGCCCGTGAGCAACGGGTTCGCGAGCGCCGGCTGGAGAAGAAGGCGAGGAAGGACGCGCGCAAGCGCGCGGCGGAAAACCCGGAAACCGACCCCGAGCAGGTCACCGAAGACGACCCTGACGCCGCCAATTCAGTAACGCCGGAGTGAGCTCGCGCCGATCCGCTCGTTCCTGAAACCGGCTATGCGGCGGCGATCGCGGTGATACGGTCAGGGTGCCAGCGGTGGGGCCGTCCGTCTCACCTGCAATGTTGGTTGCGAGCGACCAGCGCAAGGAGGGCGATGGATGAAGACGTCGCGTGAACGAGCCGAAGAGAAGCGCCAGGAGAAGCTCGAACTTGTCCAGGAGCAGGTGACGAGCGGCTCGTTGGTGATCCGCAAGATGACCGAGGAAGAGCGTCGGCGGTACCCGCCGCGCCCCGCTCGGCCGAAGCGCTCAGGCTCGCGCTGAACCGTTAGCTGACCGTCGTACTGGAGCGCTGCGCTCCAGATCACGCCAAGATTTCGCGCGTGAAGCCGCGGGAGGCCGCCCTCAAAACCATGCTGCTCGGCTGCGTCGGCGCAGCGACGCTCATTGGAGCGCCGACGGCTGCGGCCGCGCGGACACCGAAGCTCCTAGTCGGCGTCGGCCGCGCGGACATCACGCCCGTCACCGGGGTCTACAAGGGCGGATGGGCCTGCACCTGCGCGACGGCGGTCGGTCAGCAGGAACGGCTGTACGCGCGCGTGGTCGTCCTCAAGGAGGGCAGCACGAAGGTCGCGCTCGTCGCCGAGGACCTGTTCGCGGTCCCCGCCGGGATGATCCGCGACGCCGCCGCGCTCGACTCAGACATCGGCTTGGGCGAGCAGAACGTGATCGACTCGGCGACGCACACGCACAGCTCGCAGTCCGGCTACATGAACAACTCGGGCGACAACCTGATCCTGCCCAGCGACGGGAACCTCGACCTCTCGCACACGACCGGCTCGGCCGCCGACCCGGTGATGTACAGCTTCATGACGCGTCAGCTTGCGCTCGCGATCCGGCGCGCGAACGCGGACCTGAAGCCCGGAGCCGAGGGGTGGGGCGAGACCCAGCTGCTCGGCGTGACCGAGAACCGGAGCCTCGGCGCCCATCTCGCCGACTACGGCGTCACCAACGCCGGACCCAACGGCGGCACCGTCTCCGAGGACCCGGGCGGCTACGCCGACACGATCGACCCACGCGTCAACGTCCTTCGCGTCGACCAGTACCGCCGCGTCAAGCAACGCGGGGGATGGGTCACCCGCCGCGTCCCGGTCGGGGTCTTCTCGACGTTCGCCAACCACGGCACCGTCGACCACGCGAACTTCCGCTACTACGCGGCCGACCACCAGGGCACGGCCGAACGGGTCGTCGAGGCGGCGATCCGTGCCGCCGGCGGCGCACCCGCCGGCCAGGACGTCGTCAACGCGTTCGCGAACAGCGACGCGGGCGACATGACCGCCGGGATCGACCACGTCGGCCCTGCCGCGGCGCAGTGGGTCGGCAACCAGGAAGCCGCCGCGATGCTGCGCGCATGGCGAGCAGCAGGACGCTCGATGAACTCACACCCCGTGCTCGCCGAACGCTGGACGCGCGAGTGCTTCTGCGGTCAGTCGACCTCGGAGGGCACCGTCGACTCCCAAGCCTGGGTCGGCAAGGCCGCCGGTGCCGGATCCGAGGAAGGGCGCACGATCTTCTACTACCACGGCGCCGCCAACGAGGGCGACCGGCTGCCATTCGACCGCGGCCCGCAGGGAGACAAGATCACGATCCTCAAGGCTCCGGTCTCGCAGGCGGTGCCGTTCACCGTGCTGCGCGTCGGCGACGGCATGCTCGCGACGATTCCGGGCGAGCCAACCGTCGGGGTCGGGAAACAGATTCGCGCCGCGATCGAGCCACAGCTCGAGAACTCGCCGATCCACCACCTCGCGCTCGTCGGCTACGCGGGCGACTACCTCAACTACTTCACCACCCCGGACGAGTACGAGCAGCAGGCGTACGAGGGCGGCTTCACGATGTACGGCGAGTACTCCGCGGGCGTTCTCCGCGACACGCTCGCCGGGCTCACGCACGACCTCCTCACGAACCAGCCCGCGCCGCCGCCCTACGACTACGACCCCAACGACGGCGTCCACGTCACGTCGCCCGGCTACGGCAACGGCGCCTCGTCGGCGACCGCGACCGCACAGCCACAACCCGCCTCGCGCCTAGGCCACACCTCCTTCACCTGGAGCAGCGGCACCGCGGGCGCGAACGGGATCGACCGTCCGGTTGATCGCGCGTTCGTGACGATCCAGCGGCGCTCGCACAGGGCATGGACCACCGTCACGAACGACCTCGACGTTCAGATCGAGTGGTCATCGGACAAGGACGGCAATTACAGCGCCGCCTGGGAGGTGCCGCTCGACGCGACCCCGGGCAGCTACCGGTTCCTCGTGACCGCGAAGCAGTACCGACTCGCCTCGGCTCCGTTCACGCTGAGCGCCGGGGCGATCCTCCACCCAGAAACCTCCGGCAATCAGGTCAAGCTCGGCTACCCGCAGCCGTTCCTGCTGAACGACTGGACGTACAGGCCGCTCGATGCCGCCGGTGGGACGGTCACGTTCGTCGTCGACGGCCACAAGAAGCGCGAACGCAGCTCCAACAGCTTCGCCGTACCAAACGGATCGAGCGTCGAGATCCCAGCCGGCGGCGCCCGCGACCGCTACGGCAACACGAACGCTCAGCCGCTCGACATCCGCTGAGCGTCGAGCGCCTCGGCGATCCTCACCGCGGCGCGCTCCTGGGCCGCGTACGCGGACTCCAGCGCGCCGACAGCGTCACCGCGCCCCGCGACAACCGGGAGCGGATTCGCGACCAGCAGGCTTCGGACCTCCGCACCGAGCGCCTCACCGCCGACCGTGTCCGCCAAGTCGGTGAGCGCGTCCGCTCGTACTCGCGCGCCCTCGACGAACGACGAGATCACGGTCTCGCGTGTCAACGGCTCGGCGCCGAACACGCGGGCGTGGAGCACGGCGGGATTCGTCGCGTGCGGCCGCAGCAACGCGCGGCGCTCGGAGACGGACAGGCCCGCCGCGGCCGCGAGGTAGTCGATCGCCTCGGTCAGACCCTGTGCGTCGACCGGCAGCGACTCCCGCAGCTCCGGCGGCAGCCGCGGGATCAGCTTCGCGCGCTCCGCGGCCGCATCTCGCAGCACGGCCTCGACGTGTGCCCGATGCGTCCGCTCCATCGAACCTAAGGTAGACCGGCTCAGGCCTTCCCTTCCTCCTCGGCGGGGCACTCGTCGGGCCCTCGTTGCGATTGTGCGGTGGTAACGTCGGCCCGTGGAGCTGGTCACCCTTGTCAAGCACGACTGCCCGGTGTGTGACCAGCTGCTGCCGGCGCTCGACCGGGCCCGCGCAGACGGGGCTCCGATCCGGATCCTGTCGCAGTCCGGAGCCGCTGAGACCGCAGCTCAGGCGCAGCGGCTGCAGCTCGACCGCATCCCGGAGCTCGACGAAGAGCTCGCCGAGTCGGTCAGGTTCGACCCCGACGCCGTGCCGGCGGTCGTCCTCCTCGACAACGGGGACGAGCGAGGACGCGTCGAGGGCCTCGACCGGCAGCGCCTCACCGACCTCGCGACCCAGGCGGGCATCCAGCTGATGCTCGACGGCCTCCCGGAACGCCGCCCCGGCTGCGCGAGCATCACCCGGGACCCCGACGTCGCCGCAAGACTTGCTGCCCGCGCCGCCCGCGCATCCGGCCGTCTCCAAGCCCGCGAGCTCCAGATCGGCGAGCTCGAGGATCCGCTCGAGGCGATGTTCGACCGCGGCTTCTCCGACGGCCTGCCGCTGATCCCGCCGACGCCAGAGCGAGTCGTGGCGATGCTCGACGCGACGAGCCGCGACCCGCAGGAGCTGGTCGCGGAGGTACCTCCGTACGGCGGGAGGGCGACCGTCGAGAAGGTCGCGATCAACGCGGTGATGGCCGGGTGCCCGCCCGACGTGATCCCGATCGTGCTGGCCGCGGTCGAGGCGGCGTGCGAGCCGGAGTTCGCGCTGCTCGGCCTCGTCTCGACGACGCACCCCTCCGGCCCGGTGATCGTCGTCTCCGGCCCGCTCTCGGAACAGACGGGGATGAACGGAAGCGGCAACGCGCTCGGCCAGGGCAACCGCGCGAACATGACGATCGGGCGCGCGCTCCAGCTCGTCGTCCGCAACGTCGGCGGCGGCCGTCCGCAGGAGGAGGACAGAGCGGCGCACGGTCAGCCCGGCAAGCTCAGCTCGTGCTTCGCCGAGCGGATGCACGACTCTCCCTGGCCGGGCCTCGCGCAGGACCGCGGGGTTCCGGAGCAGGAGACGGGCGTGACCCTGTTCGCCGGCGAGGCGCCGCGGCTGATCATCGACCAGCTCGCGCGCACCCCGGAGGAGCTGTGCGGGAGTCTCGCCGAGGGGCTCGAGTGGATCGGGCATCGGCGCCAGCGGCTCGCGTTCGACGCGGTGCTGGTGATCGGTCCCGAGCACGGCCGCGTGTTCCGGGAGGCGGGCTGGGACCGCAGCAGAACGCGGGACGCTCTGCAGGCGCGATCCGCCGCGCCCGCCGGAAACCTGAAACGCGGCGCCGACGGCATCGCCGAGGGCATCGAACCCAGATTCGTCACCGACCCAGATACCCCGATCCCCAAGTTCGCCGCCCCCGACCGGATCCTCCTCGCCCACGCCGGCGGCGACGCGGGCCTGTTCAGCATGGTCTACGGCGGCTGGGTCGCGGGGGAGATAGGGTCAGCCCCGGTGACCAGGAGCGTCGAGCCATGGCGGTAACGATCCTCGACCCCACCCGCGAGACCGACCCGCAGGGGCGTCCGCTCGCAAGCGCTCGGCTCAACGCCGAACAGCCCGCGACGATCGCCCTGCTCGACATCCGCAAGCCGCGCGGCGACGTGTTCCTCGACGAGCTGGAAGCGCTCCTCTCAGACAGGGGCCACACGATCATCCGGACCGCCAAGCCGACGTTCACGAAGCCGGCGCCGGCCGACCTCCGTGCCGAGATCGCGACTCGGTGTGACGCGGTGATCGAGGCGCTCGCCGACTGAGGATCATGCGTGTCGTGCGGTCTGCGCGATGTCCTCAGCTTCGAGAGCGAGAAGGGAAAGCCGGCGGTGCTGGTCGCCTCCTCGGCGTTCGAGCAAGCGGCCGATCACCAGTCCACCCAGCTCGGCCAGCCCGAGATCCGGCGGGTGCTGGTTGCGCACCCGATCCAGGACCGCACCGACGAGGAGCTGCGCGAGCTCGCGCGGGGCTCCGTTGACGAGATCCTGCGTGGGCTCGGGGACTGACCACCCGCCCGACGCCTCCGACCGCCCGCAGGTCGACCTGATCGAGATCGTGAACGTGCCGGAGTCCGGTCCCTCGGACGGGGTCCGGGGACGGCTCGGCGCGATCCCGGCATCGCTGTGGCACGCGGTCGTCGCGGTCGCGCTCGTGGCCGTGCTCGTCGGCGTGGTCGTGGTAGAGGTCATGGGCACGAGCGATCGCCACAGCGGTCGAGCGGTGCCCGAGCCGGCGCGGACGAAAGGCCCAACCGGGGTCGCGGCGGCTTACGGCTATCCGCTGCGGTGCCTGAGCGTCACGATTCCCTCCGATCACCGCGACTACGCCCGGGCCGACTTCAGCCGCACGTTCGCCTGCGGCCGCTACACCTGGGCGCCGACGGCGATCTTCCGCCGCTACGCGGGCGCCTGGTACCGGGTGCTGGACGCCGTTCAGTATCGGTGCCCGGTCGACTCGATGCCGACGACCGTGCAGGTGCAGCTCGGTGTGTGTCCGTCGCGGCAGGGCTTGGCCGGGATCCACTGAGCGGGTGCTCGGTACCTGCCGAATGCCCGTGCATCACCGTGATACGGTGCCGCTTCACATAACGAGCCGAGTCGCCGGACCGTCAGCGGGACGGCGAGCGGGGGACCCACTTGCGAGACGATCGCATGGGGCGAATCGCCGCGACACTGCGGCGTAGCGCGAAGCGCGAGCCCGTCAGCTAACTCCGCAGGCTCTCGAGGCAGATTCACAGGAGACTTGTGGAGACCGTCCGTGACCTCGCCCAGGACGATCTGTGGCGAGAATCGCTTGAGCGCTCGCGCGCCCGCAGAGCCGGGGAAGATCGGCGGGGCACGCGGCGTGCCCGCGCCCCCAAGGAGCGTGTTCGCGCTCCGAAGAAACGTGCGCGCGTCCCGAAGGAGCCCGCGCGCGCCCCGAAGGAGCCCGCCCACGCCCCGAAGGAGCATGCCCGCGCCCCCAAGCGGCGAGTCCTCGAGTCGCCACCGGCGCCCAGGCCCCGCCGCCAACGCCGGGTCCTGAAGCGGCGGTCCAAGCTGGCCCTGCGCGCGAGTCCCGTCGTCGGGTTGGCGCTGCTCTTGGGTCTGGTCCTGCTGGTGCTCGATGGCCGCGCGCCCCAGGTCTCCTCGGCATCGGCCAACGTGGTGATCCGGCCGCCGGGTTACGCCAAGACGCGCCAGGACGGACCGATCTCACCGGGGGCGGGGTTGATCCGGAAGAAGGCCTGCCCGATGGTCGTCCCGACCGCCATCTCCGGCTACGTGAATCCGTTGACCGGCACGAAGGTCACGCCCGAACGGATCGACCAGGGCGTCGACTACGCGGGATCGGGATCGCTGGTCGCGATCGGCACCGGCCGGGTGACACACGTCGCAACCGCAGGGACGGGATGGCCGGGAGCATTCATCGAGTACCGGCTGCTCGACGGCCCCGATGCGGGCTGCCATGTCTACTACGCCGAGGGGGTGACGCCCGAGCCGGGGCTGCGGGTCGGCGACACGCTGCTCGCCGGTCAGGCCGTGGCGACGATCATCCCGCAGTCCGGGTCCGGCATCGAGATCGGTTGGGGCGCCGGAACCAACACGACCTCGTACGCGGCGGCGACCCACCGCTGGAACGCGGGGAACGATGCGGACAACATCCCGAGCGGGCCCGGCAAGAAGTTCTCGGCGCTGATCAAGGCGCTCGGCGGTCCTCCCGGCAAGATCGAGGGATAGCGCCCACCGGCCGGCTCGAGTCTGGTAGAGCTAGCGCGGGATGTACAAGCTCTACGTGATCCCCGGGTCGCATGCGTGCCGCGCGGCGATGCTGATGCTCGACCTCAAGGAAGTGCCGTATCGGCGGGTCGAGTTCATCACGCTCACCCACGCGACGATGGTGCGTTTGCACGGATTCGACGCCGGTGGCCAGACGCGAGCCGCGGGCGGCAAGCGACCACTCGCGCTGCGGATGGGCGACTCGTTCGGCACCGTGCCCGGACTCGCCGACGGCGACAGGAAGATTTCGACCAACTACCGGATCGCCCGGTACCTCGACGACCAACGTCCGGAGCCGGCCCTGCTGCCGGCCGATCCGGAGCAGCGAGCGAGGGTCGAGGAGGCCGAGCGCTGGGCGAATGGCGAGTTGCAGATGGAGGCGCGCCGGATCATCTTCAGCGCGGTCCTCCAGGACCCGGTCAAGATGAGCAAGCTGTCGGGTGACGGGAGAATCGGCGCGCTGCTCTATCGACAGGAGCGCGCACGGCGGCTGATCGCCCCGTGGATCGGCCGGCTGGTGTTCGCCAGCAGACCGGCCGGAGACAGGGAGCTGGTCGAGCAGCTGCCGGCGATGCTCGATCGAGTTGACGCCTGGATCGCCGCGGGCGTGCTCGGAGGGGACGAGCTCAACGTCGCCGACCTCATGATCGCCCCCAGCCTCGCGCTGATCCTCTACCGGCCCGACGTCCAGGAGATCTTCAAGGACCGTCCTGCGCTCGCGCTCGTCGACCGGTTGCTGCCGGAGCCGAGTTCGTGCGGACCAGCGTTCACCCTGGCCTGATCAGCGAGCCGTACGCCTCCGGTCGGCGCGTGGTCAGGAACGGGAACAGCTCGAGCCAGTCGCGGCGCTGATCGAGGTCGAGGTCCGCGACGAGGACCGCCGGCTCGTCGCGGGGCGCCTGGACGAGCACACGGCCGTACGGGTCGGAGATGAAGCTCGAGCCGTAGAACGTGATCGGGGGTTCGACCCCGATGCGGTTGACCGCGACCATGAACGTGCCGTTCGCGACTCCGTTGGCGACGATCACCTGCTGCCAGAGCGGCTGGGTGTCGAACTCGGGATGGTCGGGCTCCGAGCCGATCGCCGTCGGGTAGATCAGCACCTCGGCGCCCTCGAGCGAGTAGGCGCGCGCGAGCTCCGGGAACCACTGGTCCCAACAGGTCGGGCACCCCATCCGGGCGGCATCCGTCCCATAGTCGAGCTCGATCACTCCGAACGCGTCGGCCGCCGGCCCCGGACGGAAGTAGCGGTCCTCGTGATACCCGGCGGTCACGGGGATGTGGAGCTTCCGCGTCCTCGAAACGAGACGCCCGTCCGGCGCGACCACGATTGCGGTGTTGTACCCCAGCCCGTCTGCGGCATCGGCGCGCTCATAGAGCGACGCGTGTACATAGACGGCGGCCTCCGCGGCCAGCCGTCGCGCGAACGAGAACGTTGGGCCCAACGTCAACTCCTCGGGTAGGACGCCGGCCGCCGCCGGCCCATCAGGCGAGATCGCGAAGTACCGCGACAGGGTCAGCTCCTGGAGGCATACGATCCGGGCGCCCTCGCCCGCGGCGATCCGGATCCCGGCGGCGAGCGCCGCCTGGTGCTCCTCGGGATCCGGGTGCCAGCGCTCCTGTACCAGCCCGACGCGGAGCGGCGCGCGCTCCGCCGGCCTCGTCCGAGCTGGCGACTCCGGCGGTGGAAAAGCGGTCAGCAGCCTCGGTGTGTCAGCCATCGCGAACCGGTACCTGTTGCGTGATGCAGTGCGGCCCTCCGCCACCGTACGCCAACACGACCCCCGGAACGGCGACGACCTCACGGTCCGGGAACGCTTGCCCGATCAGCCCGAGCGCGTCGGAATCCGTCCGGGCTCCCGACACGGGTACGATCACCGCGCCGTTGCAGACGTAGAAGTTGAGATAGCTGACCGCGACGGTCTCGCCGGCCACCTCGGCGTACGGGAGGAACGGGAAATCGATGACGTCGATCTCCGCGTCCTCGAGGCGGCGAAGGTTGTCCTCACAGTTGGCACGGTTCACATTGTCGGCCGGGACGGTCTGGAGCAGCGCCCGCCGCGGTCCGGTGAACGACGCGATCAGGTCGACGTGGCCGTCGGTGTCGCGGTCCTCGATCAAGCCGCGACCGAGCCACACGATCCGATCCACGCCGAGGAACTCGATCAGAACCGCTTCGATCTCCGCGCGGTCGAGCGACGGATTCCGGTTGGGGTGCAGGAGGCACTGCTCGGTCGTCAGCAGCGTGCCGGCGCCGTCAGAGAGGACCGAGCCGCCCTCGAGCACGATCGGCGCGCTGATGACCTCGTCTCCGAGCGCCTCCGCGGCGAGGCGCCCGGCCGCGGCATCCCGCTCCCACCCGGAGAACTTCTCGCCCCACGCGTTGAAGCGGAAGTGGACCGCGATCCGGCCGCCCGCGTCGTCGCGCACGTAGATCGGCCCGCAGTCGCGCAGCCACGAGTCGTCGAGCGGCAGCTCGACGACTTCGACGGAGTCGGCACACATCGCGCGGGCCCGCGCGGCGTCCGCGCCGGGATTCGCGAGCATCGTGACCGGCTCGAAATCCGCGATCGCGTTGGCGGTGGCCGCATACTCCGCGCGCGCCCGGTCGATCGTCTCTCCCCACAGCTCCAGCCGGCACGGCCACCCCATCAACGTCCGCTCTTGGGGCTCCCATTCGGCCGGCAGGCGCATCGCGCGACTACCTTCTCACTCGCCCAGCGGCGGCGGCGCCATCCTGTAGCTGGGCGGCGTCGCCGACAGACCGATCGGGTTCCGAGTGAGGGGCACGGACCCGTCGCCGTCCGCACGCGGAACGTCCACCACCGGGTTCAGCCCGAGCGACGCGGCGAACCCGAAGGCCGCGCCGACGTCATTGACCACCCCGGCCGGTACCCGCGCGGCGGTCAACTTCTCGGCCCAGTCACGCGCCGGCCGCCGCGCGAGCGCTCGCTCGAGATCTGCGCGCAGCGCCTCGCGGTTGCGAGCGCGCAGCTCGTTCGTGGTGTAGCGCTCGCTCGCTGCCAGCTCGGGCACGCCGAGCACCCCACAGAGCGCCGCGAACTGACGATCGTTTCCGACCGCGAGCACGAGCTCGCCATCCCCTGTCGCGAACAGCGCGTACGGCGCGATGCTCGGGTGCTCGTTGCCGAGGCGGCTGGGCACGACGCCGGCGATCGTGTACGCCGACCCCTGATTGACGAGCGCGGCCAGGAGCGAGGACAGCAGGTCGATCTCGACGCGCTGGCCTTCGCCCGTGCGGTCGCGGTGGCGCAGCGCCGCGAGAATCCCGACGGTCGCGAACAGGCCGGCAAGCACGTCGACGAGCGCGACTCCCACCTTCTCGGGCCCGCCGTCGGCCGGGCCGGTGACGCTCATCAGACCGCCCATCGCCTGCACCAGCAGGTCGTATCCCGGCAGCTCGGCACCCGCGCCCCGGCCGAAGCCGGTGATCGAGCAGTAGATCAGCGACGGGTTATCGGCCCGGAGATCGTCGTAGCCGAGCCCGAGGTCATCGAGCAGCCCGGGGCGGAAGTTCTCGATCAGGACGTCGGACGAAACCGCCAGCGAGCGGACGCGGGAGAAGTCGCGCTCGTCCTTGAGGTCGAGCGCGAGGCTGCGCTTGTTGCGGTTGACCGCCTGGAAGTAGGTGGCCTCACCGCGGTCGTCGCGCGGCGGCATCCACGTCCGGGTCTCATCGCCCACACCTGGACGTTCGATCTTCACGATCTCGGCCCCGAGATCGCCCAGCATCATCGTCGCGAATGGGCCGGCCAGGACCCGGGAGAGATCGAGAACGCGGAGACCGTGCAGAGCGGACGGGGCCTCGGGCGACGCGGGGCGAGCCATCGAACGTGGATCGTAGGCGGCCCCGCGGTCGGCGCCTTAACACGATGCACACGTTTGCAGTTGACACGCGCGCCCGGCCGCATTACGGTCCTGCAAACGATTGCAGCACAGCGCGTAAGCGCTTGCTCGGCACCGACGAGCACGCCGACGACCAGGCGCCATAACTCGTCGTGGCGGCAGGCATTTCCGAGCGGCAGGCATATCCGAGGTGAGGAGAGGGCGATGAAGATCTTTCGCAGTTGCGTGATGGCGGGGCTCGCTGTTGGCGCGGTTGCGCTGGTCGCTGCTTGCGGCAGCTCGAGCAGCACCAGCAGCAGCGCCACCGGCACCGCCAGCACCGGGGGCGCCGCTTCGGGGAGCCCGATCACGATCGGAACTTCGCTCTCGCTTTCGGGCGACTTCGCAGCCGACGGCCAGGCGTTCGAGAAGGGCTATCAGCTCTGGGCCCAGGACCAGAACGCCAAGGGCGGGCTGCTGGGCCACAAGGTCCAGCTGAAGATCGTGTCCGACGCTTCGAGCCCGGCGCAGGTGGTCACGAACTACCAGACGCTGATCGGCTCCGACAAGGTTCCGCTGGTGTTCGGCCCGTTCTCGACGCTGCTGACCGCGCCGTCGGCGCGGGTGGCGGCCAGGTACGGCTACGCGTTCATCGAAGGCGCGGGTGGGGCCCCGGCCGTTTTCACGCAGGGGCTGCACAATGTGTTTGACGTCTCGGTTCCGGTCAAGCTCAACCTCGTCACGTGGGCGCAGTGGGTCGCCTCGCTGCCGTCCAGCCAGCGCCCGAAGACGGCTGCCTACGCGACCGTCGACGATCCGTTCACCTCGCCGCAGATCCCGGCGGCCCAGAGCATCCTCCAGGCCGCCGGTGTCAAGACCGTCTACTCCAAGGTGTTTCCAGCGGAGGCGGCCGACTACACGCCGATCGCCGGCCAGGTCGCCACGACCCACGCCGATGCGTTCGTGCTCGGGTCGGTCGACGTGCCGACGGTTTCCGCGTTCGTTCACACCTTCATCCAGCAGCACTACAACCCCAAGGCGTTCATCGCAACGGCCGGACCGGACCAGGGGGCCACGTTCGTGAAGGCCGTCGGCCAGGGCAACGAGAACGGCATCTTCGTCCCGAACGGCTGGTATCCCGGCTTCCAGAAGGCGGACAGCCAGGCGATGGTCAAGGCGTACATCGCCAAGTACGGCGGCAGTCCGTCGGACGTGAACGCCGACGTCGCCGAGGCGTACGCGGTCGGCCAGACGATGGCCCAGGCCGTCGCCGCCACGCACAGCATCGACAACAGCAAGATCATCGCCTATCTCCACAGCGGCGCGACGCTCGACAGCGTCCAGGGACCGGTGACGTTCAACGCGCTCGGCGAGAACACCGCCGGGAAGACGCTGACCTTCCAGTGGCAGAACGGGACGCTCTTGCAAACCATCCCCACGTCGACGGCAGGCAGCAAGCCGCCGACGTACCCGAAGCCCAACTGGAAGGGGTAACGCAGGGGTGTCGGGCACAGCCCTGCTGCAGGCGATCGTCGACGGGATCCTGACGGGCGGCGTCTACGCGCTGATGGCCGCCGGCCTGACGCTGATCTTCGGCGTGATGGACATCATCAACATCGCCCAGGGCGTCATGGTCGTGCTCGGCGCGTACCTGAGCTACTCGATCTCAACCCACCTCGGCATCGGACTGATCCCTGGGCTGCTGATCACGGTGCCGGCGATGTTCTTGCTCGGGGTCGCGCTCGAGTTCTTCTTCATGCGGCGGCTGCGCGAACAGGACCGGACCGGCATGTCGATCCTGGTCACGTTCGCGGTCGCGATCCTGATCGAGGGCGTCCTCAGCGCGATCTACGGGGTCGACTACGTGCAGCTCCACGCCTCCTACGTGGACCAGTCGGTGTATGTGTTCGGCTTCTATCTGCCCTACATCTACCTGATCGGCTTCGGGCTGGCGATCGCCCTGATGGTGGCCCTGTACTGGATGCTGTACCGCACGAAGTTCGGGCGCGCAGTCCGCGCGTCGCTTCAGAACCGGACCGCCGCGGACCTGATCGGGATCAACGTCAACCGCACGCGGACGATCTCCGTGGGGATCGGCGTGGCCGTCACCGCGGTCGGCGGCATGGTGTTCGGCGCGACCAACGCGTTCAACCCCAACAGCGGATACGACCTGATCTCGCGGCTGCTCGCGATCGTGATCCTTGGGGGTCTGGGCAGCATCGGCGGGGCGATGGCCGCCGCGATCCTGCTGCTGGTGATCAACGACGTGGTCGCGGTGGCGTGGTCGCCGACGTGGGCGCCGCTGGTGTTCTTCGCGGCGCTCGTGCTCGTGCTCTCGATCAGGCCGCAGGGTCTGTTCGGGTCATCGGCCGTGCGGGCGCAATGAGCGCCGGCCTCCGGCGGGCGAGCACCGCGGGCGCGGTCGCGCTCGCGGCTGGCCGTGTTTGCCCTGTTCCCGGTCGTGGTCACCGATCCGGCCGCGACCTCGATCGCCGTGTTCACGCTGATCTTCATGGTGGCGACCACGGCCTGGAACATCTTCAGCGGCTACTCGGGCTACCTGGCGCTGGGCCACGCGGTGTTCTTCGGCTGCGGCGGCTACGCGGTCGCGCTCGCGGCACGGGACTGGCACGTCAAGGGCGGCTGGGCCGTGTTCGCGCTGCTGCCGTTCGGGGGGTTGGTCGCCGCGGCGATCGCGATCCCGGTGGGACTGATCGCCCTACGCGTCCGCCGCCACACGTTCGTCGTGATCACGATCGCGATCTTCTTCATCTTCCAGCTGGCCGCGTTCAACCTCCCGTTCACGGGCGGCACGTCCGGGATCCTGCTGCCGTTCGCGCCGTTCTCGGTGGCGAACTACAACAACCCGTTCTATTACGTGGCGCTGGTGATCCTCGTGCTGACGGTCGCGCTGTCGTGGGCCGTTCGCCGCTCACGTTTCGGCCTGCAGCTGCTCGCGATCCGCGACGACGAGGATCGTGCGCGCGGCATGGGAGTCAAGACCGGACGCGTCAAGCTGAGCGCGTTCGTCATCTCGGCCTTACCGATCGGGATGGTCGGCGGCCTGTACTTCTACTTCGTCGGCCAGATCTTTCCGCAGTTCGCGTTCGATCCACTGTTCGACATCTCGCTCGCCCTGATGGGATTCCTCGGTGGCATCGGCACGCTGACCGGCCCGCTGCTTGGTGCGCTCGTTCTCGAGTCGATGCAGCAGTATCTGACCCAGCGTTTCTCCGGGACCGGGACCTACCTGATCGCCTACGGGGTCCTGTTCCTGGCGGTGATCCTGCTACTACCACGCGGGGTGATCCCGACGATCAGCCAGTGGATCAGGGACCGGCGAGCGAAGCGCGCCGGAGGCACGGAGGACACACCCCGAGAGCAGGCGGTTCGCGGCGGCGTCGCGGGGGTGGCCCGATGAGCGACCTGCTCGAGGTCTCAGGCGTTTCGAAGCGCTACGGCGGGGTGCAGGCGCTCGCGGATGCCCATCTGAACCTGCGCGAGGGCGCGATCCACGGCCTGATCGGCCCCAACGGCTCGGGCAAGACGACGCTGTTCAACGTGATCACCGGCTACGAGCGGATCCAGCAGGGTGCGGTTCGCTTCAGGGACACCGAGATCACCAACGCCCCGCCGGACCGCGTGTTCGGACTCGGCATCGGCCGCACCTTTCAGCTGACGAGGATCTTCGCGCGGATGACGGTGCTCGAGAACATGCTCGTCGCCACCCAGCGCGAACAGGGCTGGCTTCGGAGCGTGTTGCGAATCGCGGGCTCCGCCGCCGAGCGCCGGCGCGCGATGGAGCTGCTCGACTACGTCGGGATCACACGGCTGGCGGACGAACCCGCGGGCACGCTCTCCTACGGGCAGCGCAAGCTGCTCGAGCTTGCCTCACTGCTGGTGGCCGACCCCGATGTGCTGCTGCTCGACGAGCCCGCCGGGGGGGTCAACCCGACGCTGATCGAGCACCTCGCGGACCGGATCAGGGAGCTCAACAGGGCCGGCAAGACGTTCCTCGTGGTGGAGCACAACATGGAGTTCGTGATGAGCCTCTGTCACCAGGTGACCGTGCTCAGCCAGGGCACTCCGCTGGTCTCCGGCACTCCCGAGGAGGTGCGCGCCAACCCCGCGGTACTCGACGCCTACCTCGGCGGCGAGGATGACCCTGCCACGCAGCGAGAGCTGGCCGAGGAGGCAGAGCATCAACCCTCGGCGCAGGCGCCACGGCCGTCCGCCGCACCGCCGGCACACCGCGGCGACGAGCTCGCCGCGCACGCGCCGCGCTCGGTTATCAAACCCCCGGTCAGGCTCGGTGGTCCCGAGCCGCTGCTGAGCATCCGGGGCGTGACCGCGGGCTACGGCGGCGGCGACATCCTCAAGCAGGTCTCGTTCGACGTGCCTGAGAGTGGCATCACGTGTGTCGTCGGCCCGAACGGGGCCGGCAAGTCGACGCTGCTGGCGACGATCAGCGGCCTGCTCAGGGCCCGCCAGGGCGAGATCCGGTTCCAGGGCCGTGTGATCTCGGGGCTCTCACCCCGGCGAATCCTGGATCTGGGGATCGCCCACGTCCCGCAGGCGCACAGCCTGTTCCCGCAGATGACGGTTCGCGAGAACGTCGAGATGGGCGGGTTCACGATCAACGACTCGACGCTCGTGCGCAAGCGCCTGGAGGCGGTCGAGGAGCTGTACCCGATCGTTCGCGAGCGCGCCGACGAGAAGGCGGCGAGCCTCTCCGGCGGCCAGCAGCGCCTGGTCGAGTTCGCACGGTGTCTGATGCTCGATCCCGCGATGATCATCCTCGACGAGCCGTCGATGGGACTCGATCCGCAGATTCGCCAGATCGTGTTCGAGATGATCGAGACCGATGCAACGCCAGGGGAAGACGGTCCTGCTCGTCGAGCAGAACGCGCGCGCGGGGCTGAAGCTGAGCTCGCACGGCGTCGTGCTCGAGAATGGGACGGTGCGGCTCAGCGGCTCCGGGCGCGAGGTGCTCGAGCATCCTGAGATCGGGGCGCTGTACCTCGGAGGCGCCGTGTCGGCGGACACGGCCTCACCGGCGGCGGCGCCATGACCGTCGACGTGGTCGTCGCCGGAGCGGGCCACAACAGCCTGATCGCCGCCGCCTATCTGACACGGGCCGGATATCGCTGTCGGGTGCTCGACGCGCGGCCGATCCCCGGGGGCGGGGTTGCCTCGGAGGAGTCCCTGCTGCCGGGGTACACGCTCGATTCGTGCTCGACCGGCCACACGCTGATTCAGACCAACCCGCTGCTCGTCGACGACGAGCTCGGGCTGATCTCCGAGCACGGGCTCAGCTACATCGAGCCGGACCCGGTGGGCCACGTCGTGTTCCCCGACGGCGAATCGCTGACGATGTGGCTCGACGTCGATCGCACGTGCGAGGAGATCGCCCGTTTCGACGAGGCCGACGCGGATGCCTACCGGAGGCTGCTCGCGGAGTACGACGCCGTCAAGGACGTGTTCGCGCGCCAGCGCTTCACGCCGGTGGGGTTCGGGCCGAGCTTCGGCGAGCTGCTGGCCGGTCGACCCGGCGCGAACCGGTGGCTGCGCCGCGCGGCGCTGAGCGCCTGGGACGTGGTTCGCCACGAGTTCGCGAGCGACCACGTGCGGTCGTTCATGTTGTGGATGGCGTTCCAGACGGGACAGCCGGTCGACTCGGCGGGTTCCGGCCCGCTCGCGTATTCGATCGTGTTCGGCCGCCAGCGCCGGAGCTGGACGATCCCCCGCGGCGGCTCCGGCGAGCTGGTGCGGGCGCTCGTGGAGGTGATCGAGAGCGGGGGCGGCGAGGTGCTGTGCGATCGGAACGTGGTCGGTCTCGTGCTGGAGCACGGCCGCTGCGCCGGCGTCCGGACGGCGGACGGCGAGCACCATCTCGCCGAGCACGCCGTGCTGTCGACGATTCACGTCAAGGACCTGGTCAAGATGGCGCCGCCCGAGCTCTGGGGAGAGGACTTCATGTACGGCGTCGATACCTACGACGCCGGCACCGCGGCGTTCGCGGCGCACTACGCGACGACCGAGCCGCCGCGGTATCCGTCGCGCGACGGCGGCGAGTTGACCTCGGTGTCGGCCGGGGTCGCCGGATGGCCGGAGCAGATCGTGCGGATGGGGCGCGACGTGAAGGAGGGGCGCCTCGTGCGCGACGGCGCGTGGCTGCTGTTCCCGACCCCGACGATCGCCGACCCTTCGCGGGCGCCGGAGGGGCGACACACGGTCAAGGTGCTGGGGATGCAGCCGTACGATCCGGGCGGGGGCCCCGAGCGGTGGGAGCAGCTGCGCGAGGAGATCGCGGGAATCCATCTCGGCCACCTGCGCCGCGCCGCGCCGAACCTGACCGACGAGAAGATCCTCGCGCAGCTGATCGTCGCCCCGCCCGACCTGGAGCGATCCAACTCGCACATGTGGCGCGGCACGTTCCACGGGGGCGATCGCTCGCTGGCCCACAGCGGCTCGCTGCGCCCGGCCCCCGGCTGGGCCCAGCACCGGATGCCGATCCGCGGCCTCTACCAGACCGGCGGCACCACGCACCCGGGTGGCTCGGTCACCGGTGCACCGGGACGCAATGCCGCAATCGTGATGCTCTCCGACCTCGGACACGACCCACGGGAGGTGATGGCCGGTGCCCGTCCCGTGCAGGCAGGCAGCCGCTGAGGTCCGCCCCCCGCTGATGAGCGGCTGATGTCGGGCGGGCGAGCACCGGTCACGATTCGCGACGTCGCCCGGGCCGCGAAGGTACATCCCGGGACCGTCTCGCGCGCGCTCAACACCGACACCCGAGCGCTCGTCAACCCGGAGACGGCAGAGCGCGTGATCGAGGCGGCCGAGCGGCTCGGCTACCGGCCGAACCGGATCGCGCGCGGCCTGAAGACGAGCCGTTCGCACACGATCGGGGTGCTGATCCCCGACATCACGAACCCGCTGTTCCCGCCGATCCTGCGCGGGATCGAGGATCGCCTCGAGGACGCCGGCTACACCTCGCTGATCGTCAACACCGACAACGATCCCGAGCGCGAGCGCAGTCATCTCGAGGCGATGGGCTCGCGGCAGGTCGACGGTTTCATCTCCGCGACCGCGCGACTCGACCGGGAGCTGCTGGCCGAGCTGGCGTCGCGGAGCACACCGCTCGTGCTCGTCAACCGCAGCTTCGAGGACGCCCGCGTGCCGGCCGTGGCGGTCGATGACCGTCGGGGCATCCGGCTCGCGGTCGGCCACGTGATCGAGCTCGGGCACACACGCATCGGGCATGTCGCCGGCCCCCAGAACCTGTCGACCGGCCACCGCCGCTACCTCGGGTTCCTCGAGGCGATGCGGTCCGCGGGGATCGAGGTACCCGACGAGCACGTTTGCTTCGCCGCGGCGTTCACCGAGGAGGAGGGAGCCGCCGCGTGCACCGAGCTGCTCGACGTGGCGCCCGACCTGACCGCGATCGTCGCGGCGAACGACCTGCTCGCGATCGGCTGCTACGACGCGCTCGAGGCCCGGGGGCTCCGCTGCCCCGACGACGTCTCGATCGTCGGCTTCAACGACATGCCGTTCCTCGACCGGCTGCGCCCACCGCTGACCTCGGTGCGGGTACCGCAGCGGGAGATCGGCAAGGTGGCCGCGGATCTGCTGCTCGAGCGGCTGAGCGGGGGCTCGCAGACCGTCCGGGAGATCCTGCTCGAGCCGACGCTGGTGGTGAGGGGTTCGACGGCGCCGCCGCGGCGGCCATGACGGCGATCGACGCGCACGCGCACGTGATCGTGCCGGAGCTGCTCCGAGACGCCGCGCCCGGCGAGCGATGGCGCCCCAGCGTCCGCCGCGTGGATTCTCGCCAGGTGGTCGAGCTCGCGGGGCGGACGGTCAGCTCGGTCAGCCACGAGTTCGTCGAGCTCGATCGAATCCTCGCGGTCGAGGCGCGCGCCGGGATCGACCGGGTCCTGCTCTGCCCCTGGGTCGCGCTGCTGTTCTACGACGTCGACGCGGCGGAGGGCCTGCGCCGCTGCCGGCTGCAGAATCAGGGCCTGGCACGTCTGCACCGCGAGCATCCCGACCGGGTCAGCGTGCTCGGGGCGGTGCCGCTCCAGGACCCCGGCCTCGCTGCGACCGAGCTCGAGGCGCTGATGGCGATGGGGATTTTCGCCGGGGTCGAGGTAACCGCGAGCGTCGCGGGCATCTACCTCGGCGATCCGCGCTTCGAGCCGTTCTGGGCGGCCGCCGAGCGCAGCCGAGCGCTGGTGTTCGTGCACCCCACGACGCGAGGGTTCTCGGAGCCCGCGTTCGGCGAGCACTACCTGCACAACCTGGTGGGGAACCCGATGGAGACCACGCTCGCGGCGGCGCACATGGTGCTGGGCGGCGTGATGGAGCGGCACCCGGGTCTGAACGTGCTGCTGGCGCATGGCGGCGGCGCGATCGTGAGCCTGCGAGGCCGGCTCCGGAGGGGCCACGAGGCGGTCGCGGCCGCGGGCGGCGAGCTCCGCGAACCGGCGGATCGGTCGATCCGGCGGTTTCTGTTCGACTCGATCACCCACGACCCGGCCGTGCTGGCGGCGCTCGTCGAGGCCGTCGGTGCCGACCGGGTGCTGCTCGGCTCGGACTACCCCTTCGACATGGCCGATCCGGATCCGGTCGGGACGGTTCGTGCTGCCGGGCTCGACGCCGCGGAGGAGGCGGCGCTCCTGGGCGGGAACGCCGAGCGCCTGCTCGCCCTTGTGGCTGGGTAAACGAATGCCCGACGCCCGCGTCCAGGCAGCGATCGACAACTGGGCTCCCCGGCTGATCGCCAACGGAGTCGATTTCAACGACTTCATCCGCACCACTGCGGAGATCGAGCGTTGGGACGAGTGGCTCGACGCCTGGATCGCGACGGCCGAGGTTCACCGCTTGCTCGCCATCGCGGCGCGTGACGCGGGACGCCTCCGGAGCGCCGGGGAGGCGTTCCTGCAGGGCGGCCGTCGGCTACCACTTCGCGAAGTTCGTGTGGGTGCGCGAGCCCGAGCGCAACCGCCGCGCGACCGAAGCTGCGGTGCGCGCGCTGTACGACGCGCACGCCCTGCTCGACCCGACGGCGCAGCGGATCGAGGCCGAGCTCGACGGCGGCATGATCGTCGCGAACCTGCGCCGGCCCTCCGAGCCCGACCCGGCGCCGCTGGTGGTCCTGATCCCAGGACTCGACTCGGCCAAGGAGGAGTTCTTCCGGTGGGAGACCGTGTTCCTGCGCCGCGGGATGGCCACGCTCTCGCTCGACGGCCCGGGGCAGGGCGAAACGGGTTTCAGGATGTCGATCCGCCACGACTACGAGGTCGCGGTCGCGGCGATCCTGGAGGTGCTCGCGGGCCACGAAGGTCTCGACATGGAGCGGGTGGGAGCGGCGGGAGTCAGCCTCGGCGGCTACTACGTCGTGCGCGCCGCCGCGTTCGAGCCGCGGCTCAAGGCCGTGGCCGGCATCAGCGGGCCGTACGACATGTCGGCGAACTGGGACTCGATGCCCTCGCTCACGCGCGAGGCATTCACCCACCACAGCGGTGCCGCGGATCCCGACGACGCGCGGGAGCGCGCCGCGAAGCTGAGCCTGGCCGGGGTGGCGGAGCTGGTGCGGCAGCCCTGCCTGGTGGTGACCGGCAGGCTCGATCGGATCGTCCCCTGGCAGCAGACGGAGCGGATCGCCGCCGAAGTCCCCGCCAGCGAGTGGGTGCTTTACGACGACGGGACGCACGTCTGCAACAACATTCCGTTCAAATACCGGCCGCTGGTCGCCGACTGGATGCGGGATCGCCTGGCGTGAGCTTCGTCGGACGGCCGCTGCCGCGGCGAGAGGACATCCCGATGGTCCGCGGAGAGGCTCGCTACATCGATGACATCGGGCGGTCCGGAATCGCATATGCCGCGTTCGTGCGCTCCCATCAGGCGCACGCGGCGATCACCGCGATCCGCAAGCCGGGCGACGTTCCCGGGCTGCTGGCGGTGATCACCGCGAAGGACCTCCGCGACCGGGTCCGGCCGTTCGCACTTCATGCCCCGCCGGGAGTCGAGCTGGCCGACGAGCCGCACCCGATCCTCGCCGCGGACGAGGTCCGCTACGTGGGTCAGCCGGTCGTCGCCGTGATCGCCGCTTCGCGGGCGCTCGCCGTCGACGCGGCGGAGCTGGTGGAGGTCGACTACGAACCGCGCGAGCCCGTGATCGAGCCAGGTGCTTCCGACGTCGAGCTGATGCGCTGGTCGCGGACCGGCGGCGACGTCGCCGGCGCGTTCGCCGCCGCCGCCCATGTCGTGAGCGGACGCTACGCACTGCCGCGGGTGGTGGCCGCTCCGATCGAGCCACGCGGAGCTCTGGTGGAACATGATCCCCGCCGTGATCGGTTGACCGTGTGGTGCTCGATGCAGGACACGCATCGGCCCAGGGCCCAGCTCAGCCACATCCTCGGGCTCGACGAGCAGCGGATCCGCGTGATCATTCCCGACGTCGGCGGCGCCTTCGGCAGCAAAGGAGTGATCCCGGCCGAGGCCGCGGTCGCGGCGATCGCGGCGATCGACCTCGGATGTCCGGTGAAATGGGTCGAGGAGCGGACGGAGAACTTTCTTGCCGCCTACCAGGGACGGGGAATCGAGGGCGAGCTCGAGCTGGCGCTCGACGCCGACGGGCGCATGCTCGGGCTTCGAGCCGAGCTCCTGGCCGATCTCGGTGCGTACCTGCTCCCGACCACGGCGATCCCACCCCACACGGCGGGAATGCTCATCACCGGGTGCTACGACATCGCGGCGGCGTCGGTCTCCGTCACCGGCAGGCGCACGAACAAGGTTCCGACCGGTCCCTATCGCGGGGCGGGACGGCCGGACGCCGCCTACCTGCTCGAGCGGCTGGTCGACGACTCCGCCCGCGAGCTCGGCGTCGACCGCGTCGAGCTCCGGCGGCGCAACCTGATCAGGCGCTTCCCCCACGAGACGCCCCTCGGGCTGAGCTATGACTCGGGCGACTATGAGCGCTGTCTCGAGACCGCGGTCGAGCTGATCGGCCCGGTTGATCCCCCGACGGACTCAACGCGCACCGGCACCGGAATCGGCCTCTACGTCGAGCGTGCGGCGGGCCAGTGGGAGAGCGCCACGGCCGTGCTCGAGCCGGATGGGAGGGTCGTGATCGCCAGCAGCGCGTCGCCCCACGGCCAGGGCCACGACACCACGTTCGCGCAGATCGCGGCCGATCGGTTGGGCGTCGCGATGGAGCGGATCGTGATGCGTTTCGGCGACAGTGACCAGGTGCCCCCGGGCGTGGGGACGTTTGGCGGCCGCTCGACGGCGGTTGCCGGTTCGGCCGTCGTGCGGGCGCTCGAGCAACTGATCGAGCAGGGCCGGGCGCTGGCGGCGTCTGTCCTCGGCGTCGCGGCCGGCGAGGTCGAGTTCGCCGGCGGCCGCTTCCGCGCCGGCGAGCGTGCGATCGACTGGGTAGAGCTTGCCCGGTTCGCGCACGACCCGGAGCGGCAGCGTGACGGCCCGGAGGACGGGCTTGCCGCGACGGCGCGTTTCGATTCGGAGCTCGTGTTCGCGTCCGGCGCCTACGCGGCGGCGGTGGAGATCGACGCCGCCACCGGGAAGCTCACGGTTCGCCGCGTGGTCGCTGTCGACGATGCCGGAACGATCATCAATCCGCTGCTCGCCCACGGCCAGATTGTCGGTGGAGCCGTCCAGGGGTTGGGCGAGTGCGTGCTCGAGGAGGCGGTTTACGACGACGACGGCCAGCTCCGCACGGCTACGTTCGTCGACTACGGTCTGCTGACCGCCGGCGACGTGCCCGAGATCGCGATCGCCGAGGTCACCAGCCCGTCGCCGCGCAATCCGCTCGGCGCCAAGGGAGTGGGGGAGGGCGGGACGATCGGAACGCTGCCCGCGGTCGCCAACGCGGTCGCGGATGCGTTGGGCGGGCAGCACGTCGACCCTCCCTACCAGCCCGAGAAGCTGTGGCGGGCGCTGGCGGGGCGGCCACCGCCGGTCCGCGCTACCCCAGCGCGGGCTGCTCCAGATCGGCGCCGGGCTTGACGGTCGCCTCCTGCGCCGCGGCGTCGAGCTCGGTGTTGCGGTTGGACTGCGGGTCGCGCTCCAGCGGCAGGCTGCCGCCGACCGTGTAGTACGGCTTGCCGGCGATCACGAGGTCCTCTGCGGGGAAACGCGTGATCACCTCGCAGCCGTCGGCGGTGACCACCAGCTGCTCCTCGATCCGGGCGGCCGACCAGCCGTCGGAGGCGGGCCAGAACGTCTCGAGCGCGAACACCATCCCCTCCTTGATCACCTCCGGGTGATCGAGCGAGACGAGGCGGCTGAAGACCGGCTTCTCCCAGATCGAGAGCCCGACGCCGTGGCCGAACTGGAGCGCGAACGCGGCCTCCTCGTCGGGGAATCCGAACTCCTGCGCCCGCGGCCAGACCGCCGCAACCTCGCCGGTGGTGGCGCCGGGGCGGATCAGCTCGATCGCCGCGTCGAGGTAGTACCGGCATCGCTTGTAGGCGTCGACGAGCGCGCGCGAGGCGCTACCGATCGCGAACGTCCGGTAGTAGCACGTGCGGTAGCCCATGTAGCTGTGGAGGATGTCGAAGTAGGCGGGATCGCCGGGACGCAGGGCCCGGTCGGTGAACACATGCGGATGGGGGCTGCAGCGCTCGCCCGAGATCGCGTTGACTCCCTCGACGAACTCCGAGCCCATCTCGTAGAGGACCTTGTTGACCAGCGCGACGCATTCGTTCTCACGGATCCCGGCGCGCATCGACCGATACAGCTCTTCGTAGGCGCCGTCGACCATCGCGCACGCCATGTTGAGCAGCGTGATCTCGTCCTGAGTCTTGATCACCCGCGCCTGCTGCATGAGCTGCTGGCCGTCGACGACTCGGATCCCCTCGCCCTGCAGCGCAAACAGGACCTGCGGCTCGATCGCGTCGATCCCGACCGGCTCTCCGAGCAGCCCGCGTTGCTCGAGCTCGACCCGGATCTTCCGTGCCACGTCCTCGGCGCGCCCGGACTCCGGTGACATCGCCCCCCGCAGCGTCGAGATGCCCGCCCGCGAACGACCTTCACCGAGCCACGGGTTGTAGAGCTGGTGGTGCCGGGCGGCCGATCCGAAGTCCCACATGATCGGCTCGTCGTCCTGCGGGAGCAGACAGAAGCGGTTGAGCTTGTCCATCGCCCACGTCCCGATGTGGGTCGCGGTGATGTAGCGGATGTTGCCCATGTCGAAGCAGAGCAGCGCCCCCAGCTCGGATTCGGCCAGCAGCCGCTTGATCCGGGCCAGCCGCTCGTCACGCAGGCGGTCGTACCGAACCCGGTCCTCCCAGTCGACGCCCATCACCCCGTAGCTGTGGTGTCCCATCGTGACCCGCTTTCTGCAAACGTTTGCACGAGGATAGCCACGGCCTTGACCGCGTTCAAGCCGTGGGCTAGATTGGTGCAAACGATTGCAGTAGGAGGGCGCCGGATGAGCGACCAATGCCGGGCGGCGATGAGCCAGCGGGGCTCGGCGGCCATCAGCTACCAGTACATGTGGGGATGAGCGAGCCAGAGATGCGGCTTGGATGGATCGGGATCGGCCGAATGGGCCTGGTCCTGGCGACCCGACTGCTCGAAGCCGGTCATCCGCTCGCCGTCTACAACCGCACACGGGATAAGGCGCAGGCGCTGGAGTCGCTCGGTGCCACCGTCGTCGACACGCCCGCCGAGCTCGCCGATCGCGACATTGTGTTCACGATGGTCGCCGGCTCCGCCGACGTCGAGGAGGTCGTGAGCGGACCGAGCGGGTTGCTCTCGCGCTCGGGCGTTTCGCCGCGCGTGATCGTCGACTCGACCACGATCTCCGAGGCGGCGGCCGAGCGGATCCGGGCAGCGGCCGAGGAGCGCGGAACCGCGGTGCTGGCCGCGCCGGTCAGCGGCAATCCGAAGGTCGCGGCGAGTGGTCGCCTGACGATCGTCACGTCAGGCCCCCACGAGGCCTGGCAGCAGGCGCGGCCGTACCTCGAGCTGCTGGGGCGCCGCGTGACCTACGTCGGCGAGGGCGAACGCGCTCGGCTGGTGAAGATCTGCCACAACCTGATGCTCGGCGTCGTGGCCCAGTGCATGGCCGAGATCACGGTGCTCGCCGAGAAGGGGGGAGTGTCGCGCGCCGACTTCCTCGAGTTCCTCAATGACAGCGTGATGGGGTCGACGTTCACCAGGTACAAGTCCCCCGCCTACGTCAATCTCGACTTCGCGCCGACCTTCACGCCGGAGCTGCTGCTGAAGGACTTTCACCTTGGATTCGAGGCCGCGCGCGAGTTCGGCGTGCCGATGCCGCTGGCGGCCGCGACCGAGCAGATCGTGCAGGCGCTGGTCGCGCTCAAGGGCAACGAGGTCGACTTCGCGGCACTGCTGGAGCTCGAGGCCCGTGGCTCCGGCCTGAAGCTCGAGTCCGAGAACGTCGAGGTCGACGACGGCCTGAGCCCAGTGGACCCGAGCCCGAACGGCGGGGTCTCAGGCAAGGCGCCCAGCCCGCTGCGGCCAGAGTCCGGCTAGAGCGCTAGAGCATCAGCGACTGCGGGCGTTCCAGTAGTGCGCGGACGCTTGCGAGGAAGCGAGCGCCGTCTGCACCGTAGATCACCCGGTGATCGCAGGCCAGCGACAGCAGGACCGTCGGTCGAGCGGCCAGCCCGCCGTCCTCGTCGACCACCGCGCGAGGCTTCAGCGAGCCGACCGCGAGGATCGCGGCCTGCGGCTGGTTGATCACCGCCGAGAAGCTGTCCACGCCATACATCCCGAGGTTCGAGACGGTGAAGGTGCCCCCCGACAGCTCGCCCGGCGTGATCGAGCCGTCCCGCACCCGCGCGGCGAGCGCGCGAGCCCTCCGCGCGATCTCTCCCAGCGACATCCGGTCCGCGTCGGAGATGGTCGGGACCACCAGCGCGTCGTCGGCCGCCACCGCGATCCCGACGTTGACCCGCGAGTAGGTCTCGAGCCGGCCATCGCGGTAGGCGCCGTTGACTTGCGGGAACTCGCGCAGAGCGAGCGCCACGGCCTTGACGATGAAATCGTTGTAAGACGGAAGCGGATCGGCGACGTCGCGCAGCTGCTCGCGGAGCTCGACCACCGCGGTCATCTCGACCTCGCAGCGCAGCTCGATATCGGGGACCGTCGCGCGCGACTCGGCCATCCGCCGGGCGACCGTCCGCTGCAGGCGGGTGAGCTCGTGCGCCGTGGTCTCGCCCTTGGCGCCGGCCGTCGTCTCGTCCGCCGCCAGCGGCTGCGTCGGCGCCGCGCCGGCCTGCCCACCGTTGCCGGCCGCCGCGGCGCGCTCGACGTCGGCGCGAATCACGCGGCCCTGTGGCCCGGAGCCGGCGAGCAACGACAGATCGACGCCCAGCTGCACTGCGATCCTGCGCGCTACCGGCGAGGCTTTGGGGCGGCCGCCGCGAGGCTCGAACGTCGCCGGCGGCACGGCCGACGCGGCGCGTCGCCGACGCGGGCGCCGCCGACGCGGACGTCGCGGGCGCCGCGGCGACGGGCTCGCGCGAATCCGTCCTCGGGAGCGCCTCGCCGGCCTCGCCGATCACCGCGATCGGCGCGCCCACCGGGACGTCCTCACCCTCTCCGGCGCTGAGCGCGAGGATCTCCCCGGAGGTGTCTGCCTCATAGGTGACGGTGGCCTTGTCCGTCTCGATCTCGACCAGCGGCTGCCCAACCTCGACGTGATCGCCGACCTCGACGAGCCACTGCAGGATCAAGCCCTCCTCCATGGAGTCCGACAGGCGGGGCATGATGATCTCGACGGCCACGTGCTCCTTCCCAGAGGGTCCGCGAGGGCGACTGCAAACGTTTGCGATGGTATCGTACGGCTCCCGACGGCTACGAGAAGGAGGCCGGCTTGGCGAGGGTCGAGACCGCGCAGCAAACCGAGGCGGCGACGATGTTCCTCGACGCGTACGGCCGCATGCAGGTGATCCGGCTGTTTGAGACCGCGATGCATCGTCTGTTCCTGGCCGGAGAGGTTCACGGCACGACCCACCTCTCCGCCGGACAGGAGGCGGTGGCGGTTGGGACCTGCATCGCGCTCCGGCCGGACGACTGGGTCGCGGGCACGTATCGCGGCCACGGTCACGCCCTGGCGAAGGGAACGGAGCCCGGCCCACTCGTGGCCGAGATGCTCGGTCGCGCCAGCGGCGTCTGCCGCGGGCGCGCCGGCTCGATGAACGTCGTCGACCTGGAGCACGGCCTGATCGGCTGCTACGGCATCGTCGGCGGATCGATCGCGGCGGCGCTCGGCGCCGCCCTGTCGGCCGACCGCCAGGACCGTGTGGCCGTCGCGTTCTTCGGTGACGGCGCCGTCAACCAGGGTTACTTTCACGAGTGCCTGAACATGGCCAAGGTGTTCTCGCTGCCGGTCCTGTTCGTCTGCGAGAACAACTTCTATGGCGAGTTCACGCCGATGGCCGCAGTGACCGCCGGGTCGGACATCGCCGGGCGCGCGCGGGCGTACGACATACCGTCCGCGGTGATCGACGGCAACGACCTGTGGGCCGTGTACGCCGCGGCCGCCGAGGCCGTCGGGACCGCGCGAGCGGGAGGCGGGCCGACGCTGCTCGAGTGCCAGACCTATCGCCATTACGGCCACTCCAAGGGTGATCCGGCGACGTATCGCCCCCCTGAGGAGGTCGAGCGGTGGCTCGCGCGTGACCCGCTGAAGATCGCGCGCGCACGGTTGCTGGAGGACGGCATCCCCGAGGATCGGGTCACCGCGGTGGAGCAGGCGGCCGCCTCGTCGATCGACCAGGCTGTCGAGGTCGCGCTCGCTGCGCCGTACCCGGATCCGGCGCACGAAGCGGCCACCGAGTTCCGCGCATGAGCGCGCTCGAGTTCCGGGACGCGATTCGGGACGCGCTCGCCGAGGAGTTGCAACGGGACCCCGCGGTGGTGTTCTTCGGCGAGGACGTCGCCGCGCCGGGCGGCGTATTCAAGGTCACCACCGAGCTCTTGGAGCGCTTCGGGCCCGAGCGGGTGTTCGACACTCCGATCTCGGAGATGGCGCTGGCGGGCGCTGCCTACGGTGCCGCGGTCACCGGCCTGCGGCCGGTGTTCGAGGTGATGTTCGGCGACTTCATGGGGCTGGCGATGGACAGCCTCGTCAACCAGGCGGCCAAGTTCTGGTACATCTCGGGTGAGCAGGGGAGTGTGCCGCTGGTCGTGCGCTCCGCCGTCGGCGCAGGGGGCCGGTTCGGGGCCATGCACTCGCAGACTCACGGGACGTGGTTCCAGGGCGTACCGGGCCTGAAGATCGCATTCCCGTCATCACCGGCCGAGGCAAAGGGACTGCTGAAGGCGGCGATCCGGGACGACAACCCGGTGCTGTTCCTCGAGCACAAGCGGCTTTACTCGGTCAAGGGCCCGCCACCGGAGCAGGAGCTCATCCCACTCGGTCGGGCCGGGATCGCGCGGCCGGGAGACGATCTGACGATCGTCTCGATCGGCAAAGGAGTTCCCGATGCGCTGGCCGCGGCCGACGCGCTGGCAGAAGACGGGATCTCGGCCGAGGTCGTCGACCTCCGGACTCTGCGGCCGCTGGATCTGGAGACCGTGCGCGAATCGGTGGCGCGGACCAACCGTCTGCTGGCGGTCGAGGAGGGTCCCCGGACGGGTGGCTGGGCCGCGGGGCTGCTCGGCGTGGTTGCCGAACAGGGCCTGCATGACCTCGACGACGCGTGGATCGTCGCCACCGACGAGACGCCGATTCCCTACAGCCCGACGCTCGAGGACGCGTACCTGCCGGACACCGATGCGATTCTCGCCAGCGTCCGCTCGCGCGCCGGCGTCGGCGTCGCCTGAGCGACCGCCGGCAGCTGCGGCGCAAAACCGCGCGGCGCGTCCTCCAATAGCGGTGATCCGGCGCGCCCTCGCCGTGGCATCGGCAGACTGCTCGCAAGATGAGTTGGGTTAGGTGGGTGAGCTGCGTCGCTGCGTGCGGCGCGGTGCTGGGCGCCCCGGCGGGCGCGGCGGCGCTGAGCGAGTCGAGTTGTTTCAACGCGGCACAGCCGAACGCCGACTACGAGGCATACGGGCCGACCGACGTCCAGGCTCAGACGGGCGACGGCAGGCTGACGGTGAACGAGAACGCCGCCGGGACGCTCACCGTCTTCAAGTATCCAAACCCCAGCTACTACAACCAGATCAAGTACCTGGCGGTGAGCCGTGACGCTCGCGGTCGCGTGCTCGCGCAGTACCCCAACGAGGGGTCGTTCGCGGGCCTCGCCTACGTCACCAGGCATGGGACCGGGTTCGCCTGGTTGCGGGACTGGACTTCCTCTCAGCGCTACGACTCGACGGACACGGCGGTGCCGGTGACGACATACAGATCGCCGCCGCAGCTCGGCCTCACGGTCAGCGACGCAGACCTGGTCGTTCCGGGGGCGGGGACGTTCGTTCGTCAGTTCTGGGTGGCCCGGGCACGACGCTCGCCGGTCCGCGCCGCCCGGCTCGTCTACTTCGAGAACTTCAACCCGGTCGCCAACCGGCTCACGTATGCCCCGCTCGCCGACTGGTGCATGTCGCAGCTCTCGGACCAGACCGCGAGCTATGACTCCGCTCATCAGGCGATCCTGAACTCCTGGCAGGGAGTCGATCAGGCCGCGGACCGAGCGACCTCCGTGACGGTCGCGATCGGGCTGGCCACGCCGGCCGCACAGCACCAGGTCGGCGGGGACGGGTTCGACCCCGCGTCGCTCGGCGGGCAGCCCGAAGATCCATATCTCGAGGTCGCCCATCCGCCGTACGAGCTGGGAGGCGCGAGCGCCGCCGAGGGGCAGACGACCGGCGCGCTGGAGTCGCCGCTGCGCTTCGACGGCCATGGTCGCGCGGCGCTACGGGTTCTGATCACCGCGGGCACGACGGTGGCAGACGCACGGGCCGCGCTGGAGCGCGCCCGGCACGAGAGCTTCCCCACAGAGTTGCGGTCCGTCACGAGCTACTGGCGGCCCTGGCTCGCGCACACGCTCCTACCCGCCTCACCCGATCGAAGGGTCGTGTCGGTCGCGAAGCGATCCTTGATCACGGT
The DNA here is from genome assembly GCA_963788565.1 of uncultured Solirubrobacterales bacterium. Lineage (GTDB taxonomy): Bacteria > Actinomycetota > Thermoleophilia > Solirubrobacterales > Solirubrobacteraceae > Palsa-465. The sequence goes on along the minus strand of CAWBHJ010000006.1, from coordinate 393,704 downwards.
CCGCCTCGCGATCGACCCCGACAGCGGCGCGATCGTCGCCTCCTCGGACACCCAGGGGCCCTACGGAGAGGACTGGATCAGGGACGGATCGTTCATCAACCAGCTGCTCGACCTGAACGGGTTCACCGCGACGGTCACGCGCCACAACCGGTTCTACGCATCGGTTCAGACCTCGGCGACCAACCCCAGCCCGCTGCGTCCGCCAGGAAACTGGACGATGGCGTCCTACGGCGATGGCATCGACGGAGCCCCGATCCCGTGGGAGATCGACGAGACCGGGCTGGGCATCTGGGCGCTCGAGAGCCACGCCGGCTACCTGTCCGTCCCGGCCCGCGCCCCCTACCTGCGCGAGGTGTTCCCGGCGATCTCGCGCGCGGCAGATTTCCTGACGATCTGCGTCGATCCGCTCTCCGGCCTCCAGTGCACCGCGAACGAGGACGACAACCTGACACCCAGCCAGAGCCTGCACGGCGCCGAGACGACCGAGCTCGGGCTTCGATCCGCGCTGGCGGCGGCCGCCTCACTCGGCGAGCAGGGCCCCGAGCAGGTCAGCTGGCGGAATCGCCTTCAGCGGCTCGACGGGGCGATCGCGCACCTGTACGACCCCGCAACCCACTCCTACCGAGAGGCGCAGTCAGGTTCCAACGCCTACAACGTCAGCTACGGCGATGGCGGTTGGATGCTGTGGCCCGTCGCGTTCCGCCCTTACGCAGACCCGACGATGCGCGGAGAGGCTGATGCGGTCCGTGCGGCGATGGACGCCTCGCTGCGTTCGCCGCGGGGCGAATATGAGGGCAAGGCTCTGCTTGGACTCGCATACGCGTGGGGCCGGCCGACGCCTGCGCAGTCTCACGAGCTGCACGGCGTGCTGGCGTACCTCGCGTCTGCGTTGACCACCCCGACCGGGCTGTTCGGCGAGGCATGGGAACGGTTCGGCGGCAATCCACTCCCCGTCGAGGACATGCCACACGTCTGGGAGCACACGCTGTTCTACCTCGCGGCGCTGCGGATCGACGGGGCTCGCCGGTACGCGTTCGACGGCCCCGACTACATCAAGCGCGCGTGCCAGGCGGGCGCAGCGCCGCAGGGAGTGTGCGGGCGCGCTGGTCCCCTTCGCAGACGCTGACCCACGGCCGGTATAGGGTGGGCAATCAGAGGGATTGGGTCAACCCAGCCGAGAGGAGAGGTCGATGGACAGCGTCTACCGAGTCACCGAAGTGATTGGGACCAGCGGCGAGTCGTGGGAGGCCGCGGCGCGGAATGCGGTCGCGACCGCCGGCAAGTCGGTGCGCGACCTGCGCGTGGCCGAGGTCATCCGGCAGGACGTCACGATCGAGAACGGAAGCATCACCAGCTTCAGGGTGCGTCTGGGCATCTCGTTCAAGTACGAGTCGGGCGACTGACCGCGAGGCGGCGGGGTGCCGCCGCCGATCACCAAGAAGCTCCCCGGGACGGTCAGAGCGGGGATAGTCTCTGCTGGTCGCGGCTGGGCTCGGGCCGCGACCAGAAGGACAGCCGCCTACACAATCAGAACGGAGGGGCGCAATGGGATTCATGGATCGACTCAAGGGAGTCGCGGAGTCGGCGCAGGCCGCCACGAGCAAGGTCGGGGTCGGCGCGTCGGCGGGCCAGATGGAGCTCGCCAACCGGGCGAAGAAGCTGCGGGACGTCGGCGTGGACGCGCCCGCGCACATCGACTCGATGACGTCGACGGGCAATACGGACACGCCCGGCGGCACCGAGTACGACATCGCGCTGACGGTCAGCCCGGCGGGCGGAGAGCCCTACCAGGTCACGATGAATCAGTACGTCTACCCGAAGAATCCGTTCACCGAGGGCGAGAACGTGATCGTCAAGGTCGATCCGGACGATCCGAACGTGGCGATGATCTTCGACCACGCGGCGGCGTCATGATCCGCCGAGCAGTCGTATTGCTGTCGGTCACAGCCTCTCTCGGCATCCTGGCAACAGGGTGTGGCGGCGGCTCGACCACGACCGTCACCACGAGCGCGCCGGCGACCAGTGCATCGGCGTCGGCCACGACGAGCGCGGCGACGACGACGAGCCCCACGACCACGACATCCGCGAACACCGGCTCGAACTCCGGTTCGACGAGCGCGGCGAATCCCCAGGTCTCGCAGGCGGTGGCTGCGTGCAAGTCGCGGATCGGCTCCGCGTCGGGGCTCTCCTCGAGCCTCCAGTCGAAGCTGACGCAGATCTGTGATCAGGCGGCCAACGGCAACGAGGCGAGCGCGCGGAGGGCCGCGGCGCAGGTCTGCACGGAGATCATCAAGGAGACCGTCCCGCAGCAGGCGCAGCAGTTCGCGCTGGCCAACTGCCCGAAGGCCTAGTCCAAGACGAGCGAGTCGGGTTCCCCTCAAAGCTTGAGGGGAACCCGGCCACGCTCACCTCAACGGCTTACCCCACTCCGTCTCTTCGCGCAGCTGCTTCTTGAGGATCTTGCCGCCGGGGTTGCGCGGCAGCGGCTCGGTGCGCACGGAGACGTACTGAGGAACCTTGAAGTCGGCGATTCGCCCGCGACAGTGCGCGATCACGGCATCGACCTCGAAGCTCTCCGCGTCCCCGGTGACGATCACCGCCCCGACCTTCTCGCCCATCATGTCGTCGGGCACCGGCACCACCGCCACCTCAAGGATCCCGGGCGCGCCGGTCAGCGCCGACTCGACCTCGATCGAGTAGACGTTCTCGCCGCCGCGGTTGATCATGTCCTTGGCGCGGTCGACGATGTACAGCAGACCCTCGTCGTCGATCCGGGCGAGGTCGCCGGTGTGCAGCCACCCGTCGACGAACGTGGCGGCGGTCGCCTCGGGGTTCTGCCAGTAGCCCTGAACCACGTTCTGGGCCCGCACGAGCAGCTCGCCGACCCCCGTCTCCGGGTTCGGCTCGTGCAGCGCGAGATCGACGACGGGCATCGCGAACCCGACCGAGTCCGCGTGCTCGATCGCCTCCTCGTGCGGCAGGAACGAGGTCAGCGACGAGGTCTCGGTCAGGCCGAAGCCGTTTCCGACGCGCGCCCCCGGGAACGCGTCCATGATCTTGTGCACCGAGTCGGCCGCGATCGGCGCGCCCCCGTATGAGACCCAGCGCACGTGCTCGAGGTCGGTCTGCTCGAACAGCGGGTGGCGCGTGAGCGCGTGGTAGATCGCCGGGACCGAGGTCAGCATCTGGATGCCCTCGTCGCTCACCGTCCGCAAGAAGCCTTCGAGGTCGAGCGCGTTCGTGAGGATGAACGTCCGGGCGCCCAGCTCGTTGCAGACGAGCAGTTGGCTGTTGCAGCCCGTCACGTGGAACAACGGCACGTTGATCAGCGTCGCCAGCGACGGGCCCTCGGACTTGTCGACGCCGATGCAGCGGAACGCGTTCTCGGTGTTCGCAAGGAAGTTCTCGTGCGAGGTCATCGCGCCCTTCGGGAATCCCGTCGTGCCGCTGGTGTAGAAGATCGCGGCGAGGTCGCCGGGCTTTGAGTCCTCGACCGCCAGCGGCTCTCCGTCGGGCAGTGGCTCGCCGGGCCTGAAGACGTACGCCGCCCCCGAGTTCGTGACGACGTAATCGACCTCGGGCTCGGTGAAGCGCGTGTTCACCGGCACGGTCACCAGGCCGGCGAGCTGCGTGCCCCAGAACGCCAGCACCCAGTCGATCCCGTTCGGGAGCACGATCGCGGCGCGGTCGCCCTGCCGCAGTCCCGCCGCCCTCAGGCCGCCCGCGACTCGCGAGGCGCGGTCCCAGAGCTGCTGGAACGTCAGCCGTTCACCGCCGACCTCGACGACGGCCTCGGCGCCCGGATCACGCTCGACGCTCGCGCGGAGCATCTGCACCAGCGACTCCGGGCGGCCCGTGTACCGGGCGATGCCGTCGGCGCCGCGCTCGACCCCGCTCGTGTCAAATGGATTGCGGCCCCGAGGGGCCGCCTGGACTGCCACTCGCTGCACTGCCATCTGTCTCTCCTCTCAGCTGGTCCCGATGTTCTCCGCGGTCCGGTGGGCGAGCGACATGATCGAGATCATCGGGTTGACGCCCGGCGCCGTCGGGAACGCGGAGGCGTCGCCGATCCACACGCCGGACGTGTCGTGTAGCTCGCCGCGACCGTCGGCAACCGATTCGGCGGCATCCGAGCCCATCCGACACGAGCCCATCTGATGTGCGGTGAACACAGCGACGTCGTTGGGCGCGAGCGACGCGCTCTCGACCTCGGCCACGAACGCATCGAAATCGTCGCCGTCGCGCCAGATCACGGGCCGCTGGAACAGCGTCACGATCTCCTTGGCGCCGGCGGCGCGGTGGAGTCGCGCCTGCTCGACCATCGCCTGGCGGAACATCCGCGCGTCGACCTCGTCGTCGAAGCCCCAGCGCGTCACCGCGCGCCCGTAGTCGTCGATCACGACCTCGCCCTCGCCGTGATCGCGTGCGACCGACACGAACGGCGCGCAGTATTTGAGCGTCGACGACATCCGCTCCTTGTGGTTCTGCCCGTCGATCCATGGGAATGAACCCGCGAGCAGACCGGGAGCGACGCTGATCGCCTCGATCAGGAATCCGTAGTCGCCCTCGCACCCGGTGAACTGGTCCGAGAGGGCGGACTGGATCTGCCCGATCCACCCCTCGATCGGCTCTTCGTAGGTGCCGCTGACGACGCCGGCAGGATGCAGCCGCAGATGCTTGCCCGCGGCCGGACCGCCGATGCCCGAGCGCAGCAGCAGCGCCGGCGACTCGATCGCGCCGCACGCGACGACGACGGTGCCGGCGCGGACGGTCAGCGACGTCGTCGAGCCATCGCCGTGCGTGACGGTGACCGCGACCCCGACGGCCCGGCCGTCCTGCACCACGATCCGGTCGGCCCGCGCGCCGACGACGAACCGGGCGCCCGCGTCGGCGGCATCCTGGAGGTAGGTCTTCATCGTCGAGAGCTTGCAGCCCTTCTGGCAGCCCGCGAAGCAGTAGCCGCACACGCGCGGGTCGTCGCAGCTGGTATCCGCGTTGCGGGTCAGCGCGCGGCTTGGGTAGCCGAGCTCCTCGCAGCCCTTGAGCAGCTTCTTGTGGGTCCGGTTCTGCGAGGTCGCGGCGTCACTGACCGACAGCCGCTCCCAGATCGCGTCGATGTGGCGGTCGTAATCGGGTGTGTCGAGCCCGTCGATCCCCATCGAAGCCCACTCGGCGCGGATCCGGTCCGGCGTGCGGATGCAGTTCATGTAGTTGATGACCGTGCCGCCGCCGAGCGTTGAGCCGGCGAAGATCGCGATCGAGCCGTCCTCGCTGGCGGCGAGGCCGCCGCCGAGATAGAGCTCCAGCATCCCGGGCAGCTCGAGCTGCTTGAAGTCCGACTCGTTGCGGTACTGCCCCTGCTCGAGCACGAGCACCTGCCGCCCGGCGCGCTGGAGCTCGGCGGCGATCACGGCGCCGCCCGCGCCCGAGCCGATCACGCACACGTCGGCCTCGAGCTCCGCGGTCGGCCCCGTAACCGGCACCACGTCGATCGTCTTCGGCGCCTCCTCCGGTGTCGGCGGGGCCGATAGCGGACCGGGATAGCCGACCGCTTCCCAGTTGGGGTTCTGCCCGCCCGAGTCCGGCAGCGAGTAGAAGAACAGCAGCGTCAGCGCCCGCAGTTGACGCACCCCGAGCTTCGCCTCCGGGCCCGAGTCCGCGACCGCGTGCAGGATCTGCGTGCGTACCTCGAGCGGCTGCTCGGCAAAATCGTTCGCGCCGATCGCGTCGAGCAGCTCGCCGATCCCCTCGAGCTCCTCGGGCATCATCGACTGTGCCATCAGCCCCTCGAGCTGCGCCGCGATCCCGAGATCCGACGCGCTCCGAGCGAAGAAGTCGCTGAGCACGCCGTCGTCGGTGTCCACGTCGATCGATGGCGCCACCGTGTCGCACACCGCCTCCAGAGTCCGTCGGCGCGTGTCGCTCAATACGCCCGCAACAACTGCCATTTCACTGACCTCCTGGTTGCCGTCAGGCGATTCTATGTTCGCGCCGGCCCGCTACAAAGGAAACGGTGCACGATCGACCGACACCACGCCGGGCATGGCTGATCCTGGGGCTGGCCATCGCGGCGTACTCGGTCGCGGTGTTCCAGCGTGCGTCGATGGGGGTCGCGGCGGTCGAGGCGCAGCAGCGGTTCGGCGTGAGCGCGGCGGTGCTGAGCCTGTTCGCCGTGATGCAGCTCGCGGTCTACGCGGGCATGCAGGTACCGGTCGGGGTGATGCTCGACCGGTTCGGGTCGCGGCGGCTGATCGTCACCGGCGCGCTGCTGATGGCGATCGGGCAGCTGGTGCTCGCAACGGCGAGCGCGATCGGCCTCGCGATCTTCGCGCGGGTGCTGGTCGGCGCCGGCGACGCGATGACGTTCATCAGCGTGCTGCGGCTGATCCCCCGCTGGTTCCCGCGCCGGCAGGTGCCGCTGCTGACTCAGTCGACCGGGATGCTCGGGCAGCTCGGCCAGATCGTGGCCGCGTATCCGCTCGTCGCGCTGCTGCAGGGCGCGGGGTGGACCACCTCGTTCCTGATCGCGGCCGCCGCCGGCGGTGTCGTCGCTGTCTCGACCGCGGCGTGGCTGCGAGACGCGCCCCCCGGCGTGGCGATCACACACGGGCAGGTGACGCTCGCGACGGCGCTCGAGCGGCTCGGCCACGCGTGGCGCGAGGTGGGTACGCGGCTCGGGCTGTGGACCCACTTCGTCAGCCAGTTCTCGGGCGTCGTGTTCGCGCTGTTGTGGGGCTACCCGTTCCTCGTGCTCGGCGAGGGCCGGAGCCCCGCCGAGGCGGGCCTGTTGATCACGCTGATGGTCGTCGTCGCGATCCCGCTCGGCCCGATCCTCGGCCACTTCGCCAACCGCTGGCCGTACCGCCGGTCGATTCCCGTGCTCGCGATCGTCGGCTGCACCGCGGCCGCGTGGACGGTGGTGCTGCTGTGGCCGGGGCGGGCGCCGCTGGCCGTGCTGGTGCTGCTGGTCGTCGTGCTCGCGTCGAACGGCCCCGGCTCGATGATGGGGTTCGACTACGCACGCACGGAGAACGAGCTCGAGCGGATCGGCTCGGCGACCGGGATCGTCAACGTCGGCGGGTTCGTCGCGTCGCTGTCGACGATCGCGCTGATCGGGATCATCCTCAGCGCGACCAGCCGCGGCGGGCCGAGCACGTACACGCTGCACGACTTCAAGCTCGCGTTCTCGGTCCAGTACGTGTTCTGGGCGATCGGACTGTTCGGGCTGTTGCACCACCGCCGCAAGCTGAAGGTCGCGCGCGGGCTGGAGCTCGATCCGTTCCACCGCGCGGTCGCCCGATTGTGGCGCCAGCGCGACCGGCGCCGGACCGTCACGCCGCAGCGACGAGGGTGAGCACTTCCTGCCCGTAGCGATCGACGAACGCGGGACCGATCCCCTTGATCGCGGCGAGCTCGGTGAGCGAGCTCGGCCGCAGCGAGGCGATCGTCTCGAGCGTCGTGTTGTGGGCGACCGTGTAGGCGGGCTTGCCGGCCGCGGCGCGCCCGCGCCACTCGCGCAGGACCTCGAACAGGCCGGCGTCGGCGGGCTCGAGGGGCGGGGCGTCCGCCGGGCGTGAGCGGCGCGGACGCGGAGGGTTGAGCGACCCGGGGTCGGGCAGGCCGATCGTGTCGGGGTCGCAGACGTCGCAGCAGCGCCCGGTCGCGGCGCCCGGCGTCGAGTCGCCGAAGTGATCGAGCAGCGCGCGGCGCCGGCACTCGGCCGAGGCCCCGCTGAACTCCTCAACCGCCCGGTAGGCCCGCCACGCCCGGTCGCGCGCCGCACCGCAGATCGCCGCCACCTCGCGGACCGCGGCGGAACCGCCGAAAGTGACCCGCAGCTGGCCGCCGCCGGCAGGCTCCAGCGAGCACAGCCCGGCGCGCTCGGCGACCCCCAGAGACACACGGTCGCGGTCCTCGCGCGGGGGGTCGATCAGCGCGCTCTCGTCCCCCGAGAGCTGCTCGAGCCGCCGGACGTAGCCGAGCACGTCATCGGCCTCGACCGCATCCCGCTTGATGAAGTTGATCAGCCGGCCAAGGTCGGCCCGGCTCGCGAGCAGGATCGCGCGCGCGGGGTCGCCGTCGCGCCCGCCGCGCCCGACCTCCTGGTAGTAGGACTCGACGCTCTTCGGGATCGCCCAGTGGATCACGGCGCGGACGTCGGCCTTGTCGACGCCCATGCCGAACGCGTTCGTGGCGACGACGATCTCGGCGTCGCCCTCCATGAACCGGTGCTGCGCCGAGGCGCGCTCGTCGGCGGCCATGCCGGCGTGGTATCCGACCGCCTGGAGCCGCTCGGAGCGAAGCCGCTCGGTCACCTCCTCGACGTCGCGCCGCGTGCCGCAGTAGACGATCGCCGGGCGGTTGGCCGGGTCCGAGAGCGCCAGCGTCAGCAGCATCTGCTTGCGCGCCTTCGAGCCCGTGCCCTCGAACGGGATCACGTCGAACGACAGGTTCGGGCGGTCGAAGCCGGCGCGGACGACGTGCGGATCGCGCAGACCGAGCCGTTCGGTGATCTCCTCGGCGACCTGCTCGGTGGCGGTCGCGGTGCAGGCCATCACCGTCGGCGAGGAGAGCCGCTCGATCACGCCCCGCAGGCGGAGGTAGTCGGGACGGAAGTCGTGGCCCCACTCCGACACGCAGTGGGCCTCGTCGACCGCGAACAGGTCGACCGTCCGCTGCGACAGCGCGGCCATGAACGACGACGACGCGAATCGCTCGGGCGAGCACAGGACGATCCGCGCGCGGCCGCCGCGGACGTCTGCGAGCGCCCGCGCCGCCGCGTCGGAATCCATCCCCGACGCGATCATCGCGGCCGGATGGCCGGCGAGCACGAGCCGGCGGTACTGGTCGGCCATCAGCGCGATCAGCGGAGACACGACGACCGTCAACGCATCCGACGCGATCCCGGGCAGCTGGTAGCAGAGGCTCTTGCCGCCGCCGGTCGGCATCACCACGAGGCTGTCGCGCCCGGCGAGCGCGGCGGCGACCGTCTCCCGCTGGCCGGGCCGGAACTCGTCGAGCCCGAAATGAGCCAGCAGCGCGTCGGGATCCCGGGGTCCGTCGTAGCGCCGTTCCCCGACCTCGCCGACGTCGATCCGGTCGAGCCCGCTGAGCGCGAGCTGGGCCTCCGCCTGCTCGTCGCCCAACCGCACCCGACGCGCCGGCCGCCGCGACACGCGCACCCGCGACACCTCCGCGAGCGCTCGGGCGGCGTCGGCCCCCAAGGCGCGCTCTGACTCCGGCAGCTCGCGCCACAGCTCGCGGAGCGCGGCGAGCTCGTTCTCGACTCTGGGGTCGAAGGGGTCGGCCTGAAACTGGTCGACAAGGGCGACGGCGCGGGTCGAGAACTCGGACATCGTCCGGAGGCTAGTGTGCCGTCCGGCGGTTGGGGTGCACGGAGCGCGAGTTCCGGGGGCCGCCAGGCAAGGACGCAGAAACCGTGGCGCAGCAGCGCTGCGCGAGGTTTCGAGGACGCAGCATGGCGGTCATCCGGGACCGCGATCCATGTGCCCTAACTGCCGGACGGTGCACTGGCTCCGGCAGGGACGGATCGCCCGGCTCGCGCCTGCTTGCGCCGGGCGGTCGCGTCGAGCACGGCCTTGCGCAGCCTGACCGCGTGGGGCGTGACCTCGACGGCTTCGTCGACGCGCAGGAACTCCAAAGCCTGGTCGAGCGAGAGCTCGCGCTTGGGCACGAGCCGCACCAGCTCGTCCGCGGTCGACGATCGGATGTTCGTCAGGTGCTTCTCCTTGACCGCGTTGACGTCGAGGTCGTCGGCGCGGGCGTTCTCGCCGACGATCATCCCCTCGTACACCTCATCGCCCGGCTCGATGAACAGCGTTCCCCGCTCCTGGAGCTTGAACAGCGCGAACGCGGCCACCGTCCCGCGCCTATCTGCGACCAGGGACCCCGTCGGCCGTGTTCTGAGCTCGCCCTGCCAGGGCTCCCACCTGTCGAACACGTGGTGCATCAGGCCGGTGCCGCGGGTCTCGGTCAGGAACTCGGTCCGGAACCCGATCAGCGCGCGCGCGGGCACGAGGTACTCCATCCGCACCCAGCCCGTTCCGTGGTTGACCATCTGCTCCATGCGCCCCTTGCGCATCGCGAGCATCTGCGTGATCACGCCGACGTACTCCTCGGGCACGTCGACGCTCATCCGCTCGATCGGCTCGCACAGCGCGCCGTCGACCTCGCGGGTGACGACCTGCGGGTTGCCGACCGTCAGCTCGAAGCCCTCGCGCCGCATCAGCTCGACGAGCACCGCGAGCGCCAGCTCTCCTCGCCCCTGAACCTCCCACACGTCGGGGCGCTCGCTGTCGAGCACGCGCAGCGAGACGTTGCCGACGAGCTCGCGCTCGAGGCGTGCCTTGACCTGGCTGGCGGTGAGCTTGTCGCCGTCCTGCCCAGCGAGCGGCGAGGTGTTGATCCCGATCGTGATCGACAGCGACGGCTCGTCGACGGTGATCACCGGCAGCGGTCGCGGATCGTCGACCGCCGCGAGCGTCTCGCCGATCATGATCTCGGGAATTCCCGCCACCCAGATGATCTCTCCGGCGGCGGCCTCCTCGGCATCGACTCGATCGAGCGCCTCGGTCACGTACAGCTCGCTCACGGTGACGCGCTCGATGCGACCGTCCGTCCGGCACCAGGCGACGGCCTCGCCGCGGCGGATCGTCCCGTTCCGCACGCGGCAGATCGCGAGCCGCCCGACGTAGGGCGAGGCGTCGAGGTTCGTGACGTGCGCCTGCAACGGATAGGAGGGGTCGTACTCGGGCGGGGGGACATGCGAGACAAGTAGCTCGAACAGCGGCCCGAGGTCGGTCCCGGGGACCTCGGGGTCGAGCGACGCCTGGCCCGCCTTCGCATTCGTGTAGACGATCGGAAATTCAATCTGAGATTCGTCTGCATCCAAATCGAGGAACAGCTCGTAGACCTCATCGACGACCTCGCCGACGCGGGCGTCGGGCCGGTCGATCTTGTTGACGACGAGGATCACCGGCAGCCGCGCCTCGAGCGCCTTGCGCAGAACGAATCGCGTCTGTGGGAGCGGACCCTCGCTCGCGTCGACCAGCAGCAGCACCCCGTCCACCATCGTCAACCCTCTTTCCACTTCCCCGCCGAAGTCGGCGTGGCCGGGCGTGTCGACGATGTTCAGCTTCACCCCGCCGTAGTGGACGGCGGTGTTCTTGGCGAGGATCGTGATCCCCTTCTCGCGCTCGAGATCCATCGAGTCGAGCACCCGGTCGGCGACGTGCTGGCCGTCGCGGAACGCGCCCGCCTGCCACAGCAGGGCGTCGACGAGCGTCGTCTTACCGTGGTCGACGTGGGCGACGATGCCGATGTTGCGGATGTCCTCGCGGGCTGCCATCGGCAGACGACGATAGACACCTCTACGCGAGCGTTCCTCCGTCGACGATCACCGTCTGGCCCGTGACGAACCGCGACAGCGGCGACGCGAGGAACACGAACACGTCGGCGATCTCGGTGGGACTCGCGTAGCGCCCGAGCGGAATCGCGTCCGCGAACTGGCCGATCAGCTCGGCGACGTCGCGTCCGGTCTTCTCCGCCTGGACATTGACGAGGTCCTCCATCATCGGCGTGTCGACGCTGCCGGGACAGACGCAATTGACGTTGATGCCGTGCTCGGCGACCTCGCGCGCGAGCGCGCGCGAGAGGCCGATCACCCCGAACTTGGTCGCCGAGTAGGCGCCGTAGAACGGTCCGCTGATGTGGCCGCCGATCGAGGAGGTGATCACGATCCGCCCGCCGTCGCCCTGGGCTCGCATCTGCCGGCCGAACACCTGAGCGCTCTGGAACACGCCGGTCAGGTTGACGTCGAGCGTGCGCTGCCAGGTCGCCGCGTCCATCTCGAGCACGTGCTCCTGGAGCAGGACCCCGGCGTTCGCGACGAGCACGTCGACGCGGCCGAACTCCGCCAGCGCTGCGCCCAGAGCCGACTCGAGCGACGTGCGCGAGGTCACGTCGACGTGGGCGTAAACGCCGCCGAGCGCCCGGGCGACGCCCTCCCCGGGGGCGTCGAGCACGTCCGCGACGAGCACCCGCGCGCCCTCCTCGGCAAACCGCTCACACACCGCCCGGCCGATCCCGCGCGCGCCGCCGGTCACGACGCAGGCCCGGCCGTCGAGCAGGCCGCTCATACGGTCGGGCTCCGGTCGAACGGCGTCAGCTGCAGCTCATGGGTCCAGACGGTCCGCGGCTGCGAGTGGAGGTAGAAGAACGCGTCGGCGATCCGCTCGGGGCTCATCAGCGTCTCCGGGTACTCCTCGAAGAACGGCATCGCCCGCTTCTCCGGATGGCCGTTGGGCGACGGGAGGGCACGCGTTCCGGGCGAGTCGACCATCCCGTCGACGATCACGTTGGCGACGTGGACGCCGTGCTCGGAGTACTCGTCGGTCAGCACCTGCGCGAGCGTCCGCAGCATCGCCCTCGGGTAGTAGAGCGACTCGCCGTTGTGGCGCTTGCGGCCGCGGAGCGACGCGGGGCTGTTGGTGAACAGGACCGTGCCCTCGCCGGCCTCGCGCATCGCCGGGAGCACCTCCTTGGCGACCAGGAACGGCCCGCGCGCGGCGACGTGCTGGGTCCGGTCGAACATCTCGGTCGGGAAGAACTCGAGCAGGTCGTTTCCCGGCGGCAGGTCGCGGCCCTCGAGGTAGCCGGCGTTGTAGATCAGCACCCGCGGGTCGCCGAGCTCGCGGCGGATCCGCGCGAAGGCGGCAGAGATCGAGTCCTCGGATGCGAGGTCGAGCTCGACGATCGCGCAGTCGTGGCCCTGGCTCTCGATCTCGTGCTGCAGCCGGAGCGCGTTCGCGGCGACCCGGGTCGTGAGCACGACGGAGAAGCCCTCGGCCGCGAACTTCTGCGCGAGCGCGCCGCCGATGCCCCACCGCGCGCCGACGGGCAGCTCCCACTCGTCGACCTCGCCGCCGATCGCGAGTTCCGTACCCAGGCCGTCGGCCTGCCACTTCGACGTCGCGCCGACGATCACACAGACGGGCTTCGCGGTGCGGGCCACGATTCAGACGCTCGCGCCCGCGCGGTTCCCGTCGTCGATCGCGGCGCGGAGGTAACGCTGGCTGAGCGCGTCGCCGACGACGACCAGCTCGGCGGCCGTGTCGGCCAGCTCGGCGGCCGCTCCCGGGTCCGGCGGGTTGGACGAGACGAACACGACCGCGTCGGCCTCGACCGGCCACGGCTCGCCGCCGTCGATGTCGCGCAGGGTCACGACCGATCCGTCGAACGCGGTCCCCATCGTCCGCGCCGAGAACGAGAACTCCCCGCCCGTTCGGAGCCGGTGGACGGCCGGGCCGGGCTCGAACGCGTAATGGAGCTTCGGCAACAGCGAGTCGAACGTGGTCGCGTACGTGACCTCAACGCCGTCCGCGAGCAGCCGCTCGGCGACGGCGACCGCCTCGAAGTGGCCGCTGTCGTCGATCACCGTGACCCGCCGGGCGCCGTTCAGCCCGCCGCCGAGGACGTCCCAGCTGCTGGTCAACCGCGCGCCGCCGGAGAGCGCCAACGGCTCGCCCGGCGACACCGTGTGGACCCCGTCGAGCCTCGGCCGGACGCCGGTCGCGAGCACGGTCACCTCGGGCTCGAGGGCGCGCAGCTGGTCCCGACCCGCTCGCACCCCGAGGCGCACCTCGACCCCGAGCCGCGCGAGCTCCTGCCCGTACCAGTCGAGCAGCACGCCCAGCCGGGTCCGGCTCGGGGCACTGGCGGCGAGTGCGAGCTGGCCTCCGATCCGCTGCTCGGCCTCGAGCACGGTGACGCGATGCCCTCGCTCCGCGGCGACCCGTGCGGCCTCGAGTCCGGCCGGGCCTGCTCCGACCACGACCACGTACCGGGCTTCGGACGCCGCATCCAAGCGCTGGTCGCCGCGCGTCAGCTCGCGTCCGGCGCCTGCGTTCACCGCGCAGCCGATCCCGCCCGCGTACATCGACGCGACGCACATGTCGCAGGCGATGCACGGCCGCACCTCCGACACGCGGCCCGACAACGTCTTCGAGACGATCTCCGGATCGGCGATGTGGGCGCGGGTCAAGCCGACGAAATCGCTGTCGCCGTCGGCGACGAGCCGCTCGGCCTCGGCCAGCGTCGTGATCCGTCCGGTGACGATCGTCGGCAGCTGGGTCGAGCGGGTCACCGGGAGGCTCGTCGGCAGCATGTACCCGGCCGGTTCGTACATCCCGCCGATGAACTTCTCCTGGCGGAAGTAGCTCCCGATCGAGACGTCGACGAAGTCGATCAGACCGGTCCCCTCGAGCACGGCGGTGATCGCGATCAGCTCCTCGACCGAGGTCCCGCCCGGAACGGTCTCGACCGACAGCCTGACCCCGAGCGGGTAATCGGGGCCGACGCGCTCGCGGACGGCCTCGACGATCTCGAGCGAGAACCGCATCCGGCCGTCGAGGTCGCCGCCGTACTCGTCATCGCGGAGGTTGGTCAGCGGCGACAGGAACTGGTGGACGAGGTAGCCGTGCGCGAAATGCAGCTCGATCCCGTCCAAGCCGCCGGCGACGACGCGGCCCGCCGCGTCCGCGAACGCGGCGACGATCTCGGCGATCTGCGAGCGGTCCATCGTGATCGGCATCACGCCCGCCGGATTCGGCTGCACGGGCGAGGCGGACCACGGCGGCCGCCCGGCCTCGGTCGGCAGCGCCTGCGCGCCCCCGTGGTAGAGCTGCTGGAAGACCTTGCAGCCGAACGGGCGCAGCGCCGCCATCAGCCGCTCGTAGCCAGGGATGATCTCGTCCGACCAGAGGCCGAGGCCGCCGGTGCCGCTGTGGTGCACGGTCCCGATCTCGAGGATCGTCAGGCCCGCGCCACCGCGCGCGGCCGTCGTGTGGTACGCGATCAGCTGCTCGTTGATCAGCCGGTCGGCGCCGTAAAGCCGGGTCCCGTGGGCGGTCCGGACGATCCGGTTCGGAATCTCCGCGGTGCCGAGCCGCCCCGGTTCCAGCAGCCGTTCGATGCTGTCCTCGGAGCCGATCGCGCGACTCTAGGAAACACGGGGCGCCAGCCCCGAGCGATTACCCCAGAAGACCCGAAATCCGGCGGGCGCGGCCGATGCTGCCGCTCACCCCTCCCAGTTCTGGCCGGGGACGAGCGGGTTGCCCTCGCTCCACAGTGTCGTGAACGACCGGTCCGCGATCAGCAGCCCGGCGTCCGTGCGGACGAGCTCGTCGACGTACGTACCGACCACCCGCAGCACATCTCCACCGGCAGCGCCGCGCCGGACGAGCACGGCATCGACCGCGCTGCGGACCGTGAGGCGGTCGCCCTCGGCGCCGATCACGAGGATGTTCGTCGTGCTGTGGACGCTTCCATCGAGCGGCGAGTGGATATGGATGACGAACGACGTCAGCCGGTCGAGGCCCTCGAGCGGCGGTCCCCACTCCTCGCCGTAGGTGAGTGACACGTCGTCGGTGAAGAGCGAGCGGAACAGCTCCCAGTCCTTGGTGTCGATCGACCAGGCGTAGCGGGTCAGCAGCCGGGTGACGGCCGCCTCCTCGTCCGGCGAGACGATCTCGTTCATGCGATGGCTCCCATCGGTTCGGTGCGGGCCCACTAGCGGCCGAGCACGCAGCCGCTTGTCGGGACTCCGGTTCCGCCGGTGACGATCACGTGCTCGACCTCGTGCTCGGGCTGGTTGAACGAGCTCCCGCGGATCAGCCGGACGGCCTCCGCGATCCCGTTCATCCCGTGCAGGTAGGCCTCGCCGAGCTGGCCGCCGTGCGTGTTCAGCGGGATCCGCCCGCCCGGGTCGAGGTGGCCGTCGGCGATGAAGTCCTTCGCCTCGCCGGCGCCGCAGAAGCCGAGCTCCTCGAGCTGCATCAGCACCAGCGGGGTGAAGTGGTCGTACAGGATCGCGGCGTCGATCTCGTCGGGGCCGACACCGCTCTGCTCCCACAGCTGGCGCGCGACCAGCCCCATCTCCGGTATCCCGGTGATCCGCGGGCGGTAGTAGCTGTTCATCTCGTGCTGGTCGGCTGCCGAGCCCTGGGCCGCGGCCTCGATCACCGCCGGCGGGTGGGGGAGGGTGCGCGCGGCGTCGGCCGAGACGATCACGAAGGCCTGGCCGCCGTCGGTCTCCTGGCAGCAGTCGAGCAGCCGCAGCGGCTCCGCGATCCACCGCGACCGGCGGTGGTCCTCGAGCGTGATCGGCCGCTCGTAGAACCACGCCGCGGGGTTGCGTGCGGCGTTGGCGCGGTCGATCACCGCGATCCGCCCGAAGTCATCGGTGCTCGCCCCGGTCTCGTACAGATAGCGCTGCGCGAACATCGCGACCCACGCCGCGGGCGTTAGCAGCCCGTGCGGGCTGTACCAGTTGCCCCACTGGGGCGGCTGCAGCGGCAGGTCCTGCGCGCCGGTCCCGAATCGGGTCTCCGAGCGCTCGTTGAACGCCCGGTAGCAGACGACCACGTCCGCGACGCCCGCCGCGATCGCCATCGCCGCCTGCTGCACGGTCGCGCACGGGGCACCGCCGCCGTAGTGGATCCGCGAGAAGAACGTGAGCTCTCCGATCCCGAGCGAGCGCGCGAGTTCGATCTCGAGCGTCGAGTCCATCACGAACGTGACGAGACCGTCGACGTCGCCGGGCTCGAGTCCGCAGTCCCGCAGCGCGGCGAGCGTCGCCTCGCACGCGAGCTGCAGCTCGCTGCGCCCCGAGCGCTTGCTGAACTCGGTCGCGCCGATCCCCGCGATCGCCGCGGCGCCCGGAAGCTGGCCCTTCACGGGGCAGCTTCCCGCGAAGGGAGGACCAGCCGCGCGGTGCCGGTCACGTGTTCACCGCGCTCGTTGCGGCCAGCGAGCGTGACCTCGACGATCTTGCCCTCGACCGCCGTCACCTCGCCCGTGACGGTCATCTCGTCGCCCGGGTAGTTGGGGACGCCCAGGCGGATCCGAATGCTCTTGATCCTCGCGGCCGGGCCCGCCCAATCGGTCAGGAAGCGCGACACGAGCCCCGTGGTCGTGTGGATGTTCATGAAGATGTCGGGGGAGCCGAGCTCGATCGCGCGCGGGCGGTCGTGGTGGACGTCCTGGAAGTCGCGTGTCGCGATCGCGCCGGCGACGATCAGCGCGGTCGTGACCGGCACGACCAGCGGCGGGAGCTGATCGCCTACGTCCACGGGCGCGTCTCCAGGTCGCCGTGCATCGCGTCCTCGAGGTCCTCGACCGCGACGCCCTCGGCTCGTGCCGCGATCTCGTCGCCGAGCTCGGCGAGCAGCCGTGGGCCGCCCCCGAGCGTCTGGCCGAGCTCCCGGCTCCAGAGGAAGTACCGATGCACGGGGTACTCGAGATCGGCGCCGAGGCCGCCGTGAACGTGCTGGACGGTGTAGGTGACGCGCTCGCCGCCGTCGCACGCCCACCACCGCGCGATCAGCACGGAGGTGCCGGGGTCGAGACCGGCGTCGAGCCGGGCTACCGCGCGCCCCAGCGTCGCCGCCATCGCCGCGGTCTGCATGCGCGCGTCGGCGAGCTGGTGGGCAACGGCCTGGAAGCTGCCGAGCGGCCGGCCGAACTGACGGCGCTCGGTCACGTACCGCGCGGCCTGCTCGAGCGCCGAGGAGGCGACGCCGAGCTGGACCGCCGCCGCGCCGAGGTGGACGCGGGCGTGGAGCCACGGGAGCGCCGAGTCGGCGGTCTCCACGTCACCGAGCGGCTCGCCCTCGGCGTCCTCGAACGACACGTTCGCGGCCGCCTGCCACGCGGTTGTGGGAACCGGCTCTGCGGTGACCTCGTCCACGCCGAGCGCGACGACGAACAGCCGGACGCTGCGATCAGGCGCGCAGGCTGCGACCAGCGCCGCGTCGGCCAGCTCGCCGATCGGGACCGCCGGCGCCGATCCGCTGATCCGCCAGCGCCCGTCGGGCTCGGCCCGAGCGCGGAGTCCCGCGGAGGGGAACGGCGCACCGGTCATCAGCAGCTCGCCCGACGCAATCGCGGGGAGCAGCCGCTCGCGCTGCTCCCGGGTTCCGAATTCGGTGACGGGCAGCGCACCAAGGACGAGTGTCGGCAGCAGCGGCACCGGCGCGACCCGGCGGCCCTGCTCTCTCAGCAGGATCCCGAGCTCGGCGAGGCCGAGACCGGCGCCGCCGTACGCCGACGGGATCGCGAGGCCGAGCAGCCCTGACCGGGCCAGCTGCGACCAGATCGCGCGGTCGATTCCGACCCCCGAGCGCTCGACCTCCTGTATACGAGCGTGCGGCGCGAGGTCGTCGAAGATTCGTCCGGCGAGCTCGGCGATCGACCGGCGGTCCTCCGCCGATTCCGTGGCGAGCGAGGTCATCCGACAAGCACCCCGGCCGGGCGGAAGCGTGGCAGCGTGACTCCGGGGGAGGGCGAGAAGAACTCGGCCTCGACCCGATCGCCGATCTTCACGTCCTCCGGCGCGATTCCAGCGACGCCGGCGACCATCCGGAAGCCCTCGTCGAGCTCGACCAGCACCACGGGCAGCGGGTACTCGAACCCCGGCGCCCGGGGGTGGTGGACGACCACGAAGCTGTAGATCGCCCCGCGGCCGCTTGACTCGAGCGCCTCCCACGCGAGCGATTGACAGGCCGGGCAGGTCGGCGACGGCGGATGGCGGATCTGGCCGCAGTCGCTGCAGCGCTGGACGACCAGCCGTCGCGCGCGGGCGCCGTCGAACCAGAACTCGTAGTCGCGGCCCTCGGGTGGAGCCGGGCGCGCGGACGCGTCGTCGGTCGCCGGGCGGTAGACGAGCACTCGGAAGCGGGCCCGGCCGACGGGCTCGCCGTGCTCGTCGGCGTAGTCGAGCACGGTCGTGATGAAGAAGCCGCGCCCGAGCCCGGTCGCCTTCTCCGTGGAGATCGACTCGATCGTCTCGATGTGGTGCAGCCGCTCGCCGACCCCGATCTCCCGTGAATACTCGTGGTCGGAGTTGGTGGCGACGATCGCCGGGTAACCGGCCTCGGTCAGCTTCGCGCGGAGCTCCGACCAGAGCGGGTCGTAGCGGGTGTCATCGACGGTTGGCCCGTAGCCGGGCATCGTCCACACCTGGAGCATGGCCGGGGGCGCGATCGGGCCGTCGCGGCCGGTGCGGCGCGCGGCGTCGGGGTCGACATAGACCGGGTTCGCGTCGCCGAGCACGTCGGCGTAGTGGCGGATCATCGCGCTGTTGACGGCGTCGGGGGCGTGCGCGACCCGTTCGAGCCGGCGGCCGACATACGCCGACAGCCGCTGCTCGAGCTCGTCGGTCATGACGCCCTCCGCTCGCCGCGCGGCAGCCCGAGCTCGGAGACCGCGATCAGGTCCCGGAGCACCTCGTTGACGCCGCCCCCGAAGGTGTTGATCGTGCCCTCGCGCGCTCCGCGTTCGAGCCGGCCGTCGGCGACTGCTCCCGGGGCTCCGGCGCGGATCGTGCCGGCCTCGCCGGTCAGCGACGCGAGCGCGCGAAACGAATCCTGGACCGCCTCGGTCCCGAACACCTTTGCGATCGCGGCCTGCGCCGGGGTGGTCTCGGGCGAGGCGACGGCTTCCCAGCTGAGCTCGCTCATCGCCTCGAGGCGGGCGTGGCTCCGCGCGAGCTCGATCCGCAGCCACGGCGCGTCGATCGGCCGTCCACCCGGCCCTTGAGTCGACGCCCACGCGACCGCTTCGTCCCAGCCGTGCAGCGCCTTGCCGCCCCATGCCGCGAGCCCGGCGCGCTCGTGCGTGAGCTGCCGGTTGATCAGGCGCCAGCCCTCGTCGACGCCGCCGACGAGATTCTGGGCCGGGACCCGAACGTCCTCGTAGTAGGTGGCGGTCGTACGGATGTCGCCGACCGTCTGAATCGGAGTCCAGCCGAACCCGGGCGACGAGGTCGGGACGACGATCAGCGAAATCCCGGCGTGGAGCGGGCCCTCGCGGTTGGTGCGGCACGCGAGCCAGATGTAGTCGGCCTGACTGGCACCGCTCGTGAACACCTTCGAGCCGTTGATCACCCACTCGTCCCCGTCGCGCACGGCCGTGGTCCGCAGCGCCGCGAGGTCGGTGCCGGCGTCGGGCTCTGTGTACCCGATCGCGAACAGGATCTCCCCGGCGAAGATCCCCGGGAGGAACCGCCGTCGCTGCTCCTCGGTGCCGGCGTCGATCAGGCTCGGGGCGACGGTCAGCGTGGTCACGAACGGGTACGGGGCCTCGGCTCGCATCGCCTCTTCGACGACGAGGTACTGGTCGACGAGCGTGCCGTCGTCGCCTCCGTAGCGCGACGGCCAGCCCCGCCGCAGCCATCCGTCGGCGCCGAGCCGCGCGACCAACTGCCGCCACACGTCGCCGTCCTCGCCGAGCGCCCGCAACTCCGCGCGCTGCGTCTCGGTGATCAGCTCCCGGAAGTAGGCCCGCAGCTCGCGACGGAGCAGCGCCTGCTCCGGGGTGAGCTGATGGGTCACACCGAGGCCCCGGGCATCAGGTTGGTGCGGCCGTGGCGGTCAAGCTCCTCGGCGAGTCGCCGCCGGTCGTCCTCTGCGAGCGGGACGTAGGTGGGGTCGCGACCGTCCCGCCACCAGACCGGATCGCCGGTCACCCAGCCCGCGTTTCGCAGCGGGGACTTGAACACCTTGTTCGTGGGCGTGAGGGGGATCGAGCCGGTGACGCGGACGAACCGCGGCACCCACTTTGTGCCGAGGTCGGGCTGCTCCGAGAGGAACGCCGCGAACGCGTCCGGGTCAAACTCGGCGCCGTCGGCGAGCTCGAACGCGACCATCACCTGGTCTCCGGTCCGCTCGTCCGGGACCGGGTAGACGGCGCACATCACGATCCCGGGGAACCGCATCAGGATCCGCTCGACCGGCGCGGCGGCGAAGTTCTCGCCGTCGACGCGCAGCCGGTCCCCGGCGCGGCCGGCGAAGTAGAACTGGCCGTCTTCGTCCTGATAGCCGAGGTCTCCGGTCCAGACGTCGCCGCCGCGCATCCGCTCCGCCGTCGCCTCGGGGTTGCGGTAGTAGCCCTCGCACAGGTGGGCCATCCCGCGACCGACGATCTCGCCGATGCACGCGTCGGCGTTCAGCAGGCGGCCGCTCGAGTCGAACTCCGCCGGCGGGCAGCTCGCGCCGGTCGCGGGGTCGGCGACCTCGACGGTCTGCCCGGGCCACGGGCGGCCGAGCGAGCCGGGCGGGGTGGACGCGTCCGGCGTGATCAGCACCGGTCCCTCGCTGGAGCCGTACGTCTCGACCCAGCGGCATCCGAAGCGGCGGCTGAACCGCTCGCGATCCTCGTACGAGGCCTCGGTGCCGTAGATCACCTCGAGCGCGTTGTCGGCGTCGTCCGGCCCCTCGTCCGAGGAGAGGATGTACGCGAGCGCGCGGCCGACATAGTTGAAGAAGGTCGCGTCGTACCGGCGCAGGTCGGAGAGGAACGAGGAGACCGAGAACGAGGGCCGCATCGCGATCGCACCGCCGGATCGAGCCATCGCCGCGTAGTTGGCCATCAGCGAGTTGCCGTGGAACAGCGGCATCGCCATGTACGCGACCGTACGGTCGGTGTGGCCGCCGACCGCCGACATCAGGTCGGAGACGATCACGAGCCGGCCCTGGCTGCAGACGACCGCCTTCGGCGCCCCGGTCGAGCCCGACGTGAACAGCAGCAGCAGCCTGTCGGTGGGGTCGGGGCGCATCTCGAACACCGGGTCCGGCGAGGCCGCGGCCAGCCGCGCCCGGTACTCGGGGGTGTCGATCACCAGGACCCGGTCGGGGTCGACGATCTCGGACAGCAGCGGCGCGAGGCTGCTCTGGGTGATGATCAGCTGGCAGTCGGTGTGGTCGATGTCGCGCCCCAGCTCGGCGCCGCGGCGGGTCGGGTTGATCCCGACGACGGTGAGCCCGGCGAGCGCCGATCCGCCGATCCAGAACGCGAACTCGGGGACGTTCTGGAGCAGCACGCCGACGTGCCTCGGGCGGGTCGGGTCGATCGCCTCGACGGCCACCGCTCCGCGGACCGCGCTCTCGTGGATCGTTTCGGCCCAGCTGTAGCGCTCGTCCTCGAACAGCACGCCGGGGCGGTCGTCGTCACGGCGAGCGCGCAGGACATCCGCGAACGTCGCGGCAACCGGATCACTCATCACGCGCGAGCCTAGACAGCCGCTACAACGCCGTCAAGAAGCTCATCTAGACAATCGTCTATTCAGGTGGTTAGGATGCCCGCATGGCCGATTCGGCCCCGACCGTCGCGCCGATGCCGACAACCGTCCAGCGCCGGCTGTCCCCGGCTCAGTCGGCGACCCGGTCACGGCTGCTCGAGGCCGCGCAGGAGCTCGCGTCCGAGGGCGGCTACGAGGCCGTCAGCCTCCGCGACGTCGCCCGCCGCGCGGAGCTCTCGACGGCCACCGCGTACCAGCACTTCGGCTCGCCCGACGAGCTGCTGGTGTCGTTGCTCGAGGCGCTCGAACAGCGGTCGCGGGCGTCGGCCGAGCGGCTCGCCGCCGGCGCCGGAGAGCCCGCCGAGCGCGTCGGCCGGCTTCTGCACAGCGTGCTGGATGAGGTGGCGCGGCAGCCGCGCCTCTACCAGGCGATGATGACCGCGTGGATCGCGAGCCAGCCCGCCGGCGGCCGCTCGCCGCTGCCGTGGCACGGCTGGCAGGAATCGTGGATCGCCCGGGCGCTCGGCCCCGGCTATCTCGAGGGCGTCGTCGGCACGCTCGAGCAGCTGCTGCTCGGCGCGATCGTCGCGATCATCACCGGCGAGGCTCCGGACCGAGTGCACCGCACGCTCGCGTTCGCGCTCGGCGCGCTGCTCGCGCACCCGGAGACTGCGCCTGATGGCTGAGGTCGCCGACGGGGACCCGAGCCGGCTCGAGCCGATCCACCAGTTCTACGGCTCCTATCGGAGCGGCGACCTGGACGCGCTACGGGCATCGCTGCACCCCGATGTCGTGATCCACGTCGGCGGCTCGGGCGTCGTCGCCGGCCGGTACGAAGGCCGCGCCGGGATGGACGAGTTCCTCGAGATCGTCGCGGCCCACGCGGGACAGGCGACCGCCGAGGTCGAGGAGATCGCGGTCGGACGCGAGCTGATCTTCGCCCGGGAGATCCTGACCGGCCGACGGTCCGACTCGCCCGATGAGGTCTGGACGATCCCGCTCGTCGCCCAGTTCCGCGTCCGCGACGGTCTGATCAGCGAGGTCCGGATCACGCCGGAGGACGCCGAGCTGTACAGCGCCTTCTACGCGCCGATGCGATCCGGCTAGGCGCACGCCCTGCTTCGCGAGTACCCAGCCCACACCCAGTCGGAGGTGCACCCATGTGCTTCAGCTACGACGCCCAGCCGCCCGAGCTCCCCGCCCACCTGCGCCTGACGCCGATCGCCGGCGGCGCCGGCGTCGAGCGCACCACGCTCACCTCCGACGACGGCACCGAGTTCTCGGTCGGGATCGCGGAGTCCCCCGAGGGCGAGGGCCACGCCGCGGTAGTGATCCTGCCTGACGTGCGGGGGCTGTACCCGTTCTATGAGCGGCTGGCCGAGCGGTTCGCGGACGCGGGCCACCACGCGATCGTGGTCGACTACTTCGGGCGCACGGCGGGACTGGGACCGCGCGACGACGACTTCGACTTCTGGCCGAACACGCTCGCGGCCGAGGAGCACACGATCCAGGCCGACGTCAAGGCGGCGGTCGCGGAGGTCCGGGAGCGGTTCGGATCGACCGTGATCGTCACCGTCGGCTTCTGCTTCGGGGGCTCGAACTCGTTCCTCGCGGCCACCAACGGCGACCTCGGCCTGTCCGCGGCGATCGCGTTCTACGGGGGCCTCGATCCGGCGGGCCTCGGGATGAAGCTCCCCTCACCCGTCGACCGCGCGTCCGGGACGAAGGTACCGGTGCTCGCCCTGTTCGGCGGCAGCGACGAGTCGATCCCGGAGAGCCGGATCGACGACTTCGCGGCCGCGATCGGGGAGTCCGGCGTCGAGCACTCGATCCACGTGTATCCGGACGCCCCGCACTCGTTCTTCGACCGCAGCTACGAGCAGTTCGCCCAGGAGTCGGCCGACGCCTGGGAGCGGGTGCTCGAGTTCCTCGGCCAGGTGCAGCGCAGCGCGGTCGCGGCGTGAGCGAACCCCGACGAACATCTGGTTCGGCTTGAGGCCGAGGTGACGGCGCCGGTATAGCGCTCGTCGACCGATGACTACGTTCGACAAGCAGGTGACGCTCGACGAGCTTCGAGAGCTCTTCGAGCGCTACCGGAACTGGGGCGCCTGGGGTCCCGACGACGAGGTCGGACATCTGAACTACGTGACGAGTCGGACCCTCCGGGATGCATCACGGCTCGTCCGCAAGGGGACGTCGTTCTCGCTGTCGATCCCGCTCGACGCCAACGGGCCGCAGACCGGCTTCCTCGGCCGGGTGAACCCGATGCACGTGATGCTCAGGGACGGGGGGGACATCGAGAAGTACAAGGACGAGCGCGTTCAGGCCGGGTTCGACTACACCGACGACGCCGTCTACATGGTGCTGCAGTGCGCGACCCAGTGGGACTCGTTCGCGCATGTCTTCTGGGAGGGACAGATGTACAACGGCTTCGGCGCCGAGAGCGTCGACAGCGGCGGCGCACACCACGGCGCGATCACCAACGTGTGCGATCGGATGGCCGGCCGGGGCGTGCTGCTCGACATTCCTCGGGCGCTCGGCCGCGACGCGCTGGACCCGGCCGAGAGCATCGAGCTCGACGATCTCGAGCACTGCTGCGAGCGCCAGGGCGTCGAGGTCGGGGAGGGCGATTTCGTCGCCATCCGCACCGGCCGCCTCGGGGTGGTCAAGCAGAGCGGATGGCAATGGGGCGACGAGTACGCGGGTGGCGCCGCCCCCGGGCTGGGCGTGACCGCGGCCGAGTTCTTCGTGCCCCGGCGGGTGGCCGCGGTCGCCACCGACACGATGTCGACCGAGGTGCAGCCGTCACAGACCGAGGCCGACTGCGGTCTGCTCGTTCCGCTCCATGTGCTGATGACGATCGGCGCCGGCATCCATCTCGGCGAGATGTGGGACCTCGAGGAGCTGGCGGCGGACTGCGCCGAGGACGGCGTCTACGAGTACTTCCTCGTGGCCCCGCCGCTGCCGTTCTCGGGGGCCGTCGGATCGCCCGTCAACCCGCAGGCGTTCAAGTGAGCTCCGTGAGCGACGGGGATTTCGCGGGCCGCACGGTCGTCGTCACCGGAGGCGGCTCCGGGATCGGACGAGCGATGGTCAAGCTGTTCGCCGGGCGCGGAGCGCGCGTGATCGCGGTCGATCTCGATCCCGACCGTTGTGCCGCGGTCGAGCGAGAATTCGACGACGCGACCGGGGTGGTCGCGGACGTCGCCACCGCCGAAGGGATCGCGACCGTGATGGAAGCGGCGGGGGATGACCTGAGCGTGCTCTGCAACAACGCCGGGGTGCTCGATCGGCTCGCGCTGCTCGACGAGACCAGCGACGCGGTCTGGGATCGTGTGCTCGCGGTCAATCTCAGCGCCCCGTTCAGGCTCTCGCGCGAGGCCGTGCCGCTGATGATCGAGCGGGGCGGCGGCGCGATCGTGAACACGGCATCGACGGCGGGGGAGGGAGGCGGTCGCGCCGGCGTTGCCTACACGGCGTCGAAGGCGGGACTGATCGCGATGACGCTGAACGTTGCCGTCAGCTACGCGGCCCAGGGGATCCGCTGCAACGCGATCTGTCCCGGGGGGACCAAGACCGGGATGCTGCACAGCGCGGCCGGCGAGGAGGTGGCGCTGAGCGAGCGCGGTCTCGCGCTGCTGGCCCGGCTCGGCGGCAAGCCGCCGCCGGCGGAGCCCGAGCAGGTCGCCGAGGTGGCGGTGTTCCTCGCGAGCGACGCCGCCTCCCGGGTCAACGGCGTCGCGGTCCGCGTCGACGGTGCCGGCTTCGCCTACTGACGACCGCCCGACCGCCGCGTTCACAATGTTCGTGACGGCGGAGTCGGTGCAACCCGCGGAGCTCGCGCGGCTGGTAGAGGAGCGTGGTGGCGAGGCGCTGCTGTTCCCCGATCACACGCACGTGCCGGTCTCGGCCGTTGACGGGCACCCGGGCGGGATCGAGGAGCTGCCGCCGGAGTACGCGCGGATGTACGACCCGCTGATCGCGAGCACGATCGCGGCAGCGGCGACCTCCCGGCTCAAGGTCGGCACCGCGATCCTGCTCGTGCCGCAGCGGGAGCCGATCGCGACCGCGAAGCAGGTGGCGACGCTCGACGAGCTGTCGGGCGGTCGCGTGCTGCTCGGCGTCGGCGCGGGGTGGAACGCGACCGAGCTCGCCAACCACGGGATCGACGCGGACCGGCGGTTCCGGGCGCTGCGGGAGCGGATCGAGGCGATGACTTTGATCTGGACGTGCGAGCAGGCGGCGTACTCGGGGGAGACGGTCCGGTTCGGCGCGCTCGAGTCGTGGCCGAAGCCCCGCCAGCAGCCGCGGCCGCCGGTGCTGCTCGGCGGTAACGGTCCGCGCGCGCCGGAGCGCGCGCTCGCATACACCGATGGCTGGCTTCCGCATACCGAACCCGGCGGCGACGGGCCGCTGCTGGAGCGGCTCGCGCGGATCCGCGCCGACGCCCCGGACGGGTTCGGGCTGACGCTCGCGATGTCGCCGTCGAATCCGGCGAGGCTCGAGGCGTTCGCCGAGGCCGGAGTCAGGCGGTTCCTGTTCATGCTGCCGACCGGCCCGCGGGAGGTGGCCGAGGAGCGGGTGGAGCGGGCGCTCTCGGCGGTCGCGGCGCTCGGCTGACCCATGACCCCCTGAACGTGGGGTCTTCCCCGCGCCGCGGCGCGCCGCGTTCGAGCTCGTTTGACAGCCTCCGCCGATGGACCCAGCGCTGAACCCGGCGGGGTCGATGGTGCCGGACCTGATCGGCCACGCGACCCGCCGGTTTCCCGAGAAGGTGGCCGTCGACCTCGACGGCCGGACGCTGACCTTCGCGGAGGTGTCCGATCGCGCCTCGCGGTTCGCGGGGGCGTTGATCGCACGCGGGATCACCGGCGGCCGACGGGTCGCGACGCTGATGCTGAACGAGCTCGAATGGCTCGAGATCCGCGTCGGGTGCCAGCGGGCCGGGGCGATCCAGGTGCCGCTCAACTACCGGCTCACCGAGGCCGAGCTGGCGATGATGGTCGAGGACTCCGAGCCCGACCTGCTGGTCGTGAGTCCCGAGTTCGATGAGCTCGCCCAGCGGCTGCCCGTCCCCGCGGTCCTGCGGATCGGCGCGCCGCGCTCCGAGGGCCCCGAGTCCTACGACGCGGCGATCGACGCGGCGCAGCCGGCGCCGTTCGTCTCGGGGCTCGAGCCGGAGCTGATCGCCCACATCAGCTACACGAGCGGCACGACCGGCCGGCCGAAGGGCGTGATGCTCTCGAACCGGGCGCTCCACGCCGGGATGATCGGGATGGGTCACGAGCTCGGTGCGCACCCGTACACGACGTTCCTCGCGGTCACGCCGCTGTTCCACATCGGCTCGCAGGTCGGCCTGTCGTGCACGTACCTCGGCGGCACGCTCGTGCAGACCCGGCGATTTGAGGCCGGAGAGTTCGTCGAGGCGCTCGAGCGGACGAAGACCACCCACACCCAGCTCGTCCCGAGCATGGTGCGGATGGTGCTCGACGTCGGGACCGGCGGATCGGACAGCTCGCTGCAGCGGATCCTGTACGGCGCCGCACCGATGCCGCCGGCGCTGCTGCGCGAGGCGCTCGACGCGTGGGGGTGCGAGTTCGTCAACGGCTACGGCAGCACGGAGTCGACCGGGATCTCTGCGCTCGCTCCGCACGAGCACGATCCCGAGCGGCTGCCCCACCTGCTGAGCTCCGTCGGGCGGAGCTTCGCGCTCAGCGTGCCGCGGCTCGCCGACGAGGAGGACCGCGACGTCGAGCAGGGCGAGATCGGGGAGGTGCTCGCGCGCAGCGCCGCGATGATGAGCGGCTACTGGCGCAACCCCGAGGCGACGGACGAGGTCCTGCGCGGCGGGTTCATGCACACGGGCGACCTCGCGTACCGCGACGAGGACGGATACCTGTACTTGGTCGACCGGCGCAACGACAAGATCGTCACCGGCGGCGAGAACGTGTACCCGAGCGAGATCGAGCACGTGCTCGCCACCCATCCGGCCGTCCAGGAAGCGGGCGTGATCGGCGTTCCCGACCGGACGTGGGGCGAGGCCGTGTCGGCGGTGATCGTCGTTCGCGACGGCGCGAACGTCACGGTCGACGAGCTGCGGTCCCACTGCCGCGTCGAGCTCGCCGGCTACAAGGTCCCGAAGGCGATCCGCTTCAGCGCGGACGAGCTCCCGAGGACTCCGACCGGGAAGCTGCTGCGGCGCGAGCTGCGCCGCACCTGGCCGACGGACGCCCTACCGTAGGCGCAGCTGATGCCCACGAGATCGTCCACTCGACTCGCGGAGGCGACGGCCGAGTACGTCGTCGGCCTTGACGACGAGGCGTTCTGGGCAACGGTCCACTCGCCGGTCTTCCGCCGGCTGATCGAGGCGGCCGTCGAGTGCTTCGCGGCGCGCGGCTATCACGCCACCACCACCCGCGAGATCGCCCAGCGCGGCGGCGTCAGCCCCGGCGGCGTCTACTTCCACTTCGACTCGAAGGACGACATGCTGTTCTCGATCGCGTTGTGGGGGTACCACTCGTCGCTTTACGTGATCGAGGACGCCCTGCGCCAGACGGAGGGCGAAAGCCACGAGGCGCGGCTGCGCGCGGTGATCGCCGACCTGGCCGCGTGGCACGTCGACCACCTCAACCTCGCGCGCGTGATCGCGTACGAGCAGGAGGCGCTTCCGCGCGACCGCCGGGTGATGCTGCGGCCGTTCCGGGCGCGGTTCTTCGAGCTCGTCGAGGGCGAGATCATCGCCGGCCAGCGCGACGGCGAGTTCGACGTCGTGAATCCGACCGACACCGCCAGGGCGCTGTTGTCGCTGTGCACAGACATCGCGCGGTGGTACCGCCCGGGCCGCGGCCCCGGCGCCTCGAAGCTGGCCGCCGACTACGCCGACATGGCGAGCCGGCTCGTTACCTGAACCTGCCTGAGCCTCTGGGCCGTTTGGGGGGTCCGACAGCCAGCTTGCGTTGTCTCGCTCTCGGGGCGCGGATACAACCCGCCCGTGAGGGATCCCGTTGAGCGAAGGAGAGTGTGATGATTGAGATCGGCGTTTTTGACACGGGTTCGTTGGATATGCCGTTCAAGAAGACCGGTAATGGGGTGCGGGTGATGGATGGGAGCTTGGCGGATATCCATGCTCATACGCAGGAGATGATGAAGTCGGCGGTGCGTCGCTGCGTGTTGGCGGACAGGTTGGGTTACGACATTTTCTGGCTGGTTGAGCATCACTTCAATATCGAGGGTGCGGAGATCAGCCCGAGTCCGTTGCAGGTGCAGGCGGCGGCGGCGGCGCTGACGAATCGGGTTCGTCTGGGTCAGCTCGCGAACATCATTACTTGGTGGCATCCGTTGAGGTTGGCGGAGCAGATCGCGGTGTTGGATGTTTTGAGTGGTGGCCGGGTCGAGGCGGGGATCTCGCGTGGGTATCAGCCGCGTGAGACCGAGACGTTCGGGTATGCGTATGGGTCGACGACGCAGGATCAGGAGAAGAACCGGTCGTTCTTCGACGAGGCGTTCACGTTGTTGAAGAAGGCGTGGACGGAGGACTCGTTCTCGTTTCATGGGGAGTTCTTTTCGGTGCCGCCGTCGTGGGCGAAGTGGAATCACGCGCAGACGATCGCGGCTTTGGGTGAGCCGGGGTTCGGCCGGTCGGTGGATGACGTGCTCGATATCGGTCCGCCGGATCTGTATTCGGGTGGGATGCCGGTTGTCGCGACGACGACGAGGTTGAAGGAGCTGTCGGTGTTGCCGCATCCGGTGCAGAAGCCGTATCCGCCGTTGTGGGAGGGCGTGACGAGCGACCGGTCGTTGCGGTGGGCGGCGCAGAACGGGATCAACGGGAATTTCTTCTACGAGTCGGCGTTGAAGATCCGTCAGAAGGTCGAGATCTATATGGAGGAGGCGGCCAAGCACAACTGGCCGGATCGCGTGAACCCGGGCGTCGAGTGGAAGGCCGGCTGGGACGGCGAGCGTCGCCGCGGGCTGATCGCCTCGCGGGTGATCCATGTGCAGGAGGGGTCGGTCGGCAATCTGGACCGTGCGGGCGAGTCGGAGATGTTCCTGTGGGACTTCTACGGCCCGTTCGGGTTCGCGGGGATCCTCGGGGATCCGGGCAAGCCGTTTGACCCGAACACGCCGGTCACCCCCGAGCTCTTGCGGGAGCGCGACGTGATCTTCCAGGGGTCAAAGCAGCAGGTGCTCGAGAGCATCCTGAAGCTGCACCAGGACGCGTATCTCGGCCAGGACATGTGCCTGAACCTGCGGTTCGAGTCCGGCGGGATGAGCCACGAAGAGGTCGAGGAACAGATGTGGTTCTTCGCCGAGGAGATCCTTCCCGAGATCCGCCGCGAATGCGGAGGCGGCCCCGAACACCCCGTCGTCACCACCACCGACGAACTCAAACCACTCCTCTCAGACCGACTCGAACCCGCAACCGCCTAACCACCCGTCAACACCGTCGCGCACGCCCGGCGCGGCTCCTCCCCGGACGGGGCCGGACGAACCGGCCCCGTCCGAGGCAATCCCCCTCACGAGATGTCTGAGCCGGCGGTCCTGACCGACAAGCGCAAGCACGTCCTGGTCGTCACGCTGAACCGGCCGGCGGTTCGCAACGCGGTCAATCAGGCGCTGGCCGATGGGGTGGCCGCGGCGCTGGTCGCTCTCGACGGCGATCCCGATCTCCGTACGTGCGTGATCCACGGTGCCGGCGCCGGGTTCTGCGCCGGGATGGACCTCGCCGCCTTCGCCCAAGGCGAGCGGGGTGGGGTGCCCGGCCGCGGGTTCGCGGGGATCGTCGAGTCGTCCGCCGAGAAGCCGGTGATCGCCGCAGTCGAGGGGTTCGCGGTGGCGGGCG
The DNA here is from genome assembly GCA_963788565.1 of uncultured Solirubrobacterales bacterium. Classification (GTDB taxonomy): domain Bacteria; phylum Actinomycetota; class Thermoleophilia; order Solirubrobacterales; family Solirubrobacteraceae; genus Palsa-465. The sequence continues at coordinate 362,766 of CAWBHJ010000006.1, read as the reverse complement.
GACTCGAGGTCGCCCTGGCCTGCGACGTGATCGTCGCGGGTGCAGACGCGCGGCTCGGGCTTCCCGAAGTCCGCCGTTCGATCGTGGCCGGTGGCGGCGGGGGGCTACGTCGCCTGCCGGCGCGGGTCGGGCCGGGAAGGGCGATGGCCCTGGCCCTGACCGGCGAGCCGATCGACGCCGAGCAGGCGTACGCGATCGGTCTGGTGGACCGCTTGGCGGAGCCCGGCGGCGCGCTCGACGCCGCGCTCGAGCTCGCCGACGCGATCGGCGAGAACGGCCCGCTCGCGGTGGCCGCGACGAAGCGGCTGATCCGCGAACAGGCCTCATGGACCGACGCGGAGTACTTCGCCAAGCAGGACGAGATCGCGGGCGCTGTCCTCGACTCCGAGGACGCACTCGAGGGCGCGCGGGCGTTCCTCGAGAAGCGGCCGCCGAGATGGAGAGGGCGCTGAGCAGGCCCCTCGCTCTGATCCCACGACAAGAGAGGAACCCGATGAGCGTCGCCGAGTTGATGGGGGTCCACCACGCCGGGGTGACGGTGCGCGACCTGGACCGCAGCCTCGCCTGGTACCAGGAGATGTTCGACGTGGAACCGACCGTGCACGTCCGGAGCACCGAGCCGGTCGCCGCGGAGATCGGCGAGGCCATCGGGGTACCCGGGGCATTTCTGAGCTACGCGTTCCTACCGATCGGGTCAGGACTGCTCGAGCTGATCGAGTACCACGACCCGGTCGGAGGCGACTACGAGCTATCGAACAACGACGTCGGCGCGATGCATGTCGCCTTCCGCGTCGACGATGTGGTCGCGCAATACGAGTACATGAAGGCGAGGGGAGCCCACTTCCGTCACCCGCCGATCGTTCTCGACGGCGACCTCGAAGGGGTTGTATTTGCGTACTCGAGTGACCCCGACGGGATCCAGGTCGAGCTCTGGCAGGAGCCGTAGGCCGCCAACTCCGCGCGCCTGTTCAGGCCTGCCGCGCGACGCCGTCGGCGAGCAGCTGCTCGACGCGGTCGCCGAGGCCCCAGGACTCGAGCACCGCGCGCGTGTCAGCGCCCGGCACCGGCGCCGGGGTGGCCGGCGCCGCCGGCGTCGCGCTGAACCGCGGCGCTGGGGCCGGGACGGTGTGGCCGGCGAGCTCCTGGAAGGTCCCGCGCGCCTTGTTGTGGGGGTGCTCGGGTGCCTCGGACATGTCGAGGATCGGCGCGATGCACACCTCGCTGCCGAGGAACAGCTCCTCCCACTCGGCGCGGGTGCGCTTGCGGAACTCCTCGGTCAGCAGCTCGCGGGTCGACTCCCAGCTCCCCGGGTCGTACTGGCGTGCCGGGTCGAGATCCGCGAGGCCCATCCGCTCGATCATCGCCGCGTGGAACTGCGGCTCGAGCCCGCCGACCGAGATGTGGCCATCAGCGACCTCGTAGGTGTCGTAGAAAGGCACGCCGCCGTCGAGCAGGTTCGAGGAGCGCGCGAGCGTCCAGGCGCCGCCGTTTCGCAGCCCGTAGATCAGCGTCATCAGCAGCGCGGAGCCGTCGGTCATCGCCGCGTCGACGACCTGTCCGCGTCCGGTCTGGCGGGCGCTGATGATCCCCGCCAGCACTCCGATCGCGAGCAGCATCCCGCCGCCGCCGAAGTCCCCGACGAGGTTGAGCGGGATCGTCGGCGGCTCGTCGCGCTCGCCGATCGCAGCGAGCGCGCCCGACAGCGCGATGTAGTTGATGTCGTGGCCGGGCATCGACGCGTACGGGCCCTCCTGGCCCCATCCGGTCATCCGGCCGTAGACGAGCCGCGGGTTGCGCTCGAGGCACGGCACCGGGCCGATGCCGAGCCGCTCGGCGACGCCGGGGCGAAACCCCTCGATCAGCGCATCCGCTCGCTCGACCAGGTCGAGCACGAGCCCCGCCGCGGCGGGATGCTTGAGGTCGACCGCGATCGACGGCCGGCTGCGGTTGAGCGCGTCCGTCGCCGCCGCCACCGTGCCGGCGTCGGCGGCGCGATCCACCCGGATCACCTCCGCCCCGAGGTCGGCCAGCACCATCGCCCCGAACGGCCCGGGGCCGATCCCGGCGAGCTCGATCACCTTGACGCCGGCGAGCGGCCCGCCGCGTCCGTTCGTGCTCATCCGGTCGGCCTCCGCCTGCCCCACATCGCGCCGCCGTCGATCACCACGGTCGAGCCGGTCATGTAGCTGGAGGCGTCACTGGCAAGGAACAGGGCTAGGCCGACGATCTCCTGCGGCTCGCCGCCGCGGTCGATCGGGAAGTCGGCGGAGATCTTCGCAAAAGAGTCCATGTCCCAAGCCTTCGAGATGTCGGTGAGGAAGGTACCGGGCGCGATCGCGTTGACGCGGACCTTGGGGCCGAACGCGCCGGCGAACGCCTCGGTCATCACGTTCAGCGCGGATTTCGCCGAGGCGTAAGGCATCAGCGCCCAGTGCGGTCGCAGCGACGCGGTGCTCGAGATGTTGATGATCGAACCGCCATCGCCCTCCGCCATCCGCGTGCCGACGATCGCCGCGAGCCGGAACGGTCCCTTGAAGTTGAGGTTCATGACCTTGTCGAACAGCTCCTCGCTGAGCGTGTCGAGCGACTCGAACAGCGGCGACATCCCGGCGTTGTTGACGAGGATGTCCACGCGCCCGAACTCCGCGTACGCACGATCGGCGAGCTGATCCAGCTCGTCCCATTTCCCGGCGTGGGCGGAGACCGGCAGCGCCCGTCGGCCGAGCGCCTCGACCTCGCGGGCGAGCGCCTCGCAGGCGTCGAGCTTGCGGCTCGCGATCACCACGTCAGCGCCCGCGCGTGCGAACGCGAGCACCATCTCGCGCCCGAGCCCGCGGCTCCCGCCGGTCACGAGCGCGACCTTCCCGTTCAGGTCGAAGAGCTCCGCTGCTGTCGTCAACCCTTGCTCCTTTCTAGAGCGCCAGCTCGCCCGCCACGATCGCCTGTGCGCGGCGGACCATGATCGGCACGAGAGTTTCATACGACTGGTGCCCGGCGTGCTCGCTCGTGCCCGCGAGCAGCCGCGCGTAGGAACCCTCGAGGATGCAGGCGAGCTTGAACAGTGCGAGCGCCATGTAGTACTGGAGGTGCTCCAGCGGGCGACCCACGCGACGCTCGTACGCCGCCGCGATCTCCTCCCGCGTGGCCATCCCCGGCCAGTCGGTCATGCTCGCGTTCATGAACACCTCCTCGCCGGGCTGCGACCAGGTCGCAAGCAGCGCCCCGAGATCAAGCATCGGGTCGCCGATCGTCGACATCTCCCAGTCGACGATCGCGACCACGCGGCCGGGCGGATCCGGGGCGAACATCACGTTGCGCAGGTGATAGTCGCCGTGGACGATTCCCGGTGGGCGATCCGGCGGGCGGTGCTCCTCGAGCCACGCGCCGACATCGCGCAACCCGGGTAGCTCGCGCGCGGAGGTGCTGTCTAGCTGGCGCAGCCAGCGGGGGACCTGCCGGGCCAGGAACCCCACCGGCCGCCCGAACCCCTCGAGCCCGACCGCTTCGTACTCGACGAGCGACAGCTCAGCCAGCGCCTCCGCTGCGCCCAGCCCGAGATCGCGACGGACGTCCTCGCGATCGGACCACGGCGCCGGGGGCGGGGGAGCGGGACTGAAGCCGTCGACGAAGCCCATCACGTAGAACGGGCGACCGGCGATGCGCTCGTCGTCGCAAGCCACGACCGGCCTCGGGTGGGGCACGTCGGTGTGCTCGAGCGCCTCGAGCATCCGGTACTCGCGCAGCACGTCGTGCGCGGAGCGATCGTTCTTCACCGTCGGCGGGAGTCGGAGCACCAGCCGCCGGCCGCCGGCATCGAGCTCGTACATCAGGTTCGAGTCCCCGCGCGAGGAGAGCGGCTCGATCCGCAGCTCCCTCGACGAGACACCGAGCTCGTCGGCCAGCCAGCGCCGGAGCTCGGGCGCGGAGGCGGGGTCGATGCTTGCGTTCACGGGCGGGATGCTCGCTGTTCTGTCAAGCCGGTGGGTAGCCGGGTCCGATCGTCCCGCGACTTGACGGCCAGCTAAGCGAGCGCTTACTCTGTAGTCAAATCGTAGAGGAGAGAGATGGCCGTCACAGCGACGCGGGTGATCCCGGAGATCCACGAGGAAGGCCGGCGGCTCGCGATCCTGATCGTCGACGACCACGAGGTCGTTCACTGGGGCTTCCGGCTGAAGCTGTCACGCGAGCCGTGGGTGCGGCGATGCGTCGGCGCGCGCACGAGCGACGAGGCGCTGCAGATGGTGCTCCGCTATAGCCCCCAGGTCGTGCTGATCGACCTGATGCTCGGCGACGAGGCCGGCGCCGACCTGTGCGAACAGATCCATAGGACCGCTCCCGGCCCGCGCGTTCTCTTGATGTCGGGCTCGGGCGAGATCAACCGTGCCGCCGCCCGCGCCGTCGGCGCCTCCGGGTTCGTGCCGAAATCATGGCCGACTGCCGACCTGCTGCGCGCGATCCACGCGGTCGGACTCGGCGCGAGCGTGTTCGCGCCGCCGCCGTCTCCCTCGAAGCTCAGCCTGACCGCGCGCGAGCGGGAGATCCTCGACCTGCTCGCGAGTGGCTCGACCAACCGGGAGATCGCCGAAGCGATCCACCTGTCGCCGCACACGGTCAAGGAGCACGTCAGCTCGCTGTACGGCAAGCTCGACGCGCGAACGCGGACCGGCGCGGTGCAGCGCGCCCGGCGCCTCGGCCTGCTCGCCTGAGGGCGGGTGCGGCCTCCCCCTAAAGGTGGGGGCCGCGTGTCCGCGATCTCGGCGAGCACGACTCGCGGGGATAAGGTGATCGCCTCCTTTCCGAGGACCGCCGATGCCGACCACCTTTCGCCTCGAGGACCCCGCCCCCGGCGTCAAGCTGCTGACGCTCGATCGCCCCGAGCGGCTGAACGCGGTCAACTGGACGATGGTCGAGGAGCTCGAGGAGACGTTCGCGCGCTCCGCGGCGCCACCGACGTCCGGGCAGTCGTCATAACCGGCGAGGGCCGCGCGTTCTGCGCCGGCCTCGACATCAAGGACCCGCGGTCGTTCGACCAGGAGAACACCCCCCACGCGTACGACCTCCAGGAGATGTTCGGGCGGATGTGCTCCGCGCTCGGGGAGGTCACCCAGCCGGTGATCGCCGCCGTCAACGGGGTCGGCAGCGGCGCCGGCTTCGTGTTCGCGCTCGCCTCCGACATGCGGATCGCGGTCCCGGAGGCCCGCTTCAACATGGCGAACGTGCGGATCGGGTTCTCCGGCTGCGACCTCGGATCGTCGTACTGGCTGCCGCGCTACGTCGGCCTGGGCCTGGCGAGCGAGCTATTGATGACCGGCCGCTTCATCGACGCTGAGGAGGCCGAGAAGCGCGGGATCGTCAACCGGATCGTGCCGGCCGAGCGCCTGATCGAATCGGCGATCGAGCTGGCGGCGCAGATCGCGCAGAACTCACCGTTCGCGGTCCGGATGACGAAGCAGGTCCTGCGGGCGAACACCGACGCGCCGTCGCTTCGCGCCGCGATCGAGCTCGAGAACCGCACCCAGATCCTGTGCACGCGGACGAACGACTTCGAAGAGGCGCTGGACGCGTTCAAGCAGAAGCGCGCTCCTCACTACACCGGGAGCTGAGCGCGTGAGCGCGATCAGGCGAGTCGTCGTCGGCAACGACGCCGAGGCGCGGTCGGCCGTGATCCACGACGGCGTCTCGCCGCATCAGCACTCACACCCAACGTACCCCGGCGTGACCGTGACCGAGCTGTGGTCGGTGCAGCCTGGCGACCCGCTTGATTCCGACGAGGACCCGGCGGCGAAGCGGGTCGGGGTCAGGCCCGGCGGTCCGGCGGAATCGAGGTACTACTCGGTTCGGATCGAGCGGGACCTCGAGATCCCGCTGCACGTCACGCCGACCGTCGACTACCACGTGGTCGTGTCCGGGGAGATCGTCTGCGTGCTCGAGCGAGGCGAGGTGACGGTCCGGGCCGGCGACGTGCTCGTGATCAAGCAGGCGGCGCACGGCTGGCGGACGCCGCCGAACGAAGCGTTCGTCAGCTTCGCGGTGATGGTCGGCGCGCCGGACGGCTTGGACGCGCCTCAACAGGCTCAACAGCAAGAGAGGACGTGAACATGGAGGGACTACGCGGCGTTCAGCACGTGTCGAGCACGGTGCGTGACCTGGACGAGACGCTCACCTGGTACCGCGAGGTGCTCGGGGTCGAGCCGTTCATGACGATGCAGGCGGAGGGCCCCGAGCTGTCGGCCGGGTTGCGGGTCCCGAACTCCGAGCTCGACGTCGCGTTCCTCAACATCGGCGGTACCTGGGTCGAGCTGATCGAGTACGTGAAGCCCGACGACACCAACGACGACGTCGCGCTGCGCCGCTGCGATCACGGCGCGGCGCACGTGTGCTTCGAGGTCGACGACATCCAGGCCGCCTACGAGCACCTGAAGGCCAACGGCGTCGACTGTTACAACGAGCCGACGTACGTCCCGGAGGGGCCGCTCGAGGGCGCGTGGTTCATGTACTTCGACGGCCCCGAGGGCCTGATGTACGAGCTGCACCAGATGCCGCCCGAGTGGGACGGGACGCAACCGATGCAACAGATGCCTAAGGCGTCCTGAGCGACAGCGCGACGTCGATGATCATGTCCTCCTGACCGCCGACGTACTTGCGGCGGCCCACCTCCTCGAGGATCAGGTGGGCGGGTACGCCGTAGCGCTCCTGCGCCCTCTCGGCGTGGATCAGGAAGCTCGAGTACGCGCCCGCGTGCCCGAGCATGATCGAGCTGCGATCCATCGCCGGCGTGCGGACGATGTACGGCGCGACCACGTCCTCGGCGGCGTCGAGGATCATCGGCAGGTCGATCCCGGTCTCGACTCCGAGCCGGTCGAACACGGCCGCGAGCACTTCGGTCGGCGAGTTGCCGGCGCCGGCGCCGAGCGCTCGCGTCGAGCCGTCGATCTGCCGCGCTCCGGCACGCTGCGCCAGCACCGAGTTGGCGACGCCCATCGCGAGGTTGTTGTGGCCGTGGTAACCGACCTGCGCCTCGGCGCCGATCTCCGCGAGCAGCGCCTCGACCCGCACGGTCGCCTCGTCGAGGATCAACGCCCCCGCCGAGTCGACGATGTAGACGCACTGGCAGCCGGCGTCGACCATGATCCGCGCCTGCGCGGCGAGCACCTCCGGGGGCGCCATGTGGCTCAGCATCAGGAAGCCGACCGTCTCCAGCCCGAGCTCGCGGGCGGCGCCGAAGTGCTCGAGCGAGACGTCGGCCTCGGTGCAATGGGTGGCGACGCGGACGATGTCGGTGCCCGCTTCGACGGCGCGGCGGAGGTGCTCGACGGTGCCGACGCCCGGGACCAGCAGCACCGCGATCTTCGCGCTCCTCGCCTCGTCGCGGGCCGCGGCGATCAGCTTGAACTCGTCCGTCGCCGAGAAGCCGTAGTTGAAGGTCGAGCCGCCGACTCCGTCGCCGTGCGCGACCTCGATCACCGGCACGCCGGCCGCGTCGATCGCGCGGACGGTGTCGCGGACCTGCCGCTCGGTGAACTGGTGGGACATCGCGTGGCTGCCGTCGCGCAGCGTCGTGTCCGTGATCCGAACGGCCGGCGTCACCGTGGGGCCCCCGCGGCGACAAGCCGCTCGCCGACGGCGGTCGCGGCCGCGGTCATGATGTCGAGGTTGCCGGCGTGTGGGGGGAGGAAGTCGCCGGCGCCGACGACGCTCAGCAGCACCGTGACCCGCGCGCGACCGTCCCAGCCGGGCTGCGGGTCGTCGAACTGGGGCTCGGCGACGATCTCGTAGCCGGGGACGTACTCGGCGACCCGCGCGGCCATCTCGACGATCGAGGCGGCGATCGCGTCGCGGTCGGCCTCCGGATCCACCGCGGCCATCACCGTGTTTCGCATCGTGATCGGCGGCTCCGCCGGGTTGAGGATGATGATCGCCCGGCCCCGCTCCGCCCGCCCGACGAGCTCGACGCCGCGGGCCGTCGTCTGCGTGAACTCGTCGATGTTCGCGCGGGTGCCGGGACCGGCGGACGCCGATGACACCGACGCGACGATCTCCGCGTACGGCACCTCCGTCACGTCGCTGATCGCCGCGACGATCGGGATCGTCGCCTGGCCCCCGCACGAGATCATGTTGACGTTCGCGGCCTCCCGCAGCTCGGCGAGGTTCACGACCGGGACGACGAACGGACCGACCGCCGCCGGCGTCAGGTCGATCGCCTGAATGCCGGCGTCGGCGTAGCGCGCGGCGTTGTGCTCGTGCGCGTGCGCGGACGTCGCCTCGAACACGATCGCCGGCCGCTCCTCGAGCGCGAGCAGCCAGTCGACGCCATCGGCGCTTGTCTGGAGGCCGAGCTCGGCAGCCCGCCGGAGACCCTCCGAGTCGGGGTCGATCCCGACCATCCACCGCGGCTCGAGGAATGGGCTGCGGCTCAATTTGATCGCCAGGTCGGTGCCGATGTTCCCCGAGCCGACGATCGCCACCGGGACCCTGTTGCTCTGCGCCTCGCGCTCCACCGGCCTCACCCTGATGGTTAGCGGCGGCACGCGCAAGACCGCCGTTCGGGTAACGCGAACGACTGCTGGACCGGGTCGCGGCGATCCCTGATGATCGCCGCGATCATGGCTGAGCCGTCTCCGTATGTCCCTCGTGTCGGTCCGGATCGGGTTCAGTCGCACATACGAGATGTGAGGAGACGGCATGCAGATCGAAGGTCGTAGACCCCGCCGCTCGCGGTCGGGGCTGCTATCGGTAGTCGCGGCGCTCGCGCTCGCGGCGACGATTGCGGCATGTGGGTCGAGCAGCTCGTCGAGCAGCCCGTCGGGGTCCTCCGGTTCGGCGACGACGTCGTCGACCGCGACGAGCGGCTCGTCGGGGTCGGGGTCCGGGGCTAACACGTACGGCCTGCCGATCCCGAACGTGAGCCCGGCGGCGCTGGCGAGCACGCTGCAGAAGGTGTTCGGCGCGGCCGTCCCGGCCGGGTCGCTGCCGCAGGTCGCCGTCCAGGCGTTCGAGATGGCGTCCGTGCCGCCGACGGCGGCGCAGACATCGGTGGTCGAGAAGTGCCTGACCGAGACCGTGTGCCAGACGGGCGTCTCGGGCGGCACGACGGTCGCCGACCTCGAGGCCAACGGCGCGGTCAACCCGTTCAGGCAGCTGCTGCGGGCGATCGTCGACCTGCAGGCGGTTCGCTCGGGCAAGGTCAGCACGCTGATCTACTCGGACGCGAACGGGAGCCTGCAGACGTTCCTGTCCAACTACCGAAGCCTGATCAGCCAGAAGGTCAAGATCATCACCGGCACGTTCGACTTCGGGCCGTCGATGCTGCCGCTGACGCGTCAGGCGTCGGCCGCGGGCCTGCTGGTCGTTCCCGTCTCGACGACGATTCCGAACGTCACCGGTAAGGGCGACGTCGCGTTCGACGTCAAGACCAACCTGTGCCAGTACGGCGTCAACCTCGGCGAGAAGGCCACGCTCGGACAGTCCTCGGGCGTCGCCGCGCTGTTCACCGGCACGCCGGGGAACAACTTCGGCGGCGAGTGGATGCCGTGCGCCGAGAAGGTCATCAAGCAGACGAAGATGACCTTCACGACCGGCAACACCGACTGGTCGCCGCAGGGCGAGGTCCAGGCTGCGTCGGCGCTCGCGTCGTCCGGCAAGGACGTCAAGTCGATCGTCTACGACTACCTGCCTGACAACTTCTTCAGGGAATATCTGAAGCTGAACAAGCCCTCGCCGACCCAGGCGGGCGGGAACGCGGCGTTCTCGACGGTGCCTCTGTACAAGCAGATCATCGCCAAGAACCCGAACTTCAAGTTCTACGTCGCCCCGAGCCAGCTCGCGTATTCGTACGTGGCCGTCACCGGAGCGTTGCAGAAGCTCGCGGGCAACAACAACATCCCGCTGCACGTCGTGCTGCCGAACCCGCTGGTCAACATGACCGCGTATCTGCCGCAGTACGTGCCGTCGCTGCCCGCGACGATGGAGTTCGGCTCGCTGCTCCCGAACGACCTCGCCGCCAAGGCGCTCGGAAACGTCAGCACGAAGTAGGCCGAGCTCCCGGCTCGAGCCGTGAAACCTGCTGAGCGCCGAGGGCACTGGACCCCCTCGGCGCTCGGCGTTCACCACCCATACCTCAGGGGGTAACGCGCATGACGACACCAACTACGGACGACGTGGCTCCCGTCCGGGAGTACTTCTCGAGCTTCGGCCGGGGCGACTTCGACGCCGTCAAGGCCCAGTTCGCCTCCGACGCGCTGGTAACGGTCCCCGGGACCGGCAAGCTCGCCGGCGAGTACCGCGGACCCGCGGGGTTCGATGATTTCCTCGAGATCCTCGGCGCCCACGTCGACCCGGATCGCAGCGGTTTTGGTGTCGAGGACATGGCGGTCGGCGAGCGCTACGTGATCGTGCGCGAGGTCGCCACGCTCGCCCGGCGCGACACCCCCGATCGCACCTGGGAGCTGCCGCTGCTGCTGCGCTTCTCGGTCGACGGCACGCGGATCGTCGAGCTCAACATCGTCCCCGAGGACCTGCTGACGTACGACGCCTTCTGGGCCCACGCGGCGCCCGGCGCGGACTGACGTAGGCCCTGATTCCCGCTGCTGCGAGCCGTTACCCCCAAAGAGGGGATCGGCCCCGCGGTTCGTTGACACCAACGCAAGACCGGCCGTAGCTTGGCCGCGATGCGCACGTGGCAGAGCCCGGGGACCCTGAGCTAGGCCGACCAACGCCATCAGGGGCCGATCTGGCCCGGCTTCGGGCTAGGCGACTTCGACGTGCTCATCGACAACGCCGGCACCGACCCGACTCGGGTGAACGGAGGGATTGCGAGCTGATGAGCACCACTGCGAGGACCACGCCGACGGTGACCCCCGCCGACTGGATCGAGCTGCACAACCTGGTGATGACGTACGCGGAGGCGATCGACACCAAGGACTGGGAACTGTTCCGCACCGCGTTCACCGAGGACTGCGCGATGACCTACGGCGAGCCGTGGGGAATGATCGAGGGCCTCGACGCGCTCGCGGACTTCGCCGAGTTCTTCCACTCGCCGCTTGACAGCTCCCGGCACGGGACCACGAACTTTCGCATCGGCTCGATCGACGGCGACACCGCCACGGGACGCTGCAGCGTCGATGCGCTCCTGGTTCAGGCTGGCGCCGAAGGCGGCGACACGCTGCGCGTGGTGGGCGCCTACATCGACAACTTCGTGAAGACGAGCGATGGGTGGAAGTTCTCACGCCGGGAGTTCACCCCGATCTTCAGCGAAGGCAATGATGGTGGAGGCGTCGGCGCATGGGACTGGAACCCGCCGAGCTGAGCGTCAGTCCGCGGCCCGGGGGCGGTTAGCTGACGATGCTCGCAACCGTTCAGAAGGTCGGCCCGGCGCTCGACCTGTTCACGGCCGACCGTCCCGAATGGGGCGTCAGCGAGGTCGCCTCCGCACTCGAGATCTCGAAGTCGAGCGCGCACGCGCTGCTGACCACGATGGATGAGATCGGGCTGCTCAAACGAACGCCCGCCGCGCGCTACCGGCTGGGGTGGCGCCTGCTGTCGCTGACTCGCACGCTGATGCAAACGACCGACGTCCGGCTCCGCGTCGTGCGGGCGTTGCGCCGGGCCGTCGATCACTCAGGCGAGACGATGCACCTCGCTGTCTACGATCGCGGGTCGGTCGTCTACCTCGAACGGGTGCGCTCGCCACATTCGCTGCGACTGCCGATCGAGACGGGGAGCCGCCTGCCTGCGCATAACAGCGCCGTCGGAAAGGTGCTGTTGGCCCACAGCGACGACGACACGGTCGACCGTTATCTGCGGGCGCCCCGCCTCCGCCGCTACACCGCGAACACGCTGGTCGAGCCCGACGAGTTGTTGGGCGAGCTCGACCGGGTCCGCGACGACGGCGTCGCCTACGACCGCGAAGAGACGGTCCCGGGGCTCTGCTGCGTCGGCGCACCGGTACGCGCCCAGACCGGCGACGTCGTCGCCGCGGTCAGCGTCTCCGCCAAGACGGCCCATTTCGACCGCGACGGCCGCTTCTACCGCCAGCTCGTCAGCGACGTCGCCCGCGGGGCGTCGCCGACGCCCGCGCTCGCCGTCGCGCAGTCCGCTTAGCGACCTTGTTAGAGGCCCATTAGCGCGTCCCCCGATTCGGGGGGTGCGGCTCGCTTTCAACATTGATTTGCACCGTCCCGGGGTTTTCGATTCGCGCTTGGCAGACCTGAGGTCGGGCGCTTCAGCTCTCGTCTCACGCCTAACCGGAGGAAGGAGATTCAAAGGTGACTAATTCAAGGAATGCGTGTCCCGAGCGGGGCGGGCTGCGGTCCCTGCGCACGAGGTCGGTATGCCTTGTTGCAGTGGTCTGCGCGGCGATCGGCATCGCCGCATGTGGTTCGAGCAGCAGCACCAGCAGCAGCGCTGCCAGCGGCGGCTCGACGAGTACCGGAACCTCGACCGGCTCAGGTTCGTCGGGTTCATCGGGTTCAGGTGCTGCGCCGACGGCGGCGTCGTATGGAACCGCCGCCCAGACGCAGGCGCTGCTCGACGCGGCGTTCGGCCCCGGTGTCACGATCGGCGAGCTTCCGTCGATCGCCCAGGAGGCTTACAAGATCTTCGCCAAGCCCGTGACCGCCGCAGAACAGGCGATCGTGGCGAAGTGCCTCCAGGCGAGCGGCCCGTGCGATGTCGGTCATCCGAACGGCACGATCAACGTCGCCGAGAGCGAAGACACGAACAACGACTACTACAAGACCGTTCGCGCGATGGACATCCTGATGGCGGCTCGCGAGCCGGCCGTCAAGACGATCGTCTACACGAACGCGAACTTCAAGGTCCCGCAGGCGCTCGCGAACTTCCAGACTCATATCGCGCAGGGCGCCAACGTGATCGTCGGGGCGTTCGACCTCGGCGACGTGATGCTGCCGGTGATCCGCAAGGCCGCCGCTCAGAAGATCACGGTGTGGACGGCGACTCAGACCGTTCCGAGCGCCAAGTTCGACGGGACCGACCTCGGCGGCGACGTGCTGACGAACCTCTGCACCTACGGCACGAATATGGCCGACGTGGCGCTGCAGTCCGGCAAGCAGATCGCGATGTACACCGGAACCCCCGGTAACACCTACGGGGCGCAGTGGCAGCCGTGTGCCAAGAAGGAGATCGCGGCCAAGGGCGGGACGATCGTCGTCAACGGCAACACGAACTGGACGGTCCAGGGCGAGCAGCAGGCAGCTGCTGCGCTCGTCGCCAAGGGCCTGCCGAACGCGCTGATCTACGACTACACGCCCGCGGCGTTCATGACGAAGTTCCTGTCGCTCGGCAAGACGCCCCCGACGATGGTGGGTGGCTCGCAGACGATGGCCGCGTACGCCGTGTGGAAGCACGCGCAGAACACTGGCCATGCGTTCAAGTCCTACATCGCGGGCAGTGAGCAGACGTTCGCGATCGTGGCGCTCCACGCTGCCGTCGCGCAGCACACGGGGCGTCAGGTGACGCCGCATGTCCTGCTTCCGCAGCCGGTCGTGCCGTCCAACAGCTACGGGAAGTACTACAGCCCGTCGTTCCCGTCAGGCGCGAACTTCGGATCGGGCCTACCCAACAACCTGATCGCACTGGGCTTCAAGGATGCAAGCAGCTAGCCCAGACCGGTCAACGCATCGGAATAACTGAGCAATGAGCGAATCTGCACACGATGAAGCGCTGGTCTTGGATTCAATTTCCAAGAGCTTCCCCGGTGTGCAAGCGCTCAGTGAGGCCTCCCTCGTCTGCAAGGCGGGGGAGGTCCACGCGCTCGTCGGCGAGAACGGCGCCGGCAAGTCGACGCTGATCAAGATTGCGTGCGGCGCCGAGCGCGCCGACGACGGACGGGTGATGATCGACGGTCAGGAGCTGAACCGGCCCTCGCCGCTCGCCGCCCGCCGACTCGGCCTCCTGACCGCCTACCAGGACACGTCCCTGGTGCAGGGCATGACCGTCGCCGAGAACGTGAGACTTTCCTACCACGGCGTGCGACGCGGCAGCGTCCGCCTGAACCTCAAAGAGGTCGACGGGCTGCTCGAGCCCTACGACCTGCCGTTCGACTCCGGGACCCCGGTCGCATCACTGAGCCCGGGTTCGCGTCAGCTGCTCGAGGTCGTCCGGGCGATGCTGCACCGGCCGAAGGTGCTGGTCCTCGACGAGCCGACGGCTGCGCTGGACGCGGCGAACATCGCCAAGCTCGAAGGGCTGATCGCCTCGACGCTCAGGCACGGCACCGCGGTTCTGTACATCACCCACCGTCTCGACGAGGTCCAGCGGATGGCAGATCAGCTGACCGTGATCCGCGACGGCCGGATCCAGGGGACCTACGGTCGCGAGGCGTGGGATGTCGACGACATCGTCGCGATGATGGTCGGCGTCAGGACCGATCTCGCGTTCCCGCCGAAGCCCGAGCGGACGGGAACCGAGCCGGTGATGCTCCAGACCAAGGACTTCCGCGGCAACGGCTTCGGACCGGTCGATCTCAACGTGTCGTCCGGCGAGGTGGTCGGGATCGCCGGCGCCGAGGGCAACGGACAGCGCGACCTCGTCCGCACGCTCGTTGGCCTGCGCCGCGGCCGCGGCGAGGTGATGATCGACGGCGCCGACGTCGTGATGCCGACGCCGGCCGCCGCCCGCAGGCGCGGGGTCGTGTTCCAGAGCGGCGACCGGGCCGCCGAATCGATCTTCCGCGAGCTGAGCGTGATGGACAACGCGACGCTCGCGTCCCAGAAGCAGCTCGGGTCGTTCGGCCTGATCATGCGCTCGCGACAGCGGAAGATCTACCGGCCCGTCGCCAAGGATCTCGGAATCGTGGCCGCCTCGCCGGAGCAGCCGGCGGCGCAGCTGTCTGGCGGCAACCAGCAGAAGGCGGTCGTCGCCCGTTCGATCATCAATCCCGCGAAGCTGCTTGTCGTCGACGAGCCCGCCCAGGGTGTCGACGCGAGAGCCCGGCTCGACATCTACCGCGCGCTGCGTAGGCAGGCTGAGGATGGCACGGCGGTCGTGATCAACTCCTCCGACGCGACCGAGCTCGCCGGGATGTGCGACCGCGTGTACGTGATGTCGCGAGGGTCGATAGTCCGCGAGCTCGACGGCGGCGACGTGACCGAGGCAACGATCGTCGACTCGTTCGTCAATGTCGGCTCGCGGCGTGCCGCAACCGAGACCACGACTGCGACTGCGAAGGTGACCCGCGGCGCGAGGATCCGGGCGATGCTCGGCTCGCCGTGGGCGCCGCTCGCGATCATCGTCCTGCTGATGCTGATCATCGGCGGCTACACCGAGGGCTACACCTCGGTGTTCCTGCAGTCGAACAACCTCAACAGCCTGCTCGTGATCTCGCTGCCGTTCATCGTCGCGGCGATCGGCGAGCAGAGCGTCCTGATCGCGGGCGGGTTCGACATCTCGATCGGCTCGACTATGAGCTTGAGCGTGGTGCTGGCGTCGTTCTGGGTCACCCAAAACGATTTCGGCGGGTCGATACCCGGGATCATCCTGCTGTTGCTGATCGGCGTCGCGGTCGGCGCGCTGAACGCGTTCATCATCCGAGGCCTCGGCGTCAACCCGATCATCGCGACGATCGGCACGCTCGACATCCTCGCCGGGATCGGCGTGATTCTGCGCCCGACGCCCGGCGGGGCGATCGGCCTCGGAATCTCCGACGTGATGAACAAGAGCGTTTCGTTCATCCCGATTTCGTTCATCGTGGTGGTGGTGCTGGCCATCGCAGCGGAGTTCTGGCTGCGAAAAACAGCGCTCGGCCTATCGGTCCGTTCGACTGGGCTTTCCGAGGAGGCCAGCCGGCGAACTGGGGTCCGGGTCGAGTGGATCAAGATCGCCGCGTACGTGATCTGCGCGGTCCTTGCGATGATCGCCGGCCTGTTCCTCGGCGCGCAGGTGTCGGTCGGCCAGAGCAACGTGGCCGTGGACTACGCGCTGCCCGCGTTCACCGCCTGCTTCCTCGGCGGCGCCGCGATGACCGGCGGCCGGGGTTCGTTCGTGGGCGCGCTGCTCGGCGGGCTGTTCCTGACGCTGCTGGTCAACGTGACGCCGCTGCTCAACCTCCCGGCGGCGACGTCGGAGACGGTCACGGGCGTGCTCACGATCGTCGCGGTCGCGGGCTACACGCTGACCGGCGATCGGGCGGTCCGCTGGCGTGGCTGGCGGCGATCCGGCGGCGGGCGGGCTCGACCGCCGGCAGCGGCCGCGGCGGGGGCGGGAGCGGCGGCGGGCGCGGACGGCGTCGGCGCCGTCGCGAACACCACGGAGAGGACCACGCTGTGAGCATCGATCAATCGGTCAAGCCCGACGAATCCCGCCAGCCGCTGATCTCGCTCCGGGACCTTCGGTTCCAGTTCGCCCCGCGCTATCGAGTCGTGTGGATCTCGCTCGTCGGGCTGGTCATTCTCTGCCTCGCCAGCGCCCCGTCGGTGTTCCACACCGATTCGATGACGCTCGTCACGGCGCTCGCGGGCGTGCTCGCGATCGCCGCCGCCGGTCAGCTGCTGGTGGTGATCGCCGGCGGCATCGACCTGTCCGTCCCGGCGGTGATCACGCTGGCAGCCGGGATCATCGTCCACCAGACGAACGCCCACAACTCATCGCTCGCGGGGGCGATCGTGCTGGCGCTCGTGGTCTCCGGGGCGGTCGGTTTGACCAACGGACTGCTGGTCGCGGTCGGCAAGCTGAACGCCGTGATCGTGACCCTGGCGATGGCCGGGACGATCGCGGGCGTGACGCTGCTGTGGCTGGGCACCTCGTTCTCCGACAGCGGCAACGTTCCGCCGAACCTGTCTTCGTTCTCCAACAAGCATGTCGGCTTCCTGAGCGTCGTCGGGATCATCGCGCTGGTGCTGATCGCGGTGCTCGCGCTGACGATGCGATCGACGAGACCCGGGCGCAGCTATGTGGCGGCCGGGACCAACCGGGTCGCCGCCGAGATCATCGGGATTCGCGTGGTCGCCTACGAGGTGTTCGGGTACACGTTCGCCGGCGTGCTGTACGGCGTCGCGGGGATCTTCCTCGCCGGGCTGCTGACGAGCCCGGACGCGACCGTCGGCTCGGCATACCAGCTGACGACGATCATCGCGGTCGCGCTCGGTGGCGCATCGCTCGCCGGCGGCCCGGCGAGCCTGCTGTGCACGCTCGGCGGCTGCTTCTTCCTGTCGCTGCTGTCCCAGTACCTGCAGACCAAGAGCTTCTCCGCTGGGGTGAGCGGCGTCGTCAACGGCGTCGTCCTGATCGTCGCGGTCGCGCTGGTCACGGCCGGCTCCGGCGGGCGGTTCCAGCGCCTCGCTTCCTGGCCCGCACGGCAGCTGAAGCGCCGCTCGGCGGGCGAGCAGGCGGAAGCCGGCTGAGCCGGCGCCGTTGGCGATGGAGAGCGCGGTCGGGGCTCCGGGAGCGGTGGAGGTGATCCGGCGCGAGCTGACGATCGAGACATCCGCGGGAGCGCTCGCTGCGACCACCGTCACGGCGCCGCGTTTCGTGGTCCCGGGGCGGACGGCACTGATCTTCTGCGTGCCCGGGATGACCTACAGGCGGTCTTATTACGACCTCCAGTTGCCCGGTCACGACGGGTACAGCTTCGCCGAGGCGGCAGCCGCCCGCGGCCATGTGGTGGTCGCGATCGACAACCTCGGGACGGGGGACAGCGCCCGGCCCGAGGACGAGGTCGATCTGGCGCGGCTCGGGGCCTCGGCGGCGGAGGCCGGGACCGAGGCGGCCGCCCGGCTCGCCGACGGCAGCCTCGTCCCGGAGCTACCGGCGCTCCGGCCGTCGAGCTTGGTCGGGATCGGCCACTCGATGGGCGGTGGCGTGATCACCGCGGCCCAGGGCAACCACGGGAGCTTCGACGCGGTCGCCGCGCTGGGGTTCACCGCGCAGGAGCTCGCCGGGATCTACGAACCGGCGCCGAACGAGGATTCCCTGAGCTTCGAGGAGCGCCGCGATTGGGCGCGGGCGCACATCCCGCCGAAGCTCTGGGGCCGCACATGGGATGAGCTCGGCCAATACTTCGAGATCGACCGCGACGGCTTCAGGGAGCTGTTCTACGCCGCCGACGTGCCCGAGGACGTGATCGCGTCCGACACCGCGGCGGCGACCGTCAGCCCGCGCCAGGCGGCGCTCGACATCATCACCCCGGGGCTCGGGGCGCAGTTCACCGCCAAGATCGTCTCGCCGGTGTTCCTCGCATTCGGATCGGTGGACCTGTCGCCCGACCCGCCCGGCGAGGTCCGCGCGTACGAGCAGAGCCCGGACATCACGCTGTTCCAGCTTGCGGACACCGCGCACTGCCACAACTTCGGATCGTCGCGAGCGGTGCTCTGGGAGCGACTGCTCGGCTGGATCGAGGCGCTGCGATGAGCAGCTCGGCAGGGGCCGTCGGGGTTATCGGCTTGGGTCAGATCGGCGGCGGGGTCGCGCGCGCGTTGGCCGAGCGCGGGTGGTCGGTGGTCGGGTTCGACGTGTCTTCTGAGGCTTACGAGCGCCTCGGCGACGTCGTCACGCCGGCGGCGTCCCCGGGGGCCGTGGCGGCCTCGGCCGAGGTCGTGCTGATCGCCGTGCTCGACGATCGTCAGGTGCGCTCCGTCCTGGAGGGGATCGCCTCGGCGGAGCTTGAGAATCGAACCGTGGCGGTGCTCAGCACGATCGACGTCGAAACGATCGAGTGGGCCGGCGAGTTCGGCCGGACAAACGGGTTCGGGGTCGTCGACTGCGGCGTCACGGGAGGCTCGCGGGCCGCGGCCGAGGGCACGCTCGTCGCGATGCTCGGCGGGGAGGACCAGGCGGTCGCGGCCGCCATGCCGGTCGTCGAGGACTTCAGCTCGGAGGCGCTCCACGTCGGTCCGCTCGGGTCGGGGCTGCGGCTGAAGCTGGCACGGAACCTCGTGACGTACGGATCGTGGATGGTCGCGGATGAGGCCGCGCGGCTGATCGCGGCGAGCGGGATCGACGCGAGCTCGCTGGTCGACGTGATCCGGGCGAGCGACCCGATGACCGGCGGCGTGACCGGGATGCTCGACGGCGACCGCCCCGGCCGGCCCGCCCCCGCGGCGCTGGCCGCGATCGCGAACAAGGACCTGCGGGCGGCGCTGTCGCTCGCTGAGCGGAGCGACGTCGATCTGCCGGTCACCCGGCTGGTGACCGAACGGATCGGCGCGCTTGTCGGAGCCGATTCGAGCGACTGAGAGGTATGAGATGACCGAGACGACACGTGAACGTGAACGCGGCCTGGAGATCCTGAACGACGTCTACCGGCGCGACCTGGGCATCACCGGCGACAAGGACCCCTACCAGGAGGTCACCGTCGACCACCTGTTCGGCGTGATCTGGGACCGAGACGCCCTCTCGTTCCGCGAGCGGCGGCTGATCACGATCGGCGTGCTCGCCGCGATCGGCCGCGACGAGCTCGTCGAGCTACAGCTCTACAGCGCGCTCGAGCGCGGCGAGTTCACCGTCGACCAGGTGAACGAGATCGTCGTCCACCTGACCCATTACGTCGGCTGGCCCCACGGCTCGGCGATCAACAACGCGGCGCAGCGAGCGATCGCGGACTACGTGGAGGGTTCGGGGCCTCAGTAAACCCCGACCGCTGCGGCTTCCGCCAGCGCCGAGCGGTCGAGCGACCGCTCGCCGCGCTCGATCTCATGCACCGCCCGGACGATGAAGTCGTTCGCGGGAGTCGGGACGCCGTTCGCCTGGCCGTGCTCCGACACCGCGCCGCAGATCACGTCGACCTCGGTCCGGGCGCCGCGCTGGAGGTCCTGCAGCATCGAGGCCTTGGTGTTGTAGACGGCCTCGATCAGGCGTAGGAGCGTCGCGGTCGCCTGCTCGCGCCCGACGACGGACGCGACCAGCTCGGACGGATCGGTCGCGAACACCGGCTCGAGCTCGAGCCCCTGCGCCCGCGCCACCTCGTAGCCCTCCTCCCACAGCGTCAGCGCCGCCCGGGTCCCGTCGGGATCGCTGATCGCCTCGCCGGTCGTCAGCCCGGAGACGGCGCCGACCGCCGAGAAGGTGCAGTTGACGAGCAGCTTCGACCAGATCGCGCCGAGGATGTTGGCGGTCAGGTGGATCTCGGCGACGGGCGCGATCACCTCGGCGAGGCGGCGGCTGCGGTCCCCGAGCGGGCGGCCGGGCTCGCCGGCGGTGATCGCCCCGAGCGATGTCCGCGCCACGTGACCGGGTCCGTGGTTGGTGCCCCCGTACTCGACGACGCCCGCCAGCACGCGATCCTCGCCGGCGATCGCGGCGACGCGATCCTGGACGAGTCCGTTCCCGAGCGACACGTACGTCTGGACCAGCTCGCGCTCGACCAGCGGGCCGACGGCCGCCTCGATGTTCGGGGCCTTGACCGTGATCAGCGCGAACTCGAACGGGCCCTCGAGCTCGCTCGCGGAACCATAAGCGTCCAGCGGCACGAGCCTGTCCTCACCGTCGATCGTCGCGCGCAGCCCGGGGCTGCGCATGAGCGCGACGTGCTCGGCGTGGGCGTCGAGCACGGCCAGCCGCGACGCGTGGGGGGCGAGCAGCGCCGAGGCGACGCCGCCGATCGCTCCGCCGCCGACGACGAGAACAGACCCGTCAGCCAGACGAGTCGAGGCTCCGGCGCTCACCGCCGGCCCGCCCGCCTTGGCTGATCGTCCGCCGCCAGAGGCGAGAACTCGGCGGCCGCCCTGAACGTCCCGTAGACACCCCGGAAGAAGACCAGCGGCGCGGTGTCCGCTGCCGCCTCGATCCTGGAGACGCTCGCCACGACGATCATGTGGTCGCCGGCGTCATGCTCCTCGCGGATCGCGCAGTCGATCCAGCCGACCGCATCCTTGAGGATCGGGCCGCAGGGGCCGGGGTCGTGGGCGATGCCCGCGAACCGGTCGACGCCCTTCAGCGAGAACCGCCGCGTCACCTCCTCGTGGTGGCCGGCCATGATGTTGATGCAGAACATCCCGACCTCGCGGATCGACGGCCATGTGGTGGAGGACTTCGCGGGGCAGACGAGGATCAGCGGAGGCTCGAGCGACACCGACGTGACCGAGTTCGCGGCCATCCCGACGGGACTGCCGTCCGCGCCGTTGGTCGTGATCACCGTGACACCCGTTGGGAGGTGCCCGAGGACGCGCCTGAATGCTTCGCCGGTGATCTCCATCGCGACCAGGTCAGGCGAGCAGCCCCAGCCTGCGGGCCCGGTGCACCGCTCCGGTGCGGTTGCGCACCCCGAGCTTGCGGTACAGCGAGCTGACGTGTTCCTTGACGGTGTGGTGCGACAGGTGCATCCGCTCGGCGATCTCGAGGTTCGTCGCGCCGTTGGCGAGGTCGTCGAGCACCTCCCGCTCGCGCGGGCTGAGCGCGATCGCCGACTGCTCGGGCGAGGATGCGAACAACGTGCGGCCCAGTGCGACCGCGTAGATCGCGCGCATCAGGTCGGCCGTCGGCCAACCCTTGGGCACGAACCCCGACGCCCCGACGGAGCGGGCCGCGCCGTGCGCCATCCTGCCGGTCCCCGACATCAACAGGACGCGGGTGCTCGGACAGACGCGCAGGATCTTCTCGCACACATCCGCACCCGATTCGTCGCCGAGCATCAGATCGACGACGGCGACGTGCGGCTGATAGCGGCGCGTGAGCAGCACCGCCTCTTCGCCGTTGCGTGCCCCCAGGCAGCGGCGCATCCAGGACTCACGTGAGAGCTTGAGGCGAAAGCCCCAGTGCACTACCTCGTGGTCATCGACTATCAGGACCGCCAGGCGGCGATCATCCTCCGGTACCTCCAACTGCGCGGTTGCAGCACTCGGATTCATACCTCTCCTCTTGTGGCAAGGTGAGGCGAAGCGCCCACTCGTCCGGTCCCTCAGCTCCGTACTCGAGCGCGCCGCCTCCTAAAGCCGCCTCGGTCGCCGCGAGCTGCAAGCCCACGCCGGGCCGAGACGTGCGTTCGCGGTGGCCGCCGCGAACCCCATCGTTGATCACAGAAAGCTCCAAGGTGCCGGCCTCGCCGCGAGCGCGAACCCGCACGTGGTCCGGGTGCGCGTGCTTGCGCGCGTTGCGCATGCCCTCGGCGAGGACCGAGCAGGCGATCTCCTCCTGCTCGGGCGCAATCGACAGCGCGTCGGCCGTGACGTCCAGCGACACGCCCTCGGCGGCGAGGTCGCGGAGCATCAGGCAAAGGTCGCCGCCGGGCTGCGCGAGCTCGTCGGGGCTCGCGCGGATGATCGAGCGGAGATCGGCGAGCGCGCGCTCCACCTCGCGCAGGACCATCTCCCGCACGTCCTCCTCGAGGTCGCCGGCGCCGTCGAGCACGAGGCTCGCGCCGAACATCCGCTGGACGACGTCGCTGTGGATCATCGTCGTGACCTTGTTGTGCTGCTGCAGCCGGCGCCGGCGCTCAGTCTCCTCGAGCCGCAGCCGGTCGCAGACCGCGTGGCCGGCGATCCTCGCGGAGGTGCCGAGCACCTCGCCGACGCATCCCTCGCGCAGCCAGCGGTACTCGTCGCACTCGCAGACGAGCAGGAGCGTGAACGGGCCCGCGTCGGCCGCCGCCGCCACGACCGTGTGGTCGGGGCTCTCGGTGAAGCCGCGGTTCTTCACAGCGGCAAACGCGACATGGGCCGCCTCGCCGTCCAGGAGTCCGGCGCCGAGGTCGTAGCCGCTCGGCTGATGGCCGGCGATCAGTTGGATCCCGTCGCCGTCGTTCTCGCACAGCGCGAGCGCCGCGCCGATCACGCCGGTCTCCTCGCAAAGCGTCTCGCAGGTCTTCCGCGCGAACTGCTCGAACCCGCGATCGCACGGGACGAGGCTCGAGCGCGTGAACGGCGGCGACCCCGGCTCAACCCCCCGAAACTCCGTCGGGTCGAGCTGAGAAGCTGGCGTCAAGTTATGGAGTGCCATTCGTGAGAAGCTGGCGTCGAGTTATCACTAAGCGCTCGCTTAGTTTGCCCGACTTGGCCCGCGACTGTCAAGGGGAAATTTCGAGCTAAAGCTGTCCCTAACAAGAGCGCGGCAAGCCGGGGCGTCGAGCGGCCGCGGAGGAACGAGGAGGCGGCGTCGGGCCGGCGCGAGCGGGCGCTTAGCGCAGGGGTGCGGGGACCCCGAGGATCAAGCCCGGGCCGCGACCCGGGGCTCGATCACATCGAGACGCCGCCGTCGATCGGGAGCACGACACCGGTGATGTAGGCGGCCTGATCGGACGCGAGGAACATCACCCCGCCGGCGATCTCGGCGGGATCGGCGAATCGTCCGAGCGGGATCAGCGCCTCGAGCTCGGCGAGCTTCTCCGGGGGGACCGACTCGATCATCCGCGTCTGCGCGTTCGGGGAGATCGCGTTGACGGTGATCCCGAACCGCGAGAGCTCCTTGGCGGCGGTTTTCGTGAAGCCGATCACGCCGGACTTCGCGGCGGCGTACGCGGCCTGGCCGGTGTTGCCGCGAAGGCCCGTGAACGACGTCACGTTGATCACCCGGCCGCCGCCCTGCACCCGGAACTGAGGCACGCACGCGCGCGTGAACAGGAACGTGCCCTTGAGGCTCACGTCGACGACGGCATCCCAGTCGCCGTCCGGGATCTTCCAGAGGACGTTGTCGCGAAGCAGCCCCGCGTTGTTGATCAGCACGTCGATCCGGCCGGTGCGCTCGATCGCCTTGTTGACCACGCATTCGACATCCGTCGTGCTCGTGACGTCGGCGCCGACCGCGTGCCCGCCGAGCCGCTCGGCGGCTCGTCCGAGCGTCTCGGCGTCGGCGTCGACCATCACCACGTGCGCGCCATTCGAGAGGAAGGCTCGCGACAGCGCGAGCCCGATTCCGCGGGCGGCGCCGGTCACGATCACCGTCGAATCTGAAAAGTCGAACGTGGCGGTGGACGTCATCTGCGCGGCGAACCTAAGTACGAGTTCCGGCGCCGACAAGACCCGCACCCGGCCGCCCCCGACAAATGGTGGGGAAAACCCGAATGACGTCGGGTCCCTGCGCCAGATCGCTGGTCCCCGCGCGCGCGGGAAACTAATTTGGACGCCCTGGTGGCGGCGCATGCGAGGTATGACACCCTCCGCGACGACGAGCTGTGGAGCGAGATCCACCCGCCGGCATCGCGCCGGTTGTTGGTAGCTGCGCTCGACTGTTTCGCCTCCCGGGGCTACCACGCCACGACAACCCGTCAGATTGCCACCCAGGCCGGAATGAGCCCCGGCGCCGTGTACGTCCACTACCCCTCGAAGGGGGAGCTGCTGTACACGATCAGCAGCGTCGGCCACCTGTCGGCGCTTGCCGCGCTCGAGCGCGCGCTCGTAGATGACACCGCCGACGCCGCGGACCGCATCGACCTGGCGGTCCGTTCGTTCGCCGCCTGGCATGCGCGCCACCACCGGCTTGCCCGCGTCGTCCAGTACGAGCTCGAGAGCCTGCCGCCGGAGCGCCGCCGGGAGATCGTGCGGCTCAGAGCCCGGTTCCCGCCGCTGATCGAGCGGGAGCTGGCGGCGGGTGTGGAGTCGGGCGTGTTCAGTCCGATCGACATCGAGGGCACCGCGCTCGCGATCCTGTCGCTGTGCATCGACGTCGCGCGTTGGTACGCGTCGACCTCGCATCGCACGCCTGAGGGGCTCGGCGCGCTGTACGCGGACTTCGTCGCGCGCGCGCTCCGTGTCGAGACCCCGTTCGGACTCGCGTAGTGCTCGCCCGTGGCTGAGCCTCGACGACCATTTGACGTGCTGCGGCTGGCCCACGTCGAGCTCGGCGTCGACGACCTCGACGCGGCGCGAGGCTTCTACGTCGATCTGCTCGGGTTCGTCGAGCACCGGCGCGACGACCGGTGCTCCTATCTGCGCGGCGCCGAGGAGTTCGACGCATGGTCGCTGAAGCTGACGGAGGGCGAGGCCGGGCTGGTCCACTCGGGCTTCCGCGTGAGCCGGCCGGACGACCTCGACGAGATCGAGGCGCTCCATCGCGAGCTAGGGCTCCCGGTCGAGCGCGCGCCCGCCGGGACGGAGCCCGAGCAGGGCGCGGCGCTCCGGACCCGGACCCCCGAGGGCCACCGCGTCGAGTTCTTTCACGAGTTCGGCGAGATCGACCCGTACGTCGACGGCCGGCTGATCCTGCCGATGCGCAGGCGCGTGCTCAGCGGCGTCCCCCCGGCGCGGATCGACCACGTCAGCATGCGCGTGCCGGAGATGGAGACAGCGATCTCCTACTGGGTGGCGCGGCTCGGGTTCAGCCTCTCGGAGATGTGGATCGACGGTCCCGGGGACGTGCCCCGGGTCGCCTGGGTTCGCCGCACACCGCGCTCGCACGATGTCGCGCTCGGCACGAATCCCGAGGCGGCCTTCCATCACCTCGCGTTCGCGGTCAGCGACCCGGCGGCGCTGCTCCGGGCCGCCGATCTGATCGGCGACGCGCAGCTCGAGGACCGGCTCGAGTGGGGTCCGAGCCGCCACGGCGCGACCAACGCGTTCGCGCTGTACGTGTCCGACCCGGCCGGGAACCGGCTCGAGCTGTACACGGGCGACTACACGCGGGATCTCGACCGCCCGCCGCTCGTCTGGCGCGCCGCCGGCTACGCGCGGCAGGGCCACTCGTGGTGGGGCAATCCGCCGCCGGAGTCCTTCGGTCGGACCCAGCCGCTCGTGGGAGCCTGGATCGGCGGATGAGCGAGTCGCCGTGGATCTGGCCGCAGCTGATGGAGGCCGGGTTCGCCCAGTCGTGGATCGACGCGGGCCCGATCAGGACCCGCGTGCTCGAGGCCGGTAGCGGCCCGCCACTGGTCCTGCTGCACGGGACCGGGGGACATGCCGAGGCGTACGCGCGCAATCTCGCGAGGCTCGCGCGGCGATTCCGGACGATCGTGTACGACATGGTCGGCCACGGGTTCACCGACGGACCCGAGATGCCGTACACGCTCGACGTCTACTGCGACCACCTGCTGGCGCTGCTCGACGCGCTCGGGATCGAGCGGGCCCACCTATCCGGCGAGTCGTTGGGGGGCTGGGTCGCTGCCTGGTTCAGCCAGCTGCACCCCGACCGGGTCGACCGGCTGATCCTGACGACGCCCGGCAACATCACGAGCAAGCCCGAGACGATGGAGCGGATCCGCGAGAGCACGCTCCGCGCGGTCGCAGAGGCCTCGCCGGAGACGGTCCGCGCCCGGCTCGAGTGGCTGTTCGCGCGGGAGACGCGCCGGCTGGTCACCGACGAGCTCGTCGCGGTCCGGCTCGCGATCTACAGTCGCCCCGGGTACGAGCGGACGATGCGCAACATCCTCGTGCTGCAGGAGCCCGAGACGCGCGCCCGATACGCCTGGAAAGCGGAATGGACGGGTCGGATCACCGCTCCGACGCTGATCATCTGGACCTCCGAGGACCCGACCGGCACATACGAGGAGGGTGAGCTGCTGCAGCGATGGATCGCGGGCTCGCGGCTGATCAACATCGACGGCGCCGGCCATTGGCCTCAGTGGGAGCGGCCGGAGGAGTTCGAACGCCTACATGAGGAGTTTCTGACGTGATCACGCTGTGGGACAACCCGGACTCGTCGAACGCCCGGAAGGTTCGCTTCCTGCTCGCCGAACTTGGCCTCGGGTACGAGCGGCGCGAGGTCCCGATGAGCAGGCCCCGGCCGGATGAGTACACGGCTATGAACCCGCTGACGGGGATCCCGACGATCGAGGACGGGGACCTGGTGCTGACCGAGTCCAACGCGATCCTCCGCTACCTGGCGGCACGCGAGCTGCGCGACGACCTGTATCCCGCCGCGCTCGCCGAGCGGGCAAAGGTCGACGAGTTCCTCGACCGGTTCGCGACCCGTCTGCGGACCCCGTTCTTCCAGCGCGAGCTGGTGATGCTCGGGTGGACGCTCGCCAAGGGTTTCGACGAGGCCGACGCCGATCCCTCGAAGGCGCACGCGGTCGAGCAGCAGATCGCGTCGAACACGGCGCTGCTCGACAGCATCGTCGGCGAGCACGGGGCGGTGCTCGATCGCTTCACGATCGCCGACTGCGCGCTCGCGCCCGTGCTCCAGCGGGCGCGCGACACGGGCTACGACCTCGCTCCGTACCCGCGCCTGTCCGCGCTCGCCGACGAGGTGCTGGCGCGCCCCGGGTGGCAGGCCACGGGCCCCGGCCGCTAGTAGCGCCCACGGCCGCCGTGACCGCCCTGTCCGAGACCGCCGCGCGGTTCCAGCTCCGCCGCGGCGATCACCGGCTGACGCTGGCCTCGCTGTCGCTCAGCATGATCGTCTACGGCCTGCTGCAGTGCTTCGCGATCCCGGCGCTGCCGGCGATCCAGCGGGACCTCGGAGCGTCGCCGAACGAGGTCAGCTGGGTGTTGACCGCGTTCCTGATCTCGGCGTCGGTCGCGACCCCGATCCTCGGGCGGCTCGGCGACATGTACGGCAAGGAGCGGATGATGCTCGTGACGCTCGGCGCGCTGATGATCGGGACGTTCGTCTCCGCGATTGCCGGGTCGGTCGCGGTGCTGCTGGCTGGGCGCGCGCTGCAGGGCGTTGCCGGTGGCCTCTTCCCGCTGGCGTTCGGGATCATCCGCGACGAGTTCCCGGCCGACAGGGTCAAGCAGGGCCTGGGGCTCGCGTCGTCGCTGCTCGGTGCCGGCTCGGCGGTCGGGCTGGTGCTCGCGGGGCCGATCGTCAGCGGGCTCGGCTACCGGTGGCTGTTCTGGATCCCGCTGATGGTCGCCGCCGTCGCCGCGGTGGCGACGTGGGCGCTGGTGCCGGAGTCGCCGGTCAAGACAAGCGGCAAGGTCGACTGGCGGGGCGGGCTGCTGCTGTCGGGCGGCCTCGCGGTCGCGCTGATCGCAGTCAGCCGCACGACGGCGTGGGGGTGGGGCTCGCCGCGGACGCTCGGCCTGCTCGCGGCGGGTCTGCTGCTGTTGGTCGCGTGGGTGATCGCCGAGGAGCGTCACCCGGATCCGCTCGTCGATATCCGGATGCTGCGCAGGCGTCCCGTGTGGAGCGCGAACGCGACCTCGTTCTTCATCGGCGTCGGGATGTACACCGCCTTCATCCTGCTCCCGCAGTTCTCCCAGGAGCCGCCCCCGACCGGCTTCGGGGCATCGATCACGCAGGCCGGGATCTACATCCTGCCGATGCCGGTGATGCTGCTCGTGGTCGGGACGCGGACGGCTTGGCTCGACCGGCGGCTCGGGTCCCGCGTGTCGCTGCTGATCGCGGTCGCGCTGACCGGCGCGTGCTGGATCCTGCTCCTGTTTGCCCACTCCGCGCCGTGGCAGATCGCCCTCGCCGCCGGGCTGTGCGGGGCAGGCAACGGAATCGCGTGGGCGGCGCTGCCGATCCTCGTGACCGCGAGCGTGCCGCCGTCGCAGACCGGCGTCGCGAACGGGATGAACAACGTGACACGGACGATCGGCGGCGCCGTCGGCGGGCAGGTGGCGGCGACGTTCATCGCGCACTCGCTCGTCGCCGGCCACGCCACCGAGCGCGGGTACCTGCTCGCGTTCGGGATGGGCGCGGTCGCGCTCGCGATCGGGTTCCTGCCGGCGCTCGCGATTCCCGGACGAGCCGCCGACCCGGCGCTGGCGTCGGCCTGACGAGCCGCTACAGCCCGGCGATCAGCGACGCGGGCCGCTTGCCGAACCAGTCGACGCCCGCCTGCTCGAGCACCTCGAGCCCGAGCGCCGCGAGGTCCCCGGAATCGAGCCGCTCGTTGCTCGACAGGAACACCCGCCGCGCACCGAGGTCCTGCACGATCCGGCTGACCTCGACGGTGGTCGCCCAGCCGGCCTCGCGCGGGCCCGGATGCTCGCCGGTGCAGAGCTGCTCCTCGGCGACGCAGTGGTAGATCACGACGCCGCTGCCGACGTGGCGCATCTCGGTGAGAGCGGCCTGCAGCTGGGCGCCGCAACCACACGGGATGCCGCCGAACACGTCGCTCACCATGCAACGGCGGTGGACGTCGACGCGGACCCCATCGGAGACGTGGCCGACGACGAACGCGACGTACTCCTGGCCGGAGCGCTCGCCGCGATAGCCGATCGCGTTCAGGGGCCCCTCGGGGGTCGGAATCGTGGTCTCGACCAGCCGCTCGACCGCCGAGTTCACCTGCTCGCGCTTGATCAGCACGTCGCGCATCGAGATCAGCGACAGCCCCATCCGGCGGGCGAAGCGGCAGGTGGCCATCCTGTCGGCGGTGAAGCCCTGCTCGTCGACCAGCTGGCTGTAGGCCGCGACCGGTCGCAGCCCGGCGAGCGACATCGCTTCGATCATCGTCCGCTCGACGCACGCCGTGTCGAGCGTCCGGCACTCGCCCGCGGCGGAGGAGAAGACGTGACCGGGGGCGGCGAGCTGCCCCGGTCGAGTGTGCTCGCCGGCGAACGCGCGCAGCGTCTTCGCGCGATGTTGGTGAACGCCGGCGAGCGACTCGACCTGGAGATCGACGGGCGCCCGGTGCGGGCCGTTGCCCACGGTCGGGATCTGCAGTTCGTCGAGCCGCTCGGCGGTCGCGGTCACGTGCAGCGCGCCGGTCCCATACGTGCCTGCCAGCGCGACGAACTCGATCGACGCGTGCTCGGCGGCCTGGATCAGGTACCCATGGCCGTTGACGTCATCCGCGAAAACGATCGGCCGGCCGGCGGCCAGCGCCTCCAGCGCGAGCAGCCCTGCCGATTCGTCGTCGGCTCGAGCCCCGCGAACTGCGGTCAGATGAGTGGTCATCGGTTGGTTCCTCTCGGCTCCCCAGGGACCGATATTGTGACACCAGATTATCGACCTTGGACGGCAACTTCCATAGCACCGGTTCGAGCCCCGCCCGTTTGGCGGGGGAGGCGGCGCGGGCTACCGGGGCGCGCGCCGCGACCGGCGGCGCCAACCACGAGGAGCTCGCGGCCAGCCTCGAGGCCGCCTGGACCGGCCGCGTGCCGCTGCAGCCGTTCAGCGAGGCCGGGCTGCTCGCGACGCCGGAGGAGGCGTACGCGACCCAGCAGGCATGGGCGGCGCTCCGTGCGCGCGCCGGCGATGCCCGTGTGGGCCGGAAGATCGGTCTGACCAGCGCCGGGATGCAGCGCCAGATGGGCGTCACTGAGCCGGATTACGGGGAGCTGTGGGGCTCCCGTCAGGCGCACGTCGAGCGCGGGGATGCGACCTTCGAGCACCGGCAGTTCCTGCAGCCACGAGTCGAGGGCGAGGTCGCGTTCCTGATCGGCGCCGACCTCGACGGGTCCGGGGTGACGCCCGAGGACGTGCGAAATGCCGCCATAGCGGCGGCGCCGGCGATCGAGATCGTCGACAGCCGGATCGCCGACTGGCGGATCAAGCTCGTCGACACGATCGCCGACAACGCCTCGTTCGGCGGCTTCGCGCTCGGCCAGTGGTCCGAGCGGCTGCTGGGCTCCGACCTTCAGACGGCCGTGTTCGAGCTGACCCGAGAAGCGGAGACGCTCGTGCGCGAGCCGGGGTCGGCCGTGCTCGGCTCGCCGCTACACGCGACCGCCTGGTTGGCCGACAAGCTGACGTCGTTGGGCCAGGGCATCAAGGCAGGCGACATCGTCCTGTCGGGCTCCTTCGGGCCCGCGGTACCGGCGGTGCCGGGCGATCGCTTCACCCTTCGGACCGCCGGCGAGCCGCGGCTCGGCGTCAGCTTCGAGTAGGACGCGCCGTAGAGCGCTCAGGAAGCGACGGCCGCGACGGCGTCCGGCACCAGCTGGACCGTGCTCTCGGGCATCTCGATCCCGCCGCCGCACTCGCGGCGGAGCACCGGCGCGATCTCCTCCGCGAAGAACTGGATCTGCTCTTCGTTCTCGGCGCCGGTCATCCCCGAGCCTTCGAACTGGCAGTTGAAGTAGAAGTCGCTGTCGGGGTAGACCGTGTTCTTGATCTCCATGATCTGCTCGATGATCTGATCCTTGGGGCCGATCAGCGCGAGTCCCTTCTCCTCCAGGTCTTCGGGCTTCGTCGGGATCGACGGATCGCCGTTGACGAGCACGCCGAAGCCGAACGGGTCGTACCAGTTCCAGATCCGCTTCAGGCCCTCGCGGAACTTGTCGGCGTTGCCGACGCCGGGCTGCTCGACGTGCAGCCAGCGACCGGTGACCAGCCCGCGGTGCTTCTCGGAGTCCCATCCGGGTTTGAACTCGCCGCGGTCCAGCGCGTCCGGCCAGCCGTACTTCTCGCACAGCTTCATGTAGCCGTCGATCTGCTCCTTGAGCATCGTGTTCTGGACCAGGTTGAAGTAGCCGTTGAACCCGTGTCGGGCGGCGTTGTCGATCGAACGCGGGCTGACCATCAGCTGCCACAGCGGCGGGTGGGGCTGCTGAATCGGGCGCGGCAGCACCGTGATCTGACGCAGGTAGGCGTTCTCGTCCCAGCCGGTCCGGCTGATCTGGAGCTCGCCCTCGTCGGGCCCGAGCATGTCGGTCGCCTTGCGCCCGTTGGCGTGCGTCTCGAAGTACTCGGCGGTGACCGGGTGGCCCCACTTCAGATACCGCGGCGGGACCGAGAAGAAGTCGCCGCGGAACGAGAACGTCTCGTTGGTCCACGCCGTCTTCAGCAGGTCGAACGCCTCGTCGAAGAACATCCGGTTGCGCTCCTGGTCGGCGTGCGAGGAGCCGTAGGTGAACCCGAACAACTCGGTCTCACGGGGCTGATAGCCGCGGCCGAAGCCGACCTCGGTGCGCCCGCCGCTGATCACGTCCAGCAGCGCGATCTGCTCCGCCAGCCGGAGCGGGTGGTGCCAGGTGAGGATGTTCGCCGCCTGGCCGAGCCGGATCCGCTTGGTCAGCGCCGCGATCGCCGTCTCGCTCTGGAGCGGGTTCGGGCTGAGCTCGGAGCCCTCGTGGATGAAGTGGTGCTCGCTCATCCAGAAGTAGTCGTAGCCCATGCGGTCGGCGAGCACCGCCTGGCGGATCTGGTCGTTGGTGACCCGCTGCGCGGACTCGTTGACCTCGGCCATCGTCGCGTCCGGTACCTCGATGCCGTGTTTGCCCGTGGTGAAGGGCATGTCCGAACACCCGGTGGTGAAGATTCCGATCTCGATCATCGCTGGTGCCTCCTCAGGCGTCTTGAAGCATGCTCATCGGGAGGGCGGGGTAGCCACCCTCGGCGTAGATCGTGGTGCCGTGTACGAACGAGGCGGCGTCCGAGGCGAGGTACACGACGACCGACGCGACATCCTCGACGGTCCCAAGACGACCCATCGGCGTGGCCGCGATCGCGAAGTTCGTGATCGCCGGATCGGCGCGCGCCTCGGCGCTCATCGGGGTTTCGATCCACCCCGGTGAGATCGCGTTGACGCGGATTCCACGCGGCCCGAGCTCGACGCCGAGGACCCGGACCATCGCCTCGACTGCCGCCTTGCTCATCGAGTACGCGGCGCCGTAACCAATCCCGAACCGGGCCATCGTCGAGCTGAAGAAGACCATCGCGGCGCCCTCGGACATGTGCGGGAGCGCCGCCTCAGCCAGCCGGTACGGCGCGCGGGCGTTCGTCGCCCACTGCCGGTCGAGCACGTCGAGCGTGTCGACGCCGTCCTGCCCGACCGCGGCGGAGTCGTAGATCCCGGCGCAGCTGACGAGGATCTCGAGCGAGCCGAATTCGCTCAGCGCGGTCTCGACGATGCGCTCCGGCGCGCCCTCGTCGACGAGGTCCGCCTGGACGGGCACGGCGCGGCCTCCGGCCCCCTCGACGGCGGCGATTGTCTCGGCGAGTCGTTGCTCGTCGCGGCCAACTGCCACGATCGAGGCGCCCGCGCGGGCGAGCGCGACGGCCGAGCCGGCGCCCATCCCCGAGGTGGCGCCGGTGACGATCGCGTTGCGGCCCGAGAGATCGATGTTGAGCGCCATCGACTTACGCTTCCGCTCCGGCGACCGACACGTCTGCGCCTTCCCGCTCGCGGAAGTGCGGGATCACGTGCTCGCCCCACTGGCGGATCGTCTCCATGCAGTGCTCCTGGCTGATCGTGCCCATCTGGATGCAGCACAAGACCTCGTCGACGCCGGCCTCCTGTAGCGCCTCGACGTAGGCGATCGCGTCGTCGGCGGTGCCGTACGCCTGGTCGGGGTTGTAGCCCGAGGTGACGCCCGGATCGATCGGGATCTCCATCTCGTGCAACCGGGCGACGAAGTCGTCGGCCGCATCGCTCAGCGATTCGCGGAGGTTCTCGACGCTGTCGTCGACGATGCCCTCCGGGATCGGCCCGCCGCCGTAGTAGTGCGAGATCGACTGGGCGAAGAACTTCTGTCCCCGCAGTCCGACCCGGATCGCCTCGTCCCGGTCGTCGAGCACGATCGTCGGGCACAGCGCCCCGAACCAGTCGTTGGTGACGCCGGGAGACACGAGGTTCTCGCCGGTCCGCTCAGCGATGTAGCCGAGGTAGAAGTCACGCAGCTCCTTCATCTCCGAGGGGCCGCCGTAGCCGAGCACGAGCGCGCCGACGCCCCACTCGGCCGCGAGCCGCAACGTGTCCTTGTGAGTGCACGCCATGTACAGCGGCGGGTGCGGCTTCTGGACGGGCTTCGGGACGATCGAGAACCCGTCGCTGCCCTCCGGCGGGATGATCTTGATCAGCTCGCTGTCCCACGAGAACTTCCTCGAGGTCCAGATCCGGCTGACGATCTTGAACGACTCCTCCATCTCGATGTACGTCTTGTCGACATCGACGCCGTAGAGGCTGGTCTCGGTCAGCGTCGCTCCGCGCCCGCCACCGACGTCGAGGCGGCCCTTCGAGAGGATGTCGAGCATCGCGGTGCGCTCGGCGACCCGGACCGGATGGCTGAAGCCGAACGGGAGGCAGATCACGCCGTGGCCGATCCGGATCCTCTCCGTCTTCGCCGCCACATAGGAGAGGAAGATCTCCGAGGCGCTGAGGTGCGCGTAGTTGACGAGCGCGTGGTGTTCGACCGACCAGACCCGGTCGAAGCCCATCTTCTCGCCGTAGACGCACTGCTCGACGCAGTCGCGGAGCACCTGGTGCTCGTTCCGGACGTCGGTCATCTGTGATTCCAGGATCATCGAGAACTTCATTGGGCTCCTCGGTGGTGCAGTCGTGGTCGGATTCAGGTTCAGGCAGGGTGAAGGCGGTCGCGCAAAGCGGAGAACTCCTCCTCGTTGGCCGCCTGGCCCGGCGGAAAGATCAGGGAGAAGGTGAAAAAGCCGTGGAACATCCCGTCGAAGCGGCGCGAGCTCGCGTCGACGCCCGCCTCCTGCAGCCGGCGGGCGTACGCCTCGCCCTCGTCCCGGAGCGGGTCGTACTCCGCGGTGATCACCCGCGCCGGCGGAAGCCCGCTGAGGTCGGGCGCCCGCAGCGGTGAGACGTACGGGTCCTCAGCGTCGCCGCCGTACTGCGCGCAGTACCACTGCATGTGGGTCTTCGTGGTGAAGTAGTCGCCACCGTTCTCGCGGTAGGACCCGTTGTCGAAGTCCTGGTCCGCGACGGGGTAGGCGAGGTACTGGAAGGCGATCGGCGGACCCCCTCGGTCGCGGGCCATGATCGCGACCACCGCCGCGAAGTTGCCGCCGGAGCTGTCGCCGGCGACGACCAAACGGTCAGGATCGCCGCCGAGCTCGGCCGCGTGCTCGTACGCCCAGACGGTCGCGGCGTACGCGTCCTCGATCCCGCCGGGATAGGGCGTCTCAGGGGCGAGCCTGTAGTCGACCGACAGCACGACCGCCTCGGCGATGTTGGCGATGTTCCGGCAGACGGCGTCGTGGGTGTCGAGGTCGCAGAGCACGAAGCCGCCGCCGTGGAAGAACACGACCAGCGGCAGCGGGTCGCCCGACGCGCCGTTTCGCCCCGCGGGCCAGTAGACGCGGGCCGGTATCTCGCCGACGGCGCCCGGGACCGTCCGATTCTCGACCCGCCCGACCGGCGGGGGCTCGATCTCGGGGGCCGGCTGCGCGGCGAGGATCGCGCGGGCCTCGGCGGCGTCGGTGACCTCTTCGCCGAGCTTCGGGAAGCCCTGGTCGAGCAGCGCGATCAGTTCTTTGGCCTGGGGGTCGAGCGGCATCTCTCTCCTTACTGCGCTGCGGGGAGCGCCACGCCCGCGGACGCCCCGCCATCGACGATGTATTCCGAGCCGGTGGTGTACGAGGAGGCGTCCGACGCGAGGTAGGCGACGAGCTCGGCGATCTCGTTGGTGAGGCCGACCCGCCGGAGCGGCACGGTCGGCAGCTTGCCGTCGCCCGCCTCCATCCCGAGCGACCACGACATCTGCGTGTCGACCGCGCCCGGCAGCACGCAGTTGACGCGGATGCCGGCGTCGGAGAGCTCGAGCGCGGCGACCCGCGTGACCCCGCGCAGCCCCCACTTGGCCGAGCCGTAGGCGACGTGGCCCGGGTAGCCCATCACGCCGGCTGTCGAGGAGACGTTGACGATCGAGCCTCCGCCCCGCTCGCGCATCGGCTCGGCGACGGCCTGGATCCCGAGGACCGCGCCGATCAGGTTGACCTGGAGCATCTTCGCGAGGCTCTCGGCGGTCTCCTCGAGCAGCGGCTTGACCCAGTAGATCCCGGCGTTGTTGACGAGCACGTCGACGCCGCCGAACGTCGACTTGGCCGTCGCGACGACCGCGTCCCACGCAGCTCGGTCGGAGATGTCGTGGCGCACGAACCGGGCGCCGTCGCCGATCGAGGCGGCGACCTCCCGGCCCTCCTCCTCGAGCACGTCGGTCAGCACGAGGTTCGCGCCGCGGTCGGCGAACAGCCGAGCCTCGGCCTCTCCCTGTCCCCGGGCAGCGCCCGTGACGATCACCGTTTTGTCCGCGAACGGCTCCATGAAGCACATGAAATCGCGGACCCCAGTTGACAAGTCAAGGACTGCCGAGCGGCCACCCCCACTAACTTCTGGAACTTGGGGGACAGCAGATCCGCGGCGCGCGCGCGCTCGCATAGGGTCGCGCCATCGAGAACTTTTCGCCGCTTTTGGAGGTCTGATGAGCACAACCCAGAATCGCCGGCGCGTCCGGCGCGGAACCCAGGACCTCGCCTGGGATCGGATCGCGGATCTCGTCGTCGTCGGAACCGGCGCGGGCGGTTGCTCGACGGCGCTGAACGCGGCCCGTGCCGGCGCCGATGTGGTGATGCTCGAGAAGCGCGACGCGGTCGGCGGCACGACCGCGAAGTCGGGTGGCTGGTTCTGGATGCCAAACCATCGGCGGATGCGTGAGCTCGGAATCGAGGACCCGAAGGACGACGTCGTCCGCTACATGGCTCGGCTGACCCGGCCGGAGTCCTACAACCCGGATGACCCGAAGCTCGGCCTGGCCGAGTGGGAGTACGCGCTGATCGACGCCTTCTACGACAACGCCGCGGCCGCCGAGGACGCGCTCGTCGAGATGGACGCGCTCAAGAGCGTCCACGCGGCGGACTTCCCCGACTACTTCGCGCAGCTCCCGGAGAACAAGGCGCCGCGCGGGCGGGTGCTGATCCCCGAGTCTCCCGAGGGCGAACTCGGCACCGGCGCGGACATGATCCGGCAGATGATGGAGGCGATCGAGCGCGACGGAATCGACGTGCTGAGGGAGCACCCGGTCATCCAGCTGGTGCTCGACGACGACGGCCGGGCGGTCGGCGTGATCGCCGAGCACGACGGCCAGGACGTCGCGATCGGGGCCCGCCAGGCAGTGGTGTTCGCGACCGGCGGCTACGGCCAGGACCCCGAGCTTCGCAGCCAGCTGCTGGCCGGGCCGATCCTCGTCGCCTGCGCGGCGTCCGGCAGCACCGGCGACTTCCTGCACATCGCGACCGAGCTCGGACTGCCGGTGCGGAACACCGGCCACCCGTGGATGTCGCCCGGAGTCCTCGAGCGCGGGCTGCGCAACCGCCCCGACATGGAGATGACCTTCCAGGCCACCGGCGACAGCATGATCGAGGTCGACCGCACCGGCCGGCGCGTGACCAACGAGAAGCTCCAGTACAACGAGCAGACGCTGCAGCACTGGCACTGGGACGCGCAGCGGGCCGAGTACAGCAAGCTGTTGATGTTCATGGTCTGGGACCAGTACGCCCAGGACACGTTCGCCAACGAGCTGCCCGGCAACCCGATCGCGCCGAAGGGCGTGGACGACGACCACGTGGTCTCCGGCAATGACATCGCCGAGCTGACCGAAGGGCTCCGCGAGCGGCTCGAGCGGCTCGCGCCGCACACCGGGGGAGTCAGGCTCGAGGACGACTTCGCCGAGCGGCTCGCCGAGTCGATCGCGCGGTTCAACGAGCACGCGGCGGCCGGCGTCGATCCCGACTTCCACCGCGGCGAGACGCCGATCGAGGAGTTCTTCAACTCGTTCCACGGACCGGTCCGCAACGAGTCTGCCCCGACGATGTGGCCGATCGCCGACGACGGGCCGTACTACGCGACGATCCTCGTGCCCGGGATGCTGGACTCCAAGGGCGGCCCGATGATCGACGCGAACGCCCGCATCCTCGACGGCGACGGCCAACCGGTACCGGGCCTGTACGGCGTCGGTAACTGCGTCGCCTCGCCGTCGGGGAAGGCGTACTGGGCCGGCGGCGCGACGCTCGGCCCAGCGATCACGTTCGGTTACCTGGCGGCGCACGCCGCCGTCCGCGAGCCCGCGGTCGAGCTCGCGGTCTCCGCGCCCGTCTAGCGAACCGGCTCGGCGTCGGCGAGCGCGCGCCGGAGCTCACCGCGGCGCAGCTTGCCGGTCGCCGTGCGCGGCAGCACGTCGGCGACGAGCACCTGCTTCGGGGTCTTGTAGCCGGCGAGCTGACCGCGGCAGAACGCGATCAGCTCGAACGTGTCGATCGCCGAGCCCGGGCGCGCCACCACCACCGCGGTGACCTGCTCGCCCCAGCGAGCGTGCGGCATCCCGACGATCGCGGCCTCGGCCACGGTCGGGTGCTCGATCAGCACGTTCTCGACCTCGCTCGGGTAGACGTTCTCGCCGCCCGTCACGATCTTGTCGCCGCGGCGGTCGACGAGGTACAGGTAGCCGTCCTCGTCGCGGTACCCGAGGTCGCCCATGTACATCCAACCGTCGCGCAGCGCCTCGACGGTCGCCTCCGGGTTACGCCAGTACCCGGACATCAGGTTGGCGCCGCGGGTGACGACCTCTCCGACCTCGCCGATCGCGACCTCGCGACCGTCGTCGCCGAGCAGCCGCCACACCATCCCCGGCGACGAGCGGCCGACCGACGCGAGCAGGTGCGGGCGGCCGTCGGGGTCGTGGTCCTCGGGGGTCAGCATCGAGACGCCCATCGCCTCGGTCGACCCGAAACCGTTGACGAGCTCGCAACCCCACACCTCGTAAGTGCGGCGCGCGAGCTCCGGGGGCATCGGCGCGCTTCCGTACATCAGCCGCTCGAGCGCGGGGGCCGGGTCGGTGCTGATCTCGAGCAGGTCGTGGACCATCGTCGGGACCAGCTGGCCGTGGGTGAAGTCGCCCGCGTGAAGATGCTGGAGCCAGCTCTGGCTGTCGAACCGACGCAGCTGCAGGCACGTCCCGCCGAGGTACGTGAACCCGTATGCGACGGCGGCGCCGACGTGGAACATCGGGTTCGACGACATGTAGACGCTCCCCGGGCGGACCGCCATCTCCTCGCTCATCGCGATCAGCGTCGCGTGCAGCGCCGCGTTCGAGAGCGTCACGCCCTTCGGCCGGCCGGTCGTCCCGCTCGTGTAGTTGATCATCCCGGTGGCGTCGCCCGGGAGCGCGGCGGGGGCCGGCTGCGGCGCGGCGCCTGCGATCGCAGACGCGTACGAGCCTCGCTCGCCCAGCACGAGCTGGTCGGCGACCGGCAGCTCGGCCGCGACCTCCTCGAGTCCGGGACCGACGAGCAGCAGGTCCGCCTCGCAGTCCTCGAGCGCCGCGGTCAGCTCCGGGACCGAGAGCCGGTAATTGAGCGGCACCAGGATCGAGCCGGCGCGCGGGACCCCGGTCCGGATCTCGATCAGCTCGAGCTCGTTGAAGGCGAGCACCGCGACCCGGCGCCCCTCGAGGCCACGGCCCGCCAGGTAGCCGGCGAGCGCGGCGGCCCGCGCCGCGGCCTGCTGGAAGCTGAGCGCCCGGCCCTCGACGGTGACGCAGGTGCGGCCCGGGAACCGCTTGGCGGCGTGGTTCAGCACGTCCGGGACGACGGTCACCGGGGGCTCTGGGCCGGCCATCAGTCGATTCCCCCGGGGCGGCGGAACTTGATCTCCTCGACCACGCACGCCGGCGTCGTCGTCAGCAGCCACCGGACCGCCCCGGCGACGTCGGTCGGCGCGATCTTCTCGTCGTCGGGAATGTCCTCGTCGTCGGTCATCTCGGTCGCGACGATCGCGGGGCACAGCGCGCACGACTTGATCCCGGCCGCGCCGAGGTCGCGGTTCATCGCGCGGGTCAGGCCGACGAGCGCGGACTTGGTCGCGGCGTAGATCGGCATCAGCGGCTGCGGTCGCTCGGCCACGACCGACGCCGTGTTGACGACCAGCGCGTTGCGGTGCTCGGCGCCGGCGCGGCGGAGCAGCGGAGTCGCGAACGAGTAGCCGAGGATCGCCGCGCGGAGGTTGACCGCGAGCTGCAGATCGATGTGCTTGACCGAGTACTCGTCGATCTCGGCGCTGATTCCCATCCCGGCATTGTTGACGAGCACGTCCATTCGACCGTATCGGTCCTCGTGCGCCTCGACCACGGCGGCGATCTCCTCCTCGCGGGCCAGGTTGGCCGGGACGGCCTGCACGGTGATCCCGTCGCCCCGAAGCTGGTCGGCGGCCGCCTCGAGCCGGTCGGCTCGCCGCGAGCTGATCGTCAGCGCGTGTCCGGCCTCGCCCAGCGACCTCGCGATCGCGAAGCCGATCCCCGAGGAGCCGCCCGTCACTAGCGCGGCACGCATGCCTGCCGGTACGGGGCGATGACCTCCGACGCGTACCGCTCAAGCGCCTGCCGCCGCTCGCGCATGCTGAGCCCGCCGTACTTGCGGACGTAGAGCTGGAACGGGTCGACATGCACCGATCCGATCCCCGGCTCGTCGGTCAGCTCCGTCAGCTCCTCCGCCGACCCACAGCCGACGGCCGAGGCGACGTACTCGAACGGGCCGGTGCGGCCGGCCTCGGCGCGCATCGCCTCGATCTTTGAGACCAGCTCCGCCGAGCGCGGCTGGCTCCCCAGCGGCGGCAGAATCCCGTCGGCGAGCCGCGCCGCGCGCCGGAGCGCCGGACGGGAGTCGCCGCCGATGTAGATCGGCACCGGCGGATCCGGGACGGGCTGCATCGCGATCTCGGGGAACGAGAAGAACCTGCCCTCGTGCGACAGGCGGCCGCCGGCGAAGCACTTGCGCAGCACCTCGACCGCCTCGTCGGTACGCGGCCCGCGCGTGTCGAAGTCGTACCCGAGGATCTCGAACTCCTCCCGCAGCCAGCCGGCGCCGACGCCGAGGATGAACCGTCCCGGGAACAGCGCCCCGAGCGTCGAGGCGCCCTTCGCGACCAGCAGCGGGTCGCGCATCGGCAGCACGAAGATCCCGGTCAGCACGCTCAGCGTCCGCGTGCTCGCGAGCACCGCCGACGCCGCTACGAGCGGGTCGGGCCACTCGCACGTCTCGTCCCACGGGGCCCGCTGGTCGCTGCGAGGCGAGTAGGGGTACGCGGTCTCGGTCCCGAACGGGTAGACGACGTGGTCCGGAAGCGTGATTCCGTCGAACCCGAGCTCCTCAGCGTGCCACGCGACCTCGATCAGCTGCGACGACGGGATGTACGTGCCGTACAGGAAGAAGCGCATCAGTGCTCGTCCTCGCAGGTACGGACGCACCGAGAGGCGCCGCCGGTGGATGGATCGCGAGGACGCAGGACGCGACGCGCAGCGGCGCTGCGCGAGCGGCCGAGGACGAAGCGAGCCGCCGCCGGAGGCGACTCGAATGCGGCCGTACTTGTGGGGGCGAGCACTGGGCCTAGGCGCCGTTGCCGGGTGCCCCGAGCGCGCGGTCCCACTCGTCGTCGAGCAGGCCGCGGACGTACTGCTTGCGGCTCTTGGCGTCCATGAAGTCGAACCGGATCGTTCCGTGCGGGTCGATCTGCTCGCGCAGGATCGTCAGCTCGGCATCGGTCGGAAGCGGGGTGACTCCGATCTCGTCCGGGACCTCGAGTTCGAAGCCCGTGTTGTCGAGCACTTCCTGGACCTCGACGCCCGGGGTCATCGTCTCGATCCGGAACGGTCGATCCTCGTCGTCCTTGATCATCACGCACAGCGGGGTGACAATCTGGATCGGCCCCGTGAGCAGGCCCCGCGCGGCGCGGTCCGCGGCCCGAATCGGCGCCCGTCCGCCGGTCCGGAAGTCGACCTTCTCGACCAGCGTGCGCCGGTCGTGGCGACCGAAGTAGACGAGGATCCGGGCGTAGTTCTGAACCACCTCGGGTGAGCCGGCGCCACCGGGAAGCCTCACCTTCGGGTGCGCGTAGTCGCCGATCACCGAGAGGTTGTACGCGCCGCTGCCGTCGATCTGCGCGGGCGATACGCACTCGACAAGCCCGCGATTCCCGAGGTGGACGGTCATCGTCGTCGTCACGAACGACCAGCGCGCGAGCGAGCCCTGGTAGGCCGCTCCCTCGACCCCCGCGAGGTCGAGCTGCAGCGGCTGGACCCCGATCGAGTTGAACCCGACGATCCACGCGCCGGGGGCGTGGGTCAGCTTCGCGAGCATGTAGGACGCGTATGCGAGCGGGGTGAACGATCCCAGCACGGTCACGCCGGACTCGTCGACCTCCGACGCGATCCGGCAGACCAACATCTCCTCGACGCTGTGGTCGCTCATGCGAGCTCGAGCGCGGGCCGCGGCGCGGCGACGTTCTGAAGGACGGTGCGCCGGTCGTCGTCGAGCACCCGGGCGCGGTACTCGGCCTCGGTCTCTCCCGCGAGCCGCTCGATGTAGCCGGCGGCCTCGCCGGCCGCGCAGATGTCGGCGTAGTCGGCGACCGCCCAGGCATCGAATCCGTACATCGGCACGTGGGTCGTCGGGTGCGCGCCCCACGGCGCCTCGACCACCGCGTCGACGAGGAATCCGGGGATGTGGGTGGCGGCGGGGTTGGCGGCGATCGTCTCGGTGTCGACGAGCTCCTCGCAGGTCACGACCACGTGGCGGGCGGCCCGCGCGAGCTCCCCGTCGACCGCGATCGGTCCGTCGACCTGGGCGTTGCCGGCGCTGTCGGCGCGCCGCGCGTGGATCAGCGCGACGTCGGGATTGAGCGCGCGGATCGCGAGCATCTCCGTCTGGGTGAACGGGCAGGTGACCCGGGCGTAGAGGTCGCTGGTGACCTCCGGGAGCTGCGAGCTTCCGAGCAGCCCGGTCGGCAGGAACGGGACGTTGCGGGCGCCGGCGTCGATCGCGATGTTGAACGCGACGCCGCTGATCTCGTTGATCTGCACGGTCCCGTCCTGGACCGCGCGACGGAAGTGCGGGGCGAGGCCGAACGCCTCGAGCGAGACCATCGAGAACGTCAGCTCGCGGATCAGGCCCGCGCCGATCAGCAGGTCGACGTCGATCGAGCACAGCGACCCGATCACGTGCAGGTCACCGATCCGGTCGCGGAGCAACTGGCGCACGGCGGCCATCGGGTGGTTCGAAAGCCACGCGCCGCCGAACCCGAGACTCTGTCCGGGGGTGACGAGGCTTGGAAGCTCTTCGAGTGATACGACCTTGCTCATGGCGCCGGCGCGGGAATGATCTGGCCGGCGGTCGTCCGGGCGCAAGCAACCCTGGCCCGCGCCCCCGACATTCGGGGGACCGCCGGATCGGGGGGTTCCCCGGGCGGAGCGCCCGCTAGCCGAGCGGCTCGGAGCCGAGCAGCCGCGACATCAGCTTGACGAGCTGCTCGTCGCTGTACTCCTGCTCCCAGCCGAGCACGATCCGTGAGTAGACCGGCCGCTCGAACGCCGCGACGATCAGATCGGCCGCGATCTCGGGGTCGACCTCCTTGTCGATCGTCCCGCGGCGCTCGCCGTCGCTGATCACGTGGCCGATCTCACGGCGCGATCTCTCGTGCAGCGTCACCCACGCGTCGGTGAACTCGGTCGGGGGTTCGAGCAGCTCCCACCAGGCTTTGAAGATCGACGCGCTCTCCTGGTAGACCTCGAGATAGCGGAGCATCGCCTCACGGACGATCAGCCGTCCGTCCTCGCCCGCCGGCAGGCGGGTCTCGCGGTGGAGCCGGTCGGTCAGGTCCTGGAGCAGGCGACGGAAGATGTCGCTCTTGTCCTCGAAGTACTGGTAGACGGTGCCCGACGCGAGCCCGGCGCGCTCGGCGATGTCGAGCACGGTCGTGTCGGCGAAGCCGCGCCGCCCGAACACCTGCATCGCCGCCCGGAGGATCCGCTCGCGGGTCCGCTGCCCGCGCGCGGACGTGGCGTCGGACCGGCCCTCGGCCGGCTCCCATGTGATCCGCCCACCGCGGTTCGAGTTGCTCAGCTGTACAGCCCTCTTTGGACGAGCCGCTCGAGCTGGACCGCCACCGCGTCCGCGTCGCGGTGCGGGGTCCATCCGGCGGCTTCCATGAACGCGTACTGGGAAAGGATGTCGACGATCATCAAGGACGCTCCCTTGGCCTTGCCGGGACGGCCGAGACGCTTGGCGATCAGCGCCGCGGCAACGGACCGCAGCTGCTCCGCCGCCTCGAGGTGCCGGGACCCTGCGCGGGTCAGCTCCTGGGAGGCGCGGACGACGCCGCGATGCTCCCTGGCGACCCGGAGCCAGGCGACGATCTGGCCCCGCAGTGTCTCCTCGGCCGCGAGCGCACCGAGCAGCTCCTTGCCGTACTGGTCGTACAGGACGACGAAGAAATCCCACTTGCTCGCGAAGTGCCGGTAGAACGCGCCCGTCGTGAGGTTTGCGTTGCTCGTGATGTCGGCGAGCCGCGATCCCGCGTAGCCGTGCTCGGCAAACGCCCGACGTCCCGACTGAAGTAGGGCTTCACG
This sequence comes from uncultured Solirubrobacterales bacterium, assembly GCA_963788565.1. GTDB lineage: Bacteria > Actinomycetota > Thermoleophilia > Solirubrobacterales > Solirubrobacteraceae > Palsa-465. The sequence goes on along the minus strand of CAWBHJ010000006.1, from coordinate 318,919 downwards.
TGTTGGAAGCGCGGAAGTATCGGTGGTAGCGATGATAAGCTGCCGTCAGGTTTACGGTTTGAAGCGCACCCTTTTTTTACCAGAGCACGAGGACTTCCGGGAGTCGGTTCGCGGCTTTCTCAACAAGGAGGCGGTTCCGCACCGCGACGAGTGGGAGGCAGACGGCAAGCTCGACCGTGCGTTCTGGCGTAAGGCGGCCGAGCACGGCTTCGTCGGCTTCGAGGCGCCCGAGGAGCTCGGCGGCCTCGGCATCCACGACTATCGCTTCAACGCGATCCTGCTCGAGGAGGCCTGTTACGCGGGAATCCTGCCCGATCACTTCATGCTCCAGAACGATGTGCTCGGACCGTATCTGTTCGAGCTCGCGTCGCCCGAGCAGCAGCAGCGATGGCTGCCCGGGTTCACCGCCGGGGAACTGATCGCCGCGATCGCGATGAGTGAGCCCGGCGCCGGATCGGACCTCCGAGGGATCGCCACGACCGCCAAGCGCAACGGTGACGGCTTCGTCCTCAACGGCTCGAAGACGTTCATCAGCTCCGGCACGCAGGCCGACCTGGTCGTCGTCGCCGCGCGGACCTCGGAGGAGGCGCGCGCGAGCAACGCGTTCAGCCTGCTGGTCGTCGAGGGTGGCATGGAGGGGTTCGAGCGTGGCCGCAAGCTCGGCAAGATCGGACGCGGCAACCAGGACACCGCCGAGCTGTTCTTCAACGACGTCCACGTGCCCGCGGAAAACCTACTCGGCGATGAGGGCGCGGGGCTCCGCAACCTGATGCGCAACCTCGCGCGTGAGCGGCTCGCGGTGTCAGTCGCCGCGGTCGCCGGCGCCGAGTTCGTGGTCCAGATCACGCTCGACTACGTCAAGGACCGGACCGCGTTCGGCCAGCCTGTCGGGAGCTTCCAGGTCAACCGTCACGCGCTCGCGCAGATCACCTCGCAGCTGCGCGCCGCGCGCGTGTATCTGGATCGCTGCATCGAGGCGGAGGTCGAGGGTGAGCTCGACCACACCGAGGCCGCCGGCCTGAAGGCGTGGACGACCGAGCTGCAGTGGACCATCGTCGACCGGTGCCTGCAGCTCCACGGCGGCTACGGCTACATGGACGAATACGAGATCTCCCGGCAGTGGCGCGACGCGCGCGTGCAGCGGATCTACGGCGGCTCGACCGAGATCATGTGGGAGATCGTCGGCCGCTCGCTCGGGCTCTAGCCGAGCGCGCTACTTCGCGAGGTTCCCGGCGTCGACCGGGATCGCCGCCCCGGTCAGCATCCTGCTCTGATCCGAGGCGAGCCACAGCACCGCGTTGCTGACGTCCTCGGGCTCGACGGTCGGGACCGGGATCAGGTTCAGGCCCCGCAGCCCCTCCTCGGCGTCCTCGTAGCTCGGGTTCTCGAGGTCCGGCCGGAACAGCTTGAACATCAGATCGTTGATCAGCATGCCGGTGTTGACCCCGGTCGGGCACACGGCATTGACGCGGATCCCGGACTTGCCGAGTTCCTGGGCGAGCGTCCGCATCAGCCCGATCACGCCGTGCTTGGCGGCCGTGTAGTGGCCGTTGCCGGGGACGGCGCGGAGCCCGTTGGTCGAGGCGATGAAGATGATTGCCCCGCCGTTGCCGAGCTCGAGCATCCGGGGCACCGCCGCCTTGGCGGTCCGCCACTGCGACGTCAAGTTGATGTCGATCATCTCTAGGAAGCGGTCCTCGGGGATCTCCCAGAGGTTGCCGCCGAGGGTCCAGATGCCGGCGTTCGCGACGACGATGTCGAGCCGTCCGAGCGCGTCGATCCCCTGCTGGACGGCGGCGCCGAGCGCGTTCGAGTCACGGATGTCGGCCACCACGGCGAGCGCGCGGCGGCCGAGCCGCTCGACGAGGCGGACCGTCTCGGCGAGGTTGTCCTCGTGCGGCATGTCGTACGGGACGTCGTCGATCTGGCTGGCGATGTCCAGCGCGATGATGTCCGCGCCCTCCTCCGCGAGCCGGAGCGCGTGCGCGCGGCCCATCCCGCCGGCGGCGCCGGTGATGAACGCGACCTGGCCGTCGATCAGTCCCATCGTCAGGAGGCGGCCGCCGCCGATGCCGTGCCCGCGCGTTCGACCGCGACCTCACGGACGGCGTCGGCCAGCAGCATGAACGGGTTGGCCTCGGGGTCGGGGGAGAACATCTGCTCCTGGTGCATCATGTTGTGGAAGATCGCCGCGGAGAGGCCGGTGTCGAGATCCGCCCACGCGATCGAGCCGCCTGCTCCGGGGCTGCAGAGCACCCGCGGCCCGCGGCCGACGATCGGATACGCGTACGGCGACGGGCCGCCGAGCCAGTAGCCGCGACGGCCGACCATCACCGGCACGCCGAGCGTCTCGTCGGTCGACTCCGGATCGGTCCGCGGCTCGGCAAACGACAACACCAGCTGCTCGGACAGGAGCCGGACGCCGTCGAGCTCCCCGTGGCGCGCGAGCATCGCGAACAGCTTTGCCACCGCCCGCGCCGACATGATCCCTCCGGCCCCGGGGTTGACCGACCTGCGGACGTCGGTTCGGTTGAAGATCGTGCCGGGGGCGACGGATATCGGCATCGACGCCTCGTACAGCTCGGCCTCGGCCGGCGCGGGGGGACCGGGGATCAGCACCGGCGATACGCGGTCGAGCTGAGAGTCGGGGAGCCCGACGTAGATGTCCTCGATCCCGAGCGGCGCGAGCAGCTCCTCGCGCATGAACACGTTGAACGGGCGGCCCTTGGGATCCGCCCGCCTCACGATCTCGCCGACCTGCCAGCCCCAGATCAGCGTGTGGTAGGCGTTGGTCGTGCCGGGCTCGAACACGGGCGGCGCCTGCTCGACCTCGCCGATCATGAACTCCCAGTCGCACGTCTGCTCGGGCGTCACCCCGTTCGGCATGCGGGGCACGCCCGCGCGGTGCGAGAGGACGTCCTCGACGGTGGTCCGCTCCTTGCCGTTCTGGCCGTACTCCGGCCAGTAGTCGGTGACCGGGGCGTCGTAGCGGACGATCCCGCGCTCGGCGAGCAGGGCGAGCGCGGTCGCGGTCACGCCCTTGGTGACCGAGAACACGGAGAACAGCGTGTCCCCGTCGACGAGCCGTCCGTCGCCCGCGGGATCGGCGGTGCCGGTCCACGCGTCGACGATCGGCTCACCGTCGAGGTACGCGGCGACCTGAACGCCCACTTCTCCGAGCCGCCGGGCATGGCGGAGTCCTTCGGCGATTCGCTCGTCCGTCTCCATCGACCTCTGGGGCACCCTAGGGCGAGGCCGCTGGCGCGACGAGCAATTCCCGGTCAGGGTCCGGAAGTTTGGGGGGAGGGGAGGGGGAGGCGATCAGCCCCCCGCCAGCACGCTCTCGAGCGTGTCGCCGGTGTCGCGCCGCGGGTAGTCGGGCGGCGACTGCACGAACTGGATCAGCACGCCGTGCGCCACCCGCGGGTGGACGAACACCTCGCGCCACTCGTCCTTGTCGTGGTTCTCACCGACCAGCGTGAAGCCGGCCGCGCTGGCGCGCGCGACGCAGTCGGCCAGATCGGCGACCCGGAATGTGAGGTGGTGGAGGCCGCCAAGCGGGTTACGGGCGAAGAACGAGTCGAAGAAGCCCGAGCCACGGAGCGGCTCGAGCAGCTCGACCTTGCCGCCGCCCCGGTAGCCGAGCACGACGCCGCGGTAGCCGACGCGGGTGTTGTCGCCGCCGTACAGAAACTCGCCCCCGAGCTGGGTGGTGTACAGCGGCAGCAGCTCGCGGATGCTGTGCGACGCGTGCGCGGCGTGGTCGAACACTGCGTGCACGCCCTCGGGGAGCACGTCGCTCATCGCTGCTCCCGGTGGCGTTCGGCCAGGCGGCGGAACGCGCCGAGGATCTCGTCTTCGCCGGCGCTCGGCAGCACCGCCTCGTCGATCCCCTGGGCGAGGATCTCGTCGCGGTCGGCGGGCGTCACCACCGAGCCTCCGACGAGGACAGGGATCGGCGGCTCGGCCGCCCCGAGGCGGTCGGCAAGCTCGCCCGCGTAGTGCAGGAACTCCCACGAGTGGGCGCTCACGCCGACGACGTCGACGTCCTCCTCGACCGCGATCGAGGAGATCGTCTCCGGCAGCTGGAAGCGCCCCGCGTAGATCACCTCGACGCCGGCGTCGCGCAGCAGCCGCGCGATCGCCAGCGATCCGGCCTCGTGTTGATCGAGACCGAGGACGGTGACGAGCGCGCGGAACGGGGCGCTCACCGGGGCCGTTCCACGCACCCGAGCGGGTCGTACGGGCGTCCGTGGCATTCGCGCAGCACGCCGATGCACTCGCCCATCGATGCCTCGGCGCGGAGCGCGTCGAGCAGCGGCGGCATCACGTTCTCGCCGGCGCGGCAGCGGCGCTCGAGCGCGTCGAGCACGGCGACGACGGCGCCGTGGTCGCGGGATGCGCGCCAGGCGCGGATCTCCTCGATCCGCTCGTAGCTAGGTGGGATCCGCTCCTCGGCGACCTCGCGCAGCAGTTGGTCCTGCTCGAGCGCGACCTGGTTGACGTTGACGCCGACGACCGGGCGGCGGCCGTCGGCGACCTCACGAGCCCGCTCGACCATCGCCTCGGCGAAGATCGCCCGGAAGAACCCCTGCTCGGCGAGCTCGACGACGTCGCCGCAGCCCTCGATGAACGCGACCCGGTCGAGGATCCGCCGCTCGAGCTCGTCGGTCAGCGCCTCCACGTACCACGAGCCACCGAGCGGGTCGGCGACGTCGGCGGCGCCGCTCTCGAGTCGTACCACGTGCTGGGTGCGCAGCGCGACGAGATGGGCCTCACGCGAGGGCGTGCGGATCGCCTCGTCGAACGCCGAGATCTCCATCGCGCGGACGCCCGCGAGCGTCAGCGCCAGCGCCTGGATCGCGCCGCGGGCGATGTTGTTGGAGATCTGGCGCGCGGTCATCGTCGCCCCCGACGTGTGCGCGGCGACATTGATCGCGAGCGAGCGCGGGTCGGTCGCGCCGAACTCCTCGGCCATCATCCGCGCATAGATCCGGCGCGACGCGCGGATCTTCGCGATCTCCGCGAAGAAGTCCATCCGGCAGTTGACGAGCAGCGCGATCCGCGGCGCGAACCGGTCGACGTGGACGCCCCGGGCGATCAGCCGGCGTACGACCTCCCGCAGCTCGACGAATCCGAGCGCCATCTCATCGACGATCTCGATGCTGCCGTCGGAGATGTAGTAGGTGTCCTCGATGAACGGGTGGAAGCGCGGCATCCGCTCCGAGCAGAACTCGATCGAGTCGGTCGCGAGCCGCATGTGCAGCTCGATCGGGAGCTTCGAGGAGTAGGCCGTGTCCTCCGCGAACAACGGTGGCAGGATCGCCGAGCCGCGCAGCACCTCCGGCGCGAAGCCGTGCGCCTCGGCGGCGAGGAACAGCCCGGCGGCCGCGAACCCGCCGGGGAGCGAGTGGTCGCAGCTGACCATGTCGAGCGGGACGCCCTCGTACAGCGCGACGTAGTCCTTCGCGCGGCACACCGACACGCCCTGGTTGCCGACCGCGTGGCGGGAGTACGGGTGGTCGGGGTCCATGAAGCACTGGGTCGGCGTGTCGCCGATCACGTCGAGCCCCGTCGCTCCGTGCTCGAGCAGGTAGTGGAACTGCTCGTTGGAGCGCTCCGGCGGCCCCTCGCCCGAGAGCTCGCGCACGATGATGTCGTGGTCCTCGCCGGGCGCGCGGCGGCGCGGCGCGCGCGTGCCTCGCGTGTACGGGTAGCTGCCGGGGTCGCCGAGCTTGGACTCGTAGTCGAGCTCGACCGAGTCGGGTGTGTAGAAGAGCTCCCGATCAGGCCGGGTGCTCGTCCCGGCGGCGGTCATCTCGAGAGCTGGCGGAAGTTCGGCTCGCGCTTTTCGCGGAACGCCGCCAGCGCCTCGGCGTGCGCGGGTCCGGCCAACAGCCGCCGGAACACCTCCTCCTCGCGGAGGCGAGACTCGTGCGCGGCCGGGAGCCGCGAAGCGAGCATCAGCCGCTTGGTCTCGACCAGCGACTCGAGCGGTTGTGCCGCGATCTGGCCGGCGAGCTCGAGCGCCTGGTCGATCAGCTGATCGTCGGGAACGGTGCGCAGCACGAGACCCCCGTCGGCCGCCTCGGCGGACGAGATCCAGCGCCCGGTGAACAGCGCCTCGGCCGCGCGCTGGCGGCCGATCAGCGCCGGGATCGTGACCGTGCTCCCGGCCTCCGGCACCAGCCCGAGCCCGGTGAACGGCATCCGGAACCGCGCCGACTCGGCGGCGAGCGCGATGTCGCAGTGACCGAGGATCGTCGTGCCGATTCCGATCGCGAGGCCGTTGATCGCGACGATCAGCGGCTTCGAATACGTCTCGACGCACTCGATCAGCGCGTCGTAGGGATTCGGCGCGTCCGGAGCCGGCTCGTCGCTCATGTCCATGCCCGCGGTGAACGCCCGCCCGGCCCCGGTCAAAACGACACAGCCGACGTCCGGATCCTCCGCGGCCCGATCAAGCGCGACGTTGAGGCTGCGGAACAGCTCGCCGTTGAACGCGTTCAGAGCCTTGGGGCGGTTCAGCGTTATGAGGCTGACGCCGTCATGATCATCGACGATGACGACGTCCGATCGTTCATGCGTTTGAGGGGTCTGTTGCGTCATAATCTGACGGCAGCTTATCGGAACCGAATGACCTCGCCGAGCCCCTGATGCCCCCGCCTCCGCGCGACTGGCCCGAGCTGATTCTGGAGCTCGCATCGCCCGAGCAGCAGGATTGGGTCGCGCTCGAACACGATTCACGGCAGCTCACGATCCAGCAGCTCGCCGACGGGATGCTCCGCGCCGCCACGGCGCTCAACACGAGCGAGGGGCCGGTCGCCGTCAGCGACCGGGACCCGATCGCGCACACGGTCGCGGTGCTCGGCGCCGTCGCCGCCGGGCGCGTGGCGATGCTGGTCGACCCGAAGGCGCCCGACGCACTGCTTGAAGAAGTTGTGGAGCGCGCCGGGGCGACGACGCTGACCGGCCGCTCGCTGCCGGGCGCCGAGGCGCTCGGGCTCGACGACCTGCTGGCCGCCGAACCGGCGCAACTCGCGCCGGTCGACCCCGAGCGGATCGGCTCGATCTTCCTCACGTCCGGCTCGACCGGGGTGCCGAAGCTCGTGCAGCGGACACGCGGCTCCGACCTCAACGCGGCGATGTGCCTGCGGCTCGCCGGGTTTCCGATCTACCCCGGCGACCGCCACTGGCTGTGCGTGCCGTACGCCGGGGCGCCGTTCCTGACGCTCGTGATGGGGGCGCTGTTCGCCCGGGCGTGCCTCGTGTTCGCGCCGTTCGGGCGCGAGTCGGTCGACGCGTTGCTGGAGGAGCGACGGATCTCGAGCGCGTACCTGGTCCCGACTATGCTCCGGCTCGCGCGCGAGCACGGCGGTCTCGACGGCCCGGGCTGGCGCGGCCTGCGGGCGCTGATGACCGGCGGCGAGAAGCTCGACGAGCCGACCGCGGAGCTGCTGCTCGAGCGGTTCGAGGGGCGGGTCTACTGCGCGTACGGGATGACGGAGCTGCCGCGCCCGACGCAGGCGCGCTTCGAGGAGATCGCGTCGCGGCCGGGGACGGTCGGGCGGACGATCCCGTACCGCCGCGTCCGCATCGCGCAGGTCGGATCTGAGGCCGATGTCCCGGTCGGGGAGGAGGGCGAGGTGCTCGTCACCGGCGCCGACCTGTTCCACGGCTACCTCGGCGAGCCGCCGGTCGGCGAGTGGTACCGGACCGGCGACGTCGGCCGGCTCGACGAGGACGGCTACCTGTACATCACCGGGCGCGCGTCGAGCGTCGTCAAGGTCGGCGGCAACCGCGTCTCGACCGAGGAGGTCGCCGCGGCGCTGCGCCGCCACGAGCACATCGGCCAGGTCGCGGTGATCGCGGTCGAGGACGCGACCTGGACGAACCGACTCGAGGGCTTCGTCGTGCCCCGCCCCGGCGCCGACCTCGACGCCGACGCCGTCCGCGCCTGGCTCGCCGAGCGGATGCCGGCGTACAAGGTGCCGCGCTCGATCAGGTTCCTCGACGAGATCCCGGTCGACTCGTCCGGCAAGCTGTCGCTGCAGACGCTGCACGCGCTCGCGAGCAGCTGACACGGCTCAGCGGCTGAGTTCTCGCACCAGCACGTTACGCAGGATCTGGTTGGTGCCGCCGAAGATCTCCTGGACCTTCGCCTCGCGGTAGTAGCGCTCCATTCCGTACTCGACCATGTACGAGTAGCCGCCCAGGATCTGCATCCCGTTGACCGCGCAGCGGGTTCCGGTCTCGGACGCCGCGATCTTCGCGATCGCCGCCTCGGCGCGGCAGGGAAGCCCGCGGTCGAGTCGGTCGGCCGCGATCTGGGTAAGCGCGCGCGCCGCGGCGACGTCGATCGCCATGTCGGCGAGCATGTGGCCGACGGCCTGGTGGTTGATGATCGCGGTGCCGAACTGGTGACGCTCGCGCGCGTACGCACGCGCGAGGTCGAATGCCCCCTGCGCGATCCCGAGGCTCTGCGCGGCCGTGTAGACGCGGTCGGCGTCGAGCAGGTCCATCACGATCGCGGCGCCGCCGTCGATCTGGCCGACCACGTCATCGCGGGAGACGCGGACGTCGTCGAGGAACACCTCGCACGTGTGCGTGCCCTGGCCGGCGAGCTTTCGCAGCGGCTGCACCGTGACCCCGTCCGCGCGGCGCGGCACCAGCACGAAGGTGAGCGCCGAGCGAGGCGGCGCCTCCGGGGTAGTGCGCACCAGCGTCAGGATCAGGTCCGCGGCGTCGGCGCCGGTGGTGAAGATCTTCTGGCCGCGGATCACGAGCTCGTCGCCGTCGGGGATCCCGCGGGTCGCGAGCCCCATCAGATCCGAGCCGCAGTCGGGCTCGCTCAGCGCCATCGCCATCCGCAGCTGGCCGCGAGCCAGGCGGGGGAGCAACTCGTCACGCTGGCGTTCGGTCCCGAAACGGCCGATCGCCTCTGCACAAAACAGCGCCGTCGGCACGAACGCGTATCCGAGGCAGGCGCCCGCGCGCTGGATCTCCTCGACGATGATGCACCGCGTGAGCGCGTCCGCGCGCGAGCCGCCGTAACGCTCGTCGACGGCTATGCCCCACAGCCCGAGGTCCGCCATACCGTTGAGGATCGCCGCCGGGTAGGTGCCGGTGCGATCGAGCTCTGCGATCACTTCGGTCGGCGCCTCGCGCTCGAAGAAAGCCCGTAGAGTCTCGCGGACCTGAACCTGCTCTGGGGTGAGATTTGGGTCCGTCGAAGGGTCGAGCACGCGCGTCTCCAGGACGATATGCCGACGCCACATTACAGCGTCCCCATCGAGGTCCCATGCGGGCACGAGCCTGGTAATGTGACGTCAGCTTTTTGCTCCACAAACGTCGTCTGAGGAGAGCGGATGATCGAGATCGGAATCTTCGACGGAGGCTCGACCGACCTCCCCTTCAAGAAGACCCCGTCAGGTCAGCGGGTCGTGGATGGGACCCTGAAGGAGCTGCACGAGTCCTACGCCCGCAACCAGGCAGCGCAGGTTCGGCGCGCCGTGATCGCCGACCGGGTCGGATTCGACTACTACTGGCTAACCGAGCACCACTTCGGGACCGAGGGCGCCGAGCTCAGCACCAACCCGCTCCAGATCGGGACGGCGATGGCCGCGCTCACCAAGAAGATCCGGCTCGGCCAGCTCGCGAACATCGTCGCGTTCCACCATCCGCTGCGGCTCGCCGAGCAGATCGCGATCCTCGACAACCTCAGCGGCGGCCGCGTCGAGGTCGGCCTCGGTCGCGGCTACCAGTCGCGCGAGGCGGAGACGTTCGGCTTCACCTACGGCTCCGGCGTCCAGGACCAGGAGCGCAACCGCGCCTTCCATCACGAGGCGTACGAGATCCTCGTGAAGGCGTGGACCGAGGAGTCGTTCTCGCACCAGGGCCAGTTCTTCACGATCCCGCCGACGTACATCAAGTGGAACCACGCGCAGACGATCGCGGCCTTCGCCGAGGGCGGCGCGGGCCCGGACGTGGACGACGTGTTCAACATCGCCCCGGCCGACCAGTACTCGATGTCGGGTCCGCCGATCTCGGCGACCGGCACGACGCTCAAGCAGCTGTCGGTGTTCCCGCAGCCGTTCCAGAAGCCGCACCCGCCGCTGTGGGAGCCGCTGAACAGCGAACGGACGATCAGGTGGGCTGCCCGCAACGGCCTCAATGGCAACTTCATCTTCGAGAGCGATCGCGCGATGAAGCCGAAGGTCGACGTCTACATGGAGGAGAGCGCGGCCGCCGGGTGGCCGAACGGCGGCGAGTTCAAGCCCGGGTGGGATGCTGAGAAGCACCGCGGCGTCAGCTCCGGTCGGGTCGTGCACATCGTCGACCCGGCGCTCAGCCACTGCAACGGGCCGCGAGCGGTCGAATCGCAGCTGTTCCAATGGGACTTCTACAAGCCGTTCGGGTTCACGGCGATCCTCGCCGAGCCCGGCGAGACGCCGCGGATGGACGTGGAGGTCACCGGCGAGCTCCTTCAGGAGCAGGGGATGCTGATCGTCGGCTCCAAGGAGCACGTGATCGAGAAGCTGATGGGCCTGAAGCAGAGCGCCTACCCGGATGGCGACTTCATCGTCAACATCTGGTTCGAGTCGGGCGGAACCCCGCACGAGGCGGTCGAGGAGCAGGTCCAGTTCTTCGGCGAGGAGATCATCCCGGTGCTCCACCGCGAGTGCGGCGGCGCGGTCGAGCGGCCCGACACGACGGTCGAGCTGGCCCCGAACGGCGTTCCAGTTGGCTGAAGACGACGTCGCGCAGATCGTGCGACTGACGCACGACTACGCGATCTACAACGACACGTTTCAGGTCGACCTACTGGTCGACCTGTTCGTGCCGGATGCCTGGTTCGACATGCAGCCGGCGGGGCTCGGCCGCTACGAGGGTCACGATGCGATACGGGACTTCTTCCTGCGTGAGAAGCGCGCGCTCAGCCACGTGATGCACCTCACGGGCAACCACCGGGTCGACGTCAGTGGCGACCGGGCGACCGGGACCGCATACTTCCTCGCGATGGGAATCACCCGACGCGGCGGCAACGAGAACCACGCCCGCGGCTACTACGACGACACCTACGTGCGCACTCGCGAGGGCTGGAGGTTCTCGTCGCGTCGCAGCATCCCGTTGCTGCCGTGGGAGCCGATCCGCGCGCCAAAGGGACGATGAAGCTCGGCACGCTCGGGATCTGGAGCGGCGAGCTGCGCTTCCTGCGGGACCGCGGCGCCGCCAACGACGCCGCGGCGGAGCTCGAGCAGCTCGGCTACGGCACGCTCTGGCTGCCGGGCGGGACTGGGAGCGGTGCGCCCGTGTTCGACGTACTCGACGGGGTCCTCGGCGCGACTCGGACGGTGACTGTCGCGAGCGCGATCATCAGCATCTGGGTGGTGCCGGCGCCGGACGCGGCCGCCGGGCAGGCACGTCTCCGGTCGGAGTATCCCGATCGATTCCTGCTCGGCCTCGGCGTCAGCCACCTGCCGTTCCTCGACGACGAGGCCCGAGCGCTGTCGGCGAAGCCGCTGACCGCGATGGTGCGGTACCTGGACGCGCTCGACGCCGCGTCCGGCGACGAGGAGCGCAGCGAGCGGATCCTCGCCGCTCTGGGGCCGCGGATGCTCGAGCTGTCGCGGGAGCGCTCGCTCGGGGCGCACCCGTACAACGTCACCCCCGACCACACCGCGGCCGCGCGCGAGATCCTCGGCAGCGGCCCGATCCTCGCCCCCGAGCAGGCGATCGTGCTCGAGACCGACGCGACCCGCGCGCGGGAGATCGCTCGTGCGCACCTCGCGGTGTACCTCGAGCTCCCCAACTACGTGAACAACCTCAAGCGGTCGGCCGCGTTCACCGACGAGGACTTCACCGACGGCGGCAGCGACCGGCTGGTCGACGGGCTCTACGCGTGGGGAGACGAGGCCGCGATCGCCGCGCGTGTCGCCGAGCACCGCCAGGCCGGCGCGGATCACGTCAGCGTCCAGGTGCTGAGCGGCCGGCGCGGCGAGCTGCCGCTACCCGAGTGGCGCCGGCTCGCCGACGCGCTCGCCGGCTGAGGCCACCCCTCGCTCCCACTCGGTCGCGAGCACCTTCTCGAGGTACTCGAGCCGCTCCTCGCCGGAGAGGAAGTCGAAGCGCACCGTGCCGAGCGGATCGATCGTGTTGCGCAGCAGGTCGACCTGGTCCTCGGTCGGCGGCTCGGTCAGCGGGATCTCGTTCGGAACCTCGAGCTCGAAGCCGGTGTTGGCGAGAACCTCGTGGGCGGTCACTCCGGGGTGCAGGGACTCGATCGCGAACGGCCGCTCGTCGTCGGCCTTGGCGAGCACCGCCATCGGCGTGACGATCGTCACCGGGCCGCCCGTGACGAGCCCCAGCTCGGCTCTCCGCTCGGCCGAGATCGGGGTGCGGCGCCCGGTCGCGAAGTCGACCGCCGGGACCAGGGTGCGGCTGTCGTGGCGCGAGAAGTAGGCGATCACCTTGCGGTAGTTCTGGACGACCTCGGGGGCGCCGGCGCCGCCGGGGAGCCGGACCTTCGGGCGGTCGTAGGCCCCGATCGCCGACAAGTTGATCGCGCCGCGCCCGTCCATCTGCGCCGAGGAGACGCACTCGAGCAGGCCATGGGTGCCGAGGTGGACGAGGTGGCCGTTGGCAGTGAACGACCTGCGGGCCAGCGATCCGCGATACGCCGCCCCCTCCGACCCGGTGAAGCTGAGCTCGACGGGCGGCATCCCGATCGCGTTGTAGCCCACCATCCACGCGTCGGGTGCGTGGGTGAGCTTGGCGAGCATGTAGGCCGCGTAGGCGAGCGGAGTGAACGAGCCGAGCACGGTCACGTAGTCGCCCTCCTGATGCATCTCCCGGGCGATCCGGCAGACCATCAGCTCGTGGACTTCGTATCCAGGGTTCATGCGGGCACCTCGAGTGTCTTGCCGGAAGCAGCGATCGCCGCGAGCACCTCGCCGCGACCCTCGCCGAGGACGCGGTCGCGGTAGTCGGCCTCGGACTCCGCGCGCAACCGCTCGACGTACGCCTCGTACCCGTCGCCGCCGGCGACCGCCGCGCGCTGGTAGGCCAGGATCTCCCAGGCATCCTGCGCGTAGCGCGGCACGTGCGAGCACGGATGCGCCCCGAACGGAGCCTCGACCACCGCGTCGACGAGGAACCCGGGGATCTGGGTCGTGTAGGGGTTGCGGGCGATCTCGTCGGGATCGACGATCTCCTCGCAGGTGACGATCACCCGATCCGACGCCGCAGCGAGCTCGGGGTCCTGGCCGAACGTCCCCTCGAACTGGGCGTTCCCGAGCCGGTCGCAGCGGAGCGCGTGGACGATCGCCACGTCCGGGCGGATCGCCTTGACGACCATCACGTCCTCGTCGCCGAACGACGTGCTGGCCGTACCGAACACGTCGGGGTGGGCGGCGACGAGGTCCGAGCCGATCGGGCCTCGTAGCGGCAGGAACGGGACCGCCTGGCCGCCCGCCTCGAGCGCGACCTGCAGCGACAGTGCCGGAACCTCGGTGATCGAGAGCTCGCCATCCTGCACGGCCCGGCGGAACTGCTGGGCGAGCCCGAACGCCTCGAGCGTGACCATCGAGAAGGTGAGCTGCCGCAGCGCCTTCGCGCCGACGAGCAGGTCGACCTCGATCGTCCCGAGCAGCGCGAGCGCGTGCAGATCCCGGCGGCCTGCCCGCAGCAGCTCGCGGACCGCGGCCATCGGATGGTTCGCGAACCAGCCGCCGCCGAAAGCGACGGTCGAGCCGTCGGACACCAGCTCCGGCAGGAGCTCGAGCGTGATGACCTTGTCGATGCGCATGGACGGACGGCCGTGTGCCGGCAGTTCAGTGACCGCCGCCTGCGGCGAAGCGACTGTCGTCGAGGTTGGCGCCGATGAACGTGAGCAGGATCACGACCGTCTCCGTGCCCTTGTTTGCCCACGAGTGGTTGGCGCCACACTGGATCAGCGCCTCGCCGGCCTTCAGGACCTTGCTCTCGCCGGTGTCGAGCGTGAGCGTGACCTCGCCCTGGAGGATGAATTCCAGGTCGACCGTCGCGGTGTAGTGCATGCCGCTGGCGTCGGATACGGCGTCGCCCATCCCGGGCGTCAGCCGCTCGGTCTCGGCCCACGCGGCCTCGGCGTCCTCGGGCACCGTGACCTCGTGCTCGGGTGGCATCGAGAACACGATGAAGCGGTAGCCGTCCGGCGTCGTCGGGAAGAACCGCAGGCCCTGCTCGACCGTGCCGGTGTTGGGCACGGTCGGGGTCGCGTCACTCCCGAACAGATCGAAGATCCGATTGCCGCCGAGCGTAGGCGGGACCTTGGCGGGCACGATCTCGTCAGACACGAATGCCGAGCGGCCGTTCTCGTCGATCCCGGTGATGACCCTACGAAGCTCCTCCATGATCCTCCTGTGTGCTCGAAGGCGGGTGGCCGAGTTTTTCACGCGACGCCCGCCGGTTACCTGAATTCCCCACGAATGTCGGGGGTGACCCTCACGCATCCGCGGCGAGTCAGACGCCCGGCGGTGTAACAGATCGATCCGACATTCAGGGGGATGGAGACCTCCCATCGTTGACCGTTCGGCGACTCGGAACCTACTGTCGCTGAGCCAGCCCGAGGCGCCGGCGGTCTCACCATGCGACGCACGATCTTCGAAGACGATCATCTGGCCTTCCGTGACTCCGTGCGGACGTTTATTCAGCGGGAGGTGCTGCCTTACCACGACTCCTGGCGCCAGCAGCGGAGCGTCGGTCGCGAGCTGTGGCTGGCGGCCGGGCGCGCCGACTTCCTGGGGATCTCGATCCCGGCCGCGTACGGGGGCGGCGAGACGAACGACTTTCGTTACAACGTCGTGCTGACCGAGGAGCTCGCGCGGGTCAGCCTCGGGCTCTCCTCGAGCGTCGGCATCCACACGGACGTCGTCGCCCCCTACCTCGTCGAGCTGACCACCGAGGAGCAGAAGCGGCGCTGGCTCCCGCGGTTCTGCACCGGCGAGCTCGTGTCGGCGATCGGGATGACCGAGGCCGGCGCCGGGTCGGATCTCGCCAGCCTGCGAACCCGTGCGCGGCGAGGCGACGGCGGCTGGGTGATCAACGGCTCGAAGACGTTCATCACCAACGGCGGCAGCGCCGACCTGATCGTGATCGCCGCTCGCACCGGCCCGGGTCAGCGCGACATCAGCCTGTTCGCGATCGAGGCCGGCATGTCCGGGTTCTCCCGCGGGCGCAAGCTCGACAAGATCGGGCAGCCCGAGGCCGACACGAGCGAGCTGTTCTTCGAGGATCTGGTCGTGACCGAGGAGCACCTACTCGGCAACCTCAACCGCGGGTTCGTGTCGATGCTCCAGCGGCTGCCGCAGGAGCGCCTTCACGCAGCCTGCGCGAACATGGCGCACGCGCGCGAGGCGCTGTCGCAGACGCTGACCTACGCCGGTGAGCGGGTCGCGTTCGGCCGGCCGATCGGGACCTTCCAGCACAACCGGTTCGTGCTCGCCGAGCTCGTCACCGAGATCGACGTCGCGCAGGCGTACGTCGACCAGTGCGTGCAGCGCTACGCCGAGGGCACGCTCGAGGACGTCGAGACCGCCAAGGTCAAGTGGTGGACCGCGCACGTCCAGAACCGCGTGATCGACGCGTGCGTGCAGCTCCACGGCGGCTACGGCTACATGGACGAGTACCCGGTCGCGCGCGCGTGGGTCGACGCGCGGGTGACGAAGATCTGGGCCGGCTCGAACGAGATCATGAAGGAGCTGATCGGCCGCTCGCTCGGGTTCGGCGACACGACTCCGTCGTAGGTGCGATCGCCCGTTACAGCCACGACTTCCGGCGGAAGAACAGCAGCAGCACGGCGAGCGTGGCCAGCATGCTCCCGACGCCGATGACCCAGAAGGTCCAGGTGCCTCGGATGAGCAGGACCATGTGGCCGAAGTTCATGCCGAAGAAGCCGGTGATGAACGACAGCGGCAGGAAGATCGTCGCGATGATCGTGAGCTGCTTCATCACGTCGTTCTGGCGGTTGCCGACGGTCGACAGGTAGAGGTCGGCGGCTCCCGACAGGAGGTCGCGATACGAGTCGATCAGATCGCTGATCCGGATCAGGTGGTCGTAGATGTCGCGGAAGTAGTCGCGCTCGTCGAGCTGAAGGCCGGGAAGCTCGGCGAGCTCGTCGATCGAGCGGGCGAACAGGTCGCGCTGAGGCGATACCACCTTGCGCATCCCGACGAGCTCGCGCTTGAGCTGAAACAGCCGCGCCAGCTGGTGCTCGTTGGGCCTGCCGAGCATCGCCGTCTCGAGCTCGTCGATCTCGTCGTCGATGCCCGAGAGGACGGGGAAGAAGCTGTCCGCCAGCGTGTCGAGCACCCTGTAAAGCAGGAACTGCTCGCTGTGCAGGGCGCGCCCCTCGAGCTCGTCTCGCTGCTGCTCGAGCGGGGGCAGAGGTCGCCGGTGGATCGTCACCAAGTACTTGCCCGAGATGAACATGTGTACCTCGTGGAGCGGGTCCGCCTGGTCCGGCCGGTCGCGCCAGGCGCCGTAGAACACGAGGAAGATGTAGTCGCCGTAGTTGTCGAGCTTCGGACGCTCGCCGAACTCCTCCGCGTCCTCGAGCGCCAGCGGATGGAACCCGAACAGCTCGTGGAGCTGGCGAAGGTCGTCGTGGGTTGGGGCCTTCAGGTCCAGCCAGAAGAAGTGGTCGCGCTTGAGGTGGTCTCGGATCTGCGTCTCGTCGATCGTGTGGAGGCACGGCACCACGAAGTGAAACCACTCGTCCTTGCCGTGACCCTCAGCTGAAACGGCCTTGCCGACAGGCATCTTGATCTCCTTGTCCCGGTTGACGGGGGACATTCTCGCCCGCGACGGCATTCCGGCCGCCGAAACCGGTGGCGGGGGTCTCGGGGCCGTAACGTTTGATCCATGTCCAAGCCAGCCGGACTCGCCCATGTCGCCGCGGTCTCGTTCCTGGCCGCGCGGGTCTCACCGACCGGCAGCTTCTGGCTGAGCCTCACCGGCGGGGCGGCGGTCGCTAGGGAGTCCGACGTGCGCGGGATGCGGTCGGGCTATGCCAGCAGCGCCGCCGCGATGCTGCAAACGGTCGCGATCGTCGGGCCGTTGCGGATCAACGCTCCGCTCACCCAGGCGGTGAGCGCGCCGCTGCTCGGCGCGATGCACGCGCGCGGCCGGCGCCCGTTCACCCAGTTTCTGGCGGCGCTCGTGATCAGGCTCGTCCACTACACGATCCTGACGGCGTTCGCGGTACTGATCCTGCTCGGCCCGAAGGCGTATGCGGGGACCTACCAGACGCTGTTCGGGTGGATCCCGGGCCTGCCGGGCGGCCTTGCCGGCGCGCTGATCCTCACCGCGATCGGCAACGTCTTCTTCGCGATCGTGTTCTCGGCGCTCCAGGTCGCTTTCTATCGCCACGCGCTGTTCGGATGGACCGCGCGTGTACCGGAGCGGTCGGGATCGCATCGCGAGGTGCTGGCGCCAGAGCAGATGGAATCGGGCGGCACCGATCCGCGGGTCGCCCTGGTCGCGGCGACATTGGTCACGATCGTGCTGCTCGTCAGCCACAGCTGGATCGTGCTCGGCGCGGTTGCGGCGTGGCTGGCCGTGGCGTCGACGATGGCCCGCTACCGGGACCGCGACGTCATCCGCGTGGGGCTGCTGCTGGCGCTGATCGTCGCGGTCGGGACGCTCGCCGCGTCGCTGATCGGCGGGCTCGGGATCGACGATGCGGCCAGTCGCGCGGTCCGCGGGGCGCTGCTGGTGATGGTGCCGACGTGGCTGCGGCTGGCGGCGGGCAGCGCCGGCCTGCGCGAGGCGTTCCGCCGGATGTTGATGCACCTGGGCCGGATCCCCGGCGCGCACGAGGCCGCCGAGATCCTCTCAGAGCTCGACTCCGGCGCGCTGCTCGAAGGATCGGCCAAAGCGCTCCGGGAGCGGCTGCGCGGAGTCAGCGCCGAGCCAATGAAGATCGTGAACGCCGTGCTCGTGTGGGCGGCCGACGAGGCGGAGTCGCTGCCGATCCACGAGCCGCACGCGGTCTCGCAGCTCCATCTGCGAGCCCGAGACGCGACGCTGGTCTTCTCGGTCCTGCTCCCGGCCACCGCACTGGCGGCGGTGCTCGTGCCGGGGTGAGACCGCTCAACGACGACGACGACCTCGTCTGAGGTGTATAGGATGGGCAGCGGTGACTGGGGGGACGCGACGATCTGCGCTGACGGCCGTCCTTGCCCTGCTCGTGGGCGCTCTGCTCGCTGCATGCGGAGGGTCGAGCACCACGACGGTAACGGCGAGCTCGACCCAGGCGGCGGCGCCGACGCAGACGTCTTCCAGCACCTCCGCCCCGACGTCGACGAGCACGACCACCACCACCTCGTCCTCGTCCGGAGGCGGAGCCGGGATCGCGGTCTACCACCCCGCCACCGTGGTCAAGAAGAACAACTTCGTGACGGTGATCAGCTCGCCGGATTCGGTGAGCAAGCTCGGAGCCTTCTACAAGGCCCAGCTCGCCAAGGGCGGCTGGCAGATCAAAGAGTCATCCGAGAACGCATACCACGCCACGTTCAGGGCGCACCGCGATAACGAGGGCGTGATCATCTCCGCGTATCCGCAGGGATCAGGGTCCGGGGCCACGATCACCGTGGTCCACCCCCACTAGTCGCTAGACCGCTTGTCTACAGGTCGACGGGTGGGAAGTCGGGGACCTCGTCGGGACCGAGGCGCAGCGCCGCGGTCGCGATCATCAGCCCGACCAGGACGCCCTCGGACATGGCCGAGCTCATCAGCGCTTCGACAACCTGGTCACCGGTGATCGGGAGCATCTGCCTGAGCGAGTCGTTGAGTTCGATCCGTCCGAGATCGTCGATCCCGAAGTTGGCGAGCACCGCCGAGGCAAGGGTCTCGGCGTCGCCGGGCGAGCTGAGGCGGTGGAGCTTGAGCACGTCCCCCGCTCGCTCGAGTCCTTCTTGCAGCGTGGAGTGGTCGATTTGCAGCATTTGGGTGCGTTACCCCTCGATCTGACCTCTAAATCCAAACCGGACGCATGTCCGGCTCTGTGGTTGATAGGCAACAGTGGCTCGTGTTGGAAACCGCGTCATCGGGAAAGTGAACTCCTTGCGATGGACGGAATGCCGGACTCGACGAGCTACCCGAGACCGATCACCCACTCGGTCGCTGACGCTAGTGCCCTGAGTCGAAAATTCGACGCCATTCGAGCGGCCCCTGGCCCCGCCTGACGGCGTCCTCGGTCGGGGCAATATGTCCAATATTGCCCCTCCCTGCGTCCTTGTCAGCCGGCGCCAGCGACCCCTCTCGGTGCCGCCGAACCTCCGACTCAGGACGCTAGTTGAGGTCGACCGGCGGGAGCTGCTCGATCTGTTCCTTCGTCAGGTCCACCCGGATCGTGCCCTGGATCTTTTCGGTGGCCGAGATCGGGATCGCGACCTGCTTGTGCCCCCAGAAGTGGCCCTCCTCGAGCAGCACGTGGGTCACGCGGTGGTCGTCGCCGCGGTGAATCACGAGACCGTGGACCGAGCCGATGTACCCGTCGGCGGCGTGCACCGGGTCGCCGCGGCGCACCTCGACCTCGCCGAGCGGGATCGCATCCTCGACGAACGGCTGCGGGGTGCCGTGCTGGCCGAGCTCCGTGTCCGACATTGCGCCGGCGCCCATGCCGCCGGCCAACCCGGCGCCGTAGTGGGGCCACGAGTACGCGCGACCGCCAGCGTCGCTCACGGGGTTGTCGCCGGGCGCGAGGAAGTGCATCTCCTCGCCCTCGTCCAGACCGAGGAACTGCGCCACGGTGCAGCTCAACCGGATCGGGTCGCCGTCGGACTCGACGCTCTCGATCGGGACCAGCCGCCCGAGCCCTTTGTGATGCTCGGGCTTGACGATCAGGTGTGCGAGCGCTCCCTTGACAGGGTCGATCACGACGCCCTCGAGCTTGCCGCAGCGCCCGTCGGTGCCCTCGACGTGGACGCCGACCTGGAACCGCTCGGATTCACCGCCGAACGACATGGCGGAGAGCCTACTCGCGCAGCTCCGCGAGACCCTGCTCGAGGGTCTTGACCGGCTGATAGCCGAGCTGCTTGCGGATCTTGTCGATCCGGATCGTGCACTCCTGTGAGGTGACCCAGTACGCGAACCGGGTCAGGGGCGGGTGGCCCTTGAGGCCGAGCGCGCGGTACGTGGTCTCGCCGGAGGTCGCGAGCGCGCCCGCCACCCACGTCGGGATCGTCCGCGTCGGGGGTTCGACGCCCTGCGTCTGAAGCAGTTCGGAGACGAACTCGCGGAATACGACCGGGTCGCCGTCGGTCACGAAGTACACGTTCCCGGGGTCGCCCTGCGTCGCGCCGAGCACGAGCCCCTCGACCGTGTTGTCGATGTGCGTGATCGACGTCAGGTGGTTCCCGCCACCGACCCACGCGAACCTGCCGGACCGCACCATCTCGACCATCGTCGGCAACAGCGTCGTGTCGCCGCGGCCCCAGACGAACCGCGGCCGGACGACGACGGTCTCGAACTCGCCGACGCGGTTGGCGTCGAGCACGAGCTGCTCGGCCTGCGCTTTGGTCGAGCTGTAGAGCGCCGGCGAGTCCGGCCGCAGCGGCGCGGTCTCATCGACGCCCACAAGCGGCTGGCCGGCGAGCAGTGCCGCCTCGGTCCCGACGTGGACGAACCTGCGGACGCCCGCCGCCGACGAGCTCGCGAGCACGTTCCGGGTGCCATCGACGTTGCCGCGGACGAAGTCCTCGCGCTTGCCCCAGTCGCCGACCGTCGCGGCGGCGTGGAAGGTGAACTCGCAGCCCTCGGCGCCGTCGCGGATCGCGTCGGGGCTCGACAGGTCTCCCGACACGGGCTCCGCTCCCAGCGCGCGCACCTTCTCCGCCGCCGCGTCCGAGCGTGCGAGCGCACGGACGGTGTGGCCGTCGTCGCGCAGCCGCTCGATCAGCCTGCCGCCGACGAATCCCGATCCGCCCGTGACGAACACGTTCGCCATGGCCGTAGAGCCTAGTTGGGCAGGATCTGTAGCGGCACCGTGAACGTGCCGCCGGCACTGGCGGTGTTCGTGGCGGCGTTAGGCGACTGCACGTCCTCCATCGTCGCGCTCACGCTGCCGCTGATCGTCGTTGCGGTCTCGGAGCTGATCGAGAAGCCGCCCGGCGGTGTCTGCCACTGCTCGTAACCCTGAGAGTCCAATTGGGTGGGCATATCCGAGGTGACGAATGTGGTGGCCAGATCGGCGTAGCTGATCACCGGCCCGAACGAGTCGCCGGGGAAGGCCGCGTCGTAGGAGCCGGGACCGACGTTTCCGTAGGTGGTGAACGCGACCTGCGTGCAGCAGGGCTCGCCGGGCTCGAACATCTCGAAGTAGCACTGCAGCTCGGGCTTGCCGAACGCGGTGGTCTGATGGATCGTGCAGCTGTCGTTGTGCCCGTTCTGGAAGCTCGTCGCCGACGCGCCGCCCGAAACGACGATGTTGCTCACGCCTCCGGGAGTACCGCCTACCGGGTGCTGGCACCAGACAGCGGCGGTGACCCGCGCGAGCGTCAGGTGAGTGGCCGCGTTGCTGGCGGACAGCGCGACCCACGCCGGGCCGGGGGCTATCCCGGGCAGTGTGTCCCCGAAGCCCGGCGACCCGGAAGGACAGCTGCAGTCCTGGCCGGTGACGCAGTAGGAGGCCGTGTCGAGGCCGATGGTCGAGCCGGATGCGTCGCGCAGCCGCCCGAACGGGGTCCCACCGCTGCTCGACACCATCAGCACCTGATCCGCGATCTGGACCCTCGCGATCGCCGATGACCGCGGGCCCGCGTCCATCGACACCTGCGTGTTGCCCGAGCCCGCGTAGAACGGGATCGGCGGCTTCGTCGAGGTGATCCCGATGCCGGTCGTGTCCCAGGCCGTCCCGAGCGAGGCGTCGCGCGCGTACCCGGATGCCCAGCTGTCGAGGAAGTCGGTGTTGCCGTCGGGGACGGCGACGTCGTACGCCGCCTGGCTGCCCTTCGCCGTGAACATCTGCTTGAGCGTCGGCCACAGGTTCCCGCCCTGGACGGTCTCCGCGAGGTGGGCGAAGAACCCGACGGCGTCGTAGACGCGGCTGAACAGACCGGTCCCCGGATACTTCAGGTAGGCGTTCCAGTAGTCGCTCAGGTACTGGTCCTTCGGATCGTGCCCGAGCACCTCGCGAGCCACCTGGTCGCCCGCCCACTCGGCACCCCCCTCGATCAGCCACGGCGACTGTGCGAGCGTCGAATACACGGGCGAGTTGAGCTTGAACTGGAAACAGTGCGCGGCCTCGTGGGCGGTCACGTAGATCGGAAGGTCGGGATTCGAGCTCTGCCAGCCGAGCGGGAACACCTGGATCTGGCACTTCACACCGGGACCGAGCGAGCTCGCCCACTTGCCGTTCTTGTCGAGCGGCTCGGCGGCGGCCTGGCTGCCGGAGCCGTCGGGGTCGGGCGCCGTCATCAGCTTGACCTCGACCGGCAGCGCCGGGGCGCTCGAGAGCGACACCCCGAGGTGCGCGGAGAGCAGCGCGACCGCGGTCTTCGCGGCCTGATCCCATTTCTTCTGCGCGCCCTTCGGAGGGTTCGACGCGATCCGCGCGAACACGCCGGGGCGTTCGCCAATCAGCTTCTGGAACGCCTTGCGCTGCGCCGGCGTCATCGTCGGGAGGTAGGCGGCAGCCCACCGGATCGGCCCGGATAGCGAGCCGGAGGGCGCGCGGTCGACCGCTCCCGGCAGCGCCCTGATTCCCGGGAGCGGCCCGACGGTCTGAACGAACGCCTGGAGCGCGTCGGTCTCCGAGACGCGCGCCGCCGCGGAGACGAGCACGGGCTCCTGGCCGCGCGCGAGCCGCAGGCAGCGCGGCGCCCGGGCCGGCCTGCACTTGTGCACGGGGGTGGCCGTGCGCGTCGCGGCTGTCGCGGCGGACGTGGCCGCGGCGGTCGCGACCGCGGTCAATGCCGCGAGCGCGAGTAGCCCGAGAAGCAACGCCCTGAAACGAACCTTCGCCCCCATCTGCGTCCGATAGTACGGAATCCGGTGGGTCGGGTCGGGAGAGGCGGCCCCGCGCACGCAATTTCCGCAGCTTGCGAGCTCCGCTCGTGGACGATCGCGCCCGAGGCTCGACATCGGGCCCTCGGGTGCCGATCTTGTGGAGGTGGACGCTCACCGCGCCGGACGTATGTCCGGACCGCCGACCAGAATGGCCTCGAGCAGGAGGGGTCGTCAGGTGATCGATCTAGCCGCCACAGGGTTGGGCCGATGAGGGTCGTGTTCCTCGGTCTATCGGTGACGTCGTCGCTCGGAAACGAGCACGCGACCCACTACCGCTCGCTGATGCGCGAGCTCGACGCCCGCGGGCACGACGTCGTGTTCCTCGAGCGCGACGTGCCGTGGTACGCATCGGCGCGTGACCTGCCCGATCCGCCGTTCGGTCGCACGTATCTGTACTCGTCGCTGGGCGATCTCCGCGTGCGGTTCGCCTCCGAGGTGAGAGGGGCCAATCTCGTCGTCGTCGGCTCGTGCGTGCCCGAGGGGATCGCGGTCGGGGAATGGGTCTGCAACGCCGCCCGCGGGACGACGGCGTTCTACGACGTCAACACGCCGGGCACGCTCGCGCGGCTCGAGCGGGGCGATTGCCGGTACGTCTCGACCGCGCTGATCCCGCGCTACGACCTGTACCTGTCCTTCGCCGGCGGCCACGCGCTCGAGCGGCTCGAGCAGAGCTTCGGCGCTCGCCACGCGTGCGCGTTCTACCCGGTCGTCGACCCGCTCCGCTACCGCCCGCGGCGGACCGAGCCGAGGTGGGACCTCGGGTACCACGGGCCGTACTCCGACTCGAGGCAGCCGCAGCTCGAAGCGCTGCTGCTCAACCCGGCGCGCAAGCTCCGCGACTCGGAGTTCGTCGTCGCCGGGAAGGAGTACCCGCCCGACCTCGCGTGGCCCGTCAACGTCGAGCGCGTCGAGCACGTGCCGCTACCGGAGCACTCGGCGTTCTGCGCCGCGCAGCGCTGGACGCTGAACATCGGTGGCCGCGCGGGGGAACTCGCGCCGAGCGTCGGACTGTTTCAGGCCGCGGCATGCGGGATCCCGGTGATCAGCGACCGTTGCGACGGGCTCGAGCAGCTGTTCGCCGACGGCACGGAGATCCTGTTCGCGGACAAGCCGTCCGATGTCGTCGAGGCGCTGTGGGACATGCCCGACGACCAGCGTCGCGCGATCGGCGGCCGCGCCCGCCGCCGAGTGCTCGCTGAGCACACCGCCGCGCGGCGGATCGACCAGCTCGAGCTGCTTCTCGCCAGCACGATCTGAGCTGCAGCGGCCCTCCGCCGGCCGCGCGTCGCCACAACCTCCTCTAGACAGAACCTCCAACTGTTGACAGGACTAGACAAAATTGATATATGTCTAGTAAGCGGTCATGGGAGGCTGCTGTCCAACAAGGAGAGGAAGATGACCCGCCGTATCGCTCGTCTCGCCGCCGTCCTGGGGCTCTGCGCCGCAGTCGTCCCCGCGGTGGCGTCCGCTGCCTCGCGATCACAGCAGCAGCGCACCGAACCCCGGATCACCGTGCCCGCCAGCGCGGTCAAGTCCGCGATGGTCTGCAAGGGCAACGTTGCCCGCGCCCACCACGGCGCGATCCTGCTGATCCCGGGGACGTTCGCGACGGCCGAGGTCAACTGGAGCTGGAACTGGCAGAAGCTGCTCCCGAAGATCGGTTGGGCCGCGTGCACGATCACGTTGCCCGAGATCGGCGCCGGGGACATCCAGCGAACACCCAGTACGTCGTCTCGGCGATCCGGATGCTCGCGACGAAGTCCGGCCGCCCGATCGCGGTCATGTCCCACTCCCAGGGTGGGCTCGAGGCGCGCTGGGCGCTCAAGTACTGGCCTGACACCCGCGCGGACATCGACAAGGTGGTGACGCTGGGAGCGCCCAACTACGGCGCGCTCTATCCGAATCAGAACTGCACCGCGCCCAGCAGCTGCTCGGCGTCGCTGTGGCAGATGCGCTCAGACTCGAAGTTCCTGGCCGCGCTCAACAAGGGGGCGAGCACCTACTCGATCCCGTGGACGTCGATCACGACCTCGGCGGACAACGTCTTCGTGTCCCCGTCCGAGGCTCGGATGCCCGGCGCCGCGAACATCCTCGTCCAGAGCCTGTGTCCAAGCGATCAGGCGCAGCACAACAACCTCCCGTACGACGGGCCGACGTCGGGGATCGTGCTAGACGCCCTGAACCACAAGGGACCGGCCGAGCTCAGCCGGGTCAGCAGGAGCTACTGCAACATGGCGACGATGCGGGGCGTGACGACGGCCGAGGCCAACCAGATCCTCGGCGCGTACACGGCAACCTTGGTACACGACCTCGGACCCGACGGCCCCCGCGCCGTGGGCGAGCCGGCGCTCGCGTGCTACGTGACCGGCACCTGCAAGTCACGCCGGCACCGCCGCGGATGATCAGGCGCGTGTCGGCAGCGGCATAGCCAGCCGCAGCCACACCTGCTCGAGCGTCTCCAGGGCGAGGACCGGGTCGCCCTGGGGGTCCCGGCCGAATTCGGCCAGTAGGTAGGCCGTGTTCATGATCGTCATCGCGCGGGCGAGCGCCCGGGGATCCGGAACCTTGAGGAGGCCCTGGCCGGCCATCCGCTCGAGCGCGCCCGTGGTCACCTCGATGAACCGGTCGATCGAGCCGCGGTAGGCGAGCTCGATCCGCTCGTCGGTCACCGCCGCCTCGGCGATCGCGCGGATCAGCGGGCCGTTGCGGACGTAGAAGTCGATCATCCCGGCGAGCCCCTCGCGCCCCGGCGTCGGATAGCCGACGCCGGCGGTATCGGCCCACCGCTTCACGACCGCGAACAGCTCCCGCGAGACGTCCTCGTACAACCTCAGGACGAGGTCGGTGACGTCGTCGAAGTGGCGATAGAAGGCGGTCCGGGTGAGGCTCGTCTCCGCCATCACGACGTCGACGGTGAGCTCGCGATACGGCCGCTCGCGCAGCGAGCGCTCGGCCACCGCGAGGATCTGGCGGCGAGTCTCCTCGCGCTGTTCACGGCGTCGCGTGCGCTCGGCCGGAGGGCTCATAGTCCGATCGTACCATTTGAGTGACGCGGTGTTTGACACTGTGTCACTCGATGGCTATAACTGGTTCCGTGGTCAGGACGCGAGGGGGTCTTGGGCGGATCGCGGCTGCCGCGGCGGCCGCTACGACGCTGACGCTTGGAGCGGGCAGCGCGACCGCCGCTGGTCGTGTTGAGATCTCCCCGCAACCCGAGACGCAGGACGCGTCTCCGGGTACCCAGATCAGCATCCTCGGCACCCCCCGCCGCGAGATCGAGTCCGTCCGGGTTGCCGGCTCGGTGAGCGGGGCGCATCCGGGAGCGCTGCGCACCTACAGCGGCGATCGCGGGGCGAGCTTCGTGCTCGCGCGGCCGCTCACCCAGGGCGAGCGGGTCAACGTCGAGATCAGGATCAAGGGCCACATCCCGATCGCGTTCGCCTTCACGGTCGCCGAGCTGTTGCCGAACCCGCCGATCATCAACATTCCCGCGACCCAGCCGGCGAAGCTCCGGCACTTCGTCACCGAGAAGGCGCTGCTGCCGCCGAAGATCGCCGTCCACAAGACCGGCCCCAATGTCGGCGAGGACTTATTCCTGACGCCGCTGCCCTCGCCGATCGTTCATCCCGCCTCCATGAACGCGATCTCGATCAAACCGGTCGGCCCCGGCGGACCGATGATCGTCGATCGCAACGGCAAGCTCGTCTGGTTCCACCAGCTCCCGAGGCCGATCGTCGCGGCCAACTTTCAGATTCAGCGGTGGAACGGAAAGCCAGTGCTGACCTGGTGGCAGGGCGCGGTCACGATCGCGGCGTACGGGCTCGGCGAGGGGGAGATCTACGACACCTCGTACCGGCCGCTGAAGGTAGTCCACGCCGGCAACGGCTACTCGGCCGACATCCACGAATTCGTGCTGACGCCCTCGGGCGACGCGCTGATGACAGTCCAGTCGCTCGTGAACTACCACCTGCCCGGGACCGCCCCCGGGAAGCTCTCGCCGCTGATCGACTCGATCGTGCAGGAGGTCGACGTCCGCACGGGGCTGGTCGTATGGGAGTGGCACTCGCTCGGCCACATCCCGCTCTCCGCCTCCTTCGCCAGTCCAGCGACCAGCCCGTACGACGACGTGTTCCACGTCAACTCGATCGAGCAGGTCCCGGGCAACCGGCTGTTGATCTCAGCGCGGGATACCTGCGCGATCTATGAGATCGACCAGGCGACCGGCCGCGTCCTGTGGACGCTCGGCGGGATGCAGAGCAGTTTCAAGATGGGACCGGGGACGAGCTTCTATTTCCAGCACGACGCTCGGCTGCTGCCCGGCGGGCGGATCAGCCTGTTCGACGACGAGGGAGGGCCGCCGTTCTTCGCGAAGAGCTCGCGTGGGTTGGTGCTCAAGCTGGACACGGGCCGCCGCACCGCGTCGCTCGCGCGCCAATATCCGCGGCCGCGCACGCTCGCCGAGAGCGAGGGGAGCGTCCAGATGCTCGCGGGCGGCGATGCACTGGTCGGGTTCGGCTCGGAACCGGACTTCACGGAGTTCACATCGAGCGGACGGATGCTGTTCGACGCGAGCCTGCCCTCGGACGATGGCAGCTACCGCGTCTACGGCTTCCGGTGGGCGGCGACGCCAAGGACCCGCCCTGCGGTCACGGCGAGGCGCACCTCGCCGGGCCACGTGTCGGTGTACGTGAGCTGGAACGGCGCGAACACCGTCAGGCGGTGGCAGTTGCTCGCGGGATCGCGCGACAGGACGTTGCGGCCGGTTGCCTCGGTCGCGGACCGAGCATTCGAGACCCGCATCGCGCTTGCGAGAAGCGCGAGCAGGTTCGAGGTCCGCGCGCTCGGCGCCCGCGGCCGCGTGCTGGCGAGCTCGAAGCCCGTGGGGTCGTCGTGATCCGCCGCCCAGCTCTGATCCTGATCGCCGGTGGCCTCGTCGCGCTTGCCGCGCCGGCCGCGATGGCCGCGAGCGGCATCCACAAGATCAAGCACGTCGTGATCATCATGCAGGAGAACCGCTCGTTCGATTCGTACTTCGGCACGTATCCGGGAGCCGACGGGATCCCCGGGCTCGCCGGTCACCCCGGGAAGGTCCCCTGCGTGCCGGACCCGGCGCGCCACCGCTGCCAGCGGCCCTACCACGACCACCAGGACTCGAACGCCGGCGGGCCGCACATGACGGTCGACGCGCTCACCGACATCGATGGCGGCCGGATGGACGGGTTCATCCGCAGCGTCGACTCGGGCCATCCCGACACCGACCGGCTCGCCTGCCACGCGCCGATCACGACCACCACGCAGCTGCTGGAGGTACTCAACGGGCCGCCGTGTCTGGACGTGATGGGGTACCACGACGCGCGCGAGATTCCGCACTACTGGGCGTACGCGCGGAACTTCGTGCTCCAGGACCACATGTTCGAGCCGGCGGCGACGTGGAGCCTCCCGGCGCATCTCGACATGGTCTCCGGGTGGTCGGCGAGCTGCCTGGACCTGCTCAAGCCGATGAGCTGCGAGACCAACCTCGTCAATCCCGGCAAGGGCAAGCCAAGCCCGACTTCGACCAACAACTCGGCCGCGCTACTCGGCTTGCTCACCCTCAACAACGGCGTCGCGCAATACGGCTGGACGGACATCACCTATCTGCTCCACCGGCACCACGTCAGCTGGCGCTACTACCTGACGCAGGGCACCGAGCCCGATTGCGACAGCGGCGCGATGACCTGCACGCCGGTGCCGCAGAACGTCGAGACGCCCCAGATCTGGAATCCGCTACCGAGCTTCGAAGACGTCCATCAGGACCGACAGCTGGCGAACATCGTCGACGCGGGGCGGTTCTACCGGGACGCCTACGCCGGCACGCTCCCCGCGGTCTCGTGGCTGATCCCGAGCGGCGACACCTCGGAGCACGCGCCCGGGCGGGTCAGCTGGGGACAGGACCATGTCACGCGGGCGATCGACGCGATCATGTCCGGGAAGGACTGGGACTCGACCGCGATCTTCCTCGCCTGGGATGACTGGGGCGGTTTCTACGACCATGTCAAGCCACCGCGGGTCGACGGACAGGGTTATGGGCTGCGCGTCCCCGGGCTGGTGATCAGCCCGTACGCGAGGAAGGGCTACGTCGATCACCAGACGCTCAGCTTCGACGCCTATCTGAAGTTCATCGAGGACGACTTCCTCGGGGGTCAGCGGCTCGATCCGAAGACGGACGGGCGGCCGGACTCGCGTCCCGACGTTCGTGAGAACTCAAAGCTCCTCGGGAACCTGCTCAAGGACTTCGACTTCAGCCAGAAGCCCCGCAAGCCGTTCCTGCTGCCGCGGATCCCGCCGAGCAAGCTGCCGCCGAACCTGATCCCGGTCCTGGTCAACCACTGATGCGCCGCCTCGCCCTCCTGCTCGCGGTATCCCTGACGGGCGCGATCGCCGCCGCGGCGCCCACCGCAATGGCCGCGAGCGGCATCCACAAGATCAAGCACGTCGTGATCATCATGCAGGAGAACCGCTCGTTCGACTCCTACTTCGGCACGTACCCGGGGGCGGACGGGATCCCCGGACTCGCGGGAAACCGCGGCCGTGTGCCGTGCGTTCCGGACCCGCTCCGGCACGGCTGCGTGCGCCCGTTCCACAACAGCCGCGACGTCAACGACGGCGGCCCGCACGACACGCTGGCGTTCTGGACCGACTACGACAAGGGCCGGATGGACGGATTCGTGCGCTCCCGTGAGAACTGCACGAACGCGCTCGACCCGCGCGACTGCATCGCGAACCTGTCGGTCGACATGATGGGCTACCACGACCAGCGCGAGATCCCCAACTACTGGACGTACGCGAAGAACTTCGTGCTCCAGGACCACATGTTCGAGCCGGTCGCCTCGTGGAGCCTGCCGGCCCACCTCTATCTCGTCTCCGAGTGGTCCGCGCAATGCATGACCCCCGCGGACCCGTTCAGCTGCAAGAACAACATCGAGCTCCCGGGGCTGCCGACGGACATCGGGCCGCCGCACTCGAAGCCGCCCGACTACGCCTGGACCGACCTCACGTACCTGTTCGATCGCCGGCACGTCAGCTGGGGTTACTACGTCAAGCAGGGTCCGGAGCCCGATTGCGAGGACGCGCAGGTGTTCTGCACCTACAAGCCGCAGGCGCCGCGCACGCCCGGGATCTGGAACCCGCTGCCGAGCTTCGACACGGTACGTCAGGACCACCAGCTGGGCAACATCCGAGACACCAGCGCGTTCTTCACCGCGCTGCGCCGCAACCGCCTGCCGTCGGTGTCGTGGGTGATCCCGAGCGGGATCGTCTCGGAGCACCCGACCTCGTCGATCAAGGCCGGCCAGGCTTACGTGACCAACCTGATCAATGCGATCGGCCGCAGCCGCGAGTGGAACAGCACCGCGATCTTCCTGGCTTGGGACGACTGGGGCGGCTTCTACGACAACGTGCGCCCGCCGCAGACGGACATCAACGGTTACGGGTTCCGCGTCCCGGCGCTCATCATCAGCCCGTACGCCCGGCGCGGCTACATCGACCACCAACAGCTGAGCTTCGACGCGTTCGCGAAGTTCGTCGAGGACGACTTCCTCGGCAGCCGGCGGCTCGACCCCAAGACCGACGGACGCCCTGACCCGCGACCGAGCGTCCGTGAGAACGCGCACGGCCTCGGCAACCTCGTCAAGGACTTCAACTTCAACCAGAAGCCGCGGCCGGCGATGTTCCTGCCGCCGCATCCCCAACCCCGGAGGTAACCCGCCGATGAGCATCGAGCCGACACCCGAGCAGCTCCAGCGCCTGGTCGCCTCCGATGACCAGTCGCCGGTGGTGATGATCAACCTGCTGCGATTCAAGGACCGAGCCGACGGGATCGACGCGGCCGACGGGATCACCGGCGCCGAGGCCTATCGCCGCTACGCCGAAGCCACGCAACCGTTCCTCGAGGGGGTTGGTGCCCGGCTGCTGCTGGCGCTCGCCGCGACCGAGTCGGTGGTCGGCCCCGACCATCAGGAGTGGGACCTGATGCTCGCGGTCGAGTACCCGTCCCGGGCCGCCTTCCTGACGATGGCCACCAATCCCGACTACCTGAAGATCCACGCGCACCGCGTCGCGGCGCTCTCCGACGCGCGGCTGATCGCCTCCACCCCGGCTCACATGTGAGCGCGGCCCTCTGGCCGAGCCCGTGGCCGGCCGAGGACGGTGGTCCGCGGCGCGAGCAACGGCCGGCGGGGACGCCCGGATTCGGGATCCGCGAAGGGGAGACGCTGCGGCTGGCCGCGGCGCGCGACGCGTACGCGACCACGATGGTCGTGCTCCGCGACCCGGGAGAAGTATTCGCTCTGCGCCACACGATGGGCCCGGCGCCGCTCCGCGATCCGAGCACGGCCTGGGTCGAGCGGATCGATCCGCTGACGCTCGCGCCGACCGCCCGGTCGCCGGAGCTGGCCGGGGGTCCGTTCTGGCCCGGCGGACTCGCCGCGCACGCGGGCGGCTCGCTGCACGTCGTGCACGGCAACCACTGCCACCGCCTCTCGCCGGAGCTGTCGGTGCTCGCCACGCGCGAGCTCCCGCGCCCGCGGCCGTACAACTCGTTCGTCGCGCTCTTCGACGGGACGCTCGCGACCAAGGACTTCGACCGCGAGCTCGGCTCGCCCGCGCTCCTGACGTTGCTGGACCCCGACACGCTCGAGGACCGCTGCCCCGACGTCGAGCTCCCCGAGCCGTCGATCGCACGGCTCAGCGCCGACGGTGACGCGCTCTACGTGGTCGGCGCCACGACCGTCTGGAGATACCGCTGGGACGGGCGGCGGCTCGAGCGCGACACCGTCTGGTCCTTCCCGTATCACGGTGGCCCCGGCCACAGCTACGGCTGGGACCCCGTGATCTCCGGCGGCCACCTGTGGCTGCTCGACAACGGCGAGCACCGGTACACGACGACGATGCAGGGCGCCGGCGTCGCGCCGGCTCCGGTGCGGCTGCTGCGCGTCTCGCTCGCCGACTCCCGCGACTGGGAGGCCGTCGAGGTGTCGGGGCTCCCCCGCGGGACGACCACCAATCCGCCGCTCTACGACCCCGAGCGCCGGATCGCGATCGGCTACGACTCGGGCAACGGGGTGGTCCAGGCGTTCCGGTTTGGCTCGCGGCTCGAGCCGCTATGGCGACGCGAGTTTGCCCACGCTGCACACATGGTCCATTTCCCCGAAACTGGGGAGGTGGTGCTGCACGACTTCCACGGTCCGGCGGCGGCACGCACGCGGGTAGCGCGGGCGCTCGCGGGCCGCTGGTCGGGCCCGGCGCGGTCGCCCCGGATCCGGCGTGCGCTCGCTCGCCGGTCCGGCGACGACGTGGTGGTCGTCGAGATCGAGACCGGCGTGGAGCGCGCCCGGGCTCGGGTGCCGAGCATGTTCCAGTCGGTGCTGTTCCCCGCGGCCGGGTTCGGGCGCGATCTGTACTGGTGCACGTTCTCGACGCTCGCGCGGCTGGAGGTGGCGTAGCGTGCTGACCTCGCGAGTTCGCGCGTGGGGGGACGCCGGGCAGCTGATCGACCTCGGCGGACACCGGATCTTCGTCCGCGCGCAGGACGGCGAGGGGCCCGCGGTGCTGTTTCTGCACGGTTATCCGTCGAGCTCCTACGACTGGCGGTCGGTGCTCGAGGGGATGCCCGGGCGCCGGATCGTCGCCTTCGACTTCCTCGGCTTCGGACTCTCGGACAAGCCGCGCGATCACCGGTACTCGCTGTGCGGCCAGGCGGACCTCGCGGAGGCGATCGTCGCGCGCTACTTCCCAGGAGAGCCGGTCGCGCTCATCGCCCACGACATGGGAACGTCCGTCACGACCGAGCTGCTCGCTCGCGATCTCGATCGGCGGCTGCCGTTCGAGCTCGCGCGCGTGCTGCTGTTCAACGGCAGCATGGTGATCGAGCGCGCGAGCCTGACCCTCGACCAGAAGCTGCTGCGCAGCCGGCTCGGGCCGGTCGTCTCGCGGCTCAGCAACCGGCACGGATTCCGCCGGTCGTTCGGCCGGATCTTCTCGGCGTCGCATCCGCTGACCCGGGAGGAGGCCGACGACCAGTGGGCGCTGCTCGCGTACAACGACGGCAACCGGATCCTCGACAGGCTGATCTTCTACCTCCACGAGCGCGTATCACTCGGCCCCCGCTGGCACGGCGCGCTGCGCGAGTGGCCGGGCCGGCTGGAGCTCGCATGGGCCTGCCGCGACCCGATCTGCACCGAGGCGGTGCTGCAGGCGGTGCTCTCGCTGCGACCGGCCGCGCCGCTGACGCGCTTCCCGCCGCTCGGCCACTACCCGCAGATCGAGGATCCGGTCGGCGTGACCGCCGTGGTCAGTACGTTCGTCGGCTCGTGAGGGGTTGGATTGCGGGCGCTCCCGCCGCCCGCGCCCTGAGCCCCGCCCGCTAGCGCAGCTTGACCCGTTCTCCGGGTTGCAGCGTCGCCGGAGGCCTGAGGTTCGGGTTCATCTCTTCGAGCTTGACGAGGGCTATGTGGTGGTCGTTCGCGATCGAGCCGAGCGATTCACCGTCACGCACCGTCCAGAATTGGGGACCGAGCTTGGGGTGGTGTCCCGAACCGGGCGGATGGCTCCACAGGTTCAACCGCTCTCCGGGAACGATCGCCCCCGGATCGGCCTGCGGGTTATAGGCCTCGAGCTGTGCGATCGTCAGCCCGGTCTTCGTTGAGATCTGGCTGAAGGTGTCGCCGGCATGGACGGTCCAGTAGGGGGAAAGCTTTCGAGCGGCATGGGCAGCCCTGTGGCCGCTGGAGTTCGAGTCCGACGCGCCCGGCACCTTCATGACGACGATCAGCACGGCACCGATCAGGACCGCCAGCGCGACGGGTGCGATGAAATGCGACGGCCGGACCTTTGGTCCGGGGGCTGGCGCGGAGTGCACAGTCAAGGCGAAAATCCTCAGAGCGCGTGCTCGTGTGCGCATACTTTGACGCATGCATCACAAGATCGCCAGGGGTGTTTGCCGTTTGGCTACCGGAGCGCGATTGCGATGTTCGACTCCATCTCGGAGTCGAGGCGGCCCTCGCCGGTGATCCGGGTCAGCGCGTCGGCCAGCTGCTGCGTTCGCTCGTCGCCGAGCTCGCCCAGCTGCGCGACGATGCCGCTGGCCGCAAGCGTCCGGTACAGCTGCGCCGCGCCCTCCTCATAGGTGACCGGCAGCACGTGCGTGGAGAGGCGGACATCGCGGAAGCCCGCCTGCTCGAGCAGGTCTGCCAGCGGGCCGGCGGCTGGAAAGCCCCACGGGCCGCCGCGGTAACGGTCGGCGAGCTCGGCGCCCGCGACCTGCTCGATCGCGTCCCCGATCGCGGCCATCGCCGGGGAACGCCCGATCTCGGTCCACACGGCGATCCCGACGCGCCCGCCGGGCCGCAGCGCTCGCAGCATCTCGGTGACCGCCGCCGGGCGATCCGGGAAGAACTGCAGGCCCTGCTGGCAGGTGACGGCGTCGTAGGAGCAAGCGCCCACCGGCAGCTCGTCCGCCGGCGCCTCGAGGTACTCGATCTCGGCGCCGTCTTCGACCGGCGGCTTGGCGCGCGCAAGCTCGAGCATCGCCGAGCTGAGGTCGCAGGCGGTCACCCGGCCGCCCGCACCGACGCACTCGGCGGCGACCCGGCTGACCGAGCCCGGGCCGCACGCGACATCCAGCACCGCGTCGCCCCGAGCCAGCTCGAGCTGGTCGGTCAGCAGCCGCGCCCACGGCTCGAACACCCGCGGCACCAGCACCTCGTCGTAGGCCTGCATCGCCTCGGTGGAGGCGCCCCCAAACGCGGCGCTCCATCTTGCCCCAGTACTCATCGGTCCAGTCTACGGGGGAGCTTCGCCGCGACGCTCGAGAAGTAGGCGGCGAGCGCAGCGGAACGTTCAGCGGAACGTCAGAAGCGCCGCGCTCGCGCGGGGTAGCCGGACGAGGTACTTGCCTGCGGCGGCGCCGACCGCGCTCGCTTTGCGCTGGCTGGGGAGCACCCCTGTGTCGGTCGAGCGCCCGAAACTCTGACCTCCGAGCGTGACCCCGCCCGTCGCGGCTGCGCCCGGCGCCTGGAGGCGCTCAATCGTCCCCGGTCCGCGTGCTCTGGCGACGTGGATCGCCACGAGATGGGCGCCTGAGGTGTCGTCATTGATCAGCACCACCCGGATCGACCCC
Organism: uncultured Solirubrobacterales bacterium; assembly: GCA_963788565.1. GTDB lineage: Bacteria > Actinomycetota > Thermoleophilia > Solirubrobacterales > Solirubrobacteraceae > Palsa-465. The sequence continues at coordinate 283,713 of CAWBHJ010000006.1, read as the reverse complement.
CGCGCATCTCGGGTCGCCCAGACCCTCACGTCTGCGGTTCCCCCGGCAGTCCGAAGCAGACGCGAACCAGGCGGGGCGGCCTGGGAGAACATCAGCAGCCCGTAGTACTCCGGCTCGACGAATGCCTGCCAGTTCGAGTTGGACCGCTTGAACCTGAACAGCTGGTAGACCGCGCCGGGGTAGGTGTGAATGTTCACTCCGTCGACCCCCACCCGTGCGTCGGCAAACAGCGCATCGATCGCCCAGAGGGCCATCGCGAATGTGTCCGGGACACCCGGAGGATTGCCGCAGGAGACATTGTTCATCTCGTCGATTCGAAATGCGAGGTGCCGACGATGAGCGACAGCGAGGTAAGGCGCGACGCCGCCCGCCAGCGCTCTCGAAGCGACCGGCGAGAGCAGTCGGGCGATGGTCGGGAACTTGGGATCAGCCGGCGCGATATAGCAGGCCTGCAGGGGGTAGCGGTGCACCGTCACAACCCGGATCCGCGGCTCGGCCGCCGTGAACCATCGGAGCTGCCCCAACCATGTGTGGGCGCCGCTCGCCGGCCCCGCCAGCGGCAGCGGCGGGAGTGCAGCGGCGATGGTCGAGAAGTCGTGCGCGAAGGCCGCCATGTCGTATGTCGGCGGACGACCCGTCACCTTCTGTCCGTCGCGGACGTACCAGCCGAAGTCCCGGTTTCCATACAGCTCGGGCTCGTTGCCCAATTCGAGCGCGGCAACCCGCGGGCCGATCCCGGCGACGATCGCGCGCGCCTCGGCGGCTGCGAGGTCTCTGCTGTCGGCCTCGAGGTTGATGCCCATCGTCACGCGAGCGTCGACAGCGTCCGCCAACGCCTTCATCACCGCCAACCGCGATTTGGTCAGCGAATAGTTCACTCCCGGCGGACGCCGGAACCGCGCGACCGGCCACCAGGTCTTGTCGGTTGAGACACCTCCGATTCTCAGTGCCATCGGGTCGCCGGATGCAAGGTTGCGGAGCAACTGCAACAGAGTCGGATTGATCGCCCGCGGATCCTTACCTGCGTACGCCTCGACCGCCCAGTACTCGATCGACAAGCCGAGGAATCCCGGTGGGATCGGTCGTCCGATCGCGGCCCGCCCGATCGAGAGCACGATCCGGTGTGCACCCGTCCCGGGGGCCGGACGCTGCGACCGAGCGTCCACATTTGTGGCGCCGGCGAGCGCCGCCACTCCTACCAGTACGAGGAGCGCCGCTAACGCTACGCGACAACCGCCGCCAGCGATTGCCGCACCACGGCCGGCGAAACGCCGCACTCTGCTCTCTCCTCAACATCGACGCTTCCGTGAGCGGGTCGCACCGCCCGCTCATGACGTCAAGTCTCGTCACCGCCGAAACTAACACCATCGCGGCATGCCTCGCAAGTGGGGAGGAGTCACCCTGGTTGCGGCGTGACCCCGCTCCCGCCGAAATGCGCTTCAGCGGAGCGTTAGCAGCGCCGCACTCGCCGCGCGGAGGCGCAGGGAATACGCGCCGCGCTTCGCGATGATTCTGATCGTGCGACGTGGGCCGCCGAGAACACCCGTGCCGGTCTCGGTGCCGAAGCTCTGGTCCCCCAGGGTAACCCCACGCCTGGCGGTGGCGGTTGGGGCGCGAAGCAGCAGCACCGCGGCACTCCCAGTAGCTCCCGGCACGCGGACTGAGATCTCGTGAGTATGTGTCGTGTCGTCGTTGATCAGAGCGATTCGGATCGCCCTCCCAGGCCCTCGCGTGGCCCATGCCCTGATCTCCTCGCTGTCGGACGATGAGTGCACCAGGCTGGAGCCGGGCGGGGCCGCTTGCGCAAACAGCAACAGCCCGTAGTACTCGGGGGACACCGATGCGTTCCAACCGCCCCTGCCGTGACTGACCCTGAACAGTCGGTAAATCGCTCCGGGCCAGGTATGGACCTCGACGCTGTCGACCCCGACCGCAGCGTCGGCGAACAGGGCGTCGATCACCCAGAGAGCCTGCGCGAAACTGTCAGACACCGCGGGTGGGTCACCGCAGGAGACGGAGTTCATCTCGTCGATCGACACCGGAAGATGGCTGGCGTGAGCGAGGGTCACGAACGGCGCGATGCCACTGGCCTGCTCGGTGGACCCGGCCGGCGACAGCATCCGTCCGATGGTCGGATAGACGGGCGAAGCAGCCGACGTGAGGCACGCCTGAAACGGGTAACGGTGCAACGTGACCATTCCGACACGGCGGGCCCGACGGATGAACGTACCCAGGTCGCTCACCCACTGGCCGACGTTGCTTGACGGGCCCGCGAGCGGGACCCCACGTGGGAGAGCCGCGCCGATGCGTGCAAAGTCGCGCGTAAACGCCCCCAGGTCGTATCCGGGCGGCCGGGCCGCGACGGGGTGTCCGTGCGCCGTGTACCAGGGGAAGTTCGGATTCCCAAAGAACTCTGGCTCGTTGCCCAGCTCGAATGCGGCGAGGCGCCGGGAGCCGATGTATTTCAACATCGCCAGAGCCTCGGCGCGGGCCATCCGAGAACTGTCAGCTTCGAACTGAATGCCCATGATCAGGCGGCTGTCGGTCGCCTCCGCGAGCGCCTTCGCGACCTCGAGCCTGCGCCTGCTGAGCGCGTAGTTGATGGGCGTTGGCCGTGCGACTCCGCTGACCGGCCACCAGGTCATGTCCGTGGTCACCCCGCCGATCCGCAGCATCCCGCCGCGCACGACGTTGCGGATCAGCTGGACCAGTACCGGATTGACCGCCTTCGGGTCCTGTCCCGCATAGTTCTCGAGCGCCCAATACTCGAGCGAGATCCCCAGGAACCCCCGCGGGATATGGCGCTCCACAATGACCGGATCGACGGTCACGTTCACCGGAGAGTTTCCGCCCAGGGGGTCCCGATACCCGCCCCGGTAAACGCTTCCGCTCGACGGTCCCGCGAGAATCAACGCGACGGTCGCGGCCACCAGGATCGTCGCCAGCGCCACCAGGCCGGCACGTCTGCGCAGCTGTCTGTTCTTGCGACTCAACCGCGCAAACTCAGCGAAGCGTGACCAGCGCGGCGCTCGCCGCCGGCAGGCGTAGCGAGTACACGCCTCGTGTCGCGCCGAGCGCGATCGTGTGGCGTGCGCCGCCGAGCACGCCCGTGCTGGTCCGGGGGCCAAAGCTCTGGTTCGCCAAGGTGACCCCGCCGTGGGCCGAAGCGCTTGGCGCGCGCAGCAGCTCAACCGTGGCGCCACCGTGTGCGCCCGGGACCTTCACGGCCACGTTGTGTCCCGCGGCGGTGTCGTCGTTGATCAGGGCGACCCTGATCGTCCCGCCCGGTCCGCGCGTCGCCCACGCTCTGATGAGTGGATTGTCTGCCGATGCGGCAACGAGGCTCGATCCGGGCGGTGCTGCCTGTGCGAACAACAGGAGGCCGTAATACTCGGGGTAGACGGCGCCCTTCCACGCTCGCCCGTGATGATTGAAGGTGAACAGCTGATAGACGGCGCCGGGCCATGTGTGGACCTCGACATTGTCGACGCCGACCGCGGCGTCTGCGAACAGCGCGTCGACGACCCACAGGGCGAGCCCGAAGCTGTTGGTGACGCGTGGCGGGTTCCCGCACGAGACCGCATTCATCTCATCGATCGAGACCGGCAGGTGGCTGGCGTGCGCGGCTGCCACGAATGGGACGATGCCGCTCGCCTGGCCAACCGACGCGGCCGGCGACAGGAGCCGGCTCATCGTCGGGTAGACCGGGTCCGACGGAGACGCGAAGCAGGCCTGGAACGGGTACCGATGCAGCGTCACCAACCCGAGGTGACTGACTCCGCTCAGAAACGTGCTGAGGGGGGTGGCCCAGGAACTGATGTTGCTCGACGGACCCGCAAGTGGAACGCGCGTGGGTAGGGCGGACGCGATGTGCGCGAAGTCCTGGGTGAAGGTCGGGAGGTCATAGCCGGGCGGGCGCCCCGGCACCGGCTGCCCGTTCACCGTGTACCAGCCGAAGTTGGGATTGCCGAACAGCTCCGGCTCGTTGCCGAGTTCGAATGCCGCAAGCCTGCTGCGGTCGATGTTCGCCATCATCGCGTTCGCCTCCGCGCTGGCGACCGTCGTGCTGTCGGCCTCGAACTGGATGCCCATGATCAGACGTGAGCCGGTCGCCTGCGCGAGCGCCCCGGCGACCTGCACTCGGTGCTTCGTCAGCGCGTAGTTGACCCCTTTCGGTTGGGGGACACCCCTGACGGGCCACCACGTCTTGTCGGTGGTCACCCCGCCGATCCGGAGCAACCCGCCGTTGCGTGGCAGCAGATTCCGGATCAGCCGGACCAGAACGGGATTGATCGCGCCCGGGTTCTCGCCCGCGTAGTTCGCGAGCGCCCAGTACTCGATCGACAGGCCCAGGTAGTTCGCAGGGATCCGCCGTTGCACCGCTGAGGGATCGACCTTCACAGCCACGGCGGAGCTGGCGGTGGAAGGGCTCACGGGATCCCGATACGCCCCGGACGCGCTTGCGCCGGAAGATCCAGCGAAGGCGAGTCCGGCGATCCCGGCCACCATGGCCGCCACCAGCGCCGCCCGCAAACGGCGTGCGGGCAACCAACAGGTCCTGCCGCCTGAGCGCACTATCAGCCTTTGAAAAAGCAATCGACCAGTCCTTGGCGATACCCAACGGCATATCCGCGCCGCCGGGCTAGGGTACCAAGGCGCGAGCGGCGCCACGCCACCTCCTGAGGATCGATGATCCGGCCGAATTCGCTGATCAGAGACAGCCGTAGAGCGCCTCGATCAGGCCCCGGTTTCGCGGGTTTTGCCACCGCGGGCCCTCGCCCTGGTTGGGCGTGTACGCGAAGGCGATCCCCGCTTCCGGGTCCGCGAAGCCGAGCGAGCCTCCCGCGCCGAAATGGCCGAACGCGCCTGGGTTCGGGCCGAGCGGGCGCTGCGGCATCGTCAGCTGGAAGCCGAGCCCGAATCGCGAGGGTCGCGTGAGCACTTTGTCGGGTCCGTAGGAGGACTCGCGAGTCGCCTCTTTGAGAATGTGGGGGTCGAGGATCCGGTCGAGCCCCGCGTAGATTCGGGCGACCGCTCGCGCGTTCGCGTGGCCGTTGGTCGACGGCATCACCGCTGCCCGCCACTCGCGGGTGTTGACGGTGCCGATTCCCGAGACCCCGGGCGGGTTGAAGTACGCGCGGCGGATGATCAGCGGCACCGTGTCGGGGTCGGACATCTCGGCCGGAGGCCGGTCGGGGAACTGGAACTCGGCGACGCGAGCATCCTCGCTGGCGGGTAGGCCGAAGTGGAAGTCGGCGCCCAGCGGCTCGGCGATCGCGCGCCGGAACACCGCGCCGGGGTTCTCGCCGGTCACGCGCCTGACGAGCTCGCCGACCAGGAAGCCGTACGTGTTCGTGTGGTAGCCGTGGGCGGTGTCCGGCTCCCACCACGGCCGCTCGGCTGCGAGCGTCGAGGTCATGAGCTCCCAGTCGTACATCGCGTCGGGCGGGAAGCTCGCGTCTGACCGCGGGCAGCCCGGCGCGGTGGCCGAGGAGCGCTCGGACCGTCACCTGCTGCTTGCCGGCGGCGGCGAACTCGGGCCAGTAGGAGGCGACCGGCTCATCGAGGTCGACGAGGTCGCGCTCGACCAGCTGCAGCAGGCAGAGCGCGACCATCGGCTTGCCCACCGAGAACACGTCGACGAGCGTGTCCTGCTGCCAGGGCCGGGTCCGCGCCGCGTCCGCCCACCCGGCCCAGATGTCGACCACCGGCTCGCCGTCAAGCGTCACGGCGACCGCGGCCCCGACCTCGCCGTGCGCGGCGAAGTTCACCCGCAGCTGGTCCTTGAGCGCCGAGAAGCGGGGGTCGCAGTATCCGCGGATGTCCATCCGTCGGGAGTATCCGCGGATGTCCATCCGTCGGGAGTATCCGCAACCACAACGCTCCAAAGCGACCGGCCGGCTGATCAACGTGGAGCGATGTGGCCGCTATGGCAACCGCATCGCTCCAAGTCATCCGAGCGCGCCGCCGCTTTGGAGCGATGTGGTTGTTCGAGCGCTCGCCTTCCTATGATCGACGCCGATGATCCTGGTCACCGGCGCGACAGGCATGTTCGGCAGCGGCGTCACCGCCGAGCTCGCGGCGCGGGGTGCGCCGGTGCGGGCGATGACGTCCAACCCGAGCAAGGTCGACGAACTCGCCCGCCCCGGCGTCGAGCCGGTCGTCGCGGACATGGACCGCCCGGAGACGCTGGCGCCGGCGGTCGACGGGGTCGACACCGTTTTCCTCGTCTCGCCGATGGACGACCGGGTCAAGGTCCGCGAGGGCAACGTGCTCGCCGCGGCGCATGAGGCCGGGGTCCGGCGGATCGTGAAGCTCGCCGGGGCGGTCAAGCATCACGGCGACTCGCTCGGGAGACTCCACGACGCGAGCGTCGAGGCGATCCGCAGCTCGGGGCTCGAGTGGGCGCTGCTGTCGCCGACATCGGTGCTCGAGACGAGCCTGTTCTCGATGCTCCCGTGGATCGAGGCGACCGGCGCGATCGTCGCGTGCGCGGGCGACGGCAAGGTCGCACACGTCGCGGCGGCCGACGTCGCGCGGGCGGGAGCGGTGATCCTCGCCGACGGCAGCGAGAACGGGCGCGACTACGTGATCACCGGACCGCAGCTGCTCTCCTACGCCGGCCTCTGCGAGATCCTCTCGCGGGTCACCGGCCGCTCGATCCCCTACGTCGACGTCTCCGAGAACGACCTCGAGCAGACGCTCGTCGAGCAGGCCGGGATGACACCGGAGCAGGCCGAGATCGGAGTGATCTGCCACTTCCGGGCGTGGCGAAACGGCGACGCCGAGGCGCTCTCGCACACGTACAAAGAGCTGACCGGCCGCGAGCCGACGACCGCCGAGCAGTGGATCACCGAGCACGCCGAGCCGTTCGCGCAGGCGCGCGACAAGGCGCCGGCGGCTCAGGACGCCAGTACGGCCTCGTAGTCCTCCCACGTGTCCACGTCCCGCGGGATCGGGCCCGCGACGGGGACGTCGACGACCTCCGAGCCGTGGCGGTCGAGCAGCTTCCACACCGCCTTGTCGCCGTGCATCGCCTCGAGCTCGCCGAACATGCTCCGCGCGAACGCGAGCGGATGGCCGCGGCCGTCCTCGTACGCGCACGCGGCGAGCGGCGCGTCGCCGCGCCCAGCGAGCAGCGCCGCGACGCTCGCAGCGCGGGCGCCCGGCTGGTCACCCAGCATCAGCACGAGCACGCCGGCGCGATCGTCGACGGCGCCCAACGCCGCCGCGATCGAGGACGAGCAGCCCTCGCCGAACCGCGGGTTGTGGACGACCTCGACGCCGGCGAAGTCGACACCGTCGAGGTCGCCGTTGACCACGCACAGAAGCTGGTCGAACCGACACTCGCGCGCGACGCCGAGCACGTGGTCGAGCAGCGTCCCCGCTCCGAACGGGAGCAGCTGCTTCGGCTGCCCGAGCCGCTTCGAGCCGCCGGCGGCGAGGACGAGCCCGGTGACGTACTCGTCAGCCGGCCGCATTCCGGGCGGCGTACGCGTCCCGGCAGCCGTCGGAGCAGAAATACAGGCGCTCGCCCTCTACGTCGAGGAACTCCGTCTCGCCGGTGGCCGCGACCTGCATCCCGCACACGGGGTCGACCGCGGTCGCGGCCGACTGCGCGACCGGGTGAGTGTGGTACTCAGCCACGAACTGCGCGAGGATCGAGATCGCGACCTCCTCCGGGGTCGATCCGCCCAGATCGAGGCCCGCGGGGGTGTGGAGCTGGGCGCGGAGCTCGCCCGGGATCTCGAGCGACTCGCGCACCGCCTCGCCGCGCGTGGAGCTCGCGACCAGCGCGACATACGGGACGCCGGCGCGCAGGGCGTCGGCCAGTACGCGCTCCTCGTCCGCACCGTGGGACGCGACCACCACCGCGGCCGCGTCGTCGATCGGCGCCGATCCGTTCGCAACGTCGTATCCGGCGGCGCTTGCGACCCGCGCCAGCGCGCCGGCGATCGGCGAGCTGCCGACGACCGCCAGCCGCGTCGCCGGCAGCTGCGGCTCGAGGAAGATCTCGAGCGCGCCGCCGCTCAGGCACGGGTTGTGCTCGACCACCGCACCGTCGATCCCGTCATCGGCATCCTCGCCGGTGTCCTCGCCGGGTACGAGCCTCAGGAGTACGGCCTCGCCCGTCTCGAGCGCGCGGAGCGAGTACAGCCGCACCGACGATTCGGCACACACGCCGCCGACGAAGCCGTCGACCGTCCCGTCGGCGAGGACGATCGCGCTGTCGCCGGGACGGACGCTGGTGGGGCGGCGCGCTCGTACGACGGTCGCGACCACGTACGGTGTCCGCGACTCCGTGAGCCGCTGCATCCGGTCTGCCAACGTGCCCTTGATCATCGAGGTCGTCTCGCTGGTGTGACGGGAACCTCCGCCGACACGTTAACGGTACGACACTGCCCGCACTTGATCCGCACGCGGCGTGTCATGTACGAGTTGTCCATCCCGACCGCGAGCACGTTGCCGCAGCTCACGCACACGTAGTCGTCGGGGCCGTTGCCGCGGAACACGGGCCGGTCGGGGCGCTCCTGGACCGCGGTCCCGCCGTCGACCGGGACCTCGCCCGGTTGGATCTCGCGCATCGTCCGTCGCGCCATCGCTCCGTCCCCTACAGCGTCGCCAGCTTGCCGGTGAAGTCGTTGATCAGCGCGTCGAGCACGCTCTGGACGACGCCCTCGCCCATCGACGCGGCCTTGCCGGTGATCTGCGCCGCGGTGTGGACGGTGCCGCCCCCGTCCGACAGCGTGAACGTCACGTCGGCGTTCGCGTACCCAGAGCCGCCGGTCTCCCTCGACTTGACCTGCATCACCGCGCGGTGTGCGGCCTCGTCCTTCTCGACGATCTCGACGGTGCCCGCGAACGTCATCGACATCGCGCCCATCTTCACGAGGATCTCGGCCTTGACGCTGTCGGGCCCCGTCCGCTCGACGACGCGCCCGCCCTGGACGGCGGGGACCAGCTTGTCGAGGTCGGTGATGTCGTTCCAGCGCTCGTCGATCGGCTTCGCGCTGGAATACGAGTGATCGAGCTCAACCAAAGGGGCCTCCTAGGGTTGCGGGTCGGGGGTTCGGCGGCACCGAGAGGGGCGGCCACGAACGATGGCATCTTGGTTCCGCATACGTGAACCAATTCGCCAAAGTCCCTCATGTGAGCGAGCGGACTCTCGACTAGGGTTGCGGACGATGTCCGTCGCGCCCGGCACGTACACCTTCGGCCCGGAGAGCGCCGAGTTGCTGGTGCACACGGGACGGCGGGGCGGCGCCGCGAAGGCCGGCCACGACCTCGTGATCGAGGTGAGCTCGTGGAGCGCGACGCTCGAGCTGGCCGGCGACCCCGCGCGGTCATCGCTCGCCCTCAGCGCCGATGGGGGATCGCTCCGCGTGCGCGAGGGACACGGCGGCATGACCAAGCTCGGCGACGACGACAAGCGCGGCATCACGAAGACGATCGACGACGAGGTGCTCAAGGGCGGCGCGATCGAGTTCCACTCGTCCGCCGTCGAGGCGGGCGCTCGGCCCGGCCAGCTCCGCATCGAAGGCGAGCTCGACCTCGTCGGCACGACCCGACCGCTCGAGTTCGAGCTGAACCTCGGCGACGACGGCCACCTCACCGGCGAGGCGACGATCGTCCAGAGCGAGTGGGGGATCAAGCCGTACTCGACCCTGTTCGGTGCGCTCAAGGTCGCCGACGAGGTCAAGGTCACCGTCGAGGCTGAGCTAGCGCCCTAGTCCCCGTAGACGGTCTGCGCGTCGAGGCCTCCCTCGACTCCCGGCGGCAGGGCGCCGGTGCCGTGGGCGTACATCGCGAGGTCGGCGATCGTCTTCAGCTGTGAGGGGTCGGCTTCGGTCATGAACGCCCCGTCCGCCCACTTCAGCGACTCCGGCGAGGCGTCCAGCGCGACGCCGGCGAGCTGCTGCGCCTTGGCCTTGATCTTCCCGGTCGCGCTCTCGACCGCGGCGCTGGTTCCGGAAGACGGGGCCGTGTTGAAGCCGTGGCCCTCGCCGAACCGGTCGAGGTCGGCAGGGACGACCTTGATGTCAAGTGACGGGACGCCGAGCTGGGACGCGACGAGCTGCGCGTACTGGGCCTCGTTGCCGTCGGATTCGGTCGTCAAGCTGAGGACCATCTTCCCGGTCGGGTGGACGCGCAGGAACACGGCTCGATATGCCTCATCGGCCACCGTCAACCTCCTCGTGATCGCTGTTCTCCGCTGCGCGCCCCAGCCGCTGTCGCTCCTGGTGCGCGGTCAGCACGTTGTGCTCCTCCAGATCGCAGAACGCCGACGGCGGGCCGCCGAGCGTGTGCGGTCCCACCACCGGGCGGTCGCAGCCCGGGTAGATGCAGGTCTTCGGAAACTCGGGGCTCACGTGAGGCTCCACCCTGGCGTGGTCTTCCCCCGGCTCGGCCCGTATCCGCTCGGCATCGCGACCGAGCTGCCCGGCACCGGGGTCGCGCTCGCCCACGGCTCGTCCTCCTCGGCCTCGGGCTCCGCAGAGACGCCCCGCGATTCGCCGTCCTCGCCCGCGATTGCCTCGATCACCTGCTCGAGCGCGTCGAAGCTGTGGCCGCTGACCAGCGCGTCGACGTAGGGGAGAGCCGCGGCCATACCGCCGGCGCGCGGCACGAACTCGTCGGCGCTCGCCCGCGGATTGACCCACACGATCCGGTACGCGAGCCGGCTGAGTCGCTCCATCTCGCGAGCGACGAGGGCGGGATCGCCGCGTTCCCAGCCGTCCGACAGGATCACGACCACCGCGCCGCGGGCCATCCCGCGCCGACCGTGGCGATCATTGAATTCCTTCAGCGCGTCGCCGATCCTGGTGCCGCTCGACCAGTCGGGCGCGGCCGCGGCCGCGCTCTGGATCGCCCGGGCTGGGTTGCGCTGTCCGAGTGCCCGCGTCAGCCGGGTCAGCCGAGTCGCGAACACGAACGCCTCCGCGTTCGGCCCGGTCCGCGCGGCGCAGGTCAGGAACTGCAGGTACGCGCGCGCGTAGGGCTCCATCGAGCCCGAGATGTCGCACAGCATCACGACCCGCCGCGGGACGATCCTCCGCCGGCGGCGCCGCAGGTGGACCGGGTCGCCGCCGGTCCGCAGGCTGTCGCGCAGCGTGCGACGGAGATCGATCCGCTCGCCGTGGCGGTAGCGCTCGGCGCGGCGGGTGCGCCTGACCGGCGCGGCCACGTGCATCCGCGACATCAGCTCGTTCAGCCGCACAAGCTCTCCCGGCGTGAGCTCGTCGAACTGCTTGGAGCGCAACACCTCCTCGTCGCTCGGGGAGAGGGCGACGGGGAGCTCCGGGGTGTCCTCATCGGGGCTTCCCTCTCCCGCCGCCGACGTCGAAAGACCGAAATCCGGTGCATCGGCACGGTGGGGTGGTGAGACGCGGTCAGGATCGCGATCGTCCGCCGGCGCCGGTTCGGTCCTGACCTCCTCGTCGGCCTGGGCCTCCGGAGTCGCGCGAGCCCCGCCGACAACGCTCCCGAACACGTCCCGGAACACCCGATCGAACACCCGGACCTGCGAGCGCTCGGTGACGAACACTCCGCGCGCCGTCCAGTACAGCCGGCGCCGCGACACGGGGCGCGTCAGCGTCAGCGCCCGCGCGAAGGCGGCTGCACGCTCCGCCGTGACCGGCAGGCCGGCGTCGTGGAGGCGCCGCGCGAACGCGCCGGCCAGGGCGGGCAGATCGAGCTGGATCGTGTCGACCCTCATCGCACCAGCGCTCCGAGCCCCTCGGCTCGGACCGCCTCCTGGTCCTCGCGGTACTTGAGCACCGACCCGAGGGTGCGGCCGATCGCGGCCTCGTCGAGCGTTTCGATCCCGAGCTGGTTCAGCGCCGCGAGCCAGTCGATCGCCTCGGCGATTCCGGGCGGCTTCTGGACATCCGAGTCCCGCATCAGCGAGACCGCGTCGGCCACCTGCACCGCCAGCGTCTCCGAGGCGCCGCGCACCCGCCGGCGGATGATCTCGACCTCGCGCTTCGGAGCCGGGTAGTCGATCCACTGGTACAGGCAACGGCGCTTGACGGCGTCGTGGAGGTCGCGGGTCCGGTTCGAGGTCAGCACGATCGCCGGGGGATGGGTCGCCTTGATGGTTCCGAGCTCGGGGATCGTGACGGCGGCGTCGGCCAGCAGCTCGAGCAGGAACGCCTCGAAGTCGTCGTCGGCGCGGTCGATCTCGTCGATCAGCAGCACCGCCGGCCGCGGCCCGGGATGCTCGAGCGCGCGCAGCAGCGGCCGCCGGATCAGGTACTCGGAGCCGAACAGGTCGGATTCGCTCAGCTCGCCCCCGGACGCCTCCGCCAGCCGGATCGCCAGCAGCTGCCGGGGATAGTTCCACTCGTACAGCGCCTCGGCGGCGTCGATTCCCTCGTAGCACTGCAGCCGGATCAGCGGCGTGTCCAGCACCTCCGCGAGGGCCCGGCCGGCCTCGGTCTTGCCGACCCCGGCCTCGCCCTCGAGCAGCAACGGCTGCGGGAGCCGCAGCGACAGGAAGATCGAGGTCGCGAGCGGCTCGTCGACGAGGTAGTCGAACAACGCCAGCCGCTGGGCCAGCGTCTCGACGTCGGGAACGAGGTGCGCGACCTCGTCCTCGGCGCCGCTCGGGTCACCCCTTGCCTTCATCCGGCGGCAAGCCTGATGCGGTCTGCGGCCTCCATGCCGCAGTAACCGCTCCGCTTCGCTCCGCTAGGACTCACTGCGGCGGCTCGGGACGCCCCTGCATCGCCGCCCACACCCGCGCCGGCGTGCACGGCATGTCGACGTGGTCGACCCCGTGGCTCTCGTGGAGCGCATCGATCACCGCGTTGACGATCGCCGGGGGCGAGCCGACATTCGGAGACTCGCCGACGCCCTTGGCGCCCAGCGGGTGGTGCGGGCACGGGGTGACGGTCTCGCCGAGCTCGAAGTCCGGGCACTCGAGCGCGGTTGGGATCAGGTAGTCCATGAACGACGAGTTGAGGCAGTTGCCCTCGCTGTCGAACGTGATCACCTCCATCAGCGCGATCCCGATCCCCTCGGCGAGGCCGCCGTGGATCTGGCCGTCGACGATCATCGGGTTGATCCGAACGCCGCAGTCGTCGACCGCGATGAATCGCCTGACTTTGACCGCGGCGGTGTCGGGGTCGACGTCGACGACCGCGATGTACGCGCCGTAGGGGTAGGTCAGGTTCGGCGGGTCGTAGATGGTCTGTGCGTCGAGCCCGCCTTCCATCCCCTCGGGCATCGCGTCTCCGCTGTATGCGTACCGCGCGATCTCGTTGATCGGAACGCCCTTCGAGGGGTCGCCCTTGACGTACCAGCCGGCGGGTGGGCCCTTAATCCACGCGAGGTCCTCGGGCCGGGTCTCGAGCATCGTCGAGGCGATCAGCCGCGCCTTGTCGCGGACCTTCCGCGATACGACCGCGACCGCTCCGCCCGACACCGGGGTCGACCGGGAGCCGTAGGTCCCGAGCCCATATGGGGTCTTGTCGGTGTCGCCGTGGCGGACCTGCACGTCCTCTGGCGGGATCCCGAGCTCCTCGGCGACGATCTGCGCGAACGTCGTCTCATGGCCCTGGCCCTGGGTCTGGGCCGAGATCGAGATCACCGCCTTGCCCGACGGGTGGACCCGCAGGTCGGCGCCGTCGTTCATCGCCAGGCCGAGGATGTCCATGTGCTTGCGCGGGCCGGCGCCGACGCCCTCGGTGAAGAACGAGACGCCGATTCCCATCAGCTCGCCGCGGGCGCGCTTCTCGGCCTGCTCGCGGCGCAGGTCCTCGTAGCCGGCGATCTCCATCGCGACCTTCATCGTCTGCGCGTAGTCGCCCGAGTCGTACGTCCAGCCGGTGGTCGTCTCGTACGGGAACTGCTCGGGCCTGATGAAGCTCTGCATCCGCAGCTCGATCGGGTCGACGCCCATCTCGAGCGCGAGCGCACCGACCATCCGCTCGACCAGGTACACCGCCTCGGTGATCCGGAACGAGCACCGGTACGCGACTCCGCCCGGCGCCTTGTTGGTGTAGACGGCCTTGACCTGGACGTGCGAGGCCTCCAGGTCGTAGGAGCCGCAGCAGATGTGGAAGAACCCGGCGGGGAACTTGGTCGGCTGCGCGGTCGAGTCGAACGCGCCGTGGTCGGCGATCACATCGACCCGCAGGCCGGTGATCTTGCCGTCCTTGGCGCATATCTCCGAGTGCATGATGTAGTCGCGCGCGAACCCCGTCGAGACGAGGTTCTCGGTGCGGTCCTCGATCCACTTGACCGGCTTGCCGGCGACGATCGAGCCCGCGATCGCGCACACGTACCCGGGGTAGATCGGCACCTTGTTGCCGAACCCGCCGCCGATGTCGTTGCACATGATCCGGATCATGTGCTCGGCGAGGCCGGCCACGTGCGCGTAGATCGTGCGGTGGGCGTTCGGCGCCTGGTTGCCGTTGTAGATGTCGAGCTGCCCGGTCTGCGGATTGAAGTCGGCGATCATCCCGCACGTCTCGAGCGGGGCGGGGTGGCAGCGCGGGTAGATGATGTCCCGCTCCACGACGGTGTCCGCCTCGGCGAACACCCGGTCGGTTGCCGCCGCGTCGCCGGCCTCCCACAGCGGGCTCGCGATGTTGTCGGTCTGGTCGGGCTTGTCGTCGCGGATCAGCGGCGCGTCGGGGTCGAGCGCCTTGCGTGCGTTGACGACCGCCGGGAGCGGGTCGTACTCGACGTCGATCAGCGCGAGCGCGTCCCGGGCGGAGTACTCGTCGGTCGCGATCACGAACGCGACCTCCTGATGCTGGAAGCGCACCTTGTCGCCGGCGAGCACGGCCTGCGTGTCGTAGGAGATCGTCGGCATCCACGCCAAGCCGAGCGTCTCGAGGTCCTTGGCGGTGATCACCGCGGCGACGTTCGGGGCCTGCAGCGCGCGCGAGGTGTCGATCGAGGTGATCTTCGCGTGCGCGAACGGGCTGCGGAGGACCGCCCCGTGCAGCATCCCCGGCAGGCGGATGTCGTCGAGGTACGTGCCCTTGCCGCGGATGAAGCGTGCGTCCTCCTTGCGCTTCAGGCGGCCGAAGCCGATGGGTCGATCGGCAATCGCCATTCTCAGACCTCCAGTTTCTGATGCTCGGCCGCCCACCGCACCGCGGCGACGATGTTCTTGTAGCCGGTGCAGCGGCAGATGGCACCGGAGATCGCCATCCGGATCTCGTCCTCGCTCGGGTCGGGGTTCTCGTCGAGCAGCGCCCGGGTCGTCATCAGCATTCCCGGCGTGCAAAACCCGCAGTGGAGCGCG
Organism: uncultured Solirubrobacterales bacterium; assembly: GCA_963788565.1. Taxonomy (GTDB): domain Bacteria; phylum Actinomycetota; class Thermoleophilia; order Solirubrobacterales; family Solirubrobacteraceae; genus Palsa-465. Next base: position 268,454 of record CAWBHJ010000006.1, on the reverse strand, counting down.
TGCATCTCGTGGAACCCCTGCTGGATCGGGTCGAGCTGGCCATCGCGCTCGAGCGACTCGACCGTGCGGATCTCGTGGCCCTCGGCCATCGCCGCGAGCATCGTGCACGACTTGACCGGCTTACCGTCGATGAGCACGACGCAGGCGCCGCAGTTCGACGTGTCGCATCCCCAGTGGGTCCCGGTCAGCCCGGGCGTGTCGCGTATGTAGTGGACGAGCAGCTGTCGCGGCTCGACCGCGCGGGAGACCTGCTCCCCGTTGATGTTCAGGTTCAGATCCATTGAGAGTGTCCTGGGTCGTAGGTCCGGCGGCACCGAGAGGCGCCACCGGCGGATGGATCGCAAGGACGCAGGAGGTGCGGCGCAGCAGCGCTGCGCAAGCCTCCGAGGACGCAGCGAGCCGCCGCCGGGGGCGGCTCGAATGCCGTCGGACCTACGACTCGGGGCACTAGGCCTCCTGCTTGAGCGCGCGGGCGCTCGCTCGTTTCAGCGCGCGCTTCGTCAGCACTCCCGCGAGATGGCGCTTGTAGTCGACCGGTCCCCGCCCGTCGGGGATTGGCGAGCAGTCCTCGGCAGCGATCGCGCCGGCCTGCTCGAACAGCTCCTCCGACGGCGAGGCGCCGCGCACGTGTTCCTCCGCGCGCGTGACGTGGACGGTCGTCGGGCCGACTGCGCTGAGCGCGATGCCGGCGTCGACGATCTTGCCGCCGTCGACCCAGACCGCCGCCGAGGCGGCCGCGATCGCGAAGTCGCCGGCGCGCCGCTCGACCTTCTCGTGCGCGGAGCCGCCGCCGTGCTTGAGCGGCAGCCGTACCTCGGTCAGGAGCTCCCCGTCCTTGACCGCGGTCATGTAGGGCCCGATGTGGAACTCGTCGAGGCGGACGATCCGCTCGCGCTCGGGGCCGCGGAGCACCGCCTCGCCATGGAGCGCCACGCACACCGCGGAGAGATCCTCGGCTGCGTCGCCCTGGCACAACGAGCCGCCGATCGTGCCCCGGTTGCGGACGACGGGGTCGGCGATCACGAGCTCGGCGTCCCGGAAGACCGGGAAGTGCCGGCCGAGCAGGTCCGACTCGAGCAGCTCGACGTGCCGAGTCAGCGCGCCGATCGAGACGCGGTCGGTCTCCTCGCGGATGTAGGCGAGCTCGTCGAGGTCGTTGATGTCGATCAGGTGCTGCGGGTTCGCGAGCCGCAGCTTCATCATCGGCAGCAGGCTGTAGCCGCCGGCGATCACCCGGGCCTCGGGGCCGAGCCGGCTGAGCGACGCGATCGCGCCCTGGACGCTCGTGGCCCGCTCGTACTCAAACGGAGCTGGAGTCTGCACCGTCGGTCCTTTCGGGGTATTGGACGGGGGAGTCGGTCCCGATCACGGGCGAGCGCGGCATCTCCTCGCCGTGCTCCGGCCGGCCGCCGGGGTACAGCGCGCGCGCCGAGGAGCTCCCGTACGAGGGGTTGCGGATCGCCGCGCCGTTCGGGCTCGCGACCGCGATCGGCGCCTCGCGGCCTAGTCGGGCGAGCGTCAGCGTTCCCTTCGTGTAGACCTCGCTGATCCGCGGGGCCGTGACCGTTTTGGAGTCGGGGAAGTTCCGCAGCCCGTCGGCGGCCGCACCTGGGTAGAGGCCGTCGACGAGACCGACCGCGTCCCGGAGACCCGCCTTCTTGACGAGCAGTCCCTCGAGCAGGTCGACGCCCGCGTCGAGGTTCTTGTTGATGTCCTGGACCACGGGGGCGACGGGAACGGTCTTCTCGATGATCCCCTTGACGCCCGTGATCGCCTCGTCGAGGTTGTTCGTGATCCGGTGGAGCGCCACGATCGTGGCCACCAGGTACACGACGATCGCGGCGATGATCAGGACGACCGCGACGATCATGACTACTCCTGCTGCTGGCATCGTCCCTCCTTACGCGTCGTCGACGATCCGGTCGAGCGACCCGCCGTAATCGGCGGCCGTCTCGATCGTCTTGATTACCTGGTCCTGCGTCGTCAGCAGCAGCGGGACCGCGTCGAGATCCTTCGATCCCGCGTTTGCGCTTGCCGCGATCACCCGGGTGCTCGGGACGATGCTGTTGGCCGCCCGCAACACTCCGTGGAGCAGGTAGATCACGATCGGCAGCACCACCACGAGCAGCACCGCATCGCCGATCCATTCGAGCGTCATGTCGGCCTCCTGTCCGCGACGACCTTGGCTTTTCGCGCGATTCCCGGGAACGCGCCGAGGATCACGTCGAACTGGGCGTTGATCGCCTTCACCGCGGGCTCGAGCGGCTTCAGGTGCTCGGCCTCGACGGCGCTGAGCGCCGACGCGAGCTGGTCGAGATCATCGGAGATCGCGTCGAGGTCGGAGCGGACCTTGATCAGCGCCGCCGCGAGCACGGCGATGATGACTACGGCGAGGATCACGCTGAGGATGATCAGGGTGGTCTGGCTCATGCCGCACCGTCCTTCTCAGCGGTCGCCGTGACCGCCGGACCGTAGCCGTCCGTGAGCGCGTTCATGTATCCATCCTGGACTACCGCCTCGTCGACGAAAGTTCGCAACACCGGAGCGGTTGCCTCCAGCTGCGGGATGTTGGAGGTGTTGCCTGCGACCTGGCCGGCGACCTCGAGCAGCTTTCCGGTCGAGCGCCGGATCTCGCCGGTCGTCCGGATCAGGACCAGCAGCAGCGCGGCAACGGCGAGCGCCGCGACGAGCCCGATGATCAGCGCGATCCCCCAGGCACCGTGGTTGGTGAGCGCCAATCCGATCATTTGCCCACCGCCACCTTCCGCAGCGCGCGGGCGGAGTGGAGGATCCGCACGCCCGAGTCGTTGATCTGGGCGATTCCGGCGAGCTCGGTCGTCTGGTCGCGGACCACCTCGACGCCCTGGACCGCGGTGTCGGCCTGCCCCGCGATCCGCCGCGCCTGCATGATGATCGTGATCACGATCACCGCAGCGACGAGCACCACCACCACCCCCAGCGCCAGCCCGATGTACCAGCCGGTGGAAGCACCGATCACAGTGGGCAACTCGGACCTCCGATCTGTTGAACCCTCTCTCTCGTGAGCCGATTCTCTACGTTCGAGATTGAGAGCGCAAGCGTTCCAGCTCGGGTCCCGGTGCTCAGCGGACCCACGGGTCGTCGACCGGCTCGCCGTCGCCCGGATGGTGGGGCCCGGCGGCGAGGAACTCGAGGCCGTCCGGCCCGGCCTCGAACGCCCGGGCGACGCCGGGCGCCACACGGATGGCGTCGTAGCGCCGCACCTCGATCACCTCGTCGTCGAGCTTGACCTTCCCGCTCCCGCCGATGATCACGTAGACCTCCTCGGCCTCCCGGTGGCGGTGGCAGAACGGCGAGCGCTTTTCCGGCCGCAGGCGGAACAGCGAGAGCCCCGTCCGCTGCGCGTCGAGCGGCTCCCGCGCGACCCGCGCCTCCCAGCGGTGAGAGAACCCGTTCGGCACCGCGGCGTCCTCGACGTCGACGAGGTTCAGCTGCGTGTAGCGGGGCTGTGTGGGCATCAGGAGTCGCTCTGACTTGAAGATACGCTCCAGGGGACGTGTCGTTCGTGCCGCCCGCCCGCCACCTGCTCCGGGCCAAGGATCTGGCGGACGCGCGCTACTTCGAGCCGCTGACCGTCGAAGATCTCGCGCGTGCGGCGGGGCTCTCGCGGGCGCACTTCAGCCGCGAGTTCCGGCGCGTCTACGGGGAGTCACCGCACGCGTACCTGTTGACGCGGCGGCTCGAGCGGGCGGCGGCGCTGTTGAGGATGACGGACCGCTCGGTGGCCGACATCTGCTTCTCGGTCGGCCTGGCGAGCGTTGGCTCGTTCACGACCAGCTTCACGCGCGCGTACGGAGTCCCTCCCGGCGCGTATCGGGCTCGGTTCCCGGCGGCGTCCAGCTACGCGCGAGTTCCGGCGTGCATCGTCCGGTTCTACGGCCGCGTCGAACACAGCACGTTTCGAGAAGACACGGAAGCCGTCACGAACTAGCTTGATCGGCATCAGTTCAGCCGACAACAGGAGGGCAAAATGATCAAGCTCGCAAGTGCACAGCTATGGGTCCACGACCAGGACGAGGCGCTCGCGTTCTACACGCAGAAGCTGGGGATGGAGGTCCGCGCAGATGTGACCCTCCCCGAGATGGGCAACTTCCGCTGGCTGACCGTCGGCCCCGCCGGTCAGGAGGACGTCTCGATCGTGCTGATGGAGATTCCCGGCGAGCCGGTGATGAGCGCCGAGACCGCCGAGGAGGTGCGGACGCTGATGGCGAAGGGGTTCGCCGGGACGGTGTTTCTCACCACCGAGGACGTCCAGGGCGACTACGAGGCGCTCAGGGCTCGCGGCGTCGAGTTCACCGAGCAGCCCGAGGAGCGGCCGTACGGCATCGACTCCGGCTTCCGCGACCCGTCGGGCAACAGCTTCCGCCTGACGCAGGTGACGATGGCAGGCGTCTGATCAGCACGCCGGCTGGGGCGTCAGGTCGGTCGGCGGGCAGGTTGGCAGCAACAGCGGCGGCAGCGGCGCCTGGCTGAAGTTGAAATCGGTGACTAGGTCGCCGAGCAGCGGGTTCGCCTCGCGGACGTCGGGCCGCGGGTCGGGTCGCCCGTCTGTGGCCGGGTCGAGCCGCTGGCCGCCGAGGAAGTCGTCCTCGATGAACTTGTTGTACGCGTCGTGGCTGAACGTCTGGTGGTCGATCGTCCCGGCCTTCGCGTACGGGCTGATCACGATTCCGGGCACCCGCAGGCCGTACCCGTTCGCGTCGACGCTCGGCGGCGCGACGTGGTCGTAGAACCCGCCCCAGTCGTCCCACGAGAGGAAGATCGCGGTGCTGCTCCAGTCGGGGCTCTGCATGACGGCGTTGATCAGCGAGGTGACGTATGTCTGGCCGGCGCTGACCAGCGAGGGCGGGTGCTCGGAGACCCTGCCGTTCGGGTCGATCCACGAGACCGCCGGCAGCGCCCCGCTCTGCGCCGCGGTGTAGAAGCTCGAGAGCGACTGGATGTTGCCGAGCTGGCCGTCCTGGGCGACGTCGGTGAACGCCGGCAGCGGGTTCCAGATCCCGGGCGTCCTCGGCCCCTGCTGCACGGGCGCGCACGTCATCGCGCTATCGCTCTCGCAGTCGGGCTCGCTGCCCTGGAAAACGTAGTAGCCCCAGCTCACGCCGGCGCGATGGAGCAGGTAGGTGATGTCGGTCCACCCGTAATGCTGCAACCCATCGGGCGTGTTCGGGTTCTGTAGCGCGTTCGTGCACGAGAACGGATTCGCCGGGTCGGTGCAGAACGCCGACCACTCGGAGACTCCGAACAGGTGCTGCGGCAGGCTCCACGAGGCGTTGGGCTCGTACATGTGGTCCTGGAGGACGTAGTTCCGCGCGTACGCCCAGTAGTTCGGGATCTCGCCCTCGGTGTGGTAGCCCATCGCATCGATGCACTGCGCCTCCGAGCCCTGGGTGCAGGGACTGCAGCTCGGATCGTTGGTGCCGCAGTTCTTGCCCTTCTCGGCCTGGGAGACGAAGCCGTCCATCTGGCAACCGGACCGCGGCGCGGGGGTCGCGCAGTCCATGTCGGCGGTCGCGTTCGCGGCGCCGTGTGGTCCGCCGAAGTTCTTGTCGTTCGTGTCGTGGAACGGCTGCACGCAACCGCCGCCCAATGGATCGGGCACGCACGGGACAGTCCCCGTGTTGCCCGCGATCCCAGGGATCCCCTCCGCGCCCGGGAACGTGCCGAAGTACGAATCGAACGACCGGTTCTCCTGCATGATGATCACGACGTGCTTGATCTTGAAGATCCCCCTCACCTGGATCGGGATCGGCAGCGAGTACGAGTTGATGTTGTGGGCGCCCCACTTCAGATACGCCCGCATCTGGTACGTGCCCTCGGCCGGGAACGCGTAGCCGATCGAGAAGCTCGATTGCCGGTCGATGCCTCCCTGCCCGACCGGCTGCCAGCCACCGGGTCCGAGCCGCTCCAGCACGAGCTGCGCGCCCGCGTGTGAGGGCGACACGTCGCCGCTGAACCGCACCTGATCGCCGGGCGCCGCCCGCGTGTCGGACGGAATCAGGCTGATCAGCGCGGGCACCCGCTGGTGCACCGTGCGGCTCTGCGCGCCGGCCGCCGTCACGTACCACCAGCGGTTGCCGTCGATCGCGGCCGTCATCGAGTAGTTCCCGGAGCGGTCGGTCCGCGTCCCCTCGGTCGGATGGAACCGCTTCGAGCCCGGCAGCTTGCGCCACAACAGGACAAGCGCGTGGCCGTGGCGCGGCCCCGTCAGCCGGCCGGTGATCTTGACGAGCTGACCGGGGACGGAGGGATTCGGAGCGGCGGCGATCGTCGCGGTCGGCGCTCGAGGCTTGGCGGCCGCGGCGCTGGGCGTCGCGACCGAACCGAACAGCAAGCACGGCAACACCGGGCATAGGCTCAGAGCTGCTCGCGCTCGACGTCGGGTCATCCGTCGTTCACCTCCCGCCCGCATTAACTCCGTGCCCGCGGGGGAGTTGCGTGAAAGCGACGGCCGCCCCGAACGTTCGGTGGCAATGGGACCAGCAAGAGCCGGATTGATCTGCGCGCTGTCGTGCGCGCTCTTCACCGCGCCCGCCGCGAGCGCGAGCTCCCTCGCGGGCGGCCCGGGACCGCGGCCCGGTCCCGCGATCCTGTACGCGCCGCTCGCCGACGCGCCGGAGCTCGACAACGCTCCGAACAGCGTCTGGCGCGCGAAGCCGATCCTCGTGTCCGGTGCCGAGGCCTACCGGAACGGCGAGTTCCTCTATCAGGACTTCCTGTACGACGACCACGGCGCTCATGAGCAGCCCGACCCGAGCGACCCACGGATCACCAGCGCGACCTTCTCACAGCCCAACGGCACCTACACATACCCGACCAACCCCGCGTACGCGAACAACGCGGCTGACCTCGTCGAGTTCCGGGTCAAGCCGCTGGCGCGCGCGACGGCCTTCCGGGTCACGCTCAACACGATGCACGACCCAACGCTGGTCGCGTTCACGATCGCGCTCGGCGGAAGCGAGGGATCGCCGCAGGCGTTTCCGTACGGGGCGAACCTCAGCGCGCCCGCGGATGCGTTTCTGACCGTGCATCCAGACGCGGCCGGCAAGCGGATGGTCGCCGACATCCAGGCGTCGGGCACGGGCGGTCCGCTCGGCGCCACGAGCCCGAACGTCATCGTCGACACCCGCCGGCGGCAGATCGAGGTCGACGTCCCGAACAGCGACTGGAACCCGGGCAAGCGCACCGTCCGGATGGAGATGGGCGTCGGGCTGTGGGACAAGGCGACGCACCGCTACCTGCTGCCCGGCCCGACCGCCAGTGCGACGACGCCCGGCGGCGCCGGCAGCGCCCAGAATCCGCCTGCGTTCTTCAACGTCGCGTTCCGCACGCACGAGCCGATGACCGACCTGCACGAGCTGGAGAGCGTCCCGGCCGCGGCGCAGAGCCCGACCTTCTGGCGCGACGCCGACCAGGGCCAGGCACTCGCCGCCGGCGACATCGGCTCGCTCGCGGCGTTCGTCGACTTCGCGAAGCTGCGTGCCGGCGTCACCGACGACAGCGGGGTCCCTCGGACCGGCCCCATGGACCGGATCATGGCCAGCCACTTCGAGCCCGCGCAGGGCGTCGACTACGGGGGCAGCTGCACGAGCGGCGCGATGAAGTGCGAGTACCAGGGACGGCTCGAGCCGTACGCGATCTACGTTCCGTCGACGCCGCCACCGGCGCGCGGCTACGGCTTGACGCTGCTGCTGCACGCCCTGTTCACCAACTACAACCTGTATCTCTCGAGCCGCAACCAGTCGGAGTTCGCCGATGCCGGTCCGGGATCGATCGTGGTGACACCGGAATCGCGCGCGCCCGACGGCGACTACACGGGCCTGGCCGAGGCCGACGTGTTCGAGGCATGGGCCGACGTCGCCGCGCACTACCGCCTCGACCCGGGTCGCGCCGCCGTCACCGGATACTCGATGGGCGGGATCGGGACGTTCAAGCTCGGCGAGCAGTTCCCCGACCTGTTCGGCAAGGCGTTCTCGATCTCCGGTACCGACCAGACGAGCATGCTCGGCAATCTCCGCAACCTCCCGATCCGGATGTGGAACATGGTCGCCGACGAGGAGGTGCCGATCGCCGGCCCCGAGCAGACGGCCAAGACGCTCGACGGCCTCGGTTACCGCTACGAGCTCGACGAGTTCGCGCCCGGCGAGCACAACACGTTCGCGCTCAACGACGAGTACGGGCCGGCCGCGGCGTTCCTCGCGAGCGATCCGCTCGATTCGAACCCGGCGCACGTGAGCTACTCGGTCGACCCTGCGTTGGATGTGCCGGCTGACGGCGTCGTCGCCGACCACGCCTACTGGGTCTCCGGGATGCGGCCGCGGACCGCGGGGTCGATCGCGTCCGTCGACGCGGTCTCGCACGGCTTCGGCACCGGCGACGCCGTCCCGTCGGGAACCCAACGCGGGGTCGGCACGGTCACAGGCGGGATGCTCCCCGCGCTCGCCTACGTCAGCCAGGCCCAGACGTGGGGCTCGGTCCCGGCGGCGCCGAGGTCCGACGCGATCGAGCTGACGACGACGAACCTGGCGGCGGTGACGGTGGATCCCGCGCGGGCGCACGTGGACTGCCGCGCGAGCCTCGACGTGAAGACCGACGGGCCCGTGCGGATCACGCTCGCGGGGTGCGGCCGGACGGTCACCGCAGGACCTTGAGGCAGTAGCGCACGCTTCCCGACCCGGCCCCCGGTTTCGGCCGCGGCGGGCGCTCAGCCGAGGAACGCGTCGGCGGTGCGACCGACCTGCTGCGCGTCCTGGAACAGGAACGCGTGGCCGGCGCCCGTGAAGACCTTCGTCGTCGCGTTGCGCAGCCGCGCGGCGATCGTCCTGTCGTTGGCCGGCGGATCGATCACGTCGAGGTTTCCCCACATGATCAACACGTGCTGGGTCATCGTCGGCAGGTCGTTGTAGACGCCGCCCTTCGAGGAGGTCCACTGCTTGCGGGCGTTCGCCTGGCCGGCGCTGCCCTCCGAGCTGGCGGTGAAGCTGTCCTTCGGCAGGTGGTCATGCACGTACTGAGCCCAGACGCGGGTCAAGTAGTCGGTCACGCCTCTCACCCCCGCGCGCGTCGGCGGAAAGCTGAGCGCGAGCAGCTCCGTTGCCGGCAGGTTCGGCTGGCTCATGATCTTCTGGACCGGCTTGCTCGGAAGCTTCTCGGTCGGGCCGCCAGCTGAGGTGGCGCACAGAACGACCTTCAGCACGCGGCTCGGGGCGTCGACCGTGACCTGCTGCGAGATCTCGCCCCCCATCGACCAGCCCATGATCTCGAAGCGCCCGATGTGGAGGGCGGACGCGAGCGCGAGCGTGTCCTTGGCCATCAGCGGGACGGTGACCTTCTTGGCCGAGTAGTTGTGGCTCGATGTGCCCATCCCGCGGTTGTCGAAGATCACGACGCGGTGATTGCGGATCAGCTGCTTGATCAGCTGCGGGTCCCACTCCGCCATCGTTCCGGAGCGGCCCATCACCATGATCAGCGTCGTCCCGCTCCCGCCGGTGCGGTAGCCGATCCGGATGCCGTTGGCGGAGACGTGCTTGACGGGGCCGAGGGTGGGGGCGGCGGTAGTGGCCGCGCCGGCCGTGCCCGTCAGCGCGAACAGCAGCAGTCCGCAGATTGCGCTCCCCAAAGTGCGTTTCATCCCGTCGCCCCTTCTTATCGATCCGTGACGCATGCCCTTTCGAGCGGGAGAAAGGCTACTCGCCCTTGAACACCGGCTCGCGCCGCTCGCCGCTCGCGGCGACCCCCTCGGCGAAATCGGCCGTTCCGAACAGCTTGCCCTGCTCCTCGAGCTCGTGTGCGGTGGCGGCGCGCACCCGTTCGGCGAGCCCGCCCCGCATCGTCCGGCGGATCGAGCGGATCGCGAGCGGGGCGGCGGCGGCGATCTGCGCCGCGAGGGCGATCGCGGCGGGCCGCAGCTCGTCTGGCGGCACGAGTCGGTCGCATAGGCCGATCGCGTGCGCGTCGTCGCCGCGGACCCGCTCCCCGGTGTAGAGCAGCTCGAGCGCGCGCTGCTCGCCCACGACGAGCGGCAGCGTGACGGTCAGCCCGAACCCGTGGTGGATCCCCAGCCGGGAGAAGTTTGCGCTGAACCGCGACTCCGGGCTCGCGACGCGGAAGTCCGCGGACAGCGCGACGCCGAGCCCGCCGCCGATCGCCGCTCCCTGGACCGCCGCCACGACCGGGGTCGCAAACGTGAACAGCCGGATTGCCTGGTCGTACAGGTGGCCGCCCTCGGCCGGGTTCTTCGCTGCGAAGTTGGCCCCCGCGCAGAAGTGCTTGCCGGCCGAGCACAGCACGATCGCGCGGCAGCCGGGATCGCCGTCGAGTTGCTCGTACGCGTCCGCGATCTGCTCGATCAGCGCCGCGTCGAAGAAGTTGTGGGGCGGCCGGTCGAACTCGACGACAGCGACGTGGTCCTCGCGCAGCTCGACTGTTACCTCTTCGCTCACAGTTCCTCCAGGAATTCGCTCACCGCGGCATTGAACTCGTTTGGGGCGTCGGCGTTCGCCATGTGGCCCGCGCCCTCGAGCACGACCCGCCGCGCGCCCGGGATCCGGCGCTCCATCACCTCCGATGCGGGCAGGAACAGCGCATCCTCGGAGCCGACGACGACCAGCGTCGGCGCGGATATCGCATCAAGACCCTCGAACACGCGTCCGTCGTGCTGGACGAGCAGCTCGTGGACCGGGCCGTCGTCGCGGCCGCGGGCGGCGTCGTTCCACCGCTCGCGCGCCTCGTCGTCGCGGAAGCCGGGGCCTGCGTCGACGAGCACGAGCGCGGCCACCCGGTCGGGGTGCTCGAGCGCGAACCCCAGCGACAGGAACCCGCCGAGCGACTGCCCGCCGAGGACGGCGCGCTCGGCCCCTGTCCCGTCGAGTAGCGACCCGATCGTCGCGAGGCATTCGCGATGGGAGTACTCGGCGCGCTCCTCGGATTCGCCGTGGCCCGGTAGGTCCCACGTGATCACGAGCCGGTCGCGCGCGAGCGCGGGGACGTTCGGCTCCCACATCCGCCCGCTCTGGCCGTAGCCGTGCGTGAGCAGCAGCGGCGGCCGATCCGTCGGCGAGCCATGGGCTTCGTGGGCGATCCCCACACTCACGCGTCGAGCACCTTCGATCCGGCCGTGATCGTCGGGTACAGCCGGTCGGCGCCGCAGTGGATCGCGGCGGTTCCGAGCCGCTTGCTCCAGTAACGGTCGTCGCCGTACTCCGAGCGCCACGACCACAGCCGGCGCGTGTCGAGCGACAGCGGATGCTCGAGCGTGACGCCGCGCGCGCCGAGGACCTGATGCGCCGCGCGGCCGGCGGTGACAGCTGCCCGGCCCGCGAGCAGTTTCGCCGCGCCGATCTCGAACGGGCGCTCGCGCTCGATCGCGGCGTCCGCGGCGACGCCCACGAGCGCCGCCTGCTGCGCGATCGTCACGAGGTGCGCCTGGACCGCCTGGAAGCGGCCGATCGGGCGACCGAACTGGACGCGCTCGCGCGCGTACTCGAGCGCGATCGCGCTGACCCGCTCGAGCGCCCCGGCCATCATCGCGACCCGTACGAGCGCGCCGTGCACGAGCAGCGAGTCCGGTTCGAGGTCCTTCGCGGCGCGCGCCTGGGCGCAGTCGAACACGACCGTGTCGCGCTCCTCGCCGGCGAGGTTGTATCTCGGCCGGATATCTGCGCCCTCGAGCCCGACCAGGTAGACGGTCCCGTCGAGCGCCAGCGCAACGGTCGATGCCTGCTGCGCCCACGGCACGCGTCCGACGGTTCCCGACACGTCGAACCCGTCGAGGCTGACCTGATCGCGGCCGGCCCACGGCACCGGCACGATCCCGCCGAACGCCTGGAGCTCGAGCTCGGGCGACGGCTCTTCCTTGCGAAGCGTGGACAAAGCGCTCATCCCTGGAGCGCCCTTCCGGCCACCGACCGCAGGATCTCGTTGGTGCCGCCGCGGATCGTGTATGACGGCGCCATCAGGATCGATGCGGCGAGCAGCCGCTCGAACTCCGATCCGCACTCGAGCTCGGGCTCGACATCGACGAGCTCCCAGACCGCGTCGAGCACCCGCTGCTCGAACCGGGTCCCGAGCTCCTTGACCAGCGCCGACTCCGCCGCGGGTGCCTCGCCGGCGTCGATCAGGCGTGCGACCGACAGCGACAGCGCGCGGAGCCCCCACCACTCCGCGAGCGCGTCGCCGAGCACCTCGTGGGCGCGGGCGTCAGCGCAGCGGCCCTCGCGCAGGTACTGCTCGACCAGCAGGTACTCCGACAGCCACCGCTCCGGCCCGGCGCGCTCGAACGCGAGCTCCGAAGTGTTCTGCGCCCACCCGGAGCCGATTGCCCCCAGCACGAGCTCGTCCGGGACGAACACCTCGTCGAGCGTCACCTCGCAGAAGAACGCGTTGCCGTCCATGTACGGGATCGGGGTGGCCGTGAGGCCCGTGGACTTCAGATCGACGATCAGCTGCGACAGCCCCGCGTGGCGATCTTCTTCCTCGGAGGTCCGGCAGAGAACGACGAACCAGTCGTTCAGGTGCGCGCCGCCGGTCCAGATCTTCGTGCCGGTGATGTTCCAGCCGCCTTCGACTCGCTCGGCGCGCGTCTTGACCGATGCAAGGTCGCTGCCCGCCTCGGGCTCGCTCATCCCGATCGAAAACGCGATCTCGGCGCGGCAGATCCCGGGGAGGAAGCGGCGCTTCTGCTCCTCGGTGCCGAAGCGCGCGATCATCGGCCCGGTCTGCCGATCGGCGATCCAGTGAAACCCGACCGGCGCGCCCCACCGCAGCAGCTCCTCGGTGACCACGAACCGCTCGACCGCGGTGCCGCCGCGGCCGCCGAACTCGGTCGGTAGGGCCATTCCGAGCCAACCTCGGTCGGCGAGCTTGCGTGAGAACTCCTGGTCGCGCGGCGCCGCCATTCCTAGCCCGGGCGTGAACTCGCCGCGCGGTAGCTCGGCCGCGAGGAACTCGCGCACCGAGGCCTGGAGCGAGAGCTCAGGGTCGGTCAGTTCGGTGAAGGCGAAGCGGAGCACGGGGGGCGAGATCTCGGTATTTATAGGTGTTGCGGTGAGGGAGGCACGATCCAGGTGCTCTGCACTCGTGGCGCTGTGCGCCGCGTTCGTCTGCGCGCTCGCGCTTCCGGCGGCAGCGGCAGCCGACGGCCCGTGGCACGCCGAGCCGGCGACGTACGGCGTCTCGCAGCCCGTGCAGCAGATGGTGACGATGTCCGACGGCGTCCGGCTCGCGGTCGACGTCTACCGGCCGACGCTCTCCGGTGGCGCGAATGCCCCGGGTCGGTTCCCGGTGATCATGTCCGAGACCCCTTACGGCAAGCGGTCGGCGGTCACGACCATGTCGATGGGGCAGGGGATGGGCGGCGACGGCTACTACCCGTACCTGGTGCAGCGGGGGTACATCGACGTCGTCGCGGACGTGCGCGGCGCCGGCTCTTCGGACGGCGACTTCTCGCTATTCGGCCCGCGCGAGCGCGAGGACGGCGTCGAGCTCGCCCGCTGGGCCGCGAGCCTGGCGGGGTCGACCGGAAACGTCGGGCTCGCGGGCTCGTCGTACGTCGGGCTGAACCAGATCTTCACCGCGGCGCTCGGCGGCCCGCACTCGCCGGTGAAGGCGATCATCCCGTCGACCGTCGGCAACGACCTGTACCGCGACCTCGTGTTCGGCGGCGGCATCTCGAACGTCGAGTTCGCCGGCGTGTGGGAGGGACTCCGGGCGTCGATGGTCACCGCGCCGCCCGACGAGCCGCAGCAGAACCCGCAGGCGCTCGTGAACCATCCGGCCTCGAGGGCCGCGACGCTCGCATCGTTCGACGCGCAGCTGTACGCCGAGGTCGATACCGGCGGGCCGCGCGCGTTCGACAACGACTTCTGGACCCAGCGCGCGCCATCGCAGTACCTCGACCGGATCGTCCGCAACGGAATCCCGGCGCTGCTCGTGAGCGGCTGGCACGACGTCTACCAGCGCGGCGCCGTGCTCGACTACGCCGGCTTCCAGAACGCGTTCTCGCGGCTCCACGGCGGCCCGGGCGTTTCAGCCGCCGGCTCGCCGCCGATGACTCCGCGGATCCAAGCCACGCCGCGATACCAGGCCGTGATCGGGCCGTGGTTCCACAACCCGGCGACGATGGGGCTGACCTTCCAGCAGCTCCAGCTCGCCTGGTTTGACCGGTGGCTGAAGGGGATCGACGACGGGATCGACCGGACGGCGACGCCGCTGCACGTGTTCGAGCTTGGCGCGAACCGGTGGATCGATGCGTCGCGGTGGCCGGTCGCGCGGACCACGGCGCACACGTTCTCGCTCGGTTCCGGGACCGCGGCGCTCCCGTGGTCCGACGCGCGCAGCCCGTGCAACGCCGGCACCGATCAGTGGAGCACGGGGCTCCCGGCATACGCGATCGCGGAGGCGGGCGGGTCCGGCGACCCGTGCGCCGACAACGACGCGACCACCCGGGCCGGCGCGGTCACGTACACGAGCCCGCCGTTCACTTCGGCGACGACGATCGCGGGCCCGATCGACGTGAGCGTGTCGCTGACGAGCACGAGCACCGATGCGGAGCTGGTCGCGAACGTCGAGGTCGTGCACCCGGACGGCAGCTCGCAGCCGATCTCGAGTGGCGCGCTGCTCGGCTCGCTGCGAACGGTCGACGCGCGCTTGAGCTGGTTCGACGACGGGCGGATGGTCCTGCCGTGGCACCCGTACACGTCGGCGAGCGCCAGCGATCTGGTCGCGGGACAGGCGGCGCGGTTCGACATCGAGGTGTACCCGACCGTCGCCCGGGTCGCTCCCGGCGACAGCCTGCGGGTGGAGCTGACGAGCGGGGACACCGCGCTCCAGCCCTCGCCGGTGCAGGTCGCTCGGCTCGCCGGTGGCGTCTATTCGATCGACCTTGGCCGCTCGTCGATCACGCTGCTGGCCGCGCCGGCGAGCGCGCTCCCGACGAGCCCGATCAATTGGGGCGGGTGCAACGGATCGTGCTGAGGGCCGCGCTCGCAACGGCGGTCGCCGTGCTGGCGCTCGCGATCCCCGCGGCGGCTTCGGCCGACCCCGCGCTCGACGTTCCCGCGGGCGCCTTGCGCGCGTCGCTCCAGTGCCCCGCGCAGTTCGCGCATCCCGACCGCAACCCCGTGCTCCTGGTCCACGGCACCGGACTGAACGCGGACGAGAGCTGGGGCTGGAACTACGAGCTCGCGCTGGGACCGTCGGGATACGACTGGTGCGCGGTGACGCTCCCGGACCGCGCGCTCGGCGATATCCAGGTCTCCGCGGAATATGTCGTCTACGCGATCGAGCGGATCCACGCACTCACGCACCGGCGGCTGACCGTGATCACGCACAGCCAGGGTGGGATGGAGGGGAGGTGGGCGATGCGCTGGTGGACTGCGGCGCGCGCCGACACCGCCGACCTGATCGACCTCGCGAGCCCGAACCACGGGATCTACGCGGCCGACGCGTGCGCGGACAGCGGCAACTGCTGGCCTGCCGTATGGCAGATGGCGAGCGGCTCGCACTTCTTGAAGGCCTTGAACTCGGTCTCGGAGGCACCGGGTGCGACGGGGTACACGCAGATCTACTCGCAGACCGACGAGCTGGTGGAGCCGTCGAGCACCGCGCCTCTGCAGGGTGGCTCGAACACCGCCAACGTCGCGATCCAGTCGATCTGTCCAGGCCGCGTCGTCCACCACGCCGGGCTGCTGTCGGACCCGGTCGTGTGGGAGCTCGTGCTCGACGCGATGACGCACACCGGGCCGGCGAACCCGGGGCGCGTGAGCCGTGGGGCGTGCCTGCAGGCGACGATGCCGTATACGACTGCCCCGGGCGTACTCGCGGGCAACGCGTTCCTGTACGGCGAGGCGGCGGTCGCGTTCGCCGACCACTCGGGGGTCGCGGCCGAGCCGCCGCTCGCCGGGTACGCGCGGGCTTACGGCTAGCGCGGCAGCGACCAGATCGCTCCAAAGCTCCGGGCGCGCCGCCGCACTTGTCGCGTTGTGGTCGCTATGGCGACCATTTCGCTCCTCGTCGCCGCCGGCGTCGGGCGCTTTGTCGCGATGTGGTCGTTCTAGCCTCGCAAGTTCCCGCCGCCACGAACGTTCAGTCAGATGAAGTGCTTCCGGTCCAGGGAGAGAGGCGCATCCTCCGCGCGTTGGTCGCGTGCGCGCTGGTATGCGTCGCGTTTGCGGGCGGCGCCGGGCCTGCGGGGGCCCGTGCGCCGAAGCCCGCGGCGCCGAAGCCCGTGGCGCCGAAGGCCGCCACCTTCTTCGTCGGCGCCGCCAAGGCCGACGTCACGCCGACCGATCTCACCGACTTCTACCTCGGCGGGTACGGGATCGGACCGGTCCACAAGGCGACCGCGGTGCTTCGCCACATCTACTTCCGCGCGATCGCGGTCCGGGACCGGCACGGCAACCAGGCGGTGATCGGTGTGATCGACTCGCAGGGCTACTCGGTCGCCTACCAGCAGGGGCCGTACGGCTTCCGCGACGTCGAGAACGCGATCCAGAGCAAGCTCGGGATCCCGGCGAGCCACATCATCCTGCAGGCGACGCACAGCCACAACGGCCCCGACGAAATCGGCGTGTGGGGTGGGGTGCCGGACGCGTACTTCGCGTTCGTGACGCGGCAGATGGAGAGCGCGATCACGACCGCGGTCCAGAACGAGCAGCCCGCGAACCTGCACGTCGGCACCGCGAACATGACCGGCTTCTCGCACACGTTCGGCTCGGACACGGACGACACCGACACCGGCGACAACGCCGACTACCCGATCGACCAGCAGCTGCGCGTGCTGCAGGCGGTCGCGCCGCACAGCTCGCGGGTGATCGCGACGCTCGTCAACTACTCGACGCACCCGACCGTGTACGGCCCGCTCAACAAGATCTCGCCCGACTGGCCGGGCGCGACCGCGACGTACCTCGAGAGCGACGAGCAGGACACCCAGCCCGGCGCGAAGTACGGGTACCCGGGATCGGTCGCGATCGTCACCGTCGGCGCCGTCGGTCACTCCTGGCCGGCGAGGGTTCCGGCGGGCGACACGGACGCCACCGTCGACCCGACGTCGGCGGCGACCGACGACAACTACCCGGCCGACATCTACGGCAACGCCGTCGCGCGCCAGGCGATCGGCGCGGTCGCGGGCCGGCCGCGGCCTCTGGCTCACCGACCCGACTGTCGGCGGCACCGAGCGCAAGGTCCGCGTCGAGAACACGAACCCGATCCTGCTCGTCGCGGGCGCCGAGCCGGCCAACTCCGTCGCCGCTCGGCGGCTACAAGATCGACCGCGCGATCACGCCCCCGTGGGGCGCGGGCGACGTGTTCATCTCGCCGGTGACGACGCTGCGGATCGGCAACCTCCCGTTCTACGGGGTGCCGGGCGAGCCGTACCCGTCGATCAAGTTCTCGCTGAACCAGAACGTCAGCGCGCCCGTTTCGTTCATCTTCGGGCTCGCCCAGGACCAGCTCGGGTACGTCGAGGAGCTGTCCGATTACAACGGCGCGCTCCAGTGCTCGACGTCCGACGAGTGGTTCTTCACGATCTCGCCGGTATTCGGCTCGGACGTCGAGCGGCTGTCGCAGAGCAACGCGCAGGCGCTCGGCTTCCAGGTCAAGCCCCACAGCGCGGTCGCGGCGTACCGGCCCGGAACGGTGCCGCCGTCGCTCAACTGCACCGAGCAGGAGCTCGAGCAGCCGGGGTTGCCGGCGGGCTGAGCGGATCGCCGCTCGCCGGCTGACGCTGGCACGCTACCCCGACTCGTGCGACCGGGGCTCTCCAGATTCGCCAGGGCATCGGCGCTCGCGCTTGCCGCCGGCGCGTCGGCATGGGTCGTGATCGCCAGCAGCGGCGACGCGCTCTCGCACGCGCGGTTGGCGGCACGCCACGTGCCTTCGGTCGAGGTCGTAGCCAGCCGTGGGATCGCGGAGCTGATCGGCGCGCACGGCGACGACAGCCCGGTCGCGTGGGACGCGGATCACGGGCTCTGGTGGAGTAGCGACATCAAGCCGCACTGGTGGCAGTCCGCGTTGGCGCTGAGGACGCTCATTCGCTACCTGGAGCGGACGGACGACGTCGAGCCGGCGTACCAGCGAGTCATCCTCGCGACGTACGCACGCAACGTGCTGACGCCCCACGCCGCCGCGAGCACCAACTTCGTCAACAACTATCTCGACGACACAGCCTGGTGGGGACTCGCGTGGCTCGAGGCGGCACGGTACGAGCTGCGGTTCCGCCACGAAATTCGGCAAGCGAGCACGTTCCTGCGTCTGTCCGAATGGGACGCCCACGCCGTGGGCGACGCGCCACGCCGGTGTGGAGGGATCTCCTGGCGCCTGAGGTCGCCTCCGGACACGATCGCGAACGCCGAGTACGCGTCTCTCGCCGGCGAGCTCTTCACCTTCCGCCGGGCGGGCGTGTTCGCCAACCCGGCGCTCGCCGCACACTGGCTGGCCGAGGCGCGGTCGGCTCTGACGTGGCTCCGGGCGAAGCGACTGATCGATCTGCGGGCCGGCACCGTCTACGACCGATTGGGTAGGGATTGCACGCAGCGGGTCGGCTGGCCGATGACGTACACGGAGGGAGAAGTCGCCGAGGCGCTCGTGACGTTGGGGTCGGCCGAGCACGCGCCATCGTTGCTCCACGAGGCACGGAGGTTCCTCAGCTACACGCTGAGCCGAGCGAGCGGCCTGATGCGCGGCGGCGTGCTGCAGGAGCGGTGCGAGGGCGTGCCCGACGGTTGCGCGCGGGTCCCGAACCCGCTCGATCTCCCGGCGTACAAGGGGATCTTCATCCAGGCGGTGTCGGGCTGGTCAGCGGCGACGGGAAGCACCGCATACCGCGGCTTCATCCGAGCTCAGGCTCGGGCGATCGTCGCGAACGGCCTGAGCGGCGGCGCCGCCGACTGCAGCTCGCCGTCGAGTTGTCAGTTCGGTTTCCGCTGGGCGTCACCGCTCCTCGGCGATCGGTCGACCGCGAGCGGACCGTCGGCGGCGAGCCAGGCGAGCGCGCTCGACGCGCTGACGGCGGCCCTCCCCCTGTCACCGATCTGACCACCCGCTACGCTCACAACAGATGGGGCGCATGAAGACGTGGGTGGCAGTAGCCGTGGCGTGCCTGGGGTCGCTAGCGATCGGCGCTGCTCCGGCCGG
This sequence comes from uncultured Solirubrobacterales bacterium, assembly GCA_963788565.1. GTDB lineage: Bacteria > Actinomycetota > Thermoleophilia > Solirubrobacterales > Solirubrobacteraceae > Palsa-465. Next base: position 249,284 of record CAWBHJ010000006.1, on the reverse strand, counting down.
GGCAACGTTCGCCGGCCGCAACGGCCAGCTCTCGACCGCGTGGCTCGACAACGATCAGGGCGCGCACGAGGAGGCGGAGTACGCGGTCGTGGACCTCCCGTGGACGAAGAAATCCGCGGGCAAGAACATCGTCGAGTGCTCGAGCCTCGACGGCTGCCCCGTGTACGCCCATCCGCAGTATTCCCCGAAGGGGACCGAGATCGTCTACGACGAGGTGCCACTGACTCCGCCGGCCGCTCCGGCTACGACCTCGGAACTGATCATCGCGGCTCCCGACGGCTCGAGCCCGACGACGATTACCGACCCCGCGGGCAAGCAGAACTATTTCGAGCCGAGCTTCCTACCGTCCGGCAAGCGGCTGGTGTTCGTCCGCTCGGCCACCGCCGGCCCCGAGGACAGCCCGCCTCCCCACGGAGAGATCGTCACCAGCGACCTGACCGGCGGCGAGGTCCGCGTCGTCACGAGCGTGCTGGGCGCCGACCCGGTCGTCTCGCCGAACGGCCGCAAGGTTCTGTTCGACCATCACGGCGGCATCTGGGTCGTTGGCATCGACGGCGGCACCGCGCGGCCGCTGATTCGCAACGGCGGATTTCCTGATTTCTCGCCCGATGGGCGGAGCATCGTCTACCTGTCGGGGGCTAAGCAGACGCTGCACGAAGCGCGCTCGGATGGCAGCCACGCGCGACAGGTGCTCGGCTCGTTCCCTGGCCAGCGGCGGCGTCACCCGCTCCAGTACGCCGGCTACCCGAGGTTCTCGCCGGACGGCAAGGAGATCGCGTTCGCGCCCGCGTACTACGACCCCGAGGGCGACCCCTACGTGGTGAGGGTTCCGGCGGCCGGCGGCCGGGTCACGCCGCTGTGGACGACTCCCTCGCTCGACGCCGGCGGCACCGACCTCGGGATCGCCTGGCAGCCGCTGCCGGCTGTGGGCTAACCGCCCCGCGCGACGAACACCGCGGCGAGCGCGAGCACAGCGGCGGCCAGCAAGGAGACCGCAGCGACAGAAAGCTTCGGGAGTCGTTGTTTCCCATAACCCGCTCTGCCAGAATTTGCCGCGGGGCCATCGTAAACGGAAGGGGTATCGCAATGGGGCGCACGATCAAGTGCCTGGCGGCGACGTTGGCCGTGACTGCCGGCGCGGCACTTTGGGCATCCCCTGCGTTCGCCGCCGGACCTCTGGCCGGAGCCGCGCGGGTCGGCGGCGTCTCGCCGGCGCAGCAGCTCCAGCTCGTGTTCCCCCTGAAGGCCGACGGCGTCGGCCTCGCCGCGTTCGCGCGGGCGGTGTCAACCCCCGGCTCGCAGCTGTACGCGCAATACGAGTCTGTCCCCGAGCTGGCGGCGCGGTTCGGCGCGACCCCGGCGACCCGGTCTCGGGTGCTCGCCTACCTGCGGTCGCAGGGCGCGCGCGACGCGACGGTCGACCCGACCGGGATGCTCGCGGAGGCGACGTTCAACGCCGTCGCCGCGGAGCGCCTGTTCCAGACCCGGCTCGCGCGGTTCGAGGCCCGGGGCGCGCGGTTCGTCGCACCGCAGGCTCGCGTGACGATCCCGCCGGCCCTCCGCGGGCTCGTCAACGGGGTCGTCGGACTCGACACGCAGCCGGTTCTCGGCAGCCACCCGCAGCATCTCGCCCGTCCGGCGGCCGCGCATGCCGCCGCGTCGCAGCCGTCGTCGATCCTGCCGACGAGCGGAACCGCGTCCGGATGCGCCGCGGGCCGGGGGAGCCTCGGCTTCACCCCCAACCAGTACCTGACCGCCTACGACTTCGACCCGCTGCGCGCCGCCCATCTCGCGGGCAAGGGCGAGCGCGTCGCGCTGATCGAGATCGACGGGTTCCGGCTATCGGACGTGCAGACGTACGCCAGGTGTTTCGGGCTCGACGTGCCGGCGATCGCCACCTACCTGGGCGGCCTCAGCCATCCGCTCGCGCCAGGCGCCGAGACGACGCTCGACCTCGAGGTGCTCGACGGGATCGTTCCCGACCTCAACGAGATCGAGGTGTTCGAGAACCGGGCCGACACCGCGAGCCTCTTGCGCGCGGTCGTGCAGCCGTTCGTCACGCCCAACGCGAAGCCGCAGGTGATCTCGATCTCGCTCGGGCTGTGCGAGGAGAACTCGCTGTTCGCCGACGGCGGCGCGTCGGTCGAGGCGGCCGAGCGCGAGTTCAGCCTGATGGCCGCGACCGGGATCACCGTGCTCGCGGCGAGCGGAGACTCCGGCTCGTCGGCGTGCGTCGACCCCCGGGGGAACCCGCAGGACTCGCTCGCGGTCTCGTATCCCGGCTCTTCGCCGTGGGTGACGTCCGTCGGCGGCACCAACCTGCTGCTGAACCCGGCGAATCAGATCCAGCAGCAGATCGTCTGGGACGACACCAACCAGGACCCGGGCGCGGCGGGCGGCGGCGGTGTCAGCCAGCTGTTCTCGCGTCCGAGCTACCAGAACGGCACGGTCGCGATCAACCATCGCGAGGTCCCGGACGTCTCCGCGCTCGCCGACGTCGCCCCCGGCTACGCCACCTTCTGCACCGCCCGGCCCGATTGCATCAACGCGCACTCGCCGATCCCGTGGCAGACGGTCGGCGGCACCAGCGCTGCGACGCCGCTACTCGCCGGCGGTATCGCGCTGGTCAATCAGGATCTGCACCGTCAGGGAAAGCAGTTCGTCGGCCAGCTCAACCCGCTGCTGTACGTGCTCGGCCGCTCGGGCGCGAGGAGCAGCATCTTCAACGACGTCCTTCAGTTCAGCAACGACGTGGGGCCGTTCATCCAGGGCAACGGCGAGCCGCTCGGCTGCTGCAGCGCCGGTCCCGGGTACGACGATGCGTCCGGCTGGGGGAGCCTCGACGTCGCGAATTTCGACCACGCGGTCGTCGGGATCCTGCCGAAGATTCCGAACGTGTCGCTGTCGGTCCCGCGTGGCCAGCGTCCGGTCCGCAGCCACAAGATCCTCGTCGCGATGGCGTGCTCGGACGCGTGCCGGGCAGCGGCGTTCGCGGTCGTCTCGATCCACGGGGGCAGCTCGTTCACGGTCCAGTCAAAGACGTTCAGGCTCCGACGGAACAAGCGTAAGCCGATCCCGATCCAGTTCAACGGCAAGCAGCTCGGCAAGCTGCGGGCGGCGATCGCGGCCCACCGAGCGATCTTCGCCGAGGCGTTCGGTGCAATCCTCGACGGCGGCGGGAACGTCGTAAAGGTGACCGCAGGCCGCCGGGTGGCGATCAACAAGTAGCGGCACGGCCTCGCGCATGGGCAGCCACCAAGCCGCCGATGCGATCGTCCTCGGGCTGGGCGCGATGGGCAGTGCCGCCTCCTTTCAGCTCGCCGCGCGCGGCGCGTCGGTGCTTGGCATCGACCGGTTCGAGCCGCCGCACCCCTACGGATCGACGCACGGCGACACGCGGATCACGCGGCTCGCGATCGGCGAGGGCGAGGAGTACGTCCCGCTCGTTCGCCGATCCCATGAGCTGTGGAGGGAGATCGAGCAGCAGGCCGGCGTCGAGCTGCTGACGATCACCGGCGGCGTGGTACTCGCTACGTCCGGCGCTGAGTTCCTTACGCGCACTCGCGCGTGCGCGAGCCGGTACGGGATCGCGCACGAGGACCTGCGCGCCGGGGACCTGGCCGAACGGTTTCCGATGTTCGCGACCGGACCCGAGTTGGAGGGCTATTACGAGCCGGAAGCCGGATACGTCCGCCCGGAAGCCGCGGTCCGGGGCCAGCTCGAGCTCGCCCGGCACCACGGCGCCCGGCTGCGGCTTGGCGAGACCGTCGTCCGATGGACCGCGGGCGCCACGGGCGTGCGCGTGGAGACCGATGCCGGGGCATACGTCGCCGACCGGCTGGTCGTGTGCGCCGGTCCCTGGATCACCGACCTGTTCGAAGCCGGCCGCGGCGTGTTCGCCGTCCATCGCCAGCTCATGCATTGGTTCCCGATCCGCCAGGGCTACGAGCGGCTGCGCGAGATGCCGGTGTTCGTGTGGGACCTCGGTGGCAAGACCGACGGGTTCGTGCACCTCGACGGCTTCTACGGGTTCCCGGCGGTCGACGGCCCTGCCGGCGGCGTCAAGGTCGCGACCGAGAGCTACGAGCGCACCACGTCTCCCGACGGGCGCCAACACCCGGCCACCCCGGAGGAGGTTGAGACGATGTACCGCCGCTGCATCGGCCCGTACCTGCCGTGGCTCGGGCCGGGTCCCGTCCGCAGCGTGTCGTGCCTGTACACGAACACGCGCGGCAGCCGGTTCGTGATCGATCGCCACCCCGAGCACGAGCGAGTGATCCTGGTCTCGGCATGCTCGGGCCACGGGTTCAAGCACTCCGCCGCGATCGGTGAAGCGGTGGCGCAGCTACTGACCCGCGGCGAGGCCGACGTCGACTTGAGCCCGTTCGCGCTCGAGCGCGTAAGCCCCTGAGAGTTGGTGGAATGGGGGCGTGTCCGAGCTCGTCCTGATCGACCGCGACGGCCCCGCTGCGCTCGTAACCCTCAACCGCCCCGAGAAGCGCAACGCGCTCTCGATCGAGCTGCGGATCGCGCTGGCCGAGGCGCTCGAGTCGCTCGCGGGGGACAGCGAGGTCGCCGCGATCGGGCTGACCGGCGCCGGCACCGCGTTCTGCGCCGGGATGGACGTCACCCAGTTCGGCGGCGACGAGACCCACCGGCGGGCGCTCGTGGAGTCGAGCGTGCGGGCATTCGACGCGCTCGCCCAGTGCCCGAAGCCGACCGTCGCGCTCGTCAACGGGCCCGCCGTCGCGGGCGGGTTCGCGCTCGCGCTGCTCTGCGATGTCCGCGTCGCTGCGCCGGCCGCGGAGTTCGGGTTTCCGGAGCTCGGGCGGTTCATCCCGCCGAGCTACGCCGCCGCGGCGCTCGGCCTGACGCCGGCGGTCGCCGCCGACCTGTGTCTGACCGGGCGGGTGATCGACGCGGACGAGGCGTTGTCGCTCGGGGTGATCTCGCGGATCGAGGAGGGCCGTGGCGCGCTCGATCAGATCGCTCGTGCCCCGGCACCGGCGACCGCCGAGGTCAAGCGCCGGATGCTGCTGCACCGCGGCGGCGAGAGCCCGCACGGCCTGCTGGCCGAGGAGGAGCGGGCGTTCCGGGCGGCGGTGCTCGGCGCCCGCACCGGCTGACGAATCAGGCGCCGGAGAGCTGGATCGCAAGCACGGCCACGATCGCGGCGGCGCAGACGAGGTGATCGCTCAGGATCGACCGCGCCAGCGCCGTCTGCGCGGACGGCGAGTCGCGGCGGCTACCGAGCCTGACCGCGTGGGGCACGGTGCGAGCGCCCGCAAGGACGATCGCCACACCCGCGAGGACGAGCGAAACCCAGCCGACCCAGGCGGCGCGCTCGCCGCGCGCGATCTGGGCGATGATCGTCCCGAGCGTCAGCAGCATCGCCGCGGCGACCAGGCGGTTCATCGGCCGCGCCGCGGTCGTGACGCGACCGTAGTAGCCGGCGATCGAGGCGAGCACCGGCTCGGGCAGCTGCTCGCCGCGGACTCCGACCGTTTGGACGTCGAACATCAGGTCGAACCACAGAACCGCGAGCAGGAATCCGGCGCCCGCTGTGATGAACGGAGTCACGCGCCGGCGGAGTCCAGAAACGCCTCCAACTGCGCCGCGAAGCCCGGGGCGGCGGCGACGAAGTGCCCGGCGCCGGGGGCGACCACGCGCCCGGAGCCGAGCTCGGCCGCGACCGCGTCGCACATCCGCTCCAGCGCCGGCTGATGGCCGCCGGACGCGACGAGCGACGGGATCCCGGCCTCGCGAATCACTTCGAGCGGCGGGTGCGCCTCGCTCGGCGGCCGGCCGCCATGTGCGCGGTTGACGCCGCGGACGACCTCGTCGGGCAGCGGACCTTCGTCGGGCACGGGGGCGCCGGAGATCTTGAGGAATGTCCGCAGCGTCTCCGGGTCGGTCTCCATTCCGTGCGCCAGGACCTCGTCGCCGATCCGGCGGAACCAGGCGACCTCGGGATCGTCCGCCGGGAGGAACAGGGCCGGCTCGAGCAGCGTCAGCGACCGGACGCGGTCCGGCCTGCGCGTGGCGGCGATCGCGGCGGCGACGCCGCCATAGGAGTGGGCGACCAGATGCGGCCGGCCGTCGAGTAGCTCACAGACGTCGGCCGCGTCGAGCTCGAAATCCTGGTGGCCGCTGGGCGGCGGCGGGCTCGGCGGATAGCCGCGGCGGTGAAGGAACGCCAGCGTCCAGCGCTCGCTCAGGCGCTCGAGCCCGGACCAGGTCGTCGCCGGGCTCGCGCCTCCGTGCACCAGCAGCACCTCGGGGCCGGTGCCGGTGCGGGTGATCGCAACCGGGGTACCGCTCGGCGAGGCGCGCATCGCCAGAGCGTAATTGGCGCTACCGCGCGACGGTCGCGAATCTCGGCCGCTCAGCGGAAGATCACGCGTCAGTGGAAGATCAGCTTCACGAAGATGATCCCGAGCCCGAGCACCACGCCGACGGCGGTCTGGACGATCAGGTCCCTCCCTCTGAGCTCGGTGACGAACGCGGCGACGAGGTTGATGATCACGATCATCGCGACGTCCGCCCAGATCCCCGCGGAAAGCGACTCCGACAGCGACGCCCCGGTCGCGGTCCAGATGATCACCGTCAGCAGCGGGACGACGGCGCCGAGCAGGATCGGGGCCTCGTGCGCGAGGTGATGGCCGAGCAGCTTCGTCGTCAGGTGCTCTCCCTTCGACAGCCGGTGCCCGGTGAGCGACGCGTACGAGTGGGCGAGCCACAGCAGGACCATCGCCAGCCCGATGCCGAAGATCGTCTCGGAGAACGTCTCCGTCTTGATCCCCTCGGCGTCCATCACCGCTCCAACCACCATCGTGCCGTACACGAGCGGGCCGGGCCGGGCGAACAGGCGTCTGAGCATCGGCGCATTCTGCCGAACAGTCAGACGCGGAAGCGGGCATGATCCGACCGTGACGTCGGTCAGCGCCACCCGCCGGCTGAGCCGCCGCGCCGCGTTCGCGGTGACCGCCTATGCGTTCGCGGTGACGATGATGGGGACGACGCTGCCGACGCCGCTGTACTCGCTGTACCGCGAGAAGTTCGGGTTCTCCGAGCTGATGGTCACGGTGATCTTCGCGAGCTACGCCGCCGGCGTGATCGCGGTGCTGCTGCTCGTTGGGCGGCTGTCGGACGAGATCGGCCGGCGCCCGGTGCTGCTTCCCGGGCTCGCGTTCTCGGCGCTCAGTGCGGTCGTGTTCCTGCTGGCGAACGGGCTCGCACCGCTGCTGATCGGGCGCATACTCTCCGGCTTCTCCGCGGGGCTCTTCACCGGTACCGCGACCGCGACACTGGTCGACTTCGCGCCACCGCGGAAGGCAGGGCTCGGGACGCTGGTCGCGACCGCCGCGAACATCCTCGGGCTCGGATTCGGGCCGCTGCTCGCGGGCCTGCTCGCCGAGTACGCGTCGGACCCGCTGCGGCTGCCGTTCTGGGTCGACCTCGCGCTACTCGTGCCGGCGGCGGTGGCGATCGTGGCGATACCCGAGCCGGTGTCGGTCAAGACGAAGCCGAAACTGCGGCCGCAGGCGCTGAGGGTGCCCGAGCAGGTGCGCGCGATCTTCATCCGGGCCGCGCTCGCGGGGTTCGCGGGGTTCGCGGTGCTGGGGCTGTTCACCGCCGTCTCGCCTGCGTTCCTTGCCCAGACGCTGCACATCACCAACGAGGCGGTCGTCGGAGTGGTCGTGTTCGCCGTGTTTGCGGCCTCGGCCGTCGGCCAGTTCGGGTTCGAGGCGGTCCCCGAGGGCCTCGCGCTGCCGGTGGGGTGCGGCGGGCTGATCGCCGGGATGGTGCTGCTCGCGATCGGCCTCGCCGCGGAGTCGCTGGCGCCGCTCGTGATCGGAGGCGTGGTCGCCGGAATCGGCCAGGGCCTCAGCTTCAGGGCGGGCCTCGCCGGGATCAACGCCGCGGCGCCGCCCGAGGACCGGGCAGCGGTCGCCTCGAGCTTCTTCGTGGTCGCGTACCTTGCGCTCTCCGTCCCGGTGATCGGGGTTGGGCTGCTCGCGGAGGCGTCGGGCCTGAAGACCGCGGGCCTCGTGTTCGCGGGCGTGGTCGCGGCGATCGCCGCGATCGTGCTGGCGCTGCTTGCCAGGCGGCCGAAATCCGGCTGATTGACGTTGACCGCGCCGGTGGCGGCGCCCACAATCGGCGTCGTGCGGGAGCGTCGCCGAATGCGGGTGGCTGTGCTGTGCTGGTCGCTGGCGGCGGCGGCGTTGCTGGCCGCCGGCGCTGCCACGGCGCAGTCGAGCTCCGGCACGTCCTCGTGCGGCTGGGCGGCCGAGATCTCGGGGGACCAGCTCAACGTGGCGTTTCCCGATGAGGCCGCCCGCTACTGGGTCGCCGACCTCCCGATCCCGCCCGGATTCCACGTCGAGGTAGACGGCCGGTATCCGCACGCGCGCTACATCTCGTTCATCACCTACGACGGCGCGACCCGCGCGATCGACGGGATCCATGACACGCAGATCGCGCCGGACCGCGGCTCGATCAACCCGTTTGCTGCCGGCGCCGTTCGCACGTCGGTGAAGCGCTCGTACACGGTGTATGTGAGGAACGCGACGCTTCCGGCCGGTGGCCGCGCCCGGAACACCGTCTACACCGCCAACGGAAAGCCGGTGCCGCAGACCAAGAGCTCCCAGCCGACGCAGACCGCGACGCTGATCTACCGGGTGTACGAGGCCGACCAGGGGCTCGACGTCACCGGCGGGGTTGGCCTCCCCGAGCTCGCGCTGGTCTCGGATGACGGCACGCAGAGACGGCAGCTGCCCGACTGCCCGGCGCACTCGCTGCCGAGCACGCAGCAGGTGACCGACGGGCTCGCCGGAGCCGGGCCCGGCCCCGGCGAGGACTCGGTCCCGTCGACGGAGCTGGGCGGCCAGGACCCGCCCGTATGGCTGCGGTACACGAACGCCGTCGACGGCGTCGCCAACGGCGCGCTCAACAATCCCCGCACGGGGGCGGTGTGGCCACCGGTGCAGCAGGCGACGAACATGCTCCCGTCCGGCGGTTTCTACGAGAACATCGACAACGCGTACATGACCGCGTTCGACACCTCGTCGTACGGCGATGTGCTCGTGTTTCATGGCCGGGCTCCGACGACGCCGCGCACCTACCTGCGGTCCGACACGACGATGGGCCGCGGGCAGTTGCGGTACTGGTCGATCTGCTCCAACACGACGGCGACCCAGTACCTGGCGTGCGTCAAGGACGACGACGTCGCGCTCGACAGCGGCGGCGACTACACGATCGTGATCTCGACGACGGCCAACCGGCCCACGACGGCGAAGCCCGGCTGCGGGATCGAGTGGCTCCCGAAGGGCCCGCTGCCATCGGCCCCGATCATCCTGCGGAACATGCTGCCCGACCCGAAGTTCAAGCAGGCGATCCAGGACATCCCCGCGCAAGGGCGCGAGCAGGCGACGCTCGGGCCCTACTACCCACTCGGTTACTACTTCGACCACGCCACGAACTTCGACGCGTTCGTGAAGGCCAATGGCGGCTGCGCGGCGTTCGCGTGGCCGCGCAAGCCGCCCGCGAGCTACCGGCCGGCCGGACTCCCCGGACTCGGCTGATCGGGACGATGAAGGTTGCCTGCGCGACGAAGGCCCGGCGCCGCGCAGGCAAGCTTTAGCGGGTAACCACGGGCTCCCTGGTTGTGGCGGGCTCCGCCTCCGGGGCGGGCTCGCGGGGTTCCGCGGCGGGCTCCGAGGCGGCGTGCGCGCGCCTCGTGTCCGGCTCCAAACCCTCCGCCCGGGCGGTCCGCCGGAGGACCCTGGCCCTCGGCAGCGCCGATGCCGCGACTGCCGCGAGCAGCACGCCGAGCGCGGTGTGGTAGGTCAGCAGCTCGAACATGCGCGTGAGCTTCGACCCGTGCACGGCTCCCTGCGCGCCGCCGGATTGCCACAGCAGGCTGACGTCGGGCCCGACCGCGAACCACACGCCGGCCGCGAGCGCCAGCAGCGCGCCGACCTTGCCGCTGACTCGGGGCCCGCTCGCGATCAGCATCGCGCCGCCGATCATCGCCGCGATCGCGGGCAGCACGCTCAGGTACAACCGGCCGCTGGTCCAGGTCCAGCTCTGATTCGGGCCGAGCGCAAAGTGGAAATAGGGACCGACGAATGGCACGAGACCGCCCCACAATCCCGCGACAAGGATCACGAACCCCGCGACTCTGGTGCTGACTGCTCTGAACATGAGATCCTCCCTTGCCGTCAGGAGGAGCCTTCCCGGTGCGGCGCCGAGCTAACCGGCGTCACCGGGCCGAATATCGGAGGTGTGCAGATGCCAACTGTTGAGACCGTGGATGGCCGGATCGACGCCGACGAGCTCGGCCTGACGCTGATCCACGAGCACTTCTTCTCGAGCGACGAGGCGATCACCGCGCAGTGGCCGCACGTGAGGGACCACGAGTCTGAATTCAAGTTGGCGGTCGAGTCCGCCGAGGCGGTGATGGTGCACGGCGTGAGGACGGTGGTCGAGCCGACGGCGATGCTGCTTGGACGGGACGTGATGGCGTCGAAGCGGCTCGCCGAGGAGACCGGGTTGCAGATCGTCGCGTGCACGGGGATCTACACGTACGACCATCTGCCGCAGTTCCTGCTCAACCGCTCGGAGGACTACATCGCCGACCTGTTCGTGCACGACATCGAGCAGGGCATCCAGGGAACCGACGTCAAGGCGGCGTTCGTCAAATGCGCCGCGGACGAGCCCGGCGTCAACGAGCGGGTCGAGAAGGTCCACCGGGCGGCCGCCCGGGCGGCGGTGCGGACCGGGGTGCCGGTGATGGCCCATTCGCGCCCGGCGTCGGGCACCGGACCGCGCCAGGTCGAGATCCTGCTCGAGGAGGGCCTCGCCCCAGAGAAGATCCAGATCGCGCACACCGGCGACACCGACGACCTCGATTACATCCTGCGGCTGCTCGACGCCGGCGTGTGGATCGGAATGGACCGCTACGGGATCGACCTGTTCCTCCCGACCCCGAAGCGGAACGCCACCGTGCTCGAGCTGCTGCGGCGTGGCTACGCGGAGCGGATGTTCCTGTCGCAGGACTTCGACATCCCGATCGCGAACGGACTCGACTGGTACCCGCCGGAGGTGATCGAGCAACTCCAGGCTGCCGGCGCCGCGACCGACTGGAGCATGACGTTCCTGTTCGAGAGCGTGATCCCGGCGCTCAAGGAGGGCGGGATGACCGACGAGCAGCTCGAGACGATGATGGTCGAGAATCCGAAGCGGTGGCTGGGGAAGCCGTAACCGTCGACGTGCTCACCGAGATCGAGATCGCGCGCCCGCGCGAGGAGGTCGCGGCATTCGCATCCGATCCCGGGAACACGATCGCCTGGTACAAGAACATCCGCGAGGTGGAGTGGCAGACGCCGCCGCCCGTGGCGGTCGGCTCACGACTCCGGTTCAGCGCCCGCTTCCTCGGGCGGCCGCTCGAGTACACCTACGAGGTCAAGGAAATCGACGCGGGACGCCGCTTGGTGATGACCACGGCGCAGGGCCCGTTCCCGATGGAGACGACCTACACGTGGGAGGACGCACTCGGCGGCGGCACCCGGATGACGCTCCGCAACCGCGGCGAGGCGACCGGCTTCGCCGCCGTCTCGACACGGCTCATGGCGCGGGCGATCCACCGGGCCAACAACGGCGACCTGAAGCGGCTGAAGCGGCTGCTCGAACGGCCGTCGAAAGAGACTTGAATTCGCTCAGATCTGGGGCGGCAGCCGGAAGCGGTCGAGGAGCGCCGGCTCGAAGAAGAACGTGAGCTCCGCAACCTGCTCGCCGCTCAGGGTCAGCACGAGCACGCCCCACGCGCGCGAGCGCAGGTAGCAGCCGAACGCCGGCTGGCCGTTGGCACGGGTCGGGCGGACCTCGAGCGGCGCGCCGCGAACCTCCGCCCGCTGGTCGAGGAACGCGGTGATCGGCTCGTGCCCGATGTACTCGAGCGGGAGCGGAGGCATCGTCACCCGGGCGTCGTCGGTGAGCAGCTCGACGACGCGGGCGGTGTCGCCGGCCTCGACCGCGTCGCTGAACTGCGCCAGTAGCTCGCGCTCGGCGGGCGAGTCGGGGAGCGGCGCGCCCTCGAGCTCGGGCAGCCGCTCGTCGATCGCCGCCCGCGCCCGCTGGAGCGCGCCCTTGACCGACTGCGGGGTGACGTCGAGCATCGCGGCGACCTCCTCGGTGCGGAAGCCGAGCGCGTCGCGCAGCACGAGCGCGGCCCGCTGTCGCTCGGGCAGCTGCTGCAGCCCGACGACGAACGCGAGCTGCGTCGCCTCGCGCTGCTCGTAGCGCGCGTCGGGTCCGGGCGCGAGATCGGGCAGCATCAGGTCGGGGTAGGGCTCGAGCCAGCTCGGCTCGATGTAGCGGGTCGGCGGCGGCGCCGTCAGCGTCTGTTCGACCTTGGGACGGCGGCCGCGCTCGCGCAGCGCGTTGAGGCAGCGGTTGGTCGCGATCTGGTACAGCCACGCGCGCAGCGACGCGCGCTCCTGAAAGTGCTCAAGGCCGCGCCACGCGGCCAGCAGCGTCTCTTGGACCAGGTCCTCGGCGTCCTGGAGCGAGCCGAGCATGCGGTAGCAGTGCAGCTGCAGCTCGCGCCGGTACGGGTCGACCAGCGATGCGAACGCCCGCTCGTCGCCGCTCTTTGCCTGTTCGATCGACATCGGTGATCAAGACACCGGACCCGGCGGAAACGGACCGGTCCGTTTTTCGCCGGGGCGGTGTCTGGTCGTGCATTCAAGTCAACGGTTGCACGAAAGGAAGACCGAGATGGGAAAGATCATCATCAGTGAGAACGTGTCGCTCGACGGAGTCGTCGAGGACCCGACCGGTGAAGAGGGCTTCACGCGCGGTGGCTGGTTCAGCCGCATGGTCGACGGCGACCGAGAGGCATGGGCCGAGCTCGAATTCGCCCAGGCGCAGGAGGCCGAGGCGATGCTGCTCGGGCGGGGCAGCTATGAGTTCTTCGCCACGCGGTGGCCGTCTCGGACCGGCGCATGGGCGGACCGGCTGAACTCGATGCCCAAGTACGTCATCTCCTCCACGCTTTCAAACCCCGAATGGACGAATTCGACCGTGCTGAACGGCGACGTCGTCAGCGAGGTCGCGGATCTCAGGGAGAACCTGAACGGGGACGTCGTCGTCTACGGGAGCCGTCCGCTGGTGCGCACGCTGCTCGAGCACGACCTCGCCGACGAGCTGCGGCTGATCGTGTTCCCGGTCGTGCTCGGAGACGGCGAGCGGCTGTTCGGCGAGACGAGCGACGAGAAGGCGCTTCGCCTGCTCGACACGGAGACCGTCGGTGACGGTCTCGCCCACCTCACCTACGCGATCGTCCCGGAGTCGCAGCGATGACCGCGCCATCATCACGCCAGTTCATCGCCGCGATGCAGGTCACACTCGACGGCTACATCCTCGGCCCCGACGGCGAATCCGACTGGGTGGACTCATGGGCCGATGGTCTCGAGCTGCTGCCCGAGGTCGACGCGTTCGTGCTCGGTGGCGGAATGTTCCCCGACTACGAGCAGTTCTGGGCGGCAATTCTGGACGACCCCGCCTCCGTCTCCGACTGGATCGGTAGGGACCCGTATCCGCGGGAGATCGCCTATGCCAGGGTCGCCGGCAAGACGCCGCATCTCGTGCTCTCGACCACGCTCGGCGGCGTCACGTGGCCATCGGCGCGGATCGTGCGCGAGATCGACGAGCTGCACGCGTTCAAAGCGGAGCGGGGCAAAGCCGTCTACGTCGTCGGAGGGCCGGGATTGGTTACCAGCCTGATCAACTGCGGCCTGCTCGACGAGCTGCGCCTGATCGTCCACCCGGTCGTGGTCGGGGGCGGGACGCGTCTGCTCGAGGGCGTCGCCGAGCGACAGGGCCTCGAGCTGCTGAAGACGGAGCCGGCGGGAGGTCGGGTCAACCTCACGTACCGGCTCAAGGCCGCGATGCCGGCGCCGGCGGCGTGAGCTCGGGCGACGCGGTCGTCGCGGAGTTCCGGGCGAACCGAGGACGGGTCGGCGGTGCCCTTGCGGGCACCCCGATCCTGCTCCTCCATCACACCGGCGCGAGGTCCGGAACCGAGCGCGTCACGCCGCTCGCCTACACCCCCCGCGACGGCGCGTTCGTGATCGTCGCGTCGAACGGCGGATCTCGGCGTCATCCGAGCTGGTACCACAACCTGAAGGCCAACCCCACCGTCGAGCTCGAGGTCGGGACGGAGAGGTTCCCGGCGGTGGCCCGCGAGCTGATCGGATCGGCCCGCGCCGCGGTCTGGCCCTGGCTGATCGAGGCGGCTCCGACGATCGGCGAATTCCAGGACGAAACGGCGCGACAGATTCCGGTGCTCGTACTGACCCGGGAGGAGTGAGCAACCGGGCCGGCTAGGCCGCGCGGGTGAGCGTGCGGACCCCGGCCGCCGCGGCGACGAGCTCGTCGAACAGCGCCCGGTGTGGCGAATCGGGCACGAGCGTCTCGGCGTGCCACTGAACGGCGAGCACGAACGGCAGCGTCGGATCCTCGATCGCCTCGACCGTGCCGTCGGGCGCTCGCGCACTCACGCGCAGCCCTTCGCCGAGCCGGTCCACCGCCTGGTGGTGAAACGAGTTGACCTCGAGCTGGGTGGTGCGCAGCACGCGCGCGAGCCGGGTGCCGCGGAGCACCTTCACCTGATGGGTGCGCCGCCGCGCCTCATCGCGCTGGCGGTGAGCGACCGCGTCGCCGAGGTCCGGCAGGTGCTGGTGAAGCGTTCCGCCCCTGACCACGTTCAGCGCCTGGGCGCCGCGGCAGATCCCGAGGATCGGCAGCCCGGCATCGAGCGCGTCGCTGACGACGGCGTACTCGAACGCGTCGAGCCCGGCCTCGGTGTCACCGAGCTCGGCGTGCGGCTCAGCCCCGTACGCCTCCGGGGCGAGATCCGGTCCGCCCGACAGCAGCAGCCCGTCGAGCCGCGCGACCAGCGCCGGTACGTCCGCCGGCGCGAGCGGCGGCATCACCACCGGGATCCCGCCCGCCGCCTCGACCGCGCGCACGTACGTGATGCCGAGCGCCATCTCCGCGTGCGGCGGCTCGCCGTGGCGGCGCAGCGTCGCGAGCTCGCCCGGGCGCAGCTCGGACGTCGTCACGCCGATCAGCGGCTTCATGCCCGAAGAATCGGCGCAAAGCGCGCCGGAGGGTATGTACGCACGGACAACATCCGGGGCGTACAGCTATCCACATCGGCCGGACGACGCCGGTTGTGAACGCGATCGGCCGCCCCTGCGGTCAATTACGGATGGCGCGGATTGTGGCCGTGTCCAGAGTCCGCGCCGTGCGGCTGAAATCGACCGGAAGGGGCTGACCATGTTCGCGAACATCGTCATCGGAGTCGACGGGAAGCGCGGGGGAGACGACGCGGTCGCGCTGGCGTCGGTCCTCGGCCGCGGGGCGGAGAAATGGGCGGTGGTCCACGTATCTCCAGCGGAGGCGCCGCATATCGTCAAGCACGACCGCGAGCTGCTGGGCCGTCCGGACGCCGACGTCGTCCTGGTCGACGACGCGGAGTCCGTGGGGATCGGGCTCGACAGGGTCGCGACCGAGCGGGGAGCCGACCTGGTCGTGATCGGATCGGTCCACCACGGGGCGCTCGGCCGGGTCCTGATGGGCGACGACGCCGCCTCCGTTCTGCACCATGCCCACCAGCCGGTCGCGCTCGCGCCCAAGGGCTTTCGGGACGCACCCGCGCCGCCAAAGACGGTGGGCGTCGCTTACAACGGAGCGCCCGACAGCGTCGTCGCGCTCAAGTACGCCGAGTCGCTGGCCAAGGAGTTCGGCGCCGAGCTCCGGGCTCTGGCGATCGCGGACCCCGACCGCGCCCCGGTGGCGGTCGGGGACGGAGGCGATGGCGAGGCCGCTCCCGACGACCTGGTCGCCCGTACCCGCGAACAGCTGGGCTCGCTGGAGCAGGTTGAGCTCGACGTCGTGGTCGGGTCCCCGGTGGAGGAGCTGGTTGCGTTCAGCGGTCAGGTCGACCTGCTGGTGTGCGGATCTCGTCACGACAGCGCGATCAAGCGACTGGCGGTCGGCTCCACGAGCGACCACCTCGCCCACAACGCGAGGTGCACACTGATGGTCACGCCGAACACCGGGGATTAATCGCCAGCTAGGCTCACCCCAGTCGCTCTGCATCGGGTGGGGCGCGACGAAGGGGTGGAGGCATGAGCTTCAGCAAGGCCGCTGTGGCGGCGACGATCGTGCTCGGTTTGGCGACCCCGGCGGCAGCGGGGGCGACCACACCGGGCTGGGAATGCATTCCGACGACGGCCGGCCAGGCCGTCGTCTCCGGCGGGACGGGGGCGGCCCCGTCGTGCGCCGCGGGTACGACCGCGGTGCTCGCGCCGACGTTCGTGTCGTCGGGCGTTGGCGGCAAGCCGACGGTGCAGTTTGCGTCGGTCAACGTGCAGATCATCTCGGGCTCCGGGGCGACCGACGCAGGCGTGAACGGCGAGGGCAACCTCGTCCTCGGCTACGCGGAGAACGCGAACAGCTACGCGCAGACCGGGTCGCACGATCTCGTGATCGGCAAGAACAACGGCTGGAGCGGCTTCGGCGAGGTTGTCGGCGGCAACAACGACCGTGCCAGCGGCAACTATTCGACGGTCGTCGGCAAGTCGAACGTCGCGTCCGGTGGCTCCAGCTTGGCCGCCGGCGAGGTCAACACGGCGTCCGGGGGAGACTCGTCGGTCACGGGTGGTGCGCACAACATCGCGAGCGGTTCGGACTCGAGCATCACGGGCGGGAGCCTGAACGCCGCGCGAGACTCCTTTGCGAGCATCCTCGGCGGCTGCAGGAACCTCGCGGGCGCGAGCGGCGCTCTGTCGGGCAGCTGTAACTCGTCGGGGTCCGAGGCCGTCCTGGGCGGATTCGAGAACACCGCCTCGGGCCTCGAGTCGACCGTCGGCGGCGGTGAGGTCGGGGACGCATCGGGCGGGGCCGCATCGGTCGCGGGTGGCCAGTTCAACAACGCCACCGGCGGGGCTGCCGCGGTCGCCGGCGGCAACAGCAACGTCGCCAGTGGCAGCTTCGCGTCGATCCTCGGCGGCTTCTCGAACACCGCGACGACGTTCGAGGCGACGGTCAGCGGCGGCGAGACGAACCACGCCACAGCCACCTCATCGTCGATCCTCGGTGGCGAGGGCAACACCGCGTCGACCAACTGCCAGGCGATCCCGGTGGCACCCATCGGGGCGTGCTGAGTGCTACGCGCGCTCGACTACTGCTGGCGGGCCGGGAGCCGGAAGCCCGGGCTGGTGGAGGAGGTGATCGTCGACTGCGCGAGCGTGAACGGAGCGTCCTGCAACCACTGGCCGAGGCGGGCGGGACGCTTGTAACCGCTGAGGGTCGCCTTGCGGAGGTGCCGGAGGAACGGCAGCGTGATCGTCCCGCCGGTGACGGTCACCGTGGACATGCTCGGGGTCGGCGTCCACCATTCGGCGTTGGCGGTCGTGACGAGCACGCCGAGCCGGTGGCCCGCGGGCAGAAGCCAGTCGTTGCCGTACATCTCGAGCGAGATCTGGCTCGTGCCCTGCGGCAGCAGGTACGCCGTCCGGCTCAGCAGCAGCGCCGAGCCGACGGCGTCGACGTCGTAGACGTCAACCGAGAGGTTGGCGTTCGGAAGCGACGAGCTGACCGTGAGCGCGACCTTCGGCACGCCGGCGAGGTGCGCGTCCCACGGCAGCGGCCGCGAGATCGTCCACACGCCCTGGCCGGTCGGGTTGATCGCGGGGCTGTTGCCCTCGTTCGACCCGTAGTTCAGCGCCTCGTCCACATATGACCCGGGGCGCAGCGACGAGCTGTACCCGATCGCGTCGGCGGGCGGCCACGACTGCTCGGAGCGCCAGGAGGACTGCTTGCCGCTCGAGTCGCTCGTCTCGACCGCTATCGGCGGGGCGGCCGACACCTTCATGCCCTTCAGGTAGCGGTCGTAGAAGCTCAGCACCTGGTCGAACCACGGGTGCGGTGCGGCGTTGTCGCCCTCGGAGACGTCGTTGCCGCGGATGTGGTCCCACATCCCGAACCACGCCTGCTTCGGCCCCGCCAGCTCGTTGAAGAAGTCCCATGCGCCATCCGGCTTGGTGTTGTTCTCGAGGAACCCCTGGGTGAGGAACAGCGGCACCTTGTGGCCGCGGCTGGCGGCGATCAGGTTGCGCTCCTGCCAGTAGGCGGAGTTGTGGTCGCTGTTCGAGGCCTGGTCGAGCCAGTTCTGCACAGGGCACCCGGGCCGCTGGGTGTCGTTGATCGCGTCCGCTTGGTATTGCGCGCTGTCGGTGAGCGGGCCGGGCGTCGCGGCGATCGCGTCGTACAGCGCGGGGGTCGCCAGCGAGTTCTCGTAGCGGACCCCGTTCGTGTACAGGTACCGGTACATGTCGTAGACCGGCTCCTGGGCGACGATCGCCTTCAGGCCACCGGGCTGACGCGCCTCGCCGATCAGGCCGGTGACCGCGTCGTAGGACTTCCCGTACAGCCCGACCGCGCCGGTCGACCAAGGCTGCGTCGCCGCCCACCGAACGGCGGCGCCGACGTCGGCCTGCTCGCCGGGTCCGCCCCAGTCGAGGCATCCGTTCGAGCCGCCGAACCCGCGCAGGTCGACCATCACGTACGTGTAGCCGTGGCCGATGACGTTGGTGCCGTTGACGAAGTCCGAGAACCGGTCGGATGGCTGCGGCCCGTTCGCCCCGACCGGGTCGTAGCTCGTCCCCTCAACCGGGCCGGCCGGGCCGGTTTGGCCCGAGTGGTTGAAGTACGGGCCGATCGACAGGATCACCGGCGTCCGCTTGGCGCCCGCGGCCTTCGGCCGGAGCACGTCGGCGTGCAGCGTGGTCCCGTCCGGCTCCGAGATGAAGCTCTGCGTCCAGGTGGCGTTCGCGGGCGGCCACGTCGTCGCGGCCGACGCCGGTGCGGCGAGCGCAAGCGAGCCCGCGGTAGCGAGTAGAGCGACCTTCCCCGAGAAGCGCACACCCTTACAACGAGCCTGCGCTGGAGAACTTGCGAGGACCATTGAGCGGCGGCGTCCTCGGTCGCGCCGCCGGCCGCCTAAACCGTGAACACGAGCTTCCCGATGAAGCTGCCGTCGAGCATCGC
Organism: uncultured Solirubrobacterales bacterium; assembly: GCA_963788565.1. Taxonomy (GTDB): domain Bacteria; phylum Actinomycetota; class Thermoleophilia; order Solirubrobacterales; family Solirubrobacteraceae; genus Palsa-465. Next base: position 230,159 of record CAWBHJ010000006.1, on the reverse strand, counting down.
CTCGAACCCCTCGCGGGCCTGAGCAAGCGGCACCGTGCGGTCGATCACGGGCCGGATCTCCCGCTCGACGCACAGCCGGATCAGCCGCTCGAGCTCCTCGCGGGTGCCCATCGTCGAGCCGATCACCGACAGCTGCAGGAAGAACACGCGCGAGAGCTCGGCCGGCGGTGAGTCGCCAGTGGTCGCGCCCGAGACGACGAGCGTGCCGCCGGGCTTCAGCGAGCGGAGCGAGTGGGCCCAGGTCGCCTCGCCGACGGTCTCGACGACGATGTCGACCCGCTCGGGCAGTCGCGTGCCAGCCTCGAACGCGCCGTCCGCGCCGAGCTCGAGCGCCTGCGCGCGCTTCTCCTCGGAGCGCGCGGTCACCCACACCCTGAGCCCGGCGGCGCTCGCGAGCACGATCGCGGCGGTCGCGACGCCGCCGCCGGCGCCCTGGATCAGGACGGTCATCCCCGGCTTCGCGTCGGCGCGCGTGAACAGCATCCGGTAGGCGGTCAGCCACGCGGTCGGCAGGCACGCCGCCTGCTCGAAGCTCAGCGCGGCCGGCTTCGGGAGCACGTTGCGCTTCGGCACCGCCACCCGCTCGGCAAACGTCCCCTGGTAGCGCTCGGACAGCAGCGAGCGCTTCGGATCAAGCGTCTCGTCGCCGCGCCAGTCCGGGCTCGAGATCACGGCGTGGACGACGACCTCGTTGCCGTCCTCGTCGAGCCCGGCGGCGTCGCAGCCGAGGGTCATCGGCAGCCGGTCCTCGGGCAGCCCGACGCCGCGCAGCGACCATAGGTCGTGATGGTTCAGCGACGCGGCCTTGACCGTCACGGTCGTCCAGTCCTCGGCCGGCTCGGGGTCGGGCCGCTCTCCCACGACTTGAGGCCGCCGAGCGGGTCGTCGCGGCTGATCGAGGAGGCGTAGACGGCGAGCATCGACGCGGGACCGTATCGGTTAGGGGCCGAGCTGCACGACCTGCTCGAACGTGCCGCGGTCGAAGAACGGCATCGGCGGCGGCTGCTCGGCGCCGAACTCGGTCTGGGGGTACATCGCGCGGGGCGCTCGCCACTTCGACGGGTCGCTCGAATTGAAGTGCGAGGACAGCGCGCCGAACGTCGCGGCGGCCGCGACGCGCCATGCCGCCGGCCCGAGCGTCCGCAGCGCGTAGGCCTGGCCCAGGTCGACGTCGAACACGTGCTCCTCGTTCGGCTCGCCGCCGCCGATCAGCTGGCCAGCCTGGCCGAGCGGCGCGAGCGCCAGCTTCTGGAGCTGGTCCTTGAGCTCCTGCCATGCGGCCACGCCCGGATCGACGGTGCCATTCGCGTCGGCCTGCACGTAGGAGCCGTTCCACGCGAGGATCGTGCGCAGCACCGTCGCCGCTGGGCTGCTCGCGGCGTGCAGTGCGCGGCGGAGCTTGGCCGTTGCGAGCGGGCGCTGCTGGGCGGTGCTGCCCTCCTGCTGGATCATCTGGTTCATACCGGCGAACGACGGATGCTTGGCGACGGCGCCGGCCAGCCGGTTCAGCCACGCGACCCGGTACCAAGGGCCTGCGAGCCGCTCGGACGCGGGGTCGTTGCCGGTTGTCCACCCCTGCGAGGGGATGTTGTTCCAGTTCGTCAGCCACCCCTTGGCCGGATCGACCACGTGCGGCCGCTGGGCGGGTGCCAGGAAGCCGCTCCACTCGGCGCGCCCGTCCCCCGGGTATGGAAGCCGCTCGTCCCATCCCTTGGGCCGGATCGGGAGCAGCCCGGGGTGCCAGTAGCCGATGTTCCCGCGGTCGTCGGCGGCCATCAGGTTCTCGTTCCACGTCAGCTGTGCGGCGTCGCGGTTGACCTGCGCGACGCTCGAGGCCGTGTCGACCGCGGCGAGCCCGGTGAGCGTGCCGAGCTCGCGCATCCAGGTCGCGTAGCGGCGGGCGTAGGCGATGTTGCCGACCCGCTCCTGGACCGGCCCATGGATCGTCCGGCAGAGACGGAGCGTCACCGACCCGACCTGCGGCGCCGACGATGGCAGGCCGCCGGTCGGCAGTAGCGAGGTGGGCGAGGGGCGGTAGCTGAACGTCTCGTCCCGGCAGCTCATCTGCAGCGCCTTGCCGCGGTAGTAGTACTCATCCGGGTGGCCGGGCACGAGGTGCTCGACGTACAGCGCATTCGTCTGAGAGAGGCCGCTCGTCAGCCCGAACGCGATGTGCGCGTTGTGGCCGATCGCGATCACCGGCGCTCCCGGGGCGGTCGCGCCGCGCACGTCGATTCCGGCGCCATGGAGCTCGAGCTCGTAGAGCTCCTCGGGCGCCGCGAACCCGAGCTCGGGCCCGCTGAACAGGAACGCGCGGTGGGTGCGCGGGTTGCCGATCGCGACCATCGACGAGCCGCCGCGATGGATCGGCGACAGCGGGTTGAGCACGTTCGCGCCGTCGCTGGCCGCGGCCTTCAGCGCGGCAGCTGACTCGGTCGGCATCGTGCCGCTGACGGGCTCCGTGCCGAGGTCGTTCGCGGCCGGCTGCGGCAGCGAGCGGACGTAGGCGTACGAGCGTGTCAGCGCCGCCCGCTCCTGCTGGCTGGTCCGGCCCGGGACCGACGGGAACAGGCCGTTTGCGGCGGGGATCGTCGCGATCTGGCCGGGGATCCGGAGCGGCAGGATCCGGCCCCACTTGGCCGGGCCGCCCGCCTGGATCGCCTGCATGTCGAGCAGGTCGGTCCCGTCAGTGTTGGGCGTCGTGCGCGCCAGGTAGGACCCGATCGCGATCAGGTCCTCCGGGGTGAAGTGCGTTGGGGTGATGCCGAGCGCCGGGTACTCGGCGGGTATATCCGTCGGGGTGTCGTTGACATGGTCGACCCACGCGTTGATCCCGTCCGCGTAGGCGATGTACCGGGCCTGGAACGAAACCGGCAGGCCGTCGAACAGGGCCGTGAGCTCGTCGGGGGTGTAGAAGTCGCGGCGGACCTCGACGTCCATCGGGACGTAGCTCGCGCCCAGCACCTCCGCCAGGTGCCCCGTCGTCGCCCGCCGGAAGATCTCGAGCTCGAAGAGCCGGTCCTCGGCGGTCGCGTAGCCCGCGCCCCACCACATGTGCTGGTCGGTGTCGCCGGTGATCGTGGGCACGCCGTAGGCGTCACGGACGATCGTCACTCCGGCCATCGGAGCGCTCTCGGCGGCCCCGGGCTGGCCCAGCATCGCGTTCTTGCGGTCAAAGGCGATGAACGGCTGCGTCTGGTCGTAGTCGTGCGGCGAGCCGCCGCCCGACGCGACCCCCGGGAGCGAGACGTACCCGCTGTCGCCAGGCGGCAGAATCGAGGTCGCGTCGACGACCCGGGCGGACGCCGACGCGGCGGTCGCCAGCGCGGCCGCGACGCATCCGATCAGCGCGAGTCCCCTGCACCTGCCCGACATCAGCCGGGCATTGAATCAGCCGGCTTCTATCGCCCGCTTCAGTTCGCCCGCTCGCGCGCCGGCGAGCTGGCCCCTGAGCACGTCTACGAGCGGCCCCCTGATCAGGAGCCCGATCCGTCCCAGATCGACCTCGATGTGGTAGGTCGCTCGGGTCCGATCCCCGTCCAGCTCCTCGAGCTCCCAGCTTCCCTCGACGGATTTCAGATCGCCCTTTTCCTGCCGCCAGGTGAGACTCGTCGGCCCGCCGTAGGTGAAGCGCACGATCGACTTGACCGTGCGGACCTTCGCGTCCGTATGGCTCTCGCATCGGACTGCCCGGCCGTTTGGATCGCGCTCGAGCGCCTCCATCTCCTTCAGGCCGCCCTGCCAGTCCGGGGCCTTCTCGACGTCCTCGACCAGCTCCCAGACGCGGCCGATCGGAGCGTCGATCTCCTCGGCGGAGCTCCCGACGATCGTTCCCATGGGCGTACCCTCGCATAGATGGCCCGCGTCGCGGTAGTCGGCCATGTCGAGTGGGTCGACTTCATCGAGCTCGAGCGGATGCCGCACGAGGGCGAGGTGCTGGGCGCGCTTGACGCATTCGCCCGGGCCGCGGGCGGCGGCGCGGTGGTCGCCGTCGTGCTCGCGGAGCTCGGCGCCGACGTCGAGTTCTTCACGGAGCTGGGAGACGACCCGCACGGGCACGCCGCGGCCGAGCAGCTGCGCGAGCGGGGCGTCGAGGTCCATGTCGCCTGGCGATCTGACCGCTCGACGAGGCGGGCGGTCACGCTGCTCGGCGCCGGCGAGCGCACGATCCTGACCGTCGGCGAGCGCCTCGATCCGCGCGGGGCGGACGAGCTCCCGTGGGACCGTCTGGCCGGTGCCGACGGCGTCTACTTCACCTCGGGGGACGCGGGCGCGCTCGAGCATTCCCGGCGTGCACGGCACCTCGTCGCCTCCCCGCGGGGACGCTCGGCGCTGGAGCACGGCCCCCTGGTCGACGCGCTCGTCTATAGCGCCCGGGACGCCGACGAGTGCGAGTGGGCCCGGCGGCTGAACGGGCGCGCGCGGCTGCTGGTCGAGACGCGCGGGGTCGAGGGCGGCGTGTGGATGGGGAAGTCGCGCGGCCGCTGGGATGCCGTGGCGGCGAGCGCGCCAGTCCGGGACCCGTACGGATGCGGCGACGCGTTCGCCGCCGGGTTCACGCTCGGGCTCGCTTCCGGCGCCACGACCGCCGAGGCGGCGGCGATCGGCGCCCGCGCGGGCGCGCGCTGCCTCACCCGTCCCGGCGCCCCCTGACGGTACGCTAACCCCGTGCCCCTGGAATCGTGTCAGCGGATCGGTCACGGAGGGGCGAGCGCGCTCGCGCCGGCAAACACGCTCGCCTCGTTCGACGCCGCGCTCGAGGTCGGGATCGACATGATCGAGTTCGACGTCCGGGCCTGTCGCGGCGAGCTGGTGCTCGCCCACACACTCCTGGACGCGCGGCTGCCGGGGCGGGTACGTCTTTCAGACGCCCTCGATCACCTCTCAAGCAGGCGATTCGACGGCGTCGAGCTGAACGTCGACCTCAAGCGAAGCGGGTGCGAATCCCCGTTGCTCAGCGCTCTGCGCGATGCCGGGATGCTCGAGCGGACGCTGATCTCATCGCAACTCCCGTACATCCTCGACCGGGTGCGCGCGCTCGAGCCGCGCGCGCGCCTCGGGATCTCCGTCGCCGGCCCGGTATCCCGGCGGACCCACCACCGGAAAGGCTGGCGTGGGCAGGTCCTCGCCGGTCTTCGGAGGGCCCGCTGGGACGCGGTGATGGCGCAGCACCGCCTGGTCGACGCCGGGCTGCTCGAGGAGGTGGTCGCCCGCAGCGGGCTGCTGTACGCGTGGACCGTGAACGAGCGGCCCGCGATCGAGCGGCTGCAACAGATGGGCGTGCACGGGATCACCACCGCCGACCCGCGCCTATTCGCCTGAGTCCCGCGTGACCGACGGGATGATGACCGAGCTCGTCGGACGGCCACCCGACGGGCGGGTGTTCGAACAGGTCGTGCGGCCAGGTTTCTCCGACTGCGCGCCGAGCGGCCGGATGCGGCTCGACGGCCTCGCGCGCTGGCTCCAGGACGTCGCCTACGCCGATGTCGAGGACGCCGGCCTCGCCGAGAAGTCGGTGTGGGTCGTGCGACGGACTCGGATCGACGTCCGCCGGTTCCCGCGCTTCGGCGAGGAGTTCGAGCTCGCGACGTTCTGCAGCGGGATGGGCCGGATGTGGGCGGAGCGTCGCACGACGGTCGCGCGCGAGGCCGCCGACCGGACCGACGTCGAGGCGGTCGCGCTGTGGGTCCACCTAGACCCGGAGAGCTGGCGACCGGTCCCGCTCGGCGAGCAGGAGCTCGAGCAGTACGGGACCGCCGCCGCCGGCCGCCGGGTCACCGCCCGGCTGCGCCATCCCGCTCCAGACGGGACCGAGCAGAGCTCGCCCTGGTTGTTCCGCGACACCGAGCTGGACATCGCCGGCCATGTCAACAACGCCGCGTATTGGACCCCGCTCGAAGAGGAGCTCCTCGGCGGGCCGGAGCCGACGGGGATCGACGTCGAGATCGAGTTCCGGACGCCGGGCCAGCCGGGCACCAAGCGCGTGCTCCGAGCGGGACCGCGGAGATGGATCGTCGACCCCTCCGACGAAGTGCTCGCGTCGGTCCTTGTCAGGGATCGGTCCGGGCCAACGTAGAACGGGGTAGGTTGGCTCCGCTCGCCGCGGTCGCGGCGCCGGGGCGAGGCGACCGGACGGAGGGGCGGCGTGCCAGTCCAGTTCAGCTTGAGCATCCGCAGCAAGCGGACCGCCACCGTGGTACAGCTCGGCGGCGAGCTCGACCTCGCGTCGCACGGCAAGCTCGAGGACGCGCTGGCCCCCGCACTCGAGTCGGGTGCCGAGCTTGTCGTGCTCGATCTCGGCCAGCTCGAGTTCATGGATGTCGCCGGGCTTCGATCGCTGGTCCGTTCGAAGGAGCGGGCCGCGGCAGCCGGCAAGCAGCTCGTGCTCGCGGCCCCGGGACCGCCGATCTGGCGGCTGCTGTCGCTCACCGGCCAGGAGCAGGCCTTTCAGATTTACGGCTCGGTTGCCGAGGCGGCCGAGCCTGAACCGGCGTAGCGCGCCGCCACGTTTATCTTCTGTCGACGTTAGAACCGCCGTTAGGCGGGAAAAACCCCTGCAGACCTCGTTTTCAGATCGCAGGAGGCGATGACGGCAATCATCCCCACCGACGAACCGCGACATCACCCATTGGACAGCAGCGAGATGCACCTCGCCCTCTTCTACTCCGGCGATTCGGAGTACGTCGACGGCGTGTTGCGTTTCGTCTCTGGAGCGCTCGAGGCGGGCGAGGCGGTGGCGATCGCGATTCCTCACACGAAGGGCGAGCTCCTGCGGGACGCGCTGGGTGGCCATTCCGAGATCGAGCTGTTCGACATGGTCGAGCTCGGGCAGAACCCGGCGCGGATCATCCCGGCCGTCGAGGGGATGCTGGCGCGGCACCACTGTGGTCTCCTGCACTACGTGGGCGAGTCGATCTGGCACGGGCGCTCGCGCGACGAGGTCCGCGAGGCGACCAGGCACGAGGCGCTGATCAATCTCGCGTGGCCCGGAGCGCATATCCGGCTGCTGTGTCCGTATGACGCGGACCTGCTTGATCCGTACGTGCTGGTCGACGCCGAGAAGACGCATCCTCATCTGATCAGGGGCGGCCGGATCGTCCCGAGCCGCTCCTACGCGGGGGCCGAGCTCCCACTCGGCTGCGACGACCCGTTGCCGGATCCGCCGCCGGACGCGACGGCGCTCCCGTTCGGGCTGCCCAATCTGTACGCCGTCCGCTCGCTCGTCAGATGGACCGCCAACCAGCGCGGCATGTCGCCGAGCCGGATCGGCGACCTGGTGCTCGCTATCAACGAGCTCGCGACCAACGCGATCAGGCACGCCCACGGCGGCGGTCTGCTGCGCGTCTGGAGCGTGCCGGGCGCGGTGATCTGTCAGGTCGAGGACTCAGGGCAGATCCACGACCCGCTTGCCGGCAGGCACACCCCGGCGGTCGACGCCGAGGGCGGGATGGGCCTCTGGACGGTCAACCAGCTTTGCGATCTGGTCGAGGTCCGCACCAGCGAGGCCGGGACCACGATCCGCGTCCACCACGCGGCCGGCGAGCCGGCTCGGGCTCCGGTCGGAGCCTAGGCCTCCGCCTCGGCCGGGGCGGGCGTACCCGAGGCCGCGGGCTCGAGCCCGAACGCGTCGGCCAGCAGCTCATAGGACCGCCGCCGCGCGCCATGGTCGTGGGTGATCGTCACCACGATCGCCTCCTCCGCGCCGTACTCGGTGACGAGTTGCTCGAGCTCGGCGCGCACCTTCTCGGGCCTGCCGATGATCCCGCGCCGGCCGGGAGGTGAGCCGTTGCCTCCGTCAGGGCTGAGCTTGCCCTCTCGGCGCAGGAACTCGGTCGCCTGCTCCGGCGTCGGAACCGGGATCAGCCGTCCACGCCGTAGCAGCGTCAGGGTCATCCGGCTACTGGTCGCGAGGTGCTGCGCCTCCTCGTCGGTCGGGGCGCACAGGACCCACGCGGCGACCGCGGTCCGCGGGAGCGGGGACTCGCGCGCCGGCGTGTACCGCTCACGGTAGAGCGCAGCGATCTCGGCCCCGCCGGGGTTGATGAAGTCGGCGAACGCGTAGGGCAGCCCGAGCTGGCCCGCCCAGATCGCACTCTGCGGGGAGGACCCGAGCAGCCACGGCTCCGGAAGGCCGGGGAGCCCCGGCAGCGTCGCGGCCAGCCGGTGGAACGGGTGGTCCTCGGGCAGCGAGTCGTCCAGGTAGGCGAGCAGCTCGGCCAGCTGCTGGGGGAAGTCGTCGGCCGACGCCTGGCGGCGGTCGCGCTGCAGCGCGAATGTCGTGATCGCATCGGTGCCGGCGGCCCGGCCGATCCCGAGGTCGATTCGGCCCGGGAACAGGGCCGCGAGGATCGTGAACGTCTCGGCGACCTTGAACGGGCTGTAGTGGGGGAGCATCACGCCGCCGCTGCCGACCCGGATCCGCGTGGTCGCGGCGGCGATCGGCCCGATCAGCGCCTCGGGACTGGCGCTCGCGAGCATCGGGCCGCCGTGGTGCTCGGCGACCCAGTAGCGGTGATAGCCGAGCGCGTCGGTCAGCGCGGCCAGGTCGAGCGTGTTGTGGAGCGCGTCGGCGCCGGTCGAGCCCTCGGAGATCGGCGACTGGTCCAGGACGGAGAGGCGCATGCCGTGATGGTAGGACGGCGCGCTTGCATTGCCTCGCGCGCGGGGGGACAATCGGTCGACAGCAGCCGAGAGGAGGACCAGATGTCAGCTACAGATGATCCGATGCAGGGCGCTGGCGGGCCGGGCGACGATCCGATGGGCGGGGGCGAAGCACCCGGCGAGGACCCGACCGGTGCCGGCGGAGCGCCGGGCGACGACCCCACGGCGGGCGGCGAGGCCGGAGACGACCCGACGGACGCGGGCGGCGGCCCCGGGGACGACCCGACCGCCTGAGCGCTAGCGCGCCGGGGCCGCGGCCGACGACGCCGCGGCCCACGATCGCGGTCCCTACGGCAGCCTGCCGTGGGCCGCGTTCAAGACCCACTGGTACGCGGGCCTCGTCGTCCCGGTCGGGTTCAGCAGCCCCGAGTCCCAGCCCGTGGTCGGCGTATCGATCTCGCCAAGCCACTGGTAGTGGTAGATCCTCGCGATCCGCTTGTACTTCTTCGGCAGCGAGAACAGAAACTTCTCGTCACGCCCGGCGGCGGCCGCCGACTGGTTCTTGTACGGCCAGTGGCCGCGCCGGAGCACGCCGCTGATCTCGTCGAACCAGATCGGACCGCGGGTCACCTTCTGGAACGCCTGAAGCTGCTTGGTGGTGTGCGTGCGGACGTCGTTGTACGGGTGGATCGCCCACGCCTTCGGACGTGGCTTCAGCCATTTCGCGTATGAGCGGACCCAGGAGCCGAGTCCTTGGTTGGCCGCGCGGTACACGTCGCCGGCCGCGACGGTGCAGCCCTTGCAGTACTTCACGAGCGCGTTGTAGTACGAGGCCGCGAGCTTCGGATTGTTCGAGAGCTTGGGCCGGTAGATCCAGTCGGGCTCGTTCCAGGGCGTGTAGAGCTTGACCTGCGGGAACATCTTGATGAACGCCCGGATCGCCTTCGTGTAGACGGCCGTGCTCGGGATGAGGTTGCCGTTGCCTGCGAACGAGATCAGGGGCGCCACATGCGCCGCCTTGGCGTCGGCCAGCCACACCTTAAGGTTGTTGAGCGGCGTCTTGTTCTTCATCACGGCGACGTTCCAATAGACCATGTTGCGCGCCGTGGGGGAGTGGAGCTGCTGGAACAGCGGCGAGCTGAACATCCCGGGGCCGTTGTCGCTGATTCCGACGATCAGCTTGGCGTTCGCGGCCGCTGGGAGCGCACCAACGAGCGCGCAGGCGCAAGCGATCGGCAGGGTGAATCTGGCAAGTCGTCTGACCATTGTCGGTCGTCGCCTCCTCGAGTGGCTGGGACGGTCTTGGACGAGGCCCCCGCCGGCCGACCGGGCCTGCGCGCCAACTCTAGCGACTCGGCTCGCCGGCCCGTGCTACCCGCGCGTGAAGGGCCGCCGCGGCGCCCGGTGTGGCGCCGCGACGGCCCTCACCGTTGGGCTCGCCCTTGCGCGCGGGTCCTTGCTCGCTGGGAGCGAGGCCGCGCCGAGCCCTACCGCAGGTGGCCCTCGGTCGCGCTCCGGACCGTGTAGTACGCCGGGCGCGGGCGGCCCTGCGGACCGAGCAGTCCGGAGTCCCACGGGGCCGACGGTGTCCCCTGCCACTGGTAGTGGTAGATCCGGGCGATCCGGTGGAACCGCTTCGGCAGGGCGAACAGGAAGCGCTCGTCGTTGTTGGCGTGGTTCTGGTTCTGGTTCTTGAACCCCCAGTGACCGCGCCGCTCGACGCCGCTGATCTCGGTCAGCCAGATCGGACCCCGGGTGACGCGCTCGAACGCCTGGATCTGCTTCGTCTGGTGGCCGCGGATGTCGTCGTAGGGATGGAGCGCCCAGGCGGCCGGCCTGTGGTGGAGCGAACGCGCGTAGGCGCGGACCCATGACGCAAGCCCCTGGTTGCTCGGCAGGTAAACGTCGCCCGCCACCACGGCGCACCGGTGGCAGTACTTCGCGAGCGCGTTGAAATAGCCGGCGGCGAGGCTCGGGTGCTTGGCCAACGCCGGGCGGTAGATCCAGTCCGGCTCGTTCCACGGCGTGTACGTCTTGACCTGCGGGAACATCTTGATGAACGCTCGGATCGCCTTCGTGTACACGCTCACGCTCGGGATGTAGTTGCCGTTCCCGGCGAACGAGATCATCGGCTTGACACCATCGGCGACGGCGGCGTTGACCCATTGCCGCGTCGCCTTCAGGTACTTCTTGTTCTTCATCACCGCGACGTTCCAGACGACCATGTCGCGGGCGGTCGTGGTGTGCAGCGACTGGTACTGGGATTCCGAGAACATCGCCGAGCTGTTGTCGCTGATGCCGACGGTGAGCGCCGATTTCGCCGGGCTGGCTTTCGGGCCGGGCTGGGCGCCGGCGGGCGGCGCGCCGCCCCCTGCCGCGGCCGCGCAGATCAGCGGCACCGCAAGCTGCTTGCAGATTGTTTGCACCATGTGTCGGTCGTGCCTCCTGACTAGCTGGTCTCGGACTGGGCCCCGTGCCGGCCGACCGGGCCTGCGCATGACTCATTCCGCGGAGCCGCAGGGCAGCTCCCCGGAAAGCGGAGGCATACCCGCTGTCGCGGGTGGCAAACACCCGCTGTCAGCGAACCGTCAACCGACGGTTCAGCTGCCCGTCAGCGAAGCCAGTGGGGCCCGATCGCGAAGATCGCTGCGATCGCCAGGCCGCCGACCAGCAGCGCTCCGGCGCGGCGCGTGTGCGTGAACACGAACGCCGCGAACCACAGCGGCCACACGGGGAAGCGGCGGGGCGGGCGCTCGGGGCGGGGCCGGCTGAGTGCCGTCAGCGCGCGGCGCAGTAGCGGCAGCGCTCCGAAGCTCGCGAGCGCCGGCCACGGCAGCGCTCCCACGATCACGCACACCACGACCGCGACGTAGAAGCCGACCATCAGCGCCTCGGTCACGCGGCGGGCGCGCCGCTCGCCGAGGATCACCGGGAGCGTATGGATCCCCGATCTCTGATCCCACGGAAGCTTGTCGATGTGCTTGCCCATCAGCACCGCGGTGCAAAGCAGCCCGTACGGGATCGATGCCGGCCACACCTGCCAGGGCACCCGCCCGGTCGCCGAGTAGTAGGTGCCCGCGATCATCAGCGGCCCCCACACGAGCAGCACGTCGAGCTCGCCGAGCCCGCGCTTCTTCAGCCGCAGCGGCGGCGCCGTGTAGGCGACGTTCAGCAGCACGCCGCCGAGCCCGAACGCGAGCACGACGGGGCCGCGGGCGATCGTGAGCACGACCATGATCGCGAGCCCCGCGATCGTGACCGCGGCGGCGGCGGTGAGAAGCCCCTTGCGGCTGATCATCCCCGACAGGATCGGGTGCGGCGCGTACAGCGCCCGCGGGTAATCGCCCGTGTCGAGCCCGGTGTCGGTGTCGAACAGGTCGTTGAGCAGATTGTTGGAGACGTGGGCGAGCACGATCCCGACGAACGCGAGCACGAACCAGCCGGTGGCGAAGCGCGGGCTGCGAACCGCCAGCAGGCCGGCGATCGCTCCCGCGGTGAGCGTCATCGGCAGCACGCCCGCGCGGGTGATCACGAGCCACTTCGAGACGCCGTCGAGCTCCCCCTCGGGAGGGTTGATCGTGCTCAGCGCGTGGCGCCAGCGGGCAAGGCGCGGCTGTTGCCTTGCGGGAGGCGTCAGCGTCGGGGCCGTCTGACTCATCGCGGGGGCACCCTATCGGCTCATCGCGGGGCCACCCTATCGCTAGGGTGGGCTGATGGACTACAGAACGCTTGGCCGTACCGGAGTGAAGGTATCCCCGCTGTGCCTCGGGGCGATGATGTTCGGCGCCTGGGGCGAGACCGACCACGACGAGTCGATCCGGATCATTCACCGAGCTCTCGACGCCGGGATCAACTTCATCGACACCGCCGACGTCTACTCGCGCGGGGAATCGGAGGAGATCGTCGGCAAGGCGCTGGCCGGCGGCCGGCGCGACAGCGTGGTGCTCGCCACCAAGGTCCACGGAAGGATGGGCGATGACCCGAACGAGTTCGGCAACACGCGCCGCTGGATCGTCAAGGAGGTCGAGAACTCGCTGCGGCGGCTGAAGACCGACTGGATCGACCTGTACCAGATCCACCGCCCCGAGTTCGACACCGACATCGACGAGACGCTCGGGGCCCTGTCCGACCTCGTCCACCAGGGCAAGGTCCGGTACATCGGCTCCTCGACGTTCCCTGCGTCCGCGATCGTCGAGGCCCAGTGGGTCGCCCGCGACCGCGGCCGCGAGCGGTTCGTCTGCGAGCAGCCGCCCTACTCGATGCTGATTCGCGGCGCCGAGGCAGACGTGCTGCCGACGTGCCTGCGGTTCGGCATGGGCGTGATCCCATGGAGCCCGCTCGCCGGCGGGCTGGCTGAGCGGTCGCTACCGGGTGGGCACCGACCTTCCGACCTCGAGGCGCGCGCAGATGATCCCCGACCGCTACGACATGTCGATTCCCGGCAACCAGCGCAAGCTCGAGGCCGCCGACGCGCTGGCGAGGCTCGCCGAGGAGAACGGGCTGACGCTGATCAAGCTGGCGCTGGCCTTCGTGATCCGCCATCGGGCGGTGACGGCGGCGATCGTCGGTCCCCGGACGATGGACCACCTCGAGTCCCAGCTCCCCGCCGCCGACGTGGTGCTGTCCGACGAGATCCTGGATCGGATCGACGAGATCGTCCCGCCGGGCACGAACGTCAACCCGGCGGACACCGGCTGGCAGAACCCGGCACTCGAGGCGGGAGCGCGGCGGCGGTAGGGGTCGGCGGCTGCGCGCCACGCAGCTCGCAGAACGCCAGCGTCGAGCGCCGAACGCCCGCGTACGTCGAGCGCCGAACGCCCGCGTGGTCTGTTTTCCCGCCCTGGACCGGGAAAACAGACCAAGCGGAGGCGTCACCCGCGCGCGGGTCCCCGCGTGCGCGGCGCCGCGCACCAGCCTGTGCGCGTTCACATTCCCCGCAACGCCGCGACTTTCCGTCCGTTGAGGCGTTCATCCTTTGGTGATCGGCATAACGGAGCGTTGAGGGTGCTAGAGGCGGAAGCGAGGGCGAAGCAGGAGATGAGCAACCTCGCCGAACTCGTGTACGAGCTGCTCGACGCACACGCCGACACGATCGCGCTCGCGGATCGGGTGAAGGCGGTCGAGCGCTCCCCGACCGCGTGGGCCGCGCACCTGGACTATCTGCGCGATCTGCAGAGGGTCGGGCGAGAGCGGCTCGCCAGGCTGTCGTAGGCGCTGACGACGGCGCGCCAGATCTGCTCGGCGACGCTGTCGGCACCATCCCCGGCCTGCTCGAGGTCGGTAGCGGGCTCGATCAGGCCCGGATCAAGCCGCGATCAGCTCGGCCCGGTCGAGCGGAAGGTGATGCTCGGCCCCGAGCCGCGTCGCGAGCACCTGGTAGACGCTTATTTCGCCGTCCTCGAACCCGACCGCCGCAGCGATCAGGTACAGCCACCATGCGCGCTCGCGCTCGGAGCCGACGATCTCGACCGCGCGCGCCTCGTTCGCGTCGAGGTTCGCGAGCCAGCGCCGGAGCGTCAGCGGGTAGTGCTCGCGGAGCGACTCGACGTCGCGGACCTCGAGCCCGGCTGCCTGCATCGCGGCCTGGATCTCGGTCACCGGATGGAGCTCGCCGTCCGGGAAGATGTAGCGATTGATGAACGTGTTCGGCCCGGGCTGCACTGAGGCAAGCCTCGTGATCCCGTGGTTGAGGAACAGGCCGCCCGGCCGCAACAGCTTCGCGACCGCCGCTGCGTACACCGTGAGCTCGTCACGGCCGACATGCTCGTACATGCCGACGCTCGCGATCTTGTCGAACGGACCGTCGCGCAGCTCGCGGTAGTCGGCCAGCCGGATCTCGATGAGGTCGCCGAGCCCCGCCGCGCGGACCCGTTCGCGCGCGAGCGCCGCCTGGGACTCCGACAGCGTCACGCCGACGCCGCGGACCCCGTGATGCTCGGCGGCGTGCAGCAGCAGCGACCCCCAGCCGCAGCCGATGTCGAGCAGCCGCTCGCCCGCTGCGAGCCGGAGCTTGCGGCAGATCAGCTCTTGCTTGCGCGCCTGCGCGAGCTCGAGCGTGTCGTCGGGGCTGTCGAAGTAGGCGCACGAGTAGGTCATGCTCGGGCCGAGCACCAGCCGGTAGAAGTCGTTCGAGACGTCGTAGTGGTGGCGGACCGCGTCGCGGTCGCGGGCGAGCGAGTGGCGCCGCCCGCGGGGCACGATCTCGATCGACGGGATCCGTGCATGTCGCACGACCGCGGACGGTGCGGCGCGCAGCGCGGCCAGCATCAGCTTCAAGCGGTCGGCGGCCGATAGCGCGATCCCGTGGAAGCGGTCGCGCGCGGCGAGCAGCGCCTCGACGTCGCCCTCGACGTCGAGCACCCCGGTCACCCACGCGCGCGCGAGGCCGACCTGATTGGGGGCCCGCAGCAGATACGAGATCGCCCTCGGGCTCCGGAGCACGGTGACGGGGGTGGGCGACTCTCCGAGGAGCGTGCTGCCGTCCCAGAACTTGAGCGTGAACGGCAGCACTCGCAGGCGGCCGTTCGCGACTCGCTCGAGCGCCTCGCGGACGTTGGTTGCCACATCGGGGGATTGGGTGATCACGGACATGCGGATATTCTGAACCCGCCCCGCCAAGCCACGCAAGGAAAGAGTTCGATGCCTGACCGAGCCGCACTTGTCACCGGAGCGTCCCGAGGGATCGGCCTAGCGCTGGCCGACGCGCTCGGCGACGAGGGTCACGCGCTGACGATCAGCGCCCGCAAGCCCGACACGATCGAGCAGGCGGCCGAGAACCTGCGGGCGAAGGGCTACGAGGTCCAGGCGGTGGCGGCGAACATGGCCGACGAGCAGGCAATCGCCGAGCCTCGTACAAGCCCACCGCGACCGCTACGGCCGCCTTGACGTGCTGGTCAACAACGCCGGCGTCGGGATCGGCAGCGGCGCGGGCGATCAGCAGACCAAGCACATCGACCTCCAGATCGGGGTCAATCTCCGCGCGATCGTGCTGCTCTACCGCGACTGCCTCGAGATGCTCCGCGCGGCCGGCGCCGAGCATCGCAATGCGGTCGTGGTCAACCTCGCGTCGATCGCGGGCAAGTCGCCCGCCGCGTGGCTTTCGGTCTACTCGGCTACGAAGGCGGCGGTGCTCGCGTACACGGTCGCGATGAACAAGGAGCTCGGCGCCGACGGGATCAAGTCGACTGCGCTCGCCCCGGGATTCGTCGACACCGACATGACCGACTTCATCAAGGGCTCGGTCTCGCCGGACGAGATGATCAGGCCGACGGACCTCGCCGAGGCGCTGCGGTTCCTGCTGCGCACCTCGAGCAACTGCGTCGTGCCCGAGATCGTGTTCGGACGGCCGGACGAGACGATCTAGCACTCACGACCACTCTCTTCACCGTCGGCCATTCCACCCGCTCGATCGACGAGCTGATCGAGTTGCTGGCGGCGGCGGACGTCGAGCTGCTGGTCGACGTCCGCAGGTTCCCGGGCTCGCGCCGGAACCCGCAGTACGGCGGTGACGCGCTCGCCGCCTCACTGGCAAACCGCGGCATCGACTACCACCACGCGGCCGCGCTCGGCGGCTTTCGCAAGCCGCTCCCCGAGTCGCCGAACGGCGGCTGGGAGAACGAGTCGTTCCGCGGCTACGCGGACTACATGGCGACCCCCGAGTTCGCCGACGCACTCGCCTCGCTCGAGCGCGAGGCAAGCGAACGACCGACGGCGATCATGTGCGCAGAGGCTCAGTGGTGGCGGTGCCACCGCCGGCTGATCGCCGACGCTCTCGACGCGCGCGGCTGGCGGGTGCTGCACCTGGGATTGGGACGAGAGCCCGTCGAGCACGAGCTGACCCCGTTCGCGGTCGTTGACGACGACGGCTCGATCACGTACCCCGCGGCCCAGGGACAGCTGCCGCTGTAACCGGCGCACACCTCCGCAAAGCCACTTATATTGCCGCGCCGGGAGGTAGTCCAACTTGCGTCTGCGACTGACAGTGATGCTGGCTGTGGTCACGCTCGGTGCCATCGGCTCGAGCGCGTTTGCGGCACGCCGCCACGGCGTCCGAGCGGCCAGTCCAACGATCCAGGTCGTGTCCGGTCGCTCGAACCTGGTGTCCGGCGGCGAGGCGCTGATCGCGGTCGCCGTGCCGCGCGGCGCCAAGCCCTCCGCGCTAAAGCTGACGCTCGCCGGCCGGAACGTGACAGGAGCGTTCGCCGTCCGTCAGAACGGCCTCTACGAGGGCCTCGTGACAGGCATCCCGAACGGCTCGAACGTCCTGCGCGCGACGCTCAAGGGCCACCCGGACGCGACCACGACGCTGGTCAGTCACCCGGTCGGCGGGCCGCTGTTCGCCGGACCGCAGGTCAAACCGTGGCTCTGCCAGAACGGTTCGAAGGACCCGCAGTGCAACGCGCCCACGACGTACTCGTACGAGTACATGTCGTCGGTGACACATGGCTTCGAGTCCTACGACCCGAGCAAGCCGCCCGCGGACGTCGCCACCACCACCACGCAGACCGGTGCGACCGTCCCGTTCATCGTCCGCTTCGAGACCGGTTACGAGGACCGGGACCAGTACCAGATTGCGGTGCTCTACCAGCCGAGCAAGCCGTGGGCCGCATGGGCGCCGCAACCGCAGTGGGGCCACAAGCTGCTGATCACCCACGGCGCGAGCTGCGGGATCGACCACGAGTCGGGGACCGCGCCGAGCACGACCGGCGACACCGTCGGGATCCCGGGCGGCCCGAGCGCCGGCTCGAGCCCGACGACGGCGCTGGGGCTCGGGTTCGCGGTGATGTCCACCGCGCTCGACAACGCCGGGCACAACTGCAATCTCGTCACCGAGGCCGAGTCGCTGGTGATGGCCAAGCAGCACCTGATCGCCCACTACGGCACCCTGCGCTACACGATCGGCACCGGCTGCTCAGGCGGCTCGCTGGTCCAGCAGCAGGTCGCCAACGCCTACCCGGGGATCTACCAGGGGATCCTGCCGCAGTGCAGCTTCCCCGACGCGTGGTCCACCGGCCAGCAGCTCGCCGCCTACCACTTCGGCCGCCTGTACTTCGAGAACCCGCAGAAGTGGGGGACGGGGATCGTGTGGACGCCGACGCAGATCGCCGCGGTGATGGGCCACCCCAACTACGCGAACGCGGTGATCTTCGACACGGTCTACTGGAACGCGCTGGCCAACCCGTCAAACAACTGCGCGGGCGTGCCCAAGAACGAGGTCTACAACGCGCAGACGAACCCCGCCGGCGTCCGCTGCACGCTTGCCGACGACATGATCAACGTGTTCGGGCCACGGCCGCAGAGCGTCTGGACGGCCAACGAGAAGAAGCTCGGGCACGGCTTCGCCGGGCTGCCGATCTCCGACGTCGGCGTCCAGTTCGGGCTGAACGCGCTGCAGGCCGGCACGATCACGCCGGAGCAGTTCGTCGACCTCAACCAGAAGGTCGGCGGCGCCGACATCGACCTGAACCCGACCGCCGGGCGGACCGACACGACCGAGCCGACGCTCCACAACGACTACACGAGCGGCGGGATCAACGAGACGAACAACCTGACGAACGTCGCGATCATCGACCTCCGGGGCCCCGACCCGGGAGCGTTCCACGACGCGTACCGCTCGTGGACGATCCGCGCCCGGCTCGAGGCGCAGGAGGGCCACTTCCCGAAGAACGACGTGATCTGGTTCGGTGAGACGCCGTTGATCGGCGATCCCAACTACACGGTCGAGGGGCTCGAGGCGATGGACAGCTGGCTGTCGGCGGTCGAGGCCGACCACCGCAACGTCTCGCTGGCCGACAAGGTCGCCGCCGACCGCCCGGCGACCGTCCACGACCAGTGCTCCGACGTCCCCGACCTCGACCAGGTCAACCTCCCGGGCGTCGGGGAGGTGTGCCAGCTGCCGCTCGCACAGACCAAGTTCGCGACGCCGTACATGGCGGCGGGTGAGGGGATCGCGACCGACCAGGAGCGCTGCCAGCTGAAGCCGCTACAGCAGTCCGACTACTACCCGATCACGTTCACCGATCAGGAATGGGCGACGCTCGAGAAGGTGTTCCCGAGCGGGGTCTGCGACTGGACCAAGCCGGGGGTCGACCAGCAGAATACGGTCCCATGGCAGACCTACCAGAAGGCGAACGGAAGTGTGATCTACGGCGGACGCCCGATCGGGCCGGCGCCGAAGGACTCGGGATCGGGTTGGACGAGCGCCTCGTTCGACTCGTGGCTGAGCAGGTAAGCGGCGCCATGAGACGCGTCGTTCTGCTGGTCGTGGCGGTCGTGGTCGCGATGTGCGCGCCGGCCGCCGGCGCCGCGCAGTTCCGCAGCGGTGACGGCCTCACGGTCGCGAGCGTCAAGCAGGTCAACCCCCGGCTCGTCGCGCTCGTCGTCAAGACCAAGGCGATCCCCGACCCGCTGAACGTGTACGTCCTGTTCCCGCCCGACTACGCGACCCGCCCGAGCAAGCGCTTCCCCGTCTTCTACCTCCTACACGGGACCAGCGGCACCGCCTCTGACTGGACCCTCAAGGGCAACGCCCAGCAGGTGATCGGCAACCGCGAGCTGATCACGGTGATGCCCGACATCGCGATCAACGACGGCGGCGGCGGCTGGTGCAGCGACTGGCCGGACGGCGCCCAGAAGTGGGAGACGTTCCACATCGACCAGCTGATCCCGTGGGTCGACTCCAACCTCAGGACCAAGGCTCAGCGATCCGAGCGCGCGATCGCGGGGCTTTCCCAGGGCGGCTTCTGCTCGATGAGCTACGCGGCGCGCCACCCCGACCTGTTCAGCATCGCGCTCGGGTACTCGGGCGCGCCCGACATCTACAACGACCCGACCGCGCGCGTCGGCGCGAAGGGAGTTATCAACGCGACAGAAGTCGGACTGGATCAGGTCGCGCCCGACACGTTCTTCGGCGACCAGGCGACCGACGGGATCAACTGGGCCGCGCACGACCCGGCGACGCTGGCCGAGAACCTGCGCTGGACGAAGATGTACATGTACTGGGGCAACGGTCAGCCGGGGCCGTTCGACACTCCCTCGACGTACGGCGCTGGGTCGATCGAGGCGCTGATCAACACCGACAACCAGGACTTCGAGGCGCGGATCCAGTCGCTCGGGATCCCCGCGTACTTCGATCCGTACGGCAACGGGACGCACTCGTGGCCGTACTGGACGCGGGACCTGCAGTGGTCGATCGACAAGATCATGGCCGGCTTCGCGCACCCGGCGCCGACGCCGTCCCCGTTCACCTACACGAGCGCGGACAACGCGTACTCGGTCTACGGCTGGTCGGTGACCACGCATCGGACGGCGCGCGAGTTCTCGACGCTCGAGAACGCGTCCAAGCTCGCCTTCAAGCTGGCGGGCAGCGGCTCGGGCACGGTCGTGACGCCGGCCCAGTACAAGCCCGGTGCGCGCTACCGGGTGACGCTGTCCGGTGACAAGGTCGCCGCGCACACGGTGACGGTCGCCGCGTCGCGCGCCGGGCGCCTGCGGATCGAGGTGCCGCTCGGGCCGGCAAACCCGTACCAGCAGGACACGGTCCAGGCGCAGGCCGCCGGGACCGCCGTGTACACGACCACCGTGAGGATCGGAGCCGCGCCGCGATGAACGACGGAAAGCCACGACTCCGGCCAGGATCGCGCAAGCAGATCGGGCCGCTGAACTCCCTGATCGTGACCGCGATCGGCCGGGCCGCGGGGACGCGCCGACCGCCGCACCTGTTCACAACGCTCGCCCGCAACCGGCGGCTGTTCAGGGCCTGGCTGCGGTTCGCCGGGGCGCTGATGCCGCGCGGCTCGCTCCCCCGCGCCGACACAGAGCTCGTGATCCTGCGCGTCGCCCACAACTGCCGATGCGACTACGAGTGGCGCCACCACGAGCGGCTAGGACGGGCAGCCGGCCTGAGCCAAGCGGATATCGGCCGGGTGCTCGACGGATCTGCCGCCCCGGGCTGGAGCTCCCGGCAGTCGCTGCTGTTGCGCGCTGCCGACGAGCTCCACGACCGCCGCGAGCTGACCGACGAGCTCTGGGCGCGTCTGAGCGAGGAGTTCTCCGACGCCGAGCTGATCGAGCTGCTGATGCTGATCGGGCATTACGAGATGCTCGCGATGACGATCAACAGCCTCCGGGTCCAGCCCGACGAGCACGCGGACTCGAAGCCGGACGCGATGGCGGGCCTCGCGGGCAAGCGGGTGCTGATCACCGGCGCCGCCCGCGGGATCGGGGCCGCGCTCGCCCGTCGCCTGCACGAGCGCGGCGCGAGCGTCGTCCTTGCCGGGATCGAGCCCGACGAGCTGGCGCGCGTCGCCGCCGACTGCGGGAACGCGCTGGCGGTCGTGTGCGACGTGCGCGACCGCGAGCAGGTCGAGGCCGCGGTCGAGGCCGCGGTCCAGAGCCTCGGTGGGCTCGACGTCGTGGTCGCGAACGCCGGCGTCGCCGCGCAGCTGCCGATCGTCGGCGGCGACGTCGAGGTGTTCGAGCGGACGATCGACGTGAACCTCCGCGGCGTCTACTACACGCTGCGGGCCGCCGGGCCGCACATTGCCCACGGGGACGGCTACGCGCTCGCGGTCTCGTCGCTGGCGGCCGCCGTCCACCCGCCGCTGCTCAGCGCGTACAGCGCGTCGAAGGCCGGCGTCGAGGCGCTCGGCGACGCGCTGCGGATCGAGCTCGCCGCGAGCGGCGCCCGCGTCGGCGTCGCGTACTTCGCCGAGCTCGACACCGACATGACGAGCCGCGGGTTCGGTACCGAGGCCGCCTCGAAGATCCGGATGGGACCGCGGCGGGTCGCGCCGCTCGAGGTCGGCATCAACGCGATCGAGCGCGGGATCGCGCGGCGTTCGCGCAGGGTCGTGGCGCCCGGATGGGTCGGGCCACTGCTGCCAATCCGGATGGTCGCGCAGCGCGTCATCGACCGTTACACGCTTCCGGGTCTCGACGACGCGCTCGCGACAGCGCGCGGCGAGCACGCGCCGCTCACGACCGAGCTGCCGGAGGAGCAGTCGGCGCCCGTTGAGATGCCGAGCTGACGGTCGTCGCGGCCGGGCGGAGGCGGCCCTGCGAGATCGCGATCCCGAGCAGCAGCACCACCGCCCCGACCGCCTGGTTCCAGTGCAGCGGCTCGGCGAGCACGGTCGCGCCGAGCGCGGTCGAGAACACCGGGACCAGGTAGGTGACGGTCGAGGCCGTGGTCGCGCCCTTGGCGCGGACGATCGCGTAGTTGAGCGCGAACGCGATCCCGCTGCCGAGCGCGCCGAGTGCGAGCAGGCTGGCGACGCCGTCGAGCCCGAGCTGCCCCGAGGGGCCCGGGGCCAGCGGCAGCAACACGGCGAGCATCACGGTCGCGCAGAGGAGCTGGCACGCCGACAGCACGACGCCGCTCTCCGCCCGACCGGCGAGGTGCCGTCGTGTGTACGGGAAGCCGAGGCCGTAGCAGACCGCCGCGCCCGCGCAGGCCACGTCTCCGATCAGCTGCCCACCCCCGAACCCGCGCCACGGTCCGAGCAGGATCGCGACGCCGAAGAATCCGATCCCGAGGCCCGCGATCCGGCCGATCGTGGGCCGTTGCTCGGGAAACGCGGCCATCGAGACGACCAGCACCCACAGCGGCGTGGTCGCGTTCCACAGCCCTGCGACGATCGAGGACACATGCTGCTCACCGAACGCGAGCAGCGTCCACGGGATCGCGTTGAACGACAGGGCCGCGACCGCGGTGTGCAGCCACAGGCGGCGGTTGCGCGGGAGCCGCTCGCGCCTCACGGCGACGAGGATCAACAGCGTCGCGGCGCCGAGCGCAACGCGGCCGAACGACACCCACAGCGCCGGCCAGTGCCGCCCGATCACCTTGATGAACAGGAAGCTCGAGCCCCAGATCGCGGCGAGCGCGACGAACTGCAGCTCCCACGGGGTACGGCTCGTTGTCGATCCTGAGCTGGGCACGGTCGTCACACTAGGTCAACGTTGAGGACGTCCGGTGACGTGAGAGATGTGTGACATCGATCACACGCCCTCAAGTTGGCCGGCCAGCCAGTAGGATCGCGCGAATCGCGCGCGTAACCTCGGAGGGAGGGACTTTGACCTCGATCAGCAGCGATCCCCAGCACGTCGACGTCGACGAAATCCTCGTCACTGAAAGGGAGCTGTGGCTCGAGGGCCCGCCCTACGAGACGTTCAAACGGCTTCGCCACGAGTGCCCCGTGCACTGGACCTCGCACATGACCGAGTTCCCGCAGGAGCACGGGTACTGGTCGGTCACGCGGGCCGAGGACATCCATGCGGTCAGCCGCGACTTCAGGACGTACTCGTCGGAGACCGGCGGCGTCACCGCCGCGACCGTGGGCTTCCCGCTCGAGCTCTCCCAGGCGATGTTCATCGGCATGGACCCGCCCAAGCACGACCGGCTGAAGATGCTCTTCCAGGCCGGGTTCACGCCGAAGCGGATCGCCGCGCACGAGCCCGCGATCCGGGAGATCGTGGACGGCGTCCTCGACCGCCTCGACGGCCGCGACAGCTGCGACCTCGTCAACGACGTCGCCCAGCCGATCGTCTCGCGGGTGATCGGGAGCTTCATGGGGATCCCGCCCGAGGACGACGCGATGTGGGCCCAGCTGATGAACGCGGCGCTGGGCGCCGGCGACCCCGACCTCAACCCGGGCGGCCCCGAGGCGATCATGGGCGAGTACATCCCGAAGATCTTCGAGAACTGCCGGAAGCTGATCGAGGCGCGCCGCGAGAATCCGACCGACGACCTGACGAGCGTGCTGGTCCACGCGGAGATCGACGGGCAGAAGCTCGAGGAGCACGAGATCGTGATGGGCTTCTTCCTGCTGGTCGCGGCGGGCAACGACTCGACCAAGGCGACCTACTGCAGCGCGATGCGGGCGCTGATGGAGCATCCCGACCAGCGCGACCTGCTGCTCGCCGACCCGTCGCTGATTCCGAGCGCCGTCGAGGAGGCGCTGCGCATGTTCCCCGCCTTCGCGCACTTCCGCCGCACCGCCACGTGCGACACGGAGCTGAACGGGAAGAAGATCCGCGAGGGCGAGAAGGTCGTGATGTGGTACGTGGCCTCCAACCGCGACGAGACCCGCTACGAGGATCCCGACCGGTTCGACGTCACCCGCAACCCGGAGCACCAGGCGTTCGGCGCGGGCGGCCGCCATTTCTGTCTCGGGACCGCGCTGGCGCGGCTCGAGCTGAACGTGATGATGGAGGCGACGCTCAAGCGGTTCCCCGCGATGGCGATGGACGGCAAGCCGCTGTACGCCGAGTCCGCGTTCATCAACCAGCTGAAGACGCTGCCGGTCAGACTCCGGGCGTAGCTCCCGGGCCCAGCGTCAGCCCAGCTTCATCCACGGCGAGCGGTCGATCATCTCCTGCTGATCGGCGCGGACGACATGGATCACGGCGTTGATCAGCGCCAGGTGCGTGAACGCCTGGGGGTAGTTGCCGAGCTGGCGGGCGCTGCGGGCGTCGAGCTCCTCGGCGTACAGGCCGAGCGGGCTCGCGTAGCCGAGTAACCGCTCGCAGAGCGATCGCGCCCTGGCGTGTTCACCGATTTCACAGAGCGCCGAGACCAGCAGGAACGAGCAGATCATGAAGCTGCCCTCGTCGCCTGAGAGGCCGTCGTCGGTCTCCTCGGGCCGGTAGCGCAGGACGAGGCCATCCTCGGTCAGCTCGTCGGCGATCGCCAGGACCGTCTTGCGGATCCGTGGGTCCTCGGGCGGCAGGAAGCGGATCAGCGGCGCGAGCAGCAGCGACGCGTCGAGCGCGTCGGTGTCGTAGTGCTGAACGAACACGCCGCGGGAGTCGACCCCGTGTTCGCAGACGTCGGCGTGGATCTCGTCGGCAACCGCCCGCCAGTGCTCGGCGTGCTTGTGCTCGTCGCGGAGCAGCGCGAGCCGTGCGCCGCGGTCGCATGCCACCCAGCAGGACATCTTCGAGAAGGTGAAGTGCTGGGGCTTGCCGCGGACCTCCCAGATCCCGCGGTCTGGCTTGCGCCAGTTCTTGACCGCCTCCTCGACCTGGCGGACGAGGATCGGCCAGACGCGCTCGTCGAGCGAGTCGCGCGAGCGCGTGTGCAGGTAGACCGAGTCCAGCACCGAGCCCCAGACGTCGTGCTGCTCCTGCTTGTAGGCGTTGTTGCCGACCCTGACGGGGCGGGCGCCCTCGTATCCGGTCAGGTGGTGAAGCACGTGCTCGTCGAGCTTGCGCTCGCCGTCGACGCCGTACATCACCTGGAGGTCCTCCTTGTGATCGGCGACGTCCGCGATGAAGTAGAAGAAGTCGTTCGCCTCCCAGTCGAAGCCGAGCGTGTACAGCGCCCACAGCATGAACGTCGAGTCGCGGATCCAGCTGTACCGGTAGTCCCAGTTGCGCTCGCCGTGAGGCGTCTCCGGCAGCGACGTCGTGGCGGCGGCGATCAGCGCGCCGGTCGGCGTGTACGTCAGCCCCTTGAGCGTCAGCGCGCTGCGCTGCAGGTACTCCCGCCACGGGTGGTCGGGGAAGTTGCCGCGGTCGAGCCAGTGCTGCCAGTGGTGGGCAGTCCACACGAGGCGGTTGTAGGCCTCGTCGAAGTCCTTCGGCGCGCGGTCATTGGCCCACGAGAGCGCCACGTAGATCTGCTCGCCCTCCTTCATCCGGTGACGGGCGGTCGCCCTCGCCCCCTCGAACCCCAGGTTCATGTCCGTCGTCAGCCGCAACTCGATCCCGCCCTCCTCCCAGCGGGTCACGCCCTCGTGGTAGCCCGAATCCGGGTACTCCCACATCCGCCGCTCGCGTCCGTAGTCGAACGCCGGCTCGCAGTCGAGCACGACCTCGACCTCGCCGTTGACGCAGCGGACCGTGCGCAGCAGCACGTGGTCGGCGTCGTAGTCGGTTGGCGCCCGCCGGTGCGTGTTGGAGCGCTCGGTCTCGTGGTGCCACGGACCCATCAGCAGCAGGTCGCGAACGATGATCCAGCCGGCCCCGGTTGCCCAGCTCGTCTCGAGCACCATCGTCCCGGGCAGATAGCGCCGCGAGCTCGGCACGTTGACGCCCACGGGCCCGAGCCGGAAGTAGCCGGCGCCGCGGTCGAGCATCGAGCCGAACACGCTCGGGGAGTCGACGCGGGGCAGGCACAGCCACTCGACGCTGCCACTCGGCGCGACCAGCGCGACCGTCTCGCAGTCCGACAGGAACCCGTAGTCGGCGATCGGTGGGAACGGGCTGCCGCCCAGCGTGACGTCGGGGACGGCCTCGACGATCGCCTCGTCGTCAGGCGCGAACGGCGAGATCGCGTCCGGCAGCGGGTGTCCGTTCGAGCCGTCGGAACCGCTCATCGGACGTGAGTATCGCTCTCAGCGCGTCGCCGCGCCCGGACTGGGCGGCGGCTTGCGGTCACGCGACAGGGCACCAGCGACTACAGCACTCCGCCGGAGCTGGTAGTCGCCCGCGGCTGCCGCGTTCCGAAAAGCCGGTTTTGGGGTATTAGCAGCGAAGTTCCAATGCACGGAGTGCGCAAGCAGAAGGAGGCACGGATGAAACTGAAGACCCTCAGGGCGCGGCGACGACGGCCCGCCGGACCCAGAAGGAGGCTTCGCGCGGCACCTCGCCTGAAGGCCAGGACCCGCCCGTCCGAAGCCGAGCCGCGCATGTACTCGTTGCTGCTGCCGCCGGGCCTCCCGCCCGATCGCCGCTAGCCGCGACGTCTGCTCCGATCCCGCTGCCTACCGGGAACCTCGTTCTCGGTTGTCATCATCAATGAGATGAGCTTTGCCGGAAGAGGGATGGGAGCCACGAACGGGACGCCCGGAACGGGCGCGATGCGCAGGCTGCGCCAGCCCGACAAGAAGCCGCCGCCGCTGATGGACCCGAGCCGCGAGCGCGAACGCCGCCGGATCCTACGGCTGTTCAGACCGTACCGCTGGCGGCTGGCGGCGGTGATGGGGCTGATCGTGTTCTCGGCGGGGCTGGGGATACTGCAGCCGTTCCTGCTCCGCGACGTCCTCGACGAGGGGATCGCCCAGCACAACACGACGCTGCTGACGTGGCTGGTGCTGGCGATGATCGCGATCGCGATCGCAAACGCCGCGCTCAGCGTGTGGCAGACGTACATCTCGAACTCGATCGGTCAGCGCGTGATGCACGACCTGCGCGCGGCGGTGTACCGGCACCTGCAGCGGATGTCGCTTGCGTTCTTCACGCGCACCCGCACCGGTGAGGTGCAGTCTCGGATCGCCAACGACATCGGCGGCCTCGACAACGTCGTCACCACCACCGCCACCACGATCGCCCAGAACGCGACCACGGTGATCGCGTCGCTCGTGGCGATGTGCCTGCTGGACTGGCAGCTGGCGATCATCTCGCTCGTGTTCCTGCCGCTGTTCGTCTACCTGACGCGGCGGGTCGGCAAGGCGCGGCGCCGGATCACCACCGAGCAGCAGGGGCAGCTCGCGAACATGTCCGCGCTCGTCGCCGAGTCGCTGTCGGTGTCCGGGATCATGCTCGGCAAGACGATGGGCCGGGGAAGCGACCTCGCCGAGCGCTTCACGCGGGAGTCGAACAACATCGCCGACCTCGAGGTCCGCTCGCGGATGGCGGGTCGCTGGGTGATGTCGACGATCCAGATGACGTTCGCGATTCAACCCGCGATCATCTACTGGCTCGCCGGCCAGAACTTCCTCGGCAACTCGATCTCGATCGGGACGATCGTCGCGTTCACCACGCTGCAGACCCGGCTCCTGTTCCCGATTCAGAGCCTGCTCTCGGTCGGCACCGACATCGAGGCGTCGATGGCGCTGTTCGACCGGATCTTCGAGTACCTCGACCTGCCGGTCGACATCGTCGAGAAGCAGGATCCGGTCGTGCTGCGTCCGGACGAGGTGCTCGGGGAGGTGCGCTTCGAAGACGTCTCGTTCCGCTACGGCGGCAGCGACACCAAGTCGGACGCGTGGACCTTGAGCCACATCGGCCTGGTCGTCCCGGCCGGCACCCGCACCGCGATCGTCGGCGAGACCGGCGCCGGCAAGACGACGCTCGGATACCTGGTCGCGAGGCTGTACGAGCCGCAGGAGGGATGCGTGACGATCGACGGCGTCGACGTGCGCGACGCCTCGCTTGAGTCGCTCGCGGCGACCGTCGGAGTGGTCTCACAGGAGACCTACCTGTTCCACGCGAGCGTCCGCGAGAACCTCCGGTTCGCGCGCCCGGACGCGACTGACGAGGAGATCGAGGATGCGGCGCGGACCGCCCGGATCCACGACCTGGTCGAGTCGCTTCCGGACGGCTACGACACGATCGTCGGTGAGCGCGGCTACCGGTTCTCAGGTGGTGAGAAGCAGCGGATGGCGATCGCGCGGACGATCCTGCGCAATCCGCCGGTGCTCGTCCTCGACGAGGCCACCAGCTCGCTCGACACCCAGACTGAGGCGGCTGTTCAGGCGGCGCTCGAGCGCCTGTCCGAGGGCCGGACCACGATCACGATCGCGCACCGGCTCTCGACGGTGCGCGACGCCGACCAGATCGTCGTGCTCGACCATGGCGGGGTCGTCGAGCGCGGGACCCACGAGCAGCTACTCGAGCGCCGCGGCGAGTACGCCGCGCTGGTCGCGCGGGACGTCGCCGAGCAGCCCGCGGCGTAGCGCGGGCCCTTACTCGACGACGAGGTACTGCATCTGCACCGGGCCGACGAGGATCTCGTCGCCGTTCTCGAGATTGGTCGCGGTGATCCGGCGGCCGTTCACGAAGGTCCCGTTCGAGCTGCGGTTGTCGAGCACCCGGAAGTAACGACCGTGGCGCACCAGCACGGCGTGCGAGCGCGACACGCGGTGCTCGTCGAGGTGGATACCCGCGTCCGCGCCGCGGCCGATGTGGGTGATCTTGTCCTCGAGCCGCAAGAGGCGCGTCTCATCGCCGTCCTGCATCGCGAGGTAGTGGCCGCGCGCCACGAGCATCGTCGAGCGCGTGCGGCGGCGGATCGCGTGATCGAGCAGCGGCAGCGCGTCGAGCACCTCGGCGGCGAAGCCGGGCTCGAGCGACCCGGTCGGCCGCTCGGGCCCCGGCGCGAACGGTCCGTACGGCTTGGGCGCTAGAAACGGATTGGGTGGAGTCTGAGTGGTCATGTCCGATACCCAACCACCGGAAAGCGAGCGGAAAGTCAATAGTCGCTAAGAGGTCTCGAAGAGCGGACGGTTACGATCCCGGCCGATGCCTGCGTCGAGCGCCGGGATGCTGCTGTACCGCCGGCGCGGGGGCGGGCTCGAGGTGCTGCTCGTGCATCCGGGCGGACCCTTCTGGGCACGTCGTGACGCCGGCGCCTGGTCGATCCCGAAGGGCGAGTACGGCGCCGACGAGGACGCGCTCGCGGCCGCCCGCAGGGAATTCGTGGAGGAGCTCGGTGTCGCCCCACCGGATGGCGCGCTCGTCGACCTCGGAGAGGTGCGTCAGAAGTCCGGTAAGCGGGTCCATGCGTGGGCCGCGGCCGGCGAGCTGGACCCGAGCGGGATCGTCAGCAACACGTTCGAGCTGGAGTGGCCGCCGCGGTCAGGACGGATGATCGAGGCGCCCGAGGTCGACCGCGCGGAATGGTTCGGGCTCGCGGCGGCGCGCGAGAAGATCAACCCGGCGCAGGCGGAGCTACTCGACCGCCTGGCCGGCGCGCTCGAGCCGGTGGAGCAGGCCCGGTGAGCGCGTCCGAATCGATCAGCCCGACGGCTCACTACACGGGGTTCGTGTGGGCGCGCAACGGCCTCTCGCATCCCGAGCTCGAGACTGCCGAGGGCCGGGTGCTGTACGAGTCGCTGCGGCTGCCGATGGCGGTCGAGGGGATGCTCGGGCGGCCGACGCTCGAGCGTTACCTGCTCGCGCGTCACCGGGCGATCGACAAGCTGCTCGAGGACGCGATCTCGAACGGCGGCGTCACTCAGGTGATCGAGGTCGCGGCCGGCCTCTCACCGCGCGGGTGGCGGTTCACCGAGCGGTTCCCGGAGCTCGTCTACATCGAGGGCGACCTGCCGGGGATGGTCGAGCGCAAGCGCGAAGCGCTCGAACGGATGGGCTCGCTGTCGGACCGCCATCGGGTCGTGGAGCTCGACGCGCTCCGCCCGCAGGGTGCGACCAGCATCAGCGGCGTCGCACGCGCGCTCGACCACGCCAGCGGGCTGGCGATCATCACCGAGGGGCTGTTGAGCTATCTGCCCCGCGAGGCCGTCGATGGGATCTGGCGGCGGTTCGCGCGCGCCGCCGGGCGGTTCGCGAGCGGCCGGTACATCTCCGACATCCAGCTCGAGACCGGGATGACGCCCGAGGCGCGCGCGTTCAGGGTGCTGCTGTCAGCGTTCGTCCGGGGGAAGGTCCACATCCACTTCGAGCACGCGGAAGAGGTCGAGGCGGCGCTGCTCAAGGCGGGGTTTGCCTCGGCGAGCGCGCGGGCAGCGACCGAGGTGCTCGGCCGCAAACGTGACCGCCCGAGCAGAACCCATATACTTGAGGCATCAACCAAGTGATCTCAGCGACCCTGTACAGCGATCCGGCGTGCCCGTGGGCATATTCCGAGAACCCGGCGCTGCGCGTGATCGAGTGGCGCTACGGCGACCAGCTCGATTGGCGCTTGGTTCTGGTGGGGCTGACCGAGAGCGCGTCGCAGTACGAGGACCGCGGCTACACGCCGCTCCGTGGCGCGCTCGGACAGGCGCTGTTCCGGCGCCGCTACGGGATGCCGTTCTCGCCGGCGCCCAAGGTGCGGATGAGCGCTACCTCGCGTGCGTGCCGGACCGTCGTCGCGGCGCGGCTCTCCTCGCCCGGGAGCGAGTGGCGGGTGTTCCGAGCGATCCAGTTCGCGAACTTCACGACGCCGCTCGTGCTCGACGACGACGAGATGCTGACCGATGCGCTCCGCGGGGTGCCGGGCGTCGACGCCGAGGCGCTCGTCGGCGCGATCGACTCGCCCGAGGTCGTGGCCGCGTACGAGGCGGACAAGCACGAGACCCGAACCGCCGCCGGATCGGCGGCCGAGCTCCAGGGTAAGACCCGCGCGACCGACGGACCCGTCCGCTTCACCGCGCCGTCGGTTGTGTTGCAGAGCAACGGCACGCGGCTGGTAGCGGGTGGGTTTCAGCCGGTCGAGGCGTACGACGTGCTCGTCGCGAACCTCGACCCGGAGCTGCGGCGCGAGCCGCCGCCGTCGACGCCGGAGCCGCTACTCGACCGCTTCGGAGACGGGCTCACTACCCAGGAGGTGGCGGCGCTGCTGGCCGACGGCAACGAGCGGCCGGAGCGGGCAGCCGCCGAGGCGGCGCTGCTCGAGCTGGTCGCCGAGGGCCGCGCGGTTCGCGAGCCACTCGGTGACGACGCGCTCTGGCGTCCGCGGCGGTAGCAGCGCACGCTTCGCGGCGACCGTGGCGGGATGCCGCCGTGCCGGAGACGGTGAAGCTGGTCGCCAACGTACGCACCGTGTGAGAGACTTGGAGGGGGTTAGCTAGGAAGGTTCTGATTTATGGGGCTTTTGCGGTTTTGGATCCGCGGCGGGCGTCGTTGCATCGCCGTGATCGTGCTGCTCTGCGTTGGTGCCTCGATTCACCAACGTGGCGCCTGCGGCGGCGTCGTCGCTGGGGCTGCACGTCTCGGGCCCTGAGCTCCTCGCCGGCAACGGTCAGCGTGTGATCCTGCGCGGCGTCAACCGGTCAGGAACGGAGTACGCGTGCGTTCAGGGGTTTGGGATCTTCGACGGGCCGAGCGACGCCGCTTCGGTACGCGCGATCGCCTCCTGGCACGTGAACTTCGTGCGCGTGCCCCTGAATGAGGACTGCTGGCTGGGCATCAACGGCGTCAAGCGCGCCTACAGCGGGACGCGCTATCGGCAGGCGATCGTCAACTACGTCGCGCTGTTGCACCGCTTCGGCATATACGCGGAACTGTCGCTGATCTGGGGAGCACCGGGACGCCACCGGGCGACCTACCAGCCAGCCGCCCCCGACCACGACCACTCGCCGGCGATGTGGGCAAGCATGGCGACCACGTTCAAAAACGACGGCGCTGTCCTGCTCGCACCGTGGGGCGAGCCGGTGGTCAACGCTCGATGCTTGCTGCTCGGCGGGGTCTGCGAGGCGACGGTGCCACACCACTTTCACTACCGGACGGCCGGCATGCAGCAGGCGGTGAACGTGATGCGGGCCGCCGGGTACCGCGGGCCGATCGCGATCCCCGGCCTCAACTACGCCAACGACCTCACATCGTGGCTCGCGTTCGAGCCTCGGGATCCGCTGGGTCAGCTGGTCGCCGAGGCGCACGTCTATGGCAAGAACGCGTGCAGCTCGACAACGTGCCTCGAGGAGACGATGGCGCCGGTCACGCTCGTTGTGCCGATGATCTTCGGCGAGGCCGGCGAGACCTTTGACGCCTCGAGCTGCGGCTCCAGCAACATCTCGCGCTTCCTGCGCTGGGCGGATGCTCACGGCGTCGGCTACGCCGCCTGGACGTGGGACACCTGGCGCAACTGCCACGCTTTGATCAGCAGCTACAACGGCCGCGCCGCCCACACGTACGGAGCGTTTGTGAAGCGCTACCTGGCCCAGCGTGCGGCCGGCTCTACGCCCGGTTTGCCGCTCCTGATCGCGAACCAGCGGGAGCGATGACTGCGGGCCGGCGGCCGGATCCTGATCAGCTGATCGACGTCGATCGGCTCGTGGGGGCGTACTACGACGAGCATCCGGATCCGTCGGACCCCGGGCAGGCGGTGTCCTTCGGGACCTCGGGTCACCGTGGAAGCTCGCTCGCGGGGACCTTCACGGAGGATCACATCGTGGCCGTGAGCGAGGCGATCGCGCGGTACCGCGCGAGCGCGGGGATCGACGGTCCGCTGTTTCTCGGGCGCGACACACACGCGCTTTCGGCTCCGGCGTTTCGGACCGCGGTCGAGGTGCTCGTAGCCCATGACGTCGACGTGGCCGTCGACGCCGATGACGGCTACACGCCAACGCCCGTGATCTCGCACGCGATCCTGACGCACAACGCGCACGGTGCTGCGAAGGCAGACGGGATCGTGATCACGCCGTCTCACAACCCGCCCGAGGACGGAGGCTTCAAGTACAACCCGCCACACGGCGGGCCGGCCGACGCCGACGTGACCCGGCAGATCCAGGACACCGCCAACGATCTGTTGCGTGCGCGTCTGCGCGGCGCTCGGCGGCTGGGCTATGACCAGGCGATCAAGCGTGCCCGCCGGCAGGACTACCTCTCCGCGTACGTCAACGACCTGCCGGCGGTCCTCCCCATGAACGAGATTGCGGATGCGGGCCTCCGGCTCGGAGTGGATCCGCTCGGCGGCGCGAGCGTCGCGTACTGGCCGGCGATCGGGAGCCGCTACGAGCTCGACCTCACGGTCGTCAACGACCGGGTCGATCCGACCTTCTCGTTCATGCCACTCGACCACGACGGCAAGATCCGGATGGACTGTTCTTCGCCGGACGCGATGGCCGGTCTGATCTCCCTCAAGGACCGCTTCGACATCGCCTTCGCCAACGATCCCGACGCGGATCGGCACGGCATCGTGACCCGCGGCGCGGGCCTCCTGAACCCGAACCAATACCTGGCTGCGGCGATCGCATACCTGTTCGGCGGGTCGCGCGGCGAGTGGACAGCTGACGCCGGCGTTGGCAAGACGATGGTGTCGAGCAGCCTGATCGACCGGGTGGTGGCCGGCCTGGGGCGTCGGCTCGAGGAGGTCCCGGTCGGATTCAAGTGGTTCGTCGGCGGCCTGCTCGACGGCGCGCTGGCGTTCGGCGGCGAGGAGAGTGCGGGCGCGAGCTTCCTCCGCCGCGACGGGAGCGCGTGGAGCACGGACAAGGACGGGATGATCATGTGCCTGCTCGCGGCCGAGATGAAGGCCCGCACCGGCAGCGATCCCGGCGAGCTCTACGCGGAGCTCACCGGTCGCTACGGCGAGCCGGTCTACCGTCGCGTCGACACCCCCGCGACGCCCGCGCAAAAACGCGCTCTGGGCAAGCTCTCACCCAGGGACGTGACGGTAACTGAGCTCGCCGGCGAGCCGATCGAAGCGGTGCTCACGAGCGCGCCGTCGGGCGCGCCGCTCGGCGGTGTGAAGGTCGTGACTCGGAGCGGGTGGTTCGCCGCTCGTCCGTCAGGGACGGAGGACGTTTGCAAGCTCTATGCGGAGAGCTTCGACGGCGAACAGCACCTCGAACGGATTCTCGAGCAGGCACGGGTACTCTTGGACCGCGTGCTGGTCGGCAATGAGTGATGAGCCCGGACGCGCCCTGCGCGACGACCGCGTCGGCACCATGTTCGGGGTGTACCGCATCGATTCGCTGATCGGGGTGGGAGGGATGGGCAAGGTCTACCGCGCGACCGTCGGCGACGACCTTCAGGTCGCGCTGAAGGTCGTCAAGGAGGACTTGCGCGAGACGAGACCTTCAGGCGTCGTTTCAGGCGAGAGGCTCGGATCGCCCAGAGCGTGCGCAATCCCCACGTGGTCCCGGTGAGGGACACGGGCGAGCAGGACGGCCTTCCTTACCTGGCAGCGCAGTTCATCGACGGGGTGGCGCTCGATCGCAAGCTCGAGCTGGAGGGTCAGCTGGATCTGGCGGAGACCGTGAGGATCTGCGCGCAGGTGGCGAACGGTCTCCATGCGCTGTGGGAGGCCGGAATGGTCCACCGCGACGTCAAGCCCGCCAATATCCTGCTCGACCAGACCGGGAAGGCGTACATCACCGACTTCGGGCTCGCCAAGCTGAGCGACGGCACGGTTCTGACGCGACCCGGACAGCCCCTCGGCTCGATCGACTACATGCCGCCTGAGCAGATCCGCGGTGAGCCGGTGACCGGTGCTGCTGATACCTACTCGCTCGGGTGTGTCGTGTTCGAGTGCATCGACGGACAGCCGCCGTTTGCGGATCGTCAGGGGATGCGCGTCCTGTGGGCTCATCTCCAGGACGAACCACCCGATCCGTCCCCGAAGCGAGGAGACATCCCGCCCGAGTTCGTCCTGGCGCTGAAGGCCGCGCTTCGGAAGAACCCAACCGAACGACCTCGCACGAGCATCGACTACGCCCGTTCGCTCTCCAGGGCTGCCGGTATTCCAATCGCGGACGCCGCGGGTTGATCCAGAGGCTCCGGTTCCTCCCGCCATGGTGAACATTGCGCACGCTCTGCGGTTGGCCGCCGTGGTCCTCGCGATATCGATTGCCGGATGCAGCTCAGGTTCAGACCTCGGGTCGGGCAGCGCGACCAGCCCGCGGACACGACGTCGTCGTCGGCTGGCGTGGTGCGTGTGGTGATGCAGAGCCTCGACTTCAGCCCGATCGCGATCAGAGCCAAGGTCGGGCAACAGGTCGTGTGGACGAACCTCGACGCTGCGGCGCACAACGTGACCTACGTCAGCGGGCCGAGCTTCAACTCATCGCGGACGCTGACACGCGGCAAGCACTTCTCGATCAGGCTCGACCAGCCGGGGACGATCCACTACGTGTGCACGCTGCACCCGTGGATGAAGGCCACGATCGTGGTCTCCCGCTGAGCCTTGCGCCGGATCAGGTCGCCGTCGCGGCGCTCGATTCGCCGGTCGCTGAGGTCCCCCACATCTGCTCCGAGCAGATCGCAGGCCAGCGCCAAGTTGCTCGCCAACGTCGAACTCGCCGCGACGCGACGGTCCAGGACGAACGCATAGGTTCTGGTGGAGTCCGCGCTGCCGCCGGTGGACGCGGTCTGGCTCGCGACCACGCTCCCGCAGATCGCCGGCGCGGTTGCCTCTCCCGGCAGGCTGTTGTTCAGGTCGCTGCGGTCCAGCACGTTGTCGTAGAGGCCGTTGTGGTTGTAGTCGATGCCGTGCACGATCATCGCGGCATTGCCGGCGCGGATCGCATCGGCGACGCCCGTCGGAATCGTGATCGTCCGCGCTGTATCGGATCGTCCCGACATGCGGATAGCGCGAGAAGTCGATGATGCTCTTCGGGCTCGTGTCGCCCGTCGAGGTCAGCGACACCTGCGGCGGCCCGTAGAACTTGATGCCGTCGCCGGTGCTGATCGACAGGTGCCCGTTGTGCAGGCGCGCCGCCGACGCGGGCGGGCACACCCCCTTGCCGCCGGCGTGGATGTGCATCGCGTGCGGCGACCCGTTGAGCAGTCCGTTCGCGTCGAGGGTGACGGTCGCTACGGTCGCCGTTCAGGCGGATGGTCCCGGAGCCGCGGCCAGTGACTTGGTTCGTCGGCACCGGCGTCAAGCTCGCTGCGAACGGCGTTCCGGACGGCTTCGAGGAGCCGCTCGCGCTCACTACGACCACGGCGACGACCACGCCCACGATCAACACCAGGGCCCCGATCCCCGGCAGCAGGTAGCGTCTGCGCGAGCGTCCTTCTCCGCCTGCGGCGCCACCGGAGTCGCCCGCGGTGGGCGGCGGGGGCGGCGCGGCCGGAGGGGTCGTGGAACGCCCGGAGGGCGGCGTCGTGGCGGGTGGGCTGGTCGCGGGTGGACTGGTGGCGGGTGGACTGGTCGCAGCAGCGGCGGTTGGCGGGCTGGGCGAAGAACTCGGCTGCGGCGGGGCGCTCGGCGCGGCGGTCGGATCTGCCGCGGCAGGGATGGAGGTCGCTGCCGCAGCTACCGCCGGAACGTCTTCGCGCGGCGGTGGCGACTCGCTGACCTTCGTTTCCGAGGGCGCGGCCGGTCGCGGAGGGATGACCTCGGAACCCGGCGACTCCGCCGGGGCGCCGGCGCGTGCCGGCGCGATGAACTCGCTCGCCTGGACGGGTTCGGCCGCCTTCGCCGCTTCGACGGGCGGCGTCGTCGGCGGCGCCTGCGGCGGTGCCGTCGGCTCGGCATTCTTGACCACCGGCGTCGCGTCGCCGGTCCCGACGATCGTCGGAGGCGCCGTGTAGCGCATGCCTTTCAACGCGGCGGTGGCATCGCGCGCAAAGTCACCCGCGGAGAAGTAGCGGTCGTTCGGAGCCTTTGCCATCGCCTTCTCGAGCACGGGCGCAAACGCTGGGTACGTTTGGCTGGTCTCGCCCTCGAGCGGGGGAGGCGGGTCATAGACATGAGCGAACAGCGTCGCGACCGAGTTTTCACGCTCGTAGGGCACCTTGCCGCTGAGCATCTGATAGACGACGCAACCGAGCGCGTAGATGTCCGTGCGGGCGTCTGTGTGAGACCCTGTGATCTGCTCCGGCGACATGTAGTCGACCGTTCCGACGACGGCCCCTTTCGCCGTCAGCCCGGAGGCGGTGTCGTACTTCTTCGCGAGCCCGAAGTCGGTGAGGTACGCGTGCTCCTCGCCGTCCTTGACCGTGATCAGGATGTTTGCCGGCTTGACATCTCGGTGAACGAGCCCGCGGCCGTGTGCAGCGTCCAGCGCGGACGCGAACTGATCGAGCAGATCGACGACGCGGCTCGGGTCCATCGCTCCGTGCTTGATCAGGACCTCGCGCAGGTCGGTGCCCGTGATGTAGTCCATCACGAAGAACAGCATCCCGTCGTGGTCGCCGGCATTGTGGATTCCGACGATGTTGGGGTGGTGCAGCGAGGCGGCGATCCGCATCTCGCGCTTGAACCGTTCACGGAACTGCTCGTCGTCCGCCAGGCCCGGAGCCAGCACCTTGAGCGCGTAGATCCTGTTCAGCGCGACGTTCGTCACGCGATAGACGAGCCCCATTCCGCCACGGCTGATCAGCTCATCGATCCGATATCCACCGACCACCGCATCCACGCTGCATCGGATCGCCTGTGACTGCCATGTTCAGATCCTCTCCGGAACCGTCGCCTCCAGCCGAGAGATTACCGCCAGGGGACCGCGTACACGAGATGCTCGCCCAGGAGTCCCTTGAAGTGGTGTTCGCCCGCGGCTCGAACTGGAAGCTCGGATCGCTTTCCGTGTACTGCTTGAGCGTCGAGGAAACGAGGATCTCCCCGCCCTCGGCCTGGGCCGCGATCCGCGCGGCGAGGACCACGTTGCGCCCCAGGAGCTCGTCGGACTCGGCGATCACGTAACCCGAGTGCAGGCCGATCCGCAGCGCCAGCGCCGACGGCCCGCCGTCGGCCGTCCGTGCCGCTGAAGGTGCGCTGTAGCTCCAAGGCCGCGTGAAGACCGCCGTGAGCGCTGTTGAAGGAGGCCGAGGAATCCATCGCGCTCGACCCTCGCGATGCGACCGTCGTGGTGGGCGACGAGTCGCTCGACCAGCAGATGATGGTCGCGGACGAGCTCCGCCCAGCGCTCTGGACCCAGCTCCGATTCGAGCGCCCCGGCGTCGCCGATGTCGCTCAGCATCAGGGTGAGCGCTCCGTCCGGTGAGCTCAGCCGGCTGATCGCCGGCCCCAGTGGCTCGAGCGCCGAGGCGATCACGTCGATCGAGGTCGCGTCTGCCGGAAGTTCCACACCGAGTCCTTTGTGCCCCGCCGCAATCCCGGCGAGCATACCTTGACACTGATTCGGCGCGGCACCAGAATCGCCCGCGGCGATGAAGGGGGCATTCGACTACCGGAACCACGTGAGCGCCTTCCCCCCGATCGGGGACTACGCGTTCCTCTCGGACTGTCAGACGACCGCGCTGGTAGCGCCCAACGGCAATGTCGAGTGGTTGTGCCTGCCGCGCATGGACTCGCCCAGCGTGTTCGCCGCGCTGCTCGATCGTGACGCGGGCGGGTTCAGGGTCGCTCCGGCCGACGTGAACGTTCCTGCCGCGCGCCGGTACATACCCGGAACGATGGTGCTCGAGACCACCTGGGAGACGAGGATGGGATGGGTGATCGTGCGCGACGCGCTCAGCATCGGTCCCTGGCACCACGACACCGAGCGGTCGCGCAGCTACCGGCGCTCGCCCACCGACCACGATGCCGACCACGTGCTGCTCCGCCTGATCGAGTGCGTGGAGGGCTCGGTCGAGATCAAGGTGGATTGCGAGCCGGCGTTCGACTACGGCGGGCTCGCCGCCGACTGGTCCTATGGTGGATCGGGATATACGGAGGCGTTCGCGCGCTCGGAGGGAATCGATACGGCGCTGCGGCTCGTCACCGACCTCAGGCTCGGGTTCGAAGGGCCGCGGGCACGCGCGCGGGCCGATACTGCGCGAGGGAGACGTTGCGTTCGTCGCGCTCGGATGGTCAGAGCACCCGCTCCCGGACAGCCACGAGGAGGCGGCGGAGTGGCTGGCTCGCACAGGGCGCTTCTGGCAGGAGTGGCTGAAGCACGGCAGCTTCCCCGATCACCCATGGCGCTCGTACCTTCAGCGCAGCGCGCTGACGCTTAAGGGCCTCACCTACACCCCGTCAGGGGCGATGGTGGCCGCGGCCACCACGTCGCTGCCGGAGACGCCCGGCGGCGATCGCAACTGGGACTACCGCTACAGCTGGATCCGCGACTCGACGTTCATGCTGTGGGCGCTCTACACGCTCGGCTTCGACGACGAGGCGGACGACTTCTTCTACTTCGTCGCGGACATGGTCGAGGCCGAGGAAGGACAGCTCCAGGTGATGTACGGGATCGGCGGCGAGAGCAAGCTCCTGGAGCAGGAGCTCGAGCACCTGTCCGGCTACGAGCATGCGCGGCCGGTGCGGATCGGGAACGGTGCCTACGACCAGAAGCAGCACGACGTATGGGGCGCGGTGCTGGATTCGATCTACCTGCACACGCGCTCGCGCGATCAGCTGCCAGACCGGCTGTGGCCGATCATCAAGCGCCAAGTCGAGGCTGCGCTCGCACACTGGCGCGAGCCGGACCGGGGGATCTGGGAGGTCCGGGGCGAACCACGGCACTTCACCTCGTCGAAGCTGATGTGCTGGGTGGCTGCCGAGCGGGGCGCGCGTCTGGCCCGGATCCGCGCCGACGAGGCGACGGCGCTGCGCTGGCAGACGGCCGCGAACGAGATCCACGCGGACATCTGCGCGAACGGGCTGGATCGGCGCAGCGTGTTCGCTCAGCACTACGGGACCGAGGCGCTGGATGCCTCGGTGCTGCTGATGCCGCTGGTCGCGGTTCCTTCCAGCTGACGACCCACGGATTCGGGACACGGTGCTGGCGATCGCCGACGAGCTGACCGAAGAGGGGCTCGTGCTGCGCTACCGGGTCGACGAGACCGACGACGGCTTCACGGGCGAGGAGGGCACGTTCACGATCTGCTCGTTCTGGCTGGTCTCGCGCTCGTCGAGATCGGGGAGCTGGCGCGCGCCCGCGGGCTGTGCGAAAAGCTGCTGTCCTACGCCAGCCCGCTCGCGCTGTATGCCGAGCAGATCGACCCGATCACCGGCCGCCACCTCGGCAACTTCCCGCAGGCGTTCACGCATCTTGCGCTGATCAACGCGGTCGTCCACATCATCAACGCCGAGCGTCAGCTCGAGCTGCGCGCGCTTGCCCGCGAGCCCGAACTGGACCGGCCCGGCAGCGCCCTATGAGCATGCGAACACTCCCATCGCATCGCCTGACCTCGGTTAGAGTCGCCGGACACCGAGTACGTCGAGAGGCAGTGGTCCTTGCAAACGGTCAAGCCGCTGGAGAGGAAGTCATCCGGAACGCTGTTTCAGCGCCTTCGCGGTGCGCACGAGGCGGAGCTGTTCGGCCCGCGCGGCCGCCTGCCGCGACGGGGCGAGCCGGACGTCAGCCGCAACGACGCGCTGCTCGTCCTCGCCGGCCTGATCCTCGCCGGGCTGGCGCTGCGACTGGCCGTCCCGCGCGGGATCTGGCTCGACGAGGCGATCAGCATCCACCAGGCGCGCCTTTCGCTGCACGACCTGTTCCGGAACCTGTACTACGGCGATCGCCAACCGCCGCTCTACCACCTGGTGCTGTGGTTGACGATCCGCGCGTTCGG
The DNA here is from genome assembly GCA_963788565.1 of uncultured Solirubrobacterales bacterium. Classification (GTDB taxonomy): domain Bacteria; phylum Actinomycetota; class Thermoleophilia; order Solirubrobacterales; family Solirubrobacteraceae; genus Palsa-465. The sequence goes on along the minus strand of CAWBHJ010000006.1, from coordinate 189,773 downwards.
CCACAGCGAATTCGCCGTCCGGCTCCCCTCGCTGATCGCCGGGACGCTCGTGATCCCGGTGCTCTACGAGCTGGGACGGGAGCTGTACGACCGCCGCACCGGGCTGATCGCGGCCGCGTTCGCGGCCGCTCTCGCCGCTGCTGATCTGGTACTCGCAAGAGGTGCGGATGTACGAGTTCGCGACGCTGTTCGGGCTGCTCGCCCTGCTGACGCAGCTGCGAGTCGATCCGCCGCGGGACGATGATCAACTGGGCGGCCTACATCCTCGCCACCGCCGCCCTGCTGTGGTCGCACTACTTCGGCCTGCTCCTGATCGGCGTGCAGCAGCTGGTGTTCGTCGCCGTTCTGGTCCATGCGCAAGCGGACCGGTCAGCCCGTCAAGCCGCTGGCGTTGGGCTTCGCCTATTCGCTCGCGGTGCTCGTGATGCAGCTGGTGCCGTTACTGGTGTTCGCCCACCATCAGTTCCAGGTCACATCCGGCGGCGGCCGGCTCGCCGAGCGGGACCTACGACTACCTGTCGTTCTACTCCGTGCTCTCGAACATGGCCTGGTCGCTGTGGGGCTACCAGCCCGACGCGGCGACCGTGCTGCTGGCCGCGATGTGGCCGCTGTTCCTGCTCGCGCTCGCTGGTCCTGATGGGCCGCGGCGGATCGCGCCAGACGATGGGCCTCGCCGCCGCCGCGATCGTGCTCGTCGTGCTGCTGATCGTCGTGTCGGCGTTCGACCGCTCGTATTTCGAGGTGCGCAACTTCCTGATCCTCGTCCCGCTGGTGCTGCTCCTGATCGCGCGGCTGATCACCGGCTGGATACGCAAACCGAGGGCTCCGATTGCTCGGTCGCCGGCGGCGTCGCCGCGACGTTGCTGATCGGCCTGGCCGATCAGCAGCTCAACAAGACCAATCCCCGGCTGTTCGACTTCCGCGGCGCGATCGAGGACATCAAGGCGAACGCCGGGCCGAATGCGCTCGTCCTGTTCGAGCCGACCGATATGCGCTACGTGCTCGAGTACTACGCGCCCGAGCTTCGCAGCCAGCCGCTGTCCGCACCGATGTCGTCGCGCAGACCGAGGGAAGCCCGGTGTTCGTCCTCGCGTCGTTCCAGGACAACAAGGACGTTCTTCAATCAGACCAACAAGGTGGTCGGACAGCTCACCTTCTTCCGCACGCTCGTGCACCGCTTCAAGACACCGCAAACACTCGTCTGGGAGTTTCAATGAGCAGTCGGCCCTGGGACGTCCGTCTTCGCGGGTCACGTGGCAGCCGGTGCCGAAGGGCTGGAGCGTGCGCCGGCGGGTGCCGCATGCTGATCGCTGCTCGGCGTTGCCCTGCGCCGTGTGGTACTTCGGCTGGCTGCTGAAGCCCGACCGCGTCGGCACGCCGTACCTCTACGGGATCCTGATCGCGGCCGAGCTGTTCAACCTCATGCCAGGCGCTCGGCTTCTGGTGGACCGTCTCCCACGAGCGGGTGCGCGAGAAGCGCGCACCGACCCAGTCGCGTCGCCGTCGACGTGTTCATCCCGGTGTACAAGGAGCCGCTCGACATCGTCGACCTGACGGTGGCGGCCGCCGTCGGCCTGCGCGGGCGCGGAGGTGAGGGTCCGTGTGCTCGACGACGGCAACGACGACGCGATGCGCGATCTCGCCGCGCGCTACGGCGTGGGCTACATCCGGCGCCCGGAGCACACCGGCGCGAAGGCCGGGCAACATCAACCACGCCCTGACGAAGACCGACGCCCCGTTCATCGCCGTGTTCGACTCCGACCACGTGGCGGACCCGGGCTTCCTCGAGGCCACGCTCGGGTGGATGGACGACCCCAAGATCGCGTTCGTCCAGACGCCGCAGTACTACGCCAACACCGAGCACAATCGCATCGCCGCCGCGTCCTGGGCGCAGCAGGCGCTGTTCTTCGGAGCCATCTCCCGCGGCAAGGACGGGCTCGACGCCGTCTTCTGCTGCGGCACCAACGTGCTGTTCCGCCGCGAGGCGTTCGAGAGCGTCGGCGGGTTCCCCACGAACTCGCTGACCGAGGACTTCGAGCTCTCGATCCACCTCCACGAGAAGGGCTGGAGCTCGGCGTACGTGCCGGACGTGCTGGCGCGCGGCCTCGGACCCGAGGACACGGCCGCCTACGTCTCCCAGCAGCAGCGCTGGGCCAGGGGATGCCTGTCGGGCATCCCGCGCGCGCTGACAGCGCGGCTTCCGCTGAGCCTGAAGGCGCAGTATCTGCTCTCGGGCCTGTACTTCCTGTCCGGGTGGACCGTCCTCATCTACATGAGCTTCCCCGTCGTTCGCCTGCTCGGCGGCGGCCAGCCGATCGGCGGCATCGACGCTCCCGAGTTCCTGCTGCACTTCGTCCCCTACTACGCCGTCGCGCTGACGATCGCAGCGGTTGCCGGCGCGGGCTCCTACACGTTCGCCGCGTTTGCGCTGTCGGCCGCAAACTTCTGGATCCACGTGCTCTCCACGATCTTCACCGTGCTGCGGCAAGAAGGGCTCCTTCGTCGTGACCCCGAAGAAGGGCGCCGAGGCCCGCCAGCCGCGGGCGGTGATGCCCGCGCTCGCGGCCGTCGGGATCTTGGTCGCGGCGAGCGTCTACGGGCTCGTTCACAATCCGGACGCCGCCACGATCAACAACGTCTCGTTCGCCGCCGTCCACGTCTCGATCCTGATGACCGGATGCTGGGCGGCGCTGCAGAAACCGCGCGCTCCGGTCGCCGAGTCGTTCGAGCCCGCCGAGGTCGTCGGCGTGAGCCGGCCCGTGCGAGATGCGTCTGGTCGTCGTCGTCGCGCTGGCGCTGGGCGGGATCGCGGTGTTCTTGCTCGCCGGCTGCGGCGGCTCGGCGGCGGCACGTCGAGCACCACCACGCGCCGCCTCGACCGCCTCAGCCCGCAGGAGCGGGCCGAGGCCGCCGCCCGACACTTCCTCGACCGCTACGTCACCCCCGACGGTCGCGTCTCGCGGAGCGATCAGGGCGGCGACACGGTCGGCGAGGGACAGGCCTACGGCGATGCTGCTGGCGGCCGCGATCGGCGACTCGCAGCCGCTTCGACACGATCTGGACGTGGACGAAGAACAACCTCCGGCGCCCCGACGGGCTGATCTCGTTCCTGTGGCGCGACGGTCACGTCGTCGATCCGCAGGCGGCCTCCGACGCCGACCTCGATGCCAGCCGCGCGCTGCTCCTCGCCGCCTGCCGCTTCCACCGCCCCGCCCTGCGCCAGGAAGCGACTCGCAGCTGGGGAACGCGATCATGCGGATCGAGGTCGGATCGCTTCGTTCCAGGGCGCACCGGTGCTGACGGCCGGTCCGTGGGCGATCACGCCGCCACCGGTCACCGTCAACCCGAGCTACTTCTCGCCGGCCTCGTTCGCGGCGCTGCGCGCCGCCGTCGCAGCGACCGCCGCTGGGGCGGCCTGGCGACGAGCTCGCGCTCGATCACGAGCAAGCTGATGCCGGCTCGGTCGCCGCCTGCCGCCGGACTGGGCGCAGGCTCGAGGGTGGCAAGCCTGTGCCGATCGGCGACCCGAGCCACCCGCAGTCGCCTGCCGCTGTTCAGCTTCGACGCCGTGCGCACGCTCGTCCGGATCGCCGAGGATCCGAACCCGGCCGGCCGGCAGATCGCCGCGAGGGCATGGCCCGTGTTCGCCGGGCCAGAACCCGACCAAGCTGCCGGTCGAGCACGACCTCTCCGGCCGCCCGATCGGCCACACCCTGCATCCGGTCGTGCTCGTGGCCGCCGCCGGGGCGGCCGATGCCGCCGGGCAAACGGCCGCCCGGACGGCCTGCTCGACGAGGCCGAAGCCCTCGATCAGCGGTCGCCGACCTACTACGGCGCCGCCTGGGTGGCGCTCGGCCGGCTGATGCTCACCACGAAGCTGCTCGACCCCCCTGCTCCTAGCGCGGCTGCGCGATCACGCTGCGCTCCGAGCGCCGGCCGTTCACTGCGGCTCGCCGACGGCCGCGAGCACGCTCGCGCGGAAGGCCGCCGCCGTCGGGCGCGCGTCGGGCGCCTTGGCCATCGCGCTGCGCATGCACGTCCTCGAGCGCCGCGCGGCACGTCGGGTCGCCGCTCGCGCACCGGCGCGGCTCGGCGTTGACCTGCGCCCACATCTTGGCCATCCCGCCCTTCTGGTCCGCGAACGGAGGCTCGCCCATCAGCATCTCGAAGAGCACGCAGCCGAGGCTGTAGATGTCGCTGCGCGCGTCTGGCTCGCTGCCCTCGATCTGCTCGGGCGCCACGTAGTCGACCGTTCCCGAGCATCTGGTCCACGGCTGTCAGGCCCGGAGCCGTCTCTGCGCGCTTGGCGAGTCCGAAGTCGGTCAGGTAGACGTGATCTTCGGGGGTGAGGATCACGTTCGAGGGCTTGACGTCGCGGTGAACGAGTCCCTGCTCGTGGGCCAGCTCGAGCGCCGCGGCGATCTGGGCAGCGGTTCGCGCTGCTCGCCCGGGCTCCATCGGACCGTCGCGGTCGAATCAGCGTGCCGAGCTCGGTGCCCTCGACCCACCGCGTGACGATGTAGACGGTTCCGTCCTGCTCGCCCGCCTCGTACAGCGGGACGACGTTGGGGTGGTCGAGCGCGGCCACCGCTCTGGCCTCGCGGCGAAGCCGCTCCCGCACCACCGGGTCGCGCGCCAGCGTCGGGCTCGACCAGCTTGAGTGCTACGGGCCGGTCGAGCCGCAGCTGGCGAGCGCGGTAGAGGATCCCGATCCCGCCGAGGCCGACGACGCTCTCGACCTCGTATCCGGCGAATGTCGACCCGGGCGCGAGCACTCGCTCAGAGGTCGCGCTCGGAGATCAGGCCGGCCGAGAATGCCCGCTCGACCAGGCCGAACTCGCGTCTCGCTCTCGGCAGCGGTCTCGCACGTCGAGCTTCGCGTACAGCACCTTGAGATGGGCACTGACCTCACCGACGGACAGGAACAGCTCTCGGCGATCTGCTCGTCGGTGGCCGGGCTGGCGAACCCGCTCGAGCCCTTGTACGGACGGCACAGCGCCGCCGAGACGCGTCGCTGGGTCGTCGAGAGGCCGACCGCGGCGCGGCGCGCCGACGGGTGCGGCCTGCCGCCGGCGGCTGCGCTCGTGTCGGCGAGTCGGAACGTGACCGTCGTGTCCCGAATCGCAGCGTGTCGCCATCGTTCAGCCGGCGCCTGCCGCTCAGGCGCTCGCTCGTTGACGAACGTGCCGTTGCTCGAGAGGCCGTCGTCGACCAGCACCCACGCGTCGTGCGCCAGCTCGAACCGGGCGTGCAGGCGCGAGACCTGATCGTCCCAGTCGAGCACGAGGTCCGACGACGGCCGGCGCCCGACCGTCGCCGACGTCGACGCCGGCCGCGAAGAAGAAGAGCTGTTGCCTGCCGTCGCCGTCCCTGAACAGCAGGAACGGCCGCCCGAGCGCTCGGCCTCGAGCGCGAGCCTTCATGCTCGGAGATCGACTGCGCGTCGGCGCGGGGGTTCGCAGACACGCGCGCAATTATCTACCGGGAACCCGGTGGGCGTCGAGTCCTGACCCACGAGCCGCTGGCGGCGCCGCTGGTAGGAGGCGTTACGCTTCGAAGCCGATGGCCGGCGAGCAGCTGCGGGTGACCGAGGGCAAGGAACGCGGCAAGCTCCTGAGCGTGGACGCCGACCTGCTGATCGGTCGCGAGGCACCGGAGCGAAGCGGGCAAGCTCGGCGCGCGATCCCGAGATCTCGCGCCGCCACGCACGCGTCTCGCGCGCGGGCGACGGTCGGCTCACGATCGAGGATCTCGGGTCGGCGAACGGGACGTTCGTGAACGACGAGCGCGTTGACGCCGCGCGGACGCTCGAGGTCGGCGACGTCATACGAGTGGGCAGGACGGTCCTCGGAGGTGACCGACAGCTCCGGCGCCGTGCGAGCCGTCGCCGCCCCGGAGCCCGAGCGCCCGGCCGCCGAGCCCACCGTCCTGAACGCCGGCGCGGGTCCGGTGCTGGTGGTCACCGCCGGGAGCGCGCTGCGGCCGCCAGCTCGACGCTCGGGAGACGAGCTCGTGATCGGACGCGAGGTGAGCGGGCCGAGGGAAGCTCAGGCGACGACACCGAGCTCTCCCGCCGCCACGCCCGCATTGCCCGCGACGCCGGCGGCGAGCTGACGATCGAGGATCTCGGCTCGGCGAACGGGACGTTCCTGAACGGCGAGCGCGTTCGCGGCCGCCAGGTGCTCACAGTGGGCGACTCGGTACGGGTCGGCTCGACGACGTTCGAGTTGACCGATCCGGCGGCCCGAGTCGCCGCCCCCCGGTCCGCACGCCGCGCCGGCCGCGCCGCCCGCCGCCGCGCCCGCCTGCGCCGGCCGCGCCCCGCCGCCCGCGCCGCCGCCGCCCCGCGCGCGGCGACCCCGCCGCCGCGCAGGCTCCCGCCCCGGACCGGGACCAGGGTGCGCGCTGCCGGAGGTTCCCCTGGGGTCCGTGTTTGCGGGCTGCCGTGTCGAGGAGGTGATCGGCCATGGAGACATGGGGGTCGTCTACAGGGCCGAGGAGCTTGCGCTTCAGCGCCGAGTCGCGCTCAAGCTCATCCTCCCGGAGTACTCCCGGGAGGAGCGCTTCCGCGAACGCTTCCGGCGCGAGTCGCGGGTCGCTGCCGCGATCGACCACCCAAACGTGATTCCTGTGTTCGACGCCGGCGAGGAAGACGGTGTGCTCTACATCATGATGCGCTACGTCGAGGGCACCGATTTGGGGGAGCTGATCGCTGCCAGAGGACGCATCGAGCCGCTGCGGGCCGCGCGCATCGTCCGCCGGGTCGGCGCGGCCCTGGACGCGGCGCACGCACGCGGCCTGCTGCATCGCGACGTCAAGCCTTCGAATGTCCTGCTCGGCCGCGAGGACCACGTGTACCTGAGCGACTTCGGCCTCGCCAAGCCCGCCGCCTCGACCCGCGCACTGACGCGCCAGGGATCGATCGTCGCGCGGGTCGAATACGTGGCGCCCGAGCAGATCTTGAATCAGCACGTCGACGCACGCGCCGATATCTACGCGCTCGGTTGCCTGCTGTTCGAGGCCCTCACCGGGGAGCCTCCGTTTGCCAGCTCGGAGGAGGGCCCGGCAGCGCTGGCCCACCTTGACGCCCCTCGGCCGTCGCCCGCCGATCTGCGCCCCGACGTGCCTCGCGAGTTTGACGATGTGGTACGCCGAGCGATGGCGACGGATCCGAGCGATCGCTATCCGTCGGCGGGCGACCTCGGCGAGGCGGCACTCGTCGCCGCCGGCGGCCTGCGGCGGGCGAGGCAATGGTCCGTCGTCGCAACCGGGGAGGCGGCTCCGTTCCAGGGGGAGAGGATCGCCGAGCCGCCGGCTCGCGTCGCCGAGCCGCCGGCTGCAGCTCCTCGGCCACCGGTGGCGGCGGCCGCGCCGGCCGAACGGCCGAACCTGGTTCGATGGGCTATCCCGATCGCCTTCTTGGCGATCGTCTTCGTGGGCATGCTCGCCGCGCTGAACGGCATCTCAACCCTCTGACTCTTTCGGGGCCCTCGCCCCCCGTACGACAAGGCTCCCGCAGGCCCGCTCACGACCGGTATAACAGCCTGGACATGTCCGAAAGCGTGGGTCCGGGGTCTACGTTTGCCGGATGCCGGCTCGAGGCCGTCGCCGGGCGAGGCGGTATGGGGGTCGTCTACCGCGGCACGCAGCTAGCGCTCGGTCGCCCGGTCGCGGTCAAGGCGATCGCGCCCGAGCTCGTGGAGGAAGCGTCGTACCGCGAGCGCTTCAAGCGCGAGTCGCGGCTCGCCGCGTCGATCGATCACCCCAACATCATCCCCGTCTACGAGGCGGGCGAGTCCGACGGAACGCTGTATCTGATCATGCGCTGGGTCGAGGGGACCGACCTGCGCGCGATGCTCATCGCATCGGTGCTCTGGCGCCTAAGCGCGCCGTGCTGCTGCTGCGGCCGGTGGCCTCGGCCCTCGCGGCCGCCCACCAGCAAGGGCTGGTGCACCGCGATGTGAAGCCGGCGAATGTGTTGATCGCGCGCGGCGATGACCAGAGCGAGGAGCAGGTTTACCTGACCGACTTCGGGATCGCTCGCCGCACCGCCAGCGAGTCGGCAATGACCGGCACGGGTGTGTTCGTGGGCACGGTCGACTACACGGCTCCGGAGCGGGTCCTGGGTGGCAAGGGCGACTCGGCGACGGATATCTACTCGTTCGGCTGCATGCTGTTCGAAGCACTCACCGGCCAGCTGCCGTTCGACCGTCCGACCAACGTCGCGAAGGTGTTCGCGCACGTCAACGACCCCGTCCCCGCGGTTCGATCGATCGCGCCGGCGGTTCCGGAGTGGCTCGAGGCGATCGTCACCAAGGCGATGGCCAAGCGTCCCGAGGATCGATTTGCCTCAGCAAAGCTCCTGACACGAGCCCTTGGTGAAGCGCTGGAGGACCTGAACGCCCGAGAGCGTGCGATCGCGGCGCCGACCGCGCACTCCATGCCTTCGGCGGAGCCCGCGGAGGCTCCGGCCGCGCCCTCGGAGGCGACGACGGTGCCCCGGGAGGCGCCGCCCGCAGAGTCGGCGCGCGGGGAGACGCCGACCGCGCCGGCCCGGACGCCGGCGGCGCCCGGTGAGGCGCCGACCGCGCCCGCGGGGACACCGAGTCAGCCTTCAGACCCCCGCGACCCCGTGCGGCGTGTCGCGACCACTGCCGAGCAACCTGCCGCGCCTCCGACGCGCCTATCGGCGAGCCCACCAACCGAGGGCGAGCCGGCGGCGCCCGCGCAGCGACGACGCCGGACGGCCTTATGGGCAGCGCCGGTCGCACTGCTGGTGGTGATCGGGGTGGTCGCGGCCCTGATCGCCAGCGGCGGGAGCAGCTCGCCGCCTGCCTCCTCGCAATCCTCGGCGGGAAGTACTCCTCCCTCGAACGAGGTGACGGCGATCAGCTCTGGCCTGACGAAACTTCAGGTGACGTCGCTCGGGAGCGCACCCGGTGGCATCGCCGTGACCGGGGGAGGCGATGTATGGGTGTCGTTGCCCGGCATCGGGACCGTGGTTCGATTGGCGTCGACCGGAGTCCTCACCAGATTCGCGGTCGGTGGTAGCCCACGTCTCCTCGCCGCCGGGCCCGCGGGCATCTGGGTGAGTAACTCGTCATCCGGCGCGCTCGCCCTATTCGACGCACAGACCGGGCGGCCGATCGCCCAGTCGTCGCTCACGTCCCCGCCCACCGCCCTGGCAGTGGATCCTGGCGATGGGTCGGTGTGGGCCGCGGATTCGAGCGGGACCGTCGTGCATGTCGATGCGTCGGGCAGCCTCTCGGGACAGCAGGCGCGGGTCCCGCCCCCGGTCCTCGGCCTTGGCTGGGGGGAAGGTTGGCTCTGGGCTGTCAACGGCATGTCCAGCGGACTGGTGCGAATCAGCCTTGGGGACGCCTCAACCACGACGTTCGACACCCACGCAAGGCCGGTCTCCGTCGCGTTCGACCAGGGCGTCTGGACGGCACACTCCACCGGCGACGTGACCCGGTTCGATCCCCGCCCGGGCTCTCTGAACGTCAACACCGACAATCGGATCGCCCCCTCGCTCGACGCGATCGGCGCGATCGAGAACGAGCCCGCCGTATGGGCGACCAGCAAGCAGACACGGACGCTCTACCGGCTCTCGACGGGGACCGGCGCGCCCGTGACCGGGACGGTGCGGTTCGCCGGCGCCCCCGCCGCGCTCGCGGTCACAAGCTCAGCGGTTTGGGTCGCAACCGGGGATGGGAACCTGACCGCGATCGGCTTCTGAGCGCCACCCGCCGCCTGCGGCGATGAGTTTTGCCGTCCGGCGCGGTCTTGTCCGATGGACCCGGACGAATCCAGCGCGAGGACGCTGCTGGTCGACACCACCGGCCTGGGGGCTGACGCACGCACGCTCGATCTGTTGGCGCGGGTCGCGCTGACTGCGCGTCGCGGTGGCTTCCGGCTGCTGCTGCACGGAAGCTCGATCGAGCTGCGCGAGCTGATCGCGTTCGCGGGGCTCGACGAGGCGCTGCCGGAGCAGCCGCTAGCCGTCTAGCCGCGGCGGCAGCCCGAACAGCGGGAACAGCCGCTCGGTGGAGAGGAAGAACGTGAGCTCGACGATCTCGTCGCCGTCGAGCTCCAGCACCATGAGTGCCCACGGGTCGTGGCCCGAACCCGACTCGCTCGGCTTGTACTGGCCGAACGCGATCGATCCATTCGCCATCGGCGCGGGCAGCAGCTTCGAGCCCTTGCACCCGATCCCGGGCCCGACCATCCAGGTGAGGATGTCCTCGCGGCCCTTCATCCACATGTCGAACGGCGGCATCGACTGCGATGCGTCCTCGCGGATCAGCTCGGTGAGCGCGTCCATGTCGTAGTTCTGGAACGCCTCGACGTAGCGCTCGAGCAGCTCGCGCTGGCTCTCGTCGAGCGGGCGCGCCGGGCCGGCGGAACCGATCGCGGCCGTGTCGAGCGTGGCCCGGGCCCGCTGGAGCGCGCTGTTGACGGACGCGACGCTCGTCTCGAGCAGTTCGGCGACCTCCGCGGCCTTCCAGCGCAGCACCTCGCAGAGGATCAGGACCGCACGCTGGCGCGCCGGCAGGTGTTGAAGCGCCGCGACGAACGCGAGCCGGATCGTCTCGTGCTCCATCGCGAGCTCGGCCGGGTCGCCCTCCGGCGAGACCGCGCCGGTCGGGATCGGCTCGATCCACGACGCCTCGGGCAGCGTGAACAGGTTCTCGACAACGGGCTCCTGAGCAGGGCCGAGGTCCATCGGGGTCGCGCGGCGACTGCGGCTGCCGAGCATGTCGAAGCAGACGTTGGTGGCGATCCGGTAGAGCCACGAGCGGACCGCGGAGCGGCCCTCGAACCGGTCGAAGCTCCGCCACGCCCGCAGCAGCGTCTCCTGAACGGCGTCCTCGGCCTCGAACGGCGACCCGAGCATTCGGTAGCAGTAGCCGGTGAGCTCGCGGCGGTATTGCTCGAGCGTGCGCTCAAGGTCTCTCGGCGGGCTGGTGACCTGCTCCATGACAGCCATGCTAAGCCTATGACCGGGTGGGAGAAAAAAACTCATCGCTTGGAGGCGAGGAAATGCCACAACCGGTCGTCCACTTCGAAGTCGTAGGTCAGGATGCGGACAAGCTCCGCGGGTTTTTCGGCGAGCTGTTCGGGTGGGAATGGTCGGATCCGATGGGTCCGACCGACTACTCGACGGTCTCGAACGCTGACGGGATCGGGGGCGGGATCGGCGCCGCGCCCGAGGGCTACCCGGGCCACGTGACGTTCTACGTCCAGGTCCCGGACGTAGAGACTGCGCTCGCTCAGGCCGAAAGCCTGGGCGGCAGCAGGATGATGGGTCCCGACGAGGTTCCGGGAGTCGGCATCGTGATCGGGCTGATGGGTGACCCCGAGGGCCACGTGATCGGCGTCATGTCGCAGGCTTCATAGCTCGAGGCGGACCGGCAGCGTGTCGAGCCCATAGATCCCCGAGGCGGAGCCGAACACCGGCTCGCCGTCGAGCTCCACCGAGCGAACCCGCTCGCCCAGGAACGCGATCGCTTCCTCCATCTCCGCGCGCGCCAGGTTCGCGCCGACGCAGTAGTGGATGCCGGCGCCGAACGTCAGCAGGCGCGCGCGGGGGCGGTCGGCAAGGATGTCGAAGGTGTCGTGCGCGATCCCGTCCCGGTTCGCGTGCCACGCCGACACGAGCACGATCGAGTTCGGTGGGAACGTCACGCCGCGGTATTCGATTTCCGCGGTCGTGATCCGGGCGGTGAACGGCGTGATCGGCTCGTAGCGAAGCGCCTCCTCGATCGCCGGCTGGGCGAGCCCGCGCGGGTCCGCGCGCAGCGCCTCCCACTGGTCGGGATGGAGCGCGAGCAGCCTGATCGCGTGCGCGAGCTGGCTCTGGCTCGTGTCGACGCCACCGACGAGGATGTTGAGGATCAGATTGCGGAGCTCGTCGTGGTTGAGGCGGTCGCCCTCGTCCTCCGCCTCGACCAGCGCCGAGATCAAGTCATCGCCAGGGTCCGCCCGGCGCGCCGCGATCAGCTCGTCCTCGTAGACGTAGAACTCGGCGACAGCCTCCTCGATCAGCTCGCGCTCGGTCATCAGGCTGCCGGCGTCGAACTGTCGCTGGATCCAGTTCGACCAGTGATGGAGCCGGGGGGCGTCCGCGAGCGGGGCGCCCATCACCTCCGCGATCACGAGCGACGGATACGGCTTCGCGAAGTCGGCGACGAAGTCGACGCTCCCGTCGTCCGGCACCTGGTCGAGCAGCCCGTCGAGGAACTCGCGCATCGCGGGCCGGTAGCGCTCCACCGCCCGGGGCGAGAGTGCCGGGTTGACGAGCCGGCGCAGGCGGCCGTGGTCGGCGCCGTTGATGTTGATGATGTTGCGGACGATCTCCTCGTGCAGCGGCCCGTCAGCGATCCCGAACATGTCCGCGATCGTCAGCCCCGGGAAGACCGCGTCCTTGGTGCGCAGGAAGAACTCGCCCGCCTCGCGCTCGAGCACCGTGTAGCCGTACGGATTCGCCGCCAGCCAGCCCCCGTGGCTCGCCACGCCGGCCATCGCCTCGCGGTAGCGGTCGCCTCTCAGCCCCGGGTCGGTGTGGTCGAAGCTGGGCAGCTCGAGCTCGGTGGCGAGCGCCATCGACCGAGCTTATTGGATCGTGCTGCCGAGCCAGGCGGCTGCGCGAGGGACGTCCGCCGGGTCGATCGAGTGCATCGCCTCGGACTCGCGGTAGTCGACATCGAACCCGGCGCGGTCGAGCAGGGCGTGGGCCTCGCGTGCGAAGTCGACGCCGATCACTGGGTCGTTCCGGCCGTGCGCGATCAGCACCCTTGTGCCGCTGCGGTCGGCGAACGACGGCTCCCAGCCCTCGACGGTCGGGATGAAGCCGCTGAACGCGAGGATCCCGGCGGGGGCGGGACGGTCTGAGCCGAGGCCGAGCGAGTAGCTCATCACCGTCCCCATCGAGAAGCCGCCGAGCACCGTCCGCTCCGGGCCCAGCTCGGTGCGCTCCCACAGCTCGTCGTGGACCTCGGCGAGCGCACGGTAGGAGGCGTGGAACGTCTGCGGGTCCGGATAGCCGACCTGCGGGACCACGTACCAGTGAAAGCCCGGCGAGCCCGGGAGCGTGAGCGGCGCGCGGACGCTCGCCACGTGCAGCCGCCGCTCCGGATCGAACGCGTCGGCCAGCGGCAGCAGGTCGAGCTCGTCGGTGCCGCGGCCATGGTGGAGGACGAGCAGCCCCCGCGTATCACCCGTGGCGGGGCGCTCGCGGTAGATGAGCGAGGCCATGACGTCAGCCTAGTGGTCCACTAACCGCCGGCATCGCCGAAGCACTTCCTACACTCGGTGGCCGAATGCCAAGTTCACTTCTCAAGGGAATCCCCGTCGTTCGCAAGATCCCGCTAGCCCGGCTGGTGATCATCGCCGAGGTCGCGATCCTCGCCGGCCAGCACCTCGGACGGCTGACGCCGGCCGAGCGCCGGCGTCTAATCACGCTGGTGCGCCGCGGCCGGGGACGCCCGAGCCGGCTGACCGACCGCGATCGCGCGGAGCTCTCGAGGCTCGTCGCCAAGGTCGAGCCGAAGCTGTTTGCCAAGAGCGTCGCGAGGAAGTTCAGCCCGCTGTAATCGGCACGTGGCCCGGCTGGGCCCAGAACCGCGCCACCGCGATGTTCGGCTCGTGGATGTACTGCTCACACAACGCGGGTTCCGGCTCAAGGCTTGAACTGCCTGCGTTCGAGATCCCCGTGGGGGTGGGGCGATGACCGCTCACCATCGCGGGGAACTAGAGCGCCAGATAGTCGAGTTGCGATGACCGGCGAGATCGAACCTTCACCGGCAACGTCGATCCGACCGCGTTTGGCAACGGTCGTGATGGCCGTCGGGACGTTCACCCGTGCTTGGAAGGCCCGTTCGGTAGCTCGGATATCGACTGCGCTCATACCCGGTATCGTTTGCCACTAGGCCCCAAGCGGGGTGTGGGGTCAGGACTGGGAGGCGGCATGACAGACCACAGGACGGCGGGCACACCGGCGACACGAACGCGGATGTTGGTGATGGTGGTAGTGCTTGCGGCGCTTTCAGGACTCGGGCTCTCGCTGCCCAGCGGCTCCGTCGCGGCGACGCTCTCATGGGGGAGCAGCCTGTCCGGCACTCCGACGCTTGACACTGCCGGGATAGCGCCCGACGGCGCGGACCTTGCGCTTTGGAACACGCAGGCGAGCGCCGGTCCGACGGCTCCGTCCGGAGGGCAAGTGCTGGACGTGAAGATGAAGGGCTGCGCGATCAAGGACCCCAACGCCCCGACCACGTCGGGTGGCGTGCCGCTCAACACGATCAATTTTCAGGCGTTGGCCAAGCAGAGCGACGGCTCATATACGGCCGACAGCCCCACCGCGGCCGGCTTCACCCTGCCGTTCTGTTCCAACAGCAACAACCCCGCCGATACCACCGCGGCGGTGAACACGAGCACGGTCAGCAGCTTCCAACCGATCCACCTGTGCATCAACGCGGGCGACGCGCTGGCCTTCGTCGACATCGGTGGATACTCCCCACCGTACTATCCCCACGGCGTTCCGTTCGAGGTGATTTCCCGGAACCCCGGCTCCGCGATGGCGTCCTACGCCGACGCCGGCGGAGCGTCCACCTACTCACCTGGGGCGAGCAACTTCGGCACCCACCCCAATGAGGAACTGATGCTGCAGGCCGTCGAGGGCACGGGTCCGGACGCGTACGCGCTGTGCCCGGGTGGGACGGCCTGCCAGTCGTCGAGCTCAAACATGGTCACCCCCTGCAACGGCGGGGGCGGCCCTACCGGTGGCTCGGGCGGGAGCGGCGGCTCGGGCGGGAGCGGTGGCTCTGGTGGCTCTGGTGGCTCTGGTGGCTCTGGCGGGAGCGGTGGCTCCGGCGGCTCGGGTGGGAGCGGTGGCTCTGGCGGCGGGGGTGGGAGCGGTGGCTCTGGCGGCGGGGGCTCCAAGCCCACTGCGACTCCGGTAATCACGCGGCTGAAGCTCAACCCGGATCGCTTCTTCTCGGCCAAGGGTGCGACGATCACCTACATCGATAGTCAGCGGGGCCTATCGACATTCAAGGTGTACAAACTCAAGAAGGGGATCAAGCGCGGCAGCGCTTGTATCAAGCTCCCGGGGAGGAATCGGCCAAAGCACCCGCAGAGATGCAACGACCGGCCCGTGCTCGTAAAGGTATTCACCCATCAAGACCACGCCGGTGGCAGTGGGGTGCAGCTGCAGGGTCTGTCGTCTGGCAGGTACTTGCTCCGCGTGTCGGCGACGCTATCCGGCCGCACGAGCACGACGGTCAGCGCACGCTTCAGCGTCGTTACTTCCAAGCGGTAACCGGCGCTCGCGCCGACCGCGAGGCGGGCGCTGGATCTTTGCGCGGGTAGGCCCGCTGGCGGGCGTGGAGGCCTCAAGCGCCACGGTGCCCAAGGGCAGTCGCCTGGGGGTCCGCGTCCTTCGACTATCAGCGTGGATACCGACTCAACGCGAAGGGAGTTCGCGAGGGCTACTACGTCTGGACGAGGTCGAGGCGACCGTCGTCCGCCGGATCTTCGACGACTACGTATCGGGCAAGACAGTCCGTGTCATTGCGCATGAGCTGCCGCGTGCTCGAGAGCGAGCTCGGTGACGAGCTCTAGGGGAGGAGGTTGTCGTGCCGCCCATCGGGGCGAACATCGAGACCGCGTACACCACCACGACGATCCGCTGGCACCGCTACTCCGCCGAATTCGCCAGCGGATGATCGCCTCCGGTAGCCGGTAACGGCTGCCGGAAGCTCGCTGTCTTGGAGCAGCACGGCAATATCCCATGAGGTGACGGCGACCAAGACCGCCCAGGCGTACGTCCGCGTGATCGCGTTCGTCGTCGGTGCCGCCAGCCTCGGCGCCGAGATCTCGGCCGCGCGGCTGCTGGCCCCGTACTTCGGCGCCTCGACGATCGTGTGGGCGAACACGATCGCGACGGTGCTCGTGGCGCTGGCGGTCGGGTACTGGATCGGGGGCAAGATCGCGGACCGCCGGTCCGATCTGCGGGGGCTGTGCACGATCGTGATCGTCGCGGCGGCGCTGATGGCGCTGATCCCGATCGCCGCCAACCCGTTCCTGCGGCTGTCGGTCAAGGCGCTCGGGTCGCTGTCGATCGGCGGACTGCTCGGGTCGCTGGTGGCCGTGCTCGTGCTGGTCGCGGTGCCCGTGCTGCTGCTGGGGACGGTGGCGCCGTACGCGAACCGCCTGTCGTTGGGGGACGTCGCCGACACCGGGACCGTGACCGGGCGGCTGTACGCGATCTCGACCGCAGGCTCGCTGGTTGGGACGTTCGCCTCGGCGCTGCTTCTGATCCCGCTGATCGGGACGCACCGGACGTTCCTCGTATTCGCGTTCTGCCTGGCGGTGGTGGCGCTGCCGGGGCTCGGGCGGCTCGCGTTCGTGCTCGTGCCGCTCGCGATTGGCGCGCTCGCCGCGATTCCGCCGGCGGCGGTCGGCTCGGACGTCCCCGGCGCCCGCGTCATCTTCGAGACTGAGACTCAGTATCAGTATGTGAGGGTGCTTCAGTTCCACGACGGCGTCCGGTGGCTGCAGCTGAACGAGGGCGTCGCCGTCCACTCCGAGTACAAGCCGTGGACGTTCCTGACAAACGGCTACTGGGACGACTTCCTGGTGCTGCCGCTCGCCGGGCAGCGCGGCGTCCCCCGGCGGATCGCGATCCTCGGCGACGCGGCCGGCACCGTCGCGCGCGCGTACGGCCACTACTTCCCCTCGACCCGCGTCGACGGCGTCGAGCTCGACGGCGAGCTGAGCACGGTCGGGAAGCGGTACTTCGGCCTGCGCGGCCCGCGCCTGCACCTCTACACCGCCGACGCACGACCGTGGCTGGCCGCGAGCACGGCGCGCTACGACGCGATCTTCATCGACGCCTACCGCCAGCCGTACATCCCGTTCTACCTCGTCACCCGCGAGTTCTTCCAGTCGGTCCGCGACCACCTGCGCCCCGGCGGCGTCGTCGTGATCAACGTCGGCCACGTGCCCACCTCCGACGAGCTCGAGAAGGTGGTCTCGGCGACGCTTCGCGACGTGTTCCCGACGGTGATGCGCGACCCGGTCGCCAACGGCAACTCGCTGGTCGTGGGCAGCACCGGCTCGCTGTCGGGCCGGCGGATCACGGCAGCGGCGAACGGCCCGCAACTCCCGCCGGAGTTGGAAGGGCTCGCGAACACGGTCGGTGGCCGCCTGGGGCCGGGACTCCCCGGCGGCACCGTCTACACCGACGATCGGGCTCCGGTCGAGTGGCTGACCGACCTGTCGCTGATCCGCTACGCGACCGGACCGGGGTGAGCGCCCTGGTCACCCCCGACGAGGTCGCGGCGCTGGCGCCGACGCTGCTCGACGTCCGCTGGGCGCTCGGAGGACCGCCGGGTCGCGACGAATACGAGCGCGGCCACATCCCGGGGGCGGTGTTCGTCGACCTCGACACCGAGCTGGCATCGGCGCCGGGACCCGGTGGGCGGCATCCGCTGCCGGAGCCGGGCGCGTTCGAGGCGGCGATGCGCCGCGCCGGCGTGCGGGCGGACCGACCGGTGGTCGTATATGACGACTCGGGCTCGGCGGCCGCGGCGCGGGCGTGGTGGCTGCTGCGGTACTTCGGCCACCCCGACGTCCGCGTGCTCGACGGCGGACTCGGGGCGTGGGTCGCCTCCGGCCGGGGGCTGTCGACCGACGCGCCCGCGCCTGCGCCTGGGAGCTTCGAGGCACGGCCCGGCGGGATGCCGGTTGTCGACGCCGCCGGCGCGGCTTCGCTGGCCGAGCGCGGCGTGCTGCTCGACGCGCGGGCGGCCGAGCGGTTCCGGGGCGAGCACGAGCCGGTCGACCCGATCGCCGGCCACATCCCGGGCGCGGTCAACGCGCCGACGAGCGCGAACGTCGATTCCGACGGGCGGTTCCTGGCGCGCGACGCGCTTCGAGCCACGTTTGCCGCGGCCGGAGTGCGTGACGGAGTCATGGTCGGCGCCTACTGCGGCTCGGGCGTGACCGCGGCCCATGAGGTGCTCGCTTTGGAGCTCGCGGGCTTCAACGCGGCGCTCTACCCCGGCTCGTGGAGCGAGTGGATCACGGACCGGGAGCGGCCGGTGGCGACGGGGGACTAGCGGCCGGTCTCAGCCCGAACGATGCTTCTCAACTCCGGCATATCGGAGTCAGGAAGCAAAGTTCGCGGCCGTGGAGGTTGCCGCGACGTCGGCCGCGAGCTCGACCGCCGCCCGCGGCGCCCGCTCCAGCACGACCCGAACCCCGTTCTTCGGGGCCAGCGTGATTCCGCGGAACGAGGTCTCCTCCAACTCAGGTTCGGCCGCGCGCAACACGGCCCGCTCGAGCACTCGCTGCAAGACCACCCGCATCTCCATCTGCGCGAAGCTCGCACCGAGGCAGCGGCGGGTGCCGCCACCGAACGGGATCCACGTGTAGGTATCAGGTACCCGCCCGCCCGCGTTCGGGCCGAGGAACCGCTCGGGCTTGAACGCGAACGGCTCCGGATACAGGTCCGCGCGCCGGTGCATCACCCGGATCGACGGGTTGATCTCGATTCCCTCCGGGATCGTCCAGCGGCCAAGCGAGAACGGCTCGCCCCGGACGACCCTGCCCGACTCCGGGGATCACGGGCCGGATCCGCAGCGACTCCTTGACGACCGCGTCCAAATACTCGTCGTCGAGCCGGTCGCCCGGGCCAGCGCGGCCGGCGAGTGCAGCAGCAGGTCGAACGTCCACGCGAGCCCGGTCGCGGTCGTCTCGTGCCCCGCCAGCAGCAGCGTAACCAGCTCGTCCCGGACCTCGCCATCGGACAGCCGCTCGCCGTCCTCATCACGAGCGAGCAGCAGCATCGAGAACACGTCGTCGCGCTGATCGAGGTCGGGGGCTGCGCGCCGGCGGGCGATCTCCGCGTACAGGATCTCGTCGACCGCGCGCCGCCGCTGCTCGAACTTCGCCGCCTGGCCGCGACCGCGGCCGAGCCGACCCAAAAGCGTCATCAGGATCAGGCCCCGGGGCTGCGCGACCGGCTCGATCATCTCCCGCAGCCGGGCGCAGAGCTCGTCCTCCGCCGGTCCGCGCTCGAACCCGAACACGGCGCGCATGATCACCCGCAGCGTCAGCGACTGCATGCTCGGCATCACCGCGAACGGCTCGCCGACCGGCCACGAGTCGATCTCCTGATCGGCGGCCTCGCGCATCACCTCTGCGAACACCTGCATCCGCTTGCCGTGGAACGAGGGCAGCATCAGCCGCCGGTGCCGGAGGTGTTCGTCCTCGTCGAGCAGCAGCACCGAGCGCTGTCCGAGGATCGGGCCGAGCAGCGCGTTCGCCTCGCCGGCGTGCAGCTGCGAGTTCGAGCCCTGGAACAGCTCCTTGACGAGCGCCGGGTCGAACACCATCACGAACCCCGAGTCGAACAGCGTCCCCATCGTGACCGCGTCGCCGTAGCGCCGCCGGCACCGCTCGAGATACCGCACGCCGCCGATCATGAACCCGAGCGTCTGGAACACGCGCGGTGCCCGCGGGCCAGGGGGGAGAGCGGTCGCGCTCACCCGTGAGACGATAGTGGCGCCTGAGAGCTTGCCGCGGCAGGTTCGAGATCGGCGAGCGTCAGCTGGTGGACGGGGGGTCGGTCGATCGCGGTGACCGACGTGACGTCGAGCTCGGGGCCGACGTGCAAGAGCTCGCCGGAGTCGAGCGCTCGCCACGCCGGATCGCCGTCCATCTTCTCGCTCGCGACGACCACCGAGCGTTTGTCGGCCAGGTCGTCGCAGTCGACCCGGATCCGGTGGCGCGCACTCGAGTGGTGCAGCCGGCCGCGGTCGGCGTCGCGCTCGAGCACGTACAGCTCGTGCGTGTCCGGATAGCGCAGCGCGAACAGATCGGAATCGGTGATCAGTACGAAATTCAAAGCGAACACCGGTAGGTGGTCGGCGATCCAGCCGACCGCGGCGGCGACGCCCTCGGCCACGTCTCCCGTCCGAGCGATCTCCCGTGTTATCAGCGCGAAGTACCGCTCCGAGTCGGTCTGGCCGTGGACGAGCGAGATCGCATCGCCGAGCTCGGCCTCGAGCTCCGGCAGACCCTGGAGCACGCCGTTGTGGGCGAACAGCCGGCCGTCCATCAGGAACGGATGCGTGTTCTCGAGCGTCACCGGCGTGCCCGAGGCGTAGCGCACATGCGCGACGAACGTGCGCGAGGAGACGCGACGGGCCTCGCCCGCGAACTTCTGGTCCTCGTACGCCGCGATCGGCTGCTTGTCTACGTGCGGCCTGCGGGTCTCGTCGTAGTACCCAAGCCCAGTGCCGTCTGGGTTGCGCCGGCTCTGGCTGGCGAGCGAGTCGGGCGCCTCCAGCAGCCAGAACGTCGCGCGGACACGGTGGGGTCCGCCGCTGATGCCGAACAGCCGGCACATATGCAGCGAAGGTATACGTCGAACGTATAGATTGCGACCCCCGATGGCCACCGGCACTCCGCTCGACAACGCGTCCGCGCTCGCACGCCGAGTGGCGATCGAGTTGCGCTCGATGGGCTACGCGTGGCGTGCGGGGATGCTCCAGTTCGAGCCGCCGGGTCAGACGGTCGCTGTGTTCAAGGCGATCGACAAGCTCGGGCAGCTGGGCGGAGGGATCGCGATCGCGGCGATCCGGCACAGCGGCCGTGTCGGGCTGATCGACGAGCTTGGGTCGCTGACGTTCGGCGAGCTCGACCAGCGGTCGAACGCGCTCGCATGCGCGCTGCGGGCGCGCGGCGTCGCCGAGGGCAGCTGCGTCGGGATCCTTGCCCGAAACCACCGCGGGTTCTGCGACATCACGTTCGCCGGCTCGAAGGTCGGCGCGAGGCTGCTGTATCTGAACACCGACTTCGCCGGTCCGCAGCTACGCGACGTGTGCGAGCGCGAGGGCGTGACGCTGCTCGTCCACGATGAGGAGTACGACGGGCTGATGGAGGGGATCGAGCCGTCGCACGGCCGGCTGCACGCGTGGACCGACGAGCCGGGCGACCAGGACACCCTCGAGGCTCTGATCCGTGAGTACGCGGGACAGACTCCGGAGCCGCCCACCGAGCCTTCCCGGGTGGTGCTGCTGACGAGCGGCACCACGGGCACCCCGAAGGGCGCGCCGCGTCAGGCGGGGCACTCGCTGCACCCGCTCGGGGCGCTCCTCTCGAAGGTGCCGTACCGGCCGCGGGAGAAGAGCTACGTCGCGGCGCCGATGTTCCACGGGCTCGGATTCACGCAGATGGCGCTGGCGATGACGATCGGCACAACGGTGATCGTCGAGCGTCGGTTCAACCCCGAGCGCGTACTCGACGCGATCGCGCGCGAGCGGCCGCAGGTGCTGGCGGTCGTACCCGTGATGCTCCATCGGATCGTGTCGCAGATCGAGGAGCAGCCCGGCCGCTGGGACACGAGCTCGCTGCGGATCATCTTCTCGTCGGGGTCGCAGCTCGAGGCCGAGCTCGTCCGGCGGACGCAGCGGTCGATCGGCGACGTTCTCTACAACTTCTACGGCTCGACCGAGGTCGCGTGGGCGACGTTCGCAACGCCCGAGGATCTGCGGGCCGCACCCGGTACCGCGGGCCGACCGCCGTTCGGGACGATCGTCCGGCTGTACGACGGCGACGGCCGCCCCGTCTACGGGCCCGACAACGTCGGCCGGATCTTCGTCGGCAACGGCTTCCAGTTCGAGGGCTACACCGGCGGCGGCAACAAGGAGATCATCGATGGGCTGATGAGCACCGGCGACGTCGGCCACTTCGACACCGCCGGGCGGCTGTTCGTCGACGGCCGCGACGACGACATGATCGTCTCGGGCGGCGAGAACCTGTTCCCTAATGAAATAGAGGAGCTGCTGATCACCCACGAGGCGATCGGCGAGGCGGCGGTGATCGGCGTCGACGACGAGGAGTTCGGGAAGCGGCTGGCCGCGTTCATCGTGCTGCGGCCCGGGCAGTCCCTCACAGACGACGAGCTCCGCGAGTTCGTCAAGCGGAATCTCGCGCGGTACAAGGTCCCGCGCGACATCGCGTTCGTCGACGAGCTGCCCCGCACGCCTACGGGCAAAGTGCTGAAGCGCAAGCTCCGCGAGCAGCACGCCAGCGCGGTCCGTTAGCTCGCGCCGTTACGGCGGCCTTACCTCGATTAGATCCCTCTCACCCTTAAGAGCCGGCATACCGCACCTGCCAGAATTGGACGCGTGCTGAACCGGTTTCTTCGCACGGCCCCGACCCGCCGCCTGCTGACCGTCATCGCGGCGGCGCTGGCGGTGATCGCGGCGGGGGCGACGATTGCCGTCGCCGCCGCTGGGAACGGTCCGGTGCCGCCCCCGTCGCCGCTCGCGCAAGCGATCCATGGCGCGCTGACGGCCCCGAGCGTGGAGGGCATCAGCGCCGACATCCAGTTCACCAACCACCTGATCGGCTCAACCGAGATCCAGGGCTCCGACCCGTTGCTGACCGGCGCGAGCGGCCGCGTGTGGCTGTCGAACGACCACCAGATCCGGCTCGAGCTCCAGGGCTCGAACGGAGATGCCAACGTGATCATCTCGAACGGCTCGTGGTGGGCCTACATCCCGTCGACGAACACCGTCTACGAGGGCTCGCTGCCAGCCCGCAGCGGGGAGCGAAAGCACGCGGCGATGGCCCATACGGCGCCGAGCGTCGCCGAGATCCAGAGCGACATCAACCGCGTCGCGCAACACCTCGGCCTGTCGGGCGCGGTCCCGTCGGACGTCGGCGGGCGGCCCGCGTACACGGTCACGCTGACGCCGAAGCCGGCCACCGGCCTGCTCAGCTCCGTCCAGCTCGCGTGGGACGCTTTCAAGGGCGTGCCGCTGCGGTTCGCGGTCTACGCGCAGGGCGACTCGAGCCCAGTGCTCGAGCTCAAGGCGACCGGGATCACGTACGGCGCGGTCCCGTCCGGCATCTTCTCGATCTCCCCGCCCGCCGGCGCGAAGGTCGTCAAGGTCGCGACGCCGACGGCGACCGCGGCTAAATCGCACCCGAAGCACGCGCGGCTCCACGGGCGCGGCCACCGCGCCGAGATCACCGGCACGCAGGCGGTCCAGACCCATCTGAGCTTCCAGCTTTCCGCGCCCGCGACGCTCGCCGGGATGCAGCGAAACAACGTGCGGCTGCTCGAATTCGGCCACAAACCCGGCGCGCTCGTCACCTACGGCCAGGGGCTCGGCGGGATCGCGGTTGTCGAGCAGCCTGCCACGGCGAACAGCTCGAAGCAGCTCAACCTCGCGAACGGCTCCGGCGAGCACGCGCACGGGATCATGCTGCCGACCGTCACCGTCAACGGCACGACCGCGCAGGAGCTCGATACCGCGCTCGGCTCCGTCGTGCGCTTCACCCGGTCCGGCGTGACCTACACGGTGCTCGGATCCGTGAAGCCGTCCGTAGCCGACTCGGCGGCTCGGGGCTTATGAGCGACGGGGGCGGGCCGCCCCCGGTAGAGGTCTCCGGGCTCGTCAAGCGTTACGGCCAGCTGACGGCGGTCGACCACATCGATGTTCTGGTCAACGCCGGCGACGTGTACGGCTACCTGGGCCCGAACGGGGCGGGCAAGACCACCTCGCTGCGGATGATGCTCGGCCTGATCCGACCGACCGCCGGGACGGTCCGGGTATTCGGTCGCGATCCGACGGAGACCGTGCACGCGCTCGATCGGGTCGCGGGGTTCGTCGAGGCGCCGACGTTTTACCCGTACCTGAACGGGCGCCGGAACCTGGAGCTGCTCGCTGCGTACGACGGGCACGACGCGAAACGGCGGATCGACCGCTCGCTCGAGCTCGTTGAGCTCTCGCACCGGGCCGGCGACCGGGTCGGCGGCTATTCACACGGGATGCGTCAGCGGCTGGGGATTGCGGCGGCGCTGCTCCGCGACCCCGAGCTGCTGCTGCTCGACGAGCCGACGACCGGGCTCGATCCCGGCGGGATGCGCGACATGCGCGAGCTCGTCAGGCGGCTCGCGGGGGAGGGGATCACGATCATGCTCTCGAGTCACCTGCTGACCGAGGTCGAGGAGGTCTGCAACCGGGTCGCGATCGTCCGCACCGGGAAGATCGTCTACGAGGGCGAGATCGCCGCGCTGAAGGGCGCCGGCGCCACCAGCTACACGCTGTCGACCACCGACGACGACCGCGCGGTCGCCGTCTGCCGGGCCCAGCGGGGGATCACCGACACACGGGTCCAGGACGGGCGGGTGCTGTTCGCCGCCGAGCCGAGCGCGGTCGCCGATCTGTCGCAGGCGCTTGTTGAGGCGGGCGCGCTGATCAAATCGCTGACGCCGCATACGGCCAGCCTCGAGGACCTGTTCTTCTCGCTGACCGAGGGCGACGGCGCCCCGCAGTCCGAGTCGCCGGAGCCGGTCGCGCAGTGAACCCCGGCGTCGCGACGGTCTATCGCTGGGAACTGTTCAAGCTTCGCTTCCAGAAGCGCACGTACCTCGGGCTCGGCGCGGCGGTGATCGTCCCGATCCTGTTCGTGGTCGCGGTCCACTTCCGCCACAACCGCCACGGCGGCGACTTCGCGTTCTCGTCGTATTTGACGAAGAGCGGGCTCGCGGTACCGCTGGTGATCCTGCTGTTCGGCGCGGTCTGGCTGTTTCCATTGATCACCGCGCTGGTCGCCGGCGACATCTTCGCCTCCGAAGACCACAACGGGACGCTGAAGACGATCCTCACCCGTTCACTCGAGCGGTGGCAGATCTTCGCCGGCAAGGCGCTCGCCGCGACCAGCTACGCGATCGTCGCGATCGCCCTGAGCGGCACCGTCGCCGTGATCGCGGGGAGCATCCAATCCGGCTTCAACCCGCTGCAGAGCCTGTCGGGCACGATCGTTTCGGCACCGAAGGCACTCGAGCTCGTGTACGTGAGCCTGCTCGTATACCTGATCCCGATCCTCACGATCACCGCGATCGGGCTGCTGCTGTCGACGATCACCCGCAACAGCGCGGCCGCAGTCGTCGGCACGTTGATGGTGTCGCTGCTGTTCCAGCTGCTGGGGATCCTGCCGGGCCTCGGCGGGCTGCAGCCGTACCTGCTCAGTACCCAGTTCAACGCCTGGCAGGGGCTGCTGCGGACGCCGATCGACTGGGCGCCGATCATCCGCGCCGCGTGGGTCTGCGCGATGTACGGAATCCCTGCGCTGATCGCGGCGTACCTGGTGTTCCTGCGCCGAGACGTGGCCGGTGGATGATCTCCTCCGGTTAGGGGATTCTCATGGCGTTCTTACAGGTCGCTGATTGCCTTCGACGACGATATGGCCATGCCCGGAGACCCTCGTAACCGGTTCGATCGAGCCTCAGCTGCGCTCGAACGCGACGCTGCGCTCGGACGGATCGGCCGTGCCCGCGGGTGGCTGATCGCAGGCGTCGCGGCGCTGACCGCGGCTCTGGCGGCGCTCGCCTCGGCGCTGCTGCCCGGCAAGTCGCTGGGCGCGAAGCCCCACTCGACGGTGATCGCGAGCAGGCCGGCGGCCCGCGGGGCGCACGCGCCGGCTCCACCGCTACCGGCACCGGACGGCCCCGCGGCGCTCGGCATTCGGACCGGTGAATCGGGTTCCGGGGGCTCGAGCGGTTCCGGCGACGAGAACTCCGGCTCCGGCAACACCGGCGGCGCGAACTCCGGCGCCGGCAACTCGGGCGCCGGCAACTCCGGCTCTCAAGCTGCCCAGTCGGCGCCTGCGCCGCAGCCCGCCCCCGCTCCCGCGGCCAACAGCGGCAACAGTGGTGGGGCCGTCGTCTCCGGCGGCTCCTGAACTGCTCGCAGGCGCCCGATGACGAATCAGGACACGTCGGTCAGCTTTCCGGCGCTCGGAAGCACCGCGGTCGTCGCGGTCACCGACCCGGCCGTGCTCGGCGCCGCGCGCGAGTGCGTCGAGCAGGTCATCGACCGATTCGACCTCGCCTGCTCGCGGTTCCGGGACGACTCCGAGCTGATGGCGCTGAACGCGTCATCAGGAGTGCCGGTGCTCGTCAGCCCGCTGCTGCTCGAGGCGGTCGAGGCCGCGGTGCGCGCCGCGCGCCTGACCGACGGCGACGTCGACCCGACGGTCGGCGAGGCGCTGATCGCGCTCGGCTACGACCGCGACTTCGACGAGATCGGCGCCGACGGGACCGCGACGATGCGAATCGCGTCGGTTCCCGGTTGGCACACGATCACCGTCGACCGCGATGCGGGAACCGTGTGCACCGCCCGCGGCGTCGTGCTCGACCTCGGCGCGACGGCGAAAGCGCTCGCCGCTGACCACGCCGCGGCCGCCGCCGGCGCGGCGATCGGCGAGGCCGGCGTGCTCGTGTCGCTCGGCGGCGACCTGTCGATCGTCGGCCCGCCTGCGCCCGACGGCTGGCGGGTCCGGATCACCGACGACCATCGATCGGACACGACCGCCCCCGGGCAGTGGATCGCGCTGCGGGCAGGGGGCCTCGCGACGTCCAGCACCACGGTGCGCCGGTGGGAGACCGACGGCGGACCCGCCCACCACCTGCTCGACCCGGCGACGGCGCGACCCGTCGCGAGCCCGTGGCGGACCGTGAGCGTCACCGCGGCCTCGTGCCTGGACGCGAACATCGCGAGCACAGCGGCGATCGTCAAGGGCGAACGGGCGCCGGCCTGGCTCGAGTCCCAGGCGCTCCCGTCACGGCTGATCGGCACCGATGGCACCGTGCTCCATCTGGCCGGCTGGCCTGCGGAGGGGGACGACCTCGGATGACGACGCTTGCCTCGGCGCTCTCGCCAAGCGCGTACTGGTATTTGAGCCGTGCCACCGGCGCGGTCGCGCTCTTACTGCTGACCGTCAGCGTCGTGCTCGGGATCCTCGACTCGCTGCGGTTCTCGGCGGGGCCACGGTGGCCCCGGTTCGCGATCGACTCGCTGCACCGCGACACCTCGCTGCTGGTGATCGTGCTGATCGTGGTGCACGTGGTGACGAGCGTGCTCGACGGGTTCGCGCCGATCGCGCTGACCGACGGGATCATCCCGTTCGCGACCCCGTACCGGCCGCTGTGGATGGGGCTCGGGACGCTGTCGTTCGACGTCCTGATCGCCCTGGTCGTAACCAGCCTGCTCCGCCGCCGGCTCGGGTACCGGTCGTGGCGCGCGATCCACTGGCTGGCCTACGCCAGCTGGCCGATCGCCGTGCTCCACGGCCTCGGTACCGGGACCGACGTCAAGAGCTGGTGGCTGCTCGCGCTGACGGTCGCGTGCGTGGCGGCGGTCGTGATCGCGATCCTCGTGCGCGTCGCCCAAGCGCAGACAGCGACGCCCGGCGTCCGGACGGGCGCCGCCGCGCTCGCGATCGTCGCGCCGCTGGGGATCGCGATCTTCGCGCTCGCCGGCCCGCTCAGCCACGGCTGGGCCCGTCGCGCGGGGACTCCGGCCAATCTGCTCGGCTCCACGTCCGGCCGCCCCGTCCGGGGGACGCCGGTCTCGACTCACGCCGCCTCCGGCCGCGGGCCGCTCGACCACCCGTTCTCGGCGACGCTGACCGGGACCGTCACCCAGGCCAACCATGGGGCCGGAGCGATCGTCCAGCTGGCGATGCGGCTCGGCGGCCCCTCGCGCGGCGAGATGCGGGTCCGCCTCGGCGGCGCGCCGCTGCAGGGCGGGGGGCTGTCGCTGACCGGAAGCCAGGTCGACCTCACCGCGCCGGGAATGCCCTCGGCGTTGTCGGGCCGGGTGGTCCATCTCGAGGGCAACCAGTTCCGCGCCCGGGTGAGCGACAGCTCCGGGACGGTCGTCGACGTCGACGCCAACCTCAACATCGACCAGAACACCGGTTCGGTGAGCGGCACGGTGACGGGGAGGCCGACTCGGTGAGCGCCTGGCTCGAAGGTCATCCCGGGCTGCCGAGGCTGCTCGCGGGCCTCAGCGCCGGCGGCGGCCCGATGTCGCTGGCCGAGCACGAGCGCGTCCACGGCTCGCTTCCCGACCCGTCGCAGTGGGAGCTGATCGAATCGATTGAGCGGAGCGGGCTCCGCGGCCGCGGCGGCGCCGACTTTCCCACCGCGCGGAAGCTGCGGGCGGTCGCATCCGCGAGGCGGCCGTCGGCGGTGGTCGTCAACGGCTCGGAGACCGAGCCCGCCAGCGCGAAGGACCAGTTGCTGCTCTCGCGCCTGCCCCATCTGGTGCTCGACGGCGCCGTGCTCGCGGCCCGTGCGATCGGAACCCGCCAGGTGATCGTCCAGGTCGGGGCGCACTCTGCCGGCTCGGCCGCGGCGCTCGAGGGGGCGCTGGCACTCCGCGAGGACCGCGTCCAGATCGACGTCGTCGAAACGCCCGGCGGATATGTCGCCGGCGAGGAGAGCGCCGTCATCCACTACCTGAACGGCGGCGCACCGCTGCCGACGTTCGTCCCGCCGCGCCCGTTCGAGCGCGGCTACCGCGGTCGCGCGACGCTGATCCAGAACCCCGAGACGCTCGCCCAGGTCGCGCTCGTCGCGCGGTTCGGGGACCACTGGTACCGCGAGCTGGGAACCGCCGCCGACCCGGGCTCGGCGCTGGTCACGATTTCGGGTGCGGTACGGGCGCCCGGGGTATACGAGCTCGCGTTCGGGACCTCGATGGTCGATCTGGTCGACGCCGCGGGCGGTGAGACCGAGCCCCTTCGCGCGCTGCTCGTCGGCGGGTACTTCGGCACCTGGGTCGGCGCCGACGATGCGTTCGAGCTGCGGCTCGCCCGCGAGGACCTGCGGTCTGTGGGATGCACGCTCGGCGCCGGGGTCCTGTTCGCGCTCGGCGAGAGCTCGTGTGGCCTGCACGAGAGCGCGCGGGTGATCGACTACCTCGCCGAGCAGTCCGCCGGCCAGTGCGGCCCGTGCGTGTACGGCCTGCGCGCGATCGCGGACTCGCTGGCCGCGATCGCCGCGGGGCGCGCGCCGGCGACCGAGCTCGAGTCGGTGCAACGGTGGTCGAGCGAGATCCGCGGTCGCGGCGCCTGCCACCACCCCGATGGGGCGATCAGGTTCGTCGCGAGCGCGCTGTCGGTGTTCGCCAACGAGATCGAGTGGCACCGCCACGAACGCTGCGGTGCGCGTCCAGCCGGGCTGCCGCTGGGCGGCCCCACGGTTCGCCGGCCGGGGCATGTGAAGGCCAGGGCCGGCCGGGCACCGGCGGGGAGCGGCAGGTGAGCGTGCGAGTCCGCGTCAACCCGATCACCTGCGAGGCCCACGGGCTCTGCGCCGAGCTGCTCCCGGAGCTGATCCGGCTCGACGACTGGGGCTATCCGATCATCGACGTCGCGGACGTCCCGAGCGACCTGATCGGGCTCGCGCGGCGCGCGGTCGACGCGTGCCCGACGCTCGCGCTGCTGATCGAGGACTGAGCGCCCCGCGGCAGGACCGGGCCCTGAGATCGCCAACTTAACGGAAGGCCCACCCGGGGTTTAGCGCGTACTTATCTGGTTAAAGGGAAAATTCCCGGCTAGTCCTGACGGGGGCGTCTCCTTCTGATGCAGAACGCGCGATACCGGGTTCCGACGGCGGTGCTGCTCGCGGTGTGCGGGTTCGTCGTCTCGTGGGTGCTGATCCACCACGGGTGGTTCACGCACAAGCTGATGGAGGACACGACCGTGTACGCGCACTACGCGGCGCTGATGAAGCGCGGGCTGGTGCCGTACCTCAACTTCAAGTTCGAGTACCCGCCGCTGTCGCTGCCGCTGTTCCTGATCCCCGGCTGGATCGCAGGCAACAGCTGGCATGCGTTCGAGCAGACGTTCGAGCTGATGATGCTCGCCTGCGGGATGGCGACTGTGGGCCTCGGCGCCTGGCTGCTCGCGCGCGAGAACCCGAGCCCCGCCCGGCTGACCGCCGGGGTCGCGCTGGGCGCGCTGACGCCGCTGCTGCTGGGACCGGTGATCTACTCGAGGTTCGACCTGGTCCCGACGCTCCTGACGATCGCTGCGCTGGCCGCAGTGCTCACCAAGAAGCCGCGGACCGCGTTCGTGCTGCTGGCGCTCGGGACCGCGATGAAGGCGTATCCATTCGTGATGGTGCCGCTGCTCGGGATCTACGTGTGGCGGAACTTCTCGCGGCGAGAGGCGCTGATCGGCCTCGGGCTGTTCGTCGCGGTGGTCGCGGTGTGCTTCGTCCCGTGGATCGCGATCGCTCCGCACGGAGTCGCCTGGAGCTTCCATGACCAGGGGACGAGGCCGCTCCAGATCGAGAGCGCGGGCGCGTCCTTGTGGCTCGCGGCGCACCAGCTGATCGGGCTGCACCTGAAGACGTTCTTCTCGCACGGCTCGGACAACCTCTACGGCCACCCTCCGACGACCGCCGCCTCGATCATGACGATCGTTCAGTGGGTCGCGATCGTCGGGGTGTGGATCACGTACGCGCTCGGCCGCGCGACCCGCGAGCGGCTGCTGCTGGCGAGCGCCGCGACGGTGTGCGCGTTCCTGTTCCTCGGCCGCGTGCTCTCGCCCCAGTACCTGATCTGGCTGGTGCCGCTGGTGATGGTCGCGCCGGGGCGGCGGGGGTTCGCGGCGGTGGGGATGCTGGCGGTCGCGATGGTGCTCACCCAGGTCTGGTTCCCGCAGCACTTCCTCCAGTTGAAGGAGTTCCAGCCGCTGCAGTCGTGGGCGGTGATCGCGCGCAACACCGTCCTGCTGGTGCTGCTCGGGACGCTCGCGTGGCCCGACGTGCCGCTGCTGCGGACCGCGCGCGGGTGGTTGGCCCGGTGGCGAGGCGCGCCGGCGGTCGGCCGGCTCGCGGGCCCCGAAGAGGCCTGAGGCCGCGGCTACAGCCGGATCGGCTCGGGCAGGGCGGTCGGTGGGCCCGGCTCCGGCGGGCGCGCGTCGGTGCGCGGGATCAGCTCGAGCTCCCACCAGCTGACGTCCCACCACGAGCCTTGCTTGAACCCGATCCGGCGGTAGATCCCGACGGGCTTGAACCCGCAACCCTCGTGCAGGCCGACGCTGGCGTCGTTCGGGAGCGTGATCCCGGCGCACGCGACCCATAGCCCCTGCGCACGGAGCAGCCCAAGCAGCGCGCCGTAAAGCGCACGGCCGACCCCGCGGCGCTGGTGGCCGCGCGCGACGTACACGGTCACGTCGGCCGCCCACCGGTACGCCGCCCGGTCGCGGTGCTCGGACCCGTACGCGTAGCCCGCGAGCTCCCCGTCCTCGTCGGCGACCAGCCACGGATACCGAGCGGTGATCCGCTCGATCCGCTTCACGAATTCTTGGGCGCTCGGCGGAACCTCCTCGAACGACGCGACCCCCTCGGTGACGTGCGGCGCGTAGATCGCGGCGCAAGCCGCGGCGTCGCGCTCGGAGTCGGCGTGGCGGATGATCACCCCGGGAATGTAAGCGGAGCGAGCAGCGCGCGGACCGCCTCGCGCGTCGCGTCCTCGTCGCCGGCCGGCAGCACGCTCTCCGGCAGCAGCACGAACGACAGCCCGATCCTGATCCCCAGCTCCGCGAGCAGCTCCGGGTCGGGCCCGGCGGCGAGCTCTCCGCTCGCCTGTCCCTCGCGGATCAGGCCCGCGAGGAAGCCGCGCAGCAGCGCCAGCACGTGGCTGTCGCCGCGGCTCAGCTCGCGCAGCAGCGCCTCGGGCTCGACTCGCGCGAGCCGCTCGAGCAGCGGGTGTTCCCTGATCACCTCGAGCGTCGCGACGAACAGCGAGGTCAAACGTTCCTCGAGCGGCTCGGCGGGGTCGAGCGCCGCGCGGATCCGGTCCAGGCACCGCCGGCACTCCCGGACCGCGAGCGCGTCGACGAGGCTCGCGTGGCTGCCGAACCGGCGGTAGACGGTCATCCGCCCGACCTGGGCACGGCTCGCGACGTCGTCCATCGTCAGCCGCTTCAGCCCAGAGGCTGCGGCGAGTTCGAGCGCGGCGTCGAGGATCCGCTCCGAGACCGCGTCGTCGGCCGGTTGGACGTCCGGGTCGAACGCCAGTGCGAGCAGCCGCGTCGAGCTGAGCTCAGCCACGGGGGCCGAGCGGGCCGCGCGCGATCGCGCGGCGCCGCATCCGAAGCTGCGCCGGACCCATGATCCGCAGGCGCTCGGGCATCACCGGCTGCAGGCCCCGGCTGATCTTCCCGAGCGCGCGGTACTCGCGCTCGTCGCGTGCGCCCCACGTGATCCCGAACCGCTCGCGCAGCTCAGGGCTCACCAGTCCGACCCCTCCGAGCCACAGCAGCCGGCTCATCGGCAGGCTGATCGCGCGCCAGAGCGCGGGCGGGACGGGGAGCGGCGGCGCGGCCTTGGTGACCGAGCGGAGCACGCGGCCCACCGATTCGGTCCGGACGAGCTCGGTACGGGTCATCTCGTCGAAATACTCGCGGAAGGCCGTCCATGTCTTCGGAAGGTCGCGCTCACGGACGCCGATGAGCCGGCCGAGCTTGCGGTACTCGCCGTAGAAGCAGGTCACCTCGTCGGGCGTCATCGGGCGGCCGAACTGCGCATGGCCGCGGACGTAGGTGTCGATCAGGGTCGCGTGGACCCACGCGTACGCGTCGGGCTCGAGCGCGTGGTAGCGGTGCCCGTCCTCGCGCACGCCCTTGAACTGCTTGTGGATGTCGCGCAGCCGGCGGCCGGCCGGGCCGGCGGCGGCGCCGCCGTAGACGAGGACCGTGACGTAGTCGATCGTCCGGATCAGCCGGTTCCACGGCCGCTGCTCGAAATCCGAGTAGTCGCGCACCCCTGCGCCGACCGTCGGATGCGCGACCTGCAGCAGCAGCGGGTACAGCATCACGGCGTACAGGCGCGCGTCGCTGGTCGTCTGCCAGGTGACCGACTCCGGGCCGACGACGATCTGCTCGAGCTCGGTGTCGGGAGGGAAGACGGTTGTGCTCATCGGTGCCTCCTGGTACGGATGATAAGGAATTCGTACCATACGTATCGGCGGCTGGTCCAGCCATGCCCCAAATTCCCCCGAGAAATAGGATCCCTCCATGGCCCTCAGAACCCTCACCGATGAGCAGCGCGCGTTCGTCGAGGCCGTCCGCGACTTCGCGAACCGCGAGTGCGGCACGCGCGAGCAGCGCGACGCGCTGACCGACAACGGCCGCGAGAACCACAACCAGCAGCTGTACGAGCGGATCGCCGACCTCGGTTGGCTCGGGGTGACGATCCCGGAGGAGTACGGCGGCTCCGGCACCGGCGCCGTCGAGCTGTGCCTGCTGCTCGAGGAGGTCTCGCGCGGGATGATCCCGATCGGCTTCGTCGGCGTCAGCATGATCACCGCCGGCGCGATCCGGCGGTTCGGCACCGAGGAGCAGAAGCGCGACCTGCTCAGCGGCGTGGTCCAGGGCCGCGTCGAGGCGATCGCGATGTCAGAGCCGGAGGCCGGCTCGGACGTCGGCAACCTCTCGTGCAAGGCCGAGCGCTCGAACGGCTCATACGTGATCAACGGACAGAAGACGTGGATCACCGGCGCCCACGCGGCCGAGCACATCCTGCTCGTCTGTCGTACGACCCGCGGCGAGGACAAGCACGACGGGATGTCGATGATCTCGGTCCCGACCAGCCTCGAGGGGATCGAGATCCGCGGGATCGAGACGATGGCTGGCCGCGAGGTCAACGACGTGTTCTTCACCGACTGCCGCGTGCCCGCCGAGCGGCTGATCGGCGAGCAGGACCAGGGGTGGCGGCAGCTGATGGCCGGGCTGAACCACGAGCGGCTGATCATCGCCGCGCAGGCACTCGGGATGGCGCAGCGGGCGTTCGACGACGTGCTGGCCTACGTCAAGGAGCGCAAGCAGTTCGGTCGTCCGATCGGCTCCTTCCAGGCGCTCAAGCACCGGCTCGCGGATCTGGCGACCGAGATCGAGGCGACGCGGCTGCTCGTCTACGACGTCGCTGCGCGCTCGGACGAGAACCCGGGCGTGACCCTCCCGCGCGAGGCGTCGATGGCAAAGCTGAAGGCAACCGAGGTGGCCAAGCAGGCGACGCTCGAGGGCATGCAGATGATGGGCGGCTACGGCTACGCGACCGAGTACGACATGGAGGGCCAGGTCCGCACCGCGCTCGTCACGACGATCTACGGCGGCACCAGCGAGATCCAGCGCGAGATCATCTCGCGCACGCTGGGTCTGTAAGCGTCAGCTGATCAGCCCGAGCCGCATCGCCTTGGCGACGGCCGCGGCGCGGTCCGTGACCTCGAGCTTCGTGTAGATGTGGCCGAAGTGCGTGCGCACGGTCGCCGTGCTGAGCACGAGCGCCTTCGCGATCGCGGGGCCGTTGAACCCGTCGGCCGACAGCTCGAGCACCTCCCGCTCCCGACGGGTCAGGTGCGCCGGCGGCTGACCGGCGCCGCCGGCGGTACCGGAGTCGCGCGGCGCGAACACGATCAGGTGCCGGCCGGGGAGGACGTCGGCGACCCAGCAATAGCTGATCCCGACGTACCGCTCGCGGAGCTCCTGATCGGTCGCCTCGAGCGCCGCCCGGGCCCGCGGATTCGTCTCGAGCTTCCCACCCTCGTTGTCGACCAGCAGCATCGGCACGGCGCTCGACACGAACAGCTCCATCAACCGCTCGGAGTCGCCCCGGGCAGCCAGCATCTTGTTCGAATCGGCAGCGACCAAGCCCGCTATCGAAGTCGACCGACTGTCCAAGCGGCGTCTCTTTCCCACGGGGCACTTGTAATCGGAGACACGACCCGTCTCCGCCGGCCGCGGCGCCAGGCCGCGCCCGCGTCACCCTATGGTGCGGCCGAATATCAGTCCATACGGCGTTTGCACGATCTCCCGCCCGGCCGCAGAGGGTGCCGGGCGGGAGTCGTGCAGCGGCGTTCAGGCCGCGCGGCGGTAGATCGTCACGACCGCGGCGCCGCCGAGACCGATGTTGTGCTGCAGCGCGAGGTCGACGTCGTCGACCTGCCTGTTGTCCGCCTGCCCGCGCAGCTGCCAGGTCAGCTCCGAGCACTGCGCCAGCCCCGTCGCGCCGAGCGGGTGGCCCTTCGAGATCAGCCCGCCGCTCGGGTTGACGACCGGGCCGCTGCCGCCGTACGTGGTCGCCTGGGACTCGACCAGCTTGTGGCCCTCGCCCTCGGCCGCGAGCCCGAGCGCCTCATAGGTGATCAGCTCGTTTGCCGAGAAGCAGTCGTGCAGCTCGATCACGTCGACGTCCTCGGGGCCGACCTGCGCCTCCTCGTAGGCGCGCCTAGCTGCCTCCTTGGACATGTCGTAGCCGACGATCGTGATGCAGTCGGCGCTGTCGTCGAGGCTCGACGGGAAGTCGGTCGTCATCGCCTGGCCGGCGATCTCGATCGCCTGATCCCACAGGTTGTGCTCGTCGACGAACCGCTCCGAGGCGACGATCGCCGCGGCGGCCCCGTCGGAGGTGGGGGAGCACTGGAGCTTCGTCAGCGGCTCGTGGATCATCGGCGCACCGGCGATCTCCTCGAGCGAGTACTCGGTCTGGAATTGGGCGTACGGGTTGTTGGTCGAGTGCTTGTGGTTCTTCCACCCGATCCAGACGTAGTGCTCGGGCTTCGAGCCGTACTTGTCCATGTGGTCGCGCCCGGCGTTGCCGAACATCTGCGGCGCGAACGGTGAGGACTCGGGGTCGCGCAGCTGGAACATGCGCATCATGTGCTTGTCCATCGCGGGGGTGCGGTCGGTGTACTTCATCCCCAGCGAGCCGCGCTCCATCTTCTCGAAGCCGACTGCGAGCGCGCACTCGACCAGCCCGCCCTTGACCGCCTGGCGGGCGAGGAACAGCGCGCTCGAGCCGGTCGAGCAGTTGTTGTTGACGTTCAGCACCGGGATTCCGGTCAAGCCGAGCTCGTAGACGGCCCGCTGGCCGTACGTCGAGTCCCCGTACACGTAGCCCGCGTACGCCTGCTCGACCGACTCGTACGGGATCCCGGCGTCGGCGAGCGCCTTCGCGCCGGCCTCCTTCGCCCAATCGGGATAGTCGCCTTCCTTCGTCCCCGGCTTGTCGAACTTCGTCATCCCGACGCCGATGACATAGGTCTTGTTCATGCTGCGTGTCTCCTTTGGACAGCCGGGACGACGTCCCGGACGAGGGTCAGGAAGGTTTGGACGAGCAGCGTGTGGAGCTGCTCTCTCGTGATCCGGTGGCGCTCGAGCCACTCGATGCTCGCGGCCTCGGCAAATCCCGAGTAGGCGCGGATCGCGGCGCGGAGCTCCGCCGGCGCGCTGGCGGCCTCGTGCGTTTGGAGCGCTTCGATCAGCCGGTCCGCGGCCTGCTCGCGCGCGTCCTCGAGGATCTCTTCGAGCTCGGGGTCGCGGCCGACCCCGCGGCCGCCGAGCGCCGCCAGCCAGGTGCCGCTGTTGCGTTCGAGCATCGTCAGCCAGCGCTCGACGCTCTCGTCGATCACGACCTCGATGCCGCGGCCGGGCGCCTCGAGCGGGACCGGGTTCGTCGGCACCCGCACGAGCGTGCGGACGACCTCCAGGTAGAGGTCGCGCTTGGAGCCGAAGTAGTGGTGCAGCAGGCCGCGGGCGACGCCCGCCTCGCGCGCGAGCTCGGTCGTCGAGACCGACGCGTACGGCCGCTCCGAGAACAGCCGGCGCGCGCACTCGAGGATCTGCCGCCGGCGCTCGTCGTGGTCGAGGCGCTGCCAGCGGGGCGGACGGTTCGGCGACCCGGAACGCTGCGCGGCCATCGCGCCAGCCTAGCAGTAATTGGCAGGCTGCCAATTAGTCATCGGGGTTGTATCGTCATGGCATCGGACGATCCTCCGATCGGCGCGCGGATACCGCCTGATCGGCGAACATCAGTCACGAGGAGGAGGCTTGGCCGGCGACAACGAAATTCGCGGCTCGCGACTGCGCCGCGCAGCGGAGATGACGAGCGCCGCGGCGACCGTCGCCGCGCGTGAGGCCGCGGCGAGGGCGATGCTCGTCGGCGGACGCAATTCCGACGCGAGCCGCGAGCGCGCGTCGCGCCAGCAGCTGAAGTCGGCGGAGTCGCTGGTGAAGGTGCTCGGCAGCATGCGGGGCGCCGCGATGAAGGTCGGCCAGACGCTGTCGGCGGTCGATCTCGGGCTGGTGCCCGAGGAGATCCGGCCCCAGTTCCAGGAGATCCTCGCGGCGCTCCAGCAGGACGCCAAGCCGGTGCCGTTCAAGTCGATCCGCAAGGTGATCGAGGACGACATGGGGGAGCGGCTGACCTCCACGTTCGCCGAGTTCGACGAGCAGCCGATCGCGGCGGCGTCGATCGGCCAGGTCCATCGCGCGAAGCTCGACGACGGGCGGGTCGTCGCGGTCAAGGTCCAGTATCCGGGCATCGCCGAGGCGATCCACGCCGACATGCAGAACCTGCGGCTGGCGTTGCGGATGCTGAACGTGATCGCGCCGGGGATCGACACCGGCCCGATCGCGGAGGAGATCCGCGAGCGGATCTTCCAGGAGCTCGACTACGAGCTGGAGGCCGCCAACCAGCATGCGATGTCGCGCACATACCGCGGCCATCCGTTCATCGACGTCCCGGACGTGGTGACCGAGCTCTGCCGCGCGCGTGTGCTCGTCTCCGAGTTCGTCGACGGCAGACGGTTCGCGGAGGTGCGTGAGTGGCCGCAGCCGGAGCGCAACCGTCTCGGCGAGATCCTGATCCGCTTCTACATCAACGGCCCGCTCCGCCACCGGCTGCTGAACGGCGACCCGCACCCCGGCAACTCGCTGTTCTACGACAACGGCCGCGTCGCGTTCATCGACTTCGGCTTCTTCAAGCGGCTGTCCGACGACGAGGTCGCCCAGCAGATGGCGTCCACGCGCGCGACCTACGAGGGCGACGCGCAGGCGCTGTTCGACGTGATCTCGGGGCTCGGCGCGCTGCCACCGGACCCGTCGCTGGCCGAACCGTTCCTCGAGGCGTACACGGCGATCTTCGGCTGGCTGCTGGTCGACGACGAGGTCACGATCGACAGCTCGGCGACCGGCGCGATGATGCGCGCCTACACGACGATGCGCAACTCACCCGCGTTCAAGCAGCTGCAGCTGCCCGCGGAGCACTTCGTGATGATGCGCGCGGTGATGCTCCTGATCGGGCTGCTCGGTCAGCTCCAGGCGAAGGGACGCTGGCTCGACGTCGCCCGCGAGTGGCTGCTCGGCGAGGAGCCGTCGACGCCGCTCGGCAAGCTCGAGGCCGAGTTCTTCGCGGGGCGGCCGTATCCCGCCCCGGCGAAGGTCTGAGTGCAAGCTGACAGTTTCGCGCAGGTCCACGCGTTGCTTTGTCGAAGTGCCGTAAGCGGGACGGCGCCGGCAACCTCGACATGGAGGGACCATGAGGACGCTCGAGATTCGCCCCCGCAGGGACCAACGCATCAGCTGTGTCGCGTGTGCGCGCCACATGCGGCCCGAGACGGTGCCGTGGATGCAGCACTCGATCGGCTGCCCGGTGCGGATGGCAGAGCTGACCCGGTTTCCGCAGGTCGGCGGCCCCCGGAGCAGCGGCGCGGCCGCGGCTTCAGCCGGCCCGCGGTAGCCCGCTAACAGCGGGACCGCAGCCGACCAAGCCGCGGTCCCGGTCAGCTGGTCCTCAGGTGTACATCCCGGAGAACTGGCCTCCGGTGACGTTGATGATCTGGCCGTGGATGAAGTTGGCCCACGGCGAGCACAGCAGGAAGACCGCGCTGGCCGCCTCCTGAGGCGTGCCGGGGCGCCCCAGCGGGATCAGCATCGAGGCCATCCCCCGGAGCTGGTCCGGGATCCCGAGCTGCACCTTCTCGCCGCCGATCTCGGCGACGTTGGTGTCGTCCTTGGACGCCGTCAGCCGCGTCTCGATGTAGCCGAACGCGACCGCGTTGACGTTGATCTTGAACTGGCCCCACTCCTTCGCGAGGGTCTTCGTCAGGCCGGTGACCGCGGCCTTGCCCGAGGAGTAGTTCGCCTGACCTGCGTTTCCCATCGTGCCCGAGATCGACGTCACGTTGACGATCTTGCGGAAGACCTCGCGGCCCTCCTCCCGCTCCTGCTTGGCGGGCTCGCGCATGTGGGGGGCGACCGCGCGGCACATCCGGAACGGGACGATCGAGTGGATGTCGAGCATCTTCTGGAACCACTCGTCGCTCATCTTGTGAATCGGGGCATCCAGCGTGTACCCGGCGTTGTTGACGAGGATGTCGACCCGGCCCCACTCGTCGACCACCTTCTGCACGAGCTCGTCGGGCACGCCGGGCTTCGTCAGGTCGCCGCCGAAGACGAGCGTGTCGCCGGCGATCTCGGAGGCCGTCTGCTCGGCGACGTCGCCGTCGAGGTCGTTGATCAGGACCTTGGCGCCCTGCTCGGAAAGGATCTCGGCTGTGGCACGCCCGATCCCTCGCGCCGATCCGGTGACGATCGCGACCTTCTCATCCAACACTGCCATCAGTCTGGGCCTTTCGTCGTTTGCGAAGCGGGGATCATGCCAGGGCGGGTAGAGTCGGCGCGCCGCCGATGAACGCACGAGAATGGATAGACGCGTACGCCCAGCGTCTGGGCACCGCGCCCCCGACGACAGAGGAGTTCGCGACGCTGCTCGACGTCGCGGGGGAGGCTGCTCACTCTTCCGAGCGCGTGGCGGCGCCGGTCGCTTGCTGGGTCGCCGCCACGGCCGGCGTCGAGCCGCACGAGGCGCTTACCGCCGCCAGGGAGATCGCAGGCGAAAGCGATGACTGACCGCGAGTAC
Organism: uncultured Solirubrobacterales bacterium; assembly: GCA_963788565.1. Lineage (GTDB taxonomy): Bacteria > Actinomycetota > Thermoleophilia > Solirubrobacterales > Solirubrobacteraceae > Palsa-465. The sequence continues at coordinate 150,187 of CAWBHJ010000006.1, read as the reverse complement.
GACGTCGTCCTGTTCGGCGCGACCGGGTTCACCGGCGGGCTGACCGCCGAGTACCTCGCGGAACACGCCGACCCCGGCACCCGCTGGGCGCTCGCCGGGCGCAGCACCTCGAAGCTCGAGGACGTCCGCCGCCGGCTCGGCCCCGAGCACGCGGAGCTGCCGCTGATCAGCGCCGAATGCGACGACCCGGCGTCGATGCGCGCGCTGGCGGAGTCCACGAAGGTCCTGATCACCACGGTCGGCCCGTACATCAAGTACGGCGAGCCCGTCGTCGCCGCATGCGCGGCCGCCGGCACCAGCTACGTCGACCTCACCGGCGAGCCCGAGTTCGTCGATCAGATGTGGCTCCGCTACCACCACGAGGCCGAGCGGACCGGTGCGCGGCTGGTCCACTCGTGCGGCTTTGACTCGATCCCCTACGACCTCGGCGCGCTGTTCGCGGTCAACCAGCTGCCTGAGGACTCCCCGATCAAGCTCGCGGGCTTCGTCCGCTTCAGCGGCAACTTCTCCGGCGGCACCTTCCACTCCGCCGTCAACATCATGGGCCGGATGCGGCAGGGCGCGCGGGTCGCCCGCGAGCGACGCGCGCAGGAGGCGCGCCCGCAGGGGCGGACCGTGCGCGGCGACGCCGGCCGTCCGCATCACGACGACACCGCCGGCGGCTGGGCGCTGCCGGCCCCGACGATCGACCCGCAGACGGTGCTCCGCTCGGCGAGCGCGCTCGACCGCTACGGCCCGGACTTCACGTACAGCCACTACCTCGTGGTCAAGCACCTGCCGACCGCGATCGGCGTCGGGCTCGGGGCAGGGGTCGCGATCGGGCTCGCGCAGCTCGGGCCGACCCGCAACCTGCTGCTGAAGGCCGGCAAGGACCCGGGTGAGGGTCCCTCGCCCGAGCAGCGCGCGAAGGCGTGGTTCAACGTCCGGATGGTCGGTTCGTCCAACGGCAAGCGCGTCGTCGCCGAGGTCAGCGGTGGCGATCCCGGCTACGGCGAGACCGCGAAGATGCTCGGCGAGTCGGCGCTGTGCCTGGCGCACGACCAGCTGCCCGAGCGCTCGGGGCAGCTGACGACGGCGGTGGCTATGGGCCAGCCGCTGATCGACCGGCTGCAGCGGGCGGGGATCCGGTTCGAGGTGGTCGGAGCGTGAGCGTCTCGCCGAAGGACGCGGTCGACGCCGCCAACGCGGTTTTCGGCCGCCACGGGGGCTACCGGGCGCTGCACGCGAAGGGCACGCTGCTGAAGGGGACGTTCACGGCGACCCCCGAGGCCGCGAGACTCACCCGCGCCGCGCACATGCAGGGCGACCCCGTTCCGGTGACCGCGAGGGTCTCCAACGGCGGCGGCGACCCGACCGTGCCCGACTACAAGCCCGACGTCCGCGGCCTCGCGGTCAAGCTGTACCTGCCGGACGGGTCCCGGACCGACATCGTCGCCCAGACGATGCCGCGGTTCCCGGTCTCGACACCGGAGGCGTTCGTCGAGTTCATGCGCGCCCAGGTTCCGGGGCCGGCGATGGCGTGGAAGGTGCCGGCGTTCTTCGCGCGCCACCCGCGGGCGCTGACGGTGCTTCCCGGCAGCATCGCGGCGCTGCGGCCGCTCGACAGCTACGCGACCACCAACTACTACGCGCTCCACGCGTTCCAGTTCCTCGACGCCGGCGGCGACACGCGGTACGTGCGGTACAGGTTCGTGCCCGAGGGCGGGAACACGCGGATCGGCCCGGGGAAGGCGAAGCAGCGCGGGCCCGACTACCTCCAGGAGGAGATCCGCGAGCGGGTCGCCCGCGGTCCGGTGCGCTTCACGCTCGAGCTGCAGATCGCGCAGCCCGGGGACCCGGTCAACGACCCGTCCGCGGCATGGCCCGAGGAGCGTCAACGGGTCGCTGCGGGGACGTTGGAGCTGACCGAGCTCGACACCGAGCGGGAGACGGGCGACGACGTGCTCGTGTTCGACCCGACCCGCGTCACCGACGGGATCGAGCTGTCGGACGACCCCGTGCTCCGCTTCCGCCACCGCGCATACGCCGAGTCGATCTACGAGCGCAGCGGGATGCGGCCGGCGGGCGAGGGATCCTGATGGCGGGCTGGACCGCCGCGGACATGCCGGACCTGAGCGGTCGCACGGCGGTCGTCACCGGCGCCAACAGCGGCCTCGGCCGCGCGACCGCGTGGGAGCTCGCGCGGCACGGGGCGAGCGTGGTGATCGCGGCGCGCAACACCGACAAGGGCGACGAGGCGGCCGCGCAGATCCGCGCGGACGTGCCCGGCGCCGAGGTGCGGGTCGAGGAACTGGACCTCGCGGATCTCGACTCTGTCAGGGCGTTCGCCGAGCGCCTCGAGGAGGAGCGGCTCGACCTGCTGATCAACAACGCGGGCGTGATGGCGCCGCCCCGGCGCACGACCAAGGACGGCTTCGAGAGCCAGTTCGGCACCAACCACCTCGGCCACTTCGCGCTCACCGGCCAGCTGTTGCCACGGCTGCTCGCCGCGCCGGCCCCCCGGGTCGTGACGCTCTCGAGCGGCGCGCACCGCATCGGGCGGATCAACTTCTCCAACCTCCAGGGCGAGCGGCGGTACGTCGCATGGCTCGCGTACGGCCAGTCGAAGCTCGCCAACCTGATGTTCGCGCTCGAGCTCCAGCGCCGCGCGACCGCGGCCGGCACGGACCTGAAGAGCATGGCCGCGCATCCGGGCTACGCGGCGACCAACCTCCAGTTCGCGGCGCCGCGGCTGCCGGACCGGATGCTGATGTCGGTCACGAACCGGTTGATCGCGCAGAGCGCCGAGATGGGCGCGCTTCCGACGCTGTACGCCGCCACCGCGCCCGATCTGCCGGGCGGCACGTTCGTCGGCCCCGACGGCTTCCTCGAGCAGCGGGGTCATCCGACGATCGTCACCGGCGCCGGCCGCGCATACGACGAGGACGCCGCGGCGCGGCTGTGGCAGGTCTCGGAGGAACTGACCGGGGTGCGCTACCGGTTTACGACCCCCGCCGCCGTTTGACCGACCTTCGCGCCGACGGTGCCGCCGCGCTCGAGTGGGCGGCGCGGTACCTCGAGCGTGTCGGCGAGCTGCCGGTGCTGGCGCAGGTCGAGCCCGGCGAGATCAGGGCCCGGCTGCCGGCCTCGCCACCGGAGCAGCCCGAGGAGTTCGCCGACGTGCTGCGCGACCTCGACGAGCTGCTGCTGCCAGGCGTCACGCACTGGCAGCACCCGCGGTACTTCGCATACTTCGCGGCGAGCTCGTCCGAGCCCGCGATCCTCGCGGAGATGCTGGCCGCGGCGCTCAACTCGGTCGCGTTCCTGTGGCGGACGGCGCCGGCCTCGACCGAGCTCGAGGGACTGGTGCTCGACTGGGTCGCGCAGCTGCTGGGACTGCCCGCCGGGTGGCACGGGCAGATCGAGGACAGCGCCTCGACCTCGACGCTCGCCGCGCTCACCGCCGCGCGGGATGCGAGCGGCCGCGAGGAGATCGTGTGCTCCGAGCAGACGCACTCGTCGGTCGACAAGGCGGCGCGGATGCTCGGGATGCGGCTCCGGAAGGTCCCGGTCGACCGGGAGTTCGCGATGCGCGCGGATGCGCTCGGAGATCTGTCGGACGCCGCCGCCGTGGTGGCGACCGTCGGTACGACCGCGTCGGCGGCGGTCGATCCGGTCGCGGCGATCGCGGACGCGTGCGAGCGGGGAGGCGCGTGGCTGCACGTCGACGCGGCGTATGCCGGGTCGGCGATGGTATGCCCGGAGCACCGGTGGGCGTTCGACGGCGTCGAGCGGGCCGACTCGGTGGTCGTCAACGCCCACAAGTGGATGCTCGTGCCGAACGACTGCTCGCTGTTGTGGTCGCGACGGCCGGAAGCTCTCCGCCGGGCGTTCGCGCTCGTGCCCGAGATCCTGCGGACGCCCTCAGCCGAGGACGCGCTGTCGCTGAGCGAGTACGGGCCGGCGCTCGGGCGGCGGTTCCGCGCGCTGAAGCTGTGGGCCGTGCTCCGCTGCTACGGGCGTGAGGGCCTGCAGGCTCACATCCGCAGCGGCGTCGAGCTCGCCGCCACGTTCGAGCGGTTGGTCGCCGAGGAACCCGGGTGGGAGCTGTGCGCGCCGCGGCACTTCTCGCTGGTCTGCTTCAGGCTCGCCGGGGACGACGACGAGCGAAACCGCCGGCTGCTCGCGCGTGTTAACGCGAGCGGGGAGATCTTCATCTCCTCGTGCGTGCTCGACGGCCGCTACGTGCTGCGACTGGCCGTCGGGCAGATACGAACCACCGAGGAGGACGTGAAGATCGCATGGGACGTGCTGAGACGGGAGGCGTCAAGACTTTGATCCGGCGGGTGGCACTCGCCGGGGCCACGGGCGCGGGCGCGCTCGCGATGGCGCTCGCGTTCGCGGGCGCCGTGAAGGCTGAGCCGGTGGTCCCGATCCCGTCGGTCGCCGTCCCGGCACCGCCGCCGTTCGTTGGCGCAGCGGCGAGGCCGAACCCCGTCCGCGGGATCCCGAGCACGCCCCGGAACCCGTTCATGGCGCCGAACGGCGAGTCCGAAATCCACGACGACGGCTGGCAGACCGACGTCAGCACCTGGGGCGGCCCGCTCGGCCGATCGCCGAAGACGATCTCCTCGCAGGTCCTCCGCGACTGCGGTTCGATCACGTTCGACCGCCAGGGCCGGGTCGTGTCAGTCTGCGTCGGGGTGAGCGGGCCGCAGCTGTACATGTTCGACCCGAACACGCTCGCGACGCTCGCGACCTACTCGCTCCCGCCCCGCCAGAGCGTCCCGACGAACACCTTCCAGGACTTCACCGGCGGCGGCTACTTCTATCTCGACAACCAGGATCGGGTCGTCACCTCGACCACGACCAAGCACATCCTCGTGATCGCCGAGACGCCGGGATCCCCCGGGTTCAGCCTGGTCCACGACTATGACCTCACCTCGGTCGTCAACTCGGCCGAGAAGATCACCTCGGCACTGCCCGACTCCCACGGGCTTCTCTGGTTCGTGACGAAGACCGACGGCGTCGTCGGAACGCTGAACCTGGCGAGCGGCGCGATCCACGCGGTCCACCTTGGGAGCGGCTCGAACGGGGAAATCGAGAACTCGTTCGCGACCGACCAGAACGGTGGGGTCTACATCGACACCAACCGCAAGCTCTACCGGTTCGGCGCCGGTCCCGGCGGCGTCCCGCGGATCGTGTGGCAGGTCACGTATCCGAATAGCGGCGAGTCCAAGCCCGGCCAGGTCGACGACGGCACCGGCACGACCCCGACGGTGATGCCCGGCGGCTACGTCAACATCACCGACAACGCCGACCCGATGAACATCATGGTCTACCGGACGGCGGCGCACCCATTCAAATGGGTGCGTAGGCACGGCCACCGCCGCCGCGTCGCGCTGGCGCGCCAGATCTGCAGGTTCCCGATCTTCAACAAGGGCTCGAGCGCCGACGAGAACTCGATCATCGCCGCGGGCCGCTCGATGATCGCCGAGGACAACTACGGCTACACGGGGCCAACGTCGGTCGAGAGCAAGACCACCACCCCCGGAATCGTGCGGGTCGACCTGAACGCGAACGGCAGGGGCTGCCACCGGGTCTGGACCAGCGCCGCCGTGGCGACGCCGACGGTCGTATCGAAACTCGCGCTCGCGACCGGCCTCCTCTACACGTACACGGTCGACTCGAGCAACGACTGGTACTGGACCGCGCTCGACTTCCGCACCGGCAAGGTCGTCTACAAGTCCTACGCGGGCACCGGGATCGGCTACAACAACAACTACGCCGGGATCTCGATCGGCCCGAGCGGGGCGGAGTACCTCGGGTCGCTCGGCGGGATCATGTCGCTGCGCGACGGCTGAGCGCTCGTCACCGAAATCTCCCACCGCCGGCCCGCGGGCTGACTACGCTTGGCTGGGGCCCACGAAAAGGAGAGAGAGAATGGCGATAGTGCCTCTGAACGTCGACGACCTGCAGACAGTGTCCCTGCGATCCGGAGCCACCGACGACGCAGCCTGGATCGGCGGCTACTTCTCGTACGGGGGAAAGAACGCCGAACAGTCGTGCACGATCTACTTCGCGATCCCGCCCGGCGACCGGCTCGGCAAGCACGCCGACACCGCCGAGGAGACCCAGTACATCCTGGCCGGGAGCGGTGACCTGCTGCTCGACGAGGGTGCCAAGCCGGTCAAGCAGGGCGACGTGTTCGTACTCACCGAGGGCACCGAGCACGACCTGCACAACACCGGCTCCGAGAACCTCTGCATCCTCGCGTTCTTCTCGAAGCCGCAGGTCGAGCAGCACTGGGACATCGAGACCTGGCCGCCCGACAACTCGAAGGTGACGGGCTCCCCGAACCGGGGCTAGGCGGCTCCGAACGCAGCGGCGACCTCGGCCACCGTCGGACGGCGGTCGAGGTCGAGCAGCTGCTCGCCCGAGCTCCAGCCCACGAGCCGCTCGACGCTCCCGCCGGAGACGGCGAACACGTCACCGGTCGCGGCGCATTCCGCGCTCGCGAGGTAGGCGACCAGCGGCGAGACGTTGCCGGGATCCATCCGGTCGAACGCCGCCGGATCCTCGGGCTGGGCCATCATCCCTTCGAGCCCTGGGGTCAAGACCGTCATCCGCGTACGCGCTCCGGGAGCGATGCAGTTGACACGCACGCCGTAGCGGCCGAGCTCGGCCGCCGCAACCTGCGTCATCGCGGCGATCCCCGCCTTCGCCGCGGCGTAGTTGATCTGGCCCAGGTTCGGGAGCGTCAGCCCGACGGGTGAGGCGGTGTTGACAACGGCGGCGTCGAAGCCCTCGCCGGCCTTCGAGCGCTCGCGCCAGTGGGCGGCAGCGTGGCGCAGCGTGCAGAAGTGGCCGCCGAGGTGGACGCGGATCACCCCGTCCCACTCGTCCGCTGACATGTTGACGAGGAACCTGTCGCGGAGGATGCCGGCGTTGTTGACGAGCACGTCCAGCCGGCCGTAGCGCTCAACCGTGTCGGCGATCAGCCGGCCGGCCCCGTCGAAGTCGGCGACGTCCTCGCCGTTGGCGAGCGCCTCGCCGCCGGCGGCCTGGACCTCGTGCGCGACCTGCTGCGCCGGCACCGCGTCCGCGCCGAGGCCGTGCCAGTCGCCGCCGCGGTCGTTGACGACCACCGTCGCTCCTTCGGCCGCGAACAGCAGCGCGTGCTCGCGCCCGATTCCGCGCCCGGCGCCGGTGATGACCGCTACGCGGCCGTCGAGTATTCCCACGCGCAGAAGATATGCGAACGGGTCACCGCTCGGCGGCCTCGATCGGATCCGTTCGGTGCTCCTGACCGGCTTCCCGATCGGGCTGCTTGACGGCGACCCCCACGATCAGCGGCCGGATGAACTTCGGCGCGTGGGCGATCGTGTCGCGCTCGACCTCGCCGACCTCGAAACCGGCGGCGCGGATCGCCTCGAGCGTCGGGCGGTTGCAGTTGCAGCCGTGGGCGAGCCGAACGTTGATCGGTCGCATCCGGTCCTGCAGCCGGGCTGTCTTCGGGTCCTCCGATCGGACGTGCTCCATGAACAGGAGCCGTCCGCCCGGCCTGAGCACCCGCCGTAGCTCGCGCAGCGCGCGCGGCTGGTCGTCGACCGTGCAGAGCACGAGCGTCGAGACGGCAGCGTCGAAGCTGCCGTCGTTGAACGGCAGGTCCTCGGCCGGCGCTCGCACAAGCTTGGCGTCCGGTCGTGTCGAGTCGATCCGCGCCTGCAGCCGCTTGACCATCGGCTGCTCGGGCTCGGTGATCGTGAGCGTCGCGACCTCGTGGCCGTAGTAGAGCAAGTTCGCGCCGGTGCCACCCCCGATCTCCAGCACGTCACCGGCGGCGCCGGCCAGCAGCGCCTCCCGGTGCGCGGCGAACGTGTCCCGCTCGGACCTGGCGGTCATACGGTCGTACATCCCGGCGAATATGCGGCCCCACAAGCTCATCTCTTCCCTCCGTACCTCGGTGGTTGGGCGTACGGGACGTTACGCGCGCGTGCACGACCGATGGCATGAGGCGTTCACCCCATCTTCGGTGGAACGGGTCCGCGCATGCGCGGACCCGCCGGCGGCGCATGCGCCGCCGGTTGGCCTGGCCGCATGCGGCCAGGCCTACTTCAGCTCGGCCGAGGTCTTCCCGAGCAGCTGGCGGGCGACGATCAGCTGCTGGATCTGCTGGGTGCCCTCGAAGATGTCGAGGATCTTCACGTCGCGGGCCCACTTCTCGAGCAGCTCGCCCTCGCCGTAGCCGATCGACCCCGCGAGCGCGACGCAGCGCAGCGCCACGTCGGTCCCGACCCGCCCCGCCTTGGCCTTTGCCATCGACGCCTGCAGCGAGTTCGGCTTGCGGTTGTCGGCCATCCACGCGGCGCGCAGCGTCAGCAGCCGGGCGGCCTCCCAGTCGGACTCCATCGAGATGAACTCGGCGGCGGCCGCGGGCTGGGCATGGGGGGGACGGTCGTAGTCGATCTCGATCCCGGCCTCGGCGAGCAGCTCGCGGGTGCGGTCGAGGCACGCGCGCGCGACCCCGATTGCCATCCCCGCGACCAGCGGCCGCGTGTTGTCGAACGTCTGCATCACGCCCGCGAACCCACGCTTGGCCTCGATCTCGGGGCTGCCGAGCAGGTTCTCCTTCGGCACCCGGCAGTCGTCGAGCACGAAGTTGGCGGTGTCCGAGGCGCGGATCCCGAGTTTGTGCTCGAGCCGGTCGAGCTTCAGCCCGGGGTTGTCGCGCTCGACGACGAACGACTTGATCGCCGCGCGGCCCTTGCTCGGGTCAAGCGACGCCCACACGACGATCAGGTCGGCGCGGTCGCCGGAGGTGACGAAGATCTTCTCGCCGTTGAGGACGTACTCCTGCTCGTCCTCGTCCCAGCGGGCGGTGGTGCGGATCGCGGCCGAATCGGAGCCGGCCTCGGGCTCGGTGATCGCCATCGCCGCCCACTTGCCGCCGAAGCGCGCGAGCTGCTCCTCGTCGGCGACCGCGGAGATCGCGGCCTGCCCGAGCCCCTGGCGCGGCATCGTCAACAGCAGCCCGACGTCGCCCCAGGAGAGCTCCGTCAGCCCGAGCACGGTCGCCATGTTCGAGCCGTTGCGGTTGCCGTCCTCGGACTTCGGCTTCGAACCGTTGCCATCGCCGCCGCCGACCGCCCCGGCGCCCGCGCCCGCGGGGTTCGACCCCTCGATCACCGCGGCGAGCATGTCGAGCTCCTTCGGGTACTCGTGCTCGGCGAGGTCGTACTTGCGCGAGTTCTTGCGGAAGATCTCGATCGCGACCATGTGCGCCTGGTCGACCAGCTGCTCGAACTTCTTTGGGACCTCGAGGTTGATCATCAGACCAGCAGGGCTCCTTCCATCAGCCCCGTGGCCCGCAGGTCCCGGTACCAGCGCTCGACCGGGTGCTCCTTGACGTAGCCGTGGCCGCCGAGCAGCTGCACGCCGTCGGAGCCGATCGCCATCCCGCGCTCGGCGCACAGCCGGCGGGCGAGCGTCGCCTCGCGGGCGAAGTCGAGCCCCTGGTCGACCCGGCTGACCGCCCGATAGGTCGCGAGCCGCATCCCCTCGAGCTCGATCGCGATGTTCGCGGCGGTGAACGCCACCGCCTGGCGGTTCGAGATCGGCTCCCCGAACGCACGGCGCTCGTTGACGTACGGGACCACGTAGTCGAGCACGGCCTGGCCGGTGCCGACCGCGACCGCGCACCAGCCGAGGCGGCCGAGCTGGACGCACTCGGAGTAGACGGCGGGGTCGCCCTCGCCGAGCAGCGCGCCGGCGGGAAGCTTCACGTTCTCGAGGATCAGGCTGCCGGTGCCCGCCGCGCGGACCCCCATCGCGGGCTCGGCCTCGACGCTCAGCCCGTCGGTCTTCGACTCGACGATGAACAGCGCGGGGCCACGGCTCTCTAACTCAGCGGCGACGACGAATATCTCATCAACGCTCGCGCGCGGAACCAGCGACTTGGCGCCGTCGAGCACGTAGCCGCCGTTCGCCTCGCGCGCCTTCGTGGTCAGCTCGAACGGATCGAACAGCGCCCGGCGCTCGAGCACCGCGAGCGCGGCCGCCGGCGGCGCCTCGCCGACGAACTCGTGCAGGTAGGTGGCCTGCTGGTCGGCGTCACCCCACAGGCTGATCGCCGTCGCGACGCCGGCGGGTGCCAGGCACGCGACCGCGATCCCCAAATCTCCCTGGGCGAGCGCCTCGCTCATCAATGCGGAGGTGACCGCGGAGCGCTGCTCGACGGCGCCGCCGAGCTCCTCGGGGACTCCGACCATCGTCAGCCCGAGCTCGTTCGCCTGGGTCAGGAGCGGCTCGGGGGTCTCGCAGGCCGCGTCGGCCTCCTGCGCCGCCGGGCGAAGCTTCGCGAGCGCGAACTCGCGGACCGAGTCCTGCAGCATCGACTGCTCCTCGTCTGGGGTGACGTCGAACAGGTCGGTCCGCCCCGCCTTCGGCTGCCGCGCCGGGCCGGAGCGCTTCTGCACGGCCGAGAACGTCCGGCCGGCGCTCGCCGCGGTCCGCGCCGTCGTCTTCGACGCGCCGAGCAGGAAACGCTCGGTCGGCTCGCGCAGCCCGAGCCTGTCGAGCAGGTCGGAGGCCGCCAGCCAGTTCAGCGCGCGGAGGCCATATGCCATCCCACGCTCTGCCAGGTTCTGCGTCGGCGCCATCGCTCGGAGAACCATAGAGAACGTGACATCATTTGGTGTCACCATCGGCAAAACCCGTGGATATCGGCGGTCTTATGGCGCTCTTACGCCGACAGCGTCATCCTCTGAAGCGTGCGCGTACTTATCGCCGAGGACGAGCGGCGGCTTGCCGATGCGATCGCCCGCGGGCTCCGGCGCGAGGGGATGGCGGTCGACACGGCCCCCGACGGGACCGACGCGCTGGTCAAGGCGCGGGTGATCCGCTACGACGTGCTCGTGCTCGACCGTGACCTTCCCGGCGTACACGGCGACGAGGTGTGCCGGACCGTCCGCGACGAGCGGCCGGAGACGGGGATCCTGATGCTCACCGCGGCCGGGACGCTCGACGATGTCGTGGAGGGCCTGTCGATCGGGGCCGACGACTATCTGCCGAAGCCGTTCCGGTTCGCCGAGCTCGTCGCGCGGATCCGCGCGCTCGGGCGGCGCTCGCTTCCGAGCCGGCCGCCGGTGCTGACGCACCGCGACATCGAGCTCGACCCGGGGCGGCGAACCGTCACCCGCGGGGGCGAGGACGTTCGCCTCGCGCGCAAGGAGCTGGCCGTGCTCGAGGCGCTGATGGCGGCCGACGGCGCGACCGTCTCCGCCGAGGAGCTGCTGGAGCGTGTCTGGGACGAACAGATCGACCCGTTCACGAACGTCGTCCGGATGACGATCATGACGCTGCGGCGCAAGCTCGGGGACCCGCCCGTGGTCGAGACGGTGATCGGGGTCGGCTACAGGCTCGCCTGATGAGCTGGCCGGCGCCGACGATCCGGCTGCGCCTGACGGTCCTCTACGGCGTCGTGTTCCTGGTCACCGGCGCGGTGCTGCTGACGCTTGGCTACTTCCTGGTCCGCCACAACCTCGACGCGGGCGCCAACTTCCGCGAAGTCCGCCAGCAGCTGCAGAGGCTCGGGCTGATCCCGGCGACCGGCACGCCGCCGTTCGGGAACTCGTTCAGGTTCGCTCCGGGCTCGCCCGAGGCGTCGGTCGCCTCAGCGGTCCGCGCGCAGCTGCGGAGCGACGCGCTTCACCGGCTGCTGATCGAGTACCTGCTCGCGCTCGGCGTGATGACGCTCGTCTCGGTCGTCGCCGGGTGGCTGCTGGCGGGACGCGCGCTGCGGCCGCTGCGGCGGATCACCGGCACCGCTCGGCGGGTCTCGGGCGAGAACCTCGGTGAGCGGATCGCGCTGGAGGGCCCCGCCGACGAGCTCAAGGAGCTCGCCGACACGTTCGACCGGATGCTCGAGCGGCTCGACCACGCGTTCGAGAGCCAGCGGCACTTCGTCGCGAACGCGTCGCACGAGCTCCGGACCCCGCTCGCGATCATGCGGACCGAGGTCGACGTCGCGCTGGCCGACCTCGAAGCGAGCCCCGCCGAGCTGCGCGAGATGGGCGAGGCGGTCCGCGACTCGATCGACCGCTGCGAGCGGCTGCTGGAGAGCCTGCTCGTGCTGGCGCGCAGCGAGGCCGCCGCGGGCAGGGAGGAGGACGTCGACCTCGCGGCGCTCGCGGGTGACTGCATCACGGACCTGCGCGCGCGCGCCGAGGAGCTGTCGGTGGAGGTCCGCGACGACTTGGAGCCCGCATCGACGTGGGGCGAGCGGCAGCTGCTCGAGCGGATGATCGCCAACCTGATCGACAACGCGATCCGCTACAACGAGCGCGGCGGTCACGTGACGGTCAGGACCCGGCGGCGGCAGGAATCGATCGAGCTGACCGTCGCGAACGGCGGCCCACGCATCGAGCCCGATGACGCGCGGGCCCTGGTCGAGCCGTTCAAGCGGCTGGACCGCGGGACCGGCGGCCTTGGGCTCGGACTGTCGATCGTCCACTCGGTCGTCGTCGCGCACGGCGGCACGACCGAGCTGCGCGCCCCCGAGGAGGGCGGACTCCTAGTCGCGGTCACACTTCCCGCCGCGTCCCAGCCGGCCGGGCTGCGAGCCGAGATTCCTGGGCTCGTCTCCGCTTCCTAAGGGAACCGCAAGAGCGTTTACGATGAGCAAACGGTTGGGGCGGTACAACGCTTGCGAGCGACCAGCGATCGGAGGATCGGAGTTGTATAAGTCTGTCTTGACGCGCATGAACGTCCGCCGTGCGCTCACCATCTGCCTGGCGGCGACTGCGCTCGCCGCGACCCTCGCCGCGTGCGGCGGCTCGAGCTCATCGAACTCGTCCGCGAGCGCAACCGGCGCCCAGTTCCAGGCGCGCGTGAACCTCGCCAAGTGCGCCCGCGCGCACGGGATCAACGTGCCCGATCCGTCCCCCGGCGGAGGCCCCGGTTCCGGCATCGGCCGAGCGCTCCGTCAGTACTCCCAAGCTCAGGTCAACACCGCGCTCCAGGCCTGCCGTCAGTACCTGGCCAAGGCTTTCCCGCAGTTCAACTTGACGCCGGCGCAGCGGGCGCAGGTCCAGCAGCAGCTCGTCAAGTTCGCCCAGTGCATGCGCTCGCACGGGGTCAACGTCCCCGACCCGACGTTCAACGGCAGCGGCAGCGGCCGCGGCTTCGGCTTCGGCGGCGGATTCAGATCGATCGACCGCAACAGCCCCGCGTTCCAGTCCGCGCTCAAGGCGTGTCAGAGCCTGAGGCCGCGGTTCGGGCGCGGGGCCGGCGGCGGCCCCGGCAGCGGCGGCGGTCCCGGCAGCGGAGGCGGTGGCGGCGGTGGCTGAGCGGCTGCGCTCTCGCCGGTTCCTCGCCGCTGCGGGCGCGGTGGCCGCGCTCGCCGTGGTCACCGGCGTGATCGTCGGCGCGACGGCCCCCGGCTCGAGCAAGGGCGCAAGCCAGTCGAAAGTCGCGGGCTCGGCGACGGTCCAGCGGCGCGACCTGGTCGCGACCGACACGGAGTCGGGCACGCTCGGCTACGCCAACCCGCAGACCGTCTACAACCGGCTCGCCGGCACGATCACGTGGCTACCGACCGTGGGCAAGCAGGTCAAGCCGGGCGGGACGCTCTACAAGGTCGACAACGCGCCCGTGGTCCTGTTCGACGGCACCACGCCGGCGTTCCGCGACCTCAGTTCCGGCGTCACCGACGGCCCCGACGTCGGCGAGCTGAACCGCAACCTCGTCGCGCTCGGGTTCGACCCGAGCCACCAGATCACGGTGAACGACACCTGGCAGGACGCGACCACCGCCGCGGTCGAGCGCTGGCAGGGCGCGCTCGGCCAGTCCGAGACCGGCACGATCACGCTCGGGCAGGTCGTGTTCCTGCCCGGTTCGCAGCTCATCACCTCGGTGGAGACGGTGCTCGGCTCGACCGGTGGCAGCAGCTCGGCGTCCGGGTCCGGATCGGGTTCCGCCACCGGGGCGAGCTACACGAAGTCGGGCTCGACTACCGAGTTCGTGAGCCTGACCACGACCAAGTCCGACACGACCAACCAGCCGCATGCGGCCACGGGGGCTACCGGCCCCACCGGTCCGAGCGGACCGTCGAAGAAGTCCAATCCTTCGAAGAACGGCTCCGGCGCGGGCTCGGGGACGGGTGCCGGGTCGGGTTCCGGGACGAGTGGGGGGCCGGGGCTGGCGGCGCTGACCCTGATACTCAAGGCGGAGCTTGCCGAGCTCAAGCAGCAGCGGGGGTCGTCCTCGGGCGGCGGCGGGTCGGGGTCCGGGGGCGGTAGTTCGCGCGCCGGCGGGTCCGGCGGCGGCGCCTCGTTCAGCGGAGGCGGTGGCGGTGGTGGCGGCGGCGGCGGCGGGGCCGGCTCGGCCGGCACCGGATCGGGATCGGGATCGGGATCGGGATCGGGCGGCGCGGCGACCGCGCAGCCGATCCTCCAGACCACCTCGACCCAGGAGGTCGTCACCGTCCAGCTCGACGCGACCAAGCAGAGCGAGGCGGTGGTCGGCGAGCCCGTCACCGTCCAGCTGCCCGACAGCAGCACGGTCAACGGCAAGATCACGCAGGTGAGCCCGGTCGCCCAGAGCACCTCGAGCTCGAGCGGCAGCGGGTCGGGGTCCAGCTCGGCCTCGGGCTCCGGGTCCGGGTCCGGGTCGAACGGGTCGGCGCCGTCGGCGACGATCCCGGTGACGATCACCCTCAGCGGCGGGTCTCACGCGCGCGGCCTGGACCAGGCGGCGGTCAGCGTCAACTTCGCTCAGCAGAAGGCAAGCAACGTGCTGTCGGTGCCGGTGACCGCCCTGATCGCGACGCAGGGCGGCGGATACGCGGTCCAGCAGGCGGCGACGCCGCACGCGCTGATCCCCGTCACGCCCGGGCTGTTCGCCGCGGGCTACGTCCAGATCTCGGGCTCGGGGGTATATCCGGGGCTCGAGGTGACCGACTCGCAGGGATGACCGTCGCGCTGCGGCTCCGCGACGTCGTCAAGGAGTACCCGGGCGGCGTGCAGGCGCTCCGCGGGGTGAGCGTCGAGATTCCCGCCGGCGATCAGGTCGCGGTCGTCGGCCCGTCGGGCTCGGGCAAGACCACGATGCTGACCGTGCTGGGGACGCTTGAGCGGCCGACCAGCGGAGCCGTCGAGGTCGCGGGCCGCGACGTGGTCGCGGCATCCGACGTCGAGTTGGCGGGGCTGCGCGCGTTCGAGATCGGGTTCGTGTTCCAGGGGTTTCACCTCCAGGACACGATGAACGCGCTCGACAACGTCGCCACGGGCATGCTGTACACGGGCGCGCCGGTGCGCGAGCGTCGCGAAGCCGCGCGCGTGGCGCTCGAGCGCGTCGGGCTGGAGAAGCGCCTCACACACCGGCCGCAGCAGCTGTCGGGCGGCGAGCGCCAGCGGGTGGCGATCGCCCGCGCGATCGCCAAGAACCCGGTGATCATCCTCGCCGACGAGCCAACCGGGAACCTCGACTCGCGCTCCGGGAACGAGGTGCTGTCGCTGCTGCACGGGCTCGCCGCTGAGGGGGCGTCGCTCGTGCTGATCACGCACGACGAGAAGATCGCGGGGGGGTTCGCCAGGCGGGTCCAGATGCGCGACGGCGAGATCGTCGAGGACGACCTGCAATGACCGCGACCTCGGTGCCACTGCCCGGCGGCGCCCGCAAGGGGGCCCCGCGTGAGCCCGAGAGGGCGCGGCTGCCCCCGCACGAGCTGCTCTCGATCGCCTTCCAGGGGCTGCGGACGCGGCGGCTGCGCGCGTCGCTGTCGGCGCTCGGGATCGCGATCGGGATTGGGGCGATGGTCGCGGTCGTCGGGATCTCCGCCTCGAGCCAGGCGAACCTGCTCGCGACGATCGACAGCCTCGGCACGAACCTGCTCACGGTCGCGCCCGGCCAGACGTTCCTGGGGTCGAACGAGGTGCTCCCGAACACGTCGGTGCCATCGATCCTGCACATGTCAAACGTGCAGCACGCCGCGGCCGTCTACCAGGTTCCGAACGTGAACGTGCTGCGCACTCCGTACGTCCCGTCCGAGCAGACGGGCGGAATCGGGGTCGACGCGGCCGATCCCGGACTGCTGGGGGCGCTCAGCAACACGATGGCCTCCGGTCACTTCCTGAATGCGAGCAACGAGAGCTTCCCGACGGTAGTGCTCGGCGCTCAGGCGGCGAACATCCTTCAGATTCCGAACGCGAGCGGGCACATCCAGCTGTACCTCGGCGGGACGTGGTTCACGGTCGTCGGGATCATGAAGCCGGCGGTGCTCGATCCGAACCTCGACACGACCGTGTTCATCGGGCTGCCGGTCGCCGAGCGGCTGTTCCAGGCGCAGCCCAACCCCTCGGAGATCTATGTCCGCACCAACCCGGACAACGTCACCTCGGTCTCGAACCTGCTTGCGCCGACGGCCGACCCGCAGAACCCCGACGGGGTCCAGGTCAGCCGCCCGTCGGACGTGCTCGAGGCGCGCGCGGCGGCGAAGGGACAGTTCACGACGCTGCTGCTGGGGCTCGGCGCCGTGGCGCTGCTAGTCGGCGCGATCGGGATCGCGAACATCATGGTGATCTCGGTGCTCGAGCGCCGCGGCGAGATCGGCCTCCGGCGCGCGCTCGGCGCGACCCGGCGGCACATCACGATCCAGTTCCTCGCCGAGTCGGCGCTGCTCGCGGCGCTTGGCGGGATCGCCGGGCTGCTGCTCGGCGCGGTCGCCACGCTCGTCTATGCCGTGGCGCGCGGCCAGCCGTGGGTGGTCCCGCTGTACGCGCTGATCGCGGCGCCGGTCGCCGGGTTTGCGATCGGTGCGCTCGCGGGGCTGTATCCAGCCTCGAAGGCGGCCCGCCTCAGTCCCACCGAGGCGCTGCGCTCCACATAGCCCCTGCTCGGCCCGTGACGGCGCGCCCCGTGACAGGCGCTGTTCCGCTCCTGTAACCGGCGGTCGCGTACCACTTCCCTCGATCGAGAGGAAGCTGGTGTCACGACTCGTCAACCTTTACCGAGGAAGGGGCCGCCGCTCAGCCGCAGCCGCGCTGGCGGCGATCGGCGCCGCGGCGCTCGCGATCGCGATCGTCGTGATCGTCAACTCGCCGGGTTCGAGCAAGGGCGCGAGCCAGCCGAAGGTCGCGGGCGCGGCGACGGTGCAGCGGCGTGACCTGGTCGAGACCGACACCGAGTCGGGCACGCTCGGCTACGCCAATACGCAGACCGTCTACGACCGGCTGAGCGGCACGATCACCTGGCTGCCGGCGGTGGGCCAGCAGGTCAACCCCGGGCAGGCGCTGTTCAACGTCGACAACCGGCCGGTGATCCTGTTCGACGGCGGGACCCCGGCGTACCGCGACCTGTCGCCGAGCGACAGCGACGGCCCCGACATCCTCGAGCTCAACCGGAACCTGATCGCGCTTGGCTTCGCCGACGGGCAGATCACCCCGAACACCACCTGGCAGGCGGGTACGACCGACGCCGTCGAGCGGTGGCAGGGATCGGTCGGCGAGACCGAGACCGGCACGATCACGCTCGGCCAGGTCGTGTTCCTCCCGGGCAAGCGGCTGGTCGGCTCGGTCCAGACCGTGCTCGGCTCGAACGGCCAGTCGTCCTCGGGCGCAGGGTCGGGATCGAACGGCTCGGGCAACACCGGCGCCAGCTACCACCCCTCCGCGCCGCAGACCGAATTCGTCTCGCTGACCAAGCCCGCCACAAAGGGTCCGACCGGTCCCACGGGGCCGGCCGGACCCACCGGCCCGAGCCACAAGCACCAGCCCAAGTCGGTCGCGCAACTGAAGGCTCTGACGGCGCTGCTCGAGGCCGAGCTGGCGGAGCTGCGCAGCCGGGGCTCGTCGCCGGCGAGCCAGGGCTCGTCGCCGTCGAGCGGCAGCTCGCCGTCGACGCCGGCGAAGAGCGCGGGAACCGGCTCGGGGAATTCCGGCGGCGGTTCGGGGTCGGGCGGCGGCTCGGGCGGGGGCGGCGGCTCGGGCTCTGGCGGCGGTTCGGGCGGGGGCGCCAGCGCCCAGGCCGTCATGGAGACGAGCTCCACCCAGGAGGTCGTGACGGTCGACCTCGACGCGACCAAGCAGAGCGAGGCGGTGCTCGGCGAGCCGGTCACGGTCGAGCTCCCGGACGGCAGCAACGTCGACGGAAAGATCACCCAGGTCAGCCCGGTCGCCCAGAGCTCCTCCGGCTCCGGATCCGGCTCGGGGTCCGGGGGTGGCGGCGGGGGCGGCGGGAACGGGTCGGGCAATCCGTCCGCGGTGATCCCGGTGACGATCACGCTCAGCAGCCACTCTCACGCGCGCGGCCTCGACCAGGCCGCGGTGAGCGTCAACTTCGCCCAGCAGAAGGCCAACAACGTGCTTTCGGTCCCGGTAACCGCGCTGATCGCTACGCCGGGCGGCAGGTACTCCGTCCAGGAGGCGGTCGCGCCGCACAGGCTGATCCCGGTCACCCCGGGGCTGTTCGCCGCCGGCTACGTGCAGATCTCCGGGTCAGGCGTCCACCCCGGGCTGCAGGTGACGGACTCGCAGGGATGAACGGTCCGGCGCTCGCGCTGCGCGACGTCGCCAAGGAGTACCCGGGCGGCGTCCACGCGCTGCGCGGAGTGAGCGTCGAGGTTCCGGCCGGGGACCGGGTCGCGGTCCTCGGGCCGTCGGGATCGGGGAAGACGACGATGCTGACCGTGCTCGGCACGCTCGAGCGCCCGAGCAGCGGCGAGGTCGAGGTGGCCGGCCGGGACGTGGTCGCGGCATCCGACGTCGAGCTCGCGGGGCTGCGGGCATTCGAGATCGGGTTCGTGTTCCAGGACTTCCACCTCCAGGACACGATGACCGCGCTTGACAACGTCGCCACCGGGATGCTCTACACGGGCGCGCCGGCGCGCGAGCGCCGCGAAGCAGCGCGCTCCGCGCTCGAGCGAGTCGGCCTCGGGCACCGGCTCGAGCACCGCCCGCGGCAGCTCTCGGGCGGCGAGCGCCAGCGCGTCGCGATCGCCCGCGCGGTCGCCAAGCGGCCGGTGATCATCCTCGCCGACGAGCCGACCGGGAATCTCGACTCCCGCTCCGGGGAGGAGGTGGTCGCGCTGCTGCACGAGCTCGCGGCAGACGGCGCCTCACTGGTGCTGATCACCCACGAGGAGCGGATCGCCGCGACGTTCCCGCGGCGGATCCAGATGCGTGACGGCGAGATCGTGGAGGACGAGGAGCAGTGACCGTCGCCACCGCCGGTGCCGCCGCCGCCGCGGAGGTCGCGCGCCTCCCGCCGCACGAGCTGCTCTCGATCGCGGTCGGAGGCCTGCGGACCCGGCGACTGCGGGCGTCGCTGTCCGCGCTCGGGATCGCGATCGGGATCGGCGCGATGGTCGCGGTCGTCGGGATCTCCGCCTCGAGCCAGGCGAAGCTGCTGGCGACGATCGACAGCCTCGGCACGAACCTGCTGACGATCTCCCCCGGTCAGACGTTCCTCGGTTCCAGCGAGGTGCTCCCCGAGACCTCGGTGCCGATGATCCTGCACATGCCGAACGTGCAGGGCGCGGCCGCCGTCTACCAGGTCTCGAACGTGAGCGTGCTGCGAACGCCGTACGTGCCGTCTCAGCTGACCGGGGGGATCGGCGTGGACGCGGCCGACCCCGGACTGCTCACCGCGCTCAGCGACCAGATGGCCTCGGGCCGGTTCCTGAACACGAGCAACGAGCGCTTCCCGACGGTCGTGCTCGGGGCCCAGGCCGCGAGCATCCTTCAGATACCGAGCGCGAACGGCCACATCCAGGTGTATCTCGGCGGAACCTGGTTCACGGTCGTCGGGATCATGAAGCCGGCGCTGCTCGATTCGAACCTCGACACGACCGCGTTCATCGGCCTGCCGGTCGCCGAGCGGCTGTTCAAGGTGCAGCCCAACCCGTCGGAGATCTACGTCCGCGCGGACCAGGACAACGTGCCGGCGGTCGCGAATCTGCTCGCGCCGACCGCCGACCCGCAGAACCCAGACGGGGTCCAGGTCAGCCGGCCATCCGACGCGCTCGAGGCCCGCGCGGCCGCCAAGGGCCAGTTCACGACGCTGCTGCTCGGGCTCGGCGCGGTCGCACTGCTCGTGGGGGCGATCGGGATCGCGAACATCATGGTGATCTCGGTGCTCGAGCGCCGCGGCGAGATCGGCCTGCGGCGCGCGCTCGGGGCGACGAAGCGCCACATCACTATCCAGTTCCTTGCCGAGTCGGCGCTGCTCGCGGCGCTCGGCGGCGTCGCCGGGCTGTTGATCGGCGCGATCGCGACGCTCGTCTACGCGCTCGCGCGCAGCCAGCCGTGGGTGGTCCCGCTGTACGCGCTGATCGCGGCGCCCGTCGCCGGGTTCGCGATCGGGGCGCTGGCCGGCCTGTATCCGGCTTCGAAGGCGGCCCGTCTCAGCCCCACCGAGGCGCTGCGCTCCACGTAGTCCTGCCCGGCGCAGGACATAGCATCCCCGTTGTGCCAGAGGGCCCTCCTGACGCGCGGATCGTGCCGCGGTTCGCCGGGCCCGAGACGTTCGCCCGCCTGCCGCGGCTCGACGACGTCGGCAGCGCCGCCGTAGCGATCCTCGGCGCTCCGTTCGACAGCGGGACCTCCTACCGGCCGGGCGCGCGGTTCGGGCCCGGTGCCGTGCGCGCCGCCTCGAAGCTGCTGCGCCCCTACCACCCCGAGCTCGACGTCCATCCGTGGGGCGAACGGCAGGTCGCCGACGCCGGCGACGCGGCGATCAACCCGTTCGACCTCGAGGCCGCCGTCGCGGACGTCGAGCGCGCCGCCTCGAGCGTGCTCGAGCGCGCCGACCGCGTCGTGACGATCGGCGGCGACCACACGATCGCGCTGCCGCTCCTGCGGGCGGTGGCCGCACGTCATGGGCCGCCGGCGCTGGTCCACTTCGACGCCCACCTCGACACCTGGGACACGTACTTCGGCGCCTCCTACACGCACGGGACCCCGTTCCGGCGAGCCGCCGAGGAGGGCGTCCTCGACACCGGGAGCTCGGTCCACGTCGGGATCCGCGGCCCGCTTTACGCGAGCTCCGACCTCGAGGACGACGCCGCGCTCGGGTACGCGGTGATCTCGACCGCGCGGATCTCGCGCGAGGGGGTCGGCGCCGCGCTGCAGCGGATCCGCGAGCGGGTCGGCGACCGCCCGCTGTACGTCAGTGTCGATATCGACGTGCTCGATCCCGCCCACGCCCCCGGCACCGGCACCCCCGAGCCCGGCGGGCTCACGACCCGCGAGCTCCAGGAGCTGCTGCGCGGGCTCGACGGCCTGCCGCTCGCCGGCGCCGACGTGGTCGAGGTCTCACCGGCGTATGACCACGCCGAGGTGACCGCGCTCGCGGCGGCCGCCGTCGCGTACGAGCTGCTCGCTCTCTTGGCTAGGTCTTAGGCCCCGTTTACAGCAACCTGACAGGTCGAAATCTAGGCTTCAGGACAGCCGATATGGCTGCGGCGAAGTGCGCCTCGTCGCTGCGGGACAACCCCGTGCCCCGCAAAGTTGAGGGCCCCGGCGGCGGGCCGGGTATCGACTCCCATCCGGTCCGCCGCTGGACCTCACCCGCTCGCGCGGGCGCGCGTCACCACGGCCACGACCGCGTATGCGCCGGCGGCCAGCGCGATGATCGCGCTGCTCGGGGGCAGCGACGGAATCCCGTAGCTGAGCGCGATCCCGCCCCACACCGCCGCCACGGCGATCGCCGCCGACAGCGCGAGGCCGGCGTACGGCCTTCCCGTCAGCCGGTGCGCGGCCCCAGCGGGCGCCGCGATCAGGCCGAGCAGCAGGAGCGCCCCGACCGCCTGCGTGCTCTCGGCGGTGACGATCGCGAGCGCGACGAGGAAGCCCGCGCCCAGGACCCGGACGCGGACGCCGCGGAGCACCGCGAGCTCCGAATCGAGCGTCGAGAGGAGCAGCGGCCGGAACGCGACCACGACGGCGAGGCTCACCGCGAGGCCGATCAGCGCAGCGACGAGCGCCTGGCCGGATCCGAGCTCGAAGATCGACCCGAACAGCGTGTTGGTCGCGGCGACCCCGTTACCGGCGTGGGGGCCGGTCGCGAGCAGCGTGATCAGCAACACGCCGATCCCCAGAATCCAAGCGAACACGATCCCGATCACCGTGTCGTCGGCCTGGCCGCGGCGGCCGAGCGCCGCCATCCCCAGCGCGACGATGATCGTCAGTGCGAACAGCCCGACGCGGACGTCGAGCCCGAGCACGGCGGCGCCGATCGCGCCGACGAACGCGACGTGGCTGAGCGCGTCGCCGGCGAACACCTGCGCGCGCAGGACGACCAGCCAGCCGATCGTCCCGCACGCGAGCGCCACGAACGTCCCGGCGAGGTACGCGTTGCGGATGAACTCGTGCGAGAACATCGCTACCCGCGGACCCGGCTCCAGCCGGCGGCGAGCACGTACAGGCCGAAAGCGAACGTCGTCGTCCAGAAGCCGACCGGGTAGGGGGAGAAGTACGCGACCCCGAGCCCGAGCCACACCACCAGCAGCGCGAACACGACGCTCAGCACGAGGCTCGGAAGCGGCCTGACCGTGAGCTTCTGGGCCGCCGCCGGCGGCGCGACCAGCAGCGCGAACACGAGCAGCGCGCCGGTGATCTGGCTCGTGGTCGCCACCGCCGCCGCGAGGATCAGCAGGAACGCGAGGTCGAGCGCCGCCACCGGGAGCCCGCTCGCCCGCGCGAGCTCGCGGTCGAGCGTCGCCAGCAGCAGCGGCCGGGCGGCGAACGCGAGCACGATCAGCGCTCCGGCGCCGATCGCCAGCAGGGCCAGCACCTGGCCGCGGCTGATCCCGAGGAACGTCCCGAACAGCAGCGTCTCGGGGCCGCCCAGCACCTGGTGGTTGAGCGACAGGAACAGGTACCCGATCGCGAGCCCCGTCGCCTGGATCGTCCCGATCGCGGCGGTCTCCGCGCTGCGGCTCGCCGTTCGGGCCCGCCCCGCGCGGCGCATCGCCAGCGCCGCCGCCCCGCAGGCGATGTAGTACCCGAGCGCGGTCGGGATCCCGGCGAGCGCCGCCCCGGTGGCGCCAGGAAACGCCATCACCGACAGCGTGTGGCCGGCGAACGCCTGGCGGCGGAGCACCATGTACCACCCGGTCAGCGCCGCGACGACCGCGACGATCGTCCCGGCCTCGAGCGCGTTGACCATGAACGGGAACGTCGTCAGCTGGCGGATGTCATCGACGATGTTGAGGGACAGCGAGGGGTTCATTGCGGCGGGTGCCGGTCGCCGTGGTGGTGGGGAGCCTCGGGCGAGCCGACGACCACGAGCCTGCCGTCGCGGGCGAGGAGCACGTCGATCGGCGCGCCATAGAGGTTCGAGAGGTTCTCCGCGGTGATCACCTCTTCGACGGTCCCCGCGAGCGCGTGGCCGCCGGCCAGGTACAGGACCCGGTCGAGGTAGGGGAGCAGCGGGTTGACGTCGTGGGCGACGAGCAGCACCGCGACGTGCGCGTCCGTCGCGATCCGGCGCAGCAGCGCGGCGACGGCGACCTGATTGGGGATGTCCAAGCCGTCGAGCGGCTCGTCGAGGATCAGCATCACGGGCTCGCGCACCAGCGCCTGCGCGATCAGCAGCCGCTGCTGCTCACCACCCGACAGATCGCCGATCGCACGGCGCGCGTACGCGGTGGCCCCGACCAGCTCGATCACCTCGTCGACCCGCCGGCGTTCGGCCGCGCGGCGCGCCCGAGCGCGGGGAGTGATCGGAAGCGGGATGCCCCAGCGGGTCCCTTCGAGTCCGAGCCTGACGAAATCGATTCCCCGGATCCGGGCGGAGGAGTCGAGCCCGTGGCGCTGGGGGAGGTAGCCGATCCGCGCGCGCGCCTGGGTGGGCGACTGCCCGAGCACCGTCGCGCGGCCGCGCGCGAGCGGCACCAGTCCGAGGATCGCGCGCATCAGCGTCGACTTCCCGGCGCCGTTCGGCCCGAGCACGGCGATGAACTCCCCGAGCTCGACGGTCAGTTCGACGTCGCTGAGGATCTCGCGGTCGCCGAGTCGGACGGCGACGTCCGATAGCGCGACCGCGGACGTCACCTGCCCGTCGCCCGGTGAAGCGCCAGCTCGATCCGCTGCAGCTGCGCGACCTGCCACTGCTCGAAGCTGTCCTTCGCCGGGTCGAGCGTCTCGGTGATCGTGACGGTCGGGATGTGCGCGGCCATGGCGAGCGCGTTCAGGCGCTGGACCGCCGGGGTCGTGTTCTGCGAGTTGTAGATCCACACCTTGATCCGGTGGTTCTCGATCTGCTGTTGCGTCGTGAGCGTGTCCTGCGCGGTCACGTCGGTGCCCTCACTGATCGCGTTCATGAAGCTCGGAGGGGTGAGCAGGTTGAGGTGAAGCGCCGGCGCGAGCAGCGCGAAGATGCTCTCCGACGCGCCCACCGCCGTGCCGCCGTAGCGGGAGGCGATCTGCGCGATCAGGCTCCGGTACCGCGCGAGGTCCTGTGTTTCGAAGGCCTTCAGCCGCTGGTCGAAGTAGGAGCCGTCGTTCGGGTCGATCTTCTTCAGGTCCGCTGCGATCGTGCTCGCCACCGTCAGCACCTCCGCGGGGTCGTACCAGCGGTGGGGGTTGTCGCCCTCCTTCAAACCAAACAGGCTCCCGACCGTCAGCACGACCGCGCCCGGGGGCCGGATTCGCCGACAGCAGCTTCGGCGCCCACGGGTCGTAGCCGACCCCGTTGACGATCGCCAGCTGTGCCGTCGCCAGCGTCCGCGCATTCGCCGCCGTTGGCTCGTACGAGTGCGGGTCCTCGGCTGGGTCGACGATGATGCTCTGGACGTTGGCCTTGCTGCCGCCCACCTGGGCGGCGATGCTGCCCCAGAAGTTCTCCGCGGCGACGACTCGGACGGTGCCGCCGGTCGTGGTCGCGCTCGAGCCGCAGGCGGCAAGGAGCGCGGCCAGGCCGGCGGCTAGGCCCCAGGACGCGATTGTTCGTTTCATGGTTGAACACCCTACCACGAACATGAGAATGAGTCTCGTTATCGAGATCTGCCGATTGAGTGGGTAAGCTAGGCCTCAGATGCCCACCGAGACGATCAGCTGGAGTGATCACGCCCGCCTCGTCCTGCGACGCGCGGGGCTGCGCCCGGGGCGCGCCCGCGACCGCGTGATCGATCTGCTCGGCGACCAGAGCTGCGCGCTGACCGCTGTCGAGATCGAGGACGCGCTGCGTCTAGAGGGACACCGGACCGGCCGCGCGAGCGTCTACCGGGCGCTCGACCAGCTCGTCGAGCACGGTCTCGTCGAGCGCGTCGCGCTCGACCGGGACCAAGCGCGGTTCGAGCGCGTGCTGCCGAGCGGCGAGCACCACCATCACCTCGTGTGTGACAGGTGCGGCCGGCTCGTGGCGTTCGACGATCCCGGGCTCGAGCGCGCGATCAGCCGCGTATCCCGGCGCCTCGGCGTCCGTGTCGACCACCACGAAGTGGTGCTGCGCGGCGCGTGCGAGGACTGCGACTAGCCGGGCCGCATTACCAAGCGTCGACGAACGGGCGCCGCTTGCCGGGGCTCGTCCACCACTCGCCCGCGCCGGGGCCCAGCAGCTGCGAGATCCACCGGCGGCTGTCGGCGGGGTCGATCACGTCGTCGATCTCGCCGTAGGAGGCCATGTTGATCCCGCTGCCGCGCTCGTACGCCATCGCGACCATCGCCTCGTACGCGCGCTCTCGCTCGGCCTCGTCGTCGATCGCCTCGAGCTCGCGGCGCATCCCGAGCCGAACCGCGCCCTCGAGTCCCATCCCGCCGAACTCCGACGTCGGCCAGCCGACGCAAAAGAGCCCCGCCTTGAATCCACCGCCGGCCATCGCCTGGGCGCCGAGGCCGTAGCCCTTGCGCAGCACGATCGTGGCGATCGGGACCTCGAGGTTCGCGCCCGTCACGAACATCCTGGAGAAGTGGCGGACCGTCGCGGTCCGCTCGGCCGGCGGCCCGACCATGAATCCGGGCGTGTCGCACAGCGACAGGATCGGGAGCTCGAACGCGTCGCACAGCTGCATGAACCGGGCCGCCTTGTCGGCCGCGTGCGCGTCGATCGCGCCGCCAAGGTGCGACGGGTCGTTGGCGATCACGCCGAGCGGCCGTCCGTCCACGCGCGCGAGCGCGGTCACCATTCCGTGCCCGAATCCACGGCGCAGCTCGAACACGTCGTCCAGCAGCGCATCGATCACCCGGCGGACGTCGTAAATCCGCTTGCGGTTGGTCGGGATCAGATTCCTGAGCGGCGCCTGGTCTCTGGGTGTCTGCGGCGGCTCGGTCGCGCCGCGGAAGTACGACAGGTAGCGCTTTGCCGCCGCGACCGCTTCGGCGTCGTCCTTGACCCGGAGGTCGACCACCCCGTTGGTCCACTGCACGTCGATCGGGCCGACGTCCTGCGGCGCGAACACGCCGAGCCCGCCACCCTCGATCATCGCCGGGCCGCCCATCCCGATGCTCGACTCCTCGCTCGCGATCACGACGTCGCAGCAGCCCAGCAGCGCTGCGTTGCCAGCGAAGCAGTAGCCCGAGGCGATCCCCACCAGCGGCACAAGCCCGCTGAGCTGAGCGAACAGGTGAAACGCGCGGCAGTCGAGGCCCGCGACGTGCGGCCAGTCGACGTCGCCGGGACGGCCGCCACCGCCTTCGGCGAACAGCACGAGTGGCAGCCGGCGCCGCTCTGCGAGCTCGAACAGCCGGTCCTTCTTCAGGTGATTGCGCATCCCCTGGGTACCGGCCAGCACCGTGTAGTCGTAGGACAGCACGACCGTCGGCCGGCCGTCGATCTCGCCGACGCCGGCGACGAGGCCGTCGGCGGGAGTCCGGCGGATCAACTCGTCCTTCGACCGGCGCGCCTCCTGCGCCGCGAAGATCAGCGGCCCGTACTCGACGAAGCTGCCGGGGTCGACGAGGTCGTCGAGGTTCTCGCGCGCGGTGCGGCGGTTCAGCTCATGGCGTTTGGCGACCGCCTCGGGACGGGCCTCGTCGAGGCCGAGCGCGTGCCGGGCGATCACGGCATCGAGGTCCTGGCGCTGGTCGTCGAGCTCCGGCGGACCACCGTCCGGTCCTCGGCCGTCGCCGGTGGCCCCGGCCTCGATCACGGCCAGCAGCTGACCCTCCTCGACCGTCTCGCCGACGGCGACCTCGACTCGGAGGACGACGCCGCTCGCCTCGGCGATCACCTCGTGCTCCATCTTCATCGCCTCCAGCACGACCAGCGCCTCGCCCTCGCCGACGTTCTCGTCGGCGCCGCGCGCGATCGCGATCACGGTGCCGGCGAACGGCGCGGTCAGCTGATGGGCGTCCGACATGGCGTCAGCGTAGCCTGCGCTTGCGGGCTAGGAGGCCGCGGAGCGGACTGCTTCGAGGATCTCCTCGGGCGGGGCGTTGTCACCCGCGTCGTCGGACATGTGTGACCACACGACGGCGCCGTCCGGCGCGATCACCATCGCCCCGCCGAGCTGCGCCGGGTGGCCGATCGTGCGCGTCTGGGCGCGGCCGGTCTTCAGGCTGGTCAGCAGCCCCTTGGCCGCCACGCGCGGGCCGATCAGCTCGCTCATCGTCGCGATCTTGGCGCCGGCCGCCTTGTAGCTCTCGCGCTCCTCGTCGGCAAGCACCGTCAGCCCGATCCCCTGGCGGCTGCGGAAGCGCGCTGCGTGGCGGGGCGTCAGCTGTCCGATCAGCACGATGTTCGCGCCGGCCGCCTCGAACTTCTTCTGGGCGCCATCCAACTGGACGGCGTGAGCCTTGCAATAAATTCAGCCGTAGTGGCGCAACCAGATGAGCGCGGCGGGGCGGTCGGCCCAAAGGTCGCCGAGCCGGACCTCGTTGCCCTCCTGGTCGGGCAGGACGATCTCCGTGAGCACGTCCGCGCGATCGGGCGGGTCGGACTTCTGCCGTTCGCTTGCCGCGCCGAGCATCGAATCGAGACAATACTGCCCGCCCGGTGACCGCCACCGCCCCCAAACTGCTGTGGACACCATCCGAGGAGCGGATCGATGGCGCCACGCTGACCGGCTACGGCCGCTGGCTGGCGGACACGCGAGCCCTGACGTTCTCCTCCTACGAGGAGATGTGGCGGTGGTCGGTGACCGACCTCGAGGCGTTCTGGAGCTCGATCGTCGAGTACTTCAGGGTCGAGTTCGCGACCCCATCCGATCGTGTGCTCGGGCGCTCGACGATGCCCGGCGCCGAGTGGTTCCCGGGCTCGCGGTTGAGCTATCCCGCGCACATCTTCCGCGGCAGGGACCCGGATGCGGTCGCGCTGCGCCACGCGTCGGAGCTGCGCCCGCTCGGGGAGTGGACGTGGTCGGAGCTCCGCTCGCACACCGCCGCGATCGCCGCGGGGCTACGCGGTGCCGGCGTCACCGCGGGAGACCGCGTCGCTGCCTACATGCCCAATATTCCCGAGACGGTCGCGGCGTTCCTCGCCGTCGCCTCGCTCGGCGCGGTCTGGTCCTCGGCGGCGCCGGAGTTCGGAGTCCGGAGCGTCGTCGACCGCTTCTCGCAGATCGAGCCGAAGGTGCTGCTGGCCGTCGACGGCTACCGGTATGGCGGCAAGGACTTCGACAAGCGCGAGGCCGTGACGGAGATCGCCGCCGGAATTCCGTCGCTGGAGCGCGTCGTGACGTTCGGGTACCTGGACGGCTCGGGCTGGGACGCCGGCTTCGAGGGCGGGGATGAGGGGCTCGAGTTCGAGGCGGTGCCGTTCGACCACCCGCTGTGGGTGCTCTACAGCTCCGGCACGACCGGGCTTCCGAAGCCGATCGTCCATGGCCACGGCGGCATCCTGCTCGAGCAGATCAAGAAGGGCCATCTCCACCTCGACGCCCAGCCCGGCGACCGGATGTTCTGGTTCTCGACGACCGGCTGGATGATGTGGAACTTCATCGTCGGCGTGCTGTTGACGGACGCGTCGATCGTGCTATTCGACGGCAACCCGGGCTACCCCGACATGTCGGTGCTGTGGGAGCTCGCCGAGGATGCCGGGGTCACGATGTTCGGCACCAGCGCAGCGTTCGTTTCGGCGTGCATGAAGGCAGGCGTCGAGCCGCGCTCGGGCGGGCGGTCGCTGTCGTCCGTGAAGTCGGTCGGCTCGACCGGCTCGCCGCTCTCACCGGAGGGGTTCGGGTGGCTTTACGAGCACCTCGGCCCCGACCTGTGGCTGTTCTCGACGTCCGGAGGCACCGATCTGTGCACGGCGTTCGTCGGCGGCGTCCCGACGCTGCCCGTGTACCAGGGCGAGCTCCAGGCGCGGTCGCTCGGTGCGGCCGTCGAGGCCTGGGACCCGGACGGCCGGCCGTTGGTCGACGAGGTGGGGGAGCTGGTGATCACCCGCCCGATGCCGTCGATGCCGATCTTCTTCTGGGGCGACGAGGACGGGAGTCGCTACCACGACTCGTACTTCTCGATGTACCCCGGTATCTGGCGCCACGGCGACTGGATCGAGATCACCTCGCGCGGCACCGCGATCATCTACGGCCGCTCGGACTCGACGATCAACCGCGGCGGCATCCGGATGGGGACCTCCGAGATCTACCGCGCGGTTCTGTCGTCCGACGACATCGTCGACGCGCTCGTCGTCGACCTGGCTCGGGACGGGACCGATGGCTGGATGCCGCTGTTCGTGGTGCTGCGTGACGGTGCTTCGCTGGACGACTCGCTGGTGGGTGAGATCCGGCGGCGGATCCGGTCGGACTGCTCGCCGCGCCACGTCCCGGACGAGATCATCGCGATTGACGAGGTCCCCCGGACGCTGTCAGGGAAGCTCTTGGAGGTTCCGGTGAAGCGAATCCTTTCCGGGGTCCCGGCGGAAAAGGCTGCGTCGCGGGAGTCGCTCGCGAATCCGGCGGCGTTGGATTTCTTTGTGGCGTTGGGGGGAGAAAGTCGGGCGCTGCGGGCTAAGTAGAGCGTGGTGTGTTTTCCCGCCTATAGCCGGGAAAACCGACCACGCTCACGATGGAGGACTCGGTTGACAGGCGAATACAGGCGCTCGCGAATCGTCAGCGCGGGTATGTCAAGCGCGCGCAACTCATCGCGCTCGGCCTGACTCGCCACGGCGTCGATCACCGCGTCGCGACCGGCCGCCTCATCCCTGTCCACGCCGGCGTCTACGCCGTCGGCCACGTCCCCCGGCTTCCGCAGGACCGAGCGTATGGGGCGCTGCTGGCGTGCGGGGCGAAGGCCGTCCTCAGCCACGGGTCAGCCGCGACGCTGTTCGGCATCTATCGCCGATGGGACGTGCCGTTCGAGGTCACGACGCCGACAAAGCACGCGCGAACGGGGATCCGCACGCACCGGGCCGCGCTCACCCGCGAGGACACAGCGATGCGCTCGCGCCCAGGCCGCACGCCTCGCACGCGGCCGTGCTCAGGCGTACCGACTTCCGCGGCCATCCGGGCGCGGGCCGTGTCAGACCGCTTGCCGGAATTCGTCGCGGCCCCACGCGCTCGCGCCTGGAACGCAAGTTCGATGCGTTCTGCAAGCGGTACGGCCTCCCCGAGCCGCTGCTCAACCACAAGATCAACGGCGTCGAGCTGGATGCGTTCTTCCCGGAGTACGGGCTGATCGTCGAGATCGACGGGCACGACGTGCACGACGGGCCGGCGAGCTTCGAGCTCGACCGCGATCGGGACGCCAGCATGCTCGCGCTCGGGCACCCGACCGTCCGAATCACCGAGGAGCGGATGGATAACACGCCCGACGCTGAGGCCGCACGATTCAGAAGGATCCTCGCGAACCGCCGCGCCGCCTAACTCTTACAGTCCTCTAAAACGCGGCTGACACGCTCCAACGGGCCGGAGTCCGCGACCGAAGGAGCGTACGTGAAGGGACGCTGGAAGAACAAGGTTGCACTCACCGGCGCGGCGCTCGCGGCGGCGGCCTTCGCCGGCGGCGCGTACGCGGCCACGCAGTCGGGCCCGAGCTCGCGGCAGCAGTTCCTCAACGACGTCGCCCACCGGCTCAATGTCACGCCCGACCAGCTAATGGCGGCGCTGAAGGGTGCGCTGATCGACCAGATCAACGACGCCGTCAAGGACGGCAGGATGACGCAGGCCGAGGCCAACACGCTCGAGCAGCGGATCAACCAGGGCCAGCTTCCGCTCGGGTTCGGCGCCGCCGGTTTTGCCGGTCCCCGCTTCGGCGGTCCAGGCGCGGGCGGTCCCCGCTTCGGCGGTCACGGCTTCGGCGGGCCCCGGCTGCGCGACATCGAGCTCGGCGCCGCGGCAAGCTACCTCGGTCTGACCGACGCGCAGCTGCTCGACCAGCTCCGCAACGGCAAGTCGCTCGCGCAGGTCGCCAAGGACAAGGGGAAGACGACCGCCGGACTCGAGCAGGCGATGACCGCGCAGTTCAAGGCGCGGCTCGACAAGGCCGTATCGGCGGGCCGGATCACCCAGTCGCAGGAGCAGACGATCCTGCAGCGCTTCCAGTCGCGGCTTGACAAGCGGGTCAACAACGCAGGCTTGAAGTTCGGCCTCAGGCACGAAGGCTTTGTGCCCGGCGGCGGACCGGGCGGTCCCGGACCAGGCGGCCCCGGACCAGGCGGCCCCGGACCATGGGGAGGCCCGGGCGCCCCTGGCGGATCCGGTTCCCAGGGCCCGACGCACCCGTCGTACGAAGGACCTCCGTCGCCGCCTCAATCCGCGGCCTGACTCTTACCGCGCTCTAAAAGATCCTTTCGGGGTTTCTCATTGGGCATTGCTTTAGTGGGTAATCCGGACAACTGAGATTCCAGGAGATACGCACCGAACATGAAACGCCTCAGCCGAGTAATTCCGATCGTTGGCGGCGCCGTCGCCGGCGGCGCGATCGCGCTGGCTGTGGCCAGCGGCGGGTCGAGCACGAACACCACGACGACCGTCTACCAGCAGTCGTCGCCCGCGGCCGCGCTGCCGACCTCGCTGTCGGCCGGGAAGGGCCTGTCGGTCGGCCAGATCTACCGCCAGGACTCGCCCGGCGTGGTCGACATCACCGTGACCCAGAGCTCGAGCGGCAACGGCTTCTTCGGTAGCTCGCAGCAGACACAGGGCGAGGGCGCCGGCGTCGTGTACGACACGAAGGGCGACATCCTCACCGATGAGCACGTCGTCGCCAACGCCACATCGGTGACCGTCAACTTCCAGAACGGCCACAAGGCGACGGCGAAGGTGCTCGGGACCGACCCGTCGACCGACGTCGCGGTGATCCACGTCGACGCGCCGTCGTCCGAGCTTCACCCGATCCCGTTCGCGGACTCGGCGGCCGCCCAGGTCGGCGACCCGGTGGTCGCGATCGGCAGCCCGTTCAGCCTGCCCGAGACCGTGACCCAGGGCATCGTGAGCGCCGTTGGCCGCAGCATCACCGCGCCCAACAACTTCACGATCGAGGGCGCGATCCAGACCGATGCGGCGATCAACCCCGGTAACTCCGGCGGCCCGCTGCTCGACGGCAACGGCCACGTGCTCGGCCTCAACGACCAGATCCAGACGAACTCGGGCTCGAACTCCGGCGTCGGGTTCGCGATCCCGTCGAACATGGTCTCCCGGATCGCGAACGAGATCATCGCCGGCAAGAGCGTCAAGCACGCGTACGTCGGAGTGTTCCTGAACTCCAGCACCCAGGGTGGGGCGGAGATCAGCCAGGTCCAGTCCGGCTCGCCGGCGTCGAGCGCGGGTGTCCAGCCGCACGACATCGTGACCTCGATCGACGGCAAGCAGATCTCCTCGACGCAGCAGTTCATCGAGACGGTCGACACTTACGAGCCAGGTCAGACGATCACGCTGACGGTCAAGCGCGACGGCGGCACCAAGACGCTGAAGCTGACCCTCGGAACCCGTCCGAACCAGCAGCAGCAGACCCCCTAAACGGGGAACGCCGATACCAAGGCGGCGGCCGGCTCTCGAGCCGGCCGTCGTCGTTTCAGACCCAGATCAGACCGAGATCAGCTGGTCGCCGCGGACCACTCGGCGAGCGCCCGCTCCATCAGCTCGCGATGCACCGACCGCGTGCCGCCGGAGTGCCTCGTCCAGACCCCGTCGGACCCGAGCGTCCAGCTGAACGTGTCATCGGCGAAGCAGCGCTCGAGCGTGTCGTCGAGCACCGCCTGAAGCTCGGGGTCCTCGACCGGGGTCAGCAGCTCGACCCGGGTGTCGAGGTTGCGGGGCATCATGTCGGCCGAGCCGATGAAGTAGACGCTCTCGTCGCCGCGGTGGAAGGTGTAGATCCGCGAGTGCTCGAGGAACCGGCCGACGACCGAGCTGACATTGATCGTCTCCGAGACGCCCGCAATCCCGGGGATCAGGCAGCAGATCCCGCGGATGTTCAGCTCGACTGGCACCCCGGCGCGAGAGGCCCGGTACAGCGCCTCGATGCAGCGGCGGTCGACGAGCGAGTTCATCTTCATCACGATCCGCGACGGCGTGCCCGCCTCGTGCGCCTCGATCGTCCGGTCGATCTCTTCGATCAGCGGCACGCGCATCGAGTTCGGCGCAACGAGCACCTTGCGCTGGCGCTGGGGATGGCCGTAGCCGGTCAGCGTGTTGAACAGGTTCGCGACCTCGTCGCCGAGCTCACGGTCGGTCGTGAAAAGCCCGAAGTCCTCGTACAGCCGCGCGTTCTTGGCGTGGAAGTTGCCGGTTCCGATCATCACGTAGTTGCGGACGCCGCCGCCCTCGCGCCGGACCACGAGAATCGCCTTGGCGTGGGTCTTCAGCCCGGGGATCCCGTGGACGACATGCGCGCCGACCTTCTCCAGC
Source organism: uncultured Solirubrobacterales bacterium (assembly GCA_963788565.1). GTDB lineage: Bacteria > Actinomycetota > Thermoleophilia > Solirubrobacterales > Solirubrobacteraceae > Palsa-465. Next base: position 116,484 of record CAWBHJ010000006.1, on the reverse strand, counting down.
GCCCGCGACCACTTGATGTTCAGGCGCTCGTCGAAGCGGGCCTTGAGCTCCACCATGCAGACCGCCTGCTTGCCCCGCTCGGCCGCGCGGATCAATGACGGGACGAGCGCCGAGTCGTCCGAGGTCCGGTACACGGTCATCTTGATCGCGAGCACGTCGGGGTCGTCGACCGCCTGCTCCACGAACCGCTCCACGCTCGCCGCGAACGACTGGTAGGGGAAGTGGACGAGGATGTCCCCGGCTCGCATCGCCGCGAGCACGTCGGACGCGCTGTCGTCGTCTGCGCCCGGGGCCGGGCCGAACGCCGGCGGCATCACGGGGGTCCAGGATGGGAGCTTCAGGTCGCCGTGCCCCTCGATCCCCGCGATCTGCCACAGGTCGCCGAGGTCAAGCAGGCCATCGACGTCGTAGACCTGCAGCTCGTCGACTCCGAGCCACTCGATCAGCTTGGAGCGGAGTATCGGGTCGATCGAGGCGCCGACCTCGAGCCGCACGACCTCGCCGAACCGGCGGCGGCGGAGCTCCTCCTCGACCTCCTGGAGCAGGTCGTCGGCCTCGTCGTTGACCTCGAAGTCCGCGTCGCGCGTGACCCGGAACAGGTCGTGGCTGATGATCTCGAGCCCGGGGAACAGCGCGTCGAGGTGCTCGGCGATGACCTCCTCGAGCGGGACGAACGTGTCCTTCCCGATCTGGACGAACCGCGGCAGCACCTCCTTGGGCACCTTCACGCGCGCGAACGAGTCGTGGTCGAGCTCCGGATCGCGCAGCCGCACGATCAGGCTCAGCGACAGGTTCGAGATGTACGGGAACGGCCGGCCTGGCCCGATCGCGAGCGGCGTCAGCACCGGGAAGATCTGGTCGCGGAACAGGCGGCCCATGTCGGTCTCGATCGCCTCGGGCGCACTGCAGTCGAGGATCCGGATCCCGTGCTCCGCGAGCTTCGGCTGGATCACCTCGCGCCACTCCCGCGAGTGCCGCCCGTCGAGCTCGGCCACCTTCTCGGCGATGCCGTCGAGGGTCTGCATCGGCGACAACCCGTCGGGGCCGCGCGCGTCGATCCGCGCCTCGACCTGGTCGTGAACACCGGCGACGCGGATCATGAAGAACTCGTCGAGGTTGCTGGTGAAGATCGCCAGGAACTTGATCCGCTCAATCAGCGGCAACGAATCGCCCTCGGCGAGCTGCAGCACGCGGTCGTTGAAGTCGAGCCAGGAGAGTTCGCGGTTGATGAACAGCGACTCGCGGCCGACGTCGCGCAGATCGGTTCCGGGGGCCTCGGGGACGGTTCGCACCTGGGCGGCGGCGGCGCGCGCCTGCACGGCCGACGCGGCGTCGTGTGGCTGCGGGCCCGGGACCGAGTCGCTCATCCCGCTCCGACGGCCGCGCCCGAGAACGCGATCGCGGCCAGCTCGACCGGGCGAAGCAGCGTCACCAGCTCACCCTTGTGGACGCAGGCGAGCGCGCCCTTCTTCATCCGCGCCTGAGTCCCGGTGAGATCGTGGAGCAGGAGCGACATCGACGGGTCGTGACCGACGATCAGCACCGTCCCGAGCCCGGCGGTCAGCTCCTCGACGTCGAACGGCGCGCCGCCCAGCGCCGGCTCGAGGCGGACCTCGACGGCGAGTGGCTCGCACGCATGCTCCGCCGTCTGCACGGCGCGAAGTTTGGGCGAACTGAGGCAAACGTCGATTCGCTCCCCGAGCCGCGCGAGCGCGATCCCGGCGGCGTCCGCCTGACGGAATCCCTTCTCCGTCAACGGACGGTCGTCGTCTGCGATCCCGTCAGCCGCCTCTGCGTGTCGGAGCAACCACAGCATCTGCCCCTAACTCTAACCCTCGCCGTCGCGGCTCAGGTGACGCTTGCGAGAACGACCGTGGCCGCAGGCTGGCGCTGGCCGAGCTCGTCGTACGCCAGCGACGCAACCAGATAGCGCCCCGGGGCGAGGTGCACGCGCCGGCTCAGCTTCCAGGAGCGCGTGCCCTGCGCGAGGACCTTCACCGGAGGGGTGGTCGTGCACAGCACCGGACGACCCAGCCTTCCGTTCTGTCCCACGAACTGGCAGCGGTCATGGCCGACGGGGCGGAAGATGACCACGAACACGCGGTCGAGGCGCTGACGCGAGGAGAGCGTCTGGCCGTCGCCCGCGCACGCGCTGTCGGTGGCGGTGCCCGCGACCCGGAAGAGCGTCCGCGTCGCGAGCAGACGGCCGCGGGTCACGGTCGAGCCGGGGAGGCCGCTGCAGCCGGTGATGACCGGCGGCAGCGGGTTGCCGACGGCTTTCGTGCTCAGCGGGAGGTCGTGGACGGGGAGCCGCAGCGACAGGTTCGAGACCGTGATCGAGAAGCGGCCGTTCGAGGCACGTCCGTACGGTGAGTCCTGCGATAGCAACTCGAGCTTCGGGATGTGGCCGGCGGCGAAGTGCCAGGCGCCGGGGTGGAGCTGGAACACCTGCAGACCGGACGCGGCCGGCCGATACAGGCCGCGCGCGACGAGCGTCTCGGTGTTGGTCGAGGGATCGACGTCCCACAGCCGCTCGGCGAGCGCCGGGAAGCTGCCGCTCAGCGACATCTTGGCGATGACGGTCGGCGATCCCAGCAGCGTGAAGCCGCTGCCGGTGGCCCCCGGCAGGCGGTAGGTGGCGACGCCGGCTCCCTGATCGGCGGCGGAGACGGTCGCGCACGCGCCGGGCCCGGCGACCGGATCGATCTGTTCTGCGATCGCCGGATTCCCGGCGCCCGAGGTGACCGTCTGGGAGCGCGGCGAGCTGAAGTCGATCTCGCCGGGGTGGAGTCCCGCCCAGGTCGATGCCGAGAACGTGGGACCGGACGGAGCGTTCTTCGGGCAGGTCTCGATCTTCGCGGTGACAGTCGAGGCCGGCGTCGCGCCCGCGTGCTTGAGGTAGTGGTCGAAGAACTCTCGGATGCGGGCGGACAGCAGCGCCACATCCGCGGGCTTGTTGTTGGCCCGCATGTGGCCGAAGTCGCCGTCGACGAGCTGGATCGGGTCCGAGGGGTACAGCGCGCGCTCGAGGTTGTAGTAGCGAAGCGCCTCGTCGACAGGGAACAGATCGTCGGTGAATCCGTTCGAGATCAGGAGCGGCGCGGGGGCCTCGAGCCCCGTCCCGTACTTGTTGTCGAGCAGGTAGAACGCCGAGTGGTAGCGAGCGATCTGGTCGGCGATGTAGACGGCCTTGCTCCCGTACGGCTCGCCGGCGTTGACGGTCGCGTACCAACTCGTGAGGTCGGACTGGGGATCGGCGCCCGGGGTCGAGTAGTAGCCCTCGGTCTGGCCGAGCGCGAACAGGCCCCCCTCGAACGACTGCTTCTCGACCCCGAACGGTGAGAGGTCGGTGGTCGCTCCGGCGAGGCGGTAGTCGAGCGTCCGCCCGTTTGGCTCGAGCGAGTAGGCGAGGTCGCTCCACGGGATCACCGGCGCCGCGGCCGTGATCGAGAGCGGCTTGCCGGCGGGGCTGTGCCACGGGCTGAGCGTGCCGTTCACGTTCATCACCCGGTTTCTTAGGGTCGCGAGCTCGAGCGAGACGCCGCCGCCATACGAGGGGCCGGTGACGCCGATCGCGGACGGGTTCGCCAGCCCCGCGTCGGCCAGCAGGCCGACCCCGTTCTGGACGTCGCGAACCTCGTAGCGCTCGTCGTCGAGGCGGATGTATCCCTTCGAACAGGTCGCCGCGTAGTGCGCGGGGCTCTCGTCGGTGCGCGCCGCGATCCCGCAGGAATCCCCGAACCCGCGGGCCGTGAGCTGGAGCACGGCGTATCCGGAGGTCGCCCACTGGCCGGCGCCCGGGCCGACGTAGGCGGTGCTGTTCGCCAGGCCTGTCGCATTTCCGCCCCAGCCGTGGCTCTGAACGATCAGCGGGTAGTTGCCGTCGTTCCCGCTGCGGGGCGCGGGCGGGAGGATCACGTAGACCTCCAGCGGGGCCCCGTCGAAGCTCTTCAGGCGGAGATCGGGACCGGTGAGGCCGCCGTCGTCGCCGTGGCAGACGCGGACTCCCTCGGCTTGGGCCACGCACGGGATCGGCTGGCCGCTGACGGTCTTGCCCGCGAGCACGCTGGTGACCGCGGACGCGCTCGCGCCAGCGGGCGCCCACACGCAGAGCGCCACAACCACAAATGCCAGCCCCAACACCCTCCGTGGCATATGTAAAACCCTAACCGATCAGCAGACGGCGGCCGAAGACCCGCTCGAACGCCTCGCCGTCGCCGTAGCGCTCGACGCTCCAGCGGGGAAGGACCAAGTTCTCCCCGGCGGCATCGAGGTGCAGGTCGACGCCGCCGCCGTTGGCGCGCAGCCGCGCCTCGCGCACCGACTGGTCGCGCCCGCGCTCGAGGTGCTCGGCGAGCCTCAGGACCACCGAGCAGCGCGCCACCAGGTCCTCGTCGCCGGGCCGCGCGAGCGTCGCAAGCACGCCGAGCTTCGGCTCGCCCTTGCGGTGGTAGCGGCTCATCTGTGCGATCAGCGCGCGCTCGCGCGGGTCGAATCCCGGCAGCTCGGCGGAGACGATCAGGTAGCGCGAGTGCTTGTGGTGGTCGTCGTAGGAGATCGTCATCCCGACGTCGTGGAGCATCGACGCGGCCCACAGCAGCTCGCGCTCGCTCGGGCCGGGCTCGAACAGGCCAGCGTCCCGCAGCGAGTCCCACATCTGCAGCGACAGCGTCGCGACGTGCTCGACGTGGTCGAGGTCGGCCTCGTACTGGATCGCGAGGTTGTTGACGGCGGCGGCGCGGACGTCGTCGAACAGCGGCTCGTCCCGCCCCCCGAGCAGCTCCCGGTCGAAGAAGACGCCCTCGCGCAAGCCGGCCTGGGTCGCCTCGATCCCGTCGAACCCGCCGACCTCGACGACCGTCTGGATCGTCAGCGCCGCGGCCAGCACGATGTCGCCGCGGCCAGGCTTGATCCCGGGGACTTCGGACCGCTCGGCCGTCGACATCGACGCGAGCCGGTCGATCAGCTCAGCGAGCGCGTCGGGCGTGAGCACGAATCCCTGGACGCCGATGTCGAAGGGCTGGTCGAGGGAGTGCTGCATCGCGGCCGCGAGGTTGCGGACGGCGCCGCCGATCCCGATCAGCCGCTGCCCCGACTCACCCAGCCAGGGGAGGCCGGCGAGCGCACCGCGCACGTACGTTCGCAGCGCCTCCATCTCCTTCTTTCGCGCCGGTCCGTCCCCCGGCAGGAATTCCTCGGTCAGCCGCACCGCCCCGAGCGGCAGCGACGTCAGCTCCTGGGGGCGCCGGTCGCGGACCCCGACCAGCTGCAGGCTGCCGCCGCCGATCTCGAGCACGGCGCCGTCGGTCAGCGTCGACGTGTTGACCGCCGCCACGTACCCGAGCCGCGCCTCCTCCTCGGCCGACAGGACCTCGATCCGCAGGGAGGTGCTCGCGCGCGCACGCTCGAGGAACTCGTCGCGGTTGCTCGCGTCGCGGATCGCGCTGGTCGCGACGGCGTGTACCTGGGAGGGAGGGAGTTCGCCGGCGGCGAGGAAGTGCTCAAAGACGGTCAGAGTCTCCAGTCCGCGCGCGATCGCATCGTCCGAGAGCCGCTCGGTGGCGCCCATCCCGGCCCCGATCCTCACGGTCTCGTATAGCTCGTCGGTCCGCCGCCACCAGCGGGCGGGCCCGACGTTGAATGTGAACACAACCACGCGCCAGGAATTGGAGCCGAGGTCGATCACGGCGACCTGCCGGTTGTGCTCCTGGGTACGCGCGGCGGCTCGCGTCGTTCTCCAGCTCACGGCTCCATCATCCGCGCAGTCGCGGACGACTGCGGCGGCGGCCGCTAATCAGGCGCGGGAGACCACCGTCTGCTCCGGCTCGGACTCGGGCGACGGGCCGTCGTCGTCCAGCAGACGGTCAGGAGTCTGCGGCGAGCCGATCAGGAAGCGGGCGATCGCGCAGCCGAAGAGGATCGTCAAGATCACCGCGCTCGACAGGCACCACTCGCAGTAGGCGTGGATCGACGCCGCCTCTCGGTAGGTCAGGTACGCGCTGAAGCCGAAGCCGATCGTGGTGAGGCCGAGCGTCGCGAGCCGCGTCTCCTCGCGGTCGCGGACGAGCAGGCTCCCGAGGATCCCGACGTAGCCGATCAGGCCGAGCAGCGCAACCGGAATGCCCGCGAGCTTCGACCACTGCGAGGACTGGACCGTCTGGCAGCTCGAGTGGCCGCCGTGCCCGCCGGTGCAGGCGAGCGCGCTGAACCCGACGTAGTGCACGACGGTCAGGTACGCCGCGACGCCGAGGCCGATGACCGCCAGGGCGATCATCACGCGCCGGAGGCGAATGCTCGCCATCGACCCTCCTAGGAGACCGACTTGATCGCCGACTGCAGCGTGCCGTAGTCGGTGTCGCCGACGATCGGCTGGGCCTGGCCCTTGGGGCCGGAGACGATGATCGTGGGGGTGCTGTTGTAGCCGCGGGTGGCGGCTTCCTGCTGGTCGCTCTGGACCTGCTGCGTGAACTGGGAGCTCGTGCTCGCGCTCTTCCAGTTCGAGAAGTTCAGCCCGGGGATCGACTTCGCGATCCCGTCGAGGAAGTTCTGGTTGACGTACGCGGTGCCCTCCTGGCCCTGCGAGTTGTAGAAGGTGAGGATGTAGTTCCACGCCTTCTGCTGGGGCCCGGCCGCGTTGGCGGCAGCCTGCTGTGGGACGAACATGTTCGGGGTGGCGCCGCTGCCCGTCGCCGTCTCGAGCGACTTGTAGACGAGCTTCGCCTTGCCCTGCTTGACCTCGTTGGCGATCAGCTGGCCCTCGGAGCCCTGCGCGAAGTCTCGGCAGATCGGGCACTGCAGGTCGCCGAACTCGGTGACGGTCACCTTCGCGTTCGGGGAGCCGAGCGTCACGCCGCTCTGCTGGATGCCAGAGAGCTGCGAGTCGACCTTCGTGGCCGCGCTCTTGAACGCCGCGGGACTGGCGTTCGAGCTGCTGCCGCCGGACGAGCTGATCGCGATCGCGACGGCGATCACGGCGACCGCCGCGAGGAGCACTCCGCCGAGCATCTGCATCCGGCGCGTGCGGCGCGCGCGCTCGGTGTGTGCGCGCTCCTCGGCCAGGCGCCGCTGCCGTGCTTCTTCCTTCTGTCTCGTACGGGATGCCATCGTTTTCAGAGCAGGCGCCAAGCCGCGCCCCACCCCACGGAGGATAGAGCACGCTCCCTGCCGCCCGGACGCGGACTTGACTTGCCGCTATTTCCACGTAAATATCGTGTGAAAGGGGATCGGTGACACGGCCTTCCGTACGACGTCGTCGGTACAGTGCGCGGCAAATGTTGGCCGAGCGCAGCGACCAACCGCCTTCGGGCAGGACACCACAGCGGCCGCAGAGCCGCCTTCGTCTCGCGGTAATCGACCGGGACCCGGGGTTCATGCAGGTGCTGGCCAAGCGGCTGCACGCGCGGGCCTGGGACCACCGCAACCTGTCGAGCCCGGTCACGATCGAGGCGCTGATCTCGATGCGGCTGAACGCGCTCGTCGTCGACACCGCCGTCGTCGGCCCCGACAGCTGGGACTACCTGGAGCGGATCTGCAGCCGGCTTCCGGGGCTCGCCGTCGTCGTCTGCACCGGCCCGTCGTCGGTCGCCCAGCGCGTCCGCGGGCTGCGGCTCGGCGTCGACGCTTGGATCACGAAGCCCTGTCACCCCGAGGAGCTGATCTGCGTGATCGAGGCGGCGCTCCGCCGTCACCGGCGCACGGAGCTCCCGGAGCTCGACGCGCCGACCACCGTCGGTGAGCTGACGATCCGACCCGATCTGCACCAGGTCTACGTCGGCGAGGTGAACGTCGAGCTGACGGCTCGCGAGTTCGAGATCCTGCACCTGCTCTCACAGTCCGACCGGGTGCTCCGCCGCGAGGAGATCTACGAGCGCGTGTGGGGATACGCGATGGCGCACGGCGACCGCTCGGTCGACGTGTTCGTCCGCAAGCTCCGGCAGAAGCTCCGCGCCGCATCGCCGGGCTGGAGCTACATCCACACCCACTTCGGGGTCGGCTACCGGTTCGCGCCGCAGCCAGATGGCGGCGATGAGGTCGACGGGTCGGATCGCCACGACGACCCGACCGTCGAGTTCGACCAGGCGCTCGCCAGCTGACGCCGGCACGCCGGTCCGGCACGCCCGTAACGGGTCTGATCCGGAGGGTCACAGGTTGTTCACATGCGCTTTACCGGCCGGTAACGCGCTAAATCGGCCCCGGCTTCAGCATGAGCCGCGAGTTGACGGCAACCGCTCGCTCACTCCCGCTTTCAGTCCCGGAGGCCGCCGAGGTTCTCGAGGTCGGACCGCTTCAGATCCTGCCCGACGAGCACATCGCACGGGCGCGGGGAAGGACGCTGATGCTCTCGATCAGAGAGCTTCACCTGCTCACCGAGCTCGCCCGCAGAGCTGATCGGATCATGGGACGGGAAGAGCTGTTCCGCCTGGCTTGGGGTCGGGAGATGCGGCCGGGTGACCGCTCGGTCGACGTTTACGTGAGGCGGCTGAGGGTCAAGCTCGAGCAAGCGCTCCCAGGATGGCGCTTCATCCACACGCACTTCGGCTTCGGCTATCGCCTGGCGCCCGAGCGGTCTCAGATCTCAGACCGCGCGTTCACGAGTCGTTAACACGCGCGCGAGGCGCGGGCCCCACACTCGCGGACCAATCCTGGCTTTCGCGCCTGATCAAAAAGGAGAAAGACATTGTCTAAACGGCGCATCACCGCAGGGGCGATTGCGATCGTTGCAGCGCTAGTGGTCGCCGCGTGCGGCTCCAGCTCGAGCTCGACCTCGAGCGGCGCAGCTTCGAGCGCGTCGAGCAGTACCTCGAGCTCCGGCGGCTCAGCGACTCTCAACGGCGCCGGCTCGACGTTCGCAGCCCCGATCTACCAGCAGTGGGGGTCGACGCTGAAGGGCCAGGGTCTGACGGTCAACTACAACGCAGTGGGCTCGGGTGCGGGCGTCAGCCAGTTGCAGGCGGCTACGGTTGCCTTCGCCGGCAACGACTCGCCGCTCAAGTCCACTGACGTGAAGGGGATGAAGGGGCCGGCTCTGCAGTTTCCCGTCGCCTTCGGAAGCATTACCGTGTCCTACAACCTGTCGGGGATCAAGAGCGGGATCAAGCTCGACGGCCCGACGCTCGCCGACATCTACCTTGGGAAGGTCAAGACCTGGAACGACGCCGCGATCAAGGCGCTGAACCCGGGTCTGAGCCTGCCGAGCACGGCGATCACCGTCGTGCACCGGTCGGACTCCTCAGGAACGACCGACGGCTTCACGAAGTTCCTGGCGGCCGTGAGCCCGACGTGGAGCTCGCAGGTTGGACATGGCAAGGACGTGAAGTGGCCGACCGGCACAGGCGCCGCGAAGAACGCCGGCGTCGCGGCGTCGGTGAAGCAGACCCAGGGCGGAATCGGCTACGTCGAGCAGGCGTACGCGCTCGAGAATGGGTTCACGTACGCAGCGATCAAGAACAAGTCCGGCAGCTACATCCTGCCGACGATCTCCAACACCTCGGCGGCGGCAGTCGGAATCACGATCCCGCCGGACCTGGGAATCTCGACGATCAACTCGCCAAACCCGCAGGCGTACCCAATCGCGTCCCAGACGTTCCTTGACGTCTATACGGACCCGTGCAAGAGCGGCGGACTGAACACCTCGACCGCGAGCGGGCTGAAGAAGTTCCTGACCTACGCGTTCGGCGCCGGTCAGCAGACGCTGGGCTCGGGCTCGAGCCAGCTGCCATACGCGCCGCTGCCCTCCGACCTGGTGTCGAAAAACACCGCTCAGCTAGCGAAGATGACCTGTAACGGATCGCCGGTCTCCTAGGAGTAACAAGTGGAGGCGAGCGCCACCACCACGGGCCCGGCCGGCCGCTCGCTGCTCGAGCGGTCGGCCGCGGGCCGGATCCCCGACAGGGTCCTCCGCTGGGGCCTGACGAGCCTCGCCGCGCTGATCCTGGCGCTGCTCGCGTACTTCTTCATCCGCCTGATCGGCGAGTCGAACACCGCGCTGAGCAAGTTCGGCTTCAGCTTCGTGTTCGGCAACGACTGGGACGTCTCGCGCAACATCTACCGCGGGGCGGCGCTCGTGGTGGGCACGCTGATCACGTCGGGGATCGCGCTCCTGATCGGGGTCCCGATCGCGGTGGCGACCGCGGTGTACGTCCAGGAGCTGTGCCCGCGGCGACTGCGGTCGCCGCTGGCGATCCTGATCGACCTGTTGGCCGCGGTTCCCTCAGTCGTCTACGGGCTATGGGGAGTGTTTGTGCTGATCCCGAAGCTGCTCCCCGCCGAGAAGTGGTTCGCGAGCACGTTCTCGTTCATCCCGTGGATCGGGGGCGGGACGGTCACCGGGCCCAACTACTTCATCGCCGGGCTGATCCTGGCGATCATGATCCTGCCGATCGTCTCGGCGATCGCGCGGGAGGTGATCGCGACCGTCCCGCGGGAGAACAAGGAGGCGGCGCTGGCGCTCGGGGCGACCCGCTGGGAGATGATCCGCCTGGCGGTGCTGCCGTATTCGCGGCCAGGAATCACCGGCGGCGCAATGCTCGGACTGGGCCGCGCGCTGGGGGAGACGATCGCGGTGGTGCTGGTGATCGGCAACGCGCCGACGATCGGCAAGCATCTGTTCAACCAGGGCTACTCGCTGGCGGCAGTGATCGCGAACGAGTTCGGCGAGGCTTCCTCAGTGCCGCTGCACTCCTCGGCGCTTTTCGCGGCGGGCCTTGTGCTCTTCATCTTGACGCTGATCGTCAACATCATCGCCCGGCGGTTCGTAGTCCGTGGGCAGCGTGGACGCGGGCCCGGAACCGGGATGACGGGAATGACGGTCGCGCCGGTGGGTGATGCCGAGTGAGCGCGCTCGGGGTTCAGGTCTCGACGCGGAGACGGGTTACCGACCGGGTGATGCGCGGATCGCTGCTGGCGGGGACGCTGCTCGCGCTCGTGCCGCTCGTGCTGATCATCTATTACCTCCTTTACAAGGGGCTCGGCGCGTTGAGCGGAAGCTTCTTCACGACCGACCCGAACGGCAACTTCTTCGGTCCTCCCGGCGGGATCCGCTCAGCGCTGTTGGGATCGCTCGAGATCGTCGGGCTGGCGACGGTGGTCGCGGTACCGATCGGGATCGGTGTCGCGCTGTACCTGACCGAGTACGGCAAGCAGGGGCGGTTCGCGGGCATCGTCCGGTACTTCATCGACGTGATGACGGGCGTCCCGTCGATCATGTTCGGGCTGTTCATATACATCACGCTGGTGACCTCGCACGCGTTCGGGTCGGGATTTGCCGGGTGGAAGGCGTCGGTCGCGATCGGGCTGCTGATGCTCCCGATCGTCACCCGCTCGGCGGAGGTGGTGCTGCTGCTGGTGCCGGGTGAGCTGCGGGAGGCCGCGCTGGCGCTCGGGGCGCCGCGGTGGCGCGTCGTCACCAGGGTGGTGCTGCCCACGGCGAGGCCCGGACTGATGACGGGATCACTGCTGGCGGTCGCCCGCGGGATGGGCGAGACGGCGCCGCTGCTGTTCACGGCGTTCGGGACGTTCGTCCTGACCGGGAACCTCAACGGGCAGATGAACGCGCTGCCGCTTCAGATCTTCAACGACATCACCAGCCCGCGCGACATCGTGGTGCAGCGCGCCTGGGGCGCCGCGTTGACGCTCGTGGTGCTCGTCCTGATCCTCAACCTGATCGCCCGTTTTGTCGCGCGAAGGAGCCGCCTGGCATGATCCCACCTGAAACATCGAGCACCGATTCATCGATCAAGGATTCGATACAAGTGTCCACTCCAGCAGGGGGGCCGGCGGAGCAGATGTCAGCAGAATCGTCGGCGGCCCCTGCTCATCAGGGCGCTGGACATTCGATCACGATCCGCGACCTGAACGCCTATTACGGGTCGCACCACACGATCAAGAACATGTCGATCGACTTCCCCGCGAACCAGGCGACCGCGCTGATCGGCCCCTCCGGCTCGGGCAAGTCGACAGTGGTGCGGTGCATCAACCGGATGCACGAGGAGATCCCCGGCGCCCGCGCCGAGGGCAGCGTCAAGCTCGACCAGACCGAGCTATACGGCTCGGACGTCGAGGTCACCGCGGTTCGCCGGTTGATCGGGATGGTGTTCCAGAAGCCGAACCCGTTCCCGACGATGTCGATCTACGACAACGTCGCGGCGGGGCTGCGGCTGACCGGCACCCACTCGAACGATATGAAAGAGCTAGTGCACGACTCGCTGCGGTCCGTCGGCCTGTGGGAGGAAGTCAAGGACCGCCTGAACGAACCGGGGATCGGGCTCTCCGGCGGCCAGCAGCAGCGGCTCTGCATCGCGCGGACGATCGCGATCCAGCCCGAGGTCGTGCTGATGGATGAGCCGGCCTCCGCGCTCGATCCGGCGTCGACGCTGAAGATCGAGGAGCTGGTCGATGAGCTCAAGTCGCGGTACACGATCGTGATCGTCACCCACAACATGCAGCAGGCCGCGCGCGTTGCCGACACGACCGCGTTCATGCTCGAAGGCGAGCTGATCGAGCACGACGAGACCAATAAGATCTTCACGACCCCCACCGACGAACGCACGGAACGCTACGTCACCGGGAAGTTCGGGTAGGGAGAGCAACCAATGGAAGAGACGCGCCACAAGTTCCGTGCGGACCTCAAGGAGCTCGAGGAGCAGACGCTCGGAGGGCTCGACATGGTGATCCAGCAGCTCGATCGGGCGCTCGAGTCGGTCAGCTACCAGGACATCGAGCTCGCCGGGATGGTCGTCGCCGACGACGACCGGATCGACGGCCGCTACCTCGAGGTCCACCAGGGAATCCTGTCGCTGCTCGCCCGCCAGGCGCCGGTCGCCGGTGACCTCCGGATCGTCGCCGCGCTGCTGCACGTCCTCCGTTGCATGGAGCGGATGGGCGACCAGTGCGTGAACATCGCCAAGCTCGTGCCGCTGTCGGGCTACGAGGCGCCGAAGGACAAGGACATCCTCGACGCGATCGAGCGGATGGGGCAGCTCGCTCGCTCGCAGGTCGCCGAGGCGCGGGACGCGTTCGCGAGGCGCAACGTCGACATCGCGCGCGATCTGGTCCGCCAGGACAACGAGATCGACCGGCTGAACCGCCAGATCTTCAGGCGCGCGGTCGAGGTCGGTGACAACCTCGACCTCCGCGAGTGGGCGATGTTCATGATCCTCGTCGCCCGGTGCCTGGAGCGGATCGGCGACAACACCGTCGACATCGCCGAGCAGGTGGTGTTCGTCGTCACGGGCCTGTTCCGGGAGTTCGAGGACGCCTCCTCGCCCGAGCGGGCGCCCGCGAGCTGAGCCCCGGGCGCACCACTAAAACGACACACCCGGAGCGCTCCGCGCGCGTATCGTCGCGACAGTGGACGCGCTCGGATCTGCCGGCACGCACGACCCGCTCGAGAGCCTCGGCGTGTCGGGGCACCGGCGTTTGGGGCTCGACGGCCCGCGCGGCTGGTGGCCGACCGCGCCGCGGCTGAAGTCCTACGAGGCTGCGGGCTTCGGGTACGTGCAGCTGTGGATGCCCGAGCGGGCGCTGCTCTCGCAGCCGGACGCGATCGGGGTGCACGGCACCGCGCTGTGGGAGACGCTGCGGCTGACGTCGCTGCGGTTGATCCTGCACGCGCCCGAGGACCTGTTCGCCGGTACGGCTGAACACGACCGGCAGCTCGACGGCGCGCTCAGCTACGCCGCGTTGACCGACGCCGAGATGATCGTCTACCACGGGGCCCAGGTCCCGGTTGGTGAGCCCGGGGTGCACGAGCGGCTCGTCGACGAGCGGCGCTCGCTGCGCCGAGCGCTGCGCCGCGCGTCGGCCCTTGGCGTCCGGCTCGCGATCCAGAACCACGCGCCCCGCTACCCCGGGATGGATGAACGGGTCGCCGAGAACCCGCTGGCGGTCGACGAGCTCGTCTGCTGGCTCGACTCCGACGCCGTCGGCCTGTGCCTCGACCTCGGTCACGCGCACATCGTCGCCGGGCTGGCGGGGTGCGAGCTCGTAGAGCTGATCGAGCCGGTGCTCGACCGGGTGATCGTGTTCTGCGTGCACGACAACTTCGGCGCCGCCCCGGGCGCGCCGCGATCCGGCGGGATCGAACCGCTGCGGCTCGATCTGCACATGCCGCCCGGCGCCGGCACGGTGCCGTGGGCGGGGCTCGCGCCGATGCTCGCGTCCCACCGCGCGCCGCTGCAGCTCGAGATCCATCCGAACCTCCGCCCCGAGCCCGCGACGCTGGCGATCCTCGCGCGCGAGCTGCTCGGGCTGCGCGCGCCACTCCGGGTCGCCTGAATCCCGCGCTCCGGGGGGCGATTATCCTCCGGGGACGGTGGCAGCCTCGAAGTCCAAGCGCCGATCGCGCAAACGGCGCAAGCCGGATGCCGCGCCGCGGGCGGTGCAGTCGCAGCGGCGCGAGGTCGCCGCGGAACGGAAGATCGTCGCCGAGCGCCAGCAACAGCGCGCGAACACCAGCTTGGGGAAGTACGGGGACCCGCCGCCGAGCCCGTTCGGCGGCGTCCCGGTCTCGGAGATAGCGATCTTCGCGGGGCTGATCGGGACAGCGGTCGGCGCGCTGACGGCTTCGCCCGTGGCGCTGGCCGTGAGTGTCGTCGTCCTCACGCTCGGCGTCCTCGAGGTGACCGCGCGCGAGCACTTCTCCGGGTACCGCTCGCACGCGACGCTGCTCGCGGCGATCCCGTCGATCGCGATCGGGATCGCGATCGTGTCGATCATCGGCGACGGCTCGATCCGGCGGGGCCTGTCGGGGCCCAACCGCGCGGTGCTGATCGTGATCGTGCCGGTGTTCGCGCTGCTGTTCTGGCTGCTAGGCAAGCGCTTCCGGACCGCGCGCCAGGCTCGGGTCGTCAGGCCGCCCAGCTGACGAATCTCCGTTGGCAGAGTCGTCGTGGGCGACGACCGGAAGCCGCAGCGTGAACACCGCGCCGCCGTCGGGTGCGTTCTCGACCTCGACCGAGCCTCGGTGCTGGTCGGCGACCTGGCGGACGATCGCGAGCCCGAGGCCGCTGCCCTGGCGCCCGCGGGAGCTCGCGCCGCGGTAGAAGCGGTCGAACACGTACGGGAGGTCCTCGGGGTCGACTCCGTTCCCGTGGTCGCGAACGCGGACCCCGCGTGGCCCGGCGCTGACCTCGACGAGCCCGGCGGGCGGCGAATGGCGGGCGGCGTTGTCGAGCAGGTTGTTGATCGCGCGCCCGAGTCGGTCGGGCACGCCCATCACGACCGCCGGCTCGAGCGATGCCTGGAATCGCACGTTCGGGAAGTTGCGGCGCGCCCGATCGAGCGAGCTCGCGACCACCTCGTCGAGCCTCACGTCCTCGACCTCGCCGGGCGGCAGGTCGCCACGTGCGAGCTCGATCAGGTCGCCGATCAGCGCGGTCAGCTCCTCGGTCTGCTCGAGCACGTCGGCGAGGATCCGCCGCCGCTCGTCCTTGGGCATGCCGGTGTCGGCGAGCAGCAGCTCGATGTTGGTGCGCATGCTCGTGACCGGTGTGCGCAGCTCGTGCGACGCGTCGGCGACGAGCTGGCGCTGGGCCCTGACGGATTCGTCCACCTGATCGCGCGATGTCTGGAGCCGGTCGAGCATCGTGTTGAAGCGGGTGGCGAGCTGGCCGACCTCGTCGTCGGCGTGGACGTGGATCCGGCTCGCGAGGTCCTCGGTCTCGCCGACGTGCTGTGCGGTCTGGGCGACCTCCGACAGCGGCGCCAGCACCCGGCGCGCGGCGAGCCGCCCGAGCACCAGCGCGAGCGCCATCCCGCCGAGAATCACGAGCGCCAGCATCAGCCGCAGGCGCGAGAGAACGTGGTCGACCGAGTTCAGCGGGCGGGCGAGCTGGACCGCGACGGGCATGCCGGCGGACGCCAGACCCGGCACCTGGAAGGTGATCTCGCGCAGGTGGCTCCCTGCGACATGCACGTCGGCCAGGTACGGCGCGCCGCCGTCGGCGGCGATCCCGACCACGCTCGAGTTGACCGGCAGCGCGACGCCGCCCTGCCGCGGCAAAACGGTGCCGTTGGCGGCGACGAATTGCACGTAGGGGGCGGGGCCGCCGGCGCTCGGCGGGATCGCCGGCAGCGATTGGTCGAGCGACCCGATCGGGTCGCGTTGG
This sequence comes from uncultured Solirubrobacterales bacterium, assembly GCA_963788565.1. Taxonomy (GTDB): domain Bacteria; phylum Actinomycetota; class Thermoleophilia; order Solirubrobacterales; family Solirubrobacteraceae; genus Palsa-465. Next base: position 100,378 of record CAWBHJ010000006.1, on the reverse strand, counting down.
ATTGCGCTCGCCTGCGCGCGCAGCGCGGAGTCGACCTGGCCGACGAGCTGGTCGCGCACCACCAGGTACGCGACGCAGCACGCGAGGACGATCGCGATCCCGACGGCTGCCGCCGCGGCAAGTCCGACTCTCCGGCGCAGCGGCACGGAAGCCTCAGTCTCGCAGGATGTACCCGACCCCGCGAACGGTGTGCAGCAGGCGCGGCTCGCCGTCGGTCTCGGTCTTGCGCCGCAGGTACCCGATGTACACACCGAGCGCGTTCGAGGTCGGGCCGAAGTCGTATCCCCACACGTGCTCGAAGATCTGAGAGCGGGTCAGCACCTGGCGCGGGTGGCGCAGGAACAGCTCGAGCAGCAGGAACTCGGTTTTGGTCAGCTCGATCGTCCGGTCGCTCCGGCGAACCTCGTGCGCGACCGGGTCGAGTACTAGGTCGTCGAACCGCAGCACCTCGCCGCGGCTGCCCTCGCCCGTCCGGCGCAGCAGCGCCCGAAGCCGGGCCTGGAGCTCCTTGAGCGCGAACGGCTTGACGAGGTAGTCGTCGGCGCCGACGTCGAGCCCCTCGACGCGGTCATCGATCGCGTCGCGGGCGGTCAGCATCAGAATCGGAGTGCGGTCGCCGGCCCGCCGCATCCGGCGCGCCACCTCGAGCCCGTCGACGCGCGGCATCGCGATGTCGAGCACGACCGCATCGGCTGGCTCATTCGACAGCTGGTCGAGCGCCTCCTGACCGTCGGCCGCGAGCGCGACCTCGTAGTCGTCGAGCTTCAGCGCACGCTCGAGCGCCCGCCGCACCGCGGGCTCGTCGTCGACCACCAGAACGCGCGCCATTACGGGACGAAATGATGCCGCTTTGGATTAAGAATCGGAGAAGAGACCGTTTTGGGGCTTCAAGTCGTCGCGCTCGAGCCGCTCGAGCCGCCGATCTGACCCGAGTTGATCATCTCGATCAGCTCCTTCGAATCCTTCTTGATCACGGTCCCGTCGTCGAGCACGATCGCCGGGTAGAGCTTCGTTCCCGTCAGCTGCTCGTACTCGGTGCGCTTCGACCGCCGCACCGGTCCTTTGACCAGCTCGTACTCGATCCCGGCGTCGTCGAGCGCCCTCTGCACCTTCCAGCACGGGTGCGGGCCCTTGATCCACATAGTCGAGCAGCGGTAGAGCTTCACCGCCATCAGCCTCACCTCCGGGGTCGTTGCGCTTAGCCTAACCCCGGAGATGGCGGCCGCGAGGAAAACACGGGCCGGGAAGGACTCGCTCGAACGCTACCGCGCCAAGCGTGAGCTCGACGCGACTCCGGAGCCCGCCGGGGGCGACGGAGCGGCTTCGCCGGAGGGACCGCCCCGGTTCGTCGTCCAGGAGCACCACGCGACCAGGCTGCACTGGGACCTGCGGCTCGAGCACGACGGGACGCTCGCGTCGTGGGCGGTCCCGAACGGGATCCCGCAGGACCCCAAGGAGAACCGTCTCGCGGTCCGCACCGAGGACCATCCGCTCGAGTACCTCGAGTTCTCTGGCGAAATTCCGAAGGGGCAGTACGGCGCCGGGACGATGTCGATCTGGGACACCGGGACCTACGAGCCGCTGAAGTGGGAGGAGCGCAAGGTCGAGGTGGTGTTCCACGGAGAGCGGCTCCATGGCCGGTACGGGCTGTTTCCGATCGGCCGCGAGGACTCCGAGAACGACTGGCTGATCCACCGGATGGACCCGCCCGACGATCCCGAGCGGGTGCCGATGCCCGAGCACATCGTGCCGATGATGGCGCGCAGCTCGACCGCGCTGCCGCCCCGGCAGCGCGATTGGTCGTTCGAGGTCAAGTGGGATGGGGTGCGGGCGATCGCGTATGCCCAGCCGGGGCGGCTGCGGCTCGAGAGCCGGAATCTCAACGACGTGACCGACGCGTATCCCGAGGTCCGCGGGATGCTCGAGGACCTGGGGATGCGCGAGGTCGTGCTCGACGGCGAGATCGTCGCGTTCGATTATTCGGACCCCGCCCACCCCAAGCCGAGCTTCGAGCGGCTGCAGCAGCGAATGCACGTGCGCTCCGCGAGCTCGGTGCGAAGGCTCGCCGCGAGCGTCCCGGTCGTGTACGCGGTCTTCGACCTGCTCTATCTCGACGGCCACTCGCTGATGGAGCTGCCGTACACCGAGCGGCGCGCGCGGCTGGAGCAGCTGGGGCTCGGCGGCCGCGCGTGGCGGGTCCCGGCGGCGCGCGTGGGGGAGGGGACGCCGCTGCTCGAGGCGACTCGCGAGCAGGGCCTCGAGGGGGTCGTCGCCAAGCGGCTGGACTCGCGGTACGAGCCGGGCCGGAGGTCGGGCGCGTGGCTGAAGGTCAAGAACACGAGGCGCCAGGAGCTCGTGATCGGCGGCTGGATCCCGGGGGAGGGGAGGCGCTCGGAGCGGATCGGGGCGCTGCTGATGGGGTACTACCGCGATGCGTCATTCGTCTATGCGGGCCGGGTGGGGACCGGCTTCACCGAGCGGACGCTCGACGAGCTGGCGCGGAGGCTCGAGCCGTTCCGGCGAGACGGTTCGCCGTTTAAGCACGGCCCGCGATTCCCGCGCGAGGCGGTGTTCGTCGAGCCGTGCCTGGTGGCCGAGATCGAGTTCCGCGAGTGGACCGGCGAGGGCGTGATGCGGGCGCCGTCGTTCAAGGGCCTGCGCGAGGACAAGAGCCCGCGCGAGGTGGTGCGCGAGGGGTCCGCGGAGGACCGCGGGAGCGCTGCCCCCGACGTCGACTCCGATTCGCCCGAGGCGCTGTTCGACGAGGTCGAGCGGCTGCCCGAGGGGGCGCTGATGGTGCTCGTCGACGGCCGCAGGCTGCGGATCACCAACTGGGACAAGGTGCTCTACCCGAAGACCGGGTTCACCAAGGGCGACCTGGTCGCCTACTACACGCGGATCGCGCCGGCGGTGCTGCCGCATCTGCACGACCGCCCGCTGACGCTGAAGCGCTACCCGAACGGGGTCGATCAGCAGTACTTCTACGAGAAGCAGTCCCCGTCGCACCGCCCCGAGTGGGTGCAGACGGTCCGGATCAAGGATGTCGAATACACGCTCGCGCAGGACCGGCCGACACTCGTGTGGCTCGCGAACCTGGCCGACATCGAGCTGCACACGTCGCTGGCGCTGGCGGCGCGGCCGGAGCGCCCGACGCTGCTCGCGTTCGACCTCGACCCCGGCGCACCGGCGGGGCTCGTCGAGTGCTGCGAGGTCGCGCGGGTGCTCCACGGGCTGTTCGAGCAGCTCGGGGTCGAGAGCTTCGCGAAGACGTCGGGCTCGAAGGGGCTGCAGGTGTACGTGCCGCTCAACACCGACGTCGGCTACCGGCAGACGAAGTCGCTCGCGAAGCGGATCGCGGAGCTGCTCGAGCAGCGGATGCCCGAGCTCGTCGTCTCGCGGATGACCAAGCGGCTGCGCCCGGCGAGGGTGCTCGTCGACTGGAGCCAGAACGACGAGCACAAGACGACGGTGAACGTCTATTCCGTGCGCGCGCGGAGTAGACCGACCGTGTCGACGCCGGTCCGCTGGGAGGAGGTCGCGCGCTGTCTGGAGGAGCGCGACGAGACGGCCCTGACGTTCGAGGTCGCGGACGTCCTCGCGCGGGTCGCCGACCAGGGCGATGAGTTCGCGCCGGTCGTGACGCTGCGGCAGGAGCTGCCGGCGGCAAGCGGATAGGCTATTGCCGGCTTTCGAGGCGCGCCCCAATTGGATCCGATCACCCTCCGAAATCGACTGCTGGTCGCCACTTCGATGTGGAAGGAAACGGTGGCCGAGCCGTTGCCGAAGATGCCGCCCGGCGAGCCCGCCGAGCAGCTCCAGGGGTTCGAGCTGCGGCTCGTCGACCGCCTGTGGGAGAGCGCGACCGCGGAGAACGCCCGCGACATCGCCGACCGGACCTGGGACCTGGTCCACGACCGTCCCGACGACGACCCGGTCAAGCAGCGCGTGATCGCGTGTCACGAAGCGCTCGCGCGGCTGACACGGCTCGGGGACTAGCCGCCGGTTGCGGTCTTCCCGCCCACGCGGGTAGCTGGTTAAGTTCCGGGCTGCTGTGAAGGCCGGAAGATCGCGCGTCGAAAGGACGTGTTCCGGATGAGGAGATCGGTGGCGCTGGGCTCGCTGTTGGCGTTGGTCGTTACGGGCTCGGCGTTCGGCTTCCAGCAGCTGCCGACCGGCGGCCAGGTGAACAACGATCCCGCCGCTGGGATCGACCCCTCTCGCGGCGCCAGCGGCGAGCAGCCGGCGAATTCGGATCTCGTCGGCGGGGCGCTGACAGCGGGCAACGTCGCGGTCCCGTGGGCGATCCTCCGCCAGCAGACCTCGGCCCACGATCAGATCTTCGCCCGGTCGTTCGCCGATGGCCTGTGGACGACGCGCGGCAGCGGCACCGTCGGCGGCAGGTCGGACACCGCGCGGCCCTTCCCGGGCTCGCTCAACTTCGACCAGGGCGAGGACGGCGAGGCGCCGGCGATCGACTTCGCCGGGGCCGGGCGTACGGTCCCCTGGGCGACCTGGTACGAGGACACGGCGACGTTCGGCGGCGCGGCGAACATCTTCGCCAGCCGCTTTGACAACACCGGCGACTCGAACCAGGGCAAGTGGATCTTCGGCGGCCAGGCGCGCGACACCGCCGGCGGCGTGCTGATCCCATCGCTCAACATCCACACCTCCGAGGCCGCCGAGAACCCGGCGATCGCAGGGGGCTCCGCGACCGACCCGACCATGCCGGGACCGTGGGTCACATGGCAGGAGACCGACGCCGCACCGGTCAAAGGCAGGAACCAGATCTTCGCCGTCCGGCCGCTCGGCCCCGGGCAGGCGAACTGCGACGGAGTGACGCCCGTGGGCAAGAGCGTCGGCGGCCATGTCCCCAGCGTCGGCGGATTCTGCTGGCAGCAGGTCGGCGTGCCCCGCGTCGGCACCGGGGCCACCGACCCGAGCCTCAACGTCGACCCCACACGCGATGGCCTCGAGCCGGACATCGCATTCAGCGGCGCGAACGACGGCGTGCCGTGGATCGTGTGGTACGAGACGGGCCCGAGCAAGCTGGGACTCAGCACCAACGGGCTGGTGTTCGCCGCGAAGGGCGTCAGCGACGGCGTCGGCGCGAATGGCGGGTTTCACTGGGTGGCGGTCGGCAGCGCGGCCCAGGGCACGCTCGACACCAGCGACAGCTGCGCCGCATCGACGACCGCTGAGGCGGGTTGCTCGCTCAACCAGGACCCCTCGTCCGACGCGGAGGACCCGCGGGTCGCCGCCGGCACGATGGACCCGTCGACGCCCACCGTCCCGTGGGTCGCGTGGGACGAGCAGGTGGGCGGCGTCAAGCAGGTGTTCGTCTCGCGGCTCGTTGGCACCGGCAGCACCGCGCATTTCGAGCTCGCCAACGGCGGCGCTCCGATCTCCGGCGGCACCGGAGATTCCACCCGGCCCGACATCACGTTCTCCGGCCACACCCCTTACATCTCCTGGCGCGAGGACTTCGGCGGCCTCAGCGGCGAGCGGGCGCTGCTCGGCCACTTCACCGGCTCTCCCGCCGCGCCGACGTTCGTGCTCGACGACGCCAGCGTGCCGCTGACGCCGCCGAGCCAGGCCGACGTGCGGGAGCCGATCTCGTCCTCGTGCACCGGCACGCCGTTCAACCAGGACGGCGCGAGCTGTCAGGGGGGCGCGCTCGGGACGCCGTTCTTCCTGTTCACGAACGAGACGGGCCCGATCGGTCTGTTCGCGGGTACGTACCAGCCTGGTGTCGTCTCGACGGCCGCGGCCGGCGCAGTCACGACGTCCGGAGCCGTCCTCAACGGCACCGTGGATCCCGCCGGGGCATCGGTCAACGTCTTCTTCCAGTACGGCCCGACGACGGCCTACGGTCAGACGACGGGTGTGCAGAGCAGCGGTCCGGTCGACGGCGCCACGCGGTTCAGCGCGACCCTGAGCGGGCTCGCGCCGGCCACGACGATCCACTACCGGACGGTCGCCGTCAGCGACTTCGGCACCTTCACCGGCGCCGACCAAGCGTTGACGACCGCGTCCCCGCCCCAACCGAAGCCGCGTCCGCCCCCGCCGGTGTTCCCCGGATCCGGGAAGCCGACCGTCAAGCGCGCCAAGGTGTCCGGTGCCACCGCGAGCGTGAGCGCGTCGTGCGCCGGCCGCCCGCGCGACACGTGTGCTCTGAAGCTCCAGCTGAGCGTGGTCGAGACGTTCAGGGGCGACGAGCTGCTCGCGATCGCCGCTCGCCCCGCCCCCGGCAGCAACACCCGCCGCGTCGTATTCGGCCTCGGCGGCGCGACTCGCACGCTGTACGGGGGAAGGACGAAGACGATTCAGGTTTCCCTCGGCCACACCGCCAAGCTGCTGCTCGCAGTCCACCACCCGCTGTTCGTCAAGCTGCAGGTGATCCAGAAGCTCGGCGGCCGCAGCACGAGGTCGATCTCGACCCAGACACTGAAGTTCAAGGTCGCGGCCATGCGCAATCGCCGGCTGCACGCGGCCGCGTTCGACTTCGCGCTCCGCTGGGGTTAGCCCCCTAGGGGCTGGCGGCCGGCAGCGAGGGGACCGGCGAGCCGAGCGGCTCGGGCCGCGCCTCGTGGTTGCGCGCAAGCCCCGCCGCCTCGTACGCCTGCTCCTCCGAGAGCGTCTCATGCTCGAGTAGCGCTGAGACGAGCGATTCGAGGTGGGGGCGCTGGCTGCGCAGCAGCTGGCCGACCTCGGTCTGGGCGGACTCGACGATCCGCCTGACCTCCTCGTCGACCAGCCGCTGGGTCGCCTCCGAGGTCTCGTGCACTCCCGGGAAGAACGGGCTCGCGCCGTCCATCGGGAGCACCGCGACCGGGCCGATCGCTGGGCTCATCCCCCAGCGGCCGACCATCTGCCGCGCGATCTGGGTCAGCTGCTGGATGTCGGACTCGGCGCCCGTGGTCACGTCACCGAACACGATCTCCTCGGCCACCCGCCCGCCGAGCGCGACCTTGATCTGGGCCGTCAGGTAGCGCTGCTCGAAGTTGAAGCGGTCGGCGTCGGGCGCCGAGAACGTGACGCCAAGCGACTGGCCGCGGGGGATGATCGAGACCTTGCGGACGGGGTCGGCGCCCGGCGTGATCATCCCCACGATCGCGTGCCCCGCCTCGTGGTAGGCGGTCCGCCGGCGGTCGTCCGCGGAGAGCATCACCTTGCGTTCGGCGCCGAGCACGATCCGCTCGAGCGCGTTGGAGAAGTCGTCGGAGGTGACGCGCTCGTGATCGCGGCGCGCGGCGAGCAGCGCGGCCTCGTTGACGAGATTCGCGAGGTCCGCCCCGACCATCCCCGGAGTGGATGCCGCCGTCTGCTCGATGTTCACCGACGGGTCGAGTGGGACGCCGCGCGTGTGTACACGCAGGATCGCCTCGCGGCCGACGCGGTCCGGCGGTTGGACGGACACCCTGCGGTCGAACCGGCCCGGTCGCAGCAGGGCCGGGTCGAGGATCTCCGGCCGGTTGGTCGCGCCGAGCACGATCACGCCCTGGCGTGGGTCGAACCCGTCCATCTCGGTGAGGATCTGGTTGAGGGTCTGCTCGCGCTCGTCGTGGCCGCCGGAGATGTTCGCGCCGCCTGCGGCGCGGGAGCGGCCGATTGCGTCGAGCTCGTCGATGAAGATGATCGCGGGCGCCGCGTCCTTGGCCTGTTGGAAGAGGTCGCGCACCCGGGAGGCGCCGACGCCGACGATCATCTCGACGAACTCGGAGGCGCTCATGTGAAAGAAAGGCACGCCGGCCTCGCCGGCGACCGCGCGGGCGAGCAGCGTCTTGCCGGTCCCGGGCGCCCCGCTGAGCAGCACGCCGCGCGGGATCTTGCCGCCGAGCCGCACGTACTTGTCCGGGTTCTTGAGGAAGTCGACGATCTCGGTCAGCTCCTCCTTGGCCTCGTCGATCCCGGCGACGTCCGAGAACGTGATCGGCTGCTCCTGACCCTCGACCCGGCGGGCCCTCGACCGGCCGAAGCTCATCAGGCCGCCGGCGCCACCCGCGCTCGCCGCGCGGCGCATCAGCAGCACGAACAGCAGCACCAGCAGCAGCGTCGGGCCGAACCCGAACAGCAGCGAGGCGATGAACGAGGGCCCGGCGTTCGCCGGATGTGCGTTGATCGTGACGTGGTGGTCCTGAAGGAGCTGCGACAACTGAGGGTTGTTGGCGAACGACGGGATCTGGGTCGAGAACAGCGTCGCCGGGTTGGCTGAGGAGTCGGGCGGGTACTTGACCCCGCTGCGGAACGTCCCCTCGATCGAATCTCCGGTCGAGGAGATCTGGCTGACGTTGCCCGACTCGACCTGCGCCAGGAACGTCGGGCTGTAGGGGACCTGCACCCGCGAGGCCGGCTTCAGCGCCTGCGAGGAGATCCAGAAGTTGAGCGCGAGCACGCCGAGCACGAGTACGACGGCGAGCCATCTGATCGTTGCCCGGCTCGGCGGCCCCGGACCGCCGCTCCCCCGCCCGCGCCCGTCGGGCGAGGGGGTTACGCGCCAGCCGGGCAGGCCCGGACGGCCGTCGGACGACTTGCCGCGCTCGGGCGCGTCGGGCCGCGGCGAGTCCTGCCGGGCGACGTCGGGTCTGGAGGCGTCGGAAGGCGGCTCGGGGGCCATCTTGGGATTGTCACACCTCCTCGATCCGGGTCCGAAAGGAGTCGGAGCCGACGACAGTCGCACCTGCGGCTCGCGCCCGGTCCGCGAGCCACCGGTCGGAGGTCACGACCAGCACCGCAGCTGGGTTGGGATCGTCGCGGAGCAGCCGGACGATCTCGTCGTCGGCGGCGTTCGCCTTCGGCCTCGGCGCGTGGAGCACGTCGACCACGGTCGAGCGGATCGGCGGCGAGGGCTTTCGCTCGAACACGACCGCCACGTCCTCCCCCGACGCGGCGGCCCAGCGCTCGAGCAGGTCGACGAGCCTCAGCATCGCGGCGTCGCGATCGCGCCACCAGCCGTCCGGCCGCGTTCCGATCACGTTCATCCCGTCGACCAGCCAGCGCATGCTTTGACACTAGTCGTCGGGGCTCGGGGGTCGGCGGGCGCGCTTGCGCTGTGAGTCGCGGCGCTTGCGGTCCAGCCGCCGGCGGACCGACGCCTGTGTTGGCCTGGTCGCGTGACGGGGTCGCTGCGTCGCGAGCGCGCTCGTCAGCCGTCGTTGGAGCCGCTCGAGCGCGAGCTCGCGGTTGCGGGCCTGGCTGCGGGCATCCTGGGCCACGGCGGTCACCAGCGGGCCGCACCGCGCGATCACCCGCTGCTTCTGCGCGTCGGTCAGCGCGGTGGACGCGGCGACGTCGAACGAGGCCTCGATGCGGGACGCGGTCACGTTCGCGTGCTGCCCTCCGGGCCCGGACGAGCGGGACGCTCGCAGGTTGATCTCGCGCAGCGGCAATCGGGCGTGTCGGCCTAGCGGCATCGGGTCCTCCATCGCGTGCATGAAAGAGTGCCGCAAAGTGCCAACGGACGGCCGATTCCATGGGTTGCCTGACCAGTCGCCGTGCTACCTTGCGCGCAAGCAGGAACCCGCAGCAATCTCTCTCGAAAACAGCTCAAGTGCAGGCCCGGGGTAGGCGAGTAGTCCTCCGCGGCAGCAGCACGACACGCCCAAGGAGGAAAACTCCATGCCCACTGGCACCGTGAAGTGGTTCAACGACGAGAAGGGCTTCGGCTTCATCGCGGCCGATGAGGGCGGCCGGGACCTGTTCGTCCACCACTCGAGCATCAACGCCGACGGCTACCGCTCGCTCGCCGAGGGCAGCCGGGTCTCCTACGACGAGGAGGAGGGCCCCAAGGGGCCGAAGGCCGTCAACGTGGCCAAGCTCTAACGGGGCTCTGGGAAGGCACGAGACGCGGCGGCGCGACCGCCGCTTTCGCTCTGGCGGCGGGTACGACTGGCGCCCGCGTACACTTGGTAAGCGGGTGAGGCGCGCAACGGCCTGGAAGGCATGAGCAAGACGATCGAAGAACGCGAGCGGGTGGTGGTCCGCTTCGCAGGAGATTCCGGTGACGGAATGCAGCTCGCCGGCACGCGGTTCACCGACGCGACGGCCGTCCTCGGCAACGATCTGGCGACGCTGCCGAACTTCCCCGCCGAGATCCGCGCCCCCGCTGGAACGCTCGCGGGGGTGTCGGCGTTCCAGATCCATTTCGCCTCGCGCGACATCCTCACCCCCGGCGACCGGCCCAACGTGCTGGTGGCGATGAACCCGGCGGCGCTGAAGGCAAATCTGCTCGAAATCGAGCGCGGCGGCATGGTGATCGTCAACGAGGACGCCTTCTCCAAGCGCAACCTCGAGAAGGCCGGGTACGAGTCCAACCCGCTCGAGGACGGCTCGCTGGAGAGCTATCGCGTCCACCGGATCCCGATGACCGCGCTGACGACGGCCGCCGTCGAGGAGGTTGAGGACGCCTCGACGCGCGACGCCGGCCGCGCGAAGAACCTGTTCGCGCTCGGCGTGCTGTCGTGGCTCTACGGCCGGCCGACCGACGTCACCGAGAAGTGGATCGAGCAGAAGTTCAAGGCCAAGCCCGCGGTGATGAAGGCGAACCTGGCCGCGTTCAACGCGGGCTGGTCGTTCGGCGAGACGACCGAGCTGCTCGACGTCCAGTACCGCGTCAAGCCCGTCGCGGGCGTGCCGCCGGGCACCTACAAGAACGTCAACGGCACGACCGCGCTGTCGCTTGGGCTGGTCGCGGCGAGCGTCCGCAGCCGGCTGCCGCTGCTGCTCGCGAGCTATCCGATCACACCCGCCTCCGAGCTCCTGCACGAGCTCTCGCGTCATCAGTCTTTCGGCGTCCGCACGATCCAGGCCGAGGACGAGATCGCGGCGGCGGGGATGGCGCTCGGCGCCGCGTTCGGCGGTCGCCTCGGCGTGACCGCGACGAGCGGCCCAGGAATGGACCTGAAGGCCGAGACCATCGGCCTCGCGGTCATGCTCGAGCTGCCGATGATCGTGATCGACGTCCAGCGCGCCGGCCCGTCAACCGGGATGCCGACGAAGACCGAGCAATCCGATCTGCTGATGGCGCTGTACGGGCGCCACGGCGAGTCGCCGCTGCCCGTGGTCGCGCCGAGCACTCCAGCCGGGTGCTTCGAGGCCGCGTTCGAGGCCGTACAGATCGCGATCCGCTACCGGACGCCGGTGATCATCCTTGCGGACACATTCCTCGCCTCCTCCTCGGAGCCGTGGCGGATCCCGGATGTGGCCGACGTGCCGGGGATCGAGGCCGTGTTCGCGACCCCGCCTCCGCCAGGCGAGACATTCCTCCCCTACGCGCGCGACGACCGGCTCGCGCGGCCCTGGGCGGTCCCCGGGACGCCCGGCCTCCAGCACCGGATTGGCGGGCTCGAGAAGGCCGACCGGACCGGCAACATCTCCTACGACGGCGCCAACCACGAGCGGATGACCGAGCTGCGGGCGGCGAAGGTTGCAGGGATCGCCGACGAGCTGCCGCCGCTCGAGGTCGACGACGAGGAGGGCGCGCGGTTGCTGGTCCTGGGGTGGGGCTCGAGTGAGGGCCCGATCCGCGCCGCGGTCAGGCGCGCCCGGCTGAACGGCCTCAAGGTCGCGTCCGCCCACCTCCGTCACCTGAACCCGCTTCCGACCAACACCGGCGACGTGCTGCGCGCCTACGACCGGGTGCTGATCCCCGAGATGAACACCGGGCAGCTGGCGCAGGTCCTGCGCGCGCGGTTCCTGGTCGACATCGAGTCGCTGACGAAGGTCCAGGGTCTGCCGCTGTTCACGAGCGAGATCGAGGCGGCGATCGAGGAGCGGCAGTGATGGCGATCGCGGCGAACGGACACGGCAACGGCGGCGGCGGCGAGGCGCTCACCAAGGCGGACTTCCAGTCCGACCAGGAAACGCGCTGGTGCCCCGGATGCGGCGACTACGCGGTGCTCGCCGCGGTCCAGCAGTTCATGCCCGAGCTCGGGATCCCGCCCGAGCGGATCGTGTTCATCACCGGGATCGGCTGCGCCGGCCGGTTCTCCTACTACATGGACACGTACGGGATGCACGGGATCCACGGCCGGGCCCCAGCACTTGCGACGGGCCTCGCCGCGACCCGCGAGGACCTCTCGATCTGGGTCGTGACGGGCGACGGTGACTCGCTGTCGATCGGGGGCAACCACCTGATCCACGCGCTGCGGCGGAACGTCCCGGTCAAGATCCTGCTGTTCAACAACCAGATCTACGGGCTGACCAAGGGCCAGGCGTCGCCGACCTCCGAGCTCGGCAAGATCACCAAGTCGACGCCGTTCGGCGTCGCCGACCAGCCGTTCAACCCGGTGGCGCTGGCGCTCGGCGCCGAGGCGACGTTCGTCGCCCGGACGATCGACCGCGACAAACGCCACCTCTCGGAGGTGCTGCGCGCCGCGGCGACCCACGAGGGCGCATCGCTCGTCGAGATCTACCAGAACTGCCCGGTGTTCAACGACGGGGCGTTCTCGGCGCTGACCGACAAGGACGTCAAGGACGCCAACCAGATCCGGCTGATCGAGGGCGAGCCGATCCGGTTCGGGGTCGAGCGCGAGCGCGGAGTCGCGCGGGGCGCCGACGGCGGCCTCGAGATCGTGAACGTCGCCGACGTCGGCGAGGACGCGCTGATCGTCCACGACCCGTCGCGGCTGGACCCGGGGGTCGCGTTCTCGCTCGCGAGGCTTGCCGAGGACCCGACCGGCCCGACGCCGATCGGCATCTTCCGCGACGTCCAGCGGGCCGTCTACGGCCGCGACGGCCGCGTCCCGCCGGAGCCCGCGGGGGAGGGCGAGCTCGCCGAGCTGCTCGTCTCCGGGGACACCTGGACGATCTCCTAAGCGCTCTCGTTAGTGGGGCGCCCGCGGCGGCGCGGTCAGTCGGCGACGTAGCCGCCGTCGGGCTCGAGCGGCAGGCCGGCGGCCTCCCAATCGAGCAACCCGCCGACCATGTTGTGCGCGTCGAACCCGGCGCCGCGGAACGCCTCGGTCGCCATCGCGGAGCGGGCGCCGCTGCGGCAGTAGAACACCACCGGCCGCTCGCGGTCGAGCGTCTCCACCTCGGCGGCCAGCCGGCCGAGCTCGATGTGGCGGTCGCCGGCGATCCGGCCGGCCTCGTGCTCGTAGGACTGGCGCACGTCGACCAGCTGCACGTCCTCGCTCTCGAGGAGGGTTGCGACCTCCTGTGCCGTGTAGTCCGAGTCCATCGCTCGAGCCTAGTACAGCCACTCTGTTCCCCAGCGCGACATAAGTCCGAACAATGGTGTACTGTCGCGCCGCGAACACATAGGCCCAGCCGAATCCCGGGTCATCAGATGACCAGGGAACGGGGAACCCAAGGGAGCCACGGCTCCAGGGGCGAATCGCCAAAGTTCTTGGCGTAGCGCGACTCTTTCAGCGCGAGCCCGACAGCTAACCCCGTAGGCGTGAGAAAGAGAAGGGAACAACGTGTCAAACGTGCTCCTTCGCGTCGCGCGCTGCGCGGGCGCAGCCGCACTGGTGGGGGTGATCGGCATCAGCGGATCGGCGCTCGCAGCTACCAGACATCACGGCAGCGGTGGCGCAACCCCGTTCGCCAGCTCGAGTGCAAGCAGCGCTCATCTGGGGGACCGAGTCCTGTGGCCCGGAATGAACGGCCACGACGTTCGCGTCCTGCAGCAGTACCTGACCTTCGCGGGCTACTCGACGACGATCACGGGGAGCTTCGACATGCCCACGCGCAACAGCGTGGTCGCGTTCGAGCGGGCCCACCATCTCGCCCCGACGGGCGTCGTCTCGGTGAAGGTCGAGAAGACGCTGCGGAAGTCGATCGCATCGCTCTTGACCCGGCCAAGCGGCCCGGCCCGGATCAACCCGGACGGAACGGCGACGGCGCCGCTCGGCGCCCCGTCTCAGGTGGTGACGATGGTCAACGCCGGGAACCGGATCATCCACACGTCGTACTGCTACGCCGGGGGCCACGGCTCCTGGAACTCGAGCTGCTACGACTGCTCCGGCGCAGTCGGCTACGTGCTCCACGCGGCCGGGTTGCTGTCCTCGCCCGAGCCATCGGGTTCGATGGAGTCAGGATGGGAGCCGGGGCCCGGGAAGTGGGTGAGCATCTACGCCAACCCCGACCACGCGTTCATCGTGATCGCCGGGCGGGCGTTCGACACCGCCAACTTCGGTGGCCCGAACATCCCCAACGGGGACGGCCCCCGCTGGCGCTCGAACCCTACGGGCAACCTGCAGGACGGCGGCGGCTACGTCGTCCGGCACCCGGCCGGGCTGTAGGAGCCATTTCCGCGGTCAGCGTGACTCACCCCCGCTCAGCGGCGCGGGTGAGTCGCGCGATCCGCGGGGCGAGTCCACCGTCTCGCCTCTGATCGCAAACGATGGCGATTCGTGTCCGTATACGAGACACGAATCGCCAAAGACCGTGTCGCCGGGAGCCACCCGCGCCTCAGTACGATCAAGGAGCATGTCCGCGCTGGCCGAGCTCTACACGATCCCTCAGGAGTATCTCGACTTCCGGGACACGATCCGGCAGATCGCGCAGGAGCGGATCGCGCCGCGGGCGGCCGAGATCGACGAGAAGGCGGAGTACCCGCACGACCTGCGCGAGCTGCTGGCCGAGCACGACGTGCTCGGGCTGCCGTTCGAGACCGAATACGGCGGCACCGGCACCGGCGCGCTGATGCTGAACATGGCGGTCGAGGAGATCGCCAAGGCGTGCGCCTCGACTGCTCTGATCCTGATGGTGCACGAGCTCGGGACGCTGCCGATCAAGCTGTTCGGCACCGAGGACCAGAAGCAGCGCTACCTGCCGCGATGCGCGTCGGGCGAGTGGTCGCCGGCGTTCGCCCTGTCCGAACCCGATGCCGGCTCGGACCCGGGTGGGATGCGCACCCGGGCAACGAGGGACGGCGACGAGTGGGTGATCGACGGCGCCAAGAACTGGATCACGAACCTTGGGATCGCCGACTTCTACGTGGTGTTTGCCGTGACCGAGCGTGAGGCCGGCCACTCACAAGGGATCACAGCGTTCATCGTCGAGGCCGACCGGCCGGGCTTCAGCGTCGGCAAGCTCGAGCACAAGCTCGGGATCCGCGGGTCGCCGACCGGCCAGCCGGTATTCGACGGCGTCCGCGTGCCGAACGAGAACGTGCTCGGCGAACCGGGTGAGGGCTTCAAGGTCGCGATGGCGACGCTCGATCGCTCACGGCTCGGGGTCGCCGCGCAGGGGCTCGGGATCGCTCAGGGCGCGACCGACTACGCGGCCTCCTACGCGCGCGAGCGCCGTCAGTTCGGCAAGCCGATCAACTCGTTCCAGGCGATCCAGTTCAAGCTCGCGGACATGGAGACCCAGTGCGCCGCCGGGCGCGAGCTGCTCTACCAGGCGTGCTCGAAGGTCGACCGCGGCGACCAGGACATCGGCAAGTACTCGGCGATGGCGAAGCTGTTCTGCTCCGACGTCGCGATGAAGGTCACCGTCGAGGCGGTCCAGGTGCTCGGCGGCTACGGCTACGTCAAGGAGTACCCGGTCGAGCGGATGATGCGCGACGCGAAGATCACCCAGATCTACGAGGGCACGAACGAGATCCAGCGGCTCGTGATCGCGAGGACGATGAGGTAGCGATGAATTCCCAGCCGCCAACCCTGCGCCGGATCCTGTTCTCCGCGCTGGCGGCGCTCACGGTTGGGCTCGGGGCGGTGAGCCTGATCGCGGGGTTCAGCGACTCGTTCCCGGTCAGGCTGCTGCAGGGGATCGCCGTGTTCGGCGCCGGGGCGGTGATCATCGGCGGCGCGGTCGCGTTCGCGCTGGTACGGCTCGCCGGCTGGCAGGACCCCGAGTCCGAGGAGGATTTCGACGCGATCGTCGAGCGGGCAGAGCGGCTCGCGGCGAACGACTCGTGGGGTGACAGCGAGGACTACGAGGCGCACCTCGAGGACGAGGACGACGACCTGTTCGACCCGTACCGCGAGGAGGACTTCAACGCACTCGTCCGCGCCGCGGTCGACGATCTGCCGCTCGAGTTCCACCGGGCGCTCGAGCACGTCGCGGTCGTCGTCTCCGACGGCGGCCGCCGCCAGCGCGCGTACGGCCTCTACCAGGGCGACACGGTCGCGCACGACTACTTCCACGACCGGATCGTGATCTTCCGCGACACGCTGCTGCGCGACTTCGGCCACGACCCGGACCTGCTCAAGGCCCAGGTCACGCGAACGCTTCGCCACGAACTCGCCCACCATCTCGGGTGGGATGAGAAGGGCGTTCGTGGCCTAGGGCTCTAGTGGCCCTCTAGCATCCCGGCCCCCCACCTAGGAGATGCTGATGCCAGAAGCAGTGATCGTCGACGCCATCCGCACGCCGATCGGGCGCGCGCTCAAGGGGTCGCTGAAGACCGTTCGCGCCGACGAGCTCGCCGCGCTCCCGATCCGCACGCTGATCGAGCGCAACCCCGAGGTCAATTTCTCGGAGACCGCCGACGTGATGATGGGCGCCGCCTCCTCGATCGGGGAGCAGGGCTACAACGTCGGGCGCAACGCGTCGCTGCTGGCCGGCCTCGACCATCACGTGCCCGCGTGCACCGTCAACCGCTTCTGCGCGTCCTCGCTGCAGACGATCCGGATGGCGTTCCACGCGATCAAGTCCGGCGAGGGCGACCAGTACATCGCCGCCGGCGTCGAGGCCGTGTCGCGCGCGGGGCTGGGCGCCGGGATCCCCGACGAGGCCAAGAACCCGATGCTGAACGGGTCCGAGGGCTCGGCCTACGACGTCTACATCCCGATGGGGCTGACCGCCGAGAACGTCGCCGACCGCTGCAAGGTCACGCGCGAGCAGCAGGACGAGTGGGCCGTGATCTCCCAGAATCGCGCCGTCGAGGCGCGCGACTCCGGTCACTTCGACAAGGAGATCGTGGGGGTGCCGGTGGCTGCGCACAAGGACGTCGACAAGGAGGGCAACGAGATCGACGTGCCCGAGACGGTCGTCACCAAGGACGACGGCCCGCGGGCGGGTACCACGCTCGAGGTCCTGGGAAAGCTGAAGCCCGCGTTCAAACCCGACGGTACCGTCACCGCCGGCAACGCCTGCCCGCTGAACGACGGCGCGGCCGCGGTGTTAATCATGTCTGAGGAGAAGGCGAAGAGCCTCGGGTTGAAGCCGAAGGCGCGGATCATCGCGTCGACCGTCGCGGCGATCCGGCCGGAGATCATGGGCCTCGGCCCGATCCCCGCAATCCAGGCGCTGCTGAAGGCGACCGGCTTCAAGATCGATGACGTCGACATCGTCGAGATCAACGAGGCGTTCGCCGCGCAGATCGTCCCCTGCAAGGAGGAGCTCGGGATTCCGGACGACAAGCTCAACCCGTTCGGCGGCGCGATCGCGCTCGGCCATCCGTTCGGGATGACCGGCGCCCGGATCATGACGACGCTGCTCAACGGACTGACCGCGGTCGACGGGACCTACGGGATCGAATCGATGTGCGTCGCCGGCGGGATGGGGCAGGCGATGCTCGTCGAGCGGCTCAACTGAACCAGTTCTTCGACCGCGTACCGGCCCCCGGGCTGGTACTGGTCGGAATCGCCTCGGTCCAGGTCGGGGCCGCGTTCGCGACGAAGCTGTTCGTGCATCTCGGCCCCGCCGGGACCGTGCTCGTGCGGGTCCTGTTCGCGGCGATCGTGCTGTGGGCGATCTGGCGGCCGAAGCCACGCGCGCACGGGCCACGCGAGCTGCGGCTGGCGGCGCTGTTCGGGCTCGCGCTCGCGTTCATGAACCTGACGTTCTACGAGGCGCTTGACCGGATCCCGCTGGGGGTCGCGGTCACGCTCGAGTTCGTCGGCCCGCTCGGCGTTGCGCTCGCCGGCTCGCGTAGCCGGCTCGACGTCCTCTGGGCCCTGCTCGCGGCGGCCGGGGTCGCGCTGCTCGGCGGCTTCGGCGCCTCGGACGGGTTGGGGATCGTGCTCGCCCTCGTCGCAGGCGGCTTCTGGGCGGCGTACATCCTGCTCAACGCCCGCGTCGGCCGCGCCTTCCGCGGCGGCGACGGGCTCGCGATCGCGATGGCGATCGCGACGCTGCCGCTGATCCCGTTCGGGCTCGCCGACGCCGGCAGCCAGCTGCTGCACCCGTCGCTGCTCGCGGCCGGACTGGGCGTCGCGCTGCTGAGCTCGGTGATCCCATACTCGCTCGAGCTCGAGGCGCTGCGCCGGATCCGCCCGCAGGCGTTCGGCGTGTTGATGAGCGTCGAGCCGGCGATGGCGGCGCTCGCGGGATTGATCGTCATCGGCCAGAGCCTGAGCGCGGTCGAGCTCGTCGGCATCGCGCTGGTGATCACCGCGAGCGCGGGCGCGACCGTTGGCACGCGCGGGCCGGCGCCGGTCGACGCGTGAGGGCACCGCTCCGATCCGGTGAAGCTGGTGTTATAGGGCCCGTGGCACGGAGAATCGTGATGGGGCTGAGCGCCGCCGTGCTCGCGGCGCTGGCGACAACGGCGGTATTGATCTCGAGCGCGGGCGCGGCGACGACGGCGAAGCCCGCCGCCGACTGTCAGCCGTTCGCACGGACCCCGTGCCTGCTGCCGTTCCCGAACAACCTGTACACGCGCCCGGACCCGGCGAGCGCGACCGGGCTGCGCGTTGCGTTGCCTGCAGGCGCGATGCCGGTGAGCGCCCACGGGCAGCGGATCAGCCCCGCGGACTACAACCGCAACGACGGCTTCAGCCCGGGCAGCGCGATGGTCGTCCACGTCCCGGGGCTTGACAACGCGCGGGCCTTCCAGCGGACGGGCTCGGTCGGGCTGCTGGACATGAGCAAGGCGTTTGCCAAGGACGCGCCGATCGTCGTGATCGACGAGACGACCGGCCAGCGCCAGCTGATCTACACCGAGATCGACGCCAACGCGAAGACGCCGCAGACGCGGAACCTGATGATCGTCCCCGGCAAGGAGCTGGCCGAGGGCCACACGTTCGTCGTCGCGCTCCGTCGGCTGCGCAACGCCGACGGCAACATCATCGCCCCGCCGGCGTGGTTCAAGACACTCCGCGACAACAGGCCGCTGCCGCCGAACGAGCGCTCGCAGCGCGGTCGCTACGCGAAGATCTTCACCTCGCTCACCCGCGCCGGCATCGAGCGGGGGTCGCTCTACGAGGCCTGGGACTTCACCGTCGGCTCGGAGAAGAGCCTCACCTCGCGGCTGCTGTCGATCCGCAACAACGCGTTCGCGCAGCTAGGCGATCACAACCTCGCGGACGGCAAGGTCGAGGGACGCGCCCCTGGGTTCACGGTGACGAGCAACGTGCCGCTGCCGTCGGACCCGACGATCCGCGTGGTGAAGGGCAGCTTCCAGGCGCCGTGCTACCTGATCACCTGCGGCGACTCCGCCACCACCGGCTTCCACTACAGCTCGACAAAGCCCGACGCGCTGCCCACGCAGATCCCCGGCAACGTCGCGACCGCGCCATTCGAGTGCATCGTGCCGGCGTCCGCTTCGCCGTCGCATCCGGCGCGGCTCTCGCTGTACGGGCACGGGCTGCTCGGCAGCGATGACGAGGTGACAGATAGCTGGGTCACGGCTCTCGCAACCCGCTTCAACATCGTCGTCTGCGCGACCAACTGGTGGGGCCTCGCCGAGGACGACACGGCCCTTGCCGGTGAGGCAGTCACGAACCTGAACCTGTTCCCGGTGCTCGTCGACCGCCTCCAGCAGGGCGTGCTGAACACGCTGCTCCTCGGCCGCCTCGTGCTGAACCCACAGGGCCTCGCGGCCAACTCCGCGTTCCAGTCGGGCGGACATTCGGTGCTCAACACCTCGCACCTGTACTACGACGGCAACAGCCAGGGCGGGATCGAAGGCGGGCTGGCGACCGCGGTCGCTCCTGACTGGAAACGCGCGGTGATCGGTGTCACCGGAATCGACTACGGCAACATGCTGATCCAGCGGAGCACCGATTTCGGAGGCCCGACGGCCATCTTCAAGAAGCTGCTCGACGTCAGCTATCCCGACCCGTCCCTGTACCCGGTGATCACCGACCTGCTGCAGCAGCTTTGGGACCGCGGCGACCCCGACGGCTACGCACAGCACATGACGACGGATCCGCTGCCCGGCACCCCGTCCCACACGGTGCTGATGCAGAACTCGTACGGCGACTTCCAGGTCAGCATCTACGCCGGCGCCGCCGAGGCGCGGACGATCGGCGCGTCTGCCTACGAGCCCGCGCTCGACTCGGACCGCTCGCGGGATCGGAACCTGCTGTTCGGGATCCCGGCGATCGGCCAGCATGGGTCCAACGGGTCCGTGATCGAGATGTGGGACTCGGGCCCCGGACGGGTTCAGCCGCCGCCGGTCGGGAACATCCCGCCGGTCAAAGCGCACAACAACATCGACCCGCACGAGGATCCGCGCAAGACGCCCTCGGCCCAGACCCAGATCTCGGACTTCCTCGAGCCGAACGGGAAGTTCGTCGACGTGTGCGGCGGCAAGCCGTGCCACACGTCGGTGTTCACGCCGTGAGCTGAGCGGCCGAGCCGGCGGGGGCCGCCTTCACCAGGTCAATTCGATCTCGAACTCGGTCTCGTCACCGTCGACCTCGAACTCGATCTTGAGCGTCACCTCGTCCGGGACCTTCGCCACCACCGTGGCGCCGTCTCGCTCGAGCCGGATGTCGTTCTCCGAACCCAGCTCGTCCGCGATCTCGTGCAGCCGCTGAGCGGCCGCCTCGCGAGACATCGTGCTCTTCTGCTTGAGCTCCAGCTCCATCGTTCCTCCGATCGTCGGGCGTGCTCTACTTCGGCGCCATCCGTAGCGCCCCGTCCAGCCGGATCGTCTCGCCGTTGAGCATCTGGTTCTCGACGATCTGGGCGGCGAGCGCGGCGTACTCGTCGGGTAGGCCGAGCCGCGGCGGGTAGGGGATCGTGGCCGCGAGCACCTGGCGGTGCTCCTCGGGCAGGCCGGCGAGAAGCGGCGTGTCGAACAGGCCGGGCGCGATCGTGCACACGCGGATCCCGCTACGCGCGAGGTCGCGCGCCGCGGGCAGCGTCATCCCGACGATTCCGCCCTTCGAGGCCGAGTACGAGATCTGTCCGATCTGGCCGTCGAACGCCGCGATCGAGGCAGTGTTGATGCAGACGCCGCGCTCACCGGAGTCGAGCGGCTCGGTGTCGAGCATTGCGGCCGCGGCGATCCGCAGCACGTTGAAGGTGCCGATCAGGTTGACCCGGATCACGGTCTCGAACGGCTGCAGCGAGTGCGGTCCGCGGGACGACGCGGTTCGCTCGGCCCAGCCGATTCCGGCGCAGCAGACGCTGATCCGGAGGCCGCCGGGCGCCGACGCGGCCGCGGCGACCGCCTCCTGCACCTGCTCGGGGTCGGTCACGTCGGCGCGCACGAAGCGGGCGCCCAGCTCGTCGGCGAGGGCATTGCCCTTCTCCTCGTTGAGGTCCGCGATCACGACCGCGGCGCCGCGGCCCTGAAGCAGGCGAGCGGTCGCCTCGCCGAGCCCTGAGGCTCCGCCGGCGACCAACGTGCCGCTGCCTTCGATCCGCACGGCGCGGAACCCTATCGAGGCGCGGCGAGTGACAGCGCGAAGAGAGAGTCTGGATCGGTGAACCACCGGTCCAGACGGAGGCCGGCCGCGTGGAAATCGTTCTCGAGTCGCGTCCGGGTGAACTTCGCACTGATCTCGGTGCGGAGCTCCTCGCCCGCCTCGAACTCCACGTTGAGGCTGAGCGACCCAACCGTCACGGTCTGCGGGCTCCGCGCCCGCAGCCGCATCTCGACCCACTCGTGCTTGCGGTCGAAGAACGCGACGTGGTCGAAGTCGGCGGGGGTGAAGTCGGCGTCGAGCTCGCGGTTGATCACGTGCAGGACGTTGCGGTTGAACTCCGCGGTGATCCCGGCCGAGTCGTCGTACGCGGCCTCGATCACGGCCGGGTCCTTGACGAGGTCGGTCCCGAGCAGCAGCCGGTCCTCGGGGCCGAGCAGCCCGCCGATTCCCCGCAGCAGCCGGCGGCGGCTGCCAGGCGGGAAGTTGCCGATCGTGCCGCCCAGCAGGGCAACGATCCGCGGCCCGCCGTCGCGCTCCGGCACGCTCTCGAGGTGGCGCTCGAAGTCGCCGATCACGCCGTCGACCTGGAGCCCGTCGTATTCGGCTACGAGCTGCTCGGCGGCCTGCTGGAGCGCCTGCTGAGAGACGTCGAAGGGGATGTAGCGGCGCAGCGTGCCCGCGGCCGCCATCGCGTCGAGCAGGATCCGCGCCTTGTCGGCGGAGCCCGACCCGAGCTCGACGAGCTCTCCGGCGCCCGTCAACTCCACGATCTCCTCGGCGCGGTCGGTGAGGATCTGCACCTCAGTGCGGGTCGGGTAGTACTCGGGCAGCTCGCAGATCTGCTCGAACAGCTCCGAGCCGCGGGCGTCGTAGAAGTGCTTCGGCGGAAGCTCCTTGAACGGCCGGGTGAGGCCGTCGAGCACGTCGTCGGCCAGCACCCGCTCCTCGGTCTCGGACACGCATGAGCGGATGGTGATGTCGGCCCTGTCGAGAACTTGCTTCATAGGTCCCTCGCGATCCGCAGACCCGAGAAGATCTGTCGCCGTTGTGGGTGATCCCAGTTGCGGAAGGTCGGCGTCGCGACCCGGGGCCGAGTGGCCCACGAGCCGCCGCGCAGAACCCTGTAGCCGGCTCCGAAGAACGGCTCGGAGTACTCCCGGTACGGGTACGGCGTGAAGCCGTCGTAGCGGTCGAACACCGACGACGTCCATTCCCAGACGTCGCCGATCATCCCGAGGCACCCCGCGGGCGAGCTGCCAGCGGGGTAAGCACCTGCCGGCGCGGGGCCCCGTCCCAACTGATCCACGTTCGCATGAAGGCCGGGGACGGCCGGTTCGTCCCCCCAGGGATAGGGCACTGCGAGGCCCTGCTCCTGGTCCCAGGTCGCCGCCTTCTCCCACTCGATCTCGGTGGGGAGGCGAGCCTCATGAGCGCGAGCAAAGGCGTCGGCCTCGAACCAGGAAAGGTGGACGACGGGCCGGTTGGGCGCAAGCGGCTCGAGCCTGCCGAGGCGCCATTCGGCGCCCCGGTCCGCCGTCCATCCTGCAGGTCTGGTGATGTCGTACTCCTCCTTCCAAGCCCAGCCCTCGTCCGACCACCACTCGCGGCGCTCGTAGCCGCCGCCTTCGACGAAGTGGAGGTAGGTCGCGTTGGTGATCGGGGACTGCGCGATCAGGTACCGGCGGACGTCGGTGAGGTGCCGGGGGCGCTCGTTGTCGTACGCGAACCCCTCGGGCGGCGCGCCGACGATGCACTCGCCGGCTTCAATTTCGATCATCTCGAGACCGGTCAGGGCCGGCTCGGGCCCCGCGGGGAGCCCGGGTCCGGCAGGGAGCTCGTAGTCCGCCAGCCGCGCGAGCTGGAGCGTCTGCAGCATCGTCTCGTTGTGCTGCTGCTCGTGGCGCAGCACCAGCTCGTGCAGGATGCCGTCGCCGATCCCGCGGCGCTCCACGAGCTCGAGCGCGCAGGCACGCACCTCCGCGAGGTATTCGCGGGCCTCGAGAGGCCGCAGGAACGGCAGCTCACCGCGCCCGGCGCGCGGCGTCTCCATCGCGTCGTAGACGTCCACCAGCTCAGCCCGCAGCATCGGCCTGTCGCCGAAGCGGTGCACGAGCCACAGGTCCTCGAACGCCGCGATGTGCCCGAGGTCCCAGACCAGCGGGCTCATCAGCGTCGAGTGGACTCGCTCGAGATCCTGATCGGACACCGACGCCACCAGCGCGAACGTGCGCTCGCGGGCTTCCGCGAGCGCCTCCAACACGTCGGTCTCGCTGCCCTGTGATGGGTCTGCCCGGATTGTGCTCGGGCCTGTCATCTGATTCATTCTCGCATCCCCGTCTGCCGGGCAATCGAAACCATCTGGTGAACCGCGCCTTAGCGCAGCCCGTAGCGCAGATACAGGGCGCCGTCGTTCTCGAGCGCCCAGACGAGCTCCGTCGGCTGAAGCTCCATCAGCTCCGGGCCGTTCGAGATCGTCGGCGACGGCCCGCCGCCGACGAGCTTCGGCGCGAGCGTCAGGAAGAGCTCGTCGACGAGGCGCTCGTCCAGCAGCGATCCGAACACGGTCGGGCCGCCCTCGCACAGCAGCGAGCGGATCCCGAAATCCTTGCGCAGGTGCCTCATCACGGTCGTCATCGTGAGCTCACCCGGGTCGAGCTCGACGAGATCGACCCGGGCGGTGGCCTCGGAGACGTCGACCGGCACGCAGCAGAACAGCGCGACCCGGGCCTCGGGCTCCGCGAACAGCGGAATGTCGAACGGCACCTCGCCGCTGCGGCTGACGACCACGGCCAGCGGCTCCGGGGTGCGGTCCCGCTGCTCGCGAAGGCGGCGCGCGTCGGGATCGCGGATGATCCGCCCGTAGCGCTCGATCATCAGCGTCCGGGTACCGGCGAACACCGCGTCCACCTGCTCCCGCAGCCCGTGGAACAGGACCCGGTCGGCGGGGTCTCCCAGCGCTCCTGACTTGCCCCTGAACGTCGCTCTGCCGTCGACGCTCGCGATGAAGTTCGCGACGATGTACGGACGCTCGGAGCCCGCGGCGCCGGCGAGGTCGAGTGCAGCCAGAAGCGCACCGACGTCAACCCGATCCGGCTCTGGAAGAAGCTGGCGAAACTCCACCCGGCGGCCGAACCTAGCAGGGCAGTCTGATGCCGGCGGCCGCCAAACTGGCTAGGCTGGCCGCCGGATGGATCTGAAGGCGCTGCACCGAGGGGAGATCATCGCCTGTTTCGGGGGGCTGCTGCTCGGCATCTCGATTTTTCTGCCCTGGTACACGCTCGGCAACGTGTTCACCCACCTCAACAGCTGCAAGGGACCGAACACGACCTGCACCGGCTGGGAGAGCCTGACGGTGCTCCGCTACCTGTTCCTGCTGGGGGCGATTGCGCCACTGATCCTCGCCTGGATCATCGTCCGCGGGTACAAGCTGGCGTGGCCGCGCGGGGAGATGACCGCCGTGACCGCCGTGATCGCGATCGTCCTGACCCTGTTCCTCGGCGTGATCGACAGGCCCGGAGAGCCCCCGTCCGAAATCGGGCTCTCGTGGGGCTGGTACGTCGCGCTGATCGGGGGGCTGTTGATGGTCGGCGGCTCGGCGTGGCGCGCACGCGAGTCCGCACCGAAACGACAACCTCCCGGCGTTCTGTGAGCGCCGCGCGTCCCGACCGCAACCTGGCGCTCGAGTTGGTGAGGGTGACCGAGGCGGCGGCGCTCGCCGCCGCGCGGATGGTCGGCCGCGGTGACAAGGAGGGCGCCGATCAGGCCGCGGTCGACGCGATGCGCACCGTGCTCGAGACAGTCTCGATGGACGGAGTCGTGGTGATCGGCGAGGGGGAGAAGGACGAGGCGCCGATGCTCTACAACGGCGAGCAGATCGGCGACGGAAGCCCGCCGGAGGTGGACATCGCGGTCGACCCGCTCGAGGGAACGCGGCTGACGGCGCTCGGGATGCCGAACGCGATCGCGGTGATCGCGCTCGCCGAGCGCGGCGCGATGTTCGACCCGGGCCCGATCCTGTACATGGAGAAGATCGCGGGCGGTCCCGAGATCGCCGACCTGCTCGACCTCGACCGCCCCCTGCCCGAGACGCTGCAGCTCGTCGCTGACCGCAAGGGGGTCGACATCCGGGACGTGATGGTCGTGATGCTCGACCGCGAGCGCCACCACGAGGCGATGCGCGAGGTGCGCGAGGCCGGCGCGCGAGTCCGGTTGATCACCGACGGCGACGTCGCGGCGGCGATGCTCGCCGTCAGCGACAACACGCCGGTCGACCTGCTGTGGGGAATCGGCGGCACCCCGGAGGGCGTGATCTCGGCCTCCGCGATCAAGTGCATCGGCGGCGCTCAGCTCGGCCGCCTGTGGCCCCGCAACGACGAGGAACGCCAGGCGGCGCTCGACGCTGGCTACGACCTGACGCGGGTGCTGACCGCCGACGACCTCGTGAAGGGCGACGATGTGTTCTTCTCGGCGACCGGCGTGACCGACGGCGACGTGCTCCAGGGAGTCCGCTACCAGGGCGGCCGCGGCGCGACCACCGAGTCACTGGTGATGCGATCGCGCTCCGGCACGGTGCGGCGGATCTCCGCCAGCCACGACCGCGCCAAGCTCCGCGCGCTGACCGGCATCCGCTACGGCTAGCTGTCCTCGCCACGCAGGCGGCCGACCTTCGAGCGGGCGAGGTCGAGCGTCGCCAGCGAGCGCAGGTATGCGTGCGTCACCAGCACGTGGAGCGAGGACTGCGTCGCCTCGTACACCGGGGTCGAGAAGCTCTCGGCGATCGCGGGGTAGAAGTTGGCGACTTCGACCTCGATCCGGACGCGCGCCTGCCCGTCGTCGACGCCGTCGTCGAGGCGGGTGACGTTGATCGCCAGGAATCCGCAGCCGCGGCCGCCGCGCGAGACCAGCAGCCCGTCCCGGATCCGCCACTTGATCGTGCCCTCGTCTGGCTCGAACGTGTACTCGGGAGCCTCGAACCGCAGCAGCGTGAACGGCCGCGCGAGGAATACGACGCGGCGCTCGTCGGCGCCGTAGCGGACGCGGATCAACCCGAGCGTCACCCGGGAGAGGAACCGCCAGTAGGTGCGGCCGAGGTTCTCGAGGTTCGGCGCGTTCCAGATCCGGTCGAGCTCGGCGCGGGGGAGGGTCAGCTCGGCGGACTGAGCCGACCGGACCGCGCCGTCCGATGCCATCACTGTCGACCGCGGCGGGGAGACGATCACGGCCCGGGCGGGCAGCCGCCGCCGGCGGTGCCTGGCCGCCGCGACCAGCCCCACGAGCGCGACGATCGCAGCTACGAATCCGATCACGGCGCGGAGTCTGTCAGCGCGGTAGCGGAGCGAGCGCCACCACCGTCCCGGCGGGCAGCTCGCCGCGTCCCGCGGGAATCAGCGCCAGCGCGTCGGCGCCGAGCAGCGACGTGATCACGTGCGAGCCCTGGGGGCCGTTCGGCACGGCCACGACGGTCCCGTCGCGCGGCTCGAGCCGGACGCGGATCGCCTGCTCGCGGTCCGAGTTCGAGCGGACCGCGGAGCCCAGCGGCACGTGGCGCTCGGCCGACGCGTCCGCGGCGCCCTGGAGCGCGGCGAGCGCCGGCGCGGCGAACAGCGCGAACGTGACCGCCGCCGAGACCGGGTTTCCGGGCAGCCCGAACACGAGCTTGCCGTCCCGCGCTCCGAACCACGTCGGCTTGCCCGGCTTGAGCGCGACCCGCCAGAAGATCTCCCGGACGCCGAGCGCCGCGAGCGCCGGCTTGACGTGGTCGTGGGGTCCGACCGAGACCCCGCCCGAGACGATCACCACGTCGGCCGACTCGAGCGCGTCGCCGAGCCCGGCCTCCGTCGCGGCGCGTTCGTCGGGAAGCCGGCCCGCAGGAGCGGTGAGCGCCCCGGCATGCGCCGCGAGCGCGGTCAGCATCGGCGCGTTGGAGTTGTGAATTTCCCCTAGCCGGAGCGGCTCGCCGGCGTCGACGAGCTCGTCGCCGGTGCTGAGCACCTTGACGCGCGGCCGGCGGCCGACGAGCACGGTGCCGACGCCGGCGGTCACGGCTGCGCCGAGCTCGGCCGCGCGGAGCGTCGTCCCGCTGCTCAGCACGGCCGTCCCGCGAGTCATCACCTCGCCTGCAGGGCGGATGTTCTCTCCGAGCTCGACGGCGGCCCGCACCAGCACGGTGTCGCCCTGCTCCTCGGTGTCCTCCTGGCGGATCACGGCGGTCACGCCGGCCGGCACCGCGGCGCCGGTCGAGATCCGGATGGCCTCGCCCGCCTGCGGGGCGCGGTCGGCCGGGGCGCCGGCGCGCGACTCGCCGACGAGTCGGAGCTCGCGATCGGCGGGTCCGGGCTCGAGCGCGTACCCATCCATCGCCGAGGACGGGAACGGCGGCACGTCGGTCGTGGCGACGACGTCCTCGGCGAGCACCCGGTCGAGCGCGGCGGTCACGGCGACGCGTTCCGGCTCGAATGGCGTCACCGCCTCAAGCACGCGCGCCCGCGCCTCGGCGATCGGGATCATCGGACTGGGCACGGTGGACATTGTCGACCGAGATTGTCGCGGGCGACGACCGGGGCGGTTGGTACAAGCGTGGGGTGCAGCCCGCGACGCCCCGGCGGCGACCCCCCAGGCCCGTCCCCGAGGCCCCGCTCGAGCAGCTCGCCGGCGACGCCGAGCGGCTCGCCAAGGGCTGGCTTGTCGGCCTGATCGAGGCGCAGCCGCTGTCGGAGGCGCCGGCGATCGCCGGCCGCGACTGGGCGCGCGAGGCGACACCCGTGTGCGCCGCCGCAGTCCGGGCGCTCGGGTCCGACGAGGAGCTCTCGCGGCTCGGCCCGGCGTGGAGCGGGCTTGCGGGCTCGCTTGACGAGCTCCGGGCGGTGCTCTGGAGCGCGCTGCGGGCGGCGTGGCCGGAAGCGGCCCCAGATCAGGTGTGGGACCTGGGCGAGCGGCTGGCGCTCGTGATCGAGTCGGTGCAGGGGGCGCCGGCGCCCGCGTGGCCCGGCACGCTCGAGGACGCGGTCGCGCGCGCCAGCGCGGCCGGCGAGCCGCTGGCGCTGCTGCTGGCGGAGCTGGTCGACGCCGGGCGGATCTCGATGGTCGAGGACGCCGAATCGGTCGCCCGGCTGCTGAACGAGTTCCGGGCCGCGATCCGGACCGCCGCCGGGGCGGAGCGAGTCGTCGTCGACGACGGCGACGCCCGCGCTTGGGTGGTCGCTCCCGGGTTGGGCCGCGAGGGGGCCGACGCGCTCGGCGCGTCGGTGGACGCCGCGGTGCGGGCGGGGCCCGGGTGGCGCGGAGCGCCGCTGATCGCCAGTGTCGGCGTCTCGGTCCTGGGGGAGGACGGCGAGCACGCGGAGGCGCTGCTCGAGGCCGCCGAGCGGTCGATGCTCGCGGCGGCGGCGGGCGGGACCGAGGTCTAGCTCAGGGTCGCCGCTAGGAGGAGGATTGGCGCGGCAGCGAGACGGCGCCTACGGTGGCGACGCCGTCGATCTTCAACAGCTTGGCGGCGGCCTGGGTCAGGTCCCAGTCGCGGCCGTTGACGTAGGGCCCGCGGTCGATCACCGGGACGGTGATCGTCCTGCCCTGGTAGTAGAAGGCGACCTGCGTCCCGCACGGAAGCGTCTTGTTGGCGACGCCGAGCGTGTTCTTGTGGAGCACCTGGCCGCAGGCCGTGGTCGAGCCCGCGTCCCCGTACCAGCTGGCGACGGACGGCCGGTACACGATCACCGTCACGGTCGGCCAGTCGGAGGAGTCCGCGGAGGTGGTCGCGCCGCTGGGCTGGCCGCTGGAGAGCACGGCGCGGATCGAGAACTTGCCGATGTGATTCGTCTTCCAGACCGCCGAGAAGCTCCCGTCGCCGGCGACTCGCGCCTGCACGGTCGGAGCCCAGGTCCAGTTGGTCTGGTGGCCCGAGCGCTCGATCGCGATGGTCTTGCCGGCGTCCTGCGACGGCGCGGTCCCGGAGAACTTCAGCCCGTTCGCGAGGAACGCGGAGGAGCGGGTGACGATGCTCATCCCGCCTGCGGTCGAGGTGACCGAGACGTTGCCGGGCTGGGTGCTGCCGGGGGTGCCGGAGTTGCCCGCGGCGGCGCTACCCGAGTTGGCGCTGCTCTGGGACCCGGCCGGGGCCGACAGGCCGCCGCCGCCCGAGCCGGCCAGCGCCAGCGCGGGCACGGCCAGCGCTGCGGCGCAGGCGCACACCATGGCTACGAAATGTCTGTTCGCGCGACGACGAATCACGTTCGGTTCCGGTCCCTCTGTTGCCTGTGCCTACGGGGTGAGCTGACGGGCTCGCGCTGTTCGCGCTACGACCCCTGGTGGGCCGATTCGCCCCTGCGGCCCGATCGGACCGCAAGTGGTTCCCCCGCCGGCCTTTCGCGGACGAAAGACCGCTCGGCGTTGGACAGCGGCGGAGTATACGTAACGTCGGCGTAAGCGGAGACGGTGGCTACCGCGAGCCACCGGTTTGGGGGGTCCGGCCGCGGGCGGGGTCCGGCCTAGGGCCGGGGGAGGCGGCCGAGCGCGTTGCGAAGCGCACGGGCCCCGAGCGCCACCCCGATCTCGGCGAGCTCGCCGACCGCCTGGACCGCGGTGCCGACCAGCTCGGCACCGGTCGCGGGCGCCGGCTTGCGTTTCGAGGCGCGGCGGGCCGAGGGGATGCCGCGGGGCTGGGCGGGCTGGCGCATCGGCGTGTCAGCAGAGCGCCGCGCGGGCTTGCGCGCGGTCGTGCGGGACCGCGCGGGCGCCCGCTTCGGCTTGGGCTTCGGGGTCTCGGCGGGGGTCGGCTTCGCCGTGGAGGCCGTTGGCTTTGCAGCCGCCTTGCTTGCCGCGGGCTGCTTTGTGCCCCCGGCAGCGGCGCCGCGCTTGTCGCTCCGGCGGTGCGGGCGGGTGCGCGGGAGCCCGCTCAGAAGGTCGCTTGGGCGCTCCTCGTTCATCTGCGCTCAATCATCGCATGCGATCCGACTGGCGCCCTCAGGCGTTAAACAATTCGAACGCAAGTTGAAACGGTCTGGCCCGTTGTACGTAAAGAGTTTGAGCGGAATGCCGAAAACATCTCTCACCACCTCCTAGGCTCCTCTGAGAGAACGCCTTGGCGGCCAAACATACGTCGGACTCCGCGCCTTTCGATCCTTTGACTTCAAAAAAGATAGCCTTATACTCGCGTTTTACTGGCGGGTCTGCGCCCTGGAGGCTGCGGACCGCCTTTTGACCTCCTCGACCGGCCTGGCCCCAACGCCGGCGTGAACGACTGGAAACGGAACTTCAGATGTCTGTAGCGGAACTCCAAGAACTCGAAGAGATCAAGGGACTCGTCAACCGCGGCCAGCAGCTCGGCGTGCTGACGTACGCCGAGATCTCCGGCGCGGTGTCCGAGCTCGATCTCGACGAGGCTGACGTCGAGGAGCTGCACGGCTTCCTCGAGCGGGCCGAGATCGAGCTCGTCGAAGAGCTCGACCCGGCGATCGGCGCGAACGAGCCCGAGCGTGCCCCCGACAAGCGCGGGCGACGCAAGGCGAAGACGACGCTCGACCTCAAGCCGGACATGACAACCGATTCGCTTCAGCTGTTCCTGAAGGACATCGGCAAGGTCCGGCTGCTGACGGCCCAGGAGGAGGTCGATCTCGCCAAGCGGATCGAGCGCGGCGACCTCGACGCCAAGCAGAAGATGGTCGAATCCAACCTTCGCCTGGTCGTCTCGATCGCCAAGAACTACCGCAACCAGGGCCTTCCGTTCCTCGACCTGATCCAGGAGGGAACGCTCGGGCTGGTCCGCGCGGCGGAGAAGTTCGACTACCGCAAGGGCTTCAAGTTCTCGACCTACGCGACCTGGTGGATCCGCCAGGCGATCGCTCGCGCGCTCGCGGACAAGGCTCGGACGATCCGGATCCCGGTCCACGTCGTCGAGAAGCTGAACAAGATCGGGCGGGCCGAGCGCAAGCTCGTCACCGAGCTCGGCCGCGAGCCGACCGCCGAGGAGATCGCCGAGGTCACCGGGATCGAGCCCGACGAGGTCGAGTCGATCAAGCGCTCCGCGCAGGCCCCGGTGTCGCTCGAGAAGCCGGTCGGCGACGAGGAGGAGTCCGAGTTCGGCCAGTTCATCGCCGACGAGCGGGCCGAGTCGCCGTACGAGCGGGCCGCCGAGATCCTCACCAAGGAGGCCTTGCGTGAGGCGCTCGAGAACCTGTCCTACCGCGAGCGCCGCGTGCTCGAGCTCCGCTACGGGCTCGGCGGCGAGCACCCGCGGACCCTGGACGAGGTCGG
The DNA here is from genome assembly GCA_963788565.1 of uncultured Solirubrobacterales bacterium. Lineage (GTDB taxonomy): Bacteria > Actinomycetota > Thermoleophilia > Solirubrobacterales > Solirubrobacteraceae > Palsa-465. Next base: position 68,636 of record CAWBHJ010000006.1, on the reverse strand, counting down.
GCGCACGTTCAACGTCACCCGTGAGCGGATTCGCCAGATCGAGAACCAGTCGCTGAAGAAGCTGCAGTCGCTGGCCGAGGCGCAGAAGCTCCGCGACGTCGCATAGACGCCGAACTTTGCTCCTGGAGTGCGATATCTCGCACTCCAGCAACATCGTTCGGGGGTGCCGCGCCCCCTCAACCCGCGAAACCGCCTGCAAACTCTGGGGTACTCCCCTAGGGCGAGGGCGATGCAGGACGTATAGCTTCTCGTTCCTCAATCGGGCCGCGGGGGCGCAATGACTGCCGCGCGCGGCTTCTTCAACTCATGGAGGACAGCATGGAGGCAGCATCGGTCGCGCCTGTCACCGCGACGAAGAGCAAGCGGGTGACGCTTCCCGACGCGATGGTGGGGGTTTCCCTCGTCGGTACCGTGATCGGGATCGTCGGGATGTTCCTGAAGGCATTCAATCCGCCGGCGGAGTGGGTGATCCGCGGCTGGCACGGGAGCACGACGTACATCAACACGACCGGGGGCGCGAAGGTCACCCTCGCCTCGCTGATCATCGGCTCGATCTTCCTGCTGATCGCGCGCAGCACCCATCGCAAGGGGATTCTGTGGGGCGCGTACGTGTTCGGAGTGATTGCCGTCGGCATCTCCGCGATCGCGTTGAGCGGTTTCAAGATCACCGGCAGCACCGTGCACGCCAGCGCCTCGACCGCCGTGTACGTGACGCTCGCCGGGAGCATCATCATGCTCGTCGGCGCGATCCTTGCGCGGATCCGGGCGACGCCCGACGCGTAACGAGCTGTAGCCGTAGGGACCAGCGCCCCGTGCGCCGCAAGCGCGCGCGGGGCGCGTCCCGTTAACGGCCCGTCCAGCCCCCGTTCGCCCGCTTCAAGCGCGCCGGGACGAGCGCCGATGAACCCAGGGATGCTCGATCTTCACGAGGCGCTCGCGCTGGTCGTGGGCACGGAGGGGTCGGACCTTCATCTGAAGGTCGGCTCGCATCCGCTCGCGCGAGTCCACGGCCGGCTCGCGCCGCTCGGGGATTACGAGCGACTCAACCCCGAGGACACCGAGCGCGTGCTCCGGGAGATGCTCGCCGAGCAGCCCGCGAAGCTCGAGGAGTTCGAGACCTCGGGAGAGGTGGATTTCTCGTACGCGGTCGAAGGGGTCGCGCGGTTTCGGGTGAACGCGTTCCGCCAGCGGGGATCGATCTCGATCGCCGCCCGGGTGATCCCGTTCGCGGTCCGCACGCTCACCGAGCTCGGGCTGCCGCCGGTGATCGAGCAGCTCGCCGACGAGGAGCGGGGCCTGATCCTGCTGACCGGGACGACGGGGTCGGGCAAGTCGACCACGCTCGCAGCGGTGATCGACCGGATCAACGCCACCAAGGCCCGCCACATCGTCACGATCGAGGACCCGATCGAATACCTGCACGGCGATCGCAACTCGATCGTCAGCCAGCGCGAAGTGGGGATCGATACCGCCTCGTTCGCGCGGGCGATGCGCCGGGTGCTCCGTCAGGATCCGGACGTGATCCTGATCGGGGAGATGCGCGACGAGGAGACCGTCCGCACGGCGCTATCGGCGGCGGAGACCGGTCACCTGGTGCTCTCGACCGTCCACACGCTCGACGCGTCCGAGAGCGTCAACCGGATCATCGACTTCTTCGCGCCGCACGAGCAGAGCCAGGCGCGCGCGATGCTCGCCGGGACGCTCAGGGGCGTCGTCTCGCAGCGCCTCGTCCCAACCCCCGACGGCGACGGCCGCGTCGCCGTCTGCGAGATCCTGCGGATGACCGGCCGCGCGCGGGACATGATCATCGACCCGGAGCAGACGGGGCGGCTGCGCGAGGTGATCGCCGAGGGCGAGTACTACGGGATGCAGACGTTCGACCAGGCGCTGCTCCGCCACTACCAGGCCGGCCGTGTGTCGATGGAGGACGCGATGCGGTGCGCCTCGAGCCCGCACGACTTCAAGCTCCTGGTCGCAGCCGAGGGGCGGATGGCCACGACGATGGACGATCTCGGCGGCGGCGAGCGCGCCGCGGAGCCGGTCGAGGCCGCCGCGGAGCCGATCGAGCGCGCCGCGGAGCCCGTCGAGCTCGCGCCCGAGCCCGCGCCGATCGAGCACCCGGCCTCCGCGCCCCCGCCCGGCATCGCCGCGTAACGCCCGAATCCGCTGCAGCGTCCCACGCTTCACCAACTGAAGCGTCCGCTAGAATCGAAGGTCGGATGGCTACAAAGGACACTTGTCCCGTGTGTGCGACCGCCGAGATCGTATGCGGGAAGTGGACGCTGCTCGTGATCCGGGACCTGGCCGAAGGCCGCTCGCGGTTCTGCGAGCTCGAGCGCTCGCTCCAGGGCATCAGCCCGCGGACCCTGTCGCTGCGCCTCCGGGCGCTCGAGGAAGAGGGGATCGTGAAGCGCCAGACCTACCCAGAGGTTCCGCCGCGCGTCGAGTACGCGCTGACGGAGAAGGGCCGGGCGCTGGTCCCGATGATCGAGAACATGCGCACGTACGGACGCCAGTGGTTGGGATGCGAGGACGTGGACGAGAGCATCCCCGACACCGACGCGCCCGAGCGCGAGCCGGCGGTCGCAGCGGCCTGAGCGCAGGTCGATGCGGATCTCCGTCTCAGCGGATGAGCTGACGGGGGTCGCCGAGGCGCTTCCCGAGGAGCTGCGCCGCCGCGGCCATCAGCCGATCCTCCACGGCGCCTACGTCGACGGCGAGCGTCCGGACTGGGCCTGGGCCAGCGAGTCGGCCGCCCGCGACGTCGCCGAGGGGCGGGCCGAGCAGGGGATCGTCGCGTGCTGGACCGGCACCGGGGCATCGATCGCCGCCAACAAGGTCGCCGGGATCCGTGCGGCGCTGTGCGGCGACGCCGCGACCGCGGAGGGCGCGCGCCGGTGGAACGACGCCAACGTGCTGGCGCTGAGCCTCCGACTGACCTCCCCCGCCGAGCTCGAGGAGATCCTCGACGCGTGGTTCTCGGGCGATCCGAGCACGATGCCGAACGACGCGCAGAACGTCGCACACGTGCAGGAGATCGAGCGGCCGCGCTGAAATCGCGGTCCGTGCGCGATCGCACCCTCCACTCGATTCTCGAGGCGTTCACCGCTGACGCGGCCGCGCAGCTGAGCGCGGAGACCGCGGACGGCGCCGAGATCGAGTTCGAGGTGATCGACACGCAGGGCCGGCCGGGCAGCGTGCCGCTGTACTGCTACCGGCCGCTGACCACCGACTTCATCGGCGAGCGGCTTGGGATGCTGTCGGCGCTGCCGACCTACGCGCCGGCGGCGCGGGGGCTCGAGAGCCTCGGGCGGCTCGTCGAGTACCTGACCCAGCGCGGGGAGCCGCGGATCCCGAGCGAGCCCCGCGAGCGCGCCGACGCCGCGCTGCTCGCGTTCCTCGGCCGCGTGTTCTCGGACCGCAGCGACTTCGGCTTCGACCCGGTCCGGTTCGAGCTGGCCTACTCCGAGCTCGAGCGGGCGCTGTACGACGGCCGGGCGGTCGCCGTGGTGATCGCGCCGCTGCTCGGCATCGCGCTGGACCACGGCACCGCGGAGCTCGCGCTCGGCGACGGCCTCTCGCTCGTTCGCGGCGACTCGCTCTCCGACGCGCCATCTGAGGCGGTGTGGGGCGAGACCGAGGAGCCGCAGGTGCTCGCGATGCTCACGACCAGCCAGGAGCGCTCGACGCGGCCGCCCGTCTCCGTCGCGCGGACGCGGTTCCGGCGGGTGCTGACCGCGCTGAGGCTGTTCGAACGTGGCGGCTACGCGCTCGGCCCGCTCGCATGGACACGGACCGACACCGGACCTTGGCGGCCGGTGCCGTTCGGGGGTAGCGGCCGGCCGAGGCTGCTGACACTGATCCGCGGCGACCAGGAGGACGAGCTCCGCGCGTTCACCAACCTCGTGACCCGGCGGCGGCCGCGAAGCGGCGAGCTCGCCTGGGCGCTCGCCCGGTTCGAGATGGGATGCGAGCGGCTCGCGCCGTTCGAGACGCTGACCGATCACCTGATGGCGCTGCGGGCGCTGCTCGAGCCCGAGGGGCCGCAGAGCGGGAGGCTCTCTCAGCGGCTCGCGGTGATCTGCGGGAAGCCAGACGAGCGGGCCGCGCTCGCCGAGCGGACCGCGCGCACGATCTCGCTCGAGCGGGCTGTGATCGCCGGACTGGCGCCCGGCCAGGACGGCGGTGACGCGCTCGTGCACGAGCTCTCCGAGCACCTGCGGGCGCTGCTGCGCGACGCGCTCTGCGGTCATCTCGACCACGACCTCGTCCACGTCGCCGACGAACTGCTTGCCGAAGCGGTCACCGTCGGCTGAGCGGCGCTACCCTTCCGGTCGGACCGCTCCCTACTCGGTCCTCTCGGGGACCGGGAGTGTCATGCCCACCAGGCACGACATGTAAGTCCTGGGGCTTCAATGCAGTCAGGGGGAGCGCGATTCATGAGAACGAGCGGGCATCGCCCGCTCGTTCCGTTTCTGGGGGGCGCGGGTAGGTAAGGCTCATGGCGACCGAGCCGCAGACGCCGACGCTCGCCCAGGTGGTACGCAGGGCGGTGGAGGTCTGCGACGACAGCTCGAGCGACGGGCTTCCGCGGCTGCTCGCGGGGTTCGGGGACGCGGATCAGCCGATCGCCGAGATCGACGACGTCGAGCAGCGGCTGAACGACGAGATCGGGCTGCCGGAGTCCGACACGGGCGACCCCGCGCTGGCGGTGGCACGGGCGCTCGTCTGCTACCTCGCACAGCGTCAGGACCAGCTGGGGGAGGACCCGGTCGAGCTGCTCGTGCTCGCCTCGCGCGCCGAGTTCGGACCGCACCCGCCGGAGCCCGTCGCCCGCTGGCTCGAGCTGCAGGGGATCGCCGTTTGAACGCCGCTGCGAAGCGGGGCTATCCTCCGCTCGTGCCGACACGGACGAAGCCGCGATCGCCCACCGTCGACCCGGCCTGCTGGAACGTCCCCGGTGTCGACGACAACGGCTTCGAGGAGCTGTGCCACCTCGTCGGCGAAGCCGACCCCGACACGGCGCTGTGCGGCAAGGACGTCACCGGCTATCCGTGGAACCCGCCGTGGCCGCTGTGCGAGGCGTGCCTCTCGGTCTCGCGCGGCGACATGAACTAGCGGACCCGTCCGCAAGCATCGGCGGATTCGAGTGGCCGCTGAGCGCGCCTGGCGGCATCTGGACGAGCCCGCGCGGACTGGCGCTCAGCCGCCCGGCAGCGGCCGCACGTGCATTGCCCCCCAGCACGCCTTGGTCCCGTGGCACTGCTCGAGCTTGCCGAGCTCGCGGTGGAGCAGCCGGTGCTGGCGCCGGGTCAGCTCGAAGGCGACGTTGTGCAGCTCGAACGGGTCGCGGCGGAGGTCGTAGAACTCCCGCTCGCCGTCCCGGTACTCGACGTACAGGAATCCGGGCGTGCGCATCGCCTCATACGTCGATGGGCTGCCGCTGGCCGGCTGCTGGAAGTCTGGATCCAGGTCCGAGAGCTTCGGGCCGTGATGCTCGATCAGCACCGCGTCCCGCCATCCCCGCGCCGACTGGCCATGAAGCAGTGAGACGAGACTCTGACCATCACCAGCGATCGAGGTGCCGGCGATCTGCGAGAACGTCTCCGCGAGATCGACGTTCTCGACCATCGCGCGGCTCTTGGCTCCGGCCGGCACGCCGGGACCCACGACCACCAGCGGCACGTGGACGTCGGTGTCGAATGCGGTCAGCTTGCCGGGCATCAGCCGGTACTCGCCTGTGTGCAGGCCGTTGTCGGAGCTGAACACGAGGTAGGTATTGCGCGCTATGCCGTTGTCCCGCAGCGCCGTCTGGATCCGGTCGATCATCCGGTCGACCGACTGGACATCCTGAGCGCGGAGCCGGTAGACGCGGTTGACCCGCGCGACCTGCTGGTTCGTCAGCCGAGGGTGGCCGGCGAGCCACTTCGGAGCGCGGGTCGGCAGCTTGTCGAAGCTCGGCGGCTGCGGTGCCTTCAGCCCGGGGAAGTCGGAGGCGTCGCGGGGAGCCGGTGTGTACGGGCTGTGGGGTGCGAACGTCGAGAGCTCCAGGAAGAACGGCCGCCGCTCGGACGCCGCCCGGTCGATGAACCCGACCCCCCTGCGCGTGAGCACGTCGGTGAGGTAGTCGTCCGGCGAGCGCCCGTAATTCTGGATCGCTCCGTTCTCGTTCATCCGGTAGTTGAACTCGGGATAGCCCCAGCCGGCCACGTCCCACTCGCTCCAGCCGGGGGGCACGTACGTCGGCCGAACGATGCGGGCGCGCGAGCCATCGGTGGCAACGCCGCCGACGTCCATGTAGCCGTTCAGGTACTTGCCCATCAGTCCGGTCACGTATCCGGCGCGCTGTAGCGACTGGGCAAACGTGTGCCGCTGGTCGCCGTTCGAGTAGAAGGCCCGGAAGCCGCCGCCAGGTCCGAAGTTCGTGAACACATGCGTGTTGTGGGGGAACTCGCCGGTGAAGATCGACGAGCGCGACGGGCAGCAGAGCGAGTCCGAGACGAAGTAGTTCTGGAACGTCATCCCGCTGTGCTCCATGGCCTGGACGTGCGGCATGAACCGCAGCAGGTTCATCGACAGGTCGTCGGTGAGGATGAACACGACGTTCGGGTGGTCGGCGGCGAGCGGACGCTCCCCCGGGGGGACCGGGAGCAGGTGCCCGGGAACGGTGGGAGTGTCGACCGTCCGCCCGTTGCTCGCGCCCATCGCCAACCCGGCGACCGCGCCTGCGAGGACCGCGCCCGCGATCAACGCGCGCAGACCACGACCCGTCCGATTCAGCTTTCTATGCCGCATGCGTATACGTGGATGAAGGAGATGTGCTGTCGCTCGGCGGCAGCGACTCTTCCCCTGAGCCGGGGCGACGAGATGCCACCGCTCGGAGCGCTTCCGCGCTCGAGCTGCGCTCATCGCCCTCGGCGAGAATAGCTGGACCGACGAACGGCCGCGCCGGATCCGGCCAGACGTTCTCCGAACGCTAACCGTGAAATCATGGGGTAATGGACGGAGCCGAGCTCAACTGCGTGGTCGAGATCCCGAAGGGAAGTCGCAACAAGTACGAGTACGACCCGGCGCTCGGCGGGATCAAGCTGGACCGGTTCATCTCGGCATCGGTCGTATATCCGACCGACTACGGGTTCGTGCCCGAGACGCTCGCCCCCGATGGCGACCCGCTCGACGTGCTGGTGTGCGGCACCGAGCCGACGTTTCCGGGGTGCATCGTCCCGTCGAAGGTGGTCGGTCTGTTCAGGATGTCGGACGAGAAGGGAGACGACGACCACATCCTCTGTGTCCCGTGCAGCGATCCGGGGTGGAACCACATCGATGACCTCGATGACCTCCCCAAGCAGCTGCGCGCGGAGATCGCCCACTTCTTCGACGTCTACAAGGACCTCGACACCGACCGCCACTCCGAGGTCAGAGGCTGGGGCGACCGCGCCGCCGCGCTCGAGACGATCGAGCTCGCCCGCAAGCATTACCTACAGGGCGACGACGCGGTTCCTACTCGAGCTTCCTGAGCGCCTCGGTCAGCTGCTGGCGCGTTGCGTCGAGCGCCTCCGGAATCACGTGCGTATCGGCGAGCAGCGGCATGAAGTTGAAGTCGCCCTCCCACCGGGGGACAACGTGCATGTGCAGGTGCTCGGCGATCCCGGCGCCCGCCACCTTGCCGAGGTTGAGCCCCGTATTGAACCCAGCGGGCGCCATCGCCAGCTTGACCGCGAGCACCGCGCGCCGCGCCAGCCGCATCATGTCGAGCAGCTCGTCGTCGTCGAGCTCCTCGAGCCCGGCCACGTGCCGGTACGGCGCGACCATCACGTGACCGGGCGCGTACGGGTACGCGTTCAGCATCGTGAAGCAGTGCGTCCCGCGCTCGAGCGCGGCCTCGGGGTGGCAGAAGACGCACTTCCCGCCCTTCGGACCGGTGATGTACTCGATCCGCCACGGAGCCCACAACGGCCGTTCGCTCATGACAGCGCTCAGGCTAGCCGCGCGCCCGACGCGGACGGTTTGAGGCCATGTGAGGCGGGGACGAGCTCGGAGGTCACGAGCCCGGCCTCGGCCAGCCGGCGCACGAGCTGCGCGTGCACGGCGCGCCCTGCGTGCTGGACGCGCTCCTCGGCTTGACTCACAGCGCCTCCCCCAGCAGACGTCCGAGCACGACCGCCGCGAACCCGAGCAGCAGCCCGGCCGCGATGTTCAGCCAGGCCAACCACCTCTCGCCGGCCTCCGCCGGGCGCTGTGTCTCGAGCATCCACGTGGAGAACGTTGTGTAGGACCCGATCGTTGCGGTGCCGATCACCTCCATCGTTCGGTCGGACGCGCCGAGGCCGACGATCAGCCCCAGCACGAACGTGCCGCTGAGGTTCACGACCAGCGTCCCCCACGGAAATTCGCCCAGCCACCTGCCCTCGACCGCGGCATCGACCGCGAACCTGGCGATCGCTCCGGCGCCGCCGCAGAGCGCGACCAGCACCGCCGTCACCAGCTGAACCTCGCCTGCCGGACCAGGTTGGTGCCGATCGCGAACCCGACCAGGCCCGCGGCGATGCTCCCCGCCGCGTACAGGGCGGCGAGCCACACACGCCCGTGGTCGAGCATGTGCAGCAGGTCGAGCTGGAACGCGGAGAACGTGGTCAGCGCGCCGCAGAGCCCCGTCCCGAGCAGCGGTCGGCGGTAGGCGGTCACCGGCAGGCGCTCCTGGAGCCTCGTCACCAGATAGCCGAGCAGGAAGCTTCCGAACACGTTGATGGCGAACGTCGTCCACGGCCACTCGCCTGGCCGGGCCGGCGCCAGCTGCTCGAGCCCTGTGCGGATCGCGCCGCCGATCGCGCCACCGGCGAAGATCGCTCCGAGCTCGCGGAGATCGATCCGTCGTCTCGGCGTCGCGGGTGGCATCGGCGTGCGACCCTACCGTCGATGTTCCATCTGGAGCTACGTCAGTTCCCGCATTCAGCGCGTGCCTTCAACTTGACGCGCGCGGAGCTAGACCGGATCGTGCAGCCGCTGGCGGCGGGGCGGCCGGTCGCGATGGACGACCGCCGCTGGAACCCCGAGAAGACGAAGATCGCGGTCTACGAGGGGCCGGAGCTGCCCGTCGAGGAGATGGGGATGGGGCGGGGCTGGGGGAACGTCACCAAGGATGGCGAGGACGTCACCGAACGGGTGCTGGCCGAGGCGCGGCGCACGGTCGAGTCGCCGCCCGTGCTCGACGCGCTCAAGGATGCGGTCCTCGCTCGCGCCACCGACGGACCCGTCGGATTCGAGCAACTGCTCGGGCTTGTGGCGCTGATGGCGCCCGACGCCGACGCGAACCAGCGGATCGAGCTGGCGGCGCGAACGGCGTGGGAGTTATTGCGGGATGGTCGTACCCGGCTGGTGGCCGCGGGAGCGGAACAAACGCCGCAACCGTCGGGCGCAACGACTCGTTAACAACTGCGGCGGTCGCTGACGTCGCGCCCTCCCGCCGGCGCGGGTGGGATGCGGCGTCGGCCCCGCTACACGTTCAGCGCTTACGCCACGAGCTCGGCGATCAGCCGCTCGCGCTCCTTGGCCGACGCGAACAGGTAGCGGTGCATGTTCAGCAGGCCGTCGAGGTCGTGGACGTCGTCGTCGAGCTGCGGGACCAGCAGCAGCGGATGCTCGTGGCCGCCGAGGCCCTTCCGCAGCCGGCGGATGTTGTGGTCGTCGCGGCGCGCGAGCAGGTGGTAGTCGCGGAAGTTCTCCGCGACGCGGGCCGCGAGGTCGGGGTCGAGCGTGGTCCTCCGCAGCGCGGCGCCGACGTCGGCGGGCTCGCTGCCCGACAGCAGGTCGTGGTGGACCCGATTGACGACGACGCCCGCGAACGGGAGTCCGGTCCGCTCCAGCGTGTGGTGAAACCAGATCGCCTCGTCGATCGGCTCGCGCTCGGCGGAGGAGACGAGCAGGAACGCGGTGGTGCTCGCCCGCAGCAGCGCCTCGACCTTCTTCGCCCGCTCGCTGAAGTCTGCGGTCATGTCGCCGAGCAGCTGGAAGAACGTCGCGAGGTCGGTGACGAGGTCGACGCCGGTGACCCGACGCAGCCCCGCGAGCAGCGGTGTCGCGCCGCGGCCGAGGACGCGCATCCCTAGCCCGGTGGGACGGAACAGCGCCTTCAGCGCCCTGCCTTCGAGGAACGAGTTCAGCCGCTGCGGCGCCTCGAGAAAGTCGAGCGCGTTACGCGACGGCGGCGTGTCGAGCACCAGCAGGTCGAACTCGTGCTCCCGGTCGAGGTCGTAAAGCTTCGCGATCGCGGTGAACTCCTGCGAGCCCGAGACGGCGGTCGAGAGCTCGCGATACACGCGGTTGGCCTTGATCTCCTCGGCGCGCTCGGGCGTCGGCGCGGCCCGCTCGATCAGCTCGTCGAACGTCCGCTTTGGATCGAGCATCATCGCCCACAGCTCGCCCTCGATCTTCAGCCCGGAGTTCGCCAGCCGCGCAGGCTCGATGCGACGCGGGTCGTTCTGGAGCTCCTCGAGGCCGAGCGCGTTCGCGAGCCGCCGTGCCGGGTCGATTGTCACGACCGCGACCTTCGCTCCGCGCGCGGCCATCCCGAGCGCGATTGCCGCCGAGGTCGTCGTCTTTCCGACGCCGCCGGACCCGGCGCACACGCAGATGCGCCGGCCGTCGAGCATTTGCGCGATCCCATCGCTCACACCTGCGGATCCAGCGCGTCAGCCAGCTCCTCCACCTCCTCGGGCCCGATGTGGTCGACGAACAGATACGGGAGCGTCGCGAGCCTGCCGTTCAGCTCCGCGCGCAGCCGCCCCTCCTGATCGCGCTGGGTCCGCGCCCGCGCGTGCTCGGACAGCGCCGCTCCGAGCGCCGATCGTGACAGCGGCGAGCGGGCGCGCCGGAGCGTAGCGGTCAGCTGCTTGACCTCGCGCTTGTCGAACCGCACGGGGTAGAGCGCGTTGACGACGGCGAGGTCGAGCTCGAGCCCGTCCTCGGCTAGCCCGTCGCGCAGCGACAGCGTCTCGTTGATCGGCATCTCCTCGGGCGTCGCGACCGCGACGACCCCGGTGAACTTGCGGTTGGAGAGCGTCTTCGCGATCTGGCGCCCCTGATGCGCGATCGGGCCGACGCGCGCGATCTCCGAGAACGTCCGGGGCGTCTTCAGCAGCCCGACTCCATGCCCGGTCGCCGGCGCGTCGCAGATCACGAGGTCGTACGGCTCGGCGCCGTCGGTTCGGCGCTGGGATTGCGACAGCTCCCAGACCTTGCCGATGCTCAGCAGCTCGCGCATCCCGGGGGTCGCCATCGTGAAGGCATGGAACAGCCGGCTCGAGCCGAGCATGTGCCCGACGGCGCCGGCCTTCACGTGGAGGTACTCGTCCATCGCGTGGTCGGGATCGATCGAGATCGTGAACAGACCGGGCGCGATCTCGACCTCGACGAAGTGCTCGCCGCCGTGCTCGAACAGCCGCTGGATCCGGTCCTGTGACGACAGCTCCGCGACGACCGTCCGGCGCCCGCGGCGCGCGCCGAGAACGCCCAATGCCGCCGCGACAGTCGACTTGCCGACGCCCCCTTTCCCGGTGACGAACACCAGGCGCTTGTCGAGGAGCCGGCGCACCGGGCGCCAGCGTAGCTGGGCTTGTTGATTGGGAACCCCGCCCACCCCCCGCCCGTTCGCGCGTGCGGATTGACACGCGCTCGGAGGATTCCAGCGCCCACATGCGAATACAGGCGCGTATGAGTACGAGCCCCACGACGCATCGGAGCCTCCCGTGAGAAAGGTAATCGCGTTCGCCAACCAGAAGGGCGGCGTCGCAAAGACCACGACCACGCTGAACCTCGCCGTTGCCTTCGTCGAGGAAGGCCACCGCGTCCTCTGCGTCGACATGGACCCGCAGGGGAATCTGACGATGTCGCAGGGCATCGATCCGGACTCGCTCGAGAAGTCGATGTACGACGTGCTCGTCCATCACATCTCGATCCGCGAGGTGATACGCCGGCGCGAGGTGGACATCGCGTGCGCGTCGATCGACCTCGCCGGCGCGGAGATCGCGATGTCGACGATGATCGGTCGCGAGCGATCCCTGCAGAAGGCGCTGAAGGACGTCGACGACGACTACGACTTCGTGTTCATCGACACGCCGCCGAGTCTCGGGCTGCTGACGATCAACGCGCTGACCGTCGCAAACAAGGTGATCGTCCCCGTGCAGTGCGAGTATCTGTCAATGCGCGGTCTGGTCCAGCTTCAAAACACGCTCGCGATGATCCGTGAGAACCTCAACCCGGACGTTGACATCGAGGGGATCCTGCCGACGATGATGGATACCAGGACGCTCCACGCCAAGGAGGCGATCGAGCTGCTTGAGGAGAACTTCGGGGACCGGGTGTTCGCGTCGCGGATCAACAAGACGATCCGGTTTGCGGAGGCACCTGTGAAAGGGATGTCAGTGTTGAAATACGATCCGGACGGGAAGGCCGCACACGCATACCGGCAGCTCGCCAAGGAGGTCCTAGGACATGCCAACGAATAAGCGCGCGAGCATGCGTGAGGGCCCGCTGGCGGCCCTGTTCCGCAAGACCGCCGAGGACGCGCCCGGCGAGGAGAAGCCTGAGGGGGCCGCTGCATCGGCCGAAGCTGCGCCCGTCACCCGCGAAGAGCAGCCGCGCGCGGAGGCTCCGCCCGCGGCCCCGCCTGCGCCCGAGGCGCGCACGCCCGAGCCCGAGGCGCGCGTGCCCGAGCCTCCCGAGCCCGAGCGGCATGTGCCGTCGCCGCAGGAGCGGCTGCGCCAGGCGTTCGCCGCCGACATCCCCGAGAGCCTGATGGAGCGCCCGAAGTCGGAGCCGGCGCGCGCTCCCGCCCCCGACCCGTACGCGCGCCCGGACCGGGTCGCCGAGTCGTTCGTACCGAACGAGCAGGGCACGGTCACCCCGGTGATCCGCGTCGTCGGCGTCGGCGGCGCCGGCGTCAACGCGGTCAACCGGATGGTCGAGGCGGACATCACGGGCGTCGAGTTCCTCGCGATCAACACCGACCTGCAGTCGCTGCAGCAGTCGGCCGCGCACGACACGCTTCACATCGGCGACTCGCTCACGCGCGGGCTCGGGTCCGGGTCGGACCCGGACCTCGGGCGACGCGCCGCGGTCGAGGAGCACGACCGGATCAAGGCGATGCTTCGCGGCGCGGACCTGGTGTTCATCGCCGCGGGCGCGGGTGGCGGGACCGGCACCGGCGCCGCCCCGGTGGTCGCGCAGATCTCCCGCGAGCTCGGCGCGCTGACGGTCGGGATCGTCACGCGCCCGTTCCAGTTCGAGGGCTCCCGCCGCCGCGATCAGGCGGAGGCCGGGATCACGTCGCTGAGCGACGAGGTCGACACGCTGATCGTCGTCCCGAACAACCGGCTGCTGTCGGTGCTCGACCGCAACACCTCGATGGTCGAGGCGTTCCGCGTCGCCGACGACGTGCTGCGCCAGGGAGTGCAGGGGATCTCCGATCTGGTGACGCTCCCGGGGCTGATCAACCTCGACTTCGCCGACGTGCGGACGATCATGTCGAGCGCCGGGAACGCGCTCCTCGGGATCGGGATGGGCACCGGCGAGAGCCGCGCGATCGAGGCCGCCGAGCATGCCGTCGCCTCGCCGCTGCTCGAGACGAGCATGGAGGGCGCGCGGTCGATCCTGCTTTCGATCACGGGCGGCACGAACCTGTCGCTGTGGGAGGTCAACGAGGCCGCGAAGGCGGTCGCGGAGGCCGCGCATCCCGACGCGAACATCATCTTCGGCGCGATGCTCGACGAGAAGCTCGACGACCAGGTGTGGGTGACGGTGGTCGCCACCGGCTACGGCGACGGCAGTGCTCGCTCCGCCCGCCGTCCGCTCGAGGCCGTCGCGAACGGCCGCGACCGGCCCGCGCCGCTCGAGCCGCGCGGCGAGCCGCGGGTCAGCCGGATCCGCGACCGCGAGCGCCCACGCGAGCGCACGCTGAGCCCGGCGGTCGAGCTCGACGTCCCGGAATTCATCCCAAGACGCTGACGGCCCAGTAGCGGCGACTGCTCGGGCGTGCGGCCCGCTCGGCATCCGGCCTCGCCACGTCCGGGCCGCGCCCGAGTCATCCGGCTGTCCTCGATCGCTCGCGTGCAGAGCACGCGTCGCTGACCACCGGCCTTCGGCCGGCGGTGCCCCGTCCTTGGCATTCTTGCTCCGGGACCGTCAGTGCCTAGATCCCAGCCCCAGCTCGGCGTCATCGCCGCCGGCCATCCGCTGACCGCCGAGGCGGGCGCGGACGTGCTGCGCGAGGGCGGCAACGCGGTCGACGCCGCGATCGCCGCGATGCTCGCGTCGTTCGCGACGGAATCATTGCTGACGGGGTTGGGGGCCGGCGGATACATGCTGGTGGTGATGCCCGGACGGCCGGCCGCGCTGCTCGACTTCTTCGTCGAGGCGCCCGGGCGTGGCGCCGATCTCGCATCGCGGGCGGAGCTGATCCCGATCACGATCTCGTTCGGCGACGCGATCCAGGTGTTCAACATCGGTGTCGCGTCGGTCGGCAGCTACGGGACGCCGCTCGGGATCTGCGAGGCGGCGACCCGCTTCGGGCGGATGCCGCTGGTCGACCTGGTCGAGCCCGCCGCGAGGCTCGCGCGCGGCGGGGTGGAGGTGACGGCGCCGCAGGAGTACGTGATCCAGATCCTCCGGGACATCATCACCTCGACGCCCGAGTGCTCAGCGATATTCGCGCCGGAGGGTCGGTTGTTGCGGACCGGCGACACGATCCTCCAACCCGAGCTGGCCGAGACGTTCGAGCGGCTCGGCCGCGACGGCCCGGACCCGTTCTACACGGGGGACATCGCCGCCGCGATCGTCGAGTGGATCTCCACGCGCGGAGGGATGCTGACGGCCCAGGACCTCGAGGCGTACGAGGTGATCGACCGCGACCCGATCGAGGTCGGCTACCGCGGCCGGACGGTGCTGACCAACCCGCCCCCCTCGGCCGGCGGGATCCTGATCGCACGTGCGCTGTCGTGGCTCGATTCCGACCCCGGACCGCCCACCCTGGAGCGGATCGTCGAGGTGATGGAGCGGACCCAGAACGAGCGGACGGCCGAGTTCCTCGCCGGCCTCGACGACCCGGCGTTCGTCGAGCAGTTCCTGCGGGATTCGGATCCCGCCCACCCGCGCGACGCGCCACTCGGCTCGACCACGCACATCGCGGTGCTCGACCGCGAAGGCGCCGCGTGCTCGGTCACGTGCTCGAACGGCTCGTGCTCGGGCGTGATCGTGCCGGGCACGGGCGTCCACCTCAACAACATGCTCGGCGAGCAGGACCTGAACCCGCTCGGGTTCCACCGCCACCCGCCCGGCCGCCGGCTGCCGAGCATGATGGCGCCGACCGCCGTGCTCCGCGACGGCATCGCCGAGCTGGTGGTCGGCAGCGCTGGCTCGAACCGGATCCGCTCGGCGATCCTGCAGACGATCATCCGCGTGATCGACGAGGGGATGCGGGCTCCGGACGCGGTCGACGCGCCGCGAGCCCACTTCGATGACGGGGTCGTCTACGTGGAGCCGGGGCTCGACGCGCACGAGCTCGAGGCAGCGGGGCGAACGGTCGCGCGGTTCCGTGAGCGCAACCTGTTCTTCGGCGGCACCCAGGCGGCCGAGCGCGACCGGGACGGCACGTTCTCGGGTGGGGGGGACCCGCGGCGCGGCGGCGCTGCGATCGTGGTCGCGAGGTGAGGCGCGCGCTCGCCGCCGTCGTTGCCGCCGCGCTGATCGGCGGCTGCGGGTTCGACGTGCAGGCCCCCGACCTGTTCCTGCTAACGCGCACCGGACAGGGTCCGAGGCTGACGCTGCTCGTCAACGATGGCGGCACAATCCGCTGCGACGGCGCCCGCGCGCGGAAGCTCGCGGATCCACTGCTGCTGCAGGCCCGCGACCTGGTCCAGACACTCGACGCCGACGCCAAGCGCGGGCTGTCGATTCCGGCCTCGCGGAACAGCGTCTTTCACTTCACGATCAGGTTCCAGGACGGGACGATCTCGTTCCCCGACACGGCGTCCAGAGCCCATCCCGAGCTCGCCCAGGCGGAGCTGCTCGCGGTCCAGCTGGCGCAGCAGGCATGTGGCCTCTCATGATGAGAGCGGGCTTAGGCCGCGTAATTGTGTGACCGCTAAGGTGCCGCCGCCATGCTTGGAATTGCAAGCAGCCTGATCACTTATTTCCAGGCGATCGTCCTCGGCGTCCTGCAGGGCGTGACCGAGCTGTTCCCGGTCTCGAGCCTCGGCCACACGGTGATCTTCCCCCACCTGTTCGGGTGGAACAACATCGTCGCGTGGCAGTCGCAGCCCGAGTCTCCGTGGCTCGCGTTCGTCGTGATGCTCCACGTCGGCAGCGCCGTCGGACTGCTGATCTACTTCTGGCGCGACTGGGTCGCAATCGTCAAGGGCTTCTTCCGGACGATCGCGAAGCGGCGGATCGAGACGCCGATCGAGCGCCTCGCGTGGCTGATCCTGGTCGCGACGATTCCCGTCGGAATCCTCGGCCTGTTGCTCGAGCACCCGATCCGGACCGCTCTCGCCAAGCCTCTCTACGCCTCGATCTTCCTTGTCGTCAACGGCCTCATCCTGTTCGGCGGCGAGTACTTCCGCCGCCAGTCCGAGGTCCGCGACCTGGCGATCCGCGAGGGCGCCAAGCGAGATGGCGGACGCCGCCTCGACACGCTGGAGTTCCGAGAGGCGGCGGTGATCGGCACCGCCCAGACCTCAGCGCTGGTCGCGGGAATCAGTCGCGACGGCGTCGTGATGAGCACCGGGCTGGCGCGCGGGCTCGACCACATCGACTCTGCCCGGTTCGCGTTCCTGCTCGCGACGCCCCCGATCCTCGCCGCCGGTCTGTTCAAGTTCGGCGACCTCACCGGCCACCTCGGTCAGGGGATCCGCGGCCCGGCCGTGGTCGCCGCGATCGCCGCCGCGATCACCGCTGTGTTCACCGTCGCGTTCCTGATGCGCTACTTCAAGACCCGCACGCTGATCCCGTTCGCCATCTACTGCGTCGTGTTCGGGCTCGCGATGGTGATCTACAACGCTTAGGACCAGCAGGATGCTGGTCCTACGTTCCGAACCGAACCTTCCCGTTCGACTGTGCGCGCTCCTGGGCGCGGTCGATCAGGTCGAGCCGCTTGGTCGCGGCCTGGAACAGCCGGGTGAGCAGCCGCATCCGGGCGTTCTCGGAGCGCAGGTCGAGTAGGCCCTGCTTGGCGTCCGGGCCGAAGTCGACGGTCGCCGCCATCGCGTAGGCGCCCATCTCGGCCAGCGCGTCGGACTCGGGCTCGTTGTCGGTCGCCCGGCGGACCAGCTCCGCGTACGCGGCGCGAGCCTTGCCGGCGAGGTCGTCGTCGGCCTGTTCCTCGCGGTCCTCGAGGAACTCGACGACGCCCGCGGGGTAGGCGAGCTCGCTCTGACGCTCGACCACCCGGAACGGCCTCGTGCCGCGCGTGAGGATGTTCATCCGGCCGTCCTCCATCCGCTCGAGCACCCGCTCGATCGCGCATGCGCAGCCGACCTCGCGCAGGCCGTCGTCCGACAGCCAAACGATCCCGAACTGCTTCTCGTCCCGCAGGCACTCGTTGATCATCGTCTTGTAGCGATCCTCGAAGATGTGGAGCGGAACGAGCTCGCCCGGGAGCGCGACGATCCCCAGCGGGAACAGCGCGAAGTCGCGGGACAGCCGGTCTGGCACCCGACTGAGGCTACGCCCTGCGAGCCGCCAGCAGCAGGTTGTAGAACACCGCGGGCGGAAGCAGCGGCTCGAGCACCTGCTCGTCGACGCGCTGCAGCACCAGGTAGCCGTGGAACGCGTACTGGCGCCACAGCATCGGCACCTGCTCGGGGTCGGCGCTCGCCTCGAGCGCCCGGTTGAACCAGCCGAACACATTCGCGACGAGTTCCTCGCCGCGGACCTTCACGTCGGTGAACCCGGCCCGCTTGGCGAACCCGGCCAGCTCCCCGGGGGTGAAGGCATGGATGTCGACGAGACGCTCGAGCCCGTGGTCCGCGGCGGGCTCGCCTCCGTCGCCGTCGGGCTCTGCGGGCGCCGCTCGCGCGCGCAGCGCGGCTCGCCACAGCGGCGCGAGCGCGGAGGCGCCGTGCTTCGGGAGCCACGCGAGCCGGTCGCCGTTGCGAGACGGCTCGCCCGCGAACACGATCCGGCCGCCGGGGCGCAGCACCCGCGCGAACTCCTCGAACGCCCGCTCGAGGTCGGGGAGGTGGTGAAGCACCGCGTGACCGAGCACGAGATCGAAGCTGTCGTCGCCGAACGGCAACGACTCCGCATCGGCGCGTGCGGCCCGCACGGTCAGGCCGAGACGGTCGGCGTTGGTCGCGAGCGTCCGCACCATCCCGGGGGAGATGTCGGTGCACGTCGCCTCTCTCACGACCCCCGCCTGGAGCAGGTTCAGCGAGAAGTAGCCGGTGCCCGCGCCGATCTCGAGCGAGCGGGCGAAACCCCGGTCCAGGTCGGAGCCGAGCACCTTGCGCAGCTTGCCGAGCACCTGGGCCTGGCCGACCTCGCCGAAGTCGATCCCCCACTTCGAGTCGTAGGTTGAGGCCGCGACGTCGTGGTAGCGGGTGTTGACATCGCGGATCTCATCCGCACTTCGGAGTGCCTCCATGGCGGGCCGCAGATTACCCTCTCGCCCTTCAGGTGACCGCATACGTCCAACAGAACCAGCCACCCGGGGTACCGGCGCTCGAGCTGACCGGCGAGCGCACGCTGCCGGACATTCCGCTCGAGAACTACTGGTTCCAGCGCCACCTCGCGGTGTACGAGTGGATCAGCGCCCGCACGATCGGCCGGCGCGTGCTCGACATGGCCTGCGGCGAGGGCTACGGCTCGGAGGTGCTCTCGCGGACGGCCGCATCGGTCGTCGGCGTCGACGCCAACCCCGAGGCGCACGAGCACGCCGCGCTCCGCTACCAGCGGCAGAACCTGCGGTTCGAGCGCGGGATGGTCGAGACGTTCGGCGAGCCCGGAACGTTCGACGTCGTCGTGTTCCTGCAGACGATCGAGCACGTCCTGGAGCCGGCGGCGGTGCTCGAGCACTTCCGGACGCTGCTCGCGCCGGGCGGCGTGGCGTACGTCTCGACTCCGAACGTGCTGACGCTGGCGCCCGAGGGCGCCGAGAAGTCCGGCAACCCGTGGCACGTTCGCGAGTACCGGGCCGAGGAGTTCGGAGCGCTGTGCGGATCCGTGTTCGACCGGGTCGAGCTGCTCGGCCTGTTCCACGCTCGCAAGCTGCGGGTCCACGAGCTGGCTCTGTCGGCCGGGTGGGACGCGGTCCACGCGCGGCTCGGGATCACGAAGGCGTTCTACGACCGGTTCACGCCCGCGATCTCCTCGAGCGACTTCGCGCTGCGCCCGAGCGGGCTCGACCGGGCGCTCGACTTCCTCGCCGTGTGCCGCGACTGAATCAGGCCTACAGCAGGTCCCAGCAGAACGTGTCGACGGCGACCATGCTCGTGATCTGCGACGCGAGCACGTAGTCGGTCGTGAAGTACCGCGTCATCAGCTGCGCTGCGAACTGCTCGAGTGTCAGCGCGCCGGCCGTGCGCACGACCTCCGTCCAGCTGCGGGCCGAGTTCGGCCAGCGACGGGAGTGCGCCCTCGGACCTGTGAAACAGCGGTGACAACTCACCCAACTCCGGTAGCGCAACCCTACGCCGGGCCGCCGGAGCCGTGTGAAATGATCCCGCCGGGGATTACGACAGAGGGGGAGCGAGCCGCGCCATGTCCGGACTGAAGCGGTTTCTCCTCGGGGATCCCGAGCGAATCTCCGGGGGCATCTACGGGACGATCATGGTGATGGCGGTGCTGGCGGCCGGAGCGAAGGCCTACCAGCACCAGCTGCTGCGGCTGCTCGCGATCGTCGCGATCACGGTCCTGGTCCTGTGGCTGGCGCACGTATATGCGCGCGGGATCGCAGAGAGCCTCCGGCTCGGCCGCCGCCTCAACTTCTCCGAGCTGCTGTCGCTCGCGCGGCACGAGTACTCGATCGTCGCGGCGGCGGTGCTGCCTGTGGTCGCGCTCGCCTTCGGTGCGTCGCACGTTCTACCCGAGCGAAGCGCGGTGCTGCTCGCGCTGTGGCTCGGCGTAGTGATGCTCACGGCACAGGGATTCCGGTACGCGCGGCTCGAGCGGCTGCGGGGTGGCGCCGCGGTCCTCGCGATCGTGACGAACCTCGGGATCGGACTCGCGCTAGTCGCCCTCGAGGTCTGGATCTCCCACGCGTGACGCCGGCGGCGTCAGCTGCACTTCGAGCTGGTCGCGTCGATCAGGCTCTTGGCCGAGGTCGCGACGCTCGATGCGCTGGTGGCGAGCGCACCGATCTGGCTGGCGGACGGAGTTCCCGTGAGCCCGTTGACGGCGCTCGAGAACGAGTCGACCGCGGTCTTGAGCGCGCTCGTCTGGCTCGGGAAGTCACTCTTGGCCTGGTTGATCAGCGTCTGGGCGTCGCTCTGGATCTTGCTGACCTGGCTCTTCAAGCCGCTGACCCCGCTGCTCGCGTTCAGGTTCGTCAGCCCCTTGACCGAGTTCTCGAAGTTGGTGCGGGCCGAGCAGTAGTCGGGCTTGCTGCTGCCGCAGGCGGCGAGCGCGACGACCGCGACGAGGGCGATGCCCAGTGCCTTTGCTCTCGAAGTCATGGCGTGGGTCAAGCTACTGCCATCCGGGTGTCTCGGTCATCACCGCAAATGGGTGATAGCGGCGAATGGCCTCCGAGAACTAAGCTGCGGCTTCAACCGAACCACCGGAGGGGAACCCCTTGCTGATCACTGCGTCGTCGTATCCGTTTCTGAATGTCCTCTGGGACATCCTCATCATCTTTGCGTGGGTCCTGTTCATCTGGATCGCGATCACCGTGTTCATCGACATCTTTCGGCGTCGCGACATCTCGGGCTGGGCCAAGGCCGCGTGGGTGGTGCTGGTCGTGGTGATCCCGTGGATCGGCGTTCTGATCTACCTGATCGCCAACCACGATGGAATGGCTGAGCGAAACGAGAAGCAGGCCAAGGCGGCCCAATCGCAGTTCGATCAGGCCGTCCGCGAGGCCGCCGGCAAAGGCGGGCCCGCGACCGAGATCGAGACGGCCAAGCAGCTTCTCGACGCCGGCACGATCACCCAGGCCGAGTTCGACGCGATCAAGGCCAAGGCACTCGGTAGCGCTGCGTGAGCTTCACCCATTCGTAGCGCTCGCCGCGTAGCCTCGCGGCCCGTGAAGCCCCGCGGCGAGCTGGCGATCGTCCTCCACACGCACATGCCGTACGTGGAGGGGTTCGGTACCTGGCCGTTCGGCGAGGAGTGGCTGTGGGAGGCGATCGCGACCTCGTACCTGCCGCTGCTCGACGTCCTCGGCCGGGCGCCGGTGACGCTGTCACTGACGCCGGTGTTGTGCGACCAGCTCGAGGCTCCGGGGGCAATCGAGCGGTGCCTCTCGTTCCTGACCGAGATCAGGCCGGAGTCGCACCGCCTCGACATCGAGGGGTTCAGGCGCGAGGGCCAGGAGGCGGTCGTCGCGGAGCTCGAGCGCTCCGCCTCGGAGTACGCGGCCGCCGCCGCGCGGCTCGCGGCGCTTGGTCCCGGCGGCCTGCTGGCCGCGCTCGGCGAGCACGCGGGCTGGACCTCGGCGGCGACCCACCCGGTGCTGCCGCTGCTCGCCGGCGACACGTTTGCCGCGCTGCAGGTCCAGACCGGGATCGCCTCACACCGCCGGCGGTTCGGGAAGTGGGAGGGCGGCTTCTGGATGCCCGAGTGCGCTCACCAGCCGTGGCTCGACGAGGTCCTGGAGGAGGCGGGCGTGCGGTCGACGTGCGTCGAGCTGACGGGCCGGTTCGGGCTCGGCGACCCCCGGCATCTGGGACCGCTGGCGACCGACGCCGGGCCCGTGCTGTGGCCGATCGACCGCGAGGTGATCGCGCTCGTGTGGAGCGACGGCGGCTACCCCGCGAGCGGGGCGTACCGCAACTACCACGCGCTGACAGAGCGCCACCACCGGGCGTGGGGCAACGACGGGCGCCCGTACGACCACGACGCCGCGACGGCGCTGGCGGCCGAGCACGCGAGCGAGTTCGTCGCGCGGGTCCGCGACCGCATCTCGCGACGGGGGCGTATGCGTTTGCGCGCTCGACACCGAGCTGCTCGGTCACTGGTGGTACGAGGGGGTCATCTGGCTGCGGCACGTGGTCGAGCAGGCCGAGCGCCAAGGGCTCGCGCTGACGACGCTCGACGAGGCGCTCGAGCGGCACGAGCCAGGACCCGCGCCCGCCGATCTCGGGGCGACGAGCTGGGGCGACGGCGGGGACCTGCGGACGTGGAGCGGCCCGGCGGTCGCTGACCTCGCATGGGCCGCTCGGTCGGCCGAGGTCAGGGCGCTCGCGCTCGGCGTCCGGCCGGGCGACCGCGCGCTCCGAGAGCTGCTCGCGCTGCAGTCGAGCGACTGGGCGTTCCTCGCCTCGCGGGGGACCGCCGGCCCGTACGCGCGCGAGCGGGCGCGCGGCCACGCCGAGGCGTTCGAGCGAGCGCTGCTCGAGGGCGCTGGCGGCGGCCGAGCCCGCGCTGCGCAACCTCGCTCCCGAGCTCGAAGGCTGGCCCGGGTAGGACGCTCAGGGCGTCGTCTGGCCGCCGCTGTTGCCGGCGGACCCGGTGTTGCCGGTCGAGCTCACGCGTCAAGCCCGCTTACTTCAGTGACAGCGCGAACCTGACGCTGTGCGACGTCCCTCCGCTCGGGGTGAACGTCACCTGGAGCTGGACCGAGACCAGCGTCTTGTGGTGACGGACCAGCTGCACGCCGCGGCCGTTCGGCTTGATCGCGACACGAACCGTCTGCCGGCGCCTCGGGCCCAGGCGTGCTCGCCCGGCGACGAACTGCTTGCCGGAGCTGAGCATCGTCTCGACGCACGCTGACTGTTCCCGCGCTGGGCACGGCGACGGCGAAGCTGACGTCGCCGGTGGCCTGCTTCAGCTTCTTCTGCGACAGCGTGAAGCGGTTGGACGGGGGCGACTGGACGGTGTACGTGACGCTCTGTGTGCTCGACATGCCGTCGCTGCTCACAGCGGTGACCGCGAATGTGTGCGAGCCGGCGGCGCGGGTGTCGACGAGCGCGCCGTCGTTGCCTGTCGGCACGCACAGCGCGATTCCCGGCCCCCGCGAGTCGTCGGCGCAGCTGAAGCTCGCTCGCACGACCGCTCCCAGCTTGTATTTCGCGCCCTGGGTCGGAGCCAGGATCGAGACCGACGGGCGCGCCGGCTTGATGCAGCTCGAGAACTGGGAGGTGTCTCCGGTCGCGACGTCTGTGGCCGTCGCCCCGACAGCGTCGTCCACCCCCGACGGCCCGGGGACGACGAAATTGAAGGCGGCGTCGCCGGACGGGTCCGCCGCCACCGTGGTCGAGCCGATGAACGTCCGGCCCTCGGTGAAGCCGCTCGGGTCGCACGCCGGGTTGTCGAACAGCTCGATCCGGTAGCTGTGGCCGGTCGTGCCGTGGAGCGAGCCGGTGACGCGCGTCCCGGAGCCGCTCGGCGCCGCCGCGGACAGCGCCGGCGCGCTCAACCCGTGGTTGGCGCCGTTCTGCAGGCTGATCCCGAGGCCCCGGTTGGCGAAGATCGTGTTCTGGACGAGCTGGATCCCGGAGCCCGAAGCGACCGTGATCCCGTTCGTGCCGTTTCCTGCGACGACGTTCGGCTGACCCGTCGCCTCCCCGCCGATCGTCGCGGCTGCGGTGTTCTGGACGAGGATCCCCTCCTTCGCGTTCGCGGTGAAGTTGCCGCCGGTGACCGTCGCCGAGACTAGGTTGCGCAGCACCAGTCCGGAGTCGGGACTCTGGCTGACGCTCGCGCGGCCGAGCTTTGCGGTACCGGTGCCGCCGCCGTCGATGATCAGCGGCCCGGCCCCGACCGTGTTCTCGTCGGTCAGGTCGAACGTGCCGGGCCCGGATCCGGAGGAGAGCGTCACCGGCGAGCCGTTGAGGCTTCCGCCGGAAGCGTCGACCGCGCACGCTCCGCCGCCCGTCCCGCATGCGGCGGTGAGCTTCGCGGTTCCAGCGGTGAGGACCTGGGAGAGGTTCAGCGAGCCGGTCGTTGTCGAGAGCCCGATGTCGCCATTGTTCGTCGAGACGCCACTCGCGCCCGCGAACGATCCGGACGCCGCGACCGTCCCGACCGAGAGCGGGGAGGAGACGACCGACACGGCGGCGGCGGCGCCGGACGCTGACCCCGCGAACGTCCCGATCGCGTTGGTCGCGCCGGCGAGCGCGATGCCGCCTACCGTGTTCACGCCGAGTGCGCCGACCGCGAGCGCGCCGCTCGGCTGCGTGACGCTGCCGGCGGTGATCCGGAGCGTCCCGGTGGTCGTGAGCGAGTCGGCCGCCACCGATCCCTCGGATCCGACCGTGACGTTGGCCGCGGTGAACGAGTCGGCTGGTTCGACCGTCAGCGCGTCGCCGTCGCCGCCGCCGTTGATCGTGAGTGACGACGACGGATTGGTGAACGTCGTCGTCTCGAACGTGTGCGCGCCGCTGAACAGCTCGGACTTGTTGTTCCCGGGCGTCCCGTCGTCCTGGAGCACCGCGTTGTTCGCCCCGGCGGGGAGGTTGAAGACCGCGTCGGCGGCTGTCCCGGTATTCGCGACCGGCTGGAGGTTCCGGTAGGCGATCCGCGTGCGGTCGAGCTGGATCGAGCCCGCGGACGCGCTCGTGAAGTCGTAGACGTCGCGGCGGAATTGACCCCCTCGGATCACGAGCACGTTCCCGACCGCGGTCTCGTGGCCGGTCCCGTCGTAAAGGAGCCCCCCGGAGGGGATCGGGTTGCCGTGGCTGAAGTCGACGATCAGCGTGTCGTCGGAGCGGGTGCCCTTGACCAGCAGGCGGTTTCCGGCCCGCGTCACGCCCGGCGGGAAATCTCCCCGCCCGCTCAGCTCGAGCACCCGCCGGGTCGCGGACGGGCGGGTGACCGCCGCGAGGCTGAAGTGGCGGACGCCGAAGTGGGCGCGCGGCTGGGCCTGCGTGGTCGCGAGCACCACGACCGCGGCGATCGCGATCAGCGCGCCGCCCAACGCCACCCACATGCCACTGCTGACCGACTGCCCTCGTTCCTGCAAGATTCCTCCACCGGCCCCCGGCGAGACTTCGCAGCGACGGACCATACCGGCCCGCGTGTCCGTGCGGCTCGGCGTCCTTGCCTACCCCCAGCGGAAGGTCTTCGGCGTGTCGCGCATCCGGATCACGCGCGCCGGGATGCCCGCGACGACGGCGTTGTCCGGGACATCGGTGGTGAGCACCGCGCTCGTCCCGATCACCGCGTTGTTGCCGACCGTCACGCCGCGCAGGACGCACGCGCCGTATCCGACCCACACGTTGTGGCCGACGTCGACGTCGCGCTTGTAGATCCCCTGCTGGCGGATCGGGCGCTCGACCTCGACGACGCCGTGGTCGAAGTCGATCAGCATCACCCGGTCGGCGACGATGCACTCCCGGCCGATCGAGACGTGCTGGAACGCCGAGATCGTGCACTCCTGGCCGAGGACCGACTTGGCGCCGATCGAAACCTGGCCCTCGTGCACGCGGATCTTGCACCCGTGCCCGATCCACGCCCAGCGACCGACCTCGAGGGTCGCGCCCGGGCCGATCTCGAGCTTGACCCTCGGGCAGATGAAGCACAGGCCGTCGGTCCTCAGCCGACCCCGCCACCGGAGCTTCAGCCACAGCCACTTCGCGATCAGCCGCGCGTAGCCGACGCTGAACATCCCGTTGCGACGCGCGAACCGCAGGAAGGCCAGCGGCCCGCCGCGGAGCGGTGGCGGCCCAGCGCGGACGATCTTCGGAATCGGTGCCGGAGCGCGCGGCGCGTCCAGCGTTTTCGTGCGGGCGGGGTTCACGCGACGATCCTACGTCCTGGCATGATTGGCCGCGCCCATGCCCGACGCCGACGAGACACTCGCAGAACGCCTGCTCAGGGGCGACAAGCGCGCCCTCGCCCGCGCGATCTCGCTGGTCGAGAACGACGACCCCGAGGGGTGGGCGCTCGTCCGCGAGGTCTATCCCCAGACCGGCGCCGCGAGCGTGATCGGCTTCACGGGTCCGCCGGGCGCCGGCAAGTCGACGCTGCTCGGGGCGCTGACGAAGCTCGAGCGCGAGCGCGAGAAGACGGTCGCGGTGCTGTCGATCGACCCGTCGTCCCCGTTCACGCAGGGCGCACTGCTCGGAGATCGGATCCGGCTCTCCGATCACTTTCTCGATCCCGGCGTGTTCATACGGTCGATGGCGAACCGGGGCGCGCTCGGAGGGCTGAGCGAGGCGGCGCTGCAGGCGGCGCTGCTGATGGACGCCTCGGGCCGCGACGTCGTGCTGCTCGAGACGGTCGGCGTCGGCCAGGCCGAGGTCGACATCATCGACCACGCCGACACTGTGGTGCTGGTGCTGATGCCGGGCTCGGGCGACTCGATCCAGGCGCTGAAGGCGGGGATCATGGAGATCCCTGACGTGATCGTCGTCAACAAGGCCGACCACCCGCTGACCGACACGATGGTCAGGGAGATCAAGGGGGTGCTGGCACTGGGTCCACACGAGGGGTGGAGGGTGCCGATCGTCCGCACCGAGGCGGTCCGCGGGAAGGGGATCGAGGAGCTCGCCGACAAGCTCGCCGAGCACCGCGCGTTCATCGAGTCCGAGGGCACGCTGCTCGAGCGCCGCCGCCGCAACCTGATGAACGAGGTGCTCGGGATCGCCGCCTTCCGGATGCGCCGCGAGCTCGAGTCGCGGATCCGCGAGGACCCGGAGGTTCAGGAGCTGCTCGACCGGGTCGTCTCGCGGGAGCTCGATCCGGCGAGCGCGGCGAGCACGATCCTCGAGCACGAAGCCGTCGAACGCGCCGCCGAGCGCTGATCGCATGGACGAGCTCGACCGCCGATCGTTCCTGACAAGAGCGGCGGCGGGCGGCCTGGCGCTCGCCGCCGGGGCTGACCTGGTCGAGCCGGCGGCGGCTGCGCTGCGGTCCGCGTGCCGCCCAGGCCCGCCGATCCCGCGCACGATCCAGCAGGCGATCCGCGGCCACGTGTTCGGTCGCAGCACGCCCGGCTTCCGCAGCGCGTCCCACGTCTTCAACACGGTGTTCGACAACGTGCGCCCGAAATGGGTCGCGCGGCCGATCAACACCGCCGACGTCCGCGCCGCCGTTCGCTGGGCGATCCGGCACGACGTCCCGATGCGGGCCCGCTCGGGCGGCCACAGCTACGCCGGGTACTCGGTCCTGAACGACGGCCTGGTGATCGACCTGCGCAAGCTCGACGGGATCAGCGTCAACCGGGGCACCGGTATCGCGACGATCGGCGCCGGCGCTCAGCTGATCAACGTGTATTCGACGCTCGCCTCACACGGCGCGACGATTCCCGCCGGCTCGTGCTCCTCGGTCGGGATCGGCGGGAGCACGATGGGGGGCGGGATGGGACTCGCGGGCCGCGCCTTCGGGCTGACGCTCGACAGCCTCGTCGGTGCCGAGATCATCACCGCCGACGGATGCGTGCGTCAGGTGTCGCGGACCAGCAACCCGGACCTGTTCTGGGCGATCCGAGGCGGCGGCGGCGGCAACTTCGGGATCGTTACCCACTTCAGGTTCCGGATGCACCCGATGCCCCGGGCCGCGACGTGGGTGTTCATGTCGTGGCCGTGGTCGCAGGCGAGCGCGGCGTTGGAGGCGTGGCAGGCGTGGCAGCCGCGGGCGACCGACCGGTTCTCGTCGGTGTTCCACCTCGAGGCCATCCCGAGCGGACCGCGGGTCGTATTGAGCGGCCAGTACAACGGCCCGGCCGGCGACATCCCGGGGCTGCTGCGGTCGCTGCGGAGCGTTCCGGGGGCGCGGCTCAGCTACGGGCAGCAGGGGTACTTCGCGATGCAGATGCGGTGGGCGGGCTGCTCGCACCTGTCGTTCAACGCCTGCCACACGGTCGGCCAGTACCCCGGCGGGTCGATCGAGCGCGACACCTTCCGGGCGGGGTCCGATTACGTCAACCGGCCGCTCTCGAGCGCGGGTCGTGCGACGTTGCTGCGCGCGACCGAGAACCGGATCGGCCAGCCGGGATCCGGCGCGATCCTGCTCGACTCCTATGGCGGCGCGATCAACCGCGTCCACCCGAACGCGACCGCGTTCGTCCACCGCAACGCGCTGTACTGCATCCAGTACCTGACCTACAACTGGGGCTCGGCGTGGCTCGCCGAGACGCGCGGCGCGATGCGGCCGTTCGTGTCCGGGTTCTGTTACCAGAACTACATCGACCCGACGCTGCGCAACTGGCAGCACGCCTACTACGGCTCGAACTACGGGCGGCTGCAGGCGATCAGGCGTCGGTTCGATCCCCAGCACCGGTTCAACTTCCCGCAGGCGATCGGGCGCTAGGCGGCCCGCTTCTCGAGCGTGGTGGCGAGGTCGGTGCCGACCGCCTCGGCGGTCTGCTCGACCTGGTCGCCGCTGTAGCGGTTGACGGCCAGGTTCCGGGCTCTGAGCGCGAGGTCCTTGCGGCGGTCGCGGTCAACCTGCGCCGGCGTGTGGTGGTTGCCGTGCGGGTCGACCTCGACGACGACCCCGTGCTCGGGCCAGTAGAAGTCGACCTTCCAGCCGGCGATCCAGGCGTTCGGCTCGGGTAGCGGGAGCTTGAAGCGCTCGCAGATCGTGAACATCGTGACCTCGTAGGGGCTGGCAGTGTGTGCGAGGCGGGGCTCGTGGCGGGCGAGGGCTTTTCGGAGTTTGGTGCTGCCGGGGCGGCCGGGGCCGAGGAGGGCGCTCGCTGCTTGGACGTCGAGGAGCTGGCGGTACTCGGCGTTGGCAAGGAGGACGCGGACCCGGTTGAGGCTGGCGCTGGCCGCGAAGTCGAGTGCGGTTTGGGCTGCTGTCGTGATTGGGAGGCGTTTGTGCCAGGCGCGTTCGAGGTCGCGGCGCGCGTGGACCTTGATCCGGGGGAGTGAGCGGCAGCGGCGGGGGGTGCTGAGTTGGGTCGTGGTCGGTCGGTTGTCGATCAGGCCGTACCACCAGGCGGCGGTGCCGTGGCTGAGCATCGCGTTCGGGCCCGCGTAGAGGAGCGCTGCGGCGAGGTCAGCTTCTACGTGTGGTGCCGCATGCCCAACTGCAAAGACGCCGGGAAGGGTGCGGCGAAGGTAGCCGTCGCCGATCCACCGGGCAATGACCGCATTCGCGACGTCGAGCCGCCCGAGTTGCCACCGCGCGATTCGCCCCGACTGGCGCGACGCGAGCGCTCCCACCCGGACTTTGGCGTTTTCCGTCCGCATATGTGACGGGGTTCGCCATCGTTCTTCCACCCCACCCAGGGTGAGCCAAACGCTTGCAACAAAACAAGACCTAAGACTGCGAAAAAACCGCTACATCCCCAGCTGACGCGCTATGACCATCTGTTGGACCTCGTCGGTGCCTTCGCCGATCGTGAGGATCTTGGCGTCGCGGTAGAAGCGGCAGATCGGGTACTCCTCGATGTAGCCGTAGCCGCCGTGGATCTGGACCGCCTCGTCGCAGGCCCGGACCGCCAGGCGGCCCGACTTGAGCTTCGCCTGGGCCGCCGTCAGCGTGAAGTTCTGGCCGCGGTCCTTCAGATACGCGGTCTTGTAGACGAGCAGCCGGGTCGCCTCGATCTCGGCCGAGAGATCGGCGAGCTTCGCCTGGATCGTCTGGAACCGCGAGATCGGCTGGCCGAACGCGCGGCGCTCGCGGGCGTACGCCAACGCCTGGTCCAGGGCCCCCTGCGCGAGGCCGACCCCCATCGCCGCGACCCCGATCCGGCCGATGTCCAGCACCACCAGGAACTGCTTCAACCCCCCGCCCCGCGCGCCGACCAGAGAAGACTCCGGGACCCGGCAGTCGGTGAACGTCAGAGGCCGTGTGTCCGAGGCGTTCCAGCCCATCTTCCGGTACGGCTCGCCCTGCTCGTAGCCCGGCGTTCCGTTGGGCACCAGCAGGTTCGAGATCTCACGCTCGGGCCCCGTGACCGCGGTGATCACGACCACGCCCGAGATCGACGTCCCGGCGTTCGTGATGAATTGCTTGGACCCGTTGATCACCCATTCGCCATCCTCCAAGGCCGCACGGGTCTGGGTGTTGCCGGCGTCGGATCCCGCCTCGGGCTCGGTCAGCCCGAAGGCCCCAAGCAGCTCGCCAGAACAGAGCCGGGGCATCCACTCGCGCTTCTGCTCCTCGGAGCCGAACAGGTGGATCGGCTGCGTCCCCAGCGAGGTGTGAGCGCAGAGCGTGATCGCGACCGACGAGTCGACGCGGGTCAGCTCCTCGACGGCCAGCGCGTAGGCGAGCGAGTCGCCGCCGGCGCCCCCGTACTCCTCCGGGAACGGGATCCCCATCAGGTCGAGCTCGCCGAGCCGGCGGACGATCTCGTAGGGGAACGAATGGGTGCGGTCGAGCTCCTCGGCGACGGGCGCGATTTCCTGAGCGGCGAACTCGCGGACCGTGTCGCGGAGCAGGCGGTGGTCGTCTGAAAGGTCAAAGTCCATGGCCGGATCGTACGATCAGCGCGTGCTTCCGGAGGTCCCCGAGGTGAAGCTGGGCAGGTTGCAGGAGGGCGGAGTCGCCCCCGCGATCATGGCGATCGTCGATCGCGGCGTGAGCCGGCGCCCGCACCTGGCCGGCGGGTTCGACGCCGAGATCGAGCTTGACATGGGCAGCCCCTACCCGACGGTGCGGATCGCGTTCCACAGCGGCACCGTCGTCGTTGAGGACGCCGAGGCGGAGCGGCCCGATCTCAGGATTACGGGCAAACTGCCCGACCTCGTCAGCCTGATGGTGATGCCGCACGTGCGCGGGGTGCCGAACCCGATGGACGCCCGGGGCCGAGCCGCGCTGGGCCTGCTGGCATCCCGCCGCCTCAAGGTCGTGGGGAAGCTCGGCATGTTGAGACGGTTCGTCGCCCTGATCGAACTCTAGGTCTGCCTCGGGACTCCGCGCGCACCGAGACAGACCCAGGGACGCGTCCAGCCGAGCCGCCCGTCACTACGATTGACGGCTCGACCCCCGAACTCCGGAGATCCACACGATGCCCAAGACCGTGATCCTCGCTGCGGCCCGCACGCCCATCGGCAAGCTTGGCGGGGGGCTGGCGAGCGTAGACGCGACCGAGCTCGGCGGCACCGCGATCAGCGCGGCGCTCGATCGCGCCGAGGTGGCACCCGATCAGGTTCAGCAGGTGGTGATGGGTCAGGTGCTCCAGGCGGGGCAGGGTCAGATCCCCTCGCGCCAGGCGCAGATCAAGGCGGGGATCCCGAAGGAGGTCCCGTCGGAGACGATCAACAAGGTGTGCGCGTCCGGGATCCGGGCGGCCTGCCTGCTCGACACCGCGATCCGCGCGGGCGACCTCGAGGTCGGCGTCGGCGGCGGGATGGAGTCGATGTCGAAGGCCCCGTACTTGCTCAAGGAGGCCCGCTTCGGCTTCCGGATGGGCGACGGCAAGGCGATCGACGCGATGATCAACGACGGGCTCACGAACCCGTTCAGCGGCAAGCACATGATGCAGGAGGCCAGCGAGGTCGCCACCGAGCTCGAGCTGACCCGCGCCGACATGGACAAGTGGTCGCTGCGCTCGCACGAGCTCGCGATCAAGGCCACCGACGAGGGCCGGCTCCCGGAGGAGATCGTCCCGGTCACGATCAAGGGAAAAGGGCCCACCCGCCCCGACACGGTGGTCGAGATCGACGAGGCGCCGCGGCGCGACACGACGCTCGAAGTCCTCTCGAAGCTCCCGCCGGCGTTCGTCAAGGACGGCTCGCACACGGCCGGCAACTCCCCCGGCGTCAACGACGGCGGCGGCGCGCTCGTGGTCG
Source organism: uncultured Solirubrobacterales bacterium (assembly GCA_963788565.1). Lineage (GTDB taxonomy): Bacteria > Actinomycetota > Thermoleophilia > Solirubrobacterales > Solirubrobacteraceae > Palsa-465. The sequence goes on along the minus strand of CAWBHJ010000006.1, from coordinate 36,798 downwards.
CAAGCGACGAGTGGGCGAAGCGCAACGGCCGGGTCGCGCTGGCGACGATCGTCGCCCAGGCCCAGGTCGCCGACGACTTCGCGTACCTCGCCAAGACCCCCGGCAAGGCCGCCAAGCAGGCGCTCGAGAAGGCCGGTCTGGAGGCCGAGGACATCGACCTGTGGGAGATCAACGAGGCGTTCGCGTCGGTCACGCTGAACTCGATCCGGATGCTCGGGATCGACGCTGACAAGGTCAACGTCAACGGCGGCGCGGTGGCGCTGGGCCATCCGATCGGCGCCTCGGGCGCGCGGATCCTCGGCACGCTTGTGCTCGAGCTCCGGCGTCGCGGCGGCGGCCTTGGCTGCGCGGCGATCTGCTCGGGCGGTGGCCAGGGCGACGCGGTGATCGTCGAGGTGAATGGCGGCTGAGGCAGCCACGGGCGGCGCTGCCGCCTTCTTCGATCTCGACCGGACCCTGATGCAGGGTTCGTCCGCCTTCCAGTTCGGGCGGGCGGCGTTCAGAGCCGGACTGCTGTCGCGGCGCCAGCTGCTCGCGGATGCGTGGGCGAACATCATGTTCCGGCTGCGCGGCTCGAGCGATGAGAACACGCACGCGCTCCGCAACCGGATCTCGGCATCGCTCGAGGGCACCCGCGTCCGCGACCTCGAGCGCCTCGGGCCGAGCGTGCTCGCCGGGGTGCTGCCGCGGATCTACCCGCAGGTCCTGAAGCTCGCGCACGACCACCAGGACGCCGGTCGCAAGGTGTACATCACGACCGCCGCCTCGCAGGAGCTCGCCGGGATCCTGGCGCAGGTGCTCGTGTTCGACGGCGGGATCGGCTCCGAGTTCTCGGAGGCGATCGACGGGGTCTACACGGGCCGGCCCGTCGGGCTGTTCATCTACGGCGAGGGCAAGGCCCGCGCGATCGAGGAGCTCGCGCGGCGAGAGGGGTTCGAGCTGGAGCAGTGCTACGCGTACTCGGACTCGGTCTCCGACCTGCCGATGCTGCGGCTGGTCGGGCACCCGGTGGCGGTCAACCCGGACCGCGAGCTGCTCCGCACGGCGCGGCAGGAAGGCTGGGACGTGATGCGCTGCGACCGGCTCGGCCGGCGGCTGAAGGCCGCCGCCGGGCTCGCCGGCGCGGCCGCGATCGGCGGACTCGGGACCGTCGCGCTCGCCGGCCGGAGACGGAGCGCACGCAACCGCGGCGCTCCCTCGGCGCTCCGCCGAGGGCGCCGGCTCGCGCTCAAACCGCGCTGACCGGCGCCCCGGGCATCACGCAATACCTACTGGACCAGGCACATCGCCTGCACGGTGAAGGTTGCACCGGCGGCAGTCGCGTTAGTGCCCGTTGCGACTGCGGCGTTGAGGAAATAGAACTCGTTCTGCACGTAGAGATTGGCGCTGTTGGTGTCCCAGAGGTAGCCGATTCCCACCAGCTTCTCGCCCGCGTTGCAGCTGGAGATCAGCTGGACCTGGCTATTGGCGGCGATACCCGTTGATTGGGTTCGCGACACGATCGTGCCGAACTTGGTCGAGTTGACCGACCCGTCCGCGAGCTTGCCGGTGGACACCGAGCCATCGGCGATCTGACCGGTGGTGACCGCGTTCGCGGCAATCTGCCCTGTGGTGACCGCAAGTGGCGCGATCTGGCCGGTCGTGACCGCGTTGTTTGCGAGCTGGCCGGTGGTGACGGCGTTGGTGGCGATCTTGCCGGTCGTGACCGCGTTGTTCGCGATCTCGTCCGTTCCGACCGCGTTCAGGGCTAGTTCATCGGTCGTGACCGCGGCCGCGCCGATCTGATCGGCGCCGACGGCCGCCGTGGCGATGTTCTGCGTGTCGACCCCGCCGTTGGCGATCTTCGAGCTCGTCACGGCGCCGTTCTTGAGCTTCGCCGTGCCCACGGAGTTGTTCTGCAGCTTGCCAGTGCCGACCGAGTTGCCACCGAGCTTTCCGTTCGTGACGGCATTGTTCTTGAGCTGCTTCGTGCCGACGCTGTTCGCCGGCAGGCTGCTGACCGCCGCAAAGCTCGTGCCCCCCAGGGCGACGATGAGCGCGACGATCGAAACGGCCAGCGCTGGGCTGGGACGACCGACGTGGAACCTTCTCATGAGTTACCTCCTGTAATGGCGACCCCCGGCGCCGACGGTACGCCCATCGCCGGGCGCGGGTCAAGCTCGCCGGGTCGCCGTAGACTCCTGCCTCGATGGCCACGCGAGTCTCTGACGCCGAACGCTGGGAGCGCGAGCGGTTCGCCCGATTGCCCGAGCGCGACGCGCCGTTCTCGACAATCAGCGGGGAGCCGATCAAGCCGCTCTACACCGAGGGCGACCTGCCGGCGGAGCCGGACGAGGCGATCGGCTTCCCCGGCGAGTACCCCTACACCCGCGGCGTCTACCCGAGCATGTACCGCGGACGGTTGTGGACGATGCGGCAGTTCGCCGGGTTCGGCACGGCGCGGGAGACGAACGAGCGCTTCCGCTACCTGCTCGACCAGGGTCAGACCGGGCTGAGCACGGCGTTCGACATGCCGTCGCTGATGGGCCACGACTCCGACCATCCGCGCTCGCTCGGAGAGGTCGGCCGCGAGGGCGTCGCGATCGACACGCTCGAGGACATGACGACCCTGTTCGACGGAATCCCGCTCGACGAGGTAAGCGTGTCGATGACGATCAACGCTCCCGCCGCGATCATGCTCGCGTTCTACGTGGTCGCCGCGGAGGAGAAGGGAATCGGGCCCGAGCAGCTCTCAGGGACGATCCAGACCGACATCCTCAAGGAGTACATCGCCCAGAAGGAGTGGTGCTTCCCGGTCGACCCGGCGATGCGGCTGGTGACGGACATGATCGAGTGGTGCGCCGGGCACATGCCGCGGTGGCACCCGATCAGCATCAGCGGCTACCACATCCGCGAGGCCGGATCGACCGCCGGGCAGGAGCTCGCGTTCACGCTCAAGGATGGCTTGACGTACGTGGAGCAGGCGGTCGCCCGGGGGCTGAGCGTCGACGACTTCGCCCCGCGGCTGAGCTTCTTCTTCAACGCCCACATCGACTTCTTCGAGGAGATCGCGAAGTACCGGGCGGCCCGCCGGATCTGGGCGCGGGAGCTGCGCGACACGTTCGGCGCCCGCGACGAGCGCTCGCTGCTGATGCGCTTCCACACCCAGACCGCGGGCGTCAGCCTGACCGCGCAGCAGCCGATCAACAACATCGTGAGGACCTCGATCGAGGCGCTCGCCGGCGTGCTCGGCGGGACCCAGTCGCTGCACACGAACAGCTTCGACGAGGCGCTCGCGCTGCCGACCGAGGCGGCCGTCCGGGTCGCCCTGCGGACGCAGCAGATCATCGCCGAGGAGACCGGCGTCGCGAACACGATCGACCCGCTCGCCGGCTCGTACTTCGTCGAGGCGCTGACCGACCGGCTGGAGCAGATCGCGTACGAGTACTTCGCCAAGATCGACGAGCTCGGCGGGATGGTCGAGGCGATCAAGACCGGCTTCCCGCAGCGCGAGATCGCGGACGCCGCGTTCCGCTATCAGCAGGAGGTTGAGTCGGGCGAGCGCAAGGTCGTTGGCGTCAACGCGTACACCGAGGGCGACGACAACGCGACGCCGATCCTGCGGATCGACCCGAAGTCAGAGCGCGAACAGGTGAGCCGGGTGCAGGCGATGCGCGAGCGGCGCGACGCGGCGCGCGCCAGCGACGCGCTCGAGCGGCTCGAGCGGGCGGCCAGGGAGCCGGACGAGAACCTGATGCCGTACCTGCTGGAGGCCGCCCGCGCGCAGGCGACGGAGGGCGAGATGGTCGAGGCGCTCCAGTGCGTGTTCGGTACGTACACCGAATCCCCGGCGTTCTAACTACAATTCCCGGCCCCCGCGGTCGCTGAGTGCCCGGCCGTCCGGCCCCCCGATGTCTGCCTCCTCAGAGAAGAAGATTCGCGTTGTCGTCGCGAAGCCCGGTCTTGACGGGCACGATCGCGGCGCCAAGATCATCGCCCGCGCGCTGCGAGACGCGGGCATGGAGGTGATCTACACCGGCCTCCATCAGACGCCGGAGCAGATCGTCGAGACGGTGATCCAGGAGGATGCCGACGCCGTCGGGTTGTCGATTCTGTCCGGCGCTCACATGACGCTGGTCCCGCGGGTGATGGAGCTGCTCGCCGAGCAGGGCGCCGATGACGTCGTCGTGACGGTGGGGGGCACGATCCCCTCGGACGACGTGGAGGAGCTGAAGGCGCGCGGGGTCTCCGAGGTGTTCACGCCCGGCGCCCCGACCCAGCAGGCCGTCGACTTCATCCGCGCCGCGGTAAGGGAGCGTGCGTCGGCGTGAGCGAAGGCGAGGCGGCGCCAGCGGAGCCGTCGCGGCGCGCTCTCTGCACCCCGATTGACTGGTCAGTCAACCGGGTATAGTGCCCGTCATTCATGGGAATTAGGAGGCTGACTTGAAGATTTGCGTCCTCGTCAAGGAGGTGCCCGACGCGGCCGTCGAGAAGCGGATTGATCCGTCGACCGGCCGGCTGGATCGCTCGGGTGAGAAGAACCTCAACCCGTACGACACGCACGCGATCGAGGCTGCGATGCAGATTCGCGAAGGCGGTACGGTCGAGGTCGAGGAGATCGTCGCTGTGACGATGGGCCCCGAGTCGTCCGTGCGCGCGCTCCACAAGGCCGTGTCGCTCGGCGCCGACCGCTCGGTGCAGCTGACCGACGACTCGCTCGTGGGGTCTGACGTCGCCGCGACCGGCTACGCGCTCGCGAAGACGCTTGAGAAGGAGTCGCCCGACCTGGTGCTGCTCGGCCAGCAGTCCGATGACGGCGAGTGCTACACGATCGGCGCGGTCGTCGCCGACCATCTGAAGATGCCGTCGCTCACCCAGGTGATCAAGATGGACATCGAGCCGGGCTCGCTGCGCTGCGAGCGCCAGGCCGAGTACGGCTACGACACCGTCCAGATCGAGCTCCCCGCTGTGATCTCGGTCGGCGACGCGATCAACGAGCCGCGGTACCCGTCGCTGAAGGCGATCATGGGCGCGCGCAAGAAGCCGCTCGAGACGGTCGCGACCGGCGACGTCGGGATCGAGGCCTCGAAGGTCGGCGAGGACGGCTCGCAGGTCAGCTGCGGCGACTTCCACGCCCCCGAGGCCAAGCCTGCGGGCAAGATCATCGAGGACGAGGACACGAACGAGACGGTCGAGCAGATCGTCGCGTGGCTCGAGGAAAGGAAGCTGATCTAGATGGCAGATGTCCTCACATACGTCCTCACCTACGAGGGCGCGTTCAACAAGAACTCGCTCGGCGCCGTGTCCGAGGCCGCCGCGCGGGCCTCCGAGATCGGCGGTGAGTGTCACGCCCTCGTGCTGGGTGGCGACGATTTGACAGACGAGCTCTGCCAGTCGCTCGGTTCCTACGGCGCCACCAAGGTGTTCCGGGCCAAGGGCGAGGAGGGCCTCGCGCAGCCCGTCGTCGACGCGATGGCGAAGGTGATCGAAGAGAACGGCCAGGGCTACGCGCTGTTCGGAGGCGGCCTGCTCGGGTTCGAGATCGGCGCCGGCCTCGCGGCGCGCCTGAACGGTGGCGTGACGATGGAGGTCATCACCGTCCGCGCCGAGGACGGCAAGCTCGTCGCCGAGCGGCCGATCCTCCAGGACTCGCAGATCTCCGTCTCCCGTTACAAGGGCCTCGGGATCATCATCGGCCGGATCAACGCGTTCGAGATCAAGCAGAGCGGCGGCGGCCCGGCCGAAGTGGTCGACGTCGACGTCCAGTACTCGGACTTCTCGAACAAGGCGAAGATGGTCCAGCGCGGCGAGCAGCGCGGCGCCGACGTCGACATCGAGGGTGCCGACATCCTCGTCGCCGGCGGCCGCGGTCTCGGCAAGGCCGAGAACTTCTCGCTGGCCGAGGAGCTCGCGAAGGCGTTCGGCGGCAACTCCGCCGTCGCCGCGACGCGCGCGGTGGTCGACGCCGGCTGGTATCCGTACGCGGCGCAGATCGGGCAGACCGGCAAGACGGTCTCGCCGAAGCTGTACCTCGCGGCAGGCATCTCGGGCGCGATCCAGCACAAGGTCGGGATGCAGTCCTCGGAGAACATCGTCGCGATCAACAAGGACGCGGGCGCGCCGATCTTCGAGTTCTCCGACCTCGGGATCGTCGGCGATCTCAACAAGATCCTGCCCAAGCTGACGGAGGCCATCAAGGCGAAGAAGGGCGGCTGACATGGCCGGACGTAACGGCTCGGCTCCCGTCGCCGAGCGAATATCCGCCGCCGGTCGACCCGCTCAAGGAGTTCGTCAAGAACGGCCTCGACTCCGAGGACGAGCGGATCGACGTCGGTGTCGTGATCGTCGGCGGCGGCACCGCCGGCCTCGCGACCGCCAACCGCCTGCTGCAGCTGCTCGCCGACGACCCGGAGCTGCTTGAAAGCCTGGGCGAGGTGCCGGTCGCGGTCGTCGAGAAGGCGAAGACGTGCGGCGGTCACAACCTGTCCGGCGCGGTGATGCGGCCAGGGCCGCTCCAGGAGCTGTTCCCGGAGATGACCCGCGAGGAATGGCGCAAGGAGCGGTTCGCGTTCGGCGAGGTCAAGAAGGAGGCCGTCTACGCGATGCCCAACGGCAAGGTGAAGCTCCGCGTCCCGACGCCGCCGAACTTCAAGAATCACGGCAACGAGATCGTCTCGGTGGCCGCGCTCGCGCGGTATCAGCAGCGGCTGGCCGAAGAGGCCGGCGCGTACGTGCTGACCGAGACCTCCGCGACCCAGCTGATCGTCGACGACGGCCGCGTCGTAGGCGTCCGCTCCGGCGACAAGGGCCGCGGCAAGGACGGTGAGCCGCTCGGGAACTTCGAGCCCGGCACCGACATCGGCGCGAAGGTCACCGTGCTCGCCGAAGGGTCGTGGGGCCATCTGACCGGCGTCGCGATCCGCGAGTTCGGGCTCTCCGAGGGCCGCGAGCCGCAGGTCTGGGAGCTCGGCGTCAAGGAGATCTGGAAGGTGCCCAAGCCGCTCGATCGCGTGATCCACACGCTCGGGCCGTGGCCGCTGAAGCTGGCCTCGAAGTACCGCCAGGTCGGCGGCACGTGGCTGTACCCGATGAAGGATGAGAAGTCGGGCGACGACCTGGTCTCGATCGGGTTCGTCGTCGATCTCGACTATCGCGACGCGACCACCTCCGCACACGACCTGCTGCAGCTGTGGAAGACCCATCCGCTGGTCAAGGGGATCCTCGAAGGCGGCGAGCGGGTCGGATGGGGCGCGAAGGCGCTCCCGGGCGGCGGGTACTGGTCGATGCCGAAGCTGTCGATGCCCGGCGCGCTGCTCGTCGGCGACTCCGGCGGGATGGTCGACACTGCCGCGCTCAAGGGCGTGCACCACTGCATCAAGTCGGGGATGCTCGCCGCCGAGGCGATCTACAAGTCGCTGAAGGGTGGCGAGCCGCTCGAGTCCTACGAGAAGGCGATCGAGAACTCGTCGGTCGGCAAGGAGCTCTACCAGGTCCGCAACGTGCGCCAGCCGTTCTCGAGGGGCTTCATCCAGGGCGCCCCGATCTCCGGGCTGGCGATCGTCAGCAAGGGCAAGTTCCCGCCCGGCCGGATGGAGTGGCACAAGAACGACCAGGAGCCGATGTTCCTCGGCGACACCCAGGACCGGTACGTGAAGCCCGACGGCAAGTACACGTTCGACAAGCTGTCGAGCGTCTACATCTCCGGCAACGCCACTCGCGACGACGCTCCGAACCACATCCGGGTCCGCAAGGAGGTCCCGCGGGAGATCGCGGAGACGTGGCAGTGGATGTGCCCGGCCGGCGTGTACGAGATCCCGGACGACGCCCCGGAGTCAGGCCCGGTCGACGTGATCGTCAACTACACGAACTGCGTGCAGTGCGGGGCGATCACGGCCAAGGGCGGGCGGCTGACACCGCCCGAGGGCGGCGACGGGCCGCTGTACACGCTGACCTGAGAGACGGCAACTTCCGGCGCGCCCGCGCGTTAAGTGGGCATGCGGCGAGTCGGTTTGGCATGCCTCGGGATCGCCACGGCGGCCGCGGTCGTCGCGCCCACGCTCGCCGGTGCGGCCACCCCGACACCTCCGCGGACGGCGCTCCAGCGGTTCGCGTGCCATCGCGCGTCCAACTCGCTCAACCGCTGGATCGAGGTGACGGCCGTGATGCGGCCGCTCGCTGGCACGAAGCGCATGCAGATGAAGTTCCAGCTGCTGCGCAAGGGCGCCGCGCCGCAACGCGTTCGTCGACGTCTCGAGTGGCGATCTCGGCAAGTGGATCCACCCGACCAGCCCGCCGACGCTCGGCCAGCGGCCCGCTGACGTCTGGAGCGTCCGCAAGCCGGTGGTCAACCTCTCGGCGCCGGCGACCTACCGCCTGAAGGTGACGTTCCAGTGGCTCGGCTCGGGGACCAAGCCGCTCGGCACCGCCAAGCAGCAGACCCGCGACTGTGCCCAGTAGCAAGCGCGCTGGGCGACCCCGCGGCGCGGCTAAACTCTTAAGCAATGAAGACAGAGATCCATCCCGAATATGTAGAGGCGCACGTGCGATGCACGTGCGGCAACGAGTTCACGACCCGCTCGACGAAGCCCGACATCCACGTTGAGATCTGCTCGGCCTGCCACCCGTTCTACACCGGCAAGCAGAAGCTGGTCGACACCGGTGGCCGCGTTGAGCGCTTCCAGCGTCGCGTGGCCAAGGGCCGACGTCCCGCTCGCGACACCGCGGGCGCGTAACTCGAGGCAGCTTCGATGAGCCGGCGGGGGGGAGAGGCCGCGCTGACGGCCTCGCGCGACGCACCGCTCGGCGGACAGGCCGTGCTGGAGGGCGTGATGATGCGCGGTATCTCGACCTGGGCGGTCGCGGTCCGCAAGCCCGGCGCGGGAGCTGGAGCGCTCGGCGGGCCGACCCCCGGCCCGATCGACGTGCAGTCGTTCCCGCTGGTCGCCTGGACCAAGCGCCGGCGGATCTACCGCTGGCCGGTGATCCGCGGCGTCGTCGCGCTGGTCGAGTCGCTCGCGATCGGCCTGCGGGCGCTTGGGATCTCCGCCAACGCGCAGCTCCCCGAGGAGGAGCAGCAGATCTCGAGCAAGGTGTGGGGCGGGACGATCGTCGTCGCGCTCGCGTTCTCGATCGGCTTGTTCTTCGTCGTTCCCGTCGGCGTCACCAGCCTGATCAAGGATCAGCTCGGCTCGCCGGTCGCGTTCTGGGCGGTCGAGGGCGTGCTGCGCACAGGCATCTTCCTGGGGTACCTGGTGCTGCTCTCGCGGCTCCCGGACCTCCGTCGTGTGTTCGAGTACCACGGCGCCGAGCACAAGGTGATCTCCTGCTACGAGGCCGAGGACGAGTTGACGCCCGCGCGCGCGAAGCTGTACTCGCGGCTGCACCCGCGCTGCGGCACGAGCTTCCTGCTGCTGGTCATGATCGTCGCGATCTTCGTGTTCGCGCCGATCGGGCTGCCGGCGTGGTGGCTGCTGGTGATCACAAGGATCGTCGGCGTGCCGCTGATCGCGGGGATCTCGTTCGAGCTGATCAAGTGGGCCGGGCGCAACCGCCGACGGCCCTGGGTGCGGGTGGTGATGTGGCCCGGCATGCAGCTGCAGAAGCTGACGACCCGCGAGCCCGATCTTCAGCAGCTCGAAGTCTCGATCGCGGCGCTGAACGCGGTGCTGGCGGTCGAGGGCACAGAGGCCAGGTCGAGCGACGACCTGGTCGGGGTCGAAGTAGTCGCGTAGGCTTTCGGCCGTGGCAACTGGGCGGCCGATGAAGGTGGTGATCATCGGCGCTGGATTCGGTGGAATCGGCGCGGCGATCGAGCTGCGCCGGCGCGGCTTCGACGAGATCGTGATCCTCGACCGGGCTCCAGCGGTCGGCGGGACCTGGTGGTACAACAGCTACCCCGGCTGCGTCTGCGACGTCCCGAGCTACCTGTACTCGTTCTCGTTCGCGCAGCGCCGCGACTGGTCGCGGATGTGCTCGCCCCACGACGAGATCCTCGCCTACCTCCAGGGTGTCGCGCGCGACCACGGGGTCGACCGGCTGCTCGAGCCGAACACCGACGTGAGCGCGGTCAGCTGGGACGACGAGGCTCGCCGCTGGACCGTCTCGAGCTCGGACGGGCGCAGCTGGGACGCGGACGCGGTGATCGTCGCGACCGGACAGCTTCACCAGCCGGCGATGCCGAAGATCGAGGGGATCGACGAGTTCGCGGGCCACAGCTTCCACTCCTCGCGGTGGGACCACGAGTACGACCTGCGCGGCAAGCGGGTGGCGGTGATCGGGACCGGAGCGAGCGCGATCCAGTTCATCCCCCACGTCGCGCTCGAGGCGGGAAAGCTGCACGTGTTCCAGCGGACCGGCAACTGGTTCATGGCGCGGCGCAACCGCGAGTACCCGCAGTGGTTCAAGAACCTGCTGCAGCGGATTCCCGTGCTTCAGACGCTGCGGCGCAAGTACATCTACAACTACGCCGAGTCGATCACGCTGATGATCCGCCACCCGCGAACTTGGGGGCGGATCGGCTGGGTGCTGTCGTCGCTGTTCATGCGCTCGCAGCTGAAGGACCCCGAGGTCCGCAAGAAGGCCTGGCCCGACTACACCTTTGGCTGCAAGCGGATCCTGTTCAGCTCCGAGTTCCTGCCGGCCCTGCAGCTGCCGAACGTCGAGCTGATCACCGACCGGATCGCGCGGGTCACGGAGAAGGGCATCGTCACCGCGGACGGGACCGAGCGCGAGCTCGACTGCATCATCTACGCGACCGGGTTTCGCACGACGGAATTCATGTTCCCGATGGAGATCAACGGCGTCGGCGGGCGCTCGCTGCGCGAGGCGTGGGCGGACGGGCCGCACGCGCACCTCGGGATCGCCGTCCCCGGGTTCCCGTCGTTGTTCTTCATGTACGGCCCGAACACCAACACCTCCGGCGGCTCGATCATCTTCTACGAGGAGACCCAGGCCGCCTACATCCGCCAGGCGCTCGAGCAGGTACGCGCGCGGGGCGCGGCGGCGATCGAGGTGCGCGAGGCGGTCGAGGCCGCCAGCGACCGCGAGCTGCAGGCGCGGTTCGCGGGGACCGCGTGGCTCGAGTGCGACTCCTGGTACCGGGACCGCACCGGCCGGATCGTGACCAACTGGCCCGGCTACATGCGCGAGTACGAACAGCGGCTGCGGACGCTCGACCCGAACGAGTACGAGCTGATCCCCGCGCCAGAGCGCGAACCGGTCGCAGCGTAGGTCGGGCCTACACTCGGGGTCGCCATGATCGACGACCTCGTCTCCCAGATCGAGACGCGCTTCTCCGAGCTCGAGCAGCAGCTCTCAGACCCCGACGTGATCTCCGACCGCGAGCGCTTCCGCGACGCCAGCCGCGCGTACCGTGAGCTCGAGCCGGGCGCGCGGCTAGCCACGGAGTACCGGCGCGTCAGCGACGACCTCGAGGGCGCGCGCGAGCTGCTCGCCGAGGACGGTGAGGACTCGGAGCTGCGCGCGCTGCTCGATTCCTCCCGCGACCGCCTGGTGACGCTCGAGGAGGAGCTGCGGCTGGCGATGGTCGAGCGCGACCCCAACGACGACAAGAACGTGATCGTCGAGATCCGCCCGGGCGCGGGCGGCGACGAGGCCGCGCTGTGGGCCGGCGACCTCTACCGGATGCTGACCCGGTACGCCGAGCGGCGCGGGTTCACGGTCGAGCCGCTCGCGATCGGGGACGGCTCGTACACGTTCGCGGTCAAGGGCGACGGGGCGTACTCGGTGTTCAAGTTCGAGGGCGGGACGCACCGCGTCCAGCGAGTGCCCGAGACCGAGTCGCAGGGCCGGATCCACACCTCGACGGCGACCGTCGCGGTGCTTCCAGAGGCAGACGACGTCGAAGTGGAGATCGACCCAGGCGACCTCCAGATCGACGTCTACCGCAGCTCCGGTCCGGGTGGGCAATCGGTTAATACGACCGACTCGGCGGTCCGGATCACGCACAAGCCGAGCGGGATCGTCGTCTCGATGCAGGACGAGAAATCGCAGCTCCAGAACCGCGAGCGCGCGATGCGGGTGCTGCGCGCGCGGCTGTACGAGCGGGCGCTGGCCGAGCAGCAGGCCGAGCTCGCCGCCTCGCGACACGCGCAGGTGGGCACCGGCGAGCGCGCCGAGAAGATCCGCACCTACAACTTCCCCGAGAAGCGTGTGACCGACCACCGGATCGGGCTCCGGCTCCACAACCTCGATCAGATCCTGATGGGGGAGATGGACGAGCTGACCGACGCCCTCCAGGACGATGAGAAGCGACGTAGGCTCGAAGAGCAGGCGGTTGGCTGAGGCGCTCGCGGCGGCGACGGCGAAGCTGGCCGAGGCGGGATCCGAGACGCCGCGGCTCGACGCCGAGCTGCTGCTTGCCTCGGCGCTGGGGGTGGGGCGTGAGCGGTTGTTGATCGACGGGGACGAGCAGCTCGATCGGCCGGCGCTTGAGCGCTTCGAGGCGCTGCTGGAGCGGCGAGCGGCCCGCGAGCCGGTCGCGTACATCCTCGGCCGCAAGGAGTTTCGCCGGATCACGATCGCGGTCGACCCGCGGGTTCTGATCCCGCGGCCCGAGACGGAGCTGCTCGTCGAGGTGGGGCTGTCGCTGCCGCCTGGCTCGCGGGTGGTGGACGTCGGCACGGGCAGCGGCGCGGTCGCGCTCGCGCTGAAGGACGAGCGTCCGGATCTCGACGTGCGTCGGGACCGACGTCAGCGTTGACGCTCTGACGGTCGCCCGTTCGAATGCGGATTGGTTGGGGCTCGAGGTCGAGCTTGTGCGGGCGGATCTGCTCTGCGGGGTCGAGGGCCCGGTGGACGCTGTGCTCGCGAATCTCCCGTATGTGGAGGCGGATGCCGAGCTGGCACCGGAGATCACGCGATACGAGCCCGCGGCGGCGCTGTATGCCGGCGCCGACGGACTCGACCTGATCCGGCGGCTGGTTGCGCAGGCGCGCGGGTTGCCGCTGCTGGCGCTGGAGATCGGCGCGGAACAGGCTCCCGCGGTGCGCCCCCTCCTCGAACGCACAGGATTTCGGTCGATCGAGGTCCTGCGGGATCTGGCGGGGCACGAGCGGGTTGTGGTGGGGCGGGGCGTCGCGGGTCGGGCGGAGTGAGCGACGCCAGCGCCTTCGACCGCTGCATGGCCGTCGGCGGCGTGGCCGTGTTCCCGGCGGACACGGTCTACGGACTGGCCTGCGATCCGGGCAACCGCGTCGCGGTCGAGCGGCTGTACCTGCTCAAGCGTCGGTCGCTCGAGCAGCCGTCGGCGGTGATGTTCTTCGACCTCGACGTCGCGCTCGAGGTGCTGCCGGAGGTCGGCGAGCGGACCCGTGAGGGAATCAGCCGGCTGCTGCCAGGCGGCGTCACGCTGCTGCTGCCGAACCCGGCGCATCGCTACCCGCTCGCGTGCGGCGAGGATCCCGACACGCTCGGCGTGCGCGTGCCGCACGTCCCCCGGCTGGCCGGCGTCAAGTGGCCCGTGCTGCAGTCGAGCGCGAACCGCGCCGGCGGGGCCGACCCGCGCAGGCTCGCGGAGGTCCCCGAGTTCTTCCGGCAGTCGGCCGACCTCGTGATCGACGGCGGCGAGCTGCCAGGGACGTCGTCGACGGTCGTCGACCTGCGCTTCTACGAGACCGAGGGCAGCTGGAGGATCGTCCGCAGCGGCGCCGTCGAGGAAGACGCGCTCCGCGAGGCGCTAGGAGGCCAGTGGCATTTCGACCCGGATCGCTACCTCGAGATGATCGACACGGACGTCCCGCTCTACCGGCAGCTCCAGGACGAGCTGACGGTCGCCAGCGGTGACGGCGCGGCGAGGATCCTCGAGCTCGGAACGGGAACGGGGGAGACCGCGCGACGTCTGCTCGAGCGCCACCCGGACGCCGCGTTCGTCGGCGTCGACGAGAGCGAGGGGATGCTCCGGGCGGCGGGAGAGTCGCTGCCCGGCGAACGGGTCGAGCTGCGGGTCGGGCGGATCCAGGACGGGTTGCCCGAAGGCCCGTTCGACGTGGTCGCGAGCGCGCTCTGCGTCCACCACCTCGACGGCACCGAGAAGGCGGACCTGTTCCGGCGGGTCCGCGACTCGCTCGCGCCCGGCGGCCGGTTCGTGCTCGCCGACCTCGTGCTGCCCGTCGATCCCGCCGCCGCGCGGACCCCGTACACCCCCGGCTTCGACAAGCCTGACTCGGTGGCCGACCAGGTGCGGTGGATGAGCGAAGCGGGGTTCGACGTTTGCGTGACCTGGGAGGAGGGCGATCTGGCGGTGATCGTGGGGCGCACGTGACGATCACCGTCTCAGAGGAGCCGTTCGGCGCCCCCGAGAGCCAAGCGCTGCTGCGGGAGCTGAACGCCGATCTGATCCGCCGCTACCGCGGCGATGGTCACCCGGCCGTCGTCGGACCGGACACGCTGGAGGTGGTGTCGTTCCTGGTCGCGCGAGACGGCGCCGGCCGTCAGCTCGGGTGCGTCGCTCTGCGCCGACGGGACGACGGCACGCTCGAGATCAAGCGGATGTACGTACGGCCGGAGGCGCGCGGGACGGGGCTCGCCGATCGGCTGCTGGCCGAGGTCGAGGGGCGTGCACGGGCGCTCGGGGCGGAGCGGGTCAAGCTCGAGACGGGTCTCGCTCAGCCGGAGGCGATGGCCGTCTACGAGCGCAATGGCTACGAGCCGATCGAGCCGTACGGCGACTACGCCGACTCGCCGCTGTCGCGGTCCTACGAGCGCGATATCTAGACGCGCGGGTGCCCGCCACCCTCGCTGATATGGTCGGGCCCAGTGAGCGTCGAGTTGCCGCCCGACTTCTTCGATAGGCCGCTGGCCGACGTCGACCCGGAGATCGCGGACGTGCTGGGGCGCGAGCTCGAGCGTCAGCAGCGGACGCTCGAGATGATCGCCTCGGAGAACTTCGTTCCCGTGTCGGTGCTCGAGTGCCAGGGGTCGGTGCTGACCAACAAGTACGCCGAGGGATATCCCGGCCGGCGGTACTACGGCGGCTGCGAGTGGGTCGACATCGCCGAGCAGCTCGCGATCGACCGGGCGAAGGAGCTGTTCGGGGCCGAGCACGCGAACGTCCAGCCGCACTCCGGCGCGCAGGCCAACGAGGCCGCCTACCAGGCGCTGATGCAGCCCGGCGACACGCTGCTCGGGCTCGAGCTGGCCCACGGCGGCCATCTGACGCACGGGATGAAGATCAACTTCTCCGGGCGGCTGTACGAGATCGCGGCCTACCACGTCGACCGCGAGACGAGCCTGATCGACATGGACGAGGTCGAGCGGCTCGCGCAGGAGCGGCGGCCGAAGGTGATCCTGGCCGGCTGGTCCGCGTACTCCCGGGTCCTCGACTTCGAGCGCTTCCGGGAGATCGCCGACTCCGTCGATGCCTACCTGGTCGTCGACATGGCCCACTTCGCCGGGCTGGTCGCCGCGGAGCTCCATCCGAACCCGGTCCCCTACGCGGACGTGGTCACGACCACCACGCACAAGACGATCGGGGGCGGCCGCGGCGGACTCATCCTGTCGACCGAGGAGCTCAAGAAGAAGATCGACTCGGCGGTGTTCCCCGGCCAGCAGGGCGGACCGCTCGAGCACGTGATCGCCGGCAAGGCGGTGGCGCTGCGGATCGCGGCGTCGGAGCCGTTCCGCGAGCGTCAGGAGCGCACGCTCGTCGGCGCCAAGGCGGTCGCGAGCGAGCTGCTGAGCGCCGGCGGCGGCGTCAACGTGCTGACCGGCGGCACCGACGTGCACCTGGTGCTCGTCGACCTGCGCGAGTCCGAGCTCGACGGCCAGCAGGCCGAGGACCGGCTGGACGGACGTCGGGATCACGGTCAACCGCAACGCGGTGCCCTTCGACCCGCGCCCGCCGGCGGTCTCGAGCGGCCTGCGGATCGGGACGCCGGCGCTCGCGACGCGCGGCCTCCAGGAGGAGGACTTCGCCGAGATCGGGAGGATCATCGGCGAGGCGCTGACCACCGAGGACTTCCGCGGTTCGCGTGCCGAGCTGACCTCGCGGACGATGCTGATCGCCGAGCGCTACCCGTTGTACGCGACGGTCAGCGCCGCGACCGTCTAGCCCGGGCGCCCGAGGGCGCCGCAGTCCTCTCCGGCTGCCATGCTTGGCGCCGCCATGCACTACTGGGACGCGGTTCTCGCCTTCGTGGTGGCGATGGTCGTCGCGGCCGTGCTGACGCCGTTCGCAGCCAGGCTGGCCTGGCGCTACCACGCGGTCTCGATGCCGAGCGAGCGGGGCCTCGCGGAGCGAACGACGCCGCTGTGGGGCGGGCTCGCGATCCTCGCGGGCGTGCTGATCGCGAGCGCGCTGTGGATGCCGACGACGATCCGGCTTCCGCGCGCGGCACACCAGCTGCGCGGCGAGGTCACGACGGTCCACACGTGGGTGGTGCTCGCCGGCGCCTGCCTGATCGCGCTGGTCGGCGCGATCGACGACCGGCGCGCGCTGCCGCCGCTGGTCAAGCTCGTCGGGCAGATCGGCGCCGCGGTGATCGCGGTCGTGGGCGGGGCGGTCGTCACCGACGTGACGCTTCCGTTCATCGGCTCGCTCCAGTTCCCGAACGTCGGTGGCGTGCTCACCGTGATCTGGCTGGTGGGGCTGATGAACGTCGTCAACTTCTCCGACGGGGTCGACGGGCTCGCGGCCGGGCTGTGCGCGATCGACGGGATCGCGTTCTCGATCATCGCGTTCGACCTCGGCGTCAGCGGCGCCGCGATCCTGGCGGCGCTGACGGCGGGCGCCGCGCTCGGATTCCTGTTCCACAATTTCCACCCGGCCTCGGTGTTCATGGGCGACTCCGGCGCGAACCTGCTCGGCTACCTGCTCGGCGTCGTCGCGGTCGTCGGCTCGCTGAAGACGGCATCGGTGATCGCGCTGGTGGTGCCGCTCGTGATCCTCGCCGTGCCGTTCCTCGACACCGGGTTCGTAGTCGCCAAGCGGCTCAAATACCGGCGTGCCCCGTGGTCGGCGGACGCCAACCACTTCCACCACCGGATGGCGCGGATCGGCTTCAGCCAGCGCAAGACCGTCGCATACCTGTACGGCTGGGCGCTGATGCTGGCGGGCGTCGCGATCGCGCTGCGGTTCATCCCGTACTCGGACCACCACGGCCACTACCGCGCCGGGTGGCTGGTGTTGATGATCGCGATCGCGCTGGTGGCGCTCGCCGCGAGCGTCTACCTCGTCTACGTGCTCGAGATCCTGAAGTTCAAGAACCGCAGGACGCAGGAGCTCAGGAGCCTCGATCCGGACACGAGCGAGCACGAGATCGAAAAGCAGGTCGCACACGACATCGAGACCGGCGAGTTCGACCGGGTGAAATAGTGCGCGCATGCTGAAGGCAAACATCGAGGACCTCGAGCGATTCGTCACCAAGGACGGCTCGACGGTCGTGGAGATGGCGGGCCCGTCGTGGACGCCGGCCCGGAACCAGAGCCTCGCCGAGGCGGTGGTGCCGCCCGGCGGGGAGACGGCCGAGCACTACCACCCGAAGACGGAGGAGCTCTACTACTTCACCGGCGGGACGGGGCGGATGCGCCTCGACGAGCAGGAGGGCGAGGTGGTCGCCGGCGACTGCGTCGTGATTCCGCCCGGGGTCGTGCACAAGCTGTGGAACCCTGGAGCCGGAGCCGCTGGTGCTGCTGTGCTGCTGCGCTCCGGCCTACTCGGATGACGACACGGTGATGACCGGCAAGTGACCCGCGGGGAGCGCTTCCTGGCGGGAGGGGTCGCGCTCGCGACGGTGATCGCGGGCGTCGCGCGGTACGCGAGCGGCGTCTCGCAGGTGCTCGCGTTCGTGCTGGCCGCGATCGCGCTCGCCGGGCTCGCGTGGCTGCTGTCGTTCGCGACCGAGCAGCTCGGCGAGCACTACGGACCGGCCGTGACCGGCTTCATGCAGTCGACGCTGGGCAACCTGCCCGAGTTCTTCGTGGTGATCTTCGCGCTCGAGGCCGGGCACCTGGTCGTCGCCCAGACCGCGATCCTCGGCTCGATCCTGGCGAACGCGCTGCTTGTACTTGGGCTGGTGATCGTCGCCGGCGCGCGCCGCGCCGGCGACGGGGTGATGCGCTTCAGCCCGCGGCTGCCGAACGACACGGCGACGCTGCTGCTGATCTCGGTGTTCATCATCATCCTGGTGGCGCTGGCCACCGGGTCTCACGATCCCGCCAGCCACCACATCAAGACGATCTCGATCGTTGGGGCGGTCGCGATCCTGATCGTCTACGCGACATGGCTCCGCCAGTACCTCAGGACCGGAAGCGCGCCAAGCGAGCAGGCGGCCGCTCCGCCCCGTCTTTCGCGGGCGGTGTCGTTCACGCTGCTCGCGGTCGCCGGGACGGCCTCGGCGTTCGTGTCCGACTGGTTCGTCCACGCGCTCGAGCCGACGATCCACCAGCTCCACATCTCGCAGGCGTTCGCCGGGCTCGTGATCGTCGCGATCGCCGGGAACGCGGTCGAGAACGTGACCGGGGTCGTGCTCGCGCACAAGGGTCGCTCCGAGCTTGCGATCTCGGTGGTGAAGAACTCGGTCGCGCAGATCGCCGCGTTCCTGTACCCGGCGCTCGTACTCGTGTCGCTGCTGACGGCGACGACGCTCACGTTCGCGATGGCCCCGGTCTACGCGGGAGCGCTGTTCGGCACCGCGGTGATCGTCTGGCAGATCACCGGGGACGGAGAGGCGACCGTGTTCGAGGGCACCGCGCTGATTGCGGCCTACGTGATCCTGGCGATCGTGGCTGCGTTCGAGGGGTAGGGCGGTTCGTTGGGGGCGGAGGGGTGGCGCTTTCAGCGACCCCCCGCACCTTTAGGGTCGCTGAAAGCGCCACCCCTCCGCCCCGTCGGGGCTCTTGCTCACGACACAAGGTCGCTGTCTTCCGTCGGCCGCACCGCCGCGCCCCCGATGGCTTAAGCAAGGGCGGTGGGGGGTGGCCCTTCTCGCGACCCTAAAGGTTCAGGAGGTCGCGAGAAGGGCCACCCCCATCGCCCACCCATGCGTGCTAATTTTGACGTTGACGTAAGCTTCCAGTTCGCCCGACGAAAGGACCCACCGCTGACTGCGCACGCACTTCGAGGCAGACGACTAGGCGTCCACGCCGGTCACGAGTCGTACAAGTGGTGGGCGCTGTCGTGCACCAGCCTCGGGATGCTGCTGGCGACGATCAACTCGGGCACGCTGATCATCGCGCTGCCCGACCTCGAGCGGAGCCTTCACACGAGCCTGCTCTCTCTCGTGTGGGTGATCCTCGTCTACATGATCGCCTCGACGGTGCTGGTGCTCAGCGCCGGGCGGCTGTCCGACCAGTTCGGGCGCAAGAAGGCGTACATCTCCGGGTTCGCGGTGTTCGGGCTCGCGTCGCTCGGAGCGGGCTTCGCCGGCTCGGGGACCGAGCTGATCCTGTGGCGGATCCTCCAGGGGATCGGCGGTTCGTTCCTGTTCGCCAACGCGGCCGCGATCGTCACCGACGCGTTCCCGCGCGAGCAGCTCGGCCTGGCGATGGGGACCAACACGATGGTCGCCGCGGTCGGGCTCGTGATCGGCCCGGTGCTCGGCGGCGCGCTCGTCCTGATCAGCTGGCACTGGGTTTTCTGGTTCAACGTCCCGCTCGCGCTCGCCGGCGTCATGTGGGCCGGGACGATCCTGCGCGAGCAGACCAAGCGCGACGCGGACCACACGTTCGACCTGCTCGGGACGATCACGTTCCTGATCGGGCTGACCGGCCTGGTGCTGGGCCTCTCCAAGGGCGGGATCTCAGGTTGGAACAACCCGGTTGTGATCGCCGGCCTGGCCGCCGCGGCGGTCTTCCTACCGCTGTTCGTCGTGATCGAAGGCCACGTTCGAGCACCGATGCTCGACCTCTCGATCTTCAAGAACCGTCTGTTCGCGGCGGCGTCGGCCGCGGCCTTCATCAACGGCCTCTCGCGGTTCGCGCTGATGTTCCTGTTCGTCTTCTACTTCCAGGGCGTCCAGGGCGACACGCCGATCATCGCCGGCGTCAAGCTCGCGCCGCTCGCGGTCGGGATGCTGATTGCCTCGCCGCTGGCCGGGATCTGGGCCGATCGGCGGGGCTCGCGGGGAATGGCGGTCGCGGGGATGCTCGTGACTGCCCTCGGGCTCGCCCTGATGACCGGCCTGGGGCGGGACACGCCCTACTTGCAGCCCGGGCTGTTCCTGTTCATCGTCGGAATCGGCTCCGGGATGTTCAACTCGCCGAACACGGCGGCGATGATGGGAACCGTTGCGCCCACGCGGCGCGGCATCGCCGCGGGCGCGCGGGTGCTCGTGCAGAACACCGGTGCGGTGCTGTCGATCGCATTCGTGCTCGCGGTCGTCACCTCCTCGGTCCCCAAGACCGTCCTCTTTCAGGTCTTCTCCGGACTCGCCAACCACATCTCCAACGCCGAGCTGACGCCGTTTTTGGCGAACATGCACACCGCCCTCTGGTGTCTATCGGCGGTGTCGGTGCTCGGCGCTTTCGTGGCCGCTGCGCGGCCCTCGCACAGCGAGGCCTCCTCGACGGCGCCGACGACCGCGCAGGAGCTCGAGGCCGCCGAGGTCGAGGTCGCGGCATGACCACGACCACTGAGAAGCCACTGCGGATCGGCGAGGTCGCCGAGCTGACCGGGACGACGCCGCGAACGATCCGCTACTACGAGGAGATCGGGCTGCTGCGTGGCCCGGACGATCGCGCGCAGGGCAAGCACCGCTCCTACAGCGACGTAGACGTCGAGCGCGTCCGCGAGATCATCCGCCTGCGCGACCTGCTCGGGCTGTCGCTCGAGGAGCTCACGAAGCTGCTCGAGGCCGAGACCGCGCGCGCCGAGATCAGGCGCAAGTACCGGGAGACCGAGGATCCCGACACGCAGCGGCGGCTGCTGAACGAGTCGCTGGGCCACATCGCGACCCAGCTCGAGCTCGTCCGGGGCCGCAAGCGCGAGCTCGAGGAGCTCGAGCGCGAGCTCGTCGAGAAGCGCCGCACCGTTAACGGAAAGCTCTCCGCGCTGAAGTCGTGAGCGTCCCGTCGACAGGGGTCGACCGGCGCGCGATGGCGACGCTGTCGGCCGGTCATCTGTTCACCGACATGGCGCAGGGGTCGGTGCCGGCGCTGTTGCCGTTCCTGATCTCGAAGGACCATCTGAACTACGCCGCCGCCTCGGCGCTGGTGCTCGCGGCGACGATCTCGAGCAGCGTGATCCAGCCGCTGTTCGGCCACCTATCCGACCGCCGCTCGCTGCCCTGGCTGATGCCGCTCGGCCCGGCGCTCGGCGGCCTCGGGATCGCGCTCGCCGGGCTCGCCCCCACCTACGCTTTGACATTCGCGGCGATCTTGGTCAGCGGCATCGGGGTCGCCTCGTTTCACCCGGAGGGCTCGCGGTTCGCCAACTACGTCTCCGGCGCGAAGCGGGCGAGCGGAATGAGCCTGTTCAGCGTCGGTGGCAACCTCGGGTTCGCGCTCGGGCCGGTGCTGGTGACGCCGCTGATGCTCGCATTCGGGCTGCACGGCACCGTGTTCGTGCTGATTCCGACGCTGTTGATGGCCGCGGTGCTGGTGATCGAGCTGCCGCGCCTGCGAGGCTTCCGGACCGATGTCGTCGCGGGTCGCGTACAGCGCTCCGACGAGCCCGAGCAGTGGGGCCCGTTCACCGTGCTCGCCGGCGTGATCGCGCTCCGGTCGTTCGTCTACTTCGGCCTGATCACGTTCATCCCGCTGTATTTCGTCCACGTGCTCGGGACCGGCAAGGCACTCGGGAACGCGGCGCTCAGCGCAATGCTCGTCGGCGGCGCTTTCGGGACGCTGATCGGCGGCCCGCTCGCCGACCGCTTCGGGCGCCGGGCGGTCCTGATCGGCTCGATGGCGCTGCTGCCGCCGCTGATCGCGGCGTTCCTGGTCTCTGGGCCGGGGCTGGCGGTCGCGGTCGTCGCCGCCGCCGGCGCCGCGACGATCGCCACGTTCGCGGTGACGATCGTGATGGGTCAGGAATACCTGCCCGGCAGGCTCGGCGTCTCCTCCGGGGTGACGATCGGGCTGTCGATCGGGCTCGGCGGCGTCGGCGCGCCGCTGCTCGGGCTGCTCGCCGACGCCGACGGCCTGCGGTCCGTGTTCGAGCTGATCGCGGTGCTGCCGCTGGCGGCGCTCGTCCTGACGCTGTTCTTGCCCGGCCGCAGGCCGGTGCTCGGGGCGCTGAGGCTCCGCCGCGAGCGGTCCGAGCTGCGCGTTTAGAAGCCCTCAGCGGGGAGGAAACCGGAGCAAAATGGCGTAAAACACGGCTCAGCCCATGTCGCGGCAGCTCCTCAACGACGTGCCGGACTGGGTGCTCGTGCTCCTGTTCGTCGGGCTCGCGGTGACCGTGACGCTGCTCGGGATCTGGGCGTTCCGGCGGTTCGCGCCCTCGTTCCGCGACGAGGAGTCGGCCGACAAGACCGTGGGCGTGATGGCGGCGGTGATGACGCTGTTCGCGCTGGTGCTCGCGTTCGTGGTCGTCAACCTCTACAGCGGCTACGAGGAGGCATCCAACAACGTCGGCGCCGAGGCGAACTCGCTGAGCTCGGTCCTGACCGACATCCACTCGTTCCCGCCGGCGGCGCGCCGGCAGGTGGAAGCCGCCGTGGCGAAGTACGCTCGGGAGGTCCGGACCGACGAGTTCCCGCGGCTCCGTAAAGGCGAGGACGACCCGCACGCTCAGGGCGATCTCAACGGGATCATCGTCGCGCTCCAGCACTACTCGCCGAAGACGCCTGCCGAGGTCGAGTACTACCGTGCAGCGTCCGACGATCTCGACCGGCTCGCGACCGAGCGCAATAACCGGATCGACGCGGCCTCGGCGACGATCCCCGGTCCGCTGCTGGGGCTGATGATCCTGCTGGCCGTCCTCACGCTGCTGACGACGGTGCTGCTCAAGACCCGGTCGTTCGGCTTAGACGTGATCCTCAGTCTGAGCATCGCTGTGTCGGTCGGGGCGGGGATGGTCACGGCCGCGATCCTCGAGTACCCGTTCTCCGGCTCGATCGCCGTATCGAGCTCGCCGTTCGACCGCGGCGATCTCAACCGGGTCGTGCAGCAGAACCCGTCCTGACCCGCTCCGACTGCCGTAACCAGAGGGGACTTCCGCTGTACTGTGCTGAGCGACGCCGGTCCGAAGGCACCCCGCAACCGGCGCCCCCCGTCCAGGTTTGATGTCCGCTTCCGCTAACCGTTCCCGTGCCCTCTCCTGGCTGCCCGCCGCGGCGGCGATCGGCGCAGCACTCGTCGGCCTGGTCAACATCGCCTCGGCGCTGACGCCGAGCATCCGCTGGCGGGGACACCTGCTGCTCGGGATCGAGCCGGTCCAGGAGATGCGGTTGTTCCACGCGCTCGCGCTGCCCGCCGGCGCCGCACTGCTGCTGGTGGCGCCGTACCTACTCAAGCGCCGCCGCCGGGCGTGGCAGGCAGCGATCATCCTGATGCTCGCGCTCGGGCTGTTCGACCTGCTCAAGGGCTTCGACTTCGAGGAGACCGCGATCACCTGGGGCGCCGCGGCCGCGCTGCTCGCGGGCGGGCGCCAGTTCGCCGTCCGCCATGACCCGGTCACGCTTCGCTCGGCCGTCTGGCGGGTGCCGCTGATCGGATTGGCGGGGCTGACGGCCGCCGGAGTCGCGACCTGGGCCAAGCAGGGCCATCCGTCGTTCGGGTCCGTGTTCAGGGAGACGGTCGATCTGCTCGCATGGCAGTCCGGGCCGATCCACTACGAGCGCCACGCGGTGCTTCACCACCACGTCGCGTGGATCCCGATGTCGGTCCACGTGATCGAGATCGTCACGCTGCTGGCGATCGCGTACGTGATCTTCCGTCCGCTCGCGCCGGCCCGCGCGCTGCCGGGACCCGCCTCCCGCCGCCTTGCGGCCGAGCTGGTTCGGGCGCACGGGACCGACACGCTGTCGTTCTTCAAGCTGCGCGCCGACAAGCACTACTTCTTCTCCGAGGACCGCCGCGCGTTCGTCGGCTACCGGATCGAGAACGGCGTGCTGCTGCTCTCGGGTGACCCGGTCGGGCCCGAGGACGCGTTCGCGCCGCTGCTCGGCGAGCTCCGCGGGTTCGCGCAGACGCGCGGCCTGAAGCTCGGGGGCGTCGGCGCGAGCGACCGGCTGCGGCCGCTCTACGAGGAGCTCGGGCTGAAGACGTTGTACCTCGGCGACGAGGCGGTGATCGAGCTCGACCGGTTCTCGCTCGAGGGCCGGCCGATCCGCAAGGTCCGCCAGTCGGTCACGCGGCTGCGCAAGGCCGGCTACACCGCCGAGCTGCACCCGGTCTCCGAGCTCGACGGCGCGACGCTCGCGCAGGTCGAGGATGTGCTCGAGCTCGGCAGGCAGGGCGCGCCCGAGCGCGGCTTCTCGATGGCGATGGACAAGGTCTGCGGCCAGCACGCCGACGAGACGCTGGTCATGCTGGCCCGGGACGAATCGGACCCCGCCCGCCCAGTCCGCGGCGTCCTGCATCTGGTCCCGTGCTACGGGCGCGAGGCCGTGTCGCTGTCGTTCATGCGCCGCGACCCGGAGACCCCCAACGGCCTGACCGAGTTCATGGTCGCGAGCGCCGCCGAGCTGCTGCGCGAGCACGGGCTGAAGGAGCTGTCCCTGAACTTCGCCACGTTCGCGAAGTGGATGCACAGCCCCACCCACTGGTATGAGCGCGCGCTCGGGCGGCTGGTCGCGCTGGCGAACCCGTTCTTTCAGATCGAGAGCCTGTACCGGTTCAACGCCAAGTTCTTTCCTCGCTGGGAGCCGCGATACCTGGTCTACGAGGGGGCGCTTGGGCTCCCTCGGGCCGGCCTCGCCGCGATGTGGGCGGAGGGTCAGCTGCCGAAGCCGAGGCTCCGGCCCGCCCCCCTCGCGATCGCCGCGCGCTGAGCGCTTCTTGAGGCGTCGTTTAAGTCGCCGACCGGCTACCCTGCCCGGCACGGGCGCCCTCTGCCGCCGTTGCCCCACCTCGACTCGCGCCTGCCTCGCTTGAAACGCAGTAATCGACATGACAGACGGCCGACCGCCTCTTTCCGCTTGGGACGTACCAGGAGCGGGGCTCCTGCGCGGGTTCTTCATGGGGATCTATGTCGTCATTAGGCGCTTCGATGACCTCTGAGCCGGCCGTTCCGGCCCTGCTGCGCTACTTCGACGTCGTGCTGATCGTGGTCGCGGCGCCGATCGTGATCGCAATCGGCGGCTCCGCAGCCGGCTACGCGATCGGCGGCGGGACGTGGATCGCGCTGCGCGCTGCGGGCGAGGTGCTCGAGCGCAACGAGGCGCTCCACGCGAATCCCCGGACCGACGTCAGCATCCGGCTCGTCGTGATGCTTTCGCGGCTCTTCCTGCTCGCGATCGCGGTGATCATCGCCCGCTCGCAGGTTGGCCGCGACGCCGGAGCTGACCGCGCTGGTTGTGATCGTCGTCGCGTTCACCGTGCAGCTCGCGGTCTCGGCGACCACCCGGCCGAGGAGACCCGAGTGACCGCGAGGCTCAACAAGCTCACCAACAAGCAGATCCTGTGGATCCTCGTCGGCGTCTGGCTCGGCGGGACGATCATCCTGATCGCGGCCCTCGGCTTCGGCCACAGGAACAACGAATTCCAGATCCAGAACGAGTTCAAGCTCGTGAACTGGACCCACTGGGGCGTCTTCAGCATCAACCGTGCGGTCGTCTACCTGTTCCTCGCAGCGTTCCTCACGGTCGGGACGATGCTGTGGATCTCCCGGCGGATGCAGATGCGGCCCAACCGCGTGCAGACGGCGGTCGAGACGCTCTACTCGCTGATGCGCGACAACATCACCCGGGGCAACATGCCCGACTCGATGGCCCGGACGTGGTTCCCGTTCCTCGCCGCGCTGTTCTTGTTCCTGTGGTGGTCAAACATCATCGGCTACATACCGCTGCCGACCAACAGCGAGCAGACGTTCAACCTGTTCGGGGCTCATATCCCCTCGTTCGCCCTCTACGCCTCGACGGCGAACATCTCGGTTCCGCTGGTTCTGGCGGTGATCGTGTTCGTGATTTTCAACGTCGTGGGGATCAGCAAGCAAGGCCCGATCGGGTACACGAAGAGCCTCATCCCGAGCGGCGTGCACGGCCCGATCCTGCTGCTGATCTTCCCGCTCGAGGTCGTCTCCACGTTCACGCGGCTGATCTCCCTGACGGTCCGGCTGTTCGCCAACATCCTCGCGGGCCACCTGATCATCCTGTTCATGGCCGGCGGGCTCGCGGTGATCCTCGGCCTCTCGTTCCTCGGCTGGGCGCTGCTGCCAGTGGCGGTCCTCGTGTACCTCTTCGAGCTGGGGCTGATCGCCACCCTTCAAGCCTTCATCTTCGCGACGCTCGCTGCGATCTACATCGCCGGCAGCGTGACTCACCACTAACCAAAAGGAGCTGAGCTCAGGTGTTGACACATGTCCTTTCTCTTGGCGCCGCCTCGGGGCTGACCAAGGGCTTCGGGATCGCCATCGGCGGCGGCCTCGGTGCGGTAGGCGCCGGCGTCGGCATCGGGATCATCTTCGGGAAGGTGATCGAGGCCGTCACCCGACAGCCGGAAATGCGTGATGAGATCACGAGCATCCAGTGGCTTGGCTTCGCGCTCACCGAGGCCGTGTTCTTCTACGGACTGGTCGCCGGCCTCCTGTCGTACGTGCTGACGTAGATGACCGCAGCAGCGATACTCATGCCGACCGCCTCGGGCGGCTCCTTCCTGATCACCCCCAACGTGGGGCTGATGGTCTGGACCCTGGTCCTGTTCGGCGTGTCGATGCTGATCCTCTGGAAGGTCGCGTTCCCACGGATATCCGCGGCGCTCGACCGCCGCCAGCAGGCGATTGAGCTGTCGATCGACGAGGCCGATGAGATCCGCCGCAAGGCCGACGAGCTGCTCGAGGAGTACCGCGCGCGGCTTGCCGAGGCACGCCAGCAGGCCGAGGAGATCGTCGAGCGCGCGCGCAAGGCCGGCGAGGCGCACGAGCGCGAGTCCGAGGCCGACGCCCAGCAGCGCCGCGAGCGGCTGCTCGAGCAGACGCGGCGCGACATCGAGCTGGAGACGCAGCGGGCGATTCAGGAGATCCGGCGCGAGGTCGCCGACCTGACGGTGCTGGCGACCGAGCGGGTCACCCGCAAGACGCTCACCGACGAGGACCAGCGCCGGCTCGTCGAGGAGACGCTGAATGAGATCGACTTCGCGTCGCTCAGCCCCGGGAGCCAGAACTAGTGCTAGTGCTGGAGCGCATCTAAATGGAAGAGATCGCCGAGGTCTACGCCCGCGCGCTGTTCCAGGTCGCCGAGGAGCGGGGGACGCTCGACGAGGTCCACGACCAGCTCGGCCAGTTCGCTGATGCGCTCTCGGAGAACCGCAGCCTGATGCAGTTCTTCTTCTCGCCCTACTTCTCGACTGACGAGAAGAAGGGCGCGCTCGACCGGGCGATCGAGGGCGGCAACCCGGAGTTCGTCAACTTCCTCGAGGCGCTGATCGAGCGCCACCGGATGCCGGTGATCTTCCGCATCCGGGACCAGTACGACCACATGTGGGAGCGGGCGCGGAAGCTGCTCCCGGTTGAGGTCACGAGCGCGATCGAGCTCGACGACGCGATCGTCCAGAGCATCGGCCAGCGGGTCGGCGAACAGACCGGCCTCAAGGTCGAACTCTCGAGCCGCGTCGACCCTGAGATCCTCGGCGGGCTCGTGCTGCGCGTCGGGAACACGGTCCTCGACGCGTCGATTGTCAACCGCCTTGAACAACTTCGAAAGCAAGTAGCGCGGGCGTAGCGACGCTCGCGTAAGGAGTCGATCAATTTGCAGATCAATCCCGACGAGATCACCTCAATCCTTCGCAGCCGGATCGAAGGCCTGGACACCGAGTCCGCCGACCTCGAGGAGGTCGGGACCGTGCTGTCGGTGGCCGACGGCATCGCCCGGATCCACGGCATCGAGAACTGCATGTCGTTCGAGATGCTCGAGCTGCCCCACGACGTCACCGGGCTGGCGCTGAACCTCGAGTCCGACAACGTCGGCGCGGTGCTGTTCGGCAACTGGGAGGAGATCGTCGAAGGTGACACGGTCAAGCGGACCAAGCGGCTGCTCGACATCCCCGTCGGCGAGGCGCTGCTCGGGCGGATCGTCGATCCGCTCGGCAACCCGCTCGATGGCAAGGGGGACATCAACACCACCGAGACACGGCCGGCCGAGCACAAGGCGCCCGGCGTCGTACTGCGCCAGCCCGTGAAGGAGCCGATGCTCACCGGGCTGAAGGCGATCGACGCGATGATCCCGATCGGACGCGGTCAGCGCGAGCTGATCATCGGCGACCGCCAGACCGGGAAGACGGCGATCGCCGTCGACACGATCATCAACAACACCGATCGCGATCTGTTCTGCGTGTACGTGGCGATCGGGCAGCGCAAGTCGACGGTCGTCGCGCTCGCGCAGGCGCTCGAGGACTACGGCGCGCTCGACAACACGATCATCGTGATGGCGGCCGCCGATGAGGCCGCGCCGATCAAGTTCCTGGCGCCGTACGCCGGCTGCGCGATGGCCGAGTACTTCCTCTACAACGGCAAGGCCGCGCTCGCCGTCTACGACGATCTGACCAAGCACGCGTACGCGTACCGGCAGATGTCGCTGCTGCTGCGCCGCCCGCCCGGTCGCGAGGCGTATCCCGGCGACGTGTTCTACCTGCACTCGCGGCTACTCGAGCGGGCGGTCAAGCTCGCGGACGATGTCGTCGATCCGAGGACCGGCAAGAAGATGCCCGGCGGCGGATCGCTGACGGCGCTGCCGGTCATCGAGACGCAGGCCGGCGACGTGTCGGCGTACATCCCGACCAACGTGATCTCGATCACCGACGGCCAGATCTTCCTCGAGCCGAAGCTGTTCAACTCGGGCGTCCGCCCGGCGATCAACGTCGGGATCTCGGTCTCGCGCGTCGGAGGCGCCGCGCAGATCACCCCGATGCGCAAGGTCGCGGGACGACTGAAGCTCGACCTCTCCCAGTACCGCGAGCTCGAGGCGTTCTCCCAGTTCGGCTCCGAGCTCGACGCCGAGACCCAGCGGACGCTCGCGCGCGGTGAGCGGTTGGTTCGAACGCTGAACCAGCCCGAGCGCAAGCCACTGCCGGTCGAGGACCAGGTCGTCCAGATCTACGCCGCGACCAACGGGTACCTCGACAGGATCACGGTCGACCGGGTCGAGCGGTTCCTCCGCGACCTGACCGACCTCGTCCGCGGCAACGAGCCCGAACTGCTGAAGGAGATCGCCGGCGGCGACTGGAGCGACGAGACCCAGCAGCAGGTCGACAAGGTCGTCAGGCAGTTTGCCGAGGACTTCGGCTACGACCTCGATGAGGAGGGACATCCGCTCGAGGCCGCAGACGACGCGCCGCGGCGTTCGCGGGTCGAGGAGGAAGTCCAGACCGAACCCGAACTCGAGCCGGAGCCGGCGTAGCTAGTGGACCCGTCCGCAAATATCGGCGGATTCGAGCGGCCCCTGATGGCGCCTGGCCGCGTCCTCGCTCGCTTGCGTGCCGACAGGCACGCAGCGCTCGCTGCGTCCTCGCCAGACGCCCTCAGCGACCCCTCTCGGTCCACCGATACCTACGGACGAGCCCACTGAGATGGCAACCTCGCAGCGAGACGTTCGCAACCGCATCGGCGCGGTCAAGAACATCCAGAAGATCACGCGGGCGATGGAGATGGTCGCCGCCGCGCGCCTGCGCCGCGCCGAGCAGCGGATCGAGGCGCTGCGGCCGTACGCCGACGCGATCAGGCGGATGACCCGGCAGGCGGCCGAGGCCGCCGGCGCGGTGCCGCGGCTGCCGATCCTCTCCGAGCACGAGAACGTCCGGTCGGTGGGGCTGCTGCTCGTCGCAGGCGACCGCGGCCTCGCCGGCGCGTTCAACTCGAACATCGTCCGCGCGGGGGTCGCCGCCGGCCACGACGCCGAGGGCGAGAGCGAGCGGCCGATCTACTTCGCCTCCGGCCGCCGTCCGGCGTCTTCGCTGACGTTCCGCGGGCTGGAGGTCGCCGAGAGCTTCACCGGATTCACCGATCGGCCCACCTACGCCGACGCGCGGCGGATCGCGGAGCGGCTGATCGCGGCGTACGTGGACGACGAGGTGGACCGGGTCGAGATCTTCTATAACCGCTACTTCTCGCCGCTCTCGCAGGTCGTCCGCCGCGAGACGCTGCTGCCGCTCCAGCAGGCGACGCTGCTGGAGGGGGGCGAGGAGGACGATTCGGCAGCGGAGGAGGGGTACCACGCGCTCGTCGAGTACGAGCCCGATCCCGAGCAGATCCTCGGGCGGCTGGTGCCCGACTACGTCGAGATCTCGATCTACCGGGCGCTGCTCGAGTCGACTGCGTCCGAGCACGGCGCGCGGATGACCGCTATGCGCAACGCCTCGCAGAACGCGGGCACGCTGATCGACGATCTCGTGCTCGAGATGAACCGCGCCCGCCAGGCGGAGATCACGCAGGAGATCCTGGAAGTCGTCGGGGGAGCCGAGGGGCTCGCAGGCTAGTGCTAGTCCGACGGACCGTTCACTACGCCCTAGACTGGGAGATGTAATGTCGATTACCGAAGAGCGCTCTGAAACCGCGGGCGACGGCGCCGCCAAGCAGCAGAACATCGGCCGGATCGAGGAGATCCAGGGGGTCGTGATCGAGGCGGTGTTCCCCGACAGGCTGCCCGAGATCAACCACGCGATCCTCGTCCCGCGGCCGGACATCGCCCGCTCCGAGGAGGACGTCGACATCGCCGCGGCAAAGGACCCGTACCTGGTCTGCGAGGTGCAGCAGCACCTCGGCGACGAGCGGGTCCGCGCGGTCGCGATGGACACGACCGACGGCCTCAGCCGGGGCACCGAGGTGATCGACTCCGAGGCGCCGATCACGGTTCCGGTCGGAACCGCAACGCTCGGGCGGATCTTCAACCTGCTGGGCGAGCCGATCGACCTCGGGGCCGACCTGCCCGCGGACACCGAGCGCTGGCCGATCCACCGCCCCGCTCCGACCGTCGAGGCGCTGATCCCGACGACCGAGATGTTCGAGACCGGGATCAAGGTCGTCGACCTGCTGGCGCCGTACGCGAAGGGCGGCAAGGTCGGGCTGTTCGGCGGCGCCGGCGTCGGCAAGACGGTGATCATCCAGGAGCTGATCCACAACCTCGCCCAGGAGCACGGCGGCCTGTCGGCGTTCTGCGGCGTCGGCGAGCGCTCGCGCGAGGGCAACGACCTGTGGCTCGAGATGAAGGAATCCGGCGTGCTCGACAAGACGATGCTCGTATTCGGGCAGATGAACGAGCCGCCCGGCGCCCGCATGCGCGTCGCCCTCTCCGGCCTGACGATGGCCGAGTACTTCCGCGATCAGGCGGGCCAGGACGTCCTCTTGTTCATCGACAACATCTTCCGGTTCGTCCAGGCGGGCTCCGAGGTCTCGGCGCTGCTCGGGCGGATGCCGTCGCAGGTCGGCTACCAGCCGACGCTCGAGTCCGAGATGGGCGAGCTCCAAGAGCGGATCACCTCG
Organism: uncultured Solirubrobacterales bacterium; assembly: GCA_963788565.1. Classification (GTDB taxonomy): domain Bacteria; phylum Actinomycetota; class Thermoleophilia; order Solirubrobacterales; family Solirubrobacteraceae; genus Palsa-465. The sequence goes on along the minus strand of CAWBHJ010000006.1, from coordinate 5,291 downwards.
ACTCGCAAGGGCTCGGTGACCTCGATTCAGGCCGTCTACGTCCCCGCGGACGATTTAACTGACCCGGCGCCCGCGTCGGTGTTCGCGCACCTGAACGCGACGACGACGCTGTCGCGATCGATCGCGGAGAAGGGGATCTATCCCGGCGGTCGACCCGCTCGACTCGACCAGCACCATCTTGAAGGCCGAGATCCTCGGCGAGGAGCACTTCCGGGTGGCGAACGAGGTCAAGCAGGTGCTCCAGCGCTACCGCGAGCTCCAGGACATCATCGCGATCCTCGGAATCGACGAGCTGTCCGACGAGGACAGGCTGACGGTCAACCGCGCGCAGGAAGATCGAGCGGTTCCTGTCGCAGCCGTTCTTCGTCGCCGAGCAGTTCACCGGCACGCCCGGCGTGTACGTCCCGGTCGAGGAGTCGATCCCGCGGGTTCGACGAGATCCTCCAGGGCAAGCACGACGACCTGGACGGCTCGACGTCTACGCCCTCCTCGGCCTGGCCGCGGGGGAGGCGCACGTGATCCGCAACGCGGGCGGCGTGGTCACCGACGACGAGATCCGCTCGCTGGCCATCAGCCAGCGCCTGCTGGGCACCCACGGAGATCATCCTCATCCACCACACCGACTGCGGGATGCTGACGTTCACCGACGACGGCTTCAAGCAGTCGGTCCAGGACGAGACCGGGCATCAAGCCCGAGTGGGCCGCGGAGGCGTTCGCGGACCTCGACGTCGACGTGCGTCAGTCGGTCGCGCGCATCAAGGCCAGCCCGTTCGTGCCGCACACGGACGCGGTCCGGGGCTTCGTCTTCGACGTCGCGACGGGCCTCCTGCGCGAGGTGTAGCCCGCGGTCCGCCGCGACTGCTCAGAGCGCCCGGCAGCTCGCCCGTTCGAGCAGCTCGGTGGGCAGGCGCACGTGCACGTCCCGCTCGACCCCGTCGATGAGGTCGACCAGCAGCCGGAGCGCCTCGGCGCCCATGCGCTGCAGCGGCTGGTTGATCGTCGTCAGCGGCGGCGTGGTCAGCGCCGACTCGGGCACGTTGTCGAAGCCGATGACCGACAGGTCGTCGGGCACCCGCAGGCCCAGGCTCGCGCGCGACCTCGCATCGTCGCCGATGGCGGACAGGTCGTTCGCGGCGAAGACGGCGGTCGGCCGGTTCGGCTGGGTGAGCAGCTCGCGGGCCGGCTGCATCGGCGGTCTCGGCCTTGTAGCCACCGACGCGCACGAGCGCGTCGTCGACGGCGACGCCGGCGTCGGCCATCGCGCTGCCGGTAGCCCGCCTCGCGGAGCCGGGCCGACTCGAGGTCGGTGCGGCCGCCGAGGAAGCCGATCCGGCGGTGGCCCGAGGCCGAGCAGGTAGTTGGTGGCCAGCACGGCGCCGCCGAAGTTGTCCGAGTCGACGGTCGGCAGCGCCGGACGGGCCGGTGTGCGGGTCGACCGCGACGACGGGGACGCCGTGGTTGGTCGCGACGACGGTCGGGGTCACGATCACGGCGCCGTCGATGAGCGTGCCGGACAGGCGCGACAGGTAGCGCCGCTCCCAGCCGACGTCCGCGCCCGCGCCCGCCGCCGGAGTAGGCGAGCAGCTCGTAGCCGGTCGCGGCGACCGCCGCGGACGCGCCCTTGAGCAGCTCGGTGGAGAACGGCTCGAACTCGGCGACCAGGATGCCCAGCACGTTCGTGCGGTGGCTGCGCAGGCTCTGCGCGCCGAGGCTGGCCTCGTAGCCCAGCTGCTCGATGACCTCCTGGACGCGGTCGACGGTCGTCTGCGCCACGCCGTAGCGGCCGTTGACGACCTTGGAGACGGTCGCGACGGAGACCCCCGCGGTTCGGGCGACGTCGGCCATCTTCACACGCGGCAGGAGCTCCACGCGGGCGATCATAGACGGTAGCATCGTGTCGATACGTTTCGAAAACGTTATCGATAACGATTGACTAGCGCATATCGCGAGTCGCAGAATCTCCATCGCCAGCTTCGATCCACCCGTCAACGACGACAGAGGAGTTCCCTTCATGGCAAGGATGATGCGAGGTGCGGCCCTCGCCGCACTCGGCGCGAGCATCGCGCTCGCGGTCGCTGGATGTTCCAGCTCCGGCAACAGCAGCGACAGCGGCACCGCGGACGCGTCCAAGCCGGTCACCATGACGCTCTGGACCAACGCCACGACCGGCCCGGGCGCGCAGTTCTTCGCCGACACGGTCAAGAGCTTCGAGACCGCCAACCCCGACGTCACCATCAAGATCCAGATCGATCCAGAACGAGGACCTCGACGGCAAGCTCCAGACCGCCCTCAACTCGGGCGACGCGCCCGACATCTTCCTGCAGCGCGGCGGCGGCAAGATGGCCGCGATGGTCGAGGCCAACCAGCTCATGGACATCACCGACTCGATCTCGGCCGACACCAAGGCGGCCGTCGGTGAGGGCTCGTTCAAGGCCGAGTCGATCGACGGCAAGACCTACGCGATGCCGGTCGTCCGTGCTGCCCGGGCGGCTTCTTCTACAGCCAGGACCTCTTCAAGGCGGCCGGCATCACCGACGCCGCCGACCACGCTCGACGAGCTCAACGCCGCCGATCACGAAGCTCAAGGCCGCCGGCGTCGCGCCCATCGCGCTCGGCGGCAAGGACGCCTGGCCCGCCGCGCACTGGTACTACTGGTTCGCGCTGCGCGAGTGCAGCGAGGACACGCTGGACTCCACCGCCAAGTCGCTGAAGTTCGACGACCCGTGCTGGACCAAGGCCGGCCAGGACCTCCAGGCGTTCGCGAAGACCGAGCCGTTCAACGACGGCTTCCTGACCACCTCGGCGCAGCAGGGTGCCGGCAGCTCGGCCGGCCTGGTCGCCAACCACAAGGCCGGCATGGAGCTCATGGGCGCGTGGGACCCGGGCGTGATCGGCTCCCTGACCCCGGACGCAGAAGCCGCTGCCGGACCTCGGCTTCTTCCCGTTCATCTCGGTCCCCGGCGGCAAGGGTGACCCCAAGGCGATCATGGGTGGCGTCGACGGCTACTCCTGCTCGGCCAAGGCGCCCAAGAAGGCCTGCACCGACTTCCTGAACTACCTGGCCACCACCGACGTCCAGAAGGCCTACTACAAGGCCTTCAACGCGCCGCCGGTCAACAAGGACGCGCAGGCCGTCGTCACCGAGCCCTACCTCAAGGTCGTCATCGACGCCTTCAACAACGGCGCCGTACGTCTCGCAGTGGCTCGACACCCTGTACGGCCAGAACGTCGGCGGCGCGCTCAACACCGCGGTGGTGAACCTGCTCGCCGGCCAGGGCTCGGTCGCCGACATCATCAGCGCCGTGAACAGCGCATCGGCCAAGGGATAGTCACGACGACATGAGCGATTCACCGGTCAACCCGTTGACCGTGAAGGACTCGCAGGACGAACGCTCGGTGGCCGGGGTCGGCGCATGCCGCGCTCCGGCCACCGCCCGGCCTCCGCCGACGACGGCGGACTGGCGCAAGCGGCTCGAGATCGCGCTCCTGTCCGGCCCGGCGATCCTCATGTTCGTCGCCTTCGTCATCTTCCCGGTCTGCCTGGCCGCCTACTACGGCTTCTTCCAGTGGAAGGGCTACGGCAAGCCGACGGACTTCGTCGGCCTGAAGAACTACCAGGTCATCCTCACGGACCCCGAGTTCCACGCGGCGCTGTCGCACAACGTGTTCATCGTCGTGGTGTCGCTGCTCATCCAGGGCCCGATCGCGATCGGGCTCGCGCTGCTGCTCAACCGCAAGATGCGGGGCCGCTCGCTCATCCGCGTGCTGATCTTCGTGCCGTACGTGATCTCCGAGGTCATCGTCGGGACGGGCTGGAGCCTCATGCTCCAGACGAACGGGGCAGTCAACGGCCTGCTGAACAAGCTCGGGCTGGGCTCACTGGCGAGCGACTGGCTGTCGAACCCGAACATCGCCATCTGGACCTTGATGGTCATCATCTCCTGGAAGTACATCGGCTTCGCGGTGATCCTGTTCATGGCCGGCGCTGCAGAACATCCCGGAGGAGCTGTCCGAGGCGGCCGCGATCGACGGCGCCACCTACTGGCAGATCCAGCGACGCATCACCCTGCCGCTGCTCGGCCCGACCCTCCGGATCTGGGCGTTCCTGTCGATCATCGGGTCGCTGCAGCTGTTCGACCTCGTCTACATCATCTGGGGCCAGTACGTCGCGCGGCACGGCCGGCGTCTCGACGATGGCGACCTACATGGTCCAGTACGGCCGCGAGGCCGGGCAACTACGGCTACGGCAGCGCCGTCGCGGTCGTCCTGTTCCTCATCTCGCTGATCATCGCGCTGATCTACCAGCGCTTCGTGCTGCGCCGTGACACCGAGGGCGCCCTCACCGAAAGGCGCACGTGATGACCGCCTCGACCATCCAGCTGCCGGCCGCGAGCCGCCGGCACGGCGGCCCGCGGAACTCCAGGAGCGCGCGGCTGGGGCAGCCCGACCACCTACCTCGTCGCGCTGCGTCGTCGTCGCCCTCATGCTCGGGCCGGTCCTCTACATCATCCTCGGTGGCTTCCGTACCAACTCGCAGATCACCACCGATCCCGCGGGCTTCCCGATCCCGTGGGAGATCAGCAACTACATCGACGTCCTGACCAACTCGACCTTCTGGCGCGAGGTCGGCAACTCGACGATCGTCGCGCTGGTCACCTCCGTCGGGGTGGTCGCGCTCGGGCTCATGGCGAGCTACGTGCTGGCGCGCTACAGCTTCCGCGGCCGCGGGGCGCTGTACGCGCTGTTCGCCGCCGGGCTGATGTTCCCGATCACGGTCGCCATCACGCCGCTGTACATCCTGATGCAGGGACCTCGGGCTCATCAACAACCTCGGCGGCGTCATCCTGCCGCAGATCGCGTTCGCGCTGCCGACGACGATCATCATCCTGGTGCCGTTCCTGCGAGGCGATCCCCGACGAGATCGAGGAGGCGGCGGCGATCGACGGCGCCAGCCGGCTCGGCTTCTTCTTCCGGATGGTGATCCCGCTGTCGCTGCCGGGCGTCGATCACGACCGGCATCCTGGCGTTCATCGGCAGCTGGAACAGCTACCTGCTGCCGCTGTTCATCCTCAACGACCAGGGCTCGTTCACGCTGCCGCTGGGCGTCCAGCAGTTCTCGTCGCAGTACTCCGTGGACACCGCCAAGGTGCTCGCGTTCACCTCGCTGTCGATGATCCCCGCGCTGGTGTTCTTCACGCTCTTCGAGCGACGGATCGTCGGCGGGCTCCCGGGCGCGGTCAAGGGCTGAGGGGGACCCATCACCATGACGGACATCCGGATCTCCGCGCCCC
>CAWBHJ010000005.1:0-546469 GCA_963788565.1 uncultured Solirubrobacterales bacterium | reverse complement strand
TGAGCCGCGAGGTCTAGTTTCAAATCGACAAGCCGCCAACCACACTGCGGGGTTGCGGAAAGCGCCACGACCGTGACCACGTTTCAGTCCAGCGCGATCATCGCCGAAGCCTTCTCGTTGCACTGAGTCGAGACCCCCTTTCCTCGCGCCGCGGGCATCTCTTCGCTGACGCGCCGCGCACCTGCTCCGCGCGGGTTGCGCAACTGGCGAACGGAAGGTGTGCGGCGAGGCGCGGGGCGAGGTCCGCTTCCGATCGCGGTCGGGCGCGACAGCTGGTTTTGTGCGGTCGAGCGTCACATCACCGCCACCGACCCAATGCCAGCTTCGGCGGTGATCACACGCTTACAGACAGGCGCCACGATCATCGTCCGCCGCGGGGCGATCGGCCGGGATGGTCCCACCGGTACGTCTCGGGAGACCGCGGGCACGGTCGCGTCGTGATGCGGATGAGCGCAACTTCCGCGCCGTGCGCCCGTTGACTGGATATGAGGTGGCGAAGGCTTGCCGCCGCGACCGTGACGGGCACGGTCGTGCTTGGCGCGGGCGCCAGCGCTGCGCCCGTCCAGTCCGGCGGGCTCGGTCTCGGCGCCGTCGCGTGCCCGACCGCCCGCCAGTGCACGGCGGTCGGCGGCGGTGGGCTGGAGATCACGGTGCGGGATCGCGTCGCCAGGCGCGAGATCATCGACAAGCAGCACAGCATCTTCGATGTCGCGTGTCCGACGGCCACCCAGTGCACGGCCGTCACCAACCCGGGGCATGCCGTGACCTTCGACGCGCGGTCACCGGGGCCGGGGCATCGCTCGGCGCTGGTGTTCGGAAACCTCGACGACGGCCTGCAAGGAATCGTGTGTCCCTCGCCGCAACAGTGCACCGCGACCGGCGTAAGCGACGCCTACACGTTCGACCCGCAGACCGAGCACCGGCCGCACCGTATGACCGTCGGCTCGATGTTCGCCGGCGCGTTGATGGCGGTGAGCTGCCCCTCGACCACGCAGTGCACCGCCGTCTCCTTCGACGGCGAGGTGGACACCTTCGATCCGCGAATCGGTCGGCTGCTGAGCCGGGCCACTGTCGGCGACGGGTTCGCCGACGTAGCCTGCCCGAACGCCCACCAGTGCACGGGCGCCGGGCTCGACGGCATCGCCGTCAGCTTCGACCCGCTCGCACCGGCCGGCGCCCGCACATACCCGATCGACACCGGATCAGCGGACAACGGCGGGCTGCTGAGTGTCGCCCTGCCCGAACGCCGGCCAGTGCACCACGGTCGACGCCAACGGTGTCGCCGTCACGTTCGACCCGCAATCCGGCGGCGTGCTCGGCCGCCGTTCGGTTCACGACCCCGGCGACGTGGCGTGCCCGACTAGCGCGACCTGCACGGTCGCCGGCGCCCGGCTCGTGCGCTTCCGGCCGATCCCCGGATAGGCCTCACGAAACCCATTAGTTCGGCGGACTCGCGTTTGCTCTTGGCACCGAGCGATAGCCGCCGTCAGCACGACTGGCCCAGTCTCGGCGTGATCCGGCAGTGCAAACCACTGCTCTAGACGCCAATGATCGGATCGGGTACGAGACCTGCTCTGATTCCGCGACGGGCATGCCGAACGTGATGCCGACTGCCCTGCAATGCGCGGCGAGCAGGGCAGGCGGTGCCCGGGCCGGTGTCAGACGCGGGCCCGCGATCTCACGGCTGGCGACTTACGAGACCTGCTCATCGAGAGGGGACGCGACTGTTCACCCAGAGCCGGCTTGGGCTCTCGCCGCTCATCCGACGACCTCGCCGGGATCGCAGGCGCGAGCCCGGCGCTCGCGGTCGCAGGCTTCAGCAGCGTCAGGAGCCGATCACCGCGGCCGCGTCCGGGCCGCAGGCGGTCGCGGCCTGCTTAACCGCGGGGGCCTGGAGGTCGATCGACTTTGGGATCGCCCAGACCACGCCGTTCATCTTCGCCACAGAGCTGTACCTGTCGGGGTTGGCGGGGTAATTCCTCGCCGGATCAGGGAAGTTCGGCACCCCGTGCGCACGCATGCATCTGGCGATCGCCAGCATCTGCGCCATGGTGACGCCGGACGGCTGCTCTCCAGATGCGACATAACCGGCGAGCTCCAAGCCTCGCTTCGCGCATTCCCGCTGGGCCACCTCGAACGCCGCCGAGGTCAGCATTCCCCGGGGGGTCTGGAGGTTGACCTGGGCGCCGCCGGCGCCGAAGGTCGGATCCGGAAAGTCCGGCACACCGTGCGAACGTATGCAACGCGCGGCCGCGAGCTGGGATCGCGCGAAGCTCGAAGGACTCGAAGGACTCGAAGGACTCTTGTCGCTGCTACTCGATGTGCTCGCGGAGCCACCACAGCCAGCGATCACCAGCACGCCCGACCCGACAACAACCGCAAACCTCATGCGATGACGAGCCAAGTGAAATAGCGCCGACAATCCCGCCGCCTTCTCCGCTTGCCACACGATACCGCGGTCACAGCCAGCGCCCAGCCCAGTGGTGTGGCAACAAACGACCACGCGAGCCCAATCGACGGTCGCGCAGCCAACCGCCCTCGCCGGACCAAGCAGATCTCTGTCGCGTCCTGCTTCCATGTTGGCACACGCATCTCGACCTAGCAGTCGAGCGCCCTCAAGTGCGCGGACTGCAGGGGAGCCGGCGCCGTCCGATCTGAACGGACCCCGAGCCCTGCCGGACACGTTGTGCTCCTGGCGAGTTGCGGGTCGCGACCGAGTGACCGGTTGGGTTCTGCTTTGGTGTCGAGGCGAACGTCCCTGGGCCGGTTGTCCGGTCGCGCGGGCCTTGCCGGTCTCTCGCAGCGCGCGTCCGCTGGACTGGGCGGTTGTGAGGCTGTGAGGCTGCGGCGCGGAGAGTCGATGTGGTTGGAGGCTCAGTCGTGCGTGGGCGCGCGTGCCGAGATCTCGGACGCTGTGAGCTTCTCGAGGCGCGCGCTGAGCATCCATTCTTGGTCAAAGGGGTCCTTGAGGCGGCCGCCGCGCTCACCGTAGAACTGGTCGGCCAGCGGGTGCAGGACCTGGGCTCCGACAGCGACTGCCCGCTCCCATGCGGCGTCGACATCCGGCCAGTAGGTGCATAGCAGCGCCCTGTAGCCCTCGTCCTCGGTGACCATCACGATCGAGTCCCCAATCCGTAGCTCGGCGTGGATCAATGTTCCGTCGGGAGAGCAGTGACGCTCGCCGACCTCACGTGCGTCGAACGCTTTGGCGTAGAAGTCGAGCGCAGCGACGGCGTTGGCAAGCGCCAGCCGGGGCGTGATGGTGTGCAGATGCTCGGGCACCGTCCCGACTGTCCGCTCGCTGGTCGACGCGCCGGTTTGCTTGGCGGGAGCCGGCGATCGGGTTGTGTCATGCCAGAGTCCGACCACGTTCCCGGCGGGGTCGCGAAACGTGGCGACGATGAGCAGCCCCTCAAGGTAGGGCTCGGTGAGGATCGCGCCCCCGTGCCCGACGATCAGGGCGACAGTCTCCTCGATGTCCGCTACGTAGATGTACGGGAGCAGTCCCGGCTCGGCAGCGGAGAGGTGATCGCTGATCCAGGCGCCGCTGAGGAGTCCGCTGGCGTCGTCGAAGCTCGGACGATCGCAGTCGGGACCGTTGACGCTCCAGCCGAACACGTCCCGGTAGAACACCGCCGCGAGGCGAACGTCAGTGGCCGGCATACGGAGATAGGTGATCGCGCCCGGTCTGGCGAGTCGGGTGTCAACGCTGTACCCATCGCTAGTCGCCGCCGGCTGGTCGGCCCGCTCGCTCATGCTGTCCTCCGCTTCGATGTGGATGTAGTCGGCCGCGACGGACCGGACCGCGACGTTGTCTCCAACGACGTGGACTGGCCCGCCACAAGGAGCTTGTGGACGCTGTCGATGAACCACGCCTCGAACCGCTCGGCAGTCCAACCACGGTCGCGAGTCAGGGCGATAAATCCGTGGGGATCCATTAGCAGCCAGGTCGCGTCGATCGCCTGCTCCCGTGTGATCTCGCGTCGAAGCGACGCGCGTCCGATCAGCTCGTCGACTAGCCACGCCGCGGTCTCCGCCCGTTGACCACGCAGCTGATCGGCCACCACCGACATCGATTCGTCGTAGTTGGCTGCCTCGAACGCGGCGAGGATCAGGCCGGCCGAGCGCTGCTCCGCCTCGACAAGGACGCGGCCGACGATCGCCAGGAATTCAGCGACGGACGAGGCCTCCTGAGCTCTCTGCGCCCACGGGCGCTTCAGCATCGGGACGGGTTGGACATCCCCTCGGATCGCGAAGCTGATCGCCGCCCGAAGCAGCCGGGATTTCGTACCGAAGACCAGTTCCACAGTCGGCACCGACACGCCAGCGGCCGCCGCCACGGCCCGCATCGAAGTCGCCACGTAGCCCCTGCGCTCAAACTCCTCGCTCGCCACCACGAGAATTCGCTCTCGTGTCTCACGAGCCTGCCGCTCTCGACGCTCCGAGCGGTAGCTCCGCTTCGGAGTCGGTTTGACCTTAGTCAACGACACGGACCAAATATTAGCTAGGGGAGGCCCATAGTCAATCGCGACTCTCCCACCGCGTCGAGGACGAAGGAGGTCAGCCGGCCGTCTCCGTCGCCCTACGCGACCGATTGATAGACATCAGGATTTGAATAGGCATCAATTACTTGATAATCATTAGCGCTATGAGCATGATCGCGGTCGTGACCGGTGCCACGCGAAACCTTGGCCTTGCGCTGGCGCGGGGGTTGGCGCAGCGGCTTACCGAGGGGGATGTCGTATATCTGACGAGTCGTGATGCGGATCGGGTTGCGGCGGCCGTCGACGCTACCTCCACGTCCGGGGCGGAGGTCCGGGGTGCGATGCTCGATGTCTCTGATCGGGGCGCGGTCGAGAGGCTGGGGGCGGAGCTCGCCCAGCGCCACCGAGGTGTCGACATCGTCTTCTCTAACCACTATGCGCGCGTCGAGCCTGCCGATGATCCCGCTGAAGTCATCGACCGCTACGTCGCGGTGAACAACTTTGGGACGACCCACGTGCTCCGTAGCTTCGCCCCGCTGCTGCGCGACGGCGGGCGGCTGGTCGTGGTCGCGAGCCGGGCCGGCACGTTGCGCGCCTTGGCGCCAGTGCTCCACGACCGCTTCGACGAGCTGGAATCGCTCGACGAGGTCGATGCCGCGGTCGGTGGCTGGCGGGACGCCGTCCGGGCACGCCGCGCGGCCGGGCAGGCTTGGCCGGCGTGGATCAACATCCCATCGAAGATCGGACAGGTCGCCGCGGTCCGGACGCTCGCGCGCGAGCGTCGCGCGGACGACCTGCGCCGCCGGATCCTGATCGCGGCCGTCTGCCCCGGCCTGATCGACACCGGCGCGTCCCGCCCCTGGTTGGAGTTAAGGGATGCTCGGACTCCGGAGCAGGCCGCGGAGCCGTTGCTGGACTTCGTCCTCGACCCAGACCCGCATCCCGACTTCTACGGGCGGCTGGTCCTCTCCGGGCGAGTCCTCCCGTGGAAGTGATGAACAACCCGGCCCCCCGTGATCAGCGGATCGGCATGGTGCTCAAACGCGCCGAGCAGGCGCTGCTGCGGGCCAAGAATGCCGCGCTTAAGCCGGTGGGCCTCACGCTCGCGCAATACGTGGCGCTGGCCGAGCTCGACCTGCACCCCGCGATCACCAGCGCCACACTGGCACGGGCCTGCCTGGTCACGCCGCAGGCGATGATGGTCGTCCTCAAGTCGCTGGAGGAACACGGGCTTATCTCGCGCTCTGCGCATCCACGGCATCCGAACGTGCTAGAGCTGCACATCACCACGGCGGGCCAAGAGGCGCTGCACGCGGGCCGGGAGCATGTCGCTCCGCTGGAGCAACACGTGATAGACGCGTTCTCGCCGAAGGAGCTCGACAAGCTCGACGTACTCCTGCGCCGCCTGATCGCGGCCGTCGATGACTAGATTGGCGATTCACAGAGCGCAAACCGAGAGCCTCACACCTCTGAACGAACGTGACGCGGAGCGGTGAGGCTTCGGACGAAACGGTGAAGCGTCACTTCACACGGCGCGTCCGAAGTACCGCGGCGACACGGATGCAGGTCTTCGCGGCCGATGCGTGTGGAGTTGCCCCGTTTTCGACGACACTTGGACGCTTCCGGTCGTGAGCCGGGGGAAGACAGGTTCAGGTGCCCCGAACTCGGCCGCCGTATCCCGAGGAGTTTCGCCGAAAACGGGCCCAACTCCACAGGGGCGGAGCGCTGCGGATCAGAGCAGCGGCCGGCGTTACCTGGAATCGAGCAAGCACGCCACCCATCCTCGCTCCTGCTTCGGCGGGACGCTGCGAAACTCGAGCACATGGCCCAACTGACATTGCACACCGAGCGGCTACGTCTCGTGCCGCTGGCCGATGAGCACCTCGAGTTCGAGATCGAGTTGGACTCCGATCCCGAAGTCATGCGTTACATCACCGGGAGCATCGACTCTTAGGGCCGCGTGCATTATGTGACCGAAGGATGAAGGTCGAGCGCCTTCGTGACACGAGGCTGCGATCGTCCCTGCTTGCTATGGGTTGCCCGGCGGATGTCGCACGCTCGAGGGAGGCTCAATCCCAAAAGGGCCGCCGATTCCCACCTGTCAGCGGCTACGGCACGGGTATCCGATGCTTCCGTCGGATTCAAAGACTCCGCATCGAACAACGGCTGAGGGGTGAGCGAACATGCGGAGAAGCCGATTAGATCGAGCGTTGAGCGGTAGCCTCTGGTATCCCGATATCGTCGCGGTCGTCCGCCGGATTGTGGTCCCCCGCGGGCCGATGATCGTCGAGGCAACCTGGATCGGCACGAACGTTCGCGAGTCGACAGTTGCCCGAAGCGCGAGCAACCAGCTGCCGGTCGGCGCGAGGATGCGAGCCGCCCTCTGGTTCTCGAGCACGACAGTCTCACGCCCTCCTCGGGAGCGCTCGCCGGCCTGCCTCAGCGATCGCGTCATCGCAAGCTGGCGGAGGAGCGCAACCGGATCAATAGTTCTGAACCCGCACATCGTCAGAGCTGGCTGGCAGGTTGCGGCGCTGCGCGGCCTCGCTCCACGGGTCACCGTGTTACCGAACGGCGCCGGTCGATAGAGCTCGATGCTGTTGCCGTTCGTTGTAATCTCGGCTCGTAGGAAAGAGCCACGTGGCCCGAGTTGGTAGATCAAGACATGGGCGCGAGACCCGGCGAGCCAGACGTCCCATCGACTGGACTGCAGCCGACGCGTTTGCACTTGTAGTTGTTCCACGGCTGCAACGTAGTGAACGATGGCATGGCGGCTGTCGGACGCGGCGAGCACACGTGCCGCGATCGAGGGTGGGACGCTCTCGGTCGCCAGGGTGAAGATTGCGACCACCGGGACGACGCAAAGCGCCGCAATCGCGATCCTTCGGGCGCTGGGCCTAAGAGTCCGCCTGCGCGGCACCAAAGCGTCTAGTGGCGGTCCTGGCTCTCCAGGACCATCCTGTGCGTCCAACTTGTCCCAAACGCTTTCCAGCGGGGGCGGCGAAGCGTGCGGCACCGGATTTTCCACCCGCAACCGCTCAAGTAAGGTTGTCATCTCACTGCTTCCATCGAAGTCGGTTTGACCGAATCGGTTGATTCGACTTGCGCGAGCGCAACGGCGAGCCTGCGACGAGCGCGGTGGAGCCGCACGGCAAAGACCGCGCGAGAGCACTCCAGTGCGGCCGCGGCCCGAACGGCGTCTAGTCCCTCCCATGCCACGAGAAGCAGTACCTCTCGGTCGTGTTCTTCAAGGTCCGAGAGCGCGCGCATGAGGACACTTGTCGCGAACTCGGCTTTGCCGGCGGGCGGAGGTTCACGGTAGAGCCGATCGATGAGTGCGGTCTGGCGTCGTGCGCTCCGGCGCTGATTTGCCAGCACTCGCCGGGCGCACGCCAAAAGCCAGGGCAACGCATCGCGAGGAACCTCGTCAAGCCGTCGGCAGGCAACGACGAACACTTCGCTGACCGTGTCGTCAGCGGCAGATGGATCGATCCGCCGCGACGCGTAGGCCTTGACAGCCTCGGCATGCGCCTCAAACAGCACTCGGAGCCGCTCCCGGCGCTCAGAATCGTTCACAACCAACTCATGTCCGCCATCCCCGCAGAATTACACCGACGGGGCCGGCCAGCGCCGGAGTATCCGCAATCCGGGTGCTCGATCGCGAGTCGTTAGACAGGCGCGTGGTACGGTCGCCCCACGACGCGAATGCCGCTCGCGTGAGAGGCGGCGGAGGAGGTGGTGCTTCGTGGCAACGGCCGGGCGCGATGACCTTAAGAGTCTGGGACTCGCCGAGGGCGAGCTGTGGCAGGAAGGGCCGCCGTACGAGGCCTTCAAGGAGATGCGCTCCAAGTGCCCGGTGCACTGGAGCGAGCGCATCGAGCAGTACCCGTCAGAGGCCGGGTTCTGGTCCGTGACGACCGCAGATGACGTGCACCAGGTGAGCCGCGACTGGCGCACCTACTCCTCGGCAATCGGCGGCGTGACCGTGTTCGCCGAGATCTTCCCGCTTGAGCTCGTGCAGGGGATGTTCATCGGCATGGACCCCCCCAGGCACGACAAGGTCAAGGCGCTCTTCCAGCGCGGCTTCACGCCGAAGCGAATCGCGGATCACGAGGATCGCATTCGGGCGATCGTGATCGACGTGCTCGACCGCCTGGAGGGTCGCGAGACATGCGACCTGGTCGCCGACGTAGCTCAGCCGGTCGTCTCGCGCGTCATCCACAGCTTCATGGGCACGCCTCCCGATGACGACGCGCTGTGGGCGCGCATCTCGAACGCGACGCTCGCGCCCGACGACCCCGACATGGCGCCGGAGGGCATCGATGGCGTTCTCGAGAAGGACATCCCGGAGGTATTTGCGCGCGTGCGCAAGATGATCGCCGAGCGCACGGAGAATCCGACCGACGATCTGACGAGCGTGCTGGTTCACGCGGAGGTGGATGGGGAGAAGCTCTCGGAGCTCGAGATCGTGATGGGCTTCTTCCTGCTGATCCTCGCAGGAAACGACTCGACGAAGGCGACCTACTGCTCGGGAATGCGTGCGCTGATGGAGAATCCTGAGCAGAAGCGCGAGCTCGTGGCGGACCCCACGCTGACCCCCGGGGCGGTGGAGGAGGCGCTGCGGATGTTTCCTGCCTTCAGCCACTTCCGCCGCACGGCGACCACCGACACCGAGCTCCACGGCCAGCACATCAAAGCCGGCGACAAGGTGGTGATGTGGTACGTGTCCTCGAACCGCGACGAGTCGCGCTACCAGGACCCAGACCGCTTCGACATTCACCGCAACCCAGAGCACCAAGCGTTTGGAGCCGGCGGCCGCCACTTCTGTCTCGGCACCGCGCTCGCGCGCCTGGAGTTGCGGATCCTGATCGAAGAGACGCTCGAGCGCTACCCCGAGATCGAGCTTGTCGGCACCCCGGTTGCCGCGGAGGCGCTGTTCGTCAACCAACTGAAGACGCTTCCGGTCCAGCTCACGCCGTGATTCCCGGCGCAACCGTCCTTCTGATAGGTGCTGGAATGCGTCCTATGACCGACGACGCCGACACAACCCCTGCCACGCCTGATCCCGACGACCACGTCGCCCGTTTGCGGGCGCAGATCGACGAGGCCAAGGCCCGCCGCGCGGGCTACCGCGCGGAGTCCGCTGAGACAGTCGCCCGAGGGGGCCCCGTGCGCCCGACGGATGAGGAGCTGGGGATCATCAAGACCGACGACACGGTTGGCAGGATCGCCGCTGACGCGAGCCAGGAGGTCCGGAGCAGGCTGAGCCGTCTGATGTCGCGGTTCGGGCGGGGCGGGAAGAAATAGGGCGGACGGCCCCGGCCTTCGCACCCGTAACACCTGCGGCGGGGTAAGAGTCAACCGGACTCTCGCACCCGCAGTCCAGCAATCCGAGCATCGCGGGGCGCCTCTCACGGAGCGGCTGCTACCGCGTGGCGCCTTCGTTGTCAGAGAGCCGTATTAGCGTCGCAGCTGCAGTCGGACCTTGGCAGGCGTAAATGTGTCTCCGGCGGTAGCGGTGATTGTCACCTGTCGTCCGGGACGGTGGGGGATCGGGAGCGTGGCGATTCCGGAGCGGTTAGTGGTTGTGCGCGTGTGTCCGAGCGTGATCGTTGCGTCGAGCACGGGGCGCATGTCGATCCCTGCCTCATTCGCGCCCGCCCCGGAGACGCTGGCAGTTACGGTGACGAGAACGAGCCGGTGGTGGTGGCGGCGCACGATTCTGGCGTGGAGCTTCAGCAGCGGCGGGCGTGGGAGTGATTGCGGGCAGGGTTGCGGGGTGTGGGGAGGTCCGCTGATCGTCGTGCCGTCGTAGTTGGTGACGGCGGTTCCGGTGGCCGTCACCGGATTACTGTCGGAACCGTTCAGGGTCAGGTTGATGTGGCTGTAGCCGGTGTCTGAGCCGGTCATCGTAAGGTTCGTGTCGATCGTGGTCGGGCCGGTCGGGATCGAGGCGCTGGTGATGCTGCTACTGCCGTTGATGAAGTCGCGGCCGTTGTCGGAGTAGTTGACATAGGTGGCGCCGTAATGGCCCGAGGCGACTCCCGCCCCGGCGTAGGTGACGGTCGCGGTCCCGGACGCGAGCCCGTGCAGCGTGATCGTGTCCTCGGCGGCGATCGCGCCGTGATAGTCGAGCGGGCTCGGCGCCCAGCTGCCGGGCTGTGAGCTGACGACGGGTAGCGGCTTGGTCGGCTTGCGTGAGACGAGGTGCGCGATCAGCAGGTAGGGGGCCGACAGGTTCGTCTTGAAGCTCTCGGTATTGAGGGCGATCTCGGTGCCGTTGGGGCTCCATTGCGGCCAGCCGGACACGTTGTTGGAACCGTGAACCTCGCCGCCGGCGTAAGGCTGGATCGGCTCGCCGAGCAGGCGCGCGCCGTCGTCGCCCGAGGCCGGCAGCAGCCAGGGCTGCAGGTCGCACTGGCGGTCGACCGGCCCCGCGACGTAGTAGCTCGCGTAGATCGCGACCTGCGGAGCGTCGATGAATCCGCGGACGGGGAGCAGTCCGCCGAGCATGTCGGTGCGGTGCATCGTGCGGTCTGACTCGACCACGATCGAGCGCCCGTCCGGTGACGGCGCGTCGTCCTCGTCCCAGTCCGGGTTGGTCGTCAGCCGCGTCCGCCTTCCGGTCGCGAGGTTGACCTTCCACACGTCGGGGTTCAGCGTGGCGGGGCCGCCTACCTCGACATAGGTCGCGTCGGCGCCGCCGTCGGCGAAGGTCTTGAACTCGTACAGGGCGCTGCTGTCCGACCACGCCTGTGTGTTGAGATCGGTTGGTGAGGCCGGCCCGGCGGGGTTGATCACGCGTGGGTCGGTGACGACGTACTTTGTCGGCGTTCGCTGCAGCGTCGCGACGATCATTAGCTCGGCGGCGTCGCTGCGGACGTCGGAGAACGCGACGTGGACGCCATCCGGAGCGAGTTTTGGCGAGCTGCCGCCGCCGATGTCGACCGAGCCGAGCAGGTCCGCGCCTCCAGGTGGCACGAGGCCGTTGTCAGGCCGGGCCGCCGATAAGTCGATCGGCAGGATCTGCTTGCTGGCGCACTCGACGACGCTCGGTGAGCACTCGAGCACGGCCGGCTTGCCGTACGGGCCGAAGAACACGCGCTTGCCGTCGGGGAACGGCGTCGCGAGACCTTCCTGCTCGGTCAGCGGCGAGATCACCGGCTCGTTGGGCACCCCGCACGTGAGGCACGACAGTTGCTTGCCGCGGCTGCCGATGATCCAAAGGTGGCCGCCTGAGAAGTACAGCACGTGGTGGCCGTCGTGGCTGAACACGGGCGTGCTCGCGTCGGTGATCGACCTCGGCAGGCTGATCCGCTGGATCACGACCGGCTCGAACGGCGGCGCTGGCGCCGCCGCGGCGGCCCCGGCCACCACGAGCGAGAAGCCCACGACGGCCGACACGAACAGGAGCCGGATCCTCATCGCGATCGCCCCCGGTGCGGGCGGATCGCGTGGCCGCGGTGTCGGCGATGCCGGTGTCGATGCGGGTGGTGTCGCCACGCCGTCGGGGGCACGGCCGGGTCGTAGGTGAGCAAGATCTCGTCCTCTTATTGATGTAGCCTCAATAGCGTGCCACAGACCACTCGACCGCGCAAACCGGAAGCTCGCCGCCCGCGCCAATCGCGTGCGCCGCGACGGCGCACGCGGCTAGCTCCGGCCGCGCGCGAGCGCTCGATTCTCGACACCGCCAGGGCGATCCTCGAGCAGCAGCCCTATGAGACCGTCACGCTTGAGCAGATCGCCGCCGCCAGTGGCGTCTCGCCAGCGCTCGTGCACCACTATTTCGGGACCAAGCGAGGCGTATTCATGGCAGTCGTCCGGCAGGCGATCGACGGGTTCCTGCAGGCGCTCGCGCCGCCCCCGGGCGAGCCCCGGGCTCGGTCCGCCCGCGAGGCGGTTGACGGAGCCCTCGAGCGCTACCTGCGGTTTATCGGCGAGCGTCCGAACGGCTATACGTTCGTGATCGGCGCCCGCGGGACCCCCGACGCGACCGTTACCAAGCTCATCGCCGACGGTCGCGAGATCGCTTACCAGGCCGTCCTCGAGCTTCTCGGGATCACCCAACCAACTCCCGAGCAGGAGCTCTGGATATGGGGCTGGATCGGTGCCGTCGAGGCCGCGTCCGCCCGGCGGCTAAGACAGCCGACGGTCACCGACGCGCAATTGCGCGAGCTGCTGCTCGCGCTGCTCCTAGGCGAGCTTGACCACCTGCCTGAGCGCCCGGCCGTAACAGCGCGCGACGCTACCGCGGCCAGTGCGCACTAGTAAGAGCGCTTACCGGGGGAGTGCTTTGTGCAGCTTGGTGACGATCGGCTCCGGAGCGTCATGGGGTAGGTGCGGCTTGACCGATGCGGTGTGCCAGCGCTCCCATTGCTCACGGGTTTCCCATAGCTCGGTCACGGTGACGCCGCGCGGGGTGATCTCGGCCGCGTGTGAAATGAACCCTTCGGAGGTCCGGAGCGGCTCTGCGAGGTAGCTGATGATCTCGTCGTAGGCTGCGGCAGGCATCCCGGGGGAGTGCTGGGTCATGCTGATCGGCATTCTCGATCCTTGTGGTTTGTGCTGTTGGTCAGTTGCTGGCGTTGGGGGCGGGGGTGAGGCCGTGCCGGCGCATCACGTCGACCATCGCGGCGCGATCTGGTGGGCCTCCGGCGGCGGCCGCCAGGACAGCGCCGATCTCCCGGAAGTAGGCTGGCCCGAACACGCCGGGGCTGGCGATGCAGAGGACTTTGGCGTCGACGTCGCTCTCGTTGAGAAAGCCGTGAACCGCTCCCCGGGGGATACAGACAGCATCCCCGCGGCCGATCTCGTGACGCTCGCCATCGACCGTCCATGTCAGGATGCCTTCCAGTCCGTATACGGTCTCCTCGAAGCCGTCGTGACTGTGCGCTACCGGGA
This sequence comes from uncultured Solirubrobacterales bacterium, assembly GCA_963788565.1. Lineage (GTDB taxonomy): Bacteria > Actinomycetota > Thermoleophilia > Solirubrobacterales > Solirubrobacteraceae > Palsa-465. The sequence continues at coordinate 533,084 of CAWBHJ010000005.1, read as the reverse complement.
CAGGGACGTTCGGTGGGACCGTGCACTCGAAGACGGTCGTGGTTCCGTTCGAGTCCGAGCTCTCAACGAGGAATCGGATGCTGATCGGGCCGACCGCGATCGTCTCGCTCGTGGCGTGGTTCATGGCGATGTGGCTTTCTCTCTCGATTTGGTCAAACGGCTTGACTACCGTATACTGCGCTCGTCGTGTTGTCAAATGCTTTTACGGTCTGAATGCGGACCGCGACTCCCCCTCCACCACTGATCGGGGCGCTGCTGCGCATACCCTGGGAGATCGTGCGAGAGCGGATGCTCGCCGGGCTGCACCGGCGGGGGTTCACTGATCTGATCCCGGCGCACCTGACCGTCCTGCAATACCCAGGCCCGGAGAACCTCCGCCCGTCCGAACTCGCGGCCCGAACCCGGATGAGCAAGCAGGCGCTCAACTACCTGCTCAGGCAGATGGAGAACCTCGGATACCTCAGCCGCGAGCCCGACGACAGCGACCATCGGTCCAAGCGCGTCAAGCTCACCGCTCGCGGATACTCCGCGATTGACGCCATCCGCGAGATCGTCACCGAGGTCGAGAACGAATGGGAAGCACAACTCGGACCCGAGCCCTTCCGGCAGCTGCGCTACCTCCTCACCCAACTACGCCCAATCGCCGCAACCCCCGACGCCGAACCGACGATGCCGTAGCGCACGCGCGAGCACGAATGCAGCTCCCAAGTTGCCGACGGCCCGAGTCTCGCAACTCGCCAGTTCCGGTTCGGGATCGCGCCCTTTCTTGGCCGTCGGATTACGTGGTGCCCCGTTGCGAGACGTGCTGACTCATGACACGCACCACGAGCACCAGGTGGACTACTTGCTGCCGGTCTGGTGCTCGGCCTCGCCGGCTGGCGACGCACCCTCGGCGTCATGCGTCGGCGCGGGGGGCCGCTGGGGTGCTGCCGCATGCTTGTGCCGGCGAAATCCCAAGAAATGCCGGACCTCGTCTGAGGCATGTTCGACCTGCTGCTCGGCTGCTCCCATCGGAGCAACTATTTCCACCAGGTCCGACATCGTCGCCGTCAGCTGGTTGACGGATTCCTTGAGCGGATCGATCGAGGTTGCGAGCCGCTCGATCACCTCTACGTGACGCTCGATCGAATCCGTGGCCCGGTGTATCGCGTTGACTACATCGAGGATCTCGTGCTCGCCCTCCACGATCGGCGCGGACGCATCGCGTTCGACGCTCCCAAGCGCCGAACGAATCGGCCGAAACAAGAACTCGAGCATGACCGCCAAGCGATCCTAGATCTGGCCCACGCCATTCGCAACCGCCTCCGGCAACCCCCCCGGCCCTTGGGACAAAGCGCCGCCAAGCGGAGGGAGCTAACTCGGCGTGACGCTGTCGCTCGGCCGCTCGTCGTCGGGACGGCCGTCTGCGAGCAGCTGTTGCTCGGCCGTGGCGGCGGCCTCGCGCAGCCATGCCGGCGGCTTGCGCGCCGGTAGCAGGATCGCGCGGCGGATCGCCTCGGCGGGGGTGCTGGCTTCGTGCCAATCGGTGTGGCCGGCGCGCCGGGCCACCCAGAACCAGGTCCAGCCGGTGTTGCGCCGCCGCCCCCGAACCTCCTGCCGCACCACTTCGACCGGGCCGCGGGGGGTGCCCACCGTTACGGACTCTGAGCGGTTGCGGATTGCGCTCCCACGTGCCATCTGAGATCGCAAGGTTAGTTGGGCGCCGGGACTCAAGGGCACCGCCAGCGCTGAGCTGATCGTCACCGAAGCCTGTGCTCGCCGGCTCAGGCGCCAGCCGTGTCCGACGCTATTGAGGGGACTCTGGCGACGGTCGCGCGGTACGCCGGCGCCAGAGGAGCACGCTCCGGCCGCGACCAGGGCCACCGACGATGTGCTCAATGAGCTCGGCGACCGAGAGCACGATGTCGGGCGCTGCGCTGCTAGGGACGGGGTTCGAGGAAGCGCCGACAGCTGATCGATGAATGCGCGGGCGCTGCCAGATCGAGCAAGGAGGCTACGTAATCCGACGGCTCGCCTAGCGGACCGTGGCGCCTGGGTTTCAGCGCAGGCTCGTGGTGCGTGGCCGGCCGCGGCGCCCGTCGGGCCCAACGGGCGTGACGGTGATCTTCGCGCGCACGCCCTTGCCGACCTTTGAGATCGAGACGCGGTGCTGTGAGGACCTCAGCACCCGTAGGAGGCCCCGACCGTCCGAGAGCAGGACCTTCACCGCGTAGGTCTTCGCTCCGGTTGCGCCCGTGAAGCTCACGCTCAGCGCCCCGCGCACGCGCGCTGCGCGCAGGTGGCCGACCGCGCCGGGCCTTGGAATCGCCGGGGCGGTGTAGTGGGCGACCTCGGACGAGGTGAGCGGCAGGCCGTCGCGGGTTGCCTGCGCGAGGATCTGGCGAGGGCCGCCCGGGCCTTTGCCTGAGGCGAACCGCAGCGTTCCGGTCGCACCCTTAGCCGTGCCGATTGGGACATCGCCGGCCGGACCCCGCTCGACGAACGCGATCGTGGTTCCGGGCACGTTGGTGCTGACCCGGTAGCGCAGCGTGCGCTTGCGGCCGCTACCGCCGAGTGTGGCGGTGACCTTGGGGGTGTCGTACCCCTGGGAGACCTGCAGCCCCGCGATCGCCGGCGAGCCGGCGGCCGGGACGAGGGTGTAGGTCCCGGCCCTCGGGTGGTTGAGCCCAACGTACGTCGTGTTCGACTTCGGGGCTCCCGGGAGGCTGACCGCCCTCGTCGCCCTGTTCCTGGGATCGCCGAACGCGACCGGCGTCCCCGTGGGATCGAGCAGGCTGACCTGCGGGGCGCCACCGCTGCCGGCGACGGCGACGGAGTAGGCGCTGGCCCCCGCCGGGACCGTGAAGGTCTGGCCGGGCGGGCCACCGCCAGCGCGCCGGACAGCACTCACGCCAGCGGGAGGGCCGTACCGGTCGGCAACACACTTGAACGGATGCAGCGTGATGTCGTAGATCGCGTCGCTCCAGTCGTGGGAGATGCTCCCGGGAAAGCCGAGGCACACCGCCAGACCGCGCTGGTTGGCCGCCACCGCGACCCGGTCGCAGAGGTCGAACGCACAGACCTTCGCGTCGATGCTGCCGCCGAACTGCTTGCCGATGATCCCGAACTTCAGCGCCCCGGAGATTCCCGTCGAGTCATCGCCGATCGTGACGTCGCCGAGGATCCGCAACGTGCCGTCGCTGGAGTAGCGGAAGAACGCGTGGGCGATGTCGATCCCGAAGACCGCGCCCGAGCCGCTGATCTGCACCACCACCGGGGGCCCGACCTCGATCCGGAAGTCGCCTCGCACGCCGATCGCATAGGTGTCGGGTGGGGCGATCGGCTCGAAGCCGAACGTCACCCCGCCGGTGAAGACCACGGGATCGAGCTGGAAGCCGATGCGGATCTCGTTGAGGAAGACGTCGGTGAACACGGGGATTCCCGGGAACTCGCTGGCCGAGAAGTTCCCGCCGTTGAAGGCCCCGTGAGCGAAGTGCAGCTCCGCGCCGACGGTGACCCCGGGCCCGGGCACGACCAGCGTCGCGCCGCCGTCCCACTTATCGCCCAGCGACATGTACTGCACGTGGGTGTCCTTGAGCTCGAGCGCGCCGATGTCGACGTCGGCGATGTTGAAGTTCAGCGTGTCCAGGTGCAGGCCGCTCTTGGCGTCCACCACCAGCTCCGCGTGGCCGGTGATCCCGCCGAAGTAGTCGGGCATCTCCAGATCGACCGGGATCCGCACGCCATCCGTGGTCAGCACGACCTTCGCCTGCGCGCTGATCCCGAAGCCCTCGACGTTCGCGGCGAACTTGTCCATCGGGAAGTCGAACAGGGTTGCGCCGACATCGGCCCCATCCGGGACCGTGACGTTCAGGGGGCCGTGCCACAGCGTCACGGGATTCGAGCCGGCGCCCTGGGCGATCACGCTGACGGCGCCCTGCGTGACGATCGTGTGGGCGTGGGGGTCGACGAAGATCCGCGCGCCCGCGTCCGGGACGATCTCGAGCCCGTTGAGGCTGACTGCGCTCTCGGCGACCCCGGCACCGCTGGACGGGTTCTTGGGATCGCGCAGGAAGCAACCCGCGGTGGCTTGGATGTCCACGGAGCCGAAGTGGATCTGTGAGCAGGCGACGAACCCTTTCTGGTCGCCGCTCGGCGGGCCGCTACCGCCCGGGACCAGGCCGAGGCCGGGCTTGCCGGTCGCGGCGGTCGCGCCGAACTGCCCGGCGAGGACGCGTCCGTCATAGACCGTGGGCGCACCGCTGGCGTCGCGCACCACGACGAACCCGCCGCCGTCGGCCGTCGCCGCCGCGCTGAGCTCGCCAAGATCGCCGCCGGGTACCCGCATGACGAGCTGGTCGGGGGTCCAGACGCGCCCGTCGGGCGATGTGCGCACGTGCACCGATTCGTCCGAGCTGTTGATCCAGGCCGCGGTGAACATCCCGCTCACCGGGTCGGCGGACAGGGTCGGGAACCGCGCGGGGGTCCTGGTGAGGACCTGGGGCGGTCCGGCCGAGAGGCCGCCGGGAGCGATCGAGCGCACCGACAACGCGCCGCTGGAGGTGCTTGGCTCAGTCAGCAGCGCGATGCCTCTCGGTCCGCCCGCGATTCGCGGCTGGTCGGCGCCAGTGATGCGTAGCGTTGTCCACTGCGAGGCGTCGTTGACGCTGCCGTTGCCCGTCCACTCGCGTACCGTGATCGTGCCCGAGAAGTCCGAGAACGCGGCGATCGGGCGAGTGCCGTCGAGGCCGAGGCGCCCGTCGGAGGCGTCCTGCTTGTCGGGACGAAGCGACAGGTTCGCTGTCGCCGTCGTGAAACTGCCGGCCGGGACGCCCTGGAAGATTGTGCCGCCGGTCTGGATCGAGGAGATCATGCCGATCGAGGGCACGTCGCCGCCGTAGACGATCGCGTCGCCCGACGGGTCCTGGGTGCCGATGACCCCGGCGTACGGGTTGGCGTCGGTGGGTCCGGTGAACGTCGCGCCGGCATCCTCGGAGGTGTAGAGGTACACCGGGTTCTCGGTGAAGCTCCCGTCTGCGGTCGGAACGCGATTGCAGCAGCGTGAATCGACGACCAGCAGCTCGTTGCCCACAGCGAGGGGGTAAGGCCCGTCGAAGTCCTGGTTCGTCTGCGGGTCGTTACCGGCCGCGGGCTGGTTGGGGCTGAGCGTCGCGCCGGCCGCACACGCCTTGCCACCGCGGAGCAGACGGCACGTGCGGATCGCGTCGGCCGCGGCACCGTTGGGACTGGCGAAGGCGATATAGGCCGTGCCGGCGCCGTCGACGAACACACGCGGGGTGTTCCCGCTGGGCTGCAGCACGACCGGTGCCGGTGGCTTGGCGGGCACGAAGTTCTTCGGGATCTTCGTGGGCTTGTACCCCGGCGACGTGTAGATGGGCCCGCGCCCGGCCAGTGCCGCAGGGCTCGCCACGGCCAGCGCGGCCAGCGCGCCAACGACGGCTGCCCCGCCCACAAGCCCCTCCAAGAACCAGCGTCTCCCCACTTCATCTTCACCATACACCCAGCCCACGAGAGCCCGCGCCGCGCTGACTCCGTGGCGAGTTCGAGGCGATCACGCGCAATCTTCCGCGTGATCGAGCTCTGCGAGCGAAGCGGACGGTGGCCGGCGCCCTACGAGCTGGACGGCGCCGCGTGGTGCATCCTGTGGAGTGAAACGCAAAGGAGGCTGACCATGCCAATCGTCACCGCCGAGACGCTCGGGAACGGCAACCTCACGGGCGCCGACCACGGAGCGACGGTCTCGCTGATCTTCGACAACACCGACCCCGGAGGCGGACCACGGCTTCACCGCCACCCCTACGACGAGACCTGGGTCGTCCATGAGGGCAACGTGACCTTCCAGGCTGGGGACGAGCTCCTGCGCGCCGCCCCGGGCGACGTCGTGATCGTCCCGCCTGATACGCCGCACAAGTTCACCAATGACGGACCCGGGCAGTCGGCGATGGTCTGCATCCACGCCAGCCCGGAGTTCGTCACGGAATGGCTTGAATGAGCCACGACCTGAGCGCGTCCGCGATCGACACGACCAGCGGTGCCGGTCGGCCGAGAGTGTTGGTCTGATCGAAACGCGAGAGCCGGGCGAGGACCGACACGCCGGGGTGCCTGGCGTTCGCGCGTTGAGGTGGCTGCTCTAGGATCGCGCGATGGACGCGATGTCTGTGGCTGACCGCTCGTGGCCGGTTCTGCGTCGCATGATCGGCGCTCACACGGTGATCTACCGTCTCACCAACGGGATGATCGGACACCGGTTTCCCGGCGCGCCACCTGTGCTGCTGCTCGACCACGTCGGCGCCAAGACCGGCATCACTCGCACGACGCCGCTGGTCTACGTTGAGGATCGCTCCAACGTTGTCCTCGTCGCATCTAAAGGGGGGCATCCCAGCCACCCGGCGTGGTACCACAACCTCCGCGCACACCCGGACACAACCGTTCAAATCGGGACTGAGCATCGCGCCGTTCGCGCTCGGGTCGCCACACCCGAGGAGCGCGAGCGACTGTGGCCCAAGGCTCTCGCCACATATTCCGGGTACGGCGGTTACCAGGAACGCACCAAGCGCGAGATCCCGCTCGTGATCCTCGAGCCGCACTCGGACGCTCGCGAGTACTGAGCCGCCGCACGCCAACCGCCGGCCTGCGCTCATCGCGCAGCGGAGCGGCGAAGCATTACGGCCCAAGGACGAAGTCGGACCCAAAGGGTCTCGCTCCGGACGGCCGCCTTGGCTCTTCGATGAAAGGCGCACATGCCGCGAGGGATGTCGTAGGGGTCGTACGGCGAGAGCGAGCCTTTCGTGCAGCGATCACAGCCGCTGGATTGAAACGCAGAGGATCGTCTGCGCGATCAGCTGGGCTCGCGGCGATCACCCGGAACGGCGGAACGCATCCGTCAGGTGCGCGTCGCGCTCCGCTGCGGCCTCCGCGGCGGCTGACTGCTTAGCCTCCTGCTCCGCTGCGCCAGCCGCTTGCTCTTTCTCGTGCTGTTGCTCGCGCGCTCGCGTATCCACGGCGAGACGATTAGCCTCTCGCACTGTTCGATCGAGGAACGTGCGCAGCTCCGGCGCAGACTCGAGGCGCACGTCGCTGACGACGACGCGACCGTGGGCCAAGAGCACCGCGCCCCAGCCTTCGTGCCGGGGACTCGTGAGCGGATCGACGATCCGATCGAACTCCATCATGAACGCAAAGTCGGGCGCCGGCTCGAGGCTCACGCTCAGCTTGCCATGCTCCACTTTGCTAGTGCTCCATTCGATCTGACAGTCCATGGCCCCTCCGTTCAGGCTCGTGCTGCGCTTTCGCTCGCGGATACGACGCGTAAGGGTTGTCTCGTACCACATCATCGGTGATCTGGTCACGCGGCGGCACGCAGCTATCGCGCATCCGCGAGCAGAGCCGTGTAATCGAAACGAGACAGCCGGAGCTGTGCTGCGAGGTCACGTCTCGGGGTGAGTTCTCCGACGTCTTCTTCGTGTTTGGTGTCGCCCGTCGCGCGTTGCCGGGTTACGGGTTCACCGGGGGTCGCCGCAGCAGCAGCATCACGGCCACAACTAGCTCTACGACGATAAACGCAACCAAGATTCCCGCGGCGCTCGCGGGGGTGAGGGCGAAGAACCCGTTGTCGAACCCCAGGACGCTCGAGTTGCCAAATGCGGCCAGGCGGGCTCCGATGTGCGCGGCGGAACCAAGGCCCGCGTACGCCCACCTGGCATAGACGAGGTTGCTGATCGCGGCCACGACGCCCGGCAGCTGGGCCAGCGGAATCAACCCGCCGGCGAGCAGCAGCTGGGGTATCAACAGAAGCGGAATTGCGCCGGCCGCCTGGTCCACGCTGCGAGCCACGCACGAGACGGCAAGCCCCATCGCGGCGCTCGCCCAAGCGGTGAGCACCGCGATCACCAACAACTCAAGCGCGCCGCTGCTGCCGATCCCGAGCGGCCTCAGAGCAACGACCACCAGCACGAGCAGCAGGACCTGGACGAAGTTCAGCGCGAAAACGACCGCGGCCTTGGCCAGGACGTACGCGTCCAGGCGGACGCCGACATCAAATTCCCGCTCGACCAGGCCGCGCTCCTTGACCACCTCTCGGACCGAGGACGCGACGCCAAGCCAGATGGCCGCTGTCATCACCAGGAAGACGAGCTCGACCGCGGCGATCGGGGACGCGCCGGCGGTCAGAGCTCCGGAATGGAACACGAGCGCGATCAGCAGCCCGATCGCCGGCGCCTGCAGGATCAACACGGCGAGCGTCCGTCGATCACGTAGGAGCGTGCGGAGGTACCGACCGGCCAGAACGCGGAACTCGAGCCCGAACCGCCGCTTCACGTCCGCAGGCGCAGTCCCAACCCCAGTGCTCCGGAGCGCCTGCTCCCGTCCGCTCAGAGACCCGACGGCGGCGTCGGTATCGGCGCCCACCGCCGGGGCGGCGTCCGCGGCCGCCGGCTGTACCTCGGCGACGGCGCTGACGTGCGCCCGCGCTCCCGGCGCGCCGCCGCGATAGGCGGTCTGGCCAGCCTCGAGGACGATCACCTCATCGCACAGATCGAGGCTCGTTGTCGCATGAGTGGCCACCAGCACGGCGCGACCATGGCCGGCCAGGCGTCGGAAGAGACCCATCAACCGACGCTCGAGCACCTCGTCCAATCCACTGGTCGGCTCGTCGAGCAGCAGCACCGGAGGATCGCCGACCAGCTCGAGCCCGCACGCGGCCCGGCGCCGTTCACCTCCCGAGAGGCTTCGAATCAGCGTGTCGGACTGCGCGGCCAAGTCCAGCTCTCCGAGCACCGCCTCCACTCGCGCGTCGATGTCGGCGCTGCCATCGAGACGGAGGTAAGCCGCGTAGCGAAGGGCCTCACGCGTGGTCAAGCGGTCGTGGACGCTCTCGCGCTGGGGCACGTACCCGGGCGCCGGCGAGGCAGACGCGGTCGGTTGTTGATCCCAGGTGGCGCGACCGGCGGTTGGGGGCGCGACGCCGGCCAACACGCGAAGCAACGTCGACTTTCCCGACCCATTGGGGCCCATCAACGCGACGAGCGATCCCGGAGCGACCTCGAGCGACACCGGACCCAGGATCCGCGCGCCGCCGGCAACGCGCACCTCTACCCCACGCGCAATGAGCACCACAGGAGCCTAAACCGAGCAACCTCATGCCTGAGCCGGACCCGGGCACAGGTCCGCGAGCATCGTGAAGCAGGAGCGCGTCCGGTGGAATCCAACCGCCTGAAACTGCCGGCCCGGACGAGCACCACCTGGATGCGCGAGCGGGCTCGTAAGCGCGAGCTCACCGACATAGCTGCCGGGCCCCGGCCGGTGCGGCGCCCGGAACCGGCGTCCATGGCTGCCCTTCGTCATGATCGTCTGGTGCACGATCACATTGCCGCAGCGGCTCTCTCCGAGGTCCCGCGCATTCCCGCCTCGGCGGGGTCGCTGATCTTTGACGAGGCCGGACGGCTGCTGATCCTGAAGCCGAACTACAAGAGGGGTTGGACGGTCCCGGGTGGGCAGATCAACCCCGATGGCGAGTCGCCTTGGGAGGGATGTCAGCGCGAAACCTTGGAGGAGTCGGGCCTCCAGGTCGAGCACGGCCGACTTGTGTGCGTCGACTTCCTGCGTCCAAAAGCGAACCGCCCGGGCGGGGTGCGATTCCTGTTCGACTGCGGCACGTTCAGTCAGGAGCAGCTGGCCGCGATCCGGCTGCAGGCCGATGAGATCGACGAGTACCGGTTGGCCCCAGTGGCGGAGGCCAAGGCTCTCCTGAGCGGTCCGCTCCGGCGTCGGATTTCAGCATCTGTGAACACCAAGCACTGCGTCTATCTCGAAGACGGTCGCCCGGTTCCCGGCGTCCAACGCTAACGGGGAAAGCCACCGTAACGACCGCCGCGTTGATCGAACACGAGCAGCTTTGCCTTAGGGGCGATGATGCGTTTCGGTGAGCACGGCAAAGGTCTCGGTGCGGGTGCGGGCGAACGCGCGCCGCGATGAGTTCGTCGGGGTTCGCGCGGGCACGATGCTGGTGCGCGTTGCGGCGCCGGCGCTGGACGGCCGCGCTAACCGAGCGCTGTGTCGGCTGTTGGCCAAACGTGTGGGGGTCCCTCCCTCGAGCGTCACCATCGTGCGCGGGCAGCGTTCGCGCGACAAGCTCGTCGAGATCGAAGGAGTGGATCAAGCAGCGCTCGACGCCGCGCTCGGCGTGTAGCCATGCGCGGACTGATGATCGCGACGGTGCCGGCGATCGCCGGCGCGGAAACCACGCCTCCGAACAGACTGCCGGTTGATCGACCAGCAGCGGGCGCTCGTTTGGAGCGGAAGCTTCAGCCTCCGACCCGCTGGGCGAGTTTGGGCGCCGAGTTGGGGGTGAGGATCCGGGCCACCTGGGCGAAGATCGCCTGGCTGTCGTTGATCTGGTCTGAGTTCCCCTGAGCGGGAGTCGACCAGATTGCCACGCTCAACTTCTCGGGCGGGAAATAGCCGAGGAATCCGCTATAGCCGGGGAGGTGGGGGTTGGAGAAGATCCAACCGCTCGCGACCCCGACGCCCAGCCCGTAATAGAACTTCTGCGTGAGCGGGCCAAGGCCGACGTTCGAAGGCCCCACTTGTTCTCGGTGGGAGGCGGGAGACAAGAGCTCGCCCGTGCCGAGCGCGCGTGCCCAGCGACCCATGTCGGCGAGGTTGGAGGTCATTGCCCCCGTGTACTGCGCCCAGCTCGGGCTCCAGTTGGTCGCGTCCTGGTAGTCGCCACGTTCCGGGTCGTATCCGTGGAGGACCGGAGCTGGCACGTCTGCTGTGTAGGGCATCGTCGTGTTGTCGAGTCCGAGCCGGTCGAGGATCTGCGTCCGGATCTGGTCGCCGAGCGGCTCACCGCCGACCCTCGTGAGGATGTCGCCGAGGATCATGAAGTTTGTGTCGGAGAAGGCCCAGCTCTTGCCCGGCGGAAACAGGCTGGGCTGACTGACCCCGAGGTGGATCAGCTCTGGGACTCGCCAGAGCCGAAACGGATTTCGGCGCAGCGCCTTGACGAAGCTGGGGTTGGTCACATAGTCGGCGTAGCCGCTTGTGCTCGCGGCGAGCATGCGGACGGTGACTCGGTTCGCACGCGGTAGCGAGGGGAGCCATTTCGAGATCGGGTCGTCGAGTCTGATCTTGCCCTGCTCGACGCGCCTCAGAAGCAGCGTTGAGGTGAAGGTCTCGGTCACATCGCTGATTCGGAAATGGTTCGCGACGCTCGCCGCAACGCCCGGGAGCGCCGACCCGAAGGCACCGCTCGCGAGCGGCTTGCCACCGCTCCAAATCTCGAATATCGACGCGTAGAGGTTGTACTTGCGGCGCAGCTGAGCGATAAGCGTCGCTACGCGTTTGGCGCGCGGATCCTTGTCGTCCAGACACGTACCGGAGCCAGCCGGCGAAAGCCCTGCGGCGCATCGCTGTTCCGGCGAGCTGCCGGCTGTCGCCGGCGATCGGCCGCCCGACCCGCAGCTCGCGACGAGCGTGACCAAGATGACCCCAATGGCGACCGTCGCCAGAACGCGCGGAACCGAGGCTTGCGGGCGGTCCGCTGGGGTCGGTCCCATGCGGGTGGGGACTCTAACCGGGCTTCTCAAGCGAACTGGAGAGCAAGGGTGCGACGAGGTGCTCTCGTCCGTCTACCGTCGGGGCGCATGCCCGGACCGTAGCGGTCGGGTCCTCTGAAGAGTGGTTGCCGCCGGAGAGTGGTTGCCGCACGCTCGTGATCCGACGGAACGGTTAGGCCCCAGTGAGCACGATCCGGTTCCCGTCGGGATCCTGAAGCTGAAGAATTCGTGCTCCGCCACCAGGCTGTGGGGCGTCGTGGCGGATCCCTTGTTCCGACAAGCGCGTGGCCGTGGTGTCGAGCTCAGTGTCCTCGAGCACCATCGTCGACTGGCCGGCTCGGTCGGGTTCAGACCAGACCTGTACGCCGAACGAGTCACCCAAGTGCCACTCGAGCAGCCCCGGCATTGGTCGTGCGTCTGGCTCCGTCCCGAATAAGCGCGTGTACCAGCCTTCGGCGGTGTTCAGGTCAGTTACGGTTGACTGTGCAAGGACGCGGCAGATCATGGCACCCTTCCTGTCGGCATTTCCTTTCGATCGGCTGAGAAGATAGACCGGGCTCGCGACCAGAACTCATCGCATCCGCAGCCGGCTTCTCGGAAGGTCATGGTGCCGCCGGCTCGCGCAGACGCTGTTCGCTGAAGGGCGTTAGGCCAGAAGCGCCATAACGGCGATCAACAGACCGAAAACTGCGACCACTGCAACGAGACCTCGGGCGATTTCGCATCGCAGGCGTCTGCCTGCTGGGGTCATGATCGGCACCAGCCACGGCGCGGGCACGAGGCGCAGGACCGGCCAATTGCGGCGCAGCCGACCGACGATCAAGGCTGCGAGCCGCCTATCGATTCCACCCGACATGACGCCAGCTTAGGGTGAGCCGAGGGTAACGCGCCACTGCTGCAGGCCGTCGCCCGATGGTGCTTCTCGATCAAGGCACAGTCCTTGCGCGACCGGCGGTATCGTGGGGAGACCGGCCGAATCGAAGAGGGGGAGCATGGCTGCTCGTGTGCGTTGCGTCGTTGTCCGCGCTGGTATGCGATGCCGGTTAGCCGTCGCCGTGTGGACGATCGCGACCACGGTTCCAGTGGGCGCGATGGCGTTGAGCGCGCCGCGGACGCATCGTGTCGATTTCAAGCTTTCCGATGCGAAGGTCATGTCCGTGGGCCATACGGGTACGTCGGTGGGTGTGTTGCGGGGCAAGCCGTTTGGCAGCGGAGCGGTCATCGAGCGGATAACTGTCACTGCGGTCCATGGCTCAGAGGCCACGACGAAGGTGGCGTTTACGATCTTCACGACTCAGGGAACGCTCGAGGGGACCGGACGTAGTACCCGGATAACCCACGCCGATGACACTGTGACGCTCGTTGGGACGCGGACGGTTGAGGGCGGCACAGGTGCGTACCGCGCCGCCCACGGTCGCCTTGCGCTCCACGGTAGGCTGGCGACCGACGGGATTACGACCTCCCACTGGGTCGGTAGCGTCCGCTACTGACCCGGTCCCCCGCCGGTCCGCAGTAGTACTCGACGCCCCTCGATGTTCACGACCGGCACGGGCTCGCAACCCCGTGGGCCACACGCGGAACCGAGGGATCGGGCTATTGGGGGGAGGACGGTGGTGGTGGGCGAGGCGAAGCGCGAGCAGTCTTGTCGCAGCTGTCGGGGGTCGAGGAGGAAGTGCTCGAGCCGGATGCCGACCGCCCGGAGTTCCGTACCCGACTCCGCGCTGAGGGCGTCCAGACGAGCGTGCACTACCCGCCGCTCCACCGCCCGCGAGCGTTCGCGCGGTTCCATCGGGCCCCTTCCGGTGACCGAGGAGTATGGCCGGCGGACCGTGGCGCTGCCGTTGTTTCCGGACATGACGAGCCCGCAATAGAGCCGCGTGATCGCCGCTGTATCGGCCGCAGTGCGGCCGGCGTGACTCTCTAGGGTCCAAAGATGGTCGGTCCCGCCTCAGTGTTCCCGTTGGTGGTGAGGAAGTGGTTGAGTCCGCCAACCAGCGAGCTCTGTACGCCGATGACCTCGTTGTCGTGGCCGCCGCTGATCGAGCTCTCTGTGCCGCCCGCGCCGTTCAGGCTGCCGCCGCTGACCGAGCTGTATGCGGCGCTGGCGTCGTTGTTGGTGCCGCCGCTGACGGAGCTGTTGGTGCCGAAGGCGGTGTTCAGATAGCCGCCGCTGACCGAGTCATTGTCGCTTTGGGCGTGGTTGCTGTTGCCGCCGCTGACCGCCGAGGAGCTGCCCGAGGCGATGTTCGACACCCCGCCGCCGACCCACGCGCCGAACGTCCCCGACGCGACGTTGCCGTTGCCGCCACTTACTGAGCTGTTGCCGCCGCTGGCGATGTTGCTCAGCCCGCCGCTGACCGAGTCGTTGGCGCCTTGGGCCTGGTTGCTGTTGCCGCCGCTGACCGCGGAGGAGCTGCCCGAGGCGGTGTTCGACACCCCGCCACCGATCCACGCGCCGAACGTCCCCGACGCGATGTTGCGGTTGCCGCCGCTGACTGCGGCGCTGCCGCCGACCGCATGGTTGCCCAGCCCCCCGCCCACCGACTGAAAGGAGTTGTTCTCACAAAAGCTGTTGACCGCGATCGTGCCTGCCCCTGCGAGGTTCGCGCACCCACCCGATACCGACCCGTATGCGCTGGTCGCCCGGTTGGCGTACCCGCCGCTCAGCGAGCTGTAGCTGCCGCTCGCGGTGTTCGAGCTCCCGCCGGTGACCGATGAATAGCTCGCGCCGGATTGGTTGCCGTACCCGAGCACGGCCGAATAGGGTCCGGAGGCGTTGTTGTGCGCGCCTCCTACGATCGCGCCGTAGCTCGAGTACGCATGCCCTACGCCCACGATCAGGTTGTGCGACCCGGTCTGGGTGCCAGGCGACTCGTTATAGCCCAACACGAGATTCCCTGTCCCGTTCACGCCGTTAGTTTTTCCCGACCCCGAGACCAGCTGCAGGTTGACTCCGGAGAGCTTGACCGTCGGCTTGCCTCCGACCCCGGCGGCGCTGAAGCTGATGTGCGGCAGGATCTGGATCAACGTCAGCTGATCAGCGCTGCTGGCCGGCAACGCCACGCGTGTCGAGTTCGCCGCGCACAGACTGCTGCCGTTCCCATCCGAGCTCACCGACTGACCCGCTGTGGAGGGCACACACAAGAACACCGATGACGCAGAGGCAGCCTGCGCCCCCCAACCACAGCATCCAACAACCGCCGCCACCGCGGTGAGCACGCAAGAACGTCTCATAAGGACACCTCTCAGCTCATCTCTCGGCCGCGATCCATGCGACCCGCGAGCCCCTCAAATGATTTCCTGGCAGCGATCCCTGCGCCTAGGCCGCCACCCACCCTACACCTCAACCCACCACCCAACCCGACGCGGACACACGAGATCACCCGCCGAAGAGGCAACTACGTGCAACATGGACCGGGGGGGACGTTGTTGAAGTCGACCGTGCTCGAGGTACCGCTTTTGCCACTGCTGCCGCTGCTCCCGCTATTGCTGCTACTGCTACCACTGCTGCCGCTGTTCGCGCTGGCCGCGCTAGTGCTGCTCGTTGAGCCCCCGCACCCAGCCAAGGCGATCGCCCCAGCCAATAGCACCGCAGGATCGCTCGTCCGGCCGATCCAACGACACATGAGCTTCTCTCCTACACCCTCGTAATCCCAGGCTCGCGCGCGCCCGCGAGCCCTGGGGCCAAGCCTCGCAGACGCAACATCTTCATGTCAATCAGCGTCACCCCCTCGCTCGATCGAGCCCGATACGGCCTTTCCTGGCGGCGGCTGAGCCGACCGGGTGAGTCGCTGGACAGCGCCAGCGATCGTCCTGCCTTTCGCTGTGCTCCCTTGCCTCGGTCTTTGCACTACGCCGCAATGACCCACACGTCAGGCGGATCCTACGGACCGGTCTTCGACTGCTTGAACTTCGTGTTGGTGCTGTGGTACACGTAGCTGACTACCGCGTCGAGTTGCTGCGGAGTCAGGGCAGTTGCGTAATTCGACGGCATCACGTTGGCGAGGTATCCGGGGACGATCTCCTTGTTCGGATCGATAATCGACTCGCGCGTGGAAGACGGAGGATCGGATGTCAACTCCTTGTCAAGGTTGGGCCCGGTGGTCCCGCTCGTGCCCGCGGACTTCATGGTGTGGCACGACCCGCACGCCTCAGCGCCGCCCGGCGTGCCCGAGACAAAGATTTGCTGACCCAATGCATCTCCCGTGAGCTGGGTCGCCTGTCCGCCGCTGGTCTGCCCAGCCGAGACCGTGACCGTCGTGTTGCTCCGGTGTGACGCCACGATCAGCGCGATCACAGAAATCACCAGAGCTGCAAGGATGCCCAGTCCGCCCAGCTGGACGACGAACTTCCCGGACGCCCGCGCGATCTGCTCGTCGAAGATGTTCTGGTCGGTCTTGCTCGTGGTCTCCGGCTCACCCGGCTCGCGGACATCATCTTCGGCCATGCTCGCGTTGCCTCCTCGAGATTCAGGGCTGCTACCTACGTCGGCGCCGGAAACAGGCGTCGGGATACCCTACCGGCAAGTCGCTCGCTGCTGTGAGCATTGTTGAGCCGACTCGCACGGCGCCGGCGTTCATGGCCGCCAGAACCTGAACCCGCGCTCGGTGCTGGGGAGTGGGGGCTCGGGACGCCTCAGCTCGGACAATCAGCGTGAGTCGTGCTTATCCCGGTACTGCGGCCTTGAATTGCCAGGAGCCGTAGAGGTTGTTGGTGGGATCATCCCCGAGCGTGAAGCCGTCGGCCAGGATCGACGCGTTCGTGTGTATCGAGTCGAAGATGTCCGTGCCACCAGGGATGAGTGTCGCCAGGGGCAGGATCGACTCCGTGCTGTCGAACGAGATCCGAGGCGGGCCGGGGCAGGCCGTTGTCCCAGTGAAGCCGTGGCTCGGGTCCTCGACGTGGGCCGAGTAGCCGTCGAGAGAGGTCTTGATCTCCAGATAACCAGGGTTGCCGTCGATCTGGTCTCCCCACGGGGAATGCGAGACCGCCCCGTGGCCGCTGTGATTGCAGCCGCTCGCATCCGTCCCACTCAGGTCTTCGGTGACGCCACCGTTGGCCTGCCAGAAGAACACGTCGACGCCGTTTTCGTTCACGATGCCGAAGTAGTTGAAGGTCAGGCCCGTGGACTTGATGACGCCATTGCCGTCACTGGTGCTGTTAAATCCGGCCGTGAACTGGGGCACGTTCCACACCCGCGGGACGGCAGCGAAGTTGATCTTCGGGCTGCAGTTGTTGGACTCGTTCGACTCCTTGACCTTGCTGGGGGAATCCGCGCAGACCGACAGGTTGTAAATCCCCATTCTCGCGAGGCTCGCTGTGTAACTCCTCTCCACCGTCTTCGACTTGCCGGGAGCGAGCGGCCCGACTATCTCGTCCTTGAAAGTGCGGTGGGCGAGCAACACCTTCACATGGCTGAGGAGCGACGGGGCGTGGCCGCGGTTCTTGACCGTGAAGACGAGACCGAACGGCGCACTCCCGTCCTGCTCGACCACAACGCTCGAGATCTTTGACGAGGCGCTCTGGGAGGCCGTCGACCGGAACTCTACGTGCTGGATCACGAGATCCGGTCGTGGTGGCTTCGATCGCTCGCGGGCCGCGGCGCCGGGCGCCGACACCCCGATCACGATGACTGCCGCCAGGGCGATGGATGACGCGGTTGCAAATCGATTACGACGCTTCACGGCTGAGCCTCCTTGAGTTCCTCTCGACCGCCGCCGGGCAAGAGTTCCAGCGAGGTCTTGCGGCGTCTCGTTCGCTGGGGAGTGGCCCGTGAAGTCGCTGAGCGTGCTGCGGCGTGCGCGAGGTTCAGCAGCGGCAGATAAACCCTTCTCGGACACCGTACTCGCAACTCGGACCCCGAACGAGCTGCCGGGCTCTCGCGGTACTCGCCCACGTCTTCGCGTGCAATGTCTATTGTCGAGGGCTAGGGTCGGGCACGTGTCTACCGACGTGCCTCCGCTCGATCTTCCTGACGATCCTGACCTCGCGGTCGTCGCGCGAGCGTTGGAGCTGCACGGTTTCGCCGGCGAGGTGTGGGATGCGAGTTGGCGAACTGCCTATCTCTCGAGCGAGTACCGGACGCTCGTGTCGGCTGGTCAGCGCCACGCCGATGTTGCCGGGCTCGGCGAACACATCTTTTCGGCTGCATCGATCACGGCGCGCGAGGCCTGCCCGACCGGGCCGACTTTCGAGAGTTTTCGAGAGGCAATGCGGGATTGGGGCAGCTTTGTCATGTCGACAACGCCGGGTGGGCGGGAGGCGTTGCTCGAGGTCGCCGATGCGCGCTTCGCGGAGGTTCTCCAGTCGACTGTTCCGAAACCTCCGCCGCCCGCTTGGAGCAGTCGATTAGATGTGAAGTTCGGCACCGAGACGATCGGCAATAATGTCCTCGTGATCGCCCTTTGGGGCGTCCATGGGCAAAGGGTTGGTTACGTCGGAATCGTCAAGCCTGAGCTTCGCGCCGCGGTATTGGGCATGCTCGCGCTCGGTGATGCACGACTTTTCGAGCGGATGAGCGGCCTCCTGGAGCCGGCTCGGCGCCCGGGAGCGGTCCTGTTCGCTGACCTGGAGGCATCGACTTCGCTAGCCAAGCGTCTCTCGACTCCAGCCTATTTCGCACTCATCGGCCGTCTGGCCAGGCGCGGCGATCGCGCCATCGTCAACGGTGGCGGAATCGTGGGTAAGCACGCCGGCGACGGTGTTACGGCATTCTTCCTAGCCGAGGACACCGGGTCTGAATCATCGGCCGTACGCGCGTGTATCGACGCGATGCGAGCGATCCGCGAAGCAGCGTTGAACGCTGCGGAACGAAGCGGCTTGGACGCAACCGAGATGACGATGCGTTTCGGTCTTCATTGGGGCGCCACCCTTTATGTGGGTCGACTCATGACCAGCGGCCGCGCAGAGGTAACCGCGCTCGGTGACGAGGTCAACGAGACCGCCCGGATCGAGGCCTGCGCGACTGGCGGCCGCGCGCTGGCTTCCAAGGCGCTGCTGGAGCGCCTTGACCCCACCGACGCGGCGGCGCTCGATATCGATCTCGCGCGACTGACCTACCTGCCGCTCGCCAGCCTTACCACCGCCACCGAAAAAGCCCGGCGCGACGCCCCCGCAATTGCGATTTCCGAGATCTAGTCGGACCTCTGCGTTGCCGCCGCATAAGGACTCAACGCGATCTCGTGCCCATCGACCCGACTGTGCATCACCGACGCCGGCAGCGGCCGGACGTTCGTCGGCACCAGCCCCTGATCGCGAATCGATCGTCTCTGGCGCCCTGCAGGACCGCGCTCAGTGCGATCAGCCCAGGCCAGATTGAGGTGCCGGAGGCTGAACCGATACCCAGAGTCCACCAGCTTTTCGAAGTGTGAAATCCTCACCCCCGCTGAAGAACCCATTGCTGTCAAAGGGTCCAGGCGCGACATAGTCAGATAAGCTCACTGTCGCCGTATTACCGACGATTCTGCCGCTCAGATCGGTCATACTCGTTCCGGTTTCGATGTGCTGACTGAAGCGCCCATGTCTGATCCGCGCGTGGAACGCTTGACTTCCCCAGTTAAAACTGGAGCTATCGTCGGCGCCGGGGAGTGAGAAGGTGTAAATCATCCCCCACCGCAGGCAAGCCGCCGGCCAAGCGGCTCCACCGGTAGTGAAAGTGATCTCGAGAACTCGAACGGCCCCGTCGGCTGGCTCGTCGTCCAGACAGCCGCCGGTCATGTGCGCTCGTTGACTCCGCCGAGTCCCAGGCCTGGCCGAGTTGCGCGCAGCAGACTCAGACGCTAAGCCGGGCGGGGCCGCCTGCGCCGTCCTGGATGTATTCGGTGACGTCGGCGCTGAGGCCGAGGTCGATCGAGACCGATCCGCCGTCCAGATGAACACGGCAACAGTCATCCGTGATTGCCGCGGTCCAGCCATGCATGTCGACATCCCGGAGCGCATGACGGAGGACTAGCTTTGCGCGCTCGTCGCGGCCGGCGCTGATGGCCGGCGTGTCGAGCGCGAGCTCGAGCTGATACGCGACGTCTTGAACCGACTTGTCCCGGAGCCGCTGGAGGTTGATGTCGATCTCGGCCGCTACCGGCGCGAGCATGAGGTCCTTCTGTTGCTTCGGGTGGATCGTCATTGGTCCTCCCATATAGGTCCGACGCTGAATTCGCTCACGCGAATGTATGCCTCCAGCCGGGTCGCGCCATCAGTGCCGACGGCGCTACTTCGCTTAGTACTTCCCCGCAGGACGGGCCCGGCGAGCTCGCCGATCGGAATATGGTGCCCAATCAATGGGGAGCTCCGAGCAACACGTCGAGCTCACCTCCGGTGGGCTGAGCGCGCGCGAGGTCATCGCCGTCGCGCGGTTCGACGCGCGGGCGTCGCTCGGCTCCGACGCGATCTCGGCGATGGAGCGAAGCGCGGCGGTGGTCGCCGAGCTGGCTTCCCTGGAGCAGCCCGCGTATGGGGTCACCACCGGGTTCGGGTCGCTGGCGACGGTGCCGATCCCGACCGGCCAGCGCGAGGAGCTTCAGCGCGCGCTGATCCGCTCGCACGCGGCCGGGATGGGTCCCGCAGTGGAGCGCGAGGTCGTCCGCGCGATGATGCTTCTGCGCGCTCGCACGCTGGCGATGGGATGTTCGGGGACGCGGCCGGTGGTCGCCGAGACGATCCTCGCGTTGCTGAATGCCGGGATCACGCCGGTGGTCCCCGAGCACGGTTCGCTGGGCGCCAGCGGCGATCTGGCGCCGCTCGCGCATTGCGCGCTGGTGTTGCTCGGCGAGGGCGAGGTCGAGGGTGTGGATGGCGGCCGGCGACCGGCGGGCGCGGCTCTGGCCGGCGACGGGATCGAGCCGATCACCCTGGGCCCGAAGGAGGGCCTGGCGCTGATCAACGGGACCGACGGGATGCTCGGGATGCTGGTGCTCGCCTGCGAGGACCTAGCGCAGCTGTTCGGCGTCGCCGACATCACCGCGGCGATGTCGGTCGAGGCGCTGCTCGGCACCGATCGCGCGTTCGCGGCCGACCTGATCGCGCTTCGCCCGCAGCCGGGCCAGACGGCCAGCGCCGCGAACCTGCGCATGCTGCTCGCCGATTCGGAGATCGTCGCCAGCCACCGCGAAGGCGACCCGCGGGTTCAGGACGCGTACTCGCTGCGGTGCGCGCCGCAGGTCGCCGGCGCCGCTCGCGACGCGCTCTCGTATGCGGAACGGGTCGCGGACGCCGAGCTGCGATCGGCGATCGATAATCCGATGGTGCTTCCCGACGGCCGGGTCGAGTCGTGCGGCAACTTCCACGGGGCGCCGCTGGCGTTCGCGTGCGACTTCCTCGCGATCGCGTGCGCGGACGTGGGCTCGATCGCCGAGCGGCGCACCGACCGGCTGCTCGACGAGACCCGCTCGCACGGGCTGCCGCCGTTCCTGGCCGAGGATGCCGGGGTCAACTCGGGGCTGATGCTCGGCCACTACGCGCAGGCAGCGATGGTCGCCGAGAACCGCCGCCTCGCCACCCCGGCGGCCGTCGACTCGCTGCCGACGAGCGCGATGCAGGAGGACCACGTATCGATGGGTTGGGGCGCGGCTCGGAAGCTGCGGGTCACCGTCGCGAACCTGCGACGGATCCTCGCGGTCGAGCTCGTATGCGCGGCGCGCGGACTGGACCTGCGGGCGCCGCTTCGACCGGCGCCCGGAACCGACGCGGCGCGGTCGGCGGTCCGCTCGCTGGTAGCCGGCCCTGGTCCCGACCGGTGGCTCGCGCCCGAGCTCGCGGCGGTCGAATCGCTCGTGTACAGCGGCGAGGTGGTCCGCGCCGTCGAGGCTCGCGTTGGGGTGCTCTCATGAGCGCACGGCCCGAGGTCCGCGCGCCGCGGGGCACCGAGCTCTCCTGCCGCGGCTGGCCCCAGGAGGCGGCGATGCGGATGCTGATGAACAACCTCGATCCCGAGGTCGCCGAGAACCCTGCGGAGCTCGTGGTCTACGGCGGCACCGGTCGCGCGGCCCGCTCATGGGAGGCGTTCGACGCGATCGTCCGGACGTTGCGCACGCTCGGCGATAGCGAGACGCTGCTCGTCCAATCGGGCAAGCCGGTAGGCGTGTTCGCGACCCACGAGTGGGCGCCCCGGGTGCTGATCGCCAACTCCAATCTCGTCCCTGAGTGGGCCACGTGGGAGGAGTTCCGGCGGCTCGAGGCGCTCGGATTGACGATGTACGGCCAGATGACGGCGGGCTCCTGGATCTACATCGGGACTCAGGGGATCGTCCAGGGCACGTACGAGTGCTTCGCCGAGATCGCGCGCCGGCGCCATGGAGGATCGCTCGCCGGGACGATCACGCTGACCGCCGGGCTCGGCGGGATGGGCGGAGCGCAGCCGCTGGCGGTGACGATGAACGGTGGGGTCGCCCTGTGCGTCGAGGTCGACCGGGGAAGGATCGAGCGCCGGCTGAAAACGCGGTACCTGGACGAGCTCGCGAGCTCGCTGGAGGACGCCGTCGCGCGGTGCAAGGACGCCAAGCGTGAGGGACGCGCGCTGAGCGTCGGGGTGATTGGGAACGCCGCCGACCTCTTCCCGGAGCTGCTCCGGCGCGGGTTCGAGGCGGACATCGTCACGGACCAGACGAGCGCCCACGATCCGTTGAACGGCTACGTCCCCAATCTGATGAGCCTCGACGAGGCGGTCGAGCTACGGGGATCCGATCCCGAGGAGTACGTTCGGCGATCGCGCGCGACGATCGCGGCGCACTGCGCGGCGATGGTCGGCTTTCTCGATCGAGGAGCCGAGGTGTTCGACTACGGCAACTCGCTGCGCGCCGAGGCCCGGCTCGGCGGCTTCGAGCGCGCCTTCGACTACCCGGGGTTCGTCCCCGCCTACATCCGGCCGCTGTTCTGCGAGGGCAAGGGGCCGTTCCGCTGGGTGGCCCTGTCCGGCGACCCGGCCGACATCGCCGCGACGGACCGCGCCGCGCTGGATGAGTTCCCGGACGATCAGGGGCTCGCGCGGTGGATCGAGAACGCATCGGAGCGGATCGCGTTCCAGGGGCTGCCGGCGCGGATCTGCTGGCTCGGTTACGGCGAGCGCCGCCGGCTCGGGCTGCGGTTCAACGAGATGGTGCGCTCCGGGGAAATCAGTGCGCCGATCGTGATCGGCCGTGACCATCTCGACTCCGGGTCGGTCGCCTCCCCCTACCGCGAGACCGAGGGGATGGCCGACGAGTCCGACGCGATCGCCGACTGGCCACTGCTGAATGCGCTGGTCAACACGGCCGCGGGGGCGACCTGGGTGTCGATCCACCACGGCGGAGGCGTCGGCATCGGCCGCTCGATCCACGCCGGGATGGTGTGCGTGGCCGACGGCTCGGACCTGGCCGCCGAGAAGCTCGACCGGGTTCTGACGACCGATCCCGGCACCGGGGTGATGCGGCACGCGGACGCGGGGTACGAGCGCGCGGTCTCAGTCGCCGCCGAGCGCGGGGTGCGGATCCCGATGCACGAATGAAGATCACAACGGTCGGGGACCCCGTGCTCCGCGAGCAGACCCTCCCGATCTCCCGTGAGGAGCTGCGCGCGCCCGGGGTGCAGCGGCTGATCGACGAGCTGATCGAGACGCGGCGAGCTGCCGGCGGCGCCGGATTGGCGGCACCCCAGGTGTCGGTCTCGAAGCGGATCGCGGTCGTCGAAGTGGACGACGCGACCCGCCGCCGCTATCCGTACAAGCCGCTCGTCCCGCTGCGGGTGATCGTCAACCCGGTGATCGAGCCGCTGTCTGAGGAGAAGTTGCTCGTCAGCGAGGGCTGTCTGTCGGTCCCGGGGCTCCGCGCCGACGTCCCGCGCTTCACCCACATCGCGGTGCACTACGTGGATCGAGATGGTTCGCCGCGGGACGATGTGTTCGACGGCCTCACCGCCGGCACGATTCAGCACGAGGTCGACCACCTCGACGGGGTGCTGTTCCTCGATCGCGCGGATCCGCGGTCGTTCTCAACCTGGGAGCAGTTCGAGCGCCACCGGATGGCGGCGTTCCTCGAGCGGATCGCGCCCTACACGTGAAGCTCTGGTCCCCTTTCGCCTGGCTCGGCGACGAGGAGCCCGCGAGCGACGTGCTGGTGTCGCTCGACGGCGACCGGATCGCGGCCGTCACGGCGGGTGTGCCGGCGCCGGCCGACGCCGAGCGGCTCGACGGCCTGCTCCTCCCTGGACTTGCCAACGCCCACTCGCACGCGTTTCAGCGCGCGCTGCGCGGGCGCACCGAGCGCGAGCGGGGATCGTTCTGGAGCTGGCGGCGGCAGATGTACTCGCTCGCCGGCGCACTCGATCCCGACTCGATGCTCGCGCTGTCGCGGGCGGCTTTCGGGGAGATGGCGCTCGCGGGGATCACGGTGGTCGGCGAGTTCCACTACGTCCACCGCCGCGCTGGCGGGGTGCAGTACGCGGACCCGAATGCGATGGCGTCGGCGGTGATCGAGGCAGCGCGGGAAGCCGGCGTGCGGCTGACCTTGCTCGACGCGTGCTACCTGGACGGCGGGCTCGAGCCCGACCCGGTGCAGGAGCGCTTCTTCGACCCGGACGCGGAGGCGTGGATCTCGCGCGTCGAGCTGCTGGAGGGCGGTCCGCTCGTGCGGATCGGCGCCGCGATCCACAGCATGCGGGCGGTCCAGCCCGAGGCGGCGGCCGTCGTCGCGGCGTGGGCGGCGTCGCGTTCGCTCCCGCTCCACGCCCACGTGTCCGAGCAACCGGCCGAAAACCAGGCGTGCCTCGAGGTGTACGGCGCGACGCCGGTCGAGCTGTTCCATTTCGAGGGCGCGTTGCCCGAGCGGTTCACCGCGGTCCACGCGACCCACGTGACCGAGCGCGACATCGCGCTGCTCGGCGACGCCGGCGCGCACTGTTGCCTCTGCCCGACGACCGAGCGGTCGCTCGCGGACGGAATCGGGCCGGCGCGGGCGCTCCGCGAGGCCGGCTGTGTGCTCACGATCGGGAGCGATTCGAATGGGGTGATCGAGCCGCTCGAGGAGGTGCGCGCGGTGGAGCTCGACGAGCGGCTCGGAACCGGCGTGCGAAGCGGTATCTCGGGGGCCGCGCTGCTCGCCGCCGCGACCGGGGACGGGTACCGCAGCCTTGGATGGGATTCGGGTGGCGCGATCCGCGAGGGGGCGCTGGCGGACCTGGTTTCAGTCGCGACCGATGGCGTTCGCCTCGCCGGTACGCCGGCGCGAGACCTGATCGACGCCGCCGTGTTCGCGGGCGGCGCGGCGGACGTCCGGGACGTGGTCGTCGCCGGGCGGTTCGTCGTGCGCGACGGGGCGCACGTGTCGCTCGACGTCGCGCGCGAGCTCGCCTCGGCGCGTTCCGGTGTCGGCTGGTGAGCGCGTTCGCGATCGACAACATCGGGCTGCTGATGACCAACGACCCCGGGCTCGGGACGGTCCGGAACGCGGCACTGGTGATGGAGGAGGGCTTGGTGTCGGCGGTCGAGCGTCCGGGCATCGCTGTTGACCAGCGGATCGACGCGGGTGGACGGTGCGTGATCCCCGGGTTCGTCGACAGCCACACTCACCTGTTGTTCGCGGGAGACCGGGGCGAGGAGTTCGCTGCGCGGATGGCGGGCGCGTCGTACGCCGCCGGCGGCATCAACGTGACCGTTGCGGCGACACGCGAGGCGTCGAGCGATGAGCTGCGTCGGCGCGCGGACGCCCGGCGCCGCGAGGCGCTGCGCGCGGGGATCACCCATCTCGAGATCAAGTCCGGCTACGCGCTCGACGTACAGGGCGAGCAGCGACTCTGTGAGCTGGCGGGCGAGGTCACGGACGATGTCACGTACCTGGGCGCGCACCTCGTCCCGCCCGAGTTCGGGGACCGCGTCGACGAGTACGTCGCGCTCGTGTGCGGCGAGATGCTCGCCGCGTGCGCGCCGCACGCGCGCTGGACCGACGTCTTCTGCGAGCGCGGCGCGTTCGACGAGGATCAGTCGCGGGCGGTGTTGAGTGCCGGGCGCGAGGCCGGGCTCGGCCTCCGCGTGCACGCGAACCAGCTGGGGCCCGGTCCGGGAGTCGCGCTCGCGGTCGAGATGGGTGCCGCGTCGGCCGATCACTGCACGTACCTGTCGGACGCCGACATCGACGCGCTCGCCGGGTCCGAGACGGTCGCCACGTTGCTTCCGGCGACCGACTTCTCGACGCGTCAGCCGTACCCGGACGCGCGGCGGCTGCTGGATGCGGGCGCGACGGTGGCGATCGCGACGAACTGCAATCCCGGCTCGAGCTACACGACCTCGATGAGCTTCTGCATCGCGCTGGCGGTGCGAGAGATGCGGATGACCGCCGAGGAAGCGGTGGTCGCGGCGACGCTCGGAGGCTCGAAGGCATTGCGCCGCACGGACGTCGGCCGGCTCACCGTCGGCGCGCGGGCCGACGCCGTCGTGCTCGCGGCGCCGTCGTATGCCCACCTCGTCTACCGGCCGGGCGTGCCGCTGGTCGCGGCGACGATCGTCGGCGGCGATGTGGCGTGGCTCGATTTGGAGCTGATGCGCTGAGCTAGATCCCGGATACGGCAGGGTCGTCCACTTCCGCAGCAGGACAACAGCGCGCTCACGGCGAAGGCGTTCGCGGCCTCGACCCCTGGGCTCTGAGCCCGCCGGAGCGGTTCCGGGGTGGGTCCCGGTATGGTCCCGCTCCGTGAAACGTGTCTCACTGCAAGAGACAGACGGCCACACGCTGCGAACAGTCGAGAGAGCCTGCGCGGTGCTGTGTGCGTTCTCGGCGACCGATCCACGGCTGAGTCTGCGCGAGCTCTCTGAGCGGGTGGATCTGCCCAAGGCGACCGTTCATCGGCTCGCCGGCTCCCTGGTCGCGAGCGGATTCCTCGCGCATCGCGAGGACGGGCGCTACTCGCTCGGGCTCAAGCTCTCGGAGCTCGGCGCGGCCGCGCGAGCGGAGCTGGATGTCGTGCACGTGTGCTCGTCCGCGATGGACGCGCTCGCGGAGGCGACACGGGAGACCGTGCTGCTGGCGGTCGCCGACTGGGCGTCACTGGAGCTGACGATCGTGGCCTCGCGCGTCAGCCCGCAAACGCTTTCGGTGGTGCCGATGACCGGACAGCACCAGGCGATGCCGCCGGGGGCACCCGGCAAGGCGCTGCTCCTCGGACTCCCGCCGGCGGACGCGGAGCGGTTCTTGAAACGGCTGCCGTTGCCCGCTCTGACGAGCAAGACCCACACCGATAGGGCGCGACTCGCGGAGGAGATCGGCGAGGCACGGTCGGTCGGGTATGCGATCGCCGAGGACGAGTATCTGGACGGCGTATCCGGGGTGGCGGTGCCGGTGATGTTCGAGGGCGGGCGGCCCCGTGCGGCGATCGGCGTTACCGGGCCCTCGGCGCGGATGGCCGGTCACCTCGAGCAGATCGGTCGGCTGGCGCTCAAGCTGACCGCGACGTTACGGCCAGCCGGAACGGAGGTGGCCGCGTGACCGTCGAGCTGATCGGAGCCGGGCTGCCGCGGACCGGCACGCTCACCCAGAAAGAGGCGCTCGAGCTGATCGGTCTGGGGCCGTGCTACCACTGGGTTGACGTCCTCGCGGACCTCGACAAGCAGGTGCCGTTGTGGGACGGGGCGCTCGACGGCCGCGTCGAGCCGGCCCAGATTCTCGACGGCTACCGCTCGACGGTCGACTGGCCGGGCGGCTACTTCTACGCGCAGCTTCTCGAGGCCCATCCGGACGCGAAGGTGCTGTTGAGCGTGCGCGACGCCGAACGGTGGGAGCCCAGCTTCCGCGAGACGATCGTCGACATGTGCTTCGGCGACACGCTGATTCACCTGTTGGCGAGCGCCCGCGCTCACGTCGACCCGAAATGGAAGCGCTACCTCGAGTTCGTCGACCGGATGTTCTGGTCCGAGCTGGGGACGTTTCCCGACGGTCACTCGCGAGAGGCGCTGATCGAGGGCTTCAACGCTCACAACGAGCGCGTCAAGCAGGTTGTCCCGGAGGAGCGGCTGCTGGTCTGGGAGGTGACCGACGGCTGGGAGCCGCTGTGCGAGTTCCTCGAGGTGCCGGTCCCGTCGCAGCCGATGCCCCACGCCAATGACCGCGCAACCTTCCTCGACCGAGTGATCGGCGGGGCGCTCACGACGCTCGAGCAGTGGCGCGAGACGCAGCAGGCACAACCGTGATCGTCGCGCCGCGGATCAGCGGGCTCGTCGTCTCGGAGCACAGCACGGCGTTGTCCCAGCGCGAGGTGCTGTCGTTGCTCGAGCTCGACGGCGACGAGTTCGCGGAGCGGGTGTTCGACCGTGCTGCGGTCGCGACCCGGAGCCTCGGGCTGCGTCCGGTGACGCTGGCGCGGACGCTCCAGGGCCGGACATCTTGGACCGAGCACCAGCTGTTCGAGGAGGCGGTCGATGCCGTGGAGCGGCTCGGTGTCGACCCGGCCGAGATCGGCACGGTCGTGACCGCGAGCCTGTACTCGCTCGGCGGTCCGACGCTCGCCCATCGCCTCGTCGAGCGCTTCCGGATGGACCCGGCCACCGACAAGTACCACGTAGTCGGCGTCGGCTGCGCGAGCGCGGTGCCGCTCATCCGGCTCGTGGCCTCCTCGCTGGGCAACCATCCGGGGAAGAAGGGATTGGTCGTCGCCGCCGAGAGCATGAGCGGACTGTTGACGCGAGCTTCGGCCGACGATCACCGTGCCAAGACGGTCGGATCGGCGATCTTCGGCGACGGGTGCGCAGCCGCGTTGATCGAGCAGGGAACCACCGGTCCCGTGATCGCCGCGTCAAAGGTCCACCAGATCGAGGACACGCTCGATGTGGTGCGGATGGAGCTCTCGGACGAGGACAGCTACCTCCACCTCGATCGTGACCTGCCAGAGGTTGCGGCCGCCGGGCTGCCCGCGCTCGTCGACGAGTTCCTCGACTCGGTCGCGCTGACTCGCGAGACCATCGACCACTGGATCATCCATCCAGGCGGCAGGCGCATCCTCGACTGCGCCCGCGACGCGCTCTCGCTGACCCCCGAGCAGCTCGAGATCAGCTACAGCGTGCTCGCGACCCGTGGCAATGTCGGCACGCCCTCGATCTTCTACGTGCTGTCGGAGACGACCAGGCGCCGGCAGCCCGCCCCCGGCGAACGGGGCCTGATGATCACCGTCGGCCCCGGCGTGACGGTAGGGCTGATGCTGCTCGTGTTCTGAGCCTCCGAGACGGGGGAGGGTGGTTGTACGCTCCTCTGGTGGCCGAGGGCGTCTGTCGAGTTGGCGTTCTGGGACCGCTGGTGCTCGAGCGCGAGGGGCGACCGGTGCCGCTTCCGAGCGGCCGTCAGCGTTCGCTGCTGGCGTTGTTGCTGATGGCGGGCGGCGCTCCGCTTTCACGCGATCGATTGATCGACGAGTTGTGGGGGGAGAACCCACCGGCCAGCGCGGTCTCCGCCCTCCACGTGCACCTGTCGAAGCTGCGAGAGCCGCTCGGCGACCTCGTCGAGCGCCAGGCGGCCGGGTATGCGCTCCGCAGGGGCGAGTTCGAGCTCGACAGCGTGCGGTTCGACGCGCTCGTGGAGAGGGCGAGAGCCGAGCCGGACCAAGCTCGCGCGCTGCTGCGCGAGGCGCTTGATCTCGTGCGCGGCGAGCCTCTGTGCGATGTTGCCGCCGAGCGGAGCCTCGCCCAGTGGCGTCGCGCGCTGGAGGAGAAATGCCTCCACGCGGTGGTGCTGCGGATCGACGCCGATCTCGAGGCCGGTGCAGCCGGCGAGCTGGTGGCAGAACTCGAGTCGCTGGTGGCGGCGCATCCATTCGAGGAGCGGCCGTGGGCTCAGCTGATGCTCGCTCTGTACCGGTCGGGCCGCCAGGCCGACGCACTCGATGCGTTCGCGCGAGCGCGACGAGAGTTTGCCGCCGAGCTTGGGCTGGAGCCTGGGGAGCCGCTGGTCAGGTTGCACACGCAAATCCTCCAGCACGATGCGTCGTTGATGGCGCCGGCCGCGGAAGCCTCGAACTCGCGGCGCAGCTCCGCCAGCGGCGTGGAGCCGGAGCCGCGAGGGGCCTCGAACCTCCCGGCGCCGGTCACGAGGCTGATCGGGCGGGAGTCGGCGCTCGCGGTGATGACCGCGGTGTTGGCCGATGACAGTTCCCGCGTGCTCACGCTGATCGGGGCCGGGGGAGTCGGCAAGACACGGCTCTGCCTCGAGCTCGCGCGGCGGATCGAGTCGAACTACCGGGACGGCGCCGTGTTCGTGCGGTTGGAGCGGTTGACGGATCCGGCGCTGGTCGGCGCCGAGATCGCGAGCGCGCTCGGGCAACGCCTCGGAACCGAAGGGCCGGGACCGGACGGACTCGGGCGCTACCTGCGAGACATGGGGCTGCTGCTGGTGCTCGACAACTTCGAGCACCTGCTCCCGGTCGCGGTGCTGGTGTCGGAGCTGCTCGAGCATGCTCCGGACGTTCAGGTCATCGTCACGAGCCGCACGCCCCTGCGGATTCGCGGCGAGCGACTATTTCCCGTGGAGCCGCTCGAACTGCCGAGCGGGACGTCCGATGAAGAGATCGAGGGCAGCCCGGCGGTGCAGTTGTTCGTTGACCGCGCGTGCCAGGTCGATCCGTCGCTCGAGCTCGGACACGACTCCTTCCGAACGATCGCGGCGATCTGCCAGGGCCTCGACGGCCTCCCGCTGGCGATCGAGCTTGCGGCGTCCCGCTGTCACGTCCGGACTCTCGCGGAGATTCACGAGCAGCTCTCGCGATCGCTGCTGGTCGGCGAGCGGTCACTGCGAGACCTGCCCGAGCGCCACCAGACCCTGCACGCGACGATCAGCTGGAGCTACGACTTGCTGACCGCGCCGGCTCAGGAGGTTCTGCGCGCGGCCGGCGCATTTCTCGGTGGTTTCTCCGCTGCCGCGCTCGAGGCGGTGATCGGGCGGCCGCTGGGAGCCGAGCTGGCCGAGCTCCGGGAGGCGAGCCTCGTGCGTCGCCAGAGCGACGACGGCCGCTTCGAGTTGCTCGAGCTCGTGCGCGCGTTCGCGCGCGAGCAGTCACACGATGCCGGGGAAGCGGCGACGATCGACGCCCGCCATCGGCGGTACTTCGCCGGGATGGTCCCGGCGTCGAGTGCTCTGTTCGATGCTGGTGCTGCGGTGGGTCAGCTGTCGGTTGCGCTGCGAGCCGACCATGCGAACCTTCGCGGCGCGTTCGCCAGCGCCATCGACGCAGCTGATGAGGAGTCGGCGATCGCGCTGGCCCTCAGCATGCGTCCCCTGTGGATCGCCGGCAACCTGGGGCACGAGAGCGGCGAATTTGCCGAACAGCTGCTGGCGCGCTTTCGGATCCCCGGAGAGGACGAGCTCGCGCTGCTGCGAATCGTCGCCGCGCTCGAGCAGCCGGCCGGCAAATGGCAACGGCGCTTCGTCGAGCGCGCAGAGGAGCTCGGCGACCAGGAGGCACTGGGCATCGCCACGACGCAGCTGTTCGCGGACGCGATCACAGCCCGCGACCGCGCCGAGATGGCCCGCCTGCACCCGATCCTCGCCTCCCTGATCACCCCGTCGACGAGCCCGCGCGTGCTCGGGTGGGTCTACTACTCACTATTCGGAGAGTCGTACCTCGATGCCCGCTACGACGAGGCATATGAATACGCCGGATTGAGCGCCGAGCGCGCGAAGGAGATCGGTCACAGCTACATGCTCGTTTGCGCGCTCGAAGCGCGCCTGCTCGCCCGCTGGGCCGCGGACGGCGAGATTCGACAGCCCGAGCTCGCCGAGGTGTTCGAGCTTGCCAGCGGCCACGGCGTGCATTCGGTCGCGGTCGCGGCCCTGTGGTTCGTCGCCCGTTACGCGGCGGCGGTCGACCCGGAGCGCGCCCGCCGGTGGCTGGCGCTCGCCGAGCGCATCTCCACCGAGTTCGACCCGGCCCCGTCGCTTGAGGAGGTCCTACGCGGCGAGACGATGGAGGCCCTCGGGATCAGGGATATGGGACCGCTGCTCGCCGAATCGCCGGCCTTTGACCCCGCGACCGCGCTCGATGAAGTGGGAGAGTGGATCGCCTCGCGCAGCCCCACCGAGATCGCACAGCGCCAGCCGGTACCGAAGCGCTGACACCGCGCCGCGTCCGGGCGGCGCCCGAGCGCCCGCCCCAGCCGTTCGGGACTCGTCGGCGGTGGAGTGCTCGTCGAACGGGGTCCGAACCGGCTCGTGGGTGCTCATCGTGCAGTCGTTCCCTGCTCCTGTTCCGCACGCCAGCTTAAGCCGCGCGAGCGTTCCAGGTCGCCGCGATCGAGCCGAGCCGGTGGAGCGCCTCGTGCCTCTCGCCGTACGCTGAACGCGTGATCGCGTAGCTAGAGGAAGGTGACCGCTGATGAAGGCAGTCCGATTCGACCATTACGGCGGCATCGAGGTTCTGGAGGTGCGCGACGTGGCGCGTCCGGAGCCAGGGCCAGATCAGGTGCTCGTGGCGGTCCGCGCCGCCGGCATCAATATCGGCGAGGCGAAGATCCGTACGGGCCTGGTCCGCGAGATCTTCCCGGCGACCTTTCCGAGCGGCGAGGGTTCGGACCTCGCCGGCGTCGTCGAGGAGCTAGGCGCGGAGGTGAACGGCGTGGCCGTCGGCGATGAGGTGATCGGCTATACCGACAACCGCGCAAGCCACGCCGAGTACGTGCTGGTCGAATCGGCCAATCTGACGGCGAAGCCTGCGGAGGTCCCGTGGGAGGTGGCGGGCGCGCTGTACGTCGCGGGCGCGACGGGGGTGGCGACCGTGCGCGCCGTTGCTCCGACCGCTGGTGAGGCGGTCGTGATCGCCGGCGCGGGCGGCGGCGTTGGGGTGTTCGCGATCCAGCTCGCGGTCCGCACGGGCGCACGCGTCATCGCAGTGGCCAGCGACCGCCATCACGCATGGCTGCGCGGGCGCGGTGCCGTTCCCGTTGCCTACGGCGATGGCGTCAGCGAGCGGATCACTGCCGCCGCCGGGGAGGCGCCGGTCGCCGCATTCATCGACCTCGTCGGGGGCGGCTACGTCGAGCTGGCGCTTGAGCTCGGCATCGCCAGGGACCGGATCAACACGATCGCCGACTTCCCCGCGATCGAGAAGTACGGCGTCAAGGGCGACGGCGGAGCGACCGCAGCCGGCGCGGCGACGCTGGCCGAACTGGCCGAGGCGATCGCCGTGGGCGAGCTCGTCGTGCCGATCCAGCGCGCCTACCCGCTCGACGAGGTTCGAGCGGCGTTCACCGAGCTCGAGTCCGGTCACATGGCCGGGAAGATCGTCCTCATCCCCTGACCGGTTCGGAGACTACGACCGGGTTAGGCGGGCTCAGCCGACAATCGCCAGCCGCCCCTCCGACAGGGCCCCGAGATCGACGTCGTCGAGCGTCTGCACGACGATGTCCGCTCCCGCCTCGGCGAGCAGCTCGGCGTCGTCTCTGCGGGCGATCCCGATCGCACCCATCCCGCCCGCCTTGGCCGCCTGCACGCCGGCCGCGGCGTCCTCCATCACGATCGACTCATCGGGCGGAACGCCGAGCTCGTGGGCGGCGGTCAGGAACATCTCGGGGTCCGGCTTGCCGTGGGCGAAGTCCCGTCCGGAGACGTCCGCGTCGAAGTAGTCGAGCAGCGTCAGCCCAGGCCGGACCGAGGGCGAGGAGATGCCCTGCTGCTCGGCGAACGTGTCCAACCGGATCTGCCTCAGGAACAGCTTCGCGTTCTTCGACGAAGACGCGGCGGCGACGCGGAGCCCGGCGTCCTTGACGGCGATGATGAACCGCAGCGCGTCGGGGTATGCGGTGAAGTCACCGGCCTCGATCAGCCGTACGACCATCTCCTGCTTGTGGTCGGCGTACTCGAGCAGCCGGTGCTCCTCCTCGTCGTCGGGGATGTGGAAGTACTCGAACGCGGCGCGGGCGCCGCTCAGCCGCGGCTTGCCGGACATCTGCTCCTCGTAGACCCGCGAGGTGAACGCCTCCGGCGACCACGTCGTCCGGTCGCGGATATCGCTCCAATCGGACTCCATCAGCTCGTGCAGAGACTCCCGCCACGCCTTCTCGTGTGGCGAGTCGACCAGCACGCCGTCGACGTCGAAGATCGCTCCTTGAAACGCGGCCATTGGTCTCCTCACGGTTGGTTTTCGTGCCCACCGGCGCCGACAGGCGAGGAGAGCGCGAACGCCTTCGTCTCGCCGGGACAGAGCTCCACCGCTTCGTCGCCAACCGCGACCCGGATCGGACCGCCCGCTCCCTCTCGGTGGACGGCGAGCGTCAGCTCGTCGTGGTCGAGCGACACATGCAGCGGCGTGCGCTGAAACTGCATCCGGAACTCCACCCGATCGACGTCCGCGGGCAGCTTCGGGCGGAAGCTGAGGACTCCGTCGCGGATCTCGGTACCGGGGTATGCGCGCTGCATCAGGTCGACGGTCCCCGCCATCACCCCCATGTGAATCCCCTCCTGGGTGGTGCCGCCCTGGACGT
This sequence comes from uncultured Solirubrobacterales bacterium, assembly GCA_963788565.1. Classification (GTDB taxonomy): domain Bacteria; phylum Actinomycetota; class Thermoleophilia; order Solirubrobacterales; family Solirubrobacteraceae; genus Palsa-465. Next base: position 499,112 of record CAWBHJ010000005.1, on the reverse strand, counting down.
CGTCGGCGTCGCTGCGAAGCGCGACCAGGAAACGTTCCCAGGAGCGCTCCGGCTCAAGCGCGGCAAGGGCTCCCGCGAACGAGACGAAGCTGAGCGTGGAGCCGTGCGAGGTGCGCCGGTCGTAGTAGTCGATGTTGCGGGCCGTCGTGTCGGCGCGGTACTCGTATCCGAGACGCTTGAACAGCGGCGCGAGCGTGCGTGGCGAAAACAGGTAGAACAGCATCACCACGTCGGCCTGCTTCGAGACCTTGTATCGATCGGGATCGTCGCCCTCGGCGCGCAGGATCCGGTCGAGGCGCTGGATGTTTCCGTAGCGCGCCCGGTAGGCGTCCCAGTCGAGCTCCTTGAGCTCCTCATAGCCCTCGAACTGGCTGATGATCCCGTCGTCGTGGAAGGGCACGAACATTCGCCGGCTCATGTCCTGCCACCGCTCGAGCTCGTCGTCCGCGAGCTCGAGCCGCTCGCGCAGCGCCTCCGCACGGCTACCCGGAAGCAGCGAGAGCAACTCGCGCGCCAGGCCGCACAGCCACGCCACCATCACGTTCGTGTAGGCGTTGTTGCGCAGGCCCGCATGCTTGGCGTCCGGATACTTCTCGTGGAACTCGTCGGGCCCCATCACGCCGTGGATCTCGTAGCGGCCGCGGTCGGGATTGAAGTGCGCGATCGACGCCCAGAACCGCGCGATCTCGAGCATCATCTCGGCCCCGCGGTCGCGTAGAAACGGCAGGTCGCCCGTGGCCTGAACGTAGTGCCAGACGTTGTAGAAGATCGCCGCGTTGACGTGCCGTTGGTTGCGGCTGAGGTCGGGCTCCCAGCGCCCCGACAGCGGGTTGAGATGGACGTGCTGGGTCTCTTCGAGCCCGTCGCTGCCGCTCTGCCACGGGAACATCGCGCCGGCGAATCCGGCTTCGTGGGCCGCCGCCCGCGCCTCGGCGAGCCGGCGGTACCGGTACATCAGCAGCCCGCGCGTGACCTCGGGGAGGCGCAGCGTGAGGAGCGGGTACACGTACAGCTCATCCCAGAACACATGCCCGCGGTAGGCCTCGCCGTTCAGCCCGCGCGCCGGCACGCCGGCGTCGAGGTCGGCGGTGTGACGCGAGCAGACCTGCAGGACGTGGGAAACGTGCAGCCGCAGCAGAAGCTGAATCTCCTCGTCGGCGCCCACGTGCATGTCGCACACTCGCCACAGCTCTCCCCAGGCGCCGGCGTGGCGCGCCAGCGCGTGCTCGAAGTTCGGCTGCTGCAGCGCGAGCCTTCCGGCCTTGGTCAGCGTGTCGCTGGTGGCCGGATCGCGAGAGGTCGACAGCGCGACGAGCTTCTCGAGCCGGACCGGGGCTTCCCGGGCGAGCTCGAATGCCAGCACCTGCTGGACGTAGTCCTCCGTCTGGAACAGGATGCGACCCACCGCGATCGGCTGCCCGTCGGCGAACACTCGGGTCCGCGCCGCCTCGCTGATGTACACGCCTGACTGGCGCGTCTCGACCTTCAGCGCGATCACGTCGGGGCCGAACGTCCGGGGCGAGACCGGATCGAGATGCCGGCCCTCGAGCTCGAGATAGCGGGCGACGCCGCGATTCGTGACGCGACCGTCGATCGCAGAGACGACCTCCACCCGACCGGACCAGTTGTGCGCGGTGAGGGTCCACTCGATCCCGGCCATGTGAGGATGGGACATGCTCACGAACCTGCGGCTCGAAAGCGTCGTCTCGCGGCCATCGGTATCGCGGAAGCGAACGAGACGGCTCATCACCGCCGCGCGGATGTCCAGCTCGTGGCGGTACTCGAGCACCTCGAGGTCGTCCATGTGGATCGCGTCGCCGCCCTCGATCCGGAGCTTCAGCACCGACCAGTTCGGGAGGTTGACCAGGTCCTCGTTGAGCACCGGCACGCCGCCGAGGATCGTCGTCTCGCGGTTGTAGACGCCGTGGGCGTAGGTTCCGGGGTAATGCGCGCCGCCGGCGTCCTGCCACTCGGCGGCGCCGCGGGAGCAGAACCGGCCGTTTCCGCTGGAGGTCAGAACCTCGCGAACGCCCTCAGCGTCAGGGTCGTAGCCCTCGTACGTGAACGCGAATCCGTCTGCTTCGAGGTCCTCGAATGGCCGCTGCACCGGATGGCCGAGCGTTACAGCGGCCCGACCGCGTGTCAAGCCACGCAGCGAGCTAACCCGCCAGCGGTGTCCCCGGGCCGAGCGGACTAGCTAACTTGCTTGACAAAAGTCGAGCTTCGCCGGTAGCCTGGCTTGCGTGATGCAAGTAAGACGATCTTGAGGAGACGAACCAATGAGCATCGACACCGCGATCGAGCGCAACCGCAGCTTCGCCGCCGCCGGCAGCCATGAGGGGGCCGTCGTCTTCCCGAACCTGCGCCTGTTCGTGATCACTTGCATCGATCCGCGCACCGACCCGGCGCATTTCCTCGGTCTCGAGCTGAGCGACGCGATCGTGAGCCGCAACGTCGGCGGCCGCGTCACGCCCGAGGTGATCAACGACGTCGCGTTCATCGGCCAGCTCGCCGAGAACGTCCTGCCCGAGGGCCCGTTGTTCGAGGTCGCTGTGATTCACCACACCCAGTGCGGCTCCGGCGCGCTGGCAAACGACGAGTTCCGCCGAGCGTATGCCGAGCGGATCGGTGGGGAGGAGGCGGCCCTGCGCGAGCGCGCCGTGCTCGACCCCGAGGCGACCGTCGCGGACGACGTCGAGCGCCTGAGCTCCGCGCCGCCGATCTCTCCGCGTGTGAGCGTCTCCGGCCATGTGTACGACGTCGTCACCGGGCGGGTGAAGACGATCGTTCCGGCGGCCCAGGTGATGTAATGGTTTCGGCGCGCGAGTGCGCCGAGGAGGAGCGATTGCCCTACACGATCAAAGAGACAGACGGGACGTTCCAGGTCGTGGATCGAGAGACCGGGAAGGTGTTCTCCCGGCACACGACCAAAGAGAAGGCCGAGCGTCAGCGGCGGCTGCTCGAGGGCGTCAGGCACGGCTGGAAGCCGACCGGTCAGAAGCAGGATCGCTCCTGACGACTCATCCCTGGATCACGCGATCCGGGTGATGCTCCGCGGAGCGGGCAGTACCCCTACGCGGGGTACTGCCCGACCTCGTGGTACAGCTTGAAGACGATGTTGGCCGTTCCGTGCAGGTGCTCGAGCGTCTCCCGTACGTCGGGAAGCTGCTCGAGTCGCTGACGATCTTCCACGGTTCGCATCTCGATCACCGCCGCGATCGACCCTTCGTCGCCGCTCTCGAGGACCCGGGCGGATACGAACCCGGGGTCGTTGACCAGATCGCCGAACATCTCGGCGAGACGGTCTTTGGCGGCGGCCGCTTCGTCCGGAGCAACGTCCCACACGTGGATCAGAACGGGGCCTTCCTTCATCGATCTACCTCGCTTTCGGGAGCGACGATGGCCAGCTCGGATACGGCCGGTCGATCAACTCGCGACGTAAGAGCCGAACACCGTGCAGACGTTGCGCTTGTTCAGCGTCGTGGCGTTGTCGAACCCGTAGTTGATCGTGACGACCTTCCCCTGTTGCTGCTCGAAGGTGATCATCCCAGTCGCGTCCTGGTCGCTCTGGTTGGTCGGCACCGACACGAGCACGCCCCTGCTCCCTTTCGAGAACGACGTGTTGTGGATGATGTGAGTCCGACCCGCCCCGTCGAAGACGTGGGCGAAGATGTCGCCGGCGCTCGCGGAGGAGAACGCGAACACGACCGGGAAGCCGCGCGAGTCACAGCGCGCGTTCAGCAACAGGTTGTCGATGTTCAAAAGGGTCGAGGTCCGGCTGTTCGGCCCGGCGATGAACGAGAACGTCTTCGTTACCGCGTTCGGCGGGTTCGCCATGCTCGAGGCCGGCGCTGCCAGCGCCACCAGTGCCCCCACGGACAAAATCAGCGCGGCCGAGCCGCGCGTTCCAACGAATCGCTTCATGTCAGACCCTTTCTTGTGGCTCCTACGACCCCTGATCACGCGTCGCCCCATGGCCCCCACGCCACAGAAACCCGGATAGTAGTCGGAGTTGCGGACCCCGTGGGATTGACCCAGGCGATCGGCGATACTCGCGCGATGGAGGAGCGCAACGTGCTTGGCGGCCCGCTCGAGGAGTGCAGCAGCGAGCCGCTGACCGGGTTCTACCGGGACGGATGCTGCCGGACCGGCCCGGGCGACCTCGGCAGCCACACGATCTGCGCGGTCGTCAGTGCCGAGTTCCTCGAGCATCAGCAGAGCATCGGCAACGACCTCAGCACACCCGTCCCGCAGTACCGCTTCCCGGGGTTGAAGCCGGGCGACCGGTGGTGCGTGACGGCCGTCAATTGGCTGCGCTCGCACGACGACGGCATGGCCGCGTACGTGGTCCTCGCCGCAACCCACGAGCGTGCGCTCGAGATCGTGCCGCTCGAAGTGCTCAGGCAGTACGCGGTCGACGTGCCGGCCGATCCCGGCTCGATCAGTACGTAGCTCAGCGGCTCGCAGCTACTGGACGGCCATCCGGCTCCCGGAGGACGTGAAGCGCCGTCCCCGTGGGGTCTGCTCGGTTGCAGATCCTATGGCGCCGCGGGCGGTCCGCGCTCGGGCCCCGGCTGCGGCGGGGGATCGGCGGTCAGCCTCGGATGAGCCGGCGGATATACCGCAGGGCGCGCCACCGCGCCGCGATTCCGCGGAAGCGGGCGAGCTCGTGCCCGCTCGTGAGGTAGACGGCCCAGCCGTCCGTCGTGGGTCCGATCATCACTGCTTCTGCGGTCATGGGAATCTCCTTCAAGAGTAGGGGAGAGCCGACGCGGGCCCGTATCGGTGCCGTCGCCGGCTCCCGTGACGAGCCGTGGGCGCAGGCGTGCGTACGCGGCGATCCCACCGAGTGCGGGGATCCAGAACGCGATCGCGTGGTAGACGAGCACCGCGGCAATCGCGCGACTCGGCGACGCGCCGTACAGGACGAGCGCGCCCGCGAGGCCCGCGTCGAGGACGCCGACGCCCCCGGGGACCGGGATCGCGTTCGCGAGATAACCGATCGTGTAGCCGAGCACCAGCGCGGGGATCGGCGGCACGTGGCCCACCGCTGAGAACGTCGCCCACAGGACGGCGATGTCGAAGCCGAGGTATCCGAGTGCGCCGAGCAGTCGCCAGCTCGGCCTCGTCGCGGTCAGCTCCGCATCGCGAATCCCTTCGACGATGCCACCCATCCACGTCGAAGGGGCGCGATTGCGCCGGCGCACGGCCCACGGAAGCGCGGCGATCAGGAGCGTCACCGGCACGACGATCAACAGCGGCACCCCGGCGCGGGAGAACTCGTCGGGCACGGGGTACGGGCCGATCAGCAGCAGCGCCGCGATGATGATGACGGCGCCGTTGATCCCGGTGGTGAAGAAGAACAGGGCGCTCGAGCGGCGGATGATCCACGAGGTCGAGGCGCCGGTCAAACGGATCAGCCAGCCGCCGATCGCGAGCCCGCCGACGCCGCCGCCGGGCAGCAGCGCGCCCGACGCCATCGAGGTCCAGGCGAGCGGCCTGGCATCCCGACCGGGGACACGATCGAAGAATCGGCGGAACAGCACGACGAAGCTGACGCACGAGAGCAGCTCCAGCGCAACGGCCGCGACGATCCAGCCGGGGCTCATCTCTCCGATCTCGTCCGCAACCGGCTTCAGGCCGGGCACCGCGATCAGCAGCGACACGACCAGCGCGCCCAGCAGCACCGCGGTCGCAAGTCGCCTTCCGATCCGCGGACGCCGTCCGGGATCGTCGTCCGGCGCGTCGCCGCGGGGCAGTCGGTTTCGGTCGATCTTGGTCGCGCTCATTGCCTAAGTCGTTTGCCAATCGATACTGGTTGACACGCCGCAATACATTATTGCATAGCCAATGATTTTCCGGATATGATCGATATATGACACGCAGCACATACGCGCCGCCCGCCACGCACGGCTCTGTGATGCTGATCCACCGTCTCGACCGGATTGCTCGGCGGCGGTCGGAGATCGCGCTCGCCCCGCTCGGCCTACGCAAGCGCCAGGTCGTCGCGCTGATGATCCTTCGGGAGCACGGCGCGATCGCCCAGGGAGCGCTCGGGGAGACGCTGCGACTCGATCCCGCGAACCTGGTCGGCCTGCTCAACGAGCTCGAGGACCAGGGGCTGCTCGATCGGCGCCGCGATCCCGAGGATCGCCGCAGGCACATCGTCGAGCTGACCCCCGAGGGGATCGCGGCGCTCGAGCGCGCCCAGGAGGCGCTCGCCGGCGTCCAGAACTACGTGCTCGCCGGGCTCGACGACGACGAACGGTGCAAGCTCCACGAGTTGCTCGTCCGCGCGGCGCACGAACACGCCGCCGAGGTGTACGTCCCGGCGACGGAGTCGGAGGCCTGCGCCGAGGAGTAGGCTGCCGCCATGGTCTGGCTGTCGTTGGTGACGTGGATCGTGGTGTTGACGCTAGTGCTACCGGCGGGCGGGACATTGGTCCCTTCTCTCGGGCTGCTCGTGATTTTGACGTTGGTCGGGGTCAGCTCGACGATCGTCTACGGGATCACGGGCACCAGCGTCTGGGCATGGATCGCGTTCGGTGCGGCGTGCCTCGCCGCGGTAGCGGGCCTGGCCGGCACGCGGACGCTTGTCTACGACGAGTCGGTGATCCTCCAAGGCGTCCCTGAGCTGATCAAGAACGCCGGGGCGCTGGCGCTCGGAGTGGCGCTGCCGCTGATCGCGGCCGCGATCCTGATCTCGCTCGGCACGGCCGCCTCGTAGCCGGCGCGGCTCCCGGTCCCGCTGCCCGATGCCCGGTCGGCACGTCGTCTTGATCGGGATGATGGGGGTCGGAAAGACCACCGTCGGCACGCTGCTCGCCCAGCGGCTCGGCTACGAGTTTTGGGACAACGACGTCGCCCTTGAGCAGGCGACCGGCAAGACCGCCGCCGAGGTCCAGCAGCTCGAAGGGCCCGACGGGCTCCACAAGACCGAGGCGAGCCTGCTCGAGGCAGCGCTGAGCAGCCCGGTCCCGAAGGTGATCGCGGCTCCCGGCAGCGTCGCGCTGCTCCCAGGACCGCTTGCCCGGACGATCACGGTGTGGCTCCGCTTGAGCGCCCGGCGGGAGGCCGCCAACATCGCCCACAGCGGCCAGGACCACCGCCCGCTGCCGGCGGACTCTGAGGCGACGCTACGCGAGGTTGCAGCCGACCGCGCCGCCGCCTACACGCGGCTCGCGGATATCGTGATCGACGTCGGGTCCGACCCCGAGGTCACGACGGAGCGGGTGCTCGAGGCGCTTCGAGCGCTACCACCCGGTCGACGAGATCGAGACCCTCGCTCCGGTGCGTGATCAGCAGCACCGTCTGCCCCTCGGTCGCAGCGAACACGTCGTCCATCAGCTCGCGCGCGGTGTCGGGGTCGAGGTGCGAGGTGGGCTCGTCGAGGATCAGCACCGGTCGGTCCGCGAGCAGCGCGCGGGCGACGAGGATCCGCTGCCGCTGACCCCCTGAAAGCTCCCGGCCGCGCTCCCCGACGCGGGTGTCGACGCCATGCGCGAGCCCCTCGACCCAGTCCCAGATTCGCGCCCGCCGAAGCGCCCGCTCGACCGCCTCGTCGCCGGCGCCGGGCCGCGAGAGCGCGACGTTCTGGCGGATCGTCGCGGAGAACAGGTACGACTCCTGGCCGGCGACCGAGATCATCTTGCGGACGTCGTCCTGGCGGTACTCGACCAGGTCGCGCCCGGCGAGCGTCAGGCGCCCTCGCTCCGGATCGAGGAACCGGAGCATCAGGTTGACGACCGTCGTCTTTCCGGCGCCACTCGGCCCGACGAGCGCGACCCGGTCGCCGGGCTCGAGTCGCAGGCTGACGTCCTCGAGCACAGCGCGCGAGCCGAGCGGGTACCGCGCCCAGACGTGCTCGAGCGCGACCGTGAAGGGCCACTGGGGCGCGGGCGCCGGCGTGGCCGGGTCCTGGATCACGGGGTCGCGATCGGTCAGCTCGAGCACCCGCCGTCCGGCGGCGACGACCGCCGAGCGCTCGCGCGCCGCCGCGGACAGCGGTGCGACCGCCTCGAACGTCGCGAGCGCGAGCAGCGCCAGCATCGCGATCTCGACGCGGTTCAAGTGGCCCGCGGCTGAGGCGTCGATCGCCACCGCGAGCACCCCTCCGAGGGTGACGCCGGTGACGAGCACACGCAGCCCGTCGCCGAGCCCGATCGCCGCCGCGCTACGGCGGGCGATCGTGACCAGCGAGGAGTCCGCCGTCCGCACCCGGGCGAGCGCGGCGTGCTCGGCGCCGAACGCCGCGAGCTCTGGGCCCGCGGCGAGCAGCTCGACGAGCTCGGCCGACAGCAGCCCGCGAGCCGGCGCCTCCCGCAGCGCCGCCGCGCGCGCGAGCCGCCCCGAGAGCGCGGGCACGAGGGCGCCGGCGACCAGCAGGCCGATGGCGAGGATCACTCCCGCCGCCGGCAGAAACGCGCACGTCACCCCGACCGCCGCCGCGCCCGCCAGCAGCGCGACCAGCGGCGGCCCGACCGCGCGGAGATGGAGGTTCTGGAGCGCGTCGACGTCGGCGACCGAACGGGACAGGAGGTCGCCGTCGCGGTAGCCGTCGAGCTGTGTCGGCGCGAGCGGCTCGATCCGCTCGTACACGCGCGCGCGCACGCGCGCGAGCACCCGCAGCGCGAGATCGTGCGAAGAGAGCTTGTCGAGGTACCGGACGACGGGCTTCGAGACGCCGAAGAACCGGACCCCGACGATCGCGATCGTGAGCGAGAAGATCGCGGGGCGCTCGGCCGCGCGGGAGATCAGGTAACCCGCCGTGGCCATCAGCCCGACGCCGAGCAGGATCGTCAGCGCGCCCAGCGAGACCGATAGCGCCTCGCGTCCTCGCGGCGCCCCGGCGAGACCCAGCAGCCGTCGCAGCGTGCCCGTCACGCGGCCTCCACCAGCACCCGCGGCCAGGCGACGCCGCCGGCCAGGGTCACCACCCGGTCCGCGCTCTGGACGAGCTCGGGGCGGTGGGCGATCAGCAGCACCGTGCGTCCTTGCTGAAGTGTCCTGACCGCGTTGGAGACGACCTCGACCGCCGCCGGGTCGAGGTCCGCCGTCGGCTCGTCGAGGATCACGAACGGCGCGTCGCGCAGGAAAGCCCGCGCGAGCCCGATCCGGCGTCGCTCGCCCCCCGACAGCGGCCGCCCGCCGTCGCCGATGGTCGTCCCGTACCCATCGCGGCAGCCCCCGGATGAACGCGTCGGCGCCTGCCAGCCGGGCGGCCTCGCGGATCGCGTCGGCGGCGACCGAGTCCGGCGCGCCGAGCGCGATGTTCTCGTCGACCGTGCCGCGGAGCAACGTCGGGTGCTGCGGCACCCACGCGATCATCCGCCGCCAGGCGGCGAGCTCGCAATTCGCTATGTCGACGCCGCCGACCGTGATCCGGCCGTCATCGGGGTCGAGCAGTCGCAGCAGCAGCGCCGCCACCGTGCTCTTGCCGGCGCCGCTGTCGCCTACCAGCGCGACCGTCTCGCCGGGGTGCAGCTCGAGCTCGAGCCGGTCGAGCACCGGCCGCGGGCGTCCCGGGTAGGCGAACGACACCCGCTCGAGCCGGATCGGCTCCGCGGCCGGGCTCGGGGCGGGCAGCGACCCGGCCCGACCGACCGCCGGCGCGGCGTCGAGCAGCGCGAACATCCGCTCGGCGACGGCGAGGCCGTCGGCGCTCGCGTGGTACTCGGCCCCGAGCGCCCGGAGCGGCAGGTACACCTCGGGGGCGAGGATCAGCACCGTCAGGCCCGCCTGGAGCGGCAGGTCGCCCTCGGCCAGGCGCACCCCGGCGGTGACGGCGACCAGCGCGACCGCGAGCGTCGCGGCGAGCTCGAGCACCGAGCCCGACAGGAAGCTGACGCGCAGGGTCCCCATCGTCGCGCGCCGGTAGCGCTCGCCGATCGCCTCGAGCGCGGCGCCCTGGGCACGGCTCTGCCCGAACGCGCGGAGCGTCGGCAACCCCCTGACCATGTCGAGGAAGTGCGACGAGAGCGACTGGAGCGCGTCCCATCGCTCGCGCGTGCGCTGCTCGGTGTAGCGGCCGATCAGCCACATGAAGATCGGGACAAGCGGCAACGTCAGCAGCATGATCAGCCCTGACTCCCAGTCGACCACCGCGACCCAGGCGACGACCAGCAGCGGCACCACCGACGCGAGCACGACCTGGGGGAGGTAGCGGGCGAAGTAGCCCTCGAGCGCATCGACGCCCTGGACCGCCGCGGCAGTGATTTCGCCGCTCTCGGCGCCGTCGAGCGAGGCTGGATCGTCTCGGAGTCGTCGCTGGATCAGCGCCAGCCGGAGCTCCGAAAGCACGCTCGACGCGGCCCGGCGCCCCGCCACCTCCATGCCCCACCCGAGCGCGCCCCGGATCGCGAACGCGAGCGCGAGCAGCGCGAGGTCGAGCCACAGCCGGCCGATCGGAGTGCCGTGGAATGCGCGAGCGACGATCCGCGCGAGCAGCGTCGCCTGCACCAATACCAACACCGCCATTGCGATCCCGAGCACGGTGTCGGTCGCGAGCAGCGGCCGCACCGAGCGGGTGCGGCGGACGAGGCGCGGATCGAGGGCGCGCAAGGCCGCCCTAGGAAGGGGTCGCGGGCGGGCCTGCGGGCTCCGCTGCGGCCGGCTCTGGTGCGGCCACGCGACGCCGGAAGACGTGGAACGACCAGCCCTGATACAGGAGCACCAGCGGCATCAGCAAGCCCGCGATGACGGTCATCACGACCAGCGAGTAGTGGGCCGCGGCGGCGTTGTTGACGGTCAGGTTGTAGGCGTGGTTCGTGCTCGACACCATCACGTTCGGATACAGGGCGATGAAGATCTGCCCGAGCGCGGCAGCGATCGCGAAGCCGGACGCCGCAAAGGCCCATCCGTCGCGGTCTGTGTACGCGAGCCCCCACGCGAAGATCACCGCGATCGTGCCGAAGATCTGCGTCGGCTGCGGGATCGTGCCGCCGCCGATCACGACCAGCGTCCAGATCACCCAGGCGATCTCGATCACCAACGCGACGCCGCCGAACCGCTGAGCGATCGAGCGCGCGCGCTCCCGGATCACGCCGGTGGTTCGCAGGGCGAGGAAGGTCGCCCCGTGCAGCACGCACAGCGCGAGCATCGTCACACCGGTCATCAGCCCGTACCCGGTCAAGAGGTCGAAGAAGTTGCCGGTGAACTCCTGGTGGGAGTTGATCGGCAGCCCGTGGAGCATGTCGCCGAACGCAACCCCGATCAGCAGCGGGATCAGGATGCTTCCTACGGTCAGCGCCCACGACCAGCCCATCCGCCACCGAGGGCTCTCGCGCTTGCCCCGCCACTCGAACGAGACGCCGCGCCCGAACAGCGCGAGCAGGACCAGCACGAGCGCGAGGTACAGCGCCGAGAACAGCGTCGCGTACCACCCCGGGAACGCCGCGAACATCCCCGCGCCGGCGACGATCAGCCACACCTCGTTGCCATCCCACCAGGGCCCGATCGTGTTGATCGCGACACGCCGCTCGGTCTCGTTCTTGCCGACCACCATGTGCAGTGCACCGACGCCGAAGTCGAACCCCTCGAGCACGAAGAACCCGATCCAGAGGGCGGCGATGATCAGAAACCAGATCGTGTGAAGCTGCATCGCTCTACCACCGTCAGTAGGTCAGGGCGGGAGTGGGGGTCCCGGTGGCGGCGCCACCGTCACCGTCGTCGGCGTGCTCCAGCTCCAGCCCGCGGCGCGAGTAGCGGAGCATCAGCACCGCATCGGCGGCGCCGAGCACGATGTAGGCAAGGATCAGTGCGATCAGGCTGATCCAGATCTCGGTGACGCTGACCGACGGGGAGTTCGCGTTGACCGTCTTCTGTAGCCCCTGGACGATCCACGGCTGGCGGCCCGATTCGGTCAGCAGCCATCCGGCCGTGTTCATCAGGAACGGGGTCGCCACGGCCCAGATCGACAGTCGCAGGAACCACTTGGAGCGGTCCAGCTTGCCGCGACCCAGCAGCCATCCGCCCCACAGCGATAACAGCAAGACCAGCGACGCGAGGTACGCCATCACCCGCATCGACCAGTACTGGATGAACACGTCGGGTACGTAGTTCCCGGGGCCGTACTTGGCCTGGTACTGCTTCTGGAGCTGATTTAGCCCGGTCACCGGCCCGCTCCAGGTGCCCGTGGCGAGCACCGACAGCAGATGCGGGATCTCGATGATCTGCGTGGGGGTCTGGTCGTTGGCGCCGCCGCCGATCTGAAACGCCGAGAACGAACAGGGCTTGCAGCTGTTCCACTGGGCCTCGGCGGCCGCGATCTTCATCGGCTGATAGTGGGCCTCGACGACGCCGAGCTGACTGCCGACCGACAGCTGGATCACGGTCGTCGGTATCAGCACGATCAGCGCGACCTTGGCGGTCCGGCGAAACGACTCGACGTGCTGGCGCTTGCGCAGCTGCCACGCCGAGACGGCGAGCATCACCAGCGCGCCGGTCATCAACGACGCCAGGATCACGTGCGCGAAGCCCCACACGAACGTCGGGTTCACGACCAGCGCCCAGACGTTGTTGAGCACCGGCTGGCCGGCGTGGTTGAGCTTGTAGCCGACCGGGTGCTGCATCCACGAGTTCGCGACCAGGATGAACATCGCCGACAGCACCGTGCCGAGCGACACGGCCCAGATCGTCGCCAGGTGCACGCGCTTGGGAAGCCGGCCCCAGCCGAACAGCCATAGCCCGAGGAACGTCGATTCGAGGAAGAACGCCGCGATCCCCTCCATCGCCAGCGGTGCGCCGAACACCCCGCCGACGTAGCGCGAGTACGTGGACCAGTTCATCCCGAACTCGAACTCCTGCACGAGCCCCGTGACGACGCCGATCGCAACGTTGATCAGCAGCAGCGTCCCGAAGAAGCGGGTCATCCGCTTGTACTCGGGGTTCCCGTTCCGGTACCAGGCGGTGTGCAGGATCGCGACCAGGAACGCGAGCCCGATCGTGATCGGCACGAAGATGAAGTGGTAGATGCTGGTCGTTGCGAACTGCCAGCGGGCTAGGTCGTTGGCCATCCGAACGATCTCCCGGTCGGGCGCCCCTATCCCGTCGGGGTGGCCGATTCCTGCGCAGGCGCCGCTTCGGGCGCCGGACGCTCGACCCCTCCGAGCTCGCAGACCATCACGCTGTCCGCCCGTGCCCCGAACAGGGACTGGAGCATGTTGAAACCGGCGCCGAGACGCCGGCCACCGACCCCGCCCAGGTAGAACAGGTGAACCGTTATGTACATCATGAAAGCGATCAGGCCGGACAGCCTGCGGCCCCTGACCTCGCACACCGCTTTGCCGCGCCCGACCACCGCGAGCGCGCCCTTGTCGAAGTACTTGAACGGCTTCGAGGCGCCCGGCTCGCCGTGGCGGATCGCGTCCCCCACGTGCCGCGCCTGCTGGATCGCGACCGTGGCGAGACCTGGGAGCGGCTTGCCGTCGGGACCGTCCAGCGTGGCCGCGTCGCCGATGACGGAGATCTCCGGGTGGCCCGGGAGCGTGAGGTCGGGGTTGACCTGCACCCGGCCGCCGCGGTCCGTAGTCGCGCCGGCCGCCTGCGCCACAAGCGCGGTCAGCCCGGCGGATCTCACGCCCGCCGCCCAGACCACCGTGCGGGCGGCGATCCGCTCGGTTTTGTCGCCGAGCTTGACCGTCACCCCGCGCGCGTCGATCCCGGTGACCATCGCGTGCTCTCGGATCGTGACGCCGAGACTGCGCAGCTCGTCCGCGGCCTTGGCGGAGGTCGGCTCGGTGAATGCCGCCACCACGCGTTCGCCCGCATCGAGCAGGATCACGCGGGCAGCATTGGGATGGATGCGCCGGAACTCGCGCTTCATCGTATGGCGCGAGAGGATCGCGAGCTGCCCCGAGATCTCGACGCCCGTCGGACCACCGCCCACGACGACGAACGTGAGCCACTCGTCGCGAGTGTCAGGGTCCTCAGCGCGTTCAGCCTCCTCAAAGGCTCCGAAGATGCGGTTGCGGAGGTCCAGGGCGTCATCCATTGTCTTCAGGCCGCTACTGAACTCTTTCCATTCGTCGTGCCCGAAGTACGACGTCTCCCCTCCCGGGGCGACGATCAGGCTGTCGTAGTCGATCCGCTCCCCGCGGTCGAGCACGACCTGGCGTCGGTTTACGTCGACGTCGGTGACCTCCGCCATCAGCGTCGTCGTATTTGAATTTCGCTTGAGCATGTGCCGAAGCGGCGCCGCGACGTCGCCGGAGGAAAGCGCACCGGCGGCGACCTGGTAGATCAGCGGCTGGAACAGCAGATGGTTGTGGCGGTCGATCAGGGTCACGTCGACGTCGGCCTTCTTCAAGCGCTTGGCCGCCTGCATCCCTCCAAACCCGCCGCCGACGATCACGACCCGGCGGCGGCGAGTGCCCGTGCCGTCAGCCGACATTGGCCGGCTCCGGTCGCGGCGGCGCCGACCCGAGACGCTCGAGCACGTGGTCGCCGACCCGCAGCCCGTTCGCCATCGCGGTCAGCGCCGGGTTGACGGCGCCGATGCTCGGGAAGAAGCTCGTGTCGACGACGTACACGTTGTCGAGCTCGTGCGCCTTGCAGTTGGCGTCGAGCACCGAGCTTTTGGGATCGCTCCCGAACCTGACGGTGCCGGCCTGGTGGGCACAGCCGGCGACCGGAATCTCGTTCTTGAGGTACGCGTTGTGCGGGAGCAGGTGCCCGTGATGCATCCCCAGGTCCTTCAGCATCTCCTTGAGCTGGTGGTACAGGCGGTCCTTCGGCTCCTCGTTGCTGGCCGTGTAGCTGATCTGGATGTTGCCGTCCTTGGTGAGCGTCACCCGGTTCTCCGCCAGTGGCAGGTCCTCGGTCGAGAGCCAGAAGTCGACCGCGTGTTTTGCTACGTCGCGGAGCGTCCACTCGGGCGCGAAGCGCGTCTCGCCCGGTTTCTCCCCGCGGAACATCTCCGCCTGGGACTTGCCGACCATCTGGATGTTGCCCAGTGGGAAGTCGAAGTCCTTGCCGCCGGAGAGGTAGAAGTCGTTGACGCCGAGGGTCTTCTGGAAGATCGTGGGGTTCTCTTCCTTGGAGAGCGCGAGTACCGCCTGGCTGTTGTGGAACATGAAGTTGCGCCCGACCTGGTCGGAGCCGTTGGCGAGCCCGTTCGGGTGCTTGTCGCTCGCGGATGCGAGCAGCAGCCTGGCGCTGTTCGCGGCGCCGCACGAGACGACGACGAGCTGGCCCTCGAACGTCTCCTGTTGGCCGTCGTGGTTGACGACGACGCCGGTGACCGCGGTTCCCGCCTCATTGGTCTCGAGCCGGACCGCCTCGGCGCCCGTCATCAGCGTCACGTTCGGGTGCTCGACCGCCGGCCGGACGGCGATCACCTCGGCGTCCGATTTGGCGTGTACCAGGCACGGAAAGCCGTCGCAATTGTCGCAACGGACGCACTTGCTGTAGGGCATGTTGGACTCGTCGAGCAAGATCCCGCATGGGGCGTGGAACGGGTGAAACCCGGCCTTGGCCAAATCGTCTGAGAGCTGCTGAATCCGAGGCTCGTGCGAGACGGCCGGGAACGGGTAGGGCGCGCTCGCGGGCGGCTCGGTCGGGTCCTCGCCGCGTGCGCCGTGTACCTGGTAGAGCTGCTCCGCCTGCGTGTAGTACGGCTCCATCTCCTCGTAGGAGATCGGCCACGCCGGCGAGCTTCCGCCGTGGTGCCTCAGCTCGCCGAAGTCCTCCTTGCGGAGCCGGTACAGGGCGGCGCCGTAGCGCTTGGTCGCGCCGCCGACGTAGTAGTGCACCTCGGGGTGAAACGACGAGCCGTCGGGGTAGTACCACGTGTCCGGCGAGACGTAGCGGTTCTCGACGAACACGTCATGCGCCAACCAGTTCTGTGGCTCCCGGCGGAGCCAGCCGCCCCGCTCGAGCAGCAGGATCCGCTTGCCGGACGGCGCCAGGCGGTGTGCGAGCGTGCCGCCACCCGCGCCGCTGCCGACCACGATCACGTCGTAGTGGCTCACCCGGTCAGCTCCTGAACGCGTTCGGCGAGGATGATGCTGCCGGCCGCCTCGACCAGGGCCAGGTGCGAGAACGCCTGGGGGAAGTTGCCCAGGTCCAGGCCGGTGTCGACGTCGTACTCCTCGGCGTACAGCCCGAGCGGCGAGGCAACTTTGACGAGCCGCGACATCTGCTCGCGGGCGCGGCGCATCTCGCCGATCAGCGCGAGCGCGGAGACCAGCCAGAACGAGCAGATCACGAACGTGCCCTCCTTGCCGGAAAGCCCGTCGTCGGTCTGGTCGGTGCGGTAGCGCAGCACGAATCCGTTCTCGCTCAGCTCGTCGGCGATCGCGAGCACACTCGCCCGGAGGCGCTCGTCGGTGGGGGGGAGGAACCCGAACAGCGCTGCGAGCAGCGTCGAAGCGTCGAGCGCCTCTGTGTCGTAGTGCTGGGTCAGCACGCCGCGCTTGTCGATTCCGTGTTCGAGGATGTCCGCCTTGATCTCTGCGGCGGTCTTCGCCCAGGTCGCCTGCAGGGCGTCGTCACCGCGGATCCTCGCCAGCTTCGAGGCGCGGTCCAGAGCGACCCAGCACATCAGCTTCGAGGAGACGTAGTGCTGAGGCTTGCCGCGAGCCTCCCAGATGCCCTGATCGGGCTTGCGCCAGACGGCGGTCGCGCACTCGGCCTGCGACTGGACCAGCGGCCACAGCAGCCGCGGGAGCCGCCTGCTGCGCCGGGTGTGGAGCAGCACCGAGTCGAGCGCGGCGCCGAACACGTCGTTCTGGCGCTGGTCGAACGCGCCGTTGCCGATCCGCACGGGGTGCGCCCCGTCGTAGCCCGTCAGCTCCTCACGCAGGCTCTCGGTCAGGTCCCGACGGCCGTCGATCCCATACATGATCTGCAGCGCCCCGTCCTCGTTGCGCTCGAGCTCGGCGATGAACGCCATGAACTCGTTCGCCTCCCAGTCGAGGTTGAGGAAGTGCAGCGCCTGCAGCGTGAACGTCGAGTCGCGAATCCACGTATAGCGGTAGTCCCAGTTGCGTTCGCCGCCCGGTGTCTCCGGCAGCGACGTCGTCAGCGCCGCGACGGTGGCACCGGTCGGCATATAGGTGAGCCCCTTGATCGCGAGCGCCGAGCGCTGAATCAGCGGACGCAGCTCGTGATCCGGAATCCGCGCCCCGGCCAGCCAATTCCGCCAGAACCGGGTCGTCGCGTTCAGTTGGGCGTTCGCCTCGTCGATGTTGGCGGGACCCGCCAGCTCCTCGCCCCAGGAAAGCGCGCAGTACAGCTGCTCCCCCTCGTGGAGCGTATGTCGCGCCCGCACCCGGTTCTCCTCGATCCCCAACAACATGTCGGTCCGCAGCCGCATCGTCTGACCGGCGCCGGAGGCGTCCGCGCTGTGGCGATCATCCGAAAGCGACCAATCCGCCGGAGAGCGGCCGTAGTCGAATGCCGGCTCGCAGACCAGCTCGACCTCGACGCTGCCCTCGAGGCACTGGACCGTCCGCACGAGCGTATGCTCGGCGTCGTCGTCGGTCGGCGGTCGCGTGTGGGGGGTGATCGTGTCCTCGCCGTGGCGCGGCCCCATCGTCAGAGCGTCGCGCACGCTGGCCCATCCCATCTGGGTCTTCCATGCGGTGATCAGGGTGTTGGTGCCCGGCTCGTAGATGCGCCCGCTCGGATGGTTGATCCCGAACGGGCCGAGACGGAAGGTGCCGGCGCCGCGGTCCAGCAGCGACCCGAACACGCTCGGCGAGTCGAACCTTGGGACGCACAGCCAGTCGATCGAGCCGTCGAGCGCGACCAGCGCCCCGGTGTGGCAGTCGGAGAGGAATCCGTAGTCGGCGATCGGCGTGAAGGGAGACGGTGACGCGGCGCTCTGGCCCGTCTCCGCAGCCCGGGGCGCGGGTTCGGCCGACGGCTTGCCGTCTGCCGACTTCGCCTTCTGGCGCTTGTCCTTGGCCGTGCTCATGACGCCACCCACGGTCCGTGCCAGCGCCCATGGCCGGCGACCAGCTGATCCGCGGCCTCCGGACCCCACGATCCCTTCGCGTAGGGGTGGACCGGTGGCGGGTTGTCGAGCAGCGGCTGCATCACCCGCCAGCACTCCTCGACTCCGTCCTGACGGGTGAACCGCTTGCTGTCGCCGATCATCGCGGCATGCAGCAGAACCTCGTACGGCGTCGGTCCCTCGCCTCCCTCCTGGGCGAACTCCATGTCGAGGTTGATCTGCTCGGGATCGACGGATTCGCTGCGCTGCGCGTCGAGCAGCAGGCGGATCCCGGTCGTTGGGTCGAGCCTGACGACCAACTGATCGGGTTCGGGGCGGCGTGAGAGACCGAACCCCAGCCTCGGCGGCAGCCCCTTGAAGATCAGGCGCAGCTCGGTCTGGGTGACCGGAAGGCACTTTCCCGTGCGAATGAAGAACGGCGTGCCGGACCAGCGCCAGTTGTCGATATCCAGCCGCAGCGCGGCGTACGTCTCGGTCGTCGAATCGGACGCGCAGCCTTCGATGTCGCAGTACCCCTCGTACTGGCCGCGCACGTAGTGGGCCGGGTCCGCCTCCGCGATCGTCCGGTACACCGAGGCGAGCGAGTCCTTCAGCGTCTGGGCGTCACGCGCCGCGGGAGGCTCCATCGCGGCGGCGCCGACCACCTGCATGAGGTGGTTCACGACGACGTCGCGGAGCGCCCCAACCGGGTCGTAGAAATGCCCCCGGTCCTCGACCCCGAAGCTCTCGGCCATCGTGATCTCGACCGACGCGACGTAGTGGCGGTTCCAGATCGGCTCGAGGATCGCGTTCGCGAGCCGCAGATAGATGATCTCGCTGAGCCCCATCTTCCCCAGGAAGTGGTCGATCCGGTACAGCTGCGACTCGTCGATGTACTGGTGGATCTCTTCCGCGAGCTCGCGGGCGGAGGCGAGGTCGTTCCCGAACGGCTTCTCGACGACGACCCGGCCGGTCTTCGTGAGGCCGGCATCGGTCAGGCCCTTGATCACGCGGCCGAACAGGAACGGGGGGATCTCGAGGTAGAACACGGGACACCGAGCGTCGCCGATCGCGGCCTTGACCCGCTTGAACGTCTCCGCGTCGCCGAAGTCGCCGCTGACGTATGACATCCGCTCGGCAAGGCGGTTGAAGACGTCGTCGTCGATCTTCGTGCCGCACTCCTCGATCGCAGCCCGGGCATGCTCGCGAAGATCCTCCTTGGACCAGTCGCTGACCGCCACGCCGACGATCGGACAGTTGAGCAGGCCACGCCGCTCTAACCGGTACAGCGAGTTGAACGTCATCACCTTTGCGAGATCGCCGGTGATCCCGAACACGACGAACACGTCGGCCACGTCGTTTCCGCCCGCCGGCGTCATTTGATTGCCGGGACGCTGGTCCGTCGCCACTGCCATATCTCTTCTCCTTCGGGAGCCCGGGGAGGACACCCCGGAGTGATCGCGAGAGCGAAGCTACGCCGGTGCGCGGGTCCGAGCATCACCCGGTTCGTATGACTCTGGCGTTCACAAAGCGCTCTACGGTGCCCGCCGATGGACGACCGTGTGCGCGTCAGCAACGCCGAGTTCGCGTCGCTGTTCGACGAGCTCTCGAATTGGGGCCGCTGGGGCCGCGACGACGCGCGGGGCGCGCTCAACCTGCTGACGCCGGACCGGGTGGCGGCGGCCAGCCGGCTGGTGCGGGAGGGGCGGACGATCACGATGAGCTTGCCGCTGAACACCGAGGGAGCCGAGAACAACCCAGTGCCCGCCGATCACCACATGACGCTGCTTCCGGACGCCGCCGGAAGCGACGGACCGCTCCGCTTTATCAAGGACTACGTCGGCGCCGACTACCACAACGACGGCCATACGCACATCGATGCGCTGTGTCATGTCGCCTACCGTGGAGCGCTCTACAACGACCGCCCGGAGGACTCGGCAACCGCCGCCGGCGCGGCGCTCAACACGATCGAGGTGCTGCGCAACGGGCTTGTCGGTCGCGGGGTCCTGCTGGACATCCCGCGCACGAGAGGCGTCGAGTGGCTTGAGCCCGGCGAGGACGTGTTCGCCGAGGACCTCGAGGCGCGCCGAGCGCGGGCAGGGGGTGGCGGTTCGCGAGGGCGACATCCTGCTGGTCCGGACGGGGCACGCCCGCCGGCTCGCGAAGCTCGGACCGTGGAACACGCCCGAGGCGAAGGCCGGCCTGCACCCGACCGCGATGCGCTTCGTGGCCGCCCGATCCGTCTCGGTGCTCGGCTCCGACGGGAACAGCGACACCGCTCCCAGCTCCACCGACGGGGTCGATTTCCCGATCCACGTGCTGGCGATCACCGCGATGGGGGTCCACCTGCTCGACTACCTTCAGTTCGAGGATCTGCGAGCCGCGTGCGAGCGCGCGGGGCGCTGGGAGTTCCTGTTCACGGCGGCGCCGCTGCGGATCGTCGGCGGTACCGGCTCGCCGATCAACCCGGTGGCGGTCCTCTAGCCCCGGCCGTTGACCACCGCGACGCCCGCGACGTACGCCGCGTGGGTCCCGAACGCGGTCGCGAGCACGCTCGCCGGCCACCGCCACGGAGGGGGCGTCCGGCCGAGCAGCGGGAACAGCGTCAGCGTCGCGGTCATCAGCGTCGCCCCGAACGCGGCGCTTGCGACCGGCTCGCCCGCGCGGCGCAGCAGCACCCCGTGCCACAGGCCGAACGCCGACCCGTAGCCCCATCTGAGCGCGAGCCCGAGCTCGTGCTCTTCGCGCCCGGTGACGTGGGGGAGGTGCATGATCGAGGCGACGATCTGACCCGGGACGAGGCTGTCGTCGTAGTCGAGCGGCCCGTTCACCTCGGGCCGCAGCCGGTGCTCGATCTCGTACGCGGCGGTGAGCGCCGCCGTCCCTGCGGCGCCCGCCAGGACGCAGCGGATCAGCCAGGGCGGTTTCACGGCTGCGGGTCGCTCTCCTCTTCCGAGAGGAAAATGAGCGTCGCCATCACCCGGCGGCTGATGTCATGAGACTCGGGCAGATCGAGCTTCGAGAAGATCGAGTTGACATGCTTCTCGACCGCCCGCTTGGTCAGGAACAGCGACTTCGCGATCGCGCCGTTGCTCTTCCCGACGGCGATCTCGGCGAGCAGCTCCCGCTCGCGCGGCGTCAGCTGGCTCAGCCTCGAGTGCGCCACGCGTGAGCGGGCCGCGATCAGCGCGTCGACGATCAGCGGGTCGATCACGGCGCCGCCGCTCGCGACCGTCTCGATTGCGGCGATCAGCTCCGTCCGATCGCGGATCCGCTCCTTCAGCAGGTACGCGCGGCGTCCGGTCCCGTGCTCGAGCAGCGCGAGCGCGTATGCGGGCTCGGCGTATTGGCTGAGCACGATCACGCCGATCTCGGGGTCGGTCTCACGCAGCTCGGTGGCGATCTGGATCCCCTCGTCCGCGCGCGACGGCGGCATCCGGATGTCGGTGATCACAACCTGCGGCTTCCAGCTGCCGATCGCAGACTTGAGCTCCTTCCCGTTCGTGCAGACCGCGACCAGCTCGACCTCGGGCGCGGCCGCGAGCGCGACCGCGAGGAATTCGCGGACCACGTATGCGTCTTCCGCGATCACCACGCGAATCGGCTCGGGCCGGGGGTCCGCCGCGGACTTGCGGGTGACTGCTCGAGCTCCGGACACGGACGCACCATTCCCCACGCCGACAAGGTTGGCACCAATCTGGGCGAGCTGGCAAGTGTCGTTGACCGAGGCTACGTTGCGGGTTTGTACTGAGCGCTTGTGGGGGCGATCCGGTTGGACTAGGCTCGCCTGAAACGTACGGTCAGGCGGACGTGGAATACGAGGGTCAGTCAGGGGCCGGAGGGCAGGCGCTCGGTTATCTCGAGCCCGAGGCGCAGCGGCTGTGGCCAGCGCCCGCGATCTACCCGCGCCCGCGCTCGCTCGCGCGATACGTGGCAGCTCACCGCCGCCTGTGCGGGTTCCTGCTGCTCGGACTGACCGGAGCGGCGGCGGTCGGCTACCTGACGGCTCAGAACGCCCACGCGAGGCCCGCTCACATCGCGGTTGTGCTGAGGGTGGTGATCATCGTGACGCTGCTTGCGGTCGGGGCGTATGCGCAGATCCGGACCTCCCACAAGCGGCTCGGAGTGACGCTCGTGGGAGTCGGGCTGTTCGCGTCGGTGTGGCTGCTGAACGGCTCGCGGGAGCCATTGCCGTTCAGCCTCGGGGTGCTGCTCGTGGGTCTCGCGCCGCCGGTGTTCTCGTATCTGATGCTCGCGTACCCCTCCGGCCGTGTCCGGACCGACGCGCAGCGGCGGTTGGTGCTGTGGTCCGGCGCGGCGATGTTCGCGTTGTGGACGTTCCTGGTCGTGACCCACGCCCATCCGCCCCTGAAGACGCCGCTCCTGAGCTGCGGCGGCCATTGCCCGCGGAACGTTTTCTTCGCGGGGTCGTCCGGCTCGGACATCGCTTCCGCCGCGCGAGCCGCCCTGTGGGCGAGCTGGCTCGCGCTCGCGTGCGGGACCCCCGTGCTCCTGTTCGCGGCGGCGCGCCGGCGGGTCGAGCCGGTCCGCCGTTCGATTGCGCCGGTCGCGCTCGTCGCGGTCGCGAGCACGGTTCTGTGGGTGGGCTTCGTCGGCTCGCAGATCGCCGGAACGGGTGCTTCGAGTGCGTTCGGCGCGGCCTACGTCGAGGCGGCACTTGCCGTCCCGCTCGCGATTCTCCTGGGGTTGTTCGTCGAGCGGCTGACGGTCGGCCGGGCGCTCGCGACGTTCGTGCGCGCGCTCGTCGAGCACCCCGAGACGCCGCCCGATGCGCTGCTCGCCCGCGCGCTCAAGGATCCGTCCGTCCGGATCGCCTACTACCAGCCGAGCCGCGGCGGGTACGTCGACGGCGGTGGCCGTTCGGTCCCGGCCCCCGCCGGCGACGAGCGCCGGGCGGTCGCTCGGATCGACCGCAACGGCGTCCCGGTCGCCGCGATCACCTACGACGCGTGGCTGTCCGACCAGGCGGCGTTCGTCGAGGCCGCGGGCGCGGTCGCGGTGATGCGGGTCGAAGCTGCCCGCTTGGAGGACGACCTGACCGACGTCAACCAGCAGCTCGCGGCGTCGCGGCTGCGGTTGGTCGAGGCGGCAGACAGCGAGCGGCAGCGGATCGAGCGCGACCTCCACGACGGAGTGCAGCAGTATGTGCTCGGACTGCGCCTGCGGCTGGACCTCGCCGCCGAGACGATCCGAGCGGATCCGGCGCGGGGTGAGCAGATGCTCTCGGCGATCGGAAACCAGGTCGACGATCTGCTCGCGGCGCTGCGCGCGTTCGCAGCGGGCATCTATCCGTCGATCCTCACCGAGCGGGGACTGAAGGTCGCGCTCGAGTCGGCCGCGCGCCAGCTCCCGTGCCCGATCGCGCTGCACACGTTCGGGCTTCGCCGCTACCAGGAGGACGTCGAGGTGGCCGTCTACTTCTGCTGCGTGGAGGCGATCCAGAACATCGTCAAGCACGCCGGCCCGTCGCCCGACCCGCGCGTGCGCGTGTGGCATGTCGGCGAGACGCTCGTATTCGACGTGCGTGACTCGGGGGTCGGCTTCGACCCGGCCGAGCAGCCGGTCCGGAACGGCCTGATCAACATGCACGACCGGATCGAGGCGGTCGGCGGGAAGCTGTGGGTCGGCTCGGAGCCCGGACGCGGCACCTGGGTCCGCGGCAGGGTACTGGTCGGCTGACGCGGCGACGCTCAGCGGAGCGCGTGGGCGCCGACCGCTGAGGCGGGCGGCGCGGGCTCGCCCTGCAGGGCCCACCTCCAGCCGGAGATCAGGTCGTGGACGGCCGCTGCCCCGACGATCCGTCGCGTCGACATCGGCAGCTCGACCGGGTACAGGATGAACGGCCGGGTCTGCGGCCCGCCGAGGCCGCCATGGAACGAGATCAGCTCCTCGAACGCGCAGCCCTGTTCGAGCTCGGCGTCGTAGAAGCTGTTAACGAGGATGTCCGGGGCGTGCTCGAACGTGTCGGTGCGGATCAGGTGGGTGGCGGCGTTGCGACCGAGCCCTTTTAGTGGATCGGTGCCCTCGACGCGGTTCCTGTCCAGGTAATGGATCCCGTCGGCGCCGAGCACGGTCGGCCCGTGCGCCGCCGAACGGACGAGCGCGAACGCGATGTGGGGGTGCTCGCGTAGCGCTCGGAGCAGCCGCGGGTGACGCTCTTCGATCTCCTCGAGCGTCAGCCGGCGGCGCTCCTCCATCAAATAGATAAGGCCGAGGTTTCCCGACGCGAGCACGACCGCGTCGCGGTCGCCGAGCTCGGCGGTCTGGCCGTCGCGACTGCGGCCCGTCGCCTCCGCGACCGCGTGGCCGACGGCGGCGTCATTCTCCTCGCCGCCCGTCACCGGTTTGACGCTGGTCCGCTCGAGCGAGCGCGCGACGAGCTCGTGGAGGTCGTAGCCGTTGCGCTGCTTGAAGGTGGCGCCCTGGGTCTGCCCGTGGTCCGAGAGAACCACCAGCTTGTACGGGCGGGGCGCGTACCGTCGCGCCCGCTCGATCCGCGCGAAGTGCTGGTCGAGCTTTCGGAGCGCCTCGAGCGTGTCGGCGCGCTCGAGCCCCGAGTGGTGCGCGACCTCGTCGTAGCTCGAGAAGGTCGCGTACACCGCGGGCCGCCCGTGCATCATGTCGGTGAGGACGCCGAACACGATCAGGTCGCGGAGCCCGACGCACAGCCCCGCCCGCATGAACGGGTAGCGGCCGCCTCGGTACCCGCGCGGGCGGACGTCGCGGCGCTTCTGCCGGATCGCCGCGACCCACTCGATGATCACCTCCCAGATGAACAGCACCAGCAGCCGGGTGACGTTGAAGCCGTTTGCGAGGAACGCGCGGTAGCCGGGGTTGGCGCGCTTCTCGGCGCCGAGCTTGCTCGCTGTGAGGATCACCTCGTCCGCCTCGCCGGAGAAGAGGTTGCCGCGGCTCGCGCCGCCATTCACGAGCAGCCCGTTTCCGGTCGCCAGGCGCGCCTCGATCGCCGCGCAGTCGGCCGGCGACGAGCACGTGATGACCTTCCCGGTCGGCTTGTCCACCCAGCGGAACGCCGGGACGTCCTCGTTTGAGCCGAGCAGGATCCCGGTCTGACTCGCCCCGGTCTGCGAGCTCAGGTCGGTCTCCCACTCCGCGAGCCGGTGTGTGCCCGACGCGACCCAGCGCGCCAGCGTCGGCGCGTTGCCATCGCGCATCGCTCGCTGGAGCACCGGCAGCGCCAGGCCGTCGATCTCGAGGAATAGCAACCCGGGCGTGTCCGTCCGCGTGCCGCCGCCCTGGCGCCGGGCGACCCGGGCGATCACCCGCAACGCGTATTCGTCGTTGTCGTTGGCGCCGAGGATCACGTCGAGGACAACGACCGCGGCCGAGATCACGAGTGCCGCGACCAGCGCCGAGCCGAACGAGTCGACGTGGATCACGGTCGAGTCGATCTCGGAGGCGAGCAGCAGGATCAGCGCATCGAGCGCCAGCACGATCACGAACCCCAGCGCGAGCGTGAACGGCAGCTTCAACGCGGCGACGATCGGAGGCAGCACCGCGTTCAGGATCGCGATCAGCACCGCCGCGACGAGCGCCTTGCCGAAGCTGCCGACCGTGACTCCCGGGACGATCGCCCCGGCGATCAGGACCGCGACCGCCGCCACGATCCAAGACAGCAGCAGATGGAACGGCCGCAACCGTGGTGCCTGCGGCTTCCAGCTCACCTGCTCCCCGTAGGTCTCGGCCATCAGCCCGGAATATCGGGCCGCGCCGCGGCCGCGTCGTCATCCCGATCGGGCGATGAGCGTGCGATGGGCGTGGCTCGATCATCGCGTCGTGGAGATCACTTGGCTCGGCCACGCGACCGTGTTGATCGAGGTCGACGGGGTCAGGCTCCTCACCGATCCTGTGCTGGGCGATCGGATCGGCCCGCTCGGCCGGTTCGGCCCGCTCGGCCGGATCGCTCCACCCGGCGGGATCGAGCCGCCCGAGCGAGTTGACGCCGTGCTGCTCTCTCATCTCCACGGCGACCACACGCACCTCGCCTCGCTGCGGGAGATCGCCCGCTCTGTGCCGGTGATCGCGCCGCGCGGGAGCGGTGCCTGGCTCGAGCGAAAGGGCCTCGAGGACGTCCGCGAGCTTCCCGTCGGATCCGGGTTGGCGCTCCGCGACGTCCGCGTCACCGCCACGCCGGCGACGCACGACCGCCGGCGATGGCCGCGCGGGGGCCCGGAGGGCGACCCGGTCGGTTACCTCGTAACGGGTTCGGGCTCGGCCTACTTCGCCGGGGACACGGACCTATTCGACGAGATGAGCGAGCTGCGGGGGTCGGTCGGGGTTGCGCTGCTGCCGGTCTGGGGGTGGGGGCCGTCGCTGGGTCCGGGCCACCTCGACCCCGAGCGGGCGGCGCAGGCGGCGGCGGTGATCGCGCCCGAGGTGGCGGTCCCGATCCACTTCGGGACGTTCGCACCGCGGTGGCCAGGGCGGAAGCTCCCCGAGCCCGACGCCCCCGCCCGCGAGTTCGCGCGGCTGGTCGGGCGCGACGCGCCGTCAGTCGAGGTGCGGCTGCTGGCGCCGGGCGACCGGATCCAGGTGTAGCGGCGCGCGGCGGCGCGCCCGCCAGCCGAGCGCCGCCACCGCGGCGAGCGCGTACATCGCGACGGCGAGCGCCTCGCCGCCGAGCACGTCGGAGAGGTAGTGGGCGCGCAGGTAGACGCGGCTCAGCCCGACCAGGACCGCCAGCAGCGCGCCAGTCGCGATCGCCGCGATCCGGCCGCTGCGGGCGGGGATCACCGCCGCGAGCGCGATCGCGAGCGCGAACCAGCCGATCGAGTTGGCGGCGTGGGCCGACGGATAGCTCTGGCCGGCCGTGTGGACCAGCGGCGCCGGGGGTCGCGAGCGGTCGAATAACGACTTGGTGATCCAGACGGTCAGCCACGCGAGCGCGGCGCCCGCGATCAGCGCGGCGCCGCGCGCACCGCGCCGGCGGCTGATCAGCCACGCGCCACCGAGAGCCACCGCCGGGCCGACGACCGCAATCAGGCCGAGCGTCGTGATCGCGCGCGCCGCGGAGTCCAGCCACGCAGCGCGCAGGTCGTCGGCGGTCCGAAATGCGCCGGCGTCGAATCCGCGCAGCTGGTCCGTCGCCACCAGCGCGGTCAGGGCGGCGAATACCGCCAGCGAAGCGCACGCGACGCCAGCCAGCAGGCGGATCCGGCGCGCTTCAGCGGACGGGCGGGTCTGGGTCGTTTGGAGCTCCGCCCGTCCGTCGATCGTGTCCCGTCGCCTCCCTACGCCGACCGCGGTCGCGACCGACCATGTAGATCGAGGTGACAATCCCGACGGCCCCAAGCGCGATCACCACCCATGCCCACGCCGGGACGCTGCTGCCGGACGATGTCTTCGTCGCCGGGGTGGTGGCCACGACGCTCGTGGTCGTCTTGGGCTCCGGAGCCGTGACCGTCCGCACCGCTCCCGTCTCGGTCTTGATGACGGTAGACGTCCTGGGAGGCTCGGTCACGGTCGTCGAAAGGGTCGTCGTGACCGTCCGGTCTGGTCCCGTAGTCGTCGTCCCAGTGGTGCCCGCGGCCGCGGCGACGCCCGTCCCCAGTCCGAGGGACAGCGCCGCGAGCGCCACCGCCAATCTGCCCATGGCCTCAGTGTGATGCCCGCCGGAGGGCACGCCTCACCCGCATCGGGTGATGCGCCTGCGCCGGCGCGGGCGAGCATTGTGAACGATGGTCAGCGTCGCTCACAAGGCCAGCGGTACCGCCGTCGCGCATCTCTCCGTCGCCGAACGGACGGCGCGGGGCAAGGCTGCTCGCAACGAGGTGCCACGCTCGAGCCACGGGCAATTCGAGCCGGTGTCGGGCCGGGAGGATCCGATCGAGGTGCTCGAGCGCCAGGCGGCCGCGCGCGTGCCCGATCTCGTTCCGATCCGCTACGGGCGGATGCTCGTCTCTCCGTTCACGTTCTACCGGGGCGCCGCGATGATCATGGCCCACGACCTCACCGCGACGCCTCGCTCCGGGCTGACCGTCCAGTGCTGCGGCGACGCGCACCTGTCGAACTTCGGCGTGTTCGCGTCTGCCGAGCGGCGGCTGATTTTCGACATCAACGACTTTGACGAGACGCTCCCGGGGCCGTGGGAGTGGGACGTCAAGCGACTCGCCGCGAGCATGCTGATCGCGGCGCGAGACAACGGCTACAAGCCCAAGGAGCAGGACCGGATCGTGCTGGACACGGTCTCGCAGTACCGGCAGGCGATGCGCAACTTCGCCGGGATGAAGAACCTCGAGGTGTGGTACAGCCGGCTCGAGATCGAGCAGCTGCTGCAGGAGCGTGCCGCCGACTTCAAGCCGCGAGCCGTCGAGCGGACGCAGAAGACGCTCGACAAGGCTCGGACCCGGGACAGCATGTCGGCCTTCGAGAAGCTGACGCACGTGGTCGACGGCCAGCCCCGGATCGTCGACGAGTCGCCACTGATCGTTCCGCTCGACAAGCTCGTGGCTGACAGCGAGCGCGATTCGACGCTCGAGACGCTCCGCGGCCTTGTCCGAACTTTCCGAGAGTCGCTCGAGTCCGATCGCCGCGTGCTGCTCGAGGAGTTCATGCTGGCCGACTTCGCGCGCAAGGTCGTCGGCGTCGGCAGCGTCGGCACGCGCGCGTGGATCGCGCTGTTCTTCGGCCGCGACGGGCAGGACCCGCTGTTCATCCAGATGAAGGAGGCCGACGCGTCCGTGCTGGAGGAACCGCTCGGCCCAAGCGAGTTCGCCAACCACGGCGAGCGCGTCGTGAACGGGCAGCGGTTGATGCAGGCCTCGAGCGACATCCTGCTCGGCTGGCTCCGCGTCGAGGAGTCCCCGATGGACGCCAAGCCGCGGGACTTCTACGGACGCCAGCTGAAGGACTGGAAAGGCTCAGCGGCCATCGACCAGCTGCGGCCCGAGGGGATGACTGTCTACGGCAGGCTGTGTGGCTGGACGCTGGCCCGCGCCCACGCGCGCAGCGGCGATCGGATCGCGATCGCGGCGTATCTTGGGAGCGGCGACGTGTTCGACCGAGCGATCCTCGAGTTCTCGCGCGCGTACGCCGAGCTCAACGATCAGGACTATCAGCGTCTGGTCGACGCCGTGAAATCGGGAAGGATCAAGGCCCAGACTGGGCTCTGAGGCCGTGCTGGGGCGGCGGTTCTGGGCGCTCGGAGCGCTTTTGCTGGCGATCGCGGCGGTCGCGCTCGCGGTCGCGACGGCGATCACCAGGTTTCCGCGCGGGCTGTCGGTGCTCGCGTGCGTCGCGCTGGCGCTGCTCGCCGTCTGGCACGGGGTGCGCAGGCGGGGGCTGGCGAGGCGCGTCGCACTGTTCATCGCGGTGCTGCTGTTGGCGGGCGCGGTCGCACTGGTGGTGACCGAGGGGACGGTGATCCCGGATCTGATCGTGCTCGTGCTGGCGATCGCGACGGTCGGCGCGTCGCGCCGCGCGTTCGCGCACCACGTGCACCTTCCCCCAGCTGAGCCGCCGAGCAAGCCGGTCCTGTTCTACAACCCGAAGTCGGGGGGCGGCAAGGCCGAGCGATTCCATCTGCCCGACGAGGCGCGGCGCCGCGGAATCGAGCCGATCGAGCTCCGGCGCGGCGACGATCTGGAGGAGCTGGTCCGCTCGGCTGTCGAGCGAGGGGCCGACGGGCTCGCGATGGCCGGCGGCGACGGCTCGCAGGCGGTCGTCGCGCAGGTCGCCTCCGAGCTCGACCTGCCGTACGCGTGCATCCCGTCCGGGACGCGCAACCACTTCGCGCTCGACCTCGGCGTCGACCGGGACGACGTGGTCGGGGCGCTCGACGCGTTCGTCGACGGCGGCGAGCGACAGGTCGACCTGGCGGAGGTCAACGGACGCGTGTTCGTCAACAACGTCTCGCTCGGGCTGTACGCGGAGGCGGTGCAACAGCCCGGATACCGCGACGCGAAGCTGGGCACGCTGCTCGCGACGGTCCCGGATGTGATGGGGCCCGACGCGAAGCCCCCGAAGCTCGATTGGATGGGGCCACACGGCCGCTCCTCCGGCGTTGCGATTCTCGTCTCGAACAATCGCTACCGGCTCGGCCCGGGCGTCGGGGCGGGGACGCGCCCGAGGCTCGACCGCGGCCAGCTCGGGATCGCGGTGCTCAGCCCGATCGCGCGCGGCGACGGCGACGGCGACGCCGCCACGCCGCGGGCGCAACTGGGGCTGCACCAGTGGACCGACGACAGGTTCAGGATCCAGTCCGACGAGCAGGTCCCAGCCGGGATCGACGGCGAGGCGGTCGTGCTCGAGTCTCCGCTCAGGTTCCGGTCGCTACCGGGCGCGCTCCGGGTCCGGATCGCGCCCGCACATCCGGGAGCGTCGCCGTCGGCGGTCGTGCCGGACTCGCTTTCGGACAGCGTCCTCGCGTTGATGAAGCTCGCCGCGGGGCAGGAGCTGACGCAGTAGCGCGACTAGCGCGCGACCACGCGGTCGATCTCGACCTCGGCGCCCTCGCCCGTATCCGTGAACACGACGATCACCACCGGCGGGCCACCGAACCACGCTCCCAGCTCCCCCTCGCCGACGTACTCCGCGGGACGCTGAGCGCCGTCGGGACCCATCACCCACACGGGCTGGCCCTTATGGAATCTGCTGTCGCCGATGCTGGACATCTCGTCGAGGTCAGTAGTTATATGAGAATCGCGGCACGATGAGCAACCCGGCGAGAACCGAAGCGGGCGCTCCCTCGACCGTCCCGGCGCGCGCGCCGCTGGTGCTCGTCTCGCTGATTCTGGTCGCGGCGGTCGCAAACCTCAACCTGTCGGTGGCGAACGTCGCGCTGCCCGACATCGGCAAGCACTTCGACTCGAGCCAGACGACGCTCGACCTGATTGCCGTCGGCTATTCGCTTGGACTCGCGTGTTCGGTGCTATGGCTCGGAGCGCTCGGCGATCGCTACGGGCGCAAGTCGATGGCCGTGCTCGGCACGATGCTCGCGATCCCGTTCTCGCTGCTGGCGGCGCTCGCCCCCAGCGACAACGTGCTGGCGCTCGCGCGGCTCGGCGGCGGCATCTCCGCGGGGATGGCGTATCCGACGACGCTGGCGCTGATCACCGCGTTGTGGTCGGGGCCACGGCGGACGCGGGCGATCGCGCTTTGGTCGGGAGTCGGCGCCGCGATCAGCGCACTCGGGCCACTCGGTGCCGGATTCCTGCTCGAGCACTTCTCGTGGGGATCGGTGTTCCTGCTGACGCTGCCGCTGGCGCTCGTGGCGATCCCGATGGCGTGGATCCTGATCCCCGCGCACGTGAACGAGACCACCGGGCGGGTCGACAACCTCGGCGGGATCCTGTCAGTCGTGCTGGTCGGCGCGACGATCCTCGCGATCAACTTCGCGCCGGTGCCGAACAAGATGACCGCGGCGCTCGTGCTGGGCGGGGTCGCGGTCGTATCGCTGGTGCTGTTCTACGTGCGCCAGCGTCGGGCACGCAATCCGCTCTACGACCTGAAGGTCGCGCGCCGTCCGACGTTCTGGGTCGGTGCGGTGGCGGGAATCATCGTGTTCGGTTCGCTGATGGGCGCGCTGTTCGTCGGCCAGCAGTTCCTCCAGAACGTGCTCGGCTACTCGACGCTGGGCGCCGGCGCCTCGATCCTGCCGGCGGCGCTCTGCATGGTGCTGGTCGCGCCGCGTTCGGCGAAGATCACCGAGGCGCGCGGCACGCGGTTCTGCATCCAGCTCGGGCAGCTGATCGTGCTGCTCGGGTTCCTCGCGATGCTGCTGCTGTGGAAGGAGGGAATCCCCTACTGGAAGGTCGGGCTCGCGTACGCGTTGATCGGTATCGGAGTGGGACTCGCCGGTCCGCCTACCTCGAACACGCTGACCCGCTCGACGCCCGTCCGGCGCGTGGGGATGGCGTCGGGAACCGCGGACCTGCAGCGCGACCTCGGCGGGGCGGTCATGCAGTCGATCCTCGGCGCACTGTTGACTGCCGGCTACGCGGCGGCGTTCGGCGCAGCGATCTCCACATCGGGCAA
The DNA here is from genome assembly GCA_963788565.1 of uncultured Solirubrobacterales bacterium. Classification (GTDB taxonomy): domain Bacteria; phylum Actinomycetota; class Thermoleophilia; order Solirubrobacterales; family Solirubrobacteraceae; genus Palsa-465. The sequence continues at coordinate 467,161 of CAWBHJ010000005.1, read as the reverse complement.
GAACATCTCCGCCTCGGTTCAGGAAGAGTTGACGAAGTCGTTCGCCAGCGCGGCGGATCTCGCCAGCCAGCATCCCCAGTACTCGCAGAGGATCATCGCCGCCGCGAAGAGCTCGTTCCTGCACGGTCAGCACTGGGCCTACGGCGCCGGCGCGATCGCGGTCGCGATCGGTCTCACGCTCGTATTCCTGCGGTTCCCGAAGCGCGACAAGGAGCAGCGGCTGTTCGACGAGTACGCGGCCGAGGACGCCAGGTCCTCACTCGAAAAGCGAACCGGGGCCCGGTCTGCCGATCCGGGCCCCGGTGTGCTGCAGCCTGGGCTGCGCCTACGTCCGCATGTCGACGGGGCCCTCCGGCTCCCCGTAGACGACCAGCCCGGAGATGATCCACAGGCTCAGGGCGAAGATCGCGATCGATAGGAACGGGTACGACCCGATCTGCAGCAGCGATTCGATCGCCACCAGCGAGGCCGCGAAGATCCCGAACCACCGGCCGAAAGTGCCCCCGCCGAACAGCGACGCGGCCGCGAGCAGCTCGATGACCCCGAGGATCAGCGTGATCCAACCCCACGTCTTAAGGTTGCCGAACACGTAGGTTTGGTGACCGGCAAAGAAGTGGGCATTCGAGATCGCGGCGATGCCGTAGATGATGTTCAGCACGCCGCCGATCATCAGCAGCACGGCCGCGAAGATGGCCCTTCCAAGGCCTCTCACGTTGTCCACGGTGCAGTTCTCCTTCCACTAGCGATAGGCCCGCACAGAGCGGGTTTGCTCTCCTCGGGAACAGGATTCGACGTACCGGGCCCGATTTCCTCATCCGGATGGGGTGACGACGGACGGCGTGCATTCATCGAATGTTCACCACCGACGTGCCGGACGCCCCGCGACACCTGACCGATCGCCAGCGCGAGCGGCTCGAGAGCTTCGTCGAGCCGTTCCGGGTCGCGCCGGGATCGAAGGTGGTCTTGAGCGAGGACTTCGACCCCGCATTCAAGGGTGGGATCAAGAAGAAGAAGGAAGGAGTCGAGCTCCTCGATCTGGGCGTCAGCCTCCTGGCTGAGTACCAGGCGCGTCTCGCCGCGCAGGGCACGTGGGGCGTGCTCGTGGTCCTGCAGGCGCTGGACGCGGCCGGGAAGGACGGGACGATCCGTCACGTGATGAGCGGGGTGAACCCGCAAGGCGTGAGCGTGCACAGCTTCAAGGTCCCGTCCGCCGAGGAGCGCGACCACGACTACCTGTGGCGATACGAGCGCCGCTTGCCGAGTCGGGGCGAGATCGGCATCTTCAACCGGTCCCACTACGAAGAGGTGCTGGTGGTCCGGGTCCACCCCGAGATCCTCGACCACGAGAAGCTGCCGCGAACGGCCAAGCAGGGCGATCTATGGAAGCGCCGCTACCGGGAGATCAACGACTGGGAGCGGTACCTCTCGGACAACGGATTCCGGATCGTGAAGCTGTTCCTCAACCTGTCGAAGGAGGAGCAGCGGACTCGGTTCCTACGGCGGCTGGACCTGCCGGACCACAACTGGAAGTTCTCCGAGGCCGACGTCAGGGAGCGGTCGCGGTGGGACGACTACCAGGAGGCGTTCTCGGAGATGCTGTCCCACACGAGCACGGAATGGGCGCCGTGGCACGTGATCCCGGCGGACCGTAAGTGGTTCATGCGGATCGGGACCGCCGCCGTGCTGGTGAACGCGCTGATGGCGATCGACCCGCAGTTCCCGAGGGTCGGGAAGCGGCGCCGCGAGGAGCTGCTCGAGGTCAGGGATCAGCTGATCGCCCAGGCGCCAAAGGGAGCGGCTCCCGACCCGTTCGCGCAGGCCCAGCTGGACGGCTAGCGCCGAGCGGACGTCACGCCGCGAGGACCTTGGCCTTCTCGGCGGCGAACTCCTGCTCGGTCAGGACCCCGCTGGCCTTCAGCTCGCCGAGCTGCTTGAGCCGCGCGATCCTGTCGCCGGTCGGGTCCGCCGCCGCCGCCGCCGGCGCCGGCGCGGCCTGTTGGTAGGACTGCTGCTGGTACTGCTGAGCGTCCTGGTCCGCCCAGCGATTCGCCTGCCGGCGACTGACGCGATTCGACACCGCCGTCCACGTCCCAGCCGCGACAGCGGTCCTGGCCATTCCTCCGATCAATCCCATGCCCACTCCTCTCGATTACGCCGGAGCCTCGGACGCGTCGAGCGCGCCCATGAGCTCCTCGACGCCGATTCGCTGGTTCGTGATCAGCGTGCCTCCGTTGCGGCGAACCGCCGCCACGAACGCGCCCGCCCACCGGTTCTCGTAGACGATAATCACGGCCGCCGTGCCGGGTTCGATCTCGGCCGCGGTCTTCGCGACGTCCTCGTCGTCGAGCAGCCCCGAGGAGGCGCCCGCGAACACGGTGAGGTCCCCGGCCATGTCCTCGTCGAGGTCGGCGATGTCAAAGCCCGAGAACGTCCCGTCCTCGTCCTTGCGGACGAACCGAGCGTCGAGCACGCGGATGATCCCGCGGTCCACGAGGTCGAGCAGGATCGGGATCGCTTCGCCGCTCATCGGCGCGCCGGGCGGATACCCGATCACGACGACGTCGACGGGACCGGGCTGCTCCTGGCTGTCTTCCATCTCGGTTCCTCCACGCGTATGAATGAAATGGCGGTCGTCGGCCGCCGCTAAGTCGATCAGGGGCCCCCGTCGAGCTCATCACCCGTTGCGGATGATGCTCGTCCACGCGCGCGCGGCGAATGTTCGCGGCAGCATGGCGACGACGGGGACGACGGCGGTCCAGCGGCCTGTCGGGGGTGACGACGGCTGGTACGGCGTCCCTGCGGAGGAGGTTCCGAAGCGGCTGGAGGTGGACCTCGCGGTCGGCCTCTCAACTCAGCGGGCCGCCGAGCGCCTCGACCGAGACGGCCCCAACGCGCTGCCGGCGGAGCCACCCGTGCCGGGCTGGAAGCTGTTCCTCGTGCAGTACCGCAGCTACATGCAGATCATCCTGATCGCGGCGGCGATCGTGTCGCTGGCGATCAAGCAGTGGAGCACCGGGGTGTTGCTGATCCTGATCACGGTGCTGAACGCGGTCGTCGGACTCCGGCAGGAAGGCAAGGCGGAGAGCGCGATGAACGCGCTCCAGGCGATGGTCACGGCGACCGCGCGGGTGCGGCGCGACGGATCCGAAGCCGAGATCGCAGCGGAGGAGGTTGTCGTCGGTGACGTGGTCCTGCTCGCCGCCGGCGACGACGTGCCGGCGGACGGCCGGGTCGTCGAGGCGAGCTCGCTCCAGATCGACGAGTCGGCGCTGACCGGAGAGAGCGTCCCCGCATCCAAGGGCGTCGATGTACCCGACGGAACCGGCCTCGCTCCCGGAGACCAGACCAACATGGCGTTCATGCACACGCCCGTCACCCACGGAAGCGCGGTGATGGTCGTCACGGCGACCGGAAGCGACACCCAGGTCGGGAAGATCGCCGGGATGCTGGCCACCACGGCCAGGGAACAGACGCCACTCACGAAGCAGCTGAACTCGCTGACGCTGTGGATCGCCGCCGCGGCGGGGATCACGATGGTGATCATGTTCGTGCTGGGGGCGCAACGCGGCCATTCGGCGACGGTCGTGTTCGCGAGCGCGGTCGCGCTCGCGATCGCGGCGATTCCAGAGGCGATGCCAACGGTGCTGCAGGTGGTGATGTCGCTTGGAGCGGCCGATCTCGCCCGTCATGGAGCGGTGCTCAAGGACCTCGCGTCGGTCGAGACCCTGGGGTCGACCTCGGCAATCAACTCCGACAAGACCGGCACGCTGACGATGAATCAGATGACGGCGATCGAGGTGCTCGATCCCACCGACCGGTACACGATCACGGGCTCGGGCTACGAGCTCGAGGGCTCGGTGAAGCGTGCGGCTGGCTCGACCGACACGATCGAGGACGCGATCCTGCCGTACGTGGTCGCCAGCGACGCGAAGCTGGTCGACGGGAAGGTCGTGGGCGATCCGACCGAGGGCGCGCTGCTCGTCCTCGCACACAAGGCGGGACTCGACATCGACGCGACGCGCGAGGAGCACCCGCGGCTCGCCACGCTGCCGTTCGACCCGACGTACAAGCTCATGGCCGTATTCACGAAGACGACGGACGGAGCGGGGAGCGAGGTCGTGCGCTGCTGGGTGAAGGGTGCGGCGCCGGCGGTGATGAGCCACGCGAGCACGGCGCTTGCGGCTGGGCACAGCATCCCCTGGGACGACGACCTGCGAACGCGCGCCGAGCAGAACGTCCAGCGGATGGGGGAGGGCGGGTTGCGGGTGATGGCCGCGGCCTTCCGCGACCTGGATCCGAGCTCGTTCGAACCCGATGGTGACCTCCTCGGCTACGTCGAAGGACTCGAGATGGCGAGCCTCGTCGGAATGATCGACCCGCCGCGGGACGAGTCCAAGCAATCCGTGAGCGACGCACAGGACGCGCACATACGCGTGCGGATGGTGACGGGCGACGACGTGGTCACGGGAGAAGCGATCGCCAGGCAGCTCGGGATCGACGGCGAGGCGATCCTCGGATCCGAGTTCGCCGCGCTCTCAGAGCCCGAGCGCCTGGAGCGGATCGACCGAATCGGCGTTGTCGGCCGGGTGGCGCCCGAGCACAAGGTGCTGCTCGTGGAGACGCTGAAGAAGCGGGGCGATGTGGTCGCGATGACCGGAGACGGCGTCAACGACGCGCCCTCGATCAAGGCAGCGCACATCGGCATAGCGATGGGCTCGGGCACCGAGGTCGCAAAGAACGCCGGCCGCATGATCCTCACCGACGACAACTTCGCGACGATCGTCCGTGCGGTCGGCGAAGGCCGCAAGCTCTACGACAACCTCTCGAAGTACGTCCGCTTCGTAATGATCTCGCTCGTCGCGTTCGTGCTCACGTTCCTCGGGGCGACGCTGCTCAACATCGCGGCCGGCGAGCCGTTCTCGCCGGCGCAGGTCCTCTACATCCACTTCTTCGTGAGCGCGCCGTTCGGGGTCGCCCTCGGGCTCGACCAGGCGACGCTCGGGCTGATGGCACGCCGCCCGAGGCCGAGTACCGAGTCGATCATGAGCCGCGGCGTGATCCTGACCTCCGGGCTCGTCGGCTTCTACATGGCGATCGTGCTCGACGCGCTGATCTACTTCGGCAAGCACCATTACCACAGCGCCGCGGTGGGCTCGTCGATCGGCCTGAGCGCGTTCGCGCTGATGCTCGTCATCGCGGCGTACGAGTGCCGTGGCGTGTCGCGTTCGGTCCTCGAGCGCGCGACGTTCGACAACTCTAGGATGAACTGGACGGCGGTGATCGAGCTGGCGCTGGCCGTCGCGATAACGCAGCTCGACCTGTTCAATCGGCTGCTCGACACGACGCCGCTGAGGGCCGGTCAATTCGGGCTGGCGCTCGCCTCGGCGGTGCTCCTGCTGCTGCTCTGGGAGCTCGGCAAGCTGCTGGCGCGGCGGCAGGACGCCGCCGCGTGAGCGCCGCCAACGGCACGGGGGCCGAGAGCGCTGGCTTGTCGCGGCGGCGGCTGCTTTTGCCGCTGGCCCTGACGCAGTTCATCGCGAGCTTCGCCGGCTCCAACATGAACGTCGCGATCACCAACATCAGCAAGGACCTCGACACGACGATCCACGGGGTTCAGACGGCGATCACGCTGTTCCTACTTTGCATGGCGGCGCTGATGATCCCCGGCAGCAAGCTGACCGACATCTGGGGCCGCAAACGGTGCCTTACGAGGGGGCTGACCGTCTATGGGATCGGCGCTGTGATCGCCGCCGCCGCCCCCGGGCTCGGCGTCCTGATCATCGGGTACTCGGCGTTCGAGGGCGTCGGCTCGGCGCTGATGATCCCGCCGGTATACATCCTCGCGACGCTCGCCTTCGACGACCTACCGTCGCGCGCCCGGGCGTTCGGGGTGATCAGCGGCATGGGCGGGATCGGGGCGGCCGCCGGCCCGTTGATCGGCGGTCTGATCACGACGACGATCAGCTGGCGGGCGTCGTTCGGACTGCAGGCGGTGGTGGTCGCGGTGATCGTGTACCTCAGCCTCAAGCTGGAAGATCCGCTGCCTCCCGACCCGAACCGGCCGTTCGATACCGTCGGCGCCGTCCTGTCCGCGGGCGGCATGTCGTTCCTCGTGATCGGGATCCTCCAGGCCGGGACCAACAACACGCTGCTGATCGTCTTCCTGGCGGTCGCAGCAGCATTCCTGCTCGGGTTCTACCTGCACATCCGATCGACCGAGCGAGCCGGCAAGGAGCCGCTGCTGTCGAGGAGCCTGTTCCGCAACCGGACCTCCAACCTCGGGCTGGTGACCCAGAACATCCAGTGGCTGCTGCTGATGGGGATCACGTTCACGGTCTCCGTGTTCCTGCAGACGGAGCGCGGATTCAGCGCGATCAAGACCGGGGTGATCTTCACCGCGGCCACCGCGGGCATCCTCGTATCGTCGTTCGGCCAGGAACGATTCGCGAAGCGGCGCTCGCAGCGAACGCTGATCCGCACCGGGTTCGTCGTCACGATCGCCGGGATCGCGCTGCTGCTCGGGTTCGTCTCGCAGTCCGCGCACCTCTGGGCGTTCGTCCCCGGGCTGCTCGTGATCGGGCTCGGCCTCGGCGTGATGCTGACGCCGTCGGTCAACATCGTGCAGTCGGCGTTCCCCGAGCAGAAGCAGGGTGAGATCTCGGGTCTCTCCCGCAGCGTCTCGAACCTCGGGTCGTCGCTTGGAACGGCGATCGCCGGGACGATTCTCGTCGCCGATCTCGCGAACCCGAACAAGAACGCCCCGTACATTGCCGCGATGGCCGCACTCGCCGGAATCTCCCTGATCGGGCTCGCCGCGGCGATCCTGCTCCCCCGCGAAGCGCGCGCAGCAGAAGCATCCGGCCAGCCGGCCGGCGAGCCGCTGCCCGATCCCGGCTGATCGCCGTGGCCGACGCGGACCAACTGCAGCGCTGGGTTCCCGGCGCGCGTGCCGTGGCGACGTACCGCCCCTCGTGGCTGCGGCGCGACCTCGTTGCCGGTGTCGTGCTCGCGACCCTGCTGGTGCCACAGGGGATGGCGTACGCGGAGTTAGCGGGCCTCCCGGCGATCACCGGTCTCTACACGACGATCCTGTGCCTGGTCGGCTACGCGGTATTCGGACCCTCTCGCATCCTGGTGCTCGGGCCGGACTCGTCGCTTGGGCCGATGATCGCTGCCACGATCCTGCCGATCCTCGGATCGAACGGCGACCCGGCGAAAGCGATCGCGCTCGCGTCGATGCTCGCGTTGATCGTCGGCGCGATCATGATCGTCGCTGGGGTCGCGAAGCTCGGATTCGTCGCCGACCTGCTGTCGAAGCCAACGCAGATCGGCTACATGAACGGCCTCGCGCTGACGATCCTGGTCGGGCAGCTGCCGAAGCTGTTCGGGTTCTCGACCTCGGGCAACGGCCTGATCGACGAGGCCCGCAAGTTCATCGACGGCCTGGCCTCCGGCGACGCCGTCGGCGCCGCGGTCGCGATCGGCGTCGCCAGCCTGGCGTTGATCCTCGTGCTCGGCAAGTGGCTGCCGCGAATTCCCGGCGTGCTGGTGGCAGTGGTCGCCGCGATCGCCGCGTCGTCGGCGTTCGACCTCGGGAACCACGGCGTCTCGCTGGTCGGGACGCTACCGAAGGGGTTCCCGCCTCTGACGTTTCCGCACCCGGTGTCCGACCTCCCGTTGCTGGTCGCCGGAGCGCTCGGGATCGCGCTGGTCGCGCTGACCGACACGATCTCGACCGCGTCGTCGTTCGCCGCCCGCACCGGTCAGGAGATCGACGGCAATCAGGAGATGGTCGGGATCGGCGCGGCGAACGTCGCCGCCGGCTTCTTCCAGGGATTTCCGGTCAGCACGAGCGGCTCGCGGACGGCCGTCGCCGAGCAGGCAGGCGCCAAGACGCAGCTCACCGGCGTGGTCGGCGCCGCGCTGATTGTGCTGATGCTCGTGCTCGTCCCCGGCCTGCTGCGGAGCCTCCCCGACCCGACGCTCGCCGCCGTCGTGATCGCGGCGTCGCTGTCGCTGGCGGATATTCCGGGGACCGTGCGGCTGTGGCGCCAGCGTCGCGTCGAGTTCCTGCTGACCGTGACCGCATTCCTGGGCGTCGCGCTGCTCGGCGTCCTGGAGGGGATCGCGGTCGCCGTCGCGCTCTCGATCCTGAACGTGTTCCGGCGAGCGTGGTGGCCCTACCAGGCGACGCTCGGCCGGGTCGACGGGATGCAGGGCTACCACGACACCGGGCTTCACCCCGACGCCGAGGGGATTCCGGGGCTCGTGATCTTCCGGTTCGACGCGCCGCTGATCTTCGCCAACGCCCGTACGTTCAGGGACCAGGTCCGCGGCCTCGCCCGCGGCAAACCAAAGCCCCGGTGGATAGTGATCGCGGCGGAGCCGATCACCGACGTCGACACGACCGCGGCCGACATGCTCGCGGACCTCGACGAGGAGCTGAACGCGGACGGGATCTCGCTCGTGTTCGCCGAGCTCAAGGACCCCGTGCGCGAGAAGCTCGAGCACTACGAGCTGATCGGGCCGCTCGACCCGGACCACTTCATGCCGACGATCGAAGCGGCGGTCCAGGCGTTCAACGCGCAGCCGCCGGTGCAAAGCTGAGCCCCGATGCTCCGGAGAATCGGTATCGCCCTCTCGGTCGGCCTGGCCGACTCCCTGAATCCGAGCACGGTCGGGCCGGCGCTGTACCTGGCGACGGCTGCCGGGCGTGTTCGGCGGGTCACCGAGTTCATGCTGGGCGTGTTCGTCGTGAACTTCGTCGCCGGCGTGATCCTGACGATTGGCCCGGGGAGGCTCCTGATCGGGCTCGTGCCGCACCCCCGCGGCACCGCCAAGCACGTGATCGAGCTCGTGGTGGGCGTCGTGCTGCTGGCCGTGGCGGTAGGGGTCTGGCTCGGGCGGCGCAAGCTCGCCCGGCAGTCGCTACCGGGGCGCGGCGAGGGCAGCAGCTCGGCGTTCGTCACCGGCGCGTCGATCTCGGCGGTCGAGCTGCCGACCGCGGCGCCCTACTTCGCGGTGATCGCCGGGATCACCGCGTCCGACGCCAAGATCCCGCAGGAGGTGCTGCTGCTGGTCCTCTACAACGTCGCGTTCGTACTACCGCTGATCGCGATCGTCCTGATCCTGCTGCTGGCCGGCGACCGCGCCGACCCGCTGCTGCAGCGGGTCGGCGAGTTCGTCCAACGCCGCTGGCCGGTTGTGCTCGCGGGATTGCTGCTGTTCGTGGGGGCTGTGCTGGCGCTGCTGGGGGGCGCGGGGCTGGTGAAGGAGTAGGACCGAGGCGTCAGGTCGCCGCCTCGGGCTCGGAGCTTGGCTGCCGCGTGGGTAACCGGAAGGTAAGTACCGTCGCGATCAGCGCGATCACGGCCAGCAGCGACAGCGACGAGCGCAGCCCGTCGATCCGCGCTTTCGCGTTCTCGTCGGTGATCGCCTTGGCCTCGTCCGGCGGCACTCCGGCCTTCTCCAGTGACGCGGCCAGGTCCTTGTCGGAGACGAACGGGACACCGGTGGCGAGCTGTGTCTGCGCTTTCGCCGTGGTGCCGGCGGGGACGGCGGGATTGTTCTCGATGCCGGTGAAGAACGAGCTGGTCAGCGTCGAGATCAGCACCGCACCCGCTAACGCGGTGCCGATCGACGCCCCGAGGTTCGTGAGGGTGTTCTGGAGGCCACCGACCTCGCCGCTCTCCTCGTCGGGTACCGACGACACCGTGACGCTCCCGAGCTGCGAGGCGAGCGCACCGACGCCGAGCCCGGAGAGCAGCATCGGCCAGGTCACGATCTCCGGTCCGGCGCCGGCGTCGAGCGCCGCCACCATCACCACGATCCCGGCGAACAGCGCGAGGAAGCCGAGCCGAACCACTAGTCGCGGAGACGCGTTCGGGAACAGCCTCGGGACACCGACCGCCGCGAGCAGCAGCGTGACCGACAGCGGCAGCAACCGGACCCCAGTCGCGATCGCGGACAGTCCGAGCGCGACCGACAGGAACAGCGGGATCGTGAAGAACAGGCCCGCCTGAAGCAGATACTGGAAGAAGAACGATGTGAGCCCGCCGCGCAGCGTCGCATTCCTGAGGATCTTCGGGTTGATCAGCGGCTCTCGGCCCTCAGACACCAGCCGGTGCTCCCACCACAGGAACGCCAGGACCACGATCGCGCCGGCGAACTCGAGCCAGATCGTCGGCGACAGCCCCAACCACTGCGGCGCGCCCTCCTTCGGCTGGACGAAGCCCCAGGTGCCCGATTTGAGGATCCCGAACACGATCAGCCCGAGCCCAAGCGCCGACAGCGCGGTTCCAACGAGGTCGAGACGCACATGCTCGGCGGGGACGGAGCCCGCCATCCGCCGCGTCAGCAACAGGATTACGAGCACGATCAGCACCTCGCCCGCGAACACCCACCGCCAGGACGCGTAGGTCGTGAACAGGCCGCCGATCAGGGGCCCGGCCGCGACGGCGATCGCGCCCGCCGAGGCCACCAGCCCGTACGCCCGAGGGCGGTCGGCGCGTCCGAAGTTGGACGCCACGAGCGCGACGATCGCCGGCAGGATCAGGGCTGCACCGACGCCCTCGAGGAACGACCAGCCGATGATCAGCACCGGTAGGCTCGGCGACAGCGCCGTGGTCAGCGACCCGCACCCGTAGATCACGCACCCGATCGCGAACGCCCGCTTGTGCCCGAGGATCTCGCCGAGCTTGCCGCCGGTGATCATCAGGCACGCCATCACCAGCGTGTAGAACGTGATCGCGGTCTGGATCCCGGTCACGGTCGTGTGGACGTCCTTGGCGACGGTCGCGATCGACACGTTCATCACCGACGTGTCGAGCGTCATCAGGAACTGGCCCGCGGCGAGCGTGAGCAAGGCGAGCCCGGTCGCCTTCGTCGCGGCCCCCGCTGAGCCTCCCAAACCCCCGGACGCCGCCACTTCGCTCATGATTACCGCCGACCGTGGGCCAGGTACTCGTCTTCGCGCTGACGGCGGCGCTCAATCCGACGCTGGTCGCGGCGTCGACCGTGATGATGCTGCTCGACCGCCCGGTGCGACTGATGCTCGGCTACCTGCTCGGGGCGCTGATGACGAGCATCACGCTGGGGATCATCATCGTCTACGAGCTCAAGGGCTCCGGCTTGGTGAGCACGACCAAGCACAGTCTTGGGCCGGGTGCGACGACGGCGCTGGGGGTCCTGTTCCTCGCCCTGGCGGGGGTGCTCGCGACCGGGCGCGACGAGCGGATCACCGAGCGTCGGCGCGGCCGCAAAGCCGAGAAGCCGGACAAGGGGCCGCCGCGGTGGCAGCGCGCGCTCGGCAAGGGGTCGGCCCGCGTCACGTTCGTCGTCGGGGCGCTGCTGACGCTCCCCGGCGCGTCGTATATCGCCGGCCTGACCCGGCTCGCGAAGCTCCATTACTCGGTGGCCGGCACGGTCGCGACGATCATCCTGTTCAACATCATCATGCTGGCGCTGCTGGAGGTCCCGCTGCTGTGCTTCGCGGTCGCGCCCGACTGGACACCGAAGGCGATCGATCGGGCGAAGGCGTTCGCGGGACGTCACTGGCGCCGCGCGCTGACCAGGTTCCTCGCACTGATCGGCCTGCTGCTCGTGATCAAGGGCTTGATTCAGTTGCTGAGCTGACCTCGCCCGAGCTCCCGAGGGTGGCCTGGATCTCCTGGATCGCCGCCTGCTCGGGTCCGCTGACCTCCATTCCGTCCTCCTTGTGCGCGTGCGCCACGCGCTCCGCGAGCGCGACGACGAACCGCCGGAAGTCGTCCAGCTCCTCGGGCGTCGCCTTGCGCTCGAGCACGTCGACCGCGTCACGGATGTGCTGTAGCGCGTGGTCCTTCAGCTCCTCGACCGAGCCGTAGCGAGTGTGATCGACCTCGGGCTTCGCCGACACGATCTCGTCGAGCAGCTGGCTCGCCCCGTGCTGCTGGCGCGCCTCGGCGTACGCCTTGCCGATCGCAAACGTCTCCCGGAACGTGCCGCCCTTTGAGGCGGTAACGATGATTATCCCGGCGCTCGGGGGTCCCTCGAGCACCGTGTCCCACTCCTGCTCGGTGAAGTCGGCCTTTCCGGTCATCAGTCGCTCCTCTAGCCGCGGGCTTCGCCCCCGCCGGGGCACAGCGGCCATCCTCGCAGACGGATCGGGCCGAGGCTCATCCGGATCGGGTGATGACCCGGGAGCGGTGCTGATGCAGGTTAGATCCGTGACCCTGGCCGTTACCGCTTGCCGGTCGTCGGGCGGTGGCGCCCATGCCGGCTCCGGCCCTGCGTGGGCGCGATGGAACGGCGTGCGCGGGACGCGGTACACGGTCGGGGCCGAGGAGGAGCTGATGCTCCTCGACGCAGGTGGGGTGTCGCTGGCGCAGTCGGGCGACGCCGTGCTCCGCGGGCTGTCGGACGCGCTCGCCACCCACACGGCACCCGAGACCCACGCCTCGGTCCTCGAGCTCGTGTCAAGCGTCCACCCCGACGCACCTGGGGCGGTCGCCGAGCTCGCCGACCTCCGCGGCCGGATGTCGACGGAGCTGGCGAAGTTCGGCCTCCGCCCGGCCTCGGCCGGCACGTACCCACTGGTCGGCCCTAGCCGGGTCCGGATCTCCGGCTCGCCCCGCTACAACAAGCTCGCGGACTCGATGCGCTCGCTCGCGCGGCAGGAGCCGACGCTCGCGCTGCACGTCCACGTCGGAGTCCCGGATCCCGAGGACGCGCTGAAGGCGCTGAACCGACTGCGCGAGGCGCTGCCGCTGTTGCTGGCGCTGTCCGCGAACTCGCCGTTCAGCCAGGGCGAGGACACGGGCTTTGCGTCGACCCGCGCGGTGATCTTCCAGCGGTTCCCGCGGACGGGTCCGCCGCGGAGGTTCAACGCGTACGGTGACTACGTCGAGACCGTCGACTCGCTGGTCGCCTCGGGCGCCGTGCCGGACCCGAGCTTCGTCTGGTGGGACGCACGACTGCAGCCGCTGCTGGGCACGGTCGAGCTGCGTGTGATGGACGCGCAGTCGTCGATCGCCGATACGGCCTCGCTCGTCGCGTTCATCCAGTCGCTCGTACGGCTTGCGCTCGAGGACGGCGAGCCCACCCGGGTGAGCTCGCCCGAGGTGCTGGCGGAGAACCGGTTCCTGGCTGCTCGAGACGGGATCCAGGCGCGACTGATCGACCCGCAGGCCCGGCGGCTGGTCTCGGCGCGGACGCTGGTTCGCGCACTGGCGGAGCGGTGTCGGCCGCACGCGGCGGCGCTCGGATGCTCGCGCGAGCTCGATCGGCTCGACCGACTGCTCGCGGCGAACGGCGCCGACCGCCAGCGGGCCGAGGCGCGCCGGGCCGGGCTGGCAGGCGTGGTCACGGCGCTGTCGAATCGATTCACGACCCAAAGGAGCGACTGATGTGCCGCTGGCTCGCATATACGGGTTCGCCCGTACTGATTCACCAGGCGCTGTACACCCCGGCCCACTCGCTGATCGACCAGAGCCTTCACTCCCGCCTCGGGGCGGAGACGACCAACGGCGACGGATTCGGCCTCGGCTGGTATGACGACGAGGGGACGCCGGGCGTGTTCCGCAGCATCGAGCCGGCGTGGAACGACCAGAACCTGCAAGAGCTGACGGCCCATATCCGCTCGCCGCTGTTCCTCGCCCACATCCGGGCGGCGATCGGGTCCGCCGTCCAGCAGACCAACTGCCACCCGTTCCGGCACGGCAATCGGCTTTTCATGCACAACGGCTTCATCGACGGGTTCGACGAGTTCAAGCGTGAGCTCGTGCTCGCGATCGACCCGTCGCTGTACCCGAAGATAAGGGGGCAGGCCGATACCGAGGTGCTGTTCTACCTGGCGCTGACGCTGGGACTCGAGGACGACCCGCCGGAGGCGATCGCTCGAGCGATCGGGATGGTCGAGGAGGCCGGCGCCCGGCACGGCGTCAAGTACCCGTTCCAGGGGACGATCGCGACCAGCGACGGCAAGCGGTTGTGGGCGTTCCGCTATTCGACCGAAGGGAAGTCCCGCTCGCTGTTCTTCTCGCGCGACATCCGCACGCTCCGGGAGCTCTACCCGGAACGACAGATCCTGCACGATGTCTCCGAAGATGCGCGGCTGGTGCTCTCGGAGCCGATCGGGGACCTTCCCGGCGCGTGGAACGAGATGCCGGAGAGCAGCTACGCGGTGGCCGGCGGCGGCGAAGACGCCGAGCTGCGTTCGTTCCGGCCGAAGCCGCCACAGAAGGCTGCCGCCGTTCCCGCGTAGGGACACGCTGGACGAGCATGGCCGTCGAGCTCACCGCCGATAAAGCAGCCGCGTCCGAGCGCCGCGAGCGATACGGCCTGCTGATGCTCGCGATTTTCGCCTCGTTCGGCTTCCAGGGGATCGCCAGCCCCGGCAAGTGGCAGGACATCGTGATCACGGCGCTGCTCGCGACCACACTCGCGCTGGCGCTGTGGGCGGCGAACGCGCGGGCGTGGGTGATCCGCCTCGCGATCGCGGTCGCGGTGCTACTGGTGGTGTTCAGCATCGTGGAGGCGTTCACCGGGCACGTCGGGGGCGCCGGCACCCGGATCGCGAACCTGTTGCTCGTCGTGCTGGCGCCACCGGCGATCGTCCTCGGCGTGGTGCGGATGCTGCGGGCCCGGCAACGGGTGACGGTCGAGGCGGTGTTCGGCGTGCTTTGCCTGTACATCTTGATCGGGATGTCCTTCGCGTTCCTGTACGGGTCGATGGATCGGCTCGGCCACCAGTTCTTCACCCAGAACGTGCAGGCGACCGTCTCCAATTGCCTCTACTACAGCTTCACCACGCTCACGACGGTCGGCTACGGAGACCTGACCTCGGCGACCAACCTCGGGCACACGCTGTCGAACTCCGAGTCGCTGTTCGGTCAGATCTACCTGGTGACGGTCGTCGCGGTGCTCGTCTCTAACCTCAGTCGGCCCCAGCGTCGTGCCCAATCAGGTACTTGACGAGCTGAACCGGGTCGACCACGCCGTCTACGACGCGGTCGCGGCAACCCCGACACCGCACCTCGACGCGGCGATGCGCCGGCTGTCGAGCGCGGCGGACTACTCGCGGCTGTCGATCGGCGCGAGCGCGATCCTCGCGATCGCCGGCGGCTCGCGGGGGCGCCGGGCGGCCGCCTCGGGGCTGGTGTCGCTGGCGGCCACCTCGGCGGTCGTCAACGCCGCCTTCAAGTTCGCGGGCCGGCGCCGTCGCCCCGATCGGGCGGCCGCCGCCGTCCCATCGGCTCGGCAGGTTGAGATGCCGGCCTCGCACTCGTTCCCCTCGGGGCACACGGCCGCGGCGGTCGCGTTCGCGACCGGTGTCGGCCGGGTGATGCCGCTCGCCGCGGTGCCGCTGCACCTGCTCGCCGCCGCGGTCGGCTACTCGCGCGTCCACACCGGAGTCCACTTCCCCGGCGACGTGGTGGCGGGCGCGGTGCTCGGCGCGACGATCGCAGATCTCAGTGCGGGCCTGGCGCCGCGGCGCGGTCGAGCGGATCACACACGCCGGTCTCCGGTGTCGCTGGCGACCGACCCGGCCTGATCTCGAGCAGCTCGTCGACGAGTGTGAGCACCTCGGCGTGGGTTTCGTCGTCGTGGACGGAGAGCCGGTAGAAGGCGTGGGCGTGAGTGTCGACGAACATCACCCTCAGCACCCGGTTCAGGGCCCGTATCGGCCAGGGAAGGTCTGACTGCGTGGTCTGGCGTCCTCGGACCTCCCTGTCCCAATCGCTCAGCCGCGCGGCTCGCGCGTCCTGCACAGGGCCGGGCGAGCGGCTTCCGACGACCTTGGCGGCGTAGGCGTAGAGGTCGGCCCGGAGGTCGTCGTCGATCGAGTCGTTGTGAGCGCGCAGCAGCGCCCCGATCACGGGGCACACGGATGCCGGATGGTCGCTGAAGTCCTCGCCCGCGAGCATCGACGCGAGCTCCATCACGCACGCACCCTCGTCCGGCGAGTGATGCTTGCCCCGGGATAGCTTGATTGTTTGATGGGTTACGGGAGACATGGGCGCCTTTCTTGTCGCCGTTGAGCCTCGGCTCAACGTACGGCCACCCCGCTCCCGGGGCATCATCCGAATCGGGCGATGGGCTCCGGGTCGTTTAGGCGGCCCGCGCGACGCGCCGGATCCCGACCCCGAGCGCAATCGTTCCGATCCCGCTGAGGATCAGCCAGATCCCGGTCAGGATGGCGAGCGTGGCGTAGCCGATGTGCGGGTTGGCGACGACCGCGATCCCGACGAATATCTCGAGCAGCGCGATCAGCACCCCCAGCACCGGCCGGTTGCTGATGGCCAGCGAGCGGACGAAGCGCACGACCCCCGCAGCGACTAGCCAGATCCCGATCAGCAGCCCGATCGCCGTGACCCCGTGGAACGGGTGCCGGATCAGCACGATCCCGATCACGACCCCGAGCACGCCGAGGATCGCCGCGAGCGCGCGGTTGTCGGCCCTGCCGGTGATCGAGGCGACCAGCTCCGCGATCCCGTCGATCAGCAGGAAGATCCCGAAGATCACCGCGAGCGTGGCGAGGCTGTCGCTCGGTTTGAACACAAGGATGATCCCCGCGACCAGGCTGAGCAAGCCCACGATCAGCGTCACCCACCACGCCCACGAGGGCTCAGGGCCCGCGTCGTCGACTCCGATCTGGCGCACGTCTGTCATTCGTCCTCCTCGAGTTGATATCCGATCGCGCTGGCCAGCTTCGACGCCGTCGAGACGACGCGCGCCTGCCCAACGGCGGGCGCGACTGCGATCAGCACGCCGACGATCTCGTCGTCGGTCGCGCCCGCCTCCTTCGCCTGCCCGACGGTCGCCCGCAACGACGTGGTCGCGGCGCCGAGTGCGAGCAACGCGGCGAGCCTGACGAGCAGGTCCACCTTCGGAACCAGCATCGCGCCCGGCTCCGCTTGCGATCCCCGCGCCAGCACCATCTCGATCGATCCTTCGTCGTTCAGGGCGAGACGGCGCAGGAGCCGTTCGATTTCGTCCACGCCGGGACAGTAGGTCGATCTGAGGCTTAAACATCCTCCGAACCGGGTGATGCGCGCTCCGCACGGGCGGGGGAGGATCGCTCGCCGGCGCCCTCCGAAGGGTGGTGCGGGCCCCCTCCCAAACCGGGGGGCGCGCTTGCTTGCTCCCGCTCTCCGGGTGCGGGAGAAATGACTCGATGCCTTCTGCCGGGGCCACTGCACGCGGTGCGCCGAGTCGACGTCGTGCTGCGGCGAAGCGATCGCCCTGGCTCGCGCACGCCGTGCCCACGGCGCCTCCGCGGGGATTCGTCCGCAGGCCGCGACTCGTCGATCGGCTGATCGGAGCCGGCGACTGCCCACTGGCGGTGATCGTCGCGCCCGCCGGTTACGGCAAGTCCACGCTGCTGACCGAGTGGGCCGAACGCGATAGGCGGCCGTTCGTGTGGCTCGGGCTCGCGGGCGCAGGCGCGCATCCGACGCCCGCCGCCGTGGCGGCGGCAGTCGAGGATGTCAGGGAGCGGCACTCAAAATTTGTGCTGGTCGTCGACGACGCCGACGCGGTGCCAAACGCGCTATTGCGCGGGGCGATCGCGCCACTGCTCGGGCGGCTCGGGGAAGGAGCGACGATCGCGGTCGCGTCGCGTCGCGAGCCGCCGCTGCCGATCGGCCGGCTGCGGGCGCACCGGGCGCTCGTGGAGCTGCGAATGGGCGACCTTGCGCTGACCGTGGCGGAGGCCGCGACGCTCTTGCGCCGGGCGGGGACCCAGCTCGAGCGCGAAGCGGTGGAGGCGCTCGTGCGCCGGACCGAGGGGTGGCCGGCCGCGCTGTATCTGGCGGCGCTGGCGTTGCGCGACGGTCCCGAGCTGCCTCCGGCTCCGGGCTTCGGCGGCGATGACCACCTCCTCGCCGAGTTCTTGCGAGACGAGGTGCTGCCGGCGCTGCCCGCAGACCTGATGACGTTCCTGCTCCGCACGGCGGTGCTCGAGGAGCTGTCCGGGCCGCTCTGCGACGACGTGCTCGAGCAGCAGGGCTCGGCGATCGCGCTCGCGCGGCTCGAGAAGCAGAGCCAGCTGCTCGTGCCGCTCGACCGCGCGCACGACACGTACCGGTGGCAGCGGTTGTTCGGAGACGCGCTCCGCGCCGAGCTACGGCGCTCCGAGCCGGAGCTCGAGCCGCGGCTGCAACTCCGCGCGAGCGCGTGGTACGCGCGCCGCGGCGACGCCGACCGTGCGATCGAGCACGCGGTCGCGGCTGGCGACGCGGCCCGCGCTGCGGAGCTGCTGTGGGCCAAGCTCCCCGGATATCTGGGGCGCGGGCGCACCCAGCTGGTGGAGCGATGGCTGGGGGAGTTCAGCCACGACGAGCTCGCGGGCGACGCCCGGCTGGCGCTGTGCGCGGCCCACTGCGCGCTCGCACAGGGCCGGATCGAGCACGCCCAGCATTGGGCGGTGGCGGCCGGCGCCGCGCTGTCGCGCGCTTCGGAAGCGACCGACTCGGGGCGCCCCGAGTCGCTTCCAACCGGGCTGGCGATCATCGAAGCGGTGCTCGCGCGCGGCGGTGCAGCCCAGATGCGGCGCGTCGCAGCGCGCGCGTATCAGCTGGAGCCCGACGGGAGCCCATGGCGCGCGTTCCTGTGCCTGTTGAAAGGGGCTGCCGAGCACCTGCTCGGCGACAGCCGCTCGAGCGTCGCGACGCTCGAGCGAGGAGCGGAGCTGAGCGCGATGGTCGCGCCGAGCGTGGCGTCGTTGTGCCTCGCCGTGCAGGTGATGGTCGAGGTCGAGCGAGAGGACTGGGAGGCCGCCGACGAGCTCGCCGACCGCGTGAGCGGGCTGCTCGAGACGGCCGGGCTCGAGTCCTACCCGCCGTCGGCGCTGGCGTACGCCGCGTCGGCAGCGGTCCATGCTCATCAGGGCAGGGTCGACCAGGCCAAGCGCGATCTGCGGCGCGGAATCGAGCTGCTGGCCGAGCTCGGCGACTACATCCCGTGGTACGGCGCGCAGACCCGGATCCTGCTCGCCCACGCGTCGCTATGGCTGGCCGACGTCGTCGGCGCTCGGGCGCTGCTCGCGGAAGCCTCGCGGCTGGCGCGCAAGACGCCCGACGCGGTCATCTTCCAGAACTGGTTCGACCGCGCCTGGGCGTACATGGACACGCTCGCCGAGTCGAGCCTGTCGGGACCGTCGTCGCTGACGATCGCCGAGCTCAGAATCCTCCGGTTCCTGCCGAGCCACCGCTCGTTCCGGGAGATCGCGAGCCAGCTCGGGGTGTCGGCGAACACGGTCAAGACGCAGGCCCACGCCGTGTACCGCAAGCTCGGCGCCGCGTCGCGCTCGGAGGCGGTCGCGCGGGCGCTCGAGGCCGGGCTGCTCGGGCAGTAGCACCCAAGCACCGGACGGCACGCTAGTCGAGGCCGAGATCGAACCCGAGCGCGAGCGCGAGCCGCGGCGCGCTCTCCGAGAGCTGCGCGGTACCGGCGGCGGGCGCGGCGGCCAGCAGCACTCCGGTCAGGGTCTCGACATCGGCGCCGGTGGCCGAGGCGATTTCGACCGCCCACTGGATCGACGCGGTCGGCGCGCCGAGCACGAGCAGCGCCGCCAGCCTGATCAGCGCGCGCGTCCGGCGGTCGAGTGCCCCGACCGTCAGCTCCCCGTTGACCGGCCCCGGGGTAGGCGACATCACGGTGCCGAGCGCCCGCTCGTCGCCTGCCGCCAACAGCTCGAGCACCCGTTCCGGTTCGCTGCGCATGGCTGGCTACGCGTGCAGCAGATTCGCCTTGGCGGCGTCGTACTCCGTTGCGCTGATCGCCCCGCGGTCCCGGAGCGTCTCCAGCTGCTCGAGCTGCTCGGGCAGCGACTCGCCCGAGGAACCCGGCGCCTCATCGCCCCGGCTCCGATCTCTGAACCCGCTGATCCGTGCGCGAATCGCCGCGCTCGCGTCGCCGAGCTGTGCGTCGGGGAACTCCTCAGCGGTCTGGCGGCGTAGCACCTCGGTCGCGAACACCACCAGGCACGTATAGACGATGATCCCGACGAGCGTGCCGGCGGAGTGAATCGGCTCCCAGATGAAGAACACGAGCAATCCGAGGCCGACGATCGCGTAGGTCCAGCCGGGACGCTCGCGCAGGAACGGCGCGATCGCGCGGCGCCAGGCGACGGCGATCCGCGCCGGTCCCGCGAACAGAGCCGCGAGCATCACGATCACACCGACGAAGATGAACGCGATCGCGATCTCCGCGAGGATCGCGGTCCCGATCGCGATCGTCGCCCGGATCGCCTCGCGGGCGGCCTCGTTGTTCGCAAGCGTGTTCGTGATCGCCGTCTGCAGGATGTGCCGCCCGGCGACTCCGATCAGCCCCGCGATCACCATCGAGAAGCCGATCGACAGCAGCGTGCGCCGCCTGCGGCCGGGCGCGAGCACGATCGCGAGTACCCACAGCAGCGGCACCAGGATCGTGAACAGCAGCGCGAGCTTGCGGATCCCGTTGCCGACATCCTCGATCAGGCTGAGCCTGTCGGACTTGAACAGGGTCAGCTGGCCGGCGCCGGGGGGGAGCTTCGACACCAGGGTTCCGGGCGTGCCGAGCCGCGAGGCAACGTTCTGAAGCAGCTCGTGGAGGTCGAGCGTCACCACCCCACCGGTGGTGCTCACCGCCCCATGGCCGCCGTTGACGATCGTGACCAGCAGCTGATCGGCGCGGCGGTTGGCATTCGTCCACAACGCCTGCACCCTCGGACGCTGCAGCGCTCCGTCGACGGCCTTGACCGCACCGGTGCGGAGCGCTCCGGCCGCCGGGTCGGCCAACGGCTTCAGACGCGGCGGCAGCACGGACGCGAGCTGGCCGGCGACGTCTACGTTGTTGTAGAGCTGGTCGACGAGGAAGTTCGATACCTGGCTCCGGATCGCCGGGTTCGCAAGCAGCTGCGTGCTCGTGTTCGCCCAGTTGTCGGGGTTGAACAGCAGGCGATTGGCCCACACCGAGAGCATCGCGAAGATCGAGAGCACGGTGGTGAAGACGATCAGCCCGTTGATCAGCCACCGCCGGCGTTTGGAGATCGGCGACCGTGCCGGTGACTCGGGCGCGGCTTCCCCTCCGCCGGTCACGGTTCCGGCTTCGTCCTGCGCCGGGGCCTGCTCTTCAGGTTCGGTCGATGGCGCGTCGCTCACAAGCGTGAATCGTGCGGAGCGTGCGTCCGCGGGGCATCGCCCGAATGGGATGAGAGAAGCCGCCGGGCCAGGTGCGAGGATCGCTGTCGGGACGCGATGCCCGAGGACCCTAAAGACAACCAGCGCTCGCGGACATTCCGCCCGCTCGGGGGGATCGGCGGACGAGCCGCCGCCGCGACGCTGCGTCCGTTCACGGACGCCGCCGCCCTCGAGCTCGAGGCGCTGCTGTCGACGGCGCTCGAGAGCGAGCACGTGCAGCGTGGGCTTCGCGGTGCGTTCGAAAGCGACGGCGGCAAGCAGCTGATCGCGGACTTCTTCGACAGCGGGCTGTTCGACGAGTTCGTCGATCGGCTGCTGACCAGCGCCGCGCTGTGGCGGCTGGTCGATGAGGTCGCCGACAGCCCGGCGGTGACGGCGGCGATCAGCCAACAGGGCCTGGGGTTCGCGGATCAGGTCGGCGAGGAGGTGCGCCGGCGCACGCGCAAGGCCGACGACTGGCTCGAGCGGATCGCCCACCGCCTGATTCGCCGGCGGGATCCGTCTTGAAGGAGGACACCGGATACATCGGGCTCGTGACGCGCGTGATTGCGCTCGTGATCGACGCGGCGGTGATCAACGTGGTCGCGCTCTTGGTGTCGCTCGGCGCCTCGCTGATCCTGTCGCTGTTTCACATCACCACCACGGCGAAGGACGTGCTGATCGTGATCGGGGCCGTGGCGTACGTGCTGTGGACGATTGTCTACTTCGTCGGCTTCTGGGCGACCACCGGCGAGACGCTGGGCGACCGGATAATGCGGATCCGCGTGGTGGCTGTCGACGGCAGTCGCGTCAAGCCGCGGTGGGCGCTGGTGCGCATCGTCGGTGCGGTGCTGTCGGCGCTGCCGCTGTTCGCCGGGTACCTGCTGATCCTGTTCGATCGCCGCCGCCGCGGGCTGCTCGACATCATGGCCCGGACGGTCGTCGTCGAGTCCCCCAGCCTCTCGATCGCGGCCCGGCGGCGCGCGCGCCGGCGGGCGCTCGAGGCCGAGAACTACGCACGCTCATCCGATTCGGGTGATGAGCGTGCGGCGTTCGTACCGCAAGCTTGATCGCGGCGCGGCGAGCACCGGCAATGAATCGAGCCCGGCGGACCGTGCGGGACAGGTACGCATTCGAAAGGAGAACTGACGATGGCGACGCTCGTCGCAATCGGCTATCCCGATCAGGGGACGGCCGATCAAGCGAGACAGACGGTTCAGCAGCTCGAGTCGGAGCTCGTAATCCAAGCCGACCAGGTTGCGTCGATTTCTCGCGACCTCGAGGGCAAATACCACGTTCACACCACCCACGGCGGCGCTTCCGCTGGGGGCGGCGCGATCTGGGGCAGCTTCTGGGGGCTGCTGTTCGGGCTGCTCTTCTTCGTCCCGTTCGCCGGGCTCGCGATGGGCGCCGGATTTGGAGCGCTGTTCGGTCACCTCGGCGAGAAGGGGATCGACAAGGCGTTCCAGGAGCAGGTGCGCGACTACGTCAAGCCCGGTACCTCGGCGCTGTTCATGGTGATCGAGCAGGCGACTCCCGACAAGGCGGTCGCCGCTCTGCAGCAGTACGGAGGCACCGTGGTCCGTACCTCTCTGTCCGACGAGGACACCAAGAAGCTGCAGGACGCGCTTAACCCCGAGACGCAGCAGGCCGCTTCGTAGAGAAGACGAAATTCGCTGCTGCGGGCCCGGGTGGGCCGGCAGCGGCTCCGTGACGAAAGGAGAACCATGGGTGTAGTCGGAGCAGAGACTCATCAGACGCTGTCGGGGATCTCGGCGGGCGACGCCGACGTCCTCGACACGGTGATCGGTCTGCGCGAGGCCAACCGCGAGCTGAGCGGCCTGGATGCGCGCACGTTCGCGCTGGTCAAGATCGCGAGCCTGATCGCGCTCGACGCGCCACCGGCATCGTACGCGTGGCAGGTCGCCGCCGCGCTCGACGACGGCGTCACGCCGGAGGAGATCCTCGGCGTACTTCGCGCCGTCGCGCCGCAGGTCGGCGGTCCGAAGGTAATCGCCGCGGCCCCGGAGATCATGGTCGCGCTCGGGCTGTCGCTCCCGGACGAAGAGTAGGGGGCCCGCGATGCCATTCATGCGCCGCCGTCCGCTGCTGCGCGCGGCCGCCATCGGCGGCGGCGCGTACGCGATCGGCAAGCACAGTGCGAACAAGCAGGCCGAGCAGCAGCAGCAGGCCTACGACGCGGGAGCCTCGTCGACCGCGCCGCCCGCCGCAGCACCGGCACCGGGGTCCAGCGGGATCACCCAGCAGGACACCGAGCGGCTTGCCGAGCTCGGCAAGCTCCACGATCAGGGCATCCTCACCGACGATGAGTTCGCCCAGCAGAAGGCGCGGATCCTCGGGCTATAGCCCCCGGTCCGCCTCGGGGTCCGGCCAGCGGTTGCTGCGCCGGGCCCCTCCCGCTACTCGGGTTTGAACAGCACCTCGGCCAGAGCCTTCGCGACCAGCTGGGCCTGCGAGCGCGCATGAAGCTTGCTCATCGCGTTACGCGTGTGCGAGCGGACGGTGTTGTGGGTCACGTGGAGCTCGTCGGCGATCTCGGGGCCGCTCGAGCCGAGCGCGATCAGCTGCACGACCTCGAGCTCACGCCTGGTCAGCCGCGGCGGCGCGCCGGGCGGCGGGGGAGGGGCGGGTGACCGCCGGCCGCGCCGGCTGCTCGCCAGCACCACGCCGAGCACCAGCCGCTTCCCGTCCACGGTCGCGGGGTGACCCGCGAGCTCGAGCGTCACCTGGCCCCCGTCACGCCGGCGGAAGTCGGCGATGCCGGTGAACTGGCTCTGTCCGAGCAGGGCTCGCCACTGACGCGCGGTGATCATCGGGCCGCCGACGACGAGCTCGTACACCGGCCGTCCGATCAGCTCCGCGCGCCTGTAGCCGAGCAGCTGCACGTACGCGCCGTTGACATCCACCTGGCAGCGGCGATCGTCGAGCAGCACCATCGCGTTCCGCGACCGCCTGAACGCCCCCAGGAACAGCGACCGCCAGCCGGACTCGGCGTCTTCGTCAACTCCGGGTGCCGGTGACGCGGTGCTCATCGGGGTGTGGGTGAACTGTGTCACCCCATCCTGACTATTCAATGAGGTGCGCCTGTGGGTCCGGGAGGATGCGTACGCCCGCGCCCTAGGCGGCCGCAGGGCCGCGTCACAGCGGCGTCGTATACGCGCTCGAGATCCCGCCGTCGACCAGGAACGTGGTCGCGTTCACGTAGCTCGATTCGTCGCTCGCCAGGAACAGCGCCGCGCTGGCGATCTCCCCGGCGCGCGCGAACCGTCCCATCGGCACGTGCGCGAGCCGGCGAGCGGCCTGCTCGGCGTCCTTCGCGTACAGCTCTCGCAGGAGGGGCGTGTCGACGGGTCCGGGGCACAGGGCGTTGACCCTCACGCCTCGTCTCGCGAACTCGACCCCGAGCTCGCGGGATAACGCGAGCACCCCGCCCTTGGAGGCGGTGTAGGAGATCTGCGAGGTTGCGGACCCGAGCACCGAGACGAACGAGGCCGTGTTGATCACCGAGCCGCCGCCGCCGTCGAGCAGGTGCGGGATCCCGTGCTTGCAGCACAGGAACACGCTCCGGAGGTTCGCGTCCTGGACGCGCTCCCACGCCTCGAGCGACGTCTCGAGCACCGACGCGTCGTCGCTCGGGGAGATGCCCGCGTTGTTGAAAAGTACGTCGATCCGCCCGAGCTCCGCCCGCGCGCGCGTATAGACATCCCGGACGGCGTGCTCGTCGGAGAGGTCCGCCTGCAGCGAGAGCTGGCCGACGGAGTGCTCGAGCATGTCGACGCCGACGACCCGGGCGCCCTCGCGCTCGAACAGCTCGGCGCTCGCGGCGCCGATCCCGCCGGCGGCGCCCGTAATCACGCACACCTTGTCGCCCAGCCGGGGTCCGCTCATCCGTCGGTCGCGTAGTAGATCGATTTCACCTCTGTGTATGCGTCGAGCGCATGCGGTCCGAGCTCGCGGCCGTAGCCCGACTGCTTGAACCCGCCGAACGGGGTAGCTACCCGCACCGACGTATTCGAATTGATCGACACCACGCCGGCGTCGATCGCGCGGGCGACTCGGAGCGCGCGTGCGCCGTCGCGCGTCCAGATCGACCCGGACAGTCCATAGATCGTGTCGTTCGCGATTCGGACCGCGTCCTGCTCGTCCGTGAACGGGATCACGGCGGCGACCGGCCCGAAGACCTCCTCGCGCTCGACTCGGGCGCCCGGCACGACCGGGCAAAGCACCGTCGGCGGGAACCAGTAGCCGGGGCCGTCCGGCGCGCTGCCGCGGATCGCGACCGGCGCCTCGCCGTCGACGAACGACGCCACCATCTCCCGCTGCCCGGAGGAGATCAGCGGACCCATCTGCGTGGACTCGTCGAGCGGCTGCCCCACGCGGATCGATTTGACGGCCCCCTCGAGGTGGGTCATGAACTCGTCGAGCGCGGTCCGTTGCACGAGGATCCGCGACCGCGCGCAGCAGTCCTGCCCGGCATTTCCGAACACGGCGGTCGGCGCCGCCGCGGCCGCCGCCTCGAGGTCCGCATCGGCAAACACGAGGTTCGGCGATTTGCCGCCGAGCTCGAGCGTCACCCGCTTGATCGTCGTCGCCGCGCCGGCCGCGATCGAGCGCCCGACCTCGGTCGATCCGGTGAACGCGATCTTCGCGACGTCGGGGTGCTCGACGAGCCGCCGCCCGACGACGCTGCCGGGGCCGACGACGACGTTGACGACGCCGTCGGGGATCCCGGCCGCGGCGGCGATCCGCTCGAACTCGAGCGCCGTCAGCGGCGTCAGCTCGGCCGGCTTGAGAACGACTGTGTTCCCGGCAGCGAGCGCCGGCGCGAGCTTCCACGAGGCGATCACCAGCGGGAAGTTCCACGGGACGATCAGCCCGACCACCCCGATCGGCTCGCGGACGGTCAGCGCCTGGCCGCCTGCCACCGGAATCGTGTCGCCGAGCAGCCGCTCGGGCGCCCCCGCGTAGTAGCGGAACGTCTGGACCACCATCTCCATCTCGCCGCGGGCGTCGCCGATCGGCTTGCCGGCGTTCCGCGCCTCGAGTACCGCGAGCGCCTCGCGCTCGGCTGCGAGCGCGTCCGCGAGCCGGTGCAGCGCCGCCGCTCGGTCTGACGGGGCGACCGCGCGCCATCCCGGGAACGCGCCTCGGGCGCGCGCGACCGCCGCGTCGACCTCCGCGATACCCGCGCGCGGAATCTCTTCGAGCACCGCCTCGGTAGCGGGCTCGATTACGGCGAGGCTGTCACTCATGGTGCCGCTACGTCGTCAAGGTGCCCGCCGCCGGCGGCCTTGGGACCGCCTCAACCTCGGGTTGGTCAATCGTCCTGATCGGTCCCTTGAACGTCTTGCGCGCTGAGATCAGGAACCACAGCGTGACCGCAACCATCACCCCGATCGTCACAAGCGGAGCGTAGTTGACCGAAGACCACGTGAAGCCCTTGTTCCACGGCACGCCGGCCGGGGTGAACGGCAGGCAGAAGATCACCACGCAGATCGCTACCCAGACCGTGGCGATCAGGTTGTTCCATCTGTACTTCTTCCCGAGCGTCCATGGGCCGGGCTTGAAGTCGTCGCCCTTGCGCCAGCGCAGGAACACCGGGATCGTGTAAGCGATGTAGAGGCCGATCACCGAGATTGAGGTGACGGCGAGGAAGGCGACCGGGCTTCCCTTCGAGTTCGGGAAGTATGCGGGGATCGTGATGATCAGGGCGAAGACGCAGACGAACAGCACCGCCCAGGTCGGGGCCCGGTTCTTCCCGAGCCGGCGCCACAGCGAATGACCGGGCACCGCGCCGTCGCGGGAGAACGCAAACGTCATCCGCGAGGCGCTGGTCACGCACGCCATCCCGCAGAACAGCTGTCCGACGACCGCGATCAGCAAGACCGCCTTCGCCGCCGCCGAGCTGAGCGCGGTCGTCAAGATCGCGATCGACGGATAGCTCGCCTTGAGGATCGTCGCCTCCTGTGACTTCTGGATCGCGAACGTGATCGCGAGCAGCACGATCCAGCCGATGATCGCCGAGTAGAACACCGAGCGCCAGATCCCCTTCGGCGCCGACTCGGCCGCGCCGTGGGTCTCCTCGGACACGTGCGCGGAGGCGTCGTAGCCGGTGATCGTGTACATCGTCAGCAGGAAGCCGAGCGGCAGAACGTACAGCCAGAAGAACGGGACGCCGGTGGAGCCGCCCTTGAAGCCCGAGTTGTTGATCGTGTGGCCGAACACGTAGCCGATGCTGGCGTGGTGCGCGGGGACCGCGATCAGGATCACGACGATCACCGCGACCCCGATCACGTGCCACCACACTGAGACGGCGTTGAACAGCGACACGAGATGGCTGCGGAACGCGTTGATCGTGCCGTGGAGGATCAGGATCACGGCGAACAGCGCGAAGATCACGTGCGCGGTGTAGTGGACATCGGTGGCGGCGGCGGCCTTGCCGAAGTTGAAGATGAAGTGGAGGTTGTAGAGGCCGAGCAGGTTCATCAGGAACGCCGCGCACACGTAGTCGACCGACGCGACGACCGCGACCAGCCCGACCAGGTTGAACCACCCGGTGAACCATCCCCAGCCGGCGCCGCCGAGCTTCGAGGCCCAGTAGTAGATCCCGCCGGCGGTCGGGAACGCGGAGGCGAGCTCGGACATCCCGAACGCGACCGTCAGGATCAGGCAGCTGATGATCGGCCACGCGATCGAGATCGCGATCGGACCGCCGTTGTTGAGCGCCTGCCCGTAGGTGGTGAAGCACCCGGCGAGGACCGAGATGATCGAGAACGAGATCGCGAAGTTCGCGAACCGGCTCCAACCCCGGTTGAGCTCCTGCTTGTACCCGAGCTCGGCGAGTTTCTGCTCGTCGGGTGACAGCGGCTCCACTGTGGTGCTCATCCGGCCCCTCCTCGTAAAGGTCTGATGGTCCTTCCTTAGACGCGCACCCTACGCCCGGGTCCCGACGGAAGTCAAGGGAAGCAGTCCGGCGAGCACCTGCTCGGTCGCTCGAAGGTGCTTCGCCATCTCCCGCGCCGCCGCAGCCTCGTCACGCCGGCGAATCGCTCTGACAATCCGCCGGTGCTGGTCGTTGGACGAGTGCAGCACCTCCGGCGGGTGTGCGATCAGCGAGATCAACCCGGTCATCGCCCCCTGCGCCTCGGTCATCGAGGTCACGAGCCGGGCGCTGCCGGTCGCTTCGGCCAGCCCAACGTGCAGCCGCACGTCCGCCTGCCGGTAGGCGGTGAAGTCCTCGCACATCCCGTCCAGCGCGGCCACCACTTCGTCGAGCGCCGCAAGCATCTCCGGCTCGGCGCGCTCGGCCGCGAGCACCGCGATCCCCACCTCGACCGCCATCCGCTCGTCGCAGACCTCGCGCCACGCCGCGAGCTGCTCCGCCGGGGGAGGCCCGGCCGGCGGTTGCGGGTCGGCGACGAACGTACCGCCGCCGCGGCCGCGGACGGCGCGGAGGTGGCCGCTCTGCGCCAGCGCGACAAGCGCCTGGCGGAGCGTCGAGCGTGCGATTCCCAGCTTCATGCAGAGGTCGCGCTCGGCCGGGAGGCGCGTCCCGGGAGGCAGCAGCCCGAGCTTGATGGCGGTGCCGAGCCGCTCGACGGTCTCCTCGAACGCGGTCTGCGAGCGGACCGGCGCGAACACCGTGTCCAGCGAGGCGACCGACCGAAGCGACGCGATCGTCATCTCGCGCTAGTGGTCGTCCCTGTCTGCGGGGGCGAGCACTACAACCGCTCGAACCCGCGGAGTCGCTCCCAGTCGGTCACCGACGAGTCGAATGCGGCGAGCTCGACGTCGGCCGCATGGACGTAGTGGTCGACGACCTCCTCGCCGAACGCCGCGCGCGCCACGGTGCTCGTGTCAAACAAATCGCGAGCCTCGCGCAACGTCCTCGGGAGCCGCGGCTTGTCCGTCGCCTCGTAGGCGTTGCCTTCGTACGGTGGCTCGAGCTCGAGGCCCCGTTCGACCCCGCTGAGGCCGGCGGCGATCAGCGCGCTCAGCGCCATGTACGGGTTCAGATCGGAGCCCCCGGCCCGGTTCTCGAACCGCAACGACGGCCCGGATCCGACGACCCTCAGCGAGCAAGTGCGGTTGTCGGGCGCCCACGCGACCGCGGTCGGCGCGAACGAGCCCGCCGCGTAGCGCTTGTAGGAGTTGACGTTCGGAGCGAGCAGCAGCGTGAGCTCGCGCAGGCACGCGAGCTGGCCGGCGAGGAAGGCGTCGAACGTCGGGCGATCGCGGGCGAACAGCGGGGTGGGCGGGTCTCCAATCTCGGCGAGCGAGAAGTGGATGTGGCACGAGCTGCCCTCGCGCTCGTTGAACTTCGCCATGAAGCTGATCGACATCCCCTCCTGGGCGGCGATCTCCTTGGCGCCGTTCTTGTAGATCGAGTGGTCGTCGGCGATCCGCAGCGCGTCCGAGTAGCGGAAGTTGATCTCGTGCTGGCCGAGGTTGCACTCTCCCTTCGAGTCCTCCACCGCCATGCCGGCGCCATCCATCGCGTTGCGGATCCGCCGGATCAGCGGCTCCACGCGGGCGGTTCCGAGCAGCGAGTAGTCGATGTTGTAGAGGTTGGCCGGCTCCAGCGATCGGTACCCGTTCCGCCACGCGCTCTCATAGCTGTCGATGAACACGAGGAACTCGAGCTCGGTCGAGGCGTTTGCGCTCCAGCCGCGCTCGGCGAGGCGGGCCAGCTGGCGCTTGAGGATCTGCCGCGGCGACGCGAGCACCTCGGACCCGTCCTCCCACTCGACGTCCGCGAGGCACAGCGCCGTGCCCTCGAGCCAGGGCAGCAGCCGCAGCGTGTCGAGGTCGGGGCGCATCACGAAGTCTCCGTACCCCCGCTCCCACGACGCCATCTCGTAACCGTCGACGGGGTTCATCTCGACGTCGACCGCCAGCAGGTAGTTGCACCCTTCGGCTCCGTGGTGCGAGACCTCGTCGACGAAGTGCCGGGCCGTGAGCCGCTTGCCCTGGAGGCGCCCCTGCATGTCCGTGATCGCGAGCAGCACGGTGTCGACCACGCCCTCGCTGACCTGGGCCTTGAGCTGCTCGAGCGTGATCGAGCTCTCCGCTCTGGCGTCCGTCGCCGCCACGGAAGTGAAGGTATAGGACCCGGCCCTTAAGCGCTAGGTTTCCGCCATGAGTGAGCTG
The DNA here is from genome assembly GCA_963788565.1 of uncultured Solirubrobacterales bacterium. Lineage (GTDB taxonomy): Bacteria > Actinomycetota > Thermoleophilia > Solirubrobacterales > Solirubrobacteraceae > Palsa-465. Next base: position 436,850 of record CAWBHJ010000005.1, on the reverse strand, counting down.
AGGGGCGTCCTGGGGCGGCTCGAGCGGCGCCTCGGGCCGATCACCGAGGGACCGCGTCCGCTCGAGGGCGGGATCACGAACCGCAACTACCGCGTCTCGTTCGGCGTGTGCGATTGCGTCGTCCGGCTGCCCGGCAAGGACACCTCGCTGCTCGGGATCAGCCGCCGGGCCGAGCGGATCGCGAACTCCGCCGCCGCCGGGCTCGGGCTCGCGCCGCCGGTCGTCGCCGGCGATGACGAGTGCCTGGTGACCGAGTACGCGGACGGCGTCCCTGGCACGCCTGCAGCGCTCCGCGCCGTGCCGGAGGCGGTGGCCGTGCCGCTGCGCAAGTTCCACGACTCCGGCATCGCGCTCGGGGTCACGTTCTGGGTGCCAGAGCTGCTTGAGCGCTACGCCGAGGTCGTCCGCCGGCACGGCGGATCCGTCCCGGAGCGCTACGCGGACGCCGGCCGGCTCGCGAAGCGGATCGGCGAGGCGCTGCCGCTGACCGAGCCGGTCCCGTGTCACAACGACCTGCTGGCGGCGAACTTCCTGTCGGTCGGCGACGACGGGGCGGTCCTGCTGGTCGACTGGGAGTACGCCGGCATGGGCCACCGGCTGTTCGACCTCGGCAACTTCGCGGTCAACTGCGAGCTCGACGACGCCGCCGAGATCCGACTGCTGACCGCCTACTTCGGCGAGCGGCCGACGGCCGATGGGGTCGCGGCGCTCCGGCTGATGCGGCTCATGTCCGACGCGCGCGAGGCCGCCTGGGGCGTGATCCAGGGCGTGATCTCCGAGCTCGAATTCGACTTCGGTGCCTACGCGGAGCGGCACTTCGAGCGGCTCGAGCGCCACGCATCGAGCGAGGAATTCGAGGAGTGGTTGGATGCCGCGTCCGCGTGAGCTGCCCGACCGGGCCCGGATCGTGGTCGTCGGCGGCGGCGTCGGAGGCGCGTCGATCGCGTACCACCTGACCGCGCTCGGCGAACGCGATGTCATCCTGCTCGACCGGAACGAGCTCACCAGCGGCTCGACGTTCCACTCCGCCGGGCTCGTCGGCCAGCTGCGCGGTAGCGTCTCGCTGACGCGGTTGATGATGGACTCGGTCGCGCTCTACCGGACGCTCGACTGCGGTTGGGTGCAGTGCGGCGGGATCCGGCTCGCATGCACCCCGGAGCGAGAGCAGGAGGTGCTGCGACAGGTCGCGTGGGCGAAGACGTTCGGGCTGCCGCTCGAGCTTCTCTCGGCGGCCGAGGCCCAGGAGCGGTTCCCGCTGATGGTGACCGACGGCGTCCGCTGCGCTTCGTACCTCGAGAGCGACGGCTACCTCGACCCGTCGATGCTGACCTACGCGCTGAGCGGCGCCGCTCGTCAGGGCGGATGCCGGGTGTTCACGCACAGCCGGGTCACCGGAATCGACGTCGATCACGGCCGGGTCCGGGGCGTGCGAACGGAATGGGGCGACGTCGAGGCCGAGGTGGTCGTCAACGCCGGCGGGATGTTCGCGGCCGAACTCGGGCGGATGGCCGGGGTCCGCGTGCCGGTCGTCCCGTTCGCGCACGAGTACCTCGTGACGCAGCCGTTCCGGGAGCGGACCCCGGGCGAGCACCTCCCGACGCTGCGCGACCCCGATCTGCTGATCTACTTCCGCGAGGAGGGGGCGGGGCTGGTGATGGGCGGCTACGAGCGGCGCAGCGCTCCGTGGTCGCTTGACGACCGTCAGCTCGACCGGATTCCGCCTGACTTCAACGGGCGGCTGCTCGAAGAGGATTGGCCGCGGTTCGAGGAGATCGCGCTGGCGTCCCGTCGGCGCGTGCCGGCGATGGAGGATGTGCGCGTCACGCGGCTGATCAACGGACCCGAGGCGTTCACCCCCGACAACGAGTTCTGCCTCGGCGAGACCGACGTCCGCGGCCTGTTCGTCGCGGCCGGGTTCTGCGCCCACGGACTCGCGGGCGCCGGCGGGATCGGGAAGCTGATGGCGGAGTGGATCGTCGCCGGCGAGCCGTCGTCGGATGTGTGGGAGATGGACATCCGGCGGTTCGGCGCCCACTACCGCTCGCCGCGGTACACGCTCGCGCGTGCGAGGGAGGTTTACGAGACCTACTACGACATCCGCTACCCGGGCCACGAGCGCCAGGCCGGGCGGCCGCTGCGCACGTCGAGCGCGTACGGCTGGCACGGCGCGCCACGGCGCCGCGTTCGGCGAGAAGGGCGGCTGGGAGCGGGTCAACTGGTACGCCTCGAACGAGGCCGCCGGAGACGAGTCGCTGCGCCCGCGCGGTTGGGCTGGCCGGCACTGGTCGCCCGCGATCGCCGCCGAGCATCTCGCTACGCGCGAGGCAGCGGGTCTGTTCGACGAGTCCTCGTTTGCGAAGCTCGAACTGTCCGGGCCGGGCGCCGCGGATGCGCTCGAGTGGCTGTGCGACAACCGCGTCGCCCGCGACGTCGGGAAGATCACCTACACGCAGATGCTCAACCGGCGCGGCGGGATCGAGTGCGACTTCACCGTCACCCGGGTTGCCGAGGACGTGTTCCAGATCGTGACCGGCACCGCGTTCGGAAACCACGACGCGAGCTGGATCCGCTCGCACCTGCCCGACGATGGGTCCGTCGCGCTCCGGGACGTGACCTCGGCGTGGTCCTGCTTCGCACTGTGGGGGCCGCGAGCGGGGGCGATCCTCTCAGGGCTGACTCCGGACCAGCTCGACTTCCCCTACATGTCGATGCGCGAGCTCGCGGTCGGCGGCGTTCCGGTGAGGGCCCTCCGGGTGACGTTCGTCGGCGAGGCGGGGTGGGAGCTGTACTGCCCGACGGAGTACGGGGCCGGCCTCTGGGAGACGGTGTGGGAGGCGGGCCGCGAGCACGGCCTGGTGGCCGGGGGCTACCGGGCGATCGACTCGCTGCGGCTCGAGAAGGGCTACCGGGTGTGGGCGGCCGACATCACGCCCGACGAGACGCCGCACGAGGCGGGGCTGGGATTCTGCGTCCGCGACGACAAGCGGTTCATCGGGTCAGAGGCGCTTGCGGAGCGCGAGCCGGAGCGGCGGTTGGGGTGCATCGTGCTCGAGGACCCGCGGTCGGTGGCGCTCGGTAACGAGCCGGTGAGCGTCTCCGGCGCGGTCTGCGGCAGGGTCACGAGCGGCGGGTACGGCTACACGGTCGAGCGGTCGATCGCGTACGCGTACCTGCCGGTCGACGTGACAGAGGGCACCGAGGTCGTGATCGACATCTTCGGCCGCTCCGTCGCCGGTGAGGTCGTGGGCGAGCCGCTGTTCGATCCGAAGGGAGAGCGCGTCCGGACCTTGCAACCGCTTCCCGCATAGAGGTATCGTCGTCATACCTATTGATCTGGCGGTGGTGGACGCCGTCGCGACCGGGGAGTAGCGGGCAATGTTCAAGAAGATCATCTGGGCGACGGACGGATCGGAGCACGCGGACCGGGCGCTCGAGCTGGCGCGATCGCTGGCCTCCGAGAGCGGCGGCTCGCTGCTGGCAGTGCACAGCGTCGAGTACCTCGTCGGACCTGGCAGCCACGGAGCGCCTCCGGTGGAGCTCGACGATGACGAGCGGCTGGTCAAGATCAAGGGCCAGGTCGCAGAGCTGGCGAAGGACGGTGTCAACGCCGACGTCAAGGTTGTCGAGGGGGGTGCGACCGGCGCCGCGCACACGCTCGCGCGGGTCGCGCAGGAGGAGGGGGCAGACCTGATCGTCATCGGCACCCGCGGCCACACCGCGATCGCCGGGTTGCTGTTGGGCAGCGTCACCCAGCGGCTGCTGCACATCGCCCCGTGCCCGGTACTGGTCGTGCCGGGGTAGGCGCCGCGCGCCTCCGGGCGTGAACGATGGCGAATCGCGTCGCATGTGCGGACGGAATTCGCCATCGTTCCGTGGCGTGACCGACGCCACCCCCAGCCCCGCCGTCGGCGAGGACGCGCCGATCTTCGAGGTGCTCTCGACGCTGCGCGCGATGCGGCGCCTGAAGCCCGACCCGGTGCCCGATGAGCTGCTCGAGCGGCTCGTGCAGGCCGCCACCTGGGCGCCGAGCGGGTCCAATCTGCAGTCCTACGAGTTCGTGGTCGTGACCGACCGCGAGGTGATGGTCCGCCTCGCCGGCCTGTGGGCCCGTAGCGTCGACGCGTACGTCGCGAGCATCGGCCGGGTTACGCCGGCCGCCCAGGACCAGGGGATCAGGGAGGCGGTCCTGTACCAGCGCGACCACTTCCACGAGACGCCGGCGGTGATCGTCGCGTGCTATCGCAAGACGGCGGTCGACCCCGCGACGACGATGCGACTACTCCGCTCGTTCTCACCGGGCGACGCCGCGCGGCTGATCGCCAGAGGACCGCGCGCGGGGGTGCTCGGCGAGGCGTCGTCGGTCTATCCGGGCGTCCAGAACCTGCTGCTCGCGGCCCGGGCGCTCGGGCTCGGCGCGGTGATCACGGTCTGGCACCTGATGCTCGAGCACGAGTGGAAGCGCGAGCTCCGGATCCCCAAGGACGTCAATACGTTCGCGGTGGTGCCGGTGGGGTGGCCTCGTGGGCGGTTCGGCCCGGTCAGGCGCCGCCCGGCCCGAGAGGTGATCCACCGGAACTACTGGTAGGCGGTGGCGCGGCGCCGGTCGTGGTGGTTGGCGTGGTCGTGGTCGTGGTCGTGGTCGGCGTCGTCGTCGTGACGGGCGTGGCCCTGATCGTGAGGGCGTGCAGGATCAGCTGGGAGCCGACCTTCGAGTAGCGGACGCGCACGTTGTCGCCGGCGACGACGCCGGCCAGAAGCCGCTCCGCGCTCCCGGCGGTCGAGATGGTGCGGGTCGCGCCGCTCGGAGTGGTGAGCGTGATGTAGGTCCCGTCGGGTGCGAGCGACGCGACCGTGCCCGTCGTGCTCACCGAGCCGGGGAACGTGACGGCGCTCGCGATCATCGTCCCCGACGAGAGCTCCTTGTAGTGGACCCTCACCTTCTCGCCAGCCACCAGGCCGCTCACCAGGTCTCGCGACCCCACCTGCAGCCCCAGACTCTGGCCCGAGCCGGTACTGCTCTTCAGCACCCAGGGCAGGAGGTGGTAGGGCTTGAACGCCGGGTTGTAGGTGTCGGGCGCTCCGTCGTATAGCCAGCCCGCTCCGCCGGCCGCGTCCGCGCCTTCGCCGCCGTCGGAGGTCCCGAAATAGCGGCCATTGATGTTCATGAAGATGTGGACCGTCGGGTGGTCCCAGAGCGTCACCTCGACCGGGCCCCTGCCGACGCCTGGCGCGATCATCCCCTGGTGGCGGAGCTGGATGATGATCCCGTCGTCACGGGGGACGCCCGAGCCCGACGTCCACAGCCCCGCCCCGGCCAGTACCGCGCCGACCGCCCCCGAGCAGTCGAACCCGATCCGCTTGCCGTCGTAGCCCGGGCCGGGGATGCCGACGCTCGCGTTTCCGGCTGACGAGTGGCCGCCGCCGTAGACGTACGGCGTGTCCTCGCCGAGGATCCGGTTGGCGGTCGCGATCAGCGCGCTGACGACGCCGATCCGGCGGCCCGCCGTCTGGACCGTGAACGACGTCCCGTCGATCTCGCCGACGCTCCCCTTGATGGTGCCGTGCGCGATCACGCGCGCGCCCGCCGCGACCGCGACGACGCCGCTGTTGGCGGTGCTCACCGCCAACGCCGCCCCCGGCGCGCACACGACCACCGCCGCCGCGGCGCAGCAGCAGAGAACCTTGTTTGTCAGCACGGATCGCACCACCACTGCCCCTCGCGGGGAGCGTATCGGCAACGGCGGGCCGGTGCTGAAGCTCGAAGATGTCCGGATGCGAATCCTCGCGATCGTCCACGAGGCCGATGCCGGCCCCGGCGTGTTCGCCGAGGCGATCGCGAGCGCCGGCGGGGACCTCGACCAGTGGTCGCGCCCGAACGAGCCCGCACCGCCACGTCCGATCGAGGAGTACGCCGCCGTGATCGCGCTCGGTGGGTCGATGGACCCCGATCAGCGCCGCGAGCATCCGTGGCTGGCCGACGAGTTGCAGCTGCTCGGCCGGTTGCTGGAGGCCCGCGTGCCGCTGCTGGGCATGTGTCTCGGGGCCGAGCTGCTGGCGGAGGCGGCCGGGGGCGGTGTCCGTCGCTCGCGCACCCCTGAGATCGGCTGGTACGAGGTCAGCACGGTCGATCCGGCGGCGGATGATCCGTTGATCGGACCGCTCGGACCGCGTTTCGACGCGCTCGAATGGCACAGCTACGAGGTCGCGTTGCCACCCGGCGCGGTCGCGCTCGCGCGCAGCGAGAGCTGCGTCCAGGCGTTCAGAGTGGACGAGATGGCGTGGGGGATCCAGTTTCACGCCGAGGTCGCGGCCTCGGACCTCGACGCCTGGATCGAGGACCACGACGCCGACCGGGAGACGCTGAGGGCCGCGTCGCGCCCGAGGATCGCGGGCTGGAACGAGCTCGGGCGCGGTCTCTGCGGCCGGTTTCTGGAGGTTGCGCGCGCCAGGTCGTGACTCTGGTACATTCACGTACCGATGTCCGCGGTGACCGATTCACCGACCGAGGAGGCCGTCGCGCCAGACGCGCCGGGCGCTCGGCCGCAACCGCCCGAGGCGGGCGCGCCACCGTCGCCCGCTGGCCCCGTCGACCACGACACGCCGATCGAGCTTCCGCCCGCTGTCGAGCTGCCCGGGCTCGCCCAGGCGATCGGCTTCGGATTCAGGCCGATCGGGTTCAACCTCCACAATCAGCGGCGGTTCGGCGACGTCTGGCGGATGCAGCTTCCGACCCGCCGGGACGCGTTCGTCGTCACCTGCCATCCCGACCACATCAAGTCGGTGTTCACCGCCAAGCCCGACGAGGCGCCGTCCGCCACGGCGGAGAGCCCGCTGCGGCCGATCTTGGGGCCGAACTCGGTGCTCAACCTGATCGGCCCGCGGCACATGCGTCAGCGCAAGCTGCTGCTGCCTCCGTTCCACGGCGAGGCGGTGAAGCAATACGTCGAGATGATCCGCGAGGTGGCTGAGCGGGAGATCGACCGGTGGGAGCTCGGCAGGAAATTCGCGCTCGCGCCGCGGATGCAGGCGGTCACGCTCGACGTGATCATGGCCGGGATCTTCGGGATCGACGGAGGCGTGCGGCCGGACACGCTCGAGTACCGGCTGAAGGAGACGCTCAGGACCTTCCTGCGAATGTCGACCCGGCCCTACTGGACGCTCGTCGAGCTGCAGAACATGGGCCATCCGGAGCCCCGTGGCCTGCTGCGGATGGTCCTCAGCCGGAGCGACAAGCTGCTCTACGAGGTGATCCGGCAACGGCGCGCCGCCGGCGCGAACGGCGACCGTCGCGACATCCTGTCGCTGCTGCTCGAGGCGCGCGATGAGGACGGGGAGGCGCTCAGCGACGACGAGCTGCGCGACGAGCTCGCGACGCTCGTGCTCGCCGGGCACGAGACGACCGCCAACTCGCTCGCGTGGACATTCGAGCGTCTTGTCCGCTTCCCCGCGGCCTACGATCGCCTGCGCGCGGTGCTCCGCTCGGGCCCCGAGGACGAAGCGGACGCATACGTCGAGGCGACGATCTACGAGGGCATGCGCGCCCGCCCGGTGATCCCGATGGTCGTCCGGCTCGTGCAGCGGCCGTGGCGGCTCGGGCGGTACGTCGTTCCCGCCCAGAGCCCGGTGGCACTCAGCATCATCAACGTCCACCATCGCGACGACGTGTACCCGGAGCCGTACGCGTTCCGGCCCGAGCGGTTTCTAGGCCGCAAGCAGCCGGATGACCCGGGCGCGGACCGAACAGGCGAGGCCGGAAGCCGAGCGGTCCGCAAGCCCGGGACGTATACGTGGATTCCGTTCGGCGGCGGCATCCGCCGGTGCCTGGGCGCGACCCTGGCGATGGCCGAGCAGCAGATCGTGCTCGCGGCGATCGCCAGGCGCACCGACCTTGGCGCGGCGGACCCCGCGCCCGAGCGCGCCAGGCAGCGCAACGTCACGATGATTCCTGGGCGCGGCGGGGAAGTTGTGTTGCACGCCAAACTCTGAGCGTGCAGAACAACCATCGCGAGCGGCTGATCGCGGCGATGGCCGCGTCGGTGGAGGAACGGGGCTACGGCGAGACCACCGTCGCCGACGTGGTCCGGATCGCGCGGACCTCGCGCCGCACCTTCTACGAGCACTTTCACGACCGGGCCGACTGCTTCCTCGCCTTGTTCCGCAAGACGAACGACCAGGTGATGGCGGCGATCGCCGCCTCGACGGACGCGTCGGCGCCGTGGGAGAAACAGGTCGACCAGGCGCTCGGCGCCTACCTCGACGCCGTCGTCTCCCGGCCGGCGCTCTACCAGGCGTTCGTGCGCGAGCTGCCGGCGCTCGGCGCGCGCGGCGCCGAGCTCCAGCTCGCAGGGGTCGAGCTGTTCGCGCGGCAGATGGTCGAGCTCGTTGAGCGGGCGCGCCGGGCGCGGCCGGGGCTCGACGCCGGGCCGCTCGGCCTCGACGAGGCGATCATGGTCGTCGGTGGCGTCCGCGAGCTGATGGTGATCGCCGCGCAGCAGGGCCGCGACGTGCGCGAGCTGCGCCCCGCGATGGCCGCGGTCGTCAACGCGATCGTGCGAAGCGCGGTGATCAGGGCCGAGCCCGTCCGCGGCTGAGCCGCGCGCTCAGCCGGCCTCGGCGCCGAGCGTCCGCGCCGTCTTCGACTTCGGCACGTCCGACTGCTCCGGAGCGGTGCGCAGGATCCGGTCGCCGACCGTCGAGGTGACGCCGAACCAGTAGTGCTCGTTCTTGTAGTGGTGCAGGCGATGACCGCGCCAGATCGAGCGGTAGTAGCCGCGACGCGGGCGGTACGGCGTGTGGATCAGGAAGTGACACCACTCATAGGCGCCGAGGATCACGTAGCTGATCAGCAGCCCGGTCGCCGCGTGCGCGAAGCGGTCGCCGCCGAGCACCGCGTGGATCGGAAACGACAACGCCCAGACTGTGAGCGCAATCAACGGTAGGAAGATCGCGACCGCGTAGGTCGGGATCAGCACGCCGTCGATCTCGGCGGGCGCCATGTGATGGGCGCGGTGCTCGCGGGCGGCGATCAGGTCGTGCTGGAATCGCCCGACCCGGATCGGCTTGGCGTGCAGCAGGTACACGTGAATCGCCCACTCGACCACCGGCGTCGCGGCGATCACCCCGACTGCGACGACAGCGTCGCGCCAGTCCCAGTTGCCGAGCGCGAGCCGTAGCGTCAGCGCGGCGACGATCGCGGCCCCAAGCAGCGGGGGACTCGGCCGGCGGACGAACGAGCGCCAGCAATCGCCGAGCGTGAGCGCGGTCGGATCGCGCCGCGGAATCGACTCCGCAGGAGCGGTAAGACGGTCATCGTCGTCCTGCGGCGGCCGTCCTGCCACGGCCGCCCGCGAGGCGCCTTCCCTCATGGCCGGCAGGATACGCCGTTCGGCGCGCTCAGACGCCACTCCGGCACGCTCGGCCCGCGCCGGAGCTAGGCTCTGTTTTCGCGATGGCGGTCAAGGCCGAGCGACTCGGATCGGAGCTGGTCGAGGCCGTCCTCGAGCGCATCCGAGAGGAGCTGCCGGAGGACGAGGCCGCGCTCTGCGAACCGTTCGTCAGGCAGTACTACCGGTGGGTGCCGGCCGAGGACCTCGCCCGTCGCAGCGAGGACGAGCTGTATGGGTCCGGCGTCGCGCAGTGGCGGCTGGCGCGCATCCGTCGTCCGGGGGAGACGAACCTGCGGGTCCTGAACCCGACGGTCGAGCGCGACGGCTTCCAGTCGCCGAGGACGGTGGCGCAGATCGTGTCCGACGACATGCCGTTCATCGTCGACTCGGTCACGATCGAGCTCGGCCGCGAGGGCCACAGCATCGACCTCGTGATTCACCCCGTGATCAAGGTCAGGCGAGACGCCGCGGGCCGGATGCTCGAGGTGATCGCGTCGGACGCCGAGGCGCCCGACGCGATCGCCGAGTCCGTGCTTCATGCGGAGGTCGTGCGGGAGCCCGACCCCGAGCGGCTCGAGCAGCTGCGCGCCGGGATCGAGCGGGTGCTCGACGAGGTTCGGGCCGCGGTCGAGGACTGGCGCCAGATGCGCGACCGCATGCTCGAGCTCGCCGCAGGGCTCGAGCGAGGCGCGCCGAGGAACGGATCGGCCGAAGTGGGGGAGGCCGTCGCGTACCTGAAGTGGGTTGCCGATGGCCACTTCACCTTCCTCGCGTATCGCGAGTACGACCTGGTCGGGCGGGGAGGCCAAGTCGGCGTGGAGGCGATCGAGGGCTCCGGGCTAGGGATCCTGCGGCTCCGGCCGGCATCGTCGTTCAAGCCGTTGCGCCCGAATGCAATCGAGCTCGCGCGCTCGCGCAACCCGCTGATCCTGACCAAGGCCAACTCGCGTGCGACGGTCCACCGCCCTGCGTACCTGGACTACATCGGCGTCATGCGGTTCGGCGAGCACGGCGAGGTCGTCGGCGAGCATCGGTTCCTGGGGCTCTACAGCAGCACCGCCTACCGGACCAGCCCGCTCGAGGTCCCGGTGGTGCGCGGCAAGGTCCAGGCGGTCCTGAAACGCGCGGCGTTCCCGCCTGCGAGCCACGACGGGAAGGACCTGCTCGAGATCCTGCAGACCTTGCCGCGCGAGTCGCTGCTGCAGATCACGGCGGACCAGCTGTTCGAGATCGCGATCGGCCTGCTCGGCCTCGGCGAGCGGCCGTGGGTGAGACTGTTCGTTTGGAGCGATCCGCTCGACCGGTTCGTCTCCTGCCTGGTCACGATTCCGCGCGACCGCTACAACACCGACAACCGCGAGCGCATCGGCCGGGTGCTGCTCGAGGCGTTCTCGGGCCGCCAGCTCGACTGGACGGTTCATCTGTCGGAATCGGTTCTCGCTCGCGTCACCTACGTGATGCGGTGCACGGACGGCGTCCCGGACGACTACGACCTCGAGGCGCTCGGGGGCCGCCTCGTGCGCTTGATTCGCGCGTGGACGGACGACCTCAGGGCCGCGCTGGTCGCAGAGCACGGAGAGCAGCAGGGGCTCCGGCTCTACCGGCGCTATCGGGACGCGTTCCGCCCGGCTTACCGTTCCGACACGGACGCCGCGACCGCGGTGCGGGACATCGCCCGCCTCGAGCAGATGCGCGACGGCGAAGGGGCGAACATCAATCTGTACAGCCCTGGGCAGCCCGGCGGCGAGGCGCTGCGATGCAAGCTCTACAGCACCGGCGACGTCTCGCTGTCCGATGTGCTGCCGACGTTCGAGCACATGGGCGCGCGGGTCGTCGACGAGCGCCCGTACCGGATCGACCCGGAGGGATCGGACCCGGTGTGGATCTACGACTTCGGGCTGCGGCTGCGGGCCGAGGGCGTCGAGTCGGTCAGGGGGCTGTTCGAAGCCGCGTTCCTCGACGCCCGCCGCGGAACGCTCGAGGACGGCGGGCTGAACGCGCTCGTGCTCGCGGCGGTGCTGCCGGGGCGCGAGGTGACGGTGCTCCGCGCGATCGCGAAATACCTCCGGCAGGCCGGGATCGCGTACTCCGACGTGTACATCGAGCGCACGCTGGTGGGTCACCCGGACATCGCCCGGCTGCTCGTGAAGATGTTCCTTGCCAAGTTGGACCCGGACCGGTCGGGCTCGGACCTCGCCCAGCGGCTCGACACGGCGATCGAGAAGGCGATCGATGGCGTGCCGCGCCTCGACGAGGACCGGATACTGCGCAACTTCCTGGCGGTCGTCCGGGCCACGGTGCGGACCAGCTACTTCCGCAACGAGTCCGACGCCCCGCCCGAGTACTTGTCGTTCAAGCTCGAGCCGGAGACCGTGCCGGCGGTGGCTGAGCCGCGGCCGAGGTTCGAGATCTTCGTCTACTCGCCGCGGTTCGAGGGAGTCCATCTCCGCGGCGGGAAGGTGGCGCGCGGCGGGATCCGGTGGTCGAACCGGCCGGAGGACTACCGCACGGAGGTACTGGGCCTGGCGAAGGCACAGATGATCAAGAACGCGCTGATCGTGCCGGTCGGCGCGAAGGGCGGATTCGTTCTGAAGCGGCCGCCGGAGGACCCGAACGCGCTGCGCGAGGAGGCGATCGCCTGTTACCGGCTGTACCTCGCCGGGCTGCTCGACCTGACCGACAACATCCGCGACCGGGAGGTCGTCGGGCCCGAGCGCGTGGTCCGCTACGACGAGGACGACCCCTATCTGGTGGTCGCGGCGGACAAGGGAACCGCGACGTTCTCGGACCTCGCCAACGAGGTCGCCGGCCAATACGACTTCTGGCTCGGGGATGCGTTCGCCTCAGGGGGCTCACACGGCTACGACCACAAGCAGATGGGGGTCACGGCGCGGGGCGCGTGGGAGGCGGTCAAGCGGCATTTCCGCGAGCTCGGCGTCGACGTCCAGACCGAGCCGTTCACGGTCGTCGGGATCGGCGACATGTCGGGCGACGTGTTCGGCAACGGGATGCTGCTGTCGCGCCAGATCAGGCTCATCGCGGCGTTCGACCACCGCCACGTGTTCCTCGACCCGGACCCCGACCCCGAGGGCAGCTTCGCCGAGCGCAAGCGCCTGTTCGAGCGTGGGACGGGCACCTGGGCCGACTACGACTCGAGCGCGATCTCCGAGGGCGGCGGTGTGCACAGCCGCGAGCAGAAGTCGATCGGGATCACCCCGCAGGTGGCTGAGGCGCTGTCGATCGACGCCGAGGAGTGCACGCCGCCGGAGCTGATCCGCGCGATCCTGCGCGCCCCGGTCGACCTGCTCTGGGGCGGCGGCATCGGCACCTACGTGAAGGCGAGCAGTGAGGAGAACTCCGACGTTGACGACAAGGCCAACGACGGGGTGCGCGTCGACGGGCGCGAGCTCCGCTGCCGGGTCGTAGGCGAGGGGGGGAACCTCGGGTTCACCCAGCGCGGGCGGATCGAATACGCGATCGCCGGCGGCCCGGAGCAACGGGGCGGCGCGATCAACACCGACTCGATCGACAACGTCGGCGGGGTCAACGCTTCCGACCACGAGGTGAACATCAAGATCCTGCTCGACGGGCTCGTCGCCGCCGGCGAGCTGACCGTCGAGCAGCGCAACGAGCTGCTGGTCGAGATGACCGACGCGGTCGCCGAGCAGGTCCGCTACGGCTCCTACACCCAGACGCAGGCGCTCAGCCTCGACCGGGCCGAGGCGCCCGGGATGATCGACGTCCACGCGCGCCTGATCCGGCGCCTGGAGCAGGTCGCGGGTCTGAAGCGCGAGCTCGAGTTCCTGCCGAGCGATGAGGAGATCGCCGACCGCAAGGCCGCGCACCAGGGCCTCGTGTCGCCCGAGCTCGCGATCGTGATGGCGTACGCGAAGATCTTCCTGTTCGGCCGTCTGCTGGAGTCGGACCTACCCGATGACGAGGACCTGTTCGGCGATCTGAAGGGGTACTTCCCGCAGCCGCTGCCCGATCGCTACGCCGAGGAGATGCGCGACCATCGCCTGCGTCGCGAGATCGTCGCGACGGCGCTCGCCAACCAGCTGGTGGAGCGGGTCGGGACCACGTTCGCGTTCAGGGTCGCCGACGAGACCGACGCCTCGCCGGTGCTGCTTGCCCGCGGGTACGCGGTCGCTCGAGAGGTGTTCGAGATGCGGTCGTTCTGGGATGCGGTTCAGGGACTCGACAATCAGATTGACGCGCAGATCCAGATCGAGATGCTGATCGAGGGCAGGCGGCTGGTCGAACGGGCGACCCGGTGGCTGGTCGAGAACCAGACCGACCCGATTCGGATCGGCGAGACCGCACGTCGGTTCGAAGCCGGCGCGCGGCTGCTGGCTGAGTCGCTCCCGGAAGTTCTCGACGACGCCGGCCGTGATCGGTTCGAGACCGACCTGGCACGGCTGCGGGACGCCGGCGTGCCGGCGCGGCTCGCGGCGCGGGCCGCGGGGATGCGGTGGCTGCCGGCGGCCTTCGACGTCGTCGCCGTCGCGATCGAGGTCGACGCCGACAGGCGGCTGGTGATGGACGCCCACTTCGGCCTCGGGGCCCAGCTCGAGGTCAACTGGCTACGCGACCGGATCACGGAGCTGCCGCGGACGAACCGGTGGGAGTCGCTGACCCGCGCAGCGCTGCGTGACGATCTCACCGCGATCCACCGGAGGCTGACCGCGCAGGTGCTGTCGGGCGCCCCCGGGGATGCCGGCGCCGAGCGCGCGATCGAGGTGTGGTGGGAGGCTCACGAAGACGCGATCCAGCGGTGGCTCGCGACCGCGGCCGACATCAGGACGGCCCGGATCTACGACACGACGACGCTCCCCGTCGCCCTGCGGGAACTCCGCGCGCTGGTCAGCTGACAGGGACGGTCCGGCTGTAGGAGACCGAGCCGGAGGGGCTTACCCAGTCGAGGCGGACGGCCCCCGGGCCGGGGATCGTGACGTGGGTGTACACGAACCCCTCGGTGCTGTCGGTCTGGACGGCGGCGAGCTGCTTCCAGGTGCTCGAGCCCTTCGGCTGGAAGTCGATCAGGCCGTACTGCGTCGTCGTGTGGACGGCCGGCCGGAACTGGCCCCAGACCGCCCGACCCGAGCCGTGCTTCGCGGTCGGCAGCCAGATCGGCACCTGGAACGCGGCGAACGACGGCTTTGGCGTGCCGTTCTGGAACTCGAGGCCCGTCTGGAACGTGCTCCAGTAGAGCGCACTGCCCTTCTTCGTATGGGGCTTCGGCGGGCTGTCGACGAGCAGGAACTGCGTATACGCCTTGACGTACTGCCACCGCCACATCATGTACTCACCCTGGTTGATCCACGCGGCCTGCTGCGCGAGCGTCGTGTGGATGAACGGGTTCGGCGGGTTGGTCTTGAAGCCCCACTCGGTGAGGTACAGCGGCACGCCGCCGGGACGGCTCGAACCGTATGAGGAGAAGATCCGGTTCAGCGTCCGCTCGAACGCAGGGATGTTGTAGAGCGTCACGTAGCCCTTGCTCGGGTCGCGGCGGTTGGGCGCGGCCTCGAACCCGTACGGGTGGTGCGCGTAGCCGGTCTTGAACAGGCCCGGATGCTGGCTGACGAAGCTCGAGGCGGGTCCCTTCGTCGGGCAGGCGAACCCCGTCGCCGCCTTGCCTCGAAGCGGCCGGTCGTTCGAGCCGACGCAGTACAGGGCCTGCATGAACGGCACCGGGGACATGATCCCCCGGTTTGCGGTCTCGCCGACGAGGATCGTGTCGGTCGCGTGGCCGCTGGCGGACAGGCCGTTGTAGCCGGCGTCGACTAGGCTCCGGTAGTCGCTCGGCTGCAGCAGGATCTGCCGGTGGTGCGGGCCCTTCCGGTACCACGGATTCATCCACGAGCGCTCGTTCGGCTCGTTCCAGATCCCCCACTGGCTGACGCGCGCCGGGGGCGGAGACGTGTGGGGGCTCGAGGCGGTCGTCGCTGTCGTGCCGGGGATCGTCACGCCCGGGATGATCGACGTCCCGCTCGAGCTCGCTGGGGCCTGCGCAGAGAAATCGTATGTGCCGCTGTAGCGGGTTCCCGCCGCCTCGACGAAGTCCTGGTAGTCGCGCGGGTTGGGCATCCACCCGACGGCGGGGCCCTGGCCTGCGTTCCGGTTGCCCGCCGGGACCGCCCATAGCGGCGCCGGCCCGATCACCAGGAAGTAGACGTTCATCCCGAGCTCGTGGGCGACGTCGACCAGCGTGTCCCACCGGCTCCACGCCCCGGGCGGATAGTCGGCCGGGTTGGTCGCGTCGAAATTGGCCGGACGCTTCGTGGAGTTGGCGTTCGGCGCGATCAGCTGCCACACGAGCGAGACCTTGACCGTGTCGACGCCGAGCGTGTGGAGCGTCGTAAGCGTCTGCAGCATGTGCTGCGTCGGCACGTAGATCAGCTGGTCGTCGTCGAGCAGCGAGGTCTGCTGGGTGCTCGACGCGAACGCGTGTGTCGGCAGCGCGCAGGCCATCGCGACGACGAGGCCCACCGCCGCGAGAACCTTTCGCCAGCGGCTCATCGCGGGGGGATGGTAGAGAGCCTTTCTGTGACGCGCGCCGATCACCACCGTTGCTTAACACGATCGGCAGCCGAGCGGATCGCGTAAAGCACGATGTCGGTGAAACCGGCCACGGCGAACGCGACCGGGCCGGTCAGCAGGCGTCCTGCCAAGCCTTTGAGCACCGGCGCCAAGCTATCGTCTGCTGCCCATGCCAAGTGTCAAGACAAACGTCACCGAGCTCCCCGAGTCGCGCGTCCGGCTCGAAGCCGTCGTGCCGGCCGAGGAGGTTGAGCGGCGCGTCACGGAGGCCGCGCGGCAGCTCGGGCGCCAGATGAAGGTCCCGGGGTTCCGCCGGGGCAAGGTCCCCCCGCCGATCGTGATCCGCAGGCTCGGGCGCGAGGCGGTGCTCGACGAGGCGCTCCGCACTCACCTCGGCAGCTGGTACGCGGACGCGATCCAGGGCGCCGGGATCGCGCCCGTCGGACAGCCCGAGCTCGATGTCTCCTCGCTCCCAGGCGAGGGCGAGCCGCTGGCGTTCTCGATCGAGATCGGCGTCCGCCCGGCCGCGAAGCTCGGCGAGTACAAGGGCCTCGAGGTCGGCCGCCGCGAGCCGGAGGTCGAGGACTCGCGAATCGACGAGGAGCTCGACCGCCTGAGAGACCAGTTCGCGACGCTCGACACCGTCGAGCGGGCCGCGGCGGAGGGCGATCACGTCGTGATCGACTACGTGGGCTCGATCGATGGCGAGCCGTTCGAGGGAGGAACCGGACGAGACCAGCTGATCGAGCTCGGGTCCGGCCGGCTGATCCCCGGGTTCGAGGAGCAGCTGACCGGGGCGACGGCGGGCGATCAGCGAAACGTCGAGGTCACGTTCCCTGACGACTACCAGGCCGAGCAGCTGGCCGGCCGCACGGCCCAGTTCGACGTCGACGTCAGCGAGATCAAGTCGAAGCGGCTGCCTGAGCTCGACGACGAGTTCGCCTCCGACGCCGGCGGCTTCGACACGTTGGCAGAGCTGCGCGAGGACATCGCGGGCAGGCTCCGCGAGGCCGACGAGCGGTCGATCGAGCGGGAGTTCGAGCAGGCGGTGCTCGACGCCGCCGTCGACAACGCCGACGTCGACGTGCCGGCGCAACTCGTCCACGCCCGCGCTCACGAGATGCTCGAGGACACGTTCTCCGCGCTCGCGCGTCAGGGGATCTCGAAGGAGGCGTACCTCCAGATCGCGGGCAAGGACGAGGAGACGCTCGCGCACGACGCCGAACCCGACGCGGAGCGCGCGCTCAAGCGCGAGGCGGTGCTCGCCGCGATCGTCGACGCCGAGGGCATCGAGCCGACCGACGACGACGTGCGCGAAGCGCTCGAGCCGTCGGCCGAGCGCTCCGGCGCGCCTGTCGACGAGCTGATCGAGCGGCTGCGCGCCGACGATCGGCTCGAGCGCGTCCGTGAGGACGTCGCCTCCCGCCAGGCGCTCGAGCTGCTCGTGCGTGACGCGAAGCCGATCCCGGTCGAACAGGCGAAGGCGCGCGAGAAGCTTTGGCAGCCGGGCAAGGAGGAGGGCGAGAAGGGCTCGGGGCAGTTGTGGACCCCGGGGAGCTGACGAACCTCTGAGGCCTCCGCGGGCCCGTTGCTACATTCGGCAGGAATCCGCTAGAGGAAGCGAAAGAAGCGAGGACGATGAGCCCACTGGTACCGATGGTTGTCGAGCAGACCTCCCGTGGAGAGCGGGCGTTCGACATCTACAGCCGACTGCTCAACGAGCGGATCATCTTCCTCGGCACCCCGATCGACGACCAGATCGCCAACCTGATCGTCGCGCAGCTTCTGCACCTCGAGTCCGAGGATCCGGACAAGGACATCTCGATCTACATCAACTCGCCCGGTGGATCCGTCTACGCGGGCCTGGCGGTGTACGACACGATGCAGTTCATCAAGCCCGACGTGTCGACGATCTGCGTCGGGATCGCGATGTCGATGGGCGCGCTGCTACTGGCGGGCGGCGCACAGGGCAAGCGGATGGCGCTGCCGAACGCGAAGATCCTGATCCACCAGGTGTCATCCGCGTTCCAGGGCCAGGCGACCGACATCGAGATCCACGCCAAGGAGATCATCGACGTCCGCCGGCGGCTCGACGAGATCATCGCCAAGCACACCGGCCAGGAGATCGACAAGGTCCGCCAGGACACCGAGCGTGACTACTTCATGAGCGCCGAGGAGGCGAAGGACTACGGAATCATCGACCGGGTGATCTCGCAGCACTGAGCGTCTACTCTTAGTGCCACGAGTCGCCGCGAGCCGACTTCTGGAGAGGGCAGCACATGGCACGTCCCACGGACTCCAACGAACAGCTTCTCTGCAGCTTCTGCGGCAAGAGTCAGCGGCAGGTCAAGAAGCTGATCGCGGGGCCAGGCGTCTACATCTGCGACGAGTGCATCGATCTCTGTAACGAGATCATCGACGAGGAGCTCACCGCCCCGCCGAGCTTCGACATCGAGAACCTCCCCAAGCCGCGCGAGATCTACGACGTCCTGAACGAATACGTAGTCGGGCAGGAGCAGGCCAAGCGCACGCTGTCGGTAGCGGTCTACAACCACTACAAGCGTGTGCAGATGATGCAGTCCGATGAGAACGACATCGAGCTGCAGAAGTCGAACATCCTGCTGCTCGGGCCGACCGGCTGCGGCAAGACGCTGCTCGCGCAGACGCTGGCGAAGATCCTCAACGTCCCGTTCGCGATCGCGGACGCGACGGCGCTGACCGAGGCCGGGTACGTCGGCGAGGACGTCGAGAACATCCTGCTGAAGCTGATCCAGGCCGCGGACTACGACGTCAAGAAGGCCGAGACCGGGATCATCTACATCGACGAGGTCGACAAGATCGCGCGCAAGGCCGACAACCCGTCGATCACCCGCGACGTGTCCGGCGAGGGGGTCCAGCAGGCGCTGCTGAAGATCCTCGAGGGGACGACGGCATCGGTGCCGCCGCAGGGCGGGCGCAAGCACCCCCACCAGGAGTTCCTGTCGATCGACACGACCAACGTGCTGTTCATCTGCGGCGGCGCGTTCGCCAACCTCGACAAGGTGATCGAGCGGCGGATCGGCCACCAGGGAATCGGCTTCGGCGCGTCAATCAAGACCAAGGATCAGCGCGACCTCGGCGAGATGTTCGAGCACTGCCTGCCGGAGGACCTGATCATGTACGGGCTGATCCCCGAGTTCATCGGCCGGCTGCCGGTGATGTCAGCCATTCACCAGCTGTCGCGGGATGAGCTGATGCAGATCCTGACCGAGCCGCGCAATGCTTTGGTCAAGCAGTTCCAGCGCTTCTTCCAGTTCGACGGGATCGAGTTGGTATTCGCCGACGACGCGCTGACGTCGGTGGCCGACAAGGCTCTTGAGCGAGAGACGGGCGCGCGCGGCCTGCGCTCGATCATCGAGGAGGTACTGCTCGAGGTCCAGTTCGAGCTGCCCTCTCGCCGCGACGTCCGCAAGTGCGTCGTGACGCGCGAGACGATCGAGAAGGACGTCCCGCCGACGCTCGTGACGGTCGCCGCGCCCGAAGAAGAAGCCGCGTAGAAGTTGGCCACACTCGTTCGGCTGGCATCGACTCCGGCCGAACGCGAGCAGGTCTTCGGGCTGCGCTACAAGATCTACGTCGAGGAGCTCGGCGGGCTTTTCAGCGACGAAGCCGACCACGACCGCAAGCAGCTCACCGACGACGTCGACGAGACCTCGCGGTTGCTGATGGCGACGATCGACGACGAGATCGTGGGGACGCTGCGCCTGACGCTGGGCGGCGACGGGCCGTTCCCGCCAGAGCTCCGGGACGAATACAGATTGGAGACATTCCTCGATCTGATTCCGTCCGAGGAGATGGTCGTATTCACGCGCTTCATGGTCTCGCCCGAGCAGCGCGGATCCGACGTCCCGATCGAGCTGATGCGCGCGGTGGTCACGACGACGGCGGAGAACCAGCTCCAGCTTGCGTTCTGCGACTGCGAACCGCATCTTCTGGGGCTGTACTCGAGCCTCGGCTTTCGGAGCTACTGCGGCGCGTTCCACAGCGCGAACTCCGACGTGCTGTTTCCGCTGGTGTTGATCAACGACCAGCAGTACCTCGAGCAGATCGGCTCGCCGTTGCTGGCGTGAGGGCTCGGCGGGACGCTCGAGCCGGGCACACGTCAGGCGGTGGTGGAGCGGTTGCCCGAGCTGCCGCCGGTTCGCCCGCTGGATCTCAGTGCCGAATGGTCGACGGAGTTCGCGCGGCTGAGCTCGCAGCGTCCCGACTCGACCAACGCGTTCGCGGGGCTCGGCAAGCACGAGGTCAACGACCTGCTGAAGCGAAGCCAGATCCTCGAGCTCGATCCCGGCGCAGGGCTGATCCGCAAGGGACAGGCGTCGCGCAACGTCTACGTCGTGCTCAGCGGCGAGCTCGACGTCCACGACGGCGACAGGCGCATCCGCGGCTGCGGCGAGGGTCAAGTCGTGGGGGACGTGGCGTTCTTCACGCGCGAAGCGCGCACCCTCGATGTCGACGCGGGCCCGGAGGGAGCGAGCGTGCTCAGCATCAGCGAGCGGTCGCTGCACGAGTTGATCGAGTCTCAATCGCGCACCGCGGCCGTGCTGCTGCTCAACCTAGCTCGGACCGGCGCGCGGCGCCTCGCTCGCGCCGGCTATGCCGACGACGTCAGCTGAGCGCGAACAGCCGCCACTCGCCCGGGACGCCGCCCTGTCAGACGCCTTCCGGATCGAATAGGTTCCCAGCAGGAGCCCGGAGGCGATGGCGTACGACCTGACGATCGAGCTCGACAACAACCCCGGCGCGCTGGCCGAGGTCGCGGCGGCGATCAGCGACGCCGGCGTCAACATCGCCGCGGCGACCTGCATCGGAACCGGACAGCGGGCCGAGCTGCACATCCTCGTCCCGCACGCCGAGGCGGCGCGGCACCTGCTCGCGATCTCGCACATCGCCGTCACCCGCGAGCGCGAGGTGGTGGTCGTTGACGTCGAGGACCGTCCGGGGGTGCTCGCCGACCTGACCCGGCGGATCGCGAAGGCCGGTATCAACATCGAGCTCGTCTACGTCGCGACCCGCGACCGCGTGGTGTTCGGCGCCCCCGACATCGCCGGGCTGCGCGTGGCACTCGAGGGCCCGGCTCAGTAGGGCGAGAGGTTGGCCTGCTGGGCGGCGGCGACGGCGCCCCTGCCGCCGTCGCCGCCGCTATCAGCAGGATCACGAGCGCGATGCGAGCCGTTACCGGATGCGGCCGGCACTTGGTCGAAGACCCGGCTCGCACCATCCTCGTCGATCCTCAGTACCGATTTGGTACGAACTCGAAACTTGTACCAAAAACTAGGCCTTGACGCCAAGTAGCGCGGCGTAAACGGCGCGGAGCCGGTCGAAGTCCCCACGGAATCCGCGGGAGGCGTCGGCGTACAGGAACGACTCGCCCATCCGGACGATCGCGTACGCGATCACGTCCGGGTCCGACGGCGGCTCGTAGCCGCGGGCCACCTCGCGGTCGATCTCCTCCTTGAGCAGCTCGACGACGCGCGGCTCGACGATCCCGTCGGGCGCGGTCAGGATCCGCTGGGCGGCGTCGCGCTCGTGCCCGAGGAACCGCCGAAACGCGGGGTCGCCGGCAAGTGCCCGGAGCTGGCGCTCGAACACGCCGACCAGCCGCTTGCCGCCGCGGCCGCGGCCGTCGCGCGCGATCCGGCGAAACAACGGCGTCACGAGCCCCACCATCACCTCGCCGATCACCGCGTCCCGCGATCCGCACCATCGGTGCACGGTGGCTCGCGACAGTCCCAGCTCGGCGCAGATCGCCTGAACGTCGATCCGCTCGCCGGCGAGGAACCGCCGCTTGGTCGCCTCGAGGAACTCCTCCCTGGTGGCCGCCGGCGGGCGGCCCCTCGACCGGGTGACGGCCGTGCTCGACACGCGGCCAACGGTACTCATTCAGCGGCGGCGCCCACCTACACTCACGCTCCCATGAGCGATCGCCACAGCTCGGAGCTCGAGTCGAGGACCCGGTACGACCCCGCGGAGGTCGAGCCGAGGATCGCGGCGCGGTGGTTGGAGTCCGGGCTGTTTCACCCGCCGGCGGAGGGAACGGCGGCGGAGAACTACTCGATCGCGATCCCGCCGCCGAACGTCACCGGGTCACTGCACATGGGACACGCGTACCAGGATGCGGTGATGGACGCACTGATCCGCCGCCACCGGATGAGTGGCCAGCGCACGAAGTGGATCCTCGGCACCGACCACGCGGGAATCGCGACCCAGACCCAGGTGGAGCGGCTGCTGGTCTCGGAGGGCACCAGCCGGGAGCAGATCGGCCGCGAACAGTTCGAGGCGCGCGTGTGGGAGTGGCGGGAGCAGTACGGCGGGCAGATCATCGGGCAGCTGAAGCGCTTTGGCGCGTCGTGCGACTACGACGACGAGCGCTTCACGCTGGACGCGCACTACGCGGACGCCGTCGCCCGCGTGTTCGTGGCGCTGTACGAGAAGGGCTACATCTACCGCGACCGCTACATGGTCAATTGGGACCCCGGCAGCCGCTCGGCGATCTCGGACCTCGAGGTCGAGGAGCGCGAAGTCACCGACACGCTGTTCTACATCGACTATCCGCTGGCCAACGGCGACGGCTCGGTCACGGTCGCGACGGTGAGGCCCGAGACGATGCTGGCCGACACGGCGGTCGCGGTGAATCCCGAGGATGACCGCTACCGCGGACTGATCGGCGAGACCGTGATCCTGCCGCTGGTCGGCCGCGAGCTCACGATCATCGAAGACGACTACGTCAAGCCGGAGTTCGGGACCGGCGTACTCAAGATCACCCCGGGACATGACCCCAACGACTTCGCGATCGGCCGCAGCCACGGGCTCGATCAGATCTCGGTGATCGGCGAGGACGGGCTGATCACCGCCGCGGCGCCCGACCGCTTCCGCGGCATGACGGTGATGGAGGCACGCGCGGCGGTCGTCTCCGAGCTCCGCGAGCAGGGGTCGATCCGACGCGAGGACCCCTACGAGCACACGGTCCCGTTCTCGCAGCGGTCGGGCGAGCGGATCGAGCCGCTCGTCTCCCTGCAGTGGTTCATGGGCATGGACGAGCTCGCGAACCCCGCGATCGAGGTGGTCCGCGAGGGACGGGTGCGGTTTCACCCGCCGAGCAACACCCGCGTGTACATGGATTGGATGGAGAACATCCGGCCGTGGGTGATCTCGCGGCAGCTGTGGTGGGGTCACCGGCTGCCGGTCTGGTACCGCGGCGATGAGACATACGTTGGCGTCAGCGCGCCCGACGGCGAGGGGTGGGAGCGCGATCCCGACGTACTCGACACGTGGTTCTCGAGTGCGCTGTGGCCGTTCGCGACCCTCGGCTGGCCGGACCGCACCCCCGAGCTCCGCGCGTTCTACCCGACCGACGTGCTCGTCACAGCGCGCGACATCATCTTCCTCTGGGTCGCGCGGATGATCATGATGGGGCTCGAGTTCACGGGCGAGCCCCCGTTCTCGGACGTCCACATCCACGCGATCATCCAGGCTCCCGACGGGCGGCGGATGTCGAAGTCGCTCGGAACCGGGATCGATCCGCTCGACCTGATCGAGGGTGGACCGCGGCCGCCCGTGTTCGCGGAGGGAGGTGCGTTCCCGGCCTACGGCGCCGACGCGCTGCGATGGGGCCTACTCGCGATGGCCTCCTCGCAGGACGTGCGCTTCAGCGAGGAGCGGATCGCTCAGGGCCTCCAGCTCACCAACAAGCTGTGGAACGCCGCGCGGCTGATCCTGCTCGGAGTCGCTCCCGACGCCCGGCCCGCGCTCGCGCCCGTGGCCGTCGAGGATCGCTGGATCCTGTCGCGGTTCGAACGGGCCTCCGACGAGATCGGCGAACGGATCGAGCGCTATGACTTTTCGCACGCGGCGCTCGCGCTCTACGACTTCGTCTACGGCGAGCTCTGCGACTGGTATCTGGAACTCGTCAAGCCGCGGCTGCGCGCCGGCGAGCCGGAAGTCGCGGCGACGCTGCTGCACGTGCTTGTCGGGACGCTTGCGCTCGCGCACCCGATCATTCCGTTCGTCACCGAGGAGATCTACGGCTTCATTCCCGGCGCCAAGGGACTGCTCGCCGCCGGAATCCAGCTCGAGCGAGCGTCGGTCGACAACGGCGCCGAGAGCGCGGTCGGACGCGTGATCGAGGCGGTCCAGGCGATGCGCGCGTGGCGCGACTTCTCCGAGGTGCGGGCGGGGGCGATCGTGCCGGCGCGGCTCGGAGCGTCTGGCTACGACGACACCCGGGAGCACCTCGCGCGCCTCGCGCGGCTGTCGTTTTCGTCCGATGGCGGCGACCCGGTCGCGAGCGTGCCGGTCCCCGGCGGCGTCGTCGAGATCCTTCCGAGTGCGGAGGTCGATACCGGCGCGGCCGAGCGCAAGCGCGACGCCCGGCGCGCGACGCTCGAGCAGGAGATCGAGCGCTCGGAGCGCAAGCTCGCCAACAGCGGCTTCGTCGAGAAGGCACCTGCCGACGTCGTCCGCGCCGAGCGCGAGAAGCTCGAGCGGCTCCGCGCGGAGCTGGAGGCGCTGTGACCCGCGAGCAGGCCGAGCGCTACATCCTCGCCCGAGAGCTGTTTGGGATGCGGTTCGGGCTCGACCGCATCCGGCGGCTGATGACCGCACTCGGGCACCCCGAGCGGCGGTTCGACTCGATCCACATCGTGGGCACGAACGGGAAGTCGTCGACGACCCGGATGATCGCCGCGATCCTCGAGCAGCACGGTCTGCGCACCGGCGCGTTCCTGTCCCCGCACCTGGTCTCGTTCGGAGAGCGGATTCGAGTCCAGGACCGGGACCTCTCGGAGGCGGAGTTCGCGGCCGCGATCGAGCGCGCGGCCCACGCCGCCGAGCTGGTCGACCGATCGCTGGGCGGCGACGAGCGCGTCACGCAGTTCGAGCTGCTGACCGCGGCGGCGTACGCCGAGCTCGCCCGTCAGCACGTCGAGGTCGCGGTGATCGAGGCCGGGCTCGGAGGCCGCTACGACGCGACCAACGTGATCCCGTCGAGCGTCCAGGTGCTGACGAGCGTCGGACTCGAGCACACGCGATGGCTCGGGCCGACGATCGCCGACATCGCCGCTGAGAAGCTCGACGTCGTCCAGCCGGGGGGAACGCTCGTGCTTGGGCCGGGGCTGCATCCGGACGCGGAGGCGGTGGCGCAGGCGGTCGCCGCGGAGCGCGGGGCGACGATCGTGCGCGCGCCCGCGGACCCCGGGGTCGAGGTCGGAGCGCTCGGCCTCTTCCAGCGCTTGAACTTCTCGGTCGCGATCAGCGCGGCCCGGGCGTACCTCGGCGAGCTCGACCCCGATGCCGTTGCTCGCGCCGCCGCCGAGGTGCGCGTCCCCGGCCGCCTGCAGGTGCTCTCCGAGCGGCCGTTGACGCTGCTCGACGGCGCCCACAACCCGGACGGGAGCGCGGCGCTTGCGCAGTCGCTGCGGTCGATCCTCGAGCAGCGCGGACAGTCGGGCCTGGTCGCGGTCATCTCGATCCTCGACGACAAGGACGCCGCGGGTATGCTCGCGGCGCTGTTGCCGCTGTGCGAAGCGCTCGTGCTGACGAGAACCGGAAATCCGCGTGCCCTGCCGCCCCCGACGCTGCAGTCGCTGGCGAGTCAGCTCGGCGGGCCGCGGGAGTCGGAGATCGTGCCGGACCCGCGCGCCGCGCTCGAGCGCGCCCAGACGCTGGCCACGACCCTTAGAGGGCCCGACGGAGTAGTGGTCGCGACCGGTTCCATCTATCTGATCGCGGACCTCCTGCGACCCGCGGGAGCGACTTGGGCATCGGCGCTGTGAACGACCGCGACGACCAGCCGAGTTTCCTGACTATGGTCGGCCTGGTCGCGTTGATTGTGGCCGTGGTGATTCTCGTATTCTTCGGAATCGGATACCTGTTCGGCCGCGTATTCCTTTGAAAGGAATGCGGGCGACGCTGACGAACCAAGAGCGGCGTGTGACGAGCAGCACGTTCTGAGCCCGACCACCATTACACTCGCCACCTGAATGCTTCCCGTCGCTCTATTCGGCATTAGCAACAGCGGGGTCAACCTCGCGCTCGACCTGCTGATCCTGTTCCTGGTGGTCGTCTGGCTGGCGCTGGTCTACTGGACCTACGCCGACGCCCGCCGGCGGATCTCGGATCCGATGCTTATCGGCTGCGCGACCGCCGCGTCGCTGTTCCCATTCGTGGGCACGCTGGTGTACATGATCGTGAGGCCGCCCGAGTACCTCGACGACGTGCGTGAGCGCGAGCTTGAGATCCAGGCGGCCGAAGCGCGGCTCGCCGAGCTCGGCTACCACCTCTGCCCGCACTGCGACTACGAGGTCGAGAAGGAGTTCCTGCGCTGCCCGAACTGCATGCGCAAGCTCAAGGACCCGTGTCCGGTGTGCTCGAAGCCGCTCGACCCGAGTTGGAAGATCTGCCCGTTCTGCGAGAACGAGGTCGGCGCCCCGCCGCCCGCTCCCCGTCGCACGCGCCGGCGGCGCGAGACGAGCGCAGAGCGGACCGTGGCCGGCCTCGCCGAGGGCAGCGGTCCCGCGCCGGCCCAGGCCGAGCGCGGCCAGACCTCCTGACCGAACCCAACGAATAAAGGACGGCCGCGCATGGAGCGAACGCTCATCCTCGTCAAGCCCGACGCCTTCGCCCGCTCACTCACCGGGGAGATCATCGCCCGGTTCGAGCGCAAGGGCCTGCGACTCGCGGCGTTGCGCCACCTGACGATGGAGCGCGGGCTCGCCGAGCGCCACTACGCCGAGCATGAGGGCAAGCCGTTCTACGGCGAGCTGGTCGACTTCATCACGTCGGGTCCGCTGGTCGCGATGGTGCTCGAGGGCGAGAGCGCGGTCGAGGCCGCGCGGCAGGTGATCGGCGCCACCAACCCGCTCGAGGCCTCGCCGGGCTCGATCCGGGGCGACTTCGCGATCTCGGTCGGCCAGAACATGGTCCACGGCTCCGACTCGACGGAATCGGCAGCGCGCGAAGTGGGGCTGTTCTTCCCTGAGCTCTGAGCTCGTCCTCGCCTCGCGCTCGCCGCAGCGGCGGGCGATCCTGGAGCAGCTCGGCGTCCGCTTCGCGGTGGTCGAGTCGGATGTGGAGGAGCTGGAGCAGGGGCCGGGCGAGCACGTCGCGGGCGAGAACGCGCGGCGCAAGGCGGCGCGGGTCGCCGAGCGCTACCCGCGCTCGGTCGTGCTCGGCGTCGACACGATCGTGCTACTTGATGGCACGATCTACGGCAAGCCCGCCGATCCCGTGCAGGCGCGCGAGACCCTTGAGGCACTGTCCGGCCGGACGCACGAGGTGATCAGTGGCGTGTGCGTGGTCGACTCCGGCGAGCTCCGCGCCGCGACGGCGAATACGAGCGTCCAGTTCCGGTCGCTCGACGAGCGGATCGTCGGCTGGTACGTCGACAGCGGCGAGTGGCGCGAGCGCGCCGGGGGATACGCGATCCAGGGGCGTGGGGCGGCGCTGGTCTCGGCGATCGACGGGGACTACCTGAACGTCGTCGGACTCCCGGTGGCGACGCTGCTCGGTCTGATCCCAGGACTCGTCACGGACTTCCCTGTTTAGCAGCGGATTTATGTCGATCCGACGGTCGGCGGGAGCGCCGAGACGGTTTTGGTTCGAGTACACTCGGCCGCCGGCGGCGTTGGCCTCAGAAGCGTGTCCTTCCCGAGACTCGCGGTCATGGCCGTCGCTTACCCCTACCCACAGATCCTGCTTCTCTTCAGTCCATGGGCTTCTTCAGCTACCTGACCGGATTCGGCGGCCGCGACATGGCGGTCGACCTCGGCACGGCCAACACGCTCGTCTACGTCCGTGGGCGTGGGATCGTGCTGTCCGAGCCGAGCGTGGTCGCGGTCGACTCGCGCTCCGGCGAGGTGCACGCGGTCGGGATCGAGGCGAAGCGGATGCTTGGGCGCACGCCGGGCACGATCCAGGCGATCCGGCCGCTGAAGGACGGCGTGATCGCCGACTTCGAGGTCACCGAGGAGATGCTCCGGCACTTCATCCAGAAGGTCCACCAGAACCGGTGGGCCCATCCGCGCGTGGTCGTGTGCGTGCCCTCCGGGGTCACCGGGGTAGAGAAGCGTGCGGTCGAGGAAGCCTGTCTGAGCGCCGGCGCCCGTCAGGCCTACCTGATCGAGGAGCCGATGGCGGCCGCGATCGGTGCCGGGCTGCCGGTCGGGGAGCCGACCGGGTCGATGGTCGTCGACATCGGCGGCGGCACCAGCGAGGTCGCGGTGATCTCGCTCGGCGGGATCGTCGTCTCGCAGTCGATCCGGGTCGGCGGCGACGAGCTCGACGAGGCGATCATGAATTACGTCAAGCGCGAGTACAAGCTGCTGATCGGCCAGCAGACGGCCGAAGAGGTCAAGCTCGAGATCGGCTCGGCGTACCCGACGGGGGAGGAGGTCCAGGCGGAGATCCGGGGACGGGACATGGTCTCGGGCCTGCCGAAGACCGTGGTGCTGACCAGCGAGGAGATCCGTGGCGCGCTGGAGGAGCCCGTCAGCCAGATCATCGATGCCGTGAAGGAGACGCTCGACCGCACGCCGCCGGAGCTTGCGTCCGACATCATGGATCGTGGCATCATGCTTGCTGGAGGTGGATCGCTGCTTCAGGGGCTCGAGGAGCGCCTGCGTCACGAGACGCAGATGCCCGCGCATCTGGCCGAGTCTCCGCTCACCTGTGTGGCGGTCGGCTCGGGGAGGTCGTTGGAGGAATTCGAAGCGATCCACCGTTCGAGCAAGAATTCACGCAACCGCCGCAACCGCTACTAGGTTTCGGGAACCGGGGGCCGATCAGCCCCGGAGCGAAAGTTTGGAGACACGAACCTCGTGCACAGCAAGCAAGTCAGGCGTCGGCGCGCCGTCGTAGCGGCGCTCGTCGCGATAGCCCTGATCCTGCTTACGGCGTACTTCGGCGAGTCGCCCTCGAGTCCGCTGCACACCCTTCAGCGAGGGATCGTTGAGGTGTTCTCGCCCGTTCAGGAGGGCGCCAGCAAGGTGCTCTCCCCGTTTAAGGACGTCGCGAACTTCTTCTCGGACACGTTCAAGGCCAAGTCGCAGGTCGGTCAGCTCCGCAAGCAGGTCCTGCACCTCCAAGCGCAGCTCGACCAGGCCCAGTTCGCCGCCAGCCAGAACGCGCAGCTGCGCCGGCAGGTGGGCCTCGACAACAGCGTCGGCCTGGCCGCGTACAAGCCGGTGGCGTCGAACGTGATCTCCCGCGACCCGACGCTTTGGTACGCGACCGTCGAGATCGACAAGGGCTCGGATGACGGCATCCACCGGGGCGATCCGGTTACCGCCGACGGTGCGCTGGTCGGCGACATCACGACCGTCGATCCGACGGTCTCGTTCGTGACGCTGATCACCGATCACACGATGGCCGTCGCCGCCCAGGTCAGCGACACGAGCGGCGACACCGGGGTGCTGGTTCCCGCCGTCGGGAACCCGAACCAGCTGCAGCTGCAGTATCTGCCGACGAGCGCGCCGGTCCAGACCGGCCAGCAGGTGGTCACGGTCGGGTTCAAGTCCGGGCCGCTGCAGGACCTGTATCCGCCCGGGATCCCGATCGGCCAGGTCGCGAGCGTCGGCAACAGCCTCGCCAACAACGGCGAGGTGCCGGTCACACCGGCGGCCGACCTGCGCCACTTCACGATCGTTCAGGTGCTGACCGCGCCCCATGCGGGAACCGCACGGGCCCAGGCGGCGAGCGGAGGCAAGACCGGATGAGCGAGTCGCTGCGGCTACCGATCAGGCTCGCTCTGCTCGGGCTCGTGACCGTGATCATCCAGGCCGCGGCGGTGTCGCAGATATCGATCTTCGGGATCAGCGCCGACCTGACGGTGTTGGTCGTGATGAGCGTCGGGCTGCTCGCCGGCTCGATCGCCGGCGCGGTCATGGGCTTCGCCCTCGGGCTGCTGGTCGACATGGTGCTCGTGCAGACGCTCGGAGTGACGTCGCTGCTGTTCCTGGTGATCGGGTACTGGTCGGGGCGGCTGCGTGAGCTCCGCGACCCCTCGCACGGACTCGTGCCGATGGCGCTGGGCGCGGCCGCGACCGCGTTCGCGGGGATCGGGATGGCGGTGATCCAGTTCCTGCTCGGCGTCGACGCGCCGGTCAGCTGGCTGCTGCTCGAGCAGATCTTCATCGCGGTGCTCGTCAACACGCTGCTGGCGCTGCCGGTGTACGCCGTCGTGCGGAGGATCATCGAGCCCGCGCTCCCGGCCGACCCGCGCCGCCGTCGCCGCCGCGCGTACACGACCGGCGGCCTCAGCCCGCTGCAGCGGCCCTCGCAGCGGCTCGGGACGATGACCCGCACCGGCCCGCGATGATCAACGTCCCCGAAGACAGGCGTCCTCCGCTGACGCCGAAGCTCGCGCTGCGCGTAGCGATCCTCGGAAGCTTCGCGCTCGCGATGTTCGCGATCATCTTCTTCCGCCTGTGGTTCCTGCAGGTGCTCTCGGGCGACAAGTACCTGGCGCAGGCGAGCGTCAACCGGGTCCGCAACATCGACGTCCCCGCGGCGCGCGGGCAGATCCTCGATCGCGGCGGCGCGATCCTGGTGGACTCCAAGCGGGCGATTGCCGTGCAGATCTCGCCGCCCGACCTGCCGGTGGCGCTCAGCTCGACCGACATCGGGAAGACGCCGGTCAAGGACGCGCGGCTGTACGGGCGGCTCGCGCACGTGCTCCACATGCGAATGTCGAAGCAGAAGTGCCCGGTCGCGGGCCACGGGGTGGTCCGGCTCTCACCGATCGGCTGCCTCGTCGCGCAGGGCTACGCGCAGGTCCCGTACGCGAACGTGACGGTCAAGAAGGACGTATCGAACGGGATCCTCTACTACCTCGAGGAGCACCAGCTCCAGTTCCCGGGCGTCGAGGTCCAGCCGATCTGGCTGCGCACCTACCCGCTTCATGAAACCGCGGCGCAGCTGTTCGGCACGATCGGGCCGATCAGTCTGGCGGAGCTGAAGGAGCGGCGGTTCCACGGGCTGCCGCAGACGTCGATCGTCGGCCAATCCGGGCTCGAGTGGTACTACAACCACTACCTGCAGGGGACCGACGGGTCCGACCGGGTCCAGGTCGACGCGCTCGGGCGGTTCACCGGTTCGCTCTCAGAGGTCAAGCCGGTCGCCGGCCACAACCTCAAGCTGTCGCTCGACGTCGGACTCCAGAAGGCCGGCGAGAACGCGCTGGCGACGGCGATCAGCTCGAGCCCGCCGTCCAACGGCGGCGCGTTCGTGGCGATGAACCCCGACAACGGCGAGATCTACGCGATGGGCTCGAACCCCTCGTTCGACCCGAACATCTTCACCAAGCCGGTGTCCTCCTCGGTCTACTCAAAGTTGAACAACCCGTCGAGTGGCTTCCCGTTGATCGACCGCGCGATCCAGAGCGTCGGTCCGACCGGATCGACGTTCAAGCCGATCACCGCGGTCGCGGCTTTGCAGAGCGGTGCCTGGAGCGTCGGCGACACATACGACGACACCGGGCAGTTCTGCCTCGACGGGCAGTGCCGCCGCAACGCCGGCGGCGCCGCCAACGGGGTGCTCGGCCTGGTCGACGCCCTGCGCGTGTCCGACGACATCTTCTTCTACAACCTCGGCGCGCTGTTGAACGCCGATCCCAGTTCCCATCCGAACGGCGGTGCGCTCCAGGATTGGGCGCGCCAATTCGGGATCGGCCGCCCGACCGGGATCGACATCGGCGGCGAGGTGGCGGGGAACCTGCCGGATCCGAGGTGGCGCAACCACGTCAACCACCTCGAGTCCGAGTGCGACGCCGCGACCGGTCCGTTCAAGGGCAAGCCGAAGCATTCGCCGGGCGGCTGCGGGATCGCGGACGGGACCAACCGCCCGTGGTCGATCGGCGACAACATCAACCTCGCGGTCGGCCAGGGCGACGTGCAGGTGACCCCGCTGCAGCTCGCCACCGCCTACTCGGCGATCGCCAACGGCGGCACCGTCGTGCGTCCGCACATCGGCCTCGACGTGCAGGAGCCCGACGGCACGATCCTGCAGCGGATCGAGCCGCCCCCGGCGCGGCACCTCAACCTCAACCCGACCTACCTCGACGCGATCCGGACGGGTCTCCACGATGCGGCGCAGACCGCCGGGGGTACCTCCGATGACGTGATGGGAAACTTCCCCCAGCAGGTGTACGGCAAGACCGGAACCGCCCAGTACACCGGCCAGCAGGACTACTCGTGGTACGTGTGCTTCGTGCCCTCCACCGCGACCAGCAAGCCGATCCTCGTTGTCGTCTGGGTCGAGCAGGGCGGGTTCGGTGCCCAGGCGGCAGCCCCGGCCGCGCGGCAGATCCTGTCGCAGTGGTTCTACGGCGCCCGCGGACCGTTCCAGGTCGGATCCTCGAAGACGCTGTGAGCACCGTCCCCGCCGTCACCCCAATCCGGGCTACCGAAGAGGTGCCCGAGGTCCGATCCCGGTCGCTGCTCACGATCGACCCGTTGCTGTGGCTGGCGGCTTTCGGACTCGTGGCCTGCTCGCTGGTCACGCTGAAGGGCGCGACCCGGGGAACCGTGCCGGGGCACCCGCTCTACTACGTCGAACGTCAGGGGCTCTACGCCGCGGTCGGATTGGTGCTGGCGCTCGTGCTGACGCGGATCGACTACTCGCGGCTGCGCGAGTACAAGCTCTTCCTGTACGGGCTGATGATCGCGCTGAACATCGTCGTGTTCGCGACGCCGGCGATTCGCGGCTCGCACCGCTGGATCCCGTTCCCGTTCCTCCAGTTCCAGGCCTCCGAGTTCGGGAAGATCCTGCTGATCGTGTCGCTCGGGGCCTTCGCCGCCGACCGGATCCGGAGGCTCCACGAACGGCGCACCACCGCCCGGATCATGCTGCTGGCCCTGATACCGGCGCTGATCGTGATCCCGCAGCCCGACCTCGGGACGGGGCTCGTGTACGTGACGATCGGGTTCGCGATGCTGTTCGTCGCGGGGACGTCGTGGAAGCAGCTGACCGCGCTGGTGGCGATGTTCATCGCCTCGATCGCGATCGTGCTCGCGGGCGCGCCGGCGCTCGGCGTGCACGTGCTCAAGCCCTACCAGGTGCAGCGCCTGACGGGCTTCCTGAACCCCTCGAGCGACCCGCAGAACCAGACTTACAACATCCACGAGTCCCTGATCGCGATCGGCTCCGGCGAGAAGACCGGCCGGGGCACCAAGAATGCGTCCCAGACCAACCTACACTTCCTACCAGAGAACCAGACAGACTTCGTGTTCGCGGTCGTCGGAGAGACCTACGGGTTCGTCGGCGCGGCACTGGTGCTATCGCTGTACGCGCTGCTGATCTGGCGATCGTTACGTATCTTGATGATGGCCAAGAACCTCTACGGCACACTGATCGCGGGCGGCATCGTCGCGATGCTGATGTTCCAGGTATTCGTGAACGTGGGGATGACCATCGGGATCATGCCGATCACCGGGGTGCCGTTACCGCTGATGAGCTACGGAGGCTCCTCCGTGCTGGTGACGTTCATCGCGATTGCTCTTCTGCAGTCGATCCACACGCAGGCTCGGCTGTCAGCCGCGGGGAAGAGTCGCGCGTTGGTTTCCTAGCGCGCCGCCCCCGGGCGAGTACGGGCCGCGCAATGCGGCCTGGTTTGCAAGTCAAAGCTTTCGCGCCCACGAGGCGCGGCACAAATTTCAAAAGGACTGAATGAGAATTGAAGAAGCAAGTGCTGGTCAGCGTCGACCGTGGGGAGACCCGGGTCGCGCTGCTGGAGGCGACGGGTACCGTCGCCGCGCGCAAGAGCAGCTCCGGCTCCCGCCGGCGCCGTAAGCCAAGCGCTCCCGCCGCGGGCTACAAGGTCGCGGAGCTCTACCTCGAGCGCCGCGGCAACCGCTCGATCGTCGGGAACATCTATAAGGGGCGGGTCGACAACGTCCTGTCGGGGCTCGAGGCGGCGTTCGTCGACATCGGGCTCGAGAAGAACGGCTTCCTGCACGTCGACGAGATCGTGCTCCCCGGCGTCGAGACGCCTCGGCGAGGCCGAGGCTCGGGCGGCGGCAAGGGGCGCGAGATCAGCGACCTGCTGAAGCCGGGCCAGGACGTTGTCGTCCAGGTCGTCAAGGACCCGCTGAAGACGAAGGGCGCGCGGCTGTCGATGGAGTTGACGATCGCGGGCCGGTACATGGTCTACGCGCCGTTCGGCGAGGGCGTCGGGGTGTCCCGGCGCTTGGACGACAAGGAGCGCGATCGCCTCCGCAAGGAGGCGGCCAAGCTCGACCTCCGCGGCGGCGGCGCAATCATCCGC
Source organism: uncultured Solirubrobacterales bacterium (assembly GCA_963788565.1). Lineage (GTDB taxonomy): Bacteria > Actinomycetota > Thermoleophilia > Solirubrobacterales > Solirubrobacteraceae > Palsa-465. Next base: position 402,626 of record CAWBHJ010000005.1, on the reverse strand, counting down.
ACCTCGGCGCAAGGGGCCAAGCGAGCCGATCTCGAGCGGGAGCTGCTGTACCTGTTCAAGCTCAATGAGGTGCTGCAGAAGCGGGTCGAGGAGACGGCCGCCCCCGCTCTGGTGTTCCAGGAGGCCGACCTGTCGGTCCGTGTCGTGCGTGACGTGTTCTCCGCGGAATTTGAGCGGGCCGTCGTCGACGACGAGAAGCAGCACCACCGGCTGGTGTCGTTCTTCTCCCGAACCGCTCCCGACCTCGTCGAGCGAGTCGAGCTGTGGGAGGAGCCGCAGCCGCTGTTTGAGGCGTTCGGGATTGACGAGGCGCTGTCCTCGACGCTGTCGCGGAGGATCGACCTGCCGAGCGGTGGGTACCTCGTGATCGACTACGCCGAGGCGCTGACCGTGATCGACGTCAACACCGGCTCGTTCGTCGGCCGCGGCAAGAGCGCCCGGCTCGAGGACACGATCACAAAGACGAACCTCGAGGCCGCCGACGAGGTCGTCCGCCAGCTCCGGCTCCGCGACATCGGCGGGATCATCGTGATCGACTTCATCGACATGGCCCGCGCGCGCAATCGCGACGCGGTGCTGAAGGCACTGCGGGGCGCCTTGGATGAGGACCGTACGAAGACGTTCGTGGTCGAGATCTCGCCGCTCGGCCTCGTCGAGATGACGCGTCAGAATGTGACCGACGGCGTGCGCGAGATCATGACCCGCCCGTGCCCGACGTGCGGGGGCGAGGGCGTGATCAAATCCGAGGAGACGCTCGCGATCGAGTTCGAGCGCCGGATGCGCGAAATTGCGTTAAGCACCAAGGCGGAGGCGCTCTTGATCCAGATGAACCCGCGCGTCAGCTCTGAGTTCACCCGGGACGACGCCCGCGCGCTCCATGCGATCGAGGACGAGACCGGCAAGCTGTTCGTGTTCGAGGGCTCCGAGGGACTCCATCTCGATCACTTCGTCGTTGTTTTGGAGGGGAGCCGGGACGAGGTGCTCGAACGAGCCGTTCCGTTCCGCGTCGGCGAGGAGGTCCACGTCCAGATCGTCGAGCCGCACATGTACAGCCCGGGCGACGCGGTCGCCAAGGTCGACGGCTACATGATCTCCGTCGTGGGCGGCGGACCGTACGTCGGCGAGAAGCACCTGGTCAGGATCGACGAGGCCGGCCGCACCGCCGCTGTGGCGTCGCTGCTCGACGCCAAGCCGGGGCCGGTGGGCGAGGCGGCGATTCCCAAGCCGTCAGCTGGCGGGAGCTCGCGGTCCCGGACGTCGCGGTCGCGACGGCCGGCGGCGAAGGCCGGCGGAGCCGCCGGGAAGTCGAGCGCTGCTAGTGCTGCCACTGCCGCCAGCGCCGCCAGCGCCGCCAGCGCCGCCAGCGCCGCCACCGCGGACGGCGAGGCCGCCGGCAGCGACGAGAAGGCGGACGAGGATGGCCTACAATCGAAGCCTCGGCGCCGTGGCCGCAGAGGCGGACGGCGCCGTTCCGGTGCCAAGGCCGAGTCTGTGCCTTCGTCAACCGAGTGAGCTGATGTACGCAATCGTCAAGACAGGTGGAAAGCAATACCGCGTCGAGGAGGGCCAGTCCCTGCTCGTCGAGCGGCTGTCCGCCGACGACGGAGCGAAGGTCGGCCTCGAGCCGTTGCTGTACGTCGACGGCTCCGAGGTGGTCGACGGTGACGGGCTCTCGCGGGTGAAGGTCGAGGCGCGAGTCGTCGCCCACGAGCGCGGCCCGAAGCTGCGCGTGGTCAAGTTCAAGCCCAAGCGCGGCTACAAGCGGCGCACCGGCCACCGGCAGGAGCTGACCCGGCTCGAGGTGACCTCGGTGAAGCTGGCCGCGGCACGGTCGCGGTCGAAGGCCGCGGCGTCGGCGAAGCCCGCCGCAGCCGAGGAGAAGCCCGCCGCCGCCGCGCCGAAGCCCGTGGCCGCTGAGGCGAAGCCCTCAGCCGCTGAGGAGAAGCCCGTGGCTGCTGCGAAGAAGCCGGCGGCCGCTGAGAAGAAGCCAGCGGCCAAGCCCGCCGGCGAGGCCCCGACCACGAAGCCCACGACGGAGGACGGCGATGGCGCATAAGAAAGGCCTCGGCTCCTCGCGCAACGGGCGCGACTCGAACGCGAAGCGCCTCGGCGTGAAGGTGTTCGCCGGTGAGACCGTCACCGGCGGCGAGATCATCGTCCGCCAGCGCGGGACCCGCTTCAAGCCCGGTGACGGCACCGGCATCGGCAAGGACGACACGATCTACGCACGCGCCGCCGGCAAGGTCGAGTTCAGGCGCGGCCGCGCCGGACGAGTGATCTCGGTGGTGCCGGCCGAGGGCGAGTCTTAGAGAAGGGGCGGGGCTACCGGCCCCTTCGACGCACTACTAAGCGGTCCACCCAGCGGCGAGCCCGGGCGCCCGCCCTCACGCGGCATAAGGGCGCGCGCGCCTCCCTCATGCCGCACCGGTTTGCGGCGCAACAGGATGAGAGCCCTCGAGGTAGGTGGTGCACATCGGGCAGCGGCGCGCATTCACCGGGATCGCGCTCGTGCACTCCGGGCACTCCTTCTCGTCCGGATCCTCCTTCGCGCGACGCGCAAGCAGCGCGTTGATCGGCGCCACGACCAGGAAGAACACGGCGGCCGCGATCGTCAGGAACGCGAACAGATTGTTGAGAAAGTCGCCGTATTGGAAGTGGCTGTTGTTGATCGTGAACGACAGGTCGGCGAAGTTGGGCTTGCCGAAGATCAGCGCGATGATCGGCGTCAGCAGGTCGGTGACCAACGCCTTCACCAAGGCAGCGAACGCGGTCCCGACCACGACCGCGACTGCCAGGTCGACGACGTTCCCGCGCATCAGGAACTTCTTGAAGTCGGAGAACAGGCCCTTCGTGCGTTGTGCTGCGCTCATTCGACGACCTCCTGTGGATGATTGGGGCAGGCGTGAGCGACGTTCAGCCGGACTGCGCAGTCGGCCGGACGAGGATCTCGCTGACGTCGACGTGCGGCGGCTGTGAGACGGCGAACATCACCGTGCGCGCCACGTCGTCCGGCGCCAGCGCATCCGCCGGCGGGCGGTCGAAGAACGGCGTGTCAACCGAGCCCGGCTCGATCAGCGTGACCCGCACGCCGGTTCCGATCAGCTCCTGGCGGGCGGCCTCGCCCATCGCGGTGACGGCCCACTTCGTGGCCGAGTAAAGCGAGCCGGCCAGGGCGCGGCGGCCGGCCACCGACCCGGTCAGCAGCAGATGGCCCTGGCCGTGGACCAGCGCCGGAAGCGTCGCGCGGATCGTGAGCGCGGCCCCGTAGACGTTGGTCAGCACCATCGAGCGCCACTGCTCGGGCGACTCGTTGAGGAATCCGCGGGTCGCCCCGAAGCCCGCGTTGGCGAATGCGACGTCCACCCTTCCAAAGCGCTCAAGCGCCTCGTCCACCATTGCAACCTGCTGATCCCATTCGGTCACGTCGCAGCTGACGGCCAGCGCGCGGTCGGACCCGCCGAGTTCGTCCGCCAAGTCCGCGAGGCGGTCCGCCGAGCGCGCACCCAGCACGAGCCGGTAGCCGGCCTCGGCGGCACGGCGCGCGGTCGCGGCGCCGATCCCGCTCGACGCCCCGGTGATCAGAAACACGCGATCGCCGTTGTCTGGCACCGCCGACGACATGTCAGCATCTTTGCAATGCAGGATCGAGCGCGCATCTACCTACAGGCCGGCGCCGGCGGCGACGGTTGCGTCAGCTTCCGGCGCGAGGCGCACGTTCCCAAGGGCGGCCCGGACGGAGGCGACGGCGGCCGCGGCGGCGACGTGGTGCTGGTGGCCGATCCGTCGCTCCGGGACCTCGAGTCGTTCCGGCGGCGCTCGCAGTTCAAGGCCACGCGGGGCGGCCACGGCCAGGGCGCGCTGAGGCACGGCAAGGATGGCGAGACCCTGCAGCTCCGGGTGCCGCCCGGGACCGAGGTGGTGGTCGAGGACGACGGCACCCGGCACGACCTCGTCCGCCCGTATCAGCCGGCGGTCGTGGCGCGCGGCGGCACGGGCGGACGCGGTAACAAGCGGTTTGCGGGCCCCACGCGCCAGGCGCCTCGGTTCGCCGAGAAGGGCCTCCCCGGCGGGCGAGCATGGGTCACGCTTCAGCTCAAGCTGCTCGCCGACGTCGGCCTCGTCGGGCTCCCGAACGCGGGCAAGTCCTCGTTGCTGTCGCGCCTGACCCGGGCGCACCCGAAGGTCGCCGATTACCCGTTCACGACGCTCGAGCCGGTGCTCGGGACGCTCGATGCCGACGACAGGCAGCTCGTGATCGCGGACATCCCCGGGCTGATCGATGGCGCCGCCGACGGAGCGGGGCTCGGCCACGAGTTCCTCGCCCACGTGGAGCGCACGCGACTGCTGGTCCACGTGCTCGAGCTCGCGCCGCTCGACGGCTCGGATCCGGCCGTCAACCATGCGCTGGTCGAGCACGAGCTGGCCCGCCACGATCCGCGACTGGCCTCGCTGCCGCGGATCCTCGCGCTGTCGAAGGCGGACCTCGTCGGCGAACCGGAGCGCGAGTCGGCGCGGGCTGAGTGGAGCGAGCGTCTCGGACCGGATGTGCCGGTGATCGTGACCTCGTCGGTCTCGAGGGAGGGGCTCGACGACCTCCGGCGCGAGCTGCTCCGTCGCGTCCCGCCCGTTGAGGACGGCGCCGACGGCGAGGATCGGGTCGGGACTGTCGCCGAACCCCCGCGGGAGCTCGCGGAACATCGGGTCTACCGCCCGGCCGCGGACCGCGGGTGGCGGGTGGAACGGCTCGGCGACGGAAGCTTCAGGGTCGCCGGCCCCGGGATCGAGCGGCTGGTCGGCCGCTACGACCTCGATAACGAGGACGCGCTCGCGTACCTCGAGCGGCGCCTGCGCGGGATCGGCGTGATCGGCGCGCTCCAGGATCAGGGCTTCGAGGCCGGGGACGATGTCGAGATCGCCGGGATCGCGTTCGAGCTTGACCCGGAGTAGGACAATGAGCCGGCCGATGCGCCGCGTTACACGGCCGTGAGCCGGTCCGCGTCACGAGCGGCGCGGTCGCGTGGAGGGAGTGGCGCAACGACCGCCGGACACCTGTATATATCTGCCCTCGATGCGGCGTGTCACGGTTTGTTCACTCGCACTGGTGGGCCTGCTGGCGCTCGCCTCGGGAGCGGGCGCAAGGGTCCTGAGGGTCGGTACCTACCGCGGCATTTCGGGTCAGTACAGGACGATCCAGGCCGCCGTCAACGCAGCCAAGCCGGGAGACTGGGTGCTGGTCGCTCCCGGTGACTACAAGACGAAGTCGTTCCGGGCGCCCGCGGGCAACGCCGACCACCCGGCCGGTGTGCTGATCACAACGCCACGCCTGCGCCTCCGCGGAATGAACCGCAACACGGTGATCGTCGACGGCACGAAAGCGGGTCCGCGATGCAGCGCTAAGGCATCCGACCAGAACCTGGGCCCGTCCAGCCCGAACGGTGCGCTCGGCTCGAACGGGGTCATGGTCTGGAAGGCCGACGGCGTCTGGGTCCAGAACATGACGGCGTGCAACTTCCTGCACGGGTCGGGGGCCACCGGAAACGAGTTCTGGTGGAACGGCGGCGACGACAGCGGCAAGGTCGGCGGCTGGGGCTACACCGGGTCCTACCTGAACGCCACCAGCAGCTTCTACTCGGGCGAGGACACCGCCGCGCAGTACGGGATCTTTTCGAGCAACTGGAACGGGGGCACCTGGGCCAACACCTACGCCAGCAACTTCAACGATTCCGGCTACTACATCGGCGCCTGCCAGCAGGTGTGCAACCAGACCATGACCGGGGCGTGGGCCGAGTTCAACGCGCTCGGCTACTCGGGCTCGAACTCCGGCGGCTCGCTGGTCGTCGCGAACTCCCAGTTCGACAACAACGAGGACGGGTTCGACACCAACAGCCAGAACGGCGATAACCCGCCACCACAGGATGGGGCGTGCCCGAACAACGGCGTCAGCCAGATCACCCACTCACACTCGTGCTGGGTGTTCATGAACAACTACGTGCACGACAACAACAACCCCAACGTGCCTAGCGCGGGGCTGGCCGGCGGAGGTCCGGTGGGGACCGGCATGTCGCTCTCGGGCGCCCGCAACGACACCGTGATGAACAACCGGTTCGTCAATAACGGGGCGTGGGGCACGATCATCGTCCCGTTCCCCGACAGCGGGCCGCCGTGCACCGGCGGGACGAGCCCGCCGGGCGGCCAGCCCGCCTGCATCTACGACCCGTCGGGCGATGCGATTCTCCACAACACCTACACGAACAACGGGGGGTTCGGGAACCCGACCAACGGTGACTTCGCGATGACGAACACCGAGCCGGGGCCGACCAACTGCGTTGCCGGAAACTCCGACACCGGCAGGTCGTTTACCAGCACGCCGTCGAACGCCGAGCAGATCTACCCGACCTGCAACGGCCAGAACGTGCCTCCGAGCGACAGCAATCCTCAGTCCCTGCAGTTCACCGGGGAAGTGGCGTGCGACTCCACCCTGTACCTGCCGCTGGCCGGAAAGGCGCCATGCCTCCCGACCGACCACTATCCGCGGCAGACGCAGGTCGTGATGCATCCGCTGCCGCGGGCCGGCCAGCTGCCGTCGATGCCGAATCCCTGCGCAGGGGTCCCGCACAACCCATGGTGCCCGGGGCACAACGGCAAGCCGCGCAAGCGCCGCAAGTAACCCTGCCGTAACGGTGCTCCGGACATCCGGCGCCACGGCGCCCGTAACCTCTTCCGCCGATGGGCTGCGTGGTCGTCAAGCTTGGGTCGAGCATCGTCGTCGACGAGCGCGGCGATCCGCGCCTCGATCTGCTCGGGAGCATCTGCGACCAGCTCGCCGAGCTCCACCGCGACGGCCGTGAGCCGGTGCTCGTCACGAGCGGCGCGATCGCGCGCGGAATGGCGGGGCGCGGAACGCCGCTGCGGCCCCGGTCGATCGACGAGCTTCAGGCGGCCAGCGCCGTCGGTCAGGGCAAGCTCTACCAGGTCTACGACCGGCTGCTGCAGGAGCGCGGCGTACCCAGCGCGCAGGTGCTGCTCACGTTCTTCGACATGAGCGCGCGCAGTCACTACGTGAACGCGCGTCAGACGCTTCGCAAGCTGATCGAGTGGCGGGTCGTCCCCGTGATCAACGAGAACGACACGACGACGACCGACGAGATCTCGTTCGGCAACAACGACTTCCTCGCGGCGCAGGTCGCGATCCTGCTCGGCGCCGAGCTGCTGGTGCTGCTGACCGACGCCGATGGGGTGTTCACGGCCGACCCGCGAACCGACGCCGACGCGACGCTGGTGCCCGAGGTGAGCGATTTCGAGGCGCTCGAAGGGCTCGACATCGGTCACGCCACGTCGCCGCTCGGGTCCGGCGGGATGCGCTCGAAGGTGATCGCCGCCGAGATGACGACGGCGGCCGGGATCCCGGCGGTGATCACAAGCGGGCTGGCGCCGGGCACCGTGGTCGCGGCGGTCGCCGGCGAGTCGCTCGGCACCCGGTTCGAGGCGCGCGAGGGCCGGTACTCGAGCTTCAAGCTGTGGCTCAAGTACGCCAAGCCCGCGCGCGGGCGGGTCGTCGTCGATGCGGGTGCGGCGCGCGCGCTGCGCGAGCTCGGAACCAGCCTGCTCCCGGTCGGGATCGTCGACGTTGCCGGCGACTTTGAGGCGGGCGACGCGGTCGAGATCGCGCACGACGGGCGCTCGGTCGGGAAGGGCATCAGCAACTACTCGGCCGGCGAGCTGCGCCAGGTGCGCGGGCTCAAGTCGGGCGCTGTACGCGAGCTGCTGCCGCGCGCGACCGAGGAGGCCGTTCACCGGGACTACTTCGTGCTGGAGTGAGGGCGGGGAGCACTGGTGGTCCTCGCCGTGAGTGCGGTCGCACCGAGAGTGGTCCCGGGTGGATGGCTGGCGAGGACGCAGGAGGCGCGGCGCAGCAGCGCTGCGCGAGCCTCCGAGGACGAAGCCAGACGCCGCCCGGGGCCGCTCGAATGCGGGCGTGGTCGCGGCGGGGAGCACTAAGCTTTGTCGATGGCCACCACCGCCTCTACCGTCGCCGAGACCGCGGCAGCCGCGAAGCGTGCGTCACGTACGCTCGGCACGTTGTCCTCGGGCGTCAAGGACGCCGCGCTGGAGGCGATCGCCGTCGCGATCGAGGACCAGGTCGACGAGCTGCTCGAGGCGAATGCCCGTGACCTGGAAGCCGCTACTGAGGGCGACTACAGCTCGGCGTTCCTCGACAAGCTGCGGCTCAATCCCGGTCGCGTCGCGGCGATGGTCGCCGGCGTGCGGAAGATCGTCTCACTGCCCGACCCCGTCGGCGAGGTGATCGACGGCTGGCGGCTCCCCAACGGTCTCGACGTCCGCAAGGTCCGCGTCCCGCTCGGCGTCGTCGCCGTGGTGTACGAGGCGCGACCGAATGTGACGATCGACGCCACCGCGCTTTGTCTCAAGTCAGGGAACGCAATCGTGCTGCGGGGATCGTCCGCCGCCGCGCGATCGAACGCGCAGCTGGCACGGATCGCGGCAGAGGCCGCAGCGTCCGCGGGGGTCCCCGAAGACGCGATCTCGCTCGTCGCCGGCGGCCGCGAGGACATCGCGGAGCTCGCGACCCAGACCGGGACCGTCGATCTGATCGTGCCGCGCGGGGGAGAGGGGCTGAAGGCGTCGCTGAAGGGCGTCGCGACCGTCCCGGTGATCTACGCGGCCTCCGGCAACTGCCACGTGTACGTCGACGCGACCGCCGACCTCGAGGACGCTCAGGCGATCGTGCTCAACGCGAAGCTGCAGCGGCCCGGAGTGTGCAATGCATTGGAGACGCTGCTCGTCCACTCGGAGATCGCGGACTCGTTCCTGCCCGGGCTGCTCGGCGCGCTCGGCGAGGCCGGCGTCACGCTCCACGGGGACGACCGGGCCCGCGCTGCGGCCGCCCACGTCCCGATTGACGCGGCGACCGACGAGGATTGGGACAAGGAGTACTTGGCGCTCGAGCTCGCGATCGGCGTCGTCGATTCGACCGACGAGGCGATCGCGCACGTCAATGCTCACGGAAGCGGCCATTCGGAAGCGATCGTCACCGGCGACACCGAGTCCGCGCGGGCGTTCCAGCTCGGCGTCGACGCCGCGTGCGTGTACGTGAACACGTCGACGAGGTTCACGGACGGCGGCGAGTTCGGGATGGGCGCCGAGATCGGCAACTCCACCCAGAAGCTGCACGCCCGCGGCCCGATCGGGGTGCGGGAGCTCTGCACCTTCAAATACCTGATCGAAGGCGACGGCCAGATCCGTCCGTGACTCGCCCCGTCCGCTGACGTCGTGCGCATCGGAATCCTCGGCGGGACGTTCAATCCGCCACATCTTGGTCACTTGGTCTGCGCCCAGGAGGCGTACATTCAGCTCCGCCTCGCGCGAGTGATGCTTGTACCCGCACGGATACCTCCGCACAAGCCCGTCGACGAGGAGCCCGGCGCATCCCATCGCCTCGAAATGTGTCGGCTGGCCGTCCGTGGTGACGAGCGCCGATTCGAGGTCTCGGACATCGAGGTTGGCCGCAAGGGGCCGTCGTACACGGTCGATACGCTTGATGAGCTGCATTCCTCAAAGCCAGATACCGAGCTCTTCCTGATCGTCGGCGCCGATATCGCCGCGGGGCTGCCGGAATGGCACGAGGCCGAGCGGGTGGTCACAGCGGCGACCGTTGCCGTCGCGGAGCGCCCGGGCACCTCGAGGGAGGCAGTGACGTCGGCGCTGCGCCGGATCCCGGGTGCCGAAACGGGCCGGTTCTTCGACATGCCGGAGATCGGGATCTCCTCGACGATGCTGCGCGAGCGAGTTCGAGCGGGCGTGTCGACGCGGTACCTGATGCCGGACGCCGTCAGGGAGTACATCGACCATCACCACCTGTACGAAGGGAGGCCCGCGCAATGACGCCCGCTGAGACAGCAGCAGCGATATCGCAGTTCGCATCGGATCGCAAGGCACTGGAGATCGTCCAGCTCGACCTGCGCGGGATGATCGACTACACGGACTACTTCGTGATCTGCACCGGTCGCACGGACCGCCAGACCAAGGCGATCCACGACGGCATCCACCTGGGCATGAAGTCCGAGCACGGAATGCTCCCGCGCCGCGTCGAGGGGTTCCCCGAGGCGCGATGGATCCTGATGGACTACCTCGACGTCATCGTGCACGTGTTCACGCCCGAGGTGCGCGACTACTACCGGCTCGAGCAGCTCTGGGGCGAGGCACCCGCGTCGCGGACCGCGGTCGGGGCCGCGTCGGCCTAAGAATTCCCGCGGGCCGCAGTGCTCGTGCGCGTGGGGCACTGGAACGCGGTCGCGACAGCCGCTACGGTCTGAGCGACTTCGGGGCCGAGGAGGCACACGCGAGGCTTCTGCCCGTCCAGACCAGGAGAGACCAATGCCGACAGCACCGCAGATTCTTCCGACTCAGATCCCGGAGGGGGCGGCCCCCGGCCTCAAGTACCGGCTCGAGGGGGAGCTGGTTCCCGCGCTTCACATGGCGCTCGACGGCGACGTGACCGTGTACTTCGAGCATCACGTGCTGCTGTGGAAGTACCCGGAACTGCAGATCGGCCTGCACCCGCTGAAGAAGGGACTGAAGCGCCGCGTGTTCGGCGGAATGCCACTGCTGCTGCTCGAGGCGCAGTCCGCCGGCGAGCTCGCGTTCAGCCGCGACGCCCCCGGCCACATCGTCCCGCTCCACCTCCAGCCGGGCGAGGGGATCGTGGCGCGCGAGCACCAGTTCCTGTGCGCGACCGGCGGGGTCGAATACGACTACAGCCGGATCAAGGGGTTCGCCAACATGATGTACGGCGGCGGCTTCTGGGTCGACCATTTCACGGCGGGCGATCGCGAGGGTGTCGTCTGGGTTCACGGCTACGGCAACGTGTTCGAGAAGAACCTCGAGCAGGGCGAGACGATCGACATCGAGCCCGGAGGCTGGGTGTACCGCGATCACTCCGTCTCGATGACCCAGGAGCTGTACGGCTTCAAGACCGGCTTTCTGGGCGGCGGCGGCAACCTCGTGTTCAACCGTTTCACCGGTCCCGGCCGAGTCGGGCTGCAGAGCGCGTACTTCCACCCGCCGGTCTCAGAGGGGGCGGGCGGTAACTCGCAGCGCTCGGGCAGCGACGTGATCGGCGGCATCGTCGGCGGCCTGCTGAAGAACTAGGCCGCCGGCGATGACGCTTCCAGACCGCAGCGCCGCCAGCGCCTATCCATCCGGGTACCTGGCGGAGCACCCACTCCCCTCGGGCATCGTCGGCGCCCTCGGGCTTGGCGGCTACCAGTTGCTGGCCGACGTCGCCGGCGTCGGCGCCGGCCGGCTCGGGCGCCAGGCGTTCCTGTTGATCGTGCCCGATCCGGATCCATCGGTGCCCGATCCCGGCACGCAGATCTCGCTCCATCACTCGCGCCTGAAGGACGACGCCGAGATGTTCGCGTTCACCCAGCTCGCCGCGCAGCTCGCGTATCTGCGGCTCACCGGATACCGGCTGACTCCCGAGCGCCATGGGCTGCGGAGCCGGATCAGCGTCGTGAACCCGGCGACCGGCGGAGTCGCGGTGGAGATCCCCGACAAGCACGCCGGGATGTTCGGCGGCATGAACGCCCCGCGCCTGCTCGCCGGCGTCCGCTCGCTGCCACCGGCGGGGCCGCCGCCCGACCTCCAGAACTCGGACCTGCTGTACCAGGTGCTGCTATCGCTGGCGCTTCAGGACGCGGACGTCGGCGGCGCGGAGGCGGCGGACCTCGCCGACCGCGCGCTCGAGCTCTCGCGGCAGAACAAGGAACTCGCCCCGCCCGCGGCGCTCGAAGCGGCGAAGCAGCAGCCAGGTTAGACGTCGCTGAGGCGTCGCGGAGGTCGCGGAGGTGAGCGCCGGCTCGGTTAGCCGTCGCCGTGGGGGACGGCGCGACGTTCAGTCGGCTACGCGGAGCCCAGCAGCACGCCGGCCGTGACGATCAGCGCTCCGCCAAGCGCGACCTGCACGAGGCTGACGCGCAGCGGCACATCGAGAAACCGCTTCCGGATCACCGAGATCGCGACAAGCTCGCAAGCGACGACGATTCCCGCGACAACGAGCGCGGTATGGACCTCGTGGATCAGGAACGGCAGCGAGTGGAATACGCCCCCGAGCGTGGTCATCGCCCCGGTGACGGCGCCGCGGACGACCGCGGAGCCGCGTCCCGTCTCGCGGCCGGTGTCGGAGAGCGCCTCCGAGAACCCCATGCTGATCCCAGCGCCGACCGCTGTCGCGAGGCCGACGAACAAGGCGGCATGCGAACCGGACAGAAGCGCCGCGGCAAAGATCGGCGCGAGCGTCGAGAGCGTCCCGTCGATCAGCCCAACCAGCCCAGGCTGGATGTACTGCAGGACGAATGTCCGCTCGTCCATCCCCCGGAGCTTCGCGATCCCTTCTGTCATGGGTGTTATTATAACAACTGAGTTCAATTAGGCCGCCCTAATTTACGCAGAGATGGCTGTTGTAAAGAACGAAAAAACCACGCGACCCGCCCCCGACGATCACGGCGATCTGGTCGAGATCGATCACGGCGATCTGGTCGAGATCCTCCACGCGCGCGGCCAGCGCGTTACCCCGCAGCGCCTCGTGGTGCTCCGCGAGCTCCGGCGCCGCGGCCACCACGCCACCGCTGAGGAGATCCACCGCGCCGTCGACCGAGAGCTGCCCGGGATGGCGACGCCCACCGTCTACGCGACCCTCGACCTGTTCGTCGAGCTGGGCCTCGCGCGCCGGATCGACACGGGGACCGCCGCCCTCTACGACGCCAGGCTCGACCCGCACCAGCACGCCGTCTGCCGGCGTTGCGGGCGCGTCCAGGACGTGGACGGACGGTTCAGCGCCGGCGCCCTGATCCGCGCCGCGCAGGACGTCGGCTTCGAGCCCGAGGGCGCTGAGCTGATCGTGTTCGGCGTCTGCGCCGAGTGCGCGGCCGCGGGGCCGAGCGGGGGCGCGGAGCGATCGTGAACGTCGACGAGCTCCTCGCCGACGCGCGCTCCGGGCTCGAGCGCGTGACGCCGGACCAGAGCCGCGACGCGCTCGATGCGGGCGCGATCCTGATCGACATCCGCCCGTCGGAGCAGCGCAACCGCGACGGCGAGATCCCGGGCGCGCACGTGATCGCCCGCAACGTCCTCGAGTGGCGACTCGACCCGGCCGGCGATTACCGTGATCCGGCCGTCGCACACGCCGACCGCCAGATGATCGTCTTCTGCGACGCCGGCTACGCCTCCAGCCTCGCCGCCGCGACCCTTCGCCAGCTCGGTCTGGACGCCACGGACATGATCGGTGGCTTTCAGGCCTGGCGGGAGGAGGGGTTGCCGGTTACGGAGGCCGGGGGAGCGTCGGCTGAGGGGCGGCCGCCGGACTGAGCCTGATGCGGGGCTGCCCACGGCGGGTGACGAGCACTTCCTCGCCGGCTGCGACCCGCTCCATCCAGTAGCCGAACCTGTCCCTGAAGGGGTTCGCGCCGATTGCAATCGCCGGGCCCGGAGGAGTGGAGCTAGTGGGGCTCGAACCCACGACCTCCGCCATGCCATGGCGGCGCTCTCCCAGCTGAGCTATAGCCCCTTCGAATTCGAAGTCGTCAGCAAGGGTAATGCATGCCCGCTGGCCATTACGGGCAGCGGTGAGACGGAGCTGGAGCGTCCGCTGGCCGGAGACCGCGCTCATGGGGAGCAAGAAGCAGCGATCGAGCTCGCCGCAGTACACGGCGATCGCGTCGATTTCGTCCGCGGTATAGCCGGTGCGAACGTAGCCCGTGGGGGTGCAGCGGCACGTATACAAGTGGACGCTGATCGCGTCACCGCGCTCCGTCAACCGCCCCCACTTGCACTGGACTCGCCACAGCCGGTCCCCGATCTCCAAGGCCAGGTCGTACCGGCCGTGCTCGCTTACAGGCCGGAGCACCGGCACCCGCAACTTCGTCGCGGCGAGCACGATCGCCTGCTCCGCAACAGTTCCCTTGACGTTCGAATCCATACGAACATATGTTCGTATGGGTCTCGGACGGAAAGCGGCTCAGCGGTGCTGCACGAAGTCCGGCACGTCGAGCTCGGCGGTCGCCTCGGGCCGTGGGCGATCGGCGGCACGCTCAGGCTCCGTACGCTCAGACGTCGCACGTCTCAAGGCGGGCGCCGGCTCCGGCCCACCCGGACCCGCCGCCTCCAGCTCGCCCGACATCCGCGTATGCACAGCCTCGAGCTCGGCCTCGAGCTGCGAGGCGCTCGCTCGCAGCGAGTCGCTCACGCCGCGCAGAGCGAAGACGAGCTCCATGCCCTCGGCGCGCACGCCGTCGGCGGCGGCCTGAGCGTCTTCGATGATCCCGCGGGCGCGCTGTTCGGCCTCGGCGAGGACGCGTGCGGCTTGGGCCTGTGCCCGCGCGACGACCTCAACCGCCCGCGTCTCGGCCCGGGCCGCATTGTCTGCCGCCGTGTCCGCCTTCCGTTGCGAACTACCAGCCACACCTCGATGGTACGCCCCCGACGTCAGCGTGCATGGGGGAATCGCCCGCAAGTAACCTCACATCAGATGGACGTGAGGCGCTATGAACCGAAGCAGATCGAGCCCAAGTGGCAGGAGCTGTGGGCGCGCGAGGGCACCTGGGAGGTCTCGAACGAGCCCGACGACCGGGAGAAGTCCTACATCCTCGAGATGCTGCCGTACCCGAGCGGCGAGCCGCACATCGGCCACCTGAAGAACTACGCGCTCGGCGACGCGATCGCGCACTTCCATCGCAGGATCGGGCAGCGTGTCCTGCACCCGATGGGCTACGACGCGTTCGGTCTACCGGCCGAGAACAACGCGATCAAGACGGGCGTCCATCCGCGCGACGCGACCAACAAGTCGATCGCGGCCTACCGCCACTGGTTCCACCGGTGGGGAATCTCGATCGACTGGAGTCGCGAGCTATCGACCGCGGAGCCGTCCTACTACCGCTGGACGCAGTGGATCTTCCTGAAGCTGTTCGAGCGGGGACTGGCGTACCGCAAGGAGGCGGCAGTCAAGTGGTGTCCGCACGACCAGACGGTGCTCGCCAACGAGCAGGTGATCGACGGTCGCTGCGAGCGGTGCGGCCACGAGGTCGAGGTGCGCCAGCTCGAGCAGTGGTTCTTCCGGATCACCGACTACGCCGACCGGCTGCTCGACGGGCTCGAGGGGATCGACTGGCCCGAGCACGTCAAGACGATGCAGCGCAACTGGATCGGCCGCAGCGACGGCGCCGAGGTCGTGTTCAGGAACGAGCAGCTCGGGATCGACTATCCGGTGTTCACCACCCGCCCCGACACCCTGTTCGGCGCGACGTTCTTCGTGATGGCACCCGAGCACCCGGACGTGTTCAAGCTCGCGCAGGGCACCGAGTACGAGGACCAGGTCCACCAGTACGTGAACCGCTCGCTGACCGAGTCCTACGAGGCTCGTGGCGACGCTGAGAAGCCGAAGACCGGCGTGCCGCTCGGCCGATCGGTCACCAACCCCGTCAACGGCGAGCAGATCCCGATGTTCGTCGCCGACTACGTGCTGATGGAGTACGGGACCGGCGCGATCATGGCGGTCCCCGCGCACGACCAGCGCGACTACGACTTCGCGGTCGAATTCAACCTGCCGATCCGCCACGTGGTCGCGCCGGCCGACGGCGACGCCGCACCCGAGGGCCAGGCGTTCGCCGCGCACTCCGAGAACGAGCAGCTGATCAACTCAGGCCAGTTCACCGGCATCGACGCGCAGGAAGGCCGGGACGCGATCGTCGCGTGGCTCGACCGCGAGGGGAAGGGCAACCCTTCGGTCAGCTACAAGCTCCGCGACTGGCTGATCTCGCGCCAGCGGTACTGGGGCTGCCCGATCCCGATCATCTACTGCGAGCGGTGCGGAATGGTCCCGGTGCCCGAGGACGACCTCCCGGTCAAGCTGCCGGACATCCGGGACTACCAGCCGAAGGGCATGTCGCCGCTCGCCACCGCCGAGGACTGGGTCAACACCAAGTGCCCCAACTGCGACGGCAAGGCTCGGCGCGAGACGGACACGATGGACACGTTCGTCGACTCGAGCTGGTACTTCCTGCGCTACTGCGACGCCCGCAACGACCGGGAGGCGTGGGACCGCCGAGTGGTCGACATGTGGATGCCGGTCGACCAGTACATCGGCGGCGTCGAGCACGCGATCTTGCACCTGATGTACTCGCGTTTCTTCATCAAGGCGCTTCACGACATGGAGCTGCTCGGCTTCGAGGAGCCGTTCCACGCCCTGTTCACGCAGGGGATGATCCTCGGCGCGGACGGGAACAAGATGTCGAGCTCGAAGGGCAACGTCGTCGCGCCGAGTGAGATCGTCGAGCGGTTCGGCGCCGACGCCGCTCGCACGTACGTGCTGTTCATGGGCCCCGCCGAGCAGGACGCCGCGTGGGCCTCGACCGGGATCGAGGGCGCGTACAGGTTCCTCTCGCGACTATGGCGCCTGGGCTACGAGCTCGCGGAGGACGGCGGAAGCGCCACCGGCGCCGAGCAACCGCCGAACCCTCGGGACGCCGACGAAATCCTCGTGCGGAAGGCCAATTGGGCGATCGACAAGGTCACCCGCGACATGACCGGCACCTTCGGTTTCAACACCGCGATCTCCGCAGTGATGGAGCTCGTCAACGAGGTCTACCGCCACCCCGCGGCCGGCGCGGCCGCCCGCCGGTTCGCGACCGCGACCGCCGCCTCGCTCATATTCCCGTTCGCCCCGCACCTCGCGTCCGAGGTGTACGAGCTGCTGACCGGCCAGCGGGTCTGGGAGGAGCCGTGGCCCGACGCCGACCCGGAGATGCTCCTGGCCGACACCTTCCAGCTCGTCTGCCAGGTCAACGGCAAGGTCCGCGATCGGATCGACGCACCGACGGGCGCGCCCCGCGAGGAGCTCGAGCAGCTGTGCCTCGGGACGACCGGCGTGCAGGCCCACGTCGACGGCCACGAGATCTCGAAGGTGATCGTCGTCCCCGACAAGCTGGTCAACGTCGTCGTCAGATGACGCGCTACGTCGCGGTCGTCGGACCAAGCCGGGCGAGCGGCGAGGAGACGATGGCGGCCGAAGCGGTCGGCCGCGGCCTGGCGGCCGCGGGCGTGACGCTCGTCTGCGGCGGTCTCGGCGGAGTGATGGAGGCAGCCTGCCGCGGCGCCGCCGCGAATGGCGGACTGACGATCGGGATCCTCCCGGGCGCCGATCGCGCCGCCGCGAACGAGTGGGTCAAGGTCGCGCTCCCAACCGGCCTCGGCGAGCTGCGCAACGGCCTCGTCGTCCGCGCCGCGGACGCGGTGATCGCGGTCGGAGGCGCCTACGGGACGCTGTCGGAGATCGCGCTCGCGCTGCGCACGGGCGTCCCGGTGATCGGAGTGAACACGTGGCAGATCGACGGCATCGAGCACGTTGGCTCGCCCGAGGAAGCCGTCGCACGCGCGACCTAGACTCGGAGACGTGCCGAGCTTCAAGCCCGCTTACCTGGTTCACGGTGACGACCACGGCCGGATCGCCGAGCGCCGGGCGCGGTTGCGGGCGCTGGCGGAGAGCGAGAGCGGCGCCCAGGGACTGGAGGTGTTCGAGGGCGACCGGTCCACGCCGGAGGCGGTGGCGGCGAGCCTGAACGCGATGACGTTCGCGCTCGGGCGGCGGTTCATCGTCGCCGACGGCGTCGAGCGCTGGAAGGAGAAGGAGCTCGAGCCGATCGAGGCTGCGCTGAGCGCGATCCCCGAGCAGACGACCATCGCCTTCTTTGCGCGTGAGGACACCCGCGCGAAGGCTCCCGCCCGGCTGCACGAGGCGGTCCGCGCCGCCGGCGGCGATATCAGCGCGGAGGCGAACGTCAAGCCGTGGGAGCTGCCGAAGTGGGTGATCGCGCGGGGTCGCGAGCTCGGGCTGCAGATCGAGCCCGACGCCGCGCGCGCTTTGATCCAGCACGTCGGCGACCGTCAGCAGCGGCTGCTTCGCGAGCTCGAGAAGCTCGCGCTCGGCGCCGCGCCGAGCGGCAGGATCGAGCTCGACGAGATCGAGGAGCTGACCGCCCCGTCGGCGGAGCGGCGGTCGTGGTCGGTCGCCGACGCGATCGTCAGCGGTGAGTCCGAGCTCGCGACGCGCACGTATCTCGCGCTCCGCTCGCAGGGAGAGCGCCTGCCGGGCCTGATCTACTGGATCTCCCAGCGGCTGCGCGCCGCGCACGACGCCGCCGAGGCACTCGAGTCGGGCGCGTCGGCCGCGCAGGTCAAGCGAGGGCTGCGGATGCCGTCCCGAGCCGCCGATCGCCTGCTCGCGGACGCCCAGCGCAGCGGTGCGCCGACGCTGCGCGCGGCGATCGTGGAGATCGCCGACCTCGAGCTCGCGTCGCGCGGGGGCGGGCCAGGGATCGCCACCGAGGACACAGCGGCGCTGGTCGCGATCGAGCGGATCGGGAGCGAGGGCGCCGGCTAGAGGACGCGCAGCACGATCAGCAGCGCGAGGATGACGATCATCAGCACGACGACCGCGGCCGCACGCTTGATCACCTGATCGCGGCCACCGATCAAGAGCGCCGTGTGCGCCCGAGCCTTCGGCGCAGTCACCGCGCGCGCTGCTACCGGGACGACCCGTCCCGACCGCGCACGATCTCGCTCGGTTCGTGCCTTGTCGCGCTCGGCGACCGCCTCTTCCCGGGCCGCCACGGCCTTGTTCCGCTCGACGATCGCCTGGTCGCGCTCCTCGAGCGCGGAGTCGCGTTCGCTCCTGTTCGCTCGAGCATCCGCGCAGGCCCGGTCGCGCTCCGCCACCGTCTCATGCAGCTGGGCGACCGCCCGGTCCCGCTCGGCAACCGCACGGTCTCGTCTGGCGACCGCCTCGTCCCGCTCACGCGCTGCGGCGTCCCGATCACGCGCTGCCGCGTCGCGATCGGCGACGATCGAGTCGCGCGCCCGGACCGCCTGGTCCCGTGCCGTCGACGCTTCGTCGAGCTCGGAGGCCATCCGCTCGAACCGGTCGACGGCCGCGTCGCGGCGAGCGACCGCGCCGCCGGCGTCGAGCTTGAGCCGCTCGAGCTCGTCCTGAACGTGTTTGCGGAGCTCCTCGGCGCGGTCGAGCTCCGCCTGCAGCCGGATCGGTTCCTGGCGGAGGCGCTGGGTCTCCTCGCGCAGGGCTGCGAGCTCCGCGGGGACGTCGGAGCGCGTTCCCCCGTCGCGCGCGCGACGGGTGGGCGCAGGGCCGTTAGCGCGGCGTGGCGGAGCGCTGGCGGCGGGAACCACCGCGATCGGGTCCGCGTCAGGGAGCCCCTCGCCCGGCGCCGGGAGCCGGATCGCGACGCCCGGCGCGACGTCGAGCTCGGCGTCGAGCACCTTGGTCTCCTCGGAGGCTGGAAACGCGGCAATCCACTGCTCGCCGTCGAACGGCGCCC
Source organism: uncultured Solirubrobacterales bacterium (assembly GCA_963788565.1). Taxonomy (GTDB): domain Bacteria; phylum Actinomycetota; class Thermoleophilia; order Solirubrobacterales; family Solirubrobacteraceae; genus Palsa-465. The sequence goes on along the minus strand of CAWBHJ010000005.1, from coordinate 383,223 downwards.
ACGGCTTGTGCTCGAGATCGGCCAGCGCCCGAGACGACGACCCGTCGCCGAACCCCAACACCAGGGTCGGCCTGACGAACCGCAGGCCGCGGATGCCGAACCACCTGCCGCTCAGCTCCAGCCGCCCGTCGACGTGCTCGAATCGATCGAGCTCGAACGAGATCGGGCCGGGCGCGACCCTCGCCCGCTCGCTGGTCGCTGCCATTGGGGGCGATTCCTACCCGGGCTCGGGCGTGGGTAAACGGCTCAGGCGACGCCGCGCCGGACCCGTGCGGCCCGGGACTTCTTGCGTGCGCCGGTGTTGCGGTGCAGCGCGCCGCGCTTGACGGCCTTGTCGATCGTCTGCACGAGCGTCCGGTGCTCGGTGGCGGCGCGGTCGTCGTCGGCTTCGGCCACGGCTGACTCGAGGCGCCGGAAGTACGTCTTGATCTTGCTCGTGTAGTTGCGGTTCTCGAGCCGCTCACGCTCGGCGCGGAGGATGCGCTTCTTCTGAGAGTGAATGTTCGCCATGGCAGGAAAAAAGCCGCAGCGTTCCGCCGCGGCACGTCCGTACTATAGCCGCTCCCCGCCAGTGGATACCGAAACATTCGAGCCCGAAACCTCCCCGGTCCCACCCCCGGAGCCGCCGCGCCGCCGCCTCGCCGTCAACACCGCGATTTTCGCATTCGCGACGGCGCTTTCGCGGATCGCGGGCCTCGGACGGGAGATCGCCCAGGCGGCGTACTTCGCGACATCGGCCGCGGCCTCCGCGTTCACGCTCGCGTCGCAGGTCCCGAACCTGTTCAGCAACCTGTTCTCGCAGGCGGCGCTGTCGGCAGCGTTCGTGCCGGTGTTCACCCAGCTGCTCCAGGAGGGCAAGAAGCGCGAGGCGTTCCGGGTCGCCGCGACGCTGTTCTGGATCATCTTGCTGGCGCTCGGTTCGCTGACGCTGCTGTGGCTGGCGGTCGCCGACGCGGTGGTCCCGCTGTTCACCGGCGCCCACATCCCCGCGGACCTCACCGCCGGGCTGTCCAAGGTGCTGTTCCCGGTCGTGCTGCTGCTGAGCCTGACCGGGCTGTTCGTCGGGATTCTCCAGGCCTACGACCAGTTCACGATCCCGGCGCTCGCGCCGGCTGTCTGGAACCTCGTGATCCTGATCCTGCTCGTCGTCCTGCACTCGCAGTTCCACGGCGAGAACCAGATCTACGCGTACGCGATTGCCTGGCTGATCGCGACGATCGTGCAGTTCTTCATGGTCGCCGGGGCGCTGCGGCGGATCGAGTTCCGGCTGTCGTTCGTGCTCGACTGGCGCGACCCCAGGGTCCGGCGGGTGCTGGTGCTGTTCCTCCCGGTCACGATCAGCATCGGGATCGTCAACCTCGACATCTTCATCAACGCAGGGTTCGGGTCGCTGGTCTCGAGCCACGCGCCGGCCGCGATCAACAACGCGTTCCGGATCTACATGCTGCCGCAGGGCATCTTCAGCGTCGCGGTCGCGACGGTGCTGTTCCCGACGCTGAGCCGGCTCGCCGCAAATCGCAACGTCGGCGGAATCCGCCGTGCGGTCGGCAACGGCACGCGGCAGATCAACCTGCTGCTGATCCCCTCAGCGGCGCTGATGGCGGTGCTCGCGACGCCGATCACGCGGCTGCTCTATCAGCACGGGAACTTCGGCCCGCTATCGACGCATCTGACGGCGACCGCGTTGTTCTGGTTCTCATTCTCGCTGCCGTTCGCCGGCGTCAACCTGCTGCTGACGCGGACGTTCTTCTCCGTCCAGCGGCCGTGGATCCCGACGAAGCTGGCGGCGCTGAACATGATCGTCGACGTGATCGTCAGCCTCGCCCTCTACAAACCGTTCGGGATCGCCGGGCTCGTGATCGGGACCGCGAGCGCCAACATCGTGATGACCGCGCTGCAGCTCCACCGGCTCCGGATCGGTTTGAACGGCCGGCTCGAAGGCGGCCAGACGCTGATGATCACGGTCCGGATCGTGCTCGCGACGATCCTGATGGCGGCGGTGGCATGGGTCGTGTGGTCCGCGCTCGCCAGCCTGCTCGGCCGGTCCGTCGTCGCCCAGATCTTGTCTGTCGGGATCGCGTGCGCGGCCGCAGTCGCGCTGTACGCGAAGACCGTGCTGTGGATGCGGATCCCCGAGGCGCACCAGATCCAGTCGCTGGTGGTGCAGCGCCTGCGCGGGGCCGGGGCGTAGGCCGGCGGATGAGCTTCTGGGAGCGCCACTTCTCGGGCAGCCGCCGTGAGCGGGCGTTTCTGAGCGCGACCGGGTTCACGGTCGCGTTCGCGACCGCCCGGGCGATCACGCACTCGATCCGAGCCGGCGTCGGGGTGGGTGGGCACCGACTTCACAACATCAGCGAGGACGGCCGCCACATCCACCACTCGACCTTCGGCATCCTCGGTTTGCTCGCGGTCGGCTACGTCTGGACCTACCGGATCGGGGTTGGGCCCGAGCCCGGCGGCCGCTGGGGGTCGCGGATCAGCGCGACCGCCTACGGCGTCGCCTCGGCGCTCACGCTCGACGAGTTCGCGCTGTGGCTCGACCTGAAGGACGACTACTGGGACAAGCAGGGGCGCAAGTCGATCGACGCGGTCGCGATCTTCGGCGGGCTGCTGACGATGGGGGTCGCGGGTCGCACGGCACTGAAGGAGCTGGGGTTGCTGCCCCGTTGGCTCGCCGACCGCGTCTAGCGCGGATCCCCAAATACCCTTGGAGTGATGGCGGACCAGGCCCACATCCGCAACTTCTCGATCATCGCCCACATCGATCACGGCAAGTCGACGCTCGCCGACCGGATCCTCGAGCTGACCCACACCGTCGATCCGAGGTCGATGCGCGCCCAGGTGCTCGACTCGATGGAGCTCGAGCGCGAGCGCGGGATCACGATCAAGGCACAGGCCGTCCGCGTGTTCTACAAGTCCGCGCGCGACGGCCAGACCTACCAGCTGCACCTGATCGACACGCCCGGGCACGTCGACTTCACCTACGAGGTGTCCCGGTCGCTGGCGGCTTGCGAGGGCGCGCTGCTCGTGGTCGACGCGTCGCAAGGGGTCGAGGCGCAGACCGTCGCGAACACGTACCTCGCGGTCGACGCCGGGCTCGAGCTGATCCCGTGCCTGAACAAGGTCGACCTCCCCGGGGCGGAGCCCGATCGCGTGGCGGAGGAGGTCGCCGAGCTGCTCGGCGAGCCCGCCGACACGGTCAGGCGGATCAGCGCGAAGACGGGGGAGGGGGTGATCGACGTGCTCGACGAGCTGGTCGCGAAGGTCCCGCCGCCGGGGGGAACCCCGATGGGCCCCCGCGCGCGCTGATCTTCGACTCGGAATTCGACCAGTACCGCGGCGTGATCGCATACATCCGGGTGGTTGACGGCAGCTTCACGAAGGGAGAGCCGATCTTCGCGATGCAGACCGGCACCGAGGCCGACATCGACGACATCGGCTTCTTCACGCCGGCGATGACATCCGCCGGCGCGCTGCACGCGGGCGACGTGGGTTACCTGATTACGGGCATCAAGGACGTGACGAAGCTGCGGGTCGGCGACACGCTGACCGCCAAGCGCGAGCCGGCCGCTCACCCGCTGCCCGGCTACCGCGAGGTCAAGCCGATGGTGTTCTGCGGCCTGTTCCCGATCGACACCGACGACTACCCCGACCTGCGCGACGCGCTCGAGAAGCTGTCGCTCAACGACGCGGCGCTCAGCTGGGAGCCCGAGACGAGCGACGCGCTCGGCTTCGGCTTCCGGTGCGGCTTCCTCGGGCTGCTGCACATGGACATCGTCCGCGAGCGGCTCGAGCGCGAATACGACCTCGAGCTGCTGGCGACGATGCCGAGCGTCGAGTATGAGGTGACCTTGACCGACGGCACCGTCGTGCCCGTCCACAGCCCTAACGACATGCCCGACCCGACCGAGGTGGCCGAGGTCCGCGAGCCGTACATCCGCGCGTCGATCCTGACGCCGAAGGAGTTCGTGGGGCAGATCATGGAGCTCTGCCAGGAGCGCCGAGGCGATCACTCGGGGATGCACTACCTGTCGAGCGAGCGCGTCCAGCTGAGCTACGACCTGCCGCTCGCCGAAATAGTGCTCGACTTCTTCGATCAGCTGAAGTCGCGCACGCGGGGGTACGCCTCACTCGACTACGAGCTGATCGGGTTACGCGAGTCGGACCTCGTCAAGCTCGACATCCTGCTCGGCGGGGACCCGGTCGACGCGCTGTCGATGCTCGTGCACCGGTCGAAGGCATACGACGCGGGCCGCACGCTCACCGAGAAGCTACGCGAGAAGATCCCGCGCCAGCAGTACGACGTGCCGATCCAGGCCGCGATCGGCTCGAGGATCGTCGCCCGCGAGACGATCAAGGCCTTCCGCAAGGACGTGACCGCGAAGTGCTACGGCGGCGACATCAGCCGCAAGCGGAAGCTGCTCGAGCAGCAGAAGAAGGGCAAGCAGCGGATGAAGCAGGTGGGGCGGATCGAGGTGCCCCAGGACGCTTTCTTGGCGGTCCTGGAGCTGGGGGACTCTGGTTCTCGGTCCTAGGCGTTAGAGCCAGGCCGAGCCGCCGCCGGGGACACCGCGCTTTGAGTGCAGGCGGTGGCTCGGGTGTGGAGCGGGGCGCGAGTGTCCTCGGTGGCTGCTCGCCCTGGCTCCTCCTCGGCCTCGGCCGAAGATGGCCCACGCTGCGACGAGCCACAGCAGCCAGGCACCCGCGAGTCCGATGAAGACGAGCGCGACGACGGCTAGGACGGCGACCAGCGCTACGACGACAGCGAGCGCGAAGCTCGCCTTGACCCACAGCGGGGTCGTGTGGCGGCGAGCGTCGCGGGGGGCCGGGAGGTCGTCGACGACCGCGTCCAACTCCCCGTAGGTGCGCGCGGAGAAGACCACGCCAAGCCGCTCCTCGAGTTCCTCCGTCAGCAGGCGACCTTCGGCGGCCGCGTTGCGGAGCCGGTCAGCGACCCGATCGCGGTCGCTATCCGAGGCCCTCAACATCGAACTCCGCGGCATGGCGAGAAAGGTTACCGCTCGCTAGCGCGAGTCCCCGAACACGAGGTGATGTCCAACCACGAATCCACCCGCCATCGCGACGATCGCGACGATCGCGACGAGCAGGCCAAGCGCGCCGAGCACGATCCCGGCGCTCGCCAGGCCACCGCCGCCCTGCGTGCCGTTCGACAGCTTGATCTCCCGTTTGGCCATCACACCGGACACCACGGCCCCCAGCGGGCCGATGCCCCACAGGAACAGGAAGCCCGCGACGCCGAGCACCAGCGAGGCGATCGCCAGCCCGTTCGTCTTCGGGGTCGCCCCCGCGTACGCCACTGTCGCGGACGTGCTTGTGGTGGCGGGCAGATCGGCCAGGAGAGGGTCGAGCTGGCCGTAGGTACGGGCGGACAGCGCGTCGTGGAGTCGCTCCTCGAATTCCTCGTGCGAGAGTCGACCCTCAGTCACTGCGGTGCGGAGCCGGTCAGCGACATGCTCGCGGTCCGAGTCGGACGCTCGGAATCTCGATCGGTCCGCCATAAAAGAAGGGTAGCGCGGCCGTGTGCCCGGCTCAGCCCGTTTCGGCCGCGACCCGAAGGCTTCGTGAGGGCCGCCTCACGGCGACGACCATCGCCCAGATCACGACCATGATCTCGAGCAGAAAGCCGCCGAGACTCGCGGTGTTGTCGGTCGTCGACAGATGGTCGGTGGTCGTCAGGTGGTATGCGAAATGCGGCACCGTCGCAGCCAGGAACGCGGCGCCGGCGACGAGCACGAGCCGGCGCTCGAACCAGATCGCCGCGCACGCGAGCAGCACCGCGAATCCGAGCTCGGCCGCCGCGAAGTCGCGCACCAGGTGCTCGTTGTAGCTGCCGAGCGGCGCGACCCAGTGGTGGCCGAGTCCGGGGTAGGTGGTGAAGAACGAGTGCGGCGCGAAGATCCCCCAGATCCCGATCTCGACCTGGGCGAGGGCGACGAGCCCGAGCGCGGCGCGCGCGGCCGCCCTCATCCCGCGAGCACGCGTCTGGATCCCGCAGCCGCCTCCGACACGGCCAGGCACGAGGCGTCGATCGCGCTGGCCCACGCGATCTCGGACAGGCAACCCGGCGCCGCGACCATGTCGCCCGCAAGGTACACCCCCCCGCCGCGCTGTACGGCGGGACGGTCGCGCCAGGTCTTGCCAGGCGGGTCGAGCGCCCCGGTGCGCCCGTTCATCACCTGACGGCGGCGCCACGTCTCGCGCTCGCGCCAGCCGGCGAACGACGCGTCGAGCAGCCGCTCGAGCCGGCCCGCGGCCGACTCGACGGACTCATCCGGGCGGATCGGCATCTGAGCCTGGATCAGCTCCTCGCCAGCGGGTGCGAGCGAAGCGTCGGCGGCCGTGTATCGCTCGGCCCAGCCGCTCTCCTGGAGATCGACGACGACGAACGGATCGCCGCGCCGGTGCCTGACCGCGAGGTCGAGGCAGACGGCGTTGCCGCTGAGCCAGTCGAGGCTGTCGTCGCCGAGCAGCCGACGGGCGTCGCTCAGCTCCGTCGCCACGATCACCGGCGGCTCCGGCAGCTCATCGACCCGGCGGCCGCACTCGATCTCGACGCCGATCGCCAGCGCCCGCGAGCGCATCCGGTCGACGATCGTGCTCCAGCCGCCGATCGGGTACCTGGCGGTCGGCGGAGCGGACAGGAGGCCGCGCACGAGCGGCTCCCACAGGAACGCCGCCGACAGCTCGCCCGGGTCGTGGTGGTAGGTGAGGATTCCGGCGCTCCGCGACAGGATCTCTCCAGCCTGTCCGCCGACCTGGTCCGAGGCCCACGTGCGGAAGTCGAGATCGACCGGCGCGGTCCGGCCGCGCAGCCGGAGCGCGGCGACGGCCGCGCCGACCGCCGGGACCCTCCGGATCTCGTCCTGCCATCGGAACCGGACGCCCGACAGGCGGGGCCGCGCGTAAGGTGGAATCAGGTCGCGCTCGCCCAGCCACCGCCAGAACGGGCTCGACGCGAGGATTGCGTGCGGGCCGAGGTTCGCCTTGTAGGGACCGTCCGTGCTCCGGGCCCTGCCGCCGAGCTCCGCGTGGGCCTCGAGCACGCGCACGGATGCGCCCTGCTCTGCTGAGGAAATCGCTGCGGTGAGGCCCGCGAGCCCGCCGCCGACGATCGTGATCTTGTTCATGGGCGGAGCGTAGGGAGCAACTGGCCCGCTGTTAAGGTCCAGTTGTGGAGCCAGATAGAGGGCCAGTTGCCAGCGAGCACCGTAAGCCGGGAGCAATCGGACCCGACCTGCTGCTCGGCCTCGACCGCTCATCGGGACGGCCGCTGCACGAACAGCTCGAAATGGCGCTGCGCGAGTACGTCCGCAGCGGTCGGCTGCCACCGGACTCGAAGATCCCCTCCTCGAGGGCGCTCGCCGGCGCGCTCGGCGTCTCGCGCGGGGTGGTGCTCGAGGCGTACTCGCAGCTGCTCGCCGAGGGGTATCTGGTCGCACGCCAGGGCGCGCCCACCCGGGTCAGCGCGATGCCGAGCATCGAGCGGCCGCCGGTGCCGGCGGGCTCGCTCGAGCCGGTCTACGCGCAGCGGTTCGACCCTGGCCTCCCCGACCTGGCAGCGTTCCCGCGGGACCGCTGGACGAGCTCGCTGCGCTCGGCGACGCGGACGGCGCCGTTCGCCGCGCTCGGGCACGGGGACCCGCGCGGTGCTCCTGAGCTCCGCAACGAGCTGATGTCGTACCTCGGGAGGGTCCGGGGCGCCGCGCCCGAGCCCGAGCACACGCTCGTGTGCTCCGGGGCGATGCAGGGGTTCGCGGCGCTGTGCCGAGTTCTCGCGGAGCGCGGGATCGAGCGGATCGCGGTCGAGCGGCCCGGGTGGAACCGCCCGCGCGTGATCGCCGAGGCGGCGGGGCTCGAGCCGGTCCCGATCCCGGTCGACCAGCACGGGCTGGTCGTCGAGGAGCTCGCGAGCTCGGACTGCGAGGTCGTGATCGTCACCCCGGCGCACCAGTTCCCGACCGGCGTTGTGATGGCCTCAGAGCGGCGGTCGGAGCTGCTCGAGTGGGCCGAGGATGAGGACGCGCTGATCGTCGAGGACGACTACGACTCCGAGCTTCGCTACGACCGCGTCGCGGTTGGCGCCCTCCAGGGGCTGGCGCCAGAGCGGGTCCTGCACCTCGGCTCGGCCAGCAAGCGACTCGCGCCCGCTGTCCGAATCGGATGGATGCTGGCGCCGTCGTGGCTGAGCGGGGCGCTCACCTACGAGCAGGGGCTCGGCGAGGTGGCGCCACCGGCGCTCGACCAGCTGGCGCTCGCGGAGTTCCTGGCTCGCGGAGAGCTCGACCGGCACCTGCGCCGGATGCGACTGCGGTATCGCGAGCGGCGGAGCGCGCTCGTATCGGCGCTCGCCGCCGCGCTACCGGGCGCGAGCGTCTTGGGCGCGGCGGCGGGGCTGTTCGCGACCGTGTTGCTGCCGGCCGGGGTCGACGAGGACGCGCTCGTGCGGGCGGCGGCAAGCCGCGGGGTCGGGATCGATGGGCTGTCGGCCCACGCCGGCCCAGGCGACGGCCCGCCCGGTTTGGTGCTCGGATTCGGGAACGTGGCGGAGGCCGAGATCCAGCGAGGGGTGCGGACGCTCGGCGAGCTGTATGCCTTGACAAGCATATAACTGATTGGCAATATAGAGCCGTGGCGACGACGACGACCACCACGACCTGGAACGCACTGTCCGATCCACACCGCCGCGCGATGCTCGAGCTGCTGCGGGAGCGCCCGCGCCCGGTCGGCGAGCTGGTCGAGCGTCTCGGCCTGAGCCAGCCCGGGACGTCGAAGCATCTACGGGTGCTGCGCGACGCGGGGCTGGTCCGCGCTCGCGCCGAGGCGCAGCGCCGCGTGTACGAGCTCGATGGGGCGCCGCTCCGCGAGCTCGATGCGTGGCTCGGGCCCTACCGCCGGTTCTGGTCCGAGCGCCTCGATGCGCTCGAGCGCCACCTCGATCACAACCGACCCCCGGAGGACTGAGATGGAAACCAGCTACGAGTCGATCGACGGACGGCCCGCACTGTTGCTGGAGCGCCGGATCGCACACCCGGTCGCCGCGGTCTGGAGGGCGATCACCGACAGGCGGGAGCTCTCGCAGTGGTTTCCGTCGACGGTCGACGGAGAGCTGCGACGGGGCGAGCGGCTCACATTCGAATTCGTCGAGCACCCGGACGTCCCGGACATGGAAGGCGAGGTGACCGACGTCGAGGAGCCGCGCCTGCTCGCGTTCTACTGGGGCGAGGACCACCTGCGGTTCGAGCTCGAGCCCGCGGGCGAGGGCGAGACCGACCTGCGGCTGACGGTGCTGCTCGGCACCGAGGCGAAGGCCGCGAGGGACGGCGCCGGCTGGACCGTGTGCCTGTCGCGGCTCGAGGCCGCGCTCGACGGCGCCGGCGAGCGGACGCTCGAGCGGATCAGCGGCAGCTGGCGCGAGCACTACGACGAGTACTCGCGCCGCGGCTTTCCGGCAACCGCGCCGATCCCGAACTCCGCGTCGTAGCGCGCCGCCGTGTGACAATCCCGGCTGGTGGAACTCGGCCTGCGCGCCCGTGCCTGCATCGTGACCGGAGCCTCCCGTGGGATCGGGCGGGCGACCGCGATCGGGCTCGCCGCCGAGGGCGCGTCGGTGCTGCTGCTCGGCCGCAGCGAGCGGTCGCTCGAAGAGGTGGCGCGCGCGTGTGACGACGCGGGCGGGCGGCCCGAGCGGCTCGTGCTCGACATCGGCGCGGCGGACGCCGGGGCTCGGGCGCTGAGCGAGTGCCTCGAGCGGTTCGGGCGGATCGATGTGCTCGTCAACAACGCCGGCTCGAGCTCGGTGCGGACGCTCGAAGAGCTGACGGACGCCGACTGGCAAGAGCAGTGGGAGCTGAACGTGATGGTCCCGATGCGTCTGATGCGCGACGCCGCCCCGGCGATGGCGCGCGGCGGCTGGGGGCGGATCGTCAACGTCTCCTCGTCGTCGGGGAAGCGCCCCGGGAAGCGGAACATGGCCTACTCGGTGACGAAGGCCGCCGAGCTGTCGCTGTCGCGGTCGTTCGCGGATCTGTACGCGTCGGCGGGCGTGCTGGTGAACGCGGTCGCTCCGGGACCCGTCGGGACGGACCTGTGGCTGGCCCCGGGCGGGCTGGCCGACCAGACGGCCGACGGCGCAGGGGATCAGCCGTGAGCGGGCGATCGCGACGACCGCAGGGGGCGTCCCGCTCGGCCGGCTCGGCGGCGATCAGGAGATCGCGTCGGTGATCGTGTTCCTCTGCTCGGAGGCGGCGTCGTACGTGACCGGGGCCGCCTGGTCGGTGGACGGCGGGATCGTCCAGACGATCGCCTAGCTGCTAGCTGAGCAGCTCCGACTCGTACGCCCGAAAGATCGCCGGATAGTCGGTCGCGCCCGGCTTGTGGAGCGCGTCGATCAGCGCGCGGATCCTCGGCGTAAGCACGAGCAGGTAGCGGACCGGCTCGCCCTTCCGCGCGTTTCCGTACGCGTGCGGCGTGCCCTTGGCCGCGAACACGGCGGCGCCCGGGCCCGCCTCGATCACCTCGTCGTCGAGCCTGACGCGCAGCGCGCCCTCGAGCACGTACCACGCCTCGTCGTCCGCGTGATGGACGTGGAGCGGCGCGATCCAGTCGTAACCCGAGTCGCCGGAGTCGGTCCACTCGATGACCAGGAAGTCGCTCTCCTCGCCACCGATCTGATCGCCGGCAAGAGACGGGAGGAACCGCTCGTCGGGCATCGCGCCGACAGCGTAACCCAGGGTCGCGGCCCCGATGGTTAGACTGCCGCCGCGCATGGCGGTCAAGACAGACGCGATCGGCAAGACGTACGACCCCGTCGACTACGCGGTCGGGCGCGAGAAGATCCGCGAGTACGCCTCGGCCGTCGGCGAGACCAACCCGCTGTACTCGGATGTCGAGGCCGCGCGTGCGGCCGGTTACGCCGACGTGGTCGCGCCGCCGATGTTCGCGGTCGTCTACGCGGCGCGAGCGGTCGGCCCGGGGATCTTCGACCCGGAGGTCGGGATCAACTTCGCGATGATGGTCCACGCGGGCCAGGAGTTCGTGTGGGGGCCGGTCGTCGTCGCCGGCGACGAGGTCACCACCACCGCCACCGTCAAGGACATCTCCGACCGCGGCGGGATGGGGTTCTACGTGTTCGAGTCGGTGTCGGTCAACCAGCGCGGCGAGACCGTCTGCACGGGCACCTGGACGCAGATCGTGAGGGGTGCTTCGTGAACCAGGGCGACGCGATCGAGCTGAAGGTCACCCCGGACCCGTTCGTGACGGTCCGGTACGCCGGCGCCTCCGGCGACTTCAACCCGATCCATATCGACGAGGCGTTCGCCAAGCAGGTCGGCCTGCCCGGCCGGATCCTCCACGGGCTCTGGACGATGGCCCAGGTCGCTCGGGCGCTGACCGACGCGGGCGGAGGCCCCGAGTCCCTGAAGAAGCTGTCGGTTCAGTTCCGCGGGATGGGCGCGCTCGGCGAGGAGATCGTCGTCAGCGGTTCCGTGACCGACGTCTCCGGCGGGGTCGCGACCGTCGAGGCCGAGGCCGAGCAGTCGGGCAACCGCATCATCCGCAACGCGGTCGCTGAGCTCGTAGCGGAGTAGGTCGGGGCCGGGGGTCGGCCCCGGGGCCGGAAGCAGGGCTCGCGCGAGCGAACTTTGCTTCTGAAGTTCGATATATCGAACTCGAGAAGCATCGTTGGAGCGCGGGGCTGCTCCAGACTGCGGCCGCTGGGGGGCGGCCGAGGCCGAGCGCCAGCCCGCGCCCCCCGAATTTCGTCCTTGCCGGTTTGAGGACGCGACTGTATTTTATGCGCGTGGCAGGGACCGGAGGATGGGTGCGGTTGCGTATGAGGTGCGTGTTGGTCGTGCTTGCGGCGAGCGTCGGGACCGGGCTCGCCGCGGGCACGATGACCGCCGCGCCGGCGCTCGCGGCTGCGCGCCAAACGCCGAGCGGCCCGCCGCCCCTCTCGGCAGACCCGACCACCCCCTCGATCGCGTCGAGCTACGGGAGCGGCTCGTTCGGCCACTGGCTGGTTGATCCGTATGGCCTGCCCGCGTACGACTACACGGCCAACGAGGCGACCGACCCGAACGCCAAGCAGCCCGAGCTCGCGGGCGCGACCGGAGCGCAGCACCAGCTGGGGAACGACCACATCAAGGGGATGGCATACAACGACGGGTACACGCAGTTCTGGAGCCAGGACCGGCTGTCGCAGTGGGCGAACCTGTACCAGGCCTCAAGCCAGCACTTCGCCGGCGGCTGGGGCTACCTGAACGTCGCGGGGAAGGTCGCGAGCACGATGTACCTCGACCGGCCGGCGGGGACGAACTACACGAGGACGTTCGGCGTCGGCTACTACCACCGCCACGTCGTCGCCGACGGGATCGACGTATCCGACGCGGTGTACGCGCCGTTCGGGGACGACCCCGTCCTCGTTCACGACGTCACCTTGCGCAACACGACCGCGCGCTCGCTGCCCGTGTCGTGGTTCGAGTATTGGGACGTCAACCCGTACTACCAGAGCCTCGGGTTCCAGCGGAACATCGCGATGAACGCGCCCGCCTGGAGCGCGAAAACGGACACCCTGACCGTCGCCCAGACGGGCACTCCGGAGGCCGACACGAACCCATTGAGCATCTTCGCGGCCGCCGTCAAGGGACCGGTCGCCGACTACGACACCTCGGTCAAGCAGTTCTTCGGCTCGGGAACTCGCGCGGCGCCCGCGGAGGTCGCGGCCAACCACCTCAGCGACACGATCGCGGCGGCTACGCCCGACGGCCAGGCCGGCGACGTGCTGTTCGCGCTGCGGGCGCCGGTCACGCTCAAGCCCGGCCGCTCGATCACCCTCCGCTACGTCTACGGAATGGCCCACCCGGGGCAGATTCCGGCGCTCGTCGCGAAGTACCGCGCAGCAAGCGATCCGCTCGCGGCAAGCGAGCGCGCGTGGGCCGGGTACCTGCCGAAGGCGAGCTTCGGTGCGACCAACACCTGGGTGGCCCGCGAGCTCACGTGGGACGCGTACCTGCTGCGCTCGTCGACCGTGTACGAGGAGGCATGCGGCTACCACACGATCACCCAGGGCGGCTACTACCAGTACGCCGACGGCTACAACCTCGGCTACCGGAGCTGGCTGCACTACCTGTTCCCGATCGTCTACTCCGACCCGGACCTGGCGCGGCAGATCCTCGAGTACTCGGTGGCGTTGCAGCCTCCGCCGCCGGCCGCGCAGTTCCCGTACGGGACCGGGCCGCTATGTGAGCGGGTCGATCTCGGGACCTCCGACGACCTCGACTTCTGGCTGCTGCTAGCGGCCGCCGAGTACGGGCTCGGCACCCGCGACACCTCGTTCTTCGACAAGCAGCTGCCGTACTACGACACGCAGGGCCAGGACAAGGCGACGATCTGGCAGCACCTGAAGGTGGCGTTCGCGCACACGCAGTCGATGCTCGGGCCCCACGGCGGCTACCTGGTCGGCTCGACCGGCGACTGGAACGACTTCTCGACGGAGTTCGAGCAGCTGACCGAGTCGATGCTCGTCACCGCGCAGCTCGCGTACGCGTTCCCGCGACTCGCTGACTTCGCCGACCTCAAGGGCGACCACGCGTTCGCGGCGCAGCTTCGCGCGGCCGGCGCGAAGAACCTCGACACGCTCCGCGCGCAGTGGACCGGCAAGGGTTGGTACTCGCGCGGCTACTCGGGCAACCGCCAGGTCGGATCGGGCGTGATCTTCGAGGAGCCGCAGCCGTGGGCCGTGCTCGCGGGCGCGCCGAGCGCAGGTCAGTCGAACACGCTCGTGGCCAACATCCGCCGGTTCCTCGACGGCATCGGAGCCCCGTCCTCGCTCGGCGGCCCCGCGAAGTACGGCACCGCCCAGGTCCCGGCGCATGACGATCCCGACGTCACCGAGAAGGGTCCGCTCCCGGAGAAGGGGCCGCTACCGAGCCTGTTCGGGCAGATCCTCCCCAACTCCCCGCTGGCCGGGGCCGACGAGTGGCCGGGCGGGGTTTGGTTCGACCTCAACGGCTGGCTGACGTGGGCGTACGGCTCGCTCGACGGGGTCGTGCCGGGGGCGCGCAACCTCGCCTGGGACGAGTACACCCGGAACACGCTCGCCAACCACGCGGCGCTGTGGCCGAACCACTGGGACGGCACGATCTCGGTCGACGACGTCTGCTACGCGTACTACTCGGCCCATCCCGACTACTGCGGCAACGGGCTTGGCACCTCGTACGAGGGCCAGATCACAGAGCAGCCGACGTGGATGGTGATGAACGCGGTCAACCTCGCCGGGGTGACCCCGCTCGAGGACGGGTTCCAGGTGACGCCCCACCTGCCGATGAAGAGCTTCTCGGTGCGCCTCCCCGAAGTCGGCGTCGCGGCGGCTCCCGGCGTCCTGCGCGGGTACGTGACGGTCGCGCGCGCGGGCGCACTGCGGATGCGGGTGGCGCTCCCGGCCGGAGTCGCGCCGTCCCACGTGAAGGCGTTCGCGAACGGCCGCCGGGTGCCGGTCGCGGGTGCAGGGCGGGCTGGTCTCCTTCCAGCTCTCCGCGGCGGCCAACCAGGCCGCTGACTGGGCAGTGACTTGAGGTGCCTCGCCGCGCTCGCGGTCACGTGCGCGGCGACTGTCGGGGCGGTCTCGGCCAACGCCGCGACGGTCCCCGCGCCGTCGCCGGGCTGCGTTCCCCGCGCTTCGCCGCCGACGGCCGGGCAGTTGACCGTCGTCTCCGAGAAGCCGCTCGACGCTCGCGTCACCGACCTCGACCTGCGCTCGCCCGCGATGCAGCAGGACGTCCACGTCAACGTGATGCTCCCCACCGGGTTCGATCCCAGCGGGGCCACCCGTTACCCGGTCCTGTACCTGCTGCACGGCGCGCTCGGCGGCTACATGGACTGGTACCGCGACGGCAAGGTCGAGCAGCTGATCGGAGATCGCCAGGTGATCGTGGTGATGCCCGACGACGGCTATGACGGCTCGTACTCGGACTGGTACGGCCTGATCGACGGCGCGACAGGGCCGGTTCCGGCGTGGGAGACGTTCCACCTGCGCGAGCTGATCCCGTTCATCGACGGCCGCTATCCGACGATGCCGACCCGCGCCGATCGGTTCATCGCCGGGCTCTCGTCGGGCGGTGGCGGGACGATGAAGTACGCCGCCGCGAACCCCGGGCTGTTCGGCGCGGCCGGCGCCTTCTCGGGCGCCGTCGACACCGACCTGCAGTGGCCGTCCTATCCCACGCTGAGCGAGGCGCTGTGGCTCGCGACCGACGCCCCAGGCGACGGTCCCGACGGCCACTGCACGTGGGGAGACCCGTTCACGCAGCGGGTCGTCTGGGAGGACAACGACTCGACCTACCTCGCCCCGAACCTGAGCGGCACCGCGCTGTTCCTCGCCTCCGGGAACGGGCTGCCGGGGCCGTTCGACACGCCGGGAGCCGCGGTCGTCGCCGACGGCCTCGTCGAGGGCGAGGTGTGGCAGATGAACGAGCAGTTCGTGAAGGCGCTCGATCAGGCGGGGATCCCGCACACCGACTACTTCTACGGCGCGGGGACGCACGCGTGGCCGTACTGGCAGCGGGACCTCCAGCACTTCCTCGCCTGGCTCGATCCGTACATCGGGCACCCGCCGCCGCAGCCGCGCACGTTCTCCTACCGCTCCGCGCGCGCGTCCTTCTCGGCCTGGGGCTGGAGCTTCGCCGTCACCCGCAGCGTCCGCGAGTTCGTCTACCTCGATGGCGTCGGCAGGGCCGGCCTGACCGCGGTCGGCAGCGGGAGCCTCGCCGTGGTGACCGCGCCGCTGTACGCGCCCGGCGCGCGGTACGCGGTCGACTCCGCGGGGGTCAGGCGGGTTGTCACCGCGGACGGCGCCGGCCGGCTCCGCTTCACGGTCGACCTCGGACCGAGCCACACGGTCCAGCAGTACCGGTTCGGAGCCGGGGCGACCCTCGGGTGGCGGCGCACGACGGTCTCGATCACGCGACGGTGATGCGGGCGAGTTGTCCAGCGGCGGTCCGAGCTCAAGAATGGCTACGCTGCGTCACCGTTGGCTGATCAGTCACCACCCACGCCAGACGGCGACCCGACGAGCTCGGAGCCGGCCCGCGAGGACGAGGCCCCGAAGGACGCGCCTGCGAGCGGTAGCGGCGGGTCGAGGAGCGGCCGGACGCCCGCGCGGCAGTCCCGTTCGACCACGCGGCAGAGCCGCACGCCCGCCAGGCAGAGCGGCCGGAGTTCCGCGAGGCAGGGCGGCCGCACGTCGGCGAGGCAGGGCCGAACCCAGCCCGCGGGCGGAGCGCGATCCCGGGCGACCGGTGACCAGAGCAAGACCGGTGACCAGAGCAAGACCGCTGACCAGAGCAAGACAGGTGGCCAGAGCAAGACCGGTGGCCAGGGCAAGACCGGTGGCCCGACCAAGGTAGAGCGCGTTGCCGCGAAGGGTGAGCGTCGTTCCGCGGCAAAGCCCGAGGACGGACCGACGAAGGCCGAGCGGGTCGCCGAGCGCAGGAACCGCCTGGCGGCGTCGGTCGTCCCCCCCGACAACCCGGGGATCTCGAACAGCCCGTCGGGGAACGCGGAGCGGATCGCGGACCGCAAACGCCGGATCGACAAGAAGCTCGGGTTCCCGCCGCTTGGCGACGACGCGTCGCTCGACGACCGGCTCGAGCGCCTCGAGGACCGGATGACGACCGTGGCGAGCGAGATCCGCGCGATCAGGTTCGCGCTCGACGGATACATGCGGAGCCTGCATCGTCTGTTCCTGCTCGACGGTGACCAGCTGCCGTTTCCGCAGCGGCTCACGGTCAACCGCGCCGGGATCAGCTCGCAGATGGACGAGGACGGGATCACGCTCTCGATCCTCCAAGAGATCGGCATCGGGCCCCGGCAGTTCGTGGAGGTCGGCAGCGGCGTGAACGGCGGAAACAGCGGATTTCTCGCCCGCGAGCTCGGCTTCTCGGGGCTGATGGTCGATGCCGATCCGATCTGCATCGACGTGATCGGCCAGACGTTCGAGCGCTCCCTGGTGACGGCCGCGTGCGAGTGGATCACCGCGGAATCGATCGACGATGTGCTGACGAAGAACAAAGCGACCGGAGAAGTGGACGTCCTCGGAATCGACATCGACGGCAACGACATCTGGGTTTGGGAGGCGTGCACCGCGTGCGACCCGAGGCTCGTGATCATCGAGTTCAACCCGATGTGGGGCCCCGACCGGCGGGTCGCGGTCCCGTATGACCCGTCGTTCGACCGGCACCAGCGTAAGTCGATCTACTTCGGCGCATCGCTGGCCGCGGTCGCCGCGATGGGCGAGCGCAAGGGCTACCGGCTGGTCGCGACCACCCCTGGGGCCGCCAACGCATACCTGCTCCGGGATGACGTCGGTACGCACATCCCGGCGCTCAAGCCGGGGGAGGGGTGGACCCAGATGACCCACGTCGTCTGGAAGCGCCTGTTCCGCGACGGCGCCGCCGGCGACTCTGTCGCCGAGCTCTACGAATACGTCGAGTCCGAGAAGCTCCCGCTCGCCGACGTCTAGGTCTCGGCCGCGCGCGCCGTCTCGTCGTCCGCCAGCAGCCGGACGATCAGCTCGAACAGGTTCGGCGCGAGGTCGTCGATCCCGTCGGAGCGGCCCGCCCGGATCTCGTCGGCGACGAGCTCCGTGATCGAGAACACGAGCACGCGCGGGACGATCGGCGAGAGTGGTCCGAGCTCGGGCTGTTGCTCGCGAGCCAGCCGGCCGAGCTCGGCGAACATCGCGACAAACGGCTCGTACGCGGCGTGCCGCTGCTCGACCGCGCGCGCTCCGAGCTCGGCGTAACCGGTGAAGTAGGCGCGGGCGAACGCCGCGTGCTGCCGCCACCACTCGAGATACGCGACCGTGCCGCGGCGCACCGCGACGATCCAATCGGCCTCGGCGCGCGCGGCGAGCACCGCCTCGAGCAGTTCGTCGTTCAGCTCGGCGCTGGCCGTCAGGAAGCAGTCGGTCTTGTCGGTGAAGAATTCGTAGAAGGCGTTGCGGGAGACGCGCGCCGCCGCGACGACCTTGCCAACGGTGGCGTCCTGGAAGCCATGCTCGGCGACGACCTCGAGCATCGCGCGGCAGATCCGCCGGCGCTGCGATCCACGGACCTCCTCCGGGTCCAGCTTGTGGCGGCCGCGGGGGAGCGGCTCTCCCTGCCACGCGATCCCGCTCGCATAAGAGGACACGCTCGTATTTTATGGGGAAGGCCCGGCGGCGCTCCTAGAATCAAAGGTCGTGTTGACGGTCAGGCAGGAGCTCGTGTTGCAGAAGGTGGTCGACGCGTACCTCGTCGGCGGGGTACCGGTCGGCTCGAAGCTGCTCGCCGAGGAGGTCCAATGGGGCCCTTCGACGATCCGCACCGAGCTCGCGAGCCTCGAGGACCGCGGCCTCTTGGCCCACCCGCATACCTCGGCCGGCCGGGTTCCGACCGAGGCCGGATACCGCTATTTCGTGGACGAGCTGCTCCCCCGCGAGCCGGCACAGCCGGCGCCCCGGCTGTCGCTGTCGCTTGTCCGGCGCGAGGTCGACGAGGCGATGCGCGTCACGACCGAGACCCTGTCGCAGGTGACCAACCTGCTCGCGATCGTGACCGCGCCGCCGATCGAGACCTCGACGATCCGGCACGTCGAGGTGCTGTTGCTGCAGCCGCAGGTGCTGATGGTCGTCGTGATCACCTCGACCGGCGGCGTCACCAAGCGGCTGTTCACGTTCTCAGAGCCGGTTGACGCGGGCCTGGCCGACTGGGCCGCGAGCTACCTGAACGAGCGGCTGGTCGGGTTCGGCCTCGGTGCGCGGATGCTCCACCAGCGGCTCCACGACCCGTCGCTGGCGCGGTCAGAGCGGGAGTTCCTGGACGCGCTCGCGCCGGTGTTCACAGACCTCGAAGAGCTTTCCGAGGAGGCGCTGTTCGTCGAGGGTGCCTCGCGGCTGCTTCGCGACGCCCAATTCGGCGACGTGTCCGAGCTCAACAGCCTGATGGACATGCTCGAGCGCCGGGTGGCCCTGCTAGGGGTGCTGCGCGCCGCCCTCACCGAGCGCGACGTGACGGTCAGGATCGGGACCGAGAACGACTTGCCAGCGCTGCGGTCGGTTGCGCTCGTAGCCGCCAGCTACGGGCTGCCGCAGCGGCGGCTCGGAGCCGTCTCGGTGATCGGCCCGCTGCGAATGGACTACGGCCGCGCGATCGGCTCGGTCAGGGAGGCCGCCGCGCAGCTGTCGAGCTTCGTCGCCGAGGTGTACGACGAGCGATGACGGCCACGCGCGACTACTACGAGGTGCTCGGGGTCGATCGCGACGCCGACGACGCGACGATCAAGAAGGCGTTCCGGAGGCTTGCGCGCGAGCTGCATCCCGACGTCAATAGGCACGATCCGGCCGCGGAGGACAAGTTCAAGGAGGCCGCCGAGGCCTACGAGGTGCTGTCCGATCCCGAGCGGCGCTCGATGTACGACCGCTACGGCCACGATGGCCTGCGCAGCGGCGGCTACGCGCCGAACTTCGAGGGTTTCGGCTCGGTCGCGGACATCTTCGAGGCGTTCTTCGGCGGCTCGGGCGGGTTCGGGGACATCTTCGGTGGCGGAGCGACGCCGGGCGGACCGATGCAGGGTGGCGACCTCGCGCAGGCGGTGCAGATCGACCTCGCCGAGGCCGCCCACGGGACCAGCGTCGAGCTCTCCTACGACGCCGTCGCGACGTGCGAGACGTGTCACGGCAATGGCGCCGAGCCCGGCACCCCGATCGAGACGTGCGAGCGGTGCGGCGGCGGCGGCCAGCTGCGGGTCGTCTCTCGGACGCCGTTCGGTCAGGTCGTGCGTGCGGCCGTCTGTGACGTCTGCGGCGGCGATGGGCGCGTCGCCAGCTCTCCCTGCAAGGAGTGCCGCGGGCGCGGGCGCAGGGTCGAGCACACCCGGGTGTCGGTCGAGGTGCCGGCCGGGATCGCCGACGGCCAACGGATCCGGGTCACGGGCCGTGGCCACGCCGGAGAGCGCGGCGGCCCGCCGGGCGACCTCTACGTGGTCGTTCAGGTGCGCGAGGACAAGCGGTTCGTCCGCGATGGCAACGACCTCGTGACGGCGATCGACGTCGCGGCGCCGAAGGCGGCGCTTGGGACGACCGTCGAGGTTCCGACCGTCGACGGGACGGTCGAGGTCGAGATCCACGCGGGCACCCAGCCGCATGAGGAGATCGTGGTCCGCGGACAGGGGATGCCGGCGCTGCGCGGCTCGCGACGCGGGAATCTGCGGGTGGTCGTCAACGTGATCGTCCCGCGGCACCTCGATTCCGAGCAGCGCCAGCTGTACGAGCGGATCGCGGAGTCGATGACCGACCACAACCTGCGCTCGGACGAGGGCGTCTTCTCGAAGCTCAAGCGCGCCTTCGGCGGTTGATCAGGCTCGCGGTCCGGGTCGCGCGCGCCGACGCCGAGCTGGTGCTCGCGGAGCTGCTCGAACTCGCGCCCAGCGGGGTCGAGGAGGTCGACCTGGGGGACGACGCGGTCGAGTACGCGGTCTACGGCGCGCCCGGCGAGCTGCCGGCGCTCGGTCGGGTCGAGGCGGCGGCCGGCGACGCACTGATCGAGGTCAGTACCGAGGAGGTCGCGGACGACTGGGCCGAGCGGTGGCGGCAGTTCCACCGGCCGCTGGTGCTCGACCAGCGACTCCGCGTGCGGCCTCCGTGGGAGACCCCGGGTCCCGAGCCGCTCGACCTCGTGATCGACCCCGGCCAGGCGTTCGGGACCGGCGCGCATCCGACGACGTGGCTGTGCCTCGAGCTGATCCTGGGGCTGCCCGAGGCCGAAGGTGCCTTCGTCGATCTTGGCTGCGGCTCCGGGGTGCTCGCGATCGCCGCCGCGAGGCTCGGCTTCGCGCCCGTGCTCGCGCTCGACTTCGATCCGGCGGCAATCGACGCCACGCGCGAGAACGCCGTCCGCAACGGCGTCGAGCTCGAAGCCCGGCGGTTCGACCTCCGCGCCGAGCGAGTGCCGGCGAGAGGGACGGTCGCCGCGAATCTGCTGGCGCCGCTGCTGCGGGAGTGGGCCCGCGGTGGAGACGTGCCCGCGGACCGGGTGATCGCGAGCGGGCTGCTCGAGCACGAGGGAGACGGCGTGGCCGCGGCCTTCGCCGAGCGGGGGCTGCGGGAGCGCGAGCGCCGGTCCGCCGGCGGGTGGCTCGCGCTGCTGCTCGAGCGCGCGCTACCGTGACCGCCGCGTGACTACGTTCGCCGTCAAGTTCCTCGGGTGCAAGGTTTCCCAGGCCGACGCGATGGCGGCCCGGTCGGCGCTGATCGAAGCCGGCCACGCGGAGGCCGCGGAGGACGAGGCGGACGTCCATGTGGTCAACACCTGCTGCATCACGCGCGAGGCCGAGGCCAAGTCGCGCCAGTCGGTCCGACGCTCGCTGAAGCGCGCTTCGACGATCTACGTGACCGGCTGCGCCGCCAACCTCGACGCTCGCCAGTTCGCCGAGATCGACGCCCGTGTCCGCCCCGTAACGGGGATCGCCGAGCAGGTCGCGGCCGAGGTCGCCGCGGACGTCGGGGGCTGCGCGGACCTGGGCCACGACGTGCTCGCGCGCGAGTCGCGGACCGAGCGCGCCTCCCGGACCCGAGGGTTCGTCAAGGTCCAGGACGGCTGCGACTGCCACTGCGCCTACTGCATCATCCCGTCGGTGCGAGGGGCCGCGCGCTCGCGGCCGGCGAGCGCGGTGGTCGACGAGGTGCGCCGCCGCGTGCGTCAGGGGCAGCCCGAGATGGTGATGACCGGGATCAGCGTCGGCGATTACCGCGACCCGGAGCGCGGCCTCGAGCTCGGGCAGCTGATGCGCGAAGTCGCGCGCGTGCCAGGGGTCCACCGGGTGCGGCTGTCGAGCGTCGAGGTGATCCACGTCAAGGAATCGCTGCTCGAAGCCCTCGCGACCGAGCCGAGGGTCTGCCCGCACCTGCACATCCCGATGCAGTCCGGCGACGACCGAGTGCTCCGGGATATGGGACGCCACTACACCGCCGGCGAGTATCTCGAGCACGTCGAGGCGGTGCGCGCCGCGGTCCCCGAGGTCAATATCACGACCGACGTCATCGTTGGGTTCCCGAGCGAGGACGAGCGCGCGTTCGCGCGGACCCTCGAGGCGATCGATGACGCCGGCATCACCCGCGTGCACACCTTCCCTTACTCGCCCCGGCCCGGGACCGCCGCCGAGCGGCTCGGCGACAGGGTCGCGCCCGAGGAGAAGAAGCGACGCGCGAGCGACCTGCGCGGCCGCTCGGAGGTCCGCTCGCGCCACCATCGCAGCGGCAAGCTCGGAAGGATCGAGCGGGTGCTCGTCGACAAGGCTGCCGACACCCAGTGCTCTGGCTACACGGCGGACTACACGCGGTGCTACCTGCCGGCCGGAGCCGCGTCCCGTGGACAGTTTGTGAACGCCGAGTGTTTGGAGCTCTACGCCGACGGAATTCGCTGCCGGATTCCGGGGTCGGCGGCACTATCCTAAGTCTGCGTGAGTGTCACCGAGCAGGTACGCGCAGATATCACCACCGCGATGAAGTCCTCCGAGCGCGAGCGTGTAACCGCGCTCCGGTTGGTGTTGTCCGAGCTGCAGAAGGCTGCGAAGGACGGCTCGGACGACGAGCTCGCGGTGCTGCGCCGAGAGCGCAAGCGGCGGCTGGAGGCGGCGGACCAGTTTCGTGAGGGCGGCCGCGTCGAGCTCGCCGACAAGGAGCAGTCCGAGGCCGAGCTGATCAGCGGTTACCTGCCGGCCGAGCTCGACGATTCGGAGCTCGACACACTCGTCACCGACGCGATCGCCGAGACCGGGGCGAGCACTCCCAAGGAGATGGGCCAGGTGATGAAGGTCGTGATGGGGCGGGTCGCCGGCCGAGCGGACGGCAAGCGCGTTTCCGCGCGTGTCCGGGAGGCGCTGGGGCCATAACGGGACGCGCGGCGAGATAGTGGACCCGTCCGCAAGTATCGGCGCATTCGAGCGGCCTCGGACGGCGCCTGGCGGCGTCCTCGGTCGGGGCAATACCTTCGGGTATTGCGCCCTCCCTGCGTCCTTGCCAGCCACCGTCGGTGACCACTCTCGGTGCACCGACACTCACGGACGAGCCCACTAGTGCGCAAGCAGCTCGAGCTCGACAACGCTGTGGCGAGTGAGCTCGCCGGCTCCGGGGACGCGGTGCTCCGGGCGCTTGAGTCGCATCTCGAGGCCGACGTGTTCCTCCGCGGGAACGTGCTCACGCTCGACGGCGAGCCTGAGGCGGTCGAGGCCGCCGCGTCGGTCGTTCGAGAGCTCTCGGAGCTGATCGAGCAGGGTCACGAGATCGCTCCCGGCACGATCGAGGCTGTCACCAGAGCGCTCGACGCGCACGAGTCCCCGGCGCGGATCCTCGAGGACGTGGTCTGGCGCCACCGCGCCACCAAGGTGGCGCCGAAGACCGTCAATCAGAAGCGGTACGTCGATTCGATCCGCCAGAACACGATCACGTTCGGGATCGGTCCGGCGGGCACCGGCAAGACGTTCCTCGCGGTCGCGCTGGCGGCCGCCGCGCTCCATCGGCGCGAGGTCAACCGGATCATCCTCACCCGCCCGGCCGTTGAGGCGGGCGAGCGACTCGGGTTCCTGCCGGGCGACCTCGCGGCGAAGGTCGACCCCTACCTGCGGCCGCTGTTCGACGCGCTCCACGACATGCTCGAGCCCGAGCGGGTCAGCCAGCATCTGGAGCGGGGGGTGATCGAGGTCGCGCCGCTGGCGTTCATGCGCGGCCGCTCGCTCAACGACAGCTTCATCATCCTCGACGAGGCCCAGAACACGAGCCCCGAGCAGATGCAGATGTTCCTCACCCGGCTCGGGTTCAACTCGAGGATGGTCGTCACCGGCGACATCACCCAGATCGACCTCCCGCGCGAGCAGGACTCGGGACTGGTCGTCGTCGGGGACATCCTCAAGGACGTCGAGGGGATCGACTTCGTCCGCTTCGGCGACGAGGATGTGGTCCGGCACAAGCTCGTGCGCAAGATCGTCGAGGCCTACTCCGAGCACACCCAGCGGCAGGCGCCCGAGCTGCGGCCGCGCCGGCGGGCGTAGACCGACGATGCTCGAGATCGACGTGATCGGGATCGACGGGGTCGCGCCCGGCGGTTCCGAGGGCGACGCCGACGGCCCGAGCACAACCGAGGTCGAGGAGCTCTGCGCGCTGGCGCTGTCCTCGGCCGGGATCGAGGACGGGCACCTGGCGGTCGAGTTCGTCTCCGAGGACCGGATCCGGGAGCTCAACCGCGACTACCGGCAGATCGATGACCACACCGACGTGCTCTCGTTCGCGGTCGACGAGGCCGGGCCGTCGGCCGGCCCGAGGGAGCTCGGCGACATCGTCATCTGCCCGGAGCACACCGCCGACGTGCGCGAGGCCGTCCTCCACGGCGCTCTCCATCTCTGTGGGATGGACCACGAGACGGACGAGGGAGAGATGCTCGCGCTTCAGGCGGAGCTGATGCGTTGGGTCAGCTGACCCGTTCCGGTTTCGTCGCGCTCGCGGGGCGTCCCAACGTCGGCAAGTCGACGCTGGCGAACGCGCTCGTCGGCGCGAAGGTCGCGATCGTCTCCGACAAGCCGCAGACCACTCGCCGCGCGATCAGGGCGATCGCGACCGCCGAGGACTGGCAGCTCGTGCTGGTCGACCTCCCCGGGGTGCAGCGGCCGCGCGACGCGCTCACCGAGCGGATGCAGCGGCGGGTCGAGCGCGAGCTCGAGGGCGCGGACTGCTGCCTGCTGGTCGTGAACGCCCAGGAGGGGGTCGGGCCCGGAGACCGGTTCATCGCCGGGCTGCTCTCGAGCGCGCCGGTCCCGGTCGTCGTGGCCGTCAACAAGCTCGACCGGGCGGACCGCTCACAGGTCGCGGCCACGCTCCAGGCGGCGGAGGAGCTCGGCGTCGCGGACGAGATCTTCCCGGTCTCGGCGCGCTCCGGCGAGGGCGTGCCGGCGCTCCGGGACGCCCTTGTCTCGCTGCTCCCGGAGGGGCCGTTCTACTTCGAACCCGAGACGCTGTCGGATCAGAGCGAGCAGCTGATGATCGCGGAGCTTGTCCGCGAGCAGGTGCTCGCGCGGACCCGCGAGGAGGTTCCGCACGCGGTAGAGGTTCAGATCGAGTCGATCGGAGCCGATGAAGGGCGTACAGATCTGATTCGAATCGAGGGGGTGCTCTTGGTCGAGACCGAGTCCCAGAAGGGGATCGTGATCGGCACCGGCGGGGCGATGGTGAGGTCGATCGGGACCGCGGCGCGGCGCTCGATCGAGCGTGAGCTCGGTACTAAGGTGCACCTGGCGCTGCGGGTTCGCGTGCGGAAGCGCTGGCGCGCGGACGAGCAAGTGCTGGACCGGCTTGGCATTGAGTAGTTAAATTCCGGAGGGGAGCGCCGGATTGTCCAAGGAAGGAGGAGTTCGGTGAAGCGGCGGGACGGGATTCTGGCGCTGTTTGCGGCTGTGGTCGTGCTCGCTCTCCTGAGCGTATTCGCGATCGAGCTGTCGAACACGCAGGCGAAGTCCAAGCAGGACGTGGAGAGCCGCGTGCACGAACGCGGAGTGCTCGCGGCGGCGCTGGTCGACGGGCTATTCCAGACCGTGACTCAGCAGGTGCCCCAGGACAGCAAGATCTACGGGGCCAGGACGGTCTCGAACGCGGTGATGGACGCTCACGTCCAGCGGAACACCTACCTGGCGTTGGTTGACGCCTCCGGGAACCACGTGCTTGCCGCTTCGCGCGGATTCACACCGCAGGCGCAAGCAGACCTGCCGCGTTCAGCCGCGCTCGCGCTGATCCGTAGCGGCCACCCGTACGGCCTCGGCGACCTGCTGCCATATGGAAAGGCCGGAGTCATCAACTTCGCCGTCGCCTTCCCGACCAAGTTCGGTAACCGGATCCTGCTGACCGGCTTCGGACCGCAGACGCTCGGCAGCTTCATCACCTCAGACCTTCGCAAGATCCCGGGGGTCGAGGGAGCGCACAACTACCTGCTCGACGGCAACGGCGCGGTGCTCGCGTCGACGAATCCCGCCAGGCCCGTCGGATATGTGTTCCACACGCCGGCTCAGCGGTTCGTGCTCACCCACATGTCCGGCACCCTCAAGGGCCACTACTACGACTCCGTCCCGCTGAGCAACTCGACCGAGCGGATCGTGCTGAGCGCGCCCACGGGCCCGCTGTTCGCGAGCGTTACCGGACTGCACAAGTGGGTGCCGTGGGTGATCTTCGCCGCGTTCGCGCTGGTCGCGATCCTGGCGCTCGAGCTGGGTCGCCGGGTGCTGCGCTCGGCTGCGGCGGTGCGGGCGACCAACGAGGAGCTCGAGTCCGTCAACGACGAGCTCGAGTCGGTCAACTCGAAGCTCGAGCGCCGGGCGGCCGAGCTCGGCGCGGTCCAACGCCGAGCTCGAGCAGTTCGCGTCGATCGCGTCGCACGACCTCCAGGAGCCGCTGCGCAAGGTACGGACGTTCACCCAGCAGCTGACGGTGACCGACGCGGACAACCTGTCGGAGAAGGGGCGCCGAGTACCTGGAACGGGCGAATGCCGCCGCCGAGCGGATGCAGCGGCTGATCGAGGACCTGCTCAAGTTCTCGCGCGTGGCGACCCACGGCCGGGCGTTCGATCCGGTCGACCTGGGCGAGGTCGTCGACGGAGGTGCTCGAGGACCTCGAGCTCGAGGTCGAGCGGTCGGGCGCGGTCGTTCGTGTCGGCGAGCTGCCGACGATCGACGGCGACGAGCCGCAGCTGCGTCAGCTGATGCAGAACCTGATCTCGAACGCGCTCAAGTTCCGGCGCGAGGACGTGGTCCCCGAGGTCGACATCGACGCGCGGGTGAAGGACACCGCCGTCGAGATCACCGTGCGCGACAACGGAATCGGGTTCGAGCCGCAATACGCCGCGCGGATCTTCCGCGTGTTCGAGCGGCTGCACGGCCGCGGTCGCTACCAGGGCACGGGGATCGGGCTCGCCCTGTGCCGCAAGATCGCCGAGCGGCACGGCGGCACGATCGAGGCCGACAGCGAGCCCGGGGTCGGCTCGACGTTCACGGTCAGGCTCCCGGTGCATCCACGGGCGGATTCATTCGCGCGCGCCACCACGAACGGCGGCGCGACCGAGCCGGAGGAGGCCCATGTCGTCGTCTGAGCGGTCGCGGAGGGCGGTCACGATCCTGATGGCCGACGACGACGAGGAGGACTGCGAGCTCACCCGCGACGCGCTCCAGGACGCACGGCTGGCCAACGAGATGCGGTTCGTATACGACGGGCAGGAGCTGCTCGACTACCTGCGCCGCCAGGGGCGCTATGCCGACCCGTCGGTCGACGCACCGCGCCCCGGGATCATCCTGCTCGACCTGAACATGCCGAAGAAGGACGGTCGCGAGGCGCTCGCCGAGATCAAGGCGGACGAGTCGCTTCGCCGCATACCGATCGTCGTGCTCACCACCTCAAAGGACGAAGAGGACGTGCTCCGCACCTACGATCTGGGAGTCAACTCGTTCATCACCAAGCCAGTCACGTTCGCCGGCCTGGTCGAGGTGATGCGCACTTGGACCCGGTACTGGCTGGAGATCGTCGCGCTGCCCGGCGAGGACGAGGCGAATGGACAACCGGCCTGAGCCGACGACGGTGCTGCTCGTCGAGGACGACGAGGACGACTATCTGATCACGCGCGACATGCTCGCGCGCCAGGATCGCGCCAGGTTCGTGCTCGATTGGTGCGCGACCTACGACCACGCGGTTGCCACGATCCGCGAGCGCAGTCACGACATCTACCTGATCGACTATCGGCTCGGCGAGCACACCGGCCTCGAGCTGCTGAGCGAGGCCTTCGGGACCCGCCCGCACGCGCCCGTGATCGTGCTCACCGGGCAGAGCGACTACCAGATCGACCTGGCCGCCACGGCACTCGGGGTGACGGACTATCTGGTCAAGCAGGAGCTCGATCCGGACAGGCTCGAGCGCTCGATCCGGTACGCGATCTCGCATCAGCGCGCGCTCGACGAGCTCGCCAAGAGCAGGGAGCGCTACGCGCTCGCGATGAGCGCCGCCAACGACGGGATCTGGGACTGGGACCTCGAGGCCGACCTGATCTACTTCTCACCGCGCTGGCACGCGATCCTCGGTCATCGCGAGCAATCGCGGGAGGCGCCCCCATCGGCGTGGTTCGACCTCGTTCACGACGAGGACATGCCGCGGCTGCGGGCGGCGATCGAGGCCCACCTCGCGGGCCAGACCCCGCATCTGCAGTCCGAGCACCGGATCCGCCACGCCGACGGCACGTGGCGGTGGGTGCTGACGCGCGGGCTCGCGATCCGGGGCCCCGGCGGCGGCGCGACGCGGCTCGCCGGCTCGCTTTCGGACATAACCGACCAGCGCGCCGCCGAGCTTCAGCTCCAGCACGACGCGCTCCACGACGCGCTCACCGGCCTGCCCGAACCGCGCGCTGTTCGTCGACCGCGTCGATCAGGTGCTGCAGCGCTCGACCCGCGATCCGGCCGTCGGCTGCGCCGTCCTGTTCCTCGACATCGACCGCTTCAAGCTGGTCAACGACAGCCTCAGCCACGCCGCCGGGGACCAGCTGCTGATCGAGGTAGCGGCGCGGATCGCCGACGTGCTCAGGCCGGGCGACACGGTCGCGCGGATCGGGGGCGATGAGTTCACGATCCTGCTCGACGGCGTCGTGATCGATCGCGACGCGACGGTCGTCGCCGAGCGCGTCCAGAGCTCGCTGGGCCGTGCGTTCGCGCTCGATGGCCACGAGATCCGCGTGACCGCGAGCATCGGCGTGTCGCTGAGCACGCCGCGGATGACCGCCGCCGAGCTGTTGCGCAACGCGGACATCGCGATGTACGACGCGAAGCGACGGGGCCAGGGCCGGTGCTCAGTCTTCACCGAGGCGATGCGCCAGCGGGTGATCGACCGGGTCGCGCGGGAGAACGACCTCCGCCAGGCGGTCGAGGAGTCGCTGCTCGAGGTCCACTACCAGCCGATCGTCGATCTCGCCTCGGGCGCGATCTACGGGATCGAGGCGCTCGCCAGGTGGCCCGACCGGTGGCCGGAGGTGGCGCCGATGGAGTTCATCGAGATCGCCGAGGAGACCGGCGTGATCGGCGCGATCGGGCTGCACGTGATGCGCGCCGGGCTCGAGCAGTTCGCGGCTTGGAGGCGGACCGGAGTCGTCTGCGACGACGTACGCGTGAGCGTCAACGTATCGGGCCGCCAGCTCGACGACCCGCACCTGCCGAAGGAGATCCGGAGCGCGATCGCCGGCGCCGAGCTCCCGGCCGGCGTGCTCCGTCTGGAGATCACCGAAAGCACCCTGATGCAGGAGCCGGAGCGGATTCGGCGGATCGTGTCCGAGGTGTGCGCGAGCGGGGTCGGGCTCCATCTCGACGACTTCGGAACCGGATACTCGTCGCTTGCCGCACTGCACCGGCTTCCGGTCGACGCGGTCAAGATCGACCGCAGCTTCGTCACCTCCGGCGCCGAGGACGGCTCCGACGCGATCGTCCGCGCGATCGTCGCGCTCGCCCGCAGCCTTGGGATCGACGTGATCGCCGAGGGGATCGAGCGACCCGAGCAGTGCGACCGGGTAAGGACGCTCGGCTGCCGCTACGGACAGGGGTTCCTGTTCGCGCGGCCGCTCGCCGCCCAGGAGATGGAGGCGCTGCTGCTGTCGTGGTCGCCGTCGGAGGCGGCCGCGCTCGGAATCGAGTAGTCGTTCCCACCCTAGAATCGCGTCACGGTGGACGACTCGGAGGTTCAATTCGACGAGCGCGGGCTGGTCCCGTGCATCATGCAGGACTGGCGCACGGGGGAGGTGCTGACGCTCGCGTACATGAACGCGGAGGCGCTGCGGCTGACCCGGGAGACGGGGGAGATCCACTTCTTCAGCCGCGCGCGTGACGAGCTGTGGCACAAGGGACAGACGTCGGGGAACACGCAGCTTGTGAAATCA
This sequence comes from uncultured Solirubrobacterales bacterium, assembly GCA_963788565.1. Taxonomy (GTDB): domain Bacteria; phylum Actinomycetota; class Thermoleophilia; order Solirubrobacterales; family Solirubrobacteraceae; genus Palsa-465. The sequence continues at coordinate 353,232 of CAWBHJ010000005.1, read as the reverse complement.
ATTCGCTACGACTGCGACGCGGACGCGCTGCTGGCGCTGGTCGAGCCGACCGGGCCCGCGTGCCACACGGGCGAGCGCAGCTGCTTTCACCGCGGCGAGCTAGAGCCCGGCGCACCTTACGAGACGCTGCCCGTCTTGGAGCGGACGCTCGCCGAGCGGGCGCGAACCCGGCCAGAGGGCTCTTACACGGCGCGGCTACTGGCGGACCCGGAGCTGGTGCGGGCGAAGGTGCAGGAGGAGGCCGAGGAGGTGACCCGTGCCTCGAGGGAGGAGTCGGACGAGCGGGTCGCCGAGGAGGCCGCCGACGTGATCTACCACCTCGCGGTGCTGCTGCGCGAGCGCGGGCTCACGCTCGCGGACGCCGAGCGGGTGCTCGATGGCCGTCGTCGTTGACGCCGTAACGGGGGGACCAACCCCGTCCTTGGAGGAGGTCCGGTCGCTCGCCGGTGAGTACAACCTGATCCCGGTCCGCGAGACGCTGATCGACGACCTGCAGACGCCGGTGTCCGCGTTCCTGAAGCTCCGCGAGCTGGATGACCCGCGCGCCGCCCAGTCAGGCGAGGCTGGAGGCCGAGCGGGCGGCAGGCGCGGGGGTCCGAGCTTCCTGCTCGAGTCAGCCGACCAGGGCCGCGTCGGCCGCTATTCGTTCATCGGCTTCCGGCCGTTCAAGGTGCTGCGCTGGTCACTCGGCGACCCGGGCGACCCGTACCGCCTGGCTGCTGATGAGCTCGCGCGGCTGCGCCCCGCGCCACTCCCGGGGCTGCCACCGTTCGCCGGCGGCGCCGTCGGCGTGTTCGCGTACGACCTCGTGCGGACGGTCGAGCCGCTCGGCGAGCCGAACCCCGACCCCGTCGGGATCCCCGACCTGGCGCTGATGCTGACCGACGCGCTCGTCTGCTTCGACCACCTGAAGAAGACGGTCACGATCCTCGCCAACGTCCACACGGACGGCGACCTCGACGCCTCCTATGCGAAGGCCCTGGAGACGATCGCGGAGGTGCGGTGGCGGCTCGCCGGGCCGGTGCCGCGGCCTCCGCGGCCCCCCGCGTCGGATCGCGTCGTGCCGCCGTTTCAGTCGAACATGACGCGCGAGCGGTTCGAGGCGATCGTCGCCCGGATCATCGAGTACATCTACGCGGGCGACGCCTATCAGGTGGTCCCGTCGCAGCGGTGGTCGGCGCCGGTCCCGGTCGAGGCGTTCTCGATCTACCGCGGCCTGCGCACGGTCAACCCGAGCCCGTACATGTACTTCCTCGACTTCGGCGACTTCGAGATCGCCGGCGCCAGCCCGGAGCCGCTGATCACCGTGACCGGCGACCGCGTGTCGACCCGCCCGATCGCCGGCACCCGCCCGCGCGGCGCGACCGCCGACGAGGATCGCGTGATGGCCGAGGAGCTGCTCGCCGACCCGAAGGAGCGCGCCGAGCACGTGATGCTCGTCGACCTGGGACGCAACGATCTGGGCCGCGTCTGTCAGTACGGCTCGGTCGAGGTCGAGGAGTTCATGGCGGTCGAGAACTACAGCCACGTGATGCACATCGTCTCGAGCGTCATCGGGAGGCTGCGGCCGGAGGTCGGGGCTCTGGACGCGCTCCGTGCCACGCTCCCCGCAGGGACGCTGTCCGGGGCGCCGAAGGTGCGGGCGATGCAGATCATCGACGAGATGGAGCCGGTCAAGCGCGGCGGCTACGGCGGCGCGATCGGCTGGGCCAGCTACAACGGTGACCTCGACACCTGCATCTACATCCGCACGGTCGTGGTCAAGGACGGCGTCGCCCACGTCCAGGCCGGCGGCGGCACCGTCGCCGACGCGAAGCCCGACTACGAGTTCAGGGAATCAGAGGCGAAAGCCCGCGGCGTGCTCGAGGCGATCGAGCTCGCCGCGCGCCAGCCGGACTGGCCGTAGGGACGGCCCTCGGTCGTGCGGGCGCGGTTCGTAGCCGCCCCGCTTGGGCCCGAATCCTGCAGAGGGGCGAGAAAGTGGCGGTCCCCCGGAGCTGCTCGGGGCCCGGGCCGACCAGGAGGGCCGATGAGGGCGGGGCGACCGAGCGCTACCCGCCCCTCGGCCGCTGCGCCCGGCCTGCGGAGCGAGCAGCGCTCGGATTCCGGTCGCTCGCCGCTCCGCGGCGCCTGGGCCCGGGCCGAGGGGCGAGGAGCGCTCGCTGGGGATCGCCCGGACCGCTCGCCACCGTGACCCCTCCGCCCAGCAAACCCCGTCGTTTACCGTTGGTCTCGTGCGCGTGCTGGTGATCGACAACTACGACAGCTTCACCTACAACCTCGTGCAGTACCTGGGCGAGCTCGACGCCGAGCTCGAGGTCGTCCGCAACGATCACGCGACCGTCGAGGAGCTGCTCGTGCGGGGCTATGACCGCGTGATCGTCTCGCCGGGTCCGTGCACGCCGAACGAGGCCGGAATCTCGCTCGAGGCGGTCAGGCGGTTCCCCGAGGCCAAGGTCCCGACGCTCGGCGTGTGCCTCGGCCATCAGTCGCTGGTGCAGGCGTGGGGCGGCGCTGTCGTCCAGCACGCCCCGGTCCACGGCAAGACGACCGCGATCGAGCACGACGGGCGGACGATCTTCTCCGGGCTCGACTCTCCGCTCGAGGTCGGGCGCTACCACTCGCTGGTGGCCGACCCGGCGCTCCCCGACTGCCTCGAGCAGAGCGCGTTCGGGGGCGACGTGGTGATGGCGGTCCGGCACCGGGATCTCCCAGCCGAGGGGGTGCAGTTCCACCCCGAGTCGATCCTCACCGAGCAGGGCCGCATGCTGCTCGCGAATTTCCTGAACCGCGCGCGATGAACGACGACCTCTTACCGCGGGCGATCGAGACGCTCGCGAGCGGCCGCGATCTGAGCCAGGCCCAGGCGCAGGAAGTGCTGTCGGAGATCATGGCCGGCAACGCCACCGAGATCCAGATCGCCGCCTTCCTGATCGCGTTGCGGACCAAGGGCGAGACGGTCGAGGAGCTCGCGGGACTCGCGCAGGCGATGCGCTCCTACGCCGCCGCCGTCGAGGTCTCGTGCGACGATCTGCTCGACACGGCCGGGACCGGCGGCGGCCGCAGGACGTTCAACGTCTCGACCACGGCGGCGCTGATCGCGGCGGGTGCCGGGTGCGTTGTCGCCAAGCACGGAAACCGGTCGGCGACCGGGTTGTCGGGCTCCGCCGACGTGCTGGAGGCGCTCGGGGCGCGAATCGATCTCGCCCCCCGGGCGGTCGCGCGGTGCATCGAGGACGTCGGCTTCGGGTTCATGTTCGCCCCCGCGCACCATCAGGCGACCCGGTACGTGATCCCGGTCCGCCGGGAGCTGGGCGTCCGGACGATCTTCAACTTTCTCGGTCCGCTGACCAACCCAGCGGGGGCTTCTCGGCAGCTGATCGGCGTCTCGGACCCCGCCTATCTCGAGACGGTCGCCGGCGCGCTGGCGCTGCTCGGAACCCGGCACGCGGTCGTCGTGTCGAGCACGGACGGCATCGACGAGCTGTCGATCTCCTCCTCGACGCTGGTTGTCGAGGTCGTCGGCGACGAGCTCCGGCGATTCGAGCTCGAGCCCGAGCAGGTCGGGCTGAGCCGCGCCCGCCCCGAGGCGATTCCAGGCGGTGACCCGGGCGAGAACGCGACCACCGCCCGGCGGATCTTCGCCGGCGAGGACGGCCCGCCGCGCGACCTCGCGGTGCTGAACGCGGGCGCCGCGATCTACGCCGGCGGTGGCGCCGAGACGCTCGAGCAGGGGGTTCGCGCGGCCGAGCGTGCGATCGACACGGGCGCGGCGACCGAGCTGCTCGACCGGTTCGTCGCACGGACGAACGAGCTGGCGTGAACCATCTCGACCGGATCGTCGCGCGAACCCGCGTCGAGGTCGAGCGGCGAAAGCGCGATGTCCCGGTCGTTCCGGACCCCGATCCCGCGCCCCGGCGCCCGTTCGCCGGCGCGCTCCGGCGGCCCGGCCTGTCGCTGATCGCCGAGCACAAGCGCTCGTCACCGTCTGCCGGGACGATTCGCAACGATCTCCAGCTCGAGGAGGTGGTCCTGGCCTACGAGCGCGGCGGCGCGGCGGCTCTGTCCGTGCTGACCGAGGGGCCGAGCTTCGGCGGCACGCTCGAGGACATCGGTGCGGCGCGTGCCGCCTCCAACCTGCCGATCCTGCGCAAGGACTTCATCGTCGATCCCTACCAGCTGCACGAGGCGGTCTCGGCGGGCGCCGACGCGGTGCTGCTGATCGTCGCCGCGCTCGGAGACGAGGAGCTGGTGGCGCTCCGACAGCTGGCCGGCGAGCTCGGTCTCGCCACCCTCGTCGAGGTCCACGACGAGGGCGAGCTCGACCGGGCGGCGGCCGCCGGAGCCGAATTGATCGGGATCAACAATCGCAATCTGGTCACGCTCGAGGTCGACACGCGCCGCACGTTCGAGCTGCTCGACCGGGTGCCGGAGGGCGCGACCGTCGTCGCCGAGTCGGGCTTCCGCGAACGCGCACAGCTCGACGAGCTGTCGGACGCCGGCGTCGACGGGGTGCTGATCGGCGAGGCGCTGATGCGCTCGGGAGCGATCGAGCCCGCCGTCCGCGCGCTGACCGGCCCTACGATGTGAACGTGGTGTCGACCAAGATCAAGTTCTGCGGGATCACGTCGCTCGACGACGCCGAGCTGGCCGTCAGCGCCGGGGCGTGGGCGGTCGGGTTGATCTTCTGGCCCGGTTCGCCGCGGCGCGCGACGATCGGCGACGCGGTCGAGATCGGGGCCGCGCTCCGTCGCCGCGCCGAGGTCGCGGGCGTATTCGTGAATGCCCCGCTGGACGAGATCGCCGCGACCGCCGACGCGGCCTCGCTGACGTTGGTCCAGCTGCACGGCGACGAGGGCCCGTCGTTCTGCGACGAGGTCCGCCGTCGGACCGGGTGCAAGGTGATCAAGGCGGTCCGAGTCCGCAGCGGCGCCGACATCCAGGCGCTGGGCGCGTTTCACACCGACTACCACCTGCTCGACTCCCACCGCGCCGGCCTCCCGGGTGGGACCGGCGAGACCTTCTCATGGGAGCTCGCGCGCGCCCACCGCGGGCCCGTCCAGCTGATTCTCAGCGGCGGCCTGGACCCCGGCAACGTCGCGGATGCGATCGCGGCGGTCCATCCGTTCGCGGTCGACGTGGCGAGCGGCGTCGAGCCGGATGGAGGCCCGCCCACCCGGAAGGACCCGGAGAAGGTCGAGGCGTTTGCCGCGGCGGTCCGCGCCGTCGCGGCCACCGGAGCGCCGACCGCGTGAGCGCCATAGAGCACCGCTTCGGCCGCTACGGCGGCCAGTACGTGCCCGAGACGCTGATGCCCGCGCTCGCGGAGCTCGAGGTGGCGTGGGCGGAGGCACGCGATGACCCCGGTTACCGGTCCGAGCTGATCGGGCTGCTCCACGACTACGTCGGCAGGCCCTCTCCGCTGTACCTCGCGGCGCGGCTGAGCGAGGCCGCCGGGCACCCGGTCTACCTGAAGCGCGAGGACCTCAACCACACCGGCGCGCATAAGGTCAACAACGCGCTCGGGCAGGCGCTGCTCGCCCGCCGGATGGGCAAGCGCCGGATCATCGCCGAAACCGGCGCCGGCCAGCACGGGGTCGCCGCCGCGACCGTCTGCGCGCTGCTCGACCTCGAGTGCATCGTCTACATGGGCACCGAGGACATGCGCCGCCAGAAGCCGAACGTCGAGCGGATGGGGCTGCTCGGCGCGCGGGTCGTGCCGGTCGACGCGGGCGCCCGCACGCTGAAGGAGGCAGTGTCGGCCGCGATCCGCGACTGGGTCACGAACGTCTCCGACACCCACTACATCATCGGCTCGTGCGTCGGACCGGCGCCGTACCCCGTGCTCGTCCGCGACCTTCAGCGGGTGATCGGCGACGAGGCCAGAGCGCAGGTGCTCGAGCAGGCCGGCAGGCTGCCGCGGCGGGTGATCGCGTGCGTCGGCGGCGGGTCGAATGCGATCGGGATGTTCACCCCGTTCATCGACGACGGCGAGGTCGAGCTGGTCGGCGTCGAGGCCGCCGGCGAGGGGCTGCAGAGCGGTCGCCACGGGGCGCCGCTGACGGCCGCCGGGATCCCCGGCGTGCTCCACGGCGCGTACTCGGCGGTGATGCAGGACGAGGACGGGCAGATCCTCGAGGCGCATTCGATCTCCGCGGGTCTCGATTACCCCGGCAGCGGCCCCGAGCACGCGTGGCTGCGGGACACGGGCCGGGCTCGGTACGTGGCCGTCACCGACGCCCAGGCGCTCAAGGGGTTCGCGCGGCTGGCCGAACTCGAGGGGATCATCCCGGCGCTCGAGAGCGCACACGCGATCGCCTGGGTGCTCGACGACGGCGGCGACTCCGAGCTCGACCTGATCTGTCTGTCGGGTCGGGGCGACAAGGACCTCGAAGAGGCGTTGGCGCTTCTCCGGACGAGTCACGCGGCCCCGAATCAGGCGAGCCGGGGCAGCGTGACCAGCGGGCTTGAGCGGATCGCCGAGGCGTTCGTCTCGGCCGGAGCCGAGGGACGCCGGGCGGCGCTGATGCCCTATCTGATGGGCGGCTATCCGGACCTCGACACCTCGCGACGGATCGGGCTGGCGTACGCGGAGTCGGGCGCCGATCTCGTCGAGTTCGGGATCCCTTTCTCGGACCCGCTCGCGGACGGGCCGGTGGTCCACGCTGCCGGCACCGCCGCACTCGCTGCGGGGGCCACCGTCGAGACTGTGCTCGAGGTCGGCGCCGCGATCGCCGAGCGGGTTCCGGTGGTCGTCATGTGCTACGCCAACACGATCTTCGTCCGGGGCGTCGAGCGGTTCGCCGACGCGCTCGTCGACGCCTCGGCGAGCGGTCTGATCGTCCCCGATCTCCCGCTCGAGGAGGGCAACAAGCTGGTGGACGCGTGCGCGCGGCGCGGGATCGCGCTGGTCGAGATGGTCGCGCCGACGACACCGGACGAGCGGATGGCGCGGATCGCCGCGGGCGCCCGCGGCTTTCTGTACGCAGTCGGGTTCACCGGCACGACCGGCGAGCGCGATGGGCTGGGACCTGAGCTCGCCGACGTGCTCGCGCGCGCCAAGGTCCACGCGACCGTCCCGGTGGCTGCCGGCTTCGGAATCAGCAAGCCCTCGCAGGCGTCCGCGGCCGCCGACGCCGGGGCCGAGGGCGTGATCGTCGGCAGCAGGCTGGTGAGGGCGGCGGGGGAGGAAACGGACCCCGTCGACGCCGTCGGAACGCTGGTGCGGGCGTTCTCCGACGCGCTCCAGGTCGGCGACGCGACGCCGGCTCGGTAGCATCTCGCGCCCATGGGACTGATCCTCACCGCCACCGCCGGGCTGTGTATCTGGATAGTGCTCTGGGCGACCGACATCTTCGGGGGTTTCGACTCGATCCTGATCGGGATCGTGATGGTCCTGATCGCGATCGCGGTCAGACAGCTGCTCCCGTTCCTGCCCGGCCGGCGGAGCTGACCACCACTCCCATGCGCGGCAGTCTGCTGGCACGCGGCCGAGTAATCGGCGCCTGCGCGGCGCTCGCAGCCGCCGTTGCGGGCTGCACCACGAACGGCTCGGCGGCCCCGGCGCTGAGCGGCAAGACGCTTGCGGTCTACATCAGCGCACCCGCGTCGCTGGCCTCCGACCAGGAGGCGCAGGACGTGATCGACGCCGAGCGGCTCGCGTTCCAGCAGCTGCACGGCCAGATCACCGCCTACACGCTGAAGCTGGTGGTGCTGACCCACAACAAGATCTCCGACAACGCCCGGCAGGCGATCGGGGACACCGGCCACGCGATCGCCTACCTCGGCGAGGTACTGCCCGGCGCTTCGGCCGATTCGATCGGCATCAACAACGCCCAGGGCCTGTTGCAGGTGAGCCCAACCGACACCGCCGCCGAGCTCACTCAGAAGGTGTCGACGGTGCCGAACTCCCCGACCAAGTTCTACGAGTCGCTCGGCACGTACGGACGGACGTTCGCCCGGGTCACGCCGGCCACCAACGTCGAGGCGGTCGCGCTGGTCCACGAGATGCAGCTGCGAGGGGTCAAGAGCGTGTTCGTGACCGACGACGGGAGCGACTACGGCCGAACGGTCGCCAGCGAGGTCCGTAACAACGCGACCGGCTCGCTGACGACCGCCTCCTCGATGTCATCGGCCGACGCCGTGTTCTTTGGCGGCAGCGACAGGACCGCCGCCACGAAGACGTTCGACCAGGCGACGGCGTCGAACCCGGCGATCAAGCTGTTCGCGCCGTCCGCGCTCGACAACGACGGGTTCGCGACGAGCCTCTCGACGGTGGCCCAGAAGAATCTGTACGTCTCGGCCCCCGGGCTGATGCCCAAGCAGCTCGCGACGGCGGGCGGCACGTTCCTGACCGATTTCCGCTCCGCCTACGACCGCGTGCCGACGACCCAGGCGATCTTCGGCTGGGAGGCGATGAGCGCGGTGCTCGCGGTCATCCATCAGGCGGGATCGGGTGCCAACAACCGCAGCACCGTCGTCCACGACTTCTTCAAGATCAAGAACCGGTCGTCGCCGCTCGGGACGTACTCGATCAACCAGAACGGCGACACCAGCCTCGGTCCGGCCGCGTTCGTGATCGAGCACCTGCGGGGAACGAAGCTGGTGGCGATCCAGGCCGGGTGAGAAGGCTCCGGCCGCTGATCCTGCTGGGCGCGCTCGCGTGCCTGGCCGGATGCGGCCCCGGCGAGCCGTCCGGGAAGATCCACGGCACGACGCTCACGATCTACTACAGCGGCCCCACGCGGGGCGCGTCGAGCGTCGGTTCGCAGGCGGCTCTATACGGCGCGGCGATGGCCCTCGATGCCGTTCATGCCCACATCGGCAAGTACCGGGTCGACCTCCGTCCGCTTGACGACGCGAGCTTTCAAAGCCAGGGCTGGGACCCCAACCAGACGACGACCAACGTGCGCCTCGCCGCCCAGGACCCGACGACGATCGGCTACCTGGGCGACTTCAACTCGGGCGCTACGGCGATCTCGATCCCGCCCCTGAACCGCGCCTCGATCCCTCAGATCAGCCCCGCCGCGACCGCCGTCGGGCTGACGTCGGCGGGTCCGGGCGCCGACCCGGGCGAGCCGCAGAAGTACTACCCGAGCGGCATTCGGACGTTCGCCCGTCCCGTTCCCAGCGACGCTGTCCAGGCGCAGGTGCAGGTCCGGCTCGCGCAGTCGCTGGGCTGCCGCCAGCTGTTCGTGCTCCACGACGGAGAGGTCGACGGCGAGGACGAGGCGCTCACGTTCGTGCTCACCGCGCAGTCGCGGCTGCGCGTGATCGGCGTGCAGGAGTTTGCGCGCCGGGCGCCTGACTACAGCTCGCTGGCGCTGAGCGTCGCGCGTACCGGCGCCGACTGCATCCTGATCAGCGCGATCGACGAGCGCAGCTCGGCCCGGCTCACCGATCAACTCGCGGAGTCGCTCCCCCAGGCGTCGATCATCGCGTCGAGCGAGCTCGCGGACAGCGCCTACGTGGATCCGACCGAGGGCGGAGTCTCGCGGGCGGCCGCGCGCCGTGTCCTGATCACCTCGCCGGCGCTCGAGGCGAACGACTACCCGCCGTCCGGGCAGGCGTTCCTCGCGGCCTACGCCCGCCGGCACGGGACGCCCGAGCCGGCCGCGATCTTTGGCTACGAGGCGATGAGCCTGATGTTGGCGGGGATCAGCGCAGCCACCGATCACGGCCGCAAGGACGCCGTCCGCTCGAAGGTGGCCGGGGCGATTCTGAAGATGCGCGACCGTCACGGCGCGCTCGGGAGCTACGGGATCGACGCCAACGGAGACACGACTCTGCGCCGCTACGGGATCTACAAGATCGCCCATCGTCAGCTGTCGATGTGGCGCGAGGTTGGCTGATCGCAGGGCGCTGATTGACGTTCGGTTAGGGCTACTTGCAGGGGTTTGATTCGGCCGGTGGCGGCGTTAGCGTGCGCACCAGCCTGGACGTTCACAAGTGCAGGAGCAGCGAAAAAGGAGGACTATGAGGTTCCGACGGAGGGCACTGACGGGGTGTGTGCTCGGTGTCGCGGCGATCGCCGTCGCGGCGTGTGGCAGCAGCAGTTCAAGCAGTCCGGCGAGCGGCAGCAGCGGCTCTGGCGGCTCGAAGACGATCGACATCTATTCGAGCCTTCCGCTGCAGGGCGCGTCGACCGCGCAGACTGACCCGATGGTCAACGGCATGAAGCTGGCGCTCGACCAGGCCGGTGGCAAGGCGGGTCAGTGGACGGTCAACTACCAGTCGCTCGACGACTCGACGGCGGCCGCGGGCAAGTGGGACCCGAGCCAGTGCGCGGCCAACGCCCGGAAGGTGGCCGCGGACACGAAGGCCGTCTACTACATGGGCGAGTTCAACTCGGGCTGCAGCGAGGTCTCGATCCCGATCCTCAACCAGGCGGGAGTCCCGCAGGTGAGCCCGGCCAACACGTATGTCGGCCTGACCACGAACCTGCCGGGAAGCGCGCCGGGCGAGCCGCAGAAGTACTACCCGACCGGGACCCGCACGTACCTGAGGATCGTGCCGATCGACTCGATCCAGGCGGCGGCGGACCTGATCGCTATGAAGCAGGCCGGCTGCACGAAGGTCGCGGTCGCCAACGACAAGGAGGCGTACGGCCAGGGCCTCGCGACGTTGCTCGGGCTGCAGAAGGGCTTCTACGGGGTGACGATCACCAGCAACACCGGTGTCGACCCGACCGCCCCGAACTTCCGCTCGTACGCGGCGACGGTGAAGTCGCAAGGAGCTGACTGCTTCTTCTTCGCCGGGATCGTCTCGAACGGCGCGGTGCAGATCGCCAAGGACGTTCATGCCGCGATCCCGACCGCCAAGGTGTTCGGCGGCGACGGCGTGTGCACGGACACGTTCACCAGCCAGGCGAAGGGCGGGGTTCCCGCGTCGCTGTACCCGCTGACGCAGTGCACGGTGGCGACGCAGAACCTGACGTCGTATCCGGGCGGGAAGGACTTCCTCGCGGCTTACAAGGCCAAGTACGGGGTGTCCAATCCCGATCCGTACGCGATCTACGGCTACGAGGTCATGCAGCTCGGCCTCAACACGATCAAGAGCCTCGGCGCGCAGGGCAACAGCAAGTCCGCCGTGCTGAAGGCGCTGTTCGCGACCAAGGCCCGCAACTCGCCGCTGGGTACGTATGGGTTCGACAAGAACGGTGACACGACCCTGAAGGCCTACGGCTTGTACAAGGTCGGATCGAACGGCGAGCCGGTCTTCTTCAAGTCGGTTACGCCGACCAAGACGGTCTCGGCTCCGTGACGTAGAACGCGCGGGAGGGGGGCGCCCAGCGCGCCCCCCTCCGCGTGCTTCGTAGATACTGCGGCCGAGAAGTGGAAGCCGGAGCGTTCTCACCCAGGATTCCCGCACCCGCGATGCGTCCGATCGCGTGGGCGCGACGGTGGCTCGGACGGTGGGGACTGATCATCGCCCTCGCGGCGCTGCCGGTCTTCTACCTGATCCACGACCTGACTTCCGGGTACCAGGCCGGGCTCGTCAACGGCCACGCGGTGATCCACCACGATCTGACCCGGATCGGCCTGAACGTGGTGCAGGGCCTGTCGAACGGCTCGATCTGGGCGTTGATCGCGATCGGGTACACGCTCGTCTACGGGATCATCGAGCTGATCAACTTCGCCCACGGCGACGTGTTCATGATCGGCTCGTTCACCGCGGTCGGGCTCTACAGCGTGTTCGGGCTGACGCCCTCGACGGGCGCGGTCGGCCTGATTTTCGGGTTGCTCGCCGTGCTGGTCGTGTCGATGATTGTCTGCGGCTCGCTCAACACGCTGATCGAGCGCGTCGGATACAAGCCGCTGCGAGGGGCGCCGAAGCTCGCCCCGTTGATCACAGCGGTCGGCTTCTCGTTCATCCTTCAGAACGTTGGCCTGGTGTGGCGCGGGGGATCGCCCGAGAGCGTCCCCGACCTGATCAACCAGGGCCAGACCGTGTTCCACATCTCGGCGCTGCCGATCCAGCGCGGCTACATCCTCGCGATCGGGGTGATGATCCCGCTTGTGTTCGGGCTCAGCTGGTTCGTCCGGGCCACCCGGCTCGGCCGGGCGATGCGTGCGACCGCGCAGGATCCCGAGGCGGCGCGGTTGATGGGGATCAACGTCAACCAGACGATCTCGCTGACGTTCCTGATCGGCGGGGGCCTGGCGGGCGCGGCCGGGCTGATCTACGCGCTCTACCAGACGAACGTCTGGTACTTCCAGGGCTTCAAGGCGGGACTGATCGCGTTCACCGCCGCGGTCATGGGTGGGATCGGCAACATCGCCGGGGCCGTGCTCGGCGGCCTGATCATCGGCGTGATCCAGTCGTTCTCCGACAACCGGCTCGCCGGCGGTGAGTGGACCGAGGCGGTCGTGTTCGGCTACCTGATCCTGATCATGGTGCTGCGCCCGCGAGGGCTGCTCGGCGAGGAGACGCGCGAGGCGGGATGAGCGAACTGCGCGCACAGCTGAAGGAATGGCGCGCGGCGATCGACCGCGTGCTTCCGTCGTGGTGGCCGCGGGGCCTGGCGTTTTCGCTGATCGGCATTGGGATCGTGCTGCCGTTCGCGTTCTCGAACAGCAGCGGGTTTATGAACGCGACGATCATCGCGGTCGCGTACGTGGTGATGTCGCTCGGGCTGAACATCGTGGTCGGGTTCGCGGGACTCCTGGACCTCGGCTACGTCGCGTTCTACGCGCTCGGCGCGTACACGCTCGGGTGGTTCGGCTCGGACTTCTTCTTCAAGGCCAAGGTTCACGTGGGGGTCCACGGCATCGCCGCCCACGAGACCGGGATCCACCTGAACTTCCTGCTGATCCTGATCGCGGCGGCGGTGATCTGCGCGCTGGCGGGGATCGTGATCGGGCTGCCGACGCTGCGCCTGCGCGGCGATTACATCGCGATCGTGACGCTCGCGTTCGGGGAGATCATCGGGGTGGTAGCGGTCAACGGCACCGACATCCACCTCGGCGGCGGGATGACGCTGACCGCCGGCAACTTCGGGATCAGCGCGGTCGACGCGCCGTACTTCCCGGGGATCGGGCAGTTCAACTTATTGAATCTGAGACCCTGGTACTGGCTGATCTTCGCGATCATGCTGGTGGTCCTGTTCGTGAACCTGAGGCTCCGGGACTCGCGCCTCGGTCGGGCATGGGTCGCGCTCCGCGAGGACGAGGTCGCGGCGGTCTCGATGGGGATCCCGTCGGTCCGGACGAAGCTGTCCGCCTACGCGATGGGGGCGGCCTTCGGCGGCCTCTCAGGGGCGTTCCTCGGCACCTACTTCACGACCGTCAATGCCGGTCAGTTCCAGTTCGGGTTCTCGATCTTCATCCTCGCGATGGTGATCATCGGCGGGCTCGGGTCGATCTGGGGCGCGGTCGCGGGAGGCCTGCTGCTCGGCTACATCAACTACTACCTGATCCCCGACGTGCTCAACTCGCTGCCGAGCAAGCTCGGACTCAACTTCCAGCTCGTCACGATCGAGATCGGGATCTACGGGTTCCTGCTGGTGCTGGTGATGGTGCTGCGACCGCAGGGCCTGATCCCGGAGCGAAGACGAAGACTCGAGCTCACCCAGGAGATCGCGGCGACCGACACCGAACTCGGCGAGCCGACCGGCGGGATCCAGACGACCGGGGAGGCGCCATGACCAGTGGCACCGCCGCCGCATCGACGCCGGACGCCACCCCTGCCGCGCCGGTCGTGATGCGGGTCGAGCACATCGTCAAGGAGTTCGGCGGGCTGGTAGCGGTGGACGACGTCTCGCTCGACGTCGAACTGCGCTCGATCGTCTCGATCATCGGCCCCAACGGCGCCGGCAAGACGACGCTGTTCAACATGATGACCGGGCTGTACAAACCGAGCTCGGGGCGGATCCTGCTCGCCGACCGGAACGTGACCGGCGCCCGCCCGGACATCATCACGAAGCTCGGGGTCGCGCGGACGTTCCAGAACATCCGCCTGTTCGGGGCGATGACTGCGCTGGAGAACGTCGTCGTCGGCCGCCACTCGCGGATGCGCGCAGGGATCGTCGGCTCGGTGCTGCGGACGCCCCGCGTCCGGCGCGAGGAGCGGCAGGCGCACGAGCGGGCGCGCGAGCTGCTTGCGTACGTCGGCCTCCGCGAGGAGTCGTTCGAGTCGCTCGCGGTGCAGCTGTCGTACGGCGACCAGCGGCGGGTCGAGATCGCCCGGGCGCTGGCGAGTGACCCGGTGCTCCTGCTGCTCGACGAGCCGACGGCCGGGATGAACCCGCACGAGTCGGCAGGCCTGACCGCGTTCATGCGTCAGATGCGCGACGAGCTGGACCTTACGATCCTGCTGATCGAGCACGACATGAAGGTCGTGATGGACGTGTCCGAGCGAGTCACCGTGCTCGACCACGGCACGAAGATCGCCGAAGGCCCGCCCGCGCAGGTCCGGACCGACCCGCGCGTGATCGAGGCCTACCTGGGAGCGCCGAAGTGAGCGCGCTGCTCGAAGTCTCGGAGATCCACGCCCATTACGGGTCGATCGAGGCGCTCAAGGGCGTGTCGCTCGAGGTCGGGGAGGGCGAGGTCGTGACCCTGATCGGCTCGAACGGGGCCGGTAAGTCGACCACGCTTCGCTCGATCTCCGGGCTGACGCCCGCGAGCAGCGGCACCGTCGTGTTCGAAGGCGAGGAGATAACGAGGGTGCCGGCCCACGACGTCGTCGGCCTCGGGATCGCGCTGTCGCCGGAGGGTCGTCACGTGTTCCCGCGGATGAGCGTGCGCGAGAACCTCGACCTCGGCGCGTACCTGCGAGGGCGCGAAATCCGCGAGGACTTCGACCGCGTCTACGAGCTGTTCCCCCGGCTCAAGGAGCGCGAGAAGCAGAAGGCGGGCACGATGTCCGGCGGCGAGCAGCAGATGCTCGCGATCGGGCGGGCGCTGATGGCCCGGCCGAAGCTGCTGATGCTCGACGAGCCGTCGATGGGCATCGCGCCGATCCTCGTCCAGCGGATCTACGAGACGATCACGGAGATCAACAAGTCGGGGGTCGCGATCCTGCTGGTGGAGCAGAACGCCAACTACGCGCTCGAGATCTCGAACCGTGGCTACGTGCTCGAGACCGGGCGGATCGTGCTCAAGGGGGAGTCGTCAGCGCTGCGCGACGATCCCGAGGTCCAGAAGGCGTACCTGGGCACATGACGATCCTCGCCCTGATCGGCGCCAAGGCGCTCTACCTGCTGTTCATCTGGCTGGTCTCGGCCGCCGCGTCGTCGTGGCTGTCGGAGCGCAAGGGCTACGGCGAGAAGCTCGGTCTGACCTTCGGGCTGATCCTGTCCGCGATCGGGCTGCTGATCGTGCTGCTGCTGCCGGGCCGGCCGGGGTCGGTCTGGAAGACCGAGGGCTGGCTACCGCGCCGGAAACGCCGGAGCGCGTAGCCGGCGCAGGCGCGCCGGCGAATCGTCGTCGCAGCCCGCGAAGAAGCCCCCGACCTCGTCCACCAGCTGGTCGATCCCGTCGGCGGCGAACAGAATCGGCTGGTACTTGGTGATGTCGTAGCCGAGCGTGCCCATCTCGGCGATGTCGAGCGGCCGAATCTCGGCGGCGCGGAACTCCTCGATTTCCCCGTAGGAGGAGAGCAGGCCGGCACCGTATGCGCGCAGCTCGCCATCTTCGTGCACGACGCCGAACTCGATCGTGAACCAGAACACGTGGGCGAAGAAGTCGCGACCCTGCTTGCTCGTCAGGCGGCGCGCGGCGAGGCCCGCGAGCCGGTTCAGCTCGGCGAGCAGAGGGCTCGCGAGCATCCCGCCGTGCCCGATCACCTCGTGGATCAGGTCGGGCTCGGGCGTGTACAGCGGGCGCGAGGGGTGCCGCAGGTATTGGGTCGAATGAAACACGCCGTCGGCCAGCGAGCCGTAGAACTGATCGAACGGCACCAGCCCGGCGGCCGGGTGGTACTCGACGCCGGTCAGCGGCTTCAGGTGCGCCGAGACCTCGTCGAGCTGCGGGATGTGGTCGCTTGGGAGTGCGAGGCGCCGCATCGCGTCCCGGTACTCGGCACATGCGAGCCGCTCATGCTTGGCGGCGAGCTCCCGGCTGACCGTGCGCCACACCGCCTGCTCCTCCTCGGTGTACGCAGGACGCGGGATCGTCCGGCCCGGCTCCCACTGCAGCGCGAGCGAGGCGATGTGATTGCGCCGGTCCCGGTACTCGGCGTCCGCGAATCCCGGGTGATCGTCCGCGAGGTGGACGGTGACGCTGCCGTCCGCGCCGGTCGTCACGGGCGCGTAGAGCTGTGCCTCCTTGAACATCGCGCTACCCGCCGGCCGTGGCCAGGATGGTGTCGTCGGCCCACGACAGCGCGTACGCGCCGTCGTCCAGCTCGCGCGCGAGCGTCGTCAGCCGCAGCGGCCTGAAGGTGTCGCACATCACCGCAAGCTCGTCGGTGCGGGTGATGCCGATCGACTTCTCCGCCAGCCCTGGTTGGGGGCCGTGCGGGAGCCCGGACGGGTGCAGCGTGATCGATCCCACGTCGATCCCCTTGCGCGACCCGAATGACCCGGAGACGTAATAGATCAGCTCCTCGGACTGGAGGTTCGAGTGGTTGTAGGGAATCGGGATCGAGCCGGGCTCCCAATCGAGCATCCGCGGGCAGAACGAGCAGATCACGAAGTTCGGCCCCTGGAAGGTCTGATGCACCGGCGGCGGCATGTGGACCCGCCCGGCGATCGGCTCGAAATCGTCGATGTTGAACGTATACGGGTACACGTAGCCGTCCCACCCGACGACGTCCAGCGGGTGGTAGTCGATGCGATAGCGCTGATAGCCGCCGCGCACGCGCACGACCAGCTCGTGGTCGTCGCGCTCGCGGTGCGTGACCAGCTCCCGCGGGGGGTGGAAGTCGCGTTGCGAGTACGGAGCGTGCTCGAGCAGCTGGCCGTAGCGGTTGCGGTAGCGGTTCGGGGTCTCGATCTCGCCGGGTGTGTGGAACGTGAGCCACAGCTGCTCGCCGTCGGGATCGAACCGGTACGTCACGCCGCGGGGGATCACGATGTAGTCGTGGGCCCGGTAGGGCAGGGTCCCGAAGGTGGTCTCGAGCGTGCCGGACCCCTCGTGGACGAAGATCACCTCGTCGCCCTCGCCGTTGCGGAAGAAGTAATCCTGCTCGTCAGCCGGGCGCGCGATCGCGATCTCGACGTCCTCGCACCACATCAGCAGGCGCCGGCCGGTGATCGGGTCGCCCGCGGGGGTGAGGCCGGCCGTGTTGAACAGATGGTGGGAGTGCGCCGCCGGGACCCACTCCTCGCGCTCGATCGGCACGAATTCCTTGAGCTCGGTGACCCGGCACGGCGTCTGCAGGTGGTAGAGGATCGATTCGTTGCCGCTGAACCCCTCGAACCCCATCACCTCCTCGGTCAGCAGCGTCCCGTTGTCGCGGAACGCGACGTGGCGCTTGTCCGGGAGCCGACCGCGCGCCTCGTAGCGCATCAGAGGTTCCCCCGCCGCTCCTGCTCGCGCTCGAGCGCCTCGAACAGCGCCTTGAAGTTCCCCTCCCCGAAGCCACGGGCACCGTGGCGCTCGATCACCTCAAAGAACACGGTCGGGCGGTCGCCCACGGGCTTGGAGAAGATCTGGAGCAGGTAACCCTCGTCGTCGCGATCGACGAGGATCCCGAGGCGGGCGAGGTCGGCGACGTCCTCCTCGATCTGGCCGATCCGCGCGGGCACCTCGGCGTAATAGGACTCTGGGATCGGCAGGAACCCAACGCCACGGCGGCGCAGCTCGGTGACGGTGCCGACGATGTCGGTCGTCGTCAGCGCGATGTGCTGCACCCCGGCGCCGCGGTAGAAGTCGAGGTACTCCTCGATCTGCGACTTGCGCTTGCCCTCCGCCGGCTCGTTGATCGGGAACTTGACCCGCCCCGAGCCGTCCGTGACGACTTTCGACATCAAGGCCGAATACTCGGTCGAGATCGCCTCGTCGGAGAAGTGGATCAGCTCGGTCATCCCGAACACGCGCTCGTAGTAGCGGACCCACTCGTCCATATGGCCGAGCTCGACGTTGCCGACGACGTGGTCGATCCCCGCGAACAGCCCGTCGGGGCCCTGCGGCGCGGCGTCGCGGCGCTCGTACCCGGGAAGGAACGCGCCCTGATAGCCGTCGCGCTCGACGAACAAGTGGCGCGTCTCGCCGTACGTGGCGACCGAGGCGAGCCTGACGCGACCAGCGTCGTCGCGTAGCTCGTACGGCGTCTCGAGCCCGCGCGCGCCGTGCGCGACCGCGTGCTCGTATGCGGCGGCGGCGTCGGGAACGCTGAGCGCGATCGCGTGGACCCCGTCGCCGTGGCGCTTGTGGTGCTCGGCGATGTGGTCCTCGCCGGTGAGCGTGCCCGTCAGGACGAGGCGGATCCGGCCCTGCTCGAGCACGTGCGAGACGCGGTCGCGGCTGCCGGTCTCAAGCCCACGGTATGCGGTTTCGGTGAACCCGAACGCCCGCGTGTAGTAGTAGACCGACTGCGCAGCGTTGCCGACGAACAGCTCGAGGTGGTCGATGCCATGGATCGGCATCGCGTCACGGTCATCAGGACCGGACCCCTGCCGAAACTGGACCTCCGTCGCCATCTCGTGCAATGATCCGCTTGTCGATGGCGATTCTCAATGCCAGCTCGTTGCGTATGAGTGTGGTTATGGGCGGTTATGGACGCCGTTGACAGAATGATCGTTGCGCTGCTCCGTGAGAACGCGCGCCGTTCCTATCAGGACGTGGGCCGCCACGTTCACCTCTCGGCCCCGGCGGTCAAGCGACGCGTGGACCGGCTCGAGTCCTCTGGCGCGATCCTCGGCTATACGGCGATCGTCGACCCGCCGGTGTTCGGCTGGCACGCCGAAGCGTTCGTCGACCTGTACTGCGAGGGGGGGATGCCGGGCGTGGCGATCAAGCGAGCCGTCGAGCGCGAGCCCGGGGTGGTCGCTGCGCACACCGTGGCCGGCGAGGCGAGCGCGTTGCTGCACGTGATGGCGCAGGACACCAAGGACCTCGAGCAGACGCTGGAGCGGATCCGGGCGGTCGACGGGATCACCCGGACAGTCACCGAGGTCGTGCTCTCGACCCTGTTTCAGCGATGAGGCGTCCGTTTCCAGACGGTCCGCCCCCGTCGATCCGCGACTTCATGGCGTTCGAGGAGCACGTTCGGAATGCGCGCGCGGCGACCGGCCGCGACGGCGTGCCGGAGGCCTGGTACGAGGCGCCTGCGTTCTACTTCTCGAACCCTTCGGCGGTGTACCGCGACGGCGACGACGTACCGAAGCCGGCGGATACCGACGCGCTCGACTACGAGCTCGAGCTGGCGTGCGTGATCGGCGCGGACGGCCGGCCCGAGGGCTTCACGATCATGAACGACTGGTCCGCCCGCGACCTCCAGGCGCGCGAGATGCGCGTCGGGCTCGGCCCGGCGAAGGGCAAGGACTTCGCCACCTCGCTCGGGCCGGTGCTCGTCTCGCCGGACGAGCTGCCGGCCGAGTTGGATATGCGCGCGATCTCGCGGGTGAACGGCCAGGTCCGGACCGACTCGCGGACCGGCGGGATGTATTTCTCGTGGGTGCAGCTGCTGGACGCGGCCGCCCGCAACACGCCCGGGCTGCGGCCGGGGGATGTGATCGGGTCCGGGACGGTCGGCCGCGGCTGCATCCTCGAACACGGCGACGGCCGGTGGCTTCAGGAAGGCGACGCGGTCGAACTCGAGATCGAGGGGATCGGCGTGCTGCGCAACCGGATCGTCTCCTCTGCCCGCGCGAGCGTCTGAGCGGCTCGCGCCACGACCGCAAACGGCTCGCGCTCCATCTGCAGCCAGGTGACGTAGGAGACGGTCTTGCCCTTCGCGCTCAGGCGCGCAGCCTTGCGGGTGTCGCGCTCGAGCGCCGCGCGCGTCAAGTGGTACTTCTGGCTCTGCACCTCGATCACGACGTCGAGCTCGGGCCAGTAGAAGTCGGCCACGACGCCGTGCATCGGGTAGTTGGTCTCGGGCTCGGGCAGCTGGCCGAGCCGGATCAGCTGCCGCATCCGACGCTCGGCCTTCGAGCGCGTGATGCCGGGCTCGCGCTGCTGGTCGAGGATCGCGTTGAGGTTCCCGACGCCCCTCCGCCCGTTGCTCCCCTTCGTGGCCTGCCGGAGCTGCCGCACGCTGACGAACTTCTCGTGCAGCGCCTCCTCGATCGCCCGCTCGAGCGTGTAGACGTCGACGACGGCAGCGAGGTCGAGCAGAGTCCTGAGCGCGGAGGTGACTGGGAGGCCCTCGACGATCTTGACCTCCGAGCGGTTCAGGCGGGCGGTGCGGTGGACTTGGACGCCGGTTGGTCTCGCACCGTGCCGGCCGCGGATCGTGAGGTGGACGGTCGCGGCGGTGTCTGGCAACAGCTTCAGCAGGCGCGCCGCGGTGTTATGGCTGAGGACGGCGTGTGGACCGCAGGCGAGCAGTGCCTCGGTCTCGGTTGTCAGCGGTGCCGGGGCTGCATGGCCGACCGCGTAGACGGATTTTTGCTTTCGAATGAGGTGGCCGTTACGGGCGCGTCGGTCGATGGCATCGTCACTGATCCCAGCGGCCCGCATCTGGTCCCGGGAGATCCGGCCTCGCTGCCTGGTTGCGATCGCGGTGATCCGGTCGTCGCGACTACCCGTAACGCGGATGGGATGACGCACCCCCAAGACTTCGACTAGGTGTGTCGTGTCAGCCGCGTTATCCGCGGCTGGGACGCCAGACCTCCCGCCGGACGAGGGGGTGTGTCGTCGCAACCGCGCCATCTACAGATACAGAGCGCGCAGCACCGAACCCTCACCCTCCCCAGCGCCGTTTTAAACAGAGATGTTGCAACCACCGCGGCGGGGACCACGGCAGACACGCAAGACCTACCGCCCCCCAATCACCCCGAACTCCTCCGTCTGCGCAAACCCAAGCTCCGCACCGGCCTCCGCAAGCCCGCTCTCCCGCGCCTCGGACGCGACGGCGGCAGCCACCGCCGGCGCCACGTCGCGGTTGAACACCGACGGGATGATGTAGTCCTCGCGTAGCTCGTCTTCGGCGACGATCGAGGCGATTGCCTGGGCCGCGGCGGTCTTCATCCGCTCGGTGATCTGGGTCGCGCGGACGTCCAGGGCTCCGCGGAAGATCCCGGGGAAGGCCAGCACGTTGTTGATCTGGTTGGGGTAGTCCGAGCGGCCCGTGGCCATGATCCGCGCGTACGGCGCCGCCTCCTCGGGCGAGACCTCGGGCACCGGGTTGGCCATCGCGAACACGATCGGGTCGGGGTTCATCCGCGCCACGGCCGAGGCGTCCACGACGCGTGCCCCGGAGAGGCCGATGAACAGGTCGGCGCCCTCCATCACGTCGGCCGGTCCCCCGGATCGCCGCTCGAGGTTTGTCACCTCCGCCAGCGCCCGCTTCACCGGGTGCATGGTTCCGTCCACGAAATCGGCCCGGTCGACGCTCAACGCGCCCCGCGAATCGCACCCGACGATGTGGCGGGCGCCGGACGCGAGCAGGATCTGAGTGACCGCGACGCCGGCCGCGCCCATCCCCACGATCACGATCCGCAACTCCGAAATCGACCGCCCGGTCAGCCGCACAGCGTTCAGCAAAGCCGCCAAGACAACGACTGCCGTCCCGTGCTGGTCGTCGTGGAACACCGGGATGTCGAGCGCCTCCTTCAGCCGCGCCTCGATCTCGAAGCAGCGGGGGGCCGAGATGTCCTCGAGGTTGATCCCCCCGAACCCGGGAGAAAGAGCGCGGACGCAGGCGACGATCTCATCCGGGTCGCGGGTGTCGAGGCAGATCGGGAAGGCGTCCACACCGGCGAACTCCTTGAACAGCATCGCCTTGCCCTCCATCACCGGCATCGCGGCCCGCGGGCCGATGTCGCCGAGGCCGAGGACCGCGGTGCCGTCGGAGACGACCGCGACCGTGTTGCGCTTGATCGTGTACTGGAATGCCTTGTCGGGGTCCTCGTGAATCACGCGGCAGACCCGAGCGACGCCCGGGGTGTAGGCCATCGAGAGGTCGTCGCGGGTCTTCAGCGGGCTCTTGTTCTGGAGCTCGATCTTGCCGCCGACGTGGAGCTGGAGGGTGCGGTCGGTGGCGTCGAGCACGTTGGCGCCCTCGAGCGCGTCGACGGCGGCCCGCAACCGCTCCCAGTCGGACTCCTCGGCGGTGGCGACCGTGATGTCGCGAACCGTGTGATCACTCTCGACCTGGACCAGGTCCACGGCCCCGATAGTGCCTCCGGCGTCGCCGATCGCCGAGGCAACTTTGCCGAGCATTCCGGGGCGATGTGCGATCTCGACGCGGAGGGTAAGGCTGTACTGCGCGCTTGGTGTCCCCGGCATACGGCGAGATAGCCTGCCATATAAAGGAAGAAACGATGCCTGACGAGCTCTTTCTGATCGACGGCAACAGCCTGGCTTACCGGGCGTTCTTCGCGCTGCCCGAGTCGATCGCGACGTCCACCGGGGTGCCGACGAACGCGATCTTCGGGTTCGCCTCGATGCTCGTGAAGATCCTGACCGACTACGGGCCGAAGGCCACCGTCGTCGTCTGGGACGCCGGCGACACCGGGCGCAAGCAGCTGTACGCCGACTACAAGGCCCAGCGCACGACCCGCCCCGACCTGCTCAAGGAGCAGTGGCCGGCGCTCGAGCCGCTGGTCGAGGCGTTCGGGTACAAGAACCTGCGGGTCGACGGCTACGAGGCGGACGACGTGATCGCCTCGATCGTCGAGCGCGCCCGCCACGAGCAGCCGCCCGTCCCGGTGATGGTCGTGACCGGCGACCGCGACGCCTACCAGCTGGTCGACAACGGCACGGTCAAGATCATGACGACCTCGCGGGGGATCACCGACACCCGCGTGTACGACCGCGAGGGCGTGATCGACCGCTACGGGATCCCGCCCGAGCTGGTCCCGGACTTCATCGGGCTGAAGGGCGACACCAGCGACAACATCCCCGGCGTCCCCGGGATCGGGGACAAGACCGCCGCCGAGCTGCTGCAGCGGTTCGGCTCGCTCGAGGAGGTCCTCGACCACGTCGACGACATCAGCGGCGCGAAGCGCAAGCAGAACCTGATCGAGCACGCCGACGCCGCCCGGGTCTCGAAGGAGCTCGCGACCGCGAAGCGCGACATCCCGGTCGAAATTGATCTTCTGTCCTACGCCTCGGCGGCGCCCGACCGCTCGAAGCTCCGCGACACCTTCCGGACCTATGAGCTGCGCGAGCCGCTGCGCCGGCTCGAGGAGGCGCTCGGGTCGGCCGACGCCGCCGCCCCCGCACCCGAGGGCGAGCACCAGCTGACCGCGAACGTCAAGGAGGCGTCGCTCGCCGACGTCGAACGGCTCGCGCACAAGGAGGTCGCGATCGCGGTGCGAGCGCCCGAGACCCCCGAGGACCAGCTGTTCGCCGCCGACGCCGGCTACCGCTTCGGTGTCTTCGACGGAGGGAGGGAGGTGCTCGTCGGCGCCGCCGAGCGTCCCGAGGACCTGGTGTCGGCGGTCGGCTCGAGGCCGGTGACCGCCCACGACGCTAAGGCGCTCGGCGAGGTTCCGAAGACGCTCGCGCACGACACGGAGATCGGCGCATACCTGCTCGAGCCGGCCCGCCGGGCGTACCCGTTCAGGGAGCTGACGGAGGAGCGCGGGTTCGCGACCGATGTCGAGGATCCCGCCGGCGCCGACGCCCTGCTGCTGAGCGCGCTCACCGCGTGGCAGCGGGAGCAGATCGACGATCGCGGGCTGACCGGGTTGATGAACGATGTCGAGCTGCCGCTCGTCCGCGTGCTCAGGGAGATGGAGAAGGCCGGTCTGAAGCTCGACACCGAGCTGCTCAGGGAAATCTCGAACCGGGTCAAAGCGGAGGCCGACGCGCTCGAGCTCGAGATCTTCGAGATGAGCGGCGTCGAGTTCACGCTCGGCTCGCCGCAACAGCTGGGCGAGGTGCTGTTCGAGCGGCTCGGCCTGACCCGCAAGCGGCGCGGGAAGACCGGCTACTCGACCGACGCGCGGGTGCTTCAGGCGATCCGCGACGAGCACCCCGTGATCCCGAAGATCGAGCGCTGGCGCGAGCTGAACCAGCTCGCCAAGACCTACCTCGACGCGCTGCCGGAGCTGATCGCGGGCGACGGCCGGATCCACACGACGCTCAACCAGACCGCGGCCACCACCGGCCGCCTGTCCTCGAACAACCCCAACCTCCAGAACATCCCGATCCGGACCGAGCTCGGGCGCGAGATCCGGGCCTGCTTCGTCGCCGAGCCCGGCAATCTGCTCACATCGGCGGACTATTCCCAGGTCGAACTGCGCCTGCTGGCGCACATCGCCGGCGAAGACGCCCTCAAGGAGATCTTCCGAAAAGGCGACGATGTCCACACCGCCACGGCCATTCGTGTGTTTGGTGTTACACCGGACAAGATCGATCCGGGTATGCGATCGAAGGCGAAGATGATCAACTACGGAATCGTCTACGGGTTGTCGGCTTGGGGCATGGCCGACCGCTTGGACATACCGCAGGAGGAGGCGGACGAGTTCATCCAGCGGTATCTGGCCGGCTTCCCGGCGGTCGCGCGTTGGATCGAGGAGACGATCGAGGAGGGGACCGAGAAGGGCTACGTCTCGACGCTGTTCGGCCGCCGCCGGCAGGTGCCGGAGCTGCGCGCGCGCCGCTGGGAGATGCGCCGCCAAGGCGAGCGGTTCGCGGTCAACATGGTGATTCAGGGCACCGCCGCCGACATCATGAAGGTGGCGATGGTCCGCTGCGACGAGGCGGTGAAGGAGGCAGGGGTGCGGTCGCGGATGGTGCTCCAGATCCACGACGAGCTGCTGTTCGAAGGGCCGGAGGAGGAGGCAGAGCAGGTGAAGGCGATCGCCTGTGAGCAGATGGGGGCCGCGTTCGAGATGGACCCGCCGCTCGCGGTCGAGGCGGGGATCGGGCGCGACTGGCTGTCGGCTAAATGAGGCGGCTCATAGCAGTGGCGGTGTCGCTCGGGCTGCTCGGGGCCGCCGGCACCACGGCCGCCCAGGCAAAGTCGATCGGCGGGATCGTTCCGGACCTCCAGAGCGCCCACGCCACCGCCCATCACCAGCCACGCGCCCACATCGCGAACCTTCCGTACGGCGGTGGCCCGGTACTCCACGCCAACCGCACGCACGTGATCTTCTGGCAGCCGGACGGAACCGGAATGACGTTCGAATCCGGTTATCAGGCACTGATCGAGCAGTTCCTCAAGCGCGTCGCGCTCGACAGCCACAAGCCGGGGAACGTCTACGGGCTCACCGGCCAGTACGCCGACGCCCAGGGACCCGCGGCGTACGACTCGACGTACGGCGGCGCGACCGTCGACACCGACCGGCTACCGCGCAGCGGCTGCGTCGAGCCGCCGCTGACCGGGCCCGGCTGGACGGTGTGCATGACCGACCGTCAGCTGCAGACCGAGATCGAGCACGTGGTCCATGCCAACCACCTCCCGACCGGCCCCCGCGACGTCTACTTCCTGGTGACGCCGAAGGGCCTCGGGAGCTGCACCGACTCGGGGTCGGGGAGCTGCGCGCTCGGCGGCAGCGTCAGCGGCTACTGCGGGTATCACTCCCAGTCCTCGGACGGCAGCGTCGTCTACGCCGTGATCCCGTACAACGCCGTCCGCGGCCACTGCCAGTCGAGCAACCCGCGCCCCAACGGGAGCACCGCCGACCCCGCGCTGTCGACGATCAGCCACGAGCACTCCGAGATGGTCACCGACCCCGCCGGCGACGCGTGGATCGACAGCTCCGGGAACGAGGACGGGGACCTGTGCATCACGAGCTTCGGCCCGACGATCGGCGGCTCGGGCTCGTCGGCGTGGAACGAGGAGATCCACGGCGGCCACTATTACCTTCAGCAGGAGTGGAGCAACGCCGACAACGGCTGTCAGCCGATGGCGCGGTCCGCACACGTGTCGTTTCACGCGAACGCCGTTCGCGGGACGCCGCTGTCGGTCACGCTGACCGCACGCGGCACCGACCCTCACAGCACGATCTTCTCCTACCTGTGGTTCCTCGGCGACGGCCGCGAGGCCCGCGGTACGAGCGTCGTCCATCGCTACCACCGCACCGGGAGCTTCCGGGTGGTGCTGCGCGCGACCGACAGCTGGCGTAATTGGGCGTTCTACGCGGCGACGCTGAGCGTCACGGGCCGAGGACGGGTGGCCGTCACGAAGTCCGGGTGAGCCACGCCCAGGTAGTGACCGAAGGCCCAGTCGATGAACCGCTTGCGCTCGATCGCGCGCAGCGACCCGCCGAGCACGCGCGGCGCGACTCGCGGAATCAGCCGCTGCACGCGCAGCATCCAGCGGAACGGCCGGGCGTGCGAGGCGGAGAACTCGCGGTAGCGCTCGAGCGCGCGCTCGCGGGACTGCTCGCCTGCGAGCACCGCCGCCAGCTCGCGCCCGCACGCGAGCCCGAAGTACAGCGCCGTCCGGATTCCCTCGGCCGTCAGCGGCAGGCAGTGGCCGGCAGAGTCGCCGACGAAGAAGACGCCGTCCTCGGTCGCGTCGCGGAGCGCGTGCGGGATCCAGTTGCCCTGGTAGCGGACCGTGTCGGCGTGCAGGTCGCGCGCGAGCCGCTCGGTCGGCTCGCGGACGTGGAACCGCGGGTCGAACGAGCCGACCCCGATCCTCACCTCGTCACCGGCTGGGAAGCTCCAGCCGTAGCCGGCCGGGACGTACGCGCGGTCGATCCAGACTTCGAGGTCATCGCGGCTCCCGAACGGGTGGACCTCGAGACCACGCGAAAGCAGTGCGTCGGGCGGCTGGATGTTGGCGCCCGCGCCCAGCACACGGCGCCACCCGAGCGCGTCGACGATCAGCGGACTACGAATGTCGCCACGGTCGGTGTGGACGGTGTGACCGGTGCGGCCGTCGACCTTCGCGGTCTCGAACTCGAACGAGCCCTGCTCGGCGAGCAGTCCGCAGAGCGTCCTGTAGTCAAACGTCGAGAACGTCCACGGCAACTCGTAGCGGACGGTCGCGTGCGGCGTGTGGATCACGAGCTCGGGAAACGTCTGCTGCAGCGAGTCACGGAGATCGAGCGCGTCGAGCCAGCCGGTTGGAATCCCGCACGCCGACGTCTGGCGCTCGCCGACCTCGTAACGGTCGATCACGACCACGTCCGCGCCGGTGCCCGCGAGCTCGCGCGCGACCGCCAGGCCGCCGAAGCTCGCCCCGCAGATCAGGACGTCGCAGTCGCGGTCGAGCGCCGTCCGCTGCTCGCCGCGCTTTGTGGCTCTACGGGGCACGTTGCGATCTGATGATACGTGCGGGCCGCCCAGCCTGAGTGCGGCTATCCTCCGGCGGATACATGTCCACCACAACTCCACTGATGCCAGAAACCGATCAGCCCAACGCCAAGATCGTTGAGGGCTCCGATGGCCTCCTGCTCGAGATCGACGGGAAGGTCATCCCCAACTACGACGCGACGATCCATCCATTTCAGGAGGGCGATGTGGTCACCGGCCACGTCGTGCGGATCGACAACGACGAGGTACTGGTCGACATCGGATACAAGTCCGAGGGCGTCATCCCCGCAAACGAGCTGTCGATCCGCAAGTCGGTCGACCCGGGCGAGGAGGTCTCGCTCGGCGAAGAGGTCGACGCGCTCGTCCTCACCAAAGAGGACCAAGACGGCCGGCTGATCCTTTCGAAGAAGCGCGCCCGGTTCGAACGGGCGTGGCGCCGGATCGAGGCGGCGGCCGAGTCGGGCGAGCCCGTGACCGGCACCGTGATCGAGGTCGTCAAGGGCGGTCTGATCATCGACCTCGGCGTGCGCGGCTTCCTGCCTGCGTCGCTCGTCGACATCCGCCGCGTCCCGAACCTCGACGAGTACATGGGCGAGGCGATCGAGTGCAAGGTGATCGAGCTCAACCGCTCGCGCAACAACGTCGTGCTTTCGCGCCGTGCGGTGCTCGAGGAGCAGCGCAAGGAGGATCGCGAGCGGATCCTCGACCGGCTCCAGCCCGGTCAGGTGGTCGAGGGCACGATCTCGAACATCGTCGACTTCGGCGCGTTCGTCGACCTCGACGGGATCGACGGCCTGATCCACATCTCCGAGCTTTCGTGGTCGCACGTGAACCACCCGTCCGAAATCCTGAGCATCGGCGACAAGGTCACGGTCAAGGTGCTCGACATCGACCGCGACCGCCAGCGCATCTCGCTCGGCCTCAAGCAGACGCAGGAGGATCCGTGGCAGCGCGTCGTCGACACCTACAACATCGGCGACGAGCTCGAAGGAACGGTCACGAAGGTCGTCACGTTCGGCGCGTTCGTCGAGATCCTCGACGGCGTCGAGGGTCTCGTCCACATCTCCGAGCTCGCGCAGCACCATGTCGAGAACCCGCGCGAGATCATCCAGCCGGGCGACCAGGTGCGGGTCAAGATCCTCGAGATCGACTCCGAGCGCCGGCGGCTCTCGCTGTCGATCAAGCGGGTGGAGGGCCAGGAGCTTCCGGTGCGGCCGATCGAGCCCGCCGAGTCCGCCGCCGGCGATCTCGACAACGTCCCCGAGCTGGGGCTGTCCGAGGACGTGTTCGCGGAAGCTGCGGCGGCCCCCGACGACGCAGCTGCGGCGCCGGAGGACGGGACGGTGATCGACGACGAAGCCGCGCAAGCAGCTGCGTCGCCGGAGGCCGCCGCCGAGCGGAAGCCCCGGCCGGAGTCCGATTCGGCGGAGGGCGGTTCGGCATAGCAGTCCCGTTCGTCGGGCTGACGGGAGGCATCGGGTCCGGGAAGTCCACCGCGCTCGAGCAGCTCGAGCGGCTCGGGGCGGCGACGCTGTCGACCGATCGGGTCGTTCACGACCTGTACGGGGACGCCGAAGTGCGCGACGCCGTGGTCGACCGGTTCGGGGAGCAAGTCGCTCCGGAAGGAACCGTCGACCGGGGAGCGGTCGCCCAGGCGGCGTTCGCCACCGCGGAGGAGCGCGCCTGGCTCGAGGGGTTGCTGTGGCCGCGGGTCGGCGCTCGGATGGTCGAATGGCGCGAGGCGCTCGACCGCCAATCGCCGCCGCCGCGCGCGGCGGTCGTCGAGGTTCCGCTGCTGTTCGAGTCGGGCATGGAGGCCTCGTTCGACGCGACGATCGCGGTGGTCGCCGACGAGGAACTGAGGGAGGAGCGAGCCGGGAGGCGCGGCCACCAGGCGCTCGCCGAACGGGGTGCACGACAGCTGTCCCAGCAGGAAAAAGCGCAACGTGCGACATACGTCGCGGTTAACGATGGAAGCGTCGAGGAGCTTGCGGCGAAGCTGTCGGGAATCCTTGAGATGCTTGCGAGATGACTCCGCCCGCTGCGACGGTCAGCCGTTCCCGTGCCCGCAGCCGCGCGATCGTGCGGCGGCGCCGGCTGAGGCTGGCCACGGTGGTGGTGCTGACGATCGTGATCGTTGCGGTGATCCTCGCGCTCCCGCTGTTCAAGAAGGCGGTCACCGACTTCGGCGGGCTGCCGATCGGTTACTCGGACGTGATCCGCGAGCAGGCGGCCGAGAAGCACATCCATCCGGAGCTGATCGCCGCCGTCATCTACGCGGAGACCAAGTTCGACCCGAGGCAGTCCTCGGCGGGCGCCGAGGGGCTGATGCAGATCCTGCCGCAGACCGCGGAGTTCCTCGCGCGGCGCTCGGGAGCGACGACCTTCCGCGTCTCGGACCTCGGCACACCCCAGGTCAACATCGCCTACGGGAGCTACTACCTCCGGTACCTGCTCGACGAGTACCACGGGTCGACGATGCTCGCGCTCGCGGCGTACAACGGCGGCGAGACCAACGTCAACCGCTGGATCGCGACTGCGCGAGACGACGGGCGGACGATGACCGTGAGCGACATCCCGTTCTCGCAGACGCGGGCCTACGTCGAGAAGGTGCTCGGCGCGGAGCGGGAGTACCGCCAGACGTACGCCTCGCAGCTGGGCTACTCGTAGTGTCCTGAGTCCTCGACTCAGGGCACTGGTTCAGTAGAGGCGCCGCGGCCGGCCGGCGTGCTCGGTCGCCGCGAGCACATCGGCGATCCCGATCGCCTCGTCGGGCGCGAGCGTCGAGATCGTGATCCGCACGCCCGGCCCGGAGTTGATCCGGAACCGCTCGCCGGCCATCACCTGCCAGCCCGCCTCGAGCAGCGCTCCCACGGCGCGCGACTCCTCGCGGACCGGGACCCACACGTTGAGCCCCGACCGCCCGTAGGCGGGAACGTCGCGCTCGGCGAGGGCGTCGATCAGCGCCCGGCGCCGGGACCGGTATGCCTCACGCGCGCGGGCTGCCGTCTGTGCGAAGCCGGGGTCCGACAGCAGCTGGTACACGATCGCCTGGAGCACGTGGCTAACCCAGCGCGGCCCGAGCGCCTGGCGGCCCTCGACCCGCGCGATCGTGGTCTCGTCGCCGGTCGTCAGCGCAAGACGCATATCGGGGTGGAGCACCTTCGAGGTCGAACGGATCACGGCCCAGTGCGGCCGGCCGGGCATCACGAGCGTTGAGAATCCCGCGCCGGCCACAGCAGCGGCGTGGTCGTCCTCGACCAGCAGCACGTCCGGATGGCGCTCGAGCAGCCGCCGGAGCACCGCCTCGCGCTCGGAGTCCATCGCCGAGCCCACCGGGTTCTGGGCGCGCGGAACGGCCAGCACGGCGCTCGGCCCCTGCGCGAGCGCCGCCGCGAACTGCTCCGGCAGGAAGCCCAGCTCGTCAACCGGCACGGGCATCGCGACGAGCCCGAGCGCGCGGAGGATGTCGCGCGCGGAGATGTATGCCGGGTCGTCGACGATCACCCGGTCGCCGGGGCGTAGGTGCGCCTGGAAGATGCGCTCGACCGCGTCGAACGCCCCGGAGGTCACCGTGATCGACTCGACGGGCAGGCCGTCCGCCCGGAACGACGCCGCCGCGAGCTCGAGCAGCTCGGGGTCCATGTTGTCGAGGTGGGTGACGCGAAGCTTCGCCTCGATGTCGATCCGGTCGAGCGCAGGGCGGACCGGCGGCAGCAGCGCGGGGTCGGGGAGGCCGATCGTCAGATCGCGGACGCCGGGCGGCGGGCTGGGGGCGAGCAGGCCGTACGGGGTGCGGTCGGGTGCAAGCAGCGGCGGACGCGGGGCGACCCGGGTGCCGCGGCGCCCCTCGGCCACGACGAGGCCGCGGTCGCGCAGGATCCGGTAGGCGGCGTTGACGGTCGCCGGGCTGGTCCCGAGCCGGCCGGCGAGCTCGCGCACCGTCGGGAGGCGCTCGCCGGTCGAGAGCCCGCCCTCGCGGACCGCGGTCTCGACGCTCGACGCGATCTCGCGGGCCGTCGACCCACCGATTTGATATTGTTCTAGATCAAGCATGATTTTGTACTATAACAAAATCCCTGAGGCCGGTGGTGCCTCTGAGGCCTGTCGTGCCTGATACGAAGGTCCGCCGGCACCCCGAGCGCGCCGCGTACGACCGCGAGACGATCGATCCGATCCTCGACGAGGGCCTGGTGGGTCACCTCGGGTTCACCTCCGGCGAGCTGCCGTACGTGATCCCGATGCTCTACGCGCGCGACGGCGACACGCTCTACCTCCATGGCGCGCCGGCAAGCAGGCTGCTCGGGTCGCTGGCCGGAGGCGTCCGGTGCTGCTTCACGGTGACGCTGCTCGACGGGCTCGTGCTGGCGCGCTCGGCGTTTCATCACTCGCTCAACTACCGCTCGGTCGTGGTGCTCGGCGAAGCGCGGGCGCTCGACGGTCAAGACGAGAAGCTCGTGGCGCTCGAGGCGGTGGTCGAGCACGTGCTTCCGGGACGGTCGTCCGACGCCCGGAGCCCGAGCAAGGCCGAGCTGAAGGTGACCGAGGTGATCGCGCTCGAAATCGATCAGGCGTCGGCGAAGGTCCGCACCGGCGGACCGGTCGACACGCGTGCCGACCTTTCGCTGCCCGTGTGGGCGGGGGTAGTGCCGCTTCAGATGGTCGCGAGCGAACCGGTCCCCGACCCGGCCTGCGACGTCCCCGAGCCGCCCGCGCTGCGGTCCTATAGGCGGGGCCATGAGTAGCGAGCTGCACCTGTTCCTCGCGCGGATCCGGGCTGCGGAGCTGCGCGAGGCTGGCCGTGCCGGCGACCGGTTCGCCGACGATCCCGGCTCGGGGATCCCGGTGACGACGCCGGTGACGCTGCGGTTCGCGTTCCCGGACGACGAGTACGCGATCGCGCGGCTGGCGCAGCTCGACTCATCCGAGCCGCCGGCGATGCCCGTCCTGCTCGGCGAGGTCGGCGGGCAGCTGCGCGCGGCGCTGTCGATTGCCGACGGCGCTGTCGTCGCCGACCCGTTCCACCCGTCGACCGCATTGGTCGACCTGCTGCGCGCGCGGGCACGGCAGCTGACCGGTTCGGCTCCGGCGCGCTCGCTACGCTCAGTTCGTGCCCCGTTTCGAGCTCGATTCCGGCTTCAGTCCCACCGCTGATCAGCCCGCGGCGATCGCGTCGCTGGCGGAGGGCGTGGAGGCGGGCGAGCGGGCGCTGACGCTGCTCGGGGCGACCGGCACCGGCAAGACGATGGCGATGGCGGGGGTGATCGAGGCCGTCCAGAAGCCGGCGCTCGTGATCGCCCACAACAAGACGCTTGCCGCTCAGCTGTGCAATGAGTTCCGGACCTACTTCCCGCACAACTCGGTCGAGTACTTCGTCTCCTACTACGACTACTACCAGCCCGAGGCGTACGTCCCGAGCAAGGACCTGTACATCGAGAAGGACTCGGCGATCAACCAGGAGATCGATCGGCTACGGCACTCGGCCACCGCCGCGCTGTTCGCCCGTCGCGACGTGCTGATCGTCGCGAGCGTCTCGTGCATCTACGGCCTGGGGTCGCCGCAGACCTACGACGAGAACCTGCAGACGCTCCGCAAGGGCGAGATGATCGACCGCGACCGGCTGCTGCGCAAGCTCGTCTCGATCCAGTACACGCGTAACGACACGGCCCTCGCGCGCGGCACCTTCCGGGTCCGCGGCGAGACGCTCGAGGTGTTCCCGGCGTACGCCGAGACGGCCTACCGCGCGGTGCTGTTCGGCGACGAGGTCGAGCTGCTCCAGGAGTTCGACCCGCTGACCGGCGAGGTGCTCCAGGACGACATCGAGCACGTGGGGATCTGGCCGGCGTCGCACTACAACGTGCGCGAGGGGATGATCGAGGACTCGGTGGCCGAGATCGGGCGCGAGCTGAACGAGCGCTGCGCGGAGCTCGAGTCGCAGGGCAAGCTGCTCGAATCCCACCGGCTACGCCAGCGGACCCAGTACGACATGGAGATGCTCCGCGAGCTCGGGTTCTGCTCCGGGATCGAGAACTACTCGCGGATCCTCGACGGACGCCGCCCCGGCGACCGGCCGTACTGCCTGCTCGACTACTTCCCGGAGGACTTCATCTGCTTCATCGACGAGTCGCACCAGACCGTGCCCCAGATCGGGGGCATGTACGAGGGCGACCGCTCGCGTAAGCAGACGCTCGTCGACTACGGCTTCCGGCTGCCGAGCGCGCTCGACAACCGCCCCCAGACGTTCCAGGAGTTCCTCTCGATCACCCCGCAGATGGTGTTCGTGTCCGCCACGCCCGGCGAGTACGAGCGCTCGCACTCCGAGCGGATCGTCGAGCAGATCGTGCGCCCGACCGGGATCATCGACCCGGAGGTCGAGGTCCGCCCGACCCGCAACCAGATCGACGACCTGATGAACGAGATCCGGGGACGTGTGGACCGCGACGAGCGCACGCTCGTGACCACGCTGACGAAGAAGATGTCCGAGGACCTGACCGACTACCTGCTCGAGATGGGCTTCAAGGTCCGCTACCTGCACTCGGAGATCGACACGCTCGAGCGGATCCAGATCATCCGCGAGCTGCGGCTCGGGCAGTTCGACGTGCTCGTCGGGGTCAACCTGCTGCGCGAGGGCCTCGACCTTCCGGAGGTGTCGCTGGTCGGGATCCTCGACGCCGACAAGGAGGGCTTCCTGCGGGGCGAGACCTCGCTGATCCAGACGATCGGCCGCGCAGCTCGGAATGTCGAGGGCAAGGTCCTGATGTACGCCGACAAGGAGACAGCGGCGATGCGCGCCGC
Organism: uncultured Solirubrobacterales bacterium; assembly: GCA_963788565.1. GTDB lineage: Bacteria > Actinomycetota > Thermoleophilia > Solirubrobacterales > Solirubrobacteraceae > Palsa-465. The sequence goes on along the minus strand of CAWBHJ010000005.1, from coordinate 319,168 downwards.
GATCGGCGAGACCGACCGTCGCAGGGAGATCCAACGCGAGTACAACGAAGCCCACGGCATCACGCCGGAGACGATCGTCAAGGGGATCTCCGACATCGCCGAGTTCCTGCAGGCGGAATCGAAGGTGCCGCGCTTGCGGCGGCGCCGGCGGACAACCGCCGAGGGGATGCCGCCCGCTGAGATCGAGAAGGCGATCGTCGAGCTGGAGGAGGAGATGCTCCAGGCCGCCGAGGAGCTCCGATTCGAGTACGCCGCCAAGCTCCGCGACGAGATCCGCGACCTCAAGCGGGAGCTCGATCAGGCAATCGCCGAGGGACGAGCCGGCATCAGCTAGGCTGCCGGGCGTGCCGCTCAGCCGCAAGAGCAGCGGGAACCAGGAGAAGTCGACGACCGCCGGCGCCGGATCGCTCGCGGCCGCGGCTGGCGAGCAGGTCCGCGCGATCGTCGAGGCCGCCGAGGCCACCGCGGAGCAGATCCGCGCCGAGGCCGAGCAGGAGGCCAGCGAGATCGTCGCCGAGGCCCGCCAGGAGCTCGACGGCGCCCGCGAGCAGGCCGCGAGCCGGGTCAGCGACCACGCCGGAAAAGTCGCGGAGTCCGCTTCGACGCTGCTCGAGCGGATTGAGTCGATCAAGCGGGACCTGGGGAGTCTGCTCGAGAACGTGCGACGCGCGGCCGAGCGGCTCGACGACGAGCTGCAGGCGGTCCGGGCGGAGCTGGGAGAGCTCCAGGCGGCGGTCGCCGCGGCGCCCGAGGCCGGCCAGGCCCCGTCGAACCGCGAGCCCGAACCCGTCGAGCACGACGAAGCGGCCGAGCCCTCGGCCTCCGCCGAGGAGGAGGACACCGTCGTCGAGCACGAGCCCGACGGCGAGGCCGAGGGGCCCGCGAGCCCTGGCGACGAGGACGTCGAGGGCGCGAGGCTGATCGCGCTCAACATGGCGCTCAACGGCAGCTCGCGCGAGGAGATCGACCAGTACCTGCAGGAGAACTTCGACCTGTCGAACCGCAAGGCGCTGCTCGACGAGGTCTACGCCTCAGTCGAGGGCTAGCGGCCGGGCCGCCCCCTAGGGGCGACTAGAACATCCGTCCACTCGACGTCGGAGGGGTCATCAAACCGACGTACAGTCGGCGCCTATGGCACGACGGTGGCTGCCGGGGCTCGCCACGTTGTTGGCGGCCCTTGCAATCTGCGCGCCGGGCGCCGCCGCGGCGACCGGTCCCGCGCTGACGGTCGACCCGACCAGCAGCGACACCCACGCGATCAGCCCGAACATCTACGGCTTGAACTTCGCCGACCCGACGCTCGGGGCTGAGATCGGGCTGCCCGTCGACCGCTGGGGCGGCAACGGAACGGAGACCTACAACTGGCAGCTCGGTAGCCAGAACCTCGGCTTTGACTGGTATTTCGAGAACGTCGCCGACTGCTTTGCGGCCGCCTACAACTGGTGCTCGGGGATGAGCAAGAACACGGTGTTCGCCTACCGCGACTTCATCGCCAAGGACCGCAAGCTCGGCTCGAAGACGCTGATCACGCTGCCGATGGCCGGCTACGTCGCCAAGGACGCGCCGGTCGGCCACCCGCTGACGTGCGGGTATCCGAAGACCCAATGGCGTAACCAGGACTCGTTCGACCCGTACGACTCGAACTGCGGTAACGGGCGGCAGGGCGGGAACACGATCGCGGGCCGGCCGGCGAACGACGGGACGGCGATCGGCGCGTCGTACGGCGGCTCGTGGGTCAAGAGCCTCGTCCAGCAGTACGGTCCCGCGTCGACGACCGGCGTCGGTTTCTACGAGCTCGGCAATGAACCGTCGCTGTGGAGCGACACGCACAGCGATATCCACCCCAAGGCGGAGACCGCGGCGGAGCTGTGGCAGAAGTCGCAGGCGCTCGCCACCGCCGTCAAGGCGGCCGACCCGAGCGCGAAGGTGCTCGGCTTCTCGGAGTGGGGCTGGCCGGGCTACTTCTGCACCGGCGCCGACACGCCGGGCAACGGCTGCGATCAGAACGGTTGCACGACGTCACCCGACTGCTCGGGCCACGGCCACCTGCCGATGGCCGAGTGGCTGCTGGCGCAGTTCGCGCACTACGACGCGACGACGAAGGTGCGCCACCTCGACTACCTCGACGTCCACTACTACGCCCAGGGCGGCAGCTCGACGGATGTGACGCGGTCTCTGTGGGACCCGACATACACGGATCCCAGCTGGATCAACAGCAAGATCCAGCTGATCCCGCGGATGAATTGCTGGATCTCCGGGCACGTCGCCGGCCTCTGCCCGAACGCCGCGGGCTATTACCCCGGCACCAAGATCTCGCTCAGCGAGTACAACCTCTCGCTCTCGGGGGTCAGCGCGGCGACCAACGCGATCATCCAGGCCGACACGCTCGGGATCTTCGCCCGCGAGGGCGTCGCGCTCGCCACTCGGTGGGCGATGCCGTACGACGGCTCGCTGGTAGGCGACGCGTTCCTGATGTTCCGCGACTACGACGGCAACCACTCGCGGTTCGGCGACACCTACATCCACTCGGTCAGCGCCAACCAGAGCCAGGTGGCCGTGTACGGCGCGCGGCGGTCGTCTGACGGCGCGTACACGGTCCTGGTGCTGAACAAGACGAGCTCGGCGCTGACCAGCCGCCTGACGCTGACGGGGAGCACCAAGACCGGGAGCGTCCAGACCTGGCGATGGACGGGCGGTTCGATCCAGCAGGTGGGAGGCGGCACGGCGATCGCGAGCGGGGTGATCGCCGCGACGTATCCGGCGATGTCGATGACGCTGTACGTGATCAAGTAGGCGCAAGCCGCTCGGCGTCGCAAACAGCGAGATTCCACCTGGGGGAACGTCTGTTCGCCCATCTACACTGAGTTATGTGGACAAACTCGTCGTCGCAGGGGCCCGGGAACACAACCTCAAGGACGTAACGGTCGAGATCCCGCGGGGGTCTATGACCGTGATCACCGGGCTGTCGGGCTCGGGCAAGTCGTCGCTGGCGTTCGACACGATCTACGCCGAGGGGCAGCGCCGGTACGTCGAGTCGCTGTCGGCGTACGCGCGCCAGTTCCTGGGACAGATGGACAAGCCCGACGTCGACTCGATCGAGGGGCTGTCGCCGGCGATCTCGATCGACCAGAAGACGACGTCGCGCAATCCGCGGTCGACGGTCGGGACGGTCACCGAGATCTACGACTACCTGCGGCTGCTGTGGGCCCGGATCGGCCATCCCCACTGCCACATCTGCGGGCGACCGATCTCAGGTCAGTCCGCCGAGCAGATCATCGACCAGGTGATGGAGCTCGGAGAGGGGACGCGGTTCATGGTGCTCGCGCCGATCGTCCGCGGCCGCAAGGGCGAGTACGGCAAGCAGCTCGAGGAGCTCCGTGCCGAGGGCTTCAGCCGGGTCAAGGTCGACGGCGAGCTCCGCCGGCTCGACGAGGAGATCGTGCTCGACAAGAAGTACAAGCACGACATCGCCGTGATCGTCGACCGGCTGGTGATGAAGCCCGACCTGCGCAAGCGGCTCGCCGACTCGGTCGAGACCGCGGTCGCGCTCGCGGACGGGCTCGTCGAGATCGAGCTCGTCGACACGGATGAGATCCAGACGTACTCCGAGCGGTTCGCGTGTCCCGTCCACGGGCCGAGCCTGGTCGAGCTCGAGCCGCGAATCTTCAGCTTCAACTCGCCGCACGGGGCATGCCCGCGGTGCACCGGGCTCGGGTCGCAGATGGAGATCGACCCCGAGCTGGTGGTGCCGGACCCGACGCTGTCGATCGGGGAGGGGGCGATCGCGCCGTGGGCGGTGAGCGCGTCGGACTACTACGACCAATTGATCCAGGCGATCGCCGAGCGCTACGAGGTCGATCTGGACACGCCCTGGGAGGACCTTCCGGACGCCTCGCACGACTTCTTCCTGCACGGCACCAACGGCGACCGGGTGCAGGTCTCCTACCGCAACCGGTTCGGGCGCCGCCGCTCGTACGCGACGACGTTCGAGGGGATCGTCCCGAACCTCGAGCGGCGCTACCGGGAGACGGAGTCCGAGCTCGCGCGCGAGAAGATCGAGGAGTACATGACGCTGCGACCGTGCCCGGAATGCAAGGGCGCGCGGCTGCGGCCCGAGTCGCGGGCGGTGCTGGTCGCGGACACCCCGATCCACGAGTTCACCGGGCTGTCGACGCGGCGGGCGCTCGAGTGGGTGCGGGCGCTCGAGCTCTCCGAGCACGACCGGCGGATCGCGCGGCTGGTGCTAAGGGAGATAGAGGAGCGGCTCCAGTTCCTCGAGAACGTCGGCGTCGGCTATCTGTCGATGGAGCGGGGGTCGGCGACGCTGTCGGGAGGCGAGGCTCAGCGGATTCGGCTGGCGACGCAGATCGGCTCCTCGCTGGTCGGCGTGCTGTACATCCTCGACGAGCCGTCGATCGGCCTCCATCAGCGCGACAACGAGAAGCTGATCGCGACGCTCGAACGGCTGCGCGACCTCGGCAACACGGTGCTGGTGGTCGAGCACGACGAGGGCACGATGCGGGCGGCCGACCACCTGGTCGACATGGGCCCCGGAGCGGGCGAGCACGGCGGGCACGTGGTCGCGGAGGGGACGGCGGCCGACGTCGAGGCGGTGCCCGAGTCGCTGACGGGCCAGTTCCTGGCGGGCACTCGGGTGATCGAGGTGCCGAAACGCCGGCGCCGTCCGTCGGGCTACATCACGATCGAGGGCGCGTCCGAGCACAACCTCCGGTCGATCGACGTGAAGGTGCCGCTAGGCGTGTTCTGTTGCGTGACAGGCGTGTCGGGCTCAGGGAAGTCGACGCTCGTCAACGAGATCCTCTACAAGACGGTCGCCAACCGCCTGCACCGGCACCGGCAGCGGCCCGGCTCACACCGGCGGATCACCGGGCTCGAGCAGCTCGACAAGGTGATCTCCGTCGACCAGTCGCCGATCGGTCGGACGCCCAGGTCGAACCCGGCGACGTACATCGGACTGTTCGACCAGATCCGCGAGCTGTTCTCGAAGACCCAGGAGGCACGCGCCCGCGGCTACAAGCCGGGGCGGTTCTCGTTCAACGTCAAGGGCGGACGGTGCGAGGTCTGCCGCGGCGACGGTCAGATCAAGATCGAGATGCACTTCCTCCCGGACGTGTACGTCCCGTGCGAGCAGTGCCACGGCAGGCGCTACAACCGCGAGACGCTCGAGGTCCGGTTCAAGGGCAAGACGATCGCCGACGTGCTCGAGATGCCGATCGAGGAGGCACTCGAATTCTTCGCCCACATCCCCAAGATCCGGCGCCGGGTCGAGGCGCTGAACGACGTCGGGCTCGGCTACATGCGGCTCGGGCAGCCGGCGACGACGCTGTCGGGCGGCGAGGCGCAGCGCGTGAAGCTCGCCGCCGAGCTGAGCAAGGTCGCGACCGGGAGGACGCTCTACATCCTCGATGAGCCGACCACCGGGTTGCACTTCGCCGACATCCAGCGGTTACTGGAGGTGCTCGACCGGCTGGTCGAGACCGGCAACACGGTGGTCGTGATCGAGCACAACCTCGACGTGATCAAGGTCGCCGATCGGATCATCGACCTCGGCCCGGAGGGCGGCGACGAGGGCGGCGAGCTGATCGCGACCGGGACGCCGGAGCAGGTCGCCGCCGTCGAGGAGTCTTACACCGGTCAGTTCCTCAGGAAGCTGGTGGAGCCCGCAAAGCAGCGCGGTCAGGCACGGTCGGCCCGGCCGCGGCGGCGCCGCGCCGCCGCCGGCGCGCGCTGATAGGGCCCGTCGTCAGCACAATTCCTTTACACGCTTCGGATGAATGCGCCGCTAGCGTTCGGTGACGATGGGGTTTGAGATCCGGGTTCCCAGGCCGACGATGCCGGGGCGGTTATGGCCCGCCGCAGCGCGCCCGTTCCGGGAGGCGTCCGGCAGGGGCGGCGGACGCGACGAGGCGGAGCGTCCGCATCAGCCGCCGCCCCGGGACGAGGATGTCGAGCTGGCCGTTCGCGAGCGCCTGTACGGCACCCGCCCTCACGCCAGATAGCCTGACTTCAGTTGTGCGCGGCGGTCCTCCGACCCGGGAGCAGTTCGAGCTATGGGCTCGCAAGTGGCTGTGGTACGAGCGCAACTCGCTGCCCTGGAACCGAGCGCGCATTCACATCGAGCTGATCCGACGGGGAGCGTTCGCCCGGTGGCCGCTGCACGGCAACGTGCTCGAGGCGTTCGGTGACGGCAGACTCGAGATCGGGGAGCACACGCTGCTCGAGCCCCACGTGTGGCTGACCGCGCCGGGAACGGCCCGGATCCGGATCGGCTCGGGGACGTTTCTGAACGTTGGTGTGATGATCGCCGCGCTCGACTTGGTCGAGATCGGCGATCACTGCATGTTCGCCAACGGATGCTTCGTCAGCGACGGGATCCACCGTTTCGACCACCCCGAGCTCCCGGTCCCGTGGCAGGGGTTCACCTCGAAGGGGCCGACCCGCGTCCGCGACAATGTCTGGTGCGGCGCAAACGTCGTGATCACAAGCGGGGTCGAGGTCGGAGAGCGCTCCGTGATCGGAGCGAACTCGGTCGTCACCTCAGACATCCCGCCGTACTCGATCGCCGCCGGCGCGCCGGCGAGGGTGCTCAGGAAGATCGAGTACTGACTGCGGAGGGTTGCTACGCGATATCCCCCAGACCCGCGCGGAACCGCGCGAGCTCGGTGTCGTCGATCGAGTAGACGTGCTCCGGTCCGGGGAACGCGTGGTTACGCACCTCGGAGACGTATTCCGCGACACCCGCGACCATCTGCGCCTTGACCTCGGCGTAGCGCTTGGCGAAGCGGGGGGCGTGACCGTCGTAGATTCCGAGCAGGTCGTGGAACACGAGCACCTGCCCGTCGGTGGCGGGACCCGCGCCGATCCCGATCACCGGAATCTCGATCCGCTCCATCAGCTCCGCCGCGACCGCCGCCGGAACGGCCTCGAACACGATCGAGAAGCAGCCCGCCCGCTCGAGCGCCACCGCGTCGGCGGCGACGTCGAGCGCGCGCTCCGAGGTCCGTCCCTGCGCGCGGTAGCCGCCGAGCGCGGTCGCGGTCTGCGGCGTCAGGCCGACGTGGCCCATCACCGGAATCCCCGACTGGACGATCGCCCGCGCCCGCTCGGCGCTCGTGCCGCCGCGCTCGAGCTTGACGGCGTCACAGCCCGCCTCCTTGACGAACCGCTGGGCGGTCGCCACGGCCTGCTCGTCCGACGCCTCGTAGGAGCCGAACGGGAGGTCGCCGACGAGCAGCGGCGTGTCGAGCCCGCGGCGGACCGCGGAAGCGAGCATCAGCATCTCGTCGGTCGAGACCGGCACCGTCGACCGGTACCCGAGCACGGTCATCGCGCCCGAGTCGCCGACCAGCACGACGTCGACGCCGGCCTCCTGGGCGACCTGGGCCGACGGGTAGTCGTAGGCGGTCATCATCACGATCGGCTCACCGAGCAGCTTCTTCTCGGCAAGCCGGGGCAGGGTCATCGGGACCGGGGCTTGCAGGTCCTGCGGAATAGGGGTGCGTGGTGTGGCGGACATGCTCGTACCTCCTATGCCGCGGTTGGCGTCGCCTGCAGCAGGGTCGCCACCTCGGCATCGATGTTGACGATCTCGTTCTGCGCGTCGACGTGGACCACGCGCGGGGTGTAGCCGGCCAGCTCCTCGGAGTCGTAGGCGGCGTAGGAGATCACGATGATCGTGTCGCCGCGCTGGACGAGCCGGGCGGCCGCGCCGTTGACCTTGACCTCCCGCGAGCCGCGCTCTCCGGGGATCGTGTAGGTCTCGAAGCGGGCGCCGTTGTTCACGTCGACGACCGACACCTGCTCGAACTCCAGGATGTCGGCCGCCTCGAGCAGGTCGGGATCGATCGTGATCGACCCGACGTAATGCAGGTCGCAATCGGTCACCGAAGCCCGGTGGATTTTCGATTTCAACATCGTCCGTTGCATTCAGCACCTCCCGTTATCAGCACCATGGATCAGTTCGTTGTCGATCAGGCGGGTCGTCCCGACCTGGGCGGCAATCAGCGCCAGCACCTCGCCGTCGATCTGCTCGACGGGCGCCAGCGAGTCGGCCGAGACGAGCTCGAGGTACTCGGGCTCGATCCCGGCAGAAGTCAGCTCTGCCAGCCCTCGCGCGCGGGCGCTGGCCGGATCGTGCTCGCCGCGCGCGACCGCCTCGCTGATCGCGGCGAGCGCGCGGTGAAGCGCCGCTGCCCTGGTCCGCTCGGAACCCGACAGCAGCGCGTTCCTGCTCGACATCGCGAGGCCGTCGGGCTCGCGCACCGTCGCGCCGACCTCGACCCGCACGGGTATGTCGAGGTCCCGCACCAGCCGCCCGATCACGAGTGCCTGCTGCGCGTCCTTCTGGCCGAAGTAGGCGACGTCAGGCATCACCATGTTGAACAGCTTGGTGACGACGGTCGTGACGCCGTCGAAGTGGGCGCGCCCGCGGTGGGCCCCCTCGAGCACCTCGGTCGCTCCGGCGACCGTGACGGTCGTCGCGAACCCGGGCGGATAGACCTCCTCGACCGGCGGGGCGAACAGGTAGTCGACGCCGAGCTCGGTCGCCAGCGCCTCGTCCCGCGCCTCGTCGCGCGGATATGAGTCCAGATCACGTGATTGGTTGAACTGCATCGGGTTGACGAACAGCGAGACGACGACCACGTCGCACTCCACCCGCGCACGGCGCATCAGCGACATGTGGCCGTCGTGAAACGCGCCCATCGTCGGGACGAGGCCGATCGACTCGCCGTCGTGGCGGGGTGCGGCCAGCGACTCTCTGAGCTCGGCGACGGTGCGGACGATCCTCATACGACCGCCTCGCGAGCAGCCATCGCGCGGGTGGCGTCCACCAGCGCGTCAAACAGCTCGAGCAGCTCCGGGACCCGCTCCTCGACCGCTGCACGCTGACGGTCGACCGTCGCGTCGTCCCCGCGGGCAACGGGTCCGGTGAGCGCGCGATCGCCGCCGAGGGCGGCCCAGTTCTCGACGGTCGCGCGGACCAGCGGCACCAGCAGCGCCCGCTCGAGCCCGGCGTCGGCGGCGAGTCGCTCAGCCGCCGCCTCGAGCGTGACCAGGAAGTTCGAGGCAACCGACGCGGCCGCGTGGTAGAGGGCGCGGTCCTCGGGCGCGACCCGCACCGGGCGCATCCCGAGTGCGACGGCGAGCGCACGGGAGAGCTCGAGCGCGCGGGGGGTGCTCCCGTCGATCGCCGCGCCGGCTCCCGAGAAATCGGCCCCCGATGCGGGAACCGTCATCAACGGGTGAAGCGAGAAGCCCTCGTGCGGCAGCAACGGCTCGAGTCCGGTGGCCCCGGAGCAGTGGCCGACCGGAACCTCAGCGGTGATCGTCGCCGCGGCGGCCGCGATCTCCCTGTCGGGGACGCACAGCAGCACCGCGTCGGCGCCGGCGCCGTCCGCCCCCCGGCCCAGCGGGCCGAGCGGTTCGTATCCCGCCCGCGCGAGCGCGTCGACGATCGCGTTCCCGAGGCGTCCCTGCCCGACTACGGCTACGCGCCCACAACACGATGGGTCGTCGGAGGAATCCCGTTCCAGTTCGCTCACGGATACCGGTCGGTCGAGAAAGAATGCAAATTGGGGCTTCGAGGTCCATCCCTCGCGGTGATGGCCTCGCACCCGATGATACCCCGTCCAGGCCCGCGGTTACCATCGGCAACCGTGAGCGGAGCCGCCGCATGAGCCGCCCGGCAGCCGAGCGCAGGGAGCTGCTGAAGTCCGTCTACGAGGAGGCGCGGGAGTGCGAGCGATGCCCGCTGCATCAGACCCGGACGCAGGTCGTCTTCGGCTCGGGGAACGCCGACGCCGGGCTGATGTTCATCGGCGAGGCCCCGGGCGCCAACGAGGATCGGATGGGTCTGCCGTTCGTAGGCCAGGCCGGGAAGCTGCTTGAGAAACTGCTTGGCGAAATCGGGCTCGAGCGCGGCGACGCGTTCATCTGCAACGTGCTGCGCTGCCGTCCGCCGGACAACCGCGACCCCCATCCGAACGAGATCGAGGCCTGCCAGGACTACCTGTTCAGGACGGTCGAGCAGATCGAGCCGACCGTCGTGTGCACGCTCGGGAACTTCTCCACCAAGCTGCTGCGCGGCGATACGACTGGGATCTCGCGGCTCCACGGCCGGGAGGAGGTGCGGCCGATCGGCCCCCGCAACGTCCGCCTGTACCCGCTGTACCACCCGGCTGCGGCCCTGTACACACCGTCGATGCTCGAAACGCTGCGCTCCGACTTCCACCGGATCCCGGAGCTGCTCGCGCTGGGCGCGCCGGAGCAGCCCGAGCAGCTCGACGAGCTGCCGGAGCTGGACGACGACGTGTTCGTCGACGCCGAGGAGGTGGAAGCCTCCGCGGCGGCGCCTAGGCTCGAGCCCGAGCCGGCCGCGCAGCTCGACCTGTTCTGAGCCCTAGCCCCAGACCCAGGGCGGGTAGCGGTCCGTCATGAAGCACGAGTAGGCGGTCCCGCGCAGGTTCCACCGGAAGCCCGGCATCATCAGCTCGAAGACGCCGCGCGGGATCTCCTTCGTGAACAGCACGGTGAAGAAGGCGACCACCGCCATCGCCAGCGTGACGTAGTAGATGATTCCGGCGACGATCACGTACGGGATCGCCAGCAGCCACTGGACGATCGGCCGCCACCACTCGATGTGCTGTTCCGGGTACGCGATGTCGAGGCGCACCGGGTATTGCGGATCGTCCTCGAGCGAGAACGGCGGATACGCGTCCGTCATCAGCAGGACGTACGCCGACACGCGGTAGCTCCATCGGAGCACTCCGACGACGAAATCGAACGCGCCCCGTGGCCAGTGGCCCGTGAAGATCGTCACGAACCACGCGTAGACGAGCACAAAGAACGCGGCAAGGCCCAGGAAGGACAGGACGATGTAGTGGGGAATCGCCAGCAGCCATTTGACCAGCGGCAGCCACCGGTTGAGCTCCTGCGGGTAGCTGATCTCGAGCGCCGCGGGGTAGGGCGGCGCCGGCGGGCCCGACGGATCGGGCACGGCCACCGTCGCGTCGGCGCCCCCGTTGGGGCCTGGTGCCTGAGAGTCCACGGCGAGAACGCTATCCGCCCGGAACGCCTCGGAGGGGAATTTTTCGAGACCGTCCGAGCGATCCGCGGTCAGCGGCTACCGACGTACGCCGTGCCGCCGACGAGCACGCAGCGGGTCGCCGACTGGCAGCCGACGCCCTTGAGATCGGGCGGATTCGCGCCGCCGCGGACGGCGCCGACCTGGCCGACCGACCAGCTGGCCCAGTTGTTGGTCGTCGTCGCGACGTAGCCGCGGAACCCGACGGCGACGCAGACGCCGTTGGCCGGGCACGCGACCGCCAGCAGCGGCGCCGGGTCCGTCGCCGGGCCGATCTTCTTGAGCGTCCAGTGGAGCAGCGTCGCGTCGGTCGAGACCCACACCTGCCCCTTCTCGCCGACCGCGGTGCACGAGCTGGCGGACGAGCAGCCGATGCCGGTCAGCGGGTCGCTCGGGTCAGCGTCGCCGGCGACCCATGACCAGTTGACGACTCCGTCCTTGATCGTCATGTCGCCGCGCCAGATCCAGCTCTTGGTCGCCATCACGCATGTCGTGGTCGTCGGGCAGGAGAGCCCGCCGACCATCTCACCCGGGCCCGTCGCGATACCGCCGACGTCCCAGCCCGTCTGGGCGCCGTCGAAGGTCGTGTAGACGTTTCCGCCGCTGACGGCGACGCACTTCATCGCGTCGAAGCAGGTTCCCTTCTCGGGGCCGGCGGTGATCGAGCCGGCGGCCTGGCGGAAATGCCACGTGGCTCCGCCGTCCGTCGAGGCGAGAGTCTTGTCCTTTCCGATCACGAAACACGTCGGGAAGCCCGCGCAGGAGACGCCGGCTGGGCTCAGGCTGGTTATCGAGAGCGGGGTCGTCCACAGATCGCCGCTCGTCGTCGAGCGCCCGATATCGCTCATGCCGCCGCCAAGGCAGGTGCCGCTACCAGCGCCGGACAGGCAGGTAACCACGTCGAGCTTCGAAACCTGATTGACCTGACCCCAGGCAAAGCCGGTGCTGGTCGAGCCGTACCACGCGGCGGCGTCGCCGACGACCGCACAGGCGGTGCCCGCGCAGGCGACCGACGTCAGACCGACCGTCCCCGTCGGGCGCTTCGCCCAAGCACCCGCCGAGCGGTTGACGGTCCGGACCATGGCGGCACCGGTGGCGCCGACGCATGTATCCGCGGCCGGACACGAGAGCGAGACAACTGGCGTGTCACCCGGCAGCCGGACCGGCGATTCCCACCGCTGCCACGGCGCCGAGATCGAGGCGACGCTGCCCTTCGCGCCGCCGGCGGTGCACGACGACGCGGTGTCGCAGGCGATCGCGCGGAGCTGTCCGATGGCCGGCGCGGTGACCGCGGTGGCGGTCGTGCCCTTGAGGACCGTGGTACTGCCGACGCCGGTGCTGCCGCCGACGAGCAGGCAGACCCCGTCGGTCGGGCACGCCACCGCAAAATACGGGGTTGGCGTCGCGCCACCGGGGACCGGCTTCCAGCTCTGGCCCTGGTCCACCGAGCGCCAGATACCACCGCCTCGGCCGACGATCACGCACGCTTCGGTGGGCTCGCACGCGACCGCGTCCGCGACACTGGTCGCCACCTTGGTCTTCACCGTTCGGCCGTGCTTCTTGACGCTGCGGATCGTCGTCGCGGCCTTCAGCTGCTCGGGGAGGGACCACGTCGCGCCGCCGTCGGTGCTGCGGGACACCCTTGAGATCTTGTTCGCGGGGTGCAGATCGAAGCCGGTGACCGCGATGCACAGGTTCCCCCGGCAGGCGACCGACACGACGTCCTCGTCGTCGGCGAGTCCGGGCACGCGCGACCACGCGAGCGGCGCGGTCCCGCCCGTGGTGGAGCGGAGCACGGCGCCGCCGATGCCAGCGGCAACACACTTGCCCTGCGCCTGGCAGGAGACCGACAGCAGCTTCGGGCCACGGTCGACCCACGTCCACGGCGACGGCTCGCCGGCGAAGTGCTTGACCGTCTTGGCCGCGGCGACGGCCGGAATACCGGCGATCATGAGCGCCGTCAGTACGGCGACCCACGCAGCTCTGCGCGCGCCGACCGGCGTGCACGGCAAACCTTCACGGTCCACATGCCCCACATTCGCGTGCCCCACGAGGTGGCGTATCTTAGCGATTGGAAGTACCGACCAAATGCGATACTTCCCAGGGGGCCAACAGGCTTTCTCTGGAGGGGCAAGCCAGATTCACCCGGGGGACTTGTGACGAATTCATCGGAATCGGTCGTGTCGTGATGCGCGCGCGCTGGACGCTGGCCGCCTGCGCGGTCACGCTGCTGGCCGCCGCGTTCGGGCTGGTCGCGCAGTCCGCGGCCGCGGCGAGCGGGGACCCGCTCGTGCCGATCGAGCGCGCGAAGCTCGACAAGCGTGGCAACGAGGCGGTGGTCACCGCCCGCATCCGCTGGAATCGTGCCGGGATCGATGATCCCCGGGAGCCGATGGTGGTCGGCGACGTGCGGCTGCTCGCCGTCGTCGGATCCGACGCCACGCCGGTGCTGCTGAAGTCGACGTCGCGCAGGCTCGAGCACGAGCCCGTGCAGGACGTCAGCTTCGTGCTCACTTCGCGTCAGGCGCTCGACGCCATCCGCGCGGGGAACCGCGTCGTGCTCACCGCGAGCCAGCATGCGTTCACGGCGACGCCCGAGCAGACGACCACGCGCACCTACGTCACGGTCAAGCAGCTGCAGGCCGGCCAGCCGCGAAGGGTCGGGTTGCGCGACTGCAGCGACCAGCCGGTCGTTCCCCACGCCGACCTGACCGAATGCGATCTCGTCGGGGCATCGCTCGCGAGCGCCCAGATCGGACATTCGAACGTGCGGACCGAGCTGCTGAAGGCCGACCTCACCGGCGCGGACCTCCGCTACGCCGACCTCAGCCACGTCGACCTCGCCGGCGGCAGGGTCAACGGGGCCAACGCGACCAATTCGAACATGGTCCAGATGTCGCTGGCCGGAGGCGAGGGCATCGGCTTCATCGCGAGGAAGGGGACGAAGTTCGACTTCTCCGACTTCTTCGCGGCGCGGCTCGACGGCGCCAAGTTCACGGGCGCCGAGTTCCCCGACTTCCCGAAGCAGGTGTCGTTCGGGAGTGCGCACCTGAACGGCGCCGACTTTCAGAACGCCACGCTCACCGGAACGTTCATGCAGGTTGCCCAGCTCCGTGGGGCGAACCTCCGCGGCGCGAACCTGATCGGCGCCGACGTGTACTTCGCGAACCTCGACCACGCGAAGCTCAAGGGCGCCACCGTCGAGGCGTCGGTGATGTACTGGACGCTGCAGTGCCACACCGAGCTCCCGGGCGGGGGGTTCGAGGACCGAGACTGCACGCGGGCGCCCGTCGTCGGCCGCCACACCGCGACGACGCCGCTCGTCGTCGTCGACGCGGCGCTCCGGCGCGGCTCGGAGGCGACGATCTCGGGCACGGTCCACTGGAACGAGCCCGGAGTCACGGTCAACCGGATGCGCGTGGGCGAGGTCCGCGCGGTCGCGGTGGATGCCGTGACCGGCCTGCCGACCGGCCTCGGCAGCAAGAACGTGACGATCTCGGTCGACCAGCTGACCACCAAGTTCTCGTTCCGGGTTTCCGCGAACCGGCTGGCGTCGCTGCGCCAGGGCAACAGGGTCGTGGTGACGGCGACCCAGCATCCGGCGCATCCCGATCCCCCGACCCAGGGCGACACGACGAAGCGCAGCTACGTCACCGTCGACCAGCTTCAGAAGGGCCCGATCCGGGGCCGGGTTGGCAGCGTCGACTGCTCGGACCGGGGGCTCGTGCCCGCGGCCCAGGCCGGCTCGCTCCGGTTGTGCGACCTCGTCGGGGCGGCGCTCGATGACGCCGATCTGAGTGGCAGCGACCTGCGAATGGATGATCTGACCGGAGCCGACCTCCGCGCCGCGGATCTCAGCGGCAGCCTTGTCGACGGCGCTCGGCTGGCGGGTGTCCCTGCGGCCCTCGCGCAGTTCGATTCGGTGCACGCGATCGACGCTTACGCCCCGAAGCTCCAGATGCCCTCGACCCCGATCTCGGGCGCGATCTTCGACGGCGCCACGCTCAACTCGTCGAGCTTCGCCGGCTCGACTCTGACGGATACCCGCTTCGCGGCGGCACAGGCCCGCGGGGCGTCATTCGCCGGCAGCGAGCTTTTCCAGGTCGATCTCGCCTACTCCGACCTGGCCGGCGCCAACTTGTCGCGCGCGCGGGCCTCCCGTGAGGACAAACCGACGTCGTTGTTCCTGGCAGAGCTCAGGAAGGCCAACCTCCGCGACTCGAAGTGGGTGCTCGACGAGGAGCGACGCTACCCGCCGACCTCGGGGTGGCTGTGCCGGACGACGATGCCCGACGGCGGCATCGACGACCGCGACTGCCCTCGGCGTTAGCGCCGCACCTCGGCCTGCACTGGTGCACTAGGGTCCGCCCGGTCCAGGGTCACCCCAAGCGAAAGGCAGGCTCACCGTGGTCAAGGTCATCGTCCTCTATGGGCATCCGGCGGATCCAGCCGCATTCGACGAGCACTACGCCAACGTCCACGCGCCGCTGGTCGAGAAGATGCCGGGCCTGAAGCTGTTCGAGGTCAGCCGCGTCGTCGGTACGCCAGAGGGCGGCGAGCTCCCCTACTACCGGGTCGCCGAGCTGTCGTTCGAAAGCCAGGAGACGCTCCAGGCGGCGTTCGGGTCGCCGGAGGGCCAGGAGACGGTCGGCGACCTTCCGAACTTCGCATCGGGCGGCGCGACGGTGCTGTTCGCCGAGGTGGAGTAGCGGCGCGGGCGCGGGTGGCGTCGCTACTCGCTGACGCGCTCGACCAGGACCGCCATCGCCCCTCCTCGGTGGGTTTCGCTAGCGGGACCCTACCCCGGCGGGAGCGGCCTGCGTGGGTGCCTTCGCGTCGTCCCGCGCGGTCTGGACCGCCGTCGGCCGCGGCGGTCGGTCGTGGCGCAGCGCGAGCCCGAACGCCAGCAGCGCCGCGGCCGCCTGCACCCCCAGCACGACCGCGGCAAAGCCTTTGGGGTTTTGCGGCGCCTGGAGCAGCAGGATCGGCTCGGCGATCGCGACCACCGCGAGCACGATCAGGAACCAGGTGCGCCGCAGCGCCAGCATGTACTGGATCGCGAGGTAGGTGGCGGCCATCACGGTGAACGCGAGCCCGAGCACGAACAGCGAGCTGGTCGCGCCCAGCTGGCTCTTTTTGAACACCGCCGACATCAGCTGGTGTGAGCCGAACGCGAAGATCAGCAGGACGGGGATCGCGCAGACGCCGATGATCGCGAGCGCCTTGAACAGCACGGGCCGAGTGTTCAGACCCTCCGCTCGGCGGCGCGAGACCTCCGGCACCAGGTAGAAGCTCGCGCCGATCGCGACCCACACGAGCACCTTCGCCGCGACCGCGGTGGCCGCGTAGGAGCTCGCCAGATCCTTGGTCCCGTTGAACCGGTGCTTGGCCGCGATGATGTCGATGTTCTGGAGCACGGCGATCACGATCAGCCCGGCGATCGGCGCCCACGCGTGCGTGAAGTGGGTCCAGAGGCTGAGCGAGGCCTGACGCTCGGCCTCCGTCTGCTCGGTGCTCTGGTGCTCGGCGGCATACCGGCGCAGGTAGACCACGCAATAGGTGCCCATCACGATGAAGGAGATCGGCGTGCCGAGGTAGGCGCCTGTCACGCCGAGGCCGACCGCCGCGAGGATCGCGCCGGAGACCAGCCGGACGGCCTGCTCGCCGATCAGGCTGAGGCCGACCGCCTTGTAGTTTCCGACGCCCTGAAGCGCGCCGCGGAGGATCGACAGCTCGACCCACAGGCAGCCCGCCGGGAGTCCGATCGCGGCGGCCCACTGGTCGTGCTTGACGCCGACGAGCGAGGCGATCGGGTTGCGCAGCAGGACCGAGACGATCGTCAGTCCCACTGTCACGATCGCCATCGTCTTGGCCCAGCGCTTCATCGTTGCGATCAGCGCCGGCCCCACGCCGAGACGGCCGAGCACGCCCTCGCGCGCGGTGGCCACCTGGATCGCCTGTCCGACCACCGACAGGATCAGGAAGTAGCTGATCAGCGCCGCCAGCGACCCGTAGTCGTTCAGCAATCGCGCGAACACGACCGTCGCGATCAGCGCGAGCACGCTGTTGGCGACCATCGCGCCGGCGAGCCCGGCCGCCTTGGCGGTATCGGACCGGCGGAGCGTCTCCAGGCGTGGCTCGTATCGCCTTCTGAGCCCGGCCAGCCGGCCCTTCGGTACGTCGGGTACAGACGCGGTCATCGTCGTGGTGACGGTACCGAATACAGTGGCCGTCGGCGATGCCCGCAAGCCACCAGACGAGCGGTCCGGAGGAGACCGAGGCGATCGGCGCGAAGCTCGCAAAAGGCCTGGTGCCCGGGGATGTGGTGTTACTCGAGGGAGAGCTTGGCGCGGGAAAGACGACGTTCGTCCGGGGCGCCGCCCGGGCGCTCGGCGTGACCGGGGCAGTCACCAGCCCGACATTCACGATCGGTCAGCGCTATCCAGGGGCGGTGCCGGTCGCGCACGTCGACCTGTTCCGGATCGCCGAAAATCTGCATCAAGAGGACCCCGAGCTGCTCGCCGGCTATCTGGCGCCCGACACGATCACGTTCGTCGAGTGGCCGGCCCACGCCGAGCCGGAGATCGCGGCGCTCGGCCGGATCGCCGCCCGGGTCACGATCGAGCACGCGGGCGGCGACGAGCGCACGATCATCATCGAGCGATGAGGATCCTCGGGCTCGACACCGCGACCCGCGCGACGACCGTCGCGCTCGACGGGATCGTCGGCGAGGTGCTCGAGGCGCGCGACGACCCGCCTGCAGGAGAGCGGCCACGGCACGCGGCGACGCTGCTCCCGCTCGCCGATCAGCTGCTCGAGCGGGCTGGGATCTCGTTCGCGGACCTCGAGCTGATCGCGGTCGGCGTCGGTCCCGGCACGTTCACCGGGCTGCGGATCGGGATCGCGACGGCTCGCGGTCTCGCGCAGGCGCTGTCGATCCCGATCGTCGGCGTCTCGACGCTCCAGTCGCTGGCGCTGACCGCCCGCGCGAGTAACGGAGGCGCCGAGCTCGACGCCGTCGCCCCGGTGCTCGATGCGCGCCGGCGCGAGGTGTTCGCAGCGGCGTGGTCGATCGCGCGGGTCGAGGACCGCGGCGAGGCGCTGCTGGCGCCCGCGGCGCTCGCCCCCGAAGCGCTCGCCGAGTGGCTCTCCGAGCTCGGCCGGAGCGTCCTGGCGATCGGAGAGGGGGCGGTAGAATTCAGGGCTCAGCTAGAGCGTTCAGGGGCAGCGATTCCCGACGATCGCGCGGAGATTCACCGGGTCACGGCCGTGGGTCACTGCCAGCTCGCCAAGCGGCTGGAGCCGACGCCGGCGGACCGGATCGTCCCCGAGTACCTCCGCCCCCCGGACGCGAAGCCGTCACCTACCTAAGCAGCGCTTCGCCCCAGCAATGAGCAC
Source organism: uncultured Solirubrobacterales bacterium (assembly GCA_963788565.1). Classification (GTDB taxonomy): domain Bacteria; phylum Actinomycetota; class Thermoleophilia; order Solirubrobacterales; family Solirubrobacteraceae; genus Palsa-465. Next base: position 300,666 of record CAWBHJ010000005.1, on the reverse strand, counting down.
AGAGCAGGTCACGATCCGTCCGCTCGGCTACGCCGACCTGCCGCAGGTGATCGCGGTCGAGCGGCGCGCGTTCCCGACGCCGTGGTCGCTGGCGATGTTCGTGCTCGAGCTTTCGAAGCCCTCGAGCGTGTGCCTGGCGGCGGTCGAGCGGTCCGACGCGGGCGAGCGGCTCGTCGGCTATCTGGTCTGCTCGAGGTACGCGGACGTCTGGCACCTGATGAACATCGCGGTCGAACCGTCGCTGCTGCGCCGCGGGATCGCGACCTCGATGATCGAGCGACTGCTCGAGGTCGCGGGCCCGACGGAGTCCTACACGCTCGAGGTCCGGCCCTCGAATCCCGCGGCGATCGCTTTGTACGAGCGCTTCCGGTTCGTCGCGGCCGGGACCCGGCCGAGGTACTACGCGGACACCGGGGAGGACGCGTTGATCATGTGGCGAACCGAGGAGGCGAGCGCCGGCTCGCCGTCGCAGGCGGCCGGATGATCCTCGCGCTCGAGACCAGCTGCGACGACACGTGCGCGGCGGTGATCACACCAGAGGGGCGGATCCTCTCCAACGTGATCTCCTCACAGGGGATCCACGCCCGCTACGGCGGGGTCGTGCCGGAGATCGCTTCGCGTCACCACCTGGAGCTGATCGGCGCGGTCGTCGACGACGCGCTCGTCCGCGCCGACACGCCGCTCGAGCGGATCGAGCTGATCGGGGTGACCCGCGGACCGGGCCTCGTCGCGGCGCTGCTGGTCGGCGTCGCGAGCGCGAAGGCGCTGGCGGCCGCGAGCCGGACGCCGCTCGCGCCGGTCGACCATCTCCACGGCCACGTCGCCGCGAGCTTCCTCGACCTTGGGAACGGATCCGGGCCGCTCGAGCCGCCGTTCCTGAGTCTCGTCGCGAGCGGGGGCCACACGCTGATGGCGCGAGTGCTCGGCCACGGCCCCGGGTACGAGGTGCTCGGCCAGACGCTCGACGACGCGGCCGGCGAGGCGTTCGACAAGGGCGCCCGGCTGCTCGGTCTGCCGTATCCAGGCGGGCCGGCGCTCGAGCGGCTGGCGCGGGACGGCGACCCCGAGGCGTTCGACTTCCCCACCGCGGCGAGGATGAGCGGCCTCGATTTCTCATTCGCGGGGCTGAAGACCGCGCTCCTATACCGAGTGCGCGAGCTGGGGGAGGAGGCCGAGCGTCGCCGCGCCGACCTCGCCGCCTCGTACCAGCGGGCGATCGTGGAGTCGCTGACGCTGCGCGTCGAGCGCGCGATCGCCTCCACCGGCCTGCAACGGGTCGCGATCGGGGGAGGCGTGGCCGCCAACGGCCCGCTTCGCGAGCGGCTCGCGACGATCGGGGTCGAGTTGAGCGTGCCGCCACTCGAGTTGTGCACCGACAACGCGGCGATGATCGCGAGCGCGGCGCGGTTCGTCGAGGCGCTGCCGTACCCCGAGTACCTGGGGCTCGACGTGTACGCGACCGGCGAGCGACCGCTGGCGGCCGCATGATGAGAGAGGTCACTCTTTACGGGCGGGACGGCTGCTGTCTTTGCGATGAGGCCCGGGAGACGCTCGAGCGGCTGCGGTCGCGTCACCCGGACGCATTCGTCCTGCATGAGCTCGATATCGAGGCAGACGATGCCCTGTTTCGGCGGTACCTGGAGCGAATCCCGGTCGTCGCGATCGACGGCGTGGAGGCGTTCGAACTGGTCGTCGAAGAGTCTGAACTCGAACTGCGGCTCGGTATTGTGCAATCAGGATGAGCTACACGGACACGGTGGGCCAAGGCAGGCCTGTCGCCGCCGACAGCGTGGGCGTCGACAAGCTCGGAAGCGAGAAGCTGTCGCTGGGCGTGGCCGCCCGCCTTTCGCGGTATCTCCAGGTCCTGACCCAGGCCCACAAGATGGGCAAGGAGACGATCTCCTCCCAGGAGCTCGCCGACTACACGCACGTGAACTCGACCCAGATCCGGCGGGACCTGTCCGGGTTCGGAAAGTTCGGCAAGCGCGGCGTCGGCTACAACGTTGATTCGCTGGTCACGCAGATCCGGAAGATCCTCCGGACCTCCGGGCAGCACAACATCGCCCTGTTCGGCGCCGGCCACCTCGGCACCGCGATCGCGACCTCTGACATCTTCGCCGACCACGGCTTCAGAGTGGTGGCGGTGTTCGATGTCGACGAGGGCAAGGTCGGTACGAGCATCGGGCCGCTGACCGTCCGCCACAACGGCGAGCTGCGCCGGGTGGTCGACGAGGAGGACATCGTCGTCGCCGTGCTGGCGGTGCCGTCCGCGGCGGCGCAGGCACTGGCCGACGACCTCGCCGACGCCGGCGTCAAGATCATCTTCAACTATTCGGACGCGCTGCTCCAGGTGCCGCCCGAGGTCACGGTGCACACGTCCAGCCCGGCCGTCGACCTGCTGTACGCGCTCTACTTCTATCTGACCTGATCAGCCCGACCCGCTGACAGACGTGGCCATCGATCTGGACACCGCTCGCGCGGCATTCGCCGACTCGACCGACTTCACCGTCGGTCTCGAGGAGGAATTCGCGCTGCTGGACCGGGGGGAGCTGGGGCTCGCCGGCAGGTTCGAGCAGATGCGCGCGGGGGCGGAGGCTGATCCGGTGCTCGCCGACTCGATCGCCGGCGAGCTGATCGCGTCCGAGATCGAGATCCGCTCCGGCCGCGGCGAGGACCTGGCGGCGGCGATCGCCGCGCAGCGGGACCGCCGCCGGCGCCTGTTTGCGCTCGCCGAGGAGCAGGGGCTGGCGCTCGGCGCGACCGGCACGCACCCCTGGTCGGACTACCGCCAGCAGCAGATCATCGACACCGAGCACTACCGTCGGGTGGCCGAGGGGCTCAAGTGGGTCGCGTGGCGCAACAACACGTTCTCGCTGCACGTCCACGTGGGGATCCGCGACGCCGACCGGGCGGTCCAGGTCTGCGACCGGCTCCGGCCCGCGCTCCCGGTCCTGCTGGCGGTGTCGTCGAGCTCGCCGTTCATCGACGGGCGGGACTCCGGGCTGCACAGCGCGCGTACACAGATCTTCACCAAGAGCTTCCCCCGCTGCGGGATCCCGGATCCGTTCGGGACCTGGGACGCGTTCGCGTCGTACGTCGACCTTCTCACCCGCACCCGCTCGATCGTCGAGTACACCCAGGTGTGGTGGTCGATCCGGCCCCACTTCTCGTTCGGAACGGTCGAAGTGCGGATCTGCGACTCACAGGTGACCGCGCAGGAGTCCGAGTCGCTCGCCGCGCTGATCGTCGCGTGCGTGGCACAGGCGGCCCGCGACGTCGACGCCGGCACCCCGTTCGCCGACCACTCCAGGAGCCTGATCGAGGAGAACCTGTGGCGGGCCGTTCGCTACGGGGTCGAGGGGGAGATGATCGACCTCGACCGGGGGCGGACGGAGCCGACCTCGGAGGCCGTCGAGCGGCTGCTCGAGTGGACCGCCCCGGCCCGTGGCGAGCTCGGGATCGAGCTCTCGTTCCCGGCCCTGAACGGGACCCAGCGGCAGCGCCGGATGCACGAGTCCGGAGCCAGCCTCGAGGAGGTCTACGCGGCCGCAGTCGCCGAGACCCGCGAGACGTATGCTGGTGCGCTGGAGCCACAGTTGAAGGGGAGCCGATGAGCACAGGTAGCGAGCCGCCGCGCGAGCCGACCGAGGAGGAACTCCGCGCGGCATACGAGGCTCAGATCAAGCAGGTGAGGGTCGAGCACGTGGTGCTCGAGCACGTCGTCACGATCGCCAATCTGGGCCTGCGCCGGACCGGGCTCGCGCCCGGGACCGAGGACGAGCGCGATCCCGAGCAGGTGCAGGTCGCGATCGACTCGATCCGCGCGCTGCTCCCGGTGCTCGACGCGACGATGCCCGAGCAGGCGGCGCAGATCAAGGACGCGCTTTCGCAGCTCCAGTTCGCGTTCGTGAAGATCGGCGGGGCGGGGCCGGCCGGGACTGGCGCCGCGGCGGAATCCGCGCCGCCTCCGGAGGCGCCGCCGTCCGAGCAACGGCCACCCGAGCAGCCGCCGGAGCAGCCCCAGCCCGAGCAGCCGCAGGGCGAGCAGCCTTCACCCGAGGAGCCCGGCCCCGCGCAGCGGAGCGGACGGCTCTGGGTCCCCGGCCAGTAAGGGCGCGCGACTCGGCGGCGGGCGACGACGCGCGTCGCGGCGCTTGACGCCGTACCTCACGCTACACTCGCCCCGTTCTTATCCCGGGCCCCGCCCCGAACTGTACGGGTGGCGGCCCGGTTCCCCATTTCTGGGGTGCGCCCACGCGCCCCGCAACCCACCTCAAGCGCTCTGCCCGGAGGACCTTCTTGACTAGCTTCCTGACGAACCATGGCGTTGTCGTCGCGCTCGTTTGCGCCGGCGCCGCCCTCGTCTACGGCGTCGTGACCTCGCGCTCGCTGCTGGCGCTCTCGCCCGGCAACGAGCGGATGCGCGCGATCTCCGCCGCCGTCCAGGAGGGCGCCGGCGCCTACCTCAACCGCCAGTACACGACGATCGCCGGGGTCGGCGCCGTCCTGTTCATCCTCCTGATCCCGCTCCAGAACATCCGGGTCGCGATCGGGTTCCTGATCGGCGGCCTCCTGTCCGCGGCGGCTGGCTACATCGGCATGAACGTATCTGTCCGCGCCAACGCCCGCGTGGCCGAATCGGCCCGCTCGGGCGTGTCCCGCGCGCTCGCCGTCGCGTTCAGCGGCGGTGCGGTCACCGGCCTGTTGGTCGTCGGGCTCGCGCTGTTCGGGGTCGCCGGGTACTACGGCGTGCTCACCGCGATTGTGGGCGAGACCCCCCGCCACGCCGTGGACGCGCTGATCGGACTCGGCTTCGGCGGCTCGCTGATCTCGGTGTTCGCGCGTCTGGGCGGTGGGATCTTCACCAAGGCCGCCGACGTTGGCGCCGACCTGGTGGGGAAGATCGAGGCCGGGATCCCGGAGGACGATCCCCGCAACCCGGCCGTGATCGCCGACAACGTCGGCGACAACGTCGGCGACTGCGCCGGGATGGCCGCCGACCTGTTCGAGACCTACGCGGTCACAATGGTCGCCGTGATGCTGCTGGGCGTGCTGCTGTTCAGGGAGCAGTCACAGCTCGCGCTCTACCCGCTCGTGCTCGGCGCCGTGGCGATCATCGCCTCGATCATCGGCACCTTCGCGGTGCGCACGCGCGTGGGCAATGTCGAACGAGCGCTGTACCAGGGCCTGATCGTCTCTGGCGTGCTGGCGGCCCTCGCGTTCCTTCCGGTGACCTACTGGATGATGCGCGATGTCACGCTCAAGGACCCCCACGCCGTCACGCCGCACTGGTGGAAGTTCTACCTCTGCGCGCTCATCGGGGTGGGCATCACGGCGTTGCTGTTCGTGATCACCGACTACTTCACCTCGACGCGCTTCGCGCCGGTCAAGAGCACCGCGCGCGCCTCGCAAACGGGGCACGCGACGAACATCATCCAGGGGCTCGCACAGGGGTTCCAGTCGACCGCGCCGCCCGCGATCGTGGTTGCGCTGGGCATCCTCGGATCGTGGAAGCTCGGCGGCGGCGGCAGTCAGGGCATCTACGGCATCGGCGTCGCCGTGGTGGCGATGCTGTCGCTCGCCGGCTTCATCGTTGCGCTCGACGCGTTCGGCCCGATCACGGACAACGCCGGCGGGATCGCCGAGATGGCCGACCTGCCCGAGGAGGTGCGGAACGTCACCGACCCGCTCGACGCGGTCGGCAACACGACCAAAGCCGTCACCAAGGGGTACGCGATCGGCTCGGCCGCGCTTGCCGCCCTCGTGCTGTTCAGCGCGTTCGAGAACGAGTTACAAGCGAAGGGCAAGTTGCCCAGCTTCTCGATCGGCAACCCGCCGGTGCTGATCGGCCTGCTGATCGGTGGATTGATGGTCTACCTGTTCGTCTCGCTGGCAATGGAGGCGGTCGGGCGAGCGGCCGGCGGCGTCGTCGAGGAGGTTCGCCGGCAGTTCAGGGAGAAGCCCGGGATCATGGCGGGCACCGAGCTGCCGGAGTACGGCACCGCCGTGGCGCTCGTCACGAGGGCCGCGCAGCGGGAGATGATCCTGCCGTCGCTGATCCCAATCGTGATCCCCTTGATCGTCGGGGTGATCAGCGTCGAGGCCCTCGGAGGACTGCTGATCGGCGTGATCGTCGTCGGGCTGTTCGTCGCGATCTCGATGACCTCGGGGGGCGGCGCGTGGGATAACGCGAAGAAGCTGATCGAGGATGGCGCGTTCGGCGGCAAGGGCTCGGAGGCGCATGCCGCGGCGATCACCGGCGACACCGTCGGCGACCCCTACAAGGACACCGCCGGTCCGGCAATCAACCCGATGATCAAGGTCGCGAACATCGTCGCGATCCTGATCATTCCGCTGATCACCTAACGGTCTGGAGATAGCATCGCGGGGGAGGTGCGTGCCTCCCTCGCAGCAGCTCTGCTCGCCGTTGTCGTGGTCGGCTGTGGCAGCGCCGGCCACCGTCCCACGGTGTGCTCGCCGCGCGCCCGGGCGCTGCTGGCGGTGCACCTTGGGGTCGCGCGGTCGGCGGTGTCCCAGGCGGTCTCGAAGGGCAACAACGGGATGCCCCAGTGCGTTATGACGGTGGGGCGGCCCGGGATGCGCCCGGTGCAGGTGACCGTCAACCTCGACAACGGGCCGCAGCCCTTCTTCCGGCTGGAGCGAACTGCGGTCGAAGCCACGCAGCAGTTCGGGACAGAGCGTCTCTATGCCGCTCCGGATCAGATCATGGGTTTGGGGCTCGACGCCGACTGGTATCCCGACAGCAACTACCTCGAGACCACCGACGGTAGGAGGCTGATCACGGCCACGATCGCGTGGCCGGGGTCGTCGCAGGCGCAGCGGCGGGCGCTGTCGATCGCGATGGCCCGTCCGTTCCTCGGGCGGCTTCACCACAACCCGAACGCGGGCTACTGACCGTCGCGTTAGCGATCAGGGCACCGCCACCCGCTGGCGTTTAGAGTGCGAACCGCATGTTCATTCTCATCGTCGGTTCCGGTCGTGTGGGGTCAGCGGTCGCCAAGAATGCGCTCGATGCTGGGCACGAGGTGTCCGTGCTGGACTCCGACCCGCTCTCCCACGAGCGGCTCGACAAGGACCAGACGACGACGTGGGAGGACGCGGGCGGGAGGTTCACCGTCGGCACGGCACTTGAGATCGACGCGCTACTGGAGGCGGGGATCGAGAACGCGGACGTGTTCGTGGCCGCGACCAGCGGCGATAACACGAACCTCGTGATCGCCCAGATCGCGCAGCGGCGATTTGGGGTGGGCCGGGTAGTCGTGCGCGTCGCCGATCCGGCGCGCGCCGCGTGGTACGACGAACAAGGCCTCCACACCGTGTCCCCGACGCAGATCGCGATCGACCAGGCGTCCAACATGGTGTTGAACGCCCCGGCGAGGAGGTAACGCCGCGTGTACGTGATCATCGCCGGAGCCGGGAAGGTGGGGTGGAACCTCGCACGCGAGCTGATCGGGCGCGACCAGGAGGTGACCCTGATCGAGTCCAACCACGACCGCTACCGGGTCGTCGAGGAGGAGCTGGAGCACGCGATCCAGTACGGCGATGCGACCGAGCTGTGGGTGCTGGAGCGCGCCGGCATCCAGCGCGCCGACCTGGTGATCGCGGTGACCGGCGACGACGAGGACAACATCCTGATCTGCCAGATGGCCAAGGAGAAATACGGCGTCGAGCGGATCGTCGCCCGCGTCAACAACCCGCGCAATCTCCAGCACTTCCGGCTGCTCGACATCCAGCCCGCGGTGTCGGCCACCGACCTGATCCTGCGCCTGATCGAGCACGAGGTCCCGGAATACGGGCTCGTCCAGCTGCTCGCGCTCGAGGAGGAGCACCTCGAGATCATCGAGGTCGAGGTGGGGAAGGGTTCGCGCGCCGCCGGCAGCCGCATTCAGGACGTCCCGCTCCCCGACGGCTCACTGATCATCTCCGTGCTCCGCGGCGGGACCGGGTTCGTCCCGAAGGCAGATTCGATGATCGAGTCGGGCGATCAGGTGATGCTGATCCTTGACCCGGGACTCGAGTCGCAGATCACCCCGCAGTTCGCGCCCGACGCGGCTACGTCGAGGGCGCGTGGCTGAACGGACGGTCGACTTTCTCCTGATCGGCGGAGGGCTCGCCGCTGGGAACTGCGCCCGCTGGTTGCGCGAGGCGGGCGGCGAGGGCTCGATCCTGCTCGCCGGCCGGGAGCCCGACCTCCCGTACAACCGCCCGCCGTGCTCGAAGGAGTACCTGCGCGGCGAAGAGTCGCGTGAGCAGGTCCTGTTCAGGCCACCCGAGTTCTACGAGGAGCAGCAGATCGAGGCGCTCACGAAGGTGTCGGTGATGAAGCTGGACCTCGACGCACGGACCGCCCAGCTCTCCAACCGCGACGTCGTCACGTTCGAGAAGGCGCTGCTGGCGACCGGCTCGAACGTCCGGCGGCTGTCGGTGCCGGGCTGTGAGCTCGCCGGGATCCACTACCTGCGGACGCTCGGGAACAGCGACACGATCCGCGAGGACGCCGCCGGCAAGCGGGTGGTGCTGATCGGCGGCTCCTACATCGCGTGCGAGGTCGCGGCGTCGCTGACCGATCTCGGTTGCTCGTGCTCGCTCGTGATGCTCGAGCCGGTGCCGCTCAGCATCGGGTTCGGCGAGCACGTGGGACGGTACTTCCAGAGCCGGCTCGAGGAGCACGGGATCACGTTCCACGGCGAGGATTCGCTGGCACGCTTCGAGGGGGCGGACGGACGGGTCACGAAGGTGGTGACCGAGGGCGGGCTCGAGCTCGAGGCGGACGCCGTGATCGTCGGCGTCGGGGTCAACCCGGATGTGGTGCTGGCCCGTTCAGCCGGGCTGGCGCTCGGCGAGACCGGAGGCGTGCTCGTCGACTCGCGGCTCGAGACGCAGGTGCCGGGCGTGTACGCCGCGGGCGACATCGCCGACTACGACAGCGTCGCCAACCACCGCCGGGTCCGGGTCGAGCACTGGGACGTGGCGTTCAACATGGGCAAGACGGTCGCGCTCAACATGCTCGGCCGCGACCAGCCCCACGACGTCGTCCCGTACTTCTTCTCCGATCTCTCGGATTGGGCCTCACTCGAATACGTTGGACCGGCGGCGCAGTGGGACGAGGAGGTCGTGAGAGGCTCGCTCGACGACCACGAATTCAGCCTCTGGTACCTCGACGGCGGGCGCGTCGCGGGGGCGCTGTCGGTGGGCCGCTCCGATGACCTCGAGCACGCGCGACGGCTGATCGTCTCCGCGGCCGACGTGGGGGATCGGGCGGCCGAGCTCGGGGACGTGTCGACGGACCTCGCCGCGATCGGCTGACGGTCTCGCTCAGGCCGCCGCGCGCGGGAACCGCATCGCCCACGGCTCGCGCTGGACCCGGGCCGCGTTGATCACGAACGAGATCGTGTGGTACCAGCCGGCGGCGACCACGAGCTCGAGGATCTGCTCGGGGCTGAAGTGCCGCTCGAGCTCTGAGAACGTCGCGTCGCTGACGGCGGCGGAGTCGTGCAGCTCGTCGGCGAGCGAGATCACTGCGCGCTCGGAGTCCGACCAGACCGCGTCATCGGGGGCGCCGCCGACCGTGGCCGCGAGTTGCTCGTCGGAGAGGCCGAGCGGTTTGCCGAACGCGACGGCGTGCACTCCCCACTCGTACTCGGCGCCGCACCGTGCACAGGTCCGGTGGATCATGATCTCGCGCAACCGTGGCTCGACCAGCCCGTGCCCGAGGATCCCGGCGCCGAGCGGGCGCATCCGAGCCGCGAGCTCGCCGTGCACCTGGAGCGTCCGGAACAGCGCCAGCGGCTCGAGCCCGCTGTTCGGCGGCATCCACTTCCGCAGCGCCTCCTCGACCGCCGGCTCGTAGGGCGGCTCCAGCGGGGCGATCCGCGGAGCGTTGCGATCGTCGGTCGGCTCTTGGGTGGTCTCGTCGATCATCTCGGCTCGCTCCTTCGGACGACGGCTGCGCGGGTCTGCTTCGGAAATCGGAGCAGCGTGGGGCGCGAACCGTAGCGCTTCGGAAAGCAAAGCGCAAGGATGCGTGTGGTGCGATTAGCGCCGCAGAGTCGGCTTTCGGCGCTGTGTGATCGGCTCGCCGGTGTTGGCGTTCAGGAACAGCGGACTGGCGCGCCGCCGTGAGAAGTCGAACATGTTCTCGATCGAGCCCGCCTGGGCGTCGTAGGAGTCGTTCCCGATCCGCCCGAGGTGCCAGTTGTCCTCGATGAAGCTGAGGATCGAGGTCTGGTCGGTCAGCGTGTGGTCGACGTAGTTGACCCGCGCGTACGGCGAGATCGCGAGCAGCGGCAGCCGCGCGGCATAGCCACAGCGCAGTGGGTACTTGCCCGGGACGTCCACGTTGCCGCACCGTCCCGCACCGGAGAGGGAGTCGAACTGCTGGTCGTCGGAGCTGCGGATGATCTTCGGCACGACGTGGTCGTACCAGCCGCCCGGATCGTCGTAGGCAATGATGATCGCGGTCGACCGCCACGTCGGCAGGCGCTCGATCCGGTTGACCGTGTCGACGAGGAAGTGCTGCTCGTCGAGCGGGTCGGAGAACCCCGGATGCCCGTCCTGGTAGTGGTCCGCCTTCAGGAAGCTGACCTGCGGCTGGTGGCCCGACTCGGCCGCGCGCCAGAACCACGACAGGTCGTACTGATGGTTGGCCCGGTCCGCGTGTCCGACCGTCGCCTCGGAGCTCGGCGGCAGGTGCGCCGGGTTCGCGGTCGCGCTGTAGTACTGGAACGGCTCGTGGTGGGGGACGTAGTCCGGCACCGTGTCTCCGACGATGTTCTGGTGAGACGAGTCGCACACCGGCTTTCCATCCACGCGCCGCGACGGCGCGAATCCGCCCTGGAACCATCCCCACGTGACCCGTGCCTTGTTGAGCAGCTCGCCGACGTTCGTACCGGTCATCGCGACGCGGCGGTCCTTGGAGCAGTCGTCGAACGCCGGATCTATGTCTCCGATCACGGTTCCGCGCGAGACGTAGCGATCGACGCTCTGCGGCGCGGTGCCATGGGTCTGCCCCGACACCAGGTTGATGTGCCCCTCGAGCGACTGGCCGAAGTTGGTCTGGAACGAGTTGTCGTTCAGCGCGAAGTTCTGCGCGTAGTTCCACAGCCCCGTGACGGTGTTCCCGTCCACGTACGCCATCGGGATCCCCGCGGTCTTGCAGCCCGGATTTGGGCTCACGAACATGTCCATCAGGCCATGGTTGAACTGGTGCTGCGCGAGCGCATAGCCGCCCTTCGGGTTGCACGTGAACGAGCCATCTCGGTCCAGCCGAAAGGGCTGCGTGGCGTTCGGGTTGTGGTAGAGCAGCTCCGGGGTGAGCCCGTTGACCGCGGGCGTGCCCTGCCGCGCGTGGAACGCCGGCTCCCCAGGCGGGTTCTCGGCCTTCGGGTAGAGCCCGAAGTAGTGGTCGAACGTGTTGTTCTCGTCGTAGATCACGACGAGATACCTGATCGGCGTGCTCGTCCTCTGAGACTGCGCCCGCTTCGGCACGGTATGAGCCGAAAGCTGTGTTGCTGTGCCCCCGATTACGAGTGCGCCCGCTGCGAGAAACAGCGCCAGACGCATCGGGGCGAGTATGGCGGGGTTGGATGGCCGGATCAAGGGGCCGGAAGGTGAGCGAGGCGGCACGCAGCGGCCACGCCTCAAGCTGCGGGGGGAGGACTCGAACCTCCGTCTCCCGGTCCAGAGCCGGGCGTCACTGCCACTGGACTACCCCGCAGTAAGACGATGCGCCCCAGAGCACGGGGCGGCGTCGGAGCGGGCGAGTATAGCCCTGAAATGGACCCTTTCCGTCCGAGGTCGATAGGAACATATGTTCGTATGGGTCGTCGCAGAGCACCGAATGGCAAGACCAGGGAGGCGGTCGGCAGGCTGTTCTCAGATGGGCTCTCAGGGGCGGAGATCGCTCGCGAGCTCGGCATCTCGAAGCCAACCGTCTGCTTCCACCTTCGCGCCCTCGGCGTGCCGCCGGCGGCGGAGTTCTCCAAGCGGTACGACTGGGACGCGATCGCCAACTACTACGAGGCGGGGCACTCGATGACCGACTGCATGGCGGCATTCGGCTTCAGCCGTAACGCGTGGCTGGACGCGATCGGCCGCGGAGTCATCTGCCCGCGCCCGCGGCTCGAGCCGATCGCGGATGTACTTGCGTCCGGCAGACACCGCAGCCGACAGCACGTGAAAGTCAGGCTGTTCGAAGCGGGCCTCAAGGACCGACGTTGTGAGCGCTGCGGGCTGAGCGAATGGCGCGAGCGGCCGATCTCGCTCGAGCTTCATCACGTCAACGGCAACGGCTTCGACAACCGGCTGGAGAACCTCGAGCTGCTATGCCCAAACTGCCACAGCCAGACCGACACCTGGGGTGGGCGCAACAAGTCGCGATCCCGCGCGGACCCGCCTAGCTGCTAGGTCCGGTCCGAGGCCGACGCCCGCTCGCCTAGATGTTCCCGTCCCCGTCGCTCGGGGCGCCCTGGTTGTCGGCGTCGGCGTCGCCGGCGTTCGGGCCCTGCGGGATGCCGTTCTTGGTCGAGCTCGTCGCCGCGGCGGCGCCGCTGTTCGCCGCGGTGCTGCTCGTCGCGGCGGTGCTGCTCGTCGCGGCGGTGCTGCTCGTCGCCGCGGTGCTGCTCGTCGCGGCGGCGCCGGAGGATCCGGACGACCCGGAGGCCGAGCTCGATGAGTTGGAGCCGCAGGCGGCCACCGCGAGGGAGACCAGCACCAGCGCGAGCGGCGCGAGCCGGCGGATCGATGTGCGCGTCTGTGACTTCATGAGGTTGCTCCTTCGCGTCCGGGGCTTCTCGAGCTGCACTCAGAACCTGCCTGCCGTCCCCTCTCGACCTGCTCTCCATACCAGGTCGGAAGCGTGCTGCTCACTACGCTAGACGCTCCCAGGCGGCCAGTTATTCCCGGGCACCGTATCGCTCCGGACGATACGACGAAAACGCCGTCGCGGGCGGGAAGGAAATCGCCCCGCGGGCGTCTGTCTTTGATGGAAAACCTCAAGAGATGCGGAAGGCCTTGTGAGGAAGACAAATGGAGTTGCTTTGCTGATCGTTGGATCCATGTTTGCCGCGGCGTGCGGCAGTCGCTCGTCATCGTCGTCCGGGTCCGCGGCGCACGTGCTCGCGCCGAGCGGCGACAAGGTCGACAATTCGTGATCGGAAGAGATGGCTGGATCGGAAAAACAAGACGAACCTCCGCGTGAGGTCCTGGCGGAGCTGACCGCGCTCGCGGACGGCACGCTGGACGCTGAGCGCGCCGCGGCGCTCCGCCGGCAGATCGCCGGCTCGCCGGAGCTGAGCAAGCGCTACGAGCGCGAGCAGCACGCCGTGGCGGCGCTCGCCACGGTGCGCGCCGAACGCGCGCCCGCGGGGCTGCGCGCGAGGATCGAGAGCGAGCGACGCCGCCGGTCGCGAGCCCCGCTGCCGCGCCTGCGTACCGCATGGGGCGCGGCAGCTGTGGCGGCACTCGCGGCCGCGGCGCTGGCGCTGGCGCTGCTGCTGCCGGCGGGTGCACCCGGCGGCCCGTCGGTGAGCCAGGCGGCGTCGCTCGCGCTCCGCGGGTCGGCGATGGCGGCTCCGGGCCCGGGCGGAGCGATACCGGGCGCGACGCTCAACCGCGACGTCGAAGAGGTCTACTTCCCCAACTGGTCGAACAAGTTCGGCTGGTGGGCCGCCGGGCAGCGAGTCGACCGGATCGGCGGGCGGAAGGCAGTCACCGTCTACTACGGGCGCGGCGACCAGCGGATCGCGTACACGATCGTCACCGCGCCGGCTCTGATGTTGCCGCAGGCAAGCGCCACCAACCTCAGCGGCACGAAGTTCCAGACCTTCAGCCTGGGCGAGCGACAGGTGGTCACCTGGCGGCGCGCCGGACACACGTGCGTGCTGTCTGGCGTCGGCGTCTCCCAGCAGGAGCTGCTGCGGCTCGCCGCCTGGAAGCTCCCGCCGGCCGTGGCGTAGAGCGCGACCGGGCCCACAGCGCGACCGGGCCCACAGCGCGACCCCTAATCCCGCTCCCGCGCGACCTCCTGCGGCGTTTCGCCCGACAGCGTACGCGCGATCCGCTGGCGCCCGCGGTGAAGCCGGGTCGTGATCGTCGCCTCGCGCACGCCGAGGCTGCGGGCCGCCTCCCGGTAAGAGAGTCCGATCAGGTCGATCGCGACGACGGCGTCCCGGAAGTCGTCAGGCAGCGCCGAGATCGCGGCGTAGACCTCCTCGGCCTCGATCCGGGCCTCCGGCTGAGCCGAGCTCCGATCCTCGACCATGTCGAGCGCCTCCGGCGGTGCCGTCGCCTGGGGACGGCGGGCCGCCGCCCGGCGGGTCGAGATGAACGTGTTTCGCAGTACCCGCAGCAGGTAGCCGAGGTCGTCCTCCGAGCGCAGGATTCGCGGCTTGCGCAGCACGCGGGCAAACGTCTCCTGCACGAGGTCCTCGGCCTCCTCGCGTGAGCCGCACAGCGCCCGGGCCGCGCGGTAGAGCCGATCAAGGTGGTCACCCAGCGCCTCGGGGTCGAGCTGCCGCTCGGGGGACATCCGTCCGGGGGCTGGGGTCAGCCCGGGTCGACGAACGAGGCCGGCTGCTTGGTCATCCCGGCCGTGATGGCCGCGAGCTGGTTTGGCGAGCCGATCAGCTTCAGCTGGATCGCGGCCTCGAGCGCGAGGGTCTCCTCGGCGGGGCGGTTCCAGGACTCGTTGAATAGGCGCTTGGCTCCTCGGACGGCGTCGGGCGACCGGGTAGCGATCTCCGCCGCCAGCTCGCATGCCGCCGCCAGCGGATCGTCGGCCACTCGTGTGACGACGCCCAGATCAGCCGCTTCCTTCCCGGAGAACACACGGCCGGTGAACGTCAGCTCCTTCGCGACGTCGATCCCGACCAGCCGCGGAAGCGTTCGCGTGATCGACATGTCCGGGATCAGTCCCCACTTGACCTCCATCACCGAAAGCCGCGCGTCGGGGGTGGAGATCCTGATGTCCGCGCCGAGCGCGATCTGGAAGCCGCCGCCGAGGCAGTTGCCGTGAACGGCGGCGATCACCGGCACGGGCAGCGTGATCCAGTCGTACGCCGTGCGCTGGAACCGGTTCGGCACCGTCATCAACGTGCCCTCGAGCCCGCCGTTCAGGCCGGCGTCGCCGGAGAAGGCGCTCGACACGTCGATGCCCGAGCAGAAGCTGGGCCCCTCTCCGTGCAGCACCACGGCGCGCACACCAGCCGTCGCGGCGACCTCCTCCGCGGCCTCGACGATCGCGGCGAACATCGCCTGGTCCAGCGCGTTGTGCTTCTCCGGGCGCGCGAGCGTCACCGTGGCGACGTGGTCGCTCACCTCAACGCGGACGCGATCCGGAGAGGGCATCGGGGCGAGCTTATCGATCCAGGATCAACGGGTCACCGACCCGGATCACACCGGGCTCGAGCACGCTCCCGTAGATCCCGAACGGGAGCGGCTCGGTCGTGTCGAGATCGCCGCGGTATTCGCGCAGGATGTCGAGCGTGGGAAGGTCGACGACGCCGGTGTCCGGGTCGCGGCTGGTAATCAGGCACCGGCCGACGTGCCCCTTGAACGTCACGAGCGCGTCGCCGATCTGTACCTCTCGCCCGACCCAATCGTCCTCGCGGTGCGCGGCGATCCCGTCGACCTCGATCAGCATCCTGAACCGGCGGCGGTCGACGCCCTGGCAGCCGCCCTCGGCCGCGAGCTGCGCGAGCGACGCGCGGGAGATCAGCGAGGCTGCACCCAGCCCGCCCCGATCGACGGCTCCCTGCTCGCCCGCCTCGACCAGCCGCAACGGCTGCCCGGTGAACTCGCTGATCGCCTCAGACCACGGGCCGGCGACGAGCCGGCCGCGCAGCAGCCCGGAGTAGAAGCGGGCGTCGATCGGCCCGCCGTGGCGGACCTCGTCGTCCACGACCCGGCCGTCGGGGAACGTGATCCGCAGCCGCCGGTCGGCCTCGTCGTAGTCGGCGACGACGGCGGTCAGCTCGCCGAGATGCTTGCCGTTGATCATCCGGTCGCGATCGTCGACGAGCAGGAACCGCCGGTCCTCGCGGACCCCGCTTCGACCGAGTGCAACTCTGTCGACCTCGCGCAGGCGGGTCCCCTTGATC
This sequence comes from uncultured Solirubrobacterales bacterium, assembly GCA_963788565.1. GTDB lineage: Bacteria > Actinomycetota > Thermoleophilia > Solirubrobacterales > Solirubrobacteraceae > Palsa-465. The sequence continues at coordinate 284,548 of CAWBHJ010000005.1, read as the reverse complement.
GGGGTGATCGCCAGCCCGGAGACGACCGGCAGCCCGATCACGCCGCGGAGGCCTGCTCGGCCCAGTCGCGGTACAGACGCCAGTAGCGGCCGCGCTGCTCGAGCAGCTCCTCGTGGGACCCCTGCTCGACGATTTCGCCGTGCTCGAGCACGATGATCCGGGACGCGCGCTGGATCGTCGACAGCCGGTGGGCGATCACGATCGCTGTCCGTCCGGCGAGCAGTCGCCTCAGCCCCTGCTCGATCAGATCCTCGGTGTGCACGTCGACGTTCGACGTGGCCTCGTCGAGCACGAGGATCCGTGGGTCGGCGACCAGCGCCCGCGCGAACGCGAGGAGCTGGCGCTGTCCGGCCGACAGCTGCACGCCGCGCTCCCCGACCTGCGTGTCGTAGCCGTGCTCGAGCGCCTCGATGAATCCGTCCGCGCCGACCGCGTGGGCGGCGGCCAGGATCTCCTCGTCCGTCGCTGCGGGCTTCCCGAACGCGATGTTCTCCCTGACCGTGCCGCTGAACAGGAAGCCCTCCTGCGGGACGATCCCCATCTGTGAGCGCAGCGAGTGCGACGAAACCCCGCGGAGGTCGTGGCCGTCGACGAGCACGCGGCCGTCGGTCGGGTCGTAGAACCGCGCTACGAGCTTCGCGAACGTCGACTTCCCCGCGCCGGTCTCGCCGACGAGCGCCACTGTCTGACCCGGCGGGATCGTCAGGTCGATGTTCCGCAGCGCGAAGTCCCCGTTGCCATAGCGGAACGAGACGTCGTCGAACTCGACCTCGCCGCGGATCTTGCCGAGCTCGGTCGCGTCCGGCGCGTCGACGAGGTCCGGCTGCTCGTCGAGCAGCAGGAAGATCTTGTCCAGAGCCGCCATTCCCGACTGGTAGGTGGTGTAGAGCTGCGAGAGCTGCTGGATCGGGTCGAAGAAGTTGTTGAGCGCCGCGATGAACGCGAACACGACGCCGGTCGAGATGTTGCCGTTGATCGCCTCGTAGCCGCCGATCAGCAGGATCTCGACCGTCACGAGCGCCGACAGGAACTCGACCGCGGGGAAATACGCGGCGTTCAGCTTCACGGTGGTCATGTTCGCGTCGCGGTTCTCGTCGTTCAGCTCTTCGAACCGCTCGATGTGGCGCGGCTCCTGCCCGAACGCCCGCACCACGCGGATCCCGGACAGAGTCTCCTGCAGGTAGCCGGTGATCGCGGCGATCTTCTCGCGCGTCAGCCGGTACGCGTCGGCGGACGCGATCCGGAACAGCACGGCGCCGATCGCGAGGATCGGGAACGCGATGAACGTCCACAGCGCAAGCTGCGGCGACATCACGAACAGGATCACGACGACCCCGATCAAGGTCAGGCCCGACTGGATCAGCGTCGCCATCCCGTCCTCGACCAGCTGGTCGAGCGCCTCGACGTCGTTGGTCAGGCGGGAGATGATCACTCCGGCACGGTTACGCGAGTAGAAGCCGATCGACAGCCGCTGCAGGTGCGAGAACAGCTCGATCCGCAGGTCCTGCAGTGCCCGCTGCCCGACCCACCCGACGAGGTATGTCTGCGCGTACGAAGCGATGGCGTAGACCACGGCGGAGAGCAGGAACGCCGCGACCACCCAGTCGAGCGTCGACACATCGTGTTTCAGGATGCCGTCGTCGATCGCGACCTTCGCGAGTGGGGCCGGTGCGAGCGCCGCCGCGGTCGCGATCACCAGCGAGGCGAGCATCGCGAGCACGCGCCACCGGTATGGCGCGAGCAGTTGTGCGAGTCCACGCAGCTTGCGCCGTCGGCCGGAAGTGGCGTGGAAGCGACGCTTCAACTCAGCCATGCGGCTCATAGGCCCGCTACCTCCGCCTCGAGCGGCTTACGGTTCAGGAACACCTGGTCGGGCATCCCCTTCTCGACGATCTCGCGGTAGAGGTCGGAGGTCGTCAACAGCTCGTCGTGGGTGCCGCGCGCCGTGACGGTGCCGTCCTCGAGCACCACGATCTCGTCCGCCAGCGCGATCGTCGACAGCCGGTGGGCGACGATCACCGTCGTCCGGCCGCGCATCACTTCGCCCAGGGCGAGCTTGATCTCCTGCTCGGTCGAGGCGTCGACCGACGACGTGGCGTCGTCGAGGATCAGGACCCGGGGATCGGCGACGATCGCCCGCGCGATAGCGATCCGCTGGCGCTGCCCGCCCGACAGCGTCAGCCCGCGCTCGCCGATCAGGGTGTCGTAGCCCTTCGGCAGCGCCCGGACGAACGAGTCGGCCTGCGCGGCGCGTGCGGCGGCCTCGACCTGCTCGCGCGTCGCGTCGGGGCGGCCGTAGGCGATGTTCTCGTGGACGCTCGCCGAGAACAGGAACGGGTCGTCGGTGACCACGGCGATCTGGTGTCGCAGGCTCACCGGATCGACCTCCCGTACGTCGGCGCCGTCGATCTCGACGCTCCCCTCGACGACGTCGTAGAGCCTCGGGATCAACGACACGAGCGCGGTCTTGCCCGAGCCCATCGCGCCGACGACGGCAATGGTCTCACCGGCCGCGATCTCGAGGTCAACGTCGTGGAGCGCCGGCCGCGGCGCGCCGTCGAACGTCAGCGCGACGTCGTGGAAGCGCACGTGGCCGCGGCCTGGCGGCAGCGCCGGCGCCCCGGCTGGCACTGTCATCCGCGGTGCCCGGTCGAGCACCTGGAAGATCCGCGCGCCCGACGCGGTCGCGCGCTGCGCCGCGCTGAGCATGTAGCCGAGCGTCCGCATCGGCGAGATCAGCATCAACAGGTACGCATAGAAGGCGGTGAAGTCGCCGATCGAGAGCGAGCCGTTGATCACCTGGCGGCCGCCGACGAGCAGGATCACCGCCAACCCAAGGTTCGGCAGGAAGCTGATCAGCGGCGTGTACTTCGCCTGGATCTTGGTCGCGGTCATCTGCTGGTCGAACACCCGCTTGACGGAGTGCCGGAAACGCAGAAGCTGCCGTTCCTCGCGTGCGAACGCCTTGACCACGCGCACGCCGGAGATGTTCTCCTCGGTGTCCGCCGTGAGCTCGGCGATCCGTTGCTGAGCCTCCTGCAGCGCGGGACGGGCGTGAATGCCGTAACGCCAAGCGATCAGGACCACGAGCGGGACCGGGGCGAGCGACAGCGCCGCGAGCTCGGGCTGGAGGATGAACATCGCGATCGCCGCGAGCCCGATCGTCAGCAGCGACTGCGCGATGAAGATCAGCCCGTAGCCGAGGAAGAACCGGACCGACTGCAGGTCGACCGTCGCCCGCGACATCAGCTGTCCGGTTTGCATGCGATCGAAGAACGACAGCTCGAGCCGCTGGAGCTGTCCGTACAGACTGTTGCGCAGGTCAACCTCGACCCCGAGCGACACCTGGCCCGCAACCAGCCGGCGGCAGACGCTAAGGCCGAGCCGTCCGACACCGGCGGCGACGATCGCGAGCGCCCAGATCACCAGGTCGTGCTTGGAGTGCGAGCTGATCGAGTTGATCGCCTGGCCGGTGAGGAACGGGATCAGCACGGTCGCCCCCATCGCGCCGAACGCAAGCGCGAACGACCACGCGACCTGGACCCGATACGGGCGTAGGAAACCGAGCAGCCGCCAGAAGATCGTCATGCTTCATAAAGTATAGTTGGGGATCTGGAGGCGGGCTCCGGTACGCGGCGCGCCGGTGTAGGGCCGGACTCCGAGCTCGAAGATCGCACAGTGTGCGATGTCTTGGCGGGCCCCGACGGGCACCATCGATCGCGGTCGAAATAGGAGATTGAGCATGATTCGACGTACGTTGTTCGGTGCCGCGTTCACCGCATCCATGGTCGCCGTCGCGCTTACCGGAACCGCGACTGCACGGGTCGCGCACCTGCCGTGCCCGAACGCCAACGGCGGTCCCTACACGCTCCGTGGCGAAGGGCTCCACAACTTGCCGCCTCAGATGCTCTACGAGCGTTACGCCGACTACCGGCAGTGCGGCCACCTACGCGGGATCCCCGATGGCCAGACGCGCCAGCTGACGGTCGAGTGCCGGCCCGGCTTCAAGCTCGCCGGCACCTCGCAGCACCGCCACAACGCGCACACCGCCCACTGGGATTTCTATTCACAGCACGGTGAATGGGTGACGTGGACGGGCGGCGGCCACTTCCATGTCGACGGCGCGGGCTGGGCGACCGGCTACACCGCGGATCTGCACAACTCGAACTTGCTCGCCGACGCACCCTGGCCGGTGATGATCTTCGCCACCTGCGACCGGATCCCCGACTACCGGTTCGGGTAGTCGGCGTCTGAGCGAGTACCGCCCGCGGTAGCGGGCTGAAGTACGCGCGCCGCGCGCCCTCGGTGGCCGCTCCGCAACGCGACGGTTCCACGTTGCGGACAGCACCTCCGCACTCCTATGATCCTTGCGCTCCAGACGCAGGGTCAGGAGCGAGTCGCCACACGGGAGGGAGCGGCTAACGAAGTGGATCTGTTGACGCTGGGCTACGCGTCGCTTCGCGGCTTCGTGAACACGATCGGCGCGATGGGTCTCCTGTTGCGCAGGACGGTGGTCGCTGCGCTCTCGCCCCCGTATGACTACGGGCCGGAGCTGGTTGACCAGTTCCTGTTTGCGCTGCGGCTGGGGTGGTTTCCGATGATCGTCGCGTCGCTGGCGTTCACGTATGGGCCAGCCGGGATCGAGGTCGGGAACTTTCTGAACCTGCTCGGCGCGATGGACCGCCTCGGCGGGATCTTCGTGATCATCGTGATGCGGGAGTTCGCGCCGCTCGTGTGCGCAATCGTGATGGCGGGCGTGGCGGGGACGGCGATGACCGCCGACCTGGGCGCCCGGAAGATCCGGGAGGAGCTCGACGCGTTGCAGGTGCTGGGCGTCGACCCAGTCAAGAGCCTGGTGGTCCCGCGGTTCCTCTCGCTGATGTTGCTGACGCCGTTGTTCTCGATCTACGCGCTGCTGTTCGGGACGTTGGGCGGCGTGTTGGTGACGATCTCGAATCACGCGCAGATCGGCCCGTTCTTCTCGACGTTCTTTGCGCAGGCGAGCGTCGCGGAGTTCGAGGCGATGCTTTTGAAGTCGCTGATCTTCGGGGGGATGATCGCGATCGTCTGCTGCTACAAGGGCCTGACCGCGTCCGGCGGCGCCGAAGGAGTCGGTCGCGCCGTAAATCAAGCAGTGGTGATCGCGTTCATTGGTATCGGCGCGATCGACTACGCATTCACCCAAACGCTGCTGGCCACCCACCCAGCGCTCAATACACCGCGATGAGCGCGATCGGTGGACAGCGCCGGACCGGATCCGTGATCGCCGCGTTCGCGCGGCCGCTGGCGGCGCTGACGGCGTTCGGCGAGGCCTCGCGCTTCTGCCTCAAGGTCGCAGCGAACGTGCTCGACGGGAAGGTCTTCCGGTTCATCGGGGAGACGCTCCGCCAGGCCGGGATCCTGATCGTCGGCTCGGCGCTGATCGTGCTCGGGCTGGTGTTCATCCTCGGGCTGCAGTGCGGAATCGAGGGCGCGTACGCGGCGAAGACCGTCGGCGCGCCGTCGTCGACCGGCGCGATCACTGCGCTGTGCGACCTGCGGGAGGTGATCCCGTACGCGTTCGGCTACATGATGGCCGCGAAGGTCGGCACCGGGTTCGTCGCCGAGTTGGGCTCGATGCGGATCTCCGACGAGATCGACGCGCTCGACGTGATGGGGCTCGACTCGGTCCTGTACCTCGGCTCGACCAGGCTGCTCGGAACCTGGCTGGTGCTGCCGTTCCTGTACATGATCGCGGTCGCGATCGGGTTCGTCGCGTCATACCTGGCCGACGTGATCCAGCTCGGCCAGGTCTCGAAGGGCGGCTATCTGCAGCTGTTCTGGCAGTTCCAATCGCCGGACGACTTCTTATTCAGCGGCATCAAGTGCATGGCGATGGCGACCTTCATCGTGCTCGTCTGCATCTATTACGGCTACCACGTGACCGGGGGCCCGGTGGGTGTGGGGCGGGCCACCGCCCGATCGATGTTCGTGAACATCCTCGGGATCCACCTGATCGGACTGGTCGGCACGCAGCTGTTCTGGGGCGGGAACGCGCGGGCGCCGATCGGCGGATAACAGTGGCCCTCCACTAGCCATGCCTCGCGTCTCCGCCCTGATAGCGCTTGGGATCGCGGTCGCCGCGGTGATCGTCGTGATCGCGGGCAGCGGCGCGGCGTACACGATCCACGCCGACTTCTCCGACGCCGGACAGCTCGTGCGCGGAGACCTCGTCACCGTCGGCGGCCATCAGGTCGGGTCGGTCGGCGCGATCACGTTGTCGAACGATGGCCTCGCGGACGTCGAGCTGGACCTCTCGAGCTCGACGGTCATCCCGTTGCGGCAGGGAACGATCGCGACGATCGGGCAGCTCAGCCTGACCGGCGTCGCCAACCGGTTCGTGTCGCTCAGCCCCGGAGCGGGCAAAGAGATCGCGAACGGCGGGACGCTTCCCGTCACCCAGACGCGCGGGATCGTCGACCTGGACACCCTGCTGGACGCGTTGACACCGCGGGTTCGCGCCTCGCTCCAGGGAGTTCTGCGGGCCGGCGCCTACCTGGTTGCCCAACCTACGGCGTCCCAGTTCAACGACGCGAACGCATACCTGAGCCCGGCGTTCAGCCAGTCCGCGCAGCTCGGCAACGAGGTCGTCGCCGACGACGGGGCGCTCAGGCAGCTCGTGTCGAGCGTGTCGAGGATCGCGACGGCGCTCGCCGCCCAGAGCACGAACCTCGGGGGCAGCGTCTCCTCAACCGCCGGAGCACTCCGCGAGCTCGCAGGTCAGCGCACCGCGATCGCGGACACGCTGTCCCGTGCCCCGGCCGTTCTCAAGCAGGGGACCCGGGTGCTGGGCCACGTCGACACGACGCTGTCGACGCTCGACCCGACGCTGGTCCATCTGCGTCCGGTCGCGACCAGAGTCGGGTCGCTGCTGAAGGCGGTGCTGCCCGCGACCGCGAACGCGATTCCCACCGTCTCGGCGGTCCAGGCGCTGGTGCCGAGCGCCGAGGCCGCGCTCGAGGCGCTGCCGGCGGTCGAGCACCAGGCGACTCCGGCCGTCCGATCGCTGACCGGCTCGCTGACCGCGCTCAACCCGATCCTGTCCGGCCTGCGCCCGTACACGCCCGACGTCGTCGCCGGCTTCTTCAACGGGGTCGGCGGCGCTACCGCCGGCACGTACGACGCGAACGGCCATTTCCTCCACGGCATGGCTGTCGTCCAGGGCGGAGGAAGCACCCTCACCGGGTTGCTCAACGTGCTCGGCGTGCAGCTCAGCAAGCTGCCGCCGCTGGGCGGCGAGCGGACGGGGCTGCTCGCGCCGTGCCCCGGCGGCGGGCAACGGCCGGCCGCCGACCAGTCGAACCCGTGGACGACGCCAGACGTGCTGAAGAGCGTCGGCAACATCTGCAAACCCGGGGACGATCAGCGGTGAGGCGGCTGGTGACAATCGTCGCGGCCGCCGCCGCGATCGGGGCCGCGATCGCGCTGATCGGCGGCTCCATCGGCCACGGGCAGCCGACGGCACGCTTCGACGTGATCTTCGACGACGCTCGGGGCCTGGTCGCCGGGCAGCTCGTGAAGATCGCCGGCGCCCGCGCGGGGACGATCAACGACGTCGTCCTCACCTCCGGCTTCAAGGCCCGAATCGAGGCGTCGGTCGACCGCCGCTTCATGCCGTTCCACCAGAACTCCACGTGCACGATCCGGCCGGAGGGCCTGATCGCCGAGAACTACCTCGAGTGCGACCCCGGAACCGCGAGCAGCCCGGTGCTGCGCGCCTCGGGGGGCCAGCCGCCGACGGTGCCCGTCACGCGCACGACCGAGCCCGTCAGCCTGCTCGACCTGTTCAACACGTTCAACCTGCCGACCCGGGAGCGTGGGGCCGTGATCCTCGACGAGCTCGGGATCGCGACGGCCGGCCGCGGGCAGGAAATCAACCAGATCCTGCAGCGCGCGAATCCGGCGCTCGGCGCCGCGCGGGACGCGATCTCCGTGCTCGTCAGCCAGCGCACGCAGCTCCAGTCGCTGATCGACTCGAGCGACAAGCTCGCCACCACCGGCGCCGCCGGCACGGCGCAGCTGCGGCGGTTCCTCGACCGCGCGGCGGGGCTCTCGACGCTCACTGCGACCCACGGCGGCGCGCTGTCGCAGTCGATCGCGCGGCTGCCGGCGCTGCTCGCCGCGACCCGGCCGGCGCTCACGCAGCTCGACTCGATCGCCACGCAGGGCACGCCCCTGCTCCAGCAGCTGCGGGCCGCGGCGCCCTCGCTGAACCGGGTGTCCGACGACCTTGGTCCGTTCGCGACGGTGGCGAAGCCCGCGCTGTCCCATCTCTCGAGCGCGCTCGGAAAGGCGATCCCGGCGATCCGTCAGTCGACCCCGCTGATCGAGTCGCTGCGCTCGTACGCGGACCGCTCGAAGTCGAGCACCGCGGTCGCCGGCAGGCTGTTCACCAACCTCCAGCAGCACGGCTTCACGGAGGAGTTCCTGTCGATCTTCTACTACACGGGCACCGCGCTGTCCCGGTTCGACTCGACCTCGCACCTGCTGCCGCTGTACGTGATCGCTCCGCAGAACGGGGCGTGCGGCCTGTTCTCGACGAAGCCCGTCCCGGGCTGCAGCGCCCACTACGGCGATCAGCCCGGGTATCAGGCAGAGAGCGCAAGACCCGCTCGTGAGCGAGCCGCCGCGCGGCGGACGGCCGGCCGCAGCGGCCCGAACCCCGGGCAGCCAAACGCGACGCCGTCGGCGCCCACCGCGTCGGGCTCGTCCTCGGCGCCGAGCCAGCCCACCACGCCGGTGGGACCGCTGCCGTCGCTGCCGTCGCTCCCGTCGCTCCCGACCGGACCGCCCCCACAGCCGACGAGCGTGCTCCAGGCGATCGCCAAGTACCTGCTCAAGTGAGACGCTCCCGAACCCCCAGCCTGCTGCAGAGCCCGATCGTCGTCGGAACGGTCCTGATGGTCGTGCTCGGGATCGCGGTGTACCTGAGCTACATCGCCGAGAACGGCCTGCCGTACGTCCCGACCTACCGGGTCAACGTGCAGGTGGCGAACGCCGATGAGGTTCCGAAGAACGCGGATGTCAGGATCGGCGGGGCGAGAGTCGGCCAGGTGCTGACGATTACCCCGGAGCCCGCATCCCCGACCTGGCCGCACCCGTACGCGCAGCTCGGGCTCTCACTCCAGAAGAGCCTCGGGCCGCTGCCGCCGGACACGCACTACCAGATCCGGCTGTCATCGGTGCTCGGCGGCAAGTACGTCGAGCTGCTGCCCGGCCGCAGCCACGGTGGAGGGATTCCGGACGGCGGGACGCTGAAGCTGAATGCCCGGGCGAGCCTCAATCACGAGCTCCCGTTCGTCGACCTCGACACCGCGCTGCAGGCGTTCGGGCCGCGCACGCGCCAGGCGCTGCGCGGATCGATCGCTGGATTCGGCGACGCCGTCGCCGGCCGCGGGATCCAGCTCAACGACATCGCCCACTCGCTGGCGCGGGGGTTGGGACCGCTGCAGACGCTGCTGCAGCTGCTCGCGGATCCGTCGAACCGGCTCGCCGACCTGATCGGCGGCGGCGCCGCGACAACCACCGCGCTCGCCGCCGTGGCGCCGACCATAAACGCGCTACTCGCGAACGGAGCGACCACATTCGGCGCGCTTCAGGACTCGGCGCTCGGGCAGGCGATCGACGGGCTCCCGCAGACCGAGTCATCGGCGACGAACGACCTCAAAGACTCGATGCCGGCGCTCGCCGAGACGGCGGAGCTGACCCGCGCGCTGCGGCCGTCGGCGGCCGTGCTGCCGACCGCGGCGTCGCGGCTCGACGCGATCGTGACCGGAGCGACTCCCGTGTTCCGGCGCGTCCCGACGCTCGCGTCCGACCTCGAGGGGGCGATCGGCGCCGTCCAGGCGCTCGCCCGCGATCCCGCCTCACGGCAGGTGTTCCAGGGACTCGGCTCGAACGACCTGGCGACGTTCGGCGCGTCGGGCCTAAGCGGGCTCGGAGCGATCCTCCGCGCCGTCGCCCCCGAGCAGTTCGCCTGCAACATCGCGGGGCTCTGGCTGCGGAACTTCGCGGCGGGGCTGACCGAGGGCGACAGCACCGCGCCATGGCTCCGGACGATGCCGCTGGTGGACCCGAACATGGGCCAGCTGGCGTCCTCGCCGTCGCCAGACCTCCACACCAACTACTACCCGATCGAGGACCGTCAGCAGTGTCAGGCCGGCAACGAGGTCTACACGGGCAAGCAGATGATCGGAAACCCGCCGAAGACCTCGAACGTCGTTGACAACACGGCGCCGCCGCCCGGGGTGCTCGAGCGCGCCAGGCAAGCGGGACTGGTGGCGGGCGGATGAGCGCCACCAGGTCCCCGAGCGGCGCCCGCCCGCCTCGAGCCGGTGCCCGGCCCCGGTCACGCCCGAGGGGCCGCCATCAGCGGCGGCGCCTGCATCCGCTCGCGATCGCGGCGCTGGTGATCGCCGCGATCGCCGCGATCACCTTCTACGCGTTCAACCGCGGCGTCCCGTTCGTCCACCAGTTCACGATGAACGCGATCGTCACGAACAGCGTCAACGTCCGTGGCGGCGATCCCGTCCGGATCGGCGGGATCAACGTCGGGCAGGTCGCGTCCGTGACCGCCGACGGGACCGAGTCGCAGATCGAGCTGACGCTGCAGCGGTCCGCGCTGCCGATCCACAAGGACGCGACGATCGCGATCCGCGACCGGCTGTTCCTGGAGGGGAGCTACTACCTCCAGCTGGATCCCGGCACCGCCGCGGCGCCCCGGCTCCAGGACGGGGCGACGCTCGCGGCCTCGCAGACGTCGAGCCCGGTGCAGTTCTTCCAGCTGCTGTCGACGTTCGACCTGCCGACACGGGAAAGCCTGACCGGCTCCTTCAACCAGCTCGAGCGGGGCTTCGGCGCGTCTTCCGCCGCGACGCTCTCCGGCAGCGGCGCGGCCGGCCTGAAGTCCGCTGCTCCGCAGCTGCAGCCGCTGCTGGCCGACACCGCGGTCCTCACCCGGGCCTTCGGCGGCACCACGCAGGGCGACGTGGGCCGGCTGCTCAGCTCCTCGGCGAGCGTCGCCGACACGCTCGGCTCGAGCTCGTCGCAGCTTGCTGACCTCGTGCGGAGCCTGGGCACCACCTCGACGGCGTTGACGTCCTCGGACGGCGCGCTCGCGCGGACGGTGACCGGGCTGGACGCGACGCTGCGCGCCGCGCCGGCGTCGCTGACGGCGGTAGACGCCGCGCTGCCGCCCGTGTCCTCGCTCGCGAGAACGCTCGACCCGTCGCTCCGCGTCGCCCCACCGCTGCTCGATCGCGTCACGGCGACCGCTCGGCGGCTGGCGACGGCGCTCGGCCCTGCCGAGCGCGGGCCGCTGATCACCTCGCTGCGCGCGACGTTCGAGCAGCTACCGGCGATCCTCACGCAGCTGGCGAGCGCCTTCCCCATCGGCAGGGAGGTCACCGACTGTCTGCGGACCCACGTCGTCCCGATCCTCAACCAGGTCGTCCCGGACGGCAAGCTGTCGACCGGCCGGCCGGTGTGGCAGGACTTCAACCACTTCCTCGGCGGCGTCGCGGGCGCGAGCGCGAGCTTCGACGCCAACGGCCCGTACACGCGGTTCCTCGCCGGGGCCGGGCCGAACACGCTGTCCGGCTCGTTCAGCGGGCAGCAGCTCGTCTCGACCGTCGCGCCGGGCGGCGGTGACCTCCAGGGCGTCCGCCCGCACTGGGTCGGCGAGCTCACGCCGTCGGATTACCACCCCGAGGCGCCGTGCACGAGCCAGAAGCTGCCGAGCCTCGCGTCGAAGACGTTTGCCCCCGATCTCGTCCCCAGTGGGAAGGCCGGGGGATGAGCGGGCGCGCCAGGGTCCAGATCCGCCGGTACGGCGGTCACGCCGCGGCGCTGCTTGTGCTGGCGATCGTCGGCACTGTCTGCGGTCTGTTCATCCTCCAGGGCCAGCGGCTGCCGAGCCCGTTCCAGAGCTACTACCCGATGAACGCGGCGTTCCCGAGCGCGACGGCGGTGGTCGCGGGGCTGGGCGAGCCGGTCAACGTCGCTGGGGTCCGCGTCGGCCAGATAACCGGCACCGAGCTCAAGGACGGTCAGGCGATCGTCCACATGTCGATCGACCCGTCGAAGCTCCCGCAGCTGTACCGCGGCGCCCACGCGGCGCTCGTACCGAACACGCCTCTGAAGGACATGCAGGTGGACATCTTCCCCGGGCAGCGGAGCGCGGGAGCGCTCCCGCACGGGGCGACGATCCCCGCCGGGCAGACGCTCATCCCGATCGACTCCGACGAGCTCCTCGACTCCCTCGACACCGACACCCGCACCTGGCTCGCCGGGCTGCTGACCTCGCTCGGCCAGGCGACCGCGGGCCGCGGCGCCGACCTCCACGGGCTGCTCCAGGCGCTCGGTCCTACCTCATCAGAGCTGAGGACGCTCGGCGACCTGCTCGTGGGCCGCCACCGCCAGATCTCCCAGCTGGTGCACAACTTCGGCGTCCTCACCCAGGCAGCCCGCTCCAAGGACGGGCAGCTGCGCACGCTCGTGCAGGCAGGGGACCGCACGGTTCGCGCGTTCGCCGACCAGGACGCGGCGCTGCGGACGTCGATCGCCCAGTTGCCGGGAACGCTGCAGAGCGCCCGCACGACGCTCGCCGACGTGGTGCCGTTCGCGAACGCGCTCGGGCCGGCGGCGACCGCGCTCGAGCCCACCGCACGCAAGCTGCCCACGACCCTCGGCAACACCGACACGCTGCTGCATGGAGCGGCGCTGCTGCCGCTCGACAAGATCCAGCCGTTCGTCAAGGCCTCGCTCCCGGTTGCTCGCGAGCTCCCGCCGCTGGCGGCGGACCTGAAGACCGAGATCCCGGAGCTGATCGACGCGTTCAAGGTGCTCGCGTACGCGACCAACGAGACCGCGTACAACCCGGGCGGCGGCAACCAGGGATTCCTCTACTGGCTCGCCTGGTTCGCCCACAACTCCGCGTCGTTCATCTCGAGCTCAGACGCCAACGGCCCGGTGTGGCGGTCGCTGTTCGTCTCGAGCTGCCAGTCGCTGAAGGACCTGCCGTCCGGCCCGATCCTCGAGCGCGTGCTCGGAACCAACTTCCACTGCAGCTGATGGTCACGCAGGCACCCAAACGAGCAGCGGTACTGGCGGCAGTCGGGTTCGCGCTGTCCTGCGTTGGGCTCGTGATCTTCGTCTGGACCCAGTTCGGCGGAAGCGTGCCGTTCGCCCCGCAGGGTTACCGCGTGCACGTGATGTTCAAGGAGACGGGTCTGCTCGTACCCGGCGCCGACGTCCGGATCGCGGGCGTCAACGTCGGGCGCGTGGCCGCGGTCTCCAACCGCGGTGTGAACTCGCTGGTGACAATCGACCTCTCTCAGCAGTACGCGCCGATCCCGACCGACACCCGGGCGATCCTCAGACAGAAGACGCTGCTGGGGGAGGCGTACGTGGCACTGTCGGCCGGGGAGCGCAGCGGGCCGAAGCTCGCCGACGGCGGCACAATCCCCCGTTCGCAGGTCGCCTCCACGCAACAGCTCGACCAGGTGCTGAACTCGTTCGGCAAGCCGACCCAGCAGGATCTGCAGGCGTTCATGTCGGGCAGCGCCACCGCGCTCGCGGGACAGGGCGAGTCGATCAACGGCGCGATCGCCAACCTCGACCCCGCGCTCGGCGACCTGAACGCGATCGTCGGCGTGCTCGACGGCGAGCAGGGAAGCGTCCGCCAGTTGTTGCGCTCCGGCGCGACTGTGTTCACGACGCTCGGCCAGCGGTCCTCGGACCTTCAGTCGCTGATCACGGCCGGCAACGGTGTGCTCTCGGCGACCGCCGAGCGGAACGCGGCGCTGAACGCCACCGTGAACGCGATGTCGCGATTCGAGCGCCAGCTGCGGGTGACGCTCGATCACGCCAAGTCGACGCTCTCGATCGCGAAGCCGTCGCTCGACGCGCTGCTCCCGGCCGCGCCGCTGCTGACGCCGACACTCCGCGGCCTGATCACGCTGTCCGGCCCGGCGCTGCGGCTGCTGCATGCCGCGCCCCGCCTGGTGAACGATTCGATCGTCGCGCTGCCGGCGATCGAGCGCTTCCAGCGGGCGTTCCATCCGGCGCTGAAGGCGCTGCTCCCGGCCGTCAACCAGGTGTCGCCGATGATCAACTTCATCGGGCTCTACCAGAAGGAGCTGGTGGCCGCGATGGCGAACCTCGCGGCGAGCACCGAGGCGACCGCGCCCGGAATCGGCGGCAACCAGCACTACCTGCGCTCGCTCGCGATCGCCGGCAACGAGTCCGTGTTCGGTCAGACCGTGCGCTCGCCGAGCAACCGCTCGAACGCGTACTTCTCGCCCGGCGAACTCAACAACATCAAGAACGGCGGCCTGCTCGCGGCGAGCTGCGACAACACGGGCAACAAGCCGCAGACCGGATTCGCGCTGCCGAACGTTCCGTGCAAGGTCCAGCCCGGCTTCCGCTGGGGCGGGATCACGCGGTACTTCCCGCACGTGACGTCGGGATCGAATCAATAAGCGAGTCAACGCCGCGCGCGGCGATGATTACCGGATGGCGCAGGCCCGGATCGATTACCGGACGCTGTTCGTCCGGCTCGCAAGAATCGCGGTCTGGGTCGGAGGTATCGCGCTCGTCCTGTTCGTGCTCGATCAGCTCGGCGTGCCCGTCGCGAGCTGGATCCACAGCCTGTTCAAGCAGATCCGGGAGGTCCCGGCCGGCGCGATCGTCGGCGGCGTCGTGCTCGACACGCTGCAGACGGCGTTCGCCGCGGTCGCGTGGCTGACGATTCTGCGGGCGGCGTTCCCGGCCGCGGGGCTCAGGTTCCGGGAGGTGCTCGCGGCGTACGCGGTGGCCGTCGGGCTGAACGCGTTCCTGCCCGCGAACATCGGCACGCTGGTGATGATGCTGATGTTCGTGACGCTGATCGAGGGCGCCACGTTCGCCGCGGTGCTGTCGGGCTTCGTGGTCCAGAAGATCCCGTTCACCGTCCTCAGCATCGGCGTCTACGTGTACCTATTCGCGACGGTCTCCGGGTCGCTTTCGCTCGAGCTGGGGTTCGTCTCGAAGCGCCCGGTGCTGAGCGCACTGATTGCCGTCGGCGTGATCGTCCTGGTGGTGTTGGCCGTGAGGTACTTCTGGCGCCGCGCGAGCAAGCTGCGCGAGCAGCTGAAGAGCGGGGGAGCGGTACTCGGCCAGCCGCGGCGGTTCGCCGTCGGCGTCGTGCTGCCGTCGGTCGCGAGCTTCGCCGCTCGGCTCGGGATCGTCGCTGTGTTCCTCGGAGCGTTCTCGATCCCGGTCACGTTCCACTCGGTGATGGCGGTCACCGGGGCCAACTCCCTGTCGAGCAGCTTGTCCGTGACGCCGGGCGGGGTCGGGGTGACGCAGGCGCTGAACGTCGTCGTGCTGAACGGCTCGACCTCCTCCTCGAACGCCACCGCCTACTCGGCCGCGCAGCAGCTGATCATCTCCGCGTGGGACGTGCTGTTCGCGGTGGTGCTGGTCGCGTGGGTGTTCGGTTGGTCGGGGGGCAAGCTGCTGGTCAGGGACGCCTACGCGAGCGCCGGGGTCAAGCGGGCCGAGATGAAGGAGCAGCGCGCCACTCGCAAGGCGGAGCGGGGAGGACGGCGCTTCCGGATCCGGGACTAGCCGGCGACGCTCATCCGAGGCCGCCCGACGGCGTCGGCGGTGGCGGCGCTGGCGGCGGCGGCGCGGGAGGTTCGCAGAACGCGTTCTTTGGCACGCCCGCGCACGGATCCGGCATCGTCGCCAGATTCTTCGGCAGCGGGTGCATGACCACGCGCGTGGGCTTCGGGTAGGGCTTTCCACCCGGACACGGCACGGCCACCCCGACCAGGGCGCCCTCGTTGCCGCAGAGGATCTCCAGGACGAGCGGCACGTTGTTGTTGGCCGGCCCTGGCTTGCCGGTGCACGCCGGGTACGTCTGCTCGAGGCCGGCCGGCGAGGTCGTCAGCCCGGCCGGATTCGTGTTGCCGCGGTAGCACGACACGGGGTTGCCGCTCACGAAGTTGAACGCGCCGATGTCGCCGTTGGTCGCGTGGCCGTAGGAGCCGTTATGGGCGAAGCTGTTGTGGAGGATCTCGGCGCCGTAACCGTCGAACAAGCACGGGAGCGTGAGGATCCCGAGCGCGTTGAAGTTGAGCACGCCGCCGATGCAGGGCTTACCGCCCTCGCCCTGCTGGACCTGGATCAGCACTCCCCAGGCGTTGTTGCGCACGATCCGGTTGTCCATCACCGTGTCGTTCCGTGCGCCGCTGAGTGACAGCCCCACCCCGAGCGGCGTGGCGCCGGCCTGGCCCACCTCAGGCACGTTGGGGTTGTTGTTGTCGTGCACGAAGTTGTTCATGAACACCCAGCACGAGTGCGTGTGGGTGATCGGGCTGATGCCGTTGTTCGGACACGCGCCGTTCTGGGGCGACGGCGCGTCGCCGTTCTCGCTGTCGGTGTCGAAGCCGTCCTGGTTCTGGTCGAACTCCGAATTCTTGATCACCATCTGGCCGCCGGAGTTGGTCCCGGAGTAGCCGAGTGCGCTGAACTCGCTATGGGCCCGGTCGATTGTCTGGTCGCAGAGCTGCTGGCAGGCGCCGATGTAGTAGCCCGAGTCGGCGAAGTTGCTGGCATAGGTCTCGAGCCAAGTGCCCCCGGTCCAGTTGCTCGTGAAGATGCCGTAATTCGCCGGAGTGTCGTTCCGTTCGTAGAACGTGCTCGTCGCGGTCAGGAAGGAGCCGACGTAGCCGTGGCCACCGATCTTGCCGCTGCCGTCGCCGCCGTTCCACCAGATCTCGTTGCCCGCGTTGCCATGGCCGCTGAGGAAGTTGCAGGCCGTCAGGTTCTGGACCCAGACATTGGCGGCCTTCCACACCATGACCCCGTTGAGTCCCTGTGCGCCGCCCTTACCTTGCGGGCCGAGGTTCTGGTCGTGCTGGGCCCGGCTGCACGCTGGACCGGACTTGGTCCCGTCGACGATCACGGTGTCGCGGTTCATGCCGCGCACGTACACCCGTGGTGTCGTGATGAGCACACCGGCCGGGGTGTCGGAACGCCCAGCCGGCTCTCGCGAGGACTTCGTCTTGTAGTCGCCCGGTCCGACGAGGATCCAATCGCCGGGATGTGCCGCATCGACCGCGGACTGGATCGTCTGGTAGTGCCCGTGGACGCCTTTGTAGGTTCCGACGAGCAGCACGCGCGCGCTGGCCGCGGTGGCCGATCCGAGCATCGCCAGCGCCAGCAGAGCGGGGACCCCAAACCGTTTCATCTTCTACCTCCGGGAGGACGACGCGTTGCATGCTCGCAGTGCGTGCGTCAACTGCATCACCCGATTCGGATGAGCCGGCGCGTCCGCGGGTAGCGCCCTTATGTGAAGGCGATCGACGCGCCGGGACGGGCACGAGTCGCGCGCGACGGCGCGCGGCCGGTGTTCAGGTCGCTGGTGCGAGCCGGGTTCGTGGCCCGGGCCATCACGTACGGCGTGATCGGTGCGCTGGCGCTGGCGATCGCGCTCGGCGCCGGGACCGGCGGCGCCGCCCCGGATCAGGAGGGCGCGCTCGCGCTGATCGCCAAGGCACCGCTCGGCCGCGCCGCGCTGGTCCTGATCTGCGCCGGACTGCTCGCCTACGCGGTGTGGAAGCTGAGTGAGGGGATCCGGGGAGGAAGCGGACAGGGCGAGGGGCAACCGAAGCCCTGGGACCGCGTCTCGAACGTTGCCGGCGGGGTCGCATATCTCGTGTTCTTCGCGGTCGCGGTCCAGGTGCTGACGGGCAGCGCCGGGGACTCGTCCGCGGCCCCGAGGCGGGCCGCAGCGGGCGTGCTCGGCTGGCCGGCCGGGGGCGTTATCGTCGGGGCCGCGGGTGCGATCCTGATCGCGACCAGCCTCTACCAGCTATCCGACGCGGTCTCGGGCGCGTTCGCAGGCGAGATCGAGACGGGGTCGATGGGGCCCGCCAGGCGCCGGCTGTTGATGGCCTCCGGTCGGGTCGGCCTTGCCGCGAGAGCGATCGTGTTCGCTCTGGTCGGGTACTTCCTGCTGCGCACCGCGATCGACTACGAGCCGAGTCGCGCGGTCGGTGTCGACGGTGCGCTGGCCCACCTGCACCACGAGCCGCTCGGTCAGTGGCTGCTCGGGCTGGTCGCCGCCGGCCTGCTGGCGTTCGCCGTGTACTCGGTGCTGGAGGGTGCGTACCGCCGGCTGTAGCGCTTAGCGGCGGCGGTGGCGCTTGTGCCGATGCTTCGGCTTCGCCTTGTGGCGCGCCGGCTTGCGCTTGGGCGCGGGAACTATCCCCGCGTTCGGCGGCACGTACAGCGGCATCCCCTGCTCGCCCGTCTCGAGGTCGAGCAGCGCCTGGTTGGCCTGGTTCCCGGCGGCGTAGCTCTGGTTGGCGACGATCAGGTCGGTTCCGAGATACGCGAGCCCGGACGGTGAATCGAACGGCACGGTCGAATCGTTCGTGCCGGTGTACTGCTGTCCGAACCGAAACAGCTCGTGCCCGTTCGAATCGAGCTCGACGATCTGGTTGGACGCCCCGACGAGCGCGACGTAGATGTGCCCCGCGCGCGACAGCGCGCAGCCATCGGGGGCGTCGGCGGGGCCGCTCGCCCACAGCTGCTTGAGCGGGCCGGGGCCGCCGCCCGGTTCGATCGGGACCTGGAACACCTTGCCGGTCGTCGGGTTCGCCGCTCCGAGGCCGCCGTTCGACGCCTGATCGAACAGCAGCGTCCGGTGGTCCGGCATCAGCACGATGCACGCGGTCCCGAACGGACCGCCGTCGAGACGCCTGTCGGCGAGCCAGATCCGCGCCGTCCCGCCGCCCGGCGGGATCCGCCAGATCACCGCCTGCTGGTAGTCGGTCACGTACAGGCTGCCGTCCGGCCCCCACGCCGCGTAGTCGGGCATCGGCGCCTGGTCGAGGATCGCCGGGGAGCAGGGGGTGCCGGCCTGAGCGCTCGAGCAGAGCGGCAGGTCCGGCACGCGCGAGTACAGGCTCTCTGCGCCGGTACGAGGATCGAGCCGGATGATCCGCCCGCTCGTCTTGTCGAGCAGCAGCAGCCGGCCGCGCGCGTCGTTGGCGGCGACCTGGACGCCGTGCGGCTGCGACGTGTTCTGCCCGGCGACGGTCCACGAGCTCATCAGCTCGCCGTCGGCCGTGTACTGGAGGACGCGCGAGGGGAGGCTCGAGCCCGTCGGGTTGTCGTAGGTCCCCTCGAACACCGAGCTCCCGACAACATGCGGAAGCGCCGGGTAGCCGGGCGACGGAATCAGCGCGAGCACCCGGACGTCGCCGCGGGCGCGGGCGGCGGCGGACGTGGGGACGGCTGCCGCGACCGCGACCGCGGCGAGCAACGCGAGCAGTGGCGTCCGGAGCTTCACGCGTCCGCCAAGCGGACGTCGAGGTAGGCGTCGAGCATCAGCTTCCCCTCGCCGAGCACCCGCGGATCACCATTTTGGTCCCGGCGGAACGCCTCGCGGAGGAGTCCGTCGCCGGCGAGCACGACCATCGCCGCGGCCGTCGCCCGAGCATCGTCGGAGGCGGCGGGCCAGTGGACCGCGAGGATCCGCTCGATCGAGGACGCGATCGCTGTGCGGGCGTGGCGGGTCGAGTCCCGGACGCGTTCGGTGCGCAGCCCGCCGTACCAGAGCGCGAGGAAACCAGGTCGCGCGCGGAATCCGGCCGCGAGCGCCTCGATCACGGCGCCCGCGGGATCGGGCAGCGGCTCGCGCTCGTCGGCGATCGCGACCGCCGCAACGAGCTCGTCGAAGTCCCGCCAGTAGCGAAGCGCGAGCGCCTCGGCGATCGCCCCCTTGTCGTCGAAGAACCGGTACACGGAACCGACCGGGATACCCGCGGCCTCGGCCACCCGGGTGGTGCTGAACGCCTCTGCGCCCTCGTCGGCGAGCACGTCGTCGGCCGCGTCGAGCACCAGCCGCAGCCGCTCGCGGCTGCGGGCCTGCGTGGGGGGATGCCGGAGCTGGAGGTCGGGCTCGGAGGTCAATTTGATCCGGTGGGTCGGTGTGTTCCCGGTGAGCGTGGTCGGTTTGCCCGCCTATGGGCGGTAAAACGCACCAAACACCAACCTACGAAACTGAGTTCACTTTCATGTTATCGTGTGCCGATGGCGGAGGCAACCCCCATGGATGTAACGCACGAGCTCCGCAAATCCGTCGCTAACGCGGCGCGCCGGCTCGCCGCCGAGAAGCTCGTGCTCGGGACCGCTGGGAACGTCTCCGCGCGGGCAGGGGAGACCGTCGCGATCACCGCGACCGGCGCAGCGCTCGAGACGCTCGATGCGGAGCAGGTCGCGGTCGTAGATCTCGACGGCAACCCCCGGAACGAGCTCGACCCCAGCTCTGAGCTCGCGCTGCACCTCGGCGTCTACCGTCGCTTCCACGCCGGAGCGGTGGTCCACACCCACGCGCCGATGGCCACCGCGCTGTCGTGCACGATCGACGAGCTACCGCTCGTCCACTACCAGATGCTGCTGCTCGGGGGCGCCGTCCGCGTCGCCCCGTACGCGACGTTCGGAACGCCCGAGCTCGCGGAGGCGACGCTCGACGCGCTCGAGGGGCGGACCGCTGCGCTGATGGCCAACCACGGCGCGATCGCCTACGGACACGACATCGCCTCCGCCGTCGAGCGCTCGCTGTTGCTCGAGTGGGCGTGCGGGGTCTACTGGCACGCGAAGGCGATCGGCGAGCCGAAGACGCTCGACGCGGCGCAGGCCCGCGCGGTCGTCGATGCCGTGGTCACGCGCGGCTACGGAGCAGACAAGCACTGATGAACGTGATCGCGCTCGGTGTCCACGTCGTCGACGTGCTGGTCCGGCCGGTCGAGGAGATCCCCGAGGGTCAGGGCGGGCAACTGGTCGACGAGATCCGGATCACGCCGGCCGGCTCGGCGGGTGGGACGGCGATCACGCTCGGCAAGCTCGGGGCCTCGGTCAGAAGCGCCGGCGCGATCGGCGAGGACGAGCTGGGCGACGTGCTACTGGCGCTTCTGGGGCGGTTCGGTGTCGATACTTCGCTGCTCGTGCGGCGTGCAGGGGTACAGACATCGGCGAGCGTGTTGCCGATCCGCCAGGACGGGTCGCGTCCCGCTTTCCACGTGGTCGGCGCCAACGGGACGTACACGTCCGCGGACGCGCCCTGGGATGAGATCCAGCGGGCCGAGTTCCTGCACCTCGGCGCGCCGGAGTTCATGGGCGGCGAGGAGGCCGCCAAGATCCTTTCGTTCGCCCGCGAGCACGGGGTCGTCACCTCCGCCGACGTCCTCGCGCCGGGCGAGCAGGCGGCGATGATCGTCGATTGGCTGGCGCCGGCGCTCGAGCACATCGACTACCTGCTCCCGAACGAGGAGCAGGTGCTCGGGCTGACCGGCGCGTCCGAGCTCGAGGCCGGTTGTGAGGCGCTGCTCGAGCGTGGCGTCGGGTGCGTCGCGGCGACCTCCGGCGCGGACGGTGCGGTGATCGCCGGCCCCGACGGGACCGAGCGCGTGCCCGCGTTCGTCACCGACGTCGTCGATACGACGGGCTGCGGTGACGCCTTCTCCGCCGGCTTCCTGCGCGGGCTCGGCCTCGGCCGGTCCAAGCGCGGGTCGGCGGTACTCGGGTGCGCCGCCGCGGCGCTCGTCGCTCAGGGCCTTGGCTCCGACCACGGCGACTTCACGCTCGAGACGGCGGACGAATTTGCGGCCGATACCCCGACCATCCAGGAGACAGGGACGTGAGCAAGCACTCGATCACTCGCCGGCGGTTCGTCGCCGGCACGCTCGCCGGCGGCGCCGCCGCGGCGATCCCCACGGCGGCCGAGGCGGCCAAGCGCAAGCCGAAGCCCAAGCCGAAGCACCGGGCGACGGGCAGCGTCCGCACCGCCGACGTCGTGATCGTCGGCGCCGGGTTCGCCGGCCTCACCGCGGCGCGCAACATCCGCGCTGCCGGCAAGTCGGTGATCGTGCTCGAGGCGCGCGACCGGGTCGGGGGCCGCGTCTGGAACCACGACCTCGGCGGCGGCGTGATCTCGGAGCGGGGCGGCACGTTCATCGGGCCGACCCAGGATCGGCTGGCTGCGCTCGCGAGCGCGCTCGGGGTGAAGACGTTCGACACTTACGACACCGGCGACGACGTGTACGTCAACGGTTCGAACCGGATGACCTACAGCGACACGGGTCCGCTCGGCACCGCGCCACCGGACCCGACCGCGATCGCGGACCTCGCCGCGGTCGTCGCCCGGCTCGACCAGATGTCGCAGTCCGTTCCCGTCGACGCGCCGTGGGAGGCGTCGAACGCCGCCGCCTGGGAGAGCTACACGCTCGACCAGTGGGTCAAGGAGAACAGCGCGAGCCCGAGCTTCCGGGCGCTGGTTCCGCTCGCGACGAGGCCGATCTTCGGCGCCGAGCCGCGCGAGCTGTCGCTGCTGTTCACGCTGTTCTACATCGCCTCGTCCGGCAACGAGCAGAACCCCGGCACGTTCGAGCGCAACTTCGACACCCGCGCCGGCGGGCAGCAGTCGCGGTTCGTCGGAGGCTCGCAGACGATCGCGCTCGGGATCGCGGGGCAGCTCGGCTCGCGCGTGGTCGTGAGCTCGCCCGTCCGCAGGCTCGTCCAGAGCTCCAGCGCGATCACGGCCTACTCGGACAAGGTCACCGTCAAGGCCAAGCGCGCGATCGTCGCCGTTCCGCCCGCGCTCGCCGGGAGGATCGAGTACGAGCCGCTGCTGCCGTTCCAGCGCGACCAGCTAACCCAGCGCTACGGCCAGGGTACGCTGAGTAAAGTGGCCGCCGTCTACAACCGGCCGTTCTGGCGGGACGCGGGCCTGACTGGTCAGGCGGTAGACACCGGCGGCCCGGTGAGCGCGACATTCGACGACTCGCCACCGACCGCGTCGAGCAGCCAGGGCCCGGGGATCATCTTCGGGTTCGTCGGCGGCGACAACGCGCGCTCATACGCCACGCTGTCGCCGGGAGCGCGGAAGGCCGCGGTGCTGAATCAGTTCGCCAAGTTCTTCGGCTCGCAGGCGCTCCAGGCCACCGACTTCTTCGAGACGTTCTGGTCAGCGGACGAGTGGGCCCGCGGATGCCCGGTCGGGATCCCAGCGACCGGCGCGCTGCTCGCGTACGGCCCGTGGCTGCGCCAGCCGGTGGGACGGATCCACTGGGCCGGCACCGAGACATCCAACTACTGGAACGGCTACATGGACGGCGCCGTCCGCTCCGGCGAGCGTGCCGCGGGAGAGGTCCTGAACGGCCTGTGAGCGCGACGGGGCTCACAGAGGAAGCCGAGCAGCTGGCCCGGCGCACGATCTCCTCGCGCGAGCTGGTCGCCCGAACGCTCGAGGCGATCGACTCGACCCACGACCGGCTGAACGCGTTTCGCTGCGTCAGGCCCGAGGCCGCGCTCGAGGAAGCCGAGCGCGCCGACCTGCGGCTGGCGGCGGGCGAGCGGGCGCCGTTGCTCGGAGTCCCGGTGGCGATCAAGGACGACACCGACCTGGCGGGGGAGACGACCGCGTTCGGTTGTGAGGGCGCGTTCGAGCCGAAGACCGAGGATGGCGAGGTCGTCCGCAGGCTCAAGCAGGCGGGTGCGGTGATCGTCGGCAAGACGACGACGCCCGAGCTCGGCCAGTGGCCGATCACCGAAGGTCAGTCATTCGGGGTGACCCGCAATCCGTGGAGCCTCGAGCACACGCCGGGCGGGTCCTCGGGCGGATCGGCCGCGGCGGTGGCCGCGGGCATTGTGCCCGCCGCGCTCGGCTCCGACGGACTCGGATCGATCCGCGTGCCCGCCGCCTGGACCCACCTGGTCGGGATCAAGCCCCAGCGCGGTCGGGTCTCGACCTGGCCCTACCGGGACTCGTTCAACGGGCTTACCTGCGTCGGGCCGCTCGCGCGAACTGTGTCCGACGCGGCCACCCTGCTCGACGCGGCCAGCGGCAACCACCCGCAGGACCGGGACCACCCGGCGGCACCGAGCGAGCCATACGCGCTGACCGCCGAGCGCGCGGACCCGGGGCGGCGGCTGCGGATCGCGCTGTCGTTCAAGATCCCGTTCAGCATCGCTCCGGCGCGGCTCGATCCGCGGGTGCGGGCGCTGGTCGAGCGGCTCGCGCTCACGCTCGAGCGCCTCGGTCATCACGTCGAGCGGGCCGACCCGGCCTACGGGTTCTTCGGCGCCGGCGTGCTGCCGCGGTCGATTGCGGGCCTGGTGCCGTGGCTCGAGGGGATCGCCGACCACTCGCGGCTCGACGAGCGCACCCGCCACAACGCGAAGCTCGGCCGGCTGCTCGGCCCGTTGCTCGGCCTCGGGCGCGCGCTCGAGGAGCCGATGCGCCGCCAGGTGGGCCCGATCTTCAAGCGCTTCGACGTGGTGCTGACGCCGACCACGGCCCAGCCGCCGCTGCCGGTGGGCGCGATCGACGGCCTGTCGAACTGGGAGACCGACAGGGTGATCGTCGGCGCCTGTCCGTACGCGTGGCCGTGGAACGCGCTCGGATGGCCGGCGATGAGCGTGCCCGCGGGCCTCACGGACGAGGGCCTGCCGGTCGGCGCGCAGCTGCTCGGCGCGGCGGGGCAGGAGTCCCGTCTGATCGCGGTCGCGGCACAGCTCGAGCGCGAGTGCCGGTGGCAGGAGCTGTGGCCGCCGGTTAGCGTTGACCACGGATGACGACCGTTCGCGAAGCCACGTTCGACCTGTTCCGGGCCCACGGGATGACGACGATCTTCGGCAACCCGGGTTCGACCGAGCTGCCGATGCTCGCGGACTTCCCCGACGACTTCACGTACGTCCTGGGGCTGCAGGAGCTCGCGGTTGTCGGGATGGCGGACGGATTCGCGCAGGCGAGCGGACGGCCGACGCACGTCAACCTGCACACCGCGCCGGGCGTCGGCAACGCCGTCGGCGGCATCTTCAACGCGCAGGCGAACAAGTCCCCGCTCGTGATCACGGCCGGGCAGCAGGTCCGTGCGCACATCACGATCGAGGCCAATCTGACGAACAGGGATGCGACCGAAGCGCCGCAGCCGTACGTCAAGTGGGCGCACGAGCCGCCTCGCGCCGACGATGTGCCGCTCGCCCTGTCCCGCGCGATCCAGCAGGCGTCGCTGCCGCCCCGAGGCCCGGTGTTCGTGTCGATCCCGATGGACGACTGGGATCAGCAGGCCGACGAGGACCGCTCGGTCCAGGCGCTGCGCCGGCACGTGAGCGGCCGGGTGGCCCCGGACTCCGACGCGCTCGTCGATCTGGCCGCGCGGCTGCAGGCCGCTGAGCGCCCGGTGATGGTCGCGGGCCCGGACATCGACGTCAGCGGCGGCTGGGACGCCGCGATCGCGCTCGCCGAGCGCCAGCGGCTACCGGTGTGGGCGTCGCCCGCGACGGGCGGCAGCAGGATCGGGTTCCCCGAGGGCCATCCGAACTTCGTCGGCATCCTCCCGCCCGCGATCGGGCCGTTGTCGGAGACGCTCAAGGGTCACGACCTGGTGCTGGTCGTCGGCTCCTCCGTGTTCCCGTACTACCCATACCTCCCGGGCCCGCTGCTGCCCGAGGGCACGTCGCTGGTCGCGTTGACGAGCGATCCCGGCGAGGCCGCGCGGGCACCGATGGGCGACGCGATCGTCGGCGACGTCGCGCTCGGGCTTCGGGAGCTGCTCCGGCAGCTGGGGGAGAGCGACCGGCCCGCTCCCGAGCCGCGACCGGCCCCGAGCGATCCGCCGGAGAGCGAGCCGATGAGCGGCTCGGAGGCGATGAAGGCGCTCGCCGCCGTGTGGCCACAAGACGGGATCGCGGTGCTCGAGAGCCCGTCGAGCACGCTCGCGCTGCGCAACCGCCTGCGTCTGTCGAAGCCGGGCAGCTACTACTTCGGCGCGTCCGGGGGACTCGGGTTCGGGATCTCGGCGGCCGTTGGGGTCCAGCTCGCGCAGCCCGACCGCCCGGTCGTGTGCGTGCTCGGCGAGGGCTCGGCCCAGTACGGGATCACGGCGCTGTGGACGGCGGTCGCCTACAAGGCGCCGGTCACGTTCCTGGTGCTCCGTAACGAGGAGTACATGATCCTCAAGTGGTTCGCCGCGCTCGAGCAGGTCTCGGGTGCCCCTGGCCTCGAGCTTCCGGGGCTCGATACGGCCGCGGTGGCGCGGGCCTACGGAATGGACGCGCGCGACGTGTCGTTCGGCGACGAGCTGTCCGAGGCGCTGCGCGACGCGATCGCCGACCGCGACCGGCCGCGGCTCGTCCAGGCGCGCGTGGCGTCCGGAATGTGGATGGAGTAGAGCGCCGGCCCGAGGCCGGCTTGTGCAACTCGTGCCGGCACCAGCGGCTGGTCCGCACCACCCGGGGGTCCGTGTTCTCGCTGTGCGAGCGGTCCAGGGACGAGCCCGAGCGATTTCCGCGGTATCCGCGGCTGCCGGTCGAGCGGTGTCCGGGGTATGAGGCACGGCCGGGCGAACGCGACAACGACCGACCCCCACCCGACTGAAGTCGCGTTAGCCGGCTCACGGGCACGAACGTTGCGAAGTGTCCGGCTCGCGCCCGGGATCGCAACAAAAGTGCCCGCAGCGGGCCTTCTGGTTGCGCGGACCCGGGCGCGTCACCAAGTTCGCAACGAAAACGCCCTCGACGTCCGCGGCTGCCAAGCCGGCCGCGCCTACTGCGGTGGCAGCGGGCTGAGCACGATCACCGTGCTGCCGTCCTGGGCCTGCTCTGTCCGCTCGGAGAACAGGCCGTGGGCGGTGATGATGCTGACGAGCTCGGCCTCCGGGGCGTTCTGCATCTCGGAGACCGTCGGCGGCAGCGTCTCCGGGAGCGTGGTGTGGAGCGGGCGGCCCAGCCATGGTGAGAGCTCGTTGCGGTCGAAAGCGAGCGCGACGTCCAGCGGCTTGGTCGTCGTGTTCGTGTGGGGCTTCGGGCAGATGCCGGTGCAGCCCTGGACCGTGTGGCCGGGCGGCAGGATCGTGACGACGCTGTTGACGTTGTCCATGTACTTGAACGTGTAGAGCGCGAGCTCGAGCGCCTCGCGCCGCAACAGCAGCAGCCGGGCCGCGGACGGCTGGCCGACGCCGATCGAGCAGTTCGTGCTCCCGGTCCCGCACATGTTGTAGACGATCGTGCTGCTCGAGGGGAGGGGGACCAGGCCGCCGGAGTTGCCCGACGCCGGGACGGCCACCTGCAGCGGGTTGCTGGCACTGTTGAGATTGACCGCGGTCACGACCGCGAGCTGATCCGAGGGACTCGCGCGGTAGTACGGGGCGACGTAGTCGGCGATCTCCTGCGCGCCGGCGAGGCCGGTCTGCGAGGGGCTGAAGGCGGACCAGTCGCCGCCGCTCGAGCGGGCGCGGTCGCCGGTGCTCGACAGGATCAGCGCGGCGGCGAGCGCGCACAGCGCGATCCCGAACAGCCCGACGATCGCCCATTTGAACCTGCGGAAGTGAGCCGTGCGGGACGAGCCCTCGCGATCCCGCTCGCGCTCGCGGTCGCGTGTCGCGAGCAGGTCGCGTCCGGCGGAGACCGGCCGCTCGGCCGCGTGCTCCGGGGTCGCGCGGCTCCGCAGCCGGGCCGCGGGTGGCAGCCTCGGCGGGCTCATACCGGTGGCCAGGTGGCCTCGTCGAGCAGGTCGATCTGCGGGCGGACGAGCGCAACGCTGTCGAGCAGCTCGACGACCTCGTCGCCGTGCATCTCCTTGCGCTTGATCAGCTTCTCGGCGATCACCTCGACGCGATCGCGGTTGGCCGCGATCGTCACGTATGCCGTGACGTACGCCTGGCCGAGCAGTGCGGTCGCCGACTTGCGCTTGTCGCGGTCGCCGAGCACTGCGGCGATCGGGTTCTCGTCGAACGGGCCGCCGGTCCCGGCGCGGTTCATGATCTGGACGCCGATCTCCTCGAACCGGCGAAGCAGCTTCTCGCGCTCCTCGGTCTCGTCGTGTGCGGACGCGAAGCGCCCGTTCAGGTCGATCGGGTTCGGCGCCATCGCGCACATTCCGACCATCCACGCCGCGCGGGCGGTCGCGCTCATCACGTCGCCGCCGACGCCGGTCGAATTCTCCCGGTAGAAGACATGCTCGGCGGCCATCGCGCCGAGCGTCCAGACCAGCTTCGAGAACTCCTCGCTGCGCCACGACGAGAACCGCTCCTGGGTCTCGATCGCCTGATGGTGGCCGAGCGACTCGCCGCGCTTGCGGATCGAGAGCCGCGTCGAGAGCACGTCCTTCATGTACAGGTGGCCGTTGACCGCGTGGCCCGCTTCATGAATCGCGACCGCTCGCGTCTCCTCGGGGATGTAGTCGATCGCGACGGCGGTGCCGGCCTCGACCGTCGTCATCGCCTCGACGATGTCCGACCACCCGAACAGCTGCCTGCCGTCGGCGTGCGAGTAGGTCAGCGCGAGCGAGCAGACCTGCTCGATCATCGCGGGCGCGTAGCCGTTGGTGATCCGCGCGAGCTCGTCGCGGCGGCGCTCGGTGTCGAGGTCGGGGCTGTGGTCGACCTTCGACAGGTACAGGTTGAAGATGTCCTTCCGGTCCTCGAGCGTCGGCGTCCGGAACCAGACGTGGCGGCCCATCCGCCCGGGCCGGATCAGCGCCGGGTCGAGCCGGTCGATCGGCACGTTCGTCGCCCCGATGAAGAACACCTGCTCCTTGGTAGGGCGGGGCGCCGGCAGCCGTAGCGACTTCTTGCCGATCTTCCGGGGGATGAAGTAGAGCGCGTCAAGCAGCGTGTTCATCCGCTTGGTGAACTGCTGGCGCATGAACGGCGCCTCGCCGATCCCGTCCATCTGCACGAGCAGCTGGTTGAGCGCCAGGCCGCCACCGCCCATCCCGCCCATTCCGGGGAACATGATGTTCTGGATCCACTCGGCGGGCTTCTGGAACAGCGCCGGCACCCCGCTCGTCCGGGCCTCGGCCCGCTCCGAGAACAGCCGCTCGCGCCACGCGCGCGTCTCGAGGATCAGGTCGCCGGTCGGGGTGAGCGAGCCCCACGACCCGAAGAAGCAGTAGTCCTCGAAGCTCTGGCTGCCGACGCTGCGCCCGCCGACGTGCCCCGTCATGCCGCCGGGTGTGCCCGCTCCGAGGCTCGCGCGGCGCATGCCGACCGCGTCGATCTCGTCGATGAACACGATGCATTGGCCGCCCCACTTGCGCGCGAGCTTCTTCGCCTTGCGGATCAGGAACATCACGACGATCACGTCGATGCCGATGAACGTCGCCGCGAAGCCCGAGCCGGGGATCGTCACGAACGGGCAGTTGAAGTTGGTCGCGATCGCTTTCGCGAGCATCGTCTTGCCGGTGCCGGGAGCGCCCAGGAACAGGAGGCCTCGCTCGCGCTTGCCTCCCGCCTTCTCGAACTCCTCGCCCGACTGCCACAGCCGCACGACTCGGGCGACCTCCTCCTTCGGCTCGGCCTGGCCGCGGACGTCCTCCATCCGCACGCCCCAGCTCGCGTCGCCGGGCTCGTAGCCGCGGACCTGGCGCAGGTTCGCGGCCAGCAGCGGGCCGAACAGGATCAGCATGTTGATGAAGAACAGAACGACGAGGCTGAACGCGAGGTTCGGGATCAGCCCGCCGATCGACCCGATCGCGTGGAAGATCTGGCCGATGCCGTCGATCCAGCTCTTGTGCTGGATCAGCGCGATGATCCCGCCGATCACCGCCAGCAGCACAGCGATGATGACGACCAGCCGGTACAGCCGGCGCCAGAACCATGTCCGGCGCCGCGCGACCACGTCCTCCTCGGCGATCTCGCGGTCGACCCCGTACATGCTCGGCCACGGCAGCAGCCTCCGCGTGACCACGTCGACGAGACCGCGGAACGCGATCACGCTTCCGATCGTCGCCGCGATCGCCGCCGGGATCGACAGG
This sequence comes from uncultured Solirubrobacterales bacterium, assembly GCA_963788565.1. Taxonomy (GTDB): domain Bacteria; phylum Actinomycetota; class Thermoleophilia; order Solirubrobacterales; family Solirubrobacteraceae; genus Palsa-465. The sequence goes on along the minus strand of CAWBHJ010000005.1, from coordinate 254,697 downwards.
CCGAGCTTGTCGTAGAGCACCACGAAGAACAGCGGGCTGGTGAACAGCGCGACCGCTGTGGCGGCTCGCCGCAGGCGGCGCCATTCCCCAGCTAGGAGGGTCGCGTCCAGCCCAACGCGGCGTGCCCCGGTGCTCTCCTCGGCGAAAGCCATTCTCCGAGCCCAGGGTACAGGGACCGGTCCTCTGGCCCAAACGGGAACGGCTCGAGAAGTGGGCGGTCAGACCGGCGTCGCGATCGGCCGGCCGATCACGAGCCCGGTGTCCGGGTCAAGTACGGCAGCGGCGGCCTCGGCGCGTGAGGAGACCCCGAGCTTACGGAAGCTCGAGGAGAGGTGGCTCTTGATCGTGCTCTCCGACAGGAACAAGCGGTCCGCGATCTCGGCGTTCGTGAGTCCGGCCGCGACCAGCTGCAGCACCTGCTTCTCTCGCAGCGAGAAGACCGTCCACACGATCCGTTCGCGGATCGCGCGGGGGACCGAGATCTGGCCGGCGAGCACCGCGGCGAGGGTGCCGCGCAGTGCGCGCTCGTTCTCGGGCTCGGCGACGAACCCGTCGACGCCCGCGCGGAGTGCCTTGCGCACCGAGGCGGTGCCGCCGCCGGAGACGATCACGATCGCGGTGGCGGGCCGGAGCGCGCGCAGCAGTTCGACGGGCCCGCCGCGTGCCAGCAGTTCGTTGCCGCCGGCGAACACGACCACCTCGAGCCTGGCGCCGGCCCGGTCGAGCAGCGCGTTGACTTCGCCGGCGGTCGCCACGACCGGGATCGAGCCCCGCTTGAGCGCGGAAGCCAGACGCCGGCCCTCAATCTCGCCGGCCACGATCCCAACGGCTCCGCTCACCGGTGCCGCGGCGCCCGCGGCTGCGGTGCGAACGGTTGATATCGACATCACTCAGCTCCTTGCCGGTGCGGGGGCCGCGTCTCCAGGTCCTGTAAGAAAAACGCCGAGGCGCAGGGAAACTTGCGCCAACCCCGCCGCGACGGCGAGTCGGCGGCGACCTGCGGACCCGTTAGCTACGCCGCCAGCGTGCAGGGGGTCGCGTCCGCCTGCGTCAGCGCGCGCTGCAACGCACGCCGACCCCGGTGGTGCAGGCCGTGGACCGAGTTCTCCGAGCGGCCCAGGTGCTCCGCGATCTCGACCGGCGAGTAGCCGCCCAGATGGCGCAGCACGAGGATCTCGCGCTGGACGTCGGGGAGCTCGGTCAGCGCCTCGCGCAGCGCGCCCCGGAGGTGATGGGAGTCGAACTGCGGACGATCTTCGGCGACCGGACGCTCGGAGTCGTCGAGCGTGGGCGTCCGGCGCCGGACGTAGTCGATCGCCATGTTGTGCGTGATCCGCAACAGCCAAGCCGAGAACGGCACCGAGCGCTGCTCGTAGGAACGGATCGCGGTCATCATCCGCGTGAACACCTGCTGGACCACGTCCTCGGCGTCGTGATCGTTGCGCACGATCGAGCGTGCGTAGCCGTAGACGTTGCCCGAGTAGCGGGTGTACAGATATTTCATCGCCGCTTGATCTCCCTGCTTGGCCCGCGCCACCGCGCGCGAGACCTCACCCGGGCGCCGCTCCTCGTCGAGCGTCCGTTTGCTCTGAAAGCACCCTTGCGACATGTGATTTTCTCCTCGTCCTTGGTCGGCCTTCGGGCCGTCCGGTGGCTGGCCGCTGTGATCTAGGTCACTCTCTGCGTACACGGCTCGCGCAAGGTACGAAGCGCCGATTTTCGGTCGATTAGAATCCGTGTTAGTCCGGAATTAGTCGTAGATCAGCCGGCTGGACAGCCCGTTGGCGCGGCTGGTAGAAGCCCCAAGGGGGCATTTACGCGAGCCAGGCACGGAGGGAGCCGATGGCCCCAAAGCAGCGCGAAAGGCCGGTCGAGGTCGCCGATTCACAACGGCTCGCGCCGGTGATCTACGAGCGTCTCCCGTACGCGCTGGTCGTCGTCGACGAGCAGGGGAGCGTGCTGAACGCCAACCCTGCCGCGATCGAGATGGGCTGGCACACGGAATCCGACCCCACCCACGCGCCGCCGACCGTCTGCCACGAGATGTTCTCCTGCCGGCGGGCGGGAGGCCCGTGCGCCCACGGCTGCCTGGTCCAGCGGGCTTCGCAGACGGGCGAGAACCTGCCGGAGATCCGGATCGACACACCCCCCGGCTCGGCGGTGAGCGCCTTCTGGGTGACGGTCGTGCCGCTCGGGCTGGGCTCGGGCGTGCTGCTTCACCTGAGGCCGGGAGACGCCCGTGACCGCCGGCGCCGATCGGACCCGCACTGGATCAAGGGCCCGGAGCTGACGATCAAGGCGCTCGGGCGGATCCGGGTCGACTCGAGCGAAGGGCCGCTGGGAGGAAGCTGGCTCCAGCACCGCCCCGGCCACATCCTCAAGTACCTCGTCTGCGAGCGCGACCGGGTCGTCCAGGCCGACGAGATCGCCGAGGCCCTGTGGCCGTCTTCTGGCCGGCAGGCGCTGTCGAGCGTCAGGCACTTCATCCACGGGCTCCGCGACAAGCTCGAGCCCGACCGCCCGCCGCGGGCCCCGTCGACGTTCGTCGTCACCGTCAGGGGTGGCTATGCGATCAACCGCCGCCACGTGCGGATCGACGCCGACACGTTCGCCGAAGCAGTTCGCGACGGCCTCGCGGCGGCCGACCTGGGCGACGCGGACCGAGCGGCCCAGCTGCTCGAGCTGGGGATGTCGCTCTACCGAGGCGATCTGCTCGAAGACGAGCCGTACGCCGAGTGGGCGATGCCGGAGCGCGACCGGCTGCGCGCGATGGCGACCGACAGCCTGCGAGCGATGACCCAGATCGCGCTCGCGCAGGGGGACCACGCGACCGCGGTCAAGCACCTCGACCGGCTCGCGGAGTTCGAGCCATTCGACTCCGACATCCACAAGGAGCTGCTGCGCGTGCTGTTGGTCGCCGGCCGGCGCAGCGAGGCGCTGCGGCGCTACTCGACGTTCCGCGCGAGGCTCTCCAAGGAGTTCGGTGCCGCGCCCGGGTTCGCACTCTCAGACCTCCACGCGGCCTGACCGCGCTCAGACCGCTCCGCGGCCCCCGAACACGACCCGCACGGTGCGGGCGAGCAGCCACAGGTCGAACAGCCAGTTGCGCCGGTTGAGGTACTCGATGTCGAGCCGCACCATGTCCTCGTACGTGCGCTCGTTGCGGCCGCTGACCTGCCAGAGGCCGGTGATCCCGGGCCGGCCGTCGAACCGGCGGTGGTACCAGGCCGGGTACTCCGCGACCTCGTAGGGGATCGGCGGCCGGAAGCCGACCAGCGTCATCTCGCCCCGGAGCACGTTGATCAGCTGCGGAAGCTCGTCGAGACTGGTCCTGCGCAGCAAGCGCCCGACGCGCGTCACGCGTGGATCCGGGTGGACCTTGTAGATCCGGGCCCCGTCGCCGTCGCCGGACCCCGGCTCCGACCGCAGCCGCTTCGAGATCATCTCGCGCACGAAGCGGGCGTGCGCGGCGGAGTCGGCGTCGTGGCGCATCGTCCGGAACTTGTTCATCCGGAAACGCGTGCGCGCCGCGCCCGAGGCGGACCTGCCGGAACAGGACCGGTCCGGGCGAATCGAGGCGGATCGCGATCATGATCGCGAGCAGCAGCGGCGAGAGCAGCGTCAGCAGCAGCGACGCGATGAAGATTTCGAATACCCGCATCAGCGCGCGGCCGAACCTCCTCGCCAGCCTCCGCCTGCCCGCGAGCCTCAGCGCGTAGCCCGGATGACGGAGCATCAAACGCGCCCAGTCGCGCGCCGAGGAGCGCAGCGGACGGCCGACGCGCACGGCGGCGCGGCCGCCGGTGTCGCGCAACTCGACCGTCCGCACGTAGTGCAGCTCGATGCCGCGACGGCGAAGCTGCAGGCACATCGCCAGGTCCTCGACCGGTGGCTGAGCGCGCTTACAGCAGCGGAGCGCATCCTCGAGGTCCGTGCGGCGGATTGCGAACGCTTCGTCGAGCACCCACTCGACTCGCGAGTACTCGCGGGGACGCGGGGCCGGCCGGGTCGTGTCAAGCACCTCGCCCGTGCCCGCCCGCAGCGCCGGCGCCGCGATACCCGCGTAGGGGTGGCGATCGAGATGCTCGACGAGCGCCGCGAACGAATCGGGCGAGGCCGGCTCGAGCGTGGGGGTGAGGACCACGAGCACGTCTGCCCGCGACGCCGCCGCGGCGGCGGCGAGCGCATCCATCACCCCGTCGCGCTCGCTGAGCCACGCCGCCCGGCCGCCGGGCGTGTGGCCGGCCGCGAATGACTGAGTCCCGTCGGTCGACCCGAGATCGACGAACAGCAGCGGTGCCCCGGCGAACGCGGCGGCGTCGCGGATCGCCGGCAGCGAGGCGGCCAGCTCGTCTCTCGAGTTGCGCGTGATCAGCACGACCTCGGCAGTCAGCGGCCGCGGCTCGACGGATTCGAGGCCGAGCGGCTCGGGCGAGAGCGTGGCTGCCGTGACGGTCATCGGCTCTTGCGCTGCGTCCCGTTCAGACGGCGGCTGTCGTGGGGTCGGGAGGGTTGACCGCGAGTCCCCGCAGCTCCAGCCCGGAGTCGGGAGCGAGGACGGAGCTTGCGGCCTCCGCGCGCGAGGAGACACCGAGCTTGCGGAAGCTTGACGCGAGATGGCTCTTGACGGTGCTCTCCGACAGGAACAGCCGTGCGGCGATCTCGCCGTTCGTGAGCCCGGCCAACAGCAGCTCGAGCACCTGCTTCTCGCGGTGGCTGAAGACCGGCTGCGCGATCGTCGCCCGCATCGGCGCGGGAACGCACAGCTGCCCGGAGATGACCGCGTCGATCGTCGGCACCAGCGCGTGTTCGAGCTGCCGATCGTGGACGAGCCCCTCGAGGCCGGCCTGCACCAGCCGCCGGCACGAGCTGCCGACGAACCCGGAGGCGACGAGCACGAGCGGCACGCCGGCGAGCTCGTTCCTGATGTGCTCCACATCGGCGGCCGGGGCGAAGGGCTCGAACGCGAACGCGAGGACGACGACCGCCGGCGCTTCGCGGAGCACTTCCGCGAGCAACTCGTGAGTCGAGTCACACGTGAGCGCCACGTCGTACTCGCCGAGCTCGAGCGTCGCCTCGATCCGCGCCAGCAGCGTGCGGTCGGGTGAGCACACCGCGACGGTTGCCGTGCCCTGAGGCTCGACCGTCCCGCCAGTCGCTCGGCTTGCCGCTCCCGCGCCCAATGCCACATTGACAAAACGGATCGAACGCGCGCCGTCTTGCACGGCCTGGTACGAAAAAAGGACGAGCGTCCGCGTTGGATTACAACGGCCCGGGGAGGCTCTCGCTCGGTCCAGGGACGCGGGAGGTGAAAGTCACGCGCGCCCGTGTCGTTAACAGCTTGGGGATGGGCACTTCTAGTCGAGCTTTCAGGTATCGGGCCGGGGAACTCCGCCGGACGCTGTTGGTGCTGCTGGCGCTCGCCTGTGCGGGCGCATCGGGGGCGAACGCGACCGCGAGCCCGAGTCCGTCGGGCCCGGCGGCGGTGGCCGCCGCCGCCTCGGCGCCGCACGCGGTGATCGGGATGAACGGGTGGACGGTGTTCAAGATGACGCCGCCGCAGCGCGACCAGCAGCTTGCCGCGATGGCGGCGGCGGGCGTGAAGGTCGTCCGCAGTGACGCGCCGTGGGCCGACATCGAGCCGGCGCCGCCGGGCCCCACCGGCCACGCGTTCAACTTCACCGGGTTCGACTCGTGGGTCAGCACGCTCGCGAACCACCACCTCACCTGGCAGCCGCTGATCGACTTCTCCGTGTGGTGGGCGAAGACGTGCCCCGGCTTCTGCGCGCCCACCAGCGATTCCACCTACGCGGCGTTCGCGCAGGCGGTCGCGGCCCGCTACGGCGCGGGCGGGACCTTCTGGAAGCAGAACCCGAAGCTGCCCTACTACCCGGCTCAGATCTTCGAGATCTGGGACGAGGAGAACAACCAGACCTACTACGTCGCCCCGGCGCGGTTCGCGACGCTGTACACGGCCGCGCGGACCGCGATCCACGCCGCCGATCCTTCCGCGAGCGTGATCGTCGGCGGGCTGGCCGACGACTCGCAGTCGTACGATCCGAGCAAGGATTATCCGGCGCAATACGTGTCCCAGATGTTCGCCGCCCAGCCGAGCCTGCGCGGGAACGTGGACGGGTTCGGTTTGCACCCGTACGGGACGACCGCGGCCGACGCGGTCAAGTGGACGGTCCACTTCCGTCAGGTGCTGACCGCGCTCGGGGAAGCCGCGGCGCCGATCGACATCACCGAGTTCGGTTGGACCAGCGGCGACCCCGGACGCGAGGTCTGGCGCGCGTGGATGATGAACACGGTCGGCCAGCAGCTGTCGAGGTCCGATTGCGGGATCCGGCTGCTCGAGCCGTACGACTGGATCAACCCCGGCGACAGCTCCGGGGATTTCGGGCTGATCGACCTGTCGACACTTTCGACGACGCTCAAGCTCGCCGGGAGCACGTGGTTCAAGGCGCTCGCGATCGCGGCGCCGGAGCCGACGCTCGCGCTATGCGGCCCGCAGCCGAAGGTCCAGCGCAAGCCGGCCCCTCGGCACAAGCACAAGCCGAAGAAGCACAAGCACAAGCCGAGGCATCACCGCGCGGCGCACAAACGCGCCTAGCTACTTCGAGCAGGCCGGGTACTGGTGGCGGGTGGTCGCGCTCTTGCCGTGGGAGTAGCTCGTCACGAGCTTGAGCGTGAACTTCCCGTGCGGCGGATGGTTGAGCTTGACCCGCTTGATGCTGTGCCCGCGGACCGTGCGGACGCGGCGGCCGCCGGCGAACTCGACGACCTTGACGGCGCGCGCGCCGCGGCGCTGCGGAACCTGGACGGTGACCGCGGCGGTGCACTTTCGGACCGGCGGCTTGCTGCAATTGGCGTAGTACTTGCTGCTCGACAGCCGCTTGCGGGACGTCGTGACGGCCACGATCTTCACGGTGAATGACGACTTCGGAAGGTTCTTCAAGGTGAATGACCGCGTCACCGAGGCGCCGCGGAGCTGCTTTACACGTTTCCCGTTCACGTACACCGCCGCCGAGCGCAGGCGCACCCGGCCCCGCTGGCTGACGCGCAGCTGGAGCGAGCCGACCTTGACGCACGCCTTCGCATGTGCGCCCGCGCCGCCGCCGGCGACCGCGTGCGCGCTGACGCTCAGCCCGACCTGCGGGGCGAACCCGGGGTTGCTCGGCTCAAGCCCGCACGACTGACCGACGCGGCCGATCTTGACGATGCTCGCCGACTGGGTGATGTAGAGGCAGCCGTTCGAGTCGACCGCTGCGAAGTCGCCGCGGCTGCCGCCGGCGAAGATGTCGGTCGTCGACGGGATCAGCCCGAGTCCGAAGGCGACACGGGTCACCGTCCCGTTGTTGCGGTTCGCGACCAGGTACGACGGCCTCCCGGACGAGTGCGCTCCGAACGCGAGCCCGTCCGCCCCCGGGACCTTCGCGATGCTGTCGATGTGGCCGGGCGCCAGGCTTCGGGTCCCGTCGATCCGCAGGACGTGGCCATCGCTCTCCGCGTACAGGTCGCCACTGACGTTGTCGAACGCAAGTCCGTCGACGCCCGGGGCCCGCGTGTACACGCTCACCGTGCCGGCGCCGGTCGCGAAGTGCGACACGCGAAAGACCGCCGAGCCGCATCCGTTCTGGGATACGAACAGATCGCCGCTGGCGGGATCGATCGCCAGCCCGGTCGCGCACGGCACGCTCGCAACTGTGCGGAGTACCTCCCCGGTATCCGGGTCGAGCTGGACGATGTCCCCGGCCGAGTAGCGGGCGACGTACACGCTCCCCGCCCCGGACACGGCGAGGCCGGTGATCTTCCCGGGGATCGGCGACGGGGTCAGCCGAGTCGCATCGGAGGCGGCGCCGCCGCCGGGCTGGAACCGGTAGACGTTGCCATCCACAGTGTCGGCGACGTACAAGTTGTCCGAGCTGTCGAACGCGATCCCGATCGGTCCCCAGCTATTGATGGGTGACTCCGGGAACCCGGTCACGTAGTCGGTCGCCACGTAGCCCGACCTCGTGCTGTACGCGCCGGCGGCCGCGGGTAGCGCGAGCAATATCGCGGTCGCCGCGATCGCGGCGCGCACGGCTCCCTGTCTGAATCCGTTTCTGATCGCCGGCCTCCCGTTCCGCCGCAACCGCTTATACCACCCGACCGCTCACCCCATCGGTGGTCTCATACGAATACCGTCCGGGCTCACCCTTATCAGTACGAGGAGACATACAGCTGTTCGCGGGCACCGCGTTCACTGACGCCGGTGACAACGACTCCCATTGGCCGAGCGGGGAGCCGGCTGAGCGCCGCTCTCGCCGCGGACGCATGACCGCGGGTGGTGCGCGACTCGCGTGCGCAGATCAGGACCGCGTCGGCCTCGGGCAGCATCTCGAGCGTGTCGGCGACGGCGAGCAGCGGGCTCGAGTCGAGCACGATCGCGTCATACGTCTCGCTGACCTGTGCGATGAACTCCTTGAACCGGGACGAGCCCAGCAGCTCCGCCGCGTTCGGCGGCGGCGTGCCCGACGGGATGCAGACCAGCCGCTGGCCGGCGGTGGAGTGGCCGTGGCCGTTGGTGGAGCCTCCGTTCAGCGCGACCGTCCCGTCCGCGAACGAGATCGTCCTCAGGATCTCGTCCGGCGAAGCCGTCCCCGCCAGGTATTCGCTGATCCCCGGGGCCTTCGGAATCCCCAATCGGTCGGCGAGCGCCGGCCGCCGCAGGTCGCAGTCGACCAGCAGCGTCCGCTTGCCGGCGGCCGCCATCGCGAACGCGAGCGAGCTCGCGACAGTTGTCTTGCCCTCGCCGGCAACGGTGCTCGTCACCAGGATCGAGCGCGGCGGCTGCTGGTGGTCGAGCAGCTCGAGGTTGCGTCGCAAGATCCGGAACTGCTCGAGGTCGACGTCCCGCCGGCCGCCCGAGCCGCCCGTCATGTACGTGACCTGTCCCATCCCGCGCTTGCCGACGTAGCCGAGTAGCGGCAGCTGGAACGAGGAGTCGATGTCCTCGGGGCCGCGCAGCCGCCGATCCATCGCGTCGCGGATGAACGCCGCGACGATCCCCAGCAGCAGCCCGAGCGCCAGTCCGATGAGCACGCTCTGGGACTTGTGCGGCGAGCTGGCCGCGGCGGGGGGCTGCGCGAGCTTCGCGACCTGCGCGCTGGAAGCGAACGTGCCGAGCGTCTGCAGCCGAGCGAGCTCGTTCTCGTAATACGTCAGCGGGCTGGCCGGCGACGCGGATCTGAGAGCCGGAGGCAGTTTCGCGATCCGATCGCGGATGTCCGACGCCAGCTTGGCGAACTGGCCCCGCGCGTTCGCGTTGTCCTGGGAGACCAGTACGGAGGCGGCGGTGTTCGCGAGGTTCGCGGCCGCCGCCGGGGACGAGCCGGTGGCGCTTATCTGGAGGATTCCCGACTGCGGGGACACCTGCGTGGTGATCGCGCCCCCGAGCGCGCCGACCGAGTCGCCCGTCTTCAGCCGCCGCTTGACTTCGCTGATCACGGCGTGACCGGTGACCGTCTCGGCGTTGATCGACGCCAGGGCGGCTGGGGATTGGGGCGCGTTCGAGCCGAGGCCGACCACGCTGAGGGCCTGGGACGGATCCTGGAACGTGACCTCGGCGCTCGCCTGGTAGACCGGCTTCTGCCCGATCACGGTGGCGTAGCCCGCCGCGGCGCCGATGAGCGCGATCACCGCGATCATCGGCCAGTAGCGGCGAAGAACCCGCAGATAGTCGCCCAGCGTCAGGTACCGCGCGGCAGGCGTGGTCGGCTCGGTCGTCATCTCCTGTCAAAGAAAACGGAGCGGCGAGCCGAAACTTTTGGTCACGGCCACTCCTTAAGCGGCGCTTAGAACAAGCTCCGTTAGCGGCCGAATCAGGCGGCGAGCGGCCGCGCCCGTACCGCGGCGTGGGCGATCCCGCGCCGGTAAAGCACGAGCTCCTCCCATCCCCGGGGGGTGCGCAACCGCCTGAGCGTGTCGCGCGGGCCCTGCGGCGGCGGCACGTAGGCCGACCCGAACGGGACGAAGTACGGGCTGCCGCGCTCGAGGATCTCGAATCCCGCCTGTTCGATCATCGAATGCAGCGCCGCCAGGTTCGGCTGCCACCACCAGACACGATCGTCGGCGTCGAGCCGCGCGAACGGGGTTCGGGGCAGCAGCTTGGTCAGCACGTACTCGAAGCAGTCGTTGAAGACGATCTGATCGCGCGCGACGGTGCGGATCCGCTCGAGCGCGCCGACGGGGTCGCGGAGGTGAAGCAGCAGCGACCCGACGAACACGAAGTCGAACGTGCCGAGCGTCTCAGGAGAAATTTCGTAGACGGTCAGCTCGTGGCGCTCGACCGACGAGCCGAGCGCCTCCTTGGCGATCGGGAAGCCGTTGCCCTGGCGCTTGATCGCTTCGAGGTTCTCCTTGCCGCCGTCGTAGGACTCGCGGATCCGCGCCCGTGCCGGCCAGTCCCACCTGTAGGGATCGGGAACGTCGACTGCATGAACCTCGGCGGCGCCGCGGCGCTCCATCTCGAACGCCCAGAATCCGTCCCAGGTCCCGATGTCGAGGCACCGCTTTCCCGCCAGCGAGGCCGGCATCGGCACTCGCGAGACGACCGGCCGTGTGTCGACCCGGCCCGGAGTCACGAGTCCCGGAGCCAGCTCAATCGTGTGATACCAGTCGTGGTTGCCGGCAATCCGCCGCTCCAGCTCGGTGCGGTCGATCCCCGGTTCAGAGGCGATCCCCATAGGCGGTCGGGAACGGTAGCGCAGGCTGGGGCGGTGATGAGTAGCTTCACCGCGACGATGCCAGAGACCGCGCCCGCTCCCGAGATCAGCGTGATCGTCCCGGTCCGCAACGGCGAGCACTCGATCCCCGAGCTGCTGCGGAGCCTCGACGCGCAGACGCTCGCTCGCGACCGGTTCGAGGTGATCGTCGTCGACAATGACTCGTCGGACGGCACGGCTCAGGTGGCGGTGGCGCACGGCGCCAGGGTCGTGCGGGAGGCGATCGCGAACCGCTCCCGCGCTCGCAACGCGGGCGCGGCCGCCGCCCGGTCGGATCTGTACGCGTTCACCGACGCGGACTGCGTCGCAGCCCCCGAGTGGCTAGAGGCGCTCCACGGCTGCCGCTCGCTCGCGCCGCTGGTCGCGGGCGACGTGCGCGTGCGGGTCCGCGAGCCGCCGAATCCGATCGAGCGGTACGAGTCGATGTGGCGGTTCGGGCAGGAGGCGTGGGTCGGGCAGGGTTGGGCCGCGACCGCGAACCTGCTGGTCGGAGCCGCTGCGTTCGATCGGATCGGCGGCTTTGACCCGACCTGGCGGCACATCGGCGAGGACGTCGACTTCTGCTTCCGTGCGCGCGCCGCCGGCCTCGAGCTCGCGTACTGCGGCGGCGCGGTCGTCGACCACGACGCCGAGCGCGAGCTCCGCCCGCTGCTCGAGCGGTGCTTCCGCCACGGCTACTCGGTCAACCAGGCCTTCTATCGCCTCGGCGCCGGGTACCGGGCGTGGCGCGATCCGCTCCCGGCGCTGGTCGGCGATCGTGCGCTGCGGGAGATCGGCCACTCTCCGGACCGCCTGGACCCGGCGGAGTGGCGCCGAATGGTCCGGCTCGCCCGGCTCTCCTACGCCGCACGGGTGGCCGGCTCGGCGTGGGCCGAACTGGTGCGTGCGCGATAACGGCGCCACTAAGATCACCGCCGCGATGACCGTCGAACAGGATGCGAATCAGGTACGGGACTACTACGAGCGCTACTGGTCGGCAGACGTCACGCCCCACTACGACCCGGGAGAGGTGCTCGGCGGGCTGCTCGAGCTGAGCATCGGCTCGAGCTCCAGGGTCCTCGACGTCGGGTGCGGCGCGGGCCAGTCGTACGCGCAGTCGGTCAATTCGCACGCCGCCTCGTACAAGGGCGTCGACGTGTCGGAGCACGCGGTCGGCCTGGCGCGCGCGTCCGGGCTCGACGCGGAGGTGATCGAGGATGCGGCGGCGCTGCCGCTCGGCGACGGGCAGTTCGACGTCGCGATCTGCATCGAGGTCGTCGAGCACCTGTTCTCGCCGCATCGCGCCGCCGCCGAGATCCACCGTGTGCTGAGCCCGGGCGGCCGGCTGATCATCTCGGCGCCGAACGTCGCGTACTGGCGCCTGCGGCTGAACATGATGCGCGGGATCTGGAACCCGCTCGGCGACGCGCTCGCGATCGAGCAGCCGTGGCGCGACCCCCACATCCGCTTTTTCACGCCGGCGACGCTGGGGCGGATGCTCGAGCAGGCCGGCTTCGCCCGCGTCGAGGTCGGCGCGCACGGCGGCTGCTTCCTCGATCACCTCACGACCCGGCCGACGAACTTCGGCGTCAGCCGCGCGTACCGGGCCGCCGAGGCCCGGTACCCGTCGCTGCTGGGGATGACCGTGCACGCCGTCGCAACCAAATAGTCACATGCCGGAGATCAAGGAAAACGTCGAGACCTGGAACGCCGCCGCGAGCTGGACGGCGGAGGGCGACGAATGGTCCGGACCGTGGGGGAGCGCCGAAGCGCAGTGGTGGGGGACGCTGCTGCCGCGGCTGCACGCGTTCCTACCCGCCGCGACGATCCTCGAGCTCGGCCCCGGCCACGGTCGGTGGACGCAGTACCTGAAGGGACGGTGCGACGAGCTGATCCTCGTCGATCTCGCTGAGAACTGCATCGACGCGTGTCGCGAGCGGTTCGCCGCAGACACAAACATCACCTACCACGTCAACGACGGCGCTTCACTGCCGGGCGTCGCCGACCGCAGCGTCGATCTTGCGTTCAGCTTCGACTCGCTCGTCCACGCGGAGGCGGACGCGCTCGCGGGGTACGCGCGCGAGCTCTCGCGGGTACTGAAGCCCGACGGGGTCGGCTTCATCCACCACTCGAACATGGCCGAGCTGCGGGCCCGCGCGGCACTCGCGCGGCGCGTCCCGGAACGGTGGCGCAAGCCGCTCAGCGCCAGGGGTGTGCTCGTCAACCTGTACGCATGGCGGGCGCAGACGCCGTCGGCGGAATGGTTCGCACGAGCCTGCGAGGAGGCCGGGCTCGCATGCGTCGCGCAGGAGAAGATCGCGTGGGAGTACGGCCGCTTCCTGACGGATGCGATCACCGTGGTGACGCCGCGCGGGTCACGCTGGGAGCGGCCCCGCGCGCTCGTCGAGAACCCCGACTTCATCCGTGAGGCGCGGATGATCTCGAGCTCGGCGAAGCTCTACGCCGAAGGCAGCTTCCCGGCTACGTCGAGCAGCAGCTCGACGTAGCGCGGCCGGAGCCGGTCCCAGCTGAAGTTCTCGTAGGCGTAGCGGTGGCGCTCGGCGGCGCGGTCGCCTTCGCGGTCTGACGGGCTCACGCCGGCGACCAGTCCCGCCAGCGCCCCCGGCTGCCGGAGGTCGGCCGCGTGCCGGAGCGGGCCGAGCGCGAACTCCGTCACCGCGTAGTCGTGGACGAGGCATGGCAGTCCCAGCGCCGATGCCTCGACGAGCGCTCGCGGCAGCCCCTCGAAGGTCGACGCGAGCACGAACATGTCGGCCGCCCGAACGTGATCGGCGACCTCCGGGGGCGCGACCGTGCGGATGCTGTGCCCGTCTTCGCCGAGCCGCTCGCGCGCCAGCGTCCGCAGGCCCGGGGTCTCCTCCTCCTGCTGGCCGACGAGCAGCAGGAACGGGCGCGGCTCGGGCAGCGACGCGATCTCCTCGATCAGATAGTCGAGCCGCTTGTGGTAGCGATTGAGCGCCGCGACGCTGACGACGATCGTCGCGTCCGGCGGAAGCCCGAGCCGCGCGCGGAGCGCGCGCCGCTGCTCGTCGGACGGCCACACGAGTTGCGGCGGGATGTCGAAGCCGAGCGGCAACACCACGTGGCGGCGAGGATCGGCGCCGCGGGCCAGCACGTACTCGTGGGCGGCCGGCGTCAGGTCCTGGACGCGGTCGAGATGGTCGAAGCCCTCGCCGGCGAGGGTGCCATTCGACAGCACCAGCTTGAACCGCTGGCGCAGCAGCGACCTGCTCGCCGCGAGCACCCGGGCGGTGTCCCATTCGCTCAGGAAGACGACGTCGGGCCGCCGGCGCGCGAGCAGCGGCTGCAGCGTCAACCCGAACGCGAACGCCTCGATCCGGAACGACCGCGCGTCGAGCGCGCGGCCGAGGCCGCGCGCGACCGCGCTGTCACGGCGGACGCTCGGGATCGACCGCTCGCGCCAGCCGCGCGGGCCGCTGCCCTTGATCAGCTCGAGCTCGAGCGACGGCTCGTCGCGGAGCGCCTCGAAGCACTCGCGGGCGAACGTCTCGAATCCGCGGTGCGCGTGGTCGAGCCCGGAACAGACGAGCAGCACACGCGCCGGGGGCGCGGGGTCAGCCGGCGGCATCCCAGGCAGCCATGAAATCCGGAGCCAGGCTCTGGCAGCAGACGAGGTCGTAGCTGCGCCACACGAACCGGCCGAGCCACGGGACGCCGCGCGGCACGACCGCGGCGAGGCTGCCCGAGCGGCCGCGGGCTGCCGGCTGCTCCGCCGCGACCCGGAACCGCTCGTAGAAATACGCGTACTCGCCCGGGTAGAGCTCGGTGAACCGTCGCTCGGCGGCGGCGATCCTCGCCAGCTTCAGTCGCCACGTCTCGAGCGTCTCGGTCTTCAGGTGCTCGCCGACCGCGTCCTCGTCGAACAGCAGCCGGAAGCCGTGCTCGGACATCCGCCGCGCGAGCTCGAGGTCCTCGTAACCGAACGGGAACCGCTCCTCGTCGAATCCCGCGACCCGCTCGAGCAGCTCGCGCTTGACCGACGCGTTGCAGCTGTAGAAACGCTGCCACTCGGCCTCATCGGAGTCGATCGTCGAGTAGTCGAACTGCACGCCGTCCTCGAGCCAGCGCATGAACGGGGTCACCTTCACCCGCGGCGACCAGTGGACCGCCCCGAGCACGCCGACCTCGACGGCCGGCTCGCGCCGGTGTCGCTCGAGGTGCTCCGCCACCAGGCCCGGGGTCGGGACGATGTCGTCGTCGAGGAGCAGGATCAGCGGCGCTCGCGCTGAGCGCCAGCCGAGGTTGCGAGCTGCGGACGCGCCGGCGCGCTCGGCCCTCAGCACCCGGACCGGGAAGTCGCGCTCGACCGACGCGAGCGCCGCGGCCTGCTCGCCCGCTCCGCGCGCGTCCACGACGACGACGAGCTCGATGTCGGGGACCGCAGGCCGCTGGCGCTCGATCCCCGCGATCACGTCGGCCAGCGTCTCGGACCGCCCCGCGGTCGGGATCACGATGCTCAGCTCCGGCATCGGCTCGCTCACCACAGGCGCTCGGCGAACGGCGGCGCATCCGCGTCGACCCCCGTCACCTCGCCGACCACCTTCGCGGGCGAGCCGACCGCGATCGCGTAATCGGGCAGCTCGCCCCGGACGACGCTGTTGGCGCCGACGATGCAGCAGCGGCCGATCGACGCCCCGCGCAAAACCGCGACCCGCTCGGCCAGCCAGGTGCCGCGCCCGACCCGGATCGGCCCGGTCACCACCGAGTTGTGCATCACGTTCGGCCGACCCTCCGCGAACGTGTGATCGGAGTCGATCAGGCTACTGAAGGCGCCGATGATCACGTCGTCCTCGATCACGATCGATTCGCTCGCGGAGATCATGCAGTACGGGCGGATGCCGACCCGGTCGCCGATCGTGAGCACGGGCCCCGCCGTCTCCCACGCCGGGGTCTCGACCGACAGGTAGCTGCCCGCGAGGATCAGCGAGGCCGACCCGATCGAGATCTTGTGGGCGCCGAACACGCTCCCCGGCCGGTGGACGATCGCGTGCTCGCCGAACGCGTGGAAGCGGGCGCGCCAGTAGGGCCGTGTGAGCTTCGCGCGGAGCGCGATCCGGCGCATCGGATAGCGCGCCAGCCCCTCGATGAATCCCGGAGCCGCCGCTGGCATCGCGCGCAGTGTAGATGCGGAGTCCGGGCGTCCGTGCCGCTACGAGACGCGTTCGAGCGCCGAGCGGGGCGCGAGCCCGACGCGGTGCGCGCGCGCCGCGTTCAGCGCGTTGCGGCGTGCTGCGCGCGCCGAACCGGACCCCAGCAGCGCGCCCGGAAGCGCAACCAGGCTCCGGAGCGCGAACCCGACGACGTTGATCGCGGCGACGGCCCGCGCGACGGCCAGCCCGCGCCTGCGCGCCATCCACGCATACGTGCTCGCGTGCCAGCGCTGATGGCGATCGTCGCCCCACGCCTTCGTGGTCGCGGCCGACTCCTCGTGGTGGACCCTCGCCTCCGGTACGTACCGAGCCTTCCAACCGCGGCGGGCCAGCCGCCAGCCGAGGTCGAGGTCCTCGGCGTACATCCACTGCCCCGAGTCGAAGCCGCCGACCTGATCCCACGCGCGCCTGCGGACGAGCAGAAATGCGCCGACCGCCCACGCGACCTCGCGCCCGCGGTCCGGGTCGAACCCCTGCTCGATGCACCAGTGGCGAGCCAGGCGGTCGCTTGCGCGCGTCGCCCCGACGACGTAGGCGAGCGTGAACGGGATCGTCGGGAACGGGTACACGGAGTGCTGCGTGCCGCCGTCGGGGAGGATCAGGCGCGGCGCGACGGCGGCGGCCTCGGGATGACGCTCGCCCTCGACGAGCAGCCGCTCCAGCGCGCCGGGGGTCAGCCGGATGTCGGCGTTGGCCGGTGCGATCCAGCTCGAGCGCGTGCGCGCCGCGATCTCGTTGACCCCGGCGCCGAAGCCGAGGTTCTGCTCGGACGCGATCAGCCGCACCCACGGGAACCGCTCGCGCACGAGCTCCGGCGAGCCGTCCGAGGAGGCGTTGTCGAGTACCCACACGTCGGCAAGCCCGGCGTCGGACGCGTCCCGCGCCGACTCCAGGCACCGCTCGAGCAGCGGCCGGGTGTTCCACGAGACGACCGCGATCGTCACGGGCCTGGGTTGCGTGTCGGGTTCGTTCAAGAGTTCTGGCAGGTATCGGTCGCGTGGAACGTTATGTGCTCGATGCACTTTCCAAGCCGCCTCCGTCGGCGCGAGCCTCGCTGGCGACGCGCGCAGATGTGGGACCCGGCGCCCGAGCCGACGGTCGAGCCGGCCGCCGCCGGGCTCGATCCGCGCACCCTGAAGATGCCGCGGGCGCTCGATCGGTTCGACGCGCCGCCGACGTTCATCTGCGGGTGCGCACGGTCGGGCACGACCTGGACGCTTGAGCTGTTCGAGCGCCACCCGCACGTCCGCGCGATCTGCGAGAGCTGGATCTTCAGCCAGACGCGCGGGGTCACGAGCCTGCTCGCGCAGCCGTACTGGAGCGCGTCGGAGCAGGAGGGGTGGGGAAAGCGGGTCGACGCTCCGTTCGGCGCCGTGCAGATGCTGCGCTACCAGGAGATGGTCAACGACCTCGGCGCGCTCGTCGCCGGGTGGCTGGCGCGCAGCGCGAGCCAGGAGCACCGCTTCCTCGTCGTCAAGGAGCCGCTCGACGTGCTCGCGACGGCGATCCTGCTTCCGGACGCCCGATTCGTCCACGTCGTTCGCGACGGCCGCGACGTGGCCCTGTCGATGCGGCGGGCGGCTGAGACTTGGGACCCGACGATGGGGGTCGGGCTGCCGATCGAGTTCCGCGCGGAGGCGTGGCGGCGCCAGGTGCGGCGCGTCCGCGCGCACCGGGAGTTCCTCGGAGACCGGTATCTCGAGATCCGTTACGAGCAGCTGCGCGCCGACCCGGTCGCGGGGATGCGCACGCTGTTCTCGTTCGCCGGGATTCCGTACGACGACGCGCTGCTCGACCGCATCAGCGGCGACACCGAGCTGTCCTCCTACGGCGAACTCGCGCACCGCAGCGGGTTCCGTGGCGGCGCTCGCAACCGGACCTGGCGCGATGAGCTGAGCGCGCGCGACGCGGTCCGCTTCAGCCGCGCTGCCGGCGAGATGCTCGTCGAGCTCGGCTACGAAGACGGGCGGCGGTGGCTGGTTTCGAGGCTCCGTCCGTGGGCACGGAGGCAACCCGCGATGGAGGTGAGCTGATGGCGTCGGAGATGCGGAGTTTCTGGGATCAGCGGGCGGAGGAGGACGCGTTCTTCTTCGTCGACAACCGGATGGAGTACGGCCACCCGGACCTCGACAGGTTCTGGGCGGACGGGGAGCGTGAGCTCGATCTGCTGCTGTCCGCGCTGGGGGCGGCGGTCGAGCGCAGCGACTCTGTGCTCGAGATCGGGTGCGGCGTCGGGCGGCTCACCCGGGTCCTGAGCGAGCGTGCCCGGGCGGTGGTCGCGCTCGACGTGTCCGAGCGGATGCTCGAGCTGGCCCGCGAACACAACGGCGCGCTGTCGAACGTCGAGTGGGTGCGGGGCGACGGATCGACGCTCGACGGGATCTGGTCGGGCTCCGTCGACGCGTGCGTGTCACACGTCGTCTTCCAGCACATCCCCGACCCGGAGATCACGCTGTCGTACGTGCGTGAGATCGGTCGCGTCCTTTGCCCCGGCGGATGGGCCGCGTTCCAGATCTCGAACAACCCGAGGATCCACACCGGGGGCCCCGCGCTCAGTGGCGTCAAGCGGGCGCTGCTGGCGGCGGCGGGGCGCGCCCCCAAGGGCCAGCACGACCGGCGCTGGCGCGGGTCAATGGTCGAACTCGACGCGCTGCGCGCGGCGGCGGCCGACGGGTCGATGCGGGTCGAGCGGATCGTCGGCGAGGGCACGCAGTTCTGCTGCGTGCTACTGCGGCGCGACTGAGGAGGGCCCGATGTCGTTCATCCTGCTCGCAACTCAGCGAACCGGCTCGAGCTGGGTCCAGGAGATGCTGCACAGCCACCCGTCCCTCAAGGTCTACAGCGAGCTGTTCCTACCGGACGCAAGCGGCATGCCGATGTGGGAGCCGAGCGACTTCGAGTTCGCGGCCAGCTTCGTGGGCAACCGCGCGCGGCCGCCCGCGCTGATCACGCGTCGCTACTGGACCGTCGCGTACCTTCGTCGCCTGTTAGGCCAGCCGGGCGAGCTGAGCGTGGGGTTCAAGTACATGTACGACCAGGTCTCGCACAGCCCCGAGGTGCTCGCCTACGCCGCGGCGGCGCGGGTGCCGGTCGTGCACCTGATTCGCCGCAACCTGCTCGACACGGTGATCTCCGCGAGGCTCGCGGCCTCGAGCGGCCTTTACCACCTCCCGGCCGACGGGCGGCCGGCGATCCCGTGGCTCGCCTCCGAGCGCAGCGAGGAGCGGATCCGGCTCGACCCGGATCAGGTTGTCGAGGAGCTGACGAGGCTCGAGCGCGAGCGGCGCCGGTTCCGCAGGTGGCTGAAGCTCACGCGGACCCCGACGGTAGAGGTCGAGTACGAGGCGCTCGTCGCCGACCCGTCGCGGTTCGGCCGTGTCCTCGAGTTCCTCTCGGTACCCGACCCCGATCCCTCGCGGCTCGAGTGCGGGCTGAAGAAGGTGCGGACCGAGTCCCGCGCCGACGTGATCTCGAACTACTCCGAGCTCGAGGCGACGCTCAGCGGGACGCCGTTCTCGACATTCCTGACGGCGTAGCGCAGGCGCTCGTCCCCTCAGGCGGGGACCGCGGCGACCGGCCGCGACCGCCGTCGCAGATAACCGACAGCCTCAGTCAGCAGCCGGCGCTCGAGCGCGATCGTCGCGAAGATCGTGAGCGCGACGTACAGCGCGAACAGCGCGAGCGCGGCCGCGCCACTCCGCTCCGGGCCGACCAAGGCCCGCACCGCCAGGATCGGGACGACCGCGACCAGCGTCGGGGCGAAGGCCCGCAGGAGGTGGGGCAGGATCCGCATGCCGTTGAAGAAACGCGCGATCACGAAGCTACGCGTCAAGAGCGCGACCGCCTCGCCGATCGCGAACGCCAGCGCCAGGCCGACCAGCCCGTCGCTGTACATCAGCGGAATCCCGGCGCCGATCACGACCGCGGAGACGAGCACCGCCTGAGCCGCCATCGGCCACGTGATTCCGCGTGCCTTCACGAACACCGACCAGTTGTAGCCGACGTGATGGACCGCGGTGACGAGCCCCATGATCGCCAGCACCGGGATCGCGGGCTCCCACTGATGGCCGAGCACGAAGTGCACGAGGTCGGCTCCGAACAGCGCGACCCCCACGCCGAACGGGACCGCCCACATCAAGGACAGCCGGTTCGATTTGACGAATATTTCCGATAGCAGCTCGGTCCGCTCGCGAACCGCGCAGACCCCGGGATAGAGCGTGTCGCTGACGACGTTGTCCGCCTGGTCGGTGAACTGGACCAGGTTGCCGACCAGCGTGAACGCGCCCAGGCCGGCGAGGCCGAGCGGAACGACCCCGACCAGATAGATCACCTGGAACGTCGCGAGCACGGCCAGCGCAGAAATCAGCAGCGGGGTCGTGAAGCCGACGTACGAGCGAAGCGTCCCGCGCTCGTAGCGCAATCGGAGCCGGTACGGCGAGGCGCGCAGCGCCACCAGCGAACCCGACCACGACCCGGCGAGCGCCCCGATCACGAAGCTCCAGTACCCCGCTCCGGCCACCGCGAGCGCGACCGTCACGGCGAACGCGATCACGGGATCGACCGATTGGAAGATCCGCAGCCGCCTGTAATCGAGCTGGCGGTAGAACGCCGCCAGCGGGAACTGGAGCGCGGTCGACGGGAGCAGTAGCAGCAGCACCAGGCCCGGAGCGAGCACCCTCGGGTCGCCGCTGACGATCGCGAACACGACCGAGATCGCGGCGGCGATCGGCGCCGCGGCGGCGACGAAGATCAGCTCGACGGTGAACGCCCGCTGGAACGCCTGCTCCTGGTTCTCGTCGGACTGCTGGATGTATTTGTCGTTCGCGCCGAACTGGTTCTTCAGCCCGAGCGCGGCCCAGACCGTGAACCCGATCAGGCCCCAGACGCCATAGTCGGCGCGCGTCATGAAGGCGGCCACCACGAGCCCCCGCGCCGCGCTCAACGCCATCAGCCCTACCTGGAAGGCGCCCGTGATCATCACGCCCTTGGCGACGTGGCGCCGGACGTTGGCGATCCCGCCCAGCCGCTCATCGCGGACCGCGGGGCGTGGTGGTTCGACGAGTTGCGCCTCCCGGGGCATCAGACAAACAACGGCCTCGGAGGCCGTAACTGGCGCTCAGACCCTCATGTATCCTCGGGCCGCGGTCGACGTGCAGCGCGCTCTATCCGTCAGCGTCGTGATCCCGGCGCGCGATGCCGCTCCGACGATCGGGCGCACGCTCGAGGCACTCCGCGCGCAGGACACCGACGAGCCCTTCGAGGTGATCGTCGTCGACGACGGCTCCACCGACAACACCCCCGCGATCGTCGAGCGGTTCGCCCCGCTGGCGACGCTGATCCGCTCCGAGCACAGCGCGGGCCCGGGCGCTGCTCGGAACCGCGGCGTCGAGGCGGCCCACGCGCCGGTGATCGCGTTCACCGACGCCGACTGCTTCCCGACGCCGCAGTGGCTGGCTCGGGGCGGCGAGGCGATTGCCGCGGCCGACCTCGTCCAGGGGCGCGTGGAGCCGGACCCGACCGTCGGCCGGACCCCGTTCGACCGGACGCTGTCGGTGGAGGGCGACCGCGGCTTCTACCAGACCGCGAATCTGTTCGTGCGACGTGGGACATTCGCCGCGACCGGTGGATTCCGCGACTGGGCGCTCGAGCGGCCCGGACGTCGGCGGTGGTCGCCCGATCGCCGACGCGGCCGGGCGACGAGGACCCCGATCGGCGAGGACACACTGTTCGCCTGGAGCGCGGTGCGGACCGGGGCGCGCAGCGCGTACGCGCCCGAGGCGCTCGTCCATCACGCGGTCGTCCCGGGGCGGCTTAGCGACGCGATCGCCGACCGCTGGCACTGGACCAGGGACATGCCCGGGCTGGTGCGGCTTGTCCCAGAGCTCCGCGAGACGACCCTCTACCGCCGCTGGTTCTTCGGCGAGTGGACCGCGCAGACCGATCTGGCGGCGGCCGGGGCATTGCTCGCCGCCGTGACGGGGCGAAAGCTCTGGCTGCTCGCGAGCGTTCCTTATCTGGACCGTGTACGCCGAGAGACAGCGATCTACCGCGACGGGTGCGATTCGCGCCTGTCGGTCCTTCGCCGTGCGGCGGCGCACGCCGCCGGCGCGCCCGCCGTGGACGCAACCACGCTCGCGGGATTCCTCGCCGGGGCCGTCGAGTGGCGGTCGCTCGTGCTCTGAGGCGGGCTCGTGCGCGGACGGGGGACCCGCGTGAGCCGGGTCCGCCGGTTCGACCTGCGCGCGATCGCGACCGGCTGGATCGTGTGGACGGTGCCGGTCCTGGTGATCGGCGCGATCTACTACTCGCCGCGCCACATCGCATCGCCGGCGACCGTCGTGACCGCGCTGGTCGGCCTGATCGTCGTGCTGGTCGCGGCGCAGCGCCCCGACCTGAGCCTGCTCGGCCTGATCCTGTTCCTGCCCTTCCAGGGGCTGGTGCTGGCGAAGTTGTGGGACCTCGGGATGCCTGCCTCGGTCGTGAGCCACCTCGGGGCGTGGAAGGAGGCGCTCGCGCTCGGGGTGATCGTCGCCGGCCTCCGCAACCTGATCGCGACCCGTCGGCGGCTCGATCTCGTCGACCGGCTGGCGCTGCTGTTCGTCGCGCTGACGATCGCGTACGCGCTGCTGCAGCCCGCGTTCCTGTCGGGCTCTCCGGCGGCCTCGAACATCCGCCTGCTCGGCTTCCGGGAGACGGGCGGGTTCGTGCTGCTGCTGTTCGGCGCCCGGCACGCGCCGTTCCCCGCGGGGTTCGCGCGGCGGGCGGCTCGCGCGGTGTTGATCGCCGGTGGGGTCGTGGCCGCGGTCGGGATCTTCGAGGCGGCTTTCTCCTCGGCCTGGAACTCCTTCGTCGTACACACGATCAAGTACCCCCGCTACCAGGCGGAGATCCTCCACACGTACGTCGCCGACCCCGGTGACATCCGCGTCTACGGGATCGTCGGTGGGGCGCGGATCGTCCGGATCGGCTCGGTGTTCCTGAACCAGCTGACGTGCGGCTGGTACCTGATCCTGCCGTTCGCGGTCGGGCTCGAGCGGGCGGTCCGGCGGACCGCGTCACCGCCCGTGCTCGTCACGACGGCGATCATCGGCGCGGCGCTGCTATTGACCCAGACCCGGAGCGCGATCCTCGGCGCCCTGATCGTCGCGTTCCTCGCGTTCCAGCCCGCGGCCGGGCGCGGGCGGTACTGGCGCACGCAGGTGGCGATTCTGCTCGCGGCGCTCGCCGTCGTCGCCGTGCCCGCGATCGCGGGCTCCGGGTTGAGCGACCGGATCGGCAGCGCGACCAGCCAGAGCGACCAGTCGACCGCGGGCCACCTCAACGGCTTCTCGGAGGGGGTCGACACGGTCGGCCGCCATCCGCTCGGCCTCGGCCTCGGGACCGGCGCCGGAACCGGTCAGCGGTTCGCGGTCCACGGCGACGTGATCGCCGAGAACAACTACCTCGAGATCGGGGACGAGCTCGGAATCGTCCCGATGCTCGTGTTCGTCGCGCTGACGCTCGCCGTGCTGCTGTCGCTACGGCGCCTGTCGCGCAGAGATCCCGATCCGTTGACGACGGCAGTGTGGGCCGGTGGCGTCGGGCTCGCGTTCGCGGCCTGGTTCCTGCAGACGTGGAGCGACTTTGCCGTCGCATGGACGTTCTGGGGCCTCGCCGGGGCGACGTTCAGCGTGGTTCGCCAGAAGGCCCAGGCGCCTGCCGTTGCTCCCGTGGCTCGCCGAGCGCGAGCCGGTACGCCTCGAGCGTTGCCGCTGCGGTCCGCTGCCAGGTGAACTCGGCCGCACGATCTCGCCCGGCGCTCGCCATCGACTCCCGCAGCGCCGGCTCCGAGACGACC
This sequence comes from uncultured Solirubrobacterales bacterium, assembly GCA_963788565.1. GTDB lineage: Bacteria > Actinomycetota > Thermoleophilia > Solirubrobacterales > Solirubrobacteraceae > Palsa-465. Next base: position 230,923 of record CAWBHJ010000005.1, on the reverse strand, counting down.
CGCTCGATCGCATCGGTCCACGCCTGGGGATCGTCGCCGGCGACCAGCAGCGCGGCGTCGCCTGCCAGCTCCCGCGCCACGGGAATTTCGCGGGCAACAACCGGAAGACCCGCCGCCATTGCCTCGAGCACCGGCAGCCCGAAGCCCTCGGCGACGCTCGGGAAGCACAGCGCGGTCGCCTCAGCGTAGAGCCGCGCGAGCCCGCCGTCGGTGACCGCGCCGACGCGGTGCACGCGGGAAGCCAGACCGAGCTCGCCGATCAGCGTGTTGATCCGTTCCTCGTCGCCGGCCGGCGGGCCCGCGATCACCAGCTCGACGCCGGTTCTGACGGCCGAGAGCGCCTCGAGCAGCAGCGGGTAGCCCTTCCGGGGCGAGGTCTCGCCGACGGTCAGCAGGTAGCCGCCGGCGGGGGCGCTTCCGAGCGGGGATGCTTCGGGCGCCGGCAGCGGCGTCACCCCGAGTCGCGCGACCACGACGCGCTCAGGAGCGACGCCCAGGTGGATCAGGTCGTCGGCGGTCGCCTGCGAGACGGCGACGATCACCGACGCGCTGTCGAGCAGCTCGAGCTGCGCTCGCTGCTGTTCGACGTGTCTGACCGGGTGCAGCTCGGGGTGGCGGACCGCGGCGACGTCGTGGACTGTCGCGACCAGCGGCAACCTCGTTCGCGGGACCAGCAGCCCGGTGGCGTGCACCAGCTCCGCGCCTCCGACGAGCCGCTCGATCGGTGGCCAGCGCGCCGACCGCCACCACCGCTCGACGATCCTGGTCGGGACGCGGATGTGGCGCGACCCCGGCGGGAGCGCGAACGACCGGCGTCCGACCGCGAACCGGCGGAGCGCGGCGCCGTCGCGCTCGAGCGCCGCCCCGAGCTGGGTGACGTACCGCGCGATTCCGGTGCGCCCGGAGATCACGGGCGTGACGTCGAACGCCACGCGTGGCCGCTGCCCGGTCACCGCGCGACGGACTCGAGGACTTCGGCGTGAGCGGCGATCGAGCGTTCCCAGCGGAACGAAGAGGCCCGCTCGAGCCCCCGCTCCGACTGCTCCTCGCGGGCGCTCGGGGTGCCGATCAGCCGCTCGAGCGCGTCCGCCATCGCGTCGGCGTCGCCGTCCGGCACCAATATCGCCGCCCCGCCGACGACCTCGGGGATCGAGCTGTTGGCGAATGCGACGACCGGGGTGCCGCACGCCATCGCCTCGAGCGCGGGCAGCCCGAACCCCTCGCAGCGGCTTGTCATCACGAACGCGTCGGCGGCCCGGTACGCGGCGGGCAGATCATCGACGTACCCGGCGAGCTCGACGCGGTCGGGTCTCGGTGCTGCCGCCACGGCCTCGCGCACGCGCGCGCGTGTCCACTCGTCGCGAGGCCCCGCGAGCACCAGACGATGGGGGAGGCCGCGGTCCGCCAGGCGCGCGATCACCTCGAGCGCCTCGGGAAAGCCCTTGTGCGGACCCCAGGCCGCGACGTGCAGCAGGTACGGGACCTCCGGCTCGGGGGCCGGCCCGGGCTTGAACACGTCGTGGTCGACCCCGTGGGGGATCACGGTGATCGCGGCCGGGTCCAGACCGAGGTGACGGATTCCCTCGTCCGCGGAGAATCTCGACACCGCGATCACCGCCGAGGCGTGCCGGAGCCTGGGACCGACCCGCCGCCACCGGCGCGCGTCGGCAGCCAGAATCGGGTCGGGCCGGGTCAGCGGGGTCAGGTCGTGGAGCGTCTGGACCCACGGCACCGGACTGCGCCGAGGCGGCTCCTGTGCGGGGCTGAGGAACACGTCGCCGCCGCTGCGCGACAGCCGGCGCGGCAGCAGCAGCTCGTGCTCGAGCGTCCGCGCACGGGCGGGCGCGCGGGGGCGCTCGACGATCCGCCCGGCGCCGTCGGGGAGTCTGGCGCCGGCGGTGGCGATCACCGATACCTGGACGCCGGGTTGGGTGGCGAGGCCGCCCACGATGCGCCGCAGATACGTCCCGATCCCCCGCATTTGCGAACCGTCCGAGAGCGCGTAGCCGTCGATTACGACGGCGGTCAAGGCGCGATCGGCACTGACATTTTGTTCTAGAGTACCCGGCCCCGGACCAGGTGGATGCGGCCAGACAAGGCGTAGGAGGTGACCGCGGGATGCGCATCGGGCTGTTCGCCCACCGGCTGGCACAGAGCGACGCCACCGGCGTCGGGCGCTACGTGCGCGAGCTCGTCGCCGCGCTCGCCGCGGTCGCGGTGGACGACGCGATCACGGTCGCGACGACTCCGGAGCGCGAGCCCACCGGCTGGGTCCCGCCGCCCGTTCGCGAGCGGGTCGTGCCGTGGCCGAGGCACCCGGTCCAGCTCGCGTGGTGCCTCGGGACGGGGCCGCGGCTCGAACGCGCGCTGGGCGATCTCGACGTCGTCCACCTCCTCCACCCGTTTCCCCCCGTTCGGTGTTCGGCGCCGCTGGTGGCCTCGGTGCACGACCTGTTCCCGCTCGAGCGGCCCGACTGGTTCAGGCGCTCGGAGCGGTGGACGTACCGCCGGAGCCTCGAGCTCGTGGTGCGCCGGGCGCGGCGGATCGTCGTCCCGTCGAGTTATGCGGCGGACCGGCTGTCGGCGGTGCTACAGGTCCCGGCGACCCGGGTCGAGGTTGTCCCGCTGGGGCTGGGCGGGTCGTTCGCGGCGGCGGTCCCCGAGCCCGAGATCGACGCCTGCTGCCATCGTTACGGGCTCGAGCGCGGGGGCTACGCGGTGTCCGTCGGCGCGGTCAGCACCCGCAAGAACGTGGTCGCGCTCGTCCGGGCTGCCGGCCGCCCGGACGCGCATCAGCTCCCGCTGGTACTGGTCGGCGGAGATGGCCACGGCGCGGCGGCGGTCGACGCGGAGATCACGCGGCTCGACGGCCGCGGTCGCGTTATCCGGACCGGCTATCTGCCGGACCGCGACGTGGCGGCGCTCGTCCGCGGCGCGGCCGTGCTCGCGCATCCGGCGCTCGCTGAGGGCTTCGGGATGGTGCCGCTCGAGGCGATGGCGGCCGGCACTCCTGTGATCGCCGCTCGCACCTCGTCGATCCCCGAGGTCGTCGGGGACGCGGCTCGGCTTGTCGACGTTCCCGAGGATCCGGCGTCGTGGGCGCGCGCGCTCGGGGAGCTGATCGACAGCACCGACGAGCGCCGCGAGCTCGCGAGGGCCGGCCGCCGGCGCGCGGCGGATTTCAGTTGGGAGCGGACGGCGCAGGCGATGCTCGGGATCTACGCGGATGCCGCGCGTGGCTGATCCTGTCTCTCGGCGTCCGGGATCGCTCGCGGTGGTCGTGGTCAACGACTTCGCCGAGGTCCGCGGCGGTACCGACCGGGTCGCGCTCGATGAGGCCGCCGGCCTCGCCCGCCGCGGCCACCGTGTGACGCTGATCTCAGGCGCCGGGGAGCCGGCGGCCTCGCTCGTGGAGGCGGGCGTGACTGTGCACGTCATCGGGCAGCAGACCACGCTCGAGGACCCGAACCGGCTGGGCGCTGCGGCGCGAGGAATCTGGAACCGGGCGGCGGCGGCGCTCGTCGAGCGGGTCGCGGCGACGGAGGCCGGCTCGGGTGCGGCGTTCGTGCATCTCCACGGGTTCACGAAGGTTCTGTCGGCGAGCGTCGCCCGTGCCGCCGTCCACTCGGGGCTGCCCGTGGTCGCGACGCTGCACGACTACTTCGTCGCGTGCCCCAACGGCGGGTTCTTCGACTACCGCCGCGAGCGGATCTGCCGGCTCGAACCACTCTCCGCGCGGTGCGTCGCGACGAACTGCGATGCGCGCTCGTACTCCCACAAGCTGTGGCGCGTCGGCCGTTCCGCCGTCCAGCGTGGGTTCGGCGAGATGCCAGGGGGAGTGGGGGACTTCGTCGTGCCGACGGAGGTGGCGCGGGAGATCGTCCGTGGGTTTCTGCCCGCGGCCGCGCGCTGCCACATCGTGCCGAGCCCGGTGGACGTGCCGCGGGCGGAGCCCGCTGACCCGGCCGGCAACGAGCCGTTCGTGTTCGTCGGCCGGCTGCAGCAGGACAAGGGCGCGGCCGTGTTCGCGCGCGCCGCGCGGAAGGCCGGAGTTCGCGCCGTGTTCGTCGGCAGTGGGGAGGAGTCCGACGCGGTCCGAAGCGCCTGCCCCGACGCCGAGCTGACGGGGTGGCTCGCCCCCGAGCGCGTGCGCGACGTGGTCCGCGGCGCCCGCGCGGTTGTCAACCCGTCGCTCGTCTACGAGACGCAGGGGCTGACGCTGCTGGAGGCTGCCGCGCAGGGCGTCCCCGGGATCGTCTCCGACGCGAGCGCGGCGAGGGAGGCGGTCGCCGACGGCGTCACCGGGCTTTGGGCGCGGGCCGGCGACAGCGACGACCTCGCCGACAAGCTCGCGACGCTGCAACGAGAGCCGGAGCTCGCCGGCCGCCTCGGCGGGTCGGCGTACGAGCGGTTCTGGAGCGGCGGATGGGATACCGATCGCCACCTCGATCGGCTCGAGGCCGTCTATCGCGGGGCGCTCGGTTCGTGAGACGGCTGCTCTGGATCACCGCGATCGCGCCGCGGTTCGACGCGGGCGGAGGGGGCGAGATCCGCCAGGCCCACCTGATCGAGGCGCTCAGCGCCCGGTTCGAGGTCCAGATGCTGCTCGCGGGCCGGCTCCGGGATGAGCGCGTCGGCCGCCTGCTCGCCTCCGTGACGGAGGTTCCGGCTGCCCCCGCCGCCGACCCTCCGGGGCCGATCAGCCGTCGCGCGCGCGACGTCCGTTGGGCGGTGGTCGAGCGAAGCTTCGACGAGCTCGCCCGCCACCGCGCGGTCAGGCGCGCGCTGAGTCAACAGATCCATGCGCACCCCGACATCGACGTCGTGTGCGTGGAGTACATCTCGCTCGCGCCGTTGCTGCCCGCGCACAGGGATCAGCTCTGGTCGCTGACGCTCCACAACCTGCCGTCTGAGATGGCGCGGCACAACGCGCGGATCGCTCCCGGGGCGCGTCAAAGGGCGATGCAGTCGCTCCAAGAGCGCCACGCCCGGCGCGTCGAGCACTGGGCCGCGCGCGCCTACGACCTGGTGGTGACGGTGTCGGCGGAGGACGCAGCCCTGCTGCCGGTGCCGGCGGCTGTGGTCACCAACGGTGTCGATACCGCCCGGTTCCAGCCCACCTCGGTCCCCGACTCGGGGCGCGTGGTGTTCACCGGCGCGCTGCACACCAGCCCCAACCGCGATGGGATCCTCTGGTTCGCCTCCGAAGTGTGGCCGGCGGTGCGCGCGCGGGTGCCGGACGCGAAGCTCGAGATCGTCGGGTCGCGGCCCCCGGCCGACGTCCTCGCGCTAGGCCGACTCGACGGGGTCGAGGTCAAGCCGGACGTCCCGGACGTCGCGCCCTTCCTCGCGAGCGCGCGGGTCGCCGTCGTGCCGCTGCGGATCGGCTCGGGCTCGCGGCTGAAGGCGCTCGAGGCGATGGCGAGTGGCCGCCCGGTGGTCGGAACGTCGGTCGGACTCGGCGGCCTTGAGCTCGAGCCTGGACGTGACGCCCTGATCGCCGACGAGCCGGACGCGCTCGCCGAGCAGGTGACGCGCTGCCTGACCGACAGCGAGCTCGCGGTGTCGCTCGGAGCCGCCGGCCGGCGGCTGGTCGAGGACCGGTACTCGTGGCGGCAGATCGGCGCTGACTACGCGTCGCTGCTCGAGGCCCGGATCGCGGCACGGACCTCCCCGCCGAGCAGCTCGGACACGGTCGTGACGAACTCCCGCCCGATCCGGTCCCAGCCGAAGCGCTCGACGACGTAGTCGCGTCCGTTCCGCGCGAGCGACTCGGCGAGCTCGTCGCGGCGCAGCGCTTCGGTCACCGCGGAGGCGAACGACTCGGGGTCCTCGGCGAACAGCGCGTGGACGCGGTCGACGGCGCCGATGCCGCCGAGGCCGACGGCGGTCCCGATCACCGGGCGGCCGGCGGCCATTCCCTCGAGTGCCTTCAGCCGTGTGCCGGTGCCCACTCTGAGCGGCACCACCACGGCTCGCGCGGACTCGAAGTACGCCCCCATCGACGGGACGTTCGCGTGGACGCTGACGCCGGGCACCCGCTCGAGCGCGAGCACCTCCGGCGCGGGCTCGCGGCCGACGAGCATCAGCGTCGCGTCCGGGACCGCTGCGCGGACGCGTTCCCACACCTCCGAGCAGAACCACACGGCGCCGTCGACGTTGGGCTGCCATGCGAGGTGGCCCGGAAGCAGGATCCGAGGCTCGGCCGGCAGCGGCGTCGGCCGCAGCGCCTCGAGGTCGACGCCGTTGGGCACGACGCTGAACCGGGCGGAGGTGCCCGGGCCGGCGATCTCCGAGAGCGCGGCCGCGTCCTCGTCCGAGCAGACCACGCAACGGTCATATCGCGAGAGCGCGCGGCGCTCGAGGGCGGTCGCCTTGGCCAGGTCGCGCTCGCGGAACCACCGCTGCCGCCGCCCCGGCGCCGGCTCGAGCTCGGACTCGATCATCCCCGAGAGGAGGTGATGGAAGGTGAGGATCCACTGCTCGCCCCGGAGCTCCGGGATCACCGGCGCGAGCGCCTCGTGCTCGACGCAGACGAGCGCGTAGCGACCGCGGCGCTTGTCGATCTCCTTCGCGAGGTCGCGGCGGACCGACCGCGTCGGGTAGACGGCCGACGGGTATCGGGAGCCAAGCGCGATTGCCAGCGACAGCGTCCGCCGTCCGACCGGGTGCTCGGTCCACGGCGCGGTCCTCCTCGGCAGCTCGGTCACGTCTTCGACCAGCTCGCGGACGCGCTCCTCCGGCCGCGCGCCGACCGTCAGCAGGTCGGTGGGGAAGGCTTGCGCCAGCGCCTCGAGCAGGTGTGCCTGGCGGATGCTTCCGCCGCCGAGCGTCCGGTCGGGTGGCTCGTCGGTGACCCACAGGATCCGGCTTGCGCGGTCCATCGCTACGCCGCCGCCCGCTCGCCGCGCCGCCACCGCTCGATCGCATGCTCGTGCGCGGCGAGCGTCAGCCGCGCGACGTGCGCGGGGTCGCTGATTCCCGCGATCCGCTGCGCGCCCGCCCGCCCCATCTCGGCGGCGAGCCGCCGGTCGCCGAGCACGTCGATCAGCGCGTCGGCCCACGCCGCCGGGTCGTCGAGCGGGGCGATCCTCCCGCTGACGCCGTCCTCCACCAGCTCGCGGAACGGCGGGATCGCGGACGCGACCACCGGGCGGCCGACCGCGGACGCCTCCGCGACGACGTTGCCGAAGCTCTCCCACCGCGACGGGAATGCGCACACGGTCGCCTGCCGAAGCTGAGCTTCGACGCCGTCACGGTCGAGTTGCCCGGTGAGCTCGATCGCCTCCGACACGCCCAGCCGCTCGGCCTCGGCACGAAGCCAGGCGGTCGAGGGAGGCGCGCCGTCGGCGATCGCGTCGCGCCCGACGAACGCGAACCGCGTTTCGGGAACGGCGGCGAGCACCTTCGGCGCCGCGCGGAGCACGACCTCCGGGGCCTTGCGCGGCTCGAGCCGGCCGACGAAGGTCACCCGCGGCGCCCCGTTCTCGGGCATCGGCGCGGGTCTTGGGAGCCGCACCGGATACGGGATCGCGTGCAGGGCGCGGTCGTCGAGCCCGAACGGGCCGGCCACCTCGTCGAGGTTCGAGCGGGTGCTGATCACGACGTTGGCGCGTCGCGCCGACAGCTCCTCGAGCCGCGCGGCGAGCCGGCCGTCGAGGCCGCCGGCGCGGCCGCCCTGGCCGGTGTGCGGGAACAGCTGTCGCGCGCTCGAGTGCAGGCGGACCACCAGCGGGACCCGCCCGCGCAGCGCGAGCGCCAGCCCTTCGGCCATCCACTCGGGACATTCGACGACCTCGGGGCGGATGTCGAGCGACCCGATCAGGCGGGCGACCGTCACCGCGAGCCACGCCCGCCGCCAGCTCTCCGGCGGCAGCCGCCACGCGCCGCGGACCGGTGGCAGCGGCCGACGGTGGATGGTGACCCCGCCCGCACGCTTGACGCTCGGCTGCTGCCGCTCGACCACCGACAGCACGTGCACGTCGAGCCCGTCGGCGGCGAGCGCCTCCGACAGCACGTCGACGTACGTGCCGATCCCGCCCCAGCCGGTCTCGGGCGGCATCTCCTGGGATACGAACAGGACCCTCACGCGGCGATCCTCGGCTCATCTAGCGCCGGCGGGCGCCACGCGGCCGTGACGATCTGTTCGACCGTGCGGTCGGCGAACTCGGCGGCCGAGTAACGACCCGCGGTCTTGCGTCCCTCGTCGATCAGACGGGCGCGCAGCTGCGCGTCACCGCCGAGACGGCTGACGCACGCCGCAAGCGAGCGGGGATCGTCGGCGTCGAACACGAGCGCGTTGACGTCGTCGCGAACGAACTCGGCCGTGCCGCCGCGGCTGGTCGTGACCACGGGCCGGCCGAGCCCCATCGCCTCGAGCGGGACGAGGCCGAACGGCTCGTTCCACCGGACCGGGAAGATCACCGCGTCGGCCTGCGCGTACGCCGATCGGAGCCGCTCGCCGTCGGCGAAACCTTCGAACCGAACCCGCTCCGCCGCCCCGGACCGCGCGGCGAGCGCACGCATCTCGGCGACGTAGCGGTCGTCGCCGGTGCCCCACACGGTCAGCGTCGCTTCCGGCGGGAGCTCGGCGAGCGCTGCGACGGCCGTGTCGATCCCCTTCTGCCGGTCGATCCGGCCGACGTACGCCAGCCGCCATTCCCACTTTCTCGGCGGGAGCGCCTTCAGGAACTTTTCCTCGATGCCCGGGTGGACGATCGTCATCGCGGGGCTCTCGATACCCGCCTCCCGCGCTCGCTCGAGCGTGTAGCGCGAGTTGAAGACGAACGGCCCCGCGCTGTTCAGCTCGACGTCGACCGGCACCCCGCAGACGCGCTCGAGCGCGCGCCCGACCGCGTGGCGCCGCGGCCCCGTCCAGGTCCGGATCCAGCGATCGTGCTCGCGGCCGTACAGCAGCCAGTCGTCGTGGACGAGGAACACGGCGGGGACACCGGCCCGGCGCGCCTGCTCGATCAGCGACAGCGACATACACCCCATCGACCACCAGGCGACGACGTCCGGCTTGAACCTGACCAGGTGGTGCCGGAACTCCCTCGCGTTGTGGCGCTCGAGCCGCAGCTGCTGGAAGACGTTGAGGCGCGGGAACTCGTAGCGCTCGAGGTCCCAGTACCACCGCAGCGTGCGATGGACGTCGGGATCCTCCTCGCCCCGCGCGGACTCCTCGACGTAGTCGGACGTCAGCACGCGCGTGCGGTGCCCGAGCGCGTTCGCCCGGTGCATCGCCTGCTGCCAGGCGAGCTCATAGCCCCCCGCGTGCTGAGGGGGATACATGTTCCCGACCGCGAGGATGCGCATCCCGCTCCTGACGCCCGAATCGAGGTTCAACCCGCGCCAGGACGTTATCGATGGCCTGCGCCGGGGGCGCCGCTTCGGAGCTACGCTCCGCCCGCCCGTGAAGGTCTCGGCGATCATCCCCACCCACAACCGGCCGGACGTGCTGCGCGACTGCCTCGAGACGCTCCAGGCCCAGCAGGTCGACCCGTCCGCGCTCGAGGTGATCGTCGTCGACGACGGCTCGCCTGTCGACATCGGCGCGGTGGTCGCGTCGGTGGCCGAGCGCGGCGAAATCGCGATGCGCTGTGAGCGGCTCGAGCTGACCGGCCTGAACGGCGCGCGCAACCGCGGAGCGGCGTTGGCGACCGGCGACGTGCTCGCGTTCCTCGACGACGACACGCTCGTCTCGCCGGGCTGGGCGGCCGCGCTGCTGCGCGCGTTCGAGGACAACCCGTGCGCCGCCGTCGGCGGGAAGATCGAGCTGCGGCTCGACGGCCCCGAACCCGAGTGGCTTCCCCGCCGCCGCTACTACCTGGCGGAGTACGACCTCGGCCCCGAGCCGTTCTGGCTCGACGATGAGCTGGTCGACGGGCGCGACTCGTCTCCGGTCGGCGCCAACTGTGCGATCCGCCGCACGGAGTTCGATCGGATGGACGGATTCCGCGCGGGGCTCGACCGGATCGGGGACTCGCTCGTCTCGAACGGGGACACCGAGTTCTTCCGCCGGATGCGCGAGTCCGGGCGGCGGATGCGGTACGAGCCCGAGGCCGCCGTGATCCACTGCGTCCCGGCCGACCGGCTGACTGTCGAGTTCTTCGTCAAGCGCCACTACGCCCAGGGGGTCAGCGACGAGCTGCTGCTCGGCATGCGTGGTGAGCCCGCGAGCTGGCGGCGCCGGATGCAGCTCGCCGGGAAGCTATGGGAGGGCAGTAAGCGGCTCGCCAAGGACGTGATCCGCGGCCGCGGAACCGTCGAGGGCCGCTTTCAGCTCAGCTACTGGATGGGTCGGGTCCGCGCGCTCGGCAGGGCGCCCGCGGCGCCCGTTGGGAAGTAACGCCGGCGGCCGCAAGTTTCACGGCGGCGCGGTCGTTACGTGCGGAGTGCCGCCGAAGCTACGGGTTCTGCACGCGCTGGAGGCGTTCGCCGGAGGGACCGAGCGCCATCTGCTCGATCTGGTCGCCCATGTGGAGGACGCCGAGCACGTGATCGCGGTTCCCTCGATTCACCTCGGCAGGCCGACGATCGACGCGATCGTCCGGGCCCGCGAGATCGGCGCGACCGTCGAGCTGGTCGAGATGACGCGATCTCCGGCGCCTCATCGGAACGCGGCGGCGATCACGTCGATGCGGTCGCTGATCCGCCGCTACCGGCCGGACGTCGTCCACGGCCACAGCTCGCTCGGCGGCGCGATCAGCCGGCTGTCCGCCACCGGCACTCAGGTGCCCGTCGCGTACACCCCGAATGGGCTCAGCCGCGCGACCTGGGCGCTGACCGCCGAGCGCTACCTGCGCTCGCGAACCGACTGGCTGATCGCGGTCTCCGAGGGCGAGGCGGAGTTCGCCGCCGGCAAGCGGCTCGCGCCACCGGATCGGATCAGCGTGATCCGCAACGGGATCGACCTCGAGCCTCCGGCACCGCTGCGCCCGTCGCTCCGGGCCCGTCTCGGAGTGGCCGAGTCGACGCCGCTGGTCGGATGCCTCGGTCGGCTCACGTGGCAGAAGGCGCCGGAGGTATACGCGGCCGCGTGCGGAATCGCCGCCCGCCGAATCCCGGACGCGCACTACCTGCTGATCGGCTCCGGTCTCCACGAGGACCTGGTCCGGGCCGAGCTGGAGTCGGCCGGGCTGGGCGACAGGTTCCACTGGCTCGACGCGCTGCCGGGCGCGGCCGCGGCGTTCGCAGAGCTCGACCTGTACGTGCTCCCATCGCGGTTCGAGGGCGGGCCGTACACGCCGCTCGAGGCGATGCGCGCGCGGACCGCGATGGTCCTGAGCGACGTCGCCGGCAACAGCGACACGGTCGAGCACGGCGTCACGGGGCTGCTGGTCCCCGTCGACGAACCCGAGCCGCTCGCCGAGGCCATGGTCGAGCTGATCCGCGACCCGGCCCGTCGCGCGGCGTTCGCGGTGGCCGGAGAGGAGCGGCTTCGCGCGCTGTTCGACGTGCGCGAGATGGCCGATCGGACCGCGGAGGTGTACCAGCGGCTGGCCGCCGACCGGCGCCGGCCGGCGAAGCTGCTGCGCCGGGCCGTCGCCGCGGCGTGAGCCACTGGCTGGCGGACACGCCCGCCGCCCGAACGGCCGCACCCTGGCGGGCGCGGCGCTACGAGGCGGGGTCCTCGTAGACGAACGGGAGCTCGGCCGCCACCTCGCTGAGCAGCGGCGCGCTCGCGTCGCGCGCCGACGGAGATAAAGCGAGTCCGTCCGGCCACGCGATCCCGACGTCCGGGTCGTCGTATTTGATCCCCCGCTCGAGCTCGGGCGAGTAGTAGGCGCTCTGCTTGTAGATCACATCCGCCTGCTCGGACAGGGTGCAGAAGCCGTGGGCGAAGCCGACCGGGCAGTAGACGAGTCGCATGTTCTCGTCAGTCAGCTCGAACTCCTCCCACTCGCCGAACGTCGGCGACCCGTGGCGGACGTCGACGACGACATCGAGGATCGCCCCGCGGGCACAGCGGACAAGCTTCGCGACGCCGTCGCCGATCTGGAGGTGCATGCCCCTGACGACGCCGCGGCGCGAGCGCGAGTGGTTGTCCTGGACCATCTCCTCGGGGATGCCGAGCTCGGCGAACGCGCTGCGTCGATACGTCTCGCAGAAGAATCCCCGCTCGTCGCCGAACACCTGGGGCTCGATCAAGATCGGTCCTTCTAGACGGGTCGCCAGTCTGCGCAAACGTTTCTCCTGAGGCTCGGGAACTCGGGCAGGGAAGCGTACGGGGGGAAAGCGGGACGGCGTCGGGCGCTTGGAGTCGCGCCCGGTCGCCGATTCATACGAATTTCAATCCTCCAGGTTGAGTTCCAACGAAAGCCGCGCACGCACCGGGGCGTTTGCTCGACATGGCGGAGCTCACCGGCCTGATCCTCGCGGGCGCGTCCTCCGAGGAGGACGATGTAGTTCAGCGCCTGAAGGGAGGGTCGCGCTACGCGATGCCGCTGGCGAACCGCGCGCTCGTCCGCTACGCGGCAGGGGCGCTCGTCGCCTGCGGGATCCAGGACATCGTGGTCGCCGTCTCTCCCGAGACGATCGAGGACGTGACCGAGCAGATCGGTGAGGGCGACCGGTTCAGCGCGCGCTTTCGGTACCTGGAGCAGAACGAGTCGGACACCGCCCTCGAAACGCTGCTCGCGGCCCGTGAGCTGCTCGGAGATGACCGCCCGATGTTCGTCCACTCCGGCGATGCGCTGGTCACCGCCGGCCTCGGCGAGGCGGTCGAGGAGTTCGAGCGGGGCGCGCCGGACGTGCTGCTCGTCTCCGAGCCATCCCACTCGTTCCCGGAGGCGACCGTCGTCGGCGCGCGCTCGGCGGTTCGCCGCAGCCAGTTCGCGGGGCTCGACAACGTGTCCCCGGCGGCGATCCTCGCGCCCCATGCGCTCCGGGAGCTCGGCGGCTTCAGCGCCGACACCGACACGATCGGCGGCACCGTCGCCGTCCTCGCCGAGGCGGGCGTCAACGTGGTCGACCGCGCCCTCGGCGGTTGCTGGTGTTACACGGGCGAGTGCGACCACCTGCTCGAGGCGAACCGGATGATCCTCGACGAGCTTCCCCACATCCCGGTCGAGAGCGAGCTGCCGACGGTTCGGATCGAGGGCCGGGTCGCGATCCATCCGAGCGCCCGGCTGGAGCGGACGACGGTCCGGGGCCCGGCGGTGATCGGCGGCTCGGCCGAGCTGATCGACACGTTCATCGGGCCGTACACGTCGGTAGGGCCCGGCGCGAGGCTCGACGGCGCCGAGGTCGACCACTCGATCGTCCTCGGCGGTGCCTCGATCCAGCATCTGGGCCACCGGATCGAGGCGAGCGTGATCGGCGAGGGAGCCCAGGTCGCGCGCGATTTCGGGATGCCGACCGCGGTCCGCCTCCAGGTCGGGCGCTACTCGACCGTCATGCTCGCGTAAGGCGCGCCGGAGCTCGACAGCACCTCCGACCGCGCCAGGCGCGACAATCGAGAGTGGATGTGGGGCCGTCGTAGCAAGCTGGCGCTGGTCTTGGTGTCCGTGACGGCGCTGTGCTCGGTGGCGTTCGCCGGTCAGGCGTTCGGCTACTCGATCTGGCCGCTCGCGGGCTCGGGCGTCGCGTGCGGTACGCCGCCCAGCTGCGGCGACGCCGGCACTGGCAGCAGCGCCCTGCTCGCCTATCCGATCGGGGTCGCGCTCGACAAGGCGGGCAACGCGTACGTCGCTGACTGGGGCGACAACGTGGTCCGCAAGCTCGGGGTCGGCGGCAGCATCACGACGATCGCGGGCAGCGGCACCCAGTGCTTCGCGCCGCCGGCGTGCGGCGACGGCCGCGCGGCGACGGCCGCGACGCTGAGCTTCCCCGACGGCGTCGCGGTCGACCAGTCCGGGAACGTCTACATCGCCGACACGCTTGACAACGAGATCCGCAAGGTCGCGCCGGGCGGGAGCATCACGAGGTTCGCCGGCACCGGCACCCCGTGCGCCGGCCCCCCCGATTGCGGCGACGGCGGCGCCGCGACCGCCGCCCAGCTGAGCTCGCCGTTCGGAGTGGCCGTCGACAAGTCGGGCAACGTCTACATCGGCGACGCAGGCGACAACGAGATCCGCGAGGTCACGCCCGCGGGGAAGATCAGCCGGATCGCGGGCACCGGCGAGCCCTGCCCGAAGGCGCCCGGCTGCGGCGACGGCGGCGCCGCGACGAGCGCGCAGCTCAACTTCCCGGCCGGAGTTGCCGTCGACGGAGCGGGAAACGTGTACGTCGCCGACGATGGGAACAACGAGATCCGCAGGTTCTCGCCGGGCGGCGCGATCGCCCGGATCGCCGGCACCGGCGCCGTCTGCGCGTCCGCGCCGTCGTGCGGCGACGGAGGCCCGGCGACAAACGCGACCCTCGGCGGCCCGGATGGCGTCGCGGTCGACCAGCACAAGAACGTGTACGTCGCCGACGGCGGCGACAACGAGGTGCGCAAGATCAATGCCGCCGGCACGATCTCCCGGATCGCCGGCAACGGCAGCGCGTGCGCGGTGGCGCCGGGGTGCGGAAACGGCGGCCCCGCGACCAGCGCCCAGCTGAACTATCCGGACGCCGTCGCCGTCGACCCGCTCGGCAACGTGTACGCCGACGACACCCTCGACAACCAGCTGCGGCTGCTCTCCACCGCCCGCGGCTCGTCCGTCGTCACCTCCTCGGGGACCGCCGGGGTGCTCGCGCTGAGCACCGCGGTCGCGGCTTCGTCGGTCACCGTCCGCTACGTCCTCAGCCTCCCCGCCGCGGTCACCCTGTCCGTCACCCCGCACGGCGGCAGCCCGACGGTGATCGCCCGCGCCACCGGCAACCCGGGCCGGGCCACGCTCGCGTGGAACCGCCAGTTGGGCGGCGCCGCAGCCCCCCGCGGAACCTACAAGCTGACGGTGACCGCGACGGTGGGCGGGAAGGCGTTGACGAGCAGTCTGAGCGTGCGGTTGTAGGGGACGCTCACCGCGACCGGTTGGTCACGAGCATCGCGATGCCCGCTCCGCCAAAGATCAGCCCGACGACGAACAGGCCGAGGCCTACCCAGAGCAGGATGTTGGTCTTCGCGCCCACCACGACCGCTGCGCTCACGGCGGGAGCGCCGCTTGCGTTCATCAGGACGATCGCCCAGTCGCCTTCCTTGACATTCCACGCAGTGCTGACCTGGTCGCCGCCGCTGCTCGACGCCTGCCAGAAGCTCTGGCGGCCGGGAGGACCGGCCGGCGGCCCGCCCGTGAGCGTCTTGTACGAGGCGGTGCCGTCGGAGATGTCGGTCACCCTGCTGCGAGCCACGTTTCCCAGGTATCCGTCGAGGGCTTGCTGGGGCGCGATTCCGACGAACAGCGCGCGCCCGTTGGTGCTCCGCGCGCTGATCCGCACCCGGCCGACGATGTCGTTCGCGAAGCTCGGGAGGCTGCCGATCTCCAGACCCTCGGAGGTGACCGCGTATCCGGGGGACGCCACCTGCACCGTGGATGACGTGTAGTAGCCGTCGGAGCGCTGGGTCAGGTGGATCACGACGAGCGCGATCGCCCCGATCAGCAGCAGGCCGCCGATGCCCGCGAGGATCGCCCCGCCGATGGTCTGACCGGAACCTCCGCTGTTGGCCGTCGATCCTGTCGGCGCGACGTTGGGCGCAGGTTTGGGTTCCGGTGGGGGATCCTCAGAGACAGACATCTGAACGGCCTCCTCGTGGCATCGTCCACGCTTCTGACCCCGGAGGCAGTCTCCGCCCGTCGAGAGCTCAAGTCAAGGACTCGTGCCCTACAGGTTCACTGCGACGTACTTCGTCTCGAGGTACTCCTCGATGCCCTCGGGACCGCCCTCGCGGCCGAACCCCGACTGCTTGATCCCACCGAACGGGGCGGCGGGGTTGGAGACGATGCCCTGGTTGAGGCCGACCATGCCGGTCTCAAGCTTCTCGACGACTCGCAGGGCGCGCTTGATGTCGTTGGTGTAGACGTAGGCCACGAGTCCGTACTCGGTGTCGTTGGCTGCGGCGATCGCCTCGTCCTCGCTCATGAAGCCCTTGACCGGTGCGACCGGGCCGAAGATCTCCTCTCTCAGGAGGTCTGCGCTCTCGGGCACGTCTGTGAGCACCGTCGGGTCGTAGAAATAGCCCGCGCCGTCACGGGCATGGCCGCCGACGATCGCCTTGGCGCCCTTCTGGACCGCGTCGTCGACGAGGTGCGCCACCTTCTCTCGCTGGGTGGCGTCGATCAGCGGGCCGACCTCGACCCCGTCCTCGGTCCCTCGCCCTACCTTCATTGCGCTCATCTTGCCGGCGAGCTTCTCGGCGAACTCGTCGGCGACGGCGTCGGCCACGTGAAACCGGTTGGCCGCGGTGCATGCCTCGCCGATGTTGCGCATCTTCGCGATCAGCGCGCCCTGGACGGCGCTGTCGACATCGGCGTCGTCGAACACGATGAACGGGGCGTTACCACCGAGCTCCATCGACAGTCGCACGAGGTTGTCGGAGGCCTGGGCCATCAGCTTGCGTCCGACTTCCGTCGAACCGGTGAACGAAAGCTTTCGCAGGCGCTGGTCCGCGATCAGCGGCCCGGTCGTCTCGCTGGCGGAGGAGGCGGTGATCAGATTCAGCACGCCGCCCGGCAGGCCGGCCTCCTCGAGGATCTTCGCGAGCATCAGCATCGACAGCGGCGTCTGCTGCGCGGGCTTGACGACCATCGTGCATCCAGCGGCGATCGCCGGCCCGACCTTGCGGGTTCCCATCGCGAGCGGGAAGTTCCAGGGAGTGATCAGGAGGCAGGGGCCGACCGGCTGCTTCATCGTCAGCAGGCGGCCCTGGCCGTTCGGCGCGACGGCGTAGCGGCCGTCGATCCGCACGGCCTGCTCGGAGAACCACCGCAGGAACTCGGCGCCGTACGTGATCTCCGCCAGCGACTCCTTCAGCGGCTTGCCCATCTCGAGCGTCATCAGTAGCGCGAGCTCGTCCTTGTGCTCGATGATCGTCTCGAACGCGCGCCGCAGGATCTCGCCGCGTTCGCGCGGGGGACGCTGCGCCCACTCGGGGCCGGCCTCGACGGCGGCGTCGAGCGCCGATTTCGCGTCGTCGACCGACGCGTCGGCGACCTCGACGAGCGTCTCGCCCGTCGCCGGGTCCTCGACCGGGATGGTGCCCTTGACTCCGTCCTTCCACTCGCCGTTGATGTACAGCTGCTTCGGGACCCGATCGAGGACCTGCTGCTCTTTGCTTGCGGTGATCGTGCTCATGCTTCAACCCTAGTACCCCGGCTCGGGGCTCGTCAGCGACCGAGGGCCCGGCGATCCCGCCGGGCCCTCGATCTGCGTTGTCGTGTGGCTTGTGATTAGTGGGTGTGGGCGACCGCCGGAGCCTCGAGCGCGTTGCCGAGCACCTCGTCGATCGTCATCGCGAAGTGGAACTTCATCGCCTCGCGGACCTCCTCCGGCACGTCGTCCAGGTCGCCGCGGTTGCGCTCCGGCAGGATCACGTCGGTCAGCCCGGCCGCGTGGGCGGCGAGCACCTTCTGCTTGAGTCCGCCGATCGGCAGCACCCGACCCTGGAGCGTCACCTCGCCGGTCATCCCGACGGTGTGCTTGACCGGGCGGTCTGAGAGCAGCGACGTCAGTGCGGTGACCATCGTCACGCCGGCGCTGGGCCCGTCCTTCGGGATCGCGCCCGCCGGCACGTGGACGTGGAACGAGCGGTCCTCGAACGCGTGCGCGTCGATCCCGAGCTCCTCGGCGTGGCCGCGGACGTAGGAGAGCGCGATCTGCGCCGACTCCTTCATCACGTCGCCCAGCTGACCGGTGAGCGTCAGCCCGCCGCCGTTGCCGCTCTTATCCATCGCGGTCGCCTCGACGAACAGCACGTCGCCGCCGGCGCCGGTGACCGCCAGACCGGTGGCCACACCTGGCACCGCTGTCCGGATCGCCGACTCCTGGAAGTGCCGCTGGCGCCCGAGGGCGTCGCGGACCTGGTCCAGGTCGATCACGACCGGAGCCGTTGCCTCGCCGGAGGCGATCTTCGTCGCCGTCTTGCGCAGCAGCGTCCCGAGGTCGCGCTCGAGCTGACGAACGCCGGCCTCACGCGTGTACTCGGTGGTCACGGTGGTCACGAGCTCATCGGAGATCTCGACCTCGTCGGGCCGCAGTCCGTTTCGCTCCACCTGCCGCGGCCACAGGTACCCGCGGGCGATCGCGACCTTCTCCGAGGTCGTGTACCCGTCGAAGCGGATCACTTCCATCCGGTCCAGCAACGGGCCGGGGATCGTGTCCGCGACGTTCCCGGTGGCGATGAACAGCACGCCCGACAGGTCGAGCTCCACATCCAGGTAGTGATCCCGGAAGCTGTGGTTCTGCGCCGGGTCGAGCACCTCGAGCAGGGCCGCGCTCGGGTCGCCGCGCCAGTCGGCGCCGACCTTGTCGACCTCGTCGAGCATGATCACGGGGTTCATCGTGCCCGCGTCGCGTAGCGCGCGGACCAGCCGTCCCGGCAGCGCACCGATGTATGTCCGCCGGTGGCCGCGGATCTCGGCCTCGTCACGGACGCCGCCCAGCGACATCCGCACGAACTCCCGGCCGGTCGCACGGGCGATCGACTCGCCGATGCTCGTCTTGCCGGTGCCCGGAGGGCCGATCAGCGTCAGGATCGCTCCCGAGCGCTTGTCCTCGGAGATGCCGCGCTCCTGGCGGAGCTTCTTGACCGCGATGTACTCGACGATCCGCTTCTTGACGTCGTCCAGGCCCGCGTGATCGGCGTCCAGGACTTCTCTTGCGTGCGCGGGATCGAGCCGCTCGTCGGACAGCTTGCTCCACGGCACGGCGATCAGCCAGTCCAGGTAGGTCCGGATCACGCTCGACTCGGCGCTCTGCTCGCCCATCTTCTCGAGCCGCCCGAGCTCCTTCTCGGCCTGCTCGCGGGCGTGGTCGGGCATACCGGCCTCTTCGATCTTGGTCCGGTACTCGTCCAGCACGGACGCGTCGTCCTCGCCGAGCTCCTTGCGGATCGACTCCATCTGCTTGCGCAGGAAGTACTCCCGCTGCTGGGCCTCGGCCCCTGACTCGACGTCCTCGCGGATCCGCTTGCGGACCTGGAGCTCCGCCAGCCGCTCGCGCTGATGCTTCAGCGCCAGCTCGAGCCGCTCGGACACGTCGACCGTCTGCAACAGCTCGACCTTCTGCTCGAAGCCGATGTCCGGCGAGTAGCCGGCGGTGTCCGCCAGCGAGCCGGGCTCGGTGATGCTGCGGACGAAGGCCGAGACGCGGCCGTCGTCGCCGCGCAGCTCGAGGATCTCCTCGACCACCGCGCGGTACTCACGTTCTAGGTTTCGCGTCCGGCCGTCGACCGGGACGTCATCGGGATGCTCTTCGACCTCGACGAACAGCCGTCCGTCGGGGAGGGTGTGGGCGGCGCCTGCGACGCCGCGGTGGAGGCCCTGAAGGGCGACGGCTCGCGCCCCGCCGGGAAGGCGGACACGATCCGCGACCTCAGCGACCGTGCCGACGCTCGCGAACTCCTGCCCGTGACGCGGCACGAGCAGCACCCGCTCCTCCTCGCCGACATCGACGGCGAGGGTGAGCGACATGCCTGGGAAGACGACGGCGTCGTCGAGGGGGACCAGTAAGAGTCGATCGGACATGATGCTCAAATCTTCGCTTTCTATAGCTGCTTACTTTCTATAAGCAAGGATACCAGTTTCTGGCGTCCGCGTGTGCGGATCTGAGTCTGGGCCACTTAGATTAGCGCATGCGTAGGGTGTGGGGTAGGGGGTGGGCCGCGTGCGGGCGGGGCGCGGGGCCGGTGGGGCGATGCTTGTCGGGGGTCGGTCTGCTGCCGGACCGGAGTCGGTCACATCTGGGATCATCAGCCCGGTGCCACAAGCCGACGCGTCACGTAGTCCCGCCGACAAGTCCGCTCACGACGTCCTCGCCGCCGAGGCGTTCGCGGTCCCCGCACCCGACCCCGAGCTGAGCCATCCACCGGTCGTGCTGCCCGCGGACCCGACCGGGATCCAGGAGCCCCACGACGTCCTCGCGGCCGAAGAGTTCGCGATGCCGGCCGTGAAGCCGCACGTCGAGGAGGCTCGGAACCCTGGCGCCACGGCCCGCCGCGGCGCGCTCCTCGCCGCCGCGCTAGGCGCACTCGTGGGGCTGATCAGGCTCAGGCGCCGGCGCGGCTAGAGGTTCCTCGAGGCTGGGGCGTGACGCGGCCCGCGCCCGCCCCGAACTTTGGCGTTTCGCGTCCGGCATGCGGACCTGAATTGCCAAAGTTCGCGACGCGCTACTCGGTCGCCTTCGCCCTTGATCGCGCTGCTCGCCGCCGCGGCATCAGGTCCGTGATCGTCCCCGCGGCCGCCTCCGCCGCGAACGCGACGGTCTCGGACAGCGTCGGGTGCGGATGGATCGTGAGCCCGATGTCCTCGGCGTCGGCGCCCATCTCGAGCGCGTGCACGGTCTCGGCGATCAGGTCGCCCGCGTTCACGCCGACGATCCCGGCGCCGAGCAGCCGACCCGGGCCCGGCTCGAACAGCAGCTTCGTGTGGCCCTCGTCGCGGCCGAGCCCGAGCGCCCGGCCGGACGCGCTCCACGGGAACACGCCCTTCTCGTACTCGATCCCGCGGTCGCGCGCCTCGGTCTCTGTCAGTCCCATCCACGCGATCTCCGGGTCGGTGAACGCGACCGAGGGGATCGCCTGCGCGTCGAACCCTGCTCCGGGGAGGCCCGCGACCACCTCGGCCGCGGCCCGGCCCTCGTGGGCTGCCTTGTGGGCGAGCATCGGCCCGCCGACGATGTCGCCGATCGCGTGGATCCACGGGACGTTGGTACGGAGCTCGCGGTCAACGGGGATGAATCCGGCCGAGTCGACCTCGACTCCCGCCGCGGCGGCATCGATCTCGTGGCCGCGCGGCCGGCGCCCGACCGCGACCAGGATTCCGCCGAACGTGCCGGCGTCGCCGCTCGAGAACTCGACCTTGAGGCCGCTCTTCAGTGCCTTGACCGACACAACCTCGGTGCCGGTGTGGATCGCTTCGTACCGGCCCTCGATCCGTTTGCGCAACGGGGTGACGAGATCCGGGTCGCACTCCGCGATCAGCTGGTCGAGCAGCTCGACCACCGTGACCCGCGACCCGACCGCGTCGTACACCGTCGCGAGCTCGAGGCCGATGATCCCGCCGCCGATCACGAGCAGCCGCTTCGGGATCTCCCGGAGCTCGAGCGCCCCGGTCGAGTCGAAGATCCGCGGATCATCGGGCAGGAAGGGCAGCGTCGCCGCGCTCGAGCCGGCGGCGATCACGCAGTGCTCGAAAGAGATTGTCCGGTCGCCGACCTGGACCGTGTGCGGCCCGGTCAACCGGGCAACACCGTGGACGACCTCCACCTTCCGCTGGCGCGCGAGCAGCGCGAGCCCGCCGGTCAGCTTTTCGACTACGGACTGCTTCCACTCGCGCAGCGCGTCGGCGTCGACCTTGGGCTTGCCGAACGAGAGGCCGTGCGCCTCCATCTCCTCCGCCTCCGCGATCACCCGGGCCGCATGGAGCAGCGCCTTCGACGGGATGCAGCCGACATTCAGACAGACGCCGCCAAGTCGCTCGTGGCGCTCGATCAGGACCGTGTTCACGCCGAGATCGGCGGCGCGGAACGCGGCGCTGTAGCCACCGACGCCCGAGCCGATTACGACGAGCTGGGTGTCGTGGCCGCCGTCGGGTGGGGGAGGGGGCGGCTCGTCGACCACGGCCGGTGGCTCCGTCGCCACCCCCGCCGAGTTCGTCTCCAACCGCAGCAGCACGCTGCCCTCCGACACCCGGTCGCCGATCTTGACCCGCAGCTGGGCGACCTTGCCGGCGAACGGCGCCGGGACGTCCATCGTCGCCTTGTCGGACTCGAGCGTGACGAGCGGGTCCTCGAGGGCGACCTCGTCGCCGGTGGCGACGTGAATCTCGATCACCGGGACGTCGGTGAAGTCCCCGATGTCGGGGACGGTGACGTCGACCGCCGCGCCCTCGGGGCTCACAGGAGTGCCCGCCGCAGGTCGCTCAGGACGCCGGCGAGGTGAACCACGAACCGGGCGGCCGCCGCGCCGTCGATCACGCGGTGGTCGTAGGAGAGCGACAGCGGCAGGACCAGCCGTGGCTGGAACTCCTGCCCGTCCCACACGGGCTTGATCGCCGAGCGCGTGACGCCGAGGATCGCGACCTCGGGCGCGTTGACGATCGGCGTGAAGGAGGTTCCGCCGATGCCGCCGAGCGAGGAGATCGTGAACGTCGAGCCGCTCATGTCGGCGGGCCCGAGCTTCCCATCGCGGGCTTTGGCCGACAGCTCGGCCAGCTCGCGGGCGATCTCGAGCAGGCCCTTGCCGTCGGCGCCCTTGATCACGGGGACCACGAGTCCCTCGGGCGTGTCGGCCGCGAACCCGATGTTGTAGTAGCGCTTGACGATCAGCTCGTCGCCGTCCAGCGACGAGTTGAAGTCCGGGAATTCCTTCAGCGTCGCGACGCACGCGACCACCAGGAACGAGACCATCGTCACCTTCACGCCGTCGGACGCGTGCTCGGAGTTCAGCTGCTTGCGCCACGCCTCGAGCTCGGTGATGTCGGTCTCGTCGTTGTGCGTGACGTGCGGGATCAGTGCCCAGTTGCGCGCGAGGTTCGGCGCCGAGATCCGCTGGATCCTCGTCCGCGGCACCCGCTCCACCGGCCCCTGCTTCGAGAAGTCGAGCGACGGCCATGGCGCCAGCCCCGGCAGCGAGACCGCGCCGGCCCCGGCGCCCGCAGAGGCGGGAGCTGCCCCTCGCTCGAGGTCCTCGGGAGTGATCCGGCCCTTGCGCCCCGTGCCCTTGACCGTGTGCAGGTCGATCCCGCGCTCGCGCGCGCGACGGCGGACCGAGGGGCTGGCGTAGACAGGCTCGCCGCCATTGGCGGCAGCGGCGACGGCGGGCGCGGACACCGGGGGAGCTTCTGGTTCGGGCTCGGGACCCTCGGCCGCGAGCGCGCTCGCGATCGCGTCCGGAGCGCCCGCCTCGCTCGGCACGCCCTCGGATGCGATCAGCGCGGCGCGCGCCGAGTCGGCCTCGCCGGCCGCCGGCTCGATCGTCACGAGCAGGGTCCCCTGCGACACCCGGTCGCCGACGCCGACGCGAACCTCCCGCACGACTCCTGAGAACGGGGCCGGGACGTCCATCGTCGCCTTGTCGGACTCGAGCGTCAGCAGCGGATCGTCCGCGGAGACGCGATCGCCCTCCGACACGTGGATCTCGATCACCGGGATGTCCTCGAAGTCGCCGATGTCCGGGACTTCGACGGGGACCGCTTCGACCGTACTCATACCGTCGTCGGCATCGGGGCCTCGGGATCGATCTCGTAGCGGTCGATCGCCTCCTGGACGCGCGCGCGATCGACGATCCCCTCGTCGGCGAGCTCAGACAGGGCCGCGACCGTCACGTAGTGGCGGTCGACCTCGAAGAACCGCCGCAGCCAACGGCGATAGTCACTGCGCCCGTAGCCGTCGGTCCCGAGCACCCGGTAGCGGCCCGGGACCCACTGGCGGATCTGGTCCGGATACGCGCGGATCCAGTCCGTCGACGCGACCACAGGTCCCTCGCGCGCGCCGAGCTGTTCGGACACATACGCTCGTCGCCGCTCGGACCCCGGGTGGAGCATGCTCCAACGCTCGGCCTCGATCCCGTCGCGGCGAAGCTCGGTGAACGAGGTCACGCTCCAGACGTCGGCTGCCACGCCCCAATCCTCCTCGAGCAGCGCCGCCGCCGCCAGCACCTCGAGCAGGATCGTGCCGGAACCGAGCAGCTGGACGCGAGGACCGTCGCCCGAGGCCTCCTGCAGCAGGTACATCCCCCGCAGGATTCCCTCGCCAGCGCCCTCGGGCATCGGCGGGTGCTTGTAGTTCTCGTTCATCAGAGTCAGGTAGAAGAACACGTCCTCCTGTTCGCCGACCATCCGGCGCAGGCCGTCCTGGACGATCACCGCTACCTCGTGGCCGAACGCGGGGTCGTACGCGCGGACGTTGGGCACGACCGAGAACAGGACGTGGCTGTGACCGTCGGCGTGCTGTAGGCCCTCGCCGTTCAACGTCGTCCGACCGGCCGTGCCGCCGAGCAGGAACCCGCGGGAGCGGCTGTCGCCGCCGGCCCAGACGAGGTCGCCGACGCGCTGGTAGCCGAACATCGAGTAGTAGATGTAGAACGGGACCATCTGGACGCCGTGAGCGCTGTAAGAGGTTCCGGCGGCGATGAACGAGGAGATCGAGCCCGCCTCGGTGATCCCCTCCTCGAGGATCTGCCCATGCTCGTCCTCCTTGTAGAACATCAGCTGCTCGGCGTCCTGCGGCTGGTACAGCTGGCCGACCGGCGAGTAGATCCCGACCTGGCGGAACAGGCCCTCCATCCCGAACGTACGCGACTCGTCCGGGATGATCGGCACGACGCGGCTGCCGATCTCCTTGTCGCGCAGCAACGCCGCGAGGACCCGGACAAAGGCCATGGTCGTCGAAATTTCCCGATCGCCGGTCCCTTCGAGCTGCGACGAGAACAGCGACAGATCCGGCACCTCGAGCGGCTCGTCAACCCGGCGCCGGCGAGCCGGCAGCGAGCCGCCGAGCGCCTCCCGGCACTCGCTCAGGTAGCGCATCTCCGGTGAATCCTCCGGCGGCTTGTAGTACTCGGCGGCGCGGACCTGCTCGTCCGTGAGCGGCAGCTCGAACCGGTCGCGGAACGCGAGCAGCGCGTCTTCGGTCATCTTCTTCGCCTGGTGGGTGATCATCTGGCCCTCGCCGGAGGAGCCCATTCCGTAGCCCTTGATCGTCTTGGCGAGGATCACGGTCGGCTGGCCGGTGTGGGCGACCGCCTCGTGGTAGGCGGCGTACACCTTCTGCTGATCGAGCCCGCCGCGGTTCAGCAGCCAGATCTGCTCGTCGGTCATGTGCGAGACGCGGTCGAGCAGCACCGGGTCCTTGCCGAAGAAGTGCTCGCGCACGTACGCGCCGTCGCGGGACTTGTAGGTCTGGTACTCGCCGTCGACCGACTCCTCCATCACCCGCACCAGCCGCCCGTCGACGTCGGCCGCGAGCAGCGGATCCCATCGGGAGCCCCAGATCACCTTGATCACGTTCCAGCCGGCGCCGCGGAAGTCGGACTCGAGCTCCTGGATGATCTTGCCGTTGCCGCGGACGGGACCGTCGAGGCGCTGCAGGTTCGCGTTGACGACCCAGATCAGGTTGTCGAGGTGCTCGCGGCCGGCGAGCCCGATCGAGCCCATCGTCTCCGGCTCGTCGACTTCCCCGTCACCGATGAACGCCCACACGCGGCGGCCGTCGGTCGTTGCGAGCCCGCGAGCCTGGAGGTACCTCATGAACCGGGCCTGGTAGATCGAGGTGATCGCGCCGATCCCGAGCGACACCGTCGGGAACTGCCAGAAGTCGGGCATCAGCCACGGGTGCGGGTACGAGCTGAGCCCCCCGGGGCGCGAGACCTCCTGCCGGAAGCCATCGAGCTGCTCCTCGGTCAGCCGCCCCTCGAGGTACGCGCGCGCGTAGTTGCCGGGAGAGGAGTGACCTTGGAAGTACACGAGGTCGCCCTCGAAGTCCGGCGTCGCGGCGCGCCAGAAATGATTGAACCCGACCTCGTAGAGCGTCGCGACCGATTGGTAGCTCGCGATATGGCCGCCGAGCTCCGACGACTCCTTGTTCGCGCGGACGACCATCGCCATCGCGTTCCAGCGGATGATCGACCGCAGCCGACGCTCCAGCGCGGGGTCGCCCGGAAGCTTCGCCTCACGATCGGCCGGGATCGTGTTCACGTACGGCGTGTTAAGCGAGGCGATCGGGCCGGTGCCGGAGTGCTGAGCGCGCTCGACCACCCTCGTGAGAAGCTGACGGGCGCGGTCGGGTCCGTCGTGGTCCACGACGGCGTCGATCGCCTCGAGCCATTCGCGAGTTTCGGCCGCATCGACGTCACCGCCGCCGTTCGAGCCGAGATTTCGAACTCGGTCAGCCATCTCTATGCGATGGTACGCACGTGCCCGGTGCAGATGGAGATCTGATCTTCGCGGGACCCGAGGCGCTCGCCACCCGGGTCCGCGCCGGGGAGATCCATCCGCGCGAGCTGGTCGAGGCGTGCCTCAGACGGATCGAGGCGCTCGACCCGCAGCTGAATGCGTTCCGGACGACGACACCCGAGCAGGCGCTGGCGGCCGCCGATGCCGCGCCGACCGACGGCCCGCTGGCGGGCGTCCCGGTCGCGATCAAGGGCGACACGCCACTGGCGGGCGAGTCGACCACCCGCGGCTCGAGCTCCTACGGGCCGCCGGCCTCCGCCGACGCTGAGGTCGTCCGCCGGCTGCGTGATGCCGGCGCGATCCCGATCGGGGTCACGAATGTCCCGGAGCTGACGATCTTTCCGTGGACGGCGAGCGACGCGACCGGGGTCACCCGCAACCCGTGGAATCCCGCTCGGACGCCGGGCGGGTCCTCCGGCGGCTCGGGGGCCGCCGTCGCGGCCGGAATGGTCCCGTTCGCGACCGGCTCCGACGGCGGCGGTTCGATCCGGATCCCGGCGTCCTGCTGCGGGCTGGTCGGGATGAAGCCGACGCGCGGACGCGTCTCGAAGATGCCCGATGCCGAGCACTGGCTCGGACTCAGCACCTATGGGCCGCTGGCGCGGACCGTGGCCGACAGCGCGCTGATGCTCGACGCTATGCACGGCACGATCGAGGGTGACCTCCACCGCGCGACCCCGTTCGAGGGCAGCTATCGCGAGGCGGCGGCGGCGCCCCCCGGTCGCCTCCGGATCGCCGTCTCGAAGAAGGTCCCGCCAGGGCTGATCGCGCCGCTGTCGAGCGACCAGCGCGATGCCTGGGAGCGCACCGGGCGGCTGCTGTCGGAGCTCGGCCACGAGATCGTCGAGCGCGACCCCGCGTACGGGATGGTGGCGATCGAGTTCACGCAGACATGGCTGCGTGGGATCTACGAGGACACGCTCCAGGTTCCGGACCCGTCGCGACTGGAGCGCACGACGAGGCAGATGGCCGCGATCGGCAGGCGGCTGGTCCCGGAGCGGCGCGCCCGCAAGCTTCGCGAGCAGCGGGCGAGGACGACCGCCCGGATCCTCTCGCTCTGGGACGAGGCGGACGTACTGCTGACGCCCGGTCTCGCGAGCACTCCGATCCCCGCCGAGGGCGGCTACCGGACGAACGGGCTGGTGGCTTTCAACAGGGCGGGGCGGTTCACGCCGTGGACCCCGTTCGCCAACGTCACCGGGCAGCCCGCGGTCACGATCCCCGCCGGGTTCGCGGCCGACGGCCTACCGCTGAGCGTGCAGCTCGTGGGCCGGATCGGCGCGGAGGCGATGCTCTACTCGCTGGCCGGCCAGCTCGAACAGGCCGCGCCATGGGCCGACCGCCGGCCTCCGGGTACCGATACGAGCTGATGAGCCCGCTTCGCTGAGCGGGCACGAGGGGGCGCGGTGCAGATCTTCGTGCTGGCGCTGTACGCGGCGGTGTATCCGGCACTGCTTGCCGCGGTCGCGATCCTGCTCGCGAGCCCGCGCCGGAACACGCTGCTGACGGCGTTCGTGCTCGCGGGGATGACCGTCAGCGTCGGTGCGGGGCTCGGCATCGTGCTCCTGATCCACGGCTCGGGTGCCGTCGCGCACCCGGGCTCGGGGTGGAGCTGGGGCACCGATCTCGCGGTCGGTGTGTTCGCGCTGCTGCTCGCCGCGGCGTTCGCGACCCACGCACCACAGCGGCTCCGAGCCCGGAGCGCCAGCCGGAAGCGGACGGCCGTCGCCGACCCCGACGAGGGTCGTCAACCGTGGTCGCATCGGCTGCTCTCCCGCGGCTCGGTGCCGATCGTGGTCGTGGCCGCCGTGGTGCTCAACCTGCCCGGCGCGATCTACCTCGTGGCGCTGAAGGACATCGCTGCCGGTCACCACTCGGCCGCCGTCGACGCGGTGCTGGTGGTTGCGTTCAACCTGATCATGTTCGCGCTGGCAGAGATCCCGTTGATCGGCCTGCTGGTCGCGCCCGAGCCCACCGAACGGCTGGTCAAGCGCGCGACGACGTTCCTCGGCCTCCACGGGAACAAGATCGCTACGGGCCTGTGCCTCGTGGTCGGAGTCCATCTGATCGTCCGGGCCGCGATCCGTTCGTGACCTCGCTCTCGGAGAACGTGCTCCGCGCGAGCGCTAGGAACTCCGTGACCGCGGGTGGGTGACGCCGATCCTGGCGCCAGGCAAGTGTGATGTCCCGTGACAGGCTCGGATCGGCGAGCGTGACGACGGCGACCTCGGCACCCGGGGCAGTGGCGTCCGAGCGCGGCAGGATCGCGACGCCCATGCCGCGCGCCACGAGCCGGCGGATTCGACCGCTCTCGTTGGACTCGAGCTTGATCTGCGGCTGAAAGCCCGCGTGTCGCCCCGCCCCGATCAGCAGCTCGCGTAGCCGGGCGCCCTCGCGGAAGCTGATGAACTCCTCGTCCTTGAGGTCGGCCATCCGCAGCCTGCGGCGCTTTGCGTAGCGGTGGTCGCTGGGGAGCACGGCGACGAGCTCCTCGGACATCAGCTGATGCAAGCCGAGGCCGTGGCTCTCCATTTGCTCGGTGACCGACAGGAACGCGAGGTCGAGCGTGTCGTCGCGGAGCATCTGGGCCAGCTCCTCGCTCGAATGCTCGCGAACGGTCAACTCGACCCCGGGATGGCGCTCGTGGAAGATCGCGAGCGGCAGCGACACGTCGATCGGCCCCATCGTGTGCATCGTCCCGACGTTGACCCGCCCGCTCTCCATTCCCTTGAGCGCAGCGAGCTCGGCGGAGGCCGCGTCGATCTCGCCGAGGATCCGCCTCGCGCGGGCGACCAGCAGCCGGCCGGCGTGTGTGACCGTGACCTGCCGCGTCGTGCGCTCCACAAGCGGCAGCCCGAGCTCCTCCTCGAGGCGCCGGATCTGCTGCGAGAGGGCCGGCTGGGCGATGTGCTCCCGTGCGGCGGCCCGCGTGAAGTGTCGCTCCTCGGCGAGCGCCACCATGTATCGGAGCTGACGGAGATCCATAAGTGCAGCCTATAGATCCCTGCGAATACTCGTCTTGGACAACTAAAGGCCGGCCTGCCAGGATGCTCGGGAACACCCTCTCCTCCCTCATCGCGCCCCGCTAGATCGGCCTCATATCCCGCCGATTTCCGGGGCGCGATTCCTTTAAGGTGAGGGTCATGGCACAGATTCACGTTTCTGCGGAGCGCCAGATCGGTGCCCCGGCCGACGTCGTTTACGGCTACATCGCCGACCACCGCGAGCACCACCCGCGGTTCCTGCCCGACGAGTTCAGTGATTTCGAGGTCGAGGCCGGTGGGGTCGGCGCCGGGACGATCACGCGCTTCAAGGTCACCGCGGGCGGCCGCACGCGCGACTACAGGATGGAGGTCGCGGAGCCCGAGCCCGGGCGGGTCATGACCGAGTCCGACATGAACTCGAGTCTCGTGACCACATGGACCGTCACCCCCGAGGGCTCCGACTGCCGCGTTCAGATCGCCACCATCTGGGACGGCGCCGGAGGGATCGGCGGCTTCTTCGAGCGGCTGTTCGCCCCGAGGGTGATGCGCGGGATCTACGCCGACGAGCTCGAGCGGCTAGATCGGTACGCGCGCGAGCAGAAGACGGCTCAAGGGTAGAAACTCAATTGATTTAGTGTAGTATATGTGGAGTCGATGTTGCGCTCCACCGCCCCAGCCCGCTTCACGCAACCAGAGCTCGAGAGGTTCGTCGAGGGCCTGGCGGCCACGCCCGAGCTGTGGCAGGAGCACGTACGGGACGCGTCGGCCGGACGCGTGTACGAGCAGATCTGGGACGACGAGCTCGTCAACGCGTGGCTGATCTGCTGGAGCGAGGACCAGGACACCGGGTTCCACGACCATGACCGCTCAGACGCGGCGATCCGCGTGATCGAGGGGGCGATCCGTGAGGACCGGCTGCGGATCGGATCCGAGCCCGGGTCGAAGGTGATCGGACCTGGGCGGACCGTCGTCGTGCCGTCCGTCGCGATCCACCGGGTGCTCCACGCGGGCACCGGGCCGGCGGTCACGATCCACGCCTACTCGCCGCCCTTGACCCAGACGGGTGCATACCGGATCGGTCGCCGGCGGCGAACTCGAGCGCGCGTCGGTCTCCTTCGAGCAGGAGCTTCGGGCCGAGCCGGTCCTGAGCTGACGCTCGGGCGGTTGGAACTCCCGGCGGCGGGTACCCCCTTGGGGTGTCCCCGTTCTCTCTCGCTGACTGGAGCCGGATCAACCGCGGCTTCTGCGCGCTCTGCTGGATGGCGGCGCTGATGCTCGCGGTGGTGGTCGTCGGGGTGGCCGCGAACAAGTCCTCGGTGGGGACGCTTGACCGGTCGGCGCACGAATCGGCGGCCGGGGCGAGCATCGTCCTGGCTCACCGATATCGCTGAGTCGCTCAGGTCGCGGACGGCAGCGGGTCGCCCGCAGCCGGCTGCTTCTCGGCGGCGCCGCCGTCGGGCGTCGCGAGCAGGAACGCGCCGGCGACGACCGCGATGAACGCGATGATCCGGAGCGCGCCGAAAACACCCGGCGGGACCGGCTCGCCGAGCACCACGGTGCCGGCCAGGATCGGCATCGCGTTCGTGAACAGCGTCGCGAGGCCGGCGACGGTCAGCGCACCGCTGCGCTGATATCCGAGCTGGAGCAGTGAGGTCCCGAGCGTGTAGCCGAGCACCAGGGTGACCAGGAACGCGAATCTGGCGCCGCCCTGCGTCAAGAGCTTCGTCGAGATGTCTCCAATCGAGAACAGCAGCCCGCCGGCGATCCCCTGAGCGACGCCGAGCGAGCCGAGTCTGCGCCCGATCGGCAACACCAGTGCGGCGGCCACTGCAGTTCCGCCGAGCCACGCCGCGATCCCTACGATCGAACCGTGGTGGCCGTTCCCGCTCGCCTTCGCGAGCGAGACGCCGAGCGCGACCAGGCCGACGATCGACAACCACACGCCGATCTGCCGGCGGCGGCCCAGCGGCTTGCCGGTGACCCGGGAGGACACGTACGCAAGCACGCCGATCCCGCCGGCGCCGATGCTCTGTACGAGCGCGAGCGGAGCCAGCGCGAGCGCCGCCGCGTACAGCAGGAAGCCGCCGGTCTCCATCGCGAACCCGAGCAGCCAGTCGTGGTTGCTCAGCAGCAGGTGGAGCGAGTGCAGGGGCCGGCGCATCGACAGCGCAGGCATGGCCGCTGCGGCGTCGTGCTCGCGGAGGTAGGCGATGTTCGCGAGCGTGGCCGATCCCGCAGCGAGCAGGATTCCGATCGCCGTCCCCAGATCCACTAGCGGTACCGTAGCGGCGGTGCGGGTCGCGACCTGGAATGTCAACTCGCTCAAGCAGCGGCTTCCCCGGCTGCTGCCGTGGCTCGACGAGCGGCGACCGGACGTCGTCTGTCTGCAGGAGACCAAGCTTGCCGACGACCAGTTCGAGAAGCTGCTCGGCAACGAGCTGGCGTCGCGGGGCTACGTAGCGGCACCGCATGGCGAAGCGGCGTGGAACGGCGTCGCAATCCTTTCCCGCGTCGGCCTCGACGACGTCGTCAAGGGGATCGCCGGCGCGCCCGGCTTCCCGAATCCGGAGGCGCGGGCGGTCGCGGCGACATGCGGCGGGATCCGCATCCACTCGGTGTACGTGCCGAACGGACGCGTGCCCGATTCCGACCACTACCGCTACAAGCTCGCGTGGCTCGCGTCGCTCCGCGAGGCCGTAGCCGCCGGCCCCGAGGACGCGATCGTGTGTGGCGACATGAACATCGCGCCGACGGACGAGGACGTGTTCGACCCGACGGCGTACGTCGGCCACACCCACGTCACCGCGCCGGAGCGCGAGGCGCTGTCCGAGCTCGAGGGGCTGGGGCTCCACGACGTGGTGCGCGAGCACTGGCCCGACCGGCGGATCTTCACCTACTGGGACTACCGCGCGGGTATGTTCCACCAGGACCTCGGGATGCGGATCGACCTGGTGCTGGCGAGCGGCCCGGTCGCGGCGCGCGTCAAGGCTGCGTGGGTCGACCGCAAGGCGAGGAAGGGCAAGGGGCCGAGCGATCACGCGCCGGTGATGGTCGACCTCGACGAGGCACCCGACGGCGACATCGGGCCGGTGGTGCCGCCGCCGTCGGCTCCGGTCACCAAGCGCGGCGTCAAGAAACTGCCGCAGTCCTAGTCCCGCGGGCAAACGATGCTGCTGCAGTTCAGCATGCTGAACTCCAGCAGCAAAGTTCGGATCGGTAAGGATCAGTCCCGCGGGCGATCGCGGTCGCGTGAGGGCTGGACCCGCTTGGGCTCGCCGGGCATCTTCGGGTAGTCGGGCGGGTACGGCATGTCGCCCTCGCCCTCCGCCTCATCTCGCTCGTACAGGTCGAGTAACGGCTGTAGCGAGTAGGCCTCCTCGTCGATCGCCGCGTGGCGGTCGCCGACGTCGGCGAACCGGGCCGGCATCGTCGCGACCGTGAAGTCCTCGGGCGCTACCTCCGGCAGCTCGTCCCACCCCAGCGGGGCCGAGACGGGCGCCCCCGGTTTCGGGCGGATGCTGTAGGCCGAGGCGATCGTGCGGTCGCGGGCGTTCTGGTTGTAGTCGACGAAGATCCGCTCGCCGCGCTCCTCCTTCCACCACTTGGTCGTCACCTGGCCCTCGAGCCGCCGCTCGAGCTCGCGGCCGAACGCGATCGCCGCGTGGCGGACGTCGGTGAAAGTCCACCGCCGCTCGATCCGCACGTAGATGTGGACGCCGCGCCCGCCCGAGGTCTTCGGGAAGCCGGTGTAGCCGAGGTCCGACAGCAGCACGCGGGCCTCGCCCGCGACGCGGACGGCGTCCTCGAAATCGGTTCCGGGCTGGGGATCGAGGTCGAGCCGGAGCTCGTCGGGGGCCTCGACGTCGTCGGATCGGACCGGCCACGGATGGAACGTGATCGTCCCCATCTGCGCGGCCCACGCCACCACCGCGATCTCGGTCGGGCAGATCTCGTCCGCGGTCCGCCCCGATGGGAAGCGGATCTCGGCGGTCTCGACGAAGTCGGGCGCCCCGCGCGGGATCCGCTTCTGGAAGAACGCGTCACCGCCGCCGCGCTCGCGGGTCGAGATCCGGATGCCGGGATGGACGCCCTTGGGCCACCGCTCGAGCGTCGTCGGGCGCCGCCGCAGCGCGCGCATGATCCCGTCGTCGACCGACAGGTAGTAGTTGACGATGTCGAGCTTCGTGACGGGGGCCGTGCGCTCGGTCGCCGGGAAGATCACCCGATCGGGGTTCGAGACGCGGACCTCACGCCCATCGGCGTCGACGATCGTTTCCGGGGATGCGGCCACAACCAGAAAACGTACGGCACAGACGCGACGGCGGCCGGCAACGCGCTGACCCCGGTATCACCGGCGCTCTTGCGGGTCCGCTGAACGGCCGCTCAGGCGCAGCTGAGCGCGGTCCTCGGTTCCGCCATCTTCGAGGCGTCGGGGTCGGCATGCGCGATCAGCACGGTGACGGGGCTGTGGTTGAGCACGTAGTGGCTGACGCTCCCGAGGACGGCCGAACGGACGGCGCCGCGCCCGCGAGACCCCATC
Organism: uncultured Solirubrobacterales bacterium; assembly: GCA_963788565.1. Classification (GTDB taxonomy): domain Bacteria; phylum Actinomycetota; class Thermoleophilia; order Solirubrobacterales; family Solirubrobacteraceae; genus Palsa-465. Next base: position 197,366 of record CAWBHJ010000005.1, on the reverse strand, counting down.
ACGACAAGGTCATGGTGGCCGCGCTCGAGCTGTTCGAGCAGAGCGGTGCGGATCGGCGCTGCGGTGAGGATCGTGGTCACGGGGAGGTCGCCGGGCACGCGGTCACGAGCGCTCGCCAGGATCGCCCCAGCGCGGCTGCGAGCCTCGTCGGTGAGCTGTACCGCGATCGATCCACTCCAGCCCCAGTACGCGGAGGTCGGAGGCTTGATGACCCCGGTCATCAACGTCAGGCGTGCACGCTCGGTCTCGGCCAGGTCGATCGCTTGCGCGAGCGCCTCGTCGGCGTGAGCCGAGCCGTCCACTGCCACGAGGATGTTGCGGAACATGGCTGCGCTCCTGTACGTGGGAGGTTGACAAGCATATTGCATCACAATATTGTTTGTCAATATGAATTTGCCTGCCGACGGGCGATCGAGCTGGGCCGAATACGTCTCGACGCAGCTGCTCCCGCGGACGACGCTCCTCACGAGGCTGCTCGCCCGCGAGGTCGGCGGCGGGCTGTCGATCACGGAGGCCGGACTGCTCAGGAGTCTCGAGCAGCGGCCGCTCCGGATCACCGCGCTGGCGGACGCCATCGGGCTGGCGCAACCGACGACAACGCTGCTGGTCAAGCGGCTGGAGAGTGAGGGACTGGTCGGCCGCGGGCGCCACGACGGTGATCACCGGGTGGTGCTGGTCTCGATCACCGGCGAGGGCGCCGCCGCCGTGGCCGATTTCCGGGCACGTGCATCCGTCGCGCTGCGCGGCTACCTCGACCGCCTGCCCGACGACGAGCTCGAAACGCTCGCCGCGGCAACGCACGCGCTCCAGGATCTGATCGACGCGCTGCAGCGTGACGTGGTCGGCCCCTGAGCCTTCGCCTCCTTATGCTGCGCCGGTGAGCACCGCCCTCGAGCAGCGCATCCCGGTACAGCTTCGCTGGAGGGACATCGATCAACTTGGTCACCTCAACCAGGCCGTCTACCACGAGCTGCTCGAGGAGGGACGGGCGGCGCTGATGTGGGAGCTGATGCGCCGCGCGGCCGATGACGCGCGCGGCGCCTACGTGCTCGCGCACGTCGATCTCGACTACCACACCGAGGTGCGCAAGGACCACGGCGAGGTCGAGGTCGTGATCGGCGTCGCAGCCGTCGGCCGCTCGAGCTTCCGCCTGCGCCATGAGCTGAGGCTTCCGGACGGGACGGTTGCCGCGTCCGGCGAGACCGTGATGGTTGCGTGGGATCCGGTCGCGCGGGGCAAGCGTGAGCTGACCGTCGGGGAGCGGGCGGCGCTTTCGTAATCGGTTTTCGGCGGCGTGAAAGCGCGGCGGGGTCCGGCGCGTTGCTTTTCCGTTATGGGAGCTGCCGGTCGCCGACGCCTCACCGCGCTGTTGGCATGCGCGTGCCTGGCGGTGCTGGCGCTCGTCGCGACCGGCGCGTTCGGCGACACGCCGAAGCTCCCGCTGAACGACCTCAACACCGCGCTGGGGCTGATCCCCGGCTATCAGACGCCGACGGCGGCCCCCGAGCAGCAGCCGCCGGAGCCGTCCTACAACGCGACCCCGCGCGCCAACTGCGGCCCGGGATCGGAGCCGCTCGCCGGTGTGCAGGGCAGAGTGACGGCCTCGGCGATTCAGTCGAAGCAGGCGGCGCACGGCTGGACGTGCAACCTCTCGGTCGTAGGCCGGTACGCGAGTTCGGGCGGCTACAAGGTCTGGAGCTACACCGACACGCACGGCCACCTCTGCGCGTTCTACGACACCACGCTGCTGTTCCCGCTCGACGCGCTGAGCCTCAACGGCCCGTCGTCGAAGGGCGTGTACGTGCTGGATATGTCGAATCCCGCCCATCCGGTGCTGACCGACAAGCTGACGACGCTGCCGATGCTCTCGCCCCACGAGTCGCTCTACCTGAACGCCAGGCGCGGCCTGCTCGCCGCCGACATGGGGAACCCGGCTTCGTACCCCGGGCTGATGTCGATCTACGACGTCAGCCAGGACTGCCGCCACCCGGTGCTCGACGCCACCTACCAGGCGGCCCGCTTCGGGCATGAGAGCGCGTTCTCGCCCGACGGCCGCACGTTCTGGATCACCGGCGGGGGAGAGGGGATCGCCGCGGTCGACGTTTCCGATCCGAAGCACCCGCACACGCTCTGGCAGGGCAACGAGTTCTCGCACGGCGGAAGCATCAGCGACGACGGCGATCGCTTCTACGCCGCGGACTCGGTCGACGGGGACCTGACGACGTTGGACGTGTCGCAGATCCAACAGCGCAAGCCGGATCCATCGGTACGAGAGGTCAGCCGGCTCACCTGGCAGCGGGTGACGATCCCCCAGAACTCGGCGCCGATGACGATCCGCGGCCACCACTACCTGCTCGAGTTCGACGAGTTCGCGTTTCGCTTCGACACGGTCACGCCCGCCAACACGGTCGGCGCCGCCCGGATCGTCAACATCGACGACGAGGCCCACCCGCGCGTCGTCTCGAACCTGCGGCTGCAGGTGAACGACCCCGAGTACCGGGCGCAGGCCGTCGGCGACCCGGGCGGGATCGGCGGCCAGAACCAGCTCGTCGGGTACGCGGCCCACTACTGCGGGATCCCGCGCGAGAACGATCCGGAGATCGTCGCCTGCTCGTTCATCAACTCGGGCCTGCGGATCTTCAACATCGAGGACCCGGCGCACCCGCGTGAGGTCGCGTACTACGTCTCACCCCCGAAGGCCTCACCCGTGAACGGCGAGGAGGCGAGCGACACGGCGATGTCGAAGCCGGCATTCGATCCCAAGCGCCGCGACGTCTGGTACACCGACGCCGCCAGCGGCTTCTGGGTCCTTCACCTGCCGAAGAGCGTCTGGCCCTGAGCGGCCGCTAGTCGGTCTTCGAGAGCATCTCGTAGAGCACCGCGATGTCGCGGTGTGCATAACCGCTCTGCTCGGCCTGCTCGAGCACCTTGTCGGCGGTCGCGGCCGTCGGCAGCGGCGTCTGCTCCTCGGACGCCGCCTCGAGCGCGAGCCGGATGTCCTTGTGCATCAGCGACACGTCGAACCACGTCTCGTCGACCTCCCCGAGCACGAGTGGCACCCGCGCCTTGAGCATCGGTGAGCCGACCGCGGCGTCGGTCATCACCGTCGCCGCGAGCTTCGGGTCGATCCCGGCGCGCTCGGCGAGCAGCAACCCCTCCGAGAACGCGAGCATCTCCACCGCAAGTGAGATGTTGATCGCGAGCTTCAGGACCAGCCCCTGCCCGTTGTCGCCGACGTGCGTCGGCGTTCCGAGCACGCGCAGCACCGGCTCGATCCGTTGGTAAGCGTCCGCCTCGCCGCCGACCACGATCGTGAGCGTCCCGGACTTGACCTGCGGAATGCTGCCCGCCACCGGCGTGTCGAGCATCAGCGCTCCGTGACCATCTTCCTTGACGCGCGCGGCGAGCTCGCGGCTGACGCGGGGGGTGATCGTGCTCAGATCGGCCCACAGCTTGCCCGCGACCAGCCCCGCCAGGATCCCGTCCGGGCCGGATGCCACCGACTCGACGGCCGCGTCGCTCGGGAGCGACGTGAACACGATCTCGGTCGCCTCGGCGAGCTCTCGCGGAGTGTCGGCCCACCGCAGGCCCTGGTCGATCAGCCACTCGTTGCCGTCGCGGTGGCGCGCCTCGCCGTACACGGTGTACCCCGCGTCGAGGTAGCGGGCGGCCATGTTCCCGCCCATATGCCCGAGGCCGATGAACCCGATCGTCTTGATGTCGGCCGCCATTCCTCGGAGTTTTACACGGCCTGGAGTTTCCCGGACATGGCAAGCTAGTTCGCGGTGTTCGCCTCGATCTCGATCCGGTTCGAACTGCCCACGAATCTTCTCGACGTCCCTGAGCAGCGCGCCGGGTTCGTGCTGCTGGTGGCGTTCCTGATCTCGTTCCTGTTCATCCGCACGAGCGCGCGACTGATGCGAAGCCCGAGGGTGCCGTGGTGGCCCGGGAGCGTGTCGACCGGAGGCGTGCATCTTCACCACCTCGTGTGGGGCATCGTGCTGCTGCTGCTGACGGGCTTTCTCAGCTTCGTCACGAGAGCGTCCAGCCCATGGGAGGAGATCCTCGCCGCCCTGTTCGGGATTGGAGCGGGCTTTACGCTCGACGAGTTCGCGCTGTGGATCCACCTGCGTGACGTGTACTGGGCCGAGGAGGGCCGCTCGTCGTTCGACGCGGTCATCGTCGCGGCTGTGCTGGGGGGGCTGATCGTCGTCGCTGGCGCGCCGTTCGATCTGTCGGGCAAGACCGCGGCCGCCCCGGTCGAGTCGCTGGTGATCGCGGTCGCGATCGACCTGCTGCTGGCGCTGCTCGCGATCCTCAAGGGGAAGCTCTTGCTCGGGCTGATCGGGATCTTCATCCCGTTCGTCTCGCTGGTCGGGGCGGTCCGGCTGGCCAAGCCGGGATCGTGGTGGGCGCGACGGTGGTACAAGGAGAAGAAGCTCGCGCGCTCCGAGCGGCGGTACGTGCGGATCAAGGCCCGGCACAAGCGGGTCATCGACGCGATCCTCGGTCCGCCCGGAACGCCGCCGCCGGCCGTCGAGGAGGCGCCGGCCCCAGCGGAGGTCGGAACGCACGACGGTTGAGGTCCGGGGCGGCCCTCGGGTACCCTGAAATCGTGGGCGTTGGGGGCAAGCATTACCGGTTGCTGTTCGCGGTGATTGCCGCGCTCGTCGTGTACCCGAGCGCCGGGATCGCACACGGGTCGCGCGCGTCGTCCGCGGCCGCGCCCACCCTCGGACCCGTCAAGCACATCCACGCGAACGGGATCGACATCGGCTACCGCACCGGCGGCCACGGCCCGTGGCTGGTGATGGTGATCGGCCGCGGGGCGACGATGGCGGAGTGGGACCCCCAGCTGATCGAGCAGATGATCGTCGACCACCACGTGCTCGTATTCGACAATCGGGGGGTCGCCACGACCAACAATCCGTCGCGCAAGACGCTGTCGATCCAGCAGATGGCGCACGACACGCTGGCGCTGACGTCCGCGTTGCACATCGACCGGTTCGACCTGATGGGCTGGTCGATGGGCACCTACATCTCCCAGCAGACGACGCTCGATGCTCCGAGCCGCGTCCGCAAGCTGATCCTGTGCGCCGCCGACCCCGGGGGCTCGCACTACGTGCCGCCGATACCAGCGGTCGAGAAGATCCTGACCAACCCGAACGGGGTCACGACGGCGCAACTGCTCGCGCTGAGCTTCCCGCCGACGAAGGCGGGGATCAAGGGAGCCGTCAACTACGGGCTGAGGATCGCGACCCAGCCCGACCTCGTGTCCGACAGCTTCACGATCAGCTCGCGCACGCAGAAGCAGCAGGAGAAGGCCACCGCCGCGTGGAAGGCGCCGAGCGGCGGGTCCTACAGCCAGCTGCCGACGATCGAGCAGCAGACGCTCGTGATGTGGGGCAACCTCGATCTGCTCGTGCGTCCCGAGAACGACAAGATCATCGTGCGGCGCGTCCCGCACGGGACCGGCAAGGTGTTCAAGGGCGCCGGGCACGCGTTCCTGTTCCAGGACGCGGTCGCGGTCGGCAAGACGGCCGACAGGTTCCTCGACTCGCCGACGCCGTCGGGCGGGCTCGGCGCGGCCGATCTGTAGCGCGGCGACTCGACCGCGACGCCGCCTCGCGCGACCGCCACTCGCACCGCTCCTCCGGTTGCGGCCGCCCGGTGCGGATTGGGGTCGGATTTCGACCCCTATCCGCCTACGTCCGAGGGGCGAAGGCCTCGAGTGCGGATACGGGTCGCCGGTCCGCCACGCACACCGACCTCTAAGCGGCACGGGACCGATCCGGCGCCCAACCGTGCCGGACAGGGGCTGGGAAAGCGACCTCTGCGCGGCACGGGGAAGGTCCAGGGGTCCAACCGGGCGGCCCTCGAAGCTGGCCCGGTGGCCCTATCGCCGCGCCGCTCGGGCGAGCAGCCTGTGCCGGTGTCGGTCGCCGTCGTCCTACCGGGTGGAGGAGCCCGCGGGGCCTACGAGGTCGGAGCGCTGTCGGTCCTGCTCCCGGCGCTCGAACGGCGGGGGGAGCGGGTCTCGATCTGGTGCGGCACGAGCGTCGGCGCGATCAACGCCGCCACGCTTGCGTCGTTGGCCCACCTGCCCGCGAGCGAGCAGGCCGACGCGGCCGTGTCGCTCTGGACGCAGATGTCCAAGCACGACGTGATCGCGCCGATGGTCGGCCGCGGCGGGGCGCGAATGCTCCTCCGCCTGTTCGGGCATGCGCTCGGCGTGCCCGGCGTCGGCTTGGCGAGCCTGCTCGATCCCGCGCCGCTGGCGGCGAGCCTCGATCGCTGGATCGACTGGCAGCGCCTGGCCCGCAACGTTCGGGCCCGCGAGCTCGATTCGGTGTGCGTGGTGGCGACGCTGCTCGCCACCGGCAAGCCGGTTGGGTTCGTCGCCGGAGGCAACGGCTTGCCAGCTCGGGCCGACAACGAGATCCGCTACGTCAAGACTCGCCTCCGTGGCGAGCACGTGCGCGCGTCCGCCGCGATCCCGGTGCTGTTCCCGACCGTCGAGGTGACCAAGCCGCGGGTCGCCGCGGGCCACTACACGGATGGCGGCACGCGGCTCAACAGCCCGATCAAGCCCGCGATCGACCTCGGGGCCGACAAGGTGATCGTGATCGGGTTCGAGCCGTTCGGGCGCAGCCCACAGCAGCCCGCGAGCGCCCGGCTGCGGCTGAGCATCGCGGATGTCGCCGCCAATGTGGTCGACGGGCTGCTCGTCGATCAGGTCGTGCACGACCTGCGGCGGGTCGCGGCGATCAACTCGTTCTTCGTCGAGGACCGCAGCACCGGCACAATCGGCTCCTCGCGGACCTATCGGCTGGCGCGCGGGCTGGCGCCATACCGTCCGATCGCGTACGCGCTCGTCGCCCCTCGGCAGCGCGGTGAGGTCGCGCGGATCGCCGAGGCGACGTTCCGACGCCGCTACGGCGGCCTGCGCGGCCTGCGCGACGTCGACTTCGCGGTGATGGCCCGCGCGCTCGGCGCCAGCAGCTCGCGCGGCGAGCTGCTCTCGTTCCTGCTGTTCGACCGCGAGTTCGTGGCCGCGCTGACGGAGCTCGGACGGCGCGATGCGCGTCGCTGGCTCCGCCGCCACCCGCGCTTCTGGTGCCGCGACGCCGAGCACGACCTGTGGCTCGGCAAGCTCGACCGCGCTCGCGTCATCGAGCAGCAGTCGATCGAGGAGTTCCGCGCCCGCCGCTGGGCCGCCGGCGGCTGACCGGCGCACCGGTGAGCCGCTCGGCCTGGCTAGACTCGCCCTCGCGCCGGAGTAGCTCAGTCGGTTAGAGCAGCGGAATCATAATCCGCGTGTCGGGGGTTCGAGTCCCTCCTCCGGCATCGGGCGATTTGCGGGAATTTCCCATGATTGCTGGTGTTTTGGCGGATTTGATCGCGAGGCTGGCGACCGCTATGAACCGCCAGAAACCGCTGGCTGGCTGACAAAACAGTCCAACGAACAGTCCAACGAGCAGTACTGCCAGGAGCTCGTGCGTGTGGCGGAGCGAGCCACGCTGGGAGAGGTCGTCGCCCGCCCGCCAGGGATGGCCGGCGGAACCCGCATGGATGCGCGGAGCACGACCCGCGCGCTCCGCAGCCCGCAGCGTCGGCCGTTGAGGACGGTCTGGATCGGTCGGCGCCCGTCATCGGCAAGCCCGACGGAAAGTCATGGCCTGCCAGAGGGGACCGACACGTGGCCAGCGATCGCTGAGTTGCCGATGCAGTCGTCCACGGCAGGTGTGCTTGGGGATCGCGGAGCGATCGCCCCGACGCCATTCGTCGCGACGATCCTGACGTCGCCTTTGCGGTCGCGCGCGCCGTCCACGACTTGGCGATTCCTTTTGGGAAAAGCACTCGTGACGGTCGGGCCCGACCGTCACCACTCCCGCTGGACGATTGGGATCGGCGTCGCGGCTGGCGGTGAGAGCGGCGTGCTTACGCATGGCTCAGACGTGAGAAAGCTGCCAAGCGCCGTCGCGTGTAGCCCGATGCACTAGCGACCCCAGCCACGGGCAGCTCGGCTGACGGCTCCCATCTGATGCGCACGGGCCCGCCGGTCGCCGCAGCGAGACTGCCGGGCCGGCGTGCGTGCGCTGTTTTGGCGTGGACAGTCGAGTTGCCGACCGGTGAGGTCGTGGTAATGATTGACCTCGTGCTGACCGCGCTGGCGTACAGCGTTGCGCTAACCGACGGCTGGGGAGCGGCGTGAACGGCGTGTGGCGCTCCAAGCCAACGCTGATCTTCCTCCTGGCGGTCGTCGCGTGCGCGATGGGCGGGTGCGGCGGCAGCGGCAAGGATGCCGGGAGTCGCGGAGGGACGGTCTACTTCTACTCGAGTCTGCCTCTGAGCGGGACTTCCTCGGCGACGGCGCGAGCGATCGTCAATGGCGCGAAGCTTGCGCTCGCCCAGGCTCGGGGAAGGGCGGGACGATTCACCGTCAGATACATCTCGCTGGACGATTCCACGGCACAGAGCGGGACCTGGGACCCGGGGCGGACCGCGGCCAACGCTCACGAAGCCGCACGGGACCCCAAGGCGGTGTACTACATCGGTGAATTCGACTCGGGTGCCAGCGAGGTTTCGATGCCGATCCTGAACCGCGCGGGCGTTCCGCAGGTGAGCCCGGCCAGCACTTACGTCGGTTTGACAACGACGGAGCCGGGCAGCTTGCCAGGTGAGCCGAACAAGTACTTCCCGACGGGTAGGCGAACGTTCCTGCGGATCGTGCCGCTGGACACGAATCAAGCGGGGGCGCTGATCGACCTGATGGACTCCAGCTGCGGCAAGATTGCGCTGGCGCACGACATGGGCGCCTACGGGCGCGGTCTCGCGAGGCTCATCCAGCTCCTGGGGTTGGGGTTAGGGGCAAACATCGTCTCGGACACGGCAATCGACACGACCACTCAGAGCTTCCGCTCCTACGCCCAACGGATCAAGGCCCAAGGTGTGAATTGCTTCATGTTCGCTGGCACGACCTCCCGCGGCGCGATCAAGTTGGTCGAGGAAGTCGCAGGGACGATTCCCACGGCCCGCCTCTATGGCGGCGACGGCATCTGCGAGAGCGCGTTCACCAACCCCGCGCAGCACGGCATCCCGGCGCAGATCGCACCGCGGTTCAAGTGCACCCTGCCGGTGCGCGCCGTAGCGGATTACCCCGGCGGGAAGAGCTTCCTCTCCGCCTACCGGGTGGCCTACGGAAACTCGCCTCCCGAGCGGTACGCGATCTACGGGTTCGCAGCGATGAAGCTCGGTCTCGACACCATCGCGGGCCTCGGGTCCAAAGGCAACGACAAGGCCGCCGTTCTCGCAGCTCTGTTCGTGAACGTGCACAACTCGGCCCTTGGGTCGTTCGAGTTCGACCAGGACGGAGACACCACGCTCGACGACTATGGCGTCTACACGGTCACCAACGGCCTCCCGACGTTCTCCAGCGCAACCAATTAGCGACCCGTCGCCGGAGCTGCGTGACTCACACGGAACGCTCGTGCTGCATCGATCGAAACGCAGCGGTGGTTGGCAGATCGCCGATGCCCAACCTCTGTCTATGCAACTGCCTCGTTCTTCACGGCCCCGCGACGGCGGGCGGTAGTTCCGGATTTGGCGAACAGCAGGTACGTTGGCGCTCGCCGGCCGGGACCCGCTTTCATGCTCGCACGTGCATGGGAGCCGGCACGACTGATGACCGCGTGTGTCTGGGAGGCCGCTCGGGTGCTTCTGGGTCTACTTGCGACGTTCGGCCCGAACGCCGAGGGTCGTGGTCAGCTCAGCCTCCATTGACCGCCCGTTCGATGGCCGCGCGGGTGAGCAGGCCGTGGCTCGCGGGCACGCATGCCAGGCCTGCCCTCAGCAGGCTTGGCTGGTGCAGGTCGATTCCTGCCGCCGTGACCATCTGCGGGGTCAGGTGACCCTGGTTGGTGGGGTCCGGGAAGCTCGTGAACCCGCGCGCGCGCAGGCAGCGTGCGAAGGCCAGTGCGTCCGCGAGCCGGGTTCGGGGCGGCACGGCGGGTTCCTGCGGCCCGAGGCCGCTGGCCGGCATCACGTGTTGGCAGGCGCTCTGGGCGGTCTGGAACTGGGGACTGCCGACCAGGGGGAGGAGCTTGTCCTTAGGGATCTCCCCGCTGCTGGTGGGGTCGGGGAAGTTCGGCACCCCGTGGGAGTGCATGCATTGGGCGTAGGCCAGCGTTCCGCTCTGGGCCGTCGTCAAAGGGGCGGTCGTGGACGAGCCGCCGCCACAGCCGGCCGCGAGCAGCGAAAGCGCGGCGACCGCGATGACGGAGGCGGGAAGGGGTGGACGGCGGCACCGCATGGGTTCGGTTCCTTTCAGTCGAGCGCGGGAACGGCACGTTGACTCCGAGGAAGGACGGCCGGGAGCGTGCGCCTCGCCGGGTTACAGCCGGGTTACCGTGTTATCTCGCCGTAACCCGACGTGCGGCATCGTCTCTCCCGTGAAGATGCATCGGACCAGCTTGCGAGTAGTCCGTCCTCGCCCGACGGTCCGCTGGCGGCTGACGCTCCTATATAGCGTCCTGTTTCTGATCTGCGGCGCTGGCTTGCTGGCGATCACGTATTGGCTGTTCTCCAATTTCGCGATCTCGCCGCCGAAGCCGCGGGCCGGTTCGCCGGCGAGCGCCGTCAAGGTCGCGACCGCGCTCGCCCATCAGCGCTCGATTGGCCTCCACCGCCTGAAGGTCTGGTCCGGGATCGCGCTGGCGATCATGTTTGTCGTCTCAGGGGTGCTCGGGTGGATCGTTGCCGGGCGCGTGCTCGCGCCGCTGCGGACGATCACTGCGGCCACCGAGCGGATCTCGGAGACGAATCTGCACGAGCGCCTGGCGATGTCAGGTCCCCGGGATGAGTTGCGGCTGCTCGCCGACACGATCGACCGGCTGCTCGAGCGCCTCCAGGACGCCTTCGAGGCCCAGCGACGGTTCGTCGCAAACGCCTCGCACGAGCTGCGCACGCCGATGGCGATGATGCGCACGACGCTTGACGTCGCGATCGCCAAGCCTGGAGGCGTGCCCACGCAGACCCGCGAGCTGGATGGCGAGCTGCGGGTAGATCTTGACCACGCCGACCGGCTACTGGAGGGCTTCCTCGCCCTCGCCCGCGCCCAGAACGGCCAGCCCGACGAGCGCGCCCATGTGGCGCTTGAGCCGCTCATCAGCGCCGCGCTTACCGCCCGCGCGGATCAGATCGCCGACCGGCGGCTCGCCGTCGCGACGCATCTCGCCGGCGTCGAGACGACCGGCAGCCCCACGCTGCTCAGGCGCATGATCGAGAACGTGATCGACAACGCGGTGTGCCACAACCAGCCGGGCGGGTCGATTGAGCTAACGCTTGCACCGGTAGACGGACATCAGGCGCAAGTAATCATTGACAGCAGCGGCTCGATGCTCGACCAGCACGCGGTCGCACAACTCGCCCAACCATTCAGACGCCTCAGCGAGGACCGCACCGGCTCGCAGAACGGACACGGGCTCGGGCTCTCGATCGTGGCCGCCATCGTTGCTGCGCACGACGGCCGTCTCGATCTCCACGCTCGCGCAGAAGGCGGGCTCCGCGTCCAAATCACGCTTCCAGCCACGACGGTCCCACAACTCGCGAAGACCACAGAATGAGAGTCCTCGTCGTCGAGGACATACCCCGCCACGCTAATCGGATCGCGGAAGGACTACGCGACCAGGGGATCGCGGTCGACGTCGCCTACGACGGCGACGAAGCCATCTCAAAAGTCAACGTCAATCCATACGACGTCGTTCTGCTTGATCGCGACCTCCCCGGAATCCACGGCGATCACCTGTGCCAGCTCATCACCGATAGCGAAGATCCCCCGATGATCCTGATGCTCACCGCCGCCGGCGCCCCCACCGATCGCGTCAAAGGGCTCGCGCTCGGCGCCGACGACTACCTACCCAAGCCGTTCCACTTCCCCGAACTCGTGCTGCGGATCCGCGCACTCGCCCGCCGCAAACCCACCGCCCGCAGCCGCACCCTCCACGCAGCCGGCATCAGACTCGACCCGCTCACCGGCACCGTCACTCGCGACGGTCGAGCGATCGACCTCACAGCCAAGGAGCGCGCCGTGCTCGAAGCGCTGCTCAAAGCCAGCCCCGGCGCACTCAGCGCGGAGAACCTCCTCCAGCAAGCCTGGGACGAGAACGTCGACCCATTCACCAACACCGTCAAGGTCACCATCGCCCGCCTCAGGCGCAAGCTCGGCCCGCCCGACATCATCCACACCACCCCCGGCGTCGGCTACAGCATCACCGAAGAACCCTGACCAGCAGGCGAGGGCATATGCCCCGAACAGTGCACCTCAGCCTCGGCCGTCGTCTGGCCGTTGTTGCCGTGGATCGTGCGGAGAGCAAAGCCGCGCCGAGAGTGGCGCCTGGTGGTGTCGGGGTTCAGCGCTTGATTTCGACGAGGAGAACCCAGCTGTTGATGAGCCCGGCGCTCGTGGCCACGGCCATAGCCCCGCCCAGCCAGTAGAGACCACCGATGCTGAGGGTGATCATCGCCAGGGCGGCGATGACGGAGAGGGTGGCGAGCAGGCTGCCTGGGATGGCGTGGCTCACTCGCCAGGTAAGCGGGTCGTGGCGTTCGTGTTGCCATGCGGCGGCGACCTTCGGTCAGGTTGGTCCCGCGCCTAGTCGTCGCGCGGCACGGCCGTCAGTCCTTGCCGGGCAGCTGATCGGCGATCTGTAGTGCTGTGGCGAGCGCGGGGAGATTCTCCTCGAGCGCTCGACCGCGGAGGTCGGCGGCGCGCTGGAGGTGGTAGCGCACGGTGCGCTCCGACAGGTGGAGCCGGCGGGCCGTCTCCGCCGCGCTGCACGCGCAGTCCACCCAGGTGCCCAGCGTTTCACGGACTCTGCCGGTACGTCCGCCAGGCGCGGCGAGGCCTCCGAGTGCGTGCGCGACGAGCTGCTCGGCGGCGGACGGGCCGCCCCATACGAGCGCCTGCACGGCCACATCCTCGTAGCGGATCGTCCCGACGGGTCCGCGCAAGCCGACCTCCAGGGCGAGCAGCGCCTGCTGGTGGCTCGCGATGAAGCCGGGGATTCCGACGGCCGGCTGACCGACGCCGACCCATCCGCCGAGGCCGCTGAGGGCCTCGAGCCGCAGGCGCTCGCCGTCACACCATGCCCAGCTCGTCTGCGGAACCGGGGCGACGATCAGCACGGCGCCGACGTCCGCGCTGCCCAGGACGACCCCGAGCCGCTCGGCGGCGGGCCCGCTTGCGGCCACCCCGACGTGCGACCGCGCCGCGCGGATCCCGAGACGCGGCTCCTCGAAGGGGCCGCCGGCCAGGACGGCGCGGATCGCGGCCAGGCGCGTCGTCTCGAGCGTCTCCGCACGGAGACGGGCTCCGGCCGCATGAGCGATGGTCATCCGCGGAATCAGCGCCTCGGAGAAGGAGGACAGCAGGGCCAGCCCGTCGGCCGCGTCGACCGCGCTGTCGGCCCAGGTCGCACTGCGGGCGATCAGCAGCTCCTGTAGGCGAGCGAGCGCGATCCGGTGGCCGGCCAGCAGGTCGGCCAGCGGCACCCCGTTGCGGCCGGTGAGGTCGCCGGTCGCCTGGCTCCACGCGACCTCTGCGTCGGCGATCTCCTGTCGCGGGTCGACGATCCACGCGGCGAGCGCCTGAATCAGCCCGGCCGTCGCCCGCGTCACCTGCTGGACCTGCTCGGGCCGGTTGAACAGCTGCGGGGCGTCAATTCGCTGCGCGACGGCGTCGATGACGCTCGCCGCGAGGTCGTCGGCATCGGCGAGCAGAACTTCGGCCAGGCGTGTCCTCGACATCGGCATATGGTCGCCGGTTTGCCGGATTGCGGCAAGTGACGTCTTTAGTTGTGCCGCTGTCCGCTATGTGCAGGTGGCGGGGCGTGCGCGAATCTGGCGGTCGTGGGCGATCCGGCCTTCACGGATATCACGCATGACGGGGCCTGGAATGTGCCGCAGCGGGCGATAGCGGCACGGGTCAGCCAAACAAGGAGAGAGGGCATGAGAGCAGTGCGAAACAGGCTGATCGGCCAGGGCCTGGTCCTGATCGTGGCGATCGTCGCGATACCGGTCTCCGCATCCGCGTCTGTCCAGCCGACGGGCGCCGTTGTCAACGCTCGTTCGGGGGCCGTACGTGGGCTCGTGCGCGGCGCGTACCGCGTCTTTGAAGGCATCCCATACGCGGCGCCGCCCGTCGGGTCGTTGCGCTGGCGTCCACCCGCGCCTGCCGCGCACTGGAAGGGAATACGGGACGCGACCCGGCCTGGCAGTCCGTGTGCGCAGGTGCCGCTGACGGTGCTCCCGGGCGGCAAGGCGATCCTGCCGGGCGCGTCAAATCTCACCGGCAGCAGCTCGGAGGACTGTCTCTACCTGAACGTCTGGACCCCCGCTCGCTCCACCCACGCGCGGCCGGTGTTCGTCTGGTTCCACGGTGGGAACGACGTCTACGGCGCCGGGAGCGACTACGACGGCGCACGGCTCACCGTCGAGGGTGGGGTAGTCGTCGTGACGGTGAACTATCGCCTCGGCCCGCTCGGCTACCTCGCGCTTCCGGGGCTGTCGGCGCAGACCCCCGATCACACCTCGGGCGACTACGGGCTGATGGATCAGGTGGCGGCGCTGCGCTGGGTGCGAGCGAACATCGCGGCATTCGGAGGCGACCCCAAGCAGGTGACGGTCGGCGGCCAGTCGGCCGGCGCCTGGGCGGGCTGCGACCTGATCGCGTCCCCGGCTGCGCGTGGTCTGTTCGAGCGCGCGATCCTCGAGAGCGGCACCTGCGCGGCGGGCGGCGCCGGGAGTAATGCGACGTCGCCGATTTTGACGCTGGGCGCCGGCGAGGCCGCTGGCCAGACGTTCGCCGCGTCGGTCGGCTGCAGCGACGCGGCGACGCAGCTGAGCTGCCTACGCGCGCTACCCGCCTCGAAGCTGATCTCAGGCGAGCTGGCCGCGACCTGGGGCGCGAACACAGGCCCCGCCGTACTCCCGATCACGCCGGCGGCAGCGTGGGCGAAGGGCCGGATCAATCGCGTGCCCGTGCTGGTCGGCACCACCCACGACGAGTATCGCTTCCGCACATTCGTCAACGTCAACTTCCTCGGCGGCGGTCCGCTGACTGCGGCCACCTACACAACGCGCATCCAGCAGGAGAATCCGGGCAGCGCCGGCGCGGTCCTTCGCAAATATCCGGCAAGCGCCTACCCATCGCCGGATCTTGCCTACGCCACGGAGAAGACCGACTCGCTGTACTCCTGCCCGGCCCACGCCGATGACCTGCTCTACTCGACTCGCGTCCCGGTCTACGCCTACGAGTTCGACGACCAGCACGCACCGCCGTTCTTCGCCGCTCCGAACAGCATTCCCCAGGGCGCATTCCACGCCTCTGAGGTCGATTACCTGTTTCCGTTTCACAATCTCGCGCCGCTGACCGCAAGCCAGCAGCAGCTCTCGAGGGTGATGGTGGGCTACTGGTCGCACTTCATCGCCTCAGGGAACCCGAACGCTCCCGGCCTGCCGGCCTGGCCGCGTTTCGGCAGGCCCACCCGCAGTGTCAGCGCATCGGGGACAAATCTCATCCAGGAGCTGAAGCCCGGAGCGGTCAGGCCGTCCGGATCGTTCGTCAGTGACCACCAGTGCGGCTTCTGGCAGCAGCAACTCGGGATCCCGGTGCACTGAAGTGAGCCGACGCGCGACGGTCAGCGACCCCATGCCTACCAGTGCGCCCTCGCTCGACGTTGGTCAGCCCAACGCGGGCGGCGCCGCACGGCGTACCTCACCGCGATTTCGCGATCGGATAACGACAGGAGAGTGATGTGATGAGCGCAGACGTACATGAGGAAAAGCCCGATCCGGGGACCACCGGCGCGCAGCGGTCGAATGCAGGGATCTCCCGCCGTCAGGCCCTGGGCTCGGCGGTCGCCGGTGCCGCCGGCGTTGCGCTCGGCCCGTTGACGTCGCGCGCGGCGGCCGCATCGCCAGGCCAGCGTCCGGGGCGCCGCCGGACTGGTGCCACGGTTGACGTGCTCGTGGTGGGTGGCGGTATCTCTGGTCTGACGGCCGCGTATCGCCTCCTGCGGCATTCGAATCTGTCGGTGCTTGTGCTCGAGGCCAACGACCGCGTCGGCGGTCGCACGGTCAACCTGCCGCTTCCCGGCAAGAACATCACCGAGGGAGGCGGCCAGTGGACCGGGCCCGGACAGGATCGGGTGCAGGCGCTCGCGCGCGAGCTCAAGATCGGGATGTTCGACACCTACGTCAAAGGCGAGTCGGTCTACGTCTACCAAGGTAACCGTCAACCCCACACCGGCACGCTCCCGCCCCTGGGTCCCGCCGCGCTGGCTGACGTCGTCTCGAACCTGACACGGCTCGATCAGATGGCCAGCACCGTTCCGCTCGACGCGCCGTGGCAGGCACCGAACGCATTGGAGTGGGACTCGATGACGTTCGGTCAGTGGCTGGACACAAACGTGGGCAACGCGGAGGCCAGATCCCTGTACACGCTCGTGTTTTCGATCATCAACGGCCAGGATCCGCACGCCACCTCGTTCTTGTTCGCGCTGTTCGTGATCCACTCGGGGGGCGGAATCGCCCGGCTGATCGGTACCTCGGGCGGCGCGCAGAACTCGCGCTTCGTCGGCGGCTCGCAGGAGCTCTCGCTCCGCATGGCCCGCCGGCTCGGATCGCGCGTGATCCTCCAAACCCCGGTCGATCAGATCGACCAGACCAGCCGGAAGCACGTGCTGGTGCGCAGCGGCACCCAGGAGTTCGCCGCCCGACGCGTGATCGTCGCGATGACCCCCCAGGACGCCAACCGCGTCCGCTACGCCCCGACGCTCACCACCCAACGCATCATGTTGCAGAAGATGTGGCCGATCGGCGGGGGCTGGAAGACCTTCGCGGTCTACAAGAAACCTTTCTGGCGCGACCAGGGGCTCAACGGGGGAGCGATCACCGATCTCCCGGCCGCGTTGTACACCTCCGACAACTCGCCGCAGGACGGCAGCCTCGGAGTGCTCCTGTCGTTCTTCGGAACCGCCAATCAGAAGTTCGAGTTCGGCGGCTCGCCACGGCAGCTGAACGATCTAGGAGCCAGACGCAGAGCGGTGCTCGACGCGTTCGCGGCGATCTTCGGCAAGCAGGCCTTACAACCGATCGCCTACCTCGAGAAAGACTGGATGCGGGAACCCTGGATCGCCGGATGCAAGGCCCCAGTACCCCCCGGGCTGCTCACGATGTACACGTCAGCGCTCAACGATCCCGTCGGCCTCATCCATTGGGCCGGCACCGAGACCGCCCCGATCAATGTCGGCGCGATGGACGGCGGGGTACGCGCAGGCGAGCGAGCGGCACGCGAAGTCGTCGCCGCCCTCGGCGGCAACCCGTCCTCGATCCCCGCCTGAGCTCTGACAATCCCGATGAGCACCAGCACCGCCGACCCGACAACGAGCATCGATCGCCCACCACCGTCGCGCCACGCCCTGCCTGACCCCGGCGAGGCGGTTCCCGGCCTCTCGTGGCCGATCGTCGGGATCTTCACCGCCGCGCTCGTACTGTTCGCCGCCTCGAGCTGGGCCGCGATCGGCCATCACGCGCCACGGGCGGTGACGATCGCGCTCAACGCGGCCGCGATCTTCGTGATGTTCACCGTGCTGCACGACGCTGCGCACTATTCGATCAGCTCGAGGCGGTGGGTCAACGGCGTGTTCGGCCGCGCGGCGATGCTGTTCGTCTCGCCGCTGATCTCGTTCACCGGGTGGGGGTTCATCCACATCGAGCACCACCGCCACACCAACGACGACGATCACGATCCCGACCACTTCGCCAGCCACGGCCGCTGGTGGCAACTACCGGTCCGGTTCGCCGCGATGGACGCGCCCTACCTGACCTTCTACCTGCGAAACCGCAAGCGACGCCCCCGCCGCGAGCTGGCCGAAACCGGCGCGCTGATGGCACTGTCGCTCGCGGTGATCGCGACGACCCTGATCACCGGCAGCTTCTGGCTGTTGCTGATCGTCTATCTGATCCCGGAGCGGATCGCGCTGATCGTGCTGGCGTGGTGGTTTGACTGGCTGCCCCACCACGGACTCGCGGACACCCAAACCGAGAACCGCTACCGCGCCACCCGAAACCGCGTCGGGCTGGAATGGCTGTTCACGCCGCTGATGCTCTCCCAGAACTACCACCTCGTGCACCACCTGCACCCCTCGATCCCGTTCCACCGCTACCTGAAGACATGGAGGCGCAACGAGGACGCCTACCTGGAGCACGACGCGGCGATCTCGACCGCGTTCGGCAAGTCGCTGAACCCCCAGGAGTTCCGCCAGTGGAAGCAGCTCAACCAAAAGCTGCGCAAGGTCCTGCCGGTGCGGATGCCGACCGGGTCTACCGCTCCGCACGCCGCCTTTCACCGCATGCCGGTCGCCTCGGTTGACCCGCTCACGGCCGACAGCACGCTCGTCACCTTCGCCATGCCCGAACAGCTGCGCGAGCAGTTCCGGTTTGACCCGGGACAGCACGTGACGGTCAAGACCGATCTCGGCGGCGAGGGGATCAGGCGCAACTACTCGATCTGCGCGCCCGCCACCCGAGCGATGCTGCGCATCGCGGTCAAGCACCTCCCAGGCGGCGCGTTCTCGACGTTCGTCGCCGAGCAGCTGAAGGCCGGCGACGTGCTCGAGGTGATGACCCCGACCGGACGGTTCTGCACCCCGCTCGACCCCCTGAACGAGAAGCACTACGTCGCGATCGTCGCCGGCAGCGGGATCACCCCGATCCTCTCGATGCTGCAGACCACCCTCGAGCTCGAGACCGACAGCCGGTTCACGCTGATCTACGCCAACCGCACCAAGGACTCGACAATGTTCCGCTCCGAACTCGACGAGCTCGAGTCACGCTACTCAGACCGACTCGAGATCGTCCATGTCCTCTCCCGCGACCCGCTCCACACTCCCGAGCTCTGCGGCCGGATCGACCGCCACAAGCTCGAGCGATGGCTGAACGACGAGCTGGCGCCCGAGGCGGTCGACGAGTGGTTCCTGTGCGGCCCGATCGACTTGACCACGACCGTCCGCGAGACGCTGAGCGAACACGGTGCCGACCCCGAGCACATCCACCTCGAGCTGTTCTTCGGCTACGACACCCACGGCCGGCAGGGCGACCGGGAATACCCCGCATCGACGATCAACTTCACCCTCTCCGGCCGTCAGCAGACAGCCGACCTGGTCCCCGGTGACTCGATCCTCGAAGCCGCGCTCCACGCTCGCCCCGACACACCGTACGCATGTATGGGCGGCGCCTGCGGCACCTGCCGGGCGAAACTGCTCGACGGCACCGTCGACATGGACCACAACTACGCGCTCAGCCAAGCCGACCTCGACACCGGCTACGTCCTCACCTGCCAATCACACCCAACAACCCCAACCGTGAGTATCGACTACGACGCCTAAGCGACAGGCAAACGGAAACGCCCTGAGCTTCGATCAGGCCTACCGGCCAGATCGCAACCGGCTGTCACCCGACGCGCCTGACTCACCCAATGGAACGAGGATCGATGACCGAAGGCAACGATCGCACACCCCTCACCCGTCGCAGCTTCATCGGAGCTGCCGGAGCCATCGGAGTGGCCGTATCCGCGGGTCCGCTCGCCGGCGAGGCGGCGGCCAAACGCGCGCTCGGCGTCGGCAGGCGCTCGGTCGACGTGGTCGTGGTCGGCGCTGGGATCTCTGGCCTCGCGGCCGCGCGAGCGCTACGCGCGTCGGGTAGATCGGTGCTTGTCCTGGAGGCCAACGACCGCGTCGGCGGGCGAACCCTGAATACGAAGCTCCCGCACGGCAACGGACAGGTAGTCGAGGCAGGCGGGCAGTGGGCAGGACCCGCACAAACCGAGGTCCTGGCGCTCGCGAAGGCGCTCGGCGTAAAGACATTCAAGACGTATGACCGCGGTCAGAACGTGCTCTTCTACGACGGGTTTGTGGGTGGTTCGCAGCTGCTCTCGATCAAGATCGCCCGCCAGCTCGGCTCGGCGGTGATCCTCAAAGCGCCCGTTACGAAAATCGAGCACAGCGGGAGCCGAGTTGACGTCAGCGCCCGCGGCATCACGGTGCACGCAAAAGCGGTGATCGTCGCGATCCACCCCGGCGAATCGAGTTTCGTGCCACGCTCCCCGTCGCCCGTCGCGCGCTGATCAAAAAATGGCAGACCGGCAGCGGCTGGAAGGTCAACGTCGTCTACCGAGAGCCGTTCTGGCGCGCCGCCGGGTTAAGTGGCCAAGTGATCTCAGACCGCGCTCCGCTCGGGGTCGTGTACGACAACACGCCACCGTCCGGCAAGCCGGGCGTGCTGATCAGCTTCGTCTACACGGTCGGCAACACGCCGGCCGTGCTGCACGACGCGCAAGCCCGGCGCGATGCGGTGATCGGCCAACTCGGGCCCCGCGCGGCGGAGGCTTGACCTGGGTGGCGGCTACAGGCGCGAGACGAGTTCGGCCACGATTTCGGCGGCGGGCTGTGTCTGTTTGGCGAGCGCGACGCTCTGTCCGGCCCACATCGAGAGCGGTTCGATCTCGCCGGTCGTTCCAACCATCGGGGGGGCGGGTTCATATCGAACGATCGGCTCGCCGGAAGCGAAGTGTGCGAGCACTTCGCCCTCTCGCGGTCTACGGCCTAGTGGCGGCCGGCCCGCCGCCTCCCATAGCTCGGCCGTCGAGTTGTGGATGGCGCGGTGCGAAGCGTCCACCGGCCATCCCACCGCGTATAGGTTGGGGTACCACTCGGCATCGGTCTCGGTAGCGGCTATCAGGCGGCGCCGATACTCCTGGTGGATCGGCATTTCATCGGCCAGCAGGAACCGCGTGCCGAGCAAGGCCGCCTGCGCCCCGAGCGCGAGCACCGCCACGACTCCTCGAGCGTCGCCGATCCCACCGGCCGCAATGACCGGCACCGGCGCCACCGCGTCGACTACCGCCGGCACCAGCGGGAGCGTCGCCACGCCGCTCCAGACGTGCCCCCCGGCCTCCCAGCCTTGCGCGACGACGATGTCCACTCCACACCCGACAGCGCGCCGCGCTTCCTCGACGCTGCCGACCGTGTGCATGACGAGCCCCCCGGCGTCATGCACCGGGTCGACGTAGCCGCTCGGATCGCCCCAGAAGAGCGACACGATCCGCAGACCCGCCGACAGTGCCTGATCGACTCGATGGTGCTGATCGAGGGCGAGAACGAAGTTGCCGGCAAAGGGCCGGTCGGTGAGGGCTGCCGTTTGACGAACCACGTCTCCGGCGTCATCGGCCCACCCCAGCCCGACGGTGCCGAGGCCGCCGGCATTTGAGACTGCCGCGGGCAGCCGGGGATCTGCAGCCACGGGCGCCTCGACGATCGGGTGTTCAATCCCCAACAACTCGCACACCGGCGTCTGGGTACTCATCGAGAGAGCCCCCTTTCTGGCGCCCGCGGCGCCTGTTGACTAGGCTCATTGTGGACCCAAAGGCTCCGACGGCGCCCGGGTCACTACCGCTCCACACCAGTGCCGCGACCCGGGTCCGGACCAGGGGACCACCGGGCGGGAATGGACGGAACGGCGGCCATCGTTCCCGTCACTCCTCACCATGGACAGGAGCAGATCATGCGCAGCGACATCGCCCCCGGCGGCACCTTCCCCGACTACGAGCTGCCCGACCACGAGAACGTGCCCCGCAAGCTCAGCGAGATCCAGGGCGAAGACCCCCTGATCCTCACGCTCGCGCGCGGGAACTACTGCCCCAAGGAGCACCAGCAGCACCTCGAGCTCGCCGGTAACTACCCCAAGATCGTGGTGGCCTACACGAAGATCGCCACGATCTCGACCGACACCCATCACTCCAGCCAGGAGTTCCGCCTGTCGACCGGCGCCCAATGGCCCTTCCTCTCCGACCCCGAACGGACCGTTCAGAAGGACCTCGACATCCAGGAGTACACCGACCCTGAGCACGACCCGATGATCCCCCACACCCTGGTGCTCAAGCCCGGGCTCGTCATCCACAGCATCTACAACGGCTACTGGTTCTGGGGACGCCCCTCGTTCGCCGATCTCGCGCACGACCTACGGACCGTGACCAGCGAGATTCGACCCGACTGGGATCTAAGCAAGCCCGGGCTGCGCGAAGCGTGGGATGCGGGCGACTACTCGCCATTTCACGGATGGAACAGGCGCTCCCCTCAGGAGATGCCGACGTCTTACCATGCCTAACACCGCGGTTGCCGCCCTAGCCCGCCGCGGGTGATGCCTCAAGCCCAGCAGCCCGAGTCGGCCCAGCCCGTCGTCCAGTCTGTGGGCACGCTGGTGTCGGTCAACGTTGGCATGCCGAAGGACGTGGCCTGGCAAGGGAAGAACGTCTATACCGGCGTCTTCAAGGACCCTGTCGCCGGTCCCCGGCACGTTGGCAAGCTCAATATCGACGGCGACGGTCAAGGCGATCTCGCGGGGCACGGCGGCGAGCAGCGTGCTGTGTTCGTCTACCAGATCGACTCCTATCGG
Source organism: uncultured Solirubrobacterales bacterium (assembly GCA_963788565.1). Taxonomy (GTDB): domain Bacteria; phylum Actinomycetota; class Thermoleophilia; order Solirubrobacterales; family Solirubrobacteraceae; genus Palsa-465. The sequence goes on along the minus strand of CAWBHJ010000005.1, from coordinate 174,854 downwards.
TACTGGGAGCGCGAGCTCGCCCGAAACGACTTCGTGCACGGACAGTTCGGCGAGAACTTCACCGTCGAAGGACTTGGTGACGACGAGGTCTGCATCGGCGACCGCTACCAGATCGGCACCGCGGTCTTCGAGGTGACACAACCGCGAGTCACGTGCTACCGCGTGGGGATCCGTATGAACGAGCCGCGCATCCCCGCCTTGCTCGTCTCACACCATCGCCCGGGCTTCTACTTCCGGGTACTCCAGGAGGGCGACGTGCAGGCGGGCGACAGGATCATCAAGCTCGCCTCCGGTTCCGAACAGATGCCGGTCGCCGAGGCGGATGCCCTGCTCTACCTACCCGGCCACACGCGCCAACAACTGCTTCGAGCGCTCCGAATCCCCGCCCTCAGCCCTGGCTGGCAGGCGTCGTTCCGCGCTCTGCTCGAGGAAGGACCCGGGGGCGGCAACGCCGGTCTCGCGGTGACGAGCCCGCCGCCCGCCTGGCCCGGCTTCCGTCAGCTGACGGTCACCGCAATCACTCACGAGAGCGACTCGGTGATCTCCATACGCCTCGAGGACCGGACCGGCGCGGCACTACCAGCCGCGCGCCCGGGCCAATGGCTCACGCTGCGAGTCCAGCCCGACAAGCAGCGCGGGTCGGTGCTCCGCAACTACTCCCTCTCCGGACCGCCCGACGCCGGCTACTACCGCATCGCCGTCAAGCGCGAACGCCTGGGCGTTGTCAGCGGCTATCTGCACACCCGGCTCGCCGTCGGCGACCAACTCGACATCGCAGCACCCCGCGGTGCCTTCATCCTCGACCAGACGGATGCACCCGTGCTGCTGATCAGTGCCGGGATCGGAGCCACCCCAGTTCTCGCGATGCTTCACGCGCTGGCGGAGAAGCATTCCGATCGTGAGATCTGGTGCCTGCACTCCGCACGCAAGAACCGCGAGCACTCGTTCGCCGCCGAGGCCAGGGCTCTCATCGCGTCGCTCCCGAACGCGTGCAGGCGCGTGTACTACAGCCGTCCAGGGACGAACGATGTCGAAGGCCGTGACTTCGACACCGCGGGGCGTCTCACCGGATCAGTGCTCGCCGAACTCGAACTACCCCCCGATGCCCAGGCATACCTGTGCGGGCCCGCGCCTTTCATGGACGAGATCAGCGCCGCACTAGCGGCGATCGGGATCGACGCCGCACGCATCCACACCGAACCGTTCGGCCCCGCGCCGGGGCTCACCCCGGGAATCGCAGCAACACCCGCCCGGACGCCCCACCCACCAGCCGGCAAACCCGGGAACGGGCCCACGATCGAGTTCGCCCGCAGCAACCTCGCGATCCCGTGGGACAGCGACTACAGCAGCCTGCTCGAACTCGCCGAAGCGTGCGACGTGCCCGTCCGCTGGTCGTGCCGGACCGGCGTCTGCCACACCTGCGAGACCACCCTGATCGCCGGCGATCTCAAATACAACCCTGAACCGGTCGAACCCCCCGCCGACGGAAGCGCGCTCATCTGCTGCTCACAGCCACGCGACGACGTGGTGCTGGACCTGTGACTTAAGCCACGACTATGGAATCAATTCCAACAACGGAGAGGTCAGCATGAGCAACATCGACCAGGAGCTGGTCTTGGCCCACTTCATCGTTTCAGACGATGTCGAGCGTTCCCGCCGCTTCTACACCGAAGTACTCGGCGGGAGGCTGGCCTTCTCCGGCCCCGGAGGGCTGACGTATGTCGCGCTATCCAACAGCTGGATCATCATCAATGTCGGCGGTGAACCGACGGACGACAAGCCGTCGGTCAGCCTGGAGACGCCACGCGATCCCGACCGTGTCAGCAGCTTCCTCAATATCAGGGTCAAAGACATCGCGGCCGTGTACGCCGAATGGAGCGCCCGGGGTGCGAATTTCCTGACGCCGCCGAAACAGCACCAGTACGAGATCCGTTGCTACATCCGCGACCCCGACGGCCATCTCATCGAAGTCGGGCAAACCACGGACCCAGACGGCGACTGGACGCCCGCTCAGTGGCCATCGAGTGCGCCCGCATGACCACCGCGATCATCGGCACTGGAGGGATCGGATCGGTCATCGCCCGCCAGCTGGCCTCGGGTGGCGAGAATCCATGCCAACGCCGACCGATTAGTGCGATGGCTGTCGCGCAGAGCTCGCGTGTCGACGCTGAACGGGCGGACCTCGGTGGTTTCTCGGTCGACGCTGATGTCGGCTCGTTTCAGCGCAGCGATTTGAACGCCGCGCGCATCTCCTTGCTGAAGAGCTCGGGCTCCTCCCAGGCGGCGAAGTGGCCACCCTTCTCGACCTCGTTGAAGTAGACGACGTTCGGGTACGACGCCTCGACCCAGCTGCGCGGCGTGCGCCAGATCTCGCCCGGGAACGTCGTGAAGCCGAACGGGATCGACGACGCCGGCAGAGGCTTCTGACCGGCAGCGGGCGCGTCTGGCCCGTAGGCCTCCCAGTACGACCGTGCTGCCGAAGCGCCGGTGCCGGTCAGCCAATAGGTCGTGACGTTGTCGAGGATGTGATCGCGCGTGAGGTTGCCCGAAGGCTTGTCGTCGGTGAAGGCACGCGCGATCTTGTAGTAGGCGTCCGTGTCGTGGTCGACCATCCACGCCGCGAGCGCGACGGGGGAGTCCAGCAGCGCGTAGCCGATGGTCTGGGGTCTGGTGGACTGCTCCACGAAGTAACCGTTCCCGCTCGTCCCGAACGCCTTGATCGCGGCGAGCGCAGCCTTTTCCTGCTCGGTGTCCGCCGGCAGCGCCGCGGGGTCGTTCAGCGCAGGCACGAGCAAATTCGTATGGACGCCGATCAGACCCTCGGGCGCCAGGCGGCTCATCGCGTCGGTAACGCCGGCGCCCACGTCGCCGCCCTGGGCGACATAGCTGGTATAGCCGAGACGGCGCATCAGCTCGGCCCACGCCCGGGCGGTCCGGAACAGATCCCAGCCGACCTCGGCCGGCTCGGCGGAGAAGCCGTAACCGGGCACCGACGGCAGCACGAGATCGAACGCGTCCTCGGCGCGCCCGCCATGCTCCGTCGGGTCGGCCAGCGGCCCGACGGTGTCGAGCATCTCGATCACCGAGCCGGGCCAGCCGTGAGTCATGATCAGCGGCAACGCGCCCTCATGCCGCGACTTCACGTGGATGAAGTGGACGTCCACCCCGTCGATCTCGGTCTTGAACTGCGGCAGTGCATTCAGGCGGGCCTCGCACCGGCGCCAGTCGTAATCGTTCACCCAGTACTCGGCGAGCGCGCGAACCGTCGCCAGTTGCACCCCCTGCGACCGATGCTCGACCAGCTCCCTGCTCGGCCAACGCGTCGCGGAGATGCGGCGCCGCAGCTCATCGACCTGCTCCCCCGGCACCTCGATTCGAAACTCGCTAATCGCTGTCGGCGCGATCGACATAACGGCACTCCTCGTTCGGTGACGGCACAACCCAGAGCGTCTCCCGCGGCTCGGAGGCTCGCATCATCCGATGCGGGTGAGGCAACCAAGCCTGCTCGTAACCCCAGCGCTTAGCGCCGTGAACACCAATGGTCCCCACCCCGGTCCGCCTCACTCGCGCTGCACGTTCACCTCGGCTTCGGCCTGCTGCCAAACGCTGCTGGACCGACGATCGACGAGCAGGCAGACCTCCTTTCGCCTGCCCGCGCTAACGCGCGCGCATAAATCCCGGGAGCTCTCCGGTGGCGAGTTCGACGCAGCGTCCTGTGAAGGAGCCCGGGGGGCCAGCACGCCCGGCGTAGGCTCCTTTCAAGGTGATGCGACGTTCGATCATCGCCGCGCTCGCGGCTACGTTGGTTCTGTGTGGTTGTGGGGGCGGCAGCGGATTGTCGAATACCGGAAGCGGGACCACGGCATCCTCGACGGCCGCCGCAGCTGTGGGGGCGAAGACGGTCGGACCAGACGCGACCCAGCGCCTGCGCTGCGCGGACTTCATCGACACCAGCACCCCGCCGCGTGACTACAGCGTCGTGCTGAACGTGGTGGGCCTGCCGACAAGCCCGCGCTCGCGAGCGCTCCAAACGGCACGTACGCACGAGGTCCCTCCGGAGCCTCGGTTGTTCTCGAAGACCGGGCTGCTGATCAGAGCCGGTTCCAGGTTCTCTCTGTTGGTCTCCCATAGGGAGCGACTTTGGATCGGATGGGCGAACGGACCGGCGCGGCCACACAAGGCAGTGGTTGTCGGTGGATGTGCTAGGCCGTCGAAGAGCCGCTCTGACTGGCTCGCCTACCCTGGCGGGTTTTGGGTTCAGGCGGTGGGTTGTTACTCGCTAATTGTCAGGTCGAGCGGTCGCGAACAGCGCGTGCGGCTCGGGCTGGGCGCTCCATGCTCGAGGCAGAAGCCACCCGCCACCCCGACCGAGCGCTGAGCCCCAACGGCACGCTCGGAAGCGCCCGCGCCGCGGGCCATAAGCCGGTCAGGCCCGCCAATTGATCTCGCGCACACCCGCTTCCCTCGCGACGCAGACATCCCGGCCGCTTCGCCACCTTCCGTGCAAAGCGCGGACTGCGAGGCGGGCGAATCGCTCCGCGAAGCAAGAGGCTCGCCTCTAAGGGTCCGGCTCCTGGCCAAGCTCCGCTAGCTGTCTCACGACCTGGGCGAGAGACCGCGCAGCGTCAATCTCGTGGGTGCACGTTCGCCGCAAAAGCGGTTCAACCTCGACCAGGTGCCGAAGGATCAGCTCGCGCTGTTCTGGAGTCTTGCCGTACGAGTTCGTCGTTCGGTTATCGATCCGGCTGAGGAGGACCTCAGCCGGCGCACTCAACAGCACGACCGCGTCGAAGCGGTCGTAGAAACGGCCCTGGTTCGAGACCGTTCCCGACACGTAGAGCGCCGGTCCGTCCTCGCTCTGCAGAAGCTTCCGGATCCGGTCCTCCCGCCACACATATCCGCCTTCGAGATCGGACCACTCAGTCCATCGGGGGTCGTCGGTGTCCACCACCTGGAAACCGCGACGTTTCAGCTCGGCCAGGGCACTCGACTTTCCGGTCCCCGACATGCCGGTCAGAAGGATCCTCCGCACGCCTTGCAAGCTAAGCAACCATTCGGACCGCTGTCGCACTGAGCGCCCCGGCACCAGCCCGGCGCGCTGCCGCGTCTCGCTTTCATCACGCCGCGCGTATTCAGTACGGCTGTCTCCGAGTGCCGCTTGCGGATCGGAGCTCCGGATTGTTGCTACGAGCACGACTGTCAGACTCGCCAGTTCTCAGAGGCCCCTGGGCGACGATCCTGCCGATCGCGTTCTGGGAGGTTGCATGGAGACGGTGGTCGAGCGCCCGGCGGCGCTGGATGTTCACAAGGAGCAGGTGACCGGCTGCGTACGTGTGCCGGCCGAGGGCGGTGGTCGTGAGCAGCACGTCGCTGAGTTCCCTACGACGGTGCGCGGCTTGCTGGCGTTGCATGACTGGCTGGCCGCTCTCGGGGTGCAGCAGGTCACGATGGAGGCGACCGGCGTGTTCTGGAAGCCGGTGTGGGCGATCCCCGGTCGCTGGTCTGCTCGCACGTCGGTATCCGCCAGCGCGGCGCCGAGTGGATCCTGGCCGAGATCGGCGTCGACATGTCGGTGTTCGCGACCGAGAAGCACATCTCCAGCTGGGCCGGCCAATGCCCCGGCAACGACCAGTCCGCGGGCAAGCGCCGCTCCGGCAAGACCCGCAAGGGCTCCAAGTGGCTGGATTACCCGCTCGAAGAGGCCGCCATGGCCGCGATCCGCGTCAAGGACAGCTACCTAGCCGCCCAATATCAGCGGCTCAGGCCCCGACGCGGTCACAAGAAAGCGCTCGGCGCGCTCAAGCACGATCCTGTGCGACCTCTGGCACATGCTCTCAACCGGCGAGCTCTACAACGACCTCGGCCGCGACTACTACCGCCAGCGCGACCCCGAACGCATCACCAAACGACTTGTGGCCCAACTCGAGCGACTCGGCCACAAGGTCACCCTCGAGGAGCTACCACAGGCCGCCTGAACACCAGCCCAACTATCCCAACCCCATTTTCCTGTCAGCGGGGCCCGGGCCGTCGAGCTCCGGACGCTCGTCGCGTGTCGAAGCAGGAGTGATCGACTTCACTTTGCCTGGCAGCCGAAGTTCGGTCGGTTGTTGATGCCCCACGTCTGTACGTAGAACTGGGTTTTGATCAAGCCGAGGTTGTCGCCGGTCGGGTTGGTGAGGTCGAGCGGGGCGAACAGCGGGTCAAGCAAGGAGGCCTTGGGCATTGGGTACTCGATCAGTCCTAGAGGGCCGCGCACGCGCAGCGCCAGGGTCTCCCACCGCGTCGGCGGGTTCTGGGTTGCCTCGATGTACTGCAACTGCACGAAGCCCGAGTCGGGCTCCTTACCGAAGCTGTGATCCTTGTTGTACTCGCGAAATGGTGGGTTGGGAACACGCTTGTAGCGTCCGCACCACCAGTCGCGGGCGCTCGCGTCGCGGCCGCCGGTGGGGCTGGGGTTCAGGATGTCGGCCTCGAACTTCAGCGGCAGCAGCGCGGAGTAGAAGGAGTGCTTGGCCTGCACGATCAGGAGGCTGCGGGCGAATGACTCGGCGGACGCCGGCAGCTGCCATTCCTTGGGACATTTTGAGCTGGTCTGGCTGCAGTCGCCGAGCTCACCCAGCTTCTTGAGCTTGCCGTAGTCGCCGGCGACGATCGCTTGCATCCGCTTGAGCGCGTCCTTGCTGCGCTGGATGTTGTTGGCGAGCGTCACGGCGAGGTCGGCGACCTTCGCGCGGTAGTCGGCGTCGGAGACCGGCGCGCCGCCGGTCGCCCGGGCTAGCGCGATGCCGGTCTTCAGCGTCGAGACGATCGTCGCCAGCACCCGGAACGCGTTCCCGTGGGGGGTGAAGCCGCCGCCCGTCGCCACGAGTCCCCCCACCTCGCCCGCGAACGTCAGCCACGGCAACTGCGCCGTCGCGTCGGGCGGCGGCTGGACCCCGTCCTGGACCTTCCCGGCGATCTTCTGCAGCTCGGCCAGACTCGCCAGCGCGCCGTCAGAGTACGGCGCGCCCAACCGCGCGAAATACGACCGCACGGAGATCAGCCACGTGATCTCCCTGGCCAGCTCGTCCTTTACGTCCGTGAGGTCCCCAGCCTCGAACCCGGGGTCGCCACCCGGGAACTCGAGGCGCAAGAGCTCGGTCTTCTTGTCGATCCAGACCGCGTCGCTCCAGCCCTGCTGCCAGTAGTCGACGCGCAGGTTCCCACCCGCATCGACCCTGTCCTCCACCCACGCCAGCGCCCTCCGGTGCGCCTCCGTGTCCAACAGTGGCCACCCCTCGGCCTTCTGGTAGAGCAGAGCAGCCACCTGGTTTTCAGGTCCGGTCGCATAACTAGCCGTGTCGACCGTGTAACCGTTCGTTTGGTCGCGGCTGAGGGTCCCAGCGATCCGGCCCGTCGCCTGGCCCTCGGAGAGCACCGGGCTCGCCTCGGGGGCCTGGCCGGATTTCAGGCCCGGCCAACCCACCAGCGAATACGGCGTGTGGTTACCGAGGCGCGTGACCGTGTCGCGAACACCACCCAGCCGCTGAACGGCCAGGGCAACGCTCGCGCGCGCGGCTCGCATCTCAGCGTCGGAGGCGAATGGGCTCTTGTCTGCGAACCCGTCGGTGCCGGACAGCAGCGCAATCTCGTTGCTCTTGACGTCGTTGAGTGCATCGGCCAGCGCGTTGATCGGGCAGGCCGAGCTGACCGCGTACACGCGGTCCCGCACCGGAGCGAGCGTGAAGCGGTTGACGATGAGCAGCTGCGCCGCCGGCCAGTAGCCCGAAGCCTCGTATTCGCGGCAGCCGTCGTCTTCAGGGCCATAAATCTTCGGCAGCGCGTAGGTGCTGTTCCCGACCCGGATCGAGCTATCCGAATGTGAGCTGCCCGGGTTGGTGTCGAACGCCACCGGGTCGCCGGCCGTGTAGGTCCAGTTGCCCCAGGTGTCCTGGGTGGCGTAGCCGCGCAGGCGCCCCGGGCCGGGACCCCCCGCCGACCAGCCGCTGCCTACGGCCATGCCGGGCACGCCGATCGCGGCGAAGGTACCGTCCGTGCCTGGTGTCGCACTGGCGGGGCCGCCGATCGCCGACAGCCCGTGGGTAAAGGGTTTCAGGTAGTCGCGGTGGACGGACGCGATCACCAGCGCGTTGCCGAGCCCTTTGAGCTTCTGGAAGATCGACTTCTCGCATATCGAGTCCGCGATGGCGCACCCGATCGTGAAGTTGCTAATCAGCGCGAGCGTCCCGCGGTCCAACGCGACGACCTGCAGCGCCGCCTTTTCGCCTCCCTCCGGGGCGGGGGCCGCGTAGACGGTGGCGCCGACCCTGATCCCGTTCGCGCCGCCGTCACCGCCGGGGTCGGTGTCGATCGCCACCAGCGGCGACGCCGGCTCGACCGTCGCGGTCACGAACTGAACCGTCGAGGACACCGGCGCCCCGCCGCGCGACCCGGCCTCGGTCACCCGCAGGCTATACACGGCCCGACCACGCGCGCGCGGGTCCAACACCAGCCGGCGCCCCGACCCGCTACGCGGCAGGCCGAGCCCGCGCCCGCCGCTGACCAACCGCCACCGGTAGCGCAGCGGACCCCCAGCTCGGTCCTTCACCGCTCCGGCGTCGAGCGTCACCGGGTCACCCGGCGACGTGGTCACGTCATCCGCGGCGGCGAGCGGCAGCCCGCTCGTCAACCGAAACCGGCGACGAACCAGCGCCCGGCCGTTCGCGCCCAGCCCGACCGCCAGCACGTTGGCGCCGCGACGCAGACCATCGCCAGGACCCGGCCACAGCTCCATCCGACCATCGCGCAGCGGCGGCGGCAGCGCGACCGCGCGGCCGTTGAGCCGCACCCACACCGGGACCCGAGCCGGAGCCTGAAGCACCAGGTGGAAATCCCCATTCACCACCGAGCCACTCGCGGGCGCCTGCTGCACAACCCCCGCGCTCGCCGTACTCACGCACACCGCCGCCACCACCGCTACGGCAGCGGCCGTAACAACCTTGAGCCCTAGCATCCCGTTGCCCCGTAACTGTCCGTTATGCGAGCAGACCATCACCCGGCGTCCACCGTTCACCCGCGGCGCACGACAAAAACGACGATACACGCCGATGCAAACGCCCGCCGACGGTCAGCTCAGACGAATGCGACCGTCCCGGAATGCGGCGGTTCGGCGCGCCGAGCATGGCCCCTCGAGAGTCGCCGCCTTCGGCTCGACGCCAGCGATGACGTCGTTGTAGAGCGAACCCCTCCGTCACGTGCACGACGGCGCAGGCCAGGCTGCCGACACCCGCTGTGCGTCTCACCGATGACCCGCGGGCCCACAACTCGATCTCGAGCACGAGCTTCGAGCCGTTCAGCTGGGAACGCGTCCAGCCGTAGCCTCGGGTCCTCAGCGTCAGATGAGCGGCTGCCGGCCGCAATCTGACAGCCCGACCTTGTCCGAGGCGACTACCACTTTGGCCTAGAGCCCAGTACCAGCTGCTGACGGCCGCGAAACGCAGGACCCCAGCGGCGTCGGCGCCGAACGACTCCTCTCGCCCTTCCGCCGGCGCGACTCGCGCCACTCCTTAGGCGACGAGGGAGGCGTCGCGTCGGGTCTTGGTTTGCCGCGGATACGACGGCGACCCGCCCCCGCTCAAACTGAGCGTGCTTCAGGCAAGCAGAATGGCCACGGAAGTCCTGACGTCTCGAGAGCTGATCGATCCGTTCAGCTGAACCGGCCGGCGTCAGCTCCTCCGGCATCTCAAAAAGCCCCGGTAATCGGGGCTTTTTGATGGCGCCGCCGTGAGCTTCATCGACTGCGTGATCGAGAGCCGCTCCGTCGCCTCGAGCGGCAGCTAGTCGGCGATCGTCGCTACCGGATGCAGAACCCGGTGGCGGTGCCGTTGACGCACAGCAGGCCCCGCAGCGTGACCCCGTCCGGATCCACCACGATCAGCCGCGGCTCGTTCCGCTCGCGGAGCAGCTCGATCGCCGCCGACACGGTCGTGTCCGGCGTCACCGTGGTCGGCTGCTCGTCGATGTAGCGGGTCGCGGGCTCCTGGTCGGAGGCGTCTTCGGGAAGGCGATCGCGCTCGATCGCCCCGACGAACCGGCCGTCGTCTGCGAGCAGCACCGTGCGGACCGATGGGCGGTCGAACTGGAGGCGGACATCCGCGACGAGCGCGCCGCCCGGGAGCGTCTTCGGCCGGCTGATCATCACGTCTTCGACCAGCTGTCCCTCGGCGTCATCGATCGAGATCGTCCGGCTGCTCGATTCCACATCGCGAATGGTACGGATCGGGCGCGCTCGCTCATAGCCACTCGATCCACGCGGCGCCGGGGTGGGCAAACCCGAGCACGCGCTCGGACCGCTCGCCGCCGCGGTAGCTGACGCGGGCCAGCGCGCCGAACACCGCGCCTCGTCGCTGGCGCTCGAGCAGCGCGCTCGGCGCCGGCACGCCGATCACGGTGTCGGTGGCGGCGTCGCCCATCGGTACCAGCGGATCGAGTGAGATCCAGTCGAGGTCCCGGCCGGCGCCGGCCTCGTCGACCAGCCCGCGGAACCGGCGGAGCTGCTCGGGCTCGAAGAACACGTGCACGTAGCTGTCGATCAGACAGACGATCGCGTCGTCATCGATCGAGGCCAGGACCTCTGCAAGCACGGCGCACGCGTCGCCGCGGACCATCCTCGCGGGATGCTCGCGCGCCACCTGCGCGGCGCGGTAGAACCGGTTCACCGCCCCGATCTCCTGCGGGATGCATGCGTAGAGCCAATCCCGTACGCCGCCGTCGCCGAGGTCGAGCGGCTCGATGTCGATGCCGATGCGCTCGGCGATCCGTGGACGCGCCGGGGGCAGCGGGACGGGGCGAGATCCGCGCACCTCGGTCTCGATCACCACCGACGCGCGTTCCTCGCCCACGGTGCTGTGACGGGCGGCCGGACCGTTGAACACGTAGCGGTAGCGGTCGAGCCGGAGTGCGAGCCCGGCGCCCGTGCCGATGTCGACGAGCGCGAGCGGACGGCCGTCGGCGATCGCGGGGGCGAGCGCCGGCAAGAGCTCGGCGCAACGACCGACCTCGTTCATCTGGTAGCGATGCTCGGCGCAGAGCGCGAGCAGCCGGTCGCCGTGCTCCAGGCAGAAGCGGCGATACGCGTCCTTGAACCGGCGATCGAGCCGAGGCTGCGGCGCGCCCAGCCGCGGGAACCAGTCGCGCAGCGGCGCCGGAGAACCCTCGAGCACGAGGAACGTGGCGGCCGCGGTGAACAGCAGCGGTGGGAGCCGGTCCGGCGGGATCGTCGCGGCCAGCGCGAGCAGCTCCGGGTCGTCGCGCAACGCCTCGAACTGCGCGGCGGTCAGTGCCCACGACGCCGGAGCGTCCGGCGGCGACCACGCGGCCGCGATCATCCCGGCCTGCTCGGCGACGACGCTCGGATCGGTTGGCATCGGTCTCATGATGCACTCGCGCTCCGCGGAGCGCTGTGAGAGGCTGCAGCTGATGCCGTGGAGCCCCGAGCTGTTCACCGCCCCCGTGCTCGAGCGGATCCGCAGCCGCGCCGCCGACGCCAGAGCGGCGGAGCCGGTTCCATTCTTTGAGGGCGTCGGCTCCGGCGAGCCGGCGGCGCTGATCCGCTCGTTCGCCGGCGTGCCGGAGCTGCACCATCCGGTCTACGGCCGCGTCAAGGGAGAGCGCCAGTTCGAGCGGTTCATCGTCGACACCAACGGATGGCTGAACCGGCTCGGCGCCGTCGGCGGCGAGATCTCGCGGGTCGTCACCCCGCGGCGGGCGGTTGAGGAAACGGTGCTGACGCTCGACCGGGGCGAGGAGAGGATCGAGCTGCCAGTGGCGACGGTCGCCGACCGCGACGACGACGGTCGGATACTCGAGCTCCGGATCTATTACGGCAACTGGCCGCTGACCGGGGGTCACGCCGGCCGCCCGCCGCTGCTCCAGCCGGACCCCGGTCTGCGCATGCCCGACGTTGTCGGCGACTACCACCGGGCGCTGGCGGCCGGCGACGTTGACGCGGCGGTGGCGGCGTTCGAGCCCGACGGGTACGTCCGCGAGCCGGCCGGAGGCGCGTTCGTCCATCGCGGCCGCGAAGGCCTGACGGCGATGTACGAGCGGTTCTTCTCGAACGGAGGCGGGATCCCGCTCGAGATGTGCGCGATCACCGACGACGGCCGCTCGTGCGCGGTCGAATGCAACGTCGTCCGGTGGGGTCGTACCGACCTGCCGCCGGCGGCCGCGGTCGCCGTGCACGAACGTGGCGCGAACGGCCGCCTCGCCGCCGCCCGGATGTACAACGACGTCGATCCACCACTCGCTCCGGCCCGGTGATGCGGGCGGACCGATCATGCACGGCAACCCGGGGAGGTAACGATGAGCTCTGACCATGACTACGACGTGATCGTGTTCGGTGGCGGCGCGCCGGGCGAGCACTGCGCGGCGGCGCTGGCGGTCCGCGGGCAGCGGGTTGCGATCGTGGAGCGGGAACTGGTCGGCGGCGAGTGCTCGTACTGGGCGTGCATCCCGTCGAAGTCGCTGCTCCGTCCAGGAGAGGCGGTGCATGGCGCGCGCGAGGCCGCGGCGACGGCCGACGTCGACGTCAAGGCGGCGCTCGCCTGGCGCGACTACATGGTCTCCAACCACAAGGACGACAGTCAGGTGAAGTGGCTCGCGGACCGGGGCATCGACCTACTGCGAGGGACGGGCCGGCTGGCCGGCACCGGCGTGGTCGAGGTCGACGGGGTCAGGCACACCGCGGGCGACGTCGTGGTGGCAACCGGATCGGAACCGATCGTGCCTCCGATCCCAGGGCTGCGAGATCTCGAGGGCGTGTGGGGCACGCGTGAGGCGACCAGCATGGAGGCGGTCCCGGGGCGGCTGCTGGTGCTCGGCGGCGGTTCCGCAGGGGTCGAGCTCGCGCAGGTCGTCCGCCGCCTGGGCGGCGAGGCGGTGATCGTCGAGGGCGCCGACCGGGTGGTGCCGCGCGAGGCTGCGCCGCTCGGACACGGACTCTCGGAGGCGCTGCGCCGGGACGGGATCGTGCTCCATCTCGGAATGCACGCCACGGCCGCGCGGCGCGACGGCGACGAGTTCGTGCTCGAGTTCGACGGCGCCGAGGAACTGCGGGGCGACAAGCTGCTGGTCGCGACCGGCCGGCGACCGCGCGTCGCCGGAATCGGACTCGAGACCGTCGGGGTCGAGCCCGACCCCCGTGGGATCAAGGTCGACGACCACCTACGCGCCGGCGAGCGGCTGTGGGCGATCGGCGACGTGAACGGGATCTGGCCGCTCACTCACGTCGGCGAGTACGAGGGGGACGTCGTCGCGGCGAACCTCACCGGGGACCCGCGTCCGGCGAACTACGAGGCGGTTCCGCGCGTCACCTACACCGACCCGCAGGCGGCGTCGGTCGGCGCGACCGACGCGGAATACAGCGGCACCGCCCGCGTCTCCGACGTGCCGAAGACCGCCACCTACACCCACGCCTACGCCGAGTCGAACGGGTTCATGACGCTGCTCTCCGACGGCGAGCGGCTGACCGGTGCGTACGCGCTCGGACCCGACGCGGGCGAGTGGCTCCAGCAGGCGACGCTCGCGATCCGCGCGCGGGTCCCGGTCGAGGTGATGATCGACACGATCCAGCCGTTCCCGAGCTTCTCCGGGATCTACGGCCCGGCGCTGACCGAGCTGCTGATGGACATCCACGACATGCCGCGTCCGATGGAGCCGATGGTTTCGCAGATGGCCGGGCTGATGGGGTGAGAGGAGTAACGATGAGCGAGCCGCAGCTGGCCGGACAGACCGTCGTCGTGATCGGCGGCAGCGCCGGCATCGGACTGGAAACCGCCGGGCTGGCCCGCGCCGAGGGCGCCGAGGTGATCCTCGTGGCGCGCGACCGCGAGCGGCTCGAGCGGGCCGCCACAGAGGTCGGCGCGCGCAGCACGGCCGCGCTCGACGCGACCGAACCCGGCGCGCTCGCGCAGTTCTTCGAGGGCCTGCCCGGGCAGATCGACCACGTGATGGTCACCGGCCCGGGCCCGAACTACGTGCCCCTGCTCGAGATGACAGCCGACCAGCTGCGCCAGGGTGTCGGCAACCACCTGGTCCTGACCCTTGAGGTCGCGCGCAACGCGGCCCCGAAGATGCGTCCCGGCGGATCGGTGACCGTGATGGGGGGCGTCGGCGCGCGGCGGATCGTCCCCGGCATCTACTCCGCGGCCACCGCCGCGATCCCTCCGTTCGCGGGGTCGCTGGCGATCGAGCTCGCCCCGGTCCGTGTCAACGTGATCGCCGCCGGGTTTGTCGACACCCCGCTGTCCGCGTCGATCCTCGGCGACGACCTCGACAAGCGGCGGGACGAGCTCCGCCGCACGCTTCCGATCGGCCGGGTCGTCGAGCCGGCCGACGTCGCCGGGCTCGCGGTCCACATCATGATCAACACGGCGCTCACCGGCGCGACATATGACATCGACGGTGGCCAGCAGCTCGTCCCGTGAACTCGACCCGCATCCAACGACTAACTGGAGGTCAAGATGGCCGCTGAGGCAAGCAGTGACCTGGGATCCGACATGAACCTCGAGGTTGTGACGTTGCCGGTCGCCGACGTCGACCGCTCGAAGCAGTTCTACCTGAGCATCGGGTGGCGTCTCGACATCGACCTGGTGATCAGCGACCAGATCCGGACCGTGCAGTTCACACCCCCGCACTCGGGCTGCTCGATCCAATTCGGCCTGGGCGGGCGCACGACCGCGGAGCCGGGGTCCGCCCAGTCGATGATCCTGGTCGTCAAGGACATCGACGCCGCTCGCAACGACCTGATCAATCGCGGCGTCGAGGTCAGCGAGGTCCAGGAGATGAAACCTCCGGGTTTCGACGCGCCAGGCCGCTCGTACTTTGCCCGCGCCACCTTCAGAGACCCGGATAACAACGGCTGGGAGCTCCAGGAGATCACGACCCGGCTCCCCGGCCGCGAATGGGAGGAATGAGATGGACGTCGCGCAACTGGCGGATCTACTGCACGAGACCTCCGAGCGTCACGGGGCGTTCGAGGCGGTCGCGCCGCCCCACGACTGGTGGGATTGGTACGCGGCCTACATGGACGCTCGCGAGCACGGGAGCAAGCCCGACGAGGCCTCTGCGTCCGCGAACCGTTACATGGCCGAGGTCAAGCACATCATCGTCCCGGGCGGCTGACAAGCGCCGCGCGCCCGCGAGCTATGCGCCGTGGTCCGGCAGGTTCCAGCGGCGCGGAGCGATCAGCTCGTCCGCCGCGGCGGGACCCCACGAGCCGGGTTCGTAGGGCTGCACCGGCGGGGGCGCGTCGAGCAGCGGCGCCGAGATCTCCCACAGCCGCTCGATCGCGCTGGAAGTCGTGAACAGCGTGCGGTCCCCGAGCATCACGTCGTGGATCAGGCGCTCGTACGGCTCGAGCAGGCTCATCGGACCGCCGAACGCGTCGGCGTAGGTGAATGACATGCGCGCCTCGCCGAGCCGCAGCGCCGGGCCGGGCACCTTCGCGAGGAAATCCGCCGCGATGCTCCCGGGCTCGCCGAGCTCGAACGTGAGGTGATCGCTGTGGAACGAGTCCGGCGCGTAGACGGGGTCGAGTGGGAAGATCTGCCGCGGCGGCCGCCGGTACACGAGCGTGAGCACGTGGCTGCTCTGTGCCATCCGCTTCCCGGCCCGAAGGAAGAACGGGACCCCCGACCACCTCCAGTTGTCAACGTGGACCCTGACGGCGACGAACGTCTCGGTGTCGGAATCCGGCGCCACCCCCGTCTCGTCGCGGTAGCCGTCGTACTGGCCACGGACCGCGTCGCCTGGCTCGATCAACGCCATCGCGTCGAACACCTTGCCCCGCTCGGACGCGAGGTCCGTCGCGTCGAATGAGGTGGGGGGCTCCATCGCGACGAACCCGAGCACCTGGAGGAGGTGGGTGACGACCATGTCGCGATATGCCCCGGTCGCCTCGTAGAAGGCGGCGCGCATTCCGATCGAAAGGGTCTCCGGGACGTCGATCTGCACCTGGTCGATGTGGTTGCGGTTCCAGATCGGCTCGAACATGCCGTTGGCGAACCGCAGCGCGAGGATGTTCTGCACGGCTTCACGGCCCACGTAGTGGTCGATCCGGAAGATCTGCGACTCCTCGAAGGAGCCGTGGAGCGTCGCGTTGAGCGCCCGCGCCGAGGCGAGGTCGGTGCCGAACGGCTTCTCCATGATCACGCGGGCGCCCGCGCTCAGTCCGGTCGACCCGAGCTGCTCGATGATCCCGCGCGAGGCGTTTGGGGGAACCGACAGGTAGTGAATCAGCAGCTTCGCGTTCGCCTCCTTCCGGGCGCTGTCCACGGCGGCGACGACCTTCTCGAGCTCGTCGGTCACCGCGGCGTACGAGAGCCGCTGCACGAACTGCTCGATGTGATCCCCGTCCTGCGACGCTCGGTCGGAGTTCTCGATCGACGACCGCACGCGCGAACGGAACTCGTCGTCGCTCAGCTCGCTGTGAGCCGACCCGACGATCCGGAAGCCCTCAGGCATCAAGCCGAGCTCGAACAGGTGGAACAGGCCCGGGAACAGCTTGCGCCCGGCGAGATCGCCGGTCGCCCCGAACAGCACGATCACGTTGTTCTGTGGCGTGGCGCCGTTCGTCGCGTCCGTCATGCGGTCAGGCTAAACAGATCACGCACCCACGACAACGAAGGAGGAGCATCGTGCGTTCCGACATCGTGCCCGGAGGAGCCTTCCCCGACTACGAACTTCCCGACGAACAGAGCGAGCCCCGCAAGCTCAGCTGACCGGCTCGAGCTGTGGCTTGGCGACCGCCTGCTTGTCGCGCTCCTCGAAGTACTCCCCGCCCTCGATGTTGAGGTTCGGGAGCGCGCGGCCGACCCACTTCGGCAGGTACCAGTTGGCCTTGCCACAGAGCGTCATCACGGCGGGGACGAGCAGGCACCGGACGACGGTCGCGTCAAGGATCACCGCGACCGCCAAGCCGACTCCGAACTGCTTGACGATCGGGTTGCCGTTGATCAGGAAGCTGCCGAACACGAACGCCATGATCGCGGCGGCGGCCGTGATCACTCGGGCGCTCGTGACGAGCCCGTGCACCACACTCTGCTTGTTGTCCTCCCCGGACTCATGGTGCTCCTGGATCTGGGTGACGAGGAATACCTCGTAATCCATCGACAGCCCGAACAGGATCGCGAACATGAAGAGCGGCACGTAGGAGACGATCGGAACCGGCCCGGGCAAGCCGAAGATGCCGCTCGCCCAGCCGTACTGGAACAGCGCGGTCAGCACGCCGTAGGACGCCGCGATCGAGAGGATGTTCATCACAGCCGCCTGGGCGGGAACCACCAGGGTGCGGAATGCCAGCACCAGCAGCAGGAAGCTGAGCACGATCACGACGACGATCTGGAGCGGGAGCTTCTGCCCGATCTCGTCGGCAAGATCGACGAACCCGGCGGTCGTGCCGCCGACGTACGCCGTCATGTTGGTCCCCTTCTCCGATTTCGGGATCGCGCCCGAGCGGATCGCCTTGACGAGATCGGCGGTCTGCGTGTCAGAGGGGAGGTTCTTGGGGACCGCGGTGAAGTACGCGGTCGTGCCGGCCTTGTCGAGTTGAATCGCGCCGACCGACACGACTCCGGAGGTCGACGAGACGTTCTTCTGGAGCGTCGTCAGCCGCGGGTCGGTCGTGCTCGAGGACGAGCCGCTTGCGGCCTTGGCCGGCGAGCCGAGCTTGACGGCCACCAGCAGCGGCCCGTTGGCGCCGGGTCCGAAGTACTGCGTGGTGAGGTCGTACGCCTGGCGGATCGTGGTCGACTCCGACATCGCGGCGTTGTCCTGCTGGCCGAGGTTCAGCGAGTGGATCGGGATGATCAGCGGGATCAGGATCACGAGCGCGAGCGCGCCGCTCCACGCGGGGTGCTTGGAGATCTCGTTCGCCCACTTCGCCCACAGCCCCGAGTTCGCGCGCTTCTCCGAGTACTGCGGGCGCACGCGGAGCGCGTTGATGTGCGGTCCCAGCACCGCGAGCGTCGCCGGAAGCAGTGTCAGCGCGGCGAGCACCGCGATCACGACCGCGATCGCCGCCATCTCGCCCATCGCGGTGACCTGCGGGATGCCCGCGACCAGCAGCGACAGCAGCGCGATCGTGACAGTGCTGCCGGCGAAGAAGACCGCCCCGCCCGAGGTCGCGGCCGCGCGCGCGATCGACTCCCTGACGGGTAAGTCGTCGCTCAGGCCTCGGAAGTGTCGCGTGATGATGAACAGCCCGTAGTCGATCCCGACGCCGAGCCCGATCATCGTCGCCAGCGTCGGCGCCACCGACGGCACCGACGTGACATTGCTGAGCAGCCGGATCGTCGCGAGCGTCAGCGCGAGTCCCACGATCGCGTTGATGATCGGAAGGAAGGTGGCGACGAGCGTCCCGAACGTGAACGTCAGGATCACGATCGCGGCGCCGATCCCGATCACCTCGCTGATCTCGGTCGCCGGCACTGACAGCTTCTGGCCGAGCTGGCCTCCCGTGGCGGTCTTGAGGCCGACGGACTTCGCTGGGTTCGTGGCCGCGTCGACGATGTTCTGGACCTGCTGGGTCGACAGAGATCCAGGGCTGACCGACAGGCCGATCGTCATGTAACCGGTTGACTTGTCCTTGCTGAGCGAGTTCGCCCCCTGCGACGTCAGCGGGTTCACGACGAGCGTGACGTACGGCTGCTTCGCGACGTCGGTCGCCCCCTGGTCGATCGCGTTCTTGTACTTCGAGTCGGTCAGCTGGCCCGACGGGGCGTGGAACAGGATCGGGCTCGTCCCGTTCGCGACCGCCGGGAACGGCTTCTGCAGCGTGTTTGTGGCCTGCTGGCTGTTCGTCCCCGGCAACGACGAGCTGTCGTTGGTCTTGTTCCCGACCTGCGAGGAGGCGACGACGACGCCGACCGCGACGACGATCCACACGGCGATAACGACGAATCGCTGGCGGATACAGAACTGGGCCAGTCGGTAAAGCACCCCGGTCATCGTCGTCTCCTTGGCGTTCGTGCCCCTGGGTCGAACGCGGCCGAGCATACCCGCTCGTCGGGGCGCTGACCAGCGTTGTGAACATATGATCGGGGGATGGCCGACCTCACTCCCGCCGTCGACACAGTTGTCAACCGCTGCCTCGCCGTCAAGGCCGACGAGCAGGTGCTCGTCGTGGCCGATCCCGGGACCCGGACGATCGGCGAGGCGCTCCTGGACGGAGCCCGCGACGCCGGGGCCGACGCGGTGCTCGCGGTGATGGATGAGCGCGAGGTCGACGGCACCGAACCGCCGCGGACGGTGGCCGGTGCGCTGGCCGCCTCCGACGTGTTCATCGCGCCGACGACCCGGTCGATCAGCCACACGGTCGCCCGCAAACGGGCGAACGAGGCGGGAGCGCGCGGGGCGACGATGCCCGGCGTCACCGAGGACATGCTCGCGCGGATGATGGCGGGCGACTTCGACCTGATGGCGCGGCGCTCACAGCAGGTCGCCCAGCTGCTCACCGACGCCGGCGAGGCGCACGTGAGCTGTCCGCGCGGCACCGACTTCACCCTCGATCTGAGCGGCCGTGAGGGGCTGCCCGACGACGGGATCCTGACCGAGCCCGGCGTGTTCGGGAACCTGCCGTGCGGCGAGGGGTTCATCGCGCCGCTCGCCGGCGAGGGCCGAATCGTCGTCGCCGGCACGCTCGCGTCGGTCGGGATGGCCGACGAGCCGGTGACGCTCACCGTCGCCGGCGGCCGGCTCACGGCCGCCGAGGGCGGGCTCGGGCCACGCTTCATCGAGCTGCTCAGATCGGCCGGCGAGAACGGCACGAACCTGGCGGAGCTCGGCGTCGGCACCAACGAGCGCGCGAAGCTCACCGGCCAGGTGCTCGAGGACGAGAAGATCCTTGGCACCGTCCACGTCGCGTTCGGAGCGAGCGCCGGGATCGGCGGCACCGTGACGGTCCCGATCCACCTCGACGTGGTCGTGCTCGACGCGACCCTCGACGTGGGCGGCCGGAGGGTGCTCGACGAGGGCCGGTACGTCCTCGAGTGACGCTCGTCGCCGTCCCGAACATCTCCGAAGGCCAGGACCGGCAGCTGATCGACGAGCTGGCGCGGGCGTTCGATGCCCGCTTGCTCGACGTCCATTCCGACCCCGATCACCACCGCGCCGTCTACACGCTCGCCGCGCCCCCCGGGGAGCTGGCGCCAGCGGTGCTCGGCGGCGCGCGCGAGGCGATACGCCGGATCGACGTCACCCAGCACCTGGGAGCGCATCCCCGAGTCGGCGCGATCGACGTCGCCCCGATCGTGTACCTCGACCAGGCGGACCGCGGCGCGGCGTGCGCCGAGGCGCTCGTGCTGGCCGACCTGCTCGGGGAGGAACTCGGGCTGCCGGTGTTCCTCTACGGGGAGCTCGGCGGCGGCCGCACGCGGGCCCAGTTGCGCAGGGGTGGGGTTGAGGCGCTTGCGTCGCGGATCGATGCTGGAGAGCTTCGTCCCGACTTCGGGCCGCCGCGGCTGCACCGGACGGCCGGCGCCGTGCTGGTCGCGGCCCGGCGGCCGCTAATCGCGTTCAACGTCGAGCTCGCGCCGCCCGCGACGCTCGAGGACGCGAAGGCGATCGCCGCGGCGATCCGCGAGGGCGGTCCGGCGGGCCTCGAGTCGGTCCGCGCGATCGGCGTTTGGCTGGCGGACCGCGGCCGGGCGCAGGTGTCGACCAACGTCGAGGACCACCGCGCGACGCCGTTGCGCGCGGTCGTCGAGGCCGTCGCCGCGCGGGGGGCGGTCGAGCAGGCGGAGCTCGTCGGACTGGCGCCGCGAGCGGCTTTCGAGGGCTTCCCCGACGACGTCCCGGTGCGGGGGCGGGCGACGATCGAGGACGCTCTCCAGAACAGCCGCTGACGCACTAAGCTCCGTGTACCGATGGCCCAGACGAGGCGCAAGCGCCGCAGCAAGCACCGGGGAACGCCGGCCGGCACGATCGAGGCGCGGGGGCGCACTGGCCGCCCGCCGACCGCCGAGGAGCGCAAGCGGCAGACGCGCGCTGATGCCCGCGAGGCGCGGCTCAACAAGCCGCCGACCTGGAAGTCCTCGCTCATCCGCGCGCTGCTCGCGGGTGTGCTTGTGTTCGGGTTCCTGCTGCTGACCGCGAAGGGCAAGAACAAGGTCCCGGTGGCGCTCGGGTTCACCGCGGTCGCGATCGTGATCTACATCCCGGCGGGCTACTACCTCGAGACGTTTCTCTACCGACGGCGGATGCGCAAGAAGGCGGCGGCCACGACGACCGGCAAGGGGACCAAGTAGATGCTCGACGTCCGGATGTTCACCGTCGGCCCGGTCCAGGAGAACTGCTTCATCGTCCGCCGGCAGGGGGCGGAGAACGCGGTCGTGGTCGATCCCGGAGACGAGCCGGAGAAGCTGCTCGCCGCGATCGACGCACTCGGGATCGAGAAGGTCGACGCGATTCTCCTCACCCACACCCACTTCGACCACGTCGGCGCGGTCGCTCCGGTAGCACGGGCCACCGGAGCGCCCGTCTACTGCCCGGAGCTCGAGACGGGGGTGCTCGCGAACATCATGGACTTCGTGCCATGGGAGGGCTTCGGGCCGTTCGAGAGCTATGACGCCGATCAGACCGTCAAGGGCGGCGAGACGCTCGAGCTCGCCGGCCTCCCGATCGAGGTGATCTTCACGCCCGGCCACAGCCCGGGGCACGTCACTTACTCGGTGCCGTCCGAGGGCGCGATCTTCTCGGGCGACGTGCTGTTCGAGGGCTCCGTCGGCCGCGTCGATCTTCCGGGCGGTGACTGGCCGACGCTGCTGCGGTCGATCGAGACGCTGCTGGAGGCCCACGACCCCGAGACGACGGTATACCCCGGCCACATGGGGATCACGACGCTCGGCCGTGAGCGCGCCACGAATCCGTTCCTGCGAGAGCTCGCCGCCAACTGATGAAGATCCAGGCTCCGCGCGGCACGTTCGACGTGCTCCCGGAGGACGCTGCGCGCCGTGAGCTGGTCGAGTCACACGCTCGGCGGATCCTCGGAGCGGCTGGCTATGGGCGGATCGAGACGCCTGCGTTCGAAGCGACCACGCTGTTCGCGCGCGGGGTGGGGGAGGCCACCGACATCGTCCAGAAGGAGATGTACTCGTTCTCCGACGGCGCCGGGCGGTCGCTGACGCTGCGGCCCGAGGGCACCGCTCCGGTGTGCCGCGCATACATCGAGCACGGGATGCACAAGTGGCCGCAGCCGGTGAAGCTCTGGTACCTGTCGAGCTTCTTCCGCGCCGAGGCTCCGCAGAAGGGGCGCTACCGCGAGTTCTGGCAGGTAGGGGCCGAGACGATCGGCTCGGCCGAGCCCGAGAGCGACGCCGAGCTGATCGTGCTGCTGGCCGAGCTGCTCGAGGCGCTCGGAATCCGTGCCGAGCTGAAGATCTCGAGTCTCGGGCAGCCCGAAACGCGCGAGGTCTACCGCGAGGAGCTGCAGCGGTACCTGCATCAGCACTCCGACCGGCTGTCGGATGCGGTCCGCGGCAGGATCGACCTCAACCCGCTGCGAGCGTTCGACGCGATCGACCCCGGCACCCGCGAGGTGATGGGGGGAGCGCCGCGGCTGCTCGACCGGCTCGACCCCGACGACGCCGAGCATTTCGGGACCGTGCGAGAGCTGCTCGACCGCGCCGGGCTCAAGTACGAGATCGAGCCGACGCTCGTCCGCGGTCTCGACTACTACACGCGGACGCTGTTCGAGTTCTCGAGCGACGCCCTCGGCGCGCAGTCCGGCGTCGCCGGCGGCGGCCGCTACGACCGGCTGATCGAGCAGCTCGACGGGCCCTCGACCGCAGCGTGCGGCTGGGCCGCGGGAGTCGAGCGGATGCTGCTCGCCGCGGGCGAGCTGCCGACGAGCCCCCCGATCACCGACCTGTACGTCGCGACCTCGGATCCGGAGGCCCGCCCGGCCGCGTTCGAGCTCGCCCGCGAGGCCCGGCGCGCGGGGCTCGCTGCTCAGCTCGAGCTCTCCGGTCGCTCGATGCGCCGCCAGCTCGCGCACGCGGACCGGATCGGTGCCCGCTACGTCGCAATCGTCTCCGACGGGCCGTCGACCAACCTCAAGGAGATGGAGTCCGGCGATCAGCGCGAGCTCCCCGCCGGCGACGTGATCCCAACGATTCTTCGCGGAAGCCGGTTGACATGAAGCACGCGCCCCGGCCGAACGGCTACCGCGACACGTGGTGCGGGCAGGTGACGAGCGACCGCGCCGGTACCCAGGCACGGGTGGCCGGGTGGGTGCACCGCCGCCGCGACCACGGCGGCCTGATCTTTATCGACCTGCGGGATCGCTCGGGAGTGGTGCAGCTGGTATTCCACCCCGATACCGCGCCCGACGCGCACACGGCCGCCCACCGGCTGCGCTCGGAGGACGTGATCTCGGTCGCCGGAACGGTCGCGCGCCGGGACCCCGAGAACGTCAACCCGAACATCCCGACCGGCGAGGTCGAGGTGGCGGCAGCCGAGCTCGAGCTGCTGGCCGACGCGGACACGCCGCCGTTCCCGCTCGACGAGGGGGAGGCGGTCGACGAGAACCTCCGGCTGCGCCACCGCTCGCTCGACCTGCGACGCCAGCCGATGCAGGACGCGCTCGCGCTGCGGCACCGGGTGGTCGCGACGATGAGGGAGATCCTCAACGACAGGGACTTCCTCGAGATCGAGACGCCCGACCTGACGCGCTCGACCCCGGAGGGCGCGCGTGACTATCTGGTTCCCGCGCGAATTCAGCCAGGGACGTTCTACGCGCTCCCACAGTCGCCGCAGCTGTTCAAGCAGCTGCTGATGATCGGCGGGCTCGAGCGCTACTACCAGATCGCTCGCTGCTTCCGCGACGAGGACACACGCGCCGACCGCCAGCCCGAGTTCACCCAGCTGGACATCGAGATGTCGTTCGTCCACGAGGACGACGTGATCGAGCTGACCGAGGCGGTGATGGGCGCGGTGTTCGAGCGCGCGGAGTTCGCCGTGGCGCCACCGCCGTGGCCGCGGATGACGTTCGCCGAGGCCGTCTCGCGGTTCGGGATCGACCGGCCCGACACCCGCTTCGGCCTCGAGCTGCACGACCTCGGGGACGCGCTCGTCCGGACCGAGTTCAAGGTGTTCGCCGGCGTGCTCGCCTCGGGCGGGGTGGTACGCGGGATCAACGCCGGACCGCGGGAGCTGCCGCGCTCGGAGCTCGACGCGCTGACCGAGCTCGCGAGGCAGCACGGCGCCAAGGGCCTCGTGTGGGCATTCGTTCAGGAGGGCGAGGAGGGGTGGCGGTCCCCGATCGCCAAGTTCCTTGCCCCGGAGGAGATCGCGGCCATTAACACCCGGCTCAGCGCCTCGCCGGGCGACCTGTTGCTGATCGTCGCCGACGAGCTGACCACCGCCGGCCAGGCGCTCAGCGCGCTGCGGATGGAGCTCGGCCGGCGCTTCGGGCTGATCGACTACAGCAGGCACGAGATCCTGTGGGTGGTCGAGTTCCCGGCGTTCCTGTGGAACGCGGAGGAGGGGCGATGGGACAGCCCCCACCATCCGTTCACGGCGCCGACCGGCAAGCTCGACGATCCTGCGGCCGTCGGGTCGCGCGCGTACGACCTGGTGCTCGACGGCGCCGAGATCGGCGGCGGGTCGATCCGTATCCACCGCCGGGAGGTCCAGGAGCGGGTGTTCGAGCTGCTCGGGATCGGGCCGGAGGAGGCGCAGGCCCGTTTCGGGTTCCTGCTCGACGCGCTCCGCTACGGCGCCCCCCCGCACGGCGGGATCGCGATGGGGATCGACCGGATCGTCGCCGCGCTCGCGGGGCGCGAATCGATCCGCGACGTGATCGCGTTCCCCAAGGCGGCGAGCGGCGCCGACCCACTCACCGGCGCGCCCGCCCCGGTCGAGCCCTCGCAGCTGCGCGAGCTCGGGCTACGACCGTTGTAGCCGTCCGGCACGCGTTTTCAATTACCGGCGGGGCGGTGCCGATACGAGCGTGATGACGCACGTCTCGAGGCCGCTGATCGGGCTGCTGCTCGCCACCGTCGTGTTGTTCGCGCTGTGGACGGTCGCGCTCAAGCCGCGCGGCTCGAGCGGTGGCGCGGGCGGGTCTGGGAACCAGGGGCTCGGGCAGTACCAGGCCGACATCAATGCCGCTCACCGTGCGGTCGGGACAGCGAACGCGGCGAGCGCGAGGGCGGGAGCGGTGCCTGCTCGGACCACGGCTGCGAGGGCATCCGCGGCGGCGCACCTTCTGCGGAAGCCCGCCGAGACGAGGCTCGCGTCGGTCGAGCACGCCCTCCGGTCGCACCGCGTCGTCGCGCTGCTGTTCTACAACCCGGGAGCGCCGGACGACCGGGCCGTCCACCAGGAGCTCGCCGGCGTCCCGATCCACGGCGGCAGGGTGTTCAAGCTCGCGATCCCGGTGGGCGAGATCCGCAGCTACACCTCGATCACCGAGCAGCTCTCCGTGAACCTGTCGCCGACGCTGGTGCTGGTCGCTCCCGACCGCCAGACCGACGAGATCGTCGGCTACGCCGATCCGTTCGAGATCTCCCAGCGGGTCGACGACGCGCTCGCCCTGCGGTAGCGACCGTCCTATCCTCGCCGGAGTGGACCGGCTTGCGTTCGAGCATCACCTGACCTCGCCCCAGGGCCTGGGGCGGATTCCCGAGCAGGGGTTCACCGCGACCGTCGGCGGGTTCGCGTGCTGCGACGAGATCTCGATCACCGTCAGCCTGCGCGGCGACCGCGTGGACGACGCCGGATTCGAGGCGAGCGGGTGCGGCGCCGCCACCGCCGCCGGCAGTGCCGCGGTCACCCTCGTCCGCGGGACGCCGCTGTTCGATGCCGCGCGCGTCGACGCCGACGCGATCTCCTCCGAGCTCGGCGGGCTGAGCACCGCCAAGCGCCACGCGGCCGAGCTCGCCGCCGACGCGCTCGCCCGCGCACTCGGCGCGGCAGCGCGGGAGCGGGCCGAGCTCGGGTCGCCGGCGGGCGGCCGGACGCTGGTGGCGATGAGCGGCGGCGTCGACAGCGCTGTCGCCGCGCTGCTGTCCGCCCGCGAGCGCGAGACGGTCGCGGTCACGCTCGAGCTGTGGTCGGACCCGGAGAACGACGGCGAGCGGAGCTGCTGCTCGGCCACGGCGGTCGCGCAGGCGCGGGCGCTCGCGCACTCGATGGGCCTCCCGCACTTCACGATCGACCTGCGCAGCGAGTTTCGCGCCGGGGTCGTCGAGCCGTTCGTCGCGGGGTACGCGGCCGGGGAGACTCCGAATCCGTGCGTCGGGTGCAACGGCCACGTCCGGCTCGACGCGATGCTCGCGCTCGCTGACCGCCTCGGCTGCGACTCGCTCGCGACCGGGCACTACGCGCGCGTCGCCGAGCGCGATCACGAGCTCGGACCGCTGCTGCGGGTCGCCGCCGATTCCGCGAAGGACCAGTCGTACATGCTCGCGGCGCTCGCGCCCGCGTCGCTCGCGCGGCTGCGGCTGCCGCTCGGCGAGCTCGAGAAGCCCGAGGTCAGGCGGATCGCCGCCGCCGCCGGGCTCCCGGTCGCGAGCAAGGTCGATTCACAGGACCTGTGCTTCCTGGCGGGCACAGATCGCGGGCGGTTCCTCGCCCGACACGGCCAGCTCGGCAGGCGCCCGGGCGAGCTCGTCGACCGCGCCGGCGTCGTCCTCGGGAGCCACGACGGCCAGCACCTGTTCACCGTTGGGCAGCGGCGGGGCCTCCGGCTCGCGGGCGGCGAGCCCCGGTTCGTGCTCGACAAGGACGCGGTCACGAACCAGGTCACGGTCGGGCCGCGGGCGGCGCTGTGCGCCTCGCAGGTCCACGTGCGCGGCGTTCAGCTCCGGCGCGAGGGCGCCAGGGTCGACCGCGTCAAGCTGCGCTACCGGTCCCAGCCGATCGCCGCGCAGGTCGAAGGCGCGCTCGAGGCCGGCAGTCACGCGCGGCTCGAGCTCGAGCTCGAGCATCCGGCGGACGCCGCGGCCCCGGGACAGCTCGCCTGCCTGATGGACGGCGAGCTCGTCGTCGGCTGGGGCACGATCGCCCGCCCCCGCTGAGCTCCCCTACGTGACCTTGAAGTTCGCGTACTTCACGAGCATCGCCGCGTACTTCGGCCAGTACTGGCCGGTCGGTGGCGCGCCCGGGACCGATCCAGGGGTGTGGCACTGACCGCCCGACTCTCCGGGGTTGGTCGTCCACGCGAACATGTCGACGTTCGGGTAGCCGGTCTTCGTGGTCGGCTTCGGGCCCAGGCCCCGGTTGATCGGGTTGCAGAGCACCTCGTTGCCGGTCCTGACGATGTCGGTCGGCACCAGCGGCCCCTGGCCGTTCGCGCCCGTGTTGACGACGAAGTGCTTGCCGCCGGTCATATTGGAGATCTGGTTGCCGTACTTGATCTCCTTCGAGGTCCGGTCGAAGTGCGTCGCGTTGAGGAAGAAGCCCTGGATCTTCGCGACGCCCGCGCGGTTCAGCAGCGACGCCGCGGTGCGAGCGGACAGTGCGTCGGCCGCACCCGCGTCGAGATAGATCACGAGCCGCGGACAGTTGGTCGTGAGGATGTTGATCGCGTCGCTCAGCTCGGCCATCCGCACCGCGAGTCCGTGCGAGTTCAGGCCCGAGGCGGTGATCAGCGAGTCGATCTCGAGGAACAGCACCGCGCGGGCGCTACCGATCCCCTGGGCGAAGCCGGTGATGAAGTTGTGGTACGCCGCCTGGTCCGCGGGCGAGTCGCCGTTGCCGCGCGCGCCGTGCACGAGCGCATAGGTCGAGAGCAGCGGCACCGCGCCGGGCTGCTGGGCAGCGGCACGGGTCAGGTACCGGGAGACCGCGACCCCGATCGTCGGTACGTACGTCGAGCCGTAGCTGAAATAGCCGAACCGTGCGGTCCCGGGCTGGGAGGCGATCACGCCGATCGAGCCGATCGACCTCGCGGCGGTTGCCGCCTGGCTCTTCGGGTCGACGAACAGCCGCGCCCCCGCGACCGGATTGCCACCGGCGGGCGGCGACGCCAGCCCGAGCGGGTTGCCGGGGGTGATCACCGGTGCCGGGTCGTCCTCGAGGATCGTCACGGGCGCCTTGGACACCGGCCCGAGCCCGATCGGCGACGGGCCGAATAGCGACACCTGGAAGGTCTTCGGGACGCTCGCGAACCCGTGGTCGGTGATCGGCACCGAGAACGTCTTGCTGGTGTCGCCCGGATCGAAGTTGAGCTGGCCCTTGACCGAGGTGAAGTCGTCGGAAGTGGCGGTGCAGATCGCCGTGCCGCACTGGAACGGGGAGTTGGTCGCCGGGTTGAACCCTTCGCCGGAGGTGATGTACCTGACCTGAGCTCCGTGGAGCGACTCGAGCCGGATCGCGGGTTACGGTGATCACCGCCGAGCCTGCGTTCTCATGGACCAGGATTCCGCCGACGGGGACCTGGATCTGAAACCCGAGCGGGTCGAGGGGCGCGGCCTGGGCCGCGGCGGCGAGTTGAAGCGGCACGCAAGCGACGGCGATGCCGAGCGCGAGCTTGAGCAAACGATGGCGATTTGCGTTCAAGATCTTCCCTGAGTCCGAACACGAACCCCACGAAACGACGCCCTACTGCCCCCGTTTCGCCCTTGGGGCCCACCCCGACGATTGATGCGACACTGAATTAAATCATGACCTCGGACGAGATCAGGAGCAAGTTTCTCGAGTTCTTTATCGAGCGAGACCATCGCCGGCTGCCCTCGTCCTCGCTGATCCCGGCCGATTTCGACCCCTCGGCGCTGTTCACCGTCGCCGGGATGCACCCGCTCAAGCCGTATTTCCTGGGCATCGAGCGCCCGCCACACCCGCGGGTGACGACCTGCCAGAAGACGTTCCGAACGGTCGACATCGGGATCATCGGGACGACCACCCGCCACCTGACGTTCTTCGAGATGCTCGGCAACTTCTCGTTCGGCGACTACTTCAAGCGCGAGGCGTCGCGGTTCGCGTGGGACCTCTCGACCGACGGCTTCGGCTTCAAGCCCGAGGACATCTGGATCACGGTGTTCGCCGGCGACGAGGAGCTCAGCCTCGGCCCCGACGAGGAGGCGGTCGAGGCATGGCTCGAGATCGGGGTGCCTCGCGACCGGATCATTGAGCTCCCACGCTCTGAGAACTTCTGGCAGGCGGGCCCAACCGGGCCGTGCGGGCCTTGCTCGGAGCTGTACCTCGACCGCGGGCTCGCGTTCGGCAAGCCGGACGACCTCCCGGGCGGTGAGAACGAGCGGTTCATCGAGTACTGGAACCTCGTGTTCATGCAGTACGACCAGAACCCGGTGAACACGCTGACGCCACTCCCCGCGAGGAACATCGACACGGGCCTCGGCCTGAACCGGATGGCGGCGATCCTCCAGAACGTGCCGTCGGTGTTCGAGACCGATCAGTTCGCGCCGCTGATTTCGCTCGGCGAGGATCTCTCCGGCCGCGGCTACGGGTCTGACTACGACACCGATCGGGCGCTGCGGATCCTCGCCGACCACGGACGCGCGATGACGTTCTTGGTCGCCGACGGGGTCGTTCCGTCGAACGAGGATCGCGGCTACGTGCTCCGGCGCGTGATGCGTCGTGCGATCCAGCAGGGCCGCGCGCTCGGCATGGATCCCGGATTCCTCGGCCGCTACGCCGCCCGTGTGACTGACCTGATGGGCGCCGAATACCGCGAGCTTCACGAGCAGCGCGACGTGGTCCGCAAGTGGCTCGACGCCGAGGAGGAGGGCTTCGGTCGCACGCTCGAGCAGGGCAGCCGGATGCTCGACGAGCTGATCGCGCGCGCGGTCGAGACCGGCGCCGAGGGGATCGCGTCGGCGGACGCGTTCATGCTCCACGACACCTATGGATTCCCGATCGAGATGACGATCGAGCTGGTCGCCGGGCACGGCCTCGGAGTCGACGAGGCGGGCTTCGAGACGCTGATGAACGAGCAGCGCGACCGCGCGCGTCGGTCCTCACGCGCGCACGATGTCGAGGAGCTGCGCGAGCGGGCGCTCGCGCTGGCCGGCGACGCGGGCTTCGAGACCGAGTTCGTCGGCTACGAGACGACCGAGAGCGACACGTCGATCGGGGCCGCAGCCGGCGAGGACGGACGCGTGCTCGTGAAGCTGGTCGAGTCCCCGTTCTACGCGACCGGCGGCGGTCAGGTCGCCGACTCGGGATACGTCGAGTGCTTCGACGGCGATTGCCGCGCCCGCGTCGACGACGTCCTGCGGATCGGCGGCGACCAGGTCGTGTCGCTGGTGCCCGAGCGGGGCACGATCGCGCCCGGCGAACGGGTCAAGGCGATCGTCGATCGCACCGCGCGCCACGCGACCGAGTGCAACCACACCGCGACCCACCTACTGCACGCCGCGCTCCGGCAGCGGCTCGGCACGCACGTGCGGCAGGCCGGGTCGTACGTCGGGCCGGACAAGCTCCGGTTCGATTTCACCCACGGCAAGGCGATGACCGACGAGGAGGTCCGCGACGTCGAGCAGCTCGTGAACGAGTGGGTGCTCGCCGACCAGCCGGTGCGGGCGCTGACGACGACCCTCGACGAGGCGCGCAGGCTCGGCGCGATGGCGCTGTTCGGAGAGAAGTACGGCGACGTGGTGCGGATGGTCGAGGTCGGCGACGGCTCGTTCTCGCGCGAGCTGTGCGGCGGCACCCACGTCCGCTTCACCGCCGAGGTCGGCCTGTTCAAGCTGCTGACCGAGACGTCGAGCGCGGCGAACGTGCGGCGGATCGAGGCGGTCACGGGTCCCGCTGCGGTGACGCTGCTGCGCCATCACGACCACGCGCTGGGTCTGGCGGCGCGCGAGTTGCGCGCGACGCCGGAGCAGGTCCCCGAGCTGGTGGCGCAGCTGCGGGCGCGCGTGCGCGAGCTCGAGCGCGGCGGATCTCGCGGCCCGGCGGCGGACGCCGTCGACATCGATCAGCTGGCCGGTGAGGCGTATGAGCACGACGGCGCGACGATCCTCGCGACCGCCGTCTCGGCCGGCGACGGCAAGGCGCTGCTGCAGATCCTCGACCGGCTCAAGGGCAAGCTCGGCGACGCCGCGATCGTGCTCGGCTCGGCCGCCGACGGGCGCGTCGATTTGGTCGCGAGCGTGGCGCCGCCACTGGTCGAGCGCGGCGTCCGCGCCGACGAGATCGTCAGAGCCGCGGCCGAGGTCGTCGGCGGCGGCGGTGGCGGACGCGACACGATGGCCCGTGCAGGCGGCCGCGACGCCGAGAAGCTCCCGGAAGCGATGCGGGTCGCCCGGGAGCAGATCGAGGCGGCGCTTTCTCGGTAGCTTGATGCGGGTGCTGGCGCTCGACTACGGAAGCGCTAGGTGCGGTTGTGCGGTGAGCGACCCCACCGGCGTTCTCGCTACACCGATCGAGCCGGTCGCCAACCCCGCAACGAAACGGGGGCTGGCGCGGCTGCGCGAGCTCGCGTCCGAGCTCGAGGTCGAGCGCGTGATCGTCGGCCTGCCGCTGTCGCTGTCGGGCGGCGAGTCGGCGCAGACGGAGGAGACGCGGGCGTTTGCCGAGCGGCTGTCTGCGGCGTTGACGGTCCCGGTCGAGCTCTACGACGAGCGGTTCACGACGCGGCTCGCCGAGCGTTCCGGTGGACGCGCGAGCGAGGACTCGCGGGCCGCAGCCCACCTGCTCGACAGCTGGCTCGCCGCGAAAGCGTCGGAGGCCGCTCGTGGCTGACGAGCGCACCGCCGAGGAGCGCGAGGCGGCGAGGCTGGAGCGCGAGCGCCGGCGCGCGGCCGCCTCGCCTGTGGAGCCGGTTGTGCCTCCTGAGCCGCCGCCAGACCCCGAGCCGCATGTACCCGAGAACGATCGCGATTTGGTTGACGATGGATCAACTGAACCGCCATCGTTCTACGACGAGCCGCCCTTGGACGAGCACGAACCGGCCTTGGACGAGCACGAGCCGGCAACGGACGAGCACGAGCTGCCCGAGGGCGATCGCGAGCCGCACGAGGTCGCCTCGGGGACGCGCCGGGTCGGTTGGCAAGAGCGCACCCGCGCCGCCGAGGACCGCGACCACGCGGTGCCGGGCGCGCCCAAGCGCAAGCACTCGTGGAGGGCGCGGATCCTGGTCGTGCTCGCGCTCGTGCTGGTGGCGGCGCTGATCTGGTTCCTGATCGAGCTGTTCCAGCCGTTCCACGGATCCGGCCACGGCAGCGTGACCGTGCGGATCCCGCCGCATTCGAGCTCGAGCCAGGTCGGCGATCTGCTCGAGCGCGACGGCGTCGTCTCCTCGAGCGTCTTCTTCGACTTGCGCGCGACCCTCGCCGGCGACCGCGGCAAGCTGCTCGCCGGGACCTACCACATGCGCTTCGACATGAGCTACGGCGACGCGCTGAAGCTGCTGACGACCGCGCCGAAGGCGGCGCCGGTCCGGGGAGTGACGATCGTCCCAGGCCGCACGCGCGCCGAGATCAATGCGCGGCTGCGCCAGGAGGGCGTCAAGGGCAGCTATCTCGCCGACACCCGCCACTCGCCGCAGCTGGACCCGACCCGTTACGGGGCGCCGAAAAAGACGCCGTCGCTCGAGGGGTTCCTGTTCCCCGACACCTACCAGCTCCGCGTCCCGGTCAGCATCCCGGCGCTGGTGACCGACCAGCTGAAGGAGTTCCGCAAGCAGTTCGCGACCGTCAACCTCGGTTACGCACGCAGCAAGCAGCTGACGCCATACGACGTGCTGATCATCGCCTCGATGGTCGAGGCGGAGGCGGAGACGGCGCACGACCGGCCGCTGATTGCGTCGGTGATCTACAACCGCCTGCACGACAACATGCCGCTCCAGATCGACGCCACGACCCGGTACGCGACCGGCAACTACACGAAGCCCCTGACCCAGACGCAGCTGAGCTCTACATCGCCGTACAACACGAGGATCCACAAGGGCCTGACGCCGACGCCGATCGACAACCCGAGCCTGGCGTCGATCCAGGCCGCGGCGCATCCCGCCCAGACCAACTTCCTGTACTTCGTCGTGAAGCCGTGCGGCAACGGTGAGCACGTGTTCGCGTCCAACTACAACCAGTTCCTCGGCCAGGTTCAGCGCTACTACTCCGCGCGCAGCGCGCACGGCGGAAACTCGCCGGCGCACTGCTGAGGCACGTTGGTGCAGCGCACCCGCCTCGGCGTGCTCGGCTGGCCGGTCGCGCACAGCCGCTCGCCGCAGATCCAGAACGCCGCGCTTGAGGCGGTCGGCCTGAACGGCTGGCGCTACCAGCTGCTGCCGGTACCGCCCGAGCTGCTCGCCGAGACCGTGCGGGCGCTCGCTCCGGCCGGCTTCCGCGGCGCCAACGTCACGATCCCGCACAAGCGGGCGGCGCTCGAGGTCGCCGACCGCGCGACCGCCGCCGCGAGCTCGATCGGAGCCGCGAACACGCTGACGTTCGGCGACGACGGCGCGATCGCAGCGGATAACACCGACGCGCCGGCGCTGGTGCAGTCGCTGCCGTTCGCGCCGCCGGGGAAGAGCGCGCTGGTGCTGGGCGCGGGGGGCAGCGCCCGCGCCGCCGTGTGGGCGCTGCTCGACGCCGGTGCCTCCGAGGTCCGAGTCTGGAACCGGACCCCGCAGCGGGCTCGCGCGCTGGCCGAAGAGCTCGGGGCGACCGCGGTCGACCGTGCCGACCCGGCGGATCTGCTCGTCAACTGCACCTCGGTCGGGATGGACGGAGACCCTGCTTCGTTCAAGCAGTTCCCGCTCGAGGTCGATGAGGTCTCGATGTTCGGATGCGTGGCTGACCTTGTGTACTCCCACGCCGACACCCAGCTGATCGAGGCGGCGAAGGCGCGCGGCGTGCCGGTCGTCGACGGCCTCGAGCTGCTCGTCCGCCAGGGCGCGCTCAGCTTCGAGCGGTTCACCGGCCGAGTCGCCCCGGTCGAGGTGATGCGCGCCGCGGCACGGGCGCGATGAGCGACTGGCCGGCGCACCTTCGGCCGGTCGGCGCTGACGGCGCCGGCGGGCAGGCCGCCGCGCCCGAGCACCCCGAGGACTGGGATGGCGTCACCGCCCCGAGCCGGCGAGGAGGCTCGACGCGGTTCCTGACCGACGTGCTGGTCGAGCTGGGGTGTTGTGACCGGGAGCGCGTCGAGGCCGCGATCGCGGAGTCCCGGTTGGCCGGACTCGCGCCGGACAAGCTGCTGCTCGACCAGCACGCGATCACGCAGGAGCAGCTCTCGCTTGCCGTCGCGGAGCGCTACGGGCTCGATCACCTCGACCTCGGCGTGTTCAAGGTCGACATGGCCGCCGTGAACCTGCTGACGGCCTCGGCCGCGAAACGCTACGGCGCCGTCCCCGTCGCGTACGCGGGCGAGGACGCGCTGGTGCTCGCGATGTCCGATCCCGCGAACGTGCTCGCCGCCGACGACATCTCGCTGCTCACCCGCCTCGATGTCAGGCCGGCGGTCGCCTCGGCGGAGGACATCCAGAACCTGATCTCGCGGATGAACCGGTTCGAGGACGCCGTCCACGAGGCGGTCGAGGAGGGGGAGGAGGGCGCCGGGCCGATGGAGGTCGTCGACCTCCGCGAGTCCGCCGAGGACGCGCCGGTGATCAAGCTCGTCCACTCGATCATCGCGGAGGCCGCCGAGCGCGGCGCCTCGGACATCCATTTCGAGCCGCGGCCCGACGACAGGGGGCGGGCCCTGTCCGAGCTCCGCGTGCGGATGCGCGTCGACGGCGTGCTGACCGACGAGATGACCGTCCCGAAGCGGATGGTCCCCGGCGTGATCTCGCGGATCAAGATCATGAGCGACCTCGACATCTCCGAGCGGCGGATCCCGCAGGACGGTCGCGTCGGGCTGACGATCGACGGCCGTCACGTCGACGTACGCGTGGTCACGCTGCCGAGCGTCCACGGCGAGTCGGTCGTGCTGCGGATCCTCGACAAGGACAACGTCGAGCTCGACCTCCACAAGCTCGGCATGCAGGAGCTCGAGCTCGAGCGGTTCCGCAAGGCGTTCCAGCGCGCCCACGGCGCCGTGCTCGTGACCGGCCCGACGGGCTCCGGCAAGTCGACCACGCTGTACGCGGCACTGACCGAGCTGAACAGCCCGGAGAAGGGGATCATCACGATCGAGGACCCGGTCGAGTACCAGCTCGAGGGGATCACCCAGATCCAGATCAACCCGAAGGCCGGGCTCACGTTCGCCAACGGCCTGCGGTCGATGATGCGCGCCGACCCCGACGTGCTGATGGTGGGGGAGATCCGCGACCGCGAGACCGCCCAGATCGCGGTCGAGGGCGCGCTCACCGGCCACATGGTCCTCTCGACGCTCCACACCAACGACGCGCCGTCGGCGATCACGCGGCTGATCGAGATGGGGATCGAGCCGTTCCTCGTCGCCTCAGCGCTCGACGCGGTCGTCGCGCAGCGGCTGGCGCGGACGCTGTGCACGCACTGCAAGCGCCGGATGATCGTGCCCGTCGCGGTGCTCCAGGACCACGGCTTCCACGCCCAGTTCGAGATCGAGGCATACGAGCCGGTCGGCTGCGTCCGCTGCAGCGGGATGGGCTATCGCGGCCGCACCGGCCTCTACGAGGTGATGAAGATGTCCGACGAGATCCGCTCGCTGACGCTCGAGCGCGCGGCCGCCGAGCAGATCGCGTCGGTGGCGCTCGAGCAGGGGATGCGCCGCCTACGCGAGGACGGACTCGAGAAGGTCAAGTCCGGGGTCACGTCGATGGCCGAGGTCGCGCGGGTCACCGGCAGCGGCTGAGCCCGGGCGTCCAGGTACGGCACGCCGTTCATAAGTACGCGCGCCGGCCTGCCGATACCGCGAGCGTATGGAGCTCGACTTCGCCGAGGTGCTGCTCGCGGTCATCGATCGCCGCGCGTCCGACCTCCACCTGACCGCCGGGGCGCCGCCGATGGTGCGCCTGCGCGGCCGGCTGACCGCGATCGACGGGTTTCCGACGCTGACCCCGACCGACACGCGGGAGGTCGTCTATTCGATCCTGTCCGACTCGCAGCGCCAGCGTTTCGAGAACAACTGGCAGCTCGACTTCGCCTACCAGATCCCGGGCGCCGGGCGGTTCCGCGTCAACGCCTACCTGCAGCGCGGCGCCGTCGGCGCGGCGTTCCGCCTGATCCCGTTTGAGGTGGTGCCGCTTGAGCAGCTCGGGCTACCGCCGGTGGTCGCCGAGTTCGCGAAGCGGCCGCGGGGGTTGGTGCTGGTCACCGGACCGACCGGCTCGGGGAAGTCGACGACGCTCGCCTCGCTGATCGACGTGATCAACGAGACGCGCGAAGAGCACATCATGACGATCGAGGACCCGATCGAGTTCCTGCACACGCACAAGAAGTGCATCGTCAACCAGCGCGAGCTCGGGTCCGACGCGACCAGCTTCGGCGAGGCGCTGAAGGCGGCCCTCCGCCAGGACCCGGACGTGATCCTTGTCGGCGAGATGCGTGACGTCGAGACGATCTCGACGGCGATCACGGCGGCCGAAACCGGCCACCTCGTGTTCGCGACCCTCCACACCCAGGACGCGCCGCAGACGATCGACCGGATCATCGACGTGTTCCCCGCCGCACAGCAGGGCCAGATCCGGGCCCAGCTGTCGGTCGCGCTGCAGGGGATCATGACCCAGACCCTGCTCCCCACCGCCGACGGCAAGGGCCGGTGCGTCGCGGCCGAGATCCTGGTCCCGACGCCCGCGGTCCGGAACCTGATCCGCGAGGCCAAGAGCCACCAGATCTACTCGGTGCTCCAGACGGGCGGCCAGTTCGGGATGCAGACGATGGACGCCTCGCTGGCGGGCCTTGTCCGCACCGGCAAGATCACGCCTCAGCTCGCCGAGTCGCGCGCCCACGCTCCCGACGAGCTTCGGCGGCTGCTCGGCACTCCGTCGGCCGCACCTATGCGCGCCGCCTAGCGATGCCCACGTACGTCTTCAAGGCGATGGACCTCGCCGGCGTTCCCGCCAAGGGCGAGGTCGACGCGGTCTCCAAGCAGGACGTCGTCGACCAGCTCAAGCACCGCGGGCTGGTGGTCGTCGACGTCGCGAACAAGTACCGGTCGCGGGAGCTCAACATCGAGCTGTTCGCCCGGGTCAAGCCGGCGGAGCTGGCGGTGGCCACCCGCCAGCTCTCGACGATGGTGACCTCGGGGATGGCGATCCTGCGTGCGCTCCAGGTGCTCGAGACCCAGACCAAGTCCAAGCTCCTGCAAGAGACGCTCGCCGCCGTCCGCCACGACATCGAGGCCGGGCTGTTGCTGTCGGACGCGCTCGAGCGCCATCCGAAGGTGTTCAACCCGCTTTACGTCGCGATGGTTCGAGCGGGGGAGGCCGGCGGCGTGCTCGACGAGTCGCTGCGGCGGACGGCCGACCAGCTCGAGAAGGACGCCTCGCTCCGACGCCAGGTCCGGGCGGCGACGATCTACCCCGCGATCATCATCACGTTCGCCGTCGGAGTCCTGATCGCCCTGGTCGCGTTCCTGATCCCCGTGTTCGAGAACGTCTTCAAGCAGTTCGGCGGCAAGCTGCCGACGCTGACGCAGTTCATGGTCGGCCTCTCTCACCTGATCAGGGACCACTGGTACATCCTGATCGTCGCGGTCGCCGGCGGCGCGTTCGCCTTCTTCAAGTGGAAGAAGTCGAAGTCCGGGCGGCCGAAGTGGGACACGTTCAAGCTCCGGATCCCGCTCAAGATCGGCGACGTGATCCAGAAGGTCGCGATCGCGAGATGGTCGCGGACCCTGTCGTCTCTCACCGCCGCCGGCGTGCCGATCATGCAGGCACTCGACATCACCGGCAAGACCGCCGGCAACGCCGTGATCGAGAAGTCGATGGGCGAGGTGATCGCGTCGGTCAAGAGCGGCGGCACGATCTCCGAGCCCCTCCGGCGCGCGTCCGTGTTCCCGCCGATGGTCTCCCACATGGTCGGTGTCGGCGAGGAGACCGGCGCCCTCGACGCGATGCTGTCGAAGATCGCCGAGTTCTACGAGGACGAGGTCGCCGCCGCGATCAAGGCGCTCACCTCGATCCTCGAGCCCGCGATGATCATCCTCGTCGGCGGCATCGTCGGCGTGATCGTCGTCTCGATGTACCTGCCGCTGTTCGACGTCTACAACCAGATTAAGTAGCGGAGCTCCGAACCGGCTCTCGAAGTGATCGAGAGCCAACACTCTGGGAGTGGCGCTCGACCCCTCATCCGGTGAAGAGTCAACACAGGGAAGGTCCATCGTCACACGGGTCGAAAGGGACCGGTGTTTGGGATCGCCCTACCAGGAAGGGGGCCCGCGTGAGCTACCCGCTTAACCGCAAGCTCGCCGTCGAGTTCATCGGGATGTTCATGTTCGTCTTCACCGTCGGGATGGCGACGAACAAGGCGGGCGCTGGTGCGCTGGCACCGCTCGCGATTGGGTCGGCTCTGATGGTGATGGTGTTCGCCGGCGGCCACGTCTCCGGCGGTCATTTCAACCCGGCCGTGAGCACAGCCGTGTTCCTGAGGGGAAGAATGACTTCCACCGAGTACCGGGCTTACATGCTCACGCAGTTCGTCGCGGCCGTCTTGGCTGGCCTGACCGTCCGGGTGGTTGGTGGTCATGAGGCGGCGGCGAGTGTCGCTGGCGCGGGAAGGATGCTGATCGCCGAGTTCCTGTTCACGTTCGCGCTCGCGTGGGTCGTGCTGAACGTCGCGACCGCGAGGGGGACCGAAGGGAACTCGTTCTACGGACTCGCGATCGGATTCACCGTAGTGGTCGGGGCGTTCGCGGTCGGCGGCATCTCCGGCGGCGCGTTCAACCCCGCCATCGCCGTCGGCGCGATGGTCACCGGCTTGTTCAAGTGGAGCAACATCTGGATCTACCTGCTCGCCGACTTCATCGGCGGCGCGGCTGCCGCCTACGCGTTCCTCTACATCCTGCCGGCGGAGAAGTTGAGCGGAGACATCGAAGCTGCCAGCACCGAGTGAGGGGTGACTGACCGTCAGGCTGCAGTCCCGGTCGCTAATCGATTCTTCGGCGGCGGCCCCGATTCTCGGACGCATGCGCCGCCTAACCCGCCAGACAGCCTGGACGACGTCGCCGCCGCCGTTTTGACCCCCGCTGGCCAGAGAGCGGCGATCGAGCTGCTGGAGGATGAACGGCGCTTCATCGACCTCGCGCACTGGCCACTATGGATCGGCGAGGAGCACACGGTCTTCGATCGCCGCTGACGGGGCCGTCGGTCCGGCTCCTACGTTAAAGGTCGGGTCGTCTGGCCGACCTCGATCAGATGGCCGTCCGGATCGCGGATGTAGCACCGTATCTCGGTCGCGTGCACTTTTGGCGGCGTCAAGAACTCCGCTCCACGCGAGCTCCAGTCCGAGTACACGGCCTCGATATCCGCCACCCGGACGTTGAGGAAGCTGCTGACGCGGTCGGGATCGGGAGGCGTCTCGAGCGTGACAGCCGGCTTGTCGTCCGTCGGTCCACCACCGACGTTGATGATGATCCAGCCGTTGGCGAGCGCCACGAGCGACGGCTCGCCGGCGCGGACGATCTCGCCGCCCAGCACCTCGGAGTAGAAGCGGCATGAACGCTCGACATCGGCGGAGACAATGAAGTGGGTCAGCACGATCCCTTCAGCGGGCGCCGGAAACTTGGCCATTGCGGACCTCCTGACGGTTCGTTACGACCATCGTCGCAGCCCGGCGGCTATGGTCCCGGCCGTGATCGTCACCGACGCAGTCAGCCGTTACGTCGCGGACCTTCGGACCGAGCCGGATCCGGTGCTGGCCGAGATGGAGGCCCACGGCGAACGCGACAGGATTCCGATCGTCGTCCCCGAGACCGGGGCGCTGCTCCACGTGCTCGCGTTGGCACGGGGAGCCCGGCGGATACTCGAGGTCGGCACCGCGATCGGTGTCTCGACCCTGTATCTCGCGCGGGCGCTGCCCGAGGACGGCACGATCGTGTCGTTCGAGATCGATCCCGAACGCCACGCCGCGGCCACCGGTTACCTGCAGCGCGCGGGGCTGCTCGACCGGGCGGACCTCCGACTCCAGGACGCGCGTGAGGGCCTGCGCGAGCTCGAAGGGCCGTTCGACATGGCCTTTGTCGATGGAGTCAAGGCGCAGTACGGAAACTACTTCGAGTCGACGCTGCCGCTGCTCGGATCGGGCGCGGTGCTCGCGGTGGACAACGCGTTGATGTCGGGCACGGTCGCCGAGGGGCGCGGCGACGGCGAGTGGAGCGACCAGAATGTCGCGAGCATCCGAGCGTTCAACGAGCGAGTGCTCGGTGACCCGGACTTCACGGGCACGCTCACCCCGGTCGGCGACGGCGTTCTGATCGCGGTGCGGCGGTGAGTCCGCAGGCCGCGAAGCCGGATGACAGCCGGACCACCTGTTCGCCCTGCCGGGGGACGGGGCGCGTGACGTCGAATCTCGGCGGAGAAGCGCATGAGGTGACATGCCCCTGGTGCGGGGGGACCGGCAAGTTCGCTGCCGGTCACGACGCCCAGGAGGCGCCCGCGGAAGCGGGCGCCACGCCTCCAACTGACTCTTAGCGCGCCTCGTCGCACATGCGTCCAGATATTGGACGCATGTGTCTGACGTCACTTGGCGCCGCCCGATACAGCCCCTGCCAGAGTCAAGGTGCCAAGGGCAAACCGTCCGCGAGGGCGGGACGCAAAGCCACGGACCTCAATCGATTGAGGAAGCCGGGTTGCCACCGAGGGGCTCGACAAGGGGCCGCGATGGCTGGGACCAAGGGTCTGGCAAGACCCAATCACCAGATCCCAGGAGGATCCATGCTTTCAAAGCTGCGTCGTCGCGCAGAGGACGAGAAGGGTTTCACCCTGATCGAGCTCCTCGTCGTGATCCTGATCATCGGCATCCTTGCCGCGATCGCAATTCCGGCGTTCCTGAACCAGCGCGGCAAGGCGTATGACGCCTCGGCCAAGTCCCAAGTCCGCACCGCGCAGACGGCAATGGAGACGTACGCGACCGATAACAACGGGACCTACGTCGGTGCCGCCCTCGGGACCGTGACTCCCCCGGCGGGGCTCTTCGGCATCGAGCCGACGCTCGCCGATACCGGGAGCGCAACGCTGCAGGCCCCGAGCGGTCTCTCGGCGACGGGCTACACGATCTCGTCCGTGGCCGCCAACACCGGCGACACATTCACCATCACCAACAGCAACGGAACGGTCACCCGGACCTGTACCGCGGGTACTGGCGGCGGCCAGCCGGGCGGCTGCCCGTCCAACGGCCACTGGTGAGACCGGAGTAGCGGTCATACCTGACCGACTCAAGGGCGGGCCCCCGGGCCCGCCCTTTTCGTTGCCAAATCACGGGCTCGGCTACTCACGCTTGTCGAGGTGCTGGAAGAGCGGTCGCTGATCACGTTTCAGACGTTTGCGCAGTTCGCCGCCGCATGCTTAACCTTCCTGCTGCCTGGCCGATAAAGCGGCCGTGGGCTCACGCACAGAAACACGCCTTCCGCGTCGCTCCGTCCAGCAGAATCGCGCGTCGAACGAGACGATGCAATCCGGTGTGAAGACCGTTTGCGCACGAGGTGCGCTCTGATGCCAGTCGCCTTCGCGGCCCTCGGTGGCATGATCGTCGGCTCGTTCCTGAACGTCGTCGCGTACCGCCTCCCGCGTCGCGAGTCGCTCGTCAAGCCAGGCTCGCACTGCCCGTCCTGCAGCGTCGCGATCAGGCCGTACGACAACCTCCCGGTGTTCGGGTGGCTGCTCCTTCGCGGTCATTGCCGCTCGTGCGGGAAGCAGATCTCCGCCCGCTATCCGGTCGTTGAGGGACTCACCGGAGTACTGGCCGTCGCGGTCGTGCTCGTCAAGCACTCGGCGTACGAGATCGTGCTGGGGCTCGTCTTGGTCGGGATCCTCGTCCCGGTCGCGCTGATCGACCTCGAGCACAGGGTCATTCCCAACAAGATCACGGTCCCCGCGGCGGTCGCGGCGGTCCTCATCGGGCTTGCGCTGGATCCGTCGAAAGTTCCCGAGCAGCTGATCGCCGGCGCGGCCGCCGGCGGCTTCCTGCTGCTGTTCGCCCTTCTCTACCCGCGGGGGATGGGGATGGGGGACGTAAAGCTCGCGGCGGTGATGGGCCTGTATCTCGGCCGGTCGGTCGCGGTCGCGATCCTGTTCGCGGTGCTCGCGGGGTCGATCGTGGGTGGGCTGATCATCGCCCGGCGCGGGGTCGCCGAGGGTCGGAAGACCGCGGTCCCGTTCGGTCCGTTCCTGGCCGCAGGTGGCGTGTTCGCGCTGCTCGCCGGGCCCGCGATCGTCGACTGGTACCTGCACTCCGTCGCCTAGCGGAAGACCCGTCCAGCCTGGGCTGGACGACTTCAACTAGCCGTCTGGAACCGCCGATGAAGCCGGTGAGTTATGGCCAGCAAGAGCATCGTCGGAGTCGACATCGAGCCCGGATACGTCGCCGCCGTGGAGGGCAGCGAAGGGCGGCTGTCGCTCGAACGGGCGGTGTACGCGCCGCTGCCCGGCGGCGCCGTCCGTGACGGAGAGGTCGTCGACGTCGAGAGCGTCGCGAGCGCGCTGCACGATCTGTTCGCCGAGCACAAGCTGCCGCGCCGAGTGCGGCTCGGCGTCGCCAACCAGCGGATCGTGATGCGGACGGTCGACCTGCCGCCGCTGCAGGATCAGAAGGAGATCGCGTCGGCGATCCGCTTCCAGGCCCAGGATCACATTCCGATGCCGCTCGACCAGGCCGTGCTCGAGCACCAGCAGCTTGGCCTGACCGAGACGCCCGATGGCACGCGGATGCGCGTCGTGCTGGTCGCGGCGCGCCGCGACATGGTCGAGCGGCTCGTCGATGCGGCGACGCGCGCCGGCCTGCGGCCCCAGGGCGTCGACCTCTCGGCGTTCGCGATGATCCGAGCGCTCCATCGCCGCGGTTCGGCACGCACGGTCGGGTACGTCAGCGTCGGCGGGATCACCAACGTCGCGATCGCATCCGGCACGACGTGCGTCTTCACCCGCGCGATCGCCTACGGCATCGAGTCGATCGCCGCCGAACTCGCCGAGCGGCGCGGGCTGACGCTCGAGCACGCCCACCAGTGGCTTCGGCACGTCGGACTCGACAGCCCGATCGACGACGTCGAGGGTGACCGGGAGATCGTGCTCGACACGCGCTCGGTGCTGACCGACGGCGTGCGCCGGCTCGGCGCGGAGATCCGCAACACCGTCGACTTCCACCTCATGCAGGACGGCTCGGCGGGCGTCGAGCAGGTCGTGCTGACGGGCCCGGCCGTGGCGATCACCGGCCTCGCGGACCAGCTCGGAGAGGGGATCGGGCTCCCGGTCGAGCTCGGGCGTATCCCGGACACGGCGGTCGCCTCGGGCGAAGCAGACCGGTTCGCGGTCGCGGCGGGGCTCACCGTCGCGGAGGTGCCGGCGTGAGGGCCGTCAACCTGCTGCCGGCCGGCACACGCCAGCGCGGCCTTGGCGGCGGCCTCTCCCTCGGTGAGCTCGGCCCAGTGCATTTCGTGCTCGCGGCGCTGGTGGTCGTGCTCGCGTACGTGACGATCGTCGTGCTCACGAACAACACGATCTCTCAGCGCGAGAGCCAGATCGCCGCGCTGCATCAACAGCTGAGTCAGGAACAGGCGGTGATCTCGAGATTCAACGCCTACAGGCAGTTCGAGAAGCTCGCGCAGCAGCGAGACGACACCGTCCAGCAGATCGCCTCGACCAGGTTCGATTGGCACGGAGCCCTGTCGGACCTGTCGAAGGTGATGCCGGCAAACTCCTCGCTGCTGGCGTTGCTGGCAACGGTCGCGCCGGGGGTGAGCGTGTCCGGCGCGGGGGGGAGCACGGGCACATCCGGGATCTCCACCTCGGGTCTGCGCGGCGCGATCAACGCGCCGGCGTTCGAGCTGAAGGGGTGCACGGCGACCCAGGACGACGTCGCGCGGCTGATCTCGAGGCTGCGGCTGATCAACGGCGTACAGCGCGTGACGCTCGCTGATTCGAACAAGCCGACGGCGCAGCCCGGCAGCAGCGGCGCCGGGGCGGCCGCGGGATCGACGCCTGCCTCCGCGACGGGAAGCTGCGCAGGCACCGGCCCGTCATTCGACCTGGTCGTGTTCTTCCAGCCGCTGCCGGGCGCGCCCGCCGTCGCGGGAGCCGCTCCCGCGCCGGCGGCCGCATCCACCGCGCAGACAACCGCCACCACCGCCAACGTGTCGTCGACGACCGCGTCGTCGACCGGGGCGACGAAATGACCGGTCGCGACCGGATGATCCTGATCGTGGTCGCCGCGGTCGCGCTGCTGGTGGCGCCCTACATGCTGGTGATCTCACCGAAGCGCGATCAGGCGTCGAAGCTGCAGAAACAGGTCACCGGCCTGCAGTCCCAGCTCGACGCGGCCCGCGCCGAGGCGGTCAGCGCGCGGGCCTCGCGGGCGGCG
This sequence comes from uncultured Solirubrobacterales bacterium, assembly GCA_963788565.1. GTDB lineage: Bacteria > Actinomycetota > Thermoleophilia > Solirubrobacterales > Solirubrobacteraceae > Palsa-465. The sequence continues at coordinate 130,476 of CAWBHJ010000005.1, read as the reverse complement.
TTCGGGACGAGCTACACCGCGCTGGTGAGGCTGGGAGAGGCGGTCCCGACGGACGACAACACACCGTCCCTGATCTACGAGCTGCAGTCCGCCGCGAGCGCCGCGCGCGTCGATTTCCAGGGCCTCACCTACAACACGAGCGGCGCCAGCAGCACGCCGACGTCCTCGCCGTCCGCTGCGCAGTCGGCCACCGCTGCGCTGCCGCCCGGCGCCACCGTCGGTCCGGCCGGCTTCCCGATCGAGCCGTTCACGTTCACCTTCCAGGGCAACTTCTTCCACCTGGCCGACTTCTTCGGCCGTCTCCAGCGCTTCGTGCAGATGGGCAACCAGAAGCTGTCGATCAGCGGGCGGTTGATGACGCTCAACGCGATCAGCCTCGGCCCGGCACCGACGGGCTTTCCGCAGATCACCGCGACGATCTCCGCGAGCACCTACCTGCTGCCGGCCTCCCAGGGTCTCGTCAACGGTGCCACCCCGCTCGGACCCGCGCCCTCGAGCGCGCAGACCGTGTCCACCCCCAGCTCCGGCTCCCCGGCCCCGGCGGCGGTGCTCGCCACTCCCGTCCGATGAGGCTCGACACCGACAGGGCAAAGGCCGCGCTGCGCAAGCTCGCTGCAGACCTGCGCGGCACTCGACTGTGGCCGCTCGTGATCGTGATGCTCGTCGCGATCGTGGCCGTCCCGATCGCACTGTCGAAGTCCTCAACCGGCACGCGGGTCGCCTCGCCTGCGACCGGGACGCCGCCCCCATCGCCGGACACGGCGCTCCCGACACTGAACGTGGAATCCAAGCCGAGCCGGTCACATCTCCCGGGGCACGGGCGGGATCCGTTCGCGCAGAAGAGCTCAAAGCAGTCGGCCACGCAGTCGGGCACGACAACGACGTCTGCATCGGGCTCGGGTCGGGATCGAGCTCCGGCGCCAACACGAGCGCGAACGCGACGTCCGGCGGTGGGGCCGCGACATCGGGCTCGGGTGGATCGGCGAGCTCGCCGCCGCCCCCGCCAAAGTCGACTCCCGCCTCGCCGCCGTCGATCACGCCGCCCAGCGCGCACCCGGCTCCGCCGACGACGGGGCTGGCGCCCGACCAGGCCTACCGGGTGTCGATCGGAATCACGAACTCGTCCGGTGGCGTCAACACGCTCGACCCGGTCGACCGCCTGACCGTGCTGCCCAGCGGGCAACAGCCACGGCTCGTCGAGCTCGGCGTTCTACGCGGTGGCCGCCGCGTGCTGTTCGCCGTACAGCCGGGAACGGTGGTCGGTGGTCCTGGCGCTTGCATTCCCGGCCCGGTGGACTGCGAGATCCTGTCGCTCGCCCCGGATCAGACCGAGGGGATCTCGTTGCAGACCTCGGGGGGCGACGTGCCGATCGCGATGTTCGCGGTTACGGGCATCGCGGCCCAGCGGTACCCGTCGGTCGCCGCCGCAACCAAGGCTCGCCGGACCCAGTCGACCAGCGGACGGGCGCTTCTCGATGGATCGGAGCTCGCTGCGCTGGCGCTGTTCCGGTACGAGCCGAGCGTCGGCGCGGTCGTCGATCTCAGCAGCCTGAGCGCGGGGGATGGGCGATGACTCGAGTTCGAACCGTCCTCACGTGCGTGCTGACACTCGGGATCTCGCTAGCCGTGGCGGCGAGCAGCGCCCAGGCGCTGGTAGTCGATATGAACGCCCTCGGCCGTACGAGCGTCCCCTACAGCCCGTCGGACCACAGCGCCTACGACGGTGTCGCGCTGGTGCCGGGCACCTGCGAGGACCTCTGGAGCGACGGCGGCACGTGCGCCTCGCTCTCGGGAGCGGGCGTGCCGCGGGTCGTCTCGAGCGGCCCGTGCACCGATCCCGCGCTCACGTCCGACCTGATTCTGCCGAACTTCGGCATCTGCTTCCACGGCGGCAGCGTGCTCCGCGCGAACGAGACATTCGCGCTCACCTGGGACGCCCAGCGCAGCTACTGGGCGGGCACCCGGGGTTACGTGGAGCAATTCCTGCGGGACGTCGCCGATGGGAGCGGCTCGCTCGGCTCGCCCTACGCGGTCACCCCCCAGTACACCGATCCCGGCGGCCGCGCCCAGAACAGTTCGAAGTTCGGAGGGGGATGCATCGACTACGGCGCCACCGGTGGCTCCGCGTGCGAGTTCGGCAACCCAACCGGGTCTGGCCACGACTATCCCGCGAACGGCTGCAAGGTCACCGGTGACTCGTTTGTCGACGACAACCTCGTCGGCGCCAACACGGTCTGTCTGACGGATGCTCAGCTCCGGGGCGAGCTGTCGGCGATGATCGCGCAGACCGGCATCGTCGGACGGACGCAGCCCGGCTACACGCCGGTGGTGACGCTGCTGCTCCCGGCCGGCGTCGAAACCTGCCTGGATGCGACCGAGAAGCTCTGCTCTGTCAACGGCAGCCTGACTCCGCCACCGTCGGCGATCACCACCAACGACGCGGGCGGAGGACTTCCGCCCGGGACCTACCAGGTGAAGACGACATACCTGACGAGCAGCGGCGAGAGCCTGCCGAGCGCCTCGCAGACGGTCACCGCGACGGGCACGATCTCGTCGCTTGCGATCACCTCGCCGCCGCCGACCGTCGGAGTGACCGGCTGGTACGCGTACCTCGAGGGACCGGGACAAAACCGATTCTTCCGAGTGCAGCACCTCGCCACCCCGATCGGGATTCCGGTCACCGTTGGGTCGCTGCCGAGCGGGCCCGAGCCGCCCCACCCACCGTTCTTCTGCTCCTACCACTCGCGCGTCGACGTCGGCGGAACCGAGGTCGCGTACGTCGTGCAGCCATGGACGGCGTTGACCTCATGCGATGAGCCCGACGCGCCGCCGCTCGTCAAGACCCCGACGCCGCAGCAGCTCGCGATCAACGTCGGCCTGCGGCTGGTGAGTCCGCTCAGCCAGTCTCAGATCGCGGCGGTCGTCAACCCTGGATTCGACGGCTGGTTCGCGCTCGACGGCTCGGAGATCAACGACAACCAGGGTTGCGTACCGCTCCCCGACGGGCTCGACTCCGTCACCGTCGGCAACAGCGCACAGAACCCGTACCTGCTCCAGCGCGAGTTCAACAACGCGGGAGCGATCGAGTTTGACCCGAACACGTACTTCGGGTGCGCCCCGGGTGTGCTGCTGACCCCGGCGTTCGTGGTCCCGAGCTCGGTCAATCAGGGCGACGTCGTTCAGTTCGACGGCTCGGCGACGGCCTCGACGATGATCGTCCCCAACCAGGGCTACACGTGGAACTTCGGCGACGGGACGGCCGCGGTCGGGCCGAGCGTCGTCCACAGCTACCCAACCACCGGAACATATGCAGTGAAGCTGACCGTCACCGACCGGGGCGGCAACGTCCGGACGCTCACCCAGACGATCGACGTGTTGGGGCCGAACGGCGAGCCGCCGGTGACGGGATCGGGAACCGGCGCCGGAACGGGAGCCGGCGCCGGCTCCACCACCGCAACGGGCACCTCGACCGGTGCCACGGCCGGCACGGGGACCACCACCCCGGGCGCGCCGGCCCGAGCGCCGCGGCCGCGCCTGCAGGTGAAGCTCCAGCTGATGCCGCAGGCGCTGACCGGGGTGCTGCGGTCCGGGATGACGGTCGTCGTGGTCTCCAACGAGCCGGCCGACGGCCTCGCCGCGATCTCGATCCCGCGCAGCGCGGCGAAGCGCGCGCACCTGAAGACCGGGCGCGGCCCGTCGGTTGTGATCGGCCAGGGCACGGTCTCCGGGATCGCGAACGGCAAGACGACGCTCCACCTCCGGCTCACGCACTCGGTCGCGTCGAGGCTGAAGGCCCTCCGTCACGTCGTTCTGACGGTCCGGATGACGCTCGTCGCGACTGGCGGCCAGCACTACGCGGTCGACGTCGCCGGTCACTACTGAGCGGCGAACTTTGGCGATTTGGTTCCGACACGTGGACCCAAATCGCCAAAGTTCGGGCGGGCGTCGGGGGCCGTGGTTGGCGCGCCCGCCGGTTGCCGAGCGGACCGTGACGATCAAGGTCTGAGTCGCGCCCGTAACCTTCTGCGCCGATGGCGCTCAGAATGACCACGGCCGGCGAGTCGCACGGACCCGGCCTGACGTGCATCCTCGAGGGGCTTCCGGCAGGTCTCGAGCTCGATCGCGACGCGCTCAACCGAGACCTGGCGCGCCGTCAGCTCGGTCACGGACGGGGCGGGAGGATGAAGATCGAGCGCGACCAGGTCGAGGTCACCGCTGGCGTGCGGCACGGGCGGACGCTCGGCGGGCCGATCGCGCTCCAGATCGTGAACCGCGACTACGCCAACTGGGAGGAGCGGATGAACCCGTGGCCGGTCGAGGCCGAGGTCGCGGAGGTGCACCTGCCGCGGCCCGGTCACGCCGACCTGGTCGGCACCCAGAAGTACGGCCTGACGGATGTCCGGGACATCCTCGAGCGCGCCAGCGCACGGGAGACCGCCGCGAGGGTCGCCGGCGGCGCCGTCGCGAAGGAGTTCCTGCGGGCGTTCGGCGTGGAGGTCTACTCGCACGTGATCCAGATCACCTCGGTCCGCGCCCCCCAACGGGACGGCCTCACCCCGAAGGACTTCGAGCACGTCGACGAATCGCCGGTGCGGTGCCTCGATCCCGACGCGAGCGCGGCGATGGTCGAGGAGATCAACCGTCTGCGCAAGGCCAACGAGTCGCTCGGCGGCGTGTTCGAGGTGCGGGCCTTCGGCGTCGTCCCTGGGCTCGGTTCGCACATCTCGTGGGAGCGGCGGCTCGACGGCCGGCTCGGGCAGGCGATCCTCTCGATCCAGGCGCTGAAGGGGGTCGCGATCGGGGATGGCTTCGAGATCGCCGGGGTGCCCGGGTCCGAGGCCCACGACGAGATCTTCTGGGACGACGACCGCGGCTACTTCCGTGAGACCAACCGCGCCGGCGGACTAGAGGGCGGGATGACGACCGGTGAGCCTCTCGTCGTACGCGGCTGGATGAAGCCGCTGCCGACGCTGACCAAGCCGCTGCGCTCTGTCGACATCTCGACGCACGAGCCCGCCGACGCGCTGCGCGAGCGGACCGACTCGGCGACGGTGCCGGCCGCTGGGGTGGTGGGGGAGGCGATGGTCGCGTTCGTGCTCGCGGACGCCTACCGCCAGAAGTTCGGCGGCGATCACATCGACGACGTGAGGAAAGCGCTCGACGCGTACAAGGAGCGGATCGGATGGCGGCGGACCTGAGCCGTGATCGGGGCGGGACAGGGCGCTCCGCCCGCCGCGCGATCGTCTGCATCGGGTTCATGGGCGCGGGCAAGACGACGGCGGCGCGGAGCGCTGCCGACGCGCTCGGGACCGAGGCGATCGACGTCGACGCGGTGATCGAGCGGCGAGTCGGCAAGCCGATCGAGCGGATGTTCGACGAGGACGGCGAGGCGGCGTTCCGGGCCATCGAGGAGCAGGTGACGCTCGAGCTGCTGAACGGGTCCCTGGCGCGAGTGCTGTCGCTGGGCGGTGGGGCGATCGGGAGCGAGGCCGTGCGCACGGCTCTTGCCGATCAGCTCGTGATCTGGCTCGATGTCGATCCCGAGACCGCGTGGCGGAGGGCTCAGGCGACCGCGAGGCCGCTCGCCCGCTCACGGCCCGATTTCGAGCAGCGGTTCGTCGAGCGCCAGCCGCTGTACGAATCGCTGGCGGATGTCGTCGTCCCGTCCGAGCGCTCGCAGGCGATGGCCGAGGTGATGGCGGCGCTCGAGGCGCTTCCAGCGGGCACGAAGGTGCTGTGGGCGGCAAGCGACTCGGGCGACTACCCGGTGTACGTCGGCGAGGGGCTGCTCGAGGGGAGCTTCTGGCCGCCGGCGGTCGAGGGGCGGCGGTTCCTCGTCACCGACGGCCGCGTCGGCCGGCTGTACGGCGATGCCCAGCAGCCGCTCACCGGCCGGATCGCGATCATGCCCGGCGAGCAGTCGAAGACGGTCGCGCACGCCGAGATCGTCTGGACCGAGCTGGTGCGCTCGGGGATGACCCGCGAGGACGTGTTGATCGCGCTCGGCGGGGGAGTCGTCGGGGACCTGGCGGGGTTCTGCGCCGCCACCTACCAGCGCGGCGTCCGCTACGTCCAGGTCCCGACGACGCTCGTCGCGCAGGTCGACTCGGCGTACGGCGGCAAGACGGGCGTCGACCTCGCGGAGGCCAAGAACTACGTCGGCGCGTTCCACCAGCCGGTGGCGGTGATCGTCGATCCCGCCGCGCTGACGACGCTCCCACCCGAGGAGTTGGCTGCCGGCTACGCGGAGGTCGTCAAGACCGCGCTGATCGCCGGGGGCGAGTTGTGGCAGCGGGTCCGCGAGGGCGCCGACCCGACCGATCCCGATGTGATCGTGGCGTGCGTGCGCACGAAGCTCGCGATCGTCGCCCGCGACGAGCGGGACGGCGGCCTGCGGCAGGTCCTGAACCTGGGGCACACGGTCGGTCACGCGATCGAGGCCGTCACGGGCTACGCGCGCTACCGCCACGGCGAGGCGGTGGCGCTCGGACTGCTCGCTGCGCTGCGGCTGTCCGGGCAGTCCGAGCTTCGCGAGGAGGTTCGCGAGCTGCTCTCGAGCCGCGGCCTGCCCACCGCGCTCGACGGGGTCGATCCCGACGCCGTCGTGATGGCGACCGCGCGGGACAAGAAGCGGCTCGGGGACCGCCCGGTGCCGTTCGTGCTGCTCGACGCGCCCGGAGCGCCTCGGCCCGGGTGCGCGGTCGAGTCGCGGGCGCTGATCGAGGCGGTCAGGGAGCTGGCGTGACGAACGCGGTCCGCAACCGGATCGAGGTGATGCACGGGGTGAACCTCGATCAGCTCGGCCGCCGGGACCCGGCCCAGTACGGGACGCTGACGCTCGAGGAGCTCGAGGTGAGGATCAACGCCGCGGCCGAGGAGCTGGGGCTCGATACGCGCTTCTTCCATAGCAACCACGAGGGCGAGTTCGTCGAGCGGCTGCACCGGCTCGAGGGGCTCGCTGACGGGCTGATCCTGAATCCGGGGGCGTGGACCCACTACTCCTACGCGATCCGCGACGCGCTCGAGATCACCGGCCTGCCGGCCGTCGAGGTCCACATCTCGGACGTCGAAGGGCGCGAGTCGTGGCGCCGGCAGTCGGTGATCCGGGACCTGTGCGTGGCCCGTGTGATCGGAAAGGGCGCCGCCGGGTACCGTGAGGCGCTCGAACGGTTGCGAGAGGAGCTGAATCAGTGAGTGATCACGCGGAGGAGCTGACGGTGCTGCTGGACGAGGCCGAAGTGGACCTGCTGCTGGTCACCGAGCTCGTCAACGTCCGCTACCTGACGGGCTACACGGGGAGTAACGGGCTCGCGCTCGTCGGCGACGAGCTGCGCATCTTCGCGACCGACTTCCGTTATCGCGAGCAGGTCGCCGAGGAGGTCGATTCGTCATTCGAGCGCCGCGAGGTCCCCCGTGACCTCGTCAAGGCGCTCTCGGCGATGCTTCCGGACGGAGCGGTGCGGCTCGGGTTCGAGGCCGGTCACGTGTCGGTGCGGGATTTCAACCGTCTGCGCGAGCAGCTCCCCGACCGGATCGAGCTGGTCGCAACCGACGGGCTCCCGGAGGGGCTGCGCGCCGTCAAGGACGCCGACGAGGTCGCGCGGATGCGCGCCGCGGCCGCACTGGCCGACGACGCGTTCGCGAAGGTGGTGGGCGGCGGCCTCGTCGGGCGGACCGAGCGGGAGGTCGCGCTCGCGCTCGAGATCGAGATGCGCCGCGCCGGCGCGCTGCGGCCGAGCTTCGACTCGATCGTCGCCGCCGGCCCGCACGGGGCGATGCCCCACGCCCAGCCACGGGATGTCGAGATCGGCCGCGGCCAGCTGGTCGTGATCGACTGGGGCGCGGAGGTCGACGGCTACTGCTCGGACTGCACGAGGACGGTCGCCACCGGCGAGCTCGACGGCCGCGCGAACGAGGTCTACTCGCTCGTGCTCGACGCGCAGCTCGCCGGGCTCGGCGCCGTGGCGGCGGGAATCGTGTGCCGCGAGGTCGACTCGGCCGCCCGAATGGTGATCGACTCGGCCGGCTACGGCGAGCAGTTCGGCCACGGGCTCGGTCACGGCGTCGGTCTCGAGATCCACGAGGGGCCGTACCTGTCGCAGAGCTACGACGGGTCACTCGAGGATGGCAACGTCGTCACGGTCGAGCCGGGCATCTACCTGCCCGGCGAGTTCGGGGTCCGGATCGAGGATCTCGTCGTGGCGAGGCTCGACGGGCCCGAGATCCTGACCGAGATCGGCAAGGAGCTGACGGTCGTCGACTGAGCGGCCGCTACCCGGGCGGTTCGGGTCCCCGAGGTCGTGAATTTCACCCCGTCCGGGTGATGCGCGAGCCGGCTCGTGGGACGAACGTTGACGCTGACCCAGTCCGCAAGCCAAGGAAATGCAATGACAGACGTAGCGCCCGAGACACCCGTCCTTGACACGCTTGCCGCCATGACGGCGGAGTCGGTTGCGCGGTGCGAACTGGACGCCAACGCGCTTGTTGCCGCGCGGATCGCCGCGTTGGCGGCCGTCGGCGCGCCTGCGGCGTCCTATCTCCTACACGTCGGCCCTGCCATGGACGCCGGGGTCACGGTCGAGCAGATTCAGAACATCCTGATTGCCGTCGCTCCGATCGTCGGCACGGCACGGACGATGGACGCTGCCCTGAACATCGCCGAGGCGCTGGGGATCGTCATCGCCGTGCTCGAGGACGAGCTCGAAGCCGAGTAGGCGCAGTAGCGCACACGCAACCGCTGTCCGCGGCGTAGTCGCGTCGTTCTGCTCGGCGTCGTGCTGGCCGAAGTCGGCCGGCGCCTTGTCGAGCGCGTCGCTGGCGGCGGTCGCGTTTTCGTTTTCGCGAGGCGAGCGTCTTCTCTATCCCCTGGCTGCTGTGGGCTTGGGTTGGGCCCCGGGTTGCACGGTCGGGATCCCTCGAGTGAACGGGAGGGCGATGAGCGCCAGGAGCGCGAGGATCGCCTCCGAGGCGCGCAGCCCGTCGATCTGGCTCTGCGTGTTGACCTTGATGATCTCGTTGGCGGTCGCGGAGGGCACGTTCGCCTTTGAGAGCGCGGCCTTGACGTCGGCCTCGGACATGAACGGCACCCCGCTCGCAAGTTTTGTCTGTGCCTTTGAGACGACGCTGGAGGGAACGTTGGGGTTGTTCTGGATGCCGGTGAAGAACGCCGCTGTCATCGCGGAGATGAGCACGGCGCCTGCTAGTGCGGTGCCGATCGAGGCGCCGAGCTGGGTGCCGGTGTTCTGGAGCCCTCCGACCTCACCGCTCTTCTCGTCAGGCTCCGCTGAGACGGTCACGCTGCCGAGCTGCGAGGCCATCGCGCCGAGGCCGGCGCCGGCGAGCAGCAGCGGCCAGGTCACGATCTCGGGGCCGACGCCGACGTCGAGCAACGCGACCAGCAGCACGAGACCCGCGAACAGGAGCATGAAGCCGACACGGACGACTCGCCGCGGGTTCGCGTTGGGGCGCAGCTTGGGGACGCCGATGGCGAACAGGAGCAGGGACAGCGAGAGCGGCAGGAGCCGGACGCCGGTTTGGACCGCCGAGATTCCGAGCGCGACCGACAGGAACAGAGCGACGGTGAAGAAGATGCCGGCTTGGATCAGGAACATGAAGAGGAATGACATGACCCCGCTGCGGAGCTGGACGTTGCGCAGCATCGTGGGCTCGACCAACACGCCCTCTCCGCGCCTGATGCGCCGGCCTTCCCACCACACGAACCCGACGAGCACGACGGCGCCGGCGAAGATCAGCCAGATCACGGGGGAGAGCCCGAGCCACCCGGGAGCGTCAGGCTTCGGTCTAATGAAACCCCAGGTCCCCGACTTCAGGATCCCAAACACGATCGCACCGAGTCCGAGCGCGGACAAAGCCGTGCCCACGAGGTCCAGCCTGGCTCCCTTCTCGGCCGGCGTGTCATTCATGCGACGAGCCAGGGCGAGGATCACCAGCACGATCAGCACCTCCCCGACGAACACCCATCGCCACGAGGCGTAGGTGGTGAAGATGCCGCCGATCAGCGGTCCGAGCGCCGCGGCGATCGCGGCGGAAGCGGCGACCAGCCCGTACGCGCGGGGACGCTCGGGCTTTGCGAAGTTCGACGCCACTAACGCCACGATCGCCGGCATGATCAGCACCGCCCCCAAGCCCTCAAGGAACGACCAGCCGAACATCAGCACCGCCAGGCTATGAGACAGCGCGGTGGTCAACGAGCCGCAGGCGTAGATGATGCATCCGATCGAGAACGCGCGCTTGCGCCCGATCATCTGACCGACTTTCCCGCCGGTGATCATCAGCGACGCCATCACGAGCGTGTAGAGCGTGATCGCCGTCTGGATCCCGGTCACCGTCGTTCCGACGTCCTTGGCGACCGTCGCGATCGCCGTGTTCATGACCGTCGTGTCCAGCGCCATCACGAACTGGCCGGCCGCCAGCGTGATCAATGCGATCTTCGCCGCGCCGGCGCGCTTCGTCGCGGCCCCGGCCCCGGCCCCGACGGACGGTTCAACATGCGTGTGGGAGCTCATCTCGGCACCGGACCCCTCTCAACCGATGTGTGGTCGAGCTCCCCCGTCTCCGGCTCGATCTTGACCTGCCCGCCACGCTCTCGCGGATCGTGCAGCGCACATTGCTGACTCACCGCCATCCCGAGATCCTTCCGGCTCATGAGCACGGCGCTAACCGGCAGAAGACCCGCGTCCTCGGCCAGCTTGACCGCTTCGGCTCGTTTGGTGGCCCCGAGTTTCTTGTAGATGTTTTGGACGTGCGTCTTCACGGTGGGACGCCCGATGCCGAGCTGGCTGCCGATGCCGGCGAGCGTTTGATACGTGGTAAGGAGCGTCAGCACGCGCGTCTCCGCCGGCGTCAGCGAAGCGGTCTTGCGGGACTTGTTCTTGTTCGGACGCTTCGGCTGGCTGGCGATGGTGCCATCACGGTACGTCGCGGGCGGTCGATTAGTGATCGGCCACTTTGGCTGATATCGCGCTGCCAAGCCCGTCGGTCGAGTGGATCCCGTCACCGGCGACTTCACCCTGGGTGTTCGCGAGGTACGACCCAGGAGGTCGTCGTCGCCTCCGACGCCTCGGTGGACCGCAGCGGCAGCCATCGCCGCACTCACCGCCCCGATCTCGCAGCTTTTCCGACGGGGTTCCGCGTGGTTTGCACGGATCCCGCGCCCATCGGACCGAGGTACCTTCGAGACTGTCCATGTATTGGGCACCGAGAAGTGGCATCTCCTGATGCGGCCGACCGGCTTTGTTGAGCGTTAGGTAATGGGATCTGGTTCGCGCAAATGGAGCTACCGACTTGTCCGAGATGATGGCGCGCTCGCGGCCTACGGTGAGTGCGGCGATGGCCGTACGCACGTTCGTCGTCAAGACAATTGAGCACCAGACGCCGTGGGGGCACCTGGCCTCCACGTCGACGTTTGAGACTGGCGGGTCGCGGGCCTCCGTCGAACTCGCGCTGGTATGGGGAACGGGGGGGGCGCGGAGGGCCGAGCGATGAGTAGCGTTGCCCCTTCCGGGACCAGGCCGCGGCTGTGGGAGTCGAAGCTTCGAGTTCCGACGGTCCCGCCTTGGGTGGTGGCGCGACCTCGCCTCTCTGCGTTACAGGAGGCCGCTGAGGGCAGCCGGGTGGTGCTGGTCTCCGCGCCGGCCGGTTACGGGAAATCGACGCTCGTCGCGCAGTGGACCGATCTGGATCCGAGGGCCAGCGGGTGGGTGCAGCTCGGCCCCGCGGACAACGACTCCGTCGTGCTGCTCGGCCACATCATCGAGGCTCTTCAGCGCACTGGCCCGGTTTGCGGCGAGCTCCTCGAGGAGCTATCGGGACGGATGCCCAGGATCGACGAGGTAGCGATTCCGCTGCTCGCGGCCGACCTTGGCGAGCGCGACCCGTTCGTTCTGGTGCTGGACGATGTGCATGTCATAACGGCTGAGAAGAGCCGCGCGGTCCTCACGTTTCTCGTCGACGAGGTTCGCAGCGGCTGTCAGTTGGTGTTGGTCACGCGCGGCGATCCGGGGGTGCCGCTGGGCCGGCTCCGCGCGAGCGGGGATCTGTTCGAGGTCGGGACCGCGCTCCTCGCTCTGGACCCGATGGAGACCCGTGATGTTGCCGCGAGCGCAGGACTGGAGTTGTCGCAGGCGGCGGCCGGGGCTCTGTGCGAGCGGACGGAGGGCTGGGCCGCCGCGGTTGCGCTGGCCACGCTGGCGCTGCGCGGCCGTCACGATGCCGCCGTGATGGCCGCCGGTCTGTCCGGCGATCAGCAGCAGATCGCCGACTACCTCTTGGAAGAGGTGCTCGAGCGCCAGCCGGACCATCTCAAGCGGTTCCTGCTCGGGACGTCGATCCTCGATCAAATGACGGCGCCCTTGTGCGATGCAGTGCTCGGCATACACGATGCGGCTGGTTCGCTCGAGGCGCTGGCGCATTCCAATGCTTTTGTCGTCTCGCTCGGGGATCACCGCGAGTGGTACCGCTACCACCATCTGTTCGGCGATCTCCTCCGTGCGGAGCTCAACCGGCGCCATCCGGAGCTGCTCCCCGTGTACTTGCGACGGGCAGCGGATTGGTGCGAGCGCCACGGATTGCCTGGCGAGGCGTTCGCCTACGCGCATGAGGCCGGCGACCTCGCTCACGCCGGCCGAATCGCGCTCGCGTGTCGGGACGAGTTTGCGAGCCGCGGGCAGATCGATACCCTGCGGCTCTGGCTGGACCGCTGCACCGACACGGAGATCGAGTCAGACCCGCAGCTGTCGATCGCGGCCGCATGGTGCTTCGGGTTCCTCGGCGATGCGGCCCGGGCAAGGCAGTTCTTAGTCGCGGCCGAGCACGGTTCGCCCGCGTTCGCACCTTCCGACGGGGCATCGCTTCGGTCGGCACTCTCCCATCTGCGAAGTGCCATGGCTCCGGACGGCATCCCGCGGATGCTGCGCGATGCTGAGGTCGCCTACGCGAATGAGAACAAGATGGGCACCGAGTGTCCGCTCGGCACCCGTTGCGCCATGGGTGCGGCGTACCTTCTCCTGGGCCGACAGCACGAGGCAATCTCCGTGCTCCGGGAGTCACTAGCGCTTTCAAAAGACCGGCCCGATCTCGCCCACACTCGGGTCTTCGCGCTCGCCTTTCTGGTCTTCGCCGCCAACGACCTGGGGGATCGGCGAGACGCGCAACGATGGGCGGTCGACGCGGGCTGGCTGGCGGCTCAGCAACACCTCCAAGACACGATTTACGGCGCCATCGCATCCACGGCAGCGGCGCTCGCGCACAACCAACGTGGCGACCACACCGAGGCCGCACGGCAGCTCGAGAACGTCCGGCGGCTCCGCCCGCTGCTCCGCGCGGGCCCATGGCTCAACGCCGATCTAGCGCTGCGTTGCGCCGACATCAGCCTCGATCTCGGCGACGTTGCGGGCGCCGTCGAACACGCGCAGATTGCGGGCGACGCACTACAGGGATATCCCGATGCGGGAACGCTTCCGGCCCGGTTGCAGCGTCTCGAAGGGCGGATCAGGCGGGGACAGGACTACGGACTCACACCCGCGGAGCTCCGGCTCATCGCTTTCCTGCGGACGCATCTCTCGCTCCAAGAGATCGCCGACCGCCTCCACCTCGCACGTCCTACCGTCAAGACACACGTCGCTTCGATCTACGGCAAGCTCGGCGTCACAGGCCGATCTGACGCTGTCGAGGTCATCGAGCAGGCCGGCCTCGAATCGATAGAAGTCAAGGTCACGATCCCGGGTCCAGATCGCGACTCGCGTCGCGATGCCGGATCGCCGTCGGCCAACGGGTCAGCGGTGCGCTGGGGTTCGTCCGAGGATGAAGCGCCCGCCATGCGTCGCCCGCCGGCCGATACCCCGGACGTAGCCGCCTGAGGGCCACCCAGCGGTCACGCCGAGCGTGCTCGCGTGGGTCGAGCTGGGTATCGCGACTGCGTGGTTCATCCTTTTTGGCCGATGTGGGGTGGGGGTGGGCGTCGTAGGGTCGTACTTCTGGCGGCGGTGGCCGCATCGTCGGGGAAGGCCCGAGCCCAGGTGGGTCGCATCCTGCTGTGATGGCTGTCGCTGCCGTCTACTCAGCGAACGCATAAAGGAGCTTGACGATGAGCAAAGACGACCCGGTGTTTGTGTATGCGGCGGTGTACGCGGATCGTGATGACGCCGATGCCGATTACGACACGTTGCTCGACCTGCATTCGGCTGATCTGGTGGGCAGCTATGACGTCGCGCTGGTGTACAAGGACGATGAGGGCAAGGTGCACGTGACCAAGCACGAGAAGCCGACCCAGCACGGCGCGTGGACGGGTGCCGCTGTCGGGGCGCTGGTGGGGATCATCTTCCCGCCGTCAATCATCGGCGCGGCGGTCGTCGGCGCTGCGGCGGGCGGGGGGATCGGGCATGCCATGGGCGGCATGTCGCGCGGCGATGCCAAGGAGCTCGGCGACTACCTCGACACGGGCCAGGCCGCGCTCGTGGTGATCGGAAAGTCGCGCATGCAGGAGCAGCTCGACAAGGCGCTCACGCACGCCGAGAAAACCCAAGAGAAGGAAATCGACGCCGACGGCAAGGCGCTCGCGAAGGAACTCAACGCGCTGCCCGCCTAGCAGCGTCTCGTTCTGGCCCGCGCGCTCTCGCACCGCCCTCGGCTTGGCGGCGTGAGAGCGCCAGAGCTCGCTACGGAACGACGCAGGAGGCGAGTGTGTTCCTTCTATCCCTGAACGTTCCCGTCGCGCCAACGTCTCGCAGCGCCGCGCGTGCGCGCACCGGCACGTCGCTTGGGTACACAATCGGCATGACTCAGCTGAGGAAAGTCTTCGAAGTCAAGCGGCAGGGATTCAACCTGCACAGAGGCGCCGTGTTGGCGGTCGTGCTGGGACTGCTGCTCATCGTGGGCGTGCTCCCTCACGAGCGGAGGTACTTCCTTAGTGCGATCTTCGGGGCGCTGTTCCTGGCGCTGAGCGACCCCGGCGGGAAATACGGTCCCCGGGTGCTCGGGATGGCCACGATGGCCGGGGCCGGTGCGCTGCTGACAGCCCTGGGGTTCGGGATCGGCGGCGGTCCTTGGGGGTTCGTGGTGCTGGCCGCATTCGTGGCCACCTTGCTGGGCGGGCTGGCGGTGAAATACGGCCTCCACAGATTCGTCGCGGCCCATCTCCTCAATATCTGGTTCATCCTCGTCCTCGGCCTGCCGACGCTCATCGCCTACGGCCTTCCGGGTGCCTTCCGCTCCGGCCTGCTCCACACCGAACCGTGGAAGCAGGCGCTCGCCTGGCTCACCGGATCGGCACTGTGGATCGGTTACACCTTCATCATGTGGCTGGCGCGCGGGCGGGTCGCGGCGCCCCAGCCTGTCGCGGAGATCCCAGGGGATATCACGCCGAAGCAGCTGACCCGCCCGCTGATCCTTTTCGCGGTGATCCGCGCCGTCGCGGTGTCGATCGCCGTCGCGATCGCGTTCGGACTGCAGCTGCCCAACGCCTACTGGATGCCCCTCGCCGCCATTATCGCCATGAAGCCAGACCTGCAGCAATCCACCTTCTTTGCGGTGCAGCGCGTGGCCGGGACGATAGTGGGCGCCGTGGTGGCTGCCCTCGTCCTGGTCGCCGTCGACAACAGAACCGCCCTCGAAGTGATCATCGTCGTCCTGTTCGCGGCGGCGGCGTCGATCCGCTTCGTCAACTACGCCTGGTACACCGCAGCCGTGGCCGCCGGCCTCCTTATCGCTGTTGACGTGCCCCACCCGTCGAACCTTGCCGACGAGGGACGCAGGATCCTGTTCACGCTCGCCGGGGTTGGGATCGCCGTCATCGTCCTGTTCCTGGCGGACCGACTGCGCAAGCGCAGCGCCACGGCGACCCCAAAATCACCGCAGCCCATCACCGCCTGACGCTCGCGAGGAGGGCCTGGATGCGCGCCAGCGAGAAGGCTGGGCGGCATGCACGCAGACGATGAACGCCGCCGTGATCTCAACCTTTTTGGCCGATGCAGTGGGTCGCTCCGCGGCATAGCCTGATGCGACACCAATTGTGAAATGTCGGTGGCTGTAAAACGCGCTGGCGCGATGACGGATTGAACGGAAGGAACGGCGATGGCGACCACAACTCCAAGTACACGGACGACCGCCGCGAGCCACGGGACAGCCGCGCCGGAGAATGGGTCGGAGCCCGCGGCCGTTCGGCATTTGTCGGTGGCTGAGCGGGTTGCGCGTGGTAAGGCGGCGCGGAAAGAGGTGCCGCGCGCGAGTCATGCGAAGTTCGAGCCGCCGGCGGGTCGGGCTGATCCGGTCGCGTTGTTGGAGCGTCAGGCGAAGAGTCGTGTGCCGGAGCTCGTGCCGATCCGCTATGGGCGGATGCTGGTCTCGCCGTTTACTTTTTATCGTGGGGCGGCGCTGATTATGGCGAATGACCTCGGGTCGACGCCGCGGTCGGGGGTGACGGTGCAGTGCTGCGGGGATGCGCACCTGTCGAACTTCGGGGTGTTCGCTTCGCCGGAGCGCGCGCTGGTGTTCGATGTCAACGATTTTGACGAGACGCTCCCGGGCCCGTGGGAGTGGGACGTCAAGCGTCTCGCGGTGAGCATGTTGATCGCGGCGCGCGATAACGGCTTCTCAGCGAAGGAGCAGGAGCGGATCGTGCTCGAGACGGTCGGCCGCTATCGCGCCGCGATGGCTGAGTTCGCCGGGATGAAGAACCTCGAGGTGTGGTACTCGCATCTGGATATCGAGAGTGTGGTGCAGGAGTTCGGCTCGCAGTTCAAGCCGAAGTTGGTCAAGCGGGCCGACAGGCAGATCGCGAAGGCGCGGACGAAGGACAGCATGACGGCGTTCGCGAAGCTGACTGAAGTCGTCGACGGAGAGCCTCGGATCGTCGACCAGTCGCCGTTGATCGTGCCGATCGAGCAGTTGGCGCAGTCCGGTGAGGCCCGCGATCGGATCTTCGATCAGCTACACGAGCTGTTGCGTGTTTATCGTGAGTCGCTCGAGGTCGACCGGCGGGTGCTGTTGGAGGAGTTTGAGTTGACCGACTTCGCGCGCAAGGTGGTCGGGGTCGGGAGCGTCGGCACGCGCGCATGGATCGCCCTGCTGTTCGGGCGCGACGGCCAGGACCCGTTGTTCCTGCAGATGAAGGAAGCGGAGGCGTCGGTGCTGGAGGAGTACGTCGGTCCGAGCGAGTTCTCTAACCACGGCGAGCGGGTCGTCGTCGGACAACGCCTGATGCAAGCCAGCAGCGACATCTTCCTCGGCTGGCTGCACATCGATTCCGGGCTCGACGGCAAGGCTCGCGACTTCTACGGCCGGCAGCTGAAGGACTGGAAAGGCTCGGCGGAGATCGAGCAGATGGTCCCGAAGGCGATGGCCGCCTACGGGACGCTGTGCGGCTGGACGCTCGCCCGCGCGCACGCCCGCAGCGGCGATCGCATCGCGATCGCCGCCTACCTCGGCAACAGCGACAGCTTCGACCGCGCGATCGTCGAGTTCTCCGAGGCGTACGCCGAGCAGAACGACCGCGACTACAAGGAGCTGAGCAAGGCCGTGAAATCCGGCAGGATCACCGCCGAAACCGGTCTCTAGCCGGTCGTTGGATCAGCCCATGTTGGTTCGCTGGGGGATCCGAGTCACGACCTCGCTCGTCGGTGTCGCGGTCGGGATCATCGTCTCAAGCGCAGTGCTCAGCAAGTTCTCGATCGACGCGACGGCTGTTGTTGAGGCAATTCTCGTCTTCTGGCTCGTCCACGTTGTGGTTCAGCTGCTCGCCCTTCGCGTGCTGGTTCATGAGCCGTCGATAGGGCTCGCCGGACTGCTGGCCCTCGCTTCAACGATCGTCGCATTGATCATCGTCAACGCCATTGTCAGCGGGCTTGCGATTCATGGCTTTCAGACTTACGTCTTTGCGACGCTGATCATCTGGGTCGCGACGTCGATCAGCGACATGATCGGTCGTCGAATGATCAGAGCGCGGCGCCGCGAGTGACGCGACCAGCGTGAGGCGAGCCTCGGCCGCCGGGAGCGTGCTGGCGGGTTGCGCTCGGAGGAGCGCGTTAGCGGCGGGTGGCGATGACGCCGATGGCGATCACCAGGGAGAGCGCGACGAGGCCGCCAACGGCGGTGAGCGGGGTGATGCCGATGCTCTGGCGCTCCTGGTCAACGAACGCGATGAACGCGATCGGGATCGCAATCGAGAGGACCAGCAGGGTGGTGCGCACGATCCGGCGCTTGTTCTGCCCGGGGTCCCGTTGCTGTTTGGCGGCGGCAATCGCCGCCTGCGCGCTGTCGGGCTCGCTGTCGTAGAAGATCAGCGCTCGCCGTCCGAGGCTTCGCGCGTTGCTGTCGCAGCCCCAGGCCATCGCGATCATGAAGCTGAGCGGGAACACCCAGGTGATTACCCAGACGGTCAGCCCGAACAGGCCCCCGATCGCGGTTTTCACCCACGGGTGGGCCCCCTCCTTGCCCTTGTCGGAGGGGGCGGAGAGGAATCCGCCGTAGATCAGCACCACGTAGACGCTGCGGACCCACGTACGCCATGGGCGGCGCGCGGTCGGCTTCTCGGGCATCGGTGCGTCTCGCACGGGGAGCAGCGCCGAGCGGGCATCGTCAACCGTCGGATGCACGCCGCGGAGTGCCAGCATCTCGGCGGTGGTCTCGAGGCTCCGTGGGTCGCGGTCGTATAGCGCGGCGGTGCGCAGCAGCATCCGTGCGTTCTGCCTGAGGTAGAGCAGGTAGCCGGGGATCAGCGCGATCAGGAACGGCGTCCCGGCGACCGCCCCATCGACGGCCGCGACCTTCGCGCTACCCGTGCGCAGCTGCTCGGCGATGACCGCGCGCGGCACACCCGCACGCTCCTCGCGGACGCGCTGCGCCCACTCCAGGGAGGGCTCGCCGAGGCTCTGCGTGCTGTTCAGCGCGATCCGCTCGGCGACATGCTCGGGGTCGCGATAGGCAACCACCGCAAGGTGCCACCCTTCTGACAGCGTGTGCCCGATCCGTCTTCTCGAGCCCGCCGGGGCGCCATCCGGCGAGGTGTCACCCGCCGGCGGCGTTCCCTCCTTCGCGAGGTCGCTGGCTTCCGCTGGCGGCGGCAAGCTTGGATCGCCGGGATTGGCACTCATGTCTGCGCCGGCGCCGGACGTCGAGCGCTTCCCGGTGCAGCTCGAAAGGTCTTCACCATTCGGTTCGTGGAGACCAATATCGTCGAAGGCAGCCCGTTTGGAATCACCCGTTTCGGAGGAGGATGCGCACATCCCCGAGGCGGGCGGGGCCGAACGCCGGCGGTCGGGGCGGGTGCTATCGGGGATTGGGACCCGGTGGCGGTGCGACTCATGGTCTCGTGAGCTTCAGCAGTAGCGACTCGACTCGGTCGAGCCGCGCGGCGATCTGTTCGAGCTGCGGCTCGACCGGTGCTTCCGCGACGCTCTCCTCGGCCGGCTTTCCGGATTTCTGCTCTCGCTGCGCGCGCGTCACGAACGTCGAGGTGATCGCTGCAGTGACGATCGCGAGGAACGCGATCCCCTCGAGCATCACAAGCGCGCCGACGATCTTGCCCGCCGTGTCCTTGGGCGTCACGTCTCCATACCCGACCGTCGTGACCGTCTGCAGAGACCACCACATGCCCTCCCAGATGCTCGAGTACTCGCGATGGTCGATCGCCCGGATCGCGATCCCGCCGGCGACCACGACGATGAACGTCCCCGCCACGATCACGCTCGCGGCGTTGCGTACCGAAATCGGCTCGCGTAGGAACCGGTTCATACGGCGCTCGATCGTCCTCGGCCGCTTCACTCCCGCCACCTCACACCCCCCCGGCCCGGCACACGTTCCACCCGGTCGAGGTCATTCGTCATCGGACTGCTTCCAGGGGCGTGGTCGAGCCGGCCGCCGCTAGAGCAAGGACGCCAAGCAACGAGTCGGCAAACACTCCGACCCGCCGTGGCAGACTCACGCCTCAGCTGCACTTCGACTGGCTGGCGTCCGTGAAGCTCTTGACCGAGCTCACGACGGCCGCCGCATCAGCCGCGATTCCGGCGGCCTGTGCCGCCGAAGGACTCGATGGCACCGCCGCGACGGCGCTCTGAAGCGCGTCGACCGACGTCTTGACGGCGCTCGTCTGAGTCGGGAAGTCGCTCTTGGCAGAACTGACAACCGAGTTCGCATCGCTCACGATCGTCTTGACCTGTGACTTCAGGGCGCTGATGCCGGTGCTGACGCTGCTGGCGTTGAGGCTGGTCAAGCCTTTGACGGAGTTCTCGAGGTTGGTGCGATCAGTGCAGTACGCCGGCTTGCTGCTGCCACAAGCCGCGAGTGCGATCAGCGTGCCAGCGGCTACCGTCGCGACCGCGGCGCGGATCGCGGCGCGACGACCCGTGGGACGCCTTGATACGTCCACCCTGTTGGTGAGTTCCATGGCGTCAGGCTAAGCCGCCGAGCGAGGCAGCAACATCGGCCAAAAAGGATGAGATCACCCAAACTCCATCCTTGCATCGGCCAAGACGATGTTCTGCGCGGCCACCCCACCCACGTCAACCCGGGACCTGCCCCGGAGAATTTGGTGTGCGGGTCGAGGACCGCGTGATCGCGCGGCAGGATGGGCCCGAGATCCTGACCGAGATCGGCAAGCAGCTGACGATCGTCGACTGAGCTGCCCCGGGTCCCGGCCGAGGGCCGCTACCCTCAACCGCCGTGATCAGCACCAACCAATTCCGCAACGGAACCCACATCGACGTCGACGGGACGATCTTCAAGATCATCGAGTTCCAGCATGTGAAGCCCGGCAAGGGTGGGGCGTTCGTCCGCACCAAGCTGCGGCGGGCCTCGGACGGCGCGGTGATCGACCGGACCTTCCGCGCGGGCGAGAAGTTCCGGCCGGTGCGGACCGAGACCCGGAAGATGCAGTACCTCTATCAGGACGGCGACGACGCCCACTTCATGGACTCGGAGACCTACGAGCAGCTGACGATCCCGGCGACGGCGCTGGCCGAGCCGCTGCGGTGGATGAAGGACGCCTCCGAGGTGGAGCTGCTCTACATCGACAACGAGCCCGCCGACGTGCAGCTGCCGAGCGCGACCGACCTCGAGGTGACCGAGACCGAGCCCGGACTGCGCGGCGACACGGCGTCGGGCGGCGGCAACAAGCCCGCCGTGCTCGAGACCGGCGCCCGGATCCAGGTGCCGCTGTTCGTCAACGTGGGCGACGTCGTTCGCGTCGACACCCGCTCGGGCGAGTACGTCTCGCGTGCTTAGGACCGACCAGCGGCGCGCCGCGGTCTGGGCCCTCTACCAGAGCGACCTGCTCGGCAGGCCGCTCGACGACGTGTTCCCGCGCGACGCGCACGGCTTCACGCAAGAGCTCGCGCGGCTGGTCCGCACCCATCAGGCCGGGCTCGACGAGCTGATCTCGACCCACTCGACCGGCTGGACGCTCGACCGGATCGCGCCGCTCGAGCGGTCGATCCTGCGGGTCGGACTGACCGAGATGCTCTATCCGGACGAGATCCCGGGGGAGCGCTCGATCCCGCCGGAGGGAGCGATCGACGAGGCGGTCGAGACGGCCAAGCGCTTCTGCGGCGCCGACGCGCCGGCGTTCGTCAACGGAATCCTCGGCGCGGTTTTGCGCGAACTGCAGGCCGGCACGATCCCCGGCTCCGCCCACGCGGACTGACCGTCACGCCGATCGCCCTGGCGCCTCGGCACGCCGCGAGCACCAGCACCCCGGCTCCAGGGCGGGACACGATCGCCGCTCCCGTCGCCCGGACGCCGTAGTGGCCGCCATAGACCAGCGCCGGCGTCGCGATCTCGGTCAACGAGCCGGCACCGAAGCGACCACGGCCGGATGCGCGCGCCGCCGAGTAGTTCAGCGTGAAGGTCCGCGACGTGCGGTCGAATGACCATGGACTCGGGGTCCCGGCGATCACCTGCGGGTAGGGCTCGACCAGCGCACTGAGCGTCCCCGGGATCAGATTCGATCCGCTCGGCGGCTTTCGCGGGTCGGCGATGATGCCGGGCTGGCCGGTGTCGGTGGGCGACTGGCAGGCGCAGTAGGACCACTCCAGCCACGGGACCATGTCGCTGTCGGCGCGCTTCAGCATGTCCTGCAGGTAGGACACGTCGGTGGTCGAACCGAACTCGGTCATCATCAGCGCCTCGTGGGTCTGGCCGACGTGGGCCAGCGCGTTCGCGAACACCATGTCGTCGAAGGTGCTGCAACCCGAGGCCCCGGTTTGCGCTTCGGTGAGGCAGTAGTCGTGGAAAGCGAACCCGGCGCTCGGGTCACCGAGCGCGCCGACGTGGGTGGCGACGCCGTTGTTGAACATCACGTTCGGCTCGTACCAGATCATCGTGCGGGGGTCGGCGAGTCGGATCGCTGCCGCGACCCGGTGATAGAGGGCGGTGAGCTCGGCGTCGAACGCAGGGCAGCCGGACGGAACAACGCACTGCGGCCACCCCGTGCCGGGGAACGGCTCGTTGAGCAGTTCGTAGCCGAGCACCGAGCGGTTCGCGCGAAAGCGCGCCGCGACATGCGCCCACGCGCTGGCGAACCAGTCCTGTAGCCCGCGCCCGCTTGGCCCGGACGCGTTCGTGAAGAACTGGTCGAGCGCGTGCTCGAGGGCGGGGTTGGCCGTGTAGTTACCGGGAAAGCCGAGCTTCGGATTCGGGAGGCCGCCGTCCTGAACCGCCCAGTCGGGCGCTCCCTCGCCCTGGAAAAGCTCGTTGTACATGTCCTGGTGGAAGTCGAGCAGCGACACGACCCCGTGGGCGGCGAGCATCTTCACGGTCGCGGTGATGTGCGCGAGGTAGCGATCGTCGAACACGCCCGGCTGTGGCTCGACCGCCTTCCAGATCACCCCGACCCGGACCGCGTTGAAGCCGATCCGCCGCAGGAACGCGGCGTCGTCGGAGCCGAAGCCGATCGCGCTCGGGTAGTACGGCGCGAGCTTGTAGACCATGTTCGTGCCGTGGAGCACGACCACGCGCCCCTGGGCGTCGGTGATCCATCGCCCGGCGTGCGACAGCGGCAACTTCGCCGACGCCTGTGCGACGGACGCCGTCGTTGCCGCCAGCAGGCACGCGATACCGCACGCGAGCGCGAGCGAGCGCCTCAACCTCATCGCGGCAGCTTGCGGGTGAGCGTGACGACCTGCTGGAACGTCGGTCGGTTCTGGAACGGAAACGGCGGGATCGTGATCGCCGAGGCGCTCGTCCAAGTGTTCAGGTCCGCGCACGCCGGCTCGGGGTCCTTCGGGCAGACGCCGCCGTAGAGCTGCTGGGGCGTGACGCTCGTCGCGGCGAGCAGCGAGGACCGGAGCGCCGCGCGGCAGCGGTTGCGCAGCGCCCGCGTCGAGAGGCGGCGGTGCGGCGCGTTGCCGCAGTACGCCTGGCTGTACGGACCGCGCTCGCGGCCGACGCCAAACACCCGGCGCAGGTCCTTCGAGACGTAGCCCCACCAGCCGTTGTTGAACCCGTCGCCGGACACCGGCGCGGCGCCCCCGAGCGGCAGCAGCGCCTGGATCGCGCCGAACGCGCCCTGGCCGATCATCGGCTCAAATTCTCCGGACAGCAGCTTCGGCCACCACGCGTCCATCAGCTCGATCGCCGGCGTGTAGAGGTCGTGAGCGGCGGTCGCGAGCGACGCGCTCTTGCGGAAGGCGCCGGCGAGGTACCACTGGCGGAGCGTGGCGATCGCGGAGCGGAGCTTCGGGTTCGCCGGCTTGCCCAGGACGGTGAACAGCAGCGGCAGCTCGGTCGCGCGGATGTCCTCGGTCGAGGGCACGTCCATCGCCGAGACCACCTGCGAGATCCTGATCTTGCGGCCGCCTGAGATGTCCTTGGCGATCCCCTCGGCGATCATCTGGTTGCGGTACACCGGGCCATAGCCCCACTGGTTGTCGGCCGCCGACCAGCCCGGCGCCTGCTTGTTGTTCCACGAGACCATGAAACCCTGGTCGGTGGTGTGGGGGTGGGCGGCCGCCGGGAGCCAGGTCGCGTCGTGGATCGAGGGGTTGTAGCCCTTCCAGTCGTACTGGCCGGTCCCGAGCACCGGGAACGCAGCGGAGACGCCGCTCGGGAACTGCGGCATCCAGCCGGACATGTAGTACGAGGTGTGGTTGGTGTCGACGTAGCCCCAGTTGAACAGGAACGCGATATGCGACGCGGCCCGCTGGAACGACGCCGGCCCGGTGACGTAGTTGGGGTCGTTCAGCTCGGAGAAGCCGATCGCCGAGTCGGCCTCGTGGAAGTAGGTCGAGCGGGCGTGGACGAACGCGACCGGCTTGCCGTGGACGGTGCCGCGCGCGTAGACGATCCCGTGGACCGTGCGGTACGCGGTCAGCGTCTCGGTCCCGGGCGGCGTCTGATCGAGCACGTTCGGGTGCCACGAGTCGACGTCGACGAGCTTGTCCATCGCCAGGCACTGACCCTTGTACACGTAGTGGTAGGCGTCCTGGCAGAGGACCTCGGCGTACGTCGAGACGTTGTCCGAGGTCGATGTGGTCGCGCTCCACGCGTAGTCGCGTCCGTGGCCGAGCTCGACGTACTGGTTGACCCCGGGGAACGACGCCCCGCGGGCGTCGATTCCGGGCCCGTGCAGGTCCTCCTCCATCAGGATCTCGGGGACGTAGTAGCCGACCTGCGGGCCCATCACGGCGAGCGGATGGCCGTTGGCCGAGTGGCGCGCGGAGACGAGCTCCCAGTTGGACGCGTGGGTCGGGTTCAGCAGCGCCGCGCGCAGGCTCGCGCCGATGTTCGCGAACCGGCCGGTGCTCGCGCTGCTCCGGTCGGCGGCGGCGCTTGACGCCGACGGTGAGCCGATCGCGGGGAAGTTGACGGAGCCCGGGTCGGGGAGCGCCAGGCCCTTGGGAGAGAACGGGTTGTTCAGCTCGTACGGGAACCGCTTGTCCGTGATCGTGCTCGGCGACTCCGGGTCATCGACCTCGCGGAAGTCGCTCCATGAGCGCCGCCCGGCGAGCTTGCCGAACCGCTGCTGGAGCTTCTGCAGCGCGAGCGCCGAGTCGACCTGGCCGCCGCCGCCGAGCCCGAAGATCCCGCCGATCAGCGACGCCTCGGCGATCACGTCGGTCAGCTTCCACGGCCGGGGCAGCTGGGCGAGCGCCGTGTATTCGGCGGGCATCTTGGTCGCGGTGTTGAGCGGGTTCTGGGCCGACTGGATGTAGGCGTTGATCCCGTCGACGAACTCCTGGCCGTCCTGCACGAGCTGCGTGCCCTGGGCGCCGTAGATCTTCGGCGCGAGGTCGATCTGCTGCTGCAGGTCGGCCTGGGTGTAAGGGGCGATCCCCCACTGCGTCTCGTCCATCGCGCGGTTGGAGGCCGAGCCGCCGACAAACGAGGCGAGCTGTCCCTCGGCGGTGTGCCGGAGCACGTCCATCAGGAACAGCCGGTCCTCGGCGCCCGCGTACCCCGTCCCGAACATCACCTCGGCGCGGGTCTCGCCGTAGATGTGCGGGACGTCGTACTGGTCGCGGACGATTGTCAGCCCCGGCTCGGGATGCTCGACGCTCGTGACGTTCTGATCCTGGACGCCGAACGTCGCGTCCTTGTAGAAGCTCGGGACCTGCGCGTCGGTCAGCGTCGGCGCCGCGTATACGAGGTTCTCGTACATCGGCAGCTGATCGTCGAAGTGCGGCGGGATCGTGCCCTGGGTCTGGAACTTGGCGAGGTCGGTGATCGTCGCCAGTCCCTGCTCGCCGGCCGGAAGCACGTTGCGAAACCCGCCCGCGTCGTTGACTCCGTAAGGCGCCGGCGACTGCGCGCCGGCGGGCGCGGCGACCGACGCCCCGAGGATCGCCGCGACGATCGCAGCGCGAACTCCCACCCTCAACATCGCGGCAAGCGTACCCGGCGGGTCTTCAGCGCGCGCCGGTCGCCAGCAGCCGCGCGAGCGACGGCGTGCACGGGCACGCCGCTCCTCGGAGTCGCGGCAGGCCGAGCACGTCCTCGATCGTCTGCAGAAGCGAGTAGTGATCGGCCGGGGTCGCCAGCCGGGCCCGGCGCCGCGCGAGGCCACCAGCGGCGATCGTGACGACGTGGCCGCCGGACGCCAGCCGGCAGCAGCCGTCGTCGCTCGAGCCCTCGTCCCAGGTGATGAACAGCACCCCACGCGGCCCGAGCGCGTCGAGCAGCGGCGGCACCAGCTTCGAGAGGAACCGGTCGCCGGTCGCGACGTCGCAGTCGTGCATGTCGTTGCACAGATTCGGGGTGATCCAGATGTAGCGAGGCAGCGCGCCGGCGCGCTCGTCGGCGGCAAGGTGGGACAGCGGCACGATCCGGTTGCAGCGGGCCGGGTCGGTGGTGATCCGGGTGTAGTAGGCGAACGGGTCGTGCTTCTTGGCGTAGTCGCCGGCGCTCGCGCCGGTGAAGCAGGGGTGGGGGAGGTCCTCCATGTACGCCTTCCAGCTGACGCCGGCCCGCTCGAGCTGGTCGACGATGCTGGT
This sequence comes from uncultured Solirubrobacterales bacterium, assembly GCA_963788565.1. Lineage (GTDB taxonomy): Bacteria > Actinomycetota > Thermoleophilia > Solirubrobacterales > Solirubrobacteraceae > Palsa-465. Next base: position 104,038 of record CAWBHJ010000005.1, on the reverse strand, counting down.
GGCGCCGACCGAGCAGTCGGTGCAGTCACTGTCGATCCCGAACGTCGAGCCGCCGGTCAGCGCCAGGTAGTTGGGGAGCGACGGGTGGGTGATCGCGAACATCGAGCGGGCCAGGGCGTACGTGTGGGCAAGCGAGTTCAGGTACGGAGCCTCGTTGGAGCCGACGACGTCGCCGAACTCCTCGTTCTCCATCACGATCACGGCGACGTGGGCGGGCGGGCCGCCGGGCGTTCGCGCCGTCGTTGGGGGGGTCGTCTGGACCGGGCCGGTCGCGCTGGCGGCGCCGCAGGCCGCCAGGATCAGGGCGAGTGCGGCGAGGGCGGCTGCGCGGACTGGGAGTCTGCGGACCATCAGGGAATCAAAACAACCACATCGCGACAAAGCGCCGCGGCACCTTGCTGACGTGTAGCGATGTGGTTGCTATAGCCACCGCTTCGCTACACGTGTGGGGTGCGACCGCGAGCTTTGTCGCGATGTGGTTGTCACGCGGGCGCCGGCGCCGGCTCCTCCGGAGGAGCCACAGACTCCCGCGCCTCCGCGATCGCCCTCGCCGCGATCCGGCCGCTGAACACGCATCCCCCGAGGAACGTCCCCTCGAGCGAGCGCTTGCCGTGCATGCCGCCGCCCCCGAACCCGGCGGCCTCTCCCGCCGCGTACAGGCCGGGGATCGGCTCGCCGTCGGGCCGGAGCACGCGCGACTCGAGATCGGTCTGGATCCCGCCGAGGCTCTTGCGCGACATCACCGTCATCCGGATCGCGATCAGCGGCCCCGCCTTCGGATCGGCGATCTGCTGAAAACGGCACGTCCGCAGGCGGTCGCCGCGGTAGTTGGCGTAGGACTCGATCCGGCGCAGCTGGTCGTCGTTGAACAGCCCCTTACCCCTGGCGATCGTCGCATCGTAGTGCTCGACCTCGTGCTGCATCTGCGCTGCGTCGAGCGCTCCGTCGTCGGTGACCGCGGCCATCTTGCCGGCGAGCTCGGGGAGCGTCCGCGCGGTCACGAAATCCGGGCAGTGATCGACGAAGTAGCGCACGAGCGTCGGCTTGCCGAGCAGGACCGACAGCAGGAACCGGATCGTCCGCTTCTCGCGGATCAGCGGGTTGTGCTCGGACCCCGAGACGTCGAGCTCGCGCCGCGCGATCTTCCAGTTGCACACCATCCAGTAGTACGCCCGCTCGTCCTCCATCATTCGCTCGAGCGCGTAGTAGGCGTCGTACGTGGGCATCAGCGGGATCGGCCCGTAGCGCTTGCCGGACGGGTCGAGCACCAGACCGGAGCGCGGCGGGATCAGCTTCAGCCCGTGGAGTGGACGCCGCGGCTTCGGGTGGCGGACGGCGTCGGCGTAGTTCCACATCCGCGAGATGTGGGTGACGTTTCCGCCGATCCGGCCGACCTCCTTGTGCATCGCGCCGTCGGCGTAGTAGTGCGAGCCCATCAGGATCTCTTTGGGGGCCTTGCCGAGATCCTCGGGCCATTCCTTGCGGACGATGTCGAGGTTGCCGCCGATTCCCCCGGCGGCGATCACGACCTGGCCGGCGAGGATCCTCGTGACCTGGCCGGGGTCGTCCTCGGGCGCGATCCGGCAGCCGACCACCCTGCCGTTGCGAATGACCAGTCCGGTGGCGCGGGTGCGGAAGCGAACGTCGAGGTTCGAGCGGCGTGGGTGGCGCTGGATCGCTCCCCAGACCTGGTCGATCAGCGCCTGGCCGCAGCCCCAGGTGATGTGAAAGCGCGGCACCGAGTTCCCGTCGCCGTAGACGCCGCGCTCGGCCCAGCTGACGACCGGAAAGAACTTGACGCCGTGGCTCTTCAGCCAGCCTCCGACCTCGTCGCGGGCGCGAGCCACGTACGCCTCGGCCCATCGGCGCGGCCAGTCGTCACCGGCCTCGAACGCGGCGACGCGGTTCCAGTCCTCGAGCGCGAGCTCGACGCTGTCCTGGATCTTCGAGCGCCGCTGCTCGGAGGTGTCGACCATGAACATGCCGCCGAACGCCTCGCGCGCGAGTCCGCCGAGCTCGTGCGGGTGGCAGCGGTCGATCAGCAGCACCGTGTGCCCGGTCTCGAGCAGCTCGAGCGTTGTCACGAGGCCGGCTAGCCCGGCTCCGATCACGACGACGTCGACACGCTCCTGCGTTGGCACGGCGTGGAAGCTACACCTGCGCCGCGCCGCGCGCGACCGAACGCCGCCGACGAGGCCGGCTCAGCCGAACTCGACCGGGTTGATCGGCGCGGGCTTGACGGTCGAGACCCCGTTCAGCTCCGCGACCGCGCCGATGACGTCACCGCGGTTGTAGAAGTCGGTCATGATCAGGTTCGGGATCTTCCCTCGCTCGACGGCGCACTCGTGCGCTCGCTTGATGATGAAGTCCTTCTGGACGAGCGGCACGTTGGGGCTCGGGCGCGGCGGGAAGATGTCGGCCCAGTTGTTCATCACGAGCAGCGGGTTCGTCGAGTAGCCCCGATACAGCTTGCAGGTGAACTGACTCGGCTTGACGGCCTTCAGCGGCGTGTCCTGTTGCCAGGTGAAGGCGGGCGCGTTCCACGGGTAATCGCCGCTGACGGGCTCCTGGGCGAACACGACGATGTTCTTCTTCGAGCTGATCAGTTCACCGAGCGTCGGCAGCGGCTGGCCGCGCTGCAGGACGGCCAGCCGGTTGAACAGCCCGGCCCGCTTGAACGACGCCCTGATGCTCGCCTCGGAGACGTAGTCCTCGTCGAACAGGACGATCACGTTGCCGGGATTGAGCTCGAGGAAGTTGCGGATCACCGACAGGTACTGGACGAAGTTGGTCGCGCCGAGCTCGCAGAGCGAGTGACACAGCCAGATGTCGCGCCTGCCGCCGCGGCCGCCGCGGTGCAGCGAGCGACTGAAGCGCTGGAGCGCGAGCCGAGCGGGGAGGTCGAGCCGCTCGGCGACCCGGTTGACCCGGTCGCCCGCCGACTGGATGTCTGTGTAGACCTGCCCGGTCGGGGTCTCCACCCCGTAGTGGGTCGAGATCTTGAACGCCCTGATCCCGTCGTTCAGCTGCTGCGCGACGTTGCGGTCCTGGTTGGCGATCAGCCATCCCGGGGTGTCGGCCGCGGACATCGAGTTGTGCACCCCGGCGAATACGGCCTCGTCGAGCCGGCGCGGGCAGAGCTCGGCGTATCCGTTGCACGTACCGAGCGTCTTCGCCTGGACGCTCGAGCCGTTGCCGATCAGCACGAACGCGAGTGCGAACGCGAGCCCGCAGGCCGCTGCGGTCCCCGCCGCCGTCAGCACCCGGCGGCGGGTGACGTCAGGTCGTGAGCGTCGCACCGGCTCCGCCGGAGCGGTCGCCGTCAGCAGCTCTCCCATCCCCACGTACACCAGGACCAGGCCGCCGGCGACGGCGACGAGCCGGAGCGCCAGCGTCGGCTTCAGCACGACGAAGATGCCGAGTGCGAGCACCAGCGCGGCGCGGAAGGCGTGCTGACTAGAGGACGCCGGCCGAGGGATCGCGCCCCACGCGCGCCGCAGCCCGTCGGACGCCGAGTACGCGGGCAGCACCGTCGACGCCGACGCCGCGACTACCCACGCGATCACGGTGATCACGAGCGCCCAGGTCAAGAGGTCGCCGAGGAACGCCCCCCAGATCTCGTCGACGGCGGATTTCGCCTCGGAGGTGCTGATCTCGTTGACGCCGCGGATGGTCGAGACGTAGTAGCGCCTGAACAGCACGAACGCGATCGCGAACAGAATCCCGGTGACCCCGATTCCGACCGCGGCGCGGGTCAGCGCTCGCCTGCGGTCCGGCGCGATCGCGACGGCGAGCGCGAACAGCGCGAGCCCGACGGGCAGCATGAAATACCCGAACAACCGGACGGTCTCCGACAGCCGCAAAGTCTTGGACGCGAAGCTCCGTTTTCGCAGCGTGAGCAGTATCGCCTCGGTCTTCTTGGGCAACGAGGCCGCCAGCTTCGGGGAGATGTTCTGCAGTGCCGAGGAGACCACCTTGCCGGCGTCGGCGATGTCGAACACGGCGTTGCCGCCGTTGCGCGCGAACAGCAGCCGGTGGCCGTGCAGCGCCGCGAGCCGGATCACCCGCTCGAACGGCTTGGAGACGATCACGGCTCTGACGGCGCTCGAGATGATCGGGCGGCCGGCGATGAGGTCCGGGAAGCCCGGCTCGATCAGCTGGACGGTGAGCCGGCGGGCGAGCACGTGCTGGACCGCCGGCTCGTGGACGGCTTCGACCGCGCGGTCGGCGAACGCTTGGGAGTCGAGCACCTCCTCGCGCAGATAGAGGGTGACGCCCCCGACCAGCACCAAGCCGCACCCGATCACGACCAGCACGAGGCTCAGCCAGCTTCGAGCGCGGCTGTAAGAGCGGTCGCGGACGCGTTCTTGCCCCAGCTGAGAGTCCCCCATCGTCGTCGGGCTTCACAATATCGGCACGTGATTCGGACTCCGATAGCCGCGGCGGCGGCGCTCTGTGCAGTGGGGGCCCTGGGCGCGATGGGGGCGCCGCCGGCCGGAGCTGTGGTCGCCGGCACGCCCGCATCCCGGGCGGCGTTCCCCTATTTCGCGGTCGTCGGGGCGGGCTGCGGCGGTGCGCTGGTGACGCCCAACAGGGTCCTGACCGCCGCCCACTGCCGGGACGTCATAGACGAGCGGCCGATCGTCCGGGTCGGGCCGCTGGGCGAGCTGCGCCACGTTCGGCTGCTCGCGCTGAACCAGGTGTACGTGCGCTGGCAGCGGAGGGCACAGCGCGAGTTCCCGCCCGGGCCAGGAGATCTCCTGCTGATCGAGCTCGATCGCCCGGTGACGGATGTCGCACCGGTCAGGCTCGCGACGAGCGCACCCGCCGCCGGGACCCGGGCGGTGACGATCGGCCGGGGCGCGTCCAGGCCGGACGGCGGCGGCGCGGGGGTGTTCCGCCGGGGAACCGTGCAGGTGATGCCGCCGTCGAACTGCGCCGAGCAGCTGCCCGGGCCGCTCGAGCGCGCGTGGTCTCTCTGCACCCGTGATCCGCGGCAGCTCGTGCCGGGGGCGAAGCCTCCGTTCGTGTCGGCGTGCTTCGGCGACAGCGGCGGCCCATTGCTCGCTGGGCCCGTCGACGTGGGCGTCGTCAGCTGGGGCCCCGCGTGCGGGAGCATGCACGATCCCGAGATCTACGCGAGCGTCACCCGCGGCCGCGGCTTTGCGCTCGCCCGCAACCCGGTGTGGGCGCCACGGGTCGCCGGCCGCCCGCGCATCTCCGGGCAGGCTCGCGTCGGGCAGACGGTCAGGTGCACGGTCAGGTGGCTGCAGCGGCCGGTGCGCGCGGAGTTCGATTTCCTCGTCGGCGGGTTCGTCAAGCAGGGTGGTGTCGCGGCGACCTACCGGATTCCGGCCGCCGCCCGGGGCAAGGCCCTGGCGTGCATGGCGAGCGGCCAGACGGCGGGCGGTGGCTATGGCTCGCCGCTGTCGCCGCCGGTGCGCGTCGGCCGCTGAGCCGGTGCGTCCGGCCGGCACAACTTCGCGTACGTCCATCTGTTAGAACGCTCGGATGTCAATCGGGCGTTACATCGGTGTGCTGTCAGCGATCGCGACGCTTGCCGCGATCGCGCTGCCGTCGGCGGCGAGCGCGGCCGGCCCGCTGCCCGTCACGCCCGGCTCCGGCTACCTGGCACTCGGCGACTCGGTGACGTTCGGGTACGAGGAGTCCAATGTCGTCCCCACGCCGAACTACAACAAGGCCTCGAACTTCTACGGGTACCCGGAGCAGATCGGGCCGCAACTGCGGCTGCAGGTCGCGAATGCGGCCTGCCCGGGGGAGACCAGCTCGAGCCTGATCAACCCGCGTGCCGAGAGCAACGGCTGCGAGAACACGCTCGGCAAGGGCGTCGGGTATCGCACCGCGTTCCCGCTGCACGTCCGCTATCGCGGCTCACAGCTGGCCTACGGCGTCTCGTATCTGAAGACCCACCGCAACGTCAGGCTCGTGTCTCTGATGATCGGCGCGAACGACTACTTCGTCTGCGTCGAGGTCACCCGCGACAGCTGCACCGCCCGCTCCGAGCGGGCCGCGGTGCTGACCAAGCTCGCGAAGAACGTCCGCACGATCCTCTCCGCGATCCGCCGCAACGCCCGGTACACGGGCCAGATCGCGATCGTTAACTACTACTCGCTGAACTACGCCACGGCCGTGTCGAGCGCCCAGTCCGCGGCACTCAACACCGTGGTCGATGGGGCCGCCAGGCCGTTCGGCGCCGAGATCGCGCCCAGCTTTGAGCTGATGCGGCTCGCGTCGTTCCAGTCTGGCGCCCAGGGCGACACGTGCAAGGCCGGGCTGCTGACGCAGCTCAGCACAGGCCAGTGCGGCGTCCACCCGAGCTACGCCGGCCAGGCGCTGCTCGCGCAGGCGCTGGCTGAGGCCATCCGGATCCGGTAGCCCTAGCTCACCCCAGCGTCCTGGATCAGCTGCGTGGCCTGCCGGTCGGTACCGAGCGCGGCGTGCGACCTTGCGCTGCGAGCTCAGTCTGGCAGCGTCGGGGGCAGGCCGAAGCCCGGCATCACAGCGCGGTCGTGAAACCTGGTGATCGCGGAGATCTGGTCGCCGTCGAGCGTGAGCGCGATGATCCCGGCCCCGTGCGCGATCCCGGTGTCGGGATCGATCCGGTAGCACCCGAACGCCGGCTGGGTGTTGGCGCGGGTGGGGAGGAGGCGGTGATATCCGGCGTCGGGGCGGTGCCAGCCGGCCACGAAGAACCCTCGGATCGCGTCCGTGCCCTGGTACTCGATCGGCGCTGGGGGCATCGTCAGCCAGGCGTCGTCGGTCAGCAGTTTGACGACGGCTTCGACGTCGTTGGCCTCGAACGCTTCGGCGAACCGCCGCGCGAGCTCGCGCTCCTGCCGGGAGTCGGGCGGCGGCGCCGGTTGCTCGCGACTCGCGCGGCGCTCCTCGACCGTCGCTCGCGCGCGTTTCAGCGTGCCCTTGACCGATTCCTCGGTCGTGTCGAGCATGCTCGCGACCTCGCTCGCGTGGTAGCCGAGTACGTCGCGCAGCACGAGTACCGCGCGCTGGCGCGGAGGGAGGTGCTGGAGCGCCGCGACGAACGCGAGCTCGACCGTCTCCTTTGTCTCGTAGCGGGCGGCCGGGCCCGGTGTGGTGTCGATGATGCCCTCGAGCAGCAGGTCCGGGTACGGCTCGAGCCAGGTCGGCTCGCCGACCCGAGTCGGGGGAGGCGGAGGGAACGCGAACTCCCTCGTGGGCGCTGGTCGGCGGCCCCTGTCGCGGAGCGCGTTCAGGCATCGGTTGGTCGCGATCCGGTACAGCCAGTTGCGCAGCGACGCGCGTCGCTCGAAGCGATCCAGCCCGCTCCAGGCGGCGAGCAGCGTCTCTTGAAGGAGGTCCTCAGCGTCGTGCATCGATCCGAGCATCCGGTAGCAGTGGAGCTGCAGCTCGCGCCGGTAGGGGTCGGTCAGCTGCTGGAACGACTCCTGGTCGCCTTGCGCGGCTCGCGCAAGCTGGGCGCTGGTCATCGCTCGATCCTCGCATGTGGGTCCCTTTCGCTGGTCACGGGTGGTTAGACACCGCCCCAGGCGAAAAGGGGTCGCGACCCGTTTTTCGCGCGGTCGGTGTCTCAAGGGCCGTCAGCCGCCTCTCGACCCGAAAGGACGCCTCCGATGTCGACAACCAGCAGCCTCAGACTCACCGACGGCCCTGCACGCCCGACGTGGACGCTCGTCCTCGCCGGGCTCGGCCTGTTCATGGCCGCGCTCGACAACCTCGTCGTCGCGACCGCTCTGCCGGTTCTGAAGGCCCAGTTTCACGCCAGCCTGGGGAGCCTCGAGTGGACCGTGAACGCCTACCTGCTGTCGTTCGCGTGCCTGCTGATGACGGGTAGCGCATTGGCCGACCGGTTCGGCCGGCGGCGGATGTACGCGATCGGCATCGCGATCTTCACCGCCGCCTCTGCCGCCGCGGCGCTGGCGCCGAGCGTGGGCGTGCTGATCGTCGCCCGCGTGGTCCAGGGCGCCGGCGCGGCGATCGTGTTTCCGCTGACGCTGACGTTGATCAGCGATGCGTTCCCGGAGGAGAAACGCGGTGCCGCGATCGGGATCTGGGCGGGGATCGGTGGGCTCGCGGTCGCCGGCGGCCCGGTGGTCGGCGGAGCGGTCATCGGCGCGGCCGACTGGCACTGGATCTTCTGGCTGAACGTGCCGATTGGGCTGGCCGTCGTGCCGCTGTCGCTGGCGCGGCTTCGCGAGAGCTACGGCCCGCGGCCGAAGCTCGACATCGTCGGCGTCGCGCTGGCCGCGGTCGCGGCGTTCGGGCTCACGTGGGGGATGGTCCGCGCGGGCGCGATCGGCTGGGGGAACGCCGAGGTGATCGTCCCGATGGTGGCCGGCGCGGCGTTCGCGATCGCGTTCGTCGCCTGGGAGCGCCACACCTCAAGCCCGATGGTGCACCTGCGCCTATTCCGCTCGCCCGGGTTCGTCGGTGCGAACGTCTCGACGCTGCTGATGCAGGCCTCGACCTTCGGGTCGATGTTCATGATGACCCAGTTCCTGCAGCTGGCGCTGGGCCACTCTCCGCTGATGACGGGGGTCTGGCTGCTGCCGTGGACCGGCGCCCCGATGGTGATCATGCCGCTCGCCGGCAAGCTCGCCGGTCGCTACGGCGAGCGCGCGTTCATGATCGCCGGGCTCGCACTGCAGGCGATCGGGCTCGGCTGGGTCGCGGCGATCGCGTCGCCCACGATGAGCTACCCCGAGTTCGGGATCGCGCTGGCGATCGCCGGCCTTGGGATCTCACTCGTGTTCCCAGTGGTCGCCAACGTTGTGCTCGGGTCGGTTCCCCCGTCGGAGGCGGGCGTCGCCTCTGGCACGAACAGCACGATGCGTGAGCTCGGCGGGGTCTTCGGCGTGGCGGTGCTGGCGGCGGTGTTCGCCGCGCCCCACGTGTACAGCTCACCGCACGCGTTCGTCGGCGGCCTGCAGAGCGCGCTTTGGGTCGGGGCCGGCCTATCGGCGCTCGCGATCGTCCCCGCGCTCGCGACCCCGTCGCGCGTGTCGCTCGCTCACGCCCCCGATCCCGCGACGGCTGCGCTGCAGCCGGCGTGAGCGCCCGCGGGCAAGTCAGCCGCGCTGCGCCAAGCGCTTGGGACATCCAGTGCGACGTCCGTTAACGTGTGAGCGCTCCGGAGGGGCGGAACGATGATGGAGCCTCACACTCCTACGCACGCGGATGCGCTCGAAGCCCGGTTTCCGGGCAAATACCTCAGCGTGACCACCTTCAAGCGCGACGGGACCCCGGTCGCGACGCCGGTGTGGTTCGTGGCCGAAGGCGGCCGGCTGCTGATCTACACAAATCCGGACTCGTTCAAGGTCAAGCGGATGCGCCGAAACGCCTCGGTGATGGTCGCGCCATGCAACGCGACTGGTCGGCTGCGTGGGGATCCGGCGCCCGCGACGGTCGAGTTCCTGCCCGCCGACGAGAACGATCATGTGATGGCGCTGATCAACCACAAGTACCGCGTCGACAAGGTGCTGAAGCTGCCGTTCTACAACCTCGTTCAGCGGCTGCGAGGCAAACGCACGAGCGGCCCGATCGTGACGATCGCGATCACGCCCGCGGAGTCGCCCGGACTCGCGGCCTGAAGTGGGCCGGGAGCCCGGTCAGCTCGCGGCCAGGACCTCGTCGGCCGCGCGCTCGCCCGACCGGACCGCGCCCTCGATCAATCCGTGCATCTCGCCCGCGCGCTCGCTGCCGCTCCAGTGAATCCGCCCGACCGGTTCGCGGAGCGCGTGGCCGTATGAGCTCAGGATGCCCGTCGGCAGGTGCCCGATCATCCCCCCGAGCGACCACCGCTCGGCGGTCCAGTCGACGTCGAGCCACGCGCTGGGTGAGAGGGTCTTCGGGCCGAGTCTCTTCGCGAGCTCGTCGAGCCATACCCGCCGGCGTTCCGGTGGGTCGAGCGTCGCGAGATGGATCGCGTCCCGGCCGAACGCATAGCTCGAGAGCACACCCCGCGATCCATCGGGCGGACACTGGTCGATCGATACGGGGACGGGGGAGCCCGGGGCGAACGTCTCCGCGGTGAGTCCGTCGGCGCGCCAGAACGGCTCGTCGTACGTGGCGATGCCACGCATCACGGCCCCCGGTACGAAGCTCCGGAGAAGGCGGGCCTGGGCCTGCGGAAGCAGCGGGTCGTACTCGATCCGGCTCGCCAGCAGCGGCGGCGTCGCGACGATCACGTGCGCCGCCCGGACGGTCGCGCCGTCGCCCTCGACCTCGACGCCATCTCGGAGCTGCCGCACCCGCCGAACCGGGGATGAGAGCTGGAGTCGATCCCCGAGCGGCTCGGCGAGGCGAACGGCAAGCTCGGGCGTTCCGCCGTCGAGCAGATGCGTCTCCGTCTTCTTGGCGTCCATGTAGTACTGAAAGCTCCCCCCGCCCGCCGCCAGCAGGAGGCTGCCGAGTAGGGAGACCTCGGCTGGATCAACGCAGAACATCATCGTGAAGACACCGCGAAGCATCTCGCGGGCTCTCGGCGAGGGGACGGCCCACCGACTCTCGATCACGCTCGCGAGCGTCGCCGAGTCGAGCCGCGCGGCGCCCGGCGTCGCCCATGGCTGCTCCGGGAGGACCCGTTTGGTGAGCCGATTGAGCCTGAACAGCGCCGCGCCGATCGAGGCCACGCCGAACGGGCCGATCGGAGGGATCAGACCGTTGTAACGGTGATTGCGGTCCTCAAACCGGAGGACGAGCTCGCCGTCGTGGAACTGCGGGTAGGGCGCGACGCCGAGCTCCCGCGAAAGGCTGAACAGCCGCTCCTGGCCCTCGCCGAGCCAGGTGCCGCCAACCGAAACGACGGTGCCGTCCGGCATTTCGCGGTTCCACACGCGCCCGCCGACCCTGTCCCGGGCCTCGAGCACGCATACGTCCACGCCGGCATCCTGCAGCCTGCGGGCCGCCGCCAGCCCCGAGAATCCGGCACCGACCACGCACGTATGTGCGTCCAACCGGTTCAAGCCATCGTCCCCAAGATCGCGTCCGTGAAAAGCCTTGCGAAAAGCGTATCGGGAGCGGGTCGACTTTACGGTTTTGCGAAGAACTCGACCGTGGTCTTGACGGGGTGTAAATACCGGTCTACTCTCACCGTTCGTGACCGGGGGGTCGAAAGGGGGCCGCGCGGCGCTCGCGGCGATCGCGCTTTTGATCGGGCTCGTGCTCGTGCCGGCCGCCGGCGCGAACCTGAAGCCCGGCAGCCGTCATGCCTATCTCATCGGGAAGCGCGAGCACGCGCGGCTCGCGCTCCCCCTCCCTCGGCCGCTGAGCGCGCCGAGGCTGACTCGCGACAAGCACGGCCACGGCCACGTCTCGATCTGCATCCGCTACCGGGTCGCCAACTGGTCCAACCAGCGCGGCGTTCGTCGCGACCGTGCGCTCGTCACGATGGTCGTCGCGCGACGCCTGCTGACGACCGGCCCCGATCCCTCGAAGCCGCTCTATCGCCGGACGCTGGTCGACATCCGGGGCCTGAACCGCCGGCAGGTCGACCGGTGCTATTCGTTCAAGTTGCCCGCCGGCGCCAATCGGTTCCTCGCCACGAGGGGAGCGTTCGCGAACGCCGCTCAGCGCAGGCGGTCGGCGCGCCGGCTTGTGTGGGTGGACATTCAGCAGGACCGAGACTTCAAGCGAGTCGACGGCCGCTACGACTGGCGCGAGGGCACGGCGTTCGGAGCCGCTGACAGGGTCCCGCCGCCGCGAACCGGCCGCGCGTCCACCGCCAACTTCTACGCGAACCCGTCCGGGACGCTTTCGGTCACCGACGACACGGCGTCGGGCGTCTACTGCCAGAGCGGATGCCCGCTCGTCAACACGAGCACGGGCCTCCCGGGGACGATCTCGGGCACGATCAACTCCTCGACGTACGCGATCCCGCTCGCCGTCGCCGGCGATGCGGTCCAGTGCTTTGACCAGGGCTCGAACGGGTCGGACCCCGCGGGCTTCGCCAACTACGACTCGGCCGGCAACCCCCAGCCCTATTGGCCGGGGACCGTGACCGCGGCTCCCCGCCTCGGCCCAAACGGCGTGTGGCTCCCGGGCACATCCGGCACCACGGTCACCGAGGGGATCGCCGCCGACTACACCCTCGCATGGGCCGACAACCAGCAGACCGCCGACAGCGCGGGGCTGATCACCGGATCGATCAAGGTCGGCCTGCAGGTCCTGAAGACGTTCAAGACCGGCTTCCCCAGCCCCGGTGCGGTGATCACCGGGATCGTCGGCATCTTCGAGTACTTCCTCGAGAACTCGTGCAAGGAGTCGGGGAACTACTTCAACGTCACCTCCGCTGAGACCAAGGGCGCGGCGGCATCGACGACGATCGACGCCACGGGCGCCCCGAGCTTCGGTGTCTCCAACCACACCGGCTCGACACCCCCCGGGCTCCAGATGAACCCGTCGGCGATCAAGCTGAACGGCGGTCGCGTCTGGCTCAACAACTTCATCGCCGAGGAGACGGGATTGGCCGACAACTCGTGCTTCTGCCAGGAATCCGTCGGCAACAATGACATCCAGATCAACTGGTACCAAAACAGCCCCTGTCCATATGCCGCCGCGGAGTGCTCGCTGCAGCCGCCCCAGGCGCCGGTGGTCACGAGCGGCACAGGGAACGTCAACTGCGGCCCGGCGAACACAAAGTGCCCGTTCCCGGCGGCCGACTGGCCCGCCACCGACGGGCGACAACAGATCTATGCGGGACTGAGCGGGGGCTCGACCGGGGTCCTATGGTCGTGTGACCCGTTCTACCAGTGGAACTGCGCGTCTCTGTATCTGGACAGCGGCAACAACATCAGCTCGCTGGCGTACAACGGCAGCAATACGATCTTCATGGGCGACTCGAACGCCGACCTGTACGCCTGCTCCCCGTCGATCTCCGGCGTCTGCAACGAGACCAGCACGATCGAAAGCCACGGCGAGATAACCGCGCTCGCCTACACCGCCGCCAACAGCATTTTCGCGGCTGTCTACAACACCGGCGGCATCAACGCCGGCCAACTGTGGGTCTGCAACCCGGTGCTCTCGGGATCGGCCAACTGCACCCAGACCTACGAGTTCGGCAACGGCGTCAAGATTGCCAGCATGGTGTCCCTGAGCCCCTACGTGTTCGCGGCCGGAAGCAACGGGAGCATCTACCAGTGCAGCCTGTCGAGCCTGTCGTGCAGCGCCACGTTCACCTTTTCCAAGGTCAGCGTCGATTCACTCACGACGGCTTACGGGCAGCTGTGGGCCGGACTCTCGAACGGACAGCTGTGGACGTGCAACCCGACCGGCACCAGCTGCTCGCCGTGGGACACGCTGTCGACGGGGGCGGCGATCACGTCGCTCGCCCCCGGACCCAACCACACGGTCTACCTCGGCGCTCCGGTCAGCAACAGCCCCACGCAGGTAGGGATCTGGCAATGCGGCACCGGCGGGGCGAACGACTGCACGGGCGTGACCACGACGAGCACGGTTTCGGCGCTGACGTACGCCAACAACTACCTCTACTACGGAACCACCGACGGCGCGAACATCTACCAGTGCAACCCCAACCCGACCGCCGTCGCCCCCTGTACGCAGCTCGACTCGGGCTCCGAGAGCGCTCAATACGTCGGCGCGATGCTCGCCGCGCCGCCGAGCTGATCGGCGCGTAGGGGGCTCGTAGCGGGCGAGGCTGTCCTAGTATCCGTAACACGCGTTACCCGCGGGGGGCCGTCCGCTGCGGGAACGCGCTTTTCGTATGTCCTACCTGCAAGCGATCGTCATCGCCCTGACCCAGGGCGTCACCGAGCTGTTCCCGGTCTCGAGCCTTGGGCATTCGGTGCTCCTTCCGGCGTGGCTGGGCGGCAGCTGGAACACGCTGGTCACCCAGTCGGCACAGGCAAACAGCTCGAGCTCGTTCTACCTGGCGTTCATCGTCGCCTTGCACGTGGGCACCGCGCTGGCGCTGCTGTGGTTCTTCCGCGCCGACTGGATTCGGATCGTCGGCGGCTTTGTCCGCAGCGTGCGCAGGAGCATCGGGCAGCGGCGCTTCAGCGTCGGCGATACGGACGAACGGATGGCCTGGCTGATCGTGATCGCGACGATCCCGGTCGGCCTGGTGGGGCTGATCCTCGAGGGGACGTTCCGCACCCTGTTCGCCAAACCGCTGGCGGCAGGCGTCTTCTTGTTCATCAATGGGCTGATCCTGCTCCGAGGCGAGGGGATCGCCCGCAGCGCAGAGCGGGCGAGGGCCCGGGCCGCGCGCCGCGCCGGGCGCTCCCCGCGCGCCCGCAGTGCGGCGCCGATCGCCGGAGGGTCTGGGGAGCTTGATTCGCGGAACGTCGCGGCGGGCCGTCACGGCGGCCCCCGTTCGGCCGAGGAGCTGGCCGCCGCGTACTCCTCGGACGTCCGCATCTCGCGGATCCCGTACAGCGACGGCCTCCGCATCGGGCTGCTGCAGATCACCGCCCTGTTCGCCGGGATCAGCCGTGACGGCGTCACGATGGTCGGCGGACTCTGGCGCGGCCTCAGTCGCGAGGACGCCGCCCGGTTCGCGTTCCTGCTCGCGACTCCAATAATCCTCGCCGCGGGCCTGCTCAAGATCCCGAGCCTGACCGGCAGCGCCGGGGCGCACATCCACGGTCAGGTCATCGTCGGCTTCGTCATCACGACGGTCACCGCGTACCTCTCCGTCCGCTACCTGGTCCGCTACTTCCGTGCCGGCCGCAGCCTCCGGCCGTTCGCGTTCTACTGCCTGATCGTCGGGCTCTTGAGCATCATCCGCTTCGGGGCGTTCTAGGACGTCTCATGACGCGGCCTCGCTGGCGGGCCGCGCCTGGGCCTCCAGCACCTCGAGGAACCGAGGCTGCTGCTGCTTGGCCATGCTTCGGATCTTGATCCGGCCCTCCGGCACGGTGATCACGAAATACCGTCTCGCGCGTTCCACGATCTCCATCCCGTCGTACGGGATCGACACGTGACCGCGAGCTCCACCGGCCACTCCGGTGCTGAGCATGATCAACCGCCGGTTCGTGCATGCGACGAGCACGTTCGTCGTCTTTCGCAGCTCGGACACAGCGCTCGCCAACGTTCCCGGTACGAAGCGACCACCTTGGCGGTACTCGGGGTTGAGCGCAACCCCCGCCGCAAGCAGCGACTCATCCGGCTCGGAGATCTCCGCCAGCTGGTCGTAGGCCTTCCCGAACCGCCCCCATCCGAACGGCAGCGTCTTCTTCTCACGCTCGATCTCTTCAGCTGTGATCGCCACACCGACCGCCGATCCACAATCGTGACGGGGGCAGCTTCTCACCCGCGCAGACGACCGTCAATGGATCGAAAAAGGGTTGAATATCGACCATGACGGACTGGGCCGCCTGGGGCACATCGGTTGGGACGCTCGTACTCGCCGGAGCGACTTTCGCCGCCGTGCGTTCTTCAAATCGCTCTGCGCGGATCGCGGAGCGCGCGTTGCTCGCGGGACTGCGTCCAGCGCTCACGACGCCGCGGCGCGATGACCTGCCCGTGGAGGTCCAATTCGCCGACGGACGGGTCTTCGATACGGCCGGGGGAGACGCGCTTGTGCGAGCCGAGGACGGGGTGATCTACCTGGCGCTTGCACTGCGCAACGCCGGCGCCGGCGTCGCGCACCTCTTCGCCTACCGCCTCGAGCCGGAACCCGCAGCTCGGGTCGCACAGGACCCGCGGGGCATCGCGCGCCACCGACGAGGCGATCCAGCGCCCGACCCCGCGACGTTCACCGAGCAGCAGCGCGATCTCTATATCGCCGCCGGCGAACTCGGGCACTGGCAGGCGGCACTGCGCGATCCGACCAGCGGGCTCTACACGACGACGAGTGAGGCGATCACGAGTCACGGTCGGATAACGGTCGACCTGCTCTACGGAGACATCGAAGAGGGTCAGCCAACGATCACCCGTTTCGTGCTCCTGCCTACCGAGCAGGACAAATGGCACCCCGACGTGACCCACCACTGGCGCCCTGCCGGCGGTCGGTAGCCGCGGAGTCGCTTCTGCCCTCAGTCGAGACCCGACGGCCGCGCCTCGGCCGGCGCATACCGGTGGTGCAGCATCAGCGTGTGCCCGTCCGGGTCCTGGAAGATGGCCATGTGGCAGACGCCACTGTCGATCGTCTCGCCGAGGAACTCGATCCCTTCGGACTCGAGCTGTGCGCGCGCCTCGTGGACGTCCTCGACGTGGAATGCGACCGGGTTCGGGTTGCGGTTGAACTGCTGGCCGAAGGCGTCGGCCTGCAGGATCTGCAGCGTTAGGGTGCCGGTCTCGAACTCGCCGCCCGGCATCTTCCCGTACTGCTTGGACTGCGGAAGGCCGAGCACCTCGCCGTAGAACCGCTTTGCCCTGTCGAAGTCGGAGACGGGGACGTAGACGAAGTCGACGCCGGTGATGCGGATTGGAGTTGTAGTCATGTCGAGCATCTTCGCGCAAGTCGGTGCCGGGGGATCACCCGGATCCGGCGATGACGGGTCACCCGTGCCGCGGCGATGATCCCGGCCCAACCCCCGACCGAATCGAGCGATGCCATGAGCGACATGCAAGCTGCGCAGCGGAGCGCGGTTGTGTTCGGTGCGCGCAACCTCGGTCGCGCCGTCATCGAGCTACTGGTGAGCGACGGCTGGGCGGTGACGGGGGCCGCCCGTTCACAGGGCACCCTCGACGGCGTCAACGCGTCCGGCGCGCTCGCGCTAGAGGCCGACGTGACGGACCCCGCGAGCGTCCAAGGCGTGCTGGAGCAGGCGGCCGCTGCTCACGGTGGAGTCGACCTCGTGGTGAACGCGGCCGCCGCGTACGGCGGCCGGCGCTCGGGGCCCTTCGGCGGCGGCCCGATTGCCGACGCCGACCCTGACGGCTTTGACTCGTGGGCCGCCGCTCCGGCCCGCGCGGCGTTCTCGTTCTTGTCGGCCTGCGGACGATTCACGGTCGCGCAGGGGCGGGCGGCAACGCTGGTGCAGGTCACCGGCGGCTCGGCGCGGCGCGCGATGCCGGGTCGCGGTCTGTGGGCCGCAGGATCGTTTGGCGTTCGAGCGATCACCAACGCCGCCGCGCTCGAGCTGCGCCCCCGTGGCATCCAGGTGACGTTGCTGATCGTCGACGCGGGCATCCAGCCGCTCGACGGGTCCACACGCCCCGGCGTCTCGCCGGAGGCGTTGGCGGACCCGCGTCGGATCGCCGACGCCGTCCTCTTCCTGGCCAACCAGGATCCGCGCTCCGCGACACACGAGCTTCAGCTGACCCCACTCGCCGAGAACTGGACGCCATGAGCTGCGACCAGTTCGCGAGCGTTCCGTCGAAGTCGATAGCGCAGCGGCGCGGCAGCCTCAGGTCATGCGCCGGTAGCGCCAGACCGACAGCGGGATGAATACGGCCAGCAGACCGGCGATCCAGGCGATCGCGCCGCCCAGGGAGGATGGTGTTCCCGGGACGAGGGCCAGGGAACGCGCCGCGTTCGCGGTCAGCGTGACCGGGCTCACCTTCGCGAATGCCTGCAGCCAGCTAGGCAAGGTCGAGACCGGCACGAACACGGAGCTCGCGAACACGAGCGGAAATAGGACCACGAAACCGGCCGACTGTGCCGCCTCGGCGCTGCGTACCGTGAACGCGATGAAGGCGAAGATCCAGCTCAGCGCGAGACCGAACGCGCTGACGAGTGCGATGCAGCCGAGCGCCTGTAGCAGTCCGGCCTGGAAGCCAAAGCCGATGATGTAGCCGACGACGATCATCAACACGATGATCAGGACGTTGCGCACCAGGTCGGCAGTGGTCCGGCCGATGAGCACTGCGGACCGCGCCATCGGCATCGAGCGGAAGCGGTCGATCACACCGAGCTTCAGGTCGTCCGAGAGGCCAATAGCGGTCATGCTCGCCCGGAAGGTCACCGACTGCACGAGGATGCCGGGCAACAGATAGTCGATGTAGCTCACGCCCGGCGGCAGTGAGTGACTGATCGCGCCGCCGAAGACGTACGTGA
The DNA here is from genome assembly GCA_963788565.1 of uncultured Solirubrobacterales bacterium. Classification (GTDB taxonomy): domain Bacteria; phylum Actinomycetota; class Thermoleophilia; order Solirubrobacterales; family Solirubrobacteraceae; genus Palsa-465. Next base: position 86,058 of record CAWBHJ010000005.1, on the reverse strand, counting down.
ACAGGAGCACGAACATGATCGGCTGGATCGTCGAGAAGACCAGCAGGTCTGGTTGACGGACGAAGTGGCGCAGGTTGCGCACGCTGACGACCCGCGCGTCGGTGATGTCCTCACGCAGCTTTCGCGGGGAGTGGCGCCGCCACCACGGGGGGCGCCTCGGGACCGGCCGGACGGCCGCAGGGGCACGAGCGGCGACACCGCTGCTGCTCGTCGCACTGGGCCGGCCGTCACCCGTCGCGACCCCGGATCCCGCCCCGTTCTCGCTGGGCGGCGCGCCCGTCAGCTGCAGGAACACGTCGTCGAGCGTCGGCCGGCGCAGCCCGAGGTCGCTCACCGCGATGTCCGCCTTGCGGAGCGCCGAGGCCGCATCCTCGATCATCTCGAGGCCGTCGCGCGGCGCCGGAAGCGTCAGCTGCGCGAGCCGGTCGCCGGGCTCTGGCTCGCCGCAACCGATCCCGGTCAGCGCGGCTCTTGCGGTGTCGCGTTCCGCGGCGCTCGCCAGCTCGACTTCCAGGATCTGGCCGCCGACCATGTCCTTGAGCTCGCTTCCCGTGCCCTGCGCGATCACCCGGCCATGGTCGATGACCGCGATCTGGTCGGCCAGCTGATCCGCTTCCTCGAGGTACTGCGTGGTGAGCAGCAGTGTCGTCCCGTCGCGGACGAGTTCACGCACGACCGCCCAGATCTCGTTGCGGCTGCGTGGATCGAGACCGGTCGTCGGCTCGTCGAGGAACAGCACGCGCGGCCGTGTCAGCAGGCTCGACGCGAGGTCGAGGCGTCGCCGCATGCCGCCGGAATAGGTGCGGGCCAGGCGGTCGGCGGCGTCGGCAAGGTCGAAGCGCTCGAGCAGCTCGTCCGCGCGGCGGCGAGCGTCCGGCGCCGAGAGGTCGAACAGCCGTCCGAACATCTGTAGGTTCTCCCGGCCGGTCAGCAACTCGTCGACCGCCGCGAACTGGCCCGTCAGTCCCAGGAGCTCGCGGACCCCCGCGGCGTCGTGGACGACGTCGCGGCCGAAGATCTCGGCCCTTCCGGCGTCCGGGGCGAGCAGCGTGGCGAGTATCCGGACGAGGGTTGTCTTCCCGGCGCCGTTCGGTCCGAGCAGCCCAAAGACGGTCGCCTCCTCGATATCGAGGTCGACCCCGGCAAGCGCCGTGGTCGTCCCAAAGCGCTTGACGACGCCCTCGACGTGGACGGCTGAATCAGCCATCGCTAACTCGGTCACGCTGCGACGGCCATAGCGACGATCGGCGCCGTCACGGTCAGCTCCTGCCAGCTTTCGCCGCGATCAGGGCTATGGAGCAGCCGCCCGTCCGCCATGCCGCAGACGAGCTCGCCTGCCAGGGCGGCGAGCGCGTACGGCATCGACTCGCTTGGGACGGGTAGTTCCCTCCAGGCGTCCCGGTCCCAGCGGTACAGACGCCCGTGCGCGCGCTCGGCGGAGTGCGCCTGACGAGGTCCGCGCGCGGCGGAGACGTACCAGCGGTCGGGATCGTCGGGGTCGGAGGCGAGCGCCCAGCAGTAGCCGAGCTCGCGTCCCGCGTCGAGCGCGGACCAGCTCTGCCCGCCGTCCGCGCTCCACGCGGCACCGTCGCCTGCGGCCTCGTACGCCCGTCCCGCCGCGGCGGGGTGCCACGTGATCACGTGGGCGTCGCGCTTCGCGCCGGGACGGTGGTCGCTGAAGCTCTCGCCGCCGTCCTCGCTCAGCATCACCCCGCCCAGCTCGATCGCGACCAGCAGCCGCTCCGGCCGATGCGGGTCCGGCGCGATCCAGCGGACGTGATGAGTCCATGGCCTGGGTGGGAAGCTCCAGCGCTCACGGGACGGAATGTCCTGGAGCGCCTCGAGCTCGGTCCATTCGCCACCGTCGCGAAGGACGAATAGGCGGCTCGGCTCGGTGCCGGCATAGAGGGTTCCGTCGGCTGGGCCGATCGCAACCGAGAAGACGTCGGGCTCGGGCAGCTCGACGCGCTCCCATCGCCGACCGCCGTCGCCGCTGAGAAGCACTCCAGAGCCCTGCGTACCGACGATCACGCGGTCGCCGGCCGCGGCGACGCAGCGGACCGGGACCCGCTCGAGCAGCGGCCGGGCCTTGGTCGACCCGTCCTCGAAATCGAGGCGAGTCAGGACGTCATCGCGGGAGCAGATGAAGACGCGCATGTACGTGCCTTCGGAGCGTAGTCCTACGGCACCGACGCCGGCTCTGGGGCGCGCTTGCCGTCCGCGATGGCCGCGCCGTCCGCCGAGTCCACGTGGTGAAAGTTGCCGATCGCGTGTCGGGCCAAAGCGGTCACGGTCGTCGCGCTGCGCGCCTCGCATCCGCTCGGCACGATCAGCAGCACCAGTAGGAAACCCAGGCCGAAGATCCCGATCAGACCCGGAACCCACAGCGGGAGCGGCGTCCTCCCCGACTACGTCATTGGAGGAAGCCGGCGCGCGGCCGCAGGCGAACCCCTTGACAGCTTCGCAATGCTCGGTCCACGACGATGAGTACGACGGTTCGAGACAACCCGGAGGAGTCGCGCTACGAGCTGCTCGTAGACGGGCGGCTCGCCGGGTTCGCGTCGTATCGCCTCGACGGCAAGCGAATCACGATGTACCACACCGAGGTCGAGCCGGAGTATGCGGGGCGGGGCCTCGGCGATGAACTGGCGCGCGCCGCGCTGGACGACGTCCGCGGCCGCAGCCTTGTCCTGGTGCCGCTTTGCCCGTTCATTGCTTCATACATCCGCCACCACCCGGGCGATTACCTCGATCTGGTGGCGCCTGGTCTGAGAGGGAGGGTGATGGAAGGTGCCGGACGGAGTTGAGAACGAGACGAGGGGCCGGGCGTACGCGGGCGAGCGCGTGACCGTCTACTACGACGCTCGCCGCTGCCTGCACTTCGCCGAGTGCATCCGTGGTCTACCAGACGTATTTGACGTGCGCGAGCGGCCGTGGATTCAGCCGGACAACGCGCCGGCGGAAGCGGTGGCGGAGGTCATCCGCCGCTGCCCCTCCGGCGCGCTTCACTACGAGCTTGCGGAGGGGTCCCCCGAACAGCCCGAGCGTCCCACGACCGTGCACGCCGTCGCAGACGGGCCCCTCGTCCTACGCGGCGAGCTCGTGCTCGACACCCCCGACGGCGAGCTTGTCGATGTGCGAGCGGCCCTGTGCCGCTGCGGGCTGACGCAAAGCCAGCCGTTCTGCGATCACGAGTGCCAGCGCGCCGGCTGGAAGTCGTAGTGAGTCAGCCGCCCGCCACGAGCGAGGCTCGCGCGCGCCGCCCGGCGATCGTGGTCGTCGATGACGAGCCCGCGGTGCTGGCCGCAGTCGCGCGGGATCTGCGCCGAGGGTTCGGAGAGCGCTACCGGATCGTCCGGGCCACGTCGGGAGAGGAGGCGCTCGGGGCGCTACGCGAGCTGGGTCGGCGCGGGGATCAGGTGGCACTGCTGATCGCTGACCAGCGGATGCCGGCACTGTCGGGTACCGACTACCTCGTCCGTGCGCGGGAGATCGTGCCGACGGCCAAGCGGGTGCTGCTGACGGCGTACGCGGACACCGAGGCCGCGATCCAGGCGATCAACGAGGTGTCGCTCGATTACTACCTGTTGAAACCGTGGGACCCGCCCGAGGAGGAGCTGTTCCCGGTGGTCGAGGACCTGCTCGGCTCGTGGGAGGCGGGCGCCGCACTCGAGTCCGGCGGAGTGAGGGTGATCGGCCATCGCTTCTCGCGCGACTCGCACGACCTCCGTGACTTCCTCGCGCGCAATCACGTTCCGGCGCGATGGTTCGACGCCGAGCGGGACGGCGAGGCGCGCCAGCTGTTGAAGGTGGCGGGCGTCGACGATGACCGGCTGCCAGTCGCGCTGCTTGAGGACGGAACCGTGCTCGAGCGGCCGACCGTCCTCGAGCTCGCCGAGCGCCTCGGGATCGTCGGCCGGCCCGCGTCCGAGCACTACGACCTCGTGATCGTCGGCGGCGGTCCGGCGGGTCTGGCGGCGGCCGTGTACGGCGCCTCGGAGGGGTTGAAGACGGTCATGGTGGAGCGCGAGGCGCCCGGCGGCCAGGCCGGTCAATCGAGTCGGATCGAGAACTACCTCGGCTTCCCGGCCGGGCTGAGCGGTTCCGACCTCGCGCGGCGTGCGACCGACCAGGCCCGGCGGCTCGGCGCGGAGCTGCTCACCTTGCAGGACGCGACCGCGCTGCGGGTCGAGGGAGCGGGGCGGGTCATCGAGCTCTCGGACGGTGGGGAACTGAGCGCGTCGAGCGTGCTGATCGCGTCCGGCGTCAGCTACCGCCAGCTGGAGGCGCCGGGATTCGCGGAGCTGACCGGTCAGGGCATCTACTACGGCGCGGCGCTGATCGAGGCCCGCTCGTGCAAGGACCAACACGTGGTCGTGATCGGCGGCGCCAACTCCGCGGGCCAAGCCGCGGTTTTCTTCTCCTCCTACGCCGAGCGGGTGACGATCCTGGTGCGCGGCGACTCGCTGACCAAGTCGATGTCGCACTACCTGATCGAGCAGATCGAGCGGCTCGCGAACGTCGAGGTCCGGACCCGCAGCCAGGCTGTGGCGGCGGAGGGCGACGACCACCTGCGCGCGCTGCGGATCCGTCGCGCGGACGGGACCGAGACCGTGGAGGCGACCGACGCCTGCTTCGTCTTTATCGGCGCGCTGCCGCACACCAACTGGCTCGCCGGGGTCGTGGCGCGTGACGAGCGGGGGTTCATCCTCGCCGGCCCCGACGCGAAGGGGGAGGGGTGGCCGCTCGCGCGCGATCCGTTCCCGCTCGAGACCAGCGTGCCCGGGGTGCTGGTCGCGGGCGACGTTCGCGCGCGCTCGATCAAGCGCGTCGCGAGCGCGGTCGGCGAGGGCTCGATGGCGGTCGCGCTCGTCCATCAGTACCTGGCGGAGGCATGACCGGCGCGGTCGAGCAGCCCGTGACCGGCGAGGACCTGCGCCCGGTTGACCTGTTCGACGAGCTCGACGACGCGGAGCTCGCCGAGTGGGCGGGGGCGGCGCGCTGGCAGCGCCTCGAGCCGGGTGAGGTGCTGATCGAGTACGGGCAGGAGTTCCCGGGACTGCTCTGCCTGCTCGAGGGATCGCTTCAGACCTTTCAGCGCGATGGCGAGCGGCTGGTGCCCGTCGGACACCAGACAGCGCCGACGTGGATCGGCGCCGTGCCGACGCTGACCGAGTCGCCGGTGATGGCGCGGATGGTCGCGATCGACGGCGCGCGACTCGCAGAGATTCCGGCGGAGGAGTTCAGGAGGCTGGCACTGGCCTACCCCACCGTGTTGCGGCGGGTGTTGCGGCAGGTCGGGCCGTTGATGACACGGATCACCTCGCTCGAGCAGGATCGCGAACGCCTCGCCGCGCTCGGCACGATGGCCGCCGGACTCGCGCACGAGCTAAACAACCCGGCGTCGGCCGCGAGGCGGTCGGCCGAGCAGCTGGGTGAGGCACTGGACGTGATGGACTCGACGCTGAGGGCGTTCGTCGACGCCCGCTTGGAACGCGAGGGCGCCGCCCGGATCGCCGATCTCCGCGAACAGGCCCTCCGCCGGGCGAGCGAGCGCAGCGCCCTGTCCGCGCTCGACGCCGCCGACGCCGAAGACGAGGTGCGCGAACGGCTCGAGACGCTCGGAATCCCAGATGCGTGGCGACTCGCGGAGCCGCTGGCGATCGCCGGCGTCGACGACGACTGGCTCGCACAGATGCAGGCCGCCGCGGGACCTGCAACCCCGGCCGCGCTCCGCTCGCTCGCCGCCGCCATCGCCGCCCACGGCCTCGTCAGCGAGCTGCGGGAGTCGACCGACCGGATGAGCTCGCTCGTCGGCGCGGTTAAGTCCTACGCCTACATGGATCGCGGCGGGGTCGTCGAGGCCGACATCCACGAAGGGCTCGAGACGACGGTCGCCGTGCTCGGGCACAAGCTCAAGCGCACCCAGATCGAGATCGAACGCGACTACGACCGGACGCTCCCGCAACTGACGATCGCCGGCTCCGCGCTCAATCAGGTCTGGACGAATCTGATCGACAACGCGATCGACGCGCTCGGAGACGCCGGGACGATCACGCTCCGGACCCGCCGGGACGGCGACTGCGTGCTCGTCGAAGTCGCCGACACGGGCCCCGGGATCCCCGCGGGCGCCCGCTCGCACGTGTTCGAGCCCTTCTTCACGACCAAGGACGTCGGCCACGGGACGGGCCTCGGCCTCGATACGGCGAAGCGAATCGTGGAACAGCAGCACGCTGGGACGCTGTCGTTCGACACGGGAGACGAGGGCACGACGTTTCGCGTCTGGCTGCCGCTTCACTGAGCGGGAGACGCCACCGACCGAGTTGTTTACTCTCGGCCTGCGTCGGGGTCGACGGCGCGGAGCATCAGCACATGCTCAGGGACGATGCCGATCGTCTGCCCGGAGTCGGAGTCGGTCAGCCACGCGAACTCCATGATCGAGCCGCGGGCCGCCGCCAGGATCGCAGCCTCGACATCGTGGGTAGTCCCCTCGACCCGCAGGCGCTCACCGTTCGTGAGCGTGATCTCAGTGAGCGACACCGTGTCCAGCCTAGAGCGTCGCCGGTGGGAATGATGAATGGCGTCATGGTGGAGTCCGAGTGGTCTCGCCGTCGTCGCGAAGCTTCTGCATCTCGGAGAGCGACTGGAGCTTCCTGATCGCATGATTCTCCACTTGCCGGATGCGCTCGCGGGTGACGTTGAATGTGCGACCCAGCTCGTCGAGCGTCCGCGGGTGCTCGCCGCCGAGTCCGTAGCGCAGCTCGAGCACGCGACGCTCGCGGTAGCTGAGGTTCTTGAGCGCGTCTTGGAGCGCTTCGTTGGTGAGGATCTCCACGGCGCGCTCATAGGGAGACTCGGCCCGCTCGTCGGCGATCAACTGGCCGAACTCGGACTGGTCCTCGTCGCCGACGGGCTTCTCGAGCGACACCGGGGTCTGCGCGGAACGCTTGATCGAGTCGACTTCGTCGGGCTCGACGCCGGCCACCTCGGCGATCTCCTCGGTCGTCGGCTCCCGGCCGAGCCCGGTCACGAGCTTGCGCTCCGCTCGCCCGATCTTGTTGAGCTTCTCGACGATATGGACCGGCATCCGGATCGTGCGCGCCTTATCCGCGAGCGCGCGAGCGATCGCTTGCCGGATCCACCAGGTGGCATACGTCGAGAACTTGAACCCCCTGCGGTAGTCGAACTTCTCCGCCGCGCGGACGAGGCCGATCGTGCCCTCCTGGATCAGGTCGAGAAACGGCAGCCCCTGGTTTCGGTATCTCTTCGCGATCGAGACCACCAACCGTAGGTTCGACTCGACCATCTTCTGCTTGGCGTCAAATGACCCGCGCTCGATCCGCTTGGCGAGAACGACCTCCTCCTCGGCGTTCAGGAGCCGGGACTTGCCGATGTCCCTGAGGAACAGCTGCAACGCGTCGGTGGTCATGTCCGGCTTGAGATCGAGCGCCGCCTTTGACCTGCGCCCGCCACGCTTCCCAGGCACGCGCTCGATGTCCATGCTCGCCCCGGCGGCTGGGTCGATTTCCTCGACCAGCTCGATCTCAAAGCCTTCGAACAGGCCGTGCAACTCCTCGACGTCGGGTTCGTCGAGGGCGAGCTCCGCCGTCGCGACCGTGATCTCCGCATATGTGAGCACGCCGACCTGCAGGCCGCGCGCGATCAGGCCCTTGACCTCCTCTAGCTCCTGCAGCTCCGCTACCGACGTCTGGCCGGCTTCGGCATTCGCCGCGCGGCTCAACATGCTCACGTGTCCGCCGACGAGGGCGAAGCGCGAACTTCGTCTCGCGGGCGGCTAGGACACTGGGGCCGGGTCATGGTCCTCAAATCCTTCCGTCCGTCTGTCGGGTCCGGGCGCAAGGAAGAGGCAAGAACCCTTGGCGCGGTGAATCGGATCGGGACGCAACCACCGGGCCGGTGGGGCGACGCCCGTAGGCCGGCCCCGCAGTCAAAACCAGTTACCCCCGCCTCACGCCTCGTGGCGCGTAGCGCCGTTGGTGGCATTCGGGCTTGGGACAGAATCCTGGCCGCAGGGCCAGCTCGTATTCGACTGTACTCCTATCGCAGGCGTGACGACGAAAGGTTTTCCCCGCCTCCCGACTCCCAGCTTCAGGGCCCCCGCGGCTCAGCCCACAGAGGTGAGCACCAGCGGTGCCACCTGCTCTGGCAGCGCCACCGAGAGCGGGCCCGACGGAAGCGACGAGAGCAGCGTCGGGTCGAGCTCGACGTCCCAGTGAAACTCGACCTCGCCGCTGCCCTGCGGAAACAAGGTTGGGATGTCGGGGGTCAGCCTCACGCCGTCGGCCGCGAAGCTGACGCGATGCGGACCCTCATCCGGCCCGAGGTCCGAGTCGACGAGCACGTAGCGCCCGACGCTCCCGAGCATTCGACGCTCGGTGACGACAAGCGCCCCGACCTTCAAACTAACCGAGCGTCCGGAGCGCAGGCCCGGCAGCTTCACCGATCGTCCGTGGACCTTGATCGAGATGCCCTCGACGGCCAGCACCGCGCCCGGCGCAACGGCCTGCAGGGTCGGTGGCATCCGACCGCTTTTGAAGAGCTTGTAGCGCCACGCCGTCCCCATCTCGTGTGGAGCATCTCACGTCAAGCTGACACGCTCGCCGGCCTAGAAGTGAAGGACGGTGTTGCCCTCGCTGACCATCGGCGGATCGACCGTCACGCCGACGTTCTCCTTCGCCCACGCTGCCGCACGGCGGGAGGACTCATCGGTGCCGGCCTTGTCTTGACAGACGGTCACCGTCTGCCCTCCGCTGTCGGTGCGGAACGCTTCGTAGCTGATGAACCCGGGCACCGTGCTGATCACGTCCTTGGCTTCCTCCGCCCGCTCGGCGAGCGCATCGAACAACTCCGAGGTGCCCTGCCCTGAATAGGTTCTGATGACCACGTACACGTTGTCCTCTCGATCTGTGGCTGTTGCCACGTCGGTTGCGATTCTGCGTGCGTCCTTCGGCGGCAACTCCTTACCCGCCGACCACGGCCGCCCGCGAGCGGGAGAGCACAGCATCAGCGGCGCTCTCGCCTGCACGGACTGCGCCGTCCATGTATCCGGGCCAGCGCAGAGCCGCCTCGGTCGCCGCCCAGTGGATCCTGCCCACCGGCGCTTGCGCGGCGCGGCCGAACCCGACCCACGCGCCGGGGGCTGGGACGCCCCCATAGCAGCCGCGGGTCCACGGCTCCACGGACCAATTGCCCTCTATGTATGCCAGTGGAGCGAGGGCCCGGCTGCCGAACAGATGCGCGAATGCCTCGAGCACGACGCGGCGGCGCGCCGCCGCCGAGCGCTGGTTGAGGCGGCGGGTCCACTCCGGGTTCACGAACCCGAGCAGGATGCCGGGGCGGTCGGCCGGCGGCGGCGGGCCGTTGTCGAACGCGAGAAACAGCGGCGGTTTGTCGCTGAATGCGTGACCGCTGAGACCCTGCTGACGCCAGAACGGGGTTCGGTAGATCGCCTGGCATTTGATCACCGAGCCCTGCGGCACGTGCTGTGTCCAACCGTCGCGCAGCGCGGGCAGCGGCGGGTCGTAGTCAATCCGCATAGCCATCGTCGGTGCGAGCGCCACGATCGCGTGTTCGGCCCTGAAGCTCCCGGCAGCGCTATCCGCGACCACGCCGCCACCCGACTGCTTCAACGACCGCACGGCAGCGTTGAGCACGACCCTGCGGCCAAGAGACCTCGCGGCGCGGACCGAGATCTGCTGCGCGCCGCCGACGAAACGCGAGGTTTCGGGGTTCTCCCCATGCGGCGAGGAGATCCTGCCCCGGAGCACCGTCAGCAGCGACGCCTCCCCGGGCTCGACGGCATTTCCCAAGAATTCGAGCGTCAGCAGCATGCGCGCTCCAGCGCTGCTGACGTTCTCGTCAAGCCACGACGCATAGGTCTGCCAGTCCCATTCGATGGCGTTCGGGGCGTCATAGGGCGCGGCGACGGGCACCTTCTTGGCCATCTCATCGAGGGCACCCTCGGCGAGGCCGAGCTCGATCAGATCCGCCGAGGGCAACGGCGGCACCTTCGTCCAGCGTGAGACCTTGCCGTTGTAGTCGAGCAGGCTCTCGCCGCGATTGAACGGCTTGAAGCTCTTCACCCCCAGCGCCTTGGCCAGCGCGATGATCCGGTGCTGGCTCGGGCCGATGAACTGGCCTCCCACGTCGATGAACGTGCCCTCCCGATTGACCGTATACGTGCGACCGCCCACGCGACCGCGCGCCTCCAAGACGGCCACCGAGGCCCCACTGCGAACCAGACGACGGGCCGCAGCCAAACCCGACAGACCCGCGCCGACGACGATCACATCCACAGCGCGAGCCCCAGCAGCGGCCGCCTGCTCCGGCCACCCAACCTTGGAAGCCCCGGCCGCTGCGGCCACCCCCGCAGCAGAGCCGATCAGCTCACGCCTACTGAGCGCTCCCGACATGCCCCTCCTCCTTCGGTCATCCATCCTGGTGACCCCAAACCATCCTCTTCGGTACACGCGATGGTGTCAAGGACCACCGCCGGCCGGACGTCCCCTCGCCGTCAACCCGTTTCGGGTATCGCGACCGGATCTAGAGACGGGCTCGGGACCGGTTCGCCTCGGGTGTTGGTTGCCCGTGCGGCGATCAGCGCGGCGGCGAGGAGGACGAGGCACCCCGCGAGTAGCGCACGGTGGAAACCCGCGACGAGGGCTTCGTGTTGCGAGGCGTGAGCCGCGAGCAGACGATGTGCCCGCGAGGTCGAAAGCGCAGAGAACACCGCGATACCGAGCGCACCGCCGATCCACGTGGATGCGTTGACCAGGGCCGCGGCGAGGCCCGCCTTGTCGGGTGGGACGCCGGCGTTCGCGGCGGTGGTAACCCCGACGAACACCGCGCCAAGGCCGAACGACATGATCATCAGGCCCGGAAGCAGGTCGGTGAGGTAAGAGCCGTGAACGGGGATGCGCGACAGCCAATAGAGGCCGCCGGCGCCGAGCAGCGCACCGGCGACGATGATCGGGCGCGTACCGATGCGGGCGAACAGCTGCGAGGAGATGCCGGACGAGATCGCGACGCCGAAGGTGACCGGGATATAGGCCGAGCCCGCCTGAATCTGCGAGTAGCCGAGCACCGTTTGCATGTACAGGGTGATGAAGAAGAACATCGAGTAGAAGCCGGCCATCGCAGCCACCTGAGTCGCGTCCGCAGCCGCGAGACCGTTGATCCGGAAGATCGAGAACGGAAACAGCGGGTTGCGGTTGCGCCTCTCGTTGACCACGAAAGCGGCCAGCAGGACCGCGGCGCCGGCGAGCTCCCCGATCGTCCCGGCCTTGCCCCAGCCAACGTCGGGCGCGCGAACGAGTGCGTAGACGAGCAGCAGCATCCCGCCGGTGAGCAGGATCGCTCCGACCGTGTCGAAGTTGGCGAGCCCGGACCGGCGTCGCTCGCCCGAAATCAGCCGGTAGGTCGCCGCCAGGATCAGAACGCAGAGCGGGAGGTTTACGAAGAACACCCACCGCCACCCCGGCCCCTCGGAGAGCACGCCGCCGAGAAACACCCCGACCGCGGAGGCCAGCCCCGCCAGCGCCCCCCAGACCCCGAGCGCCGTGTTGCGGTCGCTGCCCTCGTGAAACGAGGTCGTGAGGATCGAAAGTGCCGCCGGGACCATCATCGCCGCCCCGATCCCCTGCACGAGCCGGGCCGCGACGAGCATTCCTTCGCTGCCCGCGAGCCCACCGGCGAGTGAGGAGAGCGCAAACACCGCCGTGCCGGCGACGAGCAACTGCCGACGACCGATCAGGTCGGCGGCGCGGCCGCCGAGCAGCACGAACCCGCCGTAGGTGAGCAGGTAGCCGCTGAGCACCCACTGCAGACTCTGGAAGGAAAAGTGGAGGTGGTCCCGGATCGACGGCAGTGCGACGTTGACGATCGACGCGTCGACGAAATCGAGGAAGCCGACGGCGCAGAGCAGGGCTAGCGTGAGCTTGCCCTGCCGCGTTGCCAGGAAGGATCCTTGAGAGGGCGGTGTTGCCATGCCGACTGACCTCCGGTGTCGCCTTCGATTAAGTGAGTCAGCTAACTTAGCAGATGCCAAGTTGCCGCTGCGAAGGACGGGCTATCCTCTCTAGTGAGATGACTGACTTAGCAGAGACAGGTCGCCCGACGGAGCTCGCACCGAAGTCGGGAAAGCGCGAGCGGCTGATCGCGGCCGCCCGCCAGGTTCTGCACGAGCAGGGCGTCGAGACGACGACGCTGGCGGACATCGCCGCCGTGGCCGAGGTACCGGTCGGCAACGTCTACTACTACTTCAAGACGAAGGACGAGCTCGTCGCGGCGGCGATCGACGCCCACGCCCTGGACATCCAGACGACGCTCGCATCGCTTGATCGTCGCCGCACCCCGAAGGCACGCCTGAAAGCGTTCGTGCGGATGCTGGTCGACCAACGTGAGCTCACGGCGCGCTATGGCTGCCCGCAGGGAACGCTCTGCTCTGAACTAGACAAACGCGACGATGCGCTGGCCGGCGCCGGTGCCGAGCTGATCCGTCTCCCAATCGAGTGGACCGAGCGTCAGTTTCGCTCGATGGGACGGCGCGACGCACGCGACCTCGCGGTCGCCCTGATCGCGGCGTACCAGGGGATCGCGCTCCTCACCAACACTCTCCGCGACCCAGGGCTCATGACCCGCGAAGGACGACGGCTCGAACGCTGGATCGACTCGCTCGAGTGAGGGGGGGCTACCCCGACTCCAGCGAGCGCTTCAACGACTCGACGGTTCGCGTCCGCTCGCTTCTTGCCATCAGCGCCGCAACGGGCTTCATCAACCGCATCAAGCCGAAGAGCTCACCCTCTGCGACGTGATGCACGATTGTCCTGTCACGGTCCGCTTCGAGGAAGTACTCGGGCCGCGCCTCCATCAGGTCGGAGCCGAACCACCGCAGGGTCTCGCGGAACGCGATCCGCGACGGCGGCTGGTAGTCGGTTATTTGACCGCGGAAGGTGCCCATCCTCGTGGCGTCGAAGTACGCGGTTCCTGGGCCTAGAGGACCGTCAGAGGTTTGGCCGGACCGGCGGAACAAGCCCATGCGGTGCATCCATGTTCCGTAACCATCCAGGTCCGCCAATCGCGCGAACACGTCGTCGATGGGTCGGTCGATCGTCGTGCTCGTCTCGTATCGAACCGTAGTGCTACCCGTCTTCTTCATGCGCTCCCCTCGTCACGCATCCTATGGGTCGGGGCGGCGGCGCTGGCGGGGGTATCGGTCGAACACCGACCCGGGTATTCTCGTGCGGTAGTCGTTGCCTGAGCTGCTTGCGCTGCAGGGACGCCGGGGAGAGGTTGTGAGGGAATCGTGATCACTGTTGATGAGCTGGCCACGATTCCGCTGTTCTCGTCGCTCGCGCAGAATGAGCTTGAGTACCTTGCCGGCGCGGTCGAGGACATCCACCTGATCCCCGGGGAGTATGTGGCCCACGAGGGCGAAGGCCGGTTCCTGGCGGTCGTAGTCGAGGGGAAGACCGAGCTGACGAAGCTCGTGAACGGGGTCGAACGGGTGATCGGTGTTCGGCTCCCAGGAGAGCTCGGAGGCGAGATCCCGATGACGCTCGGCACGCCGTTGCCCGCCAGCATGCGGGCCATCGAGGCGTCACGCGTGCTGAAGGTGAGCGTCAAGGTATTCCACACGCTCGCCGCCATGTCCCCTGAGGTCTCCGCAACGGTCGGCGCCGCCGCGGTGGAGCGCCTGGACATGCTCAGAAACGCCACCGCGCAGCCGCTCGAGCCCGCGATGTTCGTGATCGGCCCGAGCCTCGACCCGGCAGTCCACGCCGCCGAGAGCTTCCTCGAGCGCAACCAGATTCCCTACGATCACCTGGACCCCGACGATCCCGCCGCTATTGCACGAGCCGGAGGTGGAGCCGCCGTGCCCGCCCCGTATCCTGTCGTGGAGCTGCGGGACGGCACCCGGCTCGTTGCGCCGACGCTGCGTGTCGTTGCCACGGTCGCCGGACTGACCGTCGCGCCAGGCCGTGAGCGTTACGACGTGGTGATCGTGGGCGGCGGGCCGGCCGGTCTGACGTCGGCGGTCAACGGCGCCTCTGAGGGCCTGCGGACGGGGCTGATCGAGTCCTTCGCCCCGGGCGGGCAGGCCGGCACCTCGACCAGGATCGAGAACTACACGGGGTTCCCATTCGGCGTTTCGGGGGACGAGCTCGCGAGCCGGGCGCTGCAACAGGCGAAGCGGCTCGGCGCCGAGATCGTCGTGACCCGCCGGATCGAAGGCATCGACCCTGCCGACCTAGCCGTCACCCTGGACGGAGGCGACGTTCTCCGAACTAGGTCGATCGTCCTCGCGACCGGTGTTGAGTGGCGCCGCCTCGAGCTCGATTCGGTCGATCGATTCGTCGGCTCCGGTGTCTACTACGGTGCGGCACGCAGCGACGCCGGTCTCGCGCAGGGAAACGACGTGTTTCTGATCGGGGCGGGAAATTCTGCCGGCCAGGCCGCCATCTTCCTGTCCAACCACGCCCGATCGGTGACACTCCTCGTGCGGGGTGAGTCGCTCGCAGCGAGCATGTCTCAATACCTCACCGAGCAGATAGCCACAAAAGCGAACATCCGGGTGGAGACGCGATCCGAGGTTGTCGCGGTGCACGGAGACGAACGACTCGAGGCGATCGAGGTCATCGATCGAAGAACCGGCACGACATCTCGACGCGAGACAAGCACGCTGTTCGTCCTCATCGGCGCCGAAGCGGCGACCGACTGGCTCCCCCCGGAGCTCGGGCGCGATGAGCACGGCTTCGTCTTGACGGGAGCCGACGCGACGGAGGCGGGACACTGGAAGGCCGATCGGGAGCCGTTCGCTCTCGAGGCGAGCGTCCCGGGGATCTTCGCCATCGGCGACGTCCGCTCCGGATCGGTGAAGCGCGTGGCAGCGGCCGTCGGCGAGGGCGGCATCGCGATCGCCCTCGTCCATCGCTACCTCCAACTCTCCTCCTAGTCGCCGCCGATCTGCCGTCCTAGTGCCCAGATCGGCGATGGGCTTACAACATGCTTTGCGCTCAAGCCCGGGGGGCGTCGATCAGCGGTACCGATCGCGCATCGTGCTCCTCGGTGAACTGCGGTGGGGACTGCGCGATGGATCGAGCGCCGGCCGCCGCTGGCGGGCTGGAAGGCGGTCCGCGAGGCGAGGATGGTCGCGGAGCCTCACGCGCGCCGGCTCCGCGACGTCCAGTGGCAGGCCGCCTGGAGGAGGGTCAAGCGGGTTCGGGGGCAGGTCCGGGCCTCCTCCTCCCTCGTCGCCGGCGTCTGGATGGGAAGGTCCCGGAGAGGAGAAGAAGCGCTCGAGAACCGCCGGCACGAGCAGCGCCAGTGCGAACACGAGGAGGGTCAACAGCAATGGAAGCGGGTCGACGCCACCGACGTGAGACCCGGTCGGCATCGGGCAAGCGTAGCGTCCGACCGAAGCCGCACGAGCGAGACGAAGCCCCTTTGAGGCCGGGCTTGGTCTTCGATTCGCCCGCCGCCAGGATCGTCGCCCCGGCGGCATCACCAATGAGCGCGGCAGAGCACCCCGCCAAGCGCGGCCGGGCGCCGGCGACCAGACCCTCGGAGAGCAGCTTCGGCGACATCACCAGCTCGATCCGACCATCCAGCGCGGCCTCGACGTCGTGCCAGTCTCGAGGGCGATCGCCCTGTGTGGCCTAGAGGTCACTGAGCACCCTTTGGACATCTAAGTGCCCCGTGTTCTCTGGCGGCTCGAGCTCGGCTTGCGACCCCGTCGGCGGTGGGTCATCCCAGACGCGTGAGTGGGCGAGGGAGTATTGGAAGAGCTCGGCTCGTTCGGTTAGCTCGGGGATCAGGGAAGCTGTGCACGCCAAGGCGCGGACGGCGTCCTCTCGGATGCGGTCGTCCAACCCGCCGCGGCTCGCGAGACCGAGACCATCTAGCAGTCGGTCGATGTGTTCGCGAGAAGGCCCTGGGAAGTTGAGCCTTGTAAGTAGCTGCGGCTCGTAAGCGCTCAGCACGGTGGCGAGCGTCAGCCAGTCTGCGAACCGCTCGACGCTTGAGGGATTGGTCAGGTCCGGTGGACCGGTTGGCAGCAGCTCGGTCCAGGTCACCGCGATCGCTGGGCTCGGGATCGTTCCTGGGAGCGCGCGCCTGAGCGCCATCCACGCGTCGAGAGCGGGAAGCGGGATCGGCCGGCGGCCGCTGTCCCACTGGTGCGCAACTCGGCTCAGCGCGACGCGAGCGAGCGAGTACAGCTCGACGTTCCCGGGTCTGCGGGCGGCTGCGTCGAGGGTTTCGAGCAAAGCCACGAGCTGGTCCTGCTCGAGTTCCGGCACCAGCTCGTGTAGGCGATCGGTGAGCGCGTCCCAGTCGGCGTCCCGCCTCAGCAACGGGAATCGTCGCGCACCGGTGGCACCGCCCGCGACCGATAGTGCGAGCAGTGTCCCGTGTACCGAGCCGTGATGCAGGAAGTGCGCCCGAGCGCGATCGTCGTCGGCCAGCTGCTCGATCACGAGGTCGCGCCAACTCGGGTGGACCCATCGCACCGTCATGTCTTCGACCCTGAGAAAGTGGTCGGTGAGCCGGTCGACGAGTTCGGCCGGTGGCCGCGGCAGAGCACCGTCGTGATGGCGGCGCAATGCCTGCGCGAGCTCGCGTTGGCTGACCGGCCCCGGCGGTGTGTCGAGCATCGAAATCAACAGATCGCGGTGCTCGCGATCGAGCGCGGCGAACGACCTGCGCATCGCCTCTGTCGGGTGACCAAGCTCGCGGTCCACAAGCTCTTCGATGTCCAGCACCGGCCCCTCACTCAAAGTGACAACGAACCGCCGGATCCGCTCGGGGGTGAAGTGCCGGTGCGCGACAAGGCTCGGTCCGAGCCGTCGCACGACGTTACGCAGAGACTCCTGCAGATCGGCGGCCTTGGCGTGCCGGAACAGGATCAGCGTCTTCTCGTCCGGCATTAGCTGGCTCGCGTCGACCAGCACCTTGCCGGGGCTGGGGAAGTTCTCAGCGCCGCGTTCGCGTTGGAGTCGCCGGAGCCCAGCGTGAAGCGGGGCCGGCCGCGAAGTCCAAATCAACCAGTGACGCTCATCGAGCATGCGCAGGACCCGCTCCATCTCCCGCGCCCAGCGTTCAGCCGCGTCCGGCCGGTACTCGGTAGAGCCAAATGCGTCATCAGCGATGAATAGCTGCGAGCGCCGCGCGTCGAACAGGCGCCACACGTCCTCCGGACGAATGCACTCGTGCGCCTCCCAGCCCGCGGTCATCTGCGCGAGCCCGACCATCCGCGCAATCGCCGTCTTGCCCATCTCCGGCGGACCTGTCAGCACCGCGAACCGATGCGCCGCGAGTACCGACACTGCTCGCTGATAGGCGCCGGTGGGCACAAACACGCGGGCCAACTCGTCCGCGGCTGTCCGATCCAGCGTCGAGCGTGAGGCGACCGCGGGCGCGATCAATCCTCGCAAGTCGCGCAGACCGAGCACCGACGGCATCATGCGGCGAAGCTCCTCCCGCGCGTCGAGCCGCTCGGCGAGCTGGCGGGGCCCAAGCACCCTCATCTCGAGCCGGTGCGCCAATTGCTCGGACACCATCAGCGCCACCTGCTCGTCTAGGTCAACGTTTGTCACAAGCACGAACGAGGCGGCCAGAGTCAGATCCGCTGCCCGCCGGTCGGCCATGCGAGCAATCGCACCGAGCAGCTCCTGCTCGGTACGGATGCGCATCCAAGCGCACAGCACGAGCACCGGCGCCGGCGCCAGGTGCGACACCAGCGGAGGGAGGAGCGGCGAGCCGCTGAACACGGTGCGACACACATCCGCCTCGCCAGACCACGCGCCCCGCGGCACGCCGCCCTCGAGCTCGAACAAGGCCGCGCACAACTGCTCGAACTGCAAGAAACCCAGCCGGTCAAACGCATACCCCATCCAGCAAGTGTTGCCCACCAGGACGTCTACGGCCACCGGCGCCGCTCGATCAGGTTGTTGCCACCGGACCGCGCATCAACAGCAGCTCGGACGCATGCGAAAGGGAGGGCGAATGCGGATGCGATCCGGAGGAAGGAGGCCACGGTGCGTCTCGACTGGGGCCCGCTCGCTCACAGGAAAGCCGGGGGTGGCGTGATCGCTAGCGCGCGTAGTGTGGGCGGCCCGGCCTGAAGCTGCGCCGCGTCAGCCAGGGTCCGCCGGGCGCCGCGAATTAGCGTGGGTGGCCGGGCGCGCGCCGCCGCGGCGCGACGCTGACATGCGCGAGCGTTTCGGCGCGGAGGACAGCTCGGCGCTGAAGGGCAGCGCCTCGAAGAGAAGGATCACCAGACCAACGTCGATGGCGACGTCGGGATCTGCCTTGAGCCGGCGCGCCGCCGCCTTTTCGATCCGAGCGGTTTCACGCAGCCACTCCTTGGACGCCCGCGCCAGCTCCGTCCAGCCTCGCTCGTCGAGCTTCAGCGGGGTGCGGGTGAAGTGTGCGTCAGCGGGATCAAACCCGCCGGCCGCGGCCGAACGCGTCGCGTAATCGTGGATCTGCTCCAAACAGGCCGTGATCATGCGCTGCTTGGGCACCGTCCCGAGCTGGTCCCACGCTGCGTCCGTGAACCGAGGGTGAGCGCGGGCGCGATAGATGTGCTCAGTCGCGCCCCGGCGCTGACGGGTGCTCACCAGATCGAGTAGGCCGAGCTCGTACAACGTGCGAACGTGATACGAGATCACTCCGAGGGAGTCCTCGAATCTGTTAGCGAGCATGACGGGACTGGCTGGCTCCTCGTCGAGCATCGCCAAAAGCCTGATCCGGAGAGGGTGAGCGATGGCGCGGACCCAGCGTGGATCGTCAATGTTCGTGATCGGGGGCGGCGCGGCGATCATTCAAGGCTACGCGACGCAGTGGTCGTGCCATTGGTAAGCACGCTGGACCCGACACGTGATCCGCACCGAGTCGGGCCCAGCCGCCGCTCGTTCGTCTAGGGGCCACCGATGCGCATACGCTCTCCTTTCAGCCGGGCCAAGTAGATGGCCTTGGTGTGGACGAGCTCGTCGAGCTCGGGCTCGATGACGACGCCGGGGTGCTGGCCGCGGACGTCGACCAACTCCAGCCCGACGGCTTGGCTCAATCGGCCGACCGTCTCGCGAGTCCAGTGGCGCTGACGATGAATCGAGGTCTCCCGCCGCCAGGCTCCATCTCCATCATCGGCGAAGATTTCGATCGTGATCTCGATCACCGCACCCTGCGGGCTTTCGGGACCGCTCGCCCAACCTCGCCAGGCAACGAACATGTCCTCGTCGGCCACGATGTGATCACGGGCGAACTGACCCCGATACTGAGCGAGAGTGTTCAGATCCCAGACGGCAATACCCTCAGGGGCCAGGTTCCTGGCGAAGCCTCGCAACGTTGCTTCGAGTTCATGCTCGTCAAGCAGGTAGTTGAGGGGGTCATCGATGCACGTGATGAGGTCGAAGCTGCCCAACGCGGGTAGCTCGCGCATATCGAGCTCGTGCAGAACGACATCTGGAGCCTTCGCGCGAGCCCGGGCAAGCATCGCGGCCGAGACGTCGCAGGCGGTGATCTCGTAGCCCCGCTCACGTAGAGGCAGGAAGCTCTCCCCCGTCCCGCAAGCCACATCGAGTAGTCGCGAACCGCGCAGGCCCTGATCGTGCGCAAGCTGCTCGAGCGCCGGTAGCCAGCGATCGTAGGCGTACCCGCGGGTCAGTAGGTCGTAGGCCGGAGCGAGAGCGTCGTACGCCTCGCCAGCTTCGGTGAGCGCGATCGTTTCGGTGGTCATAGATCGTTGACCCACCGAGAAGCTCAACTGGTTTCATCAATCAGTATGCTCGATCAATTGGGCGGGGCGCGGCTGCCAGTGATCGCGAGGTTGGCAGCTGGGACTGGACAGCTCTTCGTCTGCTCGCCCTGCGTGAGGCACGCCGCTATCTCGACGCCGAAAGCGCTCACGATGCCGCTCAGGAGGCGACGCTCCGTGCCTGGCGGCGCGCCAGCCGCTGCTCCGGCCCACCCGAGGCCTGGGTCAGGGCGATCGCCCGCAATGAGGCGCTGCGCATCGCCGGCCGGCGCCAGCACGTTCCACTCGACGGGCATGAGGCAATCGTCAGCCTCGACCAGATCGCCAGCGCACCGGAGCGACTCGACATCGCCAAAGCAGTCGCTGTTCTGTCCGCCGGCGAGCAGGAGGCAATCTTCTTGCGCTACTGGGCCGGGAAGACGGACTCAGAGATATCAAGCGCCGTGGGATGCCCCGTCGGGACCGTAAAGATCAGGCTTCACCGAGCCCGGGCCAAGCTGGCAAATTCACTGCGTGCCGCACAGCCGACCGAGGAGCCACCGGGGTAAGGGTCGGCCGGGAGGGTGCTCTCCTGGACTCGGTGCCGACCGTCTGCCCATCACATGAGCCTCAGGTGGCGCTAACGAGATCCTGCGGCTGAGCTCTGAGCGCTAGGGCTAGTTGGTGACCTGGCCATCTGCTGGGCCAGCTCGCCACGGCCTCGGTAGTCATTTGCATTGTCGCTGCCCGGAAGCGCAAGGGTGATTGCTCCGGCGATCGCCTGGTCGAGGACCGCACCCCAGAGCGGCTGTTCAAGCTTCCCGGCCAACTGACCGAGCGCGCCACCCAACCCCTTCCAAGTCAACCCGAACGCCGCAAACAGTGCGGTCGCGCCCGCCACGATATGCGCGCCGCCACCCACAGCCAATAAAGCGATGCCGCCGCCGATCAGTACGAGCGTCAGGATGGCGAGTATGGGAAACCGGGCAATGACGGCGATCAGCGTCGACCTCATCTTCCTGGCCAGCTCGCGAGCGGCGTCGAGGTAGTTCCCGATCTCGAGCGTCTGGCTGCAGCTCTTCTCGCCCGATAGCAGTGCGCGCCACAGCTCCCCCTGGCGGCGCAGGACGGCCAAGGTCCCTTCGGGCAATGACTGCTGCTCGGCTCGGTCACACCAGGTGTTCAGGGAGCTGTAGACGGAGTGTGCGGCGTGGGCTGGGAAGGCCGTTGATAGGTCGTCGAGCCACTTGAGGAGGTTGGCGATCCGGTAACGGCCCAGCTCGACCTTCACGTCAACGTCCGACTTCGGCTTTCGGCAGGTGTCGGCCAGTGCTCGGCCTAGCCCGTAGGCCTTACCAAGCTTGAAGTCGGTCGCCGTGAGAACGCCGAGCACTTGCACGTGCGCGGCCAGCACGGCCTGCTGCAGCTGTGCTCGTGGTCCGGCAACCGCCGCCTGCACCGCTTCAAACGAGGGCGGGGCAAGCCCAGCTCCAGAGATCAGTGCCGAAAGCTTCGCCAGGGCAGCCTCGATCTGATTCACGAGGATCGTCGTTCGCTGATCGTCACCGAGCGAACCGAGCCCCGGAAGGTCCTCCGGCGCGGCTTCGATCTTGTGTCGTAGCTGCGGACGGTAAAGCTCGGCCATCTGCCATCCGAGCGCGAATGCAGCGCTCACGCGGGGGTCGGCGGTATCCGCCGGGCTGGCTTTCATCGCAGCAAGGAGCGCTTTCTCGAAGGCCGAGGCAGCGTCCGATGGAGTACCCGGGCCCTCAGCGCCGTTGCTTTGGGGCTGAGGTGTTGTACTGGCTTGAGGCATGCGCGCATTCCTAGGGCTGGTTCGCTGGTTGCCCTCGGGCGTGGAGCTCTTGCGTGGCCGCAAGGATGCCCGCCTGGAGGTCAGTGACTGCGTGTTCTTCGGCTGGCCGCAACATCTCTGCGGGCGCCGTCAGGAGCCGTCTCATTCGCGCCGCGTGCCGCTCGCTGACCCAACCGATCAGCTGGCTGCGATCGGGCGGCGGCCTCGACGTATCCCGGCTCAGTAAGCCCCCCACATCCGCGGCGTTGGCCACCCGCTTGCCCATGTAGTGGGGGTGCCCCGGATCCAGCCAGTGGGCGAGGGCACCGACACGCGAGCGGTCCACCAGCTCGCCGCGGCAGAACCGCAAGAGGATCGTCTTGATGATGCTGGCGTGGTCGAACAGTGTGTGCGCGGCTTCGCCGGCGGTGACCCAGGGTGAAACCACGAGTGCTGGCACCCGAACGCCGTATCGATTGAAGACCCGTGGGTCATCGTCGGGCGGGTTCTCGGGCGGATCGACATGATCAAAGAACCCGCCGTGCTCGTCATAGACGACGAGAAGGAGGGTCTTACCCCAGAGTGGGCTGGTAGCCAACGCGTTGTAGATCAGGAACACGAGCTCCTGCCCCTCCTGAACGTCGGAGGGCGGGTGATCGTCGTTCGGTGGCGACCCGACCAGGTTGAGGTCCTTGAAGTTTGGGTCGATCCAGGACACCGCCGGCAGCTGACCGCGGGCGGCATCCTCTAGGAAGCTCGCGGCGTCCTCGTCGA
This sequence comes from uncultured Solirubrobacterales bacterium, assembly GCA_963788565.1. Lineage (GTDB taxonomy): Bacteria > Actinomycetota > Thermoleophilia > Solirubrobacterales > Solirubrobacteraceae > Palsa-465. The sequence continues at coordinate 63,733 of CAWBHJ010000005.1, read as the reverse complement.
CGAACGGCATCTCTTCGGCCTGCGCTTGGAGCGTCAGCTTGAGCTTCTGGACGTACGCGAAGCGCTCGTGATGGCCGACCAGGTACTCACGATCAGCGCAGTGAAGCGTCCCAACGTCATACGAGTACCAGCGCCAGGAGACGCCGGCGGCGTCCAGGTGGCGGACGAACGCGAACCGGTCGTAGAGCGGCGGCTTCTGGTCCTCGCGCGTGCCGTCGGCGCCGCCCGTGACCGCGTAGAGGCGGTTCGGCCAAGTCGCTCCAGCGACCGAGCTATGCCAGCGATCGCATACGCAGAACTGCTCAGCGAGATGATCGAAGACCGGCAGGTCGGCCGCGTTGTAGTACCCCATCACGACCCCAGGGTCCGGATTTGGGACCTGGCGCGCGGCGAGGGTGGCCGCGTAGCTATCGGCAAAGCCATCCATCCGCCCACCGTTGATCTGCCGATCGACGCCCGCCGGCGAATGGTCGGGGTCTAATTGCTCGCTGGCGAAGTGGGTCGCCGCCAGGTGATGGATCGGGAAGTCATGGCCTCCGGCCTGGTTGCTCATCTCCGCTTTCAGCCCATTGACATCGGCGCGACCGGCCTCCAGGGACAGATAACCAAGCATGTGGTCGAACGAGCGGTTCTCGAGCATGAGCACCACGACGTGCTCGATTCGCTGTAGCCCGTTGCTCATCGTGCTCCGTGGGCTCGCCCAGCTGGGCCACCGATGCCCAGAGGCTTCGAGGCCCTGCCACATGGAAGGCGATTACTCATTCTTCTTGAGTAATCATCTCATTTTTCCGGAGTCATTTCCAGCCTCGCGACTGCAGCACCGGACATTCGGTAGGACCGTGAGCATGATTAGTCAGCACACTTGACTAATAGCCTCGCCTATGCGATCTTGCCGCCGGGCGTTGGCCCGCCAAAGCCTTGGCCGGCGCCCCTCAAGCCCAATGCCGATCGAAGGGCTGTCGCTCGTTATCGACAAGCAGCCATGCATTACGTCGAGTGCCAGCACTGCCGCGCAAGCTTCCATCCCCACTCGATCAAGCAGTGGCGCGAGCGCTGCCCTCGCTGCAGCACCCCGCTCGCACTCCACCGGCCGCGCCTGACCGAACGGATTCGCCGCCTACTCCACGAGCCCGCTAGTAGGGAGCCGCCCGACTGGGAGACGATCACCGGGTCTCAGTACGGAGTGCGCGCCACCCGCGGGTTTGCTTCGGGCTCACCGTAGTCATGCCGAGTCGGGGTGCAAATCTGGACGTGATCTTGCGTTGGTCGGAGGCGTCGGACTCTTTCGACGCGATGCTGATCTACGACGATCCTGACAGCGCCCTGGATCGTGTCGATCTTTCAGGATCGCCACTTCGCTTCAACACAACAACTCTGCGCGAGCTCGTCGGTAATGAAACGCGCTACGCAGCGGCGTTGAGCAAGATGCTGTTTGACAACGCCGACATACGGGGCCTGTTTGATCGGGCGCTTGCGCCGCCGCGGGAGGAGCCGGTTCAGGTACGCCTGCTGATCGATCACCGGGCACCTGCGCGCTATCAGGCCATCCGTTGGGAAGTGATGCGAGCGCCGGGAACGACGTTCCGTCTTACGACCAACGAAAACATTCACTTTTCTCGGCTCCTCGAAGGTCCGGGCTGGGCGGAAGCTGCCTCCCGGGCGCGCGCGGGCAAGTTCCGAGCCCTCGTGGCCGTGGCCGATCCCTCTGACGCCGCCGATTGGACTCCCCTCGGCGCCCCGGAGCTGGCCCCTGTGGAGGTTGCCAGTGAGCTTCAACTTGCCAGGCAGGCACTCACGGGTATGACGGTTACAGCCCTCGCGCGGGGCGAGAGCGAGCGTCCGACCGTCTCCAACATCATCGAGGTGCTACGCGGGGGAATCGACGTGCTGTACGTGGTGTGCCATGGACAGATCGACGATCAAGGATCCGCTCTGTTCCTCGAGGACGAGAGTGGCGATGCCGACCTGATCAAAGGCCGGGATCTAGCGAACAGAATCGCTGACCTGCCGTCGGCTCCGGCGATCGGCGTGCTTTGCGCCTGCAACTCGGGTGGCCCCGGCGACGAGTACCTATCGTCACCGGACGCGCCCCTGAGTGCGTTGGGTCCGATGCTGGCGACAGCGGGCGTCCCGATTGTCGTCGCGATGCAGGGAGAGATCTCCATGACCTCGGCGCGCACCTTCCTGTCGAAGTTCTTCTCTGAGCTCTTGACGGATGGATTGGCGGATCGTTCGGTGGCCGTCGCTCGGGCGGCGATCAGCGACCGGCCCGACTGGTGGATGCCTGTGCTCTATTCCCGCTTGAAGCGGGCCAGGGTCTGGTACAAGCCACGCTTCGGCGGGAAGGAGCTCAGGCGCTTCCGGGACCTGTGGACGCGTATTGACGACGGTGCCTGTACGCCCGTCATCGGTTCTGGGGTCGCTGGCGAAGGGATCCTGCCTCACCGCGAGGCGCTCGCGCAAGACTGGGTCGAGCGAAGGCAGATGCCCGTCTCGGAGCCAAGCCAGCGCGACCTCGCCACCGTCGCACAGTTTCTAAGCGTTGACAGCGGCCCGGACATGCCGGGCATGGAACTGCGGCAATACCTCCGACGCCACCTGCGGGACGACTACGAGCAGCACTTGCCGGGACTTAATTGGGCGGACGACCCGCTGGCAAGCTTGATCAGCGCGGTAGGCGACCGATATCGATCGCAACACAAGTCCGATGAGCTCCACGCGATCCTCGCGTCACTGCGTCTGCCGATCTACATCACGACCAGCTGGACCAGCCTTCTGGAGGATGCGCTTACCGACGCCGGGCGCTCGCCGCTGATTCGTTATTTCGACTGGCATCGTCAGATCCAGGATCCCGATGACCTACCGCCGGAGATCGATGTTCGCGAGCCGCTTGTCTACCACCTCTTCGGGACTATCGACCGGAAGGAGTCGACAGTAATCACCGAAGACGACTACTTCGCGTGGCTTCGCGCGTGGATGAAGCGCGTGGATAAAGGCGAGGGTCTTCCGGGGTGCGTGAAAATGGCGCTGACGGCGCAGTCGCTGATGTTCATCGGCTACGGGCTCGCGGACTGGGAGTTCCGGGTTCTCTTTCAAAGCCTCAAGGGGTTTCAAGGACGATCAAAGGAGTACTCAACAAGGCATGTCGGCGTCCAGCTCCGGCCCGAGACAACGACCATCGATCACGACGCCGCCCAGGGCTTTCTCGAGAGCTATTTCGGTGATGACCATGTCGATATCTATTGGGGCACTTGCATGGACTTCCTGCACGAGCTTCGCGACAGAAAGCCAGCCCCATGACCGACTCCTCTCGTGCCAAGGTGGAGTCAACTGAACCGCGGGAGCCACCCGCAAACCCTTACGTCGGGCCACGTCCTTTCCGAAAGGGTGAGCTCTTCTTTGGCCGAGAGCGTGAGACGAAGGGACTGCTCAACATGCTTCTGGCTGGACGTATCGTCATGTTGCACTCGCCGTCTGGGGCCGGCAAAACCTCGTTAGTACAGACAAGACTCGTTCCGACCATGGTCGATCGAGGCTTCCAGATTTGCGCGAGCATGGAACCACACTTCGCGGCAATTCGCGTCGGCAATCCGCCACCGCACGATCTCCGGGGTAATCGATATGTGTACAGCGCAGTCTGTTCCATGTATGGCGATCAGGCCGACGGTCAAGCCGAGCTGAGGGGTTGGACGCTCGACGGCGCCCTCGACAGGTTGGCCGACGGGCACGATGGAAAGCCGCAGCAGTTTCTGGTCTTTGATCAGTTCGAGGAGATATTGACCGTCGACCCTACCGACCAAGAGGGTCAGAAGGAGTTCTTCGAGCAGTTGGGTCAGGCGCTCGCGCAGAGCCACCGATGGGCGCTGTTCGCGATGCGAGAGGATTTCATCGGAGGCCTCGACCGCTTTCTGCGCCTCGTGCCTGGCCAACTTCGGTCAACCTACCGACTCGACGCGCTCGAGAGCGAGGCCGCCCTATTGGCAGCGCAAGGGCCCGCGGCAAGACGCGGCGTTGATTTTGAGGACGCTGCGGCGGCTGAGCTCGTCAGAGATCTCCGCATGGTTCGAGTCGACTCGGCCTCGGGCGATCCAACCGAGCACGAGGGCAACTTCGTCGAGCCGGTCCTCCTCCAGGTGGTGTGCGACAACCTCTGGAGGAAGCTTTCCGAAGACCAGGGCGAAGCGTTCAGAACCATTACGCTCTCCGACGTCGCCGCCTTCCAGCCGCTCGAGACCGCGATCGCCCGCTATTACAGCCGCGCGATTCGCAAGGCGGCCGATAAGGAGACGCACGCCGAGCGCGTACTGCGTGACTGGGTGGAAGAGGAGCTGCTCACGCCTCAGCTCCTACGAAGCCAGACCACCACCAAACCGCACATCGCTGAGCCAGACAGCGCGCTGCAGGTCATGCAGGACCGCTACCTGATCCGAGTCGACCCTCGCCACAACGGGGTGTGGTATGAGCTGTCACATGACCGTTTGATCGACGCAATTATCGGAGACAACCAGCGCTGGCGCGAAAGAACTCTGAGCGCCTGGCAGCTCGCCGCAGTCCGTTGGCACCGTGAGGGCAACGACAGCCGGCTCTTGCTCGGTGCCGCGGAGTTACGATCGACTCGCTCGTCGGTCCGCGGCCAAGAGCTGACCCAGGTCGAGCAAGCGTTTCTGGAGCAGTCCGCTGTGAGTGTTAAGGAGTGGGGCACGCTGGTGAGCTTGCGCGCCCGGACCCTACGCGTCAGCGTTCTGCTCGCGTGTTCGGTCCTACTCAACGTCGTCCTAATTCTGCTGCTGCTCTTTGTCCGTTAGTGAAGAAGGGAGCTGACCAGACATGCCGTTTCGCCTGTGCCCACGCGAGGATCCGTTCACCTCACGGGTCCGGGAGGTCTACCGGTGCAACACCGTGCAAGCCCCGCGTTCAGGGATCGCGCCGACGGATGTGATCGCGGCGCGCAAGCGGCGCGCCGAGCGGCGCGGGGGCCTCCTTGCGCTGCTCGAGCGCGAAGCTCCAATCGAGCTACCAGCCATCAAGTGCAACTCGGTGACAGAGATGGCGGGTACGCGGTCCGCGGAGGTGGACGTCGGTCTCGGCATCGAGTTGACGGCGACATTTCTACATGCCTTGGGCCTACCGCTTCCCGGCGCGAGCGCCACCGCTACGTTGTGGAAAGGAGCAACCGGGATGTCCTTCGAGGTCCGAGACGTCGAGCAGCACGAGATCGACGTCGCTGCGCTAGGGGAGGCGCTCGTAGGGTCTAGCGTGCGCCGCTCGTCCCCAGCCGCTCGCATCTTCTTCGAGGATTCGAAGGTGCGGATGTTCATTCTGACCAGGACCTTGACGAGCCGGCACTTTGGGGTGCGGAGCTCTGTACAGGGCGGACAGTCGCTAGACGTAAAGATCGATGCCATCAGCGACATCATTGGCACGACCGACGCGACCGTGAAATGGCACAAAGACTCGAGCGACTTTGTGGGATTTGAGGGACCGGAGCCGGTCACCTTCGCGTTTGCCGCCGTGCCCAGCGTGGTGAAGTCCGACGGGACGTTCTATTTCGGACTCGAGGCCAACCAGCTGACCCTGGCCAAGGCCGAGCGTCGCGCAGCACCACCGGCCCCGATATTCGACGAGGACGGACTGCTGGACCTTGACGAAAAATAGGCCGCACCGGTCGGTGCCGGGCGGACGACGACCGACTCCTGGTCACCGAACGACCGATACAAAGCGGCTTCGAAGATCCCGGCTTGTCGGGCTTGCTCGGGGGATTCGGAGCAGCGCCGACGCGTCCCTCGCAGGTCGGACCGCCTTAGACGCGAACGCGCTCACGCGGCGACTGCTTGCGCGGACTGGGACGGGGCGTCCCCCTAGCAGGCTGCGGCCGCTCTCGTGGTCGAACAGCTGCAGCCGGTCCGTGTCGAACTAGAGCTCCGCGTCTTGACCCTCCCCGATCCGTCCTCGGAGCTCGAGTGAAGAGACCGCGTCCTGGGTGGTCTGGGCCGATCCGGCGACGGTCCAGACCGTTGTCGTCTTCCAAAATCGCCGTGCGGGGCGCATGCACCGATCCTAGGCGCCCATCGACTAACAGGTCATCGCACATTTGCCTCAATGCTTGCCGTGTGCGACGTGCCCCCGCGCCGAGCGATGTACTTGATGGGTCACACCGACCCGACGCTCACGCTCGCCGTCTACCAGCAGGTCCTCGACATGGGCAAGGATGCCGCCGAGATCCTCGAGCAGACACTGGGCTGGACGCTCGCCGAGGCTCGGGCGATCTACAACGGCGAAGCCCGAGCCGCCGACGTCTACAAAAAAGCTTGAACGGTCGACCCCGATCGGAGGGACGTCGGCAGACGACAGGGACTTTGCCGCGCGGGAGTTTCCGGAACAATCCGGAACAGACTCGCTGAGACAGGTAGGAGCGCGGCTCATCGGGGGCACAAGACGCAAGCAAACGGGCGCGTGGGACCATGAGTTTCCGGAACCAATCCGGAACCAAGCGCTGGAAATGGCTGGCCTGGTTCATCCTGAGCTGTCAGTGGGCAACAAAAAACCCCGGATTACCGGGGCTTTTGTGAAGCGGCTGAAGGGACTCGAACCCTCGACCTTCTGCATGGCAAGCAGACGCTCTAGCCAACTGAGCTACAGCCGCGAGTTCGGCGCAGTATAGAACTGCGCGTTAGGACCCTCCGTACCTGAGGGCGAAGGGAAGATGCAGCCGGAGCTTGGTTCAGCCACCGACGGCTTGGTTCAGCCACCGACGGCTAGTCTTGCGAGCGATGCGCCTCATCCTGAACATCATCTGGTTCGTGTTCGGCGGCCTCTGGCTGGCGATCGGCTACGTGCTCGCGGGGATCATCGCCTGCATCCTGATCATCACCATCCCGTTCGGGATCGCGGCGTTCCGGATCGCGCTGTTCGCGCTGTGGCCATTCGGCCGCACGGTTGTGAGACGCGCGGACGCCGGCGTCGCTTCGGGAATCGGCAACATCCTCTGGTTCCTGCTGTTCGGGTGGTGGCTGACCCTGCTGCACCTGATCACCGGGATCGTCCAGTGCATCACGATCATCGGGATCCCGCTCGGGATCGCGAACTTCAAGATGATCCCGGTCTCGCTGATGCCGCTTGGCCGTGAGATCGTGTCCGTTGACCAGGCGCAGGCCTACGGTGGCTCCGCGGTGACGATCCACGACTAGCGCCGCCGGCCGTCAGCCGAGGGTGAAGTTGAGCACGCCGGCCGGCGTTGCGAGCACCGTGCCGTTCGAGGCCTGAGTCAGGGATACGGTCGCGCCGGAGGTCGTGACCGCGTAGCGCGCGCTCGGCGTCATGCCGGCCAGGACGTACCTGGCGGTGCTCGTAGCTCCGGTGAAGCTCGTCCGGGAGATCGGCGTCGGAGTCTGACCCGCGCCGGCGTTGAACAGCACGTACGTGACCGCGCCGCCCGACTGGACGATTCGGGTTCCGGTCATGTTGCCGTTGGCGCTGCTGACCGCGACCGTCGTGGGGTTGGCCGAGCCCTTCGCGCCCGACTGGAACACGTTGAGGAAGGTCTCGGCGAGCGGGTTGCCGGGATACCGCTCCTCGATCCGGTAGGTGTATGCGTTGTCGTCGCCCCACGGGGTGCAGTTCATCGTCAGCCCGTCGGCCTTCCCGTCGCATGGCACGCACGGGCTGGAGCCGTTGTCGCAGCCGTCGGGGTTGCTCGTCTCGTTGACCGCGGTGAGCTGGGCCGAGGTCGGCGCGACGGCGTCCATCCACAGCCCCGAGCTGCCGTTCAGCACGTGCACCGAGCTGCCCGACACCGTCGGCGCCTTTGGGAAGTGCCACCTGAGATGCTTGAGGTACGGGCCGTGGTGATCGGCGGACGATCTCGCCTTGAGCTGGTCGAGGATCACGAACACGCTGGCTCCGGGGACGAACACGAAGCTGCGGTAGTAGTTGGCGAGCTCGCTGGAGACCGATGAGGTCTGATTGCACCCGGTCGCATACGGCGAGGAGTAGGCGCTCGTCAGGTCGGTGCGGACGTAGGTGTCCGCGGCGCCCTGCTCCGCGGCCACGATCTGGTCCTTGCCGTACGGGCCCTGGCCGCCGAAGTACTGCTCGTCCGTGCACTGCGCGTCGCCGAAGTCGTCGAACCACAGGGTGTTCGCCTGGGCCGACTCGTTGAGCTCGGTCGAGTTGCCGAGGATCCCCTCGGTACAGAAGGCCGGGCCGTCGCACTTCCAATCGGTGGCGTCGACGAGGAGCGGATCGTTGCCGTGTTGGATGAACGCCGTGCCGGCGTCGTAGTGCTGATGGTCGTCGTAGTACGCGGAGCCGGCGTTGAACGACGCCCAGGTCGCCGACGTCCCGGTGTCGCTGCGCATCAGGAAGTACGGGACGGCGTGGTCAGGCGGGAGGTTCGTCCCGTGGGGGTAGGGGAGGTTGAAACCCGAGTAGAACAGGGGCGTCGCGAGCGGCGACGACAGGCGCTTGGGATCGCCGTAGAAGAAGTCCTCCCACGGCGCGGGCGACACGCTGCCGACATCGGGGAACGGGGATTTGGCGATCTCCGAGTAGTTGAAGTGCTCGGCCTGGGGCCCGTCGGGCTTACCCGCCAGCGCCGACGCGAGCCGGAGCGTGAGGCCGGGGTCGACGACACCGCCGACGTCGCCGCCCCAGTCGCCGGTCGTGTCGACCTCGAAGTTGTTCGGGAGCATCGCCGCCTTGAGGCCGTGCAGGATCGCGTCGAGCCAGTTCCAGTGGTCGGTCGAGGTGGTCCCCGGCTGCGTGAAGTCCGGACCGCCGGCCGCCCGGACAAGGACCATGTAGTCGATCATCCGCTCGAACGTGCCGCTTCCGTATGCCCAGCCCTGGAAGTCGAACCCGGCCTTGAACGGGGCGCCGAGCAGACCCGCGGTGCTGCCGCCGTTCGAGATCGCGGTCTGGGCGGCGGTGCTGGTGTAGCCGCCGCCGAACACCTGGTCGAGGTGGTTTGCGGGGCGGTAGTTGGACGGGAGCAGATTCGAGGGCGTGCCGTCGAACCGGATCCGCGCGAAGTCGATCATCTCCTGCGCGGTCGAGTTCTCGCCGAGCGACGCGTAGCCCATGAACGCGGCGGCGAGCGCGTGCCCGAACATGTAGTTGCCGTCGGCCCTGTCGTTGACCTCGTAGCCGTTCTGGGCGAGGTCGGCGAACCAGGCGTTCATCAGCTTGACCATCCGGGCGCGGCGCGCGGCGCCGAGCCCGTCGTGGAGCCACGAGTAGATCACCCCGATCGAAGGTCCGAGGTTGCGGGTCGGGTAGTAGTCGTCGACCTCGATCGGCGGCAGCCCGCTCGGGAACAGGTTCTGCGGGCGGATCTGAGAGGCGAGCATCTCGTCGGCGAGGCTCGCCAGCTGGCTCGAGTAGGCGGTGTTCGAGGGCCGCATCAGCGCCGCCAGCCCGAGGCTCATTGTCGCGTCCAGCCAGTTGGAGCCCTGGTAGTCGTAGAACAGCGTGTTCGGGGGCTCGTCCGTGCGGTCGCGATGGACGTACGGGTAGATCGTGTCGGTGGCGTTCGCCTCGGCGTCCGTCTTGACCCGCGTCCAGGTCGGGTCGTTCGCCGAGACCTTCGACTGCAGCGCGGTCAGATCGGCCGGGCGGATCATCGCCAGCGGCCGGCTCGAAGTCGCCGGGGCGGCGCGCGGTGGGGGTGGGACAGCGGGCTGCGCGTGCACCGCGGGCGGCGCGCCGAACGGCCCTGCGAACTCCAGCACGCGGCTGTTGTCCGAGTCCGCCACCCACACGTCTCCGGACGCGTCGACGCTGACGCCGGCCGGGACGGCCAGTGCGCGGGCGTCGAGCCCGTATCCGTTGAGGTCATTGGTCGTGAAGCTTCCGCGCTGGCCGAGGACCCGTCCCGCGGTCGTGGCGCCGGCGGTGCCCGCGGGCGGAAACTCGAGCACCCGCGAGTTGAGCGCGTCGGCGACCCACAGGTCTCCGGCGGCGTCCGCCGCCAGGCGCTCTGGGTTCCAGACCGTGCCGGCCGTCGGGGTGAGCGATCCCTCGTTGCTCGAGTTGGCCGCGGCGGCCGGCTGGCCGTAGACGGCGGCCGCGTTCTGGGTGGCGGGATGGCCGAGCGCCGAGGGGAAGTCGAGCAGCCTGTTGTTGGCGTAATCGGCGACGACCAGGTGGCTGCCCGTGACGATCGCGTCGGAGGGCATGAACATCGTGCACGCGCTGGCCCGTGCGGGAACGCGGCAGTTCGACGCGTAGGCCGATGGAACATTGGGGTTGTTCGGGTCGGCCGTCTCGAAGCTGCCGTACTGGCCCCACGCGTGTGTCGCCGGGATGAAGCAGCTCGAGGCGCAGGCGCCGGCCCCGAAGTGGCTGAGCGTCGCCTTGGCCCATTCCAGAACACGGTTGTTGAAGGTGTCGGCGACGAACAGGTCGCCGGCCGAGTCGAGGCTCACCGACTCGGGCTCGTTCAGCGTGCACTGGGTCGCACGGTCGTTCGTGGAGTCCGGACAGACGTACGGCGCGGTGCCTCCGCCGGCGACGTTGTTGGCATCGCTGCCGGCGAAGTTGGGCTGGCCGAGAACGAGATCAGCCGGCGAGTTACCCGTCTTCGAAGCCGCGTTGAAGTAGACGAGCACGCGGCTGTTGTAGGTGTCTGCGACGTACAGGGTGCCGGTGGCGCGATCGATCGCGAGGCCCTCGGGCTGGCACAGCGTGTCCGCGCCCGCCGTACCCCGCTGGTCGTTGCAGCTGTCGCCGGGCCCCGGGTAGTCCGACGGCGGCGGCTCGCCGGTGGTGAAGCTCCCGTCCGTTCCGAGCACCTTCGTCGCCTTGGTCGATCCGCGCGGGAACATCAGCACACGGCTGTTGCCGTAATCGGCCACCCACACATTCCCGGCGCCGTCCACGACCGACTGCATCGGTTGGCAGAGCGAAGATGCATTCGGAGGAACCGCGCACTCGGTCGGATAGCCGCCGCCGAACCCTTGATGGCCGAGCACGACGTCGGCGGCGTCGTCGCCGGCGGCGGCGACGGCGGGTGGGGCGGCCGCGAGCGCCACGGCTCCGGCACACGCCAATCCGACCACCGCCCCGATTCGCATCAACACTCCCCGTGCGACGACTCGCCTCCCGCGGCCGCGGCGCGGTCAAACGTAGAGCCGGACGTGACGCTCGTCAAGCACTGCGGCGCGGACGGCGACCGGATCGAACCGGTCACCGCCCGCACTGAACGATCACGACGTGGTGAACGTTCGGTCGCCGCCGTTGCGCGTTGCGAGGTCCGTCTGGACCACCGCGCGGTAGTGGATCGTCGTACCGGACGGCAGTGAGCTGATCGTCGCGGAGAAGGAAACCGGCGCATTGGCGGGAGCGATCGTCTGCGCTGATGTCACGCTCCCGTACGCCGTGGTCGTGCCGAACTGGAAGAAGACCCTCGCTGAGGCTCCCAGTGGGTTGACCGACCCCGCGACGGTCGCCGACGACGCCGTTACGCCGGAGGCGGCGCCCGTGGTCGGGGCTCCGGGGAAATAAGCCCCCGCGAACAGTCCGCGCGGGCTGGTCCCGTTGGTGAATAGGAAGAACGGCGTTCCGACCGCTCCGCCCTGACACGTCTTCCCGTCGGAGTTGAACGGGTTCGCTGTGCAGGCCGACGAGATCGGCTCGCGGACGTCGGCCTGGGCGGTCGGCGTCAGCGGAACGTCTGCCTCATCGCGCACGAACGTAGGGTTCGCGGCATTCACGAAATGGCCGAGGACCGTCTTTTCCAGGCCGTTGATGTTCTGCCGCCAGGTGACGTACGGCGTGTTCCCCGAGAACGTGATGTCGGCTCGGGTCGAGCCGCTGCCGCTTGAGATCGCGTTACCGCCGTTGACGATCTGGAAGTGCGCGGTGGCGCCCGTGCCGACGAGCCGGGAGACGAACACCTGCTTGACGCCGCTGAAGGTCTCGTCCCACACCACCCACGGCACCGTCGGGTTCGCGGAGTTCATCGTCCCGGCGGCGACCTGCGGGTCCTCCGCGTCGTTTGCCGGGTTGTTGTTGAGCGAGCACTGCGCCTCGTTGGTCGCGGACACCGCGCACGTGCCGAAGCCGTGCGTGGCGGTCGTGTCGAGCGTCCCCTGGAGCGCGTTTCCGACCACGACCCAGTGGAAACCGCCGTCGGCGGTGACGCCGTCGCTCACGGCCTTGGCCGCGAACACCAACATGTTGTTGTGCAGGCCGCTGATCGCGGTGTTGCCGAGCTCGTACCACACGACCCACGGAACGCTGTCGTTGGGACCCGTGAACGTGATGTCGGGCTCGACTCCGTTGCGGGTCGGATCGACGTTCAGGCTTGGATCCGCGGTGCCGGGCCCGACGCGCGGGATGCCGGTCTGCTGCCAGCAGAATCCGCCGATCGCCGGGACATGGCCGGCCACCAGGACCCCAGCCGGCTTGACCCCGTCGCAGTTGACGGAGCCCGGACCGATCGGCCGTACGACGAAGATCTGGTCCTTCCCACTGGCGGTGGCCGGCGCATTCGTCGTCTCCTGCCACGTGATCCACGGCCCAGGCTTGGTCGGATCCACTGCCGAGCCGCCGGCAACCGACGGGTTCTCAGCGTTGCGGCCGGTGTGGATATTCAGAGAAGGAATGGGCACGGTGCCGCCGCCCACCCCACGGTCCTGGCCAGCGAAGATCCACTTGCCCTGGTTGGCATCGCCCGTGTTGTCGAACCGGCTCGCGAAGATGTTGTTGTTCCCGAAGTTGGATCCGGTGGTGAGCTCATACCACGTCGCCCACGGAACGGTGCGACCCGCTCCGGCGAAATCGATCGACGGCGCCTCACCGTTCTGCAGCTGACTGAAGTTGAGCGATCCCTTGAACGTCGGGCTCGCGCTCGAACGGCCCCCAACCGTGCCACTCCCGCGCGTCGTCCACGCACCAGCGGCGAACGAGCGCGAGAACACCTGATCGGCAGGCGGCGGCGCACCGTTCGTCTCCTGCTGACGGAAGATCGCCCACGGCACCGCCGGCTTGCCCGCCGTCAGCGCACCGCCGACCACGTCCGCGTTCGTCGGCTCTTCCCCGTTGACGCTGATCGCCTTATTGATCCCGGCGGCCAGATCGTCGTTCACCTGCGCTCCGGACGGCAGGGGCTGAAACGCCAGCGCTGCTCCGGCGGTAACGAGCACGACCGCCGCCGAAACCACGGCGACCACGCGTCGCGTGCGACGTCGATGCCGCCGCGCGGCGTCCGATCGCCGCTCACCCGTCCCGCCCGCTCGCGTGCTTCGAACGCGTCCGAAATGGCTTGACGACTTCGGTCCCATTAGCCGGCCCTCCGAATCTTGTGCGCGCAGTGCTCACGTCCCACCCCCTGCTCTGACCGCAAAGACGCACCTCGCGGGACGAGAGACCCTTAACGTAATCTAAAGGAGGGGGCAGGGGTGAATACTTTTGTGACCGCGCGGCCGCTCGCCCAGACCCCCGAGAGGCGACGACCGGAATCGAACCGGTGTAGACGGCTTTGCAGGCCGCTGCGTAGCCACTCCGCCACGTCGCCGCGGCGGTTAGCGTAGCGCCGGTCCTCGCCGCGAACGGTCAGCGGGCGCGGAGCAGGACGCCGCTGCCGAACGGGTCACGGATGCGCCAGCCGTCGGGCAGCTCCTCCGTCTCGACCCCCGCGGCCCGGGCCCTCGCCAGTACCCGGTCGAGCTCGTCCGCGCTAGGCAGCACGATCTCGAAGCTGTCGAGCCCGACTGCACCGGTTCTCGGCGGCGGCGAGCCGAGGCTGTTCCAGGTGTTCAGACCGATGTGATGGTGGTAGCCGCCGGCCGACACGAACAGCGCCCCTGGGTAGCCGCGGACGGTCACGTCGAACCCGAGGACCCCGGAGTAGAACCGCTCGGCGTCGGCCACGTCCGAGACCTGGAGGTGGACGTGGCCGATCCGAGTTCCGGCGGGCGCGGCCGGTGAGGGCCGCTCGTGGTGATCGAGTTCGCCGATCAGCGAGTCGAGGTCGAGCGGGAGCGTCGCCATCTGCAGGACGCCGTCGCGGAACTGCCACTCGTCCCGCGGGCGGTCGCGGTAGATCTCGATCCCGTTGCCGTCCGGATCGGACAGGTACAAAGCCTCGCTGACAAGGTGGTCGGAGGCTCCGGTCAGCGGGATCCGAGCCTGCGCCACCCGCGCGAGCGCGATCGCCAGGTCGAGCCTGCTCGGCAGCAGGATTGCAAGGTGGAACAGCCCGGGCGCGCGGGGATCGAGCGCGGAGGCGCTTCCATCGCCGCGGAGCTCGACCAGCGGGCCCCCGCCGTCGGTGCCGAGGGCGATCGCGCCGTCGTCGAGCTCGGTCGCGCGCAGGCCCGTCGCAAGCTCGTAGAAGCGGCGCGAGCGGTCGGCATCGGACACGAGCAGACGGACCGGGCCGAGCGAGGTGTCGGGGTGAACCGAGACCCGATCGGACGTGCTGGCAGCGAACGCGTTCATTCCTGGTCCTCCTCGACCGTGCACGCGCCGCCCTGGCCGGCCCCGGGGAGACGGCTCAGCAGCGAGGCGAACTGCTCGATCTCCGCCTCGGAATAGCGCTCGAGGAACAGCCGGCGGATGCTCGCGACGTGGGTACAGCCGGCGTCGCGGAGCTTTCGGAAACCGGGGTCGGTCAGCTCTGCGTAGGAGACGCGGGCGTCCTCGGAGCACGCGACGCGCTCGATCAGGCCGTTCGCGACGAGTCCGTCAACCAGCCGCGTGATCCCCGAACGAGTGAGCATCGTGCGGGCGGCCAGCGCCGACATCGCCAGCCGCCGGTCCGGCGCCTGCGCCACGTACAGCAGCACCTCGTAGTCGCGCGTGGTCATCCCGTGCTCGGCGATCAGCTCCGCGTCGAGCTCGCGGAGAATCGTGGCGTGGCTCTGCAGATAGCTGCGCCACGCGTCGAGCGCGATCCCATCGAGGCTGGAAGTGGCCACGTTTTCCATCACATCAAGTATAGTTGACGGATCAAATATGTCCAGGGTCCTGCGGCCTATAGGCTCCCGGACGATGCAGGAGATCTCGCCCGGGCTGTGGCATTGGAGCACTCCTCACGACCGCATCGGCGTCGAGGTCAGCTCGTATTACCTCGAGGCGGAGCGGGTCGCGATCGATCCGATGGCCCCGCCCGACGTGCTCGAGTTCTTCGAGCAGCGCGGCGGGCCGGAGCACATCCTGCTCACCAACCGCCACCACGACCGCAACTCCTGGCGGCTGCGCGAGGCGTTCGGCTCGATCGTGCACTGCATTCGCAACGGGGTCTACGAGATCGAGGGGCGCGGGCCGGTCGAGGCGTTCGACTTCGGTGACGAGCTTCCCGGCGGGGCGGTCGTCTACGAGGTCGACGCGATCTGCCCCGACGAGACCGCGCTCCACATTCCCGCTCACGCCGCGCTCGCGTGCGCCGACGGCGTCGTTCACTACGGAGCGGCGCTCGGGTTCGTGCCCGATCGGCTGATGGACGAGCCCGAGCAGACCAAGCGCGGACTGCGCGAGGCGTACGGCAGGCTCGCCGGGCTCGACTTCGAGGTGCTGCTGCTGGCGCATGGAACGCCGGTCGTCGGCGGGGCGCGCGAGGCGCTGCGCGAGTTCGCCGCCGGCGACGCCGGCTGAACGGCGCGCTAAGACGACGCGGTCGTCGCCGGCTCCGCGGCCGTTGCGGGCGCCGGCGCGCTCTCCTCGGCCGGTGCCTTCAAGCGCCCGAGCAGCAGCGTCACGAGGTACGAGACGACGACGCCGACGATGATCAACGGCTCTACGTTCGCGCCGGCCTTGGTCGTCAGCACGGTCGCGATCACGACGGCCGAGAGCGGTAGTCGCAACACGGCGACAAACCCGGCGCCCATGCCGACCGCGATTCCGACCTGGATCGGGAACCCCGGGAGGTGTGACGCCATGATCCCGGCGGCGGCGCCGAGGAACAGCGCGGGGAACGTCGGGCCGCCGCGGAAGCTGCCGAGCGACAGGCTGTACGCGATGCCCTTGAACACGATCAGCCAGGTGAGCGCGGCCACCGACCAGGTGGAGGCGTTGGTGACCAGGCCGGGCAGCTGGTCCTGACCCGAGAACAGCACCTGATTGAAGCTCTTGCCGGTGATCTGCGAGAAGCCGATCGCCAGCCCGGCGATGATCAGACCGATCAGGGGCAGCAGCAGGAGCTGCTTCCGGCGCGAGACGAACGAATGCGTGAACCGGCCTCCGCGCATCACGACGGTGGTCACCGCCGCGATCGCGATCGCGAGCGCGATCGTCCAGCCGAACTCCCCGATGTCGGGGCGG
This sequence comes from uncultured Solirubrobacterales bacterium, assembly GCA_963788565.1. GTDB lineage: Bacteria > Actinomycetota > Thermoleophilia > Solirubrobacterales > Solirubrobacteraceae > Palsa-465. Next base: position 47,470 of record CAWBHJ010000005.1, on the reverse strand, counting down.
TGGGCAGTCGTCAGCGACAGCGTCCCGAGGGCGTAGTGGCTCGCGTTCAGCCCGCTGAAGGAGCCCATCCCCAGCGACACGAGCGACCCGATCCCGGCGGCCAGCAGTCCGGGGACCAGCACGAACCGGAGCCTCGGGCCGCCGATCGCGGCGATTTCGATCATCAGCACGGCGGCGATCAGCGGGGAGGCGAAGATGAATGACACCGCCGCGAAGCTGCCCGCCGCCGTGATGATCATCAGCGCCTGCGGCGGCGTGTCGCGGCGCGCCAGGCTGATCATCAGCAGCGCCCCCCCGGCGCCAAGCGCGATCAGGGGTGCCTCCGGCCCCAGCACGAGCCCGGACCCGATTGTCAGGAAGCCCGCCAGGAGCACACCGGGCAGCATCTTCGGCCGCGGCGGGTCGCCGGCCGCGAGCCCGTTGGCCGGGATGTGACCGCCGTCGCCCGGCAGGCGAGTGATCGCCAGCGCGACCAGCAGCGCGCCGATCGCGAGGACCGGAAGCGGCCACCACTTCGGCGGTCCGTTCGAATAGCCGACTGCGTGCGGGAGGTGCACGTAAAGCTCCTGCTGGAGCTGGTAGATCCCCTCGAGGAAGCACCACGCTGCGAGCGACACGACCACGCCGATCACCGCGACCACCACGAGCATGACCACGAACGGCCGGCTGCTCAGCGTGGCGTCGGCCTGCTCGGAGGTGAGCTCCGCCGGGTCGTCGGTTGCAGCCATATCGCTGGTTGACGCTAATCCCGTGGGGCGCGCCCGCATCACCCGTTTCGTGGGATGGCGTCTGCGCGAGATCGAACCGTCCCGTCGGCCTGCTTAGCTGACGAGCTGATGCCCGATTCGCAGAAGCCGAAGCACGAGCACACGACCTTCCGTTTCGAGCGGTGGTGGGAGCGGCGGATCGAGCGCAAGGGGTTGCGCCCCCGCGACGCGGCCTATCTGGTGGCGGGCTTCTGGGCGATCGCCGCGGTCTCGTTCGGGGTGATCGAGCGGATCGTCGACCCGAAGACGTTCCACACCGTCTGGCTCGGTATCTGGTGGGCGATCGAGACGGTGACCACGGTCGGCTACGGCGACATCGTGCCCAGCCAGCCCATCGGGAAGGTGATCGGCGCGTTCCTGATGCTCGGCGGGTTGTCGCTGCTCGCGATCGTCACGGCCGCGATCACGAGCGCCTTCGTCGCGCGCGCGCAGGCCCGCCGGAAGCCGCCGGAGCACGACCCGGTGATGGTGAAGCTCGATCAGCTCGGGACCCAGCTGCAGAGCGTCAGGAGCGAGCTCGAGCAACTGCGCGCGGCTGGGCAAGAGAACAGCTCGTCGTAGCATCGCCGGCCCTGTAGGGTCGCCACATGCCCGATTCAAATCGCCGTTTCATGCTCCGCAGCCGCCCGGAGGGCAGGATCACTCCGGATACCTTCGAGCTCGTCGAGGAGCCGATCCCGGAGGTCGGGGAGGGCCAGGCCCTCGTCCAGACGCAGTGGATTTCGCTCGATCCGACCAACCGCGCGTGGATCCGTGAGGAGCCGACCTATCTCCCGCCGGTCGGGATCGGCGAGGTGATGCGCGGCCTCGGACTGGGTCGGGTCGTCGCCTCCAAGAACGACGCCTACCGCGAGGGGCAGCTCGTGCAGGGCCTCGTCGGCTGGCAGGAGTGGACGGTGGCCTCCGAGGCCGCGCCACTGCTCCCGGTGGCGGAGATGCCCGGCGTCCCCCCGAGCTTGTACCTCGGTGCGCTCGGGATGACCGGGCTGACCGCCTGGGTCGGGCTCCAGGACATCGGACGACCGCAGCCCGGGGAGACGGTCCTCGTCTCTGCGGCCGCCGGCGCGGTCGGGTCCGTCGCGGCGCAGATCGCAAAGATCAAGGGGGCCCGCGTCGTCGGGATCGCCGGCGGGCCCGAGAAGTGCGCGCTGTTGACCGAACGGCTCGGACTCGATGCCGCAGTCGACCACCGCACCGACGATTGGTACGACACGCTGGTCGAGGCCACGCCGGACGGGATCGACGTCGACTTCGAGAACGTCGGCGGCGCGATCATGGACGCCGCGATCGCGCGGCTGAACCTCCGTGGGCGAGTCATCCTCTGCGGGCTGATCTCCGGGTACAACGACGCCGAGCCGCCGCCGGGACCGCGGAGCTTCGCGAACCTGCTGGTCCAGCGCGCGAAGGTCGAAGGCTTCATCATCCTTGACCACCTGCACCGGATCACGGAGGCGGCCCCCGAGCTCGCCGCCTGGATCCAGGAGGGCAAGCTCGAGCCGCTCGAGACCGTGGTCGAGGGGTTCGAGCAGCTGCCGACCGCGATCAACATGCTGTTCGACGGCGCCAACGTCGGCAAGCTCGTCGTGCGAGTCGCCGACTGAGCGATCCCTAACCTCCAGCGTCAGATGGAGCGCGTCGGCGTCGTCGTCCACCCAACGCGGCGGGTGCTCGATTCCCTCGAGGTGGTCGAGCGCTGGGCCGCCGACCACGGAGCCGAGGTGGTCCAGCTGGCCGGCGGCTCACAGCCGCACGTGGCGCCGGCCGGCGAAGTGCTCAGCAGCGACCTGGTCGTCGCGCTCGGAGGCGACGGGACGATCCTCAAGGCGCTTCACAAATCCGCCGGGTCGAAGGCCCCCGTGCTCGGCGTCGCATACGGCAGCCTCGGCGCGCTGACGGCGGTTTCGAGGGAGGAGCTGCGCGCCGGCCTCGACCGGTTCGCGGCGGGAGCGTGGCGGGCCCGGACGCTGCCGGGGCTTGACATACGCGTCGGCGGCACGCGCCTGGCGTCAGCGATCAACGACCTCGTGATCTCCCGGGGGAGAGGGACGCAGTTGCTGGTCGACGTGCGCGTCGACGGCGAGCTCTACGCCCGGATCGCGGGCGACGGCGTGATCGTCGCCACACCGCTCGGATCGAGCGCGTATTCGATGGCGGCCGGCGGTTCGCTGCTGGCCGAGGGAGCGGACGCGTTCCTCTGCACACCGCTGGCGATGCACGGAGGCTGTGCGCCGCCGCTCGGGGTCGCGGGCGCGAGCACGGTGATGCTCGACGTCCAACCGGGCCACAGCGGCTACTACGTCGACGTCGACGGCTTTGGGGTGCCGACTGAGGCGCTCCGGTTCGAGATCGCGAGGCGGGCGGCGTACGCGACGCTCGTCGCATTCGAGGAGACCACGACATCGCTGTCGGGGCTGCGCGCTCGGGGGCTGATCAGCGACAGCCCGCGCGTCCTCGGACAGGACCGGCTGCGGGCGCAGATGGACGCGCCGCTCTCACACCCCGGCGATTACCCTGCGGCCGAGGACCCGCTGTCCGAGCTTGAGCGGCTCGAGCAGTCCGACCCGACTCAGCATCCGCGTGCCGAGCGCCGCGGTCGCCAGGGTTGAGCGCCGCGCGTTCGCGTAGACGCGCTGCTCGATCAGGTCGCCGTACCACCCGATGGTCGCGCGCAGCGTGCGGTCGAGCGGGCGGGCCCGGTACCCGAGCTGGCGCTCGGCCTTCGCCGATGAGAACCGCCAGTCCTGGGCCATCAGCTCGTACCCCTCAGACGACAGCGCGCCCGGGAGGCCGGCCGCCTCGCGGATCCGCGCGAGGCGGGCGACCTCTCGCGGCAGCACGACCACCGGGTGGTGGACACCGGACAGCTCGGCGATCCGATCGATCAGCGCCGGCCAGGTCGTGTTGCGCCCGCCGAGGATGTAGCGCTCTCCGGGCTGGCCGTGGTCGGCCGCCAGCAGGTGCCCGGTCGCGACGTCCTCGACGTCGACGAAGTTCATCGGTGCCCCGATCACGGCCGGCAGCCGTCCGCGAAGGTAGTTGCCGACGATCCGAGAGGAGATCGTCCGCGGCCGCGAGCGATCGATCGGGACGCCGAGCGCGTAAGCGGGGTTGACGACAACCAGCTCGGTCCCGTTGCGCGCGGCCGCGGCGAGCGCGACTCGCTCGCCCTCGTGCTTCGAGTCGGGGTAGGTGAGCCCCAGCCAATCGCTCGGGTAGGTCGTGCGCTCGTCGGCCGGTCGCCGATCGGAGGGAAGCCCGATCGCCGAGATCGAGGAGGTGAGCACGACGCGCCGGCAGCCCGCTGCCGCCGCCGCCTCCACCGCGACCAAAGGGCCCTCCGCGTTCACCTGCCACGCCCAGTCGGCGGGGGTCGAGCCGACGTAGCCGGCGGCGTGGAACACGACCTCGGCCCCTTCGAACGCGGTGCGAAGCGACTCGTAGTCGCGGACGTCGGCTTTTACGCGGGGTGTCCCGAGATCCGTGAGCGCGCCAGGCCGGCGCGGGTCGCGGCAGGTCACCCGGACCTCCTCGCCCCGCTCGCACAGCTGGCGGGCGATATGAGCGCCAAGAAACCCGGTCGCTCCGGTCACGCATGCGGTCATGTCTCTCTCCTCTCGTCGTCCCGAGACAGCGCCCGTGGCTGCCCAACGCCACACATCCAGGGTTCCCGGTCGTCGGAGAGACAAACGCGCCTTACGATGGGCCGATCGACCTTCCGGAGGCTTGCGATGAGTGCCCAGGACTACGACATCCACCTCGATGACAAATACGGCAGCCTCACGCTGATCGACATCCCGGCGGAGATCGCGGCGCACGAGCCGTGGTTCAACCAGACGCTGACCAGCGTCAACGACGCGGTCGTGCGGCTCGGGATCCTCGAGGGCGACTTCCATTGGCACAAGCACGACGAGCAGGACGAGTTCTTCCTGGTGCTCGACGGCGAGCTGCTGATCGACCTCGAGGACCGCGACACGGTGACGCTCGGCCGCCATCAGGGCTACACCGTGCCGCGCGGCGCCGTCCATCGAACCCGCGCCCCTGCGCGGACGGTGATCTTGATGGTCGAGGCGGCCGGGGTCGTGCCGACCGGCGACTAGTCCGGCAGCTGGCGGGCGCGGCGGGTGGATAATCGCCGCATGTCGGCCCAGCGGTGGCAATCGGTCGCGGCCGGACTGGCGGCGTTCGTGGCGCTCGCCGCGCCGGCTGCGGCGCCCGCGATCGCGGCGGGGGCGCCCCGTCCGGTCATTCCGCTCGGCGCGGACCAGCTGATCGTCGTGTCGAGTCCGACCGACGATCCACCGGCACCGGGATACCTGGCGACGCTGCGTACCTACACGCGCGCGGATGCGCGGTCGCCCTGGCGACCGGTGTTCGGTGCCTGGCAGGCCGAAACCGGCTCGGGGCACCTCCTACCCGCGGGCGAGAGACGCGAGGGCGACCACGCCACGCCGATCGGGGTGTTCGGCATCGGCCGCACGATGTACGGCAACGAGCCGAATCCGGGGGGCCTTCATTACGCGTACCACCGGCTGCGGTGCGGCGACTGGTGGGACGAGGATCCTTACTCGCCCCGGTACAACCGGTTCGTGTGGGTGCCGTGCGGGATCACGCCCGGGTTCGCGGCGTGGTCGGAGCCGCTCTGGAGGGCGACGGCCGCCTACCCGTATCTCGCGGTGATCCGGTTCAACATGGACCCGGTCCGCGCCGGGACGGACGGGCTCGGCTCGGGGATCTTCCTGCACAACTGGATGGGCGGCGCGACCGAGGGGTGCGTGGCGCTGCATGAGCCGGAGCTTCTCCACGTCCTGCGCTGGCTGAGGCCATCGGCGCATCCGGTGATCGAGATCGGCACGAATTCCGAGGTGCGACCCAAGCCGTGATCCGCGCGCCGGCTACACCGTTGCCCCCGTTCGTCGACGCTCTCCCGGTGCCGCAACGGCTGGTCGCAGGTGAGCACAACGGCCGACTGACTGTCCACATCCGGGCCGGGTCGCACCGGTTTCACCGCGACCTGCCCGAGTCGCGAATCTGGGGTTACGACGGGACGGTGCCGGGTCCGACGATCGAGACCGAGCGCGGGCAGTCGGTGACGGTGGAATGGCGCAACGAGCTCGAGTCCCCGCTACCGCTCGTCGTCACGATCGCGCCCGAGTCGACCGGCGTGGATGGCGTCCCGGTCCAGTGCGTGCCGGGACTGAGCGGAGGGACCCCCGACGAGCGGGCGAACTCGCTGAGCGGGCACACCGTCGTCCACCTCCACGGCGGCCTCACCCCGGCGTCGTACGACGGTTGGGCGGAGAACCTGTTCGCGCCCGGGCAGCACGCCGTGTTCGTCTACCCGCTCGACCAGCGCGCGGCGCTGCTCTGGTACCACGACCACGTGATGGGCGTGACCAAGTTCGACGTCTACGCCGGCCTGGCGGGGTTGTGGATCGTCCGCGACAAGCGGGAGCGCGAGCTGGAGCTGCCCGAGGGGCCGCCGTTCGAGTTGCCGCTGCTGATTCAGGACCGGAACTTCGACGTCGACGAAGGGGGAGGGCTGACCGGCCGCCTCGTGCACAAGACCGACCCCGACGTGATGGAGGCCTTCGCGCCGTTCACCACTGTTAACGGCAAGGTCTGGCCGGTGCTCGACGTGCAGCCGGCCAGCTACCGACTCCGCGTGATCAACGGCTCCAACGCACGCGCCTACCGGCTCGTGCTGCTGAGAAACGGCGATCCCGAGCTCGACCGGATCACGCAGATCGGCACCGACCACGGGCTGCTGCACGCTCCCGTCGGGCTGCCGTCGGACGGCCTTACGCTCGCGTCGGCCGAGCGCGCCGACCTGCTGGTCGATTTCTCGGACCTCGAGCCGGGCTGCGAGCTCACGCTGCTCAACACCGCCGCCGCCCCCTTTGACGGCAGCACGTTCCCCGCCGCCGATGCCGGCGACGCCGCGAACGTAGATCGCCTGCTGCCTTACCCGCAGGTGATGCGCTTCCGCGTGACTCGGGGTCCGGCCGCGCGCCGCACGATCCCGCGCGAGCTTGCGACCGACTACCGAACGGTGTCGGTCGAGGCGCTGGCGGACGCACCGCGTCGCGTGATCGCGTTGGTCGAACGTGAGCTCGAAGGCGAGCCCAGCATGCTCACGATGCGCGAGCTCGCGATCGCTCCCGACGGCTTCGGCGGGCCGGTGGTGACGGTCACCGAGGGCGAGCAGACCACCCGCTATCAGGTCGTCGCCTCGCATTTCGAGGACACGACGACGTTCTTCCCGATGCTCGGGGAATCCGAGGTCTGGCGGCTGATCAACCTCACGGAGGACACGCACCCGATCCACGTCCATCTCGACCCGTTCCAGATCCTCTCGCGACGCCCGATCCGCCACGATGTCCCTGCGGGCGGCATCGACGACTTCGATCTCGCGGCGTGGGTCAAGCTCGAACGTGATCCCGGCGACCAGCTCGACCATCTGATCGACGACAACGAGCGCGGCCTGAAGGACACGATCCGCGTCAACCCCAACGAGCTCGTGGAGATCGCCGTCCGGTTCACGGCCTACGCCGGCCGCTACATGTACCACTGCCACATCCTCGAACACGAAGACCGCGACATGATGCGGCCGTTCGTGACGATGCCGTCGGAGCTGATGCCTTTCATGGGGTGAGCGGCTTAGCCTCCGTTCACCGCTCGCTCGATCGCTGCGCGGGTGAGCACGCCGTGGGTCACACTCACGCACGCGAGGCCGGCTTGCAGCAGTCGTGGCTGATGCAGATCGATCCCCGCCGCGGTGACCATCTCCGGGGTCAGCTCGCCTTGGCTCGTCGGGTCCGGGAAGTTCGGGAACCCGCGAGGGCGCATACACCGGGCGAACGCGCGCGCGGCCCCCGACCGGGTGCGCTGCTGCTGAGCGGTCTGCCGCGGTCCGATGCCGACCGTCGGACAGGCCTTCGCGGCTGCCCGGACCTGCGACTGGCTGTACCCGAGGGCCCGAAGCCTGGACTTGTCGAACGCGCCGCTGCTGGTCGGGTCGGGCCAGTTCGGCAAGCCGTGGGAACGCATACAGCGGGCGAACGCGAGCGGTGCGTCCCGTGCCGTCGTCCGAGCGGCCGTCGCCGGCGACCCGCCGCCGCAGCCGCCGGCTACCAGCGACAGGGCGGCAGCGGCCGCGGCGAGGGACGCGCGAGTGGCTCGATGGCGGGGACGCATGGTTCCGGGTCGAGGAACAGCTGGAAGCTTGCGCCTCTGATGGTTACGTCGCGGTTACTGGCTTGGCCCACTCAGAAGCGAACACCGCCACCCGCAGGGCGGATAGGGTGCCCGGGATGCACGTCTACCACCGAGAGCATGCGGGCCGGCCGAGAAGGGTTCTGTGGATGCTCGAGGAGATTGGCGAGCCGTATGAGCTCACGATCATGGACTGGGAGCAGGGGAGCGGTGAGGAGCACCGGGCGCGGCACCCGCTCAACCGCGTGCCGGTCGTGGAGCTCGACGATGGGTACGTGTTCGAGTCGGCGGCGATCTGCCTGCATCTGGCGGACCAGCATCCCGAAGCTGGGCTGATCGGCGAACTTGGAACGTACGGACGAGCGCTCGCGTACCAGTGGTCGATCTTTGCTCCGGCAGAGCTGGAGCCGCCGATGATCGAGGCGGCGATCTATCGCGAGTCGCAACCGGAACGGGCCGAGAAGGCGCGCGGACGCTACTTCAAGGCGGCGAATGCCATCGCGGAAAGTCTCGAGGGCGACGACTACCTGGTCGATGGGCGCTTCGGCGTGGCCGATGTAATGGTCGCCACGGCGCTCTCGTTCGCCAAGCGCGCGAACTTCCCGGAAGCCTTCCCGCCGGTGCTCGACGATTATCTGACGAGGCTTCTTGAGCGCCCCGCGTATCAGCGTGCGCTCGAGCGTGCGTCGGCGGCGCCGGCCTCCACGTAGCGCCGCCAGCCGCTCCGCTCAGCCGCTCTTGCGGACCTTCCAGACCTCCTCGCAGGGCCACTTCTGCGCCCATTCGAGGGTCACGAACGGGTAGCGAGTGGTGGACCCGTCCGGTGGCTTGATCTCGATCAGCTCCTCGACCTCGAACCCCGCTCGGCGCAGGAGCTTGATCATCTCTCCATGCGGCAGGTGGAACTCGACGGACTCGTCGTCGGCCCATTCGAGTCTGTGCATCCCGAAGTAGGGACGCAGCAGTCGGTCGCTCGCGGCCGCGCCCTCCTCGTCGGGCATGCAGAGCGCGAGTAGCCCCGCGTTGACGAGGAAGATCAGCCTGCCGCCAGGGCGCAGCAGCCTCGCGGCCTCCGGGATCCACCGGTAGGGGTCACACCAGATGCTCGCGCCGTATTCGGAGATCGCGAGGTCGAAGCTCTGGTCAGGAAACGGCACCTGCTCCGCGTTGCCGTGCAGCAGCGGGAACTCAAGCCCGAACTCGCGTTGGAAGCGCTTCGCCGTCTCGAGCTGGGCCTCCGAGTTGTCGATCCCCACCGGTCGGGCGCCGCGGCGCGCGAGCCACGCGGACACGTATCCGGTGCCGCACCCGAGCTCGATCACGTCGAGTCCCGCCACGTCTGAAGGGAGCATCCCGACCTGCAGTTCGGGCACCTCCCAGATTCCCCAGCGGGGTTCGTCGCTGACCCAGTTGCGGCGGCCCGGCGCCTCGTACTCGACGGCCCACCGATCCCACTCGGCACGGTTGCGGGCGACGTGCTCGGGCAGCTCGGGCATCGTCCGCGGATCCTGACAGTCGGCGCACCGGTCCGGCAATCCTGGGGTCCCGTCGCGGTGGACGGGACCCCAGGGGGAGCTATGCCAGCCGGCTACTGGACGGCCGGAAGGACCTGCGTGCCCTCGATCTGCACGGCCTTCAGCGCGCGGGCCTTGAGCCCGAGCAGCTTCAGGATCGTCGGGGCCACCTGCTTCGTGTACACCGTCGAGCTGTTGGTCGAGGGGGCCAACACGCCCGGGGCGTACACGACGAGCGGAACGCTCCGGTCTGCCGGGTTGTCGCCGCCGTGTTCGGCGATCTTGGTGCCGCCGGTGTAGACGACGCCGACCTGGACTCGACCGAACACGTCCGGGTGGCGGGGATCCGAGGCCGGCACGCCGAAGAAGCTCGCCGCCGCGGAGCCCGCGTAGATATCCGCCAGCCCGGAGTGGGCCAGCGTCCGCGAGCCGCCGCCGTAGGTGACGCCGGTCGCGGAGTGGTTCCAGAGGTAGTTCTTGACGAAGTCCGCCGCCGCCTGGCTGCGGTCTGACAGGTAGCTCTGCCAGAGGTCGTCATCGGTGCCGGCCACGATCAGGTTCGGGGCGCCCGGATGCGCCGCCGTCCACGCCGCGTTGATCGCGTCGATGATCGGGCCGTCCTTGATCCGGGTCAGCTGATTCGGATCCTGAGGCGACTGGCCGTGCTTGGCCGTGATGATGATCGCCGTGCTGCCCGCCAGCCCCTGGTTCTGGAGCTCGTTGTCCATCGCCTGGAGCTGAGAGTTGACCCAGTCGAGCGCGCTGCTCAGCAGCGGGCCCGGCGTGGTCGTCCCGGGCAGATACCCGCCCCTCATCGCCTGACCGCCGATCACGGCCTCGGACTTGAGCAGCTTCTCGGCGGTCGAGACGGTCTGGAAGTTCATCCCGAGGATCGCCGGGGTTCCGACCTGATGGGCCCCGCTGTGGTCGAAGCCATCGATCTCGTTGAGTACCGCCTTGACCTTGTATGAGTCGTACTGACGTGTGGCGGCGTTGTCGTTGGTCCAGGCGCCGCCGGCGGGGTAGGGGGTGCCGTTCGGCTCGATCGCGTTCGAGTCGATCTCGGGCGCGAAGAAGTCGTCCATCCCGCTGCCCGACGGTCCGTTGAACGACTCGTAGACCGGATGCTTGTCCGACCACGCGGTCCGCATGTGCGCCGCCTTGATCACCTCGAAGATCGTGTTGACCTGGAGGTACGAGTGGGGGTAGATCGGCTTGCAGGTCTTCGGGTCCACCGGGAACGTCGCCGGGTTCAGCAGCGTCTGCGGAGTCCCCGTCATCTGCATGATCTTCGACGGGTCCTGCTGCAGCCCGGGAATGCCCTGGCCGGCGTCCAGCCGGGTGACGTCCTTGTCGTCCGGCGAGTCGTAGATGACGTCGCCGCCGGCCGGGCCGGTGCACGTCTTCGTCCCGGCCTCATAGGTCGAGTGGTTGTACTCGACGTCGTAGTAGACGCCGGTCGCCCGCGGATCGCCGCCGGTCATGATCGCGGTGGCGCCGGGATCGGAATCCGACGGATCCGACGTCTGGGCGTGCGAGTAGACGGCGCCCAGCTTGTCGAGCTTCCACAGCTCCGAGCCGGGATGGTTGGCGGCGTACCAGTTCAGATCTGACTGGTGCATGCCGTCGACGGAGATCAGCAGGACGTGCTTGATCGGCCCGGCGGAAGGGGTGAAGTCCGGCGATTGGCCCGACGCGACGGCCACGGGGATCGCGAGCGCTGCGGCCGCCAGCGCCGATCCGGCGAGCACGCCGAACCGCTTAGGTCCATGCATGTAGGGACTCCCTTGAGTGAGGTGGCAGAGGGAGGGCCCGTTATATGGGCCCCGCCACCGGCACTCGTTGTCGGCCTGTGGACCGCAGATAAACGAACATAAAGCTCGAGGCGAGCGCTAGAGCTCGTCGCGAACGGCGGCGAGCGCCGGATTGCTCCGCATGTCGGAGCGCAGTTGCTCGCGCTGGCCCGCCGGCACGAGCGCAAGCGCGTTGCGCGCGGCGGCAAGGGCGGCTTCCCGGTGCCCCTGGCGTGCCTCGAGACGCGCGAGCGCGTAGCGGATGCTCGCGGAGTCCGGTCGCTCGCGGGCGCCGTCCTCGAGGATCGCGCGGGCTCGCGCGGGCTCGGTCTCGACGAGCGGCTCGGCGCGGAACGACCATTCCCACCCCGACGGCTCGAACGTCGGTGGCCCGCCGAACGAGAGCACCGTGGTTCCCGGTTCGAGCGCCACCGCGTGCCGGTGGACGGTCGGGTCCCGCACGAACACGTACGTGCCGGGGCCCGCCTCGAACTCGTCGCCGTCGAGGGTGAACCGCGCCTGGCCGGCGTGGACGAAGTACAGCTCCTCGTGGCCGGGATCTCCCGCCTCGTCGTGAGGCTCTACGACATCCTCGCCGGCCGTGGAGGCCGTGTACGCGTTGCAGCCGAATGCGCGGAGGTCGAAGTGGGCGCGGACGGGCCGCCAGGTCAGCGAATCGGGTCCGGGGATCGCCTCCAGGTCCTCTAGCCGGGTTACCTCGTAACGCACCTCGCGACAGCCTAGCCCCGGCGGCCGGCAGGTCAGGGCGCGGTGGCCTCAGGCCCGTAGGAAAGAGACGAAGCTGTTCGCGCGCAGGCAGCGGAAGCGCACGACGTACATGCCGTGTCCACCGAGCTGCCCGCCGTGGCCCGAGCACGAGAAGCCGAGGGTTCGGTACCGCGGGTCGCCGTACCGGAATCGGCTGGAGCGCGAGGCGGCCGCCACGACCTGCGCGATTCGACAAGTCGCTTGGTGAGCGACGATTCCGAACGCCCCGTTGTCCGACTGCGGCGCGAACGCCACGAAGCCGCAGTTGGGCGACTGGGCGGCTCCGGCCGCGCCCGCCACGCCAGAGCTCACGGCGAGAGCCGCGATCACCGGGATTGCTCTGAGGATCTGCTTCACGCCGGACCCATTCGTCGGCTTCGGCGCGATCCCTTGGGGGTCGCGGCGATCTGCGGGCTAGCTTTACGCTGACTCCGGTTTGGGAGATAAGGGAGTCAGGTTCATCGATGGCGTCTGAACAGATCCCCACTCACGTGACGCCGTTTCTCCGCCTCGACCAAATCCAGCTCGACCGCAATCTCGCCGCGATGCAGACGCGCTGTGACGCGGCAGGCGTTCGACTGCGTCCTCACGCGAAAGGCCATAGGAGCTCGTGGATCGCTGCGCGTCAACTGACGCTCGGAGCCGGCGGAATCGCCGTGGCCACAGCTTCCGAGGCCGAGGCCATGCTGGGCGCGGGCATCTCCAACGTGCTGATCACCTCAGCACTCGGGCGTGGCTCGGCTGCGGTCGCCGCAGCGGCGTCGCAACTCGGCGAGCTGACCGTCGTCGCCGGCGCCGAGGAGGCCGTCGGCCTGCTTGCGCATGCGGCGGCGCGCGCCGGCGTGATGCTCCGGGTCCTCGTCGACGTCGACCTCGGACAACATCGAGGCGGTGCCCGCGATGGGGATGTCGCCATCGCCATCGCCGCGGCGATCTCAAGAGCTGACGAGCTGGAGTTCGCCGGAGTTCAGGCCTACGAGGGCCATCTGCAAGGGATCTCCGACGCCTCCGAACGGAGTCGACGCCACCGCGACGCCATGGAGGCGCTGCGCGCCATCGTCGACCAGATGTCGGGAGCAGGGTTTGTGGTGCCTTGGGTCACTGGCGCCGGTACAGGCACGGCGAGCCATGCGCTCGAATCGCAGGTGGTGACAGAGGTGCAGCCGGGGTCGTATGCGCTCATGGACCACACGTACCTACGGTCGGCGGATCCGGTGTTTCAGCCCGCCTTGCGGGTCGTCGCGTCCGTGATCGCAGTGCTCGGTGCCGATGAGCTGATTGTTGACGCCGGGAACCGAGCGGTGAGCACCGACCTCGGGCCACCGGACGTGGCCGGCAGAGACGCGACCTGGGAGCTCGCCGGCGACGAGCACGGACGACTGCGCGGCGAGGTGGGCGATCTCCGGATCGGCGACCTCGTTGAGCTGATCCCCTCGCACGCCGACACGACGGTCCCCCTCTATGGGTCGTTCACTTTGACGGACGCCGTTGGAACGAGGCTTCCGATCATCCGGCCACGCTGAACGCCGGGGGCGCGGGCGCAAGGGCGACGTTTCGCACGTCGGTACGCTGGCTGCCATGGCGAAGCCGCGCGATGGCCTGCTCGACCGACTCGTCGCACGGGCTCGTGGCGTGCCGACGGAGCGCGACTGGCAGCGCTGCGCCGTGCTCGAGCCGCGCTCCGCGCCACGCCTACCGAAGCTCGTGAGCCACGGAGCCGGGCTTCCGTTCTCACCGCGTGTGCTGGATAAGCCGCCCAAGCCGCTTGACTCAGCCGATCCAGCCGTCAGCGCCCTGGCCGAATACCTCGAAGGCGAGCTGGAGGGCTGGCGAGTGCTCGCGCGAAACGACACCGAAGCGCTGTTCGGCCAGGGACTCCCGCCGGAGCTGGCCACGGCCGTCGTCCGGGAGGACCCCAAGAAGGGCACGTGGTCGTGCGTATCCAAGACCAACCGCCGGGCGCTGCGCGCGACACGCGACGGAATCCGCGCGTCCTCGTGGCACCTCGACGAGGCCGTCGAGCTCAGCACGGAGGACACGGTTCTGCGGATCTGCGTAACAGAGCAGACTGTCGCTGGCGGTCGCCGAGCCGACGGCCGCGTACTCACGCCAGACCTGCACGTGAACGAGCACGAGCTCATCTTGACGATGTACGTCAGGCCCGAGGCCGGATTCCAAATGCGCAGGCCGAACCCCGAAACGCCGGTCCGTGTCGCGCTCGCGCACCCTGTCGGCAGCCGGAAGCTGATCGACGGGGCCGTCTACGAGTAACGGGCACCTGCGAATACCCAGTGGGCGATGCTGGGCTCGAGGCAGCGGCCTGACGAGAGCGGGCGCGCGGCGGGCCACGTACCGTCGCGCGCTCGAGTTCTTGGGGGTTCGGCCGGGTGAAATTAGGACAGAAGCGGCGCCCGATCCGTGACGCCCGGCCACAATCGCCTCGTCCAGGTGCTCAGGGATCGGATCTCAATGTTGCTCGTGGCCGCCACGGGCGCGTTGTTCATGGCGGCGGCCGGTCCGGCTGGCGCGTACGCGAAGGCGTGTCCTAACGCCTCCACCGAGACGGTCGCCGCGACGCCTTCGTACACGTACACCCGGGGGTGCATCGTCAGCTTCGACGGGACCGCGATTGTCTACAACCTGTTCGAGCCGCTGCATCCGGCACCCGACTCCGTGTACCCCATCGTGTTTGGCGTGGGCTGGGGTGGTGCCGGAGCCACTCGTCCCGACGAGCAGCTGATCGCGGATGGATATGCGGAGCTGACGTGGGACCCGCGCGGATTCGGACAGTCCGGCGGAGTCTCCGAGTTCGACGCCCCGTCGGCCGAGGGACGCGACATCTCCGCGCTGATCAGCAAGGTGCTGACGGGGCGGCCGGAGATCGCCACCGATCACTGCGGGCAAGGCGGCCAACCGTCGTATGCGAACGACACCCCCGGCTCCAACAGCTGCGGCAAACCGGCGGTGGGGATGACCGGCGGGAGCTACGGCGGCGCAATCCAATTTGCGACCGCCGCGTTCGACCCGCGGGTGAAGGCGATCGTCCCGGTGATCACGTGGAACGACCTCAACTACTCGCTGTGGCCGGGCAACGTGGTCAAGCTCGCCTACCTCCAGGGGCTGTATCGGGAGGGCCTCAAGCAGGGCTTGAGCGATCACGTACAGGGGGGCGCGCTCGGCGGGACCTCAGGCCTGCAGACGGGGGGCTATGACCCCAACATCCACCACGCGGAGGTCATTGGCACCGGGTTCGGATACCCCGACCAGCAGATGCTCTCCTGGTTCGGCCAGCGCTCGATGTCGGTGTACGGCGCGGGACCGGCCGGCCGGATCGCCGAGGTCCCGACGCTCCTGATCCAAGGGACGGTCGACACGCTGTTCAACCTCAACGACGCGTGGAACAACTACGTCGAGATCAAGCAGCGCTACCCGGACCTGCCGGTCAAGCTGATCGCCTTCTGTGGCGGCCACGTGTTCTGCCCGACCGGCTACCGCGCCGCCGCCTCCTCGTCGAGTCCCGTTGCTCCCGGAGAACCGGCGAGCACCTTCTACGACAACGAGCGGATCGTGTGGTTCGACCATTACCTGCGAGGCAGCGAGTCGGGCGACGGGATGCCGGACACCATCGTCTATCAGGACCAGACCGGGAACTTTCATCCGCTGTCGACGTTTCCGACGCCGTCCGTCCCTGGACCGGCGCGGTACGCCTCGGCTCGGCTGTCGGGCACGCTCGTCGACCACGGGGTGCCGACCGGGGCGGGCTCGGGATTCGACGCGCAGGTCACCGACGGCGCCACCGCCCCGGGCGATCCAGGACAGGTGAGGGTGCCGGTCCTCACCGCGCCTGCTCAGGTCGACGTCCCGATCGTCGGGATCGGGCATGTCAGCGCCGACGCCGCCGTCGATGGGGGCGACGTGGAGCTCTTCTTCCGGCTGATCGACAAGCGCACCGGGAGGGTGGTGGACTGCCAGACCGAGCCGCTCCGGGTGGACCGGCCGGGCGGCAAGATCTCGCTTGACCTGGCGGGCACCGCGTACGTCCTGCCAGCAGGTGACACGCTCGAGCTTCAGGTATCGACCTCGACCGACACATACAGCCCGAACCGCGATGCCGCGGTGGTCAGACTCGCGAATGGGACGGTGAGCGTCCCCACCCTGACCGGTCCGCCCGCGCCGGCGACACAGGGTCTGGTCGTGCCTGTCCCGCAGGAGTCAGCGAGCGAGGGCGGAGCGACCGGGGCGGAGGCGTCACAGGGCCAGACCAGGCGCCACCGCGCCGGCTCCGGTCGATCCCCCGGCCGCGGCGCACGCGTGACGTGCGCCGCGAAGCGGCTCCGGACCCGAACCGCCTCGGTGAACTGCACGGTGGTTCTCGCCGATCCCATCGGGCGGACGCGGGTGGGCTGGCGCCTGATGCGCCGGGCGCACACCGTCGCGCGTGGGCTCGCCCGCGTGCGGGGGCGCCGCCTGGAACTGCGCTTCAGGGCGCTGCGCCCGGGCCGCTACGCACTACGGATTGACGGGTGGCGCCGCGGGATCCCCATCGTCGTCGGCTAGGTAGCCGTTGGTGGCGGGACGCAGAATGTTCATGTACGCCGTTTGGTTGACAGCCTGGAACGGTCGTGGGAGGCTGACTCGCGGTGGGGCTCGCGCGGTCAGGTGAGCCGTGGTCGCGAAAAGTAAAAGGGGCACCTGATGTGTAAATGGGTCGGCCGGTCGGCCATGCCTACCATGCTGGTTGTGGCGGGCATCGGGCTAGCGGCATGCGGCGGAAGCAGCAGCCAGAGCTCGAGCGGCAACTCGGGTAGCAGCGGCAGCACATCGGGCGGAGGCGCGCTGTCGCTCAGCGATTACGGGAGCAAGGTCGGCGCCGCGCTGGCGGCCGCTATTACGGCCGAAAAGGCCCCCGGGGTCGCTGCCGGCGACCCGCTTGCCCTGTCGCAGTTCGAGATCGCGTTCCGGACAGCCGGCTCGACGGTCTCGGGCCTCAAGCCGCCGTCGAGCGTCGCGTCGCTGAACTCGCAGCTGGCGTCGTGCCTGAAGGCCGGCGGGAGTGCGGCCGGGCAGGCTGCGGCCGATGCGCAGAACAAGGACACGGCGGCCGTGCAGGCAGACGCGTCGACCTTGAAGTCCGCGTCCGTCACGTGCACGTCCGTCATCGGGCAGCTCAAAGCCAAAGGCGTGACCCTCACCTCAGCGAGCGGCAACAGCGGGAGCTCGAGCGGCAGCAGCGGGAATAGCTGAGTTGGGTGCCGGCGCCGTTCGCGGCGCCACGTTGAGGACCCGGGGCCCGTTGTCCGAGAGCTGGCGACGGCTACGGACCTCCGGGGTCGGGGACGAGCCGCTGATCATCGTCGGCGTGGTCGTCGCCTACCTGGTCACGTTGCTAATCCACCGCTGAGCAGAACCGATGTTGGCGTCGGGCGCTTTCCGCGGCGGGGAGCTCAGGTGGCGAGTCTGGTGGCTTCGGCTGCGCCGGCGAGGCGGTCCTCGGCGGGGGCGCTGTGGGTGTCGAGTTGGCGGGCCGCTTTGATGGCTGCGCGTCCGAGCGCGTTGGCGTAGGTGGGGAATGAGAAGGGGACGAGCGCGAGTTGGTCGACCGTCATCTTGGCGGCGATCGCGATCGCAGCGAGCTGCGCGAGCTCGACGGCGCGTTCGCCGACGATGTGGCAGCCGAGGATCGTGTGGAGCGGGCGGTCGGCGATCAGTTTGCAAAAGCCGGTGGTGCGTCCGTCGATGATCGGCCGTGGCAGCGAGTCGAGCCGCTGGGTGGCCACGACGACCTCGTGGTTATCGCGGGCGGTCGTCTCGGTGAGTCCGACGGAGGCGTATTCGGGGTCGGTGAAGCTGCCGATCGGGCTGACGTCGGCCGGTAGGGCGGTCGTCGCTCCGAGGACGGCGTTGGTCGCGGCGAGGTATGCCTCGCGGGCGGCTTCGTGGACGACCATCACGTGTCCGGTGGCGTCGCCCGCAGCGAAGATGTGCGGAGCGCTGGTGCGAAGCTGAGCGTCGGTCTGAACATATCCGCGCGGGTCGGTCTTGACCCCGGCGGCGGGGAGGTTGAGCTCGGCGGTGTTGGCGATCCAGCCGGCCGCGACGACCGCGATCGTTGCGTCGATCCCGCGCTGGGTGCCGTCGGTTGAGTAGGTCAGCCGTACTCCGGCTGGAGCAGGGCTCGAGGCGGTCGATCGTCCCGGCGTGCTCGAGCACCTGGATCCCGGATGCGGCTAGCGCTTGGCTGACCGTCGCGGCGACGTCTTCGTCCTCGGTCATCAGGATTCGGGGGGCGGCTTCGAATAGCGTGACTCGTGATCCGAAGGCGTTGAAGATCGAGGCGAGCTGCACGCCGGTGGCGCCGGCGCCGATCACCACCATCGATGGTGGGGCGGAGGAGAGGGTCCAGGCGTCGCTGTGGGTGCACGCCAGCTCGAAGCCCGGAAGGTCGAGTCGGCGTGGCATGCCGCCGGTGCAGATGATGCTCTTCGCGGCGCCCAGTCGCGGCGCGTGCTCGCACTCGATCACGTGCGGTTCGGTGAACCGTGCAGCGCCGGTGTGCTCGTAAAGCGTGACTCCGGCCTGTTCGAGATCCTCGCGCAGCAGCGAATGCGCGCGCACGTCGCCTGTGACCTCGCGGACGCGATCGAGCAGCTGCTGGTAGTCGAGCGCGGGCTCGCCGGTGGTGATGCCGTAGCGCGGGAGCTGTCTGGCTTCGCGCATCAGACGGGCGGCGTGCGCCAGCGTGCGGACCGGCACCGGTCCATCGTTGGCGGCCATCCCCCCGAGCTCGTCGCGTGTGACCAGCGCGGTCCGGGCTCCTAGCCGAGCCGCGCGCAGCGCCGCCACAACGCCGGCGGGTCCAGCGCCAATCGCCACGAGATCGAAGCTCGTGGCGCCCGACGAAGTCACGATCACATTTTCTGGGCCCGGGTGGGGGCTGGCGTCCCCCGTTTCGGGTGACGAAGCGTCGCCCCTGGCGTGAGAGTGTGGCCGGGATGCGGGCGATCACGGCTGTGCCAGGCCAGCGCGGGAGCGTCGTCGTCGAGGACGTTCCCGAGCCGGCCGAGGCGGACGGCGCGCTGCTGGTCCGTGGGCTTCTGATGGGCGTGTGCGGCACCGACCGGGAGATCGCCGAGGGTGCATATGGCGAGCCGCCGGCCGGAGCGAGCAAGCTGATCATCGGCCACGAGAGCTTGGGCGAGGTGCTCGAGGCGGCGCCCGGCTCGGGCTTCAGCGCCGGGGATCTGGTGGTCGGGATCGTGCGCCGCCCGGATCCGGTGCCGTGCCCGGCGTGCGCCGCCGGCGAGTGGGACATGTGCCGCAACGACCGCTTCGCCGAGCGCGGGATCGTCCGCCGGCACGGGTACGGGAGCGAGCAATGGCGCGTCGAGCCGGACTTCGCGCTCGCGATCCCGTCGGCGCTGGGCGACCTCGGCGTGCTGCTCGAGCCGACGTCGGTGCTGGCGAAGGCGTGGGACCAGGTCGACCGCATCTCTGAGCGCGCGTTCTTCGTCCGGGGCCGGGCGCTGGTCACCGGCGCGGGCCCGATCGGGCTGCTGGCGTGCCTGCTCGGCGTGCAGCGCGGCTATGAGGTCCACGTCGTCGATCTCGCGACCGAGGGTCCCAAACGCGACCTCGTCGAGGCGCTCGGAGCGCGCTACCACGCCGGCGACGCCGCCGACATCGACGTCGACGTGGACGTCGTCATCGAGTGCACCGGTCTCGGCGACGTCGGACGCTCAGCCGCCCAAAGAGTCGTGAGCGGCGGAATCATCTGCCTCACCGGAATCATGAACGTCGAGCCGCACTTCGACGTCGACGCGACGACGATGAACCGCAACGCGGTGCTGCGCAACCTCGTGCTGTTCGGCACCGTGAACGCAGGCCGGCGCCACTGGGAGCAGGCCGTCGACGCGCTCGCGTCCGCCGACCCCGCCTGGTTGCAAGGCATGATCACGCGGCGCGTGCCGCTCGCCCGCTGGGGAGAGGCGCTGGATCGCCAGCAGCAGGACATCAAAGTCGTCGTCGATCTCACAACATGAACGCTGCCGAGGCGGTCGCGTGGTCGGCGACGCCGGGGCTGCTCAGCGAGGGCCCGCGCTGGCACGAGGAACGCCAGGAGCTGCTGTGGGTCGACATCCTTGGCAAACAGATCCACCGTGGCACACTCGCCGCGGACGGCAGCCTCGAGCACGTGATCACGATCTCGCTCGACCGGCACGTCGGCGCGGTTGCTCCCGCTCTGGAAGCCGGATATGTGGTCGCCGCCGGGTCGGGGTTCATGTTCGTCGACGAGCGCGGATCGGTGCGGGAGCTGGCGCAGCCTGAGGGCGGCCGTACCGATGTGCGGATGAACGATGGGGCGTGTGACCCGCAGGGGCGGTTCTGGGCCGGGACGATGGCCTACGACGAGTCGCCCGGCGCCGGCGCGCTCTACCGCCTCGAGCTCGACGGCAGCTGCACCACCGTCCTCACCGGACTGACGATCGCCAACGGCATCGGCTGGAGCCCCGACGGCCGCACCATGTACCTGAACGACAGCGGCACCGGGTGTCTTGACACGTTCCGGTTCGACGGGGCCACCGGCGCGCTCACCAACCGACGCACACTCGTGCGCGGCGACCGGCCCGGGGTCGTGCCCGACGGGCTCACCGTCGACGCGGAGGGTGGGATCTGGGTGGCGTGGTGGGGCGGCGGCACCGTCAACCGCTACGCGCCGGACGGATCGCTCCTCGCCCGTCTCCAGCTGCCGGTCGAGCGACCCACCTCGTGCGCCTTCGGCGGTCCCGACCGGGCGACCCTATTCATAACCACCGCCCGTGAGGGCCTCGACGACGACGCCCTCGCCGAGCAGCCCGACTGCGGGCGAGTGTTCGCGATCTCCGGGCTG
This sequence comes from uncultured Solirubrobacterales bacterium, assembly GCA_963788565.1. Lineage (GTDB taxonomy): Bacteria > Actinomycetota > Thermoleophilia > Solirubrobacterales > Solirubrobacteraceae > Palsa-465. Next base: position 26,529 of record CAWBHJ010000005.1, on the reverse strand, counting down.
GGCATACGCGGGCTCCCGTGCCAGCCCTACCGGGGACGAATCCCGAAGGCCGCAGCCATCCAGTGACAGCCCGCACGCGAGCGCGATGAAGCACACGTCGGTCGACATCTACCTGGTGATCGACACCTTCCTGTTGTTGCTGATCGGGATCGGTCCGAAGATCGCGCTGGTGCCGTTCGTCGAGATCACCGCACCGCTCGACGGGCCAACCAAGGCCCAGATCGTCCGCAAGATGCTGACCACCGCCGGCGTCGTCGCCCTGATCCTGCTCGGGCTCGGCGAGCTCCTATCCAGGCTGCTTCACTTCTCCACCGGCTCGCTATCGATCGCCGGCGGGATCATCCTGATCATCATCGCGATCACGATGGTCCTCGGGACCGCGGACGCCGGCGACAGCAAGGCCATCAAAGGACGCGATCCGATGCGCATCGCGGTGTTCCCGCTCGCGGTCCCGTACCTCTTGAACCCCGCCGGGATCGTCGCGCTCGTGACCCTCTCCGCCGAGGCTGGCTCGGTCGCCGTCTTCGCGATGGTTCTCGGCGTCCTCGCGCTCGTGCTCGCTATCGACGTGGCCGTGTTCCGGGTGGCGAACCGGGCCAGCGACCACCTGGACGAAAGCCGCATGCTCGTCACCGAGAAGATCTTTGGGATCCTGCTGGCGGCGCTCGCCGTCCAACTAGTCCTCGACGGCCTAGACAGCGTCGGCATCATCCATCTAACCGGTCACTGACCGGCTCACCCCCCCGACTGGCGGCGTGGCGGACGGCCTGTGGCGGTCCGTCTTAGAGCGAGCTGATCATTCCACGTCCCTCTGGCGGCCCGTGGACGCGGGAGGACTGGGCAAACTGGCGCCGGCGCGTCTGGCGCTCCTCGGCGATCGAGGCGGGCGTCACCGGCGATCTGCGGCCGTATCGCCTCCGCGGCTCGTTTGTCTCCCTGCTCCTGTGGGAGGGACGCAGCTTGACGTACGTCGTCGAACAGGCCGGGCACTCAGCCGGGACGCTCGCGCGGCACTACGCCGGGACGCTCAAAGAGCTGGAAACCAAGCCCCGCGTGCCCGCCGCCGAAGCCATTCAGCAGGCGCGCGACGAGATCTGAGGGACGCACTGAGGACGCACCTGGTAAATCCTCGATGGCCCCCACCACACGAATCCCCTGCAAATCCAATATGGGCGATGCTGGGCTCGAACCAGCGACCTCCGCCTTGTCGAGACGGAACCATATAGGCAAGCCTGGGTAAGCACGGGCACGAAAAGGGTGGAATTGGAGGGTAAACGCGTCAACGCTGCTGCCCGCCGGTGACCTCGACGCACCGTGGTTGCCCGATCTCGGTTGCGACAGGATTGCGACAAGCCTTCTGCGAACGGCTAGGTAGGACGCCGGACACATCAGGAGCTGGGGACCTACGGCTGCGGGTCGAGTGTTCGCAGGTTCAAATCCTGTCTCCCCGACTGAGACGCCCGCGAGGACGGGCAGCGACTGAAGAGGACTGGAGCGGTCAGAATGGCCGCTCCAGTCTGGTGATCAGACGGTTGAGCCCAGCTGCGAAGGGACGTCCGATCTACCCGGTCCTGTGAGCGGACCGCACACGGACCGCACACGGCCACGACCGTTAGACCGCACACGCGCCGCTCGTAGCAACCAACGGTACGGGACGCTTGTTCCTCCACTCACAGATCGGGTCGTCATCGTGCCGTTCCACGTGGCGGTGCACCCACGGCTCGGTGCCGGGGATCACGTCGCCGGTCCACAGCGCGACTGCATCGCTCGGCACCGGGGTCGGACTGCAGAAGAGGCACGCTCTCGACGTGCCCCAGGGATGACGGTTGACGCGGATGCGAACATATGTTCGTGCCGGACTACACGTTCATCGCCGTCGAGCATGACCCCGAGCGGCCCTGGATCGTCGTCGGGAGCGAGCGCGAGACGGTCACGCTGGGCGATGATGTGGACCCGATAGGGTGGGCGGCGGCGCGGTGGCCGGCGCCGCGCTGGTCGGCTGAGCTGGCGCCTGGCGAGCTGCGTCGGTGGGTGGAGTCCCGGCTGCGCTAGCGCCCGTCGCTCAGGCGCTCGTCGATTTGCCGAAGGATCTCGAGGGTTTGCTCCTCGGTGATCTCCCGGTTGCTTCGAAACGCAACACTCGCCGAAGATCCCGGGATCGCCGGTGGCTGCCACCCTGCCCGCGACACCGACCGCTGGCAGGTCATGAGCCATCTTTGGGGTCGACGCTTCAGTTTCAGCGCTCCGCCGTTCGTAGTGCTGGGCGCCGTCAGGCCGCAGCGGTCAGGAGCCATGAAGGAGGTGAGCCAATCTGGCGGCATGTGATGCTCCAACTCGCGATGTGGCTCTCAGCTCACCAGTCGCAAGTGTGCGCGGCGCGGTGATCGCTGGAGCGCCGTCCGGGTGGTTGCGCGCGCGTCGGCGATCAGACGGGGTGAGTGCTCGAAGCTCGTGGGCTGTACACATCCGGCGTTCGGAGCCGGGAGCAGGATCAGCTCCACCTCTGACGAGTATCTGGCGACGTCGACCTCAAGCCGGCAGCTCACAAGCAGATGCAGCCCCTGGATGGCCGCGTCGAGCGCGCTGGTCGGCACGCGCGCGGGTCGGCTGTGCGGCTCCTGCGTCGGCAAGACGTAGATGCGCTCGGCGCCAAGCTCGAACGCCTGGGAGATCGGCGTGTTGTTGACCACGCCTCCATCGATCAGCCGGTGCTCGCCGATCGCGACCGGGGGGAAGACCCCGGGAATCGACGTGGACGCGGCGATGGCCTCGACCGCGGGACCCTCGGAGAGGAGCATCTCACGGCCCTCGAGCAGGTCGAACGCGACCAGGTGGAGCGGGATCGCCGCATCGGCGAGGTCCCCAAACTCGATGTGCTTGTGGATCAACCGACGGAGCTGACGATCCGGCACGAGGTGATCCCGTCGACCACAAACGCCGCCGACCAGTGCACTCATGCTGACCGGGAAGACGTCCTCCCGCTGCAGGTTGCGCCACACTCGCCCTAGCTCCCTGGCCGTCTCGGGGGACTGGGGCCGCGATGCCACGAATGCAGCGTTGAGCGCGCCGACAGAGGTGCCGACCAGAAAATCGGGCGCGATGCCCCGCTCGTAGAGCGCCTCGAGCATCCCAACCTGCAATGCCCCGAGGCTCGCGCCGCCGGAGAGGACGAACGCCGTCCGCGGGCTCGAGGCACTTCTGGGCTGGCGGTTGTGCGTTCGATGGGGCGTGGGAGGCCGGGCGATCGCGTTCATGGCGCGTACCTGAACGGGTGGCGGAACGCGTCGGCCGCGCGGACGGGCGGGACGCCGAAGGCGATCTGCCCGTCGGACCGGGCGTCATGGACGACGATCTGGGTTTGTCCGCTGTCGCGGTCCCACTCGAGCCTCACCGTGAGACCGTCGCCGTATCGCATGTCGAGCTCAACGAACATCGCGTGACCCCGAGCCGGCCCAACGGCAAGACGAGGGCTTTTCGTCAGTGGCGCGTGCGAGCATCCCGCGGCCCTTGCGTTGGAGTGCGCGCAGATAGTCGAGGTGTGCTGCCCAGGACAGGTCATATGGCAGCTCGGCCGCTAGTTGCGCCGTGTCGGCGTGAGCGTCTAGCAGTTCATATGCGAGCGCGGCCAGGCCTCCAGCCGTCTCGTTGTCACGTCGGTAATCGTCGCCGATGTCGCTCGCGCCTAGCCGACCGACCTGCGACATCGAATGGGCGCGACGACCGGCTGCGCCGAGCCGCAGGCAGACGAGGGCCCCGCCGGCGCAGACCGCGGCCTGAATCCCGATTGCCGTCGACGCAGGTCTCATGCGGCGACCATCGATCTGTCTGATGCGATCTGCGGGCGCTGGTCGAGCGCGCGCGATGCGGCTCGGAGAAAGGCGACGGTTGGCAGGTGCTCGGTGTGCCGAGGGGAGACGATGGCAGTGGTCAAAGCCGGGCTCTCACCGTCCAGTGGCACGAAACGAACGCCCGCGTCGGCGTAGCGCTCGCTCACGCATTCGGGGAGCATGGCCATCCCGGCCCCCGCCGCAACGGCGACCAGCATCCGGTCGACTTGCCCGTCTGGCATCTGGATCAGCGTCGGCGAAATGCCGGCGGCGCAACATGTGGCTAGAACAGCGTCATAGAACGGCCTGTCGACGTCGCGGGGGAGCACCACGATCCGCTGTGGGGCGATCCGCTCCAGAGCGACGCGAGGCTTCACGGCGTGCTCGTGACCGACGGGGAACACGGCAACGGCTCGCTGCAGACCGAGTGGTGTCAAGCGAACGCCGGTCGCAGGGACGGGCAGCGACACGACCGCGACGTCGAGCTCGCCCGCGCGCACGGCGTCGACAAGCTCGAGACCGGAGCCTGGCTCCATCGTGGTCTGAAGGTTGGGCGTAGAGGCGACCAGACGCCGCAAAGTTCGCGGGATGCTGGCCAGCAGGGCCGTTGGGACATAGCCAATCCGCAGCACGCTGGCGGGCCGGTCGCTGGCGCTGCGGGCCGCCAGTTGCGCCGCCTCTGCCTGACGTAGCACCCGCTGGGCCTCTGGCAGCAGGGCGGCCCCAGCGTCCGTCAGCGCAACGTTGCGTTGTGTGCGATCAAACAGCCGCACCCCGAGTTCATCCTCGAGCTTGCGAACCTGCTCTGAGACCGCGGGCTGCGCGATGTGCAGCCGCTCGGCGGCCCGGCGGAAATGCAACTCCTCGGCTACTGCAACGAAATATCTGAGGTGACGAAGCTCCATGTTCTCCCGTCCGGTTTCGAATGCCCGTGGAGCATCGCCGAGAAAAGCCTCCCTGTCTGCACGGCCAGCGCATAACCTGGGCCCCGGCCACCCTCCAACGTCGGTCTTCACGCTAGCCGGGTGGGGCTGTCCGGGTCCCTTTGTTGGGGGGCAGCACCAATGGTGCCGCCGGGCCGTTCCTGTAATCGTGCACGTTGGATCACGTGCGCTTCCTAATCGTCGATGACCACACAAGTTTCCGAGAGGAAATGCGCGGTCTGCTCATGGAGCATGGCCTCGATGTCGTCGGCGGAGCCGGATCCGCGGCCGATGCGCGTCGGCAGATCACGGAACTGCGGCCAGACGTCGCGCTGATCGACATCGACCTCGGTGACGAAAGCGGCTTCGAACTGGCACGGCAGCTGCGCGAGAACTCAGGTCAGGGCGCCGTCCCTTACGTGATCCTGATCTCCACCCACGACGAGGCCGAGTACGCGGATCTGATCCAGGCGAGTTCGGCCATTGGGTTTCTGGCGAAGAGCGACCTGTCGGCGGCGAGCATCCGTCGGGTGCTCGCCAGGATCGAACACGACGAGGCTGACGCGTCCTAGCTGGTCTGATGAGCGTCGAGGAACGCGACCACCGCGAGCACCCGGCGGTGATCGTCGTTGGTCTCGGGCAGGCGGAGCTTCGTCAGGATGCTGTGCACGTGCTTCTCGACGGTGCCCTCGGTGATCCAGAGGCGACGGCCAATGCCGGCATTGGAGCGACCTTCGGCCATCAGCGCGAGCACGTCGCGCTCTCGAGGAGTGAGCTCCTCGAGAGGATCGTCGACGTCCCGCGCCGCGACGAGCTCTTGAACCAGCGCGGGGTCGACGACCGACCCGCCACGACTGACCCGGGCAACTGCATCGTGGAACTCGTCGACATCGGTAACCCGACTCTTGAGCAGGTAGCCGGTACGGCGGCCGCTCGCAAGCAACGTCATCGCGTGCTCCACCTCCACGTGTGCGGAGAGGATCAGAAGCGCGGTCTCCGGAAATTCCTCGCGGATCACGTGGGCTGCCTCGAGGCCCTCTGTGCGATGGGCTGGAGGCATGCGGATATCGACGACCGCGAGCTCGGGCTGCTGCTCCCGCACGAGCCGCATCAATTCAGATCCGTCGCCCGCCTGGCCAACGACCTCGCACCCGCTCCGCTCGAGCAGGCTCGCAAGGCCCTCGCGCATCAACACGTCATCGTCGGCGACGACGACGCGCGTGCCGAGCGGATCCATCTCGGTCACCGCGAGAGTATCCCGCAGCACGATCGGGGAAACCAGGGCCGGGACCGCTGGGGAGGAATGAACCGCCCTGCCGCCCGTCAGAAAAAGGACGGGAGCGCTCGCCGGAGCGTCGGCCCGAGCGTATGATCCGCCTGGCTATGCCGCCGTCGCCCTGGCGGGCAGTCGAGGCGGGGACCGACCTACTCGCGCGCGCTCGTCAGATTCAAAGGAGCTGGGATCGGTTACTCGGCGAGGGCGCGCTCGGCGACGAGCTTTCTCCGGAGGCGACGGCGGGATTGCGACCGGCGATCGTAGAGTCGTGGCGGAGGACGCTCGCCACGGGCCTTGAGTCGATCGACCCGCTGCCGTCGATCGAGGCGGACCCGTCCGAGACGCAGGAGCGCTGGCTCGAGCATCCGCTCGGATTGCTCAGGCACGTGCTCGCAGAACCACTCCAGCTGCTCGCCGAGGAGTCCAACAGCCTGGTTCAGGTGACCGATGCGTCAGGGCTCACCCTGCATTTGGGCGGGGCGGAGTGGCTGAAGGCGCGGGCTGCCGAAATGAATCTCGTCGAGGGCGCGCGGTGCAGCGAAACGGTCAACGGCACGAACGGCGTCGGTACGGCGCTGGCCGCAGATCACCCTGTACAGGTGTTCGCCTTCGAGCACTTCAGCTACCACCACCGCGAATGGGTGTGCTCCGGCGCTCCGATACATGACCTGGTCTCGGGCCGACTCATGGGGATCATCGACCTCTCGAGCCCCTGGAAGATCGCCCACCCCCGGAGCCTGGAGCTCGTGACTGCTGCGGCCAGGACGACGGAGCAATGTCTACTGGAGGGCCGGCGCGACCAGGACGCGCGCCTTAGGCGTCGCTACGGCGATCTCATAACGAAGACCAGCGATCTGCTCGTCAACCGAGAGGGCTACGTGCTGATCGGCGACGACTGGGCGCACCCAAAGCAACTCGACATTCCCGAGAACGGTGGCGAGATCGTCATGGGCGACGGATCGCTCGCCGTGGCCGAGCCGCTGGGTCGGGGCGAGGCCTATCTCGTCCGCCGGCCAGGCGCACGTCGCGCCAGGGCAGCACGGACCGAGGCGCTCGAACGGGCCGAAGAGCACGCTGGCGAACCTGCTGGGAGGCGAGCTGCCCTGTTTCGCGCGGGCGATTCTGAGGGCGCCGGGGAAGTCGAGAGCGGCTTGCCCAGCCCGGGGGCCGGCGAACAGTTGAGCGCATATCTGGCGGCGGCAATCGATTGCGTGATCGTGGCGGACGCGTCAGGCCGGATCGTCGAATTCAACCCGGCCTCAGAACGGACGTTTGGCTATTCGCGTAAGGAGGCGCTAGGGCGGACGATGGCGGAGTTGATCGTGCCGCCTTCGCTTCGCGAGCGTCACATCGCCGCCTTCGCTCACTTCGTGAAGACCCGCGAGGGGAGCATGCTCGGACGCCGTGTGGAGCTGACTGGCATGCGCGCGGACGGCAGCGAATTTCCTGTTGAACTGACGCTGAGCCAGGTGGAGACCGAGCCGGTTCTCATTTGCGGCGCGCTGCGCGACATCTCTGCGGCGAAACAGGCCGCGAGCCATCTGCGCGAGCTCGCCGAGGAGCAGGCCGCCTTGCGGCGGGTCGCCACCCTCGTCGCTTACGAGTCGTCTCCTGAACGCCTCGTCGCTGTCGTTGCCGAGCAGGTCGCACGCGTCTTCGACGTCCCATTGGTCAGTCTTGTCCGCTACGAGCCGACCGCCGCCGTCGTGGTAGGCGGCTTCAGCGAGAGTGGCGACGAGCCGTTCCCGATCGGTTCGCGCTGGCAGCTCGACACGCCGGGCTTAGTGGCAACGATCCGCAATACCGGCCGTGCCGCGCGCGTCGAGGACTACGCCCAGACGTCGGGCGACGGCGCTGCCGCGGTTAGAGCGGCAGGAATGAGCGCTGCGGCCGGCAGTCCGATCGTCGTCGAAGGAGGCGTGTGGGGCGCGATTGTCCTTCTCTCGCCGCGGCGCGCATCCCTTCCGGACGACGCGGGGGCGCGGCTGGCAGACTTCACCGAGCTCGTCGCGACGGCGCTCGCGAACGCCGAGTCGCGCGCCGCGCTCAGACAGCTCGCTGACGAACAGGCCGCGCTGCGGCGCGTGGCGACACTCGTAGCTCGCCGAACCTCGCCGGTCGAGCTCCTCGAAACGGTCGCGCAAGAGGTGGCGCGAGTCTTGGAGGTGGAGGCAGTCGCGATGCTTCGCTTTGAGTCCGACGGGACGGCCACACTCGTCGCGCAGTCAGACACGCCGTGGGACCCGCCTCCGCTGGGCACACGCTTCACGCTGGAGGGCGAGAACGTAGTCACCGCGGTGTTTCGAACCAGGGAGGCCGCCCGCCTAGACGAGTGGGCGACAGCCACCGGCCCCGTCGCCGAAATGGCGCGTGTCCTGGGCATTCGTTCAAGCGTCGCCACTCCGATTGTCGTCGAAGGGCGGTTGTGGGGCACGCTGATCGCCGTCACTAGTCAGAGCGAGCCTATGCCGCGAGAAACCGACTCGCGGATCGAGAAGTTCACCGAGTTGGTGGCGACCGCAATCGCGAATACCGAGAGCCGCGCGGCACTAGCCGCCTCCGAAGCACGCGCTCGCGACCTCGCCGGAGAGCAGGCCGCCCTGCGCCGGGTCGCGACGCTTGTCGCCGAGGGAGCCGCGCCCAGTGAGGTATTCGACGCCGTCATCGCCGAGGTGGGCCAGCTGCTCGGAGCAGCCCAGGTCGGCTTGGCCCGCTACGAGAATGAGCACGAGATCTCGGTCCTCGCAATTCGCGGCCAGAGCCCTGAGAACCTGCGTGCCGGGGCGCGTCTGCCGCTCGATGGCGACAGCGTCAATGCCCGCATCCTGCGCACGGGACGCTCGGCGCGACTCAATTTCATGTCGGAGGGGAGCGGCAGCATCGCCGATGTACTCCGTCGCGACGAGGTCAGTGCCACGGTCGGGGCGCCGATCGTCGTCGACGGCGCGCTTTGGGGCATGATCGGCGCAAGCTGGAGAGGGGACGACCAACCGCCCGCCGACGCGGAGGAGCGCTTGGCCCAGTTCGCAGAACTGCTCGCCACCGCGGTCTCGAACACGGTCATGCGCACCGAGCTCGCAGCCTCCCGCGCCCGAGTGATCGCGGCCGCCGACGAAAGCCGACGGCGCATCGAGCGCGACCTCCACGACGGAGCACAACAGCAACTCGTCACGCTTGCGGTTGCGCTGCGGAGGGCGCAGGCAAGGATTCCGAGCGAACTCGACGAAGTGCGTGCCGACGTCGGCCGGGTCGCCGACGGCTTGACCGGGGCGGTCAACGAGCTCCGTGATCTCTCGCGGGGTATCCACCCGGCGATCCTCACCGAGGGCGGGCTCTCGCCGGCGCTCAAAGCGCTAGGGCGGCGCTCGGAAGTCCGGGTCAAGCTCGAGGTCGGTTTCGAGGACCGGCTACCAGACCGGGTCGAGGTAGCGGCCTACTACAGCGTCTCGGAGGCGCTCACGAACGCCTCAAAGCACGCGAACGCCACGCGCGTGTGGGTCTCGCTCCGGGTAGAGAACGACGTTCTCCTTCTCTCGATTCGCGATGACGGTGTGGGCGGCGCGGACTTCGACCGAGGGTCCGGACTGACCGGGCTCAGGGATCGAATCGAGGCGCTCCGAGGGCGGATCCAGATCGAGAGCCCGTCCGGGAGCGGAACGCTCATCCAGGTGGAGATCCCGATCGCCGGAGCAGCTGAACGAGACCGCGAGCAGGACGAGCTGCTGGCACCGGCGACGACGCCCGGCTCCCAAAGCTAATCCCCCCGCCGTGGTTCATCCGGCGATGTTGCTCCGGTGGTCTGTGTTCTGCAGTCAGTCGAGGGGGGTGATCGGCGGTGGTGCTCACCCGAGCGGATAGCTCTATCTGGGAGGAGTGAGCAGATGCGAGCATCGCGCTGTGACCGACCAGGTACTAAGGAGTAGCGTCGCAGCGCTCGAGGAGCGCGACAGCGACGTCTCCTATCACGGTGTCCCAACGGGCCCAGACCGATGCGAGTAGGCGGGATCGAGCAGTTCGGTGGCGCCGTTCAGTTGCTCGAGGTTGAGGACCCGCGGGCGCTCCGTGAGGGCGAGGTGCTGATCGAGGTCAAGGGCGCCGGAGTCGGCAACTGGGATGACATCGTCCGCCTCGGAGATTGGGACGTGGGACGGACCCCGCCGATGGCGCTCGGCGTCGAAGCGGCGGGCGTCGTCGCCGACGTTGGTCCCGGCGTCCAGCGATGGCGCGCCGGGGACGAGGTCCTGACCCATCCACTGCCGCTCGCCGACCAGGGTGCCTGGGCGCCCCGCTTGATTGCCAAGGCCGAGCTGCTTGCCAGGAAGCCTTCGAGCGTGACCTGGGCGATCGCCGGCGCGCTTCCCGTGCCGGCGCTGACCGCGATCCAGGTGATCGACGAGGCACTGAAGCTGCGCGCCGGTGAGACGCTGCTGGTCAATGGGGCGGGGGGCGCGACCGGTGGGCTGATCGTCTCGGTCGGTGCGCTTCGCGGGGCCCGGGTGCTCGCGACTGCCGGACCCGCGAGTCGCGAACAGGTGCGCCGTGCCGGAGCCGTGGAGATCGTCGATTACCACGACCCGGAGTGGCCGGAGCAAGTCCTCGCCGCGACACGGGGACGCGGGGTCGACGCCGCCGCCAACGCCGCGCCCGGAGCCGCGGCGACGGCCCAGCGAGCGGTCAGGGACGGCGGCCGCCTGGCCACGATCACCTCCGATCCGCCCGAGCCCGAACGCGGAGTCGAAATCGGCTCGGTGTACGTGCGCCCGGACGGCGATCAGCTCGAGCAGGCCGCGCAGCTGCTCGCCGACCACAAGCTGCCGTTCAGGCTCGGTGCTCGGTTCCCGCTCTCAGACGCCGAGGCCGCGCTGGCCCATGCTGTGAGCGGTGGCGGGGGAGCGGTAGCGCTGGAGCTGTGAGGCGATGAGTTTTCGAGATGCGAGCGGTCGACACTGCTATGACGACGACGCACCTGCTCAAAGTCGCCGGAGCGGATATCGCGTATGACGTAAACGGACTTCTGTCGCCCATCGCCGGTCGCCCTCCGCTGCTGATGATCGGTCAACCGATGACGGCCGTCGGTTTCGGCGCGCTGGCGTCGCGCTTCCCCGACCGCACGGTGGTCACCTATGACCCACGGGGCCTGGGCCGCAGCGCCCGCTGCGATGAGCGGGTGGACAACTCGCCCACGGTCCAGGCAGACGATGTCCACGCTCTCATCGACGCGCTCGACGCGGGGCCGGTAGACATGTTCGCGAGCAGCGGTGGTGCGGTGACCGCGCTCGCGCTGGTCGCCGCCTACCCCAACGACGTGGTCACCCTGGTCGCACACGAGCCGCCGCTCATCGCGGTCCTGCCCGATCGCGCGGCGGCCGAGCGTGCCCGCGCCGCGGTCCGCGATGCGTATGCGGCGAACGGGTCGGGTGCCGGCATGGCGGCGTTCATCGCGATGACGTCGTGGCGAGGCGAGTTCACCGACGAGTATTTCGAGCAGCCTCCGGCGGACCCCGCCGCGTTCGGAATGTCGACCGAGGACGACGGCCGCCGGGACGACCCGCTGCTATCCGACCGCTCGGAGGCGATCATCAACTATCGCCCCGACCTCGACGCGCTGGCGGCGGCTTCAACCCGCATCGTCATCGCCGTCGGAGCGGAGTCGGAGGGCACCTTCACCGGGCGCACGTCGGTGGGCGCCGCTGAGCTGCTCGGCCAGGGGGTGACCGTCTTCCCAAGTCACCACGGCGGCTTCGTCGGTGGCGAGTCGCGGTACGCCGGCCAACCCGAGGCCTTTGCGCGCAGGCTCCGCGAGGTCCTCGACGACGACAACTGACCGCCTCGGCCATCACCGAGAATTGCGATGGCGGCGTGGACCGACCCCGCCTCGGACGAAGAGCACATCGCGTGGGCACGCGAAACCGCGGCGGCGATCGAGCCCTGGTCGGTCAGCGGCGGCTACGCCAACTGCATGCAGGCCGACGAGCCGCTCGAGCGAGTCCGAACCGCTTTCGGCCCCGAGTCGTTCGACCGTCTGCGTGTGCTGAAAAGCAGCTACGACCCGGCCAACGTCCTGCGGAGAAACCCGAACATCCCGCCGCTTTGAGGGACCCTCACGCCGATGGCCATCTGGCCCTACGAAGGCGATCCCGGTGTTGAATCTCGGGGTGCAAGCGTGCGCGACGGCGCGCGTAGGGTCGAGGGCTTGGAACGCCTTTCTGGCTGGGCGCGGCGCAGCAGCATGAGCCCTAGGGCCGGGGAGATCACCACCGAGAGCAGACCTGCGGCCACGAGTCCCGCGGCGCTAGCCTGGCTGACCACGCCAAGTTGGAGCCCGATTTGGGTGGCGGCGACGATGACCGTCAGCGAGGTGGCTTGAAGCACGCCGGCGATCACCGACCGCGCGCGGCCGAGCAGTCGCACGTACACCATCGCCGGCAGCCCGCGGGCGAGGTAGATCGCGAGCAGGAACAGCGGTACCCGCGCGACGGTGGACGGGCTCGCGAACAGCGCGTTCAGGTTGAAGCGCAGGCCGCTCGTGACGAAGAACACCGGGATGAATACGCCGAATGCGGCGGCCTCGAGCTTCAGCCTGAACTGGGGATGGGTCGTCTGGTCGCGATCGATCAGCGACAGCAGGACGCCGGCGGCAAACGCTCCGAGGATCGTCTCCAGCCCGAATTGCTCGGCGAGTGCGACAAATCCGATCATCAGCACGAACGCCGCCCGGACGCGGATCTGTGCGGTGGTGTCCTGGAGCCGCCGGAGGACGTGTGAGAGGCTGCTGGACCGCTCGACACCGGCGATTGCCACGCCCGCTACGGCGACGACCAGTCCGAACACGCCGACCAGGATCAGCGTCCCGGTGGTGCTGCTCGAGCCCTTGCCCGAGAAGAACAGCGACAGCAGGATGATCGCGCCGAACTCCGCGACTGAGGCCGACGCGAGCACGAGCTGCCCGAAGCGCGAACTGGTGACGTTTGCGTCCTTCAGAACCGGGAAGATCACGCTGACCGACGAGGCGGCGAGCACGATCGCGACGAACAACGGCGAGTTGACGAATCCGCCCGCTTTCAGGCCGAGGCCGAGGGTGATCGCGATCGCGAACGAGACCGCGAAGCCGATCGAGGTCAGCCTGAGGACCGGGCCGCGTAGGCGCTTGACGTCAATTTCCAGACCGGAGAGGAACAGCAGGAACGCCAGTCCGATCAGAGCGAGGATCGAGACGGGCAGATCGGGCTTGGCCCACCCCAGCCCGGACGGGCCGATCACGATGCCGAGCAGGAGCTCGAGCACGATCGCCGGCAGCCGGAACCGCGGAAAGAAGCCGAGCGCGAGCGGCGCGAGCAGGCCGATCGTGACCACGATCAGCAGGTTTGTGTAGTGCACAGCTGGCATGTCGAGACAGGGGTCGCGCCGATCACGCTCGGGTCGGGCATGAAGGACGGTTCAGCCCGGGCGCTCGGTAGACGCGTCCGGGCTGAAGCCGCCTCGGTCCTGCGGGGACGGGGTTGCGTCGCGTTCGGCCTATCGCGGCTCGTTTGAGCTGATCTGGACCGGCGGGGCCATCGGCGACCGAGGGAGGTCGTAGAAGCGACCGGCGGCCGTCCCTTGCTCGCCGAAACCGAAACCGGCGCTCTGGGCGGCCGCGGCGATCTGGCTGATGCGATCGAATTCGTAGTCCGCGAATCCGAGGTCGTTGGGCGGGTTTGCGCCGGCGAGCGTTTGCCCGAGCAGGCGGTGCTCGGACTCGTTCGCTGCGATCTCTGCCGCGTAGCGCGCGTACGTTGACTCCCCGGCAGCCGCGAACGTCGTGACCCCGAGCAGGTACGTGTTGACGAACAGGTGCTCGCCGGCCGCGACTCCCCGGCCGACCGCCGTCAGGTCGAGCGCATCGCCCTCGCCGCCGTAGAAGCCGTCCGGGATCCAGAACCGCGTGGTCATCGGCTCCCAGTGCTTACTGGTGAACCGCCAGTGGTCCAGCTCGGCGGCGTACACGCCGCCGACGATGGCTGCCACCGAGCTTGGGACTTCGGGGTGCTCGCCGGCGCGGCGAACCAACTCCGTCAGGAGCGTCAGCGTTAGCGCCTCGGTCGTGGACGCGAAGACGCCCCACTCATCGATCGTGTCGCGGGGGGCGCCATTGGCCGAGTCGACCGTGTCCTCGACGCCGTGTCCGGTCACGTCAGATTTGATCTGGGACATGAGATTCCCGATGTGGGACATGCGATTTGCCTTTCTGTGTTTGGATCCGACGATGGTCAGGTGCAAGCCTGCGGAGCGCAGATCAGGCGTCGCACGATTCACCGCCTGCGCTCGTAACGATGCGGGGCGCTCGCCGGTCGGACAACACGATTGCCCGAACGGCCGATAGGCGCCCGCGATCAGCGCGAGCGGTTATCCGTACGGCGGCGCGGAACCGTGCGAACGGCTGCGCGGCCCGGCTGGGCGTGCCGACCCCCAAGGACTCGGTCGCGGTCGAACGACCGCGTGGCGTCTCGATCAATCAGCGCGTCGCTCTACTGCGGCCCGGACTCGAACACGATGGCCGCGGACACGACGCAGCAGGTACCGATCTCGCGTGACGGGAACGCCCGGATCCGCGACGAGTCGTTCATCGTGCCAGCGACGTGTCTTGCGCCCGTGATTCTGGTGCACCCGAACGGGCTCGCGAATACCTACATCGCGCTGGACGGCTGGCGCATGTAGTTCTCCGACTTCGGTGGACAGCGGCCGCGCTCATGCGGTCGCTGTCCGGCCGGACCTCCGGAGCGCGGGTTCACGTGCACGGATAGCGGGACTCCCCCGAGCGCGATCGGGCGGACATGGCCTAGTAGCGCCGAGGCCTAGGGTGCGGTGATCGAGGAGGCACGCATTAAGCGTCTAACAGCGGGCGGCAAAGCTGGCACTGCTCAAGTAACGGTCACGCCCGCCGTCGGAGTCCGGCCGGAAGCGTGCTGGGAACGACGGCGGTCGCTTACGGCCTGATCGGCGATCAGCGGGCGGCTTCTTGCGCACGCCGCGGCAGCTTCCAACCGGGCCGCGGGAAGTGGCAGGTGTAGCCGTTGGGGTAGCGCTCGAGGTAGTCCTGATGCTCGGGCTCGGCCTCCCAGAAGGGGCCGGCCGGCTCGACCTCGGTGACGACCTTGCCCGGCCACAGACCGGAGGCGTCGACGTCGGCGATCGTGTCCTCGGCGATCTGACGCTGCTCGTCATTGACGTAATAGATCGCCGACCGATAGCTGATGCCCATGTCGTTGCCTTGGCGGTTCTTCGTGGTTGGGTCGTGGATCTGGAAGAAGAACTCGAGCAGGTCGCGGTACGTAATGCGGTCGGGGTCGAACAGGATCTCGATCGCTTCCGCATGCGTGCCGTGGTTGCGATAGGTCGCGTTGGGCACGTCCCCGCCGGTGTAGCCAACGCGCGTATCGGTCACGCCATCGAGTCTGCGGATCAGATCCTGCATGCCCCAGAAGCATCCACCCGCCAGGATTGCCTTGTCGGTATCAGCCATATCGCTGCTCCTCTCGACGGTTATCGCTTGTCTCAAGAATGACAACACCTGCTGCCGTGCCGTGGTGCTGCGGCGCGCGAAGACGGCGAGCCCTTCGGGCCCAAAGACGTCGCACAGCCCGGATCTAACCGAAGTCCTGCGTCAACGATTCCCTACGGACGAATGTGGATGATCGTCTGCCCGCTGATCCGCTCGGTCGGGTTGAAGGCTGCGACGGCATCATCGAGGGTCGTGACCTTGCCGATGTTCGTCCGCAGCCGTCCATCCCGCACCCGCTGGACGATCTCACCCAACTGGACACGGTCGGCCTCGACAACGAAGTCGATCGCCAGGCCGTCGGCAGGCCGCGCCTCGGGCGGCCCGGCGATCGTCACCAGCGTTCCTCGGGCTTGAACCACGGCTGCGGACCTCTTCTGGATGTCGCCCCCGATGACGTCGAACACCAGGTCGACACCGCCGACGTCTTCCAGTGCATCGTGACTCGAGATCGACGAACTCGTGCGCGCCGAAGTCGAGTGCTTTCTGGCGATCGGCGGCGCGCCCGGTGCCGATGACGTAGGCGCCGGCCTCACGTGCGAGCTGCGTCACCATCGACCCGACTGAGCCGGCCGCGCCGTGCACGAGGACGCTCTGCCCCGCCTGAAGGTGGCCGTGCTCGAACAGGCCCTGCCACGCGGTCAGGCCCGGCATCGGCAGGCTCGCGGCCACCGTGAAGTCAACGTCGACGGGCAGCGGCGCGAGGTTGCGCGTCTCGATCGCGACATACTCCGCCAGCCCGCCGCCGCGATACGAGTCCGTGAGGCCGAGGACCCGCTGTCCTACCGTCAGCCCCGTCGTGCCGTAGCCGAGGGCGGTGACGACTCCGGCGAGCTCCTGCCCGGGAATCGACGGCGTTCTGTCACGGCCGAGGCGATCGGTCCACGTCGAGGGCCACGTCAGCTCGCCCGAGGTGAATCCCGACGCATGCACTTGCACAACTACCTCGTTTATCGCCGGTTCCGGCTCGGGCTGCTCCACTAGCGTCATCCCGGCCGTTCCGGCGGCCTCGTCCGTCACCACAATCGCCTTCATCCGACACCTCCCCGTGTCTTGATCTGGCCGCTTGCGGACTTCGTTCCCCTGGGTCGAGTCCTGCTGCGTGTCTCCGACCTCCCCGTCCGCGGTCGGATCTTCATCCGGCCGCTCGCCGATCGTGGCTCCTTCGGTCGGGTCCTCGGGCGGGTCGCCGAGCTCCCGACCAGCCGTCGGATCCTGATCCAGCCGCTCGGTGATCGTGGCTCCTCGGGTCGGGTCTTCGTAGGGATCGTTCGACCGTGGCATTCGACTCCGTCCTTCGCTGAGGTGATGGGTATTCGAGTGCTCCGGATCCGACCCTAAATCGGTTGGTGGAACGTCTCGAACGTCACGGGTGATCGCTCGGTAGCGATGTGTTATCGGTCTCGTGCGGTTGGGGCCAGGCAGTTGGCCGCGTCATGCCGGCTGTGTGGCTGCGATACGAACCGGCGATCGGCCCATCGCTGGGCGTTGTTGCGGGAGCTGACTTTTCGGCTTCCTTTGCTGGTCTATGAACGAAAACTGGATCGACCTCCGGCGCCCGCCTGATCGGATCGAACCTCGTCGCCGCGGCCACATACGTCAGTCATGCATGAGATCCGCGTGAGCGTGGCGAACGCCGAGGCGGCCGACTACGGTGTCGCCGAGCTGTCGGCCAACGGCGAGCTAATAGGCCACACGATCCTCGAGGACGGCGACCTGATGCTCCACATCGAGCCGCGACCCGACGACGGGGCGGTCGTCGTCGGCGCCCGCAGCCTCGCCAAAGCGCTCATACAGGCCTGCCAGCTACTCGAGAAATACTGACGCGCTGCTGACGCCGCCTTAGCGCCCCTGCGCCATACGCACTGGCGCGACAGACGGGTCGGACGTCTGAGCGCAGCGGCGCGCGATCGTCGTGATCGCGAGTAACGACCGATAAGCAGGGCAAGCGTCCGGATCGGCGGGCACCCCACTCAGACCGCGCCGGAACCGGGACGATCCAGATGTCGCCATGCCGATCGTGTTGGTCGTGATCCAACCAGCGATCGCGATCGTGGCGAGCGCTCGCTGCCCCCACGCGCCAGCGGCCAAGCCGAGGGCGCCAGCGCTCCTCCGTGCTGTCAGCTGGCGGATTTGCCAGCCAGTGAGAAGCTCCCAGCTGGCGCCGTCGCGAGGTGGGTGTCGACCCACTCAGTGATAGTCCTGACTACGAGGCGGGTGTTGTCCCACATCGGTACGTGTCCGACGCGCGGCAGCACCCGGAACTCCGCGTCCGGGATCTCTCGCTTCAACCGCGCCGAGCAGGTCGCGAGCGGCAGGATCCGATCGAGCTCCGCCCAGGCGATAAGCGTCGGCACGGCGACCTGATCGAGCTTCTCGAGGTGACCGCGACCGGTGCGGAGGCTCGAGAGGACGTCGTTTACGACCGTGCAGCCGAGCGGATCGAGACTCATATCGACGGCGTCCGCCGGGGGGATCAGCTCGCCGTGGCGCATGATGTCGCGCATCGCGAGCTTGCGTTGGCCAGGGCGGCTCATCAGGCGAGGGATTTGCCTACGCGAGGCGCGGACGATCCGCATCTGCCGTGCGAAGAAACGCGCGATCCGCTCCGGCTCGGGACCGCCTGGCTCCCAGCCGCCGCCCGGTGAGAGTCCGACCACGCTACGCGCGCGGCCACGCTTGGCGAGCTCCAGCGCGAGCGCGCCGCCCATCGAGTTGCCCACGAAATGCGCGGTCCCGACTCCAAGCTCGTCGAGATGAAGCTCGAGCGAGTCGCCGGCATCCGCGATCTTGTCGAGGCCCACGCCGCTCGGGTACGGGGGTCCGCCGTTGTGCCCTGACAGCGTTGGCGCGATCACCTCATACCGCGCGACCAGATCTGCGAGCACCGGCTTCCAATGGCGCCAGTGCCCGGTGAATCCGTGTAGGAGAACAACCGGCTCGCCCTGCCCGGCGCGGTAGAGCGACGATGAGATCTCGGCCATCAGCCGGAAAGCCTACGGGGCCTCGAGGCCCAGGGGCCCAGTGCGGGCACATGCCCCGACCTCGGCCGCGCGCGATATGTAGTGCGCGCGCCGGAGCTGATCCGGCAGGGCCACCGGGTGCCAGCGACAAGCGCATGCAAGCGGCGCCGCGGTCGGTTCAGTCCAGGTGACCAGCTTCGAGCGCTGAACCCTGCTGAACGCCCGCTTCAGGGGTCACGCCCGGCCGGCTTCCTCGAGTTTCTCGAGTTCCTCGAGCGCTTCGGCCGCGAGGAGGGCGCTGCACGCGTCCACGCACACACGGCATGCCTGCTCGCAGATAGCGCAGTGGCGGTGGTGGGCGTGCCGGGCGCATTCCTCGGCGCACAGGCGGCAGATGCGGGCGCAGGCCTGCAGCTGGCGATCCACGGTGAAGTGGTCCCAATGTGCCGGTCTCGACAGCACCCGCGCGGTGATCGTGCACACGTCCGCGCACTCCTGATTAAGCGCGATGCAGTTCCCCAGCTCGGCGAGGTCGTGCTCGGCGGAATCTGAGTCGGCGCACGCTGTGCAGGCCTGGGCAGATGTGAGGCATGCGTCGATGGCCATCGCCACCTGGGCGACGTCATGCGTGATGTGAATCGGCGAGGCATCGAGAAGCTCATGAGCGAAGGTCACGCGCTCGCTCGCGAGGGACGGGACGGGGCCACCTTGCGGTGAGCCGAGATGTTGGTGAGGGCTTTGGTTCATGCCCGTTATCCAAGCCGAGCCGTCGGTATGGCACAACAACGCGAGGTGATCACGCGACAGCCGTTCCCTATCACGGACCGAGGGCGGCCGTGCACGCCGACGCGTTGAGATCGGTGCCCAGTCTCAGAGGACACACCTTTTCGCGCCCTCCACCTATCTGGCGGCTGGCGCGCCTGGAGGAGGTAATGCTGATCGACCGGGGCGAAGGCCGGGCTCGCTAGACCGCCGGTCATGTCCGCGCGCCCCGGTCGCCAGCGCCGCGGTCCCGCCAGGCAATCTTCGGCGCCACCGGACACTGACGGTTAGCGCCGAAGCGCTCACTCCGCCCCGGGTCTAACCGTGCCACGGTCCACCGTCCCGGCGCTCCAAGCTGTGCGCCGGTGGCGGACATCCGCCGGCAGTGCGGCCGGCAGGACCCACGGTCCGCGCGTTGCTCAGGCGGCCTGCCGGCGATCATCGGAATCCGGGACCGGCGCGCGCTCGGCCCGCACAAGCTGGGGCACGCCGTCCGCCCGGCGAGCTATCGACACGGTCCCAGCCGATACGTCCCTAGCACTTCCGAGTGCGAGCGGTAGCGAGGTTAGGGCGAAGGCACCGGCCGGCTCGAACCGCGGTTGCGCTTGCCGGCGGACCGGAACCGCCTCAGCACGCACGGCGCGTACTCGCGCGCGATGGGTTCTCCACCAGCGGCTGGCGGCAAGCCCGACCACCCCGGCCAGCCACAAAAACGCGTAGTAGATGCCTGCCAGGACAACGATGAATCCGCCCGGGACCACCAGGAAGATGATCAGGATGGGCAGCAAGATCGGAAGGCCGAGCAGGACCGGTGCGTAGACGAACAACACCACGGCGTCAGGCGGTGCAGTCGGGAGTCGACGGCATCAACGGCCGCGACGAAAGGGTGACTTCCCACGCATCACCGACGGAGGCCGCGGTGATGCGCGTCGAAGCGTCGCTCGCGGGCGTGTCGGCAAGGTGCGCAGGTCCGGAGGGTGCTGGCCGATTCATATTCGTGACTATCCCGCGCGATTCGCGCGATGCAAGAGCGGCCGACGATCGGACGATCGACGAACGTGATCACCTCGCCTCATCGGTCGAGCCGATGGATCCCACACCCCGCCGCTGGTACCGCAGTCCACGTGGTGGATGCCCCCCGAGTTCGGCGGCACGGGGGATGTCGTCGTGGTAGTGGGCGTTGCCCACTGTCGATGATCACGTCGTCGGGCTCGAACACTTCAGCGACGGCCTTGATCGTCTCGTGGGTGATCGAGCCAGCGGGGACCATCACCCAGGCCGTCCGTGGCTTCTCGAGCTTGGCGGCGAGCTCCGCCAGCGATCTGGAACCGGTCATCCCGTCGGCCTTCACGGCGTCGGGGCTGACGTCGTACCGACGCAGCGGTGACCGTCGGCCGTCAGCCGGCGGACGATGCCCGCCCCATACGGCCTCATCCGACTTGAGGGCGGTTGCGATCGGCATCGCACGCAACGAGGGCTGGGGCCGGACTGTCGCAGGTTCAAATCCTGTCTCCCCGACTGAAATGCTCGCAAGGACGGGCAGACGACTGAAGAGGACTGGAGCGGTCAGAACGGCCGCTCCAGTCGGGCGATCGGGCACTTGGGATCAGCTGCGACGGGGCGTCTCATTCACCTGGTCCTGCGAGCGGACCGCACACGGACCGCACACGGTCAAACCGTTAGACCGCACACGCGCCGCTTGTAGCGTGCGCGATCGTGGGACCTCCAAATCACCTAGCGGTCGTCTCCTGCTGGATCTCCCGGTGCCCGGACGCGAGCGGTCGGTTCACAGCCTGACTCCCGCGTTCGGGGCGGACGGCCCGGATCCGATCTGCACATCGATCGGCGAGCGTCCCGCTCGGCGCTGCAAGCGGGGCCGGGAGGCTAGGCTCCCCGTGAAGTGGCCGCCGGCAGCGAAGTTCGTAACCGTTCCGAGATCGTGACCGTGATGACGCCTCGCGGTCCCGTCGAGGTGCTTCGCCACAGGTGCGAGGACTGCGCAAGGCAGTTCGTGGACATGGTTCTGGGTCGCGCGTCGCAAGGGAAGAGGCGACTGGGTTGAAGCCTGCAACGTCCGCGAGGCCGTCCGCAAAGCGACGCTGCTCCCGCCGCGCAAGGCACCAGCTGGCTGGTCGACGCCGCATCCGAGGCCGAGCGGCAGCTCATGGATGACGCTCCCCGCGAGCCTTGGCTTCGATCACAAGATCCTTCGCAGCCTCGACGGACGAGATCGTCGAGACGCCCGGAGGCCTTCTCGGCTCCCTTTGACGCTTGAGCGGACGCGGCGGGCGCCGGCTGCTTGAGACGCTTCGAGCGATGACGTCGCCGGACCGAGTCAGCCTGGAGCGAAGGCGCACTCACGTTCGAGGTCCGTCGACATGTACGATGCGGCCAGTTCGAGCGCGTCCGTCGCGGCACGCACTCGGAGCCCACACCGCGCGGCGCGCTACCGATCGAGACCTGGTCAACGTGCGGCGTGATCGCCGCGGCGACGTACTCGGCGCACGCGGTCACGACACGTTGCTCGCCGCTCTGTGGCGTTGTCCATCGGCCGAAGTATCGGCGCGCAAGCCCCGAACGGCTTCGCTCGCGGGCCTTCAGCAAGAAGGTCGCCCCCTGAGTCGCGGGCTTCCAGACCTACCTGCGTCGCGACCAAGGTAGAGCGTGGCATGACCGACCCGCCTCCCTTCGTCGCTGGCGAGCGCGCGGACGTGGAGGTCGAGGATCGGCTGGGTCATCGCCAACTCGACCAGATCGTGGAACACGCCTCCGGGCGCGAGTGCCGCACGGAGCTCGGGTGGTCCCACCCGACGAAACGAGCAATCCGAGAGCTGCGGTTTCTCAGCCACGCGGCTCCGATCCTCGCAGGCGCCCTCTGTCGGCGTCATCGCCGCCAGGCGTGAGCCGGTGCGGTGGGATAACGACGACTGGGCTCGAACCTGGGGTTTGATTCGACAGTCACCAATCAGCCGGCTCTCGCGACCACCTGTAGGGCGCCGTCGGTCGGCTCGAACAGCAGCGGGCCGCACTCCCCGGCATTCCTATAGATGGCAGCGTTCGCGGCAGCTGCGCACTTCGAATCCCGGTAGCGGTATCAGCAAAGTACCTGCAAACCGTCAGGTTCTGCCCGCCAAATAGGCCATTTGGGAACCTATTTGGGAACCTGGCGGACAAAACAGTGCAGAACCAGCCCCGCTCGCGGTCGGATCGGCGAACCTAGCGACCTCCGCGTTTGTCGAGACGGATCCGGGCACGTAGTGGGAGGGGAAGCAACGGCGCGACACCGCAGCGGCGGTCCGGGAAAACGTGAGAACAACCTGGCCGGCCGCCGCGTTTGGAGTGCCCCGAGTCACAGTCGTGGTAATCCGATCGTCGGGCGCTGTCCGTCGGGACGATCGAGATGTCGCCAAGACAGTCGCCGGCGTAGGAGCCGTCGCTACGTGAAAGCACTCGTCCCGGCGCGAGGCTGGTCTCACGCGAGAGCGGAAGCGCGACGAGGCACGGTTCGTCCGGCCGGGCACCGCGGACAAGCGCTGCTCGGATGACACGAAAGCGCCTTTCGAGAGAGCGGCGGACATACTGAGGCGATGGCCGAGCGCATCCCCTTGAGCAGTTAGAGAACAGCGACCTTGTCGTCAGCGCGATCTACGAGGGCGGCACGAAAGGCGATGCGTCTGATGATGCGCTCGCGAAGCTGCTCAAGGCCGGCAATCAGGGCGGGTTCCGGATTCATGGCAAGTGGAAGGCACACGTGTTTCGTTATGCGGTCCTCTATACGTCCGGAGCAGAGACTGACTGGCCCGATCGCCTCGACGTAAGCACAGGTCTATTCACCTACTACGGCGACAACCGCAAGCCTGGCAAGCCGCTGCACGAGACGAGTCGCCGGGGCAACGAGATGCTTCGCTTCGTCTTCGAGGCAATCCACGCGCAGACGCCTCAGCGTCTTCTCGTGCCGCCGTTCTTCGTTTTTGAGAAGGTCGGGCGTCGTCGAGATCGCCAGTTCCTCGGGCTTGCCGTCCTGGAGCCGCCGATGTTGCACCGACTGACGACCTCGTGGCCGTTTGGCGAACCACCCAAGGGCAACGCTTCCAGAACTACAAGGCCGTCTTTACGGTCCTGAACGTTGCCGAGGTCAAGCGCGAGTGGATCGCCGAGCTGAAGCCGGCCAGCCGCTCGGCCCGCATTGCCCTGACGCCTACCGGACGTGGGTTGAGACGGGCAAGTATCTGCCGCTCGAATCGCCGGCGACGCTGCCTTACCGAACGACGGCGGAACAGACGCCCGAGACACCGGGCGACGCGGCGCTCGTGCAGGCGGTCTACCAGTACTTCAAGCCGAAGCCGCACCGGTTCGAGGAACTCGCTGTCGACCTCTGGAAGATGTCCGTCTCCGAGGACATCACGGTGGAAGCGACGCGACCTGTCAAGGACTCGGGACGCGACGCCTTCGGCAAGATGTACGTCGGCCCTCCGGGCTGCAAGATCCCGCTGGACTTCAGCCTCGAAGCGAAGTGCTTCAAGCCAGGGAAAGCGTGTGGTGTTGCCGCGACTGCTCGCCGATCTCGCGCTTGCGCAGTAAGCACTTCGGCGTGTTCGTAACCACCTCACACGTTGGGCCGGAACCGTCGGCCGAAATCCATGAGGACCAGCAGCCAATCGTCGTTATCGCCGGACGCGACATAGCCGAATTGCTCAAGCTGCACGGTAAGGACACGCCGAAGGTCGTCACAGAGTGGTTGGCGTCGACCTACCCGCTCGATCCAGGTGAGCGCGAGTACGAGAACCTCCGCGATCGCTAGCGACGCAAGCGTCGTCACACGGTGCCCCGCGACGGCATGGCGCCGTTGCTGCTTTTGCCTGCCCGGCGTAACATCGCCCGCGACTGGTGCGCTGCTGAATTGACGAGACCCGCAGGACTCGGGCCGGACTGCTGCTCCGAGGCAAGAGGAGCGGCGTCGGCGGCAACAGCTTGTGCTCGGTAACTGACCCCTCCGGACACCAGCGACCGTAGGCTCGAAGACTGTTCCGAAGACGAAGGCGATCGCCGACGGGTGGGTCAAGCGCGCCGCGACCCGGGTCCCGAGGCTCGTCCTGACCCGCGGCCGAGAGCTCAGCACGGCTAGTCGGCGCTGACGACGCTCCCTGCGATTTCCGTGTTGCTCATCCGAGGCGGCGCTTCTCGCGTGCCCAGGCGCGCGTCGCGTCGTCGAGCACCAGGGATGCCATCAGCTGTTGCCAGGAGATGGCGCGGAAGCGGAAGCCGCCGTGGACATCGTGGAGCGCCTTCGTGAGAGCAGCGGCCCAGCCGGGCCACTTGCCGTGGCCTGCGAAGTATGGGTTGTCCGCGTCGTAGATGAGGCCGAAGACGCCGAGGCCGCCTTCCGGACAGAGTTTCATCGCCGCGGCGGCGTTGCGGACGGCCTGGTAGACGGGATGCAGCGAACAAGCCTGGCCCTCGGTGCGGGCAGGCAGCCCAAACAGCTCCTTGGCTGCCGACCACAACGCGGGGCGCTGGTCTCGCATGACCGAGTAGCAAGCGCCCGTCACCGGATCACAGCCCGTGCGTCCGACACACCCGCACTTTCCGAGTCCGTCCTCGCGCCACTTGCACTCGATGCACACGACAAGGTCGTCGTCGGCCAGAAATAGTCGACATTCGCGGGCCCGCTCGTCTCGTTTAGGACGTCGCTGCCAAGCTCAAACTCGAACCGGCGTTCGGGACGGTCGGTGTTCTTGGGCTTGGGCGGAAGGTTGAGCGCGTCGCGCAGCCAGTCGTGCGAGGGAGCAAGACTGCCGGCGGCGCCGAGGAGACCCAATGCCAGGATCTGGCTCGACTTGCCCGACAGATGGAAGGTGTGGCGTGCCTCTGGAAGGAGCGCAGCAAGCTCGGCCCATCGTGGCGGCAGGGCGCAGGCGATGTTCTTCGCCGACCACGCCTGCTTCGGGTGGCGATGCGGATCGTCGCGGTAGTACTCCCTGTACCAGGCCGTCTTCTCCCTGTCGTACTTGCCCCACCGCGACCTGCACTCCGCGTCGATGCGCGCTGCGGTCCAGTAGTAGAGGTCGTGGGAGTCCATCAGCGTTGAGTCTCCCCGACTTGGGGGAACGCCGTGGGAATCTGAGCCCGCCCCGACCGGTCCGCTCCGCGATCGTTGTCGACGGGGGTTACCGCGGCTCTAATCCTCCAGGCCGCCGCGAGACGCTGGATGTCCCGCCGGCGGCTGTTCTCGGAGCCCAGCCTATCGCGGGATTCACTAGGACCCGCATACTCGCGCCGCGCACAACGCCGGATGCCGTCGCAGGGTCCGAGGCGTCGATGAGCGCCTGGGCGAATCAGCTACCGCGTCGTCGCCGAAGCACTCGCCCACCGACGGCGTTGTGGACCGGATGAAGCGATCGTCCGCGACGAGCGAGCTTCGACCCGGGTTGCAAAAGCCGCGCGGCGATCGCGGACGTGCAGGCACGCAGGGCACAGGACCGAATCTGTCAGTGCCGAGGGCTTCGCTCTACGCGAGGGAGCAGAGTCGCGTGAGTGCTGATGCTCTTGCGTTTCGGTAGCGATTCGAGGCTGAGCGTTGTGCCGGAACTCGCTAGGAGAGATGGAAAGGTGAGAAGCGAACGTGACTGGAGCGACAACGTCTACTGCTCCAGGCCGGGACCCGCTACTTGGTCTTCAGCCGGATTGAGCAGATGCTTGCGATCGAGATGATCGATCAACTCGTTCGCCGAGCTCAGCGGGTGCTTGGCCAGGTACGAGTCCATCTCGTGTCGGCGCAACAGCTCTCTGCCGCGCTCGCGCATGATGACCTGGAGCGCCTCACCGTTGTCGGGCGACGGCTCCTGTGCCCTGGGAACATCTAGTTCAGCGAGAGCTGCCGCGAGCGGCTCGACGACATTGCGCGGACGCTTGGCACCGTCGGCCAGCTCTGAACAGGATGGCCACGCGCGCCGCAGAGCTCGTTGTGCCAGATGCCACGCAGCCCCACGGAGCGCTCGCGCAGCCAGTAACCCTGGCGGTGCAGCCGATCTAGCTCATAAGCGATGGTCGTCATGGCCTTGGCGAGGAATGCCCCCGTGTCGATCGGGGTCTTCACCGATAGCACCGTCGTGTGCAGCTCTTTGTGTGGCAGCATCTCGAGCCGTTGGATGTTCAGTGATGTGGAGGTCTCGCCCGCGTCGAGTGTTAGCGTGAGCGTCAGCGAGGCGCCAGCCGCGGTTGTTAGCCCTGCGGTCGCATG
>CAWBHJ010000004.1:0-648548 GCA_963788565.1 uncultured Solirubrobacterales bacterium | reverse complement strand
GTAGTCCTGGAACACGTAGCCGCAGCGTCGGCGCTCGGGCGGCCAGAAGACCCCGGCGGCGGTGTCGACCCACACCTCCTCGCTGTTCGTGATGCGTGCGCTGTCGGGTTGCAGGGTGCCTGCGATGATCCGCAGGATTGTGCTCTTGCCGGCTCCCGAGGGTCCCGCGAGCGCGAGGCAACGGCGGGGAGGAACATCGAACCGGATGTCGAGCTCGATGCTCCCGACCGCGTGGCCGAGTTCAGCGTGCAGCACTGCCGAGGACCGCGTGTCCTGGGGCGAGCTTGACCGCCAGCAGCAGCGCGCCGGAGACGATGACGAGGATCGCTGATAGCGCCAGCGCGGCCGGGAAATCAGTGGCGAACTGGTCGTAGATCGCCAGTGGCACGGTCTGGGTGATACCGCGAAACGAGCCCGCGAACATCAACGTCGCTCCGAACTCGCCCAATGCGCGCCCCCACGCGAGCGCGAGGCCGGAGAGGAGTCCTGGTCGCGCGACGGGAATCGCGATCCGCGCGAAGCTGGCTGCCTCGCTGGAGCCGAGCGTCCGGGAGGCCTCGATCAGCGACCAGTCCACGGCTTCGAACGCCGACTGAGCTTGGCGCAGGTAGAACGGCGCCGAGACGAAGATCAGCGCCACGACGACGCCGGCCGTCTCGAGCACCAGCTCGATGTGGGCGTCGTTGAGAACGCCGCCGAGGATCCCGTCGGGCCCGAGCGCGGCGAGCAGCGCGATCCCGGCGACTGCCGGCGGCAGCACGAGCGGCAACTCGACCAGCGTGATCACGACCGAGCGACCACGGAACGAGCGCGTGGCGAGCAGGTACGCCGCGGGGGTCCCGACGACGATGATCACGGCGACGGCGATCGAGGTTGTCTCGAGGCTCAATTTGAGCGCGTCGGTCGCGGCGGGGTCGCCGAGACTCGAGATCAGCTGTCCCGGGTGCGGTGTGCGTGAAGATCGCCACGATCGGCAGCACCAGGAACACGAGCGTGATCGCGAGCGCGGCCGCGAGCAGCGCCGGAAACCACGCTCGCGTGCTCACTGCGCGGGCGGGGGCAGGAAGCCCGCGGTGATCAGCTGGGTCTGGCCCGCGCCGCTCAACAGCCCCGAGATGAACTGCTGGGCCTGCGCCGAATGGGGGCTGCCCTTGACGATCGCGACGCCATAGGCAACGACCGGCTGCAGCGACGCGGGAAGCGTGATCGCCGTGAGCGCGCCCTTCGTGGCCTTCACGTCGGTGACGTAGGTAAACCCGGCGTCGACTGCGCCCTGCGTGAGCTTGCCGACGATCCCGGTCACGTCGGGCTCCTCGGAGCGGACGTTTGCGAGGATCTTCGCGCTCGCTGCCGGGCCCAGCTTCGCCAGCACCTTTCGCGTGTACGCGCCGATCGGCACCGTCGCCGAACCGATCGCGATCGTCACCCCAGGCTTCTCGAGATCGCTGACGCTCTTGATCTTCGAGCCGGAGGGGACCGCGATCACAAGTTTGTTCGCGGCGAACGTGACCGGCTTTGACACCAGGCCCTTGGCATAGAGCATGGCCGGCAGCTTCGTGTTCGCGGAGGCGAACACGTCGGGTTTGACCCCCTGCTCGATCTGCGCGGCGAGCATGTCCGACCCCGCGAACGAGTAGCGCACCGTCGCCTGCGAAAACTGCTGCCCGTACGCGGTGAACGCCGCCTTCAACGACGACGCCGCCGACACCGTCAGCTCCGGCTTAGACGCGCCGGAACCTCCCGAGCTCGAAGCACCACTACCGCTGCCGCACGCAGCGACCACCAGCACCAGCGCCCCGACCGCCGCAACCAACCACTTTCCCCTCATCACCACTCCCTTTCTCACCGTCGCGATCCGACCGCCGCAGCGTCAAACGACGCTCCATAGCTGCCGAAGCCTTCCATAAGCGATGCCACGAGACGATCACGGCACGTATCCGGGCCTTCGCAAAAAGCCTTCTTGTGGGCGCGTCCCCGCCGTGTTATGTTCCAACATGTAGGGCGCATTGGTGCGCTGACCGGGGTTGGGTCGCGCTGTTTCCGATCGGTTCCATCTGTGTGAGGCTCCCGGTAATTCCGCCGGGCGCGCGACCGACTGGGGATCGCCATGGGTATACGCGGAAGAGCGTCGGCTGGCGTCGCCGTGGCGGTTGGTGCGGTCGCGCTGATCACCGTCGGGTCGGGTGCGTCGTCGGCGAGCTCGACCCAGGCGGCCGGCGCGAAGCCCGCGTCGGGGGCGAAGCTCGTTAGCTTCTTCCGGCCGACGGGAGACACGCTGGTCCAGAAGGGCACGGGGCCGATCCGCGTGATCGTCCAGCTCCGACCCGGCGCCCGGCTCACGAACGTCAATGTCGACGGGGTGGTCGTCACCCGCCTGCTGCGGCCGGAGCCAGGGGACTACTACGGCGGAATCCTCAGTTTCGGTCGCCACCTGCATTACGGGTTCAACGATGCCTTCGCCACGGCCACGGGCAGGGATGGCAGCCGCGCCACCGCCCACGTCCGCTTCATCGTCGCCAAGCGCGATGACCGCCTGCTGCGGTTGACCAGCTTCCGCACGGACACGGCCGCGGCGCCGCTTCAGGTGGGCGTGCGTGAAACGACCGGGACGCATGTCCGGGCGGTGTTGAGCGCGGCACAGGGTGTCAGCGCGCGCGTGTATGTGAACGATCGGCGGGTCGACCGCGGGTTCTCGCTTCAGGGCGGGCGGCTCAGTGTGCGATTGGGCGCGGGCGAGGGCCTGCGCTTCGGGCGCAACCTGGTCCAGATCCTCGTCCACAAGACGCACCCGTACAAGCGCCAGAGCAGCTACGACATCGAGTCGCGCACGGTCTACATCGATCGCGACGCGCCGATCGCGAGCGCCGGCGAGGACCACACGATCACCGGGAATCGCGTCGTCCAGTTCGACGCGCAGGCCACGAAGCTGCCGCCAGGATGGACGCGGCCTTCGTTCCGCTGGCGGATCGTTAGCGCCCCGAAGGGCTCGAAGGCCAGGCTCCGCAACGCCTCGGCCATCCGGCCGACCTTGCGTGCCTGACCGCGCCGGCGTCTACGACGTCCGGGTGTCCGTGCGCGGCACGCCCCCGGGCCCACGTAGCGGCCTCGGGGCCAGGGACGCCGCCGCGACCGGCGCGTCCAACGACACCGCGACGGCCACCGATCAGCCGGACATCCTGCCGGCGGGGGTCCGGCTCGACACGCTGGCCGAGGACGGCAGCGTGCGGCTCGACGGACAGCCGGTCCCTGGGCCCGCATACTGCGTCCCGCCCGGTCACCCGTTCCGCTGCACCCGTATCAACTATGTGGTGCTGGACCGCAAGACGCTTGAGCGCACGGCCAGCGGATCCGTCGACGCCAACGTCGCGGGTATGCA
Source organism: uncultured Solirubrobacterales bacterium (assembly GCA_963788565.1). GTDB lineage: Bacteria > Actinomycetota > Thermoleophilia > Solirubrobacterales > Solirubrobacteraceae > Palsa-465. The sequence continues at coordinate 645,172 of CAWBHJ010000004.1, read as the reverse complement.
GAGCCTGGGCGCGATCATCGACGGATACAGCGGGTCGCTGGACCACCTCGTCGTGCTCAACTGGGTCGGCTTTGCCGGCAGCGCCGAGCTCCACCCGGACATAAACGCCCTGCTCCAGGCGGACCTGAACGGACTCGACAACTTGCTGCACAAGATCGGCGGGCAGCCGCTGACCGCCGCGCGGCGTGACCTTATAACGAACAACCCGTTCGACCCTCAATACTCACAGGGGTCGGCGGTCGGAGTGGCGGGAGCGCCCGCCGGATCCGGCTTCGTGACCGTCGGCTACTCCCATGATTGTGCGCCCGGCTGCGGTCCGATCGGACTGCGTGGTGGACTGTCAGGGTCTCTGCGGCAGAACGCGCTCGGGTCCTACGACTTCGTCTTCACCGACGCCGTCGACTTCGACACCGACACCAACCAGACCCGAACGGACTTCTCACCCGCCGAACTCACGATCAAACTCGGCGAGAAGACCTACACGAACCCGAACCCCGGCGGTGGCGTCTCGGGCTTCCACGTTCTCCTGCTGAACGCGAAGACGCTCGAGCCGCTACCCATTGGCTCGAGCCGCACCGTCGTTACGACGAACGCCGCAGACGGCGCGGAGCAGCCCGAGGAAGTTAAGAACCTCACGAGCCTGCTGGCGGACGGTGCCGACCAGGCCGAGAGGCCGCTGGTCATCCTCCAGGCGTTCGGCGCTCCCCACGGCAACGACATCAACTGGGACAACGCGGCAAAGCAGATCGAGCGCCTCGGCGGCACGCGCCAGGTGTTCAACGCGCTCAATGCCGTCGATCCGCGCCCGCTGAACGGCGAGGACGCCAAGCGTCATGGCCCTTATGCGTTCATCGGCCGCATGGGCTCCATCGCGCCCCTCGCCGAGGCGAGTTATTCGCTGAACGGCGAGCCGGGCCGACTTCGGGGCCTGCTGATGCGGGCGCACGATGGAGGCTACGAGCCGATGATCGCCGGCCCCCCGAACAGCGAGGGGCAGTCGCCGGTCAACACGGAGCTGGTCCACATCGCCGACCAGGCGCCGCAGCCGTTCCCGGTGTTCAAGGACGCCAACGGACAGACGATCGACGCGGCGAGCGCGCAGGCGGTGCAGCAGTTCCTGGGCGCCACGAACCTCTGCCCGGACCCGGGGGTGTGCGATTTCCGCAGGAGCTACTACCAGAGCTACAGCGAAAACTGGGCGTCGGTCCAGGACGACCTAACCTTCGCCGTGACTCACAAATGCGGCGAAACATCGCACGCGGGCTTCACGAAAGCCCAGTGCGAGGGAATCGCGTCGCAGCTGCGCGACGAGGTGTCGATGATCGCCAAGGTGACGTATTACTTCGGCCCGAACGGTCTCCAGCGACCGTTCGGCGCCGCCGGTGCCGCCGCGCTGGCCAACCTGAGCTCGATCTCGAATGACATCAGGGAGAGTGTGGAGCCGCCGCCCGCCGACAAGACGACGTCGGGCGTCCTCGACGTGCTCAGCGAGGTCCTGCACATCGGCGGGGCCCTCGCGGGCGGGGCCGAGGAAAAGGCGGTCGAGGTAGTCGCCGAGACCCTGTCCGGGGCGTTTGGGTTGGGTGCCTACTTCACGGAAGCCGACGGCGAGCAGGAGCTCATCGGCCCCCGCATCACGACCGAGGCCAGCAAGCTCGGCGTCGAGCTCAATGATCGCTACCTCGAGGCTGGCAACAACCTCGAGGAGCTGGGCCGTCTGATCGTCAGCGACTACGGCAAGCTGACCGCGGTCGCGCGCAAGATCAACGCCCCGCCCGCTCAGGGGAAGTTCGACTGGCGCATCGACAACGTATCCGTCGCCTCGGACGCCCTGAACGAAGCTGCCAAGCGGACGATCTACGAGCGCCTGGTGCCGCTCGCCTACCCGGTGATGTACGACCTCGGCGAGAGGATCTCCAACGCGCGCGACTGGTACTGCGACAGCGGGCCCAATCCCCTCGACGTTTACAACAAGCGCCTCTTCAACGAGCAGCCAGACGGCGCCCAGTTCGTCGGGCGATTCCCGAACCCAGACCCCAGATACCCGTGGAATCCGATCATCGCCGTAGCCCAAGAGCACGCAGTGGGCAACAACGCCGGCGCCCGCATCCGCGGCATCCCCGCCTCGATCACCGACGAGCTGTTCAACTCGCCGACCGACACCGACCACAAGGGGCTTGGGCTCGACAAGCTCGAGTTCTTCTCACCGCGCAATGGGTTCCGCTACTTCCCGGCGCAGCCTGGCACTCCAGCGCTAGTGGACGAGCGCGGCGTCACGCTAGACCGGCTGGTCGAGTTCCCGTACAACACCAGCGATTTCCCGGATGCACGGATCCTTTGCGGGGATATTCCCGATCCGCCCGGGAACTCAGGCTAGGCGTACCCGCGGCGGGGCGTCCTGCCGCCTCACTGTCGGACCCCGTCTTCGACTGAAGCAGGACTGGTGTGGCCGGCGGGACCCTGCGCGGCGTCGCTGTTGCAGTTCTCGAGTGCGGGTTAGGCTGTTTGGTGCGATCGTGCGAGCGGGCTTGCCAACGAGCGGGGACGCGTTTCCGAATCCTGGCCTGTTCGCTGGGGTGGACTCTGTTGCGGGGCTTTTTGGTCCCGCGAGTGGGACTTGGAAGCGCCGGCATGAGCGGATCGTGGGTTTCGCTGCACCGGCGGTGCTGCTGTTGAACCTCGCTCATCCGCTCGTTGCCGCTGGGGTGCATGATCACAGCGGTTGGCAGCGCGACCCTGTGGGCCGGATAAAGGCTACGGCGCGATTCACTGAGACGATCTTCTTCGGTGATCTTGCGGAGGTGAGAAGCGCCGCCGAGAGGCTTTGGCGTATGCACGGGACGATCACCGGCGCCGCTCCGGACGGCTGCGTTTATGACGCCAGAGATCCGAGGCTGTTGGGGTGGGTATGGGAGTCGACGACCTGGACGCTGGCGCGCGCCCGGCCGCTGCTGCTCGGCCGGATAGACGGGCGGATGGACGACCTGCATTGGCAAGAAGCACTCGTGCTTGCCGCGGCAAGCGGTATCGCCGCGCAGGAGCTTCCGCGGAGCTTCGCTGAGCTCGAGCGACGGATTGATAGGCGGCTCGTCGAAGAGATCAGGGTCGGTGAGCAGGCGCGCCAGCTTGTCGCCGCGCTGCGTGCAAGCGGGGAGTCAGTGTTCGATGAGACATTTACCGGGCCGCTTCGGGCCCTTATTCGCTGGCCCGCCGCGGCGCTGGAGCGGTTCGTCGGACTGCTGACGGCGAGCCTGTTGCCCGAGCCGGTGCGCGTCAGTTACGGCCTCTCCCTTGGCGTTGGGGCCCGGGAGCTGCTCGCCGCTGAGGCCGAGCTGATTCGGCAGGCGCGTCGGCTTCTTCCTGGCGAGCTGCGCTACTCAGACGCCCAGCGCCGGGCGTGGGCGCGCGTCAGAACGTCGGACACCCACTTCACGGGGTGACGCGATGCTAAGGCTCAAGGTTCTCACGGCCGCTGCCGTCACGGTGGCTGCGAGAGCGTGGCGGTCAGTCCCTCGCTGCAGCGGCGCTCTCGATCTGGGCGCCGGTCGGGTGCGGGCTCACGATCCGAGTCGCGCCGGAGACGGCCCCGACGATCCGCGAGGGCTGCGCCGGGCGCCCGCGCTCGGGCTGACGAGTGAGTAGCCGAATCGCGAGCAGGTACACGATCGGCACGACGGGCGCCAGGACAATCACCCGGAGCCACACCGTGTTCGCGTCGGAGCCCGTCCCGATTGCGTGTACGGCGGCCAGCATCCACACCAACAGGGTCGCGCGGTGCAGCTTCCGCCATCGCCGCGCGCCGATGCGCCGGCGCAAGTAGAAGCTCGGGCCGACCAGGACCGCCAGATAGCCGGCGATGATGCCCAGCCCACTGAAGGCGGGGCGGTACCCGAGCGCGAACGGAACGGCGATCCCTCGTAGGCCCGGCTTCAGCCAGCCGTCGCCGAGCAGCGCGAGTCCGTGTGCCGCGATCGCGACCAGCGAGACCAGCGCCAGGTGCTCGTGCAGCCGGATGAGTGTGCGCTTGAGCGCCGGACGCCGGATGACCCTGGCCGCCATCAGCAGCCCGATCACGACCGCGGCCGAGATCAGCACGAGCGCGACGACGCCCGAGGCACGGCTGACCAGCCACCACAGCACCTGCAGCGGGGCGGACCTCACGATCGAACCGCGGAGCGCGACCGCGGGGCAGTGAGTGAGACATCGATCGGACCTACCAGCTCGACCTGGCCGTCGTCATGGACGAGCACTCCGCCGCGTTCGGCCAGCACGAGGCGGCCGCCTTCGGGCCCCTGCAGCAGTGCCATCTTCGAGAGCGTCTCGGCCTCCAGTGCGCTGCCCGCGACCGCGGTCGCGCCGATCAGGCCGGTCCACGCAGGCTCCCCGGTGCCGGGGTCGAGCAGATGGTGCGCGAACGTGCCATCCGATCGGCGCCAGATCCGAACGTTGAGACCGGATGTCGCCACCCCTCCTCGACCGAGCCGCACCCGGCCGATCGACACGCCCGTCAGCGGATGTTCGATCTCGATCTCGTATGGGTCCAATTGCGCCCCGAGGCCGCCGACCGCGATGTCACCACCGCAGTCGACGACGAAGCGCGTGTAGCCGGACAGCCGGTGGGCGACCGCATCAGCACAGAGGCCCTTGCCCGTGCCGCCGGTGTCGATCCGCACCCCGCGGGGACGGACGATCACGCCGGCTGCGTCGTCGACGAACACCTCCCGCCACCGGCTCGCGTCGCTGCGCCGGGCCGGCTGTCGCGGGGGCGCCGCCCGCAGCGCCTCGGCGAGCGACGCCCCGGCCACCCCGTCCAGCGTCGCGGCGTAGCCGGCGCGCTCCAGCGCGCCGACCAGCGTCGGATCGACCAGTCCGCGGCTTCGCTCTGCGGCCCAGATTCCGGCGCTCACCGCGACCCGCAGGAGATCCGAGGCGGGCACCCCGACCAGGGGACTCGCGTTGAGCTGCGAGAGTTCGCTCGCGGGCTCGAACCTGGAGAGCCGTCGAGCGAACTGGATGACGTACGCCCGCTCACGGTCCGCGGCCTCGAGCGGCGGAGCGGCGCTCGGCAGCAACGGCGGCCCGATCAGGAGTCGGACCTCGCTGCCCATCGCGCGGAAGGTGTAGTCGAGCTCTGTCGGCATCTCTGGATCGCCTCCGTGCGAGCTCAGGACGCTCGGGTGGTCGCAGGTGCGGGCGAGCCATACGAGCCGCTGCTGGACGTCGACTGGGTCACCGATGACCCACCCGCCCGGCCGACAATCGTCTCGACGACGCGCTTCTCGTAGATCCGCCGGATTGCAACGACGCGCCGCGGGCGGGTCACGCCTGCGGGGGTGAGCTGCCACGACAGCAGCGCGAGCACGGACAGAAACCCGGCGAGCGTGAATAGCACGACCGACAAGCGATCCGGGCCCGCCGCCAGGCGCCTGCCCGGTCGCTCAGTCGCCGTGGCCATCGCCGCCGTCGCCGCCGTCGCCGTGGTGCCCGCCGCCTCCGCTCGTACGGGTCACCGGGTTGCCGGCACCCGTCGAGCCGGAGGATCCGGCCGACGAGCCGCCGTGTCCTGGGCTGGTACGCGTCGTCACCGGCGCGCTTCCGCCGCCCGAGCCGCCCGAGGAACCCGTGGAACCCGAGGATCCCGAGTGCCCGGGGCTCGTGCGGGTCGTGACCGGCGCGCTGGCGCCACCGCCGCCCGAGGCGATCGAGCCGCTTGCCGAGGACCCGCTCGCGCGGGTCGCGAGGGCGCCGGATGCGGACGCGCCGCCGGCGCCGCCCGCCGAATGCGATCCGCTCGCTGCGGTGCGGGCGATCCCAGAGGCACCGCCACGGCCGCCTCCGGCGGATCGGCCCTTCGGAAGCCGCGCCCCGGGCTCGTGACGGACCACGTGGATCGTCCGTCTGATGATCTGTGTCCGGACCTCGGCTGCAGGATTGCGAGCGGCCACGGCCGTCGCGGTCGTCCCGCTCGCAGGACGGAGCGCGTAGGCGGCGAGGGCGCCGGCCGCCAGCGCCGTCAGCGTCGCCGCAACTCGGGTGTTTCTTCTGCGCATGCTTGGGCCTCCAGTTGTGGAACCGGCGCCACTGTGCAGCCCCCGCATCAATCGGTCCGCCAACGGCGGGCAAAGCTTTGGCAAACCTCACCAGTTCGTTGCCGAGGCCCAGCGATTCCTTTACCGGGCGCGAGCGACCCTGCCCGCATGAACCGTCACCTCAAGGCGGACGACCGGATCCTGATCGCCGGCGGCGGCCTCGCCGGCCAGCGCTGCGCCGAAGCGCTGCGCCGCTTCGGATTCGATGGTCGGATCACGGTGCTGTGCGCCGAGCGCCACCGTCCCTACGATCGCCCCCCGCTGTCCAAGGAGCTGCTCGCGGCGTCCGGTCCGGGGCGCCGAGACACGGTGGACGGAATCGCCTATCGCTCACCGGCGTGGTACGAGTCTGCGCGAGTGGACCTGCTGCTCGGGACGCGCGCCGTCGCGCTCGATCCGCGCGCGCGCACGGTCCTCCTCTCCGGCGGCGGCCGCCTCCGCTATCGCCGGCTGCTGATCGCGACCGGAGGCAGACCGCGGACGCTGCCGATCCTCGAGCGCTACGACAATGTCACGACACTGCGCACGGTCGATGACTGCTGGCGGCTGAGCGAGGTGCTGCGGTCCGGTGGCCGGCTGGCGGTGATCGGCGCGGGGTTCATCGGCCAGGAGGTCGCCGCCACGGCCCGCGAGGCAGGTTGCGAGGTGACGGTGATCGAGGCCGCGCCGGCGCCACTGGTCGGGGTTCTCGGCGCGCAGCTCGGCGCATGGTTCGCGCGGCTGCATCGCGAGCACGGCGTAGAGGTCCTGACGGGCTCCACGATCGCGCGGGTGCGCGGGCAGGGGTCGATCACGGAGCTGCGTCTGTCCAGCGGCAGAAGCGTCCGGCTCGACCACGTTGTGGTCGGGATCGGCGTCGCTCCCGAGTGTGACTGGCTCAGCCAAACCAGACTCGACACCACCCTCGGGGTTCGGGTCGATCCTCACGGCCGGACGGCGATGACGAGCGTGTTCGCCGCCGGCGACGTCGCATCCACCTTTGAGCCGCGCCTCGGCCGCCACGTCCCCGGCTCCCACTGGGAGGCGGCGGGGCGCCAGGGGACCCGGGTCGCGCAAGCGATGCTCGGGCTCGACCCCGGACCGGTGCCGCTGTCGAGCTTCTGGACCGACCAGTACGGACTCCGGATCCAGTACCTCGGCCACGCCTCCGGCGCCGATCGCCTCCAGATCGAGGGCGATCCGGGGAGCCGGAGCTTCACCGCGACCTTCACGAGGGCAGGGCGGCCTGTCGCGGCGCTGCTCGTCAACACACCTCGCGCGCTGCCCGCGGCGCGTCAGGCAATCGAGAAAGGAGCAACATGAGCTACATCGCGGAAGTTGACGAGGCCGCCTGTGCGGCCCACGGCGATTGCGTCGAGCAGGCGCCGGAGGTGTTCCAGCTCGATGACGTCGCGCATGTCGTCGGGACCGGGCCGGATGATCGGCTGCTCGCGGCCGCGGAGGCCTGCCCCAGCGCCGCGATCAGGATCGTCGACGGCGAGACCGGCGCGCCGGTGTACCCGTAGCGGGCTCAGTCGTCGCGCTTGTCCCCTGCGCCGGTCCCGGATCGGCCGGATCCACCGCCTCCGGACCGGCTCGGGTCGTCCCGCCGGGCCGGCGCCGGAGCGGAAGCCGTGGCCGCGGCGGCAGCCGACGCGGAGCTCGGCGACGCCGGAGCCGGCGTGCTCGTGACGGCCGGCACGGTGGGCGGCGCCACCGGACGCGATGTCGGCGCCGGCGTCGCCGGGGCGCTCGGCTGCTGGGGGATCGTCGAAGCGGCGTTCGCGAGCGGGGCCCGACGACGGTGTACGGCGTGCGGCGGCGGCTGGGATGGCTTCGCGGGCGCGGGCGCGAGCCCGCTGACCGCCGACAGCGGCGCCGACGAGAGGCCGATGTGCTGCCCGGCGACCAGGCTCGTCGCCCACGCGATTGCCGCCGCGACCGCGATCGCCAGCAGCGCTGCCACCGACCAGAGGAGCCACTGACGCGTCATCTCACGCGAGCGTAGGCGGGCTCCGGTTAAGCGCCGGCAAAGCCGCATCCACGGCCAGCGCTGCTTTCGGCTGAAGCGGGAGCTCGACAGTTGCGGCCGTGCCCCCACCATCGCGGGCGCCGAGGCGGACCTCTCCGCCCCAACGGCGCACGAACTCGCGGGCGATCGCAAGCCCGAGCCCGCTCCCCGGCGGCCCGGCTCGTCCGCTGCGGCCTCGGTGGAACCGCTCGAACACGATCGCCGCCTCGTCCTCACCGATCCCGGCGCCGCGATCGAGCACCTCGATCCTGCCGGCTTCGCATGCGATCGTGACGGTCGTGCGCGCCGGCGAGTACAGCAACGCGTTCTCGACGAGCGCGTCGATCGCTCGGTCCAGATCGAGTCGGGCCGTCCACACCCGGCCGCTCCCGCAGCGGATGACCGACTCGAGGGCGATCTCCCGGCCGGCGGCCGTCGCGGCCCAGCGGCCCATGGCCGCCTCGACGACCTCGCCCACCGCGACCATCGCGCCGTCGGGACGTCGCTCGCCCGCGTCGCTCAGGGCCAGGAGGTCGTTGACCGTGTGCGCGAGGCGATCGACCTCGCCGATCGCCGCATCCACTTCCGCCTCCGACGCGCGCCGTTCGTCGAGCGCGCGAGCTTCCTCGAGGCGCAGGCGGAGTCCCGTCAGTGGCGTGCGCAGCTGATGGGACGCATCGGCGACAAAGTCCCGCTGCGTACGCAGCAGCGCGGCGACCCGATCGGTCATGTCGTTGAACGACCGGGCCAGCGACCGCTGCTCCGAGCTTCCTTCGACCGCGGCGCGAGCGCTGAGGTCGCCCGACGCGACGCGGCGAGCCACCGCTTCCAGCCGTCTGATCGGGCGGGCCACCTGTGCCGCGATCACTCCGCCGGCAAACAGCCCGAGCGCGAGCACGATCGCGCCGACCAGCGCCAGGCCCAGGATCGACGTGCGCACCGCTCCGTTCACCGCAGCGACGCTCTGTGTCACTCGCACCGCTCCCGCCGGTCGGCCGTTGCGAATGATCGGCACGGCCGTCGCGAGGATCTGCTGACCGAGCGTCCGCGAGCTCCTGGTCACCTGCACCGGGTGGCCGGCGAGCGCTGCCTGGATCTCCGGCCGGCTCTCGTAGCTCGAGCCGATCTGCGCCGGTCGGGCGCTGTCGGCGAGAACGCCGCCGGCGCGGTTGACGATCAGGATCCGCCCGCGGACCGAGTTGCCGGCGGTGCGCGCGAGCGTCGCCAGCTCGGTCTTGTCGACGCGCACGAGCATGTCGGCGGCCGTCGCCGCGACGAGATCCGCCTGCGCCTGCGCCTGGGTCCTGACCTCGGCGTTGACTCGCCCCTTGAGGCTGATCGCCAGCGGAACGCCGAGTGCCACGATCGCAAGCAGCAGCACGTACGCCAGCGCCGCGAGCAGTCGCGTGCGAAGGCTTACGGTCCCCGCTCCTTGCGGTCGCCCAGGCGAAAGCCGACGCCGCGCACGGTATGGATGTACATGGGCGATGCGGGATCGTCGCCGAGCTTTCGCCGCAGCCACGCGACGTGCACATCGAGCGTCTTGGTCGATCCGAACCAGTTCACGTCCCACACGTCGGACATCAGCGACTCCCGGCTGACCACGCGGCCCGCGTCCCGTGCCAGCCGCAACAGCAGCTCGAACTCCTTGCGGCTCAGCTCGATCTCCCGCTCGGCCAGCCAGACCTGCCGCGAGCCGATGTCGATTCGCAGATCCCGCACCTGGAGCTCGCGTTCGTCCTCGGGAGCCCGGCCGCGGCGAAGGACGGCGCGAATCCGAGCCACGACCTCGTTGACCGCAAACGGTTTGACGACGTAGTCGTCGGCGCCGAGCTCGAGCCCGACCACGCGATCGAGCACCGTTCCGCTCGCGGTCACCATGATGATCGGAACATCCGAGGAGCGCCGGAGGTGGCGGCACACGTCGCGCCCGTCGCCGTCGGGCAGCGCCAGGTCGAGCAGCACGACGTCCGGCTCGAGCGCGTTCGCGAGCTCGATCCCCTCCGAGACGCTGCGCGCCACAGTGGTGCGAAAGCCGTGACGGGTCAGGGCGTGCGCGAACGGCTCGGCGATCGATTGCTCGTCTTCGACCAGCAGTACCGACGGACCGCGAGGGTGCGCCTGTCGATCGTCACTTCGGGATTCGGGAAGCATCTCTTTGCGCCTGACCTGCGCGTCCAGGGTCCCTCCCGGAAGTAAGAGGTTCGTCGGGCCGCTGTGAGAAAGCCCACACGGAGCGAGGACGCGCTCGGCGTGCCCATGTCGATTTGCGATGACGCCGCTCCGCGCGTACCTTTCGCGGTGATTCGGCGGTGGCGGCCGAGCACACGGACAGGAACAAGGAGGGCGAAGATGTCGACGCTTCTGGCGCGGAACGCCGAAGTGCTGGTGACGATGGACGAGGAGCGGCGGGAGATTCGTGGTGGTGGCCTATTCGCTCGTGACGGTCTGATCGAGCAGGTCAGCACCACGGACGAGCTGCCGAGCGACGCCGACGAGGTTCTCGACCTGACAGGTCAGATCGCTCTCCCCGGGATGGTGAACACGCATCACCATCTCGATCAGACCCTTACCCGCAACCTTCCGCAGGCGCAGAACATCAACCTGTTCCCGTGGCTGAAGGCGCACTATGAAATCTGGGCGCAGCGGACGCCCGAGGCCTCGCGGCTCAGCACGCTGGTCGGCCTGGCCGAGCTCGCGGCATCGGGATGCACGACGGTGTTCGACCACGCATACGTGTTCCAGAACGGATGCCGGGTCGACGACCAGATCGCCGCGGCGAAGGAGATCGGGGTCCGCTTCCACGTCTCGCGCGGGTCGATGTCGCTCGGAGAATCCAAGGGCGGGCTGCCGCCCGACAGCTGCACCGAGGACGAGGAGGAGATCCTCGAGGACTCCGTGCGGGTGATCGAGACCTACCACGACGGCTCGATCGGGTCGATGACCCAGCTCGTGCTCGCGCCGTGCTCTCCGTTCTCCGTGACCGGGGACCTGATGCGCGAGTCGGCGAAGTTGGCGCGCGAGTACGGCGTGAAGCTCCACACGCACCTGTGCGAGACGCTCGATGAGGAGCGCTACACGCTCGAGACGCATCGTCTGCGCCCGGTCGCGTGGATGGAGACGCTCGAGTGGCTCGGCGACGACGTCTGGTTCGCCCACGCGATCCATGTCAACGACGACGAAATCCGCCAGTTCGCGGACACGGGTTCGGGCGCGGCGCACTGTCCCTGCTCGAACATGCGCCTCGCGTCCGGGATCGCGCCCGTGAAGAAGTACATGGACGCGGGCGTCAAGGTCGGGATCGGTGTTGACGGATCCGCGTCGAACGACGCGTCGAACATGCTGCTCGAGGTGCGCCAGGCGATGCTGCTGGCTCGGCTCCGGATGGGCCTGCTGCCGCCGGAGGGGCCCCAGACGGTGCTCTCGACGTCGGATCCGCTTCGCGCCGACGAGTGGATGACCGCCCGCCAGGCGCTCGAGCTCGCGACGAGGGGCGGGGCGAAGGTGCTCGGCCGCGAGGACATCGGACAGCTCGCACCCGGCAAGTGCGCCGACTTCTTCACCCTCGACCTCCACACCGTCGACTATGCCGGCGGCCTTAGTGACCCGGTGGCGGCCGTCGTCTTCTGCGCTCCGCAGAAGACGCACTACACGGTCATCGCCGGCCGCCTCGTCGTCGAGAACGGCGTGGTGACGACAGTCGAGATGGCACCCGTCGTCGAGGCCCACAACCGGTTCTCGCTCGAGCACGCCTGCGTGCCGGCGCTTTAGGGAGGACTCCGGATGAGCACGACAACGAGCGGCAAGCGGACCGCGACGGTCGTCACCAACACGCGCGTCCGCGACGGCCACGACAAGCAGTTCGAGGCCTGGCAGGCGCGGATGAATGACGTGATCTCCCGCTTCGACGGGTTCGTCTCCAGGGAGGTCCTCCCGCCCAATCCGCCCGATCAACCCGACTGGGTGATCATCCAGCGCTTCGAGCGGCCGGAGCAGCTGAAGGCGTGGCTCGAGTCGCCCGAGCGCGCCGAAATGGTCGCCAAGATCAGACCGGCACTCGAGGGCGATGACGCGGTCAACGTGTTTGTCGGCCACGAGGCGGAGGCGGACGAGGCGCAGGGGCCCGTGACCGCGGTGATCATGACCGACGTGGCGCCGGGCCACGAGCAGGAGTTCGAACGCTGGCACGCCCGGGTCAAGGAGCGGCAGTCGACCTATCCCGGGTTCCTCGGTTGCGAGGTCCAATCGCCGATCGGGATGTTCCAGCAGGAATGGGTGACGCTCCTGCGGTTCGACTCGAAAGAGCACCTCGACAACTGGCTCGAGTCCGGTGAGCGCGCACAGCTCCTGCGGGAAGCCGACGAGATCATCAACCGTTCGAGCGAACGACGTGTGCGCACGTCATTCGAGGGTTGGTTCAAGTTCGGCGCCGACGACAAGCCCCCGCCGAGCTGGAAGCAGGCGGCGATCGTGCTGCTGTGCCTGTTCCCGGTCGTGATGCTCGAGATCACGCTGCTCAACCCGGTGCTCGCGTGGATCAACGTCGCGCCCGCCACGTTCATCGCGAACGTGATCAGCGTCGGCGTGCTGACGTGGCCGCTGATACCGCTCGCGAGCAAAGCGATGCAGTGGTGGCTTTCACCACCTCCCGATGCCGGGCCCGCCGTGCGCTGGGGCGGACCCGCTGCGCTCGTCTGCCTCTACGCCGTCGCGATCGTCTTCTTCCACTTCTTCGCCGGCTGGGTGCACGTCACCCCGATCACAAGCCTCTGAGCACGAGTCAGCTCTCACTCACACCGAGGCCGGGGCGGGGCTGGCCGGCGCCGCAGCGAGTGCCTCGGACGCATTCTGCGTGACCACGTCCGGCAGCGGCGGCGGCGGCGGGAGCTGCAGCGGCTGCTCCGCGCCGTGGATCAGATCGCCGATCACCGCGGCCTGCTGATCCTGGGACGCCGCGATCGCCTGCGCGCCCTTCATGATCGCCGCCTCGACCCGCGCACGCTGGGCGATGCCGTAGCGATAGGCGTCCTCGAACCCCTTCGCCTGGGCACTCAGTGAGTCGGCGATCAGGAGGATCGACTCGGGGCTCATCGACGGCGTCTGAAGCGCCTGCGCGACGCGGGGCATGATCTCTCCCGACGCCTGCGCGAATGCATCGAGCGCCTGCTCGTTGGTCTCGGCGACCGCTTCGCCCAGCTGTGCGGCCTTATCGGCCTGCATCACTGCGGCCCACTCCACGACGGTCAGCTTGAACACCGGGATCGTCAGGGTGATCAGCAGCCCGAGCCGCTGGCCGAGGCCGTAGGAGATCGTCCTGATGTTCCGAACCTGGGGGGAGGTCGCCCAGGCGACGTAGAGCCGCTGCTTGAACTCGCCGATCCGCACGTCGAGCTGCTGGATCAGCGTCGCGATCGTGTCCTTCTGCTCGCGCTTGGTGCGCGCGTCGGGCGAGGTGTCGCCGGCGTCGACCTGGATCGCGTCCATCGCCTTCTGCGCCTCGTCGCGGATGATCTCCATGATCGCGATCACGCCGGTGAGCCTGCCGATCGCCTGTTCGTTCTCCGAGAGCAGCTCGTTGCACATCTCGACGTTCAGCGACAGCTGGCCCTGCCGGTCGGTTATCTGCGCCACCAGGCTGTCCAGATACGCCTCGAGACCCTTCGCGTCCTTGAGCAGCATGTGCAGGATGTCGCGGTACTTCGCGAAGAACACGAGCACCTTGCCCTTCATGCTCTCGTACGTGTCGCGCGCCTTCTGCACCTGAGCGGAGCTGTCGGCGGTGCTGTACTTGGCCGTGAAGCTCCGGATCTTGTCGTCGAGCTCGTTGGTGAGCTTCGTGAGCTCCGGGATATTCGCCGCGCGGCCGGCCTCGTGGAGCATCCGGGCAGCGAGGTCGTTGACGCCTTCCACCGCCTCGTTCCCCAGCTTCGCCAACTGGTTGGGATCGGCGACGAGAGCGGGCAGCTCCTGCTGGGCGTACGCGGTCGCCTTCGCCAGCGAGTCCGCGCTGAGCAGGTCCTTGCAGACCAGGGCCTGTGTGCCGCTCGTCGCGACCAGATCGGCCTTCTCGCCGAGGGCCGCGGTCGTCGGCGTCGCCGGCTCGGGCTTCAGCCCGACGGCGGCGTCAATATCGATGTCGAGACCATTTGATGCCACGCGACGTCACTCCTCCTAGGTTGGGGTCAGCGGCACGCATCCGATTGGATGCACTTGAGCAGTGCCAGGGTCACCGCCGCACCGGGTGGCGCGGTGGTACGCAAAGTCGGGGCCAGCGGTAGCTGCGGGAAGTCGGACACGCTGTTGATCCCGATCTGCACGCCCGACCGGAACCCGTACTTGGTCCACGCCAGCCGCTGGATCTGTGGATCCTGCATCGCGTCGATGAAGCGGCCCGCCTGCGGGTCGAGGGCCAGGATCGGGTGGTCGGCGTAGACGGTCGGCTCGGGGTAGAGAACGCGAACCTGGTCCGACAGCTGCTTGGCCACGCTCGGGTCGCCGCCCGCCTGGACGACCTTCTGGATGATCTGGTTCTCGTAACCGGCGTACAGCGGCGCGTACTGCTCGGCCCCCTGCAGCAGCCACTGATCGAATCCCGAATCGGAGCTGGATGCCTGTAGTCCCTGCGTGTCGTACAGGCCCCGCACCGTCTGCAGATGCGCCTTGGCCTGCTGCAGGGTTGGCTCGCTGAACGGATCGTTGGTAGAGACGATGATCAGCTCGAGCTGCGACAGCGTGAACCCGCTGTTGCTCTTCGCCGGATCTGTGCTGAAGATCGAGACCGGCCGCGCGAGGTCCTGGGCGCCGAGCGACTGCCACGTCCTGTGCTTGAGCACGAGGTCGAGCAGCAGCCGCCTCATATCGACGATGTAGTAGCGGTTGGCGCGCTTCTCGATGATGTGCTGCCGGAGCAGCGCGGCGGTGCTCTCGGGACCGGAGTAGATGACCTCCGGCGATTCGAGCACGGTCTGTGCCCTGTAGGAATCGAAGTCGGAGGTGTTGTGGAGCGTCTCGAACACGTGCTGCGCGCTCGCGCTCGAGGGCCACAGGCAGTCGACGTGCTGAGCCTTCAGCGCCGACGTCGGCAGCTGCACCTGCTGGTAGGAGCCCTCCGGCTGGAAGTTGACCCGCAGGTGGTACTTCGTGGCAAGGATCCGCTGGACCTGCGGGTCCGCCATCAGCTCCTGCTTCTCGGACCCGCCGAGGCACGACACGGTCACGTCCGCGGTCGGGGTGGTCGTGCTCGTTTTCGAGCCGGAGCCCGAACCGGAGCCGACGAGCACCACGATTCCCACGGTGCCGAGGACGAGAAGCGCTACCGCGATCGCCAGTGGCCCCTTTCTCACGGTCGCCTCCCGCTCACGACGTCATCGCCGGGATCGTCATCGGCTTCAGAACGTTGAGGTTCGCGCGCAGCTCCGTGACCTCGCCCTGGTTGAGATGCTGAACGCTCGAGATCGCGAACTCCCGGAAGTTGACGAAGCCCTGCTGATTGGCAGCCAGTAGCTGGCTCGCGTCGGCCCAGTATTCGGGATGAGCTTCGATCTGTACCTGGGCGTCCGCCGCGTCCTTGACGCTCGCGATGTAGACGCCGACCTTGGCCGCCGTCGAAGCCATGTTCTGCGGATCCTTCTGCTGCGCGAGCGACAGCAGGTCGTGGATCACCTGGCACCCCTTGACGAGCGCCTCTCGTGACGGCTGGGCCTGGACCTTGTTTGCCAGATCGGCGATCTCGTCGGTCGTCTTCAGCACCGCGCGGACCCGGCGGCGGGCGTCGAGCTGGTACTGCAGGAGCTCGGGATCGGACGGCAACAAGCTGTACGTCAGCAAGCCGGCAGCGATACCGAACACGGCTCCGAGAACCAGGGCGAACACGAGCGACTTGCTGGCCGCGTAGACGATCCCGAACACGACGAGGTACGCCACGACCCCCGCGATCCACTCCCGGTACTGGCGCACGCCGCCGTCCTCCTACTTGTAGCCCGTGGCCTGGCGCAGCGCCTGTACGACGTCTGTCGCCGGGAACTCGGCCCCGTGGGTTGCGTTCGCGATCGCCTGCAGCGTCCCGGTGTCGGCGTCCTGGCCGAATCCGATCGCGATCACCGGGATGTGAAGCGCTGCGATCGCGTCCGTGTTGCCGCCGGCGTTGTCCTGCCCGTCCGTCATCAGGATGACGAGGCGCTTGAGGTGATCGTTGCCCTCGGCCTGAAAGTGGGCTGCGGCGCGGTCCAGGCAGCGGAAGATCCCCGTGTCGCCGCCCGGCTGCTGTCCCTGGATGTCGTCCCTGAGCGCGAGCAGCCGTCCCGGGTTGTTGCCGGCGACCGTCCAGCTCGCCTTGCTCCCGTCATCGAAGATGTCGACCGTCGTGCGGTCGAGCGGGCTGACCTGCAGCAGGTACTTGGCGGCCTGGGAGGGGTCGAACAGCAGGCCGGCGGCGCTCACGACCCCGCTCCAGCCGCCGTTGTCGGCCATGCTCCCCGAGCCATCGATGCAGTAATAGACGCTGTCGGGGGAGCGATAGGAGAGCTGGTAGTTATCGAGCGCCGTCTGAATCACGGTCGCGTTCGGGTAGTGGACGATCGGCTGCGACACGTTCGCCTGAATCCCCCAGGCGGGGTTGAAGACCTTCGGATCGGCTCCAGGGAGGCTCAGGCCGATGCTCGTGTGGGGCCGGCGCCCGAACGCCTCGACCTTGGCCTGGCCCTCGGGCGACAGGATGTAGCGCTGGAGCGCGAGGAACGTCTGCTCCTTCGCCGTGTCGCTGCCGTGCTGGAGGAAGCCGAGCGGCGCGTCGGAGATCGCGAGGCCGCCCTGTGGATAGACCGCGTACAGCGGCTCCTTTCCCTCGCGCGTCAGCTCCTGGTCTTTCTCGATCACCAGGTCCTCGTAGGTGAACAGCGTCTTGCACTCGCTCGGGTGCGCGACGCAGTCGTCCATCATCGTGCCGGTGCTCGGCGGCGTCTTGGCGATCGATCGGGTGAACTGCTTGATGCCGTTCTGGACTGCCGGGGTGTTGAGCTGCTGAAGGGTCAGCTGCGTCGTCGGCGGATTGCCGGCGAAGTAGTTCAGAAACGCGAGCAGCGTGGTCGCGCCGGAGTTGGACTGCGTCGGGTTGGTGGCCCAGACGGTGGTCCGCCTCGACTCGACGAGCTTGATGATGTCGCCGATCGTGACGCTGCGCCCGACGAGCCCGAGCCGCTGCATCTCGCTCTTCCAGCCCGCGAACACGATCGGCGTGATGAACATCGGCTCGACGTCCTTCAGGGTGTTGCTCTGGTTGCCCAGCTGCTCGAAGACCGAGCTGGCGAACCAGAACGCGTCGTACGGCCCGCCCCCGGATTGCAGCAGCCGGGCCTGGTCGACGGAGCCCAGCAGCTTGTAGTTGCACGTGTATCCGTGCTGCCGGCACCAAGGGACGACGACGTCGCTCAGGACCTTGGCCTGCTCGCTGCCGGCGACGATGTTGAGCACCTTGGCGCTCGGGTCGAATCGGCTCACCGTGCCGCTGCCGCTCGTGCCGCTGCCGCTGTTCGACGAGCCGCCGCAGGCGCCGATGAGCAGCAGCACGGCGGCGGCGACGAGTGCCCGAAGTACCTGCTTCGGTCTACCCGTCGCGTTAGGTCCGGTCGGCGACATCAGATGCACCCTCTCCGCCACCGAGACGACGCGCCCCGCGCGGTGCCCCGGTCTCCGTAAGTATGAGGCTCGGCGCAAGTCTCCCTGCGAGCGAGACTCGAGCGGTTGCTAGCCGATGACCGTGGCGCCGGCTCTTCGGGGGCTGTTCCGCGGGCCGGCGATTGAGGGTTCAGCGGCGCTCGATCGCGAGGCGTAGGCCCAGGGCGATCAGCACAACACCGGTGACTCGGTCCAGCGCGGCCTTGACGCGAGGGCGCTGAAGCGTGTCGGCTGCGCGGGAGGCGACCAGGCAGTAGGCCGAGAGCCACACCACCGTCATCAGTACGAACACGGCACCGAGCGCCAGGAACGGAAGCAGCACCGAGTGCCCGGGGTCGACGAACTGGGGTAGAAGGCTCGTGAAGAAGATGCCGATCTTGGGGTTGGCCAGATCGCTGAGGAAGCCTTGGCGAAAGCCGCCGAGTGCGCTCATCGTCGGCGTGCTCGGCAGAGCGGAGCCCGTGCTGGATTTCGCGTGGCGGGCGGCGCGGAGTGCTTGGATCCCGAGCCAGACGAGGTACAGCGCGCCGACCAGCTTCAGAACGGTGAAGGCGTGCCCCGCGACCGCGCTCAGCCTGCCCCGAGCTCCCCTCGGATTCGCTGCGGCGCGCCGAAATCGAGGTAGTCCTCGGTGTTGGGGTCGGTCACGTAGGCGACGGGGAGTGGCTGGGTGGCGAACTGCTCGGGGAAATTGCGCAGCGGGAAGGCCTTCACGGTGATCGTGCGCGATTGGCCGGGGTGCCGGAACACGCCGGCGTAGCCGGCCAGTTCGCCGATCTCGAGCCGGCGTGCGAGCGGGGTGGTGGGCACGACCATGAAATGCCAGGCCGACGGCGTCACGCACGTGATCCGGACTCGCATGCCGGTGCTCGCGAGCCCGGCGAGAGTCCGCGGCCGGGTGAGCAGGCGGGCACGGCATGGGATCGCGCTGAACGTATACGTGGGCGGGGTCGGGTCGGCGCGGCCGAACGAGTCCACTGCGCGGACGCTGAAGTGGACCGATTGCGTCGAAAGGGGGATCTGGAACGGGATCGTCGCGTCGGAGCGGCAGGGCTTCCATGGCCCGGAGGTGGCCTGCGCCCGTGAGAGGGCGCACTGGAAGTGCGCGTTCTCGTCATCGGCGGTGAACGTGAACGCGGCGTGGCGTCCGTTGCCGGACGGTGACTCGTCCGGCCCGAGGTAGGAGAGGCTCAGCTTGGTCCGTGGCGGCGTCGTATCGACCTTGAAGTCATACGAGGCGCGACCCGCGCCGCCCTCTTCCTCTCCGGTGCCGTCGACCAGGCGCGTGAACACGGTGAAGCTGGCGTCCCGGGTGATTGGAGGCGCGTAGCTGTAGCAGACGCTCTTAGGGCACGGTCCAGGTGCGACGGCACCACAGGGGCCCCACGGCGTGTCGGTGATCATCGGGAAGCTCGACCCGGTGGTGTCGACCACCGTCTCCAGCTGGCACTGAATCGTGTCGCCCTGGTAGTAGGTCGAGTCGTAGGCGATCGTGAATGTCAGCACGCGCGTGGGATAGATCGGGGTCGCGTACTGGTCGCTGCGATACGCCCCCGCCGGCGGCCCGATGACCATCAGGTCGGTGTTGTCCGCCCACGACTGCGACGGCACGATCAACGCCGCGACAAGCCCCAGTAACACGATCCATGACCGACGTCGCCCCATTCCCGGCGCGGAGCCTACACCCAGAGCGACAATGTGAGGCGCACGTCGCTCCCGGCAATCCTCGGAGCAGCAGCACTGTGAATGACAACTGCCTGAAGCTGACGACGTACTTCGGCGAGCGTCACCGGGCGACCGGGAAGTTCCTCGCGGACGCACTGACGGACGTCTACGCCCGCCACGAGCTCGAGACGAGCCTGGTGCTACGAGGCATCGAGGGGTTCGGGCTGGGGCACCACCTGCGAACCGACCGCCTGCTCACGCTCTCCGAGGACCTGCCGGTCGTCTCCGTCGCGGTCGACGCGCGCGACCGGATCGAATCGGCGCTCGCCGACGTCAACCGGCTCGGCTTCAGCGGTCTGGTCACGCTCGAGCGGGCGAGGATGCTGACCGGACGGATCGAGTCGGTCGAGTTGCCGCCGCAGCGCCACCAGGAGACCAAGCTGACGGTCTACGTCGGCCGCCACGAGCGGACCAACGGCGCGCCGGCCTACAAGGCGGTCGTAGACGCTCTGCACGCGAACGGCGTCGCCGGGGCGACGGTGCTGCTCGGCGTCGACGGGACGGCGCACGGAGTCCGCCGCCGCGCCAGGTTCGTCGGACGCAACGTCGATGTACCGCTGATGATCATCGCCGTCGGCGACGGCCACCGGATCGCCGAGCTGCTGCCGGAGCTCGGCGCGATGCTCACGCACCCGGTGATCACGGTGGAGCGGGCGCGGGTCTGCAAGCGCGACGGGCAGCGCCTCGCCGAGCCCCGCCACCTCCCGGAGACCGATGATCAGGGGCTCGGCGTGTGGCAGAAGCTGATGGTCTACGTCGGCGAGGAAGCCGAGCACGGCGGGCACCCGGTCTATCTCCAGATCGTCCGGCAGCTTCGCCGGGCGGGAGCCGCCGGCGCCACGTGCCTGCGCGGCTTCTGGGGGTTCCACGGCGACCACGAGCCACACGGCGACTCCTTCTTGCAGCTCCGTCGACGGGTGCCAGTCGTCACCGTCGTCGTCGACACGCCGGAGCGGATCCGGGAGTGGTTCTCGATCATCGACGAGCTCACGAGCGAGACCGGGCTCGTGACCAGCGAGATGGTTCCGGCGTTCCGGGCCACGGCCCCCGACATCGAGCGCGGTGGGTTGAGGCTCGCGCGCCTGCGCGACCGCGGCCAGTAGAAGCACGAATCGCCGCCCGACCTCACCGAGGCAGCCAGAAGACCTCGGTCTCGAGCTCGCTGGGGTCCTCCCGCCAGTGGCCGTAGATCTCCCGTCGACGGTCACGAAGCTGACGCTCTGGGCCAACTTAACCCCCCGCGGCTTGGCCGCCGTCGATGTGCAGCGTCTCGCCCGTGACGAAAGGCGCGCGCTCGAGGTACAGGATCCCTTCGACCACGTCGTCGACATCGCCGACGCGGCCCAGAGGGTGGAGGCTCCCCAGCGCGTCGTAGGACGCGGGATCGTGGTCGGGGGTCTTGATCACGCCCAGCGAGACCGCGTTGAAGCGCACGCCGCGGCCGGCGTACTCAATCGCCAGCGAGCGGGTGACCGCGACCAGACCGCCTTTGGTGAGAGCTGCCAGCCCGGCGGGCCGCTTGCTGTCGGCGTGATCGACGAGGCTGGTGCTGACGTTCACGACATGCCCGCTGCCCTGGGAGAGCATCGTCGGGATCACCCGCTGGGTGACATGAAAGAACCCCGTGAGATTGACAGCGGTGATCGAGTTGTAGTCGTCGAGCGTGTATTCGGTGAACGGCTTGCCGATGTAGATGCCGGCGTTGTTGACCAGGGTGTCGATCCGGCCGAACCGATCTAGCGCCGCGTCAACGACACGCTCGGCGGTCTCGGGTTGGGCGACGTCGCCCTCGACCGTGACGTAGTCCGACTCCTGCGAGGGCGGCGCATGGAGCGCGACGCCGACAACCGCATACCCGGCTTCTCGGTATCCGGCGACCACGCCGGCGCCGATCCCTTGCGAGGCGCCGGTGATGACCGCGACCCTCGTGCTCACGGACGAACCGTAGAAGCAGCCCTTGGTGCTGTCCAGGGATACATTCGCGGGCGTGGATGACGCCTATGTGCGATCGGTCGGGTTCCGCCCAGATGGTGAGCAGAGCCCGCGGGACGGTTATCCGTGGGATCTCCCGGCCGTCGCAGCGCTCAGGACCGGCATCAAGCTCCACCCTCGCGTCACCTACCTGATCGGAGAGAACGGGAGCGGCAAGTCGACGCTGCTCGAGGCGATCGCGGTCGCGGCGGGAATGAACGCGGAGGGCGGCTCCTCGAACTTCGCGTTCTCGACCCGAGAGTCCCACTCAGCCCTGTGGACCGCGCTGCGGCTCGTCCGTGGACCCCATCGGCCGGCGACGGACTTCTTCCTCCGTGCCGAGAGCCTGTTCACCGCTGCAAGCTATCTCGAGGAGCTTCCCGATAACCCACTGGCCCCGTATGGCGGGACCTCTCTGCATGAGCAGTCCCACGGCGAGTCGTTTCTGGCGGTCATGATCAACCGCTTCGACCGCAACGGGTTCTACCTGCTGGACGAGCCCGAGGCGGCTCTCTCGACCCAGAACTGCCTGACGTGCCTTCGTCGCATCCACGAGCTCGTACAGCAAAACTCACAGTTCGTGATCGCCACCCACTCCCCGATCATCCTCGCCTACCCCGACGCGACGATCTACTCCTGCGACAAGGACGGCATCGACGAGGTCGCGTATGAGGACGCCGACCCGGTTCGCCTGACCCGGAGCTTCCTGGGCGCGCGCGAGCGGTTCCTGCTCGAGCTCTTCGCTGACTGACCCCGCGGGGCCCGAAATGCGCCGTGTTATGGTCCGTCGCGTCTGAAGTCGTAGGTGCGACGCGCCGGTGAGGGCTATTCGCAATGGGGTCATTCGGATGGTGACAGCGTTTTGGGCGCGGCTACGGCGGCGCGGCCGATTGGTCGCCGCGATCTTGCCCGCCGCTCTTGCGGCGGTCAGTCTGTTCCCCGCCGCCGCGAGCGCGTACACCCGCGGCTTCCACGTCTACAACGACAGCGGCTACACGTTGGTGCTGTCATCGATCAAGGTCGAATCCGGCGACTCGTCGGACTTCGACCACCCGCCGATCGGATCGAGCCTCGCACCGGGTAGCTCCGGCTCCACCTACCACGACTTTGAGCTGGACTACCTGGCGTTCAGGGTCGTCGAAATCGAGGTCACCTACGACGCCTACGCGAACACCCCGCCGCATGGTCTCTCGGGTTCGGTCTCCTTCAACTTTTACGTCGACGGCGGCGGCAGCCCATCGGCAACGTGCGTGCCGTCTTCCGCGGTGGATTGCACCCCGAGCGACTGGACCGCTGGGACGGATGTCCACGCGCTCAACCCGAGCGGGACCAAGATCGTCGACGTTCCGGGCCTGCCCAGGGCCCAGGGGGACGTACTGCGACAGCACTGCTCCACGAGCGGAATGGCGACCTGCAGGTTCTACCCCTCGTCGGAGGAGCGGATTTTCCCGCCGAAGCATCAGGTCGGCGAGACGCTGATCAACGTCAGCCCTCAGGTCCAGACGGCGACCGTAAACGTCGCGGACACGGTCGGCCAGACCAACAGCGTCGGGCTGACGCTCTCCAAGAGATGGCGGATCTACGCGGCGCTCGACCACGCCATCGCCGTCACGCACGGTCACCACTGGGTGCCGTCGCACACCTTCACCCAGCGGATTCGGGTTCGGTGCCCAGCGCGCACGGCGTGCCAGGTGATGGCTTCGGAGCCGATGCTCCTCGATCGGGGGGAGACCAGGATCACGCTCGGGGGCACCACGTGGCGTCTGCGAGATCTCGCCTTCGCCAGTCCCGACCGCGACCGCTCCCCGGCGTACGCAATCGAGCAGAGTCCGCTCGCCCGCCGGGACGCCGGGCGCCGCGAGTGGGGCTCCCGGACGGTGCTGTCTTCGACATACACGGCGCCGCTCACGGTGCAGAGCAGCCCGATCGGGAACCCGAGCCTCACCCTCTTGATCGTCGAACCCGCAAGCGTGGTCCCGGGCGAGCGGGCCGCTTATCGCGTCACGTTGGGCCGCGCCGAGCCCGCCGGCCAGTTCGCCTACGCGATCAACCACGTGCAGGTAGTGAGCACCGTGGCGGGGCGGGTCCAGCGGCAATGGGTGGCGGCCACGCTCGCGCCGTTCGGCTCGCGGACGCTGCAATTGCATGTCCCGGTGCCCGCCGGCGCTCGCGGGAGCTTCTGTGTCCGCGCCAGCGCCAGCGCCGACCACGCTCAGAGCGCCTACGCGCAGGCGTGCTCACCTGTCGTGGCGCAGGCGAACCCTGTTCCCTGAGCGCGAGCCGCTCGGCACCGCGCTCGAGCACGCGGCGGACGTAGGGTGTCGCGCATCTTCGCAACGACCAAGGAGCCACGATGAGCAAAGGCAGCCGACTGCGCGAGCTGCTCGCGGGAGATCAGCTGATCGTCGCGCCGGGCGTGTACGACGGAATCTCGGCGGCGCTGGTTGGCAGGCTCGGGTTCGCGGCGGCCTACATGACCGGCGCCGGAGTGTCCGCGTCCGCCTTCGGGCTGCCGGACATCGGCCTGCTGACGTTGAGCGAGATGGCCGAGCGTGCGCGCGTGCTCGCCGGGCTGCTCGAGATCCCGCTGATCGCCGACGCCGACACCGGCTACGGCTCGCCGATCAACGTCGTGCGGACCGTGCGCGAGTATGAGCGGGCCGGGGTCGCGGCGATCCAGCTGGAGGACCAGGAGTTCCCGAAGCGATGCGGCCATCTCGCGGGCAAGGAGGTGACGGAGGCGGAGCGATTCGCGGTCGTGCTGTCGGCGGCGCTCGACGCGCGAACCGACCCGGACACCGTGATCGTGGCCCGCACGGACGCGCGGGCTCCGCTCGGCATCGACGAGGCGATCCGCCGGGCGAACCGGTACGCGGCGGTCGGTGCGGACGTGATCTTCGTCGAGGCGCCCGAGAGCATCGAGGAAATCGAGCGGATCGCCAGCGAGGTCGACGCGCCACTGCTGCTGAACGTCGTTCCCGGCGGCCGCACCCCACCGATCGAGCACGACCGGCTCGCCGAGCTGGGGTACCGGATCGCGATCCATCCCGCCGCGGTGTTCGCGACCGCCACCCCTGCCGCCCGCCTGGCGCTGCAAGCGTTGCGGGAAGGGAGACCGTTGCCGGCGGGCGCGATCGGCGTCGAGGAGTTCTTCGAGGTGTTCGGGCTGAGCGACTGGAACGAGCTCGGCAACCGTTACGACTACAAGGAGCAGCAATGAGATATCGCAAGCTCGGTTCCTCCGACCTATTGGTCTCCGAGATCTCGCTCGGCTCGTGGCTCACCTACTCGGGGGGCGTCGCGTTGGACCAGACCCGTGCGTGCACCGACGCCGCGTTCGAGGTCGGGATCAACTTCTTTGACACGGCCAACGTCTACGGCCGCGGCGCGGCGGAATCGGCCTGGGGTGAGATCCTCTCTCGACGCCCGCGTGACTCCTACATGCTCGCGACGAAGGTGTGGGGACAGATGTCCGACGACCCGAACGACCGCGGGCTGTCGGGGGCCCAGATCGCGAAGCAGATCGACGCCTCGCTCGCGCGGCTGCAAACCGACTACGTCGACCTCTACCAGGCTCACCGATTCGACCCCGACGTCCCGATCGAGGAGACGGTCGAGGCGCTTCAGCGAGTGGTCGCCGACGGCAAAGCCCGCTACCTCGGCTTCAGCGAGTGGACCTCGGAGCAGATCGAGGCGGCGATCGAGCTCGCGGGCCCGGACCTGTTCGTGTCCTCCCAGCCGCAGTACTCGATGCTGTGGCGCGCTCCCGAGCGCGAGCTGTTCCCGCTGTCGCAGGCCAACGGCATCTCGCAGATCGTCTGGTCGCCGCTGGCGCAGGGCATCCTGACCGGCAAGTACCGGGCCGGCGAGGCGCCACCGCCGGACTCGCGGGCGGCGAGCACCGAGATGGGCGCGTTCATCGGCCCGCTGATGAGCGACGCGGTGATCGAGGCCGTCGCCCGCCTGCTGCCGATCGCCGAGCAGGCCGGGCTGTCGATGGCGGAGATGGCGCTCGCCTGGGTGCTCCGGCGCCCCGAGCTCGCCTCCGCGATCGTCGGCGCGTCGAAGCCCGAGCAGGTCCACGCCAACGCCGAGGCCTCCGGGATCGAGCTGACGCCCGAGACGCTCACGGCGATCGACGAGGCGCTCGGAGACGTGCCAATCAAGGAGCCGACGCTCGCTCCGCTCGCTCGGTCGGGCGTCACGCACCGCACGGAGGTCAAGTGATCGGAGAGGCAATCGGGTGGCCCTCTCCAGGGATGGCGCGTGAGAATGCGACGATCATGACGGTGATCTGCCTGATCTTCGGGGCGAAGCTGATCGGGGACGCGGTCTCTGCACTCGCGAGCTGACGCCGAAGTCCTGATCCTGGGGGCCGGGCCGGCGGGGCTGTTCGCGGCCCTTGAGCTGGCGCGCCACGGCGTGCGGGCGCGGGTCGTCGAGCGCGACCGCGAGCCGCACCGGGAGGCGCGGGCGACCGCGATCCAGCCCGCGATGCTCGAGCTGCTCCAACAGGCCGGAGTGCTCGACCGAGTGCTCGCCGAATCGGTGCCCGTCCGGTTCGCGCGGCTGTTCGACGCCGAGCTCCGGCCGACCGCCGAGATGGACTTCGGCACGGTCGCGTGCGAGTGGCCGTTCCAGTGCAGCCTGCCCCAGTGGCAGACCGAGCGGATCCTGACCGAACGGCTGCTCGAGCTCGGCGGCACGGTCGAGCACGGCATCGAGGCGACCGCGGCCGATCTCCGCGACGACCACGTGCTGGTCACGCTCGAGCGCGCCGACGGCACGGTCGAGACCGCGGAGACGCCGTGGCTTGTCGGCGCCACCGGCGCCCACAGCGTCACCCGGGACTCGATGGAGGAGGAGCTCGTGGGGGAGACGTACCCGGGGACCGCGCTCGTCGCGAACGTGCGCGCAACCTGCGGCCTGCCGCGCGACGGATCCGCGCTGGTGGCCTCCGCGGACGGCTACGTGATGCTCGCGCCGCTGCCCGGCGAGCGGTGGATCAACTTCGTCGGAGACCTCAGCCCCGACGAGGTCGAGCGGCTCGCTGTAACCGACCCGCTGGAGGCGGTCGGGGCCGCGTTCGCGCGTCGCGTCGGCGACGCGATCCAGCTCGAGGACGTCGCGTGGGCATCCGTCTTCCGGATGCACAACCGCTTCGTCGCGCATCCCGCCGACGCGCACCGCTTCCTGCTCGGCGACGCCGCTCACCTGAGCAGTCCGTTCGGCGGCGAGGGCCTCAACTCGGGTCTCCAGGACGGGCAGAACCTCGCCTGGAAGCTCGCACTCCGGCTGCACGGCCACGGGCGACCGGCGCTGCTGGACAGCTTCGCGCCCGAGCGGCACGAGGCCGCCCGGCACATCCTCGCGGTCTCCGACCAGCTGCACCGGGCGGTGCGCGGCGCGGTCGAGGCGGCGCGCACCGGTATCGCCGCCGAGCCGCTGTCGCCGGACGCCGCGCGGGCCCTGCTCGAGGCACGGATGATGCTCGACATCTCCTACGCCGGCTCGCCGATCGTCGGCGAGCACCTCGGCCCGCGGGGCGACCCGGCCGCCGGGCCCGAGCCGGGCACCCGCTACCCGGGTCGCACCTCACTCGGCGGCATCGTCCACCACGTGCTGCTCGACGGCCCCGTCGACGGAGCCGCCGCCGACCGCCTGCGCGACCGCTGGCGGGGCATCGTCGAGATCGGTACGGCCGATTCCGCCGCGGCCCGGGACGGCGGCCGACCGCCGAGCGCGATTCTGATCCGGCCCGACGGACACGTCGGGTTCCGGGCGAGCCCGGCGGACGCGGCCGGCGTCGAGGCACTCGACGCCCACCTCGAGTCGTACCTCGTGCCCGCGTAGCCGTGGTCCCTGACGCCTGGCGCCCCGGACCTTATGCTCAAACCCATGCTCGACGCAGAGGTGATCCTGCGCGCCTCCTCGCGCCCGCTGGTGATCGGGATGGGCGGCGGCGGCGATGTCGTCGGCGCGCTCGCGACGGCCGAGTCCGCGCGCCTCTACGACGGCGCTCGCCCCGTGCTCGGCGGCGTCTCGTGGGAGCGGCGGCCGATCGATCCGGCGCCCGGTCCTCGCACGACCGCCGAGATCGAGGGCGCCGAGGAGCTCGCACCGGGGATCGTTCTCGCCGGCCCGGACACGCGGGTGCTGGGCCGCGACGTACGGTTCGCGGAGTCGCACATGGCCAGGTTCCTCGGCGAGGACACCGTGCTGGTCGACGTCAGCGTCGGCGCCGCGGCGATCGCCGAGGGGCTCGCGATCGCAATCGCGCGGCTCGGCACGGACCTCACGGTGTTCGTCGATGTCGGCGGCGACGTGCTCGCCCGCGGCGACGAGCCCGGCCTGCGGAGCCCACTTTCCGACGCGATCATGCTCGCGGCCGCCGCCCGCCTCCGGGAGGCCGGCAACCCCGTTCTGATCGGGGTGTTCGGAATCGGCTGCGACGCCGAGCTCACCCCGCAGGAGGTGCTCGCGCGGCTCGGCGAGGTCGCCGCCGCTGACGGGCTGATCGGCTCGCGGGGCCTCACCGCGCCGGTTGCCGAGCGGCTCGAGCACGCGATCCGGCTGGTGCCCACCGAGGCGAGCGCCCAGGCCGTGCGCGCGTTCCGGGGCGCGTTCGGCACGGCCGCGATCCGCGGCGGGACCCGCACGTTCGAGCTGTCAGCGCTCGCGGCGATGACGCTCTACCTGGACGTGGACGTGACGATCGGCGCCGTCGGCCGCCTGGCGCGCGCGGTCGACGGGGCGGTTGACCTCGACGAGGCCAACGACGCGCTGCACGCGATCGGCGTGCGCACCGAGCTCGACCTCGAACGCGAAGCCGCCGCTTAGGCCTCAGGCTGCGTCAGGCGGTGGCGAACCGCTGCTCGGCTCGCGCCCGTCGCTTGGCCGCCTCGACGTCGCGATCGCGCGGCGCGGCGGTCGTCTGGAGCTCGCGCAGCAGCTCCGTCGACGCCGCCGCGACGGCCTCGACCGCGCGGTCGAACGCCTCCTCGTTGGCGCGCGACGGTTTGTTGAAGCCGCTGATCTTGCGAACGTACTGGAGCGCCGCCGAGCGGATCTCCTCATCGTTCGCGGGCGGCTCGAAGTTGTAGAGAGTTCGAATGTTTCGGCACATGGGCTGAAGCGTAGAGCCCCCGCTCAGGCGGCGGCGCCCGCGCTCGCGCCACTCACACCCGCGGCGGCCGCGATCGCGTCGGCCACCGCCCGCGCCCCGTGGGCCCCGAGCGCGATCGTGTAGTGGTTGGAATCCGGGACCTCGATCGCCCGCCGCGCCTCGGGGGCGCCTGCTTCCCACTCCTGCGCGAGCGCCAGCGGGTGCATCGGCCGGGGGTCGTCGAGCAGCCCGCGCGGCGCCACCAGCAGCGTCGCCGGCACGCGCAGCCGCTGGGCGTCGGCGCCCTGGTCGAAGAGGTCCGCCCCGTCTGACCGCACCGCGTCCTCGGACACCGACGAGCGCAGCTCCGGCTCCTCGCCGACGAGGTCGTAGTCGGCGTAGGCGACGATGTCGGCGTCGTCGACGTCGCCGTTTGCGAGCGCGGGATGGGCGCGCCAGAAGTCGCGGTACTGCTCACGGCTCACGAACCGCGTCCGCAGCCGCGCGAGCGCCGGTCCGAGGAACGCGTCGAGGAACGCCTGCGGCTCGACGTTCTCGGTGCCGGGAATCCTCAATCCGCCGTCGACGAGCACGACCGCGCTGACGCGGTCGGGATGCTCGGCGCCGACGCGCGCGACGACGTATGCCCCGAGCGAATGCCCGGCGAGCACCGCGCGCTCGAGCCCGAGCCCGTCAAGCACGGCCACCACGTCCCGCTCGTGCACGTCGAGCCCGTAGGGCCCGGGCAGGTCGTTGCTCGCGCCACGACCGCGGAGGTCGACCGCCGCGAGTGTCACCCGCCCGTCGAGCTCGCGCGCGACCGCGAGCCAGTTGCGGCTGCTCGAAGTGATTCCGTGGACCGCGACCACGCACGGTGCGCCGTCGCCGCCGTCGGAGAGCTTGAACGCGGCGGGCGCGCCGTCGGGAAGCTCAAGCCTCGTCGCGGACAGCTACCGACTCCTCCTGACGCCGCCGCCACGGCTTTGCAAACCGGACCCAGACCAGACCCGACACGAGCAGCAGCGTACACAGCGTCCAACCGAGCGCGGTCGTGTTGAGGCCGACGTACTTCAGCCCGGAGGCGAAGATCACGAACGCGATCACCGGGCGGATGTAGCGGTCGGGAACGCTCGAGGACAGCGTCGAGCCGACCAGAACGGCGGGCACGCTGCCGATGATCAGGGACGCGGTCACCCCGAACTGAACATGGCCAAACAGAAGCGCACCGGCCGCCGCGGCGGCCGTCAACGGCACCGCCTGAGTTAAATCTGTCCCCACGAGCTGATTCGCGCTGATCGTCGGATACAGGAACAGCAGCAGGATGATCATCAGCGAGCCCGAGCCGACGGACGTCAGACCCACGATCACGCCTCCGATGACCCCGATCACGACGGTCGGGAACGGCCTCACCGTGATGCTCTTGATCCGTTCGTTCCGGACCTGGCCGCTGATCCGGTCGAGCACCATTCGCACCACCATCGCGGTGGCTCCGACCAAGAGCGCGACACCAAGCACGATCTCGATGTTGGTCTGCGCCGACTTGGTATCACCCAGCAGCTTCAACAGGTATGCGCCGAGGAATGCCGCCGGCACCGAGCCGAGCACCATCCAGCGGACCAGCTTCAGGTTGACCGTCCCGGCCCGCAGATGGACCGCGGCTCCGAAGGGCCGCATCACGACCGCCGCGACGAGATCGCTCGAGATCGCGCTGGCCGGAGTCACTCCAAACAGCAGGATCAGCATCGGCGTCATCAGAGCCCCGCCGCCGGCGCCCGTCAGCCCGACCAGCAACCCAATGATCGCGCTACCGAGAACGATGTACGGGTCTATGTGCAGGCAGCTAGTTTGTCGAAGCGGCCCGTCGCTGCGACTGCTCGTGCGGACTCCCGAGGTCGAGCAGCTCGACCGGGGGATCGCCGTAGAGCAGCCAGGCGTCGCGGAACGGCCGAACCAAGCCCTTGCGCGACAGCTCGGACAGCGCGCTCGTGACCGTCGGGCGGCGCGCGGCGACGAGCTCTGACAGCACCGTATGGGTCAGCCTCAGCGGCACGACGGTCCCCTCGCTGCGCACCCGACCCCAGCGGCCCGCGAGGTGCCAAAGCAGCATCCGCAACCTCGTGTCCACCCGCGCCTGGTGGACGATCGCCATGTTCACGGCGAGATTCCGCGCTCGCTGCGTCGCGCGGGCGATGAGGCACGAGGCGAGCTCGGGGTAGGTCGCGAGATGGTGGACGAAGCTCTGGTCGAGCACGGCCATCCGTGCCGGGTGAATCACCGACCAGCCGGTCTCGAGCGGGAGCAGCGACGTCTGGCTGTCGGGCTGCCAGGGACGGAGCAGGTCGCCCTCGCCGACCAGCTCCCCGCCGAACCGTCCTCTGATTCCCACGTGTCTGATCAGGAGCCCGCCGAGCACGAGCAGGCCGAGCCCACCCTCGAGCGAGGGCAGGGCGCTGTCCGCGCCCACGCCGGGCGCGAACCGCAGCTCGGCCGCGGTGCATTCCTCGATCGCCCTACCTCGCCGATCGGGGGGAATGACCTCCGCTACCTCCGGATCCTCGCGCAGCGGATAGCAGAGCGTAGGAAAACCTGGACGTACGCTCACTCGACTAATGTGGCAAACCTGAGCAATCCGCGCGCCGCCCCCGATTCGCGTGGCCCGAGGGCGCCTGCTCAGGCCGGAACGCCGGCCGCATCGTGGCCGATCGTCGCCGCCAGCTGCGCGAGCAGTTCGGTGACCTCGCGATGGCGCTCGAGCGGGCCCATATGCCCAGTGTTCGGGAGCACCGTCAGCCCCTCGAGCTTCGGCACCATCTCGGCGATCCGCTGCGCGTGCCACGGGGGAGTCAGCCGGTCCTTCTCGCCCGCGATTACGATCGTCGGCACGGTCAGGCGCGGAAGCGCGTCGTACAACTCGACCTCGGACAGCGCGATCCCCGTCTGCGCGCGGGCGTCCGGGGGGCTCGCGATCAGCATCCGCTCGTAGAACGCAACCTGCGCGGGCGACGCGTCCGGGCCGAACGCGATGTACCGGATCGCCGACGCCATCAGCGGGGTCGAGAAGCGCGGCAGTGGCGCCCTGCTGCCGAGGAAGCCGTTGACGGCGAACGTGTGGTTGAGCGCTTGGGCGACGGCGGGCACCGGCACCAGCAGTTGCTCAGCGAGCAGATCGCCGGCGCCCGTGTTGATCAGCGCCGCGGCACCGGCGCGTCGCTCGACGTCGTGGTCCTTGGCCCAGGCCGAGATCGCCATCCCGCCGAGCGAGTGGCCGACGACCATCGCCTTCCGGCCCTCGGGTACGGACGCCGCGAGCACGGCCTCGAGGTCCTCGCCGAACCGCGCGATCGAGTAGTCGCCGCCCGCCGCCGCCTCGCTCTGGCCGTGCCCGCGGTGGTCGTAGGCGACGATCCGCAGTCCCCGCTCCTGCATTTCGATGATCTGATAGGTCCAGAAGGTGAGGTTCTCGGTCCACCCGTGCGCGAGCACCAGCGTCGGCCCGTCGTCGGGACCGAACGTCTCGGCGTGCAGGATCGTGCCGTCGGCCGAGCGAACCTCGCTCGAACGGCCCTTGGGTGGTGAGCCGAGCACCGTTTGCTCGGGATCGGCGGCGATCCGCCGCATGAACTGACGCTGGAGCCCAAACCCGGCTGCGCCCAGCGCAGCGCCCGCCGCTCCCGCCAAGATCAGCCGTTGCCGCCTCCGGTTCGACACGCATCCGGAGCCTACAGCTACGTAACGTTCTCCTGCGCCGCCCGCAAATAGGATGACCGCGATGCGCATTGGCCTGCTAACCGGCGGCGGAGACTGTCCGGGACTGAACGCGGTGATCCGCGCGGTTGTCCGGAAAGGGATCGATGCCTATGGCGACCAGCTGATCGGCTTCCGCGACGGCTGGCGCGGCGTCCTCGAGGGGCACTTCGACGAGCTCACGCACGAGTCGATCCGAGGGATCCTGCCGAGGGGCGGCACGATCCTCGGCAGCTCGCGGACCAACCCGTACAAACGGGAGGATGGGCTCGACGTGGTCCGCGAAACCCTCGCGGACTTCCACATCGACGGGCTGATTGCGATCGGCGGCGAGGACACGCTCGGCGTGGCCAACCGCCTCCAGGGGGACGGCATCGACGTGATCGGGGTCCCGAAGACGATCGACAACGACCTCGGCGGCACCGACGTCACGTTCGGATTCGACACCGCGATGTCGATCGCGACCGAGGCGATCGACCGCCTGCACACGACCGCCGAGAGCCACAACCGGATCCTGGTCGTCGAGGTGATGGGCCGGACCGCCGGGTGGATCGCGCTGCACTCGGGGATCGCCGGCGGGGCCGACGTGATCCTGATCCCCGAGCAGCCGTTCGACATCGACGAGGTCTGCCGGCTGATCAACCGCCGTCACGAGCGCGGTCGCTACTTCTCGATCGTGGTCGCCGCGGAGGGGGCGACGCCCCAGGAGGGGACGATGCAGGTGATGCGGGCCAACATGGTCGACGAGTTCGGGCACCCGCGGCTCGGCGGCATCGGGTACGCGCTCGAGCGCGAGATCGAGCAGCGCACCGGCTATGAGACGAGAGCGACCGTGCTCGGCCACGTCCAGCGCGGCGGCACCCCGACTCCGTTCGACCGCGTGCTCGCGACGAGGCTCGGCCTGGCGGCGATCGACGCGGCCCACGACGGGAAGTGGGGAATGATGGCCGCGCTCCACTCGACGCGAATCGAGCTTGTCCGGCTGGCAGACGCCGTCGCCGAGGTGCGGCACGTGCCGGTCGAGGAATACGAGGCCTATGACGTGCTTTTCGGCTAGGAGAAAGGATCTGACTATGCTGCGAACCGTTGCCACCGATCGGGCTTCCGCATCGTGACCGCGACTGACTCCGCCACCGCGCTGGACGAGCTCTGCGTCGACACGATTCGCACGCTTTCGATGGACGCCGTCCAGAAGGCCCACTCGGGTCACCCGGGCACGCCGATGGCGCTCGCGCCGGTCGCCTATGTGCTCTACACGCGCGTGATGCGTCACGCGCCGCGCGACCCGCAGTGGCCCGATCGCGACCGGTTCGTGCTGTCCGCGGGGCACGCTTCGATGCTGCTCTACTCGACCCTGTACCTCTCCGGCTACGACGTCAGCCTCGAGGACGACATCGAGCGGTTCCGGCAGCTCGGCTCGAGGGCCGCCGGCCACCCCGAGTACGGGCACCTGCCGGGGATCGAGGCGACGACCGGGCCGCTGGGGCAGGGGATCTCCACCGCCGTCGGGATGGCGCTCGCGGAGCGGATGCTCGCCGCGCGCTTCAACCGCCCGGACCGCGAGATCGTCGACCACCACACGTTCGTGATCGCGTCAGACGGCGACATCGAGGAGGGAATCTCGAGCGAGGCGTCCTCGCTCGCCGGCCACCTCGGCCTGGGGCGGCTGATCTGCTTCTACGACCAGAACCACATCTCGATCGAGGGCAACACCGAGCTGGCGCTGAGTGAGAACACGGCGCTTCGCTATGAGGCATACGGCTGGCATGTCCAGGACCTCCAGGAGAACATCGGTCTCGACGAGCTCGAGCAGGCGCTGCGCACGGCGATGGAGGTCGACGACCGGCCGTCGCTGATCGTGATCCGGACCCACATCGGCTACGGCAGCCCGCACAAGCAGGACACCGCCGCCGCCCACGGCTCGCCGCTCGGCGAGGATGAGGTCCGGCTGACGAAGGAGGCCTACGGCTGGGACCCCGACAAGCAGTTCTACGTTCCCGAGGAGGCGCTCGCCCACTTCCGTCAGTGCGTCGAGCGTGGCGAGGAGCTGGTCTCCGAGTGGAAGGAGCGGTTCGCGGCCTACCAGGACGCGTTCCCGGAGCTCGCGGGGGAGTTCAAGCGGCTGGTCCGGCGCGAACTGCCGCCGGGCTGGGACTCGGAGGTGCCCGAGTTCCACACCTCCGGCACGATGACCGCGACCCGCAAGTCCTCGCACGAGGTGCTTCAGTGGGCCGCCGCGCAGGTCCCCGAGCTGGTCGGCGGCTCCGCCGACCTGACGCCCTCGACGCTCACCCGGATCGACGACGGTGGCGACGTCGAGGCGGGGCACTACGACGGGCGCAACCTCCACTTCGGGATCCGCGAGCACGCGATGGGCGCGATCGTCAACGGGCTGACGCTCCACTACCTGCGCGGCTACGGCTCGACGTTCTTCGTGTTCAGCGACTACATGCGCGGCTCGGTTCGGCTGGCGGCGCTGATGGGCTGCCCGTCGATCTTCGTCTACACGCACGACTCGATCGGGCTCGGCGAGGACGGCCCGACGCACCAGCCGATCGAGCACCTGGCTGGGCTGCGGGCGATGCCGGGGCTGCGGGTCGTCAGGCCCGCCGGCGCCAACGAGACGGCGCTGGCGTGGCACTACGCGATCGCCTCGACCGACCATCCGTCGGCGCTCGTCCTCTCCCGCCAGGGGGTGCCGACGTGGAACCCGGCAGCGATCCCGCGCGATGCGATCGAGCGCGGCGCATACGTCCTCCGCGACTCGTACCGGGAGCCGGAGCCGCCCGACCTGATCCTGATCTCCACCGGGACCGAGGTCAACATCTGCGCCGAGGCCGCCGACAAGCTCGAAGCGGGCGGGATCGCGACTCGCGTCGTGAGCATGCCGTGCTGGGAGAACTTCGACGGCCAGGACGAGCAGTACCGCAACGCCGTGCTGCCACCGCGGTGCCGCGCGCGCGTCTCACTCGAAGCCGCGTCCACGTTCGGGTGGGACCGGTGGATCGGCGACGCGGGGGAGGCGATCGGGATGCACGGCTTCGGCGCGTCGGCGCCCGCCGGCGCCCTGTACAAGCACTTCGGCTTTACGCCCGAGCACGTCGCCGAGCGCGGCCGCGCGGTCGTTGAGCGAGTCAAATCGAGCGAGGGGCAATAAATGACTACAGCGGCACCGCAGGTAAATCCCCGTCTGAAGAAGCTCACCGAGGCGGGCGTCAGCATCTGGCTCGACCAGATCCGCCGGTCGCTGATCGAGAGCGGCGAGCTGGCGCGGATGGTCGCCGAGGAGTCGCTTCGGGGCATGACCTCCAACCCGTCGATCTTCGAGAAGGCGATCCTCGGCTCGACCGATTACGACGGGGACCTGCGCGAGCTCGCCAACGAGCAGCTCGACGCGCTCGAGATCTACAACCGGATCGCGATCAAGGACGTGCAGCTCGCCGCCGATGTGCTCGCCGATGTCCACCGCGATTCGAACGGGCGTGACGGGTTCGTGTCGCTCGAGGTCCAGCCCAACCTCGCATTCGATACCGAGGGGTCAATTGAGTCCGCGCGCAACTACTGGAAGGCGCTGGGCCGCCCGAACGTGATGATCAAGATCCCCGGAACCACGGAGGGGGTGCCCGCGGTCGAGCAGGCGCTGTACGAGGGGCTCAACATCAACATCACGCTGCTGTTCTCGGTCGAGTCTTACGAGAATGTGGCCGAGGCGTACCTCCGGGCGCTCGAGCGGCGGCTCGAGGAGGGTAAGTCGCTGGACATCAATTCCGTCGCGTCGTTCTTTGTCTCGCGCGTCGACACAAACGTCGATCGCAAGCTCGAGGAGCTCGGGCGCACCGAGCTGCAGGGCAAGGCGGCGATTGCCAACGCGCGCGACGCGTACCGGCGCTTCCAGCGGATCTTCTCCGGGCCGCGGTGGGAGAAGCTTGAACAGGCGGGCGCCGCGGTGCAGCGGCCGCTGTGGGCGTCGACCAGCACCAAGAACCCCAACTACCCGGACACGCTGTACGTCGACCAACTGGTCGGCCCGCACACCGTCAACACGATGCCGCTGAACACGATGCTCGCGTTCGGCGATCACGGCGAGGTCACCGGGGCGACGGCCGAGATCGACCCAGCGGACGACCTCAAGGCGCTGGCCGACGCCGGCATCGACATGACCGAGGTCACCAAGGAGCTGCTCGCCGAAGGCGTCGACCAGTTCGTCCACGCCCTCGACCGGCTGCTCGAGGGGATCGACGAACGCCGCGCCGCGGTGCTCACGGGCAAGCCGAGCACGATCGAGGCGCGGATCCCCGACGACCTCGTCGACCCGGTCGCGAAGCGGGTCAAGCAGGCGGTCAGCGACCACGTCGCCGAGCGCGTCTGGCGCCGCGATCCGTCACTCTGGGGTGGCCCCGGGGTTCCCGAGATCGAGGACCGGCTCGGGTGGCTGACCGTGTCCGAGACGATGCTCGAGCACGCGCCGGAGCTCGACGAGTTCGCGGAGAAGTGTCGCGCCGACGGGTTCACCGACGCGGTGCTGCTCGGGATGGGCGGCTCGTCGCTCGGCCCCGAGGTCCTGCGCCGCTCCTTCGGCGTGATCCCGGATGGGCTGCGCCTGCAGGTGCTCGATTCGACCCACCCCGACGTGATCAAGGCGGTCCAGGATTCGATCGACATCGAGCGGACGCTGTTCATCGTCTCCTCGAAGTCGGGCGGGACGATCGAGACGCTGTCGCACTACAAGCACTTCAAGACGCTCGCGCGTCCCGATCAGTTCGTGGTCGTGACCGATCCCGGCAGCCCGCTCGAGCGGATCGCCGAGGACGACGGGCTCCGGCACGCGTTTCTGAACACGCCCGACATCGGCGGCCGCTACTCGGTGCTGTCGCTGTTCGGGCTCGTGCCGGCCGCGGTGATGGGCGTCAACATCGAGGCGCTGCTGCACCGCTGCCAGGTCGCCGAGCAGAACTGCGCGCACTACGACTCCTCCGAGAACAACTCGGGGCTATGGCTCGGCGCGGTGATCGGCGAGCTCGCGTTGCGCGGGCGCGACAAGCTGACATTCCTCGTCTCGGAGCCGATCGAGAGCTTCGGGCTGTGGGCCGAACAGCTCGTCGCGGAGTCGACCGGCAAGAAGGGCCGCGGGATCCTGCCGGTCGCCGACGAGCCGGTCGGTGAGCCGGATGTGTACGGCTCGGACCGCGTGTTCGCGTACCTCCGCAATGCCGATCAGCCGGAGGCCGGTCTCGACGCGGCGATCGAGAAGCTGGCGGCCGCCGGGCACCCGACGATGACGCTCTCGACCCACGGGCCGGTCGACCTCGGCCGGATCTTCTTCCTCTCGGAGTTCGCGGTCGCTGTCTCCGGGTGGGCGCTGGAGATCAACCCGTTCGACCAGCCGAACGTGCAGGAGGCCAAGGACAAGACGAACGAGGTGCTCGCCTCGGGCTCGATCCCCGAGATCGAGTCGGCGTCCGACGACGCGCTGCGCGCGCTACTGGGCGACGCGAACCCGCCTCACTACGTGGCGATCCTCGGATACCTGCCGTATTCCGCGGAGCTCGACGCCGCGATCTCCGACCTGCGCGCCGCGATCCGTGCCGCCACAGGGGCGGCGGTGACGTTCGGCTACGGCCCCCGGTTCCAGCACTCGACCGGCCAGGAGCACAACGGCGGCGCGCCCAACGGACGGTTCCTGCAGCTGGTCAACCAACCGACAGTCGACATCGAGATACCCGGTGAGAGCTACTCGTTCGGGAAGCTGATCGCCGCCCAGTCCGCCGGCGGCCTGCAGACGCTGCGCGGGCACGGGCTGGCTGCCGAGCGGGTCAAGCTCGAGGGCGATCCGGCGGCGGCGGTCCGAGCGCTGACGGACAGGATCTCCGGCTTGATCGGGTGATGAGCACGGCGGTCGAAGATCCGGCGGTCCTCGACGAGAACCCGCTCGTCGAGGGCCTCGAGCGGCTCCCGGTCCACCCGACCGTCCTCGTCATCTTCGGCGCCACGGGCGACCTCGCTCACCGCAAGCTGCTCCCGGCGATCTACAACCTCGCCCACGAGGGGGCGCTGCCCGAGCGCTTCGAGCTGATCGGGGTCGCGCGCCGCGACCAGTCCGACGCCGATTTCCGGGAGCTCGCGGCGCAGTCGATCGAGCGGTTCTCGCGCCGCCGGCCGGATCCCGACGTGCTCGCGAACATGCTGAGCGACGTCCGCTACGTCGCCGGGACGTTCGACGACGAGAACGCCTACGCCGCGCTCGGCCGCACGCTGAAGGAGCTCGACGAGAAGTCAGGGCGGACGCTCAACCGCGTCTTCTACATGTCCACGTCGCCCGAGTTCTTCCCGGTGATCGCCGAGCGGCTGGGGGAGGCCGGGCTCAGCGAATGTGAGCATGCCGACGTCCGGCTCGTGGTCGAGAAGCCGTTCGGATACGACCTCCAATCGGCTCGCGCGCTGAACGCACAGCTGCTGGAGGTGTTCTGGGAGTCGCAGATCTTCCGGATCGACCACTACCTCGGCAAGGAGACCGTTCAGAACCTGCTGGCGCTGCGATTTGCGAACGCGCTGTTCGAGCCGGTGTGGAACCGCAACTTCGTCGACCACGTGCAGATCACGGCCGCCGAGGACCTCGGGATCGGGGGCCGCGCCGGCTACTACGACCGGGCGGGTGCGTTGCGCGACCTCGTCCAGAACCACATGCTGCAGCTGCTCTCGCTGCTGACGATGGAGCCACCGAGCGCGTTCAACGCCGACCGCGTCCGCGACGAGAAGGTGAAGGTGCTCGAGGCGATCGTCCCGCCGCAGGTCGAGGAGGTCGCCTCGATGGCGGTCCGCGCCCAGTACGGCCCGGGCGTCGTCGGCGGCAAGCCGGTTCCCGGATACACCGAGGAGGAGGGCGTCCCGCCCGACTCGCGGACCGAGACGTATGCGGCGCTGCGCCTGCACGTATCGAACTGGCGCTGGGCCGGCGTGCCGTTCTACCTGCGGACGGGCAAGCGCCTGCCGCGGCGGGTGACGGAGATCGTGGTCACGCTCAAGCCGGTGCCGCACGTCGCGTTCCAGAGCCACGGCTCGGTCGGGATCCAGCCCAACCAGGTGATCCTCACGGTCCAGCCCGACGAGGGCGTCGCGGTGTCGCTCGGCGCGAAGATCCCGGGTCCGACGATGCGGATCCGTCCCGTCCAGATGGAGTTCCACTACGGCACCGCGTTCGTATCCGAGTCGCCGGAGGCCTACGAGCGACTGATCCTCGACGCGATGCGCGGCGACGCGACGCTGTTCACCCGCAACGACGAGATCGAGGCGCTGTGGGGAATCGTCGACCCGATTCTGACCGCGTGGCACAACGACACGACCACGTCGGTCCCGCAGTACCCCGCCGGTTCGCAGGGGCCCGATGAGGCCAACCGGCTGATCGAGGGAGGGCGCAGATGGCGGCGGCTATAGGCACGTACGGGGCGCGCCGATGACCGTCAGCGAGGACGTCTGGGCCGAGCACGACACGACGCCCGACGAGATCGAGGCGGCGCTCCGCAAGCTGCTGCGCGAGCGGCACGCCGCCAACCGCGCGATCGCGCCCGCGCGCGTACTGAACCTGGTGGTCGTCGTCGACCGCGCGTGGAAGGGCGAGGTCGCCAACCGCCTCGAGCGGGTCGGGCGCTATCACCCGTCGCGCACGATCCTGTGCTCCGTCGAGGAGGATCGCGACACGCTCGACGCCATCGCCGTGATGTCCTACGAGGAGTCGCCCGGTAGCGAGCTGACGGTCGCCCACGAACGGGTCGAGATCGACATGGGCGTAGAGCAGCTGCCGAGACTCGACACGATCGTCGATCCGGTGCTGGTCACCGAGCTGCCGACGATGCTGTGGACGCCGCAGGGTCACCGCGACGCCGCGGAGGTCCTGATGCCGATCATCGACGTGATCCTGCTCGACTCCGAGGACGAAGCTGACGTCGACACCGCGTTCGCGCGCGCGAGCGCGCTGCTGCGTTCGGTCTACGTCGTCGACCTCGCGTGGCTGCGGACGACTCCGTGGCGCGAGCGCCTCGCGGCCGCGTTCGACCCGGCCGACAGGCGGCCGGCGCTGACCCAGCTGAACGAGGTCCACATCCGTCACCGCGCGGACTCGCGGGCCAGTGCCGAGCTGCTGGTTGGCTGGCTCTGCTCGCGCCTGCACTGGAACGGGAACCGGCCGCAGATCGGGCTCGACCCGGTCGAGCAGCAGGCGCCCGGGTTGGCGGGCGTCACGGTCGCGTGGGAGGGCGGCTGCTCGCTGTCGCTCGACCGCGACCGCGGCGGCCTCCGTGCGTGCGAGCGCGCGCCCAACGGCGACGAGCACCTGTGGAAGGTGCTCGGCGCCTCGCGCGGCGAAGGCGGGATCCTCGGCGAGGGTGTCCGCCAGGCGTTGCTCCGCGACCCGACCTACGGCCCGGCGCTGTACGCCGCCCAGGAGGTCTGCAGGTGAGCCTGAAGCTCGAGATCGTCGACGATCCCGCGCGCGCTGCCTCGGCGATGCTGCTGAGCGCGATGCTCGGCGGCGGCGACGTCGTGCTGACGGGTGGCTCGACTCCGAAGCCCGCGTACGAGGAGCTCGCCCAGGCGATCCGGGCGGTCGGCCACGACCTGCGCGACACGACCGTGTGGTTCAGCGACGACCGGTGCGTAGCGCCCGACAGCGAGCTCTCGAACTACCGGCTCGTCAAACAGTCGCTGCTCGACCCGCTCGCCGACATGCCGCGCCCGGCGGTCAGGCGGATCCGCGGCGAGCTCGGGCCCGAGGAGGCCGCAGCGGCGTACGAGCGCGAGCTCGACGAGGCCGGCGAGCCGGAGTTCTCGCTCGTGCTGCTCGGGATCGGCCCCGACGGTCACCTCGCGTCGATGTTCCCGGACCAGGCGTCGCTGTCGGAGCGCTCGCGACTGGTGGTCGGCGTCCCCGAATCCGGCCTCGAGCCGTTCGTCCCGCGCGTCACGCTGACGCTGCCCGCCCTCGCGAACGCCGAGCAGGTGGTGTTCCTGGTCACCGGCGCCGGGAAGGCGGACGCCGTCGCGGCGGCGTTTGGACCCGATGCCGAACCCGACCCGCACGTTCCGTCGTCGATGCTCGTGCCGCTCGCCAAGGAGCTGACGGTCTTGCTCGATTCGGCGGCGGCGGCGCGTCTGTGAGCGTCGCGGTCGTCGGAGTCGACCTCGGCGGCACCAAGGTCGCCGCCGCCCCGCTGCGTGACGGGCGGCTGGGGGAGCCCGTCGTCCGCCCGACCTCGCTGAAGGACGGCTCCGAGCTGCTCGACGAGCTCGTGGCGGTGGTCGAGGACGCGGCCGGCGGCGAGCTCGCCGCGGTCGGGGTCGGGGTTCCGTCGGTGGTCGAGTTCGAGACCGGTCGCGTGATCTCCTCGGTCAACGTGCCGCTTGCCGACATCCCGCTGCGGCAGGTGCTCGGCGAGCGGCTGGGAGTTCCGGTGTTCGTCGACAACGACGCGACCGTCGCGGCGCTCGCAGAGGCGCACGACGAACAGCTTCGCCCGGTCACCCGCCACCTTGTGATGATCACGGTCGGCACCGGGATCGGCGGCGGCCTGGTGCTCGACGGACGGATCTACCGGGGCTCGAGCGGCGGCGCCGGTGAGCTCGGACACACGATCGTCGGCCTCGACCCGCGCGTCGGCGTGCCGGCGCCGGGCAGCTTCCCGCAGCGCGGCTCGCTCGAGTGGGTCGCATCCGGCCACGCGCTCGACCGGATGGGCGCCGAGGCCGCAGAGCGCGAGCCGAGCTCCGAGCTCGGTCGCCTCCGGGCGCGCGGGCTGCCGGTGCTCGGCTCGGACATCGTCGCTGCCGCCCACGACGGAGACCCGGTGGCGCTGCGAACGGTCGATGCGTGGGGCGAGCACGTCGGGATCGGCGTGGCGAACGCGATCAACACGTTTGACCCCGAGGAGGTCGTGATCGGCGGCGGCGGCGCGCTCGCCGGCGAGCTGCTGCTCGAGCCGGTCCGACGTGTCGCTCACGGATACGTGCTCCCCGGACTGCGCGGGCGCGCTGTGATCCGGATCGCGCGGCACGGCATTGGTGCCGGGGTGCTGGGCGCCGCGATGCTTGCGGTGCACGAGCTCGCGTCACTTCAGACGGTCGAGTTCGACGTGACCGCGACCGAGAGAATCATCGAGCGGACTGGAGGTCTGGAATGACGATGCGCACGATCGAGTGCAACATCTGCGGCGAGCCGCTCGCCGCGGCCAACGACGAGGAGCTGCTCGGACGGCTCCGCGACCACGTCGAGGCGGAGCACCCCGATTCCGGGTGGGATGAGTCGGCGGCGCGCGCGACGATCGCCGAGCAGGCCTACGACGCCTCAGACAACTGATGTCCTCGGCGCGCGGGCCGGCGCCCGGGCGCCACGAGGTCACGGTGGTCCGGCACGGCGAGACGGAGTGGAGCCTGTCGGGGCAGCACACGAGCCGGACCGATCTGCCGCTGACCGAGCGCGGGCGGGAGCGCGCCCGCGGGCTGGCCTCGCGGTTCGCGGGACGGTCGTTCGCGCTGGTGCTGTCCAGCCCGCTTCTGCGCGCGCGGGAGACGTGCGAACTCGCCGGATTCGGCGAACAGATGGAGCTGTGCGACGACCTGCGCGAGTGGGACTACGGCGAGTACGAGGGCCTGACGACGCCGCAGATCCACGAGCGCGACCCGGACTGGGTGCTATGGCGCGACGGGTGCCCCGGGGGGGAGAAGCCCATCGAAGTGGGTGGGCGAGCGGACCGGGCACTCGCGCGGCTGCGGGCCGCCGACGGCGACGCGATCGCGTTCGCGCACGGCCACATCCTGCGAGTCACGGGATCGCGGTGGATCGAGATGGAGCCCGCGTTCGGGGCGCGGCTCGCTCTGAGTGCGGGCGCGGTCTGCGCGCTCGGGTTCGAGCGCGAGACCGAGGTCCTCGCCGGCTGGAACACGTGACGAATGTCATGGCCGGTTTCGGCCGGCCGGCACTTACGCGCAGGCGGCGGCGTTCCTACGCTGCCGTACATGCAAACGAATGATCCATCTGGAACCGGACCCGCGATCGCGGTCAGCGACCTGCGCCGGTCCTACGGCTCGGTAGAAGCGGTACGTGGAATCGGATTCGAGGTCGCGCGCGGGGAGGTCTTCTGCCTGCTGGGCCCGAACGGCGCGGGCAAGACGACCGTGGTGGAGATCCTCGAGGGATATCGCCGGCGGGACGGTGGGGAGGTGCAGGTGCTCGGGATCGATCCGGCGTCGGGAGCGCGGTCGCTGCGCGAGCGCGTCGGGATCGTGCTCCAGCAGTGCGGGGTCCAAAGCGAGCTGACGGTCGCGGAGCTGATCGAGATGTACGGCCGCTACTACGCGCGCCGGCGGCCGGTCG
This sequence comes from uncultured Solirubrobacterales bacterium, assembly GCA_963788565.1. GTDB lineage: Bacteria > Actinomycetota > Thermoleophilia > Solirubrobacterales > Solirubrobacteraceae > Palsa-465. The sequence goes on along the minus strand of CAWBHJ010000004.1, from coordinate 601,514 downwards.
ACGAGCTGATCGAGCTCGTCGATCTTCAGGACAAGCGCGACGAGCGGGCGAAGAGCCTGTCGGGCGGCCAGCGCCGGCGGCTGGACCTGGCGCTCGCGCTCGTCGGGGACCCCGATCTGGTGTTTCTCGACGAGCCGACGACGGGGTTCGACCCGGGCGCCCGGCGCAGCGCGTGGTCGGCGGTCCGCTCGCTGTGCGAGCTCGGCAAGACGATCTTCCTCACGACCCACTACATGGACGAGGCCCAGTTCCTCGCCGACCGTGTGGCGGTGATGAACGCCGGCCAGATCATCGCGAGCGGCCGGCCCGACGAGCTCGGCGGCCGCGACCTGCGGCCCGCGGAGATCCGCTTCCGGCTGCCCGCGGGGTGGTCGCTCGGCGACGTCCCAGAGGTGCCGGGCGAGCGGTCGCTCGATGGGGACCGGGTGCAGGTGCTGACTACCGAGCCGGTGTTCACCGCCCAGCGAATCACGAGCTGGGCGCTCGAGCGCCAGGTCGCGATCGATCACTTCTCCGTAACCCAGCCGACGCTCGAGGACATCTACCTGGAGCTGACCGGCTCCTCGCCCGAGGGGCAGACGGCGGATGACATCAACGTGGAGGTGGCGGCATGAGCTCGGTAATGACCCCGGGGCTGCGGCGCGACGTCGGCCTCGTCGGCTGGCAGATCCGCTACGAGCAGCGCGCCTACTGGCGCAACCGCGTCCGCGGGGTGTTCACGTTCGTGTTCCCGCTGATGTTCCTGGTGATCTTCGCGAGCATCAACAAGGACACGCACCTGCACCAGCTGGGCGGCCTGCCATACAACGACTTCTTCGTGCCGGGAATCCTCGCGTACGCGATCATTGCGACGACGTACGTGAACCTCGCGATCAGCACCGCGATCCTGCGCGACGAAGGAGTCCTCAAGCGGATGCAGGGGACGCCCCTGCCGCGGTGGGGCTACGTGGCGGCGCGGATCGGCTCGACCGTCCTGATCGTCGTCGCGATCACCGTCGTGACGCTGCTGCTCGGCGCGATCGCCTACGGCGTGGACGTCCGCGCGGAGACGCTGCCGGGATTGATCGCGACGCTCGTGCTGGGGACGGCCGCGTTCACGACGCTCGGGATCGGGATCACCCGGTTCATCTCGAACGCCGACGTCGCACCCGTGATCGTCAACCTGACGATCCTGCCGCTGACGTTCATCTCCGGCGTGTGGTTCCCGACCAACGGGATGCCGAAGGTGCTGAACTCGATCGCCAACATCTTCCCGATCAAGCCGCTGGCGAACGGGCTCCAGTACGCGTTCAACCCGCACACGGCCGCGCCCGGGTTTAACGCCACCGACATCCGGTCACTGGCGATCTGGACGGCGGTTGGAGTGTTCATGATGGTCCGGTACCTGCGCAGGCCGCAGGGTGAGCCCCAGGGAGCGGTCGCATGACCGACGGCGCGTGCGCTGACGAACAGCGTGGGCTGTGGTTCGACGGCCGCCCGCGCGGCTTTGCGAAGAACACGGGCGCGTTCGTCTGGCTCGCGTTCCTCCTGTTCCCGGCGGTCAATGCATTCGCGAAGCACCAGACCGCGCTGCACCACACGCTCACGGTCGCCGGGGCGGTCGCGTTCGTCGTGGTCTACATCGGGCTCGTCCTGCTGTGGCGCCAGCGGACGGCCGACCGGCTGCTCCCGTATCTGTTCGCCGCGCTCGTTGCGATCGCGTCGGCGCTGACGCTCAGCGACGGCGGCAGCTGGGGATTCCTGTTCACGTACTGCGCCGCATCGGCGGGCCTGATCAGTTCCCGGTTCGGGGTCGTCGGCGTCGTCGCCTGCGCGGTCCTCGCCGGGGTGACCTCGGCGATTGGGGGCGCCAACGGAGGCCAGGTGATCGGCTGGATCGCGAGCAGCGCAGGAATCGGGTTGCTGATCCTCGTGATGCGCGACCTGCGGATCCGCAACGATCAGCTCCGTGCGGCCCGGGCCGAGCTCGCCGAGCTGGCGGTCGCCGAGGAACGCGAGCGGTTCGCGCGTGACCTGCACGACCTGCTCGGCCACAGCCTGTCGGTGATCGCGCTGAAGGCCGAGCTGGCCGGACGGCTGCTTCCAGAGCGGCCCGATCAGGCGGCTTCGGAGGTTGCCGAGCTCGAGACGGTCGCCCGCGAGGCGCTCTCCGAGGTGCGCGACGCGGTCGGCGGCTACCGGCAGCCGACGCTCGACGGCGAGCTCGAGGGCGCGAGGATGGCGCTGTCCGCCGCCGGCATCGAAGCCGAGGTCGTGCGGCCCCCAAGCGGTGAGCTCGATCCGGCCGTGGAGGGTGTGCTGGCGTGGGCGGTCCGCGAGGGGGCGACGAACGTGATCCGCCACAGCAGCGCGCGGCACTGTCGGCTGACGATCAGCTCGGGCGCGACGAGCGCCGAGCTCGAGATGGTCGACGACGGACCGGGGCCGGGTCAGTCGCTGCCAAACGGGAACGGCTCCGGCTCGAACGACGGCCACGGGCTCGAGGGCCTCGCGGAGCGCGCGCGCCTGGTGAACGGCCGCGTCGAGGCGGGCGCGCAGCCGGGCGGGGGCTATCGGCTCGCGGTGACGGTGCCGGCCACGGGTTCGTGATCCTGGCCCGTGCGGTCGAGATCCCGAGTTCTGAGACCGTGATCGGGTGCTGAGACCGTGATCCGCGTCCTGATCGCCGAGGACCAGGGGATGGTGCGCGGCGCGCTCGCCAGCCTGCTCGGGCTCGAGCCCGACATCGAGGTCGTCGCTCAGGTGTCCCGCGGCGACGAGGTCGTCGACGCCGCCACCGCGTCCCGCCCCGACGTCGCCGTGCTCGACATCGAGATGCCGGGCGCGACGGGCTTGGAGGCGGCGGCCTGGCTGAGCGACTCGGTCCCCGACTGCCGTGTCCTGATCGTGACCACGTTCGGCCGCCCCGGCTACCTACGTCGCGCGATGGAGAGCGGCGCGGCCGGGTTCCTCCTGAAAGACGCGCCGGCCTCCGAGCTCGCCCAGGCGATCCGCCGGGCAGCGGCCGGCGAGCGAGTCGTCGACCCCGGTCTTGCCGCCGCGGCGCTGAGCGAGGGCGAGAGCCCGATGACCGCACGCGAGCGCGAAGTGCTCGCCGCCTCCCGCCAGCACGCGACGGTGGCCGACATCGCCGGCGCCCTGTACCTGTCGCCCGGCACCGTCCGCAACCATTTGTCGTCGGTGATGCGCAAGCTGGATGCGCGGAACCGGGCCGAGGCGGTGCGCGTTGCCGAGGAGAAGGGGTGGTTGTAGGGGACGTTGTGCCCAGTGGCGTCATCGCTTTGGCCCGATGAACTCGTCCAGCTTTGACACGTCCGCCTTCCGGGAGACGTAGATCGACTTGCTGCCGGATCTCGTCCAACGCAAGCCGATGAGATCGCACGCATCGCAGAAGATCGAGCGGATGTCGTCCGACTTATTGCTGAACTCATACCTGGGCGCCGACCATCCCCGTCGGCCAGTGTTCATGAAGCGGCAGCCGTCGGACTGGATCAACCCGCGAAGGAGCTGCTCGGGCCACTTCGCCACGAGATCGAGCTGCCAGGTGGCCAGTGTGATCTCGCGCTGGTGCTTTCGGCCCGGGCCGTGCTGCGGAAAGAGACACGGCCAGGACTTCGAAAACGCAGAGACCACAACCAGCGACGGTTGGTCTCTAACGATGTAGTTGCCTCGTTGCTCCAGTCGGTGAACGCGGTTCTGCGGCACGACTGCAGCGATCGCGTCGGCGCAGTCATCGATGATCTGCGGATACCGGATATCGAGGAAGATCCGCAGCCGGAACACGCCACGCGCGTGCACAGAGATCGACCCGTCTCCCAAGTACAAGCCGAGCAGGTAGACATATGGCTCTGTTAGACGCTTGAACGTGTGGACGTGACCGCAGCGCGGGCATGCCCCAGCCCGAGCGCTCCGCGGTAGTCGTCCAGCGAGCCAGTCGCCGATGGTCGCTCGGTGGACGCTCAGGCGTCGCGAGATCTCTCCGGGTCCCAGCCCCTGCTCCGAGAGCTCGAAAGCGATCTTGATCGTGCTCGCCGGGTGCACCTAGACCCGCCGAGCGAGTGCGGCTGGAGGGACTCGAACCCCCAAGGGCTTTCGCCCACACGGACCTGAACCGTGCGCGTAGACCAGTTCCGCCACAGCCGCGGAGAGGAGCAAATTAGCACCTCGCGACAGACCCCTGGGGATATCGAGCATCGAACGTATGTTCGTATACGGCCCGGACGGAACTCGGCTGTGAAGCCGCGGCGCCGTTCTGGATCAGTGAACGACGACCGCGCGCCGAGCCATCGTCACAGCGCCCTGGCGAACGACGAGTGAATACGTCCCGCGTCGGGGCGCCCGGCCGTGTACTCGGAGCACGACGGGATGCTGCGAGGCCCCGACGTCGGCGACGAAGTGGTGGGCCACACGGCGGCGACCCTTGTAGAGAGCGACGTCGATCCCGCGCACGGTCCCACGATCGACCTCGAGCTCGACGACGAGCCCGCGGAGCCTCCGGTTGACGCGCGCCGAGCGAATCTCGAGCTTCTGGGGAGGAATCGGGACCGGCACCGTGCCGGGGCCGGTCTTGGTGCACGCGAGCCGTGCCGGTGTATCGCCAACTGCCGCGAGCTTGGGGAGCTCGGGGAAGGTCGGCTGTCCGCGCTTGATCGCGTCCAGATCGAGGAAGTCGGTCAGGTCGTTCGCGTTCGCGTCCCGGTACGTCATCGCCTTGAGATTCCACTTGCGCTCGAGGAACGCGAGGATCGACGTGTGGTCGTAGACCACGCTCGACACGTGGCCGGGCTTTACGTACGGGCCGATCAACGCCGACGGCACGCGGAAGCCGTAGCGAGCGAAGCCGTCATACGTCGACTCGCCAGGCTGGACCTGCGGGGGAATCGCATCCGGCGCGAGCGCCACCGGCGGCGGCACATGGTCGTAGTAGCCGCCGTGCTCGTCGTAGGTGAGGATCAGCAGCGTCTTCGGCCAGAGCGGCGAGGCGCCGAGCGCGTTCACGACCTTCGCGAGGAATGCCTCGCCGACGATGATGTTCTGAGGGTTCTCCTGCGACTGGGTGCCGTAGTCCGGGTCGAGCAGGCTGAAGGCCGGTAGCTTCCCGGACTGAGCGTCCGTGAAGAATTGGTCGATCGGGAAGGCGTTCGTCTTCGAGAAGACGGCGTCGTTGGTGGGGTACAGCTCCATCGTCGCGCCGGTCGGGAAGCTGGCGTTGTAGTCCGCCCAGCTGATGCCGGCGTTCTCGAGCCGGTCGAAGATCGTTCCGTTGGCGGGCGCGCCGAGCGATGCGTCGGGGACGATGCCGCCGGGACTGGTGCCGATGTCGTCGGTCATGCCGCTCGAGGTCGCGGCAATCAGGTAACGCCGCTGTGGGTCGGTCTGTGCGAGGCAGCTGCCGAACCAGCGGTCGGCGATCGCGAACTTCGTCGCGAGGTCGTACGTGAACGGGAGGTCGTCGCCCGTCCAGTAGCCCATCGCCACGGCGCCCACGACCTGCGACGTGAACGGCGAGATCGTCGTCCGGACGAACCCATCCATCGCGCCGTTGTTGTAGGCGTTGTGGCTAGCCGCCCACTCCTGGCTCGGGGTCGACCCGAACTGGCAGGTCGTCGGCATTCGGAACGCGCGCTGGAGCCGACCGTCGGGGTACGGGTTGGTCGCGCTCGGGAGCCCGTCGCCGGCAAGGGCGAAGCCGTCACCTCGGGGGAGGCCGCTCGGCTGGCGGCCGAGCATCCCGAACAGGTTGTCGTACGAGTGGTTCTCGAGCATCAGGACGACCACGTGCTCGATCTCAGGAATCGTGTCCGTTCCCACCGCGAGTGAGCTGTTCGGAAGCGAGTCCGGCACCCGCATCCGCGTCCGCCCTAGGACGCGCAGCGCCTCGCGCTGAGAGCTCAGCGGTTGGGTGAGATCACGAGCCGGCCGCCACCAGTGTCGGGTGCGCCCGAGGGCCTGGCCGGCGGTCGTCGCGCCGAGCACCGCGGCGGTTCCACCGGCGAGGAACGTCCGGCGACCGACTGCACCGGAACTTGACGTGGAGATAGGTTCTTGCTCTGGCATCGGCGCTCCCGGCGGCCGGGCAACCTAGCAGTAGCGGTACCGCCGGGGCGCCTATTGCCGTGAACATCTCGTGACCCGGCGACTCTCGGGTCACAGACGCGTCGGGGAGCGGTGCCCGACTCCCCGAGGCTGTGGCTGCGTAGCCCCCTAGCAATGGATTGGTCAGCCGTCGCCGCCGCCGTCGCCGCCGCTGAACCCACCGCTGTCGAACGACATGCTGCCCGACCCGAGTGAGCTCGAGTCCAGTGAACTGGTGTCGAGCAACGGTGTGCTGTCGAGGGACGGGGTTGCGTCGAGCGAGGGGGTTGTGTCGAGGGACGGGGTTGTGTCCACTGGACTGATCGGCGTACTGAGGTCCGAAGGAGCAATGTCCACCGGCGTCGGTACCGGTGCGGGTGCTGGTGGCTGCGTTGTGTCGGTGGGCGCGGGTGCCGGCGTGCTGTCCGACGGTGCCGGAGTCGAGTCCGACGGTGCCGGTGCCGGAGTCGAATCCGTCGGGGTCGGCGCCGGTTCCGGAGTCGAATCCGTCGGGGTCGGCGTCGGCGCCGGTGCCGGAGCAGGCGTCGAGTCCGTGGGTGCCGGAGCCGGTGCGGGCGTCGCGTCCGCCGGCGCTGGCCCGGGCGGGGGTGCCGGGGTCGCGTCCGCAGGCGCAGGTGGCGCCGCGTTCGGGTCGTGGGGTAGCGTGATCGGCGACGGCGCAGTCGGCGCGGTCGGCGTCGGCTGGGAGGTGGGCATCGGCAGCCCGAACCCGTCGAGCCCGCTGAAGCTCTGGGAGCTGCCGGAGGAGTCCCAGATCGTCGAGCCTCCCAGGTAGGACTGGCTCACCGAGCCGTTCGGCTGGAACTTCGTCGTCGTGCCGAACCAGCCGCCGCTGTCGGTGGTGATGTTGCCCGTGCTCGGGTCGAGGCTCACGGATGAACCGTCGGTGTTCTTCTGCGTGACGACCCCCGAGCTCGACTGCGTGATCACCGTTCCGTCAGGGTTGGTCTGGGTCAGGGTCCCGGACGAGTCGCGGGTGACCGTGACGCCGTCGTTGCCCTGCCAGGTCCACGTGTCGGTCCTCTGTCCGAGGTCGCTGATCAGCTGGTGAGTCATCGTCCCGCCCTGGCCGTTGTCGGGGAGACCCTGCTGCTGGGCGTAGTTCGGCCCGTAGTTGATGACGTCGCTGTTGGGGGTGTGGAGCGTGTACGAGCCGTCCGGGTTCAGCGTGACGGTGTTCCCGTTTCCGTCGGGGTAGCCGAGCGACGAGACGTTTCGCTCGGCTGACATCGCGGGCGGGCCCTCGCCGCCCGTCTGGGTGATCACGTCGGAGACGCCGTTGCTGTCCGGAGGGAGCGTCTGCGTCGGATTCGGCAATGGGATCGGCACTCGGATCGCGAGCTTCACCTGGTCGGTCTGATCGAACAGCTGATTGGTCGCTGAGTACTGGATGCCCCCGGTCGGACCGGCGTTGTTGCTGTAGTTGCCCGACGCCCGTACGTTCCCGGTGGGAATGCCAGGCAGGTTGACGCCGACGTTTCCGCCGAAGTTCCAGCTGTTGGGGTCGCCGAGGGAGTCGACGGGCGAGGTGATAGTGGCCGATCCACGCACGCCGACCGGACCGATCTGATCCCCGAACGTGGCACCGAACTGCAGGCTCGGCGAATTGGGGACGTTCACGTTCGAGCCGGCGTTCACCGAGACCGACGGACCGAGCCCGATCCCGAACTCAGGGATGATCCACCCGCCCTGAGGGGTGGCTACGAGCGTCGCGCCGCCGCCGATTCCCTCGTAGTAGCTCCCACCCACAGAGATCCCCCCCTGGGCATTCGAGGCGCTCGGCGGAGCCGGGTTGGGTGCCATCGGCGGCGCGTCCGGGTTCACCAGACCGGACTGACTGCTCGGGGCCGCCGGGGATGCCGGCACCGTCGCCGGCGCCGGGGCCGCCGGGCTCGCATCAGCGGGGGCTGTCGGGGTGGCGGGCGCAGGAACGCCCGTGCCGGTGTCGCCGGGGGCCGTCGGGGTGGGCGAGACCGGGGTCGCGGTTGTGGTGTCACCTGGCGCCGTCGGGGTGGTGGGGACCGGAGTGATCGCGCTCGTTTCGCCCGGGGCCGCCGGGGCGGGCGAGATCGGAGTCGCGGTCGTGGTGTCCCCGGGCGGAGTGGGGGTGGCGGGGGCTGGAACGCCAGAGCCGGTGTCGCCCGGTGCTGCGGGGGCGGGTGTCACGGGCGTCGCGGTCGTGCTGTCGGCTGGCGCTGCGGGCGCGGCGGGCGTGGCCGGCGCGGGAGCTGCGGTGCTGCCGTCGCCGGGCGCCGGTGGGACAGCCGGTGCTGGGGTGGCTGCACCCGTATCGCCCGGCACCGCCGGAGCAGCCGGGGCCGGATATGGCGCTACCGGCGAGGTCGCGAGTGGGGGAGTGGCGACGCTGGGCATTGGCGCCGCGATCGGCGCGGGCGCAGGGATCGGCGTGACCGGCTGAGGCTGGCTCGGCGCCGCCGGTACGGGAATCGCGCTCGGTGGAGCCGCCGGGGCGGGGCTCGGCGCCGCAATCGGTGCGGCCGGGCGGGAGGGGGGAGCTGGCGCAGTCGGCTTGGCGGGCGCCCCACGGCCCGTCGTGGTTGTTGATCTACGCGACGGCGCTGAGATCCCGGGGCCGGTTGAAGATCGCGCGCGCCTGTGACGGACGCGCGTTTCGTGGTGCGCGGTCGTGTGGCCGAACGGAGGAGCATCTGGGGCGAGGACCTGGGTGCTCCGATAGGCCGACCGCGGGCGCGCCGCTACCTCGCGGGCGAGCCGCTCGGAGAGCGTCACGCTCGTGCCCTCGTGCCGGAACGCAGTCGCATGATGGGCGTGGTTCGCGCCCCTGATGGGAGAGGTTGCGCCCTCGGCGGACGCAGCGGCGACCGGCGGGGCGGCCATGATCGCCAGGGCCGCGGGGACGCGTGGATCGAGCAGGTTGCGACGCTTGGCCTGCCCGTTGTGGATGCTGCGTCGCTTCTCGAGACGCCGACGCTGCCGCTTGCTCATCGGTCTACCTCCTGGATAGGCATGGAGACGTGCACCTCGGGTGGGTGCCTCAGCAAACTGGCGCCGGTCTCCAGCGCCTGCCGGTCCCCGTCGCGGGGCGAGCCCGTCCAACCCTCGCGGCGGTCCTGGTGGGGCGGCGATAGTCGTCTTCCCCATCGCCGACGCCGGAAACGCCCTGACGACCGAGGTTCTCGGGATTTTCACATCGGGCATGGCCCATGGGCCAGTACCGGCGGTTGGCGCGCCGACGAGTCCTCCGTCAGGTCCCTAACTCCACGCTACGCTTCTCTGCGCCGGGAACCCTCGCCGCTATCGTCTAGGGGACTAGGACGCCGCCCTCTCACGGCGGAAACCCGGGTTCGAATCCCGGTAGCGGTATCAACAAACTACCTGCAAAGCGGCAGGTTCCCGCCGGGAAATGGGCTAATTGGGAACCTAGCGCACAGAGCGGTGCATCGCATCGGCGTCTACTTGCCGACCACGTCCTCGCGAGAGATGCCCTGCGGGCTCGAGCAGGCCGAGGACCGGCTGGCCCGTACATCGTGATGGAGTACGTGGCCGGGCGTTCACTGAAATCTCCAATTCGCCGAGCAGCGCCAAACTTCCCGGCCCGGGCGATCGACCTGACCGCCGCCGGGCACTGAGCGTGACATCACCGAGACCGGTGTCGTCATCGGCTGTGACAGGTTGCGCCCGCCGGCGACACGGGCGGTGTATCCGCTCGTGTCGACGAGTTGGGCATGGACACCACCGTCTGCGCCCGAGGCGCCGGCCGGTGAACTGCGGGGCTTGGTCGAGTAGGTGAACGTGAAGCTGGGCGTCGTGGCCGCACGGTGAGCTACGGACGCTCCTGGTGCTGGGCATATGCGGCCTCGCGCACCGCTGCGTCGCTCTCCAGCGCCCCTCCGAGCGTCCCTCCCACGGTGGCCAGCGCACCGGCCACCAACGCGAGTCGCACGTAGTCCCCGAAGCCCGAATGTCGGCCGATCTGCGTCGCGAACACCGAGTGGTCGATCATGATGCCGGCCACCGCGAGGCTGAGCACGCACACGGCGGCGTAGAGCGCAAGGATGCCGATTGCCACCGTGATGACCGTCACGAGGTTGAACAGGATCGCCTGCTCGCGCACGCGGCGATCCGTCGCCCGCTCCCACAGTCCGTGCGCCGCGATCAGCGTCGTCACGGCCGTCGCGATCGTCGCCAGACACAGCAGCGCAAGCCGTAGTGGAGACAGCGTGGCCGCGATCCGCCAAACGTCGGACGTGACGACCGCGAAGGCGGCGACCCCAAGAGCCCCGATCAGCGCGCGCGACAATCGGACGACCAGGCGCCACGGATGATTGGCCCGAACCATCCCCAGCACCAGCCGGACGTTTCCGGTCGCCACGCGCTGCAGCAGCGTAACTCCGTCGAGCGCCTCCGAGCCCTCCACCTCCGTGGCGAGCTCGACCAGGCGCCGCCCGACGCGCCCGCGGTGACCACGTCGGTTCTCCTCCCGGCGCCGCTCGGTATCGCCCGCCAACACTCCCACGGCGTCGACGACGGACTGCACCAAGCGCCGGTTGGACTGCTTGAGCCCGAGCGCCGGCAGCGACACGAGAGCGGCCCGGTGAGTTCGGCTCGAGTGGGTCAGTACCGGGCGTCGGGAGATCCGCAGGGGAAGCTCGGTCACGTGAACGACTAGGTCCCACCGTTCGTCGAGCAGGCGTGAACGCGCAGCGTCGACGATTTCGGTCAGGGGTGTCGGCGCGCTCACGAGCGAGTCACGGACGGCGGTGACGCTCCACCTGACGTCCGGGTAGCGCTCGGTGAGCTCCCGTTCGACGTCCTCGGCGAGCTTCGCCAGCGCCTCCGAGTCGAGGATCGGGGTCACCACGAGGCCGAGCTTGATCACTGGCTGATGCCCGTCCAGCTGGCCCGCGGCGTCCAGTGCCAGAGCGCTTTCGTTCGCAGCCGTCACCGTTCCGGGCCCGTCACACCGTCAATGTTAGGCCGCGCCCGCGCGCGCGCAATCCGAGTCTCGCGACGCGCGGAAAGCGTCCGTCTCGTCGGCGATAGCAACACGCGCCGTGTGGCAGCGTTCGCATCGCCGGTAAGAGTGCTTGACGGGGTTGGAGCGTGTTTGCGTGAGGGGGATCGCCCGCCGGCCGTGGAGGGCCGGCGGAACGCGCATCGACCGGGCCCTCTACCTAACTGCCGCGATGACCGGGCTGCGCCAGGGCGAGCTGTTCGGGCCTACGGCGGCGAGACGTCGACTGGGCCGCGCAGAAGATCCGGCGGGGTGGGGCGCTCACATCACGAGATGAAGATGTCGTAGGCGATCTGCAGCCCGCCGCCGCGCCGGTGGGTGAACAGCAGCACGGCCAACTTCTTGGGGTCTGGGACGACCCTGCCACGGATACAGTCCGCAGAGACGTAGTGACCAAACGCCGCGACGAGCGAACCGCTGGCCGAGACGACGCTCGGGGTGAACGTGAACCGACACCAGCCCGCGCTGAACACCGGCGCCAGGAACCGGCGAACCGCGGCCCGCCCGTGCACCGGGGGAACTCCTGAGGCGACGATATTTCCGTTGGGCGCGTACAGGGTCACGACCGCGTTCAAATCACGACGCGCCACCGCGCGGTGGTAGGCCTGATCCACCCGGTTGACCTGCGCGCGGATGCTCTGGCGGGCGGCGCCGACGCGGGCAGCACTGATCGATGGGACGAAGCACGCCAGAGCCGCCGTCAGCAGCACTGCGAGGAGTGGCCGCCGGCGCCGCCACCCGTAGAGCGCCGCGCGATTCATGTTTCGATGTTCCAGCATCATGTCCCCCGATCCTCCATCCTTGGTCGCGCGCGATCGTACACGCCGTGCGTCCTGGGCGTCAAACCGCCGTCTTGCTACATCGACAGAGCGGGCTGACCCAAGCGCGCCACAGTCGACCCCCGATTTCGGGCGGCTACCTGCCCCTCACCAGCGGTTCAAAACCAATCCACATGCAGGAAAACTCTGAGGGAGGCCGGATCAAGGTAGGGCCGCTGCCCCGCGTGAGCGCGATTGAGCCGGGACGTATACTCGGTCGTGAAGCGCGGTTTACGTCGGGGCGTCGCTCTTCTTCTGGGACTTGGAGGTCCACATGCCGGCAAGGCTGCGCCCTTATCTGACGTTCGCCAACGTCGTCTCGCTGCTTGCGCTGTTCATAGCGCTCGGGGGAGGCGCCTACGCGATGACGCTCCCGACGAACAGCGTCGGTGCAAAACAGCTCAAGAACAACGCAGTGACGTCGTCGAAGATCAGGAACGGCGCGGTGATCTCGTCGAAGATCAAGGCCGGCGCGATCACCGGCTCGAAGATAAGAGCGCACTCGCTGCTGTCCAAGAACTTCGTGGTCGGACAGGTGCCGAGGGGCCCGCGGGGTGTGCAGGGCGAGAGCGGCCCGGCGGGTGTCCAGGGCGCCCCGGGTAGCGCCGTTGCGTACGGGTCCTTCGCTGGATCCAGCACCGGAGTCAGCATCTCGGGGCCAGTCAAGAATCTCTCTGCTGCCAACATTTCCCGTGCGGGGGTGGGCGCGTACTGCTTCAGCGGCTTGAGCTTCACGCCGAACAATCTGGTCGCGACGCTCGACTCGAGCTTCACCACCGGATTCGTGACCGCATCGACCACGCCGTTCGGCCCATGCCCCGTGGGCACGCAGGCAGAAGTCAAGACCTTCGACACAACCGGGACCGCAGCGGACCGAAGCTTCAGCGTGATCTTCAACTAACGCGAGGTCAGATGGGCACCCGGTGAGGGGGCACCGGCTTGGTGCGACCTCATCCGGGCAGGCCTGTGTGCGCGAGCCCGCGCCGGTTCCGTGGTGGCTCGGGCCCCACTCGTCGTGTGAGCCTTTCGGGCTGCGGACCAACGGGTCTTGTAGTCTCCGTTGTCGATATGGGGCTGCTGGTGCGTGGCGCGGCGATCGCTGTTCTGGCGTGTTCCGGCTTGGGTGGGGTCGCGGTGGCGGCTGCAAAGACACCCTCCGACGACATGAGCTACGACGGTACGCTGAGCTATAGCGTTACGCGCCAATACTCCTCGCGGGGCGACTCGACGTTGGATTCCACGGCCACCCAGCGAGCTTCCGTGGCGTGGCATCTGGTGTGGCAGCCGGATCCGAGTGATCCCTCGGGGTTGGCTTTTCGTCTGGACACCCGCGACTCCCGCCTGACCGGGACGGCATCGAGCAGCGCCACGAACCCATCCGATGTGACCTGCAGCGGCCCAATCACGGGCGTCAACCTGCAGCAGTTTGCCTTCGTGGTGGTTATGCGAGCGACCGCCACGGAGCGGCGCCTTGCGATTCGTGCTCCCGTCACTTCGTTTACGACCTGCTTCGGCTCACCGCTCTCGGCCTTCGGCGCGTTTCCAACCGCGAGCTTCAACACCGCACGCACGTTCGACGTTCGCAGCATCCGGAGCGGTGACTTGGTGTCGGTCGATCAGAACGTGCCGTTTCACTCGGACATAAACCAACCCGCATCACCGACGCAGGCGCCCGTCCACGACGTCACCGACGGCCGTCTCCAGGCGCGGTTCACCTACCGACCTGAAGGCTATTACGTCGCGCTCGGTGACTCTTACGCGTCAGGTGAGGGGCTCCCGCCGCTTGAGTTCTGCCATCGCTCACCACACGCCTATCCAGCGCTTGTCCAGCAATCGCTGAGGTTCTCGGCGTTCTACTTCGAGGCCTGCACAGGCGCGACGACTCTGGAGCTCAACCACCAGGCCCATCTCGCCTGGCAACGGCGCCAGCTCTCTGGGAGAACGCGTCTGGTGACGATCACGATTGGCGGGGACGACATCGGGTTTTCCAGGCTGATCGAGCAATGCGTTCTTGCGCGCATTCATCGGATCATCAGGCCGGCGGTCGGTTGCTTTGAGGGGAAGTACGGGACGGCCAATGCAGCGCGCGTCGCGAGGGGGCTCGAGGTAGTTCGCCAGAACCTGCCGCGCGTCTTCTCGTTCATCCAGGAGCAGGCGCCAGATGCTCTTGTCCTCGTGACGAACTACCCGTACGTGTTCCCTCGACAGTCCTCAATCGACTGTTCGAAACTGTATCTCTTTGACGTGCCCGTCTTCGGCCACCCGGCATTCAATGCCGACGACGTTCCGGCGCTGTGGCGGGTTATCGTCCGGCTGAACTCGACGATCTTCAACGCAGTCGAGAAGATGCACTCGTCTCAGTTCCAGTACGTAGACGTGATCCCACCGTTCGTTGGTCACGATGCCTGCGAACCAACGCACTCGTGGTTTACGCCTATCTACATCCGCGGCTCTAAGCAAGCCTGGAGTCTTCACCCCACGGAAGCCGGACAGCAGGCGCTCGCCACCCGAGTCGAGGGGATGGCGAGGACTGCGGGCTGATCCGTCCGCGCGATTCACCGGGCCTGGAGACAGCACCAAACGCATATCCCCAACCGGATAGCCCCTTCGTAGGTCCGCCGGGGACAGGACACGAGGCGCCGGTTGACACGCTGCTCCGCTAGTGCTAACAGGCAATCTGATGACGAGTGTCCAGCCCGAGCTGTGGGTCGACAGCGCCAGCGCGGCGGTCGCGTTTTACGAGGCCGCGTTCGGGGCCAAGGTCATGCACCGCGTAGGCGAGGGTGACGACATCGTTGCCCAACTCTCTGTAGACGATGCGGCGTTCTGGGTGACCACGGCGAGCTCCTCGATGAGGCGGTTGAGCCCTAACGCGATCGGAGGAACCACGAGCCGCACACTGCTCGTCGTCGAGGATCCCGAGCAAGTCGTCGCGCGGGCAGTGGCGGCCGGCGCCGAACAGGCCTCATCGGTCGAGGATCAGCACGGCTGGCGACTTGGCCGGATCGTCGATCCATTCGGTCATGAGTGGGAAATCGGCAAACCGCTGGGTGTCTGGCCGCCGAGCCGCTGATCTTGCAGGCGGTTTCCCGCTTGAGGTGAGCTACGCATCATGAGTTCGCACTCACGCGTCCTCCTTGGCGCTGGTCCCCAATCGACAGCCAGCACGTCTCGACGGTGGATGCCCGCGCATCCACTCGAATAGAGTCGCCTTGGTGAAAGCGGCGGTGATCCACGAGAACGGTGGCCCCGATGTTCTCCTCTACGAGGACATCCCCGATCCTGTGTGCCCGGACGGCTGCGTGCTGATCGATGTCGAGGCGATCAGCATCGAGGGCGGGGATGTCCTTGCTCGCGCCGGCTCGCCGCCGCCGTCGGTCCCGCACGTCGTGGGCTACCTCGCGGCGGGCACGATCGTCGAGGTCGGCGCCGGGGTCGAAGACCGCTCGCCCGGGGACCGGGTCGTGACCCTGAACATGGCCGGGTCGCACGCCTCGAAGCGGGCGGTCCCGGCGATCACAAGCTGGCCGATCCCGGACGGATTGGATGCCGCCTCGGCGGTCTGCGTTCCTGTCGCGTTCGGGACCGCGCAGGAGTGCCTGTTCACCGCCGCCGGGCTCGAGGCCGGGCAGGCGGCACTGATCCACGCTGGGGCGGGCGGCGTCGGGATGGCGGCCATCCAGCTGGCCAAGCAAGCCGGCGCAACCGTGCTCTCGACCGCGTCGAGCGACGAGAAGCTCGAACGACTCCGGGAGTTCGGGCTCGATCACGGGATCAACTACGCGCGCGAGAACTTTGTCGAGCGCTCCCGCGAGCTGACCGACGGGCGCGGCTGCGAGGTGATCCTCGATTCGGTCGGCGGTCAAAACCTGGTCGACAGCATCGCCGCGCTCGCCTACCGCGGAACGCTCGTCAGCGTCGGCCTGGCCGGCCGCGCCGGCTCCAACATCGAGGCGCGAGCCCTGTGGGAGAAAAACAACGCGCTGCGGGGAGTGTTCCTCGGAGGAGCTCTACTGAACGAGTACCCGCGCGTCCACGCGATGATCGCCGACCTGATCCGGCGCGTCGGCACCGGCGAGCTGCGTGTCGTGATCGACCGTACCTTCCAGCTGTCGGACGCCGCCGCCGCACACGCCTACATCGAGAGCCGCCAAGCCTTCGGCCGCGTGGTGCTGACGCCATAGGACGCGGCGGGCGGACCAGTCAGGTACCCGCGCTGCCGGACTGAACGGCGAGGTCGAGCCCGGTCGGTCTCGGCGATGCGCGCGAGACCGGACAGCGACAGGGCGTAAGTTTCAGCGAGACGCTTTCGGAACTCGGCAGCGCAATCCCGCGGGTGATGTGCGCGGAGGGCAGCGACGCGTTGAGTGTCACGAGCGAGCCCCGCTTCCGGGTTACGGCCAGTCGAGCAGTAGCGCCTCGAACATGTCAACGGAAGGCCGGGCGCGTGCTAACGCGCCGGGAGTCATGGCGCCGGATCGCCCCAGCGACCGTGGGTTAGAGTCGCGGCATGAGCGATTCCACGATTCGGCGGCTTGACGACGTTCCCGACGCGTTCGGCGGCACGTACCCGGGCGCGATGCGCTTCCTAACCGAGCACCTCGGCACCACGCAGGTCGCGTTCACGCACCGCGTAATGCCGCCGCAGTCGGGCGGCAAGGGCAGCTACGGCCACCGGCACAAGACCCAGGAGGAGATCTATTTCGTGATCTCGGGGACCCTGCAGTTCAAGCTCGACGACGAGGTCGTCGACGTCCCGGGCGACACGGCTGTCCGGGTCGCGCCGGGCGTCGTGCGGTCGGTGTGGAACGACGGGCCCGAGGACGCCGAGCTGATCATCGTGTCGGTGCGTGTCGAGGACGCCCGCGGGGACGCCGAGCTCGTTCAGGACTTCTGGCCAGCCTGAGCGTCTCGCGCAGGTAGGACGTCGCACGCCCAGTCCGCCCGCTTCCAGGCCGGGATCGGCGCCTCGACGCCGGTGCGCGGCACGAAGCGCGAGTGCTCGACGAGCGTCATGCGGTGGATGTAGCGCGGGCAGTTGGGAAAGACCTGAGTCGCGCGCACCCGCACGATGAACTGCGCGTCCGAGTAGGCCTCCATCAGCTCGTCGCGCTCGTCGATGCTTGCCACGCCGTTGAGCCGCAGCCGCGACGGGCGGATGGAGACGAAGTCGACGAAGAGCATGCCGACGTGCGGGTTGACGAGGGCGTTTCCCATTGAGACGTACATCCCGTTCCCGTCATAGTTGGGGAATGCGACGGTGTGCTCGTCGAGGACGCGGACGAAGCCGGGGTCGCCGCCCTTGTACGAGCACTGGGGCCGCCCGTGGGCGTCGGCTGTGGCCAGGAAGAACATGTCCATCCGCTCGATGAACGCGCGATCGTCCGCGTCGATGTAGCCGCGCTGGACGAACTTCTCGTCGAGGCGGTCGGCGAGCCGGCGCGTGTCGAAGGCGTCCTGGAGGCGTCGGGAGCCCTCGTTGTACGTGGAAGCCATCACACCCAGTATCGCCCATCGCTAGCGCTGCGCGGGCGCGGCCGCGACCGTCTGGTCGCTACCGGTTCCGTGGTGCCGTTGGCGACCTCGTCTGGATGTGCTTTGGCGCTATGCTGGGTTCGAGGCCACCGACATTAGGTCGGTTGGCTCTGGGGCATAGTGGACGCGGGGTTACGGCGTCTCGGGCGTTCGTGAGAGGAGTAGGAATGCAGCGCATCGGGACATCCCGTCGTCGACTCGGACCGACCAATCGTCGATCCAAGTTCACCGCGGCAGTGGCACTGGCAGGAGTTTGCCTGTTGTTCGTGATGGGACTCCAAGTCGCCATCGCGGGGGCGGTCCCGCAGGCCCCGACTGGGACCGGGTTCACCAAGCCGTTTTCTGGAAAGCGCCAATACGAGCCGTTCGCGCCCGTGGAAATCGCGAGAGCAGCTCAACTGAATCGGCCGATTGGGCAAATGGTGGCCGATCGGATCGCCAGGAAGTTGGGACTGAGGAAAGCAGCAACCTTCACCGAGCGGCAGTACCGCGAGTTTGTTACTGGCAGGGGGGTCGGTGGCAGTAAGGCTGATGCAAGGTTGGTCGATAGAAGCGTCCGCATCTTTACGAACACGACTGGACGCCCACTGTATTCCTACGTCAACGGTCGAATAACGCGATCGGTTCTGGCCAGTTACGGGCTGTTTGTGACTAGGAGCGGTTTACTAGAAAGCCTGGCCAACACACACGCTCCGACCAGAAAGGCCAACTCGGTGATCGCTCCGGGCGGTTATCTGGGGATGTGGTGCAAGGCCAATGGTGCCAAGGCAGCTCTTGTAGCGCTCTACAGATCGGCTTACACGGTGGAAGCCATATACGGGAATAGATCACAACAGATCTCGGGTGTCGCTCAGTTGGTTACCAATAAGAAGGGAGCCGTTACGTCGGAGGTCGGGATGTCGATGGTTCCTTCTATCTGGTTCGTTAACTTCGCCCTGCTCTACACGTTGAAGCCAGCACTCGCGGCGCAGATGCCTGCCAAATGGGCTCCGATTCCTCCCAACGTTGCCGACGCTATTTTGGCCAGCCCCACCGGCCAGGTGCCCTATAGCAAGTATGCGTCGGACCTCCACTGAGCCTGAAAGCTTGAGCTATCTCGACATCCCCGTCGTGCATGGACGCTGACGGTGTCGACTCGAGGGGACGAGACCCACTCTGCCGACCTCGAAGACGGGCTCGCTCGACCACTGCCGAGCTAGCCAGCTCCGGTTGAGCGCGCGCCACAGGCCTCGGAGGAGCGGATAGGGTCGCGCGCGATGCTGATCCTCGCCCTCGACGCTGCGCTTTACCCGACGCTGCTTGCGGCCGTCGTGATCCTGCTCTCGCAGCCCAAGCGATTCGAGCTGCTGAGCGTGTATCTGTTCACCGGGCTGGCGGTCAGCATCCTCGTCGGGCTGGGGATCGTGCTGATCCTGCACAGCTCCGGTGTGGTCAAGGGCGGCAGCAGCTCGGGGTTCAGTTGGACCACGGATCTGGCGATCGGCGGGCTCGCATTGCTGCTGGCGGTGGCGCTCGCGCGGCGCGCGGACGTCAGGCTCAAGCGACGCCGCGAGGCGCGCAAAGAGGCCAGGGATCGCGCGAGGGGCAAGGCGGCGATGGACGATGAGAACGCCGAGCCGTGGTCGCAACGCATCCTCGCCAAGGGATCGGTTCCGATCGTTTTCGTCGCCGCGCTGGCGATCAATCTGCCGGGCGCCGCCTACCTCGTCGCGCTGAAGGACATCGCCGCCGCCAACCACGGTGTGGCAGGTGATCTCGCCTGGATCGTCGGCTTCAACGTGATCATGTTTCTGCTCGCGGAGATTCCGTGGGTGGGGCTCGTGGTGGCCCCGGGGCGAACCCAGGCGCTTGTCGAGCGGATGAACCACGTCCTCACCGCCGACGGACGCCGGATCGCGATCGTGCTCTGTGTGGTCCTCGGCGTGTACCTGATCGTCCGCGGAATCATCCACGCGACCTGATCGGGCCGAGAGTGCCCGCCCTCGTTGGAAGCGGTTGCTACTTCGAGGCGAGGATGTCGGCGGGAAGTATCTCGGGAGGTTGAGCGAGCAGCTCTTCCGCGTTGGCCGTCAGCGCCGCGGCGATTGGGCCGTTGATGTGCGCCTGACGAGCGTCCTCGGTGCCGAAGGTGTCGAAGATCCAGAACGTCGTGGGCGAACTGCGCGCCGCGTACCAAGCAACGGTTCCGGGTTCGGCCTGTGCGAGCGCCAAGGCACCGGTTAGCAGCGCCGCGACGTCGGCGGATCTCTCCGGCTTGGCCTCGAGGCGTGCAACAAATGCGTAGGGCGTGGTCATCTGCTCCCTCCTCTAACCCTTGACGATGTGCCAGATCGAGCCGAACGTCTTCAGCTCATCGCCCGTCGCCATCATCTTGTTGCCGGCCTGGATGTCGGGCGTGAAGTAGTAGAGCGGCTTACCGTCCAGCGTCAGCTGGAGCGTGCCGTGATTGTGGAACGTCCCGAGCTTGCCGTGGATGCCCAACTGATCGTGAAGTCCCTTCGCCGACGGAACCGATACCGGCGGCCAGAACGCCCAGCAGTTAGTCGCGGCGCTCGCGGTCTTCTTGCAGATGATGTGGTGCGTGGTCTCGCCCTGGAAGGTGTAGACCGCGTATCCGGCTGCACCGATAGCGACGGCTTCGTGGACGTTAACGGGGCGGACCCTGAACGCCTTCGTCGGCGTGTTCGTTACGTGCACGTGCCTCGCGACTCGCAGCGTGAACGACTTCGCCACCGCGACGGCGGCGAACGCGGCCACCGCGAGAGCGGTCAAGGCAGCGACGACGATCAGAGCTGACCGCGAGGGGCGGTGACCAGGATCTTGATTCCGGCGACGAGACATGATGCTCCCTTCGGGCGTGGGCACTCGTTTCTGTAGACGCGGGAACGGGGTCGACCCTTCCCGGAGAAGAACCAGACCGCCGCCGCGGGAATAGCCACCCTTCAGCTTGTCGGGGGCGGTGGGAGGCCCAGCTGCTGGCGGATCGTCCTGACTGCGTGCTCGACCGGCCCGTTCGCGGCGTCCAGCCGCGCCTCATAAGCGTGCAGCTGACGCAAGGACGTGGACGCGGCTGCGGCGCTCGTCAGTCTTGCCCGGGCCTCGTTGACCCGGTACAGATCGCGCGCGACGGGCTCAATCTCGGACGGGAAGACGATCCGCCGCAGGCGGCGGTCAAATATCCGTTCCGCCGCCGCGGCGTCAGCGAGATCGGCCTGTGCGCGGATGAGGTCGTTTCTGTCGCGCTTCTCCAACGGGTCAAAGTCAGCATTCAGGCGGTCGTTTCCAGCTCTCGCGATGATCAGGTAACGAGCCCTTGCGGCGCGCCACGCCGAGCCTGTCGCGTGCCCGCTCGTTGTGGTCCCGGAAGCCGAATACTGCGCCTGTGAGCTGGGTCGGCCTGTCGCGCATCCCGCGCTAAGCAGTGCGGCAGCACCGAGTAGGGCGGCGGCGATGCCCCGTCGGGCGTGGCCACGTCCCGCCATGATCGCATCGTAACCAGCCGTGGTAGACCCCCGGGAAGGAAGCGGGCTGGAAGCCGTCTCTAGCTACAGGGGATCGGGTGTTGCCGGCGCTTTCAAGATAGGAGTTCAGGTGTATTCATCGACGAAGGTCCTGTTTGCGATGGTTGGCGTTTCGGCGCTGCTCAGTGCCTGTGGCGGCAGCTCTACGAGCTCGAGCGGCACGTCAGCCTCGAGCCAGCCGGCGTCTGCATCAAGCAGCAGCTCGAGCGCACTCGTCAAGAGCGCGCCCAACTCGAAGCTGGGGGGCACCGTCTTGGTGAACTCCCAGGGGCTGACGCTGTATCACCTGAGCGCGGAGCAGGGCGGCAAGTTCATCTGTACGAGCGCTGGCTGCACGCAGGTGTGGCATCCGCTCACGGTCACGGCAGGAACCAAGCCGACCGGCACAGTCGGGTCGCTGGGTGTTGTGAAGCGCCCCGACGGGACAGAGCAGGTGACCTACAAGGGGATGCCGTTGTACACGTTTGCGCATGACACCGCGGCTGGGCAGGACAACGGTCAGGGCATCAAGGATGTCGGCACCTGGACGGCCGTCACCACGAGTGCGGCGAATGCAAGTGCCCCGGCTTCCAGCACAAGCACATCCTCTGGTAGCAGCTACTCGTATTGAGAGGCGCTCGCCAACGCGGGCGCGCGCCCGCTAAGCGACCGAGATCCCCGCGCCCTCCGGCAGCCAGCTCGGCGGCCGGTAGTGGAACACGCGCTGCAGCACCGCCTCCGTGGTGTCGAGGCCCGACTCGATCCAGTTCTGCTGGGAGGACCAACAGTCCCCGCAGATCGAGAGGCCCACTCCGTCGAACGGCTTGCGGAGATACGGAATCACTTCCCAGCTGTGGGCGTGGACCTCCCAGAAGTGAAACGCGTTGCCGTAGGGCAGGTTCTCCCAGTCGATGAACCCGCTCCACTCCGGGCGCGGGACCTGAACGCCGTGCATCTGGCTCAGCTGCTCGATCGCGCTTCCCACCAACTCCGGCGGCGACCGGCGGGGTGCCGGAGGGCCCTGGAACCCCGGCGTGGACATGTAGCCGCCCCAGTAGTCGGCCTGGCCGAGGTCGTTGTAACACATGAGCAGCGAGGTGGTGTTGGCGGGGTTCGCGCCGGGCTGCTGACCCTCCGTACCGAAGTACCAGCACCTCAGGATCGGCAGGTCGGTGATCGACGAGCCGCCGACGAGCCCGAGCTCGTTCCACCACGGCTTCGCAAACGTGAAGAACGCCTTCGTGGAGGGCGTGGCGTCGACGGTCGCCAGCGCGGTCGTGAACTGTGACTGCTGCAGGAACGGGCTGCGCTCGACGATCAGTTTCAACGGGTCGGTCGGGATCGCCATGATCACGTGGTCCGCGTTCACCACCCGCGTGGCGCCGGCGGCGGTTCGCACGACCAGCCGCACGCGGCCCCCCGGGAGCGGCGCGATCGAGCGGACCGCCGTGTTCAGGTGGATCGCCGCCCCGGCGCCCCGGGCGGCGGCGCCCAGCCTCAGCGGCAGTCGCTGATAGCCACCGGCGATCGTCCGGTACTCGGCGCCGGGACCAAGGTCGCCCAGGATGGCCTCCATCTGCTCGACCGCATTCCAATTCTCGAATAGCGACGGATAGCCAACCGTGGCGGCGAGCATCTCGTACCCCTCGGAGCTGAGCGCAGACTGCATCAGGTTCCAGAAGCCCAGGTCGGCCAGCAGCTTGCCGCGGTAGCGCCGGCGCCTCTTGATCGGCTCCCATTGGGCTGGGGTGAGACTCGTCGCGCCCGGTACGTATGTGTTGACCCCCTTCAGCAGCAGCTGGACCGGGTTCATGCCGCGCTCGTCCGGCGGCAGCGCATACGGAACCGCCGCGGGGTCGGTGAACTGCGATGCGGTGAACCTCGTGCCGCGCAGGTAGTAGAGATTGTTCGCGGTGCCCGTGCTGAACGGGACGGACGGGAGGCTCAGCGCCCTGATCAGTCGGGACACGATCGCCTGGTTCTCGAGGAAGCGCATCCCGCCGAACTCCGCAATCAGGTGGGGGGCGCCGGGCGGAACCACAGACCAGATCCGGCCGCCCAGCCGGTCCGCTGCCTCGAATACCGCGACACGCGGCCGGCGGTGGCCGCGTGATCCGGTGCTACCGGTCAGCAGCCGGTATGCGGCATAGAGCCCCGAGGGGCCGCCGCCGACGATCGCGACGTCGACTTCAATCGGCGGCCTCGCTTCCGGCGGCGCGGCCAGCAGCACTGGGGCAACCGCGGCGAGTGCGGCGCTTCCGCCGGCTCGCCGGAGCAGCTCGCGCCGCGACAAGGCCCCTACCGGATGACTGCTGTCCCCCAGCATCCCCGGGGGAGGCTACCCCTATCCGGGCGGCTGGTCGATTCGGATCAGATTCCCGGACGGGTCGCGGAGTGCGAAGTCCCGCGTGCCCCAGGGCTGCTCGGTCGGCTCCTGCACGATCTCGGCACCGGCGTCGCGGACGTTCTCGAAGCTCGAGTCGAGGTCGTCGGTATGGAAGTGGACCCCGTTGAGTGCGCCCTTGGCGACGAGCGCGGCGACCGCCTCGCCGTCGGCGGGGCTGCCGTTCAGGTAGTTGGTGAGCACGATTCCGACTTCCGGCTGCGCCGGCGCGCCGACGGTGATCCAACGGAAGTCTCCGCGCGCGACGTCATTGCGGAGCTCAAGGCCGAGCGTGTCGCGGTAGAACGCCAGCGAGTTGTCCGGATCATGGACGATTACGAAGCATGTGGAGAGAGTGAGTGGC
This sequence comes from uncultured Solirubrobacterales bacterium, assembly GCA_963788565.1. Lineage (GTDB taxonomy): Bacteria > Actinomycetota > Thermoleophilia > Solirubrobacterales > Solirubrobacteraceae > Palsa-465. The sequence goes on along the minus strand of CAWBHJ010000004.1, from coordinate 577,822 downwards.
ATGCGCCGGAAGCTATACCGCGACGGCCAGAGTGGCTTCTTCGATCCTGCTCGAGTGCCGATTGGGGCGAGTCAGGTCCTTCGCGATGCAGCCGGGCAGCGATTCGAGCGCGGCGTGGTCACGCCCTCGATACGCCGTGGGCGTCTCGCCGACCACCTCGGTGAAGCGGGCGCTGAACGAGCCGAGCGACGTACAACCGACGGCCAGGCACACGTCGGTGACTGTCATCTCGCCACGACGGAGCAGCGCCTTCGCCCGCTCGATCCGCCGCGTCATCAGGTACGCGTACGGCGTCTCCCCGTAGGCGGCGCGGAACCGCCGCGAGAAGTGCGCCGTCGACATCAGAGCGGCGCGAGCGAGCGCGGCGACGTCGAGCGGGCGCGAGTACTCGCGGTCGATCAGATCGCGGGCGCGCCGCAGATGCGCGAGGTTCTCGAGCTCCTCCGGCGTCACGATCCGAGCGTAGCGGCGGGCAGCTTCAGCGCTTTCTCAACCTGCGGCTGCTGAGCGGGATGCCCCACAGGTCGGTGACCGGCTGGCGCGGCTTCGCGCCGGGAGGGGCCTCGTCGGCAACCGGCTCGACCTCGGGCTCGAGGTCTGGCTCGCCCGGCCTCTCGGCCTCCTTACGCCCCGCCACCGATGGGCTCACATCCGACCCCTGATACACCCCGAGCCGCTCAAGCTCGGCGACCACGTCCTCGGCGCGCTCGCGGTCGTGATCGGTCACCTCGAGCGACAGCTCCGACAGCGGAACGCCGTGGTCGCGGTTCTTCTGACGCACGTAGGTGAGGTGGGAGACCTCCGCCAGGCGCCGGACCAGCTCATCTCGGGGAATCGACAGGGTGCAGCTCCTCAGCTGATTTCTGCCCGGAGGCCGAACGCAGGGGATAAGCGTACGTTCGCGGTCAAGTCCCCACCCGGACATAACAAGCTGGCCCAGGGCGAGCCTGGCGACAGAGTTCGCGCCGTGGCGCTCCTCCGCTGCTCGCGGGTTTGCCTACCTGTCCAGGACGGGCCCTGGACCAGCCGCGCGGATCATCTACCCCAACTCGGACGCTTCCGAACCACGGAGGACCCGCAAGTCCCGCGGCGCCGCGACGTTTGATCAAGCATGGCCGCCGACCGTATCGACCGCCGCACGCTGCTCGGGAGGGCGGCGACGCTGGCGGCCTCGGGCGGACTGATCAGCACCGGCGCGGCCGCCGCCGCGCGCCGGCCAAAGCGCCCGAGAATGGTGCCGCTGCCGAGCCCGCGACAGGTCCGCGAGGACTTCACGAGGATGGTCGAGTTCGGTCCCCGGCTGACCGCATCGCCGAGCCACGCGCGCTACGTAGCGTGGCTCGAGCAGGAGTTCGAGGCGGCCGGGCTCGAGCTGCTCCCGTGCGACGGCTACACGACGGATCGGTGGCTGGCCGAGAGCTACGGGCTCACCATCCACGAGGGCGCGGCGGCCGGCCCGGTGAAGATCGCGACCTACTACCCACGCTCACAGCAGACACCGCCGCAGGGCGTGACCGGCCCGCTCGTGTACGGAGGGACGGTCCCGGCACCGAGCGTGAGCGGCACCGACCTCGTCGCGTTGCAGGCGGCGATCGAGCGCTATCCCTCCGAGCTCGAGTCATGGACGCAGGGCGTGGCCGGAGCCCTCAAGGCCGGACCGAAGGGGAGCATCCTCCTCGTCGACCTGCCGATGCCGGTGCCGCTGACCGCGGCCGCGTTCCTACCGATCGCCACGTACCTGAACTGGCCCGGGCACACCGTCGCCGACTGGGCGAGCGTCGACTACAAGCGGGTGTGGATCGAGCCGGGACTGAGCATCCCGCTGGCGCCGTTCCAGGCGCTTGGAGCGGCCGGAGTCGTCTTCATCTGCGACGCCTCGTTCGAGGCGCTCGACGGCGGCTATGTCCCGTTCACCCACGGATTCGAGCCGCTCCCGGCGCTGTACGTCGACCGCGACACCGGACGCTCGCTCCGCGCATTCGCGCAGTCGCGGCCGAAGACGACGCTGACGCTGACGGCCACGAGACAGCCGTCGCCCACGCACGCCGTGACCGCGATCCTGCCCGGCCGCAGCGACGAGACGCTGATCTTCAACACTCATACCGATGGCCAGGGCTTCGCGGAGGAGAACGGGGGAGTGGCATTCCTCCAGCTCGCGCGGCACTTCGCATCGCTGCCGGCGCATCAGCGCCTCGACAGGACGCTCGTGTTCGCGGCGTGGCCGGGGCACATGGTCGCCGACCTGCCGCAGACGCAGGGCTGGATCGACTCCCATCGTGATCTCGTCGGCCGGTCCGCGGCTGCGCTGACCGTCGAGCACCTCGGCTGCAGCGAATGGATCGACACGCTCGATCGCGGCTACCACCCGACGGGTGAGGCGGAGCTGTTCGGGATCTGGACGACCCAGGGCAAGATGTTCGAGCTGACGCGCGACACCGTCGCCGCCCACGGCATCCCGAAGGCGGCGCTGCTGCGCCCGCCGGCCCAGTTCGGCGTCGGCGCCGCGTTCCAGTCCGCGGGCGTGCCGCAGATCGGCGCGATCGCGGGGCCGGAATACCTCCTCACGGTCTCGCCGGACGGCGACCTCGACAAGCTCGACGAGCACCTCGCCGCACGCCAGATCGCGTGGCTCGCCGACCTCGCGCGGATGATCGACCACACCCCGGCCGCCACGCTCAAGCAGGGCGACCCGACGCTCGGTGCCGGGGCTCCCTCAAGCGGGACGCCGGCGCCGCAGGTCGCCTGCGATTGACGCGCGGTTCGGCCGATCGCGTCACCGGGTACCTTGACGAGCGTGGCTCAGCTCGGACGGACCGGACTCGACGTGTTCCCGCTGTGCCTTGGCGGCAACGTGTTCGGCTGGACTGCCGACGAGCGCGAGTCCCACGCGATTCTCGACGCCTACACGGCGGCCGGCGGCAACTTCATCGACACCGCCAACTCGTACTTGATCGAGCACGGCCAGTCGGAGACGATCATCGGCAACTGGCTGGCCGGCCGCGACGATCGCGACCAGCTCGTGATCGCGACCAAGGTCGGCGGTGGCGGTAGCGACACCCGGAATCTTCGCCGCGAGACGATCGAGAGCGAGGCGCGGGCCTCGCTCGAGCGGCTGCAGACCGACTACATCGACCTCTACTACGCCCACTTCGACGACCTCGGGGCCCCGCTGGAAGAGAAGCTGCGCACCTTCGACGAACTGGTCTCCTCGGGCGTCGTCCGGCACATCGCCGCGTCGAACTACGAGCCCGACCGCCTGCAGGCCTCGCTCGAGCTCCAGCGTGAGCTCGGCCTGGCTGAGTGGACCGTGCTCCAGCCGCACTACAACCTCGTCGAGCGGGAGTTTGAGCGCACCCTGCTGCCGATCGCCGAGGCCTGGGAGCTAGCGGTCGTGCCGTACTTCGGCCTCGCGATGGGGTTTCTGACCGGCAAGTACCGGCCGGACGGAGAGGCGATCGACTCCCCGCGCGCGGAGAGAGCTCGGACGTACCTCGAGAGGGGCGGCGCCGCCGTGCTCGAGGCGCTCGACGAGATCGCGCGGGCGCACGCCACGACGGTGGCGGCGGTCGCGCTCGCCTGGCTGCGCCACCAGCCGCAGGTGGTCGCGCCGATTGCGAGCGCGCGCAACACCGAGCAGCTCGAGCAGATCCTGCCGGCCGCGACGCTCGCGCTCGCGCCCGAGGAGCTCGACCGGCTGTCGGCGATCCGTCAGCCGCGCTGAACGCGGCCGACGGACGCTAACCGCGGATCAATGGTCGCCGCGCTTTGGGGGCTTCGGGAGCTTGGGCGGCTTCGAGGGCTTCGGCGGCTTCACCGGGCCGGTTATCGCGCCGCGCGGTACGCCTCGAAACCCACCGCGCGGCATGTCCTTATCGCACCGGACCTGGACGTGCTGCACGACGGCTCGCCTAACCGGCTGCCCCCCGTCTTTGTGCGGGTACACGTCCCTGGAGAGCGGGAACTGGAAAACCGCATTCTTCACCAGGTACCGCTCGCCCTTGTTCGTGATGATGTTGAAGTCGCTGGTGACCTGGAGAATTCCATGCTCCAGGTAGAGGGCGGCACGCCAGCCGTACGGAATCGTCCACTGGTAGCCCTGACCGTAGGTGTCGCCCTGGGTGATCGTGTGGAGGTAATTGGCCTCGAGTGTGACCTCTATCTCCGAAATGATCGTGTTGACTTTCAGCTTGCCTGAGATCTTGCCTCCCACGGCGTCCGACCACGAGACTGTGACTGATTCGGTAGCGGTCAGCACGAACGGGCGTTGCGGGTCGGTCGGCGGACACGAGTCTGCCCAGTGGGTGAGCGGCTCCCATTTCTCCTTGTCCTGGAGAAACACGCTTACCGTGTTCTTCGAGACCCCGAACGCGCACTGGACCGTCGAGATCTCCTTGCAGTTGGCGCCGATCAGCTCCGACGCCTTCTCCACTTCGTCAGACTTCGACGCGTCTATCACGTTAATGGGGTTGGCGGTCAACTTCCAGTGCGGCGACGAGGTGTTGCCGCTGCCGGTGAAGTTGTAGGCGCACTTGAACGGGGCGCCCGTCGACGCCTCCGTGGTGCCGGACTTCTTGATCGTGCAGTCGATCTTCGGCTCCCCCGTGAGAGGAACCTTGGTGGCGCCATCGAGGTAGTAGCCGCTTGGCTTCCATCCGCCTTTGCCATTCGGAATCAGGATGTCGTAGTAAAAGAAGAAGCCGGTGTCGTACTCAAAGGCCCCGGACGATCCTGAGTAGGTCCCGTAGCAGAAGGTGCTGCTGCTGTCCGGCCCCACGTTCTCGGGGATCTCGGAGTAGCCGGGACACGGCGTGATCCACGAGTAGCTGCTGCCGCCGTATTCCTTCTTGAACACGGTGCGCACGAGCTTCACTCCGCTACTAGCGACGCTGAGCTCCGACTCGGCCCGGCTCGTGAAACTCGCGCCGGCGGCCACCGAGCTCGGGGCGAGCGCCAAGCCGAGCGTGACAGCGATCACGACGACACCGCCAACGGCGGTGATCGCGCGTCGCCACCTGCGTCGGTTCCTGCTCGGCGTCCGTTTGTTGCCGCTTCTCAAGTCCGCCCCCTTACTGCTCTACGCGTAAGCCCCAATTGCAGACGACGATCCCTTTGCCGGAGAGACCCGTCGCAGCGTCGAATCTACTCCGACGCGTGCGCATGTCAAGCACGAAGACCGCGCCGGACCAGGTTGTTACTAATGTGTGAAGCCAGAGGTCGGTGACGAGCGCTCGCGTCGTATGCGCAGGCCGCAGCAGCGCCCGCGACGTTTATCGACGCCCGCCCGGTTTGATCTCCCGCGCGAGCGGTAGGGTCAGTCTGTCGACACGCGGAAAGGAGCGTTCATGGAAAGCACCCGCATCACCGCCGGCGCGCCCGGGAACCAGGCCGGGAGCGCCGACTTCCGCCACGAGCTCGCTCAGCAGCTGCGCGTCGATTCGGTGCGCGCGAGCGCGGCCGCGAACTCGGGGCATCCGACCTCGTCGATGTCGGCCGCCGACCTGATGGCGGTGCTGCTCGACGGGTACCTGCGGCTCGACTACGCCGATCCGGAGGATCCGCGCCGCGACCATCTGATCTTCTCCAAAGGCCACGCGTCGCCTCTCTACTACTCGATGCTGAAGGCGGTCGGCGAGATCGACGACGCCGAGCTGCTCACGTTCCGGAAGTTCGGAAGCCGGCTCGAGGGACACCCGACGCCGCTGATCCCGCCGACGGACGTCGCGACCGGGTCGCTCGGGCAGGGCTTCCCGATCGGCGTCGGGCTCGCGATCGCCGGGAGGCGGTTGGACCGGCTGCCGTACCGCGTTTGGGTGCTGTGCGGGGACTCGGAGATGGCCGAGGGCTCGATGTGGGAGGCGTTCCAGCACGCCGGCTGGGAGCGGCTGGACAACCTCGTCGCGATCATCGACGTCAACCGGCTCGGGCAGACGCGCGAGACGATGCTCGGCTGGAACCTCCCGGGATACGCCGACCGGATCAGGGCATTCGGCTGGGACGCGATCGAGATCGACGGACACGACCTCGACGCGATCGACGCCGCCTACCAGCACGCCGTCGAAGCGTCCGGGCAGCCGACTGCGATCATCGCCCACACGCTCAAGGGCAAGGGCGTGAAGGAGGTCGAGAACAAGAACGGCTTTCACGGCAAGCCGCTCCCGCACCCAGAGGAGGCGATCGCCGAGCTCGGCGGTGAGCGCGATCTGCGCGTCAATACCGCGAAGCCGCCCGCGAGCGGCGAGCCGCACAAGTTCGAGACGCCCGGCGGCGAGCTGCCGCTGTGGGACGTCGGTGACGAGGTCGCGACTCGCCAGGCCTACGGCGAGGCGCTGGCGGCGCTCGGGAACCTCCGCGGAGATGTGGTCGCGCTCGACGGCGAGGTCTCCAACTCCACGCACTCGGAGCTGTTCAGGGAGGCGCACCCCGATCGCTACTTCGAAATGTTCATCGCCGAGCAGCAGATGCTCGGGGCGGCGGTCGGGATGCAGGTGCGGGGGTGGGCGCCGTTCGCCTCGACGTTCGCGGCGTTCTTCTCTCGCGCGTACGACTTCATCCGGATGGCCGCGATCTCCCGGGCGAACCTGCGGCTCGTGGGTTCCCACGCGGGCGTCTCGATCGGCGAAGACGGCCCCTCGCAGATGGCGCTCGAGGACATCGCCGCGCTGCGCGCCGTCCACGGCAGCGCCGTGCTCCACCCGTCGGACGCGAACCAGGTGACGCCACTCGTCGTCGAGATGGCCGAACGTCCCGGGATCTCCTACCTGCGCACGCTCCGAGGGAAGACTGTCGTGCGCACCGATCCGGCCGAGCCGATCCGGATCGGCGGCAGCCGCACGTTGCGCGCGGGCGAGAACGATCGGGTCACGGTCGTCGCGTGCGGCGTGACCGTCGACGAGGCCGCGAACGCTGCCGAACAGCTCGCGGGCGAGGGCGTCGACGTCCGCGTGCTCGACTGCTACTCGATCAAGCCGATCGACGTCGACGCGCTCCGCAAGGCAGCGCGCGAGACCGTCGTGATCGTGACCGTCGAGGACCACTGGCCCGAGGGCGGGCTCGGGGAGGCGGTCGCGAGCGCGCTCGCCGACGAGCCCGGACGGCCGCCGATCGTGCGGCTCGCCGTCCGCGAGATGCCGATGTCGGGGACCCCGGCCGAGCTACTGCACGCCGCCGGCATCGACGCCGACGCGATCGCCGGAGCCGTCCGAGACCTCGTCTGACCGCAGCCGTACGAACGCGTCGCATACCTCGATCGCGCCCTCGATCGTCTCCCAGTGGAGCTCGTCGGGCACGTCCGACGGCCAGTGGTAGTTGAGCGGAAGCTTGGTTTCCGCCACCGACGCGAGCGTCACCGTCGGATACCCCGCCCGCAGCGCGATGATCGCGTCGGTCGCGGCGACCGTACGGATCCCGCGGGTGATCGGCACGCCCGCCTCCGACGCCGCCTCAGCCAGCGCGTCGCGCATCGGCTCCGGGTAGTCGCGCATCTTCAGCATCCCCTCGCCCTCGAGCACGATCAGGATCGGGCCGCCGAGCACCTCGAGGCACAGGACCTCGGTGCGCTCGCGGTCGAGCTCGGAGAAGTGGCGCTCTCCGAACGCCTGCATCCCTTCGCTGAAGGACTCCTCGGAACCGGTCGACACAAGCAACACGCGGAGTCCCTCGATCGGCCGGTCGCGGAGCCTCGCCGCGAGCGCGATCAGGACGCCGACCGAGCTCAAGTTGTCGTTCGCACCGGGGACCACCGCGCGCAGGCCGATGTCGGTCATCACCGCGGCGGCACCGGCGGAGACGGTGACTCCGGCCCATGCGAGCCGGCGGATCCCGAGGGCCGCGCCGAGCGCGGTCGCAACCGGTCCGAGCCACGTGCCGTAGAGGATCGGGAGCGTGTGGCTCTGGCGCTCGTGCATCTCCGGAAACAGCCGCGGCCCGATCCGGCCGAGCGCCGGGTGGAACACGAGCCCGGAGTGGGCGGCGTCGTGGTGGGCGACGAGCACCAGGGTCCGCTCGGCGCTCCGGTCGCCCGCCTCGGCGACGACGTTCCAGGTCGGGCGATGCGGCAGCGTCCGGCGGCGAAACCACCGGCTGCCGTGGCCGAGGTCGTCCCACAGTGCTGCCGCGCTCGTGCCGGCGGCGAGCGCGCCGGCTGCCCGCGCGAGTCGCCCCTTGCCGCGCAGTGCGAGCAGCCCGCCGGCCGCCGCGATCGAGTTGGCGAGCGCGATCGGCCACCAGTAGCCGCCATGGGCGCGCTCCTCTTCGACCCGCGCGTCGCAGCCGAGCTCGCGCAGCCGCGCCGCAATCAGCTCGGCCGCGCGCCGCTCCCCGTCCGACGCCGACGGGCGGTCGAACGCCGCCAGCTCATAGATCGCTTCCCGCCAGCGGCCGGAGTCGTCGGTCGTAGCTTGCACGGCCGGTACTAAAGCGAAACGCCGGCCTCCGCAGCCAGCTCGGCGAGGCGCTTGCGTGCGGTCGTCAGCGTCTGGGAGTGCTTTCCGATGTCGCGCCAGGGGTCACCGTCGCGCTCGAGTCGCTTCGCCATCGAGGAGATCGTCCAGCGGTCGGCGACAGTCGCGGAGTCCTCGAGCTCCTCCCAGTGCAGGGGGGTTGCGACCGGAGCGTGGGGGCGGGGCCTCACCGAGTAGGGCGCGACAGCGGTGTGCGCGTACGCGTTGCGCTGCATGTCGATCAGGATCTTGTCCTCGCGCTTGGCCTTGCGCTGCTCGTTCGTGAACGTTCCCGGCTCCCGCGCCGCGGCTAGCCTTGAGACCGAACGCGCGAACGCGCGCACGCCGTCGTAGTCGACGCGCCGCTGCAGCGGAACCACCACGTGGTAGCCGCGCGAGCCAGTCGTCATCGCCCACGGGTGGAGCCCGAGCTCCCGCAGCAGCGCCCCGAACGTGAGCGCGGCGCGGCGCACCTCTGCTGGCTCGTGCACGGACGGATCGAGGTCGACCACGAACAGGTCCGGGCGGTCGAGGCTGTCGCTGCGGCTGAGCCAGCGGTGGAAGGTGATGCACGCCTGACCGGCCAGGTACACGAGCGCCGCCGCGTCGGCGGCGACCACGTGTTCGACGGTTCCGTTCCGGGCCGGCACCGAGACGCGGCGGATCCAGTCGGGGAAGTGGGAGCTGGCGTGCTGCTGGAAGATCCGCTGCCCGTCGATCCCGTCGGGAAAGCGCTCGTAGTTGAGCGGCCGCCCGGCGAGGTGCGGGAGCATCGCGCCCGATACCGACTCGTAGTAGTTCGCGAGGTCGGCCTTGTCGATATCGGGGGGAAACAGCACCTTGTCCGGACGGCTGATCTCGACCGTGCGCCGTCCCGCCTTGATCGCGAGGGTCACGACGGCACCTCGCGGACGACCTCGCGCGCCGACTTGTCGTCGCGGAGCCCCTGGTAGCGCGGCTGGCGGAGCTTCTCGTCCCGGGTCCACTCCGCGAACCCGATCTCGGCCACCAGCTCGGGCTCCGCCCAGTGGGCGTCGCGGGGCGGGCCGCCGAGCTCGAACGGCGAGGTCGGGCGCTCGAGCCGCTCGAGCTTGTCGCCGAGAGCGTTCAGCGTCCGCTGGTCGAACCCGGTACCGACCTTGCCCGCGTAGCGCAGCTTGCCGCCCTCGTAGAAGCCGACGAGGATCGCGCCGAATCGCTGCCGCGAGCCCTGCGGCTCGGTCCAGCCGCCGATCACCAGCTCCTGACCGTGGGCGCACTTGAACTTCAGCCAGTCGCGCGAACGCTTGGTGACGTATGGGGCGGCGGCGCGCTTAGCGATCACGCCCTCCCAGCCGTGCGCGCACGCGTACCTGAACGCGGCCACGCCCTCGCGGCGGCGGTAGGACACGTACCGCAGGTGACCACCGTCGAAGTCGATCGCTTTCCGTAGGCGCGCCTTGCGCTCGAGCAGCGGCAGCGGCCGGAGGTCCTCGCCGCCGAGCTCGAGCAGGTCGAAGATGTAGTAGTAGACCTTCACCCTGCTATGCCGCGCGCGCTCGGGGTCGGTGATCCCGATCCGCTGCTGGAGCTGCTCGAAGCTCGTTGCTCCTCCCTTGAAAGCGATGATCTCGCCGTCGGCGAGCAGATCCGGGCCCGCGACCGCGAGCGCGTCGGCGATCTCGGGGTAGGCGCCGGCGAGCGGCCGGCCGTTGCGGGAGAGCAGCGTCACCGACCCGCCGCGCCGGATCGCGCCACACCGCTCGCCGTCGAGCTTGCGCTCGAAAACCCAATCGGGATCGTCGAACGCGTGGTCGCTGAGGACCGCCTTCATCGGCGTGTACTCGACGGTCATCTGGGGACTACCCTAGGCGATGGCCGTGCACGCACGGAGAGAGGTCAGCATTCCGGCCGACGGCGCCCTTCTGGAGGGCGACCTGACGATCCCCGACGGCGCCGTCGGGATCGTCGCGTTCGCCCACGGCAGTGGCTCGAGCCGGCACAGCCCCCGCAATCGCCAGGTCGCCGAGGCACTGAGCGGAAATGGCCTGGCGACGCTCCTGTTCGACCTGCTCGAGCCGGGCGAGGACCGGCTCGACCGCCGGACCCGCGAGCTCCGGTTCGACATCGCGCTGCTCGGCCGGCGGCTGATCGCCGCGGTCGACTGGTTGACCCTCGAGGAGGCGAGCGCCGGGCTCGCGATCGGGTGCTTTGGCGCGAGCACCGGCGCGGCGGCGGCGCTGGTTGCCGCCGCGAGCCGGCCGCAGGCGGTGGGGGCGGTCGTCTCCCGGGGCGGCCGCCCCGACCTCGCGGACACGGCGCTCGCTTCGGTGCGCGCGCCGACGCTGCTGATCGTGGGCGGCGAAGATGACGCGGTGCTCGGCTTGAACCAGCAGGCTCAGGGGCGACTCCGCTGCGAGAAAGTGCTCGAGGTGGTGCCGGGGGCGGGGCATCTGTTCGAGGAGCCGGGCGCGCTCGAGCGCGTTGAACTGCTCGCGCGGACGTGGTTCCTGCGCTGGCTCGGAGCGCCGGCCCCACGATGAGCGATGGGGTCAGGTTCGCCGATCGCCGGGACGCCGGCCGCCGGCTGGCCGAGCGACTCGAGCGCTACCGGGGTCGGGACGACCTGGTCGTCCTCGGGCTGCCGCGGGGTGGCGTGCCCGTCGCCGCGGAGGTGGCCGCCGCGCTCGACGCGCCGCTCGACGTGTTCGTCGTGCGCAAGCTCGGGGTCCCCGGTCACGAGGAGCTCGCGATGGGCGCGATCGCGTCGGGCGGCGTCGGCGTGCTCAACGACGACGTCGTCCGCTCGGTCGGGGTCCACAAAGACGAGATTCGGGCGGTCGCCGCGCGCGAACGCGAGACGCTCGAGGCGCAGGAGCGCGCTTACCGTGGCCACGGGCCGCCCGTCGACGTACGCGATCGGACCGTGATCCTCGTCGACGACGGGCTCGCGACCGGCGCCACGATGCGCGCTGGGATCCGGGCGCTCCGCGGGCTCGGCGCGGCGGCGATCGTGGTCGCGGTGCCGACCGCGCCGCGTGAGACCTGCGAGGCGCTCGCCCGCGAGGTCGACGACGTCGTCTGCGCGACCACGCCCGACCCGTTCACCGCTGTCGGGATCTGGTACCGAGACTTCCGGCCGGTCAGCGACGAGCAGGTCCGGGAGCTGTTGGACGAGCGGGTCTAGTGCCCTGAGTCGGAGGTTCCACTCAGGACACTAGTCGGGGACGCGGTCGCGGAGCTCGGCGAGCCAGGTCGCCGCGGTTGAGTCGCTCGGCGCCCGCCAATCGCTGCGCGGCGACAGCGAACCGCCGGATCCGACCTTCGGCGCGTTCGGGATCGCCGAGCGCTTGAACTGGCTCGTGCGGAAGAAGCGGTCGAGGAACACCTCGAGCCAGTGTTTGATCTCCGCGAGCGTGTACTGGTTGCGCCGCTCGGGCGGGATCAGGTCGGGCCACGGCCCCCGCTCGCGGTCCCCCCAGGCGTGGTGTGCCAGGAACGCGACCTTGCTCGGGCGGTAGCCGAACCGCAGGATGTAGTAGAGGAAGAAGTCCTGGAGCTCGTACGGGCCGACGATGCTCTCGGAGTCCGCACCTGGCCTGTCGCTGTCCGGATCCTGGTTCGGGATCAGCTCGGGGGAGATCGCGGTGTCGAGGATCGATTGGAGCACCGCGCCCGCCTGGTCGCCGTACTGGCCGGTGTCAATCGCCCATCGCAGCAGGAACTGGATCAGGGTCTTGGGGACCGAAGCGTTGACGTTGTAGTGCGACATCTGGTCGCCCACTCCGTACGTGCTCCAGCCGAGCGCCAGCTCTGAGAGGTCGCCTGTGCCGACGACCAGCGCGTGGTGGTAGTTGGCGAGGCGGAACAGGTGCGAGGTCCGCTCGCCGGCCTGGACGTTCTCGTAGGTGATGTCGTAGACGGCCTCACCGTCGGCCGCGGGGTGGCCGAGGTCGCGGAGCATCTGATTCGCGGCGGGGCGGATGTCGAGCTCGTTCGCGCTGACGCCGAGCGCCTCCATCAGCCGCCGCGCGTTCGACAGCGTCAGCGCGCTGGTCGCGAACCCCGGCATCGTGTACGCGAGCACGCTTGAGCGCGGCAGCCCGAGCCGGTCGATCGCGCGGGCGGCGACGATCAGCGCGTGCGCCGAGTCGAGCCCCCCCGAGACGCCGATCACGACCCGCTCGATCCCGGTCGCCCGCAGCCGCGTCTCGAGCCCCTGCACCTGGATCGAGTAGACCTCCTCGCACCGCTCGTTGCGGCTGACGGGATTGGCGGGGACGTACGGGAAGCGCTCGATCTCGCGCTCGAGCGGGAGTGTTCGCGCGCGGGCCGCGCCGAGCTCGAACTCGATCCGCCGGAACCTCGAGAGCGCCCGCCGATGGTCGTGGACGCAGTCGCCGAAGTTGCTGGTCGTCGCTCGATCGGACGTCAGGCGGTCGAGGTTGATGTCGGCGAAGATCAGCTGCTCGTCTTCCGCGAACCGCTCCGATTCCGCGAGCTCCTCGCCGTTTTCGTAGATCAGCGCCTGGCCGTCCCAGGCGAGGTCGGTGGTCGATTCGCCGAGCCCGGCGGAGGTGAACACGGAGGCGGCGATCATCCTCGCCGACTGGGAGGCACATAGCAGCCGGCGGTACTCGGCCTTGCCGATCGTCGCGTTGCTGTCCGAGAGGTTGGCGAGCACGGTGGCGCCGGCGAGCGCGCCGTAGCTCGAGGGCGGGATCGGCGCCCACAGGTCCTCGCAGATCTCGACGTGGACGGCGAGCGCGGGGATGTCCGAGCACGCGAAGATGAGCCGGGGGCTGAACGGCACGGTGTCCCCGAGCAGCCGCAGCTCGTCACCGACCACGTCCCGAGCCGAACGGAAGTGGCGCTTCTCGTAGAACTCGCGGTACTCGGGGAGGTACGTCTTCGGGACGACCCCGAGCATGCGTCCGCGGTGGATCACGACGGCGGCGTTGAACAGCCCGTGCTCGGCCCGGATCGGGGCGCCGACCACGACCACCGGTTCGAGCGCCTCGCTCTCGGCGACGATCCGCTCGACTCCCGCCAGCACGCCGTCGGTCAGCGCTTCCTGGTGCAGCAGGTCCTCGATCGAGTACCCCGAGAGGCCGAGCTCGGGGAACACGACGAGTGCGGCGCCCCGCTCGGACGCGACCTGCGCGAGCGCCAGCGTGCGCTCGGCGTTGACCGCCGGCTCGGCGATCTGGACCCGCGGCACGGCCGCGGCAAGCCGCACGAAACCGTGCTCGTAGAGGGAGCCGAACAGGCTCCCGGGGGCGCCGAGGGACGGGCTCATCTGCGCACGAGCGTAGCCAGATCGCCGCCTCGCGCCGCCGCCTGCAAGCGTGCTGTCGCGCCGGCTAGATCGGCTGGAAGTAGACGAGCTCCCCTCGCGCCGCCGATGCGTACGCGTCGAACAGGAACATCGTCACGACCAGCACGCGACCGGGACCCCCCGGAGCCGGCTCGACGCGCGCGATCGGGTTTGCGAACGAGCTCGACACCGGTCGCGCGCCTTGCGTCAGCGTGACCGGGTACAAGCGGCCCGACCCCTCGCTGTCGAGGATCACCCGCCAGGCACCGAAGTCGTTGAACGCGGTCTGGGCCTCGTACAGCCGCCAGTCGCTGCCGCCGAAGCTGAACTGGCGCCAGTCGCCGTGGCTGCCGAGCAGCCCCTGGCGATCGAGCGCGCCGTCCGTGGCGGGGTCGGTGTGCGCGGTCCAGGTGTGAAAGCCGCGGAGCGTCCCGACGGCCTCGCGATCCGGTCCCCGGCTGCCTGCGGGCGCCGTTTCGTAGTGGAACCCGACCCCGATCGCCGACCGGCTGAGAGCGCCGTTCCAATGGACCCAGAGGATCGTCGGGGTGCCGTTGTTGAACGGGGAGAACGTGAGCGGGACGTCCCGTTGCGCGGCCCACTGGCCTCCCAGCAGCCAGAACAGCGATGGGTAGTACCTGACCCGCACGACGTCGCCACCGCCCGCCCGCGGTCGCTTCTCGTACGCGAGCAGGTACCCGCTCCTGCCGGGGATCGGGCTGAGCGTCGGCATGCTCGCGCCGGTCGGGTCTAGCACGGCGGCTCGCGTCCAGTGGATCAGGTCATTGGAGCGCGCGAGGCTGACCCTGAAATCCGCCGCCCATCGCTTCCCGGTCGGGTTGAACTCGGTGTGGTAGACGCCCAGGTAGCCGCCGGTGGGGCTCGGTACCGGGTCGAGCACAGACATCGAGTCGCCGGAGTTGTCGCGCGTGTTAAACGACACGCGTCCGCTGTCGGCGCACGGCAAGTAGTCGAGCAGGCTCTGGAGACGGTCGGCGGCCGTCTGTGCGGGCGCGCTCTCGACCGGGGCGGCGGTCGTCTCGCACCGCCCCGGGCCGAGCAGTCCGGTGAGGATCCCGGCGGCGCAGCCACGCGCGCTCTGACCCTTGAGGCACCTCGGCTGCTCCGCCGACGCGCCGGCTGACGCCAGGGCGAACACCCCGGCGGCGATCACGGCGGACAGACTGCGTCTGGATCGCTGCAGCTTGCCCGGCAGGGTATGCGACCTCGACTGCGGGGGCGGCATGCGGTCTAGCATCGCTGGCTTGAAACGGTTGCTGCCGACGATCCTGGCGCTGTTGCCGCTCGCGCTCGCGCCGGTCGCGGCCCGGGCGAGCTCGTCGGACCCGTACTGCACCGGCACGTACGGGAACGCCGCGCCGCGCTCCGCCGGGCCGCTGCGGTTCGGGATCGACCCGGGTCTCGCCGGGAGCGCGGGCGGGGTGCAGCTGCCCTCGACGCCGGACGATCCCGCCAAGGACTTCGCCGGGGTCAAGGCGCTGGACCTGCGCGGGCGACAGCTGGTCGTCCGTCTGAACCGCTTGTTCTGGTCGGACGGGCAACAGGGGATCGACGCGTTCAAGAAGCAGGTCACGAGGTACACGCGCGCGGGGTTCGACGTCGAGCTCCAGGTCCGCTACCACCCTGCGTCCGGCGAGGCGGGCGACATTCCGATGTGGCTGCGGTACGTCCGCCACGTCGTCGACACGTTCGGCCCGAACCGGCACGTGATCTCGATGACGATCACCAACGAGGTCAACCTGACGTTCTCGCCGAACACCTCGGACGGCTCGTACTCCGGCGCCGAGGACGCGCTGATCCAAGGGATCGAGGCGGCACACGCCGAGGCGCTGCGAATGGGGTTCAAGCAGCTCCGCTTCGGCTTCACCTACGCGTACCGGTTCTCTCCACAGGGCGACGCGTCATTCTTCTCGTACCTCGGCGCCCGCGGCGGGCGGCGGTTTCGAGCGGCGCTCGGATTCGTCGGGCTCGATTTCTATCCGGGCACCGTGTACCCGCCGGCGATGACGCCCGGGGACACGTACACGGCCGACCTCGCTCAGGCCGCCGGAGCCGTGCGCAACTGCTTCGCGCCGATCGCCGGGATCGGCCGCCGCACGCCGATCTGGATCACGGAGAACGGGATCCCGACCGGAGTTCTGAGCGACGCCCAGCAAGCCGCCGCGCTGAACGAGCTGGTCTCCGCGGTCCACCGGTACTCAGGCACGTTCAACATCACCGACTATCGCTGGTTCAACCTCCGCGACTCGACCTCGACCGGGCCGAGCACGCTGATCGGAGTGACGTTCTCCTCGGACGGGCTGCTCCGCGACGACTACACGGCGAAGCCGTCGTTCGCGGCCTACCGGGCGCTGATCGCGAGGTGGGGAACGCGGATCACGTCGCCCCTGCCTCGAGGCCGCGGCGGACGCCGGCCTTGCGCTCACGACGGGAGCGTCGCCGGCGGACCGCAGCTGTTGAGGTCGGCCTCGCCCTGTCGTCCGGCCTCGAGCAGCCCGAGGGCGCGGGTCATCGCGTCGGGCTGAACCCGGGCGACGGTATCGAACGGGTGGTCGAGGGTCACCAGCGACCCGATCTGGAAGGTCAGCAGCAGGATCACGGCCACCAGCACCGCGCGCCGGATGAGTTTCTTCCGCGATCGGAACTCGCTGACGATCAGGAACATCAGCACGCTGGTGCTGACGAACACGAGTACCCACAGAACAGTCGGTATTTGCGGGCTGGCGAGGTACAGCAGCCGCTGCCGCGCCGTGCCCGCGTCGCCGATCTCCTGGGTGACCCGTCCGTACGCGGACTGCTGATGTGGTGACGTCTCCGGAAGCGTGTCTCTGAGGCTGCGAAGCCGGTCGCCCCGGACGACCGTGTCGGGCGCTTCGCGCGCGCCCCCACGCTCTTGCGCCTTCCAGTCTTGCTGGACAACCGACCGCATGTAGCAGACAACCTCGTGACGCGCGGTATTGCGCACCTGCGGCGGGAACGGGCTCATATCGTCGAACATCGACACCAGCGTCGTCGCCTCGGACTGGGCCGTCGAGCGCGCGTCCGAATAGTGGTTGGTCACGAACACCTGCATCAGCGCGAGCAGGATCCCGAACGAGAACGCGCTTAGAAGCACCGCATCGCTGAACTCACCCGACTTTGGCTCCCCGCGCCGCTTTCCCAGCAGCCACGATGCGAGGCATCCGAGCGCGATCACGGCCCAGCCGAGCAGCAGGTATTTGAGGAGAGTCAGCAGGTCGGGGCGACTCTAACCGGAGGCGGCCAGCGGAGGTTAGGGTTGCTCCGTGGAGTTGACCGGGCGGGCCGTCTACCCAGAAAGCCCGAGGTACGCCGAGGCTCGCGCCGACTGGGACGGGCTGTTCAGCTCCTACCCGCGGGTGATCGTGTTCGCCGAGAACGCGGACGACGTCGTCAACGCGGTCATCTGGGCGCGGGAGAACGAGGTTGAGCTCCGGGCCCGCAGCGGCCGCCACTGCCTCGAGGGCTGGTCGAACGTGTCTGACGGGATCGTCGTCGACGTGAGCCGGATGAAGTCCGCCCGGCTCGACCCGGGAGCGGGCACGGTGACCGTCGGCGCTGGGCTGACCCAGGTCGAGGCCGTGGCCGCGCTCGGCGAGCATGGCTTTGCGGTCGCGACAGGAGGGGAGGCAACCGTTGGGCTGACCGGTGCGACGCTCGGCGGCGGTCTTGGCTTCTTCACACGCAACTATGGGATGGCCTGCGACAACCTGATCGCCGCCGAGGTTGTCGTCGCCTCCGGTGGCGACGGCGCGCAGGCGATCCGGGTCGACCGGGAGCGCAACTCCGACCTGCTCTGGGCGCTGCGAGGCGCCGGCAACGGCAACTTCGGCGTCGTGACGTCGCTCACTTACCGGATGTACCCGCTGACCCAGGTGACCCTCCTGCGGGCGAAGTGGAGCGGCTTCGACGACGTGCAAGGCGTCTTCGGCGCCTGGCAGCAGCTGGCGCCGACGACGGACCGGCGGCTCTCGAGCGCACTCTCGTGCGGATCGGACGGGATGGAACTGTCGGCCGTACTCCAACCCGGCCCACCGGACGAGGCCAGGGAGCTGCTCGCGCCGATCCTGTCTGCGGGCCGGCCGGACGTCTCAGTCCGGGCCGGAGGCTGGGTCGAGATCTTCGCCGAACTCCAGCCTCCGCCGGATAGCCCGGTCGAGCAGGCGAAAAACTGGAAGTTCAACTCGCAGTTCATCACCGCGCCGTTCCCAGCGGAGGCGATCGACCTGGTTGCCAAGTATTCGGCCGCCGCGCCATCGGCGGCGAGCGATTACTTCTGCTCGAGTCTCGGCGGTGCGATGACGGAGCCGCCGTCCGGAGGATCGGCGTTCGTGCACCGCGATGCGTTGTTCTACGCCGAGCCGGGAGCGGGCTGGAACGGCGACGAAATCACGCCCAGGGCACTCGCCTGGGTGGCCGAGTTCAGCGAGGCGCTGCGGCCGTATGTCAACGGCGCGTACGTCAACGTGCCGAACGCCGACGCCACGGACTGGGAGACCGCCTACTGGGGCGAGCACTACCCGCGTCTGCGCGAGATCAAGGCCAAGTACGACCCGCACAACGTCTTCCGGTACGAGCAGAGCGTCCGGCCGGCGTAGGTCCCGCTACGAGCGCACCGGCGCCGGCGTCCCGGCGCGGTACGGGACCGGGTGCGGGTGGTCCTCGAAGTTCTCTGCCGCCCTGCGCGCGGTCCGTTTCGCCCAACTCCCGGTGGTCAGCAGCCCGATCACAAGGATCCCGACGCCGAGGCCGGCGATGATCCACCAGCCCGCGTGGGTCGCCGACGCGAAGTCGCCGCCGAGCGCGCCGGTGATCGCACCGGCGCTGACCGCGCCGATCACGGCCACCCCCAGGGTCATCCCGAGCTGGCGGCTGGTCGAGGCGACGGCCGAGGCGACGCCGGCCTGGGCGGCAGGCATGCCGGTCACGGCCGTGTTCGTGATCGGCGGGTTGACCAGCCCGGCGCCGATTCCGAACAGGACATAGGCGACCACCAGGTAGGAGAACGTCGTCGTCGCGGAGATCTGGGTCAGCATCAGGCCGGCCGCGGCGATCGCCACGCCCGCGACCGCGATCGGCAGCCGGGCGCCCCGGCTTCCGAGGATTCGCCCCGAGATCGGAGCGAAGATCGCGATCATCGCCGCCATCGGGAGTAGGTACAGGCCCGCGTGGAATGGAGACAGCCCGCGCACCTCCTGGAGGTAGAGCGTGTTCAGAAACAAGAATCCGCCGATCCCGGCGAACGTGAGGATCGCGATCACGCTCGCCCCCGACAGCGGCGCGCTGCGGAAGAAGCGCATCTCGATCAGCGGATCGGACCGGTGAAGCTCATACGGGACGAGCCCGATCAGGGAGACCGCCGCCAGCGCGAACACGCCGATCGTCTGGGGCGAGCTCCAGCCGGCGCTCGGGCCCTCGATGATCGCGAACGTCAGCGCGGCAAGCCCGACGATCACCAGCAGCTGGCCGACCGGATCCAGCCGCCGCGGCCGCGCGGCGCGTGACTCCGGGACGTAGAGCGCCGTCAGCACGATCGCCGCGAGCCCGATCGGGACGTTGACGAAGAACACGGCGCGCCAGCTGCTCGCGTCGACCAGCGCGCCTCCGACCACCGGGCCGAGCGCCATGCTCAGCCCAAACACCGCGCCCCACGCGCCAATCGCGTGGGCGCGCTCGCGCGGATCCTCGAACGTGTTGCGGATGATCGACATCGCGACCGGGTTGAGCATCGAGCCGCCGATCGCCTGCACCACCCGTGCTGCGATCAGGAAGCCGAGGCTTGGCGCGAGGCCACACAGCAGCGAGCCGAGCGAGAACACCACCAGGCCGATCTGGAACACCAGCCGCCGGCCGATCCGATCCGCGGTCGATCCCGCCAGCATCAGCAGGCTGGCGAGCACCAGCGTGTACGCGGAGATCGTCCACTGCAACCCGGAGACCGAGGCGTTGAGCGCCCGGTGGATCGAGGGCAGCGCGACGTTGACGATCGTCGTGTCGAGGCCGACAATCAGCAGGCTCATGCAGCAGATGCCGAGCACCAGCAGGCGTCTGTGGCGACTGAGATGGGTCATACGGGGTACACCAGTAGGCTAGTCCGGCACTCCGGTCCGGTTTCTCTCTTTGCCCGCTGCAAACTCCGCCCAATCGCAGGGGCCGTCGGGGTTCCCGCAGGCCGCCGACCTGGAGCTCCGCAACGTCTCGAAGGCCTATCCGGGCCAGCGCGAGCCGGCGATCTCGGATCTGTCGCTGAGCGTCCCAGCCGGCGAGGTGTGCGTGCTGGTCGGCCCGTCCGGCTCCGGCAAGACGACCGCGCTGCGGCTGATCAACCGGATGATCCCGTTGACCAGCGGGGACATCCTGCTCGGCGGGCACAGCGTGCTCGAGCGCGAGCCGAACGAGTTGCGCAAATCGATTGGGTACGTGATCCAGCAGATCGGGCTGTTCCCGCACCTCACGGTCGCCGACAACATCGCGACCGTCCCGAAGCTGCTGGGGTGGGACAAGCGGCGGATCGCGACGCGCGTCGCCGAGCTGCTCGGGCTGATCGGGCTCGACCCCGGCGAGATCGGGCCGCGCTATCCGGCCCAGCTGTCCGGCGGGCAGCGCCAGCGCGTCGGGGTCGCGCGCGCGCTCGCGGCCGACCCGCCGCTGATGCTGATGGACGAGCCGTTCGGCGCGATCGACCCGATCAACCGGGCCCACCTCCAGGACGAGTTTCTGCGGCTCCAGGAGCTGGTGCGCAAGACCGTCGTGTTCGTGACCCACGACATTGACGAGGCGATCAAGATGGGGGACAAGATCGCGATCCTCCGGCAGGGCGGGACGCTGGCGCAGTACGACACCCCGGCGGATGTGCTGATGAATCCCACGGACGAGTTCGTCGCGGAGTTCGTCGGCGCTGACAGGGCGCTGAAGCGCCTCGGCCTGTCGACGCTCGCCGACGTCCACCTGCTGGCGCCGAACGGAGCCCGGCCGGAGGGCCCGCGGCTGCCGCTCTCGATGACCGTCCGCGACGCGCTCTCGCAGCTGCTGGCAGAGGGATCGCGGCCGCTGGCGGTCGTCGACCAGGATGGGAAGGTCGCCGGCGTCGTGACGCTCGAGCTGCTCGGGGGACTGCTGAACCGATGATCCTGGCCGCCGTCCAACCGGTGATCCCGAACTTCGGGGGCGGGTCCTCGGCGTTCGCGTGCGAGCGCGCGAACCGGCTGTTCTGCCCGAACTGGGTCTCGCGCAACTGGGGCACCGTCCTGTGGCCCGCGCTCCGTCAGCACATCGTGCTGACCGTGATCGCGGTCGCGATCGGGTTCGTGATCTCGATGGCGCTCGCGCTCCTCGCCTACCGGCGAGGGTGGCTCGAGCGGCCGGTGATGATCCTCACCTCGATTCTCTACACGATCCCGTCGCTGGCGCTGTTCGAGCTGCTCGCGCCGGCGACCGGCCTGACCCGCGCGACCGCCGAGATCGCGCTCGTCTCGTACACGCTGCTGATCCTGTTCCGCAACACGCTCACCGGCCTGCGCGAGGTGCCGCCCGAGGTCCGCGACGCGGCGCGAGGGATGGGCATGGGCTCGACGCAGTCGCTGCTGCGGGTCGAGCTGCCGCTGGCGGCGCCGGCGATCATCGCCGGCCTGCGGATCGCGACGGTCACGGTGATCTCGCTCGCGACGGTCGCGGCGCTGATCGACAACGAGGGGCTCGGCGTGCCGATCCTCACTGCGATCTCGAACGAGGTGTTCAAGACCGAGTTGATCGTCGCCGGCGCGATGGCGGTCGCGCTCGCGCTCGCCGCCGACGCGCTGCTGGTGCTCGCGCAGCGCGTGATCACGCCCTGGACGCGGGTCGGCTGATGAACGACTTCGTCGAGGCGTTCAAGTTCATCGGCCGCAACGGGCAGATCCCCGGCGCGCCCCACCTGCCGACGCTCGTGCACCTGACGCTTGAGACGCTCAAGATCGCCGGGATCGGAATCGCGATCGCGACCGCGATCGGGCTACCGATCGGGCTGTGGCTCGGACACGTCCACCGCGGCTCGTTTGTGGCGATCAACCTCGGCAACGTCTGGCGGGCGCTGCCGAGCCTCGCGGTGCTCGCGATCGGGGTCGCGTTCCTCGGGCTGGGGCTTCGCAACGTCGAGCTCGCGCTCGTCGTGCTCGCGGTCCCCCCGATCATCACGAACGCGTACGTCGCGATCAGCGGCGTCGAGCGCGACGTCGTCGACGCCGCGCGGGGGATGGGCCTCACGGGCTTCCAGGTCCTGATGCGGGTCGAGCTGCCGCTCGCGGTCCCGCTGATCTTCGCGGGGATCCGCACCGCCGCGCTGTTCGTCGTCTCGACGACGACGATCGCGGCTCTGACCGGCTACAGCGGCAGCCTCGGGGACATCATCAACAACGAGACGAGCTACCACCTGTCGGGCGTGCTCGGGGCGGCGATCTGCATCGCGGCGCTTGCGCTACTGGTCGACCTCGTGCTGTCGGTGGTCCAGCGACTGCTGACTCCCCGCGGGCTGCGGCTCGGCGGCGGCCAGGAGCCGGCGCCGTCGTTTGCACCCGTCACCGAGGTCGCATAGGAATCGCACAACAACCAGGAGGAACAGATGAGGCGGAGGCGCACATATCGAATGAATGGGGGGGTGGCAGCCGTGGCTGCCACCTGCACCGTGCTGCTGGCGGCGTGCGGCAGCTCGTCTACGGGCTCCGGAACGGCCACGAGCCAGACGGCCACCACGCCGGCCAACTCTGCGAGCGTCGCCGCGGTGGCGGGGAACCCGCCCGCGGCCGCGAATGGACCTGGCCTCGGCAAGCCGCCGGTGACGATCGGCGACAAGAACTTCACCGAGGAGTACATCCTCGGCTCGCTGTACGCGCAGGCGCTGGCCGCGCAGGGCTACAAAGTGAACGTGAAGGGGAACATCGGCTCTTCGGAGATCACATACAAGGCGCTGAAGTCGGGTCAGATCGACATGTATCCCGAGTACACCGGGACGCTGCTGACGGCGGTGGCGGGGATCAACGCGCCGCCGAAGAGCGCCGCCGACGCCTACACGCAGGCGAAGGCTTGGGCCGAGCAGCACGGCTTCACGCTGCTCGACAAGACCCCGTTCTACGACTCTGATGCGCTCGGCACGCTGAAGTCGTACGCGAACCAGCACAACCTCACGACGATCGCCGACCTGAAGGCGCTCGGCAAATCGGTGAAGCTGGGCGGCGCGCCCGAGTTCGCGACCCGCACACAGGGGCTCGTGGGCCTGAAGCAGGACTACGGGCTGAACCCGACGTTCGTGCCGCTCGCGATCGGCCTCACGTACAAGGCGCTCGACACCGGGCAGGTGCAGGTCTCGGACGTGTTCACGACCGACCCGCAGCTCACGACCAACAAGTACAAGGTGTTGACCGACCCGAAGTTCGTGTTCGGCTTCCAGAACGTCGCACCGATCGTGTCGAAGAAGGTGATCGCGGCCGAGGGACCGGAGTTCGCGGCGACGCTGAACAAGGTGAGCGCGCTGCTGACGATCCCGGCGATCCAGAAGATGAACGCCGCGGTGGCGCTCGACCAGCAGCCGTATCCGCAGGTCGCGCGGGAGTTCCTACAGGCCAACGGGCTTCTGTAGCCGCGAGCGGGGGCCGGGAACGTGAGATTGAGGGCGTCGCGTACCGGCCCCCTGCGCGCGAGGGGCAAGCACAGCGAGGAGGGGCATGAGCTCGGGGTTCTGGGCGGGCTCTCCGCCCTGAGCCTCGACGCACTGTCGAGCGTCGCGTACGGGCCCGAGGCGATCGTGCTCGTGCTGGTGGCCGCGGGCACTGGCGGCGCTGCACGACGTCGTCCCCGTCACGCTCGTGATTACGGCGATGCTCGTGCTGCTCGTCGTCTCCTACTCGCAGGTGATCGAGGCTCACCCCGAGGGCGGCGGTGCCTATTCGGTCGCGAAGGCGAACCTCGGACGGTGGCCGAGCCTGCTCGCGGCCGCGGCGGTGGTCGTCGACTACGTGCTGACGGTCGCGGTCAGCCTCGCCGCTGGCGCGGCGAGCCTCGCCAGCGTGTTCCCGGCGCTGTCGCACCACCTGCTGCTTGTTTCGCTGATCGGGTTGGTGCTGCTGACTGGGGTCAACATGTTCGGAATCGCCGAGTCGGCGCGGCTGCTGCTGATTCCCACGTTGGTGTTCATCGTGAGCATGCTCTCCGTGATCATCCTCGGCGCCGTCCATTCACACCCGGTGGCGGTGATCGGGAAGCCATTGCACTTCCCGGCCACGGAGACGCTCGGGATCGCGCTGCTGCTGAAGGCGTTCGCGTCGGGATGCTCGGCCGTCACCGGCGTCGAGGCGATCTCGAACGGGGTCCCCGCGTTCCGCAAGCCGCGGGTCAGAACGGCTCAGCGCACCGAGATCTCGCTCGGGGTGCTGCTCGGCGTGATGCTCGTCGGCCTCTCGCTCCTGATCAGCACCCATGACTACGTGCCCCGCGGCGGCGTCACGCTGCTGGCCCAGGTGACGGCGGGCTCGTTCGGGACCGGCTGGGCGTTCTATGTCTCGAACCTCGCGGTCTGCCTGGTGCTCGGGCTCGCGGCCAACACCAGCTTCGGTGGGCTGCCGGTGCTGATGAGCCTGCTCGCGAAGGACCACCGGTTGCCGCACTTCTTCTACCTGCGCGCGGAGCGTCCGGTCTACCGCTACGGGATCGTCGTGCTCGCGATCCTCGCCGCGGCGCTGCTCGTGGCAGTCAACGCGGAGACGTTCAAGCTGATTCCGTTGTTCACGATCGGGGTGTTCGTCGGTTTCACGATCAGCCAGGTGGGGCTGGTCAAGCACTGGTTCACCGACCGGCCACGACGGTGGAAGAGACGAGTCGTGCTGAACGGGACCGGGGCGGTGATGACCGCGGTGGCGGTCGCCGTGTTCCTGTTCACGAAGTTCCTCGAGGGGGCGTGGGTTGTGGTGCTGACGATCCCGCTGCTGATGCTCCTGTTCTGGAATACCGAGCGCTACTACAGCGAGGTCGCGAAGGAGCTCAGGTTCGGCAAGACGCCGCCCCCACCGCGCAGGCGCGAGAGCATCGTGGTGGTTCCGACGACGACCGTGAGCGTGCTCACCGAACGGGCGCTGAGCGCAGCCCTGTCGATCGGCCATACGGTGGTGGCGGTGGCGGTCGCGGGAGACGAGCAGGAGGCCGAGCAGATCAAGGACGCCTGGAACGACTGGGACACGCCCGTCCCGATCGAGGTGCTGCTCGATCCCCAGCGCTCGCTCGTCCGCACCGTCCTGCGGTACGTCCGGTCGGTCGAGGGAGAGGACGCGACGATCACGGTCCTGATCCCGCTGATCGTCCCGCGCAAGCGCAGGCACGAGATCCTTCACAACCAGCGCGGCCGGCTGCTCGAGGCGGTGCTGAAGGCGCGCACGGATGTGGTGGTGGCCTCGTTGCCCTTCCATTTGCATGACTGACTCGTGAAGCCCGTGAACACGCGGGTTTTGCGGGGTCGGGGTCGGCTAGCCTGAGCCGTACATGACCGACCGGTCCACTCGGAGGAAGACGCTGCACGAGGCGGCTCACAAGGTTGACCTCGAGGGTCGCGCTGACGGCGACGCCGACGTCCGCGCGAGCAAGCGCCCGTTCCAGAAGCCGAGCCTCAACATGGCCGCCCACAAGCTCGGCTACTGGTCGCCCGACGACGACGACGACGGCGCATCGGAGGAGGAGCAGCTGCGCCGGTTCGCGGCGCTCGAGGACTCGCAACGTGACGTAATCACCCACGCCGGCAAGGCGGTCCTCGCGCTCGGGGCACTCGGTGTCGTGTACGGCGACATCGGCACCAGCCCGCTGTACACCGAGCAGGCGATCTTCACCACCCATAGCGCGGCGGCCCATCCGACTCCGGCCGGCGTTTACGGTGTGGTGTCGCTGATCTTCTGGGCGCTGATGGTGATCGTCTCGATCAAGTACGCCGGCTTCATCATGCGCGCGCACAACCGCGGAGACGGCGGGATCATGGCGCTGACGGCGCTGCTGAAGCGCAACCGGGTCGCCCACGCGGTCGTGCTCGTGACGCTCGGGATCTTCGGCGCGGCGCTGTTCTTCGGCGACGGGATCATCACGCCGGCGATCTCGGTGCTCGGGGCGCTCCAGGGAGTTCAGGTCGCGACGCCGAGCCTCGAGCACCTGATCGTGCCGCTCGCGGTCGTGATCCTGCTCGGACTGTTCGTGCTCCAGCGGTTCGGCTCGGGCCGGATCGGGTGGCTGTTCGGGCCGGTGATCCTGGTGTGGTTCATCACGATCGGTGTGCTTGGGATCAGCCAGGTGGTCAAGCATCCGGCGGTGTTCCAGGCGCTGTCGCCGAGCTGGGGGATCCGGTTTCTGTTCGGCCACGGGGCCGCGGGATACCTGACGCTCGGGGGTGTCGTACTGGCGGTGACGGGGGCGGAGGCGCTGTACGCCGACCGCGGCCACTTCGGCGCGTCGGCAATCCGGCTGGGCTGGTACGGGGTCGCGCTGCCGGCACTGATCTTCAACTACCTGGGCCAGGGCGTGTGGATCATGCAGCACCCACACGCGACCACGAACACGAACGCGTTCAACCCGTTCTACTCGATGGTCCCGGGGTGGGGGCAGTGGCCGATGGTGATCCTCGCGACGTTCGCAACCGTGATCGCCTCGCAGGCGGTGATCTCCGGGACGTTCTCGGTCGCCAAGCAGGCGGTGCAGCTCGGGTTCCTCCCGCGGCTGAAGATCCTTCATACCTCCGACATGGAGGGGCAGATCTACGTCCCGGCGGTCAACTGGGCCCTGTGCGTCGGAGTCTTGACGTTGACGCTCGTGTTCCGCAACTCGAATCGCCTGGGCGACATCTACGGCGTCGCGGTGACCGGCACGTTCATCCTCAACACACTGCTGTTCCTAGCCGTCGCGCGGCTGCTATGGCGGACGCCAAGGCGCAAGCTGGTTCCGGTCGCGATCCTGTTCCTGACCGTCGAGACGGCGTTCTTCACCGCCAACCTGGCGAAGATCGGCCACGGCGCGTGGCTGCCGCTCGTGATCGGCGCGGTGCTGGCCCTCGTGATGATCAACTGGCGGCGCGGCCAGAGCGTGGTGACGGCCAAGCGGATCGCGCAGGAGGGCTCGCTCGGCGAGTTCCTCGACCAGCTTCCGAACAGCGAGCCGCCGCTGATCCGGGTGCCGGGCGTTGCCGTGTTCCTCAACCCGAACAAGCAAACTACGCCGCTGGCGCTGCGCGCCGAGGTCGAGTTCAACCACACGCTGCACCAGAAGGTGGTGATCGTGTCGGTCGAGACCGTGAGCATCCCGCACGTCGAGCCGTTCGACCGCTTCGCCGTGCAGCGGCTCGGGCGCGGATTGTGCAAGGTCTTCCACGTGACGATCCGCAACGGCTACCACGACAAGCTCGACGTTCCGGCGATGCTCAAGCTCGCCCGCAAGCAGGGGCTGCTCGAGCGCAGCCTCGACCTCGAGCAGGCCTCGTACTTCGTGTCCCGCATCGCGCTGACCGCGACCGACGCTTCGCTGCTGGGCACGTTCCGCAAGAAGCTGTTCATCCTGATGGCTCGGAACGCGGCGAGCCCGATCGAGGCCTTCGGGCTGCCGACGGAGCGAACCGTGATCATGGGCGCCCAGATCGCGATCTGATCGTGGCCGCGACTCGACGAGTTGCGAGCGGCGGCGTCGAGCTCGCCGTCCAGGAGTCCGGCCAGCCTGGCGGACCGGTGGTCGTCTTCGTCCACGGCTATCCCGATACCAAGGAGATGTGGAATGCCGTGCTCGCCAGGCTGCGGGAGCGGTTCCATGTCGTTTCGTACGACGTGCGGGGGGCCGGTGAGTCGGACCGCCCGCGCGGGAACGCCGCGTATGACTTCGAGCGGCTAGGTGATGACCTGCTGGCGGTCGCGGACGCGGTCGCGCCGGGTCGGCCGGTGCATCTGGTCGGTCACGACTGGGGCGGGCTCCAGGGGTGGGAGTTCGCTACGCAGCCGCGGTTTGCCGGCCGGCTCTTGTCCTTCACCGCGATCGCGGCGCCCTCGCTCGACCAGGTGGCGATGGCCGGGGACGAGCTGTTGCGAGGAGGGCACGTGCTGCAGTGGCTCGGCCGCCTGCGGCGGTCGTGGTACATCCTCGTGCTGCTCGCGCCTGGCGGGCCGACGCTGTTCTGGCGCGTCCTGTGGTCCCCGGACCGCTGGCGCTGGGCGCTGCGCAACCTCGAGCGGGTCCCCGTCGGCGACGACGATCCACGACCGACGTTGCCGCTCGACGCCGTCACCGGGGCGAAGCTCTACCGGCGCAACATGCCGCGGCGCGCGCTGCGTCCCCGTAAGGACGCGGTTGCTCACGTGCCGGTGCAGCTTGTGGTCCCGACCGGCGATCGCTTCATCTCGCCCGGCTATTACGACCTGGCGGAGCGCTACGCCCCGAGGCTGCGCCGGCGGATCGTCGGTGCCGGTCACTGGGCGCCGCGCGCGCAGCCCGAGCGGATCGCCCGATGGATCGAGGAGTTCGTGGACGAGGTCGAGGCGGGGGAGGGGGCGGCTGGCGGTCGGCCTCCGTGGGTCCGCGGCGGTGGCGTCGAGCAGCTCCGCGACCGGCTCGCGCTCGTCACCGGCGCCGCGAGCGGGATCGGCGCCGCGACGGCGCGCGAGCTGGCCGCACACGGTGCGCGGGTGCTGGTCGTCGACCGTGACGGCGACGGGGCGGCGAGTGTGGCAGCGACGATCGACGGCGCGCACTCATTCGAGTGCGACGTGTCCGACGAGGCCGCGATGGAGCGGCTGGCGGATACCGTCGTCGCCGATCACGGGGTGCCTCAGATCGTCATCAACAACGCCGGCATCGGGATCGCCGGAAGCTTCCTCGATACGGGGTTTGACGAGTGGCGGCGGATCGTGTCGATCAACCTGATGGGGGTCGTGTACGGGAGCCGCCTGTTCGGTCGCGCGATGCTCGAGCAGGGGGAGGGGGGACAGATCGTCAACACCGCCTCGGCGGCGGCGTTCTCCCCGAACCGCGCGCTCCCGGCGTACTCGACCACGAAGGCGGCGGTGCTGATGCTGAGCGAATGCCTTCGGGCCGAGCTCGAGCCGTGGGGGATCGGCGTCACCGCCGTCTGCCCCGGGTTCATCGCGACCAACATCACCCGGACGACGCAGTGGGTCGGGCGCAGCGAGGCCGAGCAGGAGCGACTCGCCGGCTACGTCACCGACCGCTACCAGCGCCGGAACTTCACGCCCGCTCAGGTCGCCGAGGAGATCGTCGAGGCGATCGGCGCCGACCGGCCCGTCGCGGTGATCACGCCCGAAGCGAAGCTGATGCATGCGGTGTCGCGGTTCGCGCCGGGAGTGATGCGGCGGATCGCGCGGATCGACGCGACTCCGGTTTAGGTCCGCAGGAAGGAGTCCGCAGCCGGGGCGCGAAACGCAATCCCATGCTGCTCAAACGCCGTTCCCCGCAGATTGACGACCGTCCAGCCGCCACGAAGCACGGGTTCGAGCACCTCGACCCGAGCGCCGTCGCGGTGCTGAGGTGGCTCCACGCCAACAAGGTCGAGTTCGTGCTCGTCGGGCCGGTCGCCGAGGCGCTCCGCGGACGCACCGCGGCGCATGGGCCCGTCTCGATCGTGCCCGCCCCGTACCGCCGGAACCTCGAGCGGCTCGCGCGCGCGCTCGACAGCGCCAACGCGACGATCCGGATCGACGGCGCCGGGATCGACGGCGGCACCGACACGACGCCGACGAAGCTGACCGCCGAGAAGCTCGCGCGCGGCCAGCTGTGGACGCTGCGCTGCGGCTCCCACGATCTCGACATCGAGGGGACCGTCGAGGGCGTGCCCGGATATCAGGAGCTGCTGTACGAGACGACTCGGTTCGAGCCGGTCGCCGAGGTCGAGGTCGAGGTCGCGTGCCCCGAGGACGTCGAGCAGTACGCGCACGTCCGACGCACCGGCGTCGTGCCCGAAATCGTGATCACGCGGCAGCCGTAGGTTCGGTTTCTAGGCCGCTCAGCGGTAGCGGCCGGGCTCCCAGAGCGGCTCGTCGCCCTGGTTGGCGCCGCGGCTGAGGATGAACAGCAGGTCCGAGAGCCGGTTCAGGTAGCGCACGACCTCGGCGTTCAGCTCATCGCCGCACGCGATCGCGCGCCGCTCGGCCCGCCGGCAGACGGTCCGGCAGACGTGGAGGTGCGCCGCCGCCCTCGTGCCGCCGGGGAGCACGAACGACTTCAGCGGTTTGAGCGTCTCGTTGACCTCGTCGCAGCGCTGCTCGAGCCATTCGGTCTGGGCCGGGATCACCCTCAGCCGCTCGCGAGTGGAGTCCGGGTCCTCGGGGGCCGAGAGGTCGGCGCCGACGTCGAACAGGTCGTTCTGGATCCGGTTGAGCCAGGGGGCGTACTGCTGCGGAAGGTCATCGATCGTCAGCGCCACGCCGATCTGCGCGTTGAGTTCGTCGACCGTCCCGTACGCCTCGATCCGCGGGTGCGTCTTCGCCACCCGGCTCATGTCGCCGAGGTGCGTCTCGCCCGAGTCCCCGAGCCGCGTGTAGATGCGCGTGAGATTGACGGTCATCGCTGGGTCGGAGTTTAGGTCGGGGGAGGATTTCTGCTGCTGCGGGCTATGAAGAGTGTGGGGATCCATCGTCCAGCGACACGTAATCGCCCCCCAACCCCCGCGGCGCGGACGCGGGGCGAGCAGGTGTCGGAAACCGACGCCTCCTCGCCCCGGACCGTTGAGCTCCTGGGAGAGGGGCGAGTAACTGTCGATCCACGGGCTCCAATCGCTGCCCGGATCGAGGCGATCACCGACCGCCAACGTGCTCGAGCCTCCCGCGCACAACTGCTGGCGTGCGGGGTGAGCGCGAGCGCGATCGCGCGCCGCGTGCGCTCGGGTCGGCTGGAGCGAGTCCACGACGGCGTCTACGCGGCGCCCCAGACCTCAGAGCTCCCCCTCGCACTCGAGACCGCCGCGCTCCTCGCGTGCGGCGACGGCGCGCTCCTCTCCCATCACAGCGCCGTCACGCTATGGGGACTGCGCCCCGGGACCGCGCGGCCGATCCACGTGACCATCCCTGGGGAGCGCGGTTTCTGCGCCCCGGCCGGCGTCAAGCTCCATCGCAGCCGCATCCTCACGCCCAGGGACGTCCGCGCGCATCACGGCCTTCCGATCACCTCCCCGGCCCGCTCCCTGCTCGACGTAGCCGCGACCCTTCCCGACCGCGACATCGAGCGGCTCCTCGACGAGGGGCTGTTCGCGCTCCGGCTCCTGACGCGCGTCGAGATCGCCGAGCTCCTCGCGCGCGCGGGCAACCACCCCGGTCGTGCCCGCCTCACCCGCGTCGCGAACGCTCACATCGACGACACCCGCACCGACTCGCCCCCCGAAGAACGCCTGCTCGCCTTGATCCGCGCGGCCGGCCTGCCCGAGCCGCAGCCGCAGGTCCCGATCCTCGGCTACCGCCTCGACTTCTATTGGCCCGATCTCCGGCTCGCGGTCGAGGTCGACTCGTACGGCACGCACGGCGGCCGCGCCCGTTTCGAGGCCGACCGCAGACGCGACGCCAGGCTGCTGACGGAGAAGGGGATCGTCGTCATCCGCTTCACCAGAGCGGCGATCGAACAACGACCGTTCGAGACGATTGCCCTGCTTGCGCGCGCGATCGGACGCCACGAGGCGCGATACGATCCGCTCCGTTCAAGGTCGTGGTGATGGGAAGCCGGTGGGAATCCGGCGCGGACCCGCCACTGTGATCGGGGAAGCCGACCGCACTCTGCCACCGGCGAGCAATCGTTCTCCCGGGAAGGCGCGGCCGGTAGGCCCGTAAGCCAGGAGACCAGGCCCGACCGCAAGCCCATACGCCCTCGTGGAAAGGGGTGGCACT
Organism: uncultured Solirubrobacterales bacterium; assembly: GCA_963788565.1. GTDB lineage: Bacteria > Actinomycetota > Thermoleophilia > Solirubrobacterales > Solirubrobacteraceae > Palsa-465. The sequence goes on along the minus strand of CAWBHJ010000004.1, from coordinate 546,182 downwards.
GATGAAGAAGGTTGGACTCGTTCTCTCAAGCACGCTCGTGCTGGCATGCGCCTTGCTTGCGCCGACGGCGGTGCAAGCATTCGGCTCGGGGGTGAAGGTCTCGATCAAGACCCTGACGAAGACGCTGTTGCCGCCGACGAAAGAGCACGGCGAGCAGGGCTCGGTCAGGAAGGGCGGGGCCCCGCGCGGGAAATGTCCCGGCAACACCGCCGCCGGCGCGCTCGACGTCGCCACACATGGCAAGTGGACGGCGAAGTGGTACGGCAAGTACGACGACGTGTTCATCAGCTCGGTTCTCGGCGTGAAGCCGCCAAGCTCGAAGGACTTCTGGGAGGTCCTCGTCAACGGCAAGCCCGCGAGCACCGGTGCGTGCGAGATCAAGCTCCGCCCCGGCCTGCGGCTGGAGTTCAAGATCGCGAAGTGATCAGCAGGACCGCGTACACGGCGATGGCGACCGCGGCAGCGGTCGCCATCGCCGGCTGCGGCTTCGGCGCCGGCTCAGGGACCTCCGACGTCACGGTCACGGTCACAAAGAACTTCGGCGGAACACGGGTCGCCCAGGTCACCGAGAAGAAGGTCACCGGATCCGAGACGGTGATGCGACTGCTCGAGCGGCACGTCAACGTCTCGCTCAAGTACGGCGGCGGGTTCGTCCAATCGATCGACGGCCAGTCGGGTACCTCGAACCGGCGCGACTGGTTCTACTACGTCAACGGGATCCAGGCCTCGCAGGGAGCGGCGTCGACGTCGGTCAACAAGGGCGACCGGATCTGGTGGGACCTGCACGACTGGGCTGCGACCGACACGATCCCGGCCGTCGTCGGCTCGTTCCCGGAGCCGTTCCTGCACGGGACCGGCGGCCGGCGGTTCCCGACGGTGCTGCAGTGCGCGAGCGACGTGAGCGCCGCGTGCAAGCGGGTGTCCGACGAGCTCAGCTCGCTCGGGGTTCCGCTCGCGACCCAGCAGATCGGGACGGGCTCGGGCACCGACTCGCTCGGGGTAGTGGTCGGCACCTGGCGCGACATCCGCCCTGAGATCGTCGCCAGCCTGCTCGAGCAGGGGCCCGCCGCCAGCGGGGTCTACGCGAAGTTCGCGGCGGGCGGCTCCGCCCTGACGCTGCTCGACCCCCACGGCAACAAAGCGCGCACGCTCGGCGCCGGGGCCGGCCTGATCGCGGCGACCGCGGAGGGCTCCGACGTGCCGACCTGGCTGATCACGGGCACCGACATCGCCGGGGTCAACGCCGCGGCGTCCCAGGTCAAGCCGGCCGCGCTCCGCGACCACTTCGCGGTTGCGGTCCAGGGCTCAGCCACGATCCCGGTCCCGCTCCAAGGAGCGAGTTGAGCTACCGCCGCCGCGCAAGTCCGCTGCATGCGGCCCGCGCGGGAGTGGCGGCCGCCTATTGCCTGTCGCTGGGCGCCGCTTCGCTACTGCTGTCGGCGCCGCTGGCGCTCGGCGCGACAGCGCTCGCGATCGTGCTCGCCGGTGTGGCCGCAGGGGTCGGGCGGGAGCTCGTCCGCGCGGCGAGGTTCGCGGTCGTGCTGGGGCTGGCGGTGATGATCGTCAACGCGCTCGTCGTCCGCGACGGCCTGACCGTGATCCTCAGGCTTGGCGACCTCCCGGTGCTCGGGCAGACGGACGTGACGCTCGAGGCGACCGCGTACGGGGCGATCCTCGGGCTCCGGGCGGTCGCGCTGATCCTGTGTGGCGCGCTCTACACCGCGGCCGTCGACCCCGACGAGATCCTGCGGGTGTTCCGTCGGGTTTCGTTCCGCTCGGCGCTGACCGCGACGATCGGAACGCGGATGGTGCCGATCCTGATCCGTGACTCGCACCGGCTCGCCGACGCCCAGCGGTGCCGGCCGGGACGGCCGCCGTCGCGGGCCGCGCTGCTGCGCGCCGCGACCGCGGGGCTGCTCGACCGGGCGCTTGACGTCGCCGCTGCGCTCGAGGTGCGCGGCTACGGCGGCGCCCGGCGTCCGGCCCGAGTCAGCCGGCCGTACTCGCGCCACGACCTCGCGTTCGGCGCCGCGGCGATCGCGATCCTCGGGCTGTCAATCGCGGGGCGGGCCGTCGGCCTCGAACCGTTCCACGCGTATCCAACCCTGTACGCGCCGTTCGCGGCGCCCGAGTGGGCGCTGGCCGCGGCGCTCCTCGCAGCGGCGCTCCTCCCGTTCGCCGAGCGCCGGGGGATCGACCGGTGATCGCGCTCGAGCTCGACGGCGTCAGCTACACCTACCCGGGGGCGGAGTCGCCCGCGCTGAGCGATGTCACGCTCGAGGTCGAAGCGGGTGAGCTGGTCGTCCTGGCCGGGGACTCCGGCTCGGGAAAGTCGACCCTGCTCCGGGTCGCCAACGGGCTCGCGCCCCACTTCCACGGCGGCACGTTTGCGGGACGCGCCCGCGCCGCGGGCCTGGACACCCGCGAGCACGGACCCGGCGAGCTCGCCGCGGGTGTTGGCAGCCTGTTCCAGGACCCGGAGACGCAGGTCGTGATGGGCACCGTCCGGGCCGAGCTCGCGTTCCCGCTCGAGAACCAGGGCCGGCCTCCGGGCACCGTCGCCCGCGGAGTCGAGGAGGCGGCGCTGGCGCTCGGGATCGGCGAGCTGCTCGACCGGCCGACCTCGGAGCTATCCGGCGGCGAGCTGCAGCGGGTGGCGCTCGCCGCCGCGCTCGCCGGCGACCCGGCGCTGCTCGTGCTCGACGAGCCCACCTCGCAGCTCGATCCCGTCGCCGGCGACGAGCTGATCGGCGTGCTGCGCCGGCTGAACGAGGACCGGGACACCGCGATCCTGCTCGCCGAGCACCGGCTCGAGCGGTGCCTGGGCGCGGCCGACCGCGTGGTCGCGCTGGCGCGCGGCCGGGTCGTCTGCGACGCGCCACCGGCCGCTTTCCTCGAGTGGGCGCTCGCGGACGCGCCGGAGCTCGCGACCCCAGGTGCGCGACTGCTCTCGGGCGCGGGCCTGCGCCCCGCACCGAGCGTCAAATCCGCCCGTGCCGCCCTACGCAAGAAGAACCTGCTTCCGGACGTGGACGACCTGGAGCACCCACAGCGTGCCGGGAAGCGTCCACGTCGCCGCCCGAAGGACGCGGCGCTGCGGTTCGACGGCGTCTGGCACGAGCTACGCAACGGACGCGCGATCCTCCGCGCGGCGTCGCTCACGATCAGCCCCGGCGAGCGGGTCGCGCTGATGGGCCGCAACGGCGCCGGAAAGTCGACGCTGCTGAGGCACGCCGGCGGACTGATGAAGCCAACGCGCGGGCGGATCGCCACGTCCGGCCGGGTCGCGCTGCTGCTTCAGAACCCGACCGACTACCTCGTCCACGAGACTGTCGGGGAGGAGGCGTCCCCGCCCGCGCTACGCAAAGCTGGCCTCGACCCGGACGCGTTCGCCGCCCGCCACCCTCGCGACCTCTCGGGCGGCGAGAAGCAGCGGCTAGCGCTCGCGGTCGTGCTCGATCACCCCGACGGCCAGGCACCGGCCGTCGTCTGCCTCGACGAGCCCACGCGCGGCATGGACCGCGCGCTCAAGCACGAGCTCGCAGCGCTGCTGCGCGGGCTCGACGCCGCGGTGCTCGTGGCCACGCACGACCCGGAGTTCGTCGCCGAGCTCGCCGACCGCGTCGTGCTGCTCGCCGACGGCGCTCCGATCGCCGACGGGTCGGCCGCTGAGATCCTCGCGACCGGGACGTACTTTGCGACCGAGACCGCTCGGATCCTGGGCGGCGCGGGCGGCGCGCTGACCCCGGAGGCCGGCGTCGCGATGCTGACCGAAACCACCCGTGCGGGGGTCCCCGCGTGAGCTGGCAGCTCGGAGCGTTCGCGATCCTCGGGGTCGGGCTGCTTGGCGGCTTCGCCTGGTACGAGCGCGCGCGCCCGGACGCCCGGATCGTGGCGCTGGTGGCGACGCTCGCCGCGTTCGCGGCGCTCGGGCGGATCGCGTTCGCGGCGATACCGAACGTCAAACCGACGACCGACATCGTGCTCGTGTCCGGATACGCGCTCGGCGCCGGGCCGGGGTTCGTCGTCGGGGCGCTCGCCGCGCTCGTGTCGAACTTCTTCTTCGGCCAGGGACCGTGGACGCCCTGGCAGATGGCCGGTTGGGGGGCGACCGGGCTGATCGGGGCGGGGCTCGCAGTCGCGACGAGGGGCCGGATCGGCCGCTGGCCGCTCGCGATCGTGTGCGCCGTGGTCGGGTTCGGATTCACGGCCCTCCAGGACTTCGGAGACTGGGTCACCTACAGCGACCACAGCCCAACACAGCTCGGGGTGTACGTCGGCAAGGGGATCGGCTTCGACGCCGTGCACGCCGCGGGATGCTTCGTGTTCGCGCTCGCGTTCGGGCCCGCACTGCTGCGGTCTATCAGGCGGTTCACGACCCGGCTGCAGGTGCGGTGGGTCGCGCCGAGCGGGTCGGTGGTCCCGATCGCAATCGCGGTCGTCCTCGGCGCCGCCGCCACGCTCGCCAGCCAGCCGAGCCAGAGCCGGGCCGGGGCAAGCCCGACGACCTACCTGCTGTCCGCCCAGAACGCCGACGGCGGGCTCGGCGGCGCGCCCGGCCAGGCGTCGAATCAGCTGTACTCGGGCTGGGCGGCGCTCGGGCTCGCGGCGGAGGGGATCAACCCGCAGCGAGTGGTCAAGGACGGCCACAGCCTCGCCGCCTACGTCGCCTCAGACACCGAGACGGACGCGGGCTCGCTGGAGCGCAAGATCCTCGCCCTCGGCGCCGCCGGGCTCCCGGCCTCGAGCACCGTCACCGCGCTCGAGGGCCACATCGCCGCCAACGGCTCGGTCTCCGACCAGACGAACCTGACCGCGTTCGCGGTGCTCGCGCTGAAGGCGGCCGGGGTCGCGCCGTCCTCGAGGACGCTCGGCTGGCTCGCCCGTCAGCAGGACCGCGACGGCGGCTTCAACTTCGGCACCGCCGGCGGGACCAGTGACGTCGACGACACCGGCGCCGTGCTCGAGGCGCTCGGCTCGAACGGGCGCGCGGCCGCGTACATCGAGCGCCACCAGAACCGCGACGGCGGCTTCCCGAGCCAGCCGGGCGAGGACTCGAACGCCCAGTCGACCGCCTGGGCCGTGCAGGGCCTGCTCGCCGCGGGGGCCGGCTCGGGCGCCGTCGACCGGGCGCTCGGCTACCTCGGCTCGCTGACCGCTCCCGACGGCCACGTCCGCTACTCGCGGTCGAGCGATCAGAGCCCGGTGTGGGTGACCGGCGAGGCGCTGATGGCGCTCGCCCGCAAGCCGCTGCCGCTCGCCGCCGTGCCGCTGCCGGCGACGCATCACGCCGCGCCGAGTCGCCCCGCGAGCCAGGCCCGAGTGCCGCAACATCACCGGCCGGCACGGTCGAGTGCCCGCGCCCCGACGCACTCCGCGCCCGCCCCGCGCGTGCACGTCTCGAGCGGCTCGCTCGCGCTCGCCGGAGACATCGGCGTGCTCGCCGCGGTCGCGCTGGCGCCGATCGGCGTCGGTTGAGCTGGAGCCTCAAGCTCGCATAAATCGCTAGCCTCTCGCGCCCGATGCGGGTCGGAGTCCCCAAGGAGACGGCCGAAGGCGAGCGACGTGTCGCGCTCGTGCCCGAAGTGGTGGGCAAGCTGACGCGCGACCCGGCCGAGGACGGCGCGGAGCGGATCGAGGTCGTGGTCGAGCGCGGCGCGGGCGCGGGCGCGCTACTCCCGGACTCCCACTACGAGGAGGCGGGTGCGCGGATGACCGAGGACCCAGGCGAGGTGTGGTCGTCGGACGTCGTCGTCAAGGTCGCGGCGCCCTCCCCGGACGAGATTCAGCGACTGTCGCCGGAGACGACGCTGATCGGGTTCCTGCAGCCCCTGACCAACGCCGACGCCGTCCGCGCGATCGCCCAGACCGGCGCGACCAGCTTCGCGATGGAGTCGATCCCGCGGATCAGTCGCGCGCAGTCGATGGACGCGCTCTCGAGCCAGGCGAACATCTCCGGCTACCGCGCCGCATTGATCGGTGCCCAGGAGCTCGGCCGCTTCTACCCGATGCTGATGACCGCCGCCGGCACGATCCGCCCTGCGACCGTGCTCGTGCTCGGCGCAGGGGTTGCCGGGTTGCAGGCGATCGCGACCGCCCGCCGCCTCGGCGCGGTGGTCCAGGGGTTCGACGTCCGCGCGGCCGTCAAGGAGCAGGTCGAGTCGCTCGGCGCCAAATTCCTCGAGTTCGACCTCGGCGGCGATCTCGAGGGCGCCGGCGGCTACGCCAAGGAGCTGACGCCCGAGCAGCAGCAGCGCCAGCAGGAGCTGATGGCCGAGGCGATCGGGAAGGTCGATGTCGCGATCACGACGGCGCTCGTCCCCGGGCGCCGGGCGCCGATCCTCGTCACCGAGGAGGCCGTCAAGCTGATGAAGCCGGGCTCGGTCGTCGTCGACCTCGCGGGCGAGGCGGGCGGCAACTGCGAGCTGTCGGAGCCCGGCCAGACGATCACCGTCCACGACGTGATCATCACCGCGCCGCTGAACGTGCCGAGCACGATGGCCGAGCACGCCTCGCAGCTCTACGCGCGGAACATCGAGGCGCTGCTCGGGCTGATGGTCAAGGGCGGCAAGCTCGAGCTCGACTTCGAGGATGAGGTGATCTCCGGAGCGTGCATCACCCGCGGGGGAGAAATCGTCAATGCCGCCGCCAAGGAAGCGGCGAGCACCCCCGCCGCTTCTAACTAGGAGGACGTCGTGACACTCGTCACCGAGATCGCAATTCTCGTGCTGGCCGGATTCGTCGGCTTCGCGGTGATCTCGAAGATCCCGAACACGCTGCACACACCCCTGATGTCCGGTACGAACGCGATCCACGGGATCGTCGTGCTCGGCGGCCTGCTGCTGATGCACGTGGCCAGCGGCTGGCTCGAGCACCTGCTGCTGTTCATCGCGATCACGTTCGGGATGATCAACATCGTCGGCGGCTTCGTCGTGACCGACCGGATGCTCGAGATGTTCAAGCGCAAGCCGGACCCGGAGCCGGAGGCGACCGCCGAGGGTGCCAAGCAGGAGGACAAGCAGCAGTGAGCGCCGGCACGATCTTCCTGCAGCAGCAGAACTTCATCGACGTTTGCTACATCGTCGCTTTCTCGCTGTTCATCCTCGGGATGAGCGGGCTGACCGGACCGCGCACCGCGGTCCGCGGCAACCTGATCGCCGCCACGGGCATGGCGATCGCGATCGTCGCGACGCTGCTGACTCCGCACGTCTGGGACGGCTCCTCGACGCCGATCCTGATCATTCTCGCGCTGCTGCTGGGCACCGCGATCGGGCTTCCCGCGGCGCGCCGGGTGAAGATGACCGCGATGCCGCAGATGGTGGCGCTGTTCAACGGCGTCGGCGGCGGCGCGGTCGCGATCATCGCGTGGGTCGAGTACCGCCACCACTTCGGCGGCGACTACACGCTGAAGGTGGAGATCCCGTCGCTGTTCGCGGCGATCGTCGGGTCGATCTCGTTCTGGGGCTCGAACATCGCGTTCGGGAAGCTCCAGGCGATCATCCCGAGCCGGCCGATCAAGCTTCCCGGTCAGGCGATCATCAACGGCGCGCTGTTTGTGATCGCGGTCGCGAGCGCGATCATCCTCGCCTCCGGTACCCACTCCCAGGCGCTGTTCATCCTTGGGATCCTGGTGACGGCGGCGCTGCTCGGGAACATGGTCGTGCTCCCGATCGGCGGCGCCGACATGCCAGTCGTGATCTCGCTCCTGAACGCGTTCACGGGGCTGTCGGCGGCCGCGACCGGAATCGCGCTGAACAACACCGCGCTGATCGTCGGCGGGATGATCGTCGGCGCCTCGGGCACGATCTTGACCAACCTGATGGCGAAGGCGATGAACCGCTCGGTGCCCGCGATCGTCGCCGGTGGGTTCGGCGGCGAGGTCGCGGCGCCCGCGGGAGGCGAGGACTCCGACCGCGGGCCGGTGAAGTCGACCACTCCCGACGACGTCGCGATCCAGCTGTCCTACGCGCGCCAGGTCGTGATCGCGCCCGGGTACGGGATGGCCGTCGCGCAGGCGCAGTACGCGGTGCGCGACCTCGAGAAGGCGCTCGAGGACAAGGGCGTCAGGGTGCTGTTCGCGATCCATCCGGTCGCTGGGCGGATGCCAGGGCACATGAACGTGCTGCTGGCCGAGTCGCAGGTGCCCTACGAGGCGCTCAAGGAGATGGACGAGGTCAACCCCGAGTTCCAGCGGACCGACGTGACCCTCGTGATCGGCGCCAACGACGTCACCAACCCGGCCGCCAAGAACGAGCCGGGCTCGCCGATCTACGGGATGCCAATCCTCGACGTCGACAAGTCGCAATCCGTGATCGTCCTCAAGCGCTCGATGGCCTCCGGGTTCGCGGGGATCGACAACCCGCTGTTCTACGAGCCGCAGACCAGCATGCTGTTCGGCGACGCGAAATCGAGTGTGAGCGAGATCACCGCAGCGATCGCGGCCTTGTAGTTAGGATCCCGCGCTATGCCAATGGATCAGAGTCGACTGAAGGCGATCCCGATCTTCTCGGATCTGTCTGACGAGGAGGCGCACCGGCTGGCCGCGTTCGCCACCGAGCAGAGCATCGCCGAGGGCCAGATCCTGATGAAGCAGGGCGACTACTCGGTCGAGCTGATCGCGATCGAGGAGGGAAGCGCCGACGTGATCAAGGACGGCACCAAGATCGCCGAGCTCGGCAAGGGTGCTCTGATCGGCGAGATGGGGCTGTTCGACCGCCGTCCGCGCAACGCGGACGTGATCGCGACCTCGCCGATGCGGGTGATCAAGCTCACCCACTGGGAGATCCGCCGGATGTCCGAGGACACGATCGAGCGGATCCGGCAGGTGATCAAGGAGCGCGAGGCGGCCGGCGTCGCCGATCCCGCGAACGTCCCCAACAGCGACTGAGCGCGCCAAACGGGGCCGTGTTAGCGGCCACACGGCCGCGATTTTCTGATAGGTTCGCACGCGCCGAATCCCCGGAATGCCGCCCCGGGGAGCGGGGAACCCAATTCGTTGGGGCGAGTCTCGCGGTGATCCGCGAGATGCGCTCTGGAATAGAGCGCTAGCCCGTCAGCTAACTCCGCAGGCCACAGGCGATCTGCAATAACGCCCTCGTGGAGCGCCGCGCTTGCGGGTTTTTTCCAGGTTTCCCAGACAGAAGTTGCGCAAAAGCACACCGCAGCGGGGAGCGGTCGCCCGGTGCGCCGAACGTGGGGAAACGATGCATCGCATCCGCGCCACGCTGATCACTGCCTGTGCCGTCGCCCTCGGGCTCGCCGCGACCGCGCCGGCTGCGTTGGCGGGCGGGAGCAGCGGCGGCGCCGCACTCGTCGCCAAGAGCCAGCCCAGGGGGATCCAGACCGCGAGCACCTCCGCCGCCGTGTTCACGCGCACGCTCCGCAAGGGCTCGACCGGGGCCGACGTCAAGACGCTCCAGAATTGGCTCGCCGAGGTCGGCTACCCGGTCTCGATCGACGGCGACTTCGGACCACTGACCGCGGCGGCCGTCAAACAGTTCCAGCTGAGCCACAGCCTCTCGCCGGCCACCGGGGTCGTCGGTCGCAGGACGGCCGCCACGCTGCTCGCGGCGGTCAAGTCGGCCGCGAAGAACGGCGTGGCGAAGTCGACCGGCACCGGCACGTCGACGAGCGGGCTCGTGTTCCCGCTGAAGCCGCTCAGCCGGGTGTCGCCGGTCAGCACATGGTCGCTCGATCAGGGGATCGACATCTCGATGGGCAGCGCGTGCGGCTCCAAGGCGATCGAGGTGGCCATGGCCTCAGGAACGATCGTTCAGGAGGGGATCGACGGGTTCGGCCCCGCCGCACCGGTGCTGAAGGTCGCGGGCGGGCCGTACGCGGGCCGCTACATCTACTACGGCCACGCGCTGCCGGCGCTCGTCAAGGTCGGCGCGCAGGTGACGGCCGGCCAGCCGATCGCCGAGCTCGGCTGTGGTGACGTTGGGATCTCCTCGGGCCCCCACATCGAGATCGGCATCAGCGCGCCCGGCGGGCCGCCCTGCTGCCCGGGCTACCAGGAGACCTCGCCCGCCTGGTACAAGGTCGTGCTCGGGCTGTACCACCAGGCCGGCGGCTAACAAAGGGCCGGCTGGAGGCCGGACGGGGGTAACTGACTACCCTCCGCTCCATGATCGTCCGCGACCGCGCGCTCGACGTCCTGCAGAGCGAGCGCTTCGATCTGCTGGTCGTCGGCGGGGGGATCACCGGCGCCGGCGTCGCGCTCGATGCCGCCTCGCGCGGGTACAGCGTCGCGCTGGTCGAGAAGGCCGACTTCGCCTCGGGCACCAGCAGCCGCTCGTCGAAGCTCGTCCACGGTGGCCTCCGGTACCTGCAGAACTTCGACCTCGGCCTCGTCCGCGAGGCCCTGCTCGAGCGCCAGCTGATGGTCAAGCTCGCGCCGCATCTGGTCAGGCCGCTGCCGATGGTCGTGCCGGCGTTCAACGGCGCCCGGCCCGACCGGCTGGTCGGGATCGGCCTGAACATGTACGACGTGATGGCGACGCCCGTACGCGGGCGCCGCGGCTCGCGCCGGGACGACAGCTTCTGGAGCCCGGCGAGGCACCGGACGATCTCGGGCGAGCATGTCGTCGAGCTGCTCCCGGCGCTCGCGGACCGCCAGCCGACCGGCGGCTATCTGTTCTACGACTGCCAGACCGACGACGCACGGCTGGTGCTGACGGTACTGGGGGAGGCCGAGCGGTTCGGGGCGATCGTCGCCAACCGGCTCGAGGTGATCGAGCTGGTGAGCGAGAACGGCGGCGGCTCTCTCGTCCGGGTGGCCGACAAGACGACCGGCGAGGAGCTCGTGATCCGCGCCGACAACGTGATCAACGCCACCGGCGTGTGGGCCGACCGGATCCGGCCCGACGAGCTCCACTCCGAGGCCGAGGTCCCGAAGATCGCACCGAGCCGGGGCACTCACGTGACCGTCGCGCACGCCGACCTGCCACTCGACGCCGGGGCGATCGTCCCGGCGGGGGAGGGGAGGTCGATCTTCGCGCTGCCGTGGCTCGGCCGCAGCCTGCTCGGGACGACCGACAACAACTACGAGGGCCAGATCGACCACGTCAAGCCGTCGAAGACCGACATCGAGTACCTGCTCGAGGCGACCAACGCATTTTTCGGCACACAGCTGGGGTTCGACGACTTGACCGGCGCGTACGCGGGCGTGCGGCCGCTGATCTCCTCGGGCGACACGCGCAAGTCGGTCGACATCTCGCGCAAGGCCGAGCTGTACGAGACTTCGAGCGGGCTGATCACGATCACCGGCGGCAAGCTCACGACCTGGCGCCGGATGGCGAAGCTGGCCGTCGACCGGCTGGTCGAGCGCGACGGCCGGAATGCCCCATGCCGGACCGCAGAGATCCAGCTCGGGCAGCCGGTCGAGCCCGCGGCGCTGAATCCGCCAGAAGGCGTGCTGGCGGACTCGCTGGTCGCGCTCGCCGGTCGCTACGGGCACGCCGCCGAATCGGTGCTGACGGTCGCCGGCGAGCGCGGCGAGCTCGCTCAGCCGATTCTGCCGGGGCTGCCCGACCTGCTCGCAGAGGCCGCGTTCTCGGCTCGTCACGAGCAAGCGGCGAGCGTCGGCGACGTGTTGCTTCGCCGGACTCGGCTGGGCCTGCTCGCGGGCCGCGAGCTGTCCGATTCGGACTCGGACGCGCCGCGGCGTGTGGCCGAGGTGCTCGCGCGCGAGCACGGATGGGACGAGCCGCGCGCCGAGCAGGAGATCGCGAACTTCCATGAGGAAGCGGAGGCCGAGGGGATCGGGCTTAGGTGATCGCACCCGCGCGAGCGCTCCGCACGACCCGCGAGACGCTCGAGCTGGGCGGGCGGCCGTGGCTGATGGGGATCGTCAACGCGACCCCCGACTCGTTTTCCGACGGGGGTGCCCCGCGAACGCTCGAGGAGCGAATCGATCTGGCGGGCGAGCTGATCGGCGCAGGCGCTGAGATCATCGATATCGGTGGCGAGTCGGGAGTCACGAACCGCCCACCCGTCGACGCCGAAGAGGAAGCCCGCAGGGTCGTGCCGGTGATCGAGCACGTCGCGCACGAGCTCGGGGCGATCGTGTCCGTCGACACGTACAAGCCACACGTGGCGAGCGCCGCGATCGGAGCCGGCGCCGCGATCGTCAACGACGTCAGCGGACTGCGCGACCCCGAGCTCGCCGACGTATGCGCGCAGACCGGCGCCGGCCTCGTTCTGATGCACACGCGCGCGGCGCCCAAGCAGAAGCTGCTCGACCCCTCGCTTGACGGCCACGTCGCCGAGGACGTCGAGCGCTTCCTCCATGAGCGGATAGAGCTCGCGGTCGAGCGGGGAATGGACATCGAGCAGCTGATGCTCGACCCCGGCCCCGACTTCGGCAAGACGCCCGCGCAGACGGTCGAGTCGCTCCGGGAGCTGGAGCGCCTGCACGCCCTCGGCCGGCCGCTGCTGCTGGCCGTCTCGCGCAAGGACTTCGTCGGCGCGATCACCGCGCGGCCGCCCCGGGAGCGGCTCCCGGGCACGCTCGCGGCGGTCGCGTTCGGGGTCGACGCGGGCGCCCACGTGCTGCGCGTCCACGACGTCGCGGCCGTATCCGAGTTCTTGGCGGTCCGCGCCGCGCTGAGCGGCGAGGCCGATGTCGACCCGGGAGTCCGGCTGGCGGACGAGCTCCGCTGGGATCAGGGCTCCTAGCCGGGCCCTCCCGCCGGCCCGGCCGGTACATTGCCTTCACGAATCGCCGGCCGCTGCCCCAACGCGGCTGGAGCCAACCGATTTTCAACAGGAGGGGACGATGGCAATACTCGACCGTGAGTCACTTGAGCAGAGCCCGCTGGCCGATCTACACGCGATCGCCTCGGAGCTCTCGATCGACGGCTACCGCCGTCTGCGCAAGCCGCAGCTGATCGCCGCAATCCTCGAGCGCCAGGGTGGCGACTCGGGGAAGCAGCCGGCCGCCGACGGCGACGAGCCTGAGGGGGAGCGGCCGTCTCCACGGCGCCGCGGACGGCGGCGCAAGCCGGCCGCCGCGAAAGCCCCCGAGGAGAGCCCGGAGCAGATCGAGAGCGAGCCCGAGCTGCCGTCCGGGGACGGTGACCGGGAGCCCGAGCGCCAGCCCGATGAGATCGTCGAGGGAGTCGTCGAGCTGCTCCCCAACGGGTCGGGGTTTGTCCGGGTCGACCCGCCCGAGCCATCCGACGGCGACGTCTACATTTCCTCGGCCCAGGTCCGCCGGTGCGAGCTCGTGTCCGGTGACCGGGTGACCGGCCCGCGCCGCGCGCCGCGGCGCTCTGAGCGTTTCGCCGCGCTCGTCCGGATCGACACGGTGAACGACCGGCCGGCGACGGAGCTGGCCGATAGCGCCCGCTACGACGACCTTCCCGCCTCGTTCCCAAGCGATCAGCTCGAGCTCGCGACAGACGGAGACCCGACCCTGAAGGCGGTCGCGGCGGCGACGCCGATCGGACGCGGCTCGCGCGTGACGATCGCCGGGCCCGCGCAATCGGGCAAGACCGAGCTGCTGCGGCGCCTCGCCGCTGCGCTTGGCGGACGCGACGACCTAGAGCTGCGGGTGGTGCTCGCGGGCGTTCGCCCCGAAGAGCTTGCAGAGTGGCGCGATGGTCCCGTCGCACCGGCCGCTGCGCTCACGTTCGCCGCCTCGCAGGACGCACAGTCGCAGGCGGTCGAGGGAACCGTCGAGCAGGCCCGCAGAATGGCGGCGCGTGGCTCCCACACGGTGGTGCTGATCGACACGGTCGGGGGGCTGCCGCCACAGGTCGGACGGAAGGCGCTGGCCGCCGCCCGCCACCTCGAGAACGGGTCGCTCACCGTGATCGCGACGGCGCCGGAGCCGCTCGGCGGCGAGACCACCGTGATCGCCCTCGACCGCGCGCTCGCGCGCGAGGGGACATTCCCGGCGATCGACCGCGACGCGAGCTGGACGATGCGCGCCGACCTGCTGGCCGGCTGAGCGGGATAGGCTCCTCTTCAGAGCGAGGAGAGGATCCCGATGCGCCAGCTGACAGCCCTTGACCAGCAGTTCCTAGCGCTTGAGGACACGAGGCATTTCGGCCACGTCGGCGCACTCGCCGTGCTCGATCCGTCGACGGCGCCGGGCGGGACCGTCACCCTGGTCGACCTCCAGGCCTTGATCGCCGAGCGCCTTCCGCTGGTGCCGCCGTTTCGCTGGCGCCTCGCGAAGGTTCCATTCGACCTCGACTACGACTACTGGCTGGACGATGCGGAATTTGATCTCGATTTCCACGTGCGCGAGCTGGCGCTGCCGCCCGGGGGCGGCGACCGGGAGCTGGGGGAGCAGGTGGCGCGGATCTTCGCGCGGCCGCTCGACCGCTCGCGCCCGCTGTGGGAGCTCTACCTGATCCACGGGCTGCCGGACGGCCGGGTCGGCGTGATGACCAAGATCCACCACGCCGTGGTCGACGGGATGTCGGGCAATGAGATCCAGGGTGCGCTGCTCGATCTCGCTGCAGAGGGACGCGAGCCGCCGCCGCCGCTGAGCGATGCGGCCGACTCCCGGCCCGGCGAGCTCGAGATGCTCGCCCGGGGGCTCGCGGGGCTGCCGCGATACCCGTTCCGGCTGCTGCGCTCGCTACCGCGCGCACTCCCGAATGTCGACGAGGTCCCGTCGCTCGGGACCATCCCCGGGCTCAAGCCCGCCGGGCGGCTCGCGGCCCGCGCGCAGCGCCTCGTCGGCGGCCGCAGCCGGGTGATCGGCCAGCAGGACCTGGTGCCGCCGAGGACTTCGTTCAACGGGCGGATCTCCGCCCACCGCCGGTTCGCGTTCGGGCGGCTGTCGCTGGACGAGGTCAAGGCCATCAAGAACCGCTACGGGTGCACGGTCAACGACGTGGTCGTGTCGATCTGCGCCGGCGCCGTGCGGCGGTGGCTGATCGCGCACAACGAGCTTCCGGCCGACCCGCTGGTCGCCCAGATCCCGGTGTCGGTCCGCAAGGAGAGCCAGCAGGGGACGTTCGGCAACCGGATCCTGCTGATGACCGCGCCGCTGTTCACCGACGAGCACGACCCCGTCCGCCGGCTGCAGAGGACCCACGAGGCGCTCGCCGAGATGAAGGAGCGCCACAAGGCGCTCCCGGCCGAGCTCCTCCAGGACGCCAACCAGTTCATACCGCCGGCCGTGTTCTCGCGCGCGGCGCGGCTGACATTCTCGATCGCGTCGAGCAGTCGCGGCCGCCCGGCCTGGAACTTGGTGATCTCGAACGTGCCAGGTCCCCAGTTCCCGCTGTACATGGCCGGCGCGCGGCTCGAGGCCAATTACCCGATCTCGGTGATCACCGACGGGATGGGGCTAAACATCACGGTGATGAGCTACTGCGGGTCGCTCGACTTCGGGATCGTCGCCGACCGGGAGCAGATGCCGGACCTGTGGTCCCTGATCGACTCGCTCCGCGCGGCGCTCGACGAGCTCGGGCCCGCGGACGCCGAGCTCACGGCCGCGACAAACGGCGGCAACGGCGCCGTCGATCAGCAGGAAACGGCGGCCGACCGCGATGGCTGAGCAGTTCTGCGACGTCGGCCGAGGGATCACCCTCTGCTACGAGACGTTCGGCGATCCCGCCGACCCGCCGATGCTGCTGATCATGGGGCTGGCGACGCAGATGATCGCGTGGCCGAACGAGTTCTGCGAGGGCCTCGCCGGGCGCGGCTTCTACGTCGTGCGCTTTGACAATCGCGACTCGGGGCGCTCGACCCGCGTGCCCGGCGATCCGCCGCCGGTCGGGCAGCTGCTCACCCGACGGATCGATCCCGTGCTCTACACGCTGACCGACATGGCCGGCGACGCGGCCGCGCTACTGCGCGAGTTGGAACTGGGCCCCGCCCACGTGGTGGGCGTCTCGATGGGCGGGATGATCGCCCAGACGCTTGCGGCCGAATACCCCGAGTCGGTCCGTTCGCTGGTCTCGATCATGTCGACGACGGGCAACCGCTGGAAGGGCCAGCCGGCGTTCGGGATCTACCGTTTCCTACTCCGCCGCGCTCCCTCGGATCGAGACGCGTTCATCGAATACCTCGTGACGCTGTTCCACGCGATCGGCTCGCCGGGCTTCCCCCGCGACGAGCAGCGCGTGCGCGAGGTCGCCGCGCTCAGCTATGACCGCGGCCACGACCCGTCGAGCTCCGGCCGGCAGCTCGGAGCGATCGTCGCGTCGGGGGACCGGACCGCCGAGCTGCACAGGGTCGCTGTCCCGACGCTCGTGATCCACGGCACGAGGGACAAGATGGTGCGCGCCTCGGGCGGCCGCGCCACGGCCCGCGCGATCCCGGGCGCCCGGCTGATGATGGTCGAGGGGATGGGCCACGACCTTCCAGAAGGAGCGTGGCCGCTCTTGATCGATGCGATCTCGTCGCACGCGAAGGCGGCCGACGAGGCGCTCGTGGCGAGCTGATCCTGGGGCGAGGGCAGCCTCAGCCGACCGCGACCTTCGCGATCCGGCCGCGCGAATTGAACACTGCTCGGATCGGTGCACCGCGCCGGCCGGAGATGCAGTACGTGTACGAGTGTCCGGGTCGTGACACGGGCTGCCCGGCTCGGTACAGCACCGTTCGAGCGGTCTCGCCGACGCGGATCGGGCCGATCCCCGTGGGCGTGAGCCTGTCGCGTGCGGGGAGACAGCGGGTCGCCGGGACGCCGTCGGCCCGCTCCCACATCTCGAGGTACGCCTCGGCGCCCTGGAACATGCTGTTCGTCAGCTGCGTGCCGCCGGTCAGCTGGAGCGAGTGCAGCCAGTCGGCGTACATGCCGTAGTTGGCTAGCCCATCGGTGTTGAGGTCGAACGTACGCTGGCCCCACTGCTCGCGGCTGAAGGTCACGTTGCCGCCATAGGACTTGAACGGGTAGCTGATCGGCGTGTTCGACGGGCCCGGCTGCGCCCCGAGGCCGTTCTCATCCGAGCCCCAGCCGAAGCCGACGTGGTACGCGGCGTCCTTCACCGCCATATCCGATTTCCAACTCGACACGAACGCGTTCGTCGGCTCGACGGGCGGGGTTACGAATCCGCCGGTCGCGTACACCTGCTTGAACAGCTGCGGGGAGGAGCAGCAGTGCGCGGAGACGACGCCCGAGTAGTGGCTCGCGGCGGCGATCGCGAGCGCGGCGGTCGCGGTCTTCGAGTCCATGTGATCGAGCTGGATCACCGTGTGGCTCGCGATCATCCGCTTGATCAGGTACGCGCCGAGGTCCGTCAGGCCGCGCGTGTTGCATTGCGGGCCGGAGCCGTACACGGGCGCGGGGCTGCCGTGGAGCATCGAGGCGAGCGGCCCGTTGACGAGCGTCGAGAGCGGCCCGCTCGGCGCGACCGACAGCTGCTCTGCGTCCTGGTCCTGTGCGGGGCACGGCTGCAGGGTCCAGAAGCTGCCCGTCTCGTCGCGGTTGCCGACGTTGATCACCGTCCCGATCGCGCCGGCGATCATCTTGGTGCCGCCGAACGCGTTGTCGAACTCGTGCACCGGGAAGAAGGTGCGCACGCCGAGCTGCTCGACGTGCTTGATCCCGGCGTCGATCTGCGAGGTGTCGCACTGCGGGACGTCACCCGACTCGCCGCAGCCGAACAGCCGCGACACCTCGATCCCCTCGATCACGGCGAGCTTGCCCTGGTTGATCACGCGCCGGGCCTGGAACGGGTCGGTGACGAGCCTGAACCAGCCCTTGCCCGGACCGCCCGACTGCGCGTCGATGTAGTCCTGGAGCGCGTGCAGGTCCCGGTCCTGGATATCGACGTTGGCCATGTCGTTGCACGGGTTGTGGCGCGTGGTCATCAGCGAGCAGAGCGCTTCGTTGTCGACGAGGTTGGTCACCATCACCCGCAGGCCGGCCTTCCAGGCGCGTTCGATCCCCGTGTAGTAGTCGCCCTCCTCGGCCAGCGCGGTTGGGCTCGGCCACTCCTTGAAGGTGGGCCACCCGTGCATGTCGCTCGGACGCGGGCCGCCGCCGAAGTCGACGAAGTCCTCGAACTCGCCGTTGGTGCCCTGCTCCTGCTTGGCGCAGCTCGCGGGCAGCGCGTAGGGGACGCCGAACGGGCTGAACGGCGCGCCGCAGTGCCAGTCGCCCCCGAGGAAGTCGAACGCGGTCACGTGCGCATGTCCCTCGACCGTGCCTAGCACGTTCGCCTCCGGGCTCGCGCCGGCGAACGACGGCCCGGTCGCGCCGACTTGCGCCTCGGGGTACGTCGCGCAGCCGGTTGCCGCGGCGAACCGCACCGGGAGGCGGGTGCCCGTCGCCAGGTTGGTGAGTGTGAACCCGCGCTTCGAGCCGCCGTCGACGCGCCACTCCGAAGCGGAGCTCGGCGTGTCCGCTGCCTGCACCGAGCCGCCGCCGGCGTCGTCCAGGTAGCCGCCCTGGGTCGTGTACAGCAGGTACACGCCGAGCGCCGCCGCCTGCATCCGGACCGGCCCCGGCGCGAGCGCCGCGCCGCCCGGGGTCCGCAGCGAGTAGCAGCCGTGCACGAGCGAATACTTGGTCGGCGCCTGCGCGCGGGAGGCGGCCGCAGGGGTGGTCTTGGCCGCCGACCCGTGGAGCGACGTAAGTGCCGCGGCCGCGACCGCGGCGGCGATGAGCAGAGCGCGCCTTCCCCGCACGATCGCGCGATTATGAAGCAGCCGACGGCTTTGCTCGCCGGTTCACGCGGGTGGGGTTGCCCCGGGGCGAACCGCGGTCACAGAGGCACGAACCGCCTGAGCTTGCCCGTGGCGGCGTGCCGGTCGATTCGCTCGACGGCGATCACGTTGATGATCGGCTCCGTCAGGCCGAAGCGCGCGAGCGACTCGACCAGGGCCATCGCCAGCTTCTGGACCTCGGGATCGCCGACGACCAGTACGTCGGCCCCGCCGGCCGTCTGGCGAACCTGGTACTCGGAGATCGCGGGGTCGGTGCCGAGCACGTGGCGGAAGGCGCTTGCCGGGATCGTCTCGGTGCCGTAGCGGAAGTCGTCGTCGCTGCGCCCGGCGATGTCTGACACGCGCGCGAGCGAGCTCCCGCACGGGCACGGTTCGCTCAACAGCGTCACCTCGTCCCCGAGGTCGTAGCGGATGAACGGGAACGTGAGGTTGGCGAGCCCGGTCGCAAGCGTGCGCGCCGCCGGCTGATCCGCCGCGACCGGCGCCCCGGTCTCGTCGACCCGTTCGAGGATCACCTCGTCTTCACACACGTGCAGCCCCTCGCCGTGACCGCAGCCGACAGCCTGCACTCCGATCTCGGTGGAGCCCCACAGGTTGTGGAGCGGAGCGCCCCAGGCGTCGTGGATCGCCTCGTGGTCCTCGGCGGTGAGCGGCTCCGAGTTGGTGCTGACACGCACGGGGCGGATCTCGAGTCGGTGATCGAGCGCGGCGCGGGCGAGCGCGCCGATCACCGACGCGTAGCCGACGAGATGGGTCGGGCGCGCGCGGGCGACCGCTTCCACGAGCTCGTCGAACGGCGTCGCCGCCGGGATCACGATCGTCTCGACGCGAGGTCTGAGCGGCACGTCGAACAGCGGAGTGCTCGCGTGCGGTGGGGCGCCTGCCTCCAGCACCGCCAGCCGGGGACTTTCGATCCGAGCCGGTGCGCGGCGGTCCTCGCGCGCCTGCATCCGCCAGGCGAGGCATCCGAAGCTCACGAACGCGTTCCAGTCCCAGACGTAGACGCCCCTGACGCCGGACGAGCCGCCCGAGCTGAAGATCTGCTCGCCGGCCGAGGTGTAGGAGAACCACCTTTCGGTGGCTAGGATCCGCTCGGCCTCGCTGCGGCTGAGCTCAGGGGCGGTGACGATCGCGTCCCACTCTTCTTGGGCGTCCTGCTTGGTCATCGGCTCCACGCGAACGAGGTCATCGACGGTCGCACTCGATGGGTCGAGATCAGCCATCCGGCCGGCGTGGAACGGCGACCGCTCCTTCGCGTAGGCGAGCAGGCCGCGCAACCGCTCCGTGCGGTAGCGATCGATCCGCTCGCGCGGCCAGTCGACTCGCGCGACATGGTCCTCGAGCGCGGCCCTGAGCGCGTGCAGATGCGCGCCCCGCAGTCGCTCGTAGCTCGCGCTCAGCTCAGCCACTGCTCGCAGATCCGAGCGACGTGGCGGGTGTCGGTGCCGCAGCAGCCGCCGAGCACGCGCGCGTGCTGCAGGTGGGGCTTGAGCGCCCGGTACTCGGCGCCGAGCTGATCCGGGTTTCCCGAGTCGAGACCGGGTGCCTCGTCGAGCTCGGCGTGGCTCTTGCGCGACGCGTTCGCCCGGATCCCGCCGAGGCGGTCGAGCCACGGGCCACCCCGCTCGACAACGGGCCCGAAGTGCGTGGGGTGCGCGCAGTTGACCATGAAGTAGAGGGCCTCCGCGGCTGTTTCGCCATCGACGAACGCGATCGCGTCCTGCAGCTCTTGGCCACTCGGGAGGCGTCCGTCGGTCTCGACCGTGAACGAGATCGTGACCGGCACGCCGGCCGCGACCGCGGCGGCGACAATGCCCGCCCCCTCCTCGGAGTACGCGAGCGTGTAAGCGGCGACCATGTCGACGCCCGCGTCGGCGAACGTGGCGATCTGGGTCGCGTGGTAGCGCTTCGCCTCGTCGGGCGACATCACGCGATCGGGGTGGTACGCGTCGCCCCGCGGCCCGATCGTCCCGCAGATCGCGATCGGCGTTTCGGCGGTCTCCTGTTCGGCGCGGACCTGCCCCGCCAGCGCTACAGCGTCGCGGTTGACCCGATCGAGGTCTTGGGCCGAGTAGCCGAGCTTCTCGCCCCAGTCGCTGTTCGCGCGCCAAGTCGGTGTGTCGAGCGTGAATCCGACGCCGTGGGCGCGGGCGATCTCGAGATAACCGCGGTAGTAGTCGACGAGCGCCTGCCGGCCGCCGTCGGTCTCGAGCAGCAGGAACGACGCGAACTCGGGCAGCTCGATGCCGCGCTCGAAGATCATCGTCGTCTCCATGCCGCCGTCGCCGATGAACAGCTGTTCCCGGTCCAGGCTGGGGATCCGTTCGTCGGCAGGCATCTAGCGGTAGGCGTCGGGCGCGTGCATGTGCTGCGCCCAGTCCTCGGGATCGTGGCCGAAGACGACCACGGCGCCGGTCTCGTCTGCGAGGTCGCGCAGCTTCTGCATCGATTGGTTGGCCTCGTCCTTGGAGTAGAGCGCGCGCGGGTGGGCCCGGCCCTCCCACATGTCGCGATTGTCGGAGGCGTCGGCCGTGAGCAGCATCGCGCCGGTCTGCTCGAGGTTCAGCAGCACGGACGCGTGACCGGCCGAGTGGCCGGGCGTCTCGATCAACCGGACGGTGCCGTCGCCATAAAGGTCGAGCTCGCCGGACCAGGGTCGCCACTCGAGCTCGGGGCGGTCGAAGTCGGCGCGGATGTAGCCGGAGATTTCGGCGGGTTCGGCCGTCCGGGCGGCCTCGAGCTCGCGCTGGTGGACGATCACCGAGGCGTTCGGGAAGTGCCCGAGCGCGCCGGTGTGGTCGAAATGGAGGTGTGTCTGGACGACATACGAGACGGCCTCCGGGTCGACGCCGATCTCGGTCACCTGAGCCGCGCAGTGCTGCTGCTCGGTCATGTTCGAGATGAAGATGTCGGCCAGTCCGCCCAAGTGGGCGTGCGGGTCGCGAGCTATCGCGAGCGGATTGCCGCCGTCGACGATCGCATCACCCTTCGGGTGGCGGATCAGGAAGAACGGGACGGGGACCTCGACGCCGCCCAGCGCGAGCGTGCCGCTGTCGAAGAGGTAGAGCTCCATGCCGTCGCAATCCTATGCGGACCGGATCAGTACGCCGTCGTCCGCGACCGGTGCCGCGGCGAGGCCTTGTAGCGCGGACCCTGGCCTCGTAGCCACAGCGTCTGGTCGACATCCGCCGTGCCGGACCCCGGTCGGGCGGCGACGATCAGCTCGACCGCCTCCACGGCGCACGCCCGGATCTCGACCTCCTCGGGCGACCCGTGCACGATCAGCTCCTCCCGGTCGATCCGCGCGACGAGCTCGGGCTCGAACCGCAGGATCCCGTCGAGCCTCAGTACGTGGGGGACGAGGTTGTCGGCGAACATCGTCAGCCGGTCGAGGTCCGCGGGGTCCCAGACCCCGGCTCGGGCGAGGTCGGCCGCCGCGATCTGCGCGCGCTTGAGGAACGGCAGCGTCAGGCCGTCGTAGGTCGAGCTGTCAGCGAAGCACTCCCAGCCGGCGAGCTCGGTGACCAGCGCGACCACCGAGCCCCCGACGGAGTCGACGAGCGCGGTGAAGCTGCCGTCGTACTCGGCCGACAGGTGGTTGCCGAGGTCGTTGAGCGACGCGGCAAACAGTGCCATCAGTTCGTGGCCCGGGTCCTGGCCGAACACGCCGGCGAGCTCGTCGCTGCCAATCTCCGCGAGCTCCGCGGCGCTCCATGGCCCGCGCGACTCGAATCGCTCGGCGACTCCCGCCGCGGTCGTCGCGTAGCCCGAGCGCCCGGGGGCCTTGCGCAGCGTCGGAGACCAGCCCGAGCCGAAGTTGATCGCGTCGAGCGTCAGCCAGAAGGCGGCCCGATGGTCGCCCGTTTCGCCGTTCGGATCGGGCTCATCCGCCGGGGAGCCGAGCGGCAGCCTCGCGGCGTACTCGGCGATCGCGCCACGATCGACCGCCACGAAGCGGCTCCGCGAGGCCACCGCGGCGCAGGCCTCGCGCAGGCGGCTCAGGACATCGGTCATCCGGTAGCTAGTGTCCTGAGTCGAAAATTCGACGGCATTCGAGCGGCCCCTGGCGCCGCCTGACGGCGTCCTCGGTCGGGGCAATATGTCCAATATTGCCCCTCCCTGCGTCCTTGTCAGCCGGCGCCAGCGACCCCTCTCGGTGCCGCCGAACCTCCGACGCAGGACACTAGGCGAGCGCTCCGGACGGCGTCAGCGCGATCACCGGGATCGGCCGGCTGGTCTGCTGCTGGTAGGCGGTGTAGCGATCCCGATTGTTCTCGTTGACCAGCTTCCAGAGCCGCTCGTAGTCCGGGTCCGAGCGCTCGATCACCCTCGCCGTTCCCGGTCCGCGCTTGCGCCCGACCTGCAGTTGGACCGCGGTATCCGCCTGGACGTTGTACAGCCAGCCCGGAGCCTTATCACTGCCGCCGTTCGAGGCGACGACCAGGTAGTCCTGCCCGTCAGGCGCGTACACGAGCGCATTCGTCCGCCGCTGTCCCGAGCGGCGGCCGGTCGTACCCAGCAGCAGCGTCGGCACGCCGAGCATCTTGTGGCCGATCCGCCCGTCGGTGGCCTTGTAGATCGCCTGCTGCCATCGCAGGAGCTGGCTCGTCAGGCTCATCGTGGGGGAGGCTACCTCAGGCTTCGCGACCACCTCCACCGCTACCGTTGAAGGCACCGATGACGCCGGAGGTCGCCGCCAACGTCGAACCCCTGCTCGAAGGGCTGAACGACCCACAGCGGGAGGCCGTGACGTACCCTGGCGGGCCCCTCTTGATCCTTGCGGGAGCCGGCTCGGGCAAGACCCGGGTTCTGACCCATCGGATCGCCTATCTGATCGCGACCGAGGCGGCGCGCGCGAACGAGATCCTCGCGATCACGTTCACCAACAAGGCGGCGGGGGAGATGCGCGACCGCGTCGGCATGCTCGTAGGTCGTCAGGTCCGCGCGATGTGGGTGATGACCTTCCACGCCGCATGCGCGCGGATGCTTCGGGCCCACGCCGACAAGCTCGGCTACACCCGCCAGTTCACGATCTACGACCAAGCCGACTCCCGGCGCCTGATCAAGCGCTGCCTCGACGAGCTCGGGATCGACCCGAAGCGGTTCACACCGGCCGCGGTGGGCTCGCAGATCTCGTCCGCGAAGAATCTGCTCGAGGACGCCGACGGCTACGCCCAGAAGGTCGGGTCGTACTTCGAGCAGACGGTCGCCGACGTGTATCGCGAGTACGAGCGCCAGCTGCACCGCATGAACGCGATGGATTTCGACGACCTGCTGGTGCGGGCGGTCAACGTGCTCGAGCTGTTCCAGGAGGTCCGCGACGGCTACTCGGGCGGCTTCCGGCACATCCTCGTCGACGAGTACCAGGACACCAACCGCGCCCAATACCGATGGCTGCAGCTGCTGACCAACGATGACCGCAACGTGCTGGTTGTCGGCGACGATTCGCAGGCGATCTATGGCTTTCGCGGGGCCGACATCCGCAACATCCTCGAGTTCGAGGACGACTTCGTCGACGCGCACGTCGTCAAGCTCGAGCAGAACTATCGCTCGACCCAGAACATCCTCGACGCGGCCAACGCCGTCATCTCCAACAACCGTGGCCGCAAGCCCAAGAACCTCTGGACGGACCTGGGTCAGGGCGATCCGCTCAAGATCCGCGAGCTCGACGACGAGCACGCCGAGGCACGGTTCGTCACCGGCGAGATCGTGCGACTGCTGGACGAGGGTGTCTCGCGCGCGGAGATCGCGGTCTTCTACCGGACCAACGCGCAGTCCCGGGTGCTGGAGGACACGCTCACCCGTGCCGAGATCGCCTATCAGGTCGTCGGCGGCACGAAGTTCTACGACCGCGCCGAGATCAAGGACGCGATCGCGTACCTGAATGTGCTGGTCAATCCGCAGGACGCCGGGTCGTTCACGCGGATCGTGAACAGTCCAAGGCGGGGAATCGGGACAACCTCGGTTTCGCGTGTCCTCTCGTACGCGAACACGATGGGAATTCCGATCTGGGACGCCGCGTCGGAGCCCGAGCAGGTCCCGAGCCTGGGTGCAGCGGCGGTCAATGCGCTCAGGCGGTTCATGGGGACGATGCACGTGCTGCGCGAACGGGCCGGATCCGGCGCGCCCGTGGCCGAGGTGATGAAGGACGTCCTGCGCGAGAGCGGCTATCTGGACTGGCTTGAGGCGGAGCGCACGATCGAGGCCCAGGGCCGGATCGAGAACCTGGAGGAACTCGTCAACGTGGCCGCCGAGTACGACGAGACCGAAGCCGAGTCGCGCTCGCTGGAGCAATTTCTGGAACAGGTATCGCTGCGCTCCGACGCCGACGAGCGGAGCGACGACGAGGGCCTCGTAACGCTGATGACGCTCCACAACGCGAAGGGGCTCGAGTTCGGAATCGTGTTCATGATCGGCTGCGAGGAGGGGGTGTTCCCGCACTCGCGAGCGCTCGACGAGGGCGGACTCGAGGAGGAGCGCCGTCTCTGCTACGTCGGCATCACGCGCGCCGAGCGCGATCTCTACATGACCTACGCCCGCACCCGGAACGTGTTCGGCACGCGCAACTGGGGCGTGCCGAGCCGGTTCCTCAATGAGATACCGCCCGGGCTCACCGATCGCGAGGAGCAGCGGCCGACCTTCGCCGGGATTCGTGCGCGGGCGACGTCATGGAACTCCGGCGGCGGCTCGTCGCAACCCGAATGGTCCCGCGATGACCCGGCGCCCGTCGGCTTCCGCATGGGCGAGGACGTCGTCCATCCGACGTTCGGCGAGGGCGTCGTCACCGCGATCGAGCCGGGCGGGATCGTCGTGATCCGCTTCAGCAAGGACCGCTCCGAGCGCAAGCTCGTGGCCGACCTCGCGCCGATCACCCGCCGCTGAGACGTCTGGACGCTGAAGAACGCCGTCCCGGCGATCCTCTAGCGTCCCGACTGATGGCAGCGACGATCATCGATGGCCGTGAGGTCGCGGCACAGGTGCGTGCGGATGTGGCGCGCGACGTGCAGGCGATCGCCGACCGTGGTGGCCGGGTGCCCGGGCTCGCGACGATTCTCGTCGGTGACGACCCCGCGTCGGCGATCTACGTCGCCAACAAGCGCAAGGCATCCGCCGAGCTCGGGATCGCCGACTTCCACCGGCAGCTTCCGGCCGACTCGAGCGAGGCCGACGTCGCCGGACTGATCGAAGCGCTGAACGCCGACACCGACGTCAGCGGCATCCTGCTCCAGCTCCCGGTTCCGGACGGACTCGACGGCGCGGCGCTGACGGCGACGATCTCGCCGGAGAAGGATGTCGACGGACTCACTCCGATCAGCGCGGGACGGCTGCTGCAGGGCACCCGGGGCCTGCGGCCATCCACTCCAATGGGGATCATCGAGTTGCTCGATCGCTATGGCGTCGAGCTGGAGGGGGCCGAGGCGGTCGTGGTCGGGCGCTCGAACCTCGTCGGCAAACCCGTGTCGCTGCTGCTCCAGCAGCGCAACGCGACCGTGACGATGTGCCATTCGCGGACGCGGGACCTCCCGGCGGTATGCCGGCGCGCGGACGTGCTCATCGCGGCGGTCGGCGTGGCGAGACTGATCGGCGCCGACTACGTCAAGCCCGGCGCGGCCGTGATCGACGTGGGCATCGACAGAACCGAGCACGGACTGGCCGGCGACGTCGACTTCGAGGCCGTATCCGAGGTGGCCGGGCTGATCACGCCCGTCCCGGGCGGCGTCGGTCCGATGACGGTCGCGATGCTGATGCGAAACACGCTGGCGGCCGCCGAGCTCCAGCGGAAGTAGACCGAACGGTGACGATGCCGAGCGGTCGCGCAGACCCGCGGGCGGCGCTCACCCACGGAGAGGTGATCGCGGCCGTCTCGGCCCTGCTGCTTTTGATCTTGATGTTCGGGACGAAGTGGTACGGGGTCGCCGGGATCCCGGGCACCTCTGCGCACGCCCAGGCGGTCACGACCGAGAACGCGTGGGGCTCGCTGAGCGTGGTGCGGTGGGTGATGCTGTTGACGATCCTCGCCGCCGGAGCGTCGGTGCTCGTCCACCTCGTCGAGGTCTCCCGCAGCACGATCGCGCTGATCCGACTCGCGGTGGCGCTGCTGGGATCGCTGACGGCGGTGCTGCTGACCTGGAGGGTTCTGATCGACCTCCCGTCGCCGTCGGACGTGGTCGACCAGAAGCTCGGGGCGGTGGCCGGCCTGGTGTGCGCCTACGGGATCGCGGTCGGCGGATTCGAGGCGATCAGAGAGCAGCGCGCAAGGGCGACGGAGGCGATCCAGGTGACGCGCTCACAAGATCCCGTGGTTTCGGCTCGCGCGCGGCGGTAGTGTTGGCATGCCCGGCCCACCGGCCGGCAGGCAGGAGGGGGACGATGCGTATCGAATCTGTAGCCCTGACCACTGTGCTCCTCAGGAGGGGGTTACTGTGAACCCGGAAAACGTCCGTCGCGGCGAATGGCTTGTCGGCGGTCTCGCTTTATTGCTGGTGCTGGACCTTTTGATCCTGGCGTGGTTCTCGTTCGGGGGCACCGTCACGGTTGGCTCGACGTCGATCTCGCTGAACGGATCGCTGACGGCCACCGACGCTCCGGACGGATGGCTCGGCTTTCTGGCCGTAATCTCGTCCGTCCTGATCATCCTCGATCTGGTGATCGAGCAGGCATCGCCGCAGACCTCGGTGCCCGCGATCGGCGGCAGCCGGGCCAACACCCGGTTCGTGCTGGCGCTCGCCACCGGGCTGTTCATGGGTCTGAAGTTCATCTTCCACCTCGGAAGCTTCAGCAACCTGGGGATCGGGTTCTGGATCGGCGCGGTGCTCGTGATCGCGCTCATCTACTTCGCGTATCAGGCGCGCAACGCGACGGCCGTCGCGCCGCCGCGTCGCACCGGGCCTGCCGCTCCGACCGGTGGTTCGGGATCGTCGGGTCCGCCGAGCACTTGAGCGCTTCGGTATAGATCGCGGATGAGCTTCGATCTGTCGAGGCTTCGCCGCGGCGAGTGGATCGTCGGGGCGGGCAGCGTCGTACTGCTCGCCTCGATGCTCGTCCTCCCCTGGTATCAGGTCGGGTCGCACACCGTCACCGGCTGGAATGCGCTGATCACCTTTCGCTGGTTCGCCATCGCGACGCTCGTGCTCTCGGGGGCGATGCTGTTCTTCCAGGCGACCCGTCGCGCGCCGGCGATCGGAGTCACGCTGAGCGTGTTCGTCGCGTTCTTTGGCGCGATCACCGCCGCGTGGCTGATCCTGCGGGTCGGGATCGATCCACCGACGGGACGAAAGATCGGTGGCTGGGTCGGACTGGCGGGCGCGCTCGCGATCATGTACGGAGGCTTCTCCGCGATGCGGCGCGAAGGTCTCCCGCCGCGGGACGCGCCGGCCTCGATCCCGACCATCGAACCCTGGTCGGACGCCCGTTCCTAGAATGCGGCTCGGATGCTCGAGCGCGCCCAGGTCCTTCACGTCGCCCGCCTTGCGCGCCTGCAGCTGAGCGAGGCCGAGGTGGAGCGGATGGGCGCCGAGCTGTCGAAGGTGCTCGACCACATCGAAAAGATCCGCGAGCTCGATCTCGAGGGTGTCCCGCCGACTTCTCACGTGGTCGACGTGACCGGGGTGCTGCGAGCGGACGAGCCGCGGCCGTGCCTCCCGGTGGACACGGTGCTCGAGCAGGCACCCGAGCCGGTCGACACCAGCGCGGGCAGAGGCTTCGGCGTTCCCTCCCCAGGCCCGGCCGAAGCATGACCGACATCCTAGATCTGGGTGCGGCCGCGGCCGCCGGCGCGATCCGCGCCGGCGAGCTCGATCCGGGCGAGCTGTTCGACACCTACCGCCGGCGCGCCGAGCAGAACGAGCTCAACGCGTTCACGTGGGTGGCGGAGACGCCGGCCGCGAACGGGGCACGCAACGATGGCCCGCTCGCCGGCGTCCCGGTCGCCGTCAAAGACCTGTTCTGCACCGAGGGGATCCCGAGCCAGGCGGGCTCGCGAATCCTCGAGGGATACCGCCCGCCCTACACCGCGACGGTGGTCCAGAAGCTCCAGGACGCCGGCGCGCCGCTGCTCGGCAAGACCAACCAGGACGAGTTCGCGATGGGTTCCTCGAACGAGAACTCCGGGTTCGGCCCGGTGCTCAACCCCTGGGACCGCGGCCGCGTGCCGGGAGGCTCGTCGGGCGGAAGCGCGGCAGCCGTAGCCGCCGGCCTCGCGCCGTGGGCGATCGGTACCGACACGGGGGGCTCGATTCGCCAGCCGGCGGCGCTGTGCGGGATCGTCGGCGTCAAGCCGACCTACGGCGCGTGCTCCCGCTACGGGATGATCGCGTTCGCGTCCTCGCTCGACCAGGCCGGCCCCCTGACCAGGGACGTGACCGACGCCACGCTGCTGCTGCGGCAGATGATCGGACGCGACGCGTGCGACTCGACCTCGCTCGAGTACCCCGGCGAGATCGCGATGCCGGTGGCCGAGAACCTCCAGGGCATGCGGCTAGGCGTGCCCGAGGAGCTCGCCGGGTCCGAGGGCGGGGTCGAGGCGGGAGTACGCGAGCGGTTTGACCAGACGCTGAAGCTCGCCGAGCGGCTCGGAGCGACGGTCGAGCCGTGCCGGCTGCGCCACGCGCCGCACGCTCTCTCCGCCTACTACCTGATCGCACCGGCCGAGGCCTCGGCCAACCTCGCCCGTTACGACGGCGTCCGCTACGGCCTGCGGGTCGGCGGCGACGGCAACCTGATCTCGATGTACGACCAGACGCGCTCGCACGGCTTCGGCACCGAGGTCAAGCGGCGGATCATGCTCGGCACCTATGCGCTCTCGAGCGGCTACTACGAGGCGTATTACGGGACCGCCCAGAAGGTCCGAACGCGGATCTCGGAGGACTTCCGCGAGGCGTTCGACCGGTTCGACTTCATCGTCACCCCGACCAGCCCGTGGACGGCGTTCGAGCTCGGCTCAAAGACCGAGGACCCGCTGGCGATGTACCTGAACGACTTCTGCACGGTGCCGATGTCGCTTGCCGGGATCCCGGCGGTATCGATCCCGTGCGGGCTCAGCGACGGGCTGCCGGTCGGCTTCCAGCTGGCCGGCCCGGCGTTCAGCGAGGGCCGGCTGCTCGACGCCGCGTTCGCGCTCGAGCAGGCGATCGGGTTCGACGGGAGCGCGGCGCGGCAATGAGCGCTGTCGAGTACGAGCCCGTCATCGGTCTCGAGATCCACGTCCAGCTGAAGACGCGGACGAAGATGTTCTGCGCGTGCGACGTCACCTTCGGCGAGCCGCCGAACACGCATACCTGTCCGGTCTGCCTGGGACTTCCCGGGGCGCTCCCGGTCACGAACGAGCGGGCCGTCGACTTCGCCGTGCGGATCGGGCTGGCGCTCGGTTGCGAGATCACGGAGCGTTCGATCTTCCACCGCAAGAACTACTTCTATCCCGACAACCCCAAGGGCTACCAGATCTCCCAGTACGACATTCCGATCTGCCGCGGTGGCCACCTCGGGGAGGTGAGGATCCACCGTGTCCACCTAGAGGAGGATGCCGCCAAGCTCAACCACCTCGGCCACAGCGGGCGGATCCACGGCGCGGATCGGAGCTGGGTCGACTTCAACCGCTGCGGCACGCCGCTGGTCGAGGTCGTCACCGAGCCGGACATCCACGACCCTGAGCACGCGCGCGAATGGTTGATCGTGCTGCGCGAGACGCTCCGCCAGATCGGCGTCTCGGACGTCGACATGTCCCAGGGGTCGCTGCGCTGCGACGCGAACGTCTCGGTGCGCCCGCGCGGGACCAACGAGCTCGGGACCAAGACCGAGCTGAAGAACATGAACTCGTTCGCGTACCTCGAGCGCGGGGTGCGGCGGGAGATCGAGCGGCAGGTCGATCTCCTCCGGGGCGGCGGCACGGTCGTCCAGGAGACGCTCCACTTCGACCCGTCCAGCGGCGAGCTGACGCCGCTGCGCTCGAAGGAGGAGGCGCACGACTACCGCTACTTCCCAGAGCCCGACCTGGTGCCTCTCGTCGTCACCCGGGCGATGCTCGACGCCGCGCGCGCCGAGCTCCCGGACGAGCTCCCGACCGAGCACGCCGACCGGCTCGAGCGCGAGCTCGGCCTGAGCGCCGACCGCGCCCGGATGTTCGCGTTTCGCCCGGAGCTCGGCGCGTACTTCGAGCGGTCGCTGAGCGCGACCGCGAACGGCGCCGACGCGACCGCCGTCGCCAACTGGATCGAGCAGCTGATCGAGCGGATCGGCTCGGACGCCGATCCGGCGAGCTCGCTGGTCGCACCGGAGGCGCTGGCAGCGCTCGCCGGGTTGGTCGCCTCGGGCGAGGTCAGCCGCGACGCCGGGCGCGAGGTGCTCACGAAGCTTGTCGACGAGGGGGGAGATCCCCGAGCGATCGTCGAGCGCGACGGCCTCGGCGCGCTTCGGGCCGACGACGGCGGCGAGCTGATCGCGATCGTCGACGCCGCGATTGCGTCGGATCCAGGCGCCGCCGAGAAGGTCCGCGCCGGCAACGCCAAGGCGATCGGGCCGCTGGTCGGCTACGTGATGCGGGAGACAAAGGGGCGCGCCGACGGAGGCGAGGTCCGAAGGCTGATCCTCGAGCGCCTCGGGCAGGCGTAGGATTCAGGCCCCGCCCGCCCCGACCCAGGAGGCCCGCCGATGTCGCGACTCATCCGAATGGACCAGACCGGGCACACGACGCTCGCGGAGTGGACCACGACGGATCCGGCCAGCGTAGAGGCCGCCGTCGCCGCGTTTCGCGAGCAGCTCGAGCAGGGCTATTACGCCGTCGTCTCGCACGGTGAGGGGCACGCCGAGCACGTCCGGGAGCTGCCGCTGGACGAGCCGACGGTGATCCTGCGCCACCCGATCGCCGGAGGCTAGGCTGAGCGCCACGGGCGCACCGATCGCCTCGTGCGCCGGGACGCTGCCAGAGCTGGCGAGCGTCCACTGGCGCCCGCGCGCGAGTTCGCGGACGCTGACGCGCGAGGGCCGGTTGTGGACGTTCTGCACGGTCGCGGTGGTGGTCCCGTTCATCGCCGTCGCGTTCGGGCTCGCGGCTGTCAAGCCGCTGCTGATCCCGATCTCGGTGATCGCGCTGGTACACGCCTGGGCGATCCCCGAGCTGTACGCGGCGCGAGGCGCGGGCGTGGTCCGACCTCGAAAGGCCGCCGGCGGGCCCGCGGAGCGCCGCGCGCTCGGGTTACTCGCGGATCTTGTCGATCACCCCGCGCGGGAGCTGCACGAGCGGACCGGGCTCGTGCTCGAGCGGGGCGCGCTCGGCGTGTGGCTGATCGGCGAGGCGGGCGCGCTACTCGTCCGACCGCGCGGCAGGCGCGTCCACTGCTACTGCGTCAGGGCGGTCGACGCCACGCTGCCGGCCGGCGACCGGATCGCGCACCTGCTGCTCGCGCTGCGCGAGGACGAGGCCGGGTTCGCGACCGTCGCCAATCTCGCCTTCTCCGGCGCGCCCTGGCGGGTGCGCCGGCGCCTTGCCGCGCCCGCCCGGGACGCAATCGCGCCCGGGGTGGCCGCCGCGCGGGCGTAAGGCCCCGAGGACCAGCCCCCTTGATCAACTTTGTACCCAGGGCCAATGTGGCCTTTAGGCACCGAGAGCATCATCTCCGTTCATGACACGTCCAGCGGCAACCTCAAAGGTGATGCTCCTAGAGGACCGACGTGGCGAGAGTGCTCCGGCCGGATCGGCTCCGGTGCGTCGCTATCGCCTCGCGCGCGTTCGGCCCGGGGCAGCCCCGACGCAGCACGCGAAGCGCTTCGACTACCTGAAGCGCACCTTCGACTAGTTTGGACTGAAGAAAATCCGAAGTCGGCCGGCCGGCGTCGGTCTGAGCGGTACGCTTGTTCTATGGATACTGAAGTCGAGTCGACTCGAGGGCGTCATCCGTCGGTTTTGCGGAAGGGGCTCGCCGGGGTCGTACTGATCGTGGCCGTAGCGCTGGTGCTGAAGCTCCTGATCGGGTTCGTGATCGGGATCTTCTGGGTGATAGTCGCCGTTGCGCTGGTGGTCGCGATCCTCTGGGCACTCAAGACGCTCGTCTGGTAACTCCGCCCGTGGCGGGCGAGGGCTACCTCATCATCTGCCTGTTCTTCGGGCTGGCAGGCGGCGTGGTCGGGCGGATGAAGGGCAATTCGTTCTTCCTGTGGTTCCTGATCTCGGCGGTGATCCCGATCATCGGCCTGCTGACGGCCGTGCTCTATCGCCGCGAGGACGAAGAGCCGCGGCGGCAGTGTCCCGGCTGCGGGAACGTCGTCAAGCTCCACGACGCGGTCTGCATGCGCTGCGGGACCGAGCTCGAATACCCCGAGGTCGTGATCCCGTCCGAGGCCGCCTCCCGCCGTCGCGTCGCCTAGCGTCGAACGGCGGAGGGGCCGAAAACCCCTGTTAGACTCGGCTTTTCCGAGGCGCGCGGAGGATTCGCGCGGACCCCGGAGAAGAGCCCCATCTCCGAGCCTGATGCGAAAGGAGGACGCCGCGATGCGAGCAGTCGACGCTTTGATGGAATGCCTGAAGGCCGAGGGTGTCGATGTCGTATTCGGCCTCCCCGGCGGCGCCAACCTCCCCACGTACGACGCGTTCTACGACGCCGGCATCCGGCACATCCTCGTCCGCCACGAGGCGGGCGGCGGCCACGCGGCCGAGGGCTACGCGAAGGCGACCGGCAAGGTCGGCGTCTCGATCGGGACGAGCGGCCCCGGCGCGACCAACCTGGTGACGCCGATCTGCGACGCGATGATGGACTCGGTCCCGGTCGTGTTCCTGACCGGCCAGGTGCGAACCGAGCTGCTGGGAACAGACGGCTTTCAGGAGGCGGACACGATCGGAATCACGATGCCGATCGTCAAGCACAGCTTCATGATCCAGCACCCGCTCGAGATCCCCAGGACGATCCACGAGGCGTTCCACCTCGCGCGGACCGGCCGCCCGGGTCCGGTCGTCGTCGACATCCCTCAGGATCTCTCCCGGGCGGAGATCAACTACGAGCCGGTCACTGACGTCAACCTGCCCGGCTACCAGCCGACGATCGACGGCAACCAGAAGCAGATCCGGCTCGCGGCGAAGGCGCTCGCCAACGCGCGCCGGCCGGTGATCTACGCCGGCGGAGGGGTGGTCAGCGGCGAAGCCGCGGCCGAGCTGACCGAGCTCGCGACCGCCGACCGGTTCCCGGTCACGACCACGGTGATGGGTCTCGGCGCGTTCCCGGCGCCGCACGATCACTGGCTCGGGATGCTCGGGATGCACGGCACACGGGCCGCCAACTACGCGATGGACGAGGCCGACCTGATCATCGCGATCGGCGCGCGGTTCGACGATCGGATCACCGGCAAGCTGTCGGAGTTCGCCCCGCGGGCGAAGTTCATCCACATCGACATCGATCCGGCGGAGATCTCGAAGAACGTCCCCGCCCACATCCCGATCGTCGGCGACGCGAAGAACATCCTCCCGCGGCTGACCGCCGAGTACCGGTCGCTCGAGCCGGATCCGGGGCGGCTCGAGGAGTGGTGGACCCGGATCCGCGCCTGGCAGGAGCGCCACCCGCTCGGCTACGAGGACTCGAAGGACTCCGAGATCAAGCCGCAGTACATGATCGAGGCGCTCTATGAGGCGACCGGCGGCGACGCGATCGTCACCAGCGACGTCGGCCAGCACCAGATGTGGACCGCGCAGTACTTCCACTTCCCCGAGCCGCGCCGGTGGATCAACTCCGGCGGGCTGGGGACGATGGGCTTCGGGCTGCCGGCCGCGATGGGCGCCAAGGTCGGATGTCCGGACAAGACCGTCGTCTGCGTCGCCGGTGACGGATCGGTCCAGATGAACGCCCAGGAGCTCTCGACCTGCTCGCAGGAGGGAATCGCGATCAAGGTGTTCGTGATGAACAACGGCTACCTCGGGATGGTCCGCCAATGGCAGGAGCTGTTCTGGGACAAGCGCTACAGCCAGGTCGACATGGGCCAGTGGCCCGACTTCGTCAAGCTCGCCGAGGCCCACGGCGCGACCGGTCTGCGGTTCGAGGACAAGCGGACGCTGGTCGACGACATCCGCGGCGCACTCGCCACCGACGGGCCGGTGCTCGTCGACGTGCGCGTGACCCGCGAGGAGAACACCTACCCGATGATCCCCGCGGGCCAGCCGGCCAGAAACATGGTCGGGTGATGGCCGTGGGAGAGCCGGGCACCAAGGAAGTCCTGTCGCTCGAGGAGCTCGACGCGGCCGTCGGCGTCCGCTCCGGGCGCAAGCACATCGTCTCGATCCTGGTCGAGAACAAGCCCGGCGTACTGACCAGGATCTCGGGCCTGTTCGCGCGCCGCGGGTTCAACATCGACACGCTCGCGGTCGGGCCGACGGAGGACGAGCGGCTGTCGCGGATTACGCTGACGCTCGACGGGGCGGTGCATCCGATCGATCAGGTCACGAAGCAGCTCCACAAGCTCGTGAACGTGCTCAAGATCCGCGATCTCGAGCCCCAGGAGACGCTCGCCCGCGAGCTGGCGCTGTTCAAGGTCTCAGCCGATGGCCCCGCGCGGGCCGAGGTGATGTCGATCTGCGAGATCTTCCGCGCCAGCATCGTCGACGTGACCCGCCGCTCGGTCGTCGTGCAGGTCACGGGCACGTGCGAGAAGATCGAGGCGTTCGAGCAGCTGGTCCGGCCGTTCGGGCTGATCGAGATGGCGCGGACCGGCGAGATCGCGATCTCGCGTGGCCGGGTCGAGACCTAGAATTCTCGAAACCCGAGGGCGGCTCGAGCAACTCGAGCGCCCCTTCGCCGCGGCGCTCCGGCGCGCCCGTTCGACCGGCGCCCCCGTGCTCGCCAGCGTCACCACCGCACTCGAAGGCGTGCACGATCCCACCGCGATCGCGGTCGCCTCGAGGCGACCGGGCGAGCCCTGGTTCTGCCTGGAGCAGCCGGATCGAGACGGGTGGGCGCTCGCCGCGCTGGGTTGCGTGCGCGCGCTCGAGGCGCGCGGCGAGCAGCGGTTCGAATCGGTCGCGAGGCGGTGGCGCGCGCTCGCGGCCGGCGCGGTGCGGATCGGAGGGGACGGGCCACCGGGCTCGGGCCTGGTTGCCGTCGGCGGCTTCGCGTTCGCTCCGGACGGAGGGGAGGCGGAGCAGTGGAGTGGATTCGACCCCGGCTCGCTGCACGTCCCCGAGGTGTCTCTTGCCCGCAGCCGTGGCGGCGCGTCGGTGACGATCAACGTCGAGGCCGCGCCGGACGACACCGTCGAAGAGCTGGCGCAGCGTGCGACGCGTCGGCTGGAGGAGCTCCGTAGTGCCCAGCTGCCGCTGCTCGACCCCGCCCCGACGGGCGTCTACCGCGTCCAGAGCGCGATGCCACCGTCGCACTATGAGGATGCGGTCGCCGGCGCCGTGCGACGGATCCGCTCGGGCGAATTTCAGAAGATCGTGCTCGCGCGGGAGGTCGACGTCCACGCGCCGATCGATCACGACGCCGGCGCGCTGCTCGGCCTGCTGCGCGAGGAGTTCGGCTCCTGTTATGTGTTCGCGGTCGGCCGCGGCGACGGCGCGTTCGTCGCGGCCAGCCCGGAGCTGCTGGTGCGCCGCGAGGGACAGCGCGCGAGCACGGTCGCGCTTGCGGGCTCGATCGGGCGCAGCGCCGACCCCGCCGTCGACGACCACCTCGGCGAGCGATTGCTGCAGAGCGAGAAGGACCGCGAGGAGAACGCGATCGTCGCCCGGCGGATCGCGCGGGCGCTGCGCCCGCTCGCGGTATGGGTGACGGCGGCGCCCGAGCCCGTGCTCGTGCGGGTGGCGAACATCCAGCATCTCGGGACGCCAATCCGCGCGCAGCTGGCCTCGCCCGTCAGCGCGATCGAGCTCGCCGGCGTGCTCCATCCGACGCCGGCGGTCGGCGGCGAGCCGCGCGCCACCGCCGCCGCCCTGATTCCGGCGCTCGAGGGGTTCGATCGCGGCTGGTACACCGGCGCGGTGGGGTGGACCGATACGGCGGGCGACGGCGAGTTCTGCGTGGCGCTCCGGTGCGCGCTGCTGCGCGGACCGATCGCGCGGCTGTACGCCGGCTGCGGAATCGTCGCTGACTCGCAGCCGGCGTCAGAGCTCGCTGAGACCGAGGTCAAGCTCGCGGCGCTGCTGCCCCTTCTGGCTGGCTAGAGAGACCCGAGGATCTTCGCCTTCTGCGCGGCGAACTCCTCGTCGGTCAGGACGCCGCGGTCGTGCAGGTCGGCGAGCTTCGCGAGCTTGTCCGTCGGGTCCGGCGCCGCCGCCGCCCCCGCACCCGCCGCCGCCTGCGCGGCAGCCGCCTGCATGTCGGCCAGGCTCTGGCCGCCGATCATGATGTTGGAGCCGGGCGCCGGCGCGTTCGCGGTGACCGCGGCGATCAGCTTCTCGCTGGCCTCGTCCTTGGCGAGCGCGAACTTGGTCGGCATCCCCGGCGAGCCGTACGCATCCATCTGACGCTGCGCCGCCTGCATGTAGCGGCTCTTGTTCCCGTCGAGCGACAGGTAGATGATCAGCAGCTGCCGGTCCTCGGGCAGACCGGTCGTCACGTTCATCCCCTGCAGCTCGTTCCGCTTCGCTCTGAAGCTGGCGATGTCCCACTCGTGGAGCACCTTGCCGGGGACGAGCTCGCCGCCCTTCTCCTTGTCCTCGATCGCGTACACCTTGGTCGCGCTCGCCGCGAGGATGAAGCTGCTCGGCAGCCCACCGGTCTCCATCTGCTTCATCCCGCCCATCGTGCGGGGCATCATCACGCGGCTCAGCCCTTTCGCCCCCTTCACGAACCCCCGGTTCACCGCGCCGACGCCGGCGGCCTCGAGCATCATGTCCTGGGTTGCCTGCTCGCACCGGCACGCGGCGTCGACCGGCTCGCCGACCACCTTCGACGCGACTCTCGCGGCCTGCTCGTTCATACGAAGGTCGTCCTGGGTCAACTCTTTCATCGGTTTCACCCCTCGGGTCCCGGGCGCCGGCTCGTCCAGCACCACGAGAGCCACCTTAATCGCGCAATCGCCCAAGTCCAGAGGCGCGAGACCACAACGAGACCACAACGAGACCGTGATTCTCGGATCCGCCGGTAGGTTCGCCTCAGGTTCCGATTCCTGGGGCAACCCACAGACAAGGAGATGGGTGATGGGACTACTGGATCGAGTCAAGAACGCTCAACAGCAGGCCGCCGGGGCGATGGCGGGCGTGGGCGGCGCCGGGGGGATGACGGGCGGCGGCGACATGTCCGCGCAGATGGCGGCCGCGCAGCTCGCGAACAAACTCGGCGCGCAGGGCGTCGAGGCATCGGGCGTGATCAGGGCGATCCGTCCGACGGGTGAGACCGACATGGG
Organism: uncultured Solirubrobacterales bacterium; assembly: GCA_963788565.1. Classification (GTDB taxonomy): domain Bacteria; phylum Actinomycetota; class Thermoleophilia; order Solirubrobacterales; family Solirubrobacteraceae; genus Palsa-465. The sequence goes on along the minus strand of CAWBHJ010000004.1, from coordinate 508,229 downwards.
TGGCGGTCAAAAGACCGAGGTCGACGTGACGATCGCCCCGGAGGGCGGCAGCCCATACCACGCGACGATCACGCAGAGCTTCCTCGCAGCCCAGCTCGACGGGCTCGAGACCGGGGGCGTTGTCACGGTCAAGTACGACCCGGACAACCCCTCCGCCGCGCTGTTGTACGGCTGGTAGGAGAGCTTCCACCACACGGGACCGGAGGCTGGGGCGACGGCCCCCGGAGCGTGCCGCAAGCGGGTACGCTTCGGGGGTCGTGGGCGACGAGCGGCAGGACGACACTCCGCGCGGGGCTCGCACAGAGGCCGGAACGCTCGCCGCACGGCTCGCCGAGCGCGATCGCCGGCGGTTCGTCGGTCGCGAGGCTGAGCTTGACCTGCTCGAGCGATGCCTGACGGACGACCAACCAGCGGCGGTGGTGTTCGTCCACGGTCCGGGCGGGATCGGGAAGAGCACGCTGCTTCGGGAGTTCGAGCGCCGCGCCTCCGGCTCGGGGTGGGACACGTTCCTGGTCGAGGGCCGTGAGCTGTCGCCGGCGCCCGACGCGCTCGATGCCACGCTCGAGGCGGCGCGTGCGAGCTCGCGCCCGCTGATCCTGATCGACACCTACGAGCGGATGACGGGGCTCGACGCGTACCTGCGCAGCACCCTGCTGCCGTCGCTCCCCGGGTCGGCGGTGATCGTGATCGGGTCGCGGGCGGCACCCGACCCGGCATGGCTGACCGGGATCTGGGAGGGCGTCGCGACGGAGCTGCCGCTGCACACGCTCTCGCAAGCGGAGGCGCTGCGCCTGCTCGAGGCCCACGGGCTCGACGACGACCGCGGCCGCGCGATCGTCGCGTGGGCGCAGGGGTATCCGCTCGCGCTCGCGCTCGCCGCCGAGGCCGCGGCCGGGGACGACGACTTCTCGCCGGTGCCGGGCGCCGAACCGCCCGAGGTGATCCGGCTGCTGGTCCGCCGGCTTGCTGATCCCGAGTTGACCGGCGTCCGGCTGTCGGCGCTGGCAGTCGCGGCGATCGCGCGGATCACCACCGTCGAGCTGCTCCGTGCGGTGCTCCCCGACAGCGACGCGGAGGCAGCCTACGAGCGGCTCTCCTCGCTGACGTTCGCCGAGCCGGTCGGCGATGGCCTCGCGCTGCACGAGCTCGTGCGCAAGGCGCTGAGCGCGGACTTCCGCCGCCGCGACCCGGAGCGCGAGCGGGAGCTGCGGCGGCGGATCGTCGACTACCTCTATGCCCGCGCCACGGAAGGCAACGTGCTGCTGACGATCGATATGGCGCATCTGATCCACAACACCGCAATCAAGTGGGGGTTCGGGTGGGAGGGGAGCGTCGAGTTTCGCGTCGACGACGTGCGTTCCGGCGACGCGGACCAGATCGCCGAGCTGGCACTCACCTACCGGTTCGACGACTGGTGGGAGCTCACCCGGCCGTTCTTCGAGCGCTCGCCGGAGCGGGTCGCGATCGCCCGAGACCGCACCGACCGTCTCAGCGGCTACATGGTCTGCATGAGCGTGCAAAGCGCTCCGAGCTTCGCGTGGGAGGACCCGCTCGTCGGCCCGTGGCTCGAGCACGCGCGCAAACACCAGCCGCTCGGCGCCTCGGTCCTGTGGCACGACTCGGTCGACCTGACGCGCGATCGAAGCGCGCGGGTGCAGGCGATGCTCGGGATCGCGGGCATCCTCCGCTCGGGGGTGGCGAACCCGAGGTTCGCTTACATGCCGATCAACCCCGAGATCCCCGGCGCGCTCGAGTTCGCGGGGGCGATGGGGGCCGAGCACATCGCCGAGCTCGACCGCGACGTCGGCCACGTCCGGATCGAGTGTCACCGGATCGACTATGGCCCCGGGGGCCTGATCGCGGCGCAGCGACGGGTCGTCTACGCCGAGTTGGGTCTTCCGGCACCGCCGGTCGAGGATCAGCAGGATCTGGAGGATGCAGTCGACGTCGAGGCGGTCCGGGAGGCGCTGCGCAACTTTCAGCATCCGCACGAGCTGGCGCGCAGCCCGCTCGCGAGCGGCGACGGACCGGACGAGCGCGCCGAGTCGGTCCGCAATGTGCTGCGCGACGCCGCCGAGCACGCATTCGGCGAGAGCGAGAACGAGCGGCTACTCCGGCGTGTGCTGATCCACGGCTACATCGAGCCGTCGGCGAGCCACGAGCAGGCGGCGCTCGATCTGTCGCTGAGCCGCGCCGCATACTTCCGGCGGCTGAGAGCCGCGTCCGAGCGGGTCGCCGAGTACGTCGTCCAGAACGGCGGCAGCGGAAATCAGCGCAGCGCGGCGTGAACCGCCTCGGCCACGCGGCGGTGAAGCGCGAGGTTCCGCTCCCGGTCGGTGCGCACCTCGATGATCGTCGTGCCCTCCGAACCGAGCGAGCGCGCAACGGCCGCCTCGAGCTCGTCGATCGTCGCCGGTAGCTCGTAGCCGCAGCCGTACAGCTCCGCGGCCAGCCTGAAGTCGAGGCCGTGCGGCGTCGCGACGTGCTGCTCGAACGCGTCCTTCTCGCCGGCGACCGGCAGGAAGTGAAAGATCCCGCCGCCGTCGTTGTTGAGCAGCACGATCGTCAGCGAGAGGCCGAGCCGGCTCGCGGCGAGCAGGCCACCGATGTCGTGGACGAGCGCCACGTCGCCGGTCAGCAGCACTGTCGGCGAGCCGCTCGCGACCACGCCGAACGCGGACGAGACGGTCCCGTCGATCCCGTTGGCGCCGCGATTCGAGAGCACGCGCGGGGCGTCGTCGCGAGCGGCGAGCAGCGACTCCACGTCGCGGATCGGCATCGAGGACGCGACGAACAGGGTGGCCGAGCCGTCCAGCCGGTCGCCGACTGTCCGGACCACCAGCGGCTCGGAGAGCTCCTCGCCGAGCGCGGCGCCGATCGCAGCGGCGGCGCGCGCGTCGGCCCCGAGCCAACGCTCGAGCCAGCCGGACTCGACGTCGAGGTGGTCCGGCTGCGGCAACGCGCTGCGCAGCCGCATCCCGACGACGCTATCCGGGTCCTGCCAGGTGCCGCCAGGATCAAATGCAATCTGGGCCGCGTCAAGACCCGCGAGCCACGCACGCAGCGGCTTTGAGGTCGGGAGGTCACCGAGCCTGAACACGAACTGCGGCCGGTGCGCGTCGGCGAATCCCGGCTCGCGCAGCAGCAGGTCGTAGTGGGCGATCGCCGCGGGCCCGGTACGCGCACCGGAGGGCGGGTCGGCGAGGACCGGGATCCCGGCGCGGCCTGCGAACGCCGCGAGCCCGACCGGGTCCGGCGTGCCCGCTCCCGCGACGATCAGCAATCGGCCCGAAGGGTGGGGTCCCGGGCCGTTCCCGCTTGCTCGGGGAGGCCCCGTCGGCTCGACGATCACGAACGGCTGCTCGCCCGGGCGCGCGGTGTCGTCATCGGGCAGCGGCCCGTCGGGGACGAGCGGTTCGCGCAACGGGAAGTTGAGCTGGACGGGGCCCGGGCGGCCGCCGGCAGCGGTCGCGTACGCCCGGCAGGCGAGCGTCCTGATCCACCGAAGCCGCTCGGGCGTCGCCTCATGATTGCCGACCTCGAAGAACCACTTGACGGCGTCGCCGTAGAGCTTCAGCTGGTCGATCGCCTGGCCGGCCCCGACGTCGCGCAGCTCGGGCGGGCGATCCGCGGTCAGCACGATCAGCGGCACGCCCGCCCAGTGGGCCTCGATCACCGCCGGCGCGAGATTGGCGGCCGCGGAGCCGGAGGTGCAGGTGACGGCCGTCGGCCGTCCCGACGCCTTCGCCGCTCCCAGCGCGAAGAACCCGGAGCACCGCTCGTCGATGTGGGACCAGCTGTGGATCCGCGGCTCCCGGGCGAGCGACAGGACGATCGGGGCACAGCGCGAGCCGGGCGACGTGCACGCGTGCTCGACACCGCACCTCCCGAGCTCGTCGCAGAACGCTCGCAGCAGCAGGTATGTGTCGGTGGCGGTCATGATGGCGCCGATGCTCGTACTGCTCCACGGGTTCACGCATACCGGCGCGAGCTGGGATCCGGTGCGGTCGGAGCTCGGCGAACGCTATCGAGCGCTCGCGCCCGACATCCGCGGGCACGGGTCGGCGTCCGAGCGCGAGCCGGTGACGCTCCCCGCGGTGCTTGACGACATCGGTGCGCTCGAGCCGGAGCGGTTCACGCTCGCCGGCTATTCGATGGGCGGGCGGCTGGCGCTGCAGTTCGCGGTCGCGTCCCCGGACCGGCTGGAGCGGCTGGTCCTGATCGGCGCGAGCCCGGGGATCGACGACCCGGCCGAGCGGGCGCAGCGCCGGCGGGCCGACGAGCGGCTCGCCGGCGAGCTCGAGCGTTCGAGCATCGAGGAGTTCGTGGCGCGCTGGGAGACCACGCCGGTGCTCGCCGGGCAGCCGGCCGAGGTCCTCGCGGCCGCCCGAGCCGACCGCATGCGGAGCACGCCCGCTGGGCTCGCGCGGGCGCTCCGCGGATTGGGCAACGGCGCGCTCCCGTCGCTGTGGAACCGTCTCGCACAGCTCCCGATGCCGGTGGTGCTGGTCGTCGGCGAGCGCGACGACAAGTTCCGTGCGATCGCCGAGCGGATGCGCGGGCGGATCCCCGACGCGCGGATCGAGGTGGTCGCGGGCTCCGGACACGCCGTCCATCTCGAAGCACCCGCGGCCGTCGCCGCGGCGCTCGGCGGCGGCTAGCTCACTCGCCGAGGCCGTACCACCGCAGCAGCCCATCTCCGAGCCCCGGCCCGTCGGGCAGCGCGATCCGCCCGTCGCGAGCGGGGAGCGGGTCGTCTCGGTCGGCGAACTGGAGCAGCGTCGCGAGCCCCGACGGCCGGTCGGGCGCGATCACCGCGGCGGCGTGCAGGGCAGCGGCGATGCCGAGCGGGCCGTCGAGCGACGACGCGAGATACACCTCATACCCTGAGGCGCGGGCACGGCGGGCCGACTCGAGCACGCCGGTGATCCCGCCGGACCGCGCGACCTTCAGGCAGACCGCGTCGCATACCCGGCGGTCCAGCGCCCCGGGGTCGGTCGTGCTCTCGTCGAGCGAGAGCGGCAGCAACGTCAGCTCGGACAGCTGCGAGACCTCGTTCAGGCTCGCCACCGGCTGCTCGCACAGCTCGAGACCGGCGGGCGACAGCGCCCGGAGTGACGCGGCGGCCTCGTCGACGGTCCAGGCGCCGTTGGCGTCCAGCCGGATCGCGATTTCGGGGCCGGCGGCCGCTCGCACGGCCGCGAGCCTCCCGGCGTCGTCGCCGATCCCGACCTTCACCTTCAGGGTCCGGAACCCCGCCCGGGAGGCCGCCAGCGCCTCGCCCGCGGCCCGCGCGCGATCCGGCGCCGCGATCGCGTGGTTGACGACGATCTCCTGTCCGGCTTCCGCGCCGAGCAGCCGCCACACAGGCTCCCCGGAGCGGTGGCCCTCGAGGTCCCACAACGCGAGGTCGAGCGCCGCCAGCGCCTGCGGCACCACCCCGAGCCGGGCGCACTCCTCGAGCACCTGCGCTCGGGGAATCTCCTCGCCGCGAGCGAGCACCTCGCGGCAGCCCTCGAGCGCGACGACGACGTCGTCGACGGTCACTCGGTCGTAGCTCGGAAGCGGCGCGGCCTCTCCGAACCCGACCGCACCGTCCATGTGCTCGAGCCGGACCAACGCCAGCAGGCGGGTCTGGACCGATCCCGTCGCGGACACGAACGGAGCTCGCATCCTCGCCGTGACGATGTGGATCTCGAGCTTCACCCGCTCAGCAGGAGGCCGGCGCTCAACAGCACGCAGAACGTGAGCTGCAGCAACCCGGACCGGGCAAGCGTTGCATTCAGCGTCGGGCCGTCGGTGTGGTTGCGCACCGCCCGCACGACCTCCGCCGCGAGCGGGATCGTCAGCCACGACAGCAGCAGCCAGGCGCTCAGCGGCCCGAACAGCCACGTGACCGGCGCGAGCACATACGCGCCGTAGACGATCACGGCGAACAGCATTCGCGTTCGCCCGCGCCCAAGCCTGACCGCAAGCGTGCGCTTGCCCGCGCGCCGGTCGGTGTCGATGTCCCGGATGTTGTTGACGACGAGGATCGCCGCGGCGAGCAGTCCGACCGGAACCGCCAGCGCGAACGCCTCCCAGTTCAGGTGCACTACCTGCACGAAGTACGACCCGGCGACCGCGACGATCCCGAAGAACAGGAACACGAACACCTCGCCGAGGCCCTCGTAGCCGTAAGGCCGCGGTCCGCCGGTGTACAGCACGCCGGCCAGGATCGACGCCGCGCCGACCAGCAGCAGCTCCCAGCCGGCCACAACGATCAGGTAGATCCCCGCGAGCACCGCGACGCCGAACGAAACGTACGTGGCTCTGAGCACCTGCCCCGGGGGAACCAGACCGCCGGCGGTCACCCTGACGGGCCCGAGCCGGTCCTCCGTGTCGGCACCGCGGCGGGCGTCGGAGTAGTCGTTCGAGAGGTTGGTGCCGACCTGGATGAAAATCGCGCCGACGAGTGCCGCGATGAATCGGAGCGGGTGAAAGACGCCCTGATAACCGGCGAGCGAGGTTCCGACGAGCACCGGCGCGATCGCGGCAGGCAGCGTCCGCACGCGCGCGGCCATCAGCCAGATCCGCACCCCGCTCGGAGCCTCTGTCGCGGCGGCCGTCACGGCCGGTGGGGGAACTTCGAGAAGTTAGGCCTTCGCTTCTCGAGGTATGCGTCCCGCCCCTCCTGTGCCTCCTCGCTCATGTAGAAGAGCAGGTTCGTGTCGTGGGCAAGCTGCTGGATCCCTGCGAGCCCGTCCTCGTCGGCGTTGAAGCTCGCCTTCAGGAGCCGCAGCGCGAAGGGGGACAGCGCGAGCATCTCGCGGCACCACTTGACGGTCTCGTGCTCGAGCTGGTCGAGCGGAACGACGGTGTTGATGAGCCCCATCTGAAGGGCCTCCTGGGCGTCGTATTGTCGGCACAGGAACCAGATCTCCTTGGCCTTCTTGGGGCCGACGAGCCGTGACAGCACGGACGCGCCGAAGCCGCCGTCGAACGACCCGACCTTGGGGCCGGTCTGGCCGAAGCGGGCGTTGTCGGCCGCGATCGTCAGATCGCAGACGACGTGCAGCACGTGGCCGCCGCCGACCGCGTAGCCGGCCACCATCGCGACCACCGGCTTCGGCATCCGGCGGATCTGGATGTGGAGGTCGGTCACCTCGAACCGCCCGACGGCCTGGTGCTTGCCGGCCGCGCCCGGGTCGGCGCCGGTGACGTAGCCGCCGCTCCCGCGAACGCGCTGGTCGCCGCCCGAGCAGAACGCGTCGGGCCCCTCGCCGGTGAGGATCACGACCCCGACCTCGAGATCCTCGCGGGCTCGCGTGAACGCGTCCGCGAGCTCGACGACCGTCTCGGGCCGGAACGCGTTGCGGACCTCCGGCCGGTTGATCGTGATCTTCGCGACACCTGAGTTCTCGCCGGTCGCGAGCTCGTAGCGGATGTCGGTGTACTCGCCGGCTGGCTCCCAGGTGATCACGGGCACGGCATCGAGATTACTTTTATCGGGTGGTCCATTGGGTTCACCTCGCTGCGAGCAAGCACCCGGACCGGGTCGCGATCGAGGCTCCGGAGCGGAGCTTGACGTACGCGGAGCTGTCCCGCGAAGCCATACCCCGCGGCGAGGAAATGCGTCCCAACGAGCGAATGCCGGTGGCGTCGGCCGACCCGGCCCAGTTCGTCATCTCGCTGCACCGGTGCCTGCTGTCAGGGGCCGCCGCGGTTCCGATCGACCTACGCCTGACGCCCGTGGAGCAGGCCGCGCGCGCGCGGCCTGGCACTGTCCCGCCGGGGACCGTCGCCGTCATGCACACGTCGGGAACGACCTCCGCGCCCAGGCCGGTCGAGCTCACGTACGACAACTTCCTCGCGAGCGCGCTCGGCTCCGCTGTCGCGCTCGGGCTCGACCCGGCCGAGCGGTGGCTGTGCCCGATGCCGCTGACGCACGTGGGCGGCCTTTCGATCCCGATCCGGAGCGCGATCTACGCGACCACGGCGGTGCTCCACGGGCGGTTCGAGACCGAGCGGGTGCTGAACGACCTGATGGACCCGGTCCGGCGGATCACGCTGATCTCGCTCGTGCCGACGATGCTGGCGCGGCTGCTCGACGCGGGGCTCGAACGGCCCCCGACGCTGCGCTGGGCGCTGCTCGGCGGGGGCCCGATCTCGCCGGCGCTGCTCCAGCGCGCCGAGGCCGCGGGCGTCCCCGTCGCGCCAACGTACGGAATGACCGAGGCGTGCTCGCAGATCGCGACGTTCGGGTGGCCGCTGCCCGGAGTCGACATCGCGCTGTCGGGGCCGGAGCGGGAGATCGTCGTCAACGGCCCGATCGTCGCTCCGTCGGCGGGCAACGAGGACGGCTGGCTGTACACCGGCGACCTCGGCCGCTTCGACGAGCGTTCGCGCCTCCAGATCGTCGGGCGGAAGTCCGACACGATCGTCACCGGCGGCGAGAACGTCGCGCCGACCGAGGTGGAAGACATGCTGCTCCAGCACCCGGCGGTCGCCGACGCAGGGGTGTTCGCGCGTCCGGACCCGGAGTGGGGGGAGGCGATCGTCGCCGCCGTGGTGCTGCGATCCGGATCGACGGCTGAACCCGATCAGCTCCGCGAGTTCTGCGCCGCCCGCATCGCTCGCTTCAAGGTGCCGAAGACGATCGAGTTCGTCGACGAGCTGCCGCGGACCGAGTCGGGCAAGCTCGTTCGCCGGCGGCTCAGCGGGCTCGTATGATCATTTCCGTGGCCACCGCCCGGAAGCTCGAGGCCGTCCCGCCGATCGACGATGCCTCCAACAGGCTGACGATCGAGCAGCTCGCAGCCGACACGGGGATGTCGGTGCGCAACATTCGGTCCCATCAGGCCCGAGGGCTGCTTGCGCCCCCGGAGGTGCGGTCGCGGGTCGGGTACTACGGCCCGGAGCACGTCGAGCAGCTGCGGCTGATCCGCGACCTCCAGGAACAGGGCTTCAACCTCGGCGGGATCAAGCGACTGGTCGATGACACGCACGGCACCGCCGGGCGCCTGCTGCGCGTCCGTGAGTCGCTCGCCACCCGCGACGACGGCTCCGAGACCGAGACGATGAGCGCGGACGAGCTCGGCCGGCGGTTCCGGATCGAGGACCCACGGAAGGGGCGCGAGCTTCTGGCGCGGGCGGTCAAGCTCGGGGTGCTGATCCCGCTCGGCGGCGACCAGTACGAGGCTCCGAATCCGTCGATGCTCGCCGTCGCCGACGAGGCCGTCAAGAGCGGGATCCCGCTGTCGGCCGCGCTGACCGTGATCGCCGAGATCGGCCGCCACTGCGAGTCCGTGTCCCGCTCGTTCGTGAAGCTGTTCATCACCGAGGTGTGGAAGCCGTTCGCGAAGGAAGACATGCCTGTCGACCGCTGGCCGGAAATTGAGGACGCGGTCGAGCGACTGCGGCCGGCGGCATCTGAGGCGGTGATCACGATCTTCCAGGAGACGCTGAGCACCGAGATCGACGGCGCGCTCAACGAGATCACGCGCCGCCTGTCGGAGCAGAAGCACTGATGGCCGAGGACGCCGAGATCCTCGAGCGCTGGCAGCGTCAGGCTAGGGGCTGGTCGGCGCGGGCCGACGAGATCCGCGACTTTGGGATGCCCGTCTCGGTCTGGATGATCGACCAGCTCGCGCTGCAGCCCGGCCAGCGCGTGCTGGAGCTCGCAGCCGGGCCGGGCGACACCGGGTTCATGGCCGCCGAGCTCGTGAACCCGGGCGGATCGCTGATCTCGACCGACGCCGTCGGGCCGATGCTCGACATCGCGCGCGAGCGAGCCCAGGCGCTGGAAGTCCGGAACGTCGAATTCCGGGAGCTCGATCTCCAGTGGATCGACCTCGAGACCGCCTCGGTCGACGCCGTGTTGTGCCGGTGGGGCCTGATGTTCGCGCCCGATGCCGGCGCGTCGCTGCAGGAGATCCGGCGGGTCCTGAGGCCCGGCGGTAGGGTCGCGCTCGCGGTGTGGGCGGGCCCCGAGCGCAACCCGTGGGTCACGATTCCGACCCGCGCCCTGGTCGAGCTCGGCTATCTCGAGCCGCCTGACCCGAACGCGCCGGGCATGTTCGCGCTCGCCGACGCCGAGCGGCTGCGAGAGCTGTTCGAGGCCGCCGGGTTTGTCGACGTCGTCGTCGAGCAGCTGCCACTGGAGCGACCAGACGCCCACATCGAGGAGTACCTCCGGGAGATGGGCGACGTCTCGGCCTCGCTCGGCGAGGTGCTCGATCGCCTGACCGACGAACAGCGGGCGGAGGTCGCGGCGCGCATCGGCGAGCTCGCGGAGCCGTTCACCACCGAGGACGGGTCGCTGCGGTTCCCGGCGCTCTCGCTCGGGGCCGCGGCCGGCTCCTGAGTAAGCTCACGCGCCATGTTCTACGACGACGACGCAGACCTCCAGCTCCTCGACGGCAAGACCGTCGCGATCATCGGCTACGGCTCCCAGGGCCACGCCCACTCACTCAACCTCAAAGACTCCGGAGTCTCCGTAGTCGTCGGGCTGCGCTCCGACTCGGGCAGCGTGGCGAAGGCGCGCGAGCACGGGCTGCGCGTCGAGGACCCGGCGACGGCGGCCGCCGAGGGCGACATCGTGATGATGCTCGTTCCCGACGAGCTGCACCGGGAGGTGTGGGAGTCGAGCGTCCGCGGCGGGATCGACGCCGGCAACCTTCTGATGTTCGGTCACGGCTTCTCGATCCACTACAAGGAGATCGAAACACCGTCTGACGTGGACGTGGCGTTGGTCGCGCCGAAAGGGCCCGGCCATCTCGTCCGCCGCCAGTTCCTCGAGGGGTCGGGAGTGCCCGGCCTGGTCGCCGTCCAGCAGGACGCCAGCGGGAACGCGTTCAACCTGGCGCTCGCGTATGCCAAGGGGATTGGCTGCACTCGCGGTGGCGTGATCGAGACGACGTTCAAGGACGAGACAGAGACGGATTTGTTCGGCGAGCAGGCGGTCCTCTGCGGTGGCGTGACCGAACTCGTCCGCGCCGGCTACGAGACTCTCGTCGGAGCCGGCTACGACCCGCGGCTGGCGTACTTCGAGTGCCTGCACGAGCTCAAGCTGATCGTCGACCTGATGTACGAGAAGGGGATCGCCGGGATGCGCTACTCAATCTCGAACACCGCCGAGTACGGCGATTTGACCCGCGGCAAGCGCGTGATCGGCGAGCCGACCCGCGAGGCGATGCAGCAGTTGCTGGGCGAGATCCAGAGTGGCTCTTTCGCGCGCGAGTGGATCGCGGAGAACCGCGCCGGCCAGGAGAACTTCAAGCGGATGCGCGAGGAGCAGGCGGGTCACCAGGTCGAAGTCGTCGGTAAGGAGCTCCGGGCGCAGATGGACTGGATCGACACGGACTTCCAGGAGTAGAGACCTCGCGCCGGTTCTTGCGCCTCACCGAGAGCCTGTAGCCAGACCGCCGGCCGGAGGGGCCGCAGCGCGGTCGAGCGCCGCGCGCTGGGCGCCGTGGGCGCTGGTCGGCGCCGCGGTCATGTGGAACCTGATCACGCTGCGGGCCGTCACCTGGGGCGTCAGCTACCTCGACGACAGCTCGGTACACGAGCAGATGGTGCGGTTTGCGACCTCGCAGATCGCCGCCGGCCATCTGCCGCTGACGAGCTGGTTCCCGTTCCTCGGGCTGGGCTCACCCCAGTTCCTGCACTACCAGAGCCTGCCGGCGATACTCACCGGCCTGGCCGGTCAGGTGATCGGCGCGGGGCCGGCCTTCCGATGGTCGATGTACCTGCTGCTGTCGCTGTGGCCCGTCAGCATCTACGCCGGGGCGCGGGCGTTCGGGATCGGGCGATGGGCGGCTGCCGCGTCCGCGCTGCTGTCGCCGTTCCTGGTGAGCGCGACCCACATCGGCTACGAGGCCGGCGCCTACGTGTGGATCGGGTACGGCGTCTGGACGCAGCTGTGGGCATCGTTCACGCTGCCGCTCGCGTGGGGGCTGAGCTGGCGCGCGCTCCGCCACGGTCGTGGTTATTTCGCCGCGGTGCTGGCGGTCTCGCTGACGATCGCGCTCCACTTCGAGACCGGGTACCTCGCGATCCTGCCGCTGCTGTTCTGGCCGTTCCTGGTGGCGGGCAGGATCCGCGCCCGGCTTGCTCGTGCGGCGGTGGTGCTCGGCGGCGCGCTACTGGCGTCGGCGTGGGTGATCGTGCCGCTCCTCGCCCAGCGCGACTGGGCCGCAACGAACGAGGTGCTCAACCGGACGCCGCTGGTGAACGGCTACGGTGCGCCGAAGGTCCTCGGCTGGCTGGTCACGGGCCGGGTGCTCGACGACGGGCGGCTTCCGGTGATCACGATCCTCGCCGGTATCGGGCTCGTGCTCGCGATCCGGCGGTGGCGCGCCGACGACAACGGCCGCGGCCTGATCGCCGTGCTGGTGCTTTGCCTGGTGCTGTCTTTCGGCCCGGCGACGCTCGGCGGGCTCGCCGACCTGATCCCTGGCCACAGCGACCTGTTCTTCCGCCGGTTCATGATGGGCGTCCAGCTGGCGGCGTTGCTGCTCGCCGGTTCGGGCGCCGTCTGGCTCGCCGTCCAGGCCTGGAAGCTTGCCGGCGCCGCAGCGCAGCGGCGATGGTCACGGTCGCGCTGGCGAACGTCCTCGCAGCCGGTCCGCGTCCTGGTCGTCGCGCTCCTCGCGATCGCGCTGCTCGCACCCGCCTGGACGCAGTCGCTCGGGTACGAGCGCCGCAACGCACGCGCAGTCACCGAGCAGAGCGCCTCCGACAGGTCGGCCGGGGCCGACGTCGACCGGCTCGTGCGGATCGCGAAGCGGCTCGGCGGCGGCCGCATCTACGCCGGGATGCCCTCGAACTGGGGCTCCGACCTCAGGGTCGGGGCGGTGCCCGTGTTCAAGTACCTCGAGTCGCGCGATGTCGACGAGGTCGGCTACACGCTGCGCACGGCGTCGCTGATGACCGACCCCGAGTACTACTTCAACGACCGGAACCTCAGCGACTACCTGCTGTTCGGGATCCGGTACGTGATCGTCCCGCTCGGCAGCAGCGGACCCGCGACGTCGGTGCCGATCACCTGCGCCGGCTTCTACTGCCTGCGGGAGCTTCCCGGGGGCGGATACGTGCACGTCGGGCGGATCGTCGGGAACGTCGGCGTCAACCGCTCGAACGTCTCGACCCAGACGCTCCCGATCCTCGGCTCGACCCTCGCCGGTCGCGGCGACTACATCCAGGCGCTGTGGGGGCACCCGCCGGGCTCGCTGCCACCGCTCCGGCCGTCCGCGAAGCCCGCCGTCGGGACCGTCACCTCGCAGAGCCGGGAGGTCGACGACGGGCGGATGGTCACGACGGTCGCGATGCGCGAGCCCGGGGTGGTGGTCTTCAGCGCGTCGTTCGATCCCGGGTGGAAGGCCACCGTCGACGGCCGCCCGGCGCCGGTGCTGTCCGTCGCGCCGGCGCTCGTCGGGGTGCGGGTCCCGGCCGGCCGGCACACCGTCGTCTTCCAATATCACGGGTACTCCGGGTACCCGGCCCTGTTCGTGCTGTCGGGGCTGACGCTGCTGTCGTTCGCGGTGCTCGACCTCGCGCGCCGGCGTCGGCGCCGGCGGATCGGGGTTCGTGAGCCCGTCGGGGTCGAGAGTACGATCCCCGCATGAGCGTCCTCGCCTACCTGATCATCCTGTTCTTCGTGGGCCTGCTGGTCGGCGGGCTGGCGCGACTGCTGGTCCCCGGTCCGGACCCGATGGGGATCGGATTGACCGCGCTGATCGGCCTGATCGGGACGTTCGCCGGGGGGCTCTTCTCCTGGTACGTGTTCGGGTGGCACGGCCCCGGAATCATTCTGGCGGTGCTGGTCTCGATGCTGCTCGTATATGGGTTCGGCAAGCTGCGCGAGGCCGGCAGCGGCCGCCGCACGCTGGGTCCCGGTCCGCGGCGTTAGACTGGGCTCGGCCGTCGTAACTGGCGCGAGCAAGGTGGATTGACCACCGGGGAGCGGCGGCAACGAAACGGCCGCGCGCCTGGGCATGTAGACCCGCTACGTTCGAGGAGCGCGCATGTCCGAGACCTCCACCGTCATCCAGATCCCGGCGGAGCTGAAGCCGGCCGACGGACGCTTTGGCTCAGGCCCGTCCCGCGTCAGGCCCGAGCAGCTCCAGCACCTCGCGGCGGCCGGCGCCGCGGTGATGGGCACCTCACACCGCCAGAAGCCGGTCAAGCAGCTGGTCTCGAGCGTGCGCTCGGGGCTGAGCGAGCTGTTCGCACTACCCGACGGCTACGAGGTCGTGCTCGGCAACGGCGGGACGACCGCGTTCTGGGATGCCGCGGCCTCATGCCTCGTCCGCGAACGCGCCGCGCATCTGGTTTATGGGGAGTTCTCGAGCAAGTTCGCCGCGTGCACGCGGGACGCGCCGTTCCTCGCCGACTCGGTGGTCGTGGCCGCCGACCCGGGTGACGCCCCGGCCCCGGCCGCCGACGCGACTGCCGACGCGATCGCGTGGGCCCACAACGAGACGTCGACCGGAGTGATGGTGCCGGTCGTCCGCCCCGCGGGCGCCGAGGACGCGCTCGTGATGGTCGACGCCACCTCCGGTGCAGGCGGCCTGCCGGTCGACGTGTGCGAGGCCGACGTCTACTACTTCGCCCCCCAGAAGGGATTCGCGTCCGACGGGGGCCTGTGGCTCGCGCTGATGAGCCCCGCTGCGCTCGAGCGGATCGAGGAGATCGCCACGAACCGGCCGACCGTCGGCCCGGAGCGGTGGATCCCGGAGTCGCTGTCGCTGAAGACCGCGCTCGAGAACTCGCTCAAGGACCAGACGTACAACACGCCCGCGGTCGCGACGCTGTTCCTGCTGAACGACCAGCTCGGGTGGATGCTCGACCGTGGCGGGCTCGACGGGATGGTCGCCCGCACCACGGAGTCCTCCGAGCATCTGTATTCGTGGGCCGAGGACCATCCGCACGCCGCGCCATTCGTCCGGGACCCAGCGAAGCGCTCACTGGTTGTCGGAACGATCGATTTCGACGACGACGTCGACGCCGCGGGGGTGGCGGCGACGCTCCGGGCCAACGGGATCGTCGATGTGGAGCCCTATCGGAAGCTCGGGCGCAACCAGCTGCGGATCGCGATGTTCCCGGCGACCGACCCCGCCGACGTCCGCGCGCTGACCGCGTGCATCGATTTCGTGCTGGAGCGGTCATGACTCGGGTCCTGGTGGCGGAGAACATCGGGGCGTCGGGCATCGAGCTGCTGGGCGGCCATTTCGAGGTCGAGGTCGCGAACGGCTGGTCTGCCGAGCAGCTGGCCGACCGGATCGGCGAGTTCGACGGGATCCTGATCCGCTCGGCGACGAAGATGAACGCGGACCTGATCGACCGCGCCGAGCGCCTGAAGGTGATCGGCCGCGCGGGCGTCGGCGTCGACAACGTCGACGTGCCGGCGGCGACCAAGCACGGGATCGTCGTCGCCAACGCGCCGCAGTCGAACGTGGTGACAGCCGCCGAGCACACGATGGCGCTGCTGCTCGCGCTCGCGCGGAACATCCCGCAGGCGCACGCGTCGCTCACCGGCGGCGCCTGGGAGCGCTCGAAGTTCTCAGGCGTCGAGCTGTACGACAAGACGCTCGGGATCCTCGGGTTCGGCCGGATCGGCCAGCTCGTGGCGCAGCGCGCGCGCGGCTTTGGCATGCGCGTGATCGCCTACGACCCGTACGTGTCGGCCGAGCGCTACCGCGAGCTCGGTGCCGAGAAAGCCGACTCTCCGGACGACGTCTACGCCGCGGCGGACTTCCTGACGCTGCACCTGCCGAATACGCCGGACACGAAGGGGTGGCTGAACGCGGCGGTGCTCGCCAAATGCAAGGACGGCGTGCGAGTGCTGAACGTCGCGCGCGGCCCGCTCCTCGTCGACGCCGACCTGCAGGCGGCGCTCGACTCGGGGAAGGTCAGTGGCGCGGCGCTCGACGTGTTCAGCCAGGAGCCCGTCACCGAGCATCCGCTGTTCGGCTATCCGAACGTGATCGTCACCCCGCACCTCGGCGCCTCGACGGCGGAGGCCACCGATCGCGCCGGCTACCAGGCTGCGGAGCAGGTGATCGCGGCGCTGACCGGCGGCGTCGTCTCGAGCGCGGTCAACGTGCCCGCGGTGTCGTCCGAGGACATGGAGGCGCTCGGCCCGTTCATGTCGCTATGCCGCTCGCTCGGAAGGATCGCGACCGCGCTCGCGCCGGGCTCGTCGATCGACCGGCTCGACGCCGAGTTCCTCGGCCGGATCGCCGAGCGCGACACGCGCCTGTTGTCGATCCAGGTGTTGCTCGGAGCGCTCCGCGGCCACACCGAGGAGGACGTCAACGAGGTCAACGCGCCGGCGATGGCCGAGGAGCGTGCGATCGAGCTGATGGAGACCAAACGGACCGGCGCACGCGACTACACCGACCTGATCCGCGTGACCGTCACCAGCGGAGACGAGAGTGTCCGCGTCGTCGGCACGCTGATCGGCCGCCGCCACCGTCCGCACCTGCTGGAGGCGTGGGGACAGCGGTTCGACGTCCAGCTCGAGCAGCACGTGACGCTGCTCCGCTACCGGGACGTGCCCGGGATGATCGGCCGCGTGGGCACGATCTTCGGCGAGCGCGGCATCAACATCGTCTCCGCCGCGGTCGGCCGTCAATCGGGCGACGAGAACGGCGGCAACGGCCGCAACGGCGAGACGCAGCTTGCCGCGATGGTGATCACGACCGACTCGCCGGTCCCGGCGGAAGTCCTCGACGAGGTCGTCCGCGGCGAGGGGTTCGTCGCCGGGCGCACGGTGACTTTGCAAGGTCTGTAGTCGGCTGTAGGCTGCCGCCATCGAGGGCGCAGTCCAAACTCCGCTAGCCGACCGGGTGGTTCCGAAGGCGCTCGACGCCTCGACGATGTGCGAGGCGTTTCAGATCACCGCCGCCGAGCGGCCCGACCAGGTCGCGCTGCGCACGATCGCCGATGGCGTCTCGATCACGTTCTCCCAGTACGCGGAGCGGGTCAGGCGGCTGGCGGCGGGGCTCCATGCGCTGGGCGTGCGCCGCGGGCACACGGTTGGGTTCATGCTCACGAACCGACCTGAGTTCCACCTGATCGACACGGCCGCGATGCACCTCGGGGCGACCCCGTTCTCGATCTACAACACCTCCTCGCCCGAGCAGATCGCCTACCTGCTGAGCGACGCCGGGAACCGGGTGTTCGTCGTCGAAGCCGCGTTCCTAGACCGCGCGCGGGCGGCGACCGAGCTCGGCGGCCAGGTTGAGCACCTGGTCGTGCTCGATGGCGCGGCCGACGGGGCGATCGCATTCAGCGAGCTCGAGGTCCACGAGCCCCCGGCCGACTTCGACTTCGAGGCCGCTTGGCGGGCGGTCCAGTCCGACGACCTGTTGACGCTGATCTACACGTCCGGCACAACCGGACCGCCGAAGGGCGTGCAGCTGACGCACGGCAACGAGCTCGCCGAGTGTCGCGGGGTGGACGCGATCGGCAGGCCGGAGCCGGGCGGCTCGGTCGTCTCGTTCCTCCCGCACGCTCACATCGCCGACCGGGGCCTGAGCCACTACGCGAACATGGCCTGGGGCCACACGGTCACCTGCTGTCCCGACGTGACGCAGGTGTTCGCCCACGTCGCTGACGCCCACCCGACGTTCTTCGGCGGCGTGCCACGGATCTGGGAGAAGCTCAAGGCCGCGCTCGAAGCCGGGTTCGACCCTTCTACGCGGGCGGCGGTCGATCGGGGGGTCGAGCGCGTCCGCTCCGGTTCCGGCGCGCCGGCCGATCCGGCGGACGAGGCGGTGTACGCCGCGATCCGCGCGAAGCTCGGGCTCGAGCGGTGCGACTGGTACATGATCGGCGCGGCCCCGTCGCCGCTCGAGGTGCTGGAGTTCTTCGCGGCGATCGGGATCCCGATCGGCGAGGTCTGGGGAATGTCGGAGACGACCTCGATCGCGACGATGGTGCCGCGGTGGGACCTGCGGCTCGGGACGGTCGGCCCGACGATCCCGGGCGTCGAGGTCCGGCTCGCGGACGACGGTGAGCTGCTCGTCCGCGGCGCGACGGTGATGGCCGGGTACCGCAACCAGCCGGAGAAGACCGCCGAGACGATCGACCCGGAAGGCTGGCTGCACACCGGCGACGTCGCCGAGATCGACGCGGACGGCTTCGTCAAGATCGTCGATCGCAAGAAGGAGCTGATCATCAACGCGGGCGGCAAGAACATGTCGCCGGCGAACATCGAGCAGCAGCTGAAGCAGGGCAGCCCGCTGATCGGCCAGGCGGTCGCGATCGGCGACGGCCGGCCCTACAACGTCGCCCTGATCGTGCTCGACCCGGACGCGTCCGCCGCGTTCGCCGGACAGCATGGGCTAGCGGATCCGTCGCCGGAGGCTATGAGCGCCGACGCGGTTGTGCTCGAGGAGGTCTCGGCCGGCGTGGAGCGCGCGAACTCCCACCTCTCCCGGGTGGAGCAGATCAAGCGGTTCAAGGTCCTGCCGTGCGACTGGGCGCCCGCCGGCGACGAGCTGACCCCGACGATGAAGCTCAAGCGCAGGCCGATCTCCGAGAAGTACGCGGGGGAGATCGAGGCGCTGTACGTGCGGTGACGGAGGCGGGCCCGGGCTAGGTCAATGTTCGAGCGTTTCACGGAGGAGGCTCGCCAGGTCGTCGTCCTCGCGCAGGAAGAGGGCCGGAACCTCGGGCACAACTACATCGGTACCGAGCACATCCTGCTCGGCTTGCTCCGTGAGAGACACTCGGCGCCGGGCGAGGCGCTGACCGCGGCCGGCGTGGCGCTGGAGGAGGCACGTGCGGCGATTGTGCGGCTTGTCGGCCGCGGCGAGCAGCCGTCGGCGGCAGAGGTCCCGTTCACGCCGCGCGCCAAGAAGGTGCTCGAGCTGTCGCTGCGCGAGGCGCTCAGCCGGGGCCACAACTACATCGGGCCCGAACATATTTTGCTGGGCCTGATCCGGGAAAACGATGGGGTCGCGTTGAAGGTGTTGCTCGACTTCGGCGTGGACGTCGAGGCGCTCCGCCGGGCGACACTCGACAGGCTGCCCGAGCCGGGCCCGCAACCGCCGGCGGTCCCGCCCGTCGCGACGAGCTGGGCCCGCTCGGCCCGAACTGCAGAGGACGTGTGGACCGACGGGCTCGCCAGCCATTTCGGCGCACTGGGGCACGAGATCCGCGCCGAGCTCGAGCGTGAACCTGATGCGGGAGACCTGCTGCTCGCGCTTGCCTGCGCGCCCGGAACCCTCGTCGAGCGGGTGCTGCGCGAGCTGGGCGTCGACCTCGACGAGCTGTGGGGGCGGATCGAGACGGCGCGAAGGGAGCGGCTGGCGGAGCGCGCCGCGCTGGAGCGCGACATAGCGGAAGTCCGCAAGGCCAAGGATGCGGCGGTCGAGAGCCAGGAGTTCGCTCGCGCCGCCGAGCTGCGCGACTCCGAGCGGGTGTTGCGGGAGCGGCTTCGGGAGTCCCCCGCCGTGCACGCCGACGCGCTCGTGCTGATCCGCCGACGGCTCGGGATCCCTGGGTCCTAGCGCCTACGCCGCGCGGCGGTGCGCCAGCGCCTGGGCGATCCTCGCGATCACCGCGAGCGGCTCGTTCTGTAGCTGCTCCCAGGTGACACGGATCACGACGTAGCCATTGGCGGCGTGAACCTGGTCTCGGCGGCGGTCGTTCTCGAAGGCCTGTCTTGTGCCGTGGGTCCCGTGTCCGTCGATCTCGAGGATCAGGTTTTCGTTCGGCCACAGGAAGTCGACGAGGAAGCCGTGGAGCGGGCGGTTGACGAGTGGCTGGGGAAGCTGGGCTTGCCGGCACAGCTTCCGCATGATGCGCTCTGCCTTGGAGCGGTCGTAGGTGTCGCCGGTGGCGAGCATCGCTCTGACGATCGCCGCACCGGGATGGTTCGTGGGTAGACGGTCGAGGGCTTTGTGCAGCGCCGGATCGGTGAGGCGATGCTTGGCGCGGGCCTCCGCGAACGCGTGGTGTCGCTCGGAACTGCTGGCTTGGGAAGCGAAGTCGAGGACGGTCCGGGCGAGGGAAGTGACGCGGAGGTTGGAGCGGGTGGTGGCGTCGCGGGGGTCGAGGCGTTTGACGCGATGGATGCGGACGCCCTGCCGAGGGCGCGGGTGGCGAGCGACGACTGTGACCTCGACCGTCTCCGGATCGGCCTCAGCGAGGTCCCAGATCGCGGCTGCCGATCGGTGGCTGAGGAGGGCATCGGGCCCCACGGAGAGCAGTGCTGCCGCGGGAAGTGCGAGCGGCATCAGTTTGGGATCGCCAGCGATGTAGACGTCGGGGAAGACGCGAACGAGCCGGCCCCGACTGACACGGGCACGGATCGCCGAGCGAGTCAGGCCCGCGGCGCGGAGCTGTGCGCCTTCGATTGCGCCGTTCTGGCCGCGCGCCAAGCGGATCACGTCTGGTGCCGAGCGGCTTCGCGCGACCATTACGCACCGAAGCGACGCTCCGACCGTCGCACGTGGCGCGTTTTGGTCGCTATAGCGACCACATTGCGCCACGTGCGCGATTGCGCGCATCGGTTTGGAGCGGTGTGGTCGTTGCGCTGCGCCATCGCCGCAGATGATGCGCCCCATCCAACCCCTCATTGCCGCCTTTTCACACATCCGAAGCAAACGTTTCGCACCCTTGTGCCAAAGCCACCCCCTGGTACGCTTCAGCACCTGATGGCGTTCTGCCTCGACCTGCGACTTCTTCTCCTCCCCCTTCGGGGGGAATAGCGCGCCGGCGGCCGCACGTAGCCGCACACCAGCCCGAGAAGAAGCCAGTTCGAGAAAGGAAGAGAACGACATGGTTAAGCCCGAGGACCCCAACCGAGTACTGATTTTCGACACGACGCTGCGCGACGGCGAGCAATCTCCCGGGATCAGCCTCAACACCCAGGAGAAGCTGGAGATCGCGCAGCAGCTTGCGCGGCTGGGGGTCGACGTGATCGAGGCCGGGTTTCCGATCACCTCGCCCGGAGACTTCGAAGCGGTCCAGGAGATCGCGCGCCGGGTCGAGGGACCCGTGATCGCCGGGCTCGCGCGGACGCATGTCGCCGACATCGACGCCGCCTGGAACGCGGTCAAGGACGCCCCGCGGGCACGGATCCACACGTTCATCTCGACCTCCGACATCCACATCGAGCACCAGCTGCAGACGACCCGCGAGGACGTCAAGGGCCAGGCCCGCGCGGCGGTCGCGCACGCCAAGGGGTACGTCGACGACGTCGAGTTCTCGCCGATGGACGCGACCCGCGCGGACGTCGCGTTCACCGCCGAGGTCTGTCAGATCGCGATCGACGAGGGCGCGACCACGATCAACATCCCCGACACGGTCGGCTACACGATGCCGCTCGAGTTCACGGCGTATCTCAAGCAGCTCTACGAGCTCGTCCCCGGGCTCAAGGACGTCGTCCTCTCCGTCCACTGCCACGACGACCTGGGGCTCGCGGTCGCGAACTCGTTCGCCGGCCTTCAGGCCGGGGCGCGCCAGGTCGAGTGCGCGGTCAACGGGATCGGCGAGCGCGCCGGAAACGCGTCGCTCGAGGAGATCGTGATGCTGCTGCACACGCGGCAGCCGGACGTCGGACTGGAGACGGGCATCGTCACCCGCGAGATCTCGCGCACCTCGAGGCTCGTCTCCCGTCTCACCGGCTATCCCGTCCAGCCGAACAAGGCGGTCGTCGGCCGCAACGCGTTCGCGCACGAGTCAGGGATCCATCAGGACGGCGTGCTCAAGGAGCGCACCACCTACGAGATCATGGACGCGACCACCGTCGGGCTCGACGCCAACTCGATCGTGCTCGGCAAGCACTCCGGCCGCCACGCGTTGCAGCAGGCGCTGTCCGAGCTGGGCATCGAGGTCTCCGGCCAAGCGCTGAACACGGCGTTCAAGCGCTTCAAGGAGATCGCGGACAAGAAGAAGCAGGTCACCGCGATGGATCTCGAGGCGCTGGCCACCGACGAGCTCCGCGAGGAGATCGCCGGCTACCAGCTCGAGTGGTTCGATGTCGAGGCCTCGACGCGCCGGCCCCCGCACGCGACCGTCGGCCTACGGTCGCCCGAGGGCGAGGAGCTTGTCGGCTCGTTCACCGGCGACGGCCCGGTCGACGCGATCTTCCGCGCGATCAACGCGGCGACCGGCGTCGACGCCCGGCTCAGGGAATTCCGGGTGGACGCGGTCACCGGCGGTCAGGACGCGCTGGGCGAGACCTCGGTCGTGCTCGAGGCCGCGGGCGTCGTCGGCGCCGGCCAGGGCGTCTCGACCGACATCCTCGAGGCCGGCGCCCGCGCGTACGTGCGGGCCCTGTCCAACGCCGTGCGGCGACGGAGCATCGCCGACGAAGCCGAAGCCGCGACGGCCGCGGCGGCGGACCGGGTGCACGCGCCGTAAAGCCATGTGTGACCAGTCGCACGGCGCGTGCGACTGGGGGCAGATATACGATCCCGAGAAGGGACGGCGACCGTGTCCGCGACCGGCACACCGCACGCGTATCCCCTCGGCGTGGAGCAGGCCGAGGCGGTTGTCGGCGAGCGTCGCGCGGAGGGTACGCGCCTATCCGCGAGGATCACGCGGCGGCTGACGATCGCGCTGCCCGCGGTCAACGTTCTCGAAGCCGCGGTGACGTACGTGTTCGTCGCGTACGTCGTGCCGCTGCCGGGAAACGAAATCCCGGCGGGCGCGCGCGAGGAGGCGACGATCGCGACGGTCGTGCTGATCGCGCTCGGCTGGGTCGTGTGCGACTGGTGGGGCCGCCGGACGTCCAGGCCCGTCGAGCGGTGGCTCAAACAGGGACGCGATCCGACTCCGTCCGAGCGCCTGCGCACGCTGAGGCTGCCGATGCTCCAGGCCGCCCAGGTGCTGGCATTGTGGGCGGTGGCCGGAATCTGGTCATTCGCGGTGGACCTGTCGATCGGCGGCACGCTTGTCGCCGCCGTGCTGATCGGCGTGATGATCGTCTTTGGCGGTCTCGTCGCTTCCGCGCTCACGTATTTCTCGACCGAGCGGATTATGCGTCCGGCGACGGCGCTGGCGCTCGCTTCCGAGCCGCCCACGCGCCCGCTCGCGCCGGGGATCGCCGCCCGGATCTACCTCGCATGGGAGTTCGGTACGGCGGTCGCCGTCGGCGGTGCGGTCGTGGCTGCGATCGCGTATCTGGCGGGCGCGGGCCTGTCGCCAAACCGGCTGGCCGCAACGGTGATCTTCCTCGGTGTGTTCGCCCTGATCGTCGGCGCCGCGACGCTGCTGTTCGCGATCCGGTCGGTTGCAGACCCGGTCAAGGCGCTGCGCGCTGCGATGAAACGCGTCGAGGCGGGGGAGACCGACGTCGCAGTCCCCGTCGACGACGGCAGCGAGGTCGGACTCCTGCAGGCCGGCTTCAACCGGATGGTCGCCGGGCTCCGGGAGCGCGATCGGGTCCGCGACCTGTTCGGCCGACACGTGGGCGAGGAGGTCGCTCGGTCTGCGCTCGGCAGCGAGGCCCAGATGGGCGGCGAGCTCCGGGAGGCGGCGATCCTGTTCGTCGACATCGTCGGGTCCACCGAATTCGCCGCGGGCCGCGATCCGCGCGAGGTCGTCGCGACGCTCAACAGGTTCTTCGGGATCGTGGTCGAGGTCGTGACGCTCCACGGAGGCTGGGTCAACAAGTTCGAGGGCGATGCGGCTTTGTGCGTGTTCGGGGCGCCCACGCGGCACTCGGACGCGTCGACTGCCGCGCTGGCGGCAGCTCGGTCGCTGAGCCAGAGGCTGTCTCTCGAACTCGACGGGGTCGCGGCGGCGGTCGGGCTGTCGGCCGGCGTGGTGGTCGCCGGCAACATCGGTGCTGCCGAGCGCTACGAGTACACGGTGGTGGGCGACGCGGTCAATGAAGCAGCGCGCCTGACCGAACTCGCAAAGTCGCGGCCGGTGCGGGTGGCCGCCTCCGACTCGATTCTCCGCCGCGCGAGCGATCTAGAGGCTCGGCGCTGGTCGGTCGGCGAGCCGGTCGTGCTCCGCGGTCGCGTCGAGGCAACGCGCGTCGCGACTCCCGCCTAGCCGAGACCGGCTCGCCGTCGCGCCCGCTCGACCGCCGGCCTCCACGGGCAGCCGACCAGGTGATCGTCGACCAGGCCGCACGCCTGCATCAGCGCGTACAGGGTCGTCGGGCCGACGAAGCGGAAGCCGCGGCGCTTGAGCTCGCGGGCTAGCGCGACCGTCTCGGGCGTCTTCGACGGCACGTCGCTCCAACTCGAAGGCGGGCCCTGTCGCGCCGGCGCGTGGGCGCGGATAACCGTCTCGAGCGGCTCGCCGGCGTCCCGAATCGCGACGGTCGCGCGGGCGTTGGCGAGGGTCGACTCGATCTTCGCTCGGTTGCGGATGATCCCGGCGTCGCCCAGCAGCCGCTCAACATGCGCGTCGCCGAACGCCGCGACGGCGTCCGGGTCGAAGTCCGCGAATGCCGCGCGGAACGCGGGGCGCTTGAGCAGGACCGTCCGCCACGAGAGGCCCGACTGGAACGCCTCCAGGGTCATCCGCTCGAACAGCCCGCGCTCGTCGAGCACCGGGAAGCCCCACTCGTTGTCGTGGTACTCCTCGTACACGGGGTCGCCGTCACCGAAGCAGCGGCCGGCCATCAGGCGGCCCTCGCGCGCTCTGCGATCTCGTGGCCCTGGCGGTAGCCGGCGGCGAGCACGCGCTTTGCCCGGCGCCTGTCCATCAGGTTGACCCCCATCTCGGCAGCGGCCTCGGCGCTCGGACCGAACGTCCGGACAGTCGCCCCGCGGCGGCGCAGCGCGAGCGCCTCAACCGCTGCAGCCGACCGCGACACGCGGCGGAACACCGACAGAGCGCTCGCGGTGACAGGCAGCGAGGCGGTCGGGTTCAGGCACAGGACCAGCGAGCCGCGACCGGCGGGCGCGGCGTCCATGTTGGTCCCGCTCCACACGCCTCCGTCGACGTACTCGCGCCCGCCGATCTCGACCGGCTCGAACAGCCACGGGACGCTGCACGAAGCGGCGACGGCGTCCGCCACGGTCGCCGCGGGCGCTCTGGGGCTGCCGAACATCACCCGTCTCCCCGAGCGGCGGTCGACCGCGGCGATCCGCAGCCGGCCGTCGAACCGCACCCCCGAGGCGGCGACGTGCTCGTGGAGGCCGTCGAGCGTCTGCTGTGGACGGGGGAGCCGGCGAAGCAGCGCCGCACGTGCGAGCGCGCCGCCCGGGGTGGCGAGGCCGAGCGCCAGCGGCGCGAACGTACCTGCGGCTGCGAGCGCCCACTCGCCGGTCAGGCGGGCGGCTCTCGCGCCCGCGGCGCCGAGCCTGCTCGCCGGCTCCGCGGGCGCCGCCGCCGGGCCCCCGCCGCCCAACCCGTCGGGGTCCGGACGGCGCGGCGCCTTCCCGGCCGCGAGATGCGCGGCGACGATCGCGCCGGCGGAGGTGCCAATGAAGTACTCGGCGTGGCGCGTGTCGATCCGGTCGGCGTCCTCGAGCCCGCCGAGTACGCCCATCATCCACGCCTCGCCGAGGACTCCGCCACCACCCAGCACCAGCACGTCCGGTAGGAAGGGCATCCGGGCAGGCTAGCGGCGGGGACCAGACGTACGTGATAACGTACGCTTGTATGACGACTGTCAGCGCCACGCCGCCCGCGCTCGGCCCGCGAGTCAAGGCACTGCGCGAGGCGATGGACCTATCGCTGCGGGACCTCGCGGAGCGGTCGGGCGTCAGCGCTCCGATGCTCTCGCAGGTCGAGCGGGGGGAGACGAGCCCGACGCTGCAGGTCGCAGGCCGGATCGCCGAGGGCCTCGAGCTGCGGCTGTCGCAGCTGCTCCGCCTGGACGAGGACGGCGCCGTCTCGGTCGTCCGGCGCTCTGAGCGCCGCAAGGGCCCCGCGGGCAGGAGCGGCCACAGCTACGAGATCCTGACGCCGCCGCTGCCCGGGCAGCGCGCCGAGCTGTCCCGGCACGTGCTGGCCGCCGGCGCAGTCACCGGTGGTCCCGGAGACCCGCCGATGCACGAGCCCGGCAGCCGCGAGACGGCGCTGGTCGAGTCCGGAACGGTTGTCCTGATCTGCGACGGTCAGCAGTACGAGCTCGAGGGGGGCGACTGCGTGACCTTCGACGCCGACCTGCCCCACCACTTCGAGAACCCTGGAGACGACGAGGCGGTCCTGCTGGCGGTTGTCAGCGCGGGCCTGAGAAGGAGCTGAGCGCTTTGCCAAAGACCCTGTTCGACAAGATCTGGGAGGCCCACGAGGTGGCGCCCGGGCTCTTGTACATCGACCTGCACCTGGTCCACGAGGTGACCAGCCCGCAGGCGTTCGACGGACTGCGGCTCGCGAACCGCACCGTCCGCCGCCCCGACCGGACGCTCGCGACCGCCGACCACAACGTCCCGACCGACGGCACCCCCGTGGCGGCCCGGATCAAGGACGAGCTCTCCCGGGTGCAGGTCGAGACGCTCGAGCGCAACTGCGAGGAGTTCGGCATTCCCATCTACTCACTCGGCTCGGACAAGCAGGGGATCGTCCACGTGATCGGCCCGGAGCTAGGGGTCACTCAGCCGGGGATGACGATCGTCTGCGGCGACTCGCACACCGCCACGCACGGCGCCTTCGGGGCGCTCGCGTTCGGGATCGGAACGAGCGAGGTCGAGCACGTGCTCGCGACACAGTGCATGGTGCAGTCGAAACCCCGGTCGATGCGGATCCACTACCGCGGCGACCTCGGCTACGGCGTGACCGCCAAGGACCTGATCCTCGCGACGATCGGCCAGATGGGCGTCTCCGGCGCCACCGGTCACGTCGTCGAGTACGCGGGTCCGGCGATCGAGTCGCTCTCGATGGAAGGCCGGATGACCGTCTGCAACATGACGATCGAGGGCGGCGGGCGCGCCGGGATGATCGCCCCCGACGAGACGACGTTCGAGTGGGTGCTCGGGCGGCCGGGTGCCCCGGACGAGGTCCCGGACGAGTGGCGCTCGCTCAGGACCGACCACGGCGCCGAGTTCGACCACGAGATGGTCGTCGACGCCGAGGCGCTCAGCCCGATGGTGACCTGGGGAACGAACCCGGGAATGGTCGTGCCCGTCACCGAGGCCGTCCCCGAGCCGCAGACCGAGCAGGACGAACGCGCCCTCGAGTACATGGGCCTGGAGCCTGGCGTCCCGGTTGAGGAAATCAAGCTCGACCGCGTGTTCATCGGCTCGTGCACGAACTCGCGGATCGGTGACCTGCGCGCCGCCGCCGAGGTGATCGACGGTCGCAGGGTCGCCGACGGCGTGTACGCGATGGTCGTCCCCGGCTCCCAGCAGGTGAAAGCTCAGGCCGAGCGAGAGGGTCTCGATCGCCTGTTCACGAACGCCGGCTTCGACTGGCGCGGCGCCGGCTGCTCGATGTGCCTCGGGATGAACCCCGACATCGCGTCCCCGCAAGAGCGGGTGGCATCGACGTCGAACCGCAACTTCGAGGGGCGCCAGGGACGTGGCGCCCGCTCGCACCTCGTCTCGCCGCAGATGGCCGCGGCCGCCGCGATCGAGGGGCGCTTCGTCGACATCAGGAGGTGGGAGTCGTGAGGGCGATCGAGACGATCACGGGCAGGGTGTCGGTGTTGGGGCGCGACGACGTCGACACCGATCAGATCATCCCCAAGCAGTTCCTCAAGCGGGTCGAGCGAACCGGATTCGGCGAGTTCCTGTTCTACGACTGGGCGCAGGAGCCCGGGTGGGACCTACCCGTCAACCCGATCCTCGTCGCCGGGCGCAACTTCGGGTGCGGCTCGAGCCGCGAGCACGCGCCGTGGGCGCTCGAGGACTACGGCTTCCAGGCGATCGTCGCGCCGAGCTTCGCCGACATCTTCCGCTCGAACTGCACGAAGATCGGACTGCTCCCAGTCGAGCTGCACGCCTCCGACTGTGCGGCGATCGCCGACGCGGGAGAGGCGCAGGTCGACCTGGCCGCTCAGGAGGTGCGCTGGCCGGGAGGAAGCGCGCGATTCGAGATCGACCCGGAGATCAAGCACCGGCTGCTGAACGGCCTCGACGACATCGGGCTGACGCTCGCTCAGGGGGATGCGATCGCGTCCTACGAGCAGGAGCGCGAGCGGCCGGGGCCCGTCACCACGGCGCTGTGACCGCCTCCCGCGACTGGGACGCGTCCACCTACGACCGGGTCTCCGGCGACGTCCAGCTCGTGTGGGCGCTCGAGTTGCTCGAGCGCCTGCCGCTCACCGGCGACGAGGTCGTGCTCGACGCTGGATGCGGCTCCGGCCGGGTCACGGCGCGGCTCGCCGACCGGGTCCCGCGCGGGCGCGTGTACGGGGTCGACGCCGCGCCGTCGATGGTCGAGCACGCCGACGAGGCCCTCGGCGAGCGCGCCACGATCCTCTGTCAGGACCTCGTCGAGCTCGACCTCCCCGAGCCCGTCGACGTCGCCTTCTCGAACGCGACGTTCCATTGGATCCACGACCACGACGCGCTGTTCGCCGCGCTGCACCGTTCGCTCAATCCGGGCGGCCGGCTGCTCGCGCAGTGCGGCGGCTACGGGAACATCAACGCGTTCCGGACGACAGCGGATGAGGTCGCGCGGCAGGAGGAACCGTTCGCGCCCTACTTCACCAACTGGCAGGGGCCGTGGAACTACGCGACCCCGGAGGCCACCGAGACGAAGCTGCGCCGCGCCGGATTCGAGAACGTATCCTGCTGGCTCGAGGAGAAGCGCGTGAGTCCGGAAGACGCCCGCGCATTTGTTCGGACGGTATGTCTGGTTCGTCATCTCGATCCACTGCCCGACGCCCTGCGTGGAGCGTTCGTCGACCGCGTGCTCGAACGCTGTGGCGCGCCGCTCGTGCTCGAGTACGTGCGGCTGAACATGGCCGCTACGGCGCCGGCGGGCTAGCGCTCGCGCTGGTCGTCGCGCTCGCGAGCGCCGCGCCCGCGGCGGCGGACACGGCGTCGTTCACGACGGCGGGGTGCTCGAACTGGACGGTGCCGAACGGGGTGTCGAAGGTTGGGGTGGTGGCGGTTGGCGCGCCAGGCGCCTCCGGCAGCGGCTCGAGCCCGGCCCCGGGCGGGGCTGGATCGGACGTCAGTGCGACCGCTCCCGCGACCCACGGGCAGGTGTGGGAGATTTGCGTCAACTCCGGCGGTGGTCAGACGACAAGCGGCGGCGGTGGCGCCGGAGGTGGTGCTTCGGGGGTCAGCGGGACCTCGGACTTCAGCGACCCGCTGGTCGTGGCGGGCGGGGGCGGAGGCGGCGGCGCACCGGGTACGCTCAGCGGCGCTGGGGGGCCCGGTGGCGCCGGTGGCGCGCAGAGCGGCAGCGGATCTTCCTCGACGAAAGCTGGGCCCGGCGTCGGCGCGAGTGGGTCCGGCGGCGGCGGAGCCGGCGGCGGCGGATACGTGGGTGGCGGCGCCGGAACCGCAGCCGGCTTGGCCAGCGGGGGCGGGGGCGGCGGGGGTGGAACCAACTTCTGCTCGCCCTCGGTGAGCGGCTGCGGTTCGCAAGCCGCGCAGACAGCGACTCCCGAAGTGATCCTCTTCTACGTCATCGCCCCGCCACCGGCGACCACTGTCTCTACTCCCGTCAACGGCGCCGTCTACGGGCTGGGGCAGGCCGTCGCCACTAGCTTCACGTGCGCCGACGGGACCGGCGGACCCGGTATCACCTCCTGCACCGACCAGAACGGCCGTACCTCCGGCGCCGCGGTCGACACCTCGACCGTCGGAGCGCACACGCTCACCGTCACGGCCGAGTCGGGCGATGGGCTGAGCTCGAACTCGAGCGTCAGCTACACGGTTGCCTCGGCGCCGAGCGCGTCGTCCCCGCGCGTCTCGCTCGCGGTGCCGGCGAACGGCGCGACCTACAGCGTCGGCCAGGTCGTCAACTCGAACTTCCAGTGCGCGGAGGGCCCGAATGGGCCAGGACTGAAGTCATGCGTCGACCAGAACCGGGGGACGTCGGGCGGGGCGGTCGACACCTCGACGCCCGGCAACCACACGTACACCGTGACCGCTACCAGCCAGGACGGCCTGACGGCCTCGGCGAGCGCGACCTATCGCGTGATCCCGCCGCCGTCCGTCGCGCAGGTGGAGGCCCAGCGCGGCGGGATCGTGACGATGCAGGTGGCCGCGTCCGGGCCGGGAACGATCGAGGCAATCGCCGTCGCGGGCTTCAAGAGCTTCGCGCTGGCCGCCCACGCGGCCCGTGTCGCGGACGTGCAGCCACCGCGCGGGAACTTCGTGTTCGGTCGCGGTCAAGCCACCGCAAGCGCCGCGCAGACGCTGTCGATTCGAGCCGCGGTGACGCAGGCCGGCAAGCTGCTGCTCCGCGACCATCGCAACGCGGCGATCACCGTGATGGTCTTCTACACCTCCGCCGGAGCTAACCCGCAGCTCGTGAAGTCGCAGGCCGTGCTCGTCAGCCGCTGATCCACGGGCCGCTAATCCGATAGCGTGGCCGCCGCGATGGCCCCACTCGTGATCCTGCTTCCCGGCGACGGCATCGGCCCGGAGATCATCGGACCGGCGGTCGAGTTGCTGGGCGCGGTCGGGGCGGACTTCGAGTACGAGGAGCGGCTCGTCGGGGGAGCGTCGATCGACGCCCACGGCACCGCGCTGACCGACGAAACGCTCGACGCGTGCCGGCGCGCCGACGCGGTGCTGCTGGCCGCGGTCGGAGGTCCGAAGTGGGACACAACCGATCCGTCGAAGCCACGCCCGGAGCAGGGGCTGCTCGGGCTGCGCAAGGGCCTCGGACTGTTCGCGAACCTCCGCCCGGTCCGACCCGTGCCGGCGCTGTATGACTCGAGTCCGCTCAAGCGCGAGCTGATCGAGGGGACCGACCTCGTCGTGATCCGCGAACTCACCGGAGGGATCTACTTCGGCGAGAAGACCCGCACCGAGGACTCCGCCTCCGACGCCTGCGTCTACACGCGCGCGGAGATCGAGCGGATCGCGCGGGTCGGATTCGGCACCGCACGCTCGCGGGTGACGAGCGTCGACAAGGCGAACGTGCTCGAGACGAGCAGGCTTTGGCGGGAGGTCGTGCGCGACGTCCACGCTCGCGAGTTCCCCAACATCGAGCTCGAGCATCTGCTGGTCGACAACGCGGCGATGCAGCTGATCGGGGCGCCCCGCCACTTCGACGTGATCCTGACCGAGAACATGTTCGGCGACATCCTCAGCGACGAGGCGGCGATGCTGACCGGGTCGATCGGGATGCTGCCGAGCGCCTCGCTCAGCGGCGGGGGCACCGCCGCCGACGGTGGAGGTCCCGGGCTGTTCGAGCCGGTGCACGGGTCCGCGCCCGACATCGCGGGGACCGGCGCAGCGAACCCGCTGGCGATGTTCTTGTCCGCCGCGCTGATGCTGCGACACGGATTTGGCATGGAGGAGCAGGCGGCGGCAGTAGAATCAGCCGTTGATCGGGCGCTCGCCGAAGGGCTGCGCACTCAGGACCTGGGGGGCGGCGCGACCACCGCGGAGGCGACCCGGGAAGTCCTCAAACATTTATAAGGAGCAGTCGTGGATCAAGTCGACCTCATCTGGCACAACGGAGAGCTCGTTGCCTGGGAGGACGCAAAGGTCCACGTATTGACGCACGGGCTCCACTATGGGACCGGTGTGTTCGAGGGGGTGCGCGCGTATGAGACCCCGAGCGGGCCGGCGATCTTCCGCCACCACGATCACCTCGAGCGGCTGTTCCGGTCGGCCGAGCTCTACTACATGCCGATCCCGTACACGCTGGACGAGCTACGGGCCGCCACGCACGAGCTGATCCGCGCCAACGACCTGCGCGAGTGCTACATCCGGCCGATCGCGTTCCGCGGCTACGGCCAGATGGGGCTGTTCCCGCTCGACGCCCCCGTCGAGGTGTCGATCGCGGCCTGGCCGTGGGGCGCGTACCTCGGCGAGGAGGGCACGCGCCTCGGAATCCGCGCGAAGGTCGCGAGCTGGCGGCGGATCCCGCACGACGCGCTGATCCCGCACGCGAAGGCGAGCGGCCAGTACCTGAACAGCGTGCTCGCGAAGATCGAAGCCACGAAGGCCGGGTACCAGGAGGCGATCCTGCTCAACCACCACGGGTCCGTGTGCGAGGGATCGGGCGAGAACGTCTACGTCGTCCGCAACGGGAAGATTGCGACCCCCGGCGACCACGCCGCGATCCTCGACGGGATCACCCGCCGGTCGATCATCAGGATCGCCGAGGACCTCGGCTACGAGGTCGTCGAGCGGGAGGTCGCGAGGGCTGAGCTCTACCTTGCCGACGAGGTGTTCCTGACCGGCACCGCAGCCGAGGTCGTGCCGGTGCGCGAGGTCGACGACCACAAGATCGGCACCGGCGAGCCTGGCCCGATCACCCGCCAGATGCAGCGGATCTACGACGACGCGATCCACGGCCGCGACCCGCGCTACGCCGACTGGTTGGACGTCGTCGAGATCCCGTCCGGGCAGCCGGCGGGAGCCGCCGAATCGATCTGAGGCCGGCATGGGCCGGATCGAGACCTACGACACCACCCTGCGCGACGGGATGCAGGGTGAGGGCATGTCGCTGTCGGCCGAGGAGAAGCTGCGGGTCGCGCACCGGCTCGACGAGCTCGGGATCGACCTGATCGAGGCCGGCTTCCCGAGCTCGAACCCAAAGGAGCTCGAGCTGTTCGAGCTGCTGGCGGGCGAGCGACTCCGCCACGCGGAAGTGGCGGCGTTCGGGATGACCCGCCGCCGCGACCTGCCGGCCTCGAGCGACCCGGCGCTGAAGGTGCTGGCGGGCTGCTTCGTGCCCGTCTGCACGCTCGTCGGCAAGACCTGGACGCTCCATCTCGACAAGGTCGTGAAGGTCGACCGCGACGAGAACCTCCGGATGATCGCCGAGAGCGTGGGCTTCCTCTGCTCCGAGGGCAAGCGGGTGATCTACGACGCCGAGCACTTCTTCGACGGGTTCGCCGACGACCCCGCGTACGCGCTCGCGTGCCTGCGCGCGGCCGCCGAGGCGGGGGCGGAGACGGTCGTCTGCTGTGACACCAACGGCGGGACGCTCCCCGACCAGATCGCGTCGGCGATGGCGACCGTCACCGGAGCGCTCGAGCTTCAGGGCGTGCAGGTCGGGATCCACTGCCACGACGACGCCGGCTGCGGGGTCGCGAACACGCTGGCCGCCGTCCGCGAGGGAGCGACCCATGTCCAGGGGACGATCAACGGCTACGGCGAGCGCTGCGGCAACGCGAACCTCGTCACGGTCATCCCGAACCTGCAGCTGAAGCTCGGGTACGAGTGCCTGACCGACGAACAGCTCGGGTCGCTGGCGGCGACCGCGCACTTCCTCGACGAGCTCCTGAACTTCACCCCCGACCCGGACCAGCCGTACGTCGGCCGCAACGCGTTCGCGCACAAGGGCGGGATGCACGTCGCCGGTGTCAACGCCGACCCGGCAACGTTCGAGCACATCGACCCCGATGTAGTCGGCAACCGCCGCGAGCTGATCGTCTCCGAGCTGTCGGGCAAGGGCACGGTGCACTCGCGCGCCCAGGACGCGGGGATCGAGCTCGATGACGCGGCCGCTACGCGCGTGGTCGAGCGAGTCAAGCAGCTCGAGCACACCGGGTATCAGTTCGAGGCGGCGGACGGGTCGTTCGAGTTGCTGCTGCGCAAGGAGACCAGCGAGTACGAACCGCTGTTCACGCTCGAGCACTGGCGGGTGATCGTCGAGATGGGTCACATGGGCCACGTCGAGACCGAGGCGACGATCAAGCTGTGGGTGGACGGCGAGCGGTATGTCCGCACCGCCGAGGGCAACGGCCCGGTCCACGCGCTCGACCGGGCGCTTCGCGACGCGATCGGCGAGATCTACCCGCACCTGGCCGACATCGAGCTGGAGAACTTCAAGGTTCGGCTGATCGACGAGCACGCCGGCACCGCGTCGGTGACGCGGGTGCTGATCGACGCATCCGACGGCGACGAGGTGTGGGGGGCGATCGGGGTCTCGGACAACATCATCGAGGCCTCGTGGGAGGCGCTCGTCGACTCGCTCGATTACGGGATGCGCCGCACCGCCCGCGCGCGGGCTCGGGATGGGGAGCCCACCCGCCCGGCGCCCGCAGCCGGATCGTGACGGACGAGGAGATCCCGCTCGCGCGGCCGGTGATCGGCGAGCGCGAGGAGCAGCTCGTGCTGGATGTGCTGCGCTCCGGCCACCTGTCGCTCGGCCCCCGGCTGGGGGAGTTCGAGCAGGCGTTCGCGGCGCGCGTGGGCGCGCCGTTAGCGAGCGCCGCGTCGAGCGGCACCGCCGCGCTGCACCTGGCTCTGCGCGCCGTCGGAGTCGGCGAGGGCGACGAGGTCGTCACGACTCCGTTCTCGTTCGTCGCCTCGGCGAACGTCGCGATCTACGAGCACGCCCGACCGGTGTTCGCCGACATTGACCCGGTGACGCTGAACCTCGACCCCGATGCAGCCGCCGCCGCAGTCAGCGATCACACCGCTGCGATCCTTCCCGTGCACGTATTCGGGTACCCCGCCGACATGGCGGCGTTCGAGCGGCTCGGCGTGCCGATCGTCGAAGACGCGTGCGAGGCGCTCGGAGCCAAGTACCCCGACGGAGGGATGGTCGGGGGCCGCGGCCACCCGACGACGTTCGCGTTCTACGGCAACAAGCAGATCACGACGGGGGAGGGGGGAATGCTGACGCTCGCCGATCCGCGCCTGAAGGAGCGGGTCGACTCGGAGCGCAACCAGGGCCGCGCCCCCGACATGGGCTGGCTCGACCACGACCGGCTCGGCTTCAACTACCGGCTGTCGGACATCGCGTGCGCGCTCGGCCTTGCGCAGCTCGAGCGGCTCGACGCGCTCCTCGATGGTCGTGCGCGCGTCGCAGCGCTCTACCGCCAGGCGCTGGCGGGGATCGACGAGCTCGAGCTCCCGTGCCCGGACTCCGGGGGCGCTCGGCGCGGTTGGTTCGTGTTCGTCGTCCAGCTCCCGCGCGGTGTCGATCGCGACGAGACCGTCCGCGCGCTGGGGGCGCTCGGGATCCCGAGCAAGCCATACTTCCCCGCGATCCACCTGATGAGCTTCTACCGCGAGCAATTCGGACACCGCGAGGGGGAGTTCCCGGTATGCGAGGACGTCGCCGCCCGGTCGATCGCGCTGCCGTTCTTCCCCGAGATGACCGAGGGCCAGGTGGAGCGCGTCGCCACGGCGCTCGCCTCGGTGCTCGCGCGGACCGAGGTCGCGCGATGAGGGCGGTCGGCTGCCAGCAGGCTGCGCTCGAGGTGGTGGAGCTCCCGGAGCCGGTGCCGGGCGCCGGGCAGGTTCGGCTCGAGGTTCTGCGCTGCGGCATCTGTGGCTCCGATCTCCACGCCCGCCACGGGCTCGACACCTGGGCCGAGCTCGCCACCCGCGCCGGCTACGACCGCTTCGGTCGCTCCGACCAGCAGGTCGTATTCGGACACGAGTTCTGCGGCGAGGTCGCCGAGCACGGGCCGAAGTGCAGGCGGGGCAACGCGACCGGCACGCACGTCGTCGCGTTGCCGCTGCTGCGGGGAGGCCAGGGCGTCGACACGATCGGCCTGTCCGCCTACGCGCCGGGCGCGTACGCCGAGCAGCTGCTGGTCGAAGAGTCGCTGATGATGCCCGTTCCCAACGGCCTCGCGCCGGAGATCGCGGCGCTGACCGAGCCGATGGCGGTCGGACTGCACGCCGTCAACCGGGGCGACGTCGGCAAGCGGACCGTGGCGATCGTGATCGGCTGTGGCCCGATCGGGCTGGCGGTGATCCTGATGCTGAAGGCCAAGGGAGTCCGGACCGTCGTGGCCAGCGACTACTCCGCCGGTCGCCGCGAGCTCGCTCGCAAGTGTGGAGCGGACGTGGTGCTCGATCCGGCCGGGGCGTCTCCCGTACACGGCGGTCGGGGGGCGCGGGCACCTCGCGGATATTCCCTCGGCGCTCGAGCTCGCGGTCAGCACGCGCGAGAAGCTCGAGCGGCTGCCGATCGGCTGGTGGCACGTTTGGCGGCTCGGCGAGGCGCTCGGCGCCGCGCCGAAGCATCCCGTGATCTTCGAGTGCGTCGGCGTTCCGGGCGTGATCGACAGCATCATCGAGGGGGCGCCTCTGTTCTCGCGGGTCGTCGTCGCGGGCGTGTGCGTCGGCCCGGACCGGTTCACCCCGGCGATGGCGATCAACAAGGAGATCGACCTGCGGTTCGTGTTCGGCTACACGCCGCTCGAGTTCCGCGACACGCTCCACCTGCTGGCCGACGGAAAGGTCGACCCGCGGCCGCTGATCACGGGAAGCGTGGGCCTGGAGGGCGTCGGCGCAGCGTTCGACGCGCTGTCGGATCCGGAGACGCACGCGAAGATCCTGATCGACCCGCGCAGCGACGCGCGCGTCCCGGCGCGCTAGCGCAGGCGGATCGACACGACCCGGCTGAAGCCCCTTGCGTGGCTCGGGCCCGGGCCGATCAGCACTCGCCACAGGCCACCGCGGTGGATGCGGACCCGGACGCTGTAGCCCGACACTCCGCCAAGGGGGTGCAGCTGCGGCAGGCGGATCGTGTCCCAGCGATGGTTGGCCCCGAATCGCTGGAGCGCCACCAGGTGGAAGTTCCGGCGTGGGACGACGGTGCCGTGGAACCGAACCAGGTGGCCGGGCCGTGGATTGACATTGCTCACGAACAGCGACACGCGGAAGCGGACACCGATGTGGACCGTCCCGCTCCGGACGCCGCCCGCGACGACGCGGAAGTAGCTGCTGACGCCGAACGGGTACGGACCGAACGAGAAGGCCCCGCTCGGCGCGGTGGTCGTGGACGCGAAGTTGACGAACGGACCGAACAGGCTCCGCGAGCGCTGAAGCGTGACCGTGGTTCGCGCCGGCTTGCTGGTCACGACGGTGCCCGCGAGCGTCGAGCCCTGACCGAACACGATCGTCCCGGGCGATGCCCCGAGCGTGACCCGCGACGGGCCGCCGGTCGTGAACGTCCGGTCGGCTCCGAGCGCGGTGCCGGCGTGGTTGCTCGCCACGAGGCGGTAGTGGTAGGCGGTTCCGGGCGAAAGCCCTGAGAGCGTGGTCTCGACCGACACCGCCTTCGCGCCGGAGCCGGCGCTCTTGGCCGATGTGTGCGACCCGTATCCGGTCGTGGTCCCGTACTGGAAGTAGTACGTGGTGCCGGCGCCGTGGGGGTTGACCGCTCCGGTCACGGTTGCGGAGGTCTGCGCCACAGCTTTCGCGCCGCCGGTGCTGACGATCGGGATCAGGGGCTGCTTGGCGGTCGTGAACGTCTTGCCCGCGCCCCGCGTCGTCGCGGAGTGGTTGGTCGCGACCAGCCGGTAGTGGTAGGTCGTCCCTGGGACGAGCGAGGCGATCGCCGCGGAGACGTCGACCCCGGCGGTCCCGCTCCCCGCGCTCTGCTGGGCGGTGTGGCTGCCGAACGAGGCGGTCTTGCCGTACTCGAAGAAGTAGGTCGTCGGCTGCCCTTCGGGGTTGACCGAGCCGGTCACGGTGGCGGTCGTCGTCGAGACGGAGTTCGCGGCGCCGGTCGCCGCCGCGGGCGCGCGCTTGCCGGTCGTGAAGCTCGCATCTGCTCCGGGTGTGGTCCCGGAGCCGTTCGTCGCGACGACGCGGTAGTGGTAGGTGGTGTTCGGCGTGAGCGACCCGATCGCGGCCGCGGCGCTGACGCCGGAGGTCCCATTTCCGGCGCTGCTCGACGCGGTGGTGGTGCCGTACGCGGTCGTCGTGCCGTACTCGAAGTGGTACGTCGTGGCCTGGCCCTGGGGATTGACGGTCCCGGTGATGGTGGCCGAGGTGGTCGACACGGACTTCGCGCCGCCGGTGACCGCGCCAGGCGCGGTCGGCGAGGTCGTGAACGTCATGTCCGCGCCGATCGTCGGCCCGGTTGTGTTCGAGGCGACGAGGCGGTAGTGATACGTGGTGTTCGGCGTGAGCGATCCGATCGCCGTCGCCGCGCTGACGTTGGAGGTGCCGTTGCCGGCGCTGCTCGACGCGGTGGTGGTGCCGTACGCGGTCGTGGTGCCGTACTCGAAGTGGTACGTCGTGTCCTGGCCCTGAGGGTTGACCGTTCCGGTGAGCGTGCCCGAGGTCGCCGCGACCGACTGGGCGGGGCCGGTCGTAACCGACGGCGCCGACGCCGCGATCGCGACCTGAGCACCGGCGGCGGCGAACGCCACGCACGCGAGCACAACCGCCTGCCTGAAGAGTCTGGAGCGCTTCACTGGGCGCCAATCTTCCCCGATGCACCGGTTTTCATGCTGCAGGGCTCGCACCGGGCCCTACCATCCCGGCGATGTCAAGGTTCGCCTCGTCGCCTGACGCCGCATTCCGGGCGCTGAACGACTCGATTTCGTTCGACATCCGGCTGGCGCCGTATGACGTCGCGCAGTCCCGGGCACACGCGACGATGCTGGCCGCGCGGGGGATCATTTCCGACGCGGAGCGCGACGATCTGCTCGAGGGGCTGGGGCGGGTTGAGGCCGAGTTGTCCGACGGCTCATTCGAGGTCGCCCCAGGCGACGAGGACATCCACACGGCGATCGAGCGGCGGCTGACCGAGATCGTCGGCCGGGTCGGCGGCAAGCTGCATACCGCGCGCTCGCGGAACGACCAGGTGGCGACGGACCTGGCGATGTTCGTCCGTGAGAACGCGCTTGCGGCGCAGGAGGAGATCACCCAGGTCGCGGAGACGCTGATCGCCGCCGCGGAGGCCCACCTCGACTGGCCGATGCCCGGCTACACCCACCTGCAGCGGGCCCAGCCGGTCTACGTCAGCCACCACCTCCTGGCGTACGTGTGGATGCTCGTGCGGGACCGCGGCCGGTTCGCGGCAGTCGCCGATGCCGCGGGCGTGCTGCCGCTCGGCGCCGGCGCGTTGGCGGGGGTCAACTTCGACACCGACCGCGAGCAGGTGGCGCGGCTGCTGGGCTTCTCGTCGGTCGCCGAGAACTCGATCGACGCGGTCTCCAATCGGGACTTCGCGTTGGACTTCCTCGCGGCTGCCGCGACCTGCTCGACCCACCTTTCGCGGCTCGGCGCCGAGCTCGTTCTGTGGTCGAGCGAGGAGTTCGGGTTCTGCGAGCTGCCGGACGCGTGGACGTCGGGCTCGTCGATCATGCCGCAGAAGAAGAACCCCGATGCCGCCGAGCTGTTGCGCGCGAAGGCGCCCCGGCTCGCGGGCCACGTGGTCGCCCTCCACGGCGTCATGCACGGGCTGCCGCTGACGTACAACAAGGACCTCCAGGAGGACAAGGAGCACCTGTTCGACGCCGCCGACACACTCGAGCTGTGCCTGGCGGCTGCCGACGGGATGCTCGCGTCGATCGCGTTCCGCCGCGACCGGCTCGAGGCGGCCGCCTCCGACGAATTCCTGGCGGCGACCGACATCGCCGACCTGCTCGTCCGCCGTGGGATGCCGTTCCGCGAGGCGCACGGAGTCGTCGGCGGCCTGGTCCGGACCGCGCTCGATCAGGGCAAACGTCTCTCAGAGCTGACGCCTGCGGAGCTCGCGGAGCACTCCGAGCTACTCGACGAGCAGTTCTACGCGGTACTCAGCGGCCGAGCCTGGCTCGAGGACAAGGTCTCCCGGGGTGGGACCAGCCTCTCACGGGTGCGCGAGCAATTGGACCGGGCGCGCGCGGCGCTCCGGTGACGCTGGCGGAGTCCTTCTACGACCGTGGGGTCGTCCAGGTCGCTCGTGACCTGGTCGGGTGCGTGGTCCGTCACGGCGAGTGCGCGGGGGTGATCGTCGAAGTCGAGGCCTACCACGAGTGCGAGCCGGCCTGTCACGCGTTCGTCGGGGTGACCCCCCGGACCTCGATCATCTTCGGAGAACCGGGCCGCGCGTACGTGTACCGCTCCTACGGGATCCACGCGCTGCTGAACGCGGTGTGTGAGCACGAGGGCATTGGCGCCGCGGTCTTGATCCGCGC
The DNA here is from genome assembly GCA_963788565.1 of uncultured Solirubrobacterales bacterium. GTDB lineage: Bacteria > Actinomycetota > Thermoleophilia > Solirubrobacterales > Solirubrobacteraceae > Palsa-465. The sequence goes on along the minus strand of CAWBHJ010000004.1, from coordinate 468,358 downwards.
GCTCGAGCCGATCGAGGGGATCGAGCTGATGCGCCGGCGGCGCCGGACCGAGCGGGTCCAGAGCCTCTGCTCGGGGCCGGGCAAGCTGACGCAGGCGCTCGACATCGAGCTGCGTGACAACGGGACGTCCCTCGTTCAGGGTCCGATCACGATCTCGTCACGCCCGGCCGGGTGGCGGGACGTGGAGGTGGCCGTCGACCGCCGGATCGGGATCACGAAGGCCGTCGACCTCCCGTGGCGGTTCTCCGCCGCGGGAAGCCGCTTCGTATCGAGGCCGGTGCGCGCTCGGGTGCGCTAGCGGCCCGGTCGTCAGCCGACGCCCGCGCCGCCCGAGCCGGTGTTGCCGCCACCGCCGCCGCCACCGCCACCGGCGCCGCTGTTGCCACCGCCGCCGGCGCCGCTGTTCCCGCCACCGCCACCGCCGCCGCCACCGGCGCCGCTGTTGCCCGCGCCGCTGTTGGCGGTGCCGCTGTTGGCGGTGCCGCCACCGCCACCCGTGTTACCGGCCGGGGCACCGCCGCCCCCTCCGCCGCCCGTATTGCCGGCCGGCGCAGCGCCGCCGCCTCCACCGGTGTTGCCCGCCGGTGCGCTGCCGCCCGTGTTGCCGGTCGACCCGCTGCCGCTGTTGCCGGCGCCACTGCTGCCGGCGCCGGAGGAGCTGCCCGAGTTGCCGCTGTTGGACGAGTGGGAGCCCTTCGGGGCAGGGCGCTCGCTCGCCAGGACCTGGAGCGCCGAGGACATGTAGTCGTGCCAGATGAGCGCGGGAAACGTGCCGCCCTCGACCGGCCCTCCGTTGTAGAGCGTGGCCATCGGGACCAGCTTGTCCGGGAAGCCAACCCAGACCGCGGTCGTCAGCTGCGGGGTCCAGCCGACGAACCACGCGTCGGCGTAGTTCGTGGTCGTGCCCGTCTTCCCGACGACGTCGACGCCCGAGATCGCCGCCGCGGTACCGGTGCCCTGGCCGACGACGCCCTCGAGCATGTCGTGGACTTCCCGGGCGATCGACGCGGGCAGGATGCGCTTGTCGACCGGGTTGTCGGCGATCGTCTGCTGCTTGCACACCGGGCAGTAGATCTGCGCGATTCCGGTGGGACCCTCCTTCGGGGCGCCGAGCGTCGGGCTGAACACGCGCTTGCCGCCGGTGGCGAACGTCTCGTAGGCGTGCGCCATGTCGAGCGGGGAGACGCCGATCTTCATCGCCCCGAGGACCATCGCGTCGTTGCTCGACACGGGCGAGCGGATGCCCATCCTGCTGGCAAGCCTTGAGATCCGCTTGACCCCCGTCGGACCGAGGCCCTGGATCGCGAGCCGGGTGTACACCGAGTTGTCGGAGTAGTCGGTGGCGGACTGCAGGTTCGTGACACCCGAATACGTGTTGCCGAAGTTGTGGACGATGAAGTGCTCCTTGCCGCCGCTGTTCGGGACGATGAAGTCGGCGGGAGCGGAGAGGAGCTGCGAGTCCGGGCCGAAGCCGGACTCGAGCGCGACCGCGAGCGTGAACGGCTTGAACGAGGACCCCGGCTGCCGGTGACCCTCGGTCGCGAGGTTGAACGGGTGGTTGGCGAAGTCCTCGTACGCGTGCCCGCTGCTGTCGGTGAGCACCGGCCCACCGACCATCGCGCGCACCTCGCCGGTCTTGTTGTCGATCGACACGAGCGACACCGTCGGCTGGTCCTTCCCGTAAGGGAGCTCGGATGCGACCGCCTGATCGGCGGCCTCCTGCATCTTCATGTCGAGCGTCGTCTTGATCTTCAGCCCGCCGTAGTAGGCGCGGAACTCGGCGTTCTGCTGCTGCTGCCGAGTGGCGCCCGGCTTCAGGCCCATCGCCAGCAGAATCTGCGGCCGCAGCCAGCTCGTGAAGTACGGCGCCGCGGCAGGCTCGGCCGGCTGCTGAAGATCGTTGATCGACGGCAGCGGGCGGCTGATGCCGTACTGGTACTGCACGTCGGTGATGTAGTGCTGCTGCAGCATGTCCTTGAGGACGAGGTTGCGGCGCTCCATCGCGGCGTGGGGGTGCTCGAACGGGTTGAACGCGCTCGGGTTTGCGACCATCCCCGCGAGCAGCGCCGCCTCCCAATATGTGAGGACCTTGGCGCACTTGGGCAGGTCGAGCGCCGGGGTGCTGTCGCCGCACCGCGATTCGCCGGGGGCCGCCTGCGAGTCGTAGCCGTGCACCTTGCCGAAGTACACGCGGGCGGCGGACTCGACGCCGTTGGCGCCGTTGCCGAAGTAGATCGAATTCAGGTACTCGGTGAGGATCTTCCGCTTGCTCCACTTACGCGTTAGGTGGTAGGCGAGCGCGGCCTCGCGGAGCTTCTCCAGGATCGTGCGGTTGTTCTGCGCCTGGAGCGCGTTCTTGACGAACTGCTCGGTGATCGTCGAGGCGCCCTGCGTGGCGCCGCCGGTGACGTCCGAGATGAACGCACGTGCGATCCCTCGGATGTCGACACCCGGATCAGACAGGAAGCGCTTGTCCTCGATCGCGATGATCGCGTAGCGCATCGCCGGCGAGACCTGGTCGTAGTTGTCGAGCACCACGTGGTCGGGCGGCGCGAACAGGCCGATCGGCCGCCAGTGGTCGTCGTACAGGTACGAGTTCGCCGCGTGCTTGTACTGCTGGCGGTTCTCGAGCTGAGGGATGTCGCTCGCGACCGCCATCATCATCCCGAAGATCGTCGAGACCGCTGCGAGCGCGGCGAGACCGAGGAGGATCGCCAGCAGCCGGAGCTTGCGCAGCCTGGGTCGCCGCGGGCGGCCTCCCCGACCAGAGCCGCCCGATCCACCCCCGCCGCCGTTGCGGGGAGGCTCCGGCGGCAGATTCGGCCCCGACGTGTCCGGCGGAAGCGCGAACTCCGGTTCGTCGAGCACCGGCGCGACGGCCATCACGGGAGCGGCGGTTAGCGCGGCGGGGTCGCGCCGGCGCCGGCGGAGGGTCGGTCGGGGCCGGCGACCGGGGCGGGTTGCAGTCCCGGTGCGGCGTACTGAGCTTCTCTTGCCGCGCGCGGGACCCGCGTTGGCACGCGCGGGACCCAGCCCAGCGGGAGTTCCATGAATGGGTGTGTCGACGTCATCGCTCATGCGATCGAAGGTGCGGCTGCAGCCTGCCTCTACGCCTCCGGGCGGCCGCTTTCTCAACACGGGAGCGCGGCGGCAACAGTTCCCGTGGACCGGCGGCAGTCTAGCATTGGCCAGGTCGGGGTTCCCCCGGTCCAAGCTCGCCGTCCCCCCTGAATAGCCTGCCCTTTTTGCGCTTTGTCCCGAGCTCCGCACACTCCGTGAAACCGCCCGAAGCGGCCGCCTGGCTGGCCCGCAACGCCGTCGATTGCCTGCCGGACGGAGAGCTCGAACGCAAGCTCGCGACCGGGCGGCAGCTGCGCGTGAAGCTGGGGATCGATCCGACCGCGCCGGACATCCATCTCGGGTTCACGGTTGTGTTGTCGAAGCTCCGCGAGTTCCAGGAGCTGGGCCACCGGGTCGTCCTGATCGTCGGCGATTACACGGCCCGCGTCGGCGACCCCAGCGGCCGCTCGAGCACCCGCCCGGTGCTCGACCCCGCGACGATCGACGCGAACGCCACGACCTTCCGTGAGCAGGCGATGACCGTGCTCGACCCGGATCCCGACCTGCTCGAGGTCCGCTTCAACAGCGAGTGGCTCGACATGTCGATGGAGGAGCTCTTCCGGCTCGCGCGGACCACAACCGTCGCGCAGCTGCTCGAGCGCCAGGATTTCTCCGACCGGTTCGAGGCCCACGAGCCGATCTCGGTGCTCGAGCTTCTCTACCCGCTGCTCCAGGGCTACGACTCGGTCGCGGTCCGAGCCGACGTCGAGCTCGGCGGGACCGACCAGAAGTTCAACCTGCTGCTGGGACGCGACATCCAGCGCGCGTACGGCCAGCCCGAGCAGGTGGCGATGACGCTGCCGCTGCTGACCGGGACCGACGGCGAGCGGAAGATGTCGAAGTCGTACGGCAACTACATCGGCGTTACCGACCCGCCCGACGAGATGTACGGCAAGGCGATGAGCATCCCCGACTCCTCGCTCGAGGACTGGTACCGCCTGCTCCTCGATCGTGAGCCCGGAGCCGAGGAACCGTTTCAGTCCAAGCTCGCACTGGCCCGCGCACTTGTCGCACGGTTCCATGGCGAAGAGGCCGCGCGGACCGCGGAGGCGGCATTCGCCCGTGTCCACCGGCGCGGTGAGCTTCCCGACGAGGTGCAGACGGTCGACTGGCCGGACGACGGTGGCACCGTGCACCTTCCCGCGTTGCTGTCGAAGGCCTTCGGCGTCTCGACCTCGGAGGCCCGCCGCGCGATCGCGCAGGCTGGCGTGAAGCTCGACGGCATCCCGGTGGATAACGGCACGCTCGACCTCGAAGCGTCCGCGGTCGACGGGGCCGTGATCCAGCTCGGCAAGCGCCGCTTCGCGCGCGTGAAGCTGGTCTGAGGGTTGGTCTGAGGGGGTGGTCTGAGGTGGCGGTCCACGGCGGGCAATTGCGGCTCGACACCCCGGGCAACGGGGAGATCGTCGACCTCACCCCAGGTATCAGGCGCCTGATCGAGACGACCGAGCTCGACCGGGGTCTCGTCACTGTGTTCGCGACCGGCTCGACCGTGGCGGTCACGACGATGGAGTACGAGCCGGGCGGCGTGCAGGACCTCCAGGAGCTGCTCGACCGGCTTGTTCCGCGGACCGGTCAGTACGCGCACAACCGCCTCAACCACGACACCAACGCCCACGCCCACCTACGCGCGGCGATCATCGGCCCGTCCGAGACGATCCCGCTGGTCGGCGGCCGGCTGGCGCTGGGGACGTGGCAGCAGATCGTCCTGATCGATTTCGACGACCGGCCGCGCAGCCGGACCGTCACGGTCCAGGTAGTGTCGTAGCCGGCCCCGGCGGGGTGGGCGCGGCGGGAACGTCCGAAACGGTCCCCGCGCGGACGACATTCGGCGCTATACTCGCTGGTCCGCTCCGAGACCGATTGGTTTTCGGTGCGCCTGGCGGGGAGGAAACACCTTCCCAGAAGAGGCGCGACGGTCTTTGAAAACTCAACAGCATGCGCACCCTCGACCGACCCCTCGGTCGAGACGGTGTGTCCAGGTTCGACGCCGTCGCTCGCCTAATCCCATCCGTGGGACCTAGGGGACGGCGGTGCCAAGACCAAGACGTACCCCGTCACGCGCCCCGGAGTCCCGCTTGTGTACTGGGCCTCCCTCGTGTGGGCGCTGACGAGCTTTCTGTGACGGGTGAGGGTTTCACTACCTTCGCCCAGTAGTTCTTCACGGAGAGTTTGATCCTGGCTCAGGACGAACGCTGGCGGCGTGCTTAACACATGCAAGTGGAGCGACGAACCAGGCTTCGGCCTGGGGCAGAGCCGCGAACGGGTGAGTAACACGTGGGTAACGTGCCCCGATGATTGGGACAACCCGAGGAAACTCGGGCTAATACCAAATGTGCCCTCCGGCCATAAGGCCGCTGGGGAAAGGAAGCTTCGGCCTCCGCATCGGGATCGGCCCGCGGCCCATTAGCTTGTTGGTGAGGTAACGGCTCACCAAGGCTACGATGGGTAGCTGGTCTGAGAGGACGATCAGCCACACTGGGACTGAGACACGGCCCAGACTCCTACGGGAGGCAGCAGTGGGGAATCTTGCGCAATGCGCGAAAGCGTGACGCAGCAACGCCGCGTGGGGGAAGAAGGCCTTCGGGTTGTAAACCCCTTTCAGTTGGGACGAAGGTTCGCCCGTTAACAGCGGGCTGGACTGACGGTACCTTCAGAAGAAGCCCCGGCTAACTACGTGCCAGCAGCCGCGGTAATACGTAGGGGGCAAGCGTTGTCCGGAATCATTGGGCGTAAAGAGCGTGTAGGCGGCTCGGTAAGTCCGCTGTGAAAGTCCAGGGCTCAACCCTGGAATGCCAGTGGAAACTGCCAAGCTAGAGTCCGGAAGAGGCGAGTGGAACTCCTGGTGTAGCGGTGAAATGCGCAGATATCAGGAAGAACACCAATGGCGAAGGCAGCTCGCTGGGACGCGACTGACGCTGAGACGCGAAAGCGTGGGGAGCAAACAGGATTAGATACCCTGGTAGTCCACGCTGTAAACGATGGGCACTAGGTGTGGGGGGTGTCGACTCCCCCTGTGCCGACGCTAACGCATTAAGTGCCCCGCCTGGGGAGTACGGCCGCAAGGCTAAAACTCAAAGGAATTGACGGGGGCCCGCACAAGCAGCGGAGCATGTGGTTTAATTCGACGCAACGCGAAGAACCTTACCTGGGCTTGACATGTCTCTGACAGCCAGGGAAACCTGGTTTCCCTTCGGGGCAGAGTCACAGGTGGTGCATGGCTGTCGTCAGCTCGTGTCGTGAGATGTTGGGTTAAGTCCCGCAACGAGCGCAACCCCCGTCGCATGTTGCCAGCATTTAGTTGGGGACTCATGCGAGACCGCCGGTGACAAACCGGAGGAAGGTGGGGATGACGTCAAGTCATCATGCCCCTTATGTCCAGGGCTACACACGTGCTACATTGGCGCGTACAGAGGGCTGCGATACCGCGAGGTGGAGCGAATCCCTTAAAGCGCGTCTCGGTTCGGATTGCAGGCTGAAACTCGCCTGCATGAAGGCGGAGTTGCTAGTAATCGCGGATCAGCACTGCCGCGGTGAATACGTTCCCGGGCCTTGTACACACCGCCCGTCACACCATGGGAGTGAGTAACACCCGAAGCCGGTGGCCTAACCTTTTGGAGGGAGCCGTCGAAGGTGGGACTCGCGACTGGGGTGAAGTCGTAACAAGGTAGCCGTAGCGGAAGCTGCGGCTGGATCACCTCCTTTCTAGGGAGCCCTTCAACAAAGGGCACCGAATCGCCGGCAGGATCGCCATGCCCGGGCTTAGGCCCGCGGCGGCGGAGCGCGAGCTCCGCGGCGCTCTCCTCGAGCGCGATCGGCCACTAGATATGTCGACCGGGCCTGGCAGGTCGCGCGCTTGGGTTTCGACCCAACGACGCGGCCCGCATGCTGTTGAGTTTTGAGAGACCGCCCTCGGCAGGCCGCCGAGGAGACCTCTTCGCGGTCCTTGAAAACTGCACAGTAGCCAATGACACGGGTATCACCGAGAGCTGCGTAAGCGGCTCTCAGATCACCGTCAAGATAGTAAGGGCACATGGTGGATGCCTTGGCACCAAGAGTCGAAGAAGGGCGTGAACGGCTGCGATAAGCCGCGGTGAGGCGCTGAATGGCCTGTGACCCGCGGATTCCCGAATGGGGAAACCCAGCGCCGGTAATGCGGCGTTATCCCGTGCTGAACACATAGGCGCGGTGAAGACAAGCGGGGGAAGTGAAACATCTCAGTACCCCGAGGAAAGGAAATCAACCGAGACTCCCTGAGTAGTGGCGAGCGAAAGGGGAAGTAGCCCAAACCCGGCGTGTGTAAGCGACCACGCGTTGCGCGTCGGGGGTTGTAGGACACCTGGTCCGGATCGTGGTCGATCCGGCGGAAGTTACAAAGTCATGTGATAGTCGAAGCGCGTGGAACCGCGCACCACAGAGGGCAATCGTCCCGTAGGCGAAATTGCATGGCCTTCCGCAGGTGTTCCTGAGTAAGTCCGCACCCGTGAAACGCGGACTGAAGCTGGGGGGACCACCCTCCAAGGCTAAGTACTCCTTGGTGACCGATAGCGGACTAGTACCGTGAGGGAAAGGTGAAAAGTACCCCGGAAGGGGAGTGAAATAGTACCTGAAACCATGTGCCTACAAGCGGTGGGAGCGGCTTCGTGCCGTGACCGCGTGCTTTTTGCATAACGAGCCGGCGAGTTACTCGTCTGCGGCAAGGTTAAGCGATGAGCGGAGCCGTAGCGAAAGCGAGTCCGAATAGGGCGACATAGTCGTAGGCGGTAGACCCGAAGCTGAGCGAGCTACCCATGGGCAGGTTGAAGCGGGGGTAAGACCTCGTGGAGGACCGAACCGACCTAGGTTGAAAACTGGGCGGATGACCTGTGGGTCGGAGTGAAAGGCTAATCAAGCTCAGTGATATCTGGTTCTCTCCGAAATATATTTAGGTATAGCCTCGGATAAATTCCGTGGCGGCCGTAGAGCACTGTTTGGACTAGGGGCCCTACCAGGTTACCGACTTCAGGCAAACTCCGAAGACCGTCACGGTTACTCCGGGAGTCAGTTGCTGGGGGATAAACTTCAGCGTCGAGAGGGGAACAGCCCAGACCGCCAGCTAAGGTCCCTAAGTACTAGCTAAGTGGGAAACGATGTTTGAATGCAGAGACAACCAGGAGGTTGGCTTAGAGGCAGCCATCCTTGAAAGAGTGCGTAACAGCTCACTGGTCAAGTGTTCGAGCGCGGACAATGTAACGGGGCTCAAGCTAGTCACCGAAGCTGCGGGTGTGTGAGGCCTTCGGGCCGATCACGCGGTAGGAGAGCGTTCCGGCGCCAGTGAAGCGGCGGCGTAAGCCAGCCGTGGAGGCTCCGGAAGTGAGAATGCCGGCATGAGTAACGAAAGAGGGGTGAGAATCCCCTCCACCGATTGCCCAAGGTTTCCTGAGTAAAGTTCGTCTGCTCAGGGTTAGTCAGGTCCTAAGGCGAGGCCGAAAGGCGTAGTCGATGGCCAACGGGTTGATATTCCCGTACCACGTCGCGTCCGTTTGACCGATGGGGGGACGAGGAAGGCTATGGGATCCCAGGCGATGGTTGTCCTGGGGTAAGCATGTAGGGGTGGCCCTAGGAAAATCCGGGGCCGCATAACCCGAGGTGCGATGCCAGCTGGCTCTAAGCCGGCGAGTCCCGGAAGCCCTGCCTCCGAGAAAAGCCTCTAGGGAGGACGCGCGTGCCTGTACCAAAACCGACACAGGTGGGCAAGTGGAGAACACTAAGGTGATCGAGATAACCCTCGTTAAGGAACTCGGCAAAATCGCCCCGTAACTTCGGGATAAGGGGCGCCCCAGTAGGGTGAACTCCCTCGCGGAGGAAGCCCGAGAGGGCCGCAGTGAATAGGTTCAAGCGACTGTTTACCAAAAACACAGGTCTCTGCTAAGTCGTAAGACGACGTATAGGGGCTGACGCCTGCCCGGTGCCGGAAGGTTACGTGGAGTTGTTAGGGGTAACCCGAAGCAGCGAAACTAAGCCCCGGTAAACGGCGGCCGTAACTATAACGGTCCTAAGGTAGCGAAATTCCTTGTCGGGTAAGTTCCGACCTGCACGAATGGCGTAACGACTTGAACGCTGTCTCAACGAGGGGCTCGGTGAAATTGCAGTCTCGGTGAAGATGCCGAGTACCCGCGGCAAGACGGAAAGACCCCGTGAACCTTTACTACAACCTGGTATTGGGGTTCGATGCATTTCGCTCAGGATAGGTGGGAGCCTAGGAAGCGCCGGCTGCGGCTGGCGTGGAGGCAACCTTGAGATACCACCCTTGGTGTATTGGATCTCTAACGGTGCACCGTAAACCGGGCGCCGGACAGTGCCAGGCGGGTAGTTTGACTGGGGCGGTCGCCTCCCAAAATGTAACGGAGGCGCGCAAAGGTTCCCTCAGCACGGTCGGAAATCGTGCGTAGAGTGTAAAGGCAGTAAGGGAGCTTGACTGTGAGACCGACAGGTCGAGCAGGTGCGAAAGCAGGCCTTAGTGATCCGGCGGTAGCAAGTGGAAGCGCCGTCGCTCAACGGACAAAAGGTACTCCGGGGATAACAGGCTTATCGGGCCCAAGAGTCCACATCGACGGCCCGGTTTGGCACCTCGATGTCGGCTCGTCGCATCCTGGGGCTGAAGTAGGTCCCAAGGGTTGGGCTGTTCGCCCATTAAAGCGGTACGCGAGCTGGGTTCAGAACGTCGTGAGACAGTTCGGTCCCTATCTGCCGTGGGCGTTGGAGAGTTGAGAGGATTCGTCCCTAGTACGAGAGGACCGGGACGAACGCACCTCTGGTGTATCTGCTGTCCTGCCAAGGGCACCGCAGGTTAGCTACGTGCGGATCGGATAACCGCTGAAGGCATCTAAGCGGGAAGCCGGCCTCGAGATGAGCTCTCCCATCCCCTTGAGGGAGTAAGACCCCTGGAAGATCACCAGGTTGATAGGCCGGATCTGCAAGGACGGTAACGTCCTCAGGAGACCGGTACTAATCGGTCGAGGGCTTGACGGATATTTGATATCCGTGCATTGGCACTGTGTAGTTTTGAGGGTCCGCGGCGAGGCGGTCTCTACCGGTTTCCGGTGGCTATGGCGAGGGGGAAACACCTCTTCCCATTCCGAACAGAGCAGTTAAGCCCCTCAGCGCCGATGGTACTTGGCCCGCAAGGGCCTGGGAGAGTAGGTCGCCGCCGGTTTTTCATCATCATCTACGACCCCGTTCGTACGGCGAACGGGGTCGTTGTGCGTCCGGGCCGATGGAGCGTGCGCGCTCGCCCGTCTCACCGCGCACGCTCAGCCCGTCTCACCGCGCGCGAGGTGGCGCGTCCGCCGTCTCTACAGCAGGCGCTCGATCCGGAGCCGTCGTGCGCCGCGAGGGGTCGCGACCTCCACGACGTCCCCCGGAGCGGCGCCCAATAGCGCCCTCGCGACGGGGGACTCGGCCGAGAGTTTGCCAGCGTCCCGGTCGGCCTCCGCGGGTCCGACCACTGTCCAGCGATGGGCGTCGCCCGTCGCCTCGTCCACGACCTCCACCGGCCGGGCGAACGAGACGACGCCGGCGTCCTCGACGGGGTCCACCACGACGGCGTTCCTGATCCGCTGCTTGAGGCGCTTGATCCTGGTCTCGAGGTGCGCCTGGTCCTCCTTGGCCGCGTGATACTCCGCGTTCTCCTTGAGATCGCCGTGCCCGCGAGCGGTGAGAATGCGCGCGGCCATCTCCCGGCGCGCGGTCGTCTCGAGCTCGCCGAGCTCTGCCTTCACGGCCTCGAGTCCCTCGGCGGTGATCGGCTCTCCATCGAAGCCTTGATCGGGCGCGGAATCGGGCATCAGTCCGAGCTTGCCAGACTTGGCCGCAGAGCGCCCGGGCGATGCAACGGCGACGAGGTGGCACCATCTCCGAGGTGCACGATGTCCGCGCATTCTTCCGCGCCAACCCGCAGGTCTTCGTGCTGCTGGTCATCTGCGTCGTGCTCGGGCTCGGCACGTTCATCGTCGTGCTGATCGCGGTGATCACCTCGGGGTCCACGAAGACCACGGGGGAGCCGAGCGGCGTGATCACGCTGCTCAGCGCTCTGCTTCCCCGCTGAGGACGCGCACGGCCGCGTCCCGGCGCCAATCGTCGCCCCGCTGAGGGTCCCGCCGCCGATCGTCGGCTGCGCTGAGGGAGGACCGCCGGCTCGATGGCCGGCGGTCGACCGTCAGCTCAAGCCGCTACCGAGCGACGCCGTCCCGCGTCCGCTGGCGGTTGCTCATGCGGACGGGGGAGAGGCAGTGCGCGGGACGGGCGCTGGTTGCGCCGGCGCGGCGGACGGGGTGCCAGCTCAGCGGCTGGCGATGTGGATGGGTGTCGGCCTCCTCGGGCGGATCGCCGGCGAGCACGTCATCGACGAGCTGAAGCAGGCGTTGGAGGCGCTCAGGTGTTAGATGGAACATATGTTCGACAGGCTAGATTTGGGCTCGGACGGAACAGGTGTTCTGCACGAAATCTTGCAAGCACGGAACGGGTACTGCCGGCCTCGGGCGCGGAAAAACCCTGCAAAAGTGCGTAAAGCATCACAACGACGACCAGACGTCGAGCTTCGTCCGGACCCGCTCGATCACGTTATCGGTGAACTCGGTGGTCCCGGCGTGGCCGCCCAGGTCGGGGGTCTTCACGCCCGCACCGACCGTCTCGAGCGCCGCCTCGTAAATCGCTCGCGACGCCTGCTCGGCGTCGGGCCCGTACCGGTCCGCGGCGTGCCGGAGAACGGCCCCGCACGCGAGGATCATCGCGAGCGGGTTTGCGAGGTCCTTGCCCTCGAGCGCTGGGGCGGTCCCGTGGGGCGCCTCTGCCATCGCGACCGTGGGCTCGTAGCCCTCGCCGAACGCGAGCAGCACCGACTCCGCGCCCGCGATCGAGCCGAACATCGGTAGCACGAGATCGGACAGGCAGTCCCCGTCGCGGTTCAGCGCGGGGATCACCAGCGGCGCATCGGCCACCCCGGACATCAGACCCGCGTACGTTGCGTCGATCAGGACCGGCTGGTACGCGACCCCGGGATGCCTGGCGGCGGCCGCGTCCATCTCCTCCTTGAGCATTCCCTCGTACACGGGGGAGACGGTCCACTTCGGGCCCCCGTAGACCCGCGCGTCGGCGCGTACCGCCGTGCGAAACGCGTACTCCGCGACGGCGTGGCAGGTGGCGCGGCTGATCCGCTCCGTGCGGAACGCGACCTCATCCTCGGACCCGGGGGATCCGTCGCGCATCTCCTCGGCGCCATACGCGTCGTCGACGGCCATCCGCACGATCGAGATCGGATGGTGGACGCCGGCGATCGTCGAGACTCCCGGGAGCCGGCGGCCGGTCCTGACGATCACCTTGCCGTCAACGGCCTCGCGGAGGATCCGGTTGGGGGACCCGACGTCGCCCGCGCCCTCGGGCGTAATCGTCGCCGCCTTGATGCCGAGACCCGCTTCCCGCATCGCGGCGGCGGCCTCCAGCACGACGCCGTTGTCGGTCCGCCGCCGAGAAGCCAGCGAGAGGTCGAAGCGCTCGAGCTCGATCTCGACACCGAGCAGGTCCCCGTCGAGCACCCGGACGGCTTGCTGCAGCAGTTCCTGTCCGGTCTGGTCACCTTCCAGCGCGACGATCGGGATCGCCATGGAGCGAAGATAGCCAACCGTCGGCAGCACGCGGGCGCCGAGTCGCGGTCGCGGGGAGGTGTGCGCGTGGGTTTCGAATCCCGCCACCGGGAAAGCCCTGTAAATGTGTCCGATACGACGGCCGAGCCGCTGCGGGAAGCGCTCAGGCCAAGAGGGCCGGTGCAGTTCGCCACTCGCGAGCACCGTGCCGGCCGGATCATCACCGTAACCGTTGAGGGTGAGCTCGACCTGCTGACCGCGCCGAAACTGGTCGCGGAGGTCGACCAGCTGGTGCGGGCCGAGCCCGGGGACGTCGTCCTCGACCTCGATGAGACGCTATTCATCGATTCCGCCGGGCTGGCGATCCTCCTGAACCTGCAGCGGAGGCTCGATCGACGCGGTCACAGGCTCCGGGTCGTGTGCGACGACGGGCCCGTCAGGCGGGTGATCGAGATGGCGAGGCTCGAGGACACCCTTGGCATGTTCCCGATCGCAACGTAACGACAAACCGGACCGCGGCTCCGGGTGCTATACCGACCCGAGTGAGCGCGGAAGCGCAAGGGGCAGGTGAACGCGGGCCCGCGTCCGAAGGCGGCGCGGTGACTGGAGCGAGCGACCGCCCGGTCGGAGAGATGGGTGGGTCCGCGGTCGTCGAGGCGCGGGACATCACCCGCCGCTACGGCGAGGGTTCCACCGCGGTCGAGGCCCTACGCGGCGTGTCGGTGACGGTCAACCGCGGCGACCTGCTCGCCGTGATGGGGCCGTCCGGATCCGGAAAGTCGACGCTGATGCACATCCTCGCCGGCCTCGACAAGCCGACGACCGGCACCGTCACGATCGCGGGAACGGAGATCAGCACGCTGGGCGACGCCGAGCTGACGTTGCTGCGCCGTGACCACATCGGGTTCGTGTTCCAGTTCTTCAACCTGCTCCCGATGCTCAACGCCGAGGAGAACGTCGTGCTGCCGCTGTCGATCGCGGGCGAGAAGGCCGACCCCGCCTGGCTCGACGAGCTGCTCGAGCGCACCGGCCTCTCCGCGCGCCGCCACCACCGGCCATCCGAGCTGTCCGGCGGCGAGCAGCAGCGCGTGGCGATCTCACGCGCGCTTGTCACCCGTCCGTCGATCCTGCTGGCCGACGAGCCGACCGGAAATCTCGACTCGAAGACCGGCGGCGAGATCCTCGATCTGCTGCGCGACTCGGCCCGGGACTACAACCAGACGATCGTGATGGTGACCCACGAGGCGCGGGCCGCGTCGATCGCCGACCGGACCCTGTTCATCGCCGACGGCCTGATCGTGAACGAGCTCACCGGCGCCAGCCAGGCCGACGTGCTCGAGGTGATGGCCGGCCTCGGGTCGTGACCCGGGTCGCGCTCAAGGGGCTGCTCGGCCGGAAGCTGCGCGCCAGCCTGACGGCGATCGCCGTCGTGCTCGGCGTCGCGATGATCAGCGGCACCTACATCCTCACGGACACGATCAAGGGTGCCTTCTCGACGGTGTTCACCCGCGCCTACCAGCATGCGGATGCCGTGGTCACCGGCAAGAGCGCTGTCGGGACCGACAACAACAACAACGGCCGCGCAACGCCGCCGACGCTGCCCGCCTCGCTGCTCGCCCAGATCCAGCGGATTCCGCAGGTCGGCCTCGCCAGCGGCAGCGTCGCCGACCAGGTCGGGCTCGTCGGCCACGATGGCAAGGTGATCGCGCGGGGTGGGGCGCCGGGGCTCGCGTTCAGCTACACGCCCCAGGGCCAGCGGTTCAGCCCCCTGACTCTGTCCAAGGGCCACTACCCCGCGGGCCCGGCCCAGATCGACATCGACGAGGAGACCGCCAAGAACCAGCACTTCGCGGTCGGCCAGCAGATCGGAGTCGTCGCCCGGGGCCCGGAGCAGCACTTCACGATCGTCGGGACGGTGAAGTTCGGCGGCGTCTCATCGCTCGGCGGCGCGACCCTCGCGCTGTTCACCTTGTCGACGGCTCAGCAGCTCTTCAACAAGGTGAACCAGTTCGACCAGATCAACATCGCTGCCAGGAGCGGGACCTCGCCGCAGCAGGTCGTCGCCGCCGTGCGCCCGTTGCTGCCGCCGACTGCGCAGGTCAGGACCGGTCAGGGCCAGGCCGCGCAGGCGACCAAGGACACGAGCGGCTTCCTCAACATCTTCCAGGACTTCCTGCTCGCGTTCGGCGGGATCGCGCTGTTCGTCGGGGCCTTCGTGATCGCGAACACGCTGTCGATCACGATCGCGCAGCGTACGCGCGAGCTCGCCACACTCCGGACGCTGGGCGCGACGCGCCGCCAGGTGTTGACGAGCGTGATGCTCGAGGCGTTCGTGATCGGGTTGCTGGCGTCGATCGTCGGTCTGTTCCTCGGTCTCGGCCTCGCCAAGGGGCTGAACAGCCTGCTGGTCTCGTTTGGGATCGACCTGCCGCAGTCGGGCACCGTGTTCAAGACCCGTACGGTCGTGCTCTCGCTCGTCGTCGGCGTCGTGATCACCCTGCTCGCGGCGCTCAGACCCGCGATCCGCTCGACCCGCGTGCCGCCGATCGCGGCCGTTCGCGAGGGCTCGCTGCTGCCCCCGTCCCGGTTCGCGCGATTCAGCGAGGTCGGCGCGATCGCGACGGTGCTGACCGCGGTCGCGTTGATGCTCGTCGGCCTGTTCGTGTCCAGCCTCTCGACCGGGCCTCGTCTGCTGTTCGTCGGGGTCGGCGCGCTGGCGCTGTTCCTGGGTGTCTCGATGCTGGCGCCGCGGCTGGTCCCGCCGCTCGTCGCGGTGCTCGGCTGGCCGGCGACGAAGCTGGGCGGCGCCGCCGGCCAGCTCGCGCGCAGCAACGCGGCGCGCAATCCGGCGCGGACCGCGTCGACCGCCTCGGCGCTGATGATCGGGCTCGCGCTGGTGACCCTGGTCGGGGTGCTGGCGGCCGGGCTGCGAACCCGCTTCGAGGGCGCGATCAACCAGCTGTTCGTCGCCAACTACGCGGTGACCGCGACGAACAACTTCACGCCGATCAGCGTCGCCTCCGAGCAGGCGCTCCAGCACGTGCCGGGTGTGCTCGTCGTTTCCGGCGTCCGCGCGGGAGACGGAAAGGCGTTCGGATCCCGGATCAACGTCACCGGAGTCCAGCCGAACGCCAGCCAGGTGATCGCGATCAAGTGGAAGCACGGCAGTCCGCAGGTACCGGCCCAGCTGGGTGATGACGGGGCGTTCGTGTCCACCTCGTACGCCAGCGCGCAGCACCTGCACGTTGGTTCCCCGCTGACCGTCGTCACGCCCACGGGGAGCAACCTGCATCTGACCCTGCGAGGGATCACCGACCCCCCGAAGGGCGGCAATCCGTACGGGGATGTGACGATTTCAGCGGGGCTGTTCGACCGCTCCTACCAGAACCCCCAGAACCTGTACGCGTTCGTGAACATGCAGGGCGGGGTGACGCCTGGCAATACCCACACGCTGAACCAGGCGCTCGGCAGCTTCCCGGACGCGAAGGTCCAGACCAAGGATCAGTTCAGGCAGAACCAGGAGCAGGGGCTGAACACGCTGCTGAACCTGCTCTACGTGCTGCTGTCGCTGTCG
The DNA here is from genome assembly GCA_963788565.1 of uncultured Solirubrobacterales bacterium. Taxonomy (GTDB): domain Bacteria; phylum Actinomycetota; class Thermoleophilia; order Solirubrobacterales; family Solirubrobacteraceae; genus Palsa-465. Next base: position 452,044 of record CAWBHJ010000004.1, on the reverse strand, counting down.
ATCGTCGTGAGCCTGTTCGGAATCGTGAACACCCTCGTGCTGACGGTGTTCGAGCGCACGCGCGAGCTCGGCATGCTCCGGGCGGTGGGGATGACCCGGCGCCAGGTCCGCCGGATGATTCGGCACGAGAGCGTGATCACGGCGCTGCTCGGGGCCGCGTTCGGGATACCGCTCGGCGTGGTGCTGGCGATCCTCGTCGGCGTCGCGATCAAGTTCTCGGCGGTGACAATCCCGGTCGGCACGCTCGTGATCTTCGTGATCGCGGCGATCATCGCCGGGCTCCTGGCGGCGATCTTCCCCGCACGCAGGGCCGCGCGGTTGAACGTGCTCAGGGCGCTCCAGTACGAGTAGGTGAAAGACGCGCCGAGGCGGCGCCCGTTCCACCTACGAGCCGACCGGCTCGCGCTCGCGCTCGGCCGGCTCAGCCGGCTCGTCCGGCGGAGCGGCGGCCTGCCGCCACGCTGCGTCGCCCTCGATGTTGATGTGCGGCAGCCGCTTGTCGATCCACTTCGGCAGCTTCCAGGTGCTCTTTCCGAGCAGCTCGAGCACGGCCGGAAGCATCACGCAGCGGATCACGATCGCGTCGAGGAACACGGCGATCGCGAGGCCGAAGCCGAACTCCTTGACCGCGCGCTCGTCGCCGAGCATGAACGACAGAAACACGCAGATCATGATCGCCGCCGCGGCGCTGATCACACGTCCGGTGTGCGCGATCCCGTCGGCGACGGCGGTCCGAGCATTGCGGCTGCGCACCCACTCCTCGCGCACGCGGGAGACCAGGAACACCTCGTAGTCCATCGACAGCCCGAACACGACGGCAAACATCAACACCGGGATCCACGGCTCGACCGGCCCCTTCTGGAGCCCAAGGATGCTCCCGAGCCAACCCTCCTGGAAGACGAGCACAGTCACCCCGAGCGCGCCGCCGATGCTGAGCAGGTTCATCAACGCCGCCTGGATGGGGATCACGAGCGAGCGGAACACCACGAACAGCAGCAGCGCGGACAGCACGACCACGAGCCCGATGAACAGTGGGAGCTTGTTCGCGAGCACGTGCGAGAAGTCGATCGAGCCCGCGGTGAACCCGCCCACGAGGATCGTGTAGCCGGTCTGTCGCTGGAGCGGCGCTCGGACCTCGTCACGGAGCCGGTTCACGAGGTTGTTGGTCGCCTGGTCCTGCGGCGCCGACTTCGGGTAAGCGCGGATCACGGCGATCCGGCCGGACGGGCTCAGCTGAGCCGGCGTCGCGGCTGCGACGTCGGGCGTCCGCGCGACGGCGGCCTGGAGCGCCGGAAGCCCGGACGTCTCACCCTCGCGCGGGAGCACCGCCACGACCTGCAGCGGGCCGTTGAAGCCCTGGCCGAACCCGCTCGAGAGCAGGTGGTAGGCGCGGTACGTGCTGGTGTTGCTGGGATCGTTGCCGGAGTCGCTGTTCTCGAGGTGCAGCACGGTCACCGGCGCCACGAACGCGAGCATCACCACCAGCGAGACGATCGCCAGCGGCCACGGATGATTCTGGACGGTCAGGCTCCAGCGCCGCCACATCGACTCGCGCGGCGCCTGGCCGGCGGCTTCGCGAGCCCGAGCCCGGCGCCCGGGCCGAGCCAGCCGCGGGCCGAACCGGGACAGCAGCGCCGGCAGCACCGTAAGCGACGAGATCATCGTCAGCAGCACCGCGAGCACCGAGGCGATCGACAGCCCGTAGAGGAAGCTCACGCCGGTCGCGAACATCCCGAGCAGCGCGATCACCACGGTCGTGCCCGCGAGCAGAATCGCCCGCCCCGACGTGTCCATCGCCTCGAGCACCGCCTGATCGGTGTCGCCGAGGCGCCTGTAGCTCTCGCGGAAGCGCGTGACGATGAACAGCGCGTAGTCGATCCCGACACCGAGCCCGATCATCAGCGCGAGCTCCGGGGCGACGTTGGACATGCTCGTGATGTGGGTCGCGAGCCCGATCAGCGCGACGCCGGTGATCAGGCCGAAGCCCGCGGTGACCAACGGCAGCCCGGCCGCCAGCAGCGAACCGAACGTGATCAGCAGGATCACGAGCGCGGCGATCACCCCGACGAACGTCGCGGGGCCGATCGAGAACCCCTCGGCCTGCTCGATCACCTGCCCGCCGGCGGCGATCTGCAGGCCGGGGTGAGAGGCCTTGTTGATCGCGTCCAGGACCGGTTTGCCCGTGTTGTTGGGAAGCAGGTTCGCGCGCTTGCTGTAGCTGACGATCGCGAACGCCGTGCGGCCGTCCCGCGATATCTGGGCGGTGCCCCGCGGCGAGTACGGGCTGACGACCGCGACGACGTGCGGCATCGTCGCAACGCGGCCGATCAGCGTGTTGATCGTGCCCTTGACCGCCGGGTCGCTGACCGTGCCGGTGGAGGTGTGCCAGACGATCGTGTCCTGGTCGCCGCCCTGCGTGTTGAACTCGCGCGTCAGCAGGTCTTGGGCGCGCTGGGACTCGGTCCCCTTGAGCTGGAAGTTCGTCGAGTAGTTTCGCCCGGCCGCGGCGGCGATCACGCTCGTGCCCACGGCGATGACGATCCACGCGACGACGACCCAACGACGATGTGCGATGCACCAGCGTGCGAGGTTCAGCAAGACGGGGCCCCTTCCGGACGGAAGCTTTTACAACGTGACACCCGCCTCCCCCCGGATGTGACAGCACCCAAGGCTACGACATCAGCTCTCTCTGCCTGTCCTCGAGCGCGGCGATCACAACTTGGACATGCTCGTCGAAGTCGACGCCGAGGTCCTCGGCGCCCCGGTAGATGTCCTCTCGGCCGACGGCGGCCGCGAAACTCGGCTGTTTGAGCTTCTTCTTGACCGATTTCGGCGTCATCCCGGTCAGCCCGTCCGGTCGCACGTACGCGCACGCAAGCACGAACCCCGACAGCTCGTCGACCGCGTACAGCGTCTTCTCCATCGGCGTCTCGCGTGGGACGCCCATGAAGTCCGCGTGGGACGCTACCGCCCGGACCAGCTCCGGCGGGTAGCCGTGGGCCTCGAGCTCCTTGATCGCGTAGCGCGGATGGCCGTCATCGAGATTCGGGTAGCGCTCGTAATCGAGATCGTGGAGCAGGCCGGTCGCGCCCCACAGTTCGACGTCCCCGTCGAAGCGCGGTGCGTATGCCCGCATCCCGGCCTCGACAGCGAGCGCGTGGCGGCGCAGCGAGTCCGACGAAACCCATTCAGCAAGAAGGTTCCACGCCTCCAGACGCGAAACAGGATCAGCCATGGGAGCCACCCTAGCTCAGGGTTCGAAACGGGCGCCGGCGGAGATCCGGATCAGCCGCGCGAAGCCCCGTGGCAACGGGCGGTCGGAGGGCACACGAGCTACCCTGCGAACCCAGATGGAGAAATTTGTCATTGAAGGCGGGACGCAGCTGTCGGGCACGATCGTCCCGGCCGGGAACAAGAACGGCGCGCTACCGATCCTCGCCGCCTGCCTCCTGACCGAAGACCAGGTAACGCTGCGCAACGTCCCACGGATCCGCGACGTCGAGGCGATGATGCTGCTGCTCGAAGGCCTCGGGGCGGACGTACGGTGGACGGGTTCCGGCGAGATCTCGATCGACGCCTCGGGCGTCACCAGCGACGGGATCGTCGATTCGTTCCTGGCCGAGCGGATCCGGGCCTCGTTCCTGCTCGCCGGGCCGCTGCTCGCGCGATTCGGGCACGTACGGATGCCGCCCCCCGGCGGAGACGTGATCGGGCGCCGCCGGCTGGACCCGCACCTCGACGCGTTCAGGGCGCTCGGGGCGACGGTCGAGCACGAGGAGGACGGGATCAGGCTCGATGCGCAGATCGGCCTGCGCCCGTGCGACTTCCTGATGGACGAGCCGTCGGTGATGGCGACCGAGAACGCGCTGATGGCCGCGGCGCTGACGCGCGGGCCGACCGTGATCCGCAACGCGGCCTGCGAGCCGCACGTGCAGGACCTCGCGCGGATGATCGTCGCGATGGGCGCCCCGATCGACGGGATCGGCTCGAACGTGATGACGGTCCACGGCACCGGCAGCCTCCGTGGCTGCACCCACTCGGTCGCGCCCGACCACATCGAGATCGGCTCGTTCATGGCGCTGGCCGGCGTGACGGGCGGCGAGCTGATCGTCAAGGACACGGTGCCCGAGGACCTGCGGATGGTCCGCCTGGTGTTCGACCGGCTCGGCCTGCGCAGCGAGGTCCGCGGCAAGGACGTGATCGTCCCCGGCAACCAGCACCTCGTGATCCGCAACGACGAGGGCGAGCACATGCCGAAGGTCGAGGACGGCCCGTGGCCGGCGTTCCCGGCCGACCTGACGAGCATCGCGCTCGCGCTCGCGACCCAGTCCGAGGGCTCGGTGATCATCCACGAGAAGATGTTCGAGAACCGGCTGTTCTTCTGCGACAAGCTTCAGTTGATGGGAGCGGCGATCACGATCTGCGATCCCCACCGCGCGATCGTGCTCGGTCCGAGGAGGCTCACGGGCCAGCGGGTCGAATCGCCGGACATCCGCGCCGGGATGGCGATGGTGATCGCGGCGCTGTGCGCCGACGGCGTCACCGAGATCGGGAACATCCGCCAGATCGACCGCGGGTACGAGCGGATCGACGAGCGGCTGCGACATCTCGGCGCGCGCATCGAGCGGGTGGATGACGTGCCCGCGGTCGCCTGATCCCAACCGAGGGGACACCGGACCATGGTTGACCGCATTCCCAGCGGCACGCGAGACGTCCTGCCCGACGAGATGCGGGAGCTGCGGGCGTTGACCGAACGGATCCGGGCGGTGTTCGAACGGGCCGGCTACGGCGAGGTTTACACGCCGGCGCTCGAGTACGAGAGCACGTTCTCGCGCGGCGACGACGCGCCGATCTACGCCAAGCCCGCCTACCGGACGTTCGACGAGCAGGGCAACGTGCTCGTGCTGCGCTCCGACATGACGGTGCCGATCGCACGGCTGACCGCCACCCGCTACACCCACGTCGAGCCGCCGCTGCGCTTCTGCTACTTCGCGCACGCCTACCGCGGCGTGCGCCCCCAGCGCGGGCAGTCGCGCGAGTTGCTGCAGGCAGGGATCGAGCTGATCGGCGCTCCCGCTCCCGAGGGCACTGCCGAGGCGCTGAAGGTGCTGTGCGATGCCCTCGACGCCGCCGGACTCGAGAACTACCGCGTGGGCCTTGGAGACGCGTCGCTGTACCCGAGCCTGCTCGAGGCGCTCGGGGTCGAGGCCGAGTGGCGCGAACGGATTCTCGGCGAGCTCGTCGCCGGGGATTTCGTCGGCGTCGAGAACGAGCTCCGCACGCTCGGGCTCGCCGATGCGGACGTCGAGCTGATGCTCCGTGTGGCGCAGACGCGCGGCGGCCCGGACGTGCTGACCGGGCTCGGCGAGCGGGTCGAGGAGGCCGCGGCGGGGATGCTCGCGGTGCACGCGCTGCTCCCAGCCGGGACGGCGGGCCGGATCATCTTCGACCTCGGGCTCGTGCGAAGCCTCGGCTACTACACCGGCGCGGTCTTCCAGGTCTACGACCCCGCGCACGGCGTCCCGATCGGGAGCGGCGGCCGCTATGACGAGCTGCTCGCAGGATTCGGGCGGCCGCTTCCGGCGGTCGGGTTCGCACTCACCATGGAGCAGCTCCACATCGCGCTGGCAGGCGAGGAGCGAGGTCGAGGGCGATGAGCGATCTGCGGGTGGCGGTTCCCCGCGGGGCCCTGTTCGAGGGGAGCCTCGATCTCCTCGACCAGCTCGGGATCGACACCCGCGAGGTCCGCGCGAACGACCGCAAGCTGCTGTTCGAGGACGTCGGGATCGTGACGATGCGCCCATCGGACGTCCCGACCTACGTCGAGGCGGGCGCGGCCGATCTGGGAATCACGGGCAAGGACGTGCTGCTCGAGCAGTCAGAGCGCGAGGTCTATGAGCTCGTCGACCTCGGCTTCGGGCAGTGCACGATGGTGCTCGCGACGGTCGCCGGCGAGGACCGCGCGGCCGAGGCGCTCCGGCGGCTCGGAGTGATGCGGATCGCGACCAAGTACCCGCGGATCGCGGCACGGTACTTCCTCGACACCGGCCGCCAGGCCGAGATCGTCGAGGTCAAGGGGTCGGTCGAGCTGGCGCCGCTGACGGGTCTCGTCGAGGGGATCGTCGACCTCACCGCGACCGGGACCACACTGCGCGAGAACGGCCTCGTGATCAGGGAGGAGATCGCCCGGTGCACCGCCCGGCTGATCGCGAATCCGGTCGCGCACAAGCTGAAGGCCGGGGCGATCGACGCGATCCTGGAGCGGCTCGATGCGGTGTGAGCGGATCGTGGCTGAGTCCGCGGCGGCGACCGCGGCGAGCCTGCGCGCGCTGATCCCGGCTGCCGACTCGGTTGCCGAAGCGGTCGCTGAGATCGTCGCCGGCGTCCGGACCGGGGGGGATGTGGCGGTGGTCGAGTACACGCGAAGTTTCGATACGGGTGGCGCCGAGCCACCGCCGCTCAGGGCCGACGCGGTCGAGCTGGCGCGCGCCGCGGACGCGCTGGACCCGGCGGTCCGCATCGGGCTCGAGCTTGCGATCGACAACGTCCGGCGGGTCGCCGAGGCGACGCTCCCCGATCCCGAGAAGCTCGTGCGGTACGGCACGCACTCCGTCCGCGTCGGCGCCGAGCCCGTGCGGCGGGCGGCCGTGTACGTGCCGGGCGGTCGTGCGCCGTACCCGAGCACGGTGGTCATGGGCGTCGTGCCCGCGCAGGTCGCGCGGGTGCAGGAGATCGTCGTGTGCTCGCCTCCGGGACCGTCCGACGATGTAGATCCTGCGGTGCTCGCCGCCTGCCACCTGACCGGGGCGACCGAGGTCTACCGGGTCGGCGGCGCCCAGGCGATCGCGGCGCTGGCGTTCGGCACCGACACGGTTGCGCCCGTCGACGTGATCGTCGGCCCCGGCAACCTGTACGTGCAGGAGGCCAAGCGGCAGGTCTCGGCGCGCGTCGGGATCGACGGGTTCGCAGGACCGAGCGATCTGATGGTCGCCGCCGACACGCAGGCAGACCCCGATCCGCTCGCGCTCGATCTGCTCGCGCAGGCCGAGCACGGGCCCGGGACGCTGGTGATCGCCGTGTCGACCGACACCGCGCTGCTCGACGCGCTCGAGCAGCGACTGAAGCCCGGAGCCGAGACCGGCGCGGTCGCCGCGCTCGTGCTGGTCCGCGACGCCGATCAGGCGATCGAGCTCGCCGAGGCGTTCGCCCCGGAGCATCTCCAGCTCGTCGGCCCCTCGCTCGAGAGCCGCGCCGAGCGCGCCAGGGCCGCCGGCTGCGTGTTCGTCGGAGCGCAGTCGGGCACGGCATTCGGGGACTACATCGCCGGCTCGAACCACATCCTTCCGACCGCGGGCGCGGCGCGCTTCGCCTCGGGACTGTCGCCGCGCCACTTCCTGCGCACGACCACCGAGGTCCGGATCGAGCGTGCCGACGAGCTAGCCCGCGCGGCGGCGCCCGTCGCGCGGGCCGAAGGGTTCGAGCTGCATGCCCGCTCGATGGAGGCCCGCATTCGGGACAATCAGGAGCGATGACCAGAACGGCGCAGATCGATCGAAAGACCGGTGAGACGGAAGTCCACGTGAGCCTCGCGCTCGACGGGACCGGGGCCGGTGCGCGCGAGACCGGCGTCGGCTTTCTCGACCACATGCTCGACCTGCTCGCCCGCCACGGCCGCCTCGACCTCGACGTGCGCGCGACCGGCGATCTGGAGACCGGCGCCCACCACACCGTCGAGGACGTCGGGATCTGCATCGGCAAGGCGCTCGACGAGGCGCTCGGCGATCGCGCCGGCATCACCCGGTACGGCGACGCGCGGGTGCCGATGGACGAGTCCCGCGCGGCGTGCGCGATCGACATCTCCGGCCGCGGTCTGCTCGTGTTCGACGCGTCGCTGCCGCCGGGGTCGATCGGGACGTTCGACTACGAGCTGGTCGAGGAGTTCTTCCGCGCGTTCGCGATGAACGCGAAGCTGACCCTGCACGTGATCGTCGAGACGGGGACCAACGCGCACCACGTGATCGAGGCGGCGTTCAAGGCGACGGCGCGGGCGCTGCGCTTGGCCGCCGCCCTCGATCCCAGCGAGACCGGGGTCCCGAGCACCAAGGGGACGCTCGTATGACCGCGCCACCGCGGATCGGAGTGATCGACTACGGGATGGGCAACCGCCGCTCGGTCGAGAAGGCGCTCGAGCGAGCGGGGGCACGCGCGTCGATCACGTCGGACCGCGACGAGCTGCGAGCCTGCGACGGACTCGTGCTCCCAGGGGTGGGGGCGTTCCCGTTGGCGATGCGCAACCTGCGCGAGCTCGGGCTGGTCGAGCCGATCCGCGAGTGGGCGGGCGAGGGCGCCCCGCTGCTCGGGATCTGCCTCGGAATGCAGCTGCTGTTCGACCGCTCGGAGGAGCTCGACGCGACCGACGGTCTCGGCCTGATCTCCGGCGAGGTCACGCGCCTGCGCAGCCGCGGCCTGCGGATCCCTCACATCGGCTGGAACGAGGTGCGGTTCGACCGCCCCTCGCCGCTCACCAGCGGGCTCCCCGAGACCGGCTGCGCCTTCTACCACGTGCACTCGCTCGCGGCCCGCCCGAGCCGCCCAGAGCACGTCGTCGGGACGACCGAGTACGGCGAGCGGTTCGCCACGATCGTTGCTCACGGGACGGTCTCCGGCGTCCAGTTTCACCCCGAGAAGTCCTCGGGCGACGGGATCAGGCTGCTCGAGAACTTCGTCGCGCTCTGCGCCGGCGTCGAGGCCGCCGATAAGCCCGCGACAGTCGGCGCATGATCCTCCTCGCCGCGATCGACATCCTCGACGGCAAGGCTGTACGGCTCGCTCAGGGGGCATTCGACGAGCAGACGGTCTACGACGCCGATCCGCTCGACGCGGCGCGCCGCTGGGTCGAGGGCGGCGCCCGTGCGCTGCACGTCGTCGACCTCGACGGCGCCCGCAGCGGCAGCCCGGTGAACCTTGAGCACATCGGGCGGATCGCCGCCGACGCCGGCGTCCCGGTTCAGGTGGGAGGAGGCCTGCGGACGATCGAGGCCGTCGAGGACGCCCTCGCCGCGGGAGCCGGGCGGATCGTGCTCGGGACCGCCGCGTTCCGCGACGTCGACCTGCTCGACGAGGCGATCGCCCGACACGGCGACCGGGTGGTCGTGTCGGTCGACGCGCGCGACGGCCGGCTGGCGACCTCGGGATGGCTCGAGCAGACCGAGATCCCGCTGGAGGGGGTGATCCGGCGGCTCGGAGACCGCGGCGTTCGCCGGTTCGTGTACTCGAGCATCGAGCGCGACGGGATGCTCACCGGCCCGGATCTCGAAGGGGCGAAGCGGGCCTCGACCGCGGTCCGCGGGACGCTCGTGTACTCGGGCGGCGTCTCCTCGCTCGACGATCTGCGCGCGCTGAAGACTCTGCGCCAGGTCAATCTCGCGGGCGTGATCGTCGGCAAGGCGCTGTACGAGGGACGGTTCTCGGTCGCCGAGGGCCAGGCCGCGCTGGACGGCCGGGGGTAACCGCCGCGTGCACTACAAGCGCGTGATCCCGTGCCTCGACGTCGACGGCGGCCGCGTCGTCAAGGGCGTCGGCTTCGTCGACCTGCGCGACGCCGGCGACCCGGTCGAGCTGGCCGCGCGCTATGACGCCGCCGGCGCGGACGAGCTCGTGCTGCTCGACATCACCGCGACCTCCGACAAGCGCGCCACCGTCGTCGAGCTCGCCCGCCGTGCGGCCGACCGCGTGTTCATCCCGTTCACGATCGGCGGCGGGATCAGGTCGGTCGAGGACGCCCAGGCGGTGCTCGACGCGGGCGCGGACAAGGTGTCGGTGAACTCCGCCGCGCTCGCGCGACCGGAGCTGCTCGAGGAGCTCGCGCGGACCTTCGGCTCGCAGTGCGTGGTGCTCGCGATCGACGCGAAGGCGCGAGCAGACGCGTCGGGCTGGGAGGCGTACGTCGCAGGCGGCCGCGAGCCAACCGGACGCGACGCGGTCCGGTGGGCGGCCGAGGGCGTCGAGCGGGGGGCGGGGGAGATCCTGCTGACGAGCATGGACCGCGACGGCACCAACACCGGCTACGACATCGAGCTGACCGCCGCCACCGCGGACGCGGTCAGCGTGCCGGTGATCGCCTCCGGCGGCGCCGGCGGCGTGAAGGATCTCATCGAGGCGGTGCACGCCGGGGCCGACGCGGTCCTGTGCGCGTCGATCTTCCACTACGGCCAGCACACGGTCGAGGAGGTCAAGCGCTCGATGGCCGCGGCGGACGTGCCCGTACGACTCCACACGAACGGCGGCTCAGGCGATAGGGTGCCGGGCTGATGAACGAGCAGCTGATTCAGCAGCTGGTGGCCACGAGGGCCGCGATCGGCGCCGGTGCGTGGCTGATGCCGCGCTTCTCGGGCCGGCTGTTCGGCCTCGATCCGGACGCCAACCCTCAGTCGCCGTACCTGGCGCGCCTGTTCGGCGTCCGTGACGTGGTGCTCGGTGTCGGCCTGAACTCGAGCAGCGGCGCGGAGCGGCAGCAGTGGCTGCGCCTCGGGGTTGCCTGCGACCTGGCCGACGCGGCCGCTGGAGTGCTCGCGGGCCGTTCGGGGGCGTTGCCCAAGCGCGCGACGCTGCTGGTCACCGCGACCGCGTTGGCGGCGGCGGCGATGGGGATCGCGGCGATGCGCGGCGAGGAGACGGAGACGGCCCCGCCGTCATGAGCCGCGGGCGGATCGCGCTCGCCGCGGCGGTGGCGGTCGTGCTCGCAGGTTGTGGGGGCTCGGGGTCGAGCTCCAGCACGAGCTCGTCGCTGAGCCCCGCGAGCTATCGGACGACCGTCAACAAGATCTGCGCGGCGTACAACGACAGCATCCGCGCGCTGCCGAAGAGCACCACCTCGAGCGTCCAAGGCCTGACCACGCTCGCGAACTCGGCGAAGAACGCACTCGGCCAGATCCAGGCGGTCTCCGCTCCGGGATCGCTGGATGCGGCCGTCAACAAGTGGACCGCGAGCCTCCAGGCGGCCGATGCGAACGTCGCGAAGCTGCTGGACGCGTTCAAGTCGGGCAACGCGACGCAGCTGCGAGCGATCGCCGAGGAGGGGACCAAGCTGAACGCCCAGAGCAACGCTCAGGCCCGCGCGCTCGGGCTATCGAGCTGCGCCCAGAACGCGACCCCGAGCGGCTAGCGACCGCGCCGAGTGCCTCTGCGAGCTGATCGTCCTCTCGGCGTCGCGCCCGCGACGGTGCTGGATTACCGCGAGCTCGCTCGCCGCAAGCTTCCACGTCAGCTGTTCGACTACGTCGACGGCGGCGCCTACGAGGAGCGAACGCTTGCGGCCAACGTCGACGACCTGGAGCGGTTGCTGCTGCGCCAGGTCGTGATGCGCGACGTTTCCGTGCGCGATCCCTCGGTCGAGGTGCTCGGCGAGCGCCTCGCGCTGCCGGTGATCCTTGCCCCCGTCGGGCTCGGCGGCATGCTGGCGCGGCGCGCCGAGGTCCAGGCCGCCCGCGCGGCGGAGTCCGCGGGCGTGCCGTTCATCGAGTCGACCGTGTCGATCTGCAGCATCGAGGAGGTCGCCGCGGCGAAATCGACGCCACCGTGGTTTCAGCTGTACGTGATGCGCGATCGCGGCTACGCGGAGGATCTGATGGCCCGCGCGAAGGCCGTCGGCTCGCCGGTGCTGGTACTGACGATCGACCTTGCGGTGGTCGGCGCGCGGCATCGCGACACCCGTAACGCGGTCATCGGCGAGCCGTCCCTGTGGGGGAAGGTCCGGCGCGGGATCGACCTCGTCTCGCATCCTGAGTGGATCCGCGACGTCCCCGTGGGCGGCAAGCCGCTGACGTTCGGGAACCTCGAGAAGGCGGTGCCGGGGGCGCGCAGCCCGACCGCCTTCCGCGAGTGGGTCGACGGCCAGTTCGACCCGAGCGTCACCTGGGAGGACATCGCCTGGGTGCGGGCGAACTGGGACGGCCGGCTGGTCGTCAAGGGCGTGCTCGACCCTGAGGACGCGCGCCGCGCGGTCAACGCCGGCGTCGACGGGATCGTCGTCTCGAACCACGGCGGCCGGCAGCTCGATTCGGTGCCCTCGACCGCCCGAGCGCTCCCCGGCGTGGTCGAGGCGGTCGGAGATCAGGTCGAGGTACTCGCCGACGGCGGCGTAAGGACCGGCCTCGATGTCGTCAAGATGGGCGCGCTGGGGGCGCGCGCCGTGCTGATCGGCCGCGCGTGGGCGTGGGCGGTCGCGGCGCGCGGCGAGGCCGGCGTCCGGCACGTGCTCGACGTGATCAAGGCCGACATCGACGTCGCGCTGGCGCTGACCGGCCAGACCTCGTTCGCCGGCGTCGACCGTTCGGCTCTGTACGACGAGGGGACGTCGGTCTCGACATAGGATTCCCGCGACCACGACGCGAGGAGGGAGCATGTCCGAGGAGCGGTGGTTCGCGGAGGAGGAGCTCGAATCGCTGTCAAGGCCGACGATGGACCGTGCGATCGAGGCGCTCGACGCAGGCGATCTGGACACGGCTCGGCGGCTGTGCGAGGAGATGAAGCACGAGTGGCGGTTCCTGCACGACCTGATGGCGGGCGGGATGCTCGGACTGATCAGCTTCGTCCAGGAGAAGCTCGGCGACGACGGCGTGGCCGACGCGTGGCGGTACGGCAACGAGCGGGGCTGGCGGGGCGACGTCGAGCAGATCGACGCCCGTGACCGCAAGCAGATCGTCTACGCGCTGGCGGCGACATGGCGCGCGCACTCGTGTTCGGGCACCGGCCCGAACCCCGGCGCGTTCGAGATCGAGGAGGACGACGAGAAGTTCACCTTCCGGATGAACCCCTGCGGCTCGGGGCAGCGGCTGTGGCGCAACGGCGCGTACAGCGGCCCCCACGCGATGGGGGTCACCGAGGAGGCCCACGACTGGAGCTACGGCCGCAAGGGCTTCCCGCTGTACTGCACGCACTGCTCGTTCATGAATGAGATTCAGCCGATCGAATGGATCGGCTACCCGATGTACCCGTCCGATCCGCCCGACGACTACGACCGGGATCCCTGCACCTGGTACTGGTACAAGGACCCCGCCGACATCCCCGAGCGTCACTGGGCGCGGTACGGGCTCAGCAAGCCGACCGCGGGGGCTGGGTCCTGATGGCGCTCAGCACCGTGCCTGCCGGGCGGCGGGTGATCGTGACGGGGGCGGCCGGCGGAATCGGCCGGGCGATCGTCGAAACGCTCGCCGCCTGCGACTGCCGGATCGCGGCGGGCGACGTGGCGCCAGCCGTCGACTCAGCGTTCTCCGAGCAGCCGGCGGTCGTCGCGACCGCGAGCTTCGACGTTCGCGATCACGCGGCGAGCAAGGCCGCGGTCGAGCAGATGATCGGGGCGCTGGGCGGCTGCGACGCCGTGGTCGCCAACGCGGGCATCGTCGACACGATTCATCGCGCCGAGCGATTCCCCGAGGAGGAATGGCGCAAGGACCTGGAGACAAATCTGTCAGGCCAGTTCCACGTCGTCCAGGCCGCGTTTGCGGCACTCGCGGAGTCAGGCGACGGGCGGATCGTGCTGATCTCCTCAGCGGCGGCCGAGACCGGGCTCCCCGGCCAGGTCGCGTACGCGGCGTCGAAGGCGGGCGCCGTCGGGCTTGCGCGCACGCTGGCCGGAGAGTGGGGCGGGCGCGGGATCCGCTGCAACGTGATCATGCCCGGGTTCATCGCGACGCCGAAGGTCAGGGCGCTTCCGGAGCGGATGCGTGAGGGCCTCGCGCGCTCGGTCCCGCTCGGCCGGGTCGGCGAGCCGGACGAGCTCGCGGGCACGATCGCGTTCCTGCTCTCGCCGGCAGCCGCATACGTCACCGGTGCGGTGCTGCGGGTCGACGGAGGCTTTGGCCTGTCGACCGGCGGCCTGATGACCGGTGCGTGACCGCACGGGCGCACGAGGCCGGGCATTCACCCGGCCAGCGGCGCATATTCTGCTGTTTTTATTGGCCCCGAAGGGCGTCTATTGCTAAGCAGCCTCTTCGACGTACCCGGCGGCGGTGCATGCATCGCAATACGCCGCGGGGGGCACTCGAGGCTCGTAACAGCCGGGTCGGCAGCAGGTCGAGGACCGCTTGGGGCGCCCCCGTCCGATGCGAGCCGCGGCGGCATCCTTGAGCTCCTCGCGCATGCGATCGAGCTCTGCCGCGTGCTCCGCGCAGAACCGACGGCCGGACAGTGCCGGCGCCTGACAATGACTTCCACTACGACAACGCATAGACCCTTTAGGATAGCACGCCCACGCGAACGCACGTTCCGTGTGAATGATTACTTGCGCGTGGTCTGGCTTCCGGCTTCCCCACGTTTTGCGGGGGATTTTGCGCCGGAGGACGTTTTCGACTTGATTGGAATCATCTCATAGAGCTTGGTGTACCCGGTCAGGTACACGGTGGTCTCATCGGCCACGATCGGGTTGAACGCGCCGTCCGGAAACGCGAACACCTGGTGACCCGTTCGGACGTTCAGACCGATCGTGTTCCTCGCCGCGAGGTTCGAGAGGTACACGACGTCACCGAGGATCGTGGCCGAGCCGGAAATCTTACCGCCGACGAGATGACGCCAGCGAATCGCGCCCGACTGCGCGTTGAACGCGTAGAAGTTGCCGTCGTAGGACCCCTCGTAGACCGTCGGCCCGATGCCGGGGATGTCGGCGACCGCCGGCGACGCGTACACGTACGCGCCGGTGCTCGTCGCCCACGCGACCTCGCCGGTCCGCGCGCCGAACGAATAGACGCGGCCGTCGGTGTTGCCCATGTACACGCGGCCGAACGCGACCCCGGGGGTGGAGTAGAAGTTCCCCGAGCCGAACCCGAAGTCCGCCCCGCTGGTGCTGACCGCCCAGATCTGGTGGCCGGTGGCCGGGTTCAGGGCGTACGCACGACCCGCGTAGTCACCGAAGTAGAGGCGCCCGTAGGCGAGCGCCGGTCCGCCCTTGACGGCGGCCTTCGCCTGGTAGGTCCAATTGACGTGGCCGTCGGAGGCGCGCAGCGAGTAGACGGTTCCGTTCTGGTCGCCGAAGTAGACCGAGTTCTGCCAGGCCATCGGCGAAGACTCGGTCCCGGGCGGCACCTTGTGCGACCAGACGACGCGCCCGGTTTTCATCGACAGCGCCACCAGCTTGCCGTTGCCGGGCGCCTGGGTCGAGCCGGCGGTCGAGTTGGTCGAGAGGATCGGAAGGAACAGCAGCCCCTGGTCGATTCCGAGCGCCGGCGAGGCCGCGGCGAGCGTGCCGACCTTCTTCTCCCACAACTTGTGCCCAGTGCGAGCGTCGAGCGCCTTCGCGGACCCATCGTCGTCGAGCAGGAACAGCGTGTGGCCGTAGATCACGGGCGGGAACTCGAGCAGGGCAAAGTCCTCGAACTTCCAGCCGACGTGGAACGGCGGATCCAGCCGGTTGCCGGACGGGAAAAAGCGAGTGCGGGCGGCGTCGTAGCCGTACCGCGGCCACTCGAATGTGGGAGCCACCTTTGGCGGCGGCTTCTGGCTCGCGACGGTGGGGGTCGAGAACTCGAGGTTGGGGTGTGACACGTTGCCGGGCGAGTGCAGGAGCACGAACGCCGCGGCGCCTCCCGCCAGCACGAGCAGGACCGCCGCGGCGACAAGCCCCCATCGCAACCAACGCCGCGAACCGGGACTCGGCATCGCAGGCATGCTAGCCACGGCGCAGTAGATCCACGCCAAGTGGTGGCCGGTTGGGAAGATCTGCGCGTGGATGTCCCGCCGGCCCCTGAGATGCTCGAGCTGGTCGCGAGCCTCCCGGCCGCCGCACCGCTGCTGGGGGCGCTCGGCGATGCGCCAGGGGCGTACCTGGTCGGTGGGGCGATCCGGGACCTGCTGCTGGGCGAGCGGCCGGTTGATCTCGACCTCGTCGTCGAGGGCGACGCGGCCGCTGCGGCGTCGCGGATCGGCGACGACCTCGTCGTCCACGATCGGTTCGGGACCTCGACCGTCACCGCCGGCGGGTTCACCTACGACGTCGCCCGGGCGCGCCGCGAGCGGTATCCGAGCCCGGGCGCGCTCCCGGAGGTCGAGCCGGCGGGCATCGACGAGGACCTGCTGCGACGCGACTTCACGGTCAACGCGATCGCGGTGGCGCTCGACGGCGAGCAGCCGGGCCAGGTACACGCGGCCCCGCGTGCGATCGAGGACCTCGACCGGCGGCTGCTCCGGGTCCTGCACGACCGGAGCTTCATCGACGACCCGACGCGGCTGCTCAGGCTCGTCCGGTACGCGAGCCGGCTGGGATTCGCGGCGGAGCCCGCGACCGAGGGGCTGGCCCGCGGGGCGCTGGACGAGGGGGCGCTCGCGACGGTCTCCGGTCCGCGGATCGGCGCCGAGCTGAGGCTGCTGGCACGCGAGCCCGACCCGGTCGCCGCGTTCGCGGCCCTGCACGGCCTGGGGATCGACCGCGCGATCCATCCGAGCTTCGGCCTGACCGACGAAGCGCTCGCCCGCCGCGCGATCGCGCTGCTTGGAGCCAACGGCCGCCGCGACCGTCTGGCGCTCGCGGCGGCCGCCCAGGCCGTCGCCGCCAGTGAGCTGGCAGAGCTGCTCGACACGCTCGCCTTCGAGGCGGCCGACCGCGACGCGATCGTGGCCGCCGCGAGCGGCGCCCCGGAGCTGGCGCGACGGCTGACGGAGGCGGTGCGGCCCTCCGAGATCGCTCGCGCGGTCGGCGGAGCAGGGGCGGAGCAGGTCGCGCTGGCGGGCGCGCTCGGCCCCGAGGAGCCCGCTCGCCGGTGGCTCGAGCGGCTCCGCCACGTCGGGCTCGAGATCGACGGGGGGGACCTGATCGCTGCCGGTGTGCCGGAGGGACCGGCGGTCGGGCGAGGACTCGCCGCCGCGCTCGCCGCGAAGCTCGACGGCGTGGTCGCGGGGCGCGACGACGAGCTCGCCGTGGCGCTCCGCGCGGCGCAGGAGACGGGATAGCCTGGGGCCGATGGCGAGCGCCAACGAGCTCCGGTGGAACGGGCGTCCCGGCCACTACGAGGTCTATTACCTGACGATCACCGATCCGCGGACCGGGGTGGGCATCTGGATCCGCTACACGATGGTGGCGCCGCTGGCCGCCTCCGGCAGCGGGCAGGTGAGCGGCCCCAGTTGCTCGCTGTGGTTCCTCGCGATGGACCCCCGTCCCGGCGCGGCACCGACCGTCGGTCGCAAGGCGACCTACGGGATCGAGCTGCTGCGCTCGACGCGGGACCCGTTCGCGCTCAAGATCGGCGACGCGACGCTCACCGACCAGGGGATGGCGGGCGCGTTCGAGGACGTCTCCTGGGAGCTCCGCTGGCCCCCGGCGCCGCGGCCCTATCAGCCGGTCCACCCGCTGCTCCAGCGGCTGCGAATCGCAAAGACGGTGCTCGTGATCCCGCACGCCCACGTCCCGGTCGAGGGCGTCGTCACGCTTCCCGGGGGTGAGCGGCTCGAACTCGCAGGAACGCGTGGGGGGCAGGCGCACCTGTGGGGCTCCAAGCATGCGAGCTCGTGGGCGTGGGTCCACTGCAACGACTTCACGACCGAGGACGGCGGCCCGGTCGACGCGTTCATCGACGGTGTGTCGGCGACCGTTCCGCGCCTCGGGCGCGAGGTGGGCCCGAACACGCCGGTGGTCGCGCGGATCGACGGCGCCGAGTTCCGCTCGACCTCGCCGGTGCGGATCCTCCGCAACACGAGCCGGTACGGGCTCGAGGGCTGGCGGTTCGAGGCGATCGACGGCGCGCTGCGGCTCGTTGGCGAGGTCGAGACCGTGCCCGATCAGCTCGCCGGCGTCACCTACCACGACCCCGACGGAGAGCTGGCCTACTGCTACAACACCGAGACCGCGTCGATGCGCCTCGAGGTCCACGAACGGTCTCGTGCGCCGGGCGGCTGGAGTCCGCTGCGCAAGCTCATCTCGGACGGACGCGCGCACTACGAGGTCGGTCAGCGTCAGCCCGCCCCCGGGATCGAGCTGCTGACGAGGTGACCTTGGGCGAGCGAGCGCTCGGCGAGCCGCTGATCGTCGAGCTTCCCGGGGCCCGCGCGACGTTCACGACCAGGCACGGAGGGGTCTCCCGGGGCCCGTACCGGAGCCTGAACCTCGGTCGCCTGACCGACGACGATCCGGACGCGGTGCGGCGCAATCGCGAGCTCGTCACCGAGCGGATCGGGATGCCGCTGGCGATGATCCGTCAGGTTCACGGCGCCGAGGTTCGCCGCCTCGTCCAGCAACCGCGGACCGGCGAGCCGCTGCCGGAGGCCGACGGCCAGGCGACCGCGACCGCCGGCGTCGCGCCGATGGTGCTGACGGCCGACTGCCTTCCGATCGCCGTCGCCGGTGGCGGTGCCGCGGCGATCCTGCACGCCGGCTGGCGGGGCCTCGCGGCCGGCGTGATCGAGGCCGGGGTCGACGCCATCCGCGAGCTTGGGGAGGGCGGCAGGCTCGAGGCGGTGATCGGCCCGGGCGCCGGGCCGTGCTGCTACGAGGCGGGGGAGGAGGTGCAGGCGACCTTCGCCTCCTACGGACCGGCCGCTCGGCGCGGACGGAACCTCGACCTGAAATCGATCGCGCGGATCCAGCTGGAGCGGGCCGGGGTCGACGCCGTCGGCGACGTGGGCCTGTGCACGATCTGCTCCGAGGAGTTCTTCTCGCATCGGCGCGACCGCGGGATCACCGGCCGCCAGGCGGGGATCGTGTGGCTGAGCTGATCACCGGGCTCCGTCCGGAGGCGGTGCGGGCGAACCTGGACCTCGTTCGCGCTCGGATCGCGGACGCGGGTCGCAGTCCGGGCGACGTCGAGATCCTCGCCGCCGTCAAGTACCTGCCGGTCGCGGAGCTCGGCGTCCTCGCTGACGCGGGCGTGACGGTGGTCGGCGAGAACCGCGCCCAGGAGCTGGTGGCGAAGTCGGAAGCCCACCCGGAGTTCACGTGGGACTTCATCGGGAACCTGCAGAGCCGCAAGGTGCCGCTACTGGTGCCGCGGGTCCGCTACATCCACTCGGTCGCGAGCGACTCGGCGCTCGAGCAGCTGCGCCGCTACGGCACCGACCGCACCCGGGTGCTGATCGAGGTCAACGTCGCCGGCGAGCCCGGCAAGGGCGGAGTCATCCCGGAGGAGCTGCCCGCGTTCCTGGATCGCTCACCGGTGACCGTCGTCGGGCTGACGACGATGCCACCGCTCGCGTCGGATCCGGAGAACAGCCGGCCGTACTTCGTCGCGCTTCGCGAGCTGGCGGACCGCCACGGCCTCGAACACCTTTCGATGGGAACCAGCCAGGATTATCCGGTCGCGGTGCAGGAGGGGGCGACAATCGTGCGCCTTGGCACGATCCTCTATTCCGAGTCGTCCGGCTAAGCGTCATAATCACGGGAGGGAAACGACGTCCCCGGGCGAACACCCAATCGCATATGGCCTTTCGTGACACATGGCACCGAGCGCTCGTCTATTTCGGGCTAGCTGAAGATGCGGCGTACCACGAGGACGTCGAGCCCTACCAGGCGCCCGAGAACGAGGTCCAAGAGCCCTACCGTGAACGTCCGAACGTCCGCCGGCTGAGCTCATCCCGCCGGCGCCGCGACGAGATCGACGACATCTTTGCCGACGACGCGGAGCCCGAGCCCCGCGGGTCGGCGCTGCGCCCGGTCGGCGGCGGCCGTGGTAACGGTCGCGGCGGCGGCGACGTGCGCGTCCACTTCGTCGCCCCGAAGAGCTTCAACGACGTCCAGGACGTCGCCGACAAGTTCAAGGACTCGATCCCGGTGATCATCAACCTTCAGGGGACCGAGACCGACCTCGCCAAGCGGCTGATCGACTTCTCGAGCGGCCTCACCTACGCGCTTGACGGCGGGATGCAGCGGATCGCCGACAAGGTTTTCCTGCTGACGCCTCGCAACGTCGAGGTGTCCGCCGAAGAGCGCGCCCGGCTCGTCGAGAAGGGCTTCTTCAACCAGTCCTAGGCGGTGGGGTCGGGATGAGCCCCGGCGCGGCCTAATACAGCGAGGCCCGACGCCGAGCGGGCCGCAAGCTCCGGATGCGCCCGGCGCGGCCCGATAAGGCGAGGCAGGACGCCGAGCGGGCCGCAAGCCGGGCCGGGTAACGTTCGCCCCCATGCAGGTCGGACTCATCGGTGCTGGCAACATGGCCCGGGCGCTCGCGCGTGGTTGGGGCGATCCGGTGTTCGTGTCCGATTCCGGGTCGGGCCGCGCGCGCGAGCTGGCGGACGAGCTGGGAGGCGAAGCGCTTTCCTCGCGTGAGGTCGCAGCTCGATCCGACCTCGTCGTGCTCTGCCACAAGCCCCAGCAGCTGAGTGTCGTGGCCGAAGAGATTCGCGATGAGGTCAAGGCCGTCGCGTCCGTGTTGGGGGGGACGACCATCGCGGCGCTCCAGGACGCGTACCCGGGCAAACCAGTCTTCCTATTGATGCCGAACACGCCGGTCGAGGTCGGCCGCGGAGTCATCTGCTACTCGCCGGCCGCGGGGATCGACCCCGAGCTCGAGGACCGCGTGCTCGAGCTGTTCGAACGGCTCGGGATTGTCGAGCGAATGCCCGAGGCGCTGTTCGGGACTGCCAGCGCGGTGAGCGGCGTCGGCCCGGCGTACCTCGCGCTGCTCGCCGAGGCCCAGATCGACGCGGCCGTCAGACACGGACTCCCGCCGGCGCTCGCCGACCGGCTCACCGCCGAGACGATGGCCGGCACCGCCGAGCTGCTGGCGCAGCGCGGTTACGACACGCGAGCGGTCCGGCGCGAGGTGACCTCGCCGGGGGGCAGCACCGCGCGGGGGCTCGCGGCACTCGAGCGCGGCGGCGTCCGTGCAGCGTTCCAGGACGCAATCGACGCGGTCGCGGGCCGGAGCCGGGAGTGATCGCGCCACTCGCGGTCTCGCGCGTTGACGTTGCGAACTACGTCAACGCGCTGTTCGAGGTCTACATCATCCTGATCTTCGTCTACATCCTGCTGAACTTGATGTTCTCGCTCGGGCTGCGGCTCCCTTACGCGCGTTGGTCGGACGTCCTGCTGTCGTTCCTGCGCGATGTGTGCGAGCCGTATCTGAAGATCTTCCGGCGATTCATCCCGACGATCGGGATGTTCGACTTCAGCCCGATGATCGCGATCATCGTCCTGTACGTGGCCGACAGGCTCGTGGTCAACGCGATCTCCGGCTGAATGGTCGGCTCGACCGTGTCCGAAGCCGCCGGATCGCCGAAGGCGGCCGCGCCCTCGAGAGTGCGGCTGATCGCGCTCGCGCGGGCGGCGGTAGTGGTCGCCGTGGTCGTCGGGCTCGATCAGCTCACCAAGCACACGATCGCCGCGGGGATCAGTCCGGGCGAGACGAAGAAGTTCCTGCCGCTGATCAACCTCGTCCACGTCCGCAACACCGGCGTGGCGTTCGGCTTCCTGTCCGGTGGCGGCGCCGTCGTGCTCGTGTTCACGCTGATTGCGCTCGCCGCGCTGGTGACGTTCCTCGTGCTCCGGCCGGATCGTCCGTGGCTATGGCTCCCGACCGGGATGCTGGTCGGCGGCGCCATCGGGAACCTGATCGACCGGCTCGCCAGCGGATCGGTGATCGACTTCATCAAGCTCCCGGCGTGGCCCGCGTTCAACGTCGCCGACATGTCGATCACGTTCGGCGTGATCGCGCTGGTCCTGGTGCTGGAGTTCGGACGCACCGATGGCCGATGAGCCGATCCGGATCACAGTCACGGACGACGAGGCCGGGAGCAGGCTCGACCTGCTGCTGGCGCAGCCGCTCGGCTCGCGGTCGCACGCCCAGCGCCTGATCGAGTCCGGAAGGGTTCGCGTCGACGGCGCGGTCCGGCCCAAGCGGCACGTCGTTGCGGCCGGAGAGGAGATCCAGGTCGATCCGGGCCCCGCTGCCGATGACGTGGAGGAGGAGGCCGAGGCCCCGTTCGCGGTCGCCTACGAGGACGAGTACCTGATCGTGGTCGACAAGCCCGCGGGCGTGGTCGTACACCCGGCCCGTGGCCATCGCGCCGGGACGCTGTCGCAGGCCTTGGCGGGGACGGCCGCGGGGGGCGACGAACCCGGGCGGGCCGGGATCGTGCACCGGCTCGACCGCGACACCTCGGGGCTGCTCGTCGTCGCGCGGTCTGACGATGTCCACCGGCGGCTCACGTCGCTGCTGGCCGCCCGCAAGATCCGCCGCGAGTACCTCGCGCTCGTCGACGGCCACCCCCAGTCGCGGTCGGGGACGATCGACGCGCCGATCGGCCGGGACCGGCGCGACCGGCTGTCAATGTCGATCGACACCGACGCGCCGCGGGCCGCCCGGACCCACTTCGAGGTCGAGGAGCTGCTGCCGACGGCGACGCTGCTGCGGGTCACGCTCGAGACGGGCCGGACCCATCAGATCCGCGTCCATCTGGCCGCGATCGGGCTGCGGGTCGCCGGCGACCCGCAGTACGGCGTACCCGGTCGCTACGGCCTCGAGCGCCAGTTCCTGCACGCCGCCCGCCTCGAGTTCGAGCACCCGGTCACCGGCGACCGCGTCGACGTGCGCTCCGAGCTTCCCGAGGACCTGCGCGCCGCGCTTGAGCTGGCCCGCCGGGAGTAGGTGGGCGGAGCGGCCCGTCCACAGCCGCCCCGGCCCACGGAACCAAACGCGGGAGTCCCGGCAAACTTGCGTAAACTCGGAACGGTCCACGTTCCTCTACCCCGCCGGGTTGAGCCGTGCCCTGCCTCGCTCGACGCGAGGTTCACGGCGGCGCCGGCGGTCCCATATCAACCAGTAAGCAAAAAGGGAGTACCACAGTGGCTCAGATCGGCGTCAAGGAGCTGCTGGAGGCCGGAGTTCACTTCGGTCACCAGACGCGCCGGTGGAATCCAAAGATGCGCCGCTTCATCTTCGGTGAGCGGGACGGCATCTACATAATCGACCTCCTTCAAACGGAGGAGCTGCTCGAACAGGCCCGCAAGTTCGCGTCCGACATCGCTCGGCGAGGCGGCACGATCCTGTTCGTCGGCACCAAGAAGCAGGCCCGCGACGTGATCAAGGAGGTGGCGGACTCGGCCGGGATGCCGTACGTCAACCACCGCTGGCTCGGCGGCCTGCTGACCAACTACCAGACGATCTCGCTGCGGATCAAGCGGCTTCATGACCTCGAGCGCTACGAGACCGAGGGCCAGCTGCAGCTGCTGCCGACCCGCGAGCGGATCGCCGCCCAGGCGGACCTCGAGAAGCTCCGCGCGAACCTCGGCGGAGTCAAGAACATGCAGCGCGTACCCCAGGCCGTGTTCGTGATCGACCTGAAGACCGAGGCGATCGCAGTGCGAGAGGCACAGCGGCTGCGGATCCCGATCATCGGCCTGGTCGACACCAACTGCGATCCCGACGGGATCGACTACGTGATCCCCGGCAACGACGACGCGATCCGCTCGTGCGCGGCGGTCACGCGCGCGATCGGCGGCGTCGTCGCCGAGTCCCACGGCGTCTGGCTGGCCGAGGAGGAAGCGGCGAGGCTCGAGCGCGAGCGGCGCGAGGCCGAGGAGCAGGCACGGCGCGAGGCCGAGGAGCAGGCACGGCGTGAGGCGGAAGAGCGCGAGGCCGCCGAGGCGGCTGCTCGTGCCGCTGCTGAGGCCGAGGCTGCACGGGCCGCTCAGGCTCAGGCTGCCCAGACGCCGCAGACGCCGCAGGCGCCCCAGGCACCCGCGGCGCCGGCTCAGCAGTCGTCCGCAGGCGCGCCATCGGAGTCCACCGCCGCGCGAGTGGAGGCCGATGCAGCACCTGCTGCCGCCGAGAGTTCTCAGGCACGGCCTGCGGCTGAGCCGACGCCGCCGCCTGCGGAGCCCGCACAGGCCCCGCCGCCTGCGGAGCCCGCACAGGCCCCGCCTCCGGCTGAGCCCGCGCAGGCCGCGCCGCCCGCGAGCCTGCGGAGGCTGAGGCGCCGCCCGCCCCCGCTGCAAAGGAAGAGCAAGCGTCCCAGCCGGAGTCCGAACCGTCGCCCGAACAGCCCGGAGGTAAGGCATGAGTACCGGCGGGCCGAGCGCACAGGACGTGAAGGTGCTCCGGCAGCAGACCGGGGCCGGGATCAACGACTGCCGAAACGCCCTGATCGAGTCCGACGGCGACTTCGATCGCGCCGTCGAGATCCTCCGCGCGAAGGGACAGGCGCAGGCCGCGAAGCGCGCCGGCGCCGAAGTTCGGGAGGGCGCGGTGCAGAGCTACATCCACTCCGGCAACAGGATCGGAGTGCTGGTCGAGGTCGACTGCCAGACGGACTTCGTCGCCCGCAACGAGCGGTTCGTCGAGTTCGCGAGGGACCTCGCGCTGCACATCGCGGCGGCGCGACCGCTGGCCGTGTCCGACGATCAGATCCCCGCCGAGGATCGCGAGCGCGAGGAGCGGATCGCGACGGAGCAGGCCGCGGACCGACCCGAGAACGTGCGCGAGCGAATCGTCTCCGGGAAGCTCGACAAGTGGCTCGACGACGTCGTGCTGCTCCGCCAGAAGCACGTCAACGAGGACAAGTACGGTGGCAAGACGATCGATGAGCTCCGCGCCGCACTCGCGTCCGAGACCGGCGAGAACATCGTGATCCGCCGATTCGCCCGGTTCGAGGTCGGTGGCTAACACGGCGTCGAGCCCGGCCCCGCCGGCCTACCGGCGGGTGCTGCTGAAGCTGTCGGGAGAGGCGCTGATGGGCGATCTCGAGTACGGGACCGATCCCAAGCGGGTCGAGACGATCGCCAAGGAGGTCGCGGCGGTCCACCGGCGCGGGGTCGAGGTCGCGATCGTCGTCGGCGGCGGCAACATCTACCGCGGCCTCGCCGCCGCGGCGCGGGGTATGGACCGCGCAACCGGCGACTACATGGGGATGCTCGCGACCGTCCTGAACGCGCTCGCGCTCCAGGACGCGCTCGAGAAGGAGGCGGTGGCGACCAGGGTCCAGTCAGCGATCACGATCTCGGAGGTCGCCGAGCCGTACATCCGCCGCCGCGCCATGCGCCACCTCGAGAAGGGCCGGATCGTGATCTTCGCGGCCGGCACGGGCAACCCGTTCTTCACCACCGACACGGCGGCCGCGCTGCGGGCGGCGGAGCTCCACGCCGAGGTCGTGCTGATGGCCAAGAACGGCGTCGAGGGCGTCTACTCGGCCGACCCGGCGCTCGACGCCCGAGCGGAATTCATCCCCGAGATCACTCACAAGGAGGCGCTCACCCGCGGCCTTCAGGTGATGGATTCGACCGCGTTCGCCCTGTGCATGGACAACAACCTGCCGATCATCGTGTTCAACATGGCCGACGGCCGGAACATCGACAAGATAGTGTCGGGCGAGCGTGTGGGAACGCTCGTGCGGACCTGACGTGAGGGATGGCTGAATCTGATCTGATCGACGAGCTGCTCGTGGACGCCCGGGACCGCACCGGGAAGTCCGTCGAGTCGACCCGTCACGAGTTCGGCTCGGTCCGGACCGGCCGCGCCAGCCCTGCGCTGCTGGACCGGATCAACGTCGACTACTACGGCACCTCGACGCCGCTGAAACAGCTCGCGACGATCTCCGCGCCCGAGGCGCGGCTGCTCACGATCCAGCCGTACGACAAGAGCTCGATCAAGGCGATCGAGCGCGCGATCCTCGAGTCCGACGTCGGCCTGACGCCGAACAACGACGGCAACCTGATCCGCCTGGCCGTGCCGGAGCTGACCGAGGAGCGGCGCAAGCAGCTGGTCAAGGTCGTCAGGCACATCGCCGAGGAGGGCCGCGTCGCGATCCGCAACGTCCGGCGCGACGTGATGCACGATCTGCGCGAGCTCAAGGAGGCCGGCGAGGCCGGGTCCGACGACGAGCACCGCGCCGAAGTGGAGCTCCAGAAGGTCACCGACACCAGGATCAAGGAGCTCGACGAGCTGCTGAAGCACAAGGAAGAAGAGATCCTGGAGGTCTAGCTGTGGCCTCCGAGGACGCGGAGGGGCACGTCACTGGCGCACGCTACGTGGCGATCATCACGGACGGGAACGGCCGCTGGGCCACGCGGCGCGGGCTCCCGGTGATGGCCGGCCACGAGGCGGGTGCCGACACGGTCAAGGCACGACTTCGCGACGCCGTGGACTTCGGGATCGAGGAGCTGACCGTGTACTCGTTCTCGACCGAGAACTGGAGCCGCTCGCCGCAGGAGGTCGCCGCGCTGATGGCGATGATGAGCCGTCGGATCGACGCCGAGACGCCCGAGCTCCACGACGAGGGAGTCAGGATGCGGTTCATCGGCCGCCGCGCGGACCCCGTCCCGGACACGCTGATCGAGCGGATGTCGTGGGCGGAGCAGCTGACCGCCGACAACACCCGGATCACGCTGTTCGTCGCGTTCAACTACGGCGGCAGGGCGGAGATCGTCGACGCAGCGCGAACCTTTACCGGGGGCTCGGAAGCCGACTTCCGCGCCCTGCTCTACGCACCCGACATGCACGATCCCGACCTGATCATCCGCACCAGCGGCGAGCAGCGAATCTCGAACTACCTGCTGTGGCAGGGCGCCTACTCGGAGCTCCTGTTCCGCGATGAGCTGTGGCCCGACTTCTCTCGCGGCGCGTTTGAGCAGAGCCTCGACGAGTTCGCCGCCCGCCAGCGGCGTTTTGGGGGGCGCTGATGCCGCCCGCACGGCGTCGAGGCCGGTCGCGGGGCGAGGACGGCTCCGGGCGCTCCGAGCTGGTCGGCCGGATCCTCGTCGCGATTCCGGCAGCGATCATCGCGGTCATCTTCATCGACCTCGGCGGGCTCGCGTTCGCGCTGTTCCTGATCGCGATCGGGTGGGGCTGCCTGAGCGAGCTCTACCGGCTGCTCGAGCGGTGGCGGCCGGTCGCGATCGTCGGGTTCGTCGCGGTCGCCGCGCTTGTGCTCGCGGCGCGCTACGGAGATTTCCGCTCGGTGATGGGCGTGCTGGTCGCTTCGCTGCCGGTGCTGTTCCTGGTCGTGGTCGCGCGCGGCAGCGGGCACGCGACGGTCTCGATCGCGGGGACGCTGCTCGGGATCTTCTGGATCGGCCTCGCTGCCAGCCACGCGATGCTGCTGCGCGAGCTGCCGCACGGCAACGGGGTCGTGATCGACGTGCTACTGGGGACGTTCATCGGCGACACCGGTGCGTACATCGGCGGCCGGCTGTTCGGCCGCCGCGCGCTGGCGCCGTCGATCTCGCCGAACAAGACCGTGGAGGGGCTGTTCTGCGGGGCGCTCGCGGCGATTCTCGCGGTATTCGTGGCCGGCGGCTTCCAGACCTGGATGACGCAGAGCAACGCGCTGCTGCTTGGAATCGCCGTCGCTGTCTTCGGGCCGATCGGCGATCTGTTCGAGTCGGTGGTCAAGCGCGACTCAGGCGTCAAGGACGCCGGCACTCTGTTCGGTCCGCACGGTGGTGTCCTCGACCGCGCGGACGCGGCGCTGTTCACCGTCGTCGCGGGCTACTACGTGTGGTTCGCGGCGATCCACTGATGGGTTCCTAGAATCCGCGTCGTGTCCCGCCGCCTGGCAATCCTCGGCTCGACCGGGTCGATCGGCGTCCAGGCGCTCGATGTCGTCGACCGGGCAGGGGACGACCTTCAGGTCGTCGCGCTGAGCGCCTCCCGCGCCTGGGAGCCGCTGATCGAGCAGGCGAGCAGCCGCGGCGTCACCCGGATCGCGCTTGCCGACGAGGACGCCGCCGCGCGCGCCGCGGAGGCGTGGACCGACGGCGACGTGCTCGGCGGGGTCGACGGGATCGTGCGGCTGATCACCGAATCCGAGTGCGACCTCGTGTTGAACGCGATCGTCGGCTCCGCCGGGCTCGTGCCGACGGTCGCGACGCTCGGCGAGGGGATCGATCTGGCGCTCGCGAACAAGGAGTCCCTGGTGGTCGGCGGGGAGCTCGTCACCCAGCTCGCGGAGGCGACGGGCGCGCAGATCATCCCGGTCGACTCCGAGCACTCGGCGCTCTACCAGCTGATCGCCGCCGAACCCGCCGGGACGGTCGAGCGTCTGATCCTGACCGCGTCCGGCGGTCCGTTCCGCGGGATGGGACGCGACGAGCTCCGGGATGTCCGCCCCGAGCAGGCGCTCGCACACCCCACCTGGGACATGGGCGGCAAGATCACGATCGACTCGGCGACGCTGATGAACAAGGGGCTCGAGCTGATCGAGGCCCACCACCTGTTCGGCACGCCGTACGACCAGCTCGACGTCGTCGTCCATCCCCAGTCGATCATCCACAGCCTGATCCAGCTCTGCGACGGGGCGACGCTCGCGCATCTGGGCTACCCGGACATGCGAGTGCCGATCTCATACGCCCTGCACCACCCGGAGCGGGCCGAGGTGCCGCTCCAAGCGCTTGACCTCGTGTCGGTCGGCGCGCTGACGTTCGAGCCGGTCGACGACCTCACGTTCGGGTGCCTGCGGCTGGCGCGCGAGGCGGCCCGCGTGGGCGGAACCGCGCCCTGCACGATGAACGCGGCGAACGAGGTCGCCGTGCACGCGTTCCTCGCCGGGCGAATCGCCTTCCTCGAGATCGAGGCGGTGATCGAGGAGACGCTCGCGCAGCTGCCCGCGCAGGGGATCCACTCGTTCGACGCGCTCGGAGAGGCCGACACCATGGCCCGCCGGGTCGCGGATGAGCTCGTCTCAGCCCGCGCGGCCGCCTGACCTCGGCGCCCGCAGTGTCCGCGGTACGGACTTTGCGGTTCTATACCCCTATATGGGGGACAAATCCGCAAAGAATCCGTGAGGTGAGGCGGGAGGGCCTCTTCGTGAACCCATAGACGTCCCTGACACACTGGGCCTGTGTCGTACCTGCTGGCGTTTCTGGGGTTCATCGCGCTGATCGTCCTGCACGAGGCCGGCCACTTCACGGCGGCCAAGCTCGTGGGGATGCGCGTCGAGAAGTTCTCGCTCTTCTTCGGCCCGATGTTCGTCAAGAAACGGATCGGCGAGACCGAGTACGGGATCGGCCCGATCCCGCTCGGGGGCTACGTGAAGATCACCGGGATGAACCCGAACGAGGAGCTCTCGCCGGAGGCGGAGCGACGGGCGTACTACAACCAGAAGGTCTGGAAGCGGGTGGTGGTGATCCTCGCCGGCCCTGCGGTCAACATCGCGATCGCGTTCATCATCATCTGGGCGCTGTTCTTGGCCAACGGGCAGACCGTCGTGTCCCATGGCCAGGCTGTCCCGAGCACCCGAATCGCGGCCGTGACGGCCGCCCCGGCTGCGGGGGCGCTCAAGACGGGCGATCAGATCGTGTCCGTCGACGGGGTGAACCGCTCATTCGACGCGATCCGGGCACAGCTCGCCACGCACCGCTGCGCCGGGCGCCAGGTCAACGGCTGTGTGGCGGCGACGCCCGCGGCGGTGGTCGTGCGCCGCGACGGGAGGCTGATCGCCTTCAGCCTGCGGCCGATCTACAGCGCCGCGTCGAAACGGCCGCTGCTCGGGTTCGAGTTCGGCAATCGCCAACAGGCCGTCGGTCCCGTCAAGGCCGCGACGCTGACCGCGTCAGGGCTGTGGGACGTGACCAAGCGGACCGTCGGCGTGATCGTCCGCGTGTTCGAGCCACAGGAGCGAAAGCAGCTGCACGGGGTCGTCGGCGGCTACACGGTCGCGCAGGAGTCGTTCTCGCACTCGGTGACCCAGGCGCTCGAGGTGCTCGCCCTGATCTCGCTGTCGCTCGGGATCATCAACCTGTTCCCGTTCCTGCCGCTCGACGGCGGCCACGTGTTCTGGGCCGTGGCCGAGAAGATCCGCGGCAAGCGGATCCCGTTCTCGGTGATGGAGCGGGCCGGCGCCGTCGGGTTCGTGCTGATCATCCTGATCTTCGTGATCGGCCTCAGCAACGACATCTCGACGCTGACGGGCAAGGGGTTCAACGTCCCGTAGGCGGCCGCCGCTTCGATAGCGTGTCGCTCGAAAGGCAGGGTTCAACGAGGGGACGTGAGGAGAGATATGGAGACCGGCACGATCACTGAGGCGGCCGCCAAGGCCGTCGACGCACCGACGCTGACCGAGGCGCTTCGGCGCACAGCCACCAACCATCCGGACATCGTCGCCGTCCGCTGGCCGGACGACAGTGGCGCGCTGACCTGGTCGGAGCTGCTGGCGCGGGTCGACGCGGTCGCCGGCGGGCTCGCCAAGCTGGGCGTCTCGCGCGGGGACACCGTCGCGATCATGCTGGCCAACCGCCCCGAGTTCCACATCGTCGACCTCGCGGTCGTCACGCTCGGCGCGACCCCGTTCTCGATCTACACGACCTACCCGCCCGAAGAGATCCAGTATCTGATGGAGGACTCGGGCTCGAAGGTGGTGGTGATCGAGCAGGCGTTCCTCGACGTGATGCAGGAGGCGCGCAAGGAGCTGCCCGGGCTCGAGCACGTGATCGTCGTGGACGGGGAGGCTCCCGAGGGGACGATCCCGCTCAGCGACGTCGAGGGTTCAAACCCCGACTTCGACCCGGCCTCGGTGGCGGGCGCCCAGCCCGAGGACGTGCTGACGCTGATCTACACCTCAGGCACGACCGGGCCGCCGAAGGGCGTGCAGCTGTCGCACCACAACATCATGTTCGCGGCGAAGGTGACCGAGGAGATCATCAACCTCGAGCCGGGCGCGAGGGTGATCTCGTGGCTGCCCGCGGCGCACATCGCCGAGCGGATGGCGCACCACTACCTGCCGACGATCTTCGGGGGAAGCATCACCTGCAGCCCGAACCCGAGGGAGATCCTCACGTACCTGCCGCAGGTCCACCCGACCTGGTTCTTCGCCGTGCCGCGGATCTGGGAGAAGCTCAAGGCGGGGCTCGAGACGATGCTCGCGGGCCAGCCGGAGGAGCAGCGCAAGCCGGTCGAGGACGCGATCGCCGCGTCGATTCAGCGGGTGCGGCTCCGCCAGCGCGGTGAACCCGTTCCGGACGAGCTCGAGCGCCAGGTCGCCGAGGCCGACGAGAAGTACTTCGCCGGGATCCGCGCGATGCTGGGGCTCGACCAGGTCGAGGGCGTCAACGTCGGCGCCGCGCCGACGCCGGTCGAGGTGCTCGAGTTCTTCCACGCGCTCGGGATCGAGCTGGCGGAGCTGTGGGGGATGTCGGAGACGTGCGGCGCCGGGACGTCCAACCGCCCGGGCGCGGTCAAGATCGGGACCGTCGGTCCGCCTTCGCCCGGATGCGAGATCCGGATCGCCGATGACGGCGAGGTGCTGGTCAAGTCCGAGTTCGTGATGATGGGCTACCGCAACCTGCCGGACAAGACCTCCGAGGCGATCGATTCGGATGGCTGGCTGCACACGGGCGACATCGGCGAGCTCGACGACGAGGGATACCTGAAGCTCGTCGACCGCAAGAAGGAGATCATCATCAACGCGGCCGGCAAGAACATGTCGCCCGCCAACATCGAGGCCGCGATCAAGACCGCCAGCCCGCTGATCGGCCAGGCGATCACGATCGGCGACCGCCGGCCCTACAACACCGCGCTGATCGTGCTCGACGCCGACTTCGCGCCGCAGTGGGCGACGCAGCAGGGCCTCGAGGGCGAGACGCTCGCGGAGCTGTCGGACGATCCGGCCGTGATCGAGGCGGTCCAGACGGGGATCGACGAGGCCAACACCCACCTGGCGCGCGTCGAGCAGATCAAGAAGTTCCGGATCGTCCCCGGCGACTGGCTGCCCGGCGGCGACGAGCTGACGCCGACGATGAAGCTGAAGCGCAAGCCGATCGCCGCGAAGTACGAGCCGCTGATCGAGGAGATGTACGCCTAAGGAGTCCGGTCTCTCGTCCGGGCCGACGGCCCTGGTCAGCAGGTGATCTGGGTGGTCTTCCCCTGTACCGGTGCCGACACCGTGATCGTTTTGCCGACCCCCGGCGCCACGGTCACGTCGTCGTAGGGTCCGGCCGGGTGGATCCTGGCGTCGAGGGGGCCGGTAAGGACGGTATGGACGGACTTGATCCGGGGGTCGTTCAGCACAAGCTTGAATACCGTGACGAGCGAACCGTCGCTCGGCGCGAGCATCGTGAATCCGATCGACGGCACCGCCTTGTCGCCGGCCGCGAGCAGGTCGAGCTGGGGGGTAGCCAGGCTGACCGGCGCGCGGAAGTGGACGCCTTCGCACGGCGAGCTCGCGGACTTCAGCCCATAGTCGAGCGCGACGACCCGGATCTGGCCCTTGAAGCCCTTTGTGTCGGCGTCGCCCGTGACGCCTGGCACGTCCGCGAAGATCACTGTGGCCTCGGGCGCCGGAGCGGGCGTTTCCGGCTGCGTGAACGTGTCACCCAGATCCGCGACGGCCGCCGCCGCGCCGGTCGCCAGGACGATCGCCGCAATCGGCGCGGCCCACCGCAAACGAATCATCATGCCCCATCCCCCTAAGTCGCCTTGCCGGAGCAATCCGCCCGGCCGTCACCCGTCCAGATATTAGTCCTCCGCCGCGCGATGCGGCTGAAGCAGGCTGGTCGAGAAAAAACCTATACGGTGGGTTTCGCGACCACCCTCGCTCGCGACTCGCGCGTCACGATCGCCGCCGAGACCGCGATCAGCCCCTCGAACAGGTGAACCATGTCGCCGGCTCGGTCGACCGCGATCGGACCGACCGTGTCGCCACCGGCGATCAGGCCCCAGCCACCGACTGCGATGTACAGGCCGCCGAACCCCAGCAGGTACACAAAAGCTGCGCGAGGACGCCACGCGGCAACGATCCCGATGATGCCTGGCAGCAGATGAAAGAGCGCGTGCCAGCCGTTGACGGTCACCTGGACGCCGAACAAATCGCCGCCTCCGTGGACCTGGCCGGTCGCGAGGTTGGGGTCGATCAGGAACGCACCGATGCCGTTCGCGACCCACCAGAGGCCGACGGCAAGCGAGGCGACCTGTACCGGCCGCATCGCCGTTAGGCGGATCCGGCCGCGATCGACGCCCACACCAACTCGACGGGGTGATACACCGGCAGCGGACTACCGAGCTCGCGCAGGTGCAGGTCGAGCTGGGCCGCGCAGCCGGGGTTGCCCGCGGCGATCGCCTGCGCGCCGGTGTCGAGCACGTTGCGGGCCTTCCGGGCGCCGAGCTCGGCCGCGGCGTCGGGCTGCAGCAGGTTGTAGACGCCGGCGGAGCCGCAGCAGATCTCGGGCTCGGCTCCGACCTCGAGCAGCTCGAGCTCGGGGATCGCCCGCAGTAGCTCCCGTGGCTCCTGCCGGACGCCCTGGGCGTGCGCGAGGTGGCAGGCGTCGTGGTAGACCACCCGCAGCGGCACCGGACCGCGCGGCGCCTGCGCCGGCACCGACGCGAGCACCTCGGTCACGTCGCGCACGCGGCCGGCCAGCTCGCGGGCCTCGGCGGTGCCGAGCAGGTCGCCGTACTCCTTCATCGCCGAGCCACAACCAGCGGCCGACGTGACCACGTAGTCGACATCGCCGAGCGCCCGGAACGCCGCGACCGCGGCGTCGGCGCGCGCAACCGCGCTCTCCTCCTCGCCGGCGTGGAGCTCGAGCGCCCCGCAGCATTCCGGCAGTCGCGGCGCCAGCACTTCGAAGCCCTCGGCCGCGAGCGCCCGCGCTGACGCCGACGACGCCTCCGGGTAGAACACGCGCTGCACGCAACCGAGCAGCAACGCGACGCGACCGCGCCGCGGCCCGGCGGCGGGGGTGAGCTCGGGCACCCTGGTCCGCATCGCGCGCCGGAGCGGCGCACGGGGCGCAACCCGCATCATCGTCCCCGGCCGCCCCGGGAGCCGGTCGACCCCGAGCCTGCGACCGGCGGCCATCAGCGGCGCGAGCGCGCGCAGGCGGGAGGGGTGGGGCAGCGTCTCGAACAGGACCCGGCGGAGCACACGCTCGGCACGCGGGCGGCGGTGATGGCGCTCGAGCTGCGGGCGGGTGCGCTCGATCAGGCGGTCGTAGCGGACTCCCGAGGGACACGCGGTGACGCACGCCATGCACCCGAGGCAACGGTCGATGTGCGTCACCAGCTCGGTCGAGACCTCGGCGCCGTCGAGCGCGTCGCCGATCAGAACGATCCGGCCTCGGGGCGAGTCCGCCTCGTTCGCCCACAGCACGTAAGTGGGGCAGGTCTGCAGGCAGAAGCCGCAGTGGACGCAGTCGTCGACGACCTCCCGCTCCGGCGGGCGCCGAGCGTCGAATCCGTCAGATGCCGCCAACGAACACTCCCGGGTTGCACGCCCGAGCCGGGTCGAAGCGCTGCTTCACGCGCCGCATCAGCTCGAGCGCCGCGAGGTTCGGCGGCGATCCCCACGGGTCGAGCGAGTCGCGGATCTGCTCGGGCGCGTCGAGCACGACCGGCACGGCGCCGGCCGGCAGCTGCCCGATGAACGTCTCGAGCGCCGCCGGCTCGAGGTCGACGAACGTGTGGCCGACGGCCGCGCGGCCGACCGCCCTCGCGTCGCTCGTCCGGACCGCCTCGAGCACCCGTACGAGCGCCGTCGGACGGGCCGCCACCCGCACGAGCGCCCCGCTCGCCGACCGCTGTCCCGCGCGCTGGCGGGCCC
The DNA here is from genome assembly GCA_963788565.1 of uncultured Solirubrobacterales bacterium. Taxonomy (GTDB): domain Bacteria; phylum Actinomycetota; class Thermoleophilia; order Solirubrobacterales; family Solirubrobacteraceae; genus Palsa-465. The sequence continues at coordinate 417,601 of CAWBHJ010000004.1, read as the reverse complement.
ACAGCTCGGCGTCGTCGGTGACCGTCTGGACGCGCTCGAGCCCAGCTTCGCGGAGCAGCGCGGCGACTCGCGCCGACCGCGGCTCGCTCGCGGCGCCGGCGCACTGGGCGAGGACGCCGCCGCGAGTTCCGCTCCACGCCACGTCGAGCGCCTCGAGCTCGAGCGGCGCCGCGGCCAGCGCGGCGGCGGCGCGCGCAACGGTGCCGGGATCGCCGCTGTCGCCGACCACGGTCGCGGTGCTCGACGGGAGCGGGTGCAGCCGGACGCTCACCGACATGATCAGCCCGAGCGTCCCGAAGGAGCCGGTGAACAGCTTGCCGAGGTCGTAGCCGGCGACGTTCTTGATCACCTTCCCACCGGACCGAGCGATCGTGCCGTCGCTGAGCGCGACGGTCATCCCGAGGACGAGGTCGCGCGGTGCGCCGTAGCGGTGGCGCAGGGGGCCGGAGTCGGCCGTCGCCAGGACCCCGCCGACCGTCGCCTCGTGCCCGGGCCCGAGGAACGGGTCGAGCGCGAGCATCTGGCCGGTGGATGCAAACTGATGCTGCGCCCGCGCCAGCGGCACGCCAGCCTCGAGCACCGCGGTCAGATCGCCGTGGTTGTGCTCGAGCACCCGGTCCAGCTTCTCGGTGCGCAGCTCGACGTCGGGCGCCGACCCGGCCGCGCCCCACCGCGACTTGCTGCCGCCTCCGAGGATCCGCACCGCCTCGCCGCCGGCGGCGGCCCCCGCCAGCGCGGCCGCGGCCGCCTCGTCGCTCGTCGGCCGCAGCTGGCGCGGCATCAGAACCTCGTCGCCACGCCGGCCCGCTCGAGCGGATGCTCGCGGTACGGGCCGGGGACCTCCCCGCACAGGCGCGGCGTCGGCATCACCTTCCCGGGGTTCGCCAGCCCGTGCGGGTCGAACGCGCACCGCAGCCGCTGGAACGTGGCAAGGTCGGACTCGGAGAACATCGACGGCATATACGCCTTCTTGTCGACGCCGACGCCGTGCTCGCCGGTGATCGACCCGCCGGCGTCGACGCACGTCTTGACGATCAGTCCGGCGAGCTCCTCGGCGCGCGCCGGCTCGCCGTCGCGCGCCGCGTCGTAACAGACGAGCGGGTGAAGGTTGCCGTCGCCCGCATGGAACACGTTCGCGACCTGCAGCCCGTACTCGGCCGACAGCTCGTCGATCCGTTCCAACACATCAGCAAGCCGGGTCCGCGGAATCACGCCGTCCTGGACGTAGTACGCCGGTGCGATCCTGCCCATCGCCGCGAACGCCGCCTTGCGGGCCTTCCAGATCAGGTCCCGCTCGGCCTCATCCTGGGCGACGCGGATTTCCGTCGCGTGTTCGCGCTCGACCAGTGCGATCACCTCCTCGAACCGCGTCTCGCACTCCTCGCTCGGCCCGTCGAGCTCGACGACCAGCGCGGCGCCCGCATCGAGCCGGTAGCCGACGCCGGTCGCCGCCTCGGCGGCCCGGATCGAGAGCCGGTCCATCATCTCGATCGCACCGGGCACGATCCCCGCGGCGACGATCGCGCTGACCGCCTCGCCGGCCTGCGCGGTGTGTTCGAAGAATGCGACGAGCGTCCGCACGGCTTCCGGCCGTGGCACGACGCGCACCTCGATCCGGGTCGCGACCCCGAGCGTCCCCTCGGACCCGACGAACGCGCCGAGCAGGTCGTACCCCGGGGCGTCGCGCTCCAGCTCGACGACGGAGCCGTCGGTGAGCACCAGCTCGAGGCCGGTGACGTAGTTGGTCGTGAACCCGTACTTGAAGCAGTGGGCGCCGCCCGAGTTCTCAGCGATGTTGCCCCCGATCGAGCAGACGATCTGGCTCGAGGGGTCGGGCGGGTAGAAGTGCGTCGGCGCGACGGGCGGGAGATCGTCAAGTTGGTGACGCCGGGCTCGACGACCACGCGAGCGTCTTGGAGGTCGACCGACAAAATCCGTCGCAGACGAGAGAGGACGATCAGCACCCCTTCGGCGACCGGGAGCGCGCCGCCGGAGAGGCCGGTCCCCGAGCCCCGCGCGACCCATGGGACGCCCGCCTCGAAGCACGCGCGGACCACGTCGCGGACCTGATCGGCATCGCCCGGAAGCACCGCGGCGAGCGGCTCCTGGCGGTAGTGGGCGAGCGCGTCCGAGCGATACGTCGCCAGCTCCCGGGGGTGTGTGAGCACCTGATCGGCTCCGCAGATCCCGCTCAGCCGGGCAACCAGCTCCGCACCGGACTCCATTGGCCCCAGTATCCCTAAATGCTCAGTGGAGCGTGATCGAATTGCCCGGCGGACGATCCTGATATCACCAACCTCGCCGCAAACGACGCGGTTCCGGGTCCGATGCCGGTAGCTCTCGTCACCAACTACCTGACGCCTTACCGCGTTCCGCTGTACGAGCGCCTGGCCGACCGCCACGGCGTCGACGTGTGGTGCTTCGGCGGCGGCGACCGGTACGTGCCGGCATGGTTCGCGGATCTCGACCGGCAGCTCGACGACGCGCGCTTCCGCACGCGCCGCCTCGGCGGGCCCGTTTCCGCGATCGCGCTCGGGCGCGGCTACGACGCCGTGATCGCCCCACACGCCGGCGGCGCGATGCTGCCCGCTGCCTACGCCGGCGCCAGGGCTCACCGCAGGCAATTCATCCTGTGGGCGTCGGTGTGGGCGGAGCCGCGGTCGCCCGCGCATGCGGTCGCGTCGCCGGCGATCCATCACATCTACCGCCGCGCCGACGCGGTGGTCTCCTACGGGGAGCACACGAGCCGGTTCGTCGCCGGGATCCGCGGCCACGACGACGACGTGTTCGTCGCACCGCAATCGGTCGAGGCAGATCTGTTCGCGCGAGAGGTCGCGAGCGACGAGATCGACGCGTTTCGCGAGCGCCACGGCCTCACCGGGCCGTTCGCGCTCTACGCCGGGCGGCTCGTCGCCGAGAAGGGCGTCGACGTGCTGCTGGACGCGTGGCGATCGGTCAGCTCCGAGCTCACGCTGGTCGTCGTCGGCGACGGCCCGCTCGCAGGGGCGGTGCGAGCGGCGCCGCGGACGCGTTGGCTGGGCCCGCTGCGGCGACCCGAGCTTCCGGTCGCGTACGCGGCCGCGCAGTTCGCGCTGCTGCCCTCGATTCCCACGCCGCGCTTCCTCGAGCCGTGGGGACTCGTCTGCAACGAGGCGATGCACCAGGCACGACCGGTGATCGCGACGACCGCGGTCGGCGCCGTAGCCGGTGGGCTCGTGCGCGATCAGCAGACCGGCCTCGTCGTACCGCCGGGCGACTCCCGCGCCCTCGCGGAGGCGATCGACCGTCTCGCGGCGGACCCCGGGCTCCGCGCTCGCCTCGGCGAGGCGGCGCGGGCGAGCGTCGCCGCCTACAACTACGACGCGATGGTCGAGGCGTTCGATCGGGCGCTGGCGACCGCGGCCACAGCTCGAACGCGGAACCGCCGATGACGGGCTCGGTTCGAGCACCGGCGTCACCGGGGCCGGCGGCCTCCCCGTCGAATCCGGCGGGAGGACGTGGCCGGCGCGCGTGGGAGACGCTCAACCAGCCGGGGTGGCGGTTCGGGGCCCTGGCGGTGCTCGGCTTCGTGCTGGTTCTGCTGCAGACGGTGCGCGGCGTCAACCAGGCGTTCGATTTCTGGGAGCACGCCGCGACCGTCCGGCAGCTGATGCTGCACACGACGAATCCCGGCAACTCGCTGCTCGCGATCCACGCGCCGAGCGCGTTCTACTCGCCGTACGCGCTGCTGGTGGCCGTCGGCGCGAAGGTGACCGGGACGGGGCCCGTCAACGCACTCGCGGTGGCCGGACTGATCAACTACTGGCTGCTGATCGCCGGGATCTGGTGGTTCACCCGGGTGTTCAGCAGGCACCGGCAGGCTCCGTTCTATGCGCTGCTGTTCGTGTGGCTTCTGTGGGGCGTCAGCCCGTGGAAGTACAGCGGCTTCTTCAATCTCCGCGCGCTTGCGGCGGTGATCGCCTACCCGTCGACGTTCGCGACCGGGGTCGGGCTGCTGACCGCGGCGCTCTGGAACTGGAGCCTCGGCCGCGCAGCGCGAGATCGATGGCTGTCCGCGGCGGGGTGCACGCTCGGGCTCGCGGTCGTCGTGCTCAGCCATCCCGTCGCCGGCGTGGCGACCGCGTCCGCGATGCTCGCGATCTCGCTGACGGCCGCCGATCGCCGGCTCGCGCTGCTGACGCTCGCGGCGGCGTTCGCCGGCGCCGCACTGCTGTCGCTGGCGTGGCCCTACTACTCGATCGTCCATCTGTGGGACGACCAGGGCGTCTATGACCCGAGCAACTCGGTCATGTACGGCTCGTGGGTGGTTCACATCCTTCCCGCGTTCGCGGCGCTGGCGCTGTTCTTCTACGCCACCGGGACGCTGAACCGCGCGCGGCTCGGGTTGTACTGCGTCCCGCTGGTCGCGATCTTCATCTACGGTGGCCTGTCCGCGCACTACGGCGACGGCCGGGTGATCTCGTACATCGTGCTCGGAGCGCAGATCGGCCTTGCGGATCTAGCCGCCAACCTCGAGCGACCGGCTCTCGCGAGGCTGAAGGGGCGCCCGCTCGCGCTCGCCGCGGCCGCGGCCATCGCCGGGCTGCTCGTGGTCGCCGAGCTCGTCAACATGGGCGGCGGCCTCAAGGGCGCCATCCCCGGCACTGGCTCGGCCCCCGCGGTGTACGCGAACTACCGGACCGCCGTCACCGGCCTGCCGGCGAGCGCCACGGTCCTCACCCCGATCAACGACGGCGCCGAGGCCGCGATCCCGGTGTATGCCGGACGGTTGGTCGCCACCCACCGGCCGTTGGCGTTCGTCGACCAGCGGCAGCGGCTGCAGTCGGTCTACCGATTCTTCTCGGCGCAGGCGAGCCCGGACTACCGGCAGCAGCTGCTCGACCGCTACCACATCCGCTACATCGTCGTGCCGCCGGCCCTGCTCGGGGAGGCGAGCCCGTTCGGACCGGTCATCCGCCGCGGCGCGTTCGACACCGTCGCGGTCGGGGGGTAGCCCCGACGCACTAGTGGAGCGTGATCGCCTGGGTGCGGCTGACGACCGAGTGCGGCTCGAGCGGGTCGAAGTACCCGAGGTCCGGATCCTGGGTCGGGTAGCTCCAGCCGAGCCGCACGTTGCCACTCGACGGGAGCTTGAGACGGAGGTCGAAGTAGCAGCTCTGGTTGGGGCGGCTGATCGTCACGTTCTGGATCGTCTGCCACGGGCCGCGCGAGCTCGACTGGAACTGGATCGCGACCGTCTGGGCCTGCGAGGTGTCGAGGATCGCGTAGTGGGCCGGACGCAGGCACCCCCAGACCTCGACGCTCTGACCGCGCCGGCCGGTCGTCTTCGGCAGGTACAGCGGCAGCCGCCAGGCGCTGTAGGTCGCCTTCTGGGAGTAGTCGTAGGCCAGCAGCCCGCTCGCGTACCCGCCCCAGTCGGTCGCCTTCGTCGCCGGCAGCGGGTCGTGGAGCAGGTACTGGAAGAACGACGCAATCCGGGGGTCGCGCCAGGAGATGTATTCCGCCCAGTTGTCGTAGTAGGCCGCCGTTGACTGGGTGACCCACGGGAAGTAGTGGGGCTTCTGCGGCTCGTACTGCTTGTCGTGCTTCGGCGGCGTCGTGATGTAGGCGAATTCCGTGTTCCAGATGCTCATCCTCGAGCGCGACCCGTAGACCCGCTGCAGCCGGTCGATCGCGCGCTCGAGGTTGCCGAGCAACGCGAGCGAGGAGTAGTCGACGGTCGAGGAGCCGTTGGCCGGATCCGGGGAGAGCTCCTTGTTGGGCGCGTACCAGCGCATGTACGGATGGTCCGAGACGCCGGTGGCGCGGAACATCGCCGGATGATGGGCCCGAAAACTGCGAACGCCGGCACCGGTCGTCGGACAGCCGCGGAGCTTTGCCGCCGTGCCGGTCAGCGGCCGGTAGCCGCTGTCGACGCAGTACATCGCCCGCAGGAAGACGAGTGGCCTCATCCCAGAGAACTCGCCCCAGTAGTTGTAGCCGCGCGGCGCGAGCTCACCGAAGATGAACGTGTCGCGTCCGTGGCCGGTCTGCTGCAGCGCGCTCCACGCGGAGTCGACCAGCTGGCGGTACAACCGGGGGCTGTTCTCGATCGTCAGGTGCCCGGGCACACCCTGTGGCGCGAGGCTGGGGCCGTAGTCGGGCTCATTCCAGATCGACCAGAAGCTCACGCGTGGGAGCGGGCTAGAGGCCCCCGGAGGCGTGTACCTCCCGCTGTAGCGGACCCCGAGCGCGCGCACGAACGCCTGGTACTGGACGGGGGAGGGCTCCCAGTACGCGCTCGTCGAGCCCTTCGGCCGGCCGGGTCCGAGCGCCCACGCGGGTGCTCCGCCCATCGCATCGAGGTCGATTCCGATCCCGGCGCGCGTGGCGTCGATGATGATCTGGTCGTAAGGCGCCCATTTGGCGCTCTGGTAGGACGCCGGGTTGGCGCCGTTGAAGCCCTTCGGGGCTCGGCTCGAGAACGGATTCGGGGCGACGTTGAACCAGCGAAATCCGAGCCGGATCCGGCCCACGCCGATCATCCGCAGGCGGTCGATCGTCCCCTGCGGGTTACCTGTCAGCTGCAGATCGTCCTCGAGCATCGCCTGCTGGGTGCCGGAGGCGATCGCGGGCGCCGCGCGGACGGCGCCCAGCGACAGTGCGCTCAGCGCCGCGCCGATCAGCGCCGGCAGGCGAGGGTCCCGAATCCTCAACGCATCTACCTGATTGTCACCGAGGCCGAACGGCTCACCGTTGGCGCGAGCGGGTCGAAGTAGGTGTGGACGTACCCGGCGTAGAGCCTCGCATCGGTCGCCGGATAGCTGTAGATCAGCCGCACGGAGCCGCTCGCCGGGAACTTCACCTGGCGCGTGAAGTAGCAGCTCGACGCCGGGTTCGAGAACGTCACGGTGGCCACCGTCGACCAGGACCCGCGCCCGCCGCGCTGGAACTGGATCAGCGCCGTCTGGGGCCTGTGCGTGTCGAGCAGCGCGTAGCGCGCGGGCCGCACGCAACCCCAGACGGTGACGGCGTGCCCCCGACTGGCCGTGCCGTTCGGGAGGTAGATCGGCAGCCGGTAGGCCTGGAGCCCGGGCTTCGCCGCGCCCGGCGGATAGGCGCTACAGCCGCGACTCGTCGGCAGCGTGCCGAAGAAGATGATCCCGCTCGCGAACCCGCCACATTCGGGCGTGCCGACGCTGGGGTTGGGGTCGATCAGCAGGTACTGCATCGAGCTCGCGATCCGGCTGTTCTTCCAAGACAGATACTCGGCCCAGTTGTCGAAGAACGCCTGAGTCGCGAGCGAGGCGTTGGACCCGCTCCGGTTCGGCGGGTTGGTGATGTAGCCGTACTCCGTGTTCCAGAGCGGGAACCGCTTGCTCGACCCGTATGCGCGCTGCGCCTTGTCGAGCGCGGCGATCATGTTCGGCAGCTGCGAGAACCCGGCGAAGTTGGGGTTGGTGTAGTGCGTTTTCGTCGGCGGGGTGTTCCCGTCCTTGCCCAGGGGATAGGGATGGTCCGACCAGGCGGTGTTGTTGAACAGCGCCGGGTTCTGCGCACGGAACCGCCGGGACGCCGCGGCGGTCGTCGGGCACTTGCGCACCTTCGCCGCGTTGCCGCGGTACTGGTGGTAGTGCGAGTCCAGGCAGTAGAGCTCGCGGACGAACTCGAGCGGCGGCGTCTCGCCGTAAGCCCCGGGCAGCCCGGTCTTGTTCTTGCTGTTCGACGGGACGTGCGCGCCATGGGCGGCGAGCGCGCCGATGATGATCGTGTCGCGGCCGTGCCCGCTCGCGTGAAGCCCGCTCCACGCCGCGTTGACGAGTCCTCTGTACATCACCGGCGAGTACAGGACCTTCGATTGGTTGATCCCCTGCGGCGCCAGGTCCTCGCCGAAGTTCGGCTCGTTGTACAGCTCCCAGGCGTGCACCGACGGGTACCGCTTGCCGAGCGCCACCACGAACTGGCGATACTCGTTCGCCGACGGCATGAACGCGAACTCGAAGTTGTAGTGGGCCCCGAACCTCCCCGGATTGGCTCCCTGCGCCCATAGCGGCGCGAACGCCGTCGGGTTGAACAACAGCTGAATCCCATTCGCCCGGGCTGCCGCCACGACCGCGTCGTACGGGCCCCAGTTCTTCGCCGGGTACGCGTTCGGGTTCGACGCGTTGAAGTTAGGCCGCTTGCGCGACTTCGGGTCGGGCGCGATGAACGACCAGCGGATCAGCAGACGGACCGTCGTCACGCCCAGATGCCGGAGCTCCTGCATCGTCGGAACCGGGTTCTGCAGGAGCGCCACGTCGTCCTGGAACACGGAGACCTGCCGGCCCGACGCGGACGCGGTCGCGGGGACGGCGACCGACGCGAGCGTGGCCGCGAGCGCGACCAGCGAAACCGAGACCGCTCGTCGCGCCGCCCTCATCTGATCGTCACGGTGACGGTCCGGCTGACCGATGGCGTTCCGGGAGCGAAGTTCGTGTTGGGAATACCGGCCGCCAGCCGGGAGTCGCCGGCGGGGTAGGCGTAGGACAGCCGCACGGACCCGCTCGCCGGGAACTTGACGTTCGCGGTGAAGTAGCAGCCGGCGCTGGTCTTCCTGAACGTGACCGTCGAGACGGTCGTCCATGCGCCCTTCGATCCGCGCTGGAACTGGATCTGTGTGCTCTGCGGCTTGCGGGTGTCGAGCAGCGCGTAATGGGCCGGCCGGACGCACCCCCAGACCGTGAGCGTGCGCCCGCGGCGTGTCGACGAGCTCGGCAGGAAGATCGGCAGGCGGTAGGCGTCGAGGCCCGGCTTGGCGACGCCCGGCGGATAGCTCGCGCAGCCGCCGGTGGTCGGTGCGCTGGTGAAGTACACGAGCCCGCTTGCGAACCCGCCACACTCCGCCGTGCCGACGCTCGGGTTGGGGTCGTACAGCAGGAACTGCATGGCGCTGGCGATCCTCGAGTTCTTCCACGACAGGTACTCGGCCCAGTTGTCGTAGTAGGCCTGATTGGCCGGAGAGACGGCTTTCACGAGCCTGTTCGGCGGGTTTGTGATGTACGCGAACTCGGTGTTCCACAACGGGAAGTGCTTGCCCGAGCCGTATGCGCGCTGAGCCTGATCCAGCGCCTTGATCATGTTCGGGAGCTGCGGGAAGCTGGCGTAGTTGGGGTTCCTGTAGTTGGTTCGCGTCGGCGGGGTGTTGCCGTCGTTGCCAAGCGGGTACGGGTGATCGGACCACGCGGTCGCGCTGAACAGGGCCGGGTTCTGCGTCCGGAACTTCCGCGACGCCGCGGCGTTCGTCGGGCAGTTGCGCGCTTTCGCGGCGGAGCCCGAGTACGGGCGGTAGCGGGAGGTCAGGCAGTAGAGCTCGCGGATGAACTCGAGCGGCGGCGTCTCGCCGTACGCGCCGGGCAGACCGGTGCCGCTGCGGCTCGGGACGTGCGCGCCGGCCGCCGCGAGCGCGCCGAGGATCGTCGTGTCGCGCCGGTGGCCGGTCGCCTGAAGCGCACTCCACGCGGCGTTGACGAGTCCTCTGTACATGACCGGCGAGTACAGGACGGTGGAGTGGTTGATCCCCTGCGGCGAGAGGTCCTCGCCGAAGTTCGGCTCGTTGTATAGCTCCCACGTGTGCACCGACGGGTAGCGCTTCGCGACCGCCTCGACGAACAGCTTGTACTCGTTCGCGGAGGGCATGAAGGCGAAATTGGGGTCGTAGTGAGCGCCGAAGTTCTGCGGGTTGGCGCCCTGTGCCCAGAGCGGGGCGAAGGCAGTCGGGTTCAGCATCAGCTGGATCCCGTCGGACCTGGCGGCGGCGACGGCCGCGTCGAGCTGGGACCAGACGCCGGGCGGGTACGCGTTCGGGTCGGCGGCGTTGAAGTTCGGCCGCGTGCGGGACGTCGGACTGGGGGCGAAGTCCGACCAGCGGACGAGCACGCGCACGGTGCTCACGCCGAGATGCCGGAGCTCCTGCAGCGTCGGGACCGGGTTCTGAAGCACCGAGACGTCGTCCTCGAACACTCCGACCTGTCCGCCGGAGGCGCCCGCGGGCGCGGGTATGGCGATCAGCAGGGCAGCGGCCGCCAGGACCACCGCGATGACCGTTCGCCCTGCTGTCAAGCGTCCCTCGCATACCGGAATCAACCTCCCGGGGTGATCGAAGTTGCGCCCCCGTCTGGCACCTGACCGGCACCTTGCGGTCGGCGGATCGTAGCGGCGCCCGACGACTTCACGAGCCGGTTGCGCGGCCGCAGGCCGTCACGTCGCGCTAACCGATCGATACCGACAGCGTTCGGCTGACCGCCGGGCAGCAGCGAATCGCCGCACGGTCGCCCGGCGATCGCAGGCGTCAAACCGCCCTGTCCGATGTCCGTCAGCGGGTAGCTCCACGCGAGCCTGACCGAGCCGCTCGCCGGCAGCGTCACCTGCCGCGTGAAGTAGCAGCTCTGGTCGAGGCTCGAGTAGGTCATGGTCGCGACTGTCAGCCACGGTCCGACCGATCCGCGCTGGAACTGGATCAGCGCCGTCTGCGGCTGCTGCGTGTCGAGCACCGCGTAGAACGCCGGGCGCACGCAGCCCCAAACCGTCAGCGGCTTCCCGGCGGACGCGCTGTCGAAGACGGCATGAAGATCGGCAGGCGGTAGGCGTCATACGCCGGCTTCGTCGACCCCGGGGTGTAGCTGCCGCACCCGCTCGTGATCGGGGCGCTGGTGAAGTACACGAGCCCGCTGGCGAAGCCACCGCATTCGGGAGTGCCGACGCTCGGGTTGGGGTCATAGAGCAGGTACTGCATCGTGCTCAGGATGCGAGGGTTCTTCCACGACAGATACTCGGCCCAGTTGTCGTAGTAGGCCTGGGTGGCGGGGGAGACATAGTGCTCGCTGCGGTTTGGCGGGTTGGTGATGTAGCCGTACTCGGTGTCCCAGACGGGGAACTCGACGTCCCACCGATACGCCCTCTGGACGTGGTCGAGCACCTTGATCAGGTTCGGGATCTGCGAGAAGCCGGCGTAGTTGGGGTTGTGGTACGAGGTCTGGGTCGGAGGCAGGCCGCCGTCGGGCCCCAGCGGGTAGGGATGGATCGAGAACCCGCCGGCGTTGAACAGCGCCGGGTTCTGCGCCGGGAACCGCTTCGCGGCGTTCGCTGTCGTCGGGCAGCTCGCGAATCTTGGCGGCGACTCCGCGGTAGGGGCGGTAGCGCGAGTCCAGGCAGTACAGCTCGCGAACGAACTCGAGCGGCGGCGTCTCGCCGTACGCGCCCGGAAGACCGGTCATGTGTTTGTTCTTCGACGGAATGTGCGCGCCGTGCGCCGCGAGCGCCCCGATCAGGATCGTGTCATTGCCGTGGCCGGTGGCGTGCAGCGCGCTCCATCCGGCGTTGATCAAGCTCCGGTACATCACCGGGGCGTACAGGACGTTCGACTGCTTGATGCCCTGCGGCGAGAGGTCCTCGCCGAAGTTCGGCTCGTTGTACAGCTCCCATGTCTGCACCGACGGGATAACGCTTGCCGAGCGCCTCGACGAACTGCTTGTACTCGTTCGCCGACGGCATGAACGCGAACTCCGAGTTGTAGTGAGCGCCGTACTTCTTCGGGTTCTTGCCCTGCGCCCAGAGCGGCGCGAAGCCCGTCGGCGTGAACATCAGCTGGATGCCCTGGTCGATCGCGCGTCGCGCACGATCTCGTCGTAGACGGACCAGGCCCCGGCCGGGTACGCGTTCGGATCGGCGGCGTTGAAGTGGGGGCGGACGAACGACTTCGGATCAGGAGCGATGAACGACCAACGCACGTTCAAGCGGACCATCGTGACGCCGAGATGGCGAAGCTCCTGAAGCGTGCCGGCCGGGTCGTGCAGCAGCGCGACGTCGTCCTCGAACAGCGACTCCTGGGCGTTTGAGGCGAGCGCCTGCGGCGCCGAGGCGAACGCGAACGTGGCGGCGGTCAGTGCGAGCGCCAGTAGCGCCCTACGAGCTTTCGGCATCGGTCAGTCACCCTCCGTGGAGCGTCGAGAACGCGTCCGGGCCGCCGGGCCGACCCCTGCCGCCGGCGTCAGCCGGTGATATGCACTGCGAGGCTGTGGATCGTGGGGCCGTGGGGGTACGACCACGCGAGTCGCACGGTGCCGCTCGACGAGAACCGGACGCTGGTGTCGAAATATCCATTCCGGTTTGTGATCGGCACGGCCTTCAGCAACCTGAACCCCCCGTTACCGGAATCGAACTCGATCCGTACGTGCTGGGGCCCGGAGGCGAAATGTGCTGGGCGCACGCAACCCCAGACCGTCAGCGGATTTCCGTTCGAGGCGTTCGTCGACGGCAGGTAGATCGGCAGCCTGAACGCTCCGTAGGAAGGCTTCAGCGTTCCGTCCAGAAACTCGAGCCCCGTGTCGAAGTGAGAAGCGGTCGGCGGCGGGTCCGTGAGCAGGTACTGGTTGTACGAGCGGATCCGCGGGTCCTGCCAGCTGATGTACTCGGACCAGTTCAGGTATGCGGCGGCGCGGACGAGCGGCGGGCCGAGCGGGGTGGGCGGGTTCGTCTTGTAGCCGAACTCGGTCGAGTACAGGTCGAACTGCTTGCTCTGGCCGTACGCGCGCTGGATCGAGTCGAGCGTCTTCTCGAGGTGCGGCAGGTTCGCGAGGTCGGCGTAGTCCGGCTCGTTCGGGACCACGACGTTCGGAGCGAGCGCTCCCTGCGGGTACGGGTGCACGGCGACGCCGCTGGCCTGGAACAGCGCCGGGTTCTGGCTCGGGAACTGCTTGGAGGTCGACGCGGTCGACGGGCAGTCGCGCTCGGTCGCCGCCGATCCCTGGAGCGGGCGCAGGTTCGAGTCGACGCAGTACAGCGCGCGCACGAATCGCAGCGGCACCATCCCGGAGAAGTTCCCGGGGTTGTCGCCGGTCGTCCGGCCGCGCGGGGCGAACTCGCCGAACAGGATCCGGTCGTGTCCGTGGCCCGTGTCATGAAGCGCCGCCCAGGCGCTGTCGAGCAGACCCCGGTAGAGCGCCGGCGCGACCTCGACGGTCGAATGGTCGATCGCCTGGGGAGCGAGCTCGGGACCGTAGTTGGGCTCGTTCCAGACCGACCAGAAATTGACGCGCGGCAGCGGGCTGGACGCGCCCGGCGGGGTGTAGTGGCCGCTGTAGCGGATGCCGAGCGCGTGCACGAACGCGCCAAACGCCGCGGCGTTCGGCTTCCACACGTACGGCAGACCCCCCGCCGGCTCGCCGCTCCCGGTGGCCCAGGTCGGCACCGGCGACCCCGGGTCCATGATCACCCCGATGCCGTGCGCCTTTGCCTCGAGCACGATGTTGTCGTACGTCGCCCACTTCGAGGCCGGGTACGACGACGGCGAGGAGCCGTCGAAGCCGGACGGGGGAGAGGTCGCGGTCGGGTCGGCAACGAGCCCGGCGAACGGCACCGTAACGCGCACGTAATCGACTCCCAACGAGCGGTACGTATCCAGCGCTGGCCCGGGCGTCGACGCAAGCCGCGCCGGGTCGCCGAAGATCGAGATCATCGACGGGCGCGGAGGCGGCGTCTGGGGCTTCTGCGGAGGAGCCGGCGCGGCGGTCGTGGTCGTCTGGACCGTCGCCGTCGGCGTCTTCTTCGAGCCGCCACAGCTGGCCACGAGCACGACTACGAGCGCGGCGAGAGCCACGACTCCAAGGAGCTTCAGGTGTCTTCTGGGCGCAAACATGCGTTAGCGATGGAGCGCAGGGGGGCGCAAGACAATAACGTTGCCCCCCGTTCGGATGCGCAAAACCATTTCCCTCTTAACGGTCGTTTGCGCGCTGGGTGCCGTTTCGCAGCCACTTTTTCTTCCCACCGACGCGGCGGCCGGAGTCTCGGCCGCGGTCCAGGACTGCGACGCCCACGCGCAGCTGACCCGCCACTACACGGTGGCGGAGCTGCGCAGCGCGCTCGCGTCGATGCCCGTCGACGTCAAGGAGTACACGAACTGCGCCGACGTGATCCAGCGGGCGCTGCTCGCCGAGATCAGCGTGGATCAGGGCAACGGCGGGTCGGGCCAGGGGGGAGGATCGTTCCTGCCGACCTGGCTGATCGTCGTGCTGGCGCTGCTGGTCGTCGGCGGCGTCGGTTTCGGGGTCTACGCGTGGCGGCAGCGCGGGTCCGGGCCGCCGGCGACCGGCTGAGCGAGCCGGGGCCTCTCTACACTCCAGGGACGTGGCCTCCAAGCGCCGGATAGACGTCGGCGGCGTGCCGATCGGCGGTGGCGCGCCGGTCGTCGTGCAGACGATGACGAAGACCGAGACCGCCGACCTCGCGGCGACGATGAAGCAGGTCCGCGCGGTCGCGGAGGCGGGCGCCGACATCGTCCGCGTCGCGGTCCCCCGCGAGAAGGACGTCGACGCGTTGCGGACGATCGTGCGCGAGTCGCCGATCCCGGTGATCGCCGACATCCACTTCAACCACACGCTCGCGCTGAAGGCGCTCGACGCCGGCGCCCATTGCGTGCGGATCAACCCGGGCAACATCGGCGGACCGGAGAAGGCCGGGATCGTCGTCGAGCGCGCCAAGGAGCTGGGGACGCCGCTACGGATCGGGGTCAATTCCGGCTCGCTGCCCGCCCACCTGCGCGAGCTCGAGTTCACGAACCCGGTCGAGGCGCTGGTGACAGCGGCGGTCGAGTACGTCGCGCTGATGGAGCAGCTCGAGTTCGACAACTTCAAGGTCTCGATGAAGTCGACGAGCGTGCCCAACACGATCGCGTCGAACCGGCTGCTGGCCGAGCGGATCCCGTATCCCCTGCACCTCGGGATCACCGAGGCCGGGACCAAGTGGTCGGGGTCGCTGAAGTCCGCCGTCGGCCTCGGGACGCTGCTCGCCGACGGAATCGGGGACACGATCCGGATCTCGCTGTCGACGTTCCACGCCGAGGAGGAGGTCAAGGTCGCGTGGGAGATCCTGAAGGCGCTGAAGCTCCGTGAGCGCGGCCCCGTGCTGATCGCGTGCCCCACCTGCGGGCGGCTGCAGTTCGACATGGACACGGTCGTCGCGGAGATCGAGCGCCGGCTCGAGGCCTACGAGGATCCGATCGAGGTCTCGGTGCTCGGCTGCGCGGTGAACGGGATCGGCGAAGCGCGTCACGCCGACTTCGGGATCACCGGCGCGAAGGACATGGGGATGATCTACTCCCGCGGCGAGCCGCTGAAGAAGGTGCCGACCGAACGGCTCGTCGACGAGCTGTTCGAAGAGATAGACAAGTACTACGCCGCCGGCAAGCAGGTCGTCCGCGACGAGGCCGACGCCGCCGCCGCACGTGAGTGGCTGGCCGAGAACGAGGACGAGACCGCGATGACCCCCGAGCGGATCGCCGCGCTCGAGGCCGAGGCGGCGCGGCTCGACGAAGGCGTGTCGCCCGTCGCCGGGCGGCGATTCACGCGGGCGTAGAGCCTCAGAGCTCGTCGAGCGCCCGCTGCGCTCGCTCGTGCTCGTCTCTGGCCGCCTCGGCGCGCTCGCGCGCGGCGGCGAGTGCCCGCTCGGTCTCGGCGAGTGCCTGGGCGGCGCGGGCCCGGTGCTCGTCCGCCACCTCGAGCGCCCGCTCGGCCCGATCGAGCTCGCGGCGGGCGGCGGCCTCCGCCTGACGGGCGCTTCTCAGCCGCTGGGCACGCTCGTCGTCGGCGGGCTTTCGGGGGGCGGTGCGTTTGCCGGGCGCCGCGGCACGCTGCGCGCTCGCCGTCGCGCCCGCCCCGATCGCTCCGAGCCCGACGTGGCGGAGCTCGCGGACGAGGCAGCCGTCGCGCACCTCGGCGCGAGCCTGCTCCTCGATCGCGGCCGCGTGGAGCGTCTCGGAGACCTGCTCGAGCTTCGCCGGCGCGAGCTCGTGGCCTTCGGCGCTCAGGAGGCCGCGGCCCTTGGCGATCAGCGCGTCGAGCGCCCTGCGCTCGGCGTCGGCCGCGCTCCGTAGCTCTCCGCCGTCGGCGCGACCGGCGAGCACGTCCCGCTGTGCCTTCTGCAGGGCGTCGCCCGCCTTGAACAGGGCGCCCAGCTCCCGCTTCTGGGTGCGGACAAGCTGGTTGACAGCCCAGGCGGCCACCGAGGGCTTGCGGAGCTTCGACACCTCCGCCGCCTCGTCGCGCCGGCCGGCCTGCCGCAGCCGCTTGGCCAGCGCGTTGCGCTCGTCCGTGAACCGTTCGAGCGGTAGGCCGTAGAGCTCGTCCTGAGGGGTCATGGTCGAGAAACGCGACCTATTTTCCCGTTTCTCGACCATGCCCCGGAATGCGGGGCGGGCGGCTAGCCCGAAGCCGCCGCGTACAGCGCGGCCACCTTCGGCCAGTTCACCACGTTCCACCACGCGTCGAGGTAGTCGGGACGGCGGTTCTGGTAGGTGATGTAGTAGGCGTGCTCCCAGACGTCGACGCCGAGCAGCGGCGCCTTGCCGTCGCTGATCGGGCTGTCCTGGTTCGGGGTCGAGACGATCGCGAGTCCGGACCCGTCGTGGACCAGCCACGCCCAGCCCGACCCGAACTGGCCGACGCCGGCGGCCTTCAGCTTGCCCTTGAACTCATCGAACGAGCCGAACGCGGAGTTGATCGCGTCACCGAGCTCGCCGTCGGGCTCGCCGCCGCCGCCGGGCGCCATCCACTCCCAGAACAGCGAGTGGTTGTAGTGGCCGCCGGCGTTGTTGCGCACAGCGTTGCGCTTGTCGTCCGGAATCGCGCTCAGATTTTGGAGCACCTCCTCGACGGGCTTGTCAGCCCACTCGGTGCCCTCGAGCGCCTTGTTGGCGTTCGTCACGTACGCCTGGTGGTGCTTGTCGTGATGCAGATGCATCGTCTCTTCGTCGATCGTCGGCTCGAGCGCGTTGTAGTCGTAGGGGAGGGGCGGCACCTCGAACGCCATGCGGGGCTCCTTGAAGTCGCTTTGACCTAGACCGTTCTTCTATCACTCCCGAGTAGCCTTCGGCACCCCGTGACCCGTCTGTCCTCCTACTTCCTTCCGACCGAGCGCGAGGCGCCCGCCGACGCGGAGGCGATCAGCCACATCCTGATGGTCCGCGCCGGGCTGGTCCGCCAGGTCGGTGCGGGGCTGTGGAGCTGGCTCCCCGCCGGCTGGCGGGTCCAGCGGCGGGTCATGCAGATCGTCCGCGAGGAGATGAACGCGATCGGCGGCCAGGAGATGCTGATGCCGGTCCTGAACCCAGCCGAGGTGTGGCGGCGGACCGGGCGCTACGGGATCGACGAGCTGTTCAAGCTCCAGGACCGCAAGGGCACGGACATGGTGCTCGCGCTGTCCGCCGAGGAGATCGTCACGCAGCACATCGCGAGCGCGGTGCGCTCGTACCGCGACCTGCCGCTGATCCTCTACCACTTTCAGACCAAGGAGCGCGACGAGCCGCGACCGCGCGCAGGCGTGCTCCGCACCCGCGAGTTCATCATGAAGGACGCGTACACCTTCGACCGCGACCGCGAGGGCCTCGACGCTGCGTACGACCGGCACGTCGCCGCCTACGACCGGATGATGGATCGCTGCGGGCTGGAGTGGTACCGCGTCGAGTCGGACGTCGGGATGATGGGGGGGTTCGGGGCGCACGAGTACATGGCTCCGTGCCCGGCGGGCGAGAACGAGGTCGCGCTCGCGCCGGGCTACGCGGCGAACGTCGAGGTCGCGAGCGCCGAGCCGCAGCCGGTGACGCTGCCGACGCGGCTGGACGAGCCCGAGCTCGTCGACACCCCGGGGATGACAACCGTGAAGGCCGTCGCGAGATCGCTCGAGGTCCCCGAGGGCGCGCTGCTGAAGGCGTTCCCGGTGATCGTCGACGACGACGCGATGAAGCTCGTCGTCGTCCGCGGCGACCACCAGGTCAACGAGATCAAGCTCCAGAACGCGCTGGGTCAGGCCTTTCGCCCGGCCCATCCCGACGAGGTAGAGCGGCGACTCGGGCCACCAGGCTTCATCGGACCGGTCGGCGCCGAGCTGCCGGTCCTGCTCGATGAGGCCGTCGTGCGTGTGGACGGGCGCGGGTCGTACGTCGCCGGCGCCAACCGTCCGGACGCTCACCTCCGCGGCGTCGAGCCGGGCCGCGACTTCCCCTACGAGACGGTCGACGTTCGCACGGTCGTGGAGGGCGACACGGTCGACGGCTCGGTGATCAGGATCGAGCCCGCGATCGAGGTCGGGAACCTGTTCAAGCTCGGCGCTCGCTATTCCGAACCGCTGAACGCCACCTACCTCGACGAATCGGGCAGCGAGCAACTGATCTGGATGGGCTCCTACGGTTTCGGGCCCGCGCGCGCGGCCGCCGCGGCAGTCGAGCAGTACGCCGACGAGCAGGGGATCTCGTGGCCACGGACGCTCGCGCCATTCGACGTAGAGCTGGTCGTGCTCGGCCAGGAGGGCAGCGAGGAGCGGCGCGTGGCCGACCGGCTCTACTCGGAGCTGCGGGACCTCGGGCTCGACACCCTGTACGACGATCGTGACTCGGGTCCGGGTGAGAAGTTCGCCGACGCCGAGCTGCTCGGCTGCCCCGTGCGGGTGACCGTCGGCCGCAAGGCGCTCGCTGCGGGCGAGGTCGAGCTTCAGATCAGGCGGGGCCGCGAGTCGCGGACGGTCCCGATGGACGGGGCCGCGGAGGCGATCGCGGAGGTGTGGCGAGGGCTCCCTTGAGTCCCCGGCTCAGCCGCAGGCGCCTGTTCGGGCTCGATCGCTCCGGGCCGGCGCCGGACCAAACGCTCTCGGGGCGGCCGCTGAACCCGTGGACGATCCCGAACGCGATCGGGTTCGTACGGCTCGCGGGGATCCCGGTGTTCCTGGTGATCGCGTTCTCAAGCGCAGACGGCCAGTCGACGGTCGCCGCGTGGATCTACTTCGTGATCGGCTGGGCGGACTACCTCGACGGGTTCGCGGCGCGCCTGACGGGCCAGTACAGCCGGCTCGGCGCGCTGTTGGACCCGGTGATCGACCGGCTGCTCGTGATCTCGGGGATGGTCGTCTGCTGGCACTTCGAGCTGCTCCCGCGGTGGGCGATCGCGCTGGTGATCGCCCGCGAGCTGTTCGTGCTGGCGCTGAGCCGTTACGGGCTGCGTCACGGGCTCGAGCTGAAGATCAACTGGCCCGGGCGGCTCGGGGTGCCGCCGACGATGGGGGCGCCGTTCTTCGCGATGGTCGGAGTCCACTGGCTCGCGCTGGTGTGCCTGTACCTCGCCCTCGGATTTATGCTCGTCTCGACCGCGATGTACCTCCGCGACGGGCTCCGCGAGGTCCGTGCACGCAAACTCTCAAGCTCAGCTTGACCCTCCGAACGCGCGAGTTATACTGGCGGCTCGCGCATCCCTTATCCCTGGACGGGAGGATCGAATGGACACATTTCCCGACCTCGGCTCGCTCACCGACTCCGAACTGAAGGAGCTGATCAAGCAGCTGACCGAGGAGGAGATGGAAATCTCATACAAGCGCCGGATCCTCCACGGAAAGATCGACATCCTGCGTGCGGAGCTCGTCAACAGGTTGCGCAAGAAGGACGAGAGCGGCGAGCTGGTGATCACGGGTGCGGACGTCCAGCAGCTCAGCGACATCCTCTCCGGGCGCGTTCCCGCCGCGGGAGCGGACTGAGCTCACGTTGGTGGCCCTGCACTGCCCCGAGTGCGGCTTCACCAACGGCGAAGGCGCTTCCTACTGCTCGAAGTGCGGCGCGTTCCTCGCGCAGCCCGAAACGCAGACCACGCCGACGACCGCGACCTACCGGATCGGCGAGACCGGCGAGCTCGAGGAGATTGAGTTGGGCGAAGTCGTGGCCGGAGGGGCAGCACTCGTAATCCGCGCCGGCGGCGGCCGGGCGGGGGAGAGCTTCCCACTCGAGGGCGAGCGGCTGACGGTCGGCCGCCGGCCTGAGTCCGACATCTTCCTCGACGACGTGACCGTGTCGCGAGATCACGCGGTACTGGTCCACCGCGGATCCGACTACTACCTCGACGACTGCGGCTCGCTGAACGGCACCTACGTCAACCGCTCGAGGATCGAGTCTCACAAGCTGACCGACGGCGACGAGCTCCAGATCGGCAAATACAAACTCGCGTACTTCAGCCGCTGATGGCCACCTCAGACACAACCTCCCAAGGATCCCCGCCCGAGCCGCCGCCCGGGGGCGACGAGGAACGGCCGCGCCAGAAAGCGGTCACGATCGGCGCCGTCTGCAAGGCGCTGCGCCAGGAGTTCCCCGAGATCTCGATCTCGAAGATCCGTTACCTGGAGGACCAGAAGTTGCTGTCGCCCCGGCGGACGCAGGGCGGCTACCGGCTCTACACGCAGGGCGACATCCAGCGGCTGCGCACGATCCTGCGCCTGCAGCGCGACGAGTTCCTGCCGCTGCGAGTGATCCGCTCGGAGCTCGCCGCGGGGCGCACCGACCGCGACGTGGCGACGCCGAGCGACGGCGCCCCGCGGCGCCGGGCGCTGGTCAACACGCCGAACGCCGGCGCGCTTTACTCGCTCGAGGACGTGTGCGAGGAGACCGGCGCCGACCCGACGCTGGTTCGTGAGCTGGTGGATTTCGGGGTGATCAAGGGGGAGACCCGGGCCGGCGTGCGCTATTTCGAGGAGACCGATCGCGAGATCGTCAGGGCGGTGTCCGAGCTCGCGCGATACGGCGTGGGCGGGCGCAACCTCAGGGTCTTCCGGAGCTCCGCGGACCGCGAGGCGCAGCTGCTGCAGAGCATCCTCGCCCCGGCGCTGCGCTCGCGTAATCCCGAGCGCCGCAAGGAGGCGATCGAGGCGCTCGAGAACCTGGCGTCGGTGACCACGCACCTCAAGCACCTGCTGCTGATCCGCGACCTGCGCAAGATCGCGACCTGAGCCCCAACCAGTAAGCCACGTGGACCTGCGCGCGTTCATCCGTGACATCCCGGACTTTCCCAAGCCCGGGATCGTCTTCAAGGACATCACGCCGCTGCTGCTCGACCCGCGAGCGCTCGATGACGCGGTGGTCGGGCTCGCGCGGATGGCCGAGCCGCTCGAGGTCGACCTCGTGGTGGCGCCCGAGGCGCGTGGGTTCATCCTTGGCGGCGCGCTCGCCCGCGAGCTGGGCGTCGGCTTCGTCCCTGCCCGTCGGCCGGGCAAGCTCCCGCACGAGACGGTCAGCACCGAGTACGCGCTCGAGTACGGGATCAACGCGCTCGAGATGCACGCCGACGCGCTCGCCGGTGGAGCGCGGGTGCTGGTTCACGACGACCTGCTCGCCACGGGCGGCACCGCGGCCGCGCTGTGCGAGCTGGTCGAGGGGTTCGGCGCCGAGGTCGTCGGCTGCGGCTTCCTGATCGAGCTGAGCTTCCTCGAGGGCCGTGAGCTGCTCGCCCCCCGGCCGGTTTTCGCGCTGGCCAGCTTCGACGACTGATGCCCGCGGCGAAGCGCACGAGGACGGTGAGCGCCTCGCCGGAGCAGGTGTGGGAGGTGATCGCCGACCCGCACCACATGCCGCGCTGGTGGCCCGGCGTGACTCGGATGGAGGACGTCGGCGAGGATCACTGGACGCAGGTGTTCCAGACCAAGAAGGGCCGCCCGGTGCGGGTCGACTTTCACCTGATCAAGTCCGACCCGCCGGGTCCGGGAGGCGACCCGCCCGGGCTGCGGACCTGGGAGCAGGAGATCGAGGGGACGCCGTTCGAGCGGGTGCTCGCCGAGTCGATCACCGAGCTACTGATCGAGCCCCAGGACGCCGGCAGCCAGGTGACGCTGATCCAGCGCCAGAAGCTGCGTGGCTACTCGCGGACCGGCGGGTTCCTGCTGCGCCGCGCGACCAAGGAGCGGCTCGACAAGGCCCTCAAGGGCCTCGACGGAATCGTCACACCCCGCTGAGCGGCCCCTCGAGCACGATCGTCCCCGGGCTCTTAGGGTTCGACTGAGTCTCGAGCGTGACCAGGAGCTTCTGGAAGTGCGAGGCGTTGATCGGGAGGCCACCCGCCGTCTGCAGCCGCCCGTTCGTGCTGACGCCGGGGTTCACGAACCCCAGGATCCGGCTGTCAGTGGGACTGTTGTAGAGCCACACGGCGTACGCGTTCGGCGGCTTCTTCGTGTTCGGTGTGAGCCCCTGGGCGACGATCGCGATCCCCTTCTTGCCCTGCTGGCGCAAGACCTCGGCGATGCCCTTGGCGGCCCCGCCGGACGGCGGATTCAGGTTTATCTGGGCGATCACCTGCGGGGTCGTGCTGGCGGTCGAGGTCCGCCCGGTCGTCGTCCTCGCCGACGAGGCGAGGGTCGAGCTGTGCTTCTTGCTGCTGCCGCCGCCGCTCAGCACGAGCACCAGCACGACGGCGACCGCGACGACCGCGACGACGGCGAGCAGGATCGCGCCGCCGGTCCGGGAGCTGCGCGCCCCGGCCGGCTTCTCGCGCGGCTCGGCCGCGGCGGGCTCCTCCTTCGGCTCACTCGCCTGGTGCCGTGCCAGCAGCGAGCGGCGGCCACGGGAGCCGGCCACGGCTGGCTCCGGCTCGTCGTCGGCGGCCGCCTCGTCGGAGGCGTGCGGCTTGGCTGCTTCGGCGCGCGCCGGACTCTCGACCGGGATTTCCGGCAGCGGCTCGGTGGCCAGTGACTGCAGCTCGGAGGCGACGACGCGCGCCCACGCCCGCTCGCTCGGCGAGCTCGCGAGGTGCTCGCGAACCTCGTCGGCGACCCGCGGCGGCAGCGCGCTCAACATGTAGTCGGTGATCAGCGCCCGGCGCTCGGCCGGCACGCCGGTCCGCGGACCGAGCGCGTCGAACGCGGCCAGCGCCCGCTCGCGCACGCCGGCACGGTCGATCGAGAGCAGCTTCGCGATCTCGTCGTAGCTGCGCCCGCGCTGGAGCACCAGCTCCAGGACGGCCCGTTGGTCGGGCGGGAGGGTGTCGAGCGACGCCATCTCGCCTAGCGTAACTACCGAACTCGCCGCATGACGCGGTATTCCTCGAAGAAATCAATAAGGTCCGCCGGCGTTGAGCGACTCCGTCCCGATCACGACGCTGCCCGGCTTCGATTCCCTCTACGGGCTCGAGATCCTCGATATGGGCGAGGAGGTCGCCCACGCCCGGGTCCGGGTGCGCGATGACCTCAAGCAGCCGATGGGGCTCGTCCACGGCGGCGTCTACGCCGCGATCGCGGAGAGCCTCGCGTCGATCGCCACCGCGGTGGCAGTGGGCCGCGACGGCAAGTTCGCGACGGGGCTCTCGAACCAGACGAGCTTCCTGCGGCCGATCACCGAGGGCACGATCCACGCGACCGCGGTCCGCAAGCACCGCGGCCGTACGACCTGGGTGTGGGAGGTCGAGATGACCGACGACCAGGACCGGCTGTGCGTGCTGACGCGGATGACGATCGCGGTCAGGGAGAAGGCGTAGTCGGCGCGTGCCGCACCGTCGTCACGCTCGCCTGATCGTGACTCGCGAAATAGCCGGACAGCACGGCGATCAGACCGATCGCCAGCGCCAGCGACACGACTACGATCACGATCCGCTCCAGCAGACTCACTTGCGCACGCTAGGCGAGCCGCACCGGCCGCCGCCGGGCGCGCCGCCCGCCGTTCGGCTGCGGACCGAGCGGAGTCCCAGCCGCGGCCGCAAGCTCCTCGAGCGCGGAGCGGAGCTCGTCGGCGAGCGTCTCGATGTCGGGCAGCCCGTCGAAATCGGCGGTCAGCCCGAAGTTCAGCTGTCCGTTGTAGCTGAGGATCGCGATCCCGAGCGCGGTGTTGCTGGTCAGCGGCACCATCGGGAAGATCGCCTCGAGCCGGCGGCCGAGCAGGTACAGCGGAAGCTGCGGCCCCGGCACGTTTGTGACGACTAGGTTGAACATGCGCTGCCTTGCCGCCAGCCGCGCAGCCTGCGAGACGATCGTCGGCGGAGCGAAGCCGGAGAGGGCGGTCAGCACCTCGGCGCCAACTGCCTGGCCCGACTCCTTCAGGTCGCGCATCGAGGCGCTGATCGTGTTCAGCCGCCTGACGGGATCGGTGATCCCGACCGGCAACGCCGCCCACATCGCGGTGACGCGGTTACCAAGCGCTCCCCGCTCGACATCCGCGCGGACCGAGACGGGCACCATCGCGCGGAGCTCGGCCCCGTCGGTGTCCTCGCCGTGCAGGCGCATGTACCGGCCGAGCGCGCCGCTGACGACCGCGAGCACCACATCGTTGACGGTCCCGCCAAGCTCGTTCTTGATCGCCTTGAACTGATTCAGGTCGCCGCGGACCCAGGTGAACCGGCGGTGGGGGCCGATCGGGACGTTGAAGATGCTCGGCGGCGCCGGCTGGAGTCCGGCCCAGGCCATCGCGCCGACGCCCACGAGCGCGTTCCCGACGCGCCCCAGCACGCTCCGGGGCCCCCTGAATGCGGCCCGCACGCCGCGGACGATCTCGCCGGGCACGGTGGCGCGCTCGAGCAGCGCGTCGGCCAGCAGCTGGGCTTCGTTCGGCACCGGCTTCGCGACCCAGTCGTGGTCGGGGCCGGCGACCGGCATCGGGTCGGGCGAGGAGTCGAACAGCACGGTCATGATGTCGACGCCGGAGATCCCGTCGACGAGCGCGTGGTGGGTCTTCGAGAGCACCGCGAAGCGGTCGTCGGACAGGCCCTCGACGAGCCACAGCTCCCACAGCGGCTTGGACCGGTCGAGTGCCTGGGAGAAGACGCGGCCGGTGAGCCGGCGCAGCTGCTGCTCGCCTCCCGGGCTCGGGAGCGCCGTGTGGCGGACGTGGTAGGAGAGGTTGAAGTGAGGGTCGTCGACCCACACAGGCCGGCCCTGGCCGAGCGGCACGAACGCCAGCCGCTGCCTGTAGCGGGGCACGAGATGGAGCCGCGAGTCGACCATCTCGAGCAGCTCGTCGTGTGTTGGCGCGGTCCCTTCGAAGATCGCGCAGCCGGCGACGTGCATGTGCGCGCCGCCGCGCTCGAGGTGCAGGAACGAGCTGTCGAGCCCGGTCAGACGGTCCAGATCACTCATGCGGACGATTTTTGCACGCTGTGCGCGTCGTCACACAAAAACCGTCCGACTGTTGCTTTCCTGACTACTTCGATTCGATCTGCCGAGTCGCCCCTGCCCGGTGCGGGAGCGAGCGGGGGACCCATTGCCGGATGTGTGTCGTCCATCCGGCCGGGGCGAATCGGTCGCCTTGCGTATAGCTCGCACGCGGCCGTAGCGGTCGATCCGGCGCATCGCGCCGGACTTCGATTGCGAGCCCGACAGCTAACCCCGTAGGCGCCCGGTCGACGAACTTCAGGAGGCTCAGATGAAACGCAGGCGAGTCCTGCGCGACTCGCGCCTTGCCTATGTGGCAGTCGGCGCGACGATGCTTGCAATTCCCGCCTCGGCGGCGGCGCTCGTGACGAGCGCATCCGGCGAGGCTCCGAAAACCAGCCCGCAGACTACTTCGAACGCCCACGGCTCGGGCGGTGCCGCGCTCCGCCAGGCCCACCGACGCGCCACGATCGCGCGCGTCCACGTGAGCTCTCGGTCGCTGACCGCGCTCGGCGGGCAGACGATCACGCTCCACGGTCGGGTCGCTCCCGGCCTGCCGTGGCGCCGCGTCAGGCTCGAAGCCGGACGTGGACACGGGTGGACGACGATCGCCAACTCCCAGACCGGCTCCCACGGCGGCTTCAAGGTCCGCTACCGGACGAGCGGTCTCGGCGGCGAGGTGCTGCGCGTCGTCGTCGGCGGCGGCCACGGCAGCCGTGCGGTCTCCGCGCGCGCCGGCTCGCTGACCGTCCTTCGCGAGAGCGTCGCATCGTGGTACGACGACGCCGGCGGCACCGCTTGCGGATTCCACTCCTACTACGGCGTCGCGAATCGCACGCTCCCGTGTGGCTCGAAGGTCACGTTCGTGAGCGGCGGGCGCCGCGTCAACGCGGTAGTCGACGACCGCGGCCCGTTCGTCGACGGCCGCGACTGGGACCTGAATCAGAACACCGCGAGCGCGCTCGGGTTCGACGGTGTGGAGACGATCTGGTCCTCGATGTAGCCGGGCGCGGAGGCGTCCGGGGCGGCTCGTACGCCGTCCGGGACGGCCCCTACGCTCGTTGAGTGGCCGCCCGGTGCGTGGCGCATCTCGACATGGACGCGTTCTACGTGTCGGTCGAGTTGCGCCGCCGGCCGGAGCTGACCGGGCTTCCGGTGATCGTCGCCGGCAGCGGGCCGCGCGCGGTCGTGACCACGGCCTCATACGAGGCCAGGCGGTTCGGCGTCGGCTCTGCGATGCCGGCCGCCAGGGCCCGCCGCCTTTGTCCGGACGCGGTCGTGCTGACGCCCGACTTCCCCTACTACCGGGAGGTCTCCCGGCGGGTGATGTCGATCGTTCGCCGCCACGTCGAGCAGGTTGAGGTGGTGGGGCTCGACGAGGTCTACATGGAGCTCACCGGCGTGGCGGAGCCGGTCGGCGCGGTGCGGCTGATCCAGGCCGAGATCGAGCGCGACACGGGCCTCGGCTGCTCGATCGGGATCGGGCCCAGCAAGCTCGTCGCGAAGGTCGCCTCGGACGCGGAGAAGCCCCGCGGCTGGGTGGTTCTAACGCGTGTACAGGCGTGCAAGCGGTTTCACTCCTCGCCCTGCGGGCTCGTCCCAGGGATCGGGCCGAAGACCGTCGAGCGGCTGCAGCGGTGCGAGATCGCGACGCTCGGGGCGCTCGCGAGCGCTTCGGCGGCGACGCTGACCGGCGTGTTCGGGACGCGGATGGCCGGTGAGCTCCAGCGCCGCGCCCGATTCGAGGACGACTCGCCGGTCACGCAGGACCGGAAGGTGGTCTCGGAATCGAGGGAGACGACGTTCGACAGCGACATCTCGTCGATGCCCGAGCTCGAGCTGATCCTCGGGCAGCTCACGCGGCGGCTGTGCGAGACGCTGACCGCCCAGGGCCGCCGCGGCCGGACGATCGGGATCAAGATCCGACTCGACGATTTCTCGACCCATACCAGGGCTCGGACGCTTCCGGCGCCCGTCGCCGCGGCCGAGCACGTCGCCCCGGTGGCCGTCGGGCTGCTGAGGCGCTTTGCGCCGGCGCGTCCGGTGCGGCTGCTGGGGGTGCGGGTTGCCGGCCTCGAGCGTGGCGACGAGCGCGCGGTCGAACAATTGACGCTCTCGATGTAACCGAGAAGGAAAACGCTGGCGTTCGCCGGGCCGCGCGGCGTATGCTGCCCGTGAGTGCGCCGATGACGTCGATTGCGAATTTTCTGCGCGGCACGGACAAAGAATTCTTCGACCTGTTCGAGCGGGCGGGCCAGAACCTCGCGCGGGCGGCGCTGCTGCTCGATGAGATGCTCGCCGAGTACCCCGAGCGCCGGGCGCTGGCGGAGGACATCCTGGGATGCGAGCGCGACGGCGATCAGATCACGCACGAGATCATCCGCCGCCTGAATCAGACGTTCGTCACCCCGATCGACCGCGAGGACATCCTCCAGCTCGCCTCGGCGCTCGACGACATCGTCGACTACACCGAAGAAGTCGCCGACTACCTCGGGCTGTACCGGATCGAAGCGCCGATGGACCAGGCACAGCGCCTGGCCGGCGTGCTGCGCTCAGCGACACGTGAGATCGAATGCTCGATCCCGCTCGTGCGGGGGTTCAAGGACATCAGCGAGCACACGGTCGAGGTCCATCGGCTCGAGAACGAAGCCGACCGGATCGTGCGGGAGGCGATCGCGTCGCTGTTCGAGGTCGGGATCGACCCGATGGTGGTGATTCGCTGGAAGGACATCTTCGAGCGGCTCGAGAACGCGATCGACTCGACCGAGCGGGCCGCCTACATCCTCGAGGGCATCGTCATCAAGAACGCGTAACCGCGGAGGAGCTCAAATTTGCGCGACGACACCAAGGAGCGGCTCGGCGCAAACGAAGCCGTCTTCCGGCAGATCAACGAGGGGATCGAGCGCGGGCAGTGGCCCGGGGAGGAGGACGCCCCGACCAGCTTCCGGTGCGAATGCGCTCGCCTCGGATGCAACGAGCTGATCGAGCTGAGCGTCACCGACTACGAGCAGGTCCGGGCCAATCCTCGCCGTTTCATGGTGCTGCCCGGGCACGAGCAGCCCGAGGCGGAGGTCGTCGTCGAGACGCACCCCGGCTATCTGGTCGTCGAGAAGGTGGCTCAGGCGGGGACGGCGGCCGAGGAGACGGATCCCCGAAGCTGACCGCGCTCGCCGTCGCCGGGCCGATCCTGCTCGGCGAGCCTGAACTGCATCCGCAGCTCGGTTCCGCCGGTCGACCTCGAGAGGATCTGGAACTCGTCGGCGAGCTGCGCGATCAGCGCCAGCCCGAGGCCGAGCCCGCTGTGCGGCCCGCGGGGCCGCAGCCCCGAGCCGTCATCGGCGATCAGCAGCCAGAACTCGCCGTGGACGTACGACGCGCTCAACTGGATCGCGCCGCCCGAGCCGTTGTAGGCGTGGAGCACCGCGTTGGTGACCGCCTCCGAAGCGGCCAGGCGGATCGCCTCCAAGCGCTCGCCCTTGGCGCCGACCGCGACCGCGAAATCGGTCAGCGAGTCCCGTGCGCTGGCGACCGCATCCGGGACTGCGGGATATGAGTTGCTGAAGCCGTTGTCTGTGTCGAGCATCCTGCCCCGAGGGATACCCGTCTCGGCGAAAAAATCACCTATCAGTAGAGCGCCGATGCGAGCCGGCGGCGGTACTCGCGCGCGAGCTCCGAGTCGACCCCGAGCTCGTCGAGGACCCCGACCACCACGCGGCGGATGTCCTCGCGTGCACCGTCGGCCGTGGGAAGGGCGGCGAGCAGCCGATCGAGGCCCTGCTCGGTCTCGCCGGCATCCAGCGCGGCGAACGCCGCCGCGAGATCGAGTGCGTCGCCGCGCTCGAGCTCGATGCGGGCGGCCAGGCCGTCGGCCGCGAAGCTTCCAGGGACATTCGCGAGCACCGCCAGCGCCTCCTCGGGCTCGCCGCGATCGAGCAGCATCCTCGCGAGCGGTACGGCGGCGTCGGCGCGCGCCGGCTCGAGCTCGAGCGCCCGGCGCAACGACTCCTCGTCGCCATTCACCACGAGCCCGTCGGCCTCCGAGGGAAGCAGCGACTCGAGGAACCGATCGACCGCCTGCGGCGGCTGCGCGCCGACGAACTCCGCGACCACCTCGCCGTCGCGGAACGCCTTTACGGCGGGGATTCCCTGGATCCGGTAATCCCTCGCGAGCGTCTGGTTGGCGTCGGTGTCGACCTTGACGAGCTCGACCTTGCCGGCGCGCTCGCCGACGGCGCGCTCGAGCACCGGGCCGAGCTGGCGGCACGGTCCGCACCACTCCGCCCAGAAGTCGACGACCACCGGTAGCTCACGGGAGCGGTCGATGACCGCCGTCTGGAAGTTCGCCTCGGTGACGTCCACGGATCCGATGGTAGTAGGGCCACCCGCCCGGCGATCAATAACCTGAAGCGCACGTCCGCAGACGAGCATCACGTCGAGAGCGCCGGGGTACGCCTCGTCGCGTCCGCCGCCGGGGACGGTCCGCCGGTTGTCCTGCTGCACGGTCTGACGGCGACGCGCCGGTACGTGGTGATGGGCTCGCGGCGGCTCGAGCGCTCCGATCACCGGGTCATCGCGTACGACGCCCGCGGCCACGGCGGATCGACGCCGGCGCCGGGTCGGAGCGCCTACGGCTACGAGGAGCTCGAACGGGACCTCGAAGCGGTGATGGACGCGTTCGGGATCGAGCGGGCGGTGCTCGCCGGCGTCTCGATGGGGGCGCACACTGCGCTCCGGCTGGCGCTGCAATCGCCGGCGCGGGTCGGGGGGCTGGTTGTCATAACACCCGGATACGATCCGGCGACGTTCGACGACCCCGAGCGCTTCACCCGCTGGGACGCGCTCGCCGACGGGCTCGAGCGCGACGGGGTGGACGGGTTCATACGGGCATACGGTGAGGGCGGGGTCGCGCCGCGGTGGCGCGAGGCGACGCTGACCGCGATCCGGCAGCGGATGGAGCTGCACCGGCATCCCGGGGCGGTAGCCGACGCCCTGCGGGCGGTGCCGCGGGCGCGACCGTTCGGAGCGCTCGATCAGCTGCGCGCGCTGTCGTTGCCGGTGACGGTCGTTGCGAGCGGCGACGAGGCGGACCCCGGGCACCCGCAGGCGCTCGCGGAGGCGTACGCCGCCGCGATCCCCGGCGCGCTGCTGCTCACCGACGAGCCGGGCTCCTCGCCACTGGCGTGGCAAGGGAGCCGGCTGTCCGCTGTGATCGCCGACGTGGTCCGCGAGGCGGGCTGAGGGTCCGGCGGCGCCTCAGCCCAGCTTCACGTTGTAATTGGGCGGCTTGTTCGTCGCCAGGTAGTTGTTCGAGATCGAGCGGACCACGACCCGCAGCTGGACCGGCCGGTGGGGGTGCAGCGGGCGGCCGCCCGGGATCGTCTGGAACACGGTGCGCCCCGAGAAGCTGCAGTTCGGCTGGATCCCCGCGAGCGTGAACCCGACCTGCTTCAACCCGCGGAAGAACCGGATCGTGACGTTCCCGTTGCAGCCGTACTGGCCCGGAATCGACGCGGGAGGGATCACCGCCCCGGTCGTCGTCAGCACGTACGGCCGCGACCGCGCCCGCGACGGGCTGGTGCTCGCCGTGACGCGCGGCATCGGGCGGGGAGAGGGGTAGGTCATGAAGCTCGCGTCGGACCCGTAGCTGACGGCGGATCCGCCGTGGCTGCCCACGAGGCGGAAGTGGTAGATGACGCCCGGAGCGAGGAGGCCCTGCAACGTGGAGGCCACGAGCTGCGCGGAGCTGCTGGGGGCGAGCCTCTGCGCCGTGGTGTTCTGGCCGTAGGCCGTGCTCGTACCCCATTGGAAGAACCAATTGGTCGCGACTCCCTGCGGGTAGACGGCGCCGAGCAGCGTCGCGCTCGTCGTGCTGAGCCTGCCCGCGGCTCCGGTGATCACGCCCGGAGGGGTGCGGCCGGCGGTCTTCAGGGTGCGGTCGGCGCCAACGGCCGTCCCGAACTGGTTGGTCGCGACCAGCCGATAGTGATAGACCGTTCCCTGGACGAGCCCGGTGGCGGCCTGCTGCACGTCGAACGCGCGCACTCCTGCTCCGCCGGCGCGAGGGGCGGTGCTCGACCCGTAGCCGTTCGTCAGGCCGAACTGGAAGTAGTAGGTGGTGCTGGTGCCGTTGGGATTGACGATCCCTCTGAGGACCGCCGAGTGGTCGTCGACCCGGGTCGCCTTGCTCGTCTTCGCCACGGGGGGCGCCCCGGCGGCGGCGACGCCCGTGAGTGTTGCGGTCGCCGCGATTGCGGCCGCCGGCACAAGAAGCTTGCGAATCATGAACGCCTCCTCGCGTTGTTAATCTGATTTATCCCACCGGCAGAGGGAAAGTTGCGCCACTTCCGGCGGTCAGCGCCGCTTATCAATCATTTCGGGACCGTTATGCCCGTCTTCGTCAAGCGGCGGCATCGTGTGGATCGAAGGTCGACGCCTCCACTGTCAGGCGATCGGCCCCAGCGGAGTCGAATGGAGGTCACCAGTGCGTGAAACCGGATCAGAAGCGACCGTTGGCGCCTCATGGACGATCCCGGAGCACATCGACGACGGCGCCGTGCGCTACGCGCTCGAGGGCGCCGTCGTCTGGTCCGCGCTCGCGCTCGCCCGCGCGCTGGCCGACGAGGAGCTCCGACCCGGCGAGGCCCGATTCGACCGTCTGGTCGCGATCCAGCGGGACCTGATCGAGCTACGAGAGGAGTGGTCCTGACTGCCCGCAAGACGCCCGGCTGAGCGGCCTTGACGGCAGCTCGCTTCGGTAGCGGTCGGAGGAGTGGTGCCATGGGATCAGGGCTTGCGCAGCTTGAGGGGTACCCGTTCGAGGTGCGCTACAGCAACGGAGCGCTCGAGCGGGCGACGGCCGCGGCCGACGTCGCCGCGGCCGCCTACGTTTATTTCAGTCGCCTGTTCTCAGCGGTCGAGCCCGAGATCGCCGTGATCGTGGCCGACGAACGGGACTGGTCGAGCAGGGGCCCCTACGGCCTGCCGTTCTTCAACGATGACGCGGGCGGGATCCGTCCCGGCGTCGTGGTGATGCCCGCTGGAGGCGGAGACTTCTGGATCGCGATCGCTCAGGACCTCCACGACGCGTCACCACGCGGCTACGCGAGGCTGCTCGCGACATACCCGGACGGCGCCGGTGGTGTGGACCTCCAGCCGTTCTTCGACCTGATCACGATTCATGAGCTGGCCCACGCATTTGAGGCGCTGGGGGATCTGCGGCTTCCAACGTTCTGGCTCAGCGAGATCTTCGTCAACCTGGCCATGCACGCGTTCGTCGCCACCCAGCTGCCGGCGAGCCTGCCGACGCTCGAGGTGCTTCCAGCCGTGGGAGCGGGGAGTCGAAAGCTTGGCGCTCGGATGCGCGCCGAGGGGTACAGCGCACTCGAGGAGCTCGAAGACCACTACACGGGCTCTGACGCTTCGATGGATCCGTTGAACTACGTCTGGTTTCAGTACCGGTGGCAGAGGCTCGCGGCAAAGACGTTCGAGAGCGACGGTGAAGACGGCCTGGTTCGCTTCTGGGATTGCTTTCACGGGAGGGATCGCGTCCCAGCTGCTCAGGCCACGGCGGCGTCGCTCGCGCCGCTCCTCACAACCGAAGTCAGCCGCACACTCGGACGCGCGGTCCGAGACTGGCGCTAAGTGGGGTGGGACCGGGCGTCGCGAGGGGTCCGTGGCCCTCGCCATCTCGTTTCAATGCTCGATAATCGATCTTATGTGAACTCGTGAGTCTGCGGACGCCGATTCCCGACTAGACTCGCTCCGGGAGCTCGCTAGGTTCCACGACGAACTGAGGGGCGGAAATGCCATTTTGGGGCGGTTTCAGGACTCGATCAGCGGTCCGTGTCGTGGTTTGCCCTGCGGCCGTCTGCGCCTTGATTCTCGTCTGCGCCGGCTCTTTCAGCACAGCCGTGGCGCGGGTCAGACCTGCCGGTGACACGTCGATCGCGCAGAGCTTGCCGAGTGACTACATCGCCAACTACGGCCACCGCGCGAAATCCTGCCACGGGCTAATCACTCCACCTTGGGTCAGCTGGCTGAGCTACGCCAGCGTCACGGTCACCGACGAGTGGCGCGTGTATACGAGTTCCGCGGGGCTGTGCAAGCTCGCGCAAGGCACGGCCGACGCCGTGATCACCGATGCGCCGTATCGCGACGGCGCCGGCCACGACCTCACCCGGATGCTGGCGTTCGCCCTGCATCACCACAGCGCGTCCCTCGCCGACGCACCGCGCCCAGCAGGTCGCGGCTGGGCGTGTGGCGTGCTGCCGAGCTTCTGGGGCCAAAGCGCCTGGGATCTGGCGCGGTTGGCTAAGCACACCGGCGCCCCGCAGCCGTCGGATTTCGCCGCGGCCTCAGGCCCCGCGGCCGGCGCCGGCTACTGCGAGCGGGGGGCGAAGCTCGACGCCACAGCCAAATGGAAGGGTGGCAAATTCTTCTCCTGGAGCCCTGACACGCTGAGTTGCCAGCGGCGCTACAAGCTCAAGGACGTGCCTGACCCGAACAATCCGGGCGAGACCACGAATCCACCGTTCCCGGCGGCGCTGTTCGGCGATTACGACGCCGTGGGCTGCTGAGCGGACTTTGGCCGGTCAGGCACTCGGCAGCGAGCTCGTCGGCGAGTTGGTCGGCGGGCTCGCGCCGTCGGCGCGGCACTTCGCGAGCGTCGAGTTGATGTCCGGCGGTGCCGGAAGCGTCAGCGGCGCCGCGAGCCGCCGAGTGCTGACGTCGAACATGTCGCTGAGGTCCCAGGCCGCCGCGTCGCGCCGGGTCATCGGCGGCAGGTTCCACTTGCGCTCGATGAACGCCAGGATCGAGGTCAGGTCCGATACCCGGTGCGATACATAACGCGGCTGCCCCCACGGCGAGATCACGGTCAGCGGCACGCGGAACCCGTAGCGGTCGAACTTTGCCGGGAACGTGCCCTTGGCCGACAGCGTCAGATTCGGCGGGATCTCGTCCGGCGGGATCGCCGCCGGCGGCGGCACGTGGTCGTAGTAGCCGCCGTGCTCGTCGTAGGTGACGAACAGCGCCGTCTTCGGCCACAGCGGGCCGTGCATCACCGCGCTCGCGACGCGCGCGAGAAACGCCTCGCCGTACGCGATGTCCTGCGGGTTCTCCTCGGACTGGTAGCTGAAGTTCTCCTCGACGTACGAGACCGACGGCAGCCTTCCCGCCGCCGCGTCGGAGAAGAACTGCTCGTTGTTGACGCACCGCGCGACCTGCAGCGGGTTGTCGCGGAAGTTCGGGAAGTAGAACGGGCTCGGTGTGTTGCCGTAGTAGACCCGCCAGGAGACCTTTGCGGCGTCGAGCCGGTCGAAGATCGTCCCGTTGGCCGCCGGTACCAGCAGGCTCGAGTCGTCGTCGTTGACCTGGCCGCTCGACGTGCCGCTGAAGTAGTAGCGGCGGTTCGGCAGCGTCTGGCCGAGCAGCGAGCAGAAGAACCGGTCGCTGACCGGGAAGTGGCTCGCGAGCGCGTACGTGACCGGCAGCTGCGCCGGTGTCATGTACCCCATCGGCGTGTGCGACTGCGCGTTCGTGACGAACCCGTCGTTGTGGCCGCCGCCCCACTGCTTGTGGCTCGAGTTCCAGTTCTGGGTCAGTCCGCTGTCCGGGCACATGTCGGGCGCCGAGAACGACCGCACGGGCCGCCCGCCCAGGTCCGGGTTGGTCGCGATCGGAATCCCGTAGCGGTTGACCGGAAGCCCATCGAAGTGCCATCTGTGGGCGCGCGAGAACAGCGGGAGCATCCCGAGCACGTTGTCGGTCGAGTGGTTCTCGAGCATCACCAGCACCACGTGCTCGATCTGCGGGATCCCGGGCTCGCCCATCGGCCGGTCCGGAAACGGCAGCTCGTTAGGGCGCCGTCGGTGCGGGCGGAGGTGACGTGAGCGCGCCCAGGCCGGAGCTCCCGCCAGCGCGAGCGTCGTCGCGACGCCCGCGCCGAGCGCGGCGCGGCGCGTGATCCGATCGCCGTCGTCAGTCCCGCCGCGAGCCCGGTCCGCCATGGTGGCGGGATGCTACGTGGCCGCGTCGGGCAGATATGAACGAGGGGTGAACCGGGTTGCGGGCGAACCGGCCCGCCGTAGGATCCGCGCCCAATGCGGCAGACGGTGGTCCGAGTCACGATCCTGGCGGCGCTCACGCTCGCGCTGGGCACCGCCGGCGCGATCGCCCGGCCCGCAGCGAACGCGAAGTATCGCGGCCGGTCCGCTCAGGGGATCGCGGTTCGCCTCGGCTCCACGGGACGTGATGGACGGGCGTTCCGGTATCGCGCGCGGATGCGGTGCTCGGACGGCTCGACATTCCTGGACGCCTACTTCACCGATTACGTGCGGGTCCGGCGGGGACGGTTCGACAACCGCGTGACGACGTCCGCGGGCGCGGTCAAGACGGTCGTCACCGGCACGCTGCTCGGGGCGAGAGCGCACGGCACGATCAGGATCGTGGAGCGCTACAGCGAGGTCCCCGACCCGAACGGGGACACGCCGCTCGCGCCCGACGGCGCGATCGTCTGCGACAGCGGCGTCGTGCGCTGGCGCGCGGTCAGCTGACGGTCACCTGACCCCGCGCAAGTTCTCTCACGCCTCAAGGGTTCTGACCCGGGACCGACAATCTGATGGGATGCGACCCGTGTCTGTCCCCCGACACGCCCGTACGCTCGCGACCGTGCTCGCGCTTGCCGTGACCGCGGTGCTGCCGTCCTCGGCGCTCGCCGCCGGCTCGAGCGGCGGCGCGGGCTTCAACACCGGCCCGGCGCCGACCGGCAGTCACCCCAGCGTCCCGCCGCCGCCGTCCAAGGACGCTCACGGGACCTGGTTGCGCTCGGTCACGATCACCGAGTACTGGCCGGCGCCTGAATCGTGGTTCCGCGGCAAGCTCGTGAGCGCTCCCGGGTTGTCCGGCAAGCACCGGATCGACTGGCTGTACTCGGCCGAGGGCGTTTCGATGGAGGGTGACGGCTACGGGCTCGACGGCCGCATGTACCACATCGATTCGCTCGGCGACGGCGGTTGGGTGACCAAGGCCGGCAAGCCGACGTCCGCCGGCGACGGCTTCTCTGCGGGGGCGCCGTACTGGCGCGCAGGGGCGTTCTGGCGGGGCCGCGGTGGCGTCGTGACGTTCCCGCTGCAGGCCGGCGGCTGGGCAAACGGCACGGGCCGGAATTATGTATCGCTGCCGGGGGTGAGCTTCGCCGAAGGCTCGTCCCTGCCGCTCCACTTCTACGAGTCGATCGCCGTCGATCCGCACGTGATCCCGCTCGGCAGCCGCGTGTACATCCCGGCGTACCGGAACGACGGCCACGGCGGTTGGTTCGTCGCGCAGGACACGGGCGGCGCGATCAACGGCCACCGGATCGACGTGTACCGCTCGCCGCCGCGCAGTCCGGACGACGGCGGCCAGTATTTGACCGCCCAGAGCGCGTTCGTGATCAAGCCCCACGGCTAGTGGTCGCTCCCGCAAGAACGGCCGCATTCGAGCCGCGGGCGGCGGCGGCTCGCTGCGTCCTCGGAGGCTCGCGCAGCGCTGCTGCGCCACGCCTCCTGTGTCCTTGCGATCCATCCACCGCACGCGTCTCTCGGTGCAGCCGTTCCTACGGGAACGCCCACTAGACTCTTTCCGATGCCCAAGCAGCAACGAGTGATGCGGGTCGAGCAGCGCAGCCAGCTGGCGGCGATGCAGCAGCTCGAGAGCCGGTCGGACGAGGAGCTCGAGGCCGAGACCCGGTACAAGTCGGCCGCGCAGGCGATCCTCGGCGCCCGGGCGGCCGAGCGCTACGACGCGAAGGCCGCGCGTGCACATTTCCAGAAGGCGCTGGCATCGGCGCGCCCGCAGGAGCGGATGCAGCTGCGCCGGATGGCCGACGCTTCGCTCGCGCTCGCCGAGCGGCGACCGGCCGACCTCAAGAAGGCGACCGAGCGGCTCGGCGTCGAGGCTCCGACCAACCGCCAGCTGCGCGGGCTGCAGCTGATGGGTCTGATCGCCCCGCCCGCCAGCGCCGGGGCGCTCGCGCGGATCAGGGGAGTCCTGCTCGGGATCCTGCTGGTCGT
Organism: uncultured Solirubrobacterales bacterium; assembly: GCA_963788565.1. Classification (GTDB taxonomy): domain Bacteria; phylum Actinomycetota; class Thermoleophilia; order Solirubrobacterales; family Solirubrobacteraceae; genus Palsa-465. Next base: position 380,666 of record CAWBHJ010000004.1, on the reverse strand, counting down.
GGCGGCGCTCGCGCTCGGCTTCGGGATCGTGTACGGCATCGGCAGCGCTGCCGGCGGAATCTCCTGGGACATCTCGATCTTCTACGGCTTCCTGCTGGTGGTCATCGTGATCGGCGTGCTGGCGTACTACGGCCGCCGGCGCCAGAAACGCGCGCGAGCCGAGCGCTCACAGCAGACAGCCGCCCGTTAGGGCGGGAGCAGCCGGCCGTGTGCGGTCGCTACACGCTCGCGACGCCCGATCCGGCAGCCGTCCGGGCGCGGTTCCCGATCGGAGAGTCGATCGAGATCAGGACGCGCTACAACGTCGCGCCGGCCGACGACGTGCTGGCGGTCACGACCGACCGCGAGGGCCGGCCGCGGGGCGAGCTGCTGCGATGGGGCCTCGTCCCGTCGTGGGCGGACGGTCCTGGGCGGGTGGGCCGTCAATCACGGTTGAAGATGATCAACGCCCGGGTCGAGACGGTCGCCGAGCGGCCCGCGTTCCGCGGCGCGTTCGAGCGCTTCCGGTGCCTGATCGTCGCCGACGGGTTCTACGAATGGAGCGCGCCGGCCGACGGCTCCCGCAAGCGCGCGTTCCACATCGCCCGAGCTGATCGCGAGCTGTTCGCGTTCGCCGGCCTGTGGTCGATCTGGCGCGCCGACGACGCGAGCCCTCCGCTGAGATCGTGCACGATCCTCACGACCGCCGCCAACTCGGTCGTCGCTCCACTGCACGACCGGATGCCCGTGATCCTCCCCGCGAGATGCCGAAGCCGCCTGGCTCGACCACGCGACCCCTCGCCCCGAGCTGCTCGAGCTGCTGGCCCCGCTGCCCTCCGAGCAGACCGCCGTGGTCCCGGTTGGGCCCGCGGTCAACGACGCTCGCTACGACGGGCCCGAGTGCCTGGCGCCGGCAGGGTGGGCGGGCTCGAATTCGACGCCGACGCAGCCGACCCTTTTCTGAACATGGGCCTCTCCCCCCTGCTGACCCGCTACGACAACGTGTTGCTCGACCTCGACGGGTGCGTGTGGGTCGGCAGCACCTGCACGCCCCACGCGCCGGAGGCGGTCGCGGCGCTGCGCGCGGCGGACAAGCGGCTCGCGTTCGTCACCAACGACGCCACTCGCTCGCCCGAGGAGTACGTCCGCAAGCTGTGGTCGCTCGGGGTGCAGGCGTCACTCGAGGAGGTCGTGACCGTCGGCGCCGCGATCCAGTACGCGCTCGCCGAGCATCCGCCGGGCGCGGTGTACGTGATCGGCGCTCCCGCGATCTTCCGCCACGTCTCGGAGGCCGGACACCGGATCGTCAACGGGACGGGCGAAGAGCGCGAGGCCGACGTCGTGGTCGTCGCGGCGAACGAGGAGTTCTCCTACCAGGAGCTGCGGGTGGCGACCCAGGCGGTGCTGGCGGGCGCAGAGATCCTGGCGGCGGGCCGCGACCGAACGTTCCCCGCCGAGGACGGGCCCTCGCCGGGATCCGGGGCGCTGCTCGCGGCGCTCGAGTACGCCACCGGGCGTACCGGCCGCGTGCTCGGCAAGCCCGACCCTCAGATCTTCAGAACGGCGCTCGACCGGCTCGGCCCCGGTCGTTCCCTGGTCGTCGGCGACCGGCTCGACTCCGACCTCGCCGGGGCGGCCGCTGCCGGACTCGACGCCGCGATCGTGCTCACGGGTGTCACCTCCTCCGAGGACGCGGGCGCCGCCTCCGACCCGGCGCCGGTGGCCGTCGCCCGCGACCTGCACGAGCTGGTGGTGGCCTGATGAACGGGTCCGCGCCACGCCGGCTGGCGGTGATCGTCAACCCGTCGGCCGGCGGCGGTCGTGCCGGCCGCGCCCTCGGCGCGGTCACCGAGGCGCTGATCGCGCGCGGGGTCGAGCACGTGGTCGAGCCAACCCGGAGCCTCGAGCACGCGGTCGAGCTGGCGCTCGAGGCCGCCGCCGACGGGCGGGTCGCGGCGGCATTCGGTGGCGACGGACTGGTCGGCGCGGTGGCCGGCGCGCTCCGGCACTCGGACGGAGTCCTCGGGGTCCTCCCCGGCGGCCGCGGCAACGACTTCGCCCGCGTGCTCGGGATCCCGGCCGACCCGGTCGCCGCGGTCGACGTGCTCGTGACCGGCGGCCGTCCGCCCGGTCGACCTCGGCGAGATCCATGGGCGGACGTTCGTCGGGATCGCCAGCTGCGGATTCGACTCGGACGCCAACCGGATCGCAAATGAGGCTCGGCTGGTCCGCGGGAACCTGGTGTATGCGTACGGCGCGATCCGGGCACTCGCGGCGTGGCGACCGGCCCGATTCGAGCTGACGCTGGACGGCGGCAGTCGTCACGTGGTCACCGGCTACAGCGTCGGCGCGGCCAACAGCAAGGCGTACGGCGGCGGGATGTACGCGGCCCCTGACGCCGAGCTCGACGACGGCCTGCTCGAGATCGTGACGCTCGCCGACATGCCCAAGCGGCGGTTCCTGTTCACGCTGATGCCGAAGGTGTTCAAGGGCACGCACATCCACGAGCCGGAGGTGACGGTGCTGCGCGCCGCCGAGGCCACGATCAGCGCCGACCGGCCGTTCACCGTGTACGCCGACGGCGACCCGATCGCCGAGCTGCCGGTGACGGTCCGCGCGCTTCCAGCCGCCGTGCAGGTGATCGCTCCGGCATGAGCCTGCTGATGAGCGCCAAGATCGCCGCCGCGCGTGCCGTGGGCGGCCTCAGCCGCCAATCCGGCCGCGGCGGCACGAGCCTCCCGGGCAAGGTGCTGATCCGGCTCGAGCCGCGGGCGATCTCCGAGCTCTCGTCGCGGCTGCCGCGGGGGTCGGTGGTCGTCTCGGCGACGAACGGCAAGACCACCACCGCCGCGATGATCGCGGCGATCCTCGAGCGCGCCGGGATCCGGCTCGTGCACAACCGCGCCGGGGCGAACATGGCCGGCGGCGTGGCCTCCGCGCTGCTCGCCGCCGCGCGCGAATCGAACCGGATCGACGGCGAGCTCGGCCTGTTCGAGGTCGACGAGTTCTGGCTGGACCGGATCGTCCCCGAGCTGTCGCCGAGGGCGGTGCTGCTCGGCAACCTGTTCCGCGACCAGCTCGACCGCTACGGAGAGCTCGACACGATCGCCGACCGGTGGGCCGCGGCGATCGCGGCACTCGACCCCGGCGCCGGCGTCGTGCTCAACGCCGATGACCCGCTGATCGCCGATCTCGGCCGGCTGGTGCCCAGGGCCACCTACTTCGGAGTCGAGGATCCGACCGTCGCGCTGCCCGAGATGCAGCATGCCGCGGACTCCAAGCACTGCCGCAACTGCGGCGCCGCGTACGCGTACGACGCGATCTATCTGGGCCACCTCGGCGTCTATCACTGCCCCAGCTGCGGCGAGCGGCGCCCCGAGCCGGCGGTCGCCGCCGAGCAGATCGCGCTCGACGGGACTCGCGGCTCAAGCTTCCGGCTGCGCACATCCGCCGGCGCGGCGGCCGTGCGGCTCCCGCTTCCGGGCCTCTACAACGTCTACAACGCGCTCGCCGCGGCGGCGCTCTGCCTCGAGCTCGGCGTCGCCTTCGAGATCGTGGTCGACGGGCTGCAGTCCGTGACGGCGGCGTTCGGTCGCGCCGAGACGGTTGCGGTCGGCCCGGTCGAGCTGTCGATCCTGCTCGTCAAGAACCCCGCGGGCGCGAACGAGATCCTCCGCACGCTCGCGCTCGAGCCGGGCCCGCTCGACCTGCTCGCGATCCTCAACGACCGCACGGCCGACGGCCGCGACGTCTCGTGGGTGTGGGACGCCGACTTCGAGCTGCTCGCCGGGCGCGTACGCCGCGTCACCTGCTCGGGCACGCGGGCCGCGGAGCTCGCGCTGCGGCTGAAGTACGCCGGGATCGATGAGCATGCGCTGCACGTCGCACCGGCGCTCGAGGACGCGCTCGACCAGGCCCTGGCCGACGCTCCCACCGGCCGCCTGTTCGCACTCCCCACGTACACGGCGCTGCTCGAGCTGCACGAGCTGCTCGCGTCGCGCGGGCACGTGCTGAATTATTGGGCCGAGCCCGCAGGGGCGAAGCGATGAGCGTGATCTGGCATGACCTCGAATGCGGCGCGTACGGCGCCGACATCGCCTTGTGGCGGACGCTCGCGCGCGAGCATCCCGGGCCGGTGCTCGACGTCGGCGCCGGCACCGGGCAGGATCACGCTCGACCTCGCGCGGCGGGGCATCGCGTGATCGCGCTCGATCGCGACGCCGAGCTGCTCGACGAGCTCATCGGAGCGTGGCGCCGGGCTCGACGTCGAGACGGTCGTCGCCGATGCCCGCGAGTTCTCGCTGGCAGCAGCGGTTCGGGCTGATCATCGTGCCGATGCAGACGATCCAGCTGCTCGGGGGCGACCGGCGGGCGCCGGATGTTCCTCGAGCGGGCGCGTCGCCACCTGACCGAGCACGGGGTTGTGGCGATCGCGATCAGCGAACACCTCGAGCTGTACGAGACCGACGGCCTCGACGGGCCCGCTGCCCGGACATCCGCGAGCTCGGTGGGATCGTGTACTCGAGCCAGCCGACGGCCGTCCGCGCCGACGACGGCCGGATTCGTGCTCGAACGGCGCCGGGAGACCGATCGACGGCGACGGCACGCGCACGGTCGAGCAGGACTGTGATCCGGATCGACCCGCTGCTCGGCCGACCGAGCTCGAGCGCGAGGCGTCGGAGGTCGGGCTGAACGGCCGGCCGGGCGGATCGAGATCCCGCCGACGGCGGACCACGTCGGCAGCGTGGTGGTGATCCTCCGTGGCTGAGCAACTGCGCGTGTGCGCCCTGTACCCCGACCTGATGAACATCTACGCCGATCGAGGCAACCTGCTGATGATCGAGCAGCGGTGCAGGTGGCGCGGGATCGACTTCGAGTTGACGAGCAGCGACCTCGGAGACCGCCTCGACCCCGATCGCGCCGATCTCTTCTACGTCGGCGGCGGGCAGGACCGCGACCAGCAGCGGTGCGCGGTCGACCTGGTCGAGTACAAGCGCGAGGCGCTGCACGAGATCGCCGCTCGTGGCGGCGTCGTGCTGGCGGTCTGCGGTGGCTACCAGCTGCTCGGCCGCTCCTATCAGCTCGGAGACGAGCGGCTGCCCGGCGTCGAGCTGCTCGACCTCGAGACGATCAGGGAGTCCGGTCCGCGGCTGATCGGCAACGTCGCGATCGAGGTCGAGCTGCATCCGGGCGAGCCCCGCGTGCTCGCGGGATTCGAGAACCACGGCGGGCGGACATACCTCGGTCCCGGAACCGCGCCCCTCGGCCGCGTGCTCAAGGGTCACGGCAACAACGGCAGGGACGGGTTCGAGGGCGGTCGCGAACGGAATGTGATCGGGACCTACCTCCACGGCCCGCTGCTGCCGAAGAACGCGTGGTTCGCCGATTGGCTGATCGCGACCGCACTCGGCCTGCCCGAGCCGCTCGAGCCGCTCGAGGACTCGCTCGAGCGGGCCGCGCACGCCGACGCCCGGCGAGCCGCGGGGGTCCCCGGATGAGCGCGCGCCGGGTGCTGGGCGGCGCGGTGGCGCTCCTCGCCGCCGTCGGCGTGACCGCGTGCGGCGCGTCGACCACGACCACGTCGCCGCTGGCCACCTCGACCGCCCAGACGACGAAGCTGCCGGGCAACGGCCGGCCGACGGTCACGATCGGTGACAAGAACTACACCGAGCAGTTCGTGCTCGGCGAGCTCTACTACGAAGCCCTCAAAGCGCAGGGCTTCTCGGTCCAGCTCAATCGCAACATCGGGCCGAGCGAGGTGACGCTCCAGGCGCTCCAGAGCGGGCGGCTCGGGATGTACCCCGAGTACATCGACACCTGGAACCAGACGATCGCGGGCGACCCGCGGACGTTCAAGACGCTCGACGACGCTGTGCAGGCGGGCCAGGGGTACGCGTTCGCGCACGGGCTCCAGCTGCTCGCACCAACCCCCTTCAGCGATACCGACGCGATCGGCGTCGGTCTCGACTACGCCGTTCAGAACGGGCTCTCGACGATCCGCGACCTCCGCAAGGTCGCGCAATCGCTGACGTTCGGCGCGCCCCCCCAGTTCCAGCAGGCGCAAAACGGTCTGCCGGCGCTCGAGCAGGCGTATGGGTTCGTTCCCGCAGCGTTCAAGGCGCTCGAGATCGGCGGCCAGTACCAGGCGCTCGACCAGGGCGCCGTCCAGGCCGCCGATGTCAACACGACCGACGGACAGCTCACGACCGGCAACTACGTCCTGCTGAAGGACCCGCTGAAGGTGCTCGGGTGGGGCAACGTCGTCCCGGTCGTCTCCTCGAAGGTGCTCCAGGCGGAGGGGCCCGCGTTCGTAACGACGATCAATCGCGTCAGCAAGCTGCTGACGCTCCAGGCGATCCGGCAGCTGAACGCGGCGGTCGACATCTACAACGAGGACCCGGCGGCCGTTGCCCAGCAGTTCCTCGCCGCGCACGGGCTCGCGCCGGCCACCACCAGTTGAGCGCTCAGGCGCCGCTCGAGCCGAACCCGCCCGGGCCGCGGACAGACCGATTAAGCGCGTCGACCTCCTCGATCTCGGGAGTCTCGATCCGGACCAGCACGAGCTGCGCGATCCGGTCCCCGGCGCAGATCGAGAACGCGGCGTCGGGGTCCGTGTTCAGCAGCAGCACCCGCACCTCGCCGCGGTAGCCGGCGTCGATCAGCCCCGGCGCATTGACGAGCGCGATCCCGTGGCGGGCCGCGAGCCCGGAGCGCGGCAGCACCAGACCCGCCTGTCCGTCAGGGATTTCGACCGCGATCCCGGTGCGCACCGACTCCCGCTGCCCTGGAGCGAGCCGGCCGTCCTCGAGCGCGTACAGATCGAGCCCGGCGTCGTGGTCGTAGGCGCGGGTCGGGATCGCCGCGCGCGGATCGAGCCTCGTGACCCTCACGTCCGAGCGCCGAGCGCGAACCGCTCGTAGCGAGGCGCCACGCCGGCCGGGAGCCGGGCCCTGACGAGCACCCCGTCGGCGGTCTCCTCTCGCTCGAGGTCGCCGGCCGCCTCGTACAGCTCGGCGAGCCGCGTCCCCTCGTCGTACGGGATCAGCAGCTCCACGTCCCGCAGCGTCCGCGCGAACTCCTCCTCGATCCGCGCAATCAGCGTGTCGATCCCCTCGCCGGTGACGGCCGATACGAGCACCGCGCCGGGATGCTTGAGCGCCAGCTCACGGCGGCGGTCCTCCGCGATCCGGTCCGCCTTGGAGAGCACGAGCAGCTGCGAGACGTCGTCGGCCCCGATCTCGCGGAGCACGTCGTGAACCGCGCGCGTCATCGCCAGCAGCTCGTCCTCGTCGCCCGACGGGTCGACGACGTGGAGGATCAGGTCGGCGAGCCGCGTCTCCTCGAGCGTCGCGCCGAACGCGTCGACGAGCTGGTGGGGCAGTTTCCGGATGAAGCCGACGGTGTCGGTCAGCAGGTAGCTGCGACCGGACGTCCGCAGAACCCGCGTCGTCGGGTCGAGCGTCTGGAACAGGCGCTCGCCGACGCCGACGGTCGCGCCGGTCAGTGCGTTCAAGAGCGTCGACTTACCGGCATTGGTGTACCCGGCCAGCGCGACGCTCGGCAGATGGGCGCGCTCCCGCTCCGCCCGCATCACCGAGCGGCTGGCCTGGACGTGCGAGAGCTTGCGCCGCAGCGCCGAGATCCGGTCGCGGGCGAGCCGGCGGTCGGTCTCGATCTGGGTCTCGCCGGGGCCCCGGGTGCCGATCCCGCCGTCGATCCGGCCTGCGCCGAGCCGCTCGAGGTGCGACCACAGGCCGCGCATTCGCGCGAGGTTGTACTCGAGCTGCGCGAGCTCCACCTGGAGCTTGCCCTCGGCGGTATGCGCGTGCGAGGCGAAGATGTCGAGGATGATCGCCGTGCGGTCGATCACCGGCACGCCGAGCGCGGCCTCGAGGTTGCGCTCCTGGCGCGGTGAGAGCTCGTCGTCGCAGGCGACCAGGTTGGCGTCGGCACGGACGACCTCCACCTTCAGCTCATCCAGCTTGCCGGGCCCGATGTAGGTGTTGGGATGCGGGCGGTCGCGGTGCTGCACGAGCTCGCCGACCCCGGCGACGCCGGCGGTGCGCAGCAGCTCGCGGAGCTCCTCGAGCTGTTGGTCTTCGTGGTCGGGCAGCGCCGCGACAAGGTACGCGCGCTGGCGGGCGCGCCCCTGGGGACGTTGCCCGTTCGCTGACGACGACCTGTTGCGACCGCGGCGGCTTCGTTGCACCCACGGGATGGTAGCCCCGGGCCGGCGGCCGAACGGGCCTATTGCAGGTGGTAGTCGGAGTCGCTCGCCTTGAGGTGAAGCGAGCCGCCCTGGTTGACGATGTGAAGCGTGACGGTGCCGCTGTGGGTGCTCCCGTCGGTCAGTCTGACGGTGAGCGTGCAGTTGAACGAGGTACCCGCCTTCGCGGTCACGCCGGTCGGGCAGTGGATCGATTTGAGCTTGTTGCCGGACGGCGAGCCGTTGATCGCGCCGCGGACGATCTGCTCGGCCTGCGTGTTGTCGATCGAGCCGTCTCCGCAGCCGGCGAGCGCGACCACGGACAGGACGCCGGCCGCGGCCATCAGCGGCGCGCGCCGAACGCGCACTACAGCCCCCGGATCCGCTCGACGGCCTCGGCGAGCCGTTCGTCGGGCGTCGTCAGCGAGATCCGGAAGAAGCCGGCGCCGCTCGGCCCGTACGCCTCCCCCGGCGAGATCACCACCGCCGCCTCCTCGAGCACGTGCGCGCAGTAGGCCGCCGAGGAGTCGAATCCGGCCGGCACCGGCGCCCACACGTAGATCGTGCCTTTCGGCCGACGGACCTCGACCCCGGCGTCGGCGAGCGCGTCGCAGACCAGGTCGCGCCGGCGCTGGTAGAGCTCGTTCATCCCCCTGACGTGGACATCCAGCTCTGGGCCGAGCGCCGCTGCGCCAGCGAGCTGCACCGCCTCGAACAGCCCGGAGTCGACGTTCGACTTGAGCCGCCAGTAGTGCTCGATCGCGTCCGGGTTGCCGACGATCGCCGCGCAACGCCACCCAGTCATGTTGTAGCCCTTCGAGAGCGAGAAAACCTCGACACCGACCTCCTTGGCGCCCGGGGTCTGCAGGAACGATGGGGCGACATAGCCGTCGTAGGTTGTCTCGCTGTAGGCGTTGTCGTGCACGACGAGGATCTCGTGCTCCCGGGCGAGCTCGACCACCCGCTCGAACAGCCCATCGGGGACGATCGCCCCGGTCGGGTTGTTCGGGTAGTTGATGTACATGATCCGCGCCCGCTCGAGCGCGTCGGACGGAATCGCATCGAGGTCGGGCGCGAAGTCGAGCTCTGGCTTCAGCGGCAGCAGCACCGGCTCCGCCCCCGCGATCAGCGGCCCGCCGGTGTACACCGGATAGCCGGGGTCCGACGCGAGCGCGACGTCTCCCGGGTCGAGGAATGCAAGGTTCAGATTGAAGATGCACTCCTTGGCGCCGATCGCGGGCATGACTTCGCCGTCGGGGTCGAGCTCGACGCCGAAGCGACGCCGGTAGAACGCGGCGACCGCGTTGCGAAACTCCTTACGGCCGCGGTTGGTCGGGTAGCCGTGCGTCGAGGGGTCGGCGACCGCGCGCTGGGCCGCCGCGACGATCGGCTCGAACGTCGGCATGTCGGGGTCGCCGATCCCGAGGCTGATCACGTCGATGCCCGCCGCGCGCTTGGCGGAGATCTTCCGCTCGAGCTCGGCGAACAGGTACGGCGGGATCTGCTCCAGGCGCCTACTGGATCGCATTCAGCTCCTCCAAGAAGTCATCGGACATGGTCCCCCGAAAGACCGGCCTGGCCCAGCCTGTCAGATTGATGTGCAGGTCCTCCCCGACCTCGACCTCGAGCTCGCCGCCGTCGAGCACGACCGTGACAGGCGAGGTGCCTCCGCCGAGGACGTACGCGACCGCCGCGCCGGTCGCGCCGGTGCCGCTCGCGGATGTCTCCCCCACGCCGCGCTCGAAGATCCGCGCTCGGATCCGCGCGGGCGGGCCATCATCGGTCACCGTGAACCACGAGACGTTGGTGCGGTTGGGAAACAGCCCGTGGTTCTCGATCTCCGGCCCGATCGCCCGGAGGTCGAGCGCCTCGAGCTCCGCCTCGTCATCGACCCGGATCGAGGCCTGGGGATTTCCCACCTGCACGTGCTGGAAGCGCCAGCTCGTCCCGCCGGCCGTCAGCGTGCCGGCGCCGTCCGGGGATCCGGACGGATAGTCGTCGCTCCGCAACCGCGCCGTGCCCATATCCGTTGTCGCGGTCGTCGGCGAGGTGATCGTCGGCCGCAGCTCCCCGGCGGCGGTTTCGATCGAGAACGTCTCGGAGTCCGTCCACCCGCTGCGACGCATGAACAGGACCGCTTCGCGCGCGCCGTTGCCCGACACCTCGGCCTCGGAGCCGTCCGGATTGAAGATCCGCAGCCGGGCCAGACACCCTTCGCGGTCCGAGCGCGACAGCAGCAGGATCCCGTCGGCCGCGACGCCCGTGTGCGGCGCGCAGATCGCACGGACCCGCGCGGGAGTCAGCTCGAACGGGAGCGTGTCGGCCTCGACGATCACATAGTCGTTCCCGAGCGCCTGCCACTTCTCGAAGTTCACGGCGGGTGAGGGTATAGCGTCGCGCCCCTGATGGCCCGAGCTATCGCCCGTCCGATCCCGCTGCTCGTCGTGTTGTGCGTGGTCTCGTTCGGGATCCGCGCCGCGTGGCTGGGCGCTCCATGCCATACGCCGTGCAGGACCTCGACCGATCACGTGCTCGTCTTCGACGAGAGCTACTACGTCAACGCGGCCAGGGTGATCGCCGGGCTCCATCCTCCGTTCGGGTCGACGTATGCCGCGTCACCACTCGGCGACGACCCGAACGCCGAGCACCCACAGCTGGCCAAGCTCGTGATCGCGGGGTCGATCGAGCTGTTCGGGGATGGCCCGTGGGCGTGGCGGCTCGGCAGCCTCGTGTTCGGCACGCTCGCGATCGTCGGCATGTTCGCGCTCGTGCGCACCGCCGGTGGAGGCCCGTGGACCGCGCTCGGCGCCGCCGGGCTGATGGCCGCCGACAACCTGCTGATCGTCCACGGGCGGATCGGGACGCTCGACATCTACGCGCTCGCACCGATGCTGTGGGCCGCGGTGCTGTATCTGCGCCGAAGACCCCTGCTCGCCGGAGCGCTCGTCGGCGTGGCCGCGTGTATGAAGCTGGTCGGCGTATACGTGGTGTTCGCGATGGTGCTGTTCGAGGCGCTCCGTTGGCTCGGCTCGCGCGAGGATCTGGGGCGCCGGGTGTCGCACCTGGTGCAGCTGATCGGGGCGGGCGCGGTGAGCTTCTTCGGGCTGCTCGCGATCCTCGACGCGATCGCTCCCCCGTACGACGACGCCGCCGGCAAGCTCGTCACCGGCGGCCCGTTCGCGCACCTCGGCCACATGCTCAGCTACGCCGCCGCGCAGACGAGCCCGCACGGGCCGATGGGAATCGCTTCGTACCCGTTCGCGTGGCTCATCGACCTCAAGTGGATCGTCTATCTGAACGTCAACCCGTCCCAGCCCACCGCCGGGTTGATCGACGCCCATCCCGCGGTCCACTTTCTCGGCCTGATCAGCCCGCCGATCCTGCTGATCGGGATCCCGGCGCTCGTGGTCGCCGCGGTGATCGCGGTGCGCCGTCCGCCGGCACGGGATGGCGAGCTCGCGGTGCTCGCGGTGGCGTGGTTCCTCGGCACGTTCGTCCCGTTCCTGCTGTTCAGCCTCCTATGGCAGCGGACCACCTACATCTACTACATGGTGGTGGTGATGCCTGGGATATACGCGGCCGCGGCATGGCTCGCGGCGCGGGCTCGGCACCACCCGAGGCTGATCGCGGTGTGGGTTGCGACGGTGCTGATCGCCGCGGTGATCGCCTACCCGCTGACGCCGCTGCCCTAAGCCCCCGCGAGCCACAGCTCGACGATCTGCGCCGCGATCTCCTCCTCGGAGCGTCCGGTCGTGTCGATCGTCTCGATCCCCCCGAGCTTCCGCATCCAGGTGAGCTGCCGGCGAGCGTAGTTCCGGGTACGTCGCTTCATCCCGTCGGCGTCGCCGACCAGCAGCTCCTCGAACCCCAGCGCCTTGCGCGCGGTCAGCGAGGCGCCGGCGGCGTTCGCGCGGCGGACCTCGCCCTCGACCCCCGCCGCGAGCATCGCGTCGACCCGTCCGTCGATCCGTGCGTACAGCGCCTCGCGGTCCAGCATCAGCCCGACGAGCAGCGTCGGCCACCGGACCGCCTCGCTCCACAGCTCGGATTCGCCGCCGCCGTCCGCGTCGGGCTCGAGCTCGCCGGCGTCGAACAGCTCGAGCGCGCGGACGATCCGCTGGCGGTCGCCCGGGTCGATCCTGCGGGCCGCCGCCGGCGCACGCTCGGACAGCAGCGCGTGCAGCGCCAGCGGCCCCTGGCGCTCGAGCTCGGCCGTCCAGCGCTCGCGGATGCCCTCGGGCGGCGGCGGTTTCAGGCTCAGCTCGGTGAGCGCTGCGCGCAGATACAGGCCCGTGCCGCCGACCACGATCGGGCGGCTGCCCCCCGCGAGCAGCGAATCGATCTCAGCATGCGCGAGCTCCGCGTACTGCCCGGCGCTGAACGAGGCGTCGATCGGCACCACCGACACCAGCCGATGCTCGAGCGTCCGGCGCTCCGCGGCCGTCGCCGCGCCGGTCAGCGTCCCGAGCCCCTCGTAGACCTGGAGTGCGTCTGCCGAGACGGCGACCGGCCGCTCCCCGAGCTCGCGCAGCCGCCGCCCGAGCGCGGTCGCGACCCCGGTCTTGCCAACGCCAGTCGGTCCGAACAGGGCGATGACGGCCGCTCGCGACATCGGCTCCAGTATCGTGGAGGCATGAGCCTCGTGGCCGGGAGAGTGCTGATCACGGGTGCGACGGGCGGGATCGGTTTGGCGATCGCACGGGCATTCGCGGACCGCGGCGCGAGCCTCGTGATCAGCGGTAGGCGCTCGGAGATCCTCGACCCGCTTGCCGCCGAGATCCGCGGGCGCGCGGTCGTCGGCGACCTCGGCCGGCGCGACGACGTCGAGCGACTGGTCGCTGAAGCCGGCGAGGTCGACGTGCTCATCGCCAACGCCGCGCTTCCCGCCTCGGGCGTGCTCACCGAGCTCACCCAGGAGCAGATCGACCGGATGCTCGAGATCAACCTGCGGGCACCGATCGCGCTGGCGCGGGCGATCGCCCCCCAGATGATCGATCGCGGCGGCGGGCACATGGTGTTCGTCTCTTCGCTCGCGGGGAAGGCCGCCGCTCCCGCTTCGTCGATCTACTCGGCGACGAAGTTCGGGCTCCGCGGCTTCGCGCTCGGCCTCCGCGAGGACCTCCGGCCCCACGGCGTGGGCGTCTCGGTCGTGCTCCCCGGGTTCATCAGCGACGCCGGGATGTTCGCCGACGCGAACGTCGAGCTTCCGCGCGGCGTCGGCACCCGGACCCCCGAGCACGTCGCCGACGGCGTCGTCCGCGCGGTCGAGCGCAACCGCGCCGAAGTCGAGGTCGCGCCGCTCGGGCTGCGGCTGGGAGCGGGCTTCGCCAGCGTCGCCCCGGAACTCGCCGCGAGCGTCCAGCGGAAGATCGGCGGCGGCCGGGTCGCGAGCGAGCTGGCGGCCGGCCAGACTGACAAGCGGCCTAGCTGAAGCGGCCGCGGGTCGCCGGTTCCCGGCGCTCCCCCGGCTCGGCGCGAGAGGCGCGTGGCGCTCCGTCGTGCCCACCCTCGCGGTCGTCCGCCCTGTCCTGCTCGCCTGGAACCCGTCGCTGCTGCGAGAGCTCATGCTCGCCGGTGACGCTCGAGAGCGCGGCGATCACCTCGTCGGCGAGCTGCGCGCCCTCGCTCGCGTGCTCGGGCGTGGCCTGGATCCTGACGACGACGTCGGCGCCGTCGATCTCCTCGAGCAGGACGTTCGGCGCGCTGCGGGTCAACGTCGAGACCTGCTCGTCGAGAATCGCCTGCACCTGGCTCGGCCGGATGCCGGAGCTGAGGCGCACCCGCACGTCGACCGGCTCGGGCTCCTTCAGCGGAACCACGACGGCCGAGATCACGCCACTGTTGGGGATCATCACCTGGTCCTCGCCGCGAGCCAGCGTCGTGTACATGAGCCCGAGCGAGCTGACGATCCCCTCGTGGATGCCACCGAGCGCGCCGGCCTGCAGCCGCACGCGCTCGCCGACCCGGAAGGGCCGGGCGGTGAGCAGCACCAGCCCGGCGAACAGGTTGCCGAGCGTCTGCTGCGCCGCGAGCCCCAGGACCACCGCGGTGAACGCGCTTCCGGCGATCAGCGAGGCCGTGTTCACGCCCGCGACGCTCAGCGCGATCAGCACGGTGATCGCGAGCGTGAACAGCCGGATGATGAACCCAACCGTGCCGGCGGTCCCTGGATCCATCCGCCTGAACATCGTCGGTCCCGCCGCGCGTCCGATGTCCCGCGCGAGCGCCCAGCCGACCACTAGCAGCACCGCGACCGTCCCCCACTGGATCCAGCCGCTGTATTGGTGGGCGGTCTGCTTGCCGAGGATGTCATCGCGGTGCGCGTAGAGCACGAGCACCCCGATCAGCACCGGTACCAGCAGCACGATCTCGATCTGCGCCCGGCGGATCACGCGCTTGTTGACGGTCACGTCCAGCCCGACCCGCTCCCACGCTTCGCTGCGGGTCTCGAACATCCGCTCCAGGTGCAGTTCCTTCTGTCTTCTGAGTTTGTCTCGCATCGGGCTCCGGTCCACCTTAGAACAGCCGTCCCTGCTCTTGTTTCAGGTGCGTTTGCTCTTTCGTTGGGGGATTTTGTGTGCGCCCGCGCACAAATCCGCTGTGCCCGGTGCTCGTCGCGAGCCTGCCTGCGGGGTCGAACTCGGTGCCCTGCACCAGCTCCGCCAGCCTACGGCGCTCCTCGGGCGGCGCGTACGCGCCACGGCGATACAACCGCTCGTAGCGGGGGACCAGGTCGGGGCGGCGCTCGCGCAGCCACTCAAACCACAGGTCCCGCACCTCGCCGCGCAGATGGAGCGCGATTCCGGTCACGTACGCGGCGCCCGCCTCCGCCGCGAGCTCGAGGATCGGCTCGATCTGCTTGGGCGCGTCGTTGATGCCCGGCATCAGCGGCGCGATCAGCACTCCGGTCCGGATTCCGGCCCGCGTCAACTCCCCGACCGCCTCGAGCCGCGCCCTCGGATTCGGAGTGTGGGGCTCGGTCGCCCGCCAAGCCTTCTCGTCGAGCGTCGGCACCGACAGCGCCGCGCTGAAGTCGGTTCGCTCGTTGATCTGCTTCATCAGCTCGAGGTCACGCAGCAACAGCGGCGATTTGGTCAGCACCGAGCACGGGTTGGCCGCGTCCCGCATCGCCTCCCAGATCCCGGGCATCAGCTTGTAGCGCCCCTCGACCCACTGGTAGGGGTCCGTGTTCGTCCCGAGTGCCACGTGCTCCCCCTCCCACGACGGCCGCGCCAGCTCGACCCGAAGCAGCTCGGGAGCGTTCACCTTCACGACGATTTCTCGCTCGAAATCGCGGCCGGCATTGAAGTCGAGATACGTGTGGGTAGGGCGAGCGAAGCAGTTGTGCGAGACGACGCCGTTGGCGATGAAGTCACCGGTCGCGGTCGTGATGTCGTAGAGCGGCAGCGCTCTGCCGAGCGGCTCGATCGCCTCGACCCGGAGATTTGAAAACGTCTTGACCATCTCGCCCTCGATCGACCGCTTGCGGGTGATGGCGGGGTCGGTGAGGTGGAAGAAGCGGAGATGCTCGGAGAGCCCGCCTCGGATGCGGATCACCTTGAGGCCGTTCTGCTTGTTCGGGTCCTCGACCGCCACATCGAAGCCGAGTCGCTTCGCGCACCGGTCCGTCCACGCAAGGATCTCGGGGTCGGTGTTGGAGATCCTGAGCGCGAAGTCGCTCCTGCAGCCCTCGGCGTCGAAGATTCCGGCGAGATAGCCCTTGCACCAGTGGTCGCTCGGCGCTTCTGGCCATCGGACGAGCCCTCTCGCGCGCTCCACCAGCGACGCCGACTGCGAACCGATCGCGACCATCTCCCGGTGGGCGCCCGAGGCCCGCTTGAACAGCCACATCCTCGTCGCGATCTCCTCGCCCTCGAGAAAGTCCCGAGCGCGCCGCAGGGCTTCGATATCAGTCAGCGCGAGACGCAGGCTGTGGACGTTGCCGTGAGTCCGGCCCGCCCGCTCGTAGGCGTACGACCCAATGTGGCCGTCGCCGCGCAAGATGCCGCAGAGATAGCCGCGTCGGTAGTCGCTGTTCTCAACAGGCTGCGCCGCGAATGCACCTGTCCCCGCGAGCCAGTTCCGTTTCGTCAGGTGCGGCCGGTCCGGCTCTGACCGCGAGCTGTTCAACACGTGCTTCCAACCGCGATTGCTCAGAAAGCGGTGATCGCCGCTGGTGATCAGCTCGGTCCCGTCCTCTAAGACGACGCGGTACGCGGGCTTGATCGTGATCCACTTATCGAGCACGACCGTGCGGACGTACTTGCGGTACTTGCCGCCGAGGCGATCCGTGCCGTAGATCTCGTCCCCTGTCTCGAGTAACTCGAGCGGCTTGTGGCGACCGTCGGCCATCAGGATCGGCGTGCCTCCCCATTCGCAATAGCGGCAAGCGTGCGAGCAGCCGCGATAGCCGTTGATCGTCCATTTGAACGGCATCCGGCTCGCGGCCGGTACCCGGTTCAGGATCGACTTCGCGCGGACTTCGTAGAACCTTGTCTGGACCCGGCCTGGAGCCTCGAAATGGCGCACCACCGCCCCGTCTCGGTATCCGGGCAGGCGGGCGTGCTCGTCCTGTTGCTCGAGCAGGTTGTCCCAGCGCATAGAACATATGTTCGCATGAGGGACGGATGAACCCGTTTGGCGCGGCGCCTGACGATCCGCTCTTGACCGAAATTTGTTGACTGAGGCTCCAGAAACAGGGGTATTTAGCCCCCACGCGGCTCCACGGCCGCGATCCAGGGAATAGTCAGCCCGCATCTGCGGGCACGGGTCGTGGGTGGTTCCAGGTCCACCGGTGACCCAGGAAAGGAGCGGGACATGTATCGCGGCAAGGGATTTGTGCCCGTGCTCGCCGGTCTGGCGCTAACCACGCTGCTGGCGGTGGCCGGGACGGCTCAGGCGTACGCTGGCAACCATTCGAGGGCCGCGTTGGCCGCGCCGTTTGGTTGTCGCGCCAGCGTAGCCCGGGTGGAGCTCGGCGGCTCGCCGATAGAGCCGGCGGTGGCCAACGATCAGACGTATCCATGTGCCACCGACAGCGCCGGTGTGAGCACGGTTTCGTTGCCCCAGGCGGGCGTAACGTCGCTCACCGCGGGGCCTGCCGGGGCGTTCACTTACGCAACGGGTTCGGTGGGGGGAGCGACGGCGCCAGGAGCTGCGTCCGTCGCGTCGATCCAGGGGGTCACGATCCCCACATCCAGCGGCACGATCACGATCGTCGGGCCGGCGCAGGCCAACGCCAGCTACGCCTGCGAGAACAACCAGACGGTCGCCTCCGGACAGTCCACGCTGAACGTGGTCGACGTGAATGGCACACCGCAGAAGCCTCCAGCGCCCGGCCAGCCGGCGACGATCCCGCTCGGCGGCGGCGCGTACATGTCCATCAACGAGCAGATCAAGACGGCGACCTCGCTGACCGAGCGCGTCCTCGACGTCCACCTCGCTGATGGGAGTGAGATCGTGGTCGGAGAGGCGAAAGTGACCCAGAGCGGATCGGACGTGTGCGCTGGGGCCGCAGGCGCACCCCCGGTGCTGGAGATCTGTCCGCCAGGCTCCACGCTGGACGTGCCCGCGCAGGAGTGCGTCATCTTCGTCAACGGCGGCCAGACGGTCATCTACGTCAGCAAACCGTTTCAAGGGCCCAGCGGGGGCACCGTAGTTCCCCTACCGGTCGCCCGCAAGCACCACCACAGCCCGTGCCTCAACGGACCGGGTCCCAAGTATGCGCTGATTGCTACCAAACGCCGAGGGCGCGTCCTGGGCACGTTGTTCTCAGACCGGATTCTGGCCTTGGGCGCTTACGAGCGCGTAGCCGGTCTGGGCGGGAACGACTGCATCGACGGCCGCGGCGGCAACCAGCACCTGTACGACGGCAACGGAAATGACCGGGTCTGGGCCGGCGGCGGGTTCAACCGCATCGCTGTCGGACAGGGCAATGACCGCGTCCACGGCCGCAACGGTCGCGACTGGATCACGGCCGGCAACGGCAACGACACCGTCTACGGCGGCAACGGCGGCGCCCGGATCGACCTGGGCGGCGGACACGACCACGTATACGGCGGTCGCGGGAAGAACCGGATCTGGGCTCTCGGCGACTACGCGTGGGTCAACTGCGGCCCCGGCAAGTTCAATACGGCTCTCGTGCGGCCGCGAGCGGCTCGATACGCAGGCCGGCACGGATGCAGGTGGGTCTGGAAGCTCAACTGACGATCCCCCGCGCTCCCCAGGCGGCGTTGAGTTCGGGCGCCGCCTGGGAGCGGGACCGGGAAAGCGGCGCGAGCCCCCTACAACGTCTCGCCCGCCGCCAGCCTCGCCACCGACTCCGGGTCGTGGGACGGCAGGAACACGGTCGGGTGCTCTTGGGCGTGGGCGAGGATCGTCTCGATCGTGCGCACATACACGTCGGGCTTCGGCGCGACCGCGTCGGGCCGCAAAGCGCGCAGCTGCTCGAGGCTGTCGGTCGCGTCGCCCGCCAGCAGCACGTGCCGTCCCTCGTCGTCGATGCACACGACCGAGATGTGACCTGGGG
The DNA here is from genome assembly GCA_963788565.1 of uncultured Solirubrobacterales bacterium. Classification (GTDB taxonomy): domain Bacteria; phylum Actinomycetota; class Thermoleophilia; order Solirubrobacterales; family Solirubrobacteraceae; genus Palsa-465. The sequence goes on along the minus strand of CAWBHJ010000004.1, from coordinate 361,953 downwards.
TGTGGCCGGGAGTGTCGACCGCGACGATCCGGCCGTCGTCGCTCAGCGGCTTGCTCCGCTCAAACGCCCCGAACGGGCCGCCATCGAGAGCGAAAGGCTGGAACTCGACCCGGGTCGGGATCGGCTGGCGTAGGACCTTCTGCATGAAGCGCGCGCCTGCCGAGGCGGAGAACTCGAGCTCCACTTCGTTTACTAGCGCGGGCCTGTGGACGTGCACGGCGCCGTCGATGTGATCGCCGTGCATGTGCGTGAGCACTAGCGTGTCCACCGCGTGGGGGTCCAGGCCCGCCGACCGCAGCGCGGCCGGCAGCTCGCCGTCGGGCGCAACCTGAAAGCGGGCGAAGGGGATGTTCTTGACGAGCGCGGTCTCCCCCGCGTCGACCAGCGTCAGGCGTCCGTCGTGCTCGATCGCCCAGCAGTGGATCGGGAGCGGCTCGGAGAACGGGCCGGGAAGGAACAGGTCGAGCTGGCGGCGCCAGTCCTGGCGCGCGAACAGGAACGCCCGCTTGAGGCTCACCGTTCCGGTGCTCAGCGCGTGGATCTGCATGCGTCCAGGGCGACTCTAACCCGCGCGCTGACGCCTGAGGTAATCGCGCTACCGCACAGGTAATCGACGGACGGCCCGGCGCAGGCGATCGTGCCGGGCATGAGCACAACACAAATCGCATCCACACTCAGAAGGCCCGGCATCCGCTCGCGCGCGCAGCGCAGCCGCTGGGCTCCGCTCCCCGTGCTGCTGGCGGGGACCTGCATGGTCGTCCTCGACTTCTTCATCGTCAACGTCGCGCTGCCGTCGATCCAGTCCCAGCTCCACGCGAGCGCGGGCTCGATCGAATGGGTGGTCGCCGGTTATGCGCTGACCTCGGCCGTGTTCCTGATCACCGGCGCCCGGCTCGGCGACCGCTTCGGCCGCCGGCGGGTATTCGCCGTGGGGCTGGCGCTGTTCACGATCGCGTCCGCGGCCTGCGGGGCGGCCGCGACGCCGACCGAGCTCGTCCTCGCCCGTCTGGTCCAGGGCGTCTCCGCGGCACTGTTGATGCCAAACGTGCTGTCGATCATCGGCGTCCTCTACAGCGGCGAGGACCGGGTGCGCGCGCTCGGTGCGTATGCGACCGTGATGGGCCTCGCGGCGGTCGGCGGGCAGCTGATCGGCGGCGCTCTGATCGCCGCAAACCCAGCCGGGCTCGGGTGGCGCTCCGTGTTCCTGATCAACGTGCCGATCGGAGCGGTGGCGCTGATCCTGTCCCGGCGGGTGATCCCTGAGTCGCGAGCGAGCAAGGCGCCCGGACTCGACTGGATCGGGACGCTCCTCGTCACCGGTTCGCTCACCGCGGTGCTGCTGCCGCTGGTCGAGGGACGCCAGCACGGATGGCCGACCTGGACCTGGATCTCGCTGGCAATCGCGCCGGTACTGCTCGCCACGCTGGTGGCCCAGCAGCGGCGGCTGCACCGAGCCGGCGGGGCGCCGCTGGTCGACCCATCCCTGTTCCGCCACCGCTCGTTCAGCGGCGGGCTGGTCGCGCAGCTTGGGTTCTGGTCCGGCCAGGCGTCGTTCTTCGTCGTGCTCGCGCTCTACCTCCAGCAGGGGCGCGGCCTGCGGCCGCTGCCGGCGGGGCTCGTGTTCACGATCCTCGCGGTCGCCTACGTGGCGGCGTCGGTCGCGGCTCCGTCGCTCGTGATGCGCCACGGCCGACGGGTGATCGCCGCCGGCGCGCTCGTGCTCGCGGCCGGGCACGCGCTGCTGCTGCTGGCCGTCGCCGAGGTCGGCGTCGGCGGCTCGGTCGTGGTGCTGGCGCCCGGCCTGCTGCTGGTCGGCGCGGGCATGGGGCTGGTTCTGGCACCGCTCGCGACCACGATCCTTCAGGGGGTCGACCCCGAGCACGCCGGAGCCGCATCCGGGATGGCCACGACCGTCCAGAACGTCGGCAACGCGCTCGGCGTCGCGATCACCGGCGTGATCTTCTTCGGCGCGCTCCACGCCGGCTACGCGCACGCGTTCGAGCTGGCCGTCGGCGAGCTCGCGGTGACGCTGGTCGCGGTAGCGGCGCTGTCACGGCTGCTGCCGCCGAGCGAGCGCACGGCGGTCACGTGAGCGCTTACCTCCCAGGTAATCGATACGCCGCCGGCCGGCCGCTACGGTGTGCGCATGGCCGTCACCGACACGCCCCCGGCAATCGGCCAGCTGCTGCGCGGCTGGCGGCGGCGGCGCAACCTGAGCCAGCTCGAGCTGTCGCTGTCGGCGTCGGTCTCCTCGCGTCATGTGAGCTTCATCGAGACCGGACGGTCGCGTCCCAGTCGCGAGATGGTGCTGAGGCTGGCGGAGGAGCTAGAGGTGCCGCTGCGCGAACGTAACTCGCTGCTGCTGGCGGCCGGCTACGCCCCGGTGTACACCGAGCGCGCGCTCGACACGCCGGAGATGGAGACCGTCCGTCAGGCGCTCGAGCGGTTTCTGCGAGCACACGAGCCCTACCCGGCGGTGGTGGTCAACCGCTACCACGACCTGATCTCCGCCAACGACGCGCTCGACGTGCTGCTCGAGGGCGTCGCGCCGGAGCTGCTCGCGCCGCCCGCGAACGGGATGCGGATCGCGCTGCATCCGGATGGGATGGCGCCGAGAACGCTCAACCTGCCGGAGTGGAGCGCCCACCTCATGCACCGGATCCGCCGCCAGTTGCAGATCACCGGCGACCCACGGCTCGAGCGGCTGTATGACGAGCTCCGCGCCTATCCCGGGGTCGTGGAGACGCCGCCCCACGGCGAGCATCATCCGGTCGACATCGTGCTGCCGTTGAGGCTCCGCGACCCCGAGGGCGGGCCCGAGCTCGCCTTCTTCTCGACGATCTCGACGTTCGGAACCGCCGTCGACGTGACGCTGTCCGAGCTCGCGATCGAGGCGTTCTACCCGGCCAACGCCCACACGGCCATGCGGCTGCTGCGGGCGGTCGGCGCGGGCGAGCAATAACGCTCTCACCGTTCCGCGTAGCGCTACGTTCTGCGCGTGGCGGTGTTATGTGGGCAAGTGAGGCGTGGGAGCGTTGCTTTGCTCGTTGCGCTCGGCTGCGGCGCGGTTCCCGCGCTCGCGGCGCAAGCGCCCGAGCGCAAAATCGTCCGCTACCACGGCCACGCCGTGGCCGTCCCGCCCTCTTGGCCGGTCTACGACCTGGCCCGCCACCCGCGCACCTGCGTGCGATTCGACCGCCACGCCGTCTATCTCGGAGTACCCGGAGCGCAGCAGGACTGTCCGGCGCACGCCGCCGGCCACGCGTCCTCGATGCTGCTCGAGCCACACGGCAACGGCGTCCGCGTGATCACGACCGCCGCCGGGACCCGTGGCATCACTCCGGGGCCGCCCGCGGCCAGGACCGCCGCGGCGTCCCTCCGGGCACGTGCCGCGTCCGTCTACACCGGCCCCGGATTCGATGTCTGCGACACGCCCTCGACGCGGACGATGTCCGCGTGGTCGGCCTCGCGCTACCGCGGGATCGGCGTCTACATCGGGGGCGTCAACGCGGCCTGCTCGCAGGGCAATTTGACCAAGAGCTGGGTCGCGACCGAGGTCGCCTCGGGCTGGCATCTGATCCCGATCTACGTAGGGCTGCAAGCTCCGAGCAACAGCTGCGGCTGCACCGGGATGACCACGAGTCAGGCCGAGACGCAGGGAACGGCCGCCGCCGATGACGCGATCGCCCAGGCCCAGGCGCTCGGGATCCCGTCCGGCAACCCGGTCTACGACGACATGGAGGGGTACCCGACCGGCGGCTCGAACACCTCGGCGGTGATGTCGTTCCTGGCGGCGTGGACCGCCGAGCTGCACGCCAAGGGGTACCTGTCCGGCGTCTACAGCAGCGGAAGCTCCGGGATCAGCGATCTCGTCGCCCGCTACCACAGCGGCTACCTCGAGCCTGACGACCTCTGGATCGCCGACTGGAATGGCGAGCAGAGCACCAGCGACCCATACGTCCCGTCGTCGGACTGGCCGGACCACCAGCGGTTGCACCAGTACAGCGGCGACCACACCGAGACCTACGGGGGCGCCACGCTCGATATCGACGGGGACTACATCGACGGCGCCACGGCCGGCACCAGCTCCGGCGCCGGCCCGCCGACGACGCCGACGCCCCCGAAGCCGCCGACGGTGACGATTTCGTCCGGTGCCGACGGGACAACCTCGATCGGCGCCTCCTGGACGGGATCGGGTCTGAAGGCTTGGCGCGTGCTCGCGGGCGTCAGCAAGAACGCGCTGAGCTCCGCCGGCGGCGGAGCTGCGCACGGCACTCGCGCCACGTTCAAGCTGCCCAACGGGTCCCCGTACTTCGCCGTGCAGGCGCTGGGCCCGAACAGTCAGGTGCTCGCGACCTCGGCGCCCGCGACGGCGCCCGCGCACCTGGCGGTGTTCGGGCACAGCGCGTTCGTCAGCCAGAACGGGACAGGCGGGATCCCGGCCGGCTGCTACGCGGGCCACACCTGCCACGTCGCCACGACGGTGACTTCGGGCGGCGTCGTGATCGCGACCACGGGCACCGAATCGATCCCCAGCGGCTGGACCGGAATCCTCTACTTCACGCTCACGCAGACGGGGCGGTTCATGCTCGCGAACGCCGCCGGCGGAAAGCTCCCGGTACAGCTCGCACTGCGCGAGACGGGCGGCAGCCGGGCGACCGCTCCGCTATCGCTGATCCGCTTTCAGACGATCGGCCCCGCCCCCTCGCGGACGGTCACGCAGGCCCCGCCGGTGCGGATCCTGGGGACGACCGACTTCGTACCCTCGCGCGGGATGGCCGGGATCCTCGCGGCGTGTGCCTCGCCGACCCCGTGCCACATCGCCGCGACGATCAAGGTCGGCGGGGTGACGATCGCGAAGACCGGAACCGAGATGATCGGCGGCGAGGAGGCCGGCTATGTGTTCTTCACGATCTCCGCACGAGGCCGACAGCTGCTCGCCACGACGCTCGGGAACCACCTCCCGGCCGACCTGTCGCTGGCGGCGGGCACCAGCGTCGCCCACGGGACGATCGCGCTCGTCGGCTTCGGCTAGGGCGCCGTGGCGAAGGAGAGGATCAGCTCGGCGGTCTCGGCCGGCACGTCGAGCTGCGGGCAGTGGCCGACGCCGTCGAGCACCACCCAGTCGGCGTTCGGCAGCAAGTCGTCGCGGTAGCGCCGCGCCGCCACGGGCCACGGCAGGATCCGGTCCTCCGTGCCCCAGACGATCCTGACCGGGCACGTGATCCGTTCCGTGTCGAGCCTGTAGCCCTCGACGGCGAGGTGCTCGAGCAGCGGCAGCGCGGCCGGGCAGCTGGCCGCGCCTCGAATCTGGTGGGCGAGCAAATCCGGCGGGATGTGCTCGAACTCGACCGTCAGGTACTCGGAGGCCCGCCGCCGCCCTTCGGGCGAGGAGACGATCTGGTCGGCGTATGGCGCCGCGCCGCGGACCAGCTCCTGCGTGGTCCGGTGGTGCTCGATCGCGTCGGCGGCGCCTCGATCGCCGGGCGCCCAGCCGCCCGCGGGAGCGAGCGCGACGACCGTGCGGGCGCGGCCCCGGGCCGCGAGCGCCAGCGCGACGAACCCGCCGAGCGAGTTCCCGACGACGTACGGAATCTCGAACCCCGCCTCGTCAATCGCCCGCTCGACCGCGTCGACCAGCACATCGGGGGTAACGGCGCCGTCGATCTCGGGGCCGCCCGCGTGACCGGGAAGCGTCGGCGCGAGCACCTCGTGGCGGCGCTCGAGCGACGGGAGCACCAGCTCCCATGTCCGCCACGTGTCGGTAAACCCGTGGATCAGGACGAGCGGTGGCCCGTCGCCGCCACGGTGCGCGGCCGTGAAGCTCAGGCCGCGACCGCCGGGCGGTCGCCGGCGCGCGCCACGAAAGACGAAATCGTGCGGGCGACGAGCTCCGGATCGTCGGACATCGGCATGTGGCCGAGCCCCTTCAGCTCCACCCACTCCGCGTCGGGCAGCATCCGCCGCAGCCGCTCGGAGTAGCGCTTCGGCGGGAGGATCCGGTCGCGGGTGCCCCACACCAGCAACACCGGCACGGACAGCCCGTCGAACGACTGCGGTGGCCCGTCGCGCAGGATCGCGTCCATCAGCTCGAAGTAGACCGAGCAGTCGAGCGAGTCGCGGATCAGCTGCGCGGCGGTGGCGGCGGGGATCCGGTCTCCGCGTGCGGCGACCTGCGAGAGCAGCATCCGGCGTAGGCGCGGCCGGCGCATCATCCGCTCGATCCGCGGCAGCAGCTTGCTAGTCATCCGATGGTTGCGGGTGAAGAGCGTCCGCAGCCGCTTCTCCTCGCGCGTGCCCTGCTCCCAGCCGCCGGCGGGGGCGATCGCGACGACCGACCGCGCGCGACCGCGCTTGGCGAGCTCGAGCGAGATCCAGCCGCCGAGCGAGTTGCCGACGAGGTGCGCGGTCTCGAACCCGACCGCGTCCATGTCGCGCTCGACCGCGTCGACGAGCGCGCCGATCGAGACGTTGGTGCCGTCCGCAATCTCCGGACCACCGACGTGCCCGGCGAGGTTGACCGCCAGCACCTGGTGGTCGCGCTCGAGCGACTCGAGCAGCGGCTGCCACACGCTGCGGGTCGCCGAGAACCCGTGGATCAGGACGAGCGGCTCACCGGGCATACGACGCAATCCTCCCAGAACCGGACAGCGTCTGGCTGGTCGCGGCGTCGATTTCGACGTGCACGAGCTCGCCGGGCGCGCCGAAGCCGCTGAAGTTGACGACCTTGTTGTGGCGCGAGCGGCCGCGCAGCCGCGCCGGGTCGGTCCGCGACGGGCCCTCGACCAGCACCTCGACCGTGCGCCCGACGAACCGCTGCGCGCGCTCACGGGCGCGGCGCTGGATCACCTCGACCAAGCGCTCCATCCGCTCGACCTTGACCTCGTGCGGGAGGTGGTCGTCGAACGTCGCGGCCTCGGTCCCGCGCCTGGGCGAATAGATGAACGTGAACGCGCCGTCGTAGCCGACCTCCTCCGCGACCTCGAGCGTCCGGCGGAAGTCGTCCTCGGTCTCCCCCGGGAACCCGACGATGATGTCGGTGGTGAGCGCGCAGTCGGGCACGTGCTCGCGGATCATCGCGACCCGGTCGAGGTAGCGCTCGCGCGTGTAGGTGCGGCGCATCCGCTTGAGGATCTCCGATGACCCCGACTGCAGCGGCAGGTGGATGTGCTCGCACAGCGCATCCAGATCGGCGTGGGCGCGGATCACGTCCTCGCGCATGTCCTTCGGGTGGGGGCTCGTGTAGCGGATCCGGTCGATCCCGTCGACCGCGTCGACCATCGCCAGCAGCTCCGCGAACGAGACGCGCCGCTCGCGCGGCAGATCGCGGCCGTAGGAGTTGACGTTCTGCCCGAGCAACGTGACCTCGCGAACGCCGTCGGCGGCGAGGCGCTCGACCTCGTCGACCAGTTCATGCGACGGACGCGACACCTCCCGGCCACGCGTAGCCGGCACGATGCAATAGGAACAGACACAGTTGCAGCCGACGCTGATCTGCACCCACCCCTGGTGCTCGCGGGCGCGCTTGCCGGGAAGCCGTCCGGTGAACGACTCGAACTCGAAGAACCCCTGAGCGGTGAGGCTGTCCGTTGTGAGGAATTCCGCGAGCTTGTGGACCTGACCGGGCCCGAACGCGACGTCGACGAACGGGAACCGCGCGAACACCTCCTCCTTGACCGACTGCGCCCAGCACCCGCCGACCCCGACAACGACCCCGGGGCGCTCGCGCTTGAGCGCCTTGGCCTCGCCGAGGTGGGCGATGAACCGCTCGTCGGCCTTCTCGCGGATCGAGCACGTGTTGAAAAGGATCAGGTCGGCGCCCGCGCGGGTCGGGGCCTCGGCGTACCCGAGCGACTCGAGCATCCCCTTCATCCGCTCCGAGTCGTGCTCGTTCATCTGACAGCCGAACGTGGTGACGTGGTAGCTCTTCACCGCCGTCCAAGGGTAACGGCGGTGAATCCGGGCACCACGAGCTCGACGGTTGCGCCCTGTCCGTTGCGGGGGTCGACCGCCGTGACCCGCCCCCCGTGAGCCTCGGCGATCGCGCGGACGATCGCCAAGCCGAGGCCGGCCCCGCCATCGTTGCGGCTGCGCCCGCGGTCGACCCGGTGAAAGCGCTCGAAGATCCGGTCGCGCTCGTTCGCGGGGATCCCGGGGCCGTCGTCGGTCACCGTGAACCGCAGCCTGTCGGGGACGACCGTGTCGACTTCGAGCCGCACGAGGCCGTCCGGCTCGACGGTGTGCTCGATCGCGTTGCGTGCGAGGTTGCGGACCGCCTGCGCGAGCCGGTCGGGATCGCCGTTGAGCGTGCCCTCGGGCACCGGCGCGAGCTCGAAGCGGCGCTCGGCGGTCAGGCTCAGCCCGTCCCACAGCTCGTCGACGAACTGGTGGACGTCGATCCGCTCGGGACGGAGGAAGTCGACACGGTCGGCCTGGGTCAGGAGCAGCAGGTCGTCGACCATCCGGCTGAGCCGCGCGATCTCGGCCTGCACCAGCCGCTCGACGCGGTGGACCTCCTCCTCGGACGGGTCCTGCTGCGCGGCCAGCACCTCGAGCTGGCCACGGATCACGGTCAGCGGCGTCCGCAGCTCGTGTGAGGCGTCGGCGACGAACTCGCGCTGGCCCGAGAACGCCTCGGCGAGGCGGTCGAGCATCCGGTTGAACGAGTCGGCCAGCGCGCTGACCTCGTCGCGACGGGCCCCGACCTCCATCCGCGGCTCGAGCTCGCCCTCGTCCACCCGCGCGGCGACAGCGGCCATCCTCCGCAGCGGCGCCGAGACCCGCGCGCCCGCGAGGTAGGACGCGATCAGCGCGAGCACGAGGACGATCCCACCGGCGAGTAGGAACGCCCTCGCGACGTCGTGCTGGGCGTTCTCGACCAGTTGCAGTGGTGCGCCCGCTGCGACGACCGGCCGGACGGTGCGCAGGTCGACCGTCCGCTCGAGGACCCGCATCGGGCCGACGTCCGGGACGTGGCCCGTCGAGAAGCCGGGCCGGACGATCCGCAGCTGGCGACCGGACGCGTTCTCGTGCGCCTGCTCTGCGAGGCTCTCGCCCGGCTCGGGCCGCGGCTCGCCGAACACCTCGGGGTGGTTGCTGACGGTCGCGCCGCCGGGGATCAGCACGAACAGCAGCGTCGAGCTGGCGCTGTAGCGCTGCTGGCGCAGATATCGCCTCGCGGCCGCTGAGACAACCGCGGGCGAGCGACCCGCGAACGGAGTCAGTGTGTCCGAGAGCTGCGCCACCTGGCCGGAGAGGCTCCGGTCGATCTGGCTGCGGAGCTGCCTCCCGGTGTCCTGGTAGACGACGACGAACACCACCGCCGCGGACACCACCATCACCCCCGCGACCCAGGCGGTCAGCCGCCACTGCAGCCCCGCCGGCAGCGCGGCGCTAATCCTGCGCATCGAAGCGGTAGCCCACCGAGCGGATCGTGACGATCGGCGCGGAGGCGCCCCCCTTCCTCAGCTTGCGCCGGAGGTAGCCGACGTAGACATCGACGACGTTGGTGCCCGGGTCGTACTGGTATCCCCAGACCACGCGGAGGATCTGCTCTCGGGTCAGGACGTGACCGCGGTTGCGCATCAGGTACGCGAGCAGCTCGAACTCGGTGGTCGAGAGGCGGATCAGCTCGCCGTTGCGCCGGACTTCCCTGGTGATCAGGTTGACCTCGATGTCGCCGGCCGAGAGCGTCGTCTGCGGCGCCTGCGACGCGATCCGGAGCTGAGCCCGGATCCGCGCGGCGAGCTCGGACAGCGAGAACGGCTTGACGATGTAGTCGGCGGCGCCGGCGTCCAGGCCGGTGACTCGATGCTCGACGTCTCCCTGCGCGGTCAGCACGATCACCGGCAGCGTCGGCTTCGCCTGCCGCACGCGCTCGAGCACCTCCAGCCCGCTGGCACCCGGGAGCATCAGGTCGAGCACGATCAGGTCGACGTCGGCGTGCAGCGCCTGCTCGATGCCGCTGTCGCCGTCGGTCGCCGACGTGACCTCGAACCCGTGCGCGGCCAGCCCTCGCTCGAGGAAGTCGACGATCCCGGGTTCGTCTTCGATCACGAGAATCAGGGGGGTCACTCTTTGATCCTTGCGCTCCCGCGGTCTGGGTCTGTGCAGAACAAGAGCATTCTCATATACCGCTGAATCATGCTTCAGCGCCAAAGCGGACACTTTGTCGATGATCAGCGATGCGCCGCGTACACGCCTGCTCGCGGGCGGCGTAGACGGGAACGGGTGGCTGACCACCGCCACCGGGATCGTGCTGATCGTGCTGCTCGCGGTGCTCGGGGTGACGATCGTGCAGATCGGGCAGCTGATCTGGCTGCACCTGTTCCTCGGGCTACTGCTGCTCGGACCGCTCGCACTGAAGCTGGCGAGCACCGGCTACCGGTTCATCCGTTACTACACGCACGACGCACAGTACGTGGACCGCGGTCCGCCGGTGTGGGCGCTGAGATCGATCGCGCCGGTGGTCGTCGCCACGACCGTGATCGTGTTCGCGAGCGGGATCGTGCTGCTGTTCCTCGGACCGCGGGATCGCGGGCCATGGCAGTCGGTCCACAAGGTGAGCTTCATCGTGTGGATCGTGTTCGCGGGGCTGCACGTGCTCGGCCATCTGCCCCGCATCGGGGAACTGCTGCGCGCGCCGTCGGCGAGCGAGGGCGGGCATTCGTTCGCGGGCGGCGAAGGCGCGGCCGGGCGATGGATCGCGATCGCCGGCGCCGTCGTTGCCGGAGTCGTGGTGGCGATCGTGCTGATCCCGCACTTCGGGGCGTGGACGGCGCCCGGTGCGCTCCACCACCATCACCACGGCGATTGACGAAGCCGAGCGGCGCGCCCGCCACGCGCCGCAGTGCGGCGCGCGGCGGACCCGCTCAACTCGTACTGGGACTCAGCTGCAGCTCGTCGCCCAGGTGCAGGCGTCGAAGCCGTCGGCCGTCGCGTTCGGTGCCGATGGGGCGCCGATCACGTTGCCGTTCGAGTCCGTCAGGTCGAGCTCCTCGGACGCCTTGAGGTTGGCCGGCTGGCCATTGGTCGTCGCGGACCCGAATGCCGGGTTCGAGAGGTTCGGGAGCGCGGCGAAGCCGGCGTTGGTCCCGATCTCGAGCGGCGTCTCCTCGATCCACTCCGCGGTGGTGTGAGTCGAGGGGTACGGGACGGTCGTCGAGAACGACTGTCCGGTCGTCAGGTCCTTGAGCGAGATGTTCCACACGTTCGAATCGCTGACGACCTCGGAGATCGAGGCCGACATCCGGTCGCCCGGATGGACCGTCAGGCTCGTGATCTGGAGCTCCGGCACGGGGACGAGCTCGTACCAGGCGTTGTACGTCGCCTGCCCGGTGGCGCTCACGTCCTGCTCGGTGCCGGTCTGGATCAGCGTCGAGTCGGTCGCGGTGCAACCCGCGTCGATGCAGCCGCCGCCGATCCCGATCCAGTCGGAGGAGGCCTCCGCCTGCCCCGTGGTGTGCTGCGTCACCGTCGGCACCGTCCACTGCCCGCCGATCGAGTTGAACAGCTTCGTGCCCTGCTCGAGCGTCCCCTGGTTGTAGCCGAACCAGTTGCCACTCGTGTTCGTGTTCGACCGCAGACGCGGCCCGACCTTCAGCAGCTGACCGTGCGAGGTGAGCGGCGATGCGCTCGCGCCGGTCGCCGCCAGTGCGCACACGGCCATCGCCGCGCACACGAGAACCGGCAGACGCGTCGACATACGCGAAGCCGGCCAGGCGATCTTCTTCATCAGTCCCTTTCTGGGCGGCTACGGGCCTAGAAGCCGCCGCCTCCCGCGTTACGACCCGCGTCCTCGTTATACCCAAACTCGGTGCGTCATACGCCGGATCCCGCCGGCGTTCACGCGCTGATCACCGGTGCCTAGTGCGCGTCAGCGGGCGTACTCCACCGCGCGCGACTCGCGGATCACCGTGACCTTGATCTGACCCGGATACTCGAGCTCCTTCTCGATCTCCCGCGCGATCTCGTAGGAGAGCAGCGTCGCCGAGTCGTCGTCGATCGCACCGGGAGCGACCATCACGCGGATCTCCCGCCCGGCCTGCATCGCGTAGACCTTCTCGACGCCCTTGTGGCGCATCGCCAGCTCCTCGAGGTCGCGCAGCCGCTTGACGTACTGGTCGAGCGACTCACCGCGGGCGCCTGGGCGGGCCCCCGAGAGCGCGTCGGCGGCCTGCACGATCACGGCCTCGATCGTCTGCGGGTCGACCTCGTTGTGGTGGGCCTCCATCGCGTGGGCGACGGCCTCGGACTCGCCGTACTTGCGGGCGAGATCACCGCCGACGAGCGCGTGCGGACCCTCGATCTCGTGGGTGACAGCCTTGCCGATGTCGTGCAGCAGCGCCGCCCGGCGCGCGGTCTTCGGGCTGGCGCCGAGCTCCTCGGCCATCATCCCGGCGAGGCGCGAGACCTCGACCGAGTGGTCGAGCACGTTCTGGCCGTAGCTGGTGCGGAACTTGAGCCGCCCGAGGATCTTGATCAGCTCCGGGTCGAGGCCCTGGACCTTGGCCTCGAACATGGCCTCCTCCCCCGCCTCGACCATCCGCTCCTCGAGCTCGGACCTGGCCTGGTAGTAGGCCTCCTCGATCCGCGCCGGATGGATCCGGCCGTCCTGCAGCAGCTTCTCGAGTGTCTGCCGCGCGATCTCGCGGCGTACCCCGTCGAATCCGGACAGCACCACCGCGCCGGGCGTGTCGTCGATGATGAAGTCGACCCCGGTCAGGTTCTCGAGCGCGCGGATGTTGCGCCCCTCCCGACCGATGATCCTCCCCTTCATGTCGTCGCCGGAGAGCTGGACAACCGACACGGTCGTCTCGCTCGCGTGGCCGGCGGCGAGCCGTTGCATGCAGACCGAGAGGATGTTGCGCACCCGGCGCTCCGCCTCGCGCTTGGTCTCCTCCTCGATCTGCCGGATCCGCCGGGCGGCGTCGTGCTTGGCGTCCTCCTCGACCTGCTGGAGCAGCAGCTGCTTGGCGCGGGACGCCGACATCCCGGCGGCCTGTTCGAGCAGCCGCTCGAGCTCCTGGCGCTGGCCGTCGAGCGCGTGCTGCTCCTGCTCGATCAGCGCGTCGCGGCCGGCGAGCGCGGCGTCCCGCTGGGCGAGCCCGTCCTCGCGCCGCGCGATCGCGGCGGTCCGCTCGGCCAACTCCCGATTCGTGCCCTCCCGGTTGCTCGCGTCCGAAGACCGGCCAGCCGGGCCGGCGCGGTGCGTGCGTCCGTACACGAGCGCAGCGATCACGAGTCCGACCGCGATCAGCGCTGCGGCACCGATGATGTCCATGGTTCGATCCTCTCCCGGTCCGGGCGGCTAACCCGGACCCTCTCCTCAGCTTCAGTTGTGGGGAGCGACCGAGTGGCCCGTACGGGACGGACGAACGGATGCCGGCAGGGCGCCTTGCGCGCTTCAGGCGGCGGCTAGATGCTGGTCGTGAACGTGGGTTCTGACGGGCGTGGCAGCCCGGTGGAGATAGCCGTCAACACTGATCCGGTATCCAATGAAACTACGAAATTTCCTGGTGTTTTCTTCGGCCCGAGGGCCATTCGTTCGCTGACTGGATCGTAATACTGCGGCGCGGGCTGCGCAAACCGCGCAGCGGTCGGTTCAGCGAAGCGGGCGCGGGCGGGTGGTGGTTGGGCGGTGGTCTGGGCGCCTACGGGTGGGTGCGTCGGGCGCTCAGGAGCGGTGGGCGCTCAGGAGTGGTGGGCGCTGAAGCTGGCGTTGCCGTGACACAGCCGCTTCTCGCGAGGGCTGAAGCTCGTGTCATGGACGCTGCCCGTGACACCGCGGCGGCCGAACTTTCCGCTCAGCGTCGCCTGCTCGCCCGCGTGGCCGCCGACGGGCTTGAACAGCCCCCCGAAGCTGCCGTTCCTGACCGCCATCGCTGGATACGAGGCGTGGACGATCAGCGTGTGCCCGTCCGGGCAGCCGTCGTGGACCACGATCTTGAAGTTGCGCACCATCCCGCGCGAGACGTTGAAGCTCAGGTTCTGACGCTGCGAGGTCCTGCCGCTGTAGCCACCCGCCTTCGCAGCGAGAGCCGCCCCCGCCGCGGCAACCGAGAGGACGATCAGGACGATTGCCGTCCATCCAGCACCGCGCGATAGCCGTCGCATCTGGCAACTCCTCCTCGAAGCGATTGGTTCTCCCGCGCTCGGAGGTTACCCGTGAACCGCGCAATGACACTCCAACGCCTCGAGCGCCAGCTCGTACTCGTACCCCTTGCGGAGCAGCACGCCGAGCGCCCGCTCGCGGTCCCGGCGCTCGCGCGGCGGTGCGGGGAAGCGGCGGCGGAGCAGCGCGAGCGCGCGGCCGCGCTCATCGGCAGCGGGCTCGGCGGACGGATCGGCCGGGTCGGGCCCACCGCCGGCCAGGCCGCCGCCGTTCCCGTCCGCGAGCCCCGGCTCCGCGAGCTCCCGCTCGATCAGCTCGCGTTCGATCCCGCGCGCGGACAGCCCGCGCCTGATCCGGTCCGCACCCCACTGCTCGAGCGCGCGCTTGTCCTGCACGAACAGACGGGCAAAGCGCTCGTCGTCGAGGACCCGCTGCTCGACCAGCTCGTCGATCGCGGCCTCGACCGCGTCCGCTTCGAGCTCGCGCGCGAGCAGATGCGCGCGCACCTCGGCGACCGTCCGATCGCGGCGGTTGAGGTGCCGGTAGGCGAGCCCGAGCGCTCGCTCGACCTGATCCGGTTCGCCGGCTATGCGGCGCGACCCTCGACGGACTCGACCGCCTCGAGCGCGCCCCGCTCAGCATCCGGCTTCGCTCGAGACGGGGGCGCGCTCGAGTCATCCGGCTGCGGCGGCTCGTCGCGCCCCTCGATCGGCTTGACCAGGTCACGCCCGATCCCGAGCGCGGCGTAGATCTTGTCCTCGATCTCCTTGGCCGTGTCCTGGTGCTCGTCCAGGAACGCCTTCGCATTGCCGCGGCCCTGCCCGAGCCGCTCTTCTCCATACGAGAAGAACGAGCCCGACTTGGTGATGATGTTGTGCTCGATCCCGTAGTCGATCAGGCAGCCCGAGGTGGAGATGCCCTTGCCGAACTCGATGTCGAACTCGGCCTGCTTGAACGGCGCCGCGACCTTGTTCTTGACGACCTTCACCTTGACGCGGTTCCCGACCGCCTCGGTGCCGTCCTTCAGCGTCTCGATCCGCCGGATGTCGAGCCGGACCGAGGAGTAGAACTTCAGCGCGCGGCCGCCGGGCTGGGTCTCCGGCGAGCCGAACATCACGCCGACCTTCTCCCGGATCTGGTTGGTGAACACGCACAGGGTCTGGGTCCGGTTCAGGTTGCCGGCCAGCTTCCGCATCGCCTGCGACATCATCCGCGCCTGCAGGCCCACGCTCTGGTCCCCCATCTGCCCCTCGAGCTCCGCGCGCGGCGTCAGCGCGGCGACCGAGTCGACCGCGATCATGTCGACGGCGCCCGAGCGGATCAGCATGTCGACGATCTCGAGCGCCTGCTCGCCGTAGTCTGGCTGTGAGACCAGCAGCTCATCGATGTTGACCCCGATCTCCTGGGCGTACAGCGGGTCCATCGCGTGCTCGGCGTCGACGAACGCGCACACTCCCCCGAGCTTCTGCGCCTCGGCGAGGATGTGATAGACGAGCGTCGTCTTGCCCGAGGACTCCGGGCCAAAGATCTCCACTACCCGCCCGCGCGGGACTCCGCCGATCCCCAGTGCGAGGTCGAGCGCCAGCGCCCCGGTCGGGATCGCGTCACAGGCCACGCGCGCCCCCGGGTCGCCCATCCGCATCACGGTGCCCTTGCCAAACTGCTTCTCGATCTGGCTCAGCGCGCCCTTGAGGGCGGCTTGGCGCTTGGCGTCGGACGCCGCGCCCTTCTCTTGCTCGCTCATCTCTCGCTCGGGCTCCTTGTCTAGTTCCGTTGAACCGGCCACGGTACGTGCGGTGCCGGACAGAACGGGACCGTAGATCCGGGGCCTGCAACGGAACAAGACGCAGTCGTCACAAGTCTGCGACGAGGGTCGTGCGGGGCTGCAAAATTTGGGGCCGAGGCGACGGCAACCCGCCTGCGCGCAGGTTCCCTCAGGGATGATGCGTCAACCCGAAGTCACGACGAGCGTCCGGGTGATCAACCGCTCGCCGTTGGGGTTCAGCACCAGCGTCGCCCGGAGGCGCCCGCCGCGCCGTCCGAGAAGCGCTCGGCCGGCCGGGGTCAGCCGGAAGGCGACGTTCGCGGTCCTTCGAGCGCGAACGGCATAGCGGCCCCGTGCGATCCCCACGACGCGCAGACGGCGCGTGGCTCGGGTGCCGGTGACCTGAACGATTTGATACGTACCCGAGCAGAGACTCGGGCCGGCGCATCGGAGCGCGAATACGCCGGCGCCGCGACCAGTGACACGCGCCTTCACGGTGCGTGCGAGCGAGACGCGCCCACCGGGTGCTGTTCCCCGAGCGCCGCCGCCGTTGCGCGTCGCGCCGGGTCCCGGCGTCGCCGGCCGGTTGAATACGAACAGCTGGTCGATCTCCGTCGGCGGGCAGGAATAGAAGCTCGCGATAGCGCCAGCGATTTCACCTGGCGGACCGCGGTCACCGCCCACCTCGACGCTTCGCTCGTAGGTGAGCTGGTTGGCCGGGGGTAAGCCGAAGTGAGGAAACTCGGACTCAGACTCACCCGCTACCACGCTGAGGTAGCTGCAGTGATCATACGCGTACAGCGGCTTCACCAGTGAGGCGAAACTGACGACTCGGCGGCCGGTCGGAACGCCGGCAATGCCCACCTCCCAACTACGAGCCTGATTGGTCTTGACGAACTGCGGGTCGACCCACACCGTCTCATAGGGGTTGAAGACGGTTGAGGCGGTTGAGCCCCCGTAGTGCAGCGGCCAGGCGGAGGTGCCGAGACCGCTGTACGCGCCACCGGCCCAGACGTAGCCCCTGGCGTACGGCGTGCGGTCGATCACGACGTTGTCGAGCGCCAGGCCGCCGGAGCTCGGCGAGACCGCGACCGGAAGGCTCACGTTTTGCGACGGCGCATGCTGCTCGAACAGCAGGTTGATCGTCTGGTCCTGACGGGCTCGAGCGAAGTCCCCCCGCCACACGAACCCCGAGGCAAGCGCGTAGCGGCTCGAGGACGGCGCTGGCAGCCCGTCGCTGTCGCGCTCGTAGGCGCTCTCCTGCGCCGGCGCCGCGCCGCCCTGCGTCACGCTCGGGGTCGCTACCTGCGCGTCGTTGACGCTGTTGTTATCGATTCGCAGCGCAAAGCCGGCGCGGTAGCCGCCCTCCGGGAGGTCGAGCCCGGGCCCCCAGTCAGGCAGCGTGAAGCGAGGCTTGCCCGCGGCGGCGGGATCGAGCCGGATTCCCTGAGGCCCGTCATTGGTGGCTTCGGCTACGTGCCCGAGATCCTGGGCGGGCACCGCGATCGCCGCAAATGCCGGGTCCGGCGACCCGTCGGGGCGGTAGCCAGCGCGGAGGTAGTCGGCCTTCGAGACGGTCTCGAGCTTGAGGGCATCGATGTTGATCGCTCGCCCAGCCGGGAGCCGGTCGGTGAACGTCAGGTCGACGCCTCGCTGAGTCGCCGGCAGGTGGATGTAGAGCGCGTGCGCTTGACTCTGGTCGGGATCGGTTTCCGAAGCCTGCAGGCTCGCCGATAGCCACGACGTCGGGGTCTGCTCGCCCGGGTTCTGGCTCGTGACGCTCCAATCTCCAAGCGTCCGATCATCGAGCGCCCCATGCGGGGTGGCGTCCCAGCTGCTCCTGGGCGAGGTGATGCTCCAGGTCACCCGGTAGTAGCCGGTGGCCGGGCCGCACCCGCTGCTCGCGTCGCCAGCGCCGCACAGCGCGAGGTGCCGGAGGATCGTCTGGTTCGGCGCGCCCAGCTCCCACGAGTTCTCGATCGCCCTGCCGCCGGTGGCCGTGAGCTGAGCGCCGGTCCACGAGCCGGTGCCCACCGGTTGCTCGGGCGGTAGCAGCGGCTGCGGGTCCGCACCGTCGAGGATCCCGTTGGCGTTGGTGTCGGGGTTCGTGGGGTCGGTCTTGCGTTGGGACTCCGACGGATAGCTGCTCGAGGGGCAGTAGCCGTAGACGCTGTTTCCCGGACCGGGTCCGTCGGGCGAGCCGTCGTGGTCGGCGTCGCAGGACAGCGGGCTCGAGTAGACCTGGTACCCGTGGGCTTCGTCGGGGTACGGCACGGTCCAGCCTGTCTTCGCCTCCTGGTAATCCGTCAGCCCGTCGCCGTCGGTGTCGGGACTGCTGTCGGAGGTCCCGAGCAGCTTCTCCTCGCGGTCGAACAGCCCGTCACCATCGGCGTCGGCGAGGTAGGCGAGGGTCAGTTGCTGAGTCGCCTTCAGCGTGACGTCGTCGAAATTCGTCTTGTCATCGAGGCCCTGCGCTGAGCCGAGCACGAGCCAGGAGCCCGGGTTCTTGTTGCCGGCGACCGGCAGCGCCTGCTTGTCGCGAACCTTGGTCAGGATCTGCTGCGGGCGTCCAGGCTGGGACGTCGTCGCGTACGGGACGCCGTCGGGATGCTGGTCGTCGACGAGCGCCTCGCTGAGGATCTGCTTGGCGGTGATGCCAGCCGGATGCAGGGGGTCGCCCCACTTGCGTGCGACGTTGGTCGCCACCGAATAGTGCTCGACGCGCCCATCGCCGAAGTCGATCGTCACACCGCCTGTGTTGGTGTCGATCGAGCGCCCGATGAGGTCGGCGAAGTTCTTCGATCCGTCGGAGTTGAGCAGGTCGAAACTCGACGGGACGAAGGTCAGGTTGCCCGGATTGGCCATCAGACTGCGAAGAATCGGCGTGGCGACGTCGGCGGAAAACTGGAACGTCTGACTCCGACCGGCATCGAGCGTGATCCCGGTCGGCCCGACATTCTTCGGAACGAGGGCCGCGACGGTGGTGACCTGACCGGGATTGAGGCAGCCACCGGGGCGCCCACCGATGGCCTGGGCGGCGGGTAGGCAGATCGCGTTGGCGAGCACCTGGAGGTTTCGGAGCTGGAAGGGCACCCGCCCGGTGTTGGTGACGTCGAAGGTCGCGGACAGCGTGCCCGTCTCCTTGAGCGCCTTCGTGAGGCTTTCCTGGTAGGTCTGCTGGGCCATCCTTTGAGACTGCTGGGTGACGGTCGTCTGGTCCTGCGTGGTGGTGCCGTCGGTCCACTTTGACCCGGCGGTGATGGAATACATGCCGCCGTTTAGGGTGCAGTCTTTGCAGCCTCCCGTGAGCGTCGCCTGCACGTTTCGCTCCTGGGTGTGCACGGTCGTGTCGGTGTGTTGATCGGTGCGGCTGGAGCTGGAGCTCTCGCTCGTCAGGGTGGTGGTCACGGCCTGCGAGGTCTGCGCCTCCGGGATCGCGATCTGGACGCCGGAGGCGGTCGGGCTCCGTGTCACCTGGAACTCCGGGACCTGAGCGACCAGCGGGTTGGTCTTGTCGATGACCACCTCCTGGTAGTCGGTGCGCCCGTCGCCATCGGTGTCCGGATTGGTGGGGTCGGTGTGGAGCTGCGTGACCTCTCCACCGTCGAACAAGCGAGAATCGGGCTTGCCGTCCGGACCGATCGAGTCCGAGTCGCTGTCGAGCGCCGCGGGATTCGTGCCGAGCCGCGCGATCTCTTCCACGTCCGTGAGGCCGTCAGTGTCCGAGTCCCGCGAGTTGGGGTCGCTGACTCCGCCCGCGACACTCGCCTGCCATTCCTGCCCGTCGGGCAGGGCATACGTTTTGCCGGCGACCGTGATCGCGTCGTTGTCGGTATTCGGATCGGCCGGATTGCTGGCCGTGTGGACCACCTTGGGCGCCGCCTCACCGGGGATGCGGATCTTGAAGTCAAAGCCGGCGAGCTCCGTGCAATCCGGGACGCCGTCGCCGTCGGTATCGACGTCCGGCTTGACCGGGCAATCGCCTGCGAGCGCCCGCAGGCGGGAGCCCGAGGTACGCGAGAACTTGCGGCCGAGCGCGAGGATCGCTGCGCGGCCACGCGAGCGATATGCGCCGCCGCGGGCGCGTGCCTGCGCGGCGCCGCTCACCGGGGGCGCGCAGTCGCGGTGGGCGGCAGCCGTGCGGTACCACGCGACCGCGGCCGCTTCGTCGCGAAAGTCCGGGATCGCCTCGGTCACGAACACGCACGGACGGAAGCCGCCGCGGGTATCCCACGCCTGGCGCTGTAGCAGGCGGTCAGGGATCCCCCAACCGACCTTCGAGTCGTATGTCCCCGGCGCGCCGCCGCCCGTCCCGTAGACCGCGGCCTGATACCGCTTGGGGTCGGCCAGCAGATAGCCCGCGGTCAGGATCCTGCCCGTAGGCGCCCGATCCAGGTGCGCGTCGATCGCCATCCGCTCGAGCTCGGACTGGTAGTCGGTGAAGAAGAACGCGCGCTCGTTGTCATCGAGGCGCCGGTAGACGGGAGCAAGCGCGCCGTCCAGCTCGAGTTGGGCGGCGCGTAACAGGCCAGCGCGAGCTGCCACCGGTGTGGCGTCCAGCCTGCGCGCGAGCTCGGGCACGAGCGCGCCGAGCGTCGCCAGCGCGGACGCGGTCGCGTTGTTCTCGCCGCGGGCGCCGCCGACCGCCGTGCGCGCCGTGCGGCGATCGGCGTCAGCCGCCCAGCGCCGAAGCGCCGCCAGCGGGTCGGGCTTCGCGGAGCTCGTAGCGGTGGCGGCCGAGATCGCGAGCTCGGCCGTGGCGACGGCGGCGACTGACGATCCCGCGGGGCGCGGACCGGCATTCGCGACGCCGACCGGCGCGAAGCTTGCGGCCGCGCCCAGCGTCACTCCGATGGCGGTCAGAACGAGCGTGACTCGCGGTGCCCGTGCTCGCATCAGATAGCCCCTCCCTGTCGCCCATCTCGCAGCGGAGCACCGGCGCGCTCGCGCCGACCGCTCAACAGCATCCGTGAATAGGTGTCTCCACCTTGACCCCGCAGACCAGCAGGCCCCCCCTCCGACCCTAGAGCAGCGTCGGATTCTTGTCAATCGAGCAGCCACTACGCGTGACGACGCGCCCGGGCGTGTTCGCGGCGGGTGACGTGCGCTCCGGCGACGGCCAACCGCGTAGCCGGCGCGGTCGGCGACGGGACGTCGGCACGGGCCTCACGAACGCCGCCGCGGCACCGTTGATCAACTGCAAGCCGCGACTGACGCGGCGCCCGGATCCCCAACGAGAAAGGTCCGTACATGGTCTGGAGCACCTACGAGAGCCCGCTCGGGCCGCTCACGCTGATCGCAGCCGGGACCGGCCTGCGCGAGTTGCGCTTCCCCGGACGCGCGCCGGCGCTCGACCCGGCCGAGCTCGATCCCGACGCGTTCCGCGAGGTCCACGACCAGCTCGACGAGTACTTCGCCGGAGAGCGCGAGACCTTCGAGCTCGCGCTCGACCTCGGTGCCACGCCGTTCCAGCGGCAGGTCTGGCGCGCCTTACAGACACTGCCCTACGGTCGCGTCACCACCTACGGCGAGCTCGCCCGCCAGCTGGACGTCGGCGACTCCGGGACGCTCGTCACCGGCACTCGCCCGGTATCCGCCGCGCAGAAGGTCGGCTGGGCGATTGGCGCGACCCCGACGCCGATCATCGTCCCGTGCCACCGCGTCGTCGGGGCCAACGGCTCGCTGACCGGCTATCGCGGCGGCGTTCACCGCAAGCGTCAGCTGCTGGACTTCGAAGCCGCCGGCGTCGGAAGGCCGAGGTTCTGGAGCCACCGCGGCCAGCTCGCCCTGCTGTGACGAGCGTTCCCGCGCTCAGCGGCGAACGCCGAACGGCGGCCGCGGGTGCCTACTGGCCTCCGGCCTGCCGGGGCGCGGCGGGATCCGGTCCCTGCTCCCCCGGATGCTCACGTGCGAGGTAGTCCTCGATCTCCGCGACCCGGTCCCGGGAGCGCTCGGCGACGGCCAGCAGGTCGCTCATCGTCGCGACCTCTTCGATCTGCTCGGAGACGAACCACGCGAGGAACTGCTCGGCGGCGAAGTCGCGCTGGTCGCGCGCCGTCGAAGCGAGCGCGTTGATCTGCTCGGACACCTCGCGCTCCTGCCCGAGCGCGAGCGAAACCGGCTCGACGACGTCGGCGAAGGTGGTGCGCGGCGCGGCGATCCCGGGGGTGGTGACCTCGGCCCCGGTGTCCAGCAGGTACTGGATCATCATCATCGCGTGGGTGCGCTCCTCGAGCGCCTGGCGGAAGAAGAACGCGGCCAGCTGCGGCAGCGTCGCGGTCTCGTAGTAGACCGCGCACGCGACGTACTGCTGATGGGCCGCGAACTCGTTGGCGATCTGCTCGTTGAGCTCGGACGCAAAGACGCTCTCGCCGGGCATGCGCGCCGCAGCGTAACAGCAGCCTCACGCCCCGACGGTCGAGGCCTGCGCCCGGCCGGCCACGCCGATGCGTGTGCTGGAATCCCGAACTTGCGGGTTGATCGTCAGAGCTCCGTAGTCCTCGCCGTCGCGGTAGCCGCGTGCGCGTCGCTCGGTAGCGGGGCGACGGCGGCGGCGGTCACGATCAAGGTGAACACCGCGCGGGACCTGGTGCACAGCGGAAGATGCTCACTGCGCGAGGCGATCGTTACCGTGAACTCGCCCGGGAGGCGGACCGGCTGCGGCACGGCCGGCCGCCGCTCGAACATGATCCTGCTCCGCGCGGGACGGTACGCGCTGACCATCGCGCCATCCGGAGCGGACGACGACCGAACCGGCGACCTCGATGTGACCGGTACCGCGCCGCTGACGATCGCCGGCGCGGGCCCGCGGTCGACGGTGATCGACGCGAGGGCTCTCGGCGACCGCGCGCTGTCGGTCGCGAGCGGGGCGAGTGTCACGCTCCGCGGACTCAGGATCACGGGTGGGCGCCCACCGAGTGCCACGGCCTGCGTCGCGGGCCAGGCCGCCGGCGGCGGGGGAATCTTCAACGACGGCACGCTCGCGCTCGACCACGCGGCCGTCACCGGCAACCGGGCCGCCCGGGGCGCCGGCGGTTGTCCCGGAGGGGTCGGCGGCCAGGGCGGGGCCGGCGGCGATGGCGGCGGGATCTACAACCAGGGCTCGCTCTCGATCACGGCGTCGACGATCTACGACAACCGCGCCGGGCCCGGGGGTCCGGGCGGCTCCGGAGTCCAGGGCGGACCTGGCGGACCCGGCGGCCTCGGGGGCGGCATCTTCGGCGCCGGCGGCAGGTTGTCGATCACCGACAGCACGCTCGTGAGCAACTTCGCCGGCGCGGGCGGGTCGGGCGGCGGTCCGACGGTGCCTGGGGGCAGCGGCGGCGACGGAGGGGCCGTCGCGGTCACGAGCGGATCGGCCGTCTTGCGCAATGCGACGATCGCCGATAACGGCGCCGGCGACGGTGGGCCTGAAGGCCCGTCTCAGAGCACGGCCGGCGCAGGCGGGGGCCTGTTCGTCTCGTCGCCGACCCACGCGCGCGAGCTCACGCTAGAGAGCTCGATCGTGGCGTCGAACATCGGCGGCGGCTGCTCGGCGACGCCCGGGACCGCGATCGCCGACGGCGGCCACAACCTCGTCTACGGCGACAGGACGTGCCCCGGCCGGTACGGCAACCCCGAGCTTGGCCCGCTGCAGGACAACGGCGGCGCGACCGAGACGATGGCGCTGGGCGCGCGCAGCGCCGCGATCGATCGTGGCCCCCGCAGGCGGGCGGGCTGTCCCTCCGAGGATCAGCGCGGTGTGCGCCGGCCCGAGGGCCGCGCGTGCGACATCGGCGCGTACGAGTTCGCGCTCCCCACGATCGCGATCGTCTCCCCGGCTCGCGACGGCTCCTACTTCAAAGGGTCGCGCGTGCTCGCCCGCTTCCGGTGCGATGAGGGCGGCGTCACCAGCGCGATCGCCACGTGCGCCGGGACGATCCGGCGAGGACACCCGATCGTCACCACCAGGCCCGGGACCGCGCGATTCGCGGTGACCGCCACCGACAAGAGCGGCAACCGGGCCCGAGCGACCGTCCGCTACGAGGTGTTCGTGTACGTCAACCCCGTCAGCGCGGTGAGCGGCCTGTACTCACGGCGGATCGACCTCGGCGTCGACTACGGCGGCTCGGGTCCGCTGCTGGCGCTCGGAGACGGCGTCGTGACGATGGCCACCGACAACGACGACGGCCCGTCGAGCTGCTGGGCGATCAGCTGCTGGCCCGGGGGCGGGATCGTCGTCTACCGGCTGACGGCGGGACCGTTCGCCGGAAAGTACGTGTATACGGCGGAGCACATCTCGGTCACCGTCCATCCCGGGCAGCGGATCACGGCCGGTCAGCAGATCGCGACGCTGTACTCCGGCTACCCGTGGGTCGAGCTGGGATGGGCGGTCGGGCCGGGACCGGAGGCGCTCGGGATCGCCGACGGACACCAGTGCCCGTGCGGCGACCCCGGCGGCTGGTCGACGATCGACGGCCGGGACTTCAATCAGCTGCTCGTGACGGTGGGAGCGCCGTCGGGTTTGCTCCAGGGCAACCTGCCCGACCAGAGCATGCCCCGCGGGTGGCCGACGTGGTCGCGGTGAGCTCAGCCGAGCGGACGCTGCGGCGCGCCGTGCTCCGGAGCGGCCAGGACCTTGACCTCGTCCGCGGGCACCCAGGCGACCCTGTGGTTGTAGTCGATCTGGTACCAGGTGCGACCCTGTGAGACGCGGGTTACCTGGGCGACGTACGTCTGTCCTGCCCTGCTGAACCCGTGCTCGCCGTCCGGGCAGATCCGCGTGTCCAGCGAACCGCCCAGATACGTCGTCGGGTACTCCGGACCGCTGAACAGCGTCGTCGGGTGCTCTCCGCCACGGAACCGCACGAGCGCGCCCCAACCGTCGGTCGTGTCGGAGTTCCGGACCCATCCGACGGTCCCGTTGAAGTCGATCTTGTCGTACGCGACTCCGTCGACCCGCCTGGTGGCCAGCAGCGCGAACTCCTGCCCCGATGCCGCCTTGGCCCGGAGGTCGCCGGCCGACACCTGGGAGATCGCGTCCGGCGTGTTGGGCACGATCGTCCAGGGGAAGTTGTCGCACGAGAAGTCGAGCTTGTTGTACGTCGGGGGGTCACCGATCTTGTCCGAGGGGACGTACGTCGACGGGTCGCTCGCGCCCCTGACCAGCGTGTCGAGCGCCGGCCCGCTGTGCCCGGCGTAGACGTTCGTGAAGTTGTTCTGGGCTCCCGAGGTCCAGAGGAACCAGTCGCGGGCCGAGGCAAGATCCTGGCCCACGGTGATCATCCGGATCTTCGAGCTCCGATTCGTGTATTGCTCCGGGATCTCCGGACGGGGCGGCGCTGCGCCGTGCGACCAGCGCTCGTAGGCGGCGCGAACCAGGTCCATGTAGTACGGCCAGTCAAACGACGGACCCGGATCCCAATGCTGCACCGTCGGGTTGTTGATCGAGTTCGGGATGTTGTCGTGCCCGAGGATGTGCGCGCGATCCAGCGGGACCTGGTACTTCCACGCCACCCAGCCGACGAGATCGGCCGAGCGCTGATAGAGCCGCTGCGTGAAATAGCCGGCCGGAGCGACCGCGAAGCCGATCTGCTCGACCCCGATCGAGGTCTCGTTGAACCACCAGTTGTTGACCGAGCGAACCCAGTCCTTGTCGGGCGCGAACTGGGTCACCGCCGGGTCGGTCGAGCCGGTCTGCCCGTCGACCAGGTAGTGCGCCGCCGAGACAGAGGTCGGGCCGGTGAACGCGAGCACCGTCCCGTGGTAGGAGGTCTCGGTGTCGTGGATCATGATCGAGTCGATCGGGATGTCGTTCGGCCGGTTCGCCGGGTACACGGTCGTCGCCCGAATCTGCTTGTCCACGCGGGGATAGTCCGCCGACGCGGCGGAGGCGGCCACACAGGCCACAGCGGCCACGGTCGCGCCGACCCACCATCGCGCTCGCGGCAACACCGCGCCCAGGACCTGCCCCCTGATGTTCATCTCGCCCTCCTGTCGATCCTGACAGCTCCGGCCCACCGGTGATGCTAGCGGCGCCCGACGGTTTCTGGGAACCGCCCCGCGTCAGTCGAGCTCGACGTCGAAGTCCCAGGAGACGGTCGGCCGCGAGGACGGCGCCCACACGAGGCGGCCGCCGCCGACAGGGAGCAGGGCTCGGACGGTCAGCGTGACCGTCTGCCCGCGCGCGACGTCGGCCGGGACCGCGCGTCCGCGGGCGGCGCGGACCGCCGGGCTGTGCACGTGCCCGAGCTCGTCGACAAGCTCGAACTCGCGCGGGCTGAGCGGCACGCGGCCCGACGAGCCGCGGAGCGTGACCGTGAACGTGCACGGGGCGACGGTCGGCGCGATCAGCGCCCCCGTCGCCAGCGACGGGACGGCGGGCCCGACCGCCGTCGCGAGCACGCCGCCGTCTCGCACGCGAACGGACACGGTGTCGCCCTGGAGCGCGAGCCGTGGATGTGCCGGACTGGCGTCGAGGAGCCGATCGGGCGCTCCGAGCCCCGACGCTGGCCGCGGCGGCCGGCCACCCCGGCGGTTGAACACGTCGGCGCCGAACGGCGCGAGCCCGGGCTGGGCGGCGTAGCCGAGGTGTCCGAGGCGATCGAGGCCAGGCGACGAGCGGCCGACAGCGAACAGGTCCTCCATCGTCCGTAGCCAGCTGTAGTGGTTGTAGAAGCGCGTGCTCACCGAGCCGGGCTTGATGAACGGGCTGATCAGAACGCTGCCGGTGTCGCCGCCGCCGTTGGTCGCGCTGCGCGAGTCAAACAGCGGATCGGTGGACGGCGTGCGGGCGCCGAACGTGACGCCGGCGACCGGACCCGTCGTCCTCAGCGCCCGCCCCGCGCGGTTGACGAGCTTGAACGACCCCGCGACGACGAACCCGCCGTCCTGGTTGGCCTGCGTCGCCATCACCGGCGTATTCGTGACCGGCCCGACGAGCGCGCCGGCCGGGATCCCAGCGCCGGTCACGGTCCTCCCCAAGTCGGTGATCACCGCCTCGTTGTCGGAGATCGTCGAGCTCCCCGCGGGGGCCGTCGCCTCGACGTCGGCCTCGGGGCCCGGCACCGTCCCGCCCCCTCCGAGCAGGCAGGTTCCGGGGGGCTGGCGCGGAACGGTCTGCACGACGCAGTTGGCGGGACGGTCGATGTAGGCGTTGTTGCCCGGGCCCGGGAACAGCTCCTGCCCGCGCGAGTTCTTCGCCAGCGGCGTGTTGGGCCCGGTCGGCTCGAAGTGGACCCCGCGGCCGAACAGCGTCTCGCCGGCGGTGTCGTTTGCGATCGAGGTCGCGGCGGTCGGCGGCACGAGCCTGGAGTTGGCGAAGCTGTTGCCGGTGAACGTGAAAGGCGGGAACGCCTCGTCGAAGGTGATGTCGATCAGCCCGCCGTCGCGGTACGCCGGCGAGCGCTCGATCGCCGGGATCACGCGCTCAAGGAACAGGTCGGCCGCGTACAGGCCGCCGGTGAAGTTGCGGCGCCGCCGCGTGACGCCGGCGGGCGTGAACCCGCCCGACAGGTTGTTTCCGTGGCACACGGCGTCGTGCCCGTCGCTGCACATGTTCGGGGTGATCCAGCTGAACGTTGGCGTCGTCGACCTGCGCCGGAGGTCGTGGATCAGCCCGTTGCGGGGGTTGAACAGGCTCGCGATGTGCTTGGGGTTGCAGTTCCCGGCGAGCCGCAGCGACTCGAACCACGGGAACGGGAAGTGCTTGGGCAGGTACTGGTCGGTCGCGCTCGCGGTCCCGGGGTTCGGCTGCGCGGTGCTGCCGGTCGGTCCGGGATGGGGATACGGCGCGCCGCAGTAGCGGACGCCGGCCGAATGCCTGAGGCCGGTCGGGTCCGGATAGCCGAGGTCCTGGGCGTAGCCCTTCCAGCTGACGCGCGCGGCGTCGAGCTGGTCGAACAGCGTCGTGAC
This sequence comes from uncultured Solirubrobacterales bacterium, assembly GCA_963788565.1. Taxonomy (GTDB): domain Bacteria; phylum Actinomycetota; class Thermoleophilia; order Solirubrobacterales; family Solirubrobacteraceae; genus Palsa-465. The sequence continues at coordinate 334,183 of CAWBHJ010000004.1, read as the reverse complement.
GCTCGCCGGGTACACGCAGCCGTTCGAGCCGGTGGCGGCGTTCGCGCCCTGGGCCGAGGTCATCTGACCGTAGTTGGGATTGCTCCGCAGCGAGCCGGAGTGATCGACGTGTCCGGAGAAGTGGTCGAAGTAGGGACAGTCGTCCTGGGTGTCCGGCTGTGTCGCCTGCCCGCTCGCGAGCGAGACGTAGTTGTCGAAGCTGAAGTGCCCGGTGCCGTAGTAGTTCTTCAGCAGTACCCCCTGGGCGGGTAGCGTGCGCCACAGGTAGGTGTTGTTGTTGAGGCCGGTGAAGGTCGCGTCGTAGGACTTGTTCTCGAGGATGATCAGCCAGACGTGCTTGACCTTGCCCGGCGCGATTCCGAGCCCGTCGGCGCCTGCCGCCCGGGCGGTCGCGGCGGCAGCAGCCGCCGCCGGCGAGGCCAGCGCCAGCCCGGCGAGCAGGATCATGGTCCAGAGCGCGGCGGCGGGCACCCGCCAGCGCGACAATTGCCCCGTCACGGCGGGCAGCATACAAGCGTGATGGGCAGCGGCGAAAGCGCGCAGGACGGCGATCGGCTGGGGCCCGTCGTCGCATCCGGCGGGCACGAGGTGCGGACCGGTAGCTGCTCGTGGACCGACCGCACGCTGGTGTCCGAGGCCGAGTGGTATCCGCGAAGGACGATGACCGCCGAGGAGCGCCTGCGCTTCTACGCGGCGCAGTTTCCGCTGACCGAGATCGACTCCACCTACTACGCCCCGCCGGCCGAGCAGCAGGCGCGTCTGTGGGCCGAGCGCACGCCGGCCGGGTTCAGCTTCGACGTGAAGGCGTACTCGCTCTTGACCGGTCACCCGACGCGGCCCGGGTCGCTGTGGAAGGACCTGCGCGAGCAGCTGCCGCCGGAGGCGGCCGAGAAGCGCAACATCTACGCACATCACCTCGGCGCCGACGGGATCGACGAGGCGTGGCGCCGGTTCGGGTCGGCGCTCAGGCCCCTCCACGACGCCGGAAAGCTCGGCGCGATCCTGTTCCAGTACCCGCCGTGGTTCGTGCCGCGCCGCGATAACCGGACCGAGCTCGAGGCGCTCCGCGAGCGGCTGCCCGACTACCGGATCGCGGTCGAGCTCCGTTCGCCGATGTGGACCGCCGAGGAGCGCGACCGCGAGCGGACGCTCGCGACGCTCGAGGACCAGGGGATCGTGTTCGTCGGCGTCGACGCCCCGCCTGTGTCCGGGCTGCCGCGACTGTTCGCCGTCACGAATCCCGAGCTGCTCATGGTCCGCTTCCACGGCCGCTCGGACAGCACCTGGGCGGACACCTCTAGGAGCGCTGCCGAGCGGTTCAGGTACCTCTATTCCGATCGGGAGCTCGAGCAGCTGGCGTCCTCGATCGCCGAACACGTGCCCGAGGCTCGAGAGACCCACCTGCTGATGAACAACTGCTACCGCGACTACGCGGTCCGCAACGCCGCCCGGCTCCGCGATCTCATGGACGCCCGGCTCGACCCTTGATTGCAGTGCTGACGCGCGTCCGGCTGCGCCGGCGGCGCTCCTAGCTAGCGCAGCGTCTTCTCGAACCAGTGGTGGGCGAACGGCTCGGTGTTGAACCGCGGGATCTCGCGGTACCCGGACGAGCGATACATCGCGATCGCCTCTACCAGCGCCTTGTTGGTGTCCAAGCGGACCGCTGGGGCATCGCCGTCGCGCGCGAGCTGCTCGAGCCGAACCAGCAGCCGGCGGCCGATGCCGAGCCCCCGGGCGGACTCGGCGACCCACATGCGCTTGATCTCGGAAGGTCCGCCCGGGTGGTGCTTGAGCGCGCCGCAGCCGATCGGCTCGTCGCGCAGGTACGCGAGCAGGAAGGCGCCCGCCGGCGGCCGCAGCTCGTGCGGCTCGGCCGATGTCCCCTTCGCGGGATCGAACGGGACCTCGGCCCGGCGGTCGAGCTCGGCGAGGTACGCGCGCAGGCAGCCGCGTGCGTCGGCGCCGGCCGGATCGACCAACCGCAGCTCGACCATCGAGGCGGTCATCAGTCGTTCGACGGTGCGCATCGCGCTGACGAGCTCGGCGCGGTGGCGGTCGTCCAGCCTCGCCACCATCGACCTCGCCAGCTCGTCGCTGCGCTCGTCGAGCTCGGCGCGCTCGGCGAGCCCGCTCGCGGTAAGCCGCGCGACCCGGATCCGGCGGTCGGCCGGGCTCGGGCTCAGCTCGATCAGGCCGTCGTCCTCGAGCGCCCGCAGCAGCCTGCTCGTCTGGCCGGAGTCGAGCTCCAACCGCGCGCGAAGCGAACGGACCTCACAGCCCTCTGTGCCGATCTCCCACAGCACCCTGCAGGCGCCGAGCGTCCGGTCTCGCGCGAGGTAGCGGTCGTTGAGCGCCCCGACCCGCTGGGTTACGGTCCGGTTGAAGCTCCGAACCTGTGCGATCGTCGCGTCCTCTGGCATTTCTCTGACCTGAGTCAGAGATTATCGCGCGCCGATTTGCGCGGTCGGTCCGCGCGGGACGGTTCGCGCGGGACGCCGGGAGCTAGAGCAGAATCGGCGTATTCGCCGCGAGCACGAGCACCGAGGCGCGCGCGTTGTCGAGCTCGGTGCGCACGTCTCCACCGATCACGACGTGGCCGGCCTGGGCATCCGGCTGCGAGCCGACGACGATCAGGTCGACCGGGTCGACCGACGACTCGACCACGGTCGCGCCGAGGCGCTGGGCGAGCGAGTTGGCCGTGTCCCTGGCGACGTCGTTGACCGCGCCGGCGAGCGGTACGGCGATCGAGCCGATCGCCCCGTCGGGAGTGGTCCTCAGCCCGGCGGCGGCGATCGCGACGGCCACCGACCCGCCGTCGAGCAGGTGCTGCGCTGAGGTCCCCGGCTCCACGTGGCCCGGTGTCGTCCGGTAGTCGGAGCCGAACACGATCAGCGCCGCGCCCTCGGCTTCGGCGAGCTCTCCGAGCCTGTCGCCGGTCGACGCGCCGACGACGACGTGCCGGGGCACGGACGGGTCCCCCAGCAGCGCGGCGCCACGCTCGAGTCGCTGCTCGGCGTCGTGCTGAGCGAGCTCCTCCCGGCCCGGGTCGAACTCGTGCGAGTGGCGGACGTACGCGAGCGCGAGCTGGATCCCGGCGCGCGTCAGCCGCTTGCCGAGCGCCAGCGCGTCGTCGTCGTTCGGGGTTCCGTCGTAGGAGATGATCGCGGTCACGGGCATCGGTCGGGCATCCTGCGGGGGCACACCGGCTTGGGCATTGGCCAGATGGATAGGGATCGAGGCCCCCACACTATCCACGCGGCAAGTCGGGGCCCGCCGGCGGCGATCCTGACAGGGATGTTTGGAAGCGTCGACGCCGGTGAGACTGAACGGATGAGCGAGAGAGAAGAGACACACATCCGGGAGCGCGCGTCGACCGCCGAGTTCGCCGGCAGGCGCGGGACTGACGATCGCCGGGGGACGGTCAGGCCCGGGGACGACCCCGCCCCCGTGAGCCCGCCGGTCGACGAGGAGGCCGTTCGCAAGGGCGAGGACGTGCTTGACCGAGTCAAGCCGTACTGAGCCGCCCCGACGCGCATCTGTGAGATCGCGGCTCCGACAGGCCGAGACTGGTTCGAGACTGGATCGGTACTGTCGGCGCCGCTGCCGTGGCGTAGGGTTGGCCGCGCGATGCGAGTCAGGGGCGAGACGTGGCAGATCAGCTGACACCAGTCCGGATCATTGGGGTGGCGCTCGTGCTGTTCGCGTCCGTGCTGCTCGGCTTCGGGATCCACCACCTCGTCTCGACCGGGACCTGTTCCTCGACCGGCTACTCGGCCAACTACGGGCCCGTTCCCACCTGCCCGACCGGCACGGGCTGGTGGTTCGCGTTCGTGTTCGTCGGCATCATCGGCGGGATCGTCGGCGGCCTGATGGCGGGCAGCATCGGTTTGCTGTTCGCCGGGATCTTCGGGGGGATCGGGTTCGGAGCGCTGTCACTGGTGCTCGACTCGAGCGCGAAGAGCAGCACGAAGGTGTTCGCGGCCGCGTTCGGCGGCGCGTTCGCGGTGGTCGGGGTGATCGCCGGAGTGGCCGTGCTGGTCGGGGCGCTGAGCTCGCTCCGCAGCTCGCGCCGTAGCGGGACGAGCTCGAAGCAGGTCCGCTACGGAAAGACGAAGATTTCCTCGCGCAGCTCCTCCTCGCCCCAGCCTGCGACGACGTTCTCGACGCCGTCGAGCGTGACGCTCTCCACGTCTGGCTCGAGCTCGAACATGGGCGTGCCGAGCGCCACCCCGATCAACCTGATCCCAGGCTTGCAGGCCGCCCAGAAGGCGGCCTCCGGCAACGCGATCGACGAGCTGTCGAAGCTCGCCACGCTGCACGCCCAGGGCAACCTGACCGACGAGGAGTTCGCCAATGCGAAGGCGAAGCTGCTGCAACAGCTCTAGGGGTCGTCCGTGCGGCTGACGATCGCGCTCCTCGTTTGGGCCGCCGCCGTGATCGGCGCGGTCGCCGTGTCGACCACCGTGGCCGGGAGCATCCACACGACTCCCACGACGTCCTCGGGGACGGTGTCGCGCTCCTCTGGCGGCGGCTCGGGCTTCTCCGGCGATGGCGGCTCGTCCAGCTCCGTCGATCCGAGCTCGATCAAGGCCGGCGATCAAGTGTCGTTGTTCCGCACCGCGAACTTCTCCCGCGCCCTCGGCAAGGCGCGTGCCGCGCTTGGGGAGGGCGCGCAGATCGACAACTTCGCGCTGTACCCGGGGTACGTGTCGATCACGGCCGTCAAGGGCGGCAACGAGGTGAACTTCTACGCTGACGCAAATGGCCGCGTCCAGCAGGACAGCAGCGGCGGCAGCCCCGGCGCCACCAAGCTGTTCCGGCTCTCGCAGGTCGGCGTCGGCGTCCCGGCCGCGCTCGCGCACCGCATCTCGACCACCGGACACATTCCGGTCTCCCAACTCCACTACCTCGTCGTGATGGTCGACCCGGTCTCCGGACACGGGCTCTGGTGGCTCGTGTATCCCGTCCAGGGCAACAAGGTCGAGTACTTCAAGGCCTCAGGGGCGGCCGGACCGCTGTTCGAGTACCGCGCGAACAGCTCGACGGGCCTGCAGCCGGTCACCGGCTGACCGACGTCCTCTTCGGCTCGAGGCCGATCCGCACGAGCGCCTCGTAGCTCGCGCCGGCGCGGCGCAGGTGCGAGCGGTAGAGCACCACCTCCGATCCCCGGAACGGGAGTCGCGGCGGGGGCTCGGAGACGACCGCGCTCCGGGGGATGCGCGCGCCGCGCCCCGCGCGGGCGACGGTCACGTGCCCGAAGAAAGGACGGTCCTCGGGCTCGTAGAAGCCGCCGGCGGCGAGTGCCTCCGCGACGGCCGACTGCGTCGCGGCGAGCGCGCCGGTGTCGTCCGCGAGCGACACAGCGAGCACCCGCGGCCGGCGCCGAGGAAGCAGGACCGCCTCGCCGAGCGACAGCTCGAGCGCCCCGCGTCCGCGGACGACCGCGCACGCCTCGGCGATCCCATCGACCTCCTCGAGGCCCTTCCAGCCGAGGAACGCGAGTGTGACGTGAAGGTTCTCGTCGGCGACCGCCCGGATCCCGCCCCCCTCTGCGACCGTCAGCGCGCGCCACCGCGCGAGCGAGTCCCTGACCGCTTCGGTCAGCTCGAGCGCGGCGAACAGCCGCGCCCGCTGGTCGCTCAACGCGCGGTCGGCGCCGAGGCGGGCGCGCCTCCCGGCAGCGAACCGCCGGCCTCGCCCACGAGCAGCCGGCGAAGCAGGTGCATCGCGACGGTCGTCGAGCGGTCGCGGACGTCCGCTCGGCCGCCGGGCAACCGGGTCGAGCGGGTGATCCGCTCTCCCCCGCGCTCGATCACCGAGAAGGACACGGTTCCGACCGGCTTCTCCTCGGTGCCGCCGTCCGGTCCAGCGATCCCGGTGATCCCGATGCCGAAATCCGCCTCGAACCGGTCGATAGCGCCCTGTGCGAGCGCCTCCGCGACATCCGCCGAGACCGCCCCGAGCCGCTCGATCAGCGCCGCGTCCACGCCGACAAGCGTCACCTTCGCCTCGTTCGAATACGCGACGACCCCACCCGCGAAGTACCGGGAGGAGCCGGGACGCTCGGTCAGGCGCGCGGCCATCAGCCCGCCCGTCTCCGACTCGGCGACCGCGACCTTGCGGTCGCCGAGCAGCCCGGCGACCTGCGCGTCGACGGTCGAGCCGTCCTCGGAGAACAGCGTGTCGCGGTGGCGATCGCGGATGAAATCGACGAGCGCCTCGTAGTCCGCCGCGCCCGACGGCTCGTAACGGGTCGAGACCTCGATCTCGCCGCGCCTCAGGCAGGTCGTGATCTCGAGCGGCTCGAGCTCCAATCCGTCCGCTTCGGCGGCCCTGAGCGTGTTCGCGATCTCCGACTCCGGGATCCCGAACAGCCTCAGGATCCCCCGCTCGTACGTGGTCGCGCCGGCGATCGCCGCCTTGAAGGCGGCGGTGCTCTTGGCGGTCTCCCACATCGGCTGCAGCTCACGCGGCGGCCCCGGCAGCACGACCACCGTCGGACGCGTCCCCTCGCGCGGCGGCACCACAAGCCCCGGGGCGGTTCCGACGGGATCGATCACCGTCGCCCCCTCGGGGATCATCGCCTGCTTGCGGTTCGAGACCCTGATCGCCTCGCGGTCGAGGTTCGGCCAGCGGCGCATGATCCCCTCGAGGATCTGCTCGATCCGGCGCTCGAGCGCGGGGTCGAGCACCAGCTCGCGGCCGGTGAAGCCGGCCACCACCTCGGTCGTCAGATCATCGGCGGTCGGTCCGAGCCCGCCGCTCGTCACGATCAGCGCCATGCCCTCGGACGCCATGAACCGGAGCCCCTCGAGCAGGTCGTCGCGGCGGTCGCCGACGACCTCGATCATCGCCGCGTCGACGCCGATCTCCCGCAGCCGCTGGGACAGCCACGGCCCGTTGCGGTCGGAGATGATTCCGGTGAGCACCTCGGTGCCCGTCACGAGGATGCCGGCGCGCGGGGGGCTCACGGACATGTTGGGGTCTGGGAGAGGGGGACGTGCTTGACGGCCGTCGGCGTGAGCATCAGCCGGATCGCGCTCGAGGACGGCGCAACCGGCACCGACTTACCGTTGACCTTCATCTGCACAGCCGCGTTGCCGAGCGTGAGCAGCAACGTCGAGGCGGTCTGCGTCGGGATCTGGTCGCCGGCGGTGAACGTGCGTTCGTCGATCAGCTTGGTTCCGGAGCCGTTCACCAGGCACACGTATACCGTGCTCGTGGGCGTCAGCTCCAGCTTGACGTCAGTGGGCTTGGCGGCCGTGGTCGTCCGGACCGGCGTCGCGTGATGTTGGGGGTGGTGATGGGCCGGGCGGTGGGCGCTCGGCGAACTGGGGCCCGACTGCGTCGCGCTGCCGACCAGGTACAGCACCCCGATGATCACCGCGACCACGACCGCGATCGGCGCCCAGGTCGGGAACCTCGGTCCGCGGCGCCGGCGCTCGCGCTCGCGAGCGATCGAGGTCGACGGACGGATGTCGTGGTCGTTGGGACGCTCGTACTGGCGCTTGAACTCGTCGATCAGCATCCTCGAGTCGAGGCCGAGGAAGTCGCCGTAAGTCCGCAGGAAGCTCTTGACGTAGACCGGACCGGGAAGCAGGTCCCACTCCTCGTTCTCGATCGCGCGCAGATACTTAGCGCGGATCTTGGTGCGGGTCTCGACTTCGCTGATGTCGATCCGGTCCCGCATCCGCGCCTCGCGCAGTGTCGAACCGATGTCGGTCATCGCCCCGAAGGCTAGTGGGCGTCCGCGTAAATGCGGTCGCACCGGGGGGGCGGCCACTTGTGGGCGGGGCCCTTTCTACGCGCCCGGTAGCGGCACCCGGAGATCAGCGTCCATCGGGCTGTGCCGCCGCAGCGCTCGGCTGAGCATCAGCCTCGCTGAGGTGCGACAGGATCCGCGGCAGGTCTGCCTCGGTGATCAGCACCTGGCGCGGCTTCGAGCCCTCGTACCCGGAGATGATCCCCCGCCGCTCGAGCATGTCGATCAGCCTCCCGGCACGTGTGTAGCCGAGTCGCAGACGGCGCTGGAGCATCGATGTCGACGCCGTCCCCATCTGCGCGACGAGCGAGATCGCCTCCTCGAGCAGCGGATCCTCGTCGGGGTGGAACTCCTCCTCGTCCGAGGCGCCGCCCGAATCCTGGGACTCGACCTCCTCGAGCAGCTCCTCGCGGAGCTCGGGCTCTCCCTGGCGCCTCCACGTGTCGGTCAGCTCTTCGATCTGCGGCTCGTCGATGTAGGCGCCCTGGATCCGCTGCAGCTTCGACGCGCCGACCGGCGAGAACAGCATGTCCCCCTGGCCGAGCAGCGACTCGGCGCCGTTCTGGTCGAGGATCACACGAGAGTCGGTCTGCGAGGAGACCGCGAACGCGATCCGCGAGGGGACGTTCGCCTTGATCATCCCGGTGATGACGTCGACACGCGGCGACTGCGTCGCGAGCACCAGGTGGATGCCGACGGCGCGCGCTTTCTGCGCCAACCGGATGATCGAGTCCTCGACGTCGGCCGGGGCGACCATCATCAGGTCCGCGAGCTCGTCGATCACGCACAGGATGTACGGCAGGTGCGGCTCGTCCCGCTTCTCGCGGACGCGGTTGAGCTCGGGCAGTGAGCGAGTCCTCGCCAGCGACATGATCCCGTAGCGCTGCTCCATCTCCTTGACGAGGTTCTGGAGCGCGTTGGCGGCCATTCGCGGGCTCGTGATCACCGGGGTCAGCAGGTGCGGTATCGACTCGTAGTGGTTGAGCTCGACCTGCTTGGGGTCGACCAGCACGAGCCGGACCTCGTGCGGTGTGGCGCGCAACAGGATCGACGACAGCATCGCGTTGACACACGCCGACTTGCCGGCGCCCGTCGTTCCCGCGACCAGCAGGTGGGGCATCTTCGCCAGGTCGGCGCCGATCGCGCGGCCGGCGATGTCCTTGCCGAGCCACACCGTCAGCGGTGACCAGTCGTTCGGCGGCTCCTGGAAGACGTCGCCGAGGTGGACGATCCGCCTGCGGGCGTTGGGCACCTCGACCCCGACCGCCTGCTTGCCGGGGATCGGCGCAAGGATCCGGATGTCGGTCGCCGCCAGCGCGTACGCGAGGTCGTCCTTCAGCTGCGCGACCTTCGCGACCTTGGTGCCCGGTGCCAGCCGCAGCTCGTAGCGGGTGATGTGGGGGCCCGTGGTGCGGCCGATCAGCTTCGCGTCGATCCCGAAGTGCCCGAGCGCCTCGAGCAGCGTCCGGGCGGTCTGCTCCTGCCCCTCGGTGTCGGGCTTGGCCGCGTCGCCGGTCGCGCGCACCAGGAAGCGCGCCGACGGCACGCGCCATGCGAAGTCGGGGTCGTCGGTGACGCTCGCTCGGTAGCGCCCCTGCGGGGTCAGGTCGGCCGGATCGGGCGGCTCGTGCTCGTATTCGGTCTCGGGCTCCGGCAGCTCGTCGGGCTCCTGCTCGGTTTCCGGCTCCAGGTGCAGCTGCTCGGGCGCGTCGGGGTCGTGGTCCATCGGCGGGGGCGCCTCGACGTGGGTCGCCCGGACGACGAGCTCGGACGTGTCGGGCTCCGGCGGAAGCAGCGGCTCGCGTTCGCGCTCACGGAGGCGCTCGCGCGGAGCGGAGGTGGCCTTTGAAGGTCTGCGGACGACCGTCGCGGCGAGCTCTCCGGTCGAGCGCTTGACCGCGTTCACCGAGGTCGCGACGCCCGCGCCGGTCAGCAGGATCACGCCGGCGATCAGCAGGAACACGGCGAGCACGTTCGCCCCGACGGTCGAGATCAGGTGCATCGACACCCACAGCTCGCCCTGGCCGATGACGCCGCCGCGCTGCTCGAACAGGTGGATGTCCCAGAAGTTCGACCCGTGCAGCATCCCCGGCCCGAGCCCGAGCGTCCCTGCCGCGAGCGCCAGCGTCAGCGCCGCCGTCAGGCAGATCACGCCCGCCCGCAGCGGACGCGCTGGAGGCCTGAGCTCGCGCGCCAGGAGCAGCGCCCCGGCCAGCACGAGCGCCACCGGCACCACGTAGCCGAGTGCCCCGAGCAGGAACCGGAAGGCGGTGATCGCGCCCTCGCCGACCGTGCCACCGGACCAGTGGAAGTACGCGACGCCGCCGAGGAAGATGCCGATCGCGATCAGTGCGATCGCGAGGATGTCGACGTGATGAGGCTCGAGCTCGAGCCTCCGAAGCGGCAGCGAAGGACGCGCTCCCAGGAGCGAGCGCGTGGCGCGCCTCGGGGGCGGCTTCTTTCGCTTGCGGGCGGCCATCTCCGAACAGATGGCTTCGACGGCCGCGTGGCGGCTCCTGCCGCGACCTCAGACGCCTAGCGCCCTACTATCTGGAGGCAGATGGCCGACTATGAACGTTCCGCGCGCGTGCTCGTCGTCGAGGACGACGACGCGATCGCACAGGTCCTGCAGCGATCGCTGCGACTCGAGGGCTACGACGTCAAGGTCGCCGCCGACGGCGTGATCGCGCTCGAGGAGGCGCACGCGTTCCTCCCGGACCTCGTGATCCTGGACCTCGGACTGCCCCGGATGGACGGGATCGAGGTGGCCAAGCGGCTGCGGGAGTCCGACGACGTCCCGATCCTGGTGCTGACCGCTCGCGACGCCGTCGAGGCCCGCGTCGAAGGGCTCGACGCCGGAGCCGACGACTACCTCGTCAAGCCGTTCGAGCGACAGGAGCTGCTCGCGCGCCTGCGGGCGCTGCTGCGGCGGCGTCCGCCGCGCGGCCAGGCGGCGCTGACGGTCGCCGACCTGCGGCTCAACCCCGACACGCATGAGGTCGCCCGATCGAGCCGGAAGATCGATTTAACTCAGCGAGAGTTCGAGCTGCTCGAATACCTGATGCGCAACGAGCGGATCGTGATCTCTCGCCAGCGGCTGCTGGACGAGGTTTGGGGTTACGACCCGTTCTCGATGACGAACACGATCGAGGTGTTCGTCTCAAACCTTCGAAGGAAGCTTGAAGCAGGTGGCGAGCCTCGGCTCCTCCATACGATCCGCGGCGCGGGCTACGTTCTCCGCGTATAGGTCGTTCCCGATCCGCTGGCGGTTGGCGGGCGGATCGGCGGCGCTGACGTTCGTGATCCTCGCGGCGTTCGCGGTGCTCGTCGGCGTCCTCACCACGCGCCAGGTCCGCGACCAGTTCAACGACCAGGCCGCGACCGCCGCCGCGCAGCTGCGAAACGAGCTGAAGCTCAGGTTCCTGCCGAACGGCGCGCTGACCTGCAACACCAGCGTCAGCCTCAGCGACTACGTGACCGCCGAGCGCGCCCAGATCCGGATCTTCGACCGCAACAGCGGTGACGTGCTCTGCACCCAGGACTCGATCCGGATCAAGGGGACGAGGACACCGCCGCCGACCCCGGCGTTCCCGGCGCCGACGAGGAGCGGGACGTTCACCCAGCTCGGCTACCGCGTGGTCGTGCCGAAGCACATCCGCGTCAAGCCCGAGGGCGACGTGTTCCTGATGTATGCGGTGCCGCTGTCGGACATCGACCACACGCTCAACAAGGTCCAGCTGTTCCTGCTGCTGGGCGTGCTCGGCGGCACGTTCCTCGCGCTGCTGGCGGGCCTCGCGACCGCGCAGCGGGCGATCCGCCCGATCTCCCAGCTGACCGACGCGGCCCGCGAGATCGAGCGCACCCGAGACCCGAGCCGCCACATCCCCCACCCCAAGGCCGACGACGAGGTCGCGGAGCTCGCGCGCACGTTCGAGGGGATGCTGCAGGGGCTCGACGAGGCCCGCGGCGTCACCGAGGCGAGCCTCGAGCGCCAGCGCGAGTTCGTCGCGGACGCCTCCCACGAGCTGCGAACGCCGTTGACCAGCGTGCTCGCGAGCCTCGAGCTGCTCGCCGAGGAGCTCGACGGCGAGCAGGCCGACACCGCGCGGACGGCGCTGCGCTCGGCGCGACGGATGCGCCGGCTCGTCGGCGACCTGCTGCTGCTGGCGAGGGTCGACGCCAAGCGGGCGCAGCGGCGCCAGCCGGCGCGGATGGACAAGGTGCTGATGGACGCGGCGTCCGAGGTCGGGCCGTTCGCCGAGGACCACGTGCTCGAGATCGACCCCGATCGGGCGATCGTCTCCGGGTCGCGGGACGACCTCCACCGGCTGGTGCTCAACCTGATCGAGAACGCGATCAAGCACACCCCGCCAGGTACGCACGTGCACGCCTCGACCGGGACCGCGAACGGCGAGGTGCTGGTCGTCGTCGAGGACGACGGGCCCGGGATCCCGGACGAGCTTCAGGGCAGGATCTTCGAGCGGTTCGTCCGCGGCGTGGGCGACCGCGGCGGCGGGTACGGGTCCGGGCTGGGGCTGTCGATCGTCAAGGCCGTCGCCGAGTCACACGGCGGCTCGGTCGTGGTCGAGCACCCCGACAACGGAAGCGGCACCCGGTTCGTGGTCCGGCTGCCCTCCTACGGGATGCCGCATGCGGTCAGGGTTCAGACCTCGACCACCACCGGCAGCACCATCGGGCGCCGCCGCAGCCGGTCGTAGACGAACGCGGCGAGATCGTCGTGCAGCTCCTCCTGGAGCAGGTCGATCTCCCTGATCCCCTCGCCGACCGCGCGCTGGAGCGAGTGCTCCACCGCATTTCGGATCTCGTCGAGTAGCCCGTCGGCCTGCTCGACGAACGGCACGCCTCGGAAGATCACTTCCGGATCGACGACCGATTCCCCCGTCTGCTCCGAGACCGTCGCGACGACGATGAAGATCCCGTCGTCGGAGAGCATCCTGCGGTCGCGCAGCGCGACGTCCGCGGGATCGCCGATGTCGACGCCGTCGACGAAGATCATCCCCGACTGCTCCGGCGTGCCGAACGCGGCGCCGCGCTCGTCGATCTCGAGCGGCAGCCCGTTCTCGCCCTCGAACACGTGGTCGGGATCGATCCCGACCGCGATCGCCAGCTGAGCGTGCAGGTGCAGCCGCTTATGGTCGCCGTGGAAGGGCATCACGTACCGCGGTCGCAGCAGGTTGAGCATCAGCTTCAGCTCCTCGGCGTACCCGTGGCCGGACGCGTGGATCGGCGCCTCCCGGGGCGTGATCACCTCGCACCCGATGTGGTAGAGGCGGTCGATCGTCTCGTTGACGGCTCGCTCGTTGCCGGGGATCGGCGTCGCCGAGAACACGACCGTATCGCCGCGGTGGAGCTTGATCATCCGGTGGTCGTTGTGCGCCATCCGCCGCAGCGCCGAGAGCGGCTCGCCCTGCGACCCGGTCGAGACGACGACCACCTTCTCGTCGGGCCAGTCCTCGACCTCCTGGGGCTGGATCAGGATCCCCTCGGGAAAATCGATGTGGCCGAGCGAGCGCCCGATGTTGACGTTCTTGCGCATCGAGCGGCCGACCAGCGCGACCTTCCGGCCGAGTGCCCCTGCCGCGTCGATCACCTGCTGCACGCGGTGGATGTTCGACGCAAAGCTGGTGACGACGATCCGCCCATCGGCGCGGGAGAAGACCTCCTGAAGGTGCCGGCCGACCCCGCTCTCCGACGGGGAGAACCCGTCGCGGTCCGCGTTGGTCGAGTCGCCGCACAAGAGGAGGACCCCGTCGCGGCCGAGCTCCGCAAGCCGCGACACGTCGGCCGGCAGCCCGTCCACGGGCGTCTGATCGAACTTGTAGTCGCCGGTCAGGACTACGCGCCCAAGCTCGGTCCCGACGACGACCGCGCACGAGTCGGGAATCGAGTGGGTCATGTGCACCAGCTCGACCTCGAACGGGCCAAGCGTCAGCCGCTCGCCGGGGTCGAGGTCCTCGAGCGGCGCGTCGCGCAACCGGTGCTCGTCGAGCTTCGACCGTGCCATCGCGATCGTCAGCCGGCCGCCGTAGACCGGCGGCTGAGCGCCCAACTCGCGCAGCACCCAGGGCAGCGCGCCGAGGTGGTCCTCGTGTCCGTGGGTGACGACGATCGCCTCGATGTCGTCGACCCGCTCGCGCAGGTAGCCGAAGTCGGGGAGCACCAGGTCGATCCCGAGCATGTCGGTCGTCGGGAACCGCAGGCCGGCGTCGATCACGACGATCCGCCCGTCGTACTCGACGACGGTCATGTTCTTGCCGATCTCGCCCAGGCCGCCGAGCGGCAGGACACGCAGGGTGCCGGCGCTCACGCTTCGGCTGCTTGCAGCAGTCTGTGCCGCTCGAGCATCGCGCGGATCACCCCTGTCTCGCGCTCGTCCAGCTCCACGTAGGGCAGCCGTGTCCCGCCGACCTCGAGGCCGATCATGTTCAACGCCGCCTTCGTGGTGCACGCGAGCGGCGCGACCACGAGGTCGCGGTACACGTCCTGCAGGCTCGCGTCAATCTCGCGCCGGCGCTCTGGCTCGTCGACCATCCGGCGCAGGTCCTCTCCGAACAGATGCGCTGCCACGAGGATCCCGCCGGGCTCCCCCATGTCGAGCACGTCTGCGAACACGTCGTCGTTGCCGGCGTAGATCTGCAGCCCGTCGATCTTCGCCAGGTTGTCGTTGTTGGACTGCTTGACGCCGACCACGTGGTCGAGCTGCGCGAGCTCGGCCAGCAGGTCGTTTGGCAGGTCCAAGCCCGTCCGCTGAGGGATGTTGTAGAGCAGGATCGGGACGCCGCTGGCGCGGTCGACCTCCCCGTAGTGGCGGATGATCCCGCGGCGGCTGGGGCGGTTGTAGTACGGGGTGACCGACAGGATCGCGTCGGCGCCGAGCTCGGTGATCCGCTCCGTCAGGTGGACGGCATGACGGGTGTCGTTCGAGCCCGCGCCGCCGATGATCGTCGCGCCGGGATGGGCGGGCCGCGCTTCGAGCACTCCCAGCTCGATCACTCGCAGCTGCTCCTCGTCGGTGAGCGTCGATGCCTCCCCTGTTGTGCCGCACAGGACAAGGCCGTCCGAGCCGTGCTCGAGCAGGTGGTGCATCAGCCTGACCGTGGCCTCCTCGTCGATGCGCCCGCGCGCGTCGAACGGGGTAACCATCGGGGTCAGCACTGCTCCGAGCTCGACGGGCATGAGGGGGATTATCGCAGCGGGCCGCCCAACTGCGGGACGCGGTTAACTAGGTGGGAGATGAGTTTCAGGGACGTGCACGCTCGGCGCCAGGAGCGAGAGCGCGCGCGGCGAGCGCAGGTTCGCCGCAGGCGGATCGCGGCGCTGGGGACATTGCTCGTCGTCGTGCTGGTCGCCGCCGGTATCGCGATTGCCGCGGGCGGCGGGTCTTCGAGCGCCCCGAAGCAGGCCGCGGCGCCCGGACATTCCGGTGGAAACGCTCGCTCAGGCGGGACGGGGACGACGGCGGGCTCGTCGACGGCGGCGGCGAAGGGCACCGGCGTGCCAGGTCACGCGACCGTGCCGATCCTCATGTATCACGTGATCAACCCGCCGCCTGCGGGTGCTCCGTTCCCCAGCCTGTACGTGCCCGCGGACGAGTTCGCGCAGGAGATGGAGGCGCTCAAGTCCGCCGGCTGGCACGCGGTGACGATGGATCAGCTGCGAGCTAACTGGACCCGCGGCGTGCCGCTCGGCCCCGGCAAACCGGTCGTGATCACGTTCGACAACGGATACGAGTCCCAGTACACGAACGCGCTGCCGGTGCTCAGGCGGCTCGGCTGGGTCGGCGTCGAGAACATCCAGCTGCTCGGCCTTCCGCCCGAGCAGGGTGGCCTCACCGACCAGCAGGTCCGCGGGCTGCTCTCGGCCGGGTGGGAGCTCGACACCCAGGGAATGACCCACGCCGACCTGATCACGCTTGACGCGGCCGGCCTCCAGTACCAGATCGTGCACGCGCGTCAGTTGCTCCGAAGCCGCTACGGCGCCGCGGTCAACTGGTTCTGCTACCCGTCGGGCCACTACGACGCGACCGTGATCAACGCGGTGAGGAACGCCGGGTTCGTCGGCTCGACGACCGTCGTCCCGGGCTGGGCCAGCCGCTCGAACGACCCGTACCGGCTCCCCCGTCTGCGCGTGGTCGGCGGAACCAGCGGTCCGGCGCTGCTGGAGCAGATCGCCGCGATCCAGCACGACACCGCTCCGCCGACGTCCTACGGCGGCGGCGGATCGGCCTAAGCGGAGATGCTCGCCCCACCGCTGATCCCCGCGGCCGCGCTCCACCTCGCGGAGGCGACGCCGCCGGTGCTGGCGTCGCTCGTGTACCTGTTGCTGTACGTGCAGCGCGTGCGCACGCTGGCGCGGGAGCGCCGGGCCGTCGACCCGTGGCGGGTTGCGTCGTTCTGTTTCGGAGTCGCGCTGGTGACGGCTGTCCAGCTGCCGCCGTTCGACGAGCTCGCCGATCAGGTCCTGGTCGCGCACATGGTCCAGCACATCGTGATCGGCGACATCGCGTCGCTGTTGATCGTGCTCGGCCTGACCGGCCCAGTGATCCAGCCGCTGCTGCACATGCGGGCCACGCGCCCGCTGCGGGTGATCGCCACCCCCGCGGTGGCGCTCGTGCTGTGGGCGGTCAACCTCTACGTCTGGCACGTGCCGTTCTTCTACCAGGCGGCGATCAACCACGACCTCGTCCACGCGCTCGAACACGCGTGCCTGCTCTGGTTCGGCTCGCTGCTGTGGTTCGCGCTGATCGGGCCGCTGCCGAAGCCCGCGTGGTTCTACGGCTGGGGCGCGCTCGGGTACGTGATCCTCGTGCGGTTCGTCGGCGCCGTGCTCGGCAACGTCCTGATCTGGTCGCAGACCGTGTTCTATCCCGTGTATCGCGCAACCGACGCTGCCCACGGGCTGAGTCCGCTCTCGGACCAGAACCTCGCCGGGGCGGTGATGATGGTCGAGGAGTCGATCCTCACGATCCTGCTGCTCGGCTGGCTGTTCTTCCGGCTGGCCAAGGCGGACGAGGAGCGCCAGTCGCTGCTCGACCTCGCCGCCCGGGAGGGGATCGAGCTGAGCGACGAACGGGCCGCCCGTGCGGCGAAGGCGGGCACCGCCGATCAGCTCCGCGAGCGGATCCTGCAGGCCGCGCACGACGGCGCCGGGGCGACCGGCCTCGGACCGCCCGGCCCCGAATCCGAGCCTGCGCCGGTAGGTAGAGTGGCGACCCCGAGAGCTAGCGAGGGAGATTCACATGGCGAGCCTGCTTGACCTGACCGTGCAGGGCGACGTGGGGACGATCACCGACGAGTCCCAGCTGGGTGGGTGGGATCGAATCAAGCTGATGGGGCCACTCGAGCTCTACCGGCTGTGGGAACGCCAGTCGTGGGCCTCCCACCAGATCTCGCTCGAGCAGGACCGCCGTGACTGGGAGTCTCTCGACGACGACGAGCGCGAGTCGATGCTCTGGGGCCTGTCGGCCTTCTTCGTCGGCGAGGAGCGGGTCACGAACCAGTTCTCGGGGCTGGTGATGGCCGCGGAGGACAAGAACGAGGAGGCGTTCCTGCTCACCCAGCAGGTCGACGAGGCGCGCCACGCGCAGCACTTCAACCGCGTCTACGAGGAGGTCTTCCTCGTAGATGGCAGCTTCGAGGATCGGCTCGAGCGCGCCCGCGAGGACCTCAACGACGACTACATCGCGCTGTTCGACGGACACCTCGTGGATGCCCACCAGGCGCTGTTGGCGGACCCGTCCAGCATCGAGGCGAAGGTCGACTTCATCACGATCTACCACATGGTGATCGAGGGGACGCTCGCGCTCACCGGCCAGCGCTTTCAGACCGGGCGGCTCGAGGACCGCGGGATCATGCCCGGCCACCTCGAGGGGTTCAAGAAGATCGCCCAGGACGAGCACCGCCACGTCGCGTACGGGACCTGGTTCCTGCAGCAGAAGGTCCGCGATCCCGAGCTCGCCAGGCGCGTCCAGGACAAGCTCGCCGAGACGCTCCCCGCCGCCGCCGGCGTGCTCGTCCCTCCCGGCTATCAGCTCGGCGACGAGTACGAATACCTCGGGTACACCAGCCAGGAGATGAACGAGTTCGCGTTCACCGCGCTCTCGCGCCGGCTGAAGGTGATCGGGGTCGGGCTGCCCGCGGTGACGGCGTAGGGGTTCGGGGAGGCTGGGCGTCGATCGACGCCTATTCGCTCCTGCCCGCCGATTTCGTCCACGCGGGGCGGATAGGTGTCGGTGTGAGCGCGTCGCCCACGCCGACGGGGCCTGAGAAGCGCGAGCCGGACCGCTGCTGAGCGAGCGCTAACCGCCCCGCGCCCTCGTCCTATCCGCCGCGGTGCGAGCAGCGCTCGGAATCCGAGCGTTCCCCGCACCAGGGGCGCGTCTGGCGCCGCGCGGGGCGAATAGCGCTCGGTGCAGCACGCGCTCGCGGGGAAGGCCAACGCCCGACGGCCGCCGCCCAACCCCGTGTCAGCGCCCGCCGCCGCTCGCAAGCAGCGGCACCAGCGCGGCGGCATTCGGGCTCCCCCAGCCGGTCACCGGGTCCCAGCCCGGGCCGGCCTTGTAACCGCTGAACGTGCGGCCGAAGACCATCGTGTTGTTGCCGCTGGTGACGTCGTGGAGCGCCCGGTGGTAGCTCCGTCCCCGCCCGATCGCGTAGATCGCCGGGTTGAGGAACCCGAGGCGGCGTCCTGCGTACTGATCGGCTAACGCGGCGAGCGCGGCCCACAGGGGCGCGGCGGCGCTCGTGCCGCTTGCCCGCGAGATCACCGGTTCCCCGTTGATCACCTTGACGAGCGCGAGGCCGGTCGTCTTGGAGGCGTCCGCGGAGACGTCAGGGACACCGCGGCCGCGGTCGATCCTGGGCATCCCGCGCTGGTAGCCGGGGACCCTGAATGCGGCGCTGAAGCCGCCGCCCGACGCCTCGGAGTGGGCCAGTTTCGGGCCCTCGCCAGGCTCCGCTGCTCGGTTCCAGGCGACCTCGTGCTGGTACGCGCCGGTCGGCCGGGCCGTCAGCCGCGTGCCGCCGGCGGCGAGCATCAGCGGGTCGCCGGCGGGGTACTCGGTCTGCTTGACCGGGGTGAACCGGGTTTGGCTGCCGTTGATCAAGCACGGCTTTCCGATCACGCCGTAGTCACCGGACGATCCGACCATCGTCACGCGCCGCGACCTCGCCTGCTCGAGCACGGCGTGGGTCGACGCGCGCAGCGACGGCGTGAAACAGCGCTCGCCCCAGCTGTAGCTGAGCGAGACGACCGCAGCCCTTGCGGCCCCGTAGCGAAGCGCCCGGCGGAAGGCCGCGAACTGGCTGGCGAACGTGGCCCCGTGGGGCCGGATCAGCACCAGCCTGATCGCCGCGCGGGGGGCGATCGCGTGGACCATCTCGACGTCGATCACCGCCTCGCCCGTCGCGAGGCTCGTGTTGACGCCGCGATCGAATGGGGCGATGACTCCGAAGCGCGGCGCCGGCAATCCGTACCGGGCGTCGAACGCCGCGAGGTCTTGGTGGATGTTGGTGATCGGCGGCGTCGAGCTCGCGCTCACAGCACCATCGACGATCGCGACCGTCCATCCGCGGCCGTCGATCCCTCGCCGGAGCAGCGGCGAGATCGCGTACGCGGTCCGGAGCCGCTGCGGGGTGAAGCACCGGACGGGTTTGGCGGCGAGACAGCTCGGGGCGGTTGAGGCCGCCGAGCTACCGGCGTACACGGCGGCAGTAGCCGCGGTCAGCGCCGCCAACGCCGCCGCGGCGCGGATCAAAGCAGGTGCTCCAACCCGACCACCGGCGAGTCGGTCAGTTCCCCGACGCGCCTGATCGCCAGCAGCACGCCGGGCATGAACGACTCGCGGTCGATCGAGTCGTGTCGGATCGTGAGCGTCTGTCCGAGGTCGCCGAAGATCACCTCCTGGTGGGCGACGAGCCCGGGGAGGCGGACCGAGTGGATCGGCACGTCGCCACGCTCGGGCGCCGCGTCGTGCATCAGCTCCGCGGTCAGCTTCGCGGTGCCGCTCGGAGCGTCGACCTTGCGGTCGTGGTGCAGCTCGATGATCTCCGCGCGCGCCATGTGCCGTGCGGCGTCAGCCGCGAACCGCATCATCAGCACCGCCCCGATCGCGAAGTTTGGGGCGACGAAGACCCTGGCTCCCTCGACGCCGTCGAGCTCGGCCACGTCAAACCCGGTGGTCCCGATCACGACGTGCACCCCGGCGGCGAGCGCCTCGCGCGCGTTCGCGAGCGCGGAGTCTGGGACGGTGAAGTCGACGAGCACGTCGGGACGGGCCTCGATCGCCTCGGCGACGGTACTCCCCAGCGCCGGGTCGGCGCGCGCGACGAGCTCCATGTCGTCGGCGCCCTCGACGGCGGAGCACACCGCCTGGCCCATCCTCCCCGCGGCGCCGGCGACGGCGACTCGGATCACCGGCGCGCCTCGGCGACGGCCGGTCCGATGGCGGCGAGCGCCTCCTCGAAGCGCTCCTCGTCCGGACCGATTCCCGCCGCCGACAGCTTCTCCGGGGGCCACAGCTCGCGAGCGAGCGCCCCCAGGTCCTCGAGCGTGACCGCCTCGATCCGCGAGACGACCTCATCGATCGACTCGAGCGGAGCGCCGGCGAGCAGCTCGGAGCCGAGTCGGTTCATCCGCGCGCCGGTCGATTCCAGCGCGAGCACCACCCGGCCCTTGAGGTTCTCCTTCGCGCGCTCGAGCTCCTCGGCCGTCGCCGGCTCGTCCTGCAGCTTGCGCAGCTCGTCGCCGAGGACCGCCAGCGCTTCGCGCAGGTTCTCTGGCCGCGTGCCGAGGTAGATGCCGACCTGCCCTGTGTCCTGATACGCGCTTGTGAACGCGTACACCGCGTAGGCGAGGCCGCGCTTCTCGCGGACCTCCTGGAACAGTCGCGACGACGAGGTGCCGCCGAAGATCGTGTCGAGCACCCTCAGCGCGAACCGCCGGTCGTCGTGGCGCGAGATCCCGACGCCGCCGAGGCAGACGTGGAACTGCTCGGTGTCCTTGCGCTCGAACCGCCGGTTCGGGCCGAGCGGCTCGGGGGTGGACAGCGTTCGCGGCGGGCCGGACGGGCCGCCGGCCGAGCTGGTCCGCTCCGCCACCAGCGCGACGAGCTGCTCGTGGTCGACCGCCCCGGCCGCGGCGATCACGATGTTCGAGGGGACGTAGCGGCTCGCGTGGAACCGCGCGATCTCCTCGGGCGGCGTCTCGGCGACCACCGGCGCGCGGCCGATGATCGCGCGGCCCAGCGGGTCGTCGCCGAACACCGCCTCGCCGAACACGTCGAACACCTTCTCCTGGGGATCGTCCTCGTACATCGCGATCTCCTCGAGGATCACCGCCCGCTCGGAGTCGATCTCCTCGAGCGATGGCCGGAACACCATGTCGGCGATCACGTCGATCGCCTCCGGCAGGTGCTGGTCGATCACCCGCGCGTAGACCGATGTCGACTCCTTGCCGGTCCCGGCGTTCAGCTCGGCGCCCATCGTGTCGAAGATCTGGTCGATCTCGACCGAGCTGTACTTCGGAGTGCCCTTGAACAGCAGGTGCTCGAGCAGGTGCGACAGTCCCGCCTGCTCGTTGGTCTCAGTCCGAGAGCCGGTGCCGATCCAAAAGCCGAGCGACACGGATCGGACGGAGGGCATCGCCTCCGTCACGATCCGGACGCCCGACTCGAGCGTCGTCAGCCGGTGCTCAGACGCCACCGGTCCAGCTAGGAGCGGGGCCGCTCCGGGTCGCGGTCGCGGACCCGGCCGCCGCCGTCGCCGGAGGGGGCCCGGTCACGGTCGCGATCCCGATCCGATCGCGGTCGCGGTGGCCACGGCCGCCGCGTCCGTCACGGCCGCCGCGGTCGCCGCGGTCACGACCGCCACGGGACGGCGGGCCGGGATCCCCGGTGCCGACCTGCGCGAGCTCCTCGACGCTCTTGCCCGCGACCTCGGGGTCGTCGGCGAGCCGGAGCCCGATCCGGCCGCGCTCGCGGTCGACCTCGACCACGCGGACGCCCAGCTCGTCGCCCTTGTTGAGGACCTCCTCGACCGAGGCGATCCGTCGGCCCGGGGCGACGTTGGAGATGTGCAGCAGGCCATCGGTGCCCTTGGAGAGCTCGACGAACGCGCCGAACGCGGTCGTCTTCACGACCTTGCCGGTGAACTCGTCGCCGACCTCGACGTCCTTGGTCATCGACCGGATCCGGTCGACGAGCGCATCGCCCTGCTCGCCGCTGGCGGCGTAGACGAGCACCTGCCCGTCCTCGGCGACGTCGATCTGGGCCTCGAACTCCTCCTGGAGGCCACGGATCGTCTCGCCGCCCTTGCCGATCAGCAGCCCGATCTTCTCGGGGTCGATCTGGATCGTCGAGATCCGCGGGGCGAACTTCGAGAGCTCGGTCCGCGGCGTGTCGATCACCTTGCCCATCTCATTGAGGATGAACTCGCGTGCGACCTTCGCCTGCGCGAGCGCGTCGCGCATGATGTCGAAGGTGACGCCCGTGATCTTGATGTCCATCTGCAGCGCGGTGATTCCGGCATCGGTCCCGGCGACCTTGAAGTCCATGTCGCCGAGGTGATCCTCCACGCCCGCGATGTCGGTGAGGATGATGTAGTCGTCGCCCTCCTTGATCAGGCCCATCGCGATCCCGGCCACGGCCTTCTTGATCGGCACGCCGGCGTCCATCAGCGACAGCGTCGAGCCGCAGACCGAGGCCATCGAGCTCGACCCGTTGGACTCGAGGATGTCCGACACGACGCGAATCGTGTAAGGGAACTCCTCCTGGCTCGGAATCATCGGGACGAGCGCCCGCTCGGCGAGCGCGCCGTGGCCGATGTCGCGGCGCTTGGGTCCGCGCATGAATCCGGCCTCACCCACCGAGAACGGCGGGAAGTTGTAGTGGTGGAAGTAGCGCTTGGAGGTCTCCAGCCCGAGCGTGTCAAGCCGCATCTCCTCGCGGGTGGTGCCGAGCGCGACGACGCTCAGCGCCTGCGTCTGCCCGCGGGTGAACAGCGCCGACCCGTGGGCCCGCGGCGACACCCCGACCTCGATCGAGATCGGCCGGATCTCCTCCGCCGAGCGTCCGTCCGGGCGCTTCTTCTGCACCGCGATCCGCTCGCGGATGATCGACTTCTCGAGCCGGTCGAACGCGAGCTGAGCCTTCGCCCGGTACTCGGCGTAGGACTCGGCCTCGGGGTCGCCCGAGTACTGCGTCAACACCGCCTCCTCGACCTCCTTCGAGGCCGCCTGCCGGTCGAGCTTGTCCTCGACCTGGGTGGCGGCGTCGAGCGCGGCACCGTGCGAGGTCTTGATCTGCTCGTAGAGCTCGGCATCCACCTCTGGCGCCTGCACCTCCATCTTCGGCTTGCCCGCCTTCTCGGCGAGCTCGCGCTGGGCGGCGCAAAGCTTCTGGATCTCCTGCTGGGCGATGTCGAGCGCGTCGAGGATCTCCGCCTCGGGCACCTCGCTCGCCCCCGCCTCGACCATCAGGATCGCCTCATCGGTGCCGGCGACGATCAGGTCGAGATCGGTGTTCTCGAGCAGGTCCTCCTCGTTCGGGTTGACGACGAAGTTGCCGTCGATCTTGCCGATCCGCACCGCGCCGACGGGCGTCGGGAACGGGATGTCGGAGATCATCAGCGCCGCGGAGGCGCCATTCATCGCGAGCATGTCGTAGGGATGCTCGTGGTCCACCGAGATCGGGAGCGCGACGAGCTGGGTCTCATACCGCCAGCCCTTCGGGAACAGCGGGCGGACGGGGCGGTCGATCAGGCGCGCGGTCAGCGTCGCCTTCTCCCCTGCGCGGCCCTCGCGCTTGAAGAACGAGCCGGGGATCTTCCCGGCCGCGTACATCCGCTCCTCGACGTCGACCGTCAGAGGGAGAAAGTCGACATCCCTCAGGTTCCCCGCGGTGGCGGTACAGAGGACCATCGTGTCGCCCACACGGACGACAACTGCGCCGGAGGCCTGCTTGGCCAGCTTGCCGGTCTCGAACGAGATCTCTTGTCCTGCGATCTCGGTCGTGACGCGCGTAACGGCGTCAGACATATTCAGTTTCCTTCCTGCTCCGCCGTTCGGTAGGCGGAGTGCTTCTCGTTTTGTTTCTTCTTATCCGAACGTCGTAAGGGTAGCGGGCGCCGTGGTCTACGGCGGAAATCCGCGCTTCGACGTGGTGTCGGTCCGCTCTTCGAAGGGCCGTCTGCCCCCTCTTTTTGGTGACGTCGGTCACATTAAGTGGACCCGCTGGTCCGGTTGTGTTACCGTAACCGGACCGCTGAGTTCTATTTTAGCGAGGAGGACAGCCCCGCATGACCGCCGACACCGCCGTCGCACCGATTTCCGCCCCCACCCGCTCCACGAACCGCTGGGTGATCCTCGTGATCGCCTGCCTGGCGCAGTTCATGGTCGTGCTCGACGCCACGATCGTGAACGTCGCGCTGCCGTCGATCCAGCACGGCCTTGACTTCTCACCCGCGAACCTGCCGTGGGTGATCAACGCCTACACGCTGATCTTCGGCGGCTTCCTGCTGCTCGGAGGCCGCGCGGCCGACCTGCTCGGCCGCAAACGGCTGTTCGCCGCGGGGATCGCGCTGTTCTCGTTCGCTTCGTTGCTGAACGGGCTCGCGCAGTCGCCGACGATGCTGATCGTCGGCCGCGGCCTCCAGGGCCTCGGCGGCGCGCTGCTCTCCCCCGCCGCGCTGTCGATCATCACGACCACCTTCACCCGCACCGACGAGCGCACCCGCGCGCTCGGTGTCTGGAGCGCGATCGCCGCCGGTGGCGGCGCCGTCGGCCTGCTGCTTGGCGGCGTGCTCACGGACCTCGTCTCGTGGCCGTGGATCTTCATCGTCAACGTCCCGGTCGGAATCGCGGCGTTGATCGCAACCCTGCGGTACGTGCCCGAGTCCAAGGCCGACCTCGCGCACCGCACGTTCGACCTGCGCGGCGCCGTGACCGTCACCTCCGCGCTGATCGTGATCGTGTTCGCGATCGTCAAATCCACCGCATGGGGTTGGGGCTCGCCGAAGACGATCGGGCTGATGGCAGCCGGACTCGTGCTGCTCGCGGTGTTCGTGGTGCTCGAGCGCCGCAGCCCCGCCCCGCTCGTGCGGCTGAGCATCTTCCGGATCCGAACGCTCGCGGTCGCCGACGTCGTGCTGCTGCTCGTCGCATCCGGGATGTTCGGGATGTTCTTCTTCGCGTCGCTGTACGTGCAGGAGATCCTCGGCTACAGCCCGCTGAAGGCCGGGCTCGCGTTCCTGCCGGTGACGGCCGGGATCGTGATCGGCGCCGGGCTCGCGCAGCAGCTCGTCCGCCGGATCGGCGTCCGCAACGTCGCCCTGCTCGGGGTCTCGCTGGCGACCGCGGGGATGATCGTGCTGACCCAGCTACCGGTGCACGGCAGCTATGTCGGGGATCTGTTGAGCGGGCTGCTGCCGATGAGCATCGGCATGGGGCTCACGTTCGTGCCGATCACGCTGCTCGGCACCGGCGGGGTCAAGGATGAGGACGCCGGCCTCGCGTCGGGCCTGTTCAACACCGCGCAGCAGGTCGGCGGGTCGCTCGGCCTCGCGATCCTCGCGTCGCTCGCGGCGAGCCAGACGAGCAGTCTCCTGCACGGATCCCCGGCCGCGAGCATCCCGGCGGTGCATACGGCGGCGCTGGTGTCCGGCTACCACGTGGCGTTCGCCGCCGCCGCCGCGATGCTCGGAGCCGGCGCGCTCGTCCTCGTGTTCGGACTGCGCAGGCACCACGTCGAAGCGATCGACACCGAGATGGTGCCCGTCGCTGCGGCCGCATAGGAGACAATGTGACGATGCCGACCGAGGAGAGGCAGCTTCGCGCGGATGCCGCGCGCAACCGCGCGCGGCTGATCGAGGCGGCGACGTCCCTGTTCCGTGAGCGCGGGCTCGAGGTCGGTGTCGCCGAGATCGCCGAGGCGGCCGGGGTCGGCCGGGGAACGCTGTTCCGGAACTTCGCGTCCAAGGAGGACCTGATCGCGGCGATCGTCGCGGAGCTGATGCACGAGGCGTGCGAGCGCGGGCGCGAGCTGCTCGACGCTGCCGATGCCGACGAGGCGCTGTTCGAGTTCCTCGCGGAGATGCTCGGCCGCCAGCAGCACGACCGCGCGGTGACCGACGCGATCGATGACACGTGGCTCGCGCGCGAGGAGATCCGCGATGCCCACGCGGAGGTGGTCGGCGTGCTCGACGCGCTCGTCACCCGGGCCCAGCGGGAGGGCACGGTTCGGGGTGACATCGGCGCGATGGACGTGCTGATGCTGTTCAAGGGCCTGTGCGCCGCGGCGGCCGCGTTCGCGCACCTCGACTCGCGCCTGATCGACCGGCAGATGGACCTGCTCCGGGCGAGCATCACCGCCGATCCCGAGGCGACCCCGCTCCGCGGCCGCACTCCGACGCTCGAGCAGCTCGACCCCGCCGAGATCAGCTAGGCGGCACGAGCGCCGCGAGCTCGATCCGGCCGCTCAGCATCCGGCCGCCGGCGAACACCGTCGGCGTCGTCACGACCCCGGCGCGGACGCCGGACTCGAAGTCCCGGCGCACGCGTGCCTTGAGGGCGTCGCCGCGTCGGTCGGCGTCGAACCGCTCGAGGTCGAGGCCGAGCGTCCGCGCGCGCGCCCACAGGTGAGGGTCCTCCAGCCGCCCCTGGTCGGAGAACAGCAGCTCGTGCATCTCCCAGAAGCGGCCCTGTGCGCCGGCAGCCTCGGCTGCGCACGCGGCGGCCCACGCCCGCGGATGGCTGGAGCGGACCGGGAAATGTCGGAACACGCGGCGCACCTGGGCCCTCGCCAGCTTCGCGCTCAGCGCCGCGCAGAACGGGCACTCGAAGTCGGCGTACTCGATCACGAGCGGGGCGTCCTCCGATCCCCGCACATGATCGCCCGGCCCCGGCGGCGGGACCGGCGCCGAGCCTAGGTCAGGCGCCACCCGATCCGGCGGCGAGGCCATCGAAGATCAGGTTCGCGCCGGGGAGCTCGCCGGGCGAGGGCGCCAGGTAGCTCCACTGGACGACGCCGTCGGGACCGACGATCACGAGCGCTCGTTGGGGAAAGCCGAGCTCGTGGTAGGCGCCGAACGCGCGGCACGCCGCGCCCTTGGGCTCGAAGTCGGACAGCTGCTCGATGCTGACGCCCAGCTTCTGGCGGAAGGCCGTCTGCGAGTACGGCGAATCGCAGGAGACGCCGTACAGGGTCGCGCCCTTCGCCGTCATTTCATCAAGCACGTCGTCGTACAGGTTCAGCTGGTCGGTGCACACCGGGCTGAACGCGAACGGATAGAAGACCAGCACGGTGGTCTTGCCCTCGAGGTCGGCGTTCGTGAACTCGCTGCCGTCCTCGCGGCGAAGTGTGAACTCGGGAGCGGGTTCCCCCGCCTCGATCACCGGCGCAGCCCTAGCTCTGCGACGAGCGCGCGGTAGCGGTCGAGGTCGTCGCGCCGGAGGTAGTTCAGCAGCCGGCGCCGTTGCCCGACGAGCATCAGCAGCCCGCGGCGGGAGTGATGGTCCTTGCGGTGGGCGCGCAGGTGCTCGGTCAGCTCGTTGATGCGCTCGGTCATCAGCGCGATCTGGACCTCGGTCCTGCCGGTGTCCGTCTCGCCCTCGCCGAACTTGGCGACCAGCTCCTGCTTGCGTTCCTTCGTGAGCGTCATGCGGCCGATGAGGCTAGCAGGCCGCCGGTGGGGATTCGCAGAGCTCGCGCGTGCGCTCGACGTCGCGCTCCATCTGCTCCACCAGGGCGTCGACCGAGTCGAACCGCCGCTCGCCCCGCAGGCGGGCGATGAACTCGACCGTCAGGAGCTGGCCGTAGAGGTCGACGTCGCGATCGAGCAGGTACGCCTCGACGAGCACGGCCCGCCCGGTGCCGAATGTCGGCCGGACGCCGACGCTGACCGCGGCACACGCGCCGCCGGCCCGGGCCGCGTACACCCCGTGGCCGGGGCACACGAGCGCCTCGTCGGGGACGATGTTGGCGGTCGGGAAGCCGAGCGTCCGGCCTCGCTTGTCGCCCTCGACGACCTCGCCGCGCAGCTGGAACGGCGATCCGAGCATGACGTCGGCGAGCTCGACGTCGCCGGCTGTGACGAGCGCCCGGATGTGGCTCGAGGAGACGACCTCGCCTTCGATCTCGACCAGCGGGACGACCCGCGTCTCGAACCGCGGATCGGCCGCGAGCACCCGCGTGTCGCCGGCCGCCCGGTGGCCGAAGCGGAAGTTCTCCCCCACCGACACCCGCGTCGCGCGGAGCGACTCGACCAGCACCTGGTCGATGAACTCCTGCGGGCTTTGGGCCGCGAACTGCTGGTCGAACGGGATCACGACCAGTTCCTGCACCCCGAGCCCGGCGATCAGCTCCGCCTTGATGTCGAAGCTCGTCAACAGCCGCGGCGCCGCCTCTGGCCGAACCACCTGGAGCGGGTGCGGCTCGAACGTGAGCACGGTGTCCGAGCCGTTGATCACCTCGCGGTGGCCAAGATGGACTCCGTCGAACTCTCCGACCGCGACCTTCCTGGGTCGCGGCTCCACATCGCCGAGGATCGTCACCTTCATCGGCGCGGAAGCCTAGAGGCTACGGTCGGGAGCTGGCGATCGCACGCCGTCAGCGCCGATCTGGGCGATTTTGCCCGCCAGGCGGGCTTTATCCCCCAAATCGCAATTGTTACAAGTAGACGTCGGGAGGTTCGCGGGCTTGTGGGGAGGTTCGCGGGCTACACGGGGATCGGCGGCGAGAAGCCGACGACCGGCTTCAGCTCCCCGCCGTCCGCCTCCGCCAGGGCGATCAGGCCCTCGTCGCCGATCAGCCGGACGGTGCCGGCGACAGCTACGTCCACGGACACACGGCGCCCGTGCCCCGCCGCCCGGGCCAGCTCGCCCTCCAGCCGGAGCTCTGGCAGGAACTCGAGCGCTCGCGGCAGCGGGATCAGCACCTCGGGATCGGCCATGGCGACCTCGAACGGCCCGATCGCGGTCCGTCGCAACTCCTCGCAATACGCGTCGCCGAGCTCCGCGATCAGCGATCGCACGTACGTGCCGGACGAGCACTCGATCTCGAAGCCGCGGCGGTCCCCGTCGCGCCATCTCTCCTCGAACCGGTAGACCTCGATCTCGCGCTCGGCGAGCTCGAGCTCCGGGTTCCCGGCACGCGCGAGCGCGTACGCGCGTCGGCCGCCGACCTTGACCGCCGAGTACGCCGGAGGCCGCTGGCGCAGCCTCCCGGTCGGCAGCGCGAGGTCGCCGTCGGGGACGACACCGGTCTCGACGATCTCGCCCTCCGGGTCGCCGGTGGTCGAGGTCGCGCCGAACCGGGCGGTCGCCGAATATGCCTTTGGCAGCGCCATCAGGAACCGCTGCACCCGGGTTGCGCGGCCGACAAGGATCAGCAGCAGGCCCGTCGCGAACGGGTCGAGCGTGCCCGCGTGACCGACCTTGATGCTGCGGCCGCCGAGCGCGCGGCGGACCTCGGCTACCGCTTTGGCGGAGCTGATCCCGGAGCGCTTGTCATACAGCACGACTCCGTCGGGCCGCGCTGCGCCCTCGCTCACGACGCGGCGAGCTGCCGGTCCACCTCGCCGCGCAGGAACTCCACCAGCTGATCCCAGCCCATCGACGTCGTGAACCCCGCGGCCTGTCGGTGCCCGCCGCCGCCCTGGGCGCGGGCGATCCGGGAGACGTCGACGCGGTCGTCGGAGGCGCGCAGCGAGACCTTGCGCAGGCCGGCGCCGTCGCCGTCGCTCACGCGGTCGCGGATCAGCGCCGCGACGGCGGTGCCCTCGACCGCCCGAAGGTGGTCGACCACGCCTTCGGAGTAGCTCTCCTCGGCGTCGGACTCCGCGAAATCTCGCGCGTTCAGCTCGGTCACGGTCAGCAGTCCGTCGTCGTAGCGCGCGACCTTCGCGAGCCCGCGGGCGAGCAGCGCGAGCTTGCCGAGCGGGACGCCCTCGTAGACGCGGCGATAGATCTCATGCGGGCTGACGCCGGCGTCGATCAGGTCGGCCGCCATCAGATGCGACCGCGAGGTGGTGTTCTCGTACATGAACCGGCCGGTGTCGGTGATCAACCCGACGTACAGCGCCTCGGCGATCGACTGCGTCGGCGTGACGTCGAGGTCGCCCATCAGGTCCCAGACGATCTCCGCGGTGCACGAGGCCCTGGGGTCGACGAGGTTGACGGTGCCGAACTGGGTGTTGTCGTGGTGGTGGTCGATGTTGACGATGTGCATTCCGTCGCGGCGCAGCGCCTCGGCCGCGTTGCGCTCGAGGTTCCCGCAGTCGAGGAACACCACCGTCCGCTCGTCGACGTCCGCGGGCGGCGAGGTGATCAACCCGGGCGGCGCCAGGAACCGGTACTCGCTCGGCAGCGGCAGGTCGCGCTCGCCGACGAACGGGATGGTGTCCTTGCCGAGCGCGGTCAGGATCTCCTGCATCGCCGCCAGCGAGCCGAGCGCGTCGCCGTCGGGGTTCTCGTGGGTTACGACGATCAGCTTGTGCGCCGAGCGGAGCTCTTCGAGCACCTGCTCGCGGTTCGAGCTCGATCCATTTTCAGTCATCTGCCGACTCCCTCAGCAGTTCGTTGATCCGCGCGGCGTTGTCGACCGTGTCGTCGTACTCGAACGTCAGCTCCGGCGTGCGCCTCAGCGTCAGCTCCGACGCGACCCGCGATTGCAGGAACCCGTGCGCCGAGCGCAAGCCCTCGACCGACTCGGCGCGAGCGTGGTCGTCTCCGAGCACGCTCACATAGACGCGGGCATGCCGCAGGTCCGAACTGGTTTTGACGGCGGTCACAGTCACAAATCCGACGCGCGGATCCTTCAGGTCCTTCGAGATGGCGTCGCTGAGAACGGCCCGCATGGCCTCATCCACGCGACGCATGCGTCCTGTGGCCATCCTAGCCACCCATCGCCCAGCGCGCTGCAATCCGGTGCCTCATCGGAGGTCCTCCACCGAGGCGATCAGCCGCTGCACCCGAACGCCGTCGGGGCATCGGGAATCGAGCCACCGCTCGACCTTGTCGGCCGCCGCCGACAGCGTCTGCAGCGACCCGCCCGTGAGCGCCGCCGTCAGCCGCGCCCGCTGCCACAGGTCGTGGTGGTCGACCTCGGCGACGGCCACCCCCATCCGGGTCCGCAGCTGCGCCTTGATCGACGACAGTTCCTTGCGCTTGCCCTTGAGGCTCGACGCGTCCGGAAAATGCAGATCGATCAGCAGCACTGCCACGAATCCGCTCTCCCCGTCGGGAGCCACGGCACGGCTCCCCACTAGACCAGCGCGCGCTCGACCTGTCGCGTGGCGTAGGTCTCGAGGACGTCGCCTTCCTTGATGTCGGCGAAGTCCTTGAGCACGATCCCGCAGTCGAACCCGGCGCTGACCTCTCGCACGTCGTCGTTGAACCGCCGCAGGCTGGCGATCTCGCCGTCCCAGACCACGGTGCCGTCGCGGACGAGCCGCACCTTGGAGCCACGGATGACCTTGCCGTCGAGCACGTGGCAGCCGGCGATCGTGCCGACGCGCGACGCCCGGAATGTCTGGCGCACCTCGACGGTGCCGAGCGTCTCCTCGACCTCTTCGGGCGCGAGCATGCCCTGCATCGCGTCGCGGAGTTCCTCGATCGCGCGGTAGATCACGGCGTAGTGGCGGATCTCGACGCCCTCGCGCTCGGCGACCGAGCGCGCGTCGCCGACCGGACGGACATTGAACCCGAGGATCACCGCGTCGGAGGCGGCGGCGAGCATCACGTCGGACTCGGTCACACCTCCGACGGCGCTGCGGATCACGTTGACCGAGACCTCCTCCTGGGGCAGCTTCGCGATCTCGTCGGCGATCGCCTCGAGCGAGCCGGCGACGTCGGCCTTAAGCACCAGGTTCAGCTCCTGCACGCCCGCCTTGAAGATGTCCTCGAGCGAGATCTTCTTGCTCGAGCGCCGCGCGAGCGCCTCGGTCTTCAGCCGGGTCTGGCGTTCGGTCGCGAGCTGGCGCGCGAGCCGCTCGTTCTGCACCACGCGGACGTTCTCGCCTGCCTCGGGGACGCCGTCGAACCCGAGCAGCTCGACCGGCTCGCCGGGCGTCGCCTCGCGGACGCGCGTGCCGAGGAAGTCCTGCATCGCGCGGACCCTCCCCCAGCGCGCGCCGGCCACCAGCGCGTCGCCGACGTGCAGCGTTCCGCGGTTGATCAGCACGGTCACGACCGGGCCGCGTCCCGGATCGAGCTTTGACTCGATCACCGATCCAGAGGCGGGAGCGCCGGGGTTGGCCCGCAGTTCCTCGACTTCGGCCATCACGATGATCGTCTCAAGCAGGTCATCCAAGCCGTCCCTGGTTTTCGCGGAGACGTCGACGAACTCGGTGTCCCCTCCCCACTCGACCGGCTGCAGCCCGAGCTGGGTCATCTCCGTCCGTACGCGGTTCGGGTCCGCGCCCTCCTTGTCGATCTTGTTGACCGCGACCAGCATCGGGACGTCGGCGTCCTTGGCGTGGTCGACGGCCTCCTGCGTCTGCGGCTTCACCCCGTCGTCGGCGGCGACGACGATCACGGCGATGTCGGTGACGCTCGCGCCGCGGGCGCGCATCGCGGTGAATGCTTCGTGACCGGGCGTATCGAGGAAGGTGATCGTCTTGTCGTCGTGGTGAACCTGGTAAGCGCCGATGTGCTGGGTGATCCCGCCGGCCTCGCCGGCGGCGACCTCCGTCTCGCGGATCGAGTCCAGCAGCGAGGTCTTGCCGTGGTCGACGTGGCCCATGATCGTCACGACCGGCGGCCGCTCCTCCAGATCCTGCTCCTCGTCTTCGAAGATCTCCTCCTCGACCGCCTCATCCTCGACGTGGACGATCTCCACGTCCTTACCGAACTCGGCGGCGATGACTCCGATCTCCTCGTCGGACAGCGTCTGCGTCAACGTCTTCATTTCCCCAAGCTGCATCAGCTTCTTGATGATCTCGGCCTGCGAGACGTTGAGATACTCGGCGACGTCCTTGACCGTCGAGCCGGAGTTGACCTTGATCGCGGGGTCGACGACCACCGTCTGTGTCGACGGCCTCGACTCCGCTTCTTCGTCGTAGGTGCCGCGCCGGCGACGACCTCGCCGCTGGCGGCGCGGGGGCTGGCTGCTCTGGGGTGGGCCGCCGCCGGGGGCGCGGCGCGATGCCTGCGAGTCGATCACGACGCGCCGGCGCCCGCCCGCGGCGCCGGGTGCGCGCTCGCCCTGGAGCGAGTCGCGCGTCGGCCGCTTGTGCTCGGAGGGCTTCGCCGCGGCAGACTGCGCGGAAGCCTGCGGCGCAGCCTGGGGGGGCTGCGGCGGCGCGGGCTGCGCGGGCGCGGACGGCGGGGCGGCCGGTTCTGGGCCCGGGACCGTGGCCGCGGGCGCGGCCTGCGCCTTCGCGGCACCACCGCCGTCCGACAGGACCTTGCTCGCGACATCCGCGTCGACGTTCGAGGACGCAGCTTTGACGTCTACGCCGGCGGCCTTCAGGCGCGCCAGCACATCCTTCGAGGACAGGCCTCGCTCCTTGGCGATCTCATGGACGCGCTTGTTCATTCGGCGCTCTGTGCCCCCTCACCAGCGGACTCGACGGCGGCCGGCTCGACCGCGGCCGCGGCGACCTCGTCGCCCTCCTGGTCGGCGAGCGCCTGGTGGGCGGGGAGGCCGCAGTAGCGCGAGCCGGGCAGCGCCGCGTTCGGGCAGCGGCGGCCGTTGCCCAGGATCGCCGCGCAGCGGCCCTGAGCGTCGTCCTGGTCGTAGCCCTGCGCGGCCTCCTCAGCGGCGAACTCGGTCTCCGAGCGGATGTCGATCCGCCAGCCGGTCAGCCGCGCGGCGAGCCTCGCGTTCTGGCCCTCGCGGCCGATCGCCAACGACAGCTGGTCGTCGGGGACGATCACCGTCGCCTGCTTCCCGGCGTCGTCAACGAGTACTTCCCTGACCCGCGCGGGCGACAGCGCCTTCGCGACGAACCGGGCGGGCTCGTCGTTGTACGGGATGATGTCGATCTTCTCGCCGCGCAGCTCGGACACGACCATCCGCACCCGCGATCCGCGCGGCCCGACGCAGGCGCCGACCGGGTCGACGCCGTCGACGTGCGAGACGACCGCGATCTTCGAGCGGTAGCCGGGCTCGCGGGCGACGCCCGTGATCTCGACCAGCCCGTCGGCGATCTCGGGGACCTCGAGCTCGAACAGCGACTTGATCAACTCCGGGTCGCGGCGCGAGACGATGATGCTCGGGCCCTTGGTCGAGTTCGACACGTCCTTGATCACGGCCTTGATCCGCTGCGAGTGGTCGTAGCGCTCGCCGTCGACCTGCTCAGACTTCGGCAGCAGCGCCTCGACGCGCTCGCGGAGCTGGACGAGCGTGTAGCGGGAGTCCGATTGCTGAACGATGCCGGTGATCAGCTCGCCGACGCGGTCGCGGTACTCCTCGAACATCATGTCGCGCTCGGCCTCGCGGATCCGCTGGAGGATCACCTGCTTGGCGGTCTGCGCGGCGATCCTGCCGAAGTCGTGCGGGGTCACGTCCTCGATCTCGATCTGGTCCTCGTATTCCTTCAGCTTCTCCATGTCGAGCTCGGGCTCCGGCGGTTCGCGCAGCTCGCCGGTCTCCGGGTCGACGGTCGGCTCCTGGTCGACGGTCGCGTCGACCAGCAGGTGCTCCTCGAGCTCCGGCGGGATCTTCAGCTCCCAGACCTTGAAGTCGCCGCTGTCGCGGTCCATCTCGACCTTCGCGTACTTCGCCGCGCCGGGCGTCTTCTTGTAGGCGGACAGCAGCGCGTCCTCCAGCGCCTCCATCAGCTTCTCCGAGGAGATGTTCTTCTCCGCTGCGAGCCCCCGCACCGCTTCTACGATTTCGCGTGACATGCTTCAGTCTCCTGGGATCAGGTTGGAGCGGGCGATCCGCTCGTAGGGGATCGTGACGACACCGTCGCCGGCCGCGATCGTGACGTTCTCGTCCGAGGCGCCGACGAGCTCGCCGGTGAGGCTCTCCCGGCCGTGCTCGGCCTTGGCCCCGTCGCCACGCAGTCGCACGCGGGCGCGCCGACCGAGGAATCTCGTGTAGTGCTGCGGCTTGGTCAGCGGGCGGTCCTGCCCCGGTGAGGAGACCTCGAGCGAGTAGGAGTCGCGGTAATCGGCGAGCCGCCCGGACACGCGCTCGCAGAGCTCGAGCGTGATCCCATCGGGATGGTCGATGAACAGCCGCAGCGTCGGGTGGGCGGGCGTCGAAATAACCTCCGCCAGCAGCACCTCGACCTCGGGCTCGCTCGTCGCGAGCCGAGTCTCGATCTCGGTCTGCAGTGCTGTGACGGTCACTATCTCCTCCGGATAACTCATAAAAAAAGCGGGCTCGCGCCCACTTCGGGTACTACCACCGGGGCACCCCGGCGCGACTGCTGTGAATCTCAGGTTAGCACCGATGAGGTGCCCGGCGTGAGCTCTACGAACCGGCGGTGGCCGCCGCCGCCCGTGCCCTGGCGCGGTCCCGGTAGATCCGGTAGTCGCGCCTGGACGGCTTCATGCACGCGGCCAGCGCAAGCGGCTTGCGCGCCTCGGCGTGGCGGCCGAGCATCTGCAGCGAGCGGCCGAAGCAGAACAGCGCGAAGTCGTCGGTCGGCGCGCGGTCGATCACGGCCTCGAACTCGACCGCCGCCTGCTCGTAGTCACGGGCGCCGAACAGGGCACGGCCGAGCGCCTCGCGGATCGAGGTCTTGTCGGGGTCGAGGTCGCGCGCACGCGACAACGGAATCACCGCCTGGTGGTTGTGCCCGGCCTCGAGCAGCGCAGTTCCGCGCGTGAAGAGCTCGTATACGTCATCCATCGCCAGTGAAGTTTATTCGTGCGCCCGGCGTGCCCGGCGCGGGGGCAGCGCCCACAGCGCCCGCAGCCGGCCGAGCGGCCCGAGGCCCATCCGCAGGTACGCCCGGAGCGCCCGGCGCTCGGGCGGGGACGGCGATTTCGCGCCGTCGGCGAATCGCGCGCGCCGCAATCTCCGCACGTACTCAGCTGCCGGCGGCGAGGACCTCAGCCTTCGTTCCAACGCGAGCAGCGTCGCGTCCGACCCGAGCGGCCGGCCGGCCCGCGCGAACGCCCGCTCGAGCTCGGCGAGCTCGGCGTCGTCTCCCCGGAGCGGGCGCGTCACGTACGCGAGTACGGCGAGCAGGCCGGCGACCACGATCAGCGCGATCGCGAGGCCGGGGCTGTTGCCGGGGACCGGGGATCGGCGGCCGGCCGCCGTGGTGGCCGGACGGCCCGCGGAGACCGGCCCGTGGCCGTGGCCGGACGGCTTCGGCGCGGGCGCGCTTCCGCCCGAACCGGTGCTGGGTGCGATCGACGAGTGCCCACCGAGCGCCGGCGCCGCCGTCGGGGTCGGGTCGAACCTGACCCATCCGTAGCTCGGGAACCACGCCTCGACCCACGCGTGCGCGTCGAGATCGGAGACGGTCCACTGATGGATCGCGCGGTCGTAGTTCCCGGGCGTGAACCCGACCGCCACCCGGGCCGGGACCCCTCCCATTCGCAGCAGCAGCGCCATCGCGCCGGCGAACTGTTGGCAGTAGCCCGCGCGCGTCCGGAACAGGAAGCTCTCGAGCGGGTACGCCGCGGGCACCGGATTCTCGTTGTAGACGAACCCGCGCGCGAGATAGCCCTCGACCGCGCGGACGTAGGCGAGCGGCGACAGCGACTCCTGCCGCAGCCTGGTCGCGAGCGCGTACGCCTGCGAATACGGAGATGACCGCAGCACCGGCCCGGGATCGGCGCTCGCCGGACCGTATGCGGCGGAGCGCGTCGATCCGAACGGCGAGAACACGACCTGCTGCAGCTGCCCGGCGAATGGCGGCGGGTCGGGGACGTAGATCGTCAGGTAGCCCGGCAGCAGCTCGGCTGGGTAGTCGGTCCCGGCGCTCGCGAGCTCGGCGTCGCTGGGATGCGGCGAGTAGGTCGTGATCGAGTAACTGTCGCCGGGGACGAGCTCGCCGTTGGCGGTCCACGTGCCGGGGCTGGGGCCGGCGACGAACGGTTTGACCAGGTGCGTCGGTGGGCCCGCGGTGCCCGCGGCGACCACCTGCGAGGTGACCATGTCGCTGAGCGTGACCTGAATCGTCTGCGTCCACCGGCGACGCGCGGCGCGGCTGATCGAACCGGACGGGTCCTGGCTGCCGGGGACGTCCCCGAGCACCCAGCCCTTGCCGCCGAACAGGTCGAGGTCTTCGGCCTTCCAGTAGTCGGGGTGGGCGGCCCTGACCTGCATCACGGCCCGGCCGCTCCGAGGCCAGTTGAGCGGCCCGTACCCCTGTGACCAGTCGAACGACTCGGACTTGACGGCGAGCTTTCCCCACAGGGTCCGGTAGTCGAGCCACGGCTTGCCGCTGTTGATCGCCGGGGCGACCGCGAGCGCCGCGATCCCCGCGACGGCGCACAGTCCGACCGCAGCCGCCACGCGCGTGCGCTCGATCCGCTCGCCCCAGAGGAACGCAGCAAGCAGCACGAACAGGATCAGACCCTGGAGGTACGGGAACTGCGGCTCGATGATCGTCGACGGCAGCGCCGCCAGCACGATCAGGGGAAACGCGGCCGCTGCCCGGCGGGCGCCGCTCGGCTCGCCGGGGGCGAACGCGAGCATCGCTGCGGCGTCGATCAGCAGGATCGCGGCGCCCAGCACGAGCACGAGCCGCACCCACTCGTCGACTCCCGTGTACGGGACCGCGACGTTCGGCAGCGCCGACAGGCCGTCGCCGATCGCCGAGATGCTGACCGCGATCCGCGCGTGCGTGACCCAGCTCACCGGGATCCCGGAGATCGGGAAGATCGCGATCACCGCCACGACGGTCACCAGCGACGCCAGCCAGACGCTTCGCCTTCTGAGGACCGGCCCGCACGCCGCCAGGGCGAGCGCCAGTGCGATCAGGCCGACCAGCCGCCACGTCGGCGCGCCGCGGTCCAGCGTCGCCCACCGCTCGACGCCGAACGCCGCGAGCGCCCCGAACGTGGCCAGCCGGATGAGCGGACGCTCGCGGCGGGCCTCGCCTCGCAGCCGTGGCGCGGCCTCGTGGCGCCCGAGCGGCGGCAGCAGCGCGACCTGGGGACTGGTACTCATGCGCGGTCCTCGCTCCTCATGCCGCCTGCACCGGCTCGGCCGTCCGGCGCCCGTCGACAACCAGCGCCCGGCACCCCGCGACGTCGAACACCGCCCGGTAGCGAAGTCCGTGCGCGAGCTCCGCGGGCACGACGATCACCGATCGCATCCGCAGCTCGAGCCCTGTCCGATCGAGCTGGTCGGGGCGCGACGCCATCACGTAGAAGACCGGTCCAGGGTGCGGTCGCCCCCCGAAGGCCGGGGCGGGCGTGTCGGGGCCGCCCTCGATCAGCGCGAGACGCGCGTGCGCGCCCGGCCAGGCCGCCAGGTCGCCGCCGAGGCGGATCGGCCGTCGCTCGCCGGGCAGCAGCAGCTCGCACCCGGACCTACGCGCCAGCTCGAGCGCGAGCGACGCGGCGGCTCGGACAGCCGCGTCGAGCAGTTCGCGCGGGCCCGACGTCCGCGCGTCGAGCACCACCATCGGGCCGGTGGCCGCGTCGGTGCGCAGCCGCCGCTCGAGCAGCCCGGCGCCGCGGGCGAGGGCCTGCCAGTGAATCCGCGACGCCGGCGCGCCGGGCCTGTACGGCCGCAGTCCGTCGACCTCGGTCGCCGCGAACGCCTCCGCCGCTGCGGCGTCCGCCGGCGCCTCGGGGTGGGCGCCGAACTCTTCGGCGAGCCGGCTGACGCGCTCGGTCCGTGGGAGCACGAGCACCTCCTCGCTCGCGCCGCTGCCAGCCTTTCTGACCCGGGTGAGGCCGAGCGGGTCCTGCAGCGACAGCACGGGCTGCTCGAACCGCCGCCGGCCACGACGCGGGAACCGGGCGACCACGCGGACGGTCGAGCGCGCGTCTCGGCCCACCCCGCCGCGGGCGCTTGAGAGCGTCATCGTGCCCCCGGTGAACCCGTCGAGCACCTGGCCGCCCGGCAGCCCGAGCCGGCCGCGCCGGACCTCGATCGTCGCCTCCAGTGGCTGGTCCTCCTCGATCCGGTCGCCGTGCAGCCGGCGAGCGACCGACGCCCCCCTTGCGGCGAGCCGGATCCACACCGGGATCACCGCACCCAGCACGACCAGCGCCGCGCCGGGGACCAGCGCGACGGGGGCGTCAAACGTCAGCGCCGCGATGATCAGCGCCAGGCCCGCGAGCAGCACCCGGCTCACGCTCGCGCCGCCTTACAGCGCTCGCACCGAGGCGATCGCGTCGGCGACGACATCGCTGGCCGCCGCCCTGGAGGAGCCCGGCGCCAGCACGAGCCTGTGCGCGAGCACCACCTGGCCGAGCGCCTGCACGTCGTCCGGAAGGGCGTGGTCGCGGCCCTGAAGCATCGCGTGGGCCTTCGCCGAGCGCAGCAGCATCAGGCCCGCGCGAGGGCTCGCGCCGAGATCCACCCGCGGGTCCTCGCGGGTCCGCCACAGCACGCGTACGACGTAGTCACGCAGCGCCTCGGAGGCGCGGACCCGGGTCGCGGCGTCCTGGGCTGCGAGCACCTCCGCCGCCGTTACGACCGGCCGCAGCGCCAGCACTCGGTCGCCGGCCTCGTGGTCGGCCAGCATCCCGGCCTCGGCGCCCGGCGACGGATACCCGAGGGAGATCCGGATCATGAACCGGTCAACCTGGGCCTCGGGCAGCGGATAGGTGCCCTCGTACTCGATCGGGTTCTGGGTCGCGAGCACCAGGAACGGCCGCGCCAGCTCGTGCGTCTGGACGTCGACCGTCACCCGCCGCTCCTGCATGCACTCGAGCAGCCCGGACTGGGTCTTCGGCGACGCGCGGTTGATCTCGTCGACGAGCACGACGTTCGCGAACACAGGGCCGGGGCGGAACTCGAACCGGTGCTCGCGCTGGTCGTACACATTGGTGCCGATTACGTCGGCCGGGAGCAGGTCTGACGTGCACTGCACTCGCGCGAACTGGCAGTCGATCGATCGGGCCAGCGCCCGCGCGAGCGCCGTCTTGCCGACGCCCGGATAGTCCTCGATGAGCATGTGGCCCTCCGCGAGCAGCGCGACGAGCAGGTGCTCGAGCGTCTCGGGCCGCAGCTGGACCGCCTTCGCGACGTTCTCGGCGATCCGCCGCCCGACCGCGGCGTGTGCCTCAAACTGTTGCGGCTCTACCGGGGCGCGCTCCGGCGCTTCCATGCTCCTCCTCTCGCTTCTGCGCAAGCCGGCGGCCGGCCTCGTCGAGGACCTCGTCGGCGACCTGCTCCTTGCTGGCGCGTGGTACCCACCGCTCCTCGTCGGCGGTCACGATCACGACCTCGTTCGCGTCCGTGTCGAAGCCGATGTCGGTCCGCGAAATGTCGTTCACGACGACGGCGTCCAAGCCCTTGGCATGGAGCTTACGACGGCCATATGCCACCGCTCCTTCCCCATGCTCCGCCGCGAACCCGACCAACACCTGGTCCGGCCGCCTCGATTGCGACAGCGCCGACAGCACGTCCTCGGTTCGCTCGAGCTCGATCGGCGGCCGGCTCGCCGGCGTCCTTCTTGAGCTTCGCGGCGAACGGCGCCGCGGGCCGGAAGTCGGCGACCGCGGCGGCCATCAGCAGCACGTCGATGCGCTCGAACTCCTCCGCGCACGCGCCGGCGAGCTCGGCCGCGGTCTGGACCGGGATCACGCGCACGCCCGCCGGCACCGGCACGGCGAGGTTGGCGGCGACCAGCGTGACGTCGGCGCCTCGCGCGGCGGACCGCGCCGCGAGCGCCACGCCCATCCGCCCGGAGCTGCGGTTGCCGATGTAGCGGACGCTGTCGATCGGCTCGCGGGTCCCTCCGGCGGTGACGAGCACGCTGACGCCCGACCACCGCTCGCCGGTTCCGCCCGTTGCCGCCGCGGCGGTGAGCAGCGCCTCGGCCGCACTCAGCAATTCCGCGGGTTCGACCAGGCGCCCGACGCCGCGCTCGCCAAGAGAGGCGAGCTCGCCCACCGTCGGCGGGATCACCGTGATCCCGCGGTCGCGGAGCGTGTCGAGGTTCGCCTGTGTGGCCGAGTGCCGGTACATGCGGTCGTTCATCGCCGGCGCGACCATCACCGGGCATCCGGCCGCGAGCGCTGCGGTCGTCACGAGGTTGTCGGCGAGCCCGTGCGCGAGCTTTGCGAGCGTGTTCGCGCTCGCGGGGGCGATCACGTACAGGTCGGCGCCGTCGACCAGCGCAAGGTGGCTGATCGGGGCGTGCTCCGGCGGGGGATCGCCGGGGTAGACCCCGCGCGCGGGATCGGGCTCGAACTCGCTTGTCAGCACGGGCGCGCCTGTGATCCCTTCGAACGACGCCCGCCCCACGAACCGCTCGCTCGCCGGCGTCTGGATCACGCGCACGGCGTGGCCCGACTTGACCGCCAGCCGCGCGAGCTCGAGCGCCTTGTAGGCAGCGATCCCGCCGCTCACACCTATGAGCAATCGGGACATCGCGCCTCCTGCGCCCTTTCCGCCCCCTACCGGTACTGGTACTTCAGCTTGCCCTGTGCGACCTCCTCCAGGGCGATCGTCAAGTAGTTCTTCGAGCGGGTGTCGACCATCGGCGGCGGGAACTCGTCGAACGTTCCCTCGCCGAGGTTGTGGTAGTACGAGTTGATCTGACGCGCACGCTTCGCCGCGACGATCACGCTCGCGTAATCGG
Organism: uncultured Solirubrobacterales bacterium; assembly: GCA_963788565.1. Taxonomy (GTDB): domain Bacteria; phylum Actinomycetota; class Thermoleophilia; order Solirubrobacterales; family Solirubrobacteraceae; genus Palsa-465. Next base: position 292,732 of record CAWBHJ010000004.1, on the reverse strand, counting down.
AGTCGACGTGGTCGAGCAGCTTGTCGATACGGGGGGAGATCAAGGCGGTTTTCCTCTTTCTGGTGGGAGATACAGAGATTAGCGACCGCCGAGACCAGACCTCACGATTGCCGCCAGCTCGTCGGTGGCCCGGTCGAGGTCGTCGTTGACGACCACGTGCGCGAACTCCGGCTGCGCCTCGAGCTCGCGCTCGGCGGTCCGCAGCCGCTCGTCGACCTGCGCGGGCGTATCGGTCCCCCGCGCGAGGAGCCGCTCGCGCAGCGCCTCGCGCGTCGGCGGTGCGATGAACACGGCGACCGCATCGGGCAGCGCCTCGCGAACCTGCCGCGCCCCCTGGACCTCGATCTCGAGAATCACCGGGCGCGAGTCGCGCAGCCGGCCGTCGACCTCGGAGCGCAGCGTGCCGTACCGATTCCCGGAGTACGTGGCGTGCTCGAGGAAGTCGCCCGCTTCGGCGTGCGCCTGGAACCGCTCGGGGCTGAGGAAGTGGTAATCGACGCCGTCGCGCTCACCGGGCCGCGGGGGCCGGGTGGTCGCGGAAGTCGACAGCTCGAGCTCCGGTATCCGCTCGCGCACTCGCGCGATCAACGTCCCTTTCCCCACCCCAGAGGGGCCGGTGATCACGAACACGCGAGCCACCGTCTGCGCCGGCGCTGATGCTCAGCGCCGGCGCATGAACGCAACTAGCTCGTTCCGCTGGCGCTCCGAGAGACCGCCGACCGTCTTGCTCGGTGAGATCTTGCACTGGGTCAGGATCTTGTTCACCTTCACGCGGCCGTACTTCGGCACCGCGAGCAGCAGGTCGAACACCTTGGCGGTCTCCAGGTACGAGGGCGGGCCCAGCAGCAGCTCGTCGATCGGCTGCCTTCCCGCCTTCAGGTCGCGCTTCAGCTGAGCCCTACGACTGCGAATGTCATTCGCGCGCTGAAGCGCTTCCATGCGCTGGTTGTAGGAACGCTCCGGCGCAACGGTGGGCTTCATGAGCTGTTCGCTGACCGGCGGCATGGGCGGCGACTATACATCTTGAGGCTGGCTGATCAAGGCAAATGGGCCCAATTCGACTGAACCTCATGTTGAGCTTGAGCATTGTCGAGGATGGTTGCGGCAATCATCCGTAGTTTGCAGGATGTTTGCTGTCAACTTCTCAGCCCCGGATGTCCTCCCAACGGTGGTTCTGACGCCCGCTCGCCGGCGTCCGCGCGCGTCAGCTGATGGGCCCGTATTGGGCGGTGATCACGGTCTCGTTCGGCGAGGCGTTCGACCCGATCACCTTCACGCGCATCACCCCTCCCGACGTCTCGTTGGGTCAGCCGAACGGGCTCACGCCGGCTGGAGCGGGCTGGCGGCCAGCAGCGGCTCGAGCTCGCCGGCGATCCGGAGCGCTGCCGCAGGGTCGCGAAAGCTCTCGGTTCCGACCGCAACCAGGGTCGCGCCCGCGCGCATCAGATCGTGCGCGTCGCGTCCACTCTGGACGCCACCCATCCCAACCAGCGGAACGTCCACGGCCTGCGCGACGGAATTGACCTGAGCGAGCGCGATCGCCTTCACCGCGGGTCCGGAGACGCCGCCGCTGCCGCCGCCGAGCCACGGCTCGCCGGTGCCCGGGTCGAGCGCCATCCCCCTGAGCGTGTTGATCAGCGACAGCGCCGTCGCTCCGGCCGCTTCGGCCGCCCGCGCAACGGACGGGACGTCACTCGCGTTCGGGGTCAGCTTCACGATCAGCGGCTTCTCGGTCAGCGGCCGGACACGCTCGAGCAGCGCCGAGACCTCCCAGGGATCCGCGCCCATCACGAGGCCGGTTTCGACGTTCGGGCAGGAGACGTTCAGCTCGAGCGCTGCAACCTCGGGGCGGGCGCCGAACGCCTCGACCAGCGTCGCGACCTCATCGCGCGTGAAGCCCATCACGTTGACGATCAGCGGTACGGGGAGCCGCGCGAGCTCCGGGAGGTCTTCCTCGGTGAACCGCTCGAGCCCCTTGTTCGGCAAACCGATCGAGTTCATCAGGCCGGCGGGGAGCTCCCACAGCCGGGGCGGCGGGTTGCCCTGGCGCGGCGCGACGGTGACCGTCTTCGTGACGAGCGCGGCGAACGGGAACCGCTGGATCAGCTCGTGGCCGAACGCCCGGCGCGCGGCGATCGCGTCGAACGTGCCCGAGCCGTTGACGATCGGGTGGGCGAGCTCGATGCCGCAGAAGGAGACCGTCACTAGCCGACCAGGGCGGTGTCTATGAGTACGGCCGCGTCGAGTACCGGCCCCTCGAGGCACAAGCGGAGGTAGCCGTCCCGGGTCGGTACGACGCAGCCGAAGCACGCCCCGAACCCGCACGCCATCCCGGACTCGAGCGCGAGCTGCGCGGGCGCTCCGTGCTCTGCGCACATCACCCGGACCGCGTCGAGCATCGCCGGCGGGCCGCACGCGTACACCTCGAGCTCGTCCGCGGCCCGCTCGAGCTCGGTGCAGAGCAGCTCGGTGACGAGCCCGTGACGGCCGACGCTGCCGTCGTCGGTGGCGATCCGCGCTCCCGAGAGCAACGCCGCGCCGGCGGCGTGGGACGCGTCGCGGAACCCGAGCAGCGCCGGCGTCGCGGCGCCGAACTCATCCTGGAGGATCGCAAGCGGCGCGATCCCGACGCCGCCGCCGACCAGCAGCGGCCGGCGCGCCTCGCGCGGCCAGGCAAATCCCGCGCCGAGCGGGCCGACGAGCAGCAGCCCGTCCCCCGCGCCGAGCTCACACAGGCGCCGGGTCCCGGGGCCGACGTCCTCGACGAGGAACTGCAGCTCGATCGCGCCGGCGTCAGCCGGCGACGCCCGCAGGACGCTGAAGGCGCGCGGCAGGAACGGCCGCTCCCCTTCTCCCCCGCCCCATCTGCTCGACGCGGCCAGCATGTAGAACTGGCCGGGCTGGGGCGCGGGACCCCCGAGGTCGGTGCACCGGATCACGACGTACGCGCCGTGAGTCTCGGAGGCGGTGACCGCTGCGAGCCGTCGCCCGAACGGCGCGAGCGAGCGCGCGGCGCTCAAGGCGCCACCGGCGTCCCCGCGCCCAGGCGCCCGCCGCTCGCGTGGACCTCCTGCAGCGAGAGCACCTCCGGGGCGCCGCGGCGCCCCGCCGAGATCGCCCGCGCGGCGGCGATCCCCCCGGAGATCGTGGTGATGCACGGGATCCCGTGCACGATCGCGGCCGTGCGGATCTCGTACCCGTCCGACCGGGCGCCCGTGCCGACCGGCGTGTTGATGACGATGTCGACGTCGCCGCGCTCGATCCAATCGACGACGTGCGGCGAGCCCTCGCCGATCTTGTTGATCGCCTCGGCCCGGATCCCTTGCCTGCGGATCGCCTGCGCGGTGCCGCGGGTGGCGATGATCCGGAAGCCGAGCTCGTCGAGCAGCGCCGCGAGCCCGGTCGCGGCGGCCTTGTCGGAGTCCGCGACCGTGATGAAGGCAGTGCCGGTGTCCGGAAGCTTGGCGCCCGCGGCCGCCTGGGCCTTCGCGAAAGCCGTCGGGAAGTCCCGGGCGATGCCCATCACCTCGCCGGTCGAGCGCATCTCCGGCCCGAGCAGCGAGTCCGCGCCCATGAACCGGTTGAACGGGAGCACCGCCTCCTTCACGCACACGTGTCCGTTGGTCGTGTCCTCGGGCAGGTCGAGGTCGGCGAGCTTCTCGCCGAGCACCACCCGGCAGGCGAGCTTGGCGAGCGGCAGCCCGATCGCCTTGGACACGAACGGAACGGTCCGAGAGGCGCGCGGGTTGGCCTCGATCACGTGCAGGCCCTGCTCACCGTGGATCGCGAACTGCACGTTCAGCAGCCCGACCACGCCGAGCGCCTGCGCGATCCCGACCGTCTGCTCGCGGATCTGCTCGATCATCTCCGCGCCGAGTGTGTGCGGGGGGAGCACGCACGCGGAGTCGCCGGAGTGGATCCCGGCCTCCTCGACGTGCTGCATGATCCCGGCGACCCAGACGTCGCTGCCGTCGCAGATCGCGTCGACGTCGACCTCGATCGAGTCCTCGAGGAACCGGTCGAGGTAGATCGCGGCATCGGGCTTGGTGCCGACGCGCTCGAGGTAGTCGCGCAGGCCGTCGACGCTGTAGACGATCTCCATCGCGCGGCCACCGAGCACGTAGCTGGGCCGGACCAGCAGCGGGAACCCGACCTGTGCGGCGGTGGCGAGCGCCTCCTCGGGTCCGCGGGCGTTCGCGTACGGGGGCGCCGTGTAGCCGAGCTCGTCGAGCAGCGCCCCGAATCGCGACCGGTCCTCGGCGAGGTCGATCGCGTCGATGCTGGTGCCGAGGATCGTGACGCCGGCCTCCTCCAGCCCCGCGGCGAGCTTCAGCGGCGTCTGACCGCCGAACTGGACGACGACCCCTTCGGGCCGCTCGACCTCGCAGACCGCGAGCACGTCCTCGAGCGTCAGCGGCTCGAAGTACAGCCGGTCGGAGGTGTCGTAATCGGTCGAGACCGTCTCCGGATTGCAGTTGATCATCACCGCGTCGCGGCCCGATTCGCGCACCGTCTGGACCGCGTGCACGCAGCAGTAGTCGAACTCGATCCCCTGCCCGATCCGGTTCGGGCCCGAGCCGAGGATCACGACGCTCGGCCGGTCGCCGCGCTCGACCTCGTTCGCCGGCTCGGTTCGGGTTGGCCGCTCCCAGCTCGAGTAGTAGTAGGGCGTCCGCGCCGCGAATTCCGCCGCACAGGTGTCGACCGACTTGAACGTCCGCTCCCCCGTGGTCGTCTCTTCCTCGAGGACGAGCTCCTGCAGCTCCCGCAGGAACCAGGGGTCGATGTCGGTCCGGCGCTGGACCTCGTCCACCGCCAACCCGCGGCGCAGCGCCTCGAGCAGCAGGTCGAAGCGGTCGGCGCCCGGGACGGCGATCGCCTCGAGCAGCTCGCCGTCGGACCCGAACGTCGGCTCGGTGTCGAGCTCGCGGGAGCGCACCGCCTTCGCGAACGCCTGCTTGAACGTGCGGCCGATCGCCATGATCTCGCCGACCGACTTCATGTGGGTCGTCAGCCCGGCCTCGGCGCCGGGGAACTTCTCGAACGCGAACCGCGGCCACTTGACGACGCAGTAATCGATCGCGGGCTCGAAGCTGGCGGGCGTCGCCTTCGTGATGTCGTTGGGGATCTCCTGGAGCGTGTAGCCGACCGCCAGCCTCGCGGCGATCTTCGCGATCGGGAACCCCGTCGCCTTGCTCGCGAGCGCGCTCGAGCGCGACACGCGCGGGTTCATCTCGATCACGACGATCTCGTCGGTCTCACGGTTGACCGCAAACTGCACGTTGGACCCGCCGGTCTCGACCCCGACCGCGCGTATCGCCGTGATCGCCTGGTCGCGCAGCAGCTGGTACTGCTTGTCGGTGAGCGTCTGTTGCGGCGCCACGCACACGCTGTCGCCCGTGTGGACGCCCATCGGATCGAGGTTCTCGATCGAACAGACGATCACGACGTTGTCGGAGTGGTCGCGCATCACCTCGAGCTCGAACTCGCCCCAGCCGAGCACCGACTCCTCGAGCAGCACCTGGCCGATCGGGGACGCCCTCAGGCCGCGGCCGACGACGGTCGCGAGCTCCGTCGCGTCGCGGACGACGCCGCCGCCGCTGCCGCCGAGCGTGAACGCCGGCCGGACGATGAACGGCAGCCCGATCTCGTCGATCGCCGCCTCGGCGTCCGCGATGGTGACCGCGATCGCGCTCTTCGGCACGCGCAGACCTGCGCCGGTCATGGTCTGGCGGAACAGGTCGCGGTCCTCGGCCCGCTGGATCGCGTCGTAATCGGCGCCGATCAGCTCAACGTCGAGCCGCTCGAGCGTCCCGTCCTCGTACAGCGCCTTCGCGAGGTTGAGCGCCGTCTGGCCGCCGAGCGTCGCGAGCAGCGCGTCGGGACGCTCGCGCTCGATCACCTGCGTCACGGGCCCCGGGAGCAGCGGCTCGACGTACGTCGCGGTCGCGAGCTCCGGGTCGGTCATGATCGTCGCCGGGTTGGAGTTGACGAGCACGACCTCGAACCCCTCCTCGGCGAGCACGCGGCACGCCTGCGTCCCGGAGTAGTCGAATTCGGCGGCCTGCCCGATCACGATCGGGCCGGAACCGATCACGAGGATCTTGTGGATGTCGTCGCGGCGGGGCATGGTGGCTACGCGGCCTCGCGGATCTCCTCGACGAACCGGTCGAACAGGTGGAGCGAGTCGTGCGGCCCCGGTCCGGCCTCCGGGTGGTACTGGACGGTCGCTCCCTGGACGTCGCGGAGCGCGAGACCCTCGACCGTGCGGTCGTAGAGATTGAGGTGCGTGAGCTCGGCGGCGCCGAAGTCCGTCTCCCAGCGGACCGCGTCATCGCCTTCGATCGTCTTCGAGCCGCCCGGGCCGAGCACCGCGAAGCCATGGTTCTGGCTCGTGATCTCGACCCGTCCGGAGACCAGGTCCTTGACCGGGTGGTTGGCGCCGTGGTGGCCGAACGGCAGCTTGTACGTCTCGAGGCCGACCGCGCGGCACAGAAGCTGGTGGCCGAGGCAGATGCCGTAGACCGGGATGCCGCCGATCAGCTCTCGGACGGTGTCGACGATGTAATCGAGCGCGCCGGGGTCACCGGGCCCGTTGGCGAGGAAGATCGCGTCTGGGTCGTTCCGGCGCAGCTCGGCGGCGCTCGAGGTGCAGGGGTGCAGCTCGACGGTCGCCCCGCGAGCGCGCAGGTTGCGGACGATCGACAGCTTCACGCCGGTGTCGATCATCGCTATGCGGGGCCCGCCCACCCGCCCGGTGCCATCGCCGAGGATCACCGGCTCGCGGGGCGTGACCTCGCGGGCGAGGTCACGGCCGGTCATGTCGGGCTCGGCGTCGATCAGCGCCCGCGCCTGCGCCTCGTCGAGCGCGCCGTCAAACACGCCGCCCTTCATCGCGCCCCGGTCGCGGATGTGCCGCACGAGGGCGCGCGTGTCGACATCGGTGATCGCCGGCACACCGCAGTCCTCCAGCCACCCGAGCCAGCCGCGCTCGGCGCCGGGCGCGTCCTCGCGGTCGACCGCCGCGCGCATGATCGCCGCACGCGCGTGGATTCGGTCGGACTCCATCGCCGCCGCCGAGACGCCGTAGTTGCCGACCATCGGGAACGTGAAGGCGATCAGCTGGCCCGCGTAACTCGGGTCGGTCATCGCCTCCTGATAGCCGGACATCGAGGTCGTGAACACGATCTCGCCGACCGCGGCGTCGGCCGCGGCGCCGCATGCGATCCCGTCGAACCGGGCGCCATCCTCGAGCAGGACGTAGGCGGAGCGATGGCTCATCGGCCCGCGGCCGCCCCGATCGGCACCCGCTCCGTGAACGCGACCGCGCCGGCCGCCACCGTCAGCAGCACCTTGCCGTGCAGCGTGCGGCCGTGGAAGCAGCAGTTCTCAGAGCGGCTCGCGTAGCCGTTCCGGCCGACCTCCCAGCTGGCGTCGAGATCGACGACCGCTACGTTGGCGGGCTCGCCGGGGGCGATCCGCGGGATCGGCAGCCCGTAGAGGGCGCCGCCTGAGGTCATCCGCTCGATCACGAGACCGAGCTCGAGCTCTCCCGGGAGCACGAGCTCGGTGTAGAGAGCGGCGAACGCCGTCTCGAGCCCGGTCGTTCCCATCGGCGCCTGCTCGAACGGGACCTCCTTCTCGTGCCGGGCGTGTGGCGCGTGGTCGGTAGCGACGCAGTCGATCACCCCGCTGCGCAGACCGTCGATCAGCGCCCGGCGGTCGAGCTCGGTGCGCAGCGGCGGGTTCATCTTGAAGCGGCTGTCGAGCGTCAGCACGACCTCGTCGGTGAGCGTCAGGTGGTGGGGTGTCGCCTCCCCGGTGACGGCCGCGCCCGCCTGCTTGGCGCGCTCGAGCGCCTCGACGGATTCGACACACGAGAGATGCTGAAAGTGCACTCGTGCTTGCTCGTAGGAAGCGAGCGCGCCGTCGCGCGCGATCATCGTCGACTCCGACACGGACGGGATTCCGGCCAGTCCGAGCCGCGTCGAGATCGCACCTTCGTGCATCACGCCGTCCCCCGAGAGCGCCGGATCCTCCTCGTGCAGAGCGATCACGCCGCCACAGAGCCGCTGGTATTGCAGCGCCCTGCGCAGCAGGCCGGCGGAGACGACGGGCTTGCCGTCGTCGGTGAAGCCGAGTGCGCCGGCGTCGATCAGCGCGGCCATCTCGGTCAGCTCCTCGCCCCTCAGCCCGGGAGTGATCGACGCGAGGAACCCGACCGGGACGTTGGCCTCGCGTCGAGCCCGGTCGACCAGCGAGCCGACGATCGCCGCGTCGTCGACGACCGGATCGGTGTTCGGCATCGCGATCACGGCGCAGAAGCCACCAGCCGCGGCGGAGGCGGTGCCCGTCTCGAGCGTCTCCTTGTACTCCTGCCCGGGGGTGCGCAGATGGACGTGGGGGTCGACGAACGCGGGGAACGCGTGCCTGCCGGTCGCGTCGAACAGCTCACCGTCCTCGGTTGCGGCGAGCGATCCGGGCGCGCCGAGCTCGGCTATGACGCCGTCGCGGATCATGATGTCGTGGGGCTCGTCGAGCCCGGTGCGCGGGTCGACGACGTGGGCGCCGCGGACGAGCAGCTCGCCCGGCTGGCACTCGCGGTGGTACAGGCGCGGGCCGCTCACGCGCGCCTCCGCTCGGCATCCAGCCTCGTCAAGATGGAGGGCGCGTGAGTCATCCGGCTGCGACCGCCGCCAGCATCGGCGAGCCGACCAGCAGCTCATACAGCACGGCCATCCTGACCGCGACGCCCGCCTTGACCTGCTCGCCGATCAGCGCCTGCTCGGAGTCGATCGCGTCGGCCGACAGCTCGATCCCGCGGTTGACCGGCCCCGGGTGCATCAGCAGCTGTCCGGGCCGCAGGCGGGCGGCGCTGATCTGGTAGCGCGTGGCGTACTCGCGGAGCGACGGCAGGTACGAGTCGCGCATCCGTTCCTGCTGCATCCGCAGCACGTAAACGACGTCGGCCTCGTGCAGGCGGTCGAGCGTCACCTCCGCCTCGCAGCCGAGCGCTTCGATGTCCCTTGGGATCAGCGTCGGTGGGCCGCACACGGTGACCGCCGCGCCCATCCGCTGCAGCGCCAGGATGTTCGAGCGCGCGACCCGGGAGTGGAGCACGTCTCCGACGATCCAGATCCGGGCATCCTCGAGGCTGCCGAGCCGCCGGCGCAGCGTGAACGCGTCGAGCAGCGCCTGGGTGGGGTGCTCGTGCTTGCCGTCGCCGGCATTGATGACCGCCGCCGGCGTCCAACCGGAGACGAGCTGGGCCGCGCCGGCGTGCGGCGAGCGGATCACGATCGCCGCGGGCTCGTACGCCGACAGCGTCTGGACGGTGTCCTTCAGCGACTCGCCCTTGTCGACGCTCGAGCCCGCCGAGCGGATGCTGACCACGTCGGCGCTGAGCCGCTTCGCCGCGAGCTCGAAGCTCGAGCTGGTGCGGGTCGACGCCTCGTAGAAGAGGTTGACGACGGTCCGGCCGCGGAGCGCCGGGACCTTCTTGATCTCCCTGCCGGAGACTTCGGCGAATCGCTCGGCCGTGTCGAGGATCCGCTCGATCCCGGCCCGGTCGAGATCCTCGATCGAGATCAGGTGGCGGCCGATCTCTGTCATGCGGCCTCCCGGCGGCGGGCGGGGCCGAGCGTGACCTCGTCGCGGCCGTCGAGCTCCGTGACGTGCACGTTGACGCGCTCCTGCCTCGAGGTGGGGATGTTCTTGCCGACGTAGTCGGGGCGGATCGGAAGCTCGCGGTGCCCGCGGTCGATCAGCACGGCGAGCTGGACCCGGGCCGGCCGGCCGTAGTCGAACACCTCGTCGACCGCGGCCCGGACGGTGCGGCCCGTGTAGAGGACGTCGTCGACGATCACGATCGTCCGGCCGTCGATCGGGAAGTCGAGCTGGGTCGCGTGCACGATCGGCGCGCTCGGCCTGATCGCGAGGTCGTCGCGGTAGAAGGAGATGTCGACGAACCCGAGCGGGACGGCGGTGTCGAGCAGCTCGCTGGTGAGCGCGTGCAGCCGCTGGGCCAGCAGCGCGCCTCGCCGGTGGATCCCGACAAGCGCGATCGCGCCGTCCGGGTTCTTCTCGATGATCTCGTGAGCGATCCGCAGCAGCGTGCGGCGCATGTCATCGCGGTCAAGCACGACCGTGGCGGCTTCCAACTTGCTCCTTCCTGGCCTCTCGGGACCGGGTTAAAGGACCAACTCGACTGAGCGTATCAGCGGTCTCGGCGGATCTCGTACAGCACGTGCGGGATTCCGATGTGGAGGATGTCGCGGTTGTAGGAGAACCCAGACTTCTCCATGACGCGGCGCGACGCAACGTTGTCCGGAGTCGTGAACGCGACGATCCGCTCGAGGTCGAGCGGCCCGAACCCGGCGTCGATCGAGGCGAGCGCGAGCTCGGTCGCGAGCCCCTGGCGCCACCGCTCGGGGACGACCGACCAGCCCACCTCGACTTCGTCGAGGTCCTTCACGTAGGTGGTCCATTGCAGTCCCCCACGGCCGACCATCTCGCCGGTCTGGCGGTCGCGCATCATCCACATCCCAAATCCGTACCGCTCCCAGTGGCGGTGCTTGTCCTCGACGCTGACGAGCACGTCGCGCTCGCTCGGCGGCCTTCCCCCCGGCCAGCCGGTGGCAGCCACCCGCGGGTCCCGCAACAGCGTGGAGACCTCGTCCAGATCCTCGAGGCGCAGCCGCTCGAGCACCATCCTCGGCGTCTCGATCCGCTCGAGCCCGCCCGACCCGGTCACGGCGACGGATCTGGGAGCGGCTCCGGCACCTCGGACTCGGGGTCGGGCTCGGCGCGTCCCTCCCATCGGACGAGCCGCGGCTCGCCCCGTTCGGCGAACGGGATCTCGATCGTGTCGAAGTCCCGCGGCAAAACGGTGTCGGGGAAGACCGCCGTCGCCTCATCCCGCAGGACCCGAGGCGGGTAGCGCGTCGAGAAGTGCGTCAGCGCGAGCAGCCTGACCTCGGCCTCCAGCGCGACCGTCGCCGCCTGCGCCGCCGTCGAGTGCATCGTCTGCCCGGCTCGGTCGAGCTCGTCTTCGGCGAACGTCGCCTCGTGGATCAGGACGTCGGCCGCGTGCGCTGCGACCTGAAGCGCGTCCGACGGCGCGGTGTCGCCGGAGATCGCGAGCTTGCGGCCCGGTCGTGCCGGGCCCATCACCTGGCCGGGCGAGACCCCGTCGACAGGCTCGCCGTGCTGCAGCCGGCCGAAGTCGGGCCCCGGCGTGATTCCGAGCGCGGTGGCGGCTGCGGGATCGAACTCCCCGGGCCGTTCGTCCTCGGAGAGGACGTACCCGAAGGCGCGGCCCCGGTGCGAGACCGGGACCGGCGCGATCCGGTAGCCGTCGCGCTCGAGCACGTCACCGGGCTCCAGCTCGACGAGGTCGAGCTCGTAGTGGACGCGGCCGGCCGCTCTGAGCGCGAGCGCGATCAGCTGCTGGAGCCCCGGCGGGCCGTGGATCGCCAGCGGTCGCTCGCGCGCGCGGAGGTCAAACGTCTTCAACAGGCCCGGCAAGCCAAGCCAGTGATCCGCGTGGAAGTGGGTGAGGAACACCTCGTCGAGGTCCGTCAGCCCGACCGACCGCACGAGCTGGCGCTGCGTGCCCTCGCCGCAGTCGAACAGGATCCGGTCGCCGCCCCGCCGCAGCAGCAGCGCGGGCAGTCCCCGGCGCACGGTCGGGATCGACCCGGACGTGCCGGCGAAGAACACCGAGAGGTCCATCGGCGAGAGTGTGTCAGTCGAGCACGACCAGCTCGAACGCCAGCTTGTCGCCCTCGACCCTCGCGATCCCCATCGTGTGATGGGGCGCACGACGCCGCTCGGTCGGGCTCCCCGGGTTGAGGATCTGAAAGCCGTCGGTCGTCTGTTCGTGGAGCGGGATGTGGGAGTGGCCGAAGACGACGGCGTCCGCTTGCGGGAACCGGCGTTTGAGGCGGTTGAGGCGGCCCTTGGATGGTCCGGCGTCGTGGATCACGGCGATCGTGGCGCCTGCGATGTTGATCTCGGCGGTTTCCGCGAGGGCGCTGCGTGTTCCGCGGTCGTCGACGTTGCCGTGGACGGCGACGACCGGCGGCCCGTAGGACTCGAGCTCGCGTAGGACCTCGAGCGTGCTCAGGTCGCCGGCGTGGATGATCAGGTCAGCCGCTTTGAGGCGCGCGACGCACTCGGATGGGAGCCGCCGGTCGCCCTTTGGCATGTGGGTGTCGGAGATGAGGGCGATTCGCATGGTCCTTGGGAGCGCGCTGGCGACGCTCGCATGACACACCTCCATTTTGGGCCCGCGGTCCGTCGTCTGAGCGTCGGATTTCGACGCTCGCACGACACACGTCCCCCCTTTGCAGGTGGTGTGTCGCCGGAGCGTCGCCTGCCTCGGCGCGGCTCAGACGACACACCTCCACAATCCGCCGGGGGTCCGTCAACTGAGCCGCGGATTCCGCGGCTGAGACGACGCACATGCTCCTGCGTCGGGGGGTGTGTCGTCGCAGCCGCGGACAGGCCTGCTGCGGAGCCGAGCGGACGCGCTAGCCTTCGCCTCCCCGCGCCCGTAGCTCAGGGGATAGAGCGCGTGCCTCCGGAGCACGAGGTCGCAGGTTCAAATCCTGCCGGGCGTGCTCCTCAGTCTGTACCGGGAAACGTGTCAGGATTGCGGGTAGAGGACCCGCAGGTCGGCAACTGACTGACCGCCGTGTCTGAGAGGAGAGGACTCGGATGACTGACACGACATCGACCCCGATCGCGAAGACGGTCGCATCGCTAGGCGGCTCGGCCGCCGAGCGGTTCGCTTCGAACATCGCCGCGCGCTATCGAGACGGCAGCGAATGGAGGGAGCTGACCTACGCCGACGCAGGCAAGGCGATCGAAGAACTCGCGTTGGGGCTGGTCGACCTCGGTGTCGAGCCGGGCGACCGGGTCTGCATCCTCGCCAACACGCGCCTTGAGTGGACGCTCGCGAGCTACGCGATCTCGGCCACGGGCGCGGTGATCGTGCCGGTCTACCCGACCAACTCGCCTCAGGAGTGCGAGTGGGTCGTGGGCAACTCGGGCGCCAGGGCGATCATCGTCGAGGACGAGGGACAGCGGCAGAAGATCGATCAGGTCCGCGACGAGCTGCCCGACCTCGAGCACGTGATCGGGATCGAGCAGGGCGCCGGCGAGATGACGCTCGACGAGCTCCGTGAGCGTGGCGCCGGCGGCGACAGCGCCGGGCTCGCCCGCCGCCAGGACGCCGTCGAGCCCGACGACGGCTGGATCATCATCTATACGTCGGGGACGACCGGTCCGCCGAAGGGCGTCGTGCTCACGCACCGGAACGCGATGCAGGTCTGCCACATCGTCGAGGTGCTCGAGTTCGTGAAGCCCGACGAGACGACCTTTCTCTACCTGCCGCTCGCGCACATCTTCGCGCTGCTCACGCAGCTGGCCTCATACGACCAGGGCACGACGATCGTCTACTTCGGCGGCGACACCAAGCAGATCCTCGCCGAGGTGATCGAAACCAAGCCGACCTATCTTCCGTCGGTCCCGCGGATCTTCGAGAAGCTCTACGGCGCCGCGATGAAGATGCAGGAGAACGCCTCGGAGGACGACAAGCAGCGCTTCGAGCAGGCGATCAAGCTGGGCGTCGAGGTCCGCCGCCGCCAGCAGCGCGGCGAGCCCGTCCCCGAGGAGATGCAGGCCGCGTTCGAGCAGGCCGACGAGCAGATCTTCTCCAAGGTCCGCGGCCTGTTCGGCGGCCAGGTGCGCCAGGCCGTCAGCGGCGCCGCTCCGATTGCGTCGGAGATCCTCGAATTCTTCTATGCCGCTGGCGTACCCGTGATGGAGGGCTGGGGAATGACCGAGACCACCGGCGTCGGCACCGTCGGGACGCTCGACGACTTCAAGTTCGGGACGGTCGGCAAGCCACTGCCGGGCGTCGAGATCCGGATCGCGGAGGACGACAACGAAATCCTCATGAGGGGCCCCAATGTCTTCAGGGAGTACTGGAAGAACCCCGAGGCGACAGCCGACACGTTGATCGACGGCTGGCTGCACACGGGCGACGTCGGCGAACTCGACGACGACGGCTTCCTCAAGATCACCGGCCGCAAGAAGGACATCATCATCACCGCCGGCGGCAAGAACCTGACCCCGGCGAACATCGAGAACGACCTCAAGCAGTGCCCGTTCATCTCGCAGGCGGTGATGTTCGGCGACCGCAAGCCGTACCCGGTCGCGCTGGTCACGCTCGACCCCGAGGAGATCCTTCCTTGGGCGAAGGAGCACGGTCTGCCAGAGGATCTCGCGGCGCTCGCCGAAACCGAGCAGGTGCAGGAGATGATCCAGCGCGAGCTCGATCGCGCCAACTCCAACTACGCGCAGGTCGAGCAGGTCAAGAAGTTCAAGATCCTCGATCACGACCTGGCGGTCGACAGCGGCGAGCTGACCCCGACGCTGAAGGTCAAGCGCAACGTGGTCTACGACCGCTACGGGGACTTGTTCGAGTCGATGTACTCCCGCTGAGCCGTCCGCACCCGCGGCTAGATTGCCCGATCTAGATCGGCGCGGGATTCGGGTCCGGCGGCAGCGGGCTCGGGCTCGGAGTCGGCGTTGGTGGGACCGGGTCGGGCGGCCTGGGTGTGGGGGCTGGAATGCCCATGGGCGCTGCCTACCCGGCGGGCACGTGTAGCAACCCGAGCAGCGTGGGTAGGAGAACCACGATGCGACTCCTGCTGCTGACGACAGAGCCAGTGACCGCCGCGCAGGTGCGCGACGCCCTGCCTGGCGACGCCAGCCCCGAGGACTCCGAGGTGATGGTGGTCGCGCCCGCGCTGCAAGCGGACGCGCTGCACTTCTGGATGTCCGACGCCGACGACGCGATCGCGAACGCTGACCTGGTCCGCCGCGAGACGGTGCAGCGTCTAGCGGAGCAAGGCGTTGCCGCGAGCGGCGACACCGGCGAGTCCGACCCCGAGCAGGCGATCGAGGACGCTCTCCAGAGCTTCCCCGCCGATCGGATCGTGCTGTTCACCCACCCCGACTCCAAGCGCGCCTACAAGGAGGACCTCGACGCGAAGGAGCTCGAGCAGCGCTTCGGGGTCCCCGTCGATCACGCCCTAGTTTCCTGAGCCGAGCAACCTCAGCAGCAGCTCGGCGTTCGCGGGCGCGAACCCCTGCCAGTCATTGTTGAAGTAGGCGTAGACATCGACCCGGCGGCGCCAGCGCCGGATCAGGTCCGCCCACTCTTCGATCTCTTTCGCGGAGTAATTCCCGCCCCGCCCGCGGTGGCCGTAGTGGAAGCGGACGAACGTCCAGCCGGCGGTCAGCTCGTGGGTCTGGAACGGCCGCGAGGGGTGATCGCCGATCGTCAGCGCCACGCCGGCGGCTCGGAGCGCATCCATCGCCTCCGGCACGAACCAGCTCTCGTGCCGGAACTCGATCGTATGACGGCCGAGCGGCAGCAGCTCGAGCCAGCCGTGCAGCCGCTCGTCGTCGCGGTGGAAGTTCTCCGGCAGCTGCCACAGCACCGGGCCGAGGCGGCCCGCCGCAACCAGCGGCTCGAGCGGCTCGTAGAAGCGGGCGATCCCGTCGCCGATGTCCAAAAGTCGTTTGACGTGTGTCAAATAGCGCGAAGCCTTGACCGTGAAAAGGAACTTCCCGGGGGTCTGCTCCACCCATCCCGCGACCGCGTCCCGTCGCGCCAGCCGGTAGAAGGTGCTGTTGACCTCGACGGTGTCGAAGCGCTCCGCGTAGAGCTCGAGCCAGCGGCGCTTCGGCTCGCGCTCGGGGTACAGCCGGCCGCGCCAGTCGTCGTACATCCACCCCGAGCAGCCGACGCGTACCTCCGTCATCGCTCGGGTACCCGATCGATCAGTTCGTATCCGACCTGTGGAGCGTCGCGGGCTGACTGCGATCGCGGCCGTCCTGAGCGGCCGCCCCGGGCCGCTGGTGCGACGGCAGGTCGGCGGCCTCGGTGATCAGCCGGCTGCCGCGACCGCGGGTGACATAGCTGTCGGCCCACTGCAGCAGCACCACGATCCGGTTGGCGAACCCGATCAGGTAGTAGATATGGACCACCAGCCACGCCAGCCACGCGAGCCGCCCGCTGAACCGGAGCTTCCACACCTCGGCGACCGCACGGTCGCGTCCGATCGTCGCGAGCATTCCCTTGTCGTGGTACCGAAACGGCCCGACCTCGGGCCCGCCGGCGAGCCGGGCGGCGATCGCCTTCCCGGCGTAGCGGCCCTGCTGCATCGCGACCGGCGCGAGCCCGGGGTAGGTCTTCGGCGCTCCCGAGCCGGGCTCGCGCACGTTGACCATGTCACCGAGCGCCAGCACCTCGGGGTGGCCCGGGACCGACAGGTCGGGCTCGACCGTCAGCCGCCCTGCGTGATCGACACCGACGCCCGCGGCATCGGCGAGCAGCTTGGCGACCGGCGAGGCGGTCACGCCCGCGGCCCACACGACTGTCCGGGTCGGGACCCGGGTCCTCGACCCGCGATCGTCCTCGACGGTCACGAACTCCGGGCCGACGTCGACCACCGTGTGTCGGAGCATCAGCGTGACGCCCAGCTGCTCGAGCGACGTCGCGGCGCGGTCGGGCAACGGATCCGGGAACGCCGCCAGAACCTTGTCCGCGGTCTCGACCAGTAGCACCCTGGCGCGTCGAGTGTCGATCGCTCGGTACTCGCGCGGGAGCGTGTCGTTTGACAGCTCGGCGATCTGGCCCGCCATCTCGACCCCGGTCGGCCCGGCGCCGACGACGAGGAACGTCAGCCACGCCTCCTGCTCGTCGGGCTTGAGCTCGGCCGCCTCGAACGCGTGCAGGATCCGCCCTCTCACCTCGAGCGCGCTGTCGAGCGACTTGACCTCGAGCGCCACCGAGCGCCAGTCCTCGTGGCCGAAGTACGAGTAGTCCGAGCCGCCGGCGACGACCAGCCGGTCGTAGGCGAGCGTGACCCGCTCGTTGCTGTCGGGGTCGGTGACGGTCAGCCGGCGGCGCGCGAGGTCGAACTCCGAGACCTCCCCCAGCAGCACCCGGACGCGGTCTCGCCGCCTGAACACGTGGCGCAGCGGGATCGCGATCTCGCCCGGGGACAGCGCACCCGTCGCGACCTGGTAGGAGAGCGGCTGAAACAGGTGGTAGTTGTTGCGGTCGATCAGCGTCACTTCGGCGCCGGCTCGCGCGAGCGCCTTGGTCGCCTGCAGGCCCGCGAAGCCGCCGCCGACGACGACAACGTGGCCGGGGTGGCTGGCGGCGGAGGCGGTCATCGAAATACGCCTACCGTGGTGCGGCGAGCTGGAACTCGTCGGCGTAGCGGGCGAGGAAGCCCGTGGGATCCTCCGCCGCCGCGCCGCTGTAGAGCTGCTCGAAGAACTCTGCCATCCGCAGCGCGGGACGGACCTGCCAGCTGACGCGAGCGGGTCCGTCGCCGGTCATCTGGTGCACGGTCCCCAACGGGACCTCGAACGTCTCACCGGCCTCGTAGCGTCGCTCGCTCCCGTCGATCACCGCACTGATTGCACCGTCGAGCACCTCGAAGCGCTCGTTCTGGCGCGGGTGGAAGTGCGCCGGGGGCAGCCCGCCCTCGCCCGAGTAGGAGGCCTCCATCTCGAGCACCTCCTCCCCGAGCCGGACGAACCGCAGCCGGAAGCTGTTCGGTCCATCGAGCTCCTGCCCGTCGTGCGGCATTCCGTGACACTACCCGGATAGCTCAGGACGCACGTGCGCCTTGCTCGGCCGCCGGCGGCGACGCCGGATCACCCCGATAGTGTCCGCGCGGTGACCGCGAAGCTCTACTGGTTTCGGCTCTCGCACCCCGCGCAGGCGGCGCGCAAGGCGCTCGAGCTGAAGGGCATCGAGTTCGAGTCGGTCAACGTGATGCCGGGGATGCAGCGGATCCATCTGCGGCTCGCGGGCTTCCGCGACGGCACCGTTCCCGCGCTCAAGCTCGACGGACGCCGCGTCCAGGGCTCGATGCCGATCGCGCGGGCGCTCGACGAGCTGACGCCCGATCCACCGCTGTTCCCGCGATGACCCGGTGCTCCGCGCACGGGTCGAGGCGGCCGAGGCGTGGGGCGAACGCGAGCTCCAGCCCGTGCCGCGGCGGATCATCCGCTGGGGGATCGTCAACGACATGGGCCTGCGCAGATGGCTCGCCGCGGAATCGACGCTGCCCGCGCCTGCTCTCGCCGTGCGCACGAGCGGCCCGGTGGCCCGCTACTACGCGCACGTGGCCGGCGCCGACGAGGCGGCGGTCAGGCGCGACCTCGAGCAGCTCCCCGCGCTGCTCGACCGTGCCGACGAGCTGCTCGCAGACGGAACGCTCGACGCCGATCGGCCGAACGCCGCGACGTTGCAGATGCTCGCGAGCGTCAGGGCGCTCGACGGGTTCGCCGACCTCGCGGAGAGGTGCACGACCGGCCCGTCGGCCGCGGCGGCGCGCGAGCTGTTCCCGGCGTTCTCCGCCGACCTGCCGCCGTTCATCCCGGACGGCTGGCGCTAGCTCACGGACAAGCGCGCAGCGTGCGGATGGTCACGCGGCGGTGGCCGTTGTTCGACACGGTCACGATCCGGATGTGTACCGGACCCGAGCCGAGCCCGACCAGGTCGAGCTTCAGCGAGCGGCGGCCCGCGGCGATCACGTGCCCGCCGACGGCGGCGTACGCCGGAACGGGTTCCCTTCGGCAGCGCGATCCGGATCACGCCGCCGTCGGTGCACCCGTTCGGGGCAACCGCGCCGTAGCCGGGAGGTGTCGGCGCCAGGATCGACGGTCGGCAGCTCGATCGCGATCTTCGAGAAGCTGACCGTGCCGGTCTCGCGCTGCGCCGCGTAAGCGACGGTGCTGGCGGTCAGCTGCAGCGTGAACGTCTGCCCCGGCGCCTGGGTGGCGGACAGCACCTCGAGCGGCTCGGAGAACGTGTGGGTGGCGCCGTCCAGCGTGATCGGCACCGGCGTGATCTGGTTGCCGAGCACGAGCCCCGTCGCGTCGTCGACGACCTGCGCGAACACCCGCGCAGAGGTGCCATTCTCGCCGCCGCCGGTGCCGGAGTAGGTGATCGTCAGCTTCGGCGCCCCGACGACCAGCTGCGTCGTGTGCGGCGCCGGGATCGTGACGTTGACCGCGCTCGCGGCCTTCGCGGGCGTGATCGGCGCCGCCACCGACGCGGTCGCGCTCGCGCCCTGCTTCGGGACCACGGGCCCGGAGCCGCCTGCGTTCGTGATCGGAAGCGTGCCCGATCCCTGGGCGGTGATTGGCGCGCCGGGCGCAAGCGGGTAGTCGCCGCCGGTGTGCTCGGCGCCGTTCTCGTCGACCCACTCGAACGTCGGGCCGGTGCTGACACCGCGCTCGCGCTTGAGATAGCGATCGAGCCACGCGATCGTGTCCTTGTCGATCAGCGACGTATCGCCGGGATTCGTGAGGCAGATCCCGTGGCCGCCGCAGAACCAGAGCATCTTCACGGGAACCCCGTCGTGGCGGAGGAGCGAGTAGTTGGTGACGGCCTCCTGGAGCGTGAACAGGTTGTCGGCGGTCCCCTGGATCAGCAGCGTGGGGATCTTGATCTTGTTCACCAGGCTCCCCGGACCTCGCGTGGCGTAGAAGTTGACCTCCGCGGGAGTCAGGGGCTGACCCGACAGGCCCGTTTCATAGGACTGGTCGATCATCGGGTCGAGGTGCCCGTTGCCCTTCCCGAGGACGTAAAGGAGGTTGGCCCAGCCCTGCTTGACGGTCTGCTCCTTGTACAGGCTCGTGACCAGCGAGTTCCAGGCGATGTCGGGCACGATCGCGTCGATCCGGGGGTCGATCGCGGCGGCATCGAGCTGGATCCCGCCGCCATACGAGCCACCGACCATCCCGACCCGCGGGTCGCCCGTCGCGTCGAGCAGCGCCTGTGGCTGCTTGGCCAGCCAGGTGATGATCGCGGACACGTCTCGCCCCTCGTACGCCGGGCTGTCGCTTTCGACCATCCCGCCAGAGGAGCCGAACCCACGCGGGTCCCAGGTAACGACGTTGAACCCGGCGCGGAGCATCGTGCCGACGCCAGGGATTCCGGTCGAGGTGTCGGTCGAGTCGGTCGTGCTGGTGTCGCCCGGCGAGCTCCAGCCGGGCCCGAGCAACACGGTCGAGGTGCGGGCGCCCGGCTTGAGTCCCGGCGCCGGGAAGTAGTTGACGTGGATCTTCGTGCCGTCGAACGAGCTGACGGTGGTGCTGTCCGCCAGCGCCGTGCCCGCGCATGCGCCGATCGTCAACGCGAAGGCGATTAGCCCCTTTAACAGCCGGTCCCCCATCAGGAAAACCGTATCAGCGTGCCTGGTGGCCGTCGCCGGTGGCGGCGAGCGGGTGCGGTTCTAGAGCACCGAGGCGTGCGAGAGCAGCGCGAACAACGCGACGAGCACCAGGAACAGGATCAGGTAGCGAGCGAACGACTTCACCCACGTGGGAGTCTCTGCGTCGGGGTCGACCGACATCAGGTAGCGCTGTTCTTCTCGGATCGTCTGGTTGCAGTGGGGGCAGATCATCGTGGGGTCCCTTTCGAGTTTCGGGTGCGACTAGCCGGACGGTGCTGTGCGCCCGACACGGCACCGCCCTAGGGCGAACACTCGATTATGCCGGTATGCACCGAAAAGCGGCGAAGTAGCGGTCGGCCGGCCGACCGAACCCCTCAAGCGGCTGGGCGGAGCGCCTCGAGCTCGCGATTCTGGGCCAGCTCAGTGAGCGCCCGGCGCTCGAGCTTGCGGACCGCATCCTGGGAGATCCCCAACCGGCGGCCGGTCTCGCTCAGCGGCGTTGGGTCGTCCCCGTTGATCCCGTAGCGGAGCTTCACCACCTCGCGCTCGCGCTCGGGCAGGCTGTCGACCGCCTTGCGCAGCGCGTCCTCGCGCAGCGAGATGTCGACCTCCTCCTCGGGTCCGCGCTCGCCGCTCGGCAGCAGCGTCCCGAACGGCGTCTCCTCCTGTTCGCCGACGGGGCGGTCGAGGCTCGTCACCACCCGCGCGGTCTCCCTCGCTTCACGCACGTCGTCGGGGGTCAGCTCGGCCGCGGCGGCGATCTCATCGTCGGTCGGCTCCCGGCCGAGCTGAGCGGCGAGCTCGCGCTGGACGCGTCCGATCTTGCGCTCCCGCTGTCCGAGGTGCACCGGGATCCGGATCGTGCGCGAGCGATTGTCGAGCGCTCGCTGAAGCGCCTGCCGGATCCAGAACGTCGCGTACGTGGAGAACTTGTAGCCCTTGCGCCAATCGAACTTCTCCGCAGCGCGGATCAGGCCGAGAATCCCCTCCTGGATGAGGTCGAGCAGCGGCATGTCGTGACCCTGGAATTTCCGTGCGTTGGAGATCACGAGCCGCAAGTTCGAGTTGACCAGTTGCTCCTTGGCGTCCAAGTCGCCGCGCTCGATCCGCTGCGCCAGCTCGACCTCCTGCTCGCGGGTCAGCAGCGGGTAGCGCCGCACCTCCTGGAGGAAAAGGGCCATCGCGTCGGTGGTCTGCTGCGCGAGGTCGTCGATCACGTACGTCGTCTGCTCGACCCCCGCGCGCCCGCAGTCGTCGCGGACGTCGATCCCGCGCGCCTCCAGGATGTCCTGGAGTCGCTGGGCATCGTCATCCCCGAGGTCCGCCTCCTGTACCAGCTCGCTCAGCTCCGACAATTCGATACACGGCTCCCCTCGCGCTTCGCTGCGGGCGATTAGTTCCTCGGCGAGTCGCCCGAGCGGGTCCTGAGCGGAGCTGTCGCCTTCTTCGGCCACTCCGTCAGCGTACCCGCCGCAGACCGTTCCCGCCCGATCGAACTCGAAGGCTTGCCGGGGTGCATATCGCTCAAACGTGTCGGGTAGCCAGCACCGAACCCAAACCGAAGGGAGCAAGCCGAATGAGCCTCATCGACAAGATCACCGGCCGCGCGAAGAAGGCCGCCGGGGACCTCGCCGGCGACCCGGGCCTCCGTAACGAGGGCCGCAAGGAGGAACGCAAGGGCGAGGCCAAGGAGGAGCTCGTCCGCGACCAACAGCGGGCCGAGCGCAAGGCCGAGGAGGTCGCCGATCTGGAGCGCAAGACCTCGTAGCGGCGGGCCGCACCAGGACAAAGGGACCCGCGCCCGGTTGCGCCTTAAGCGCGCCGGGCGTTTTGCGTTCTAGACGAGCGCCTCCTCGGACTCGCGGGCGGCCGCCGAGTCGCGAACGGCCGCGACCTGCGCGGGTTGCTCAACGGCGATCTGCTCGCGGCGGGTGCGTTCCATCGGGTTGATCCACAGCTCCTCGACGAGGATCTTGACCGTCACCAGGATCGGGACGGCGACCAGCAGGCCGACGAATCCGAACAGCTGGTCGACCGCCACCACCCCGATCGCGACGAGCGCCGGGTGCAGCTTGACCGTGCGCGCGACGACCAGCGGCTGGATCACGTTGCCCTCGAGCTGGTGGGCCGCGATATAGATCACCGCGACCAGCACGGCCTTGCCCGGGGAGATTGTCAGCGCGTACAGGATCGGCGGGATCGAGCTGATCAGCGCGCCGAAGTACGGGACGATCATCGCGACTGCGGTGAATACTGCGAAGAACGCGGCGAACGGCAGGCCGACCAGCAGCAGCCCCAGATACGTGACGCCGCCGAGCACGATCATCCCGATCACCATCCCGCGGAGCCATCCCAGGTACGAGTAGCGCAGACGCCCGAGCACGGCCTCGGCCTCCGGACGCCGCGCGGGTGGGAACAGCCGCAGGAGTCCGTTGACGAGCGGCTCGGGCCGAATCGCCGTGTACAGCGCGGTCAGGAGCACGACGATGATTGCGCCCAGCCCGGTCGCGACGCTCGCGCCGACCGCCTCGGCAGGCCCGAGCAGCTTCTCCGGGTGCTGGGTGTAGTTGTTGACGAAGTGCTGGATCTGACGCCCGGCCTTCCCCGGGGAGCTGCCGGTCAGCTGTCCGAGACGGTGGCGCAGCTCGTCGGTGTAGTGCGGCAGCGAGTTCACGAACTGGTTGATCTCGTGGCTGAACACCGGCACGATCGCGGCGATCAGGCCGCCGATCGCGGCCAGTCCGATGATCAGCCCGAGCGTCGCGCCGATCGGACGCGGGACGCGGCGCCGCTCGAGCAGGTCGGCGAAGGCGGCCAGTGGCAGCGCCAGGATCACGACGATCAGCACCGCCAGCAACAACGTCGCCAGCTGCCGGAAGATCAGCGCCGCGACGATCAGCCCGAAAGCGAGCAGGATCGCGCGGTAGATCGTGCCGGAGGTCAGCCGCGTGTTCGCCATACACCGGAATGCTGCCCGTCGAGGCCGCGTCGCACTCGCTCCCACCGGGTAGGACCGGGAAGCGATGGCGATCGCGGTGCTCGACATTGACGGAACGCTGGTGGACACCAACTACCAGCACGCGCTCGCGTGGTTCCGTGCGTTCCGCGCCCACGGGATCGTGCTCGAGCTGTGGCGGATCCACCGCCACATCGGGATGGGCGGCGACCAGCTGGTCGCCGCGCTCACCGACGAGCGCACCGAGCGGCGAGCTGGGCGACCGGATCCGCGAGACCGAGAAGCGGCGCTACTCTCGAGCTGATCGAAGAGGTCGAGCCGATGGACGGATCGCGCGAGCTGATCGAGGACCTCAAGCGCCGCGGCCACAAGGTCGTGCTCGCGAGTTCGGCCAAGCAGGACGAGGTCGAGCACTACCTCGACCAGCTCGACGCACGCGAGCTCGCGGACGCGCTGGACGACATCCGCCGACGTCGAGGCGACCAAGCCGCAGCCCGATCTGGTCCAGGCCGCGCTCGAGCGAATCGGCGGCGATTCCGGAGAAGCCGTGATGGTCGGTGACACGCCGTGGGACGTCGAGGCTGCGTCGCGTGCCGGGGTCGGGACGGTGGCGGTCCGCACGGGCGGCTTCGGCGCCGACGAGCTCCGCGAGGCCGGCGCGATCGCGATCTTCGAGTCGGTGCAGGAACTGCGCCAGCGCCTCGACGAGACGCCGCTCGCGTAGCGGTCAGGACGCCGGGGTAGACCCAAAGGAGTACTTCGAACTCGCGCTCAGGGAGGGAGGCCGAGATGGACGAGCTGCGGAATCGACGTGAGCAGCGGGCCACCGCCGTGCAGGACAGACAACCGGAGCGGCAGGCTGAACGCCACGCAGAGCGCGCACGGCGCCAGGTCGCCCGGCGGCGCGCCGAGCAATCGGGCGTCACCGGATGGGTCGCCGACCGCGCATCCGAGTGGACCCTGGACGGTCCGGACTTCGACTTCCTCGAGCTCCAGAAGTACTTCTGGAACCCGCTGATGGACTACTGGTTCCGGATGGAGATGAGCGGCTGGGACAAGCTCCCGGACGCCCCCGCACTGCTGATCGGGATCCACTCGGGGGCGCCGCTCCCGTGGGACGCGTGGACCGTCGGAATCCAGTGGTGGCGGCGGTTCGGACGCGGCCGTCCGCTGCACGGCACGGCCCACGACGCGCTGATGGCATTCCCGGTGCTCGGGGCCTACTTCCGGAAGATGGGCGTGCTGCCCGCGGCACCCGACAGCATCTCCTCGGCGCTCGCCGCCGGGCGTGACGTCGCGCTGTGGCCGGGCGGCGACCGCGACGCGCTGCGCCCATGGACCAAGCGCGACGATGCGCTGCTCGCCGGCCGCACCGGGTTCATCAAGCTTGCGATCCGAACCGGCGTCCCGATCGTCCCGATCTCGACGGTCGGCGGCCCGGACTCGATGCCCGTGCTCGCGACCGGCAAGCGCTTCGCAAAGCTGCTGGCGCTTGACCGGGTTGCGCGTCTGAAGATGTTCCCGATCGCGCTCCAACTTCCGTGGGGGATCTCCCCCGCGCTGCTGCCCGAGATCCCGCTGCCGACCAAGATCCGGACGGCGTTCCAGGAGCCGATCCGGCTCGACGCCGACCCCGAGCGGGCCGGCGACAGCAAGTACGTGCGCGAGGCCTACGGCGAGGTCTGCGCGTCGATCCAGGATGGGATCGACGCGCTCGCTCGGCGGCGGCGGCTGCCGCTGTTCGGCTAGACGCGGCGGATTACGCCGCGACCTGCTGGTCGTGCTTGCCCTCGGCGAACTCCTCGACGATCTTGGCGCAGAACGCCGGCAGGTCGTCGGGCTTGCGACTCGTGACGAGCCCGTTGTCGACCACGACCTCTTCGTCGACCCAGTCGGCGCCCGCGTTGCGCAGGTCGGTCTTCAGGCTCGGCCATGAGGTGACCCTGCGGCCGCGGGCGACGTCGGCCTCGACCAGCATCCACGGGCCGTGGCAGATCACGCCGACGGGCTTGTCCTGCTCGAAGAACGCGCGCACGAACTTGACCGCGTCGTCGTCAATTCGCAGCTGGTCGGGGTTCGCGACGCCGCCCGGCAGCACCAAGCCGTCGTAGTTCGACGCGTCGGCGTCGGCGACGGCAAGGTCGACCTTGAACCTGTCGCCCTTGTCGAAGTGATTCCACGCTTCGACCTCGCCCTGCTGGAGGGAGACCAAATCGGGTTCTCCTCCTGCATTACGTACCGCTTCCAGCGGCTCGGTCAGCTCGACCTGCTCGACCCCTTCGGTGAACAGGAACGCGATCCGCTTGCCCTGCAGCTCGTCTGCCATGTGATCAGTCCTTTCGCTTGCGATTCCCCTTGCTGTCGGGCTACCCGACGGATGTGGCGATAATCGCCGCGTGCCCGAGCGCGTCGCGCTGCTGAACCCGTGCTACTGGCCCGAGGTGCGCCGTGGATCCGAACGCTTCGCCAGGGAGCTGGCGAACGGTCTGCTGTCGAGGGGCGAGGAGCCGACGCTGATCACCAGCCACCCGGGGAGGCCGCGGCGCTCGGTCGAGGACGGCCTGCGGGTGCTCCGTCTCCCCCGCCCGCCGCAGCGGTGGCTGGTCAGGCGCGGGTACGAGTCCTACCTGACACACGTGCCGCTCAGCTACCTCGCGCTGCGCGCGGACGGCTACGACGTCGCCCACGCGCTGTATCCGACCGACGCGCTCGCCGCCGCTCGGTGGCGCAGGCGGACCGGGCACCCGGCGGTGCTGTCGTACATGGGGATTCCGACCCGGCGATGGCTCGACGCAGCCAAGGGGCGGCGCAGCGTGCTCTCGCGCGCCGCCGAAGGATGCGACGCGGTCGTCGTGCTCAGCGACTACGCCGCGAGCGAGTACCGGCAGTCGCTCGGCGGCGAGGTCCGTGTGATCCACCCCGGCGTCGATCTGCGCCGGTTCCAGCCCGCCGAGGTCCGCGCCGAGCGGCCGACGATCGTGTGCCCGGCCGCCGTCGAGGAGCCGCGCAAGAACGTAGCGCTGCTGCTCGACGCGTTCGCGCTCGTGCGCGAGCGCATCCCGGAGTGCCGGCTCGTGCTCTCGTGCCCGCGCGACCGCGGAGCGCTGGCCGCGCGCCGGGATCGACGCGGGAGCCGCCGGGCGTCCAGTGGTGCGACCTCGACGACGAGCGCTCGCTGGCGCGGGCGTACGGCGAGGCTTGGGTCGCAGTGCTCCCCGCGGTCGACGAGGCGTTCGGGCTTGTCCTGGCCGAGGCGCTCGCGTGCGGGACGCCCGTGGTCGGGTACGCCGGCGGCGGGATCCCGGAGATCGTCGACCGCGACGGGATCGGCCGGTTGTTCGACCGCCTCGAGCCCGAGCCGCTCGCCGACGCGATCCTCGCGACGCTCGACGCCGCGGGCGACCCGGCGACCGCGCAGCGCTGCCGCACCCACGCCGAGCGGTTCTCGACCGAGCGCTGCGCCGAGCGCTACCTGGCGCTCTACCGCGAGCTCGCCTCGGCACGATGAGGATCCTCGCGGTCGGCAGCATGTACCCGCCGCATCACCTCGGCGGGTACGAGCTCGCGTGGGCGTCCGCGGCCGCCGCGCTGCGGGCCCGCGGGCACGAGGTCCGGGTCCTCAGCACCGACTTCCGGACCGGCGCCGACGAGCCCGACGAGCGGGACACGTTCCGCGAGCTCCGCTGGTACTGGCGCGACCACGACTGGCCGCGGATCTCCTGGCGCGGGCGGATCGAGCTCGAGCGCCACAACGCCGCGGTGCTCGACCGGCATCTCCGCCGCCCGGAGCCACAGCTCGTGACGTGGTTCGCGATGGGCGGCATGTCGCTCGCACTGATCGAGCGCGTGCGGCGCGCGGGACTCCCGGCGGTGGCGTTCGTGCACGACGACTGGCTCACGTACGGGCCGTCGGTCGACCGCTGGACCGCGCCGTTCCGGGGTCGTCCGCGGCTCGCGGCGATGGCCGAGCGCATCACCGGACTGCCCGCGGCGGTCGACCTCGATGCCGCGCTGCGGTGCGTGTTCGTGTCAGAGACGGTCCGGTCACACGCCCGGGCGGCCGGCTACGCGCTCCCGGGAAGCTCGGTGGCGCACTCGGGCATCGGCCGAGCGTTCCTCAGCCCGCGCTCGCCGATGGATTGGGGGTGGAGGTTGCTGTACGTCGGGCGGATCGACGAGCGCAAGGGCGTGCTCGACGCGGTCGCCGCGCTCGCCCAGCTCCCGCCGGAGGCGAGACTGACGCTCGCGGGCGACGGCGACCGGCGCGTGGTCTCCGAGGTTCGGGCGCTCGCAAACCGGCTCGGCGTCGCGGACCGCGTGCGAGAGCTGGGCCCGACGGCCCGATCGGGGCTCCCGGACGTCTACGCCTCCGCCGACGCCGTGCTGTTCCCGGTCCGCTGGGAGGAGCCGTGGGGGCTGGTGCCGCTCGAGGCGATGGGCATCGGCCGGCCCGTGGTCGCCACCGCCCGCGGCGGGTCGGGCGAGTACCTGCGCGACGGGTCCAACTGCGTGACGGTGCCCCCGGCGGACCCGGGCGCGATCGCCTGGGCGGTCAGGCAACTCGCCGGCGATCCCGGCCTCCGCACTCGGCTGCGCGACGGTGGGTTCGAGACCGCCCGCGTGCACACCGAAGCCGCCTGGGGCGACGCCGTCGTGGCGGAGGTCGAAGCGGGCGCGCAGTCAGCGGACGTGGCCGCGCATCACGCACCGTAGGCCGCGCCACCGGCCGCCATCGGTCGGCGCCAGCTCGAACCGGCGGCCCACCTCGACCCGGTCGAACCCCGCCGCGAGCAGCATCCGCTCGATGCTCGCCTCGCTCAGCAGCCACCAGCGGAACTGGTCGATCCCGTCGAACTCGGCGAGCGCCCTGCGGCGCCCGAACGGGAACCGCTTCGCGGGGTTGCAGACGATCGCGCTGCCGCGGCAGACCCCCTGCATCCGCTGCACCGCCGTGATCGGGTCCTTGAGATGGACGAGCAGGTCGCCGCAGAAGACGAGATCGAACAGCCCCATCTCGGCGGGGTCGAGCTCGTACACCGAACGCTCGATGCGGGTCACCGACGACCCGCGCGCGCCGCTCACGAGCGCGAACCGCTCGGCCTTCGTCTCGTCGAGCGCGGGCCGTACCCGCTCGCGCCACTGCCGCGGCCAGTCGAGCTCGTCGACGGCGCCGACGTCCGTCGCGACTACCTCGGCGGCACCGCGGCGCTCCATCTCGAACGCCCAGAACCCGTCCATCGTGCCGACGTCAAGGCACCGCTTGCCCTCGAGCGACTCGGGGAGCATGTAGCGGTCGACGACCGGCCGGTGGTCGAACATCCCCGGCGTCACCACGCCGTCGCCGAGGTCGATCGTGTGGTACCAGCCGTAGCCGGCGACGGCCTGCGCCATCTCGCCGTCGACGTTCGTCACGAGCGCGGCCTGCGCGAGGCGATGCCACACATCCAGTCGCGCATCGGCGCGCGCTGCGGCGGACGGCGGAGCGCGGTACGGCGGATCTCGGTGAAGCCGGCGGTCTCGAGCCACGCCTTGAGCGTCGCCCAGTTCGGGCGCCACCAGTTGAACGGGGTCTCGAGCGTCTGCAGGCGCGCGATCGGTCGCCGCGGGTGAAGCGCCGACAGCGACAGCGACACGGGCTCGAGCTGGAACAGCTCGCCTCCGGGCTCGAGCGCGCCGAACACCCGCTCCAGCGCCAGGACCGGATCGCGGAGGTGAATCAGGAGCGCACCGATGAACGCGACGTCGACGGGTCCGCCGACGGCCTCCGGCGTCAGCTCGAGCACGTCGCAGACGACCCGCCTGGCGCTCGAGGAAAGCGCCTCCGCGGCGAGCTCGAAACCACCACCGAGCTGGACGCCCAGCGCTCGCACCTCGCGCTCGAGCCGCTCGCGGTTGTTCGGCGGCCACTGCGCCGCCTCGACCCGCTCGACGTCGATCGCGACAACCTCCGCGCCGCGCCGTTCCATCTCGAACGCCCAGAACCCGTCGAACGTGCCAACGTCGAGCGCCCGCTTGCCATGGAGATCGTCCGGGAGCACCCGGGAAGCGATTTGGCGGAGATCCACCTGGCCGGGGGTCACAACACCCGGCTCGAGCTCGAGCGTGTGGTACCAGACCTGGCGGGCGCGAAGCGCCTCGCGTACCTCCGTCATCGCGGCGAGCGTATCGCGTCGCGCGCGCCATTCAGGTGGGCGTGAAGCCACCGACGGTTGAGCCGCACGAGTGCCCCGAACATGTTCAGCAGCGCCGTCGCCAGGGCGCCGACCCGGCCGCGCCGACGGGCGATCAAGGCATAGGTCTCGGTCATGAAGCGCGCACTGCGCTCGGGGCCGAACGCGGGCCGCGTCGCGGCGCCGGAGTCGTGCAGCACGCGCGCGGTCGGCTCGTACCACGTCACCCAGCCGCGGTCGCGCAGCCGCCACCCGAGCTCGAGGTCCTCGGCGAACAGCCACTGGCGCTCGTCGAATCCGCCCGCCTGCTCGAACGCCTGGCGCCGCACCAACAGGCACGCCCCGATCGCCCACGGGACCGCGCGCGGGCGGTCCGGGTCCCAGTAACCCTCGAGGCATAGCCGGTCCGCCGACCGGGCGCTCAGACGGTGGAGCCCGAGGTTGAAGGCGGTCGTGAACCGGAGCGTCGGGAACGGGTACACGGAGTGTTCGGTTGCGCCGTCCGGGCCGATCAGCCGCGGCGCGACACACCCGATCCGCGGGTCCGAACCGGCGGCGAGCAGCGCGTCGAGCGCGCCCGGCTCGAGCGCCACGTCGGCGTTGGCGACGAGTAGCCACTCCGATTCGGTCCGGGCGGCGACCAGGTTGACCGCGCGGCCGAACCCGAGGTTCGAGCCGGGCTCGACGACCTCGGCCCACGCTGCGAGCGATCGCGCCGCCTGCACCGAGCCGTCGCTCGAGCCGTTGTCGACGACGTAGGCACGGAGCCGGCCGCCCTCGACCTCGGGTTCGAGCGAGCGCAGGCAGCGCTCCAGCAGCTCCCGCGTGTTCCACGAGACGACCGCCGCCATCACCGCCACCAGCGCCTCCCGCGATCGGGCGGGCCGACGGCGTCCTCGAGGAACCCGTCGAGCTCCTCTGCGGTCGACATCAACCGCTCAATTGCGTCGAACCCTCCTTCCCACCAGAGTGTCTGGACTCGCTCGTCCGGTGGGACGCCGTCCATCGCGCCCTCCGGCAGATGGCTCCCATCGCGGTTGACGACGTGGTGCTTGAACACGAACTCGACCTGCTCGGTGTCGACGATCACGAGCCAGCGGTGGTGCCCCCACCCCACCCACGGTCCCTGGATCCCGTACGTGAGCTCCTCGCGCAGCGCGGGCACCTCGATGTAGCCGCCGCTTGCGACGCGCTGCAGCTCCGCGCAGACCCAGACCGGGTCGCGCACGTCCTCGAGCGTGTGCGAGCACACGACGAACTCGAACTGCCGGTCCGAGAACGGCCACGGCTCCCGGTCGCAGATGTCGCGCTGCACCCAGGTGTCGCGGCCGAACCGCTCGCCGACGCGGTCGCCGTCCCACCCGAGCTGGCCGCGCCCGTCGTACGGGAGCGCATCGATCACCCAATCGGCGCGCGGGAACGGGCGTGCGCCGCCGCCGACGTCGAGCACCAGCGCGTCGTCGCCGACGCGCTTGCTGATCGAACTCGCGCTTTGCTCGAGCATTCCTGACGTTTCCTAGACTGCGCGCCGATGGCGGCGAGCTCCGATCGTACGGCTCCTCCCGACGCCCGCGCTGCGGTCGCGACCGTCCCAAGCTGGTACCACACGATCGAGGTCGCCCCGGGGGTCCTCACCCCGGGCATGTTCGATCTGCGGCCGATCGTCGACCGGCTGCCGTGGCCCGACGTCCGCGGCAAGCGGTGCCTCGATGTCGGCACTTACGACGGATTCCTCGCGTTCGAGCTCGAGCGCCGCGGCGCGGCCGAGGTCGTCGCCGCCGATCTCCCGGGGTACGAGCACTGGGACTGGGAGGTGCACGCCCGCGAGCGCGGGCCGGAGTACATGCGGTGGGTGGCGGGGCCGAACGTCGGCGGTGGCGTGCGGGTCGCGCGCGAGCTGCTCCAATCGTCGGTCAGGCTCGAGCAGGTCAGCGTCTACGACCTCGATCCCGGCTCGCTCGGCTCGTTCGACGTGGTCGTGTGCGGGAGTCTGCTGCTCCACCTCCGCGATCCGCTGCGGGCGCTCCAGGCGATCCGCTCGGTTTGCGACGGGACGTTCCTGTCCACCAACACGGTCGAGCTGGAGCTGACGCTGCTGCACCCCAGGCGGCCCGTGTTCAGGCTCGACGGCACGAGTGGGGCCACGCAGTGGTGGCTCGCGAACCGCAACGGCAACCGGCAGCTGCTCCGCGCCGCTGGATTCGAGCCGCTCGAGGAATCCGGCTTGTACGCGATCCCGTTCGGGCCCGGCCATCCGCCGCCGGAGCGGGGCGCGGCGCCGATGATCGGCCGGCTCGCCAGACGTGCGCTCGCAGGCGGCGACGGCGTGGTCCACCACGCCGTGCTCGCGCGGCCTCGGTAACCCGCTCAGAGGACCGGCGAGCGCGAAGCGACGCTGCCGCGGATCAGCGCCGCCGCGCCGACCGCATCAGCGAGAAGCTCGACCGGTGCGAGCGCCGGCGCTCGCCGGCCCCACCGGCGAGCGTCGTCCGCGAGCAGCCACGCGTATGGGGCAGCGGCGATCAGCGACAGCGGTCGCCGTCTCAACAGCGCGAGCGCCACGCCGACCACCCCGAGATCGAAGCTCGCCGAGCGCTTTGAAAGGAATAGACGACGGTAGAAGAAGCTCGTCCTGAGCTCGGGCACTTGCGCCGCGAGTGCTGGGAACATCGCCACCCTCGCGCGCTCGGCGAGGAACCCTTCCGCGCCGCGGGCGAAGACCTCGTGGTATGCGAGGGCGCGGTCGTCGAACCCGGTTCGGGCGCCCGCGCGTCGGGCGCGCCAGCCGAACAGCACGTCCTCTCCGAACGGTGCGGCCGCGTCGCGACCGCCGGCCTCGAGCCCCGCGGGGAAGCCGCCGACACGGTCGAACAGCTCCCGCGTGACGAATAGGTTCGCGCTCTCGAACAGACCATGAGCGCCGGTGACGGCGAGCGTCCGGTCGAACGGGCCGAGCGTCGCGTCGGGGTCCGGCAGGACCTTTCCCTGGACGAGGTCGTGGTCGCCGACCGCCGCAACGCCGCTCGCCAGCCACTCGGGGGCGGGGCGGCAGTCGGCGTCGAGGAACGCGAGCACCTCACCGCGGCTGGCGGCCGCGCCGGCGTTCCTGGCGGCGCCGGGGCCGTCGCCGCGGGGGCGGCGGACCACGCGGGCGACGATCTCGCTGCGCGCGGCGAGCTCGGCGGTGTCGTCGCGCGACCCGTTGTCGACGACGATCACCTCGAACGGGCCTCCCAGGGTCTGCTCGCCGAGTCCGGCCAGGGTCTCGGGCAGCGTCCTGCGCGCATCCCGCGCGGGTACGATCACGCTCGCTCTCATCCGGGGATCGGAGCGGCGCGCGCCTCTCGCCGGAAGATGTACGAGAGGGCTTCGCGGATCAGCGCTCCTTCGAACAGCCAGGTCGCGAGCACGGTCACGAACAGGTAGATGATCAGCTCGACGATCGCCATCGCGGCGGTGCGCGGGCCGCTCTCGAGCTGGCGGATCAGCAACACGACGAGCACCGCCGGGACCGTCGGGAGGATCGCCCGCCACGCGTGGCTCGCGAACGAGAAGCCGTGGAACATGTGCGAGAGGTACCAGCCGCGGAACACCAGGTGGACCCCGGCCTGGGCGGCGAACCCGACCGCGAGGCCGTCGAGGCCGTAGGCGAACAGCAGCGGCAGCCCGACCGCGAGGAACGCCGTCGTCGAAGCCACCGCGGCGACCGCGATCGGGACGGTCCGCGACTGCGCGCGGAAGTAGTCGTCCCAGTTGAACGCGATGTGCGCGACCGCCGCGACGACGCCGGTGACCTGCAACAGCACCAGCGCCGGCCGCCACTTCTCGCCGATCACGAACGTGATCAGGTCGCCGGCGAACAGAGCCAGCCCGAACCCGAATGGCATCGCCCACATCAGCGCGACCCGGTTGACCTTGACGAACGACTCGCGGAGCAGCTCGAGCCGGTTCTGGACCGCGCAGATCGCGGGATACAGCGTTCCGCTGACGAGGTCGTCGACCCTTGTCGTGAACGCGCTGATGTTCGCCGCCACGGCGACGGCGCCGACCCCGGCGAGCCCGAGGTGCGCGTTGGTCGCGATCGCAGCCGCGTTGGCGACGACGACCGACGACAGCACCGCGAGGAAGATCGGGGCCGAGAAGGCGAAATACAGCTTCACCGACCCCCGCTCGTAGCGCCACCGCAGCGGGTACGGCGACGTCCAGACGGCGACGGCGGCGCCCGACCACGCGCCGGCGACGACCCCGAGCGCGAGCGCCCAGTAGCCGAGCCCCGCGACGGCGAGCCCAATCGCGACGACGAATCCGACGATCGGCTCCACCGTGAGCAGCGATCGCTGGCGGACGAAGTGCATCCGCCGGTACGCGACCCAGATCGGCGCCTGCAGCGCGCTCGCGACCATCACCGTGATCAGCACCAGGCCGGGTGGGACCAGGTCCCAGTCGCCATAGACGACCGCGATGATCGGAAGCGCGACGAGCATCGGCACGATCGCGATCCCTGTCGCGATCGACTCGGCGGTGAACGCGCGCTGGAACGCGAGCTCCTGATCGGCCTCCTCCTGCTGGATGTACTTGTCGCTCACGCCGACGAACTTGAGCTGCGCGAGCACGCCCAGCGAGACGACCAGCACCCCCCACACGCCATAGTCGGTGGTGGTGATCAGCGCGGCGAGGATCAGGCCGCGGATCAGGCCGAGCGCGCTCAGGCCGACGTCGAATGCGCTGTTGACCAGGACGCCGCGGGCGGCGTAGCTCCGGAGCGCGAGGCCGCGCGTGTCGATGCTCCTCGTATCGGCCACGCGTGCGCGATCGTAGCGACGGGGCCGTGGACGGGGGCCGCCACAACACGGGTGCCACTAATGTTCACAAGTCAGTGAGGAGGAGGCCAAACGTCCTGCTCGTGGTACTGGATGCGCTCCGCCGGGACGCGATCGAGCCGCACGGGGCCCCGCCGGGGTCGACGCCCGCGATCGCCGAGCTGGCGCGCCGCGGGACGGCCCTCCCGCACGCGTACGCGACATCGAGCTGGACGCTGCCGTCGCACGCGTCGCTGTTCGCGGGCCGGCTGCCGCGGCAACTGGGTCTCGGCCAGGCTCCGGACGGCTCGCCACAGGGCGCGCGGAGCGTGATCGAGGGGCTCGGCGACCGGCTGCTGCCGACCGTGCTCCGCGCGGCGGGGTACGAGACGCGCGGCTTCAGCGCGAACCTGTGGGCCTCGCCACACGTCGGGCTCGACACCGGCTTCGACGAGTTCGTGTACGCGATGCCCGACCGCGGCGGCCGAATCGAGGCGATGCTCTCCGGCGGCCCGCGCGCGGGCGCCGCGTGGGCGCTCGAGGGACTGCGGGCGCGCTCGGACAACGGCGCCGCGCAGCTCGGCGACGCGCTGCGTGGTGCGATCGACGAGTGGTCGGGTCGCCCGACGCTCTGGTTCGCGAACGTGTGCGAGTGTCACTCGCCGTGCCTGCCGCCGCGGCCGTGGAACGACCTGCCGGCGATCGATCGAGTCCGGGCCGCGATCGAGGCGCGCAGGTACCTCAGCTTTCAGGCGCTGTGCCTGTCCGCGGCGGGCCGCGCGACGGTGCCGGCGGAGGCACTCGGGCGGATGCGGCATCTGTACGGGCGGGCGGCGGCGTACCTCGACCGCTGGCTCGCGGACGTGCTCGAGGCGCTCGACCGCCGGGGAATCCTCGAGCAGACGCTCGTGATCGTCACGGCCGACCACGGCGAGAACTTCGGCGAGCACGGGCTGGTCGGTCACGGGTTCGCCGTAAACGAGACGCTGATCAACGTGCCGCTGGTGATCGCGGGCCCGGGCGCGCCGAGCTCGGACGGCGCCGTCAGCCTCGCCTCGCTGCCGCGGATCGTCGCCGAGGCCGCCGGGATCGACGAGCATCCGTGGCCGTCGGAGGAGCTGCCCGCCGGGGTTGCGATCTCGCAGTACGACTCGATCGGCTCGCCCGACCATCCGCGGGTGATCGAGTTCGCGCGTCGCTGGGACCTCGACGACGAGGCGGTTGGGCGGCTCACCGCGAGCTACACCGCCGTCACCGACGGCCGGCGCAAGCTCGTCCGCCGAAACGAGGACGAGCTGCGGCTCTACGACCTCGAGCGCGATCCCGACGAGCGGGCGCCGCTCGATCCGCAGGGCGTCGGCGGCGGCTTCGACGACCTGGTGGCGGCGCTCGAGCACCCCGCGCTGGGGATCGCGTCAGCCGCTCCGCCAGCCGCCGCGGCCGCGCCGAGCGCTGAGGAGCTCGAGGCGCTCCAGCAGCAGATGCGGCTGCTCGGATACAGCTAGCGGCCTTTGTAGGAGAATCGGGGCCGTGCCGGCCTTCGAGTACGTCCGCGTCTATCGGTTCGCGCCGGGTCCGGGTTCGGAGGCGAAACCCGAGACCGCCGCCTTCTTCCCCGATGGATCGGAGCGGGAGTACCCAAACGCGCTGGCCGCGCTGAACGAGCTCGGCCGCGACGGCTGGGAGCTGGTGACCGCGACCCAGTTCGAGACGGGCGGCTCGTCGACGACCCAGCTCTACCTCAAGCGCGAGCTCGTCGCTTTGGGGGACTAGCTTTAGGGCACTAGCGCACGAGCCCCTCGACGAACGGCACCTCGAGGACCTTCTCGTGCGCGATCGGGCCGTGCCCGAAGTAGCCGTCCTCGCCGAACAGCTCGCCGTGGTCGGAGGTCACGATCAGCCAGGTGTCGCCAGGTAGGCGCTCGAGCAGCGTCGCGAACACTCCGTCGAGGTATTCGAGCGCCGCGACCTGTCGCTCGTGTAGCGACTTGAGCCGCGCTTGATCGAAGAACTCGGGCTCGGCTTGGGCGGCGTCGTCGTCCGCGTGGTGCGAGCCGAGCTGCTTGAACACGCCGTGCACGCCCGAGATGTGCGGCAGGTCGCTCGAGTCCTGCCCGGGCCTCGCATACGGGTAGTGGGTCTCCCCCACGTTCAGCAGCCAGAACGACGGCCGCTGCTCGTCGAACGACAGCTGCTCGACGATTGCCGCCATGTCGTTGTGGGTCGGCATCAGCTCGTAGGAG
Source organism: uncultured Solirubrobacterales bacterium (assembly GCA_963788565.1). Lineage (GTDB taxonomy): Bacteria > Actinomycetota > Thermoleophilia > Solirubrobacterales > Solirubrobacteraceae > Palsa-465. Next base: position 256,285 of record CAWBHJ010000004.1, on the reverse strand, counting down.
TCGAAGTCGCGGTTGATCGGCGTGAACCGGTTGAGCACCGGCATCGAGACGCGCGCGTGGGTCCGGTAGCCGAGCGTGTGCTTCAGGTACGTCGGCAGGAAGATCGACGGCAGCAGCTTCGAGAAATCGATCTCGCCGACTCCGAGCCGCTCGGTGTAGCGCCGGAAGTCCCGCTTGTAGTACTCGGAGGCGTACACGTGTGACGGGCTCTCGTGGGGCATCAGCCCCATCAGCAGGTTGTAGTGCGACGGCGCCGTCCACGACGCGTAGCTCCACCGGCGCTCCACCTCCCCGAGCTGCGCCAGGCTCGCCGGCGGCGCCGCGACCCAGCTGTCGTAGCGCAGGCTGTCGAGCACCACCACGACCAGGTTGCGCGGCGTGGGGCCGCTGGGTGGACGCTCGGCCACGGCGAGGGAATGTAGGAGAATCCGGCCCGTGCCGGAGCCGCTCGTGTCGGTCGTGGTCTCGACCTACAACCGGCCGGAGCCGCTCGCGCGGCTACTTGCGAGCCTGCGGGACCAGGAGCTCGCGGTGGATGCGTTCGAGGTGATCGTCGTCGACAACGGCTCCTCGGGCGAGGCGACCGCGGCCGTGCTCTCGCAGGAATCCGCGAGACCAGGTCTGCAACTTCGCTCGGTGCGCAATGAGGTGACGCTGGGGCCGGCCGGCGGGCGCAACAGCGGCTGGCGGGTCGCGCGCGCGCCGCTGGTCGCGTTCACCGATGACGACTGCGCCCCCGACGCCGGCTGGCTCGCCGCCGGCGTGCGGGCCAGTTTCGTGACCCCGGGCGCGGTGATCCAGGGGGTCACGCGGCCGGATCCGCGCGAGCTCGACCAGGACGGCCCGCTGTCGCGGACGGTGCGAGTCGAGACGTTGGGGCCGCAGTACGAGGCCTGCAACATCTTCTACCCGCGCGAGCTACTCGAGGCGCTCGCCGGGTTCGACGAGCGCTACGGCGCGCTTCCCGCGGGCGAGGACACCGACCTCGCGTGGCGCGCGATCGAGCGGGGCGCCCGGACCGCGCTCGCCCCCGACGCGGTCGTATTCCACTCCGTGGACCGGGTCGGGATGCGCGGCATGCTGCGGTTCGCGAGCCGGTGGGGCGCGGTCGCGCGCCTGTTCTCCGCGCACCCCCAGACACGCGCGATGCTCCACCGCCACGTGTTCTGGAACGTGTGGCACTACCTGCTGTGGCGCTCGGTGCTGTCGCTCGCTGCGCCACGGCCGGTGCGGCGGCTGATCCTGACGCGCCACCTGCTCGAGCTCCGCAGGCGGGCTCGAAGCGAGGGCGGCGGGCCGTGGCTGATCCCGTTCCTGCTCGCGTACGACGCGGTCGAGTGCTGGTCGATCGCGCGCGGCGCGATCCGTCACAAGACGCTGGTTCTCTGAGGCTAAGCTTGTACTCATGTTCGGATTCGGCAAGAGGGCGGAAATGGTCGATGCGGCCGACGCTCTGCCCGGCCGCGACCAGGAGATTTCGGTCCCCGAGCGCCACGCCGTGCTCGGCACACCGCTGAAGCCACCCTTCCCCGAGGGCCTCGAGCAGGCGATCTTCGGCATGGGTTGCTTCTGGGGCGCCGAGCGCGTGTTCTGGCAGGCGCCCGGCGTGTACACCACGGCGGTCGGCTACGCCGGCGGGTTCACGCCGAACCCGACCTACGAGGAGGTCTGCAGCGGGCGCACCGGCCACACCGAGGCGGTGCTGATCGTGTTCGATCCGAAGGTCACCTCCTACGACGAGATGCTCCGGCTGTTCTGGGAGAACCACGACCCCACGCAGGGGATGCGCCAGGGCAACGACGTCGGCAGCCAGTACCGCTCGGCGATCCTCTGGACCTCGGAGGCGCAGCGCGACGCCGCGCTCGCCTCGCGCGACGCCTACGACAAGCGCCTTCGTGCCGAGGGCTATCCCGAGATCACGACCGAGATCGCTGAGGCCGGCCCGTTCTACTACGCCGAGGACTACCACCAGCAGTACCTCGAGAAAAACCCGTGGGGCTACTGCGGGCTCGGCGGCACCGGCGTGAGCTGTCCGGTCGGCGTCGGCGTGACCGCATCCACGAGCGAAGCACCCAGCGAGGTCGAGAGCAGGTAGGTTTGCCGGTACCCGGGGGCGTGTTCGCGTCCCTGTCCGGCGCGACGGGTTCGTAGGGCTTCGGTGTTCGCTGCTCGGCGCGCGCTCGATCGCGCGCCGGCGAAGGGAGAGGTCGTGATGGGTGCTCGGTGGATGTCGTATGCGGCGGCGATGACCGCTGCTGTCTTGGGGTGCGGGCTGCTGGCGGCTGCGGCGTCGGCGGCCGTGACGCCCGGCTGGGAATGCATTCCGGCGACAGCGGGCCAGCCCGTCGTCTCCGGCGGAACCGGCGCGGCGCCGTCGTGCGGCGCGGGCAACACGCCCGTGCTCGCGCCGACGTACGTCTCCTCCGGAGTCGGGGGCAAGCCGACGGTGCAGTTCTCGGCGGTGAACGTCAGATCATCAACGGGGCGGGTTCGACGACGTCGGTGAACGGGACAGGGAATCTCGTGCTCGGCTACGACGAGAATCCCAGTGCGCTGAAGCAGAGCGGCTCGCACGATCTGATCATGGGTCGAAACCACTCGTTCGGCGGGTACTCGGAGCTGGTGAACGGCTTCCAGAACACCGCCTCCGGCAACTACACGACCGTGCTGGGCACGCTGAACTCCGCGCTCGCGACGTACGCGACGGTCACCGGCGGCCAGAGCAACGCCGCCACCAGCACCGCGGCGACCGTCGCAGGCGGGCTCAGCAACACCGCCAGGGCAACAGGGCCAGCGGATTCGCGGCGTCGGTGAGCGGCGGTGACAGCGGCAACGCCAACGGCAACCTCGCATCGATTCTCGGCGGTCACAGCAACCAGGCGGCTTCCCAGAGCACGACTGCGATCGGCGGCGAGTTCAACGTCGCCAACGGCTTCGAAGCGTCGGTCGTCGCCGGCAACGCGAACCGCGCCGGCGGCACCGATGCCGTCGTCCTCGGCGGCGGCAACAACACCGCCAACGGCGGGGACGCCTCGGTCGGCGGCGGCCAGTTCAACCTCGCCGGCGAGGATTACTCGAGCCTCGTCGGAGGCTGCGACAACCTCGCCGGCGCCGGCACCGTGCCGAACGACAACTGCGGAGGTGCGACCGGCACCCACCAGGCGGTCCTCGGCGGCATCCAGAACAACGCCGTGGATATGGGCGACACGGTGGCTGGCGGCTTTTCCAACACGGCCAGCACCAACTGCCAGACGATCCCGGCGACGAACACCTGCTAGGGGTTGCCGGGCAGTGGCCGGGCACACGTCGGCGCGTCGGCCGGGCGCGATGAATGGCGCTCACGAAGGCGGGTCGCCCGTCCCTACCAGCCTCCGCAAGGTCCAGCCGGCGAGCAGCGCGATCAGCGACAGCGCGACCAGCGCCTCGGCCCAGAAGAACGCCGCGTAGTCGAACAGCACGCCGACCGGCGGGATCCCGGGCAGGTTGTTGCGGACCGTCGGGAAGGCGAACAGCAGCGCCGCGAGCAGCGTCGCGAACGACCCCTCGAACTTGCGCCGGCGGCGAATCAGGTTCACCGCGACCGACACCGCCCCGAGCGCGAGCGCCCACATCACGAACATGATGAAGACGGCGAAGACGACGGTGGCCCAGGAGGGATCGACGGCCAGTCTGACCTCCGGCTGTTCACCCTCGCGCTTCGCGGGGTCAGGGGAGACGCGATAGCCGGAAACCTCGCTCACGACGTCCAATTGCATCCGGACCGGCTTCCCCGACCGAACGCCACCGCCGGTCGTCGCCAGCGCTCCGAGCGTGATGTTGAGGCGGTGAAACGGATAGTCGGAGGTATCACCGTCGAGCGGGACGCTCGTCTCGAATGGGTCCATGAAGCCGCCCGCCCGGTAATTGTGTCCGACCGATCCGTTGACCGTGGTTGTGTAGAGCACCACGTCCTTGGCGAGGAGGTTGCTGTTGCCGAGTGCGAAGTTCCCGCTCGGGGACGACTCGACACGAACCGTGGCGCTCGCGGTCGAGGTGTCGACGGTGATCAGGCTCATCCGGACCTGGATCCCGTTGAACGGCTCAGCAGCCCTCGCAGGCCCAGCCCCCATCGCCCCGGCGGCGAGCGCCGCGAGGCAGACAACAATCGCGTTGCGGACGCGAACAGGCAGCACCCCGCGCATTCTCATCGATCCGCGCCGCGACGTTCGCCCCGCCCTACACTGCCGCCGGTGGATCGGGCAAGTTCGGGCGAGCGCCGGTGGTATCACACGATCGAGCTTCCGGACGGCACCGTGACCCCGGGCTACACCGACACGCGGGCGGCACGGGCCGAGGTGCAGTGGCCCGCCGGGGTCGCCGGCGGCCGTTGCCTCGACGTCGGAACCTTCGACGGCTTCTGGGCGTTCGAGATGGAGCGGCTCGGCGCACGCGAAGTCGTCGGGCTCGACGTCGACGATCCGCTCAAGCTCGACTGGGCGTACGACTGGCGGCGCTCCGGGCCCGCGGTGGTGGCCGCCGACGGACGGCTCGACGGAAGTTGCTTCGACCGGGCCGCCTCCGCGCTCGGCTCCTCCGTGAACCGGGTCTGCAGCTCGGTCTACGAGCTCGATCCCGCTGAGCACGGGCGGTTCGACGTCGTGTTCTGCGGCGCGCTGCTGCTCCACCTCCAGGACCCCGTACGGGCGCTCGAGGCGATCCGCGAGGTGTGCGACGGCGAGCTCGTGCTGCTCGAGCATCTCGATCCTGCGCTCGAGGTGCTCGCGCCGAGGGTCGCCGCCGCGCGAGTCGCGCCGGACGGCGACCAGTGGTGGCGGGCGAACAGTGCCGGCTTGGTCGCGATGCTCCAGCGCGCGGGGTTCGAGATCTCCTGGGTGGGCCGCCGCGTGCTCGTCCCCCACGGGCCCGGCTGGGAGAACCGCCGCTCGCCGATCGACTCGCTCGCGGCGCGCACTGTCCGCGGGCGAGGCGGCCTGCACCGCGGATTCCGCGCGCGGCCCCGGCCCCCGGCCGATGCCGCTGACGCGGACGCCGCCGAGCTCACTGGCGCAGCATCGAATTGAGCAGCGGGCTCGTGAACACCCGGTGCGGGTCGAGGCGATTCAGCGTTCCGACGACGGCGTTCCAGCGCCGCTGCGGGGGACGCGCGACCCGGTAGGCGGCGGGGATCGTGCCGGCGATCGTCGGGCGGTCCGTCCATGCGCCATTCGCCGTGTAGGCCCAACCTTTCGACCACTCCGGTCGGACGGTCGCGTACGGCGGTCGATAGTGCGAGAAGACCCACCGCTCGATCTCCGAGTAGGCACGGTTCGCCGCCGGGGTTCCGGGGAACGACAGGATGTCAAGCCACACCGCGACATCCCAGGCGGGGACGTCGGCACGCGGCGCCACGGCCGACAAGAGCGCCGGCTGTGCGCCGGCACCGGCGTCGCCGGCATGGTCTAAGCCGGTCACCCGGATCTCGAGCGGCATGTTCATCGGATACTCGCCCCGGCTGCGGTACCGAGCCACCAGGCGTTCGTAGTAGGCCACGAAGTCCCTGACGACCCGCTGGATATCGCGCCGGCGGGTGAGCACGGCGTAGCCGTTCGCGGTCACACGCAGCGTCGAGGGCCGGACGTATAGGAGGACGTCTTTCGCTGGCCCCCACAGGTCGTAGGCGTTGTCGCGACGCAGGCCCTCGGCGGTCGTGGCGTATGACAGCCGCCCGAGCGCCACAGCTTCCGGCGGATTCGCGACGATATGTCCGGCGCAACGCATCGACTGCCGCGTCATCGAGAGCGTCCGAGAACGGGTAGTTGTACGGCGAGCGGACCGCACGCGAGCCCGCAGGGCGACGAGGGCTGACCGTCCACACCTTCAACCAGGGCTGGTCGGTGAACGGGAACCAGATCGCCTCGGCGCGACCGCTCCGCTCGACGAAGCTCGCAAACGTGCGGCCTCCGGAGCCCGGCGCCGCGAACATCTCGCGGGCCGGGATGTCCACGCGGCTCACGCAGCGCAGGTGGCGGAGCCGGCCGGCGCGCAGCGTGACCTCGGTGACGAACGTCCGGCCGAGGTTGACGAGCAGGCTCGCGCACACCGGGTCATCGCGAGTGAATGTCCTCAGCACGTAGCGACGTTGCCGCTCGTTCCACACGACCGCCGTCAGCGACAGCACGAGGTTGCTGACGGATCCGAAGGTGTCCCCTTGCTCCCTCCGCTCGCCGCGGGCTGGGATCGCAGTACCGTGACCGCCGATCGCCAGGACCCCGCCGACGGTCACGTCTCCGGGTGCCGGATGCGCGATCAGGCCGAGCCCGGCGTCCTCGAGGAACGCAAGTAGGGCCTCCATCGTCGCGCCGGTCTGGGTGGTCACGGCGGCCGGTCCCGACCGGGCGATCCGCATCCGCGTCAGGCGCTTGGTCGTGTCCACCAACAGCACCCGGGGCGACCGCCGCGTGCCCGCGGCCAGCGTCAGCGGCGACCAGTTGTGCATCGCGCCCCGCGCCCGCACGCGGTACCCGTGCCGCCACGCCCAGTTGACGACGTCGACGACCTGTGCCGGCGTGGCCGGCGTGCACGTCCACACCGCGTCCACGTCGATCGCGTGCGCCCAGTTCTCGAAGCGCTCCTGACGCAGCGGAACGCCGGCTGGAAACGCGGGAAGGCGCGAGCCCGGCGCGGCGTGCGCCGCCGGCACCCACAGCGCGCCGGTCGCCGCCGCGGCCCCAGCGGCAATGAACCGACGACGAGAGACTGCGCCCCGATCCTCGTCCATCGCCTAAACGCTACTCGGTCTCCTCCCACGCCCTGAGAAACCCGGGCGCCAGCTGCTGGTGGTACCAGCGGTTCGCGCGCTCTCGCGTCCACGCCTGCAGCCGGCGCGGATGCCCCGGAGCCCGGTCGGCGATCGCGGTCCACGCGCCGGACACCTGGGGCTGGCTCGCGTACGCGGTGATGCGGCGGTGGAACCATGGCTCGAACCAGTCGTGCTTGGCGGCCATCACGCGCTCGGCGCGGGCCCGGTTCTCGTAACGGCGCTCGATCGCGGGCCAGTCGTAGCGGTGCAGGTGATAGGCGAGCGCGGCGGGCTCGTAGCGCAGTCGCATCCCGCGTTCGTGCAGACGCCGGCCGAGGTCGACGTCCTCGTAGTCGGCCGTGCGGAAGTCCGGATCGAACCCGCCTGCGTCCATGAACGCGGCGCGCTTGATCGACACGTTGCTCGCATACAGCCGTCCGTACCCCACGTCGTCGAGCGGCCTGGCGCCGAGCGCGGCGTACTCGAACTGCGAGCCCGACCAGTCCAACCACCGCGACAGCCGATCATCGGCGACGTCCGGATGCCACTCCACGCGACCGAGCACCGCGACCTCGGGCTCTGGGTGGAGGCGATGGCTCTCCAGGTGCAGCGAGACCAGCCCCGGGGTCGGCACCGTGTCGTCGCCGAGGAACAGCAGCAGCGGCCGGTCGGTCGCCTCGGCGCCACGGTTGCGGGCGGCGCCGGGCCCGCCCCTCGGGCCACGCACGACGGTCGCGTCCGAGAGCCGCTCGGGCACCGTCTGGTCCTCGCCGTCGACGGCCACGACCGTCTCGAACCCCGCGGCGGTCTGTCCTGCGAGCGCCTCGAGCGTCCGCTCGAGGATGCCCCAGCGGTCCCGGGTCGGGATCACGACGGCCAGCTCGGAGGCCCGCATCAGCGCATCAGGACTCGCGTCCAAGGCGGTGCGCGTCGAGCCACTCCTCCGGGACCTCCACCACCCGCTTGGCGTAGTCGGGGTGGTCGAAGAGGTGCGCGAGGTACATCTGCTCGTGCCACGGAAGCCGTTGCTGCCCCTCCGGGAGGTCGTACCGCAACCCGTGGATCTTGCCGATCTTCCGCCGCTCGTGGGCGGCGTTGAAGTCGGCGATTGCCGCGCGCTCGCCGGCGAAGTCGCTCCACCCCAGTCCGAACACGTCGTCGAAGTAGCAGACGACCCGAGGCAGCAGCCGCTCGGTGGGCGCATCGAACACGGCGAACGCGTCGACCGTGGCCGAGTAGTAGTCGAGATCGAACGCGGCGAATCCGATCGGCGCGTGCTGTACCGAGAGCCACTCCGGAACCGTCTCGGCGACCGGCCCCAGCACGAGCTGTGCGCTGGTGAGCCGCGCGCGCAGGCGCGGCTCGTCGAGCTCGAACAGGCCCGGGCTGATCACCCAAGGGACGTCGCGGTGGTCAACGGGCGCCGGCATCCCGGTGCCTGTGTCGAACCCGTGGACCTCCGCGGTCACCCCGAGCAGCTCTCCGGCCGCGGCCGCGGCCCGTTCGAGCGCGAGCAGCCCGTTGCCGCCGGCGACTCCGAACTCGATCGCGGTGAACCCCGGCTGCCCGAGCGCGGACGCCGTGTGCGCGGCGAGCAGCGAGCCCCAGACGTACTGCGGCCGGGCGTCGAGCCCGCTCGCCAGGCACCAGCGGAACATCGCGCCGAGGTCGTTCGTGTCGGGCCGCTCGGGCCCCCGCTCGCGCCGCCGGCCGATCACGTCCGCGCCGCGCTCACGTCCGGTCGCGCTGCCGGCGGCGCGCCGCCCGCGCGAGGCCGACCAGCGCCGGCGGGGTGATCCCTCGCACCACCCGCTTCGTGCGGCTCTCCCGGAGCGGCATGAACAGCGTGTTGTGGCTCCCGGAGCCCCGTCCGTTCTGCGCTTCGGGCGCGAGGCTGTAGTAGTAGAGCGCGACCGACTTGCGGGTCATCCCCTCCGGGCACGCAAGCGGCTCCGGGTGACCGTGGTAGGAGCGGTCCGTCGTGCTGAACACGACCAGCCGGCCCCACGTCGGAAGGATCCTCTGCTCGCGCCGCCTCGGCTCGGCCTGCCACAGCTCGAGCGCGCCGCCGTACTCCTCCTTCCAACCGCGGTTGAGGTAGATGAGCACGTTCAGCCGCCGCTCGAGGCCGGTGCGGGGATGGCGATTGAAGTCGACGTGGACGCCGAGGCGTCCTCCCGGCACGATCTGGTGGAGCCCGCCCCCCTCGAGGTGCGGATCCGGCACGAGCCCGGTGATGCCGGTGAGCTGTTCGAGGAAGTCGACGAAGGTCGATGAGTTCAGCTCCGACAGCAGTTGCACCGTCGCCTCGCCGATCGGGGTTTCGCGGGTGCTTGCGAGCTTGCGCTCGTTCTCTGACTCGTAGTTGATCCAGGCGTCCGCGCCGGGATCGGGGAACTCGTCCAGCACCGCCTCGAGTACCGGCTCAGGCACGAGCGCGTCGAATACTGCGTGCTCGAACGGCTGTGCCGAGACGTACTCCTCGTGACGGGCGGACGCGAGCCGCTCAAGCTCGCGAGGGTCGAAGTGAAACGGCTTGGTGGCGTTCAAGAGACCGTGTGCTCCTTGAGCTCGTCCGGCTCCTGTCCCGGCGGCCCGAAGTATTCGATCGGTCGGGCGGGCGCGCCGACCGCCACCGTGTACGGCGGGATCGGGCGGGTCACGACAGAGTTCGCGCCGACGAACGCGCGGCGGCCGATGTCGGCCATGATCGTGCACTTGGTGGTGATCGTGGCGTCATCCTCGATCGTCAACGGGTGCCAGTCGTATCCCTGCTCCAGCATCGGCTTTTCGAGATCGCGGAAGCGGTGCTGGCCGTCGAGCAGGATCGTCGTCTGCCCGAACTGGCAACGCTCGCCGATGTCGATCGTCGTGGTGCACTGGATCAGCACCGAGTAGGTGAAGACCGTCCCGGAGCCGATCGTCACGCGCCCGTTGCCTGACACCTCCGCGCGGAAGTCGCGCCTGAACTCGACCGCGTCGCCGACGATGAAGCTCCCCTCCCCCGGGATGAACAGGCTGAACCGGGGTCCGAGGTAGGTGTGCCGTCCGAACCTGATATCGGCCTGGGGGTGGCGCAGGATCACCCATTCCTTGCGGATCCAGGAGGCGATCTTCGGCGCGACCCGGTAGCCGAGGCGGACCGGCAGCCAGCGGAGGGAGTTCCGGATCCGGGCGGGAGAGAGGCGATCGGGTACGCGCATCTGCTGACCGCGCAGGAGCGTAGTGAAGGGACGGCCGCTACGGTTCAGATGCCGTGGGAACTGCGGAAGCGACGCTCGAGCGCCTGCGCGCGCAGGTCTCCGAACGCGACTGGTACCACACGCTCGAGCTCGCGCCAGGCGTCATCACGCCGGGCTGGTTCGACACCCGCGGGGTCGTCCGTGAACTTCCGCTGCCCGCGTCGCTCGCCGGCAAGCGCTGCCTCGACGTCGGCACGTTCGACGGGTTCTGGGCGTTCGAGCTCGAGCGCCGCGGAGCCCGCGAGGTGGTCGCGATCGACCTGCTCGATCACTCCCGCGCGGATTGGCCCCCGAACACGCGGCCCGAGACCGTCGCGGCGATCTCCGGCCACAAGCGGGGAGGCGGTGGCTTCGAGCTCGCCCGCGAGTGGCGGGGCTCGTCGGTCGTGCGGCACGAGCTGAGCGTCTACGACGTCGCCCGCGAGACGCTCGGGAGCTTCGACTTCATCTACATGGGGAGCCTGCTGCTCCACCTACGCGACCCGGTCCGTGCGCTCGACGGGCTGCGCCGGGTGTGCGACGGCGAACTGCTGGTCGTCGACAACATCGACCTGCTGCTGACGCTGATGTTCCCTCGCCGCCCGGTCGCGAGCCTCGACATGCAGGGCCGCCCCTGGTGGTGGACCTGCAACGCCGCCGGGATCGTGCGGATGCTCGAGGCGGCGCGATTCCGGGTGCTCGACCGCCCGCGCCGCGTATTCATGCCGCCCGGCGAGGGGCAGGCGCTGCCGCGGCTGCGGCCGCGGATGCTCCTGTCACGGACAGGCCGCGACGCGGCGCTGCTGCGGCTGCGCGGCGACCCGCACGTCGCCGTCAGGGCGACGCCGGCGTGAGGAGCAGGCCGGTCAGCCGCCGGCGACGGCCGGCAGGATCGTGACCTCGTCGCCGTCCGACACCGGCGTATCGAGGCCCTCGAGGAAGCGGATGTCCTCGCCGCCGACGTAGACGTTGACGAACCTGCGGAGACCTCCGTCCTCGGCGATCCTCGAGCGGAGCTCGTCATAGCGCTCGTAGAGCGCGTCGAGCACCTCCCCGACGGTCCCGCCGTCGACGTTGGCCGTCGCCTCACCCTCGGTCGCGGCCCGCAGCTGGGTTGGGATCTTCACCGTCACGGTCATATCGGCGCGCAGTGTATTGGTCTCCCGGGATCGGCTACGCGACCGCGTGGAATCGCTCGGACGCGCGCTCGAACGAGTCGAGATTCGGCTCGATCTCCCACGCCTCGAAGGTCCCGCGGGCGCAGTCGAGCGTCTTCAGCCCTTCACCGGTGATGTACACGACGACACGCTCGGAGGGATCGATGTCGCCCCGCTGCGCGAGCTTCGAGAGCACCGCCACCGTGACCCCGCCCGCCGCCTCGGTGAAGATGCCGGTGGTGCGGGCGAGCAGCTTGATGCCGTCGCGGATCTCGTCGTCGGTGACCGAGTCGATCGACCCTCCTGTCCGGCGCGCGAGGTCGAGCGCGTACGGCCCGTCCGCCGGATTCCCGATCGCCAGCGACTTCGCGATCGTGTCGGGCTTCACCGGGCGGCAGACATCGAGATCGGCCTCGAACGCGGTCGCAACCGGCGAGCAGCCCGCGGCCTGCGCTCCGTTGAAAGCCGGCAGCGGGCCGTCAAGCAGCCCGGCTTCGATCCACTCCTCGAACCCGCGAGCGATCTTCGTGAACAGCGACCCCGACGCGATCGGGCACACGACCCGGTCGGGGAGCTCGAAGCCCAGCTGCTCCGCGGTCTCGAACGCGAGCGTCTTCGACCCCTGCGAGTAGTAGGGCCGCAGGTTGATGTTCACGAACGCCCACTCGTGCTCGTCCGAGAGCTCCGTGCAGAGCCGGTTGACGTCGTCGTAGGTCCCCTTGACCGAGACAAGGTTCGTGCCGTACACGCCGGTCGCGAGCACCTTCTGCTCCTCGAGGTCGGCGGGGACGAACACGAACGACTCGAGTCCCGCCGCCGCCGCATGGGCGGCGACCGCGTTGGCGAGATTGCCCGTGGACGCGCACGCGATCGTCTGGAAGCCGAGCTCCCGGGCGCGCGCGAGCGCGACCGAGACGACGCGGTCCTTGAACGAGTGGGTCGGATTCGCGGCGTCGTTCTTGATCCAGACCTCTTCCAGGCCGAGCGCCTCGGCGAGGCGATCGACCCGCAGCAGCGGCGTCCACCCCGCGGCGAGCGTGCCCTTCGGCGGCGCCGACACCGGCAGGAAGTCGCCGTAGCGCCACAGCGAGTGCGGCCCCGCCTGGATCCGGCGCTTGAGCGCCTCGGGGTCGGCGTCCGTCCGCGGCGCGTAGGTCACCTCGAGCGGTCCGAAGCACCGTTCGCAGACGTACCGCGCCTCGAGCGGGTAGGTGGTCCTACATTCCTTGCAGCTAAGAGACTCTGGCGGCATATCTGTGAAAAAACCTCCGCCGGGGTCTGTGGTCGGAGGTCCATGAAACCGCCTCTTCCACATCTCCCAGGCCTGTAGTTGGAGCCTGATGGAATTGGCACCTTTCCCTTGCGGGAGGTTGCCGGGGTTTCATAGGGCCAGTCCCTCCACCCCTCGTGATGCGTACAGCTATGTGACGAGCCAGTATACAGGCCGTCTGGACGGCCGCGCGTAACACCGCGGGGCATGCGGTGTTCAGGAGGCTGCCATGGCAGCCGCGACCTCCGATCCCCTCCAGCGGCTCGAGCAGGCGCTGCGCGCGGGGCCGGATACGCCGCGCAAGCGGATGCTGATCATCGTCAATCCGTACGCGACAACGGTCTCCGACCGCCTCAAGAACCTCGTCGTCTACGCGCTGCGCGGCAGCTTTCAGGTGGAGGCCGTCGAGACCGAATCGCGCGATCACGCGACCAGGCTCTGCCGCGAGGCCGCCCGCCAGCACTACGACGTCGTCGTCGCGTTCGGCGGTGACGGGACCGTCAACGAGGCGGCGAATGGGCTCGCCGGGTCCGACACCCCGCTGAGCTGCCTGCCCGGCGGCCGGACGAATGTCTACTGCCGGATGCTCGGGATCCCGATCGACCCGGTCGACGCCACGGAGCACCTGCTGCGCCTGAACGACGACTGGCGCCCGCGCCGGGTTGACGTCGCGCGCCTGAACGAGCGCTACTTCCTGTTCTCCGCAGGGGTCGGGCTGGACGCCAGCGTCGTCGAGCGGGTCGACGCGCATCCCCGACTCAAGGCCCGGCTCGGCGAGTGGTACTACACGAGCGTCGTGCTGCGGGTGTTCGCGCGGCGCTACCTGCTGCACCCGCCGCGGCTCGAGGCCTCGCTTGGCGAGGAGCGCGTCGAGGGCGTCACTGCCGTGGTCCAGAACGCGGCGCCATACACGTTCTTCGGCAACCGCCCGGTACACCTCGGCGAGGGCGCCGCACTCGACAGCGGCACCCTCTCAGGCGTAGTGCTCGAGCGCGCCAGACCGATCGACATTCCCACGATCGGCGTGCGGGCCCTGTCGGAGCGCTGGGCGCTTGGCCGTCACCGCCACGTGACCGCGTTCTCGGGGCTGCAGGGGCTCGAGGTTCGCTCGCTCGATGAGCGACAGCTGCCGATCCAGGTCGACGGCGACTACATCGGCGAGGTCTCGACGGCGAGCTTCGCGGTCGAGCCCGGCGGCTTGCTGGTCGTGGCCTGAGCGCCGGCGCCCGACACCTAAGGTCTCGACCCAAAGCCGCAACCTTCTCGCCGATCAGGGGTTGGAAATCGGGGGGCACCGACTCGCGGACGCGTTCTTCGAGGTGGCGCGATGGCAGTGAAGCTTCGATACCGAGCGATCTTGTTGGCGGCGCTCGCGCTCCTGCTGGCGCCGGCGGCGGCCCGTGCGTCCGTCTACGGACTCGGCGACCCGAGCCTTGACGGCCAGTGCCGGGGATCCGGCCCTTGCCCGGCGGCGCGCTGGCTCGAGCCACTGATCCACGGAGGGTCGGGGATCTCCTACGTCCGCACGACGATTCCGTACGACGCGGTCGCGAGCGCGGACTCAAACGGGCGGTGCATCTGGTCAGGCACCGGCCGCAGCGCCTACAGCAACCCGAACCCCGACGAGGGCGGCGCGCAGTACCGCCGATACGTCTACGACTGGCTGATCGCGGCGAAGCGGCTCGGGCTGCAGCCGGTGATCGCGATGAACACGGGGACATCGGACATCGACGAGGGCGTCCCGTCGACCGCGCAGATCGACCAGCGCCGGTACTACTGCGGGGTCTACTGGACGCTCTGGGCTGCCGCACGGTGGGGCGTCCCGGTCCACTACGTCGAAGCCTGGAACGAGCCCGACGTCAACGGGTACTCGGGTAACCCGGCCGGCGCCGCCACGGACTTCAACACCGCCCAACAGGCGATCGCGCAGCTGCAGTCCGATTACCCGTCGGTGCCCGCGCCCGAGCTCGCCGCGGGCACGCTCTCCTCGATGGGGTGTGGGCCTGGCGCGGTCTGCTCCAGCCTGATCGACTACCTGAACGGGTACATCGACGCTTTGCGCAGCACGCCCGGGTACTGGTCGTTTCACGACTATGACGACGTGACTGCGGCCGGCGTTCGGGAGCAGAGCCCGTACGCCTACAACCTCGACGCGTTCTACAACGTGCTCGTCAACCGCTACGGCAGCGGCTACGACCCGCCGATCTGGATCACCGAGGCCGGCGCGCGGCTCGACCAGCCCAACATCCAGGGGCCAGACGGCAGCGAGCCTCAGTGCGACAACGGCGAGCTCGACGCCTACAACCTGGATTGGACCGGCGGCTTCAAGGTTGGCGCCTGCCTCGACTGGGCCCCGGACCCCCATCTCGCGCGGCTCAGGCAGGCATGGGCCGCGCAGGCGTTCCACGACCTCGCGACGCCGTCCGGGCCGCGCGTCACCCAGGTCGACTGGTGGACGCCGAACAACGCGCGCCGGCTCCGGCTGGGACTCGGCGCTGCTCGACATCGCGGGGCTGCCCCGCTCGAGCTACTGCGTGCTCGCGTACGGCGAGGCGCCCTCCGCAGCCGCGCTCGATCCGCGCTGCCCCGGGAGTCCGCTCGACGGCGGTGACCTCGACGAGCGGTGAGCTTGGTTCGTATAGTGCGCCGCCGATGCGCCGCCTGGTGCTGCTGCCGGTGCTGTTGGCCGCGGTGATCGTTCCCGCGCTCGGCTCCGCGCGCCCGTTGCCGAGCGCCCCCGCTTGCGAGGTCTTCCCGCCGGACAACCCGTGGAACCAGCGCGTTGACCGGCTGCCGGTGGCCAGAGACTCTTCTAGGCTGATCGCGAGCATCGGTCTGGGCGATCCCGTCCATCCGGACTTCGGAACCGTCTACAACGGCGCGCCGAACGGGATCCCGTTCGTGGTCGTCTCCAACTCGACCCACCGGGTCCCGGTCCGCTTCCAGTACGGAGACGAGTCCGACCGCGGCCCGTACCCGATTCCGCCGAACGCGCCGATCGAGGGCGGACGGAGCTCGTCGGGCGACCGCCACGTGATCGTGATCGATCGCGACACGTGCACCGACTACGAGCTGTATGCCGCCTACCCGCACAACAACGGCCGCTCGTGGACGGCCGGGTCGGGTGCGATCTTCAACCTTCGCTCCGACCACCTCCGTCCCGCCGGGTGGACCTCGGCCGATGCCGCCGGCCTCCCGATCTTTCCCGGGCTCGCTCGCTACGACGAGGTGGCGCGGGGCGTCATCGATCATGCGCTGCGTTTCACCGCGCCGTGCACGGCGCCGCGGTACGTGTACCCCGCGCGTCACCAGGCGTCGACGTGCCACGGGTTCTACCCGCCGATGGGGCTCCGGGTGCGGCTGAAGGCGAGCGTCAACATCTCCCGCCTCCCCCGTCAGGCTCGGATCGTCGCCCAGGCGCTGAAGACGTACGGGCTGATCCTCGCCGACAACGGCTCGCCTTGGTACATCTCGGGCGCGCCGAACCCGCGGTGGAGCGACGACGCGCTTCACCAGCTCGACCAGCTCACCGGGCGCGACTTCGAGGTGGTCAACACGAGCTCGCTGCCGCACCCGGGCCTGTAAAGCGGCGCTTCGGAGCGCTAGGGGGGCGAAAATCGCCCGCTGCAGGCTCAGGACAGTGTGGGCCACCTCAGGCTGACCGGCCGGGACCTCGAGACGCTGTCGTTCACGGCCGAGCACCGGTTGGTGCTGGCGGACCACGTCGCCGCGCTCCACGGCATCTCCGCGACCGGCGCGGCCAGCCGGCTGCGGTCGCTCGCCCGAGCGGGATTCCTCGCCGCCCACCGGCCGTTCGATCGCGGCCCGACCTGCTTTCAGATAACGCGCGCGGGGCTGGGCGCGATCGACGCCGATCTGCGGGCACCCCGGCGGCTCGACCTGCGCTCCTCCGAGCACGAGATCGGCGCCGCGTGGCTGTGGCTGGCGGCCTCGCACGGCGTCTTCGGGCCCTTGCGGGAGGTGCTCGGCGAGCGCCGGCTGCGCTCCTCGGACGCAAGCGCCGAACGGCGGGGAGACCCTTATGGGGTGCGGCTCGGCGGCGTCGGACCCGGCGGGCGCGAGCGCCTCCACTATCCCGACCTGGTGCTGATCGATCCCGGCGGGCGGCGGGTCGCGGTCGAGCTCGAGCTCTCGTCGAAGGGACGCACGCGGCGCGAGAAGATCCTCGCGGGGTACGCGGCCGACGCCCGCGTCGATGTGGTCCTGTACCTGGTCCGCGACGGCCGGATCGGCCGTTCGATCCAGAAGTCGGCGCGGAGGCTCGGGATCAGCCCGCTCGTCCACGTGCAGCGCGTCGAGTTCGCCGGCCCGCGCGCCGGGGGTGGCGGCCGGGGGATCGAACGGACGCGGGCGCCGGTGGCCGCGCGGTGAGCGGGCGGCCTCCGTACTGGACCGTCGTCGCGCTGGTCGCGCTGCTTGCGATCCCGGTGTCGTGGCTGCCGGCGGCCGCCGTGGGCGTCGCGCTGGCCGTCACCGCGGTCCGAGCCGGTCGGTCGCTCGCCCTGAGGCGGCGGGCCCGGGCGGCGAGCGCCCCCGAGGGGACGATCGAGCTCGGCACCGACTCGCGAGGACGCCCGGTCTCGATCGCGGAGCGCGAGCTCGCGGCACACGGGCTGATCCTCGGCGCCAGCGGGGCCGGGAAGACGACGACGCTGCTCACGATTCTGGGTGAACAGATCAGACGCGGGCGCCCGGTGGTCGCGATCGACATGAAGGGCTCGCCGGCATTCGCCGCCGCGCTCGCCGACGCGGCGGCGCGGGCCGGGCGCCCGCTCCGGATCTGGACGCCGGACGGCGAGCACCACTGGAACCCGCTCGCCCACGGCAACGCGACCGAGCTGAAGGACAAGCTGATCGCGACCGAGCGGTTCACCGAGCCCCATTACCAGCGCGCGGCGGAGCGGTACGTCCAGAACGTGCTGCAGGTCCTCGAGGGCTCGCACCCGGAGCGGCCGCCGACGCTGAGCGAGGTCGTCAGGATGATGGACCCCCACAGGCTGGCGGGATCGCTGCGTGGGCTCCCCCGTGCCCACGCGGAGCGCGTCCAGGACTACCTTGCGGGTCTGACGCCCGATCAGCTGAGCGCCGTCCGCGGGCTCCAGACCAGGCTCGCGATCATCACGGAGTCCCACACCGGGCGATATCTCGAGCCGTCGGACGCGCGGTCGGACGTCGATGTTCGCTCGGCACTGTCCGGGGGCGAGGTGGTGCTGTTCAGCCTGAACTCGAGCACCTACGGAAAGCTCGCCGCGCAGCTCGGCACGCTCGCCGTCCAGGACCTCGTCTGCGCCGCCGGCAACAGGCTCGGGGAAGGCGGACGTGCGCAGGCGACCGTCGCGATCGACGAGGCCTCAGTCCTGGGCGAGAACCTGCTGTCGCTGTTCGCCCGCTCGCGCGAGGCCGGGATCGGGGTGCTCGCGGCGACCCAGGAGCTGGCCGACTTCGATCGCGTCGCGCCCGGGCTGCGGGACCAGGTGCTCGGGAACACCGCCTTCAAGGTCGCCCACCGCCAGGACGTCCCGTCCTCCGCCCAGACCGTGGCGCAGATGGCCGGAACGGAGAAGACGTGGGAATACACCGAGCAGCTGGGCGGCGTGCTGCCGGGCGGATACCCGAACGGCCGCAGGACGCGCCGGCTCGGCGAGCAGTTCGTCGTCCACCCCAACGAGATCAAGACGCTCGGCACGGGTGAGGCCGTGCTCCTCTCAAAGCTCCGCCGCGACCCCGCGAGCACGGTACGCGTGGCCCCGCCGCCGCGGCGGGGGTCTCCTCCGAGCCGCTCCGGACCCGAGCTCGGCTAGGAGATGGTCCAGGCCCGACGAGGGCGCGACGCCGGACCGCGGCTAGGTCGCGCCGCCGCCCGGCGTGACCCGGTAGGCGTCGAACACCGAGTCGATGTTGCGCAGGCGGCTGACGGTCTGGTCGAGCGTGCGCGTGTCTGCGACCTCGACGACGAACCGGTTCTTGACCATCGGGTGGTTGACGGTGCAGCGCGCCTCGAGGATGTTGATGCCGGCCTCGGAGAAGGTCCGCGTCATGTCCTCGAGCAGGCGGTGGCGGTCCCAGCCGTCGACCTGGAGCTCGACCCGGAACGCGGTCTCGGCATCGCCGTCCCAGGAGACGGGCGTGAACCGGTCGGGATCCTTCTTCAGGATCACCGCGTTCGGGCAGTCCTCGCGGTGGATGGTGATGCCGCGCCCGAGGGATATGTAGCCGACGATCGGGTCGCCGGGGACGGGGCGGCAGCACTTCGCCAGCCGCAGCATCACATCGTCGACGCCCGGAACGGTGATCCCGTACTTCGACGAGGACACGGTCGCGCGCGAGCGCCGCCGGCGCGTCTGCAGCAGGTCGTCGGTCGCGGTCGGCTGCGAGTCCGCGGCCTCGCCCTGCTTGAGCCGCTGCAGCACCTTGTTGACGACCACCTTCGGCGACACCTTGGCGGCGCCGAGCGCGATGTAGAAGTCGTCGGCCTTGCGGAACCCGACCTCGCGGATCACGTCGGCGAGCAGCGAGGAGCCGACGATCTTCTGCGCCGGCAGCCCCTGCTTGCGGAGGTGCTCCTGGAGAAGCTCGCGGCCGGCGTGCTCGGTGTCGCGCCGCGACTCGGCTTTGAACCACGCCTTGATCTTGTTGCGCGCGCGGGTCGTCTTGACCAGCGCGAGCCAGTCACGCGACGGGCCGCGCTCGCGCTTGGAGGTCAGCACCTCGACGATGTCGCCGGATCGCAGCTGGTAGGAGAGCGGCACGATCTTGCCGTTGACCTTCGCGCCGACGCAGCGGTGGCCAACGTCCGTGTGGATCTCATAGGCGAAATCGAGCGGCGTCGAGCCCGCGGCGAGCGACTTGACCTCGCCCTTCGGCGTGAACACGAACACCTCGTCCTCGAAGAGGTCAACCCGAAGCGTTTCCATAAATTCCCGAGGGTCGGCCTCGTCCTGCTGCCAATCCAGCAGCGAGCGCAGCCACTTGAGCTTGCCCTCCGGGTCCTGCTGCGGCCGCGCGACGCCGTCGGCGCCGACGACCTCCTTGTACATCCAGTGCGCGGCGATCCCGAACTCGGCGAGGTCGTGCATCTCGCGGGTGCGGATCTGGATCTCGAGCGGCCGGCCCTCGGGCCCGATCACGGTCGTGTGGAGCGACTGGTACATGTTCGCCTTGGGCATCGCGATGAAATCCTTGAACCGGCCCGGCAGCGGCTTCCACAGCGAGTGGATCACGCCGACGGCGCCGTAGCAGTCCTTGACCGATCCGACGATCACACGCATCGCCGTGAGGTCGTAGATCTCATTGAATTCGCGGCCCTTCTTGGTCATCTTCGAGTAGATCGAGTAGAAGTGCTTGGCCCGGCCGGAGATCTCGGCCTCGATCCCGAGCTCGTCGAGCTCCTTGTCCAGGTATTCGCCCGCCTGGTTGACGTAGCGCTCGCGCTCGGCCCGCTGCTGGGCCACGAGTCCCTTGATCTCGCGGTACTTGCGCGGGTGCAGCGCCTGGAACGAGAGATCCTCGAGCTCCCACTTGATCGCGTGGATACCGAGCCGGTGGGCGATCGGCGCGTAGATGTCGAGCGTCTCGCGAGACTTCTCGATCTGCTTCTGCTTCGCCAGCGCCTCGATCGTGCGCATGTTGTGGAGCCGGTCGGCGAGCTTGATCAGGATGACGCGGATGTCCGTCGCCATCGCGACCATCATCTTGCGGTAGTTCTCCGCCTGCGCCTCGTCGCGCGACTGGAACGTCAGCCCGGTGAGCTTCGTGACGCCGTCGACCAGGCTCGCGATCTCCTCGCCGAACGCCTCCTGCACCTCCTCGAGCGACGCGGACGTGTCCTCGACGGTGTCGTGCAGCAGCGCCGCGCACAGCGTCTCGGTGTCCAAGCGCATGCCCGCGCAGATCTTTGCGACGCCGACCGGGTGGATGATGAAGTCCTCGCCGGACTTCCGGCGCTGGTCGGCGTGATGGACGCAGGAGTAGACGAACGCCTCCTCGACCCGGTCGCGGTCGATCGCAGCTGCCGCCTGATCGGCGTGCTCCTCGACGATCGCGAACAGGTCGGAGAGCAGCCGCCGCTCGACCGCTGTCAGCT
The DNA here is from genome assembly GCA_963788565.1 of uncultured Solirubrobacterales bacterium. Classification (GTDB taxonomy): domain Bacteria; phylum Actinomycetota; class Thermoleophilia; order Solirubrobacterales; family Solirubrobacteraceae; genus Palsa-465. Next base: position 235,755 of record CAWBHJ010000004.1, on the reverse strand, counting down.
CGGCGCGCTCGACGGTCCCGTGACTGCCGGTGACGCGATCCACCGGCGCGCGAGACGCCGGGATCAGAGCTGTCGGGCTCGGCTGCTTGCCATTGGATTTGCGCTGCTGAGGAATCGCCGTCCGTCCTCGTGTCGCTTGGTGTACGCCCTGAACGCCTGCGAGCGATCCAGCTCCGTGCGGGTGGTGCCCGCAACCGCCAGGGCCGGCAGATCCCGATCGAGGCTGACGAGCTCCAGCTCCGCGAGCACTCTGATCAATCTCCCCGCGAGCCGCGCCGGGCGGCCCTGCGAGCGTTCGCCGCGAAGCAGTCGCTCGAGCTCCTCACCAGCCACCCCCCGCCGAGACCTGAGATCTCGATAGAGGGCCACGAGCGAGGCCCGAAGACCGTACTCCAACTCGTGCATCTGCTTAGCAAAGCGTAGCTCAGCGTCGCCCCATGCCACGTGGGTAAAGCCGCTACCAGCTCGCAACCCCGCCGCGTGGCGCTCGCCGGCCGGCGGGTCCAGGACGACGACGTGCGCGAACCGCTCGGCGATCTGCGGGGCGCGCTCGAGCGCGTGGTGGGAGATCAGGCAGAAGCCGCCGATCCTCGCGCCGAGCCCGTCGACCCTGCGGCCGACGTCGGCGCAGACGGCGAGCACCTCGGAGCCGGAGGCGAGCGCATCGGCGAGCACCGCCAGCGGGCTCTCCCCGCGGCGGTCGATGACGGTCCGGACGGTCTGATCCGGGGCCGTGGCGGGCGGCTCGCCGAGCTCGCGGTCGAGCTCCTCGATCACCCCATCGAGATACCGCTCGGGCTCGCCGAGGACGACGATCTCCTCGGGCGCGCAGTCCCACGCCTCGCGGAGCACGAGTCTCGGCTCGACGGTCCCGTTCCATGCGTTGCGCTCCAGCCGGAAGGTGGCGTCGGCAGGCTCGCCGTCGCCGACGGGCAGCCGGCCGTCGCAGCCGAACGCGACCGCAGGGGTGCGCGTTCCGCCGGCGCTGACGACGAACCGCGCGTGGCGGCCCTCCTCCCCCATCGCCCGCAGGTCGCCAAGCCTTGCGCCGGGTACCAGCAGGCGCGGCCTGGGGTTGCCCATGCCAGTCGGCTCGAGCCTGTCGAGCTCGTCCGTCAGCCCGAGTCCGAGCTCCGAGCCGGAGACGATCGCGTCGACCCGCTCGACCGGCTCGAGCAACTCAGCGGTCAGCACCGACGCGGCGTGGCGCTCGAGCGCGTCACGCAGGCTTTCGATCCGCTCCGGACGAACCGTCATGCCGGCGGCGGCGCGATGCCCGCCGTAGCGCTCCAGCTCCGGCGCGCACGCGTGCAGCGCCTCGAGCAGGTCGAACCCGGGGATGCTGCGGGCGGAGCCATGGGCCTCACCCTCGCCATCGAGCGCGAGCACGACCGTCGGGCGATGGTGGCGCTCGACGATCCGCGACGCCACGATCCCCACCACCCCCTGGTGCCATCCCTCTCCGGCGAGCACGAACGCGGGACGGTCGCCGAGCTCGGCGACCTGCGCCTCGGCCTCCCACGTGAGCCGCTGCTCGACGGCGCGCCGCTCGGCGTTCAGCTGATCGAGCTCGTGCGCGATCTCGGCGGCGCGCGCGGGATCGGAGGTGAGCAGCAGCTCCAGGCCGGCGTCGGCGCGCCGCAGCCGTCCCGCCGCGTTGATCCGCGGTCCGAGCCTGAAACCGAGCACCTGGGCGTCGAGCGCGCTCGGATCGGCGCTCGAGACCTCCATCAGCGCGCGCAGCCCCGGCTTCGCGGTCCGCGCCAGCTGCGCGAGCCCGGCGCGGACGAGCCGGCGGTTCTCGCCCTTCAGCGGCATCAGGTCGGCGACGGTCGCGAGCGCGACCAGCTCGACGTCCTCGTCCGCCGTCGGCGCCCCGAGCGCCTGGGCGAGCTTGTAGGCAACGCCGGTGCCACACAGCTCGGCGCACGGATAGCCGCACACCGCCGGGTGGACGATCGGAGCATCGGGAAGCGCTCCGTCGGCACGCGGGTGATGGTGGTCGGTCACGACCACGTCGATCCCGGCAGCGGTCGCAGCGGCGACCTCCTCGACCGCGGTGATCGCGCAGTCCGCGGTGATCAGGAGGCGCGTGCCCCGCGCGTGAAGCCGCTCTACGGTCTCCGCGGACAGCCCGTAGCCGTCCTCGGTCCGCGACGGGATGAACCAGTCGGCGTCGCCGCCGAGCCCCCGCAGCGCCCGGATCAGCACCGCGGTCGCGCACACGCCGTCGACGTCGTAGTCGCCGTGGACGGTGATCCGGGAGCCGGCGCGGATGTGGCGGTGGATCTGGTCGAGAGCGGTGTCGATGCCGTCGAATTGCTCGACGGAGTGCTCGTCTTCGGCCTCGAGGAACGCCCGGGCTCGATCCGGGTCTGACAGCCCGCGGCGGACGAGGATCTGGGCGAGGACGTGGCCGATGCCCAGTGCTCGCTCGAGATTCTGGGCGGCCGGGAAGTCGTAGGGCGGGATCTCGAGGCGGGGCTTGGGAGGTGTGGGCGGCCGGGTGTCGAGCACCCGCAAGCTCGGCCGGGACTCCCGACGGCCGTCGGGCCCGGAGTCGGGCTGGGGAAGGAGTGCCGGCTCTGCCATCGTCGGCACCAGCCTAGGTACGAGCCCCGACGGATCCACGGGGGCGGATGTGAGCGGTTGCAGAGCCTGTGCGCGCTGTTACAAACTTGCGCCATGAGCGCGGCTGAGACGACACACCCCTCCGCGACCGGCGAGGTGTGTCGTGCGAGCGTCGATATCCGCGGCTGGGATGACACACCGCCGCCCGCCGAGAGGGGTGTGTCATGTGAGCGTCGGTCCCGGCGCGTTCTTCAAGGTCCGCGGAGCACGGACCGATGCAACCGCTGGATGCGCCGTTTCCTCGTTGCCATGTCGTTCGCCGTAGTCCTCGTTGCCGCCGTGACGGCAAGCGCGCGCACCTCTGCCCCCCTCCCCCTCCCCGCCTCCTGGCCCCACCACCTGCTCCTCGGCGTCAGCGACCAACCGGGCGACGCACAGCGGCTGAGGCACCACGCCCGCTTCGACGCCCGTTACCAGTACCTGTCCGGTGGCGTCAACACGGGCGGCGGGTGGTCCACCTGGAATACGGGCGCGAGCTTCGCGTCGCGGTACGTGAACGAGTCGATTGCGGCACAGATGATCCCGGTGCTCACCTACTACCAGCTGCTCCAGTCACGCCCGGCCGTCGGCACCGACGAGCTCCACAAGGACCTCTCGAACCTCCGCAATCCGGTGACGATGGCGGCCTACTGGGCCGACTGGACGCTGTTGTTGCGGAGCATCGCCGCGCCCTCCGCCCACCACCTCGTCGTCATCCACGTCGAGCCCGACCTATGGGGATACCTCCAGCAGGCCCACGCGGTCGGTCTCGCCCGGACGTTCGCCCACCACCTGCTCGCGCTCCGCGACCGGCTCGCGCCGCGCGTCCTGCTCGCGTGGCACCTGAGCGTGTGGGGCACGAACGAGGACCCGACGTACTCGAAGCCGTCACTGGCCCACATGGACCGGCTCGCGGCCGACTCGGCGGGCTTCTACGAGAGCCTCCACGCCAGGTTCGACCTCGTGTTCAACGACGTGACCGACCGCGACGCCGGCTTCTACAAGGTGATCGAAGGCAATCCGCGCACGGCATGGGGGCCCGCGGACTTCCGCCGCCACGACGCCTACATCGCCGGGTTCACGAGGCGCACGCGCACCCCGGTCGTGCTGTGGCAGCTACCGCTCGGAAACACGATGCTGAACAACACCTGGGACCACTTCCGCGACAACCGCGTGCAGTGGTGGCTCGGGGACGGCTCGGCTCCCCACCTCGCGGCGACCCGCGACTCGGGCGTGATCGGACTGCTGTTCGGCGGCGGCGCCGGCGGGACGACGAGCCCGCAGACGGACGGCGGACTGTTCTACCGGCTGTCGGCGCGGTACCTCGCTCGGCCGCTGGCGCTGAGCGACCCGCTCGCTCCCTAGAACTAGAGAGCGAGGGGCGGCCTCAGACCGTCTCCGGGCCGGGTGCGCCGCCCCGTTCGCGACGGAGTCCCTCGAAGTACACGAGCGCCATCCCGATCAGCGCCCCGGGAATCGCCTCGAGCGCGGTGGTGATGTGGGTGTCGTGCCGGCCCGGGATCACGAATCCGTTGACGATCAGGCCGAACAGCACGGCGCCCACGAGCGCGCCGATGAACGCGCCGACGATCCCGCCCCAGTAGTGGTCGGGCAGCCAGATCGTGAAGTGCCACAGGGCGAGGCCCATCATCACCCACGCGAGCATCCCCATCGGCTAGCGCCTCCTCCCGTGCCGCCCCGAGGATCGCCGCGACTTCGACCCGCCGCGGGGCTTCTGGACGGGCGCAACGCCCTCGTTCTCGGCGAGGTCGGGCGCCGGCGCCGGCGGTCCCGCATCGGCCTGACCCGCGGCCGCGTCGGCAGCCACGTCGGCATCCGGCTCGGGTTGAGGCTCGGGCTCGGGCGCGGGCGGAGGCGCCGGCCGCGCCGGCGCGGGCTTCGGCCGCTGCCTCGGCGGCGCCTTGGTCAGCGTCGAGCTCCGTCGCGACGGCGCCTCGGGCTCGACGATGTCGCGCTTCATCTGCTCGAACTCTGCCGCCGAGACCTTGTCCGGGTCGTCGGGGGTCGTGATCCGGCCGGCGCGGCGCGGCTTCTTGTCCGTCGGCTCGACATCGGCGGCGCCGGCCGCGTACGCGGGCACGTAGCCGAGGTCCTCCTCGATCCGGCGCCGGCGCGAGCGGTACTGGGGCTCGCGCTCCTTCCAGTGTGTGAGCACCGGTGAGGCGATGAAGATCGACGAGTACGCGCCGGACGCGACGCCGATCAGCAGCGCGAAGGCGAAGTCCTGCAGCGTCGAGCCTCCGAACGCCAGCAGCGCGATGATCGGCAGCAGCGTGCACGAGGTCGTGGCAATCGACCTGGTCAGCACCTCGGACATCGACCGGTTGACGATCTGCGAGAACGCAGCTCGCGGCATTCGCGGGATGTTCTCCCGCACCCGGTCGAACACGATGATCGTGTCGTACAGCGAGTAACCCAAGATCGTCAGCAGCGCGGCCACCGTCGCTGTCGTCACCTCCCGGCCGGTCAATGCGTACACACCCGCCGTGATCAGCAGGTCGTGTGCCAGCGCGATCAACACGGGTACCGCGAACTTCCACTCGAAGCGCAGCGCGACGTACGCCGAGATCACGAGCAGCGAGGCGATGATCGCGATCACAGCGCTGTTGGCGACCGTCTTACCGAAAGTCGGCCCGACCGAAGTGTGGTCGTTGGATCGCAGACCGAACCTGCTCTGCAGAGCGTTGAGGACCCGGGTCACGCCCTGCGGCTGGAGCTGCTTCGCCGAGATCTGGAAGACATCGTTGCCAAGCGCCTTGTTGGAGATCCGCTGAACCGTTGGGCTGGCCGCACCGGCGCCGCTGACCACAGAGGTCACCTGCTGCTGGGTGGCGGGTCGAACGAGGCTGGCGGTGATCCGGGTGCCGGAGGTGAAGTCAATTCCGAGGTTCAGGCCGCGGCCGCCGATCGCCAGCGCTCCGATCAGCAGGATCACGCCGGACATCGAGAAGAAGTACCGCGAGGCTCCCATGAAGTCGAACCGCCACGTGCGTTTCTTGTCACTGACGCCGAGCATCGACGGCCGCGAGATGATCCGCGACCGGCCCATCGTCGAGAGGATCGCCTGGGTCGCCATCACGGCGGTGAACAGCGACACGAATGTGCCGATCCCGAGCGTGAGAGCGAATCCCTGTACCTCGGCGGTCGCCAGTACGAACAGGATGAACGCGGTCATGATCGTGACGACGTTCGCGTCGATGATCGCTGTAAGGCCCTTGCGGTAGCCGATCGCGATCCCCTGACGGATCGATCTGCCTGCTCGGATCTCCTCCTTGACGCGCTCGAAGATCACGATGTTGGCGTCGGCCGCGACCCCAATCGTGAGGATCAGCCCGGCGATCCCGGGGAGCGTCAGGGTGATCGGGATGAGCTTGATCAGCGCGTAGAAGTACAGGGCGTAGACGAGCAGGGCGCCGACCGCGATCACGCCAAGTACCCGGTAGTAGAGGACCAAGAAAACGGCGACGACCAGCAGTCCGATCAGCCCGGCAACCAGTCCTTGGTTGAGGGCCTGCTTCCCAAGCGTCGCGGAGACCTGCGAGGTGGAGATCAGCTTGAGGTTGATCGGCAGCGCGCCGAGCTTCAGCTGCTGGGCGAGCTGATTGGCGGTGTCGGTGGTGAACCCGCCCTGGATGTCAGCGCCGTTGGTCCCCGGGATCCCGTCGGGGTTCTGCTTGAAGTCGATGTACGGGACCGTGACCAGCTGCGTGTCGAGCGCCACTGCGAAGTGCTGGTGGAGCGTCTGCCCGAGGCCGCTGACGAGATCACCGCGGTGGGCGAGCTTGGAAGTGACGTTCTGGAACTCGTTGCCGCCCTGGCCCGTGAACCCGAACTGGACGTCAGGCTGGCCCGACTGGTCGGTCGACCCCTGGGGGTTGGTGATGTCCTGGCCGAACAGCGCGGCGTTGTCGCGCAGCACGTAGTACTGGCCGTTCGGCGCCCCCCACGGGATCGTCTGCCCGTACTTGGGCGTCGAGGCCTGGAGCACGACCCATCCCTGCGGGACTGTCAGCACCTGCCCTTCGGAGGCAGTCACCCCGGTGGGAAGGCCGTTGTAGAGGTCCTGGAGGTTGTCGGCGGGCCCAGACAGGTAGCAATGCTGCCCGACCACCGGGGTTGTGCCCTTGTCCTTCGCGGCCGTCTGACAGGCCTGGCTCCCCGGCGCCCCGAACATGAAGTACTCGGCGCCCTTGCGGGCGTTGGTCTTCGAGACCCACTTCTCCTGCTGCGAGGCGAGCTTCACCGCCTGGTAGAGCCCCATGCTGCCCGCCCCCGCCGAGCCCGGCGCCTGGGTCCCGGCCCCCTGGCTGATCTGGACCGCGTTCGGGTCCTGGGTCTGCAACAGGCTCGCGACCGGCTTGCCGCTCGGCGTCAGGGCATTCGCCTCCCAGTCGTAGAAGGCGAGGCGCGCGGTCGTGCCCATCAGCTTCTCGGCGCGCGAGGTGTCGGTCACGTTCGGCAGGCCGGCGGTGATCTGGTTGCCGCCCGAGGTCTGGATCGACGGCTGGGAGACGCCGAGCTGGTCGACCCGCTGCCTCATCGTGTCGACGGCGCGCTGCAGCGCCGCCTGCGTGACCACCGGCGTCTGCGGTGTCGGCTCACCCTGATAGACGAGCTGGACGCCGCCCTTGAGGTCGAGGCCCAGCTGCGTGGGATTCCGGGTGATCACGACGATCGACGCCGCGATCAGGCCGACGACGAGTGCCAGGATGAAGACGTTGCGCTGGCGGTCAGTCATCGCTTGACGCTGATGCTAATGCCCATCCGCCGCGGCGTGGCCGTCAGCGGCCGTTTGTCGGCGTGAGGACCACCAGCACCCCGCCGTCGTCGTCGTCGTAGGCGGGAAAGATGTCGGCGACTGCGCGGGCGGGAAGATCGCCGTCGGCGTGGACCCCGACGGGCTTGCGCTGGACGCGGACCTCCCACTCCAGCGCCGTCTGGACGTGATCGTTGCCGTCGTCGAACTGGAGGCCGAGCACGTCCCGGATCGGCCGCCCGATCGCCTTCTCGGTGGTCAGCCCGGTCAGCTCGAATGAGCCCTTGCCGCAATCGACGATCCGGCCGTCGCCGTCGCAGGCGAAGAACGCCGCGTTCGGGGCCGGGTAGTAGTCGTCGAGCAGCTCGAACAGATAGGCGAACCCGCACTTCTCGCAGCCGCGGGCCTCTCCGGGCCTGAACGCGACCGTTCGTTCGGGCGCCATCGAGCGATGGCCGCAGTGAGGACAGATGAAATAGTGCTCGCGCGCCACTGGCGGATCAGGATACCCAGGGGGGTTTGAGAGGCACGTAAGAACTGTGTTGGGTGGCCCTCGGGCCCCTGCCTACAGCAGTGCCAGCGGGCCGGGGGGCTCCAAGCCGAGGTGCTCGTACGCTCGCCTCGTGGCCTGCCTGCCCCTCGGCGTGCGCTCGATCAGCCCTCGCTGCAGCAGATACGGCTCGTAGACGTCTTCGATCGTGTCCTGTTCTTCGCCGACGGCCACGGCGAGAGTGGAGAGGCCTACGGGGCCGCCGCTGAACTTCTCGCAGATTGTGCGGAGGATCTCTCGGTCCAAGCGGTCCAGGCCCTCGTGGTCGACCTCGAGCATGTCGAGTGCAGCGGCCGCGACCGGGGCGGTGACGACGCCGCTGCCGCGAACCTCGGCGTAGTCGCGCACGCGTTTGAGCAGCCGGTTGGCGACCCGCGGGGTCCCGCGGCTGCGCGCGGCGATCGCCTGCGCCCCGCGATCGTCGATCTCGACCTCGAGCAGCCGCGCCGAGCGCAGCACGATCCTCGCGAGGTCCGCGGGCGCGTAGTGCTCGAGCCGGTGCTGGATCCCGAACCGGTCTCGCAGCGGGGTGCTCAGCAGTCCCGTCCGGGTGGTCGCGCCGATCAACGTGAACGGCGGCAGGTCGATCGTGACGACCCGCGCCCCGGCGCCCTGTCCGACCGTGATCGGCAGCGCCGCGTCCTCCATCGCCGGGTAGAAGGTCTCCTCCAGCGCCCGCGGGAGGCGGTGGATCTCGTCGACGAAGAACACCGAGCGCGGCTCGAGCGCGGTGAGAAAGGCCGCGACGTCGCCCTTGCGCTCGAGTGCCGGGCCGGCGGTCTGGACGAACGAGACCTCGAGCTCGTGGGCGATGATCTGCGCGAGCGAGGTCTTGCCGAGCCCGGGCGGCCCCGCGAGCAGCACGTGATCGAGCGGCTCGTGACGGCTCGAGGCGGCCGCGATCGACACCGCAAGCTGCTCCTTGACCGCCTCCTGGCCGATGAAGTCCTCGAGCCGACGGGGGCGCAGCGAGCGGTCGAGCTCGTCCTCGGGGAGCTCCTCGGGCGCCTGGACGCGAACCTCGGCGCCGCTCACCGTCGGCTCGCCCCTCTTCGCCGCCGCTCGCCGTCCGGGCTCGCCTGAAAGGCGCCGGGGCGAGTCATCCGGCTCCTCAGCGCCTCGGAGATCAGGTCCTCGACGCGCTCGCCAGTGGCGCCGTCGAGCAGCGCGTCGGCCTCCTGCAAGCTGTAGCCGAGCTCGACCAGCCCGTCGCGGGCTAGCGAGCGCGGGTCATCGCGCCGGGTGATCCGGATCGGCGGCTCGGTAGCCGTCGAGGAGACCTTGTCGCGGAGCTCGACGATGATCCGCTCGGCGGTGCGCTTGCCGATCCCGGGGACCGCCTGGAAGCGCGCCGTGTCGCCCGCCGCGAGCGCTGCCACGAGCTCGCCCGGCGGCCCGCCCGAGAGGACGGCGATCGCAACCTTCGGGCCGACCGACTGGACCGAGAGCAGCATCTGGAACAGCTCGCGTTCCTCCTCGGTGGCGAAGCCGTACAGCTGCAGGGCGTCGTCGCGGACGACGAGCTGGGTGTGGAGGGTCACGTGCTCGCCGACCGCCGGGACGCGGCTGAGCGTCTCGGCCGAGACGGTCAGCTGGTAGCCGACGCCCGCACAGGAGACGACCACGTAGCTCGCGCGTCTGAGCGCGACCTCTCCGGAGATCAGCGCGATCACGAAGCCATCGCCTTCGCCAGCGGCGCGCGATTCAGGTCGCAGACCGCCACCGCGAGCGCGTCGGCGGCATGATCGGTCGCGGGGGGCTCGGAGAGCCCGAGCAGCCGCGTGACCATCCGCAAGACCTGCTCCTTGCCGGCGCGCCCGTGGCCGCAGACGGCGCCCTTGACCTGCTGCGGCGTGTACGAGCGGGCGGGCAGGCCACGCTGCCCGGCCGCGAGCAGGATCACGCCCCGCGCCTGGCCGACGGCGAACGCCGTCCGCGCATTCGTACCGAAGTAGAGCTCCTCGACGGCCACACACTCCGGCTGGTGGCGGTCGAGCAGCTCGGCCACGCGGGCGTGGATCTCGGCCAGCCGTAGCTCCAGCGCGACCCCCGCGCGGGTCCGGATCACGCCACCGTCGAGCGCGCGCAGCCGCGATCCTTCGCTCTGGACCACGCCGTAGCCGGTGGCGGCGGTCCCGGGGTCGATGCCGAGGACGATCATCCGCGACTCATTCTGCGCGGGCGCCCGGACGCCTTCCGGGCGACGGCTACGCCGTAGCTAGCGTCCCACGCAACGCGTGCTCGACCCGGGCGTCGTCATCCGGTAGACGCGCCACGGCCCGGCGGTTGCGATCAGCTGCTGGCTTGTCAGCCGGTGATCGATCCGGGGCGCGCCGCCGTCGATCGAATCGTGGGGCCCGAGGAACATCAGACCCTGGTGGCGCATCGAGGTGCCGACGCGGCCGAGCGTCACATGCAGCTTCCAGGCGAGCGCGGTCTGCACCGAGTGGTTGACGGCGACGAAGCTCGAATGGCAAGGGAACACCGCGGCGTGGCCGCCGACCGCGGCGACGGCCTGACTCAGCTGGTCGAGCCGGGTGACCGCGCGCGACGCGATCGGCTCCTGCGCCCGCGCGGCCGAAATGCGGGATGTCGTGAACGGAATCGAGACGCCGATCAGCACCACCGCGACGACGCCAGCGACGATCAGCGCGGTGCGGGCCTCCGTCGAGCGCACACGGCCCGCCACCAGCAGGCAGACCCGGACGACCCCAGCGCCCGCCAGCACGCACGTCAGCGCCGCGGCCGGCAGGAAGAACCGCTCGAGGCCCGGGTAGCCGACGAGCGTCATCCCGACGACGATCACCCACCAGACGATGATCAGCCCCGCGAATGCCACCGTCAGCCGGTCTCGCGGCTCGAGCGTCTGCCACCGCAACGGGCGCGGGGCCCGCAACAGCGACACGAGCACCGCGACCACGCCGAGGATCAGCGCCGGCAGTACCTGCAGGTCGGCGCCGCGGCGGAGCACCTCGCCGAACGGGTTGCTGCCGAGGTGGCCGTTGTACTCGTGGGCGTGGGAGGCGGCGAGCAGCGGCTGGCCGGTGCTGATCCACGGGGGCACGAACCACCCGACCGGGACCGCCACCAGCCCGACGACGATCAGCACGCGCAGGCGCGGCTGGCGGATCCACAGCCAGATCGCGTACGCGCCGAGCAGCGGCCAAGCCTCGGGTCTCAGCAGACCGGTGGCGACGCCGAGCAGGAACGCGGTCGCGTAGCGCCGGTTGAGGTGGCGGTCGATCGCCCACAGCGCCGTGCCGATCAGCATCGGCTCCGAGGTGCCGCGGAGCATGTAGTAGAACCAGTCCTGGGTCAGCACGACGCCGACGACAGCGACGAGTCCGGCGAGGATGTTCCACCCCGGCTCGTCGGTGATCCTCGACGCGAGCCGGTACGCCGCGACCAGACCGAGCAGGCCGCCGGTGCGCGCGATGATCACCCACAGCGTCGGCGACGCGCCGCCGAACAGTCCGGTCACGGCCGTGAACGCCACCGGGAGCGGCTTCCACGACGGTCCGCCGCCGACGAAGAAGCTCAGGTGCGGGTCGAACACCTCCTTGCCCCACACGATCCACGACCACGGGTCGTAGCTCGGGACCGTCGGCAGCGCCGCCGCCGAGATCGCGGCCAGCACCACACAGATGACCGTCGAGACCAGGAACGGGTGCTCGCGGGCCGTGGCGAGGGATGGGCGCCCCCGCACCGCGACCGGAGAGGCGAGACCGGACATCTACTCAGGCGAGAGCCGGCAGCGCACGAGGGTCCCGATCACACGGAACCCGTCGACGGCGGTCAGCTTCTTGCCCTCCTCGTTGGAGCGCGCTCGATAGTGCACGGGGACCTCGAAGATGCGCTCGCCGCGCTGCACCAGCCGCGCGGTGATCTCGGGCTCGATCGCAAAGCCGGGCGAGCGCAGCGCAAGGCTGCGGAACACGTCTGTCCGGATCATCTTGTGGCAGGTCATGATGTCGTGCAGGTACACGTTGAAGAGGATGTTGCACGCGAGCGTGACGCCCTTGTTCCCGAGCACGAACAGGAACGAGTGGCTGGTGTACCCGTCGAATGCCCGCACTCCGAAGCACGCGTTCGCGCGGCCGTCGAGCAGCGGCGGCATCAGCAGCGCGAGGTCGCTCGGGTCGTATTCGAGGTCGGCGTCGAAGATCGCCGCGTATTCGCCATTGGCCTGGGCAAGCGCGGTCTGCACGGCGGCGCCCTTGCCGCGGTTCTCGGGATGCTCGAACAGGCGCACCCGCCCATCCCAGTTTCCGTTCTGGAGCAGCTCGCGGGTTCCGTCGGTGGAGCCGTCGTCGACCACGACCAGCTCGAACTCCACGGGGAGCTCCGTCTCCAGGACCTCGGCGATCGCGCGCTCCACGCGCTCGCGCTCGTTGTAGACCGGCATCAGGATCGACAGCATCGGAGCGGAGAAGCTAGCGAACAGCGCCTCGATTGGAGATGATCAGTGTGTGCCGGCCTGTGATCAGGGTGTATGGAGCGCGAGCCCCGGGGACCGCCGGACGAGGACGCAGGGACCGACGCGCAGCAGAGCTGCGCGAGGTCTCGAGGACGCTGTACGGCGGACAGCCGGGGCCGCGATACATGCGCGCTGATCGCTGGGCGGTGCACTAGTGGACTACGAGGCGGCCGGGCTGCTCGAAGGACTCGACGAGCACGAGCGAGCGGCTCGGGTCAAGCTGCTCGACCAGCTGGTGGCGGAGGGGTTCGGCGAGCGGGAGCTGCAGGATGCGGTCGCCGAGGACCGGCTCGCGTTGCTGCCCGTCGAGCGCGTGCTCGGCGGGAAGTACACGGCGGCCGAAGTGGAGGCGCGCACGGGCGTGCCGGCGGCCAGGCTGCTCCGGATCCGGCGGCTGATGGGCCTGCCGGAGGCGACCCCGGACGATCGCGTGTTCGGCGACGAGGACGTGGCGGCGGCCCAGTCGACGCAGCTGTTCCTCGAGGCCGGGCTGGACGAGGACGCGATCGTCACGATCAGCCGGGTGCTCGGTGAGACGATGTCGCGCCTGACGGCGACCACCACCGCCGCGTTCGCGGCCGCGTTCCTCCAGCCCGGCGACACGGAGGAGGACGTCGCCAGGCGCTTCTCGGCGCTCACCGAGCAGCTCGTCCCGGCGATCAGCCCGGTGCTGCTGTCGGCGTACCGGGCTCATCTCCACGAACAGGTCCGCCGCGCTGTACTGAGCCGCGCCGAGCGCGAATCCGGCCAGCTCGCCGTCGAGCAGGAGCAGGCTGTGTGCTTTGTCGACCTGGTCGGCTTCACCCGGCTGGGCGGCGAACTCGAGGCGCAGCAGCTCGGCAGCGTCGTCGGAAGGTTCTCGGAGCTGGCCGCCGAGGTGACCGCGCCGCCGGTGCGGCTCGTTAAGACGATCGGCGACGCCGCGATGCTGGTGAGCCGCGAGCCGGGCCCGCTGGTCGAGGCCGCGCTCCGGCTGATCGACGCGGTTCAGGCCGCCGACCTCCCGGCGGTCCGTGCCGGAATCGCGCTCGGGCCGACCACGTTCCGCGCCGGCGACTTCTACGGGCACGCGGTCAACCTCGCGAGCCGCATCACCGGGATCTCGCGGCCGGGGAGCGTGCTCTGCGACCAGGCGGTGCGCGACGCCGCCGGCGAGGGCTTCGACTGGTCGTTTGCGGGCCGCCACCGGCTGAAGGGGATCGGCGAGTCCGTCCCCCTTTATCGGGCGCGCCCGCGTGCCGACGATGCCGGCCAGAGCGACGCTACGAAGTCGACAGAGCGTCGACGACGAAGACGAGCGGCGAGTTAGGCGGAATCGTCGGCGGGCTCCCCTTCGCCCCGTAGGCGAGGGCGGCCGGGATGATCAGCTCGCGGCGGCCGCCCACCTTCATCCCGGGGATCCCCTGGACCCAGCCAGGGATCACGCTGCCGGTCGTGAGCGCCGTCGTGAACGGCTGGTTGCGCTTCCAGGACGAGTCGAACTCCGTGCCGGTCTTGCAGAGGACGCCGACGTAGTTGACGGTGACCGTCTGCCCCGGCTGGACCGTCGCCCCGGTGCCCGGGATCAGGTCCTTCTTGACGAGCGCCTTGGTCCCACAGTCGCTCGGCGTAACCGTCGGCTTCTTGGAGATCTGCGGCGGCACGGTCGGCGTCGTCGCCACCGGCGCCGCGGTCGCTCCGCTCGACGGAGCCTGCACGACGCCGGGCGCCGTCGAGCTGCCGCAGGCGCCCACGGCGACGGCGGTGGCTAGGGCAGCGGTGATTGCGAGGGCCCGGTTGCGCATCGGCGCGGGAGAGTAGCGAACGGCGATAAGAGCCTGCCTCAGAACCCCCCGCGCACGTCTGGCGGCGGCGAATCGGCGCGGAACGGCGTCCTCGGACCTCTAGGAGGCGATCCGCTCGAGCACGGCGGCGTCGACGTCGTAGTTGGCGTGGACCGCGCCGACGTCGTCGGATTCCTCGAGCGAGTCGATCAATCGGATCAGCTTCGCGGCGTCCGCCTCGTCGACCGGAACCCGCGATTTCGGCCGCCATGCGATGTCGGCGCTCTCGACGTCGACCCCTGACTCGCGGAGCGCCTCGCGCACCGCCACGAGGTCCGCCGGCTCCGTGATCACCTCGAACACGTCCTCGTCCCGCGAGATGTCAAGCGCGCCGGCGTCGATCGCGGCCATCAGATCGTCCTCGTCGTAGCGTGAGGCGTCGACCACGATCACGCCCTGCTTGTCGAACAGGTAAGACACCGACCCGGGCTCGCCGAGGTTCCCGCCGTTCTTGGTCAGCAGGTGCCGCACGTCGGCCCCGGTCCGGTTGCGGTTGTCGGTCACCGCCTCGATCAGCAGCGCGACCCCGCCCGGCGCGTAGCCCTCGTACAGGACCGTCTCGAGCTGTTCGGCGTCGACGCCTTCTCCCGTGCCCTTGGCGATCGCGCGCTCGATGTTGTCCTTCGGCATCGACGCATCCCGAGCCTTCTGGACAGCGAGCGCCAGCGCGGGGTTGCCGTCGATGTCGCCTCCGCCTTCACGCGCGGAGACCGTGATCGCGCGCGCCAGCTTCGTGAAGTGCTGGCCGCGGCGGGCGTCGACGACGGCCTTCTTGTGCTTGATCGAGTGCCATTTGGAATGTCCGGACATCTCGGCTCAGTTTAGTGTCGGGGGGCCGCGGTCCAAGCCTCCGGATGGTCCCGATACCAGTCGATTGTTCGCCGCAGCCCGTCCTCGAGCCCGACCTCGGGCCTCCAGCCCGTGAGCGACCGGAGCTTCGCCGCGTCGACCCACTGGCGGTCGATCTCCGCCGGTGGCGTCCCCTTCCCGCGGATGTCGGGCGCGACGTCGGTCCCGGCCAGCCGACAGATCATCGCCACCACGTCGCCGACGCGATGGGGCTCGCCGCCGCCCGCGTTGAACGCCTCTCCGCCCCCGCGGCCATCTCCAAGCAGCCCCCAGATCGCGAGGTACGCTCGGACGGCGTCCTCGACGTACAGGAAATCGCGCTCGGGCGAGCCGTCGGAGCGGATCACCGGCGGCCGCCCCTGCAGCGCGGCGCAGACGGCCTCCGGGATCAGCCGTGAGCCGTTGACGTCGCCGCCGCCGTACAGGTTCGCGAACCGCGTCACCGCCACCGGCAGCCCGAACGTGTGCCAGTAGGAGCGGGCGATCATGTCCGCCGACGCCTTCGAGACGTCGTAGGGAAAGCGGGCGGCGAGCGGCTGGTCCTCGCGGTAAGGGAGCTCGGTCTGGGGCCCGTAGGCCTTGTCGGACGAGGCGACGACGACCCGCTCCGCCCCGTGTCGCCGGCACGCCTCGAGCAGCAGCCAGGTGCCCCGGACATTCGTCTCGAACGTCGAGAGCGGATCGCGGCTCGCGGTTCCGACGAGCGTCTGCGCCGCAAGGTGGAAGACGCTGTCGACCTCGTACTCGTTCAGCGCGCGGGCGACGACGTCGATGTCGCAGACGTCGCCGGAGACCACGTCGACCCGGTCGGCGAGCCCGAGCAGCTGGAGCCCGGAGAGCGCGGGCTCGTCGCGTCGCAGCGCCACGACGCGGGCGCCCCCGTCGAGCAGCGCGGAGACCAGCCACGAGCCGAGCAGCCCGTACGCGCCCGTCACCAGCACCGATCGGCCGCTCAGCGCCACAGCTTCCACGGGGCCCGGTCCTGCGCCCACAGGTCGTTGAGCTCGACGGCGTCCTTGTAGGTGTCCATGCACTCCCAGAAGCCGTTGTGCCGGAACGCCCGGAGCGCTCCGGCGGCCGCGAGCCGCTCGAGCGGCTCGCGCTCGAGCACGGTGTCGGCCCCGATCTGCTCGAGCGCCTCGCTCTGCAGGCAGAAGAAGCCGCCGTTGACCCAGTGGTCGCTGCGGGGTTTCTCCGCGAAGCCGCGCACGACCCCGTCGCCGTTCAGCTCGGCCACCCCGAACTGCAGGGTGGGCCGAACGACCGTCATCGTCGCCGGCGCGCCGTGCTCGGCGTGGAAACTGAGCAGCGCGTCGAGGTCGATGTCGGCGACGCCATCGGCGTAGGTCACGCAGACTGGCTCCGAGTCGACCGCCCCACGGGCCCGGTGGAGGCGACCGCCGGTGGGCGTGTCGACGCCGGTGTCGAGGCACCGGAGCTCGGTTCCCTCGGGCCAGGGCTCCCGATCGGCGAACGCCTCGATCTGCTCGCCGCGATGGCCCGTCAGCAGCAGGAACCGCCGGAATCCCTGGGCCAGATAGATCTGGATCACGTGCCACAGGATCGGGCGGCCGCCGATCTCGACCAGCGGCTTCGGCACGGCGGGCATGTGCTCCTGGAGCCGCGTGCCACGGCCGCCACACAGGATCATCACGGTCGGCTTCACGCGCTGATTATCCGTAGGATCAGGCGTCGTGGGAGTAGTCGCGAACCCGGACATCTTCAAGGCCTACGACATCCGCGGCCTGTACGGCTCCGATCTCGACCCCGAGATCGCCGAGCTGATCGGCCGTGCCTTCGCGCGGGTGATCGCCGACCAGGCGAAGAAGTCGCCGTCCGAGCTGCGGCTCGGGCTTGGGCGCGACATGCGCCTGACCGCGCCGGAGATGGCCGCCGCGTACCGAGAGGGGATGACCAGCGAGGGAGCGACGGTGCTCGACGCCGGGATGGTCGGGACCGAGATGCTCTACTACCTCGTCGGCTCGCACGACCTCGACGGGGGCGCGATGGTGACGGCGTCCCACAACCCCAAGGCCTACACCGGGGTCAAGCTCGTCGGGCGCGGCGCGCTGGCGCTGTCCGGCGACGGCGGGATCAAGGACGTGCGCGATCGGATCGAGGCGGGCCTCGGCGAGCCGCCCGGCGGCGGGCACGTCGAGCAGGTCGACATATCACAGGAATTTGCAGAAGCGGCGCTGCGGTTCATCGACCCCGAGGCGGTCAAGCCCCTGCGGGTCGTGGCCGACGGCGGCAACGGGATGGCCGGGCCGATGGTGGGGCCGCTGCTCGAGCGTCTCGGGCTGGACCTCGTCGAGACGTACTGGAAGCCCGACGGCAACTTTCCCGACCACGAGCCGAACCCGCTCCTGCCCGAGAACCGCGAGTTCATCATGCGCGCGGTGGTGGAGCAGCGCGCGGACCTGGGGATCGCATGGGACGGCGACGCCGACCGGTGCTTCTTCATCGACGAGACCGGGCAATTCGTTGCCGGCGACTTCCTGACCGCGCTGCTGGCCGAGTCGATCCTGACCAAATATCCGGGCCCGCCCGCCCCGACGATCCTGTACGACGTCCGGGCCAGCCGTGCCGTCGCCGACACGGTCGAGCGCGGAGGCGGGCGAGCGCTGATGAATCGAGTCGGCCACGCGTTCTTCAAGGCACGGATGCGCGAGGAGCGCGCGATGTTCGGCGGCGAGGTCTCCGGTCACTACTACTTCCACGACTTCTACTGCGCCGACTCGGGCACGATCCCGGCGCTCTTGATTCTCGAGCAGTTGTCGCTGGGCGGCGCGAGGATGTCGGAACTGCTCGAGCCCTACCGGTCGCGGTACTTCATCTCCGGGGAGATCAACTCCGAGGTCGCCGACCAGCAGGCCAAGCTCGAAGAGCTATCAAAGCGTTACGCGGACGCCCACCAGTACCGCCTCGACGGCCTCTCGGTCGAGTACGACGACTGGCATTTCAACGTGCGCCCGTCGAACACCGAGCCGCTACTGCGGCTCTGCCTCGAATCGCTGCGCTCTCACGAGGACATGGAGCGCCGGCGCGACGAGGTGCTGGCCGTGATCCGGGCGTGACTGCCGGGGCCGCCCCTTCTTCCGCCGATGAGGCGCTCGTGCTCGCAGGAAGCGCGGGCATCCACTGCCTACCGATCCCGACGCCGTTCGCGGTCGGACGGGTCAACTGCTACCTGATCGAGGACGAGCCGCTGACGCTCGTCGACACCGGGCCGAACTCGGGCAAGTCGCTCGACGAGCTCGAGCGCGCGCTCGCCGCCCACGGCCGCACGATCGAGGACCTCGAGCTGATCGTCCTTACCCACCAGCACATGGACCACGTCGGGCTGCTCGAGATACTGGTGCGACGCTCGGGCGCGGAGGTCGCCGCGCTCCATCTGCTCGGCCCGTACCTGGCCGACTTCAAGGCGAGCATCTCGTCCGACGACGACTTCTCCCAGGAGGTGATGCGCCGCCACGGGATCCCGGCGGACATGGTCACCGTGCTCGGCGCGGTCGGCGCGGCATTCAGAGCGTTCGGCTCGCGGGGGCGCGTCACTCGCGAGCTGCACGAGGGCGATCAGCTGTCGCTGCGCGACCGGACGTTCACGGTCATGCACCGCCCGGGCCACAGCCCGTCGGACACGATCTTCTGGGACGACCAACGGCAGATCCTGATCGCCGGAGACCACCTGCTGTCCCGGATCTCCTCGAATCCGCTCGTCCACCGACCGCTCGATCCGGACGCCCCTCCGGGCCGCCCGCAGGCGCTGATCCAGTACATCGAGTCGATGCTCGCCACCCGCGAGCTGCCGGCTCAGATCGTGCTAGGCGGCCACGGTGAGCCGATCATCGATCCTGCCGGGCTGATAGACGAGCGTCTTCGCCTCCATCGCCGGCGGGCGGAGAAGATGCTCCGGATGCTCGACCCCGAGCCGCTGACCGCGTACGAGATCGCGGTGCGGATGTGGGGCAACGTCGCGGTCACGCAGGCGTATCTGACGCTCTCGGAGGTGCTGGGGCACCTCGATCTGCTGCTCCGGGACGGACTCGTCCGCGAGGTCGAAGAGGACGGCGTCGTGCGGTTCGAGATCGTCCGCTGACCCAGATCCGCTAGGGGTTGGGGTAAGCCGAGGTCCCGGGGCGCACCGGCGACACCGTCGCGGTCTGGCAGTAGTACTCCCCGTCCGGAAGCGCGACGTCCAGCGTCGAGGTGTCGTTCGGCGGAATCACCTGCAGCTGGTAGGCGGTGGTGCAGGTCGCGCTGCCGGTGGGAACGTGGGTGACCCCGATCCGGAAGGAGACGGAGCTGCCCGGGGCGACGGTGAGCGCGACCTTGGGGGCGGAGCCGAAGTAGTCGCGGGTCGTGCGGGTCGTGTTGGTCGTGAGCGGTTTGCCGGACTTGTCGAGGAACTGGATCCCGGGGTAGCCGATCGTGCCGCAGCTCGTGCTGCCGGTGTTCTTGAGCGCGAAGCCCATCAGGCCGTGGCCGGCGGCGCCCTGGCTGCCGATGAACGACAGTTGCAGCGTCGCGGCGCGGCAGATCGGCGGCCCCGCGGGCGTGGTCGCGGTCGTGCTCGTGCTCTGTGAAGTCGCCGTCCCGGATGTCGCCGACGTCGTCACCGTGACGGTCGTCGTGGCCGGCGCCGAGGCAGAGGTCGTGCTGCCCGAGCCCCCGCAGCCGGCGATCGCCAACGCGATGCCGGGCAGCACGAGGATCGCCAGTCGTCGCATGAGTGGGGTTTCGCTACGGACCCCCGCACCTCCTCCCTGTTGTCGGGGGCCCCGCGTGCGACCATTGCGCCGATGAGCACCACCACCCCTCAGCGACGGAGGACGATCGCCACGGCGCTGGTGGCCAAGCTCGACAGCTGGTCGCCGTTCTGGGGGCCACAGGTGATCGTGGCGTGTGCGATCGCGCTTCAGTTTGCGCTTCCAGAGAGGCTGAGCGTCGGGCCAAGCTGGCTGCTCCCGGGGGTAGAGGCGCTGCTGCTGATCGGGCTGGTCTTCTTCTCCCCGCAGCAGCACCTGCGCCACTCCCCGCTGCGCCGGCGCGTCGCGATCGGTCTGATCGCGCTGGTCAGCGCCGTGAACGCGGTCTCGGTGATCCTGCTGGCCCACTACACGCTCCGCGGGCACGCCAAGAACGGCATCGCGCTGACGTTTTCGGGGATCGCGCTGTGGGGGACCAACGTGCTCCTGTTTTCGCTTTGGTACTACGAGGTCGACCGCGGCGGACCGGTTGCGAGGCTGCTGGGCGAGAACTACTACCCGGACTTCATGTTCATGCAGATGACCGACGACGGAAAGAAGAACGTCCCACCCGATTGGAAGCCCGGCCTCACGGACTACCTGTACCTGTCCTTCACGAACGCCACGGCGTTCAGCCCCACGGACACGATGCCTCTCACAGCGACGGCAAAGTGGCTGATGAGCCTCCAGGCGATGGTCTCGCTCGTGATCGTAATCCTCGTGGTCGCCCGAGCCGTCGGCATCATCTCGTGACCCGAGGGCTTCCGGGTCCTCGGATCCGCCGGCGGATCGGCTGGGAGCTGATCGTGTGCGGATGGAAGGGCCACGTCCTGATCGGGACCGACGCCGCCGAGCTCCGGCCCGAGGACGCCCTGCTCGCCCGGGAATACGACGGCTCCCGCTGGTATCGCTGCCTGCGCTGCGACTCGTGGATCCCGCTGCCGCCGCCCGTCGAACCGGTCCGCGACCATCCCCCCGACCGCAACGAGATCGAGATCCCGGCCCGGGGCAAGACGCTCCGCGACAGGATCGTGCTGCGGCTGATCGCGATCGACCGCGCGTTTCACTTCCTAGTGCTGACGCTGCTCGGGATCGTCGTCCTGATCCTCGCCGCGAACCAGAAGGCCGCGCGCGGGGACTTCGAGCGGGTGCTCGCCGCGCTCCAGGGCGGCGTGGTCCAGACCCGCGGGCACGTCGGCATCCTCGGCGAGCTCGACAAGCTGTTCTCGCTGCGATCCCGGACGCTCTACGCGGTCGGGATCGCGCTGCTCGCGTATGGCTTGCTCGAGGGGATCGAGGCGGTTGGGCTGTGGTTGGCGAAGCGATGGGCGGAGTACCTGACGTTCATCGCAACCGCGTTGCTACTGCCGCTGGAGGTGTACGAGATCGTCAACCGCATCTCGATCCTGAAGCTGATCACGGTCGCGATCAACCTCGCGATCGTGGTCTGGCTGGTGTACGCGAAGCGCCTGTTCGGCGTCCGCGGCGGCGCCGCCGTCGACGAGGAGCGCCGGGCCGCGTCGATGTCCTGGGCGGAGATCGAGAGCACGACCCCACCGGGATTCCAACACGGTGCCCGAGCTCGAGCCTGAGATCCACCGCGTCGGCGAGCAACTCGCGGCCTCGTTTCCCTCGACCGCCCGCCATCCCGTCAGGGCGCTCGACGCCCGCGCGATGGAGCTCGCATCGCGCGACCGCGAGCTCCGCGCCGCCCTGTTCCGATTCGTGGACGTCGTTCCCGCCTGCCGCTCGCTCGACGACGTCGCCCGCCACCTGCGGGATTTCGTCGACGAGGTGCCCGATGTCCCGCCGTCGCTGTCGGCGGCGATGCGGATCGCCGACGTCCGCGCGGCCCGCCCGGCGCTCGGCGCGGCGGCCGCGGCAGGCGTCAAGCACATGGCCCACCGGTTCATCGTCGGCGAGACCCCGCGCGACGCCGTCAAGGTGCTGCGGGCGTTGTGGGAGCGGGGCGTCGCAAGCACCGTCGACCTGCTCGGCGAGGCGACCGTCACCCCCGCCGAGGCCGACGTCTACGCGGGGCGGTGCCTCGAGGCACTCGAGCAGCTCGCCGGCGAGGCGCCTCGCTGGCCCGAGCGCGGCGTGCTGGAGCACGACTCGAGCGGGCCGCTTCCCCGCGTGAACGTGTCGGTGAAGATCTCCGCGCTGACGCCGCTGCTGCGGGCGAACGCGCCCGCGATCGGCGAGCGCGACGCGGCCGAGCGGCTGCGGCCGCTGCTCCGCCGGGCGCGGGAGCTTGGTGCCCACGTCCACATCGACATGGAGTCGCTCGACTCACGCGAGGCGGTCCTCGAGCTGGTGCTTGATTTGTTGGCCGACACGGAATTCGAGATCGGGCCGTCGGTGGGCGTCGTCCTCCAGGCGTATCTCCGTGACTCGCCGGAGCAGCTCTCGACGGTGCTCGATTGGGCGCGGGCGGGCAGCCGCGAGCCACCGCTCCAGGTCCGGCTCGTGAAGGGCGCCTACTGGGATCACGAGCTGGTCGAAGCGCGCCAGGAGGGCTGGCCGACGCCGGTGTTCGAGGTCAAGGCCGATTGCGACCGGAACTTCGAGGCGCTCACCCGCACGCTGCTCGACGCCCGCCCGCTTGTCCGAGTCGCGATCGCCTCGCACAACCTCCGTTCGGTCTCGCACGCGATCGCGTACAACCGGCTGTCGGGCGGCGAGGCCCGGGACCTCGAGCTGCAGGTGCTGCGCGGCCTCGGCGACGAGCTCCAGGACGCGCTCGCGGCGAACGGGTTCAGGGTCCGCACGTACTGCCCGGTCGGCGACCTGGTCGCGGGGATGGCATACCTGGTCCGCAGGCTGCTCGAGAACACGAGCAACGAGTCGTTCCTTCACGAGCAGGCCAGCGGCCGAGCCCTGGAGGAGCTCCTGGTCGCGCCATGACCGAGCCGACGCCGCTGTCGCCGTTCCACAACGAGCCGGTGCTCGAGCTGCGACGTGCCGCGGTCCGCTCCCGGCTCGGCGAGGCGCTCGCCGGCGTCGACGCGCTGCTGCCGCTGAACGTTCCGGTGATGATCGGCGAGGCAACGCGCCCCGGCGACGAGCTGCTCTCGACCGATCCGGGGGAACCCGAGCGGGTCGTCGCGCGGGCGGCGGCCGCGCGCGACGACGAGGTCCTCGCGGCCGTGGCCGAGGCGAGGGCGGGGTTCGCCGGCTGGCGCCGGACGCCCGCCCGGGAGCGCGCGGCCGCGCTCGTCCGCGCGGCGGCATGGATGCGCGAGCGGCGACTCGAGCTGGCCGCGCTCGAGGTCCGCGAGTGCGCGAAGCCGTGGCCGGAGGCCGACGCCGACGTGTGCGAGGCGATCGACTTCCTCGAGTACTACGCGCGTGGGGCGGTCGAGCTCGACGCCGGCGCGCCGCTGCTGCAGGTGCCGGGCGAGCGCAACGAGCTCCGCTACCTCCCCCGCGGCGTCGCCGCCGTGATCAGCCCATGGAACTTCCCGGTCGCGATCCCGTGCGGGATGACGGCGGCGGCGCTGGCGACCGGCAACGCGGTCGTGCTCAAGCCGGCCGAGCAGGCGCCCGCCTGCGGCTTGCGGATCGTCGAGGCGCTCCGGGCCGGCGGCGTCCCGGCGGCGGCGATCTCGCTGCTGCCGGGGGAGGGCGAAGTCGGCGCCGCGCTGGTCCGGCATCCCGACGTCGCGACGATCGCGTTCACCGGATCGCTGGCGGTGGGCCTCGAGATCAACCGCGCCGCCTCCGAGCTGCAGCCTGGGCAGCTCGCGATCAAGCGGGTGATCGCCGAGCTCGGCGGCAAGAACTGCGTGATCGTCGACGCCGACGCCGATCTCGACGAGGCCGTGCCGGGGATCATCGGATCCGCATTCGCATACGCCGGGCAGAAGTGCTCGGCGGCGTCGAGGGTGCTCGTCCACGACGCGATCGCCGACCGCCTGATCGAGCGCGTGGCCGGCGCGGCCGGGGTGCTCGTCGTCGGGCAGGCCGACCAGCTCGGGACCGAGGTCCCGCCGGTGATCGAGCGCGCGGCCCGCGACCGGATCGACCGCTACGCGGCGCTCGCCGCGTCGGAGGGGCGGATCGTCGCGCGAGCGGAACCCGTGCCGGAGCAGGGCTGGTTCTGCGCGCCGACCGTCGCCGTCGACCTACCGCCCGACTCGGCGGTGCTGAACGAGGAGGTGTTCGGACCGCTGCTGACGATCGAGCGGGTCCGCGACGTCGAACACGCGATGGACGTCGTCGAGCGCCTTCCCTACGCGCTGACGGGCGGCCTGTTCGCGCGCGACCCCACCACCGTCCGGTACGTGCGCGAGCGCACGCCCGTCGGCAACCTGTACGTCAACCGGGGAATCACCGGGGCCAAGGTCGGACGGCAGCCGTTCGGTGGAAACCGGTTGTCCGGGAACGGCCTGAAGGCCGGCGGGCCGGGCTATCTGCTGGCGTTCGTCGAACCGCAAGCGTTCACCGAGAACACGGTGAGGCACGGGTTAGTCGTCTGACCGTAAGGCGGCAACCCTTCTGGACGCGGTCAAGTAGCGGCCCTCGCACCCGCCGGCCGCGCGACTTTTTCGGCCTGAGAGTCTTGATTTCCGCCGCGCGGCGGTCGATCATCGGTGATTGGGGAAATGGTGTTGTCACCTTCATTCGCTTGGAAGCTGGTCGTTGCGGTGATTCTGGGCGGCGCGATCATCGCGAGCGCATACGCGAAGGCGCCGCGCCGGTCGTTCCCGGGCGGAGACCTGCGCCGGCTCGTGTTCGCGGCGCTCGTCCTGTACGGCGTCGGCCTGGTCGCGTCGCTGAGCCATCACGGCGTGCTCGCGGCAGCGCTGTACGCAACGGGGATCATCGTCTCGGCGCTCGCGGCCTGGCTCTCGCGGGGCAGCGACTCCGGCGGCGGGCCGCCGCCGGGGGACGAGCCCGCGGACGAGCAGCCGCCGCCCGATCCGGACGGGATCCCGCAGTTCGACTGGGCCGCGTTCGAGCGCGAGTTCAGGGTCTACTCGAGCCGCGAGACCTCGAGCACCCGCTAGCGGTCCTGCGAGGCCCGCTGCTCGCTGCGTCCGTTCGCGGACAGCAGCAGCCGGTGCAGCCGATCGTCGCCGGTCAGCTCCGGGTGGAACGAGACGGCGAGCACGCCGCCCTGCCTGATCGCCACCGGGTGCTCGTCGACGCTCCCCAGCACCTCGACGCCCTCGCCGCGCTGCTCGACCCACGGCGCGCGGATGAACACGGCGTGCATCGGGCCGCCCTCGACTCCCTGTAGCTCGACGTCGGCCTCGAACGAGCGCAGCTGCCTACCGAACGCGTTACGGCGCGTCGAGATGTCGAGCACGGCGAGGTGATCGCGGTCGAGCATGATCATCCCGGCGCAGGTGCCGAGCACCGGCACGCCGCTGCCGATCAGCGCGCGGAGCGGCTCGGCGAGCCCCTCCCGCTCGATTCCGAGGGTCATCACGGTCGACTCGCCCCCGGGGATGATCAGCGCGTCGATGCCGTCGAGGTCGGCCGGAACGCGGACCTCACGTGCCTCGGCGCCGAGCGCCTCGAGCAGCTTCGCGTGCGCCTCGAAGTCGCCCTGGAGGGCGAGCACCCCGACGCGCCGGTGCCCCCCGGGCTCTGGTCCGCTCGGCACTACCAGCCGCGCGGCGCGAGCAGCTGCTCGTCCTCGAGCTTCGAGGTCTCGAGACTGACCATCGGCTGGCCGAGGCCGGTAGATGCCGCCGCCACCCGGGCCGGGTCGCGGAAGTGAGTCGTGGCCTCGACGATCGCGCGGGCACGGCGCTCCGGATCCTCGGACTTGAAGATCCCCGAGCCGACGAACACGCCCTCGGCGCCGAGCTGCATCACCAGCGACGCGTCGGCCGGCGTCGCGATCCCGCCGGCACAGAACACGACCACCGGGAGGCGGCCGTCGCCGGCCACTTGGCGAACCAGGTTCAGCGGAGATTGAAGGTCCTTCGCCGCGGCCGGAAGCTCGTCCTCGTCGAGCGTCGAGAGGCGGCGGATCTCGGAGCGGATCATCCGCAGGTGCCGGACGGCCTCGACGATGTCGCCGGTGCCCGCCTCGCCCTTGGAGCGGATCATCGCCGCCCCCTCGCCGATCCGCCGCAGCGCCTCGCCGAGGTTGGTGGCGCCGCACACGAACGGCACGTTGAACGCCCACTTGTCGATGTGGTTGGCCTCGTCCGCGGGCGTCAGAACTTCGGACTCGTCGATGTAGTCGACCTCGAGCGCCTCGAGCACCTGGGCCTCGGCGAAGTGGCCGATCCGCGCCTTCGCCATCACCGGGATCGTGACGGCCTCCTGGATGTCCCGGATCATCGAGGGATCGGACATCCGCGCGACGCCGCCGTCCCGGCGGATGTCGGCGGGGACGCGCTCGAGCGCCATCACCGCGGCGGCGCCCGCGTCCTCGGCGATCTTCGCCTGCTCGGCGGTGACCACGTCCATGATCACGCCGCCCTTGAGCATCTCGGCGAGACCCGCCTTGACCGTGAATGTCGCCTCGTCGCGGGGCGTGCGCTGCTGCTCGCTCATCGGGGCTCAGTTTAGCCCGCATGTAGGCTGCCCCGTCCATGTCGGACGCGGTGTACGAGGACGCTGGGGACGGGCGATTCGTCGCCTCCGAGCTCGCGCGCGGGCCATGGGATCCGCGCGCCCAGCACGGCGGGGCGCCCGCGGCGCTGCTGATGCGGGAGTTCGAGCGGCTGCCCGCCGAGGATGGCCTCCAGCTCGCCCGGGCGACCTACGAGCTGCTGCGTCCGGTGCCGATCGGCGAGCTCCGCGCCGAGGCCCGGGTCGTCCGGCGCGGCCGGCGCGTGCAGCTGCTCGAGGGCGCGATCGCGACCCCGGACGGGACCGAGGTGGTCCGGGCCCGGGCGCTGCAGGTGCGCCAGGCCGACGCCCCCGCAAGCGGCGTCGAGCCTCCCCCGCCGGGTCCCGAGCAGGGCAAGCCGCACGCCCCCGGCGGCGAGGGATTCACGCCCCCGCACTCGCCGATGTTCGCGCCCGATGCGATCGAGATCCGGTTCGTGTCCGGGATCTTCGGCCGCGGGCCGGCGACCGCGTGGTTCCGGCTGCGGGTGCCACTCGTCGCCGGCGAGGAGCCGACGCCGCTCCAGCGGCTCGCGGCCGCCGGCGACTTCGGCAACGGGATCAGCGCGGTGCTCGACTGGGGCAGATACGCGTTCATCAACCCCGACCTGACGCTGTACATCGACCGCCCGCCGGAGGGCGAGTGGATCTGCCTCGACGCGAGCACCCGGATCGCGCCCGGCGGGATCGGGAGCGCCGAGAGCATTCTCTACGACGAGCGTGGCCGCGCCGGCCGCGCGATCCAGGCGTTGCTCGTCGCGCCGCGCTGAGCGTCAGGCCACCGCCGGCTGCTGGTCGCGGAGCTTGGCGCGATTGAGGGGCATGGACGAAGCCTCCCACGAGAGTGATCCAGTTATTCAGCTCGCGCGTAGTTGG
Source organism: uncultured Solirubrobacterales bacterium (assembly GCA_963788565.1). Lineage (GTDB taxonomy): Bacteria > Actinomycetota > Thermoleophilia > Solirubrobacterales > Solirubrobacteraceae > Palsa-465. The sequence goes on along the minus strand of CAWBHJ010000004.1, from coordinate 208,469 downwards.
GGCAAGAGGCGGGGAACGGCCCAACAGGAGGGACTCTCATGAAGGAAATGACGCGAGCCGGATTCGTGAAGTCATCGGCGGCGGCAGTTGTTGGCGCGAGCGCGCTCGGCGCGATCGCCACGGGAGCAGCCGAGGCGGACGAGCACGCCGACAGCGCGCCCGTCGCCGGCAGCGAGCCCGTGGTGGCTTATGTCAGGAACCCGAGCAAGGGCGAGATCGCGGTGATGTCGGGCGAGCGCGAAGTCATTCTGCGCGACCGCCGGCTCGCCGCCCGCCTCGCGCGCCAGGTCCGCTGAGCGCCGTCGCTCAGCGTTCGCTCCACAGCAAACCACATCGGAGGACTCACCCAATGTCGTCTCATCGCGAAGCTCCGGCGATCAGCAAGGACCCGGTCGCCGACAACACCGACACGTACGCATTCGTATCACCGGATGATCCGAGCACGGTCACGATCATCGCCAACTACCTGCCGCTCGAGGGACCGTTCGGCGGGCCGAACTTCTTCGAGTTCGGGGATGACGTGCTGTATTCGATCTACATCGACAACGACGGCGACGGAAAGCCGGAAGTGACCTACCGGTTCAGGTTCACCACGAACGTCTTGAACCCGAACACCTTTCTGTACAACACCGGGCGGATCACGTCGATCAACAGTTCGAGCTGGAACCGCCAGCAGTCCTACTCGGTGACGCGGGTCGTGGGTGGCGGCACGTCGACAGTCCTGGCCAGCGGCCTCGCGTGCCCCCCGTGCAACATCGGCCCCGCCTCGACGCCTAACTACGGAACGCTGGCATCGCAGGCGATCCACTCGATCGCGGGTGGCCGGACCGTGTTCGCCGGTCAGCGGCTCGAGGGCTTCTACGTCGACCTCGGCGCGATCTTCGATCTCGGCGACCTTCGGCCGTTCGAGAAGCTGCACATCTTCGGGATGGCCAACTCGCCGGGCGTGAACGCCACCAAGAAGTTCGGGGTGCACTCGATCGCGCTCAAGGTGCCGAAGACCGATCTGACGGCGGACGGCAGTAATCCGACCGACCCGAATTCGCCCGGGTCGGTGGTCGGCATCTGGGCGGCGGCGAGCCGCCAGAAGTCACTGATGCGGGATGCCGGCGGCGTCACGGTCGAGTCCGGCGGTTTTGTGCAGGTCTCGCGGCTCGGGAACCCGCTGTTCAACGAGGTCATCGTGCCGATGGGTCAGAAGGACAACTGGAACTCGCTGACCCCGCAGACCGACAAGAACTTCCTGGCCAACGTCCAGCACCCGGAGCTGGCGTCGCTGCTTCCTGTCCTCTACCCGGGTGTGTTTCCGAACCTCGCCAAGCTGACCGCGGCGCGGGCCGACCTGGTGGCGATCCTGTTGACCGGAATTCCTTCGGGGATCATTCCGGGCTTCCAGAACTTCACCGGCAACACGAAGGCCGACATGCTCCGCCTGAACATGGCGATCTCGCCGACGACCAGCAACCCGAACCCGCTCGGCGTCGTCGGAGGCGACCTTGCCGGGTTCCCGAACGGCCGGCGGGTGTTCGACGACGTGGTCACGATCGAGTTGCGGGCGATCGCCGGGTTGACATACCCGCTGATCGACCCGAGCTACACGCCCGACGGCGCCGCGTCAGCGGTCACCGACGGCTTGCGACAGGGAGACACGAGCTATCTCTCGAGCTTCCCGTACCTCGGTACGCCGCAGAGCGGCTACGCGACCGCGCCCCTTGGCAAGGTCTCGTAGGGGGTGATGGCTTGTCTGCGACCGATACCCGAGATGGCGCCCACCCTCGCACGGTGGGCGCCGACGACGCCGGCAGCGGCAGCGTGGCGCTCGACATCGGTCCCGGGAAGGGCGCGCTCGTGCTGTATCCGGGCGAGCGCTACCGGGGCCGCGAGATCGAGGTCAGCCGCTTGGATGGCGACGGACGACGCGTCCACACCGGCGTTCACGACCGTCCGACCGAGGCGGGCTGGATCCTGACCGCGATCTTCGGCAGTCTCGCGGCCGGCGACTACGTGGTCTGGCGAGACGTCTGCACTCAGGGGCCGGCGATCACGGTCTCGGAGGGCGAGGTGGCCGAGCTCGAGTTGGATTGACGGCGGTAGTCGGGCGGCGTCCGGCCGCCCTTGACCATTCGGGCTTCGCCCTCACTTCAGCCGGAACGCCTTGATCCGGACGTCGTATGACTGCGCGTCGCGCGAGTAGACGCCGTACGCCAGCGCCTGGATCAAGGACAGGAGCGCGGTGTGGGAGCGCACGAACGCCGGTGTGTTCGATGAGTAGTACAGCCGGATTCGCGCCAGCCGGGCGACCTCGGAGAGGGTCGCGTCGGTGATCGCGAGCGTCGGCGCCTTGCGGTGCCTGGCGAGCTTCATCGTTCGCGTGATCAGCGGGTGCGGCCTGCCCGCGGACAACCCGACGACGAGCGTCTGCTCGTCGATTCTGCTGAGCCGGCCGAGCGCCTCCTGCGAGGGGCTCGCGACGATCTCGGCCCGGAGGTCGAGCAGCATCAGCAGGTGACGGAGGTAGCTTGCGAAGAACGCCATCTGATCGGTGCCGGCGATCAGCACCTTCTCGGCCGTGACGATCGCGTCGATCGCGGCCTCGACCGACGACCGGGACAGCTTGTGAGCGGTGTCCTCGACGTTCACGTGATCGGCTGCCAGTACCGCCTCGAACTCGGTCTGGTCCAGCGAGAACAGCGGCGCTGCTGTGAGCGTGCCGTTGCCGTTGGGCGCGCGCCGGCGGTACTCGTCGCGGGCAGCCTGCTGGAGCTCCGGGAAGCCCTCGAACCCGAGCGCCTGCGAGAACCGGACGACCGTGCTCGACGACGTGTTCGCGCGCCGGGCGAGCTCCTCCGCCGTCTGGAACGCGGCTTCGTCGAGATGGTCGACGATGTACTGCGCAACGTCCTTCTGCGAACGGGAGAAGTCCTCGAACCGTGAGCGGATGTAGGCCGATAGCGCCTGGCGCTCGGCGCTTGAAGATTTCGCTGAGGTGGAGGTGGCCGTGGCCGACCCGGTGGAGCTGACTGCTTGCTTCATCGGCAGGCGTGTGATTCGACGCCCGCCTGTGCCGTTCCTTCACAACGGCGCGAGTCTGCCTCGAGGCAGGCTCCTAGCCGACTCCCTGGTCGTGCTCCCTGTTCTGCTTACGCTCGGCGACGACCTGGGCGACGATGTACACGATCAGGACGTTGACGATCACGCCGATGCCCAGGAAAGTGAGCAGCAGGGCAATCGTCTGGCCGGTCGCTTCGTCGGCGGTGATCAGCATCGGCAGTGACGGCAGCGTACTGGAAGCAGGGGCCGCCGAGCATCGGGGCGCCGCCTAGCGCGAGTGGTAGCTTCGCCCCGCGGCCCTGTAGCTCAGTGGTAGAGCAGCCGGCTCATAACCGGTCGCGCCCAGGTTCGAATCCTGGCAGGGCCATCTCGTCGCGCTCGTTCGCCGGCGCTCCGGCTCAGCAGACCGAGTCGCTGAACATGGGCTCGAGCAAGACCTGGGCCACGGTCGCGGTCGAGCTCAACTCTGGGTGACCGCGAGCTCGGCGCGCAGCGCCTTGCGGTCGACCTTGCCGACGCTGGTCAGCGGGACGGCGTCGAGGACGTGGATCTCGCGGGGGTACTTGTAGCCGCCGATCCGCTCCCGCGCCCACTCGACCAGCTCCCCCGGGGTGAGTTCGGCCCCGGGGCGCAGCGACACGAACGCCACGACCTCCTCACCCTTCGCCGGATCGGGCCGCCCGACGACCGCCGCGCTCTCGATCGCCGGATGCTCGAGCAGTGCGTCCTCGACGTCGCGCGGGTAGACGTTGAACCCGCCCCGGATGATCAGGTCCTTCTTGCGGTCGACGATGAACAGGTAGCCCTCGTCGTCGAGGTAGCCGAGGTCGCCGGTGTGCAGCCATCCGTCCCTCAGTGCCTCGGCCGTCGTCTCCGGGGAGCGCCAGTAGCCCTCCATCACCCCGGGCGAGCGCGCGCAGATCTCCCCCACTTCGCCGGCCGCCAGCTGGCCGTCGTCGTAGTCGAGGATCCGCACCTCGGTGCCGGGGACCGGAAGGCCGACGGCGCCCGGCTTCTCGCGCCCGACTGGGGTGCTCGAGATCAGCGCGGCGGTCTCGGTCAAGCCGTATCCCTGCCGGATCGTGACCGACGGAACGCGCTTGACGAACTGGTCGGCCACGTCCTGCGCGAGCGGCGCGCCGCCGGAGCTGACGAACTGGAGTGAGCTCAGGTCGTAGTCCTCGAGCGGCTGGGAGAGGAGCACCTGGAGCATCGTCGGGACCGCCGCCGCGAGCTGGATGCGGTGCTCGGCGATCATCTCGAGGTACGGCGTCGGCTCGAACCACCGCAGCAGCACCGCGACCCCCTGCTCCGGGTTGAACAGGCCGGCGATCGTCACCAGCAGGCCGTACGCGTGCGACAGCGGCAGGCTGAGGATCCCCCGGTTGAGCCCGGGAACGTGGGACGAGCGGTGCGCGGCCTCGCCGGTGTACGCGAGGTTCGCGTGGGTGAGCATCACGCCCTTCGAGCGGCCGGTGGTGCCGCCCGTGTAGAGCAGCGCGGCGAGGTCGTCGTCGGCGCGCGGGACGATCTCGGCCGGCGCCGCGGTGCAGACGTCGGCGAGGCTCTGAAAGCCGTCGACCTCGCCGGTCGAGATCAGGTGCCGGACGTGGCCGAGGCCCTCCGTCGCCTCGCGGACCTTGTCGGCGAACTCCGGGGTTGTGATCACCGCCGAGGCCTCCGCGTCGGCGATCACGTGCCGAAGGTCCCCGGCCGACAGCAGGAAGTTCGCGGGCGTCACCACCGTGCCGGCGCGCCACAGCCCCTGGTAGGCGATCCCGACCTGCTCGGAGTTGCCCATCGTCACGATCACGCGCTCGCCCGGGCCGATCCCGAGCTCGGAGATGCCCCCGCCCAATCGCCTCGAGCGTTCGAATAGCTCCCCCGACCGATACCAGGTGCCCTCGAACAGCAGCGCCTCGTAGTCTCCCTTCAGTGCCCGCGAGCGCTCCGCTTGAGCTGCGAGGTTGCGGTCTCCGAGCGCACTCATCAGTCGAGGTAGTCGTATGCGGGCAGCGTCAGAAACTCGATCAGCTCTCCTGACAGGGCGACCCGGTCGAAGATCTCGCGCGTCTCGGCGGGCCGGCCCGCAGTCCAGGTCTCCTCCCCCACCTGCGCCCGGATATTGGCGGTCTCCTCGTCGAGGATCTGCCGCACGAGCGCGGATGTGACCGTCCGTCCGTCCTCGAGCTCGGCGCCGTGCCGCACCCACTGCCAGATCTGGGTTCGGGAGATCTCGGCGGTCGCCGCGTCCTCCATCAGCGAGTTGATCGCCGCGGCGCCGCGGCCGGTCAGCCAGAAGGAGACGTACTGGAATCCGACGTTGACGTTCGTGCGCAGGCCGGCCTCGGTGACCCGCCCGGGCGTCGAGGCGAGGTCCTGGAGCTGCTCGGCGGTGACCGCGAGGTCGTCGCGGCGGAGCTCGAGCTGGTTCGGGGCGCCGTTCAAGCCGCGCTCGAACACCTCGCGCGCGACCGGGACGAGGTCGGGGTGCGCGACCCAGGTGCCGTCGTATCCCTGCGAGACCTCGCGTTCCTTGTCCCTGCGGACGCCCTCGAGCGCCCGCTGATTCGCCTCCGGGTCCCTGCGGGACGGGATCAGCGCCGCCATCCCGCCCATCGCGTGCGCGCCGCGCCGATGGCACGTCGCGGCCAGCAGCTCGGTATAGGCGCGCATGAAGGGCACGGTCATCGTCACGTCGACGCGGTCGGGCAGCACCATCTCGGGGCGGTCGGCGAAGCACTTGATCGACGAGAAGATGTAGTCCCAGCGGCCGGCGTTCAGCCCGGCAGAGTGCTCGCGCAGCTCGTACAGGATCTCCTCCATCTCGAACGCCGCAGGGAGCGTCTCGATCAGCACCGTCGCGCGGATCGAGCCGCGCTCGATTCCCGCCGCGTCCTCGGAGAAATCGAAGACGTCGTTCCACAGCCGCGCCTCGAGGTGCGACTCCATTTTCGGCAGGTACAAATACGGGCCGGCGCCGCCCGCGAGCAGCGGGCGAGCGCAGTGGAAGAAGTACAGACCGAAGTCGAACAGGGCGCCCGTGATCGGCGCCCCATCGACGAGCACGTGGCGCTCGGGGAGATGCCAGCCGCGCGGACGCACGAGCAGCGTCGCGACCCTCTCGGAGAGCTCGTAGTGGCGGCCGTCTGAGCCGTCGTACGTGATCGTGCCGTCGATCGCGTCACGCAGGTTGATGTGGCCGGTCACCATGTTCCGCCACGTGGGCGCGTTGGCGTCCTCGAAGTCGGCCATGAAGCCGTCGGCGCCGGAGTTGAGCGCGTTGATCACCATCTTCCGGTCGGTCGGGCCGGTGATCTCGACCCACCGCTGGCGCAGCTCCGGCGGCGCCGGGGCGACCTGCCAATTGTCCTCCCGGATCTCGCGGGTGGCGGGTAGGAAATCGAGCATCTCGCCTCTGCGAAGGCGTGCGCGCTTCTCCCCTCGCGCCTCGAGCAGCTGCCTGCGCGTCGGGCCGAATCGGTGCTCGAGCTCCGCGAGGAACTCGAGCGCCTCCGGCGTCAGCACGCGCTCGAAGCCGGTGTCCATCGCCCCGTGGAGCTCGAGTCTGTTCTGAACGGTCATCCGGTCATCCTCGCACCCCGGGGCCGCGCGTGTTCGGAAGCAGCCGTCCGAGTTCGAACGCGGCGGCGCCCGCGAGCTCGAGCAGCGCCCCCACCGCTTCGTCGCGGTCGCCGCGGGCTGCGGCCGTCGTCGCTTCGCGCAGCTCGTGCGCCAGCCGCCGCGCGAGCCGCCACGGTCCCGGGCTCGGGAGCTCGCCCGGCCACCGGCGCTCGACCCACGCCGCGCCGCTTCCATGGCGGAGCATCTGACCGAGCCACGCGCCGAGCGACTCCCGGCTGCGGTGACCGACGGCGGCGCCCGGTCGTTCCTCGATCGTCCACCCGGCCCGCTGCAGCCGGAAGCAGAGGTCGGCGTCCTCACCGGCTCGGGCGCTCGGGTCGAAGCCGCCAGCGCGCTCGAACGCTTCGCGGCGGATCGCGCAGTTCGCGGTCTGGGCGTATGGGGTCCCGTCGCGCTCGAGCGTCGCCCGCTGGCTCATCCGCCGGCGGCGCGCCGCCTCGCGCGCGACCGCGGTCGGCCGGAGCGCGACGTCGTTGACGGGACCGGCCAGCACTCCCGTCTGGGGGTTCGGCGCCGGATCGAAGTACCGGTCGATCAGGTCGGGATCAGGGATCGTGTCCGCGTCGAGGAACACGAGCCACTCCCCGCGCGCGCCGTCGGCGCCCTTGTTGCGCGCGTAGCCGGGGGTGTGGACGGGATCGGATCGATTGTCGGCGACGATCAGGTCGTCGGCCGGTCCCAGGCGGAGGCGGTCGAGCGCGACTTGGAGCTCGCGGAGCTGGGCGTCGGTACCGGCAAACGGCACGACCACGGTCACGGCTGCGCGGGCGCTCAGCTCGCCCTCCGGGCCCATCCGTGCTGCCGCCCCCGGACCGTCTCGATCGCGCACAGCGCCACCAGCAGCGCGGTGATCACGGCCGCGAGTGCCCACGGCGAAAGCCCGCCGCCGGCCGCGTAGAGGATCGCGAGCGCCCCCGCGACGACGAGCTTCTCGTAGCCGATCTTGCCTGTGAGCCGCAGCTTGAACGCGACGTGCCCGAGCAGGTACAGCCCGACTCCGCCGCACAGCGCGAGCCGGACCGCGTCGCTCGGGGTGACGTGCGGCGCCTCGACGAGCAGCCTGACGCCGGCGGCGAAGGTGATGATCCCGGCGACGAGCACCAGGTGGAGGTAGCTGTAGCCGTCGGCGGCCGCGAGCACCGGGTCCCGATCGGTCCGCAGCGAGTCCTCCGCGACCTGCGCCGTCCGGTCGAAGTACGTCCACCATAGGCAGACGGTGATCACCAGGCCGAGCATCACGACGACGACCTCGTCGGCGTCGAGCTGTCGGTGCCCGCCGGTCGCTCCCTGGCCGATCGCGACGATCGACTCGCCAAGGCAGATGATCACGAACAGCGCGTACCGTTCGGCGAAGTGGGCGACCGCGACCCGCTGCAGACCGCGCAGCCGCTCGCGGGTCAGCCAGGCCGGGCCGGCGTAGTCGATCGCAACCGCCGCACCCCACAGGGCGATCCGGGCAGTTCCGTGCAGCGCGGCGCCGAGCACGAGCAGGCCCATACCGATCAGGACGGTGACGCCGAACCCCGCGATCGCGCTCCACGACGCGTTGCCGCGGCGCGAGGCGTCCGCATACAGGGCGAGGTGGATCAACCTGACGATCGTGTAGCTGATCGCGAACAGCAGGCCCTCGGAGGTCAGCGCATCGGGCACCGCGAGTCCGGCCAGGAAGATGAACGCGGTCGCCAGCAGCAGCGCGAGCCGGAGCGAGGTCGCGTCGCTGTCCTGCGCGTTGGCCGCCCACACGAACGCCGACCAGGCCCACCAGATCAGCGCGAGGATCAGCATCGCGTGGCCGAAGCCGGACCAGTCGAGATGGCGCGAGAGCAACGTCGTGACCTGCGTGATCGCGAACACGAACACCAGGTCCCAGAGCAGCTCGAGCGGGCTCGTGCGACGCTCGGCACCCGCCTCCGTCTGGCGGTCGATCCGGGGCTCAGCCGTGACCTGGGCCACGGATGAAGTTTCGCTCAGGCTGGGGTCAGGCCGGTTGGCGCTCGAGCTCGCCGTCGGCCAGACGATCCGCTTCGGCCAGGGCCGCGCCCTCGCGCTCGATCCACTCCAGCGCCCGCTCGTACTCGTTGTAGCTCCGCATCACCCGCGTCCACGCCCAGCCGTGGCGGCCGCGGAGCTCCGGGGCACGGTCGGGATCGCCCGGGCGGGGATCGCCGGTCTGGGCCGGACTCGGCCCCTCGGCGTTCGGTCGGTCCGGGATCTCGGTGGCGCTGCGGGACTGTTGGTCGGCGCGCTGAGCCGCGAGCCGTCGATGGGACTCGATCGCGGCTGAGAGCTCGGTCTGCGGCGCGTCCTCGTCCAGCAGGCTCGCCTCGAGGTGCGCGATCAGCACGCCAAGCTCCCGCGCGGTCGCGCGGCGGGGCCGGGTCACGCGGGCACCGCCGAGCGCGAACCGGTCCCATGCCTTCGCGAACGAGATCATGTTGGTGCGCCCGCCGGCGCGGTGCGCGGCGAGCATCGGGCAGATGCCGCCGTCCTTGCTGTAGGCCCCGACGATGATCTCGTTGGTCCGGAGCCCCTCGAGCATCGCGACCCGGGTCCTCCGGGGCAGGCACCCGACCGTTAGTCGCAGGTCCTCGATCGTCGCTCGGCGTCTGGTTCGCATAGGGTTTGGCCGCGCGCCTCGGGTGCGGAGCTCCCTGGCAAGCGGTCGGGCCAATCTAATCGGGCCCGTCTCGACCCACAAGCAATCCCCTCCCGGCGAAAGGAAAATTTCAACACGATGAAGCTCGGCGCATACCTCGGCTACTGGGGCGTGGGAATGGGCGGCAGTGACCTGCTCGCGACCGTGCGCAAGGCGGAGGCCCTCGGCTATGACTCCGCCTGGACCGCCGAGGCGTACGGGTCCGATGCGGCGACCGTGCTCGCGTACGTCGCCCCCGGCACCGAGACGATCAAGCTCGGCTCCGCGATCTTCCAGATGCCTGCCCGGAGTCCCGCGATGACCGCGATGACGGCGGCGACGATCGACCAGCTGTCCGGCGGGCGGATGCTGCTCGGAATCGGGCCGTCGGGGCCGCAGGTCGCCGAGGGCTGGCACGGTCAGCGGTTCGCCCGCCAGCTGCAGCGCACGCGCGAGTACGTCGCCGTGCTGCGGATGGCGCTCGCGCGCGAGCGCGTCGAGTTTCACGGCGAGACGATCGAGCTGCCACTGCCCGACGGACCCGGTAAGGCGCTGAAGCTGATGATCGCGCCCGCCCAGGAGCGGATCCCGATCTACCTCGCCGCGATCGGCCCGAAGAACACGTCGCTCGCGGGCGAGATCGCCGACGGTTGGATCCCCACCCTGTTCTCGCCCGAGCACGTGTCCACGTTCCGGCAGCTGCTCGAGGAGGGCGCCGCGCGCAGCGGCCGCACGCTCGACGGCTTCGACATCGCTCCCGTCGTCAACTCGTACGTGTCCGAGGATCACGAGTACGCCCGCAACCTGATGCGCCCGGGGATCGCGTTGTACGTCGGCGGCATGGGCTCGCGGAAGCAGAACTTCTACAACAACGTCGTTCAGCGCTACGGCTTCGAGGCCGAGGCGCAGGAGATCCAGGATCTGTACCTGGAGGGGCGCAAGGACGAGGCCGCCGCCGCCGTTCCGGACGCGCTCGTCGACACGGTGACCCTGTGCGGGCCCCGCGATGTCGTCCGCGACCGCCTGGCGGCCTACCGGGACGCCGGCGTCGGCACGCTGATGGTCGCTGCGATGGCGTTCGCCCCGGAGGAGCGCGAAGCGCAGCTCACGGCCGTGGCCGAGCTGGCCGGCGGTTGAGCGAGACGCACGGCGGGCGGCCGCTGCGCCTGTTCCTGGGGGCGTTCGGAGATCCCGGTCACGCGTTCCCGATGCTCGCGCTCGGCTCGCGCCTCGCCGCGCGAGGGCACGAGGTGGTGCTCGAGACCTGGAAGCGATGGCGCGGCGACGTCGAGGGCGCCGGGATGCGGTTCGTCGCGGCGCCCGAGTACCCGGTGTTCCCGACCCGCGAGCGGCCACTCCAGCCCTACGAGGCGGTCGTGCGCGCGACCGCGGAGACCCGCCCCGCCGTGGTCGAGCTCGCGCCGGATGCCGTCGTTCACGACATCCTTACGCTTGCTCCCGCGATGGCGGGTGAGCTCGAGGGAGTGCCCGTCGCCACGCTCGTCCCGCACGTGTATCCGGTGGGAGCGCCCGGGCTCCCGCCCTATGCGCTCGGCGCGAGGCCCCCGAGAACGGCCGCCGGCCGGCGTCTGTGGCGCACGCTCGACCGAGCTGTGGAGGCGGGAGTCCGGCAGGGCCGCACGCAGCTCAACGAGACGCGCCGCCGGCTCGGCCTCCCACCGGTGACCCGGCTGCACGGCGGGATCAGCGACCGGCTCTGCATCGTCGGCACGTTTCCGCAGCTCGAGTACCCGCGCGACTGGCCGGAGAACGTCCACGTCGTCGGACCGCTGTTCTGGGAGCCGCCGTTCGAAGATGTCCAGGCGCCGCCGGGCGACGAGCCGCTCGTGCTGGTCGCGCCATCGACCGCGCAGGATCCCGAGCAGCGGCTGCTCCGCGCGGCCGTCACCGGTCTCGGCTGCGCGCCGGTGCGGGTGCTCGCGACGTTGAACCGAAAGCCGGTCCCGGAGCCGCTGTTCGCTGCGGGGAACACGCGGCTGGTCGAGTGGGTCTCGTACTCGCGCACGATGCCCCGCTCCGCCCTCGTGATCTGCCACGCCGGCCACGGGACGATGGCCCGCGCGCTCGCCTCCGGCTGTCCGGTGCTCGCAGTGCCCCACTCGGGCGACATGGCCGAGAACGCCGCCCGCGCGGACTGGGCGGGGGTCGGCGTCCGGCTCCCGTGGCGGCTGCTGGCTCCGGCGACCATCCGCCTCGCGGCGCGCAGGGCGCTCGGCGACCCCGCGACCGCGACGAACGCCGGCCGGCTCGCCGCATGGGCTGCCGCGCACGACGGCGCGGAGCGCGCCGCGGACCTGGTCGAGCGGCTGGCACTCAGGCGGGCCGGTGTGTCTTGACGAATTCGATGAACTCGGGGTCGCCGCTCTGCACCCGGTCCATCGGCTCGCCGGAGCAACTGCAGAGGTCGACGACCGCGTGCTTCGGCGTGATCTCAACCGGTTGCCACACCGCTCCGCCCTGCTCCCAGTCCTCGAGCTCGGAAACCGTCCCGAGCCGCATCGGCCCGCTCAGCTCGCGGCGGCCGACGGCTGCGCCGCCGCCGCCCTCGGCGCCGGATTCGCCGCCGCCCACTCCACGATCTTGTCCGACCCCTGGATCACGGTCGCCTCGTCGATCACGAGCGCCGGGACCCAGAAGCTGCCGGTCAACCGCTTGACCTCGCGCCGTCCGGGACTCAGATTGTTGAGGAAGCTCGGCAGCAGGCCGAGCCCGTACACGAGCTTGAGCTCTGGCTCGTACCCGGCCTCCTTGAGCGCCTCAGAGGCCTTACCGCACGGATGCCCACCGGGCCGCGGCGCGGGCCTCCACGTTCCGTAGCAGACGTAGAGCTTCATCGATAATCCTCGTTCCCGTGTCTTGGAGCTCTGGGGGTGGGACTCGAACCCACAACCCTTCGGTTAACAGCCGAATGCTCTGCCGATTGAGCTACCCCAGATTTCTGTGTGTTCGCGGCGCTGGCCGTCGGTTCGGGGGGGGCTCCGCGCGCCGGCACAACTCTAGCGACACCGACGCCGAGCGAGCTTCGGCCTAACCGGCTTCCCAGCGCCCGCCGGATCTCCTGCTTCGCGCACGACCTGGACGGGATCCGCAGGTCCGCCGGCGTCAGTGCGTGCACCGCACAACCGCGACTGGTCGTGACCGTTACCGGCGATCCCGCGGCGCTGATCCGCAGGCGGTTGCCCGTGCGGGTGAATCGGACCACCGCGGTCGGGTGCCTGACGAAGGAGTAACCGATGTCCCAAAGCTGGCCGTGGGTCGCGACCGTGTCGTTGGCCCAGTTCACCGGCTGCGCGACGACCGGCTTGAACGGGCCCCACGCGACCGCGTCGAGCAGCTCCGCCTGGAAGTCGGGCCAGCAGTGGCAGCCCGTGTGCGTGTGGTAGACGAGGTTGATTCCGGCGTGCTGCAGCGCCGAGGCGTAGGCGTCCGACATCGGCCGGATGATTGCGGCCTCTTCGGCGTTGCCCACGCCGCCACCGGTGCCGTCGGGCGGTGTCGGGACGCCGTTGCCGGCGCTCATGAACACGCGGGTGTAGCGCAGGTTCTGCACCAGCGCGGTCGGGTTGTGGCCGGTCGCATAGAAGCCGTTGCCCGGACCGACGACCGATCCAATCGGGGCGCCGCTCAGCTCATCCATGCTGACCGAGGCGGCCGCCGGCGCGAGCTGGGGGTCGACGAAGCCGGATAGGACGCCGACCGAGCCGAAGAACCCGGGCACGCGGCCGCTCAGGTAGGCGGCGCCAAGCCCGCCCATCGAGATCCCGAACAGGGCGTGGTAGCGCCGCTGCGGGAGGGTCTTGTACCGCTGGAGGACCTGCGGGATCGCCTCGTCGAGGATGTAGCTCTCCCATTCGGGCGTCCCGTAGGCGCCGTTGTTGTACCAGTCCGTGTACCAGCCGACCTCGCCTTCCGGGGAGACCACGATCGCCTGGAGGCCGGCGAGCACCTTCTGGGCGTCGAGCATCGCCGGGCCGAGGATCGCGTACGTGTTGCTGAAGCCCGGCAGCAGCATGATCAGCGGATAGCGCTTGGCCGGGTTGAAGCGGTCGGGCAGCAGCACGTCCGCGCGCGGCGGCCCCGAGTAGGTCAGGTATTTCGACGGAATCTCTCCGTGGCGGTCCGGGAGCGTGATCGTCACCAGTTGGTTGGCGCTGGCGACGGCGGCGCCGGCCAGGAACGCCGCCATCGCGGCGATCGTGAGGCACGCGATCAGCAGCCACCTCCCGCGGCTGCGAGCAGCGACCCAGCTCATCGACGCCCCGACCGATCCCTCCTCCACCATCGGGCCCCGAGGTTAATGACAGTGGGCGAACCAGGGCGCAGTTGCACCCGGACCGGCACCGTCCCCATCCGTCGGTTCGGGTACGGTCCCGCTGCATGACCTCAATTCGAAAAATCTCAGCGGGGGCCCTGGTGGCTGCGGCTCTCGTCGTCGCCGGGTGCGGCGGGAGCAGCGCGTCGTCGTCGGGCGTCAGCGCCTCGAGCTATGTGAAGAGCATCTGCACCGCAGTCGGCAGCTTCAGGACCGACGTGCAGAACAAGATCAGCTCGCTCGGTGCGGCCAACATCTCAACGCCTGCTCAGGGGAAGAAGGCCCTTCAGGACTTCCTGTCCGCGGCGTCCACTAGCGCTGACACGGCGGTGACGAAGCTGCAGAGCGCTGGCTCGCCGAACGTGAACAACGGCAAGCAGATCTCGGCTTCGCTGACCAAGGCCTTCAACCAGCTGAGCTCGGCCCTGAAGCAGGCCGAGACGTCGACCAACTCGTTGTCGACGAGCAGCAAGACCGCGTTCGCCGCCGGCGCGAAGACGATTCAGACCAACATCCAGACCTCGATCCAGGGGATGCTGTCGAGCCTGGGCGCGCTCAAGAGCCAGGCGCTCGCGTCGGCCGCCAAGAACGAGCCGGCCTGCACCTCGCTCTCCACCGGATAGACGGCCTCCGGCTAGTTCAGATCGAACCGGCGCGCCGGTAGGGGCGCGCGAGAAGAACGCGACGGGGCGAGCGCAAGGTCCACTCGGACGGCGCTCGCCCCTCGGCGCCCAGCGCCCGCCCCCTCAAACCGCCCGGTCGATTCGGGTGTCGATCGCGTGGATCTCCTCGAGCACGTGCTCGCGCTCACGCGCGAGATCGCCGATGCCCGAGCCGCCCTGCTCACGGGCCCGCCGGATCGCGCGCTCGAGGCGCGCTCGTTCGAGCAGCAGCCGCTGCTGCTCGAGTCGCTCGGGTGAGACCTCTCCCGCCCGGCCCGCGCGGGCGACCAGGTCGGCCATCACGTGAGCGAGATCCTGGTCGTCCTCGGTCAGCCCCGACAGCGGCATCTCGGTCTGACCCGCGAGGTGGCGGGCCGCCCTCCGCAGCCGATCGCTGGTCAGGTGCACGTCGGGGTCGATCGCCCCGAGCGCGCGCCGGCCCGCCTGCGGGAGCGCGATGCACAGGATCAGGAACGCGCGCTCGGTGCGGACGGCCGGGTCGACCATCTCGGCGGGTTCGGCCCGAGGGGCGGGTGCGCGCGTCTGTCCCGACTCGGCAGCCTCGATCAGCGCTGCGAGCCTGCCCTCCGACAGCTCCAGCCGGTTCGAGATCCGGCGGACCAGGTCCTCGCGAAGCGCGCCGGCGGTCGCCGGGAGCTGCAGCGCCGGTGCGAGCTCGGCGATCGCCCGGTCCCTCCCCTCCGCGCTGCGCGCGTCGGCGCGGGCGAGGATCCGATCGACGTGGAAGACCACGAACGGGACCGAGCCCTCGACGCGCTCGCGCAGCGCGTCAGCGCCGTCGGACTCGATCAGCTCCGCGGGGTCTTTGCCCTCCGGCAGCGCGACCACCCGGAGCTCGAGTCTGCGGCCCTCGGCGAGCCGCGCGGCGCGGAGCATCGCCTCCTGGCCGGCGAGGTCGGCGTCGAGGCATAGCGCTAGCACGCCCGACGCGCCGACGACCCGCTCGAGCTCTGCCACCTGCTCCTCGGTCAGCGACGTGCCCATGATCGCGACCGAGTTCGTCAGCCCGGCCTGGTGGAGCGCCAGGACGTCGGTGTATCCCTCGACGAGGATCATCCGCGCCGCCTTCGCGGCCGCCGGCCGCGCCAGGTCGATGCCGAACAGGACGCTGCGCTTGTGGTAGAGCTCGCCGTCGGAGGTGTTGAGGTATTTCGGCTGCTGGTTCTCGCGCATCGCGCGCGCGCCGAAGCCGAGCACCCGGCCACGTGCGTCCGTCGCGGGGAACATGATCCGCTCCCTGAACCTGTCGTACACCTGTCCCTGCTTGACCTTCGAGCGTTGGACGAGGCCGACCGCGAGCAGCTCCTCGTCGCTGAAGCCCGCCTTTCGCGACGCGAGCAGCATCCGGTCCCACGCACTCGGCGCGTACCCGACCCGGAACGCCTTCAGCGTCTCGACCGTGAACCCGCGAGACAGGAGATAGGTCCTCCCCGGCTCCGCCTCGGAGGACTCGAACAGGTAGCGGGCGTAGTACGCCGCGGCTCTGCCGAGCAGCGCGTGCAGCCGCTCGCGCCGCTCGCGCCGCGACGCCGCCGCGGGGTCCTCGGCGGCGGTCTGGAGCTCCACTCCGAAGCGGTTGGCGAGCGTCTCGAGCGCGCCCTTGAAATCGAGGCCCTCGGTCTCCATCACGAAGTCGAACGGGTCGCCGGAGGCCTGGCAGCCGAAGCAGTGGTAGTGCTTCTCGTCCGGGCGCACGTGGAACGAGCCCGACCGCTCCTGGTGGAACGGACACAGCCCGAAGTAGCTGTTGACGCCGGCGCGACGGAGCTCGGTGCGGGCCGAGACCAGCGCGAGCATGTCGACCGCGTCGCGGACGCGGTCGCGTGAGTCGTCGGTGTATCTGGTCACCCGCCGGCTCTCACGGGGCGAACGCGACTGGCACGCTCAGCTGCTCGAACGCCCGGATGCAGAACCGGTCGGTCATCCCGGCGATGTAGTCGGTGACCCGCCGAGACCGCTCCCCGTCGGGGATCGAGGCCGGGATCTCCTCCGGGTGGTCGCAGTAGTGCTTGAACAGTGCGCCGATCACCAGCTTGATCTTGTCGTGCTCACGTGTCGCTTCGGGGCCCAGGTACACGCGCTCGAACATGAACGCGCGCAGGTCGGCCATCGCGCCGCCGATCCGGTCGCCCTGAACGATCTCCGCGGCCGCCTCGGAGTGCTCGACGAGGTCGTGGACGAGCGTGTCGATCCGACGGGGGCCGGTGTCGCCGAGTGTCTCGATCGGTCCGGCCGGGAGGTCGTCCAGGGATAGCCATCCCGCTCGGAGCGCGTCGTCGATGTCGTGGTTGACGTACGCGACGCGGTCCATCAGCCGCACGATCTTGCCCTCGAGCGTCGCCGGCTCGGGCGCCCGGCCGGAGTGGCTGACGATCCCGTCGCGGACGGTCATCGTCAGGTTCAGGCCCTCACCGTCGCGCTCGAGCACGTCGACGACCCGCAGCGACTGCTCGTGATGTTTGAAGGAGGTGCCGAAGCGCTCCTTCAGACAGCGGTCGAGCACGTCCTCGCCGATGTGGCCGAACGGCGGGTGCCCGAGGTCGTGGCCGAGCCCGATCGCCTCGACCAGGTCCTCGTTCAGCGAGAGGGCGCGTGCGACCGTCCGGGAGACCTGCGTGACCTCGAGGGTGTGAGTCAGCCGCGTCCGGTAGTGGTCGCCGGTCGGCGCGACGAACACCTGGGTCTTGTGTTTGAGCCGCCTGAACGCTTTGCTGTGGACGATCCGGTCGCGGTCGCGCTGGAAGGGGGTACGGAGCCCGCAGTCCGATTCGGGTCGCGCCCGCTCCGCCGGATACGAGCGGGTGGCCAGCGGCGAGAGGTCGCGCTGCTCGCGCCGGCGGATCCGCTCCTCGAACGCGTCGGCGACCGGCCCACGGGGGTGATCGGACGACGTTGTCATCGACTGATGTGACATGTCATCGATTCTGACAGCGCATCAGGTCAAGCACGGCGAACCGTGACAAACGCGTAACGCAGCCGTGACGCCCGCCGAGGACGGCGCACGACTAGCGCCCCCGCCGCTCGTCCTCGCTCGCTCGCGCATCAACAGATGCGCCACACTCGCTGCGTCCTTGCCAGCCGCCGCCGGAGACGCCTCTCGGTGCGCCGGAACTTACGGCGAGGACCACTAAGCTGCGACGCCGTGCGCCCCGGCGCCGAGGCAACAATCGACCTGGCGCCGGGCCGGCGGCGGCCGGACCGGCCGCGTCTGCTCGGATGGACTTCGCGCCTGTCCCCGGATGCGTGGGCGATGGTGGCGATCGCGGGCGCCGTGATCCTCGCCTACCTCCCGTACCTCCTGGGCGTGTTCGAGGCGAATCCCCTCGGCCCGCGCAGCGGCCTGGCGCAATCGGTGATCACGGGCCCGCTCGGCGGCAGCCCGACGATCGACCCGAACAACGGGTTCATCTCGCAGGCGCTGAGTCACCGCGCGATGCTCGACCTCGTCCACCTCCACCTCCCGTGGTGGAACCCGTACGAGGGGACCGGCGCGCCGCTCGCGGGTGAGATGCAGTCCGCGGCGCTGTTCCCGCCGACGCTGCTGACGCTGATCTCGAATGGCCAGATGTACGAGCACATGCTGCTCGAAATCGTCGCCGGAATCGCGACGTTCCTGGTGCTGCGCCGGCTCTCGGTCAACCGCTGGGCGGCGGCGGCCGCCGGGATCGCGTTCGCCCTGAACGGGACCTTCGCCTGGTTCACCCATGCGACCGTCAACCCGATCGCGTTCCTACCGCTGCTGGTGCTCGGGATCGAGCTCGCCTACACCGCGGCGCTCGAGGGGCGGCGGGGTGGCTGGTGGCTGATCGCGATCTCGCTCGCGCTGTCGGTGTACGCGGGCTTTCCGGAGGTGGCGTACATAGACGGACTGCTCGCGCTCGTCTGGCTGATTTGGCGCTGCGGCTCGATCCCGCGCGACCGGCTCCGCTCGCTGTTGGTCAAGGCCTTCGCCGGAGCGCTCGGCGGGGCGCTGCTGTCGGCCCCGGTCGCGATCGCGGCGCTCGACTACGTCAGCCACGGCAACCTCGGCCTGCACGGGAGCAGCGCGCTCGGATCCGACCAGCTCCCCCCGCAGGCGTTCCCGCAGCTGGTGCTGCCATACGTCTACGGCCCGATCTTCGATTTCGCCGGCCGCGGGCTGCAGCTCGCGAAGCTCTGGGGCGCGG
Organism: uncultured Solirubrobacterales bacterium; assembly: GCA_963788565.1. Taxonomy (GTDB): domain Bacteria; phylum Actinomycetota; class Thermoleophilia; order Solirubrobacterales; family Solirubrobacteraceae; genus Palsa-465. The sequence continues at coordinate 189,956 of CAWBHJ010000004.1, read as the reverse complement.
TCGGGGGCTACCTGAACACGTCGCTGATCCTGTTCGGTCTGATCGGGCTGTTCGGCCGCCGCCACCGCGGGCTCCGGGTCGCGCTGCTGATCTGGATCGTGCTCGCGATCGCCCGGATGTACGGCGAGCCGCCGCTGCTCGACCACCTGCTCGGGATCCTGCCGGAGATGTCCCGGGTCGCATTCTTCCGGTACGGGGACGCGTCGCTGGAGCTCGCGATCGTCGTGCTGGCCGCGCTCGGGATCGACGATCTGGCGCGGGCGCCACAGCCCCGCAAGCGGCTACTGATGGCGGCGGGCGCGTCGCTCGTGATCGTGGCGGCCGCTGCGATCGGCGCGCAGTCGCTGATCGGCCAGCTCGAAGCGAGGTTCAGCCAGCGCCCATACTTCGCGCTCGCCGTCGCCTGGGGCGCGATCGTGGTCCTCGGCGCCGCCGCGGCGACGGCGCTGCGATCGGCGCAGCACAGGGTGCGCGTGCTCTCGGTGGTGCTCGCCGTAGACGCGCTCGCGCTGTTCGTGGTGCCGGAATTCTCGGCGCCGCGCTCGGTCACGGTCGACGCGGCGCCGGTCGCGTATCTACGAACCCATCTCGGCAACTCGCGGTTCTTCACGCTCGGCCCGCTGGCGCCCAACTACGGCTCTTACTTCGGGGTCGCCTCGCTCAACATCAACGACCTCCCGATCCCCTCCGCGTTCGGCCGCTACATCCACGCGCGGCTCGACCAGGTCGTGGACCCGACCGTATTCGTGGGCAACTACGGCGGGCGGTCGTTCGTTGTGCCCTCGCCGGCGAAGGAGCTCGAGCGCAATCTCGACGGCTACCGCGCGGCCGGCGTCCGGTACGTGCTCACACCCGCCGGGCAGGCGCTGCCAACGGCGTCCGGCGCGTTCCGGCTCGTGTTCCGGAGCCCCAGCACATGGATCTACGAGCTCTCGGGCTCGCAGCCGTACTTCACCGCGCAGGGCTGCTCCGTCGCCGCACGCGACGGCACCACCGCGCGGGTCTCGTGCACCGCGCCGGCGACGCTCGTCAGGCGCGAGACCAACCTCCCCGGGTGGAGCGCGGCCGTCGACGGCCGCGCGACGCCGATCGCGAGCGCCGACGGTCTGTTCCAGTCGATCCGGGTCGCCGCCGGAGCACACTCCGTGAGCTTCAGCTACGCACCGCCGTACATCGTCTGGGGGCTGGTGGGCCTTGTTTTGGGAGCCGGCTGGGTGGTGCTCGGCCGCCGGATCGTCTAGCCGGTGCGGAGCAGTCGCCGCAGCCGGACGTGCGCGTGGTGCTCGGCGGTCTCGGAAATCGCCCGCTCGGCCTGCCGGAGCGCCTGCTCGGGAGCCTCGGGGGCCTGCGCCAGCGGGCTGCCGAGCGCGCCGACAAGGAACCGGTATGACTCCTCGCTGAGTGGGAATGCGGCCGCCTCGTGGACGCTGCAGACCACTCCTCCTGCCGCGGCGGAGAACCCGCTGAGGTCCTCCGTGGCGCCGCATGCGGCGCACGTAGCCAGCTGCGGAAGCACTCCGGCCGCGAGCAGCAGCTTCAGGCGGAACGCGAGACCGTTCGCCGGACGGGCGTGCGCGGGGTCCGCGCTCAGCAGCGCGAGCTCGTTGCACAGCAGCCGGAACACCTCCGGGTGGGGCTCGGTGCTCTCGAACAGCCGGCTGACCGCGTCGCACGCGAGCGCCGCCGCGTCGAGCGTCGCGGCGTGGTCGCGGAGGCCGGGGTGCGCCGAGACGGTGTCCACCGCGGTCACGGTGAGGAGCTCCCCCCGCCCCTCGTGCAGCACCGCGTGGATGTGGAAGAACGGCTCCAGGCGCGCCCCGAACCGGCTTTTCGAGCGGCGTGCGCCCTTCGCGATCGCGCCCATCCTGCCGTGGTGCGGCGTGTACAGATGTAGGATCCGGTCGGCTTCGCCGTAGCGGATCGAGCGCAGCACGATCGCCTCGGTTTTCAGCAAACCGGGCATTAGTGGTCCCCCCCGCAGGTACGCTCGCATTCGAGTCGCCCCCGGCGGCGGCTCGCTTCGTCCTCGGACGCTCGCGCAGCGCTGCTGCGCGTCGCGTCCTGCGTCCTCGCGATCCATCCCCCGGTGACGCCTCTCGGTGCGAGCGCACCCGAGGGGAGCACCACTGCTCCCCTCGACCGTCCGCCGCCTCGATCTCGAACCGAAGCTATCCTTTCTGAAGCAATGAAGGACGTCACCGTCTACACGACCGACTCGTGTTCGTTGTGCGTGAGCGCCAAGACACTGCTCGAGCGCCGTGGCATCGACTACGCCGAGGTGAATCTGGCACGTGACGCGGACGGTCGCGCGGAGCTGCAGCGCCGGACGGGGATGTTCTCGTTCCCGCAGATCCTGATCGGACAGGAGCTCATCGGCGGCTTCAGCGAGCTGCTAGCGGCCGACCGCGAGGGGCGCCTCACCGGGCTGCTGGCTGCCTGACCCGGGCCCGCGGGCGCGGCTGGCACCGCTCGCATACGTAGGTCCCGCGTCCCCCGACGACGAGCTTGCGCACCGTCCCGCCGCATCGCGGGCACGGCTCGCCGGCACGGGTGTGGACCAGGAACTCGTCCTGGAACGAGCCACGGGCGCCATCGACGTGGCGGAAGTCGTCGATTGACGCGCCGTTCGCGTCGATCCCGGCGGCGAGCGCCTCCTCGATCGCGTCCCGTAGCCGCGCCCACTGAGCTCGGGTGAGCCGGCCCGCCGGCCGGAGCGGATGGATCCCGGCCCGGAACAACGCCTCGTCGGCGTAGATGTTGCCGATCCCGGCGATCCGCCGCTGGTCGAGCAGGAACGACTTCACCGGCGCCGTCCGCCCCCGCGCGATCGACGCCAGGTGCTCGGCGGTGAATTCCGGCGTGAACGGCTCCACACCGAGCCGCTCGCCGAGGTAGTCGTCGCGGGCCTCGGAGTCCAGCAGCAGGTGGCCGGTGCCGAATCGCCTCGGGTCGACGTACACGAGCCGGTGGCCGTCGTCGAGCTCGAAGCGCACGCGGGTGTGCGGCGGGTCGGCGACGGGATCCATCAGCAGCGCACCCGTCATCCGCAGATGCATCAGCAGGTGGCGGTCGTCTGAAAACGAAAGGTCCAGATACTTCCCAAACCGCTCGACCCGCTCGACCGTCGCCCCGCGCAGCTCCGCCTCGATCGGGGCTGGAGGCAGCGGCCGGGTCCACCGCCAATCAAGGATCTCGACGTCGACGATCGTGCGCCCCTCGAGATGGGGCGCGAGCTGGCGGCGGATCGTCTCTACCTCGGGAAGCTCGGGCACGCTTCAACGGTAGTTCAGAGGAACGAGCTGCCCGGAAGCTCCGCCGCTTCGCGCTCCGCGAGCCACGCGAGCGCGGTCGCCCCGACGTCTGCCATCGGCCCGTCGTGGCGGCGCGAGGGGCGACCGTCGAACGTCGCCAGCAGGGGCGCGTACTCGCGCGTGTGGTCGGTCCTCGAGGAGATCACGTCGCAGCCGTGATCGGCGGTCAGCACCAGCAGGTCGCCGTCGCCGAGCAGCTGCAGCCACCGGCTGACGTGCGCGTCGATCTCGCGAAGCGCCCGATGGAAGCCCTCGGCGTCGTGGCGGTGGCCGTAAACCTGGTCGGTCTCGATCAGGTTCGTGAAGACCAGCCCCGCCTCGAGCGTCTCGAGCAGTCGCGTCGTCTGCCCGAGCGCGATCGCGTTGGTCGCGCCGGGGTGCTGGACGTCCACGCCGCGCCCCGCGAACAGCTGTCCGACCTTGCCGACAGTATTGACCAGGACGCCCGCGTCGTGGAGCTCGTCGAGGTAGCTCCGCGCGGGCGGGGCGATCGAGAAATCGCGGCGCCCCTCGGTCCGGCGGAAGCCGTCCGGCGCGCTGTCGAACGGCCGCGCGATCACCCTGCCGATCGAGTGCTCGGGCGGTAGCCGTTCGCGGACGGTCGCGCAGATTGCGTACAGGTCCTCGGGCGCGAGCACGTCGACGTGCGCCGCGATCTGGAGGACCGAGTCCTGGCTCGTGTAGACGATCGGCGAGCCGGTGCGCACGTGCTCGACCCCGTAGGCCTCGATCGCCTCGATCCCGTTCGACGGCCGGTTGCAGAGCACGTCCCGGCCGGTCGCGGACGCGATCAGCTCCACAACCTCGGGCGGGAACCCGTCCGGGTAGGTGGGCAGTGCTTCGGACTGGACGACGCCCATCAGCTCCCAGTGCCCCGCGGTCGAGTCCTTCCCGGGACCCAGCGGGTGCAGCCGCCCGTGGACCGCGGGTGCGTCGGCGGGCGGGACGCCCGCGAGCGGCACGATCGAGCCGAGGCCGAGCCGCCCGAGCGCCGGCAGCGCGAGCCCGCCGGTCACCTCGGCCAGGTGGCCGAGCGTGTCGGCGCCGGTGTCGCCGTACGCGCCGGCGTCCGGAAGCGCGCCGACCCCGCAGGCGTCCATCACGACCACGAAGGCACGCCTCATCCGCGCGCTCCGGTGACCGTCAGCGAGCGCCGTACACGCGCGAACAGCGAATCGCCGATCGCCCGGAAGATCGGGGGCGGCGCGTACTCCTCGAGCACGACCTCGCCGCCGTCCGTGAACAGATGTGTCGAGAGCACCTGCCTCGGGTGGCCGTCGATCGTCTCGAGCGCACTCAGCTCGATCGCGGGGCGTCCGTCGATTCGGGCGCTCCTGGCGCTGATCACGCGCACGGATCGGTCGCGGGCCCGGACAGCCGCGACCAGCGAGGCCCGGGCCTCGCCGAGCGACGCGGGCGACGCGGGAGGCGGCTGCTGTCGCGGATAGCGCCACAGTGCGATCACGGCGTCACCCGACGTCACCGCCGTCAACAGCGGCGGACGCTTCGCGATCGGCGACCAGCCGGCGGGCGACGCGATGCTGACGCCTGCGTCCGTGAACCGGACGGTTCGGTAGCCGTGGGCGGGAGCCGGGCGCGTCAGGCTCGGCACCGGGGCCCGCGAGTCCCCGCAGCCGGCCGCCAGCAGGCAGCCGAGCACCACGACCCCGGGCGTGCGCCGCACGGTCGCGTCAGTCCTCCCCGTCCCAGTAGTCGAGCGGCTCGACCCGCGCGATCACCCCCAGCCCGCGGAACGACACCTTGTTCGAGCGGGGGTAGTAGCAGAGGTCGCCCGGCTCGCGGGTGCCGTACGCGAGGAACGTCAGGCCCTCGTCGCCGGCGTGGAACATGTGGGCGACCCCGGTGCCGGCGGGTCGCGCGACGACGTGGCCCGGCCGGACCTCCGTCGACTCATCGCCGAGGATCACCGTGCCGTCGCCGTCCAGCACCACGAACAGCTCCTCCTCGAGCGAGTGGCAGTGCTGCGGCGAGGCGTCCTTACCCGGGGCGACCTCGATGTGCTGGATGCCGGTCGTCCTCGATCCGACGGCGACGCCGAGGTCCCGCCGCAGCGCCTGGACCCTCGAGCGCCCGAACTCCCGCCCGGATACCGCGTCGACGTTGACGATCGTCACCGGCCGCGGGCCCGGCTCGTCCCCGATCGCCGGCGGGCCGGCCTGAGCCTCGCGCACGAACTGGATCGGGGCGCCCTCGAGCACGCCGTGGGTCGAATCGATCGCTCGCCGTCCGACGAGCGACATCCCGAGCCGCGGGAACGACACCCCGGGCGCGCGGTGGCGTGGACCGAACGCGAGCACGTCGAGCGGCTCGACCGCGTGCAGGCTGTGGGCCCCTGCTCCCGCGTGGTAGACGATGCAGTCGCCGGCGCCGATCTCGGCGGTCTGCTCACGCTGCCAGGTGAGCCCCCGGCCCCCGAGCACGTAGAAGATCTCCTCCTCGCTGCCGTGCTCGTGGGCCGGCGTCGACCACGATCCGGCCGGCACCTGGATCCGCCTGACGCCGATCCCGACTGAGCCGGCGGCCTCGCCGAGCATCGTCCAGCGACCGCGCAGGTGGCCGACCTCGAACTCGTTCGACGGCGCCTCGTCGAAGTGCGTGATTCCCACTGGTCCCGGGACTCTACGGCGCTCGGTCGATCTGCGCACGCGGGTGCGAGTCGAAGTACACGTCCCGCAGCCGGTCGGCCGACAGGTGCGTGTAGATCTGCGTCGTCGCGATGTCGGCGTGTCCGAGCATCTCCTGCAGCGATCGCAGGTCACATCCGCCGGCGAGCAGGTGGGTGGCGAACGTATGTCTGAGCGTGTGCGGGCTCATCCTGTCGGCGAGGCCCGCCGCCGCCGCGTGGCGCTGCACGATCTTGTAGAGCCCCTGCCGCGACAGGCCGGCGCCGCGGTGGTTTACGAACACGCGGCGCTCGTCGCGGAGCCCGACCAGCCGCGGGCGGCCCTTGTCGAGATAGGACCGCAGCGACTCGATCGCCTTGCTCCCGATCGGCACCAGCCGCTCCTTTGAGCCCTTGCCGCGGGTGCGCAAGATGCCGGCGTCCAGATCGAGGTCCGAGAGCTCGAGCCCGATCGCCTCGGACGCGCGCAGCCCGCACGCGTACATCGTCTCGAGCATCGCCCTGTCGCGGAGCGCCGCCGGGCTCGTTCCGCGTGGCTGGGCGAGCAGCCGCGCGACCTCGTCTCGGCTCAGCACCTGCGGCAGCCGGGCGCTGGAGCGCGGCGCGCGCAGCTCCGAGGCCGGGTCGTGATCGATCAGCTGCTCGCGGCGGAGATGGCGATAGAACGACCGCAGGCACGCGATCTTCCGCTGGACCGTGGCCGGTGCCACCGGCCGGCGCCCGTCCGCGCCGGCGGCGAGCGTCGTGATGAAGCCCGCGAGCTCGTTCGGGCCGACGGTCAGCGGGTCGAGGCCGCTCCTCCTCAGGTATTCGCCGTACTGCTCGAGGTCCGATCGGTAGGCCTCGAGCGTGTTCCGCGACAGCCCGCGCTCGAGCTCGAGATGGCCCAGGAACTCGAGCATCAGCTCGGTCAGGCGGGTCGGCGGCGCGCTCGCCGTGGTCGTCATAACGCGGGGTTCGCCGGCGGTGGCGTTAGTCCTTCCGAGCTCAGCGCCCGCGCTCAGCTGCGCGTCTTCAGCCAGAGCAATGCGATCAGCGACTTCGCGTCCTCGCACTCGGCGATCGCCTCGTCGAGCCGGTCGAGCGGCCACGGCACGATCTCGATCCGCTCGTCCGGGTCCGGCTCGGCGCCGTGGGCGTCCGAGAGGTCGGTCGCGAGATAGAGCCACACGCGCTCGTCGCTGAACCCGGGGCTCGTGAAGAACACGAACAGCTCCTCCCAGGACGCGGCCTGCTTGCCAATCTCCTCGCCGAGCTCGCGCTTGCCCGTCTCGAGCGGCGACTCGCCGGGCACGTCGAGCTTGCCGGCTGGGATCTCGAGTGACGCCGCGGCTCCCACCACCTCGCGCGGCTGACGGGTCAGCCAGACGCGCTCACCGTCCAGGGGCACGATCCCGACCGCCCCGGGATGCCAGACCTTGTCGCGCGCAACCTCGGCGCCGTCGGGCTCTCGGTATCGGGCGACGCCCGCCTGGGCGAACTTCCCCTCCCACTGGATCTCCTCGGAAAACGGCTCTATCTCGCTCACGTGCCGCCTGCTTCCCGGATCACCGCCGGCGCATTCTCGATCAGCGCGATCGCGACCTCGAGCATCCCGTCGAGCGCGTCGACGCTGACGCGCTCGGTCGGCTCGTGATTGCGCTCGGTGCCGTTCGCCAGGTTGGTGCAAGGAAAGCCGGCCGTCTGCAGCGCGTTCGCGTCCGAACCGCCGCCGGTCGCGATCTGGCTGGGCTCGTAGCCGCAGTCACGGAGCGCCAGTTCGGCGAGCGTCACCTGCGGCTCGCGGCCGCGCGTGCGGTAGCCCTCGAACATCCGCTCGACGGTGACGTCGAGATCGCATTCGGAGGCGTCCGCTCCCTCCTGGAGGTGATCCACGATCTCCGTCGCGACACTCTCCGCGCGGGTCGGGTCGATGCTCCGGGCCTCTGCCTCGACGTGACAATGTTCGGCGACGACGTTGGCGTTCGTGCCGCCGGTGATCGTGCCGACGTTCGCGGTTGTCTCGGGATCGATCCGGCCGAGGCGCATCGCGGCGATCCCCCGCGCCGCCGCGACGATCGCGCTGCGGCCGTTCTCGGGCCTGATCCCGGCGTGGGCGGCGCGGCCTCGGACGTCGGCGATGATCCGGTAGTAGGTCGGGGAGGCGACGATCACCTCCCCAATCGGCGAGGCGTGGTCGAACACGTAACCGAAGCTGCTGGTCAGGAGCGTCGGGTCGAACGCCTTGGCCCCACGCAGCGCGACCTCCTCGCAGACGGTGAACAGCAGCTCGAACCCGACCTCGGGCGGCTCGGGCGCGCTCTGCACGCGGCGGGCGAGCTCGAGCATCACCGCGACCGCCGCCTTGTTGTCCGCACCGAGGATCGCGTCGTTGGCGTTCTCCCAGCCGTCGTCGACGAGCACCGGGTCGACCGGCGCGGTCAGCGGCACCGTGTCCAGATGTGCGCACAGCAGGATGCTCTCGGGCCCGCGCCCGGGCACCCGCGCGAACAGGTTCCCGGCGTTCGAGCCGACCTGCAGGCCCGCATCATCCTCCTCGACGCCGACCCCGATCCCGTCGAGCTCGGCGGCAACCCAGTCGGTGCACGGCCGCTCGCGGCCAGACGGGCTCTCGATCCGGCACAGCGACGCGAACGTGTCGCCGAGCCTGGAGCGCTCGGCCTCGGTGGCGCGCCTCACGTGGCCGGGCTGTGTGAGACGTCCGGCTCGGCGGTCTCCGCCGGCGCCTCCTCGGAGCGCTCGAGCGCGGCCTCGACGAACGCGTCGAACAGCGGCGCGGGCCGCTCCGGGCGTGACTTGAACTCGGGGTGGTACTGCGACGCGACGAAGAACGGATGAACGTCGCGCGGAAGCTCGATCGCCTCGACGAGTCGCTCGTCGGGCGAGGTCCCCGAGAGCACCAGCCCGGCCGACTCGAGCCGGCGGCGGAGGTGGTTGTTGACCTCGTAGCGATGGCGGTGGCGCTCGTACACGACCGCCTCGCGGTAGAGCTCGCGGATCCGAGTCGAGTCGTGCAGCTTGATCGGGTCGGCGCCGAGCCGCATCGTGCCGCCCATGTCCGCGATCTCCTTCTGCTCGGGAAGCAGGTCGATCACCGGGAACGGCGTCTCGGGGTCGAACTCGGTCGAGTTGGCGCCGTCCATCCCGGCCACGTGGCGCGCGAACTCGGCGACCCCGATCTGCATCCCGAGGCAGATCCCGAGGTAGGGGATCCCCTGCTCCCGCGCGATCTGCGCGGCCCGGATCTTGCCCTCGATCCCACGTCCCCCGAAGCCGCCCGGGATCAGGATCCCGGCGGCCTGCTCGAGGCGCGCGGCGACCGCCGGATCGGCGACCGACTCGGAGTCGACCCAGTCGACCTCGACCGTGGCGCCATGGTGGACGCCGGCGTGCTTGAGCGCCTCGACCACCGAGAGGTAGGCATCCTCGAGCTGGACGTACTTTCCGACCAGCGCGATCCGCACCGACCGGCTCGCCTCGGCGGCCTTGCGGGTGATCGCCTCCCAGTCGAGCAGGTTCGGCGTCGCGGCCTCGAGTCCGAAGTGCTCGCGGAGGATGTAGTCGTCGACGCCCTCCGCCCGGAACACGATCGGCACCTGGTAGATGTCGGGAACGTCGCGGGCGGAGACGACGGCCTCGACCGGCAAGCTCGCGAACAACGCAATCTTTTTCCTGATTTCTCCGGACAGAGCCGACTCGGATCGGCACACGACCATGTCGGGCGCGATTCCGATGCGGCGCAGCTCGTTGACCGAGTGCTGCGTCGGCTTCGTCTTCAGCTCGCCGGCGTGGCCGATGTAGGGGACGAGCGTCAGGTGGATGAACATGCACCGCCGGCGACCGACATCGACGGGGAACTGCCTGATCGCCTCGAGGAACGGGAGCGACTCGATGTCGCCGACCGTCCCGCCGATCTCGGTGATCACGAAGTCGACCTCGGAGGACTCGGCCATCAGCCTGATCCGGTGCTTGATCTCGTCGGTGATGTGCGGGACGACCTGGACGGTCGCGCCAAGGTAGTCGCCGCGGCGCTCGCGACGGATCACGCTGTTGTAGATGCCGCCCGCCGTGACGTTCGAGGCACGGCTCGTGTTGGCATCCGTGAACCGCTCGTAGTGACCGAGGTCCAGATCGGTCTCGGCGCCGTCCTCGGTGACGAACACCTCTCCGTGCTGGTACGGCGACATCGTCCCCGGATCGACGTTGATGTACGGGTCGAACTTCTGCAGCTGCACGTCGAGCCCGCGTGCCACAAGCAACCGGCCGATCGACGCCGCGGCGATGCCCTTCCCAAGGGACGAGACCACGCCGCCGGTAATGAAGATGAAGCGAGTCTCGGCTGCCGCCATCGATAGGTCCTTAGGCTCGAGTTTATCCGTGCTCTCAAGGTAGCGAGCGCGGCGGACGATGCGGGCGCCTTCGCCGCGCTCGGGGCCCCTCAGTGGGAGTAGCCCCAGACCTCGAACAGTTGCGCGGCGAGCAGCGCGCCGAGCAGATAGAGGACCACGCCCCAAACGAGGTATGAGCGGCGCGCGCGCGGATACAGCCTGCTCTCCGGGTGAAGCCCCGACGAGACCGCCACGGGGATCAGGAACATCACGCCGGCAAGCAGCAGCAGCCACGGGCCGAGCTCCGCCCCGACGTACGACAGGCTCCAGTGAAACGAGACCAGGATGTCGCTCAGCACCTGGTGCCAGAGCGCGAGCGGGAGCGCCGCGAGCAGCAGGATCAGCCCAAGCGCCCCCGCGGAGCGGCTGATCCGGACGCTCGAATCCACGCTCAGCGCACCGCCGGAGTCGCAACCCTCGGCTCGGCTGAGCCGGGCGCGTCGCCCTCCGCCGATTCCTCGAGCAACGCGCGGAGGATCTCGAGCTCCCTCCGGGTGGCCGCCCGGGGCCGCCGCGCGCGGCCGAAATCGTCCCAGGCGCGCGGGAAGTCGCCGACGTCGATCCTCGCCCCGCGGCGGTGGGCGGCGAGCATCGGGCACGTCCGGCCCCGCCGGTCGGTGTACGCGCCGATGATCAGCTCGTCGCTCTCGAGCGCCTCGAGCATCGCATCGCGGGCCTCGGGCGGCAACGCCCGGACCGCGCGACTCAACCCCCTCGCGCGAGCACGGATACGTCGTTCACGGATGAAGTTCGCCAGTTTCATTGTGCTTGCCCCATCTCCCGCAGCCCAAATTGCGGTTCACACATTTTCACACACCGCTCAAGCCGCCCCGAAAGGCAGCTAGGCCGCCTGCCGCAGCAGCCGCCGGGCGTGCTGGCTGGCGGCGCGGTCGCCGTCGCCCGCTCCGAGCATCCGCACGAGCTCGCCGACGACCTGGTCGCCACCGAGCGCGGTGACCGACGTCCGCGCCGGGACCACGGAGGCGTCCTTGGCGATCGTGAAGTGCCTCGCGCCGGCCGCTGCCACCTGCGGAAGGTGCGTGATGCAGAGGACCTGGCGGCCCCGCGCGAGCTCCTGGAGATGGGCGCCGACGGCGTTCGCGGTGTGGCCACCGATCCCGGCGTCGATCTCGTCGAACACGAGCAGCGGCTGGTCGGGCCCGGAGCCGCCGGGATCGGTGCCGTGGGCGACGCTCAGCAGCGCGAGCATCACCCGCGAGAGCTCGCCGCCGGAGGCGATCTCCTTCAGCGGCCCGCCGGGCACGCCGGCGTTCGGCGCGATCATCAGCTCGACGGTGTCCGACCCACGCGGGCCGCAGCCGTCGGGCCGGTCCGAGATCCGGACCTCGAACTCCGCGTCGGGCATCGCCAGCTCCGCGAGCCGGTCGCGGACAGCCGCCGCCAGCTCGGGCGCGGCGCGGCGCCGGCGGGCGCTCAGCTCGGCCGCGAGCGCATCGAGCTCGAGGCGCGCCTTCGCCAGCTCCCGTTCGGATATCTCGAGCGCGCTGTCGGCGTTGTCGAGCTCGTCGATCCGGGCACGGCAGCGGTCGGCGTGCTCGAGCACCTCGGCGATCGAGCCGCCATGCTTGCGCTCGAGCCGGGCGAACGCCGCCAGGCGCTCCTCGACCTCCTCGAGCCGACCCGGCTCCTCGTCGATCGACAGCACGTACGAGCGCAGCTCACGGCCGACGTCCTCGGACTCGTAGCGGATCGCCTCGAGACGATCGCGGAGCGAGGCGAGTGCGGGGTCGATCGCCGCCCCGTTGTCGAGCACAGCCGCTGCCTGCGCGAGCAGCTGCGTGGCGCCGCCCTCGCCATCCGGCAGGATCGCGGCGGACGCCCCGCTCGCATCGGACCGCAGCGCGTCGAGGTTGCGCCGGCGGTCCCGTTCGGCGCTCAGCGATCCGGCCTCCTCCTCGGTGGGGGCGGCGGCCTCGATCTCGTCGAGCTCGAACCGGAGTAGATCCAGCTCACGCTCGCGAGCGCCCGCGAGCCCGCGGAGCTCCTCGGCTCGCGCCTCGAGCCCGCGCGCTCGCTCGTACTGGCGTGCGAGGCGCTCGCGGAGCTCCAGCTGCCCGGCTCCGCAGTGGGAGTCGAGCACGTCGAGCTGGGCCGCGGACAGCATCAGCTTGCGGTGCTCGTGCTGTCCATAGAAGGCGAGCACCCGCCCGCCGAGCTCCCGCAGGTCGGCGACCGTCGCCGAGCGGCCGCAGACGTACGCTCGCGTGCGACCGTCGGGCCACACCCGCCGCGCCAGCACGAGCTCCTCGGCGCCATCCGGGACGACCTCCGAGGAGAGGCCGTCCGGGAGCGAGAACACCCCCTCGACGTATGCCTCGGCGGCGCCGGTCCGGACGATTCCGGATCGGGCCCGGCCCCCGAGCAGCAGGTCGAGCGCGTGGGCGAGCAGCGTCTTGCCCGCGCCGGTCTCGCCCGTGAGCACGTTCAGACCCGGCGCCAGCCGCAGCTCGGCCCGATCCAGCAGCAGGAGATTCTCGACTCTGAGCTCGAGTAGCACGGTGCAACGTGTTACCACGCGCCGACGACGGATCGGGCCCCCCGCCGGGCCGCTCGGACCCCTACGGAGCCGTCGCGAGGCGGCCGAACTTGTCCCGGAGCCGCCGGTAGAACGTGGTCCCGGGCAGCTGCGCGAGGTGGCTCTGCGCCCGCTTGAAGCGGACCTCGAGCCGCTCGCCCGCGGGCAGCACGCACACCGGGCGGCCGTCGACGCTGACGTCGACCGGCTCCTCGTTGGAGCTGTTGGAGACCGTCAGGATGTCGTGCGGCGCGACCACGAGCGCGCGGGCGTTGAGCGAATGCGGCGCGATGAACGAGACCGCAAACCCCTCCACCCCCCACGCCATCACCGGGCCGCCGTTGGCGAGGTTGTAGCCCGTCGAGCCCGCCGGGGTCGCGACCACGAGGCCATCGCAGTGGACCCGGCCGACCTCGTCGGGCCCGACCGAATACATCAGGTTCGCCACCCGCTTCCCCGGCTGGCGGTGCATCGCCAGGTCGTTGATCGCGAGCCACGGGCCGCCCCGTCCGGTCGCCTCGATCCCCGGCAGCGCCAGCACCTCGAAGTCTCCGGCGAACGCGCGCCGGAAGCCGAGCTCGGCGAGCTCGCGGTCGACCGTCGCCAGAAACCCGATCTCGCCGAAATTGACGGCGAACACGGGCACCTCGGTGCCTGCGTACGCCCGTAGCCCGCTGAGGATCGTGCCGTCGCCTCCCATCGCGAAGCAGATGTCGACATCACGGTCGATCGGAGCGTCGAGCTCGAGCGAGCGCCCGGGCTCGAGCTGGTGCTTGGCGGTCTCCTCCGGGTCGAGCCGCAGCACCACGCCGGCCTCGCGCGCGATCTCGACGAGCGCCGCGAGCGCCGGCCCGGTCTCCTCCGGCCGGCGGTGGGTCAGGACCGTCGCGACCCTGACCGGGTTCACGGCTCCACCTGCGCCGCGGCCTTCACGAGATCCTCGACTCCCTCGCGCCCGCGCTCCGCGAGCCACACGAACGACTCGCGATTGCCCTTCGGGCCGGGCAGCCCGGAGCCGGCATACCCGATCACCGCCGCGTCGAGCTCCTGCGCGGCCCTCCCGACCGCGATCAGCGCCTCCCGGCGCAGACCCGCGTCGCGGACCACCCCACCCTTGCCGACCGACCCGCGGCCGACCTCGAACTGGGGCTTGACGAGCGCCAGGCAGTCAAATCGCTCGGCGGCGCACGCGAGCACCGCTCCGAGCACCTTGGCCAGCGAGATGAAAGACACGTCGATCACGATCAGGTCCGGGGCGTAGGGCAGATCATCGTGCCTCAACCCGCGCGCGTTGGTGCGTTCGATCACCGTCACCCGTTCGTCTGAGCGTAAGCGCCAGTCGAGCTCGCCGTACGCGACGTCGAGCGTGACCACGTGCGCCGCGCCCCGTTGCAGCAGGCAGTCGCTGAACCCTCCGGTCGAAGCGCCCACGTCGAGCGCGCGGCGGCCGCCGACCTCCAGCGTGAACGCGTCGAGCGCGTTCGCGAGCTTGATCCCCCCGCGCGAGACGAACGGCGGCGCCTGGACCACCTCGAGCTCGACGTCCTCGGGCACGAGCTCCCCGGGCTTGCGGGCCCGCTGGCGGCCGGGGCCGAGCAGTACGTCGCCGGCGATCACGGACGCGGCGGCGCGCGAGCGGGACGGGAAGAGCCCGCGCTGCGACAGCAGGCTGTCGATCCGAACTCGCTTCACGGCCGGGTAAAGGTACGTGATCGACCTCACAGTGTCCCCCTCGGCAATCGTCCACGCTGATCCCATGCGGCGACCGCATCGTTTAACTCTCTCCGCCCATGGGGCCGTCGAGGCCGTCAGCGGCATGGTGATCATGCTCTCCCCGATCGTGCTCCCCGTGAGCGCGGCGGGGCTGATCGTGCTCGGCCTGCTCGGCGCGCTCGTCACCGGCTCCGGGCTCGGTGTGGTCGTGCCATCGCGACGCGACTCGGTCGCGGCGCACACCGGGATCGACGGCGCACTGGTGCTTGTCAGCGCTGCCGGCGCGCTGGCGCTGGCTCTCGCTGGTCAGGCGCCCGCCGCGATCGCGCTGTCCGCGCTAGTCGCGGTGCAGGCGTCGCTCAGCTTCATGACGAGCTACGCCACGGCTTCCTGACACCCCCCGGAGGCCGAAACTCTCTCCTCCCACTGGAACGGCCCGCCACGGCGGGTCGTTTCAGTTAATGCCGGAGCTGCTCGCCCTCGCGGTCGGCGACCGCGGCTTCGATCCGCTCGGCGATCCGCTCGCCCGTGAACCCGACCTCCTCGTGCAGCAGCTTCGGCGCGCCATGGGTGACGTACCGGTCGGGGAGCCCGACGCGGAGGATGCGGGCCCCACCCACCCCGAGACCGGCGTCGGACAACGTCTCCCAGACGGCCGATCCGAAGCCGCCCGCGAGCACGCCCTCCTCGACCGTCACGAGTAGCTCGTGCTCGGCCGCGAGCTGCGCCGCAAGGCCGGCGTCAACCGGCTTCGCGAAGCGGGCGTCGGCGACCGTCGCCTCGATCCCGTGCTGGGACAGGATCTCCGCGGCCTCGAGCGCCTTCGCGACGCCGCTGCCGTAGCCCAGCAGCGCGACGCGATCCCCCTCGCGGAGGATCTCACCGGTGCCGATCTCGAGCACGTCGGGCTGCGCGGGAAGCTCTACGCCGATCCCGTTCCCCCGCGGGTAGCGGAGTGCGATCGGGCCGTCGTCGTAGACGAACGCCGTGTGGAGCATGTGGACGAGCATCGCCTCGTCTCGCGGCGCCATCAGGACGATGTTCGGCAGGCAGCGCAGGTAGGCGATGTCGAACGCGCCGTGGTGGGTCGGCCCGTCGTCGCCGACCAGGCCGGCCCGGTCCATCGCGATCACCACGTTCAGCTTCTGCAGGCAGACGTCGTGGACGATCTGGTCGTAGGCGCGCTGCAGGAACGTCGAGTAGATCGCCGCGACCGGCTTGCACCCCTGAAGCGCAAGCCCGGCGGCGAACAGCATCGCCTGCTGCTCTGCGATCCCGACGTCGAAGTAGCGGTCGGGCAGCTCCCGCTGGAGGATGTTCAGGCCGGTGCCGGAGTTCATCGCCGCGGTGATCCCGACGATCCGCTCGTCGCGGCGGCACTCGCGGACGAGCGCCTCGCCGAACACCTGCGTGTAGGCGGGCGGCGGCGGCGCGCCGCCCCACTTCGACGGCGCGGCCTTCGCCGGCGCACCGCCGGAGATCGACTTCGGCTTGGCGGCATGCCACTTCTCCATGCCCTCCAGGCCGCCCTCCTCGGCTGGGGCGAAGCCCTTGCCCTTGACCGTCGCGCAGTGGACCACGACCGGTCGCTCGGCGGCTAGCGCGTCGCGCAGCGCCCCCCGCAGCGCCCGCACGTCATGGCCGTCGATCACGCCGATGTACGCGAAGTCGAGTTCCTCCCACCAGAGGCCCGGGGCCCAGAACGCCTTGATCGACTCCTTGACGTGCGGACCGAGCCGCTCGAACGCGGCGCCGATCCCGACCGGAAGCTTGGTCAGGCCCTCCTCGACGTCCTCGCGCGCGTGCCAGAGCTTGGGGTTGAGACGGATGCGGTTGAAATACCTGGAGAGCGCGCCGACGTTCGGCGCGATCGACATTCCGTTGTCGTTGAGCAGCACGACGATCGGGGTGCCGAGGCCGCCGGCCTGGTGGACCGCTTCGAACGCGACGCCGCCGGTCAGCGCGCCGTCGCCGACGACCGCCACGACGTTCGCGTCGGGGCCGCTGCCGCGCCGCATCGCCTCCTTGATGCCAACGGCGTACCCGATCGCGGTCGAGGCGTGACCCGCGCCCATGATGTCGTGCTCGGACTCGCCGATCGAGCAGAACGGCGCGAGCCCGTTGTACTTGCGAATCGTGTGCAGCTCGTCGCGGCGCCCGGTGAGGATCTTGTGGGGATAGGCCTGATGGCCGACATCCCAGAGGATCTTGTCGTCTGGTGAATGGAGGAGCGAGTGCAACGCGACCGCGATCTCGCACGTCCCGAGGTTCGCGCCGAAGTGTCCGCCGATCTCGCCGACCGTGTCGATGATGTGCTCGCGCACCTCCTGCGCGACGGCCTGGAGCTCTTCGTCGCTCAGACCGTGGAGGTCGGCGGGCTGGTCGATGTTCGGAAGAAGGCGGCTCATTCAGTGGGTCCGGGTCGCGATGAAGTCGGTTATCTGCTCCAGCTCGGGCGCTCCGCCCGGCGCGGCCTCCGCGAGCGCGGAGCGGGCTCGCTGATGAGAGCGCTCGGACAGCTCGCGAGCTCCGTCGAGCCCGAACTCGGTCACGTATGTCCTTTTTCCGAGGCGCTCGTCGCTGCCCTGTGGCTTGCCAAGCGTCTCCAGAGAACCGATCACGTCGAGGATGTCGTCCACGATCTGGAAGAGGACGCCCAGCTCGCTCGCGAAGGCGCCGAAGGCGTTGATTGTGTCAGGTTCGAGGTTACCTGCGATTAGCAAGGCGCACTGCACGCTCGCCGCGATCAGCCGCCCGGTCTTGAGCTCGTGCAGCTCCCTGAGGCCGTCGGGACCGGCTGGGGCAGTGCCGGACACGTCGATGTACTGACCGCCGACCATGCCATCGACGCCGGTGGCGGCGGCGAGCCTCAGCGCGGCGGCGAGCAGGTCCGCCGGCTCGCCACGCTGCTCTGAGAGCAACAGCCGGAACCCCTCCGCGTACAGGGCATCCCCCGCGAGGATCGCGACGTCCTCGCCGAACGCCTTATGACAGGTCGGCCGCCCGCGGCGCACGTCGTCGTCGTCCATCGCGGGGAGGTCGTCATGGATCAGCGAGTATGTGTGGATCAGCTCGATCGCCCCTGCCAGCGGGAGCAGCTCGGGACGCGGGACGCCGACCGCCTGGCCCGTCGCCAGCGCGAGCACCGGCCGGATCCGCTTGCCGCCGGCGAGCAGCGAGTACCGCATCGCCTCCTGGAGCCCCTCGGAGGCCGGCTGCGCGCCGAAGCGCAGCGATTCCAGGTACCGCTCGACCTCAACCCGAAGATGGTCGGGATACGCGGGTGCCACCGCTGCCGGATGCACTATCCGGCGGGGAGTGGCAGCTGGCCCGGCAGGTCGGGCAGCGGCTCGAGCGCCGCGCGCGCCCGCTCATCGACCTGCGTCGATGCCTCAGAGGCCAGTCGTGCGCATTCCTCGACCAGTGCCAGCGCCGCGTCCGGCTCGAGCTCGCCAGACCGCAACCGCGCCGCGGCCTCGTCGAGCCGCATCCGTAGCTCGATCAGGGGATCGGTCACTCCGAGCAGGTTAGCCGGTGAGGGGCGGAGTCGGTGGCGTGCACGAGCGCATAACATCTCACGCCGTGAGGGTGCGGCCCGCGATGCTCCGCCTGCTCGCGAGGATCGTGGGCTCGTGGAGTGACGTCCAGGTCGAGCGGCGCTTCGGCTCGAACCTCGGCCAGCGCACGATCTTCGGGGGGATGGCCCGGTCGTTCGTGCCGGGCGCGGCGGCGGGGTTCGCGGGCGAGCTCGAATACGAGCTGAGCAGGCCGGCGACCGGCGCGCCCCCGATCCGCTGGACGATTGAGATCGCCGACGGACGGGCGCGGGCCCGGCCGGGTGCCGCGGTTCGCCCGAGGCTCTCGGTGTCGATGTCGCTGCCGGATTTCATGCGGGTCGCGACCGGCAGCGCCGATGCGGTGGTGCTGGTCCTGTCCGGGCGTGCCTCGGTTCGCGGCGACTTCGGGCTCGCCGCGCGCCTACCCGAGATGTTCGGCGCCGGCGCCGGCTGACTCGGGACGCCTAGAAGCGCGAGTCAGAAGTTCGGTTAGAAGCGCAGCAGCGCCGCGATCCCGCGGTACGGGCCGAGGTCGGGGTACGAGCGGACCACGAGCACGTCCGCGTCCTGGGCGACCGCCGCCTCGACGACCGCCTCGCGCAAGTGCTCGATCTCCTCGAGCTCCGAGCCGTCGGCCGGGCACCGATCATCGCCCTCGAGCAGGAGTAGCCCGCAGCTCCCGCACCGCTTCCCGCGGCCGTCGAAACCCGGCTCGAGCAGCAGCGTCGCGACTCGCCGCTCGTTGAGCGCCTCGAGCGTGGCCTCGGGTCCTCCGGCGCCGCGGCCGCCCGCGCCCAGCGCGTCCTCCAGGCGGTCGAGCCGCTCGCGCTCGGTCCGCTTCTCCTCCTCTTCTACGAGTTTCTCGACGGCCTCGCGGATCTGATCCTCGGTCGCGCTCGACAGGTCGAGTTCGACGCGGCCGGACGCCAAACTCCGGCGGACCTCGTCGGCAAGCAGCTTCTCGAACCGCGGCACGGTCTCCAGCTGACCGCCGATCGCGACACGGTCGAAGCGCTCGGCGCGCCAGCGGCGGTTGACGATCTCGGCGACGCGCTTGAGGTGATGCTCGACCTCGTCCTCGATGCTGCGCTCGTAGTTTGCCTGGGACCAGCCGCCGCGCTCGTGCCGGCCGTGCACGTCGTCGTCCACGCGGGCGCGCTCGGCGAGCCCGTCCCCGGAGCCCGTGAGCACGCGGGCGGAGCGGCGGTTGACGAGCGCGACGAGCCAGCGGCGCTGCTCCATCGCCGTGATCAACGGTGCGACATAGGGCGTCGGTTCGATCACGACCTGTCGCTGAACCGGGCGGCTCAGCTTGATCGTCTCGAACAGGTTCTCCGCCGAGCAGCTGAACACGACGAGCGCGCGAGCGCCCTTGAACGGCGCGTCCGGCGAGGACAGGAGCGAGTCGATCCTCCGCAGGTCCTCTCGCAGGCCGATGCGATCGCCGTGCTCGAGGCCGTCGCTGGCCTCGATCTGCTTCGCCCCGGTGTCGATCAGCGACCGGATCTCCGTGGACCTCGCGGACGGTGTCGGGAACTGCTCGGGGTCGAGGTCGAGGTACAGGCTGATCACCGGATGCCGACCCCGATGCGCGATCAGCCGCCGGATCTCCTCCACGCCGCTTGACACCGAATCCGCCATGCCCTTCCTACTCTACGGCGAATCAGGCGGCGTCGAGAGCCGAATTGACGAGGGCATCCGCCTCGGCGTTCTCCGCGCGCGGAACGCTGCGGACGCTCCACGCATCGAACTCGCGCAGTGCGGCAAGCGCCTGCTGGTAGAGCGGCTTGAGCGCCGGGTGCTTGACCTTGTACGCGCCGGCGAGCTGACGCGCGACGAGCTCGGAGTCGCCGATGATCTCGACCTCCGAGGCCTGCAGCTCCCGCGCCCGCTGCAGCGCGCGCAGTACCGCCGTGTACTCGGCGACGTTGTTGGTGGCGACGCCGATCCGCTCCGCGAGCTCGTCGATCACCTCGCCGCCGGGCTCGGACACGACCACCCCGATTGCCGCCGGCCCAGGGTTGCCGCGCGCGCCGCCGTCGACGTGCAGGATCAGCCGCAACGGCGAGTGGTCGTCGTCGTAACGGGCGCCACACGGAGAGTCGCGGCGGCCACCGCGTCAGTCGCCGGCCAGCGGCGGGAGTTCGCCGGGGACCCGCGAGCGGCGCCGGTCGCGGCGCTCGCGGGCGCCGCCGCCACTCGAACCCGCTTCGCGCCGAGACGCGCGCCGGCGGTCGACGATCACGGTGACGTGGGGGTCGTCGGCGTAGTAGGCGGTCAGCTTCTCGAACAGCTCATCCGCCAGCGCCTCGGGAACTACGCAGTAGATCACGGTCGGTGGATGCTAATGAGCGGCACCCAGAGGGGCCATCGAACCTTCGTCCACGTCAATCGTCTAGAGCGAGAAGGCCCCGCTCGTCACAGACGACGTTCTCCTGGAGCTGGGCGCCGTCGAGCTCGCTCAACTCATCACCTTGGGCCGCGACGCGCACGGCCGCGCGCTCGCCGTCGGCGAGGTCGATCTCGTACCGGTACCAGGTGAGCTCCCATGCGGCGACGATCTCGACCAGGCTCGGTCGGCCCGGGACGGGACGCACGGACACGATCGGCAGGCCAAGCGAGCGTGCGATCCCGGCGAGCGTCCGGGGATGCTCGGAGCTGTTGAACGCGTCGATCGCGACGCTCACCTTGTGCTCGGCGCTCGAGGGGATCGCGTGGACGTGGCGGGGCTCTCGGATCCGCGACGCTTGGCGCGCCGGTGGCGCACTCCGCCGCGCTGAGTCATCCTCCTCCACGTCGTCGAAGACCTCGGCCGGGGCGACGTCTTCGCGGCGCCTGCGCAATCGGCCGAGCAGCGAGCGCCGGCGGTCGGACGACGAGTCGCGGCCCTCGTAGTCGGGCATGGTCCCCTCGCGGATCCAGCCCTCCTGTATCGCGCGGCCGGTGCACAGCTCGCATACGGACCGGCGGGCCGTGCCATCGAGATACGGGTGGGCGTGCTCGCCCCTCAGCAACGTCCGCCCGCAAACGTCGCAGGCGGTGGGCGCATCTGCGGTGGACGCACGGATGTCCTTCGTGGTCACGCTGGGCGAGCTTAGCGGACGGGATGCGCCCGTCCGCAAGCCTCCGTGCGCATTACGCCGGAAAGTGGGCGGCCGCCGTCCGCGAGCGCGCTAGGCCTTCACGGCCTCGTCCGACTTAGCCTCCTCGACGACCTTCGAGGCGAGGTGGCCAGGAACTTCCTCGTAGCGGGCGAACTCCATCGTGAACTCGCCCTGGCCGCCGGTGATCGACCGCAGGTCGGGCGCGTAGGAGAGCATCTCCGCCATCGGCACCTCGGCCTTGACCTCGGTCATCCCCGCGCCGACCGGCTCCATTCCGAGCGGCCGCCCGCGGCGGGAGTTGAGGTCGCCGATCACGTCGCCGACCGCGTCCTCGGGGACGTTGACGGTCACCTCCATGATCGGCTCGAGGAGCACCGGCCCGGCGGCCTCGAGCGCCTGCTTCATAGCCTGAGAGCCGGCCACCTTGAACGCCATCTCAGAGGAGTCGACCGTGTGGTACGAGCCGTCGTAGAGCCTGACCCGAACGTCCTTCACCGGGTATCCGGCCACGACGCCGCTGTCCATCGCCTCGCGGACTCCCTTCTCGACCGCCGGAATGAACCCTGTGGGTATCACGCCACCCTTGATCGCATTGACGAACTCGAACCCGGTGCCGTGCTCCAGCGGCTCGACCTCGATGTGGCAGTCCCCGAACTGACCCCGGCCGCCGGTCTGCTTCTTGTGCCGGCCGTGTGCCTTGGCGGATTTGCGGATCGTCTCCTGGTACGGGACGCGCGGCGTCTTGAGGTTGACCTCGGCGCCGAAGCGCGACTTCAGCCGCTCGACGATCACCTCGACGTGCACCTGCGAGAGCCCGGCGACGATCTGCTCGGCGGTCTGCGGGTCGCGGTGCAGGTCGATCGTCGGGTCCTCCTCCTGCAGCCGCCGGAGCGCGGTGAACACCTTGTCCTCGTCGCCCTTGCTCTTCGGCTCGATCGCGAACGCCATCACAGGCGCCGGCAGCTTGATGCTGGGCATCTCGATCGGCTCGTCGCGCGCGGCGAGCCAGTCGCCCGCCTTCGTCTCCTTGAGCTTCGCGACCGCGCCTATGTCGCCGGGGCCGAATTCGGTCGTGTGGCCTGTCTGGCTGCCCTCGAACGTCACCAGCTGGCCGATCCGCTCCTTGGTGTGGGTACGCGTGTTGAGCACCTGCGAGTCCTGGCGCATCACGCCCTGGTAGACGCGGAACAGGTTGATCCGCCCGGCGAACGGGTCGGCGCGGGTCTTGAACACGTACGCGAACAGCTCCTTGTCCTCGACCGGCTCGAGGGTCAGGTCCCCCACTTCCAGGCCGCCGTGCTTGACCGGGCTCGGGAGGTCCTCGACGATCGCGTCGAGTAGGCGGTTGGTGCCGAGGTTGCGGGCCGCGACGCCGCACGTGACCGGGAACAGGTGGCCGTGGTTGGTCCCCTCCTTGAGCGCGGTGACGATCTCCTGATGGGAGATCTCCTCGCCCTCCAGGTAGCGCTCCATCAGCTCGTCCGAGGACTCCGACACCTCGTCCATCAGCTTCTCGCGGTACTCCTGCGCTTGGTCAACGAGCTCGTCGGGGATCTCGATCTCGTTGCAGTTGTCCCGGCCGTCTCCGTCGTACCGGTAGGCCTTCATGTCGACGAGGTCGATCACGCCCGAGATCTCGTGCTCGGAGCCGACCGGGATCTCGGTGGCGACGACGTGCTGGCCGAAGGCGGACTTGAGGCTGTCGAGCGTGCGGAAGAAGTCGGCGCGCTCGCGGTCGAGCATGTTGACGAACACCAGGCGGGCGAGGTCGAGCTCGGCTGCGCGCTGCCACAGCCGGGTGGTGTGCACCTCGACTCCCATAACGGCGTTGACCACGAACACGGCGGATTCACAGACTCTGAGCGCGCCGAGCGCGTCGGCGACGAAGCTCGAGTCCCCCGGGGTGTCGATCAGGTTGACCTTGCGGTCCTGCCACTCAAAGGAGGAAAGAGTGGTCGATATCGACATTTGCCGCGCCTTCTCGTCGGGGTCCGTGTCCGACACCGTGCTGCCGTCGACGACGGATCCGAGCCGGTTTACCGCGCCCCCGCTGAACAGCAGCGCCTCGTGCAGGGACGTCTTGCCACTACCCCGGTGGCCGACGAGCGCCACGTTACGAATCCGATCCGCGGCCTTGTGCATGCCTGTCTCCTCTCCTTCGATGCGGCGAAAATGCGACCTTACCGCTTGGGGCCAGTAACCGAATTGGCGCAGTTTTGGCGCAGCGTTGACGCGACTGCGCCTTGTTCCGTCGCAGGCGGCGATCGCATGCTTTGGGGCATGGCCCGGCCCCGCAGCGACGATGAATGGCGATTCACCGCCGGAGGGTGGCGGTCAAACGCCAAAGTTCGGCTTGGGGCGTTGGCGGGCCGGCAATTTGGGCGCGTTCGTCACGACCAGCTGTGCGCGCTCGACATCGGCGAGACGACGATCCGCCGATGGTGCGCGGTTGGCTACCTCTATCAGGAGCTGCCGCGCGTCTACGCCGTCGGCCACACGGCGGCCTCGACCGAGACCGAGCTCTCCGCGGCACTGCTGTACGCCGGGCCTGGGGCGATGCTCAGTCACGGCACGGCGGCCTGGTGGCTCGAGCTCCTCAAGTTCCCCCCGCCCGCGATACACGTGAGTACCCCGCGCCGGATCATCGACCACGGCGGCGTCAGGGTTCACGGCAGGCGACGTCTCGAGCGCATCGAGCACCGCGGCCTCCCGGTCACGACCCCCTCCCAGGCCCTCCTCGACTTCGCCGCAACCGGGGCGCGAGGCCTGCTACGGCTCGCGCTGGCCAACGCCGACTACCACGACATGCTCGACTCCTCCGAGCTGCAGCGGATGATGGGTCGCGGCGTCGCGGGGTCCGCAGCCCTGCACGAAGCCCTGGCGATCCATCTCCCGGAGCTCGCGAGCACTCGCAGCGAGCCGGAGCGTCTGCTGCTCGAGTTCTGCGAGCGTCACGGATTCCCGATCCCGCTCGTCAACGAGTACCTCAACGGTTGGCTGGTCGACGCCTACTGGCCCGATCGGCGGCTCGTCGTCGAGATCGACGGACCGCGCGGCCACCGAAGCCCCGCACAGCTGCAGCGCGACCACCAGCGCGACCTCGAGCTCCGGCTCGCCGGATTCGTCGTGCTTCGCTACACGAGACGCCAGCTGATCGAGAGCCCGGCCGCCGTCGCGGCCGACCTCCGCCGGATACTGGATCCGGCTCCAGGCCTCGCTCGCTCCGCTCCGTGTTAGCGCGGAGACCGCTCCGCTCGCCGGGCAGTCGCCACGGGCCAGCGTCCGGCCGGCCCTGCTAGTCCAGCTCGCCCTGGAGCTTCGAACGTAGCCGCAGCACGGCCTTCGTATGCAGCTGCGAGACGCGCGATTCGGTGACGCCGAGGACCTCGCCGATCTCGCGGAGCGTCAGGTTCTCGTAGTAGTAGAGCGCGACCACGAGCTTCTCCCGCTCGGGCAGCGCCGCGATCGCGTCGGCGATCCGGTCGCGCAACTCTGACTGGTCGACGAGCTGCTCGGGGTCGGGCGCATCGCGATCGGGGAGCGTGTCGAGCAGCGACACCTGGTCGCCGGTCGAGTCCTGCACGCTCCACAGCTCGTCGAGCGCGACGATCGTCGAGGTCGAGATCTGCAGCAGGCTGTCCTGGAACTCCTCGACGGAGACCTCCAGCTCCGACGCCATCTCCTCGTCGGTGGGCGCCCGCTGCAGCCGTGCCTCGAGCTTCATGTTGGCTCGCTCGATTTCCCGCGCGCGGGAGCGGACCGATCGCGGGACCCAGTCGAGGTTGCGCAGCTCGTCGATGATCGCGCCGCGGATCCGCGTGATCGCGTACGTCTCGAACTTGATCTCCCGCGACAGATCGAATCGCTGGATTGCGGATACGAGCCCGCCGAGGCCGTACGAGATCAGGTCCGCCTCTTCTACGTGGCCGGGCAGGCCGGAGCTCATCCGTCCCGCTACGTACTTGACCAGCGGCGAGTAGGCGACCACCAGCCGCTCGCGTGCCCGCTCGTCGTCCTCCGTCTTGTAACGCCGCCAGAGGTCTTGGAGCTCGATCGCTTTGACGTTCGTTTCCACGACAACCCCCAACCAGTCACGCCCGAGGATGCGCCCGTTCGTAGGCAGTCCTCAATCGGCCCGACTCTACCCGAGTGTAGACCTGGGTTGTAGAGATGGATGCATGTCCGAGCAGTTCTTGAATCGCTCTCAGGTCTGCGCCTCCCTCGAGCAAATGAGTCGCGAAAGAGTGACGTAAAGCGTGCGGATGTGCGTCGATTACCGCGGGAGCGCGGGATGTCGCCTGCCGGCTCCAGATCCGCAGCCGCCGGCGCACGTCGGAGGTCGACAACCTCCGGCCCGATTTGGACAGGAATAGCGCGCGTTGGTTTGCAACATCCAGGGTCGGGCGAGCACGCTCGAGATACCGCTCGAGCGCGCGGCGCGCGTGCTCCCCGACGGGGACCAGCCGGGTCTTCGACCCCTTCCCCTCGACCCGCACGGATTCGGCATCGAAGTCGATCGACACACGGTCCAGCGAGACGAGCTCCTCGGCTCGCAGGCCCGATGAGTACGCGAGCTCGAACAGGGCCCGGTCGCGCAGCTCGAGCGGCGTCGTCGCCGGAATCCGGTCGAGCAGCTCCGACACCTCGGCGGGCTTCAGCACACGCGGCAGCCGCTGCGGACGCTTCGGCGAGCTGAGCAGCTCCGCCGGGTTCTCCGTGCGGAGCCCGTTCTCCGTCTGAACCCGCAGCAGCCCGCGGAGCACCGCGAGCTTGCGCGCGATCGTCGACGGCGCCCTGCCGCTCTCGGACAGAGCGGCGAGGTAGCGGCGAAGGTCACGCACGCCCACCTCGGCCGGCCCGAGGTCGCGGCTCGTCGCCCACCCGGCGAACTGGCCGGAGTCGATCGCGTACGCGCGCCGGGTCTTCTCGGCGACCGCTCGCCGCGCGAGATCCTGGTCGAACGATTCCAGCGCGGCTGTCCATTCCGGCGAGTGCATCGCGTGGACGCTATTCGCCACGGCACCAACCATGCCTTCCGGCATGCCGACCGGCTAGGTCACGTGTACGAGCGTGCCGATCGGGGTGTAGCCGTACACCCTGTGTGCGACGTCGTACGGCATCTCGACGCAGCCGAGGCTCTGGGCCGAGCCGTAGGAGGCGCGTAGGAAGCCGTGCAGAGCGTCACCGCCGTTGAAGTAGCTGACCCACGGAACGCCCGGGTCGGAGTAGTGGCTGCCGTCGGGGTTGGTGCCGCTCATCGTCACCGACTCTGAGTGCGTGTAGGTCGGGTAGGTGCCGGTCGCCGTGGGCGCCGAAGGGATACCGGTGTTGACCGCGGTCGTCATCACGGTCTGGCCGCTGTGCCACAGCGACAGGCTCTGCGACGACGTGCTGACCGACACGAACGTGTAGCCGAAGCTCGAGCTGTGACCCGCGACGGCGGCGCTCAGCAGCGACTTCCACACGGTGGGCCCGGCGACCCCGTCGGCGGTGATGCCGTGGTCGTTCTCGAACGCCATCACCGCGCCGCGGGTCATGACGCCGGAGGTGCCTGCCTGCCACATCGAGCGCAGCGCGTCCGGGACGTTGCCGTAGCGCCAGGTGAAGTCTCCCTTCGGCGGGTCGATCGCCGCGTTCTCCTGGTCCTGCGGCGAGGAGCCGACGGTCGCGCCCTTGAACGACAGCGGCAGGTACCCGAGCGAGGCGAGCAGCTGCTGGAGCCGCACCGTCGACCCGGGCGGGACCGTCCAGGCCCCTAGCGTGGCCGCGCCGCTCGCCGTGCCGCCGATGAGCTTGACGCCCGCGGGGAGGCTGACGGTCACGTGCGCACCGAGCCCGTACCCGTAGCCCTCGGGACGGAACACGATCGTGTGGCTGTTCACCTGATGCCAGGTTCCGGGCGTGATCGGCGCCACCGGCGGCATCTTTCCGTCGAGCGCCGCCGACACGGTCTTCGAGAAGGTGAGCGAGATCGGCGTCCCCGGCTTGATCGTGCCACCGGGGGCCGGGTTCGCGACGGCCGCGGCCGCGGTGCCGGCCGGGAACCAGCTGACGACTGTCGGCCCGGCCGTCTCCCACGTGCGCGGGACGGCCGAGATCCACACCGAGCCGGCATCGGCCGACCGTGCCAGCGTCACCTGGTCGTCGATCGGCGAGACCAG
This sequence comes from uncultured Solirubrobacterales bacterium, assembly GCA_963788565.1. GTDB lineage: Bacteria > Actinomycetota > Thermoleophilia > Solirubrobacterales > Solirubrobacteraceae > Palsa-465. Next base: position 162,542 of record CAWBHJ010000004.1, on the reverse strand, counting down.
ATGGCGCTTCATCTGCTGGGCGCTCGGGCCGTAGGTGACTGCCGCAACCGGTTTGGTGAAGTGCAGTTGCAACGGCGCGCCGGATTTCAGTGTTACGTACGACTGCTTGACGCTCGCGGTCGGCGTCACATACGTCAGATGCATCTTCTCCGAGGATCCCGTCAGCCACGAGATCCAACCGGGACGCTTGACCGTGACGGCGAGCGTGATTCGCTCACCGGCGGGGATCGTCCCCTTCGGCCAGATCCGGTCGCCGCGCACGACCACCGGGATCAGATTCCCGCGGCGACCGCCGGTGACGACCACGCTCGAGATCTTCCCGCCGCCGAGCGGCATTCCCACCTTGGCGAGCGCCGAGGAGTCGGGCGTCAGGCTCGCCGACGCCGAGGAGATGATCAGCGCCCCGACGCCGGCGCCGATGAGCACGACCAGCAGGACGCCCGCGAGGGCCCACAGACCGCGGCGACTCCGTCGGGGCGGCGCGCCGCGCCCGAATCCGCTGCTGGCCCTACGGGGCCGTGATTGCGAAACGAGAGCCACTGTGGTTCGGAAAAGCCTACAGACCGCCCAAGGCGTACAAGAAGATTCGCCCCTGAGCGATCGCCCTCCTGCAACGCGGCTTGCACCGCACGACGCGGAAGATTCTACTCGAGTCCACTCCGGAACCAACTCCGGCGACAGCGGAATTTCACGCTGGGCTGGGGTTGCGGCCGGCGGCGAGCGGCTAGCGCGTGACGGCGCCGAGCGAGGCGCTCGTCACCAGCCGGGCGTACTTCGCCAGCGCCGGCCCCGGGTACGGGCGCTCCGGCGGGCTGTACGCCTGCCTGCGCGCCTCGAGCTCCTCGTCTGAGAGGTCGACGTCGAGCCGCCGGGCCTCGACGTCGAGCGTGATCAGGTCACCGTCGCGGACGAGTCCGATCGGGCCGCCCTTGACCGACTCAGGTGCAACGTGGCCGGCCATCAGCCCGTGGGTCGCGCCGGAGAAGCGTCCGTCGGTCAGCAGCGCCACGTCCTCGCCGAGCCCCTCCCCGACGAGTGCGGCCGTGACCGCGAGCATCTCTCGCATCCCCGGGCCCCCGGAAGGCCCCTCGTTGCGGATCACGACGATGTCGCCCGCGTTGATCGAGCGCGTGCGGACGGCGGCCATCGCGTCCTCCTCGGACTCGAATACCCGGGCGGGACCGCTCTGCTTGAGCCGCTCGTGGCCTGCGAGCTTGACCACGCAGCCCTCCGGCGCGAGGTTGCCGCGGAGGATCGCGAGCCCCCCGGTCGGCTTGATCGGGTCGTCGAGCGTCCGCACGACGCGCTGCCCTTCAGTCTCCCGCGCCTCGTCGGCGACCTCGCCGACGGTCTGGCCGGTGACCGTCTGCGCGTCGGCGTGCAGGAGCCCGGCGTCCTTCAGGCGCTTGAGCAGCAGCGGCACGCCGCCGGCCTCGTAGAGATCCGGAGCGACGTACTGGCCGCCGGGCTTGAGGTCGCACAGCAGCGGCGTGCGCTCGCTGATCCGGTCGAAGTCGTCGATCGAGAGTTCGACGCCCATCTCGGTCGCGACCGCGAGCAGGTGGAGCACGCCGTTGGTCGAGCCGCCGCTGCACGCGATCGAGGCGATCGAGTTCTCGAGTGCGTCGCGAGTGATGATGTCGCTCGGACGCTGGCCGCGCCTCAGCACGTCCATCACCAGCCGTCCGGCTTCGGCCGAGACCTCGGCCTTTCGGGGGTTGGTCGCGGGCACCATCGATCCCGCCGGAGAGATGCCGAGGACCTCGAACGCCATCGCCATCGTGTTGGCGGTGAACTGGCCGCCGCAGGCGCCGGCGCCGGGGGACGCGGCGTCCTCGAGCTCGTGGAGCTCCTCCTCGGTGATCGTGCCGGCGTCGTAGCGGCCCACCGCCTCGAACACCTCCTGGATCGTGACCGTCTCGCCGTGGAAGTGACCGGGCAGGATCGAGCCGCCGTACAGCATCACGCTGGGGATGTTGAGCCGGCACAACGCCATCACGGTCGCCGGGATCGTCTTGTCGCAGCCCGAGATCGCGATCACGGCGTCAAACATGTGCGCGTCGCAGACGAGCTCAATCGAGTCGGCGATCACCTCCCGGCTCGGCAGCGAGGCACGCATCCCCGGCGTGCCCATCGTGATCCCGTCCGAGATCGCGATCGTGTTCAGCTCCATCGGCGTCCCGCCGGCCGCGCGGATCCCCTCCTTGACCTTCGCCGCGAGCGCGCGCAGGTGGAAGTTGCACGGCATCGTCTCGATCCACGTGTTCGCGACCGCGACGATCGGCTTGCTCAGCGCCTCGTCGTCGTAGCCGATGCCCTTCAGGTAGGCACGGGCCGGCGCGCGCTCAGGACCCTCGGTCAGCGAGTGGCTTCGGTGCTTTGGGTCGAGCGTCGCCATGACGCGGCCACTGTACAGAGCGATCGGTGGCGCCGGACGCCGGCCGATCCGTGCTCAGCTGTGCGGCTGCTCCTCGGTCGCGGCCGTCCCCGCGGCAGCCGAGCGCATCCGGCTGCGCTCCCATTGCGACAGGCGCCAGAGGTCGCGCCTGACCTGGTCGGGGTCGAGCTGGCGGCCCGGGAGGTGCATGTTGGCCTCCCCGATCAGCCGCCGCTCGTCTCCGGTCAGCGCCATCCACTTGGCGAGCACGTCGTCGGAGTCGGGCAGGCGGGCGCTGCCGTAGGGCCGGGTCTCGTCGGGAAACGCGACGCAGTACTCGCCGAGCAGCCGGTGGGTCTGGGCGAGGTAGGCGATGATCGGCCGGTGGGGATAGATCAGGTACGCGTACGCCGCGCCGGCGATGCCGTCCGCGTCGGCCGGACCGTCGGCCTGCGCGCCCCACACCCGGATAAACCCGAGGTCGCGGTACATCGTCCACTCCTCGTCGTCGACGCACGAGCGCAGCAGCGACCGGGCGCGGGCCTCAGCGCGGCGCTCGCGGCCGGGGTCGTAGAGCAGCGTCTCCGGGACGCGCTTGCGGCGAGCGCGCATCCGTTGCCACGCCGTGTCGAGGCGCGGGATGATCAGATCTGAGAGCAGCGCGATCGCGACGAGCGCGGTGGCCGCAAGCGCCAGGATCACGCGGGCCTACCGGCCGCCGGCCGCCCGCGGGAAGAAGATCACGCGGTCAGCATCCCGCGGGATGTCCTCGAACGAGCGGACCATCAGCGACTCGCGCTGGCCGCCGGGACCGGCGACCGGCACCGCCGCCCACAGCCCTTCGTCCAGCTGCTTGCGGAACTCCTCGACCAGCCGTTCCTCGTCGTCGGCGATCTCGACGTCTCCCTCGGCGATCAGAACCTCTCCATGGCCCGGCTTCATCCGCAGGAAACGCATGTGGAGATTCTACGACCTGAGTCTCGAAATCCCGAGCACGTCCACTGGCCCGGCCCCGGCCCCGACGTCGTGCAACCCGTCGCGGACCGCGCGCGCGGCCATCTCCCTCGCGACGCCGGCCGCCTCGAGCGGATCGTCCCCCCAGGCCAGCCGCGCCGCGAGCACCGACGAGTGCGTGCAGCCGGAACCGTGCGCCGCCCCCACCGGGTGACGCTCGCCGGAGAGCTCCACGAGCCGCTCGCCGTCGAAGAAGACGTCGACGGGCTGATCGCGGTGCCCCCCGGTGACGATCACCACGCGCGGGCCGAGCGAGTGGACCCTGCGAGCGAGAGCGTCTGGCGGGAGTGGTCGGTCGGGTCCGCCGGCGGCGGGCCCCTCCTCCCCATCCGACCCCGCCAGCGCCCGCGCCTCGGGCACGTTCGGGGTCACGACGGTCGCCCGCGGGAGCATCAGCGCGACCAGCGCCTCCCGCGCGTCTGGAGCGAGCAGGATCGCGCCCGACTCGGCGACCATCACCGGGTCGAGCACCACGGGGACGCCGTCGGGAAGCTCCTCGAGCGACAGCGCGACCGCCTCGACCGTGGTCGCGTCGCCCAGCATCCCGATCTTGACGGCATCGACGCCGATGTCCTCGGCCACGGCGCGGACCTGCGCGAGGATCACGTCGGGAGGGACCGGATGCACCGCGGTGACGCCGACCGTGCTCTGCGCGGTGATCGCCGTGATCGCAGTCATTCCGTGGACCCCGCAGGCGGCGAACGCCTTCAGATCGGCCTGGATCCCGGCTCCGCCTCCGGAGTCCGAGCCCGCGATCGACAGCACTCGCGGAATCCGTCCGGGGACCATCGATCGAGCTTAGTGGTCGTCGTCGTGAGCACTTAGACGCCGGGTTGCACGCCGAACCTCCCTCCTGGCTCGCGACGGATGTAGCCGCCGATCTCGAGCGCCGCGAGCGCGGCGAGCGCCGCCGCCGGCTCGATCCCGGCGCGCGCGAGCGCGTCCATCGTGTCGTGACCGCTCGCGACCGCATCGAGCAACCGCTCCTGCTCGGGCTCGAGCTCCGCCCGCGGCGCCGCTCCCGCCCGGCGGACGCCGGCGCCGAACAGCGCGTCGAGCACGTCTTGGGCGTCGCGGACGACCGCCGCGCCGACGGCGAGCAGCCCGTTGGGGCCGGCTGCCTGGGGTGAGGTGGTGCGCCCGGGCACGGCGCCGACCCTCCGTCCCAGCGCCGCCGCGTGGCGCGCGGTTACCAGCGCCCCGGAGCGATGGCGCGCCTCGACCACCACGGTCATCGCCGACAGCGCGGCGATCAGCCGGTTGCGGGCGGGGAACATCCACCGGCGGATCTCGGCGCCGGGCGGAAGCTCCGACACCGCAGCGCCGAGCTCGACCAGCCTCCGATGCAACGACCGCTTCGCCGCCGGGTACGGCCGGTTCGCCGCGCTCGGCATCACCGCGATCGTGGGCCCGCCGACCGACAGGGCGCCCTCGTGCGCGGCGGAGTCGGTCCCTGCGGCCATCCCGCTGATAACCGTCACGCCGCTGCACGCGACGCCACGTCCGAGCGAGCGCGCGACCTCGAGCCCGTACTGGGACGCCCTCCGGGCTCCGACGACCGCGACCGGCTGCTCGCGAAGCAGCTCGAGGCCGCGCTCGAGTCCCCCGGCCACGTACAGCACGCCGGGAGCACTCGGGAGCGCCCTGAGGCCAGCGGGAAAGGCGGGGTCGCACTGACAGATCACCTCGACCCCGCCCTGATCAGCGGCCGCCCGCGCACGGTCGCCGTCGAACCCGTCCAGCGCCGCTCTCAGCCGCGGCGCCGCGTCGCCGCCCACCGCCGTAATCAACTCGAGGTCATCGAGCGCGAGCACCTCGTCGATCCGTCCGCGGACGAGATCGAGGTTCCCGGAGAGGCGGTCGAGCAGCCACGCCCGCGCCAGGTGACGGTCGCACGCCTCGGTCATCCCGACGCGGCCTCCGCCCACGATGACGGGTCCTCGCCCGACCCGCGCTGCCGCAGGCCGAGCGCGCTCAGCACGTTCTCCGCCGCGACCACCTCGCGGCGCTGAAGGTCCGCGATCGTCCGCGCGACCCGCAGCACGCGGTCGCGCCCGCGCGCGCTCAGCGCGCCGGCGGCGTACGCCCTCGCGAGCACGCGCTCGGCGGCCGGCTCGAGCCGCACGTGGCGCCGTAGCGCCCGCGCCCCGAGTTCGCCGTTGCACCGTGCGGGGTCGCCGGCGAGGCGCGAGCGCTGTCGCTCCCTGGCTTCCGCGATCCGGGCGCTCGCCGCCTCCGAGGAGGTGACCGGGGGCGCACGGAGCTCCTGCTCGGTCGGGCGCTCGACGGTCACGAGCAGGTCCATCCGGTCGAGCAGCGGCCCGCTCAAGCGCCGGCGGTGACGGCGCAAGTCAGCCTCCCCGCACTGGCACCGGTCTCCCACCCCCGCGAACCCGCACGGGCACGGGTTGGTCGCTGCGATCAGCATGACCTGCGTCGGGAACACGAGCGCGCGCTGTCCGCGGACGATCGTGACCCGGCCGTCCTCGAGCGGCTGCCTGAGCGCCTCGAGGCTCGAGCGCTGGAATTCCGAGAGCTCGTCGAGGAATAGAACGCCGTGGTTGGCGAGCGTCGCCTCGCCCGGGCGCGGCGGCGAGCCGCCGCCGACGAGCCCCGCGGCGGAGATCGTGTGGTGCGGCGCGCGGAACGGCCTGCGGGTGATCAGCCCGTCGGCGCACAGACCCGCGACGCTGTGGATGCGCGTGACCTCGACGGCGTCGCGCCGGCTCATCGGCGGGAGGATCGAGACGAGCCGTCTAGCCAGCATCGTCTTGCCGGTTCCCGGGGCGCCCTCGAGCAGCAGGTTGTGACCGCCGGCGGCGGCGATCTCGAGTGCGAGCAGCGGCGTCGCGTGGCCGCGGACGTCCGCGAGGTCGGGCTCGCCGCCACCTGATGGCGTGGGTCGACGAGGAAGGTCGGACAGATCGGGCGCGCGAGCGCCCATCACCACCTCGGCAGCCGCTCGCAGCGTCGGCACGGCGATCACCTCGAGCCCGTCGACGAGCGCCGCCTCGCGCCCGCGCTCGGTCGGCACGACCAGGCGCGTGAGCCCCGCCCGGCGGGCGCCCTCGGCGACGGCGAGCGCGCCGGGCGAGTCGCGCAGATCGCCGCTCAGCGACAGCTCGCCGAACACGGCATAGGAGCGCAGCGACGACGTTGGGACCTGCCCGCTCGCCGCGAGCACCCCGAGCGCGAGCGCGGCGTCGAAACCCGGGCCGACCTTCCGCAGGAACGCGGGCGCCAGGTTCGCGGTGATCCGGGTCTGCGGAAACTCGAAGCGGGAGTTGAGGATCGCGGCGCGCACTCGGTCGCGGGACTCTCTGACCGCGGTGTCCCCGAGCCCGACGATCGTGAATGTCGGCAGCCCGGAGCGGATGTCGACCTCCACCCAGACCTGGCGGGGTTCGACACCGTCGATCGCGAATGTGGCGAGGCGTGCGAGCACGCCGATGACGCTACGTGCGTCCGTGTGAGACGTGGGTGACGCCGCGTTCCAACTCTGTTCAAACCGGCCGGGCGGAATTGCGCGGAGTTGGAACAGAGCGACGCACACGGTTCACGGGATGCGGCGTAGCGTCGGCTCGGTGAGTCAGGATCGGCGCAAATCGCTCGGCGACGCCGGCGAGGAACTGGCCGCCGAGCACCTCGTCAGGCGGGGATTCCGGATCCTCGAGCGCAACTACCGGACGCGCTGGGGCGAACTCGACATCGTCGCGTTCGACGGCGAGACGCTGGCGTTCGTCGAGGTCAAGTCACGGCGGGCGGCGGCAGGTCGCACCCCATTCGAGTCGGTTCACACGCGCAAGCGCCAGCAGGTGCGAAGGATGGCGGCGAGCTGGCTGAGCGATCGGCCCGGGCGGCCGTTCGCGAGCGCGCTCCGGTTCGACGCGATCGGGATCACGTTCGACCGCTCGGGACGCCTGCTCGGGCTCGAGCACCTGGAGGGCGCGTTCTGAGCGGCCGATGTCGCCTTAACCACGACGGCCCGGCGCGTGGGCCGGGCCGTCGCGAGACAGGGGGTTGCGCTCAGGTGACCTTGATCACCGGGGAGCTGGCCAGGTTGGTCAAGGTGCCACCGGAAGTGGACTTCTCCTTGGCCTGCCAGGTCTGGTTGCCAACGGCCGTGCTCGGGGTTGTCGCGCCCGGGCCGCCGGAGCCCCGGGCCCCGTAGGTGATCGTGATCGGCTGGGTTGTGCCGCGGCTCAGGCCCGAGACGGTGATCGTCTGGCCGGAGACCGAGACGGTCCCTCCGCTCGCGGTCGTGAACCCGGCCGCTGTCCCCGTCGTCGACGGGACGCTCCAGCCGGCCGGCACCACCAGCGTCACGGCGCCCGCCGACATACCGCCAGCACCGGGGGTGTACGTGAACGCGATCGTGTGAGCGGTGGTCGAATTCACGACCGAGGTCGTGTTCGCCGCGAGCGTGCCGGCACCGTTGGCGGAGCAGCACACCGACACGACGAACGTCTTCGTGCCGGTGACGCCGTAGCTGTCCTTGACGCTCAACGTGATCGTGCGGTTCAAGCCGCCGGTGGTGTAGGTGTGCGCCTTCGAGTTGGTGAAGCTGGTCGAGGGCACCGTGTCGGTGGTGCCGTCGCCCCAGTTCCACGTGTACGTCGCGGGTGCACCGCCCGGGAACGGGTCGGTGACCGTCGCGTTGAACGTGGCGGCCGTTCCGGGCGACACCAGGGCGGGGCCGCTGATCGTCACGGCCGGACCGGTCGCGGTGAACGCAGCGAGGCTGTTCGGCGTGCCGACGCCGGTCGGTCCGTCGTAGCCGGGAGCCGCGTCACACGCGCCGTTGCCGGCGGCCACGGCCGTGCCCGCGTTGTTGTAGGCACAGTCGAGCGGGCCGTCTCCGAGGTTGTTGACGTTCCCGCAGCCGGCTGCGCCCATGCCGCCGCAGTACCCGTTGCCGCCGACGGTAACGTCGTAGAGCGACGAACTGCCATTGTGGCCGTACAGCGTCAGGGAGGGATAGTTGATGCCGTGCGCTCCACCTGCGAGCGCGAACTCCGCCGCGATCGTCGGCGCGGAGAACGACGTTCCGCCGATCGTGGACCAGCCGCTCGCCCCGGTGGTGTCGTACGTGTCGATCCCGGTCAGGTAGTCGGCGTCCGAGGAGACGTCGGCATCCAGGCGGAACTTCCCGCACGTCGTGTTCGCCCAACCGGGCACGTGCGACTGCCAGCCCTGCGCCTGAATTGTGGGGCTGCAGCCGCCACCGGTGGCACCGAGCGGCTGGAAGAAGTTCTGCTCCCAGTAGTCCTTCGTGCCGTTGTCGTTCCACACCGATTCGGACTGCCGCGCGCCGCCCTGGCCGAGGAACAATGAGGTTCCGCCGACCGCGACGACTGTGTTCGCCGACGACGGGAACTCCGGCAGCCCGGAATTGGTGCCGCCGCCCAGCGCGAACTGGTCGAAGGCGTACCAGCCGTCGTCGCCGGTGGACACGGTGACGACAGTGCCGGGGTGGTTGTAGGCCGCGAGATCCGTCGAGGACGGAGTCGCCTGGCCACCGTAGGAGTTGCTGATCTCGGTCGCGTGCAGCGTCGCCGCCTCGTTGGTGGCGGCCTCGAGGTTCGCGAACGAGTTGGTGGTCGCCTCGACCAGCAGGATGTGGCAGGTCTGGCAGACGGAGTGGACGCTCTCGACGTCGAGCGCGATCTCACCCGCCCAGCCGGTGTTGGTCGCCGGAAGCGGCGACGGCGCGCCGCTCTGGTTGACCTTCTTGAAGCAGCCGTTGGCCGTCGTGCAGGTCGCGAGCCCGTACTGGGTGTCGAACGTCTGCAGGTCGCTCTCGATCGTCGGATCATCGAATGCGTCGATGATCGCGACCGTCTGGCTCGACGCGCTCGCGGCGGAGTTGAATCCATACGCGGTCGCGAGGTCGAACGGCGTGATCCCGCCCGCCGGACCGATCGTCTGCGCGTTCGGATTGGCAGCGTTCGCGGTCGCGCCGGCGCCGGGTGTGAACGCCCGCGCGCCCGGGGTTCCCTTCTTGACGAGGATCTTGCGCTCGGCGAAGCAGGTCGCCTGCCCCGGCTTCGCCGCCTTGCAGAGCGGCTTGCCGATTGCGTACTGCGTGGTTGCCGCCATTGCGCTCGGCGCAACGATCAGCACTGCGGCGACCGCAGCGCATGCAAGCGCCGCGATCCTAAGACCGTTTGCGGTCCTCATTTACTTCAACCCCCCTCAGTGGTTCTCTTCGGGACGCTGCGCGTCCCTCCGGCTGTGCCCCTTGGACAGGGTGGACGTTGTGCGGCCACTATACGTCCGCATCGAGACGCGAAGTAGTTATTTCGACGCATTCGAGCGAGGTAGCCCTACTCGGAGAGGGCCGCGGCGGCCGCCGTGGGACTACAGCGCGAGCTGCTGGTATGCCGCCGACTGGAACGAGCGGCGGTGCAACGGCGAGACGCCGATCCGCTCGATCGCGTCGCGGTGCTCGGGGGTCGAGTAGCCGACGTGGGCGGCGAACTCCCACCCCGGGTGTGTCGCGTCCGCCCGGCGCATGTAGCGATCCCGCGTCTCCTTCGCGATCACCGACGCGGCCGCGATCGCCGCGCTCTTGGCGTCGCCGCCGACCACCGCGCGCTGCTCGTGCCCGAGCTTGGCGACCGGGAACCCGTCACTCAGGCAGATGCAGCCGGGGCAGGCAACGCGGGCGAGCGCGTCGTGGAGCGCGGCAAGGTTGGTGACGTGCAGGCCGCGGGAGTCGATCCCCGGAGCGCACCTGGACACGACGACGACCTTCGCGGCCGTCCGGAAGATGATCGGGAACACCTCCGCGCGCGCTTCGGGCAGCTGCTGCTTGGAGTCATTCAGGTCGCCGAGCGCGCGGACCTCGGCCGGGCCGATCCGCTCGAGGTCGAACAACACGGCTGCGGCGACCAGCGGACCGGCGAGGCAGCCCCGTCCAGCCTCGTCCGCGCCCGCCACGAACCGGATGCCCAGCTCGCGGTCGAACTTGAACAGCCGGCGGGCGGCGCGCCCGCCGCGCTTCCGCGGCCGGCCGCCGCTCTTCGCGGCCTTGATCGAGACAGGCTTAGAGGAAGCCGATTCGGTCCGGCGGCCAGTACGTGAAGAAGGCGACACCGATGAGCTGCTTGTCGGGGACGGGTCCCCAGAATCGGCTGTCGTCCGATGCGCCACGGTTGTCGCCCATCATGAAGTAATCCCCGGGTGGAACCTTGATCGGAACCGGGAAATTGCAAGAAGGATCTCCCCCGCAGGGCAGGATGTAGGAGTCCTTCTCGCGCACGCCGTTGCGGATCACGTGGCCGTTGATGATCTTGATCGTGTCGCCCCCGATGCCGACGACCCGCTTGATGAAGGTCTGACTGGACTGCTGCACAGTGGGGGTGTCGCACGCCTGCAGGTGCCCGGCGCCCTGGTTGGGGTCGCCGCACCTGGCGTTCTCCGGATCGGCGCCGGCGGGCGGGTGGAACACGACGACGTCGCCGAGGCTCGGGTGGCTGGTGAGCCGGTTGGCGAGGATCCGCTGCCCGATGTGGAGCGTCGGCTCCATCGAGCCGCTCGGAATCCGGTAGGGCTTGACGATGAACGCCTGGATCAGCAGCGCGAGCCCGACCGCGATCGCCACCGTGATGATCAGCTCGATGATCGACTTCAAGGTCGACTTTGGCGCCTTGGTACCGGAGGATCTGGCCATCGGCTTGTCCGGTTTCGTGTCGAGCGCCGCCGGCGACTGCCGCCCGCTCGTCACTCCTCCGGCTTTTCTGCCTTAGCAGCCTTGGGAGCCGATTCAGGCTCTCCTGCTTCAGGTTCCTCGGGAGCAGCAGCGGCCTCGGGCTCCTCGGGCGCGGCCTCGGCCTCAACAGGCTCAGCGGCTGTCTCTGCCGACGCGGCTGCTCGCGTGGCTTCGTCCTGAGCGACCGTCTCGTCGGGAGGCGCCGCAGCCCCGTCGGCAGGGACAGCCGCTGTCGCAGCTGAGTCGTCGGGAGCGGCCGCCGCTTCCGCAGCTGAGTCGGCGGGGGCCGCCGTATTCAGCAGCTCCCGATCAACCGCCTGCTCGATCCCGACATTTCGCCGCTCGCGCACGCGCGCTCGCTTGCCGACGCGCCCGCGGAGGTAGTAGAGCTTCGCGCGGCGCACATCCCCCCGAGCCGCGATCTCGATCCGCTCGATCTTCGGCGAGTGGAGCGGGAATGTCCGCTCGACCCCGACGCCGAACGACTGCTTGCGGACGGTGAACGTCTCGCGGGCTCCGTGGCCCTGGCGCTTGAGCACGACGCCTTCGAACACCTGCGTCCGGCGCCGCTGGCCCTCTACGACCTGGAAGTGGACGCGGACGCGATCGCCAGCGTCGAAGGCCGGCGCCCGACGGAGCTGCTCGCGCTCCAAGCTGTCGATCACGGTGCTCATAACAATCATTGGGCGCCGAAGCGCCGGCAGAGTGAAGCGCGGGGAAAGCTGGGCACACAACCGCTCAGCCCCGCCCGCGAAGGAGTCATGGTAGCGGACCGCTCTGCGCGCGTGCCCGGCTCTGTTCGCGCCGCCATTCCTCGATCCTGGCGTGGTGGCCGGAGAGCAGCACCTCGGGCACACGCCAGCCGCGGTACTCGGCGGGCCGCGTGTAGTGCGGGTACTCCGGCGCGCCCTCGAGCGCGGCACTGAACGACTCCTCGACCGCCGAGCGCTCGTCGCCGAGCACGCCTGGCAGCTTGCGCAGCACCGCATCGGCCACGACCATCGCGGGGAGCTCCCCGCCGGCGAGCACGTATCGGCCGATCGACACCTCGTCGCTCGCGAAGTGCTCGACGATCCGCTGGTCGAACCCCTCGTACCTGCCGGACAGAAGCGTCAGAGCGCCTTCGCGTGCGAGCTCGTCGACGACCGCGTCATCCAGCAGCCGGCCGGTCGGGGTGAGGGCGATCACCCGCCGCTGCTCCCGCACAGCGACCGGGTCGCGTCCGTAGCGGGCGCGGAGCGCCGCTTCGACCACGTCGACGCGCAGCACCATCCCGGCGCCCCCTCCGAACGGGGTGTCGTCCACCTGGCCGGCGGTCAGCGGCGTGTGATCGCGGTAGTTGACGTACTCGAGATGCGTGCCGCGGGCGAGCGCGTTCGCCACGTGGCGCTGGCGCTCGAACCACTCGAACGCCTCGGGGAACAGCGTGAAGACGTCAATCTCCATCAGCCCTCGCCGAGGAACCGCAGGTCGACTTCGATCTCCTGTCGGTCCGGGTCGACGGCGCGGACCGCGTCATGGATCAGCGGTACCAGCAGATCCGCTCCACCATCGGCACGCGCAACCTCCAGGACATCCACGGAAGGAAGCCCGAGCACCCGCCGAACGGTTCCGACGGACCGCTGCCCGTCCCGGACCGCGCAGCCCTCGAGCTGCTCGGGCCACCACTCGTCCGGCGGCAGCTCGGGCGCCCGGACCTGATCGACCATCAGCTCGAGCCCTCGCAGCTGCTCGGCGGCCGCGCGGTCGCCGACCCCCTCGAGCCTGACGAGCGGCCGGCGGTCGTCTCCCGCGCGCCGGACGATCACCAGCTCGCGCCCGTCGACGATCACCCGCCCCCCGGCGTCGGGCAGCGTCGGCGTCGGATCGATCACGTGAAAGCTGCCGTCGAGCCCGTGGGGCCGCCCGACGCGGCCCGCGCGGAGGGGCCCGCCGCGGCTCACGCCTAGTCCTCGACGATGTCCAGGAAGACGCGGCGCTTCTGCTTGACGCCGGCGCACTTGACCACGGTCCGCAGAGCACTCGCGGTGCGCCCGCCGCGGCCGATCACGCTGCCGTAGTCGTCGTCAGCCACGGACAGCTCGAGCACGGTCGCGTCGGCATCCTCGACCTGCTCGACACGGACCTCGTCGGGATGCGCGACGAGCCCCTTCGCGAGGTACTCGAGCAGCTCCCTCATGAGATCGAGGCCCCGGCCCGCTAGCTGATGCCCTGCGTGCGCAGCAGCTTCTTGACGGTCCCGCTCGGCTGCGCTCCGCGAGCCAGCCAATCCCGGACGCGCTCCTCGTCGAGCACGATCGTCGACGGGTTGGTCTGGGCGTTGTAGTGCCCGACGGTCTCGATCACCCGGCCGTCGCGCGGCGAGCGCTGGTCAGCGACCACCACCCGCCAGATGGGGTTCTTGTGGGATCCGATCCTTGTAAGCCTGAGTCTGACTGCCATGTGGCCGTTGAGGTTAGCGTGCGCCCCGCATCAGGGCTCCCAGATCTGGCATACGGCCCTGCGCGACCTGCTTCATCACCTTGCGCATCTGCTCGAACTGCTTGATCAGCTGCTTGACGGCGTGCACGTTGGTTCCCGAGCCCTTGGCGATCCGTAGCCGGCGCGAGCCGTTGATCAGCTCGGGGTGGCGGCGCTCCTGAGGGGTCATCGCGAGGATGATCGCCTGGAGCTGGTCGAACTGCCGCTCGTCGACCTTGACCCCGCGAAGCTCCTTCCCCATTCCAGGGATCATTCCGAGCAACGACTGCAGCGGGCCGAGGCGTCGGATCTGCTTGAGCTGATCGAGAAAATCGTCCAACCCGAACTCCTGCTTTCGCAGCTTGCGCTCGAGCTCCACCGCCTGCTCCTCCGAGGAGAGCGACTCGGCCTTCTCGATCAGCGTCATCACGTCGCCCATGCCGAGGATCCGCTGGGCCATCCGGTCCGGGTGGAACCGCTCGAACTGGTCGAGCTTCTCGCCGGTCGACGCGAACAGGATTGGCGTGCCGGTGACCGCCTTCACGGACAGCGCAGCGCCGCCCCGGGCATCGCCGTCGAGCTTGGTCATCACGACCCCGTCGAACTGGACGGTCTCGGCGAACTGCTCCGCGACGTTGACCGCGTCCTGACCGGTCATCGCGTCGACCACGAGCAGCACGTCGTGCGGCTTGATCGCCTTCTTGATCTCGGCCAGCTCGGCCATCAGCTCCTGATCGACGTGCAGCCGGCCGCTCGTGTCGACGATCAGCACGTCCTTGCCCTCGGAGATCGCCCGCTCGCGCGCCCACTTCGCGATCTCGACCGGGTTAGCGTCGGTCCCCTGCTCGTACACGTCGACGCCCAGCTGGGCGCCGAGCTTGACCAGCTGGTCGACCGCGGCGGGGCGGTAGACGTCGCATGCGGCCATTGCGACCGATGAGGAGTGCTCCTTGCGTAGGTAGCGAGCGAGCTTGGCGGTCGCGGTCGTCTTACCGGAGCCCTGGAGGCCCGCCATCAGGACGATCGTCGGGGGCTTCGGGGAGAACGCGAGGTCGCGGGCGGCGCCTCCCATCAGCTCGGTCAGCTCGTCGGAGACGATCTTGACGACCTGCTGCCCCGGGTTCAGCTGGCCGACGACGTCGGCGCCGAGCGCCCGCTCCCTGACCGCCTCGGTGAAGCTCTTGACGACCTTGAAGTTGACGTCGGCCTCGAGCAGCGCCAGCCGGATCTCGCGCATCGCCGCCTTGATGTCGTCCTCGGTCAGGGTCCCGCGGCCGCGGACGTCAGCGAGCGTCGCCTGCAGCTTCTCGGAGAGCGAGTCGAACATCTTCGGTTGAGGTTAGTGGCGCCGCAGCGTGGGCTCAGCGACCCGCCGCGGCCCCGCCAGGCGGGGCTGGGATCGCGCGCGGACGGGGGCTCGTGTCGCTTGCCGCATCCGCGATCAGGATCCCGTCGCGGATCTGGGACATCAGATCGCCGACGGCACTCGGCGAATGCGGCAGCAGCACCGTGTTTGTGTTCGAGGCCTCCCCCAGCGCCCGGATCATGTCCGTGTACTGGGTCAGCGCGACGAGCGCCATCGCCTCCTTCATATCCAGCCCGTGCTGGGCGATGACTTCGAGCGACTCGTGCAGGCCATTGGCGATCGCCATGCGCTCCGCGGCGACGCCTTCGCCCTGCAGGCGCATCGTCTCCCGTTCGCCTTCGGCCTTCTTGACGGCGAGCGTCTTCTGGGCGTCGCCCTGGGCCGAGGCGGCGACCTGATTTCGTTGCGCTGCGTTGATGTTGTTCATCGCGTCCTTGACCCGCTGGTCGGGCTCGATGTTTGTGATCAGCGCTTTCACGATCTCGTAGCCGTAGGTGGCCATCTGGGCGTGGAGGGTGTCCTGGATGTGCATCGCGATCGTGTCGGCGTCGGCGTACGCCTCGTCGAGATCCATGCTCGGGATGTGCGAGCGGACCACGTCGAACGCGTAGGACTGCATCTGCACCTCGGGGTCGTCGAGCTTGTAGTAGGCGTCCTGTACCTGCTGGTCGGTGGCGCCGACCTTGTACTGAACCGCGAGCTTGACCTGGACGAACACGTTGTCCTTCGTCTTGGTCTCGATCTGCGAGTTCAGCTGCTCGACCTGGAGGCTCATCCGCCCGGCGACGCGCTCGATGAATGGCGTCTTGGTCTGCAGCCCGGGTCCCGCGACCCGGACGAACTTCCCGAAGCGCTCTACGATCCCGCGCTCCTGCTGTTCGACTGTGAAGAAGAAGAGTGGCATGGTGTGGCCCCTTCGAAATGGGTCGCGGCGTGTCACCACTGAGAGTACCTTCAGGGCGATGCCCCCGGAAGAGGATCTTGCGGATCTGGTTGGCCGGCAACCGGACGAGCGGCTGCTCGGCGAGGACTTCGACCAGCTGCCGGCGGTCGTCGGGCGACCGCAGGAGACTCGCCCGAGCCCGGCGCGCAGGCAGGTCGTCGCGATAGGCGTCACGCTGACCGCGGTCACGCTCGTGCTCGGGGTGCTGCTGACGGCGTTTGGCGCGATCGACGGGTTCGCCTCGGGCTTCAACGGGACATCGCTGGTGGCGCTGGTTGTCGGGATTACCCTGATCACGACCCATTGGGGCTGGGCCCACGTCGCCGAGCTGACGGGGCAAGGACTCGAGCGCCGCGCCAACCGCGACGTGCTCGACAGCCGGCAGCGGTGGCTAGCGGCGATCGAGCCGTACACCCGCTGGGAGGTGACGGCGAGCACCGAGGACGACGGCTCGATCTCGATCGCCACGACGCGCTACCGGCCGGTCCGCACCGGCGAGCATCAGTTCACCTTAGCCAGGGAGGAGGTGGCGCGTGAGCACCACTCGGCCGACGAGCCGGCGGCTGTGATCGCCGAGCGGGCCGAGCTGCTGCGCCGCCAGGCCGCGCAGGACACCGGGCGGGAGCGCGAGCTCTACGAGGCAGCGCATGACGCCTACGAGCAGGCGGTGCTCGAGAACGCCGACGAGCAGGAGCGGCGAGCGGCCGCGAGAGCGGCATCCGAAGCTCTGTCGGCGCAGATCAACACGAACCTGCGCGAGCCGCCGCTCGTCGAGTAGCGCTCGCTTGCGGCGCGCAGCGCCGGTCAGCTGATCAGCGCGCGGGCGTAATCGGTCGCGTCGAACGGCCGCAGGTCTTCGAGCTGCTCGCCGGTCCCGATCAGCTTCACCGGGATCCCGAGCTCCGATGCGATCGCGAGGGCGATCCCGCCCTTCGCGGTGCCGTCGAGCTTCGTCAGCACGAGCCCGGTCACGCCGATCGCCTCGGAGAACAGCCGGGCCTGGCGAAGGCCGTTCTGCCCGGTCGTCGCATCGACGGTCAGCAGCGTTTCGTGCGGCGCCTCCGGGATCTGCTTGCTGATCACCCTGCGGACCTTGGCCAGCTCCGCCATCAGGTCGTCCTGCGTGTGCAGGCGCCCGGCGGTGTCGATGATCACCACGTCCGCGCCGTCGCGGCGGCCCGCTGCGATCGCCTCGTAGGCGACCGACCCCGGATCGGCCTCGGGCGCCCCCTTCACGAACCCGACGCCGGCCCGCTCCGCCCACACTTCGAGCTGCTCGACCCCGGCAGCACGGAACGTGTCGCCGGCCGCGAGCACGACTCTGCGCGAGAGCTCCTTGCTCAAATGCCAGGCGAGCTTGCCGACGGTCGTCGTCTTGCCGGTGCCGTTGACTCCTGCGACGAGGATCACGGTCGGCTCGGCCCGCAGATCGATCCGATCCTCGCCGGTGCGGGCGATCCCGGCGAGCAGCTCGGTCAGCCGCTCGGTCAGCTGCTCGCCCCCCGAGACCTCGCCGCTGGTCGCCTCGAGCTCGAGCTGGCCGACGACCTTGGCGGTTGTCTGGGCACCGACGTCCGCGTAGATCAGCGCCTCCTCGAGTCGCTCCCACGTCTGATCGTCGAGCTCCTCGAACAGCGTCGAGTGGATCTCGGAGGTGAGCGCCTGCCGCGTCCGCCGCAGGCTCTCGCGCAGGCGGCGGAAGCGGCCGACCCGTGGCTCTCCGGTTTCGGTGTCGGGCTCGGGCGTCTCGCCGGCACCGGCGCCGTTGACAATGAACAGATCGCTCCAGTCGCGCGCCATCGGCGCGCGAAGTTAGCAGCGCCCGATCACGCCACCGGCGACATACCCCAGTCGATCGCCACCTCTCGCGTCGGGTTGGCGGGGTTGACCGCCACGCCGAGCTGCTCGCCCAGCGCCAGCGTGCTGACCTTCGCCTCCGGCACTCGGTGGATGAAGACCGCCTCGATCGGGCTGCCTCCGCCTGTCGGCATCTCGACCTTGAACACGTACAGCGGGTCGTTCGGATCCGGCTTCGTCGGGTCGACCTGGCCGACGGTCTGGCCGGTCGGCGAGAACTCGCGCACGATCGCCGTCATCCGCTGGCCGGTGGCGAGCAGCTCGGACGCCGATCCGCGCTGCACTTCGCCTGGATCCGCGGCGGCCGCCGACGCGATCTGCCCCGCGCTCGCCGTATCGAGGAACGGGTTCTCCGCGCCCACGGGTGCGGCGCCGGCGGTGTCCTCGGACGCCGCGACGAACTCGAAGTTGTCGTGGTCGGACGGGTCGTAGCGGACCGCGAGAGCGTCGCCGGGCCGGGGGATCGAGACCCGCGACACGGTCACCTTCTTGTTCACCTGAAACGCCGCCGACCCGTCCGTCGGGGCCACCTGCAGGGTCAAGGCGATCCGCGGGTTGTTGTTGATCGTCATGCCGGTGTCGTTGACCGACACGATCTGCGCCGGCGCGTTGACGCCGGCCTCCTCGAGTCGCTGCTTGCGCTTGCGTCCACCGAATAGCGCCATGGTCCCGATCCCTTCGATCGTGAGTCAGTCGAGCGCCTGCGAGCCTAGTCCGGCCGCCGGGCGCGGTCAATCGACGGGGACCGGCTACGCCGCGGCTTCGGCGCGTGGCGCGCGCTCGTCGCGCGGCGGCAGCCGCTGCGAGATCACCTTCGAGACGCCGTCGCCGCTCATCGACACGCCGTAGAGGAAGTCGGCCGCCTCCATCGTCCGGCGCTGATGGGTGACGACGATGAACTGGGCGCGCTTCGAGTAGCTGCCGAGCAGGCCGAGGAACCGGTCGATATTGAGGTCGTCGAGCGCGGCCTCGACCTCGTCGAGGATGTAGAACGGGCACGGTCGCGCGAGGAACACGGCGAACAGGAACGCCAGCGCCGTCATCGACTTCTCCCCGCCGGACAGCAGCGACAGACGCTTCATCTCCTTGCCCGCCGGGTTGATCTCGATCTCGACGCCGAGCACCTCCTGTTCCTCCTCGTCCTCGACCGACTCGGCGTCCGACTGCTCGGCGCCATCGCCGTCGGCCTCGTTGTCGCTCGGCGGCTGCTCGCCTCCGAGCGTCCGGGCCGGCCCCTCCTTCTCGGCGACGAGCCGCAGGCGGCCACTTCCTCCCGGGAACAGCTGCGCCACGACCTCCTCGAAGTTGCGCGCGGCCGCCTCGAACGTCTGCTCGAACGTCTCGCGGATCTGGCGGTCGGTGTCGGAGATCAGCTTCTCGAGTTCGCGCAGCGCGGTCTCGAGATCGGCGCGTTGGGCCTCGAGCTCCTCGACGTGCGCGACCGCCTCGGCGTATTCCTCCTGTGCGAGCGGATTTACCGGGCCGAGCTGCTCGCGCCGGCGGGTGAGCCGCTCGAGCCGCGCGCGGAGCGACTCTCGCTGCTGATCGTCAATCGGCTCGGTCGCCGGAACCGCTTCGAGCTCGAGCCGCTTCGCCAGCGTCCGCAGCTCCTCCTCGGTCTCGTCCGCCCGGTCGCGGGCGCGCTGGAGGCTCACCTCGGTCCGGGTCAGTGCCTCACTCTCGGCGTGGAGCTTTGTCTGCAGGGAAGCCTCCTGCTGGGCGCAGGCGCGAAGCTCGGCGGCCACCTGCTCGCCCGCCTGGCGGTCCTCCTCGAGCGCGGCCTCGAACGTCCGGTGCTGTTCGGAGATCGCCTCGGCTGCGCGCTCCAGCGTGATGATCAGCGAGGCCGCGGCTTCGCCCAGCGACTCGTGCTCGGCGACCGAGGTCGTCAGCCGCTCGATCGCCGCCGCGCGCTCGGCGCGAGCGCGCTCGGCCCGCTCGAGCCGGTCGCGTTCTCCGTTCAGCTCGGCCAGGAGCTGAAGCCGCCGCGTTTCGGCGGGGCCGCCGTCAGGCGCGCTCCGTCGCAGCTCGATCACCGCCGCGGTCCGCCGCTCCTCCTCGGCCGCGCGGTCGCGCTCGGCCACCGCGGCGCGATGCGCGGCGATCGCCTGCTCGCGCTCGGCCTGCGCCGAGCGGTGCCCCTCGACCGCGCGCTCGAGCGCCGCGGCCGCGCCGTGCTCCGCGGTGGCCGCCTGCTCGCTCGCGTGAATCAGCTCGTCGCGGCGGTTGCGCTCGGCGAGGACCCGTTCCTCGCCGACCGCGGGTGCCTGCCGGAGCTCGCGCGTCGCGGCGGACCAGACCCTGCCGGCGCGCGTCACCGCGATGCCGGTGAAGGACGCCGGGAGCTCGTCGAGCGTCTCGAGCACCCACGTGTCCCGCAGCAGCGCCCGCGCCAGCGCGACGGCGTCGTCCGGGCCGCGGACGCGATCGGCGAGCCGCTCAGCGCCGTCGACGGGCGAGCTGGTCGCGGCGGGGGACGGGACCGACTCCAAAAGCGCAACGATGAGCGCGCGGCCGCCCTCGGCGCCTGCCCGGTCGAGCAGCGCCGACGCTTCGGCGTGGTCGCCGACGAGCGCCGCCCTCAGCCTGCCGTCGAGCGCGGCCGCGACCGCGAGCTCGTAGCCGGTGTCGACGTCGAGCCGGTCCGCGAGCACGGACGCCCCGCCCGGAGCGCCCTGCTGAGCGCGGAGGAAGTGGTTGACCGCCGCGAGCTCGCCGCCGACTCTGGCCGCCTCGCGGCGGGCCGCCTCGACGCCGCGCTCGGCCTCTCGGACGGCGGCGTCGGCCTGCTCGACGGCGCCGTCGGCGAGTTTGCGCTCCGCGGCCGCCGCCTCGACGCGAGCGGCCAGCTCGAGCACGGTCGCCGCGGCCGCGGCTCGCTGTTGCTCGAGCTCGGCGAGCTGCTCCGCGAGCTCGCGCTCGCGTTCGCGCTCGAGCTCCGCCAGCGACGCCTCGAGCTCCGCGATCCGCTGCGGCGCGCCGGTGTCCGGCACCTCGTCGACCGCGTTGGCCCGCAGCGCCTGGAGCGTCTCGCGGGAGCGATGCAGCCGCGCGTCGACCCTGGTCGCGGTCGCGCGGACCGAGTCGAGCCGGTCGGAGACGCGACCGGCGGCGGACTGGGCGACGTAGCAGCGGCGCGAGAGCTGTTCCCGGTGGGCGCTGCGCCCGGCGAGCGCCTCCTCTGCCGCCTCGCGACGGCCGGCCACCCCGTGCAGCTCGCGCTCGATCGCCTCGCGCCGGCGACGGGCCTCGGCGGCCTCGGTCTCGGCGGCCGCGCGCTCGTCCAGCTGGGCGCGGAGCGCGTCGCGGGTCAACTCCCATTGAGCCTCAAGCGTCTGGCGCTCGAGCCGGGCGTGGAGCTCGGCCGCCTCGGCCTGGCGCTTGAGCGGCTTCAGCCGGGTTCGGGCCTCGCGCTCGACGTCGAGCGCTCGGTCGAGGTTGTCCTGGGTGCGGACCAGCTTCAGCTGCGCCCGGCGGCGGCGCTTACGGTGCTTGCCGAGGCCCGCCGCCTCCTCGATCAGCAAGCGGCGGTCGCGCGGCTTCGAGGTGACGAGCGACTCGACCCGGCCCTGGGAGATGACCGAATGCATCTCCTTTCCGAGGCCCGTGTCGGACAGCAGCTCGATCACGTCGACGAGCCTGCAGCGTGCGCCCGCGAGCCGGTACTCGCCCTCGCCGGTGCGATCCAGGCGCCGGACGATCGACACCTCGGGAGTTCCGAGGCCGAGCGTGCCGTCGCTGTCGTCGAGCACCAGCTCGACCTCGGCGCCGCGACTCGCCTGACGACCCGGCGCCCCGGCGAAGATCACGTCCTGCATCGACTGGCCGCGGACGGCGACCGGCGACTGCTCGCCGAGCGCCCAGAGCACGGCGTCGGTGACATTCGACTTGCCCGAGCCGTTGGGGCCGACGATCACGCTGACTCCGGGCCCGAACTCGAGCCGGGTCCGCTCGGGGAACGACTTGAACCCCTTGACCGTGATCGATTTCAGGTACATGGCAGGGTCCTCATTGCTCCAACGCCTCGAGCGCGGCCTGGGCCGCTTCCTGCTCGGCGTCCTTCTTGCTTCGACCCGAGCCCCGGCCGACCTCCACGCCACCGACCGTCGCGACGATCGAGAAGGTGCGGTCATGCGGCGGGCCCTGCTCCTCGATCACGTCGTAGCTGACGAGTGCGCCGCGGCGGGCGAGCCGCTCCTGCAGCGCGGATTTGAAGTCGACCGGGTGTTCGAGCGCATCGTCGATCTGCTCGCGAAACGCCTCCACGACGGCGCGCGCGGTGCGGTCGTAGCCGAACGCGAGGAAGCAGGCACCGATCACCGCCTCGATCACCGACGCGAGCACCCGCTCGGTCCCGATCAGCACGCGCACGCTTACCTCGGCACCAGGTGGGGCGGCCTCCTGGAGCCGTCCGGGGATCCCGAGCCGCTGCGCGACCGCCATGCACGAGCGGCCTGAGACCGCCTGCGCCCGGATCTTGGTCAGCCGGCCGGCGCCGAAGCGCTCCGCTTCGAGTCGCGGATAGAGGTGCGCCGTGATCGCAAGCGCGAGCACGCTGTCGCCCAGGAACGCGAGCCGCTCGTAGGAGTCAGACCGGCGCTCAGTCCATGAGGAGTGGGTGAAGACCTGTCCGGCGAGCTCGTCCGGAAGCAGCCCGAGCAGCTCGTCCAGCCCCTCGCCCGGCTCGCTCTCTTCCCGCCTGCCCGTTCCGATCACTCCGCCTCTGGACCCCTGCTCGCGGTCGCGGATTGCGGCGCGTTCGCCGCACCGCTCGCGAGCACGAAGTCCACGGCCTGACCAACGGTCAGGATCCTCGCGGCCTCCTCATCGGAGATCTTCACACCGTACGAGTCCTCGAGCTCCTGCACGAGCGTGTACAGGTCGAGCGAGTCCGCGTCGAGGTCCTCCTTGAAGCGGGTCGCTTCGGAGATCCTGCCCGGGTCGAGCTCGAGCTCGTCGGCCAGGTGCGCGCGTATCAGCGAGAAGATCTGCTCGCGATTCATCCGTTCGACACCGTAGCCGGGCTCTCGGACATGGCTTCGGACTCTGTTTCGGCCGGTGCCTGGCGGAGCGCTCCGGCCTCGATCAGCGCGGCGCGGGTCTTTCCGATCACGTCCTCCTGGACTCCGCGCGCAGCGACCTCGATCGCCCGAGCGAATCCGCGCCGGCTGAAGCGGCCGTGGGCGATAACGCCGATCTGCCGCAGCCCGAGCATGTACGCGCCGCCCTGGAGCTCGGGGTCGATCTCGTCCCGGAGCGCCTGCACCGATGGTTTCAGCAGCAGGCCGCCGAGCCTGCCGCGCCACGAGCTCATTGCCGACTCGCGAATCGCGCGCAGCGTCCGCCCCGAGATCCCCTCGGTCAGCTTCAAAGCGATATTGCCGGTGAACCCGTCCATCACGACGACGTCGGCGGCGCGCTCCGGCAGCTGCGTGCCCTCGATGTTGCCGACGAAGTTCAGGCCGGCGCCGGCCGTGCCGGCCAGCTGCTCGTGCACCGAGACGAGGTCCGGGGTCCCCTTCCCCGGCTCCTCGCCGTTGGACAGCAGCGCGATCCGCGGAGATTCGATCCCCATCACCGCCTGCGCGAACGCCGAGCCCATGTGCGCGAACTGGACCATGTGCTCGGGGCGGCAGGTGACGTTGGCGCCGACGTCGAGCAGCAACACCGGCGAGGAACCGGGGATCGGTAGCGGCAGCGCGAGCGCGGGCCGGTAGATCCCACGGTCGCGGCGGAGGTTGAACAGCGCGGCCGCCAGCGCGGAGCCGGTCGAGCCGCCGGACACGAGCGCCTCGGCGCGGCCCTCGGCGACGGCGCGGGCCGCCTGGACGATCGACGCCTCGGGCGTGGTCCGGACCGCGAACGCCGGGTCCGGAGCCTTGGCGATCGACACCGGCGCGTCGACGACCTCGACCCCGTCGCCGACCGACTGGATCTGGTCGGCAGGACCGAACAACAGCACCCGGATGCCGCCGCGAGCGGCCTGCGAGGCGCCCGCCGCGACCTCGTCGGGCCCTAGATCCGCGCCCCCGGCGTCGACGGCTACCGTGATCATCGGCTCAGGCCCGTCAGAGGGCCTGATCGCCGTCGTCCGGCCGGACCACCTCCCGTCCCCTGTAGTACCCGCATTCGGGGCACACGCGGTGGGGAAGCCGCGGGCTGTGGCACTGCGGGCATTCGTTGTACCCGGGTGCGGTCAGCTTGTGCTGCGAGCGGCGCTTGGTAGTGCGTGCGTGTGATTGCTTCTGCTTGGGGACGGCCATCGCGGTGAGTGTAACCGCAGCTGAGCGAACAACCCCGAGCTACTCGAATCGGAGCTCGGACAGCTTCGCCCAGCGCGGGTCCGGCTCGCGTTCGTGGGCGTGCCCGGGCTCGGCCGTGTTCAGATCGACGCCGCACACCGGGCACAGGCCGGCGCACCCCTCCCGGCAGATCAGCTGCTGCGGGAGCGACAGCGCGAGCGCGTCGCGCGCCCAGGCCCGCAGGTCGAGGATCGCCCCGACAACGTACGGCGTCGTCAGCTCCCCGCCCTCGCCGTCGGGCTGGGACACCTCGCGGGCATCGACCTCGAACGTCGGGGCCGCAGGCTCCAGACAGCGCACGCACGGGCCCTCAAGCGTGGCCTCGAACCGGAGTCTGAGCGCGAACCCTCCGCCGACCGTCCGCGAGATGTCGAGCCGGGCAGGCACCAGCTCGGGCTCGACCGTGTAGCGCTCCGCGCCGAGCTCGAACGCGTCGATCGGGACGGCGAGCTCGATCGAGCGCCCCTCCCCGGAGCTGAGATGAAGGCCGCCGAGATCGAACGTGTCGGTACGTAGCGGCATCTAGTGGGTCTCCCGGGAATGTTGTGCCCGAAAGGGCGAGGTCCGGGGGCCGCCAGGCAAGGACGCAGGGGCCGTGGCGCAGCAGCGCTGCGCGAGGCTCCGAGGACGCAGCATGGCGGTCATCCGGGGCCGCCATTTCAGGTGCAATGTTTCGGGGAGGCCCACAGCTCGAGATTAGCGGTGGGTGTCGCGGGCCCCGGGCCTATTCCGCTGCTCGGAGCCGCCTCATCGTCAGCTGCTCGACCGCCGGCCGCTCGGCCTCCGGATCGTCGACCGGCTCGACCCGGCGAGCGGTGACCGTGACGTGCTCGACCTCGGTCAGCTCGCGCCCGCTCGAGGCGGCGCCGTGGTCCTCGAAGCGCCGCGCGGCCGGGATCACCCGCGCCTCGTAGGAGCCGACGGTTTCGTTGTAGGCCTTGACCGTGCTCGTGAGCCTCGTGCCGAGTGTCGCCAGCAGCCCGGAGAGCTTTCCGATCCGCGCGTGCAGCTCGCGGCCGAGCTCCGAGACCGCCTGCGCGGACTCGGCGACGCGCTCCTGCTGCCAGCCGTACGCGATCGCCTGGAGCAGCGCCAGCAGCGTCGTCGGGGTCGCGATCAGCACCCGCTGCGCCATCGCGTCCTGGAGCAGGTCTTGATCGGCGTCGAGCGCGGCTCCAAGCAGGTACTCGCCGGGGAGGAACATCACGACGACGTCAGGCGCGCTGTCGAGCCGCTGCCAGTACGCCTTGTCGGCGAGCGCCTTGACGTGACGGCGGAGCAGCCGGGCGTGCGCCTGCAGGTGCTGCTCACGCTCGGCGTCGTCGCGCGCCTCGTACGCGTCGAGCACTCCCTGGAGCGGGGCCTTGGCGTCGACCACGACGTGCTTGCCGCCGGGCATGTTGATGATCAGGTCGGGTCGCAGCGTCCCGTCGCCGCCGCCGAGCGACGACTGCTCGTCGAAGTCACAGTGACGGTCCATCCCGGCCATCTCGACGACATTTCGCAGCTGCATCTGCCCCCACTGGCCGCGGGTGTTCGGCTTGCGCAGTGCGGTCACGAGCGCCCCGGTCTCGGTGCGGAGCTTGTCGTTGTTCTCCGAGAGCGTCCTGAGCTGCGCCTCGAGGCGCCCGCGCGACTCGCGGCGATCCTGGTCGAGCTTCAGCAGCTGGGCGTCGACCCGGCCGAGCTGCTCCTGGAGCGGAGCGACGAGCTGCTCGACCGCCTGCCGGCGCTTGTCGAGATCGCCCTGCGCCTCGGCGTTTACGGCCTTCAGCTGCGCCCGGTTGAGCTCGGTCAGCTGCTCGATGCTCGTCCGCAGCGCATCCGTTGACAGCGCCTTGAACGTCTCCGGCAGCCGCTCCTGGGCCTCGCGCTCGCTGTCCAGCTCGGCCTGTGCCCGGACCAGCCGCGGCCACAGCACCAGCGCCAGCACCGCCGCGCCCACGAAAGCCCCGAGAATGAACCAGATCGCTTGCATCCGACCGCCAAGCATGGCGGCAGGGGCGGACGGTATGAATCGTGGGGATGGTTCGCCGCAGAGTGGTGGTTCTAGGGCGCGTCCAGGGCGTGTTCTTCAGGGATTCGATGCGGGAGCGGGCTCGGGCGCATGGGGTCGCGGGCTGGGTTCGGAATTGCCCGGACGGTTCCGTTGAAGCGGTGCTTGAGGGGCCGTTGGAGGCTGTCGAGCGGGTGGAGCGGTT
This sequence comes from uncultured Solirubrobacterales bacterium, assembly GCA_963788565.1. GTDB lineage: Bacteria > Actinomycetota > Thermoleophilia > Solirubrobacterales > Solirubrobacteraceae > Palsa-465. Next base: position 136,308 of record CAWBHJ010000004.1, on the reverse strand, counting down.
CGCTCGGACCGGCCCGCCGCGGGCGTCGGTGACGGATGTTCAGGCTTTCGAAGAGGAGCCGGAGGGGCTGCGGAGGTTCGAGATCCGCTAGTTGAGCGGTCAATCTGGGCGATAACCATGGCTATGTCGTAGTTTGCGCCCAAATCGCAATTGTTACAAGCGTGGGTTTGGGGGGTTTGGGGGGGTGGCGGGTCACCCGGCCAATGCCCGCTCGAAGGCCTCCTTCGCTGCCCCTCCCCTCACGGCGAAGACAATCCTCTCGAGCCCGCTGGAACCGGAGCTCAGATGCCTCCGAACCTCAGCAACCTCGATCGCCGCGGCTTCATCAACCGGAAATCCCCCGACCCCGGTACCGAATGCGACCAACGCCAGAGACCGAGCGCCCAAAGAATCCGCGACCTCCAGCGTCGAAGCCGTCGCCCGCCGGATCACCTCAGAGGAAGTCGGACCGCCCAACTCCATCGTCGCCGCGTGGATCACCCAGCGGCACGGCATCTCCCCGCCGCCCGTGGCCACGGCGTCGCCCAGCCCGATCGGAGCCAGCTCCGAAGACTCGGCCTGAACTGACGGCCCGCCCGCGCTTGAGATCGCACCCGCCACCCCACCGCCGTGCAGCAGCCGCGTGTTCGCGGCGTTGGCGATCGCGTCGATCTCCAACGCGGTGATATCGACCTCGAGGACCTCGACTGTGGCCATACGCGTATGTAACCGCGTCCGGCTCTGGGCCTCGCTCGCTCCGCTCTACGAGTGCGCGGAGACCGCTCCGCTCGCTCGGCAGCTACCGCGACCCGGCGTCCAGCCGGGTCAACCCACTTCGGCCGGCTCTTCCTTGCCGGCCAGGCGCTCGCGTCCGCGGCGGACGGCGGCGATGAACTTCGAGAGGTTGACCTCGAGCGTGTTGAGGATCTCGTCGGCGTAGTCCTCGGCGCCGAGCCGGATCTCGCGCTCGCGAGCGCGGGCTTCCTCGATGATGTCCTCGGCGGCCCGCTCTGCCTGCTTGGTGATCTCCTCCTGGGAGATCATCCGATCCTGGCGCTCGCGCGCCTCCTGGACGATGCGCTCTGCCTCGCGCTTGGCCTCGGCCAGCATCTCCTGGCGCTCCTTGACGATCCAACGGGCCTGCTTGATCTCCTCGGGGATCGTGGCGCGCATCTGGTCGAGGATGTCGTAGATCTCTTCCTTGTCGACGCGCACCTGATCGGTCAGGGGCACCGGCTTGGCGTTGTGCACCAGATCGTCGAGCTTGTCAATGAGTACCAGGACGTCCATTGCGAACCTCTGTTTCGTCAGCGGCTTAGCCGTTCCTTCAACGCCGTAGCGACCTCCTTGGGCACGAGGTCGTCGATGTCGCCGCCGAAAGTGGCCAACTCCTTCACACCGCTGGAGCTGAGGAAACTGTACTTGGCCGAGGCCATCAGGTACACGGATTCGATCTCCGGCGCCTGCGTGCGATTCAGCTGGTTGAGCTCCAGCTCGTACTCGAAGTCCGAGATCGCGCGCAGCCCCTTGACGATCGCGAGTGCCCCGCGCTGCCGTGCGAACTCGACGAGCAGGATGCTGAACGGCTCCACCGAGACGTTCTCGAACGCCTGGGTCGCGCGCTCGAGGAACGCCACGCGCTCCTCGGTCTCGAACACGGTCTTGCCCTTGCGCCACGGGAGGTTGACGACCGCGACGATCACCTGGTCGAACATCTTCGAGGCGCGACTGATCACGTCGATGTGCCCGTTGGTCACGGGGTCGAACGTGCCGGGGCAAATCGCTACGCGGTTATCCGGGGGAGGCATAGATTCGAATCAGGGTGTCGCCGTATCGACGCTCGTCCAGGCGGTCGAGCTCGAGCTCCAGCGGGGCGCGCCTGTCGCTCTCGGCAATCACTCGTGCACCGGGAGCCAACACCGGACCGAGCCCCGCCGAGAGCTCCCGTCCGAGCCCAGCGGCCTGTCGATATGGGGGATCGAGCAACACGAGATCGTATTGACGCGCGCGTGACCGTGCTCTCTGGAGGTACGCGCGGGCGTCGTCGCGATGGACCGAAGCCTCGACGCCGAGCGCGTCCAGATTGCGCCTGATCGCCGCGACCGCGACCGCGGACGAGTCGACGAACGTAGCCTCCGCGGCGCCTCTCGACAGCGCCTCGATCCCGAGCGCCCCGGAGCCCGCGAACAGGTCGAGCACGCGCTCGCCCGAGACGTCGCCGAGGATCGAGAACAGCGCCTCCCGCACGCGCTCGGGCGTCGGCCGCGTCGCCCGGCCGCGCGGAGCGGCGAGCGTCCGTCCCCCGAACCGGCCCGCGACAACCCTCATCATCTACGCGCGGATCGGCGCCTCCGCCTCCGCCCCGTACACCTCGGCCAGCGCGTCGGACAGCAGCGCGTGCTCGGGCAGCTCGAGCTCGGGGTCCTCGGCGGTGATCCCCGCGGCGGCCGCGGCCGCGCGCTCGAGCAGCTCACCGTCGCGCGGCAGCTCCGCAACCCGGAACGCCGCCTGGCCGTGCTGGCGCGTCCCCACCAGCTCGCCCTCGCCGCGCAGCTCGAGATCGATCTCGGCGAGTTTGAAGCCGTCGCGATTGGCCGCCAGGGCGCGCAGTCGCGCCGACTCCTTCGGGCCGAACAGGAGGCACAGCGAGTCGTGGGCACCGCGGCCGATCCTCCCTCGGAGCTGGTGGAGCTGCGAGATCCCGTAGCGGTCGGCGTCCTCGACCAGCATCACCGTGGCGTTGGGGACATCGATCCCGACCTCGATCACGGACGTCGCGACGAGCACGTGCGCGGCGCCCGAAGCGAACGTCGCCATCGCCTGCTGCTTGGCGGCGCTCGGCATCTGACCGTGCAGCAACACGACCTCGAAATCGCGCAACTCGCCGTCGCGCAACCGGTCGAATTCGGCTGTCGCCGCGCGCGCCTGCAGCACGTCCGACTCCTCGACCAGCGGACAGACGACGAACGCCTGCCGGCCGGCGCGCAGCTCCTCGCGAATCCGCTCGTACGCCCGCGCGCGCTCTGCCTCGGCCGAGCACACGAACGTGCTGATCGGCCGCCGGCCGCGCGGTAGCTCGCGCAGCACGGTGAAGTCGAGGTCGCAATACGAAGCGAGGGCCAGCGTCCGCGGGATCGGCGTGGCGGTCATGTGCAGGGAATGGACCCCGCCCACCCTCTCGTCTCTCGGTCCCTTCGCGTCGAGCGCCGCTCGCTGGCTGACGCCGAACCGATGCTGCTCGTCGACCACAACCAGCCCAAGCCGCGCGAACTCGACCGTCGGCTCGATCAGCGCGTGGGTGCCGACGACGAGCGACAGCTCGCCGCTCGCGAGCTTCCCGCGGATGTCGGACGCGCGCCGCGCGGGCGTCGAGCCGGTCAGCAGCCCGACCGGGACCGCCTCGCCGGGCATCAGCGACTGGATCGTGGCGAAGTGCTGCTCGGCGAGCGTCTCGGTCGGCGCCATCAGCGCCGCCTGATAGCCGTGCTCGACCGCCCTAAGCAGCGCGTACAGCGCGACGACCGTCTTCCCCGACCCGACCTCGCCCATCAGCAGCCGCTGCATCGGCCGCGACGAACCCAGATCCGCGTCGATCGCGTCGAGCGCACGGAGCTGGTCGCCCGTCGGTTCGAACGGCAGCAGCTCGGAGAGCCAGCGGCCAGTGAGCTCGCGCGGAGCGTCGAAGACAGGCGCGGTCGCCGAACGTTCGCGCAGCCGCCGCCTGCGCATCAGCGCCAGCTGCGCCAGCAACAGCTCGTCGAACGCCAGCCGGCGGCGGGCCGTCTCCAGCTCCGCGTCGACGCGCGGGAAGTGTGCGGCGGTCAGCGCGGCCCGGCGGTCGGGCAGCGAGTCCGACAGTCGCAACGAAACCGGGAGCGGCTCGATCACGTCCTCGAGCGCGGCGGCGTGCTCGCGCACGAGCGCGAGGATCTCGGTCGACGACAGGCCCTCCGTCGCCGGATAGTGCGCGACCGCGCCGGCGCCGGCGACGGCCTCGGCGGTGCGCGCGTGCGACTGCACGGTGAAGCGGTTACGAGCGGCGTACTTCCCATGAAGTACGAGTCGCGTCCCGGCCGGGTACCGGGTCACGAGCCACGGCTGGTTGAAGAACGCGACCTTGAGCACCCCGCTGTCGTCGGCCACCGTCGCCTCGACGAGCGGGCGCATCCCGCGCCGACGGACCGAGCGCGAGGCGATGCTCCGGACCTCGACCACGATCGTCGCGGTCTCCCCCGGCACGAGCTCCGCGATCGTCCGCGCCTCACGCCGGTCACGCGGCAGATGCTCGAGCAGGTCGCCCACCGTGCGAAGCCCTAGCGTCTCGGCGGCCTTCTGCGCCTTCTGTCCGCGGACCTTCAGCTGTCGCTCGAGCCGGGACGGTCGCGGATAACGAACGAGCTCGGCCTCGAGCTCGCTCGTGGTGAGCTCGTCGGTGGATGCAAACCGGGTCGGCACACCAAGATGGTGGCCCATGCCCCGGCTATTCCGCCGCGAGTAGCCACCAATAGCTCTTCTGGCCCCCATCGGAGAGCTCGAACTCGACATCGCCCTGAGCGAGTGCTGTAACCGTCTCGTCGTCCAGCGGCGCATCGGCTCCGCGAAGGCAGGTGATCAGCTCGGCATCGGTCGCGAGCCGCTCGAGCACCCCGCGGAGCGCGTCGCGCGGCTTGCCCCAGACGACGATCTCGTCGTCGACGAACCCGACCGCGTCGCCCTCCCGGAAGCGGCCGCCCACGTCGTCGCGCGCCGCCGGGGCCACCGCGCCGGTCCGAATCCTCTGCAGCGTCTCCTCCATTGCGCGCGCGTTCGTCTCCGCGGCCCGGCCGGGGTCGAGACTCACCGCCGCCGCCAGCCCCGCCTGGGGCGAGCCGGAGTGGACGACCGCGACGGTCTTGTCCGACAGCATCGCCGCGCGCTCGGCCGCCATCACGACGTTCGGGCTGTTCGGCAGCACCACGACCTCCTCGGTGTCGACCGCGTGGATCGCCGCCAGCAGCTCGTATGTCGACGGGTTGAGCGTCGGGCCTCCATCGAGCGTTCGGACGCCGAAGCTCTCGAACAGTGCGCGCATGCCCGAGCCGGTCACGACCGCGAGTGCGCCGCACAGCGCCGGGCGGCCGTCGAGCGCCTGCAGCCGCGCGTCGCGCTCCTGGACCTGGGCCCGCATGTCCGCGACGTCGAGGTGGGAGACGACTCCGGCGCCGTCGAACAGCGCCGTGGCCGCGTTTGGATCGTCGGTGTGGACGTGGACCTTCAGCGTCGTCGGGTCGCCGACGACGAGCACCGAGTCGCCGAGCTGCTCGAGCTCGCGCACGAACTGGCGCTGCTCGAGGTCCGAGCCCGTGACGGCGAAGTTCGTGCAGTATCTGTAGGTGCCGGAGGAGTGCTGCGGGTGAGTGACGCGAGCTGCCTGCTGGTGCTCGATCTCCGGCGGCTGGCTGCCGCGCAGCGCGCCGATGATCCCAGCCAGCAGCACCGTCAGGGCGTAGCCGCCGGCGTCCACGACTCCTGCTTCGCGCAGTACCGGCAGCAGGTCAGGACCACGGGCGACCGACTCCTTACCGGCGTCGAGCGCCCGCTCGATCACGTCGGCGATCATCGCGTCCTGTTCCTCGGCGGTGGCGTCGGGCCCCAGTCGCCCGTTGTCCATGTGCGCGAGCTCTGACGCGACCCGCACTCCCATCTCCCGCACGACCGTAAGGATCGTCCCCTCGGCCGGCTCGCGCACCGAGCCGTAGGCCTGATCGGCCGCGCGAGCGAGCGCCGCTCCGATCAGCACCGGATCAACCAGCTCCCCCGGCCGGCTAGCGAGCTCCTCGGCGGCGCCGCGGATCAGCTGCGAGAGGATCACGCCCGAGTTTCCGCGCGCGCCCAGCAGCGCGGCGCGGGCGACCGACGCGACGATCTCGTCGCGGCCGATCTCATCGAACCTGCGCTCCTGCGAGGCACCGCTGAGCCGGTCGAGCTCCTGCAGCACCGCGCGTAGCGTCAGCACCATGTTGTCCCCGGTGTCGCCGTCCGCGACCGGGAACACGTTGAGGTCGTTGACCTCCTCGCGGCGCGCTTCGAGCGCCGCGAGCCCGGCTGCGACGACCGCGCGGAGGCGAACTATCGAAGGGTCAGACACCGGGTCGGCTCACCGGTCTCCAGTACAGGCGGGCGCGCCCCTACGGCGCCTTGGTCACCTTGCCGGCCTTGAGGCACCGAGTGCACACATAGACACGGCGGGGCGTGCCGGAGTCGAGGATCCGGACGCGCTGGAGATTGGGATTGAAGCGCCGCTTAGTCGCCACCATCGAGTGACTTCGACTGTGGCCGAACGCAGGCGCTCTCCCGCACGAATGGCAGACCTTGGCCATGCGGCGAGTATAGAGCGCAGATAGAAACCCGAGCGTCCGGGGTAGACCCCTGTTCCAATGGCCGGAAGCCTGCATCGGCGCGCGGGTGCGCGAAGCGCCGTCGGGGAGCGACGGACGAGCACGAACGGTCGTCTCCGACTGCCCGATCGCTACGAGGAGATCGGGCTCGTGGCCCGCGGCGGGATGGCATCGGTGTGGGTCGCGCGAGACGACAAACTCGATCGGGAGGTCGCGGTCAAGCTGCTCGCCGAGCGGTTCGCGCACGACGAGGTCGCGGTCCGGCGGTTCAAGCGCGAGGCGCGGGCGGCGGCGAGGCTCTCGGGCCACCCGAACGTCGTGACGATCTACGACGTCGGCGAGCGCCCGGCGACGGACGAGGCGCCGTTCGGGCGGCCGTTCATCGTGATGGAGCTGCTCGCGGGCGGCACCGTTGCCGACGCGATGCGCCTCGGCAACGTCGAGCCCGAGGAGATCGTCGGCTGGCTGCACGGCGCCGCGGCGGCGCTCGATCACGCCCACGGCCGCGGCGTGGTGCACCGCGACGTGAAGCTGTCCAACCTGATGCTCGACGACCACCGGGTGCTGCACGTCGCCGACTTCGGGATCGCGAGCATCGGCAGCGAGGACACGCTCACCGCGACCGGCTACCTGCTCGGCACCGCCGCCTACATCGCGCCCGAGCGTGCGCTCGGACAGCCCGCGACGCCCGCGAGCGACCGTTACTCGCTCGCGGTGTGCGCGTACGAACTGCTCGCAGGACAGCGGCCGTTCCACGCCGATGAGCCGGCCTCGCTGGCGCGTCTGCAGGTCGAGGCCTCGCCACGGCCGGCCAGCTCGATCAACCGACGGCTGCCAAAGGCGCTCGACGCGGTGCTCGAGCGCGGTATGGCCAAGGAGCCCGAGCGCCGCTACCGGAGCGCCGCGGCGTTCGTCGAGGCGGTCGACGAGGCGCTCAGGGCCACGAGCCGGCGGGCCGCCGCGCCGGGGCCGGTGGTGGTCACCAGAGGCGGAACGCGGCGGCGGGTCGCTGCGCTGGCCGCGCTCGCGGCGTGCGCGCTCGCGGCCGGAGTGGCCGCCGGTGCCGGCGGTAGCGGCGGATCGCGGCCGGCTCACGCGAGCGCCGCCGGGCGCGGGAAAGCGCATCCGCCCGCGACCGCCACGAACCCGAAGCCGACGCATCAGGCCACGGCGCCTCAGCACCCGGTCGCGCCGATCACTCACACCCCGTCCACGGCTTCGCAACCAACGACCGCCCAGTCGGACAGCCCCGATGCGCTCGAGACTCGTGGCCACGCGCTGTTGGAGGCCGGGAACTACAGTGCCGCGATTCCGGTTCTCCGGCAGGCCGTCGCGCACGCCTCGCCGGGCAGCCTGACCTACGCCTACGCTCTGTTCGACCTCGGCCGTTCGCTGCGGCTCGCCGGCGACCCGCAGGCCGCGATCCCGATCCTGCAGCAGCGGCTCGCGATTCCAAACCAGACCGGAGTCGTCAGGAACGAGCTCCAGCTCGCGATGCAGGCGGCCGGCGAGAAACCCGCGCCAAAGCCGAGCGGCGGTGGCGCAGCCGGGCCGCCCGGGCAGCTCAAGCACCACCACCACGATCACGGGCCGCCATCGGGCGGCGCCGCCTTCAACAACGGCGGCTAGCGGGCTCGCACGAGCCCGCTAGGAGAGCTGGTCCTTCACGACCAGCGATGCGAGCACCGCCTCGGCCGCGTGCCGGCCCGTGTCGCGCTTGGATCCGCCCTTCACCCGGTCGAGCGCCTGCTCGAGCGTGTCGACGGTCAGTACCCCGAAGCCGCACGGGATGCCGGTCCTCAGCTGCACGTCCTGGATCCCCCGGGCGGCCTCCCCGCACACCCAGTCGTAGTGGTCGGTCTCACCACGGATCACTGCCCCGAGGCAGATGACGCCGGCGTAGCGGCCGGACTCGGCGGCGTACTTCGCCGTCAGCGGCAGCTCGTACGCGCCGGGGACCTCGAAGACGTCCGCGCCCTCCACCCCCGCCTCCGTGAGCGCATCGCGCGCGCCGTCTTCGAGCTTGTCCGCGAGCTCCGGGTAGAAGCGCGCGACACACAGGGCGATCCTCATTGCTGGCGGCGCCGGTCCTCCTGCTCCTCCTCGCGCAGCATCTCCTCGTCGAGCGCGAGACCCTGATGGTGGAGCGTGTGGCCCAGCCGGTCGCGCTTGGCCCGCAGGTACGCCTCGTTGTGCGGGTTGGGCACGTGCTGGATCGGGATCTGGTCGGCGACCGAGAGCCCGTAGCCGGCGAGGCCGGAGATCTTCTTCGGGTTGTTGGTGAGGATCCGGATCGAGGTGAGGCCCAGGTCGACGAGGATCTGCGCGCCGATGCCGTAGTCGCGGAGATCGGCGGGCAGCCCCAGCCGCAGGTTCGCGTCGACGGTGTCGAGCCCCTCCTCCTGGAGCTTGTACGCACGCAGCTTGTTGAGCAAGCCGATGCCCCGGCCCTCTTGCGAGAGGTAGAGCAGCACGCCGCTTCCCTCGCTCGCGATCATCGACAGGGCCGACTCGAGCTGCTCGCCGCAGTCGCACCGCAGTGAGTGGAACACGTCACCGGTGAGGCACTCCGAGTGGACGCGGACCAGCACGTCCTCGGCGCCGGCGACATCGCCCTTGACAAGCGCGACGTGGTGCTTGTTGTCGACCAGCGAGCGGTAGCCGACGGCGACGAAAGACCCAAAAGCCGTCGGCAGCTGCGTCGAAACCACTCGCTCTACGAGCTTGTCGTGCTTGCGCCGGTAGGCGACGAGGTCAGCGACCGTCACCATCTTCAGCCCGTGACGCCGGCAGTATGGCTCGAGGTCCGGTACCCGCGCCATCGTTCCGTCGTCGTTCATGATCTCGCAGATCACGCTGGCCGGGATCAGCCCGGCGAGCCGGGCGAGGTCGACGCCCGCCTCGGTCTGGCCGACGCGCTCGAGCACGCCGCCGGCCTTGGCCTTCAGCGGGAACACGTGCCCGGGCTGGACGAGGTCGCGCGGGCTCGAGCCGGGGTCGATCGCGACCTGGATCGTGCGCGCCCGATCGGCGGCGGAGATCCCGGTCGTCACGCCGTGCCGGGAGTGCGCCTCGATCGAGACCGTGAATGCAGTGTTGAACGCCGACTCGTTCTTGGCGGCCATCAGGTCCAAGCCGAGCTCGTCGCAGCGCTCGTGGGTCAGGGCCAGGCAGATCAGCCCGCGACCCTCCTTCGCCATGAAGTTGATCGCTTCGGGGGTGACGAACTGCGCGGCGATCGTGAGGTCACCCTCGTTCTCGCGGTTCGGATCGTCGACGACGACGACCATCTTCCCTTGGCGGATCTCCTCGATCGCCTCCTCGATCGTCGCGAACTTCGCCTCAGTCCCACTGCTCATCGCGCGTTCACCGCCTTCTCAACGTACTTCGCCAGCACGTCCACCTCGAGGTTGACCGGGGTCCCGACTGTCGCCGAGCCGAGGTTGGTTCGCTCGAGCGTCTCGGGGATCAGCGAAACGGTAAACGATCGGTCGTCGAGCTCTGCGACCGTCAGCGAGACGCCGTCGACCGCGATCGAGCCTTTCTGCACGACGTACCGGAGCACATCCTCAGGGGCGTCGATCCGGATCCGCCGCGCGAAACCGTCCTCGTCGCTCGCCGCGACGGTCCCGAGTCCGTCGACGTGTCCCTGGACGACGTGCCCGCCGAGACGGTCGCCGGCGCGGAGTGGCAGCTCGAGGTTGACCGCCGCGCCGCCGTCGAGCGCGCCGAGCGAGGTCCGCCCGAGCGTCTCGTTCATCGCCTCCGCGGAGAACGAGCCGCCGTCGACCTCGGTTGCGGTCAGGCAGACCCCGTTGACCGCCACCGAATCACCTTCGCGCAGCTCTGCGGCGGAGCTCGCCTCGATCCGGAGCCGGGCCCCGTCGGCCGACCGCTCGACGCTCGAGACCCGCCCGAGCTCAGCGATCAGGCCGGTGAACACCGCTCACCACTCGCGCATCCGGGAGGTCACCAGCAGGTCGTCGTGGACCCGTTCACACTCGAGCGTCAACGCTCTGGAGGCCAGCGCGATCGTCTCGACGCCCTCGCCCTCAAGCGGGTCGCGCGCCGTGCGCCCGCCGAGCACCAGCGGCGCCAGGAACAGCCGAATCTCGTCGATCTCGCCCACGTCGAAGAACGCGCCGGCGAGGTGGGGACCACCCTCGAGCAGGATCGACCCGACGCCGGCCGCGCCGAGCTGGTCGAGCGCGGAGCGGGCCCGCGCGGGCTCGTTCTCGCCGGTGGCGACGATCACGTCGGCCCCGTGCGTCTCGAGCGCGTCGGTCGCCGCCCTCGGGGCCGCTCTGGAGACGACCACGGTCAGCGGCGTCTGCCGCGCGCCCTCGACCAGCTTCGAGGAGAGCGGTAGCCGCGCCAGCGAGTCGAAGACGATCCGCCGCGGCTGGCGAGCCACCCCCTCGACGCGGGCGGTCAGCTGCGGGTCGTCTGCGAGCGCGGTGCCGATCCCGACCGCGACCGCGCCGCATTCGGCCCGCCACAGGTGCGCGAGCCGCCGGCTCTGCTCGCCTGAGATCCACTTCGAGTCGCCGCTGTGGGTGGCGACCTTGCCGTCGAGCGTCATCGCGGCCTTGAACAGCACCCACGGGCGCCCGGTCCGCGCGCGCTTGCGAAACGGCTGGTTCTGGAGGCGCGCCCTGGTCGCGAGCTCGCCGTCGGCGACCACGACCTCAACACCCTCGTCGCGCAGAATCCCGAGACCGCGGCCGGCGGCGTGCTCGCTCGGATCGTCGGCGCCGATCACCACGCGGTCGATCCCGGCCTCGAGGATCGCCTCTGTGCACGGTCCGGTCCGGCCCTGGTGGCAGCAGGGCTCGAGCGAGACATACATCGTCGCGCCGCCGAGCTCGGCGTCGCCGGCTGCGCGGATCGCCTCGATCTCCGCGTGCGGCCCGCCGAGGGCGGCGTGAAAGCCCTCGGAGATGATCTCCTCGTCGCGCCCGATGACCGCCCCGACGAGCGGATTCGGACTGACGGCGCCGCGGCCCTGCTCTGCCAGTTCGATCGCGCGCGCAAGGTGCCGGTAATCGATCTCGGTTGCCAGTGTCATTCGGCTTTGAGCATACGACGGATGCGTGGCCGTTCCTGACGCGCGTTTGTGACCGCATCCGGCTTTAAGGCCTCGCTCGCTCCGCTCCTGTTTAGCGGGGAGACCGCTCCGCTTGCTCGGCAGTTACCACGGGCCAGCATCCTGCTGGCCCACCGCTCGCCTACCCGCGCGCCGGGGCCCCGCACTTACCCCCGGACAGGTGGTAGATCCCGAGCTCCGGGCCGGGCAGCCGGTACTGGCGCGGGTAGTAGTCGAGCGACCAGTCGAAGCTGAACCTGACCGGGTGGTCGGCGGAACCGAACGGGTTGATCTGGTACACCAGCTTCGCCCGCCGGGCGAGCGCCGCGTAGTACGCGATCGCCCGCGGCGCGGCGCCCGGCTGGGCGAACGCGCGGCCGGCCTGGAGCGAGCCGAGCACGACCCAGCAGTAGCCCTGGGAGGTGTACTGGTCGATCAGCTCGGGTCGCAGGTAACGCTCGTACTGGTCGACGAACACGTATCGGCTCTCGCCTGGCGGGAGCGGGTTCAGGTTCGGGTCGAGGTTCGTCAGCCACGTCGGGTACCTCCACCAGCGCTCGCCGGTGGGCGTCACCGGCAGCACCCGCCCGACGTCCAGCGCCCAGTTGTCGGGCACGAGCGGCTCGAGCACGATCTTCGAGCCGGCTGGGACGTGGCCCGTCATCCATGTCCGCGCCAGGTTGCGAGTGTCGGGGCGCGAGAGCACTTGGTCGTTGTGGACGTCGGCGGCGACGCTCTGGCCGACCAGCAGCACGGCGACGATCGTCCCCGCGAGCGCCGCCGGCATCAGCGCCCGGCCCGGCGCGGGGCCGCGCTTGCGAGACAGCGCGCGGGCAAGCTCCACTGCCCCGTACGCGCCGAGCACGGCGACGATCGGGAAGATCGGCATCAGCCACCGCCCGAAGAAACGCTGCTGGTCGCCCATGAACACGATGAACGCAATCGGCGCCGGGAGCAGCACGAGCGCCAACGCGAGCCGGCGGCGCACCAGGAGCAGCGCGGAGCCGCCGAGCGCGGCGATCGTCGGGCCCCAGCCGAGCCCCCACGTGAACGTCCACAGGTAGTAGTCGATCCCGCTGCCCGGATTGCTGCCGAGCTTGAACTGCTCGCTTCCCGCGGCCTCCGACGCCTGCTGACCGACGCCCGAGAAGAACGACGAGGGATCGAGCACCGAGTACGGATTGGCGACCACGAACGCGACCAGCGCGAGCACCACCGCCATCCCGCATCGCCGGGCCGCGGTGCGGCCCGAGCCGTCGAGCCCGTCGCACAGCGACGCGGCCAGCAGGCACAGGAGCATGATCAGGCCGGTGTACTTGGTCGCCCCGGCCAGGCCGATCCCGATCCCGGCGATCGCGTAGTCGCGCTTGCGCCCGTGCCGAAGCACCCCTGCCACGCCGTACAGCGACAGCGCCACCGGCGCCAGCGTCGGGACGTCGTTGAGCGCCAGGTGGCTGTAGAACACCGGCAGGAAAGCGAATCCCATCACCGCCCCCGCCAGCAACCCGACCCACCGGTCGAACAGCCGCTTGCCGGCCAGGTAGGTGAGCCACACCGCGATCGTCCCGAGCAGTGCCGCGACGACGCGCGCGACGACGAACACGGCGGTCGGATCCGAGGTGTACGCGGTGCGGATCGCGTCGGCGGAGCCGAACCACAGCTCGAACACGAGATACAGCAGATACGAGTACGCCGGCGGGTTGAGGAAGTAGTGGGGGTTGAGGTCCTGGGAGAGGAACCCGACCGCGCGGGGCACGAAGTGGGTCGACTCGTCCGCGTTGTAGCTGTATGGAAGGCCCTGCTTGACGCCCCACAGCCTCAACAGGAGGCTCGCGACGAGCAGCGCGCCGAGCGCAGCCGGAAACAGCCAGTCGCCGCGGCCGGGCACGATCAGCCGCTCGCGACCGCGGCGCAAGCGCCGACCGAGCTCGGGCGCGCGCGGCGGCGCGGGCGCAGGAGCTCGTGGGGTGACTGTTGCAGTGTCCATTCCGAGCGAGTATCCCGCTACCTTGTTGTCATGGGCGGTTGGAGTATGCGGTCGGCCCCGGCATGAAGCTCATCATCCAGATCCCGTGCTTCAACGAGGAGCACCAACTTCCCGTCACGCTGGCGGATCTGCCACGTCAGGTTGACGGATTCGACGTCGTCGAGTGGCTGGTTGTCGACGACGGCTCCACCGATCGTACGATCGAGGTCGCGCGCGAGCACGGCGTCGATCACATCGTCCGGCTGACCAACCACAAGGGTCTCGCCGCCGCCTTCCAGGCCGGGATCGATGCGGGACTGAAGCTCGGCGCCGACGTGATCGTCAACACCGACGCGGACAACCAGTACGACGGCAGGGACATCCCGAAGCTGGTCGAGCCGATCGTCCGCGGGTCCGCCGACATGGTCGTCGGCGACCGCCAGATCAGCACGATCCAGCATTTCTCAGGGTTCAAGAAGCTGCTCCAGCGGGCGGGTTCCTGGGTCGTGCGGCAGGCGTCGCAGACGCACGTGCCGGACACGACCTCCGGGTTCCGGGCCTACAACCGCGAGGCCGCGCTGCAGCTCCAGGTCGTGTCGAGGTACACCTACACGCTCGAGACGATCATCCAGGCGGGGAAGCTCGAGGTCGCGCTCGACCACGTCCCGGTCCGCACGAACCCGAAGACCCGCGAGTCTCGGCTGTTCCCGTCGATGAGCGCCTACGTCCGACGCAACGCGCTGTCGATCTTTCGCGTCTACTCGCAGTACCAGCCGCTGAAGGTCTTCTGGGGCGGTGCGCTGGTGATGGGGCTGGCGGCGCTGGCGCTGTTCATCCGGTTCCTCGTGTTCTTCGTCGACAGCCCGCACTCGGCCGCGCGCGGCCACATTCAGTCGCTGATCGCCGGCGCCGTCCTGTTCATCGGCGCGATGCTGCTCGGCTCGCTCGGCGTGATCGGCGACCTGCTCGACGCGCAGCGCACGATCTCCCAGCGCACGTTCGAGCGGGTCCGGCGGATCGAGCTCCAGCTCGGCGTCGAGCCGTCGCACTACGAGCCCGGTGCCCGGCCGCAGGGCGAGGGCACCGCGACCTCCGGCAGCGATCCCGGCGGCGAGACCGCCGACCGCGAGGCGCTGGGGGTATGACCGCGCCGCAGGCGCCGGCGGACACCGAGGTCCCCACCGGCAACACGTACGACAAGTACGGCTCGACCAACCCGGTCGTGCGCCGGCTGATGGCCGCGTTCGAGAGCACGCTCGACGCTCTGTTCGCGCAAGCGGATCCAGGCTCGGTGCTCGACGTCGGCTGCGGCGAAGGGGTGCTGACGACGCGTTGGGCGGAGCGGATCGGCGATCGCCGGATCGTCGGGATCGACCTGTCCGATCCGAAGCTCGAGGCGCACTGGCGGGCCAGCTCGCGCGAGAACCTCGAGTTCACGACCGGCCGCGCCGAGCAGCTGCCGTTCGAGCGCGATGAGTTCGATCTCGTCGCCGCGATTGAGACGCTCGAGCACGTCACCGATCCCGAGCGGGCGGTCGCCGAGTTGGCGCGGGTCGCGCGCCGCCACGTGCTCGTCTCGGTCCCTCGCGAGCCGCTGTGGCGGATGCTGAACGTCGCGCGCGGCGCTTACGTGCGGCAGCTCGGCAACACCCCGGGGCATCTCAACCATTGGTCGCGGGGGAGCTTCGCGCGGCTGCTCAGGAACCATGGCGAGCTGATCGAGGTGCGCTCGCCATTTCCGTGGACGATGGTGCTGCTGCGAGTCGGATGATGCCCGAGCAGGAAACGGGCACCGCGGTACGCGAGAAGCCGGCCCCGCCGGCCACCCCGCCGCCGGAGCCTCCCGGCGAGCGGAAGGGCTCGTACGCGTCGAGCGCACGGATCCTGTCGATCGGGATCGCGTCGACCGGGATCTTCACGTTCCTCTATCTGGCGTTCGCCTCGCACGAGCTGACGCCCGCCGAGTACAGCCACATCTCGCTCTGCTGGGCGGTTATGTTCGTGATCCTGTCGGTGATCTACCGGCCGATCGAGCAGCTGCTGTCCCGCACGATCGCCGACCGCCGCGCCCGCGGCCTGCACGGCCATCCACTCCGAGTCCCGGCGCTGATCCAGTCGGGGTTCGCGCTGCTGTTCCTGATCGTCGCGCTGGCGCTGCGGCCCCAGATCGAGAACGACATGTTCGGCGGCTCGAGCGGGCTGTACTGGATCCTGGTCGTCGGCGTGCTCGCGTACGCCGCCAGCTACTTCGCCCGCGGCTGGCTGGCCGGCCACGAGCGCTTCGATCTGTACGGCGGTCTCGTGTTCCTCGAGTCGACGTCGCGGTTCCTGTTCGCGGCCGCGGTCGCGGTCGGGATCGCCTCCGGACAGGACGCCGTCGGCCTCGGCATGGCGGTCGCGCCGTTCGTGTCGCTCACGGTGATCCCTTTCGCGTTCTCCCGGTTCCGCCGCCGCGGGCCGGCCGGCGTGCCCGCGGCCGACGCGGCCCGCGAGGGCCCGGCGCACGCCGAGATCGAGGAGGCCGCGACCGACCTGACGCTCCGCCGCGGCGCCGGGTTCGCGCTCGCGGTCGTCGGGATCATGTTCGCCGAGCAGACGCTCCTGAACGGCGGGGTGCTGGTTGTCGCGGCGAGCTCCGGCACGGCTGCGCTGACCAGCGGCCTGACCGGCTTCGTGTTCAACGTGATGCTGATCGTGCGCGCGCCGCTGCAGCTGTTCCAGGCGATCCAGACCTCGATCCTCCCCCACCTCGCGGGGCTCGAGGCACGCGAGAACCCGGCGGAGTTCCACCGCGCGATCCGGATCACGATCCGCGCGATCGCCGCGTTCGCCGGGGCAGTAGCGCTCGGGCTGCTGCTGGTCGGCCCCGCCGTGATGACCGCGCTGCTCGGCAACAAGGGCTTTACCTACGGCCGCCTCGGGCTCTGCCTGGTCGGTCTCGGCATGGGCCTGCACCTGATCTCCGGCACGCTCAACCAGGCGGCGCTCGCCCGCGGCCGCGCGAAGATCGCGTCGATCGCCTGGCTGGCGGCGGGCGCGCTGTTCATCCTGCTGGTCGCGACCCCGACGATCTCGAACGAGGTCACCCGGGTCGAGGTCGGGTACTTCGCCGCGACGCTGGTGCTGTCCGGGCTCTTGTGGGTCGTCTACCGCCGCGGGGCACTGAAGCCCCCCGAATAAATCAGACCGCTCCGGCTGCCGCCACGAGCTCGGTGTACGCAGCTCCGGGGTCATCGGACTCGAACACCGCCGAGCCGGCCACCAGCAGGTTGGCGCCGGCTTCCGCGGCCGGCCGCGCCGTCTGGTCGTGGACCCCGCCGTCGACCTCGAGCGCCACGGTGTCGGGCAGCGCAGCTCGCATCCCCGCGAGCTTGTCGAACGAGTGCGGGATGAACTTCTGTCCCCCCCACCCCGGGTTGACGCTCATGCACAGCGCGAGGTCGAGCGCGTCCCCGGCGACGTCGTCGAGCGCGTGGGCGGGAGTCGACGGGCACAGGGCGCAACCGGCGGTGCAGCCGGCCTCGCGGATCCTGGAGAGCGTGTAGTGGACGTGCGGGGTCGCCTCGAAGTGGATCGTGATGTTGTCGGCGCCCGCCTTCGCGAACTCGTCGACCTGGCGCTCGGGCCGCTCGATCATCAGGTGGACGTCGATAACCGCGCCGGCGTCGTGGACGAGATCGGCCAGGCCGCTGACGATCAGGGGACCGAGCGTGATCGGCGGGACGAAGTGGCCGTCCATCACGTCGACGTGGATCACCTTCGCGCCGGCCGCGAGCACCTCGCCGACCTGCGCGCCGAGCCGCGAGAAGTCCGCCGACAGGATCGAGGGCGCCACCCGGCGCTCGAGCATCACCGCGAGGGCGACCACTAGACCGGCTGCAGCATGCTGCCCTTGCAGTGGTTGCACGAGATCTCTGCGGTGCTCGACATCCGCACGATCGTCGAGTGCTCGCCGCAGTTCGGGCACACCGACACCAGCTCGAACCGCTTCAGGCAGTAGACGCAGCGGTACCGGCCGGGCACCGCGGTCGGTCGCAGCCACGGCTCGCCGCAGCTGGGGCACTCCGGACCGAGCTTCACTGAGGAGTCGCTCACCGGTGCCCAGGTTAACGAGCCGGTCGGCGCAGCCGGGCGATGAAGAACCCATCGGTGCCGTCGCGGTGCGGCAGCAGCTGGGTCGCGCGCTCGAGCTCGAGCTCCGGACGGTCCGCGAGCAGCCGCTCGATCACGCCCCCGCTCTCGGCCGGTGAGATCGTGCACACCGAGTAGACGAGCACCCCGCCCGGCCCGAGTGCCGACGCGCCCGCCGCGACGATCCGGTGCTGGAGCTCGGACAGCTCGGCGATCGCCTCCGGGCTCGTGCGCCAGCGAAGGTCGGGCCGCGACTGAAGCGTCCCGAGGCCACTGCACGGCGGATCGACGAGCACCCGGTCGAACGGTGGATCGGCGCGGAGCGCGGCGGCATCGCCGAGCTCGACCCGCACGCACGAGGCGTGCATCCGCGCGGCCGTCTGCTCGAGCCCGCGTGCCCGTCCCGAGTTGCGCTCGACGGCGACCACGACGCCCTCGTCCTCGAGCAACGCCGCCAGATGGGTCGTCTTCGCGCCTGGCGCCGCGCAGAGATCGAGCACGCGCTCGCCGGGTTGCGGAGCCAGTTCCCGCGCGGCGGCCATCGAGCCCCGCGACTGGGGCATGATCGCGCCGTCCCGCCACAGCGCCGAGCCCTCGGCGTCGAACGGCCCGTCGAGGACGAGTCCCTCGGGGAGACCAGGCGCAGGGTGGTTGGGCACGCCGATCGCGCCGGCCACCTCCTCCGCCGGGGCGACCAGGGTGTTGGCGCGGATCGCCGACTCGGGCGGCTCGTTGATCCGGCGCAACAGCGCGCGGGCCTCGCCGGCCCCGAGCTCCCGCCACCACAGCTCGGCGAGCCATTCCGGGACCGAGTGCACGATCGACGCGGCCGCCGGATCACTGTCGTCCAGCGCAGCGACGATCTCCGGTCCCTCGCCGACGGCTCGCCGGAGCACGGCGTTGACCAACCCCGCCCCGCCGGGGCTCGCCCGCTTGACCAGCTCGACGCTCTCGTTGACGGCGGCATGCGCGCCGACCGCGTCGAGGTAGAGCAGCTGGAGGAGCCCGATTCGGAGCGCCGCGAGCACCGCGGGCTCGAGCTCGGCGAGCGGCCGCCGCACGAGCTGGCCGGCGACGTGGTCGAGCGTCCGGCGACGCTGGACGGTCCCGTAGGCGATCCGCATCGCGAGCGCGCGGTCGCGGGGGCCGAGGCCGAGGCGCCGCGCCTCCGCGGCAAACGCGCGGTCGGCGTACGCCCCCTGCTCGAACACGCGGCGGACGGAGGCGAACGCGCACGCGCGCGCCGGGCTCACCTGCGAAGCCCGCGCAGCCAATCCTCGCCGCTCATCTCGCGGCGTCCCGGAGGCTTGACGACGTCGAGCTCAAGCGCTCCCTCCAGGCATCCGAGCACCGGGCGCGGCCCGTCGAGCGCGAGCTCCCCGGGCGGCAGTCCGACGTCGAGCACCCGCGCCCGCAGCACCCCGAGCGGGGTGCCGTCCTCGAGCGCAAGCTGCGCGCCGATGTGGGGTGTCAGCGCCCGCACCACCAGCTCGAGCTCGCGCGCGGGTCGCCACGGGTCCAGCCGGCGGTCATCCGGGCCGATCTTCTCGGCGTACGTCGCGAGCGCGTCGTCCTGCTCGGCGCACGGCGGCGCCTCGGTGAGGGTCGAGACCAGCAGCGTCCCGCCGAGCTCGGAAAGCCGTTCGGCGAGCGTCCCGTACGTGTCCTCGGCGCCGATCGGCGTGCTCTGCCGAGCGCACACGGGACCGCTGTCGAGCCCCGCGGTCACGCGCATGATCGAGACTCCGGTGCGCTCGTCGCCGGCGATGATCGCGCGCTCGATCGGCGCGGCGCCGCGCCAGCGCGGGAGCAACGAGGGATGGACGTTCAGCATCGGGTACGCGGATAGCAGCGGCTCCTTGATCAGTCCCCCGAACGCGCACACGCAGACGGCGTCGGGCCGGACCGACGCGATCTGGTCCCGCACCTCGGGGTCGTTGACGGAGGGCGGCTGGGCGACCTCGATCCCGAGCTCGGCCGCGGCCTCGGCGACCGGGGGGCTCGCGACGCGACGGCCACGGCCACGGGGCCGGTCGGGTCTCGTAACGACCAGCGCCGGCCGATGCGCTGAGGCGGCGAGGACTCGCAGCACCGGGACCGCGAACGGTGCCGTGCCGAGGTAGACGGTTCTCACCGGAGTGGTCTACCCGTCGGCGGGCTTCACGCTACGCGGCCTGCTGGGCCTCGCGCAGCGCACGGATCGCCTCCTTGCGCTGCTCCCGCGTCGTCCGTTCGAGGATCAGGACCCCGTCGAGGTGGTCGATCTCGTGCTGGATCACGCGGGCCTCGAGCCCCGAGGCCTCGACGACGAGCGGGTCGCCCCGCTCGTCGAGCGCGCGGACGCGGACGTGGACGGGCCGCTCGACGTCGACAAGCACCCTGGGGAGGCTGAGACAGCCCTCCTCCATCGTCTCGAGCTCCTTCCCGTGCCACTCGATCTCCGGGTTGACGAGCGCGACCACGGGCGCCTGATGCTGCACGCGGTAGACGAGCACGCGGTGGAGCACGCCCACCTGGGGTGCGGCGAGGCCGACACCGAGCGCATCACCCATCAACAGACCCATCCGCTCGACCTCGGAGCGGAGCGTCTCGTCGAACCGCTCAACCTGCCTGGCTCGGGTCTTCAGCACCGGGTCGCCGAACTTGCGGACGTGTGCGAGCGCGGCCGCGCGGCGGCGCGCGAGCTCGGGATCGAGCTCGAGCTCTCGCTCCTCCTCCTCATCCGGCTCGACCTCGAAGGTCTCCTCGGCGTCGACTGTCTCGGTGTCGTCGGCCACGTTCTCAGTCTACGTAGGAAGCGGTGGGTTTCGGCGCCTCCGCGCAGCGGCGGTCACTGAGGGTCGACGTCGACGCTGATGCTGACCCCGCGCCGGCGGGCGGCCTTTGAGATCCGGTCGACCGCGGCTCCGGCCGCCCGGATCGCCGCGGCCCGCTCCCCGGCCTTGATCACGAGCTGGCTGCGGGCCTTCCCACGCAGCTTGAACAGCGGCGCGGGCCCGAGCACCGTCGCCCCGGCCGGCACGATCGCGCCGCGCAGCTCGGCGGCGATCGCGTGCGCGTCGGCCGCCGACTCGGCCCCGCACACGATCCGGATCAGCGAGCCGAACGGTGGGTAGGAGAGCGCCCGTCGGCGGGTCAGCTCCTCGGCGAGGAACCCGTCCGCGTCGTGGCGGGCGGCGTGGATGATCGCCCGCGCGCTCGGGGCGATCGTCTGGACCAGCACCCGGCCCTCGCGATCGCCACGCCCGGCGCGGCCGGCGAGCTGCGTCAGGAGCGCGAACGTGCGCTCCTCCGCGCGGAAGTCGGGGAACCGCAGCGTGCGGTCGGCGTCGAGCACGACCCCGAGCGTGACGTCGGGGAAGTCGTGGCCCTTGGCGACCATCTGGGTGCCGATCAGCATTCCCGCGTCGGCGCGCTCGAACCGCTCGAGCGTGGTCGCCGCCCGGTCCTTTGCCGCGACGATGTCGGCGTCGAGCCGGAAGATCGGGAACCGGTCGTCGCCGAGCGCGGCACGGAGCTCCTCCTCGAGTCGCTCGGTGCCAGCCCCGTGCCTGGCGAGCGCCGCCGATCCACACCCGCGGCAGCGGCTCGGGACGGCCTCGCGGTGGCCGCAGTGGTGGCACGCGATCACGCCGTCGGCCATGTGCAGCACCAGCGACACGTCGCACTCGGGGCACATCCACACCCGCCCGCAAGCTCGGCAGGAGAGGAAGTTCGACCACCCGCGACGGTTCAGCAGCACGATCGCCTTGCGCCCGTGCGCGCGCACATCGGCGAGCGCCATCCGCGTCTGGGGATGGAGCGGATGGTGCTTACCGCGCATGTCGAGCACCTCGACCGGCGGCAGCGGGCGTCCGTCGACCCGCTCGGGCAGCCTCACCGTCCGCAGCAGGTGGACGCTCTCGGGCCTGGGGGTCGCGCTTCCGCACAGGAGCACCGCCCGGTGCTGCTCGGCCCGGTGCGCGGCGACGGTTCGCGCGTCGTACCGAGGCTCGCCCTCGTGCTTGTAGGAGCCGTCGTGCTCCTCGTCGACGACGATCAGTCCGATGTTCTCGAGCGGGGCGAACACGGCCGAGCGGGGGCCGACGCAGACGCGCGCCTCGCCCGACCGCAGCCGCTGCCATTCGTCGTAGCGCTCGCCGCGCGACATCGCCGAGTGGAGCACCGCGACGACATCTCCGAACCGCTGCTGAAAGCGGGCGACCGCCTGTGGCGTGAGCCCGATCTCCGGCACCAGCACGATCGCGGACCGCCCGGCCCGGAGCGTCGACTCGACCGCGCGAAGGTAGACCTCGGTCTTCCCGGAGCCGGTCACGCCGTGGATCAGGAAACGGTCGGGAGCGTGGCGCTCGAGCGCGGCGAGCACCTGCTGGAGCGCGGCGTGCTGGGCGGCGGTCAGCGCCGCCGGGGCCGCGCCCGCGCTCAGCCCGGGGCTCGCAGGCCGGCGGCGCCGGCGCCGGAGCTCGATCGTCACGAGCCCGCGGCGCTCGAGCCTGCGCAGCAGCGGCGTGCCGAGCGTCGCCGCGACAGTGTCTCCGTCCTCGCCCAGCCGCTCGAGCGCCGAGCGCTGCGGACCCGTCAACTGCTCCTCCCCGCCCAGCGCCTCCCTCCCCTGCTCCGTGATCCCCGCGACAAGCGCCTCGCGGGACCTGGCGCCCGTCGTCGATCCCGGCGCGAGCATCAGCCCGAGCGCCCGCGCCGGCGTCGAGCAGGTCTCGTCGGCCAGCCACATCGCGAGCTCGACCAGGTCGGCCGGGACGCCGGCCGCGAGCACCGCCTCGGGCTCCGCGAGCCGCTCCGGTTCGAGCTCGGACTCTCCGGCCAGCTCGACGACGACGCCGAGCGTCATCCGGTGCCCGAACGGAACGCGCAGCAGCGACCCGACCGCGACGTCGTGCTGGCCGCTCGCGAGCCGGTAGTCGAACGGGCCGCGCACCGCCCGCGTCTGTGTCAGCGGCTCGACGCGGGCAATCGGCAGGGCATTCGGCGAAGCGGGTTGGCTCATCGGCGCAGTCAGGGTAGAGGCGGCCGACGATGGTCCCCCGCGCGCCGTGTGCACTAGGGTCCTTCGCAGTGGACCCCCATCCCGGAGAAGAGGTCCTGTACCACGCTCACCCATCGTGGCGGTCGATGCCCGGCTTCCACGTGAAGGGCCTGCTGGCGGCCGTCCTGGTCGGGGCGATCGCGGGGCTGATCTCCGCGATCGTCGACGGCAGCGTCCAGGTGCCGTGGGTGATCGTCGCGGTGCTGGCCGTGTTCGTCGCGAACCTCGGGCTCGGCATCGTCCGCCGGCTGCAGACCACGTACACGGTCACCACCGAGCGGCTGACGATCGAGCGGGGACTGATGACGCGCGTGCTGCACGAGACCCGGCTCGAGCGCGTCCAGAACGTCAACCTCCGTCAGTCGCTGCTCGATCGGATGCTCGCCGTCGGCACGATCGATTTCGACACCGCCGGCGGCGCCGCCTACGACTTCGCGTTTGTCGGGGTCGCCGAGCCGAAACGGCTTGCGCGAACGGTCGACAAGGCGCTACGCGAGCGCCTCGTCCAACCGAGCCACAGCCCTTAGACGACTACGCGGCCTCGACCTTGGCCGCGCCGAGCCCGGCAGCCTCGCGCAGGACGGCCGCCTTGTCGGTCCGCTCCCACGTGAAGTCGTGGTCCTCGCGGCCGAAGTGGCCGTACGCCGCGGTCTTCTGGTAGATCGGGCGGTGGAGGTTGAGCTCGTTGCGGAACGCGCCCGGTCGCAGGTCGAAGTGCTCGGAGATCAGCTCAAGGATCTTCGAGCGGCCGACCTTCTCGGTCCCGAACGTCTCGACCATCACCGACACGGGATGCGCGACGCCGATCGCATACGCGACCTGGACCTCGGCGCGGTCGGCGAGGCCGGCCGCGACCACGTTCTTCGCGACCCAGCGCGCGGCGTAGGCCGCGGAGCGATCCACTTTCGACGGGTCCTTGCCGCTGAACGCGCCGCCACCGTGGCGGGCCATCCCGCCGTACGTGTCGACGATGATCTTCCGGCCAGTGAGGCCGCAGTCGCCCATCGGGCCGCCGATCACGAAGCGTCCGGTCGGGTTGACGAGCAGGTTCTTGTGGAGCGTGCGGGGGTCATACAGGTCCGGCGTCTCGCGCAGCACCGGCTCGACCACGTGCTCCCACAGATCGTCCTTGATCAGCGACTCGGCGCCGTCCTTGTGCTGGGTCGAGATCAGCAGCTTGACGACCTCGACCGGCTTGCCGTCGACGTAGCGGACGGTCACCTGCGTCTTGCCGTCCGGGCGCAGATACGGAACCCGCTCCGCCTTTCGCACGTCCGCGAGCCGCTTGGCCAGCTTGTGCGCGAGCGAGATCGGCAGCGGCATCAGCTCGTCGGTCTCGTTGCTCGCGTACCCGAACATCATTCCCTGGTCGCCGGCGCCGGCAAGGTCGAGCTCGTCGTCGTCGCCGGGGTCGGTCCGGGCCTCCCACGCCTGGTCGACGCCCTGCGCGATGTCCGGTGACTGCTTGTCGATCGCGTTGATCACGGCGCAGGTATGGCAGTCGAACCCGTACTCCGCGTTCGTGTAGCCGATCCGCCTGATCGTCTCGCGCGCGATGGCCGGGATGTCGACGTAGGTCTCGGTCGTGATCTCCCCGGAGACGACCACGAGGCCCGTGTTGACCAGGGTCTCGCACGCGACCCGGCCGTTGGGGTCGTCGCGCATGACCGCGTCGAGGACGCCGTCGGAGATCTGATCGGCGATCTTGTCCGGGTGACCCTCGGTCACGGACTCGGAGGTGAACAGGAACTCGTTGTCGGAATGGGTGCTCATGGAATCTGGAGGAACAGCTCCGCGGTCGTGTCGGCCTCCCCCCTCGACGACGTCAGGCCTACCGTCCGGATCCGTTCGAGGTCCGGCCGCACGCCCGACAGCCGGGCGCTACTCGTCAGGCCCATCTGCTCGCCGAGGTTGAGGAGCTGGCTGAAGTCGAGAAAGAGTAGCGAGGTGACCCGGGATGAGCCGCCCGGGAGCACCGCGGCGTACCGATTCTCGTCGGCGAGCGAGCTCGAGTGCCTCGCCACCGCGCCGATCGCCCGCACGCTGGTCGAGACGACGATGAGTCCCTTGAACACCGCGTAATCGAGCTGCAGGCCCGGGCTGATCGACAGCTGGCGGACGGCGACGCCGTTGGTCGTCACGTCGTTCCAGACGGGCGCCTGGCCGGGTCCATCGCTCGGAGGTGGGAACAGCTGTGCGAGCGGCCCCTCGGCGTTGCCGAGCACTCCCCGCGCCTCGTCGGGGTGCTGGGTGCGCGCCACGATCACGGGCGCGGGGCCGCCGCCCTTGGCCGCGCCGGGGGAGATCGCGACCGCGGTTTCGCCCGAGAACAGCGACAGGAGCTGCTTGACGTTGGCCCCCTCCGAGCCGAGCGCGACCCCGAGTCGCTGAAGCAGCGGGCCGAGCTGCGGCGCGATTCCCGCGGTCGCGGTCGCGGAGAGGACCCCGGGGGCCGCGCGCGAGAGGCCGCGGACGTCGAGCAGCAGCGACGAGCCGGCCGGTAGCACCGAGGCGAGCGTCGGCTGAAAACGCGGTGCGGGGCCTCCGCTGAGGTGGGCGAGGCTCGGGTCGAGCGCGCTGTGGACGGTGACCCGCGCGCCGCCGGATACCGCCGACAGCGAGATCGTCGCCGCCGTCAGCGCCGGCTGATCCAGGAGCCGGCCGACCGCGCCGAGCAGTCCGCCGCGCGGGACCAGCACCCTGCGGACGCCCGCCTGGGAGACGTACGCGTCGAGCACCCGGTCGGCGGGCTCCGGCTGCGCCGCACGCTCGTAGGCACGATTGTCGGCGAGCGGGGGCGCGGAGCCATCCGCGACGTCGATCGCGCTCTGGACGCTCGCCGGCTGGCCGATCGCGAGGTAGTGGCGGACGAACGCGAGCACGGTCCCCGACCGGTAGCCGAGCTCGGTCACGCCGCGGTAGGACCCCACCGTCGTCGCGCCGCCACGCGACAGGAACGCCTGCGCGCGGACCCGGTCGCGGACGTCGAGCAGGATCAGCGATCCGGCCGTCGTCGACGCCGTGTTCAGCAGCGAGAACGCCGCCTCCTTGCCGAGCCACGGGCGGACGTCGCGGATGAGATCGGACGTTCCCGCCGCCGCACCGGGGCGGGTGAAGATCGCGCCGAGCCGCGCGCTCAGCGCCGCGCTGGCGAGCGGGACGTCGGGGAACCTGCGCTCGAGCGCGATCGCCTGCCGGACGGCGGGCCGGCCGGTGTCGGTCGAGAGGTGGACGTAGGCGAGCGCGTCAGCGGGCACCAGCGCGGCCGCACCCGTCGCCGGCGGCTGCTCGCTCGACCGCAGGCTTGTCGCGATCACGGCCGCGAGCGCTACCAGTCCGGCGACCGCGACCGTCAGGATCGCGACCAAGCGGCCGTCGAATCTCCTTGATCGCCTCTGCCTCGCGGCCGGCCTCGACAGCCGCGGCTCCTCCGTAAGCGTTGACACCGGTCAGGTCAATTAACCACGGCGCGCTCCGGTTTGCGCCAGTCACCTCGCGCGCCGCCGCTCCGATGTTGTCTCGCCACGATCGGCCGTTATAAGGTTGCGGTGGGGAACAGCGGTTCCCGGGGTGCAAACAAAGGAGCTTCAGATGTCGAACGCATACGCCGAGCGCGTGATCGAGCGCGCACAGCGCGACGACACGTTTCGCCAGCAGCTAATGGAAGACCCACGGGCGGCGATCAGCGCCGATCTCGGCGTCGAGCTACCGGAGGACCTCGAGATCCGGGTGATCGAGGAAGACCCTGAGGAGGCCGTGATCGTCCTCCCGGCGAGCGCAGAGCCACGCGAGGTGTCCGAGGAGCAGCTCTCGCAGGTGGTCGGCGGGGCGGGCACACCCGCGCTCGGGTCGTGGGGTTTCCTGCTGCACAGCTACGGGCTGGCCACCCCCTAGGAGCACCGGTTCAGACCGCCAGATAGGGCGGGGCTTCCGACGGGTCCGCGCTGAGCGCCGCCTCGATCAGCGACAGCTGATAGCGCATGTCGGCCTCGCCGAGCGACCCGAGCTGCCGCCGGGCGGCCTCGAGCGCCGAGGCCTCGAACGAGAGGATCGGGTCTCCGCCGGCGGAGAGCAGCCACTTCGCCGATCCCGGCGCACTGAGGTACGGCACGTCGCGGTCGTTCAGCTGGCGCTGCTCGGAGCGATGGAGCTCCCACAGCTCCGAGGGGGCCGGGGCGCCGAGCAGCGGGCGCCCGAGAATCTCGAGCTCGATCCCGTAGTCGACGCCGGAGCTCAGGCGCGACGTAGCGCCGGCCGAGGTCAAGACCTTGACGTAGACGTGCGTCGGCCTGAACAGCGCCCGCACCGCAGCCGTGCGTAGCCCGGCGAGCGGGCCGTCATCGGCGAGCAGATCGTCGCCGCGGCCGCACAACAGGCGATAGGTGCGCTCGAACCCGGCACGGAGATGCTCGGCGTAGTCCTCCGGGCGCTGCGCCACTCCCGCCAGCTGCAGCTCGTTGTGCGACGGCCCCACCGTCCGGGAGCGCAGGACAAGCCGGGCGACATCGGTGTTCGGGTGCTCCCAGTCGGGCAGCGGATCGTCGATGACCTGAGCACCGACGGCGCCGAGCGCGCCGATGTCGTACGCGTGACCGTCCGGGGCGACGATCCAGCTGGGGAGCATTCCGACCGCGAGCACCGAGCGCTGCATGCGGTCGGCCGCGGCGCGAAGCTCCCCGTCCACCCCGGCGTCGACGGGCTTGAACAGCGGATGCAGCACCGTCTCGGCGTCGATCACGATCGGGTGCTCCCCGGCCGCGATCAGGTTCTCGAAGTGACAGTCCTTCCCACCGATCGCGTGCATCAGCGCCAGCAGCGACCCCGCCCGGCTGTAGAACCTCCCCGCCCCCGCGGAATTGGCGACCGGCTCGTGCGCCGCGAACTCGACCCAGCCGTAGTCGCCGCGGTCGACGACGCGCAGCACGCGCAGCGCAGGCTTGGTCCCGCGCTCGTTCAGCCATTCGACGAGTCGGGCGTAAGCCACCTCCGTCGCGAGCGCCTTCGGCTTGTAGATCAGCGCCACGCCCGACGCGAACCTGCATTCGATCACCCTCCGCTGCCCCCGGTGGGGGTCAGAACGGGCATCGCCGAGGGTCTCGAGCCGACCGAGGGGCGCGGCGCCCGAGAAGGTGTCCGCGAGCACCCGCAGGTCGCTTGCCAGGCGCTCGACGAACTCGGCCGTGGCGTCGACCCATGCCAGCGCGAGCACGCCGATCTGTCGTGCCAGCACGGGATACGCCCGCATCAGGTCCGCCAAGCCGCCCCCGCGCAGCTCCGCGATCCACTTCCTGTACAGGCCACTGCCGGGCTGCCCGCTGGCCCGCACGATCGCCTCGTCCAGCGGAGCGATCAGCGGTCGGCGCCAGCAGCGGAACTCGAGCTCCCCCACCCTGGCGGCGACGGCCCCGAGCTCCGCGAGCAGCCGGCGCTCAAATTCCCGAGGGACCTCCGGAGCGAGCAGTCCCCGGTGGGGATCGAGCCGCGGAGCCAGCCGCCGCCGGGCGGCCCGCACGAACGGCAGCGCGAGCTCCTGGAGCGGGATCGGGCCGCGATCATCGCGAAGCAGACAGCCATCGCAATCGAGATCTTCTGCGGCGAGCTCCGCGAGGCCCTCCGCGATCAACGACGTCCACTCCGGTAGCGGCTCGCCGGCAGGCCAGCTGCAGCCGCCCACCACGAGCCGTGCGGAATCCCCGTCCAGACGATCGAGCGCGAGGCGCTCCTCGAAGCGCTCGGCGTCGCCCCCAGCAACCTTCTCGCTCCAGCGCGCGAGCCGTCTGTTGATCGCCGCGGGGTCGTCCGGGTGCAGCTCGACCACACCGGTGATCCGCTCGTCCAGCGTGCTCGCGCGAGCGGCCAGCTCGGCAAGCGCTTCGGCATGCACGTCGCGAAACCCTATTGGGCTCGCTGTCGCCGGCTCCCGGAGTACGCCCCCCGCTCGCCCGCGCGCTGATTGCGCTCGACGAAGTCGATGATGCAGGGCACCCCGCCGAGGCCGTAGCGCTCGCGGAGCCGGTTCTCGAGGAAGTAGGCGTAGTCCCGGGTCAGCTTCGCGCGGGAGTTCACCTGGATCGAGAACCGCGGCGGCCTCGTACCCGTCTGCGTCATGTACAGCAGCTTCAGCCGCGTGCCGCCGCGCCGGAGCGTGCCAGCCGGTGGCTGGCGGGCACCGATCGCGTCGGACAGGAACCGGTTGAGCTGCGGAGTCGGGATCCGCGTGCGGCTGCGGTCCGCGAGCGCGATCGCCTCGGTCAGCAGCCGCTCGACGTGGCGGCCGGTCTTCGCGCTCGCCGTCAGCACTCGGGGACGCAGGCGGAGCTTCTGGTGGGCCCGGGCGCGCTCGTGCTCGAGGTCGACATCCTGGGCCAGGTCCCACTTGTTGAGCACCAGCGCCGTCGCGCAGCCGCTGCGCATCGCAAGCTCCGCGATCCGGAGATCCTGCGCGGTGATCCCGTCGGTCGCGTCGCACACGACGAGCGCGACGTCGGCCCGCTCCGCCGCCCGCCGCGAGCGCAGCGCGGTGTAGTACTCGACGGACTCCGTCACCTTCGCCTGGCGACGCAGCCCGGCGGTGTCGACGAGCACGAGCTCGCGGGCGGGCGGGCCGGCATAGAGAAGCGGGAGATCGATCGCGTCGCGGGTGGTCCCGGCCTGGTCTGAGACGATCACACGCTCCGCGCCGAGGAACCGGTTCACGAGCGAGGACTTGCCGACGTTCGGGCGACCGATCACCGCCAGGCGGACGGCGTCCTCGTCGGGGCCGGCGTCGTGCGACGCGTCGGGAGCGAGCGTGACCAGGCGATCGAGCAGGTCACCGGTGCCGAGCCCCTGCGCGGCCGATACGGGCACCGGATCGCCGAGCCCGAGCCTGTGGAAGTCGGCGGCGAGCGGGACGTCGGCGACCGTGTCGATCTTGTTCGCCGCGACGACCGATGGCAGCGGCGAGCGTCGCAACAGATCGGCGACGTCGGTATCGCCGGGGCGGATCCCCGCCTTGGCGTCGACGACCAGCACCGCGGCGTCCGCTTCGTCAAGCGCCGCCCGCACCTGCTCCTGGATCCGGCGAGCGAGGTCGGCGGTGTCCTCGAGGTCGACGCCGCCGGTGTCGATCAGCGTCAGCGGCCTTCCGTTCCACTCGGTTTCCAGCTCCTTGCGGTCCCGGGTCACCCCGGGTGATTCGTGCACGACCGCCTCGCGCGACTGTGTCAGCCGGTTGACCAGCGAGGACTTGCCGACGTTCGGATACCCGACGATCGCAACCTTCATACGGCCTTCGAGGCTAGCTGCCGCCGCCGGGCACCAGATCGACGATCCGCCGCACGACCTCGGAGATCTCGAGTCCGGTCGTGTCGAGCTCGACGGCCCCGTCGGCGGCCTCGAGCGGCGAGTGCTCGCGTGAGCGGTCGCGCTCGTCGCGGATCGTCTGCTCGGCCAACACTGTCTCGAGGTCGACCCCCAGCTCGGCCGCACGGCGGCGGGCGCGCTCGCGGGGATCGGCTGTGAGGAACACCTTCACCTCGGCGCCGGGCGCGACCACGGTGCCGATGTCCCGTCCCTCCGCGACCCAGTCTCCTTCCGACATCAGGCGGCGCTGCTCGGCGACCATCGCCTCGCGCACCGCCGGGTCCGCAGCGACCTGCGAGGCGGCCTCGGAAACCTCAGGCGTGCGGATCGTGGTTGTCACGTCGTCGCCGTCCAGCAGGACCCTGTCGCCGAGGTCGATTCGCAACTGGGACGCGATCGCGGCCGGCTCGGCGCCACGGCGAAGCGACGCGAGCGCGACCGCCCGGTACATCGCCCCGGAGTCCAGGTAGGTGAACCCGAGCTCGCGCGCGACCGCGCGCGCGACGGTCGACTTGCCGGCGCCGGCGGGCCCGTCGATCGCGACGACCGTCATCCGCTCAGCGCCTTCACGTCGTCGGCGAACCCCGGATACGAGACGTCCGCGGCCTCCATCCCGACGACCTCGACCCCCTCGGCCGACGCGAGGCCGGCGACCGCTCCGAGCAGCGCCAGCCTGTGGTCGCCATGTGCGTGCAGGCGCCCACCGCGCAGGCCGCCCGTGCCGCTGACCGCGAATCCGTCCGGGAGCGCCTCGATCTCGGCCCCCAGTCCCCGCAGCCCGTCGACCACGGTCGCGATCCGGTCCGACTCCTTGACCCGTAGCTCGCCGGCGCCCCTGACGACGGTCTCGCCCTCCGCGAAGCACCCGAGCAGCGCGACCAGCGGAAGCTCGTCGATCGCCAGCGGGACCTCCTCGGCCTCGACCGTCGTCCCCTTGATCGGGCCCTCGCAGACGTCCAGGTCGGATACGGGCTCGTCGGGGCCGAACGAGCCCGGGGGCTCGAGCTCGCCGAGCACGATCGCGTGCATCCGTTCGAGGATCCGGATGAAGCCGGTGCGGGTCCAGTTGACGCCGACGCCCTCGAGCACCAGCCGCGACCCCTTGACGAGCACCCCCGCCGCGATCAGGAACGCCGCCGATGACTGATCGCCGGGGATCGTGAACTCGTCGAACTCGAGCTCGTCGGTGTTCGAGACGCGGGTCGTGTAGCCGCGCTCCGAGTCACCGTCACGCTCGAGCGGCGCGCCCGCGCGGAGCAGCATCCGCTCGGTGTGGTCGCGGGTCGGGATCGGCTCGATCACGCTGGTCCGCTCGGTCAGCAGCCCAGCGAGCAGCACGCACGACTTGACCTGGGCGCTCGCGACCGGCAGCTGGTAGTCGATTCCGACCAGCTGGGCGCCGTGCACGGTGAACGGCGGGAAGCGCCCGTCGCGGGCGTCGATCTCGGCGCCCATCTGCACGAGCGGCTCGGCGATCCGGTCGATCGGCCGGGACCGGATCGAGTCGTCACCGTCGAGCTTGAAGATCATTCCCTGCTGGAACGCGAGCCACCCTGGGAGCAGCCGCATCAGCGTCCCAGCGTTGCCGACGTCGATCCGTGTGGCCGGCTGCTGCGCGTTGCGCAGCCCGCAGCCGCGGATCAGCAGCCCTCCGTTGCGCTCCTCGACGATCGCGCCGAGCTCGCGGACCGCCTCGACGGTGGAGCGGGTGTCCGCGGCCTGCAGGTAGTTCGCGATCCGGACCGGCTCCGAGGCCATCGCCGCGAGGATCGCGGCCCGGTGCGAGATCGACTTGTCCGCGGGCACTCGGAGCCGGCCGCGCAACGGCCCCGAAGGGTCGAAGCGCGCGTTCACGCCCGCACCACCGGAAAGCCGAGGCCGGTGATCAGCGCCTGCGCCCTGCCGCACGCCTCTTCCCCGGAGATCCACAGCGTGATCACGCCCTCGCTCATATCCGGCGCCGGGTAGAGCGCCATGTCGGCGATGTTCACCCCGGCGCGACCGAGCTCGAGCGCGAGCGTCGCCACCACCCCCGGCCGGTTCGGGACCGACACGCGGAGCTCGAACAGCGGTGCGCCGGCGAGCTGGGACTCGAGCAGCCGCTTGCGGTCGCCCGCGGCCGCGTCGTTCCACGTCGTGATCCGCTCGGCATCGCTGTCGCGCAGCGCCTCGCGGACGCGCTGGAGCGCCTCGATCGCGCGGTCGATCCCGGCGCCGAGCGCGTCGCGGTTGGAGATGTAGATGTCGGTCCAGATCGCACTCGGGGCTCCCGCCACGCGTGTCGCGTCGCGGAAGCTCGGCCCGGCGGCGGGCAGCCGCTCTCCCCCCGCCTCCAGCGTGTCGGCCGCCTGCGCTACGAGCACGTTCGCCAGCACGTGGGGAAGGTGGGAGACGGTCGCGAGGATCGTGTCGTGGGTGTCCGGCTCGATCGCGGCGGGTCGTGCCCCGAGACCCACGAGCAGCCGGTGGAGGCGCTCGTAGAGTACGCCAGAGCTGGTCCGCGTCGGCGTCAGGTACCAGGTTGCGCCGTCGAACAGATCCGCCCGGGCGTGCTCGATCCCAGAGCTCTCGGCGCCGGCCAGCGGATGCCCGCCGACGAACCGCGGATCGTCGTGGGCGGCCACGACCTCGCGCTTGGTCGAGCCGACGTCGGTGACGACGCAGTCGGCCGGAGCCGCCGCGAGCACGTCGGCGACCGCGTTCGGCAGCGAACGCACCGGCACCGCGACGAACGCCGCTTCGGCGTCGGCGACGGCGTCGGCCGCCGACGGTGCGATCCGGTCGATCGCGCCGCGATCGAGCGCGGCGTTCGCCGCCTGCGGGCTCTCGTCGAAGCCGGCGACGGTTGCGTCGAGCCGATCGCGGGCGGCGAGCGCGACCGAGCCGCCGATCAGGCCGAGGCCGACAACCGCGATCCGCACTAGCGATTCGAGCGCCGGACTCTCACGGCCGCTGCCAGGCCGTCGAGCAGTGCGACCGTCGACTCCCAGTCCAGGCAGCCGTCGGTGATCGACTGCCCGTAGACCAGCTCGCCGTCGCCGAGCTTCTGGCTGCCGCCGACCAGGAACGACTCGACCATCGTGCCGACGATCGCGCGGTTGCCGTCCGCGATCTGGCGCCCGACCTCTTCGGCCACCGCCGGCTGACGGAACGGGTCCTTGCCGGAGTTGTCGTGCGAGACGTCGACCATCGCGCGTTCGGGGAGCCCGGCGGCGCTCAGCAGCGATATCGCCTCGGCGAACGCGTCGGCGCCGTAGTTCGGCGCTCCCCTCCCACCGCGCAGGATGATGTGACAGTCCTTGTTGCCGCGCGTGTGCTGGATCGCGGCCGTCCCGTCGTCGGCGATGCCGGCGAACGCGTGCCGGACCGCCGCCGCGCGAACGGCGTCGACGGCGACCTGGACGTTGCCGTCGGTCCGGTTCTTGAAGCCGACCGGCATCGACAGGCCCGAGCCGAGCTGCCGGTGGATCTGGCTCTCGGTCGTGCGAGCGCCGATCGCCGCCCAGCTGACCGCGTCGGAGATGTACTGCGGGGTGATCGGGTCGAGGAACTCGCAGCCGACCGGCAGCCCCGCGCTGAGCACGCCGAGCAGCACGTGGCGCGCCGCGCGGAGACCGGAATTGACGTCACCCGAGCCGTCGAGGTGGGGATCGTTGATCAGCCCCTTCCAGCCGGTCGTCGTGCGCGGCTTCTCGAAGTACACCCGCATCGCGATCAGCAGGTCCTGCCTGAGTTCGTCGGCGACCGCGCTCAGCCGCCGCGCGTACTCGAGCGTGGCGTCGAGATCGTGCACGCTGCACGGTCCGACCACGACCAGCAACCGGTCGTCGTCGCCGTCGAGGACCGCGTGCACCTGCTCGCGCCCGGTGAGCACCACGCGGACGTGGTCGTCCGACAGCGGCAGCTCGTCGAGCAGCCGATGCGGCGAGACGAGCGGCTCGACCCGTTCGATCCGCTGGTCGCGGACCGCGTCGGCGGTGCGGGAGGGCGTCACTCCCACGGCATCTGCCCCAGCTCGGCGGCCGCCCGAACGCGTTCGGCGAAGCCGGCGAGCTCGTCGGTGCGGAGCGCCTGCGGCCCGTCGCAGATCGCCTCCTCCGGCCGCGGGTGAACCTCCACGAGCAAGCCGTCGGCGCCCGCCGCGGCCGCCGCGAGCGACAGCGGCATGACGAGCTCGCGCCGGCCGGCGGCGTGGCTCGGGTCGACGATCACCGGGAGCGACGTGCGCTCCTTCAGCGCCGGAACGGCGGCGAGGTCGAGCGTGAACCGGTAGGCCGTCTCGAACGTGCGAATTCCACGCTCGCAGAGGATCACCGACTCGTTTCCCTCCTTGAGCACGTACTCGGCCGACGACAGCAGCTCGTCGATCGTGCTCGCCAGGCCGCGCTTGAGCAGTACCGGGTGGCCGGAGCGCCCGGCCTCGGTCAGCAGCGGGTAGTTCTGCATGTTGCGCGAGCCGATCTGCAGCACGTCGGCGACCTCGAGCACGTTGTCGATTTCTCGGGGGTCCATGACCTCGGTGACGACCGGCAGACCGGTCTGCGCCTTCGCCTCGGCCAGCAGCGCCAGCCCCTCGGCGCCGAGGCCCTGGAACGCGTACGGACTCGTGCGGGGCTTGTAGGCGCCGCCGCGGAGCAGCGTGCCGCCGGCCTCGGCGACGGCGATCGCGGTCTCGAGCAGCTGCTCGCGCGACTCGACCGCACACGGCCCGGCGATCAGCGCGAAGCTGCCGCGCCCGATCGTTGCCTCACCGATCTCGAGTCGCTGCCTGGTTCTTGGTTCTGTGGCGATCATCCTGCTGGTCCTTTCGGCGAAAGCGTAGGGAAGGTGGAGCGGAAGGCATCTGCGGCGCTCGAGAGCTCGACGGCGCCCGCTTCGATCGCGGGCCGAGGGTGAGAGCAGGGTCGAGCGCCTAGCTAAATCGCCAGGCGTACCAGCAGCAGCCGGGGAGATCCGTCGTGATGCGGCCGCTGGTGGTCATCGCGAGGGGTTGTACCAGAGGGGGCGCCGGATTCCAAGCGTGGTCGATTTTCCCGGCTATAGCCGGGCAAACGCACCAAGCTCAGGCGAGGATGTCCGCCAGGGCCGCGACGAACTTCTGGTTCTCCGCGTCCGTCCCGACCGTGACCCGCATCGCGCCCTCTCTCCCCAGCGATTTTCCGGCCCGGACCAAAACCCTGCGCTCGGCGAGGCCGGCGACGACGTCGGCTTCGTCCGGGCCGTCGTCCGGCAAGAACACCCAGATGAAGTTCGCGTCGGACTCGGCGACCCACAGGCCGAGCTCCCGCACCCCGTCCTCCAGCGACAGCCGCTGGGCGAGCGTCCGCTCGACTCGTCGCTCGACCTCGTCCTGGTGGCGCAGCGCCTCGAGCGCCGCCGCCTGCGCGCCGATCCCGAGGTAGAACGGCTGGCGCACCTGGTCGACCGCGACGCGAAAGTCCGCCGATCCGCACAGCGCGTACCCGACCCGCAGCCCCGCCAGCCCGTAGACCTTCGAGAACGTCCGCAGCAGCACGAGGTTCGGGTAGCGGCGCAGCAGCTCGAGCGACGCGTGGGGATCGCCGATTGCGAGCGAGAACTCGACGTACGCCTCGTCGAGGATCACGCAGACGTTCGGGGAGACCCGGTCGAGGAACCGCTCGACCTGGTCGAGACCGACCGCCGTCGAGGTCGGGTTGTTCGGGTTGCAGATCAGCACCAGGCGCGTGGCGACGGTCACCTCCGTGGCCATCGCGTCGAGGTCGTGGCGCTCCTCGGAATCGAGCGGAACCTCGACCGCACGGGCGCCGGATGCCGCGGCGAGATGCGGATAGACGCTGAACGCCGGCCACGAGTAGACGATCTCCGCGCCGGGCTCGAGCAGCGCCTCGCCCGCCGCGAGCAGGATGTCGCACGAGCCGTTGCCGAGCGCGATCCGCTCCGAGGGCAGGCCGTACCGGTCCGCGAGCGCGACCCGGAGGCGCGAGTACGACGGATCCGGATACCGGTGGCTCGACGCGATCACCCGCTGCGCGGCCTCGACGACCGCCGGCAGCGGCCCGAAGCACGACTCGTTCGAGGCGAGCATCGCGACGTCGTCGCCGAGCTCGTAGCCGCCGGCGACCGGGTAGACGGGGATCCTGCGGATGCGCTGGGCGAACTCGAGCGTCACTACTGACGCCTATTGTGCCGCGTCGAGATCGGCCCGCAGCGAGCGCGCGTCGCCGAGATACACGTGACGTGGCGGGCGGTCCTCGGGCGCGTAGTAGTGGACCAGCACCCTGATCACGCGCGGCAGCGAACCCGGGACGGGGATCTCGCGGGTGCACAGGAGCGGCACCGAGTGGAGCCCGAGCTGGCGCGCGGCGAGCGCGGGAAACTCCGCGTCGAGGTCCTCGGTGGCGGTGAAGATGCAGCTCACCATCGCCTCGGGCTCGAGCTCGTTGCGGTCCATCAGCTCCCGCATCAGCTCGCTCGTCGAAGCGAGGATCTGCTCGGCCGTATTTGACTCGACGCTAGTCGCGCCCCGGAGAGCGAAGAGCCGCATTGGGCTGTGATTCTGCCAGAGCCCTCTCGGGGACACCGGGCGAGCGGAGCTGGTACACGGCCGCGCAGCCGAATCTGTGAACCGAGGACGAGATCGGCGCGAGCATCCGCCCCACGCTCGGGGGCGCCGTGCAGTCGGTAAGCACGAACTGAGCGCCGACGCCGTTGACGAGCCGCCGCGCCCGCGCGCCTTGGATCGTGCCGTCGAGCAGGTGCTGCGCGAGTGTGGCCCTCCCGCTGCAATCCGGCTCCGACCACAGGCAGTCGCCGACGAACGTCCGCCGGCCCGTCTCGCCGGGCACGACCGCGCCGAGGTAGAAGCGGGCGAGGACTCCGCCGGGGGTGCGGTTGTCCGCCAGGTAGCGAAGCGCGTCCTGCTCGCTGCCGGTGATGAAGTTGGCGTTGCCCGGAGTCGGAGCAGCGAGCGTCTTGGCGGTGCGCAGCTCCCAGAATGTGGCCGGGATCGTGACCGCCGCGACGAGCACGCAGGCGATCAGCCGGCGGTGTCGCAGCCGCCCGAACCCGGCGCGCTGCACCCCCTCGACCGCGAGCACCGACAGCGGCAGCGTGATCCCCTCGACGGAGTGCAGCGGCGTCGCCGACAGCTCGGTGGCCGAAAGCACGAAGATCGCCACGGCGGCCAGCGGCCACACGCGCGTGACCGTCTCCAGGAACGTGCGGGGCCGGCGCCGCCATGCCGGGATCGACGCGATCAGCAGCGGCGCGAGCGCGAGCCCGATCGCCCAGAACGAGAACGCGTGCTTGCTCGCGTCCCTCGCGTTCTCCCAGGAGGAGTCGAACTGGCCGAGCAACAGGTAGTACGCAAGCGGGATCCCGGTCGCCACGACCGTCATGAGCGGCAGCGCCAGCCCCGGTCGCCGGCGAGTCCCGCGCCACGCCGCCACCTCGGAGCCGAGCACGATCAGGATCATCAGCTCGCCCTGCCAGGGATGGAGCGAGCTCGACGCGGCGCCGAGCAGCGCCGCCGCCCACGCGAGGCGGCGCGAGCCCCTCCCTCGAGCGCCCTCGTAGCAGACGAGCGCGGCGACCATCAGCCCCACGGCCAGCAGCCCGAGCGTGTAGCCCCAAGAGAGGAACCCGGCGAACAGGTCGCCGACGACCCCGAACGAGCCGTCGACGATCGTGAACGAACCGAAGAACAGGGCGAGCACGAGCGCCACTCGCCGCGGCCACACGCCCGGCACGGTGCGGCGGATGAACGCCTCGAACGCGAGGAACGTGACCACCACCGCGACCGGCTTCCACAGCAGCAGCGCCAGCCACGGCGCGACACCGAGCGCGGTCAGACCCGCCGAGATCGTGATCGCCGGCTGCAGGTAGTCGGCCGGCGTCCCGTGGATCACGAACATATTCGCCGACAACACGTGGTGCGAGGCGGACTGGATCCACGCGAGGTACTGCATCTGGTCGACGATGTAGACGCCGTCGGTATGGGTCCACACCCGCCCGTTCGCGACGACCTGGAACAGGTCGAGTCCGATCACCCACAGCGACACCGCGACGAACGCACCGAGCACGGCGAGCTCGAACCACCCGATCCGCCTCCGGGGTGGTTCGACCGGCCGCAGAGGCGGTCGCCTGGCGCCGACGGGCTCGGTCCGAGGGACGCCCGCGACATCAAGTTCAACGCGCATCGAGATTCGACGCTAACAGCACGCTAATAATCAAGCCGTAAACCGAGGGATCGCTCCCCCCCTGAACGGGCTAGCGGGAGAGCTTGTGCTGGAACACCGACGAGGCGTGCCCGGCGGAGGTGGCCAGCGGGTCGATGCCATGGTTCGACAGGTAGATCCCCGTCGCCGGCATGAACGTCACGAGCAGGAACGCGGTCAGCGCGAGCAGCGCTACCCGCAGCGCGCGGCTGGTGCCGAGCGCGGCCAGCGGCGCGAGCCAGATCAGGTACCAGGGCATCAGCCACGCGAGGCTCGCGATCAGCGCGAGCGTCGCCCACCCGGCCCGCGAAATCCAATCACCGCGGCGGCCGCCGCCGAATCCGCGCGCGACCAGCACGACGACCGTGACCACGACCGCGGCGTCGGCAACACGGAGCAGCAGAGGCGTGCCGCCGCCGACCCCGAGCGCGAGGCCGACCACGTTCGGGATGCTGAAGTCGGTCAGCAGCGTGCTCTGGTCCTGGAGATTCGGCAGCGACAGCCCGAACAGCGCGAGGCTCATCAGAGCCAACGGGATCGCGCCGAGCGCGGCGCCGGCGAGGATCCGCAGCCGCCGCCGGCGGGAGTCGACAGCGAGTAACAGGAACGGCAGCAGCAGCACCGCCGTGAACTTGACGGCGACCGCGAGCATCAGCACCGCGCCGGCTCCGAGATCACGCCAGCGCGGCTCGGTGCCGTCGCGCGGCGGCGCGGTCAGCAGCGCGATCGCGGCCGTCGCCGGGACGAGCATGAAGAAGTCGTTGTGGAAGCCCCCGACCGCGTACATGATGTAGATCGGGTTCAGCGCGACGAGGGCGAGCACGAGGCGCGGGTCGCGACGGAGGTTGACCGCGCACAGCCACAGGAGCCCCAGGAAGGCGAGGCTGCCTAGCACCGTGACCGTCTTCAGCAGCCAGTAGGAGAGCGACAGCGAGCTGATCGGCAGCAGGTACGTGATGGCCGTGAACAGCGGCCCGTACGGGCTGTGGAGGTTGTGCCAGGTCGCGAGCCGGAAGATCGGGTCGTGCACCGTCGCGCGGATCACGTGCGCGTACGGATTGAGGTCGTGGAGCGCACCCAGCCGCGCGTACCCGAGGTAGTTGAACATGTCGGTGAGCTGCAGCGGCGGGCTCAACAGGAGCAGCACGTGGATCGCGACGATCGTGATCACGATCGCCCGCTTCGACAGCGCTCGCCACGCCGCGAGCACGACGCCATAGGCGACCGCCATCAGCACCAGCAGCACACTGAGCCCGTACGAGACCGTCAGCTGGTTGCCGTTCGGAAGGCCGCTGAACAGCGCGTGGAGCGGGCCGGACTCCCAGCCCGGGAACACCTGGTCGGACCTGGGAACAAGCACCGATGGACCCGCGGTCGCGAAGGCGACCACCGCCAGCACTCCGAGCACGATCGAGACGAGCGCGATCCGCCCCGCCCGCCGCCCGGCGACGATCCGGACCCGCGGGAGCGTGAGCTTGCCGAGGGTCGGCGACGGGGTCGGGAGCGCGACCGCGCCCTCGGCGGTGCTTGCGGTCGACCCCGTCACCGACGAGGCTGAGACAGCTGCGGGCCGGAGTGCCACGGGGCCGTCCCGGTTGGCGGCTTTTCTACTCATTTGCTGCAAATAGTGCCCGGCGCGCTGTGCAAGTTGATGCCGTACCGGGTTGAAATCTGGTTAAGAGGATGACAGCGACCTAAGATCCCGGCCCGTGAGCGTCGGTGCCATCGCCCCGGGAAGGGGGTCGCGCACGGCGTCGGCAAGGCATCGACGACGGTCGGGCGCGCTGGTCGCAAACCCGACCGTCGCCGGTGTTGCGGCGCTGACCGTGCTCGCCGCCGTGCTGCGGTTCTATCGCCTCGGCCACCAGGGTTTCTGGTTCGACGAAGCGAACACCGCGCTGCTCGTCCACTTCTCCCCCGGCAAGATGCTGGGGCTGGTCCCGCAGACCGAGTCGACGCCGCCGCTGTACTACTGCGTTGCGTGGGTGTGGGCGCGCCTGTTCGGCTATGGGGAGGTCGCGCTGCGCTCGCTGTCGGCGGTCGCCGGCGTGCTCACCGTGCCGGTGGCGTACGGCGCGGGGCGGAAGCTGATCTCCGTGCGCGCGGGACTGATCGCGGCGGCGCTGACCGCCTGCAGCCCGCTGCTCGTCTGGTACTCGCAGGAGGCACGGTCCTACGCGCTGCTGGTGCTGCTCTGCGCGGCGTCGCTGCTCGCGTTCGCGTACGTGCTCGAGTGGCCGACGGGCCGTTCGGTGGCCGCGTGGGTGGTCTGCTCCGCGCTCGCGCTCGCGACGCACTACTACGCCGTGCTGGCCGTGCTTCCCGAGGCGCTGTGGCTACTGCTCGTCCATCGCCGCAGCCGGGCCGTTCAGGTCGGCTTCGGGCTGGTGGCGCTGTGCGGGCTGGCGCTGATCCCGCTCGCGATCAGCCAGCACGGCACCGGCAAGGGCAACTGGATCTCGCACGCCCCGCTCGGCCGGCGGACGGCCGAGATCTTCCCCGAGTTCGCCGCCGGGTTTCAGTCGGTCGCGTACTCCGTGCTCGAGCCGCTGGCGCTCGCGCTGGCGATCCTCGGGCTCGCGCTGCTCGCGTTCCGGTCGGATCCAGAGGAGCGCGTCGGCGGACTGATCGCCGCCCTGCTCGCGGTCGCCGGGCTGGTGCTCGCGTTCCTGCTCGTCGCGGGCGGCTTCGACGATCTCCTGACGCGCAACATGCTGCCGATCTGGATGGCGGTCGCGGTCGCCGTCGCCGGAGGATTCGCGGCCCGGCGAGCGCGGGTGCCGGGTCTGCTCGCTGCGATCGCGCTGTGCGGGATCGGAGTTG
This sequence comes from uncultured Solirubrobacterales bacterium, assembly GCA_963788565.1. Taxonomy (GTDB): domain Bacteria; phylum Actinomycetota; class Thermoleophilia; order Solirubrobacterales; family Solirubrobacteraceae; genus Palsa-465. The sequence continues at coordinate 95,360 of CAWBHJ010000004.1, read as the reverse complement.
TTTCGACGATCGGGATCGCGACCAACCGCGATTATCAGCGGCCGGACTGGCGCGCCGTCGCGCGGGTGCTCGGCGCGCGGCCGGCCGCGGGGGACCGCGCGATCGTCGTCCAGCACTACCGAGACCTGCTGCCCCTGTCGCTGTACCTGCCGGGACTGCGGTTCATCGGCGGTGGCGGAGCGCACGTCGCGCAGCTCGACGTCGTCTCGTTCACCTCGCCGCCGAGCGCAGGATTCTGCTGGTGGGGATCGGCGTGCAACCTGTGGCCGTCGCGGATGCAGTCCTCGTACGCGATCCCCGGCTTCCGTCCGGTCTGGCGCCGCCGCGTCAACCAGTTCACGGTGCTGCACATGGTCGCGTCGAACGGCCGCGCCCGGGTCACGCCGGCGGCCGTCTCCCGTGCGCTCGTGACGACGCGCTACCGGAACGACGAGCTGCTGCTCCAGCGTTAGCCAGCGCGCTCAGCTCGCGGTCGCTCAGCAGTCTGTGGGCGCCGAGCTTCAGTTCGCCCAGCTTCAGCGGCCCGAATGCAATCCGCTCGAGGCGCCTGACGCGATGGCCGACCGCCTCGCACATCCGCTTGACCTGGCGCTTGCGCCCCTCGTGGATCGTGATCTCGAGCGTGTCGGGGGCAAGGCGGCGGACCCTGGCGGGTGCGGTTTTGCCGTCGTCTAGGTCGACGCCGTGTTGGAGGGCCTTGATCGCGGCGTTGTTGACGGGTGGGTTCGCGACGGTGGCTCGATACGTCTTATCGACCTCGAACGACGGGTGGGTGAGGCGGTGCGCGAGCTCGCCGTCGTTCGTGAGAAGGATCAACCCGGTGCTGTCGGCGTCGAGGCGGCCTACGGGATACAGACGAGCGGTGGCCTCCGGGATCAGCGAGACGACGGTCTTGCGTCCGTGGGTGTCCTTGGCGGTTGAGACAACGCCTCGTGGCTTGTTGACGGCGTAGACGAGACGTTGTTGCTCAGGACGAACTTCCCGGCCATCGAGGAGGACCGTGTCTTGGGATGTGACGTCGCGGGCGGGGTCCATGACGGTTTCGCCGCCTACGGTCACTCGGCCCGTGCGGACGATTTCCTCCGAGGCGCGGCGGGAGGCGACGCCGGCGGACGCTAGGTACTTGGCCAGGCGCATGTTCTCAGGGGAACGATGGCGATTTCCGTCCGCATATGTGACGCGGATCGCCATCGTTCCCCTGCCGGTCGATATAGGCTGCCGCCGATGGAGATCGACGAGGCGCTGCGCCGCTGGAACAAGGTGATGGTCGGCTTCGACCTGGCGCTCGGGTCCGCGGCGCTGCTCGCTCCCGCGGCGACGCTGCGGGCGCTCGGCCACGACCGGCCCAGCCCGGACGCCGAGCACCTGTTCCGCCGCTGCGGCCCGATCTGGCTGACGTTCGCCGCCGGCCATGCCCGCGCGGCGGCCGGCAACCGCCCGCAGGACTGGTGGGCGCTCGCCTGGCTGCGCGGAACCGAGATCGCGACCGACGCCGTGTGGGCGGGGTCGCCGGCACTGACGCGCCCGGGCGCGAAGGCAGGGTTGCGGCTCGCGGGTCTCGCGAACCTCGCGATGACGCTCGGCTACGTGCGTCTGGCGAAGTCCAGCTCGGGCTGAGCACTCCGCGCCCCGGGGCAGCGCCTACATTTGGCGGAGCATGGACCTCCAGCTGCTCCAGCAGACGCTCGCCGAGCTCGGCGAGCCACAGTTCCGCGCCCGTCAGGTCTGGCGGTGGGCGTCGGAGGGCGTCGCCGACTACGAGGCGATGACCGACATCCCGAAGCGCCTGCGGGGCGAGCTGACCGACAGGGTCCCATTCTCCACGCTCACTGTTGAGAATGAGACTCATTCGCAGGTGGATGGGACCGTGAAGGTGTTGTTCAGCACCGCCGACGGGCGGCCGGTCGAAGCGGTGCTGATGCGGTATCGCGACGGGCGGCGGTCGCTGTGCCTCTCCTCGCAGTCCGGCTGTCCGCTCACCTGCACGTTCTGCGCGACCGGCTCGATGCGGTTCGGCCGCAACCTGAACAGCTCGGAGATCGTCGACCAGGCGCTCCACTTCCGCCGGACCACGCCTGTCGACCACGCGGTGTTCATGGGGATGGGCGAGCCGATGATGAACCTCGACGCGGTGCTGGGAGCGTGCGACCGGCTTCCAGACGTCGGCGTCACCTCTCGCCGCACCGCGATCTCGACCGTCGGCTGGATCCCGGGGATCGAGCAGCTGACGGCTGACCCCAGGCCGCTGCGGCTCGCGCTGTCTTTGCACGCGCCGGAGCCGGCGCTGCGCTCGGAGCTGATGCCGGTCAACGACCGCTACCCCCTGGCCGACGTGCTCGCCGCCTGCGCGGACCACTACGCGCGCAAGCGCCGCAAGGTGTTCGTCGAGTATGTGATGCTCGCCGGGATCAACGACTCGCGGATGCAGGCGGTCCAGCTCGCGGAGCTGCTCGACGCCAGGATCTACAAGGTCAACCTGATCCCGTACAACCCGACGGGCTCGGCCTTCGAGGGGTCGACCCCGAAGGCGATCGCGGCGTTCCGGGACGAGCTCGAGCGCCGCGGGCTGAACGCGACCGTGCGGCTGACGCGCGGCAGGGACATCGACGCCGCCTGCGGGCAGCTGGCGGTCAAAGCCGTCGTCGCCCGCAGCTAGGCTGCGGCGCCATGCGGTTCGACCTCTTCTACGAGCTCGCCGTCCCGGACTTCGCGCGCACCAGCGAGCGCGAGGTGATCGGCCAGGCGCTGGAGCAGATCGCCGCGGCCGACCAGGCCGGGCTCGACGGCGTATGGCTGGCCGAGCACCACTTCCAGCGCGAGTTCTCGCGCAGCTCGGCGCCCGAGGTGCTGCTGGGAGCGATCACGCAGCGCACCCGCAGGATGCGCGTCGGTCACGGGGTGATGCTGCTCCCGTTCCACGACCCGGTGATGAGCGCCGAGCGGATCGCGACGCTCGACACCCTGACCGGTGGCCGGGTCGACGTCGGCATCGGGCGGGGGCTGCTCCCGCTCGAGTACGAGGTGTTCGGCGGCGCGATCGAGGAGAGCCGGGAGCGTGTCGACGAGGGGATCGAGATCATGCGCCGCTGCTGGAGCGACGGCGCCGCCTCGTACGACGGGCGCTTCTGGTCGTTCCCCGAGGTCGACGTGTTCCCGAAGCCGGTGCAGCAGCCTCATCCGCCGCTGTGGACGGCGGCGGTCACGCCCGAGACGTTCCCGCTCGCGGCGGAGCGGGATCTGGGGGTGCTCGCCGGGCCGTTCAAGCCGCTGTTCATGGTCGCCCAGGACCGCGACCGGTTCGTGGCCCGCTGCGAGGAGCTCGGGAAGGACCCGCGGGCGCTCGGGTTCGGGATGACCCTCGGCGTGGTCGTGCTCGACGACCACCGTCGGGCGCGGCAGGTCGCCGAACGGCATGTCCGCTGGTTCTATGAGCGGCTGCTCGGGCTGACGGCGCACGTGCTCGAACGCGGCGGCGACAGCTACCACTACTACCGCGACGAGCTCGCGACACTGCGCGAGCTGACCGGCGGCACGCCGTCGCTCGACGCGCTCGACGCGGCCGGAATGGTGATCGCCGGCAGCCCCGACTACGCGATCGAGCGGTTCCAGCGACTCGCCAACACAGGGCTGGACCACGTGCTCTGCGCGGTCCAGGCCGGCGGCGTCGCGCACGCCGACGCGATGCGCACGATCGAGCTGCTCGGCGAGCGCGTGATCCCAGCGCTGCGGGAGACGACTGCGCCGCCGCCGGGCGAGGACGGCCACGACAGCTTCCGCGACGCCGACCTGAAGATCCTGCTCCGCGACTCGGCCGGATTGACCCCCGATCTCGCGATCCGCAGCCTGCCGCTCGCGTTCCGGCCCGAACAGGCACCCGGGCTCGAGGCGCTCTACAGGATCGAGGTCCGCGGGCGTGACGGTGGCATCTGGTGGGTGAGGATCGCCGATGGACGCGCCGAGGTCCTCCCGGGCGACCCGGGCCAGCCCGCCGACGTCCAGATCCGGGCGGGCGCGAAGACGTGGCTGCGGCGGGTCCGCGGCAACCGGCGCATGACCCTGTTCGGCCGAGTCCGGATGACGGGCGACACGGCGAAGGCCGCGTCGTTCGAGCGGCTGTTCCTTTAAGCCTTGTGAGCGGCCGCGAGCCGCTCCGCCGCGCGCCACGCCAAGGCTTCGATCGTCAGCGTCGGGTTGTAGCCGCCCGAGGTCGGGAACACGGAGCCGTCGATCGCGTAGAGGTTCGGGATCCCGTGGAAGCGCTGGTCGGAGTTGACGACGCTCGTGTCTGGATCGTCGCCCATCCGCATCGTCCCCATCTGGTGGTTGACGAGCCCGCCGATCGCGTCGGGCGCGGCGCGACCGGGGCCGCGCTGGGTCAGGCCGCCGGGCCCCTGCTGCGGGATCGAGGTGGTCGCGGCGAACGGGAGCACGAACTCGGTCGACTCCGCCCCCATCGCAGTCAGGATCGCCGCCAGCCGCGGCGCGACCGCAGCCGCGACCGCGTAGTCGTTGGGGTGGTGGAGGTATGTGATCCGTGACACCGGGAACCCGTAGGCGTCGGTGACCGTCGGGTCGAGATCGACCATGTTCGAGGGCACCGGCGGGTCCTGGCCGACCATCGTGATCCACTGGACATGGCCGAACTCGTGCGCCATCGCCTGCTTGTGGCCGGCGCCCCAGCCCGCGAACTTGGCGGTCGAGATCATTCCGCCGGCGCCGAACGCGTAGCCCGACGACGGCCCCACCGTCTGGATGTTTCCGTACCCGAACGCCGGCACCCCGGACCGAGGCCCCAGGTACATGTCGTCGAGGCAGCGCATGCTCCAGAACCCGCGGTAGTAGTCGATCCGGTCGGAGAAGATCCCAATCCCGCCCGGGTAGTGGTGGACCATCAGGTGACGGCCGACGACATCGAAGTTGACAAGCTGCTGGGGAAGCTCGGAGAGCAGCACGAGCCGCGGGCGTATCGATCGTCGAGCACGCGATCACGATCGCCTTGCCGGCGACCGACTGGTGCCGGCCATCGGCGTCGATGTACTCGACCCTTTCGGCGCGGCCGTTCTTGCCGACGACCACGCGGTAGACGTACGAGTCGGGGCGGAGGTCGAGGCGCCCCGTCGCCTGCGCCTTGCGCAGCGCGGTCACACGCGTGTCGTTCTTGGCCTCGATCGGGCAGCCGTGGCTCGAGCAGAAGCCGCAGTACGAGCAACCGGGCCGTCCGTCCCGGCCCAGGTTGTTGATCGCCACCGGGGTCGGATAGGGGTGCATCCCGAGCTTCGTCGCGCCGTCCTCGAACAGCTTGGCGCCGTAGTTGGGCGGGTGGCCGGGCATCGGATAGGAGTCGGTTCGCCATTCGGCGCCGGGCACCGGGGACCCGGGGTGGGCCGCCTCTCGCATCTGGCCGCCCGCGACTCCGATCAGCCGCTCGACCTTTCCGTAGTACGGCCGCAGCTCGTCATAGCCGAACGGCCAGTCGACGATCTCGGCGCCCGGCAGCGAGCCCCAGTAGGTCTTCGCTCGGAAATCCTCCGGCCGCAGCCGGAACGAGACCGCGCCGTAGTGGACCGTCCCGCCGCCGACGCACCGGCTGATTCCAAGCACCCGGCCCACGTACAGGTGCTCACCGTCGTCCCTGGTGTTGCGGAACGTCCGCGGCTCGATCAGCGGGTCCTCCTCGATGAAGTTCCGGTCGCCGAACCGCAGCTCGTCATCGCCATAGTTCTCGGGGTGGAGATCGGGGCCCTTCTCGAGTACGCAAACGTTCGCGCCGGCCTTCGTCAGCACGTACGCCGCGATCCCGCCGCCGGCGCCCGAGCCGACGATCACGACGTCGAACGGGTCCTGCGCGGAGCCCCTCATCGAAGCGGCGCGTAGGGATCGACCGAGCTGGCGCTGAAGCCCCAGGAGTCGAAGCAGCCCGCGTACAGGAGGTCGGCATCCGTCGGGCAGCGGGTGCCGCTGTTGAAGCCGGCGGCGTAGCCGATCTCGTTCGGCGTGGCGCCTCCCGGGTACTCGGTCGCATCGGCGACATCGACGTCGAGGTAAACGCCGTCGATCCGCCGCCCCGCCCGGTTCACGTACCACGGACCCGTGTAGTACGGGCCCTGCTTGGTGTTGTGGATGAAGTTCAGCGTGTCGGTCGTGAACCCGGCGAACTGGTGATCGTCGCCGGCCCACACGATCGGCTGCTGCGGCGATCCGTCGGGCACGACCAGCTTGTCGTTGGAGAAGTTCTTCGTGTTGGGGCTGTGGGAGAGCGGGTCGAGCGTGTAGGTCAGATTGGGCGATGTCAGGCGGTAGAAGACGTGGCCGTGCGCGTAGCTCGATCCGGAGCCGATCTTCGAGAAGTCGACGAACAGCCGCCGGCAGCCCGCGCACAGCGTCGGCGTGCGGACGTTGATCGCTACGAGCCCCGTCGTGCCCGGCGCGAACCCGGAGTGACGGCAGGCGGGATTGCTCGCGCTCACCGTCGGGCCGGTGCCGCCGGGCGTGTACTCGGTGACGTTGGGCTTGACGCAGAACACGCTCGCAGGCTGATACGCGGTCCAGTTCGCGGTCACGTCCTTGATCGGGCCGAGCGAGTCGGACTGGAACGGCGCCCAGGCGGCGGCATGCACCGCGAGCAGAGCGAGCAGCGTCTTCATGGCTGGGTGGTCTCCTTCCCTGGCTTGATCATTTCCTCCGGCGCGTACCCCCCGTAGACGTTCCACGGCGCGTCGGCCGGGCCGATGTTCGGGAATCGGACTCCGAGGACGTCACCGGCGTAGCCGAACGCCTGCCAGGCGCGGTAGTCCCTGTTGCCGCCGTAGGCGGGGTGCGAGTAGACGCCCTCGAGGGTGTGGTTGTAGAGGGCGCTGAAGAAGTCGGAGCCCGTGTCGTCGAGCTCGGTCAGGATCGCGTCCTGGACCGGCGCGGGCACCGTCGCGAAGTTGCCGCCGGCCAGCTTGTCGAGCTGCGCGAGCCCCTGCGAATAGACCCCCTGTAGCCGCTTGACCTCCCGGCTCCAGCCGATCCGCTTGATGCGTGAGAGCACCTGGAAGCGGCCGAAGCGCGAGCGGTACGGCCCACCGGCGTAGATCTGGGCGGGGTGGGCCGGATTCGACAGAAGCTTCAGGATGTAGTTGTCGGCGCCGACATCGGCGGCCGACCAGTCGCCCGGTCCGGATGCCGGCACGATCCTCGCGACCGCGGCCTTCAGCGTGGCCTGCGCGCTCGGGGCGAGCGCGGCGGCGCCTCGCGGCTTCGGCAGCCACGGCGGCAGCGACAGCGCGAGCGCGCTCGCGGCGCCCACCCTCCCGGCGTCGAGAAGCGCCTGACGCCGGGTGAGGAGCCGCAGCCTCATCGGTCAATGAACGCTGCGGCGGTCCCCGATCTTGCGGGCGGCCGGCTGAAAAATGACCGACCTGACGCTGCTCAGGCTGCGCCTACGGTGCTCCTGACGCGCTCGGCGCCAAGCCTCGCGAGCGCCGCCCGGTGGCGCTTGGAGCCGCCGAGCAGGGCGCTGTCGAGCTGGGCACGCTTGTACAGCCAATGGACGTCGGCCTCCCAGGTGAAGCCGATGCCGCCGTGCGCCTGGATCGCGCTCGCGGTGACCTCGCGGCCGTTGTCGGCGGCAGCAGCGGCCGCGAGCGCCGCCGCCTCGGGCAGCCGGTCCGGGTCGGCATCCGCCGCCCACGCGGCGAAGTACGCCGCCGAGCGCGTGCTCTCGGTCCCCAGCAGCATCTGCGCGCAGCGGTGGCTGACGGCCTGGAAGGACCCGACCGGGACGCCGAACTGCTTGCGGTCCTTGACGAATTCGAGCGTCATCTCGAGCGCCCGCTGGCAAACACCGATCACCTCGGAGGCGATCGCGGTGCGGACCCGGTCGGCCGCGCCGGCGCCGAGCGGCTCGCCCTCGCCGGAGACGGTCGCGAACCGGCGTGTCGGGTCGATCGACACCAGCTCCTCGACGTCGGCCGCGGAGCGGTCCACGAGCTGGGCGTCGTCGCCGTCGAGCAGCACGATCACCGCCGCGTCCGCGGCGTCGGCCGCGAGCTCGCGCGAGCCGATGCCCGCGGTTTGCTCTCCCGACGAAAGCCCGGGAAGCCACTTCGAGCGCTGCTCGGGCGAGCCGGTCGCCTCGATCACCGCCGCTGCGGTCGCGGTCGAGAGATATGGCGTTGCCGCGCACGCGTAGCCGAGCTCGTCGACCAACACCGACAGCTCGACCGCGCCGAGCCCCTGGCCGCCGTGCTCGGCCGAGACCGCGATCCCGGGCCAGCCGAGCTCGACCAGCTCGGACCACAGCGCCGGGTCGTACTTCTGAGCCTCGGCCGCCTGGCGCACCTTCGAGAAGGGGGACCGTGCCGCGAGCAGCTCGTGGGCAACCTGCCTGATCTCCTTCTGCTCGTCGTTCAGATCGAAATCCATTCTGGTCCTCCTAACGGGCCTTTGGCAGGCCGAGCACTCGCTCGGCGACGATGTTCTTGAGGATCTCGGTGGTGCCACCTTCGATCGTGTTACCGCGCGCCCGCAGCAGCTCGTACGCCCAGCGGTCGCCGGCGGTGAGCGCACGGGGGCCGAGGACGTCGGCGGCGAACTGCGTCAGCTGCTGGTTGGTCTCCGACCACATCCACTTCGTCAGCGACCCCTCCGGGCCGGGCTGTCCGTACCGCTCGATCGTGGTCAGACCCCGGTAAGCGGTCAGTCGCAGAACCTCGGCTTTGAGGTGGAGCTCCCCGAGCTTGTCGGCGATCACCGGATCCTCGAGCAGCCCGCGGCGGTCGGCCTCGGCGAACACCTCGTCGAGCACCTGTCGCAGCCGGACCTGGAGGAAGAACGCCAGCCCGGCGCGCTCGTTCATCAGCGTGGTCAGCGCGACCCTCCAGCCGTTGCCGACCCCGCCGAGCACGTTCTCATCGGGGATCCGCGCCTCTTCGATGAACAGCTCGTTGAATTCGGACTCGCCCGTGATCTGGCGCAGCGGCCTGACCTGGATGGCGTCCTGCTCCATGTCCATCAGGAAGTAGGTGAGGCCCTTGTGCTTCGGTGCCTCGGTGTCGGTGCGGGCGACGAGCATGCACCACTTGGAGTACTGGGCGCCGCTGGTCCACACCTTCTGGCCGGTGACGATCCACTCGCCGTTCGACTTGACCGCGCGCGTCTTCAGCGCCGCCAGGTCGGATCCGGCCTCGGGCTCAGAGAACCCCTGGCACCAGATCTCCTCGGCGGTCACGATCGGCGTCAGGTGGCGCTCCTTCTGCTCCTCGGTTCCGTACGCCATGATCGTCGGGCCGGCGAGCAGCAGGCCGAGCACGTTCGCGGGCAGCGGCGCGCGGGCGCGGGCCAGCTCCTCGAAGAAGATCGCCGACTGGGTCAGCGTCGCCCCGCGGCCGCCGTACTCGACGGGCCAGTGGACCGCGGCCCAGCCGCCGTCGGCCAGCCGGCGCTGGAAGTCGCGCCGCCACTGATATGCCTCGGCGTCCTCGCCGACGGGCTCGTCGCCTGGCGGGTTGTCGGCGAGCCACGCGCGCAGCTCGTCGCGGAACGCGGTCTCGGGCTCAGTGAATGTCAGGTCCATGGTTCCTCCTTGCCGGCGAGCCGCAACGCGCAGCCCACCAGGACGTCCTCGAGTTCGATTGCCTTGCGACCCGCATGTACGTGCGCGCACGTCGTCTCGTGCACGCCGGACGCGAGCGTGTACAGCGCCTCCTCGGGCACCAGCACGCCGGCGCGGGTGAAGCTCTTGCCGTAGCGGCGGGCGAACCGCCGGATCCCCTCCTCGCGCTCGGCCCTGACCGGCGCCCACTCGAGCAGGTACACCCGGGCGAACAGCGGCTCGTCGTCGAACGTGCGCAGGTACGAGCGCAGCCCGAGGCGGATCTCCTCGCGCCAGTCTTTGGCGCCCAGCACGGCGTCGGACACCCGCGCCGCGAGCACCGCCTGCCCGAGACGGTAGGCGTCGGCGAGGCACGCCTCCTTGGACTCGAACAGGTCATAGAAGGTGCCCCGTGAGACCCTCGCGAGCTTCACAGCGTCGGCGACCGTCGCCGCCTCATAGCCCTTCTCGGCGACGACGCGCACCATCGCGTCGAGCAGCTTTGCGCGCTGAGGCCTGTCGCTCAGCAGCGGTCCCAGCTCGGGATGGTCGGTGACGAGCGATCCGCTCACCGAAGCGGATCGTACCTCAGAGGTACGGCTGGCGTACTCGCGGGTCTCCGCGCTCAGCCGACGCCCGGCGTCGCCCCAGCGCGCGCGTCCCCGGCCCGAAGCAGGCGGTCGCGGAGCTCTTGCTCGAGCTCGGGGGCCGGATCAAAATCGTCAAGAGGCGGCAGCGTGCCGATCTCCTCGAGCCCGAACAGCCGGAGGAACAGGTCGCTCGTTCGGTAGAGGACGGCGCCGAACTGGGAGCGCCCGGCCTCCTCGAGCATCCCGCGCTCGAGCAGCGTGCCGACGGCCGACTCGGCGCCGACCCCGCGGATCCGCGCGATCTCCGGCCGCGAGACCGGCTGCAGATACGCGACGATCGCGAGCGTCTCGGCCTGGGCCGGCGTGAGCGGCGGCGTGCGCGGCTTCGCGAGCAGCCGCCTCGCGGCGGGCTCCGCGTCGGGGTGGCTCGACAGCACCCAGCCGCCCGCGATCTCTCGCAAGACCAGCCCGCGCCGCTCGAACTCGTAGTGCTCGCGGAGGCGCTCGAGGGCGGTCACGACCTCGTGCAGCTCCTCGCCGGTCGCCTCGGCGAGCGCGTCCGCGTCGACCGGGCTCGGGCTCAGAAACAGCAGCGACTCGAGCGTCGCCTCGAGCTGAAGACTCATGCCGACAGCCTCGCGCCCGCTGACCGGTCGGCGCCGGCGGTGACGGTGATCTCGCCGAACGGCTGCTCCTGGCTCCAGGTGAGCTCGCCCTGCTTGTACAGCTCGAGCACCGCGAACAGGGTCACCGCGATCGTCACCCGGTCGGCGCGTTCGATCGCGTCGGCGAAGCTGAAGCTGCCCCGCCGCAGCAGCCTGCGCAGGTGGGCCAGGCGCTCGGCGACGCTCACCTTGGGCGCCGGCAGGTGTCGGATGTCGACCGGCTCGGGGAGCTGCAGTAACCCGCCGAGGGCCGCGGCAAGCACGCTCGGCTCGTAGACCGCATGCGCGTCGGCGAGCGACGCGCGGCGGAGGAAGTGCGGCAGCGGCGCCGAGCGGAAGCGGTGGCCGTCCTCGGCAAGGAGACGGTCTCGCAGCGCCGTCGCGGCGGACCGGTAGCGGTGCGCGTCGAGCAGCCGCGCGAGCAGCTCCTCGGCTGCTTCGCCCGGGTCGAGCTCGATCAGCTCCTCCTCCTCGCCGGGGAGGAGCAGCCGCGACTTGAGCTCGAGCAGCGCCGCGATCAGAACGAGGAACTCGGTAGCGGCCTCGAGGTCGAGCTCGCCGCGTCGCTCGAGGTGGTCGATGTACGAGATCACGATCTCGGCCAGGTGGACCTCGAGCAGGTCCACCTCCTCGCGCAGGATCAGCGTCAGCAGCAGGTCGAAGGGACCCGCGAACACGTCGAGATCGAGCTCGAGGTCGGCGAGGCGCATCAGTGCTTCTCGCCGTGGGTACGGTCGCACCGAGAGGCGCCACCGGCGGATGGATCGCAAGGACGCAGGACGCGACGCGCGGCAGCGCCGCGCGAGCGTCCGAGGACGCAGCGAGCCGCCGCCGGAGGTGACTCGAATGCGGGCGTACTCGCGGCGGGAAGCACTAACCGGCAGGCTACCCGGACGGCCGGACCGGTCCTACGCCCATCGCCTGGCGGACGTCGGCGAGCGTGCCCGCGGCGATGTCGCGGGCCTTTGCGGCCCCGTGGGCCATGATCTCCTCGAGCGCCAGCTCGTCGGATCGCAGCTCGCCGTAGCGCTCGCGCACCGGGGCCAGGTACTCGACGACCGCCTCCGCGACAGCCGCCTTGAACGCGCCGTAGCCGGAGCCGTTGAACTCGGCCTCGATCGCCTCGGGGGCCTCGCCCCGGACCGCGGCCAGGATCTCGATCAGGTTCGAGATCCCCTGCTTGTCGGGCGCTCGCACGATCTCGCGGCCGGAGTCGGTGACCGACGAGCGGAACTTCTTGAGGATTGCGTCGGGCTCGTCGGTGACATACACGGTGCCTTGCTCGGTGCCGCCGGTCGTAGACATCTTGCGGTCGGGGTTCTGGAGGTCCATGATCCGCGCCCCGACCTCGGGGATCCGTGCCTCCGGGACGACGAACAGCTCGCCGAAGCGGGCGTTGAAGCGCTCGGCGACGTCGCGCATCAGCTCTACGTGTTGGCGCTGGTCGTCCCCCACGGGCACGTCGTGCGCGCGGTAGGCGAGCACGTCGGCGGCCATCAGCTCCGGGTAGAAGAACAGCCCGGCTGAGACGAGCTCCCGCTGGGCGGCCGACTTGTCCTTGAACTGGGTCATCCGGTTCAGCTCGCCGTACGCGGTGACGCTCGACAAGAGCCAGCAGAGCTCGGTGTGCTCGTGCACGTCGCTCTGGCGGAAGAAGATGCACCGCTCTGGGTCCAGGCCGGCCGCGAGCAGCGTCGCCGCCGTGTCGTAGACCGAGTCCCTCAGCGCGGCCGGTTCATACGGAACCGTCAGCGCGTGCAGGTCGACGATGCAGTACAGCGCCTCGCCGCGCTCCTGAAACGCGACGTACTGGACGATCGCGCCGATGTAGTTGCCGAGGTGCTTGCGCCCGGTCGGCTGGATGCCGGAGAAGATCCGCATCTAGGAGTCTGGTTTGCCCGCGCTCAGCCGGGCAGCGCGCCCGCGGCCGTGGTCGTCTCGGGCTTGGCGTCGGTCGGCGCCGGGCGGTCGCGGCGGAGCACGTACGCCGCCACGACACCGCCGATCGCGCCGCACACGTGGCCCTGCCACGAGACGCCGTAGTGCGGGACGACGCTCGAGATCAGCGCGCCGCCCCAGACGACGCCGACGACGATCCCGACGAACACCTCGAGCACGCTGCGGTCGAACACGCCACGCACGAGCAGGTAGGCCGCGTAGCCGAACACGAGGCCGCTCGCACCGACGGTGATCGAGTGCGACGGAGCGATCAGCCAGGTGCCGATCCCGCCGACGAGGATCACGATCACCGTCACCAGCGCGAGCCGCTTGGCCCCGTGCAGGGCGATGATCACGCCCATGAAGACCAGCGGAATCGTGTTCGCGATCAGGTGCTGAAAGCTGACGTGCAGGAACGGCGCCGTGAGGATGCCCCACAGGTGGCCGAAGTTGCGTGCCCAGATCCCGTCGTTGTCGAGCCCGTTGGAGTCGATCGTGTTGACGATCTCGAGCACCCACATCAGCAGGACCATCCCGGCGAGCAGCACGAGTCCCTGGACCTGCGTCATGTACTTGTCCAGCTGATCGTTACGCCGCGGTGCAGGAACCTGATCGGTCATCGACCTACAGAATGGCACGTCACCGTGAGAGCGCCGTAAACGCGATCGCGAGCGCCACCTCGGCCCGTTCGCGGAGCGACGGCGCGAACACGAACTCCCCCGGCGTGTGCGCCCCGCCCCCGCGAGGCCCGAGCCCGTCGACGGTCACCGGCAGCGCGCGGGCGAAGTGGCTCGCGTCGCTCGCGCCGCCCCGCGCCACCCCGATGATCTCTCGGCCGAGCAGGCCGGTCGAGCGCCGCAGCAGCTCGCGCGTGTCCTCTCGGGTGTCCATCCCGGGCCACACCCGCTCCATCCGCGCCTCCAGGCGGACGCCGTCGAGCGCGTCGGGCACCGTGGCCTGGACAGCGTCGAACGCGGTCAACTGGTCTGAGCGCAGGTCGAGGATCAGCTCGCCGTGCGCCGGGACGACGTTGAAGGCGGCGCCCGAGCGGATCACTGTCGGCACCACGCTCAGCCGGTCCTTGCCATGGGGGTCGTGGTGCGACACGAGCTCGCCGGCGGTCTGAGCGAGCGCGAGCAGCGCGTTTGCGCCGGCGTCGGGCGCGCTGCCGGAATGCGAGGGTTTGCCAGTCGCGGTCACGCGCAATGTGCCGGCCGCCTTGCGGCGGACGACGACCCCCTCCTGGCGCTCGGGACCGCGCTCGCCGGCCTCGAAGCACAGACACGCGTCGTAGCCGGCGAACCGGTCGACGTGGCGGAACTCGTGGGTCCGCCACTCCTCATCGGTCACGAGCAGCAGCCCAAGCTCCGAGAACAGCTCACGGCGGTCGCAGAGCGCGTGGGCGGCTCCGAGCGCGAGCACCACGCCGCCCTTCATGTCGTTGGTGCCAGGCCCGTACAGCCGGTCGCCGTCCCGCCTCAGGGGCCCATGGTCGTCGTGGCCGATCACGGTGTCGACGTGGCCGAGCAGCAGCAGCCCGCGCTCGCCGGATCCGGACATCCTCGCAACCAGGTCGGGGGCGCCGCCGGGCGTCGAGCAGGGAACGCGCTCGATCGTCGCGTCCGGCGGCAGCATCGCGGCGCAGACCGCGAGTGCCTCCTCGGCGCCGCCGAGATCGCCGGAGGGCGACGAGACCGCGACGAGCGCTTCCAGCTCGCGCTCGGCGAGCGCGGCGATCCGCTCGGCGGCTCCGGCTACGAACTCGTCCACCCCCGTAGTGTGCGTTACTCGCGGTCGGCGAGTCGTGCGCGCGTCTTGCTGGCGCGGCCGGTTGGGTCGAGCTCGCCGCCCGCGTGGAGCTTCAGCAGCGCCCCGACCGCCGATTTCGTGAACTGGGCGCCGACCAGGCGTGTGCACTCGGCGACGGCCTCGTCGACGCTCTTGGCCGGGCGGTACGGCCGGCCACTCGTGATCACGTCCCAGGCGTCTGCGACCGCGAGCAGCGCCGCGCCCTCGGGGATCTCGTGCGCGGTCAGCCCGCGCGGATAGCCGGTTCCGTCGGGTCGCTCGTGATGGACCCGGATCCACGCGACCTGCTCGGGGTCGAGCGCGCCTTCGGCGATCTGCGCGGCGAGCTCGGCGTGCTCCTTGACGCGCTCGCGCTCGGATTCGGTCAGCGGCTCGCGTTTGTTCAGCAGCTCGTGCGGGACGCCGACCTTGCCGACATCGTGGAGGAGCGCAGCGTCGGCCAGCAGCGCGGCGCGCGCGGCCGACCAGCCGGCCGCGCGCGCGAGCTTGACCGCAAGCGCGGCGACTCGCTCGGAGTGCTGCCGGGTGGCCGGGTCCTTCGCGTCGATCGCGCGGGCGAGCGCCCGCAGCCCGATCAGCGCCTGCGAGCTCTCGATCCGCTCGGCTCGCCCGCCCGCCGAGAGCTCCGAGATCACATCCGGGTCGTAGATCCAGCACCGGTTGCGCCCGTGCGCCTTGCTCCAGTAAAGAGCGGCGTCGGCGAAGCTCACGAGCTCGGCCGGGTCCGTGCCGGCGTTCGTGTCGCAGATCCCCGCCGACACGGTGATCCGGAACGGCTGCGAGACGGTCGCCGCGATCAGCCGCCGCGCCCGCTCGACCGCAACGAGCGCCTGCTCGCGCGTCGTCTCGGGCATCACCCAGGCGAACTCGTCGCCGCCGACGCGGCCGAGCACGTCCTCGGCGCGGGCGTTGTCCGCCAGGCACCGGGCGACCCGCGCGAGCATCTCGTCGCCGGCGTCGTGGCCGCCGAAGTCGTTGACCTCCTTGAAGTGATCGATGTCGATCACCGCGACCGACAGCGTCCGCGAGTGCCTGATCGACCGGGCGAGCTCGCCCGCGAGCCGGTCGTGGAGTGTGCGCCGGTTCACGAGTCCGGTGAGCGGATCGGTCGCCGCCTGAGCAGCCAGCTTGGCGCGGTGGTCGATGCTCGCGATCGCGGTCGCCAGCAGGTCGCCGAACTCCTGCAGCAGCTGCTCGTCGCCGGCCGTCAGCTGCCCGGGCTCGGCGACGGTCACGGCCAGCGCTCCCCAAGCCGTCGCCCCGACGCGCACCGGCGAGACGATGCTGGCCGTATACCCGAGCTCCCCCACCGGGCTGTCGGCGCCGTGTCCGTCGGTCCGGATCGGGGCCATCGTCTCGCGGGCGCGTGCGACGTCGCTCTCGGGGCTGACCTCGATCGCGGTGCCCGGCGGATACCGGCCGCCGTCGTGGTCGGCCCACGAGCCCATCACCGTCGCCTCCTGGTCGCCGTCGAACCGCACGATCCCGGCGGCGCCGGCGCCGAGCAACGCCGCAGCCTCACGCGCCACCAGCTCGTAAATCCGCTCGGGCGGATCGCCCCCCACGACCGACGTGGCGACGCGGCGGAGCGCGCCCTGCTCGGCCGCGAGCAGCTCTGCGCGCTCGCGGAACCGGGCGAGCAGCGCCTTGCCGGCGATGATCGCCCCGCCGATCGCCACGAATGACGCCGAGGCGATCAGGAGCTGAGGCACCGCGGTGGTGGTCCGCGCCCGCCCGTCGTAGATCAAGACGAGCGCGTTCGCCGCGATGCACGCCGCGATGTACCCGATTGCCACCGGCCGCGGGAAGAAGTACGCCGCGAACACGACGACGAAGAACCCGTACACCCAAGCGGGCGAGCGGATCCCTCCGGAGGTGGCGACGGCAGCGGTCACCAATCCGAGGCCACCGACGATCGAGACGTGGATCAGCAGTGCAGGAGCCCGATCCCAGTCGATCAGGAGCAGCGAGCAGAACGACCACACGAAGGCGACCGCGGCGCTCGCGATCAGCACCGAGCGGTGGTAGTACGCCCCGCCCGCCCCGCCCGCCCCACTACCGAGCACGATCAGCGCAGTCACGGTCACAGCGCCAATCAGGAAGAAGACGCCGCTGACCGACCCCGCGAGCGCGCGCTCCTCGTCCGCCACGGCAATCCGTGCCGAGAACCGTCGAAATTGTCGCCCGGGAGCGCTGCTTGGCCGTGCAGCGGACATCAGTTCCGTATCGGCCGATTGACCGATGCGGGTTAGCGCAGAGTTGGCTGCTTCGCGCTCAGACCGACGTTTCCAGCGGCTGGCGCAGGACCGGGTTTCGGGCGGCCGCGGCCTCGTCGAGCCGCCTGACCGGCGTCGAGTACGGCGCGTTCCGCGCGATCTCCGGATCCTCGGCGGCCTCGCGCAGGAGCTCGGCGACGATCTCCGCGAACCGGTCGAGCGTCTCCTTGGTCTCCGTCTCGGTCGGCTCGACCAGCAGCGCCTCATCGACGATCAGCGGGAAGTACACGGTCGGCGGGTGCACGCCGTGATCGAGCAGGCGCTTCGCGAGGTCGAGTGTCTTGATCTCCAGCTCGCGCTTCATCGGCGACCCCGACAGCACGAACTCGTGCATGCACAGCCGCTCGTAGGCGGCGGGCAGGTGCTCGAGCACGCCCTCGGCCCGGAGGCGCGCGAGCAGGTAGTTCGCGTTCAGCACCGCGACCTCAGAGACCTCTTTGAGCCCGGCGGCGCCGAGCGACCGGATGTAGGCGTAGGAGCGCACGAACACCCCGTAATTGCCTTGGAACCCGCGGAGCCGGCCGATCGACTTGGGCCGCTCGAAATCGAGGTCGAAGTAAGGACCCGACACACCGTTGCCCGGCGCGCCCTCGCGCCGCACCACCTGCGGCCGCGGCAGATACGGCTCGATCCGCTCGGAGACCGCGATCGGCCCGGCGCCGGGACCGCCGCCACCGTGCGGCTGCGTGAACGACTTGTGCAGGTTGAAGTGGACGATGTCGAAGCCCATGTCCCCAGGCCGGCAGATCCCCATGATCGCGTTCAGGTTCGCGCCGTCGTAGTAGAGCGTTGCCCCAACCCCGTGCACGATCTGAGCGATCTCCTCGATCCCGGTCTCGAACAGCCCGAGCGTCGATGGGTTGGTCAACATCAGACAGGCGACGTCCTCGTCCGCCTTGGCGCGGAGATCGTCGAGGTCGACGTTGCCGTGCTTGTCGCTGCCGACCTTGACCACCTCGTAGCCGGCCATCGTGACCGTCGCCGGGTTGGTGCCGTGCGACGTGTCGGGGGTCAGAACCTTCGTCCGCCGCTCGCCGCGGTCCTCGTGGAACGCGCGAGTCAGCAACACACCGGCGAGCTCGCCGTGGGAGCCGGCGGAGGGCTGCAGCGAGACGTACGGGAGGCCGGAGACCTCCGCGAGCGCCTCCTGCAGGTTCCACATCAGCTCGAGCGCGCCCTGGGCGCGCGAGGGGTCCTGAAGCGGGTGAAGCTTGGCGTGCCCCGGGAGCGCCGCGACGCGCTCATGGAGCTTGGGGTTGTGCTTCATCGTGCACGAGCCGAGCGGGTAGAAGCCGGTGTCGAGGTCGAAGTTGCGCTTCGACAGCCGGTTGAAATGGC
This sequence comes from uncultured Solirubrobacterales bacterium, assembly GCA_963788565.1. Lineage (GTDB taxonomy): Bacteria > Actinomycetota > Thermoleophilia > Solirubrobacterales > Solirubrobacteraceae > Palsa-465. The sequence goes on along the minus strand of CAWBHJ010000004.1, from coordinate 77,167 downwards.
GGTTGATCTCGGGCTCAGAGACCTCCGGCAGGCGCGGCGGCTGTGCGCGCCGTAGCGCGGGTGGCAACAACTCGTCCAGCGGACGCTCGGGGACGTCGAGCGCGGGCGCGACGAACGCCCGGCGGCCCTCCTTCGAGCGCTCGAAGATCGTCAGCTCGTCGTCGGCCGCGGCCGTGAACCAGCGCCCGGCGCTCATCCGCGCACCCCCGCGAGCTGGCCCCGCTCGACGGCGATCGCAGCCGCGAGCACCTCGGCGAGCCGGTCGATCTGGGCGCGCGTCCGTCGCTCTGTGATCGCGACCAGCAGACCGTTCTCGAACTCGGGGTAGTCGCGGCCGAGCGGATAGCCGGGGTTGATCCCCTTTGCGCGGCAGCGCTCGATCACGGCGGCGACGGGCGCGTCGAGCGCGACCGCGAACTCGCGGACGACCGGCCGGTCGGCGAGCACCGTGACGCCGTCGATCGCATCGAGCCGGTCGCGCGCATACGCCGTCCGCTGGAGCATCAGCTCCGCGAGTTCGACGATCCCCTGGCGCCCGAGCCACGACAGGTAGACGATCCCGGCAAGCGCGTTCAGCGCCTGCGCGGTGCAGATGTTCGAGGTCGCGCGCTCGCGCCGGATGTGCTGCTCGCGGGTCTGGAGCGTCAGCACGAACCCGCGCCGCCCATCAACGTCGCGGGTCTCGCCGGCGATCCGCCCCGGGATCCGCCGCATCAGCGCGTCGGTGACGGCGAAGAACCCAAACGACGGGCCGCCGTAGTCCAGCCGGTTTCCGAGCGTCTGGCCTTCGCCGACGGCGATGTCCACCCCGCACTCTCCCGGCGACCGCAGCAGCGCCAGCGGGAGCGGGTCGCACGCGCAGATCACCAGCGCGCCGGCGGCGTGCGCCGCCTCGACGATCGGCTCGAGCTGCTCGACCACGCCAAGGAAGTTCGGCTGCTGCACGATCACGGCGCTGACGTCGTCCTCGATCGACGGCCAGTCGGTTTCGCCGCCCGACAGCGGTGCCTCGACGACCTCCATGCCCCAGCCGTGGGCGAGCGTCGCGAGCGTCTCGCGCGAGTGGGGGTGCACGCCGCGGGAGGCGACGAACCGACGGCGCCCGTTCGCAAGCTTCGCGACGTAGCCCGCTGCCGCGACCGCGCTCGGGCCTTCGTACACGGACGCGTTCGATACCGGCAGGCCCGTCAGCTCGGAGATCGCTGTCTGGTACTCGAACATCGCCTGCAGCCCACCCTGTGAGATCTCTGGCTGATACGGCGTGTACGGGGTCAGGAACTCAGAGCGCAGGACCACCGAGTCGACCAGCGACGGGATGTAGTGGTCGTACATCCCAGCACCGAGGAACGAGACCTCGTCCTCGGTCGAGACGTTACGCGCCGCGAGCGCGCGGAGCTCCTCGTAGACCTCCTGCTCTGACAGCCCGTCGTCGAGCGCGAGCCCGCGCCCGAGCCGCAGCTGCTCTGGGATCTCCGCGAACAGCTCCTCCATCGAGGAGACGCCGATCTCCTGCAACATCTCGGCGCGGTCCGCATCGGTGGCTGACGTGTAGCGGCTCACGACAGCGATGCCTCATACGTCGCGGCGTCCATCAGCTGCTCGGCCTCGGCCGGATCGGACAGCCTCACGCGCACCAGCCACCCGCCGCCGTAGGGGTCCTCGTTGACAGTCTCGGGACCATCGGCCAGCGCCTCGTTGACCGCGACGATCTCGCCGGACATCGGCGCGAATACGTCGGAGACGGCCTTGACCGACTCGATCTCCGTGTACGGCTCGTCCTTGGTCACCGTGCTCCCGATCGCCGGCGCCTCGAAGAACACGAGCTCGCCGAGCGAGTCCTGCGCGAACCACGTGATCCCGAACGTGGCCTCGTCGCCGTCGACGCGCGCCCAATCGTGCTCTGGGTGGTACAGCAGATCGGCGGGATAGCTGGGTTCGGCCATGGTCAGGATGCCTTTCGGTACAGGGGCTTTCGCTCAAGGACTGCTGGGCGGGTGGTGCCTCTGACGTTGATCTCGATCCGGGTCCCGGGGTCCGCCGCAGAGCTGGGAACGTACGCCATCCCGATTCCGCGCTCCAGGCACGGCGAGAACGTGCCGCTTGTCACGACGCCCCCGCCGAGGACCGGATTGCCCGCGCGTGCGATCCCGGGGCCGTCGATCGCGAACGCCGCCAGCCGCTCGTCGGTGCCCTCCGCTCGCGCCCGGGCGACCGCCTCCGAGCCGATGAACCCGGTCTGCTCCTTGCAGCACCACCCGAGCCCGGCCTCGATCGGGTTTCGGTGCTCGTCCATGTCGTTGCCGTACAGGTGAAAGCAGACCTCGAGTCGGAGCGTGTCCCGGGCGCCGAGGCCCGCGGGAGTCGCGCCGGCGCCGATGATCGCGTCCCACACGGCCGGGGCGTCATCGGGCGCGATCAGCAGCTCGACGCCGTCCTCGCCGGTGTAGCCGGTGCCGCAGACGAGCGCCGCGGCGCCGGCGACGGTCCGCTCGCAGCAGTGCATCCGCGCCGGCAGCGAGCCGTCCGAGAGCCCCTCGACGAGCGCGCGCGCTCGCGGGCCCTGGACCGCAAGCATCGCGAACCGGTCGGCGACGTCGACGACATCGACGTCGTAGGTGTCCGCCTGCGAGCACAGCCACTCGAAGTCCTTGCCGTGATTGGCTGCGTTGGTGACCGTCAGGTACACGCAATCGGCGAGGCGGTAGGTGAACAGGTCGTCGACGATCCCGCCGCCCTCGAGGCACATCACGCTGTACTGGGCGCCACCCTCGGGAATCTTGCGAATGTCGTTCGAGAGCGTCCGCTGAAGGAACTCGAGCGCCTGCGGGCCACGCGTCTCTACCTCTCCCATGTGCGAGACGTCAAACACGCCGACGTCACGGCGGACCGCCAGGTGCTCGGCCCGAATGCCCTCGTACTGGACCGGCATCTCCCACCCGGCGAACGGGACCAGCCGCGCTCCGGCCGCCACGTGGCGGTCGTGCAGGGGGCTGCGACGCAGCGCGGTATCGGCGGCAGACGACACTGTCGCTCAGGCTATTACACGAGGCAGCGGGTTCTCGGCGGGTCCAGATCAGGTCGCCGGGGAGCGCGACCGGCTGGCCGCCGGGCGGCGGCGCTTCGGGTGCGCGGGGCGGGGCGGGGCGCGCCGCATCGGGGCGATCTGGCTGACGCCGTGGTAGAGGGTGGAGACGACCGCGAAGGCCGGCTTGAGATTGCCGGTGAGGTCGACGAGCCCCTTCTGCACGAACGGCGGCTGCGGCCACGGGTTACCTCCGCCCCACCCCGGCCGCGCCGCGAAGTCCTGCAGCGCGAAGTAGATCGCCCCGGAGAGCCACGACTTGGTCGCGAACACCCCGAGGTGATACGCCGCGGAATCCGACTGGAACTCGTACGTCCCCCGTTCCTCGACCGGTCCGTGGCGGTTGGCTTCGAACCCGAACTCGGTGACCATGATCGCCTGCGTCGGGTAGCAGCCGCGCAGCGAGTCGAGGAATGGGCCGAGCTGGTCGCGATCGTCGGTTCCTCCGCCTCCGGCGTCGAACCAGCCGAAATAGTCGTTGAAGCCGATCACGCCCAGCGGCGCGTATGCGGTCTGGCACGGGACCCCAGGCCAGTCCGAGATCGCCATCCCCACCGGGCGGGTCGGATCGAGCTTGCGCGCGAGGGCCGCCGCGCCCGATATGTACCCGGCCTCGTTGGCGGTGACAGGGGTCGGCAGCTCGTTGGCGATGCTCCAGAGCATCACCGACGGGTGGTTCTCGTTGGCGAGGATGTTCTGCTGCAGGAACGAGTAGGCGCGCGTCCGCCATCCGGGCTGGCCGAGGTACTGGTCGGCGACCTGGTAGACGGGCACCTCGGACCAGATCAGGATCCCCATCCGGTCTGCCATCTCCTGAATCTCGGGCGGCAGCGGGTAGTGCGAGCGGATCACGGTCGAGCCGAGCTCGTGCTCCCAGCCCATCAGCGCGGTCATCTGCGGGACGCTCAGGGCTGCGCCGGTCTGAACGTTCTGCTGGTGGATGAACGCGCCACGTAGATGCAGCAGCCGGCCGTTGAGCGCCAGCTGCCCGCCGGTCGTGACGGTGATCGTGCGGATCCCGCTGTAGGTGACGTAGCCACCGAGCCGGTTGCCCTTCTGGTCCGACAGCGTCAGCGTCGCGCGGTACAGGCGCGGGGTCTCCGTCGACCACAGCTGCGGCTGCGGGACGACCGCCGTGGAGGTTGCCGTCCAGCTCTGGTGAGGCGCGATCGTCGCCGTCCCGAAGTCGAGCGGGACGCTGCCGTAGCGCCCGCTCAACGCGACCTGCTGAGCGATTCCGGTCACGTTGCGGACCGTGGCCGTCTCCTGGATCGTCGCGGCGCAGGTCGGGCACGGCAGCACCGGCGTCACCTGCACCTCTGAAAGATCCGCGCCCGCGACCGCCCGCAGGTACACCTCCCCGAGCATGCCGCCGAAGTTCCACCAGCCTCCGGAGGGCCCTGGCGGCAGGTCGCCGGGGCCGCGCCGGCTGTCGACCCGGACGACCAGCCGGTTGACGCCTGTACGGAGCCCGTTCAGGTCGATCTCGAATGGGACGTACGCATCGACGTGGCTTCCGATCTGCCGGCCGTTGAGCCACACCGTCGCGCGGTAATTGACCGACTCGAAGCGCACGATCCAGCGCTGCAGGCTCGCGTGGACCTTCGGTCCGAACGCCCCCGTGGGTAGCGTGAAGTCGCGGCGGTACCAGCCCACGGAGCCGACCATGCTCGCGCTCGAGAAGTCCCCCGCATTGAACGAGTTCGGAACCGTCACCGGCGACCAGCCGGTGGTCGAGGAACCCGCGTACCACTGCTGTGCCACTCCGGCGTCGGTCGGGTCGGCCCGGTATAGCCACTCCCCTCCGAGCAGGTAGCGGCCGGTCTGGCCGTCCCGGTAGAGCGTTTGCGCGGTCGGCGGAGTGGCCGTGTAGGGGGCGGCCTGCGCGCGCGCGACCGCGGGAGCGCCGAGCACCAGCACGACCGCGATCAGGACGAGTCTGCGGGCGCTCACCGCCGCCTCCCGTGCCCCGGCTTCTTCGGCTTTGGCTTCGGCTTGGGCTTCGGCTTGGGCTTGGCGATCTTGACGACGAGCGTCGCGTGGCCAACGTTTCCGGCCCGGTCGGAGACGACCCCGGTGATCGTGTACGTGCCCGGGCTCTGATAGGTATGGAAGCTGCGGTGCCAGCCCGTGTGCAGCCGCGAGACGTTGCCGTCGCCCCAGCTCACCACCGCCGTGGAAATCCCTGATGCATCGGTGGTCGGATCACCCGGCGGCGGCGGGTCGGCGTACGTGAAGAACGTATTCAGCGAGTGGCCGATGAGCCTCGTCCCGCTCAGGGCGATCTGGCCCGTCGGCGCGACCGTGTCGACGAACACCCCCACGACCCCGGTCTGCGATGTCTGGCCGACGGGGTTGGCGGCCGTGACCGTCCACGAGTGCGGACCGTCGGGAAGCGCCGTCGGGACGATCAATGTGGTCGCCTGCGTCCGGCCGATCGGATTGCCGTCGAGCGTCACGGTGTAGGTGACCGGACCCCACAGCTCGTTCGGCGCAGCCCAGCTGAGCTGAGGCTCGGGGAGCCCGACGTACCGTCCCGGGCCGGTGGTGCCGAACGGGGGCGGAGCCTGGTAGAGCTGCGCCGACACGATCTCCGTCGCGCCCGGCGCGCCCTGCACCCAGGCGACCGCGGAGTCGCCGGCCACATCGCCGGCGCCCGCGAGGCCGTTGTCGGCGTCGGTCGGGCCCTGCGCGGGAGACGAGGCGACGATCTCCGGACCGAGGGTCGAGCCGCCCGGGGCGTAGCGGACCCGGATCTCGGGCTGGCCGCTGGAGCCGGGGGTCTGCTGCCACGCGATCAGGTTCGAGAACAGGCCGGCCGTGACGGGGTCGCCGTCGGGGGCCGTCACGTTCGCGGTGCCGTTGACCTGGGTCGCCCCCCAGACCTGGCCGTCGTCGCCGAGCGCGGTTCCGATCAGCGCGTTGGAGGTAGTCCCAGTGGCGGTGATCCAGCCGTGTCCGTACTCGCCCATCGTGATTCCCGGGTCGTCGGCGCCGCTCGACCCAACCGAGCCGTCGGCGGCCGTGACGCCGAGGAATTGGGACGCGACCAGCCGGTTCATCAGCACGCGCGACTGCTGCTGTGCGGGTGAGCCGCAGCTGAGGACCTCGTGGAACGCGACGTCGGCGTAGGACGAGTTGCCCTCCGAGCCCACCGCCGGTTCGCCGGCCGACAGCTCCGAGCAGCCGGGTAGCGCGGCGTCGGCCTGCTCGGTGGCGACGCTGACCGACGTCCCCCAGATCCGCCGGGCGAAGATGTGGCCGGCCTCGCCCCAGGCGACGATCCCGACCCCGTCGCCGGCGGCGGCGACGGCCGGGCGTCCGCTGCCGATCCCGGCGCCGTCGGCGGACGAGATGCTGAACGGGGCCGGCGCCACGGACCACACGCCGAGGTTGTAGTAGGCGGCCCTGACGGCCCCGCCTGCGGCGAACGCCAGGTAGGCCTTGGAGAAGTTGGTGATCGAGATCGCCGGGTTTGAGGCGCCGGCCGCGAGACCGGCGGGGGCGGCGAACCCGGAGGAGGCGCCGGGGCGATCGACCACGTACAGCTCGCCGCCACTGACGAACGCGATCAGCAGCACCCCGCCGTTGCCGGCGGCGATCACCGGCTGGGAGGAGGCTCCGAGCCCGGGGTCGACCTGAACCGGCGTTTGGAATGACCCGCCGATGAGCGCCGAGACGAACACGTGCTGGACGCCGGCGACCTGCTTGAGGTAGACGAGGCCTCCGGTCCCATCGCGGGCGATCGACATCGCGATCCCCGCCGGGCGCACGATGCTGGCGCTGGGGCCATCGATCACGTGCGGCGGGGCGGCCAGCGGCTGCTGAGCGGAGGCCGACTGCGCCCAGGCTCCGCCCACAACGAGCGCGCAGGCGAGCGCGATCCAGAGTCGCGACGCTCGAAGCCTACGTTCCGTGTCGGCCGTGGGTCTGACGGATCTAGAACAGATGAGCAGCGTCGGGGTTGCGGTCAGACTCCCGACGCGGAGGATCGCACGGCCGCCGGCGGCGGACGGTCAGTCCTTCAGGAACGAGGGGATGTCGATCTCTTCGTCGCGGATCTCGAGCGAGGAGCGCCGGACGTCGTCGATCGTGACGTCGCGGCTTCGCGTCTGGGCGGCGCGCGAGGTTCCGCGCCTGATCCCGCCGTGGTCGAAGCCCGTCGCGATCACCGTCACGCGGACGTCCTCGGCCATCGCGTCGTCAATCACCGCACCGAAGATGATGTTCGAGTCCGAGTCGGCGGCCGCCTGGACGATCTCCGCTGCCTCGTTGACCTCGAATAGCCCGAGGTCGTGGCCGCCGGTGATGTTCAGCAGGATCCCGGTCGCGCCGTCGACCGACTCCTCGAGCAGCGGCGAGGAGATCGCGATCTTGGCGGCCTCGGCCGCTCGGTTTTCGCCGTTGGCGGAGCCGATACCCATCAGCGCGGTGCCGGCGTCGCGCATGATCGTGCGGACGTCGGCGAAGTCGAGGTTGATCAGCCCCGGGATCGTGATCAGGTCCGTGATCCCCTGGACTCCCTGGCGCAGCACGTTGTCCGCCTCGCGGAACGCGTCGAGCATCGAGGTCCGGCGCTCGACGATTGTCAGCAGCTTCTCGTTCGGGATCACGATCAGCGTGTCGACGTTCTCGCGAAGCCGCTGGATCCCCTCTTCCGCCTGCCGCGCGCGCTGCGTCCCCTCGAACGAGAACGGCCGCGTCACGCATCCGACCGTCAGCGCTCCGATCTCGTTCTTGGCGATGTCCGCGATCACCGGAGCGGCGCCGGTGCCGGTGCCGCCGCCCTCACCCGCGGTGACGAACACCATGTCGGCGCCCTTCAGGGCCTCCTTGATCTCGTCGCGGGACTCTGCCGCGGCGCCCTGCCCGATATCCGGGTTGGCGCCCGCGCCGAGACCCTTGGTGAGCTGGTGACCGACGTTCAGCTTGACGTCCGCGTCGCACATCGCGAGCGCTTGCGCGTCGGTGTTCGCCGCGATGAATTCGACGCCGCGCAGCCCCGCGTCGACCATTCGGTTGACCGCGTTGGTGCCGCCGCCGCCGACGCCTACGACCTTGATGACTGCGAGATAACTGCCGCTTTCCATGGGGACCGTCCGAGCCTCGAGTTAGCGTTGAGGTTCTTTTTCCATACCTACGCTGTTTGCGCAGTTTCGCACGTTAGGTGTTGGAGATGTAGCAAGTCAACGGGCCGGGTGCGCTCGCAATGTTCGTTGCAGATCCGGGAATTCTCAAGGAGGGCCTCAGAGTTGCCCTCCAGCCGGCCTCAACCTTCAGTTGAGGGTTATCAGCCGCCCGCCGCTCCCCCGGAGTTGCCCGAGCCCGTGTTGCCGGAGTTGCCCGAGCCCGTGTTGCCCGAGTTGCCGGAGCCCGTGTTGCCCGAGCCGGTGTTGCCGGAGTTGCCCACGGCCGAGCCCGAGTTGCCTACGGCCGAGCTCGCGCTGGCCGAGCTCGCGGCGTCCGCGGTCGACGCCGACGACGACGCCGCGGATCGGCCCGAGCTCGATGTCGTCGATCCGCTCTGGGTCCCGGTGCCCGCCGCCGCGCGCACCGGGTCGGTGACGTCGATGTATGAAGCGCCGGCGGAGCCGGTGTCGGCGAGCACCGCGCTGGCGGCCAGCCACTTCGCGTGGGCGCTAGAGCTGTTGCCGAAGTAGATCATCGGGCCGCCGCGGATCTGCGCGACGAGACCGTGGCCGGCCTCGGTCGAGATCTGCGCGACCTTCGGGATCAGCTGGCTCGGCGCCGCCGCCAGCAGCCTCGCCGACTGGAGCGCGGGGCCGGTCAGCCGCGGCCCGCCGGGCGGCACCGTCAGCGGGATCAGCGGCAGCGGCGCGCCTACCGCCATATCGTGCAGCAGCGTCCCATCGCCAGCCACCGCGATGTTCTTCCCGGCAACCGTGACCATCGCGACCGGTGGCCGCTCGACCACGTGGATCCGCATCCCGTGCGGGAACTGCGTGGTCGCACGGACCTCGGAGACGACCGGAAACGGCGACACAGCCGAGCGCAGCCGCGACATGCTGACGTCGAGCGTGGTCATCGAGCGCGCCGCGCCTACCAGCGCGCTGCGGATCGCGCCGGCGTCGGGCCCGGTCGCGCCGGTCACCGTCACCTTCGTGACCGCGACCAGGGACGAGTCGCGAACCCAGAGCCAACCCCCGAGGAGGAGAGCGCCGAGCAGCACCACGACGATCAGCAGCCGTCGCACCCACCGCGAGCGCAGCGACAGGCGCGGCCGTGGCAGCGGCACACGACGGCCGCGAGGCAGTCCTCGCGTCAGCGCCCGGCCGAAGCTCATTCCGCCTCCGTCCAGTCGGCGGGGAGCTCGACCGGCCCGAGCCGCTGCACCTCGGCCTCGAGCTTGATGCCGAAGCGCTCGTGCACGCGGCGCCTGCCCTCCGCCATCAACGCGATCACGTCGGCGGTTGTCGCGTCACCGTGGTTGACGATGAAGTTCGCGTGCTTCGCGGAGAAGCTCGCTCCGCCGACCCTCTGGCCACGGCAGCCCGCCTCCTCGAGCAGCTGGCCGGCGGTCCGTCCCTCCGCCCGGGGATCGTCCGGGTTCTTGAAGGTCGAGCCGAACGTCTTGATCCCGGACGGTTGCGCGGCCTTGCGCCGAGCGCGCATCTCGGCGAGCGTCGCCTTCACCTCCTCGCTGCTCGCCCGCGCCAGCGCGAACGACGCGCGCGCGACGATCTCGCCGGGGACGAGATTTGAGCGGCGGTACTCGAACCCGAGCTCGCCGGGCGCGCGCCGGCTCGTCCCGGAACGGTCGACGACGTCGACCCACTCGAGCACTCGCGCCAGCTGGCCGCCGTACGCGTTCGCGTTCATCCGTACCGCTCCGCCGACGGTGCCGGGAATGTTGACGCCGAATTCGATCCCCGCGAGACCCGCCTGAGCGGCGCGGGCCGAGACCGAGGGCAACCGCGCGCCGCCGCCACATTCGATGCGGGTCTCGTCGATCTCGATCTTGCTCAGCTCCTTGTCGAGTTTCAGGACCAGTCCGCGGACTCCCGTGTCCGCCACCAGGAGGTTCGACCCGGAGCCGACGACCCCTACCTCGAGCTGCTCGTCCGCCGCCCAGGCCAGCAGCCGCTCGAGCTCCTCCAGCGAGCCGGCGCGCGCGAACAGCTCCGCCGGGCCGCCGGTGCGGATCGTCGTCAGCCGCGCGAGCGGGTAGTCGCGCTGGACCCCGATGGGCGGGCTCGCCATCGACAGCAGGGTAGAAGCGGGTCCGGTCAGCCCGGCGGCGTCTCGCCGCCGACCAGCGACCGCGCGAGCGTGTCGACGTCGCCGGCGCCCATCACGAGGCACAGGTCGCCCTCGCGCAGCGTCCCGGCGAGGAACTGCCGCGCATGCTCGAATCCGGGCAGCCACGCGACCGTCCGACCGTCCGCGGCGTCCGCGGAGGCGGCCGCGACGAGATGCCCGTCGACGCCGGGGAAGTCCTCTGCGCGCTCCCGCGCGGGATAGACGTCGAGTACGACGATCACGTCGGCCGCGGCCAGCGCGACCCCGAACCGGGCCGCGAGCGCCTGGGTACGCGAGTACAGATGCGGCTGGAACACGGCGACCAGCCGCCGCGGAGTGAGCGTGCGCGCGGCGGAAATCGCGGCAGAGACCTCGGTCGGGTGGTGCGCGTAGTCGTCGTACACCGGGACGCCGGCGGACGTGGTCCCGAGCAGCTCCAGGCGCCGGCGCGCGCCGGTGAAGTCGCGGAGCGCGGCGATCGCCGCTGCCGCGTCTGCCCCGGCGAGGGTCGCGGCGGTGAGGGCGCCGGCGGCGTTGATCGCGTTGTGCGCGCCCGGCACCGTGAGCTCGACCGTCCGCCCGCGCCACTCGAACCGCGAGCCGCCGTGGAGCAGCTCCGGGGCGGCGTCGTACGTGCGCGCGCCCTCGGGGCAGAGCGCGACCAGCTCCGGGCGGTCCCAGACGACGGCGCGGTCTCCGGCTCGAGCCATGAACGTCCGGAAGGTCTGCTCGAGCTCGAGCCGCGAGGAGTAGGTGGAGTGGTGGTCGAGCTCGGCGTTCGTGAGCACGGCCACCTGCGGCCACAGCTCGAGCAGCGAGCGGTCGGACTCGTCCGCCTCGACCACGATCCACTCCCCCGTCCCCCAGCCCGCGTTCGAGCCGGTCGAGCGGAGCTCCCCGCCGAGCACGTAGGACGGGTCGAGCCCGGCTCCGCGGAGCGCGTGCACGACCATCCCGGCAGTTGTCGTCTTCCCGTGGGTCCCGGTCACCGCGAGGCACGACCGCAGCGCCGCGATCTGCGCGAGCAGCGCGGCGCGGTGCAGCTGCCGACCCTCCGCCGCTTGGCGCTCTGGGTTCTCGGACGGCACCGCCGTCGAGTACACGACCTCGGCGCCGCCGGGGACGTTTTCGGCCGCGTGCCCGATCACCGGCTCGATCCCGTGCTCCCGCAGCCGAGTGACGTAGGGCGACTCGGAGCGATCCGAGCCCGTCACCTGCGCGCCGAGCGCGTGGGCGATCAGCGCCAGGCCGCTCATCCCGGCGCCGCCGATGCCGACGAAGTGAAGCCGTCGGGAGGACCAGTCGTCAGCCGCCATCGGCCGCGAGGCTATCGCCGGCGGCCGAGGGCTTGACTTCGCGCCCCGCGGTGGGAGACTGGAGGTGATGAACGGGGGACGTTTGGGGTTGTGGTTTGCGGGGATCTGCGCGACTGCGGTCGCGCTAGCTTTCGCCTTGCCTGCGATCTCAGCGGGACGGTCCGCGGCGGCGCGCGGGGCTGTCGCGTGTGCGGACCCGGATGTCGCCGCGGCGACCAATCCCGCCAACCCGCTGGCGCTCCCGACCGCGCCGACCAACGGCGACCCGCTCCAGGGCGCCCACTTCTTCGTCGACGGGCCCCGCCACGGGCAGGCCGCGGGCGCGATCGCCCAGCTGCTCGGGATCAACCCGATGAACTACGCCGACGGCGACAGCTGGGCGGCGTTCAAGGCCAGCCACGCAGGCGCGATCAACGGCAACAGCAAGGCGCGGCGGCTGAGCAAGATCGCCGACCAGGAGGAGACCCAGAACGTCAGCAACTTCGCCCAGGGCGGCGGACCCGGGGCGATCGCGTCTCAGACCACGAAGCTCCTTTGCAACAACATGCTTGCCGACCCGACCCCGGCGACGGTCCCCGTGCTGAGCACGTTCCTGATCTACCCGCAGGGCAAGATCTGCTCGCAGCTGCCGGCGATCCAGCGCTGGCAGGCGACGTTCAAGCGGCTCGTCAACGAGATGGCGGGCGCGATCGGCCGCAAGCGCGCGGTGATCCTGATGGAGATCGACTCGATCGGCACCAGCGCGTGCCTCAAGGGCGGGGCGCTGACCCTGTGGCTCCAGGACCTGAAGTACGAGGCCGAGCAGTTCTCGAAGCTGCCCCACGCGGTCACCTACGAGGAGGCGGGCTACTCCGACGCCAACGCCGCCGGCTGGACCGCGAAGCGGCTGGCGAAGGCCGGCATCAACCTGGTGCGCGGCTTCTGGACGAACGGCACCCACTTCGCATGGTCGATCAACGAGATCCGCTGGGCCCAGAACGTCGCCAACGACATCGCCCGGCTCACCCGCGGCTACCGTGCCCACTTCGTCGTCAACACGGCGCAGAACGGCCAGGGCCCAAAGCTCAACCCGCACCCGGTCCAGCAGGGCATCGAGAGCCTCTGCAACCCGCCGGGCCGCGGCCTCGGCCGGCTCCCGACCGGCAACGTCTCGCCGACGTTCGACGGAAAGACCTTCAACGGGCTCGACGCGTTCCTGTGGACCGGGGTCCCCGGCCGCAGCCACAACTCCAACTGCCCGGGCGGTCCGTGGCAGCCCGCCGGGGTGTTCGATGCCCGGTTCGCCTCGGAGCTCGCGCAGAACGCGAACCAGAAGCTCGGCCCGGGCTTCCCGAGCCAGCCGTACTAGGCGGCTGGCGGGACGCCAGCCGGTGCTAACTGCCGAGCGAGCGGAGCGGTCTCCGGTCTATCCCGGAGCGGAGCGAGCGAGGCCCAGAGCCGGATGCGGTTACCGAGCGAGGCCCGGAGCCCGACGCGTTTACTGACCCGCCGCCGCCAGCAGCTCCGCTGCCACGTCCCGCGCCGCGTCGGGGCGTGCGAGCTCGGCCGATGCTCTGGCCATCGCGACCAGCCGGGGGGCGTCCGCGAGCAGCGAGCCGACCTCGTGGGCGAGCCGCGCCCCGCTGAGCTCGCTGTCGGGGATCACGACCGCGGCTCCGGCGTCCGCCATGTAGCGGGCGTTGAACGCCTGGTGGTCGGCGGTCGCGTACGGGTACGGGATCAGCACGGCCGGCCGGCCGTGCGCGGCGATCTCGAAGATCGAGCCGCCGGCGCGCGAGACGACGAGGTCGCTCGCGAGCAGCGCGTCGCCGAACTCCGAGATGTATCCGCGCAGGTCGTAGTGCGGTCCGGGCGCCCGCAGGCGCGGTAGGTCGCGCTCTCCGGCGGCGTGCAGCACGTGGATGCCGGCCCGCCCGCCGCCCGCGAACGCCTCAACCGACGCCTGGTTGATCGACCATGCTCCCTGCGACCCGCCGAACACGAGCACGCAGGTATCGCCGGGATCGATCCCGAACCGCGCTCGCGCGGCTCCGCGTTCGGTCGCGGGGGGCGGAACGGGCCGGCCGGTGACGCGGTAGCGCGGCCCGGTGCGACCCTCGATCGGGAACGACAGGCACACCCGCCGCGCGAACCGGGCCAGAAGCCGGTTCGTGAGCCCAAGGTGGCTGTCGGCCTCCATCAGCACCAGCGGGATCCGCCGCATCGCGGCGACCATCCCGACCGGGCCCGACACGTAGCCGCCCGCGCCGAGCACCGCGTCCGGGCTCAGCGACCCGAGCAGCTGCGACGCACTCCGCACCGCGGCGGCGTCGGTCAGCGCCGCGCCGGCCGCCTTCAGCGGCTTGCTCCGCGGCAGCGGCTCGACCCGCAGCACGTGGAGCTCGTAACCGGCCTTGGGGACCAGCTCGCGCTCGGCCCGCTCGCCGCCGACGAATACGACCTCGGCGCCGTCAGCCCGCAGCGCGTCCGCGACCGCGAGCGCCGGCACCACGTGCCCGGCGGTCCCGCCGGCGCCGATCACGATCCTGGGCCCGCTCACCTGAGGGTCCGTGTACGAGGCGCAGCCGGCTGGCTCCCGGGCGCGCGATGTTCAGCAGCAGCCCGACCGCCGCCAGCATGATGCAGAGGTTCGTCGGCGCGTACGAGATGAATGGCAGCGGAACGCCCGTCAGCGGCGCGAGCCCGAGCACCACGAAGATGTTGAGCAGTCCCTGGCAAAGGATCAAAGAGGTCAGCCCCGTCGCCAGCAGCTTGGCATACCGGTCGCGCGCCCGCCGGGCCGTGCGCAGCCCGGCGTAGGCGATCATCCCGTACAAGAAGACGACCCCGAAGATCCCGAGTACGCCGAGCTCTTCGCCGATCACGGCGAGGATGAAGTCGGTCTGAGCCTCGGGCAGGTAGAAGGTCTTCTGCACCGAGCGGCCGAGGCCGACGCCAACCAAGCCACCGGAGCCGAGCGCGATCTGGCCCTGGCACGACTGGTAGCCGGTGCTCGACTTCGCCTCGGTCGCGCAGGGGTGCAGGAACGAGGTGAGCCGCGCACGCTGGTAGGGCTGCGCGATCGCCAGCAGCGCCACGCCCCCGACGGCGATCGCCGCGAGCAGGCCGAGGTGACGCTTGGTCATCCCGGCGGCGACGAGCAGCGTCCCGACCGCGAACGCGATCACCAGCGTCGTGCCGAGGTCGGGCTCGACGACCACGAGCAGGCAGGCCGGGGCGGCGATCACGGCGATCGGCGCGACCGCCTCCTTGAACCCCCGCATCCGCTTCGGGTGCTCGGACAGGTAGCGGGCGACGTACAGGACGAGCGCGAGCTTCATCAGCTCGGACGGCTGAAATTGGATCGGGCCGGCCGCGAACCACCGCCGGGCCCCGTTCACCGAGACGCCGAACCCTGGTACCAGCACCAGCAGGAGCAGCACGAACGAGACGAACAGCAGCAGCGTGACCAGCCGCCGCTGAAACAGCGTCACGCCGCCGCGGGAGAGGATGTGCATCCCGACGAGCCCGATCGCGCCGAAGATCAGATAGCGGACGAAGTCGGTGGTCCCGGTCCCGCTGCGGCCGCTGAGCACGCCGAGCGGCGAGGACGCGCTGTAGACCATCACAGCGCCGAACGCGAGCAGGCACAGCGTCGCCGTGAGCAGCATCCGGTGCTCCAGCGGCGGAGCGGCCCGCTTGGTCGTGGTCGCTCGCTGGCGACCACCGGCCTGCGTGGATGCGGCTGCCGCCGCCGAGCTCACTCGAGGCCCTCCACCAGTGCGCGAAAGGCCTCGCCGCGGGCCTCGAAGTCCCGGTACTGGTCATAGCTCGCGCACGCCGGCGAGAGCAGCACCGTTTCGCCGATCCACGCTCGCTCGCGCGCAGCGGCCACCGCGCCCCGGAGGTCGCCCGCATCGATCAGCTCGACCCCAGCCGGCTCGAGCGCGGTCGCGAGCTCGGGTGTGGCCTCGCCGACCAGGTAGACGGCGCGGCACCGGTCCCGCACGAGCGGCACCAGCGGCGAGAAGTCCTGGCCTTTGCCGCGTCCCCCCGCGATCAGATGGACGCCACCCGTGAATGCCTGCAGCGCCACGATCGTGCTCGCGACGTTCGTCGCCTTCGAGTCGTTGACCCAGACGACGCCGCCGACCTCGCCGATCCGCTCGAGCCTGTGCATGACGCCCTGGAACGTGCGCAGGCCCTCGGCGACCGCGCCGCGGTCGATCCCGCGCGCCAGGCAGGTCGCCGCCGCGGCCATCCCGTTCTCGCGGTTGTGCTCTCCGGGAAGCGCGATCTCGTCCGCGAGCTCGCGCTCGAGTCCGTCGCCGTAGCGGATCACGCTCGCGCGGGTCGCCACGTCGATCCCGCGCGGCGGGATCACCGCGATGTCCGTCGGCCCCTGGTTGGCGAAGATCCGGAGCTTGGCGGCCGTGTACGCCTCCATGCTCAGGTGCCGGTCGAGGTGGTCCGGCTCGAGGTTCAGGAGCAACGCCGCCTCGGGCGCGAACGCCTCGGTGTCCTCGAGCTGGAATGAGGACGCCTCGCATATGACCGTGGTGTCGCTGTCGATCTCATCGATCAGCGAGGACACGGCGGTGCCGACGTTGCCCGCAACTGCCACCGGAAGCCCTGCTGCCCGGTGGATGTGACCGATCCACTCGGTGGTGGTGGTCTTGCCGTTCGTGCCGGTCACCGCCACGAACTCGCTGGAGAGCAGCCGCCAGGCGATCTCGAGCTCCCCCAGCACGGGGATGCCACGGCTCCTCGCGGCCGCGACGAGCGGGGCCGACTGGGGTACGCCGGGGCTCTTGATGAGCGTCCGGGCTCGGGCGGCAAGAGCGACGCCTGACGCATCCAGCCTTACTTCAACGCCGGCGTCCAAAAGCCTCCGTGCGGACTCCGCCAGGCGGGGGTCAGTGCTCGCGCCCGCATCGCAACCGATCACCTCCTCTCCGCGGGCGCGAAGCGCCAGCGCCACGGACACGCCGGAGCGCGCCAGACCGAGCACTGCGTAGGGTCCCCCCGGAAGCGCCGGCCGCGGCTTAGCGCTGCCTGGCACGGTCAGCCGCGGATGCTCAGCTGATACACCGTGAAGCCGACGGCGCAAAAGGCCGCGGCGACGATCCAGAACCGGAGGATGATCTTCGTCTCCGACCAGCCGAGCAGCTCGAAGTGGTGGTGGATCGGCGCCATCAGGAACACCCGCTTGCGGAACGTCTGGAACGAGATCACCTGGATCAGGACCGACAATGCCTCGAGTACGAAGATCCCGCCGAGGAAGAACAGGAGCAGGGTCGTGTTGGTCATCACCGCGAGCCCCGCGACAGCGCCACCTAACCCGAGCGAGCCCGTGTCCCCCATGAAGATGCTCGCCGGGAAGCTGTTGAACCACAGAAAGCCGATGCACGCGCCCACCAGGCACGCCGCCAGAAGCGTCAGGTCCTTCTCGCCGGTCGTGATGAAGGTGATCCCGATGTATGCGAGCAGCGTGATCGCGACGCAGCCCGCCGCGAGCCCGTCGAGCCCGTCGGCGAGGTTGACGCCGCTCGTAGTCCCGGCGACGACGAGGTAGATGAACACCGGATACAGCGGCCCGAGGTCGATCGAGCCGTCGATGAATCTGATCCGGACCGACGTCGAGATATGCGCCTTCTGCGTCGCGATGTACCAGAGGCCGACCGAGATCAGAACCGTGACGACCAGCTTCGTTCGCGCTCGTAGCCCGAGCGAGCGCCGCTTCGCGATCTTCGTGTAGTCGTCCGCGAACCCGAGCAGCGCGCAGGCGATCGCGGCGCCGAACACGCCGATCGACTCCCACCGGTAGTCGGTGAGGATCAGGAACGGGACCGCGAACGCGACCATGATCACGATCCCACCGAGGGTCGGCGTGCCCGCCTTCGTCTGGTGTCCCTGGGGTCCTTCCTCCCGAATGTTCTGCCCAAATTCCCTGCGGCGGACGAACTGGATGAACTTCGGACTCAGGAACAGGCACATCAGCAGGGACGCCGTCCCCGCGATCAGGATCCGCCCTGACGCGGAGCCCATCAGCCGGCGCGGTCCTCGGGCGACAGCGTGCGGCAGACGAGCTCCAGCCCGACGCCCCGCGAGCCCTTCACGAGGACCACGTCACCGGGCTGCAGCAGACCGGGCACCAGCTCGGCCGCGGCTGCGGCGTCGGGAACCGAGTGGGTGCTCCCGCCGTAGCCGGCTCCGATCGAATGCGCCAGCGGCCCCACGGTGATGAGCAGGTCGACGCCGGCCTCGGCCGCGTGCTCGCCGATCCGCTCATGCAGCTGGTGCTCGGTCTCGCCGAGCTCGAGCATGTCACCGAGCACCGCCACCCGACGGTCACGGTGATCGCGGCGCGCCGTCGCGGCGAGCTCGTCGAGGGCGGCGCGCATCGACATCGGGTTGGCGTTGTAGCAGTCGTCGATCAACATCACGTCCCCGGTGAGCGCAACCCGCTGCCCGCGGCCCGGCGACAGCGCCAGCTCGACCGATCCCGAGGGGGTTGCCCCCACGGCCCGCGCCGCCGCCACCGCGGCGAGCAGGTTGTGGCGCAGATGCGCCTGCTCGAAGTTGACGCGCAGCGTGATCCGCTCGCCGCCGACTCCGATCTCGACCCGGCCTGCCTCGCTCCCGAGCAGCCTGACGTCTCCGCCCTCGCCGAACGTCACGGTCTCCAGATCGTCTCTGAGGTGGCGCTCGAGCAGCGGCTCGCCGGCCGGGAGGACGGCGGTCGCGCCCGGCGCCAGCCCGGCTAGAAGCTCCGCCTTCGCGGCCGCGATCGCGTCGAGCGACCCGAGCAGCTCGAGGTGGACGGGGCCGACGCTGACGATCACGCCAACGTCCGGCTCCGCGATCGAGGCGAGCTCGGCGATCTGGCCGGCGCCTCGCATCGCCATCTCGAGCACCAGCACCTCCGTGCCCGCCGGGGCCGCGAGGATCTCGAGCGGAAGGCCGACCTCGGTGTTGAAGTTGCCGCGCGACGCGACGGTACGGCGGTGTGGGGCGAGCACGGCCAGCAGCAGGTCCTTGGTCGAGGTCTTTCCGGTCGAGCCGGTCACGCCGATCACGGCCGCGCCGAGCTCGCGCCGCCACGCGGTGGCGAGCCGTTGAAGCGCGACCAGCGGATCGTCGGCGGCGAGCACGACCCCCGCGGCCGAGTCCTCGGCGGCAGTTTCGGCGTGCTCGACGGACGTCAGCACCCCCCACGCTCCGTCGCGGAGCACATCGCTCGCGTATTGACCTCCGTCGGCTCGCGTCCCGCGCACCCCGACGAACAGCGCTCCCGGGCCGGCGTCGCGGGAGTCGACGACCGCGCGCTCGGGGCCGGAGCCGTTGGTGGCCACCGACAACAGGCGCGCGCCGGCCGCCTGCGCGATCTGCTCGGGGCTCCAGCTCCTCATCGAGCTAGCGCCGTGCTCCTCAACGCCTCGCGTGCGACGGTCGCATCGTCGAACGGCAGCTTGCGACCGCCTTCGAACTCCTGGCCCTGCTCGTGACCTTTGCCCGCGATCACGACCACGTCTCCGGGCGCGGCGGTGTGGATCGCGGTCGCTATCGCCTCGCGGCGGTCGGGGTTGTGCTCGACGTCCGGGTGGGCGGGACGGATTCCCACGAGGATCTCGTCGATGATCGCCTCGGGACGTTCCGAGCGGGGGTTATCCGAGGTCACGATCACGCGGTCGGCGAGCCTCGATGCGATCTCCCCCATCAGCGGTCGCTTCCCGGTATCCCGATCCCCGCCCGCGCCGAACACGACGTGCACGCGGCCGCCCGTGAGCGCCCGCGCGGCCGTCAACACGTTCTCGAGCGAATCCGGGGTGTGGGCGTAGTCGACGAGCACCGCGAACCCCTGGCCCTCATCGATCGTCTGAAAGCGCCCCGGCACCTGCCCCGCAGTCTCGATCGCGGCGGCGGCGGCGGCGGTCTCGATCCCAAGCGTGCGCGCGGTGGCGAACGCGCCGAGCACGTTGTAGACGTTGAACGTTCCGCGCAGCGGCGAGCGCAGCTCGATGGCGCCGTCGGGCCCATTGACGGTGAAGCTCGATCCTTCGAGGCCGGTCTGGACATCGGTCGCGCGGTAGACGGCGTCCCGATCGAGCCCGAACGTGACAGTTCGCTCGAGCTCTTGCGCGAGCCGCGCGCCATAGGGGTCATCGACGTTGATGACCGCGCTCCGCGTGTCCGCTTCGGTGAAGAGCCGGCGTTTGGCGAGGAAGTAGTCCTCCATCGTCGGGTGGAAGTCGAGATGGTCCCTGCTCATGTTTGTGAAGATCGCCGCGGCGAAGTGGATCGCGTCGGCGCGGTGCAGCTCGAGCGCGTGCGAGGAGACCTCCATCGCGCACGCCCGATCGCCTTCATCCAGCATCTGGCGGAACGTGCGCTGGAGGTCGATCGCCTCCGGCGTGGTCCGCTCGACCTCGTGTTCGTCGCCGCCGACCACGCTCTTGACAGTGCCGAGCAGGCCGGTCTGGCGACCACCTGCTTCGAGCAGCGCACGAACCAGAAACGCGGTTGTCGTCTTGCCGTTCGTGCCGGTGATCCCGACGACCTCGAGCGAGGCGGTCGGATCGCCGTAGAAGCTCGCTGCGGCGGGCGCCATCGCGGCGCGGACGTCGTCGACGCCGATCTCAGGGATGCCGAGGTTCAGCGGCCGCTGGACGACCAGGGCGACCGCGCCGCGTGCGATTGCGTCGGGCGCGAACTCATGCCCGTCGCGCGTGAACCCGGGGACGCAGAAGAACAGCGTCCCCGGAGTCACGACCCGGTTGTCATACGCGAGGCCAGAGACCTCGATGTCCCGCGCACCCGGCGGCACGCCGGGCATCAGCTCTCCGAGCCGCATCGCGGCCCGAGTGTAGAGATGGGATCAGGCAGAAACTCCCGCGAACCCGCGCCCGCGCGAGGCCAGCTGCCGCTTGGAGATCACCTTGTCGACGAGCCCGTAGGCGAGCGCCTCCTCGCCGGTGAAGTAGCGATCGCGCTCCATATCGGCGTGAACCCGCTCGACCGACTGGCCCGTGTGCTCCGCGTAGATCTCGTCGATTCGCTGGCGCAGCGCGAGCACCTCGCGGGCGTGGATCTCGATGTCGCTCGACTGCCCCTCGAACCCGCCAGAAGGCTGGTGGATCAGGATCCGCGAGTTCGGCAGCGTCATCCGCTTGCCGGGCGCGCCGCCCGCGAGCAGCAGCGACCCCATCGACATCGCGATCCCGTAGCAGATCGTCTGCACGTCGGGATTGATGAACTGCATCGTGTCGTAGATCGCCAGGCCGGCGTAGATCGACCCGCCCGGGGAGTTGATGTAGAGGTGGATGTCCTTGTCGGGATCGTCGGACTCGAGATGGACCAGCTGCGCGACGACGAGATTGGCGATGTCCTCGTCGATCTGGCCGCCGAGGAAGATGACGCGGTCGTTGAGCAGCCGCGAGTAGATGTCGAACGAGCGCTCGCCGCGCGCGGTCTGCTCGACGACCATCGGTACGAGGGGCATTTCGGGACCTCCAGTTGGCGGTGGTCGTGCAACCGAGTGGTTGCGACACACCTAGCAGACGCGCAACCTGATGGTTGCGCATTCTGATGGAGGATTGGGAGATCTTACCGCTAGGTCGGTCAAAATCGCCCACATTGACCCGAGGAGGAAGCGCATGACCGACCAGATCGAACGCGAACTGCTGCTGCCGGCCCCTCCCGAGCAGGTGTGGGACGTCGTGACCGCGTCGGGCTTCCTCGCCGAGCGACGTCGAGCTCGACCTGTTTCCGGGCGGTGACGCGCGGTTCGTGGACGCGACCGAGCGCACCGGTTGGATCGAAGAGGCCGTCCCCCGAAGCCGACGAAACCTCGTCTCCTTCTGGTGGTCCTCGGACGACGAGCCCGCCTCGCGCGTCGAGCTCACGCTCGATCCCGAGCCCGACGGCTACACCCGTCTTCGGGTCGTCGAGGCAAGGCCGCTGGAGGTGCTCGACGTCACGGGGATCCCGCTCCCGGGCGGCGGCGCCCAGCGCGGGCCCGCGATGCTGGCGCTCGCATGAGCACAGACGTCTTCGGCGCGCTCGCCGACCCGACGCGCCGGCAGCTGCTGAGCACGATCTCACGCCATCCGGCGACGGCCACGGAGCTCGCCGGCGGGCTGCCGATCTCGCGCCAGGCGGTCGTCAAACACCTCGGTGCGCTGACGGACGCGGGCCTGCTCGAGCGCGAACGGGCCGGTCGCGAGGTCCGCTACCGCGTGACGCCAGAGCCGCTGTCGGACGCCGTCTCGTGGATGGCCCACGTCGGTGCTCAGTGGGACGACCGCCTGGCGGCGCTCGAGCGGGCGTTCACCCGCTGAGCGTCCGGGCCCAGCTCTCGCCGTCCAGCACCTCCGCCTGCCGCGGGAACACCTTCTCGAGCAGCACCCGGTGGACCTCCGGGTCTCCGTCGGCGCAGCAGTCGGACAGCACCACGAGCTCGTAATCCTTGTCCGCGGCCTCCCGCAACGTCGAGAGCACGACGCCGCTTGTGGAGATGCCAGCGAGGATCAGCCTCCCGATCTCCTGCGCGCGCAGCACCACCTCGAGATCCGAGCCGGTGAACGCGCTGACCCGTCGCTTCGTGACGACGACGTCGTCGGGCTCGGGGGCCACGCCCGGGTGGACCCCCGCCTTGTCGCCGAGGAACCCGCTCCCGGCGACCTGCGAGAACGCGCGGTTGTGCGAGCTGACCTCGGGGAAGCCGGGGCGGAAGTCGACCTTGACGTAGATCACGGGAAGCGCCGCCTCGCGGGCGGCGGCGATCGCGCTAGCCGCGTGATCGACCACGGCGGTATCTCCGAGCCGCTCGACGATCCCCTCCTGGAAGTCCATCACGAGCAGGGCGGCGTTCTCATCGGACATTGGTCTGTAGCTCCAGGGTCGGTTTGGTTGCTGTTTCGTGCGCGTGGTGGTACTGGCCGCCGCGCAGCAGCGACGCGCCCGCGGCGAGCAGGCAGGCGACGATCGCGAACGAGAACGCCTCGCGCAGCCCGCTCTGGAAGGGGCCCGAGATCAAGGCCGGGAAGAACGACCGCCCGGTCAGGATCGCCTGGGCGTGCGGTTGAAGGGTCGCGAGGGTGTGCGCCCCGACCATGTGCGCGATCGGGTTCGACCCCAGGAACGCCGCGAACAGGATCGACACCGGCGGCAGGTGCGCGGCACTGTGGGCGGCGGCGGCCGTGACCCCATGCGCCTCGAGTCCCGAGGTCACCGCGTGCGGCAGCGAACTCGCGAGCCCGATCACCATCAGCGTGAAGAAGATCCCGATCGACGCCACCTGGGCCGAGTTCTGAAAGGTCTGGTTCATCCCGTTGCCCGCGCCTCGGTCGCCCGGGGGCAGGCTGTTCATCACTCCGGCGCGGTTCGGCGAGGCGAACAGGCCCATCGAGATGCCGTTCAGCGCGAGGATCGCCGCGAACACCGGATAGGAGAAGTTGATCGGCAGCATCAGCAGCAGCCCGAAGCTGAGCGCGGCTAAGAGCATCCCGCCGGTGGCGAACGGGCGCGCACCGTAGCGGTCGGACAGGTAGCCCGACACCGGCCCGGCGACCAGCAGGCCGACGGTCAGCGGCAGCATGTAGATCCCCGCCCACAGCGGCGTGTCCTGGTAGTTGAATCCGTGCAGCGGCAACCAGATCCCCTGCAACCAGATGATCAGGATGAACATCAGGCCGCCGCGAGCGACCGCGGCTAAGAACGTCGCAAGCGTCCCGAAGGTGAACGCGCGGATCTTGAACAGCGGCAGCCGGAACATCGGGTCTGCCACCCGGCGCTCGATCACGGCGAACGCGATCAGGAACGTGATCCCGGCGCCGACCAGCACCAGCACGCGCGGGCTGCCCCAGCCGGTGGCGTGCCCGCCGTAGGGCCGGATCCCGTAGGTGACCGCGACCAACAGGCAGATCAGTCCGAGCGCGAACGTGACGTTGCCCCACCAGTCGATCCGAGCCTTCTTGGGCGTGCTCAGCTCCTTGAGGCTCAGGTAGGCCCACACCGTCCCGAACAGCCCGACCGGAACCGAGATCAGGAACACCAGGCGCCAGTTGATCGGCGCCAGTAGTCCCCCGATCACGAGCCCGACGAACATCCCGCTGACGCCGACGATGTTGTTGATCCCGAGCGCCATCCCGCGCTGGTTCTGCGGGAACGCGTCGGTGAGGATCGCCGCCGAGTTCGCCATCAGGCAGGCGCCGCCGATGCCCTGGACGATCCGGAAGATGATCAGGTAGTCGGCGCCGGCGCGACCGGTCATCCAGTCGACGGCCAGGATCAGCGACGCCACCGTATAGATCACGAACCCGAGGTTGTAGATCCGCACCCGACCGTAGATGTCCCCGAGCCGCCCGAGACTGACGATCAGCACCGAGCCGACGATCATGTAGCCGAGGATCATCCACAACAGGTAGAAGCTGTTCGCCGGCACCAGCGGATCGAGGTGGATCCCCCGGAAGATCGCCGGCATCGCGATGATCGTGATCGAGACGTCCAGCGTCGCGAGCAGAATCGCCAGGGTCGTGTTCGACAGCGCGATCCACTTGTAGCTGTCACTCCGACCGGTTCCGTTCACTCCGAAGAATTATACAGGCAACCTGTGCAGTTTGCCTGCCCATCGGGATATAGTCCGCGCATGCCGACCACAACCGACCCGGCCCTGATCGCCTCCGAGCTGCGGGTGGTGATCGGCCAGCTGATCCGCCGGCTGCGCGCCCAGCACAGCTTCTCGATCTCCCAGGGCGCCGTGCTAGGCCGGCTCGACCGCGAGGGCGTGCAGAGCGTCTCCGACCTCGCTCAGGCCGAGCGGGTGAGGCCGCAGTCGATGGCCCAGACGGTCGGTGACCTCGAGGCCGACGGCCTGGTCGCACGGCGGCCGGATCCGGCCGATCGCCGGCGGGCGCTGGTCGAGCTCACCGAGGAGGGACGGATCGCGCTCGCCGCGGACCGCCTGCGCCGGGAAGGCTGGCTCGCCGGCGCGATCGAGCACGAGTTGTCCGCCGACGAGCAGGCGCTGCTGTCCGAGGCGGTCGGGCTGCTGCGGAGGCTGGCGGAGGCCTGAGGCCGCTAGCGGACGGGGATCCCGAAGTACGGGACCGCCCAGCCGACGATCTTCTGGAACGCCGGCGCGGCGACGGCGCCGCCGAAGATGTCGCCCTGCGGCCGGTCGACCATCACCGCGACCAGCAGCCGCGGGTGGCTCGCGGGGACGAAGCCGATGAACGAGGCCGCGTAGTCGGTGCTCGAGTAGCGGCCGTTGATCACCTCGTTGGCGGTACCGGTCTTGCCGGCGAGGTCCCAGCCGGGGATCGCGGCGCCCGACGCCGTGCCGCCGTCGGCGAGCACGCCGCGGAGCATGTTCCGCAGCTGTGCGGCGGCGCTCGTCGAGATGATCCGGTGGCCGGCCGGCTCGTGGACGGGCTTGTGCGCCGATCGCCTTGACGATCGTCGGCGGCCGCAGGACCCCCCCGTTGGCGATCGCCGAGTAGGCCGTCGCCATCTGGAGCGGGGTGACCGACTCGCCCTGCCCCATCGGCAGGTTGCCCATCGACGATCCCGAGTACTGCTGCCAGTGCAACACGATCCCCTGCTGCTCTCCGGGCAGCTCGACGCCGGTCAGCGCCCCGAAGCCGAACCGGTGAACCCAGTAGTCGAACCGCTGCGGCCCCAGCTTCATCCCGATCTCGTCGGCCCCGATGTTGCTCGAGAACTTGAGGATGTCGGCGACCGACAGGGTCTCGTCGCCGTGATCCTCGGCGTCGTGGATCTGCCGGTCGGCGACCTGGAGTACCGACGGGATGTTGAACTGCGTACTAGGGGTGACAACGCCATCCTGCAAGGCGCCCGCGACCGTGAATGCCTTGAAGGTCGAGCCCGGCTCGTAGTTGAACCCGACCGCCCGGTCCTCGTTCGCGTACGACGGCGCCGAGGCGGGATCGTTCGCGTTGATTCGGGGCCAGTTCGCGAGCGCGAGGATCTGACCGGTGTTCGGATCCATCACGATCGCGGTCGCACCCTTCGGCTGGTATTGGGCGCCGACACCCGCGAGCACCTGCTCCACCTCGTCCTGGAGCGCCGCGTCGATCGTCAGCTGCAGCGTCTTGCCGGGCCTCGTGTTGCGTACGTCGTCGACCGAGATCGGCTGCCCGATCGCGTCGCTGACGATCTTGCGCACGCCGTTCTGCCCTTGCAGGAGGGTGTTGTACTTGTACTCGAGCCCGCTGAGGCCGCGGTTCCCCCAGCCGACGCTGCCGAGCACCTGCGACGCCGCCCACACGCGCGGGTACTCGCGCTTGGTCCCTGGGATCAGCGTGATCCCGGCGATGTTCAGTTTCCCGATCGCGTTCGCCTTCTGGCCATCCAGCAGGTGCGCGAGGTAGACGAATCCAGTGTGCGGCTTGGTCACCAGCTGCAGCACGGACGGGACGGGCTTGCCGAGCAGCGGCGAGAGCTGCTGCGCGACCCCCTGGGGGTTCTTGATCAGGTACGGGTCGGCGACGATGTCGGCCGCGGCCTCGCTGACCGCGAGCTCGACGCCGTTGCGATCCGTGATCGCGCCGCGCGGCGCCGGGATCGTGACCGTCTGGACCTGCTGGGTCGCCGCGGCCTTGCGTAGCGACGGAGCCTTGAACGACCCCAGGTACGTCGCGCGCAGCAGCGCGATGCTGAGGAGCGCGATGAAGACCAGGAACAGGAGGCCGATGCGGCGGTCGAGCACCCCCACCCGGCCCCTACCCTCCGCTTGAGCCGCTCGATTGCGAGGACGACGTCGAGCTGGTGCTCGTGCTGGCGCTGGTTGCGGTGGAGGTCGACGCGTCGGTCAGCGTCGGGAGCTGCGCCGTGAAGGTCGCGGGATCAGGGGCGTGGACGGTCGCGGCCGCGCGGGTGGCGTCGGCTGCCGGCTTCGCGGACAGGAACGACAGCGCCGTCGGAGCCGGCATCACCATCCCGGCCTTCGCCGCCAGCCGCTCGATTCGCTGATCGTCCATTAGTGCGGCGACGTTCGCCTGAAGCGCCTCGTTGGTGGTCTGAAGCGTCGTACTGCGGTGGATCCACCGGCCCATGCCGGCGCCGAGCTTGAGGATCTCGACCTGCATCGCGACGATCCCGACGAGCAGCACGCCGAGCAGCGGGATCCACGCCCGGCCGCGGACGATCCGATCGAGCAGCGTGTGCTCGGGCAGCCCGCGGATCACGAGCAGCCCCCGGGCGGCGATGCTCGGCCTGCGCCCTGCTGCGGGCGAGGCCGGCTGGGCGCGGCCACGAGCCGGGCCGCTGACGCGCCGCGGGCGCGGCGGCTGCGACGGGCGGCCGGGATGCCGCCGTCCCGGTCTCGTTGGAGCGGGGGCGGGGCGAGGCGCCGTCGCGCCGCGTCCGGCCGCGGTCATCGCCGACGGCGTCATCCGGTTGCCTCCTCGAGCTTGCGGGCCGCGCGCAGGTGGGCGGAGCGGGCCCGCGGATTGGCGGCGATCTCGCCTGCGGTCGGCGCGACCGCGCGGCGGGTGAGCAACTCTGCCTCGGGCTCGTGGCCGCAGACGCAGACCGGCAGGTCGGGCGGGCAGATGCAGCCGCGCGCGCGGGCAGCGAGGAACCGCTTAACCGCGCGGTCCTCGAGCGAGTGGAACGAGATCGCGGCGAACCGTCCGCGGTTGCGGAGCAGGTCCCACGCGAGCGGTAGCGCGGCGTCGAGCTGCGAGAGCTCGTCGTTGACCGCGATCCGCAGCGCCTGGAACGTCCTGCGGGCGGGATGGCCGCTCGCAAACGGAGCGTGGATCGGGACCGAGGCCTTGATCACGTCGACGAGCTCGTGGGTCGTCGCGAGCTCGCCGCGACCCCGGGCGCGGACGATCGCGCGCGCGATCTGGTTCGCGTACCGCTCCTCCCCGTACTCGCGCAGCAGCCGCGCGAGCCGGCGGTCGTCCCAGCCGTTGACGATCTCGCTGGCGGTCAGCTCCTGGTCCGGGTCCATCCGCATGTCGAGCGGCGCGTCGTACGCGTAGGAGAACCCCCGCGCCCAGGTGTCGACCTGCATCGACGACATCCCAAGGTCGATGTAGATCAGATCTGCGGCGAGCTGCTCGTCGTGCAGCTGCTCGAGCGCGGACACGAAGTCGGCCCGGATGAACCGCGTGTGGCACGGTAGCTCCGCCGACAGCTCGGCGAACCGGTCCTCGGCGGCCGGGTCGCGATCGATGCAGATCAACGTCCCGGAGGGGCCGATCCGCTCCGCGACGAGGCGAGCGTGACCGCCGCCCCCGAAGGTGCAGTCCACCGCGACCTCGCCGGGATGCGGATCGGCGATGTCGATCAGCTCCCCGGCGAGAACCGGGATGTGGGTATAGGTCATGTCAAGCAGTGTCGCCAAGGCTCGCGGCAAGGTCGGGAACACGGGTCTCCACGTCGACGCTGTAAGGCGCGTACCGGGCGCGGTCGAACACCTCGAGGCACTCTCCGGAGCCGATCACCACGACGTCCTTGTCGAGGCCCGCGTACTCCATCAGGTTCGGCGGGATCATCACGCGGTTGGCGGAGTCGAGCTCGGTGTCATGGGAGAAGCCGAAGAAGAAGCGCTTGAGGTCCCGGGCCGTCGATGACATCGGGTTGAGCCCCGCCAGCGTGGCGCTCGTGTACTCGTCGTAGGCCTCGGGAGTCCAGATCGCGATCGAGCGGGGCGCGTCCTTCGCCGTCTCGGGCGACGCGGCCAGCACAACTCCGGTCGCGAGCGTGGCGCGACACTTCGCCGGAATCGTGAGTCGGTGCTTGACGTCGAGCGTGTGCTCGAACGTCCCACGGAAGGCGATCATCCGACTCGCTCCAGCGCTCTCGAGTGATTCTCATCCGGAGGGCTCAAAAGGGGTTCTGATAGTTCGGGCCGAAGCTTTGAACCCGGGTGGCTGGGTGGGAGGAGCCCTGCCACCCGGGTCCAGATTGCATGCGTGCCCCACTCTAACCCACTTTGTCCCACAATGCAACTCAACCACCATCTCCTCCCCCACCTCACCACCTCTTTGACGTCGGGGTGCCCGGATCCTTTGTAGGGCTTGGGATACGCGAGGTTGCTCGGGGTTTTGAGGTGCCGGTCGCCGCTGCAAGGTTCGGTGCGGCGCGCTGAGATGGGCGCCGGCTTGCATGCAGCGGCCCCCTCCGTCCGGGTGGCGTGCAAGGGCCCGTGGGGCGGCTGACTCCGGCAGGGTCAGCGCGGTATCAGGCGCGCGGGTCGGCGCGAGACGTGTCTGGGTGCTCGAGGCACGCCGGACGCACGTGAGCGTGGTCGGTTTTCCCGCCTATAGCCGGACAAACGCACCACGCTCCCCGGGTCGGCGGGCGGCCGCCCGGTTCAGCGGCCCGGCGGTGGGCCGGTCGCGGGCATCGCGGAGGACGGCGACGCGACCTCGGCCGCCGGGAGCTCCAACACCAGCCTCGCCCCACGTCTGCTCGGCGCGGCGGCCAGGCGACCACCGTGGGCGACCGCAATCCCGTGGGCGATCCGAAGGCCGTGGCCGTGCCGGTCGCGTGGCCGCCCGCCCGCGATCAGCTCGGCGACAGGTGCGTCCAGGCCGGGGCCGCAGTCGCTGATCTCGACCCTCACGACGCTAAGGACGACCCGCCCGCTCACCTCGACCTCCCCTCCCCCGTGCTCGATCGCGTTCGCGATCAGGTTGCCGGTCGCCCGCGCGAGCCTCGGCCGTTCGCCCGCGACGACCGCATCGGGCCGGACCAGCGCAGCTGCAGCTCGACGCCCCGCGTGGCCGCCGCCGGCCGCCAGGCCTCGACCGAGTCCTCGAGCAGTTCGGCGGACGCCGACGGACGCATCGCGCACACGGACCCTCCCGAGGCCCCGAGCGACCTCGAGATCCTCGAGCGCAACCACCGCTCGGCCCAGCTCGAGCTCGATCGCCCTGCAGCCGCGCCGCGTCCAGTTGCCCCTGACGCGCCTCGAGCTCCAGGCCGAGGCCGACCGCCGCGAGCGGCCCTCGGAGCTCGTGGCACGCCTCGGCGACGGCCGCCCGGCGGCTCGAGTGAGCGCGCCCGAGCAGCGCCGCCGCCGTCACCGCAGCCGCTGCCACCGGCCAGCCGGCGAGCACCAGCGCCGAGCCGATCATGCGACCTCGCCGTCCATCAGCCTGTAGCCGACGCCCCAGACGTTGATGACGAAGCCGTCACCGGCGGCGTTCAGCTTCTTGCGCAGGCGGAAGGCGTGCGAGTCGAGCGTGCGGGTGATACCGATCGTCCTGAAGCCCCAGACGCCGCGCAGCAGCTCCTCGCGCGTGAACACCCGGGTCGGCTCGGCCGCGAGCGCTCGCAGCAGCGCGAACTCCTTCTTCGACAGCGTGACCGGCTCGCCGTGGAGCGAGCACCCGGCGCGAGACC
Source organism: uncultured Solirubrobacterales bacterium (assembly GCA_963788565.1). Lineage (GTDB taxonomy): Bacteria > Actinomycetota > Thermoleophilia > Solirubrobacterales > Solirubrobacteraceae > Palsa-465. Next base: position 47,146 of record CAWBHJ010000004.1, on the reverse strand, counting down.
GGATCGACCTCGAGGCCCCCGACTCGCAGGCGCCCGAGATGCGGCCGCCGCCGGCTGCGACGCGTCAGCGCGCCGATTCGGCACACCAGCTCCTGGTAGGAGAAGGGTTTGACGACGTAGTCATCGGCTCCGGTGCGGAAGCCGCGGACCCGGTCGAGCTCGCCACCGCGGCCCGTCAGCAGCAGCACCGGGAGGTCCGGGATCGACGCGGCTCGCGATCCGGTCGGTCTCCCGCACCTCGCGGAGAAGGTCGAGACCGTTGCCGTCGGTGAGCCGCAGGTCGATGATCGCGACGTCGGGGAACCGGGTCTGGATCAGCTCGCGCGCGTCGGCCACCGACGACGCCTCGAGCGGGTCGTAGCCGTCCGCCGCGAGGTTGTCGGCGAGAAACCTCCGGGTCGCCGTGTGGTCCTCCACCACCAGGATCCTCGCCGGTAATGCCTCCATACCTTTCATAGCCTGCGGCGGCCCAAAATCCCCCTCCCCCGGTGACCGTCGACGGGCTCTGAATCGCTCCGGTGCAACATCGCGTTCAACCGATGCAGGTCCGGAGGATTCCGACATATGATCACGACGCCTCGATGTACAGACGCGGGAATTACAGCTCCGGGGAGGACTTCGTGCTCGAGTACGGAGAGCTCCGTTTCACGTTCAACGAACGCGACTTTCGCGAGCGCTGTGAGCAGGCCGCCAGAAAGGTCGGCTTCATCGAGGATGAGATCGAGCCCGACGAGGCCGAGGACCTGATCAACCTCGTGGTCAACGGCGAGGTGTCGGATCCGGCGTCCGCGCTCGGCGACCACGTCAACGACTGCTGGCCCGAGCTCGTCGGCCCGTCCGAGCGCTCGCTCGTGCACTGGCTGAGGCGGCTGATCTTCCGGAGCGCGTGGCTCGATCAGCGCGTCAAGGAGGGCGAGCTCGACGTCGCGTTCGACGAGCACACGAGCGGCTTCATCTACGTCCAGCCGGACCGCGGCGGAGAGCCGATCAGGCTCGCGCCGGAGCCGAGCTGGAACCGCGTCGCGTACGTCCGGCGCTAGCCGGCGCCCCAGCCGCGCTCCGGCGCTGCCCGACTCAGCCGCCCGCGCCGCCGTTCATCGCCGCGATGTCCTGATTCGCCGGCGGCGGGTTGTCGAGGATCAGCTGGCGGCACCGTCACGAGCTTGTAGCCGCGCGCGCGGAGGTCGGTGATGATCTTGGGCAGCGCCGCGATCGTCTCGGCGCGGTCGCCGCCGGCGTCGTGCATCAGGAAGATCGCGCCCGGCTTCGCGCCCCCGACGACGGCGTTGACGATCGAGTCGGACCCGGGCAGTCGCCAGTCCTCCGTGTCGACGGTCCACAGGACCATCAGCATCTTGACGTTGCTTCAGCAGCGCGAGCGTGTCGTTGTTCCACGCCCCGTAGGGCGGGCGGAAGAGCCGCGGGTACGGCGCGCCGAAGCGGCGTGATCTCCGCGCGCCTCGCAAGCGATCTGCGAGCGCTGGTCGGCGAGCGACAGCTGCGACATCGCGGGTGCGACCAGGTGTGGTCCTCGATCGGGTAGCCGTGCGCGGCGATGTCGCGGGTCCCGGCGTGGAAGTACTGCTCGCCCGCCCCGACCTCGAAGAACGTGGCCGGCACGTCCATCTGGTTCAGGACCGAAACGAGCTGCTCCGTGTACGGGCCCGGCCCATCGTCGAAGGTGAGCGCGACCTCGCGGTGCTGGGCGCCGGCGACCATGATCGCGGGCGTGTACGCGAGCGTGCGGTCGATTGCCGCGTTCTCGGCCGCGGTCTGGATGCCCGAGAACGATTTCGGGCCGGCTCCCGACAGCGTCTGGATGCGGCCGAACAGCCCGGCGCGGTGGATCGTCACCGGCTGCGGAGAGCTACCGCCCCCCGACCCGGCCACGATCAGCACGATCACGATCAGCACCAGAACCGTCAGCCCCGCGAACGTGCGGCGCCGGCGGTGGTGCGGCTCGTGGCTCCACTTGCGCGGACCGTTCGACGACGGCGGACGCGATGGCGGAGGCCCGGATCGGCTGCGGGGAGGTGTGACGGTGTCCGGCATTCGGTCGCATCCATGATGCCGACTCGCCCGGCTGTATGCGGAGTTGCTTGATCAGGCTTTGAGGGTGCGCTCTACTCTCCGCCTGATGCCAGCCAGGGTCTGGGTCGTGATGCCCACATACAACGAGGCCGAGAACATCGAGGCGATTCTGCGCGCCGCGGCGGCGGAGCTCGAACGCGTGGCCCCCGGTCAGCACCGGATCCTGGTGGTCGATGACTCGTCTCCGGACGGCACCGGACAGCTCGCCGACGCGATAGCGCGCGAGCTCGAGACCGTCGAGGTGCTGCACCGCAGCGCGAAGACGGGCCTCGGCCGCGCGTACCTAGCCGGGTTCTCCGAGGCGCTCGCCGGTGGGGCCGAGCTGGTGATCGAGATGGACGCCGACTTCTCCCACGATCCTGCGTATCTCGGCGCGCTGCTCGACGCTGCCAAGGACGCCGACCTGGTGCTCGGTTCGCGGTACGTAGCCGGCGGTGGCATCGAGAACTGGGGGATCGCGCGCCGGCTGATCAGCCACGGCGGCTGCATGTACGCGCGCGCGATCCTCGGGGTCGACGTCCACGATCTGACCGGAGGCTTCAAGTGCATCCGCCGCGAGGTCCTGCGAGGGAATCGACCTCGAGAGCGTTCGCGCCGAGGGTTACGTGTTCCAGATCGAGGTGACCTACCGGGCGATGTTGGCGGGATTCCGCATCGCGGAGGTCCCGATCGTGTTCCGCGACCGCAGCAGCGGGAGCAGCAAGATGTCGGCCCGGATCGCAATCGAGGCGATGTGGCTCGTCCCGCGGCTTCGGCGGAGCGTTCCGGCGGCGCTGGCGAGCGCGAACGCGGCGCCCGCGGACGCGGCGCTACCGACACCCTCCGGCGACGCCGTCCCCTAACGTAAAACAAATGTCCATGCGGGCATCCTTGCTGCGATGAGCGTCCACGGTCCGCTCGGCGCCACTGACACCGGCGCCGTCCATTTTCGCGCGCGCACAATCGAGACCCGTCGGCCTGCCCTGCGTGACCGCGCAGGCGCCGTCGGGATCGCCGGCCTGCTCGTAACCACGCTGCTGGTAGCGCTGGCGGCGGCGAACACGGATCTGCTGCTCCCCGAGTCCGTCCGCCCCGTGCCGGGCTCGCTCGCGGGCCCGTTCGGGAGCACCGGGCTCGACCTCGGCGGCGGCGGCCTGATCGTCGTGCTGGTCGCCATGTTCGGGTCCTACGTGCTCGCCGCGCGGGCGGCCGACCGTCTCTCCGCGCGCACCGTGTTGATGTGCATCGCAGCGATGCACGCCCTCATCCTGCTCGCTCCGCCGCTGCTCTCGACCGACGTGTTCAGCTACCAGTTCTACGGGCGGATGGGCGCCGTGTACGGGGCCAACCCGTACCTCGCGGGGCCGCACGCGCTGGCGCTCGACCCGCTGTTCCCGTACATCGGCGCGAAATGGTCCTACACCCCGACCGTCTACGGCCCGCTGTTCACGCGCGCTGAGCATGGCGTTGGCACCGCTGTCGATCGCAGCCAGCGCGCTCGCGTACAAGGCGATCGCCGCGCTCGCCAGCATCGGGACGATCGCGCTCGTGTGGAACGCGGCGCGGCTGCGCGGGATCGACCCCGTGAAGGCGGTTGCGCTCGTCGGCCTCAACCCGCTGATCGTGATCTACGGCGTCGGCGGAGGCCACAACGACCTGCTGATGATGCTGATCGTCGTCGCCGGCATCTACCTGATGCTCGCGAACCGGGTGCGCTCGGCGAGCGCGATGACCGTCGCCGCGGCCGCGATCAAGCTGACCGCAGGACTGATGCTCCCGTTCGCGATCGCCAGCGGAGGCGCGGGGCGCGCCCGCGAACGGCGACGCGACGTGCTGGTCGGCGCGGGCGTCGCGGCGACGGCGATCGCCGGCCTCTCGTTCGCGCTGTTCGGGTTCGGGCCGTTCCATCTGCTCGGCACCATCCAGAAGGTCCAGAGCGAGGGCGACTGGCACAGCCTTCCGGGCTTCATCGGCACCAAGATCGGATTGCCGGGTGTGGCGCACGTCGTCGGCTGGCTGCTGGCCGGGGCGTTCGCGGCGGTCTTCCTGTGGTTGCTGCGGAGGGTCTGGCGCGGTCAGCTCGACTGGATCGACGCCGCCGGGTGGACCGCGCTCACGCTGCTCCTGACCGCCAGCTCGCTGCTGCCGTGGTACGTCGTGTGGCTGATCCCGCTCGCGGCGCTGGCGACAGATCGCCGTCTGTGGCGGGCGGCGATCGTTATGACCGGCGTAATCCAGCTGATTCAGCTGATCGGCTACGCCCCGCACATAGGAGCTGGACCCGGATCGTGACTCAGGCGATTTACGATGGTCACGTGAGCGACCACTCCGGCGACGACGGTGGCGACCGCCGGCTTCAGCTGCTGAGCGTCGTGGCCCCGGTGTACAACGAGGAGGCGCTCCTCGAGGTCTTCTACTCGCGCGTCTGCGCCGCGCTCGAGGGCCTGCGGTTCGAGCTCGTCCTGGTCGATGACGGCTCGAAGGACCGCACGCCGGCGATCCTCAACGCAGCTGGCGGCCGCGGATCCTCGTGTCCGCGTTGTGTTCCTGTCGCGGAACTTCGGCCACCAGACGGCGCTGACGGCGGGACTCGACCACGCCGAAGGCGACGCGGTGGTGATGCTCGACGCCGACCTGCAGGACCCGCCGGAGCTGATCCCGCGGATGCTCGACCACTGGCGCGAGGGCTGTGACGTCGTATACGCGGTTCGGCAGATCCGCGACGGAGAGTCCCGGTTCAAGCTCTCAACGGCGCGCTGGTTCTACAAGCTGTTCGACAAGCTCGCGCAGGTCGACCTGGTCCACAACTCGGGCGACTTCCGGCTGTTGGACCGCCGGCCGCTCGATGCGCTGCTGTCGATGCGCGAGCGCAACCGGTTCCTGCGCGGAATGACGGTGTGGGTCGGCTACACGCAGGCAGCGGTCCCGTATGACCGCGATCCCAGATACGCCGGCGAGACGAAGTACACGCTCTCGAAGATGCTGCGCTTCTCGCTCGACGCGATCTCGTCTTTCTCGCACCGGCCGCTGCAGCTCGCGACCCTGATGGGCTTCATCGTCTCGACGCTCGCGTTCATCGCGATCCCCGTAGTGATCGTGCTGCGGATCCTGGGCTCCTACCTCCCCGGGTTCAGCTCGGTGATGCTCGCCGTGCTGCTGCTCGGAGGGATCCAGCTGATCGCGATCGGGATCATCGGCGAGTACGTGGGTCGGATCTACGACGAGGTCAAGGGACGCCCGCTGTACCTGGTGCGCTCGCGGTTGAACGTGACCGAGCACGAGACCACCGAGCCGCCGCTTCCGCCTGCGCCGGCTCAGCACGGGCGCATCGGGCTCTAGACGAGACCCTAGCCGCCGGCCGGGTTCGGGCCGACCGACGTCCTCGCCTCGGCCTCGACCGGCTCGATGTCGGCGGATTCCTCGAGCGCGGCGATCCTCGTCGACAGGCCCTTGATCGCATCCGCGATCGGGTCGGGCAGGTGCACCCAGTCCGCGTCGGGGCCCTCCGGCCGCCGGCCGTCGATCCGCACCGGATGGCCGGGGTTGCCGACCACCGTCGAGTTCGGCGGGACATCGTGGATCACGACGCTGTTGGCGCCGATCTTCGAGCCGTGCCCGACGATGATCGGTCCGAGCAGCTTCGCCCCCGAGCCGATCGTGACGTTGTCCTGGACCGTCGGGTGACGCTTGCCGGTGGCGAACCCGGTCCCCCCGAGGGTCACGCCCTGGTAGAGCGTCACGTTGTCACCGAGCTCCGCGGTCTCGCCGATCACGACGCCCATTCCGTGGTCGATGAACAGGCCGCAGCCGATCAACGCGGCGGGATGAATCTCGATTCCGGTGACCGCTCGAGAGAACGCGGCGAGGACCCGCGGAAGCAGCGGGACGCCGGCCCGATGCAGCGCGTGCGCGACACGGTGCACGAGCAGCGCGTGGACGCCCGGCCAGGTCGCGAGGATCTCGAAGGTGCCGACGCCGCGGGCGGCGGGGTCACGGCTACGGGCGGCCCTGACGTCGCAGCGGACCTCGGATGCCACGCGGGCGAACGGCCCGTTGCGCATGGGCCAAAGCGTAGCTGGGTGCGGACCCGCGCTCAGGGAGCGAAGAACGGCGTCGAGACGTAACGCTCGCCCGAATCCGGGAGGATCGTCACGATCCGTGCACCCCGGGACTCGGGACGGCGGGCGATCTGAAGCGCAGCCCACACGGCCGCGCCCCCGGAGATTCCGGCGAGCACGCCCTCGCGCCGCGCGAGCAGCCGCGCGGTCTCGATCGCGGCCTCGTCGTCGACCGCGATCACCTCGTCGAGGATCTCCCGGTTCAGTACCTGCGGGACGAACCCGGCGCCGATCCCCTGGATCTTGTGCGGGCCGGGACGGCCGCCCGACAGGACAGCCGAGGAGCTGGGCTCGACCGCGACCACCCGTACTCCCGGATTGCGTGACTTCAGCACCTCGCCGGCGCCGGTGATCGTGCCGCCGGTGCCCACGCCCGCGACGAACACGTCCACGCGCCCGTCGAGGGCGTCCCACAGCTCCGGCCCCGTGGTCCGCCGGTGGATCTCGGGGTTCGCCGGGTTCGAGAACTGGTCGGGCAAGAAGAACTCGTCGGTGGTCGCGAGCGCGCGGGCCGCCTCGACCGCCTCCGTCATCCCCCCGAGCGAGTGCGTCAGCTCGACGCTCGCTCCGTAGAGCCGCAGCAGCCCCTCCCGCTCCCTGCTCATACCCTCGGGCAGCGCCAGCACGAGGTCGTATCCCTTCGCCGCGCAGACGAACGCAAGCGCGATCCCGGTGTTGCCGCTCGTCGCCTCGACGATCGTCGTGCGGCCGGGCTCGATCCGGCCCTCCCGCTCGGCGGCCTCGATCATCGACACGCCGATCCGGTCCTTGACGCTCCCGCCAGGGTTGAGCGCCTCGAGCTTTGCGTACAGCTCGACGCCCTCCGCCGGGGCGACGCGTGTGAGCTGCACGATCGGGGTGTTCCCGACATGCTGGGAAATGTTGGTCGGGATTCGTGCCATTCCCGGCGCAACCCTAGCGAGCATCGCCCGCGCGAAACCCGGCGAGCTCAGGCGGGTCTGACAGCGGCACCGGCGGTCGAGCGGTGATGCGCGGTGTCGACTGCGATCACGGTGACCCGCAGGCTCCTGACGCGATGGCCGCGGACACGCCCGGCGAGCCCGGGCGACGCCGAGATCCCCGAGGATCTGATCCTGACGTTCGTCTGGGGCGACGCGAACGCGATCTGCAGGCGTCCGCCGACGAGCTTGGAGGTGAATTTGACTGAGCGGCCGCGCGCGCCGGTGATCGTCAGCAACCGTCTGTTCGAGCTCAACCGGAGACCGCTCGGGACGGCGAGCGTCAGCGAGCGCAGCGCGGGGGCGTGGTAGCCGCTCGTGACCGTCAGCGACAGCGTCGGGCGTCGCGCCCCGACCCCTGTCAGCGCGGCGCGGGAGATGGTCGGCCGCCCGATCACCGTCCACCGGAACACGACCTGGGCCAGCGGCGCTCCCTGATAGGTCCCTGAGACCGCCACCGAGTAGGCCCCTCCGCGCGTCGGGGTGCCGGAGATCCGGCCCGTCGAGGGCGAGATCGACAGTCCTGGTGGCAGCCGCGAGGCCTTCCACGTGACCGCGCCGGCGGGCGAGCCGGCGAGCTTCAGCTGCAGCGAGACGGCACGTCCCTGAGCGCTCCGCTGCGAGCCCGGGCTGGTGATTCGTAGGGTCGCCGAGCACAGTGACGAGGCGAGCCCTCCGCCGACCGGGGTTCCGAGACCCGTCGCCATGTCGAATCCCGCCCCGGCCGGATACTTGTCGCCGTTCGTCCCGGTGAGGTCGTTGTTGCCGGAGGTCACGTCGTTGAAGTCCGACCGGTAAGAGGAGCCGGCGGCCTTGTACAGCGCCGGATTCGCGAACCCGATCGGCGACGAGTGACATCCGCTCGAGGCGTTGGCGTCCGCGAGCAGCGCGGCCCAGACCGGCGCGGCGGCACTGGTGCCGGCGATCGCCTGCCAGCCCGCCGCGGATGTGGGATCCGAGCGCGACCCGTTCCAGTAGACCATGTAACCGGTGTTCGGATCGGAGTCCATCGCAACGTCCGGCACCTCCCGGCAGTAGCCGCTTGACGCGCCGCACGGAGATCCCGACGACAGCGCCCCGATCACGTCCAGCGCCGGCGCCGCGGAGCTCTGGTAGGCCGGCATCGGCCACGTCTGCGAGACGCCTCCGCCTCCCGCGCCACCCGTGCCGGTGAGGCCGGCGATCACTCCGTTGTTCCAGACCGACTCGCTCGGCGGCGGTCCCAGCCCGCTGAGCGTGGTGCCGCCGACCCCGGTGACGAACGGCTGGCTCGACGGGTCGTCGACCGCGAGCGACGAGTCGGGGATGCTCGGCAGCGGCCCGTTGCAATCCTCCGAGCCCTCGTCGCCGGACGCCGCGACGATCGACTGGCCCTGAGCGGCCGCCTCCTGGAACAACGTGCTCTCCGCCTGCAGGCCGTCGGAATTGGACGGCTCGCACTCACCCCACGAGACCGACACGACCTTCGCGCGGTTCTGCGTGATGATCGCGTTGAACGTGTCATAGGGACCCGAGCCCGGAGCGCTCGAGTTCGAGTTCGCCCCCTGGTAGACCAGGAAGTTGGCCCTGGGCGCGAGCCCGATCGCGTTCTCAACGTCGAGCGCGGCCTCTCCGGACCCCTCGCCGGAGCCCGAGCCCCCGTCGACGTGGACGTAGTCGACGCTCGCGTGCATCCCGTAGCAGCTCTGGTAGGCGGCGATGTCGTTGGGGTCGTCGGGCTCGAGCTCGTAGATCGCGATCGTCTGGCCCTGGCCCTCATCGCCGGAGCCGTACAGGGACGAGAACCCGTACGCGCCGGCGATCTGGTCGGCTGTGTACGCGCCCTGCTGGGAACCGGCCGAGGTCGCGTCCGCGCACGGCTGCGGCCCCCCGGTCGCCGAGTGTCGGGCGCTATGGGTGAGCGCCGAGCGCCTCGAGCCTCGGATCGCACGCCGCGCGTACTGCGGGTGGAACTGGTTCGTGCTCGAGAGCCCGAGCACCGCCTGGACGTGGCTCGCGATTGAGGGATCGAGCGCCGGCGCAGCGCTCGCGACGGTCGCGCTCCGTCCTCCGGGCAGCGCCATCCGCTGCATCGTCAGCGAGAACGCGCGCTCCGCCTCTCCCGTGGCTGCCGAGACAGGGATCGACAGCCGGTTGGCGCTGACGGCGCCCGGGGCCAGCCCGTGCGCACGCAGCGACGACTGCACCGCCTGGACCTGGGCCGGCGTCGCGCCGAACCGGTTGGCGAACTGCGACGGCGTGAGGTAGTCGTGAAAGACACTGCTGCCGGGGGTCGAGACGGCCTCCGCGTACGACGCGAGGCCGGCCGGGTCGCGCGGCTTCAGAACGACGGTGAGATGGAGCGGAGCGCTCGCTGCAAGCGCGCCGACGACGCGCGCCTCACGCGCCAGGTGAGGCGCGTTTCCGACCCTCACCGGCTGGGGCGAGCCCGCCGAGGAAGACGCCGGGAGCACGATCGCCGCGGTCAGCCCACCGCAGACGGAAGCCCACCGCACCACGGTTCGAGATCCCCACCGCATCAGACATCCGACTGTACCCGTGCAAGCGTCGACCCCGCGTCACTTTCAGCCGTTTTTGGCGCGCTCGCTCGAGGATGTCAACCGTGGTACCGGGCCGTCTTCTAGCCGCCGCCGGGCGTGTGATGTGACGCGACGTCGAGCCACTCCGCGCGGCTCGGCGGACCGCCGATGCCGCCCTGTTCGAGCGCGCCTGCGAGCCGCTCGTTCATGAACGCCTCCTGGGCCTCGCGGGACTCCCACACCTCGAGCACGGCCCAGCCGTTCTCGGTCGCACCAGCGGTGTGGATCAACAGCCCGGGCGGCCACTCGCCCGCGCCGCTGCCCATGTCGATCCCGAGCAGATCGCTGACCGCGTCGTATTCGTCGCGGCCCACCCCTTCGAATTCGAGTATCAGAGCCTCAGCCATTGCGTGAACCCTCCAATAGGTTGTGGTCGGCTGATCCTCGCTGATCCGCCCCCTACGGTCAACAGCGCCGGCTCTAGATGTGGTACATCGGCGCCCGCGCCTCGCGGGCCTCGGCCTCCGCGACCTCGGCGACGGTCCTCGACGCGAGCACCTCGCGGGCCGCGCGGGCGGCGTCGCCGAACACGCCGGTGGCGTCCCGGCCGACGGGGCCGTCGAGCAGCTCGACAAGCTCGAGCACCGTCAGCTCGGCGGCTGGCCGCGCGAACGCGTACCCGCCCTTGACACCACGCTGGGATCGCAGAATCCCCGCGCGCCGAAGCGTTGCGAACAGCTGCTCGAGGAACTGCGCCGGGATATCCCGTCGGCGCGCCAGCTCCGCGATCGGCACCGGCCCCCGATCCCCATGCCCACACAGCTCGACAAGCGCCGCAAGGGCGTAGGGACTCTTAGAAGTGATCGAGAGCACGCAGCGATGATCGCACGCGAACCCACGGAAGGCTGGAGACGGCGCCACCGCGCCCTCGCGCAGCACGGGGCGCGACGCCGCGCCCGAGCTAAAGCGAGACCGCCCCGCTCGCTCGGCAGTTACCACGGACCGGCGTCCCGCCGGTCCAGCCCTACAGCCACCCTCGCTCGGTAGCGATCAACACGGCCTGGGCCCGATCGCGCGCCCCCAACTTGCCGTAGATGTTGTGCAGGTGCGTGCGGATCGTGCTGGTCGACAGCTCGAGCTCGGAGGCGATCTGCTTGTAGACCATCCCGCGCGCGAGGCGACGGACGACCTCGAGCTCGCGCTTGGACATCGGGCACGGGTCGATCGCGCGCGGCCTCGAGTCGGCGCCCGACAACGGCAGGTCGTACATCACCGAGCGCAGCTGCTGCGGCGTCACGCCGACCGAGCGCGAGGCGCTCAGCAGCTCCGCCGGCGAGATCGATCCACCCAGCGCGTAGTGCGCGAGCATGTCGGCGAGTCGGATCATCGCCGCGTCGCCCTGCGCGTCCTCGGCGTGATGCCGCTCGATCGCGCTGGCGACGGACCGCGGCAGGCTCCAGCGCCGCGCGAGCACGCCACCGACGAGTGCGTGGTCGACCCCAAGCTCGCGCCGCTCGGCTTGGAGGCGCTCCTCCGGCGTCCGGGCTTCGCCGTGGACCTGGCGGGGGTAGCCGGGATACGCGTGCACCAGCACGAGCTTGCCGATGTCGTGCAGCAGCGAGGTGATCATCAGCCGGTCGCGGGCCTCGTAGGAGAGCTCGCGCGCCAGCCGGTCGGCGGCCCGCTGCGTCGCGATCGCGTGCAGCCGGAAGCGCTCGGGCATGCCCTTCCACATCGGGCTGCGCTGGAAGAAGTCGAACGTACGCGCGCGGCCGGCGATCGTCCTGACGCCGCGCGGCGAGAGCACCTGAACGGCCTTCACGACCGAGTCGATCCGGCCGCGGCCGCGGCCCTCGACTCTGTTTGCGAGCCGCAGGACGGTGACCGCGAGCGCGACGTCGCCCTCGACCGCCGCCACGACATCCGCGGTCGGCGGCTCGGCGCCTTCGAACAGCCGCATCACCTGGTTGCGCGACTCGGCCAGCGCCGGGAACGCCTCGAGCGCCTCGAACGCCGCCGTCAGCCGGCGACCGTGGCCCTCGTTGTGATGGCGCTCTCTGGTCGCGTACGGGTCAGTCGGACCCGGTGGTACGGCGGCCAGTTTCCGCGCGGGAGGCTCGGGTGTATGCGGTTGGGTTGCCATTGAACGGGCAGCTATTGCTGCGGGGGCCATGCCGTCTATATCGGCATCAACAGAGCGCCGGTTTAGGACTGCGAGAGAGCTGCGCGCTCGAGCGCGCGATCAATTCGAGCCAGCGTCTCCCCGCGTCCCAGGAGCGCAACGCTCTCAAAGATACCCGGTGAAACCGTCGTTCCAGCGATCGCGACTCGCACCGGTTGGAACACGGCACCCGGTTTGACGCCGCTGCCATCGACGACGCCGCGCAGCGCCGCCTCGACGTTCTCGAGCGTGAACGGCTCGGCGTCGGCGAGCGCGTCCCGCGCGGCGCGCAACCGATCGGCCCCGCCGTCGGCGAGGATCACGCGCTCGAACGCCGCGGGGTCCTCGGCGGGACCGTCGAACAGGAACGAGACCAGCGGCCAGAACTCGTCCAGCGTCTGGATCTTCTCGCCCGCGATCTCCGCCGCAGGCCGCAGGCCGGAACGACCGGTGAACTCCTCCAGCCGGCGAGCGAGCTCCTCGTCGCCGAGCTTGCGCAGGTAGATCCCGTTCATGTGCCGGAGCTTGCGCTCGTCGAACACGGCCGGATTCTTGGAGACCCTCTCGAGCCGGAAGCGCTGGGCCAGCTCGGGCAGGGCGAAGATCTCCTCGTCGGACGCGAACCCGGCCCCGAGCAGCGCGATGTAGTTGTCGACCGCTTCGGGGAGGTAGCCGGCCGCCCGCAGCTCCTGAACCGACGCCGCGCCGTGACGCTTTGAGAGCTTCCGGCCGTCCGGACCGAGCAGCAGTGGCAGGTGCGCGTACAGGGGCGGCTCGGCGCCGAGCGCCTCGAACACGAGTAACTGCTTGGGAGTGTTCGAGAGGTGGTCCTCGCCGCGGACGACGTGCGAGATCCGGGCGTCCAGATCGTCGAGCGCGACGGCGAAGTTGTAGAGCACGGAGCCGTCGGCGCGGGCGATCACGGGGTCGTCCATGCTCGCGTTGGGGAACCGTGCCTCGCCTCGGATGATGTCGTCGACGACCGTCTCGCCGTCGTCGGGCACGTGCAGCCTGACCGCCCCATCCGATTCCGGCTCGCCGCGGAATCCGCGGTCGGCGCCGTGAAGCTCCTTGTACGCCCGGACGTCCTCGGCTGTCGCGCGCGAGTGATAGGCGGCACCCGACGCGAGCAGCTGCTCGAGCGCCTCGCGGTGGCGCTCGGCTCGCGCGGACTGGAACACCGGCCCCTCGTCCCAATCGAGGTTCAGCCAACGGAGCGCGTCGATGATCTGCTCGACGTTCTCCGGCGTCGACCGCTCCCGATCGGTGTCCTCGATCCGCAGGACGAGCGTTCCCGCGCGACCGCTCGGACCATCGCCGGGGCGATGCGCGAGCAGCCAGTTATAGAGCGCGGTTCGGGCGCCCCCGATGTGCAGTGCCCCGGTAGGAGATGGTGCGAAGCGAACACGCATAGAGTGCGCATCGCATGCTAATCGGCGCTCACGTGTCCAACGCGGGCGGTCTCGACAAGGCCGTCGAGCGCGGCGTCGAACGGGAGTGCGCCGCGATCCAGATCTTCAACCAGTCACCGCGGATGTGGCGTCCGACCGCCTACACCGACGACGACTTCGCGGCGTTCAAGGCGGCGGTCGAACCTAGCTCGATCAAGGCCGTCCTGATCCACGCCGTCTACCTCCTGAACCCCGCCACCGAGGACAAGGAGATGAGGTCGAAGACGCTGGCGTCGCTGATCCAGTCGCTCCGCGTCGGCGCCGGCATCGGCGCGGTCGGCGTGGTGCTGCACCCGGGCTCGGCCAAGACGGGAGACGTGACGAAGGCGATCAAGCGCGCGGGAAAGGTGATCGGGAAAGCTCTGGACGAGACGGACGGGTGCGACCTGCTGCTCGAGGACACCGCCGGCGCGGGCGGCACGCTGGGACGGTCGTTCCAGGAGCTGGCCGACCTGATCGACGCGTCCGGCAGCTCGAAGCGGCTTGGCCTTTGCCTGGACTCGTGTCACCTGTACGCGTCCGGCTACGACGTCGCGACCCCGGATGGGCTCGATCAGACCCTCGACGAATGCGACCGGCTCGTGGGCCTGGAGCGGCTCCGCGCGCTGCACTTCAACGACTCGCTCGTCGCGCTCGGCTCGAATCGCGATCGCCACGCGATCATGGGAGAGGGGTTGCTCGGCGAGCGCGGGTGCGCCAACTTCGTGTCCGACCCTCGGTTCGAGCGGCTGCCGTGCGTGCTCGAGACGGGTCGCGACGGCGGCTCCCCCGCGCTGGCCGACGTCGAGGAGGCGAGAAAGCTGCTGAAGCGAGGTCGTGCGACTCGGTCACGAAGGAAAACCGCGCGGAGCTCGCGCTCCCGCTAGGGTGCCGCTGCGATGAGCACCGGCAGACCCCGAGAGGCCGATGCCCTGGTCGTATTCGGGATCACGGGCGACCTCGCGAAGAAGATGACCTTCCGATCGCTCTACCGGCTCGAGCAGCGAGGGCTGCTGGACGTCCCGGTGATCGGCGTGGCCGTTGACGACTGGTCGATCGACAAGCTCCGCCAGCACGCGCTCGACTCGATCGAGGCGTGCGGCGAGACGCTCGAAAAGAGCGTCTGCGACTCATTCTGCGCGCGGCTCTCGTACGTGCAGGGGAATTTCGACGACGCCGGCACATACACGCGCCTGAGCGAGGCCCTGAAGGGGCTGGGCGTGAAGTTCCCGACGTACTACCTCGAGATCCCGCCGTCCCTGTTCGCGATGGTGGTCGCCGGTCTCTCGAAGGCCGGGCTCGTCTCGCACGACGAGCGGGTGGTCGTCGAGAAGCCGTTCGGGCACGATCTCCAGTCGGCCAAGGCACTGGCGGCCGACCTGCACAAGTACATCTCCGAGCCGCAGCTCTACAGGATCGACCACTTCCTCGGGAAGATGGGGCTCGACGAGATCCTCTACCTGCGGTTCGCCAACTCGATGCTCGAGCCGGTGTGGAACCGCAACCACCTCGCCTGCGTCCAGATCACGCTCGCGGAGGAATTCGGCGTCGAGGACCGGGGCCACTTCTATGACCCGGTCGGAGCCCTACGTGACGTCGTCGTCAACCATCTGCTGCAGCTGCTCGCGGCCGCGGCGATGGAGCCGCCCGCGGGCAGCGACCCGGACATCATCAAGGACGCCAAGCAGGCGGTGTTCCGCGCGATGGACACCGCCGACCCTGCCCGCTACATCCGCGGCCAGTACGACGGCTATCAGAAGATCCCCGGCGTCGCGGCTGACTCGACGACCGAGACGTTCGCGGCGTTGCGGCTGCGAGATCGAGAACTGGCGCTGGGCGGGTGTCCCGTGGTTCATCCGCACCGGCAAGCGGCTCCCCGTGACAGGGACGGAGCTGCGACTGATCTTCCAGCATCCCCCCGCGTGTCCACTTCATCCAGATGGGCCGGCACCGTCCCGAGCCGAGCCAGATCGTGTTCAGGATCGATCCCGGAACCGGGATCCGGATGCTCTTGACGCTCACCGGGCCGATCAGTCCGGACCGGCCGTGATCGAACTCGACATGGAGTTCGCGCAAGAGGGCGGCGAGGGCGATACGCCCTACGAGGTGCTGCTGCACGCCGCGCTCGTGGGCGACAGCACGCACTTCACCCGCCAGGACATGGTCGAGGAAACCTGGCGGATCGTCCAGCCGCTGCTGGACCACCCGCCGGAGGTGCATCCGTACGCACCCGGGTCGTGGGGGCCGAAGGAGGCCGACAAGCTGGTGGCCGCGTTCGGCGGCTGGCACGGCCCCTGGATCCCGGGGAGCCGCACGTCCGTCAGCAGTACTCCTGGCTAGGCCGTAGCGGCGACCTGCGCGGGGCGCTCCTCGCCGCGCATCGCGTGGCCGAGCAGCGCGTCGAGCTCGGCGTGAAGGCCGGCGCTCCGGCACGACGCGGAAGTCACGGCCGAGCCGTAGCTGCCGCGGACCGCGCGGAGGTGATCAGCTCAACCACGACCTCGGCATCGCCGGGGAAGCCGGCCAGGAGCTCCTTGAGCTCGCGCAGCGCCGAAGCGGGCAGCGATGCGGCGTCGAGGCGCAGGCGCAGCGCGCTCGGGGGCAGCGCGGCCTTGGCCGCCTGCTCCTCAGCCTCGCTGGACCTCCTCGGCGCGTCGGCGTCGAAAGCGGTCGACCTGCTGGGCGACGAGACACGTGCGCTCCCGGTCCTTGTGATCGACCCGGCCGCGCACGAGCACGATCGAGTCGTTGGCGAGCGCGTCGCCGCTGGCGTCGAGCGCCTTGCCGAAGATCGACCAGCTCGACCGACCCCTCGAGGTCGTCGAGCGTCGCGAACATCATCGGGTCGCCCTTCTTGGTCCGGATCCGCTTGGCCGAGGCGATCATCCCGCCGACGGTGACCCAGTCTCCGTCGCGGCGGCTCGAGAGCTCGGTCAGGGAGCAGTCGGCGGCCGCGGCAGCGCGGCCCCGACCTCCTTCAGCGGGTGCGCCGAGATGAACAGTCCGAGCGACTCCTTCTCGGCGGCGAGCAGCTCGGTGCGGTCGAACTCGATCATCGGGATCGGCGCGTGGCTCGGCGACCGGCCGGCGGGCGCGGAGCGCCGCGTCCGCCGCGACCGTCGAGGTCGAAGATCGAGCCCTGGCCGATCAGCGCGTCCTGCTGGGCCTTCTGGCCGGCTCCCTGGGCCTGCTCGAGCACGTCGAGCATCCCCTTGCGGGTCGCGCCGGTGGAGCCGAACGCGCCGCACTTGATCAGCGCCTCGATCGCCTTCTTGTTGACCGCGCGGCCGTCGACGCGGGCGCAGAAGTCGTACAGGTCGGTGAACGGCCGCCGCCGTCGCGGGCACGTCCTTGATCGCCTCGACGGCGGCGTACCCGACGCCCTTGACCGCGTCGAGGCCGAAGCGGATGTTGCCGTCGACGACGACGAACTCGTGGTCGGAGAGGTTCACGTCCGGCGGCAGGATCGAGATCCCCATCTGCTCGGCCTGGGCGACGAAGAACGGGACCTTGTCCTTGGTGTCCATCACCGAGGAGATCAGCGCCGCCATGTACTCGGCCGGGTAGTTGGCCTTCAGCCACGCGGTGCGGTAGGCGATCAGCGCGTAGCAGGCGGAGTGCGACTTGTTGAACGAGTAGTCGGCCGAGCGCTCGTTGGTCGTCCACAGCTGCTCGATCACGCGCTCGCTGGTCCCGGACTCGCGGCAGCCCTCGAAGAACTCCGGCTTCAGCTTCGCCATCGCCTCGCGGTTCTTCTTGCCGATCGCCTTGCGCAGGTCGTCCGCCTTGGCGCCGCTGAAGCCCGCGATCTCCTTGGCGATCTGCATCGCCTGCTCCTGGTAGACGATCACGCCGTTGGTCGACTCGAGGATCGGCCGCAGCCGCTCGTCGGCGTAGGTGACCGTCTCGGGGTTGTGCTTGCGCGCGCGTGTACGTCGGGATGTTCTCCATCGGGCCCGGGCGGTACAGCGCGTTCAGCGCGATCAGGTGCTCGAGCTCGGACGGGCCCGAGCCTGCTTGAGCGTCTCGCGCATGCCCTCGGACTCGAACTGGAACACGCCGACCGAGTCGCCGCGGGCCATCATCTCGTACGTCTTGGCGTCGTCGAGCGGCAGCGTCGTCATGTCCGGCCGCTCGCCGGTCGAGCGCTCGATGATGTCGAGCGCGTCCTCGATCACGTCGAGGTTGCGCAGCCCGAGGAAGTCCATCTTCAGCAGGCCGAGCTGCTCGACCGGCTTCATCGTGAACTGGGTGACCATCCGGAAGACCTTCTCGCCGTTCTCGTCGGTGCCGGCGTCGGCGATCTGCAGCGGCACGATGTCGGTCAGCGGCCGGTCGGCGATCACGACGGCGGCGGCGTGAATCGAGGAGTTGCGGACGATCCCCTCGAGGCCCTGGGCGACGTCGACGATCTGCCGTGCGGTCGGGTCGCTTGTCGACCTCGGCGCGCAGCGGCTGGCCGGGCTTGAGGCAGTCCTCGAAGCTCGGCGGACGGCCCATGATCGGGTCCGGGATCAGCTTCGCGAGCCGGTCGCCGGCGCCGTAGTCGTGGCCGAGCACGCGCGCCGCGTCGCGCGTCGCGGCGCGCGGGAACATCTTGCCGAACGTGACGATCTGCGCGACCGACTCCTTGCCGTACTTCTCGGTCACGTAGCGGATCACGCGCTCGCGGCCGCGGACCGAGAAGTCGATGTCGATGTCCGGCATCGACACGCGCTCGGGGTTCAGGAAGCGCTCGAACAGCAGGTCGTACCGCAGCGGATCGACGTCGGTGATCTGCAGCGCAGTAGGCGACCAGCGAGCCCGCGGCCGAGCCGCGGCCCGGACCGACCGGCGATCCCCGAGTCCTTGGCGTACTTGACGAAGTCCCAGACGATCAGGAAGTAGCCGGCGAAGCCCATCCGCTCGATCACGCCGAGCTCGTAGTCGGCGCGCTCGAGCGCCTCGCCGGGCACGGGATCTCCGTACCGGTGCCGGAGCCCCGTGTGCACCAGCTCCCGGAGGTACCCGAGCTCGCTGTCGGTCCCCGGGCGTCGGGTACCGTGGAATCAGCTGCCGGCCGAGCTCGAGCTCGACGTCGCAGCGCTCGGCGATCTCGATCGTCGACGCGAGCGCCTCGGGCCACTCGGCGAACGCCTTCGCCATCTCCTCATTCGAGCGCAGGTAGAACTCGTTGTTGTCGAACGTGATCTTCGGCTCGGCCAGGGTCGACTTGGTCTGGACGCACAGCAGCGCCGCGTGGTGGTGGTAGTCCTCGCGCCGGAGGTAGTGGACGTCGCCTGTCCCGACCAGCGGCCGCCCGAGCTCGCGTGCGATCCGGACGATCCCCTCGTTGGCTCGGTCCTGCTCGGCGAGCCCGTTCTTCTGCACCTCGAAGTAGACGTTCTCGGCACCGAACGCGTCGGTCAGCTGCTCGGCGTGGGCCTTGGCGTCGGCGGGGCGCCCGTCGAGCAGGTACTGGCAGAACCGGCTCTGAAGGCATCCGGTGAGCGCGATCACGCCGTCTGCGTGGGCGGCGATCTGCTCGAGGTCGACCGACGGCTTACCACGCTGAAAGCCCTCGAGGAAGCCGGCGGACGAGAGCTTCACGAGGTTGCGGTAGCCGGTCGGCGTCGCCGCGATCAGCGTCAAGTGGAAGCGTTCGAGCCTGCCGGGGGCCCTGCGCGCGTGGTCCTCGACGACGTACGCCTCGCACCCGAGGATCGGCTTGACGTCGTGCTTGCGGCAGGCGGAGAAAAGCTCCACGGAGCCGTTCATCACGCCGTGATCGGTCAGCGCCAGCGCCGGCTGTCCGAACGCCGCGGCCCGCTCGGCCAGCTTCTCGATCTTGCACGCCCCGTCGAGCAGCGAGTACTCGGAGTGGACGTGGAGGTGGGCGCAGGCAGAACTCATCGACGGGTGTTCGAGGATAGGTGCCGGTGCGGACGATCCGAGGGTCGAATCTCGGTCTGTCCGGAATTCGGCGGCGCGGCGCGGAACGAGCGACGAGGCGCTATCCCGCGAGCTCGAGGAACCGCTCGAGCATCGCATTGATCTGCGCCGGCACCACGAGCGGGCTGAAGTGACCAGAGCCGATCGTGCGGCCGACGGTCATCCCGGGCTGGAGCGCGACCGCACGTCGCAGATCCGCGGTCGGAGTCCCGGCGTCCAGGTACGCGAGCGGCACGGTTGCGCGCGCGAGCGCCCCCGCGTCGCTCCAGTTCTCGAGCGACTCCTCCCACACGGAGCTCGTGACGTGCGGCGGCGTGCGCACCATCTCGTCGAGCACCCACGCGGCCAGCTCGGGGCCGTCGGTGGGCCCGAAGAACGGGCCGAAGTAGCTCCGCAGAGTCCCCTCGGGGTCCGGCCCGCGGAGGCCCTCGAGGACGTGGTGCACCACCGCCTCGCGGTCGCCACCGGGCAGCAGCACCGAGTCGATCATCACGACGGCCCGGACACGCTCGGGGTCGGAGGCGGCGAGCTCGAGCCCGATCAGCCCGCCCATGCTGTGCCCCACGATCACCGGCCGGACCGCGCCGAGCTGCTCGCAGGTCCACGCCACGTCGTCCGCCAGCGCCTGGATCCGGTAGCGCTGATCGGGCGCGTCGCTCTCGCCGTGGCCTCGCAGATCGACCGCGATCACCCGGTGGCGGGCGGCGAAATGGGGAAGCTGCGACGGCCAGAAGCGGCGATTGCACGCGAGGCCGTGGACGAACACGAGCGGCGGGTCGCCCCGACCTTCGTCGTCGTAAGCGAGCGCCACGCCATCGCGGAGCAGCCGAGCCATGGAGGCATTCTCGCCGCGGGTCCGGATAATTGGCGGGATGCGCTCCACGACCGCCCCGATCCGGTTTCCGACGGCCGCGCTCGCCGCGATCGGATTGATCGCCGGCTACGGGGTCGCTGTGGCGTCCGGCTCGCGGCCGCTCGGCGGCGTCGTACTCCTTGTATTCGGGCTGCCGTGCGTGGCGATCTGGGTCCGCAGGCACGGACCGCGGACGGCCGCGCTGCTGACGGCGATCGGGGTCGTGGCGTTCGCGCTCTCGCACGTGCTGGGGCCGGCGATCGGCGCCTGGCCGGCCGTGTTGGTCACGGCGGCGCTCGTGTTCGTCGCCTACTTCAGGCTGTCGGATTGGCGCCCGGCGCCGGTCGCCGCCGGCGGGCGGTGATCCCGGCCGCCACGGCAACTCCCGCCACCACGGCGATCGCCAGATTGCGGCGGGTGTTCGGGAAACTGTGGCGGAAGTAGCCGCGGAAGATCCTCCAGAGACCGCGTCCGAGTAGCCGGTAGATCATCTCGACAACCTACCCCTCGTCGCCGTGTCTCACCCGCCACGCCATCCGCGACTGCAGCGACCACAGCTCGATGAACCCGGGCGACGCGGATTGCGAGAACAGCCCGCCCGATTCCGAGAACCCCGCCAGCTGCTGGTCGTAGACGGCGTACGGCGACTCGCGCGTCACGACACGCGCCGACCCCTTGTACAACTTCATCCCGATCGTCCCGGTGACGAGCGCGTTGGCGGCGACCATGTACGCGTCGAGGTCCTCGCGCAGCGGCTCCCACCACAGCCCCGCGTACACGAGATACGCCCAGCGCTGGTCGAGGATCGGCTTCAGCTGGTTCTGATGGATCGTGCCGACGAGCCGCTCGAGGTCCGCGTGGGCGGGCAACAGGATCGCGGCGGCCGGCACCTCGTAGATGTCGCGCACCTTGAGGCCCACGATCCGGTCCTCGATGTGGTCGACGATCCCGATCCCGTGCCGCGCGCCGATCTCGCCGACGCGCTCGAGCAGGTCGACCAGCTCGAGCCGCTCGCCGTCGAGACCGACCGGGACGCCGCGCTCGAACTCGATCGCCAGTTGCTCGGGCTCGTCGGGCGCATCCTCCGGGCGGGTGACGAGCTGAAACACGTCGTCGTCGGGCGCGTGGTCGAGCTCCTCGATCCAGCGGCCCTCGCTGGATCGGCCCCAGACGTTGTCGTCGATCGAGTACGGGACGATCTCGGTGCCTCCCTTGACGGGGATCCCGTGCTCGCGCGCGTACTGGATCTCCTCCTCGCGTCCCATCCGCCACGATCGGACCGGCGCGATCACCTTCAGCTCCGGCGCAAGCGTCGCGATCGTCGCCTCGATCCTGACCTGGTCGTTGCCCTTTCCGGTGCACCCGTGCGCGACCGTGTCGCACCGTGTCCGCCGCGCGTACTCGACTGCGAGCTTCGCGATCAGCGGCCGTCCGAGCGCCGTGAACAGCGGGTACCCAAGGCCATACAGGGCGTTTGCCCTGATCGCCGGCGCGACGTACTCGCGGGCGAACTCCTCACGCGCGTCGACGACGTGCGACTCGATCGCGCCGAGCCGGTTGGCCTTGTCGCGGACGACGTCGAAGTCCTCGCCGGGCTGCCCCAAGTTGACGGTCAGCGTCACGACCTCGGCGCCGTAATGCTCCTGGATCCACTTCAGCATCACGCTCGTGTCGAGGCCGCCGCTGTACAGCAGCAGCACCCGGTGGACATCGGCGGGGTCCGCCTCGTAGGAGGCAGTCGGCTGGGGGATCGGATCGGTCACTGCGGCGGCGAAGGGTATTGCCCGAGCCGCTCGCGCACATCGCGCCACAGCGCCTCATATGCGGTCGCCGCCCGTCCGTTCGGCGCAAACCCCGCGAGCACGGTCCGCTTCGCGCCCATCCGCTCGACCTCGGCGGACGCCGGAATCCCGGACGCCAGCACACTCGCGTGCTCCGCCCGCATGCCCTCCATCACGTCCCGGTGCAGTCGCTTGCGGGCATCGAACATCGAGAAGAACGCCAGCACCGCCGGGTCCCCGTTGACGAGCCCCTCGAGCTGCCCGAGCGTCCGCGAGGACAGCGTCGCCGGGATGACCGGCACCAGCAGCGCGTCGGCCGCCTCGAACACGCTCTCGGAGACGAGCGAGATGCTCGGGGGGCAGTCGAGGAACACGTAGTCGTAGTCGTCGCGGAGCGGCTCGATCACCCGGGCCAGCCGGCGCGTGGGCCGCTTGAATCGCTCCAGCACGAGGTCCATGTGGCGGTAGGAGAAGTCGGCGGGCAACAGATCGAGGCCCTCGTGATCGGTCCCCTTGATCAGCCGCGCGGGGTCGCTCCCCCGCCGCAAGAGCTTCCGGCCTCCCCCCTTCACCTTCGGGCGGACGCGGAACAGGTAGGTCGAGGCGCCCTGTGGGTCGAGGTCCCACAGCAGCGTCCGGGCCCCGTCGCGGCTGGCCAGGTACGCGAGGTTGACGGCGGCGGAGGTCTTGCCAACGCCGCCCTTGATGTTGTAGGTGGCAAGGACCGTCGTCATCCGAACGTCTCCCGGACCCGCTTGCGCCGGTGCTTGGACGCGAACTGCCCGAAGGTCGACGCGAACTGCTCGCGCGCCGCGTACTGGTCCTCCTCGAGCCGCTCGACCAGCGCCCCCATCGCCATCAGCGCCGCCGGCGAGCCGTCAGCGGCGGCGGCGACGGCGTCGCCGAGCGACCGGAGCGTCGCGGCCTGAACCTCGCGGTCCTGATGCCGGCCGAGCACGTCCTGCAGCGCCTTCAGCGATCTGACCATCGGTCTGACGACATCGTCGCGGAACAGGGACGCCCCGAACAGCTCGAGCAGGTAGCGGAGCTCCTTACCCTGCTTGCGGAGCTCGTGGTAGTCGGCCGGAGGGCTGTCCGGGCCGATCGCGTCCCCCATCTTGACCATCCGCGCGTACACCTTTGCGATCCGCTCGCCGGCGAGCCCGGCGATCGGCCGCTCCGCGTCGCGGCCGGCGGCGGGGCCCTGGACGTCGGCCCCGAGCCGGCCGAGGAACGAGGACCAGTCGGACAGCAGCGAGGACGTCCGCTCGGAGCGAAGCGCTCGGGCCATCCTCCGGCGCGCGGCTGCCCGGCGGGTCGCGAGCACCGCCCGGAGCGCGTCGAGGTCGGGGCGGACGGGCTCGGGAACGAGCGCCCGCATGTCGTCGAAGTCGAGCAGGTACACGTCGAGGTCGCGGGCGTCGCCGGTGGCCTGCTGGACCCAGCGGAAGTCCGCGCGGAAGCGTGACAGCGCCTCCGGCTCGAAAACGTGACGGAGCTCTCGCTGCACCGCGCGGGCCTTGCGTACCGATACCCGCAGGTCGTGCAGGAACTCGGGGTCGAGATCCGCGACCGCGCCGTCGATATTCGCCTCGGTCACGTCGAGCAGGGCCCGGAGCACCGACGCGGCGGCGATCGCGGCGGGCTCGTCGCGGCGTAGCGCCACATGGACCTTCGACGGCGTCCCGCCGGGGCGCGCCCCGGACGCCGCGACCGCCTCGTCCATCAGCGTCTCGTTCGTCGGCTCGAGCTTCAGCTCGGCTCTCAGCGCCTCGCCGACCCGCTGCAGCTCCTTGTCATAGCCGCGGACCGCCGCGACGTGGATCCGGGGGCGCAGCCGCCGGCGGCCGAGCGCCGGCTGCTGGAGCCGCATCCGCACCACGGTCTTGCGCTCGGAGTCGAGCACGTCCAGCAACCGCTCCCGATTGCGGATCTCGACCAGCGGCAGCAGCGCGCGCTCTGCGAGCGGCTTCGACAGCGACGCGCGCAGCGCGCCGTCGGGCAGATCTCCCGCGAGCAACGGCCCGCCGGGCTTCGCGATCTTGGCGCGCGCGAGCACGCGATCGGCGGACACGTCCTGGAGGATCAGCCACCCGTCCTCCCAGACCGCCACCCGCCCCGCCTCATGGAGTCGCCCGTCGAACGTGTCGTAGTAGGCGCGCTCACCTGAGAGCGTGCGACCGTTGCGGACGTCGAGCAACTCGGCGACGGCCTTGCCGGCGTCCGCTAGCGTCATCCCCTCGGGCAGCAGGTAGTCCCCGGCGGTCAAGACCCGAGCGCCTCTAGCCGCCCGAGCGCGTCGTCGATCTCCTCCTCCGAGACGATCAGCGGCGGCTCGAGCCGGATCGTCCCCGGGCCGGTCGCGTTTACCACCACGCGCTGCTCGAGCAGCGCTCTGCGCGCCAGCTCGGGCGCATCCTCCCCGTCGATCAGATCGATCGCGAGCATCAGTCCGCGGCCGCGAACGGCCGCCACGAACGATATTCGCTCGAGCCCGGCCGCGAGCTGAGCGCCGGCGGTCCGGACGTGCTCGAGCAAGGCCGGGTCCGAGCAGATCTCGAGCGCCTCGAGCGCGGCCCGCGAGGCGACCGGTCCGCCCGCGAACGTGGAGCCGTGATCGCCGGGCTGGAAGGTGTCCGCCAGCCGCTCTCCGGTGACGAGCGCGCCGATCGGGACGCCGCCGCCGAGCCCCTTGGCCGCCGTCAGCGCGTCCGGGACGACGCCCGTCTGCTCGTAGGCCCAGAGCGTCCCGGTGCGCCCCATCCCGGTCTGGATCTCGTCGAAGATCAGAGCCGCCCCGGTCCGGTCGCACGCCTCACGCGCGACGGCCAGCAGCTCGTCGTCGACGACGAGGATCCCGCTCTCCCCCTGGATCGGCTCGACCAGCACCGCGGCGGTGCGCTCGCCGACCGCCGCCGCGAGCGCGCCCGGGTCTTTCGGCACGACGACGAACCCGGGAACCAGCGGCGCGAACGGCGCCTGCTTGGTCTCCTGCGGCGTGGCCGACAGCGACCCGTAGGTGCGGCCGTGAAACGCGCTCTCGAACACCACGACCTCGCCGCCCGGCCGGGCGCGGCGGGCGAGCTTGAGCGCGGCCTCGACCGCCTCGGTCCCGGAATTCGTGAGGAACACCTTGCCGCCGAGTGAGCTCTTCGAGAGCGCCTCAGAGAGCCGCAGCGCGGGCTCGGTGTAGTACAGGTTGGTCGCGTGTGTGAGCCGCCCGGCCTGATCGCGGATCGCGGCGACCACTCGCGGGTGACAGTGGCCGACGTTCAGCACCGAGATCCCGGCGAGGAAGTCGAGGTACTCGTTGCCGTCGTCGTCCCACAGGCGCACGCCGGAACCGCGGACGAACTGGACCGGGTTGCGGACGTACGTCGGGATCGCGTAGTCGCGCTCGAGCTGCTGTAGCTGGGCGAGCGTTGCGGTCACTGCGACTCGGACTTCGCCGGGACGATCCGCGTCCCCTGCCCGGCGTCGGTGAACAGCTCGATCAGCAGCGAGTGCGGCACCCGCCCATCGACGATGTGGGCGTACGAGACCCCGCCGTGGATCGCGTCGACCGCCGCCCGCAGCTTCGGCTGCATCCCGCCGGAGACGGTCGAAAGCGCCGCCTCGACCTCGTCGGCCGTCGCTTCCGAGGTGACGCTGGCGCGGTCGGCCGGATCGCGCAGCCAGCCAGGGACGTCGGTCAGGAACACCAGCTTGTACGCGCACAGCGCCCGCGCGATCGCGCCGGCGGCCTCGTCGGCGTTGATGTTGTACGACCTGCCCTCGCGGTCGGCGCCGACGCTCGCGACGACCGGGATGTAGTCCTCGGCGATGTGGTTGAGCACATCCACGTCGACCCGGTCGATCCGGCCGACGTAGCCAATGTCCTGGCCGCTCGGCGACGGCTGGCGGCTCGCCCGGAACAGCAGTCCGTCGTCGCCCGACAGCCCGACTGCGGGCTGGCCGTGGCGGTTGATGAGCAGCACGATGTCCTTGTTGACCTTCCCGACCAGCACCATCTTCGCTACCTCGACGGTCGCCTCATCGGAGACCCGGAGCCCGTCGACGAATTCGACCGGCAGGTTGAGCCGCTCCATGTAGCGAGTGATCTCCGGCCCTCCCCCGTGCACGACCACCGGGTTCATCCCGACGTACTTGAGCAGCACCACGTCGCGCGCGAAGTCCTCCTTCAGCCGCTCATCGCTCATCGCGGCGCCGCCGTACTTGATCACCACGGTCTTGCGATGAAATTCCCTGATGTACGGCAGGGCCTCGAGCAGGGTCGCTACGTCGCGCACGATCAGGATGTGTACTCGGAGTTGAAGACGACGTAGTCCGGAGAGAGATCGGAAAAGAACACCTCGGTCTCGGCGCCGGAACCTGGCAGCGTCAGCACGTACTCGACCTCGTCGCCCGAGACGAGCGGCTCGAGCTCGCGCAGGTCGTCGACCACCGCCTCGCCGGCGGAGACGACGGTCCGCCCCTCGATCTCGAGGTCGGCGACGAACCCGTTGCCGGGCGGGTAGACAGCCCCCGCGGCCTGGAGGATGCGCCCGAAGTTCGGATCGGCGCCGTGCAGCGCGGTCTTCACCAGATTCGAGTTTGCGATCGCCCGCGCGACCGGCTCGACGACTTCGCCGGCGCCGCGGACGACGATCCGCCCGATGCGCTTGGAGCCCTCGCCGTCGGCCACGATCTGGAGCGCGAGCCCCCGCAGCAGGGCGTCCATCGCCTCGCCGAGCCGGAGCTCGTCCTCGCTCTCTGGCTCGACCCGGACGCCGGACGCCCCGTTCGCCAGCGCGAACACGGTGTCGCTGGTGGACAGCTGCCCGTCGACGCTGATGCGATCGAACGAGCGCTTGACCGTGACCCCCGTGAGCAGGTCGAGCGTGGCGGCCGAGAGCAGCGCGTCGGTCTGCACGAAGCAGAACATCGTCGCGAACCGCGGCGAGATCATCCCCGCGCCCTTCGCCTGCGCTGCGAGCCGGACGGTCCCGCCCGGGAGCTCGACCTGCAGACAGGCCCGCTTCGGCCCGCGGTCGCTCGTGAGGATCGCGCGCGAGAAGGCGTCGGTGTCGTCGCCGAGCTGTGCGACCGCGGCGCTCACGCCGCTCAGCAGGGCCTCGCGCGGGAGCTCCGAGCCGATCACCCCGGTCGACGCGACGCCGACCTGCGATGGCTCGATCCCGAGCAGCTCCGCCGCGACCCGCTGGGTCGCGTACGCCGTCTCGAGCCCGCGCTGACCGTCGCCGGTGTTGGACCCGCCGGCGTTCGCCACGACCGCGCGCAGCCGCGCGAGCTCCGCCTCGCGCGACGCCGTCACCGGCGCTCCGACCCGAGCGTTGGTCGTGAACCGCGCCGCGGACACGGTCTGCGAGACGTCGGAGAACAGCACGCCGACGTCGACGCCCTCGGGCTTCAGCCCCGCCGCGACGCCGGCCGCGCGGAACCCCGCCGGCAGCAGCGTCTCCTCGAGCTCGGTCGCGTGCTGGGGCGCCTCGACCCAGCGTGAGCCGAACAGCCCGCTCATCAGGAGATGCCCTCCCCCTCGTCACAGCCGAACATCAGGTTGAGGTTTTGGACCGCCTGCGACGCGGCGCCCTTCCACAGGTTGTCGATCGCGGCAAACGCGATCGCCCGGCCGGTGCGTGCGTCGCGGTGGACCGAGATCCGGCAGATGTTGGTCTCGCGGACGTCCCGCACGCCGGGCGGACTCGGGCTGAGCTCGATGAACGGCTCGCCGGCGTACGCATCGGCGTAGAGCGCGTCGAGGTCGACGTCGTCGAGCGCGCCGTTCGACGTGACGTAGCAGGAGACGAGCTCCCCCTGGTCGAGCGGCAGCAGGTGCGGCGTGAACGTGATCCGCAGGTCGGGGTGGGCGGGATCCAATATCGCCAGCTCCTGCTCGATCTCAGGGGTGTGGCGATGACGCGGCACTCCGTAGGCGTTCACGTTCTCGTCGACGGTGACGAAGTGGGTGGCCTCGGTCGCGGCGCGTCCGGCGCCGGAGACGCCCGACTTGGCGTCGACGATCGCGTCCTCGATCAGCCCCTCGCGGGCGAGCGGTGCGAGCGCGAGCAGCGTCGCCGTCGGGTAGCAGCCGGGATTGGCGACGATGTCGGCGTCGCGGATCTGCTCGCGGTAACCGAGCTCAGGCAGCCCGTAGACCGCGCTTCCGAGCAGCTCGGTCGCGGGGTGCTCGCGGTACCACTGCGCGTAGGTGGCAGGGTCCCGCAGGCGGAAATCGGCGGAGAGATCGACAACGCGCACGTTCCGCGTGCGTAGTTCCTGGACCAGCTCGGCGGCGGCGCCGTGCGGGTAGGCGACGACGGCGGCTTCGACGTCGCCGTGCCGGTCGAGGTCGAGCTCCTCGAGCTCGAGCGGGACGCGGTGGTGCGGGTACAGGTCGTCCAAGCGCTTGCCGACGTCGCTGCGGGCGGTCACCGTGCGCAGCTCGAACGACGGGTGCCGGGACAACAGGCGCGCGGTCAGCGCGCCCGTAAAACCAGCGGCTCCGAACACCGCGGCGCTATGCGGCACGGACCCTCCCGCCGAGCTCCTCGGCCAACGCCGACGCGATCGCCTCGCGCCGCTCCGCGACCTCCTCGTCGGTCAGCGTTCGATCGGGCGCCCGGTAGGACAGCCTCAGCGCCAGCGACACGTTCCCCTCGCCGAGCGTCTCGGGATTGCGGTACACGTCGAACACCTCCGCGCTGTGCAGCAGCGGCGCGCCGCCGCGGCGGACGGTGTCGAGCACCCGGGCCGCCGGCACGTCCTCGGAAACGACGACCGCCAGGTCCTCGCGGACCTCGGGGAACGTCGTCACGTCGCGGTACGCCTGGGTTGGCGGCACGGGGACGGAGTCGAGGTCGAGCTCGAACGCCGCGACCGTCTGCTCGATCTCCCATTCGGCCGCGACCAGCGGATGGAGCTCGCCGATCCATCCCACTGGGCCGCCGGCGACGTTGATCTGCGCGGCACGGCCGGGATGGAGGAACGGCTCAGCGCCCGGCTCGAGCTCGTACGACGCCCGCAGTGCGCGGAGCAGGCCCTCCAGCGCGCCCTTCGCGGCGAAGAAGTCGGCCTTCGGGGGATCGGCGTCCCGCCAGCTCGGGTGCCGCACGTCGCCGATCAGCACCGCGGCGACCCGGTAGGGCTCGCGCGGGAGCTGCTCGCCCGGGTCGGGCAGAAACACCGCGCCGGCCTCGAACAGCCGCACGATCGTCGCGCCTTGCGCGAGATTCCGATGCGCGGCGTCGAGCAGCGATCCGAGCAGCGTCACCCTCAGCGTCGCCTGCTCGGCCGACATCGGGTTCTCGAGCTCGACCACCGGCGTGTCCGCGAGCCGCAGCCGTCGCAGCTGCTCGGCGCCGGCGAAGCTCCACCCGACCGCCTCGAACAGCCCCTGGGCTGCGAGCGCGTCCGCGGCGCGGCGGCGCAGGCGCTGGCGGGGAGTGAGCCGGCCGTAAGCGCCGTGGCGGCTCGGCAGCGTCGACGGCAGCTTCTCGAGCCCGTCGAGCCTCGCGACCTCCTCGATCACGTCGACCTCGCGGGTGATGTCGCCGCGGCGGAAGTACGGCGGCGTCGCGTCGAGGCCGTCGGGGGCCTGCTCGGTGGCGAACTCGAGCGCGTCGAGGATCTGCTCGCACCGCTCGCGCGCGATCGGGGCGCCGAGCAGGCCGGCGACGCGGGCGTCCCGCAGCCGGATCGTGGCAGGCGCCGGGCCGTCGCCGCCGACATCGATCGTGCCGGGCTTCACGGTCGCGCCACAGACCTCGACCATCAGCTGCGTCGCGACCGCCTGCGCGTCCATCGTCTGCTCGGGCTGGAGCTGCTTCTCGAACCGCAGCGACGCCTCGCTCTGGAGCCCGAGCGCCCAGGCGGTGCGGTGGATGTTCGGCCCGTTCCACGTGGCGGCCTCCATCAGCACGCGCGTCGTGCCCGGCTCGACCTCGGAGCGGGCGCCGCCCATCACCCCCGCGATCGAGGTCGGGCCGTCGGCGTCGGCGATCAGCACCATCTGGTCGTCGAGCGTCCGCGTCTGGCCGTCGAGCGTCTCGACCTGCTCGCCCTGCCTCGCTCGTCTCACCGTGAGGGTCCCGCCAGCGACGCGGTCGAGGTCGAACGCGTGCAGCGGCTGGCCGGTGAGCAGCATCACGTAGTTGGTGATGTCGACGACGTTGGAGATCGGCCGCTGGCCGGCCGCCGTCAGCCGCGCCTTCAGCCAAGGCGGGCTGGGACCAATCTTGACGTCGTCGAACGCTCGGGCGGTGAACCGGGGGCACACGTCCGGGTCCTCGACCTCGATCGTGATCCCTTCGACCGGGCCGCCGGTGCCGGGGTCCTCGCTCCATGGCGGGGCGTCGAGCTCCGCCCCGGTCGCGGCGTGCGCCTCCCGCGCGATCCCGTAGACGGCGAGGCAGTCGGGCCGGTTCGAGGTGATCTCGAACTCGAGCACGTCGGTCGCGAGCGTAAGGACATTTTCGAGCGGCGAGCCCGGCACGAGGTGGTCGTCCTCGAGCACCAGGATCCCCTCGTGGTCGGTCCCGATCGCGAGCTCGTCCTCGGCCAGGATCATCCCGTTGGAGACGACCCCGCGCAGCTTGGCCTTGCCGAGCTTGGTCCCATCGGGCATCACCGCTCCGGGCTTCGCGACCGCGACCGTCTGGCCGGCGGCGACGTTCGGGGCGCCACAGACGATCTGCGAGGGCTCGCGCTCGCCGATGTCGACGAGGCAGACGCGCAGCCGGTCGGCGTCGGGGTGCTGCTCGGCCTTGACGACGCGGCCGACGACGAAGTTGTCGAGCTCGCCGACCCCGTGGCGCTCGATCGCCTCGACCTTCGTGCCGGTCATCGTCAGCCGCTGCGCCAGGGCCGCGGTGGTGAGCTCGGGCCGGCAGTACTGCTGGAGCCATTCGAGCGGGACCCTCACGGGAATTGCTCCAGGAACCGGACGTCGTTGTCGAAGAACATGCGCAGGTCGGGGACGCCGTACTTGAGCATCGCGATCCGCTCGACGCCCATCCCGAACGCGAATCCCTGGATCCGCTCGGCGTCGTAGCCGTTGTCGCGCACGAACCCGAACACGTTCGGGTCGACCATCCCGGCGCCGAGGATCTCGATCCAGACGTCGCCCTTGCAGACCGGGCACCGGGAGCCGTCGGCGAGGAACCCGTCGGTGCAGTTGAAGCACGAGACGTCGACTTCGACGCTCGGCTCGGTGAACGGGAAGAAGTCGGGGCGCAGCCGGATCTCGCGCTCCTCGCCGAACACGGAGCGGGCGAACACCTCGAGCGTGCCCTTGAGATCGCCGAGGGTCACGTCGGTGTCGACCGCGAGGCCCTCGATCTGGTGGAACTGGGGCGCGTGGGTGGCGTCGGTCGGGTCGGGCCGGTAGACGCGGCCGGGGACGATGATGTAGAGCGGCGGCGGATGCAGCTCCATCGAGCGAATCTGGACCGGGCTCGTGTGGGTCCGCAGCAGGACCTGGTCGCTGATGTAGAAGGTGTCGGTTTTCGCGCGTGCGGGGTGCGTGACCGCGTGGTTGAGGGCGTCGAAGTTGTAGTAGACGGTCTCGACCTCGGGGCCCTCTGCGACGTCGAAGCCAAGCCCGATGAAGACCTCCTCGATCTCCCGCCGGGTCTGGGTGAGCAGGTGCAGCGCGCCGAGATTGGGCAGCGGGTCGGCGGGGAGCGTGACGTCGATGCGGTCCCGCTCGAGGCGGCTGTTGAGCTCATGCGCGGCGAGGTCCGCGTGCTTCGCGTCGATCGCGCGGTCGAGCGCCTGGCGCGCGTCGTTCGCGGTCCGGCCGGTCTGGGCGCGCTCGTCCGGGGGGAGCTGGGCGACGGCGCGGAGCAGGTTCGGAAGCTCGGCCTTGCGGCCCAGGTATTTGATCCGCGCCTGCTCGAGCTCGTCGCTGGTCGTAGCCTTCGCGATCGCATCCTCGGCCTCGGTCCTGATCTGCGCCACCCGTTCGAGCGTCTCACTCATCGCGCGCCATCCTAGATGTGAGTTCGTAAAGGGCGACGGTCGCGGCCTGGGCGGCGTTGAGGCTGTGGCTTTGGATCGGGATGTGGGCCGTGAGGTCGGCTGAGTCGATGATTGGCCGAGGAAGGCCCTCGCGCTCGGCGCCGATGAGGACGCTGACCTCACGGACTTTGGCGTTTTCCGTCACATACGCGGACGCGGATCGCCAAAGTTCCCCAAGCGGCACCCCTTCCCCAGCCACGAGCGCGATCTTCGACCCCGGCACCTCGGAGACGTCGTCGACCTTCGCAACGGACACAGCGAACACCGCCCCCATCGACGCCCGTACGGCCTTCGGACTGAAGGGATCCGCGGTTCCCGGGCCAACCGCGACGCACGACGCCCCGAACGCCTCGGCGCTGCGCAGGATCGTCCCGACGTTGCCCGGGTCGGCGACGCCGTGGAGGTACACGCACAGCGGGCCGGCAGGCGACTCGAGCCACCGTTCCTCGTAGACGGCCAGAGCCCGGGTCCCCGACGCGAGCCCGGAGGCCGACGCGAGCGCGTCCGCCTCGACCTCGACCCCCGGCAGGCCTGAGCCAACCGCCGCGTAGCGCTCGAGCGGCTCCCAGCCCGCGGCGTCGGCAGCCGCCAGCAGATCCTCGCCCTCGGCCACGAACCGCCCGGCCTGCTCGCGCCACCGCCGCCGCTGCCTCAGCTTGCGGATTTCCTTCAGTTTCTGGTTGTGGTGGCTTGAGATGGTCATAAAAAAGGGCGCCCTCCTGTCAGGAGCGGCGCCCGAGTGGCGGTGCTGGTGGTTCGGCTGCTCAGCCGGCCGCCAGCGCCTCTCGGGCGCGCTCGGCAAAGCGTCGGAAGGTGTCGGCGTCGCGGACGGCGATGTCCGCGAGGATCTTGCGGTCGAGCTCGACTCCGGCGAGCTGCAGACCGTGCATGAACTGCGAGTAGGACATGTCGTTCTGGCGCGCCGCCGCGTTGATCCGGGTGATCCACAGCCGCCGGAAGTCGCGCTTGCGGTTGCGCCGGTCGCGGTAGCGGTACTGATCGGCCTTGAGCACGGCCTCCTTGGCGGTCCGGTAGTGCCGGCTCGCGTCGCCCCGGTATCCCTTCGCGAGCGCGAGCGTCGCGCGGCGCTTCTTGCGCGCGTGGTTCGAGCGCTTGACCCGGGTCATTTCCCGCTCCGGTGCTTGGCCCCGAGCAGGATCTTGACGCGCGGCTCGTCTGCCTTGGCGATCACTGCGGGCTTCGCGTGCCGCCGCTTGCGCTTGGGCGACTTCTTCTCGAGGATGTGACTCGTGAACGCGCTGCGGCCGCGCACCTTCCCGGTGGCGGTCACCTTGAAGCGCTTCTTGGCGCCAGAGTGCGTCTTGGACTTCGGCATCGCGGCCGCTTAGTAAAGCAGAGTGCTGGCGCTACGCCGCTGCGTCGGCCGAGGCCGGGACCGGCTTCTTCTCGGCCTCCGGTGCCTTCTTGGGCTCGCCGGCCGCGTTGCCGTCCTCGGTCGCAAGCACCGACTTCGACGGCCCCAGCATCATCGTCATGTTGCGCCCGTCCTGGAGCGGCGACTGTTCGACCACCCCGACGTCCGAGAGCTCCTCGGCGAGACGGTCCAGCAGCGCGATCCCGCGCTCCGGATGGGTGACCTCGCGGCCGCGGAACATGATCGTGATCTTGACCTTGTCCTTGCCGGTCAAGAAGCGCCGCACGTGGCCCTTCTTGGTGTCGTAGTCGTGCTGCGCGATCTTCGGGCGGAACTTGATCTCGCGGATCGTGATCTGCTGCTGGTGCTTGCGCGCGGCCTTCTGCTTCTGGGCCTGCTCGTACTTGTACTTCGAGTAATCGAGCACGCGCGTGACCGGGGGACGCGCTTCGGGCGCCACCTCGACGAGGTCGAGATCGCGCTCCTGCGCGTACCGGAGGGCATCGTCGGTCTTGATCACGCCGACCTGATTCCCCTGCTCGTCGATCAGCCGGACTTCGGGTACGCGAATCCGTTCGTTGATCCGAGTCTGGTCCCGCTCCGGGGGTCGCCGGTCGAACTTCTTAGGGACCGGCACTAGCTGCGGTTGCGTCCTGCGGTCAAGCGGCGCCGGGCTGTGTGTGGAGAAAAGCTTGGATCAACAGAACGGAGTATAGCGGCGGGTCTACCCCGCGGAGCGACTTTCAACCTGCTCGGAGAGCCGCCCGATCAGGTTCTCAACCGGCTCGGAGCCGCGGTCGCCGTGGCGGTGCTCGCGAACTCCCACCTGGCCGCTCTCCTGCTCGCGGTCGCCCACGACCAGCATGTACGGAATTTTCCGCAGCTCGCCGTCGCGGATCTTCCGCCCGACGGATTCGTCCCGATCGTCCAGCTCGACCCGCAGGCCCGCGGCGCGCATCCGCTCGCTGACGGACGCCCCGTACTCGTTGTGGCGCTCGGCGATCGGCAGCACGATCGCCTGGACCGGCGCGATCCACAGCGGGAACTCGCCGGCGAAATGCTCGATCAGGATCCCGATGAACCGCTCGAAGGACCCGAACAGCGCCCGATGGATCATCACCGGCCGGTGCTCGAGGTTGTCGGCGCCGGCGTAGGTCATGTCGAACCGCTCGGGCATCGCGTAGTCGAGCTGGACCGTGCCGAGCTGCCACGAGCGGCCGATCGAGTCGGTCGTGTGGAGGTCGATCTTCGGCCCGTAGAAGGCGCCGTCGCCCTCGTGGATGTCGTACCGGAGCCCGCGGTGCTCGAGCGCCCCGCGCAGCGCCCCCTCCGCCTGGTCCCACATCTCGTCCGACCCGATCCGGTTCGGCGGACGCGTCGACAGCTCCAGCCGGGGCTCGAGCCCGAACAGGTCGTAGAGGTAGAAGGCGAAGTCCAGACAGCCGATCACCTCGCGCTCGATCTGCTGATCGGTGCAGAAGATGTGTGCGTCGTCCTGGGTGATGCTGCGCACGCGCAGCAGGCCGTGGAGCGTGCCACTCGGCTCGTGGCGGTGGACGAGACCCTGCTCGGCAAGCCGGATCGGAAGGTCGCGGTGCGAGCGCCGCTGCGTGTTGTAGATCTGGATGTGGGCCGGGCAGTTCATCGGCTTGAGCCCCATCTGCCGCCCCTCGACCTCGGTGAAGTACATGTGGTCGCGGTACTTGTCCCAGTGGCCGGACTGCTTCCACAGCTCGACGTCATAGAGGATCGGGGTGTGGACCTCCTGGTAGCCGCGAGCGGCGTTCTGCTCGCGCCAGAGCTGCGACAGCGCGTTCCAGATCGCCTGACCGGCCGGATGCCAGAAGGGCGAGCCCGGGCTGAGATCGGAGAACGAGAACAGGTCGAGCTCGCGGCCGAGCTTGCGGTGGTCCCGCGCCCGGGCCTGCTCGAGCCGCTCCAGGTGCGCGTCCAGCTCCTTGGCGCTGAAGAACGCCGTCCCATACACGCGCGTGAGCATCGTGTTGGCCGCGTCGCCCCGCCAGTAGGCGCCGGCGACCGACTGGAGCTTGAACGCGCCGATCCGCTTCGTCGACGGGGCGTGTGGGCCCCGGCAGAGGTCGGTGAAGTCGCCGTTCGTGTAGAGGCTGACGGTCTCGAGCGGGTGGGCGGGGTCCGCATTCGCAACGAGGTCCTCGATCAGCTCGACCTTGTAGTCCTGGTCCTGCTTGACGAACCGCTCGAGCGCCTCTCCGACCGGCACGTCGACGCGGACGAAGTGCTCATCGGCCCCGATGTGCTCGCGCATTCGCTGCTCGATCGCCTCGAGGTCGTCCTCGGACAGCGAAACGCCCTCCGGGAACTCGAAGTCGTAGTAGAACCCGTCCTCGATCGGCGGACCGATCGAGACCTTCGTGCCGGGGTAGAGCTCGAGCACCGACTCGGCGAGCACGTGCGCGGCGTCGTGGCGGATCAACCACAACGCGTCGGCGCCGCTGCGGTCGGTGACGATTTCGAGCTTCTGCGGCCGGCCGTTCGCCGGCGGCAGCGGCCTGTCGAGGTCCCGCAGCTCACCGTCGACCTTGACCGCGAGCGCGGCGCGTGCCAGACCGGGTCCGATCGCCGCCGCCGCATCGGCGCCGGTGGCGCCGTCCGCGAGGTCGAGGATGGTTCCGTCGGGAAGCTCGAATTGCATGGGCGCAGGATGCTATCCGCGCGTGCTCGGGCGGCCCGCGTCCCCCGGGATCCGGTCGCGATCAGCGAACCCGGAACGAGAAGTTGCCCACGTCCATCACCGCGATGAACATCGGACACGCCTCGCGCGGTGGGCATCGCGGGGTGAGCACCTCGATCAACTCGCCCGTGTACCGGCCGCGACACCAGTCACGTGCCGGCGCCGGAGGCGCGAGCCGCACCTGAACGCGCTGGCCGCCGCGGGTCGGCCCAACCGCCGTCGAGGCGCTGGACCCGCACCGCCGACCACGGGGCCCGCTCGCCCTCAACTCGTACCGGGGGCCGCCCGCCGAGCCACCGCCGGTCTGCAGCGGCGCCCGGAAGCTGACCGTGAAGTTCGCCGACGGCGAGCCGATCGCGGGCTTGACGGTGACCGGCACGCGCGACCCACCGGTGGTCGCGCCGACCGCGGCCGACGCGAACGCGACCGCCGCCGATCCCACCGCCAGACACACCGAAACCGCCCGCCTCATCGCCCGCGACTCTACTCCGCGTGGCCAACGCCCGCACCCCACGCGGCCTGCCCGTCGCCGCTACATTTACGTGATCTCCCGGGCGATTAGCTCAGCTGGGAGAGCGCCGTCTCGACAAGGCGGAGGTCGCTGGTTCGAGCCCAGCATCGCCCATTAGCTCATTTGCAGGTACTTCGTGCACGCTCACGGTCCCGCACGACCGGCCTGTCGCAACTCTGTCGCAACTCAGATCCGCTCGAGTGCCCCGGCTTGCCGATTGGATTGCTCGCGCCGATGCCCGTGCCAGACACGGTTCCCGCGCAGCGGTCGGACGCGGCGCTGCCCGAACCACGCGATAGGAGCGGCGCGGAGCGCGCTCACCACGGCCACTGCATCGGGGCGAAAGCCCGCGAGGCGCGTCGCAACGGCGATCTCGGAGCGATCACGGGGGCAGAGCTGCTCGCTCGACCGGAGCGGGAGGGCAGGGAGACCACAGCCGTACGTGGAGCTACGCTCGGACACCGTGACTACCAATCCGTACGAGGCGCTGTTTGCCCGGCATCGTTCTGCAGCGGTACCGAGCTTGTGGGACTGGCAGCGCGAGGTGTTGGCCGCGTACGCCGGCTTGTCTGGTGATGCGGCTGTGGAGCTTCCGACTGGGACCGGCAAGACATTGGTTGGCCTGCTCGTCGGGGAGCATTTTCGTGACAGCGGCGGAGGCCCTGCCGCCTTCCTCGCGGGCAATAAGCAGCTCGCCCAACAGGTAGAGCGTCAGGCGCGCGACCTCGGCTTCCCGATCGTGCGCTTCCAGGGCCCGAAGGACACGTGGGCGCCGCGCGACGTGCGCAGCTTCAACTTTGGCCAGGCGATCGGCGTCATGAATTATTGGAACTACTTCAACTCCAGCCCCGGGGTCGAGCCCGCAGGGATGCTGATCCTCGATGACGTCCATCTGCTGGAGGGGCCGCTGCGTGATTTCTTCACGGTCTGCATCACCCGCGCAGAGCCGCTCTACAACGAGCTCTTGTCGCGTATCGTCGCCCGCTGTCCGTACTACTCGCTGGCCGAGGATCTCTTGAACGGAGTCGAGCCGATGCGCTCGCCCGAGATGCTCGCGTTTCCTGACAGCGCCGACCTCGCCGACGAGGTCCGCGATCTGCTCGACGTTCGCCTGGTGGACGGCAGCCAAGCCTGGTGGGCGTGGCAGCGCCTGCGTCACCGGCTCGAGGTCTGCTGCTGGCTGATCTCGGCCCGGGGCGTGACGTTCACGCCGTATATCCCGCCGTCTCAGACGATCGAGCACTTCGCCGCGCCGAGCCGGCGGGTATACCTGAGTGCGACGATCGGCACGGTTGACGACCTCCGTCGCCGTCTCGGCACCCCGCCGCTTGAAAAGCTGACGGCATCGGTGCAGCCGCGGCAGGGCGAGCGTCTGGTGGTCATCCGCGACGCCCCGGAGCTCCCGTCTGCGACCGAGCTCGTCGAGGAGCTGCGCGCGTTCCTCGAGCGCCACCGCAAGGCTCTATGGCTCTGCGCGCGGTCGGACACAGCAGAGGCGCTCCGCTTCGCGTTGACCCTATCCGGCCTGCCGGGCCAAGTGCGTCTGCTCGAGGGCGACAATGGCGCCGACGAGCCGTTCGCAGCGGAAGCCGACGGTCACCTCGTCGCCGCCGGGCGCTACGACGGCATGGATTTCCCGGGTGACAGCTGCCGCGTCGAGGTTGTACCCGAGGTGCCGATCGCGACCAGCGACCTCGAGGAGTTCGTTTCGGCGTACCTGCGCGACGCCCCATTTGCCGAGACGCGCTTCGGCCAGCGTGTCGCCCAGGCGCTCGGCCGCTGTAACCGCGGCGAACGCGATCGGGCGGTGTACCTGCTGGCGGACCCCGAGTTTCTCGGCCGGTTCTCGCAGCAGCGACTTCTCGACGCGCTGCCTGATGACGTGCGCGGCGACGTCTTCGCCGCGCTCGAGCGCTCTGACCGCGGCTTTGCAGCTGGGCTTTCCGACGCCGAGCGTTTCCTCGAGGGCGAGCCGACGCAGGGCGTGCAACCGCCGGGCCGACGCCCGATGGCGGAGGTGCTTCCGACCGCAGCGGATGAGGTGGACGGGACGCTCGCACTGTGGCGCGAGGACTACGCCCGCGCCGAGCAACTCTTCGATCGGGTCGCCCAGAGCCTTGCTCACACACGCGAGCACCGCGCCTTCTGGCTGGCGATGCGCGCGCTCGCGCTAAAGCTCGCCGGAGGCTACGGCGATCACGCCTCCGTCGCGCAGGCCCGCGTCGCTCTCCGCGCAGCCGCAACAGCCGGCGCGATCAGCACCTTCTTCACACGGCTGCGATTGTCAGAGACGCGCCTCGAGGGGGAAGCAGCTCCAGTCGCAGACGATCACGACGACGAGCTGTTCGCCGCCTGGGATCAACTGATTGCCCGCCACGGTCCAGAAGGGCCGCGGTTTGATCGCTGGAGCGGAAACCTTCTCGACGAGCTGCGATCGAGCGATCACGACGCGGTCGCCCGCGCGATCGCGACCGTGGGCAAGGACCTACTTGGCGTGGCAGCTGCCGCGCGAAAAGCGACGACGGGGGAGGAAGACGCATATTGGGAGCTCACGGGTCCTCGGCGCACGCTTGCGTTCGAGGTCAAGATGGCCCCCCAGGCGCAGCGGATCGTCAACGCCGACGTCCAGCAAGCCGAGGGTGCGGTAAGAGCCCTCGAGGTGCAACGCGGAAACGGTGCCCGCGGCCTCCTCGTAACCCCTCACCGCGCTTGCGACGAGCACGCACTCGCGCGAATCGAACGCGTTCGGTTGATCGAGCGCCAGGTGCTCGTCGCGGAGGTCGAGCGTCTACTCACTACTGTCCGCGAGTATCGCCGCGGCTGGAGCAACGACGCCGCTGCGCGCGCCGAGCGCCGCCGCGCCGTCGCCGCCGAGCTGCCCCCAGTCGACTGGCTCTGGCTCGCGCTCGATCGCTCGGGTGACTGGGTTGAAGCCGACACGCTCGGGCGAATCTGGCGCGAGTCCACGAAGACATAGCAGGCAGTCGGGACCGACGGCACGAACATCCGACTGAGGGTCGTCGACGACTCCTAGGAGAACGCGGCCGTCCTAGCTTCCGGTTCGCGCATGGTCACGATCCTGCCCCGCCGGCCTTTCGCAATTGCGTCGCAGCCCGGATTTCCTCGCGTGCCTGGCGGATTGCCTCAGCGGCCGGTACGCGCGGCTTGTCCTCGAGGTCTTTGATCACTCCTGCGTAGTAGCGCGCAAGGGTCGCGACGGAGTGCCCGGCCTGCTCGGCGACGTAGGTGAGCGAGCGGCCTTCCCACAGCAGTAACGAGACGAAGCTGCCTCGCAGGCGGTAGGGGCGCAGGTCACCGGTGACGCCGGCGGCGATCGCCGCCGGCCGCCACACGCGTCGGCGCCAGTTCTGCCAGTCGTAGCGGCGCCAGCCGTCGCCGTCGACGGTGGGGACGATCAGGGTCTTGCCCTCCGGGCGTCCGCTCAGCAGCCGCCATTGAGCAAGGTCCTGTGCGAGCGGGGCGAGCAGGTCTACGTCGCGCTCCCGCCCGGTCTTTGACGCGACCACGTGGAGCCTGCGTTCGTGCAGGTCATCCCAGCACGAGCCGCGGTCCTCGATCGGGCGCAGGCCGCCGTAGGCGAGGAGCGAGACGATCGTGGCGTTGCGAGCTCGCCACCACTGAAGTGCCTCTGCTGAGCGTCCAGCTCCACGGTTTGGGCTGGACCAGGCGCTCATCATCTGCGCTCGGATTCGCTCGACCATCTCGGGCGCGAGCGGCTGCGGCGAGTGCGCGGGCGCTTGTTTCGGCTTGCCGACAGCCTGCACCGGGTTCGCGCCGATCAGTCCGCGCACGACGGCGCGGCGGAGGATGCCTTGCAGCAGCATCAGCGACTTGCGTACCGTCGGGGCGCCGATGTTCGCTCGCTCGAGGTCGGCGCGAAAGTCCTCGACCAACCACGGGGTGATCCCGCGCAGCTCGTAGTCCCCGAGCCGAGGAAGGAGGTGCGTCGCCCACACTTCGAGGTAGCGCCGGCGGGTGTCGTCGGCGAGATTCGGGATCGCATACCGCGGCCACCAGTCCTCGGCCATGAACTCTGCGAGGGTCATCCGTGACCGCATGACGCTCGGCGCGAGCGCGCCGAGCTGTTTCTGGCGCTTCACCTCGCGGTCGAAAGCATCTGCGTCGCCCTTGCGGTCGAACAGGCGGGAGGGCTGCTTCCCGCCTTCTAGCCAGCGGACCTCCCACTTCTTGCGCCGGGGATTCCACTTGACGCTCATTGGCGTGCGATTTGGTAGACGCGTTCGCGTTGGATCCTGGCGGCCTCCGCGATCTCGCGAACTGTGCAGCCACGACGGTTGGCGACCGCGCCGCGCACCGCATCGGCAAACGCCGCGTCGCGTTGCTTCTGCAACTTGCGTGTCTCACGCAGGCGCTTGGGCAAGGCCGGATCCTTCTCGTGGTTCGTTTGTTCGGCCGTGTGAAGCAACCTACACAGCCTCACAGACCGAATGTGTAGAAGCCTTGCATTCCCAGCGCTGCGCCACGCGCAGCCCGTCGTGTCGACCGTGCTTCTCACCGCCCGGTAGCTCTGTGCTCGATCTCCCGCAGGTCCGCCAAGCTGCCAGTTCTCGAACGCAAAGGTCGGCGCCGAGTCTCCCCAGGCCTCGCCGCAGGGATCCGCACGGGGCGCGACTCAATCCATGAGCGAGCATCCGCCTCGCGAACCAAGAGCTTGTGCGCGGGTTGGAACGCCACCAGCTCGCCATTCGCGATCGCGCGACGCACCGCCTTGTGCTCACAGCGTGCGAGCGCTGCGACCTCCCGGACCGTCAGATAAGAAGCCCACGCGGGAGTGCTGGCACGCTGACGCTCCCGCCTCCTCGGGCCGAGCATCGCCCCTTAGCTCATCTGCAGGCGCTTCGTGCATGCTCATCGTGCTTCTCCCAGTTCTCGAGCGAGACGGTCGCGCAAGGTGAGGAAGGCGCGGTGCTTGGTCTCGTATCCCCATAGGCGTGCGGCGAAGTCGTAGACGGTCCCCCCCACCGTGCAGGCGAAGCAGTACCAGCTCCCGTCGGCGTAGAGCTGGAGGCTGGGGTTGCTGTCGTCGTGGAATGGGCATGAGACCTTCCCGCGGCGGTTGGGCTCTCGGCCGGTCAGTGCGCGCACGTATCGCTCTGCGGGGATCGCGAGCAGCGTCCGGTCGAGCGGATGCTGCAGCTCGCGCGGGCGGACCGCGTTGCCGTGCGCCGGTCTTCCAGGCGGATCTGCCAGGTCGCTGACCAGCTCGTCGAGGCGGTAGCGGCGGGCTCGGTCGAGCTGCATTAGTCGTACGTTCGTGGGCGGCTGGTGCTTGTGGTTCAGGGTGGACGG
Organism: uncultured Solirubrobacterales bacterium; assembly: GCA_963788565.1. Taxonomy (GTDB): domain Bacteria; phylum Actinomycetota; class Thermoleophilia; order Solirubrobacterales; family Solirubrobacteraceae; genus Palsa-465. Next base: position 5,374 of record CAWBHJ010000004.1, on the reverse strand, counting down.
CGGTCGGAGAATTCTGGCGGCGTCAACGCTGGCAAGGTCCCCGCCGAGATGGTGGGCCAACCGCCGGTTGGCTCGCTCGACCTCGCGCACCCCGATTGGATGTTCGAGCTCCCAGTAGGCGTGGAGATGTCCGGGCGACCCGGAGGCCACGAGCATCGTCGGCCGATGCGCAAACCCCGCGACCCGCTCAGACGATTTCGGGTCGTCGGTCTCGATGAACACGAGGTGCGAGCGACTGACGGCGTCGCGGCCGCCGCCGCGGCGATCGCGGAGCAGCACGCCGGTGTAGACGTCGGTGCCGCCGGCGAGGGCGGCGATCAGGCGCGCGGGCCCGGGCGGGGTGATCGGCGGGGATGAACCGGCGGCTCATCTCGCTCGGGCGCGGTGGTGTAGCGGATCTCGATCAGCCGGCCGGCCGGGTCTGGACCGGCGAGCAGCTGCAGGTAGGCGCGCAGCTGCCCGGCTGTTACGGGGCGTGTCGCGGTCGCGGTCATCGCTGGGCCTCGAGCTGGACGATGCGCTTGCCGCCGGCGCGGGCACGGCGCCACGGCCCGGGCCCGGTGGGCGGCTCGCGCAAGGTCGAGCAGCACGCGGACCAGGCCGAGGGCCTGCTCGGGCGGCTGCGGCACGCTCACGTAGCGGGTCGGCTGCTCGGCGAGCTCCGGGAGCACCTGGTCGGTGACGATGACGACGTAGTCGCTCATCGCGGCGGCCGCCTCGGGCCGGGCAGGCGGTTGGCGAGCCGCTTGCGGCGCAGCAGGATTTGCCGCGGTGTGGGCGCCTCGGCGCCGAACGATCGGATGATCGCCATCAGCCGTCGCTGTGAAGGCGTCAGGCGCGGTGGATGCTGGTGCTCGGTCATCGGGGTGGGGTGAGCGGCTCGTAGTCGGGGCCGGGCAGTCGCGAGGCCGACTCGAGGTAGCTGGGCGGCCGCTCGCTTGACTCGGGGATCGGCTGTAGCCGGATCCGGTCGTGGTCGACGATGTCGAGCACTTGCACCAGGCGGTGATGGTGAATCCGGTCGATCCAAAGGCTCCAGCGCGCCGCGCTCGGAGGATCGGGTGCGGTGAGTTCTTGCATGGTTGCTCCTTGCGGGTCGGGGGCTCGTTCGGGCCCTCCTGCCGGCGCGTAGCGGCGGCGATAATCAGGGCCGGCGAGCCCCCGAGCCGCGTGCGCGCTCATGGCCGCGGTTCCGTGTCGGCGCCGGCGAGCAGCTCGCGGGCGGTCCGCTGGAGTGCGGTGAGGTACTCGAGGTGCGCGCACCACTCGGGAAAGTCGTCGAGCCCCTCGGCATCGGCGAGCTCCTTGGTGTCGAGGTGGGCGTCGAGCAGCTCATAGACGAGCTCGACAAGCGCCCCGTCGGGCTGCTCGGTGCGGATGTTTGACTGGGCGCTCATCGCTGGGCTCGCGGGTCGGGCCGCGGGTGGAGCGCCGGCGACGCCGGCGCTCCGGTTGCGGGCGGCTCAGAACGCGATCTCCTCGCTCTCGGCGGAGGCGGGCAGATCCTCATCCGCGCCGGCGTCGTTGCCGTTGCCGTTGCGGGCGTAGTCGAGGAAGTCGACCTGGTTGGCGATCACCTCGATCTTCGAGCGCGGCGAGTCGTCCTCGGCCTTCCATTCGGAGTGCTTGAGACGGCCCTGGACGGCGACCCGACGGCCCTTGCCGAGGTACTCGGCGCAGACCTCGGCCTGGCGGCCGAAGGTGGTCACGTCGACGTAGTCGGCGCCCTGGTCCTCGCCGTCCTTCTTCGGGCGCTGGATCGCGATCCGAAGGGCTCCGACGGTGGTCCCGTTGATCGCCGAGCGAAGCTCGGGGTCACGGGTGAGACGGCCGATGAGGTTGACTGAGTTCATCGTTCCTCCTTTGTGGGGGTCCGGGTGGTTTGAACGAGTCCCGTCCGCGCCGCCGTTCGGCCGAGCGGAACCGAGCCCGTGGGGTGAGGGAAAGGGAGCCTGCGACCTTGAAGCGACTGGGCCGACGGTGGTGCAACATTCGGGCGAAGCGAAACCCGCCCGGGCCGCCGCAGGTCGGGAACGTGATGGGCGTGTCGACTGATCGCCGGCTTGCTCTGACCCTGAGTCTTGTAGAGGTCAGACGGGTCACCGAGGCCGTACGCGAGCAGGATGAAGAAGCCGAACACGGCGGCGACCCTGAGGCGGCTGATCCGCCTGACCGGCGCGCCCTGCTGTACCTCCTGGTGGCAGTCCCAGCAGAGCACCTGAATGTCCGAGCGGCGCTCGCGGCCGAGGCGCTTGTAGTTGAGGTGGTGGATCGTCAGCTCGTGACGGCTGCCGCAGCGCTCGCAACGGCCGCCGGCCTGCGCGATCCAGAGCTTGCGGCGAAACCGCCAGATCGGCGAGGCGAGGTACAGCTCGTAGGTGAGCGAGTGACGGTCGCGTGCCATCAGCGGTGTGGGGTCGCGAGCACCTCGACGACGGCGGCGATCGCCAGCAGCACGACGGTCGCGATCGCGTAGCCCGCGGACGCGCGAAGCGCGCCGCGGTGATCGCCTCGACGCCGGACGACGAGCCATGCGCCCGCGGCGGTGGCGATCGCGAGGTACTCGATCGGCAGGTGCGGCAGGTAGGGGATGAGCCGGTCTTGCCAGCGGCCGAGCGCGAGCCCGACGAGCGCGGCGTTGCCGCCGAGGAGCCCGGCGAGCAGGACGTCGCCGGTCAGTCGGCTCGCGCGGGCGCTCTGGAACCGCAGCGCGATCACGATGAACGGCACCAGCGCCAAGCGGATGTTGGTCGCGAAGATCCCGGCGGCAGCGCCAAGCGTCGGCAGCAGCGTCGGCCGCGGCGCGCTCGAGGCGAACAGGGAGGGATCGAGCAGCTCGACCAGCGCGGCGGCCGCAGTCGCAGCGAACATGAACAGGTATGCGGGTGCGACGTACCGGGCGCGGGGCACCGGGATCCGCGTCGAGGCGACCACGGGAGCGGCTAGTTCTGGGGTTGCCATCCGCTGACCACCCATCCGTTCTGGGTGTTGGTGACGCGGGCGTAGATGATGTGCAGCGTCGGCGGCAGGCCTTGGTAGTCGCCGGCGCCGGTGGTGAGCTCGCTGGTGACGATCACCCACTGCCCGTTGGCGGCGCCCTGACCCGCGGCGATTGAGATCACCTGCCCGCTGTTCGCGACTTGATCCTGCTTTAGCTGGGTGTCGCGCCCGGCGCTCGCGGCGGCTTGCTGCGCGAGCGCGCGTGCCTGGCCGGTCGAGATCGAGGCGAGCCGGTGTTGGATCGCGACGACGGTCGGCGTGGTCCAGTTCAGGTAGACCCGGGCGTAGCGCTCGAGCGCCGCCTGCGGCGTCGATTGCGCGGCGCCGGCGGCGAGCTGATTCTGCGCCCTCTGGGCGCCCTGCGCGATCGTGCCGCCGCGCTCGGGGGCCGGGTCGGCGTTCTGCGCCGCCGGCGTGGTGCTCGTGGGCGTCGTCGACGCGGTCGAGGCGCTCGTGCTCGGCTGAGAGGACCGGTAGGGATCGCCGATCCCGCAGCCGGCCAGCGCTACGGCCGCGGCCATCAGCAGGAGGGCTGTGAGCTTGCGTCGCATCGCTACAGCCCTGCGGGGTGACGCGCGACGTAGCTGAGACCGTCAGAGAGGTTTCCGAGCGGGTTCTGCCGCCACCGCGGCCCGGAACCGCCGGGGATGTTCGGACCGCCGAAGTCGGCGGTGTCGAACGCCAGGCCGGCGATCACGAGGAACACGTGCTCGCTGTTGGCGTAGATCGTGATCCACTTGCCGGGTCCTTGCTCGCCGTAGCTCTCGAGCAGCGACGAGTCGCCGGCGGTGGCGCCGCCGACGTCGACCAGCGGGCCGCCAAGCCCGGCGTTGTAGAGCACGTAATCGGTCGACCCCGAGCAGTCGTACGAGCTCTGCAGGGTGGTCAGCATCCCCGGGGTCCGTTCCTTGGTGTAGGAGGTCGTGTGGATGCGGTTGGCGGCGGCGATCGCGAGCATCACCGCGCGCGGCGCGTCGGCCGGCGCGCTCGCGTCGCCGTTGGCGAGGATGTGCGCCTGTTCGCCCGGGGTGAGCTGCAGCGTCGCGCTGGCCGCGAGGTTGTCGCAGACAGGGTTAGCGCCCGCCGCCGTGCTGGTTGGGGAGGGCGTCTGGCCGAGCGCGCCGCCGGTCCCGAGCGGCGGCGCCAGCGCGATCTTGACGGCGTTCTTTGACACGCCGAGCGGGATCGCGGACTGCCACCACACGTCGAGGCGGTAGGGCTGCCCGTTTGCGATCGTCTGGCCGGGGCCCTGGCCGTAGCCGGTGTCGCGCTTGTAGAGCACCTTCTTGGTGTTGTTGTTGGCGACGATCAGCCCGGTCATGTACGGCAGGTTGTTCAGCGCGTTCGCGTCGGCGAACGTGAAGTTCGGGTATGGGTTTGAATCGAGCAGGGAGAGCTCGGCGAACGAGTCGGGGTGCGCGGGCAGGTAGCTCTGCCCTGGGGTGGTGATCGACCCTTGGGTGCCCGTGCCCGGGTCGCTCGGGCCGCCGTAGAAGGTGGCGCCGACCTCGTACCACTTGCCCTGCGAGAGCTTGAGCGGCTGGGCGAACATGCCGCCCGGCGCGGGCCCGCCGGCCGGGGTGGTGGCGTTCGGGGTCGCGGCGCCGGGTCCGGGGCAGGGCGGGTTCCCGGCGCCGGCGAGCAGCACGACGGGGAGGATCAGAATGAACCACCCACCGATCGGGATTAGCCAGATCAGCTTGCGCCACTTGCGCTTGGGCTTGGGCTCGAGCGTCGCCGTCGTGGTGCTCATGACGCCTCGCTGGTCTGGCGGTACTGCTCGTGCCAGTCGGGATCGCAGAGGTTTGTGAGGGCCTCCCAGGCGTCGCCGCCTGAGTCACGCAGCGCGGCGTGGCGGCGGGGCTGGTCGAGCTCGGGGTTGGAGCTTGCGATCCAGTACTCGGGGTCGCCGGGGGCGATGCGCACGGCGCCGCGGCCGCGCTTGCTGATCATGTAGAGCGTCGAGTAGGAGCCCTTCTGGCTCGGCAGCGCCGTGATCTCGTTGATGTCGGTGTCGCTGAGCCCGATCGAGTCGCGGGCGTGCTCGAGGTCGCGCCGCTCGTTGGGCAAACACAGCGCGATCGCGTGATTTGACGAGCAGCGAGCGGCCTTGCTCTGAGTCGAAGTCGCGGAAGAACTGGGTGACGAACGTCAGCCACAGCGCGTAGTGCCGCGCCCTACGCGCGTACTCGTTCAGCCAGGCGCCGGCCGCGGGCGATGAGAGCGGCTTCCAGCCCTCCTCGATGATCAACTGCGACTTGCCCGCCCACGGCCCGTGCTGATCGAGCTCGCCCCGTACCCGCTGCCGTCGGAGCCGGTGGACGTGCCACTCGACGTAGTCGGCGACCGCCAGCGTCAAAGCGGGCGCGAGGCG
>CAWBHJ010000003.1:0-731514 GCA_963788565.1 uncultured Solirubrobacterales bacterium | reverse complement strand
GCATCGATCCCGATGACGGCGTTCGCGCTTGCCGCTTCGATCGCGACGGTCGGCGGCGCCGGCGCGGGTCCTGTCCTGGCGCATGGCAGTAGATCCCACAGGCCCCATCATTCTCTGGTGAAGCGAGCCGTCAGGCTCGACGTGAAGCCCCTGGTGTTTGGCATCTACCCGGGCGGAGCGGTCGGGACCGTCGGGCAGAGCGGCACAGTCAAGCCGGAGGACCCGGCCAAGCGGCTGGCGGCGCTGCAGCAGTTGCGTCCGGCGAACGTGCCTTTCCTCGTCCGTCTCTATGCCGCGTACCACGGACCGGACCAACCATCTGCCGCGCAGCAGGTGGGCGGCGACGTCGCCGACTACACCAGGGGCGGTTTCGACGTCGAGCTGGTGATCACGTATCGCCCTCAGAGCGGAGGCGCCTCGGCTGACGTTGCCGCGTTCGCGCAATTCGCCAGCGACTCCGTGCAGACGCTGGGGGCCGATCGGGGCGTGATCTCGCTCCAGGTCACCAACGAAGCGAACGTAGGGGGCTCCCCGAACTGCGCCGACGGTTACTACGCCGGCGCGCAGGATGCCCTCATTGCAGGGGTACTTGCCGCCAAACAGGAGATCCGCCGCCGGGGGTTCACGCAGCTCAAGGTGGGCTTCAACTGGACGTACGTCACTGGATTGAGCGACCGGAAGTTCTGGAGTTACCTCGGCAGTCATGGCGGCCGCCCGTTCGGAGCGGCGCTCGACTGGGTGGGTTTCGACGTGTATCCAGGAACGTGGGGCCCTTCACTGGGCGGCGGCGGCCTGCAGACCGGCACAACCCGGTTCATCGACGACGCGCTCGCCCAGCTCCGCGCGAACCTGATCGTCGCGGGGATCGATACCCACGTGCCTCTGCACGCGTCCGAGAGCGGGTATCCCACGGGACCCGGGCGCACCGAGGCGATGCAATCTAAGTCCATCGAGGCGTCGATCATGGCGCTTGACTCCGCCCGCCCCGCGTACAACGTCACCAACTACACGTGGTTCGACCTGCGCGACGCGGACTCGAGTACCCAGGACTTCGAGACGCAGTACGGCCTGATGCGCGATGACTACTCACCGAAACCGGCGTTCGCCGTCTACAAGGCGCTGATCGCGAGGCTGTCCAGCCGCGTGACGCGGGGGTTACGAGCTAGAGCTGGAGCACGCGGCAGACGGACCGAGCCCGTTGACCAGGCGCTGGAGGTCGGCGGCCGAGTTGTGGACCGCGACCGACGCGCGGGTGGTGGCGCCTACGCGGTTGAGAACGTGTCCTCCGAGTCACCGAGGAGGACGACGACCGGCCCGTACTCGGCGCCGCACCGAAGCGGATGGCTCTTGCGGCGTCGCTAGCTCCGCTCGCGCCCCCGCTCGCGCTAGCTCGGACGCCGACCGATCCCGGAGCGGCACACATGGCCGCACAGCTCATCCTCGTCGAGATGCAGCTCGCGATCAGGGTGGGGATCGAGCTGTAGCCGGCTCGTGCACCGCGGGCACGAGTGGTGCGTCGACGCGATGTGCCATCGCGAGTACGTAAAGCCGCAGGCTTGTGACCGACCTCGAATCAGCTCGGGTCTCTGCGGTGTCGATCTCATCCGAACGTCGCCTACATGGTCGACCTCACGGCGCGAGCGTTCGATCTCGTCAATGCGGGACCTGTTTGACCAGTGTCACGGCGTTGGCGCGCCACACAGAGCCCGAGCCCAGAAAGGCGTCACTCCGTGCGACGGCCGAACCAGCGCCTCCGTAAGCGTGTTTCTCACCGATTCCATACCGCCGTACCGCAAAAGAGATCCGGCGCGCGGCACTCGCGGGCAGAGCGTTTCGCCTGGGTGCCCGGGCCGATGTCCCGAAGACGACGCCGGCGTTCCGCTCCCCGGTTGCGTCAAGACCGGATCCCCTACCCCGACGACGGTCTCCCGCCGCAGCCCGTGGGGCGCCGTTCGCCGAGCCGGCCGACGCTCGCAAGTAGGCGTGACGTCGACGGCGCATCCCTCGTGGCGACTACGTAGTCGATAGGGACTGCGCGTCACACCGCGCGCGGATTAAGGGCCGACTGCGGTGATTTTGGCCGCGCCGCCAGCCGATCCTATTCGTGCAACGACATTCCCGCCGGCGGAGTCCCGAATCGATTGTCGAGATTCCTAGCCGAGCGGCAATCACATCACCACGTACTGAAGGAGGCACGGCATGAGGATCGGAAAGACCTTGAAGCTCAGGGAGAAGGTGCTTCTGTCGGTGCTTGGGATCAGCATCCTGAGCAGCGTCGCTGCACCATCGGGATCTTCGGCGTCTTCTCGGCGACCACCGAGAACACCGGCAACGAGATCGTGACGGGCACCGTCACCTTCTCCAATAACAGCGCCGGCCAGGCGATGTACAACATCATCGGAGCCAAGCCGGGCCAGACGGCGACCAAGTGCGTCAAGGCCACCTACAGCGGCTCACTGCCGGCAGCAGTCAAACTGTACACGAACAGCACGGCAGCCGAGCTCGCCCAGTACGTCAACCTGACGGTTACCCAGGGCACGGATGCGACGACAAGCTTCCCGAACTGTGGAAGCTTTGTGGCGGACACCGGTGGCCAGCTCTACAGCGGAACGCTGCAGAACTTCGAGCAGACGTACACCAACTACTCGAATGGCCTGTCGACCGGCCCCGGCGCTCCCTCGAACAACTGGACCACCGGCGATTCGGTCGTCTACCAGTTCGTCGTGACGCTGCAGTCGGGCGCACCTAACGAGGTACAGGGCGACTCGACGGGAGTCCACGGCTTCATCTGGGAGGCAGATAACACCTAGCCGATCCCAACAGGCGATCTGGTTGACGGGCGCGGCCCGCAGAGGGCACGCCCAACTGAAAGGACGAAAGAAGATGAAGACCCGAACCAAAATCGCTATCTCGACGATGCTCGTCGGGTTGCTCGGGAGTCTCGCCGCACTGGGCATCTTCGGAGAGTTCAGCGCGACGACCCAAAACGCCGGCAACGAGCTGACGTCGGGCACGGTTGCGATCTCCAACAACAGCGCCGGCCAGGCGATGTTCAACGTCGCCGGCGCCACGCCAGGTGACTCATGGACGCGCTGCATCAAGGTGACCTACACCGGCGGCCTTCCCGCAGACGTGCACGCGTACCTCGGCGGCACCCGGGCGCGCTGACACCGTACCTCAACGTCACGATCGAGGAGGGAACTCAGACGAGCTCGACGTTCCCGGATTGCACCGGGTTCACGCCGACCGCCACGCTCTACGACGGCGCGGTCAACTCCACCCACCATGACTGGGCCACCGGGCTGCCGACCTATCCGGGCGGCGTCTCCGGCCCATGGAACGCCGGAAGTTCAACCGTCTACAGGGTCACCGCGGCGCTGTCGCCGACCGCGCCCAACAGCCAGCAGGCGCAGTCGAGCGGAGTCCTGAGCGCCTACTGGGAGGCGCGCAACCGATAGGGCCAACGACAAGACGAACGCGACGGCGCGGTGGGAATGTCGGCCTCGGGGCTGTCAGCCACCGCGCCCCACGGGAACAAGACGATGCTTTCATCCACGCACACATATCTGGCTCGCGCCTCCGGCCTCGGTGTCGGGGTCGGCGTCGCGGTGGCGCTCCTGATTTCGGCACAGCCCGGCGGGGCGGTACCGGATCTACCGGCGAGCGTCACCTTCTCGCTCGCGCCGCCGGGGACTCTGGCCGCGACGCCGGCGCCGCCGGCAAGGCTGTTGGACGCGAACCGACTTGAGCCTGGCGGGCACACTTACACCGCAGTCGTTCGCCTCCGAAATCAGAGCGGGACGACACTGCGAGTGGGGGTCCGCACCAAGCCGGACCTGCGGAGCCTGGACGGGATCGTCCGCATCCGCGTCGCGAGTGACGGCCGGGTCCTGGCCGACTCGACGCTCCAAGGGCTCAGGCGGGGTAGCGCGGTTACGGTGCCGATCCGGTCGGGAGCCGTCCGTCTTCTGCGCGTACAGACTTGGATCCCCGGCGAGGTCACCGACGGATACCAGGGCCGGATCGTCAGGGTCTCCCTCGTCGTGACCGCGCGGACCGCCGGAGGTCGATCATGACCGCGCGCGGACGTCCGGTGGGCCACGCGGCGCGAATCGGCGTTACCTGGCTGGTGCTCGGCTTCGTGCTGACGCTGTTCCTGGCGGCCGCTGCGCCGCTCGCCGTTGGCGACCACTCCTACGTCCTGCGCACCGGGAGCATGGCACCAACGCTCAACCCGGGCGACGTCGAGGTGGTGCAGTCGATCGCACCGCTCGGCGAAGGTCGGCGACATCGTCGCGTTCCGCGACCCGCAGTGGCGCGGCCGGCTCATTGTTCCCCCACCGCGTCCGGGCGATCGAGCGGGTCGGGCACGGCGTCAACTTCATCACCCAAGGCGACGCCAACACGGGCAGCGAGCGCTGGAGCGTCCCCAGAAACGGGACGATTGGCCGCGTCCTCTACCGCGTCCCGAAGCTTGGCTACGCCGTTGCTTGGCTCGGCACCCAGAAGGGCGCGTCGGGCTCATCGTGCTCCCTGCGGTGCTGCTGATGGCCTCGCTGCTGACGCGGCTGTGGCGGCGCCAGCCGCACCTGCCGGAGACCTCAAATGACCTCGGCGCGTGAGCCGGCCTGCGGCCGACGCCGACGGACCGCGACTCGCTGCGCCGTGCTCTTGCTGGCGCTGACCCTCACCGGCGCGTACGCCTTTGGATCGATCTGGGGCGCGTTCACGAGCAAGGCGAGCGACCCCGGCAACCAGGTGACAGCCGCCTCCGACTGGGCCGCGCCGACGGTGTCGACGCTGATCCAGAAGACCACGGGTGGCATCCCCGGTTACATCCATCAGGGTGGGGCCTACCGCTTCTACGCCAACGTCAGCGACACCGGCAATCCCGCGAGTGGCGTCGCCACCGTGACCGGCAACGTCGCCACGATCTCCTCCGGCAAGACGTCGGCGGCGTTGAGCTCGGGGTCGTTCACAGTCTTCGGCCAGAGCTACAACTACGGCACCGCCTCGCTGACCGCGAACGCGTCGCGCTGGCGGCCGGCACGTACAGCTACGCGCTCACCTCGGCCGACAACGCCGGGAACTCCCGGACGCAGTCGGGCTACTGGTCGTCGTAGACAACACGCCGCCGACCGGCACCGACGTGCAGACCGCAAACCACGGGAGCATCATCGGGCGCGCCGAGCGAGGCGACACCATCACCTACACGTACAGCGAACCGATCGATCCGAACTCGATCGCCTCGGGCTGGACCGGCTCCGGGACGACGACGCGGTTGTCCACCTCAACAGTGGCGGTGGCGGCCGCGACACGGTGACCATCTACAGCGCGACGAACGCGACTCAGCTCCCGCTGAGGGAACGATTGATCTCGGGAGAAAGGACTACACAGGCAGCAACATCACCTTCGGCGCGACCGGCACGCCGTCGACGATCGCGGTGAGCGGCAACTCATTGGTCGTCACCCTCGGCACCCAGTCGGCAGCCGCACAGACCGCCGCCGGCACCGCCACGATGCAATGGACGACCTCCCCACCGACCGGCGCCACCGATCGCGCCGGCAACGCGCTGACCGCCTCGACAGTGTCTCAGTCGGGCTCCCCCACGAAGGCGTTCTGAGATGCGCGCGCGAATCAAATCGGTTCGCCGACTCCGCCCACTCGTGCTACTCGTCTTGGCCGCCGGGATCATCGCGGTCGGCTCCTGGGCAGCCGAGCGAAGCTCGGGAGCGCCACAGGTGCAGGCGTACGCAAAGGGCGCGTTGTCGCTGAGGAACAGCCGCGCGGGCGAGCCGATTTCTCTCAGCGTCGAACCTGAGACCCGGATCGTCGGTAACGGGAAGCGGTCACGATCACCAACGCCGGAAGGGCGCCCGGTTCGCTTGCCCTCTCGGCTCATAACCTCCACGACACTCCGGGACCCAACGGCGGGCGGCTGTCACTCCTGCTCGACCTGTGGGTGGAGGACATCACCGGCGGCTCCCGTCATCGAATCTACGCCGGCAGGCTCGCCGCGATGCCGGCGCAGACTCTCGGTTGCATGCGGCCGGGGCGGAAGTGGACCTACCGGTTTACGGTGACCTTCCCTGACAGCGGGCGGCCGTCGTCAGCGCGGACCGCCGATAACGCCTTCCAGGGCTCCTCGGTGCGCGTCGACTACCTCTGGAAACTTACCGCGACAAACTCCCGGCAGTGCGGCGGGCACCCTCCCGGGCCGCCGATGACCAGCACCCTCGGCGCCCGCCTCGTCAAGCGGTTCTACAACGACCTCCAGCACCACGCTGTTGCTGACCTGCGCGCATTCCTCTCGCCCGCATTCCAGATCCAGCGCGCAGGCGGATCGCACCTCAAGAAAGCTGGCTACCTGAAGAAGCTCCCCAAGATCCGGAGCTACAAGATCCGCCACCTGCGTCACCACATCCACCGGCACCGAGCTTGTCAGCACCTACGAGCTGGCGGCCACCGAGATCGTCAACGGCGAGCAAGTCCATCCTGGCTACTCCCCGCGGCTATCCGTGTTCGCGAAGACCCGCAACGGCTGGCAGATACTCGCGCACGTCGACTTCAAGACCCCGAAGTAGCGGCGACCTCGACGCCGCGCACAACCGGGGTCGACAGCTAAGCAGCCCGTCGCAGCGCGGGCCGCCGACCCGTCCGCTCGCGAAGCTCTGGGCGAGTCTCGGACGGCGCTCGGGGTGGAGGAGAGAACAGCAGCCGCCCTGGACGGAATCATGTGATCCCAGCGCCCGGTCCCCTCTCCGGCGAACTGCTTCCGTTTACGCCGCCTATCGGGGCTGGGTTGAGATCCCTGCCGCCGGCCTCGGCTCGTCGCCCGCCCTGTGAGCTGCTCCCGATTCGGGCCGCCGCGGCCCGGCCGAACTCTCGGGCTCAGCCCACCGAGGTCAAGGGCCGAGGGTTCGTGCAGATGACAGCCACGGCGCGTCACAGCGCGCCGCAGACCAGATCCTCCTCTCCGAGCTCGCTGTCCATCACTAGTGCTAACCGGCCTACGACAAAGAAAGGATCCGCACCCGTCGGAACTGCCGATCTGGCGACTACGGCTACCGGTCGATGCCTTCTTAGAGAACCCAGGAGGCATCAATGAGCTACTCCAACACCAATCAGATCGCCCACCTCGTTGCTGACCGTCTGAGGCGGGATCCCCTCCGCATAGTGGTCGCGCTGGTTATGCTCGCCATGGCGCTCGCGACCGCACTTCACTTCCGCGGCGCACTATCCGGTGCTGGTTCGGGGGCACCTGGTGGCTCGCCAACGGCGACCCTCCCCGCGGAGGGCGTTTTCGAGAGCTGTTCGCTGGATACCGAGATGCCGACGTGCCTAGGGCGGCTGCACGCGATGCACCAGGGCGGCATGCAGGTCGTGGTGATCACGGCCTGGGCTGGGTCGCTGGATTCGCTTAGGGCGTATGCCGCGGCGGCGCAGTCGCTTGGAATGTCGGTGATATGGGAGTTGAGCGATCCGTCCTGGTGGCGTGACCCGGCGACGAGCACCGGCGCCGCAGGGCAGTTCCCGGCGTTTGCGACGGGGTGCGGGTGCGATCAGAACGGTCCACTGCTCTGCGTACACGATCCGGTGGCTGGGCGGGCTGCCGGGGACCTATGGCTATTACGCCGCGGACGACAGCATGCTCTCGGCGGGGGATCAAGCCGGAGTTGCGTCGTACGTCTCACAGATCAAAGCGCAAGATCCGCTACATACCGTGATGACCGGGGCCTACGGCCAGCGACAGGCGGATTCCTACCAGGGGATCGCCGACGTGATCGGCGCGGAGCTCTACCCGGTTAGCACCCGGTCGTTGATGCCCGCCAGCGCCCACCGGTCGGCGTGGGACTCGTTCGCCGGGTGGGCGAGTCAGACCCAGCAAGCCGCCGACGCCGCCGGCAAACAGTCGGCGTTCATCCTCCAAGCGTTCACCTGGGGCGACAACCTCTCGGACGGCCAGGCGATTGGAGTGTGCACCGCCGCCGACACCAAACAGTCCTGCTACGACAAGCTGGACTACCCCAGCGCCGCCGACCAGCTGCAGATGCGCAACGAGGTGCTGCTGAACGCGCACCCCAAGCTGATCCTCTGGTGGTCGTTCGCCGGCACCTACGGGCAGGCAGGCAACGACACCTATTCGATCTTTCCGAGCGGCGCACAAGCCACGGCAAGATGGCACGGCCTCACCGCCGCGATCCAGGCAACGTTCCCGACCCCGCTCTCCGCGCAGACCGGCACGACCGGCGGCACGACGACGACCAACAACACGGTCACCAGTACGAGGACGTCCCCGGGCACGAGCTCGACAACCAGCACTCCGCCCACCAGCGACCCGGCCGTCCCGATCATTCATTCGCCCCGGTCGGCCTCGAAAATCGCGATCCCCGCGGTGCAGCAGGGGTCCATGATCCACGGCTCGGTCAACGTCCCCGCCGCGCGCGCCGGTGGCTCCCTCCAGGTGTACGTGCTCGCCTCGCGTCGATCGCTCGGGGAGCCACCAGGCCGCTGGATCCGGGTGGGCGCACTGGTCCGGGCACACCTCAAGGCGGGAACCGCCGGGTTCCGCGTCGCGCTGAACGGCACCGCCGACCGGGCGCTCCGCCGGCACCGCTTGGTCGTGCTTGTCGGGCTCAGCGTCCGATCACCGCTCGCCGCGGCCACAACAGCGATTCGGCGGATCACGATCCTCATGCAAGCCGGACCGTGATCAGGATGTCACGGACGGGGTCAGAACAATGCGCAAACTTCTGACACACAAGCGCCTAACGTCGGTCGGTGTAGTCGCTGTTCTTGCCCTTGCGGGTGCCGCCAGCGCTTATTGGACCCCCACGGGCGGCAGCTCACGCAGGGCCAACGTCGGCACCGGTGGGGCCGCGACGCTGACGGCCACGGTGCCGGAGGACATCACCCCCGGAAACACCGAGGCGGTGAGCTTCACAGTTGCCAACGCGACCGACGCAAAGGTCTACGTGGCCACTGTGCATCTCGTAAGCGTCACTCCCGACGTTGTGCACTCAGGGTGCACAACGGCAGACTTCTCGATGCCCGATGCGAGAGAGGGTGTTGAAGTGGCGGCGGGCGCCACGGCCCAGTCGCTTCCGTCCAGGGGCACGCTCGTCTACACCGACACGGCCGTCAATCAGGACGCCTGCAAGGGCGCGACGCTCACCCTCACGCTCACGAGCTCGTAGCTACCAGTACCGCTATCTGATCTCAGACAACGTCGGGAATCAGGCAACCTCCTCGAGCGCCGGCGTGCTGAAGGTGACGTCCACGAGTCCGACAAACGCGTCAGCCTCACCAGCGCCACCGGGGCGTTCCTCAGCGCCGGCAACCTTTACTACAAGGACAATCGGTCGGGATCGTTCAAGCTTGTCGACGCACTCACGGATACGGGCTCGGGCCCGGCATCGGTCACCTACACCGTGCTCGGCGTGTCGGGTTGGACGCACGGCGCCGAGACCGTCTCGACGCCGTCCGGTGGGCCATTCACCTCGAGCTCGTTCTCGTGGTCGGCGAATCCGACCGGCCCGGGGTCCTACACGGTCAGCGGACTCAACAACGCCAGCACGGCGCACCGCGTCGCTGACCTTCGTCAACGACCGGTCTCCGCCCTCGGGTGGCAGCATCACCTACGCTAACGGGATCCTCAGTACGGCGTCGGTGGCGATCACCACCGCCGCCGGTACCGATAGCCAATCGGGCGTCAACTCCGCTGCCAGCCTGATCACGCGTGACACGACGACCCTGAACACGGTCACGGACACGTGCGCCTCGTTCCCCGGAACGTTCGCAACGACCGTCACGCTCGTCGGAGGAACCACACGTCAGTCAGCAATGGCCACTGCTACAGGTATCGGTACACGGCCTTCGACAACGTCGGCAATCAGGTCATCTACTCCTCGCCGAACATCGTCAAACTGGACATGGCTCCGTCTCAGGTCACGGCGGTCAGCTCCCCGGCGGGGAACGGAAATCTGCAGACCGGCGATCAGCTGGTGATCACGTTCACTGCGAACCTCGCCTCGGCCAGTGTGCCGACGCACCAATACGGCGACCTTCGCCGGAACCGTCGCGTTGGCCAACCGCGGCGCCAGCACGACGATAACGCTGACGGTCACGAGCATCACCGGTGATGCGACGTCGCGAGCAGCGGCGCGCTGACCTTCCTGCCCGCGCCGACGATCACCGGCACGAACGGGACCGCGGCGACGGGAACCTTCGTCACGCTTAGCACGTTCAAGCTGTTCTGACCGGAACGATCTTCGAGTGGTTGTGCGGTCGGCTGCGCAGCTCATCTTCCGGAGCCGCCGGGAATCAAGATCCGCATCCTCCAACCCCCGCGCACCCGGCGCCCATCGCTTCTCTACTGCACGCCCGATGGTAAGCGACGGCCTCGCAGCGAGCGAAAGTCCTAGAGCTACGCGATCGCCAGCGCCCGGCGATCGCCGATCCAGTCGGCGCTCACCTCGCGGAGGACTTCGAGCATCGCCGAGGCGCCGGGCGAGCGGTAGTCGGCCGGGACCGCCGCGCAGATCGGCCGAGGCGGCGGTGACGGCTCGAGCTCGCGCACGACCACGTCCTCGCGGATCCCGCGCGCGACCATGTCCGGGATCAGCGCCACGCCGACGCCGGCGGCGACGAACCCGACGATCGCCGGATAGTCGTCGTTCTGGAACGCGATCTCCGGCTCGAACCCCGCCTCGTGACACGCCCGCAAGAACAGACGCGAGTCCGGGCAGGAGTGAGTGGTCGCGAGCATCCACGGCTCCTGCGCGAAGCACTCGAGACCGAGCTTGCCGCCGTCGGCGAGCGGGTGGCCGAGCGGCATCACGACGTACATCGGATCGTCGAACAGGCGGACGAGGTCGATCCCGTCGGGATCCTGCATCGAGTCGTGCGAGAGCGCCAGATCGAGCCGGCCCGAGAGCAGCAGTGGCACCGACTCGGCGGGGTCGGCCATCGTGATGTCGAGCTCCATCGCCGGGTGGCGCCGCCGGAACTCCGCGACCGCGATCGGCATGATCGACGCCGCGGCCGACGCGAACGTCGCGATCCTCAGCCGACCGCCCTCAAGGCCGGACAGCCGCCGCAGCTCCTCCTCGGCGCCGGCAAGGCTCGCCAGGATCGCTTCGCCACGATCGACCAGCAGCCGTCCCGCGTCGGTGAGTACCGCACCGTGCGGGACGCGCCGCACGAGTTGCGCCCCGACCTCGGCCTCGAGCGTCGCGATCTGGCGGGAGATCGCCGGCTGCGTGTACCCGAGCGACTCCGCCGCCGCCGAGAACGAGCCCCGGCGAGCGACCTCCACGAGCACGATCAGGCGCCGCGTATCGAGCATGACTTGAAGTTATACCTCATCAAGCAAACCCCTATTTGCATTTATGTGGGCCGAGCGCAATCCTGATGCCCTGATGACCACCACCCCCTCTCTCACCACCCCAATCACGATCCGCCTCGCGACGCCCGACGACCAGCTCTCGCTGGACCGGCTCGCCGCGCTCGACAGCGCTCCCTCGCTGCCGGCCGGACGGCTGCTGCTTGCTGAGCTGGACGGCGAGCTGCGAGCGGCGCTCTCACTCGACGACGGTACGGCGATCGCCGACCCGTTCCACTACACGGTCCACATCGTCGAGCTGCTGAGGACGCACGCCGCGGCCGCAACGCGGGCGCCGCGGTCGCGCCGCCGGCTCAGGCTCGGCTACGCGCTGGCCTGGTAACGACCACGTCAGGCGGGCGCGGCGGCCGTGGCCTTCCACGCCTCCAGTCCGCCGACGAGGTCGGCGACCTCGGTTCGGCCGGCTCGCCGCAGGAGGCTGGCCGCGATCCCCGAGCGGTATCCGCTAGCGCAGTAGACGACGACCAGACGATCGGCGGGTAGCTCGTCGAGCTCGTCGGCGAGCCGCGACAGCGGCACGTTGATCGCGCCGTCGATGTGACCCGCCTCCCACTCTCCCGGCGCCCGCACGTCGATCACGAGCGGCGCGCCCGGGCCCCGGCTCGCCTCCGCCAGGGATCCGGCTGTGATCCGCTCCGTTCGGGCCACGCGCGCGCCCGACTCCTCGACCTGCTGCATCCCGCCGCTCAGATACCCGGCGACGTTGTCGAAGCCGATCCGCCCGAGCCGCGTCGCAGCCTCCGCCTCCCTGCCCGGCTCAGCGATCACCACGATCGGACGGTCGTGGTCGAGCAGCGTGCCCGACCAGGTGGCGAAGCTGCCGCCGAGGCCGACGTTGAGGCTGCCGCCGAGGTGGGCGCCCTCGAACCGCGCCGCCTCGCGCGTGTCGAGCAGCTGCGCCCCCTCGCCCGCGAGCGCCAGCGCCTGCTCGAGCGTCAGCGGCGTCAGCTCGCGCTCGAGCGCCTGGTCGAGCGTCGGATGCTCGCTCGCGTTCAGCACCGCGTCGTAGGTGAAGTAGCCGGGCGCGTCGGGCTGATCGGTGGTGACGATCTCGATGAACCGCTCGCGGCTCATCGGTTGCATCGCGTAGTTGTAGGACCGCTGCACGCCGATCGTCGAGACGGTGTCGGTCGACAGGTTCTTGCCGCACAGCGAGCCGGCGCCGTGCGCCGGGTAAACGAGCGTGTCGTCGGGGAGCCCGGCCAGCTTGCGATGGACCGAGTCGTACAGCATGCTCCCGAGGTCCTCGGCGCTCCACCCGAGCGACGCGCGCAGATCGGGACGGCCGACGTCGCCGATGAACAGCGTGTCGCCGGTCAGCACCGCGTACGGCTCGAGCTCTGAGTGCGTGGGGTCGAACACGAGGATCGAGATCGACTCCGGAGAATGGCCGGGCGTCTCGAGCACCTCGAGCCGGAGGCCGCCGAGCTGCATGACGTCGCCGTCGCCCATCGGCTCGAACGCGTAGTCGGCCTTCGCGCGGGCTCCGAGATGGATCGTCGCGCCGACCCGCTCCCGCAGCTCGAGGTGGCCGGCGACGAAGTCCGCGTGGAAGTGGGTGAGGATCACGTGGCCGATTTGGCAGCCGAGCCGCTCGGCGTCCTCGAGGTACTGCTCGACGTCGCGCTGCGGGTCGACCACGACAGCGTCGCCGGAGCGCTCGTCGGCGACGAGATAGGAGGCGTGGGCCAGACAACCCAGGTAGTACTGCTCGAGAATCATCGTTGCGCCCTGCGGCGCAGCGTAGCGGCCCCTACGCCGGTGTCTCCACGAACTGCTCGCGCAGCTGTGTCTTCTTGAACTTGCCGGTGGCGGTCCTCGGGATCGCCTCGACGAACTCGAACCGGTCGGGGAGCTGCCACTTCGCGAAGTGCTCTGACAGAAATTCGCGCAGGTCGTCGGGCGTCGCCTCGGTGCCCTCGCGCAGCACGCACACCGCGAGCGGGCGCTCACCCCAGCGAGGATCGGGCATCGCGATCACCGCGGCCTCCGCGACGCACGGGTGGGCCATCAGGTTGTTCTCGAGGTCGACCGAGGAAATCCACTCGCCGCCCGACTTCACCAGGTCCTTGGACCGGTCGGAGATCCGGATGCAGCCGGCGGCGTTGATCTTGACCACGTCGCCGGTCTGGAACCAGCCGTCGTCGGTGAACCTCTCCGCGCCGCGGCCCTTGAAGTACCCGGCGGCGACCCACGGCCCGCGCACCTCGAGCTCGCCCATCGCCTCGTCGTCCCACGGGATCAGCTCGCCGTCGTCACCTCGCGCGCGGATCTCGATGAACGGCTGCGGGACGCCCACGCGCAGCCGGTACTCGTGTTGCTGTTCGGAGGAGGCGTCGTCGAGCTCGGCGGGGAGCCGGTTGACCGTGCCCATCGGCGACATCTCGGTCATACCCCACGCCTGGACGATCTCGATCCCGTGCCGCTCGAACCCTTCGAACAGGCTCAACGGGACCGCCGAGCCGCCGCCGATGATCAGCCGCAGGTGCTCGAGGTTCCACCGGTCGGGCTCGGCGTCGAGCGCCGCGAGCATCGCCATCCAGACGGTCGGGACGCCGGCGGTGACGGTGACCTGCTCGTCCGCGAGCAGCTCAAGCACGCTCTCGGCGTCGAGCCGTGGTCCGGGAAGGACGAGGCCGGAGCCGGCGAACGCGGCGACGTACGGCAGCCCCCAAGCGTTCGCGTGGAACATCGGGACGACCGGCAGGATCGTGTCGCGGGCGGAAATCGCGTGAGCGTTGGGCAGAGCCGCGGCGAGCGAGTGCAGCACGAGCGCGCGGTGCGAGTAGAGCACGCCCTTCGGGCGCCCAGTCGTGCCCGACGTGTAACACATGGCCGCGGCGCGACGCTCGTCGAGGACGGGCCACTGCATCGGCTCGGAATGGTCGAGCAGCGAGTCGTAGTCGATCGTGCCGTCGGGTACCGAGCCCGATCGTGAGACCACGACCACGTGCTCGAAATCGTGGGCCGACCGGAACGTCTCGAACACGTCGAGCGTGGACTCGTCGACGATGATCACCCGGTCCTCGGCGTCGGACACGATGAAGGAGAGCTCATCGACGCTCAGCCGCGGGTTGAGCGTGTGCAGCACCGCGCCCATCGCGGGGACGGCGAAGTACACGTCCAGGTGCTCCGGCTGGTTCCACATCAGCGTCGCGACCCGGTCGCCGTCCTCGACGCCGAGCTTCTTCAGACCCGTTGCGAGGTGACGCGCACGCCCGGCGGCCTCGCCGAGCGTCGTCCGGTGGATTGAACCGTCGGGTCGCCGTGAGACCACCTTCCTCGTGGGCGTGAGCTTCTCCGCCCGCTCGACCGTGGTCGTCAACGACAGCGGGAAGTCATCCATCATCAAGCCGAAGGTGTTCTGGTCGCTCATGTACTCACTCCGGGTTCGCTCTCCCTCTTCCTGAGCGGAGAGGATACGGTCCGGGCCGATGGCACCCGTCCGACCCTCTGATAGCTACCCCGATCAGTCGTGGTCCGGCTGGGGCGATCCGTCGCTCGTGCCCGAGCTGCCCGAGCAGGTTCGGTCGCTGCTCGCCGCCGGCCTCGGCGTCACGCATACGCCCGGGCCGGCGGGGCCGATCTCGTCCGTCGGGCTGCCGGACGGCCGGCTGACGGACGACGCGACGGAGGCGCTGCGCGGGGTCGTCGGCGCCGACGGGGCGCTCGCCGACCATGACACCAGGGTCCGCCACACCCGCGGCAAGTCGACGCCCGACCTGCTGCGGTTGCGGTCAGGCGACGCGAGCGCGGCACCCGACCTGGTGCTACTCCCGACCTCGCACGAGCAGGTCGTCGAGCTTCTCCGGGTCTGCACCGAGCGCCGGATCGCGGTCGTGCCGTTCGGCGGCGGGAGCTCGGTCGTCGGCGGGCTCGAGCCGGAGGCCGGCGGGTTCGCCGGCCTGGTCGCGCTCGATCTGAGGCGGATGAACGCGCTGCTGGAGCTCGACGCCGTGTCCCGTGTGGCGGTGCTCGAGCCCGGCCTGCGCGGCCCTGAGGCCGAGGCGCTCCTGTCCGAGCGCGGCTACACGATCGGTCACTTCCCGCAGTCGTTCGAGTACGCGACGCTCGGCGGGTTCGCGGCGGCGCGCTCGAGCGGCCAGGCGTCCGCGGGGTACGGCCGGTTCGACGAGATGGTCGTCGGGCTACGGCTCGCGGCTCCCGCCGGGACGTTGTCATTGGGCCGCGCGCCGAAGTCCGCCGCCGGTCCTGACCTGAGGCAGCTCGTGCTCGGCTCCGAGGGTGGGTTCGGAGTGATCACGTCGCTGTCGGTCGCGGTACGCCCGGTGCCGGCGGTGCGCGTCTACGAGGGCTGGCGGTTCGGGTCGTTCGGCGACGGGGTGGCCGCGCTGCGCCGGCTGGCACAGGACGGTCCGCGGCCGACCGTCCTCCGGCTCTCGGACGAGGCCGAGACCGCGCTGAACCTCGCCCGTCCCGCCGAGATCGGCGGAGACGGCAACCCCGGCGGCTGCCTCGCGATCGTCGGCTACGAAGGAACGGCCGAGGACGTCGAGGTCCGGCGGGCCGGCGCGACGCGCGTCTTGGCGGATGCCGGCGCGACGGAGGAGGCGGGGGCGGGCGAGAGCTGGGAGCACGGCCGCTACCGCGGGCCGTATTTGCGCGACGCGCTGCTCGACGCCGGCGCGCTGGTCGAGACGCTCGAGACCGTGACGTTCTGGTCGCGCGTGCCCGACCTGTACGCCGCCGTCTCGAGCGCGCTGCGAGATTCGCTGACGGCCGCCGGCACCCCGCCGGTGATCCTCTGCCACCTCTCGCACGTGTATCCGGCGGGCGCATCCCTGTACTTCACGGTCGCCTCCGCCCAGTCGGAGGACCCGGTCGCACAGTGGTTCGCAGCCAAGGCCGCCGCGAGCGACGCGATCCTCGCCGCCGGCGGCTCGATCACCCACCACCACGGGGTCGGCACCGACCATCGCGACTGGTACGCGCGGGAGATCGGAGCGCTCGGAGTCGACGTCTTGAGCGCCGTCAAGGCGACGCTCGACCCGGCCGGGATCATGAACCCGGGCGTGCTGCTGCCGCTACGCTAGGCGCCCACCTGGAGAGGTGCCGGAGCGGTTGAACGGGCGCGACTGGAAATCGCGTAACGGGGGTTAACCTCGTTCGAGGGTTCGAATCCCTCCCTCTCCGCTGCCCTACTGCGCGAACTGGCCGTAGGTGTCGTCGCTGGCGCGCCGGACGTTGGCCGGCAGCGCCGCGAAGTCGAGCTGGGGCCCGAACTGCTGCCCGGCGGTGAGCACGTAGGAGAGCCAGTCTTGCCGCCCTCCTCGCCTGCTCAGCAGTGCGGCGCGCGACCGCTTCTCGCTCGCGGCTGGTCGGCAGGTAACCCCACCGGCCCAGTCCCCTTCCCGCTAGGGTGCTCGCCTCACGGGAGCAGGTTCAGGCGCGACGGAGGAGGTACGCGATGGGAAAGGGACGATTGCGGGCGGCCGGTGGAGTGTTGGTGGCCGCCGTTGTGACGGTCGGGCTCGCGGCGTGCGGCGGCAGCGGCGCGCCGAAGGTCTCGAGCTCGGACTTCCTGAACAAGTGCACGAGCAATCAGGAGATCACGACGGCGGTCGAGAAGTTCCCCGGAGGCAAGGCGAAGCTCGACTCGCTGTGCAAATGCGTCCAGAACAAGCTGGTCTCCCAGGGCTTCGGCAACCGGACGACCGACGACAACGGCACCGACATCAAGAACGCGGGCCGCGACGCGGGCATCTCCTGCGCGCAACAGGTGCTCGCGGGCAGCTAGCGCCCTGGAGCGTTTCAGGGCGAGGCCGGCGGCAGCACCGCCGGCGCGCCGAACTGCGAAAGAACGTCCGGCAGGACGACCGATCCGTCGTCCTGCTGGCCGTTCTCGAGCAGCGCGATGATCGTGCGGCCGACGGCTACCGCGGTGCCGTTGAGCGTGTGCAGCGTCACCGGCCGTCCCTCGCGCGGGCGGTAGCGGATGTCGAGTCGCCGGGCCTGATAGTCGGTCGTGTTCGAGCACGAGGTCAGCTCGCGATAGCGGTCCTGTCCCGGAAGCCAGGCCTCGCAGTCGTACTTCTTCGCGGCCGATGCCCCGAGCTCGTCGACAGCGATCGCGACCACGCGGTACGGGATCCCGAGCTCGTGGAGGATCGACTCCTCGATCGCGAGCAGCCGCTCGTGCTCGGCCTCGGACTCCCCCGGCTCGACGAACGAGAACATCTCGACCTTGTCGAACTGGTGCACGCGGAAGATCCCGCGAGTGTCCTTCCCCGCGGCGCCGGCCTCGCGACGGAAGCAGGTCGAGAACCCGGCGTAGCGGACGGGTAACGAGTCCGCCTCGAGGATCTCGTCGGCGTGCAACGAGGCGAGCGCGACCTCCGAGGTCCCGACGAGGTACAGGTCGTCGTCCGCGAGCCGGTAGATCTGCTGCTCGGTGTCGGGCAGGAAGCCGGTCCCGTAGAGCGCCCGTTCGCGCACCAGCACCGGCGGGATCACGGGCTCGAAGCCCTGCGCCCCGAGCCGCTCGAACGCGTAGCGGACAAGCGCCAGCTCGACCAGCACGAGGTCGCCGCGCAGGTACGCGAACCGCGACCCCGAGAGCTTCGCCGCGTGCTCCATGTCGATCCGGTCGCCGGCGAGCTCGAGGTGGTCGCGTCCGGTCCTGCCCGCCTCCCCGACCTCGCGGAGCACCGTGTCCTCGGCGGGCGCGTCGGGCGCAGGGAGATTGGGGAGCAGCACGAGCGCCGCGTCGCGCTCCGCCCGGAGTCGTGTCTCGTCGTCCGACAGCGATCGGCCGCGCGCCGCGAGCGCCGCGAGCTGCTCGCGCTCCTCGGGCGTCGGCGGCCCCCTGCGACCGCGGCTCGCGCGGTTCTGCTCGGCCTGCAGTTCCTCGAGCTCGGTCCGGATCGCCCGCCACCGGGCGTCGAGCTCGAGTACCCGGTCGAGTCCTGCCACGGCGTCCGACCCGCGACGCGCGAGCGCCGCGCGCACGGCGTCGGGCTCGCGGCGGATCAGCTGGACGTCGAGAACGCGGCCTCCTCAGCGTGCCGGCGGGTGAGCATTACTGGCCGGTCGATCCGGAGGTGCCGCTCGGTCCGGAGGTGCCGCTCGGCCCGGTGGTGCCGCTCGATCCGCTGGCGCCGGCGGCGGCAACCGCGACGGGCGAGACCGAACCGATCGGCTTCGCGATGCAGACCGTCGCGCCCGGGACCACCGGCGCCTGGCGCCCGGCGTACTTCGCAACGAATTCGGCGACGTCGATCGCGTCCTGACCGACGACGACGTTCTGGGGCATGATCGCGCCGGAGAAGCCGCCATTCTCGATCGCGTAGAGCACGCGGGCCACCGGCCGCTCGCAGCGCACGTCGAAGTTCGGGCCGTTGTTGAACTGCGCCGTCGTCACCTTCGCCGCCGAGCCGTGGGTCGCCGCGTAGGAGAGCGTGTGGCAGCCGCCGCACCGCTGATTGAACAGCACGGCGCCGTGGTACAGGTTCGGTTGCGCTGTCTTGGAAACGCTGATCTTCTGCGTTCCGCAGGCGGTCGCCGCGACGGCGACGCCGATCGACGCGGTGACGAGGAGGAAAGCCCTGGCGGCCCGGCTCATGCGGGGCGAGATCATACGGAACTACACCGCCTCATCCGACGGCGACGGCACTAGCATCGACTCGGTGCCCGGGGTCCGCGCAGCGAAGCCACTGCTGATCGCGGCCGTCGCCGGGATCCTGCTGGCCGGATGCGGGCACACCGCGACGGTGGGCCCCGGCCGTACCTTGCGGGTGGCGCTCGGGGAGTACCGCGTGACCCCGCAGAAGGTCCAGACGAGCGCCGGCGAGCTGACGATCATCGTCCACAACGTCGGGAAACTGACCCACAACCTCGTCGTCAAGCACGGCACCGAGCAGGTCGACCACACGCAGCCGATCTGGCCGGGGACGGTCCGCGTGCTGTCGGTATATCTGACGCCCGGCCAGTACACGCTCGGCTCGAGCCTGTTCTCGGATCAGGACCTCGGCGTGTCCGGGACCCTGTCGGTCACCTCGTAATCGAGGAAGGGGCTCGGCCTCCGATGGCGAAGAACGGGATCTGACCCGGCGCCGGCCGATGAGACGTTCGCCCGCAGTCCGTTTTTCGCGCGATCGTCCTCCGACGGCGGCAACCAAGGGGCCGGCGCCGGGGCCTCTACTCGGCCGCGCTATAACCGCCCCATGCCGAGCGAGCCTGACCTAGAGCTGTTCAGGGAGGTTTTCGGGCGTTTCGCGACGGGCGTCGCGGTGATCACGAGCGCGGGTCCAGGCGGGATCGGCGGCATGACCGCAAACGCGCTGTGCTCGCTGTCCCTGGACCCGGCGATGGCGCTCGTCTGCTTCGAGAATGAGGCCCGCACGCTGCCGATCGTCCGCGACGCCGGACGATTCGGCGTCAACGTCCTGAACGACCACCAGGAGGACCTGGCGGCCGTGTTCGCGTCGAAGCTCCCCGAGGCCGAGAAGCTCGACGGCGTCGAGCACAGGTTGGCGGGCGGCGTCCCGATCATCGAGGGGGCGATCGCGTGGGCCGTGTGCGAGCTGCGCGAGCTGCTGGCCGGCGGTGATCACACGATCGCGATCGGCGAGGTCCGTGAGCTCGGCCTCGGCGACGGCGAGCCGCTGCTCTGGTACGGCGGCCGCTACCACGGCTGGTCCGACAAGGCGCCGCTCCCCTCGGGCTAACCGGTCTGCACGGCGCGGACCAGCAGTACGACCACGACCGCCGCGGCGATCGTCATCACCGCGAGCTCGCGCTGGACGATCGCGACCACGATCCCGCGCTGCTGCTCGGCTGGAAGCTTGCCGACCGCCTTGGCGTTCTCGAGCCCGCGCTGGTCGAGCACCGTCTGCGCGGCCGCGACCCGCAGGCTCTCCGCGATCAGCGAGACCAGCAGCGGCACGACGCTGTAGAGGATGTGGAGTCCCTTGGGCTTCGGCCCGGTCAGCTCCAGGATCCCGTTCAGCGCGGCCTGCAGCACGATCGATGCCTGCGCCGCGCGCGTGACGCGCCAGAACCACGAGCTCGCGTGGGCACGCCTCCAGCACCAAGCGCCATACCCGCAGGCGATCGCGTTCAGCGCGAGTGCGAGGATCTCGGCCGCGAGCGTGACGTTCTTCACGCGTGCATCACAGCAGCTGACGGCTTGCGAGCGCCCTGAACGGACCCTCTTCGGCCATCAGCGCCTCGAACCCACCGGCCTGCACAACCTCCCCGTCGACGATCACGACGATTCGATCGGCTCGGCGGACCGTCGAGAGGCGGTGCGCGATCACGATCCGCGTCGCACGGAGACCCGCGATCGCGTCGGCAACCTCCGCCTGCGTCTGGTTGTCGAGCGCGCTTGTCGCCTCGTCGAAGATCAGGAGCCGCGGCCGCCCGGCGACTGCACGCGCGATCAGCAGGCGCTGCCGCTGGCCGCCCGAGAAGGTGCTCGCACCTTCGCCCACGATCGTCTGCATCCCCATCGGCAGAGCTCGGATATAGCGCTCGATGCCGGCGATGCGCGCGGCCTCCCACGCGTCCTCCACGGTCAGATCCCGTGCCCCGACGATGTTCATCATGATGTCGCCGGTCAGCAGCCCGGAGCTCTGCATGACCACGCCGATCTGCCGCCGCAGCCCACCGATGTCGAGGCTCGCCAGGTCGTGGCCGTCGAACCTGACGCTCCCGACCTCAGGTGCTTCGAACCCCAGCAGCACGCGCATCAGCGACGACTTTCCCGAGCCGGATGGCCCGACCACCGCGACCATCTCACCGGACGCTACGTGCACGCTCAGGTCCTTCAGCACGAGCGGCTCGTCGGGCCCGTATCGCATGCTCAGATGGCTCACCTCGACCTCGCCGGCGAGCGCCAGCGACTCGCCGGCCTTCGCGGAGATCTCCGGCTCCGTTTCGAGAATCGGAACGGCGTTGTCAAAGAAGGGAACGGCCACGGCCACGAATGTCCCGACCGCGCTCAGACCGGTGGCGGCCACGAGCGCCTGAAGAAAGGCGGAGTTGAACGCCAGGAACGTCGCGCTAGAGATCCCGTACGGCCCGATCGTCGCGGCGCCGACCAGCATCAGCGCGGTGGCAAAGGCCGTGGCCGCCGAGAACGCAGCGGTGAGGCGCACGAAGCCGAGCTGGGCTTCGACAAACGTGCCCTTCACGATCCGGAACTGCGCCGCCCAGCGGACGAACGCGCGTCCGATGGCGTTGGCCACCCGGAGCTTGCCGACCGCGTCGACCAGTTCGAGCGCGCGCTGGAACAGCTCGCGCTGGGCGCGTTGCAGACGCTGCTCGCGAACCGTCTGATAGCGAACCATCAGGTACACGCCGAGGACCGCCGCCACGATCGTCACCGACGCGAACAGCGCCAGCTGCGGCGACAGCACGAATGCCAGCACGAGATTGGCCAGACCGATCGGAATCGCGACCACCGACACCGCGACCGCGGTCGTCGCCGCCCTCCCGATCTCTTCGATGCCCATCACCCGCATCGTCAGATCACCGGGAGAGAAGCGGCGGAAGAAGCCAGTTGGCATCCGCAGCAGACGGTCCCAGAGCGCCGCCTGCAACCCGCTGGTCACCCGGCCCTCGAGCCGCAGAAGCGATAGCTGCTGGACGATCACGAACGTCACACCGGCGAACGCGAGCGCCACCAGCAGGATCGTGATCCAGACCAGATCGGCGCGCTGCTGCTCCGGCACGATCGTGGTGAACACCAGTTCGATGGCGAGCGGAGTGGCGAGCGACAGCAGCCCCGCCAACACCCCATACAACACGAGGCGCGTGAGGTCTCCCCGGATCGCGCCCCCAAGCACGTACCGCAGCACATGGCGCCCCGTCAGCTGACCGTCGGGAAGCGGCCGATAGAAGGCGATCGCCTCCGGATCCAGCGTCAGCGCCACGTCGGCGTCGATCGGCAGACGCGTGCCGGCCGCAGGATCGACGAGCTCGTACCGGCCGGGACGGCGCTGAAGCAGCGCGACCGGGCGGCCGTCCTCGCGCATCCGGCCGAGCAGCGGCCCGCAGTCCTCGTCCCACCAGCTCCGGGTCAGACGCGCGTCGCATTCGCGGATCCCGCTCGCGTGGGCGAGCGACTGGATCCGTTCGCGGTCCGATTCTCCGACCGCCGCGCCCTCGTCGATCTGCGCTCCGAGTTGTCCGACGACGAGCTTGATCGCAGCCAGCAGATCATCGTCGCCCTCGACGTCCGCCAGCTCGCGCTCCCTCCCACCGCTGAGCAGCGTCCCGAGCCCCGTATACGCGGCGTCGCGCAGGTGGTGCTCGCGCTGAGCGCGCTGCTCGAGGACACGCCCGAGTTCGGCATCGGCGTCCGCGATCTCCTGGTTGACGTGGGAGAGCAACTCGAGCTCGAACGCCTCGATCGCGTCCAGCGACGCGTGCGGGTCATCGAACGACCTCGCGCGCTCCAGTAGCTCGTCCCGCTCGTCTCTCGGCAGCGTCAGCGCGAGTACGAGCGCCGATAGCCATCGCTGCGCCGCCGGGCCGCCCTCGGGCGCGACCTGGGAGACGGTGGTGTCGAGCTCGAGCCCCGTCGCGACGAGACCGAGCGGCGCTCCCCGCGGGGCGGCCATCAGCACCGCGCCCGAGTCGGCGACGAACAGGGGCTTGCGCCGTCCGGCCGGGCGTCCGTCGACCCACGCGGCGGCGAACACCTGGACCCTCCCGCGCTCGACGCGCCACGCGCGGGCCGTGTCGTCAAGCCACAGCGTGACGCTGCCGTCGAGGGTCTGCGCGGACACCTCGGCCATCTCAGTCGGCCACCAATTCGGCGTACCTGCCGTCGAGCGCGATCAACTGCTCGTGGGTGCCGCGCTCGACCACCTGCCCCTCGTCCAGCACGATGATCTCGCTGCAGTCGCGGATCGTCGAGAGGCGATGCGCGACCAGCAGGCAGGCGCAGCCACGCGCCCGCAGGTTGAGGTCGATCTCCTGCTCGACCAGCGGATCGAGCGCGCTGGTGGCCTCGTCCAGGATCAGCAGCGCAGGATTGCCCGCCAGCGCCCGTGCGATCTCGAGTCGCTGGCGCTGGCCGCCGCTCCAGTCATTGCCGCCGGCCTCGATCTTCCGCTCGTATCCCCCTTCGCGGCGCATGATGTCGTCGTGGATGCCGGCGTCCCTCGCCGCGCGCCACACCGACTCGTCGGCGATCGTGTCGTCCCACAGGGTGAGGTTCTCGCGCACGGTGCCCTCGAACAGGCGGATGTCCTGATCGACCAGCGCCACCGTCGCGGCGATCACGTCCGCGGGGATCTCCGCTCGCGGCCGTCCATCGAGCAGCACCTCGCCGGACCACGGCTGGTAGAGCCCGGCGGCGACTCGTGCCACCGTCGACTTTCCGCTCCCGGTCGCCCCCACGATCGCGATCCGCTGCCCCGGCTCGAGCCGCAACGTCAGCTCGTCGATCAGCGGCGGCTGAAGCGGCGCGTACCCGAACGTCACGGACGACAGCTCGAGGGCGCCCGAGAGGCGTGCGTGGCCCGGACGTTTCGGCGACAACGAGGACGGCGGTGACCCGGGTCCGTCCGAATTCGAGCCCGTCGCCTCATCGACCGGGTAGTTGAGGACGTCGTCGACGCTGGCGAGGTTGCCCGCCGTCTGCTGCAGGATCGACCCGAACCCGACGAGCAACGCCAGCGGTGCGTTGAAGCCGACGATCAGGACCTGGACGGCGGCGAGCGTCCCGAGCGACAGCGTCCCGTCCATCACCTGCCACGCCCCGACCGCGAGCACGCACGCGGCACTCAGCCCGCTGAGCAGGATCGGCACACCCGCCAGCGCGGCGCTCGGCGCGCCGAGCGTCTGGGCTGAGCTCACCGCCCTGGCCTGCTGCCCGACGAAGCGCGCAAAGAACGTGTCCTCCTGGCTGGTCGCCTTCAGCGTCTCCATGTCCGACAGTCCCGAGGCGGCCGTCGCGGTGAGCTTGCCGAGGTCCTGAACGAGCAGCCGGTTGGCGTCGCGCTGGCGCCGCGCCACGTAGCGGAGCGCGACGACGTTGCCGACCGCGAAGATCAGCGCCACGAGCGCCAGCGACCACGCGTAGATCGCGATCAGGACGAGGTACAGCACGGCGGTGACCAGCCCCAGCATCGCCGCCGCGAGCTGGCTCGAGAGCAGGCTCGCGAGTTCGTCGTTGGTCTGGACACGAGTGACGAGCAGGCCCGCGTAACGCTGGCCGAAGAACGCGATTGGCAGCCTCAGCAGATGCTCGAAGAAGCGCGTGGACATCGAGATCGCGAGCTTGGTCGAGAGCCGGAGCAGCGTCATCTGCTGCAGCCACGTGAGCGCGATCTGCGCGACGCCCGCCGCCGCCAGTCCGACTCCGATGATCAGCAGCCAGCTCTCCTGGGCCTCGCCGAGGTACTGGTTCACGAAGATCCGCACCCCGGCCGGCACCGCGACCCCCGGAACCAGGAGGCCGACGCCGGCGAGCAGGCAGAGCGTGATCGCGGCGCGGGCGCCCACAGCGCGCCTTCGCAATCCCGCGACGACCGACGGCGGACTCCCTCCGCGCTCGAAGCTGTCTCCGGGCACCATCGTCAGGGCGATCCCTGTGAACGACGAGTCGAACTCGTCCCAGCTCACGATGTAGGGCCCGCGCGAGGGATCGTTCACGTAGACGCCGTGGGGCGAGACCCCCTCCACGACCATGAAGTGGTTGAACTCCCAGAAGACGATCAGCGGCAGCGGCAGCTCGGCGAGCCGCTTGGGCGAGATCCGCATCCCCTTCGCGTCGAATCCGTACGCCTTCGCAGCCTTGAGAACGTTGCTGGCCTTCGACCCGTCGCGCGAGACCCCGCACTCGGTCCGGAGTTTCTCCAGCGGCACCCATCGGCCGTAGTAGCCGAGCACGATCCCAAGCGCCGCGGCCCCGCACTCGGCGGCCTCCATCTGCAGCACAGTCGGCGTGTGCACGCGCGCGCGGAAGCTCCCGGTCGGTGCGGGCCAGGGCTTGCCACCGTTGCGGGAGCGCTCTGCGGGAGAGGCGGTGGTCGCCATCCGGGCCTAGAAGACGTCGTCGATCGGGTGCCGGGACCCGACGATCAGTTGAACCGCCGCCGGGAGCCCCAGCGGAACCGACGGGGGTCCGGTTCCCGAGGCCCACACGAAGCCGCTGGGCGTCGTTGCCGATTGGCTGAGCGCGACCACCACCTCGCTCGTCGGAACGCCCGAGGTCCCGGGGGTGGCGGGCGCGCCGTTCAGGATCGCTGAAAGCCGCTGCGGACTCGTCGGGAAGCGCGCAACGCTCTGAACCGTGCCCAGCGCGTCGCCGTATGTGGAGCCGATGCCGCCGGCGAACCGCACCCGCGCCTTGGTGCCGGCCTTGATGTCGCTGACCGCCACCGAGGGTAGATAGGCGTAGACGACCGCCGGCCACCCGATCGGTTCCACCAACCCGAGCTGCTGTCCGACGCCGACATGCGTCCCCTGGACGCCGCTCAGCTCGGTCACGACCCCCGTCGCCGTCGCCCGGATCGGCACCAGCGCGCCGCTCGCCAGCTGAACCTCGCCGAGCTTCTGACCGGCGACGACGTGATCGGAGCGCTGGAGGGGGAGCGTGTCGAGCTGGCCGTCGACCGGAGACTGGATCTGCCGCAGGCCTCCCTCGGGCAGCAGGAATCCGGTACCCGTCTCGGTCGTTGGGATCGTCGTCAGGACGGCCCAGAGCACCGCGGCGACGACCACCGTCAGGAGTCCGACGAGTCCGATCCAGTAACGCGGCGAGGTTACCCGGACGAGACGGTCGAACTCGTCGGGCGTGCTGATCCGATCAAGCGCGCTCTGACGGAAGCGTAGGGGGGTCGGCATCGCTCTCAGCACCCCGGATTACAGAAGGCGACGAGCCTGTGCCCGCCGCGGCCGTCGCCCTGGATGATCCACGCGATCTGATCGACGTCCTGGCTGGCGGTGAACCGGAACGGACCCAGCGGCGTCGTGAGTGCCACCTGGCCGAGTCCCTTCTGGACCGCGCTCCTGCGCTGAGCGACCGTCAGACCGCCGCCCCGCGCGCCACCCCGGACGATCGCCTGGGTGAGGATCTGGATGCCGACGTAGGCCTGAGCGGCGAATTGGTCCGGCTCGTCCCCGTACGCCCCAGCGAACGTGCGCACGAAGCTGATGTTGGCCGGGAAGTCGTTGCCGACATACCAGGCCGCGCCGGTCTGCACCCCCCGATCCGCGCCGCCGGCGACCCGGGTCGCCGCCGACGCGTTGAGCACATCACCGGCCAGAATCTGCCCGCGGAACCCGTCGGCACGGGCCAACCGCACCACTTGCGCCACCTCATTGCCGTCGCTGGAGCTGACGAACAGCGCGTCGGGTCTGCTGCGCAGCGCCACCGCCACGTCGTGGGCGACCGACGAGGGATTCCCGCCGGGGGGCGGCAACTTGACGTTGGCGGCGATCCTCGTTCCGCCCGCTCGGAACGCCGCCGCGGCCGTGGCCGACTCGGCCGCGGCCAGGATGTCCGAGCTCGAGGACAGCAATGCCGCGCTCGAGACGGCCTGGTCCTTGAGCAGGGTCTGAACGTTCGCGGTGGTCGTGCGGAGCGTGCCGAGGCTGTCGCGCCAGATCCACTCGCACGCATAGGCGCAGCGGCCGACAATCCCAGGCGCGGTGTTGCTGATCGAGATCACGGGCGTGTGCAGCTGATTGGCGACGGGGTCGGCGCCAACGGCCGAGAGCGACAGCGTCGGGCCCAGCACCGCCACGACTCCCTGGCCGATCAGGCTCCTCATCCCGGCCGTCGCGTCGACCGGATTGGAACGGCTGTCAACGACGAGCAGGTTGAGCTTCGTCCCCCCGACGCCACCGGCGGCGTTTATCCGATCGACAGCGAGCCGGATCGCCTGCAGCTGTTCGGTCCCGATCGGCGCTCCCGCTCCGGTCTGCGCTACCAGCGCCCCCACCGACAGCCCCGCTACCTGCGTCGAGCCGGATCCGCCGCACGCCGCGACGGCGATCGCCGCGACGCAAGCGGCCAGCGCGTACACGGCGCGCCGTGCCACGCCTTCGGCCCCCATCATCGTCTTCACCCGATCAGTGTCGACCATGCATCAAGCGTCACCATCGCCCCACAAAGGAAGTCTGACTC
The DNA here is from genome assembly GCA_963788565.1 of uncultured Solirubrobacterales bacterium. GTDB lineage: Bacteria > Actinomycetota > Thermoleophilia > Solirubrobacterales > Solirubrobacteraceae > Palsa-465. The sequence continues at coordinate 704,004 of CAWBHJ010000003.1, read as the reverse complement.
ACACCGTGATTGTCGTGTGCGCGTCAGACGGGGCCGGCGGATTCGCTGCGCATGCAGATGCTGTAGGTTCGGACGCAACACTGGGGGATTCTTCCATCACCACGACCTCGGGGAGCGGTTCGCTGCGCATGGCGATGGACTCGCTCCTGCAAGGCATCCCGTTCGCACTGCTCGAGCGGCAGGCGAGGGGCGATCTGCTGTTCGCCGCCGAGCGGTTGCCGCATGTGGTCTCGCGGTGGAACGTGGGGTTCGAGCTGCGGCTGCAAGGACCCTCACAGGGTGACTTCTACGTCGGCGCGCTGCCGACCTCGGACGACGCTCTCATCCTGGCGGAGTGGCTGGACGACGGTCCCAGCTCGTCGGCGAGCGCGAGGCTCGGCCGCGCGCTGTTGCGGTGGCGGGAGGGTCACGGCTGGTTCGCGCGGTGGTGCCGGTTTCTGCTGCTGGAGGTGGACGCCAGCCAACGGGTCGGCGACAGCCTCCCGCCGCCAGCGCTTTTCCTGATCCCGCATGCGGACGCGTTCGGCCCAGATCCGGAAGGGCTGGTCACCGCACTGGCGGAGCTCGTGGATCGCCCGCCCGATCCCGCGGTTGTCGCCGAACTCCGCGAGATGCTGGCCCTGCTGCCCGAGCAGGCCGAGCTGTTCACGGCCGGCGCGATGCTTTCGCGACCGACCGCGGCGGCGCCACGGATCGCGGTCGGGGGGTTGCGTGCGCTTGACATCGCCCCGCTCCTGAACGGACTCGGCCATCGTGGCGCCGGCGGGCTCCTGGGCCCGCTCGCGAGCGAACTCGAGCCATGCCTTTCCGATCTTTGCCTGTCATTCGATATCGGCCCCGAAGGCTCGGGTGCGGTCGGGCTGGAGCTGTATGCCGGGCCCCCCGGGGATCCCTCGGGGTGGCACGCGCTGCTGGAGCGGCTCGCTCGGCTGGACCTTGCCGATGAGGACCGCGCCCGGGCGGCCGCCGACCTGGAGCTGGCAGGGCGAGTCGATGACCGCGCGCGGCTCAATCACGTGAAGCTCACGGCGGTGGAGGATGGGCTTGCGCCGACGAAGCTCTACGCCGTCATGCACCCGGCCGCGGATGTGACCAGCGTGTAGACGAGATACCGGCCCACAGCGCAGCACTAGCGCCGCTCTGGCGACTTCTGTAGGTTGGGAAACAACTGGGGCCAACGGATTGGTTGCCCAAATCATGTGGGGGCTAGGTGCCCTCCTTTCTAACTGGAGGTATTCGTATGGAAGGCAGCGACTACGGCGCGGCGTCCGCCAAGATCATCGCTCGGGCATGGAGCGACCCCGACTACAAGGCGCGCCTGGTGGCGGACCCCCGGGCGGTGCTCGAGGAGGCCGGCGTCAGCCTCGACGACGACGCCGATATCGAGGTCATCGAGGACACGGCGCAGGTGCGTCACCTGGTGATTCCGCCTCCGCCCGCCGAGGGCGAGCTGTCTGAGGATCAGCTCGAGCAGGTCGCGGGCGGAACCACGAAGGTGACCTGGCGGACCTGAGCGGCCTGGCTGCTCCAAAGCCCGAGGGGGTGACGGCCGGGAACAGGACTCGTTCCCGGCCCCCCGCGGGTGACCTGGTGCCGGCACTTGCACCGGGATATAGGGCCCACACGATTTGCGCGGAAGAGGTCCTCGTGATCGGAGTCGGGAGGCAGGTGGCGCTCCACGGGCGCGCATACGCGCTTGTCGCACCGTTGATCGATGGGCGCACCGGAGACGAGCAGATCGTCGCAGGGCTTGCGGCCGAGCTGCCGGCCGCGGTGGTCCAGCTCGCGCTGATGCGGCTGGACGCCCAGGGTCTCATCGCGTACGTCGAGCCCGGCACGGTCCCGGGGCCGCGATCGACTCGCGACCCACGCGGCGATCCGGTCGCCTCCGTCGAGCTTCCCCCGCCAGGCGAGCTGCGCTGGGTCGGCATCGGCGTTGACGAAGCCGTCGTCTCAGCGCTCCGCGGCGCGGTCGCAGCTGACGAGCGGGGTTGTGGGCGTGGCGTGACCGTGGCCCTGGTCGACGACTACCTTCGTCCCGAGCTGGACCGGCTGGCCGCACGCTGCCGAGAGCACGACTCCGCGCTACTCCCGATCGGGATCGGCGAAACCGAGTGCTGGATCGGCCCGTACTGCGACGGGGGCGCGGCGGAGCGGACGTGGCGCCTGTTCGATCGGCGCCTACGCGAGAACCGCAGCGCCGATGTCCGGGCGCTCGACCGCGGGGCGACGTTCCCGCTGCGTGGCGCTCCAGTCTTCGACGCCGCCGCCGATGACCGATGGCTCGCGTATGCGGCCGCCGCGATCGAGCGCGGACTGCGTGGCGACCCGACACCATCGCTGCTCGGCGGGCTGGTCGTGCTCGACGCGCGCGACCCCGACCCGATTGTGCATCCGATCGGGGTCGCGGCGCCTGCCGGGCCGATGCTGGACCGGGTCGCGCCGCTGATCAGCCCGATCACCGGCGTGATCGCCGGGCTCGAGCGAGTCACCGCCCTCGCCGGCACTTACGTGTACGCGAGCGCCGGCACGCTCGAATGGCCCGACGGCGCCGACGGCGAGGCGCGGCCAGTATTCCGGCACGGCGCGCTCGGAAAAGGGCTGACCGACGCGCAGGCCAGGGCCAGCTGCGTCGGCGAGGCGCTCGAGCTCGCCTCCACGCGCTTCACCGGCGAGGAGCCGCGTCGGCGCGCGCGGTGGGAGGAGCTGTCGGGCTGCGCGATCCATCCGCGTGAGCTGCTGCTAGTAAGCGACGAGCAGTACGGCGAGGCCGAGGCCCGGCCGCCGGCGCCATCGTGGGACGGCGTCCCCGCACGTCTCGACGACCGTCACGCGATCGAATGGGTGGCGTCGCTCTCGCTAAGCACGGGTGAGACTCGCTGGCTCCCGGCCGCGTACTGCTACTTCGGTTACGACGACCCCGAGTACCCGGCCCCGATGTTCGCCATCGCCAATGCGAACGGGTGCGCGGTCGGCGGCACACGTCAAGAGGCGATCCTGCGGGGGCTGCTCGAGCTGATCGAGCGCGACGCGTGCGCGTTGTGGTGGTACAACCGCGCGGCGCGACCCGCTATCGAGCTCGACGGCATCGGCGACCCGCGCATCGCGGCGATCCGGGAGGCCCATGCGGCGCTCGGGCGCGAGCTCGCGCTGGTCGACCTGAGAGCCGACACCGAGGTCACGGTCGTCGCGGCCGTGGCCTGGGAGCGCGACGGAACGCTGCTGCCGATCGGCCGAGGTTGTGATCTCGACCCGGCTCGGGCGGTACAGCACGCGCTCGCGGAGCTCTCGCAGGTAACCGCCGTCGCCAGCCCGACCGAGGAGCCGCCGGCCAAGCTCTCTGACCGCTGCTCTGCCCGCCCGGCCGACTGCGCGCCGACTCCGGCGGAAGCGCTCCCGGACCTGCGGACAGCAGACGCCGACGAAGGGATCCGATGGTGCGTGCGGATGCTCGCTCGCCTCGGCCACGACGTACTGGTGCTCGACACCACTCGACCCGAGATCGGGTTGCCTGCGGTCCGCGTGGTGGTGCCGGGTCTGCGTCCGCTGCTGCGTCGCCTGGCGCCCGGTCGGCTCTACGACGTGCCGGTCGAGCTGGGCTGGATCCCCCGGCCCCTCCGGCAGCGGCAGCTCAATCCGGACCCGTTCCCGAGCTGAGCCCAGATAATGCGCGTGCTGTTGTCCGTATACGGGTCGCGCGGGGACGTCCAACCGCTGGTGGCACTCGCGGCGGCGCTGCGAAGCCTCGGCGCGGAGGTGCGGGCGTGCGCGCCGCCGGATCCGGACTTTGCCGAGCTGTTTGCCAGGGTCGGCGTATCGGTTGTGCCGATCGGCGATCCGATCCGCACAGCGGAGCCACTCTCGTCAGCTGCTGAGCTGCCAAGGCGTGCGGCCGAGCTCGTCGCCACGCAGTTTGAGACGGTGGTCGGCGAAGCCGCGGGATGCGACGCGCTCGTCGCCAGCGGCCTCGCGCATTTCGCCTCGCGGTCAGTGGCCGAGAAGCTCGGCGTCCGGTACGTGTACGCAACCGTCTGTCCGAACGTGCTGCCCTCGCCGCACCAGCGGCCCTACCCACTGCCGGCGAGGCCGTTCCCCCCGCACGTGACCGACAACCGGCTCCTGTGGCAGCTGAACGCTCAGAGCTATAACGCGGTGTTCGGTCCCGCGCTGAACCCCCATCGGGCGTCGATCGGCCTGCAGCCGGTGGATGACGTCCTCGACCACATGTTCACCAACCGCCCGTGGTTGGCGACGGACCCAACGCTGGACCCGTGGCCGAATCCAGCGGACACCGGCGTCGTCCAGACCGGCGCGTGGATCCTGCAGGATGAACGCCCACTCCCGGGAGAGCTGACGGCGTTTCTGGGCGCCGGCACACCACCGGTGTACGTGGGCTTCGGCAGCTTGCCCGTCCCGAAAGAGATCGGCCGGGTGGCGATCGAGGCAATCCGCGCCCAGGGTCGCCGCGCGGTCATCGAGGACGGCTGGGCGGGCCTGGCCCCGATCGACGACCGAGACGACTGCCTCGCCGTTGGCGCGATCAATCAGCAGGCACTTTTCGGAAGGGTGGCCGCCGTCGTCCACCACGGCGGCGCCGGCACGACGGACACGGCCGCCCGCGCCGGCGCGCCTCAGGTGGTGGTACCGCAGATCGTGGACCAGCCGTACTGGGCCGGCCGGGTGGCCAAGCTCGGCATCGGCGCGGCGCACAACGATCCGACCCCGACCACCGAGTCCCTGTCGGACGCGCTCAGGACGGCGCTGACGCCCGAGACTTGCGCACGAGCGACCACCGTCTCGGGCAAGCTCCGGCCCGACGGTGCGGCGGTGGCGGCGAGGATCCTGTTCGAGACGGCCTAGGCCGATATTCGGGTTTCGAGCCCAGGGAGCACCGGCTCGACCGCCCGCATGCCGAGCGGCACGCCGTCGAGCGTGTGAAGGTCGCCGGTCGTAGTGTCGGCGAGGAAGTACGGGACGTCGCCGCGGGTGAGCGCCGCGATCTCTTCGCGCCGCACGGCATCCCACACCTCGGGAGCGAGCCGGGGATCTTGATAGCGGACGAGGTCGCGCTCGACCCGGGCCAGCCCGCGGTCGGGGCTGCCGAGCGCCGACGCGCTGGTCGTGTGCGCCAGCAGCGCCGCATACACCGAGGTAGGTCGCAGCACCACGCGCGCCGGCCGATTCGCCAGGTGACGGACGGGACCGTCCGGACCGGCAAGCTCCAAACCGCGACGGCGCAACTCCACACGCGCGGCATCGACGCCCTGGTCGAACACCGGACGATGGTCGCCGAGACGGTACGACCGTCCGTGCCAGCTCGGGAGATTCGGTGCGCCGCCGCTCTCGGACGCCGCCGCGTCGAACCCTGCGTAGTCGATTAGCTGGCTGCTGGGCCCCTGTACCTGGCTGGGCAGGATCTCGGTCTCGAGTACCGAGAAGCCCGGCGAGGCAAGCAGCCGCGGGTGCAGCAAGGTCTCGGCGTCGACCAATACCGGCTCGGCGCCCCGAGCGATGAAGTTGTCCGCGTGGCAGTCGGTGGCGCCCAGCGCCGCCAGCACGGCAGCGAGCACGCCGAGCCGCCAGAAATAGCGCTCGACCTCCTCGCGGTTGGCGCACGCACGGTGCTCGACGAACTCGCACCACCCGTATCCGTCGCGCTCGAGGACGTCCGGCCCGGACGGGACGTCGAGCCGCGCTCGCCGGCGCAGCCAGTCGAGCGTTGACGAGAGCCCCTGCTCCATCGCTACCGGGCGCGGTTTGTAGATCACGCGCACGCTGCCGTCGAACTCGAGCGAGGCGACGGTCCTGCGCCCGTTGTGGGGGTCGGAGAGGCCGAGCGAGGCGTGGGTCAGCCGGCCAGGCTCGCCGCCGGCCCCAAAGCACCCGGCGAGCTGCTCGGCGTCGGCTGCGGCGCGGGCGAGGAGCAACGCCGCGGACTCCACCTCCAGCTCGGCGACCCTCGCCAGCAGCGACTCGAGCGACGGGAGCCGCTCAAACAACCCGGCCCACCCGCCGGCGCGCACCTGAGCCGCGAACGCATCGCCGGCATCGGCGCCGGGCGACGGCCAGCCACCGTTGGTCGCCTGGCGGATCCTCGCCTGGTCGCGCACGTGGGGGCCCAGCAGGAACCACAGGGTCTCGACGAAATGCGACCCGATCCCATCGAGCACCGACGTTGCCGCCCGCAGCGAGCGGAGGTCGTCCGCCGCCCGTCTTCGAACGGCGGCGACCATCTCCGCTGCCCGGTCCTCGACCAGCCGTCGCTCCGCGCCGGTCATGTGCCGTCGGCGGGCACGCCGAAGCCAAACTCGGCCACGCTCGTCTCCTCGAGCAGGTCGCAACCGGTGGCGCGGGCGAACAGGCCGGGGTCGCTCGTCCCCACCGCACACCCGGCGAGTCCCATGTCCGCGCAGACGAGGTAGAGGTTGCCGATCGCCACACCGGCGTTGAGCAGCGTCGCCCGGTAAGCGATGGCCTCGTACTTCCACGCGATGCGCGGCAGCCGCGACGCGATCACGACGAGCACCTGGGGCGGGTGGCCCGGCTGATCCCAGCCGTGCGCGGTCATCGTCAGCATCGCCTCGGCCGGCTCTCTCCCGTCGGCGAGCGTCGTGATTTGATGGACGTCGCCGCGGTAGTGGTAGAAGCCGGGGTCGAGCCCCTCGCAGGCTCCGACCGCGAGGTAGAACTCGAGCTCGTGCAGCGAGCCACCGGACGGGTAAGGCCGCCGGATCGTCTCTTGCGGCCCGATCTCCGCCCGGCCCGTAACCCGGGCCACGCGATGCATCAGCTCCGCGACCGCGGCGAGTGGCACCGGCCGTCCGCTCATCTGCCGGCGTGAGCGGCGGCGGTTCATCACCTCGGTCAGCGGGTCGCTGTGGCTCGGCTGGACCTCGGGAAGCGCGATCTCCCGCCCCGGATGCGCCGGGCGAATCGCGGGGGGCGACTCGAAGCTGCCGTCGAACCGGAACGTGCCCCCGCGGACGACCAGGTCGTCGAACCAGCGTGAGGAGTGGTGGAACAGGCGATCGTGGAACTCCCAAGCTGCCCGCGCCGCGGGCTCCGGCTCGCCGACGCGCTCGAGCAGCCCGTGGGCGAAGGCGATCGCGTAGAGGGCGCCCCGCTCCCCGGGTTCACCGAGCGCGATCGGTTGCGCTGCCGCGGCGAGCCAGCCGGCCGGCTGCGCGCCGTGCAGGGCGAGCTCGCACGCGGCTCCCGGGCGCGCCAGCACGATGTCCTCGCCGATCCGCCGCAGGTACGCGAACCGCGACAGGATCGCGTCGACGGGGACCGCTGGAGGCGGCTGCAGCGCGAAGTCGCGGCGGCGCGGGATCACCGTAGCCAGCAAGCTGTCGCCGGAAGAGACCGAGCACACGAGCAACCCGTTCGCGATGAACCTCCGCAGCGCGTACATGACCCGCGCGGTCGTCGCGACGTGCTCGCCGGCCGCCGCGATCAGCTCCGGCTCGGTGATCCCCCCAGCGGTGCCGAACCTAGCCAGCGTCGCCGTCAGCGACGGGCTCCCAGGGCGGAGCACTGCCCTCGTGTCGCCGTCCACGGTCACCTCCAGCTCGGCGTCACCGAGCCGCTCGAGCTCCACCCCGCGGCGCGCGTGCCAGCTGAACGCGAGCGGGTTATACGCGTCCGCATCAAATCCCGCAGCGGACATCAGATCAGGACCGAGAGCGGGTTCAGCTCTTCCTCGAGCAGCCGCCGCTCGACCCACCCGAGCGCGACCGGAATGTCGTACAGGCGTCCGGGCGCGAGCCGGCGCCAGAAGTGACGTAGCCCGGGGACGACCACGCGCGCAGTCGGAACGCCGATCTCCGGGCGCGTCTGGTCCAGCACCAGCACGTCGTGGCCGAGCTCGGCGAGCATCCCGCAGCACCAGTGCAGCTCCTCGGCGATGTCGTCCGTGGAGAAGTTCGGAAGCTCCGCCGGTGCGACCGGCGGAGCGTCCGAGGGGATCAGGTTCGGCTGCTCGCTGATCCACGGGGAGGCGAACGACTCGGCGCCGGGCGCATCGTGCGCATCGAGCTGCTCGAGCTGAGCGAGCTCCGACAGCGCGCGCGATACGGCGATCCGGGGATCGAGATGACAGCCGAGGGCGAAGCGCGTGTCACCGCCGTCGCCCCGATTCCAGGCGACCGCGAGGGCGACCGGGATCTGGGTATCGGCGCGTAGGTCCAGCACATTCAGGACGCGGCCGCGCGACGCGAAATCGGTGCACACGGGCGCGAACGGCTGGCCTGGGAAGCCATCGAGCACGATCTCCGCGCGCCGAGCGCGGCTGTACCAGGCAAGCCCACACGCATCGCGCTCGAGCAGCTCGATCAGGCCCTGGAGGATCGCCTCCTCGAGCGTGTTCCCGGCGGCGCAGCCGTTCGAGTCTGCGACGCAGTACGGCTCGCCGCGGTAGCCGCCGGCCCCGGACGCGGCGTAGCCGTAGTAGCAGTAGGCGGCCGGCAGCCACCGCGTCGCGCCGCTGATCAGCGAGCTGACCGGGACCCATTCGATCGCCTGCGAACGGTCGAGCCGCGCCGGTACCGCCTCAGCGGGATGCACCTCTCCGGGGTCGTGACGCGCCGCGTACTGCGTGTCGCTGTACAGGAGCAGCTCCTCGGGGGACAGCGCGAGCGCGCCGATCTCGTCGAGGCGAGCCGTACGCCGCGGCTCGTCCCCGAAGAATCCACCCGAGTAGCGCTCGACCGCTTCGCCGAGGCAGCTTGCTCGTGCCTGCTCCTCCTGCGCGCCCTTGCCGTTCGCCGCCCCCTTGCGCCCGAGCGCGCCGCCCTCGGCCCGGGCGGCGGCGGGTGCTTGGACGTGCACGGCCGCGAACACATGCATGCCGCCGATCGCCGGAAGCTGTTCGACGGACGAGACGATGCCGGTGATCGGGCTCACGAACTGCTCGAGCCGGGCCAGCGTCTCGGCCGGCGGGCGGGTCCGGTGACCCGCGTCGTCGCCGAACCGTACGGGTGCGCAGCGCAGCTCGATCGGGGCGATCCGCTCGCCGAACTCCGGCGTCCGGCGGTCGCGAGGCGCCGCGATCAGCGCGATCGGGTGACGCTCGAAGCGCTGCTCGACGGTGTCGTAGGAGAGCATCGCGTCGATCACCGCGGACGGTGCCGCGCCGCCGAGGATTCGGTCGGCGAGTGCGGCGGCGATCGAGATCGCGAGCTCGGCGTTCGCGGGCGAGCGATCGGCTCCGAACAGCGGCAGCTCCGCCCCCCGCTCCAGCGCGACGAGATCCGGGGAGCGGTTCATCCACATCCGCTCTCGGAACAGCCTCCAGGTCGCGAGCGAGGCGGATCCGCGCAGCAGCGGCCCGAACCACAGCCAGCGTCCCGCCGCGCGCACCGGGAGCAGCGACTCGCCGCGCGCCGGCACCGCCGCCGCGATCGCCTCGAGCTCGGGACGGAGGTAGTCGTCGAGCAAGCACACGGTGAGGCTCGGGCCCTCGCCGCCGACGGACGCGGGGAGCGCTTCGGTCAGCACGCGGCCCCAGGACGGCTCGACCCCGAGCGAGACAACGTCGCGCAGTGCGGTGGCCTCGACCGGGACCGATGCCTCGAGCCATCCCGCGAGCGGCGGCGCCGCCGTCCGGCCGCCCCTAGGCTCATCGCCCGACCCACACGCCTCGACCACGTGGCCACGCCGCTGCAGGCGTGCCAGCGCGAAGTACACAAGCGCCGGCGAATGCTCGCCGGCGAGCTCGACAGCGAGCTCATCCGCCGTTCGCGAGCCATCGAGCAACGGCGCGAGGGCCACGTGGACGCGACCGCCGAGCGCGAAGCGCTCCCGCTCGGACAGGAGCAGCACCTCGTCCTCCGAGATGACGTGCGCGCCGAGGTGGGGGGCGAAGGCGAGCGGCGGCGCGCTCACGAACGGCCGCCGTCGCGCGTGGAGATGATCAGCGGCAGCTCCCGGTAGGCCCGGGTGATCAGCTCGGGCCGGAGCTCGAGCGGTGGCCTTCCATGGAGCTCGATGCGCGCCGTGCGCTCGAGCATGATCTCAGCGCCGATCCGCACCGTTCCGCGCGCCAGCAGCGACCCGATGCAGTAGTGGGGCCCCTGAGCGAAGGCGAGATGGTCCTTGATGTTGGGGCGGCCGAGCCGGAACTCCTCGGGGCTTTCCCAGTGTCTCGGGTCGCGATTAGCCGAGGCGTGGAGCGCAATCACCATCTCGCCCTGCTTCACCCTGTGCCCACGGATCTCGGTGTCTCGGGTCGCTGTTCGCTGGGACAGCGCCACCGGGGAGTCGAGGCGCAGCGTCTCGTCGATCGCAGTCGGGATCAGCGCGCGATCGGCGCGAAGCGCTGCCATCAGCCCGGGCTCGGTGACCATCCGGTGGAGCAGGGCGGTGAGCGCGGCGGTCGTGGGGTCGCTCCCGGCCGCCAGCAGCTGGGTCGAGATCGCGACGAGCTCGGGACGGCTCAGTTGCCGCTCGGCGGCGACGCGCGGTGTCCCGTTGACAAGCTGCGAGAGCAGGTCCTCGCGCGCGTCGGCGGGGCAGTTCTCGATTCGTCCGACCAGATAGCGCTGGAACTCGATGTACTCCTCGGCGATCTCGACGCTCCGTTCCTCCTCCATCGGCGCGCCGAGCTCGACGAGATCTGCCGACCAGCGCCTGAATCGCTCCCGGTCGCCGTCCGCAACGCCGAACACCTCGGCGAACACCTCACCGGGCAGGGGCAGCGCGAAGTCGCGCACGAACATCACCGTTCCGTCGGCCGGGAACCGGTCGACCAGCTCGTGGGCGATCCGCGCGATCGTCGCCTCGAGCCGCTCGACGCGCGACGGCCCGAGCGCGGGCTGCACGAACGCGCGTTGGCGCCGGTGCTCAGCGCCGTCCTGGAACAAAAGCGTCGGCACCCACGGGCACCCCTTCGCGAGCGCCGCCTCCGTACGCGGGCTCGGCGGGGATGGCTCCGTCAGGCCGGTATCGACGCGCTCGACGCTGCGGTTCGACCAGGTGCCGGGGTCGCGGACGACCGCGCGGACGTCGTCGTACCGGCTGATCAGCCACGTCTGGCGCCCCGGCACCTTCATCACCGGCGCGCGCTCCCGCAGCTCGCGGTACACGTCGTAAGCCCGGTCCTGTGGCGAACCCGAAAACAGCGGGCCTACGTCAACCGTCAGGGCAGCGGCGGGGGCGTCTTGCATCTGGATTCGCGCGCGGACTGCATGGGCTCAGGTGCGCGGCCAGCCTATCTGCGACAGGAGGTGTGATCGATGTGGACGACCCGCGCGTTCCCGTCAACATAGCCGCATTTCGCACTAAGTAACATTCTGTTACAAGCTGCCCGGCGTAGTGGTATAACCGCGTCGTGCTCCAGTCGTATCTGCCCGCGATCGTATTCCTCGTCCTGGGCGGCGCGATCGGGGCGTTGTTCTCGGTACTCAACCTGTTCTTCGGTCGCCGGCGGCCAAACAGGTCCAAGCAGGAGCCCTACGAGTGCGGGCTGCCCTCCGAGGTCCGGCGCGGCTTCCGCTTCGGGATCAGCTTCTACCTGATCGCGATGCTGTTCATCCTGTTCGACATCGAGGTCATCTTCCTGTACCCGATCGCCGTGCAGCTGCGGTCGTTCGGGACGTTCGCGATGCTCGAAACGGTCGTGTTCGTTGTATTGCTGATGGTCGCGTTCGTGTACGTCTGGCGGCGAGGAGCACTCGAGTGGAAATAAAACGGGAGCCGCTGGCGCCGTCGGATTTCCGGATCCGACAGCTCACGGCCCAACAGATGCTCCGCGGCGACCTCGATGGCGAGGACCTCGAGCGCTATGTCGAGGAGCGGATCGTGACGACCACGCTCGACAAGGCGGTCGCCTGGGCTCGCGGCAACTCATTCTTCCCGCTGACGTTCGGCCTCGCCTGCTGCGCGATCGAGATGATGTCGATCGTCGCCTCGCGGGTTGACATCGCGCGCTTCGGGTTCGAGGCGTTCCGCGCGTCGCCGCGGCAGGCCGACCTGATCATCCTGTCGGGCCGGGTATCGATCAAGATGGCGCCGGTAATCCGGCGGATCTACGACCAGATGCTCGATCCGAAGTGGGCGATCTCGATGGGCGCGTGCTGCTCGTCGATGGGCGTGTTCAACAACTACTCGCTGGTACCCGCCGACAAGTTCATGCCGGTCGACGTCCACGTCCCCGGCTGCCCGCCGCGTCCCGAGGCGCTCGCTCACGGGATCCTCCGGCTGCGGTCGAAGGTCCAGGGCCACGCCCCGGACGGGTGGCGGGAGCGCTACGACGCGGTCGGCACCGAGGAGGTCGTGCCGGAGGCCGATCAGACGAGCCCCGACATCAGCGTGCTTCGGCCGGGAGACACCGCAGGTGCCTGACGCGACGGGGCTCGAGCTCTATGCCCAGGAGCTCCGGGATCGCAACGCCGACTCGATCCTCGACACCGAATTTCACAGAGGACGCGCAACGCTGGTCGCAGATCCGGCGAAGATCAGGCCCGTGCTGGAAGCGCTGCAGGAGAAGGGCTACACGTTCCTCGCGAGCCTCCACGGGGTCGACTACTACCCGCACGAGCCTCGGCTCGGCGTGCTCTACGAGCTGCTCGACATGGACCGCATCGATCGGATCAGCGTCAAGGCGCGGGTCTCGACCGAGGACGCTCGGATCGCTTCCGTGGTCGAGGTGTTCCCGGGGGCCGAGTTCCCCGAGCGCGAGGTCTACGACATGTTCGGCGTCGTGTTCGACGGTCACCCCGACCTCCGCCGGATCCTGATGCCCGAGGACTACGAGGGCTACCCGCAGCGCCGCGACTTCCCGGTCGGCGGCGAACCGGTCCTGTTCACGTTCAACGAAGAGCAGTCCTACGGGAAGGACGTGTAGTGCCCTCGCTGACCGAGGACTACCGCGAGCGCGAAGCGTCGATCACGTACTCGGCCGAACCGGTCGACGGCGGCGAGACGCACGAGCTGCTGACGCTCAACATCGGCCCGCACCACCCCGCGACCCACGGCGTCCTGCGGCTGATCGCCACGCTCGAGGGCGAGGTCGTCCGCGACATCAAGCCGCTCGTCGGCTACGTCCACACGGGGATCGAGAAGACCGCGGAGGACAAGTCGTACTGGAAGGTGATCCCCGTCGTCGAGCGGATGGATTACCTCGCCTACTACTTCAACGCGATGTGTTTCTGCGGCGCGGTCGAGCAGCTGCTCGGGGTCGAGGTTCCCCCGCGCGCGCAGTACCTGCGCGTGATCCACCTCGAGCTCAACCGGATCATGTCCCACCTCGTCTGGCTGGGCACGAGCGCGCTCGATCTCGGGGCGATCTCGATGTTCTGGTACTGCTTCCGCGAGCGCGAGACCGTGCTCGACCTGTTCGAGATGTCGTCGGGTGCGCGGATGCACACGCGATACATCCAGGTCGGAGGCGTGTTCGAGGACATTCCGCAGGGCTTCGAGCAGAGGCTCCGGAAGTTCATCGAGATCATGCCGCGGCGGGCCGACCAGTACGCCGACCTGCTCGAGAAGAACCAGATCGCGATCGAGCGCCTGCGCGGAACCGGGATCGTCGACCAGGAGACGATGCTGAAGCTCGGGGTCACGGGACCGCTGCTGCGCGCGACCGGCCATCCGTGGGACCTGCGCAAGGCTCAGCCGTACTCGAGCTACGACCACTTCGACTTCAAGATCCCGGTCGGGACGGTCGGCGACAACTACGACCGTTTCCGCGTGCGCCACGCGGAGTTCTACGAGTCGGTCAAGATCATCGAGCAGGCGCTCGACGGGCTCCCCGAGGGGCCGTTCATCACCTCCGACCGCAAGGTCGCGCTGCCGCCGCGCCACGAGCTCGCGACCTCGATGGAGGCGCTGATCCACCACTTCAAGCTCGTCACCGAGGGCTTCCGGGTGCCGCCTGGCGAGGCGTACTACCCGATCGAGGGCCCGCGGGGCGAGCTCGGCTGCTTCGTCCGCTCCGACGGCTCGGCGAAGCCGGCGCGGGTGCACGTGCGCGACCCCAGCTTCTCGAACCTCCAGGCGCTGGCGCCGATGGTCCGCGACGGCTACATCGCCGACCTGATCGCGACGCTGGCGATGCTCGACCCGATCCTCGGGGGAATCGACCGATGAGCGGGATGAGCGGGTTCGACTCGGAAGACAAGCCGCACGTCCCCCGCTTCGGCCACGGCTCGCGCGTCCCGGGCTGGGATCTCGAGGTCGACCTCGACAAGGACCCGGCGGTCATCCCGGACCCGGAGACGACGCCGGTCCCCGACGAGCTCCGCCGCGACATCGAGCATGCGATGTCCAAGTACCCCGACCGCCACTCGGCGTCGCTGCCCGCCCTGCACGCGGCGCAGCAGCTGCATGGATGGCTGTCGCCCGAGGCGATCGACCAGGTTGCGGCGGTGATGCGGGTCACCCCTGCCTACCTGACGAGCGTCGCGACGTTCTACGACATGCTCGAGACCGAGCCCGAGCTCGTCGGTCACCACGATGTGTACGTCTGTACGAACATCTCGTGCTCGCTGCTCGGGGCCGACCAGCTGTACGAGGCGATGATCGCTGCCGCCGCGGAGCACCCCGACGTGCACGTGCGCGCGTTCGAGTGCCTCGGCGCCTGCGACATCGCCCCGATGGCGTCGGTCGACGGCGAGTACCTCGGCCCGCTCGTCGACGATGACGCCGCACGGATCGTCGAGGACCTTCAGGCGGGCCGGCCGGTGCTCGAGTCAAAGCAGCTGAGGTTCCGCAAGAGCGTCGACCCGCAGGTTGTGGCGCAGCGAGAGCGGGAGGGCTACTGATGCTGCTGCTGTTCGACGGGATCGACGAGCCTGGCCTCAGCACGCTGCCGGTGTACGAGCGCCGCGGCGGCTACCAGCAGCTGCGCAAGGCGCTCGCGATGACGCCCAACGAGGTGCTCGGCCAGATCAGCGACTCGAGCATCCGCGGCCGCGGCGGCGCTGGGTTCCGGATGGGCCAGAAGGCGGGCTTCCTCCCGCACGGCGAGATGGAGAAGTACCTCGTCTGCAACGCGGACGAGTCGGAGCCGGGGACGTTCAAGGACCGCGAGCTGATGCAGAAGAACCCGCACATGCTGATCGAGGGGATCCTGATCGCCTCGTGGGCCGCGGAGATCGACCGCGCGTTCATCTACATCCGCGGCGAGTACGCCTATCAGGCCGACATCCTCGACGCGGCGATCGCCGAGGCATACGAGGCCGGCTACATCGGCGAGCGGATCCTCGGCTCCGAGCACTCGGTCTCGCTGGTGCTCCACCGCGGCGCCGGCGCGTACATCTGCGGCGAGGAGACCGGCCTGCTCGACTCGCTCGAGGGCAAGCGCGGCAACCCGCGCCTGAAGCCGCCGTTCCCGGCAATCGAGGGCCTGTACGACGGCCCGACGCTGGTCAACAACGTGGAGACGCTCTACACCGTCCCGGCGATCATGAAGCTGGGCGGCAAGGAGTACGCGAAGCTCGGCACCGAGACCTCGACCGGGACGAAGGTCGTCTCGGTATCAGGCAACGTCAAGCGGCCCGGCAACTACGAGGTTCCGCTCGGCGTCCCCTCGCGCCATCTGATCTACGAGCTGGCCGGAGGACCGCCCGACGGGCGCGAGGTCAAGTTCTGGTTCCCCGGCGGCTCGAGCTCGCCGGTGCTGACCAAGGACGACCTCGACCTGGCGTACGACTTCGACACGATGGCGAAGGCCGGCTCGATGCTCGGCTCCGGCGCGATCATCGTCGTCGACGACTCGCACTCGGTGCTCGAGGTGATGCACAAGCTCGTCAAGTTCTACGCGCACGAGTCCTGCGGCAAGTGCGTCCCGTGCCGCGAAGGGACGAACTGGACGCTGAAGATGGTGCAGCGGATCGAATCGGGCGAAGCCACGCCGATGGACCTCGACATCATGGCCAACGTCCAGACGCACATCATCGGCAACTGCCTGTGCGTGCTCGGTGACGCGATGGCGATGCCGGTCGGCTCGATGGTCGAGAAGTTCCGCGAAGAGCTGGAAGCCGAGATCGAGGCAGCACGAGAGCGGGCCGCCGCGGGCTCGGCCGAAGATGTGATCCCGATCGGCGTCGCCGACGAGCACGCCGGACCCGTCCCGGTTCACTGATCCCGGAGCTCCATGCCCCGTCCCGAAGAGAAGATCATCCAGCTGACGATCGACGGCCGCGAGGTGAAGGCGCCCGAGGGCCAGATGCTCGTCGATGCGGCGAAAGAGGGCGACGTTGAGATCCCGTACTTCTGCTACCAGCCGAAGCTCGGGCACCCGGTCGGGGCGTGCCGCATGTGCCTGGTCGAGATCGAGGGCATCCCGAAGCTCCAGACTTCGTGCTCGACCCCGGTCAAGGACGGGATGGTCGTGCACACCCACACCGAGCGAGTCCACACCGCGCAGAACGCGGTCGTCGAGTTTCTGCTTGTCAACCACCCGCTCGACTGCCCGGTGTGCGACAAGGGCGGCGAGTGCCCGCTTCAGGACATCACGTTCGGCTGGGGCCTAGGCAAGTCCCGGTTCATCGAGCCCAAGCGCCACTTCGTCAAGCCGCTGTCGCTGTCACCGGTGATCGCGATCGACCGCGAGCGGTGCATCCTGTGCTACCGCTGCGTGCGGTTCTCGCAGGAGGTCGCCGAGGACTACCAGCTGATCTTCGCCGAACGCGGCGCGCACACGTTCGTCGCGACCCACGACGGCCACCCGTACGTCGCCCCGTTCAGCGGCAACATCATCGAGCTGTGCCCGGTCGGCGCGCTGACCTCGAAGCCGTACCGGTTCCGCGCCCGGCCGTGGGACATCGAGGGCGCCGGCGGGATCTGCACGCTGTGCCCGGCGCAGTGCAACGTCGAGTTCACGGTCCGCGACGAGAAGGTGATGCGCGTCACCGCGCGCGACCCCGGCAACGAGGGAGTCGACGACGGCTGGCTGTGCGACAAGGGCCGGTTCGCCTACCAGGCGATGCACGTCGACGACCGGATCACCGTGCCGCTGGTCCGCGAGGGCGGTGAGCTGCGCGAGGCCTCGTGGGAGCGCGCGCTCGATGCCGCCGCCGGGCTGAGCAAGCACTCGGGCCGCGTCGGCACTCTGGTCGGTGGGCAGGCGACGAACGAGGAGGGCTTCCTGATCCAGCGGCTCGCGCGCGAGGCGCTCGGGTCCTCCGATCTGGACTGCCGGGTCACCGGGCTGTCCGGGGAGCTGACCCGCGCGCTGGCGGCGCCCGCACTGCAGGCGACCGTTCCCGACGTCGAGTTCGCGCACACCGTGCTCGTGTTCGGCTGCGAACCGCTCGACGACATGCCGATCCTCGACCTGCGGATCCGCAAGGGCGTCAGGCGCCACGGCATGAAGCTGGTCGTCGCGACCGCCCGGCCGAGCGCGCTCGACGCGAACGCGACCCGGGTGATCAGGTACGACCCTGGCGAGGAGGCGTCGGTGCTCGGCGGGCTCGCGGATTCGCTGCGCGAGGCCGGCGAGGACATCGTGATCGTCTGGGGCGAGCGGGTCGGGCCCGCCGCCGCCGAGGCACTGCTGGCGCTGGCGGATCAGCTCGGACTCGCCGGGCGCGACGGCGCCGGGCTGCTCGAGATCCCGTCGGGCTCGAACGGCCGCGGCCTTCGCGAGGCGGGCGTGCTGCCGTTCGCCGGCCCCGGCTACGCGCCGGTGGCCGAGGCGGGTCTGGCCGCGACCGAGATGCCGGACGGCGAGAACACCGCCTACTACCTCTTCGAGACCGACCCCGTCCGCGACCAGCCGAACCGCGCCGCCTGGGAGCGGGCGCTGCAGCGGGCCGGGCTGGTGGTCGCGCACGCGTCGGTGCTGACCGAGGGCCTGCGCGAGCACGCGAACGTCATCTTCCCCGCCGACACGTACGCCGAGAAGGACGGCACGGTCGTCCACCCGGACGGCCGGCTGCAGCGGCTGCGGACCGCGATCGCCCATCCGGAGGAGGTCCGCGCTGGCTGGCGGGCGATCGCCGATATCGCTCGTCGGTGCGGTCTCGACGTGAGCGTGCTGACCTCGCCGATGGCGTTCGCGCAGCTCGCCGAGGCGGTCCCGTTCTACGAGGGCATCACTTTGGAGTCAATCGGCGGCCGGGGCGTGCGCTGGCAGGAGGGTGCGGGCGCTTCGAAGTTCCCCGATCTGGGAGATTTTGACCGCGAGGAGGTCACAATCACCCAAACCTCCGCTCCCGCCCATGAGGCACCGGAATACGGTGCGTTTCGCCTCGGTACCTACCGCCCGATCTGGGCCTCTCCCGAGGTCGAGATCTCGCCCTCGCTCCAGTACACGATCGCCCACCAGCAGGCCGAGCTCTCGCCCGAGGACGCCGCCCGGCTCGGGATCGCGTCCGGGGACACGATCGAGGTCTCGCAGAACGGAACGCGCCTCAGCGCCGCCGCCGTCGTCCGCTCCGGCGTCCCCGAGGGGACCGTGTTCCTCGCGACCGGGATCGCGCAGGACTCCGCCAACGCGCTGACCGAGCCGACCGTGGAGATCAGCAAGCCGTGACGGTGCTCGGCCTCGTCAACTACGTCGAGCCGTGGTGGATCCAGATCGTCAAGTCGCTGGCGATCTTCCTGGTGATCTTCGCGCTGCTGCCGATCCTGATCGTCTACGAGCGCAAGCTGCTCGGCCGCTTCCAGAACCGCTACGGCCCCAACCGGGTCGGTCCGTTCGGGCTCATGCAGCCGCTGGCCGAGATCGTCAAGTTCGCGACCAAGGAGCCGTCGCGGCCGACGACCAGCGTCGGGTTCCTGTACCGGCTGGCGCCGGCGATCGCGATCCTGACCGCGGTCGGGTCGCTGGCGATCATCCCGTTCGGCGGCGTCCAGAACATCTTCGGGACACCGGTCGGTCTGTACGGGATCGACGTCTCGATCGGCCCGCTGTACGTGTTCGCGCTGGCGGGGATCTCGTTCTACGGGATCATGCTCGGCGGCTGGGCCTCGGGCTCGAAGTACGCGTTCCTCGGCGCGATGCGCGGCGCCGCGCAGCTGATCTCATACGAGGTCGCCCAGGGGCTCGCGCTGCTCGGTGTCGTGATCACCGCTCAGACACTGTCGCTGACCGGGATCGTCCACGCACAGGGCAACATCTGGTTCTTCCTGCCACAGATCGTCGGCTTCACGATCTTCATGATCGCGTCGTTCGCCGAGACCAACCGCGCCCCGTTCGACCTGGTCGAGGCCGACTCGGAGATCATCGGCTACTTCGCCGAGTACGGCGGCACCGCGTTCGTCGCGTACCTGTTCGCCGAGTACGCGAACATGATCGTCGTCTCGGGGATCGCGGTGACGGTGTTCCTCGGCGGCTGGCTGATGCCGTTCGGGATCCACCCGCCCGGCTGGGTCGACCCGATCGTCGTGCTCGTGAAGATCGCGATCGTGCTGACGTTCTTCATCTGGATTCGCGCGACGCTCCCGCGGCTCCGCTACGACCAGCTGATGTCGTTCGGCTGGAAGGTGCTGTTGCCGCTTGCGACGCTCAACGCGCTGGTGACCGCGATCGTGGTGGTGTCATGAGTTACGACCCCGGCGACGACGTCATCCAGGTCGTCCGCGAGCCGGCCCCAGGCCCGGCCGCCGGCGCGTACCGCGCATTCGGCGAGACGCTCCGCGGGCTGAAGACGACGTTCTCCCGGATCGTCGAGGGCCCGACGACGATCCAGTACCCGGAGGAGAAGGTCCCGGTCTACCCGCGCTTCCGCGGACGTCACAAGCTCCACCGGTTCGAGGACACCGGCCTCGAGAAGTGCGTCGGCTGCTCGCTCTGCGCCGCCGCCTGCCCCGCCGACTGCATCCGCGTCGTCGCCGCCGAGAACACGCCGGAGAACCGGGTGTCCGCGGGCGAGCGATACGCCGCGGTCTACGAGATCAACCTGAGCCGCTGCATCTTCTGCGGCTACTGCGAGGTCGCGTGCCCGTTCGACGCGATCACGATGGGCCACGACTACGAGCTGTCTGACTACACCCGCTCGGACCTGATCTTCACCAAGGAGATGCTGCTCGCCGAGTCGATCGAGAGGACGCCGCTCCGGACGGAGGGCGAGTGAGGGCGGGCGGGTGACCCAGTTCATCTTCTTCGTCGCGGCGATCGGCGCGCTCGGCGGCGCGCTCGGGGTGGTGCTGCTGCGCAACCCCTTCTACAGCGTGCTGTCGCTGGCGTTCCACCTCGTCTGCCTGGCGGCGCTGTTCCTGCTGCTGCACGCCGAGTTCGTCGCGGCCGCACAGGTCGTCGTCTACGCCGGCGCGGTGATGGTCCTGTACGTGTTCGTGGTCTCGTACATCGGCGGCGCCGAGCAGGTCCCGAGCGGCGCGGTGCTGAAGGTGCTCGGGCCGCTGTTCGCTCTCGCGGTCGCGGTCGAGCTGTGCATCGCGATGCTGGGCTCGGCGCTCAAGGGCGTCAAGACCAAGGGCGCCCCGATCCACGCGGGCTTCGGGCAGCCGGCCCACATCGGGACGCAGCTCTTGACCAGGTACCTGTTCGCGTTCGAGGCCGCATCGATTCTGCTGCTGGTCGCGGCCGTCGGCGCCGTCGTCCTCGCTCGCCGCCGTCGCGGGCTCGAGGGCGGCGACGAGGAGCCGGTGCGGATCCGCCTCCGCGAGCCCGATTACGCGGGCACGATGGCGGAGGCCGCCGGCGTGCGCTCGACCCGCTACGACGAGCTGCTGCACCCGGAGGCCGACGGCGCAGCCGAGCCCGAGAAGCCCGAGCCGACGCCCACCGGAGGCTGGTAATGGCGGCGCTAGCGTGAACATCGGCTGGTACCTCGTCGTCTCCGCGCTGGTCTTCTGCATCGGCGCCGGCGGCGTGCTCACGCGGCGCAATCCGCTCAGCATCCTCCTGTGCCTCGAGCTGATGCTGAACGGCGCCAACCTCGCGCTGGTCGCGTTCGCGCGGATGTGGGGCGGCGAGTCGGGGCAGGTCTTCGCGCTGATCGTGATGGTCGTCGCGGCCGCCGAGGTCACCGTCGGGCTGGGGCTGATCGTCGCGATCTACCGCCGTCGCCTCCCGATCGACGTCGACGAGCTCTCCGAACTCCACGGGTAATCAGTGTGCCGCCCACGTCACCACCTTCGCCTGGCTCGTGCTGCTCTGCCCACTGCTCGGGACCGTCCTGATCGCGCTCGGGCACCGCTGGATGCCGGGCCGCACCGCTGGCTGGCTCGGCACGCTCGCGATCTTCCTCGCGTTCGTGTTCGCGGTGCTGACGCTGATCGGGACCCTCGACCGCAACGAATCGAGCCGGGTGCTGACCTCGTCGCTGTGGAGCTACGACTTCAGCGTCGGCGTCGACGCGAACGTCCAGATCCTGGTCGACCCGCTGTCGATCTTCATGATCCTGATCGTCTCCGGGGTCTCGGCGCTGATCCACCTGTACTCGGTCACGTACATGTGGAAGGACGAGGGCTTCAGGCGCTACTTCGCCTACCTGAACTACTTCGTCTTCTCGATGCTGCTGCTCGTCCTGGCGGGCAACTTCATCCTGCTGATCGTCGGCTGGGCGTTCGTCGGCGCCGCCTCCTACATGCTGATCTCGTTCTGGTACCGGCGCGCGACCGCGACCCGCGCGGGCATCAAGGCGTTCGTCATCAACGTCGTCGGCGATGTCGGGCTCGTGCTCGGCACGTTCTTCCTGTTCAAGCACACGGGCACCGTCGGCTTCCTCAAGACGTTCCACGAGGTCCGCCATGTGTTCACGCACAACCAGCCGGAGCTCGTGATCGCCTGCCTGTTCCTGCTGGTCGGCGCGTTCGCGAAGTCGGCGCAGGTCCCGCTCCACACCTGGCTTCCCGATGCGATGGAGGGCCCCACCCCCGTCTCCGCGCTGATCCACGCCGCGACGATGGTCACCGCCGGCGTCTACCTGATCGCGCGCATGCACCCGCTGTTCGAGCACGCCCCGACGGCGGCGGATGTGGGCGCGATCGGCGGCTGCCTGACGCTCTTGATCGCGGCGACGGTCGCGATCGTCCAGGTCGACATCAAACGCGTGATCGCGTACTCGACGATGTCCCAGATCGGCTACATGATCATGGCCGTCTGCGTCGGCGCGTACGCCGCCGGGCTGTTCCACCTGATGACGCACGCGTTCTTCAAGGCGCTGCTGTTCATGGCGGCGGGCTCGATCATCGGCGCGATGGCGGGCGTCCAGTCGCTCGACCGAATGGGCGGCTTCCGCAAGGCGCTGCCGTTCACGTTCGTCGCGTTCGTGGTCGGCGGCTTAGCCCTGTCCGGGATGCCGCCGTTCTCCGGCTGGCTGTCGAAGGACGACATCCTCGGCTACCTGGACAACCGCCCCGGGCAGTTCGAGATCCTCGGGATCCTCGGCTACGTCGGCGCGTTCCTGACCGGGATCTACACCTTCCGGATGATCTTCCGCGCGTTCTTCGGCGACCCCGTCCCGGAGGCCCGCGAGCTCGAGCAGGGCCACCTCCACCACGCCGACGTGCCGCGCAACCCGATGACCGGCGAAGAGGAGGACACCGACGTCGGCTTTCCCGGGCCGGGCCACTACATCGCCGAGCGCGAGATGCCAATGAAGATCGCGATGAGCCTGCTCGCGATCCTCGCGCTGGGCGCGGGTGCCGTCCAGATCCCGGGCGTCGACGACGCCATCACGAGGTTCCTGGCGCCGACGTTCGCCGACTCGCGGCTTGAACACATCCAGGTTTCCGACGGGTCGGCGTGGACGGGTCTCGTGATCGGCGCCGTGATCGCGATCGCCGGAATCTTCGTCGCCTACCGGATCTACATCGTCAAGCGCGGCAGGTCCACCCAGCTGCGTGAGCGGTTCGCGGCGGTGTACGGCTTCCTCTGGCACAAGTGGTACTTCGACGAGGCGATCGACCTCCTGATCGTCCGGCCCGTGCTGTGGTTCGGACGAGTCGCCGACACGGTGCTCGAGCGCTCGGTGATTCAGAGCTTCGTCACCGGCGGAGCGGTGGGCGTCGTGCGCGCAGGGTCGGCCGCTGTTCGCCGCTTCCAGACGGGCTTCCTGCGCTACTACGCCGCCGGGATGATCGTCTGCCTCGGCGGCGTCGCTCTCTACTTCCTGGTGTCGAGCTCGTAGCCGATGACTCTCTCGATCCTTATCTGGCTGCCGCTCGCGATCTCGCTCGTCGCGACCCTGGTGGTCCCGGCTCGACTCGTCGGCCGCTTCACCGCCGTCGGCAGCCTCGTCACGCTCGGGATCGCGATCTCGTTCCTGGTCCGGTTCAAGATCGGCCAGCCCGGGCTCCAGTTCAAGACCGACACGCTCTGGATCTCATCGCTCGGGATCCACTACAAGCTCGGCCTGGACGGCTTGAACGTGCTGCTCGTGATGCTGACCTGCATCCTGTTCACGGCCTCGCTCGTGTGGTCGGCGTTCCGCGAGTGGGACCGGCCGCGGGTCTTCTACTTCCACTTCGGGCTCGCGCAGAGCGCCGTGCTCGGCGCCTTCTGCTGCCAGGACCTGGCGCTGTTCGTGGCCTTCTTCGACCTGATGCTGATCCCGTTCTACTTCCTGGTCGGGATGTTCGGGACCGGCGAGCGGGTGCGGGCGACGACCAAGCTCGTCGTCTACACGCTGGTCGGCTCGTTCTTCATGCTGGTCGCCGCGATCGCGACCGGCGTGCTTGCGTCCGACCAGCACGGGACCCCGATCAACTTCGCGTTCTCGGCGCTGCAGCACCTGCCGCTGTCGCATGCCTCGCAGGAATGGATCTTCCTGTGCTTCGCGTTCGCGTTCTTCGTGAAGATGCCGCTGGTTCCGTTCCACGGCTGGCTCGCCGACGGGTACAAGTCGATGCCGATCCCCGCCGTCGCCGTGTTCTCGGGCGTCGTCTCGAAGGTCGCCGCGTACGGCTTCTTGCGGATCGTGCTGCCGCTGTTCCCGTTCGCGACCGTCCATTTCCAGATGTTGCTGCTGATCGTCGCGCTCGTCTCGATCCTGTGGTCGACCGCGGTCGCGTTCACGACGCCCGACGCGCGGCTCGTGGTCGCCTACTCGAGCGTCGCGCAGCTCAGCTTCATCACGCTCGGGATCTTCTCGCTGCAGCCCACCGGCGCCCAGGGCGCGCTGTTCCAGATGCTCAACCACGGGCTTGTGACCGCACCGCTGTTCTTCATCGTCGCCGCGCTCGCCGCCCGCGCCGGCGGCTCGGAGATGCTCAAGGACATGGGTGGGATCGCGTTCCGCGCGCCGGTGCTCGCCGCGCTCGCCCTGATCGTCACGTTCGCGACGCTGGCGATGCCCGGCTCGGCCAACTTCATCGGCGAGTTCAACATCCTGCTGGGCGTGTTCCAGTCCAAGCTGGCGATCTCGATCATCGCGTTCGCGGGGGTGGTCGGCGCCGCGTACTACGCGCTGCGGTTGTACATCGGCGCGATGCACAACCGCGTGGGACCGAAGGTCACCTCCAGGGAAATCGGGTTGAACGACGCGGTTGTGCTGGTACCGATCGTGCTCGTGATCCTCGCGCTCGCGTTCTATCCACAGTTCGGGCTGCGCCGGACCGAGCAGTCCGTGAAGGCGGCGGTCGCACCGGCGAAGGTGGTTGAGGCCGCAAGCGCGAACCCCTACAACAAGGTGGCGCAGCGATGAACTCGCTCGCTGCCGTCACGCTCAAGGGCCCGCACATCGACTGGGCCGCGTTCTCCCCGCTCTTGGCGCTTGTCGGCGGCGGGCTGATCGTGCTGATGGTCGGGCTGCTGCCGTCCAGGTTCGTTCGTCACCGGGTCGTCCCGATGCTCGCGATCGTCGCCTTCCTTGCGTCGATCGGGTTCGCGATCTGGCGCTTCCACCACCCCGCCTCGATCATCTCCGGAGCGCTCCGGATCGACGACCTCGCGCTCGAGCTCGACATGCTGTTCGCGGTCGCCGGGATCGCGACGGTGCTGCTGTCGTGGCGCGACGTCGCCCCACGCGAGGCCGGCCACGGCGAGTACCACGCGCTGCTGCTGCTGAGCGCGTTCGGGATGGCGGTGCTCGTGTCCGCGCAGGACCTGATCAGCGTGTTCCTGGCGATCGAGCTGCTGTCGATCCCGCTGTACGTGCTGTGCGCGTCAGAGACGAGACGTGAGGGCTCGCTCGAGTCGGGGCTGAAGTACCTGGTGATCGGGTCGGTGGGGTCGGCGACGCTCGTCTACGGCCTCGCGCTCGTGTACGGCGCGACCGGCTCAACGGGCTTCGCGTCGATCGGCGCCGCGCTGTCGGTCGGGAAGCTCGCGGGCGGAGTCCTCGGCGACCCGATGGTGCTGACCGGTCTCGGGCTGGTGCTGGTCGGGTTCGCGTTCAAGGCGTCCGTCGCCCCGTTCCACCAGTGGACGCCCGACGTCTACGAGGGCGCGCCAACGCCGATCACGGCGTTCATGGCGACCGCGACCAAGGCGGCAGCGCTCGGCGTCTTCCTGCGGTTCTTCGACGTCGCCGCGATCGGCGCGCAGGACACGTGGGCCCCGATCATCGCGGCGATCGCGGCGATCACGATCATCGTCGGCAACGTCGGCGCGCTCGGGCAGTCCTCGCTCAAGCGGATGCTCGGCTACTCCGGCGTCGCGCAGGCCGGGTACATGCTGTCCGGCGTCGTCGTCGGCACCCAGCTCGGCGTGCAGGCGACCGTCTTCTATCTGTTCGCGTACCTGGTGATGAACCTCGCGCCGTTCGCGGTGATCGTGGCGTCCGAGCGGTCGAACCCCGAGCTCGGCGACGACATCTCGGGACTGGCCGGCCTCGCATCCCGCAAGCCATGGCTCGCGGGCGCGATGACGATCGGCATGCTCGGGCTCGCCGGGGTCCCCGGGACGGTCGGGTTCATCGGCAAGTTCCAGCTGATCCACGCGCTCGTCAACGGCGACTACACGTGGCTCGCGATCGTGCTCGTGGTCGGCGCGATGATCTCGCTCGGCTACTACCTCCGCGTGGTGGCGACGATGTGGATGCGGCCCGTCGGGCCGACCGTCGCGACCGGCGAGGCCGCGCTGGTGCCGATCGCCGGCGGCTCGCCCGAGGCAGACGCGGCCTCACATACGAGCCCCGAGGTCTGGTTCGTCGCGGTCGCCTTCGCCGCGGCCGTGATCGTGCTCGGGATCTTCCCCTCGCCGCTGTTCAACTTCGTCGCCCACGCTGGACACGCCTTCAGCGGGCTGTTCTAGTGGGCTCGTTCGGACGGGTCCACTAATGCGGTTCGACGGCAGGGTCGCGATGATCACCGGCGGCGCCGGGAGCATCGGTCTGGCGACGGCGCGCAGGCTGTGCTCCGAGGGCGCGAGCGCGATGATCGTCGACCTCGACGCGGGCAAGCTCGAGCGGGCGGCGGCCGGCTCCGATCGGATCGCCTGGCACGCCGCCGACGTCACGCAGGCGGACCAGGTCGAGAACGCGGTGCGCGCGACCGTCGAGCGCTTCGGCCGCCTCGACATCGCGTTCGCCAACGCCGGCGTCGCCGGCCCGATCGCGCCGGTGATCGACTACCCGGTGGCGGAGTTCGAGCGCGTGATCGCGGTCAACGTGCTCGGCAGCTTCCTGGTCGCCAAGTACGCGCTGGCGGCGATGGAGCGCGGCGGCAGCCTGGTCATCAACTCGAGCGTCGTCGGCCTGACCTCCGATCCCGGGATCGCGGGCTACGCGACCTCCAAGCACGCGGTTGTTGGGCTGATGCGGACCGCCGCCAAGGAGATGGCCCCGAACGGCATCCGCGTCAACACGATCCACCCCGGGCCGACGGACAACGAGTTCCAGCGGGCGATCGAGCTCGAGGCGATCGGCGCCTCGGCCGAGGAGTCCGCGAAGGTGTTCGAGCAGATGATCCCGCTCTCCCGGCATGCCACGCCGGACGAGATCGCGGCCGCGGTCGCGTTCCTCGCGAGCGACGACAGCGCGTTTGTGACCGGCACGACGCTGGTCGTCGACGGTGGGATGAGCGTTTAGATGAAGGTTCCGAGGCAAGTCGCGCGGTTCAACAGCCACGTCACCAACCGCATCCAGGGCGTCTATGCATGGCTGCTGCCACCCTGGACCGTGATCCTTCACCGTGGGCGGCGATCCGGACGGCCGTACCGGACCCCGGTGCTCGCCTTCAGGGTCCACGAGGGGCTGATCGTGCCCGTGCTCTACGGCGAGGAGTCTGACTGGGTGCGGAACCTCCTCAAAGGCGGCGGTCACGTGGTCCGCGGCGGGCGGACGTTCGCGGTCAAGCCGCCACGCGTCGTCGATTCGAAGGCAGCGCGCGAGCTGCTCGAGCTCGGGCCCGTCACCCGCAGGTACTGCCGCGTGGCCGACAAGCAGGCGATCCTCGAGCTCGGGGAGCAAGACCCCGGCTTCGGTCCGCATCGCGTCGCCTGACGCGAGCCCGAGACCGCCGACTCCCCCGCTACGATCGACCGCCCGTGCAGTACCCGGTCGAGAGCTTCAGCGAGGCAGAGCGCGCGCGCCTGACGGCGCACTTCACGAACCTCGACCGGCCGGTGTTTGCGCTGGTCAACCTCCCGGAGACGGTGAAGGGGGCACTGTTCGCGCGCTACTCCCGCTACCCCGGCACGCTGCGGAGGCTGTTCCTCGATGAGTTCTCCACCGACCTGCCCGATGCGCCCGGCTGGGACGGCGACGAGGGGAACCGCGCCGCCCAGCTGTACGAGCGGATCTTCGTCGGCTACGGAGACGACTCGGTCGCCCAGCTCGGGGGCGCGCACGTCGCCTGCGAGTGGGTCTCGAACGTGCTCACGAAGATCCTCCAGCGGCCGCGGCTGGGGGCGTACCTCGAGCAATCGACCCGATACATCGCCTACGACACGCCGATGCCGGACCCACCCGGCGGTTACCGCTACTACCGCGACCCCGAGCTCGGACCGGAGTACACGGCCGCGATGGACGAGCTGTTCAACACGTACTCGCGCGCCCTGCCGCGCGTCGTCTCCTGGGCCGAGCGGGAGTTCCCCCGCTCACCAGATGAGCCCGAGCCGGCGTACGCACGGGCGATCAAGGCCAAGGCGTTCGACTTGCTCCGCGGGCTGCTGCCCGCGAGCTCGCTCTCGCACATGGGCATCTTCGCGACCGGCCAGACGTACGAGCAGCTGATCCTCCACCTGCTCGCCCACCCACTCCCCGAGGCGCGGCGTTACGGGTCGATGATCCTCGACGAGATCAAGACCGTGATGCCGAGCTTCGTCGCCCGGGTCGAGCGGCCCGAGCGAGGCGGCGAGTGGATCTCCTACCTCGAGTCCCGCGCCCAGGCGGGCGAGCGCTGGTCCGAGCGGCTCGGGTTGCGCGACGAGGCGGACGCCCTCCGCCTCGGACCCTCGGTCACACTGCTGCGGGCGGAGGGGGACGAGGACGACCTGCTCGCGGCGCTGCTGTTCGAGTCGAGCACCTGCCCGGAGGAGACCGTACGCGACGCCGTCGCCGGCCTCGATGCCGACGAGCGGGGGCGGCTGCTGGCGGAGCTCGTCGGCGCCCGGTCGAATCGGCGGCACCGGCCGGGTCGTGGGTTCGAGGCGCTCCGCTACCGGTTCGAGATCGTCGCCGACTACGGGGCGTTCCGGGACCTGCAGCGCCACCGGATGCTGACAGTCCAGTGGCAGTCGCTGACGCCGGATCTGGGCGCGGGGATTCCCGAGCAGGTCGAGCTCGCCGGGTGCGGCGAGGAGTACCAGCGGGCGCTCGCGCGCTCGCGGGCGGAGTACGAGCGGCTGCGCGACGTGGGGCTGTCGACCGCCGCGCCGTACGCGCTCTGCCTCGGCTACCGGATCCGGTTCATCCTCGACCTCAATGCCCGCGAGGCGATGCAGCTGATCGAGCTCCGCTCAGGCCGCGAGGGCCACCCGAGCTACCGCGCGGTCGCACACGAGATGCAGGCGCAGATCGCGTCCGTCCACCCCGCGGTGGCCGCCGCGATGACACACGTCGACCAGCACGCCGAGCCGCGCCTCGAGCGGATCCGCTCCGAGATGCGAGCCCACGCGAAGGCCGGGGGACGGTAGAAGTCGCCAGCACCCGCCGGCGGTGCTGCTCACGGCGAGGGCGTGAACGTGGCGGAGCTCGAACCCGTGCCGGCCGGTGTCGTCACCGAGATCGGCCCGGCGCTCACGCCCGTCGGGACGGTCGCCTGAAGCTCACTCAACGACATCAGCCTGACGGACGGCGAGGACCGCCCGCCGAACTTCACGGTCGCTCCCGGCGCGAAGCTCACGCCGTCGATCGTGACCACGCCACCCGCGTTCCCGGAGGCCGGCGTGAACGAGCTGATCGCCGGCGGGCCGTACGCGTAAAGGTCGCTGTTCGTCTTCGCACTGGTCCCGGCGGGATTGGCGACGAACACGTTGATCGTCCCGCGGGAACGCGGCGGCGCAACGACGGTCAGCCGCGTACCGGACTGGACCGACACCTTCGTGCCCGGATTCACCGTCGAGAACATCACCGTGGTCCCCGGGACGAACCCGTTGCCCTGGATCGTGACCGTGTTGCCGCCGGAGGTGCTGCCGGCGTCGGGCGCGACCTGAGATACCGTCGGCGCGCCGTACGCATAGAGCGAGTTGACGGTGGCGGCACTCGACCCCGCGACCGTGGTGACCGTCACCTGCGCGGCACCGGGCGAGCGCGCCGGCACCGTCAGCCTCAGCGTCGAGCCGCTGACGAACTTGACGGTCGGTGACGGGGTGCCGCCGAACGTCACCGCCGCTCCCGGGGCGAGATGCGTGCCGCTGACGGTCACCGTGTTGCCGCCCGCCGGCGATCCGGCATCCCCGCTGATCGACGTAATCGTCGGTGCCGTCCGGACCAGGTAGATCGAGCCGGTTGCGGGCTGGCTCACCGCACCGGTGCCGTTGCGGAACTTGACCGCGACGGTGTGGGTGCCCTCGGTCGCCGGGACGTTGACCGTGGCGCTCGTGGAGAACGGCTGGAAGGAGCCATACGGGCCGCCGTCGAGGGATAGCGCCATCGCCGTGATCGGGCGCCCGGTGGTGGCGCCGAGCGACAAGCGCAGGCCAGCATTGTTCGTCGACTTCGCGCCGCCGTCGATCCTGACCGTGCCCGACGGCGGGGCGGAGATCAGCTTCGCGTTGACGCTCGTCGCCGTCGCACCGCTCGAGACGGATACCGGATCTGCCGAGGCCAGCGACGTCTGCCGGTCGAAGTACTGGGGGACGTAGTCCGCCGCCGTCGCGCAACGGGCGCCCGTGATGCTGCCCACGAACCCGACGCGGTACGTACCGGCCGCCAGCATCGAGACCGTGTACGTCCCGTTCGATGCCGTGCACACGTGGGCGACCGCGCCGCCGCCCGAGTCGTACACGTCGACCTCGACCTTCCCCAGCGCGGCGCGCGAGGAGGCGTCGATCACGGTCCCGGTGATCTTCCCTCCGGCGACCAGCGCCGCATCGATCCCCGAGGCGGTCGACCCCGAAGCCACCGGGATCTGATCGGCTGAGCCGAGCGACGATTTCCCGTTGTAGAACTGACCGAAGTACTCCAACCCGGGTCCGCAGGAGTCGCTCCCGGCCGTCGGGTCGAAACCCGCCCGGTAGTTGCCGGCCGGCAGATCGGCGAAGGAGTAGGTGCCGTCGGACGCCGAGCACGTCCACGCCGCGATGCTGCCGGTCGAGTCGTACAGGTCGACCTCGACCCCCGCGAGAGCGGCGTGTGAGGATCCGTCCCGCACCGTCCCGGTGACCTCCCGCTGGGAGTGCAGCGGCCCGTTGACGTTCGAGACCGTCGCACCGCCACTCGTGACCGAGATCGGATCGGCCGATGCGAGCGACGCCCGGCCACTGTAGAACTGCGGGAAGTAGAACAGTCCCTGACCGCAGCTGTCCTGGCCAGCGGTCGGCTGGAACCCGACGCGGTAGCTGCCAGTCGCAAGGTCTGAGAACGAGTAGGTGCCGTCGGATGCTGAGCAGACCGACTTGACGATGGTGCCGCCGGAGTCGTAGAGATCCACCTCGACGCCCGCGAGACGGCCTTGCGTGGCGGCGTCGGTCACCGTCCCGGTGAGCTCCGGGCCCGAATGGAAGACCGCGTCGATGCCCGACAGGGTCGATCCCGCCGTCACGGACACGCTTCCGTTGTAGGACTGCGACCCGAAGTTGTCGTAGCCGTACGGGGGACAGAGGTCGAGGCCTTTCTGTGCGGTGAACTGGACCTGGTAGTTGTCGGTCGGGAGGCCGACCACGGTGTACGTGCCATCCGCCGCGGTGCAGGCGTAGGAGCTGCGATGGTCGGTCGAGTTGAATACGTCGACCTCGACGTTGGCGATGCCCGCGCCCGTCGCGTCGGCAACTCGTCCGGTCACCTGCCCGCCGGGGTCCAGCGCGGCGTCGATATTCGAGGTGACCGCGCCCTGGGCGACAGACACCGGATCGCCTCCCGACGCCTGCCCGCTGTAGTACTGGGGCAGGTAGTTCACTCCGCTACCGCAGTCGTTGTCCGGAGTCGACGGGTAGAAGTAGACGTAATAGGTGCCCGGGTCGAGCTGCCAGAACGAGTAGCTCCCGCCCGAGCCGCTGCACGTTGACTCGATGATCCGTCCATTCGGCCCGGGCGCGGCGAGCAGGTCCACCTGGACGCCCTGGATGCCGGCGTGAGTCGACGAGTCGGTGACCGTCCCGGTGATCTCTGTGGCGGCCAGCACCGCGTCGATCCCGGAGGTGGTGGCGCCCTGGGTCACCGACACCGGGTCGGCGGCTGCCAGCGAGGACTTGTCGTTGTAGTACTGGTTGTCGTAGGGACTGCGGGAGCCGAAGCACTGGGTCCCGTACGGGCCGCCCTGTGGCGCGAAGCCGACCACATACGTGCCCGTCAGCTCACCGACGGAATAGCTGCCGTCGAAGCCGGTGCAGGCGATGGTGGGGGCCCACGCGTTCGGCCCCGAGGTCGGGTAGACGTCCACCTCCACGTTGAAGATCCCCGCCCCGCTCGAGTCGGTGACCTTGCCGTTGACGTAGCCCCAGTCGGCGAAGGCCGACGAGGACGCGCAGGCGAGCAGCAGCATCGCGAACAGCGTCGCGACCGTGACCCGCATTAGCCGCGAGCTCGCACGACGCCCCGCGACCAGCCTCAACGCTCCTCCGTGATCAACTCGCGCCCCTTGGATCAACCGACCCGGTCCCGCCCGGAGTATTGCGCTCCGGCCGACTCCGAGCAACCCGAGGTCAGCGTTCTTACCGATTAACCCCGAGGGGGCGCCCGGAGGCGCCCCCTCGCAGCTCGCTCACGTCGAGGGTCGTCTCAGCCCATCCTCGCCGTGAAGCTGAACGTCTGCGGACGCTGGTGGGCCAGTGACATCACCAGCGTGATCCGCCAGGCGCCCTTGCTCAGCCGGTGCAGCTCGCGCATCGTGACGGTCGCCGTTCCGTGCCTCAGCCGTGCATGGCCGAGCGCCGCGACTGTCCGCCCGCGTGCGATCCGCACACGGAGCGAGCCGGACACGTCCTTCGCCTTCTTCGGGAACGTGACCGTGCACTTGATCTGCCGATGGTGCCTGCCGGTGAGCTTGCAGGTGATCCTCGGCTTCGGTCCGGCCGGCCCTTGCGGACCGCGCGGACCCTGCGGGCCGGTGTTGCCGTTGGAACCGGCCGGGCCCTGCGAGCCCTGTTGACCGGGGTTCCCCTGCGACCCTTGCGGCCCTTGCGGACCCTGTGGCCCCTGGGTCCCCGGTTGCTCGATGAACCGAGTGGTCAGGGTGCGTGTGTCACCGACGGAATCGCGCACCGTCCAGGTGGCCTTGTACGTGCCCGGCGTCAGCGCCGGCACGGCCACCCCGTTGGCGGTGTCGACGTTCGCGGCCGAGAACACCGGTGCCCCGCCCGCGGACGGCGCGATGCTGACCGAGATCGTCGGTGTGCCCGCGGTCGCCTCCGCCAGCGCCGTGAACGCGCCGTAGACCGTCTCGGCGCCCATCGGCGACATATCGGCGACGTCGGCGATGTTGACCTCGGTCACGCCGCCGCTCTTCTCGTCCGTCTGAGCCGCCGGGAGCGGCAGATCGGAGGCGTCGCCGCTCGACGGGCAGACCGTGCCCGTACCTGCGACGCCCGCGTCACCGGCCGAGCCGTTGGTGGGCTCGCTGTCGAGCGGGCCTCCCCAATACAGATCCGGTGAGCAGACTCCGGTCCCGACCCCATCGGGGTCGGAGTCGTCGATGTTGACCTGGAGGTTGGCCACGTGCAGCGTGGTCAACGTCCTCGATCCGTTCGACAGTCCGATCGAGTCACCACGGTTGATCGCCATCGCCTGCGTCACCATGCCCGTGTCGTCGGCGGTCGGGTGCAGCGTCTGACCGCCGTCGGTCACGGTGTACGCCTCGCCGCCGACGAGGCCCGTGCACGTGAGCGTCTGGGTCGCGAGGTCGCCCGTGCACGTCGGGAACCCCGTCGTCGGCGTGATCGCCGACAGGAACGACGAGAGCGAGTCGGGCTCGCCGACCGGCACCGACAGATTGACCAGCGAGCCGGTCAGGTTCGGGGTGCCGGTGTCCTGTGGCTGGAACGTCCGGTTGTCGTTCGAGCCGACCGTCACCGTGTCGCTGTTCGCGACCGGCGCGATCGGCTGTACCGCCAGATCAGACTCCGTGCCGCAGAAGTCGGTCGGCGACTGCTGCGCGGCGCCGTTGAGCGTGAAGCCCAGCACTCCCGTCTGGAAGCACGGGCCCATGATCAGCGCCGGATTGCCTGGATCGGGCAGGGAATCGAACGGCTGGCTGTTGGTCAGGAACTCGCCGTTGTCGAGAGCCGTCCACCCTGTCCACCCGGACTGGGTGAACGGATTGCCGCCGTTGCCAGTGAGGATCACCTGGTGCTCGGGCGACGGCACCCCCGGGCCGCTGTTGTCGTTGTTGTAGTCGACATCGAGCTCGTCGCGATCGTCGCCGATGGCGTGCGAGAGGCTCACCGACCAGCTGCCCTTTGACGTCGTGGTCGAGGCCGTGGCGACCGGATTGCCGCCTCGCAGCAGCGTCACCGTGACCGGCATTCCACTGATGCCCGTCTCGGTATTACCGCCAACCTTCTTGTTGAACTGCCTCAGATTGACCTGCGGCAGAGGCAATGGATTCGAGTTCTCATTCGTGCCCTGCACGCAGCTCGGAGTCGGGTTGTTCGAGTCGCCGTCGTTCGACCACATCTCCTGGATGAAGTACTGATGTCCGTTGATCAGCTGGTTGAACGGCGAGCCGTTGGCCGCGAACCCGAGCGGCGTTCCCCGCTGCGGACCGAACTCACACATGTCCCCGATCTCCCAGCCGTTCGGGTTCATGTACCCGGTTCCCTGGGGGTCGCTCATCGCCTCGTTGGTCTCGTGGGCGGCAATGTCGATGTCTACTTCCGCGGTGGGGTTCCCCTGAGGGTCCGCGCCCTGGGATATCGATCCGGTCTCGATCGTCGGGTCGATCGTGATGGCGTAGATCGTCACGCCGTTGCCGGCATTCACGTTCGAGAGCGAGTGATAGCCGCCGAACGCGTTGGTGCCGCAGACATCCGGACCGATGCACTCGTCGACATCCGCCGGCAGGAACACGTACCAGAGGTTCCTCAGGCCGCTCTTGCCGGCCGCCTTTCCGCCCGCGGCGGTGACGAGGCTCGCGACCTCCGTCTGAACCTGCGAGTCGAGGATGCAGTACTTCGCCGCCAGCGGCGAAGTGCACTGGGTGCCGCCGGGAATCGGGTTGGTGTCGTGGATCACGTCGGCGGCAGGGTTGAACCCCGACGGGAAGGTGGTCGTGGCCGGGTTGAAGTTGATCGTGTTGTCCCCGCTCGTGATGTGGCCGGGGGTCGTACCCCAGCCAAACTGAGGCTCCACCGTGAACATGTTGCAGTTGCTCTGGTGTGCGGAGTCGCACGGTCCGGGCGCCCCCGATGTCCCCGTGCTTGCCGCGGAGGAGTCCTGGAAGAACTGTGAGAGCATGTCCGGCGTCGACTTGCCGTTTGGGCCAACCGGGAACGACGTGTTTGTCCCCTGTGGCGTCCAGAAGATCGCATGCACCTCGACGCCCCCGGTCATCGTCGCGCCGCCGTGGTACACGACCGGCGTGAGCAGGCCGGCCTCGTTCGGCTCCTGGGTGTTGAAGTTGCCCTGGCCGTTGACGGGCGGGATGAGCCCCAGCGCATTCCTATAGCGCGGGTGGAACTTGGTCGCTCCGAGCGCTGCGGGCGCAGAGAGACCGATGGCCGCGCAGACACACGCGGCGAGAAGAGCACGCTGTCTCAACTCACTCCCCTCCTGTGAGAATTTGTCCCACCCCCCGGCAAGGTGGGCTGCAGGTCGGGCACACTATGGTCGCCGCGAACCACTGTCAACCTCGCGCGCGGCCGCGGTTGGTTAAGAACTGATTGCCGCCGGCGACGCCCGCCCTAGCCCTTGGCGCTCACCCCGAACATCCGCGAGACCGTCGTGCCGCTCAGCGCCTTCGGGGTGAACGTGCCCGTGGCCTTGAACTTCCGGGAGCTGACGCCGCTCAGGAGCTGGCCGCCCTTGAGCGTGAGGTTGAGCTTGATCTGATTACGCCCGGCGCCGCTCACCTCCACCGACCGTGTCGCCACCCGGATCGAGCCCATCCACCAGTCGATCGCCAGCTTGCCGGCGCTCGGCGACGTGAACGAGTAGGTGTACCCGGCGTTCGCGAGCAGCGTCCCGATCTCTGCGGCCTTGCCGTGCGGGACCAGCATTCCGTTGAGGAAGCTGTTGACCTCCTGAGTGCTGGGAGCGATCGGGCCGACGCGACCCGAGGTATCCGTGCCCTTGCCGGCGACGTTGGTGGCGGTGACGACCACCTGAATCTCTGCGTTCCGGTCGGCCTTAACGAGCTTGTAGGTGGTGCCGGTCGCGCCGCGGATGTTCGTACACCCGGGGTTGCAGCGCTGCCATTGGTAGCTGTACGTCGGGTCCGGGTGCGCGAACCACAGGCCCGCAGTCGTCGTGAGCTTGCCGCCGACCCGTGCAGTCCCGGACACCATCGGCGAGGGATAGCTGCTCGGCTTGACCGGGTGGACGGTGAACGGCTGCACGACCCCGGTCGCGGCCGAGCTTGCCGGCGTGCCCGCGCCCGTTGAGTTGCTCGCGCTCACGACCACGACCATCGTGTGGCCGACATCCGAGGCGGCCAGCGCGTAGGACTGTCCCGTTGCGCCCAGAATCGGGACGCACGACGCTCCGGCCGTGTTGCAGTCCTCCCACTGGTACCCGTAGGCGGTCGGGTTGTTCGTCCAGTTGCCGGGCGTCGCGCTCAGCGCCTGCCCCGGCCCGATCAGGACGCCCGAGATCGCCGGCCTGGAGGTGTTGACCGGCACCGGCACGACCACGGCACCCGTCGCCGCCGAGGCGGCGGCGGTCGAGCCGGTCGAGTTGGTCGCGGTCTCGACCACCACGATCCGGTGGCCGACGTCGGCGGCGGTGAGCGTGTATGTCTGGCCGGTCGCGCCCGCGATGTTCGAGCAGCCCGAACCCGAGCCGTCGCAGTCCTGCCACTGGTAGGTGAACGACATCGGGTTGTTGGTCCAGCTGCCGTGCGCCTCGGTCAGCAGCTGGCCCTGCATCGCCGTGCCCGCGATCGTCGGCGGTGAGGTGTTCGACGGAGGCGCCTGCACGACTCCCGCCGTCTGGTCGGACGTCGATCTCCCGACCGTCCCGCTCGCCCCGGGCACCATTTCCTGGACGCGGATCGTGTGGGCGACGTCGCCGGCCGTCGGCGTATAGGTCTGCGCGTTCGCACCGGCGATCGCGGCGCAGTTGTTCCCGCCGGCGTCGCAGGACTGCCACTGGTAGGAGTAGTTGGTCGAGCCGTTGCTCCAGGTCGCGTGTGACTCGCTCAGCGTCTGCCCTTGCTGCGCGGTGCCGGACACGGTCGGCGGCGAGCTGGCGGTGGGCGAGCCGCAGCCGGCGGCCGTCGCGGGGTTCGTCAGCGGCGCGCTTGTAACGGTGCCGCCGTACCGCGTGAGGTCCGGGGAGCCGTACTGACGCGCCTGGCCGAGGTCGTTGTTGGTGACGCCCGCGATGTCGTTGCCGAAGTTCCAGACGCACGAGCCGGGCGGGGCGTCGAACGTCTGCGCGTCGTTCAGCGACCAGAACGGGTAGAAAGCGGCGCTGATCGGCGGCACCGTGCAGTCGGTTCCGGTCGAGGTGTCGCACAGGGCCTCAGAGCCCGGCGCGTCGCTCTCAAACTGGACCGTGGGGTAGGGCACACCCGATGTGAACGGCCCTTTGTAGCGGAACGAGGTCGGGTGGTTGGGACTCCCGTCGGGCCACTCCGCCTGATACGGGTTGCCATCGAAGTCGAGGTCGCCGTTCTGCTCGCCCGTCTGGGTGCAGCCCGCGACCGGCTGGCTCTCGGTGACCGGCTGTCCGTTGACCGTCGCGGTTCGAGATCCCGCGTCATGGCATGGGGCGTCCGAGAACTCGCACAGGGCGCCGGTGTCCGGATCGTCGGTCGGGCAGCTCGTCGGTCCGTCGAACCCCTGTGTCGTCGACCCGCTACAGACCTGGTCGGGACACGGGCCCTCGCCGGTGTTGCTCGGGCCCTCCAGTCCACCCACGCAGTTGTCGAATGTGCCCGGATCGGTGAAGTTGCCGCCCGAACCGAAGTCGGCGGAGAACGGGTCGTTGTTGGCGACCGAGTTGCAGGACTCGAAGTGCCCGATCTCCTGCTCCATCAGCACCCCGCCCTCGAGCGCCGCCCACGGAACCTGGTTCTGCTGGCTGGCGGTGTCGTACTCGGCGTGGAACGTGAACGGGGTACCGGAGCAATCGGCCATGTTCGTGTTGGCAAAGCCGTTGGTGGCGCTGGCCTGCATGAACCCCGCCTGTCCGGTGGTTAAGTCATCCACCTTCACCGTGAGCCCGCTCGCAGGGTCGGTGATCAGCACCTTCAGCGTGTCTCCGGGATTCATCTTGAGCGTCTGCGCGTTGCCGAACCAGGTGGCGATGTCCGGGTTCTGGGGCGCGGGCGAGCCGGCCGGCACGCCGTTGGTCTGCAGGTACGCGAAGTTGACCGGCTCCTCGCAGGCGCCGTTACACGTCTGGAACCCGAAGTTGCACGCGAGGCTGTCGATGTTGAGCGCCGAGCACCACTGCGTCGGGCTGCAGCTGACCGAGCTCAGGAACGGAGTGAACCCGGGCGGATAGAACTGCAACTCCATGAACGCTGAGCCCGCCGCGTTCGGGTCGCTGATCGAGCCGGAGTTCGAGTCGCTGTCGGGGGTGCACGGGTTCTGCGGATAGGAGTGCGGGTCGCAGATCGGCAGCCCGAACCACGGCGCGATGCTGAGCTCGGCGTAGTGGCTCACGTTGCCGTCCGGAGTCGGCGCCGCCGATGGGTCGACCGGGAGCTCCATGTAGTAGGTCATCTCGTTGCCGGAGCCGTGGGCGCTCGAGATGAACTTGACGCTCGGCTCGTCGTGCCCGACGTACCAGCCGTTGTCGAGCAGCCGCGAGGCCCTGCCGTGCGCGTCGATGTGGATCGGGTCGGTGCAGAGCGAGCGCATCATCGTCCGCGCCGGCGCGTACTTCGGGCTCCAGCCGTTGCAGTCGACGTCGCTCACGGCCTTCGGCGCGATCGGGCCCGCGAAATGAGCCCGGGGCGCCGCGGCGGCCGGCCCGGCGATCATCAACACCGTGGCGATCCCAACGGTCGCCAGCGCCCAAACCTTGCCCCAGCTCCTGACCCTCACCGAGGGTGAACCTATTCTGAATCGCGAGCCAGGTCAACCTCGCGCTGCCGGAGCTCGATCCGGCGGATCTTCCCCGTCAGCGTCTTCGGCAGCTCGGTGACGAACTCGACCTTGCGGGGGTACGCGTACGCGGAGTGATGCTCGCGCACGAACGCCCCGATCTCCCGCCCGAGCTCGTCCGACGGCTCCCGGCCCGCCGCCAGCACGACGAACGCCTTGACGACCGTGCCACGGCGCTCGTCGGGCGACGCGACGACTGCCGCCTCGGCGACGGCCGGATGCTCGAGGCACGCGGACTCGACCTCGAACGGCCCGATCCGGTAGCCCGCGGAGATGATCACGTCGTCGGCGCGGCCCTCGTACCAGTAGTAGCCGTCGTCGTCGGCCCGCGCCGCGTCCTTGCTGTGGAACCACTCGCCGTCGAACACCTCGACGGTGTCCTCGGGGCGCCGCCAGTACCCGAGCGGGTACGTGGGATTGGTCCGTGCTCGCAAGCAGATCTCGCCGCGCTCGCCGCTCGCGACCGGCCGCTCGTCCTCGTCGAGGATCGCCACCTCCCACCCCGGCATCGGCTTGCCCATCGACCCCTCGCGGACCTCCATGAACGGGTAGTTGGCGACGAGCGGATAGGACTCCGTGAGTCCGTAGTAGTCGAGCACGGTGACGCCGTACTGCTCGCGGAACCACCGGATCGCCTCGGGGTTCAGCGGCTCGCCGGCCGAGCACACGATCCGGAACCGCTGCGGGTAGCGGGTGCGGGCGTCGTCGATCGACATCATCGAGCGGATCGCGGTCGGCGTTCCGAACACGTTCGAGACCTCGTGCCTCGAGAGGAAATCGAG
Organism: uncultured Solirubrobacterales bacterium; assembly: GCA_963788565.1. Classification (GTDB taxonomy): domain Bacteria; phylum Actinomycetota; class Thermoleophilia; order Solirubrobacterales; family Solirubrobacteraceae; genus Palsa-465. Next base: position 664,557 of record CAWBHJ010000003.1, on the reverse strand, counting down.
CTGGCGGTCGGGATCGAATCCGCCCTCGCGCTGGTAGACCGCCTGGACGGCGCCGTACCGCCACGGACCCAGAAGCGGGCAGATCCCGGCGGCCCACGCCCACTCGCCCATGCCGTGGAACAGCTCGCCGTCGCGCACGTCGTGGGAGTAGACGAACTCCTCGTGCCCGAGCAGGTATCGATGGGCGTGGAGGATCCCCTTCGCGAGCCCGGTCGTGCCCGACGAGTAGTAGAGCTGTGCGGGATCGTCGGCGGCCGTGTCGACGACCTCGAAGCTAGTCGTCCCGCGGCCGAGGAGCTCGTCGTCGAGCACGAGTAGATGCTCGACCAGTGAGCGTTCGATTCGGTCCGCGTTGGCGGCGTCGGTGACGAGCAGCTTCGGCTCCGAGTCGGTCAGCCGGTGACGGATTCCCTCGTCGCCGTAGAGCACCGACATCGACAGCAGGATCGCTCCGGCCTTCCACGTCCCGAAGAAGGCGGCCGCGGTCTCGGGTGTCGGCGGCAGCAGCATCGCGACCCGGTCGCCAACCCCGACGCCGTGGGCTCGCAGCACGTTCGCGAACCGGTTCGAGTCGTCCTGAAGCTCGCCCCAGCTGATGCGTCGCACGTTGCCGCGGAAGTCCTCGTGGATCATCGCGAGCTTGTCGCGCGGATGGCGGTCGCACACATCCGTCGCGATGTTGTAGCGCGCGGGCACCTCCCAGCGGTGTTGCGCGACCGCCTCCTCGTAGGAGTTGAACCTCGCGGTCGTCGCCATCGCGCGCATCATCTCAGGCTCTGGCGCGCCGGGGCGAGGCTCAGCCGCCCCGGGCGGGAGTAAGCTCCTCACCCAGGTCGCCATGGAACTCGCGCTGGGAGTCCTGCTCGGGGCCGGGCTTGCCGCATTCGCCGCGTACATGTGGCGCGTGCTGCGCGCCCGACGGGAGGCCGACCTGCCCGCGAGCGGGATGCAGTCGGCCCTTCACGCCGCCACCTCGACGCTCCCCTACCTGCGCCGCGGGCTCAGTCCCCGCAGCGCCGAGCTCGCGGTGCCGCACCTTCGGGCGCTGACCGGCGCGGCCGCGATCGCGCTGGCGGACACCCGCGCGGTGCTCGCGATCGAGGGTGAGGGGCGCGAGCAGGTGCGGCCGGGCGACCTGCTCTCGCGGCTGCTCGCGCGGACACCCGATCACCGCGTCCACATCGAGCCGCGGCTGGTCTCGTCCGATCCGACCTGCCCGCTGCGCTCGGCCGTGCTGGCGCCGCTGGTCGTGCAGGAGCGCCGAGCCGGAACGCTGATCGCGTTCTACCGGGCCGTCGGGCGGCCGAGCCAGGCCGAGCTCCGCGTCGTGCAGGAGGCGGCGAGCCTCGTGTCCGCGCAGGTCGAGCTGTCGGTCGTGGCCGAGCAGGAGCGCCGGCTCGCCCAGGCCGAGCTCCGCGCGCTCCGCGCCCAGATCTCGCCCCACTTCATCTACAACGCGCTGGCCGCGGTCGCGGGCGAGATCCACACCCGCCCCGAGGAGGCGCGCGAGCTGCTGATCGACTTCGCCGAGTTCACCCGCTACCTGTTCCGCGACGGCCGCTCGTACGTGACGCTCGGCGAGGAGGTCGAGCACGTCGAGCGGTACCTCCGCCTCGAGCAGGCGCGCTTCCGCGACCTCAACGTGACGATCGACGTCCCCGAGGAGGCGCGCGGCGCGGTCGTGCCGTCGATGTCGCTCCAGCCGCTGGTCGAGAACGCGGTCCGCCACGGCGTCGAGCAGCGCGCGGGCTCGGGCCGCGTCGAGGTCAGCGCGCGAGTCAACGGCGGCGACGTGGAGCTCGCCGTGGCCGACGACGGCACGGGGATCGCGCCCGAACGCGTGACGGCGGTGCTCGCGGGAGCCGGCGGTGGAATCGGGCTCTCGAACGTCGACTCTCGCCTGCGCGCGACGTTCGGCGAGCGGTACGCGCTGCGGATTGAGTCGGCCCTGGGCGAGGGTACGACCGCAATCATGACCGTCCCCAATCTCCGAGGCGAGCGCGAGGCGATCGAGTTGGCGGAGCTGGCATGAGTGCGACGAACGGTCACCGGCTCAAGGTGCTCGCGGTCGACGACGAGACCTCGCAGCTCCAAGACCTGGCGCGGCTGCTGCGCAGCTGTCCGGTGGTCGAGGCGGTCGAGTGCGCCTCCGACGGCCACGACGCGCTGGTCAAGGCGTCGGGCGAGCGCTACGACGTGATCTTCCTCGACGTGCGGATGCCCGGCCTCGACGGCGTCGAGCTCGGCCGGGTCCTTCGCAGGTTCGCCGCGCCGCCGCAGCTCGTGTTCGTCAGCGCCTACGACGGCGCCGCGGTCGAGGCGTTCGAGCTCCAGGCGCTCGACTACCTGCGCAAGCCGGTCGGCCGCCGCCGGCTCGAGGAGGCGCTTGAGCGGGCGGTGACGGCGGTCGCCAGCGGCGCCGAGCGGGAACCCCGGCCGGCCGCCGCCGAGAGCGAGGTCGTCGCCGTCGCGAACGTGCGCAGCGGCGCGACGCGGCTGATCGCCCGCAGCTCGATCCTCTACGTCCAGTCGCACGGCGACTTCGTCCGGATCGTCGTCGACGACGGCCGCTACCTGCTCCGCACCACGCTCACCGATATCCATCAGCGGTGGGAGCCTCACGGGTTCGTCCGCGTCCACCGCCAGTACGTGGCCAACCTGAGCAAGGCCGTTGAGCTCCGCCCCCAGTTCGGCGGTACCGCGGAGCTCGCGTTCGCCGACGGCCAGACGATCCCCGTGGCACGACGACACGTGGCCGAGCTAGGCCGCCTGATCGCCGTCTAGCTGCTCATATGAGGCAGGGGCCCGAGGAACGGCGTGACCCCGGGCGCTCCGTAGGTGCTCGCGCCGCTCAGGCGCGCCGCACCTACGGAGTGCCCGGGTAAACGCCCCTACTCAGAGCTCTTGCCGAACTCCGCGATCTCCTTCTCTTCCTGCTTCGAGAGCTCGGTGACGTCGCCGCGCTCCTTCTTCGTCCCCTGGACCTGCTCGCGGATCGTTTCGACCACCTCGGGGTTCGCGAGCGTCGAGACGTCGCCGACGTCGGCGAAGTTCGAGATCCCCGCGATCACGCGGCGCATGATCTTGCCCGAGCGCGTCTTCGGCATGTCGGGCACGACCCAGACGTTCTTGGGCCGCGCGATCTTGCCGATGTCCCGCTCGATCTGGGCGGACACCTTCTTCGCGACCTCCTCGTCGCTCGCGGCGACCCCCGGCTTGACCGCGACGTACATCTCGACGACCTTGCCGCGGACATCGTCGAACACCGGCACGGCGGCGGCCTCGGCGATCTCGTCGACCTCGATCGCGGCCGACTCGAGCTCCTTGGTCCCGAGCCGGTGGCCGGCGACGTTGATCACGTCGTCGATCCGGCCGAGGATCCGGTAGTAGCCGTCCTCGGCGCCGACGGCGCCGTCGCCGCACATGAACGGCCAGTCGCGCCAGTCCTTCGAGTTCGGGTCCTTGTTGAAGCGCTTGTAGTAGGTGTCGATGAACCGCTCGTCCTGGCCCCAGACGGTCAGCATCCGGCCCGGCCACGGGTTGCGGACGCAGATGTAGCCGGCCTTGCCCGATCCGTTCGGGATCTCGTTGCCGTTCTCGTCGTAGATCACGAGCTGGATCCCGAGCGCCGCCGGCCCGCAGCTACCCGGCTTCATCGGCTGCAGGAATGGGAGCGTCGAGCCGAGGAACCCGCCGGTCTCGGTCATCCACCAGGTGTCGGTGATCGCCGCCTCGCCCTTGCCGACTACCTTCCAGTACCACCGCCAGACGTCGGGCTCGATCGGCTCCCCGACGGTCGTCATCGTCTTGAAGTCGTAGCTGTACTTGCCCGGCTCGTCCGCCCCGACCTTGCGCAGCATCCTGATCGTCGTCGGAGCCGTGTGGAAGATGTCGACGCCGAGCTTCTCGGCGATCCGCCACGGCCGCCCGGCATCAGGGTACGTCGGGATGCCCTCGTACATGACGGTCGTCGTCCCGAGCGCCAGCGGCCCGTAGACGATGTAGGAGTGGCCTGTGATCCAGCCGATGTCGGCGAAGCACCAGTACGTGTCGTCGGGATGGATGTCCTGGTAGTACTTGGACGTCCCGGCGACGTAGGACAGGTAGCCGCCGATCGAGTGCTGGGCGCCCTTGGGACGGCCGGTGGTGCCGCTCGTGTACATCAGGAACAGCGTGTCGGTGGCGTCCATCGACTCCGGCTCCACCTCGCGGCCCTCGTAGTCGGACAGCAGCTCGTCGACGAAGAAGTCGCGCCCCTCGACCATCTCCGAGTCGGAGTGGTACTCGCCGGGGATCCGCCGGAACACGAGGATCTTCTCGACCTCGATCCCCTCCTCGCGCGCGGCCTCGACCGCCTCGTCCGCCTTGATCTTGTGGTCGATCAGCTCGCCACCGCGGTAGTAGGAGTCGATCGTCACCAGGATCGTGCTGTTGGCGTCCCCCATCCGCTGACCCGCGGCGCGGCCGCTGAAGCCTCCGAACACCTGCGAGTGGATCACGCCGAGCCGCGCGCACGCGAGCATCGCGACGGGCAGGTCCGGAACCATCGGCAGGTGGAACGTGACGCGGTCCTGCGGCTTGACGCCACAGAAGTCCTTGAGCAGCGCGGCGAACTCGTTGACCCGGCGGTGAAGCTCCCGGTAGGTGATCTCCTGCGTCTCGTCGTCCTCGAGCTCGGGGACCCAGATGATCGCGTTCTTGTCACCGCGCGACTCGAGGTGCCGGTCGACGCAGTTGACCGACGCATTCAGCCGGCCGCCGACCCACCACTTGAAGAACGGCGGGTTGCTCGTGTCGACGACCTCGTCCCACTTCTTGTCCCATGTCAGCAGCTCCGCGTACTCCTCGAAGGACTCGGGAAAACGATCGGGGGCGAAGCGCTCGAGGATTGACGAATCGTTGGCGTTCGCCTGCGCGCGGTACTGCTCGGGAGGCTCGACGTACTCCTCCTCACGCCAGTGGACCGCGATCTTGTCTTCCGAGTACTCGACTTCCTCCGAGGAGGCCTGAGTCGTGTCTGCCATCGAGTCTCTCCCTTCCTCTGGCGTATGTACAAGGCGGGCTCGGGGCCCGATGGACCCCGAGCCGCCTCGGTATTGCTGCCATCTACGGGTCTACCCTACTACCGGGCACGATCGCCCAGTTGGTCGGTCTGCTTACGCTCGCCGAAGCGGCACCACCGGCAGCACGACCCGGCCGAACGTGGAGTTCAGCACCGCCGCGAACGACGCATACCAAGCGGCGATTGCGGTCACGAGGCCGACGTACCCACCGGCGTGCGTGATGCTGGTGCTGCCATTTCCCATGTCCCCGATCGCGAGCAGGATGAACGTGATCGCGAGCAGGAAGAACACGGTCGCCACCGCCGCCGTCGTGCGCAGCGAGGCGAAGAACATGTAGGTCGTGAAGATCGCCCACATCCACAGGTACGCCGACAGCGCGTGTGGCGTCACGATCGACGCCGGAGTCGCCCTGATCAGCACGTAGAAGGAGATCCAGAACGCGCCGAACGACGTGAACGCAACCGCGCCGAACGTGTTGCCGGTCCGGAACTCCCACATCCCCGCGAGCAACTGCGCGAGCCCGCCGTACGCGATCGCGAGGCCGAGGACGGCCCCGATTCCCCTGGCACTCACCAGGTTCGAATTGATCAGGCTGAGCACGAACGTCGTGCCGGCGAAGCCCGCGAGGCCGAGCGGACCAGGATCCGCCGGCACCCACCCGGCGAGCCTGCCGCCGGTGGCCTCAGTCGCAGCGGGCGCGGGTGCCACGTCGGCCTCGCGTCCACCGATTCCAGCAGCTTCCATCTGACCCTCCTCGAGTTTGTTGGATGAGTCGCGGCATAGGTTCGAGCCGCCGCTCGCTCGCGGCAAAGGGGGATCGCTGAGTGGACCCAGCCGTGCGACGGACGGCCGCCAGCGCACGACGAACGGCGACCGCTCGCGGTGCTCACGGCGCGCTCACGCCGGGTTGCAATCACGACGTCGTCATCGCACCGCCGATCCCGGAGTGGTACAAGTGATCTGCGCTGCGGGGCGCTTCGAGACCAGGCTGTGAGTAGACCGCAGGGGACGCGGTACTAACAACCGGGGAGGTCCAGTGATCCGACGGGGCGCGACCGCAGCGGCGATCTTCTTGATCGTGCTGATGCTGGTCGGCGCCGGTAGCGCCTCGGCCGCGCCGACCGGGACGATCTCCGGAGCGGTCACCGACGGGTCCGCGAACCCCCTCGTCGGGGCATGCGTGACCGCGACCGCGCCGGGCGTCGGCTTCGGCTCCGCGAACACCGGCGCCGGCGGGAGCTACACGATCACCGGGCTCGCGTCCGGGACCTACACGGTCTCGCTCTCGGCGTGCCTGGCCGGCAACTACGCCCCCAGCACGATCACCGGCGTCCAGGTCACCGACGGACAGACCACGACCCAGAACGCGACGCTCGCGGCCGGGGCAACGATCGCCGGGACCGTCACCGACTCCTCCGCGAACCCCCTGTCGGGCGCTTGCGTGAGCGCGATCCCCTCGGGACCCGCCGGCTCGGGGGGCGCCGCGAACACCGGCCCGAACGGCAGCTACACGATCACCGACCTGCCGAGCGGGAGCTACAGGCTCGTGTTCCGGGGCTGCTCCGCCGGCGACTACCAGACCAGCACGATCACCGGCGTCCAGGCGACCTCCGGGCAGACCACGACCCAGAACGCCTCGCTCGCGCCAGGGGGAGCCATCTCCGGCCACGTCATCGACTCCGGCGCCAACCCGCTCGCCGGCATATGCCTGTCGGCGAGCCCGCCGTCGCCGAGCGGCCAAGGCGGCTCCACCACCACCGACGGCTCTGGCGCCTACACGATCTCGGGCCTCGCGCCGGGGAGCTACAAGCTCGCGTTCTCGGCGTGCTCAGGCGGCAACTATGCCCCCGGTGCGATCAGCGCCGTCCAGGTCAGCGCTCGGGCAGACCACGACCGAGGACATCTCGCTGACCGCCGGAGCGATCATCTCTGGCCAGGTCACGAACACGACCGCCAACCCGCTGGCGGGCGTGTGCGTGACGGCGACCTCGTCGACACCGGGCGGACCCGGCGGCAGCGCGACCACGGACGCGAGCGGCGACTACTCGGTGATCGCGCTGCCGGCCGGCACGTACGCGCTCACGTTCAGCGCGTGCTCGGCCGGTAACTACGAGGACACCACGATCTCCGGCGTCCAGGGCACGGCCGGTCAGACCACGACCGAGAACGTCCAGCTCGCGCCGGGGGCGACGATCTCGGGCACGGTCAAGGACACCACGGGCAACCCGCTGAACGGCGTCTGCGTGTCGGCCAACCCGTCAGGAGCCCCCGGTAACGGCGGCTCTGCACAGACCGACGCGGCGGGAACTACACGATCACGGGCCTGGCGAGCGGCAGCTACACACTCGCGTTGACAGGGTGCTCGGCCGGCAACTTCGTCCCGGACGCGATCTCCAGCGTGCAGGTCGACCGCTGGGCAGACCACGACCGAGAACGCGACGCTCACGCCCGGTGCGACGATCTCGGGCACCGTCACGGACGGCTCCGGCAACCCCATCGCCGGAGCGTGCGTGTCGGTCACCGCTCCGGGACCGGCCGCTCCGACCTTCTCGACGAGCACCAACGTAAGCGGCGCGTACGCGATCGAGGAGCTCGCGAGCGGGACCTACTCGGTCACGTTCGCGGCGTGCTCGGCCGGCGACTATGGGCCGGTCACGATCAGCGGCGTCCAGGCGACCTCCGGGCAGACCACGACCGAGAACGCGACGCTCCCCGCCGGCGCAACGATCACCGGCACGATCACCGACGGCTCCGGCAACCCGCTGGCCGGCGTCTGCGTCGTCGCGAACCCCTCCGCGCCGGGGGCCAGGGCGGTCAACGCGACCACCGACGCGACCGGCAGCTACACGATCACCGGCCTGGCCGCCGGCACCTACGGCCTCACGGTCACCGCGTGCTCCGCCGGGAACTACCTGAGCAGAGCGATCTCCGGCGTCCAGGTCACCGCCGGACAGACCACCACCGAGAACGTCACGCTCCAGCTCGGCGCGACGATCTCCGGCGCGGTCAGCGACGGCTCCGGCAACCCCCTCGCCGGCGTCTGCGTGTCTGCCACCCCGTCCGGCGGAGGCACGCACGTTGACGGAACCACCAACCTGACCGGGGCCTATTCGCTCACCAAGCTTGCGCCCGGCAGCTACACGCTCACCTTCACCGCGTGCTCGGCCGGCAACTACGTGCCGGAGACGATCTCCGGGGTGCAGGCGACCGCCGGGCAGACGACGACCGAGAACGCTTCGCTCGCGCCCGGTGCGACGATCACCGGCAAGGTCACCGACGGCTCCGACAAGCCGCTATCCGGCGTGTGCGTGTCCGCAGACCCGTCGGCACCTGGCGGCCAGAACAGCAACGCGACCACCGACGCGAACGGCAACTACACGATCACCGACCTCGCGGCCGGCACCTACACGCTGTCGTTCACCGCCTGCTCGGCCGGGAACTACGCTCCCGCCACGATCACCGGTGTCCAGGCGACCGCGAGCCAGACCACGACTGAAAACGTCACGCTCGCGGCGGGTGGGACGATCACCGGCAAGGTCACCGACGGCTCGGGCAACCCGCTCGCCGGCGCCTGCGTGTCCGCGGACGCGGGTGGCGGCCAGGGCGGCTCGACGAACACCGACGCGAGCGGCGCCTACACGATCACGAAGTTGACTCCGGGGACCTACACGGTCGCCTTCGGCGGCTGCGCGGCCGGCAACTACGTGCGGTCGACGGTCGCCGGCGTCCAGGTGACCGCGGGGCAGACGACGACCGAGAACGCCGCGCTCGCGCCGGCAGGGACGATCTCCGGGAAGGTCACGGACACCTCCGGCAACCCGCTCGCCGGCGCCTGCGTGTCCGCGAACCCGTCGGCGTCAGGCGCCCTCGGCGGCGGCGCTGAGACGGCTGCCGACGGCAGCTACTCGATCGTCGGCCTCGCGGCCGGGAGCTACACGCTGGTGTTCTCGGCCTGTTCGGCGGGCGACTATCAGAGCCACACGGTCACGGGCGTCCAGGTCACCGTCGGGCAGACGATCACTGAGAACGCCTCGCTGGCACCCGGCGGTGCGATCTCGGGCACGGTTACCGACAGCTCAGGCCACCCTCTGTCGGGAGCCTGCGTGTCCGCGAACCCGCCGGGGCCCGGGGCCCAGGGCGGTGGCGCCACCACCGACGCCTCCGGCGATTACACGATCGCAGGCCTCGCCCCCGGCACCTACACCGTCGACTTCACCAGCTGCGCGGCCGGCAACTACGGCTTCGACGTGGTCACCGGCGTCCAGGTCACCGCCGGGCAGACCACGACCGAGAACGCCTCCCTCGCGCCCGGTGCAACGATCTCCGGCCAGGTCACGAACTCCGCCGGCACCCCGCTCGCGGGCGCCTGCGTGTCCGCGAGCTCGGCGGGGCCAGACAGCCAGTCCTTCGAGGCCGACACCGACTCGAACGGCATGTACGCGATCACGGGCCTGGCGGCCGGCACCTACACGGTCGAGGTCGACGGGTGCTCGGCCGGCAACTTCGCCGCCGACACGATCACCGGCGTCCAGGTCACCGCCGGACAGACCACGACCGAGAACGCGACGCTCGTGCCGCCCGGCGCCGTCACGGGCAAGGTCACGGACAGCTCCGGCAACCCCCTGGTAGGCGCGTGCGTGACCGTCATGGACTCCGCCGGCCGGACCGGCACGATCCACACCGACGCGAGCGGCGCCTACAGCCTCACGAGCGTCCCGCCGGGCACGTACACGTTCACGTTCAGCGGCTGTTCGGCCGGCAACTACCTGAGCAACACGGTCACCGTTCAGGTCAATCCCGGGCAGACGATCACCGAGAACGCGACGCTCGTCCGACCCGGAACGATCACCGGGAAGATCCTCAACACGTTCAAGAACTCGGTCGTCGGCGCCTGCGTCACCGCGAGCCCCTCCGGCAGCGCCACGACCACCAACTCAAGCGGCGTCTACACGATCACGGGTCTTCTGCCCGGCACCTACACGCTCACGATCAAGGGCTGCACCGGGGGCAGCTACTTCAACCAGACGATCTCGGGCGTCCAGGTCAACGACGGCGCCACGACAACCGAGAACGTGACGCTCGTGGGGCCCGGAACGATCACCGGGAAGATCCTCAACACCGACGGGACCCCGGTCGCCGGCGCGTGCGTGACCGGCTCCCCATCGGGCACCGCGACGACCAACTCGAGCGGCGTCTACACGATCACCGGCCTGACCGCCGGCACCTACACGCTCACGATCACCGGCTGCAGCGCCGGCACCTACTTCCCGAAGACGATCGCGGGAGTCCAGGTCGCCGCCAGCAAGACGACGACCACGAACATCACGCTGGTCCAACCGGGCACGATCACCGGCAAGATCCTCAACACCTACAAGAACTCGGTGGTCGGCGCGTGCGTGACGGCGTCGCCATCCGGCAGCGCCACGACCAACTCGAGCGGCGTTTACACGATCACCGGGCTTACCGCCGGTACCTACACGGTCACGATCAAGGGCTGCTCCGCGGGCCCCTACTTCACCCAGACGATCGCCAGCGTTCAGGTCGCCGCGGGTAAGACGACGACCGAGAACATCACGCTCGTCCAGCCGGGAACGATCACCGGGAAGATCACCGACGCCGCCGGCAACCCTGTCACCCACGCGTGCATAGGAGGGTCGCCGTCGGGCACCGCGACGACCAACTCGAGCGGCGTCTACACGATCACCGGCCTCGCCGCCGGCACCTACACGCTCACGATCACCGGCTGCACCCCCGGCACCTACTTCCCGAAGACGATCACCGGCGTACAGGTCGGCGCCGGCAAGACGCGGACCCAGGACGCGACGCTGATTCAACCCGGCACGATCACCGGCAGGATCCTCAACACCGCCAAGAACGCGGTCATCGGCGCCTGCGTGACTTCCAGCCCATCCGGCAGCGCCACCACCAACTCGAGCGGCGTCTACACGATCACGGGTCTCCCGCCCGGCACCTACACGCTCACGATCAAGGGCTGCTCCGCCGGCACCTACTTCACCCAGACGATCGCCAGCATCCAGGTCATCGGCGGCAAGACCACCACCGAGAACGTGACGCTCGTCCAGGCGGCCACGATCACGGGCACGATCACCGACAGCGCCGGCAAGGCTCTGGCCGGGGCGTGTGTGGCCGCATCGCCGTCGGGCGGCAACACAACCACGAACTCCAGCGGCGTCTACACGCTCGGCGGACTCGCCGCGGGCACCTACACGCTCACGATCAAGGGCTGCACCGCCGGCACCTACCTCAACAAGACGATCACCGGCGTACAGGTCGCCGCCGGCAAGACCAAGACCCAGAACGCGACGCTGATCCAACCCGGCACGATCACCGGCAAGATCCTCAACACCGCCAAGAACGCCGTCGTCGGCGCCTGCGTGACCGGCAGCCCATCCGGCAGCGCCACCACCAACTCGAGCGGCGTCTACACGATCACGGGTCTCCCGCCCGGCACCTACACGCTCACGATCAAGGGCTGCTCCGCCGGCACCTACTTCACCCAGACGATCACGAACATCACGGTCACCGGCGGCGCAACAACGACCGAGAACGTGACGCTCGTCCAGGCGGCCACGATCACGGGCACGATCACCGACAGCGCCGGCAAGGCTCTGGCCGGGGCGTGTGTGGCCGCATCGCCGTCGGGCGGCAACACAACCACGAACTCCAGCGGCGTCTACACGCTCGGCGGACTCGCCGCGGGCACCTACACGCTCACGATCAAGGGCTGCACCGCCGGCACCTACCTCAACAAGACGATCACCGGCGTACAGGTCGCCGCCGGCAAGACCAAGACCCAGAACGCGAGCCTCGCCAGCGGCTAGCTGAGCGGGCGGGTGGCTACTTGCGCCGCTTGCGCTTGCGCTTCGGCGTCGTCGCGCGAGTCTGGGGGGCGGCGGGTACCTTCGCGGGCTCGGGCTCGGCCTTCCCCGTGTCGCCCCGGCCGTTCCGGCGCTTGGCCGTCGCCTGCTGGCGCTGCTCTCTGACTTCGGCGGCGGTCGGCCACGGCTCGGCCTGGCCGGTCTTCCACGCCGCCGGGTCGCCGTTCGGCCACCGGCCCACGAGCAGGTAGCCGACGGCCAGCAGCCAGAACACCTCGATCAGCAGCGCCGGAGCGCTCCCGATCAGCAGCAGCGAGGCACCCGCGGCGATCATCCCCAGGTAGCCCAGGAACTTCGTGAGCAGCCCGACTCGCATCGCGTTCAAGGCGACGAGCACGAACGCCACCGCGAGCAGCAGCGAGCCCACCAGCCCCGCGTACTGGAGCACCGCCAGCGCCGCCCCGCTGAGCAGCTGGTTGGCCTGGGGGTACGTCTGCGCTCCGTGCGTGGCGAAGTCCTCCGCCTTGGAGGTGATCACGATCCCGTACGCGACTCCGCCGACCGCGGCGAGCACGCCGCCGACGATCGCGGTGATCCACGTCGCCTGGTTCATCTCGGGCTTGCGGGCGCGGGCCGCGTTGAACAGGAACATGAGCGTCGCGGCCAGCGCCAGCAGCCCGAGGCCGTTGACGATCGTGCCGATGATCTCGAGCGCGCCGCGCTTGTTCGTGACCAGCAGCTGGACCGTCAGCTCGCCCACCTTGGCCTGCGCACCGGCGGCCTGAATCGCGGCGCCACCGAACAGCAAGACACCGCCCACCGCCGCGATCACGGCGTAGCGCGGGCGCATCTTGCGCTCGTATGCGAGGGGTTCGGCGACGGCCATCGACTGCTCGGGAGGCAGTGTACGGTCCGCCCGGTGCAGACTCCCGCCACGTGCCCTGCATGCGGAGGTCCGCTGAAGTCATGGCGTGCGGTCCCCGCTTCTGACCCGGCACTCGACGGTTCGTGGTTCGCGCTCGCGCGGTGCACGCGGTGCGGCTCGGCGGTGACGATCGGCGACCTCCCTGCAGGTCTGTATGAGGCGGGCGCGTACCGGCCGGGCGACCCACGGCTGTACCGCCTCGCGCGGCCGCTGCTGGCGCGGTTCGACCGCCGCCGGCTGACGCTCGCGCGGACGCTCGCGCCGCCGCCGGCGCGGCTCCTTGACGCCGGCGCGGGTCGGGGACGATTCGTCGCCCATGCTCGCGGCGACGGCTACGACGCGTTCGGGATCGAGCCCTCGCCGCGGGGCCCGCCCGCGCCGAACGTCGAGCCCGCGAGCATCGAGGCCGCCTCGATCGAGCCCGGCTCGGTGGACGTGGTGACGCTCTGGCACGTGCTCGAGCATCTCGACGATCCCGGCGGCGCGCTCGATCGGATCGCGACCTGGCTGCGCCCCGGCGGCGGTCTCGTGGTCGGAGTCCCGAACCTCGCGAGCCTGCAGGCACGGATCGGCCGCGACCGCTGGTACCACCTGGACGTTCCGCGTCACCGGGTCCACTACACGCCGGCGGGACTCCACGCGCTGCTGCGCTCGCGTGGATACGCGGTCCACGGAACGCGCCACCTGCTGCTCGAGCACAACCCGTTCGGGATGTGGCAGACGCTCGTGAGCCGGCTCACGCGCCACAACTCGTACCTCTACAACGCGCTCAAGCGCAACGCGCCGCTGCGCTCGACCGACCTCGCGATCTCGCTCGCGGCGCTCCCCGCCGCGCCGCTCGCGGCAGCCCTGGAGCTCGCCGCAGGTGTCGGCGGCCGCGGCGGGACGATCGCGGTGCTCGCTCGTCGGGCTTGACGGACCCGTGCTCTCGGGTTAGCTTCAACCTCGGCTTCGGGAGCTGCCGGGAAGTTGGAGGATGGGAGGAAACACAGGGATACGTCGGGCTGTCGCCCTCTGCGCGGCGTTGCTGGTCGCGCTCGTGGTCGCACCCGCGGCCGCCGCCGTGACGTGGAAGCAGCAGAACGTCCCAGCCCCGCAGCATCCGAACGCCCAGGGCTTCTCGATCTCGTGCGCATCCGCCACATCCTGCATGGCGGCCGGGTTCTACATCAACCAACGCGGCCAGCAGTCGCCGGTGACCGAGGTCTGGAACGGCAGCAGCTGGACCGTCGAGCCGGTTCCCCTCCCGTCCGGGACCTCGTTCGGCGTCTTGCGCGGTGTGTCATGCACTTCGGCGACCGCGTGCACCGCCGTCGGTGGAGCAGGAGGCAGCGAGTTTCCGGACCAGCCGCTGGCCGTACGCTGGAACGGCGCGAGCTGGACGCTGCAGACGGTGCCGACTCCCCCGGGCCAGTTCGCAGTCAGCTTCGAGGGCGTCTCGTGCAACTCGGCGACGTCGTGCACGGCAGTCGGGAGCGGTTCGGACGGCAGCCACAGCGTGGCGGTGGCCGAGCACTGGGACGGGACCAGCTGGGCGGCGGAGAGCACCCCCAGTCCGTCGGCTGCCCAGATCCAGCTCAACGGGGTGGCGTGCTCAGGTGGCGGCGGGTGTATCGCCGTCGGGCACTACTCGAGCTCGAGCTCGCACTTCTTTCCCGACAAGGTCCTCGCGGAACGATGGGACGGCTCGGCCTGGCACATCCAGCCGATCTCGCTGCCGTCGGGCACCACTGATGCGACCCTGACCGGGGTGTCGTGCAGCGCCGGCAACGCATGCACGGCCGTGGGCGGCTACTCCACCACCAACACGTTTCCCAACAAGACATTCGCCGAGCGCTGGAACGGCTCGGCGTGGACGATCCAGGCGACCCCCAACCCGGCATCCGGATCGCCGGAGCTGAGCGCGGTCTCCTGCCCGACGGCGACCGATTGCACCGCGGTGGGCGAACCGCGGGGCCAGGGCACCGACATCCTCGTCGAGCAATGGAACGGGACGACATGGACGATCCAATCTGCCCCAACCCCATCCGGACTGAATCAGGCCCAGCTTTCGGGCGTGTCGTGCACCGCGGCGAGCGCCTGTACCGCAGTCGGCGGGGCGTCCACCGGGATTGAAGTTCCACCCTCGATGCTGGTTGAGTCGTGGAACGGAACGAGCTGGGCGATCAAATCCGCGCAGAACCTGTCCGGCGCGCTCGTCAGCGAGTTGGGCGGGGTGTCCTGCCCAGCCGCCTCGGCATGCATCGGGGTCGGCGACTTCGTCAACGGCGCATCGAAACCACAAGTGCTCGCCGAGACCTGGAACGGGACCGGCTGGACGATCCAGCCCGTGCCGAACCCATCGACAACCAGGGGGTTTCTGAACGCCGTTTCGTGCAGCTCCGCCACCGACTGCACCGCGGTCGGCAGCTACTTGAATGGCAGCGCCGTGAACGTGCCGCTCGCCGAACGGTGGAACGGCACGAGCTGGACGCTGCAGAACGCGCCGAGCCCCCAGGCGTCTACGAACGCGGCGCTGGAGGCGGTCTCGTGCCCGTCGGCGACCTCGTGCATGGCGGTCGGCCGATTCTTCAGCAACGTCACAAACCACTGGATGCGACTCGCCGAGCAGTGGGACGGAACCAACTGGACGATCACGACCACTCAGAACCCGTCCGGAGAGACGTTCAGCACGCTGAACGGTGTTGCCTGCGCGTCGTCGACCGCGTGCACCGTCGTCGGTGGCTACTCGACCAAGACGGGAGCCTTCGCCGCCGACACACTGCTGGCCGAGCAGTTCAACGGCGCGACCTGGGTGATCAAGCCCACCCCGGTCCCGGGCGGCACGACATTCGCCACGTTCACCGGCGTCTCGTGCAGCGCCGCGGCCGAGTGCACGGCAGCCGGCGGCACGTCAACGACGCCGGGCGACACGTTCGCGCGCGCGCCGCTGGCCGAGCGCTGGAACGGGACCAGCTGGGCGATTCAGAGCACGCCCAACCCGGCCGGAGAGGGGTTCGCGGCGGATTCGTGCCCGGTCGCGACCTCGTGCACGGCCGTCGGGATGTCGTTCGCAGAGGGCTGGAACGGCACGACGTGGTCCGCCCAGACGCTCCCGTTCGTAATCGGGGAGCTGGAGCTGGACACCGTGTCCTGCAGCGCGGCGACCGCCTGCACCGCGGCCGAACGTTC
The DNA here is from genome assembly GCA_963788565.1 of uncultured Solirubrobacterales bacterium. Lineage (GTDB taxonomy): Bacteria > Actinomycetota > Thermoleophilia > Solirubrobacterales > Solirubrobacteraceae > Palsa-465. Next base: position 648,559 of record CAWBHJ010000003.1, on the reverse strand, counting down.
GGTCCTCAACTACCTCAACTTCCAGCCGTTCGCCAACAACGCGTTCATCGGCACGATGTTCGTGCCGCTCGCGGTTCGAAGCTCCTAGCGCGCTGCCGGTGCGCCCAGAGCGCGCCCCGGCCTGAGTGACGTTCATCACACACGGAAGGAACCCCGCGGGGCGGCGGTCTCGGAGGGTATGACCGGGAACCGCTTGGCGCTCTGCATCGCGCTCATGACCTTCCTCGCGGCCGCGCCGGCCGCGGGCGCCGCGACGTGGTCGACGCAGTCGGTGCCGGCGAGCCAGAGCAACAACGGCCAGGGCAACGCCGTCTCGTGCGCAGCCGCGACGGCTTGCACCGAGGTCGGCTACTCGATCAACCCGCTCGGCGTGCAGCAGCCGTCGGCGCAGGGCTGGAACGGGACGAGCTGGACCCTCCAGACGGTCCCGCTGCCCTCTGGCTTCCAGTTCGGGACGCTGCGCGGCGTCTCGTGTACCTCGGCGACGGCGTGCACGGCGGTCGGCGGCGTCGGGTTCTCTGAGTTCCCGAGCCGCCCGCTCGCCGTGCGCTGGAACGGGACGAGCTGGACGCTGCAGACGGTTCCGCTTCCCCCCGGGACCTTCGGAGCGTCTTTCAACGCAGTCTCGTGCAGCTCCGCGACTGCCTGCATGGCGGTCGGCGCCGCCAACCTCTCGGGCCACAGCGTGGGCATCGCCGAGAGCTGGAACGGCACCACCTGGACGGTCCAGACGATCCAGAACCCGTCGGACGCCGTGGACCTCCAACTCAATGGGGTCTCATGCACCAGCGCGACCGCATGCGTCGCGGTCGGTCACTACATGAGCTCGAGTCAGAAGTTCTTCCCGGACAAGGTCGTTGCCGAGGGCTGGAACGGCACGAGCTGGGCGATCCAGACGACCCCGCTCCCGGCGGGTACGACCGACGCCACGCTCGCCGCGGTGTCGTGCAGCGCGTCGACCGCGTGCACCGCGGTCGGCGGCTCTGCGACCACGGGCGCGTTCCCCAACAAGACCTTGGCCGAGCGCTGGGACGGCAAGAGCTGGACGGTCCAGCCGACGCCCAACCCGTCCACCGGCACCCCGAGCCTGAGCGGCGTCTCGTGCCCGACGGCGACCGACTGCACTGCAGTCGGCTCGCTCGTTGAGTTCGGTCACAACCCCGTCGCCGAGCAATGGAACGGGACGAGCTGGTCGCTGCAGTCGGCTCCGAGCCCGTCCGGGCTGCCGATGGCTCAGCTCTCGGCCGTCTCGTGCACCGCTGCGGCCGCATGCACCGCGATCGGCGGCGCGGCGGTCTCGATTCAGGTGCCGCCGGCGACACTCGCCGAGCGGTGGAACGGCACGGCCTGGACGATCCAGGCGAGCCAGGACGGCCGCGGCGCGGTCCCGAGCGAGGTCAACGGCGTCTCGTGCCCGACGGCGTCGTCGTGTATCGCCGTCGGCGACTTCAATCACAGCGGCGGAAGGCGGCGGATGCTCGCCGAGTCGTGGAACGGCACCAAGTGGACGAGCCAGCCGGTCCCGCTCCCGTCGAACACGAACGGGGTCCTCAGCGCGGTGTCCTGCACCTCCCCGACCGCCTGCACAGCGGTCGGCCGGGTCCAGAGCACGCTTTTCGTGTCCGCGACGCTGGCCGAACGGTGGGACGGAGCTGCGTGGACGGTCCAGAGCACCCCGCCGAACCCGACCGGCTCGACGAACGCGACGCTCGAGGCCGTGTCGTGCCCGTCCGCGACGTTCTGCATGGCGGTCGGGAAGTCCGTCGACGACGCGACCGGACGGTCGAGGAGCCTCGTGGCCCAGTGGAACGGCACGAGCTGGACGCTCAATCCGGCCCCGAGCCTGGCGCGTGAGACGTTCAGCGAGTTCACCGGCGTCTCGTGCGCCTCGGCGACCTCGTGCATGGCCGCCGGGGGCTTCTCGACCGCGACCGGCGCGCTCCGGTCCGACAGCGTGTTCGCGGAGCAGTGGAACGGCACGAGCTGGCGGGCCTTCACGCCTCGCACTCCGACGGGAACCACGTACGCGAACTTCACCGGCGTCTCGTGCACGGCCGCGAACGCGTGCACGGCCGCCGGCGGGTTCTCTACGCAAACCGGCGACTCGTTCCCGCGCGCGCCGTTGGCAGAACGCTGGAACGGGAGCAACTGGACCGTCCAGACAACCCCCAACCCCGCGTCGACCGGCTTCACCGCGGCCGCGTGCCCGACGGCCACCGCGTGCACCGCGGTCGGAAGCTCGTTCGCCGAGGGTTGGGACGGGACCAGCTGGACCGCGCAGACGCTCCCGTTCGTCTCACAGGGAGAGGCCGAGTTGTCAGCGGTGTCGTGCCCGCTCGCGACCACCTGCACCGCGACCGGCAGGATCGTCAGCAACTACCTGACCGTTCCGCTGTCCGCCAACAGCGTCTTCATCGGCGAGATGTTCGTCCCGCTGGCGGAGCGATCCGTGGCAACCGCGAGCGTCGCCGCCACCCACACCGGGATCGCGACGACCACGGCGAGGCCTGCCGTCAGGGTGATCCGGCTCGGCGATCGGTCGTCACACCCCCACGAGCTCGCTGTGCTGGCCGGCTGAGGCGCGCTCGCCGGCGCTCTTGAGCGCAGTTCGCTCACACACCGACGGCCGTCGCTACGATTGAGCTATGGAAGGAAGCGGTTTCGGAGGACTTTTCGGAGACCCGGATGACCTGCAGCGGAGGCTCGGCGAGTTCGCCGAGCAGATGCAGGGCGCGCAGAAGCTCGCGTGGGCCGACAACGCGATCAAGCTCGCGGTCGACCTGACCGTCGCCGCGATGAACCGCGTCAACATCCAGGGAACGACCGAGCAGCAGGCCGAGCAGCTGCGGACGGTGATGGCCCACATCTTCCCGGAGGCCGTCACGCTCGTCCGCGAGGCCCGCGAGGGCCTTCAGTAGCGGCCGGCCCGCGCGGGCGAGCGCACCGCGTGCGCCCGCCCACGGCGGTGACCGATCAGTTCCAGACCCAGCGGGCCAGGTGCATCACCTGCGAGACGTGCTGCCCGTCGTCGGTGGTCACGTCGACGTCGACCGCGAGCAGGCGGAACGGACGGTTGGCTTTCAGCATCTGCTTGCCCTGAGCGTTGATCCCGATGTTCTGGAATCCGCCGGTGTTGGGAGCGATGCTGAAGTTGCGCTGTCCGATCAGGACGCCGTCGTGCGACATCGTCACGTGTCCACCGCAACGCGTCGTGCCGCCGAAGCATCCGGCCGAAACGCCGATGATCGCGCCGGGCGAGACGAACCCCATCCGCCCCATGAACGCAACGCGTGACTGGATCACGTTCGCGGTCGTCGTGAACGTCTGATCCGCGCCGGTGGCAATCCCGCCGCTGTTCTGGCCGACGATCCGGTAGTGGTAGACGGTGCCGGGCGCAAGGCCCGTCAGCGTCGCGTGGACCGCGACGTTGCTGGTCCCACGGCCGGCTCCCGCCGGCGTCGTCTGAACGCCGTAGCTGGTCGAGGTCCCGTACTGGAAGTAGTAGCTGGTCGAGTGGCCCTGGGGGTTGACGACGCCGTTGACTACGGCCGAGGTCTGGCTCACCGACGACGGTGCGCCCGTCGACACGGTCGCCAGCGCCGGAGTGGTGAACGTCTGATCGGCGCCGTTCGAGGGCCCGCTCGCGTTGGTGGCGGTGAGCCGGTAGTGGTAGACGGTGCCCGGCGACAGGCCCGTGAGCGCGGCCGCGACCGACTTGCCGGAAGTGCCGGCGCCGGCCGACGTGACCGTCGTCTGGTGGCCGTAGGTGGTCGTCCCGCCCCATTCGAAGGTGTAGTTGGTCTGCTGTCCGTTCGGGTTGACCTGCCCGCGGAGCGTCGCGGTCGTCCCGGTCAGATCGGTAACGCCGCCCGTCTCCGCGGTCGGGGCCGACACCGCCTGGGCGAGGCCGACCGGAAGCGCGAGGATCGCGACCGCTGAGATCGCAAGCGCGAGCTTGTGCGATTTGCGCATTAGTACCTGCCTTTCATCCGCTGTCCCCCCTGCCCTCAACAAGCGGACGGACCCGGAGTTGCGAGAGGCGGGGCTCGCGCCGGGTCGCGGTCCCGATCCGCCGGGGGGCGAGCCCCGCCCGGAAGCGCGTTCTCTGCGGCCTCATACACCGATGAGGTGTATGGAGCCGCAAAGAACCCCGAGCGCGGCCGCGACCCCCGGTTCCCGGCGCGCGACCGGACCCGCGCGCCCCGCCCCTACGACCCGAGCGCCCCCAGCACCAAGTCGTCGTGCTCGGCCGGCTTGACCGACCGGAACACCTGCTCGATCACGCCATCTGGCCCGATCACGAACGTCGTGCGCTCGTTGCCCATGTACTTGCGCCCGTACATCGACTTCTCAACCCAGACGCCGTACGTCTCGGCAACGGAGTGGTCCTCGTCGGCCAGCAGCGGGAAGCCGAGCCCGTACTTGTCGTCGAACTTCGCAACCCGCTTGACCGGATCCGGCGAGACGCCGAGGACCACCGCTCCGGCTTCCGAGTAGTCGGCCTGGTGATCGCGCACGCCGCACGCCTGGGTTGTGCACCCCGGCGTGTCCGCCTTCGGATAGAAGTACAAGACGACCTTCCGACCCCGCAGCCCGGACAGCGACACCGGCTCACCGTGCTGGTCGGGCAACGTGAAATCTGGGGCGAGGTCCCCTTTCTCGAGCACGCCGGGATCGTAGACCACGGCGTGCTCGAGACATGGGGCGCTAGGGGGCTGACACGTTCAACACCCGTGTTCCCCAGTTGCGCAGGCGGTCGGGCGTCTGGCTCGCGGTTGGCGGGACGTACTCGGTCGCGAGCCAGATGGACGTTCCGCTCGGGTCGAGCACCGCGAACGAGTAGTCGCCCCAGCGCGTCGCGTTCGGGTCGTACGGCCCGCTGCCGTGCGCCCCTACCTGTAAGGCGCCGAACGCGCTGCCGCCCGACGCCAGCTGCGTGTACGCCGCGCTCGGGTAGACGTCGGAGCCCGAGAGCGTGCCCACCATCGCGGCCGCGCCGTTCGCCGTCGCCTCGAGGGCCGGATAGATGAAGTAGCGGCCGCTATTGGCGACGTAGCCCTGGTTGGCGAGCTTGGCGCTCTGGAGGACGCCGCCTCCCCCCGTTATCCGGGGCACCACCTGGAACCACGCGGCGCCGGCCCGCTGGACCGGATCACCGGGGATCGTGAGCCCGGTCGTCAGCTCGCCCCAGAGGTTCCCGTTGATGAACTGCGTCTGCTGCATCCGGTCGTCGTCGGTGGTCAGCAGACTGCTGCTCCCCTTCTGCTGGGCATTCGGGGGAACTCCGTACACCTCGGACTGGATCACCATGCTCGAGAGCGTCGGCGTCCCGCCGGTCGTCACCACCTTCAGGTTGGTCAGTGCCCACACGCCGATCCGATCGTCGAAGGTCGCGTTGGGATCGAGCGAGTTGAGGAAGTACTCGGCCTTGGGCACGCCGGTCGTGATCGCCGGCTGGACCGAGGCCGCGACCGTGCCGCCGATGCTGAGGTTCCCGAACTGCACGAAGTGCGGCGACGGAACGAGCGAGACCAGATCACTCTTCGAGATCGCGTAGATCTGGGCGCCGTTGAACTGCGGGCCGAGGATCGAGAACTCGTTCGTGGTCACGTACAGGTTCTGCGAGTCGATCCCGAGGGTCGGCTGGTCCCCGAAGCAGGGGCAGCCTGGACCACCGGCGTGGGTCGTGTCGATCTGGTAGTTCGTCCAGAGCTTGGTCGGGTCGCCGCTCGTGTTGACGGCGATGTCGAGGTGCGAGCTGTTGCCGACGCCGCCGCCGCTGATGAACAGGATCGTCGCGAACCAGGTGTTGGTCGACGCGTCGTAGTAGCAGCGAGGATCGCTGGTGAACTGGGTCAGACCCTCGTTGAACGGCCCGTTGATGTTGAACGGGCCGCTGACCACCGCCCCCTTCGGCTTGTAGACGGTGTAGGCGGAGTTGACCATGTCGACGACGAAGCCGTTGCCGGCGCACAGTCCCTGGTCGGGCGGCTCGAACTCCTGGCCGAAGTTCGTCGCGCCGCTGTCGAAGCTGGACGTGCCGTTGAAGTTCGCGATCTGCGACGACGCGGCGGCCAACGGTGAGCCGGCCACGCGGGGCGCCGCCGTTGCCGGTGCCGCCTTCGACCGAACACGCGGGATCAGGCGAGCTCCGCGGCCGCGGGTCACCGAGCCAAACGCCGGCGCCGGCGGCTGGGCGTGCATCTGCACGGCGCGGCCGGTGACCGCGCTCGGGTACGAGGTCACGGCGGGACTCGTCGAGCTCCCGGCCGCCAACGCGGCTCCTGGAAGCGCAACGCACGCCGCAGTGACAGACAACGTGGTAAGGGAACGGAGCGTGTTCAACGCCAACTCCTTTCTTCCATCGAGCAAGCCGGTCGGCCACCCTCCCCCGGTGGCGTTTGGAAGACCCTACTTCAACAGCCGAGACAGGCGGCGATCCTTTAACACGCGACCGTCGGTCTGGCACGCCGGGCAGTAACACATCACGTAGTCCTCGTAGAACACGGCCTCGAGCGTGTCGCCGCACCGGGGGCATGGCTCGCCGTTGCGGCGGTGGACCGTGAGCGGCATCGGAAGCTTGTCCGGCAGCGGCAGCGAGAGCTCGCGCTCGTACGTCTCGATCGCGCCGCCCAGCACGCGCATGATCGACGTCCGCAGCCGGTGCGCCTCGTCCTCCTCGAGGTCAGAGCCGCGCTTGAACGGCGACAGGCGGGCGGTGTGGAGGATCTCGTCGACCCACGAGCGCCCGATCCCGGCGATCACGTGCTGGTCGCGAAGCAGCGCGTACAGCGGCCGCGGCTCGTCGAGCAGCTCGGTCAGCTCCGGCGGGTCGGGCCACGCGTCGTAGCCGAGCTCCTCGAGCGAGTCCTCGGGCTCGGAGATCCGGATCACCTTCACCCACGCTCGCTGCCGGGTCCCGAACTCGCGCAGCCGCAGCTCGCGTCCGTCGCGCAGCCGTACCAGCAGCCGCGAGGTCCGATCGCGTAGCGACGCGCGCGTGTCGAACAGCTGCAGCCGCCCCGCCGACATCAGGTGGATGACGAGCGCCATCCCGCCGTCGAGCTCGAGCACGAACAGCTTGCCCCGGCGTCTGACCCACGTGAACTTCTGGCCCTCGAGCGCCGACAGCGGCGGGTCGAAGGTCTTCAGCGCGTTCACGCCGGGCGCCAGCGCCGACTCGATCTCGGCGCCCGTGAGCGCCTCGTCGAGCAGCCGGGCGGTGATCTCTACCTCGGGAAGCTCTGGCATCGCTCTACTTTGAGGTTAGCTCCGGCGCCGCGGGTGACAAAGGTGTTGGGGAGCGCGCCGTGTCCGTGGCCGCCGCCGGTACGCTGCACGCGATGAGCGTCGCCCTCGCTCCCGATGATGTCGTCGAGACCCACGCGGAAGCCGCCCAGAACGAGCGTGAGCCGCTGCTCGTGCTCGAGCCCCTGAGGGAGTTCCTGACGGCCAACGGCCTCGCCGCGCCCGACGATCTGAAGGCCGAGCCGATCGGCGAGGGCCACTCGAACGTCACCTTCATCCTCTCCACGGGCGTCGTCCTACGCCGCCCGCCGCGCGGCCCGCTGCCCCCGAGCGCGCACGACGTGCTGCGCGAGGCGCGGCTGCTGCGCGCGCTCGAGCCGACGCCGGTTCGCTCGCCGCGGGTGCTCGCGGTCGGCGACGACACCGACGTGATCGGCGCGCCGTTCTACGTGATGGAAGAGGTGATCGGCGACGTGATCACCGACGCGATGCCGGAGCCGCTCGACAACCCCGAGCAGCGCGGGCTGATCGCCCGCCAGCTGATCGAGGCGCTGGTCGAGGTCCACGACGTCGACTGGGTGGCGGTCGGGCTCGAGGGGTTCGGCAAGCCGACTGGCTACCTGGAGCGCCAGCTTCGCCGCTTCGGCGGCCTGTGGGAGCACAACAGGACGCGCGAGATCCCGGAGGTCGAGCAGGTCGGGACCTGGCTGCAGGAGAACATGCCCGAGTCGCCTCCCGCGACGATCGTCCACGGCGACTACCGGCTCGGCAACACGATGTTCGCCCATGACACGCCCGCCCGGCTGAAGGCGATCTTCGACTGGGAGATGGCGACGATCGGCGACCCGCTCGCCGACCTCGGCTACATGGTGATGATGTGGGCCCAGCCCAGCGACCCGCCGTCGAAGTTCAACCTCCACACGGTCACGCGGCTCGAGGGCTTCCCGACCCGTGACGAGCTAGTCGCGGCCTACGAGCAGCTCTCCGGCCGCTCGATGCAGGCGCTCAACTGGTACGTGACGCTCGCCCTGTGGAAGGCGATCGTGTTCATGGAGGGCAACTACAAGCGTGCGATCTCAGGGTCGACCGACGACCCGTATCTGAAGTCGTTCGGCGAGGGCGTGATCGAGATCGCGCAGCGCGCCGTGGCCGTCTCCCAGCATGGCCTCTGAGTACACAGGGCTCCTGATCGACTACGGCGGCGTGCTCACGACCGACCTGTTCGACTCGTTCCGGGTCTTCTGCGAGGTCGAGGGGCTCGAGCCGGAGGCGATCGGACAGAGCTTCCGCCGCGACCCGTCGTGCCGCGAACTGCTGATCGGGCTCGAGACGGGCAAGCTCGACGAGGAGGAGTTCGAGGTGCGCTTCGCCGAGATCCTCGGCGTCAGCTCCCCGAAACTGATCGAGCGGCTGATGGGCGACTCGAAGCCGGACGAGCAGATGGTCGCGGCCGTCGCGAGCGCTCGCCGCCAGGGGGTCCGCACCGGCCTGATCTCGAACTCATGGGGAACGCGCCGCTACGACCGCGCGCAGCTCGCCGAGCTGTTCGACGGAGTCGTGATCTCCGGCGAGGTCGGGATCCGCAAGCCCGCCCCGGAGATCTACGAGCTCGGTTGCAGGGAGATCGGCCTCGCCCCTGAGCGATGCGTGTTCGTCGATGACCTGCCGTTCAATCTCGAGCCGGCCGCCGAGCTCGGCATGGCGACGGTGCATCACACCGCGACGACGGACACGATCCCCGAGCTCGAGCGGCTGCTCGGCGTCGCGCTCAGGTGACCCGCTCCCGCGGAAGCGCCGCGGTGCGCGCCGGCGCCGCCGGACTCGCTGCCCTGACGGTGGCGGCGTGCGGCTCGTCCACCGCCTCGCCGGCGCAGGTCCGCTCGCAGGCGAGCGCGATCTGCGCCCGCGCGAACACTCGCATCGGCCGGATCCCGACACCCGCCAACTCGACCGGGGCATTGGCGTTCCTGGACAACGGCATCGCCTCGCTGGGGCCCGAGCTGACCCAGCTGAAGCGGCTGAGCGTGTCGGGCGACGCGGCGGACGTTTGGAACGCCGCGGTGCGCACGCTCTCCCAGCAGCTCTCCGCGCTCGAGACGACCGCGTCGAAGATTCGCGGCGGCGCCGACCCGGCGCAGGCCTACAAGTCGCTCCAGCAGACGCTCGCGCCGCTCGAGACCCAGGCCAACGGAGCCTGGCAGGCGCTTCAGATCCCGGCCTGCGCGGGCCAGTAGCGCGCGCAAGAGCCCTTGCAAAGCCCCCGCGGGCCCGACCCGGCCGGCTGAGCCGACCTGGCCGGGCCCGCAGGAGAGCGCGCTTAGTGCCGGCTCTGCGGCTGCGCCGTGCCCGTCCCGGTGGCGGTCGGTGCCGGCGGGATCAGCAGGCCGATCCGCGCGACGCACGTCATGTGCACGCCGCTGTCGGCCGTGGAGCAGTTCAGGACGCCGTCCTTCTTCTCCTTGACGCCGAGGTAGGACCCGGTCGTCGTGGTGAGCTTGAGCGTCCCGGTCCACGTCTGGCTGTAGAAGCCGGTGTCCGAGATCGGCGGCGACTCGTTCGGGGACATGTCGAACGACCCCGAGACGGTGCCGGCTCCGTAGTACGCGGTGTACGTGCCGACGGTGTCGCCGCTATCGGGCACGGTGAACGAGGTGTGGACCACCCCGCTCCCGGACGTGCCGCAGTCAGACGTGCCGTACGTGTCGCCGTCCGACGGCGGCTGATCGACGTTTGCCTGCCCCGCGGGCGGGACGGTCGACAGCGCCCATGTGCACTTGACCCCCACGAGCTTCGGCTTCGGCGGCGGCACGTGGCGCTTGTGGTGATGCGAGGTGGTGGCCGCCATCGCCACTCCAACGCCAACCGCCAGGGAGACCACGGCGACCGCGGCCCCAGCGGTGTAGATACGACGTTTCACGAATTCCTCCAGGTTTGTCCGATGAGGTGATGGGTTCCAAACAACGCCACCCGCGTCGGAAGCGACGGTTGCAGGGGCCACTTCATGCTGATTGCCGGCGGGCTCGGCCGCATCCGCGGCCGAGCCCCGCAGAGCGACTTCGGTCTGGCTCAACTCACTGGATGCGGTTGATCGTGGCCAGCGCCGCGTTCTTGACGACCCTCGGGAGCGGCGCGAAGTCCAGCCTCGGGCCGAACTGCTGTCCGCTCGTGACCGCGTAGGTGAGGAACTGCCGCAGCAGAGCCCCGTTCTTCGCGTTGGTCGGCACCAGCGCGTACGTGAACGTCGAGATCGGATACGCCGACCTGGCGTTCCGGGGCGGGTTCACGATCGTCACCTCGTTGGCCGCCGAGACGCTGTGGACGACGTTGGCCGCAGCCTCGATCGCCGCCAGGTTCGGCGCGACGTACCTGCCGCCCGCGTTCTGGATGAAGACCGCCGGCAGCCTGTCGGCGATCAGGTACGAGACCGCGATGTACGCGATCGCGCCGTTCGTCTGCGCGACCGCCGTCGCCATCCCGGTGTTGCCCTTCGCGCCCGGACCGACCGGCCAGCTGACGGTCGTCGACGTGCCGATCTTCGAGCGGAACGTCGGGCTCGCAAGCGACTCGTACTTGGTGAACGCGTACGTGTCGCCCGAGCCATCCGACCGGTGGAACACCGTGATCGGAAGGTTCGGCAGGTTCACCTTCGGATTCAGCCGCTTGATCTTCGGGTCATTCCAGTTCGTGACCTGGCCGACGTAGATCGCCGCGATCACGTTGCCGGTCAGCTTCAGCTTCGGGACGCCGTGGATGTGATAGCTGACGCCCGTCGCCGACAGCGCCCAGGGGATCTGAACGAGGCTGGCCGGAAAGCCCGTGTACGCCGACAGCGGCGCGTCCGATGCGCCGAAGTCGACCAGGCCCTGCGCGATGTCCTTCTCTCCGGTGCCGGACCCGACCGCGTTGTAGGTGATCGTGTTGCCGGTGGCGCTGCCGAACGCCGCGGCCCACTCCGCCTCGATCGGCGCGACGAGTGTCGAGCCCGCGCCGGCGAGCGTCGCCGCGGACGCGCCCGCGGCACTCAGGCCGAAGACACAACCTGCGAGCAACCCCACGCAGGTCAGCCCGATCAATCTCTTGAAGAGCAAAGCAGTTCCTTTCGGTTAGAAACCCCGTTGAAGCCCGATGTGGCCCGGCCGCCCTCCTCGAGCCGACACAGCATCGTCCTCACCGCCCGGGGCAACCTGTGTCCGAGTTGTTACTGAGACTTTGAGATCTTGTAACGACGGAAAGGGCCGCTCGGCCCGTCTCGGCGATTTCTCCTAGCCTTGCGCGCCGTGTCTTCAGGAGGAGCCGCACGTGGGGGTGACGGCGCCGGTCTCGCGTCGCCCGGCCCAGCCGAACGAGCCAGCCGAATCGGCGATCGGGTCATGCGCGGCCTGTGCGCGTGCCGCGGGGATCGTCGTCGCGATCACGCTGATCGATCTCGCCTACCAGCTGATCCACAACGCGAGCCCGGCGATCAACCGGTTCGGGATCGGCTTCCTCGTTCCACGAGGCGTGGGCCCCGAACTTCAAGATCTTCGGCGCCGCCGACATGATCTACGGCACTGTGCCTGAGCTCGGCGATCGCGCTGTTGATCGCGGCGCCGCTGGGGATCGCGATCGCGATCTACCTGGCGATGATCGCGCCGCGACGCGTCAGCGCCGTGGTCGGTCCGCTCGTCGAGATGCTCGCGGCGGTGCCGAGCATCATCTACGGCTTCTGGGGCGTGATCGTGCTCGCGCCGTTCATCCAGAAGATCGAGCCCGGGCTGCACAGTGCGCTCGGCTGGATCCCGCTGTTCGGCCCGCCCCAGACCACCGGCATCAGCATGCTCACCGCCGCGATCGTGCTGACGCTGATGATCCTGCCGATCGTCTCCTCACTCTGCCGCGACCTGTTCCTCACCGTGCCGCGGGAGCTCAAGGAAGGCGCCGAGGCGCTCGGCGCGACCCGCTGGGAGATGATCCGCGGGATCGTCATGCCCTCGACGCATCTCCGGCGTCAGCGCCGCAGACGGTGCTCGCGCTTGGACGCGCGCTCGGCGAGGCGATCGCGGTCTCGCTCGTGATCGGCGACGCCAACGGGATCCACGCGTCGCTGTTCCTGCCCGGCTCGACGCTCGCCGAGCGGATCGCGAACCAGTTTCCGAGCCCGGTCAACCCGCTCCACACCGCCTCGATGTTCTACTGCGGGCCTGCTCCTGCTGGTGATCTGCCTGCTGACGAGCCTGCTGTGCGCGCGCGATCGCCGGGCGGTTCGACGTCGAGCGCCGGTACGCGCGCGCGGTGACGGCATGAGCAGCGGCGATCACACGGCTCGCGCTCGGCGGCGACGCCCCTATTCGACCCTTCCGCCCGCTGACCGCGACCGGCAACCTGCGCCGCGCGCAATTTCGTCAGCCGACTCGTCGACGGCAGCGCCGGCGTCGCGGCGCTGATCGCGGTCGTGATGCTCGGAATCGTCGTCTACGCGGTCATCAACGCGGCGCGCAAGGCGCTCAGCTTCGAGTTCGTGTTCACGAACCCGCAGGGACTGGCCGGCGGCGGCATCCTCAACTCGCTGCTCGGCTCGATTCGAGATCGTGATGATCGGCGCGCTGATCGCGGCGCCGATCGGGATTCTCACCGGGCTGTATCTGACGGAGTTCGTCGGCAGACGCTCGCGCACCGGGCGCATTACTGACGATCGCGCTCGACGTGCTGCAGGGCGTTCCGACGATCGTCACCGGGCTGTTCATCTACGGGCTGATCGTGATCCCGCTGCACGCGGCAGTCGGGGATCGCGGGCGCGGTCGCGCTCGCGATCGTGATGCTGCCGCTGATGGCACGCGCGAGCCAAGAGGTGCTGCTGCTCGTCCCGAACAGCCTGCGCGAGGCGGCGGACTCGCTCGGCGTCGCGCGGTGGCGTGCCGTGGTCACCGTGATCGTGCCGGCCGCCGCCGGGCGGGATCGTCACCGGCCTCATCCTCGCGACCGCTCGGGCGGCCGGCGAGACCGCGCCGATGCTGATCTGCAACTCGATCTTCAACCCGAACACGACCCAGCTGAACCCGCTTCAAGGGCGTTCCCTACGTCCCGATGCTGATCTACACCTCGTACGACCTCGCCGTCCCGAGGCGCTGACGCCGGTTGTGGGGTGCGGCATTCGTGCTGCTGGTGGGCATCCTGTCGCGAACATCGGCGCGCGCCTGGTGCTCGCGCGCAGCCGTGCGAAGATGGGCGGCGGATGATGGCCGTGGGCACTCCAGGAAGCCGTGCGTACGACGAACCCGTGCCGAGCCGAGTGCGGATACAGCACCGAGACGCTGCCGGCGCTCCCGCGCGCCGGCGTGAGGAAGATCGACATCGACGCCGTCCGCCCCGCCGTGTTCGACATCCGCGACATGTCCGTCCACTACGGGTCAAACCAGGCGCTGACCCGGCACGACGCTCAAGATCTACCGCCATCTCGTGACGGCGGTGATCGGGCCCTCCGGGTGCGGCAAGTCGACGTTCATCCGCAGCCTGAACCGGATGAACGACTCGATCCCGAGCTTCCAGCTCGGAGGGCCAGATCCTCTACCACGGCCACGACGTGTACGGGCCGGGGGTCAACCGGGTCGAGGTGCGGCGCCGGATCGGGATGGTGTTCCAGAAGCCGAATCCGTTCCCGAAGTCGATCTACGACAACGTCGCCTGGGCCCCGCGCAACCTCGGGCTGCGGTCGGACGTCAGCGAGCGCGTCGAGCGCGCGCTGCGCCAGGCGGCCCTGTGGGACGAGGTCAAGGACCGGCTCAAGAAGAGCGCGCTCGGGCTCTCCGGCGGCCAGCAGCAGCGGCTCTGCATCGCGCGGGCGATCGCGGTCGAGCCCGACGTGCTGCTGCTCGACGAGCCCGCCTCGGCGCTCGACCCGGTGTCGACCGCGGCGATCGAGGAGCTGATCCTCGAGCTCAAGACCCGCTACACGATCGTGATCGTCACCCACAACATGCAGCAGGCCGCCCGCGTCGGCGATCGCGCGGCGTTCTTCAGCCTCGACCGCACGGAGAACGTCGGGACGCTGATCGAGTACGACGACGTGGAGACGATCTTCCGCAACCCGAGGACCAGCGCACGCGGGAATACGTCACCGGTCAGTTCGGGTAGGGCGCGAGCGACCCGACTCGCGTCACGCGAGGTCGACGACATCGGACGTGAACCGGGCGGCGCGCTGGCGATCGCCGCGCGCATGCGCCGGCCGGCCCTGCGGCCTCGCGAACTACGCGCCGATCGCGTCGCTATGAACCTGCTGCAGCAGCGGCTGCCCGCACTGCCAGCAGTACACGGCGCCGACCGAGTGCGGTGCGCCGCACGAGGCGCACTCGCCGGCGGTCGAGGTCTCCTCGAGCCGCAGGATCCGCTCGACCTCGCTCAGCTCGGCGTCGGCGGCCTGGAGCTCGGCCGCACGGCGGACGAGCACGTCGATCCGGATCCGGTCGCGAATCGCCATCTCGTAGACGAGCCCGCCGAGGTCCCACTGGAGCTCGGCGACCCGGGCGTTGAGCTGGTCCCGGCGCCGCTGGAGGTCAATGAGATCGGCGCTCATTCGTCGGCACGCCGAACGCGCAGAGCGGAGCTTGAGCGCGCTTCGGCCCCTGCTGTTGGATCCGCCGCCCGCCCGGGTGTCATCTCGAACCGCCCCGCGGAGAGCCTTCCCCGCGTGCTCGGTGAACGCCGGCATCAGCTCAGCCGCCAGGAAGAAGTTGCCGGTGAACTTGTCGTTCTCGCATCCGGCGCCGCCGCTGCACGCCGTCCCGGCTGAACGGTGGGGTCGTTCACAAGGTTGCCGGCGTTGCTTCCGAACACCTTGTTCGCGGCGGCCGATGCCTTCGCCTTGACGCCCCGTTCAGATGGACCACGACCTGCTTGGTCTTACCCGCCTTGGCGTGATGCTTCGGTCGAGGCGGCCGCGGCGCCGCCGCCCGTTGCGGCAACGCCGCGAAGCGGCCGTGCCACCGCCACCGACGGTGACAATCGCCGGAGCGGAGGCGCGAGTCGGCGTCGCTGTTGCTGTTGTGCCCGATCAGCACGCCGACGCCGAGCGCGAGCAGCAGCGTCGCGATGCCGGCGACCAGCGTCGTCGCCGACGAGATCGTCGCGATCGATGCGGCTTCGGCTCCGGCGCCTCGGCGGCGGCGGCCTGCGCCGCCAGCGAGTCGAACGAGAAGCGCGGCTTCCCGCGACGGGTGCCGCAGTTCACGCAGTAGCGCTGATCGCTCGCGAGCGGCTTCTGGCAGTTGGTGCAGCGGTCGCCGACCGTGCCGGCAACGAGCTCGGTCGGAGCGGTGTCCTGCTGCTCATTGTTTGCATCTCGGCCATCGACATCGGGGCCAGTATGGTGGCGACCCGAGTCCGCAATTGTGACCAAGATGTGACCGGACTTCCAGGCCGCGGCCCGCTGGTAGGTTCATACCGGTTTCGCGCGATCCACCCGGCGCGAGCCCGGTCACAGCGCGTTCACATCTCTCGCCGCCCGCCCACGCGACACTCATCGGTGGGCATGAGCCGGGACCGCGAAGAGAACCACAGTGTCTTCGACTGCCCAGAGTGCGGGGCGCCGATGGCGCACGACCAGCGCTACTGCGTGCGCTGCGGAACCCGTCGCGGTGGTCTGCCCGCCCACGTCGCGGGACTGCTCGGTGGGATCGTGGAGCGCGGGCGCCGGGTGGCGACCCCTGCGCGACCCGACGCCGAGCCGCTCGTCCCGCAGACACACTGGTACGACTCGTGGGTGCAGGCGCCGCGCGCGGCAGCCGTCGCGGTGCTGTCGATGCTCGGCTTCGGCGTCGTCGTCGGCTCGCTCGTGACCGGCAGCGTCGCGAGCCCGCTCGAGCCCGGTGATCGTCGCCGGATCCCCCGCCAGCCAGGCTGCCAACCAGCTCGGGCGCCGGCGCCGCCGCGCAACACCGGCAACAGCGGCGGAGGCGGGGGCGGCGTCCAAGACGATCACGATCACCCGGGCGGCGGCGCGACCGCGCTCGAGCGGCAACAGCGGTAACAGCGGCGCCGGCAACACCGCGGCGAGACCGGCGGCGGGTCGGGCAACTGCATCCCACTCACGGCGCTCCCGCCGATCAAACACGTATTCATGGTCGTGCTCTCCGACCAGGGCTACCAGGCGACGTTCGGGCACAGCCAGAACGATCCGTACCTTGCCAAGACGCTCGCGCCAGCAGGGCGAGGTGCGTGCTGAACTACTACGCCGTCGCCGGCGGCTCGCTCGCGAACGAGATCGCGCTCGTCAGCGGTCAGGGGCCGACCCCGAACAACGGTCAACAACTGCCCGCATGTACACCGACGTCGTCCCCGGCGAGATCCGGCGCGACGGGCCAGGTGCTCGGGCGTCGGATGCGTGTACCCGACCACCACGCAGACGCTCGCCGACCAGGTGACCGCGGCCGGGCTGCAGTGGAAGGCCTACGTCGCAGGCCAAGGGCAGCGGCAAGGCGGCCCAGCTCGAGGCGTGCAGCCACCCGAAGATCGGCGCGCACGACAGCGGCTGCCGACCGCGAAGGACCCCGTACGTCACGTGGCGCAACCCGTTCATGTACTTCCAGGCACTCGCAGCCGGCGAAGCTGCCCGAAGAACGACGTGCCGCTGACCCAGCTCGCGACCGACCTGAAGTCGGCCGACTCGACGCCGACGCTGTCCTACATCGTCGCCGACCCATGCCACGACGGCAGCGACACCCCGTGCGCGCCGCACGCGAAGGCGGGGCCTGCCGCGGCCGACGCGTTCCTGAAGTCGGTGGTCCCCGGCATCCTGACATCGCCGGCGTACAAGGCCGACGGGCTGATCGCGATCACCTACGACCAGGCGCCGCAGACCGGGCCGAACGCCGACACGACCAGCTGCTGCGGCAACCCGAAGAGCTATCCGAACCTGATCGGCTTCCGGACGACACCGGCGCCGAGGGCCGACCGGTCCCTCCGGGCCGACCGGGCCGAGCGGGCCCAGCGGGCCCGACCGGCCCGACCGGGCCGACAGAGCTCGCCCGGCCTCGACCTCGGCAACGGGCAGACGAGCGCGACCGGCGGCGGCGGGCAGGTCGGGCTGCTGCTGCTCTCGCAATACGTGCAGCCCGGGGTCCCCGAGGTGACCGACTACTACAACCACTACTCGCTGCTCGCGAGCATCGAGGACTGCGTTCGGGTTCAAGCACCTCGGCTACGCGGCGGTCTGCAGCTGCCAGTGTTCGGCGCCGGAGTCTGGGACGCCTATAACGCTGGCGGCTTTTAGGCCGCTCGAGTCCACGCCTGCGCACCCGTCTGGATCGCGTCCCGTGGCGAGCAGACGGCCTTCGCCGCGATCCCCGGTGAAGCGCCGGCTTCAGCGGGTAGCCGCCGCCGCTTCCTCGAGCCGGTCGTCGCCCCAGAACAGCTGGCCGTCGACGGCGACGGTCGGGATGCCGGTGACGCCGGCCTCGAGCGCCGCATCGGTCTCGGCGCGCAGCCGCTGCTTGACCTCGTCGCCGCCGATCCGCTCGTCGAAGTCCTCGACGTCACATCCGGCGCGGGCGACCGCGTCGCGCACCGCGTCGACGTCCGCGAGGTGACGGCCCTCGACGAACATCGTCCGGTAGAGCTCGCGCGCGGCGGCCCGCTGCTCGTCCTGGTCTCGCGTCAGCAGGAGCACGCGGAGCCCGACCAGCGAGTACGTCTCGGCCGGCCACCCCTCCGGGTAGCGGAACTCGGGGAGCCCGCGGTCGCGAGCCCGCGCTGCGATCTCGTCGAACCGCGCCTCGCGGCCATCGCGCATCGACCACGGGACCTTGCCGACCGCGCGGATGATCACCCCGAACGCGATCGGCCGCCACTCGCGGCCGGACCGGCAGCACGTCGTCGACGCGCAGCGCCGCGAGGTACGCGTACGGCGAGCTGAGGTCGTAGTAGAAGACCGGCGCGTCCACGCCCGAGTGCGGCGGTGCGCTAGTCGCGCTTGCCGCGGCCGTACATGAACTTGTACAGCCGCTGCAGCGCGCGGGTGCGGCCCTTCTTGTACGGATACATGTGGATGTCCTTCTTCGGCGCGAGCTTCGTGATCAGCAGCGACTGGACCCGCGTGTACTTGCGGATGCCGCCGGCACCGTGGCGGGTTCCGAGGCCCGAAGACTTCCATCCGCCCATCGGCAGGTTCAGCGCCGTGTAGTTGACCTGGGCGTCGTTGACGCAGACCGACGCCCGCCTCGACGCGGCGCGCGAGCGCCTCGCCGCGCTCGGTGTCCTTCGTCCAGACGCTCGCCTGCGAGCCCGTAGTTCGAGTCGTTGGCCAGCCGGATCGCCTCTTCGGTGTCGCGGACCTTCATGATCGGCAGCGTCGGGCCGAACGTCTCCTCGGTCATGCACTTCATCGAGTGGTCGACGTCGACGAGTACCGTCGGCTCGAAGAAGCGACCCTCGCCCGAGCGCGCGTTGCCACCGGTCAGCACCTTCGCGCCCTTTTCGACCGCGTCCTTGACGTGGCTCATCGACGATCTCGAGCTGCGGCGGGAAGGTGACCGCGCCGACGTCGACGGACGCGGGCCCGCCCGGCTGGCCCTGGCGCAGCTGCTTGACGTTCTCGGTCACCTTCTGAACGAACTCGTCGTACACCGGCTCCTCGACGTACACGCGCTCGACCGAGATGCACACCTGGCCGCCGTTGTTCATCGAGTAGTACGCCGCGGCGTTGGCGGCGCGTTCGAGGTTCGCGTCGGCGCAGACGATCATCGGGTCCTTGCCGCCGAGCTCGAGGTAGCACGGGATCAGGCGCTCCGCCGCGGCCTTCAGCACGGCCTTGCCGGTGCGAGTCGAGCCGGTGAACATCATGCAGTCGACGTGGTCGATCAGAGTCGGCGCCGGTCGCAGCCGTCGCCGGTCGCGACCTGGAAGACGCCCTCGGGGATCCCGCACTCCTGCAGCATCTCCGCCATCAGCAGCGAGCTCAGCGGCGTCACCTCGCTCGGCTTGAGGATCACGCTGTTGCCGGCCATCATCGCCGGGATGCAGTCGCCGAAGGAGTTCGTGATCGGGTAGTTCCACGGGCCGATCACGCCGACCACGCCGACGGGCGCGTAGCGGATGATCAGCTTCTTGCCGGCGACCACCGGGTTGTTCCACGACGGCACGTGCTCGTCGGCGAGGTAGCCCTCGGCCTCCTTGGCCCAGAACCCGAGCGCCGCGACCGTGTAGCCGTAATCAGCGAGCTGCGCGTCCTCGTAGGTCTTGCCCGACTCCGACATCACCGTCTGCAGGACCCGCTCGGTGTTCTCGGTCATCCACTTCTGCGCGCGCTTGAACACCTTCCCGCGGGCCTCGAATCCGCTCGCCTCCCAGCCCGGCTGCGCCTCGCGGGCGCGCTGCTCGATCGCGTCGAGCTCGGCCACGCCGAGGATCGGCACGGTGGTGATCACTCGACCGGTCGCGGGGTTCTCGACCGGGATCGTGTCCGCCGCCGCACCACCGTTGGTGTCGGCCGGATTCTGCTGGGTGACACTCGCCATCTCTTCTCCTCGCGCGCTGTTTGGCTGTGCAGCCAAGCCTACCGCGACGGGGGTTTGCGCTACGCGGCGTCGAACTCGATCGACTCGATCACCGGCGGCTCGACGGGACGATCGCGACCGTCGGTCGGAAGCTGCTCGATCGCGTCGACCGCGTCCATCCCATCGGTCACGCGCCCGAACACGGTGTGCTTGCCGTCGAGCCACGGCGCGCTCTGCGTCGTGACGATGAAGAACTGCGAGCCGTTGGTGTTGGGGCCGGCGTTCGCCATCGCGAGCGCGCCGCGCACGATCTTGTGGTCGTTGATCTCGTCGTCGAACGTGTACCCCGGGCCGCCGGTGCCGGTGCCCTGCGGACACCCACCCTGGATCATGAAGTCGGGGATCACGCGGTGGAAGATGATCCCGTTGTAGAAGCCGTCGGCGGCAAGCTTGCGGAAGTTCTCGACCGTCTGGGGCGCGTCCTCGTCGAACAGCTCGAGCGTGATCGGCCCCTGCGTTGTGTTCATGGTGGCTGTCGTCATTCGGCCACCCTAGCGCTCGCGGGTCGGGGCGCGTTACGCGCGGGCCGGCTCGACCCGCAGCGTGTGCCCGCGGACCTCGGCGCCGTCGACCTGCTCGACCACCCGCTCCGCATCGCTCTCAGGCACCTCGACGAACGCGAACCGCTCGAGCACGCGCACGTTGCGCACCGACTCGCCGTCCAGCCCGGTCGCCGAGGTGATCGCGTGGATGATGTCCGACGGCTCGAGCCCGGCCGCGCGGCCGGCGGAGACGATCAGCTTGCGCCCGGGGCCGTCGCCGTTGGGCGACAGGCGCGGCTTCGAGTGGCGCCGCGGCTTGGGCGTGACCGGCGTCGGGGCGACGTGCGCGTCCTTGACCCACGGCGCGAGGGTGACTCCCGCGTGCTTCTCGATCGCGGCGATCTCCTTCTTCTGGCGCGGCTCGTAGAGCGTGATCGCGCGGCCGCTGCGACCGACGCGGGCGGTGCGGCCGATCCGGTGGACGTAGACGTCGGGGGATGTGGGCACGTCGTAATTGATCACGTGCGAGACGCCGGAGATGTCCAAGCCGCGGGCGGCGACGTCGGTCGCCACCAGCAGCGGCAGGCGGCCGTCCTTGAACGAGATCATCACCCCGTCGCGCGCGCCCTGGGTCATGTCGCCGTGCAGCGCACGGACGTCCATCCCGCGGTCGCGCAACCGGCGGTAGAGCTCATCGGTGCGGATCTTGGTCCGCACGAACACGATCGCCTGAGTCGGCCGCTCGGACTGGAGCACCTCGATCAGCTTGTCGACCTTGTCGCGCGGCTTGACCTCGAGCGCGAACTGCTCGACCGAGTCGACGGTCAGCGTCGCGGTCTTGACCTTGATCGTCACCGGGTCGTACATGTACTGCTCCGCCAGCCGGCGGATCGGGGGCGGCATCGTCGCGCTGAACAGCGCCGTCTGCCGGCTCGACGGAGTCAGCGACATGATCCGCTCGACGTCCTCGATGAACCCGAGGTCGAGCATCTCATCGGCCTCGTCGAGCACCACGAACCGGCACGCGTGGAGCATCACCGAATGGCGCGAGATCAGGTCCTTGACCCTCCCGACCGTGCCGACGACGATCTGGCCGCCGGCGCGCAGCTGGGACTGCTGGGAGCGGATCGGCGCGCCGCCGAACACCGCGACCACGTCGACGCCCTTGCGGGCGCCGTATGCGCGCAACGCCTGGGTGACCTGGATGCACAGCTCGCGCGTCGGCGTGAGCACCAGCCCCTGAATCTCGGCCTCATCCGGATCGACGTACTGGAGCATCGGCAGCCCGAACGCGGCCGTCTTGCCGGAGCCCGTCTGAGCCTGCCCGATCACGTCCTTGCCCTCGAGCAGCGGCGGGATCGTCTGCTCCTGGATCGGACTCGGCATCTCGTAGCCGACGTCGCGGATCGCTTCGAGCAGGTTCGGCTCCAAACCCAGGTCAGAAAAACTGGTCACGTGACGAAGATAGCTTGCCGGTGATATAGTTCGGAACCGAATGTTTCGGCTCCAAATGAATTCTCGCCGTGGCTGACGCGATAAACGGCAACGGGCGCGTCGCCGACCGGATCGATGCCGGCATCTGGCGGGTCGCCGCAGTCGTGCTGCTCGGCTCGGTCATGTCGATCCTCGACACGACGATCG
The DNA here is from genome assembly GCA_963788565.1 of uncultured Solirubrobacterales bacterium. Lineage (GTDB taxonomy): Bacteria > Actinomycetota > Thermoleophilia > Solirubrobacterales > Solirubrobacteraceae > Palsa-465. Next base: position 626,664 of record CAWBHJ010000003.1, on the reverse strand, counting down.
TCAACGTCGCGCTGGCGACGCTCGGCAAGGACCTGCACTCGTCGATCTCGCAGATCCAGTGGGTCGTCACGGGCTACATGCTCGCGCTCGCCGCGGTGATCCCGGTTACCGGCTGGGCCGCGCGGCGCTTCGGCGCCAAGCGCGTCTACCTGGTCTCGCTGGTGCTGTTCACCGCCGGCTCCGCCCTCTGCGGCCTCGCGACCTCGAGCGAGGAGCTGATCCTGTTCCGCGTGCTCCAGGGCATCGGGGGCGGGATGCTGCTGCCGATCGGCCAGCTGATGCTCGCCGAGAAGGCCGGCCCCCAGCGAATGGGACGCGTGATGAGCATCGTCGCCGTCCCGATGATGCTCGCACCGATCCTGGGGCCGACGGTCGGCGGCCTGATCATCCAGAACGCGAGCTGGCGCTGGATCTTCTACGTCAACGTCCCGATCGGCGTAATCGCGGTGATCGCCGCCCTGCGGACGCTGCCGGCCGTCAAGCCCAGCAAGGCCGAGTCGCTCGACTTCCGCGGCCTGGTGCTGATGAGCGCCGGGCTCGCGCTGATCACCTACGGCCTCGCCGAGATCGGCACGACCGGGAGCTTCACCTCCGTCAAGGTGCTCGGCCCGCTGATCGTCGGGCTCGCGCTGGTCGCGCTGTTCGCGGTCCACGCGCTGCGGATCCCGCGCCCGCTGCTCGATCTGCACCTGTTCAAGCGCCCGACCTTCTCGACCGCGTCGATCGCGATGTTCTTCCTCGCCGCGGCGCTGTTCGGCGGGATGATCCTGCTGCCGCTGTACTGGCAGGACGTCCGCCACTTCAGCGTCGTCGACGCCGGGTTGTTGATGGGCCCGCAGGGGATCGGGGCGGCGATCTCGATGCCGATCGCCGGCAGGCTCACCGACCGCTACGGCGGCGGGCCGATCGCGTTGATCGGAGTTTCGATCGTGACGCTGCTGACGATCCCGTTCGGTCTGGTCGGGGCGCACACCTCGATCCTGTGGCTGTCGGTCGTGAGCTTCCTGCGCGGAACCGGCATCGGCTTCGGCTTCATGCCGGCGATGACCGCCGCGTTCGCGTCGCTCGAGCGCAAGGAGCTATCCGACGCGACCCCGCAGCTGAACGTGCTCCAGCGCGTCGGCGGCTCGTTCGGGACGGCGATCTTGGCGGTCGTGCTCCAGCGCGCGCTCGTCGGCGCCCACACGCTCCCGGCCCAGGCGAATGCCTACGGGATCGCGTTCTGGGCCTCGGCGGTCCTCGCCGCGGGCGCGATCGTGCCGTGCCTGCTGTTGCTCCGCGCCGAGCGCCGGGCGCGGGCCGCGCACCCGCAGCAGATCCCGCGCGACGAGGAAGCGGCCGCGGAGACAGCGGTGGCGGCATGACGACCACCGCTACCCGTGCGCGCGCGGACGCGCTCACGGCCTTCAGCCGCGCGTGGAAGGGAGCCCTGGCCGCGATGCGGCGGATGCGCAGCCGCGAGACCCACGGGCCGGGGGAGCTCAGCTACGCGCAGTACGGCCTGCTGTTCGCGCTGTTCGACCCCGAGCCCCGCTCGACGCGGGAGCTCGCGCTCGCCGCCGACGTCTCCCCGGCCACCGCCACCGAGATGCTCGACTCGCTGGCCGCGGCGGGGCTCGTCGAACGGACCCGGTCAGTCGCGGACAAGCGGATCGTCCTCACCAAGCTGACCGAGCGCGGCAACAGGCTGGTCGAGGAGCGGCGGGCGGAGTTCGAGCCGCGCTGGAGGGCCGCGTTCGGCGATTTCAGCGACGAGGAGCTCGCCACCGCCGCGCGCGTGATGGACGCGTTGCGCGAGCTGTTCGACGGGCTCGACGAGTCCGAGCGCTGAACGTCAGCGGAAGCTGACGGTGCCGTCGAGGTGCGGCGTGCCCTTGCCGGCGCCGCGCACGGTGAAAGCGAGACCGTTCGCCTGGCTTGCCTCCCCGAACTGGACCGTCGCCGGCAGCAGGATCGGCTTGCGGAACTGCACCTCGGTCTTGAAGCCGTCGGGCAGCCGCGGATGGAGCGCCGCCAGGCACCGCGCGTTGGTCCACATCCCGTGCGCGATCGCGGTCGGGAAGCCGAACGCCTTCGCGCTCAGCGAGTGCATGTGGATCGGGTTCATGTCGCCCGACACCGACGCGTAGCGGCGGCCGAGGTCGCCGGGTAGCCGCCAGGTCGCGGTCACAGGCAGCTCGGCGGGCTCGGTGTCGCGGTCGCCGCGCTCGCCCGACGGCTCGCCCCGCTTGAGGATCGTCGAGCCCTCCTCCCATACGAGCTCGCCGGCCGCGCGCGCCTCGGTCCGGATCGTGAACTGCCGGCCGCGGGGATGGGGCTCGAGCGGCGTCGCGCGCACGCCGATCTCGAGCTCTTCGGTCACCCGGATCGGGCGGTGCTGGACGATCTCGTTCGACACGTGCACGAGCCCGAGCGCCGGGAACGGGAAGCGGCTGTCGGTCATCAGCTTCAGATGCAGCGGGAACGCGAGGATGTGCGGGTAGGTCGGCGGCAGCTGGTCGCGCAACGGGTATTTGCACACGCGGTTGTATGCCGCGAGCCGGTCGCGGTCGATCCGCACGTCCTCGAGCTTGAGCGTCAGCTCCGGCACGTCGTCGGCGCGTCCGCCGCCGCCGACGAACGGCAGCTTCGACGCCCCCGGGATCATCGCCGCGCCCGCGCGCGCGAACAGCGGCAGCATCCCCGGCGAGCTCGATAGGACCTTCTCCTCGGGGGACACCGTCACGCCCCGAGCAGGCTCTGGCCGCAGACGCGGACGACCTGCCCGTTGACCCCGGCGGAGCCGGGATTCGCGAACCACGCGATCGTCTCGGCGACGTCGAGCGGCAGGCCGCCCTGGGCGAGGCTGTTCATCCGGCGGCCGACCTCGCGGGTCGCGAACGGCATCGCCGCGGTCATCTGCGTCTCGATGAACCCGGGCGCGACCGCGTTGATCGTCGCGCCGCGCTTCGCCAGCGGCGACGCGTACGCCTGCACCATCCCGATCACGCCGGCCTTCGAGGTCCCGTAGTTGGTCTGGCCGGCGTTGCCGGCGATCCCGCTGATCGACGACACGCACACGACGCGGCCGTTGTCGCGGACCGCCTCGCGCGCGAACAGCTCGGCGTCGATCCGGTGCGGGGCGATCAGGTTGATCTCGATCACCTGCTGCCACTGCTCCTCGGTCATCCGCGCGATCGTCCTGTCGCGGGTGATGCCGGCGTTGTGGACGACGACGTCGACGCCGCCGTGCTTGTCGAGCAGGTGAGAGACGATCGTCGCGGGCGCGTCCTCGTCGGTGATGTCGAGCTCGAGCTCGGCGCTCTGCCCCGGCACGTCGACGCCGACGACGTGCGCGCCGTCGCGCGCGAGCACGTCGGCGATCGCCCTGCCGATCCCGCGGGCGGCGCCGGTCACGAGCGCGACCTTGCCGTTCAGCGGCTCATCCCAGTCGACGCGGTCGACCTTCGCGACGCCCTTGCCGACCCGCACGACCTGGCCGGAGACGTACGCCGACTTCGGCGAGAGGAAGAACCGGAGCGTCGAGGAGAGCTGCTCCTCGCCGTCGCGATGGACGTACACGAGCTGCGCCGTGGCGCCGCGCCGGACCTCCTTCGCGAGCGAGCGGGTGAGCCCCTCGAGCGCGCGCTGCGCCACCGCCTCCTGCGGGTCCTCGCAGGACTCCGGCGGGGTTCCGAGCACGATCACGCGGCCCGAGCGGCGGATCCGCCGCAGCGTCGGGTTGAAGAACGCCCACGCCTTGTTGAGATCATCGGCGACGGCGATCCCGGTCGCGTCGAGCACGAGCGCCTTGTAGGTGTCCTCCGAGGAGGCCGTGTCCGGGTTGAACAGCCCGGCCTCGAGCCCGGCGTCCGCGGCGCCCTGCCGGACCTCGTCGCCCGGCGGCGTGTCGACCTCGGCGTCGATCGCGGCGAGCGTCGCGGCGATCGGCCCCGCGAGCCGCGAGGGGGCGGCCGAGCCGAGCAGCACCGGGCCGTTCAGGACCGGCTGCCCCGGCTCGTAGCGCTCGAGCGAGACCGGCGCCGGGAGGCCGACCTGCTTTGAGACGAGCTTCCCGATCGGGGTGTTGACGAGTTGCTGGTATCGATCTGCCATCACGCGGCCTCCATGATCGCGGTCACGCCGAGCCCGCCCGCGGCGCAGATCGAGATCAGGCCGCGGCCGGATCCGTTCTCGCTCAGGATCTTCGCGAGCCCCGAGACGATCCGCCCGCCGGTCGCGGCGAACGGGTGTCCGGCGGCGAGCGAGCCGCCCTGGGTGTTGAGCTTGTCTCGGTCGATCGAGCCGAGCGGCTGATCGAGACCGAGCCGCTCCTTGCAGAACACCGGGTCCTCCCACGCGCGCAGCGTGCAGAGCACCTGGGAGGCGAACGCCTCGTGGATCTCGTAGAAGTCGAAGTCCTGGAGGCTCAGGCCGTTGCGTGCGAGCAGCTGGGGCACCGCGTACGCCGGCGCCATCAGCAGCCCCTCGCGCTTGTGGACGTGATCGACGCCGGCGGTCTGGGCGTCGACGATGTACGCCTGCGGCTCGAGCCCGTGCCGCCCGGCCCACTCGTCGCTGGCCAGCAGCACCGCGGAGGCGCCGTCCGACAGCGGCGTCGAGTTGCCGGCCGTCATCGTCCCCTCCGAGCCGCCGAACACCGGCTGCAGCTTCGCCAGCTTCTCGACGCTCGATTCGGGACGCAGGTTCTGGTCGCGCTCGAGCCCCAGGAACGGCATCACCAGGTCGTCGAGGAAGCCGGTGTCGTAGGCCGCCGCCAGGTTGCGGTGGCTCGTGACCGCGAGCTCGTCCTGCTCCTCGCGCCCGATCCCCCACTCCTTGGCCATGATCGCGGCGTGCTCGCCCATCGACAGGCCGGTGCGGGGCTCGGAGTTGCGCGGGATCGCCGGGACGATGTGGCCGGGTCGGAGCTTCGTCAGCGTCTTCAGCCGCGCCGTCGCCGACTTGTTGCGGTTGAGCTCGAGCAGGATCTCGCGGAGGTCCTCGTTGATCTCGATCGGGGCGTCGGAGGTCGTGTCGGCGCCGCCGGCGATCGCCGAGCTGATCTGGCCGAGCGAGATCTTGTTCGCGGTCAGGATCGTCGCCTCGAGTCCGGTGCCGCACGCCTGCTGCACGTCGTACGCCGGGGTCTCCGGCGCGAGCTTGGTGCCGAGCACCGACTCGCGCGTCAAGTTGAAGTCGCGACTGTGCTTGAGCACCGCGCCAGCGGCGACCTCGCCGATCGCCTCATCCTCGAGGCCGAACTTCGTGACGAGCCCGTCGAGCGCCGCGGTCAGCATGTCCTGGTTGGAGGCCTGGGCGTACGGACCGTTCTGCCTGGCGAACGGAATCCGGAGGCCACCGAGCACGGCGACACGGCCGTTTGAGTTCATCTGCACTGCTCCTGGATCGTTTGCTACAGCGGTGTAGCTTAATCGTCGGGCTTCGCCGAGGTCGCGGTCGTCAAGCCACCGCCCGCGGTCGCGCGGCGGACCAGGCCGGGAGCGAGGATCCGCAGCGCCGCCGCCAGCCAGTACGGCCGGGGGACGTAGCGCTCCGCCTTGCCGCCGGGGCCCGTCTCGACTATTGCCTCTGCTACCCGCTCCGGGCGGGAGACGATCCACCGGGTCACCGGATTTGAGAGCAGCTCGGTCGCGGGGAACCCCTCGGTCTTGACGAACCCGGGCAGCACCGTGCCGACGTGGACACCGTGGGGCGCCTCCTCATTGTGGAGCGCGTCGCTCCACGCGGCGAGCGCGAACTTGCTGATCGAGTAGGAGCCCGCGTTCGGGCGCGACACCCGCGCGGCGGTGCTGGCGACGTTGACGATCGCGACGCGGCGGGCGCTCGTGTTGTCCTTGGCGGTCGCACGGAGCAGCGGCAGCAGCTCGTGCGTGAGCTTCAGCGGCGCCTCGAGGTTCAGCTTCAGGTGCCGCTCGACGTTGTCCCAGCCGGTGTCCGCGAAGCTCCCGCGCCACGACGCGCCGGCGTTGTTGACCAGTAGGTGCAGGCGACCGCCGTACTGCTCTTCGAGCGCCGCGCGGATCGTCGCGGGGGCATCGTCTTGCGTCAGGTCGAGGGCGATCACGGTGCTCGGCGCCGGGAGCTCGCGTTGGAGCTGGAGCAAGCGGTCCTCGCGGCGTGCGACGAGCACCAGCTGGGTGCCCGGGTCTCTGGCCAGGCGGCGTGCGGCGGCCTCGCCGATCCCGGCGGACGCTCCCGTGATGAGTGCTACGTAGGGCTCGCTCAACCGGCGCGCAAGCCTACCCGGTCCGATTTCGTTCATTGGTCGTGAGCTCGAGCACGCTGGCCCTCATCACCGTCCCGATCGTGACCGGCGTGATCGGCTACACGACCAACTGGACCGGTGTCCTGATGCTGTTCTACCCGGTCCACTTCCGCGGCTGGCGGACCCAATGGCTGCAGTCGCTCGCGCGCGTGCTGCCCTACCGGCTCCGCCAGGTCCCGGGGATCATGGTCGGCGGCATCGGCTGGCAGGGGATCGTGCCCTCGCGCGCCGCGAAGATGGGCAGCCTCGCCGTCGACAGCGGGATTGCGAAGCTCGGGACCCCGAAGGAGTTCTTCAGGCAGCTCGACCCGGAGAAGATCGCCGAGCAGATCGTCGTCTCGACCCGCGACGAGATTCCGCTGATCGTCGACCGGGTGATGCGCCGCGAGCACCCTCGCCTATGGGCGGACCTGCCGCCACAGCTGCGGGCGCTCGGGATCGAGCGGGTGCAGCGGCAGCTGCCGGAGATCGTCGGCTCGCTGACCGAGCAGATCGCCGAGCACATCGACCAGCTGCTCGACGTCAAGCTGATGGTGATCAAGCGGTTCGACCCGGAGCTCGCGAACCGCGTCTTCCTCGAGATGGGGCAGCGCGAGCTGAAGTTCATCCAGAACTTCGGATTCGTGTTCGGCTTCGTGCTCGGGATCCCGGTCGCGATCCTGACCCACTTCGTCACGTTCTGGTGGCTGCTGCCGGTGCTCGGCGTCGTCGTCGGCTACGTGACCAACTGGCTCGCGCTGTGGATGATCTACGAGCCGGCCGAGCCGCGGCGGTACGGCCCGTTCAGGTGGCAGGGGCTGTTCGTCCGACGGCAACGCCAGGTCGCAGACGTCTACGCGAGCATCGTCGCCGACCAGATCCTGACCGTCTCTGAATTTGGGAACGAGCTGCTCCATGGACCGCGCTCCGACCGCACGCGGGCGCTGATCGAGTCGGCGATGCGCCCGGCGATCGACCGCGCCGTCGGCCCGCTGCGCCCTGCGGTCCGCGTCGCGGTCGGCGCCCGCGAGTACGACGCGATCCGCGAGTCGTTCGCGAGCGAGCCGGTCGAGACGGTGATGAACACGCTCTCAGACCCCGAGTTCAGCCGCACCCAGAGCACGACGATGCGTAAGCTGATCGCCGAGCGGATGCGAGAGATGGCCCCCGGGGACTTCGCCGACATGCTTCGAACCGCCACCCGCGAGGACGAGTGGCTTCTGTTGCTGCACGGCGCGGTGCTGGGCTTCGCGGGCGGCCTGATCCACTTGGCTCTGTTCGGATGAGCGCTACGGGCGATCTCTATGGGCTCGCGCGGCTCGGGGCGAGGACGTGGCTGCGGACGGCGGCATGGAGCCTCGAGCTGCCGGTCCGCGCGGCGAGATCGGCCGTCGATGCGCTGTCGACCCCGGGCCGTTACCGCGACGTCATCACGCTTCCCCCTGCCGATGTCGAGGAGGTTCCGGACACGCCGCTCGAGCCTCGGTCACTGCGCGATCGCGGCGCCGAGCTGCTGCGCCGCTCGGCCGACGTCGAGCGCGACGACGGCGCCCACCCCGCGTACGCGCGGATCCTCGACGAGCTCCATCCCGACGAGGCGCGGATCCTGCGGCTACTCGCGCTCGAGGGACCGCAGCCGGCCGTCGACGTGCGCTCGGTGCAGCTGATCGGCTTCGGGTCCCAGGTCGTCGCCGAGGGGCTCAACATGATCGGAACGCAGGCCGGCTGCCGCCACCCCGAGCGGGTGCACTCCTACCTCGACAACCTCAATCGCCTCGGGCTGATCTGGTTCTCCAAGCAGCCGATCGACGACCCCACCGCCTACCAGGTGCTCGAGGCCCAGCCCCCGGTGCTCGAGGCGGTCCACGGCGCCTCACGCGCGAAGACGACCCAGCGGAGCATCGGGCTGACGCCGTTCGGGCGGGACTTCTGCGAGGCGTGTTTGCCGCTCGAGGGCGGCGCGGGCACGCCCGCCTGACGCCTATCCGCGCGGACAGTCGGTCTCGGCCGATGTTCGCCGCCGGTCTATGTGGCGGCCGCCGCACCGCATGTACGTTTGCCGTCGTCGGGCAGGGGTGCGCGGCGCTGATCACGTGTGCACCCACGGATTGAGTGACACACGAAACAGAGAGCGCAGATGCCAAACAGATATCTCGCGGCTTGCGCCGTCGCGGCGTTCACCGCCGCAGCGGCGCCGGCGGCGGCGGCCGACCAGACGGTCGGTTCACTCGCGTCCGGAAGGTCGCTTTATTGGAACGGCCCGCAGGTCGCGAGCGCGCGGGTCGACGCTCCGGCGCTGTGCGGGACGGAGGGACCGTGTTACCGGTACGCGATCCGGGTGACCAGCGCCAAGGCGAAGGTGCTGCGGGTCGCGCTGCGCACGGCGGATGACAGCAACGGCTGGGAGGTGACGATCTACGACCCGTCAGGGATCGAGGCCGCCGACGGCTCGACATACACGCTTCATGGCGTCGCCGAGGATTTCGACGTCGAGGACTGGGTCCAGAATCCACAGCCCGGCGTCTGGACGGTCGAGGTCGTCCCCAACAACGTCAAGACGGGCACCTTTGCGATGCGGGCCGCGGTCGACCCGCCGATCGTCTGGCCCGCTTCGGACCCGAGCTCCCTGACGGTGCACTCGAGCCGGACGGTCCGCACCTGCACCCGCAGGCGCCGCGGCAAGCGGACGGTCTCGCACTGCGCTGCGCGTCGCGTCACCCGCACCCGGTCGGTGCGGCGAACCGGGGTATATGCCATCCCGCCCGACCTGGCAGCCGACGCGCCATGGCATCTGACGTTCGAGCAGCCGACGCCGATGGTCGTCGTCGAGAGCGGGAACTTCCTCGCGCTGGCCGGCTTTCACAACAGCAGCGCCGCCGTCGCCGACCAGCCGGTGTACGACTGCCTGCCGGAGGAGACCGTCCAGCAGGGAGGCCACCACTGCCTGCGCTTCACCAGCGGATTCGCGAACCTCGGCCCCGGACGGTTCGAGGTGTTCGGGAGCTCGAGCACGCCGGTCGCCGTGAACGGTGGCCCGTTGTACCAGGACGTGTATCGCAGCGATGGGAGCCACTACGTGCGGCCGTCGGGGTCGTTCACCTTCCATCAGATCCACGCCCACTACCACGTGCTCGGAATCGCCAAGTTCGAGCTCTACCCGGTGCTTGGGAAGGGCCGGCTCGGCGCGCCCAGCGATGTTCTCAAGGAAGGGTTCTGCCTTGGGGACATCAAGATGTACGACTGGCGGTCGTTCGCCCAGGCCGAGGTCAGCCCCACCTCACCGGACAACTGCGAACCAAGCGCCGAGCCCGACGGCAGCTGGCGGTTCTATGAGGGCATCGACCCGGGCTGGGAGGACTCGTACAAGTGGCAGACCTCAGGGCAGTTCGTGAACTTCGGCAACAGCCCGGACGGCCTCTACCTGCTGCGGGTGACGGTGAACCCGTTCCACTACATCCTCGAGGCCGATTCCGGCCACGAGACCAATGACGTCGCGTACACATACTTCCGGGTCACCGGCAACGACATCCACGTGCTCGAGCGGGGCCACGGCGCGAGCCCCTGGGATCCACACAAGCAGGTCGAGAACCCGGTGTTCGGCGACAGTCCGTAGCGGTCAGCCCGTCCCCTGGGCGAGCGACGAGTTCGGCTCGTAGCCGGCGAACCTGACGCTCCGGCCGAACGGGAGCTGGGTGTCGACGACCACGCAGTAGGTCCGGATCGCGTGCGCTCCCGGCACGCAGACCCGGTAGATGCTGCCCGTCTGGATCGTGACCGCGTCGGTCAGGTTGACGTTGCGGCGGAACTCGTCGGGCGCGCGGTCGCCGATGTAGGCCTGCGCGCGGACGACGGCGTCGCGCATCGTCTGCCGCTCGCTGGTGATCGACGAGCGATGCGCGAGCCCGACACCGAGCAGCGCCGCGGTCACGACCAGCACGGCCGCCGTTCCTCCGTAGTCGCGCGCGACCGTCGCCGGGAGGTCCGGACGGCGCCGACGCAGGACCGTGCCCAGCGGCCGCGACAGCAGGATCACCGCGATCAGGTTCAGCACCAGCCCCGCGAGCGCCGCGGCGACGAACGACTGCTTCTCGCCGACCGGCGGCAGCAGGTGTCCGATCACGGCATCGACCGCGATCAGCGCGACGAACGCCGGCCACATCCAGGCGCCGCGGCGCCTCCAGCGGGCGCGCGACAGCCAAACGGTGTCCATCGGCAGAAATCTACGCCGCGGCCGCGCTCGCCTTTCCGCTCGCCTCGGTGAAGATCTCCGCGGCGTGGGTGACCATCGCCAGATGGCCCTCCCCGGGGCAGCGGTGGAGCGTCGCGCCGGGGGCCCTTGCGACCAGGTCCTCGGCGTACGCCATCGCGACCAGCTTGTCCGCGTCCCCTTGCCAGACGCTGACGGGCATCCGGACCTGGCCGAGGTCGAATCCCCAGTCAGCCAGCGCCCGGTAGTCCTGCACCGGCCCCTTCGCGCCGTGCCTGCCCGACTCGATGAACCAGCCCATTCGCCTGCCCTCGTCGGGCATCGCGTCGATCACGCGCCTGTCGGAGTCGCCCACCGAATCCCGAAAGCTCTTGAGCGCCTGGTCGGGCTTTGCCCGGCTGAGCCTCAGCACCAAGCCGAGCACGAGCCGCGCGACCGGGGCCGCCTTCATGCACAGGCGCGTGAGCCTGGCCTCCTGCCCGTTCATCCCGTCGAGCGCGCCTGGCCGGTCGAACGGCCCGACGCCCGCGACCGAGACGGCGCCGGTCAGTCGGTCCGCCAGCGTCGCGGCGCACGCGAACACATACGGCCCGCCGCCCGACCATCCGGCGATCCCGAACCGGTCGAGGTTCAGGTGGTCGGCGAGGGCGGCGACGTCGGCCGGCCACTGCGCGATCTTGCGGTTGCGCTGGAACGTCGAGAGGCCCATCCCCGGGCGGTCGACCGAGATCAACCGCACGCCAGCCTCATTCGGCGCCTCCGGGAAGCACACGGGATCGAGCCGCGAAGCCGGAACCCCGTGGAAATAGAGGACGGGCGGGCCGTCGGGATCGCCCCACTCGGCGTATCCCAGCACCCGCCCGTCCGGCAGCGTGAACGTCCGGTCGCGGTCCTCCGTCACCCTGGCGGTGAGCCTAACGCCTATGCAGGGGTCGGCTCCAGCGCACCCGTGGCCGGCACCGCGCTCGGGGCCTCGTCGCGCTCGATCTCGTGCTCGCGGACCAGCCACAGCGCGAGCACCGAGCCGACCACGGCGACGATCCCGCCGATCAGCAGCACCGCGTTGAGGCCGCTGAGGAAGCCGTCGCGGGTGGCACTGACCGCCGCCGCCCGGGCGCCGTGTGGCAGCGAGCTCGTGGCCGCGGTCAGGTGACCGCTCGTGAGTGCCTCCAGTAGCTGGCGCGGGCGGCCGTGGCCGCTCACCGGGGTGCCCGCAGCCAGGTTCGAGATCCTGCTCGAGCCACGGCCGAGGAAGATCGCTCCCCAGGCCGCGACGCCCACGGCGACCCCGACCTGCCGGAACGTGTCGTTGATCCCCGACGCCATCCCGCTGCGCTCCTTTGGGACGACGCTGAGCGCGACGTCGGCGATTACCGGGTTGAGTAGTCCGACCCCGAGCCCGGCGGCGATGAAGCCCGGCAGCAGCGCGGTCCAGCCCGAGTCGGCGTTCAGGCCCGACATCAGGATCAGTCCGACGCCGGTGCCGAGCAGGCCCAATGCCATCAACACGCGGGCGTGGACCCGACTGAGCAGCGCTCCGGCGATCGGCGCCGCGATAAAGCTCCCGATCGTGATCGGCAGGTACCGCAGACCCGCCTGGAGCGGCGAGTAGTGCAGGTAGTCCTGGAGGTACAGCGTCAGGTACAGGAACAGGGCGAACAGCGACACCGAAACCGCGAACGCGGCGAGCTGCACGCCGGTGAACGCCCTGCGCTTGAACAGGCCGAGCGGCAGCATTGGCTCGGCCACGCGACGCTCGACCGCGACGAACGCCGCCAGCAGCAGCGCGGCGCCGGCGAGCAAGCTCACGATCAACGGGCTGCCCCAGCCCTCGTCGTTGCCGCGCAGCAGCGCGAGCACGAACATGAACAGGCCGCCGCTCAGGGTCACCAGCCCGAGCCAGTCGACCCGGGTCGCGTTCGGGTCACGCGACTCGCGCAGCCTCAGGTACGTGACCGCCAGCGCCGCGATCCCAATCGGCACGTTCAGGAAGAACACCCAGCGCCAGCCGAGCCCGTCGGTGATCGCGCCGCCGGCGAGCGGCCCGATCGCCACCGAGATCCCGATCGTCGCTCCGTAGACGCCCAGCGCCGTGCCGCGCTCGCGCCCGGGTGGGAACTCCTGTGCGAGCAGCGCGAGCGACACCGCGAACATCGCCGCGGCGCCGATCCCCTGGACCGCGCGCGAGATGTTGAGGAACGTCGGATCGGTCGCCAGCCCCGCCGCGAGCGAGGCGAGCGCGAAGATCGCGAGGCCCGCGCCGAACAGCCGCCGCCGGCCGAGCCGGTCGGCCAGCGAGCCCGCCGTCAGTACCACCGCGGCCAGCGCGAGCGTGTAGGCGTCGACCACCCACTGGAGGTCGTTGAAGCTTGCGTGGAGGTCGCGGGAGATCGACGGGAGCGCCGTGTTGACCACCGTGATGTCGAGCAGCAGCATGAACGTCGCCACGCTGACCGCTCCCAGCGTCCACCATTTGGTTGTCGGGGATTCGTTGGCTCTGATTCGCATTGGCTTTCCCTCCGATTGTCCGTCTATACTTGTCAGGGAAACTGATATGGTTACCTGACGATTCGGAGACCTTATCAGGTGCCCTGACGAAATGTCCAGTGATCTTGAACACATGACCGAGCTGCCGATGATCCGGCTGCTCGGCGTCGCGTTCGATGAGTTCTCCGAGGAGCTCTACCGGCGGCTGGCGACAACCCCCTATTCGGACATCCGGCCCGGTCACGGGTGCGTGTTCGGGGGCATCGATCCGGAGAGCGGCTCGCGGCTGACCGAGCTCGCCGAGCGCGCGATGATGACCAAGCAGACCGTCGGCGAGGTCGTCAGCGACCTCGAGCAGCGTGGCTACGTCGAGCGTGTCCCCGACCCGGAGGACGGTCGCGCGAAGATCATCCGGCTGACGTCGAAGGGCAGCGAGGCGTACATCGCCGGACGCCGCTTGATCGACGAGCTCGAGCGCGACTGGGCCGAGCGCTTCGGGGGGGATCGCGTGGCGGCGCTGCGCGAGGTGCTCGAGGCGGTTCACGCCGAGCGGTTCGGCGCCGTCCCTGCGTAGGCCGACGGGCGCCATCCGGGCGTGGGCCGCCCGCCCCGAGGAGTAAGCTCGGCGATCCTGAAAGGGACGTGCCCGGCGATCCCGGAGCGTCCCGTCAACCGCCGGACGGAGATCCCGCGCCGGCAAGGACGAAGGGAAAACTGAGGATGGCGACCAACATCGCTGTGCCGAGCGCGGACGGGGCTTCCGCCGGCAGCACCCAGCTTCTCCTCGAGGACCGCGTCTGGCTGCTCCGCGCGATGCTGCTGATGCGTGGCCTGGAGGAGCGCGCGATGACGCTCTACCGGCAGGGAAAGGTCCCGGGGTCGTTCTACGACGGCTACGGCCAGGAGGCCGTGTCCGCCGGAGCCGCGTTCGCGATGGGCCCGGAGGACCGGCTGTGCGTGTTGCACCGGGACCTCGCTGCCCACCTGATTCGCGGCGTTACACCGGCGGGGGTGCTTTGCCAGTATTTAGGTCGCGCACCCGGCATCACCCACGGCCGCGACGGCAACGTCCACTTCGGCGATCGCCATCTCGGGTGCGTGGGGATGGTCTCGATGCTGCCCGACATGATGCTCGTCGCGACGGGGATGGCGATGGCGTTCAAGCTGCGCGGCGAGGCCCGCTGCGCGATGACCTGGTTCGGCGACGGCTCGACCTCCCGCGGGGACTTCCACGAGGCGATGAACTGGGCCGGCGTCCAGAAGCTGCCGGTCGTGTTCGTGCTCGAGAACAACCAGTACGCGTACTCGACGCCGCTCGACAAGCAGTTCGCGGTCGATCCGGTCGAGCGAGCCGCCGCCTACGGGTTCGTCGGCGTGACCGTCGACGGCAACGACGTCGAGGCGGTGTTCGAAGCCGCGCGCGTCGCGCGCGAGCGGGCGCTGACCGGCGGCGGGCCGACGCTGATCGAGGCGGTGACGATGCGGATGCACGGCCACGCGGCCCACGACGACATGAAGTACGTGCCCAAGGAGCAGGTCGAGGAGTGGCGCAAGCGCGACCCGGTCGACCACCAGGAAGCGCTGCTGCGCTCGCTCGGGGTCGACGTTGACGATGTCCGCGCCTCCGTTCGGGCGGAGATCGACGCCGCCACCCAGGAGGCGCTGGCGGCGCCGATGCCCGACCCCGCTCTCGCCACCGAGGGCGTGTTCTGCGAGGGCGAGGCCGAGCCGCTAGGCGACGGCGTGCCCCGATGGAGCGGGTTCAAGCCATGACCGAACTGACCTACTTGCAAGCGATTTCGAGCGCGCTGCGCGACGAGCTGCGCGCCGACGAGCGGGTGCTCGTGATGGGCGAGGACATCGGCGTGTTCGGCGGGGCGTTCAAGGTGACCGATGGGTTCGTCGAGGAGTTCGGCACCGACCGGGTGATGGACACGCCGCTGGCGGAGTCCGCAATCGTCGGCTGCGCGGTCGGCGCCGCCGTCGTCGGGATGCGCCCGGTGTGCGAGATGCAGTTCGCCGACTTCATCTCGTGCGGGTTCGACCAGCTGGTCAACGTCGCCGGGAAGATGCACTACCGCCAGGGCCTGGCGGTCCCGATCACGGTCCGGCTGCCCTCGGGCGGGGGCTTCTCCGGCGGGCCGTTCCACTCCCAGAACCCGGAGGCGTGGTTCATGCACGCGCCCGGGATCAAGGTTGTCGCGCCATCGACGGCCGAGGACGCCAAGGGCCTGTTGCACTCCGCGATCCACGACCCCAACCCGGTGTGCTTCATGGAGCACAAGCACCTCTACCGCCGGATTCGCGGGGAGGTGCCGGAGGGGGTCTACGAGACGCCGTTTGAGGCGCGGGTCGCGCGGCCGGGATCGGACCTCGTCGTGATCGCGTACGGCGCCATGGTGCACGTCGCCTTGGAAGCCACCGAAGATCTGGACGGAGCGTCGGTCGAGGTGCTCGATCTGCGATCGCTGGTGCCGCTGGACGAGGCGGCGATCCTCGACTCGGTCGAGCGCTGCTCGAAGGTCGTGATCGTCGACGAGGCCAACTCGACCTGCGCGGCCGGAGCCCAGGTCGCGGCCGTGATCGCGGAGCAGGGATTCGAGTCGCTCGACGGCCCGGTCGTCCGGGTCGCGACGCCCGACGTCCCGATTCCGTTCTCGCCGCCGCTCGAGCAGGCGGTGCTTCCGTCGGTCGACCGAGTGAGGGAGGCGTGCCGTGAGCTCCTCGCGTACTGAGACCGTGGTCGACGTGACCATGCCCCAGATGGGCGTGTCGGTGGCCGAGGGCACGG
Organism: uncultured Solirubrobacterales bacterium; assembly: GCA_963788565.1. GTDB lineage: Bacteria > Actinomycetota > Thermoleophilia > Solirubrobacterales > Solirubrobacteraceae > Palsa-465. The sequence goes on along the minus strand of CAWBHJ010000003.1, from coordinate 610,932 downwards.
TGATCGAATGGCGCGTCGGAGTTGGCGACTCGATCGAGGCCGACCAGACGATCTGCGACATCTCGACCGACAAGATCGACAGCGAGGTCCCGGCCCCGGTCAGCGGCGTCGTCACCGAGATCCTCGTCGACGTCGAGGAGACGGTGCCGGTCGGCGAGGTGCTCGCCCGGATCGCGGTGGAGGGAGGCGGGGGCGACCCCGCGCCCGAGCGCGTCGCTACGCCCGCGCCCCAACCACAACAGGCGAGGACGAACGGCGCCGCGGCGGTCCCCGCGAAGAACGGGCGCCACTACTCCCCCGTCGTCCGGCGTATCGCCGCCGAGCACGACGTCGACCTCAGCCGGGTCGAGGGGAGCGGCCGCGGAGGGCGGGTGCGCAAGCAGGACGTGCTCGCGTTCCTCGAGGCTGCTCCGGTCGCCGAGGCCGCTCCGGTCGGCGAGGCGGCTCCGGTCGGCGAGGCGCCCGAAGCCGATGCGCCGCTCCACATCGAGAGCCCGTACCGGCCCGAGCCGACGCCGGCGTCCCCCACCCTGTCGCGGATGCGGCGCCAGATCGGCGAGCACATGAAGCGCTCGCTCGAGACGGCTGCGACGTGCACGACCTGGATCGAGGTCGACATGTCGCGGGTCGAGCGGGCGCGGGCGAAGCTCGGCGTGACCGCGCTCGCGTTCGTCGCGAGGGCGACGGTCGACGCGCTGCGGGAGCACCCGGCGCTGAACGCGTGGCTCGAGGGCGAGCGGTACACGGCCCACTCGTCGGTCAACCTCGGGATCGCGGTCTCGCTCGGGGACGACGGGCTGATCGTGCCCGTCGTCCACGACGCGCACGAGCTGTCGGCCGAGGGTCTGGCGGCGCGGATCAAGGACCTGGCCCGGCGGGCTCGCTCGAGGGAGCTGACGCCCGACGAGGTCCGGGGCGGGACGTTCACGATCACCAACCCCGGCCAGTACGGCTCGATCATGGCGACGCCGATCATCAACCAGCCGCAGGTGGCGATCCTCGACTTCGAGGCGGTGGTGAAGCGACCGGTGGTCGTGACCGACGCCGACGGCGATGACTCGATCGCGATCCGCCCGATCACGATCCTCGGCCTGAGCTGGGATCACCGGGCGCTCGATGGCGCGCTCGCGGCGCAGTTCCTGGCGACCGTGAAGAGCCGCTTGGAGGGTCCGGTCGCGAGCTAGGATCGACGACGTGGAGCGAAGCCGCCCCGACCTCTGGGTCTGTCAGCTGGGGACGCTCGAGTACCGCGAAGCGCTCGAGCTGCAGGAGCGTGTTCGCGCCGCCCGCCAGCGGGACGAGGTGCCGGACGTGCTGCTGATGCTCGAGCACTGGCCCGTGTACACGCGCGGGAGACGGTCGGGGCCCGGTGAGCTGCCGATGGGCGACGACTGGTACCGGATGCAGGGGATCGAGATCGTCGACACCGACCGGGGCGGCAAGGTCACCTACCACGGTCCCGGCCAGCTCGTTGGCTATCCGATCGTCCGCATCGACGACGTCGTCGGCTACGTCCGCACGCTCGAGCGCGCGCTGGTGACCGCGCTCGGGGACGAGGGAATCGAGGCGCGCGCCCGGCCCGAGGACGGCCCCGACTACACCGGCGTGTGGGTGCAGGAACGGAAGATCGCGTCGATCGGCGTGCACGTCGCGCGCGGGGTGACGACGCACGGGTTCGCGGTCAATGTCGAGAACGACCTGCAGCCGTTCCAGTGGGTCGTGCCGTGCGGGCTCGAGGACGTGCGGATGACCTCGCTGATCAAGGAGACCGGTCGTCTGGCGGGCCAGTTGCGGTGCTTCCGGCGCCGGACCGCGTACGCAGTCACGGAGGCGCTCGGCCGGCGGCAGCGGCTCGTGAGCCGTCCGCGCCTCGAAGCGGCTGCCGGACTCGCGGCCGCGGTCAGATAATTGCCCTCGCAGAGGCCGGCGATAAGAGAGAATTGGTGGCGATGATGCGGGGCAGGTTCGCAATGAAGTTGGTCGCGGTCGCGACGGCCGCAATCGTCGGCCTTCTCGAGGCCGCTCCCGCAATGGCACTCGGCGGCGGCGGTTCCGCCGGCTTCGGGGGCGGAGGCGGCGGCGGCGGCTTCGGCGGCGGTGGCTTCAGCGGCGGCGGCGGGTACTACGGCGGAGGCGGCGGTTCCGGAGGCCGCATCAGCGGGGGCGTCTTCGCGGTGATCGTGATCGCGGTGATCGTGATCGTGATCGCCGCGTGGCTGTACGCGCGGATGCTGGTCCTTGCCCGGCGCCACCACATCCACGAGCGCGAGAAGCGGGTGCACATGGCCGCCGCGGTGGCCGCCGAGGACGACGCGGCGTTCGACAGCGACACCGTCAAGGCCCAGGCAGCCCAGCTGTTCCTCGACATCCAATCCTCCTGGGACGCCCGCGACCGCCAGCGGCTCCAGCAGCTGGTGGGGCCCGAGCTGTGGGCGGAGTGGAAGCGGCGCCTCGACGACTTCGACCGCAAGGGCTGGCACAACCGGGTGAAGCCGCTCGGACCGCCGACGATCGAGTACGTGGGACTCCACAACGCCGCCAAGAACGAAGATGACCGGGTGGTGGTGATCGTCGAGGCGAGGGTGCGCGACTACGTCGAGACCTCCCACGGCGAGCGGATCATGCACCACGGGAGTTCCTCGGACATCGTCAACGCCAACGAGTACTGGACGCTCGGAAAGCGCCCGGTCCCGGGCGCGGACGGCGAGTACAAGTGGATCCTGATCTCGATCCAGCAGGCCAAGGAGGGCGACCACGAGCTCACCGAGGAGCTGGTCGCGACCCCGGACGCGGATGAGACCGCGATGCGCGACGAGGCGCTCGTCGAGGGCGCCGCCGCGGACGCCGTGCCAGAGGGCGTCAATATCGCCGAGCTCGCGGACCTCGACTTCCAGGGCGACGCACGCGCGGCCGCCAACGACCTCAGCCTCGCGGACGGCCGGTTCGCGCCGGACATCCTCGAGGTCGCGGCGCGGCGCGCGGTCGGCGCGTGGGCGCAGGCGATCGACGGGGATCGCGGCGACCTCGAGTCGATCGCGGACGGCGGCGTGATCCAGGAGCTGCTGCACCCCGGCGACCCGAGCGGCAAGACCCGGCTCGTCGTGCGCGGACCGCGCGTCAAGGCGATCCGGATCGCCAAGCTCGACGCCCAGTCCGAGCCGCCGTCGATGCAGCTGGAGGTCCAGCTCGAGGGGCGCCGCTACATCGAGGATCGCGACACGACCGCGATCGTCGCCGGGAGCCAGTCGAACGTCGTCCACTTCACCGAGCACTGGACGATGGGGCTGACCGACGACAAGGACCAGCCGTGGCGGATCATCTCCGTGGAGGCGCCGGCGCACGCGTAGGGGTCGGCCGGGCGTCGGCGGCGAGCAATGTAGCGGCCTGCCGCCGGGGAGCTTGGTCGATTTTCCCGGCTACAGCCGGGAAAACTGACCACGCTCTCCCGCTTTAGCCCAGTCCAACAGAAAGCGTCAGAGGCAGGACACGCGGTGGGCCAACTCTGCACCGGAGTAGCCTCTATTTCGTGACGCAACGGGCGCATCAGACGCGGTCGCGGGCGAACCCCGGCGGGATCAGCGATGTACTGAAAGTCCTCGGCCCGGAGGTGCAGCCGCACCGTGGCCGTAAGCCGCCGTGGTTCAAGGTTCCGGCCCCCGGTGGGCCGCGCTATCGCGAGATCAGCGGGCTGATCAGCGAGGAGAACCTGCACACGGTGTGCCAGGAGGCGGCGTGCCCGAACATCGGCGAGTGCTGGCAGCGGGGCACGGCCACGTTCATGATCCTCGGCGACACGTGCACGCGGCGGTGCGGCTTCTGCAACGTCAAGACGGGCAAGCCGACGTGGAACGATCCGCTCGAGCCCGCCAGGGTCGCCAGATCCGTCGCGAAGATGGGCCTCAAGCACGCGGTCATCACGAGCGTCGACCGTGACGATCTCCCGGACTACGGTGCATCGGCGTTCGTGGGCGTGATTCGGCAGATCCGCCGGCAGTCGCCGAACACGAAGGTCGAGGTCCTCACGCCCGACTTCCGCGGCGAGGAGATGCCGCTCGCGAAGGTGATCACCGAAAGACCCGACGTCTTCAACCACAACGTCGAGGTCGTCCCACGCCTCTATCCGGTCGCAAGACGCGGCTCGACGTTCGAGCGCTCCTGCCGGGTGCTCGAGAACGCCAAGCACCTCGGAGGCGACGACGTCGTCACCAAGTCGGGCCTGATGGTCGGGCTCGGCGAGAGCTTCGACGAGATGGTCGACACGCTCGGCCGGCTGAGGGAGCATCACGTCCAGGTGCTCACCGTCGGCCAGTACCTGCGCCCGACCGAGAACCACCTGCCGATCGTCCGCTACTGGCACCCCGACGAGTTCGCGCAGCTCGAACGGGCCGCCTACGAACTCGGGTTCGAGCACGTGGCCGCCGGGCCGCTCGTCAGGAGCTCCTACCACGCCGACGAGCAGGTGCCCGAGCGGCGCCCGGCGGTGGCGACGGGATGATCCACCTCCACCTCGCCGCAGCAGGTTCGGGCGGTGCCGGTTTCGGCGGTGGCGGCGAAGGCGGTGGTGGACGGGGCGCGGGGCTGTTCTTCCTGATCGAGATCCTGATCCGGATCGCGGTCTTCGGTCACGGATTCGGCGTGCTGATCGTGATCCTGATCATCGTCGCGATCGTGCTCCTGCGGCTTCACCCCCACATCCGCGCGTTCCACACGGCCCGCCGGGACGCCGGACGAAGCGACCGCCACAAGACCTCACAGCGCCGGCGCCGGGTCGAGCTCGCGGCCGCCGAGGCCTCCGAGGAGGATCCCGCGTTCGCCCCCGAGGCCGTGATCGAGCGAGCCGCGAACCTGTTCACGAGCATCCAGCACGCGTGGAGCACAGGGGACCGCACCGCCCTGAAACGGCTCACGACCCCCGACCTCTACGCCGAGTGGTGGCGCCGGCTCGACGACCTCGACCGACGGGGATGGCGCAACCGAGTCGAGCCGACCGAACCTCCGACGATCACCTACGTCGGCCTCACCCATCGTGGCGACCGCGCCGCCGACCGGGTGACGGTGCGGATCGACGCTCGCGTCCGCGACTACGTCGTCGACGGCACCGGCCGGCACATCAAGCGCACCGGGAGCCCGACCGAGACGATCAGGATGCGCGAGTTCTGGACGCTCGCGCGAAACGCACACGGCAACTGGATCCTTGCCTCGGTCGAGCGGGGCGGCGAGGGACGGCACGCGCTCGACGACCGGATCGTCGCGACCCCGTGGTCCGACGAGCAAGCCTTGAAAGACGAAGCGCTGGTCGAACGCGCGGTCGCGGACAGGACGCCCGACGGCACGAAGATCGCCGAGCTCGCCGACCTCGAGTTCGAGGGCGGCGCACGCGCGGCGGCGCTCGACCTCAGCGTGGCCGACGGCCGGTTCGCGCCGGACGTGCTCGAGGTCGCGGCCCGGCGGGCGGTCGCCGCATGGGCCGAGGCGGTCGACGGCTCCGACACGGGCCTGCACGCAATCGCGAGCCCGGAGGCGACCAAGCAGCTGCTGTACCCCGGGGGCGCGCACAACCGCCTGGTGGTCCGCGGCCCACGGATAGACCAGATCCGGATCACGAACCTCGACGCCGCCGCGGAGCCGCCGACGATGTCGGTCGAGCTCGACGTCGAGGGCCGGCGCTACATCGAGAACCGGGACACGACCGAGCTGCTCGCGGGCAACCGCTCGAGGCCGACGACCTTCACCGAGCATTGGACCTTCGCGCTCGACGGCGACGCGTCGGAGCCGTGGCGGATCGTCACGGTCGGTGCCCCCGCCCGCGCGTAACCCTGCCCGGGTAGCGCCGCCGCCCCCCGCTGCGACTTAATCTCCGCGGGCGCGTGATTCCGATCAAGGACAACACCCTGACGGACCGGTTCGCGTTCGTCACGCTCGGCCTGATCGTCGCGAACTTCGTCGCGTACTTCCTGGCGGTCAGCCAGGCCGGCTCGGTGATCGCGGGCCCCGACTTCCACGAACTCGTCAGGTACGGCGCGATCCCCTATGCGCTCACACACCCGGACTCGCACTGCGTCGCGCAGCACGCGACCCAGATCGTGTGTGGCCCGCACGTCCAAGGCGCGATCCCAACCTGGGAGACCATGTTCACGAGCATGTTCATGCATGCTTCGATCCTCCAGATTCTCGGCAACATGGTCTTCCTGTGGATCTTCGGCTCGACGCTCGAGGACACAATCGGGCCGATCAAGTACCTCGGCTTCTACATCCTCGGCGGGCTGGCCACGCTCGGCCTCCAGGTCGCGATGGCTCCGAACTCGATGGCTCCGACCGTCGGAGCCGCGGGACCGATCGCGGCGGTGCTCGGTGGCTACATCCTGCTGTACCCGCGAGCGCGCGTGTTCTCGCTCTCGATCATCCCGTTCTTCGTGACGGTGATCGCGGTGCCCGTGTTGGTGATGCTCGCGATCTGGTTCGTGATGCAGGCGATCTTCGTGGTCGCCGATCTGACCACCCCGAGCGGCGCGAACGGCGGCATCGCCTACCTCGCGCAGGTTCTCGCCTTCGTGTTCGGGCTGGTGGTCGTCAAGGGACTCGCGACGAGGCGCAAGTCCGTACCGCCGCCACACCCGGTGTACTAGCTCGGTGCGCTTCCTCGTATTTGCGGTCGCGGTCCTGTTCATCATCGGGATGGCGGTGCTGACTGCGCTCGACTTCGAGCGCAACGGCGTGACCGGCCTCGGAATCGTGGGCCTGATCGTCGTGATCATCGTCGGGGTCGGGGTCATCGGCGCGCTCACCGAGCCGCCGAGGAAGAAGAAATGATCCACCGGCGCGGAGTCCTCGAGGGCGGACGAACTCGTCGCAAGCGGCGGCGGCGCGTGGCTCCGGTGGTGGCGGCCGTGCTCCTAACGATCATCGTGGTGGGCGGCGTCCTGTGGTTGATGACGACGGACGCGTCGGGGCCGTCGATGGCGACCCACGCCTCCGCGGCGGACGCGGTGCACGTCCTCCACAAGCCCCACGCAACGCCGCCGCCGGCCTACGGCGCCCGCCCGGCCCCTGCCGAGGAGCGGGTCAACGTCCGCGTCAAGGGACAGCTGACCGCCGGTCTGCTGTTCGACGTCCGCACCGGTGCCGTCCTCTGGCAGCGATCCCCGGCGAAGGAGCTCGCGATCGCGAGCCTCACGAAGATGATGACCGCCCTGCTGGTCGCGACCGACTCGAAGCCGGGCGACCGTGTGCTGATCACGCCCGCCGCAACCCACTTCAGCGGCTCGGGGGTCGGGCTGCTGCCACAGGGAAAGCGGGTGCCGCTGCTGCCGCTGCTGTACGGGCTGCTGCTGCCGTCGGGCAACGACGCCGCGATCGCGCTCGCGCAGCACGTCGCCGGGACGCAGGCGCGGTTCATCGGAATGATGAACGCGAAGGCGAAGGAGCTTGGCCTGCGCTGCACCCACTTCAACAGCGTCTCGGGGATCGTCGACCAGGACAACCACTCGTGCGCCGCGGAGCTGGCGCTGATCGCCCATCTGGTGCTGAGGAACCGCCTGCTCGCGCGGATCGTTGCATCGCACAGCGCGATCCTGCGGTTCCCGATCAAGGGCGGGAAGCTCTACCTGTACAACAACAACCCGCTGCTTCGGATCAACTATCCCGGCGCCGACGGGGTGAAGACCGGCTTCACGGATGCGTCCGGGCCGTGCTTGGTCGCCACGGCCCGCCGCGGGCATGCGTGGCTCGGCGTCGTGCTGCTGCACTCCGCCGACACGAGCGACCAGGCGCAGGCGCTCCTCAACGCGGGCTTCGCGAAGCTCCGCCAGAACCCGCGGATGTAGCGCGGGCTCACCCGCCGTCCAGTCGCACGAATTCGCAATCGGCGACGCGGGTGTGCGAAGCTGCGCCGCCATGGCCAACGCCATCGGAAAGAGCGTCCGCCGTAGAGAGGACCCCCGGTTCATCACCGGGCAGGGCCGGTACGTCGACGACATCAAGATCCCGGGGGCGCTGCATGCCACGTTCGTGCGCTCGCCTTGGGCCCACGCCCGGATCAATTCGATCGACGCGTCGGGGGCCAAGGCCCACCCGGACGTGCGGGTCTTCACGGCGCACGACATCGAGCTCGGCAAGGAGCCACCGCCCCCGTTCCTCGGAATCGACGACCGCTGGCACCGGATGTTCCTGGCGATCGACAAGGTCCGATTCGCGGGAGAGATCGTCGCTGTCGTGCTCGCGCCGACCCGCGAGCTGAGCGTCGACGCGGCCGAGCTGGTCGAGGTCGATTACGAGCCGCTGCCGGTCGTGACGGACCCGCTCGAGGCGATCAAGGACGAGGTGCTGCTGTTCGAGGAGGTCGGGACGAACATCTGCGCGGAGCGCGAGGCCGCGTTCTCCGACGAGGAGCTGTTCGCCGGATGCGACGTGGTCGCATCCGGGACGATCACGAGCCAGCGGATCGCGGCCTGCCCGATCGAGACGCGCGCGGCCGCCGCGCGAGTCGAGGACGACGACCGCCTGACGGCGTGGCTCTCGACCCAGACGCCGCACCAGGACCGCGACGCGCTCTCGGCGATCCTCGGGACCGATCCGACCCAGATTCGGGTGATCGCCCCGGACGTCGGCGGCGGCTTCGGCGGCAAGGGGCTTTGCGGCGAGTACGTGCTGGTCGCCTATCTGGCTCGCGCGATCGGGACGCCGGTTCGCTGGACCGAGACCCGCACCGAGAACCTGATGGCCCTGCCGCACGGGCGGGCGCAGCGGATCGACTTCAAGATCGGCGGGAGCCGCGACGGGAAGGTCGAGGCGCTGCGGCTCAGCCTCACCCAGGAGGCCGGGGCGTACCCGAGCATCGGCTCGTTCCTCCCGAACCTCACGGCGCTGATGGGTTCCGGCACCTACCGGATCCCGAAGATCGACGCCGACATCCGGTCCGTCGTCACCAACACGACCACGACCGCCGCGGTGCGGGGCGCCGGGCGGCCCGAGGCCACCCAGGGCGTCGAGCGCGCGATCGACGCGTTCGCCGCCGAGCTCGAGCTGGACCCGGCGGAGGTCCGGCGTCGGAACTTCGTCGAGCCCGATGCGTTCCCGTACCAGACCGCGGCCGGCGCGCTCTATGACATCGGCGACTACGGCGGCGCGCTCGATCGGGTGCTCGCGGCCGCAGGGTACGAGCAGTTGCGAGCCGAGCAGGCGAGTCGCCGCGAGAGCGGCGACGGCGCCAGGCTGCTCGGGATCGGAGTCAGCTCCTACGTCGAGATCACGAACGGGATCGGCGAGCAGGAGTTCGGCGCAGTCGAGATCACGCCGGATGGGCAGGCGATCGTCAAGACCGGCTCGTTCTCACAGGGCCAGGGACACGAGACGACGTTCGCGCAGATCGCGGCGGAGCGGCTCGGGCTGCCGGTCGAAGCGGTCACGGTGCTGAAGGGCGACACCGACACGATCGCGCGCGGGACGGGCACGTACGGGTCGAAGTCGACCCAGATCGGCGGCGTCGCGGCGGCGCTCGCCGCCGAGGACGTGGTCGAGCGGGGCAAGCGGCTTGCCGCCGAGGAGCTCGAGGCGAGCCCCGACGACATGGTGCTCGACCTCGAGCAGGGTCGGTTCCACGTGGCCGGGTCCCCCGAGCCAGGACTCAACTGGCAACAGCTCGCCGAGCGGCTCGCCGACACGGACCGCCTCGACGAGCTGCGCTCCGAGACCGACTTCATGGCACCGCAGCCGACGTTCCCGTTCGGCGCCCACGTCGCGGTGGTCGAGGTCGACACCGATACGGGCTCGGTCTCGCTCGAGCGGTTCGTCGCGGTCGACGACGCCGGCACGATCATCAACCCGCTCGTGTTCGAGGGCCAGGTCCACGGCGGCGTTGCCGCCGGTATCGCGCAGGCGCTGTTCGAGGAGATCGCATACGACGAGGACGGCAACCCGCTGAACGCGAACCTCGTCAGCTACTCGATCCCGGGAGCGACCGAGCTGCCGTCGTTCGAGCTCGCCGAGATGCAGACGCCGACGCCGGTCAACCCGCTCGGCGCCAAGGGGATCGGCGAGGCCGGCACGATCGGTGCCACTCCCGCGGTGCACGCGGCGGTACTCGACGCGTTGAAGCCGCTCGGCGTCCGCCAGCTCGAGATGCCGCTCGGCTCAGAACGCGTGTGGCAGGCGATCCAGCAGGCCGCTAGCGGCCGGTAGGCGAGCCTGCTCCGTTACCCGCGGCGACCGCGAGCTCGCGCTCGCCCGCGCTGATGTACGTCTCGCCGGCCCACGGGCCGGGCTTGCGCCGTGGCTTGCCGCCCGGGAACGCGAGCCGCAGGATCGTGCGCTGGACCTTTCCCCACTGCTTGGGAAACGGTCCGGTGTTGTACGGGAGCCCGTAGCGCTTGCAGATCTCGCGCACCCGCGGTGCGATCTCGCCGTAGCGGCTCGAGGGCATATCCGGGTACAGGTGGTGCTCCACCTGGTAGCCGAGGTTGCCGCTGATGATGTGGAACATCGGGCCCCCCTCGATGTTGGCGGCGCCGATCAGCTGCCGGACGTAGCGGCCGCCCGGCTGCTCGTCGCGGACCTCATCCTGAGTGAAGACGTACGTCTGGTCGGGAAAGTGGCCGCAGAAGATGATCGCGTTCGACCACACGTTGCGGACGATGTTGGCCCAAAGGTTGGCCTTCGCCGTCGCCTTGTAGGTCTCGAGGAACGTCTCGACCGGGTTGAACTCCGGAGCGCTCGAGCGCCGCAATTTCGCCTTCAGGCGCGCGGAGCGCGACCGACGCCGGTTCGCGAGCGCGTGCACTCCGGCCCGCACCCCGGTCGAAACCGCGGCGCTCAGCAGCGGCCACGCGATGTAGTCCTTCTGGATCTGGGCCCGGCCTTTGCCGGCGATGCCCTTGAGCTCCTTGAGGACCTGCTTCTGCGACTTCTCTCCGGCGCGGATCGCGGTGAAGTCGAGGTCGTGGACGGCGACGCCCCACTCGAACGCAAGCATCAACAGCACGTTGTAGAGCGGCTGCAGCAGGTACACCGGGTGCCACTTCTGGTGCGGGTCGATCCGCATGATCTCGTAGCCGAGGTCGCGGTCCTTCTCGAGGATGTTCGTGTACGTGTGATGGATGTAGTTGTGCGAGTGCTTCCACGCCTCCTTGGTCGAGGCGGTGTCCCAATCCCACACCTGCGAGTTGATCACGGGATCGTTCATCCAGTCCCACTGCCCGTGCATCACGTTGTGGCCGATCTCCATGTTCTCGAGGATCTTGGCCGTCGACAGCGTCGCCATCCCCAGCCACCACATCGGCCCGAAGCGGCTCGCGAACAGCTCCGCGCGACCCATCAGCGCAAGCCGTCGCTGGAGCGCGATGATCCCGCGGATATAGAGCGCGTCGCGGTCGCCGAGGTCCGCCTTGACCTCGTCGTGCAGCTCGTCGAACTCCTTGCCAATCGCCTCGAGCTGCTCATCGGAGAGCCGCGAGAGTGGGTTCGAAACTCCGTTCTCGTCGTGGGTGCGGTATCCGGTGGCCATCGACTACTCCTAAACCTCGATTTCGATTGGTCCCTCGGGGGCGTTGATGCAGGTTTGGACCGGCTGACCCTCCTGGCCCCCCACCTTCCCGTTCCTCAGGTCGCGTACACGCCCGGAGCGAAGCGTCCCGACGCACGTATGACAGATGCCCTCGCGACAGCCGAACGGCAGCTCGAGCCCTGCCTCCTCTCCACAGACGAGGATCGGCTTGCTTCCGTCGGACTCGACGGCGCAGTCGCGTGAGACGAAGCTGATCGTTCCGCCCTCGCCGGTCCCCGCGACCCCGAGCTTCGGTTGGAAGCGCTCCATGTGCAGCCGCCCGTCGATCCCCTCGCGCTCCCAGTGGTCGGTCAGCGCGTCGAGCATCTCGCCGGGCCCCGAGGCGAACGTCTCGCGCTCGCGCCAGTCCGCGCACAGCTCGTCGAGGTGGGCAGCCGCGAACCGGCCCATCGTCGCGGTGTGCTGCTCGTGCAACCTGAAGCCCGGGAAGCAGCGGTCGATGTGGCGGAGCTCGCCGCCGAAGATCACACTCTCGGGCGTGCGGGCCGAGTGGATCAGCACCGCGTCGCCGAGCCGGTCGGCTCGGCAGAGGCTCCGCAGCATGCTCATGATCGGCGTGATCCCACTGCCCGCGCTGATGAACAGGAGCTTGCCGGGCAGCGGGTCCGGGAGCGTGAAGTCGCCCTCGACGCCGCCGAGTGAAACGATCGCGCCGGGCCGCCCGTGGCGGACGAGGTACGGCGAGACGACGCCGCTCTCGACCAGCTTCGGGGTGATCGAGATGCACCCGTCGGGACGGTCGGGCTCGGAGGTCAGCGAGTACGCGCGCCAGTGGCGGACGCCGCGGATGTCGACGCCGATCCGGCAGTACTGGCCGGCGCGGTGACCCGCCCAGCGGTAGCCGGGCTTGATCAGAACGGTCGCCGCGTCGCTCGTCACGTGGTCGATCCGCTCGATCCGCCCGCGCAGCTCGCGGGTCGACCACAGCGGGTTGATCAGCTCGAGATAGTCGTCCGGCAGCAGCGGCGTGCTGAACGCCCGGACCGCCCGGAGCGCCGCGCGCTGCAGTCTGGGAACCTTGGGTTTCGCGCCGGTTTCTGTCATTCCCTCGGTGTTTGATTACCCCGGTGGACGCAGATCGTAACATCAAATGATGTGACATCGTTTGATGTCATCGTTGTGCGCGCAGCGGGACGTACGCCCCAGGAAGGCCGCTCAGCGGTTGAGCTCGAGCACCAGCTTGCCCGTGTTCCGCCCCGCGAACAGGCGCGCGAGCATCTCCGGGAACGACCCGACGTCGCTCCTGACGGTGTCCTCGACGCTCTTCAGCCGGCCCTCGGCCAGCCACTTCGACATCTCCGCCGCGGCTTCGGGATACCGGTCGGCGTAGTCGAACACGAGGAACCCGGCCATCGTTGCGCGCGCGACGAGCAGCATCATGTAATTGCTCGGCCCGGGCGCCGGGCCCGTGTTGTTGTACTGCGAGATCGCGCCGCAGATTGCGACTCTGGCGCCCCGCGCGAGCCGCGCGAGCCCGAGGTCGAGGATCTCCCCGCCGACGTTGTCGAAGAACACGTCGACGCCGTCGGGCGTGTGCTTGCGCAGGTCGGATCGGAAGTCATCGGACTTGTAGTCGAGCGCGACGTCGAAGCCGAGCTCCTCGACCAGCATCCCGCACTTCTCGGGCCCGCCGGCAATCCCGACCGCGCGGGCGTCCTTGATCTTCGCCAGCTGGCCGACCACCGATCCCACCGCGCCGGCCGCGCCCGACACGAGCACTGTGTCGCCGGGCTGAACCCGGCCGACGTCGAGCAGACCGAAGTACGCGGTCATGCCGGTCAGCCCGAGCACGCCCAGGTGGGTCGCCTCCGACGCGCCGCCGAGCACGATCTTGTTGACGCCGCCGCCGTCCGAGACGGCGTGCTCCCTGACCCCGAACATACCCCGCACCAGCTCCCCCTCGGCGAAGCCGTCGTGACGGGAGGCGCTCACCCGCCCGATCCCGCCGGCACGCATCACGTCCCCGATCCCGACGGGCGGCACGTAGGAGCGCATGTCGTTCATCCAGCCGCGCATCGCCGGGTCGATCGAGATGTGCGTCAGCTCGACGACGAACTCATTCTCGCCGGGCTCCGGCACGTCGATCTCGACGACCTCGAAATCGGAGGCCTTGACTTCGCCGACCGGGCGGGCGGCCAGTAGGACCTGACGGCTGCTTGGCACCGAAGCGGCAGCCTATGCGAAGCGTCGGTCCCCGTCGACTCCAATCGCCTAACGGCGAGGTCGCCCTGGCGACCCGATGAGCGACGGGATCCCGCAGTACAGAGCGCCGTTCACGGCGTGCAGGATTTGCCCCCCGAAGACGCTCGGCGTGAAGAATGCGAGCTTTTCGATCCCGAGCCCGCTTGGCGAGGGTAGGAACATGTCCTCACCGAAGCTGTTGGGCGGCGAGCTGCGGTCCCCGAAGATGCCGCGGGCAAAGAAGAAGATGCCCTTGATCGGGGCGCCGCGCGGGTCGTAGCCGACGGTTGCCTGCATCTGGACGGCGTCGCCTTGGGCGGGCCATCCGGACCCGACCTGACAGCCGAGCTCCCGCGCGTTGTTTGTGTTGCCGCGGATCAGGTCGGGGTACGCGACCGGGATCAGGGTCTGCCAGAACCACTGCTCGGCTGCCGACCTCAGCAGGTCCGCGGCATCCGTGGCCTTCGATGCGATCCAGTCCGAGCGCAGATGCTCCTTGGCGGCAGTGAGCTTGCCGTAGTCGCTGACAATCAGCCCGTAGAGCGCGTCCATTTCCTTCCTCGCTGCGTTCCACCGGGTGACCAACTGGGTGGCAAGCTGCGATGCCGCACCCTCGATCACACCGCCGAAGAAGGGCTGCCCTTTCTCGTCGGAAAGGAACGCCGCCAGTGATAGCGAAGCCGCGATACCGCTGGCGATGCTGTTGCCCGGCGGTGGGGCGGCCTTGGCCAGCGATACCACCTTGCTGATCAGCTCGAGCGTACGCGCAGTCGAATGGTCGGCTTCGGGCGGCCTCAGCGCGTCCACGATCCGGCGACTGATCGCTTGCAGATTGACGTAGCTGTCGACCTTGGTGCTGTCGAATGGCACTTCGAGCGACCTGATGTAGTTGCGGACCTTCAATACGGCGTCGAACTCCGGCTTCAGCTGATCCTTCACGGCGGCAAACGTCTTGGCGCTGAAGCAGTCATCGGCGGCCGGGTGGAGCTCGCAGCTCCTGTCCGCTGGGTAGGGCATGTCCGACAGCACCCCGTAGTCGTGTCCCCAGTCTTCGTCCTCAGCCTTCCAGTAGCAAGCACGGATGTCAGGACACTTGGCAGGGCATAGGTCCAGCTTGTCGCAGACGTAGTTTGCCGCGGCGGTCGCGCGCTTTCGGTCGGGTTCGTCGGGCGCGAGCTTCGGCCAAGGTTGGAGCGGTTGATAGGCGACCTTGATCAGGGATACCTCGGCTCCGGTGGTGGGCTGGCCCGGGCTCGGGGCGCCCTCGATCTTCGGCTCGAAGGTCGACATTCGGGTGCGGCCGAGCACCCCGACCAGCCGCGCGGGCGGGTAGCGCGCCCCGCTGTCGGATGCAGTGCTCGCTTCGGCGGGAGGAAGGCTCGAGCCGAGCCTGTCGACGATCGCGTACTCGTTGGCCCCGTTGAGGGCGTTGAGGTACTGGATGTTGGCGCCCAACCGCAACAGCTGGCTGACCAGTGCTGCCCATTCGGGCCCGGCCGCCTTCGGCTTGCCAATCGACTGCACAAACACGGTCACGTCGGGCTGCGCGAGCTGACGCTGCCCCGACGGTGAATCGAGAAACCGCTGAAGGGTGGACGCCGCGTCCTTCTGGTGCTCTCGGTCGCTGGGGCTGGGATCGGTTGAATTCGTCACGATCGTGAAGTTCCAGAGCCGCTGCAACGTGAGGCTGTTCAGGATCAGCACGTGAAATCCAGCGGTCTGCGAGCCGCTGAGGCCCGTCTCATATCGATTGGTGCCCACAACGATCACGTTGCTTCTGTCGGTGCTGCCCTCCGCCCGCGTGTCGAATGACGGGTACTCGGGCGAGACGTAGTCATACGCGGGCTGGTTGTCGATCTTGGTCGCGTAGTTCTTCTGCAGGTAGCCGGTGATGGCGCCCGAGTCCGGGGAGGACGGAGCCGCGATCCGCACCGTCGCCGCTCCGCGCGCGGCGCCCGGGATTCCGATGATCGAGAACGATGGCCGTCGTTCGGTGACGCTTGCCGCCTCCGACGGAGTCATCAGTTCCGCTCCGAGCTTCTTCAGGAGCGAGAACGTGTCGTCCGCTTCCTGGGGGTCGCGCGCGGGGCTCTGGCGTCCGCTGACGATCATTAGGAATCTGAGCTTGGTGTAGGGCGTGGAGTAGTCCCCGGCGATGCTCAGGAGCTGGTTGATCCCCCGCCTGTCACCACTCACGTGACCGGACGTGACTTCCTTGCGCGTGTTCCGCTGGAGGACCACGTAGGACAGGTCCGTGGCGTCGCTGCTCCCGCCGTAGGACTCGCCGCCGATCGTGATCACCCCGCGATCGCCCAGCGTGTCGATCGGCACCCCGATCGGGGGATCGTCGGGCGCGACGTCCCGTGGCGGGCGCTTCTTCGCGACAGCTCCGGTCGGCACGAGTTGAGCCGCCAGCGCGATGCAGACGAGGAGCGCAAACACGAGGAGCGGGAGCTTTGTTCGCCGCATCCCGAACTACCGCTTCAGGTAGAGGTAGCCATCGACGTAGGCGTCCGACCGTCCGCGCGTGCCCCCGCCGACGAACCTGAATCTCAACGGCCCGCCGACCTCGCCGGCGGCCTGCCCCGGAATATCCGGGGTATAGAAGTGGTCGCCGTTCGGGTAACCCGACTCGTTCTGCGCGAATCCGTCCTCGATCGTAAACCGGTCCGAGCCCGGCCCGGGCATCGTGCCACCCAGATGGGCCGTTCCGGTTGTTCCCTGCCTCGGCGTGTACGCGACATACAGCACCTTGTGGTCGCCCCAATCCCAGTAGAGCCGGCCTTCGGCCTTAGCCGCACTGGCGTTGAGGCCCCAGGGGAACGGTCCGCTGTCCGCGGTGGTCGCGCAATCGAGCTTGCTGGCGGTGAAGGCCGAGCAGTCAACTTCGAAATGCATCTCGGCGAAGTGGCAGATCACGCTGCCGCCGCTGTCGCTGATCCACGGGCTGCAGGCCGGGTAGAGAGCGGAATCGCCCTCCCCCCCGCGGCGTCCGACCGGTCTCAGCGCGAGCGATCGGCTGGCAGCGGTCGCGCAGCCTCGTTTGAACGCAACCCGGACGTAGAACCTGCCCTGCCCTGCGGTCCTGATCGACCACTGATACGTCCGCGTAGCAGCGCTCCCGAGTGCTTGCACCCGGGCGATGCGCTTGTCCTTCGCCGGCAGTTGCCGACGCCCCCTCTGCCTGTACACGAGGACCCAGCGCCTCGCGGCGCAGCTCCCGGACTTCGGGCTCTTGACATATCCGAACAGACCCTTGGGCCAGGTGTTGATGGTGACGCCGGTCCGGGCCGGTTTCGCTCGCGGAGCCGCTGCAGCGACCGCGGGCAGCACCATCGCGCCGCAGCACGCTGCGACCGCCACGAAAACCCACTTCCTTGCGCCCAACACGGCCCCCTTTGACCGCACCGCGACGCGTCCCGCGCCGCACGGTTAGGCGGAACGTAGACGATCGAGCCGCCGCGGTCAAACACTTGCGCCACCCCCGCCGGCGTCAGTACCCTGCCGATCGGTGATGGTCAAGAGGACCTTCCTGGGGGCGGCGGCAAGCGTGGTCGCGCTGCTTGTGAGCGCGCCCGTCGCGAGCGCCGACCTGATTGTCCAGCTCGTCAACTCGAGCGGCCAGCAGCCCGGCGACGTCTACGTGATGCTGAGCGGCGGCTCGAGCACCGACGGCCAGCTCAAGAACGAGGTCCCCGTGAAGTTCAGCGCGATCAAGGGCGGCCAGTTCAAGCTCGGCAGCTTCAGCGGCCGGATCTACTTCTCCTACGGCGCCCCGGTCACGAGCGCCGAACCGCCGACCTGGCCGACCCGCTACGACAAGGTCGAGGTCACCTACCCGGGGGTGGCCAACCTGACCGCGGTCGACTTCTTCGGGATCCCGTTCAGTCTGCGGGCCGAAAATTCCTCGGGAACGTCGCTCGGCACGTTGAAGTGGAACGCGACCACCCAGCAGGTCGAAGACGCGCTGCTCGCGATCCCCGGCGCGCAGCGGGCGCTGGTCAAGACCCACGCCGGTGGCTTTGCCCGGATCCTGTCTCCGCAGCTCAGCCCGTCGAGCTACCCGAGCCTGAAGCCGTACTTCGACTCCCTGAACGGCGTCCAGTTCACCGTTCGCGGGAGCTTCTTCGGCAACCCGTTCCAGACGTTCCTCTACGGCGGCCCGTTCGGCGGCAGCGGCCAGACGACGCTCACGGGCACGATCACGACACCGCCGGGAGCCGCCAAGCCCGGACAGGCGTTCGGCGTCGCGGGCTCCACCCTCCCGTCGGCGGTCTACACCGTGGACGGCCCCTACACCGTCGGCGGCACCGTGCACCACGTCGGCGACAACGACGTCTATGCCGTGATCTATCGCGACCTGATCTCCGGCTTCGCGTGGGGCTACTGGGGCGGGAAGTACGGCAACGACAGCGCCAACTGGCAGGGCAAGCCCCCGTTCGCAGACGCCCGCAAGACGCCGACGAACTACGCGACCTACAACGAGTATGCGGCGGTCGTCTACAAGTACTCGAGCGCCTACGGCTTCTCGTTCAGCGACACCGGGCCGAAGAAGGTCCAGCTGCCGCTCGACGGCGCCCACTCACTCAGGATCACGATCCTCCGCTGAGGGCCGACCGCTAACCCTTCCCGCCGCCCAGCGTGTTGAAGTTGGCGTGTGCGACCAGCCGCCAGGCGCTGCCGTTCCATTCGAAGACCGATAGGCGCGGATACGGCCCGGGCGTGTACGGCCTCCCGTCGGCCGAGCCGGTGAGGTTCGCCAGGTAACGGACGACGAGCACCTGACCAGCCTGCGAGGCGGCAAGGTTCGACAGCCTGAAGCTGCGGATATTCGGGAGGTCCCTCAGAAATCCCGCCCTGCCGTATCCCGACCCGTCGTCGCGCTGGAGCTGAAATGCCGGCGACACGAACGTGCGCAGGGCCGCCACGTCCCTGCGCTGGATCAGCACGTAGTAACGGGTCACGAGTCGCTTGGCGGTCGCGACCGGCGAACGGAGTCGCGGCGCGGGCGCGGCGAGCGCGGCCGGCGCCAGCACGAGCGCGACCACGAAAGCGACGACTACAAACCTTCTGAAACGCATGAAAGCCCCCTTTTTGGCTCCGACTGGCGACGAGCCTACCGGGTCCCGGTCGGATGATCGGCCGCCTGCCTTGAGCTGATCTCGCGCCGTGCGGCCGGCACGTACACGAGCCAGGTGACGAGCCCGAGCCCCGCGGCCAACAGCAGCGGCACGACGAGACTCGTCTTGAGCAGGAGCGCGCCGGCAATCGCGCCGACCAGCATCGCGACGACCGTGGCGGCGCGGCGCGTCAGCCCCCTGCCGGTGCCGCCGGTGAGCGGAGAGTCCGCCGCGAGCGCGGTCAGGGTCCCGGTCAACACGGTCGTCGTCAGATCGGGCACCCCGATTCGCCTGATCGTGGCGTTGCGGACTCCCATTGCCAGCGCCAGCAGCGCGATCAGTACATAGCTCGAGAACGCGCGCTCGTGGATCGCGATCGCCGCAGCGATGATCGCCGCGATCGAGAGCAGCGACGCCTCGACCGCGATCGCCGCACCCAGATGCTCGGGATGGCGCTCGAGCAGCCGCTTCGCGAGGATGCCACCGACGACGGCCCCGGCCAGAAACGCGACCAGGGAGATGATCGGCGCGAGGACCGGCAACCCGCCGCTGCCGGCGAGCCCGAAGCCGAGCAGCACGACGTTGCCGGTCATGTTGGCGGTGAACACCCGGCCCAGTCCGAGGTAGCTGACGGCGTCGACCAGCCCGGTCGTGAACGTCAGCGCGAGCAGCGCGCGGGTGAGCGGATGGTGGACGCTGCGGGCGCCCTGCCTGAGCACGTCGAGGTCGTACGTCTGTGGCTTGTTCATACGCGCATGATCGCCCCTGCGGTTGACGCGTCGCCTAGCATTTCCGCCCTTGGGGCTGAACCGTGTGATTCGCCCGGCCGGGGGGCTGCGCGATCGGGCGCTGATGTTGGTGCTCGCGTTCGCGTGCGCGCTCGCGCTCACGGCGTGGGGCGCTGCCCGCGCGAGCGCCGACGGGCCCTACAAGGTCGCCGTCTATTCGACCATCCACACCTCCGAGCAAGGGCTCACCGGCCACGTGTTCGTCCAGCTCCGGCACGACGGTACGAATGAGATCTGGGGCAAGTACCCGGGTGGCTGGTGGGTGTTCGACACCAACGGGGACCTCCGCTTCGACGGCAGCTCGAAGTGGAGCTGGCGGATCACCTACACCGTGGATCACTCGTCGTGGACCGCCGCGTTCCACTACCTGGAGGCACAGGTCCACCATCCCGACGGATACCGGCTGTTCAGCGACAACTGCGTCGAGTTCGCCGCCGAAGTCGTGCGCCGCGCGGGGCACCACCTGCCCCACTACCGGTTCCTCGGCAGCGTGCCCGACCCGTCGACCCTCACGCTCGCGCTGGAGGGGACCGGCAACGGCAACTCATTCGACGGCGGCCGTGTGCTCCACAATCCCGATCCCGACCACACCGCGTCGGGCGCGCCGGACCCGCCGCCCGCGACGCCGCCGTGTTGCGACGTGACCGGCATCGTCAAGACCGCGACCGCCGACCCGCGGACGCTTGCCAGAAGCCTGCGGCTGCAGTTCCGCAAGCACTCGCTCGCGCCGGGCAGCCCGGGCGCCGGCGGCCGCTTCACCGTCAAGATCACACACACCGACGTGCGCCGGAACCTGTACGTGATCAACTGGGGCGACGGGGCAACGACCGACGGCGTCCTGCCTCGGAGCTCCGGCGGCGGCACCGTGACGTTCACCCACCGGTACGCCCGCGGCTGGCACGGGTCGCTGCGGGCCGTCGTACTCGAGAACGGCCGCGTGCTCGAGTACCTGCAGCCGCTGCGACCGCGCGGCGCGGGCTCGCACGTGCAGATCGACGCGGAGCCGGCTCCCCCGCCCTCGCGCGCGTACGTGCCCTCAGGGCACTAGGCCGCGAGTTCCTCGGAGGATCGGTCGGACCGCTCCGCGCGGGCGTCGAGCTGCCTGACCTCGGCGGCCGCCGGCGCGCGCAGGAACGCGAGCGCGATCGCGGCGCCGAGCAGCGTGATCGCCGCGCCCGCTGTGAACGCGAGCGTGAAGCCATTCGTCAGCGCCTGCGCGGAGCTGACGCCGGCGCTCGGATGCGAGGCCGCCGCCGCGACTGTGCTGAGCACGGCCAGACCGAGCGCCCCGCCGAACAGTCGCGAGGTGTTGAGCAGCCCCGACGCCAGGCCGCTCTGGGCTCCGGGAACGCCCTGAGTCGCGGCGATCGTCGAGGAGACGAGCGTCAGCCCCATGCCGAGACCGGCCAGGACTCCGCCCGGGAGCACCAGCGCCGCGTAGCTGCCGGTCGGTTCAAAGCCTGTGAAGAGCGCCAATCCGGCACTCGCGATCAGCATCCCGGCGGTGATCACGCGGCGGATGCCGAAGCGCCCGACGAGCCTCGGCGCAAGCGATGAACCGGCGAACACCGACAGGGTGATCGGCAGGAACGCCAGCCCGGCCTGGAGCGCGTCGTCGCCGAGCACCTGCTGGAGGTACAGCGTCACGAAGAAGAACATCGAGAACAGCGCGAAGTACAGGAGCACGACGACCGCGTTCGCGGTCCGCAGCTGCGATCGCCGGAAGATCGACAGCGGAACCAGCGGCGCCTGAGCGACGCGAGCTTCGACGTACACGAACCCCGCAAGCAACGCGAGCGCGGCGCCGATCGGCACCAGCACGCCCGGTGATCCCCAACCGAGGACGTCGGTGCGAACGATCCCGTAGGTGAGGCTCACAAGCGCGGCGGTGAGCAGCACCGCGCCGGTGACGTCGAAGTGCCGCGGGCCCTCGTTGCGTGCGTCGGCGGGAATCACCCTGAGCGTCAGCGCGATTACCAGCGCACCGACAGGGACGTTGACCGCGAAGATCGCCGGCCACCCGAGCGTCTGCGTGAGCACGCCTCCGAGCAGCGCGCCTGACGAGGCGCCGAGCCCGCCGACCGCGCCCCACATCCCGACGCCGCGGTTCCGCTCGCGGCCCTCGGGAAGTGACGAGGTGATGATCGAAAGCGTCGCCGGGGAGACGATCGCGCCACCCACGCCCTGAAGCGCGCGCAGCGAGATCAGCATCCCGCGCGAGCCGGCTAGCGCGCACCCGAGCGAGGACAGCGCGAACAGCGCCGTCCCGGCGAGGAACACGCGGCGGCGCCCGAGCAGGTCCGCGCACCGCCCGCCGAGCATCAGGAAGCCGGCGAACGTGAGCGTGTAGGCGTTGACGACCCACTGCAGGCCGGCGGTCGAGAACCGCAGGTCGTCGCGCATCGCCGGCAGCGCGATGTTCACGACCGCGACGTCGAGAATGACCATGAACTGCGCCAGGCAGACCACGAACAGCAGCGCGTTCGTCGAGTGCGGGCGGCGAATCGAGGGAATCTGGATTGCGTTCACGAGCGACACTGTGCAACAATTCCTATCCGGGTACAAGAGAGGGGTTTATCCTGGTAGTAGACATTCCACCCAGAGTTAACGGCGCAGGCTCGTCAAACGTGAGAAACGGCGAGCGCCGCCGTGCGGAGCTCGCGGACTTCCTGCGGCGCAAGCGGGAGAGCATCAAGCCCGAGGAGGTCGGGCTGAAGGGCGGCGGGCGCCGGCGGACCCCCGGTCTGCGCCGCGAAGAGGTCGCCCAGCTCGCCGGCGTCGGCTCCACTTGGTACACGTGGCTCGAGCAGGGTCGAGACGTGCGGGCGTCGCTCGACGTGTTCGAGGCACTGTCCTCAGCGCTGCGTCTGACTCCGGTGGAGCGCACCCACCTGATCCTGCTCGGCCGCGGCGAGGAGGCTCCGCGGTGCAAGCCGCCCGCGGAGCGGGCATCGCCGAGCGTCAAGCGGCTCGTCGCGGCTCTCGGGCCGAACCCGGCGTACGTGATCGGCCAGCGGTGGGATTACCTCGCCTGGAACAAGGCCGCGTGCGTGATCTTCGGCGACTTTGGCGCGATCCCGAAGCCCGCGCGAAACCATCTCTGGCAGATGTTCATGGATCCGGCCCGGCGCGACCTATGGGCCGATTGGGACCAGTCATCGAGGCTCGCAGTCGCCAAGTTCCGGGCCGACAGCGCGCGGCACCTCGGCGATCCGTCGTTCGAGGAGCTGATCCAGGCGCTCCGGCAGTCGAGCTCGGACTTCTGCAAGATGTGGAAGCGACACGAGGTTTCCCAGGCCGGTCACGGGCGCAAGGAGATCCACCACCCCGAGGCGGGCACGCTGCTGTTCGAGCACGCCGTGTTCCACCCCACCGACGCCGCCGACCAGCGGCTGATCCTGTACTCGCCGGTCGCCGAGAGCGACACCGCCGAGAAGCTCGCGCAGCTGATCGAGCACGGGGTCGCCGCGTGATCGTTCCCGATCGGGAGCCGTAAGGCTCGACCGCCGAGCTACGCCGGCGACGGCGTCAGGCCGCTCTGGAGCTTCAGCCCCAGCAGGTGACAGAACAGCAGGACGGAGCGCGG
This sequence comes from uncultured Solirubrobacterales bacterium, assembly GCA_963788565.1. GTDB lineage: Bacteria > Actinomycetota > Thermoleophilia > Solirubrobacterales > Solirubrobacteraceae > Palsa-465. The sequence goes on along the minus strand of CAWBHJ010000003.1, from coordinate 587,700 downwards.
CAAGGCGGGCAGCGTGCTAGCGCCGTACGAGCTCGAGCGGACGGCGATCCCGTGCACAGCGCCGGTCGAGGCCCGGAGCTCGGTGTGGGTCGGATTCCGGACGACCCTGACCGCCATCATCATCCCGTTGTCCTCGTGGAACACCATGTGACAGTGGAACACGAACTTGCCGGTGAAGTCGGTCGGGCGCATTCGGATCACGACCCTCGAGTTCGGTGGGACGCCGACGGTGTCCTCGTACGCCACATAGTCGAGCGGCTTGCCGTTGATGCTGATCACCTGGAACGGGTTCTGGTGGATGTGGAAGGTGTGCCACTCGGTGTCCGTGTTGACGATCGTCCACTGCTCGACCGAGTTCAGCTTCATCGTGATCGGGACGTAGTTGGGATCGAACAGGTGGTTGTTGACGAGGTACAGGGTCTTGCCGGATTTCGGCACGACCTCGTGGAACACGATCTGGCGGTAGCGGTCGACCCGCATCCGGCGCAGGTCGAGCGGCGCCGCGAGCGGACCTGCCGGCAGCTTGTCGACGGCCTTCCGGCCGCCTGAAAGGACGGTCAGCAGCGTCTGGGTTCGCGGCTTCGCCCCCTGGTACTGCGCGAACGGAACCGCGGTCATCTTGTAGTGGCCCGCGCGCGGCCCGCGCACCAGGATCTCGCGGCGAGATCCGGGTGAGATCAGCAGCACTCGCGCCGGCCGCATCTGCCGCAGGGTGTTCCCGTCCTGCGCCAGGACCTCAACCGGCTTGTAGTCGAGCGTGAGCTTGACGATCGCGTCAGCGTTGGCGTTGACGATCCGCCAGCGTTGGAGCTGGCCGGGGCGGATATGCACGACCGGGTTGATCGCGCCGTTGACCAGGTACGGCGAATACTTGATGTAGGCCTCGGACGCGGGGACCGTGTGCCCGGGCGTCGTGCACGGCTGCGAGCCGCTCCAGCCGAACGGCACCGAGTTGCCCGCCCCGTCGCACAGCTCGGTGTTCTGGATCACCATGATCCGCTGCGGGATGTTGGCCAGCTTGTCGTCGAGCCCGCCCTCGACCACGATCCCCCCGGCCATGCCGGCGTACAGCTGGTCCTCGACAAGCTTGTGCCGGTGCGGGTGAAACCAGAACATGCCCGGGTCCTGGTCGAGCGGGATCGAGTACCGGTAGGTGAAGCTGCGGCCGGGATGGATGTCGAGGAACACGTTGTCGCTGTCGCCGTTTGGAGACACGTGCAGTCCGTGGACGTGGAGGTTGGTGTCCTGCGGGAGGTTGTTGATCAGGTGGACCGTGACGCGGTCGCCGGGACAGAAGACGAGCGTCGGAGCCGTGAACAGGCCGTTGTAGTTCATCGTTACGAACCGGCCGCCGCCGACCCTCACGGGGCTCACCGACGCGCGCAGCGTGGTGTTCAAGACGCCGGCCCGGCTGAACTGCATCGGGGGCTCCGGGAAGCCGTCGCGGATCACCGGCGGAAACCGCCGCGCGCAATGCGACCGCTTGGTCGCCTGCGAGCCGAGCGACGCCGCCGAGACGCCGCCCGCTGCGAGCGCCAGCGCGAGCGCGGCGACGATCAGCGAAATCACGCCTCGATGGGACCTCAGATATCGGCGACGGTTCACCGAAACACCCTCCAATCGCTCCCTACGCGCCGTCGGCCGCGAACTTCTTTTCGCCCAGCCGACCCGATCGGCAGAATACATGGCGTATTCACGACCCGTTGGGAGGACCGACATGAATCTCTGGGACCGACTCGATGACGTCGCCGAGCGCCATGACGTGCTCCGGCACCCCTTCTACCTCCGCTGGTCCGAGGGCACGCTGACCCGGGACGAGCTCGCGCGCTACGCGGGCCAGTACCGTCACGCGGTGCTCGCGCTCGCCGACGCGTCGGCGTCGGCGGCACGGTCGCCCGAGGCCGGAAGCGACGCGGCAACGCTCGCGCGGCACGCCGCCGAGGAGCGCGACCACATCGCGCTGTGGGACGAGTTCACGCTAGCCGTCGGCGGACGCGTCGACGACGCCCCGACCGACGAGACCCGGCGGTGCGCATCGGTCTGGGCCGGCGACGAGGCGCGGCCGCTGCTGCAGACGCTGACCGCGATGTATGCGATCGAGTCCGCGCAGCCGGCGATCTCCGCGACCAAGCGGAGCGGCCTGTCGGAGCACTACGGGATCTCGGAGGCTTCGTACTTCTCGGTGCACGAGCACCGCGACGTCGAACACGCGGCCGAGGCCCGGGAGCTGATCGAGCGGCGACTCGACGGCACGTCCGAGGACGAGATCGTCGCCAGCGCGCGGCAGGCGCTCGAGGCCAACTGGGCGCTGCTCGACGGGGTGGAGCGGCTCACCGGCTGACCTCCGCGGTGAACGACGGCGATCTCGGGTAGCCCGGGTTACATCGCCGTCGATCGAAGCGGAGGACCCCGATGAGCAGGCTCAAGCGCAACGCCGGCAAGAAGGCCGCGAAGCTCACGATTAGGCACACCGGACGCGGCCTGAAGTCCAAGGCTCGCCGCGACCAGCTGCGGACCACCACGTTGCTCGGGGCCGGCGGCGCCGCCGGAGCCGCCGCCGGTTTCATGCTCGGCCGCAGGACCGGGCGGTCCGGGCACCCGGCCGGGGCGATGATCGACCCGGGCGTGAACGCCGCGTAACCCGGCGCGGCCGGTCCAGGCGCGCCCTCCCGATACCATCCCCGCCCCTCAGGGATCGAACAGGAGGCGGATTGGGTTGCATCCGGTAAAGGCCGTGCTGGGGGACGTCGGGACCGTACGCACCGACCACAAGTACCGGTGGTATCTGATGCGGGGGATCGGCCGCTTCCACCGGCTTCGCAACCTCGGCCGGTTCGTCAGCCTCCCGCCGCAGAACGGCGCCCGCCCGGAGCCGGGGCAGGTCAGCCTGTTCGAGCACGTCTCCCGCGAGCGGGTGCTCGGCGACCTGCGCCGTGACGGATTCGCGCGTGGATTCGAGATTCCCGACGAGGCCCGCAACGAGGTGCTCGCGTACGCGGAGGCGACTCCGTTCTGGGGCAACCGCGACCCCTCGCTTCCGTTGATGCGGCGCTCCGAGCGCGCCGAGGTCGAGCGTCGCTCCGGCAACCGCGTGTACCTCGGCGAATATCAGCGTCCGGAAGAGTGCGCGGTCATCGATCGGGTCGGCCACGACCCGTTCGTGCTCGAGATCGCGCAGCAGTACCTCGGCACCGCTCCCCGGCTGATCGCGTCCGAGCTGTGGTGGAGCTTCCCGGCGGGCCACGGCGAGGCCGAGCAGTCCGCCGCCGCCCAACTGTTCCACTTCGACCTCGACGACTTCCGCCAGCTGAAGCTGTTCTTCTATCTGACCGACGTCGACGAGGCGGCCGGTCCGCACGTCGCCGTCAGGGGCACGCACGCGTCCAAGCGGCTGGCCCACGAGCTGCTGATCCGCAGACTCGCCGACGACGAGGTCGCCCGGGCGTACGGCGCCGACTCGATCGAGCGGTTCTGCATGCCGGCCGGCGCCGGCTTCTTCGAGGACACCTACTGCCTCCACAAGGGCCAGCGCCCGACCAGCTCCGAGCGGCTGCTGCTTGCGTTCAATTACGGGATCAACGACTTCTACCGCGCCGGTTTCTAAGGCGCGAGACCGGTCCGAGACCTGACTGAGATTGCGCCGCGCGGCGTGGCGTCGTAGCGTCGGCGCATGAGGAGAGCTGCGTTATTCGTGCTCGCGCTCGCGGCGGTCGCGGTGGCGACACCGGGCACTCCCGCGGGGGCCGCGGAGCGGGGCGACACGATCGCCCGCGCGGCGGCAGCGCTCCGGAGCGGTCGCATCTATGTGGACCCGGCGGCGCGGGTCAAGCTCAGCTCCGCGCGGGTGCGTGCCCTCCAGCGCCAGATCGCGACCGACGATCCGGGGCGGATCTTCGTCGCGGTATTCCCCGACTCAGCGCGCGCCGAGGCCGGCGGCACGGTCGCAGGGGTCGGCGCCGCACTCGAGGCCCAGGTCGGCAAGCCTGGGATCTACGCGATCGTCGTCGGCTCCCGACTCGAGGCCGGGAGCAATGTCCTGCCCGCTGGCGAGGCCGCCTCGCTCGCCTCCGTCAGCTTCGCGGGGCACCGCTCGCAAGGGCCGTATTCGGTGCTCACGAGTTTCGTGTCGCTCGCGTCAAACGCCGATCCCGGACCGCAGTCCGCGGCCTCCACCGGCACCCCGCTGTCGACTTCGAGCAACAACAACAACACCGGGATCGTGCTGGTCGCGATCATCGGCGCGCTGGTCGCGGTGATCGCGCTGCTCCTGTTGATCGGCGGCCTGCGCCGGCGCGCGCGCACGCGCAGGCGGATGGCCGAGGTGCGCAAGGTCGCCCGCGAGGACCAGCTCGCGCTCGGGGACGACATCCGCGAGCTCGACCTCGACGTGTCGATGCCGAGCGCCGACGCCGGCGGAAAGGCCGACTACGCCAAGGCGCTCGACTGCTACGAGGCCGCCGGCAAGGCGCTCGAGAACTCGAAGACGCTCGGCGACCTCGCGGAGGTGACCGCGAAGCTCGAGGAGGGTCGGTGGCTGATGGAGTCCGCGCGGGCGCGGCTCGCCGGAAGGCCGCCACCGGAGCGGCGGGCTCCGTGCTTCTTCGATCCCCGCCACGGGCCGTCGGTCCGCGACGTCAACTGGGCCCCCGACGGCGGGGCCGTCCGCTCGATCCCGGTGTGCGCCGCCGACGCGACCCGGATCGAGGACGGGCAGGACCCGCAGGCGCGGACGATCGTCCGCAATGGCCGCCGGATCCCATTCTGGGAGGCACCCTCCTACTACGGTCCGTACGCCGGCGGCTACTACGGCGACTGGGGCGGCACCAACTTCCTCACCGGCTTCCTGCTCGGGAGCGTGCTCGACCAGCACCAGAGCGCTGGCGGAGACTGGAGCTCGGGCAGCTGGAACGCGGGCGGTGACTTCGGCGGTGGCGGCGTCTTCGGCGACGGCGGCGGCGGGTTTGGCGGCGGGGGCGACTTCGGCGGCGGGGGCGGCGACTTCGGCGGTGGGGGCGACTTCGGGGGCGGCGGCGGAGACGGCGGCGGCGGCGGAGACGGTGGGGGCGGCGGAGACGGTGGGGGCGGCGGCTCCTGAGCGGCCCGGCGTCCGCTTCAGTCGCCGATGTAGACCGGGGTTCCGACCTTCACCCGGTCGTACAGGTCGATCACGTCCGGGATCAGCATCCGCACACAGCCGTGCGAGAACGCATGGCCGATCGAGTCGGTTTCGTCGGTGCCGTGGATCCCGGCGCCGTTGAAGATGCCCATCCAGCGTGCCTTCAGCGGGTCGCTCGGGCCCGGAGGGATCACCTGGCCCGCGAGCGAGCCAGCCCACGCGCTGTGGGGCACGCTCCACGAGGGATCCACCTGCTTGTCCTGGATGTGGTAGAGGCCCGCGGGGGTGTCGAGTCCCTGCATGCCGACCGCGATCGGGTAGCTCCGCGCCAGGTGCAGGTGCTGGTACACGCGCAGCGTGAAGGCGCCCCGGTCGATCGTGATGAACGCCGGATAACGGTGGCGGAGCGCGTCGACGGTCACTGTCGGCGTCACCCGGCGACCCGGCACGACGACTCGGTGGACGTGGTAGAGGAGCGCGTGGGCCACAGACGCGCGCAGCGCGTCGGGGTTCGGCGCGATCCCATCCCGCGGCGCTCGCACAACGAGCCCCGAGGGGGTCGGAGCGACCGTCGCGTCGCTGGCGCGCGTGGCCAGCCGGGCGACGAGTCGCGCAAGCGCGGCGTCGGACCCCGGCGTCAGGACGGGCGGGATCCGCGCGCGCGACTCAGCCCCAGTGAGTGCCCGCAGATCGCGGGAGATGAAGTTCGCACCACGGCTCACGGCGAGCGCGCCGCCGGCCATAGAGCTCACGTCGAGCGCGACGCCCGCCTTGCCCGGAACGAACTCGAACCGCCGACGGCCGATGACCACGGTGACCAGGTGCGCGTTGCCCCACGCCGCCGCGGCACCGAGCCGCGCCCGCGCCTGGGCTCCCGTCAGCCCGCCGAGGACGACTGGGCCGGCGCGGACCCCGGCGGCGACCGCGTCGCCGCGAGAGCGGTCGTATGCCCAGGCGGCGACCAGCAGCGCGGTGGCGAGCACCACCGCCAGCGCAAACCCGAACACCACCCGCGGACGCGCCCACCACGGATCCGGCTTTCCTCGTGTTGCAGTCGATTCGGCGATACCCATCTCCCTCTCCGGGCAACGCGGAGTCAGAATGTACCGGCCGGGAGCGCCTATGCTCGAGGGGTACGCCGATGAGCGCCGTCATGTACGTCAAGCCCCGATGTCCGTACTGCCAGGCCGCGCGGGAGCACTTCGCCGCCGAGGGCGAACAGGTCGAGGAACGCGACGCGACTCAGAGCGCGGTCTGGAAGGCCGAGCTGATGGGGTACACCAACAACCGCGGCATCGTTCCGACGATCGTCTGGGACGACGACCGGCGCCAGGTCGGGTTCCCCCCAGGCCGCGGCTGAACGGTCCACTGAGCGGGCGGTCGCCCGCTGCCGCCAAGTCCGGCGGGTGAGACCAGACGGACACTGATCCGATACTGACGCGGGGCCGAGTCGCCGTCAGCATCCCGGGTGGGAGGCGTTCCCCACCCCGACGACGAGGAGTTGACCCGGAATGCTCGGTTCGAAGAAGCGGCAGATCCAGACCGAGGGCGCGCAGGCGATCGCGGTCGTGACCGACGTGGAGTACGCCAAGGTGCTCGGTTCGCTGACGATCGCGCGCAACTACAACTACAAGCTCGATCTGACGCTGATGGTGCGCCCGGACGACGCGGCGCCGTTCGAGGCGCACCTGTCGGGGTACTTCCCGCAATTCGGGCAGCCGAGCGTCGGGGACCGGATCTACGTCCGCTACGACCCCAAGGACCCGACGCACGTCGAGATCGACGAGCAACGGATCGAGGCTGACAACGCCGCCGCCCAGGCGAGCGTCGTCGCGGCGGCCGCGGCCGCGCCGCCTGAGGACCTCGCCGCGAACGGGATTCCCGGCCGCGCGACGCTCGTCGACGTCCAGAAGACACCGGCGGGCTCGCTGGTCGACTGCGCCTTGACCGTCTCCGTGAGGCTCATCGACGGTACCGCTCCCTACCGCGCCTCGTGCCACGTGCCGCTGTCCGCGGACACCGCCGACAAGATGATCCCGGGCCAGACTGTCCTGACCGTCCGCGCCGACCCGAACGACCACGACCGCGTCGCGGTGTCCCTGTCCGAGCCGACCCCGGTGGTGACGGTCACCGACCCGTCGCTGCTCGAGCCGTCCGCCCGCGCACTGCGCGAAGGCGTGCCGTGCCGCGTCGTCGTGCTCCAGCATCAGCAGCAGTGGCTGAAGACCCCCCAGGGAGACGAGTTCTACGCCGTCAAGGTGCGGGTCACTTCCGACGGCTCAGAGTTCCAGGTGAATCTCCCGGTGCCGCCCCAGGCGACCGCCCTGATGACCGACGGCGCCGAGCTTCCGGCGAAGCGACTCGAGGCCGATCCGAACGTGCTGATGGTCGACTGGGCGGCAGCGTTGCAGGAGAATCCGGTCTCGGCAGGCACCTGAGGACCAGTCGCGCCGCGCCCCGTCAGGGCAGGCCGGGCACGCTCGGCGCTGCGGCAGCCTCGCGTGGCGTGCTGGCCTCATGCTCTCCGAGCGCCTGCGCGATCGCCACACCGCCGGCGGCCACCAGCACCAGGATCAAGACCGCGATCGCCCCTCGACGCACCCAGCCAGTTCACCACATCGATCGAGCCCCTGACCCCAGTCAAAGAGCCGCGGAATCCGTCACCCGAACGCCCGCGAAGGTCCTCCGTACGACGAGACTGTACTGTTCAGTACCGTCGTGCAAGCGCTCACGTGGATCGGGCCGGATCAGCTTGAATGGCGCGAGGTTTCTGAACCGACGATCCAGGCAGACGGTGAGGCGCTGGTGCGACCGCTGGCCGTCGCCACGTGCGATATCGACGACCTGATCGTCGCGGGCCGCGCACCATTCCCACCGCCGTTCGTGCTCGGCCACGAAGGCGTGGCCGAGGTCGTCGATGTCGGAAAGGCCGTCTCTACAGTCGCACCCGGCGACCGCGTCCTGGTCCCGTTTCAGATCAACTGCGGAGCATGCCGGGCGTGCGCCGAAGGGCGAAGCGGGAACTGCCAGACCGTTCCTCTGGCCTCTACCTACGGCTTCGGATTTGGCGAGGATGGCACGCGCTGGGGCGGTTTCCTGGCCGAGCTCATCCACGTCCCGTACGCGGACGCGATGCTCGTCCCCGTGCCCGGCGGGCTTTCCCCGGAGGTTGCTGCCGGTGCCTCGGACAACCTGACCGACGCCTGGCGGGCCGTAGGACCGCCGCTGTCCGAGCGCCCGGGGGCGCCGGTGCTGGTGATCGGCGGTGCGAGCTCAGGGTCGATCGGCCTATACGCAGCGGCCCAGGCAAAGGCGCTGGGCAGCGAACGGGTTGTCTACATCGATACCGATCCCGAGCGCCGCAGCCTGGCCGCGAGCTACGGCGTGGAGACGGTCGACGGGCTGCCCGATCAGCTCGACCACCGATTCCCGATCGTGGTGGAAGCGCTCGGCGAGCGCGCCGGGCTCGAGCTCGCACTGCGCTCGCTGGGCCGCGACGGGATCTGCACCTCGACCGCGGTGTACTTCGGCGGGGACGTGGAGGTTCGCATGCCGCTGCTGTCGATGTACATGTTCGTCGGGACGCTGACGACCGGGCGCCTGCATGCCCGCCGTGACGCCCCAAAGGTGATCGATCTGCTGGCCAGCGGCGCCTTTGATCCCGCCCCCATCACTACTCGCGTGGTTCCGTTCGGGGAGGCCGCTGACGCCCTTACCTCGCACGACTACACGAAGCTCATCTTCACTCCGTGACACCGCGAGACCGTGTCATTCAAGCGGCATCGCGGCTCTTCTACGCCGACGGGATTCGCGCCGTGAGCGTCGACCGGATCGCCGCCGAGGCGAACGTGAGCAAGATGACCCTCTACCGTCACTTCCCGACCAAGGACGATCTGGTGGTGGCGGTGCTCGAGCGTCGTGACGAGCCCGCCAGAGCGATGCTCACCGCCGCCGCGCGGTCTGGCGAGACGCCAACCGATCGTCTGCTCGCTCCGTTCCGGCTACTTGAGAACTGGTTCACCGCCGAGGGATTCCGGGGCTGCCCGTTCATGAACGCCAGCCTGGAGCTGGCTAACCCGGGCCATCCGGCGCACGCGGTCGCCGAGCGCCACAAGACCGCCACCCGAGATGAGTTTGCGGCGCTGGCCCGCGATGCTGCCGTATCCGATCCCGTCGGCTTGGCCGACGAGCTGGCGGTCGTCTTCGACGGTGCCATCGCTCAGGCCCAGATGCGTGATCCCCGCTTGGTGGCGCGCGCCGCGGTCGCGGCCGCCACGGTCCTGTTGTCTGCCGCTACCCAGTCGACGTTGGACTAGCCGCGCCTCCTAGCGGCCGCGCCGATCACGACAGCTGGATGTGGTCCGCCTCCGCGGCTCCGGGGAACGGCCGGGTCAGGCCGAACTGGTTCAGCGTCGCCTCCGGAACTCCCTCCACACCGGGCGTGTCCGAAGCTTCGCCGCGCGTGTGCGGGTCGTCGGCGAACCCTCCGACCTCGACGGAGTGCTGGGGCGTGCGATATCCGGAGAGCCCGATCAGATGCAGGTGCAGCGCCTTACCCATCGCGTCGAGGCGCGCGGCGATCTCGGGCTCCACTCCGACGCGTAGTTGGTGCCCGGCGCCGGGAAGAAACCCCATTCGCCGCCGTGCGAAGTGAAGCCCCCGCTCGTGAACCCGGCGCCGCCCGTGGGAGCGTTGGCGAACGAGACCTGCTGGGCCGCCGCCGCCTGTGCCTGCAGCACCGCCAGACGATGCTGGACCTTCCGCAGTTGCGCCTGCTTGCTCGAGCGGTCGGCCGCGGTTGCGTGCTGGCGCTGGAGCAGCGACAGGCGCAATCCGGCGATCTGGTCACGCTCGACCAGCACGGCGCTGGTCACCCGCTGCTGGCGCGCCTGCTCGACCGCTAGCCGACGCACCTGGGCGGACACCAGCTGACGGTCGAGCGCCACCTGCTTGATCACGCTCGCGTTGGACGCGACGAGCCGGTGCATCTGCGTGACCCGCTCCATCAGGTCCGTGAACCCGTGCGATTCGAGCACCACGTTGACCAGATCCGGCGAGGGAGACTCGTACTGCGCGACCAGCTGGGCCGCCAGCCGGCGCCGGTCGGTCGTGAGCTCGGTCCGCAGGAGGGTGAGCCGCTGACGGGCCGAGCTCAGATCGAGTTCGACCCGCACGAGCAGGTTCCGCTGGATCGCGAGGCTCTGCTCCAGCCCGGAGAGGCGCGCGTGCAGATCGTCGAGCCGCCCCTGGTATGCCTGAATCTGTCCGTTGTCGGAGGCGATGCTCTGCTGGAGCGACTGAGCGCGGCTGTTGAGATCACCCTGGCTGGCCGGTACGAGCGCCAACATCACGAGCATCGCAAGCGGCACCACGCCGCGGGAGATCACAGCCAGGCGTTGCATCAATTCTCGGAGGGGCCGCGCCCGCGCGCGACGAGGAGGCGAAGCTACCATCCGCCGCCGGGGCTCCCCGCAATACGGTTTGCACGGGGTTCCGAGGCGACGATGGAGGAGCGACGGCGATGACGAACACGAATGCGGACAAGACCCCGTCTGAGTTGATCGACGCGAGGATCGCGGAACTCGGCGACTGGCGGGGCGAGATGCTCTCCCGGCTGCGCGCGCTGGTCAAAGAGGCCGACCCCGAAGTGGTCGAGGAGTGGAAGTGGCGCGGGGTTCCCACGTGGTACCACGACGGCATCATCTGCACCGGCGAGACGTACAAGCAGGTCGTCAAGATGACCTTTGCCAAGGGCGCCTCGCTGGAGGATCCCGCGGGTCTGTTCAACTCGAGCCTCGAAGGCAATGTCCGGCGCGCGATCGACTTCCACGAGGGCGATGAGATCGACGACCAGGCCTTGAAGGCGCTGATCCGCGCCGCCGTCGAGTTGAACAGCCGCTAGCCGAGACATAAAGTGCTCGGCCCTCCGAGCGGCAGTGATTGAATTAGCCCCAGCAGGACTGGGTGCTTGACGGGGACGGTCTGAATACGAGTCGACAGTCGAGAGGAGGGAGGGGCCTCATGGGCGACCACCTCGCAGGATCATCGGCGACCCCAACCGAGACCGCCTCGGGGGGCGTCCCGGGCGTGACCACGAAGCTGAGCCCGCGATCGGTCGAGGACACGGTGCAGCGACTGTCGACGATCGCGAGCTCAAAGGGGCTGAAGGTGTTCGCGGTCGTCGATCACAGCGGCGCAGCCGAAGCGAACGGCCTTGACCTGCGTGACACCAAGCTCGTGATCTTCGGCAGCCCGGTGGCCGGGACCCCGGTGATGGAGGCGGTGCCGCTCGCGGCGCTCGACCTACCCCTGAAAGCGCTGGTGTGGGCCGACGGGGACCAGACCAAGGTCAGCTACACGGCCCCCAGCGCGCTCGCGGCCCGCTACGGCCTCAGCGACGAACTCGCCGCCCGGCTGGACGGGATCGATGCTCTGACCGACGCGGCGGTCGGCGACTGAGGTCGCGATGTGTTCGACAAGTGGCGAGCCCAGCCCTAGGCCTGGAATGTGCCCGTGAGCGGAGAGCACGCGGCTTTTCGAATTGGGGATCGCGTCGCGTTCTTCCGCGAGTCAGCCGTCACCGGGCCACAGATCACCGAGGGCGTGATCGTCGGGCTCCTCGACGGGGAGCACGTGCTCGTCCAGCACCCCCACGGAGACGTGCTCGAGTATCCCGCGTCGGGTTTGACCCCGATTCCGAACGCTATCGAGTGACGCCTGCGCGCTAGAGCGCGAGCGCCCGCTCGACGATCGCCTCGGCAGGTATCCCGCTCGGCAGCGTGCCGTAGGCCCTTCCTCCCGCCCGCCCGAGCCGCGAAACGCAGAAGGCGTTCGCCACCTCCTCGGGGGCGCCGCGAACGAGCAGGCTTGCCTGGAGGGCGAGCGCAAGGTCCTCCGCCAGGCCACGGGCCGCCCACTCTGGGTCGGGCTCGGAGGCCAGCCCCGCCAGCTGCGAGCGAAGCGAGGTCAGGTGAGCGTCGAGGTGGGGATTCGCTCCGGCCGCCAGCTCGCACTCGTCCATGAACGCCGCGACCCCAGCCGGCTCGCGCGCCGCCGCGCGGAGGATGTCGAGCGCGACCACGTTGCCCGAGCCCTCCCACACGGTGTTGATCTGGATGTCGCGGTAGAACTGGGCCATCGGTGACTGCATCGTCTCGATGTAGCCGTTGCCGCCGGTGCACTCGAGCGCCTCGGCGGCGAACCCGGCCCCGCGCTTGGCCACCCAGTACTTGAGCGGCGTCAGCGCGAACCGGCGGAAGGCACGCTCGTGCGGATCCTCGCCGGCGTCGAACGCCCGGGCGATGCGGAGCGCGGCCTGCATCGCGGCCTCGGATTCGAGCGCCAGGTCGGCGAGCACGTTGAGCATCGCGCGCTTGGCAATCAGGGCCGAGCCGAACGAGTGGCGGTGGCGGCAGTGCCAGATCGCCTCTGCGAGCACCCGGCGCATCATCCCCGAGCCGCCAAGCAGCGCGTCCAGCCGGGTCCAGATGATCTGCTCGATCATCACCGCGGTCCCGCGGCCCTCCTCACCGAGGATCTGGGCGGGCAGGCGGAAGAACTCGACCTCGCTCGACGCCAGGCAACGGCCTCCCAGCTTGTCCTTCAGCCGCTGGATCCTGAACCCGTCGTGCGGACGGGTGGCGACGAAGCAGGTGAGACCTGCGGGGGCGTTGGCAAGGGTGAAGAACACGTCGAACACGGGATGGGTGCAGAACCACTTGTGTCCGGTGATCTCGAACCATCCGTCTCCGGCCGGCTCGGCCGCCGTCGTGTTCGCGCGCAGGTCCGAGCCGCCCTGCTTCTCGGTCATGACCATCCCCGCCTGCGAATAGCGGTCGTAGTCGGGGAGCGCGAGCCGTGGCTCCCACTCGGACGCGAGCTCGGGGGATTGACGCATCGTCGGGACCGCGGCGTAGTTGATCGACACCGGACAGCAGGGCCCGGTGTCAAGCTGATTCATCAGGTAGAACAGCCCGGCTCGCACGACGTGGGCGCCCGGACGCGGGTCGCGCCACGGCAGAGACGAGACCTCGCGCTCGATCCCCAGCCGAAGCATCCAGTGCATCGACGGGTCGTACTCGACCTGATCGATCCGATGACCGAAGCGGTCATGGCTGTGCAGGATCGGGAGGTTGCGCTGCGCCCGCCGCCGGTGATCGTCGGCCTCCGCGGATGCCACGACCGTGCCCATGTCGCGGCATCGATCGACCCCCCACTCCCCGCCGTGTCGCTCGAGCGCGGCGGCGAGGGCCGGGTCGGCATCGAACGCGTTGAAGTCCAACAGCGGAGGTGGCTGGTTGATCACCTCGTGCGTGTTGTGTGGCGTCGACTGACCGGCGGTCGTGGCCATGGGCGCGACTGTATCGGAGACACCGCGACCGTCGCCACGGGTTCCCTCGGCGCGGTAGCGTTCGGCCGCACCGGGCCGAGGGAGACGCAAATCCGCAGGACGCTCGTTATCGCCGTAGTCGCCGTGCTGGCGCTCTCGGCGTGCTCCGGATCGCTCACCACCCCCCGGCACACGACGCCGGCCGAGCCGACGCAGTCCCCGGCCCATGCGGCGGCAAAGGCCGTGCCCTACGACCGCTTCGAGGTGCAGGTCTCGGACGGGACGCCGTCGTCGTCGCGGTCGGCGACCTACTTCGTCCAGGAGTGGTCGACGATCCTGCTGCCCGCGATGCCTTCGAAGGCGCAGGCGCTCGCGCTGGCGAGCGGGTACGCGCGGAAGACGTCTCCGTTCGTGCGGCGGGTGACCTGCAGCCCGATTCGCTCCGGCTGGCGGTGCGAATACTTCAGGTAGGATGCCGGACCCTGCTGGCTGGCCAGCCAGCAATTACTGGCACGAGGTCCCTAGGGGTGAACATGCGTCCAAGTCGCTACCCCAAGCGGCTGATACGGCAGGTCCTTGCCTCCGGCGGGTTCGACCTCGTGCGCCGACAGCGGCCGTCGGACCGGGCGGCGGCCAGAGCGCAGCCGCTACCCGACATGGACGACGAGACCGCCGCGACGTGGGCGGCCGTCCACCCCTACACGCTCACCTCGCCCGAACGGATCGCGGTGCTCTGCGACCTCGTCCGGTACCTCGAGCGGGCGCGCGTCCCCGGCGCGTTCGTCGAGTGCGGCGTATGGCGAGGCGGCAGCGCGATGGCGATGATCCGCACCCTGTTGAGCCTCGGGGTTCGGGATCGCGAGCTCTATCTGTACGACACCTTCGCCGTGATGCCGCCGCCCGATTCGGTCGACGTCGACTGCTACGGGGTGTCTGCGGCGGAGCAGCACGAGTGGCTCGACCGCACCGGGCTGATGCCCGAGGCCTACGCCCAGCTGCCGTTCGAGGAAGTCCGCGCGCTGATCGCGTCGACGGGTTACCCGAGCGATCGCGTCCACTTCATCAAGGGCCTGGTCGAGGAGACGATCCCGGCGCAGGCACCGGACCAGATCGCGCTCCTGCGCCTCGACACCGACTACTACAAGTCGACCAAGCACGAGCTCGACCACCTGTCTCCGCGGCTGTCGCCGGGCGGAGCGCTGATCGTCGACGACTACGGCCACTGGGCGGGCAGCCGGGTCGCAACTGACGAGCACGTGCGCGAACTCGGCGAGCAGGGTATCCATCTGTTCCTGCAGCGGATCGACTACAGCGCCCGGCTCGCGATCGCTCCGTCGGCGATCTCGCTGATCCGCCAGTAGGCCGATCGCGATCGACTCACCCGCCGGGGTCTCCGGACTACGACACGAAGCCCGCGGGGGCCAAGGGCGGCCCGCTCCGCTTCAGGATGGAACGGACCGAGGTTGGCGGGTCCACAGCTGAACCGCGCTCAACCGGGAGTGAAGCCCGCGGCGCGGCTGAAACGACGGACCCCCTGTCGCCCGGCACGTGCGTCGTGCGGGCCCCCGCTTTCCGCGGCTGAGACGACAGACGTCCGACCCCTCGTGGGGGTCAGTCATGCCAGCCGCGGTCCAAAGCGGAAATGAGGGCCGGAGAGGCATGGTGGCCGCTCGGCCCGCCAGCGCAGGAAAGCAGCCAGTGGGCGTACGTGAACGGCAACAGCCTGTGGGAAGTCGACGCCCACGCGGGAAAGCGGGCTCGCGGCTCCCGTCCAGCTGATCTGCCCGACGTAGCGCACCTCGTCAGTGCCGGCGGTTGGATGCGACTCCGCTCGTGAGCGAAGTCGCATCAACCAACTGGGACAGGGTCGGGCGACTAGGCTGTTGCGCCAGCCGCTTCTGGCAACACCCCAAGCTGTTGCATCAGTGCAGCAGCATTCCAGTAATTGCCGGCACGGTGGATCAGTCCGTCCTCGCCGAATTCGGCCGTCCCGCAGCCGTACGTGGTCGCGCTCTTGCCGGTCGGCGGGACCCCCATCAGCTCACCGTCATTGGTCCCGGTGACCTTGAATTCCTGGGCAGACCGGTCGCCGGAGACGATCGGCTCACCCACCTTGACGTGAAAATCCGAGAAGGCGGCGAGATAGCTCGCTACCGAGTCACGGATGGCCGCGCGCCCCCGCAGGGGCTCGGGTAGCCCGACGTCGTAGAGCACGGCGTCCTCGGCGTAACAGGCGGCGACGCGATCAGCGTCGTGCGCGTTCCAGGCTTCGGTCTCCCGCGTGAGGGCCTGGGTGATCTCAAGTGTTCCCATTGGAATCTCCTATCTGTAGATCCCCGACTCTAGCATGAGATTTCTAGATATGGAGATCTAGTGAATGTGGTAGCGTAATTGGCGCCATGCCGCGGACGCCGAGCGTTGGTTGGATGAGAGCGGCAGCTTTAGCAGCGAGGCGGTGGCCAAATCGCCAGCGCCACGCTGATCGCCCTTTCAGCCCGCTGCTTTGTGGCCCGAGCCGATTAGGACCGAGCCCTCAAACACGATTCCGTCCCGTTCGCTGGCCGCGGCCTCCGTGGCTGACTGGATGGCGCGCTCGCGGATCGCGTCGCGGACGTCAGCGTCCATCCCGGCCAGCGCGATCGCGAGCGGGCCCGCGAGCTCGGGCACGCGCTCCCACCACTCCGCGAGCGATGCTGCGTGCATGGGCGTGGACATCGCCTCGACTGTTACGTCCTCGAGACCGCCATCCCGCAGAGCGGACCTCAGCACGTCCGGGGTATCGAGCGAGAACGGGCCGCGGACGGTCGGCGGTGGGAACGGCACGCCGAACTGCGCGCTCACCGCGTCCAGCACCAGTCCCAGCCATGGGTTCGCCTCTCGCCGACCCCACGTCATTACCGCATATCGCCCACCGGCCCGCAGCACACGAACTGCCTCCGCAACGGTCTGGGCCGGGTTCTCGACGAACATCAAGCCGTGGCGATTGATCACCGCGTCAAAGCTGTCATCACCAAAGTCGATCGCGCTCTGGTCGAACACCGCGGTACTCACGCGAGCATCGGCGCTCGCGCGCTTGCCCGCGACGTCGATCATCGCGGCGGCAACGTCAGATAGGACCACCCGGCCCGAGGATCCGACGCGCTGAACGGCAGCGAGACCCGCGCCGCCCGGACCTGCCGCCAAGTCGAGAACCCGGACGCCCTCACCGATCTGCGCCGCATCGAGCAGCGCGCCCGTAGCCAGAGCGAGCTGCTCGTCGACGAACCGGGCATTGGCTTCCCAACCCGGCGCGACGCTGTCCCACATCTCCGTCATCCCGCCCGCCTGGTTGGTTGCCGTCACTTGGGTACCAGCTCGCCATTCGTGGAGTGTGCCGGCGGGTCCGGAGTGGCGAGAAGCTCGCTGGCGGCTTTGCTTTCGCGTCCGAGGAACGCTCCGAGCTCCGCGATCGTGCTCATCAACGGCGCGGGGAAGACGACGGTGGAGTTCTTGTCGACCGCCACCTCGACCAGGGTCTGGAGGTTGCGCAGTTGCAGCGCCAGGGGATGGGCCATCATCACGTCGGACGCGGTCGCGAGCTCGCCGGCGGCGAGCGCTTCGCCCTGGGCGGCGATGATCTTGGCGCGCTTCTCGCGCTCGGCCTCGGCCTGGCGGGCCATTGCGCGCTGCATGCTCTCGGGCAGCTGGATGTCGCGGAGCTCGACGACGGTGACCTCGATGCCCCACTCCTCGGTCTGCACGTCGAGGATCTCGCGGATGTTCTGGTTAATGGTGTCGGTCTCGGACAGCGTCTCATCGAGCGTGTGACGCCCCACCACCGCGCGAAGCGTGGTCTGAGCGATCTGGCTGATCGCCGCCTGCACGTTCTCGATCGCGATCACCGAGCGGACCGGATCCGCCACCCGGTAGTAGGCCACCGCGGAGACGTCGATGCTGACGTTGTCCTTGGTGATGATGCCCTGCGACTGGATCGGCAGCGTGACGATGCGCATCGACACGCGATGAATCCGCTGGACGAACGGAACGACGAAAATCAAACCCGGTCCCCGCGCTGGCCCCTCGATCTTGCCGAGCTTGAACACCACTGCGCGCTCGTACTCCTTGATCACAAAGAAAGCGATCATGGTCTTGCCTTTCCGGGGATCGAAATGGCCGTCAGGCCGTCCGTAGTGGCGCCGGGAACGGGGACCGACACGGCGACTGCCAGTGGCAGCGGGTGGGGAGCGTCCTCGAGCCTGAAGATGCGGAACCCGACGGTGCCTCGCAGGCTGGACTCCCAAAGTTGCTCACCGCATTCGGGACACGCACTGAGATACGCCGTGGCGGCCGGGGTGAAACGCAGCCGGCACTCCGGACAGCAAACGTGGGTCATGGCCGATCCCTTCTCATCAGATCGTTAGCGTCAGTTCGTCGCGTGGCCGTGATTACGGCCGTTCTTTCCCGGCAGACTCCGACCGCACTCCGGGCAGACCCGGTTCATGATCGGGTGATCGGCTCGCTCGTCGTCGAGCTCGAAGTACACGCGGTGGCGCCCGAGGCCGGACACGCGGAGGACGTGTCCGCATTCGGGACAGACGTAGCTCCGTCTTGGATCTGCCTTCGTTGCGGGCACCTGGCGATCGGGCGGCGCGATCGGCGCCTCGGTTGTCATCTGGTCACCGCCTTGCTCGGCCGCCCGAGCTTTCCGCATGGCGGTAGGTCTTGCGGCGGGAGCGCTCACGTCGCGTCTCTCTGTCCGTCGCGGCGGAAGACTGCGCCCGGGCGACGCCGGGGTCGGTCGCCGCCGATGACCCGTTACCGACGGGACCCGTGACCGTGTCGGGGATCACTCCCGGCGCGGGCGAGTAGACCGGCGTGCTGCGGGTCTTGGAGAGCATCGTGAGGACCTCCTCGGGGCGGAGCGAGGGGATCTTCAGGTCCTCTCGAGGAATCCTTGCTCACTGTAGCATGAAAGATAAGTCTAGAAATGGTAGGCTAGAAGCGATGATTGAGTACACGAGACCCGGTTGGACGTTCTTGACGAATCACGCTCAGGTGCTGGTGTGCATCGCTCACGACCCGGGCATTCGCTTGCGCGATATCGGCGACCGGGTCGGGATAACCGAGCGTGCCGCCCATCGGATCGTGGTGGAGCTCGCCGACGCCGGCTACATCACCCGCGAGCGAAACGGGCGCCGCAACCACTACACGATCAACACGGAGTTCCCGCTTCCCGACCCGATCGCACGCGAGCAAAACGTCGGGGAGCTGCTCGCGATCCTGACCGGCCCATCGGCAGCGCAGCCGGGGAACGGTCGCTTGAGAAACAACGGATGATCGCGGGCCTGGTGCTGGCCGTCGGCTGCGCGCTGGCGGGCAGCTTGGCGCTTCTGCTCAAGCAGCGCGGCGCGGTCGCGGCGCCCACCGTTCGGGTGGATCATCCGCTGCGCAGCGCGATCGATCTGTTCCGCTCAAAGTGGTGGACGGTGGGTTGGCTCGTGGCGCTCGGCGCGTGGCTGCTGCACGTCGGCGCCCTGTCACTCGCCCCGCTCTCCACCGTACAAGCCGTCATCTCTGGTGGGCTCGTTTTCGTGGCGATCCTCGCCGAACGGTTCTTCGGCTTCAATCTCGGGCGCCGTCAATGGACGGCCCTGCTCCTCACCGGTATCGGGCTGGCGATCCTCGGGCTCACCACCGTGCCCACCACGCATGATCATGCGTCGGCGGCCGCATTGATCGCCGTCGAGGGGGCGGTGGTCGCCCTCAGCGGCGTGCTGATCTACGCGTCGATCCGCCTCGGGGCGCTGCGAGCGCGAGAAGGCGTCTTCCTGGCGATCGCCGCCGGCGCCCTCTTCGGCACCTCCGACATCGCGATCAAGCACCTCGCCCACCCGGTCCTCAATAACGTGATGGGACTCGTGAACCCGTGGACGTTGTCCGCGCTGATCGCGATGGTCGTCGCGTTCTACGCCTCGGCGCGCAGCCTGCAGCTCGGTCCGGCGATCTCGGTGATCACATTCACGTCTCTCACCGGCAGCATCGTCACGCTACTCGGCGGAATCGTCGTCTTCCACGACCCGATCGGCAACACGCCGCCCCAGATCGTCGCGCGAATCACCGCCTTCGGCCTCGTCATCCTCGGCGCTGCGCTACTCCCCGAACGCCTCCGGGCCGGCGCAACCGCATCGGCGGAAAACCACCCGCCGATCGCCGGTCCGACGATCGCGGTCCCGCAGCGGGCCACGAGCTAGTCACCCCAGCCCCAAATGCCAGCCACCCGGTTAGGGAGCCGGCAATCCACCTGGAGGCTCCGAAGGTGAGGCTCGTGCCCGCGCGCGGCGGCCGCTGTCTATCGTGAGCCGGCGTGTCGACGCTGGTGCTCTCGGACTTTCATCTGGGATCGCGTCTGGGGCATGACGTCCTCAGGCACCCGGAGCCTCTGAACCGGCTGGTCGAGGCGCTTGAGGGCGTCGAGCGGCTTGTACTGCTCGGGGACGTTGTCGAACTGGTCGAAGGGCGGGCCAAGCGCGCGATGGAGATCGCCGAGCCGATCCTCCGCTTGATCGGCGCGACGCTCGGGGTCGGCCGGGAGGTGATCGTCGTCCCCGGCAATCGCGATCGCGCGTTGCTCACCGGCTGGGTCCGGCGAGTCGGCGCCTCGCTCGCTCCTGACAGCCGCGTTCCTCTTGACGCGACGTCGGAGCTGGCCCGCGTTGCATCTTGGCTTGCCCCGGCGCGCGTCCGCGTGCACTACCCAGGCGTGTGGCTTGCCCCGGGAGTGTGGGCGACGCACGGGCACTACCTCGATCGCCACCTGCTGCATGGAGCCGCGTACGGCTTCACGCGCGGTCTCCTCGGGCGCGTCCCGGGACCGGGCGCGGTCCCGATTGACTACGAGCGGGCCGGGGTGCCGTCACGCACCCAGCCGAAAAGCGCTCCTGATCAAGGCGCTCCCGCGGCCGCTCGCAGTGCTGGCGGAGGACGTGGCCGAGTTGATTCGGGCTTCCACGATGCCGCTCGCCCCCCATCGCCTGTTGCGCCCCGGAATGGCGCGCATGACCGCCACTGTCCTCGGTTGCCAGATGCGCCTTGCGAGCCTCCCGGCAATCTCGCGCGTGGTCGGGCGCCTCGGCGTTGAGGCGGAGTGGGTGGTGTTCGGTCACGTGCATCGGCTTGGCCCGCTCCCGGGCGACCTCGAAGCGCGCTGGCGGGGACCCCGGGGCGGTCCCCGCCTTCTCAACAGCGGCTCCTGGGTCTACGAGCCGCTCCTCGTCCACAACGCCACCGCGCCGCACCCGTACTGGCCGGGCGGCGCCGTGATCTTGGAGGATGACCGGGCGCCGCGCGCCGTCGGGCTACTCGACGCCGTCCCCGCCCACGAGATGCACTGATCCGGGGTCGGGCTGAGCTCGGGACTAGGCCGCGACTTCGGTCCGCTCTCGCGCCACCTGCAGAGCCTGCTCTCGAGCCTGCCGCTTCTTGTCCTTCCTGGCCTGTGCAGCCGCCCCGCCGCTGACGAGCTTGACGATTGACGGCGTGACGAACCTGGCGAACGCGATCGGCGCTAGCACGAGCAGAAGCCAGTCCCACAGCGTGTTGCCCTTGTAGCCCGTCCACTTCCAGTCGCCCCCGTAGCCACCGATGAGGGTCACGGCCAACGCGATCGCGATAAGCGAGATCACGACGACGTGGTGACGGCGAAAATCGCGTCCCGTCTCAGGCCACGCCCGAACGGTGATCACGCTGAGCGGCAGCACGATCAGCAACAGCCAGTTCCACAGGGTCTGCCCCTTGAAGCCGGTCCACGTGATCGGTTGGAGATACCCCGCAACGACGAACACCGCGAACACGGCGACTGCCAGTCCCAGAGCGCGACGCCGGGCCGGGCTCATGTAGTCCGCGTAGCGCAGCCACAGCGGAAAGGTCCCGAACACGACCGGGAGGAGCAGCAGATGCAGCCAGTCCCACAGCTGGTTGTTGGCGTCGAAGCCGGTCCAGGCCCAGTGCTGGGTGTAGCCACCGATGATGACCACGGCGCTCACCACCGCGAGCGTGGAGATCAGCAGGGCGCGTCGCAAGTTTCGCTTCGACTCTCGGTTGGACTCGGCGACGCTCTCCTCCTTGTCCTCCTCGCTGACCTCGCGCCCGATGCTCGCCGCGAGGTCGAACGACTCCACCGACGGCGGCCATTTCATTCCGGCGGCCTCGAGGCGCTCGGCGATGCCACGCTGGAGGGTGAATCGCAGAAGGTCACCGAAACCCTCTGCGTCGTCATCCGCGACGCCTTCCATTGTCGCCAGCAGATGAGCGCCCAGCAGCTCGTCCTCGCCCAACTCGAACGAGACCGTGGTTCCCTGCGCAATCTCGGCCATGGCTTCCTCCTGAACCTGACGTATGTGCTGTCGTTGGCAACCCGGGTCGCCGGCAAGGCTATCCGGATCTAGTTCTGGGACCGTCTCAGCGTTGGATCCGGATCAGCGACCCCCCGGCTGTGGTCACCCAAACGCCGAGGTGGGTCACCGCGACACCGGTGGGTGGGCTGCTGAAGCGGACGACGCCCACGATCTGGGGACCTGCGAGCGAAAGCTGATAGAGCGCGCGAGCCGCGGGGCTGATCGCCCACACATACGGAGACCCCTCGCGCGCCGCGATGCCGCTCAAGGCACCCGGCGTCCGCACGGTGGCGGCGACATGGCCGGCTCGGGGGTCGAAACGCGTCACCGTGCCGTCGCCGTGGGCGACCCAGATTCCCTGGTTGACGGTGACCGCGGTGGCCCCAGATCCGGCGTCGAGGGTCTGTGAACCCGAGCCGTCGGGGCTCACCCGCACGAGGCCACCGTTCACGCCCCACACCCAGTTGGGTTCGCCGACAGCGAGCCCGGTCGGGGCAGGCGAGACGTGCGCGACGACGTTCGGGTTCGACGGGTCACCGGTACCGACGTGCGTGATCGCACCGGAGGTGTCGGCGACCCATGCCGAAATGCCGTCGACATCGGGCGCGACCGCGACAGGTTGCCCCGAAAGCGCGACCCGCTCGTCGACATGGCCGCCGGGGCTGACCTTCACGGCATCGCCGGCGGGCTGGGCGATCCACGCTCCTCCGATCCCCGCCGTGATCGGGCCTCCGTTTGCAATACCGTGGAACGAGGCCACCCGACCGCCGGAGTCGAGCCGGATGATCTCGTTGCGGCTCGGGAGCGATACCCACACGGCGCCGGACGGCCCCACCGCGAGTCCGCGTGCGGGCGCGGCGAGGCTGAGCTTCTGGCCAACGCTTAGATGGCCCTCGGCCACCGTCGCGATCGGCTGTGCCGTAGCTGTGGCGGAGCGCCCGGCCACCTTCCGGCCCGCGCCGGTGGGCGACGTCGGGCTGTAGGTGGCTAGCGCGACTACAAGCGCCACCACTACGACGGCGCCGGCAACCGCCAGGGCGATCCGTGGCATCCGCCGAGCTCTCGCAGCGTTCGCCTCCGCATCGTCCGGGCGCTCCGCGGCGGCGTCGCCGGCTACGCCGTCGGCGCCGGTGCGGTTGCTCTCCTGTGCCTGTCGCGCTCCTGGCGCCAGGGGCGCGGCTCTCGCCGCGGCTCGGGCCTGTTCGAGCGCAAGCACAAGTTCGTCGGCCGACCGGATCGGCTGGCCCCCGTCCTGCGCCAGCGCACGGGCGGCGATCATCTGGAGGCGATCGTCCGGACCGTCGGCGCCGGAGGCCGGAGGGCCTCCGGCCTCAGTGTCGGCACCCACCGTGTCCAGGACCAACTGCCCGAAGGCGGCGATGTCGGCAGCCGGCGCCGCCGGGTCGCGTCGAGCCTGACCGGATCCGAATCCAGCCAGATACACCTCCTGATCGGGGCCCTCTGCGATCAATACGCTCTCCGAGGTGATGTTCCCGTGCGCGAGGCCGATGCGATGGGCCGCGGCCAGCGCCTGAGCGAGCGGAGCCAGCACCCGCAGGGCCTGGGCCGGCGACAGTGGTCCGCGGGCCAAGCGTGCCGCGAGGTTCGCTCCCTGCACCCACGGGCTGACGAGAAAGACGCTGTCGTCCGCTTCGCCAACCGCCTCCACGGGCAGCGCGTGCGGATGGTCGAGCGTCTCGGCCAGCTCGGCCGCACGCGTAAACCGCAAGCGCACCGTCTGATCCGCGGCCAGCTCCGGCGAAAGGACAAACAGTGCTACTTGTCGCTCACGTCGCTCTTCGCCGGCCCGATACAGCGTCCCGCCGGAACCCGCCGATACGACGGCCTCGATCTGGTAATCGCCGATCGTGGCGCGTTCCCCTGCGTCAGCCCTCACGGGCAGGTTTATAGCGCGTCGGCTTCGCGTGCCAGCCCGTTGATGAAGCGGAAGAAAGCGGGCGACCGGCCCTGGAACAGTCCGTCCGCGTTTACGGACTTGCGTCGGGAGGAAAACCCGGGCCAGTGAGCCGTCCGGTCTGCATCCTCGGCATGCATCGCAGCGGCACGAGCCTCACCGCCGCGATCGTCGCCGCCCTCGGCCTCGACTTCGGACCCGCCGACGGGCTGATGTCACCTCATCCTGCCCACAACCCGGCCGGCTACTACGAGCAAGAGGAGGTCACGCGCCTCAATGACGAACTCCTCGAGACCTACCACGGCGAGTGGTCGCGGCCGCCGCGGATGCTCCCTGGCCTCGGCCGTGGATGGTGGCTCGGCAACCTGCGCGACCGAGCTGAGACTTTGGTGCGGACGCTCTACGCGGATGCCCGTTGGGGCTTCAAGGATCCTCGCTTCTCGCTGACGCTGCCGTTCTGGAGCGCGGTCGTTGGAGAGATGGATTGCCTGATCTGCATTCGCGACCCCCGGGAGGTGGCCGCGTCGCTGCTGGCCCGGGCTCGCGGGACGCTCCCGGATCCCGCCGCTGCCGGACTCGACGCCGCCGACTGGGAAAGAGTCTGGCTGCGGTACAACGATGCGGCGTTCGCGAACACGGCGGGTAAGCGGCGGCTGATCATCTTCCATGCCGACCTCCTGCATGACAGCGCCACGCAAGCCGCACGGATCGCCGAGTATCTCGGGGTGGATGCCGAGCCGGACGAGCTCGTCGGCATGGTCCGGCCGGAGTTGTGGCGAAACCGTGCCGATCAGCTCGCGCCGATGCACTTATCGGGGAAGGCACAGCGGACGTATGAGCGGCTCAGAGCTGCGGCGAATACCGTCGGCGGTGTCAGGGCGACGGCGTAGGTGAACGTCCTATTCATCGTCGCCGACGACCTCAACTCGTGGATCGGCGCGCTGGGGCGGCACCCCGACGTCAGGACGCCGAACATCGACGCGCTCGCCGCGCGCGGGACGCTGTTCACACACGCCTACTGCTCGGCGCCCTATTGCAACGCCAGCCGGATGGGGATGCTCACCGGTCGACTCCCGACGACCACCGGCATCTACGCGAACGAGCCCCTCTGGGACGAACCGGCGCGGCCCGCCGTGTTCATCGAGACCTTGAAGGCGGCGGGCTATCACACGTTCGGCGCGGGGAAGGTGCTCCACGGGACGTTCGACTACACGAGCGCGACAGGCGAGCGAGCGCTGCAGGCGCAATGGCGTGAAGTCCAGAACAGGCCGTTCCTGTGGGACGAGTTCCACACCAACGCGACCGATCCGCTCCCACCGGAACGGCCCGTCAACGGCCTGTTCACGCCGGAGGAGTTCGAAAAAGCCGCGCGCGCATATCACCTTTTCGACTGGGGGCCCCTGCCGGACGCCGCGGCGGAGTCGCTGCCCGACTCAGCTGTCGTCGAGGCGGTTGCCAACTTCCTTTCCAGCAACCCGCCGGAGCCGTTCTTCTGCGCCGCCGGTCTTTACAAGCCGCATCTCCCATGGCACGTGCCAGGCCGCTACTTCGACCTCTACGACGTGAACTCGCTCACACTTCCCGTGGTCCGAGCGGACGACCTGGACGACGTGCCGCCGATCCCACGCCGGTGGGTCCGCTCACGCCCGGATCACGATCTCGTCACCGGTGGCGACCAGTGGCGCCCCGCGGTCCACGCCTACCTGGCGGCCATCAGCTTCTGCGACGACATGGTCGGGCGCATGGTTGCGGCCCTCGACGCCTCGGGGCACGCCGGCAGCACCACTGTGGTGCTCTGCGGCGACAACGGCTTCCATCTCGGCGAGAAGCTCCACTGGCGCAAGTTCGTGCTCTGGGAGGAGGCCACGCGGGTACCGCTGGTCATCGTGGTGCCTGGTGGCCCGACGCAGCGCCCGCGCGTCCACCTACCCGTCAGTCTGATCGATCTACACCCGACGGTTCTCGACCTGTGCGGGCTCGAGCAGGACGCTGGCGCGGATGGCTCGAGCCTGCTTGCGCTCATGGACGGGCGAGCGGCATCGCGACCCCCCGCCGCGATGACCTGGGGCCGAGGAAACCACTCCGTTCGGACCGCCGGCTGGCGCCTCACGCGGTACGCGGACGGCACCGAGGAGCTCTATGACCACGGGACCGATGCCCACGAGTGGACGAACCTCGCCGGCGACCGTCGCTTCGACGACGTACGGCGCTCGCTATCGGGGTGGCTGCCAGAGGATTAGAGAAGAACGGCTCGCCGAAGAACGTGCGCGAGCGCGTCATCGAGGGTCGCGCGCTCGGACGGCGGAAGGAAGTTGCGCTGGCGGCTCCAGGCGATGATGTGAGCGAAGCGGCCGGCCTCTAGTGCCGGTTCGAATACGTCAGCCAGATCGCGGCCCCAGGGCTCCAGATAGGCGTCGCGCAGTCGTGTGAACCACCGGTCCTCTCGTGGCACGCCGGTGCGCTTTTCGGGGAAGCGAAGGGTCACAAAGAGCGAAAAGAACGGGTGCGAAACCGAACTGTCGCCCCAGTCGAGCAGGCGCAGGCGCCCGTCGCGCTTGTAGAGGCTTCCGACGTGTAGATCGTCGTGCTGGATGGTCGGCGGCAACCCGGCCGCGGCGATCCGGGCGCAAAGCTCCTCGAAGCGAGGAGCGAAGGTACGGAGCCTCTCGAGCGCGTGCGGCTCGATCGGGAGGTTGCTATCGAGCAGCTCGCAGTAGCGAGTCGGCAGGGTCGAGAGCAGCAGCGACGGAACGCCGTGAGCGATGTGTTCATCGGAGTGAGCCGCCTCCCCTCGCTGGAGTTCAGCGTAGAGAGGCAGCGCCTCGAGCCACGCCTCGGCCGGGTTCCCCGCAGCATGAATCGCCACTCCGGCGTCGGCGAGGAGTAGCCAAGCACGCTGCTCGTCATAGGCAAGCACCTCCCCGACGCGATCCGGCCAGCGATCGAACAGTTCGGCACTGAGGCGTGGCTCGAAATCCTGCACTGGACTACACGCCTTGAACCACACAGATCCGCCTGCGACTGGCACGCGCAGCACCGTTGCCCAAGGCCCCTCCCCCGCGATTTCGATCGGAGCCGTCGGATCGATGAACGAGCGGATCCAGCGCTCGGCGGCTCGTCGGTCAAGCACCGCAGCAGTGTCGCGCGTAGCATCGCCGCTGGATGCTCGTGCGTTCCGTCCCGGCTCGCCGCCAGAAGCAACGAGCGCACTTGTTGCACCCTGGCAAGACTGGCGGCACCGCGCTAAAGGCCGCTCTCGCCCCGGTTGCGGCGGATGGACGGTACGAGATTCATCTGCACCGGCACAACGTGCTCCTATCGGACATCTCGGCAGGCGATCGCGTGTTCTTCTCCGTGCGAGCACCGCTTGACCGCTTCGTGAGCGGTTTCAACAGTCGGCGGCGGCAGGGACGGCCGCGGTACAACATTCCGTGGAGCGCAGCGGAAGAGCGTGCATTTACCACCTTTACGTCTCCCGACGCTCTCGGTCGCGCCCTCTCATCTGATGATCCGCGGGAGCTGCATGCCGCTCGTGAAGCGATGACGTCGATCGGTCAGATCCGGTACTCGTACTGGAGGTGGTTCTTGAATGCCGATTATTTCGTCGGGCGCTCACGTGACTTCTTGCTGATCCTCGACTTCTCCGAGTTTGAGTCGTCATTTCAGCGGCTCTGCGAACTCCTTGAGGTGGATGCCGTGTTGCCACGGGACGATCTCGCCGCGCACCGCAACCCGGCGGACCTCCCGCGTCACCTGAGCGGCGACGCTGCCGCAAACCTCACCAGGTGGTACGCCCGTGATCTCACATTCGTGGAGCTATGCGGGAAACTCGGGTGCTTCGCTGGTAACGAAATCGCGTCGCCCAACGCGCCGGGATAGTGCGTCAGCGGCTCGGTCGGCCCCTGAGCGAGGCGGCGAGGATGCGCTGGAGCTCGCCAGAGTCACGGAGGTTGCGAGCAACCTGACCGTGGCCTCCGTGCGCGTGGTTGAGCTGGACCCCTGGCACATTCGCCAGGCGCTCGGCGTGGAGGCGGTCCAGCTCGTGATCCGGATCGAAGTAGACCTCGCACCGGGTGTCTCGGCGTCTCGCCCCCGGCAGATCGCGTCGCAGATCCGACCATCGCTGGTCCAAGGCTCCGTCGGCGATCAGCTTCTCGAGCTGTCTGTCACAGCGATGGTCGCCCATGGCGTGCAGCAGTTCACCGTCGACAACGGTCTGCGGGACGATGCTCAGGATCACATCGGCACCGAGGAGGGTGCCGAACACGAGCGCCGCGTAACCGCCTGCCGATGTCCCCGTCACGACCAGACGCTTCGGGGGACAGCTTTCCAGGACCGTCCGGATCCCAGCGGCTGCGTCGTCAATCGTCGACCCGAGGCCCGGGACGCCACGGTGATACCAAGACTGCGCCAGATCGCGGACGAAGATCCGGCTCGTCCGTAGACGGCCGTTGACGCGGAGAAACTCGAAGGGCGGCATGCCCAGCGCTCCGCGCATGCCCCCGAACGCGATCAGCATCGTGCGCGCCCCATCCTTGATGTCCATCGCGACGCACACTTCGGGATCCTCCAGGTCACGCCGGAACGGGCGCGGACGGTCGATCGCCTCCGCCGACCCGGCGTGCGCCCGACGGGGTCCTGGTCCCAAGCCGGCCGTAGCTCTCGATCCAGGGGTAGCCATCGGGTCGCCGAGGCTATCGCGGCGCGCCCGTGCAATCGCGTGCTGGCGAGCATCGCGTGTAACTTGCAGCCGCCTGATGCCGACGCTCGTCACACCTCGAACCCGATTCATGCACATCCCCAAGACGGGGGGAACGTGGGTCACCGAGGCGCTGGGCGTCGCCGGCGTGCGTAGTGAGTACTTGTGGCGGCGGTCGCAACCGCCTTCCGCTTGGGTTGGCCCTCGACGCGCGGTGTCCCCGGCTCACGCCGACTTGGCCGCGACTTCCGACTACGGCGATCGCTACACGTTCGCGTTCGTGCGTCACCCGCTCGATTGGTGGCGTTCGTTCTGGGCGTTTCGGATGCGTACGGGATGGCAGCCGGATCATCCGATCGACTCCCGCGTCGGCAGACCCGACTTCGACGCGTTCATCCGTCAGGTGCTCGAACACTTGGACGGTCACCTCACCGAGCGGTTCAGCTGGTACATCGGGCCGCCGGAGACGCCAATCTCATTCATCGGGCGGTTCGAGTCGCTGGCCGACGACCTCGTGCGAGCGTTGACTGCCGCCGGCGAGCGGTTCGACGAGGCGTCGCTGCGCGCCCATCCCGCTGCCAACGTCAACAACTACGACCGTTTCCCGGCGGCCTACGACCCGGAGCTCGCGCACCGCCTGGCGCGCTCCGAGCACGGGCTCATCGAGCGCTTCTACGCCGACGATCCGGTCCCAGAGTGGCTCGTTCGGCAGCCCGACACCGTCGCCTTCCGCGACGGCCCGGTCTGAGGCGACGGCGTCGAGCGGTCTGGGTCACCTCTCGAGGTTCACCGCCTTCTCGCCGGGCATTGTTGACGGCGGCCGGATTCCCTGCGAGCATTCCTCGCGCTACAGGGATAGCGAAATGGGGCAAGGATGGCTTTTCGTGGGGTTCGGCGGTTGTTCGGGGTGGCTGCGGCCGCGAGCCTGCTCGTCTGTGGGTACGCGCAGGCAGTGACGTTCAACTGGACGGGGCCGACGCCGATCGACGGGGGCCGACCGTTCGCGCTCGCCGATAACCAGAACCTGAACGTCGTGTCGTGCCCGTCCGATCAGCTGTGCGTCGCGATCGACGGGAGCGGCTTCGTATTCACGTCAAGCGCACCGCTGAGCGCAAGCGGCGGGTGGCGGCGCGCCGGCACCGTCAAAGGCCGTGTGAATGCACTCGACTGCCCCTCGACCCAGCTCTGCGTGGCCGTCACCCAGACCGGGAACGTGTTGCTCTCGACCAACCTCACGGCGCCCGCGCTGGCCTGGAATAGCTCGCACGTTGCCTCCCGCGGCCTGGTCTCGCTCTCGTGCCCGACGGCCGGGTTCTGCGCGGCCGTCGACGGTGCTCGAGGGGTCTACACACGCCAGGGCGGGGGCCGCTGGGGCCGGACGGCGCGGTGGACGGCTCGGGCGGTGCCTTCAGCTCGGCGAACCCGACCGGGGGTCAGGCGGCGTGGAGCCGCGCCGCGATCGACCCGGGGCACGAGCTGACGGCGGTGGCGTGTGCGTCCGCTCAGCTGTGCGTGGCGACCGATAACGCCGGCAGGGTGCTGAGCACGACCAACCCGACCGGCGGGGCCGCCGCGTGGAGCGCCGCCAAGATCGACAAGTCCGCGCTGACCGGGGTCTCGTGCTCGCCGCCGAGCCTGTGCGTCGCGGCCGGCGTGGGAAGCCGCGTGCTGGCGTCGACAAACCCGAGTGGCGGAGCGAGCGCGTGGCGGGTTGTGGCCACCGACCCCAATGGTCGGGACAACTACGTCGGGACGGCTCCCCCGCCGTCCATGACCGTCGCCTGTGCGCCGCAGGGCTTGTGCGTCGTCGGCGACGCCAACGGCGGGCTGATGTCCTCGACCTCGCCGGCGAGCCGCCAGTGGCGGTCCGCCGTGATCGACCCCAACACCGGCCCGGACATCGAAGTGAACTACTTCCCGCTGGTGGCAGCGTCGTGCCCGTCGAACCAGCTGTGCGCGGTGATTGACAACTCCACCATCGATGGAACCAGCGCCGCGCTCATGTCAACCAATCCCACCGACGGGGGGTCGTGGTCCAACACCACCATCAGCGAGGACACTTACCTCACCGCGATCTCGTGCCCAACGACGCAGCTGTGCGTGGCGATTGACGGAGACGGGCTCATCGGGACCGCGCCCTAGCGGGGCATACCGCTTCGCCCTGGCGTCCCGCGGATGCAAGTGGCTCGAGTTTCCGGATTACTGCACGCGGCTCGCACGGATGGAAGCCGAGGCCGAGCGGCATTGGGCTCACCGAGGTCGCGAGCCGTTCGGGTGATCGTCATCCAGGCCGCGGTCGAAGCTGCACCGATCAAAGCTGTGCGCGAACCGCCCCGTGCGGGTACTGCTTGGTGGGAATGTCCACGTAATAGCCGCTTGGGTCACTCGAGATCTTCTTAGTCAGGGTCGGGTTGACTCGTACGCATCCCTGATGGTGCAGGCGTGGACCGGTTGAGAGGGCGAGGGCGATGTTGCCGAGATGCCCCTCGCTTCCGATCTGGACGTGTGCGGAAGTCGCGTCTGTGAATCCGTGCAGGTGGGCGAATCGCCAGCAGACGAGCGAGTCTCCGTGAAAAGCGATGATCGCTGCACCGATGCCCTGCGGCGCGCCGCGCGGTGTTGCGGCAGCTCCCGTCAGCCTCACGCGATACACCTGGGTGGGACGCGAGCCCGAGGGCATACCGGCCCGCTGCCTTGCGGCGCTACTGCCGGAGCTGGTGCCTCCGCATCCGGCCAGGCTGCAGGCGAGCGCGATGGATGTTGCTAGCAAGCCATTGCGAATCATCGGGCGACCGAGTTTCGGGGACGGGTCTGAACCTTCCATTAGCCCCCGATGAGATCGCGTTCACGGCGTCGCCGCAGCAGTCGGGTGACGCGCGCCGCCGAGTCGATGAGAGCGGCCGCGCGGACCGCCGCGACTGGGTGTGCATTCCCGCGACGGTCTGCAAGACTTGGCTAGTGGGCGGGCGGCCCCGGGTAACAAGCCGCATAGGCGGTGCCGCGAGCGTGGCGGGCGTTCTGTTGCTGTGTGTTGCGTGTGGCTCGTCGCATCACCCGGCATCCTCAGCGAGGGCGGCCGAGCCCTTCTCCGAGGCGAGTGGCTCCCGCGCGGCTGCGGTGACGGCTTCCTCGTCCCGCGCGGTGCCCAAACCCACGCGACCGCGGCTGATCGCGGTCCTCTCAGCGGCGCGACGCCCGGGTCTGTTCGGATGGACTCCGGCCGTTGCCGTGCGAGGGCGGACGGCAGCGTGGATCTCGCGGGTAGAGGCGTATCACGAGGCCGGGTTCACGATCACGCTGCTTCGCTTCGACCAGGGGTTGGTGACGCTCGCCCTGCATGCAGGGGGATCGCAGCCGGGTGGATCGGGCTGGCCGTTCGGGGACGCAATCGGTAGCGCCGAGAGGCGGATCGTGGTCGCCGCTTTCAACAGCGCGTTCGAGGAGAGCTACGGCGCGGGGGGATTCGAGGAGGGGAGAAGGGTCGGGTGGCCGTTACGCTTCGGCGCGGCGTCGGCAGTGATCTATCGCGACGGCGGCACCGACATCGGCCGCTGGGATCAGACGGTCCCAGCTCCTGATCGGCCAGTCGAGGCCGTGAGACAGAACCTCGGGCTGCTGATAGACGGCGGGCGCATCCCGTCGACAGTCGACACGTGCATCAAGGTGTGCTGGGGAGACCCGCTACACGAACAGCCGATCGTTGCCCGCTCGGGGCTGGGAATCACTCCCAATGGGGACCTTGTCTGGGCGGCGGGCCACGACCTGTCCGTACGTGCCCTTGCACAGGCCCTGGCCAGCAAGGGCGTCGTTCGCGCGATGGAGCTCGACATCAATCCGAGATGGGTCGCTGGCTACCTCTACGCGCACTCCCGGCGCCACCCCGTCGCCCTGCCGATCCCCCTCGTGCCCGGCCAGACCGGGATCCCGGGCGAGTTCCTCGCGCCATATTTTCGCGATTTCCTAACCGTGATCGCGCGTGCACATTGACAGCGCCCGAGCGAACGACCGGGCCGCGCGGATCGCTAGCTCCGGGCGAGCGCTTTGCCACGCGATCGCCCCGGCCCGGACCCGCATCCACGTCCGGACGCGACTTTCCGCGCAGCCGCACCGTGCGCCGCGGGCCCTGCCTTGTTTAGGTGTAGAGGGTTAGACGTGAGCCGGGTCGCTAAGCGTTTCTGCGATCCAGGTCGCGATCGCGGGAACGACCTCGCCGAGCTTCGAGGTCGCGCAGTGGCCTGTGTCGGGCAGAAGCTCGACGCGCGTCTCGCGACGGCCTTCGAACACGAGCGTGTCGTGCTGCGGGATGTGCACGTCCTCGGCGCCGTTGACGATGAGCATCGGTGCGCACCCTCGGCAACGCGCTCGCCCGCGCGCTCGCGGCGCGCAGCACGGACCCGAGCATCGACGCGACACGACAACGGTTCTGGGAAGCACGCTACGCACTCTCAAGCCCGATGATCACGCGCGCGATCGAGCGCGGCGAAGTGCCGGCGGCAACCGACCCCGCGCTCGCGCTCGAGGCGCTCGTCGCGCCGCTTCACTTCCGGGTGCTGATCAGCGCCGAGCCGACCGACGAAGAGTTCATCACGCGACTGGTCGACATGCTGCTCGACGGACTCGGCTCGCAACCGCGCACGTAAGACAACCCGGCCGTCACACAGGTCGATTCATCTTTGCGCTAGGCGAGGAGCTGGTCAAATGTGGCTTTTTGCAGACACTTCTCGGAGAGTGGAGCCAGCCGGGATCGAACCGGCGACCTCCTGCTTGCAAAGCAGGCGCTCTCCCAACTGAGCTATGGCCCCCGGGAGCGGCCGAGTCTAGCCGGTGCCCTGACAGCCGCGAGCCGGCTCGTCCCACTCGAGCCCCCGCGACGCCCCGTCTCCCGCTTTCGATCCGGACCGAAAGCCTCGGACGTCGGTTACCCGCACCGAAAACGAGTCAAACGGTGCCGACGGTCACAGCATTGACCACCTAGACCCGGCGCCCGATCGTCGCTACTTGTCGAAGTCGAACGGACGCGGCGGACGCTGCTCGAACCAGAGCCGGTCGTGATCGGGTGTGTCCTGCAGGAACTCGGGCGTCTCCTCGAGCGGGTCGTCCTTCTCGGGGCGCCCGTCCTCGGCCTCGACGTCGTACTCGACCGTCTCCTGGCCTGCGTGTTCGGCCGGCTCCTGGCCGGGCTCAGGCGGCGGCGCCGGCCTTCTCGCCTCCGCGGGCGCGGGCGCCTCCGCACTCTCGGTCGGAGCTGGAGCGCGCTCGGCCGGCTTGTCGCCCTCCCACTCCTCAGTGGAGTCGTAGGACCAGCTGCGCTCCTCGCGGTCTGGTTCCTCGGCGACTCCACGCGCCGGCGCGGGAGCGGGCCGTGCAGAGCTCTCGAGCGTCCCCTCGGCCTGGTCGTCGTACAGCATCGCGGCGGAACCTTCGCGCTCCGGCGGGTGCTGCTCGTCGAATGTCTCCTCGGCTCCAAGCGGGCCATGGTTGTTGAAGGCCTCGTCGTGCTCGAGGTGCTCGTCGTGCTCGAGGTGTTCCCCGTCGTCGAAGTGCTCGTCGTGCTCCTCGTGGTTCAAGTGCTCCTCGTCGGGGAGCGGCTCGTCGGAGACCTGGGTACCTCGGCGCACGGGACCGAGGGCCTCGCGCTCGAGCTGGTCGACCTCGGTCGGGTCGGCGCCACGCTGCCGCTTCAGGTCCAGGTGCTCACGGATTGCATCATCAAGTAGACCCATGGCGTAAAGGCTACCCGGCGCCGGTTACGTTGGTGGCTCGAACGTGCGCCTGCACGGTCCGATTCTTACCGGTTCGCTTCGCCTCATATAAAGCCGCGTCCGCTTCGGCAATCAGTGCCTCCTTGGCGCCGTCGGTGGTCGATGCGACGCCCAGGCTCGCGGTGATCCGGAGCGTTCCACCGTCGTCCTTGAGCGGGATTCGGAGTGCCTCAACCGCGGTCCTGACGCGTTCGGCGATCGCGTACGCGCCCTCCAGGCCCGTGTGGGGCAGGATCAACGCCATCTCCTCGCCACCGTACCGCGCGGGGAAGTCGGCATCGCGAGAGCTGTCGGCCACGACGCGCGCCACGCGCTTGAGCACAACGTCCCCCTGAGGGTGGCCGTACGTGTCGTTGATCGACTTGAAGTTGTCGATGTCGAGCATGATCAAGCCGATCGAGTGGTGGTAGCGACGAACCTGCTCCATCTCGGACCCGAGCAGCTCCTGGAAGCGGCCGTGATTCGAGAGACCCGTCAGCTCGTCGGTCACTGCCTGCCGGCTGACCTGCTCGTGGAGTTCGACGTTCTCTAGCGCGAGCGTCGTCTGCGCCGCCAGCGACCGCAGCAGCGCGCGGTCGTCGTCGGAAAACGGGTGATCCGTGCGCGCGACCGAGATCAGGCCGTGGATCCGATGGCCGGACTCGAGCGGCCGGAGCGCGACGCACAGGACCGCGCCACCGTCTTCTTCGCTCGCCTCGCCGATCACGCCGTCGTCCAGCGCCGCGTGCTCGGCCTGATAGATCGCGCCCTCGAACCCGTCGAACGCGCCCTCGCGGGCGACCTCGGCGAGCGGGTCGGCGTCGGTGGGCCTGGCGCTCACCCTCCCGGCGGTCGCTTGCGCCGCGTCGATCGCGGTCTTCAGAGCGAGCTCGAGCAGCGCCTGGCGGTCGAGATTCGAGGCAAATGTCTGTCCGATGCGGCGGATCGCCTCGCGTAGCCTGGCCCGCTCCTGCGAGAGCTCGTCAAGCCGCTTCTCGAGCTGAGAAGACATGCTGTTGAACTCCTGGCCGAGCGCCGCGAACTCGTCGTGACCCTCGATCGGGACCGGCTCGGAGAAGTCACCGCTGCCGAGCCGTCGCGCGGCCTGCAGGAATCGCGCGAGCTGGCGTTGCAGCCCGCGCGAGGCGAGCACCGAGAACGAGAACGCGAGCAGCAGGAACGCCGCGATGAACCCAGCCGCGAGCACCCGGCTCCCGGTGACCGAGGCGGTTGTCGCCGCGAGGCTCGAGAGCACCGCGACCGTCACCGGTGTTGCGCCGAACCCGTGGAAGGCCTGGGTCACGGTCCTGTACCCCGTCCCGCCGGCATTGACCGTCCCGCGGCGCGGGAGCGAACGTCCGGCGGCCGCCGGCACCGTCGATGCGAGCGTCCGCCCGTTCTGGCGCACCACTACACCGACGTTCGGGCCGTTCAGCTGATGTGCATACTCGCTCGCGGTCACCTCCGAGGCGGTGATCGTGAGCCTTCGCGAGCCGGAGGTGACCAGCGCCGTTCCCGGCGCGATCGCCGTCGGATCGCCGATGTCAATCGCCGGCCCGGTGGTGTTGTCGATCGTGACCCGCGCGAGACCAGCCTGGGACGCGAGCGTTGAGACCTTGGCACGGAGCTCTGGCGTCGCCGTCGCGCCTACCGCGCGAGCGATCGCCTGCGCGTCGCCGCGCGCGGCGAGGCTCTCGCTCTGGTACAGGCTCGCCGCGGCTGTCGCGACGCCGTTGGCGCGCGCGTCTGCCTTGCCCGCCTGACTGTCGCTGATCAGCCGGAACACGAGGAATCCGACCGCGAGCATCGGCGTGACCACGATCAGTATGAAGAAGCTGGTTAGGCGGGTACGAAAGCTCATGGAGGATCCCCAGCCGCTGCGGAGCGTATCGGCCAAGATCGTCGAAATCCCAAGCGGGAGGAGCGGTTTTCCCAGTCGTCGAGCGATCTCGACACCTCTCGACACGCCGCGTCGCGGGCGGCTGCGCGCGGCGTCACCCGCGGCTAGAATCCCCTGGACCGAGCGGCATCAGCCGCCGCGCGGGGCTATAGCTCAGTTGGGAGAGCGCCTGGATCGCACCCAGGAGGTCGGGGGTTCGAGTCCCCCTAGCTCCACTTTTGTGATTCCTTGTGGTTGTGGGGATTTGGCGCGCGCTGCCGCACGTGGGAAGCTCAGGCCGCCCGGGAAGCCTTGCCGCGCGGTTCTAGGGACAGGTGTTGTTGGTCTTGTAATTTCCGCTCAGGGTTACGGCTGAGCAGCCGATGACCGTGGCGGAGATTCCGCTGACGGTGTTCTGCTGGCCGCCGCTGATCGAGGACGCAGTGGCGGTGGCGGTGTTGACGAAGCCCCCCGCGATCGCCTGCTCACCGAAACAGCCGGTGCTTCCAGGCAGCGTGCCGGGGCCCGCGAGGTTGGAGCAGCCGCCGGCGATCGAGGAGTCGATCCCGGTGGCTTGGTTCTCGTCACCGCCGGCGACCGCTTGTCCTCCCGAGAAACAGCCGCTCTGCTGCAGTGCCCCGGTTGATCCGGCGAGGTTGTCACAGCCGCCGCTGACCGACGAGGACGCGCCGGTGGCGGTGTTGAACTCGCCGCCGGTGATCGATTCGCTCGGGCCGGTGCAGGGATTCGGGGAACCGGGCTGCAGCGGTGTGCCGGTCCCAGCGACGTTGTCGCACCCGCCGCTGATCGAGGAGAGATAGTCCCCGGCGAGGTTGAACTGGCCACCGCTAACCGACCCATCGTGTCCTGAGGAGGTGTTGGTACTGCCGCCTGAGACCGATGACTGGTTGGCGTCAGCGGTGTTGGTATCTCCGCCGGTGACCGAGGCCTCGCCGCCGCTCGCGGTGTTGGCCGAGCCGCCCGTAACGGAGGCCTGCGGGCCGCTGGCGGTGTTGACCGACCCGCCGGTGACCGCGGCCATTGTTCCGGTGGCGAGGTTGTTCTCCCCGCCGGTGACACTCTCGAGCTCGCCCCCCGACGCGCTATCGCAGAACGAAACCTCAGGCGCCGAGGCGGCCGTGCCCAGGATCAGGTTCCCGCACCCGCCGGCGATCGACGAGAACGGATCCTGCGCAGCATTCTGGTAGCCGCCTGTGACCGACGATCCGGTCTTCGACGCCTGGTTACCGACGCCGCCCGCGACCGCTGTGAACGCCTGCGGGTGATTGCCGACCTCGGTGCAGACGCTGTTCACCGACACGCTGCCCGCTCCCGCGATGCCCGAGCAGCCGCCGGTCACACTGCTCCAGGAGCCGGAGGCGGTGTTGCCGTACCCGCCGCTGACGCTCGCCCCCGTGCTCTGGGCGGCGTTCATCTGACCGCCGGTGACCGTCGCATACGTCCCCGACGCCGTGTTGTTGGTCCCGAGCACGGTCGCGTAGCTGCCCGTCGCGGTGTTCTGGAAGCCGTCCAACAGCTGCGCGTAGCCGGTAAAGGAATGGTTTCGCCCCATGATCAAGTCATGCGAGCCGGTCTGCGCCTGTTTCCCCGGGTTCTCGTCATAGCCAAGCGCCAGATTCCCAGTGCCGTTGACCGACGCGGTCGACCCCAACCCATTGAGAATCTGCACGTTCACCGCCGCGAACTGCACCGTCGGCTTACCGCCCACACCGCTCGAGACGTACGTTGGCGCCAGCACCGGCGTCGTCCCAGCCACGCACGACGGACC
This sequence comes from uncultured Solirubrobacterales bacterium, assembly GCA_963788565.1. GTDB lineage: Bacteria > Actinomycetota > Thermoleophilia > Solirubrobacterales > Solirubrobacteraceae > Palsa-465. The sequence goes on along the minus strand of CAWBHJ010000003.1, from coordinate 549,860 downwards.
CGAGCCGGTCCCGCCCGACAACACCGCCTGATTCGGCGCGGTCGGGATGCACTCCCAACCCGGCGTCACCGCAGCCAACGCCCCACCAGCAAAGACACCACAGCAAGAGACAGCAGCAGCAAGCGCCACCGCCGAACGCGACATCCACCGAGCACACATAACCAACCCCACTTTCCGCCCACGCACGATCCAGTCAGCGACAGGGCAATCAACACCTCAAACCCCAGGAACACGCCGCGCAAACGGGAGCGACACGCCCCCGGACACCGCGGAGCGTACGCCCACCACCAACCGTTGGCAACCACCGGCGAGGGCGACAACGCACGCTGCGTGCTTCGGTTGCTAACAGGAGAAGCCGGCCGAACGCGCGCCCGACTACGTCACCAAATCGGGAGTGAATGCACCCCTACGCAGAGGATCACGTCACTCTGATCGAAAAACTCGTTGAGGTCGGGGTATGGGTTCCAGTGCAGCGTGTCGCCGTTCGTGCTTACTAGTGGGATCTGAGGGGAACCACCGGAACCCGTGTTCGTCAGCTTCGGGCTGTCTTGCTCTTCGCAGCTGCCGCCGGACGCCGGCGAGCTGGAGGCTTGACCGGAGCGCGAAGCTCCTCGATTCCAGCCTCGATCCCGCGCGTCAGCACGTCGAGGTCGTGCATCGATCGCGCGTCCGCGTTGATGCCGAACGTGACGAGCCCGTCGTAGGAGAAGATCGCGATGCCGACGGCGTGCTCGGCCGCGAGCGGCACGATCGGATGGACCTCGCGAAGCGGGGCACCGAACGCATAAAGCGTCTCTCGCGGGCCAGGCACGTTGGTGATCGTGACCGCGAACAGACGGGTCGAGAACGCGGTCCGCGCGAGGGCAGCGCGGACGACCACCGGCGGCGCCAGCTCAGCCACGTCGAGCAGCGTGGTCGGTCCGGTGGCGGCGTGCGAGGCGCCCAGCTGCGAGGTGGCCTCGTGGATCCGCCGCAGGCGAACCGCGGCCACCGGCTCGGCCACCGGCAGCTCAACGAACACAGAGCTGACGCGGTTGCCCAGCCCGGAGCGATCCGAGGCGTCACGCACGTTGACGGGCACCATGGCCCGCAGGCCGCGCGCGGGCAGCTCCTCGTCGCGCTCGATCAGCAGGCGCCGCAGCCCGCTCGCGCAGGCGGCGAGCGCGACATCGTTGACGGTTCCATCGAGCCGCCGTCCGATCTGCTTCAGGTCGGCCAGCGGCACTCGGACGAGCGCAAACCGGCGATCCTGGCCGATCGGAACGTTCAGAGACGTACGGGCCGCCCCGGCGAGACCCTCGCGCACGAGCAGTGACGCGAGCGAGCGTGAGCGTTCAAGGGCGTCTCGCGGATGCAGCGCGGCATGTACGACCGACGAGCCGGCTTGCGCCCCCGCCTTGGCCGCCTGCACCACCGGCTCGACCCGGTGGTGCGACCGCTCGCCGGTCGGTGCAACCCACGGCGCCTCTACCACGGGCGCTGGCCGCTCCGGCGACCGGCTCATCGTGACGTCCATCATGCCCGTCGACCCAACGCCGTCGACCAGGCAGTGATGGATCTTCGACGCTAGTGCCCAGCGGCCACCCTCCAAGCCCTCGATCAGCACCAGCTCCCAGAGTGGCTTGGACCGGTCGAGTGGATGCGAAAAGTACTCACCCGTCCAATCGAACAGCTCCCGGTCGCCCCCCGGTGCCGGCAGCGCCGCGTGATGAACGTGATCCGCGATGTCGAACCGCTCGGCCGGCTCCCAGCAGGTCCGGGTGAAGCGACCGGTGCGCGTGGTGGAAAGTCTCTGTGTGTAGCGGGGTAGCTGGCCCAGTCCGTCGAGACGGCTGCCCCGCAGCTCCGACAGCGTCGGCGCGCCGCCCTCCGGAAGGGGGTCGAACACCAGGATCGCCCCAATGTTCATCAGCGCGCCCGGGTCCAGCTCCTCCAACTCGAGAAACGTCTCATCGAGTGCGCTCAGGACCTCGGTCATGAGGACAGGCTAAGTGGCGGTGCCCGCCCCGCAATCGGGAGGTGCACCGAATCCGTGTTGGTAGTCCACACCGATTCGCTTGGAGCTTGGCAGTCGGCAGCCTGGCGGCGTTCGCCTCGAGGGCTAGCCGAAGATCGGGAACCGCCGCTGCTTGGCGAGTCGATTCATTGCGTCCTGGATCGCGGACTCAACTTCGAGGTAGATCGAGTTGACGTAGTCGCGATCGTCGACCCGTTCGGGGTCGTGATCCACGTGAATCGGGTCGAGCAGTTCGGTGCGGATCTTCGCCGGCAGCGGAAGGTGCGTCGGGATCGTCTCGATCGTCAGGCCGAACGGAATGCCGAGCACGATCGGCAGCTGCGTGCCGCGGAGCTTTCTCTTCAGTCCGGAGACACGGTCGAGCCCGTTCGCGATCCAGCGGCCCTCCGATAGGACGAATGCGGTGTCGTGCCCGCCGATCGTGGCGACGGGGACGATCGGCACGCCTGAGCGGATCGCCGTGCGAACGAAGCCCATGCGCCCGCCAAGGACAGCCTCATCGCGCCTGCGCCAGCTGCGCATCGCGTCGATGTCGCCGCCCGGCCAGATGATTACGTCGCACCCGGCGCCGAGCGCCGCTGTGACGCCTTGGCGGGAGGCTGGAATCACCCCGGCCTGGCGGAAGTAGTCGCCAAGCCCGGGCGCCGCCATCAGGACGTCATGAGCGGTCGGATGAAGCACGCGCTCGGCGCCGAATCGCCGCCACCAGTTGAACACGAATGTCCAGGCGTCCATCGTCAGCGACCCTCCTGAATGATTTCCGATCAACAGCGATGTCTCTTCCGGCAGTCGTTCCCAACCGGACGTCTCAAGCCTGAAGTAGTACTTGCACAGGGCATCCCAGATGGGCTTCTGAGCACGCATCAGGTTCTGGTTGGGGCCGTCTAGGGCGTGTTCGGTAGCGGCGGCGACACGCTTGCCGATCAGGCCCTCGATGCCACCCTTGGATCGGGTCGCGGCACTCGTGGACGCGGCCACCACACCCGGATCGAGGTTCGCCTGGCGGTGGTCCCTGGTTTGGAGCCGAGCCGTATGTCCGGCCGGTGGTGCAGAGATGCTTGCCATGAGCGATCCCTCCTCCTTGCGCGCCGAAGCAGTCTCGTGACGAGCATTTCAAAAACAGACACCCACGCCGTAGGACCAGCGAATGAGGGTGCGCCACTCGACATGCTTGGCACCGATTGATAGTCGCCGATGATTCGAACACATGCCAGGTTCGCCCTCTCAGCGCACAGTGACATCGGTATCTCACCCCGTCTCTAATGCTCAAACCCCGCAGCCGGTCTCTGTGACGCTCCCAGAACATGCTGGCGCGAGATCGTTTTACCCAAACCTCAGTCAGCGAGGCCGTAGTTCCAACGGAGCCCGTCTGCGGCGGCCACGCGATGTGAGACGGGGCGACGCCGGGTAGAAAACAGGGCCCGCGATGTCGCAGACATCCCCGAAAGCCACGATGACGTCGCCGCCACGCGCCTTGCGGACGCTCGTCGGCCGCTATGACCACGCGGTCTTCGAGCCGCACCGTGGGCGAGCGCGTGTGCGCTTGGCGGTCGCGCGAGGCGGCGAGTGGGACGCGGTGCTTGATCGCGGGGTTGTGTCCATCGCGCGCCCCAGCGGCAACCCTGACGCGACGCTCACCGCCGATGCAGAGACGTGGGCGGCAATCGTCAATGACATCAACGCGGGCATGCGCGCGTTCCAGGCGGGGCGCTTGGTGGTGCGTCGCAACTTGCATCTCGGCGTCGGCTTTCTGGCCGCAACCAGCGGGGCCAACGGCCCAGGGCGCTTGCGATTTCGCACGGTCGTCACGAGCGAGGGGCGCCGCCTATCGACAATGGAAGCTGGTATCGGCCCCCCGGTGCTCGCGATCCACGGGCTGGGTGGCACCAAGGGCTCGTTCTTACCCACGCTCGCCGCGCTCTCTGACCGCTTTCGGGTCGTGGCCGTCGATCTTCCGGGATTCGGCGACTCCGACAAGCCGATCGGCGCGCCGTATGACCCGCGCTTCTTCGCTGAGCACATGATTGACCTGCTGGACGCGCTCGAGGTCGACCACGCCGATCTGATCGGCAATAGCCTCGGCGGCCGGGTCGCGGTAGAGGTCGCCCTCCGAGCGCCCGAGCGCGTCGGTCGGCTGGCGTTGCTGGCGCCCTCACTGGCGTGGCGACGACCCCGCCGGTGGGCGCCGGCGTTGCGGCTGGTGCGACCCGAGCTCGGCCTCGTGCAACTCGCGCCTCGCGCCGTCGTCGAAGGGATCGTGCACCGCGTCATCCCAGGCGCCGCTGAAGGGTGGACAGCGGCCGGCGTCGACGAGTTCCTGCGCGCATATCTCACACCCGCGGGCCGCGCGGCGTTCTATGCCGCGGCGCGGCAGATCTACCTCGAGGCACCCCACGGCGAGAACGGCTTTTGGACCAGGCTGCGCGAGATACAGCCAGATGCCTTGTTCGTCTGGGGTCGCCGCGACACGCTGGTGCCGATCGCGTTTGCGCGGCACGTCGCCGAGGCTCTCCCGGACGCCCGACACCTCGAGCTTGACTGCGGGCACGTGCCGCAGGTGGAGATGCCGCGGCCTACCCACGACGCGGTCAGTGCGTTCTTCGCAATTCAAGCGACGGCCGGTCGCAATTGAGCCCGAGCACGTAGCGTCGCTAGCGCGGTCGCTGGGCGCGCGCTACGCGGTCGGCTCGTTCGGGGTGTACGGCCTCCCGTAGCTGTCTGCGCTCTCGGTCTTGCCGATCACAAGGTCGCGACCGGCGAGCTCGGCGAGCGTCCGGAAGAACCGTGGGGCACCCGTGGCGACGATTAGACGCTCGGTGATCCGTGGCGCAAGCTCCTGGAGCGCGAACAGCGGCCGCATCGGCCAGCCGGTGATGAGCATGTCCGGCCGGTCGCGGGTGATCGCTTGCAGGACCGCGTCCGCGACCCGATCGGGGTCGACCGCACGCAGCGCGACCGGGGTGTTCACCCCGAACTCGCGCTGGATGTCGGCGTACATCCCGTCGTTGGCGATGAACCCCGGGCAGATCATGCTCGCGCTCACAGGCGTGCCCTCGAGCTCGGCGCGCAGCGACCGTGCGCAGCCGACGAGCCCGGCCTTGGTCGTCGCGTACGGGATGTTGAAGGCGTTGCCGCCGCGGCCCGCGAGTGAGGAGATCATCACGACGTGTCCGCGGCCCCGCGCGAGCATTCCCGGCAGCGCGTGCCGGGTGAGCAGCATCGGGGCGAGCAGGTTGACCTCGGCGACTTCGAGCAGTTCCGCGTCGGTGAACGCGGTGTACGCGCCGGGCGGCTCGAGCCCGGCGTTGTTGATCAGCAGGTCGAGGGGTCCGATGATCGCTTCGGCGCGCTCCACGAGCCCGGCGGTCTGCTCGCGGTCAGAGAGGTCGGCGATCACGGGCTCGGCAACGGTGCCGTTGCGGCGTAGGTCGCGGCACAACTGCTCGAGCGGCTCGATCCGGCGGCCGGAGAGGGCGATTCGCACCCCCCGGGGGGCGAGCGCACGCGCGATGTGCACGCCGAGCCCGCCGGCCGCGCCGGTTAGCAGCGCATTCGCTCCGCGAAGATCGTCCACGGAACGACGGTAGTGAACGCAGGTGCCCCACAGCGTCCGCACTCGCCGCTCAATCTCGATTGGTAGTTTGCGCTGAGAGTGTGCGGGGTTGCACGTTGGTGACGGCACGACGGTTCGCCGTACGGTCCTGATATGCAACAGACCGACGAACGGTTGACCCCCCTGGACGCGACCTTCCTCGAGCTCGAGCAGCACGAGGATGGCGCCACGATGCACATCGGTGGCGCGCTGATCTTCGAGCCGTTGTCCGAGGCCGGTGGGCCCCCGCCGCTTGACGCGCTGCTGGAGCTGCTCCACGAACGTCTCGGCCGGCTTCCTCGCTTCGGCATGCGGCTCTCAGAGGAGCACGTGCACGGCATGCAGCGGCCGGCCTGGGTCGTCGACCCGGCGTTCGACTTGAGCGCCCACGTCCGCCGCGCGGCGCTCCCGGCCCCCGGCGGCGACGCCGAGGTCGACGACTGGCTCGGCGACTTCTGGTCGCACCGCCTGGACCGCTCGCGGCCGCTGTGGGAAATGACGCTCGTCGATGGGCTGCAGGACGGGCGCTGGATGCTCGCGACCAAGACCCACCACGCGATGGTCGACGGCGTCGGCTCGGTCGACATCGGCCACATCCTGCTCGACGCCGAGCCGCACCCGCCCCCGCGCGAGGCAGCCGAGGACGCGGGTTCGGACGACGGCGAGGCGCCTCGCTCGCGACTGCCGGGCTTCGTTCCGTCGGCGCTGTCCGCCGCCCACGGCGTGCTCGACGCGACCGTCGGCACCGTGGTCCACCCGCGCCGGCTGCTGAAAGCCGGACAGGCCGCTGCCGCGATGGGCGAAGTGGTGTGGAAGGACGAGGTGCAGGGCGCCCGCTCATCGACGATGAACGTGCCGATCGGGTCGACCAGGCGGTTCGTGTCGGTGCCGTTTGACCTGTCCGAGGTCAAGCAGGTCAAGCAGGGCCTCGGCGGGACCGTCAACGACGTCGTGCTCGCGACCTGCGCCGGGGCGCTCCGAACGTTGCTCGACCACCGCGGCGAGCAGCTCGACCGGCCGCTGCGGGCGATGGTGCCCGTCAACCTCCGCGGCGAGGACCACGGGACCCTCGGCAACAAGGTGAGCTCGCTGTTCACCGAGCTGCCGATCGGCGAGCCCGATCGCCGCCGGCGTTACGACGCCACCCGGGCCGCCGCCGGCGAGCTCAAGTCCGGGAGCGCCGCGCTCGGAGCCTCGACGCTGATCAGCGTCAGCGGCATCCTGCCGCCCGTGGTCCACGGCTCGATCGCCGAGACGCTCTACTCGACGAGGCTCTGCAACCTCACGATCACGAACGTCCCAGGGCCGCAGATCCGGCTGTACGCGCTCGGCTCGCAGCTGCGCAGGATCGTGCCGCTGGTACCGCTGTTCAAGGACCACGCAATCGGAATCGCGATCATCTCCTACGACGGCGAGCTCGTGTTCGGCGTCAACGCCGACCGGGCCTCCAACCCCGACGTTGACGTGCTCGAACGCGGCCTGCGCGACGAGTTCGCGGCGTTGCTGGCGCTCGCGCGCGGCTAAGACTGCCGGACGTCTCAGTCGAGGATCGACGCGAGTTCAGCGCGCGGCTCCGGCCCGTTACCGGTCGATGCGTGGTCGGGTGATGGCAGCCAGAGCGCCGCTCGATCGAAATCCGCGGTTAGCGGCACCTAGCCTCCGTAGTGCCTGCGGATGTCGTGGATCCGAAAGGGCCCAACACTTCGAACCATGGGGATAACCAGCTCGACTGTTTCTCCCGAGGTCCCGTATCCGTATGAGCGCGAGGCCGACGTGGTGCTCCGCGACGGGTCGACGGTGCACGTCCGACCCGTCCGTGCGGACGATCAAGGCGGTATTCGAGCCTTCCTCGAGAGTCTGTCCCCGGAATCGATCGCGTTCCGCTTCTTCGGCGCCCCGAACCTCAATTGGGCAGTCGACTGGTCGGTCGACGTCGACTATGCCAACCGGTTCGCGCTGGTCGTGGAGGGCGGGACCCCTCCGACGATCCTGGCGCACGCCGCATACGTCCGCCAGAGCCCCGCCGTCGCCGAGGTCGCATTCATGGTTGCCGATGCGTGGCAAGGGAAGGGGATCTCGACGATCCTGCTTGCTCAGCTCGCCGAGGTCGCCAATCGGAACGGGATCACGACATTCACCGCCGAGGTCCTGCCCGTAAACCACCGGATGATCGGGGTCTTCCGGGAAAGTGGATTCCCGGTCGAGCTGCGCTCGACTCCTGAGGCGATCGCGGTCGATCTGCCCACGTCTCTGTCCGACGAGGCGCTCGAGCGCTTCCACGAACGAGAGCGGCTCTCGGCTATAGCCGCCGTTCGCAGCGTCCTGGAGCCGCACTCGGTGGCGGTTATCGGGGCGTCAAGACACCGGGGGACGATCGGCGGCGAGATCCTCCACAACTTGCTCGAGGGCGGATTTCGCGGCGCGCTGCACGCGGTAAACGATCGCGCCGACGTCGTTCAGTCGCTGTCCGCATACCGCTCGATCACGGAGATTCCCGGCGGGGTGGAGCTCGCGGTCGTGTCGGTACCCGCTGAGCACGTTGTGAGCGTCGCCCGAGAGTGCGCCGCCGCCGGGGTGCGGGCGATCGTGGTCATCTCCGCGGGCTTCGCCGAGGCGGGAGACGACGGCGCCGCACGCCAGCGCGAGCTGGTCGAGGTCTGCCGTAACGCGGGTATCCGGATCGTCGGCCCCAATTGCCTGGGGGCGCTGAACACCGCGCCGGCGGTGCGACTGAATGCGACATTTGCGCCACATCCGGCCGTCCCGGGACGCGTTGGGTTCATGTCCCAGAGCGGCGGCGTGGGGATCGCGATCATCGAGGCCGCCGGGCGTCTCGGCGTGGGACTCTCGTCGTTCGTGTCAGTTGGCAACAGGGCCGATCTGTCTGGTACCGATTTCGTCCAGTACTGGGAGCAGGATCCCGGCACCGACGTTGCGCTCCTGTATCTGGAGTCGTTCGGCAACGCGAGGAAGTTCGCGCGGATCGCGCCACGGTTCGCGCGGCGCAAGCCGCTACTGGCCGTCAAGAGCGGGCGCTCTGGCGCCGGCGCCAGAGCTACCCGGTCGCACACCGGGGCGCTGCTGTCCACCTCGGACGTGACCGTCGATGCGCTCTTCGATCAAGCGGGAGTGATCCGCAGCGACACGCTCGGAGAGCTCTTCGGGGTGGCTTCGCTGCTCACGACCCAACCGATTCCGGGCGGCGATCGCGTCGCGATCGTCACCAATGCCGGCGGGCCCGGGATCATGTGCGCTGACGCATGTCAAGCTCAGGGCGTCGAGGTTCCCAAGCTTCCTCCCCTGACTCGGTCGAAGCTCGCCGAGTTCCTTCCCGCCGCTGCGTCCGTCGAGAACCCGATCGACATGCTCGCGAGCGCGTCCGCCGAGGACTACGACCGCGCTCTCTCCACGCTGATCCACGACCGCGTCTGCGATGCGATCCTGGCGATCTTCGTCCCTCCGCTGGTCACCGAAGCGGTCGACGTCGCGCTGGCGTTGCGGGGCGTCTCCGAGAGCGAGACGAACGTCCCGATCGCGGGTGTGTTCATGACGAGCGAAGGCCCCCCCGCCGAGCTCAGCGACGAAGCGGTCAGGGTGCCGGGGTACGAGTTTCCAGAAGACGCGGCACGCGCCGTCGCACTCGCGGCGTCCTATGGCCGGTGGCGCAGTCGTCCCGACCGAACAATGAGCGTGCCTGTGGGCCTCCGGCTCGATCAGGCTGCCGCGATCGTCAGCCGGGAGCTGGCGCGGGGATCGGACTGGCTCCCACCATTGGCGGTCAGCGAGCTGCTCGACTGCTACGGCCTGCCGCTGGTGCCCACTCGGATCGCGGCCAGCGCCGCGGAGGCCGTCAGCGCGGCGATCGAGCTCGGAGGCCCCGTCGCGCTCAAGGCTGTTGCTCCAGGACTGCTTCACAAGACCGAGGCGGGAGGAGTGCGTCTCAACCTGGAGGGCGCCGAGGCTGTGCGTGACGCGGCCACGGATATCGAGGCCGCCGTCCGTGTAGCTGGGCATGAGCTCGAAGGGCTGCTCGTGCAGCCGATGGCTGCTCCGGGAGTCGAGCTGATCGTGGGAGTGGTCAACGATGCGAGCTTTGGGCCCGTCGTGGCATGCGGAGCGGGTGGCACGGTGGCCGAGCTGATCAAGGACGTCTCCGTCCGAATCACGCCGCTGAGTGACGACGACGCCCACGAGATGCTTCGTGAGCTGCGGACCTTCCCGATGCTGGACGGCTACCGCGGGGCGCCACGTTGCGACCTCGAGGCGATCGAGGATGTGCTCCTGCGCGTGAGCGCGCTGGTCGAGGCGCACCCGGAGGTCGCCGAGCTCGACCTCAACCCGGTTGTGGCCAATCCGGATGGCGCGACGGTCCTCGACGCCCGCGTCCGAGTCGAGGTCGCGCCGGAGCCACCGCCAATCGGCTCGCTGGGCGCGTCGCGATGACACGAGAGATCGCACACGAGATCGCACACGAGAATTGGGCCGAGTACTTCGATTGGTTGACCAAGGAGCTGCTCCATGCGCCGGTCTCGATCGCAACCGTTGCGCCGAGCCGCCCGAGTGCCGAGGCCGGCAACTTGGCCCTGCTGGCGCTCGCCTACGACCACCGCGGGGACGTGTTCGAGGTCGCCGCGGCGTCTGGCGGAGTCCCCGTCCCGACCACGGTTCGGCACCACGTCGATCACCCCGAGCACGTATACGTGGACAACGACGTGATGCTCGCCCCGCTCACGATCGCGGTCGACGCGCCGGACGGAGCGCGGACGGTGATCATGATCGAGAACGAGCCAGAGCCCGAATCGCGCCAGGGGGAAGGCGAGCATCGGGATCCGTAGCGAACGCGGATTCAGCTGAGGCACACGTCGGCTCCCGCATGGCCAGCTCGGCCACGAGCCGGTCGACCGCCTCGAGCACTGCCAGGCTCAGCCCCTCGCCCACCTGGAAGGTCTCGCCCTCGATCGCGTACACGCGCAGCGAGGGAGGAAGCCGCCCCAGCGCGCGACCCAGCTCAATCGCTTCGGCCACCCCGAGCGCGTGCGTGGACGTGCGCGACAGGCACGCCGGCAGGGCGCCGCTGGTCGCGTCGTGGCGATGGATCGTCCCCGGCCGGGAGCCGGATGAGGCAGCGTCGAGGATCAGCACCTCGCGCGCGTCGCGCCAGTCCTCCAGCAGCCCGGCCTGGTCCCCCTCGCGGGCCACCACCTCAAGTGTCGGGACCTCTAGAACCCGCAGCCGCCGGGCCACCTCCAGTCCGGCACCGTCATCCTGGCGCCAGCGGCTTCCCACTCCGATCACCAGCGTCACCGGCGCTCCACCTCGAGCTTGAGAAAGTGAGTTGCGCACGAGATGCACGGGTCGTAGTTCCGGATTGTCTGCTCGCACCGCACCTGCAATTCGGGATCGGGCAGCTGCGCGAACCGCTGCACCGAGTCGCGCAGGTCTTCTTCGATTCGCCGCTGGTTCTGCGAGGTCGGCGGCACAATCTTGGCGTCCAGGATGGTGCCCTCGTCGTCGATCGAATAGCGGTGCCAGAGGAGGCCGCGGGGGGCCTCGGTCCATCCTGAGCCGGTACCCGGGCGGAGCTCCACTTCAACCGCCGGCGGATCGGGTGGCGTGTAGGCCTCAATCAGCCGTAGCGCCTCCTCCACCGCGTAGAGGATCTCCACGGCCCGCACCACGATGCTCTGGAACGGGTTCCGGCACACGGGGCCCAGCCCAGCATCGGCCGCGACCGACCTGGTAAGGGAGGAGAGCCGGTCCTGGCCCAGCGCGTACCGGGCCAGCGGTCCCACCAGATAGCTTCCGCCGTCGCGCAGGTGAGAGTGCAGGGCGGTGGAGTGTTCGACCTGCTCCTCCACGAAGTGCTCCGGATACTGTCCCGGCCCGATATCCAGACCGCCGCTGGACCGTAGCCGCCCACCCTCGATCGCATAGGTGTCGGGCTCCGACAAGGCCACGAACTCGTAGTCCTGCTCGAGCTCCGGGATCGGCAACGTGGCGAGGAAGCTGGGCGCGGTACTGGCGAACTCCAGCGCCCGCTCAAGCTCGCGCGCCACCGGGGCCAGCTCGGCCCGCGTGGGAGCCCGGTAGAAGCCGCCGACGCGCACGTTGATCGGATGGATCTCGCGCCCGCCGATAACGCGGACCAGCCCGTTGCCGGCCTTCTTCAGCGCCAGCGCGCTTTCCACGACCTCGCGGTGCTGAGGCACCATCTCGAAGGCGTTCTGGAGCCCCAGGAAGTCAGGCGCGTGCAGCATGAACACATGCAGCGTGTGGCTCTCGATCCACTCCCCGCAGTACAGGAGCCGGCGCAGCGCTCGGATCTCGGGTGAGACCACCACGCCGCAGGCATCCTCCATGGCCGCCACAGAGCTCATCTGGTACGCCACGGGGCAGATGCCGCAGATACGGGCTGTGATGTCCGGCACCTCGGTGAACCGGCGTCCGCGCAGGAACGCCTCGAAGAACCGTGGAGGCTCATAGATGCGCAGCCGCACGTCCTCCACGCGTCCGTCTCGCAGCGTCACGTGCATGGCGCCTTCGCCCTCGACCCGCGCCAGCGCCTGGGTGACAAAGCGTCGCTCGCGCCCGTTATCGGGCATTCGGCTCCCGGTATTCCCCGGCCGCGGCGTAGAACATTCGATGCATCCGGATCACGTCGCCTTCGCTGGTGCCGTGGCTCTGCATCCAAGCCGACAGCGAGGCCGTATTGGGCGACTCCATCGGGCCAAAGCAGCTGTAGCAGCCGCGGTGATAGGAGGGGCACAGGGCGCCGCAGCCTGCGTGGGTAACCGGTCCCATGCACGGGGTGCCGTGGGCCACCATCACGCACACGTTCCCGGCGCGCTTACACTCGATGCACACACTGTGGCTGGGGATCGCGGGTCGGCGACGGTTGAGGAAGGCGCTGATCACCTCGAGCAGTTGCGTCTTGTCGGGCGGGCAGCCCTGCAGTTCGAAGTCGACCTGCACGTGGTGGGAGGCCGGGGTCGACTCCTGCAGCGTCTCGATGTACTGCGGACTGGCATAGACCACTGACAGGAAGTCGTCCACGTCGGCGAAATTGCGCAGTGCCTGGATGCCTCCCGCAGTTGCGCAGGCTCCGATCGCCACCAGCTTTCCGGACCGCGCTCGAATGTCGCGGATCCGCTGCACGTCATGCGCGGTGGTCACCGAGCCCTCGACGATTGATAGGTCGTAGGGCCCCTCGACCGTCGCCCGCGAGGCTTCCAGGAAGTACGCGATCTCGATTTCCTGGGCCAGCGGAAGGAGATCCTCCTCGCAGTCGAGGATCGAGAGCTGACAGCCGTCGCACGAAGCGAACTTCCACACGGCGAGCTTCGGCTTGGCCGCGCTCACAGGGCCCGCACCCGCATCAGCGGCTCCACCCGGTCATAGCGGAACACGGGGCCGTCCTTACAGATGAACAGCTCCCGCAGCTGGCAATGCCCGCAGTGGCCTACCGCGCATTTCATGCTGCGCTCCAGTGAGACGTGGATCGAGTCAGGCGCGAGCCCGGCCGCCCTCAGCTCGGCCACCACGAAGCGCATCATGACCTCGGGCCCGCACACGAACGCGACCGCGTTGCCCGGGTCGAACTCGGCCCGGGGGATCAGCGTGGTCACGACACCGACGCGGCCACGCCAGTCGGGTCCGGCAACGTCGACCGCCACATCGAGATCGACGTCGAAGCGACCCCTCCACTCAGCCAGCTCGTCCGCATACAGCAGCTCGCTGGGGGCCCGGCCGCCGTAGGCCACTATCAGTCGGCCAAACCGCTCGCGGTGTGCCAGCACGTGGTAGATCACAGGCCGCAGCGGCGCCAGTCCGATGCCGCCGGCCACCAAGACCACGTCTCGCTCCTCGGCCTCGACCACCGGCCAGGCGGTGCCGAACGGCCCGCGGGCGCCGATGACGGCGCCCTCCTTCAGCGAGCAGATCGTTTCCGTCACCGCGCCCGTGGCTCGGACGGTGTGCCGGAGTACCCCGTCCTCGACCAGGTTGCTGCTGATCGAGATCGGCACCTCGCCACTGCCGAACGAGTAGAGCATCGCGAACTGGCCAGGCGCGAACGTCGGCAGGCCTTCCTCGTCCGGCTCCAGCGTCAGCGTCCAGGTGTCGTGGGTCTCCTGATGCTTGCCGACGATGCGATGACTGAGCGGAACCGTCGCACTCACGGTCGGATCGGGGTAGGCGCCGGCGACTCGGCATACAGGTCGAGCAGCTGGACCCGGGTGTGCTGAAGTCGTTGGATGATGACCGCGGCAAACAGCTTCAGCACTTCGTAGCCCAGCGACGGATCGCTGTCGCACTTTTCGCGTAGGCACGTGCCGTCGAACTGCAAGGCATGCACGGTGTCAAGCGCCCGCGCATCGAACGCGGTCCGGTACGGCGGGAACAGCCAGGACCAGCCCAGGAGATCGCCGTCGTGCAGAGTCTGGAGGGTGACCGCGCCGCGCTGGGGCACGAATGTCTCCAGCGTCGCCGTCCCCTGCCGGATCACGAAGAAGAGCTCGGCCGGGTCTCCCTCGCGCATCAGGTAGGCGTCGGGCTCGAACACCTGATTCCGTCCACATGCGGAGATCGTGGCCCGGTGCTCGGCCGCCAGCCCGGCGAATACCGGCACCCGGCCCAGCAGCTCATCCACCGACTGCAAACGTGCCTCCTGTTCCGGGCCGGTTTCGCAGGTCGCTGTCGCGGATGGCCGCCGCCTCTTCGGTGATGTCTATGGCCACCGGGCACCAGGTGATGCACCGGCCACAGCCGACACAGCCCGAGGTTCCGAACTGATCGATCCAGCTGGCCAGCTTGTGGGTCATCCACTGGCGGTAGCGGGACGGCCCGCTGTCGTGGACGCTGCCGCCGTGGATGTAGGAGTGCTCGAGCGTGAAGCACGAGTCCCACTTGCGGGTCCGCTCAGCCTCCTGGCCGGCCAGGTCGGTCACGTCCTCCACCGTGCTGCAGAAACACGTGGGGCAGACCAGGGTGCAGTTGCCGCAGGTCAGGCAGCGGTCGGCCACCTCGTCCCACCGGGGGTGCTCCGCGTTGGCATAGAGGAGCTCCTTGATCCCGTCGGTATCAAGGGTTCGGCCCATCGAGTCCGCGGTACGCTCAACAACCGCCTGGGCCAACCGCTCATCGTCCGCAGTAGCAGCGGCGTGCGGCAGCTCGGCGAGCACCTCTGCTCCGTGCTCTGAGCCGACCTCGACCAGGAAGCGGTGCGGGCCTTCGTCCTCGAACAGCTCGGTCAGCGCGAGGTCGAAACCCGTATCTGCCTTCGGTCCGGTGTCCATCGAAACACAGAAACAAGTGCCACCCGCCTTGCCGCAATTGACCGCGACGATGAACGCGTCGCGGCGCCGGGCTGCGTAGTCGGGCTCAACGTAGCGATCTCCGATGAAGACGCGGTCCTGGATGGCGATCGCGTGCAGATCGCACGCGCGCACCCCGATGAACGCGTAGCGGGGGGCCGGCCGGTCTTGCTCGAATTCCAGGCTCCCGTCTGCGTCACGCCGGGCCTTCCAGATGTTCAGGGTGGCCGGAAACAGCAAGCTCTTCCAGGAGTTGGGGCCGGCGTTGTGCGCGAACACCGCCTCGTCCTGGCGTCGGGCCAACCGGTACCGACCACCCTCCTGCTCGTCCGTCCAGCCGATTGGCAGCTCCGCGGCCGTGTCCAACTCGGAGTAGACCACCGCCTGCGACTGCACCGTGGGGCCAACCACCGTGTGGCCGCGACGCCGCAGCACTTCGATCAGCGCATCCAGCCCGGAGCGCTGGATTACTTGGGGCTGAGCGAGGGTCGAGGCCAGGGCCCTGAGTCTTACAGATCCCTCAAGAGCCTCCTAGCACGATTGGCCACCGATTTCCTCAGGCCACGGCCATGGCGTCTCGCCCCGCAAATCGCGCTCGCTCTCCAAGCTCCTCTTCAATCCGCAGCAGCTGGTTGTACTTGGCGACTCGCTCGCTGCGGGCCGGCGCGCCGGTCTTGATCTGCCCGACCCCCGTGGCGACCACCAGATCGGCGATGAACGTGTCTTCGGTCTCGCCGGACCGGTGGGAGACGACTGAGCGGTATCCCGCGTCGCGGGCAAGGGCGATCGTGTCGAGGGTCTCGGTGAGCGTCCCGATCTGGTTGAGCTTGATCAGGATCGCGTTCGCGACTCCGCGCTCGATTCCCTCCCGCAGGATCGCCGGGTTGGTGACGAACACGTCATCTCCCACCAGCTGAACGCTGTCGCCGAGCCGGTCGGTGAGCTTGCGCCAGCCGTCCCAGTCGGCCTCCGCCATCCCGTCCTCCAGCGACATC
Organism: uncultured Solirubrobacterales bacterium; assembly: GCA_963788565.1. GTDB lineage: Bacteria > Actinomycetota > Thermoleophilia > Solirubrobacterales > Solirubrobacteraceae > Palsa-465. The sequence continues at coordinate 533,945 of CAWBHJ010000003.1, read as the reverse complement.
ACGGGGTAGCTCCCTGGGAGCGCCGCCCAGTATTCGATCATCTCATCGGACGTGAGCGAGCGTCCCTCGCCGGCCAGCTCGTAGCGGCCATCGCGGTAGAACTCGCTCGCGGCGGGGTCCAGGCAGATCGCAACGTCGTCTCCGGGGGAATATCCGGCGCTTTGAATCGCGCTTACGAGCAGCTCGAGCGGAGCGGCGTTGGAGTCAAGCGCCGGCGCGAATCCGCCCTCGTCGCCGACCGCCGTGCCCAGCCCCCTGCCCTTGAGCGTCCGCTGCAGCTCGTGGTAGACCTCCGCGCCCATCTGGACCGCGTGCGCAAACGAGCGCGCCCCGACGGGAGCGATCATGAATTCCTGAAAGTCCACCGGGTTGTCCGCGTGGACGCCACCGTTGAGGACGTTCATCATCGGCACCGGCAGCAGGCTCGGATCGGGTCCGCCGAGGTATCGCCACAACGGCTCCGACGCGTCGGCCGCGGCTGCGCGAGCCGAGGCCATCGAGACCCCGAGCAGCGAGTTTGCTCCCAGCCGGGACTTGCCGTCGGTCCCGTCGAGACGGATCAGCGTCTCGTCCAAGCCCCGCTGGTCCGTGGCGTCGCTGCCGCGCACGACGTCGGCGATCTCTCCGTTGACGTTGTCGACGGCGCGTGTCACACCCTTGCCCCCGAATGGACCCTCGCCGTCTCGCAGCTCCAATGCCTCACGTGTTCCGGTCGAGGCCCCGGACGGCACTGCCGCGCGGCCCCAGGCGCCGCCAAGGAGCCGAACATCCACCTCGATCGTCGGATTGCCACGACTGTCGAGGATCTGGCGAGCCTTGACGTGTTCGATCGCGCTCATGAAGGGGCTCTAAGCGACCGGCTGCCCCTCGTAGACGTGGACGAAGTGCAGGTAGTTGTCCGCGATCTGCGCCGCGGCGTCCGCGCGCGGGAGTTCGCTCGCGAGGAATGCTGCCAGCGGCTCCCACCAGATCGAGCGCCCGATCGCGAAGCCGACGAACCCCTCGACGGGCGCCGCCTGCTCAAGCCAGTGAGCAACCTTGGCATCCGACGCGCCGCGACCCAGCACGACGCATGCGACTCCGTCGCACCCCGGGAGGGAGCGGGTCTGCTCGGCGAGCATCGCGGCGTCGCCGCGGTCATCGACGCCCTCGATCTTCCACACATCGACCTCGATCCCCGCCCGCTGGATGTCCTCAATCGCTTGGCGCATCAAGCCAGGGCGCAGCTCCGCGTCGTAGCGATCCGCATCGCCATCTACGCGCGCGAGCTGTTCCTCCGTGGCGGGCACCAGCAACTCGAACAGGAATTTCCGGGCGGCCCCGCCATCTGGTTGCTCGTGCAGCCAATCGGAGAGGCGCTTGAGGCGCCCGAGCTGGCGGGCATTCAGCTCGGCGTCGTCGTCCGGGTTGAAGCGCACCAGGACCTTCGAGAAATCCGGATCGAACCGCTCGATGTGCTCACCGAACTCCTCGCCGTACTCGAAGTCGAACTCGTTCTGACCGGACTTCTCGACCGGCATCGCGAGCTTCAACCCGTGCTCGCGCGCCTGCTGCGGAACGTCGGACCCGAACTGCTCGTCGACAAGCACTCCCGCCGCGCCCGCATCCACGCCGCGCCGTACCGCCTCGAGCATGCCCTCGAAGATCAGATGCTTCGCGTCGGAAATCGTGGCGGTCTGCTCGGGCGTAGGGTCGCCCTCGATCCCGAACATCTTCTTCTGAAACGACCCGCGGTGATCGAACGCGAGTATGTAAAGGGGGCTGTCATAACCCAGGGTCGCCATCTCAATGCCTCGCTTTCAACCGAACAGAACGCCGTAGCGCTCGTATTCCTCTGTGGGTACCTGTCGCAACTCCGCAACCGCGTCGGCCAGCGGCACGAGCTTGATCTCGTTCCCCCGCAGCGAGGTCATCATCCCCCACGCGCCGTCGTGTGCGCCCCGGATCGCTGCCAGGCCCAGCCTGGTCGCGAGCACGCGGTCAAACGCCGTCGGGGTTCCGCCTCGCTGGACGTGGCCGAGGACCGTGGCACGCGTCTCGTACCCGGTCCGTTTCTCGATCTCGCGCTCGAGCCGCGTGCCCATGCCGCCGAGCCGGGGGTGTCCGAACTCGTCGAGGTCGCCCGCCAGCAGCTCCATCGTCCCCTCCTTGGGCGTCGCCCCCTCGGCCACGACGACGATCGAGAACCGACGGCCGCGATCGTGGCGATGGCGGACCCGGCGGCAGACTTCCTCGATGTCGAACGGGATCTCCGGGATCAGGATCACATCGGCGCCGCCGGCGACGCCGGAGTACAGCGCGATCCAGCCGGCGTGCCGTCCCATCACCTCGACCACCAGGATCCGGTGATGGCTCTCGGCCGTCGTGTGCAAGCGGTCGATTGCCTCCGTCGCGATCTCGAGCGCGGTATCGAAGCCGAAGGTGACGTCGGTAGCGCCAAGGTCGTTATCGATCGTCTTCGGCACCCCGATGACGCGCACGCCTTCCTGGTGAAGCTTGTTGGCGACGCCGAGCGTGTCCTCGCCGCCGACTGCGATCAACGCATCGAGCCCGAGTGCCGAGAGGGTCTCGCGGACAAGCCGCACGCCGTCGTCCCGCTTGTAGGGATTCGTTCGCGAACTGCCGAGGATCGTGCCGCCACGCGGCAGGATCCCCCGCGTGGCCTCGATGTCGAGCTCGATGTAAGAGCTCTCGATCACGCCGTGCCATCCGTCGCGGAACCCGAGCAGCTGATCGCCGAACTCCTCGACCCCGGCGCGGACGACCGCGCGGATGACTGCATTCAGGCCGGGACAGTCGCCACCGCCGGTGAGCATGCCAATCCGCACAGCCCCAACCTAAATGCGAACCAAGGCCGGGGGATGCGGTAGTTCGCCACAACCTGGCCGGGGCAGATCCGAGCCGATGAACGTCACGCGGTCATCACGCTCTCAGGGTCGCGGTGAGCGTCGGCGTGCGCCGGTGGCGTCGGTACTTCACCACCACGCGGGGGTCGATTCCAACGGATGGCGGCCGGCGCCCTGAGCCCTAGGGTGAACCTCAGGCAATCCCGAGAGGAGCACAATGTCGACGAAGGTCGCGATCAACGGATTCGGACGGATCGGCCGCAACTTCATGCGCGCCGCCCACGAGCACGATGCCGACTTGGAGATAGTCGCCGTCAACGATGTGACCGATGCAGCGACGCTCGCGCAGTTGCTCGCATTCGACTCGGTGTACGGGCGCTTCCCGGATCCCGTCCGAGCCGAGGACGGCACGATGATTGCGGGTGACAGGTCGGTGAAGGTATTCGCCGAGCGCGACCCGAGCGCGCTTCCATGGTCTGAGCTGGGCGTCGAGATCGTGATCGAGTCGACCGGCATCTTCCGAACTCGTGCCGCCGCCGCGAAGCATCTCGATGCTGGAGCGCGCAAGGTGATCGTCACCGCGCCGATCTCGGGCCCGGAGCCGGCCGACGCGAACGTGGTACTCGGCGTCAACTTCGATCAGGTGTATGACCCTGAGCGCGACCAGATCGTGACCAACGCCTCCTGCACGACCAACTGCCTGGCTCCGGTCGCACGCGTGCTGCACGACGCGGTGGGGATCCGGCATGGCCTGATGACGACCATCCATGCCTACACGTCTGACCAGAACCTGCTCGACGGGCCCCACAAGGACATGCGCCGCGCGAGGGCGGCGGCGATCAACCTGATCCCGACCTCCACGGGCGCCGCGAAGGCGCTCGGTCTGGTGATCCCCGAGCTGCAAGGGCGCCTGAACGGGTTCGCGGTCCGCGTCCCCACCCCGACCGGCTCGCTCGTCGACCTGACGGTGGAGACCGAGCGCGAGACGAGCGCGGAGGAGATCAACGAGGCGTTCCGGGCACGCGCGGACGCCGGCGTTCTGAAGGGAATCCTGTCCTACAGCGAGGACCCGATCGTTTCGTCGGACATCGTCGGCTCTCCGTACAGCGCGATCTTCGACGCGCCGTTGACCAGCGTGATGAACTCGACCCTGGTCAAGGTGATCGCTTGGTACGACAACGAGTGGGGGTACTCCAACCGGCTCGTCGAGCTCGCCGCGCGAATGCTGGTCAAGGTGCCGGCCTGACGTTCAGCCCGGCAGCGTGAGCGCCGCGAGCGGGACGTCGACGTCGACGAACCCGATCGGGGGGTTGCCGACCTCGTCCTCGTCATGCCGTTCGAACAGGTACGGGGGGAGGTAGCGCCCGGCGACCTTCGTCGGCGGCCACCACAGCGGATACCAGGCGCCCGGAGTATCCGGATCTGTTCCCGGCACATCGGAGCGCATGAATAGGGGCTCCTCGCCGGTGAACAGCATCCCCCGCAGAACCGGCGTGAACGGAACCGGTTCGACTGCCGCGCCATAGCTCGCGGCGATGTGCTCGGCCGCGGTGTCCGCCTGCTGGGCGGCGAGGCCCCCCTGCTTGACCGCGAAGTCGACGGCGTCGCCGGCGGCGTAGACGCCCGCGAGTCCCTCGACGCGCTCGTACTCGTCTACCGGAATGAAGCCGTGAGGCTCTGTGGCGGGTAGACCGCTCAGCCCAGGGCCGGCCAGCAGCGGCAGCGTCACGACGTAATCCGCGCTCGGCTGGCCGAGGGCGGCGTAGATCAGATCGCCGCCGTCCACCTTTGCGAACGACGCGCGTACGAACTCGATGCCGGCGGCTCCCAGCAAGCGTCCGACGCTCTGGCTCAACTCGCCTCCGAACAGCGACAGCGGCCGATCCTCGGGAGTTAGGATGCGCAGCTGGACGCCGCGAACGTCGCTGTGCGCAAGCTCGCCCGCGGTCATCAGCGCAAGCTCGTACAGGGGCAAGAGCCAGCCCGTCATGCTGGGAGCGACGAACGACACGCTGTGGGCCTCGCCGCCGCGCAGCCGATCGAGCATCTCCCGGACGGCCTGGGCCGAGCCCTCCAACCCAAACGTGATCGCATCCGAGAAGGGCGCGCGCGCACGCGCGCCCAAGGCGACGATCAGCGTGTCGTAGCCGAGATCGCTGCCATCCGCGAGGCTGACCCGTCTGCTTGCGGCGTCCACGGCCGTCAGCTTCCCGCTCACGAACTCGGCGCCGGACTCGGCGGCGATCTCAGGCAGGGAATGGCGCCGGGCCGATCCCAACCCGAATGGCTCTGCGACCGTCATCGGCCGGTCGACGAACCAGTCGTGGTCGGAGACGAGCGTCAAGGCGACACGATCCGCGGCCAGGGCCCGCAGAGCCAGCAGCGCCTCCAGGCCCGCGACGCCGCCGCCGACGATGACGACGTGGTTGGACGTGGAATTGCGTTCTGTCATGGTTCACCCACCGGTGATGTAGGCGCCTGCGTTGGCAGCGCGCATTGCAGTGACGTATCCGGCCCGCTCGTACTCGGCAGCATCAGCTTCGCGCCCAACCGCCAGCAGACCCCGCACCTCGTCGACGGTCTCGAAGCCCTTGCGAGCCATCCACGTCTCGAGGCCTTCTAGCAGCTGGGCCGAGTAGCTGGGCCCATGGCGAAGGAGGGCGGACGTCGTCATCACAACGTCGGCCCCAGCGAGCAGGTATCTGGCGACGTCGGCTGAGGCCTCGACACCAGAGGTGGCCGCCAAGGAAGCACTCACGCGACCCCGCAAGAGGGCGATCCAGGTCCGCGCCAGCCGGGCATCCGCTGGGCTCGAGAGATTCACCCTGGGGAGGACGACGAGCTGCTCGGGGTCGATGTCCGGTTGCAGGAAGCGATTGAAGAGCACCAGCGCATCCGCGCCGGCCTCGTCGAGACGGAGTGCCATCTCGCCCGGAGAGCTGAAGAACGGGGTCAGTTTGACCGCGACCGGCAACGTGACGGCAGCTTTGACGCGCTCCAGAACGTCGAGGTGGCGCTGCTCGACCTCGCGGCCGGAGATCTCGGGGTCGCCTGGGAGGTAATAGATGTTCAGCTCGATTGCAGCGGCGCCGGCGGCCTCCATCCCCCGGGCATAATCGGTCCACCCTTCGGGTGTGACGCCGTTGAGGCTCGCGATCACGGGGATGTCGACCATCGATACCGCGTGCTCAATCAGGTACAGATGGGCTCGGGGATCGCCGTCCTCTTCGACCACCGACGGGAAGTAGCTGACTGCCTCGGGGAAGCTTTCGGCGGTCTCCTCCATCAGGCGAAACGCGCGCGACGCGGTCTGTCGCAGCTGCTCCTCGAACAGCGAGAACAGGACGATCGCGCCGACGCCGCCATCGGCCAGACGGCGGATGCCGTCGAGGGTGTACGAAAGCGGTGATGGCGAGGCCACCAGCGGGTTGCGCAGCGAGAGCCCCATGTAGTTGGTCGAGAGGTCCATCAGCTTCGCTCGCGTGACCGGGACGGAAATTCGCTCGCGCTGCGTGTCGCCATCTCCTCGTAGAGCCGCCAGCGCTGATCGACCACCTGTTGGGCGAGCGTGACCAGGCGCTCGGATTCGGCGGGATCGACGGCCGCGAGGGCACGAAAGCGCAGCTCGCCTTTGCGGTACTCAGCCAACGACATCCGCGGCCTGGGCGAGTCGAGCAGGAACGGGTTCCCGCCATCGGCGCGGAGGACCGGGTCATAGCGGATCAGCGGCCAGTGGCCGCTGGCCACCGCGCCGTACTGCTGATCCAGCCCGGCGCGCATGTCGTAACCGTGCGCGACGCAGTGGCTGTAGGCGATCAGCAGCGAGGGCCCTTCGTACGCCTCGGCCTCGCGGAACGCGCGTAGCGTCTGCTGGGGATCGGCGCCGAACGCCACCCGGCCCACGTACACGTCGGCGTACGCGATCGCCTGGAGCGCGAGGTCCTTGGTCGGGACCGTCTTGCCGGCCGCGGCGAACTTCGCCACGGCGCCGAGCGGCGTCGCTTTCGACATCTGCCCACCGGTGTTCGAGTACACCTCGGTGTCCATCACGAGCACGTTCACGTTCTTGCCGCTGGCCAGGACGTGGTCGAGACCACCGGAGCCGATGTCGTACGCCCACCCGTCGCCACCGACGATCCACACGCTGCGCCGGATCAGGTGGTCAAGGACGCTGCGTAGGTCCTCGACGGCCGGCCCGTCGAGCTCGTCGAGCCGGTGCTCGAGCGCCGCAATCCGTTCGCGCTGCGCGTGCAGCTCGGATTCCCGCACCTGGGGCGCCGACAGGATTCCGTCAACCAGCTCGGCACCCACCGCCTCGCGCAGCTCCTCGAGGCGCCGGCGGGCCAGCTCGGTGTGGCCGTCGGCGGCCAGCCGTAGGCCCAGCCCGAACTCGGCGTTGTCCTCGAACAGCGAGTTGGACCACGCCGGGCCGTGCCCGTGGCGATCCACGGTCCACGGCGTGGTCGGCTGGTTTCCGCCGTAGATCGAGGAGCACCCGGTCGCGTTGGCGACCGTCAGGCGGTCGCCGAATAGCTGCGATAGGAGTTTCAGGTACGGCGTCTCGCCGCACCCCGCGCACGCGCCGGAGAACTCGAACATGGGCTCCAGGAACTGGGTCCCACGCACGGTGCCGAAGTCGACCCGCGTGCGGTCGACCGGTGGCAGCTGCTCGAAGAAGGCGATGTTCTGCCGCTCCGCAGCCAGCAGCGGATCCAGGCCGTCGAGGTTGATCGCCTTCCGTCCGGGCTCACTCGCGGCCGAGACCGGACAGGCCTCGACGCATAGCCCGCATCCGGTGCAATCCTCGACGTACACCTGCAATGTGAAGCGGGCATCTGGAAGGCCAGCGCCGTCGAGCGGGGCGGAACGGAACCCGGCCGGGGCGCCGTCGAGGCAGCCAGGGTCGTAATAGCGCGAGCGGATCACGCTGTGCGGGCAGACAAAGCTGCAGTTCCCGCACTGGATGCACAGCTCCGGATCCCAGACCGCGACGAAGTCCGAGATGTTGCGCTTCTCGTACTTGGTCGTGCCGCTCGGGTATGTGCCGTCGACGGGCAACGCGCTGACCGGCAGCTCATCGCCCTCGCCCGCCATCATCGCCGCCGTCACGCGGCGCACGAATTCCGGCGCGTCGGCCGGTACCAGTGGCGGTGCCACGCGCGTGGACGAGGGCCGGTCGGGCACCGCCACCCGGTGAAGCGCCGCGAGCGACCGGTCGACCGCCTCGATGTTGCGGCTGACGACCTCCTCGCCGCGCTTCCCGTACGTCTTCCGGATCGAGGCCTTGATCGCGTCGACCGCCTGCTCCGGCTCGAGGACCCCAGAGATCGCGAAGAAGCAGGTCTGCAGCACCGTGTTGGTCCGCCCGGCGAGCCCCGCGTCACGCGCGATCTTCCCCGCGTCGATCGCGTACAGCTGGATCTCCTTGTCGAGGATCTTGTCCTGCACCGAGCGCGAGAGTGCGTCCCAGACCCGATCCGGCGCGTGCGGACAGTTGAGCAGGAGCGTCGCCCCGGGCGCCGCACGATCGAGCACCTCCGAGCGCTCGATCAGCCCGAACTTGTGACAGCCCACGAACGAGGCCGCCGAGACGAGGTAGGGCGCGTGGATCGGTCGGGGCCCGAATCGCAGGTGCGACACGGTCTGCGAGCCCGATTTCTTGGAGTCGTAGACGAAGTAGCCCTGCGCGTGCAGGTTCGCCGCGTCGCCGAGGATCTTGATCGTGTTCTTGTTCGCGCCAACCGTCCCGTCGGAGCCCAGGCCGAAGAACACCGCACGATGGGTCTCCTTCGGCTCGATGTCGAGCGTCGGGTCGAACGCAAGGCTCGTGTGGGAGACGTCGTCGTTGATCCCGATCGTGAAGCGTCGCTTGGGCTGTTCGCGGGCGAGCTCCTCGAAAACCGCGGCGACCATCGCCGGAGTGAACTCCTTCGAGGACAGGCCGTACCGGCCTCCGATCACCGTTGGTAGCACCTCTCGGTCCCCGGCCCCGTGGGCTTCGGTCAACGCCGCCAGGACGTCCAGGAACAACGGCTCGCCCAGCGAGCCCGGCTCTTTTGTGCGGTCCAGAACCGCCACGCGCTGCACCGTCGGCGGCAGCGAACGCGCCAGCTCGAGGGCGGGGAACGGGCGGTAAAGCCTCACCTGCGCGACGCCGACCCGCTCACCCCGCGCTTCGAGGAAGGCGACCGTCTCACGCGCCGTCTCACCGCCCGACCCCATCACGACCAGCACTCGCTCCGCCTCCGGATGGCCGCTGTAGTCGACGAGTCCGTAACGGCGTCCGGTGCGCTCGCCCAGACGGTCCATCATTCCTTGCACGACCTCGGGGACGCGGGCGTAGAAGGGATTGACCGTCTCCCGCGCCTGGAAGTAGATGTCCGGGTTCTGCGCGGTCCCGCGGATGAACGGTCGCGCCGGCGACAGCGCCCGCCCCCGATGCGCCCGGACCAGCTCCGTGGAGATGAGCGCGCGGACGTCCTCGTCGTCCAGCGTCTCGATCGTCTGGAGCTCGTGGGAGGTGCGGAAGCCGTCAAAGAAATGCAGGAACGGGACGCGCGTCTCGAGCGTCGAGGCGTGCGCGACCAGCGCGAAGTCGTGCGCCTCCTGAACCGACGCCGCGGACAGGAGCGCAAAGCCGGTCTGCCGGACCGCCATCACATCCGAGTGGTCGCCGAAGATCGAGAGTGCCTGCGCGGCCAGCGAGCGGGCGGCGACGTGCATCACCGCCGACGTAAGCTCGCCGGCGATCTTGTACATGTTCGGGATCATCAGCAGCAAGCCCTGAGAGGCCGTGAACGTCGTCGCGAGCGCACCCCCCTGGAGTGCACCGTGCAGGGCTCCGGCCGCGCCGCCCTCGCTCTGCATCTCGACGACCTCGGGAACGGTGCCCCAAAGGTTCGTCCGCCCCTTGCTCGACCACTCATCGGCGAGCTCGGCCATCGGCGACGAAGGTGTGATCGGGAAGATGCAGCACACCTCGCTGCACCGGAACGCCACCCAGACCGCCGCTTCGTTGCCGTCAACCGTGACCCGCATCAGCGCTCCGTTTGCACCGCGTCGGGGGGCGCCACGAACGCGTACTGGGGATCTGGCTCCCCCTCCGGCAACATCTCGATCGAGTGCACGGGGCACTGCTCGAAGCACGCCTGGCAGCCCGTGCAGCGATCGTAGTCAAATCGGTACCGCAGCCCCGGGCCCAGCTTGATCACGGCATCCTCGGGGCAGGCACCGAGGCAGCCATCGCACTCGATGCAGTTCCCGCACGACAGGCATCGGCTGGCCTCGAACACCGCCTCCTCTGGCGAGAGGCCAGCGACTACCTCTTCGAAGCCCCCGAGCCGCGCCTGCGGTGCGAGCTCGGGCTGCTCGCGTCGCGGATGATCGCCGAAGTACCACAGGTTGAGTAGCTCAAATTCACCGAGCGGATGCTTGGGCGCACGCTCGTATCGCGAGCCGCGCAGCCAGGCATCGATCTCGCGCGCGGCTCGCTTGCCGTGCCCGACGCCCACGGTGACGGTCCGCTCCGAGGGGACCATGTCGCCCCCGGCGAACACGCCCGGGCAACCCGTCATCAGCGAGCTCGACACGCGCACGGTCCCGTCGCGATCGAGCTGCACCCCCGGCAGGCCGCGCAGGAAGGCGGTGTCACTCTCCTGCCCCAGAGCCAGGATCACGGTATCGGCCTCCAGGGTCTCGAAACGGCCGGTCGGCTGTGGGTACCCGGTCTCGTCGAGCTCCATCTCCTCGACCCTCAGCGCGGAACCCTCCATCGCCTTGATCGTCCGCAGCCAGTTGATCCGCACTCCCTCCTGCTCGGCGTCCGCGGCCTCGTCCTCATGAGCCGGCATCTGCTCACGAGTCCGCCGGTAGACGATCAGCGCCTCCTCCGCGCCCATCCGCCGCGCGACCCGCGCCGCGTCCATCGCCGTGTTACCGCCGCCGTATACGGCCACCCGACGACCGATGACCGGTCGCTCGCCGGCCGCAACGCCACGCAGGAACGACACGGCGTCGACGATGTGCCCCGCGTCGGCTGCGGGGATCTCGACCCGCTTTGACAAATGTGCTCCGACCGCCACGAACACCGCGTCAAACGCTCCATCGCGGCGTTCGGCGTCCAGGTCCTCAACCCGATGACCGCTCACGAAGCGCACGCCGAGCGCCGCGATCCGGTCCACCTCGGCGCCCATCACGTCGCGCGGCAGCCGGTAGGCGGGGATCCCGTAGCGCATCATCCCGCCGGGCTCGGGTCCCGCATCCCGAATCTCGACCTCGTGACCGAGGCGCGCCAGGTGGTAGGCGGCCGACAGCCCACTCGGTCCCGCCCCGACCACCAGCACCCGCTTGCCGCTGAGCGCCCCGGGAGGATCGAACAGCCACCCGCGCTCGAGCGCCAGATCGCCCAGAAACCGCTCGACACCGTGAATCGATATGGCGCTATCGAGATCGGCGCGGTTGCAGACGCTCTCGCACGGGTGGTAACACACGCGGCCGTGGATCGCGGGGAATGGATTGTCGGCGGTGAGGAGGCGCCACGCCTGCTCGTGCTCACCGACCTTGACGTGCCCGATCCAGCCCTGGATGTTCTCGCCCGCGGGACATCCCGCGTTGCACGGCGGCAGCAGATCGACGTAGACGGGTCGCTCGGCGCGCACCGCGCCGGTGCGCGAGCGGCCGTAGGCCAGATCCGTCGATGGCGTGATATCGGTCGCCGAGCGAGCGGCTCCCGGCGGTGGGCGGCGCTCAGACCGCTGTAAGCGCCGTGGCTTCGGAGCCATCACCCAACCCCCTGCTGTGCTGTCCTCGAACGGCGGGAGCATCGAGGTAAGAGCCGTCCAAGCTGTGGACGTGCTGTCTGAACCAACATGCCGTCACGAGCTTCGCTTGGCTCCTATTCTGATCCGGGCCCCGTGTTCGATATTCATACTCGGACGCAGGTGGGGCCGCTATCCGCAATAGCCCGCATACTTTTCTAGGCCCGCCTGACTCGGGCTCGGGTCTGCGTAGATCTCCGCACCAAACGCTCGGAGCCGCACGCTCGCCGCGCGAGACCCCAGCCCCTATCTTTGCGCAGGTGAGCTCGAGCCGATCGACGTCGTCCTCGCGCGCGCGGTGGGCCCTTGCGGCCCTGGTTGCCGGAGGCGTGGGTGCGTTCGTGCGCCGCCGGCGATCGGCCGAGGAGCCACCGCCCCCGCCGCCGCCGCTGACGACCCAGTCGAGTCCCGGACAGATCGCACAGCTACAACAGGCCTACGGCGAGGATATGGCGCCCGCCGTGCCGCCCACGGCCGGCGGCCCCGACCGCGGCTGACGACGGGTTCCCGAGCCGCGTGCTCGACGAGTCCTTCCCGACGATGGGCACCGTCGCGCGGGTCGTGCGCGACGGCGACGGGGGGTTGGACCCGCGTTCGCTGTTCGCCGAGCTCGAACGCCGGCTCTCTCGCTTCGACCCCGGCAGCGACCTGTCCCGGCTGAACGCCGATCCGCGGGTCGCCGTGCCCGCAGGGCCGATTCTGCGGGCGGCGGTCGCGGCGGCGCTACGTGCGGCTTCTGTGAGCGGCGGCCTCGTCGACCCGACGCTCCTGGGTGCGCTGCACCGCGCCGGTTATCGCGAATCGCGCGTGGACGTCGCGCCGGCATCGCTGACGATGGCGTTGCTGACGGCGCCCGCGCGCCGCCCGGCTCGGCCCCACCCGGCCGCCCGGTGGCGCGCCGTGCAGGTCGACGACGCCGCAGCCATCATCCGTCGGCCGCCCCGCGTCCAGCTCGACCTCGGGGGCTCGGTCAAGGGATGGGCGGCCGACCTCGTCGGTGGGCGGCTGGCGCGCGGCGGCCGCTTCGCCGTCGACTGCGGCGGAGACCTGCGCGTCTCGGCAGAGCGGGGAGCACCGTGGCAGGTGCGCGTGCGCCATCCACTGACCGGCGCGATCGCGCGTACGCTCCACGTCCGCTCGGGCGGCGTGGCGACGTCGGGTATCGACGAGCGACTGTGGCGACGCGAGGAAGGGGGTTTCGCACACCACCTGATCGACCCGGCCACCGGAACCTCCGCCTGGACGGGACTGGTCGCCGTGACGGCGCTCGCTCCGACCGCGCTGGAGGCCGAGGCGCTCGCCAAGGCCGCGCTGCTGTCAGGCCCGGTGGCTGGCCGGCAACTGCTTCGTGCCCGGCACGGCGGCGTTCTCATCCACGACGACGGCGTCGTCGATCCGGTCAGCTGAAGGGTCGGCACGGCGGATCCCGCGCTCGACGGTCTCGATCAGGAACCCACGCAGCGACGCCAGCTCGACGACGGCCTTTATCGACCCCATCCGAACCGCTCGCTCGATGCCGTGGACGCGGTCGAAGCGCTCGGCGAAGGCTCGCCTGTTCTGCGCCAGCACCTCCTCCCACAGCGCGCCCCTGCGGGCACGCAGGCGCTGGCGCTCCGCGCCCTCGGCCTGCGCGATCGACTCGTCGAGCGCCTGGATCCGCGCGTCGCCCGCGACCGCCCGGTCGATCTCGCCGGCGAACACCACCGCGGCCGCGGGGGCGCCGCCGATCACCGACGCCCGGGCGCCTTCCAGTGCGATCGTGACCAGCTGTGGATTCAGCTTCTGCGAGAAGACCACGAACGCGCCGCCGTGCAGCCGTGAGAGCACGCAGAACACGATCGGACCGTCGAAGTTGACGACCGCCCGGGCGATCTCCGCGCCGAACTCGAGCTGCCACTCGCGCAGCGATTCGGGCGAGCCGTCGAAGCCGGCCAGGCTCGCGAGCACGACCACCGGCCTGCGCCCGGCTGCCGCGTTGAGCGCGCGGGCAATCTTCTTCGCCGCTCGCGGGAACAGCGTGCCGGCGGTCCACTGCTCAGGCCCGTCGGCGGGGATCGTCCCGCGCCGCGGCAGCGGCCGGGACTGGATCCCGATCAGCGACAACGGCCAACCTCCCAAGTGCGCATCCCACACGACCGCGCTCTCGGCGTCGCGCATCGCCGCCCAGCGCTCGAGCGGCGCGTGCTCGGAGTCGATCACCGCCCGCATCACCGAGCGGATCTCGAACGGCTGCTTGCGATCGCTGTTCAGATCATCCGAGAACACGTCCGCGAGCCGCTTCAGGTCGGAGCCGGGCGCATCGTGTGGTGCCTCGCCGACGTCGCGATCGGCGGGATCGGATGTCCGGCCCCGGCGCGGGAAGCGCTCGCCGGGCGCTACGTAGGTGTGTTCGTAGTACCGAAGCAATAAGCGGCATGCGTCGGCGAGATCACGGGCCCAGTACTGAGCCTCTCCATTGGGCCCCATGATCCGCTCGTAGCCCCCGATTCCGAGGTTGTCCTCGGCCGACACGCCGCCCGAGTAATCGAGTGCCTGCTTGCCGGCCAGCACCATCGCGCTGTCCGGCGTCATGATCAGCGCGCCGCGGGTGTGCATCAGCATCGTGGCCTCGGCGTTGCAATACGGCTGCGCCCCGACGTTGATTCCAGCCACGACCACGTTGAGCTCTCCGCCGGCCTGCGCGAACTGCACGATCCGCCGTAGGCCGGCCGCGATCCAGTCCATGGTCTCGGTGCCGGAGTCCATCGCGATCTTCGCTCCGGCCGAAAGCGCGAACCATTCGAGCGGCACGCCCAGCCGCTCGGCGAGGTCGATCGCCGCGATGATCCGCCGGCACTCAGGTTCCGACAGCGATCCGAGCGCGCGTGTCGGGTCACCCAGCAGGATCACCCGCAACATTCCCTCCGCGTAGCGCTCGGTGAAGTTGCGGATCGTCCCGACGACGATGCCGCTCGGATTGGTCGCCGGTGGACGGCTGACCGGCTCGAGCCGGCCGCTGTCGCTCAGCTCGTGCTCAATGAACTCGCCTCTCGGGTGATCGGCCGTTGGATGAACGGGGGCAATCAGCTTGACGATCTCCACGGGGTGCAGGGCGCCGCGGCGACGCGCCGCGATGACGCGCTGCGTTCCCTCGTCGAAGGGCTTCAGCGCCTCGGTCGGTAGATCCTCCACCTCGACCACGGCGTCGGCCCCGGTCGGTACGTAGAAGCGCAGCACTCGGTCACGGATGCCCACCGGCTCGCGGAGACGTCCCTGGATCGCGACAAGCTCGATGCCGAGGCCCGCCGTGCGCGCCGCCACCCGCCCGACGAGCGCGCGGAGCTCAAGGGGTTCGAGCTCGATCAGCGGCCATGCGTGGAGCAGCACCCGGTTCCACATCAGCCGCCGGTGCAGCGGCCGCGGCGCCTGGAAGCCGCGGATCGCCTCCAGCACCGTTACCAGCATCCGCTCGAGCTCGGGCAGCGCGACGACGCGACTCAGTTCGTCGCGGACCGGGGTCAGGTCGCGCACCTCTGCCAGCGCGAACAACCGCTCGTCCTTTGAATTGGCGCGCGCGACCCCGCGGAACAGATAGACGTCCTCCGGCGAAGCGAGTCGCTCGAGCTCGAACTCGCGCAGCCGCCACAGCTGCAGGCGATGGCCCATCATCGGGTGCAGACCGCGCAGAACCTCGTCCTCGACCAACCCGCTCGGCCCGGGGCGGAACGTGAACAGGTCGACCGCCGCCATCCCCCGGCCCCGGCGCGGCTCGGCAACCGCCACGACGATCCGGTGAAGCGCCGGCGGCGTCGGAAGCTCGGCGAGCGCGGCACGCAACCTCGTCGCGAGTTCCTCGCCCGCGGGCGCGGCTCCGCGGTGCTGCGCATACAGGTCGAGCACCGCGAGCTCACCGCCCGGGAGCGTCTCGGCGTGGCGCGCAAACGCACCCGAGACCGCGGCGACGTCCTCGAGCTCCACGTATGCCGCCGCCACGACCCGTTGCCGTCCCTTGAACCGGTAGCGAGCGACCACGAGGTCGTGGTCATTCAGCCGGAGATGCTCGAACCCCTCGAGCGAGCGGACCCGGTAATAGCGGCGGGCCTCAGCCTCGACGAGCAGCCGGCGAGCGGCCGGTGACGCCGAGGCCATCGCAACCGTAAGCCGCGGCGCGAGCGGGCGCGGGCTCTCGACGATCTCCCTGATCAGCTCCTCGGCGTCGAGTCGGCCCGGGTCGCTCATGAGCGCGGCGACGCGCCGCTCCACGTCCGTGTAGACCCGCTCCCGGGCCTCGGCGATCACCGGCTCGTCGAAGTAGCGGAAGCGGACCTCCCGGGCCAGGTCCGCGACGATCGGGTCGCGCCCCTGGAGCGCGATCGCGAGCCGGTCGAGCACCTCGCGGAACTCCAGTCCCACGTGCCCGACGAGCTGATCGGCATCCTCGAGCCGGCGGTCCAGGATCGCGACGACCGCGGTGCGCGCGATCTCGGCCCGCTGCTGTGACAGGAACAGCCGGTAGCACGCCTCTTCCAGTGCCGGTGTCCGCTCGAGGCCGTCGATCCCGTAGTGCTCGAGCGCCCGCCGCAGCGCGGCTGTGAACCGAGTCGGCAGCCCCTCAGCCTCGGCGTCGAGCGAGCGCAGCCACGCGTGCAGGTGCTCCTGCGGGCTCGGTACGAGCTCCGAGCCCGGCTCCTGCTCGACCCGGTGGGGACGCGACAGCGCGCGCAGGTCGGCAAACATCCCCAACAGGCGATGCTCGCCGGGGATCAGCGCCGGGTCGCACGACAGAAGGTCCGCGCACTGCCCGTGCAGGTCGGCAATCATCCGCTCGACCTCCTGGACCCCTAGGTCGTAGCCGAGCAGCAGCCACTCGATCCGGCGAAGGTTCTCCCGGCAGGGATCGGGCGCAGCGTCATCCAACGCCATCAGGGACGCGAACGACAGGCGCTCGCCCGCCGGTGCTTGTGGCTCTCGTTCGAGCGCCTCGAGCTCCACCAGCGGCGCCTGCGCGGCGACGTAGACGTTCTCGCCGACGAGCACGCGCTTCACCCGTCCACGAACCGGAGCAGTCAACGACGATTCCATCTTCATCGCTTCGACGACCGCGACGACGTCTCCCGGATCGACGATGTCTCCCGGAGAAACGGGGACCGAGACCACGATTGCAGGGCTCGGACTGCGCACGATGCCGCCGTCGTCGCGCGAGACGAGGTGCGGCACGCCATCAACCTCAACGACCAGGTCTCCGCCCTGCATCGAGGTGAGCGTCCGGTGGGTCCTGCCCGCAAGCTCGAGCCTGCGCTCGTGGGCCCCGAGCCGCCCGGCGCTCAGCTCGACCGACTGCCCATCGATCGTGACGCGGTATCGGTCCGAGGCGACCTGCGAGACGGCCAGCCGGTAGGACACCCCGCGGTGACGGAGCTCGTAGGTACGCGACAGCGCGTCCGATGCCTGGGGGCGTCCGCGGCGAGCGAGCGCGTAGAAGCGGGCGCGATCGTCGGCGATGTCGCGGTCTGCGAGCTCGATCGCCGCCTGCAGCAGCGCGAGGTCGGCGTGTAGCACAGGCACAGTGCCCCCACTCACGTACAGCCGGTCGAGCCACCCGATGTCTACCTCACCCGCGCGTATCTCCGGACGATCGACCAGCTCGAGCAGGAACCCCTGGTTGGTGGTCCCTCCATCGACTATCGCGACGGTGTCGGCGAGCCCGCGACTGAGCCGGGCGAGTGCCTCCGCGCGGTCGCTGCCCCATGCGATCAGCTTGCCGATCAACGGGTCAGACTCCGCGCGCATGCGGTCGCCCTCGGCCACGCCAGTATCGACGCGGAGGCCCGGACCGGTGGGGAGTTGTAGATGGACGAGCCGTCCGGGCGCCGGAGCGAACCCGAGCGCCGGGTCCTCGGCGCGCAGCCGCACCTCGATCGCGTGTCCGCTCGGCGCCGGCGGATCGCCGTCGAGCCGCCCGCCCGCGGCGACTTGCAGCTGAAGCTTGACGAGGTCGAGCCCGGTCACCGCCTCCGTCACCGGGTGCTCGACCTGGAGGCAGACGGTCATCTCGACGAACGAAAAGCGGCGAGCCGCAGGCTGATAGAGGAACCCGACGGCGCCGGCATTCTTGTAGCCCACAAGCAGCGCCAGCCGCCGCGCGGCCTCGATCAGTTGACGTTCCTGGTCGGCCGGAAGTCGTGTGCTGGAGGACTCCTCGAGGACCTTCCGGTCGCTCCGCCGGCAGGAGCAGTCGCACACTCCGAGTGGCCACACGGTGCCGTGTCCGTCGGCAATGATCGGGACTTCCAGACGGCGCGCGCCAGCTACCGTCGTTCCGGGGCCACCGCTCGACGGCAACGCCGGCACGCCGACCCGCTCAGCAAACCGGTTGACGGCGATCTTGTCGCGGAGCAGCCGGATCACCCGTGGATCGGGGCCCACGAACACGATCCCGAGCCGCTCGCAGAGCTCGGCGAACTCCAAGCCGTCCGCCCCTGTGCCCCAGCCGGGCCATGCCGCATCGGCGCTGCACGCCCGCAACCCACGCTCGAGCGCCTCATCGTCGAGGTAGGCGACCCTCCCTCCGCCGTCGCCCGGGAGCGTGGTCGGCCCCAGGCATACGGCCTCATCGGCGTGGCGGACGAACATCGCGTCGCGGTCGGCCTCGTCGTGCAGGGCGATCAGCCGGATCGGCGTGGCCCGACCGTGATTGAGCTCCCGCACGGCGTTGATCACCCGCATCGCCGGCTCCCCCCGATTCACTATCGCCAGGCGTGAGAACTCGCGGTGGAGCATCGGAGCTCGAGTCGCCGGCGATCGCGCCGAACCCGCCGTCACGCCCCGCCGGAGTAGCCTGCCTCGAGCAGCTCCGTCACCTCGCGGATCATTGGGATCCGCGGGTTTGTGCGGATGCTCGGATCGGCAAACGCCGCCTTGGCGAGCTCGGGCAGGGCGTTATCGAACTCGCTGCGCTTGACGCCCCAGTCCGCCAGCGTGCGCGGCTCGTCGACCTCGGCCAGCAGCTCGTCCACCCGGGCGAACAGCCGCTCGCGCCGGTCGTGCTCGCTGCGCCCGCCGTACCCGAGGATCCACGCCATCTGCGCGTACTTCTCCGGCGCGATGTAGGCCGAATAGCCGGGCGCGGGCATGAACTTGCTCGGCAGCGACGCGTTGTAGCGCAGCACGTGCGGCAGGAAGATCGCGTTCGCGCGACCGTGCGCGATCCCGAACTGCGCGCCCACCGGATGCGCGAGCGCGTGGTTCAGCCCAACGAACGCGTTGGAGAACGCGAGCCCCGCGATCGTCGCGGCGTTGGCCATCGCCGTGCGAGCCTCGAGGTCCGAGCCGTCGCGGTAGGCGCGCGGCAGCGCCGTGAAGATCAGGTTGGCCGCCTGCATGCAGAACGCATCCGTATATGGGGAGGCGAAGATCGAGACCGCCGCCTCCAGCGCGTGGGTCAACGCGTCGATGCCCGTGTCGGCCGTGATCTCGGGCGGCATCGTCAGCGTCAGGTGCGGGTCGACGATCGCCATGTCCGGGACCAACGAGTAGTCGACCAGGGTCACCTTTCGCCGGCCCACGCTGATCACCGCCGCCGGCGAGACCTCCGAGCCGGTCCCGGAAGTTGTCGGGATCGCGATCAGCCGCACCGTGTGGTCGATCTGCGGGAACTCGGAGATTCGCTTGCGCGCGTCCAGGAAGGGCAGCGACAACTCGCGGACGCTGAGCTGCGGGCTCTCGTGGAACAGGCGCATCGCCTTCGCGGCGTCCATCACCGAGCCGCCGCCGAGCGCGATGATCGCATCGGCCCCGAACCGCTCCAGCTCCTCCACTCCGGCGCGGATCTGCGCCTCGGTCGGCTCCGGCTCCACCGCGGAGAACACATGCACTGCGCCGGCCGCGAGGTAGCGGCGCACGTGCTCCGCCGTTCCGCGGGCCACCGTCGGCCCGTCCGTGACGATCATCGGCCGGGAGGCGCTGAGCTGCCGCAGGTTGTCCAGCGCCCCGGGGTTGAAGTAGGTGTCAGCCGGGACACGGAACCACTGGGGCGGTGCCTGCCGACGCGACACGGTCTTGATGTTCAGCAGGTTCCGGTAGTTGACGTTGTCGGTCGTGTTCGACCCTCCCCAGGTGCCGCATCCGAGCGAGAAAGTCGGGGTCATCGAGTTGTAGATACCGCCGAGCGCGCCGACGGCGGTCGGCGCGTTGACGAGGATCCGGCCCGTGCGGATCGCGAGCGCGAAGCGATCGATCACCTCGTCGTCGCTCGCGTACACGGCCGAAGTGTGGCCGAGGCCACCGTGCTCGGTAACCAGCTCGCAAGCCCGGATCCCGTGCTCGACCGAGGACGAGCGCACAACTCCGAGCACGGGCATCAGCTTCTCGGCGATGAACGGATGCGCGGCGAAGGCGTCGAGATCCGTGGGGAGCGGGGCGAGCAGCACCTTGTCGCTGTCCGTCGCCTCGAAGCCCGCGAGGCCAGCTAGGTTGACGCACGACTGCCCGAGGACGTCGAGCTGCATCTTGCCCTCGTCGGTGAATGAGCGTGCCGCCAGCGCGTCCGTCTGCTCGTCGGTCAGCAGCCGCGCGCCCATCCGCTGGAACTCCTCGATCATCTGATCGTAGATCTCCTCGTCGATCACGCACGTCTGCTCCGAGGGACAGATCACCGAGGAGTCGAACGTCTTCGAGATCAGGATGTCCACGACCGCCATCCGAATGTCGGCGCTGCGGTGCACGTACACGGGCGCATTGCCGGCGCCGACGCTCAGGCACGGCTTGCCGGCCGCGTTCGCAGCCGCCACCGCCTTTGGCCCGCCGGTCGTCCAGATGAAGTCGACGCCCGGGTGGTGGAACAGGTACTGCGAGACCTCGAGCGACGGATCAGGAATCACTTGAAGCGCATTGGGTGGCAACCCGACAGCCTCCCCGGCTTCCTGGAGCACCTCGGCGGCGCGCCTGCAGCAACCCACCGCGCGGGGAGACGGACGCATGATCAGCGCGTTTCGGGTCTTCGCGCAGACGATCGACTTGAACAGTGTCGTCGAGGTCGGGTTCGTAATCGGCAGCAGCGCGAGCACGACCCCGATCGGCTCGGCGACGTACTTGAGCGCACGCTCCGGGTCCTCGTCGATCACGCCGACCGACTTCTTGTCCCTCAGGTAGTCGTAGAGGAACTCGGTGGCGATGTAGTTCTTGATCACCTTGTCCTCGAGCACGCCGAAGTGCGTCTCCTCCATCGCGAGCTCCGCCAGCTCAACCGCATGCTCGAGCCCCGCGACGGTCATCGCCCAGACGATGCCGTCGACTGCCTCCTGATCGAGCTCGCGCAGCGCCTTCTCGGCGTCGGTTGCACGCTCCACGAATCCGTCCAATCGCGCGGCCCACTCCTCCCCGCTTGTCGAGGTGGTTGGCCCGTCGATTGTGGTGCTCATGGTGGTCCTCCTAGTCGAGAGGCGGGATCATCGGACCCTCGCCGGAAGGATCGGGAATGCCTTCCTCGAGCCAGCTGTACCGGCCGGCGAGCACCTTCTGCGCGGCCGCGTAACGCTCGTCGTCGTCGTTGGCCCACAGCTCGTGGAACAGCGTGTCCGCGCGGCGCTTGGCCATGGCGCAGAACAGCTGGGCGAGCTCGGCCGCCTCGGCCTTGCGCTCTGGTTGTTCGCGACCAATCGTGTCGGCGTAGACGACGGTTGCTGAAATCGCGAACAGCTCGGCGCCGATATCGACGATGCGTCCGAGGAACGACTGCTTGTTCTCGAGCTTGGCCTGCCAGCGAGCCATGCCGTAGAAGGTCGAGCGCGCGAGCTTGCGCGAGGCGCGCTCCACGTAGCGCAGATAGTGGGCAAGCGACCCGAACTCCTCATACGAGTGCGGATTCAAGCCCTCGCCGACCGCCAGCTGCGGTAGCCACTTGCCGTAGAACAACCCGGCCTTTCGCGCTGCCTCCGCCTTTGACTTGAAGTCGCCGTCGCCGAGCAGCAGGTCGCCCGCAGCCTGAAGGTGCGTATCGACCGCCTCGCGGGCGATCAACAGGTGCATGATCTCGCTCGAGCCCTCGAAGATGCGGTTCACCCGCATGTCGCGCATGCACTGCTCCACTGGCACGGGCTTCTCGCCGCGCGCCTTGAGCGACGCCGCCGTCTCGTAGCCTCGCCCACCGCGGACTTGCATCAACTCGTCGATCACCCGCCAGGCGAGCTCCGACCCGTACACCTTGCACAGCGCAGCCTCGATCCGGACGTCGTTGCGCTTGTCGTCGGCCAGGCGCGCTGCGACGTCGAGCATCGCCTCGAGCCCGAACGCACTCCCCGCGATGAACGCGAGCTTCTGCGCGACCGCGTCGTGCTTGCCGATCGGCCGGCCCCACTGCACCCGCTCGGTGGCCCACTCGCGGGCGATCTTTGTCGCCCACTTCGACGCCCCAGCGGCGATCGCCATCAGGGACAGACGGCCCGTGTTCAGCGTGCTGAGGGCGATCTTCAGGCCGTCGCCCTCGCGCGCGATCCGGTTCTCCTCGGGCACGCGCACCTTCTCCAGGCGGGTCACGGAATTCTCGATCCCGCGCAGGCCCATGAACTGGTTGCGGTGCTCGACGGTGATGCCCGGGGTGTCGTACGGGACCACGAACGCGGTGATACCGCCGCGGTGGCCTTCGCTCTTCGGCACCTTCGCCATCACCACGACGATGTCCGCGATCGTCCCGTTCGTCGCCCACAACTTCCGGCCGTCGATCTCGTAACCGCCCTCGACGGGTGTCGCGACGATGTCGTCATAGCCCTTCGCGATCGGCATTTCGTCGACCGGCGTGGCGATCGAACCCATCCGCGCGGGGTCCGAACCCACGTCCGGCTCAGTCAGCAGAAACGCGCTGATGTGGTCCTTGGCAACCATCGGCAGCCACTTGCGCTTCTGCTCCTCCGAGCCGAACATCCGCAGCGGCTCGGCGACGCCGATCGACTGGTGGGCGCTCAGCAGCGTGCACAGCGCCGAGTGGTATACGCCGGCAATCGCCAGCGCGCGGCTGTAGTAGAGCTGCGACAGGCCGAGCCCGCCGTACTCCGGGTGGACCTTCATCCCCAACGCGCCGATCCGCTTCAGCCCGTCGATCACGTGGTCGGGGATCTTCGCGTCACGCTCGATCTCGAGCGGGTCGACCTCCGCTTCGAGCAGGGCCCGGAGCTCGCCCAGAAAGCGCTCGCCCTTCTCGACCGCATCGGGGTCCAGCCGCGGCTGCGGATGGATCAGATCGAGCCGGAAGTTGCCCAGGAACAACTGCTTGCCGAAGCTCGGCAGCTTCCACTCCGTCTCGCGCGCCGCCTCGACAACATCGCGAGCTTCCTTCTCTGAAACGTGGGTTGCCTTCTCTGAAACGTGGGTTGCCATCGTGAGTCTCTCTCTTCGGGGTCGTTGATCAGCAGCGTCTCGGACCAATCACATGTTGATTCCTCCGTCGACGTCCCAGATCTGCCCGGTGATGTAGCCCGAGGCGTCCTGCGAGAGGAACCGCACGACGCGCGCAATCTCCTCCGGATGCCCCATCCGATGTTGCGGGATTCGCTCGATGAGATCGGCCAGCATGTACGGCGGGATCGTGGAGACCATGTCGGTCTCAATCAGGCCCGGGGTGATGCAATTGACCGTGATGCCGGTCCCCTTCTCGAGGCTGCCGGCCATGCGGAGCGCGAGCGCAGCCTCGCGAGCTAGCGTCTTTGTGAGCCCGAACAGGCCGGACTTCGAGGCCGCGTAGTTCGCCTGACCGACGTTGCCCATCTCGCCGGTCACTGACGAGATGTTGATGATCCGACCCGAGCCTCGCGCGATCATGTGCTCGATCGCCGGCTTGGACATGTAGAAGGCGCCCGACAGGTCCACCCTCAGCACCTTGTCCCAATCGTCGGGCGACAGCTTCCAGACTGGCTTGTCCACCGTGATGCCCGCGTTGTTGACGAGGATGTCCAGCTGCCCGTGGTCCTTGATCACATCACCAACGACGCGCTGGCAGTCCTCCGCGTCGCCGATGTTGCCCTGGTGCAGCGAGCATGTGCCCCCGTCTGACTCGACTGCCGTGCGGAGCTCGTCTGCGCGCGTTTGATTCGACGAGTAGCCGGCCGCGACGACCGCACCGTCCGCGGCGAGGGCATGGCAAATCGCCGCACCGATTCCGCGGGTGCCTCCCGTGACCAGCGCGACCCGTCCGGTGAGATCACGGTCACGCGCGACGGATTGAGACTTGGAACCTGTGGTTGCCATCGTGTCTTCCCTTTCGTTCTAGTTGAGCCGCTCGACGATCATCGCCATGCCCAGCCCGCCCGCGACGCACATCGACTCGAGGCCGTACCGACCGTCCACCGAGTCGAGGTTGTTGAGCAGGGTGGTCATGATCCGCGCTCCGGTCATCCCGAACGGGTGACCCAGGGCGATCGCGCCACCGTTGATGTTGAGTTTCTCCGGGTCGATGCCCAGCTCGTCGCGGCACGGCAGCACCTGCGCCGCGAACGCCTCGTTGAGCTCGACGAGGTCGATGTCATCGATCTTCAGGCCGGCGGTCTTCAGCACCTTCTTGACCGCTGGGATCGGACCGAGGCCCATGATCTCCGGCCGGATCGCCGCCACCGAGGACGCGACGATGCGCGCGCGTGGTGTGAGGCCGCGCTCGTGGGCCTTTTCCTCCGACATCACGAGCACGGCGGCGGCGCCGTCGTTGAGCGGGCACGCGTTGCCCGCGGTCACGGTCCCGTTGGGCCTGAACGCGGGCTTAAGCTTCGACAGCGTCTCGACCGTCGTGCCCGCACGCGGCCCATCGTCCCGGGTAACCGTGTGCGCTGCGATCACGTCGCCGCCGGCGTCGTGGGTCTCCGGAATGTCAACCCCCACGATCTCGGGGTCAAACTGGCCCCGTTCGCGGGCCGCAACCGCACGCTGTTGGGACAAGGCCGCCCACTCGTCCTGGGCCTCGCGGGTGACCTTGCAGCGCTCCGCCACGTTCTCGGCCGTCATCCCCATCGGGATGTACACGTTGAACCCGGAGCCGTTGGTGCCGTCGATCAGGGGGTTCGTCACGGGCAGTGTCATCCCCGCGCCCCGCGAAGAGCATTCCACCCCGGCCGCGACGTATTGATCGCCTTCGCCCGCCTTGATCGCATGGAAGGCCATCCGGATCGTCTGCAGCGAAGACGCACAGAAGCGGCTGACGGTGACCCCCGGGACGTGGTGGTCGATCCCGGCGAGCAACACCGAGTTGCGGGCGATGTTGTAGCCCTGCTCATGGTCCGGGAAGCCGCAGCCCATCATTACGTCGTCGGTCTCCGTGAGGTCGACGTCCGGGTTGCGCTCGACGAGCGCGCGCAGCGGGATCGCGGCGAGATCGTCGGCCCGCATGTCACGTAGCGTGCCCCTGATCGCCCGCCCCACGGGTGTGCGGATTGCGTCGACAATGACAGCTTCAGACATGGCTCCTCCTAAGTGGCTACCGGCCCGGTCCGCCGCCGAAATCGTCGTGGGAGCGGTGGCATCCGGGGGTACAAGAAAGGCAGGCCTTCAGTCTCGGTCAGCGTCGTTCGTCCCTCATCCGCCAGCGTCCGTACATGCCATGCGGCGAACTACGAAGGAACGCGTTTCAGGCACATGGGCGAGCTGCCGTCGCAGCACCCCGCAGACTGGAAAAACATCAGCGGCCGGCGCGAACTGCAGCACCGGAGCGACCGTCGGACATCGGCGAGACCGCGTACCACGCGTGCGGGAAATACCGGACACTGCGCGCGATAACCGTGACCAGGTTCAGCCCCTTTCCCGGAGGCGGGGGGACGATCGCGGATCTACGCTGCGACTAGATCGATTGAACCGACCCGGAGAGGAGTCCAAGATGTCCACGACGGAAGCACCCGCCCCGTTCTACATCTGCGAAGAACAGCACTTCGTCAGCGCTCCTCGTTCCGGCGGGGCATGCAAGGCCGTGGCCGCCTGATGCGAACCCTGATTCTGCTGCGTCACGGCGAGAGTGAGTGGAACTCCGACGGCCTGTTCACCGGGTGGGTCGACGTCGGGTTGTCCACAAAAGGCGAACGCGAGGCGGTGTACGGCGGCCGGCTGCTAGCCGAGTCGGGGATTCGCCCCGACGTCGTTCACACCTCCGTGCAGAGACGCGCGATCGAAACCGCCAATCGCGCGCTCGAGGCGGCGGACCTGCTGTGGCTCCCGGTGCGTCGGTCCTGGCGGCTCAACGAGCGCCACTACGGAGCCTTGCAGGGCAAGAGCAAGGCGCAGACCCGGGAGGAGTTCGGTGAGGAGCAGTTCATGCTCTGGCGGCGCTCTTACGACGTCCCGCCCCCGCCGATCGCCGACGACGACCCGCTATCTCAGGTGAGAGATCCGCGATACGCGCATCTTCCCGACGAACTCATCCCACGCGCGGAGTGTCTCAAGGATGTTGTCAACCGATTGCTGCCCTACTGGTATGACGGAATCGTCCCGGACCTGGTGGCTGACAAGGTGGTCCTGGTCGTGGCTCACGGCAACTCGCTGCGCGCGCTGGTCAAGCATCTGGACGGCATCAGCGACGAGGCGATCGCGACGCTCAACCTGCCAACCGGGATCCCGCTCGTCTACGAGCTCGATTCGGACTTCAAGGTCATCACGCCGGGTGGGCGCTACCTCGACCCGGACGCGGCCGCGAAGTCGGTCTTGGCGGTGGCCGAGCAGGGACGATGACCCTCGGCGCTCGGCGAGCTAGCGGCTAACTCTCGTCATGCGTCTCTCGCCAACGCAGCAAGGCAGCCTCGGCGCTTGCCGAATGACGATTGGGAACGACATCCTCGGCTTCGGGTTCCACTGGTGGCGCCGTCGGCTCGCCATCCTCGATGGGGTGCCGGCCCCGCCGGGAGGCCTGCTCTTCAGCGGCGATGTCCTGCTCGGCGTGGTCCCCCTCGTGAGCGCGGGCCGCGAGCACGCGTGAAATCACCTCGAAGTACCGCCCCAGATGTTGCGGGCCGAGGAAGTGCTCCTGGACACTCGCATGCGCCGCCGTTCCGATCCGCTGAATGCGCTCGGGGTCGTGGATCAGCGACGCGAGGGCACTCCCGAATTCGCGGCCATCGCGCGGATCGGCGAGCAGCACCCCTGACCTCGTGTTGACGATTTGGTCCCGGATCCCGCCGATCCGGCTGGCGACAACCGCTCGCGTCTTCCACATCGCCTCCGCGACCGTTAAGCCGAAGCCCTCGGCAAGGCTCTTCTGCACGACGATGCTCGCGTGGCGCTGAACCGCGTTGACCATCGAGGCGTTTTCGTCCAGGTCGTCCATCGGCAGGGAGATGAGATGGATCCGGCCGCGAACGTCATCGGGAAGCTCGCACCGCGCCTCGCACACGGCGGCGTACACCGCTGCCCCCTCCGGATCGTCTGCCACAGCCTCGGTGGACGGCCCCGCGAGCACCAGATGTGCGTCCCCCAGCTCCCGAGCATGCTCGGCAAATCCGCGGACCACGCCCAGCGGGTCCTTGAGCGCATCCCATCGGGATACCTGCGTGATCAGTCGGTCCTCTGGGGTCGCCGGGCGGTCCTCTTGGATCACTGCACGGCGCTGGACCCGTCCGTCCGTACCGTCCGTGCGCACAAATCGCGCGGGCTCACTGGCACGGCCCGCCAGGATGCCGGACTCGAACAGGATCGCGAGCGACTGATCTGGCGACTGCTCCGCGTTCTTGGGCGAGAAGGCGTCGATCGAGGGACGGATCACCGTGATCTTCTTGCGCGGTAGGCCCTCCCAGGCGAATCCCGCCCGTGAGAAGACATAAGCGTGCGCCGGAAGGACGTACGGCAACAGGAACCGCCACGCGTCGCGGGCCTGCTCGTTCGCGTGGTCAAGGCCAACGTGGCAGCGCCAGATGACTGTCGCTCCGGTGCGCCGTACCGGTTCCGCGAGGCCCGCGGTCTGTGGATCGTGGAGGATCACCACGTCTTCGGGGTGGATTAGCGGCAGCAGCTCGGTGGCGTTGGCGGCGAGGGTCGCCTCGTAGATCCGATGCTCTTGCGGACCGAGTGGACCACCGTCTCCCTCGAACCCGTGGAGCTTGTTGTGGATGCGCTTGGTGAGCGTGAAGAACTCGGGGTCGCCGGAGATCACCGCCCAGCGGGCGTCGACGCCGGCACCGCGGGAGTAGCCGAGCAGCGGTCTCAACATCTCCACGACGCCGCCGCCCTTGGCGGTCGAGTTCACGTTCCAGATCACCCGTCCGTTGAGCGCGCGCTTGGCGTGCGTGATCAGGTCGTCGAGCGCCTCGTACTCGCCCTCCGACAGCACCATCCCGAACCGGCGCGGATCCATCGGCAGGATCGAAACCTGCTCGAGCGGACTCATCGGTCGGCGCTGATTGCGCGCGGAGCCGAGATTGCCGCCTGAGCGGCCGCGACGCGTGCGATCGGAAGGCGGAACGGCGAGCAGCTGACGTAGTCGAGGCCGATCGCGTGGCAGAAGCCGATCGAGTCGGGGTCGCCGCCATGCTCACCGCAGATGCCGAGCTCCAGATCGGGCCTGGCGGCCCTGCCCCGCTCAACGGCGATCGTCATCAGCTCTCCGATCCCGGTCACGTCGAGCGTTGCGAACGGCGAGCTGTCGACGATCTTCTCCTCGATGTAGCGCGGGATGATCCCCTTCTCGATGTCGTCGCGAGAGAAGCCCATCCCGGCCTGGGTCAGGTCGTTCGTCCCGAATGAGAAGAAGTCGGCGTGGGGCGCGATCCGGCCGGCGATCAGGCACGCACGCGGCAGCTCGATCATCGTCCCGACGCCGAAGTCAGAGCCGTAGGTCAGGCCCTCCTCCTCGGCGACCGCCACCACGCGCTTCCGGACCAGCTCGAGCTCGCGCTCAAACGCGACCAGCGGGATCATGATCTCGAGCCTGGGACCGCGACCGCTCCGCTCCCGGACCGCGACCGCGGCGCGGGCGATCGCGCGCACCTGCATCTCGTAGATCTCGGGGTGCATCACGCCCAGCCTCACGCCCCGCGTCCCGAGCATCGGGTTGGTCTCCTCGAGTGAGCGTACGCGCTCGAATTCGCTCTCGAGCTCCGGCAAGCGGGGGCTGCGATCGATCCGCGCCCGGACAATCTGCTCGTGCAGCTCGAACCGGTCCGGGAGGAACTCGTGCAGGGGCGGATCGAGCAGTCGGATCGTCACCGGCCATTCCTTCATCGCCTCGAACAGCCCCTCGAAGTCGCTCTGCTGGAGCGGGAGCAGTTCGTCGAGCGCGGCCCGCCGTCCCGCCTCGTCGACGGCCATGATCATCGCCCGCATCTTGGGCTGGCGATCGGCGGCCATGAACATGTGCTCGGTCCGGCAGAGGCCGATTCCCTCGGCGCCGAACAGGTGGGCGCGGCTGGCGTCCTCGGGGGTGTCCGCGTTCGCGCGGACCCCGATCTCGCGCAGGTCATCTGACCACCTCAAGATCGTCTCGAAGCGGGCATCGACATGCGCCTCGACCAGCGGCACGTCGTCGATCGTGATCGCGCCGGTCGTGCCGTCGATCGCGATGAAGTCGCCCGCGTGGAGCACACAGTCGCCGACTCGCACCTCCCCGATCTTCAGGTCGACCTCCAGATCCCCGGCGCCCGTCACCGCGGGACGTCCCATGCCCCGCGCCACCAGCGCGGCGTGCGAGGCCTTACCGCCCTCGGATGTCAGGATCCCCACGGCCGCGTGAAATCCCGCGACGTCGTCGGCCTCCGTGAACGGCCTCACCAGGATCACCGCGCGCCCGTTCGAAGCCTCCTCCACGGCTTCGTTCGCGGTGAACACGATCGTGCCCTTGGCCGCGCCCGGAGAGGCAGCGACGCCACGAGCGATAACCGTGTACCTGGCTGTCGTGTCGAACGAGGGATGCAGGAGGGCATCGAGCGCCCCCGCGTCGATCGTCGCGACCGCCTCCGCCTTCGTGAGCAGTCGTTCCTCGAATGCATCGACCGCGAATCGCACCGCGGCCTGTGCGGGCCGCTTGGCGTTGCGTGTCTGCAGCATGAACAGGCGGCCCTCTTCGACCGTGAACTCGGTGTCCTGCATGTCCTTGTAGTGGGCCTCGAGCTTTCTCAGGATCTCCTCGAGCTGGTCGGCGGCCGGCGGCAGCCACTCGCGGAGCTCGGAGAGATCACGGGGTGTGCGCACGCCTGAGACCACGTCCTCGCCCTGCGCGTTGGGAAGGAAGTCGCCCGATGGTGTGGGTGCGCCGGTGACTTCGTCGCGGCTGAATGCCACCCCCGAGCACGACGACTCGCCCTTGTTGCCGTAGACCATCTGTTGCACGTTGACGGCGGTTCCCCAGTCATCGGGAAGCCGGTTGATCCGCCGGTACTGGATCGCCCGCTCCCCCATCCACGAGTCGAACACCGCGCGGATCGCCCGCGCGAGCTGGTCTCGGGGGTCGTCGGGAAAGTCGAAGAAGGTCTTGAAGGTCTCCGTCAGCTCCCGGAGGGCGGCGGCGTCCAGCTCGGTGTCGGCCGACACGCCGTGCGCTTGCTTGACCCGCGCGATCTCGCTCTCGAACCGCTCGCCGGCGACGCCGCATACGACGTTGCCGAACATCTGGACCAGACGGCGGTAGCAGTCCCAGGCGAAGCGCTCATCGCCGGTTTTCGCCGCGAGCCCGGCGGCCGATTCGTCGTTGAGGCCCAAGTTGAGGACCGTGTCCATCATCCCTGGCATCGATACGCGCGCGCCGGAGCGGACCGAGACGAGCAATGGATCCGCGGCGTCCCCCAACCGTTTGCCTGCCTGTTCCTCGAGGTCCGCGAGCGCGGCATCGACCTGCTCGAGCAGACCTTCCGGGAGCGACTGGTCGGCGCGCATGTACGCCACGCATGCCTCCGTCGTGATCGTGAAACCGGCGGGCACCAGATCGGAGCCCAGAAGCTTCGTCATCTCGGCAACCCCCGAGCCTTTACCGCCGAGCAGCTCGCGCATGGCGCGCGAACCCTCAGAGAACCTATAGACCCACTTCTTCGCAGCAACCGTGGAGCCTGGTGCGGAACTGTTTGTCACGTGGGTAGTCATCTGGTCCTCTCGTCGCTGATCTGGCAAAGCCTCCGTCTCCCCGGGGCAGCCCGCATCCGGCGCAAGGCGCTATAGGTGTAGGTAGTTCTCCGAGGTCAGTTCTTCACCGCGGCCGAAGACGCGACCTGCTCGAGGTACGGGGTCAGATATCGCGCCAGCACCTTTGTCCCGACGACGATCTCCTCGGAGGCCGTTCGCGTGAGGGTCGCGGAGGTGGCGCGACCAAGCTCGTCAAGCTCCGCGCGCAGGAACAACTGCTGGTCACCGCCGATCAGCCTGGCTTGGAGGACGCGCGGAATCCGGCGCTCGGTCATCGGAACGCCCGAGGAGATCAGGATCGACTGGGCGATCCCGTCGGCCTGCTGGGTCGCGATACCCCCATGCTTGTGGGGGAATGTCGTCACGTCGCCCGCCGCGTAGACGTGCTCGAGCCCGTGGACCCGCCCGAGGGCGTCGGTCGGGACGAACCCCGCGCGGTCGCTCGGCAGGCGGCGGACCGATCGTCCGTGCAGCCGAGGCGCTGCGACCACCCGGTCGGCGTGGATCGTCTTCCCCGAGTGCAGCACCAGGGATCCGTCGTCGACGTGGTCCGATACCGAGTCACCGACGAATGAGACCCCACGCTCGGCGAGCACGCCTTCGACCAACCGAGACGGCTCCGGGCCGAACGCGGCCAGCGGTGTCTGCTCGGGCGTGACAAGCGTGACTTCCATGTCCTGGTGGCGCTCGCCGGCGCGAGTGGCCAGCAGCAGCGCGAGCTCGTACACCGGCAGCGGCCAGGACGGTCCTGTGGGCACAGCCAACACGACCCGACGAACCGCTTGGCGATCGATCTCGCGCAACATCCGGCGCAGTGCGGGCACGTCGCGCTGATCGCGGAACATCAGCGCGCCCGCGATTCCCGCGGCCGGACGCGTGCCGGTCGCGAGGACGAGCTCGTCGTACGTCACGCGACCGCCGGAGGACAGTCGGATATACCGTTGACGGGACCCGACGAATACGAGTCGCGCCTGGTTGTACTCGGCGCCGAGGTCGGAGGTGATCGCTTTGACGTCGTATGTCCGTGGCGCACCGTCCTCGAACGCCTCGGCCGTCGCTGCCGGTCGATAGAAGAGCGTCGGCTCCGGCGCGATCAACGTGACCCGGAGCTCCTCGTTCCCAAGCGCCCTGAGGGCGAGCAACGTCTCAACGCCTGCGATGCCGGCGCCGGCGATGACAACGTGGACACTCGAAGAAGATCCCGCAGACCGGTCCATGTCACCAAACATGAAGGATCTGCTGGCGCTCACAACCGCAGGCACCCGCAGGGCTCAGCGGAGGATCACGGATGCGCTCGTGAAACCGACGCTCGACGAGGCCGTCGGTAAGCACCGGCGCGGGCAGGATCGGGATGCGGCAAAGCCGCAATGCGCACACGACAAATCCCGATGTACGCGGGCATGGAGCGCGTGAGCATCGTTGGCGCCAACGATCGTTAGGAGCGCATCCATGAAAGCTCTCGTCTACCACGGGCCGGGCCAGCGCAGTTGGGACTCGGCGGAAGACCCCACGATCATTGAGCCGACGGACGTCGTCGTCCGGATCGACAGCACCACGATCTGTGGGACCGACCTACACATCCTCAAGGGCGACGTCCCCGAGACCACACCGGGCACGATCCTGGGTCACGAGGCCGTCGGGACCGTCGAGGAGATCGGTTCAAGCGTGACCACGCTGGAGGCCGGCGACCGCGTACTGATGTCGTGCGTCAGCTCGTGTGGCCGGTGCCGGTTCTGCAAGGAGGCCCGTTACGGACAGTGTCTAGGGGGCGGCGGCTGGATCTTCGGGCACCTCATTGACGGCGTGCAGGCCGAGTACGCACGCGTGCCGTTCGCCGACAACTCGGTGTACAAGGTCCCCGATCAGCTGACCGACGAACAGGTCCTGTTCCTCGCCGACATCCTGCCCACGGCATACGAGGTCGGCGTCGTGAACGGGATGGTCTCGCCGGGCGATGTCGTCGCGATCGTCGGAGCGGGTCCGATCGGACTGGCGGCGATCCTCACGGCACAGCTCTACACCCCAGGCCAGATCGTCGCGATCGACCTCGCCGACAGCCGCCTGGAGAGCGCGGTCAGATTCGGCGCGGACATAACGATCAACAATGGCCGGGAGGACGCGGTGGCGAAGGTCATGGAGCTCACCGATGGTCTCGGCGCCGACGCCGCGTTCGAGGCCGTGGGCGTTCCGGAGACCTTCGAGCTAGCCGCCGACCTGATCCGTCCCGGTGGGCGCATCGCCAACATCGGCGTCCACGGCAAGCCGGCATCGCTGCACCTCGAGAAGCTGTGGATTCGTGACGTGACGATCACCACAGGCCTGGTCGATACGTTCAGCATCCCGCAGCTGATGCGGCTGATCGCAAACGGGCGCCTGGACCCGTCGCTGTTCGCAACGCATCGTTTCCCGCTCGAGGAGACGATGTCCGCGTACGACACGTTCGCCGACGCGGCGAACTCGGGAGCGCTGAAGGTGGTCCTGTACGGGCCGGAGAGCACCACCGCCCGCGCCGGTCAGACCGTCGCGGCGGCGGTGGCTTGACGCCCTAGGCGAGAAGGAGCCTGAAATGAGGACGCTGGTCGTATTCGAGTCGATCTACGGGAACACCCGGGCGATCGCCGAGGCGGTCGCCGAGGGGGTGGGAGGCGCCGATGTCGCGTCCGTTCCGAGCGCGCCTGCCGATCTGGCCGACGTCGACCTTCTGGTGGTCGGCGGCCCGACGCACATGCACGGGCTCGCCACAAACCGCAGCCGCCAGATGGCCGCGGAGGGCGCACACGAGGACAGGGGAACACACGTGGAGCCCGATGCTGCAGAAGGCCCTGGCCTGCGGACGTGGCTCGCGGACCTGCCTGATCGGAAGGCCGGCCGGGCCGCCACATTTGATACCCGCCTCGACAAGGCGCCGTGGGTGACCGGCATCGCGTCCCGGGGGATCGCCAAGCGCCTGGGGCGCCACGGGTACGAGATCGTCGCCTCAGAGAGCTTTCTGGTCGCTGACAGCGAGGGTCCGCTCGAGGAAGGCGAGCTGGAGCGCGCGCGAGCCTGGGGCGCGGAGCTTGCCCTCGGGCGAGAGTAGAACCTCACCGGCGGTACCGCTCCTCAGGTCTCACCCCAGGCGAGCAGGCCCGCGACGTCGAGCGTCGAGAGCACTCCAACCGGACGCTGGGTGCCGGGCTCGACGACCACCAGATGCGTGACCCGATGCTCGAGCATCAGCTCCGCGCCCTCTCGCAGCGGCATCGACGGCTCGACGCTGATCATCGGCTGCTTGGCGATCGAGCGGGCGGTCTGCCCGTCGGCGCCGCGAAGCCCGGCGTCGAGCAAATCGAGATCCGAAATGATCGCCCACACTCCGCATTCCGGTTCCTCGTGCGACACGCCGATCACGACGATGCTGTGGACGTGATGTGTCACCATCGTGCGGGCGACCTCGGACAGCGAGGTGTCGGGCTCGCAGGACAGGATCCCGGGGTGCATCGCGTCGGCGACTGTCGCGTGTTCGAGTGACGGCATCAGGTAGCTGCCGTGCTGGGGCTTAAGCTCGGTGCTCATCGGTCCTCCTTCGGGTCGTGAAACGTGAAGCTACGGCGCGCGGCCTCAGCGCTACCGATGCAGCCGGCGGTTCCGCTGCAGCTGAAGGACGCGCTCGATCCGGCGCCGGCGTTTGAGCTCCAGCGCGCGCGCGACCTTCGCCGTATGCCCACGAAGGTCGCGGAACAAGCCTTTCTGCGCAGACGGTGCCGAACTCGATGAAGTCTTTTCTCCGTGCGCTTCCATAGCCACCGACGGTAATTGAACGAGCGCTCCGCCACGACCGCGCGGTGTACGGAATGGCGGTGCGGCTTTCCCCCGATGAAGCGTCGGTGGGGTTGATGGATGGTGGGATAGTGGCGGGTCCGCGCATCACGATCTTCGGACCAGATCCCCTGCTGAGCGTGACGATCGAGAGGCGAGGGGGCGGCGATGAAATTCACGTTCATGCCGCTGGGCAGGGCGTCTGGGTTGCGCGGATGGCGGCCGAGCTCGGAGCGAGTCCCGTGCTCTGCTCGCTCCTCGGCGGTGAGAGTGGCACCACGCTCAAGCCCCTGTTGGAAAAGCTCCCGGGCGAGCGGCGGATCGCCGCGACTGCGGCCTCGACCGGGTGCTACGTGGTCGACCGTCGTTCCGGCACGCGCCAGGTGGTGGCGTCGGCGCTCCGACCGCCGCCGCAGCGCCACGAACTCGACGACCTGGTCGGCGTCACGTGCGCGGCCGCCCTCGAAAGCGCGGCGCTCGTGCTCTGCAACCCGTTCCCGCCTGACGGGCTGCCCGAGGAGGTCTACGAAACGCTCGCCGCCAATGTGCGAGCGGCCGGTGTTCCGCTGCTCGTCGATCTGTCGAGCCCTAGGCTCGACCGGACGCTCTCGCACCACCCGGAGCTCGTCAAGCTGAACGACTGGGAGCTCGCCGAGTACGTGCGGGGTCCGGTGGACGGTCCACGGGCGGTTGAGGCGGCACGGCGCCTGCAGGAGGCCGGGGCGGGGTCGGTGGCCGTCACGCGTGCCGAAGCGCCGATCCTCGTCGTACCCGGCGAGGGTGATCCGTACGAGATCGTTCCACCTGGTTTCCCCGTTGGGTACCGCGAGGGCTGCGGCGACGCGATGATGGGAGCGATCGCCGCGGCGTGGGCAAGGGGGCTGCCGCTCCGGGACGGGCTCTTGCTTGGGGCCGCAGCCGGCTCCGCCAACTTCCTGCGTCACGGGCTGGGAACAGGCAAGCGCGACGTGGTCGAAGCGCTCGCGCGGCGGATCCCCGAGCGCCCGCTGGTCCAAACGGCGGCGTGAGATCGTGCTACCCGCCGGCGTACACGGCGGCCACATCGGAGCTTGAGATCACGCCGATCGGATGACCGCCAGCGGCGTCAAGCACGACTAGGTGCGAGACGCGATGCTCGGCCATCAACTGGGCCGCTCGATCCACCCGCTCGCCGGACGACACGGTCAATGGCTCGGTCGTGGCCGCCTGCAAGGCGGTCGGCTGCGCGCCGCTGGCGATCGCCGCGACCACATCGAGATCGGAGACGATGCCCGACGGTCTCGCGCGGTCCCCGTCGGCAATCGCGACGGCGTGGACGTGGTGCCTGGCCATGATCCCAGCCACCTCGCTGAGCGGCGCGTCCGGCCCACAGCTGAAGATGCCGTGGTGCATCGCGTCGTGGACACGGACGTGGTCAAGCGAAACCATCTCTGACGTTCAGCCCTCTCCCCATGCCAGCACGCCGGCGAGGTCGAGAGTCGACAGGATGCCGATCGGACGCTGCGCCGCAGCATCATCGATCACCACAAGATGGCTGACGCCCTCCCGGACCATCAGCTGCGCCGCATCGCGCAGCGGCATCGTCGGCTGGACGGTGATCGTCGGCTGCCGTGCGGCATCGCCGGCGCTCACAGCACCAGGATCTATCCCGGCGCGAACGAGGTCGTGGTCGGAAACGATCCCCCAGAGGTACGGACCTCCCGGCGGCCTTTGCGCGGGGTGCATCACCACGACGCAGTGGACGTGGTGGGTGGCCATGATCCGCGCCACGTCGCTCAGCGGCGCCTCCTGCTCGCAGGACGCGATTCCCGGGTGCATTGCGTCACCCACGGTCGCGTGCTCGAGGGACGGCATCAGGTAGCTGCCGTGGTAGGGCTGAATCGCGGTATCGGACATCGTTGACCTCCTTTGTGGTGACTCCTTTCGGGCTGGGGCAAGGCCCGTTATGCCACGACCGCGGACCGGAGCAGGGCCTCCACTCCTGGCAGGCGGTGCCCCTCGAGCAGCTCGAGCGTCGCCCCGCCGCCGGTCGACAAATGCGTGACGCTGTCCGCCAGGCCGAACGAACGCATCGCCTCCACCGTCTCGCCGCCGCCGACGACGGTGGTGCCGTCGCATCCAGCGACCGCCTGGGCGATTGTGCGTGTTCCCGCAGCGAACGGCGCGAGCTCGAAGCGCCCCATCGGACCGTTCCAGAATACGGTTGCCGCACCGGAGATTTCGGTCGCGTAGAGCGCCGCGGTGCGCGCGCCGATGTCGAGCCCGATCCATCCGTCGGGGATCTCGACACTGTTGATGGCGCGAAATGTGCAATCCGCGTCCGCGCGGTCGCCGAGCGTGAGGTCGAGCGGCAGCTCGAGACGGCAGCGGGACCGCCCGGCCGCCGCGAGTGCCTGACGGGCCGCCTCGACGTCAACCTCCGGGCACAGCGACGCGCCGACGGCGTGGCCCTGAGCGGCCAGGAACGGGAAGCACATCGCGCCGCCGATGCAGAGCACGTCGGCCACCTCGAGGAACCGCTCGACGACGCCGATTTTGTCGCTCACCTTCGCGCCACCGAGCACCGCGACCAGCGGGCGTTGCGGGTCCTCGATGATGCCGCTCAGCGCGCGCAGCTCCTGTTCCATCAGGCGCCCCGCCGCCGACGGAAGTCGGTGAGCCACGCCTTCGGTGCTGGCGTGCGCACGGTGTGCGGTCCCGAACGCGTCGTTCACATAGACATCCGCAAGCTCGCACAGCGCCTCAACCAGCTCGAGGTCGTTGCGGGTCTCGCCCGGTTCATAGCGGACGTTCTCGAGCATCAGCATGTCTCCCGGCCCGAGCTGCTCCGTCGTGGCGCGCACGTCCGGCCCCACGACCGCAGAAGCGAGTGCTACCGACGATCCCGTGAGCTCCCCAAGCCGGTCGGCGACCGGGCGCATCGAGAGCGTCGGCTCCCGGTCCTTGGGGCGACCCAGGTGCGACACGAGAACCAAGCGGGCTCCGCGCCGGCGCAACTCGTCGATCGTTGGTATCGCGGCGCGGATGCGGGTGTCATCGGCGACGACCATCATGCCGGCCGGCCCCGCCTCGAGCGGAACGTTGAAATCGGCGCGCAACAGCACCCGCTGCCCCTGCACGGCGAGGTCGTCAATCGTTCTGAGCTGGGAGTTCATGCCGGCGACTCTGCCAGCGCTCAGGCCGCCTTCCATCGGAGGAAAGCCAGTGGCCGGAATCCGTACTTCGCCGCAGCAGGCCGCGCTCACGCGCCAGTCAGATCACGGCGCCGGAACGCGTCGCTCTTAACCAGCCACGATGGCGCGCACTGCAGTAGTCGTTCGATCGGGCTTCCACTTCCTGGCATCTTTACCCGGATCCGCCCCTCGGTCGACCTCCATTGTCACCTGCTCCCTGGCATCGACGACGGGGCACGGAACCTCGCCGACGCTGTGGCGATGGCCGAACAGGCGGAGGCGGACGGGATTGCGGCGATCTGCGCGACCCCTCACATCCGCCACGACCACGACGTGCACATCGGCGAGCTGCCGGCACGGCGCGCCGAAATCTCAAGGGCGCTCAAGGAGGCCGGCTGCGCGACCGGAGTGCTGCCTGGAGGCGAGGTCGCGGCGAGCGCGCTCGATGGGCTCGATCCGGATGAGCTCGCCGCCGTGTCGCTGGGCGGCACGCGACGGTGGATCCTGCTCGAGCCGGTTCCCGGCCCGCTCGGGGCCGAGCTCGATCGGGCCGTGAAACAGCTCGAGCGGTGGGGCTACCGGGCCTTGATCGCCCACCCCGAGCGGCACCTGGCGCCCGACCTGCCGGAGCGCCTTCGCCGCCTGGTCAATCGCGGGGCACTGATCCAGGCGACCGCGGCGTTCCTGGCCCTCGAGGCGAGCCGCCCGGGCATGCTCGAACTGGCGCGCGCAGGCCTGATCCACGTAGTCGGCAGCGACGCACACTCGTCTCGACACGGTCGTCCGGTCGCGCTTAGCCCCGCGCTCCAGGTGCTCGCCACGACCGAGCCGGCCGCGTCGCACATCGAGTGGATCGCGCGGACGGCTCCCGACGGGATCATCGCCGGACAGGACCTCACGCCGCCGTTCTGAGGGCTCCGTCATAACGCCGCCGCGCCCGCCTGCCGCAGCGGTGGCCCCGGTAGTACGCTTGCCCGAACGGGCGTCGGGGGAACCGTGAGCGACGTTCTACAAGAAAGCCAACTGCAGCACCTGATCGAGCTCGGCCCTGCGCTCGTGTCCGAGGTGGACCTCGACGAGCTGCTTGATCGGATCCTCGAGACGGCTCGCTCGATCACGGGCGCACGGTACGCGGCGCTCGGAATCCTCGACCCTGAGCGTCGCGAGCTCGAGCGATTCGTCACCCGAGGCCTATCCGATGCCGAAGAGCGGTCGATCGGCGACCGGCCGCTCGGGCGGGGGGTCCTCGGGCTGCTAATCGAGAAGCCGGCGCCGCTGCGGATCGCCGACCTGAATGCCCATCCGAGCTCATTTGGATTCCCCGCCGGGCATCCGCCGATGCGAGCGTTCCTGGGTGTTCCGATCATCATCCGCGGCCGGGCGTGGGGCAATCTCTACCTGACCGAGAAGACGGCCGGTGAGTTCAGCGAGGCTGACGAGCGCGCCGTGACGACACTCGCTGCGTGGGCGTCGATCGCGATCGAACATTCCCGCGTGCTCAAGGCCGGCGCCGACCGTCAGGTGCAGCTCGAAAAAGCGGTCAGGCGTCTGGAAGCGACCCAGGCGGTCGCGGTCGCGGTTGGCGCCGAGACCGACATAGGCCGGGTGCTCGAGCTGATCACCAAGCGCGGACGGGCGATCGTCGGCGCACGCAGCCTGCTGATCCTTTTACGGGACGGCGACGACCTCGTGATCGCGTCAGGGGCTGGACACGCGCATGCGAGGATCGGCGCACGAATCCCAGTTGCCGAGTCGACATCCGGCGATGTGATGCTGGCGAAGCGTGCAACGCGGGTAGCTGACCCTGTTTCGCAGTTACGGATTTCGCCAGATCGGCTAGGAGTGCCGGACGCGCGTTTCGCGCTGCTCGTCCCGCTCCTCTACCGCGGCGAGGCGCTCGGGGTGATGGCGGCGTTCGACCGCGGTGAGGCATCGCCCGAATTCGCTCCCGACGACGAGCAGCTCCTGGCTGCGTTTGCCGCCAGCGCGGCGACCGCGGTGGCGACCGCGCAGACCGTGCGGGCAGACCGCCTCAAGCATTCGCTCGATGCTGCGGAGGCCGAGCGAAAGCGTTGGGCGCGCGAGCTTCACGATGAGACCCTGCAGGCGCTCGGGAGCATGAAGGTCCTCGCATCGGCCGCGAACCGCGCCGGCGATCAAGAGCAGATGCGCACGGCGCTTGAGCAGCTTGCGGACGGCCTCGAAGAGCAGATCGAGAGCGTCCATACGGTGATCAGCGAGCTTCGACCGGCGGCGCTCGATGATCTGGGGTTGCGTCCAGCGATCGAAGCGCTCGCCGAACGCCATGCCGCGCTGCACGGCGCCGAGGTTGTCTGCGAACTCGAACTTCCCGACCCCGTCGAGCGCGCCCCACGCTTAGCGCCGGAAGTCGAAACGACGGTCTACCGCCTGGTGCAAGAGGCGCTGAACAACGTGGCCAAGCACGCGAAAGCAAGCAGCGTGAGGGTTGGAGTGTCCGCATCGAACGGCTCGGTGACGGTCGAGGTGGTCGACGACGGCACGGGGTTCGACGTCTCGGACCCCAGCACCGGCTTCGGGCTAGCTGGAATGCGGGAACGGATGATGCTTGCGGGAGGCTCGCTGACAGTCGAGTCTGGGAGCTCCGGCACCGCCGTGCGGGCCACGTTGCCCGCGCCAGCATGACCGCCGCCACCGGATGAACTAGACGTCGACCGGTGGGGTCTCGATCAGCCGATGCTCGAGCGCGAACCTCACGAGGTCGGCACGCCTCGTCAGCCGCAGCTTGTCGTGGATGTGCGCGCGGTGTGCCTCAACCGTCCGGACCGAGACGTAGAGCTGGGACGCGATCTCAGGATTGGTATGGCCGAGCGCAATCAGCCGCAGAACTTCAAGCTCGCGCTGGCTGAGGTTCCCCGGTCGTGCGTCGGCCGGCTCGGCGGCGAGCTTGGCTCCGAGCTGGGGGTTCAGGTAGGTCTCGCCCTCCGCCGCGAGCCGCACCGCCAACACGAGCTCCGCGTCGGCTGCGCTCTTAAGGACGTAGCCCGTGGCGCCGGCCACAAGCGCTTGGCGAGCAAATGCGTGATCCCGCTGCATCGTCAGCACAACGATCTTCGTGCCTGGCATGTCGCTCGATAACTGCGGGATCACGTCGAGGCCTGACCCTCCCGGCATGTTCAGGTCGAGAATCAGGACGTCGGGCTTGTGGCCTCTGACGTAGCGAGCCGCGGTCTTGGCATCGCCGGCCTCGGCGACCACCTCCAGGTCCGGTTCGGCCTCGAGCAGCATCCGAAGCCCAGACCGCATCACAGCGTGATCGTCGGCCAGGACAATCCGAATCGGCTGCGCCACGGAACTATTTCCCTCACTCATCCCCTTGCAACGTACACATCGGCCCTCGCGCGCGAATTGAGGGTTTTCCGCAGTTCATCATGCGGGATACCTGAAGCGGGTCTGGTGCCGACGGTCAATGACGCAGCTCCCATCGCGGCCTACGGTCGAGCAATGGATTCGACATCAGGGTCGATTGAGCTTCTTGATGGCACACGGCTGCCGACCCGTCCGCCAACTCCTGGCGACGCCGATGCACTCCTGGCGCTCTTCCGCTCGGTCCCGTCCGAATCACCCCGACTGCGTTTCGTCTTCCCCGCGCTCGATCTCGAAGCGATGGCACGATGGGCCGCCAACCCCGACGGAAGGGATCACTTCGGGGTCGTCGCTCTCCACCCGGGGGGAAGGCTCGTCGGACATGTCGCCTGCGTCCGGATCTATGGACGGAGGGGCGAGGTCGCGGTCGACGTCGACCAAGGACCTGGCTACCACGGGCTCGCGAACGCGTTGATCGCGCGGATTGCGCGTGACGCCAAGCGTCAAGGCATCGGCACGCTGATCGCGGAAGTCGTGCTAGAGCAGGACGAAATCCTCCCGACCCGCAATGGGAACGCGTCGGCGGCTCGCGCGAGCGCCTAGTCAAACGAGCTTGATGCGACGGCCGGACACCGTCCGTGCCCGGATCCGGACCCAGTGGTGCTTGTCGCCGGGGATCCACGGATCGAGTCCGAGGTTGCCGAGCCGCCGCAGCTCCGCCGGGCCAGTGACCTCCTCGGTGACCCCAACGATGATCACGCTCCAACCGGTGCGGGTGCTCACGTCAACGCGGTCGGTCTCGAACGCAGCGTGCGTGGCGCGAGCCAGCGAGTGGAACTTCGAGCCGCGGGCTGTACGAAACACCACGGACTGTGTCGCCGCGTCGAACGCGTAGTTGACAGGACGGATGACGGGCGCCTGGCCACCGCCAGCCACCGCCAGCCGCCCGAAGTCGTTCGAGCCGAGCAGCTCCAAGCACTCGCGCCGGCCGAGCTCGAGCAGTTCACGCTCCGCATCCACTACTAACCACCGTGTTTCGCCGCGGCTCG
Source organism: uncultured Solirubrobacterales bacterium (assembly GCA_963788565.1). Taxonomy (GTDB): domain Bacteria; phylum Actinomycetota; class Thermoleophilia; order Solirubrobacterales; family Solirubrobacteraceae; genus Palsa-465. Next base: position 491,874 of record CAWBHJ010000003.1, on the reverse strand, counting down.
CCACTCGCGTCGCATCGCCTCGTACTCCGGAGGCAGTGCTCCCTCCAGCGCCTCGGCAGCATCGAGAGCGTCAAGCGCCGAGCGGTGGTCGCCCCACCGCGCGTCGAGCTCCGCCAGCAGCAACGCGAGCTCAAGCGCGTCTCGGTGCTCGGCCTCGGAGACCGCGGCTCCCGGGGGGCGGTCCGAAAGCAGCTGGCTCGAGAACAGCCGTGGACGCGCCGTCGCCAGGTACGGCGCCAGGTAGCGTCCGGCGATCTTCGCCGGCGGCCACCACAGGGGTTGGCCGGCCGCAGCCGAAGTGTCGCGCCGGGTCCGAGGCCTGACAGCGGCCTCGATCGCCACGCTTGACTCTCGTGCGAGGCGTTGTGGCTCAGCCCGGATGTACAGCGGTGCGCCCCCGGTCATCAGCAGACCGCGTAGCACCGGCTGGAACGGGCGCGGATCGAGCTCCGCCCCCGCCTCGGCTGCAATCGCTTCGGCGACGGCATCGGCCTGCTGCGTCGCCAGCCCACCCTGTTTGATCGGAAACGCGGTCGCGTCCCCGGCGGCGTAGACGCATTCGGCGCCGACGACGCGACCATGAGAATCCACCGGGATGAATCCCTTCCGGTCGTGCGGGACACCTGTGAGTCGAGGTCCGTCAAGCTCGGGCACGGTGACGACCCTGTCCACGAACACCTCTCCCCCGCCGGCCAGCGTCAGTACCCGACGACCGACCTTCGCCGGCAGCGATGAGGTTCGGAGCGTCACGCCCCGCGCCTCGAGCAACCCGCGGACGGCCATACCCGCCGCCGGGCCGAACAGCTCGAGCGGCTCCTCCTCCGGGGTCACGAGCGTCACCGGAACGCGCGCGCCGCGATCGCGCAGGCCCTCGGCTGTCATCAAGGCCAGCTCGTAGAGCGGCAGCGCCCACATCCGCTCCGCGGGCAGTGCGAAGGCGACGGAGTGGGCCTCGCCTCGGACAAGCTCGTCCAGCAGCTCTTGCAAGGCCGGTACGTCATCACGACCGCCGAACGTGAGCGCGCCTGGGAGCGGGTCGTGCGGCACGGCTCCGGTCGCGACCACGAGGCGGTCGAACTCGATCGCCTCACCGACTCCCGTGACCGCCGCGCGACGCTCGAGATCGACCCGCTTCAGCGAATCCCATATCAGCCGGGCGTGCTGGTCGTTCGCGATATCCACGAGCGAGTAGCTGCGCGCCTCACTACGGCCGAACGCCTCTCCCACCGTGACCGGGCGGTAGACGAACTCTCGGGTGGACGCCAGCAGCGTTACCGTAATGCGGCGCCCGGCTAGATCCCGGAGGGCCAGCAGCACCTCTAGTGCGGCGACACCGCCGCCCGCGATGACCACGTGCAGACGGTCTTTGGAGGCGTGCGGGTCTTCGCTCGTCGACGTCATCCGTGGAGCGAACGTAGGGACAGCAAGGCGAAGCGACATTCGTAGGCAACCGCTTCGCGAATACGGGACTTCTACCTACAGGGCCCGATGCGTAGTTTCGGCGCGGCGCGCCCCGCGGACCTCGGGGCCAAGATGAAGGGCCGCTCTCGCGTCCGCTGGTGCGATCCTTCGGCGCTAGATGTCTGGTGTGCGCTGCGCTGTGGGAGTGCCGAATGTGGGCGAGTACGGTGATCCGCGTCTGTTGGTTGAGCTCGCGTGCCGGGCCGAGAGCAGCGGCTGGGATGGCTTCTTTATCTGGGATCACCTCGCGTACCGCGAGCGGGGGTGGGCGGTCGCGGATCCTTACGTGAGCGTCGCGGCGATCGCCGTCCGGACGAGCCGGATGCGAATTGGGGTGTTGATCGCGGCTCTGGCTCGCCGCCGCCCGTGGAAATTCGCTCGTGAGATGGCGACGCTTGACGTGCTGTCGGAGGGTCGGCTGATCGTTGGGGTTGGGCTTGGCTCACTGGGTCGGGAGGAGTTCGCCGCGTTCGGCGAGGATCCAGATCCGGGGCGGCGCCACGAACTGGTCGATGAGGGACTCGACATCGTCTGCGGCCTGTGGAGTGGCCAGCCGTTTTCTTACGAGGGCCGTCACTACAGCGTTGCGGAGAGCCTGTTCGCGCCCTCGCCAGTCCAGCGGCCCAGGCCGCCGATCTGGATCGGGGGGCGCTGGCCAACGCGACGATCGTTCCGGCGGGCGGCTCGTTTCGACGGTGTGTTTCCTACCTTCGAAGGGGTCGGAGACGCCGAGCTACCCACGCCGGCAGCTCAAGCCACCGTCGAGTACACCCAGTCGCATCGAACCAGCCCGGCGACGGCGTTCGACGTCGTGGTAGGGGCCAATCCGCCGGTCCGGATCACGAGCTGGTCGGCGCTTACCAGGAGGTGGCCTCACCTGGTGGATCGAGAAGCTCGGGTGGTTCCGCGGTCCGGTCGACTTCACGCGCTGACGCGAGCAGTACGCCCGCGCTACGCGGCGCGACCTTCCGCGACTCCAGCGTTTTGCGGGGATCCCCGGATGAGAATCGCCCGGCTGTCACGCAGAGTGTCCGGTATGGATGAGCGAGATAAGGACCGGTTGCGCGGAGCCGAGGTCGGCGAGGAGCTCGCGATCGGCAAGCAGGAGCGGCGCCTGGCGGATGAGGAACGGGAGCTCGCCCGAGAGATGAAGGAGCTCGAGCAGGCCGACGACGGAGTTCAGAAGAACATCCGGGACGAGTTGCGCCGGGAGCACTGGGGGCATGATCCCGAGCGTCCGGTTCGCTGGCCCGACCAACGGCGTCAGTAGTTCCCCACAACTGACGTTGTGGGGACGGGCGGCTGGCTCGTAAGCGGTCTGGGCGTTAGCGTGCCCGCTCGTGAGCTCCGCCGAATCCAAGCCCTGCAAGGTGGTGATCGCCGGCGGCGGAGTCGCGGGACTCGAGGCCGCGCTCGCGCTGCGCGACCTCGCCGGCGAGCGTGTTGAGATCACGATGCTCGCCCCGCAGGTCGAGTTCGTGTACCGCCCGATGAGGGTCCGCGAGCCATTCGGTGGCCCGCTCGCTCGCCACTACCCGCTGAAGGCCATCGCGAACGACGTCGGCTTCGAGCTGAAGCAGGACGCCTTCAAGTGGCTGGACCCAGAGCAACGAATCGTGCACACGGAGCACGACGAGCAGCTCGGATACGACGCGTTGCTGCTGGCGCTCGGCGCACGTCCTCACGCCCGCTTCAAGCATGCGCTGACGCTCGACGATCGCCAGTTCGACGAGCAGCTGCATGGCCTCATCCAGGACGTCGAGGGCGGTTACGCCCACAAGCTCGCGTTCATCGCGCCCGGCCGGATGGCGTGGCCTCTTCCGCTCTACGAGTTGGCGCTGATGACCGCACGGCGGGCCTACGACCTCAACGAGGAGGTCTCGGTCACGATCGTCACCGCCGAGGACGCGCCGCTGGCCGTGTTCGGAACGGCGGTCAGCGAGAAGGTCCAGGAGCTGCTCGAGCGCAACGGGATCCTGACGGTCTGCTCCACCCACGCCGAGACCCCGCACCCGGGCGAGGTCGCACTTCACCCTGGTAACCGCAGCCTCTACGTCGACCGGGTCGTCGCGTTGCCCGAGCTGTTCGGCCCCTCCACACCCGGCGTGCCGAAGCACGACGGCCACGGCTTCATCTCGATCGACGCCCATTGCGAGGTCCAGGGCCTCGACTCCGTGTTCGCCGCGGGCGACGCGACCGACTTCGCCGTCAAGTACGGCGGCATCGCCGCTCAGCAGGCGGACGTCGCCGCCGAGTCGATCGCGGCGCTCGCCGGCGCCCCTGTCGAGCCGACAAAGTTCCACCCAATGGTCCATGGAATCCTGCTCGGTGGCGACCGACCGCTGTACCTGAGCGCGCACATCACGGGAGGCCACGGCTCGAGCTCCGAGGTGAGCGAGGAGCCGACCTGGCCGTCGGGCGCGAAGATCGCCGCTAAGTATCTGGCGCCGTACCTCGAGGCACGCGACCGAACCGCGGCCGCGTGAGACGAGCGGAGACGCCCGGATATCGCAAAGCCAGCAGCGGGAATTGGTAGTTCGCGGCACGGGGGCGCTGGCGGAGACCGCCTCGGTGAGCGATGATCCTTGCGATGCCTGATCTCAGCGGCCGCGACCTGCTGCGCGAGTGGCAGAAGGTGATGGACTCGGTCGTCTCCTCGGCGGCATCGGTCGGCGGCGTCGCCGGAGTTCCACGCCAGCTGCTCGAGCCGATGCAACGGCAGATGGAGCTCGTGCAGGAGCTGATCGAGCGTGAGCAGCGACTGCAGAAGCAGCTGGCCGGTCGTCTGTTCGCGCCGTCCGATGCAATCTTCGATCTGCTCGAGCAGAGTGGCCAGATGCTGCGCAGTCAGGCCGAGGCGCTCGAGACCGCGGGCCGCGCCCTCGAGGAGACCGCCCGCCTCGCGAATGTCGAAGCCGAGCTGTTCGAGCGAACGGTCGCCGCGATGCGCGAGCCGTCCGAGCGCGCGAAGACGGCGGTCGGGCTCGAGCGCCGGCCGGCGAAGCCGCGGCCTCGCCGGCAAGCGCGACCTCCGCGCGACGCCAAGTAGCAGCCACGATGGGCGCCTCGGCCGGCCCTAGCGCTATCGCGCCCCGCGATAGTGATCGCGCCAGATCAGCTTGTAGATCGGGATCCAGCGCGGGATGTCACGGACCCCCGGAATGAACGGGATCAGAATGAACGCGAGGCTGAGGACGCCCATCACGCTCATCACCAGGACGTCGGCGTTGTCGGAGGTCGAGAACGGCTTGATCTGGTACCAGAACGTGTACAGCCACAGCCACACCTGGCCGGGGAAGCTGCCCGTCTCGTTCATCATCCCCCACTGCTCGCCGAGCAGGTGCTCGGCCTGGGCGCGGTCCGAGAGCACGCTGCCGTCGGCGAGGAACAGCAGCGGCTTGGTGTAGTCGGTGTTGTAGAACTGCCTGCTCGTCAGCAGCGCGCCGTCGACGCCACCGGCCTCCGCGTCGGCCAGCAGCGCGTTCATCATGATTGGGAGCGGCCCGTAGTTCCCGCGCGGGACGGCGACCGCGCCGCTCGAGCCGACGCTCCCCTTGCCCAGCGCCGTCTCGTACGCGCTCGTCCAAGCCGTCTGGAGCTTGGCGGGCGCGGTCTGGTAGGTCGTGACCGCGGCCTGGAGGACCGGCGATCCGGGGATCGCCCGCAACGGGTGGATCACGAAGTCCTGCGCGGTGTCGACCGGGTGGCTGACGCCGAACCATTTCTGCAGGTGGATGAACCACATGTGCTGCCCGTCGGACGCGTGGTTGTAAGGGGGCCCGTAGCCGCCCGTACCGCTCGACCCGTCGAGCTCCGTCGTCGCCGTGGTCACAAAGTCGACCGGGTCGGTGCGGGCCCACGATTGGATCGTGCTCGCCTTCTCGTCGGGAGAGGAGAAGAGAATGGTCAGGATCACCGTAAGGGCCAGGACGACCCCGAGCGCGATCGAGAACTCCTTGACGATGTCGTAGTGCCGGTACGCGCCGTGCCACTCGCGCGACTCCGTCTCGATCCGCCGGCGCGACTCGCGGCTCATGTCCCGGAGTCCTGCGCTCCAACAGCGGTCGCCTCGGGGCCATTCGGAGCCGGCTTATGCGGCGGCTCTTGCTCTGAGCCGATATCAGCCAGCGGGAACGGCGGCACGACACCGTGCTTGCGGACGAGCAGGACGTGACCGGCCACGAGCGCCACCACGGCCACTGGGAGCAGCAGCACGTGGTAGCTGTACATCTGCCCGAAGTTCAGAAGGTTGAAGAACGCCCCGATCCCGACAGAGTTGAAGGCGTCCTTCGCCTGCGTCGAGATCCATTGCGCGTCGAAGTTCTGTTGCGAGACGTAGCCGGTCAGCGCACACGGGATCGCGACCAGGAAGGTCACCGCGCCGGTGATCCAGATCTTCTTGCGGCCACCCCGCCACGCCGCCATCCAGTACTTGCCCCACAGGTGGATCACCATGAAGAAGAAGAACAGCTCCACCGACCACAGATGGATGCTGTTGAAGAAGTGACCGATCCCGGTGAAGTGCCACCAGCCCGGTCCCTTCAGCGCGAGGATCGAGCCCGAGAGAATGATCACCACCAGCGAGGTGAGGGTCAGCACGCCGAACACGTAGATCCAGGACGACACGTACGCGGGTTGCCCGTCCGGAAGCAGCTTCTCCGGCGGCAGCGCACCGACGAGGCGGCGGCGCAGGCGGACGGTCCAGGAGCTGCTGGCGGGGCTCCCGCCGCTCGGTGGAGCCGTCGTGCTCACGCGCCGCCCCCGAGCCGCTTCCCCCGCGGGAACGGCAGCACGATCGCGAGCACGAACACGATCAGCATCAGCGCGATCACGATCACGTTCGACACCGACATCTGGAAGAAGTGCCAGTGCACGTAGTGCGCCGGATGATTCAGATTGAAGACCACCGCCATGACGCGGAAGCTACGGCGCGCGCGGCGGTCCGCCATTGTGGTCGGCCGTCACCCGCGGTTGGTGTTTTCCCGCGAGGACGCTTGGTGTTCCGACCCGATGGAGCGGTCGGACCCGCGAATATCCCTTGATCGCGGTGGCCGTGCGTCTTCGTATCTCCACGGCGATCGTGACTAACTCACTAGAATTAGTCATGTATGCCCCCGCTCCGGCGCGCTTACCTCGTGTGCTCGACGCAGCGCAGCGGCAGCACGTATCTCTGTCGGCCGCTCGCCAGCACGCATGCGCTGGGCGACCCCGACGAGTTCTTCGAGGCTCGAGCCGAGACGGGCCTGCCGCCGCACCCTGCCTACTTCCTGGCCGGGCTGCCGCGGACAGGGACTGGAATCCGTGACGACGAGCGAGTGACCGACGCACCGGACTACTCGAGTCTGACTACGGTCGACGGCTGGGAGGCCCACCTGGATCGCACGTTCGCGCTCGGGACCACGCCGAACGGCGTCTTCGGCGCGAAGATCATGTGGAACCAGCTCCCGGACCTCGAGCAGCACGCGGCGGCGATCGAACGTTTCGCCGGGCTCAGCCGGCTCGAGCTGCTCGAAGAGCTGTTCGACGGCCAAGACGGAGTCCGTTTCGTGTGGATGCGTCGCCGCGACAAGGTGCGCCAGGCGATCAGCCTCTGGCGAGCCCTGCAAACACGCACGTGGCGTCTCGAGCGGTCGCGAGGCAACCACGAGTCCCCGGTCTTGACCTACAGCTTCGAGGGGGTCGAGCACCTCCGCCGCCGGCTGAGCGCCGACGATGATGCGTGGGGGCGCTTCTTCGACGAGCACGGGATCGACGCGCTCGAGCTCATCTATGAGGAGGATGTCGAGCCGGACCCGGACGGCTCGGTCCGTCGTGTCGCCGCCGCCGTCGGCGTGCCGGTGCCGCCGGAGTGGGAGCCCGAGGCTCGGACCGTACGCCAGTCCGACGATCTCAGCGACGAGTGGTATGAGACGTACCATCGGGACGCACCGGTCCGGTTCGTCCGCTGATGCGTCCAAACATTCTCTACATCCACTCGCACGACACCGGCAAGTACGTTCAGCCGTACGGCCACGCGATTCCTACCCCGAACGTCCAGTGGCTCGCCGACCAGGGGATCATGTTCCGCAACGCCTTCTGCGCTGCGCCATCGTGCTCTGGGTCCCGGGCAGCGCTGCTGACGGGCGAGTACTGCCACACGAACGGGATGATGGGCCTGGCCCATCGGGGCTTCACGCTCAACGATCTCGACCACCAGCTCGTCCGGGTGCTCATGCACCACGGGTACCACTCCGAGCTGATCGGAGAGCAGCACATCTCCGCCGAGCCCAGCGTGCACGGATAAACCGCCAGGACCAGCGGTCGGCCGACGATCCGACCCACGTGCCACTAGCCGCCGTGCCGGCGGCCTGACGTTCGCGTCCTCCGTTGGCTGCGGCCTAAGCGGCCAGCGCGAGCTCGTAAAGCAGCGGCGTGAAGTGCACCTCGATCGCGAGGTGATGGTTGGGCGCGCCGCCGAGCAGGATCGGGAGGTTCTTGTTGCACCTTTCGAGCGCGCTCGGATCGTTGCAACAAGAACGCCCGTAGCGGGCACCCTTGTTGCGAACGTCGGCCGCGGCCGCGCAGATCGCAACGAACGAGCCCTCGGTTCGTCGGCCCGGCGTGACGGGGTGCCCTCGCGCCCCGTCACCGGCGCCCAACCACGCGGAATCAGCCCGCTAGGCGGGCATCGGCACCCTCCCACGCGGCGGCGTGGTCGGTCAGTGCCGGTCGTCGGGGCCCGCAGAGCCTGCAGGCCCCACGGCCGCCTCGTCGGTGCCCAGCGCGTGGAACTCGATCCGGTAGACAAGTGTGTCCTCCGCGATCGGTCCCGCGTGCGCGGCGCGGCGGCGGAGCGTCTCGCGGTCCGGCTCGCCCGCTCGCCGAACGTCCTTCGCCGTGATCGCCGCGAACGGAACTAGCTCGATCGCGTCAACCTCGATCTCTCCCAGGCCAACCCGGTAGCGCCCGCCCTCCTTCACCTGTGGCCGCTGCCATAGGCGGACCGTGAGCGTGATGTCGCCGGCCAGGACGTCGTTGCGCAGCTCGCGGCTGAACTCCACCGGCGGGACGGTATTGGAGCGGGGGCTTACCGGCGCGCCTGGAAACGAGCAGTACGACGCCCGCCGCGAGCGCCAGACCCGCCAGCGCCGCGAGCGCGAGCGCGAGCCCGCGTCCCGCGGCGTCCGCGGAGGCGGCCGTGTGTCCCGCTCCGCTGACGGCGGTGAACAGCGCGCCGGCGAGCGCGACTCCGAGCGCGGTGCCGAAGCCACGCGTCATGTTCAGCACACCGCCGACCGAGCCGGTGTGGCGCTTGGGCGCGGCCGCCATGATCGTCGCGTTGTTCGCGGGCGTGAACGCCCCCAGCCCGACGCCGGCGAGCGCGAGCCCGCCGAGCAGCGAGGCCGTGTCGTGCCGTAGCGCGACGACGAGCAGGCCAACCGCGGTCAGGACCATCCCTCCGCCGGTGAGCAGGCGCTCCCGCTCGCGGCTCAGGAGCCGGCCGGCGGTCAGCGCCGCGATCCCGAGCGCGACCGGAAGGATCGAAAGCTCCAGCCCGATTTGGACCGCGCCGACATCGCCGGCCGACAGGTAGTAGGGGACGACGAACAGCGTCCCGAACAGGACCAGGTACGAGATCAGTCCGGAGCTCAACCCGATCCGCAGGACGGGGCGCGCGAACAGCGTCAGGTCGATCAGCGGGTCCTCGAGCCGGCGCTCATGGCGCACGAACGCAATCGCCGCGGCGATGCCGGCGGCCAGCGCGGCCAGCAGCAACGGGTCGCCATACCCCTCGCGTCCCGCCAGCGACAGATATGAGATCGGTCCTATCACGGCGGTCGCGAGTAGAAGCGCGCCGAGCTTGTCGGGCTTTCCGATCGGCCTGCGCGAGCGGCTGCGCGGCACCAGCAGCCAGCCGAGCACCAGGCCGACCGCCCCCGCGGGAATGTTCACGAGGAAGATCAGCCGCCACCCGCCGAGCGCCATCAGCAGTCCGCCGACCGCGGGGCCGAGCGCCAGGCCGAGCGCCTGGGCGGTGCCTTGGACGCCAATCGCTCGGCCGAGCAGCGGTCGCGGCGTCGCCTCGGCGATGAGCGCGATGCCGTTCGCTTGCAGCATCGCCGCGCCGAGCGCCTGCAGCACCCGCGCGGCGATCAGCACGCCGAGCGTCGGCGCCACCCCGCACAGCGCGGATCCAGCAGTGAACACGCCGAACCCGTATACGTAGAGGAGCTTTCGCCCGATCGCATCGGCGATCCGACCGACGATCGCGACCGTCGCGACCAGCACCAACAGGTACGAGAGCGCGACCCACTCGACCGCGCCGATGTGAGCGTGCAGGTCCCGTCCGAGCCGCGGCAGCGCGAGCGTGACGATGCTCGCGTCGAGCTGACCCATGAACGCGCCGATGCAGACGGTGCCGAGCAGATACCAGTGGGCTCGAGGACTCGAGCGCACGCTGCTGAGGCGCCGCGGTTCGGTCAGGAAGTGCTGGCGCAGCGAGCGTGGAGATGCCCACCCGTCCATGGGTCCCATTCCAGTGATCGTTCGGTGATAGGTCAAAGACGAACTTTGAATGCGCTGTACTGTGATTGCCTATGGATGAGCGACGGCTCCGCTACTTCCTGGCGGTCGTGGACGAGGGGGGCGTGACCCGCGCGGCCGAGCGGCTGCACGTCGCGCAGCCGTCGCTCTCCCAGGCGCTGCGGACGTTCGAGGCGGAACTCGGCGCGCCGCTGTTTCACAGACTCGGTCGGGGTCTCCGCCTCAGCGACGCCGGCGAGGCGTTCGTCGGACCGGCCCGCCAGATCATCCGAGCGATCGACGAAGCCCGGAACGTGATCAGCGGCGTGGCCGAGTTGCGGGTGGGAACGCTCGAGATCGCAACGCTGTCAACGCTCGCCGTGGACCCGATGGCGCCACTGATCGGCGAGTTCCGCGATCGCTATCCGAGGGTTGAGGTTCGCGTCGCCGAGCCCGAGGGCGCGAACGGGATCCGCGAGCTCGTCGGCGGGGGAGCTTGCGAGCTCGGGGCGGCGCACCTTCCGCTCGCCGGAACCGGTCTGATCGCTCACCCGCTCGGAGAACAGGAGCTGCTGTTCGTGTTGCCGCCGGGTGCCGATGCGCGCGACGGGCGAGTGCTTGGAGCGCGCGAGCTCGCGCATACGCCGCTGGTGGTCACCCCCGCTGGCACCTCGACCCGGATCCTGCTCGAGCAGGCGCTCGCGGCGGTCGGCGTCACGCCGCAGATCGCGGTCGTGACCGCGTCCCGCGAGGCAGTCGTCCCGCTCGTGCTCGCCGGGGCCGGCGCCGCGCTCCTGCCGGCGCCGCAGGCGCGCGAGGCGCAGCGGCGGGGCGCGGTCGTCCGCAGCGCCCGACCGAAGATCACGCGCGAGGTTGGCCTGGTCCACCGCGACGGTCCGCTGTCAGCGGCCGCCCGCACGTTCCTGGCGCTCGCCTCAGTCCGGCCCGCCGGTTAGTGACCGATGTGCGTGTTGGTGATCGAGGTGAACTGACAGATCAGCGCGAGCGTCACCAACACCAGTCCGACTGAGATCTCGTTGAAGCGACGCAACTCGCGGCCGCTGGCCGCGAACGCGAACGTCGCCACCGCGCCGGCCATCAGGATCAGGGCAGCAAGGTCCATCGTTCCCCCTTCAGCTCCATACGTCGGGCCGGTAGCGCTTTTCGGTCATCTCCAGCTCGTCCAAATACGCGTCCGCCTCGGTCGACGTCAGGCCGCCGTGCTCCGCGAACACCGCGGTCAACGCCCCCCGCACCTCCTCACGCATCGCCTGCGATCCGCATACGTAGACGAACGCGCCCTCGTCCACGAGGGTCCAGACGAGCTCGCCCTGTTGCCGAAGCAGGTCCTGCACGTAGACCCGCTCCCCCGGGACCTCGCGGGACATCGCTACATGGAGGTGATCGAGCACGCCCTGCTCGACGAAGCTCGCGATCTCCTCTTGGTAGATGTAGTCGAGCGTGCTCGATCGAATCCCGTTGAACAACACCGCGGGACCGAGCGCCGCGCCTTCGCGCTGCATCGCCAGGCGCTCCCAGAGGAACGCTCGCATCGGCGCGTAGCCCGTGCCGGCAGAGACAAAGATCATGGGCCGTGAGCCGTCCGCCTGCAGGTGGAAGCCCTCGGCGCGGTCGAGGAACACATTCACCCGGTCCCCCTCTCGCAGGCGGTGCACGTAGCCGGAGCTCATGCCGTGGAACACGCGGCCGTCCATGCCCGGCACGGGCCTCGGGCTCTTGCCGACGGCGACGTGCGCGATACCCGGCCCGTGAATCCTGGGACTCGAGCACGTCGAGTAATAGCGCGGGCGCAGCGGCTGCGCGACCTGCAGGAACTCGAAGATGTTCAGCTCACAATCGGGGAACTGCTCGAGCAGCGACAGCGGGCTGTACCCGCCCGCGCTCAGCGCTCGATGTAGCGGTGAGTCGGAGCCGTCCTGGCTCAGGAGGGCTTGCTTGATCTCCTCCAACCTCGCCCGTTCGTCCGGCTCGGTGACCTTCTCGAGCAGCAGGTCGATCAGTGGAATCGTGGGCTTCGACGTGATGTCGACCAGGCACATGAGCACGTTGCGCACCTGGAGAGCGACGCCTTTGGGAACCGCGCGGACGTTCATGCTGCGCGGCACCGCGAATACCCCGTCGGGCGCGGCGCCGAGCAACGCCGCCAACCGGGCCACGGCCTGCTCGTCGTTCTGAGGACAAACGCCAAGGTGGTCCCCGGCGGTGTACTCGAACCCGTCCGGAAGTGTCACCTCGAGATGCCGCGTCTTGGCCGGGGACTCGTCCGCCTGAAGCTCCTGACAGACCTCCGCGGTGACCGCGTGGGTGGTGAGGCCGACGGCGTTGGTAAGGATCTCCGGAGCGATGATCTGTCCGTCCAGTGACAGCTCCATCGCGGTGTTCGAGTCGGTTTCGGTGAGCTTCTCCTCGGCCGCCCTCTCGACGGCGAGCCTCGCTGCCGCGGCCTCGCTCGGCTGCGCCCCGGCCAGATCGATCAGCGCCGGCCAGACCCGGTTCTGCCAGGACCCGTGCACGTCCTCCCAGGTCGGCGAGCCGACGTCACCGAAGCCGAAGGTCGCGACCGACGTGGCGCCAAGCGCTTCGAGCCTGCTGTTGACGTAACGCGGAAACGCGAGGAACGCATTCCACTGGCTGTTCCCGAGCCCCCAGACCAGATACCGGCAGTTCTTCCATGTCTCGCACCCGGGCTCGGCTTCCTCGAGCCACGACTTGAACGCGATCGCGTTCCCGGGTGGGTTCGAGGTGTACGTCGAGGTCATCACCACCAGCAGCCACGGCTGCGAGCGCTCGGCGGCGTCGATCAGCTCGTCCAGCGGCCGGATCTCGTTGGTGAAGCCATAGATCCGGCTGCGCTCCGCGAACCGCTCGGCGAGCTCCTTGCAGCTGCCGAAGTTGCTTCCGTAAGCGACGACGATGTGCCGGTAGGCGCTGGTCTCGGGGATCTCGGATGGCCGATCCCACGCGCCAGAGCCGCCGGCCGCGTCGCCGTTGCCCGCGACGTCGAGAGCACGCCGGTGAACCAGTGCCGCCCGTCGCTCCTCCTTGCCTTCGCGGAGCGCCCGCACGACCGGCACGGCGGCCGGCTTGGTCGTCACCAGCGTGTTCTTGACGACCTTCGCGTCGGGCGGCACCCGCAGCCGGTAGCGGTTGTAGATCTCGAACAGCGCGACGCGCAGCATCATGAACGTGACTTCCTGCGCCATGCACTGCCGCTTGCCGATCGAGAACGGAATGAACGCGTGGCGCGGGCGCTCGACCACTTTCTCCATCGCGAACTGGCCGGGGTCGAACTTGTCGGCCTGCTCACCCCAGTAGCGCGGGTCTCTCTGCGCCGCGAGCGCGCCGACCAGGATGACGTCGTCCTTGCGGACGCGGTAGGGCCCGAGCATCCCGTCCTTGAGGCTGCGGCGGATCGTGATCGGCATCGGCGGATAGATCCGCAGCGTCTCCTTGATCACCTGCGTCGCGTACGGCAGCGCCATCAGGTCCGTGTATTGGAGCTCGTAGTCGGGGTCACCGCCGGTGATCGAGTCGATCTCGGCGATCAGCTTCTCCTCGACCTCCGGGTTCTCCGAGAGCACGTACGCGAGCCACGCGCCCGTGATCGACGGGCCGTTGAAGCCGTTGGAGAGGTGCATCAGGATCTGGTCGCGGATCACGTCGGGCTCGAGGTACTCGCCCGTCTCGGGATCCGGCGTCGAGAGCAGCCGCGTGAGCAGGTCGGTCTGCTCGCCCAGCGGGCACGTGCCGATCCGGCCCTTCACGATTGCGTCTGCGGTCTTGAACAGGACCTTGTTGTGACGCCTGTAGGTCCGCTTCAGCGAACGCTTGGCCGGTCCCGAGAGCAGCGTGAAGTCCGGGTATGGCTCGGCCACCCGCCGGATGCTCTCCTTCGTGCTCGCAGGAATCGCCGCGGCGAAGGGGCTCTTGACCGCGTCCTTGTCGAGCAGCTGGAACTCGTAGTTGCACGCGCCGCGACCGGAGATCTCGAGGCTGTAGCGCTCCATCCACTCGCGCATCTCGAGCGGCTGCTCGTCGTCCATCTGGGCCCAGGCCTCGAGCATCCCCCGCGCGACCGAGCGCATCCGCTCGAACTGCGTCTTCTGGTGCTTGGGCGAGTACCACGGCAGCATCACCCGGCGCACCCGCTCGTAGAACTCGCTGTCCTCGACCACCGAGATGCCGCCGCCGCGCGAGCTCGCGAGCTGGGTGAAGAAGTTGATCTCCCGCACCTGCTTGCCGAACTGCTCGTGGTTGTCCGAGACCTCGTCGAGCAGCTCGGGGTCCGAGACGACGACCAGTCGCCACTTCTTCGTCGGAATCCCGACCGCGTAAATGTGCCCGAATCGCTTCCAGTACTCGAGCTGGGTGTCGTTGTCGTTGAGGATGTCGAAGTTGGCGAACCGCTCGCCGTCGGGAACCAGCCAACGGATCGCGTATGGGATCTCGCGTGGACCGGCGACGGAGTCCTCGCCGTCCGCCTCGCTGGCGCCCGGCCCGGGAAATGCCTTCGACAGCATCGGCGGCCCGACTCGCTCGGGCGGCTCCGAGCCCTCCTTGACCCGCCCGATCTTGAACGTCTGCGCCAGGTTCCAGGCCTCGTCCGAATGGCCTGCAGCGTCGAACCCGTCGCTGGCATAGCGGCCGAAGGACTCGAGCAGCACCTCGGCGCCGCCGGGGTGGTGGTAGATCCACTCGCTGACGTCGTAGACCTCTCCCCACATCACGACCCAGTAGTCGCCGTGCTTGTCGTGGCGGAGGATCTCGTCCCAGTCGTACTCCGGCAGCTCGCGCGGGTCCTCGGGCGCGTCCTCCGGCTCTGGGAGCGGATTGACCTTCGGGCCGGATTGGTGCTCGCCTGGCCCGTGGACCTGAGGCTCGTCCGGCACGGTCATCGTCGGAGTTCCGGCCTCGGCCGGGGGAACCGAGCCTTCCTTGATCCGCCCGACCTTGAACGAGTTGGTCAGCAGCCAGGCCTCGTCGGTGTGACCGATCGAGTTGAAGAACTCGGTGGCGTCCTGCCCCCACGCTTCGATCAGGATCTCGGCGCCACCGGGGTGGCGGTACATCCACTCGCTGACGTCGTAGACGCCGCCGCAGAACCCGATCCAGAAGTCTCCCGCCTTGTCGTGCCGGCGAATCTCCTCCCAGTCGTACTCCGGGAGCTGCTGCGGGTCGCCGAGCTCTGCACCCGGCTCCTCAGAGCTCAGAATCGCCATCTCTACCCGACCAGTCGCCCCCGTCCACCCGGAAACCCCTTCCGTCTGGTTCGCCCTCGTAGCGCCAGCGCGGGAGATCGTACTCGCGGCCCTTGGGCGAATCAACGCCCGGCGGGCACGAGTTCTCCCGGGTCTTGCTAACTTACCGACAGTTAGATAGCGGATCAGCGCAGCAGTACGCTTCGTGAGGGGCAGTTGGATTGAGATCGCGATCACAGTTGGGCGTGGGGGCCGTAGCGCTCGCCTTGCTGGTGCTCGGCTCGGCCGGGATCGCAGCCGCGCGCGTTCCGATCGACTCGACCTACGGGAGCGGCAACTTCGGCCTCTGGGCGGTCGACCGCTGGGGGCTGCCGTCCTACGACTACAAGATCGACCAGAACACCAACCCGATCGCGGTCCAGCCTGCGCTCGGCGGCAGCCGCGACGGATGGAATTCCGTCGCCAACGCTCACGACAAAGTCGACGCGCACACCGACGGAAGGATGCAGTTCTGGAGTCAGGACCGCCTGTCGGAGTGGGCCAACCACCCGGACCCGGCGGCTCGGCACTACACCGGCGGCTGGGGCTATCTGCGCGTCGGCGGACGGACGATCGCGACCGACTACGACGACCTGCCCGCCGGCGTCGGGCAGCAGCGGCAGTTCGGCGTCGGCTACTTCCACCGGCGCACGGGCGCCTCACCAGTGTCCGTCGATGAGTACGTGTACGCCCCGTTCGGCGACGACCCGCTCGTGCTCCACGACGTCACGCTGCACAACCGCTCGCGCCGTCCCGTCACAGCGACGTGGTGGGAGTACTGGGACGTGGACCCGCTCGCGCTCGCGACGGGAAAGGCGATCGTGTCGGACGGCAGCGACAACCGTCACCTCGGCGTCTCGGCGATCCGCTACCGGAGCGCCACCAAGACGCTCGTCGCCGACCAGGACGCCGGCCCGCTCGACCGCCACCCGCTCGCGATCTTCGCCAGCGCGTTGAACGCCCCGGTCACCGGCCACGCGACCTCGACGGGCCAGTTCTTCGGCGACGGGTCAAGGGCGGCCCCGGAGGCGGTCACCGCCGGCCACGCGACCCCCGCCCAGGCGCCGAGCTCACGGTTCGGGACGACCGGCTCAGCGCTGTTCGCGTTCAAGACCACCGTCAGGATCGCGCCGGGCAAGGCGGTGACGCTTCGCTACGGGTACGGAATGGCCCATCCGCGGCAGATCCGCGGTCTTCTCGCGCGCTACCGCGCCGCTCGAGATCCGCTCGGCCGCAGCATGTCGGCGTGGCGCGCGTACGTACCGCAGGTCTCGCTGGGACCGAAGTACACGTGGCTGAGCCGCGAGCTGCAATGGGACGCCTACCTGGTCAAGTCCAACGAGCGCTACGAGGAGCTCTGTCACACGCACGTGATCACGCAGGGCGGCTATTACCAGTACGCGTGGGGGAACAACATCGCCCTGCGCGACCCGCTCGAGCACGAGCTCGGCCTCATGCTGATCGATCCACAGGCGGCGAAGGAGACGCTCGTGTGGGCGCTCCAGTACCAGCCGGGCGGCAGCGGCGACCTTCCTTACGGGACCTCGCCGATGTGCAGGCGCAACGACTCGATCGGCACCGCCGATGAGCTGAACTTCTGGCTGATCCTCGGGGTCGTCCAGTACGTCGAGAACACGCGCGACACCGCTTTCCTGAACCAGCGCGTTCGCTACTACGGCGGCGGCTCGGGCACGGTCTGGCAGCACCTGAAGCTCGCCTACCGCAATCAGGAGCACGCGATCGGATACGGACCCCACGGCTCCTACCTGTCGGGCACCGAGGGCGACACGTTCGACCTGACGACGTCGATCGAGGGCATGCGCGAATCGATCTCGACGACGGGCAACTTCGCCTACATCTATCCGGTGCTCGCCGGGCTCGCGTCATCGAGGGGCGCAGATGGCTTCGCGAACCAGCTCCGCGACACCGCTGCACGCCTTGACTCGGTGATGCGCCGCGAGTGGCAGCCGCGGGGGTGGTTCGCGCGCGGCTACACGACGACTGGAAAGCTCGGCGTCGACACGATCTTCGGCGACGGCCAGTACTGGCCGCTCGCGGCGGGGATCCCGACGCCCCCGCAGCAGCAGCGGCTGATGGCGAACGTGAAGCGATACCTCGACGGGTTCGGCGCGCCGCGACAGCTGCACGGTCCCTCGAAGATCGGTCCAATGGAGCTCCCGGCCAAGGACGACCCAGGCGTCGGCGAGCAGAGCACCTCTGCCTACTTCCCCGGTCGCGACATGTGGTGGTTCGTCGACGGCCCCGCCGTCTGGGCGTTCCTCCAGCAATCGCGCACCCTGCCTGGCGCGGCGGCGTACGCGTGGAGCATCTTCCGTCGGTTCACCCTCGCCTCACACGCCGCCAGCTATCCGAACGACTGGTCGGGAGTCATCTCCGCTGACGACACGTGCGCGGGCTTCACCGGGCCCGCGCCGGGTCAGTGCGGGCTTGGGATCAGCGGCGCGCCGCAGCTGCAGGGCGGCTATTCGACGCAGATCACCCACTCGGCGGCGTGGACGCTGTTCGACGCGTTCAAGCTCGCAGGGATCGAGGGCGACCCAGCCGGGTACTCGATCGAGCCCCATCTCCCCGTCCAGAACTTCACGGTTCGCACGAGGACGCTGGGTGTCACCTACGCCGCCGGGCTCGCCGAGGGGTACGTGCGCCCGCTCACGTCCGGCACGGTGGGCTTCACGATCCGCCTGCCGGCTGGCAACGGCGCACCGGTGGTTCGGGCCAACGGCCGATCCGTGAAGGCCGGGATAGGGGGCGGTCAGGCCACGTTCGACGCTCGGGCGACAGCGGGGAGAACCTTGACCTGGAGCATCGCGAGAACCAAGGGAGGACGACCTTGATCAGCCCCAACGACCCCTACTCCAAGGCGGCGATCTCCCGTCGCCGACTTCTCACGCTCGCGGCCGGCTCGCTCGCCGCCGGCGCGCTGCCACTCGACGCGCTGGCAGCGACCCGGCCGCGGAACTGGCCCTCGCGGAGCCTCGGGCCGGCCGATGCGGTCCGCATCGACCCGTCTCAATTCCTTCCGGCGACCGTCCTGTTCCGGTGGCAGCGAGAGCTCGACGCGCTCGGCCTGCGCGCGACCGGCAGCGCGGTGCAGGAGCGGTACATCGACACGCTGCACGACCGCCTGGCGGTGGCCGGCGTCCGCCGGCTGCGGTTCGAGCCCGTGCCGCACCGGCGGTGGCTCGCGAGCAGCTGGTCACTCGACCTCGTTGGCGCGCCGCAGAAGATCCCGACCGCCTCCTACATTCCCTACTCGGGCGGTACCGGCCCGCGCGGCGTGACCGGGCCGCTCGTCGAGGTCGACCCGTCCACACCCCCCGCGCCAGGGTCGCTGCGCGGCAAGATCGCGCTGTTCTCGCTGCCGCCCACGACCGTCACCTACGGCGAGCTCGGGGCGCTCGCGTACAAGAGCTACGACCCGGCCCACCAGTTGCATGCCGACGAGATCTACTCGCGCCCGTGGTTCTCGATCTCCACGCTGATCACGATCCTGAACGGGCTCGTCAGCGCGCAGGCCGCGGCTTGCGTGTGCGTTCTCGACCTCCCCGCCGACGCAGCGCACGGCGCCTACTACCCCTACGACGGCGTGATCCGACCGGTGCCGGGAGTGTTCGTCGACAGCGTCACCGGCGCCCGGCTACGGCGCGCGGCCGCGAGCGGTGCCAGGGCTCGCCTCGTCTTGCGCTCGGAGTCCAAGACGGTCCAGACCCGCAACCTGATCGGCCTGATCCCGGGCGCCTCGGACGAGTTGACGCTGCTGCACTCCCACACTGACGGGCCGAACGCGATCGAGGACAACGGGCCCAACGCGATCGTGGCGATCAGCCAGTACCTTGCGCGGCTTCCGCGGCGAAGCCTGCCGCGGAGCGTGATGGTCCTGCTCACGACCGGCCACTTCGCCGGCGGGCTCGGCGTGACGTCGTTCGTCGAGCGCCACCGCCGCGACATCCTGCCGCGAGCCGCCGCCGCGCTGACGCTCGAGCATCTCGGCGCGCGCGAGTGGAACCCGCAGCCCGACGGCCACACGCGCCTCACCGGGCGGGCCGAGCCGGCGACGATCTTCACGCCCGAGAATTCCAGGCTCGTGGACGCGGCTTACGCGGCGATCAAACGCTCACGCGCTGACCCGACGAGCGTGCTGCGACCCTACGTCGCCACGCCCGGAAGCCCCGACGGAAACGGCTGGCCGGCGGAGGGCACACAGCTGTGGACGATGGGCGGGCTCCCGACGGCCAACTACATCACGGGTCCCACCTACCTGCTGAACTGGGGAATCCCCACGATCGACAAGCTTGACGTCAGGCAGATGCGCCGCGAGGCGATCTCGTTCACGGAGATGCTCCTCGCGCTGTCGCGTCAGCCGCGCTCCGCACTGCGGACGCTCAACCTGCTGGGCCACGGATGAGGATCGCGGCGGCGGCGACCGCTTGGTTCCTGGCCCTCCTCGTGCCCCCGGCGTCCGGGGCCGCGCCGCTGCGGCTGGTGAGCTCGTCGAAGCTGGGCCCGCGGCTCGAGCACCTCGCTTTCAGAACGCCGGCGGTCAAAGGGATCACCGGCGTGCGGGTGCTGCTCCCGCGCGGTTACGCGCGACACCGCGCCAAGCACTACCCGGTGCTGTACCTGCTGCACGGCGCGATCGACAACTTCCGGTCATGGACCGACAAGGGCGACGCGGCGCAGCTCACACTCGCCTACCCGATGATCGTCGTGATGCCCGACTCGGGCCCTGACGGCGGCTACACCAACTGGTACAACGGCGGCCGCGGTGGCCCGCCGGAGTGGGAGACCTATCACGTCGACCAGCTGCTGCCGTGGATCGACGCGCACTTTCGCACGATCCCGACCCGGGCCGAGCGGGCGGTCGCCGGCCTGTCGATGGGCGGCTACGGCGCGGTCACCTACGCCGCGCAACACCCCGACCTGTTCGGTGCGGCGGCGAGCTTTTCCGGCGCGCTCGACACGAACAATCCCGGTGACATCGCGGTCACCCCGCCGGCCACCTACGGGCCGCGCTCGACACAGGAGCTGAACTGGCGCGCCCACAACCCGCTGGACCTCGCCGCGAACCTCCGTGGACTCGCGCTCTCATTGCGGACCGGCAACGGTCAGCCGGGCGGACCGTTCGGCGGAGGGGACGTCGTCGAGGTGGTCGTCCACCAGATGAACGTCGCGTTCCACGACCGGCTCCTGAAGCTCGGGATCCCGAGCATCTGGGACGACTACGGGCCGGGCGGGCACGACTGGCCGTACTGGCGGCGTGACCTGCGCCAGACGCTGCCGTGGCTGATGCGGCTGTTCGACCAACCGAAGCCGCCGCCGTCGTCCTTCACCTACACCGCCGACGCTCCCCGGTACTCGGTCTACGGCTGGTCGGCGACGCTCCGCCGCCGGGCGCTCGAGTTCAGCACGCTGACCGCGAGCGGCCGACGGGCGTTCTCGCTGACGGGTAGCGGCAGCGCGACGATCTCGACGGGACGGATGTTCACACCCCGACGGTCGCTCAAGCTCCGGATCCGCGACGCGACCGGCGTCCACACCAGGAGAGTGACCAGCGACGCCTCCGGCCGGCTGACGGTCACCGTGTCGCTGGGCCCGAGCAACCGCTTCCAGCAATACACGTTCCAGGCCGACCGGGCGCCGAGGCACACCGTGACGGCAATCGTGAAGGTCACGGCGGTCCCGTGAGCGCTCCTGCCACAGCCCCCGCGAAGAAGCAGCGGATGCCACGCGCGCAGCGCGAGCAGCGGATGCTCGATGCTGCCGAAAAGGAATTCCGCCGACACGGTTTCGCGGGCGCCTCGATGGAGACGATCGCGCGGGGCAGCGGCGTCACCAAGGCGCTCCTGTATCAGTACTTCGAATCGAAAGAGGGGCTATACGAAGCGTGCGTCGAGCGCGCCCGGGCCCGCATCTTCGAAGTCATGCAGCAGGCCGCGAGGGCGGCCGATCCGGCGCGGATGCTGAGCGCGGTCGTCGACGCCTACTTCGACCAGCTCGAGGCCGAGGAGAACAGCTGGTGCGTCCTCTACGGGGACGCACCCGTCGCCGCCGTCAACGAGATGCGCAACCGCAACGCCGGGGTGATCATCGAACTGCTCCGGGAAGCGACCACGCTCGCGCCGCGTGACTCCGAACTCGTCGCACATCTGATCGTCGGCGCGGGCGAGCAGGTCGGGCGGTGGTGGCTCGAACATCGCGACGTACCGGCGAGCCGGGTCAAGCGGAAGTTCACCGTTGCGATCGGCGCGGCGATCAGCGCGGTCGAGCAGTCCCGGCCGTGAGATCGAAGGCTGAGGCTTCCGCACCTCGGCGGGGCGGCCTCTCGTTACCCTCCGCGCCTTGCCCGCCAGCCCTGTGATCCGAAGGTGCACCGTCGCGCTGGCGGCGCTCACGAGCATCGCCGCGCTCGCAGCCCCGGCCGCGGCTGCGACCCCGCCGCGCTTGACCGGGCTGCACCCGTGCCGCCACCAAAAGGGATTTTCGTGTGGGACCTTGGCGGTGCCGCTCGACTGGGCCGGCCAGGCGCCGGGGACGCTGCGGCTGGCGGTTGGGGTGCAGAACACCGGGCGAGCGCCGCGCGGAGTGCTGCTGTTTCTCACCGGAGGGCCCGGCCAGCCGGGTGTCCGGTTCCTGCACGTGATCCGCTCGGTCCTTGGGCCGGCGCTGTCCGGGTACCGGCTGGTGATGATCGACCAGCGCGGAACCGGCGCCGGCGCGCTGCGGTGCCCGGCGCTTCAGGCGGCGGCGGGCGCATCCGATCTCGCCGTCGTCCCACCACCCGCGGTGACCGCGTGCGCGCGGGCAATCGGCCCGAACCGACGCTATTTCACGACGCCGGAGACCGTCCGCGACCTCGATGCGCTGCGGCTCGCCGTCGGCGGCCGCCGCCTCGCGATCGACGGCGTCTCCTACGGCACATACGTCGCGGAGCGCTACGCATTGACCTATCCCCACAACGTCGCACGCCTGGTGCTCGACTCGGTCGTGCCGCAACAGGGCGTCGGGACGCTGCTGCTCGCCGTGTTCCGGGCCGTGCCCCGGGTGCTCGGACTCGCCTGTGCCGCCGAGCGCTGCCGCGCGGATCCCGCACGCGAGGTGCGCGAGGTGATCCGCAAGCGCCACGATGGCCCGCAGCTGCTCAACACGATCGTGAGCCTGACCGCCGCGTCGGCACCACTCGGGCCGCTGCTGTCGGCACTTCGCAACGGCCGGGTGGGCGACTACCGCGCTCTGGACTCGCTCGCGCGCAAGGTCGAACGCCACTCGCGTGCGTCAGCCGACGAGCTCAGCCAGGGGCTCCACGAGAGCACGGTCTGCATGGACCTCGCCGGCCCGTGGGACCCGGCCACCTCGCCCGCAAGCCGAGCCGACATGCTTGCTCGGCAGTCCGGCCGGATCCCTGAGCGCGCGCTGTTCCCGTTCTACCGAGCGACGGCGATCGGCAACGGCCTCACCCAGGCGTGCTTGGCGTGGCCGGCCACGAGTCCGCCGGCTCTCCCCTACGGCGAACCGGAGGCGAAGCTCCCACCCGTGCCCGTGCTGCTGCTGGCCGGTCAGCTCGACCTGTCGACGCCGGTCGAGTGGGCTCGCCAGGAGGAGGCCAAGGCACCGAACTCCAGGCTGGTCGTGGTCCCCGGGGTGGGTCACTCGATCCAGACCGGGCCACGAGCGCTCGCGATCCGGCCCGTGATCGGGCGGTTCCTGCGCGGCTGACCTACCTGCTCGGAGTAGAGGGTTGCTCTATTCAGAGCCGTTCGGCGAACGCCGTCACGGCGCTCGCGACCTCGGAGGGATATTCCACGTGCGGGTGATGGCCGGCGCCGTCGAGCAGCATCAGCTCGGATCCGAGCTGCGAGACGATCCATCTCGCCTCCGCCTCCGGATCTGGCCAGTCGACGTCTCCGGTCCCCATGATCACGAGCGACGGGACAGCGACCTTGCCGAGTCGGCGCTCGGCCTCGCGGTGCGACTGCTCGAACATGTACGCCCGGATCACCCGCCGGCGTGAGGGCTCGCCGAGGTTAGCCTTGAGCTTCGCGAGTTGCTCGTCGAAGTCCTCCGTCCGGGGACGGCGCGGCTCCCAGTTCGGGAAGTAGGACATGTAGATCGGCAGCGTCAGGAACGGGATCCGCATCACGCTCATCAGCCGGCGCTGGATCCAGGAGATCTTGCCATCGCGGACGAACGGCGCCGCGAGCACGAGAGCGCTCACCAGCTCGGGCGTCTCAGCGGCGATGTACACGCCCGCCGCGGCGCCGTTGGACGTACCGTAGATCAGCGCGGGACCGGCGTCGAGGTGCCGGATCAGCGCGGTCAGGTCGTGCGCGAGTGGGGTGCTTCCGTACGACGGCCACTCGCCGGTGGTCTCCCCCATTCCGCGCTGGTCCACGGTCACGACCCGATAGCCCGCCTCGACTAACCGCGGCACGAGGAAGCGGAGCTCCGAGCGCAGGTCGAGCATCGCCGGCGTCGCAACGATCAGCGGGCCTTGCCCGGCGTCGTCGTACGCCAGCACGCCATCCGGCAGCTCGAGGAACTTGGTTGGGCGATCGTCCGTCTGCGGCGGCGCGGTCATGAGGGTCTCCCGGTTTGGCTAACGGTGTTAGCTAACCCTAGCGAACAGTGTTAGCCAGTGCAACACTTCCTCGCGCATGAGCACCGGCGTCGACAGCCTCAGCCCGCGAGCGCGCGAGATCGCGACCGTCGCACGCGAACTGCTCGAACAGGAAGGCCTCGACGCCCTCTCGATGCGCAAGCTCGCCGCACGCCTCGGGATCCGTGCCCCGTCGCTGTACAAGCACTTCGCGAGCAAGGAGGCGCTCGAGGCGACGCTGATCTCGATCGGGTTCGAGGAGCAGGCCGCGCTGTTCGGAGCGGCGCTGGCGAACTCCTCGGAGCCGCTGGTGGCGATGGCCTGGGCCTACCGCGAGTTCGCGCAGAACAACCGGCAGCTCTACCGGCTGATGTACGACCGCGCGCTCAACCGCCCGCTGCTTTTTGCCGGCAGCGAGGACGCGGCCGCCGAACCGAGCCTCGAGGCTGCGGGCGACGACTTGGATCTCGCGCGGGCCGCGTGGGCGTTCGCGCACGGGATGACGATCCTCGAGCTCAACGGACGCTTCCCGGCCGACGCCGATCTCGACGCTGCTTGGCGCCGGGGCATGACCGCGCTGGAGTCAGCGGTCCGCCGGTGAGCGCGACTTGGCGCGGTCCTCCGTGTTGTCCTGATACGTGAAAAGACTTCAAGCGATGACGATGGGAGCAAGCGAGTGAGCGATCGGCGTACGAACGAGGGCCATACGCGACGCGAGGTGCTGGAACGAGCGGTCGCCGGCGCCGGCGTGCTCGCGCTCGGCGGGGCGCCAGCGGCGCTGGCGGCCGCGCGCCGTCGCCGGACTCGCAGCGTCGACGTGGTCGTCATCGGGGCCGGTCTCTCCGGGCTGAGCGCAGCGCGCGCGCTCGCGGCGGCGGGCCGGGACGTGCTGGTGCTCGAGGCGCGCGACCGCGTCGGCGGGCGCACGCTGAACCGCTCCATCGGAGGCGGCCACGTTGTCGAGGTCGGGGGCGAGTTCGTCGGCCCGACCCAGGACCGGATCCTCGCGCTCTCGAAAGCCGTTGGGGTGAACACGTTCCCCGTCTACAACCAGGGCTCGAACGTCGAGATCATCGGTGGCGAGCGCAGCCTGTACCCGGCTGCCGCCGGGATCCCGACCGATCCCGAGACTCAGCAGTTCCTCGTCAACCTGCTGGCGAAGGTCGACCCGATCGCCAAGGAGGTCGGTCCGACGGCCCCGTGGCGCGCCAAGCGCGCGAAGCAGCTCGACGCCACCACCCTGGCGGAGTTCACCCGGTCGTTCGTGAGCCCCCGGGTCCGCCCGATCTTCGAAGCTGTCAACAACTCGGTCTGGGGCGTCGACTCCGACCAGCTCTCGATGCTGTACGTCGCTACATATGTGGCCGCGGCGGGCGACAGCAAGACCCCCGGATCCCTGTTCCGGCTGATCTCGACCGCGGGCGGCGCGCAGGAGCGGCGGATCGTCGGCGGTTCGCAGATCGTGGCGCAGCGAGTCGCGCAGAGGCTCGGCCGCCGGGTGATGCTCCGCTCGCCGGTCAGGGGACTCGCGATCAACGGAGCCGGCGCGCGCGTCCAGACCGACCAGCTGGTGATCGACGCCAACCGCGTGATCGTGGCGGTGCCGCCGCCGCTCGCGCTCGAGCTGACACGCGGCCTGAGCCGCCGCCGCGCGCAGCTGCTCGCCGGAATCCACATGGGTCACCTGGTCAAGTCGGAGGCCGTCTACCCGACTCCGTTCTGGCGCGCCGACGGCCTCAGCGGCCAGGGCGTGAACGACGAGGGGATCGCCTCGGTGCCGTTCGACAACTCGCCGCCCGACGGCAGCGTCGGCGTGCTGTTCGCGTTCACGGGAGGCAGGGCCGCCGGTCGGCTCGCGCGGATGTCCGCCGCCGAGCGCCGCAAGGTGGTGCTCCAGCGGTTCAACCAGTACGTCGGCAACAAGGCGCTGTCGCCCGACCAGTTCATCGAGCACGACTGGCGCACCGAGAAGTGGACGCGCGGTTGCCCGACCGGCGTGCCCCAGCCGGGGATCCTGTCCAAGTTCGGCGACACCCTTCGCACTCCGATCGGGCCGGTGCACTTCGCCGGAACCGAGACCTCGGACTACTGGCAGGGCTACATGGACGGCGCCGTCCGCGCCGGAGAGCGGGCCGCCCGCGAGGTCCTCGCGGCGCGCCGCCGCTGAGCGTCAGTAGCCGGCGACGTTGGCCTGCGCAATTACGCGCTCCGGCCGCAGCCGCACCACGAGCTCGCCCGGTACGGCGTTCCGCCGCCCGAACTCGTCCGCTTTGTCGGCGCCCATGTACCTGCCGCCGATTGCGGTCGCGAACCGCAGCAGCTCGTCGAGGTCCTCGCTCACCGTGACGCTGCCACGCATGTGGACAAACGCATACGGCGGCGCCTGGTCGTCGACCACCACGGCGGCGCGCGGGTCGCGGCGCAGGTTGCGGCCCTTGACGCTGCTCGCATCGGTCGTGAACACCAGCTCATCGCCGTCCAACACGAACCACACCGGCATCACATGGGGCGCCCCATCGGCCATCGTCGTGGCCAGCTTCGCGGTTCGCGTTCCGTGCAAGAGGAACTCGCGGATCTCATCGGGGGTCATCTCGTGCGGCATCGACGAGCCTCACGCTAACGGTTATGTTCGCCCTAGACGACCGCCGAGGACTCGCCGCGGAGCGTCGATAGCTGCCGGCGAAGCTCGGTGACCTCGGCCTCGAGCGCTGCGACCCGCGCTTCGAGGCCGCCGTCGCGATCGTGTTGCCGGGGGACCGGCGCCGCCTCTGCCGGTGACGGCGTCGCGGCTTGTGCCGGTACGTCCGATCCGAGCAGCTGCTCGAACCGGTCCTCCTTCTGGCCCGGCCGGCGCTCGATCCGTCGTACGTATCCGCGGTCGGTGAGCGTCGCGAGCACCCGCTCGACCTCGTCGAGCGACCCGAGATTGGCCATCCGCTCGCTCCGCGTCTTGAGCTCGCCCGGAGTCTGCGGGCCGCGCAGCAGCAGCACGGCGAGCACCGCCAGCTGCTCGCGGCCGAGGCCGAGGCCCTCCTCGGCGAGATGCCGGTACTTGATCGCGCGGCTGCCGTGGCCGCTCGCGAGCCGGGTCAGCCCGTAGCGGCTCAGGCGGCTCACGGCCTCGCGCACGGTCGCCTCGTCGTAATCGGTGACCGGGTCGCGATTCGTCGACTGGTTGCACGCGAGCCTCAGCGCGTTCAGCGACAGCGGGTACTGATCGGGCGTCGTCCAGCGCTTCTCGATCAGACAGCCGAGCACCCGTTGCTCGGGTGGCGTCAGCTCGCGGATATGCACGGCGCGAGGATAAAGCTAGGCCGGGGACTCAGGCGCTTGCCGGCGCCCGGCGTGAGGGCTGACGAGGCAGCGGCACGAACTTTGCTTCTCGACTCCGGAATATCGGAGTTCAGCAGCAAAGTTCGCGTCTTCTCCAGACCGAACCCCGCTCCTAGGACTCCGGCTGGTACCGAAGCCCGTCGAGCGCGACGCGGAGGATGCGGTCGGTCTGAGCGGGGTCGTTCGTGGGGATCTTCCCGATCCCCATCACCATCTGCATGACCTCGCCGAAGTCGACGTCCTTGCGCACGACGCCGGCTTCCTGGGCACGCTCGAGCAGCGGGCCGCCCGACTCCCACAGCGACGCGCGGCAGACCTTGAACAGCTCCGCGTCCTTGTCGAGGTAGTCGAGCAGCTCGTGGGCGAGCGCGCGCTTGGTTGCGAGGTACGCGATGAACCGCTCGAACCACGTGTTGAGCGCCTCCCACGGATCTCCGTCGCCGAGCTCGGAGGCGGAGCGGCAGACCTCCCCCACCTCCTCGACGTAAAGCGCCTCGAGCAGCGCCTGGCGGTTCGGGAAGTGGCGGTAGAGCGTGCCGATCCCAACGCCCGCGCGCCGCGCGATCTCCTCGAGCGAGGTCGATTCGCCGCCCTCCGCGAACGCCTCTCGCGCCGCGGCAAGCACCTTCGCGTAGTTCCGCCGCGCGTCGGCGCGCTTGGGCCGCACGATCAGCGTCTCTGCGGATGTCTCGATTGTGGTCATGTCAGCCTTGACAAACGGAGGGCCCCTCCGTATATTTCCGGAGGGAGCCTCCAGTTATTTCGGAGGCGCCCTCCAGTTTAACACCAAGCCACACCAGCCACAAGTCAGGAGTTTGATGAACCTAGTCCCCTCTATCGCCCCCGATCGGCGGCGCTGGGCATCTCTTTTCGTTGTCTGCCTCGCGCAGCTGATGATCGTCCTCGACGTCACGATCGTGAACGTCGCGCTGCCGGCGATCCAGCGCGACCTCCACTTCAGCCAGGGCAACCTCACCTGGGTCGTCAACGCGTTCCTCGTCACGTTCGGCAGCCTGCTGCTGCTCGCCGGGCGGCTCGGCGACCTCGCCGGACGCAAGCGCGTGTTCCTCGCCGGACTCACCATCTTCACCGTCGCCTCGTTGCTGTGCGGAATCGCGCCCAGCGAGGGAGCGCTGATCGGCGCGCGCTTCCTGCAGGGCATCGGCGCCGCGGCCCAGGCGTCGGTGATCCTCGCGATCATCGTCACCGAGTTCCCGGAGCCCGCCGCGCGCGCCCGCGCGATGAGCGCCTACGTGTTCGTGTCGGTCGCCGGCGGATCGCTGGGGCTGCTCGCCGGCGGCGTTCTCACGGAGATCCTCAGCTGGCACTGGGTGTTCTTCGTCAACCTGCCGATCGGCGTCATGGCGTTCCTGCTCGGCCGGGCGCTGATTCCCGCCGACAGAGGCCTCGGACTCGGCCACGGAGTCGACTGGCTCGGCTCGCTGCTGGTGACCGCATCGCTGATGAGCGCGATCTACGCGATCGTCGAGGCCACCGGGCACGGCTGGATCTCCGCGCAGGTGTTCGGGTTCGGAGCCCTCGCGGCGGTGCTGATGACCGCGTTCCTAATGCTCGAGGCCCGGATCCAGAACCCGATCATGCCGCTGCGGATACTCCGGCTCCGCGGCCTGATCGACGCGAGCCTCGTGCGCGGGATCCTCGTGACCGGCATGTACTCGACGTTCTTCCTCGCGACGCTGTACCTCGAGCACGTGCGTCACTTCAGCGCACTGCAGACCGGCGCGGCGTTCCTGCCGTGGACGATCACCGTCGCGATCCTCTCGCAGGGGATCACGGCGCGGCTCGTCACCCGGTTCGGCCCCCTGCCCGTGCTGATGGCCGGGATGGTGACCGCCGCCGCCGGACTGCTGCTGTTCGCGACCGTCGGCCCGCACACCGCGTACTTCCCGACCGTGTTCCTCGCCTGCTTCCTGATTGGACTCGGCATCGGCAACGCGTTCATGCCGCTACTGACGATCGCGATGGCGGATGTCCCCGCGGCCGACGCGGGGCTGGGTTCCGGGATCACGAACGTCTCCCAGCAGCTCAGCGGCGCGTTCGGGCTGGCGGTGCTCAGCACGATCGCGACCAACCACACGAAGGGACTCCTCGCCGACCACCACAGCGTCGTCTCGTCGCTGATCAGCGGCTACCACGTCGCCTTCATCATCGGCGCGGCAACGATCGCCACCGGCGTCGTGCTCGCGTTCGCGCTGCTGCGCCCCCGCGCCGCGCGCCCGGAGCTGGCGGTCGCCGAAACCCCCGCCGACCGACAGCCCGAACTCGTCCCCAACTTCGACCTGGAGCAAGAAGCCGCATGAGAAACCGCACCATCGCCCACACCGAGCCCGCCACCGACAACGGCGTCCTGCGCCGGGTGCGCGTTCGCCCGGCGCGCCGACCGAGCCCCCAGCTGATCTCGGACGGAGTCGTCGCCTCCTACATCCACGAGATCTCTGACCGTCACCGCCGACGCGGTGCGAGCGAGATCTTGGCCGCCCGGCCCGCCGTCCTCAGCCCCTGCGGGGGTTGAGGATGGCCTCGATCAGCGAGACGGCTACGTCGACCCGTGGAGGATCTGCGTCGAGACCGGCAGTCCCGAGCTCGTGATCGCCCTGAACATCTCCGGCGATGGAGGAGTGGTGGGGGCGTCGCCGTCGGCGGGCTGCCCGAGCAGCCGCCGGGTGAGGGTCTCGCGGTCCGCGAGCAGCCCGTCGATGATCCGTACGACATCGGGACCCGACGGCGTCGTGCCGTCGATCGCCGCTCGCAGCGTCGCCTGGCGCATCAGCTCCTTGATGAACGCCCCGGTGACGCCCTCGCTTCGCTCGACGAGCTGACGCTCCGCGTCGGCATCGAGCTCGATCTGCTGCGCGTAGAGACGGAGCAGCCGGCGGCGACCGGCCTCATCGGGGAGTGGCAGCTCGAGCGCAAGGTCCACTCGTCCCGGGCGGGCGGCGAGCGCGGGCTCGATCAGGTCGGGCCGGTTGGTCGTGAGCAGCACCAGCAGGTCCGCGTCCTCGGCGAGGCCCTCGAGCTCGTTGAGCAACTCGAACAGGACCCCGTGATCTCCCGGGAACGTTCTCAGTTCCGCGACGAGGTCGACGTCCTCCAGCACGATCGTTGCCGGCGCGAGATCTCGGGCGATCGCGAACGCCTGCCCGATAAGTCCGAGCGCCTGGCCGGTCAGGATCACCGCGGTCCGGCCCTCCATCGCCGAGAGCAGGTAATTGACCGACAGCGTCTTGCCGGTTCCGGGCGGCCCGTGGATCAGCACCCCGCGCTTCAGATGCCTTCCGGCGGCGCGCAGCTGGTCCGCGTGTTCGGCGATCGCGATCGCGTGTTGCTCGAGGCGCTCGAGCGTTCCCTGCGGGAGCACAACCGCGTCACGCGCAACCAGCGGAATCGGCGGGAACGTCACCGAACCCTGGCTGCTCAGCGAGATGACCTTCCCGCGAAAGACGTTGCGCTCCACCATTGCCGCCCGGATCGCGGCGAACAGCCGCGAAACGGCGGCCTCGTCGGGAGCGATTCCCTCGAGCCGGATCCCGAACTGGCCCATCGGAGGCAGCTGCTCGCTGGTGATGATCAGCGCCACCGGGACGTCGTCGACGGACACCAGCAACAACGCCGAGCTGATGCACCGCACCACCCTGCCGTCGCCGATCTCGACGTTGACGTGCTCGACCGGTCCCTGAGGCCCATCCTGCCAGCGTGTCAGCAGCTGAGTGAATCCAGAACCGCCGTGATGCATTTGCGGATTCCCCAGTCCGATCGTCTCCCGCTCGGGCAGCACCGCGTCAAGGGCCAGCTGAAGATTCGGCCGCTCGGCCACCCCGAATTGCACCGCGGTGATCGGAAGGTCCCCCGGCTCAACGCCGAGGTGCTCGCGCAGCCGGGACATGAGCGGTGATTCCGGCCGGCGCGCCGCCTCCGTCATCGCCTCCATGAACCTCACGAATGTCGACGCGAACTCGTCCAGTGGCGGCGTCGAGTCACTCATCCGCGCGACGCTACCACCGTCATGTCATCACCGAGTGGACATCTACCGACCCGAGCGCAAGAATCGGCAGATGCTCGCTCCCGGCGGATCGCGGAGCAAAGTGGCCCGGACCCTCGGCGCGGCGTATTCGGGAGGGCTGCTGAGCTCGGACACGTTCGTCGCTCGAATCGACGAGCTGCTGGAGTCGCGGGTCGTCGACACGCGCGCGCTCGTCGACGACCTGAGCTTCCGCAAGCCCCGAGG
Organism: uncultured Solirubrobacterales bacterium; assembly: GCA_963788565.1. Lineage (GTDB taxonomy): Bacteria > Actinomycetota > Thermoleophilia > Solirubrobacterales > Solirubrobacteraceae > Palsa-465. The sequence goes on along the minus strand of CAWBHJ010000003.1, from coordinate 460,460 downwards.
AGGGTGGCTGAGCCGATTCCGAACCTGGTTGACGATGCCGGTCGAGGTTCGACCGGCAAGGCTTCTCGGGCTGGACTGGAACGGCGAACAACCGTCGCTCCTAATCGGCCGTCACGAGGACTGCGACATCGTCCTTCGTGACCCCAGCGTTTCCCGAGAGCACGCCCGCCTCGTGTTCCGGGACCACCGATGGATCATCCAGGACCTGCGATCGAGGAACGGGACGATCGTCAACGGCACGAGCGTCGGGCGGTCCGAGATCCGCCCCGGCGACCTGCTGGCGCTCGGCGACGAGCGGCTGCGGGTCGATTGACGCTTCACCGAAGGCGCAACTCTCTCTCGCTGACCCCGTTCTAGCGAGCATGGAACGGGTTGGGCTTGGGCGTTGGTCTCGGGGGTTGGCGGGGATCGTGGTGGTGGCGGCAGCTGTGTTGGCGAGCGCGTCTGCCGCCACCGCCGCGCCAACGTGCACCGACAGCTGGCTCGGAGGCGACGGGAACTGGTTCGTCGCGTCGAACTGGAGCAGTGGCGCGGTGCCCGGACCCAACGACGCCGTGTGCATCACCGCTCCCGGGAGCTACACGGTGACCGCCCTGGGCGGCCCCGCGGGTCCAGCGTCCGGCCAGGCCGTCGCCGGGACGCTTCAGCTCGGCACCGCGCCAGGGAGCCAAAAGCTCGTGATCGAGGCCGACAACGGGTGTGGCGACAGTACCGGTACGGGTGGGCTCGAGGTGTTCGATCAGGGTGGTATTGCCACCGCCGCGAGCATCGGCTCGAACGGCCAGGTGGTGCTCACCCAGGACGGCAACACGTGCTCGGGGAGCGCTTACGGTGCGTATTTTCGTATCGACGCAGGGCAGCTGGTCAACGCCGGCACGATCACTTCCGACGACGGACCGGTGGCCGCTTCGGCCGTCACTGCCCGAGTCATCGATGGAACGATCGCCAACCCCAACGGGACGTTCGCGATCTCCGCGAACACCACGTGGAACGGCACCACCTTCGACAACACCGGCCTGGTTCGGTTTCCAGGCGCGGCAGTGTTGACCGTTCCCGCCGGAATCGGCGCGACGTTCGTCAACGACACGGGCGGCTCGATCATCAACATCTATCCGGGGAACGGGCACCTGCTGGTCGACACGGGCAACATGTTCAACCAAGGCTGGGGTGTCGCCGGGGACTCATTCCTTCCGGGGGTCAACCCGGCCGTGGTCGTCCGCAGCGGCGCTCTCACCTACACCGGCAACGCGCACAGCAATGTTGTGATCGAGGGGCAGTCGACCTTGGAAGGCGGGGTCCCCGCCGGAGCGCAGCTCGCAATCGAATGCTCAGGCACCGAGCCAGCGCTCGTCCACGCAGTCAGTTTCACGAACGTCGGGGCGATCGCGCTGATCGGCGCCGGTCCCGAGAAGTGCGCAGCGGGACAGACGTTGTCGCTTGACTCGAGCGCGGGCCCCGGCACGGGGACGCTCGCGAACATCGGTCAGATCGAGGGGTACGGGACGATCGCCGGCAACCTCACGAACACAGCCGGCACGATCAGCCCCGGCGACCAGTTCGCTTTCTGCTCACCGTGCACTGGGCGCTTACACGTCCGGCCGGATCAGGGTCACGCGCAACTACGAGCAAGACCCGCCCGGGACGCTCGCAATCGGGACGGTTGGTAACGGCGTCCCGGGGGCGGGAAATAGCGACCTGCTGTCCGTGGGAGGCGTGGCGGCTATCAACGGCACGCTCCGGGTCTTCAACGCGTCCCCCGGCCCGGACGTCCGCGGCGAGCTCTACCAGGTGCTCACTGCATCGAGCATCGCCGGGCGGTTCGACGAGATCGACGGGACGCCCAATACGCCCTACGACGCGCCGTATGGGCCGACGGAGTATGCGCCGAGATACAACCGGGGGACCGTCACCGTCGAAGTCATGAAGATTCCCGTCCTCACGGTCAAGGTGGCCGGGAAAGGATGGGGGGACGTGACCACGATTCCCGCTGGAATCGACTGCAATGGCGGCTCGTGCTCAACGACTCTCTCCCCGTTGCAGACCGTCACTCTGATCGCCACCCCCAGTCAGAGCGGTCCGTTCGCGCCGCCCTCGACGTTCGTCGGCTGGTCGGGAGGAGGCTGCCACGGCACCGGCCGCTGCACTTTGACGATGGACGGCGACCAGTCGGTCACCGCCACATTCATCCCACCCCAACCGCCGCGATGCACGGTTCGGCTCAAGGGTCGCACGGGACGCGCGCTCCGCGCGGTCGCGGTCTGTAGCAAGAACGCTCGCCTGAAGCTCTCCGGAGTCGTGACCGAATGGCTCGGCTCGCAGCGATCCTCCCAAGCTGCGCGCTTCCAGCTGCGGCCGGTGACGCGCCGGGTCGCTCGCGGCCGAACGACACCGCTCGTCATCACCCTCCCGGGGGCCGCCCTGACGGCGCTACGCCAGGGACACCGCGAGACGATCCGACTGACGCTTCGGGCTACCGGCCCCGGGGGCACGCGACGTGTGTCGACGCGACAGATCGGGCTGCTGGGGTAGGGATGCGACGACGTAGTCGTTGGCCTCGGGGACTCTTGGGTTTGGTGGTGGGAGCCTCGCTGGCGCTGGCGAGCGCGCCCGCCGCCTCTGCGGCGGCGCCGTGCACCGACAGCTGGGTCGGAGGCGACGGGAACTGGTTCGTCGCGTCGAACTGGAGCAGCGGGGCGGTGCCCGGACCCAACGACGCAGTCTGCATCACCGCGCCAGCGAGCTACACGATCACGATCCAGGGCAGTCAGGCCCAGGCCGACACGCTCCAGCTCGGCGCCACGTCCGGGACCCAGAAGCTGGTGATCCAAGCCGACAACTCATGCGGCGAGAACACCGGGTCCGGCGGGCTCGAGGTATTCGACCACGGCGGAGCCGCCACCGCCGCGACGATCGGCTCAAACGGCCAGGTGGAGCTGACTCAGAACGGCAACACGTGCTCGGGGGTCGCCAACGGCGCGTCTCTACGAGTCGACGCCGGGACGCTCTCCAACGCGGGTCTCATGACTACCGACAGCGGGCCGGTGGCCGCTTCGGCGGTGACCGGCAGGGTGCTCCAGGGCTCTATCTCGAACGCCGGCGGAACGATCATGATCGCCGCAAACACGACCTGGAGCGGCTCAACCTTCGATAACGCCGGCACGATCACATTTCCGGTTGTGGCGGTGCTGACCGTTCCAGCAGGGAGCGGCGCGAGGTTCATCAACGACACCGGCGGGTTGATCGGCGGCTACGTGCAGTACCAGGCATATAGCTACGTATTCGTCGATCGCGGGAACACCTTCCAGCAGGGGGACGGCCAGGCGAACCCGCAATGGAGCAGGCCCGGGGTGGCAGCAGTCGTGGTCCTTCACGACGCCACGCTCGAGTACACCGGCAACGGCCGTAGCAATATCGAGGCCGAGGGGCAGACGACGCTCGTCGGCGACGTTCCCTCCCAAGCGCTGCTTGCCGTCGACTGCTCGGGCGATCAGCCAGCGGTGCTGCACACCGGGAGCTTCACCAATGCCGGCTTCATCGGCCTGTATGGCCGGGTGCCAGACAACTGCACCAGCGGGCGAAGTCTTTCGGTCGACTCGAGCGCCGGGCCAGGGACTGGGACGCTCACCAACACCGGACAGATCGAGGGTTTCGGGACGATCGCCGCCAACGTCAGCAACACCACCGGCACGATCGCGCCTGGTGACACGTTTCCGACGTGCTCGCCGTGTACCTTCGGCTACGCGCCTGGCCAGATCACTGTGACGGGCAGTTACGCGCAAGGTCCGGACGGAACCCTCGGCATCATCACCTACGGCGCCCTCTTCGCCGATGGGTCGCTCGCGTATAGCCAGCTGTCGGTGGCGGGGACGGCATCGGTCGCCGGAACGCTCAAGATGTGGAACGGGGGCGTCGGCCACGTCGCCGCGGGTGACGTCTACCAAGTTCTCACGGCGGCGCGCGTCACCGGCGCGTTCGCGAAGCTCACCGGGCAGCCGGATCCATCAACCGCCGTGCAGTACGTCCCCACGTACAACCCAGCAAACGTCACCATCGATGTTGTCAAGATTCCCACGCTCACGGTCAAGTTCACGGGCAACGGCTCGGGCAGCGTCTACAGCTGGCAGGCGCTGCTCAATTGCACCTCCGGATCCTGCACGATGGGCCTCTCGCCTGGTCAGACCGTGACGCTGAACGCGACCCCGTCCGCACACACGACCTTCAACACCTGGCGCTCCACGTTCGCCGGTTGGTCCGGAGCGTGCCACGGCACCGGGCCATGCATCCTGACGATGGACGGCGACAAGTCGGTCACAGCGACGTTCGCACGGATCGTGCCGCCCCGGTGCACGCTGGCGCTCAAGAGCCCGACGGCCGAAGCCAACCCTGACCGCGATCGCCGTCTGCGACAACGCGTCGCGCCTGAGGCTGACCGGAACGGTCACCGAGTGGCTCGGCTCGCACCGGAGGCCCCACACCAGGCGCTTCCAGCTGCGGCCGGTGGAGGATTCGACGATGGCCGGCCAGCGGACGCCGATCTCGATCAGGTTGCCGACCAAGGCGCTCAGTGCACTGCAGCAGGGACACCGCGAAACGATCGCGCTCGCGCTGAGCGCGACCGGCCCAGGCGGTACGCGGCGTCTGACTACGCGCCAGCTGCCGCTACGCGGCTAGGCAACCGCCCGCGCCACCCCGCCGCCAACCGACGCGACGATCAGCGCCTCGCCAACCAGGCCCGCGGTCGCGAACGCGAATAGGACCGAGAGCGCGAAGCCGACGACCAGGAGCAGCAGCAGGCTTCGCGATCCGAGCACGGCGAGACCCTATCCGGCCCAGGGACCCACGCCGCCGATCCGGTCGACGGCGATGTGGGTGATGTAGCCGGGCGGCGGATCGTCCATCGGCGGGAACTTGACGTCCGGCCCCAGATACACGTGCGCGAGCCGCTGCAACAGCTCCGGCGCGCCGCCTTCGGTGACGCGCGCGGTGCCGTGCACGACGATGTATTCGTTAAGCCCGATCTCGTTCCGGGTGCCGGCCTCGACGGAGAGCGCGACCCTGGGATCACGCCGGATGTTGCGTAGCTTGCGGTGCTCCGGGAGGTGGCCGGCGACGATCTCGTCGCCGTCGAGGCCGATCCAGACGATCGAGACCTGGGGACGGCCATCGGGCTCGAGCGTGACCAGGTGCGCGAGGTGCGGGCCTTCGAGCACAGCGCGAGCCGAGTCAGGAATCCTCACTGACGGAGAACCTACCACCGGTCCAGAGCGCCACCCACCGTGCTCAACGCCGCGTCGGCCGCAGCAACGCTTTGAGGTCCGCGACCGGACCGAGATGCTCCAGCTTCTCGGGGTTGACGATCGAGCTGACGCCCTCGATCTGGTCGCCGGAGAACTCGAGCGCCCAGACGGCGATCAGGCGGCCGTCGCCGTCCAACAGCAGCGCCCCGGGCGCGCCGTTGACCTCGGCCGGACGCAGCTGCCCTCCGGGAACGCGCGAGCCGAGCTTCATCCAGTTCGTGAGCGTCCGGGCAACACGGGCGCGCCCGGAGATCGACCGCGCGAGCGCCGGGACCTTGCCGCCGCCATCGCCGCTCAGCACGACGTCGTGGGCCAGCAGCGACTCGAGCTCGCCAACCTCGCCGTCGCGCACGGCGGCGAAGAACCTCCGCGCCAGCTCCTCGCGCTGCTCGCGCGAGCTCCGGAACCGCGGCCGTCCCTCGCCGAGCTGCCGCCTCGCGCGGGATGCGAGCTGGCGGACGTTGTCCTCAGTTTTGCCGACGATCTCCGCGATCTCGCCGTAGCCGTAGTCGAACACGTCGCGCAGCAGCAGCACCGCTCGCTGCTCGGGCGAGAGCCGCTCGAGCAGGGTGAGCAGCGCCAGCGACAGCGAGTCCGCCATCTCCGCGTGCGCCGCGGGGTCGTCGGAGCGGTCGGTGACGATCGGCTCGGGGAGCCAGTCGCCGACGTAGCGCTCCCGCCGCGCGCGAGCCGATCGCAGCTCGTCGATCGCGATCCGAGTGGTCACGGTCGCCACGAACGCCCGGGGCGATTCGATCCGCTGCCCCTCCTCGGTGGCGCGATGGAACCTGAGCAGCGCCTCCTGAACCACGTCCTCGGCCTCGGAGACGCTGCCCAGCATCCGGTACGCGATCGCGAACGACGCCGACCGCAGCCGTTCGAGCTCGGCGTCGGTCATGCGGCCGTGCCCGCTGCGAACCCCTGCCGCCAGCTCGCGTGCCGCGGCGTCCATCCGAGCAAGCTCTTCGCCTTGTCGTTCGACGCTCCGCGCGCGTCGGTCATCATCACGATCCCGGCCTCGCCGGCGAACGCGCGCCCGACCAGCCGCGGGACGCGCCACGGCTTCGGCGCGCCGATCTGCTCGGCAAGCGCCGGCAGCCACTCCGCGACCGGTGCGGGCTCGTCGTCGACGATGTTGTAGACCCCGCGCTCGCCGCGCTCGAGTGCGGCGACGGTCGCCTCGGCGGCATCGGCGATGTGGATGAACGACCACACGCCTCCGCCGTCCCCGACTACGGGGATCCGTCGTTTGCTGACCATCTCGAACTGCTCGCCGCCCGGGGCCAGTGAGGTCCCAGGACCGTAGAAGGCTCCGTAGCGGAGCACGATTCCGGTCGTCCAATCGGCGCTCGTCACCGCCTGCTCCAGATGCCGGATCGCCGCCAGCGACTCGCGCATCTCCTTCGCTGGGGTCGGATCGAGCGGGTCATCCTCATGCTTGATCATCCCGCCGACGCGGGCGTACGGCCAGCTCGTATAGCTCTGCGCCACGAACCGGCTCACCCCCGCCGCGCGGCCGGCCGAAAGGAGATTGTCGGTGCCCTCGGTGCGCAGCCGGTTGGTGAGCGCGAAGTCGCGATCGAAGTGGCGCAGGTCCATCCCGCTGATCGAGGTCAGTTCGTGGATGATCGCGTCCGGCCCAGCACTGCCGACCGCCTCCGCGACCCGCTCCGGGTCGAGCGCGTCCGCCACCACCGGCGTCGCTCCGAGCTCGCTGAGCGCGGCTCGCTTTGAGTCGCTCCTGGTCAGCGCGATGACCTCGTGCCCGGCGGCGACCAGCTGCGGCACGAGCTGCTTGCCCATCGCTCCGGTTGCGCCTGCCACAAACACTTTCATCTCGGCTCCTTTCGCGTTTGTCACGAGACTTGACGGCCTAGCCGAGCGTGCTGTGACAGAAACTTCGAAAGTCTCGGCGCGCTGCCGCGATAATCGGTGAGGGTGCGTGGGCGCGTCGCAAGTCCCCTGTTCGTCGGCCGCCGCGAGGAGCTGTCAATCCTCGAGGCCGCGCTCGCGCGCGCCCGCGACGGAGAAGGCTCGCTGACGCTGATCGGCGGAGAGGCGGGGGTCGGAAAGAGCCGCCTGATCAGCGAGCTGGTCGCCCGCGCCGAACTGTGCGAGATGACGGTCGCGCTCGGCGAGTGCCTGCCGCTCGGCGACGCGGAGCTCCCGTTCTCCCCGGTGCTCGAAGCGCTTCGATCGCTTGAGCCGGACAGCTCCAGCCTGAGCCTCACCGATGATGCAGGCGTGGGGCCAGGGCCGGGCCTTGCGATCAACCCGGAGAGATGGCAGGCGCCGGCGTTCGAGCGGCTGCTCGCGCGGCTCACCGCCGCCGCCCGCGCCCGGCCGCTGCTGCTCGTGCTCGAGGACTTCCAGTGGGCGGACAACTCGACGCGCGACTTCGTCTCGTTCCTCGTACGCGCGACCCGGCGCGAGCCGCTCGCGATCGTCGTTAGCTACCGCAGCGACGAGCTCGGTATTCGGCATCCGTCGCTCCCGTTTGTGCTCGAGCTGGAGCGCACGGGAAGGGCGAGCAGGATCGACCTCGCCGCCTTCACTCGCTCGGAGCTGCGCGAGCAGGTGGCGGCGATCCTCGAGCAGCCGCCGCCCGCCGACCTCGTCGACGGTCTGCACCAGCGCTCGGACGGCAACCCGTTCTTCACCGAGGAGCTGCTCGCAGCGCGCACCAGCGGCGCGCCCGCGAGCTCCGATGCCTCCCTACCCGCCTCGCTTCGGGACACGCTGCTTGCCCGGGTTAACGCGCAGCCGCCGATCGCGCGCCGGGTCCTCCGCGTCGCCGCCGTGGCCGGACGAACCGTCGAGCACCCGCTGCTGGCGGCGGTGGTCGAGCTCGACGACGACGAGCTGAACGACGCCCTGCGGGAGACCGTCGAGGGTCGGCTGTTGACGCACGATCCTGGAGCCGCCGGCTACTCGTTCCGGCACGCGCTGCTCCGCGAGGCCGTGTACGCCGACCTGCTGCCGGGCGAGCGGCAGAGCCTGCACCGGGCATACGCCCAGGCGCTGCGCGATCACGGCGCGGCCACTGGAGTGAGAGCGGAGCCCGGCGAGCTCGCGCATCACTGGTACTCCGCCGGCGAGCCGGCCGAGGCGCTCGAGGCCTCGCTCGCGGCCGCGGCGGCCGCCGAGCAGCTCCACGCCTCGCGCGAGGCGTGGCTCCACTACCGCCGCGCGCTTGAGATCTGGGACGTCGCCCCGACCCCGGAGCGGGACCGCGCGCTCGGACGGGTCGAGGTCTCGAGGCGGGCGGCGGAAGCCGGATTGCGCAGCGGCCAGGTCGAGTCCGCGATCGAGCTCGGCCGCGACGTCCTCGCGGACGCCGAGGAACGCCGGGACCGGGTCGCCGAAGCGCTGGCGCGGGAGCGTCTCGGCCGCTATCTGTGGACGGTCGGCCGCGAGCAGGACGCGATGTCCGAGTACAGCCGGGCCGTCGAGGTGCTGCCGGCCGACGCGCCCCTCGCGGAGCGCGCGGAGGTGCTGGCGGGCGAGGCGCAGGCGCTGATGCTGCTGGGCCACACGCAACAGTCCAACGCGCGCTGCGGGGAGGCGCTCGCGGTGGCTCGCGCGGCGGGCGCGGACTCGATCGAAGCGAACGTGCTGAGCACGGTATGCAGCAACCTGTGCGCGGTTGGCGACTTTGACGGGGCCGTGCGTGCGGCGAGGGAGGCGGCGACGATCGCTCGCCGGAGCGGCCTCGTCGAACAGCTGATGCGCAGCTACGTCAACGGCAGCGATGCGCTCGACCGCGGTGGACGCGTTGACGAGTCGATTGCGATGGCGAGCGAGGGCGTCGAGCTCGCGCGCGAATTCGGCACCGACGGGAACTGGGGCAACTTCCTACGCGCGGAGATCGCCGCGCGGCTGATCGAGAAGGCGGAGTGGGACCAAGCCGAGCGGCTGCTCGAGGATGCGATCGATAACGCGCCCGCGGGAACGGCGGCCGCGATCGGCTACGTGCACCTCGCCGAGCTGCTCGCACTTCGCGGCGACTTCGACCGCTCGCGCGAAGCGGGGCTCGACGGGGCCGAGCAGGTTCCCGAGTCGCGCGCCTCGCAGTGGCAGGCCCCGGTCGCGATCGCTTCGGCGACGCTCGAGCTTTGGGCGGGCGACCCCGAGGCAGCTGCTCGGGTCGTGTCGGAAGCACTCGCGCGGGAGGGAGAAACCGAGCTTCTGTCGTACACCGCGAAGCTGTATGAGCTCGGGACGCGAGCGTGTGCGGACATCTCGTCGGCCGCCCTGCGCGACGAGGCAACGGTGGTCCGCGAGGATGCGGTCGCGCGGGCGCTGCTCGCGCGCTTCGACCGGACGGCCTCGAGGCTGATCGGGGGGATTGCGCCGGCCGCCGCCGCGTGTCGCGCAACCGCCGTCGCCGAGCGATCCCGGATCGCGGGGTTGGGCGACGAAGCCCTGTGGGAAGTGGCGCAGCAACGGTGGGACGAGTCGCGCAGCCGCTTCGACGGGGCCTATGCCCGGTGGCGCCGCGCGGACGCGATCCTCGCCGCCGGCGGGGACCGGCGCCAGGCACAGGCGCTCGTCCGCGAGGCCCACGAGGTCGCGGTCGCGCTCGCCGCGCGCCCGTTGCGGGAGGGCATCGAGCGGCTGGCGGTTCGCGGCCGCTTGGAGCTGGCCGCCGAGGAGCCCCCTGCGGAACCGGCGAACCCGCTGCTGGAGCGGCTCGAGCTGACCCCGCGGGAGCTCGAGGTGCTCGCGCTCGTGGCCGCCGGCATGACCAACCGCGAGATCGCCGCGGAGCTGTTCATCAGCGAGAAGACCGCGAGCGTGCACGTGTCGCGGATCCTCGCGAAGCTGTCGGTGCCGAACCGGACGGCGGCCGCCGCGGCCGCGCACGAGCTCGGCGTCACTCGCCCCTAGGCCACGCGGGGGTCGGCCGCCACCTCGGACGGCACCGCGTAGCCCACGACGTGGCACAGCAGCCAGAACGCGGTGCTCGCGGGCGGGACGTACGGGTGCAGCGACACGACGTATGTGGTGGTACCGCGTGACGCGGTCGGCGCGTTCTGGGTGCTGAACAGCGGGCCGCACAGCGCCGGCGCGGTCGCCTCCGCCGGCAACGACTTGCTGAGGTCGCTGGTACCCAGCACTCCGTCGTAGATCCCGTTGTGGTTGTAGTCGATCCCGTGGATCACCAGCACCGCGTCGCCGGACCGGATCTCCTGCGCGAGCTCGGTCGGGATCGAGAACGTCCGCTTGTAGCGGATGTCGCCGGCCGCGGGGTAGCGGGGGAAGGCGACGATGCTCCCGGTGCTCGTGTCGCCGGTCGTGGTCAGCGACGCCTGCGGGTCTCCGTAGAACTTGAGCCCATCGCCGGTATTGATCGAGAGGTGGCCGTTGTGCAGTCGGGCGGCCGACGCGGGCGGGCAGATGCCCTGCGCGCCCGCGTGGATGTGCATCGCGTGCGCCGAGCCGTTGAGCAGTCCCTGGGTGTCGACGGTGACCGTCACGACGTCGCCCGACAGCACCAGCCGGCCGGTGCCGCTCCCGTCCACCCGATTGGTCGGCACCGGGCGAGCCGATGATCCGAAAGGCTCGCCGGCCAGCGTGCTGGATTTATTCGACGACCCGCCCGTGGCGATCACGACGACGGCCGCGATCACGCCGGCGAGGACCAGCGACAGAGCCGCGACGAGCGGCCACCGGCGGCGCCCGGGACTGCGCGACGCCGGTTCGGCCGTCGGGGGCTCGGTCGGCGGCGGCGACTCGGACGGTGGCGGCGGCTGGAGCGGCCGCGGCTGGGGCGGGGTGCTCGGCGGATGGCTGTCGCGCGCGGGGGCGGTCTCGTCGCCGGGCCCGGCGCGCTCGATCAGCGGCGGCTCGCTGCGGCCCGCCGGCGTCGCCTCGCCGGTCGCGACGCTCGTCATCGGGCCCGAGTAGCGCATCCCGCGTAGCGCCGCGCCGGCGTCGCGAGCGAAGTCCCCGGCCGACGGATACCGGTCGTCCGGGTCCTTCGCCATCGCCGTCTCGATCACAGAGGCGAACGCCGGGTAGAGGTCGGCGAGCCCTTCCTCAAGCGGCGGCGGCGGGTCATGAACGTGGGCGAAGAGCTTCGCGACCGAGTTCTGGCGCTCGTACGGGACCCTGCCGGTCAGCATCTGGAAGAAGACGCAGCCGAGCGCGTACACGTCGGTGCGCGCGTCGGTCGGGAGGCCGTTGATCTGCTCCGGCGACATGTAGTCGACGGTCCCAACCGCCACCCCCTGGGCGGTGAGCTCGGACGCGGCGTCCGACCGCTTGGCGACGCCGAAGTCGGTGAGGTAGGCCCGCTCCTCGCCGTCGACGACGGTGATCAGGATGTTGGCGGGCTTCACGTCGCGGTGGACGAGTCCCCGGGCGTGCGCGGCATCGAGCGCGGAGGTCACCTGGCCCAGCAGGTCGACCGCCCGCTCGGGCTCGAGCGCCCCGCCGGTGCGCAGCACCTGGCGCAGGTCGGTCCCGAACACGAAATCCATCACGAAGAACAGGACGCCGTTGTCCTCGCCCGCGTAGTGGATCGCGACGACGTGGGGGTGGCGAAGCGACGCCGCGATCCGCATCTCGCGCTTGAACCGCTCGCGGTACTGCTCATCGTCGGCCAGCGCGGGCACGAGCACCTTGAGCGCGTAGATACGGTTCAGCGCGACGTTGGTCACCCGGTAGACGACGCCCATGCCTCCGCGGCTGATGAGCTCATCGATCCGGTAGCCGCCGATCACGGAGCCGCGCTCGAGCTGTCCTTCTATCGGTTGCATTCCCTCGCCTTCTCGGACCTCGCGTCTCGAGAAACCTTCCCCCGATCTCCACAGCAGGCGCGCCGGCATCGAGGGTAACGACGCCCGTGGCGGTGTCAAGAAACGGGCGGAGCCCCCCGCAACACCGAGGGGCTCCGCGAGACCGAGGCGGCGAAGGGTCGATCGGCCTCAGTGCTTTATGTGCGCGCTCAGCAGCAGGTGCAGCTGCGGCGAGTTGCGGTTCGGCTTGCCGGCCGTGCCCGTGAGCGGGGCATCGAAGTACCGGACGCTGGTGCCGGTCGGCGCAGCGGCCATGTAGATGCCGCTCGTGCTGTTGGTCAGCGCCAGCACATCGCCGGCCTTGACGTTGAGGTGCGCCGGGAAAGTGTTGACGCCGGTGTTCGCGATCGTCCGCACGAGGCTCGAGGCGCGGACCTTGAAGTTCCCGTGGCCGACAGGGCGCAGCACCCTCAGCCGGACCTGGCCGCCGGAGCTGCCGGCATTGACCGACCAGTCGACCAGTGTGCCGGCACGCCTGACCACGTCGGTTGGCCTCCCCTGGCGGTAGTTGATGTACGTGCACTCGATGCTTGCGACGCAGATGTTGGCGCTCGGCGTGCCGCCCGAGCTTCCGACCGGAGTCGTAGCGCCGAGGGCCGTGGGCGCCGCGCACAGCGACAGCCCGACTGCCGCGAGTGCCGCAACCATCTGATTGCGAGACATGTGGCTCTCCTTGGTAGGTGGAACGCGTTGCCCGACCAAGGTCGCGTCCGCACCGCGCCCGCACCAGCACCCCTTGGTGTGGCTCGAGCCACCCCCGGCAGGGGTGTTGCGAGGACAACACCTAGGGCCCCTGGGAGCGCCCGCCGCTTGGACCTAACTTGGCGAACAGCAAGCACCGCCCATCCCTTTGAGGAGGATCAATGTCCCGCCATTTCAACACTCGCTCCAAGTTCATCGCCGCCGTCGCGGCCGCCGCTGGCGCCGTCGCGCTGGTGCCGTCGGTCGCCTCGGCGAACACCTGGTTCGGCTCAAGCCTGAACCACGAACCCGCGAACGCGGGATCGAGCTGCAATCCCGATGACAGCGTCCCACCCCCCATGTGCACCCACATTGGCTCGTTCTACCCGGGTACCTCCGGCCGCGTGAAGTCGCCGGTCAACGGGACGATCGTGGCGTTCCGGGTCTTCGCCCAGGGTCCGACGACGATGACCTTCAAGGTCGTCAGGGTCCGCAACGTGTCCGCTGACCACGAGCACGGCCAGGCGCGCGTGGTCGCGAAGGGCCGCACCGTGCAAGTGCAGGGCCCCACGCAGGCCCAGCAGGATGACGGCACTTTTCAGATCGAGCGTTTCCCCGTGCACCTGAAGGTCCACAAGGGCGACGAGATCGCGATCGATACCACGAGCAACACCGCCGAGTACTGCTCGGACGGTACGCCCGGGCAGCTGACGTTCACGCCGTCCCTCGGAATGAGCAAGAGCTTCCGGTCATCGACCAGCGTTGACACCTGCCTGATGCTTGTCCAGGCAGTGGTCAGGGCCGGCCACTGAGCCCCACAGCCACAACCGGCGGGTTCGCGGGCCCCGGGCAACCGGGGCCCGCAGCGTTGGGCGCGAGCTCGCGAGGACGAAGCCAGGCGCCGTCAGGGGCCGGTCGAATGCCGCAGGACTCGCGGACGGGTCCACTACGATCAGCCGCCCGTGGCAGGCGAGCCTGGCCCCCCGACTCCCCCACTGCAGAGCGCCGTCGAGCTCAAGGCAGTGATCGAGGCCGAGCGCGTGGGGCTCCCGTTCCTCGTCTACCGCGACGGCGACGGGGAGCAGCAGCTCCTGACGCTGGCCGGCGAGCTCAGCCGAGTGACGGTCGGTCGCGCGCCGGCGTGCGAGGTGCGGATCGAGCGCGACAGCGAGGTCTCCAGGTTGCACGCGGAGATCGAGCGTCTCGGCGACGAGTGGACGGTCGCCGACGACGGCCTGTCACGCAACGGCACCTACGTCAACGGTGAGCGGATCGCGGGGCGGCGGTTGCTACGCGACGGCGACGTGATCCGCTTCGGGCGGACGTCCGCGACGTTTCGCCAGCCGCTGACCGTCGGCGTGACGGAGACGAGGGTCGCGGTCGACGTCGTCGACCGCGCGAGCCTGTCCGACGCGCAGCGCCGCGTGCTGGTCGGTCTGTGCCGGCCGTTCAAGGAGTCGAGCGGCTATGCGACCCCCGCGACCAACCAGCAGATCGCGGACGAGCTGTTTCTCAGCATCGACGCGATCAAGACCCACCTGCGGGCGCTGTTCGCAAAGTTCGGGATTGAGGACCTACCGCAGAACCAGAAGCGCGTGCGGCTGGTGGAGCTTGCGCTCACCAGCGGCGTCGTGACGATGCGCGAGCTGTAGAGGCCCCTGCGGCCGGCGGTGTTTCAGTCGCCGCGGTTTCCGTCGCGCCGGCTTCTGGCTATCTCGCGCTGAACCTCGGCGTCCTCGCGCCGAAACTCGGCCTCGTCACGGTTCATCCACGCCTCGAGCCGGTCGACACTTATCCGCGAGCGCTCCAGCGCCCGGCGCGTGCGATCAAGCGCCTCATGGCTTCGCCGGAGCAAGCCGACCGAGTTCGGTTCGAGCTTGTCGTAGAACCGCTCGTCGCGTACGTCCGCGAGTTGCTCGCGCTGATCGGCCAGCCGCTCCCGCTCGTCCGCGATGCGCTCGCGCTCGTCGGCGATCCGCTCGCGCTCGTCGGCGGCCCGCTCGCGTTGGTCGGCTGACCGCTCGCGCTCGTGCGTTTGGCGGTCGCGCCCGTCGAGCTGCCGTCCCAGCTCCTCCGGGGAAGCGGCATCCGGAGCTAGCTCTGCTCCGCCGTTCTCAGCCATCGCTCGGCATTCAACCTGAATGTTCCCAGAAAGGAAGTTCCTCGAAGGCAAATCCGTCACCCGTTACGATCGCCCTTCGGCGACAAGAGGAGAGCCAGGTGCCGATCGACACGTTAATGATCTACGCGGGCGTGTATGGCAGCGTCGAGGACGCCGAGTCGGACTACGAGCTGGTCAAGGAGCTGCACCGGGAGGCCGGGTTGATCGACGGATACGACGCGGCCGTGATCGAGCGTCGCGAGGGCGGCAAGACGAAGATCGTCAAGAAGCATGAGACCCCGACCCGGGTGGGCGGCGTGCTCGGAGGCGGGATCGGCCTCGCGACAGGTGTGGTCGTCGCTCTGTTCCCGTTCGCGGCCGTCGGCGGCGGTCTGATCGCCGCGACGACCGGCGGCGGCGCGCTGCTCGGCGCCCTCGCGGGGCACGCGGCGGCGGGCATGAGCCGTCACGACCTCAAGGAGCTCGGCGAGACCCTCGACGAGGGCGAGGCCGGACTTGTCGTCGTCGCCGTAGCCGACATGGGCGCCAAGGTCGAGCGCGCGATGAGGCGCGCCGAGAAGCTCCAGGAGAAGCAGCTCAAGGCGGACAACGCCGAGATCGAGCGCGACGCGAAGGCGAGCGCGTAGGTCGCGACGATGGGCTTCCTCCGCGGACACAACGAGCAGCACGGCACGCGCTACCGGATGCGCGAGAAGCTGTTCGCGATCGGCGACGACTCGTGGATCGAGACCGAGGATGGCGAGAAGGCGTTCAAGGTCAACGGCAAGGCGATGCGGATCCGGAGCACCTTCATCCTCGAGCGCCCATCGGGCGAGGAGCTCTACAAGATCCAGGAGAAGAAGCTCCACATCCACAACACGATGGAGGTGGAGCGGGAGGGACGGACGGTGGCCACGGTCCAGAAGGCACTGATCACGCCGTTCCGCGACCGCTTCTCGATCGAGCTCGAGAGCGGCATCGAGCTACATGCCAAGGGGAACTTCGTCGATCACGAGTACGAGATCGAGCGCGACGGCGACCAGGTCGCGCACGTGTCTAAGCGCTGGTTCCGCGTCCGGGACACTTACGGGATCGAGATCGTTCCCGGCCAGGACGACGCGCTGATCCTGTCGATGACGGTCTGCATCGACGAGATGTCCCGCGGACGCGACTGATCCTGGCCCGCCTCCGCCGCCGTCAGGGCGACGGCGACGCCGTCTCCCGCTCGATGTCCCAGACGACGCGTTGCTCGCGCATCACCCGCATCGGATGAGCGGCCCACCTTGCGAGAATGGGTGACGTGGCGCAATCACGCGGCCAGTCAGCGCCGGAGGATCTGGAGTCCGGGTCCCCGATCCGGGTGGTCGTCGCCGACGACACGTACCTGGTGCGCGAGGCGCTCGAGCGGATCTTCGAGGGCGCCGAGGGGATCGAGGTCGTGGCCAGCGCATACGACCTCGATTCGCTGATCGCCGCAGTCGAGCGGGAACGACCCGACGCCGTACTGACCGACATCCGGATGCCGCCGACCTCGACCGACGAGGGCATCCAGGTTGCGCGTAGGCTTCGCGCCACGAGCCCGCAGGTCGGCGTGGTGGTGCTCAGCCAGTACGCCGACCCGGACTACGCGCTGGCGCTGCTCGACGAGGGCTCTCACGGACGCGGGTACCTGCTGAAGGAGCGCGTCAACGATCCGGAGCAGCTCGCCGGCGCCGTCCGGGCGACGGTCGAGGGTGACGCGGTGATCGATCCCAAGGTCGTCGAAGTGCTCGTCAAGGCGCGCAGCATCTCGAGCAGATCACCGCTGTCCGAGCTGACGCCGCGCGAGCGGGACGTGCTCGCCGAGCTCGCGCAGGGCAAGAGCAACGCGGCGATCGCCCAATCGCTGGTGCTGACCAAGCGCGCGGTCGAGAAGCACATCAACTCGATCTTCATGAAGCTGCAGCTGGGGAACCCCGACGACGTCAGCCGTCGCGTCAAGGCCGCGCTCGTGTACCTCGCGAGCGGGTGCGTCGAGCCGCCGGCCTGAGGTCGCCGGGCTACGCGACTACGGTCGCGGGAATCCGCGATGCAATCACGGTGCCCGCCTCCGGGCCGCTCTGCACCGTGAACCGACCGCCGGTCGCCTCAACCCGGTCGCGGAGCCCCTGGAGCCCTAGCTCGTCCTGCTCGACCGCTCCGCCAACTCCGTTGTCGCTGACCTCGAGCTCGACCCAGCCGCGGGACAGCCGTGCGGTCACGCGAATCACCGACGCCCGCGAATACCGCTGGGCGTTCGCGATCGCCTCCATCGCGACGTAGTACGCCGTCGTCTCCGCCGTCTCGTCGAGCCGCTCGTGTGGGAGCTCGCCGAGCTCGACTGGGATGATCGACCGGGCGGCCGCGAGCTCGATCGCGCCGACGAGACCGAACCTTCGGAGCGCGGGGGGCGAGATCCCGTGGACGAGGTCGCGCAGCTCGTCGATCGCCCGCTGCAGCTCGGCCTGGGCGGACTCGAACCCGTCCTCGGCGGCCTCCGGTTCGCGGCGCGCGCGCTCGGCCGAAAGGGTCAGGTGCGCGGACAACGCGACCAGCCGCTGCTGGGCGCCGTCGTGGATGTTGCGCTCGATCCGCATGCGCTCGTCGTCCGCCGCGGCCACGATCCGCTCACGCGATGCCCGGACCCCTTCGACGAGCTGCTCGCGTTCACGGGCGAGCGCCGCCACGCACAGCGTCGCCGCAGCCGACACCGCCAGATACACCTGCGTGTCGAGCACGCTCTGGCTGACCGAGCGGAACGCAAATGGCCCCATGTAGTGCGTCGTCGCCCAGATCGTCAGCCCGGCGCCGATCAGAATCGCCAGCGACCCGCCCCGCGGCCCGAACCGCAGCGCCGCCCAGGTCAGCGCCGGCAGCGCCAGGAAGCTCATCGGCCGGCTCATCTGCCAGCCGAGCAGCGTCAGCCCAACGAGCGCGCCGAGGACCAGCGCCATCTCGAGCACCCGGCCTTCGAACCACGCGCGCCCCGGGGGCGGCACCCACGCGATCGCGAGCGGCACCACGATCAGCGCGCCGCACAGATCGCCGAGCCACCAGGTCCGCCACAGATGCGCCATCGAGTCCACCGAAACCACGTTGCCGAGCACCATCGACGCTGACCCGATCGTGGCACTCACCAGCGTGCCGGCCAGCAGCGCTACCAGCAGCCCCCCGAACCCGGAGATCGATCCGAGCAGCGGATTCCGGGAGGCGAACCGCCGCATCAGCAGCGCGGCGGTCAGCACCTCGAGCAGGTTGCCGAAGCTCTGGCCGATCGCGGAGCCGGCCGGCAACGTCGAGTAGTTGTTGATGAGCAGATCTCCGATCACGACGGCTGGCCAGAACTGCGGCCCGAGCAGGTACAGCGCGGCGATCCCGACCCCCACCGGGAGCCACACGATCGACGCGACCGGGCCCGCGAACTTCAGCGCATAGCCGAGATGCGCCGCCGCGTAGTACGCGATCACGACGAAGCAGAACCAGCCTATGTAGGCCCGCACGCGGCGCCTGCCCGGGACCACCGGGGCGGCAAGTCCACGAGGGGCGGCAGGTACGACGTGCCCAATGGAGGATCCGGCCACGCGTCACCCTCGGGGGTCGAAGTCTTCTGCCCAGCCCGAGCGGGCTGGTATCCACACGGACATTCGCACCAGCGACGTTGAAAATCAACCCGGCCGAGGCCTACGCGGAGCTGGCGCTGTTCAGCGCCTTGGTCAGCGGGTCGACCCGGAGCGCCCCGTCGTAGTGCTCGCCGTCGATATAGATCTCCGGCACCCCGCGGGCGCCGCTCTCGGTCGCCTGGTTGATCTGCTCGACGACCCGTTTGCGGTGCCGCCCGTCGGCGACCTCACGACGAAGGCGCTCGGGGTCGGCCACGCACTCGCACGCGATCGTCAACAGTGCCTCTTCGTCGGCGAGGCCGGCCTCGGCGAGCCGGTCGAGCAGCTCGAAGAAGCGGCCCTGTGCGTCCGCGGCCTCGAGCGCCTCGGCCGCGGTCAGCGCCAGCGCGTGCACGTCGGCGAGCGGTAGCTGGCGCACGGCAAGCCGAAGTGGCCGCTGGCCGGAGAACTTCGTCAGCAGCCGGATCGCGTTGCGGCTCGGCGCGGACCTGAGGTCGACGTAGACGGCGACGTCCGTCCCGCCGTCGGGACCACGGACGTGGTCCTCGGGACCGACGGGCGGCACCAGTCGAGGGGGCGATGCCGGCGCGCTCCGCCATTTACTCAGGGCGTCGGCGACGGCCGGGTCGGTCGGGTCCCGGATCGCGGGCGGGCGACCGCGCCGGCGACCGCTGTCGGTGCCGCGCTCCCAGTTGCTGACCTCCTGGGTGATGTCGTGGGAGAGCTCGCTCGGCGACTCCGGCGGCTCGCCCGGACGGCTGTACGGCCGCTGATGGATGCCGCTGCCACGGACGGTGTAGTACCCGAACGCGACCACGAACACCGTCGCGACGATGAAGATCAGGAAGATCCACCATCCGCCGGCGAGCGCCAAGGGCAGCACGAAGGCCATCGCGCTCACAAGCCTAACCCGGGCGGCTTGACGACTCCGGCAATCTAGAAAGATGAGGACGGGCCAACCACTGGGCTTCGAGGCCGTCGAGCCGGTCAACCGCCAGGGAGCTTTCCCGCGTCTCGACGACGAGCAGATGGCGCGGCTGCGGATGGTCGGGGACATCGTCAAGGTCTCGCCCGGGGACATCCTGTTTCAGGAGGGCGACGATTCCTATGACTTCTTCGCGGTCGAGTCGGGAGCGGTGACGATCGTCCGCGGCTACGGGACCGAGAACCGCGTGATCGCGCTGCACGAGGCCGGGCGTTTTCTCGGCGAGCTCAACCTGCTGAGCGGCGGACGGGCGTACCTGACCGCCGTGGTCCGTGATCCCGGGACCGTCATCCATGTCCCGGTACGGCGGTTCCTGCGGTTCATTCGCAACCAGGAGGATCTCGCGAACCTGATCTTCGGCTCGTATATGGCGCGGCGCGAGATCCTGATCGAGGTCGGCGCCGGGGCAAAGCTGATCGGCTCGCACTTCTCCCGGGACTCGCTGCGCCTGCGCGAGTTCCTCGCGCGCAACCGGATGCCGTACGAGTGGGTCGATCTGGAGCAGGACGTCGAGGCCGAGGAGCTGCTGCGGACGCTCGCGATCGAGCCTGCGGAGACGCCCGTCGTGATCGTCGCCGGCAAGACGCTGCGCAACCCATCGAATTCGAAGCTCGCGGCGGAGCTCGGGCTCGGCGCCCGGGGAGCGCCGCCGCCGATGTGCGATCTCGTAATCGTCGGCGGCGGTCCGGCGGGGCTGGCGGCCGCGGTGTACGGCGCCTCCGAGGGGCTCGACACGCAGGCGATCGACGCGGTCGCGTTCGGCGGCCAGGCGAGCACGTCCTCTCGGATCGAGAACTACCTCGGGTTCCCCACGGGCATCTCTGGCGGCGAGCTGGCCGAACGGGCGGGCTTGCAGGCGCGCAAGTTCGGAGCGCGGCTGGTGGTTCCTGCCGAAGCGATCTCGATCGCCAAGGAGGACGGTCATTACTCGATCAATCTCGACACGGGCGACGTCGTCAACGGGCGCGCCGTAATCGTCGCCACCGGCGCCCGGTACCGCAAGCTCGACCTGCCCGACCTCGAGCGCTTCGAGGGGAACGGCATCTACTACGCCGCAACCCAGAGCGAGGCGCGGATGTGCGAGGACGACCCGGTGCTGATCGTCGGCGGCGGGAACTCCGCCGGCCAGGCCGCGATGTTCCTCTCCAAGCACGCCTCCAGCTGCCGGCTGATGATCCGCGGCGAGGAGCTCGAGAAGTCGATGTCCAGGTATCTGATCGACGAGCTCGCTGGGCGACCCCAGGTCGAGCTGATCACCTGCTGCGAGGTCGCCGAGCTCCACGGCGAGGACGGGCTCGAGCGCGTCACGATCCAGGACCGCAAGACGGGGGAACGGCAGGAACTGCCGGTGAAGGCGCTCTTCGTGTTCATCGGAGCATCGCCGCACACCGAGTGGATGGGCAAATGCGTGGCGTGCGACGAGAAGGGCTTCCTCCTGACCGGCCGCGAGGTTCCCACCGACCACCTCGGCGCCTACCACGATGGGGACCGGCCGCTGTTCCTCGAGACAAGCCAGCCCGGGATCTTCGCGGTCGGCGACGTGCACGCCGGCTCGGTCAAGCGCGTCGCCTCTGCCGTCGGAGAGGGATCGATGGCGGTGAGCCTCGTTCACCAGCGCCTGGCGGCCAGCGTGGCGGTTCCGGTTCCTACCTGATCGCGTCGGGCAGCCACGCCGCGACGGCGTCCTCGACCGCGGCCGTGGAGCGCAGCGAATGGTTGCCGGGAACCCGGACAACCTGCCGGCGCGGCCCGTCTGACGGCATCCCGAACGGATCATTCTCGCCCTGCACGACCAGCACCGGGACGCGCACCGCATCGAGCTCCGGCAGCCTGCTCTTGGCGGGGTCGTCGGCCTTGCCCGGCGGGTGCACCGGGAACGCGAGGCACAGCACGGCGACGGCGCCCGCCTCGGCGGCCGTCCGGCACGCGACCCGGGCACCGGCGGAGCGGCCGCCGGTGATCAGGCGCGCGCCGCTGAGCGGACCGGCCCGGAGCTGCTCGACCACCGCGAGCCACGCGGCGTCGAGCTGAGCGGCCTGCGGCTGCGAGCGCCGGCCCGCGACCCGGTAGGGCTGCTCGACCAGCCCGACGCTCACGCCCAGCTTCGCCGCCGCTCGCGCGGCGGCCTGCAGATCGGGAGCACCGATGCCGCCGCCGGCGCCGTGGCCGAGGACCAGCGCCGCGGTCGCACCATCGGCGGCATGAAGGTCAACGCGCGCGGGGCCGTGTGGCGTGTCGAGCTGGAGGATCACCGGCGCCTAGCCGGCCGGGCTGCGCTCCGCCATCCCCCAGCCCGATCCTCCGGCACGGCCAACGAGCTGGGGGCTGTAGCCGGCGGCGTCGCCGAGGAAGCGCCCGTCGCGCGCGCGAATGAAAGCCGCCATGTAGTCGGCCGCCGGGCCCCGCGCCCCTGCCCGACCGTCGTACAAGGGATGCCGTGGCTTGAGTGCCACGAGCCACGTGAGCGTGCCGGACGGCCCCCCCGTTCCGGATCCCGAAGCGGACGAGCGAGACGCCCTTGGCGGATGCCGGTCGCCACTGAACCTCGCGCTCGGCATCCCGGCTCGCGACCGCCGCAGAGATCCCCGGCCGCGCGTCCGGTCCGGCCGGCCGGAACGCGATCGGCCCCTCGGACAGGTACCGCAGCAGTCGCGGCGGCACCGGCCGCAACGAACGTGGCCCGCCGCCCGCCGCTCCCGGCGCCGCGCCGAGTCCAGCGACCCCGGCCAGCACCGCCGCCGCGAGAACGCCTCTCGGGACTACACGCGCTCGTCCCACTCTGCCGCGAACGTTACGCGATGATCTGAGCACCGCCAACAACCCGCACCCAGGAGGGCCCATGGCCACTACCGAGCAACTCGTCACCGGCGTCGACTTCGTCCCGTTCTCAACGCAGGACCTCGACGCGTCGATGGACTTCTACGGCAACAAGCTCGGGCTGCCGCGGTCGGTGTACGTGCCCGAGCGCAACTACGCCGAGTTCGAGACCGGCAACCTCACGATCAGCATCGTCAACGGGGAGGCGATGGGGATCGGCCACAACGTCAACAAGACGGCGATGGCGCTGCACGTCGACGACGTCGAGGCCGCGCGCGGTGAGCTCGAGAGCCGCGGCGTCCAGTTCAGCGGCGACATCCTCGACACCGGCGTCTGCCACATGGCGTTCTTCGCCGATCCGGATGGGAACGCGCTGATGCTGCACCACCGGTACGCGCCGCGCGTGACCGAGAGCTGACTCGCAGCGCGGAGTGGCACGATCCACTCCGATGGCCGAGATCCTGGTTACCGGCGGCACCGGCGCGCTCGGGCGCCGACTCGCGCCAGTCCTGATCGAGCGGGGCCACGGGGTGCGGCTCCTAGCGCGCCATCCCGAGCGCGGCACGGAGGCCGCGGAGACTGTCCGCGGCGACGTGCTCACAGGCGAGGGCCTTCGTGCCGCGCTTGCCGGGATCGACGTCGTGATCCACGCTGCGACCAGCTCCCGGCGCCGGATCCGCGAGACCGAGGTCGAGGGGACCCGCAACGTCGTCGACGCGATCGGGAGCTCGGGCACGCACCTGATCTACGTGTCGATCGTCGGCGTCGACCGCCACCGCCTCCCGTACTACCGCGCGAAGTTCGAAGCCGAGCGGGTGATCGCCGCGTCGGGCGTCCCATGGACGATCCAGCGCGCGACCCAGTTCCACGACCTGATCGAGATGCTGCTCGGCTACCCGGTGTTCGTCTCGACGGCGAACATGTCGTTCCAGCCCGTCGACCCGGGCGAGGTGTCAGTCCGGCTTGCCGAGCTCGCCGAAGCGGCCCCGGCCGGACGCGCGCCGGACTTCGGCGGCCCCGAGATCCGGAGGATCAAGGAGCTGGCGCGGGCTCGACGCCAGATCACAGGCCGAAACGCGCGCCTGATCCCGATGCCTCGCGTCGGTCCGCTCGCCGACTTCGATCGTGGCCTCCATCTGGCGCCCGCGCATCGCGATGGGCGGATCACGTGGGAGGAGTGGCTGAGAGCCTCCCCTCACACACGCTGAAGCAGCGTGCCGGTCCCGGTGCCGCCGGCCGTGCACATCGTCACCAACCCGAGCTCCCTGTCCGAGCGCTCGAGCTCGTGCACGAGCGTCGTGATCAGCCTGGCGCCCGACGAGCCGAGCGGGTGACCCAGCGCGAGCGCGCCGCCGTTGACGTTGACGCGATCCATGTCCGGTTCGAGCTCGCGCCGCCACGCTCCGACCACCGACGCGAACGCCTCGTTGATCTCGATCAGGTCGAGGTCGTCGATCGTCATCCCGTTGCGCCGCAGCAGCTGCTGGGTGGCCGGGATCGGGCCGGTCAGCATGATCACCGGGTCGACGCCGACGGTGGTCGCATCGAGAACGCGCGCTCGAGGCGTGAGGCCCAACTCGTCTGCCTTCTCCCGAGCCATCAGCAGGACTGCGGCCGCGCCATCGGAGATCTGCGACGAGTTGCCGGCGGTCACCGTCCCGCCCTCCTTGAAGGCGGGCCGAAGCCCCGCAAGCTGCTCGAGGCTCGTGTCCCGACGGATCCCCTGGTCGGTCATGTAGACCGACCCGTTAACCGGGAACGGGATCAGCTCGCGCTCGAACCGGCCCTCGTCGGTCGCCCGAGCCGCGAGCTGGTGCGAGCGCAGTCCGAGCTCGTCCTGCTCGGCCCTCGTCACCTCCCAGCGCTCGGCGATCAGCTCCGCAGACAGGCCTTGCGGGATCAGCTCGTAGCGGGCCATCAGCTCGGGCGGGAACGGCGTGCCGAACTCGTCGGCGTGGGCCACGTTCGAGCCCATCGGGACGCGGCCCATGTGCTCGACGCCGGCGCCGATCATCACGTCGTGGACCCCGGCGGCAATCAACCCGGCAGCGAACGACACGGCCTGCTGGCCGGAGCCGCACTGGCGGTCGACCGTGCTGGCCGGGGTCGTGAACGGCAGCCCCGCCTCGAGCCACGCGTTCCGCGCGATGTTGTTCGACTGCTCGCCGACCTGGGTGACGGCGCCCGCGACGACATCCTCGACGATCTCCGGCTCGATCCCTGCCCGCTCGATCACCGCCTTATACGCCGTCCCGAGCAGCTCGTTGGGATGCACGTCGCGGAACCAGCCCTTCTCGGGGTGGCCGCGACCGATCGGCGTTCGAGCGGCTTCGACGATCACTACCTCTCTGCCCTTCAGGTGGTTGTCTGCGGGGTGTGTCATCGCTTCTCCTGTCGTGTCTATGCGGGTTCGCCGGCGACAGCGGATGCCGGCGCCGAGGCCCTGCTCCGCGCGGTCGCGCCCCGCGTCGCCAGCAGTGCGAGCGCAACGATCCCGGCCACAAGTGAGAGCGCCGCGATCACCCAGGACGAGCGCTCGTAGACGTCGAGGGTCTGCGCCGGGGAATGTGGGGTCCCGAGCAGCGCGATCAGCAACGCCACGCCGACAGCGAGCCCGATCTGGCGGAGCATGTTGATCACAGCGGAGCCCGTGGCGAACGAGTGCGGGGGAAGCGCCGAGGTGCCGGTCGCCATGAACGTCGGCAGCGCCAGCCCCACCCCGATGCCGGTCAGCAGCATGCCGCCGAGCATCTCGCTGACGTAGTTGGGCTCGAGTCCCATCGCGACCGCCCACCACGCGACGCCCGCGGCGAAGATCGTCGTTCCCGCCGCAATCACTGGGCCGGCGCCGAAGCGAGCGATCAGCCGGCCGGCGACCAGAAATGAGAACACGGGCACCATCAGCGGGCCGGGGGCGATCGCGAGACCGGTCTGGAGCGCCGACCAGTGCCATACCTCCTGGAGCCAAAGCACGCGCGACAGCAGCATCGCCCCGAACGCGGCGCTGAAGACGATCGCGACCGCCGACGCCCCGGTGAACGACCGCAGACGGAACAGGGCGCGATCGATCAGCGGATTGCGGCTCCGCACCGTGCGGGCGGCGAACGACGCGAGCGCGAGCGCGCCAACCGCGAGCGTGGCGACCGTGCGTGGGTCGCCCCAGCCCCAGCTGCCACCCTTGACGAGTCCGAGCACGAACGCGCCGACGCCGCCGGTGATCAGCACCGCGCTGAGCAGGTCCGGCCGGGGCACGGGGTGACCGGGGACGCTCGGGAGCCGGCGCCAGCCGACGACCAGCGCCAGCAGCCCAACCGGCACGTTGACGAGGAACACCCACCGCCAGCTCGCGGCGACGAGCAGGCCGCCGACGACCGGCCCGGCCGTCGCGGCGAGCCCGCCGACCGCGGTCCACGTCCGCACGGCCCCGTGCCTCCGCTCCGGCTCGAACGTCGCCAGCACCAGCCCGAGTGAGGTCGGCGTGAGCAGCGCGGCTCCGGCGGCCTGGACCACTCGGAACGCGACCAGCATCGGGAGGCTCGTCGCGGCGCCGCAGGCGGCGGAGGCGGCGACGAACACGGCGACGCCGAGCAGGAAGCCGCGTTCGCGCCGGTAGCGCTCGGCGAGCCTCCCGAACAGGACCAGGAACGCGGCGTACACGATTGCGTACGCGTTGAGAACCCACGAGAGATCGCCGAGATCGGAGCCCTGGAGGTGGAAGTCGATGCCGATCTGCGGCAGCGCGACGTTGACGATGAACAGGTCGAGGCTCGCGAGCACGACCCCCGCGCACACGATCACGAGCACGAGCCGCGCGGACGCGTCGCCGCGCTGTCGTCCGAGAACCTGGCTTAGAAGTCCATAGCCAGAAACATACCACACTGACTTAGACGAACGATAGTCAGCTATGATGGAGCCATGGAAGCACAACTACGCATGACTGGGGGGCTCGATCCCCGAGCTGGATGGGTGGCGGGCGACCACTGCCCGATCTACCGATCACTCGACGTTGTCAGCACCCGCTCTGCGTTCCTGATCCTGCGCGAGGCGTTCTACGGGACCACCCGGTTCGACGACTTCGCCAAGCGCGCGCGGATCAGCGAGCCCGTGGCCGCCGCGAGGCTGCGCGAGCTGGTCGACGCGGGCCTGCTCGAGCGCGAGGACTACCGCGAGCCGGGGCAGCGAACCCGTCAGCGGTACAAGTTGACCGAGAAGGGCACCGACCTGTTCCCGGTGCTCGCCGCCTTGATCCAATGGGGCAACCGGTGGCTCGACGAGGACGGCGGGCCGATCGAGCTCCGGCACTCCCTGGACGGTGAGCCGATCGAGGTGGAGCTCCGGTGCGCCGCCGGTCACAGGGTCGGCCCGGGCGAGCTCGATCTCGTCGCTCGCCGCGGCGAGGGCTAGGCCGGCGTCAGCTCAGAGCGGCGGGATCCACCGCCCGCCCAGCCACGTTCCCTCCTCGCCGGTGCGGTGCTCGCCGAGCGGGCGCTCGTGCGCCCCGTACGCGTGCACTTCGCGGATCCCGTCGGGCCCCTTGTGGACCACGTAGGCACGCGGAAGCCCGTTCAGCTGCAGCCAGTCGCGCAGCTCGTAGCTCGACTCGACCTCGGCGACCCACACGTCGTCGACGTGCCACTCCGCGAGGATCCGGTGCGACGTCGAGCGCAGTTCCGAGACCAGGCTCGCGATCAGCTCGCGCACGGCGTCCTTGCCCTCGGCCGATCGCCCGTCCGCCGTGCGCACCCGGATGTCGGGGGCGCAACTCGCGAGGACCGAGTCCACGTCGAGCCGGTCGAACGCGTTCAACAACGTGTCGATCGGCGAGTCGCTCATGCGGCCACCCCCACGTGGCGGGCGGCCCAGTCGAGCGCGTGGTCGGCGACCTCTTCCCAGCCGGGGGCACCCGCCGTGAAGTGGGGGCGCCCCGGGTACTCGGCGTACTCGACGACCGACTTCGACCTGGCCAGCCGCCTAGCGGCGTCGTTGCTGACGGAGGCCGGCACCGTGTGGTCCTGACCCGCGCCGACGATCAGCAGCGGCGGCCGGCGGTCGTTGTGGAAGTCGATCTTGCTCGGCGCGTGCGGGTTGAAGTTGGCGAACGCCGCCTGGAACAGGGGCCGCGCTGGCCCCGGGACCTCGTATCGGTCGTAGGCGGCCTGCGCGTCGACCGGATTCATCGTGTTCGTGAACGCGTAGTGGAACTGCTCACGGTTCAGCTCGACCGTGCGCCCGCGGTTGGCGGGGTTCTTGAGCGCCGGGAACGACGCCCGCAGCTGCGCGATCGGAAGCCGCAGCACGCCCTTGACCGGCGCCGGCGAAAGCGCCACCCCAGCCGCGCCGAGGCCGCGGTCGAGCACCAGCTCCGTGACCAGGCCTCCGAACGAATGGCCGATCACGATCGGCGGCTGGTCGAGCGCGCGTACGAACTCCGAGTAGCGGTCGACGATCTCGGTCAGCCCGAGCCCGTTGAGCGGAGAGGGGTCGCGCCGGATCTCCTCGACCTCGCCGAGCATCCGCGGCCAGGCGGGAGCGTGAACCTCGAGACCCCTCCCTTCGAACCGCTCAACCCACTGCTCCCAGCTACGGGGGGTGAGCCACAGACCGTGGATCAGCACGATCGGCGGAAGCGCGCCTCCGGAGCTCATCGCCCGAGGTATCCCAGCGACGGCGTCGGAGCTACTGCCAATAGCGCTCCACCGTGTCGGCGTCGCGCACCTGCGCCTTGTCCGGGTCTTCGCCCGCGTCGCGGAGCGCCCGCCGCTGGCGGAGCAGGTCCCAGCAGCGATCGAGCTCGACCTCGACCTGTTGCAACCGCCGCTGGTCCTCGTCGAGCTTTTCAGCCTCATCCGCGTCACTCTGCTCCCGGCCTCGGAGCTCGTGCTCCTCGGCGACCAGGCGCTCGATCCGCGCGGCGATGGTCTCGTCACTCATGAGCTCATCCTAACCACCAGGCGAAGAGCAGATACGATCGAGCTCGTGTCCGATCCCGAAGCGATCGTCGCCGATGTCGCCA
Organism: uncultured Solirubrobacterales bacterium; assembly: GCA_963788565.1. Taxonomy (GTDB): domain Bacteria; phylum Actinomycetota; class Thermoleophilia; order Solirubrobacterales; family Solirubrobacteraceae; genus Palsa-465. The sequence continues at coordinate 432,125 of CAWBHJ010000003.1, read as the reverse complement.
ACGAGCTGGCAACCTGGCCCGGCGTGCGGATCGGGCGTCGGGACGACGGTGCGGCGGTCGTCACGTACGAGCGCTCCGAGCTCGGGGTCCTCTACCCCGACCGCGGCGTCGCGGAGCTGCCGTTTCTCGAGGTCGAGCACGACGAGCTGATCGAGCACGGCGAGGCGGAGCCTGATCTCGTCACGCCGGATTCGAGCGGCGTCAGCCACGAGCTGCGCGGGCCGTCCGACGTGACCGAGGTGCTCGCGCTGTTCGATCGCCGTTACCGCGGGGTCCGCGGCGAGGACGACGCGTACAGCTCCGAGGATCCCGGCTACCGGGACTGATCGTCGTCGCGCGCCGAGGCGCTCGCGAGCGCTGCGCGGGCGTCGTCGGACAGCCATCGGACGATCTCCGCCGCCGGAAGCTCGCGGGCGAGCGCGTGAGCCTCCCCGGCCCACAGGTTGATCAGCTCCGCGTCGCCCCGCTCGCGGGCGTGCCTGCGCATCGGCGCTGTCACGTAATGGATCTCGGGATAGGCGATCGGCGCCTCCGACTCGTGCTCGGCGATGAAACGGTTGTGGATCCCGCGCGCGAGCCGGCCGGTGAACGCACGCGTGAGGGTCGTGCGCGCGTCGCTGGAGATCGCAGCACGGTGGGCGGCGCTCGTGCCCGCTTCGGCGGCTAGCAGGAACGCCGTGCCGAGCTGCGCGGCTCGAGCGCCCGCGCATAGGACCGCCGCCACCGCTCCGCCGGTCGCGATCCCGCCCGAGGCAACCATCGGCAGCGAGCTCGTCGCCCCGGCCAGCGACAGCAGCGGCAGCAGGCCGTAGCCGGAAAGGCCCGGCTCGTCGGCAAAGGACCCTCTGTGCCCGCCCGCCTCGAGTCCCTGGACGACGAGCACGTCGGCGCCCCCCAGCTCAGCGAGGCGCGCCTCCTCGGGAGTCGTGATCGTCACCCACACCTCCGAGCCGGCTCGCCGCAGCCGCTCGATGGCGTCGGCGTGCCGGCAGGCCGAACGTGAACGAGACGGCGTCGACGGGCTCCGAGACGAGCAGCGCGAGCTTCGCGTCCCAGTCGTCGTCCGAGAACCGCGGCTCGCCCACCGGAAGCTGCTGGTCGCCGGTCCACCGGCGCAGGCGCTCGACGTATTCCTCGTACGCCGCGTGATCGCTCGGGCCGTCGCCCGGAGCGAACACGTTGACCGCGAGCGGACGAGTGGTCAGCGACCGAGCCGTGGCGATCCGCTCGGCGAGCTGGTCGGCGGACAGGTATCCGGCGGCGAGGAAGCCGAGACCGCCCGCGTTCGCGACCGCGGCCGCGAGCTCTGGGGTGGACGGTCCGCCAGCGAGCGGGGCGAGCACGATCGGGGTGTCGAGATCGTCGAGGATCATCGAGGCGCCCACCTGAAGATAGAGTCGCGGCGCCCCCGACGACACGAGGTCTCCATGCCATTTGCCGAAGTCAACGGTCAGCGAATCCGCTACGAGGACAGCGGCGGCGATGGGCCGCCCATGATCTTCTCCCACGGGTTCCTGATGGACCGCGAGATGTTCGCGCCCCAGGTCGAGGCGCTGAGCCCCGAGTTCAGGGTGATCACCTGGGACGAGCGGGGGTTCGGGGAGACCGAGTTCGACGGGCAGCCATTCACCTACTGGGACTCGGCCCGGGACTGCCTCGGCCTGCTCGACCAGCTCGGGATCGAGGAGGCGGTGCTCGGCGGCATGTCGCAGGGCGGCTTCCTATCGATGCGCGCCGCGCTGCTGGCGCCCGGGCGCGTCCGCGCGCTGGTGCTGATCGACACCCAGTCAGGTGTCGAGGATCCCGAGCGCCTGCCGGCCTACAAGCAGATGCAGGAGACGTGGCTCGAGCACGGACCGGTCGACGAGCTCGCGCAGGCGATCGCGACCCTGATCATCAGCGATCCGGTGCTGAACGAGGTGTGGATCGCGAAGTGGCGGGTGCTCCCCCGGGAGGCCATGGCCGAGCCGTGCAACTGCCTATTCGAGCGCGATGACATCACGGAGCGGCTCGGGGAGATCGAGTGCCCGGCGATCGTCTTCCACGGGACCGAGGACCAGTCGATCGGGATCGGGCTCGCAGAGCAGCTCTCCCGCAACCTCTCGGGCTGCACCGGTCTGGTCAGGATCGAAGGCGCGGCCCACGCCTCGAACCTCACCCACCCCGATCAGGTCAATGGGCCGCTGCTGGAGTTCCTGCGATCGATCTGATCAGCCGGAGTTGCCCGGAGGTTTCGGCAGGTCGTCGCACTGGAGGACCGCGCCCGGGCTGGGGTACGACAACGTAGTCGCCCCCCGCGCCGGGTTCTCAGGGAACAGCTTGAACAGCCTCGGCCCGTAGAACTCGAGCTTGCGCATTCCCAGTCCACCGAGCGCCGGCGGCGCGAACAGCGGGTCGATGACGGTTGCGGGGGGAGTCGGGATGCGGGCGGCGTTTTGGCTTCCGGTGGCGCGCACGGCACCGGCCGCCATCACGGGCTGCCAGTTCCCCGGGAAGCGTTGGACGACCTGGCCGCCGTATGGGTTGCGGTCGAACAGAAACTTCTTCCTCGCGCCAAGGGCGTACCAACAGACCCAGAAGCCGGCGTTGAGATGGGGCACCCTGCCGAGGTCGTAGAGCACCGGGTAGGCCGCGGGGATCAGCGCCTCGGAGATCGTCTGCTTGGCGGCGCGGATCAGCTGCTCGCGAGCCGCGCCCGGCGTCCCGATGATCCAGTTCGGGTCGGCGTCGACCTTCCCGGCGACGGCCGTCAGCTTTCCGTAGTCGCTGACGATGATGCGCCCGAGCCCATCGAGTTGATCCCCGGCGGTCTGATACCGGTTCGCCAGCTCAACGCCCAGCTTTGTGGCCGCGGTCTGGACCGCGGGTCCAATCAGGTTCGGAGCGTTGTCCGGCCTCGTCAGGTAACCCGCGAGCCCGAACACGGCGCCCACTCCGGATGCCACCGCGGCGGCCTTCGGACCGAGCAACGATGCCACCTTGACCAGGTTCGAAATAGTCGTCAACACCTTGGAGGTGGTCTCGCTCTCGGGCCGGGGTTTAACCGCATCCTGGATCTGCTGCGATATCTGGCCGAGATTGGCGAGCGCAGCGACGCCGGCCGCGCCAAACGGCTGCTGGAGGCCTTCCGGGCCGAGGTAGTGCCTGACGCGGTTTGTGTCCGCCACCTCCTTGAACAGCTGCTCGCGCACCGCCACGCACACCTTCTCCTTGACTCCGGCCACCCCCTTGCAGTTTGCTCGGCCGAGCACGCCCAGGATCGTGTTCCACGTGCCGTCGTAGTTGGTGTAGTAAGTACTTCTCACGTCGCATGCCTCGCCTTCGAGGCACACCTTCATGACCTCCGGGCCACCGAGGTAGTCCTGGGCGGCCTCCACGTCGTGCCGGCTGGCACCGGGAGCCAGCGGCGGGAACGGCGTCGGCGCCTGATTGGCGATACGGACGAGCTCCTCGTTGACCGGCGCGCGGCCGTCGGGCCGCGCCGGGTTGACCAGCATCGGCTCGTAGTCCGCGGTGCGGGTAAGCATCAGCAAGCCCGCGAGTCGCGCCGGGAGGCCGTCGAGTGGATAGCTGACCTCAGCGCGTGGGGCCACGCCGCCTGTTCGTCCGATGAACGCGTAGCCACCGTGACGCCCGGCCGTCGGGTCGCCGCCCACGCCACCGGCCCAGGGCTGGTTGAGGTCTGCGAACACCTGGCGGGTGCCGCCGAGCTTCTGGATCGCGAGCGCCGCCCGGTCCCAATCGTCGCTCGCGCCCTTTGGCAATCCGTGGGACTGCAGGATCACGAGCGGACGCGCGGGCTGATCCGCATTGACCTGCAAGTCGTTCGCCAGCCGTGTCACGCCGGCCAGATCTGGCGTGCCGTCAGAGAAGTTCGTGCTGTATCCGCGGTTCGAGATCAGCGCCAGCGACTTCGGATCGAGCGTCACGATCTGGAAACCCGAGGCGCGCGGGGGATGGTGAACGGAGTAGTCGCTGCCTCCGACGCTGATCGTCGACCTGGTAGCGGTTTGCTTCGGCGTCGGCACCGTGTCGACCGGAACGAAGCTGGTGAAGACGAAGTCGAACAGCCCGTCGCCCTCGGGATGCTCGGCCTGCAGCACACCATTGAGCCGCAGGTATCCGGACATGTCCGCTCGGTCGGGAAGGTTCGGCAGGTCCCGGTGATTGAAGAATGCGCTTCCGGCGGGCGCGCCCGGCACCCCGATCACAGAGCCGGGACGATCGTTCGAGGCGAACTGGTCCTGAGCGGGCAGATCCCCGCCGCCCACGAGCTTGACGATCTCGGCCAGCACGGGACGTTGATCCCGTAGTGCGCCGAGCCAGTTGAATACCAGCAGGCTCGTGCCGTTGCTGTCGCGCCGTGCTACCCCGAGCAGTTGATTCAGACCGGTCGCCGTGGCTGGGAACTGCCCCGATTCCCGCCGCTGCCCCGTCTCGCGATTGATCACCGCGTACGAGATGCCGGGGCCAGCGCGGGTGGTGTTCGGCTGCGCCACCCCGGCGAGGAGAATCGCGCCCCCCGGCCCGTTTGATTGCAGGGGAATGCCGTATGGGTGGTTCGTCTGCACAGTGATCGTGACCGTCTCCGTCGAGCTCGGAGTCGCGGTGGCGACGGACGCTAGACCGGCGGATCGTGGCGGGTGGGCGCTGACCGTCAGCCGGACCCGATACACGCCTGGCGCCCTCGGCTTGAACCACGCGTTGACTCGAGCGGGCCCGTGCAGCCTCGACACCGAGCCTCCCGGCGCGCGCAAGACACGCCAGGAGAACGTCGGCTCGGCGCCCGCGGTGATCAGCGACCGACCTGCCCCGAGGTTCACGACCTGGCCGACGAGAACGGTCTGGTCAGTACTGGCACCGGCAATCGGGATGCCCCGACGCATGTCAAACCGTCGCGAGATCGTCGTCTCCCGGGCGCTCCCCGGGGCGGTTGTGTCGGCGGTTAGCACAAGTTGGTTGGACCCGTACCGAACCCCGTCGCCCGCGCCGAGCAGACCGACGAGGCTGTCGCCGCTGCGCGTGAACGCCGAGCTGGCGCCGTGGCCGTTGACCGACGCTCGGAAGCTCGTGCCGGACGCGACGTGCGCGGTGACCGTCACCGGTGCAGCGCTGCCGTTCACGAGCACGCGCTGCACCCTGGCCAGGCCGCCCACGCGGCGCGCGACGACGAACTGTGCTGACTCGAAGTCGAACCGCCCACCCCAGTTGGTCGAGACCGTGATCAGGTTGTCGCCCGGCTTGAGCGGGCCGCCCAGGCTCGCGGACGCCCTGTAGCCACCACCGGCTGCGCTCAGTCCGCCGGGGATTGCACGGCCGTTGAGGCTCACCTCAATTGCGCTGACGGGTGCCCGCGATCGCAGGAGAACGTTAAGTCGGCCGCCTGTGACAACGCTGCCCGGCGAGGGTGACACGAGCGATGTCAGCGAGCCGTCATACGGAGGCCCGCCCCCCGGCGGCACGCCGGTAGGGTCACCGCCGAATCCGCGCGTGGCCCCGGACGCGATCTGGGCGCCCGTGGCCGCCGCTAGCAGCACGGGCAGCACCGCGGCTGCGATTGGCCATCTGACTCGTCGGTACATCAACACCACTCCCCCGGTCCTCGATCCTCAAGCCCCACCCGATCGGCCCCTCGGGCGACACCGATACTACAGCCCCTCGACTGCCGCCCCGACACGGAGCACGGTGCCGTCGTCGAGGTGGCGCCCGACGATCTGAAACCCGATCGGAAGCCCCGGGTTGCAGGGAACCGGCACGCTGAGTGCGGGGTGACCCGTCACGTCGAACTGGACCACGTTGTGGAGGTTGCCGAGCGCGACCGCGACGGTCTCCTCGACCGAGGCGTCCGGCGCCGGACGCAGGAACGCGCGCATCGCCGTCGTCGGCATCACGAGCACGTCGTGCTCGCCGAGCGCAGCGTCGTAGGCGTCGCGGAGCTGCCGCGCGAGCGCGCGAGCCGTGGCGTAGTAGTGGTGGTGCGCGTGCTGACGTATGTGCTCGGCGGACAGCAGCGTGACCTTCAACGTCGGCGGGAACCGATCGGCCATCTCCCTGCGCGCGCGGGCGAAGAAGTCCGTCAGCCGAGGCGAGGTGTGACCGAACGCGTTCGTGCCGACCGAATCGCCGCGGATCACCAGGTCGGCGCACCCCTGTACCGCGATCGCGCTCCAGATTGCGACCCCGTGCTCGTGCATCGGCACGGACGTCTCGCGGACGGTCGCGCCGAGCCGCTCGAGCGCGTGCGCCGTCTCGGCGACCGCCTCGTCGACCTCGGGTTCGGAGGCGTCGGCGATCCCGAACCCCTCGCGCAGCAGCCCCACCCGCAGCCCGTCGATGCCTCGGTCGAGGCCCGGCGCGGTCGGCACCGCGGAGATCCCGCATTGTCGCGGATCGAGCCCGTCGGGCCCCGCGATCGCATCGAGCGCGAGCGCGCAGTCACGGACCGTTCTCGAGAGCGGCCCGACGTGGTCGAGCGTTCGCTCGACCGGGAAGATCCCCGTATATGGCACGAGCCCGTACGTCGCCTTGTGGCCTACGCAGCCGCAGAAGCTCGCGGGCAGCCTGATCGACCCGCCCTGGTCACCGCCGAGGGCGATGTCCACCTCCTCGCCGGTGACAACCGCGGCGCTGCCACTCGAGGACCCGCCCGGCACCCGGCGAGGGTCGGCGGGATTGACCACCTGCGGCTCGTATTCGCCGAGGAACCCGGCCCCGTCGAAGCAGAATGACGGCACGGCGGTCTTGCCGATGATCTCCGCGCCGGCGTCCAGCAGCCGCGTCACGACGGTCGCGTCCTCGTCGGCGATGAAGCCCTCCATGACCGTCGTCCCGAGCCGGAGCGGCAGGCCCGCGACCGCCGTGTTGTCCTTGATCGCGACGGTGCGCCCCGCGAGGGGGCCGTCCTCGCGGCCCGCGATCGAGCACCGCCACGCCCAGCCGTTCAGCGGATTCTCAGCGGCCGCCGGCGCGTGGCCTGAGTCACGGCCATCGCTCGGTGGCGATCGATCGCCGGCGAGCTCGTCGAGCGCCGCGTACCCCTCGACCGTCGCGCGCACCGGCGGCAGGTACTGCTCGGCCTCGGCGTCGGAGAGCGCGAAGTGGAACTCCGCCGCGAGCCGCTGGAGGTCCTCGATGCTCGGATCAGGTACGTGCATGCGCCATCGCCCCGTTGGCCGAACGTCCGCGCGGCCGCGGCGATCATACATCCGTTTAGGGTCCGCTCGGCGAAACCAAACCGGTCGAGTAGTGTTCATCCGAGCGAGGGGTAGTGGACCGTCGGGGGAAGGACACGGATGGCCTGGTTCCGAAGGATTTATCTGGTGGGCGTGATTGTCGCGGCCACGATCGCGACGCCGGCCGCCGCGCAGGCCGCGGGACTCACCGCGACGTTCTCGAAGAGCTCCGATTGGGGCAGCGGGTACACCGCGGACTACACGATCCACAACGGCCTGGGTACGACCGTCAACGGCTGGAAGCTCGAGTTCAACCTCCCGTCCGGCGCGGCGCTCGTCAACGCGTGGAACGGCAACGCCACTACGTCCGGGCAGCACGTTGTGATCACCAACGCGTCGTGGAACCAGACGCTCGCTCCGGGGGCGAGCGCCGACGTCGGCTTCCAGACGACCTACTCGGGGACGTTCACCGCGCCCCAGAACTGCTTGCTGGGTGGCCAGTCGTGCGCAGGCGGGCCGCCCGACACCCAGGCGCCCAGCGCGCCGACCGGACTGACCGCCACCGGTGAGACGGCGAGCACCGCCTCGCTGAAGTGGAATGCCTCGACCGACAACGTGGGCGTGGCGGGATACCGGGTGTTCAGCGGGACCACCCAGGTCGCGACGGCGACCACGACGACCGCGACCGTCACCGGGCTCAGCGCATCGACCAAGTACACCTTCACCGTGTACGCGTACGACGCGGCCGGCAACGTCTCGAAGGTGAGCAACTCCGTAACCGCCTCGACGACGGCCGCGACCGGCGGCGGGAGCGGCGGCTCCGCGACGCCGCGCGAGTTCGCGCCGTATGTCGACATGACCCTCTACCCCCAATTCTCGCTTGGACAGGCGGCGCAGACGGCTGGGATCAAGCACTTCACGCTCGCCTTCGTCGTCTCCGGGGGCGGCTGCAACGCCGAGTGGGGCGGCGTCACGCCGCTGAATGACCCGTGGATCAACAGCTCGATCTCGTCGCTGAGCGCAGCGGGCGGTGACGCGATCATCTCGTTCGGCGGCGAGGCGGGCACCGAGCTCGCCGCGGCGTGCTCGACTCCCGCCGCGCTCGCCGCCCAGTATCAGGCGGTGATCAACCAGTACGGGATCCGAGATCTCGACTTCGACATCGAGGGAGCGGCGATCGCCGACACGACCTCGATCAACCGGCGCTTCCAGGCGCTGGCCCAGATCCAGGCCGCCGGGAACGCCGCCAAGAAGCCGGTGCACGTGTCGCTGACGCTCCCGGTGATGCCGACCGGGCTGACCCAGGACGGCCTTGACGTGATCAAGGCCGCGATCGCCTCGGGCGTCCAGGTCGGCCAGGTCAACGTGATGGCGATGGACTACTTCGACCCGTCGATCAACTACACCGGCCACATGGGCGACCTCGCGATCCAGGCCGCGCAGTCGACCCACGACCAGCTCGCGACGCTCTACCCGCGCGACACCAATGCGCAGCTGTGGGCGATGGTCGGGGTGACGCCGATGATCGGCATCAACGACGACAACAAGGAGATCTTCACGACCGCCGATGCGACCAAGCTCGTCGCGTTCGCCGACTACGAGCGGCTGGGGCGGCTGGCGTACTGGTCCGAGAACCGCGACCAGCAATGTCCGTCGCCGTCGTCGTTTACCTCGAACACTTGCAGCGGCGTGAGTCAATCTCAGTGGGCGTTCGCGAAGGCGTTCCAGGCGTTCCCGACGGGGCGCTCACCGGGAATCGCGGTCTCGGGCAATCGGCTCGTCACGGACTGGGGCGCTCCGCTCCGCGTCGCGGGGGTCAACCGGTCGGGGAGCGAGTACGCGTGCGCGCAGGGCTGGGGCCTGTTCGACGGACCGACCGACAACGCGTCGATCGCCGCGATCAGCACCTGGGGCGTGAACGCCGTCAGGATCCCGCTCAACGAGGATTGCTGGCTCGGGATCAACGGGGTCAACCCCGCCTACGCCGGCGCCAACTACCAGAGCGCGATCCGCGCGTTCGTCAACCGGCTGCAGCAGGCCGGGCTCGACGCGATTCTCGATCTGCACTGGGGCGCGCCGGGCACGCAGCTCGCGCTCGGCCAGGAGCAGGCTCCCGACGCCGATCACGCGGCGGCGTTCTGGTCGTCGGTCGCCGCGCAATACAAGGGCGCGGACGGCGTCGCGTTCGACCTGTTCAACGAACCCCACGACATCTCGTGGTCGTGCTGGATGAACGGCTGCACGATGCCCGGCGGCTGGAAGGCGACCGGCGAGCAGCAGCTGTTGGGCGCGGTCCGCGCCACGGGCGCCAAGCAGCCGGTGATCGTCGAGGGCCTCAGCTGGGGCGGCGACCTGTCCGGGTTCCTCGCGAACAAGCCGACCGACCCGGCGGGGCAGCTCGTCGCCGGCTGGCACATCTACAACTTCTCGGGCTGCAACACGACCTCGTGCTGGGGCAGCACCGTCGCCCCCGTCGCCCAGAAGCTGCCGGTGCTTGCCACGGAGGTCGGCGAGAACGATTGCGCCGGAGGGTTCCTGAATACGCTGCTGCCATGGGCGGACAGCCACCAGATCGGCTTCATGGCGTGGGCGTGGAACACAGCGAGTTGCGGGAGCGGTCCGTCCCTGATCAGCAACTACAACGGGACCGCGACCGCGTACGGAGCGGCGTACAAGACGTACCTCGCCGCTCACCCCAGCTGACGAACCGCTACACGGCACTCGCGCGCCGGCCCCGCTATCCCGGGTTCCTGCTGACGGTCTCGCTTGCCCGGATCAGCGCCACGATGTTCAACACGTCCGGCGTGCTGCTCGTGCTCGCCCGCACCGGGAGCGCGCCATTGGCCGGCGCGACCGCGGCCGCGGCGACGCTGCCGAGCGCGCTGTCAGGGCCAGTGCTCGGGGCGTGGCTCGACGTCGCCAAGCACCGCCGGGTCCTGATCGTGGCCGATCAGGTGCTGAGCGTGATCGGGCTGCTCGGCGTCGTCGCGCTCGCGGGCCACGCCCCGAACTGGACGGTCCCGGCGGTGACCGTGCTCTACAGCGTCACCCGCCCGCTCAGCACTGGGAGCTTCTTCAGCACGCTCGCCGAGATCTCCGGCCCCGAGCTGCTCGACGAAGCGAGCCGGATCGAGGCCACGAGCCTGAACCTCGCGTTCACGATCGGACCGGCACTGGGGGGCGTGCTCGCCGGCGCGGCGGGCCCCGCGACGGCGATCGAGATTCAGGCCGGCATCACGGTCATCGTCGGCGCGCTAATCGCGATCAACCCCGCCTTCGAGGCGCGGCACGAGCACAAGGCCGCGAGCGTCACCGGCGCGATCCGCGCGGGCACGCGAGCGATCGTCCGCGACCCCGTTCTGCGCGCTAACGGCATCGGAAGCACGCTGGCGACGTTCGGCTGGGGGCTGATGGCGGTCGGGTTTCCGCTGTACGCGGTGCACTCTCTCCATGCGTCAGCCCATACGAGCGGCTACATGTGGGCCGCGGTCGCGCTCGGCTCGATCCTCGGTACGTTCGCGCTTCGGGGTAGGCCATCCTCACAACGGATCGCGGCGTCCTACGCGGTGCTGGGAGTCTCAGCGCTGCTCTGGCCGCTGGCGGAGGCGCTCGCCGTCGGGCTGCTGCTGATCGCGCTGACCGGATTCCTCGAGGGGCCCGCGTACTCCGGCACGATCGCGCTCCGTCAGCGGCTGACGCCTCCGGCCGTCCGCGCGCAGTCGATGTCGACGATCGCCAGCGCCGGCCTGCTCGGCTTCTCGGTGGGGGCAGCAGTCGGTGGAACGATCAACGGAGTGACGACGCTGGTCGTCCTCTTCACGGTCGTCAACCTGATCGCGGCGGTGGCGGTGATCTCGGCCCGCTGGTCGCGAGATCAGCGGCTGATCACCGGGTCGTAGTTGCCCGCCTTCGCGACGTCTAGGCCACAGGCCCCCGCAGCCCCTCGAGCAGCCGGCGCACCGTCAGCCCCATCTCGGCCCTTGCCACCGCCGGATCGTCGGCGCGAGCCACGACCATCGCTGCCTCGTCGAGCGCGCCCGAGAGCACGTGCGCGACCGCCGTCGCTGAGCCCGGCGCCAGCCGTCCGGCGTCCATCGCGTTCTGCACCGCGGCCTCGAGCAGCCCGAGCCCGTGGTCGGTATCAATCGCCCGCCACACGTCCCAGCCGAGCACCGACGGGCCGTCGACCAGCATGATCCGCTGCACCTCGCGGGTCATGCTCGCGTCGAGAAACGCCTCGGACCCGAGCACGAGTTCCTCAAAGGGATCGTCCGTCTTCGACGCCTCCGCGATCACGCGCTGCATCGTCTCGGCGCTGATCTCCACGAGCACGGCGCGGAACAGCTCCTCCTTGCCGCCGCGGAAGTGGTGATACAGCGCGCCGCGAGTGACGCCGGCTCGCTTGACGATCTCCTCGGTACCGACGCTCGCGTAACCGCGCTCGGCGAACAGCTCCCTCGCGACCGCCATCAGCGCCGCGACCGTCGCCTCCCGTTGCGCCGCCTTCGTGCGCGGGCGGTCCTGGCCCGACGCGCTCTGCCCCTCGGCTTCGACCTCGCCCGGCTCCGGCGCCGCTACTCCACCCATGCGCCCTCCTTGACATGCATACTGCCTGTATGTGAAGATACGTACACCCTGTATGCGAACTCTAGCCGCTGTGGAGGTGGCCGACATGCCAGAGATCAAGCTCTCTCACGGAACGCTCCAGTATCGCGACGAAGGGACCGGCCCCACGATCGTGCTCGTGCACGGTCTGCTCGTGTCCGGCAGCGTCTGGGATCGACTGATCCCAGAGCTCGCCCCGCGGGCGCGCGTGATCGTCCCCGAGCTCCCGCTCGGCTCGCACCGCAAGCCGATGGATCCGTCGGCCGACCTCACCCCTCCCGGGCTCGCGGCGCTGATCGCCGAGCTGATCGAGCGACTCGAGCTGACCGACGTCACGCTGGTCGGCAACGACACCGGCGGCGCGCTGTCGCAGCTCGTCGTTGCCAACCACCCGCAGCGCATCGCGCGGCTGGTGCTGATCAACTGCGACGCGTTCGAGGACTTCCCGCCGGCTGCGTTCAAGCCGGTGGTCAAGCTGCTCGGACGGGTCCCGGGCGCCGTCGCCGGGACCGCGACGCTCGCGCGTCTGCGCGCGGGCCGTCGCGCGGTGTTCGCGCTCGCACCGCTGACCGTCGAGCCGCTGCCGGATGAGCTCGTGAAGAAGTGGGTCGCCCCGCTGCGCGTCCGTGCGATCCGGCGCGACCTGATCAAGGTCCTCCGCGGAATCTCGCCGGAGCACACGCTGCGCGCGGCCGAGCTGCTGCCCGGGTTCGGCGGTCCGGTGCTGATCGTGTGGGGGATGCGTGACCGGTTCTTCCCGGTCGCGGACGCCGAGCGGCTCGCATCTCTGTTCGCCGACGCGCGCCTCGAGCGGATCGAGAACGCGCGGACGTTCGTGCAGCTGGACGCGCCCGACCGGCTCGCCGAGCTGATCGTGGAGTTGCTGCCCGCGGCGCCGGAGCGCCGCGCCGCCTCGCTGAAAGGCTGACGATGGTCGCCGCACTCACGGATTCAGGCCGAGGCGTGCTTCTTCTACCGGCTCGTCTCCGGGCTACTGGCATTTGCGCTATGCGGGCTGCGAGGATGCGCGCGTGGCCTCGTTGCGCGACGCTGATCTGAACAAGAAGCTCGGCAAGCAGGAGAGCGAGCAACGGATCGTCGAGGCGCAGCGCCGGCTCCTGGCGCTGCGCCTCCAGCTCGGCGGGCTGATCGGAGACGGCCAGCTCGGGCCGCCGCTGTGCACGCTGTTCGAGGGCTGGGACGCCTCGGGAAAGGGGGGCGCGATCAGGCGGCTGGTGAGCCCGCTCGATCCGCGCCACGTTCGCGTTTCACAGTTCGCGGCGCCGACCCCCGACGAGAAACGCCACCACTTCCTACATCGGTTCGCGCACACGCTTCCGGGCTGGGGCGGGATGGCCGTGCTCGATCGCTCCTGGTACGGACGGGTGCTGGTTGAGCGGGTCGAGGGGTTCGCAACCGAGGAGCAGTGGCGCCGCGCGTATCCGCAGATCGTGGGGTTCGAGGAGGGCCTTGCGACAGAGGGGATGGTGCTCATCAAGGTGTGGCTGCACGTTTCCGAGGACGAGCAGCTCAAGCGATTCAGGGCCCGCGAGCACGACCCGCTAAAGCGCTGGAAGCTGACCGGCGAGGACTGGCGCAACCTGTCTCGGCGCCACGACTACGAGCTCGCGGTCCAGGAGATGCTGGAGCGGACCGATCACAAGGCGGCACCGTGGCACGTAGTCGCCGCCGAGTCCAAGCACTCGGCCCGCGTCGACGTGCTCGAGATCGTGATCGCGGCGATCGAGCGATCGCTGCGCGCGCTCGGCCGGGAACCGGTCGAGCTCGAGGCGTCGTTGTAGGCGGCGCGCGAATGGCCAGCCTGGTCTGCGGGTAGCCCCCCTGCACTCACAGGAGGTTGACGATGGCCAAAGATCACGGTCCGAGCATCAAGAACGACAAGCAGTACGAAGGTCTGCGCAAGCAGGGGATGAGCAAGTCCCGCGCGGCCGCGATCTCCAACTCGCCCGGGTCCTCCAGCCGCGGCGGCAAGAGCAGCGGCTCGAGCCAAAGCCGCAAGAGCAGCGGCCCTGGGAGTGGCGGAAACCGCGCGCAGAAGGCTGCGGCCGGCCGCAAGGGCGGCAAGAAGTCGAGCTAGCTGTTGCGCGCTGGCGGCGGAGCACTCCGCCGCCAGTGCCCGAGCTCGCTGAAGCGGACGGGTTATGCACGAACTCGATCTCATATGGCGCCTGGGGCTTGCGTTACTGCTGTCTTCGGCGATCGGCGTCGAACGGGAGCTTCGCCAGAAGTCCGCTGGCCTCAACACGTACACGCTCGTCGGGGTCGGCTCCGCCGTGTTCATGCTCGTCAGCACGTACGGGTTCGACGACGTGCTGGGGCAGACGCACGCTGCGTTCGACCCCTCCCGGGTGGCGGCGCAGATCGTCTCCGGCATCGGCTTCATCGGCGGCGGGATCATCTTCGTGCGGCGAGACACCGTCCGCGGCCTGACGACGGCGGCGGGCGTCTGGGTGACCGCCGGAGTCGGCATGGCCTGCGGCGGCGACCTGCCGCTGATCGCCCTCGGGACCACCGCGATCTACTTCGTCGTCGCCTACGGGTATCCGCTCCTCGTTCGCGCCCTCCCCCGCGCTCGCTACGCGCCCTCGGAAGTGCAGCTCATCTATCGAGACGGCCAGGGCACGCTGCGCGAGGCACTCGCCGAATGTGCCCGTCGGGGATTCCAAATCTCCGACCTGTCGATCAGGCACGCGAACAATGGCGGCAACGGCCACGGCCCGCACCACGTCACGGTCGACCTCGAGATACGCGGACAGGGATCAATTGCCGATTTGGCGTCGGAGCTGAACGAGCTCGGTGGGGTGGTCGACGTGCGTGCCGGCGACGCCAAGGAGCTCGTCGCGTACTGAGGCGTCGCCCTTCTATGCGGCCCTATACACCAGATGGGTGTATGCATCCGCAAAGTCCGCGGTTCTGCGTGGTAGGACCTCAGGCGACGGCCGCGTGTACGGCCGGCGTCCGGTCCGCCCACGGCCGCGCTTCCTCGATCTGCGCGGCGACCCGCACGAGCACATCCTCGGCGCCGGACGCGGCAACCAGCTGGACGCCGACCGGCAGGCCGTCGGCGGTCACGTGCAACGGCAGCGAGATCGCTGGCTGACCGGTCGTGTTGAAGCCCGCGGTGAAGATCGCGAACGGGGTCGCGCGGACGATCGGGGCGAGCGGGTTGTCAGGGGGCGCGTCGTGCTCGCCGAGCCGCGGCGGCGGCTCCGCGCACGTCGGCGTCAGCAGCAGGTCGTAACCGTCGTCGGCCCACCACGAGGCGACCCGCCGGGCGCCGGCCTGCGCGGCCTCGACCGCGCGCAGCAGCGCGCCGGCGCTGTGCACTCGGCCCTGCTCGGCGAGCGCCCAGGTGAGCGGCTCGACGTCGTCGGCTCCGAGCTCGCGCCCGATCTTGGTGCCCCAATAGTCGAGATTCCAGGCGACGCCCGCGGTCCAGCGGACGAGGAAGTTCTGGATGTATGTCGGGTCGTCGAGGTCGGCCGGGTACGAGCGCTCGACGTCGTGGCCGAGCTCCTCGAGCAGCCCCGCGGCGGCCTCGGCGGCCGCGACACACTCCGGATGGGCGTCGAAGTTCCCCCCAGGCGTCGCAGTCATCAGCCCGATCCGCAGCCGTCCCGGGTCCGCGCCGACCTCCTCGCGGTACGGCCGCAAGGGCGGTGCCACGGCGTACGGGTCCCCGGGGGCCGGCCCCTGAATCGCGTCGAGGATCCCGGCCGCGTCGCGAACGCTCCTTGTCACCGCGAGCTCGATCGTCAGCCCACCCATCACGTCCCCGAAGTCCGGCGCCAGCGTCACCCGCGCGCGCGACGGCTTCAGCCCGACCAGTCCGCAGTGACTCGCGGGAATCCTGATCGACCCGCCGCCGTCGTTCGCGTGTGCGGCGGTCACCATTCCTGACGCCACCGCCGCGGCCGAGCCGCCGCTCGAGCCGCCCGGCGAGCGCTCGAGGTCCCACGGATTGTGTGTCGGCCCGAATGCGACGGGCTCGGTGGTTGGCAGGATCCCGAGCTCGGGCGTGTTCGTCCGGCCGAGGATCACGAACCCCGCGCGACGGAAGCGCTCGGTGATCACCATGTCGTGGTCGGCGCGGTAGCCGGCGTCGCGCAGCACGCGCATCCCCTCGTTCACGGGGACCCCTGCCATGTAGCAGGAGAGGTCCTTGACCAGGAACGGCACGCCGCGGAACGACCCGTCCGGCAGCTCGTCAGCGGCGGCCTCGCGCGCCTCGTCGAACAGCGGGTGGATCACCGCGTTCAGCTGCGGGTTGAGTTCCTCGATCTTCGCGATCGCCTCGTTCACCAGCTCCACCGGCGAGGCCTCGCCGTCCCGGACCAGCCTTGCCTGCTCTGTTGCGTCGATCATCGTCATACCGCGATCCTGATCGAGATCCCGTCGAGGGTCAAGCGGTGGCCCCCGGTACAGTCCTCGCCGATGGCAGACGACTGGCGACTCCGGATCACGTTCCAGGGTGAGAGCCGCGCCGACGAGCTGCGCGACCGGCTAGAGGCGACCGATCTCGAGCACACGCTCGAGCAGCACTTCCTCGACAGCGTCGCGATCTCAGCCGACGACGACGAGGTGTTCGCGTACGCGGGCACGCGCGAGCAGGCCGAGGCGGTCGGCGACCTGGTGCGCAAAGAGGCCGCCTCGAACGGGTGGAAGGTCGAGCTGGAGCTCAGTCGCTGGCACCCGACGGCCGAGGACTGGGAGGACCCGGACAAGCCGCTGCCGAGCACCGACGCGGAGAAGGCGGCCGAGCACGCCGCGCTGATCGACCGCGAGCGCGAGGAGTCGACCGGCAGCGGGCACCCGGAGTTCGAGGTCCGCGTCAAGTTCCATCACCATCGCGACGCGGTCGGGTTCGCCCGCCAGCTCGAGCAGGAGGGGTTCGTCGTGGTCCAGCGCTGGCACTTCCTGATCGTCGGCGCGCCGGACGAGGACACCGCCAATGCGCTCGCCGAGCGGATCCGGCAGGAGGCGCCGGCCGGCGCCGTCGTCAACAGCGAGGGCACCCAGCGGACCGTGTCCGAGGGGAGCGGCGGCAACCCGTTCGCGTACTTCGGCGGCCTCGGCGGGTAAGCCCCCGCCGCGTCAGGCCGGCGCGACGAAGCGGATCAGTCCGGCCCTTCCTCGTGGATCTCCTTCGCGCGTGATTCGGCCACGTGCGGCGATGGCACGACGACAACAGTCCGGTCGGCGTGCTGGATCACCTCGTGGGAGACGCTCCCCAGCAGCAGCGATTTCACGCCGGTGAGGCCGCGCGAGCCCATCACAATCGCGGTCGCACCGAGCTTGTCGCCCTCGGCGAGGATCGCGCGAGCCGTCGTCGAGGTCTGGGCGAACGTGAGCGGCTCAGCCTCGAGCCCGAGCTTCTTCGCGAGCTCCACGCCCTCGCCCGCGGTCTTGTCGGCGGACTTGCTGCTCGCCTGGTCGATCTCGTCCGAGTCCGGGATCGACGGCACCATCCCGAAGCCGACGGTTGTGTGGGCCACCACCTCGGCGAACGGCTGCCACACGGTGAGGACCGTCACCGACGCGCCCGGGAACAGCTTCGCCGCCCCCTCCACCGCTGCGCGCGCGTCCTCTGAGCCGTCGTAGCAGAGCACGATCATCGGCGCGTGAGCCTAGTGCAAGGCGGCGCTCAAGCGCGCCCCGGCTGTGCCTCGGCCTCGGGCTTGACCAAGGGCTCGGCCGCCAGCTCCGCCGTGCGCATCGGCACCCCGGCCGCTGCATACGCGTCGGGGGCGTCAAGCGTCTCCGCCTTGAGCAGCGCTTGGGTAAGGGAGTCGAGCTGGTCACGGTGCTCGCCGAGCAGGTCGGTTACCTCGGCGTGGAGGTCGTCGACGATCCGCCTCACCTCCTGATCGACCAGCCACTGCATCTCCGGCGAGGTCTCGGACGCGCCGGGAAAGAACGGCGTGGCTCCATCGGACGGAAGCACTGTCACGGGCCCGACCTTGTCGCTCATCCCCCACCGCCCGACCATCTGCCGCGCGATCTGGGTGAGTTGCTGGAAATCGGACTCGGCGCCGGTGGTGACCTTGCCGTACACGACCTCCTCCGCGGCGCGCCCGCCAAGCGCGACCTTGATCTTCGCCTCGAGGTCCTGCTGCGAGTAGGACACGCGGTCGTCATCGGGCGTCGAGAGGGTCACTCCGAGCGCCATGCCGCGCGGGATGATCGACACCTTCCGCACGGGGTCCGCCTCGGGCGTGAGCATCCCGACGAGCGCGTGGCCGGACTCGTGGTAGGCGGTCCGCTCGCGGTCCTCGGGACTCAGCACGATCCCGCGCGGGGCCCCGAGCAAGATCTTCTCGAGTGACTCGGTGAAGTCGGCCATCTGGACCTTGTCGTGGTTGTTGCGGGCCGCGGTCAGTGCCGCCTCGTTGGCCAGGTTCGCGAGGTCGGCACCGACCATCCCGGGGGTCGACGACGCCAGCGCGGCCAGATCGACATCGTCCGCGAGCGGGATCGAGCGCGTGTGGACCTTCAGGATCGCGAGCCGGCCGTTGCGGTCCGGCGGCTGGACAGCGACGCGCCGGTCGAACCGGCCGGGTCGCAGCAGCGCGGGGTCGAGGATCTCGGGGCGGTTGGTCGCGCCGAGCACGATCACCGCCTGGTTTGACTCGAAACCGTCCATCTCCGTGAGGATCTGGTCGAGGGTCTGCTCGCGCTCGTCGTTTGCGCCCGTCACGCTCACCGACCCCTGGCGCGAGCGGCCAATCGCGTCGAGCTCGTCGATGAAGATGATCGACGGGGCCGCCTCCTTGGCCTTCGCGAACAGGTCGCGAACGCGCGAGGCGCCGACGCCGACGATCGCCTCGATGAATTCCGATGCGGCGATCGAGAAGAACGCCGCATGCGCCTCGCCGGCGACCGCGCGGGCGAGCAGCGTCTTGCCGGTGCCGGGCGGGCCGTACAGCAGCACGCCGTGCGGCGGGCGGCCGCCGAGGCGGCTGTAGCGCTCAGGGTTCTTGAGGAAGTCGACGATCTCAGTGAGCTCAGCCTTCGCCTCCTCGATCCCGGCGACGTCGTCGAACGTGACGCGGATCTGCGTCGGATCGACCCGTCGCGCCTGGGATCGCCCGAAGTTGCCAAGGCCGCCGAGGCCGCCTCCGGCCGAGGCCGCACGCCGCGCGAGCAGCACGAACAGCAGCACCAGCAGGATCGTGGGGCCGAACCCCAGCAGAATCGTGGCGAGCAACGACGTCCCGGGATTCGGGTTCTTGGCGTTGACCTGTACCGCCTTGCTCTGCAGCAGCTGGGTGATCTCCTGGTTCGACCAGAATGACGGGACCTGGGTCGAGAACAGCGTGGTCGGGGTCGCGTTCTTGTCGTTCGCCGGGTACTTGACCTTGGTCGTGAAGGTCCCCTGGATCGTCCCGCCCTTCGAGGAGATCGACTTGACCTGACCGGACTGCACCTCGTTCAGGAAGAACGGGCTGAACGGGACCTCGACTCGCGGCTGCCCGTTGTTCCCAGGCTGGAACACGAGCACCGCGAGCCAGTTGACCGCGAGCAGGACGATCACGAGGATCCAGAAGCCGCGCATCCGGTGCGGCGGTGGTGGCTTGTGCTCGTCGGGCATCCCCCGGCCGTCGGGCGCGGGAGCCACGCGCCAGCCGTCCTTATCCCGCGGCATCGGCGGGGGCGGAACCGACTGCTCTGACGGGGGGTCCGCCCGGGTTGCCTGTTCCGGCTGGTCGGCCACGTCTCCATTGTGACGCGTTCCAGCTTGGTTCCGATTCCGTTCGCGGGCGCGGGTCGTTAGGGTGCACGCATGGACGATGAACGTGCGCGCGAGCTTCTGGCCCAGGAACGGACCCGGATCGAGCAGGCACTGGCGAGTCACAACGAGGGTCCGCTCGAGGGCGACGACCGCGTCGAACCGGGCGACCTCGAGACCGAGGACCTCTACCAGGACGAGCTGGACGAGGGGCGTCTCGGGGATCTGCGCGATCAGCTGGAGGCGCTCAAGCGCGCCGAGGCGCGGCTCGCCGACGGCAAGTACGGGCTGTCGATCGAGAGCGGGAAGCCGATCTCGGACGAGCGGCTCGAGGCGAAGCCGCTCGCCGAGCGGACGATCGAGGAGCAAGAGCGCTGGGAGCGCGGGGGCTACTAGCTCCCGATGGACGAGGCTGGGCTGCTCGCCGCCCACAAGCGGACCGTGATCAAGTAGTACGACGCGCCGGAGGGGCGTGGAGAGCTATCTCGAGCTTCCGGAGGGTTGGGAACGGATCGCGAGCGACGGACCCGGCCCGTTTGTGACCACCGAAACGCTGCGGCGCCAGGACGGCACCGTCGTGCAATGGCACTCGCGGAGGTATCGAAAGGGCGCTCGGGATCACGCGCGCGCCACGGCCGGGTCGGTGTGGTGGCAGCCGCGGAGCCGGAACTGGTGGATGGCGGTCCTATTCATGATCGGCGCGAGCTGCTTCATCGCCGGCGCGGTCGTGTCGCAGTGGGGCTCGGCTTCGCGACCCGGGATCGGCGTGACCTTCTTCGTCGGCTCGATTTTCTTCACCTCGGCCGGCTACCTGCAGTACTCCGAGGCGGCCAACGTCCCCCACCCCTACGACCCGAGGCGACGCCGACGACGGTGGCGCCCCGCCTCGTGGGAGCCACGCCGGATCGATTGGCTGGCCGCGCTGATCCAGCTCGTCGGAACGGTGCTCTTCAACATCAGCACATTCGCCGCGATGAACCACGACCTGACGACACACCAGGTCAACGCCCGCGTGTGGGCGCCGGACGCGTTCGGCTCGGTCGCGTTCCTGCTGGCGAGCGGGCTCGCGTTCGCCGAGGTCTGCCACCGGTGGGCGTGCTTCCGCCGCCGGTCGCTGTCGTGGTGGATTGTCGCGCTGAACCTGCTCGGGTCGATCGCGTTCGGGATCTCGGCGATTGCGTCGCTGCTGGAACCGGCGTCGGGCGAGCCCGTCAGCGCCCGGATCGCCAACGCGGGCACGTCACTCGGCGGCATCTGCTTCCTGCTCGGGGCGCTGCTGCTGATCCCCGAGGCAGCGGCGGCGCGGCGCGAGGAGCACGCGGCGGCCGCGACCGCCGCTCCCGCCGAGGCCGCAGCGTGAGGTGGCGGGTCTCCGTGCGCCTGAACGCGGGCGAGCGAGCGTTACCCGCACTTCGGGCCGGCGGCGACCCGTGCGGGGCAGCTAGCGCTCGGATATCGGGCGCTAGCCGCATATCGATCGGCTCGCGCGGTGTGCGGGGCGAGTAGCGCTCGGGCCGGCAGTGGCCCTCGACCGTAAGCCCTACGCCCGGCGGCCGACCGCGCACAACGTCGCCGCGACCGCGGCGAGCGGCGAGCCCTCGAGGACCCGCTCGGCCCTATCGATCCTCCGGCCCGCGCGCGCGTACGCGCTCCTGGCGCGCGCGGGCACGCCGTTGAGCAGCCCGGGGAGCACGCCAACACGGCGGACCTCGAGCACGTCGAATCCGTGGCGCTCTAGCGCCGCCTCGATCTCGCGTGCGGAGTACCGGCGCTTGTGCGCGGGACCGCCGGTCGAGCGCAGCCACGCCTCGGTGTAGCTGTAGCGGTTCGGGAGCGCGTCGATCAGGAGGACCCCGTCGGGGCGCAGCACCCGGTGCAGCTCGGCGAGCGACCGATCCGCATCCTCGACGTGCTCGAGCACACCGTCGGCGACGATCGTGTCGAAGTAGCCGTCCGCGTAGGGCAACGCGACGGGATCGGTGAGCTGCCTGTAGGCCAGCCCGCTGAACTCGTGGAACGGAGCGAACAGCCCGGACGGAAACAGGTCGGCGCCATGGCATTCGATCGCGCTCCCGAGCCGCATGGTGAGCACGGCGGAGTCGAGCGCGTGGCGACATCCCCACTCGAGCACCCGCCCGCGCACGAACGGCGTCATCCGGTCCAGCGCGCGGAGGTGTCGGCGGACCTGCGGCTCGAACCCGAGGTGCTTCTTCAGGTAATGGCGCTGCTTTCGGCCCTTGGCGTCCTGATGTTCCAGGTGAGCCTGCTCCGCGGTCCAGAGCTCCTGGATCCGCGCGAGCTCGGCCTCGTGATCCCACTCGTCCTGCACGCGAGCCAAACCTAGCCTGTCGCCGGGCCGCTCAGCGATCAGCCTGGATTTTGATTTTTGGGTCGAGTTGTTGGGCGAGGGTGAGGGTTGCGGCGAAGGTGTTGAGGAGGAGGTCGCGGATTCGGTCGCGGGGGATGTCTTTGGTTTCGGCCCAGTCGAGTAGGACGGCGTCCATGTAGCCGAGCCAGCCGGTGATCGCGGCGCGTAGCAGTGGGCGTGGTGGTTGATCGCCGGTGAGTTGGGCGAGCACGAGCGCCATCGTGCGTTGGCGGAATCCCTCGATCAGTTCGCGGGCTTCGGGGAGCGCGGCGGCGCTCTGCATCAGCTTGACCCAGGCGCGGGCGTTGTTCTCGATCCACGCGAGGTATCTGTCGAGGCTGACCGCGAGCTGCTCGAGCGGGTCCTGTTCGCTCTCGGGGTCGATCGTTGATTGCAGCTCGGCGGCGTGTTCGGCGATCGCGGCCTTGAACAGGTCGGTCTTGGAGCGGAAGTAGTGGTAGAGCAGCGGCTTTGAGACCCCGGCGGCGTGCGCGATGTCGCGCATCGAGATCTCCTCATACGCGCGTTCTGAGAACAGCTGAGCGCCGGCGTCCAGCAGCTGGCGGCGGCGCTCGTCGACGTCCAGTCGCTTGTACGCGGGTTGTTCTGCCATCAGATCCAAAATTCTACTTGACCGGGGGTCAACAGTTGTGTAGTCTTATCAACCAGAGGTCAACAACAGGGGCATTGTTGATCTGGACCGCATGGACGGCGGTCCAAATCGCCGGAGAGGCCGTGGGGGCCCCCTCCGGTAAGCCGAGCGGCCCAGACGGACCTGGGCCGCTCGGCTCTTAACTCTCTCCGGAACTCTGGAACGCCGAGTGACCCAACGGGGCCCGGACCACTCGGCGCTTCCCGTACAGTCCGCCGCATGGCGACCTTCATCCTGCGGTTGATCGCCCCGCGCCCGAACTTCGCGCAGACGCTGACCGACTCCGAGCGCGCGATCATGGGCCGGCACGCGGCCCACTGGCAGCCGTACCTCGATCGCGGCGACATGGTCGTGTTCGGGCCGGTCCTGACCGACGACGACTCGTATGGCCTCGCGGTCGTCGAGACCGAAGACGAGCAGGCGCTCCGCGAGTTCGCCGCCGACGACCCCGTGGTGACGACCGGGACCGCGGAGTTCGAGCTCGGTCGGCTGGCCGCCGGGACCGTTCGCGAACGCTGACGCGAGCTACGAGCGGTCCGTCAGGCTCGCGTAGTCCATCTCAGCCTCGCCGGCTTTCACCGGTGACGCCGGCCGCGGCGATCAGTCGCTCGCTCGTCTCCCAGAGATCGGCCGCCTTCGCCAGATCGTAGGAGTCCGCCGACGAGCTGACCGGATCGAGTCCGAGGAAGTACTTGCCGCTGACGTCGGCGAAGCGTTCGTCGCCTGCCAGCGCCGCCAGATTCCGGCCGGAGGTTCGCGCGCTGTGAACGTGCGGGAGAACGCGCATCACCGGCAGCAACAACCGCCACGCGAGCCGCTGCGGCCCCGTGTAGTCGCGCGCCAGGCCCGACCCTGGCATCAACCCAGGGTCGAACAGATTGACGGTGGTCGCGCTTCCACCGTCCCGGAGCCGGCGGTCGAGCTCGTACGCAAACAGGACGTTGCAGAGCTTCGAGGTGGTGTAACGCCGCCGGCCGAGTCTCGCGACCGGCTCGTGAGCTTCCGCTTCGGGATGCGCGAGCCGCTCGGCGGAGGTGTAGATCGGCGCGGGCATCCCCGTCCGCTGGTCCGGGTCATGGGTGCCGCTGCTGACGATCACGATCCGCGACGGGCTGACGAGCTGGTCGAGCAGGCCCTGGACGAGCGCGAAGTGCCCGAGGTGGTTGACGGCGAACGTGAGCTCATACCCGTCCTGGCTCAATCGCGTTTCGGAGACCACCTGAAGCGCGGCGTTGCAGATCACCGCCCGCGTGGGCGGCAGTCCGGCTCCGCGGTACTCGTCTGCGAACGCGCGCACGGACGCGAGCGAGCCGAGGTCCGCGCGCATGACCACACAGCGGCCTCGATCGTCGAGAGTGCTGGCGGCGGCTCGCCCCCGATCGAGATCCCGCACGGCCATCACCACCTGCCAGCCCTCGCTCAGAAGCGCGCGAGAGCACTCGTATCCCAGCCCTGACGTGGCGCCGGTGACGATCGCCGTGCCGGGCATCATCGCCGTCGGACCGATCGAAGTAGCCATGGCCAACAATGTAGGCGATGTCAACAATGATGTCAACGACTACACCCTCCGCTACGCTCGCAACCGATGGCGACGCGGGCGTACCACCACGGGAACCTGCGCGCTGCCCTGCTCGAGCAGGCTGAACTGAGCGTGCGCGAGCAGGGGGTCGATCGCCTCTCGCTCCGCGAGCTCGCGCGCCAGGTCGGCGTCAGCCACGCCGCGCCACGGCGGCATTTCCCCGATCGCCAGGCACTGCTGGACGCACTCGCCGAGGTCGGCTTCACTCGCCTTGGCGCGGAGCTGCGGCAGGCGATGGATCAGGCGGGCGAGCAGTTTGAGGCGCGCCTGCTGGCGACGGCGAACGCCTACGTCCGCTTCGCCACGCGCGACGCGGCACTGCTCGAGCTGATGTTCGCGGGTAAGTACAACGAGCCCTCGGCCGCCGTCCAGGAGGCGGCGCTGGGCGCGCTGTCGGTGCTGCTCGAGCTGGTCGAGCAGGGCCAGGCGGAGGGCGTACTCGAGCCTGGCGAGCCCGGTCGCGTCGGGCTGGTGCTGCTCGCGACCGTGCAGGGCATCGCGGCGGTCGTGAACGGCGGCATCGTCGACGCGTCCGAGTCCGAGGCCCTCGTCGCGGACGCGATCACGCTGTTCATGAGCCGCTCGCCCGGCACTCGATCAGGATGATCGGAGGCTCGCGCACGAACGTCTCCCAGTAGTCGGAGTCGAGTTCCGTGGTTCCCTGAGCGGAGAGCTTCGGCCGCACCCAGCGGACGCCGGCCATTCCCGCCGCAGCGAATGCGCGCTCGTGCGTCGCGACGTCGAGCTGATACACGGTGATGTCGAACGACGTGTCGCCCTGGTAGTTGCGAAAGACGTACGGAGAGCCGTTGGTCAGGTCGGCGGGCACCAACCGCTCGAAGCCGTACTTCCTGTAGTCGATCCGCCGGGCGCCGAGCTCCGGATTGCCGTTGACGGTGACGAACCGGCACCCCGGCTTCAGGTGTCGCGCAACGGCCCGGCACATCTCGGCGAGCTCGGCCGCGTCCGGGGCGTAGTTGAGGAGAAACGCAGCCGCGACGAGATCGAACCTCTCGCCCAGATCGAGCCCCTGGACGTCCTTGACGACGTACTCGACGCCAAGTGGCTCGCGCTGCTCTGCCGTCTGGCCCAGCGAGATCATCGCGGGGGAGTTGTCGACCCCCACGACGCGGGCGGCGCCCTGCCGCATCAACAGTCGGGAGTAGAACCCTTCGCCGCAGGCGAGGTCCAGTACCGACTTGCCACGGACATCGCCCACCAACCGCATGAACGAGGGGATCTCGATACGGACGCGCCATTCAGCGTGCTTCGAGTCCCGGTACTGCTCGGCTATCGACTCGTAATCGGTTGGCACTCGGCGGCTCCCCTCGACCCCGGCGCCATTCTCGCCGATCAGTGCCGCTCGCCGCTCAGGGAACGACGAAGCGCCACCGAACGCCCGTCGTGCGGCCGGCTCTCGCTGTGATCCGTGAGCGGCGGATCACCCGGCCGTGGACCCGCCTTCCATCGGCGAGTAACTCGACCGTGTAGCGACCCGGGGCAAGCAGGAGCGAGAACCATGCCCCGTCGAGCCGCTTGGTGGCGACGCGCCGGCCCGCGGCGTTGACCACCGCGATCCGATCGGTGGTCGCGCACCGGCGCGAGCCCCCGCAGATCCGGATCCGCTTGGCCGAGCACCGGCCCGGTGAGGGCCCGCCACAGACCTCGACCGAGCCGACGATCTTCGCCCTGCGCACGGCGTGCGCCACTCGCGGCGGGACCGGCGCGCCGTAGACCGGCAGCAGCAACGAGGTGCCGTCGGCACCGCCGTAGCGGACCGTGTTCGTAGCCGGCGACAGCGGCGTGAAGCCCGCGGCACTCGGATTCGCCTCGTCCACGGAGAGCGTGCCGGGGAGCGCGTTCGGGAGGTTTCCGGACGTGAGCCTCAGCTGCAGCCGGTGTCCCGGCGCGAAGGTGTAGTCGGTCGGGGCGATCGCGATCTCGAAGTCGTAGAACTGCCCGGGGTTCAGCGGCTGTGGAGTGGTCAGCGTCTCGAGCGGCTCCCGAGGGGTGCTGCCGGGGGCGAGCGCTCGGAGCGAGGCGCGAAGCTGTCCCTCCGAGACGATGCTCTCGCTGCCGTCGGGCGCGACATCCGAGATCTTGGCGAACCAGTCGGTGTCGCTGGCACTGGAGGCGGCGACGAGGTGAACCGCGACAGGGCCGGCGAGCGTCAGCGGGCGTGCAAGCGACGGGCCCCGCCATGTCAGCCCCTGGCCGTCCTCCAGCCGCTGATCGGTCGGCACGTACGGGGAGGCGGCGACCGTCCCCTGCTCGTCGAGGCTCATCGAGAATCCCGCCGCGGGGTTCGTGAAGTAGCTGCCCGTCGAGGCCGGCGGGCGCCTCTCGGAGATCGTGTTCGGCCCGAGGTATTGCCGCTGGAATGCGGTCTGTGGCGGTGGCCACGCGGTGGCTTCGTCGTAGTGGTTGGCCTGCTGGTCGTAGAGCCGGACGCGCGGCGGCGGTGGCACGTTCATGCCCATCAGGTATCGCTGGTCGAAGCGGATCTCCTGCGCCTCGACGTTGTCCTGACCCGGAGGGTTATCGGTCGGCGCGAATGGCGCGCCGCAGCCCTTGTGCGT
Organism: uncultured Solirubrobacterales bacterium; assembly: GCA_963788565.1. Taxonomy (GTDB): domain Bacteria; phylum Actinomycetota; class Thermoleophilia; order Solirubrobacterales; family Solirubrobacteraceae; genus Palsa-465. The sequence goes on along the minus strand of CAWBHJ010000003.1, from coordinate 405,420 downwards.
GCACGGGCCGACGTTGAGGAACGTCGGAGCCTCGCGCCTGCCGGCGAGCGCCTCGAACATCCGGATGTCGCCGGCCTCGAACGCGTCCCTCCAGCCGTCCTCGACGAACACGGGCACCCGGATCTTCGAGACCTGGGTGATCGGCGAGCGGTCCGCGTAGAACGCGTCGTCGAACGGGTTCGCGAGATAGTCGAGTGCGATCGGCTTCCCCGTCGCCTGCTGCTGCTTGGCCGTGATCGTGCCCGGGATCATGCTCGGGTCGGTGTTCGGGGTGAGCAGACCGGGGCCGCCTTGGACGGCGAGGTACTGGGCGTCGAACGAGAGCGACATGATCCCGCCCGGCGCGAAGGCGTCGTTGTAGATGTCGGCCAGCGCCTCGTCCGGCGCGATCGCCGCGAGGTGCGGCGGATCGGTCTCGGCCGTCTTGAACTGTGTGATCCCGACGTACGAGCCGCCGGTCATGCCGACCCTGCCTGTCGACCACGGCTGCGTGCCGAGGTACTCGACCAGGTCGTACCCGTCGCGGGCCTCGCGCGGGGAGAAGTAGTTCTCGTCGAGGTTGCCCTGGCTCCCACCGGTCCCGCGCACGTCGACGGCCGCGAACACGAATCCGCGTTGCGCGAAGTCTGGGGGATTGCCGCAGCTGCATCCGGCCGCGTCATCGCGCCCGTACGGCGTCATCGCGAGCACCACCGGAAACCGTCCAGGGGCGGGCGCGCTGCCGTCCTTCGAGGGGAATGTGAGCGTCGCGCCGAGCTTGACTCCGTCGTCCATCGTGATCCAAAGCTGCTCGGAGTACGTCGACGGGTAGGTGGCCGGCGGCATCGCGTTGATGTCGTCCGCGACGGCTGGCGAGGCCGCATACGCGCACACCGTCACAAGTGCAACCGCCAGCGCGGCGGCGAGCGCTACCGGCGCGCGCCAGAACGCCGCCGGCTTCCTCCCTGCCTGGATCGACATCGGCGCGCGTAGGGTGGCAGACCGTCCTCCGCGGTGAGCCGGTTGCGCCGTTCAGTCCTGGTCTTGGATTTTGATTTTTGGGTCGAGTTGTTGGGCGAGGGTGAGGGTTGCGGCGAAGGTGTTGAGGAGGAGGTCGCGGATTCGGTCGCGGGGGATGTCTTTGGTTTCGGCCCAGTCGAGTAGGACGGCGTCCATGTAGCCGAGCCAGCCGGTGATCGCGGCGCGTAGCAGTGGGCGTGGTGGTTGATCGCCGGTGAGTTGGGCGAGCACGAGCGCCATCGTGCGTTGGCGGAATCCCTCGATCAGTTCGCGGGCTTCGGGGAGCGCGGCGGCGCTCTGCATCAGCTTGACCCAGGCGCGGGCGTTGTTCTCGATCCACGCGAGGTATCTGTCGAGGCTGACCGCGAGCTGCTCGAGCGGGTCCTGTTCGCTCTCGGGGTCGATCGTTGATTGCAGCTCGGCGGCGTGTTCGGCGATCGCGGCCTTGAACAGGTCGGTCTTGGAGCGGAAGTAGTGGTAGAGCAGCGGCTTTGAGACCCCGGCGGCGTGCGCGATGTCGCGCATCGAGATCTCCTCATACGCGCGTTCTGAGAACAGCTGAGCGCCGGCGTCCAGCAGCTGGCGGCGGCGCTCGTCGACGTCCAGTCGCTTGTACGCGGGTTGTTCTGCCATCAGATCCAAAATTCTACTTGACCGGGGGTCAACAGTTGTGTAGTCTTATCAACCAGAGGTCAACAACAGGGGCATTGTTGATCTGGACCGCATGGACGGCGGTCCAAATCGCCGGAGAGGCCGTGGGGGCCCCCTCCGGTAAGCCGAGCGGCCCAGACGGACCTGGGCCGCTCGGCTCTCCCTCCCCCACTTCTCCAAGCCGGTCGGCGAAGACGACCACCCGGCGCTCTTGACCCGCGGCGCGAGGATGCGCAGGCTGTGGCCTCCAATCACGGAGAAGGAGCTGAGATGAGCACGAACCCGACACCGCCCGAGCCCGTCGTCGACGGCCGCGGCGCCACCATCCTCGGGCCGCGGAACGTGCCGCTGGAGCGCGAGAACCCGAGCAGCCTGCTCGGACTCCAGACCGACGCGGGAACCGTCCCGAACCTGAAGTTCTCCTACGCGGCGGCGCACAACCGCGTTCTGAGCGGCGGATGGGCACGGGAGATCACCACCCGCGAGCTGCCGATCGCGACCGAGATCGCCGGGGTGAACATGCGCCTGACGCCCGGCGGGATCCGCGAGCTGCACTGGCACAAGGAGGCCGAGTGGTCCTACGTGATCGCCGGCAGCTGCCGCGTCAGCGTCCTCGATGAGGACGGACGGCTGTTCATCGACGACGTCGCCGCCGGTGACCTGTGGTACTTCCCGGCCGGGCTCCCGCACTCGATCCAGGCGCTGGCCGACGGCGTCGAGTTCCTGCTCGTGTTCGACTCGGGCGACTTCTCTGAGAACGAGACATTCCTGATCAGCGACTGGTTCGTGCACACGCCGCGCGACGTCCTGGCTCAGAACTTCGGCGTCGACGAGTCGGCATTCGACGCGCTACCGACCGACATCGGCCACACCCGCTACATGTTCGCGGGCGCCGTGCCGCCAGCGCTCGCCGACGACGCTCCCCCCTACCCGGCGAGCGAGCCGCCTGCCTCCTACACCTGGCACATGCACGCTCAGGAGCCGACCAAGCTTCCCGGCGGCCAGGTCCGCGTCACCGACTCGCGCAACTTCACGATCTCGAAGCGGATCGCGGCAGCGCTGGTCGAGATCGAGCCGGGCGCGATGCGCGAGCTGCACTGGCATCCAACCACCGACGAGTGGCAGTACTACCTCACCGGCGAGGGCCGGATGACGGTGTTCGCATCCGGCGGGAAGGCACGCACCTTCGACTACCAGGCCGGCGACGTCGGCTACGTCCCGTTCGCGATGGGCCACTACGTCCAGAACACGGGGGACGAGACGCTCACATTCTTGGAGATGTTCCGCGCCGATCGCTTCGCCGACGTCTCGCTCGCCCAGTGGATGGGCGTCCTGCCGCCGGAGCTCGTCAAGGCCCACCTCAATCTCCCGGACGACGTGATCGCAAACCTGCCGCGCACGAAACCGATCGTCGTCGCGGGGCGGTGACGGTGGCCGGCGCCGCTCCGCGGAGGTCTTGCTGATCACGGCCAGCGGCATCCGCGGCAGGTCGGCGTTGTTGATCGAGGCGAAATTCAACCCCGACCGTCGAAGTAGCCGGCCAGCGGGGCCGAGTAGAAGGTGGGATATCCGCTCTCGATGCGGTCCTCTGACTCCGCCGGGATCCCGTCGTGGTCGATCACGAACCTTGTCGCGTCGCCCTCCGGCCGTAACGTGAACCGGACGATCGAGTAGACCCCCGGCTCCCAAGCTTCCGGATGTGCACCGCCGAACCGCCACGCCTGCACGACGCGCTCAGCGGGCACGAGCTCGATCTGGCGTCCCTCAACACGGCCGCCGAACAGCGTGAACGGCTCACCCTCTCGGTCGCTCATCTGCGCCGGCCGCTCGGTCGCTGTGGCGAAGATCTCGCCGTTCGTCAGGTACTCATAGACCTGCCCCGGGGTCGCGTTGATGACGGTTTCCTGATGGATCGACATGGTCAAGCGCTCCTTGGTCGAGAGATCGTCGTCACGACTCTTGAGACACCTGCGCTTTCTGAAAGGGGTCGCGAGCCCGTCGATTACGAGCTGCGCCGCTGGGCGTCGTACAGCCGCCAGATCTCGACGTAGACCTCTTGCGCCTCGACGAATGGCGTCAGCGCCTGTTCGTCGGCCCAGCCGTACGCGTCCAGCACTTCGGCGACAAATCGTGAATCAGCGCCACGGTCGCTGAGGCTCGTCGCGTACGAAGCCACGTCCCAGTGGACCGGCCCGCGGAAGGTGTCCTCGAAGTCGCTCCAGACCAGGCGTCCGCCCGCATCCAGGAGGTTGCTCAGTGACACGTCACCGTGCAGTGCCTGAACCGGTAGCGGGGCTTCGAACACGGGGACGCGGACCGAGCGCAACCGCTCGTGAAGCGAGTCGATCGTCGCGGCGTCGAGAGCCTCAGTTGGTCGCAGCTGACGATGCAAACGCTCGATGTCGTGCCACACATCGATGAGCTCTCCGAGCTCGCCGGTGAACGTGGACAGCGCGTGGTGAAGGTCGCGCAGAGTGCGACCCAGCTTCTCCGCGTCGTGCCCAACTCCGGGGTGGTTTTCGTGGGCCACCCACTCCCAGAAGGTCATCCACAACCCGTCCTGCTGATAGGGGCCCGGAGCGATCTCCGGACTCGGCCGGACCGCCGTCCCCGACGGCGCCAGGAAGGAGAGGACCGAGACCTCGCGCTCGAGCCAGCGCTCCGGATCATCGTGCAGCGCCACCGTTCCCGTCATGACGCGAGCCACGACAGGGGCCGGCAGCAGGTGGACGAGGACGTTGCTCCCCGAATGGACGACCGCGGCCCGATCGGGCGACACGCCGTTCCGCGCGGCGATCACGCACGCCGCTGCCAGCGCCCGTTGCTCGACTGACCGAGCCTCCATCAGGCGGCTCAGCGTTTGCCGACCCACTCGGCGAGCAGGTCGGCGGCGCGGTCCCGCTCTCCCGCGGACCCCCGGAAATAGTGGTCGCCGGGCAACTCGATCAGCTGCTTGTCCTCCGAGGCGAGCGCCTCGAAGATCCCCGCGGCGTCGCTCGGGAACACGCCTGTGTCCCCCGTCGCGCTCACAACCAGAGCTGGCAGCGTGATCTCTGCAAGGTGCTCCGCCCCTCCACACCGGGAATCCTCGAGGCTCCACATCTCGAGCCAGGTGCGGATCGTGTTCATGATCCCGATCCCGAACACGCCGCGGTTGGCCCGCGCCGGGTCGCCGGCGTAACAGGCGGGCGTCGGGCGGTCGGATGGATCGAGGCTCGGGTCGACCATCCGCGGGTCGGCCCAGGTCCGCTGGACGGTGAACACGCGGTCCTTGAGGCCGGCGGCGCGAAGGCGCTCGAGCTCCTGCTTGCCCCAGGAGGTGATCCGGCGGTTGCGTGCCACCTGAGCGGCACGGTATTTCGTCAAGAACTCGGGGTCGTACGGAGGCCCGTTCTCCGGGTTGAAGAGATCGAGCGCCGGGTCAGTCGCCGCCGGGTCGAATTCGTCCGTGACCGACGGGTCCATCCAGGCGGTCAGGACCTGCGGGCGACCCGGATGGGCAGCGAGGCTCACGTATAGATCGCCGGACTCGAGTCGATCGTCGCCCTGGCTCTGTGCTTGGTACGCAGCCATCAGCGATCCGCCGCCGGAGTTGCCGAGCAGCACGAGCCGCTCGACGCCCTGCTCGCGCAGCCAGCGAACGCCGAGCGCGATGTCGGCGAGCGCATGGTCGAGCACGAAGTAACCCTCGGCACCGCGAAAGCGGGTGTTCCAGCCGAGGAACCCGAAGCCGCGATCCGCGAGCAGGTCGGCGAGGTAGTGCTCGGTGAAGTCGACGTTGTAGTGAGTCGCGATGAACGCGGTTCTCGGCGCGGGCCCACCCGACCGCGCGTGGTAGAGCCCCTGACACAGATGGCTCCCGTGCCCGGCGCGGTAGACCTCGTCCGCCGGCAGCGCGATGAACGTCCGATCGACGCTCATCGGTCGCCGAGCCGGTTCGTGTAGAGCTCGGGGACCACCTCGATCGGAATCCCGCTGAAGCTCGTGAAGTGCCGAGCGCGAGGGTCGCCCTCGAGCAGCGCCGCCTTCGCCTCCTCGGTCCAGCGAAGCGGCGCCTTCGTGTCGAAGTTGAGCTTCATCGTCCGGATCTGCTTGACCGGGTTCTTCGGATACGAGGGCGGGAACTTGATCCCGGGGTGCGCGATCGAGCGCGGCAGGAACCACATATGTCCGTCGCTGTCCGGAGCGAACCGGTTGGCGTGATTCAGCCACACCTCGTCGTAGTCGTTCAGGTGCGACGGCGCGCCATAGCTGCCCTCCGGTGCGGGGGTGGTCGGGAACGGATGCGCCGGCGCAGCATTGAAGAACCACGAGCGACCCTCCCCCCATAGCACCGCCCCAGCCGGCGGCGGCATGAACCCGCGGCTCGAGCCGAGCGCCGGAATGTCCCAGATGTTCATCTTGAACACGACGGGGTCACCGAGCCAGCCGACCACGTCCTTGCACGGATCGAAGCCGTAGACCACGCGGTGGTACTCGCCGTCATAGCGAACCCGCACCTCTGTCTCGACCTCCACCTCGTCCTCCGGATGCTCACCCGGCTCCGGGAGCGTCATCGTCGAGTAGTCCGTGAGGAAGCTCGAGAAGCCGACGCTGTCCCACAGCTGCTCGGCGAGCAGCACGGCCGCGTCGACCTCGAACACGAACACGGCGTTGCCCTCGTTCGACAGCGGCTGCTCGCGGTACACGATGCCCTTCGGGATCACGACAAAGTCCCCCTCCTCGACGTCGAGCGGGCCGAGCTCGGTCTCGAGGTGGAAGCGGCCACGGTGGTAGAAGCGGATCTGGTTGAAATCGACATCCCGCTCGGCGAACGGCATCGGGCTCGTTCGCTGAGACAGCGAGATGCCGATGCCATCTCCCTCCATCAGCCGTATCGGCGCACCCGCAGCGTCGGCAGAATCGCTCGCGACCAGACTCGCCGTGTCGATCCCGCTGTACATCAGGCGATCGTCGGACCAGCTGATCGGCTGTCCCATGTTGCCGCGCCGGTAGATGTGCGCCCAGTCGCCGAAGAACCCGCCGAGCGTGTAGACCTCGTCGACGTACTCCCCGGTTCCCTGCGGGCTGTGGGGGATCTTCCCCCTGCGGATGTTCGACGACATTCGCCTTTCCTTTCGTGCTCTACGCGAGCAGTGGTCCTTGGTCGATGTACACGCGTTGCTCGATGAACCGCCCATCTTCGACACGCGCAAAGAGCGAGCCTGGCAGCGTGATCGAGCTCCCGTCGCGCCTGATGTAGGTGACCTCGAGCTCGCACGCGAGGCTCCCGTCCTCGCCCTCGAAGACGGTCAGCAGCTTGTGGCGGACCCCGGTGACGTGCTTCGACATCCGGCGGGCCTGGTCGATGAAACCCGTGGGCTCGGCGTTCCCGAACCGGATCGTGAAGTCGTCCGCGATGAAGCCGCGGATCGCATCGCCGACTCGATTCTGATCGAGCAGCTCGTAGTAGCGCGTGAGCCAGGCGACGGTCTCGGGCCGCGCGTTCATTCCCCGCCCGGGCGACATGCGGGCGCGAGCTTAACCCACCGGCTGGGGAGGAGCCGACCGCCTGCGCGTAAGGTCTGAGTCGTGTTCTTCGCGGTTCGGCTCGAGCGCGGCGGCCCATGGGATTGGTCCCGCGATCTGCGCGAGCAGGAAGGGTTCGACGAGCACGCCCGGTTCATGGACTCGTTGGTCGACGAAGGGTTCGTGGTTCTCGGAGGGCCGCTCGCGGGCGAGCGCGAGATCCTGCACGCGATCTCTGCACCGTCGGAGGACGCGGTCCGAGAGCGGCTCGCCGAAGACAACTGGCACGAGAACGGGATGCTGAAGATCAAGTCGATCGAGCCTTGGACGATCCTGCTCGACGGGCGCCGCGCGTAGCAGGCGCCAGGTTCGACCTACGACCTCGGACACCAGCTCGTCAACGCGCTTATGAGCTAGGCGACGGGCTGCGTCGGGGAGCTGATCGCCGGCGCGCTGTCTCCGTACACGTTCGTGGCGATCACCCGGACGCGGAGGGTGTGACCCGAGTCGGCAGGCGCCGGCGTGTAGCTGGCGCTGTTGTTGAAGCCTGTGATGTTGGTGCAGTTGCTGGTGCCGTCCGCATCGCAGCGGACCCACTGGAAGCGGTAGGACGTTGGCGAGCCGGTCCAGCCGCCTGGGTCGGCGCCGGTCTTGACCCCGACCTGCGGCGTGCTGGCCTTGATCGTCGGCGGCGAAGTATTCGTCGGCGGCACCGCGTTCGAGGTGACCGGCGCGGTCGGCGCGCTCAACGTTGCCAGGCTGTCGCCCGTGCCGTTCGTGGCGATGACCCGGATCCGCAACGTGTGGCCGACGTCGGCGGAGGTCGGCGTGTAGCTGCCGTTGTTGGAGCTGTAGGGCGTGAGGTTGGTGCAGTTGCTGGTGCCGTCCGCGTCGCAACGGACCCACTGGAGGCGGTAGCCGGTCGCCTGTCCGCTCCACATGCCTCGATAGGCAGAGAGAGTGGCTCCTTCGACGGGTGCCGTCGCGGTCTTCACGGACGGCGACGTGGTGGGGAGCGGCACGCAGTCGACGCCCTGCGCCTCCTGACCCATCGTCGACGGCCCCGTGGAGGTGAGGCGATAGATCGGTCCGGTGATCTGGACCACGTACAACCTCCCGCACTGGTCCTGGCCGAACGCATCCTGGTTCTGGTGTGCGTCGAGTCCCGCGATCTCCTTGTCGTCGATCGTGCCGCCGACGGACAGCTGAGCGGAACGAAGCTGGCCATTGAAGTAGTCGACGTACATGTAGCGCCCAACCAGGGGCGCGAGGTTCGGGTCGCGCACGACGAAGCCACCGACGACCGCCGTGTCGCCGTCGATCTGGCGGCGCACTGTGATCGGCCCGAGGTAGTTGGGCGGCGCGGTGGCCGGCGTCACCCGCTCGCCCGTCGCCTCGACCATGTCGCCCTCGGTGATCGGCCAGCCGAAGTTCATCCCGCCGGGATGCCCGGCGGGGACGTAGTCGATCTCGTCGTAGGTGTTCTTGCCGACGTCGCCGATGATGATGTCGCCCGTCGCGCGGTCAAAGCTCCAGCGCCACGGATTGCGAAGGCCGTACGCCCAGATCTCGGGACGGAAGCTGCACCCGCAGTTCACGAAGGGGTTGTCGGCGGGGATGGTGTACGGCGACGGGCCGTTCGGATGCGGGTCGATGCGCAGCAGCTTGCCCAGCAGCGACGTCGGGTCCTGCGCGTTGTTCGGGTTGACGTCGCCGTCTCCGGTCGTGATCCAGAGCATTCCGTCGGGCCCGAACTGGAGCTGCCCTCCGTAGTGCGACCTGCCCTGCGAGTGGTCGATGTGCAGCAGCTCGCGGCGGCTGCTCGGGTCGGCCTGGTCGGGGTTGTTGGCGATGGCCTGGAACTCCGCCACGTGGATGTCGCCCTGCAGCCCTCCGTCGGATGAGTCGGGAACGCCCGCGTAGTAGACGTAGAAGCGCCGGCTCGTGGCGTAGTCGGGCGCGAACGCCATCGACAGCAAGCCGCCCTCGCCGACCGTTGTCACCAGGCTGGAGATGTCGAGGAACGGCGTCGGCTCGACCGTGCCGTCCTTGATGATCCGGATCGTTCCGCCGCGCTCGACCACGAACACCCGATGCGGGTCGTTGGGCGGGCCGGTGAGGTAGATGGGCGTGTTGAAGTTGCCCACCGGCACGAAATGCGGGTAGGTCGGCCCGATCGGCGGCAGCTCGTCCGCCCCCACGTCGGTCGCGCTGCGCATCGTGCGGGGCTCGCCTTCGAAGTCCTCCGTGTCATCGGGGTCGCCGGCCAGCACGCCGCCGGTGGTGCCACGGTCGATCAGGCTCGAGCTGGGCTCGAGCCGCCCCTCCTTCGACAGCCGCGGCTCGACGCTGAGCGGATCGGTCTGCGTCAGCTGCGAGGCCTGGGCACCGTTCAGGAACGAGGTGTGCGGCGCCGAGAGGTTGGTGGTCGTGAGGCTGGCCGTCGCCAGCGGGCCGTCGAGGACGAGGTCGGTCGTGACGCCGAGGATCGTGGAGTCGGCCGCCTGGAACTTCGCCCGATTGGCATCCCCGTACAGGTAGACCTGGGTTGGGAAGTTGATCACCGAGACGTGACGGATGCGCAGCGCCGTGTCAAAGCCGTCGTTGCCCAGCTGCAGCCCGATGCCGTTTGACGCAGCGCCGCGCACGATGTCGTCGAGTAAGCCGGTCGTCCCGCTCTGGACCCAGACGCCGTTGCCGGTCGCGGCGATGACGGTTCGGACGATGCGGCCGGCCTTCATCTGCGCGCCCGTCACGGCGCGCAGGGTGCTGTCGCGCACCGTACCCGCGCCCGCGTAGGCGGTCCCCTTCGGAGCCTCGACGAACCCGTCCTGCACGGTCCCGCCGGCCGCCGTCTGGTCGATCGCGACCTGGTTGACGTCGCGAGCGACGACGTGCAGGTCCTGGATCGTCGAGCCGGTCGAGTCCACGATCCCGGGCCCGGTCTGGGCCCAGATCAGCGTCCCGTTGACGCCGCTTCCCGCGCCAACCAGCGTGACCCGCTTCGAACCGTTCAAGTTGACGTTCTCGTCGTACTCGTCGGTGGTGTGTCCGTCGGGGTTGGCCAGGACCACGACGCGATTTCCCGCCGTCGCCTTCGCCCTGTCAACCGCCGCCTGAATCGTGTCGCACGGCGCCGAGGCGCTTGTGCAGGCACCGGCATCGCTCGCCCCCGGACGCGAGTTGCCGACGAAGTAGTCGTTGGCGAAAGCGGGCGCCGGTACCAGGAGAGCGGTCAGCACAACCGACAGCGCGAGCCGCCTCACGTGTCTAGTGTCCCACAGAGCGTTCCCCGGCTATCAGCGACGCGTGCCCGGCCGTACATGCGTGCCCCGCGGCCGTGCGACGATCTACAACCGGCGCGGCGGATCGAAGTTGCGCTGGCGTGGGCTTCTCACCGCCGCAGTCGAGCGCGCTGGGCCTCCGGACCCGCTCCTAGCAGACGACGAACTTCGCGGTCACGGTTTTTGTTACGTGCTGGGTCTTGACATGCCCGTATCTAGTGACTGTTTTCTTGTAGGTGAGTACGATCTTCAGCGTGTGACGACCGGCCTTGAGCCCTTTGAGGCGAAGGGAGATGGTCGCCGGCAAGTGACGAACCGTGCTGTTTGCTCTGTAGGTGACGACCGTCACCTTTCGTTTCTTGCCGTGAACGCGCTTTGTCCTGTGCGCGATGTGTTTGACTCCCTTGTCCAGGAACAAGGCGGCGCTGATGAACTTCAGCTTCGCGGCATGTGACCTGGCGATCGTTGACGATCGTAGGGTTGGATGGAGACTGTTCTTGCTCGCCGTGCACGCCTTCAGCGAAGGCGTGATCAGGGTGATCAGCTGGTTGTCGAATGTGGCCTTGGTCGTCACCGGGCCGGGCGGTGCCGGTGGACGGGGCGGCGGTGGGACCGGCGGCGCGGCGCGGTCGCGAAGCTCTGCACCGAGCCCTGCGCGGTGCCGAACGGGTTCGAGGCGTCGACCCGGTAGTAGATCGTCGATCCGGCCGGCAGGCCGGACAGGGCAGCGGACACCGGAGCGGCGGTCCCGCTGGCGGGCAGCTGATCAGCCGCGGCGGTCGATCCCAGTGCGGGAGTGGTCCCGTACTCGACGGTGACCGTCGAGGCCGTACCCAGCGTGTTGACCGAGCCCGCGACCGTGGCGCTCGAGCTGGTGACCGCACTGGCCGCGCCGGTCGTGGCGGTCGGAGCGATCTCCAGCGCCACCTTCCCGATTGCCGGAGCCGAGGCACTCGCATCGGTGAACCACAGGTTTCCGTCGGGCCCGGCGACCATGTCCTCGAGGTCCGCGGTGCCGCTCAGCCCGGACGTGAACTCGGAGATCGTGCCCGACGTCGTGCTCCTCGCGACCGCGCCGTTCATCGATTGGGGGAACCAGAGGTTGCCGTCGACGCCGACCTCCGTCGCGTTGGGCAGGTCCGAGTTCAGCCCCGAGGTGAACTCCTTGATCGTGCCGGACGGCATCACCCGACCGATCGCCCGCTGGCCGGCGTACTGATCGACGAACCAGACATTCCCGTCGGGTCCGAGATCGATGCTGTCGGGCTCGGCGTTGGTCTGCAGCCCGGTCTTGAGCTCGGTGATCGTCCCCGTCGGCGTGACCCGGCCGATCGACGCCGGCGTGCCGTCATCGGTGTAGTAGACGTTGCCGTCGCCGCCGGCGGTGATCAGGTTGGGAAAGCTCATCGCGTTCGGCGTCGAGAACTCCTTGATCGTTCCGGACGGCGCGACCCGGCCGATCGCCTTGGTGTTGCCCTGGTCGGTGAACCACAGGTTCCCGTCGGGCCCCACGGTCAGGTCATTGGGCTGGGCCATCGGGTTCAGCCCGTCCGCGGTCCCGAACTCCGCGATCGTCCCGGCTGGGGTCACGCGGCCGATCTGCTTCGTGCCGATGTCGAGGAACCAGACGTTCCCGTCCGGGCCTGGGGTGAGGGTCTCCGGAGCGGCGGTGCCCGGAAGCCCGCTGGTGAACTCGGTGATCGCGCCGGACGGCGTGATCCGGCCGATCGCCTTGGTCGCGCCCTCGTCGCCGAACCACAGGTTGCCGTCCGGGCCGAGCGCGATGTCGACGGGCTTTGCCCCGCTGTTCAGCCCGGGGAAGGTCTTGATCGTCCCGTCCGGAGCGATCCGGCCGACCGCGCTCGATGTCGTGAACCACACGTTCCCGTCGGGCCCGGCGTCGATCGAGCCCGGGAGCTGACCGGAAGGCAGGCTGAACTCCTTCAACGAGGTCGCGCGTGCCAGCGACGGCAGCGCCACGAGCACCGCGACCATCGCCAAGAAGGTCAGCGCTGTCCGGCGGCTGACCCCGGCGGCCACGGCGTGCGTTCCCGATCCACCCTCCACCCTCGCCAAAGCGTACCGGGGCTTCGAGGGTGCGGCGAATTAGGATCGGCGCCATGCCGACGGCCGAGATCAACGGAGCACGACTGTTCTATACGACCGTCGGTAGCGGCGACCCCTGCCTGACGATGCACGGCGGACTCGGGCTCGACCACACACACCTGCACCCGTGGCTCGATCCGCTCGGCGACCGGCTGCGGCTCGTCTTCTATGACCACCGCGGAAACGGCCGCTCCGAGCGGACGGCGCCCGAGACGCTCACCTTCGAGCAGTTTTCGGCCGACGCCGAGGCGCTTCGCCAGCAACTCGGGTTGGGGAAGGTCGTCTTGTTGGGGCACTCGTACGGCGGCTTCATCGCGCTCGACTTTGCGCTGCGCTATCCCGAGTCGATCTCGCGCTTGATCCTGATCTCGACCGCGCCCGCCGTCGACTACTGGCCGGAGATTCGAGAGAACATGCGCCGGCGCGGAGCGACCGCCGAGATGATCGAATCGTTCGAGAGCGGCGACTGGACAACGGACGCCGAGCTCGAGGCGCACGTCGACCTGGTTGGCCACCTCAACTTCGCTGCGGCGAACGAGAAGCTCTCAAGCGATGTTCTCCGCCACACGATCTACAGCGCGTACGCGCGGTCAGCCGCATTCGACCTGCTGCAGACCTACAACGCCACGCCTCGCCTCGGCGAGATCTCTGTACCGACGCTGGTCATCGTCGGCCGCGAGGACGTGTTCACCCCCATGTCGCAGGCCGAGCGGCTGCACCGAGATATCGCAGGCTCGGAGCTCGTGGTCATCGAGAACGCGGGCCACTTCAACTACGTCGAGCAGCCTGCGTCGTTCTTCGCGGCCGTGCGTTCGTGGCTGCCGGCCTGATCGGCGCCGTCGGCGTCAACCGTGTCATCGCCGATGCAGCGACCCTGGATACATCGGCCCGATCGGGATCAGCGACCATAGAGTTCACGCTTGGCGGCGGTACAGCCGCCCTCCTACGCGAAGCCAGGCCACCCGACCGTCGGCACCGCGGACGAAATTCGACCGCACGCCGCTGAGCTTCCCCTCGTCGTTCAGGTTGAGCACGTACTCCGGTCGATAGAAGACCAACGCGGACACGCTTGCTCCCTTAGCGATGTTCCGCAGCCGTCCGTCGTGGGCCCGGAGCTCGAAAGCCCCCTGCTCGTCTGGCTTCCCGTTCATGCCGATCTCTTCAGCGACGTAACGACCCTCGTACGGCGCGAGCGAGGCTCGGCTTCGCCGCTGGGGCGTGGCCGGAAGGTTGCTCAATCCCGCAAACCGCCGCAGCGCCCAATCCTTGACGAACAGCTCGGCGATGAGATGCCCTCCCCCCACGGAGTTGGTCAGCGCCGTGATGGCGAAGCCGCGGCCCGGAACCATCATGAATCCCGAAAGCTGCCCGAACCACGCACCGCCGTGCTGGACGATCGGTACCCGCTGAGCGCTCGGGCGAAGCATCCACGTCACGCCCATGCCATTCAGCTCGACGAACAGGGTTCCCCCTGGCCCCGGATTCGACTGCATCGCCTCCAGCGAGCGCCGGGATAGCAACCGCTTCCCGTTGCGCGTGCGCCCGTCACCGAGGTGAAAGCGCGCGTAGCGCAGCTGGTCGCGCACGCTCGACATCAATCCCCCGGCGGGGTTGATGCTTCGCGGCACCGCCCAGAATGACGGATCGACGACCACTTTGCCCTTGACGATGTCGTGCGGCGCCGCGACGTTGAAGCCGACGATCTCATCGCTGAAGAACCGGGTGTGGCCGAGCCCCAGCGGGTCCACCAGCATCGCGCGGACGGCCGACTCGTACGTCTGTCCGGTGACGATCTCGATCAGCCGCCCCGCCAGCACCAGCGCCGCGTTGTTGTAGGCGAACACGCGGCCCGGCGGCGTCAGCTGCGGCAGGCGTTTCATCGAAGCCACGTATCGCGCGACCGCGTCGCTCCCGCGGCCGAAGTCCTGGAGATCGTCGCCCAGCCAACCGGCGGTGTGGTTCAGCACCTGGCGGACCGTCACGAGCTTGCTAGCGGGGCCGGAGCTCGTGAACTCGGGCAAATACCGCCGCACCGGCGCGTCCAGGCTGATCTTCCCCTGCTCGACCAACCGCATCAGCACGGTCCCCGTGAACGTCTTCGTCGTCGAGCCGATCCGGAACACGGTGTCGCCGTCGACCGCAACCGGATAGTCGACGTTCGTGACCCCGTAACCCTTGATGTACTCACGGCCGCGGTAGAGGACCCCGACCGCAACCCCGGGAATCTGGAACTCCCGCATCGCCTTCGTGATCTTCCCGTCGAGCTCACGAAACAACGGCTCCCCGCTCGCCACACCGCGGTGCACCGCCGCCCGCGCCGACGCCGACGGCAGCAGCAGCGCCGCCGTTCCACCCGCCGCAGCCGTCAGCAACTCGCGGCGCGAGAGGCCACCCGCGACGACGGCACCCTCGGTGTTGTCGCTGATCCCGATCTTCATCCTTGAAGCCGGACCAAGGCTATCCCCCCCGTGACTCGGCCCGCCGGCCAACGCTCCGGGAGTGGATGTGGCCGCCCGATACGATTGCCCGGGGCTCTTGATGACGGACTCTTATTGGGGAGACAGGTGGGGCGCGCTGACGCTCGGGCGACTGCTGAGGGTGGCCGCATGGATCGGCGCAGTGATTGCCTTCGCGGGCGGTGCGTCCGCCGCGGCGAGCCCACGATCGTCCGCCGCGAACCGCTTCCCGGCGACGAGGATCGCGTGGTCGAACTGCGGTCGCGCGCTGCAGTGCGGACGCGTGCTCGTGCCGTTGGACTGGAGCCGCACGCGCGGGCGGAAGATCACGCTGGCCGTCATCCGTCATACGGCCAGCAGGCCGGCACGGAGGATCGGCTCGCTGTTCATCAACCCGGGCGGGCCCGGCGGATCAGGGATCGAAGAGCTCAAGGCGGGCGGGGCGGCGCTCGACGCAGCGTTTGGAGGCCGGTTCGACGTCGTGAGCTGGGATCTCCGCGGTTCGGCGGGCAGCACGCACGTGCGGTGCTTCAGGACCGAGCGTGAAAGCCGCCAGTTCTGGGGCGGAGCGCGTTACCCGATGACCGCGGCAGAGTCGGCGCGCTACCTCCAGAAGACCGCGGCGTTCACGCGGCGCTGTCGCGCGCTCAGCGGCGAGCTGCTCGCACACATCTCCGAGAGCGACTCGGCTCGCGACCTCGACTACCTTCGTCGCCTCGTCGGCGCTTCCAAGCTCACGTTCGTCGGTCAGTCCGCTGGCACGTTCATCGGGCAGACCTACGCAAACATGTTCCCTGGCCGGGTCCGGGCGATGGTGCTCGACGGGGTGATCGACCCCTTCGCCTGGACGGCGGGCACGGAGTCAGCGCTCTCGAACATCCGGTCTGACAGCGACCTGGTGTTCGAGAAGTTCCAGACGTTCTGCCAGGCCGCCGGACCATCCCGATGCGCGCTCGCCGGGCATGGGCCGGTGGCTGCGCGAGTCGACTCCCTGCTCGCGCGCCTGAAGCGCGGACCGATCCCGGCGCCCAACGTGTCTCCCCCGCGGAGGCTTCCCTACGCCGATGCCCTGGTTGCGATCACGCCGTTTCTCGACCATCCCGGCGTATGGCCGGAGCTGGCGAGCGAGCTCGAGCAAGCAGCTGCAGGAGATGGGTCGGCCCTCGAGATGAACGCCAGGGCAAATCTGACGGGCAGCCGATCGCCCGACTTCGAGGGGACCCAGGGGATCGTCTGCGCCGATGCGCCCGACCGCGCGGGCGCAAGCGCCTGGCGATCGGTGCTCGCCCACCTCACGGCGGTGAGCAACATCAGCGGACCGCCATACACATGGTCGTTGTGGTCGACGTGCGCGACATGGGGGGTGCGCGCCGCCGGGCGGTACACGGGCCCGTGGCACGCTCGAACGAGGAATCCGATCCTCGTCGTCGACAACAGATTCGACCCCTCGACGCCGTTCGCAAACGCCCGGCTCGTATCGCGGCTGCTCGGTAACGCGGTGCTGCTCACTGAGAACGGGTACGGCCACGTGTCGTCCTCAGACCCGAGCGTGTGCACCAAGGCGGCGATCGTGCGCTACCTCGTCGACCTCGCGCCGCCGAAGCGCGGGACGGTGTGCGAGCCGGACAGGCAGCCGTTCGACCCCGGCTTCGGCAAGCCGCTCCCGTGACTCGCGCCTACTTCACTGCCAAGAACACGTATCGGTTGAGGCTGAAGAAGTAGTCGTCCCCGAGCGACCTCAGATCCTCCGCCCACTCGCGCGCGTCGCGCTCGTCCAATCCCTGCCGGCCTGGAACGAACGCGGTGATAAAGCCGATCAGGCCGGCGCTGAAGGTGTTCGGGTCATAGCCGGCGTTCAGTAGCGGGATCGCTGCGCGTTCCGCGACCGAAAATCCCGCCGCCGACAGGAGCCCGGTCAACCGTCGGGGGAGATACGGGTCGACGAGGTGCTCATCCCAGGCGGCGAGCACGCGCCGCATGCGCTCGGCGTCGCGTGAGTGCCACACGATCGAGTCCCAGTCGGTGTCGAGCACGAGCAACCGACCGCCGGGACGCAGCACGCGGAATGCCTCTCCGAGCGCCGCCGGCATGTCCTGCACGTACTCGTACACCTGCGTTGCGACCGCAGCGTTGAACGTCTCGTCCCCGAACGGGAGCGCGCAAGCGTCGCCGGCGACGAACCGGATCGCGCCACCACCCTCAGGCGGCCGCCGGTCTCGCGCGAGCGCGAGCATGCTCTCGCTGGGGTCGACGCCGTCGACCGAGCCGGCCGCGCCCACGTCGGCCGCCATCTCGCACGCGAGGAGTCCCATGCCCGCTCCGATGTCGAGCACGTTCTCTCCCTGTCTGAGCGCCAGCGCTACGCGTGTCGCGCGGCGCTGCTCGACGACATCGGCCGTCGTATACGCCGCTTCGGCTCGCCGCGATGCCTCGTCGTCGAACTGAAGCGTGGTGCTCATCCCCCGGGGGCCCGTGCCGGCGGCGCCCAGATCCCGCGTTCTTGCAGCAGCTCGACCTGCTTCTCCGTCACCTGCTCACGGTAATCGCCGTGGTTGTACGGAAGCTGGTCGAGGTAGAGGTTCTTCGGGTAGATCGGCTGCTCGTAGATGAGTTGGTACTGCTCGGTCGTCAGGTCCTTCGCCCAGTTGTCCCACTGAGCGGTCTGGCGGAAGTGCCGAAGCGCCTGAATGTCGATCGTGCCGGCGATCCAGGTCGAGCCCGCGCCATACGGGACCTCGGTGACGACCTGTCCCCGGTAGTCGACGATCTGCGAGCCGCCCGAGAACGTGTCGATCGGGATCGTCGACTCGCCATCGAGGTAGTAGGTCCCGAGGTTCATTCCGATCACGTACATGTTGTTGTCCAGGGCTCGCGCGCGGTTCTGGACGGAGAACATGCCGCTCATCACGCCCGGCGCCGGATACGGCCCGCGATAAGCGATCTCACAGCCGTTCATCGCCAGGCCGCGCGCGTTCTCGGGGTACGACGCCTCGTTGGCCATCATGATCCCGATCCGGCCGATCTCGGTGTCGGCGACCGGATAGAAGGCGTCGAGGTTGCGGCCGTACAGCTCGATCCAGCGATCCCAGACGTTGTGCGGAGTGACCGAATGCTCGACCGGCTGCAGTGGGACGAGCTTGTGGTGTCTCAAGATCACGGTCCCGTCTTCGGGCTCGATCACGAAACCCACGTTGAAGAACCGGTCCGGGAACTCCGGATGCCTGGCCTTGGCCTGAGCGATCACGTAGGCGTTCCACTGCTGCGCCAGCCGGCCGAGGTAGTCGGTCTCCGGGCCCGGGATGTCGATCGCGCATTCACGGGCGTACCCCACGTGGTCGAGATCGAGCACCTCATCGGTGAAGCCCTGCAGCCCGCCCTCCGGAATGCAGATCAGCCGCACCGGAAGATCCATGCTCGAGAGCCACGACGCGGCTTTGACCATGTGCGAGATGTGCTCGAGGTTGCGCTGGATCTCCTCCCTCCGCCGGATCCCGCGCATCGTCTGAATGAGGCCAACGGTCTGGTAGGGCTCGACCAACTGCAGCTCCTCTTTCGCCACGCGCGGACTCTAACCGCGCGTGGCGAGCACGACGCGAGGATCATGATCGGCGAGCACGCCGCCGACCTCCTCAGGGCCGACGCCACCTCGCGCCGGGTCGCCGCCGAGGTCGCGTAGGTTCCCGCTCAGCGTGGGGCTCGGCCGCGTCGCCTGCGCCCCGGAGCGACCGGCTGTTGGCGTGCGGCGGCGAAGATCGCCGCGGTGTTCGGGTCGATGTAGTAATCGGTGCCGCCGTCCGTTCGGCCTTCGGTGTTGATCGGGAGCACGCGATTGAGATGGCGCGAGTAGCGGCCAGGCCAGGCGAGGATCCCCGCGACGCCGTGCGCCCCCTTCTCGAGGGCCAGTCGCGTGGCGATCGTCTCGCCGCCGAACCGCTCGCCGGGTGCATCGAGAAGCAGGTCAAAGAGCTCCCGTGCGGGCGGCGCCAGCTTCGAATAGAGCCAAGCGGCCTGGTCGGCGTCATCCGCTGACCAGGCGCTCGCGTCGGAGCGGTGGCGATGGCCGCGATAGCCATGACGCCCCCGCTCGCTCGATTGTGCAGTCCCAGGTTCGGCCGTCAGGAACTCCGCGAACCAGGCATAGAACTCCGGCACGCGCTCCTCTGGGACGGCCACCGTGATCTGCTTGTCGGCCACCTGCTAGGCCTCGGTGATCTCCGGAGCCCGGCCGGAGGTCTCGGCGGCTCGCTCGTCGGCCTCGCTGCGCTCAGCCCCTTGATGGCGCTGAGTACACCCGTGGCCGCGTCCGTGGCGGCGGCGATGCTCGCCGCGCCTTCCCGGCCGGCCGCGAGCGGCCAGGAACCGGGCGAAGAACGCGTGGAACTCCGCCAGACGGTCCTCGGGGACCTCGACTGTGACCGGCTTGTACGTCGTGGAATTGGGTTCTGAGATGGCTTCCATCTCTTCCTCCTTTGTTGCTTACGCTTGCAAGCATAGCACAAGTAAATACTTAAGTAAAATCTGCGACCACCGCATTCCCGCATGCTCTTCTGAGCTAGGTGGTTCAGCCGAGGTCGGAGAGTCCGGAGACGAGCAGGTAGGCGCCTATCGCTCCAGCCAAGGTCACGATCAACGCCCGCCGATGGGCGGTCATCCATACGCTGAGCTTCTCCGTGAGTGAGCGTGCGCGGTCGGGCATCAAGAGAAGGCCGATCAGCGGGAGCTCGATCAGCGCGAACATGATCACGTTGAACCCCAGGACCACCAGCACGTTCGTGACCGCCGACGCGTTGAGCTTGACGATCAGGGCGAGCCCGGCGAGGTAGTAAGCGCCCGGGAGGCTGTACGCCGCGCCGGCGGCCCAGGCGATCCACAACGAGTCGTGACCGAGCGCGCGGTCCTGGAGGCTCTGCCGCTGCGGATGAGCGGCGTCGCGGTCCTTCGTTCGGCGGGGATGCCATTGGAGCCTCCGGCCCGAGAGCACTGCGATCGCCACGGCGATGAGCAGCCCGCCCGCCGCCACCTCGACGATCCCCTTCGTCGAGTTGCCGATCCGCAGCTTCACTCCATGCAGCGCGAGCACGAGCACGAGTCCGATGATGATCGAGAGCCCCATCCCGCCGACCAGGTAGGCACCAAGTTGGCGGGCCGGCTGGGGCCGGCCCAGGAGCGCCACCGCGGCGGTGAGAAGTCCGGCATCGAGCGCGGACAACGCCGCGATCCCGAATACCCCGCTCATCGTTGGTCAAGCCTCACACACGGTGCCGCTCAGCAGCTTGGTGTCGCTCTCCTCGCTGAGCGTGGTCAGGCAGTCGTGCTGGAGTTGTCGACGAATTCAGCGATCTCAACGAAGTCGATCGTGGGTTCGACGCCGTACAGCCCGGTTACTCGCTCGCGCAGCTCCTCCGAGAAGAAGCTCCTGGCGGCGTCCTCCGATTCCCAGACATAGAAGTTCATCGCGCGGCGTCGCTTGTCGTCGACGGCGAAGGCCTTCGACCTCAGCCCGGGCATGCCCTCAAACGTCCCGCGGGCCCCTTCCGCAATCGAGGCCACGCGCTCGCGATCGAACTCCTCGCCGTACTGGAAGGTGACGCTCACGCCGATCATCTCTGCTCTCCCCAATGTTTGAGCGCGCGCTCGCGCATCCGGCAAGCGGCTCCGTGATGTTCGTTAGGCGCTGACCCTATAGCCCTCGGGGCGGCGGCGGCGTATTTGACCGCGGTCGTCGGGGTTATGGGATGATCGACGCAGCGAGAGTCGCGTGGGGCACCGCTAAGAGGAGGCAACATGGGGTGGTTCACCCGGGTGGTCAAAGGCCGCCTGAGCTCAGGACAGGCTGTCGCCGTGGTCGCAGTGCTGGTCGCATTTACCGGGGCTGCGTATGCAGCAAGTGGAGGGATCCCAGGTCCCTCGGGCGCGATCACCGGCTGCTACGACAAGAACACCGGACAGTTGCGGATCATCAAATCGAGCAAGCGCTGCAACCGACACCAGGAGCGGCGCCTGACGTGGAATCAAACCGGCCCGCGGGGGCTCACCGGCGCCAAAGGGGCGCAGGGCCTCAAGGGCGACACAGGCACGGCGGGCGTGACAGGGCCGCAGGGTCCCAAGGGCGAAACGGGCCCGGCTGGCCCGATCACCGGCGCGCTGCCAAGCGGCGTGACGCTGCGTGGCGGGTACGCGATTAGAGTCAGCAACGGAACTGCGGGCCAGCGCATCCAGACGGCGATTTCGTTCGGATTCACGCTGTCGGCTGCGCCTACGGCGCACTACATCCCGCTCGGTGGCGCCGTGCCACCGGAATGCGCCGGTGGAACTCCCGCTGCGCCGGCGGCGCAGCCGGGCCAGCTCTGCGTGTTCGAGGCCGCGACGACCAACATCACTGCCGGGACTGGGACGACGTTCGATCAAGCGACGGGCACGGACGGCCTATCCGACACGTTCGGCGCCGGGATCGCGGCCACGGCGACGGACGGCGTCACGAACCCGGGGACAGCCACGGAAACGTTCGCGGACACTCGGCTCCGCGGCACGTGGGCGGTGACCGCCCCGTAGAACTCCGAACGAGCCCGTGCCGGCCCGTGGCGCTGCCCGCGGGCCGGCCCCCTCGCTAGCGGATGTCCCTGCCGCTGACCCTCAGCGTGTTCTGGTTCGTCTTGGCGTCATAGGTGCCGGTGAGCGTGTAGCTGCACTTCTCGCGCCTGTGAACGCCGGTCCCACCAGCGCACCTGCCGCTTCCCGTGACCTTGATGATCCCGTTCGTGCTCGGGGCCGTCTGCTTGAACGAACTCCGCTGCTGGGACACGCCGTCACGGAAGTAGATCGTGGTCACGCTCGTGCCGGTCACGGAGCCCCCGTTGCTCGAGATCTTGAACTGGCTGATTGCCGCGCCGGTGCCATCCAGCGAGCTGACGGCCTTGAAGACGTAGTCGCCGGTGCTGATATGCGCTCCCCAAAAGAGGATCTTCAGCGGACGTGATTTCGCGCCCGGCTGTGCGGCCAAAGCAGAGGCCGAGAGTCCGGAGATGGCCAGCAGTGCGGCCGTACCGATGACGACGAGCGATGTCCTGCGCATGAAGCCCCCTTCTGAAGTTGTGCCCTCGGCCGCCCGAAGCCGTTCGGGTCGGCCCGACCGATCGTAACGTTGGCCGGATGCCGGCGCTAGTCAGGGCGGACTCAGCCGTCCGCCTCCGGCCGTGCGAACGGTTGATCGAGGAAGCGCTCGATTTCGCTGACGAACACGTTGAGGTCGACTGTTTTTGCGACGTATCCGTCGAACCCGCCAGCTCGCACTTGTGCCTCGGTCTCTTCCTTGGCCAGTCCTGTCACCGCGACCAGTCGGGTGTGTTTCAGCTGTGGGTCGCCCCTGATCGTTGTCGCAACCTCGTAGCCATCGACCCCCGGCATCCGAATGTCGAGCAGGACCACGTCCGGTTGCAGATGCTGGGCGAGCCGGATTCCCTGCTCGCCGTCGTCGGCGTAGCTGATCACGCAGCCCCGGGCCTTCAACGCATCGTCGACCAACTCGATGAATTCGACGTCATCGTCGATCATGATGATCCGCGGCACGCGACGGCATTCTCCCATGGCGGCAACGCTCGCTCGCCGGTCGCGTGGAATACGGCGACCTTTGGAGGGACCGATTGGAGATCAACGGCGTTGCCCACATCATCTTGAGGGTGAGTCGGTTCGAGGAGTGCGTAGCGTTCTACGACGCGCTGATGCCTCGGCTCGGGTTAGCGGCTGTCCTGCGGACGGACGAGTTCGTCTACTACGTCGGCGGTCGGACGGCTCTCGGCCTCCGGCGGCCGGCACCCGACTTCGACGGGCACGCTCACGCCGAGGAGGCGCCCGGGATCGACCATCTCTGTTTTCGCGCCCGCACGCGCGAGGACGTCGATGAGCTCTATCCGTTCCTGCAGGGACTCGGAGCCGATCTGGTGCGAGCGCCGGAGGACGGGCCCTGGGCGCCCGGCTATTACTCGCTCTCGTTCCGGGATCCCGAAGGGATTCGCTTGGAGGTCAACCACGTGCCGGGGAAAGGCCTGTTAGCCGACGGTCAGCCCTAGCGCCGTCCTCCCCGCACCGGCAATACGCCGGGCTCAGAGACCCTGACGGGCGTTAGAGTCCGCGAGCGATGCGGGCCGTTGTGATCACTCGGCATGGGGGGCCCGAGGTCCTCCAGGTTCAGGAGCGGCCGGAACCGCCGGTTGGGCGGGGTGAGGTCCGAATCGCGGTCAAGGCCGCGGGGATCAACTTCGCCGACTTGATGGCCCGCGTCGGGCTGTACCCGGACGCGCCGAAGGTGCCGTGCGTCGTCGGCTACGAGGTGGCCGGCGAAGTCGAGTCCGTGGGAGACGGGGTCGAGTCGTTCAAGTCGGGCGATCGAGTGCTCGCGGGCACCCGTTTCAACGGCCAGGCCGAGATGGTCACGGTGTCCGAGAACATGGTCTACGGGTTGCCCGAGCATCTTTCCTTCGAGGAAGGCGCGGCCTTTCCGGTCAACTATGCGACCGCACAGGCGGGTCTGGTCGTGATGGGTGGGCTGAAGGACGGTGAGCGGGTCCTGATCCACGCTGCGGCCGGCGGGGTGGGGATTTCGGCAACGCAGATCGCGAAACGCATTGGTGCCGAGGTGTTCGGCACCGCGTCGGCGTCGAAGCACGACGCGATTCTCGAGCAGGGAGTCGACCACGCGATCGACTACCGCAGCCGTGACTTCGCCGAAGAGGTACGCCGGATCACCGGCGGCGAGGGGATCGACGTGGCCTTCGACGCGCTGGGCCCGTCGAGCTTCCGTAAGGACTACCGCTTGCTCCGCCCCGGCGGGCGATTGATCATGTACGGCGCGTCGGAGTTGCACACCGGAGATAAGCGCAGCGTCCCAGCGGCGTTGCGGGCCGTCGCCAAGAGCCCCTTCTCCTCGATGCCGTGGTGGAAGGGGCTGGGCGCGCTGAACGAGAACAAGGGCGTGTTCGGCCTCAACATGCTGTCCTGGTGGGACGCCGAGGGAACGCTCGATCGGGTGATTGAGCCGTTGATAGGAGCGCTGCAGTCCGGCGAGCTGAAGCCAGTCGTCGCCGAGTCGTTCCCGTTCGACCGTGCAGCCGACGCGCACCGCTTCATCGCCGAGCGACGCAACACGGGCAAGGTCGTCCTAACCCCGTAAACGGGCATTACGCGGCCTGAAAGCGTCGACGACCACGTGCCCCGGGGGCGTGTCAGGCGGCCGCGGGGGCGAGCACGTCCGGAAGCTGGCGCCGCGAAGAGATGTCGAGCTTGCGGAACGCTCGCCCGAGGTGTGTTTCGACCGTCTTCTCGGTCACGAAGAGTGTCTGTGCGATCTCGCGGTTGGTGCCGCCGGCTGCGGCGAGCTCGGCCACTCGCAACTCGCTGGGCGTCAGCGAGTCGGCGCCGGTGTGGTCGGCCGTCCGGGGCCGCACGCCGATCGCCGCGAGCTCTGCCTTGGCGCGGCGCTCGAGGGCTCGGGCGCCGCACCTGCCCGCGATCGCAAGCCCGTCCAGCAACGGCTCCCGTGCCGCGGTGCGCTGTCCATCGGCACGGAATGTGGCGCCCAGGTCGACCAGCGCACGCGCGCGCTCCAAGCGCGCCGGCGAGGAGCCGAGCGCGTCGAGCGCCGCCGCCAGCCCGTCCCGGCGCTCCTCGGCGGGTCCGACGAGCGCCTTGGCGCGAAGCGCGATCGCGATCGCCCGCGGCGCGCCAAAGGAGTGCGCGCGCCGGACCTCGTCGGCGGCAAGTGACCGAGCCTCCTCATGGCGGCCGAGCTCGACGAGGGACAGCGCCGCGGCCGAACGCCAGGGAAGCATCGACGGGTTCTCGCCACCGAACGCCCGGTGCTGGCGCCCGCAGGCCGAAAGCTCCTCGATTGCCCCTTCGTGGTTGCCGGCAGCTGCGTGAAGCACGCCCGACGCGTAGCGCAGCTGGGAGCTCGACGTGAAGTCGGTGTCGTACCAGACGCCGACGCGTTCGATCAGACGGCGCAGGGAACTCGGCGTCTCATCGCGCTCGAGGCCCGCAAGGATCGCTGCCGCCACGGCGAATACGAGGAACCGGGCGCCGAGCAGCGAGGGTGCGAGCTCGATCGCCTCCTGCGCGTCTGCTTGGGCGGCGGTCAGGTCCCCGCGGCGGACGCCGATCAGCGCTCGAAGCGACGAGATGGTCACGACTGTCAGTGCGGCGCCTCGCCGGCGCGCCCGCTTGAGGATGTCGTCCGTCCCCCACAGCGCTCCGTCAAGGCCGTCCGAGACCCCGAGCGCGCCCAGCGCAAGGAGCGCCCAGTTCTCCCCGCGGTGGGGCTCGAGCGGGAGACCCAACGCGATCGCGCGCTCGGCGAGGTCCCTCGCGGTCGCCGCCGAGCGAACGTTCAGCACCTCCTCCATGGCCAGCGTCGCGAGCGTGGTGGCCTGCAGCACGTCGCCTGCCGGGCCGCCTGGATCGCGCAGGGCGGCGATCGTCGCGTCCGCCTCGCGCCGGGCCGAGGCCGAGGTAGAGCTCACGCCGAGCAGCGCGACCTCGAGCTCTTTGCGCGCCGGCTCACCCACCGCAACGCGCTCTCGCGCGCGGCGCAGGACCCCCGCACCGTCGGCGGCACGGCCGGCGAAGAAGAGCATGCCGCTGAGCTCGATTGCCGCCGCCGCGATCGCGGCTCCGTCTTCGGCGTTCTCGACGATTTCCGATAGCGGAGGAATCGCCTCCGGGGCTCCGGCGCGAGCATGCGCCTGGCCGAGCTCGAGCAAGACGGCGGGGCGGTCGCCTCGAGCCGGCGGCTCGGCCAGCGCGCGCTCTAGTAGCGCCGCCGCTCCTGCCGCGTCGCCGAGCGCCAGCACCTCGCGGGAGGCTTCGCGCAGCAGTGCGACCGTCTCGGGATCGGCGGTCGGCTCGGTGTGTATGACCTGCGCCGCGACCTGCGGAGCAGGAGCGCCGCGGTCGCGCAGGATCCCCGACGCCTCGCGATGCAGCCGTTCGCGTTCCGCCGGTGACAGGTCGCCGTAGATCGCTGCGCGCAGCATCGGGTGGGCGAACCGGACGACTCCGCCGGGCTGGACGACGCCGGCGGCCGCCAGCGCCTCGATCGCCGGCTCCAGGTCGTTGTCACCCAGCGCCGCGAGCCGCGCGGCGTCGCCGACCTGCGCTCCGTCGCCGAGCACGCTGAGTGCCCGGGCTAGCGTGGTGGCCCCAGGCGCGAGTCGCGCCAACCGGAGCAACACCGAGTTGGCGACGCCCCGTGGGACCATCGCGTACAGATCGGCCGCCGCCGCACCGGCACGATCGAGACCGCGAGCTGCCACCTCGCTCAACAGCTCGCCGACGAGGAACGGGTTGCCGCCTGTCACCTCCAGGCATGCGAGGACGAACGGCTCGTCGGGCTCCTCGAACAGCCGAGCGCTGATCAGTGCGCTGACGGCCTGCCTCGTCAACGGCGCCGGTCGTAACACCTCTGTGGATGGATCGGCGACGAGCATCGCCGGCTCCGGTGTCGACAACGGATCGAGTGGGCGGGTGGCGAGCATTAGCGCGAGCGCCTGTCCCTCCAGCCGGCGCGCGATGAACGCGAGCGCGGCCACGGACGGTGGATCGCACCACTGGAGGTCGTCGACCACCAGGAACAGCGGCCTATCGGCGGCGACGTTCGACGCGAGCCAGTAGAGACCGTATTGCCACGCATAGCTGGAATCGCCGGCGTACGGTCTCGGCGAACGTGCCGTGGGCGGTGCGGGAGCCCCGATCAGAACCTCGACCGCCAGCGCCGCCGCGCCTGCGAGCCAGCGCTCGCGCTCGCCGGGCTCCGCTTCAACCAAGAGGCGCTCGAACAGCTGGCGCATGATCCCGTACGGGAACCCCTGTTCAAGCTCAGTCGCCCGCGCGTTGAGGATGCGAAAACCGCGCTCCGATGCTTCCGAGCGCGCCTCGTCGAGCAGACGCGACTTCCCCATGCCGGCGGCCCCCTCGACGACCACAACTCCGCCCGCTCGCCGTCCGGCCGCGCGGAGCGTCACGCGGGCGCGCTCGACCTCATGCTCGCGCTCGAGCAGCGCGGCCGAGCCGGCGGGCGCGATCCGGTCCATGTGCAGATCGATCGTAAGCGGCCCGGCGCGCGGCGCGCAATGTTCGGGGGCGAATGTCAGGGAATGTGCCCGATGTGCCTGGCGCCGACAAGACGGACGATCGTCGCCATGACAACTCGTCCCACCGGGAGAACACGATGACGCTGATCCAGGTCAAGATCATCGAGGGCGTCTTCACGGCCGCTCAGAAGCAGGACATCATCGAGCGGCTCACGGCCGCGATGGCCACGGTGGACGGGGACAACACGCGCCAGCACATCTGGTGCATCGTCGAGGAGGTCGGCAGCGGCGATTGGGGCGTCGACGGCGACGTGCTGACCGCCGATGACGTCAGGGCACTCGGGAATGGCTGACGCGATGAGCCTTCGCCAGATCTCCTCCTCGCGCCCATCCGATGAGAGCGACGAGCAACTCGTCGAGCTCGTGACCGCTGCTCCTCTGAGGCGCTCGAACGACGCCGCGCGGACCCCAGGAGTCCCGCGCCAACGGCTGGCCCGGCGCGAGCCCGAGGTGCTCGACCCAGCTCTGCTCCCGGACCACATAGACGCGCTCTACCGAGCGGCGTGGGCGCTGTGCGGCTCTCGCGTGGATGCAGAGGACCTCGTACAGGCCACGTTCGCTCGCGTGCTGAGCCGCCCCCGGATCGTCCGCCCGAACAACGCCCGCGCCTATCTTCTACGCGCGCTGAAGAACACGTACACGAGCCAACATCGTGCGCTCGCCGTTCGCCCCAAGACCGTCCCCCTCCCCGAAGACGATGAGCTCCCGGCAGATGAGTCCGAGACGAGCTCGCGCGAGCTGATGGAAGCCGTCGCCGCCGCACCGCCTCTCTTCAGGGATGCGGTGATCGCGGTAGACCTTCTCGGACTCTCCTACGCCGAGGCGGCGCGCTCGCTGCGCACGCGCGAGAAGACGATTGCGACCCGGCTTCACCGGGGTCGACAGCACGTCGCGCGAGAGCTGATCGCGCGAGGCCTTTGAGCGCAATCCACCGCGCCCGGCTGTTCACCGCGGTTCGTTAGGGCGACACGCAGACCGCGTAGGCAGTCAGATCGTTCGGGGCGCCGCTGGTGTTATAGCCCCGGGCGAACCAGCCGTCCGGCGTGGCTCCGGCGGTCGTGACGAGGCCTCCGGTCAGCGGTCCCGAACGCTGGATCCCCTCCTTCGCGGAGGGATCCGTGTTGGTGAATCCTCCCCCTCCGCCGACGGCGAGCTCGCCCGCGTTGCAGTGTGCAAGCGCGACGTCCGTGGTGTTATCCGCCACGCTGGTCACCGCGGTGCGAACGACCGCGTGCGTGGCGGCGTTCGTTCCAGGGGGGCCCTGAACGCCGGTACCGCCCTGCACACCCTGCGGGCCCGCATTGCCCCGTGGGCCCACAGCCCCCTTGAACAGTCGGATCGTCGACTTCGCAACTTTCGACGGCGTAACCGCTCCACGCTTCAACTGCTTGCTGCCGACACTGTTTTTTGGCAGACCGAAAGCCGCGTAGCCGGTGCCGCCCATCGCCACGAACAACGCGATGATGCTGACAACCAGCGCCGGCGAAGGCCTGCTACGCACGATGCGCCGCATGCATGCCCTTCCTTTGTACGGGGGGTTCCCCGGTGGTTGGCCCGACCCCGTGGGCCACCTGGTCAGACTACCGCGGTCCCGTCCGCGCGAAGACCCCGTGGCGGTCCCGATCGACACTGAAGAGGGTCGCTGGGATACTCAGGGGAGTGGGGGAAGCGTGGCGACCATCGGCGCATCGCGTCTGAAGACGAAGGGCCGCTGGTTGGCGGCGGCGGCGCTGCTGGCATGTGTCGGCGCGATGGGCATGCGAGCGCCGGCCGCCGCAGCGGATGAGAGCCCGATCGGCGCGCACGCGATGTTGCAGCTAAACGATCCTCCGTCGTTCGATCAGGCGATGTTTCAGGAGGCCGCGGCTATGCACGCCTCCGCGCTCCGGATGGACATTGCGCCCGCGATCGTCTTCAGCAGCGAGTCGCAGCCTCCGGACTTCTCGGGCCTGGACCGGGTGATGGCGCTCGCGCAGCAGTACCACCTGCGCGTGGTCGGCGACCTGTTCACGGTTCCGTACTGGATCGCCGACTGTCAGAGCAAAACCAGCGCCGCGGAAGCCGTTCGCTGTGGCACCGACGATGTCCCCGACTATCAGTCGATGATCTCGCAGATCGCCCAGCACGCGGACCCGGTCATTCGTG
This sequence comes from uncultured Solirubrobacterales bacterium, assembly GCA_963788565.1. Classification (GTDB taxonomy): domain Bacteria; phylum Actinomycetota; class Thermoleophilia; order Solirubrobacterales; family Solirubrobacteraceae; genus Palsa-465. The sequence goes on along the minus strand of CAWBHJ010000003.1, from coordinate 376,128 downwards.
ACTGGGAGATCTGGAACGAACCCGACAGCGCGGAGTTCTTCACCGGCACCCCGCAGCAGTACGCCCGGATGCTGCAGGCGGCACACGACGCGATCAAGCAGGTCGATCCCGAGGCGAACGTGCTGCTGGGCGGAATTTCCAGCACCTGGGGGATCAGCTGGCTGGCGCAGGTGTTCGCCACCCCGGGAGTCGATGCCGCGCATGACTTCGACATCGCGAACATCCACGAGCGCGGCCGCGTCACCGCGCTCGCCTCGGACGTGCGAACTTGGAAGCAGTTCCTGGGAGGCGACGGCTTCTCCGGCCCCCTGTGGGTGACTGAGCATGGCTACCCCTCCGATCCCGCCTACCAGTACGACCCCTCCTACACCAGCGGCGAAGGGGCGCAGGCCGCGTATCTGACGGCGTCGATTCCCACTCTCCTCGACGCGGGAGCCAGCCGCGTGTTCGTGACCGAGCGTGACAACCTCGGTGGCCAGTTCGCGTCGGAAGGGCTGCTCGGCGGCGACGTGCTCGACCCTCCGGTCGCCAACCCGCAGGTAGTCGAGAAGCCCTCGTACGCCGCGGTCAGCGCGCTCGCCAGCTGCTACGAGGCGAGCGGCCACGCATGCCCCGGCCCGGCGCCGGTGGCATCACCCAACTCGGTGACGATGCCCGCCACGCGGCTCGGCTCATCGGCAAGTTCCACGGTCACCATCTCCGATCCCGGGAGCGAGCCACTGCAGATCGGCTCGCTCGCCATCGCGGTGGGCTCCGCTGCCGGGATCTCGATGCAAAGCGACGGCTGCTCGGATCAGATCGTCGAGCCTGACCAGACGTGCAGCGTGACGCTGGCCTTCGCGCCGACGCAGGGCGGCACCGCCACGGCCTCGCTCCAAGTTCCCTCCGACCAGGGCACGCTGAGCGTGCCGGTGAGCGGCGTCGCACCTTCGGCTTCGAGCCTCACCTCACCTGAGCTTGCCTCCCCCACCTTCAAGCCGGTGTATGCCGACGGCGTCCGATACGCGCAGTCGCTCCTGCTGGTCCTCTCGAACCCGCTACCCGCCCCGGTCGAGGTAGCGACCGCCGCGCTCTCTGGACGGGATGCCACCGAGTTCACGATCCTGTCCAACGAATGCGCCCCGACCACGCTCGCTCCCGGCGACGGCTGTCAGCTGTTGCTGCTGTTCCAACCGACCCGGGCAGGAACGGCCTCCGCCCTGTTGACCGTCTCGGGAGACGGCACGCCGCTCGAGATCCCACTGCACGCAACTGCGTTCCCGCTCCCCAGCATCAGTCGGATCGATCTGGGCGTAGGAAGCGGCTGCCTGACATCGCGAGTCCGGCACGTGGTGAGCGCGTTGATCGACCAGCCATCCGCGGTGCGTTGGCGTGTCGATCAAACACGGCGCGAAGGGCGACCGCGGTGCGCCGCCCCGGCGGGGCTTCTGCGGTCGGGCCCTGGGCAGCGCTGGTCGGCATGGGGGCGTGCGACCACCGGCCAGCGGGAGAGAACCGTTCGCGGACGCCGCGGATACTTGGCCACGTTCACGCTTCCGCTGGCGGGCGGCGAACCTGGCCTACGCCCCGGCCGCTACCGGCTGACGCTGGTCCCGATCAGTCAGCATGGGGTAGGAGCCGCCCGGTCCCTGTTCCTCACGATCGTGCAATGAGCGGCCAGGGACCCAAACGGGGACGGGCCTACGCCTTGCGGCAGGCGGCCCGGCCGACGCCGATCCTGCATGAAGCGAGCGGCTTGCCGGACGGGTCTTTGAGGACCAGGGTGTCCCAGGCGTGGCGCGCCGTGGAGTAGTCGAGCACGGCGTAGGCGAACCGGTCCAGAGTCGTGGCCTCTTTCACCGTGCGGCCGCCGATTGTGTGGCCGACCAGGTTCTTGGTTACCGCTGGGTCGAGCGCCGTAGCGCTGTCGCCGATCACAAGCTGCGACGCGACCTTGCCGCCAAAGCCAAGCGCCTCGAAGCCGTGGATGTGTCCCGAGAGAACCAGCCCGATCGCTGCCGCGAGGCGGTTCGAGCTCGCCGCCTGAAGGTCCGCGGTGACCGGGACCAATCCGCCGCTCGAGCCCTCGACGAAGCCCCAGAGCGGCTTGTGGGTGAGCAGCGCTGAAGGGCGCGTGGCCCACTTCGCGAACGTCGCGAACTGCTTTCGGTACTCGGCGACCTGGCTCGGATTGGCCTTCGTGTCGGACGCCGCCGATGAGTCCTGGACGAGGAGCTGCAGTCCCGGGATCGGGACACGGTATGGGGCGGTGAGGTCGCCCGCGCACTTGCCCTTGAATGGGCGGGGCTCCCAGTAGCGGAACCAGGCGAGGCCATTGCGCGCGCAGATCTCGTGGTTCCCGCGAACCAGCACCCACGGCGCCGCTGATAGCAGCGGTGCCGCTGGAGTGAAGAAGTCGGCTCGGTTCGCGGCCGCGTTGTCGCCGTACGGGCTCCCGGCACAGCCTTGGTTGCCCGTCGGGCACGGCGCCTCGCGGTACAGCATGTCGCCGAGGTCGATGACCAGGTCGGGGTGCTCGCGTGCCGCCCGCTTGGCGATCGCGGCGAACGGCCAGGCGGCGGAGTTGTTGCAAGCCTGCGCGCCGTGGGTGGTGATCCGGCAGCCCGTGTCGCCGATGATGACGATCCGCCGCGGGTGCGGATCAGAGAGGGGCAGTCGGTAACCCTGGACCGAGGCGCTGGTGGCGCTTGCAGGGAGGTTCAATTCGCAAACCAGCTCCGGGAAGGATTTGCCTTGCGGGGTGGCCCGAGTCGACATCGGCATCGACTTGCCAGACGGCTTTACGCTGACCGACGGGCAATGCGACTCGGTCGTGATCGCACGAGCGATCACAGAGCCGCCGGGCCCGAGCTCGGACCAGGCAGATTGGACGCCGGTAGCAGCGCGAGCGTCAGCTCCACTCCAGCAGGCGATGGCAAACGTTGCCGTCAACGCGGCACACATCCACCACGACAGAGGCGTGCGCAAGCGACCACGCCTCGAACGATCTGATCCCATCGATGCCCCTAACCCCGGCCGGTCAAGCCGAGCTAGCTGAACGCCACGGTAGAAACCCTAACGCCCGGATGAAGTTTCGCTCGAACGACGATGGCGCTTGTCTGAAGCTCGAACACGAGTCAGACTTGGCGACGTGTTGCGTATGCCTCGTGTCGCGATCATCGGGGCCGGCATGTCGGGGATCGGCATGGGCGCGAAGCTGCGGATGGCCGGCATCGAGTCGTTCCAGATCTACGAGAAGGCCGACGGGATCGGTGGGACCTGGCACGCCAACACCTACCCGGGTCTGAGCTGCGATGTGCCGTCTCGCTACTACTCATATACCTTCGCTCCGAACCCCGACTGGACCCACGTCTACTCGCCCGGGCGGGAGATCTGGGCCTATTTGGACCGCGTGGCCCGCGACTATGGCCTCTACGACCGCATCTCGCTACGTAGCGAGGTCGTCGAGGCGAGATGGGACGGGGCCCAGTGGATCGTGCGCACCGGGACCGGCGAGGAGTTGGAGTACGACTTCATCGTCACCGGCGCAGGCGGACTTGTACACACGCACAAGCCCGAGCTAACGGGTCTAGATTCGTTCGGGGGCGCGGTCTTCCACTCCGCCGAGTGGGACCATTCGGTGCCGCTGTCCGGGCGCAGGATCGGGGTGATAGGTAGTGGCTCCACGGGGATGCAGATCACGCGCGCGCTGGCACCTCTCGCGGGGCGCTTCGAGCTCTATCAACGGACCCCACAGTGGATCCTGCCTATCGCCAACCGGCGCTACTCGCGACCGACGCGGTGGCTGTATCGGCAGATCCCGGCGCTGAGCCGCTTCGGCTACAGGATCTGGCAGGCCCAGTTCGAGCGCCTGCTGGGTCGGGCCACGGTCGAGGACGGGTTTGCCCGCCGGCTCATCAGCACGGCCTGCAGGCTGCATCTCCGCACCGTCAGAGATCCCGACCTGCGGCGGCGTTTCACCCCCGACTACAAGCCGATGTGCAAGCGCCTGCTGATGGGGACTCATTTCTACGACCAGTTCGAACGGCCAAACGTGGAGCTCGTCGACGCCGGGATCGACCATCTCGAGCCGGCCGGGATCGTCACCGAAGATGGACGGCTGCACGAGCTGGACGTGATCGTGTTGGCGACCGGTTTCGACGCCCACCAGTTCCTGCGGCCGATGGAGCTGATCGGACCTGGTGGTGCCCGCCTGTCAGAGCTCTGGGACGACGAGCCGTTCGCCTATCGGACGGTCGCGCTGCCCGGGTTTCCGAACGTGTTCACGCTGATTGGGCCCCACTCTCCATTCGGCAACCAGTCGCTGTTCACGATCTCCGAGACCCAGATGGACTACGCCCTACGGTTTATCGAGCTGTGGCAGCGAGGCGAGGTCGACGCCGTCTCACCATCCAAGGAAGCGACTAGCGCCTACAACGCCGAGCTGCGCGCCGCGATCCCCAGCACAATTTGGGCGTCCGGCTGCAAGAGCTGGTACATCGGCAAGGACGGCCTCCCCCACGCTTGGCCGTGGACTCCCGAACGTCATCGAGAGATGCTGGCCGAGCCACGGCTGGAGGAGTGGGAGCCCGTCGGCCGCGCAGCGTCCGGATTCCCAGCGAGCTGACCGGAAGCCGCTCGCCGCTTAGCGGCAGCTGTCCATCGAGTTGCTCGTTGAGCCAGCTGATCCAGCCCTGCTGATGCTTCCACCCCTTGATGAGATGCCTGAGCTCGTCGCTCGTGGGCAGGCGCCAACCCCCAGCGCCGGGCGCAGACGGTTCATCGACTTCTGAGGTCCGACGGGGTCAGCCCGAGAGGGTCACCACCTCGCGCCGCGCCGCGCTGTGCCTCGCCGCCTCGATGATGCGTAACGCCGTTACGGCGTCGTGCGGATCGACCGGCGGCAGATCGCCATCGCGGAGCGCTCGGACCAACTGCTTGTAGAACCGCGGCCAGTCACCGCGCTCGCTGGGCACCGGAGCGCTCTCGTCGCCGCTCACGAGTCGGCCCCAGCGCGACTCGGGCTCAGCGCCCCAGTCGGACACCTGATCAGGCCGGGCGCCGGACCGCAAGGCTTCCTCCTGACCGTCGAGTTCCCCCACCACGAACGCCGCCTTCGTGCCTAACACGCGAAGCCTCGGCCCTGGCGCGGCGGTGATGGCGGATGCGCGCAGATGACTGATCACGTCGCGTTCGTGGCGCAGAGCCACAAAGGCGTCATCGTCACCCGGGGCGCCACGACGAGCTTCGACCTCGCCATACACATGAGTAACCGGACCGAAGAGAACCAGCGACTGATCGACCAGATGAGTCCCGAGATCGAGCAGCTGGCCTCCGCCCCGTTCAGGCGGGGTCGAGTCGCGCCATGACCCGGCGCTGGCCGACGGCCGCCAGCGCTCAAAACGTGATTCGTAGCGAAAGGCGGTGCCCAGTCGGTCCTCCGCCAGCAGCCGAGCAAGAGTGAGCTGGTCGGAGTCCCAGCGCCGATTCTGGAACACGGTGAGCAGCGTCGACGCCTGCTCGGAACGGCGGACCAGCGCTTCCGCCTCCCCGGACGTCATCGCGAGCGGCTTGTCGACAACGACGGCCAGGCCTCGATCGATCGCCTCTTTGGCCAGCGACGCATGCGCGTCGTTGGGCGCCGCAACCACGACCAGGTCGTGTTCCTCGGCGCGCTGCCACAACTCGATAGGGCTGTTCAGTATTTGCGCGTCGGGATGCTCTCGCGAGACTTGCGCGCGGCGCTCGGGGCTCGACGTGACCACGCTGGCCACCACGACCCCCTCGGTCGCGGCGATCAGCGCCGCGTGAAAGAACCGACCCGCCAATCCGTAACCGATGACCGCCGCACGCAGGTCCGCCACTGGCCCAGAATACGATCCAGAATCACCGACCGGCGGCCCACGATTGCGGAAACCATCGGCGCGGCGCCTCTCGAACGCCGCTCCCTGAGCGTTTGTTGCTCCTAGCGTTTCAGCAGTCCGGCGCGCTTCGATCGCGGCCGTTTGCCGGTGGCGAGCATCCGGACGGTGTTGGTCAGGCCGAGCGCGACGAGCACGATCGAGACGTTGCGGAGTCTCTTCTCTGCAGCGGGCGTTAGCGGCTTCGGCGGTGGAAAGCCGGCGCGAGCGATGGTGGCCGACGTCCATCCGATCCACCATCCGCCGCAAACGAGCCGAAGCGTGTCCCGGGTCTGAGAATCCAACCGGCGCTCTGCGAGGAGGAGGATGGCGCCCCACACGCCGGCACAGCCGATGCTGTAGGACGTGTAGGTGTTCAGCCGCGTCCTCAGCGGGGGGGCTGTGGCCACGGCCGTCTCGGGGTCCGATGCTCGCATGCTGATCGCTTAGCGCCTGCCGCTGTCGACGATCGATTCTGACAGCGCTGGCGATCGAATCGGCGTCGGAGCCGCCTGGAACGTACTCGTCGCCCGGAACGGCGCTGTCCAACCCGACAAAATCTCGTTCGGGATCCGCCAACATCGCCCACGGTGCGGTTCAATGTGGGTCCCGATGAGCCGATGCCGGCCGAGGCTTCTACGCGAATCCGGTTGCTCAGGATGACGAAGTTACGCGCAATATCGACGTTGCTGACCGCGCTCGCGCTGTCGTTCCTCAGCGCATCGGCGGCCCAGGCCAAACGCACGTGCGACCCAGCACATTCCAAGACGGTTGTGAGCAGCGGCTTTGCGCGGGTGTACGGCACCGGCGGCAAGGCCTACGTTTGCCAGAGGTCAGACGGGAAGACGAGATTGCTCACGGGGGCGAAACCGTTTTGCAATAGAAAGGACTTCGGGGCGATCTGCGATGACTTTGCGCTCGGCGGCAAGTGGATTGCGTGGACGCGGAAGAACCCGAATGACGTGGATGTCATCGGTCCGCGGCTCACCGTCATGTACATCCCGAGCGGCTCGATCAATCACAAGCTCTATCCCACCGATCGCCGAGAGGGAGAGGTTTATCGGATCGTCCTCCTCAGCGACGGCGCAATAGCCTGGGCGGAATCGATCTCCGATGGCGGCGGCGGGGCGTTCGCTGTCGCTGTGTTCGGCACGGAGATCAAGGACCGCCCGATCGCCCGGCTCGACAGCTGTGGCGGCGGCGCCTTCTCCCAGGTCAGCTGCTACATCGACGCTAGCTCGCTGCGGATCCGCTCCGGCAAGACTGTCGAGTGGAACTACAGCCCGGACGGACAGCAGCCCGCGAATCTGACGGCGAGCCACGCGTTGTACTGAGCGTTCCTCGGTCGCCGACTCGGACCCCAGCTGACCGAGTCCTGAGGGTGGCTCGGGCTCACCCTTGACCGGCACGAGGTCCAGCTGCCAGGCTGACCCCCCGTTCGCGAAAGCGCGAGCCCGCCGCAGGCCGATTGGAGGAATGTGATGCCCGGACTTGGGGGTCGAATCGAGACACTGACCAAGGCGAAGATCTCGCATCTGCTCGACCGAGCGGAGGATCCGGCCGAGACACTGGACTATGCATATGAGCAACAGATGGAGGACCTGCAGAAGGTCAAGTCGGGAATCGCCGACGTCGTCACCTCCAAGAAGCGCCTCCAGCTCCAGGAGGAGCAACTCAAGCAGCAGTCCGACAAGCTCGATGGGCAGGCGCACGAGGCGATGTCCGCCGGCCGGGAGGATCTGGCTCGCGCCGCGATCGAGCGCAAGCAGGTGATCGTCCAGGAGATGAGCTCGCTCGATCAGCAGGTGGTTGATCTGGAGTCAGAGCAGCAGAAGTTGATCGACTCGGAGCGCACCCTCCAGACCAAGATCGAGCAGTTCCGCACCAAGAAGGAGGTGATCAAGGCGCAGTACTCGGCGTCCGAGGCGCAGGTCCAGATCTCAGAGGCTGCGACCGGCATCGGGGACCATATGGCTGACCTCGGAGAGGCCATGCAACGGGCGATCGACAAGACCGATCAGATGCAGGCCCGCGCGTCGGCGGTGGAGGAGCTCCAAGCCGCCGGAACGTTCGACGATCTCACCTCGCTCGGTCCGCCCCAAGACGACATCGACAAGCAGCTTGACCAGCTCGGAGCCAAGAGCGCTGTGGACGACGAACTCGCGCAACTGAAGGCCGAGGTGGGCTCGGGGGCCAAGACCGAGCCTCCGCACATCGGGGCGGGCGAGGGAGCAAGCTGACGCCCCTGTAGATCACTCCACGCCCGGACTCGAACCGGGGATCCGAGCCCATCCGATCCTTGTCGGCTCGCGCCGGTCGTCCTGGGCGAGCGCGCGCCTTCGGTTGAGTCGCCGCGGGTCACTGGGCCAGCGACACCCCCTGAGCCTGGAGCGAACAGGTGGTGGCGTCGGTGGTGAGATACATATCGATGGTTGCCATCTGTCCCTTGTTGCCGGTGCCGCGGCTGACCTGGAAGGCGAAGTGACCCTGGAAGAAGCCGGTGCCCGTCGGGCTGGAGGCCCCGTTGGCCACGTTATTCATCTGAGGGTTGTCGTTGATTTCCTGGGCCACGGTTTCGTCACCGCCCGAGTTGTTGTGAAAGGCGATGGTGGCGTCCTGTTGCGCCATGCAGTCGAGGAGGAGATTGCCGAGTCCGGCTAGCGGCAGCAGCGCGCGCGACTGGCCCACGGGGATCGTGACTCGGTCAAAGCTGGCCCGGCCATTACCGGTCAGCGGGATGACCGCCAGCTTGCCGCGGGTGATGGCGCCGTTGGCCACCTTGGTGGTGGAGACTGAGCCATCGGCCAGCTCCTTCGTACCCAGCGAGCCGGCCACGACATTGTCGTTGGCCGTGGCGGGCTTGACCGAACCGAACACGGTGCCGGGGGCGATCTGCGCATTTGAGTTGACGACGAATGCCGCGGCCGCGGTGCCGCCCAGGGCAACGAACAGAGCCAGCATCGCCAGCACGTTGGCGAAGGTGAAGCGGGGGAGGATGCGTGTGCGTTTGAACATGCCTCCTTAGACCATGGGCGGACGCCGGCGCTTCCCGCCCGCCGTGTGAGAAGCGACACGGATGATCGGGGCCATCGGATGGGCGGTTTGTCGCTCAGAGTCCAACGAGGCCGGGCTCTCCGCGACCTCCACACACGTCGACGCCGACGCGAATCGAACGGGACTCTTTACCCATGCCGTAGAAGGAGATGGAATGCTCGTTCGATAAGACACCGGCTCCAGACCCGGTCCTAAGCAGGGTGTGAGGCCCAACCAGTGGAGGTACCAGATGGCGGAGCTGCCACCGCCCCCGGACGGGATTGTGCTGGCCCACTTCATCGTCTCGGACGATGTCGAGCGCTCTCGACGCTTCTACACCGAAGTACTCGGCGGCAGGGTGGCCTTCTCGGGCCCCGGAGGGCTGACCTACGTGGAGCTATCCAACAGCTGGATCATCATCAACGTCGGCGGCGGGCCGACGGACGACAAGCCGACAGTCACACTCCAGACGCCACGCGATCCCGACCGGGTCAGCAGCTTCCTCAACATCCGGGTCAGAGACATTGCGGCCGTGTACGCCGAATGGAGCGCCCGAGGCGCTGAATTCCTGACGCCGCCGAAACAGCACCAGTATGAGATCCGCTGCTACATCCGCGATCCCGACGGACACATCATCGAAGTCGGACAAACCACCGACCCAGAAGGCGACTGGGTGCCCGCTCGCTGGCCATCCGAACAGACGACTTGAGAGACGGGCTCGGGTCATGAGCACCGCGATCATCGGCACCGGAGGACTCGGATCGGTCATCGCTCGCCGGCTCGCCTCAGGCGGCGAGACCCTGCGCCTCTCGAGCGCCGACACAACGTCGGCACGAACGCTGGCTGCGGCGATCGGGCGAGGTGCGGCCGCTGCCAGCGACAACCACGACGCGTTGCAGGGCGCCGATGCCGTCATCCTCGCGTTGCGGTTTGCCGTGCTGAAGGGCGTCATAGAAGAGATCGCCGATCGGCTAACCGATGAGCTTGTCGTCGTTCCGAGCAACCCAGTCGGCCTCGACGCACAAGGGAACATCGTGCGTCTCCTGCCGCAAAGGCAATCCTCTGGCGAGGTTGTGGCAGGGTGGCTGCCGCGCGGAGCGCGCCTGGCCATGGCATTCGGCAGCATGTCGGGCGACCTCTTCGAGTCCTCTAGCAACCGGTCACCGGAGCCGGCCGTCCTCTTCTACGCGACGGACGACGAGCGTGCCGCCGGGCAAGTCGAACAGTTGATCCGAACGGCCGGCTTCGCGCCCGTGAAGGTCGGCGGCGTCGAACAGTCCGGTCGACTCGAGGTGGGCGGCGACCTTCACGATCTCGTAGTCGGCCCCGCGGAGGCGCAATCATTGATCGTGCAGGCACCGCAAGTGAAAAGAGGCCGCGAGCGTCGCGCCGGGCACTGAGGCTGCGCTCGATCACGATTTCCGACCAGCGGCGATCGTCGTCGCTCTGGATCAGACCTCGACCCAGCGCGGATCATCGACCGGGCTTGGCTCTCCGTCCGGGACTTGCACGCCTGGCGCCGTGCTCGAGAGGTCGAGCGCTGGTCTGAGGGCGGGCGCTGTGTCGAGTGCATTGAGTAGTGCCTGCCCCGCTACGCGTAGCAGCGTCGTTTCCACCTCGGTCGTCACGGTTGCGTTTCTGGGTGCCCTGTCGAGTAATCCGCGTTCGCCGAAGCTATCGCCGGGGCCGAGATGCACAACGGCCTTGCCGTCGCGGTGTACGAGGACGCGGCCGGTAACCACCGCGTAGAACGAGTGCGCAGGCATGCCCTGAACAATCACGTCGACGCCCGGCGGCAGATCGGGGAGGAACTGACCGGCGGCTGCGAGCTGTTCGAGCACTATCTGTTGCACGCCCACCGTGACGGAAAGCCCTTCGAGCACCTTCACTCTTGAGGCCAGCGCGTCGGCGCGGTGCGCGCTGAGCGCATCGAGTCCGCGGAGGCCGACCCCGCACACAACTGTGATCAGGAGCGCGATACCGCCGAGCACGAGCAGGCTGTCCCGAAGCGACGTTGAGTTGATGAGCACGGGCGCCAGGATTGCGCCGACAATTACCGCGGCAGCACACGCCGCGTCGAAGATCCCTACTAGCCGGCCGAGTGCTTCGCGCGGCGCGATGCGCGCGAGCACTGTCTCGCCGACCACCTCGCATGACACGGCCGCGGCGGTACCGATTACCGCCACGGCCAGCGCAATCACGAGGCTGGTGGCGCCCGCGTATGCGAGCTGCGTCCCGCACGCCAGAGCGGCGGTAAGGATGACAATCAGAGTCACACGCTGACTTGTGGACAGTCGACCATTGAGAAACGCGCTCACTAGTCCACCGACCCCGGCGGCGGTGAGCAGGATTCCATAGCCATCGTCACCGAGATTCAGCGAATGCTTCGCGAAGATGACCAGCTGTACCGTCTGGGCGCCGTATGTGAATTCGACCACGGCGACGACCATGATCAGCCACACGGCGAATGGCGTTTCGTGAACTGCCCGTAGCCCGCCAGACAGCGGCGAGGCCGCGTCCGCTCGGTCACTGCTGGGCGTTGCATCGGGCGGCATCGTCGAGATCAAGAACGCCGAGACCGCGAACGTAACCCCATTGGCTAGAAACGCCACCCATGCCGGGCCGACCGCGAGCAGGATGGCGCCGATTGCGGGGCCGATCACGACGCCAAGATCCTGCACCGAGTGCAGTAGCGCGTTCGCCGCGCCGAGACGAGTCTCTCCCACAAATCGCGGCAGCAGCGCGAGCGCCGCGGGCCGTTCTGCGCAACCCGCCACGGACGCAAGCGCCGCGAAGGCGATGACGAGCACCACCGGGCCACCGCTCGCGACGACCGCCGCCAGGATGAGCATCAACGCAAGCGCAAGAAGATTGCCGACCAGCAGCACCGTCCGCCGTGGGTAGCGGTCCGCGATCGCGCCTCCGGCTGGGCCGAGCAGGACGTAAGGGAGGAGCCGGCCGATTGTCGCGGCGCCCACCCACCCGGCTGAGTGAGTGACGCTGTAGACGTACCCGAGCAGCGCCGCGTTATAGAGCCAATTGCCGAGCTGGGATGCGGCGCTGGCTCCGATCAGCGACCGCGCCGCACGTATGCCGAGAACCTCACGGTAGACCGACTGCCCGCGCACTCGGACGACGGGAAGCAGCCGTAAGAACTGGCCGGACCTTGCTACCGCGCGCAGGCGGCCGCGGCTAGCGCTGGACACTGGGTCCCAGGCCCGTACGTTTCCTCAAGAGTCGCGCCACCGCATGCCCTCGCCTGCAAACCCTACGACCACGACTACCTGGGCGGAAGAAACAGTTTCCGGGGCGGGGGTGGCTGCGGGGCGCCGGCGGTCGGTCGGTCGGCGGCTCCGTCAGAGCGGTCGGCTGACCTCGTAATTGATGTGCGTGACGTCCGGAGCGGTGATGACCCTGACCTGCTTGAGCGTAAGGGCGCCGTGCTCCAGTCCCTCGAACAGGCGAGCGCCGGCGCCGAGGACCACAGGTGCAATCGAGACGTCGATCTCGTCTACCAGCCCCGCCGCTAGGTACTGGTTGACCACAGACGCGCCGCCGGCGAGCCAGACGTCCCGTCCTGCTGCGGCGTCTTTCGCCTGCGCGAGCGCTGACTCAATCCCGTCGGTGACGAAGTGAAAGGTCGTTCCACCGTTCATCTGCAGCGGTTGGCGTGGATGGTGCGTGAGGACGAACACCGGATGGTGGTATGGCGGATCCTCGCCCCACCAGCCCCGCCAGGACTCGTCCGGCCAGGCTCCGCGAATCGGACCAAACATGTTGCGGCCCATGATCGTCGCGCCGATGTTTGCCCGCCGTTCCTCGACGACCCGAGAACTGGCGTTGATCTCGCCTCCCTGCTCCCCATGCATCTCCCTGAACGCCGCGAGCGGAAAGAACCACTGATGCAGCTCCATCCCGCCAATCCCGAGCGGGTTCTCCTCGCTTTGGCCCGGGCCGGCGACGTACCCGTCGAGCGACATGGTGATGCTAAGTCTGAGCTTGCTCATCTCCGCTCCTCGTGTCGAAACAATCCTCTCGGAACAGACCGTCGAACCAGCCTCAGCTCATCGGACCCCAGCGATCGTCCGTCGGCGCGGGGCGCGTCCGGTGCAGTGCCCGAGCGCTCAGCCGGCCGCGGCGGCGGCCAGCTTGGTGAGCACCCCGGCCTGCCGCTCGAGCGTCTGCTGGTGGCCGTCGAGGGCATAGCGGTCGGCCAGATCGCGGGGGTCGAGGTAGCCGACATGCGTTCCGTCGGGGTCCTCCCAGATCAGCATTCGCAGCGGCAGCTCGATGCCGACGCGGGGGTCGGCCTGCATCAGCGGGGTGCCGACGCGCGTGTTGCCGAAGATCAGGAGGACGTTGGCTTCCAGCTCGACATCGGCCTTGCGGGCGCCGGTCGCATGGTCGATGCGCGCGAACAGCTGCAGACCATGCGCGTCGAGCGCCTCGCGCAGCCGCGCCTCGACCTGATCGGCATCGCCGCTGGCGGTCAGCTCGACCATGTGCCCACTCTATCCGGGGCCAGGGTCTACGTTGGCCCAAGAGGCTCCTTGGTCTGGGGGCGGGATCGGTGCACGCGATCTCTACCTCCGAGCTGCGGACAGTCTGTAGGTTCTTGTCCCCGACCAGAGAGGACTGGCTGAGATGAGCGATTTGCCAAACGTGGTGCTCGTACACGGGGCCTGGGCCGACGGCTCGAGTTGGAGCGCCGTGATCGGGCGCTTGCAGGCCGAGGGTTACAACGTCACAGCGCCCCAGTTTCCGATGAACACCCTCGCCGACAATGTCGCGCGTCTAAGGCTCGTGCTTGGCCGCCAGGACGGTCCGACGATCGTCGCCGGCCATTCCTACGGCGGCCAGATCATCACCGCGCTCGGCGCCGACGCGCCGAACGTCGTCGGTCTGGTGTACATCGCCGCCTTCGGCCTGGATGAGGGCGAGTCAATCGGTGCGCTCCTGCAGCAAGGTCCTCCGACTCCCGCCTTGGCGCACCTGGACATCGACGCCCAGGGCTTTGCCTGGCTGCCAGAGGACGACTTCGTCAACCATTTCGCCGCCGACGTCGATCCCGCGCAGGCCAGGGTTATGTATGCGGTACAGCAACCCCTCCACTCGTCCGCCCTCGCCGACGTGATGGGCGTTCCGGCCTGGAAGTCGCTGCCATCCTGGTACCTGGTCGCCGACGGCGACCAAGCCATCCCGCCCGACGCCGAAAGGCAGTTCGCCGCACGCATGGGTGCGGACACCATTGAGGTCGCCACCAACCACGTGGCTATGGTCTCTCACCCCGACGAGGCACTCGAACGGATCACGACCGCAGCACGCTCAGTCGCGAACACGGACTAAGCCCAACCCGATCGCGGGTAACGATCGTCCCGCTCGAGGAACCTGTCCGCCCAAAGACCTCCGCTCGATCCAGCGAGAGGTCAGCCGGCCGCTGAATTGCGGAGCGGTGTTGTCCAATTCGCTGGTCCTGGTGCGTCATGGGTAGTAGCGGCCGCCTCGGCCGACCCCATCGACGAAGGAGCCATCATGGCGCATCCCGTAGTTCACGCAGAGATCCGTTCCGCGGATCCCGACGCCACACGCGAGTTCTTTAGCCAGCTGTTCGGGTGGAAGTACTCGGACGGGGCATTCCCCGGCTACACGTTCGTCGATGTCGGCGCCGAGGGGACGCTCCCGACCGCAATCAGCCCACTCCAGGGCGACGCCGACGCTGTCCTGTTCTTCATCGGCGTGCAGGACGTTGCGGCCACGCTGCAACGCGCAGAGGAGCTCGGCGGGCGCATCGTCCAGCCGGCACAAGAGGTACCAGGAGTGACGTTCGGAGTGTTCGCCGACGCACAGGGCCACGTAGTCGGAGTCGCAGCTTCGTAGCCAGGCCGGACGCCCGCAGTTAGCCCACCGGGCCGGCGCGTCAGACGACGCGCCGGCTCGCCATTCGGCCGTCTTGGTTGATTGAGCAATCTCGGCTGGCGTCATGCCGTCGGCCTGGGCGCGCGGCGCCCACGTAGTCGAGTCGACGCGGATCGCAGTACGGCGATTGGAGTGGCCGCTACGCGTGGTTCGTGCGCGACGCGGTGAGCGGCGCGAATGGCATGGCTACGAGCGGCGGCGCGCTGTTGGTCCTCGATGTGAGCGGTGGCGAGCGCTCGAGCGAGAGCGGGATGCACCATTTGAGCCAAGCCTCCTTTAGTCTACGGTGACAGTTCACTCAAAGCTGAAGGGTAGACTACCACCATTCAGGCGAATATGAAGCCTGGAGGTGTAGACTGGGGATATGCGAGCGTCGAACGATCCCCGGGTTCAGCTGTTGGCCGAGCTCGCCGACGAGACGCGGTACGCCGTGCTGGAGCGCCTTGAGCAAGGACCGGCCTCGGCCAGCGAACTGGCCGAGCGCCTTGACGTGTCGCCGACGCAACTGGCCAATCACCTACGGCGACTCCGCGATGCCGGCCTCGTAGCGGTCAGCCACCAGGGCCGCCTCGCGCTCTACGAGCTCGCCGAGCCGGGGCTGCGGGAGATCTTCTCGATGCTCAACGGCCTACGCGGAGTGCCGCCACGAACAGGTCGACCGGCGCGCGTGGCCGCCACCTGCTACGACCACCTCGCCGGGCAGATCGGCGTCGCTCTAATGGACCACCTCGTCCAATCGGGAGCGCTTGTAGCCCGAGACGGCGAAGGGGAACTCAAGCTTGGCCCAGAAGCCGCCCGGCGCTTTGCCGAGCTCGGAGTCGAGCTGCCCACCAAGCCAACCCGGCGCACGCTCGCCTTCTCTTGCATGGACCCTCGCATCGGACGACCACATCTCGGCGGTCAACTCGGCGCCCAGCTCGCGGCCTCCCTGCGCCAAGAAGGCTGGGTCAAGCCCACCGCGGAGCCACGCGGCCTCGAACTCACGCCGGCCGGCAAGAAAGCCCTACACCGCCTCGGGATCCGCCTCCCGATGGAGGTGTGACGAGCGCGATGAGCACTCCCTGGGACGCGCGGACATACGACGTGTCGAGCGCGCCGCAACAGGCGTGGGCGAAGGATGTGCTGTCGCGACTGGACGGGATTGCACCCGACGCGACGATCCTCGACGTCGGTTGCGGTACCGGGCGAGTGACCGAATCGCTGCTTGCGCTCGTCCCGGCCGGGCGTGTGCTGGCGATCGACGCCGACGTCGAGATGGTGGAGCTCGCCCGTGCGCGACTCGGGGACCAAGCGGACGTGTGGTGCCAGGACGTGCTCGAGCTCGAGCTCGCCGAGCCGGTCGATGTGGTCGTCTCGACCGCGGCGCTGCACTGGGTGACCGACCACGCGCGCCTTTGGCAGCGGCTGGCGGCAGCGCTGCGGCCCGCGGGAATTCTCGAAGTCCAATGCGGAGGAGCCGGCAACATCGCTCGCGTCCGCGAAGTCATCCAAAGCGTCGCCCGGGACACCGCGCCGGAGCTCGTAGGGTGGTCGCCATGGGAGTTCGCCGGTGCGGAAGACACCGAGCTGCGCCTGCGCCAAGCCGGCTTCGCCTCGATCCGGTGCTGGCTGCAGGAACGGCCGACCTGTCCGCAGGATGTGGGCCCGTTCGTACGAACGTCGATCCTGGCGGCACACATCGCACGCCTCCCAGAGGGACGACGTGACCAGTTCACAGCCGATGTCCTCGCGCGCGTGCGACTGCCGCTGGACTACGTGCGGCTCAACATCTCGGCAATCCGGACCCCGGACTGACACGGGAAAGCCGCCACAGCCTCGGAACGAAGCGAGCGCGAGCTGCGCGGTCGCAGCGCCGTGTACCAGCACGTTCTTGTCGCCCGCCGCGCGCTTGGCCTTGGTCATTGCGGTCGTGACGTCGTTTGTATAGGTGACGAGTGGCCACTGGCTCACGTCGGTGCCGGGCGGTTGTCGGCTGAGGATCCAGATCGGCACGCCGTCGTGGTGGTCGCCGCCCCAGCCGTCCGCCGGCTCGAAGGTTCCCCGGCCGGCGACGATCGCCCCGGTGGCCATGAACTCGTCGAACACCTGGCCGAAGACGGGCTGCTCGCCGCTGAATGCGGACACGGCGTTGCCTTTCCTTGCGTGCTGTTTCTATTGAGACCGTGGGGTGCCGCGAACCTCATCGCTCGGCGTTTGGGTCGACAAACTGTCTCGCTTCACCGGGCTGTAGGCTCGCCCCTCAGATCGCGGATGAGGAGGACACGATGGGCTCCGTCGACAGCGTCACGCCAACCATGCTCGTTCACAGCCTGCTCGAGCGCCTCAATGATCGTGATGCGGATTCACTGGGTGTGTTTTATGCCGAGGACGTTGTTGAGACATGGCCTGTGGTCGGGAGGCTTGAAGGCCGCAAGGCGGTGCAGGATCAGTTCGCTCAGTTTTTCGCGGCGATGCCGGATTTCCACGTTGAGGTTGACCGGATGGCCGCTGACGGAGAGGCCGTATTCGCGCATTGGCACCTCACGGGCACTCTCACCGGGGCACCGTTCATGGGCATTGACGCGACCGGCCGTGAGATCGATCTTCGGGGAACCGACTGCTTTACGGTCCGTGGTGGCGAGGTGGTGGCCGGCTTCGTCGCATATGACGGACTCACGTTCGCAGTTCAAGCCGGCATCCTCCCTGCGTACGGCAGCCCTTTGGGTCGTGTCATGACCACGGTTACCAACCTAATGACGTGCGCCAGGAATACGCTCGGCCGCTAGACAACGGTCGTCGGTGACGGGCCCGCTCGACCCCCTACGCCGACGCCCGGAGCCCACCCGTAGACCCCGAGCACGAGCCGTTGTCCTCGCCGCCGACCCCGACCCTTGGCGATCGCCTGCTCACAGGTCGGTCACGCGCGCGAGGAGGTCGTGAAGCTGCTGGCGCTCCTTCCGGTTGAGCGAGGTCAGGAACCGCGCTTCGCAGGCGAGCAGCAGCTCGAACGCGTCCGCGCGGAGCCGGGCGCCGGCGGGCGTGAGCGACATCGCGTACGCGCGCGCATCGTTAGCGTCGCGCTCGCGGACCACCAATTGCTTGCGCTCGAGCGACGCCCCGAGCTTGAGGATCGTCGTGCGGTCGAGCGCGAGGACCTCGGCCACCTGCGTCTGCGACAACGGGGAACGCTCGGCCAGCACCGCCAGCACGCTGTACTCGCGCGGCGTGATCCCGAGCGGCTCCAGGTCGCGCTCGCCCAACGTCTGCACGCTCGATGCGGCGCGACCAAGCAGATAAGAGGTTCGCGCCGACAGGTTCTCAGGAAGTTTCATCGCGCTACAGGTATTCGACAGCGATGCTGTACAGTCCTGCTGTCAATATGTCTGCTGCCGAACCCAAGGTAGTCGTCGCCCACCGCGAGGATCTGTGGTGGCTGCTGGCGGAGGCGTGCCAGCTCGAACACATGATCATGTGCCAGTACTTGTTCGCGGAGTGGACCCTAAAGGACAAGAGTGACGGCCTTACAGACGTGCAGTCAGAGGCGATCGAGCGCTGGCGAGGCGTGCTGCGGGGGATCGCGATCGAGGAGATGCTCCACCTGGCGCTGGTCGCGAACGTGATGTCGTCGATCGGGGCCGCGCCCTACTTCGGACGGCCGAACTTCCCGCAGCGCTCAGGCTACTTCCCGGCCAGCATTCAGCTCGACCTGATGCCCTTCGGCGAGCGGGCGCTGAAGCACTTTCTGTTTCTGGAGCGGCCCGAGGGGATGGAGCGCCAAGACGCCGAGGGGTTCATGCCGACGGCGCCGGGCCGCGATCCGCTGAGCGAGTCAGAGGCGATGCCGCGCGGGCAGGAGTTCCTCACCGTCGGCCACCTGTACCGGGGGATCGAGGAGGGGCTGACAAGGCTGTCACACGACCTTGGCGAACGGGCACTGTTCGTCGGCTCGCCGCGCGCGCAGGCGACGCCCGAGCTGTTCCAGTGGCCGCAGGTCATCGCGGTCACCGATCTTGACTCAGCGCTCCGAGCGGTAGCCGAGATCATCGAGCAGGGCGAAGGCGCGCGAGGGCACTGGCAGGACGCCCATTACGGCCGCTTCCTCGGGATCTGGGACGAGTATCACGCGCTCAGCGACGCCGACCCGACGTTCGACCCGGCCCGGCCGGTGGTGGCAGCGTTCACGCGACAGCCGTTCGACCTCAAGGATCCTGTCACGGTGATCACGAACCCCGACACCCATCGTGTCGCGGAGATCACCACAATCGCCTACGAGGTCCTCCTGCACCTCCTGACGCGGTTCTTCACCCACACAGACGAGAGCGACGAGCAGCTCGGGCTGCTGATCAGCACCGCGTTCGACCTGATGGGCGACGTCATCCGCCCGCTCGGCCACGCGCTCACGCAGCTCCCGGTCGATTCGGCTGCCGATGGGCACAACGCCGGGTTCGCGTTCGAGATGCACTACCTGATGGGCAATTTCGTCCCGTGGCGCGAGCCCGCCTGGGCACTGTTACGCGAGCGGATGGCATTCCTCGCCGAGAGGTGCACAAGCGACGCCGACGTGGTCCGGACCGCGGGCGAGAAGGCGGCATCACTGGAGGTCAAGCTCGCCGCGCACGTACCGGCCGAGCTGCGACGCGCTTGAGGTTCCCCGCGGTCAGGTAACAGCGCACGTCGGTCAGCTGCTTTCGATTCGAGAGGAGCAGAGAGCCTGCGGTGAGCCGCTCGATCTTCATGAAATCTGGCTCACCGCGATCACGCGCGGGAAGCAACTAGCCCGTCGTTAGGGTCAAGAGCTCATGAGTTGGCCGGCGTTGTGACGCACCGAACGGGTTCGTCTGCGGTTGTGAGTACTCCGTTCGTGCGGCCGGCCGGAGTGTTCGAGTCATGGGTGAATGCAAGCGCCAAGGCGGTCCCGCTGACTTGATAGAAATCGTCGGTCCAGTAAGCGGGGTTGGCGGCGGTCGTTGAGACGAGCAGGAACGCCTCGGCGGGGCTCGGCAAGCGCAGACCGAGCGCAGCGCAATCCGTGAGTGCCCCGTTCCAGGTGTTCTCACCCGATCCTGCTGTGCCCACATCGGTCGTTGTCACGCATAGGTCGGCTGCCGCGAGAGTCGTGCCGGAGGGGCAGCGGTCGCGGAACGCCGACGCTGCCGAGCCGCCGAGCTGGTCGGCGTTGGTCGCGTGCGCGGCGTTGCTCGCATTGGTCGCAGAATCGGCATTGGTCGCGTGCGCGGCGTTGCTCGCATTGGTCGCAGAATCGGCATTGGTCGCGTGCGCGGCGTTGCTCGCATTGGTCGCAGAATCGGCGTTCCCGGCATGGCCGGCGTTGGTCGCGCTGCCAGCATTGACAGCCGTGGTGGCCGAGCCCGCGGTCGACGCGTACCTGGCACTGGCAGCCTGCGGTACGACCACACCCCTGAGATTCAGCTTCGCGCCGGTCACCGAGCCATTCCTGATCTTCTTTGCGGTCACCGCGTCGTTCTTCAGCTGTCGGGTGCCCACGCTGTTCTTGGGCACCATGAATGCTGCATAGCTCGTGCCGCCGAGAGCGACGATCAGCGCGATCACCGCGACCGTCATCGCTGGACTAGGTCCTCGGAATCGCTCGGACTTCATGCTGCCTCCGCTCAGACGGGCGCCCCCCTTACCCTCGCGGCGAAGCGTACGCGCGGGGATGGCGACGAGCAAGCGCAGCGAACTGGCGCTGGAATCTGCGCGCCCTTACCGACCGTTCACCTGGAGCTGTGCGTCGCGGCGGTCATTCACGACTGGGGTGCAGCGCGAGCGTTAGGCCATCCCGCAGGCGCTCGACATCTTCGTCGGTCGTATGTAGATGCGGGGAGATTCGTAGCGACGAGCCGCGTACGGCCGCGAAGCAGTTGAACGTGGCAAGCGCAGAGGTTGCCCTCGCGAGGGCTCTGTCCGGGAGGCGCACGCCGAGCAGGTGGGGGCCGCGCTGCTCGGCGGGAATGGGGTCCAATCCGAGCCCGGCCGCTGCTCGCGCGATGTCCGAGGTCCGCTCGGCGAGGGTCGCGGCCACGCACGGCACCTGCCAGCTGACCGACATCGAAGCGCTCGTGCGCCGGTCTGATACTCGTCGCGGTAGTCGACGAGGCGCGCGAAGTCCTCGGATCCCGCGCGCAGGATCCAGTTCTCCTCCAGCGGCTCGCCTTGACGGTGCTCCTCGGCTACGTATAGGTAGCCGACACTGAAAGGTCCCAACAGCCACTTGTAACCAACGGTGACGAGGAAGTCAGGCCGGAGCTCTTCCACGTCGAGCGGCATCGCGCCGACCGACTGACTGCCGTCGATGACCAACCGCGCCCCCAGCTCTCGAGTGCGCGCGGCGATCGGAGCTAAATCGATCAAAGCGCCATCCGTCCAGTGGACGTTCGGCATGCTCACAATCGCGACCCGCTCGTCGAGGGCAGCGAGCACGGCATCCGTCCAAGTCTGCCCCGGCTCGCGGGCGACGGTGCAGATCTCGGCGCCCGATCTGCTGGCGGCGGCGCGCCACGTATAGATACCCGACGGGTATTCCTCGTCGAGCACAAGCACGCGCTGGCCGGCACGGAGCGCTCGCCGAACAGCGATCGGAGACGCTCGACATCGACGAACCAGTCCGCAGCCGAGATCGTCCACGGCCGCCCGCGGCGCTCCAGCGCGGCCTCGCCAGCAGTCCGAACCGCGTGCAACTGCGGAGCGAGGTTCGCAGTATTGAAGTACGCAATATCGACGGGCACGTTGAACGCCGAGCGTTGAGCGTCTATCAGGCCAGGTCTCATCGCATCGCTCGCGGCAATCTCACCACAAACGCAGTGCGAAGCATGGAAAGCGGCAGCGCTACGGGCGCGGTGCGAGCAGCGTCTGGAGCGCGTCGCGCGCGTCCTTGGGAGGCAGCCTGGTAATGACTTCATGCGCGAGGCTGCGCATTTCCGGCTCGGCGTGACGCGCGTGGGCGGCGAAGGCCAACTCTCCCATCGGGGATCTCATCACCCGCGACCAGTAGCGGACTGCTACGGGGGTCAGCCAGCGACTGTGCAACACCGCGAGGTTGCGCGGGCATCCCTTGACGCGCCCGCCGTGCAGCCCCTGAAAGCCTTGAGTGATGGCGAGGCACATGAGCTTGACCGTCGCTCGGTCGTGCGCGAGTCGCTTGGGGTCGGTCCCGCAGCGGTACAGCGCGGCGCAGATCGCGGCAACGAAGACTGCGTGATAAGCCAACCAGCCATCCATGTCAAGCACGCGCTGGATTGGCAGCCCGCGCGCGGTAAGGGCGTCCGCGAGGACTGCGAGACCCGGCTCGTCGGTCGCCTCGATTGCCGTCGGCTGCTGGGCGATCTTGTAGTAGGTGGCGACACCGGCGCTGATCGTCCCGCCAACACCGGGGAAACCGAGCGCGACGCGAGCGCCTGACCGGCTAGGAACGTCCGAACGTCCGGCCGGGTTGTTGCCCATGAACAGCAGTAACGCGTCGGGCGAGACCTCGGCGAGCGCAACGGCCGAACTCTGGAGATGGTCGCGCCGCAAGGCGACCAGCACGACGTCGACATCCGGCTCTCCCGCGGAGGGGACGACGGTCGCCGGCGCGTGCGTTTCCACACCGGAGGTGACGTCCCGGGCGTGTAGGCCGCGAGTCGCGATCACATCCGTGCGATCGCCGTGCGCAAGGACCGAGATGCCGTGACCGGCGGTACCAAGGTGAGCGCCGTAGACCGTTCCAATGACTCCTGCGCCGACAATCAACACGTTCATGTCGCAACCTCCTCGCGGGCTCGCACGAGCATGTCACGACTGCCCCTTCGGACGAGCGGGAGCACACTGTCGCCGTTTGTTCGAAGCAAGAGTCGCGCGTATGATCGCCCGGCGACTACGGCACGGGGTGTGGAATGAAGTGGCCTGGAGAGAAGAAGAGGCAGAAGCTCTGGAGCGAGGGCGCGCAGACCGAAGGGGTCGTTCTCAAGCTCTGGTGGCACAGCCGGTTGCAGGGTACGTACGGCATTGAGTTTCGGGTGAAGTTTCCAGACGGCTCCACAGCTGACGTCAAGGAGCGGTTTCTCGACGCGAGCAATCAAGGCTTTGTCTCCGAGGGCGATGTCGTTCCGGTTCGCTACGACCCGTCGGATTATTCAAAGGTCCGGCTCGACGTGCCCGCTCTTGAGGCGCCGTTGAAGGACGCAAAGGCGGCCCACGGTGCCCGTGTCGACGCGGCGCTCGCGCGCCTGGGTGAACCTGGTGCCGGGACCAGTGCCGAGGCGGGTGTCGAGGACTTGACGCCCATGGCCAAGGACATGGAGGCGAAGGCACAGCTGGACAACACGGCCGCCGCGAACCCGGCGTCGGTCGTCAGTCTCTCATCGGGCTCGCCGAGACGGTCCGGCTCGGATCCGGAGGATCGCCTCGCGAAACTCGCTGACCTGAAGGAGCGAGGCGTTCTCAGCGACGAGGAATTCGAGGCCGAGAAGGCCAAGATCCTCGGCGAACGCTGACCTGCCAACACGGACGCTCGAGTTTGGGCGATTGCACTCGTCCGGCACCGGCGTCGGACATCTGCATCCGCACGCCTGCCGTGCCGGCTTGTCGCGGCGTCCAGTGACGACGCGGGCCGGCAGCGCGTCTGCGGCAGAAGATCAGAGGTCGTACGGTGCGACTAGCGGTCTCTGAGACTGCTGCTTTTGCCCAAAGGAGCGGTTTCGTCGGAAGGCTGCGTTGGCGGCCGGTTGCTCAAGATAGGCGGCGTTTGATTAGACCGACGGCGCGGTTCCTTGACCGCCGGTCAACAAGATGCTAGCCTGGCCCGCCGAAGAGTGTTTGCCACACCACGGGGGCGTGCATTCGGAATGCGTCCCCCACCCACTGGGCGCGTCCAAAGGGGGCAGCTATGGAACGAACCTCGAAGTGCTCGCGTTTGCGGATCACGGCGTTGGCCGCGCTGATCGCGGGCGGACTGGTTTTGACGGCGATGTCCGGGTCGGCGAGCGCCACGTGCTTCCACGTGTTCGGGTGCACCAAGAGAGTCTCGCTTGGGATCCGCAACAGCAGCAAAGCGACCATAACGGTGGAGAGGTGTGGAGGCGACCACGCGAACAATCCGGGCAATACTCACGACAGCCCGTGCGACAGGATCACGTCACCCCTGCCCGAGGCCGTCGGGCCGGGGAGCGTACTGATCGGTCCCAACCGCAACCCGGTTGGGATCATCATCAAGGCCCAACGTCAGCATTCCGGGGACCCGACGCAACACAGGACGTTGTACTTCTACGTCAAGAACCCAGATATCGGCTTGCCCTACTTCCGGGCGCAAGGCCACGAAGTGGAACTCCGCGAAGGACAGGCAAGTGTCCTCGATGTCAACGGCGTCAAGGTCGAGCTCCGCCGCTACCACGACGAGGACCGAAATGGCGAGCCCGTCAAGCTCATGAGGATCGAGATCCTCAAATGGCCGGGAGCCGTCTAGTCGGAACGTTCGTCCACAGAGCGTCCAACGCGCCCGCTGCGCGGCTCCCGGGTTGATCGACAAGCAGCAGCCCTGGGTAGGCTGGCGCTGCCTACAGTTAGGGGCGCCATTCCCTGTCGCCGCTTGTGGCCGGGGGGAGCAGTGGGCGCGCGGCGGCCTGGGCCGCCTCAGAACGCTGGGGCCCAGTTAAACGTCCCGGATACGTAGGCAGTATTGAGCGTCCGCGTTACGCTGCTGTCCGCTGGCCGTCGCTTCTTAAAGCGGAGGGTCATCCGAGTGAAAAGCAGGTACCTGTCGATGCGGCGGGGCTGATCCAAGTGGATGCGCACGGCGTAAGGGATGTAGGGGTTGTGCATGCAGAAGGGGTGACAGCTGGTGTTCTGCGCCCAGTCGTAGCCTGATCCGGACGCCTGGTCCCTTGTCCAGCTCGTCCATCGCAGCCGACTCCAGGGTCGCTGCGGGTCGCGCCGTGGCGCTCCGGCGAGAAACTCCGCGAGGGAATAGGCAATCTGCTCCGGCCTCACCGCGAGCTCCTGTCGTGGCTTGTAGGCATAGCCATACGCCACAACCGCAGGGAGATGGCCCGCTGCACTGGAGGCGCTGGCGGCCAGGAGCCCGGCGACTACACAGCCCACAAGAGATCGACCTAGAACCGCTCGGCGACGCATTTCGACCCCCCGATCGACCACGCGAAGCATCGTAGATGAGCGCGCGCTCGCGCTCAACCGGCGCTGTCGCTTGGATCGCATCCAACACTCTGGCTGACTCGTTCCTGCAGCGACGGTGGCGGCCCGTGTTGAGAGTTCTGGATCTCGATCAACTGGGAAGCGGCTTGGGTCGCGTCGCTATTCGGCTAGCACCTCACCTGAGCCACCCAGCTCTGCAGGGAAGTCCTTGAGCTTGGGCAGGCCATCTCTGATCGGCAGCACCGTCGACTCGTAGTTGACGTGCACTCCTGGCGCAAACGGAAACGAGGGCATCGTCGCCGCATAGACATCGACCAAGTCCCATTGGGGGTGACGTGTGAGCAAATGGCCGCCGCAGACCTTGCACCATTGGCGATAGCTGCGCTCGTTCTTGTGGTACTCGCCGATCTGGTCTTCCCCCTGCGTTACCTTGACCGCCTCGGGCTTCCACAGCGTGAAGGCGTTGACCGGGCCGGCGGACCAGCTTCTGCACGCGGCGCAGTGGCAGTAGCCGGCACCAACCGGATCGCCTGTGACGACAATCCTCACGGCACCGCAGTAGCACTGTCCTTCGAAGGCCTTGCCATCCTCGCTCATCTAGCTCACTCGTCTCTTCCTCTGATGGGGCGAGTTCGATGCCCCGGTTGCACGCACGCGATATCCGCACGCGAGACCCTATACCGCGCTCGTGGCGAGATGCGAGACGGACGTCGTCTACGGTGCCCAGACCTGCCTTCGTGTTGGCACGGCAGTGCCGCCGACGGCCTTCGCGTGGCTCCCTATGTCCGAAAGCGGGAGCGTCGCGGGTCGGCGAAGGCGGTCGTAGGAGTGCTCTCGGACCCGCCGATCCTCGTGTTCAGTCTGAGCATCGGCAAAGCACTCATGACGATCTCGACGCCAGATCGATTCCGGCTCGCGGCCCCGAGGGGACGTCGACGACGGATTGGCATGGCCATAGGGCTGCTTGAGCAGTCTCGGTTGGCGTGATGCCCACGGCCGGGGCGCACGAAGTCCACGCCGCTGACTCGGAGGCGGATCGCTGTATGGCGGTTGGAGTGGCCGCCACGCGTGGCTCGTGCGCGGCGCGATCGGGAAGACGGATCGTGTGCCCACGGCCGGCCGCGCGATGTAGGTCATCGATGTGAGCGCTCGCGAGCGCTCGAGCGAGAGCGGGGTGCAGCATTTGAGCCTCCTCTAGCGAGTCAGGTCCTGCTCGGCATCAAGCAGCTCGAGCCGAACGGCCAGGTGCTCCTGCGCCGACCCGATTGCGTACGCGGTGATTCCGATCCTCCTGGTGTCGGGGGTTTGCCATCCGCGTATTGAGACGCCGGCGGGGCCGAAGAAGGGTCAGTGCTGTTGCGCGGTCGCCGGGGCGACCCTTTCTCGGCGCGCGCGACGTCATAGCTGTTAATGCCGGCGAAATCGGAGTCGAGATGCGAGGATCAGAAGATGGGCCAATCGCTGCTGACGCGCGCTGCACAAGGCGAGCAGGAGGCATTCCGCGAGCTAACCGACCCCTACCGGCAGGAGCTCCAGTTCCACTGCTACCGGATCCTCGGCTCGATGCAAGACGCTGAGGACGCGCTCCAGGAGACGTTGCTGAGCGCCTGGCGCGGTCTGTCGGGTTATGAGGGCACGGCATCGCTGCGCGCGTGGCTCTACCGGATCGCTACCAACCGATGTCTCGATGCCCTGCGCGCGCTTGGCCGCCGGTCGCCGCCGGCATCCGAGCCGCCATTCGCCCCGCCGGAGCCGACGAGGCTCGGCGAGGTGACTTGGCTCCAGCCCTACCCCGACGCCCTGCTCGAGGGGATCATCGATACGGCGCCGGGTCCAGATGCTCGATACCAGACCCGGGAGACCGTCGAGCTCGCGTTCGTCGCGGCCCTGCAGCATCTCCCACCACGCCAACGCGCCGTCCTGGTTCTCCGCGACGTCCTCGGCTTCCACGCCGCCGAGGTAGCCGACACGCTCGAGACAAGCGAGGACTCGGTCAAGAGCGCCCTCAGGCGCGCGCGGGTAACGACCGAACGCCTATTTCCCGCGTCAGAGCGGGGCCGAGCGCCAGAGCCCAACTCACCGACAGAACACGAGCTCGTTCGCCGTTTCGCCGATGCCTGGATGGCCGACGACATCGACGGCGTCGTCGCGCTACTCACCGAAGACGCCTGGTTCACGATGCCGCCGCCCCCGCTCGAATACCAGGGCCGCTCGGCGATCTACGAATACCTAAATTGGCGGGGCGGGCGCCGCCACAGGCTGATCCCAACCCGAGCCAACGGCCAGCCAGCATTCGGCTGCTATCGCACCGACTCGCAAACACCGATCGCGCACGCCGTCGGAGTGCTCGTGCTGACTCTCGCGGGCGACCGCATCTCTGCGATTACCCACTTTGTCGACAGCAGCGTTCTCGGCCGCTTCGGGCTGCCTCGCACCCTTCGTAGCTGATCCCATCACCAGCGTTGACGGTCTCGGAATGCGCGGATAGTGCAACTGACGCGCTCGCTGCCGGCCGGCGGGCCGGCGCGGGTTGTGCTCGTGGCGATCACGAGGGCCGGCTGATGCTCGAGGTCGTGTCCGCTCTGTCTTTGGCGCCGGCTCGGCGGGGTTCTCCTGCTGGCATCGAAAGAAGGGCGGGCCGGTGGATGCTGATGGTTGACCGCTTGGGTAGAGTGGCGGCAACGGACGATTGGGTCTTTCAAGGGGGTTGGCGATGAGCGATCGGGTAAGGATCGGGCGCGCGGCAGCATTGGTATCTGTGCTTGTAGTCGGCTTCGGGGCGGCGTCCGCGCACGCCAGCACGGCGAGGCACGGTTCGGGGGCGTCTGTCGGGGCGCACTTGAAATGAGCTATGTAAAGGAATTTTGCCGACGTCAGGAAGCACGAGCGGGCAACTCGATCTGCTTGGCAAGCAGGAGGTCGCCGGTTCGATCCCGGCTGGCTCTGCTGGAGAAATCCCTGTATCCACGGAGGAAGGAGTTGGACAAGTGATCGACGCGATATCGAATTTGCTGACGACTGGTCGCTTCACCCGTAGGGTGGCCCTCGTCGCACCGGTCGCGCTAGTCGCCGGCGGCGCTTCGAGCTCGCGCGCAGCCGGTCCCTCTTCTCAGATTAAGCATATCGTGGCATACAGATACAAACCGACCGTTACTCAAAAGCAGAAAACTGAGGTAATGAAGAGGTTCTTGGCGCTAAAGCAGAAATGCAAGCGGAATGGTAAGAACTACGTTGTGTCTCTCGTTGGTGGAGACTGCACGAAGAGTCTAGACAGGCTAACCGATGGCTTCGAGCAAGTATTCATTGTCACTTTTAAGAATCGGAGTGACTACAGATATTATATCGGGCGGCCCGTTGTGTCACCGTTTGATCCGGCCCATGACGCATTTAAAAAGTTCGTCACACCATTTCTATCCGTTGATGCGGCGGGAAAGACTGATGGCGCCATCGTACTTGACTTTCAAGTCTAGATCGGTTCCGCTGATGGCTCCACTCGTGAAATTCCTGCCAGCGCGGCGTTTTGGGTCGGGAGCCGGGTACGAGTCATGCACGTGTGTTCCCCAGGAATGTTCCCCAGGTCCCGGTTGGCGTCCGCTTGCGCTTAGCCAGGGATCCGCGGAAAACATGCCGCGGTAGACACTCGCCGGTGCGGCTCCGCGTTCGGCGTTGGGAGTGGCCGCGCGGTCCGCCCTGCTTTCCTCCCAGCGCGCCGGGAGGCGATGCCCATGCCGGACCTTGGCCGGGTGGGTGTCCCGTGTGTCGCCCAGTCACCGGCACGCATCACCGAACCAGTCATAGGGACACCTCTTCGCTCGCGTCGACAGAGCGCCTGCTCAGCGCCGTGAGGTTGCCTCTCGGAGTTCCGGTTACGGACGAGTCCGTGCCGGGCGCTGGGCCCTGACGCCGCGCGCAACGCGGAACTCGCCGGCGACCTCGCGCGTAGTCGCCTCTGCCCCGAGCGGAAATACGTGCAGCGCATCCACGCGCGAGATACTCGCGATAGCGGCCGCCAGTTCGCGCGCGAGGTCGATGCCGCCGCCGCGCCTGATCTGCGCGAAGGCCCGTTGCGGAATCGCGACGCCCGGCAGCGCGCAGGCGCGCTCTGCCATGCGCTCGCTGCGGAGCAGCGCGACGCTTGCGTAGAACCGGACACCTGCGAGGGTGTCCTCCGCTTCAGATAGGAACGCTTCGAGGCGCGCGAGGTCGAAGATCATCTGGGACTGCACGAAGGTGGCTCCAGCGGCGATCTTGCGCCGCAGGAGCCGCAGCTCGCGATCAACGTCTGCGGCGAAGGGATTGACGACCGCCCCGACCGCCAGTGGGTGCGGGGCGCTCCATGCCGACGCGTTCGCGATGAGCTGGGTGGCGGTCATATCGGCCACGTGTTCGATGCCAGGCACCGGATCGCCTTGCATGCAGAGCACCGCCTCGGTGCCGAGCGCCGCCGCGCCTACGACCTGGGACCGCAGGGCAAGCCGGTTGCGATCGCGGCAAGAGACGTGCACGACCGTCCCTACGCCCTGCTCCCGCGCCAGCGCCACCGCCGCCAGCGGCGACATCCGCGCCTGCCCAGCGTGATTGTCAGTCAACCCGACGACGTCGACGCTGTCGGCGAGAACAGCGATCCGGTCGCTGACGCGCGCGCCATCGGCCACAGTCGGCAGCGAGATCTCCGCGGACGTCAGGGCGCTGAGCGACACGATCGCTGAAGCCTAGCCCGCCGGTCCGTCAGGCCGACCCATGCCTCGTTAGAGGATCGGCTAACGGGACACCTGCTTCGATCTCCGCACGGGCCTGGGGTCCTACGTGCGGATGGACCCGCTTCGCGCGGAGCGCGCATCTCGTTGCCTGGCGGGCCGGCCTGACGTCGGACACCAGCTGAGCCGCCTCGCGAGTTGATAATTCGAACATGCGAAGTCTTGGCGTGCTGGCCGGGGTGGTCGTTTCGCTGGCGGCGTGTGGGACCGCCGGCGCGCAGCCGCTCCAGTCAGGCATCAGCGGCCGGGTGCTGGCCGGACCGACCTGCCCCGTCGAGCGGTTCCCGCCCCAGCCACGGTGCGCACCGCGTCCGCTTGCGGCAAGCCTCCGGATCCGGCGCGTGGAGACAAGCTCGGCTTCGAAGTTGGTCTACTCGGGCGCCAGCGGCAGGTTTCGCGTACTGCTGCCGCCCGGCGCATACATCATCCACGCCCTATCACGAGAACGGCTCACCGTTTCCGCGCCCACCGGGCGACAGCCGCGTCCGAGTCCGGCGTGGACACTTGACCCGCGTCACGATCAGGTACGACACGGGCATCCGCTGAGCGCTCAACGCTCTGACGGCCGGTCATGTCGTCGCGCACCACAAATTCTGATCCCGCGCCAGATGTCGGCTCCCCTCGGCCGTAGCCGATGTGTGCGCCGCTGGCATGGAGACCGGAGCTGTTCGTAGCGAACGGATGGAAGCTCAGATTCAGTGCCTGTAGCTCTTGGGTATTCCAGACCACCTTGACGAAATCGGTGCGATCGACAAGCCCGGCGGCGTCCAAGACCGTCCTAATGGCGTCGAATCGAGCTTCACGACGGTCCACGTGTACGCCGGCGTGCCGCTCACAACCATCGCCAAGCAATGCGGAACCAGCGTCACGATGATCGAAAGACACTAGGCCGGCGTCATCGAGAACCGGGACGGGGTTCAGGTTCCCGCCGAGCGCCAAATCCGCGCCGCTCGCGCAGCCCGTGGACGCGCAATGGACGTTTCGTCGGATAAGAACGGAATTTGAGTGGCCACGAACCCCCTGCAAAAGGCCGAAGAGCCGACGCCCGGACTCGAACCGGGGACCCCTTCATTACGAGTGAAGTGCTCTACCAGCTGAGCTACGTCGGCGCTTGCAGGGACCTCTCCGAATCTTTCGCGTCCCGGCCCGATTTCGGGCTGCACGGGGGCTACAAAATCCTGGTCAGCCGCTGCTCTGGCCAAGCGTAGCCGACCCCCAAACATTCGTGACCGGGCAGACCGCAACTTTTACTGTTCCGGCTGGACTGCAGCCAGGGGATGTGATGACGCTCTATGCTGATGGGAGTCCTGTCGGCAGCGGGACCTGGTCTGGCAATTTCACCGTAGAGCCATACGTGTGCGACTCGCAAACCGTCACCGGAAGCTATGACACGTATACCGAGAACTTTGGAGCGATAGCGAACCTCGGTCCCCCCTCAGGTGACGGGCAAGTCACAATGTCTGGCGATCGATACACCGCTACGTTCACCGAGCCGGTGACCGACGTGGTTGTGGGAGGGGCACAAGCGGCTGGGTGGCCACCTCAAGCGGGAACGCTCGATGTTGAGGCGAGTGTCCACCGGACCTGCGGGTCGCGCCCGAGTGATACAGCGCCGCCGACGATCGCGGGGAACGCTGTGCCGGGACAGACCCTCGTTGTTCACCATGGTAGATGGACCAACGATCCATCAACTTACGCCGACCAATGGGAGCGCTGCGACGGAGCGGGGCGTTCGTGCGTGCCGATCCCCGGGGGGACTGGAACGACGTACCGGGTCGCTGCCGCCGACTCCGGACATGCCATCGTGGTGGCGGAGAGCGCAACCAACTCACACGGCACGGACGGGCCGGTGCTATCGCAACCAGCGCTCCCCGCGGCCGCACGTGGTGGCCGGGGTGGGCTTGTTTCGCCGGTGGTTGGTAAGAGCGTGGTTGCGGCGCTGGTGTCGGGTGTGGTGTTGGTGAGGCAGCCGGGTCGGCGGGCGTTCAGGCGGTTGACGGCGGGGGAGTCGATCCCGCTTGGCTCGACGATCAACGCCACCACCGGCGTTCTCCAGTTGACGGCCGCTAGGGACAAGCGAGGTCATACGGAGGTGGGCCGGTTTTACGCGGGTCAGTTCGGGATCACTCAGAAGCGCTTGCACGGCTCCGAGCTGACTGTGCTCACGCTGAACGGTCCCAGACCGGAGGGCTGCACGTTTCACGGGCCGGTGGCGGTCACGGCGCGTAAGCGTCCAAAGAAGCGCCGCCTGTGGGGCAGCGCCTCGGGCGGGTTTACCACCGGGACCGACGATCTGGATCGCCGCGGGCGAGAGCTTGTGGCGGCCCGGCCGTCGCTCTCACATTTGCCGCTTACCGCGGGTCGCGCGTTAGCGTCTCCACCAGCGCGGTTCAGAACGCACCGAGAGGAGAGCTCGTGAGGGGCAAGATCGGGTTGGAGGAACACTTCGTCACAGCGGCGCTGGAGGAGGACTGCATCACCGCCGTCGGCTGGGATCCCAAGGAGTGGCGGGGCGTGCTCGATCGCCTGGAGGACTTCGATGAGCGCATTGCGCAGATGGATGAGCTCGGGATCGAGGTGATGGTGCTGTCGCTCGGGTCCGATGGTGCACAGGGCATCGCTGACTCGTCCAAGGCCACGTTGATCGCCCAAGAAGCAAACGACGCCCTCGCGGGAATTGTCGCGCGGCAGCCGAACCGCTTCGCCGGGTTCGCGGCGGTCGCGATGCAAGATCCCCGGGGAGCCGCCGACGAGGCAGAGCGTTGCGTCCGGCAGCTCGGGTTCCGAGGCGTCCTGGTCAATGGGTACAGCGACATGCCGGACGGCAGCGGCGCCTACTACGACGCGCCGGACTACATCGAGTTCTGGGAGCGCATCGCTGAGCTCGAGGTCCCGTTCTACCTGCACCCGCGCAACCCGCTCGCTGCCAATGCCGGTATCTACAACGGGCGCGAGGAGCTGCTCGGGCCGAGCTGGGCATTCGCCGTGGAGACCGGTACCCATGCCCTTCGCCTGATCACCAGCGGGCTCTTCGACCGCGTGCCGCAGCTGCAGATCATCCTCGGGCACATGGGTGAGCAGCTGCCGTTCGCGATGGCCCGGTTGGAGCAGCGGATCTCCCACGACCCCAAGGTGAAGTTGAAGCGTTCCCCGCGCCGCGTGTTCCGCGAGAACTTCCACATCACCACGAGCGGCAACTACCACACCCCCTCCCTGCTCGGGGCGATGCTGGAGCTCGGCGCCGACCGGGTGATGTTCTCAACCGATTACCCGTTCGAGCAGATGCGCGATGCCGCCGAATGGTTCGACGCGCTGGCGATCAGCGAGGCCGACCGGATGAAGATCGGGCGGACCAACGCCGAGACCCTTCTCCGCTTGGGCGACTAGAGCGGAACCACGGGCCCACCGGTCCGAGCCACGCGGCTCCGCACACATACTTGCGACCGTGAGGATTCGCGACGCCCGGCCGGCGGAAGCATCGACGCTCGAAGCGCTTCAGCGCCGGTCGTCGGATGTCTGGCCTCTGTATCGCGAGCAGCTCGCCGCGAATCCGGACGCGATCGAATTGCCACGGACGTTCATCGACCGTCGTTGGGTGCGCGTCGCCGTCGCCGAGGACGACTCGCCCGTCGGATTCTCGGTCGTCATCCCCGGAGCTCGGACATGCCACGAGCTGGACGGGCTATTCGTCGATCCCGCGCAGATGCGTCGCGGCGTGGGCCGCGCGCTCGTCGAGGATGCCGCCGCTCGTGCTTGTCGCGACGGTGCGAGTGCGCTGGAGGTAACCGCCGGACCCGCGGAGGGGTTCTACGCCAAGCTGGGTTTCACGGTGATCAGCGGCGCCGAGACGCGCTTCGGCCCGGCCGTTCGAATGCGCCGGACGCTGACGGCGTGACGTTAAGCCCTTTGGGGGGGTCGTCGCGCCGGAAGATCGCGCCGGGCTCGCGGGACGGCATAGGTTCGCGCGTCATGAGCTACGACATCCGGATTGCCTATGACGGACACGATGGAATCGGCGAGGGGCCTGTCTGGGATGACCGCACGGGCGAGCTGCTGCGCACTGTCATCGACGATGGCGTCGTGTATGCACTGAATCCCGAGACCGGCGAGCAGCGTGTCGCTGCGAAGGCTGACGGCGAGCTCGGGTCGGTCGTGCTCTGCAGTGACGGCTCGCTCGTGACGTTCGTCGACCGCGAGATCCGACACGGCGCCGAGGTCCTGGCAGTCGCGCCGCCCGGCCACGAGGGGCTGCGCTTCAACGACTGCCGCGTCGATCCTCTGGGAAGGATCTGGGCGGGCACGATGACTCCGAGCCTGACGGTCGGGGCGGCCCAGCTATTCCGGCTCGACGCGCCGGGCGCAGAGCTGGTCCCGATCCTCACCGACTCCACCGTCTCGAACGGAATCGCCTGGACCGAGGACCGGATGTACTACTCGGACACGATCGCCCGCCGCGTCGACGTGTTCGACTGGGATGGGGAGAACGTCTCAAATCGCCGCCCGTTCGCCACGCCCGAGGAACCGTACATCTGGCCCGATGGCCTCTGCCTGGACGCCGAGGGCGGACTCTGGCTCGCCTGTTACTTCAGCGGGGCGCTGCTCCGCTACGCACCCGACGGCAGGCGCGAGGAAGTGGTCGAAATGGGCGTGACCAACCCGACGTGCCCGACGTTCGGCGGCCCCGACCTGAGGACGCTGTACGTGACGAGCGCGACCCACCTGCTCACCGACGAGCAGCTCGCCGGGGAACCGCACGCCGGCGCGCTGCTCGCGTTCG
This sequence comes from uncultured Solirubrobacterales bacterium, assembly GCA_963788565.1. Classification (GTDB taxonomy): domain Bacteria; phylum Actinomycetota; class Thermoleophilia; order Solirubrobacterales; family Solirubrobacteraceae; genus Palsa-465. Next base: position 341,641 of record CAWBHJ010000003.1, on the reverse strand, counting down.
AGCCCGGGGTCGCCGGGCTTCCCGCGAACCGGTTCGCCGTTTAGCTCCGCGACGAGCTCGTCAGCTCGGGGGTCAGTGCCCGAACGGTTTGGGCTCGGTGCCCTCGTGCTTGGCGATCGCGGCCAGCGCCGCTCTATACACCGCCACGCTGCGGGGCCAGCCAAGGTATTCGGTCAGGTGGATCACGGTTTCGTTGACCTGCTCGGGAGTCATCTCGCCGCGCTCTAGCGCGCTGTAGAACTGCAATTCGACGACGTCGCCGAGGCCCTCCGAGGCGACGACCCCGATCGTGATCATCCGCCGGTCGCGGATGCCGAGCGCGTCTCGCTGCCAGATGTCGCCGAACAGATGGTCGATGCACAGCGCCTGGTAGTCGTCGTCGACCTTGTCGAGGCCGAGGTCGACGGCGTAGACCTCATGGGCCATCTCGAGGCCGAGCTCGCGATGTGACTTCTCGGGCATTTCGGGCTCCTAACGGCGAGAGACGGGGCCCAAGTCTCTGCCGCACAACCGGCGGCCGATACCCCACAGGTGGCCGGCCACCCCCCGAGTGGCTGGGTTGACCCCGGGAGCGCGCTGTGGTTGGCTGCCGGTGTGCCCGCCGAGCTGCGGTATACGACGAAGGAAGCCCGCCCGGGCGACACGATCGAGTATCAGATCGTGAATCACGGGCCGGAGACGCTGACGTTCGGCGAGCCCTACGTCCTCGAGCGCCTTGACGGCGACGGCTGGGTCGAGTGCAACGAGGAAACCACCTGGACCGTGCCCCTGGTCGAGCTTCGCGCCGGCCATGAACGGACCGAGTGGGCGCACATCCCGCGCGACGGAGCCCCCGGTCGTTATCGGGTGACCAAGGAAGTCACCGCCGGCGAGCTCGACGAGGTGCTCTCCTTCGAGCTCGACGTCGTCGCGTAGGCGCCGGCTCCGTTACGGAGCCGTCTTCATCACCCGCCCGCCATCGTTCTGGCTGCGCCAGTCGTCGGCCAGGATCGCCCAGCGCTCGTGGTCGCGCCAGCGGCCCCCGATCTTCAGGTAGCGCGGCGAGAACCCCTCGCGCTGGAATCCGGCCCCGCGCGCGAGCGCGATCGACGCGTGGTTGCCGGGCTGGATGTTGGCCTCGATCCGGTGCAGCTTCAGATCGGCGAACGCGCGGCGGAGGACCAGGTCGATCCCCTCGCGCATATAGCCATTGCCGGCGTACGTCTTGCCCACCGCATAGCCCAGGTACGCGCTGTGGAACGAGCGACGGACGATCTGAGAGAGGTTGAAGAAGCCGAGGATCGCTAGGTCCTCACGCCGGCACAGGAGCATCGCCTCGAAGTCGAGGCGCCGGGAGTCGGTCAGGTAGGCGTCGAAGCGGTCGTCGTCGGTCGGGGCGGTCGCCCATGGCCGGTGAAACGAGCGGCTCGCGCGCATCAGGGTGATGAACTCATCGCGGTCGGACGGCGCCGGCGAGCGCAGGAACACCCGCCCGTTCTGCCCCAGCGTCGCTCCCATCAGTGGACGAGCTCCCGCTCGAGCCGATACGCGAGCGCCTCGCAGGCGAGCTCCTCGGAGACGTTCAGCTGAAACCGCCGGCGCGTCTCCTCGACGAGATCGACGGCTGCCATCAACCGCTGGGGATCGCGGCCGGCGTCCGCCCGCAGCTCCTCGAGCCGATCGCGGTTGCGGACGAGCTCGTCCGCCCCCCACGCGATCGCCGCGAGGTCGGCGTACCACAGCGACACGACCTGCAGCGCGAGGTCGAGCGAGCCCGTCTCGGCGCGCCGCCGGGCGCGCCTGATCCGCTCGGACCATTCGGTCTGGACCCGTTTTCGCTCCTTACGCGGATACAGCTCGAGCTGCGCGGTCGCCTCGCGCTCGAGCTCCTCGCGCACGGCCTCGCCGCGCCCGCGGACAGCGATGAGGATCTCGACCCACGGCTTCGCGGCGGCGGCCTCACCCGCAAGCGTCGTGCGCGCGAAGCGCTCGCCCGCGGCGCGCAGCGCGAGCCCCTGCTCACCGGCGAGCTCGCGCGCTCGAGCAAGGTCGCCGAGCGACAGCCTCGCGCACGCCTCCGCCCTGTCGCGCGGCGCGCCCAGCTCCTGTACCGCGCCGGCGACCCGGTCCAGCGGCGGAGCGTCGAACCGGACGAGCTGGCAGCGCGAGCTGATCGTCGGCAGCACCTCGGTCAGGCGGTCGGTCAGCAGGATCATGTGCACGAACGAGGCCGGCTCCTCGAGCGTCTTCAGCATCCGGTTCGCCGCCTCGTCGCCGAGCTCGTCCACCCGTTCGATCACGAATACGCGGCGGGCGGCCTCGAACGGCGTCCGGCTCGCGGCGGCCACAACCGGCTCGTCGATGTCGCCGACCAGGATCTCGTGTGCACCGCTCGGAACGACCCACGTGAGGTCGGGGTGTGCGCCCGAGAACACCCGAGCGCGCGCGCCCTCCGGATCGACCGCGCCGTCCGCGAGCAGCTCTGCGGCGATCGCCCGAGCGACGCTGCGCTTGCCAGCGCCGCCCGGCCCGTGGAACAGATACGCGTGCGAGGCACGGCCGCCGCTTTCGAGCGCGGGCGCAAGCATCGCGCGCGCGTGCGGATGACGCTCGAGCTCTTGCAGCATCCCTCGATGCTAGTCGGCAGCTAGGGTGGACGAACCGATGGCTCGCGGGCGGCTGATCACGATCGAAGGCATCGACGGCGCGGGCAAGACGACGCTCGCCGAGGGGCTCGAGCGAGAGCTGAATGCGCGCGGCCACGACGTGCGGCTGCTGCGCGAGCCCGGCGGCGTCGGCGCCGCGGAACGGGTCCGGGAGATCGTCAAGGACCCGCGGCTGCGGATCGGCCCGCGCGCCGAGGCGCTGCTCTACGCGGCCGCGCGTGCCCAGCTCGTCGAGGAGGCCGTCGAGCCGCTGCTCGAGCGGGGAACGTGGGTGTTGCTCGACCGGTTCGTCGACTCTTCGCTCGCCTACCAGGGCGCCGGCCGCGCGCTCGGGATCGACGCTGTCCGGGCGATCAACGAGTTCGGGACCGGCGGGCTTGAGCCGGACCGGACGCTGCTGCTGGTCGTCGATCCGCGAATCGGCCGCGAGCGCTCGAGGACCCGCGCCGAGGCGGTCGACCGGCTGGAGGCCGAGGACGACGGCTTCTTCGAGCGGATCGCGTCGACGTATCTCGAGCTCGCGGCCGGCGACGCGCGGCGGATCAGGAAGATCGACGCCGGCCAGCCGCCGGAGCTGGTGCTCGCCGCGGCGCTGGCGGAGCTGGACGACCTAGCCTGAGTAGCCGTTCGGGTGGGCCTGGGCGAACGCCCACGCGTCGGCGACGATCTGCTCGAGCCCGGGCTTCGTCGCCTCCCAGCCGAGCTCGGCGCGGATCTTCTGCGAGGCGGCGACGAGCATCGGTGGATCTCCCGGTCGGCGGTCGGCCTCCATGGTCGGGATCTCCCTGCCGGTGACCGCCTGCACCGCGGCGATCACCTCGCGCACCGAGAAGCCGTTGCCGTTACCGAGGTTGAAGACCCGGTGCTCGCCGGCGCGCGCTCCCTCGAGCGCCAGCAGATGCGCGGTCGAGAGATCGTCGATGTGGATGTAGTCGCGAATCGCCGTGCCGTCGGGAGTCGGGTAATCGGTCCCGAAGATCTGGACGTACGGCTCGAGGCCCGTTGCGGCCCTGAGGATGTTGGGGATCAGGTGCGTCTCGGGCTCGTGGTCCTCGCCGAGGTGCCCGCTGGCGCCCGCGACGTTGAAGTAGCGCAGGCTGACCGCTCCGAGGCCGTGCGCCACGCAGAAGTCGCGGACCATGAAGTCGACGGCGAGCTTCGACGCGCCGTATGCGTTCACCGGCCGCGGCGGCGCCAGCTCCGAGATCGGAACCTCGTCGGGCTGGCCGTAGACCGCGCACGTCGACGAGAACACGAGGCGGTCCACGCCGCTCGCGACCATCGCCTCGAGCAGGTTCAGGGTCCCCCCGACATTGGTGCGGTAGTACCGCTCCGGGTGGCTCACCGACTCCCCAACCAGCGCGAGCGCGGCGAAGTGCAGGACGCCGTCGAATCCCGAACGCAACGTGTCGCCCAGAGCCGCGCGGTCGAGCAGGTCGCCGACGACGAGCGTCGCTCCCTCCGGCACCGCCTCGCGATGGCCCCGCTCCAGGTTGTCGAAGACGACGACCTCGTGCTCAGCCACCAGCAGGTGACTGGCGACGATCGAGCCGATGTACCCGGCGCCGCCGGTGACCAGGAGCCGCACGCCGGTAGCGTCTCATTTCGCGGGCTCGGGCGTCTGCACGGCCGTCGCGGAGCGGTTCGGCGGCGCGAGCTGGACGCGTGCTCGCCGCAGCGCCTGCACCGACGGGCCATACGGGTCGAGCGCCAGCAGGCGCTGCGCCGCGACGCCCGCGCCGCGCGCGTCCCCGATCAGCACGTAGACCTCGGCCAGCTGCTGCCACGCCTGGACGTCGGTCGGCTCGCGCCCGACCGCCTGCGTCAGGTACCCGCGCGCGCGGGGAAGCCGACCGAGATGGACCGCGATCGTGGCCTCGGCTCGGAGCCCGGCGTCCGACAGCGGGTCGAGCTCGGACGCGAGCTTCGCGCTCGACTGGGCGCTCCGCAGCGTCGCGGGCGAGCCACTCGAAGCCCTCACCAGGGCAGAGGCCGCCTTGCTCGCCGACCAGCTCGGCAACGCGGCCGAGAGTGCGAAGGCGCACAGCCAGAGGGTCAGCACCCCCAGGGACAGCGTCCGCGCGGTCGCGGTCGGCCGCGACGTCGCCGGGAGCGCCGGCGGCGGGGCCCGCAAGCGGGCCCGCGCCCCGACGAGCACGCCGAGGAACAGGAACACCGGCAGCGTCACGGCCGGGATGTCCCAGTCCCAGTCGTAGAGGGAGTGCGCGGCGTAGGCGATGACGCCCCCGAACAAGGCCGCCGCGAGCAGCCGCTCCGGCCCGCGCGGGAGTCGTCGGGGGAGCCCCCCGGCGCTGGTCGCGACGAGCACGAAGCCCGCGATCGCCAGCAGCGCCCCGACGATCCCCGTCTCGGCCAGGAACTCGAGTGGGACGCTGTGCGGCTGCTGGACGGTGAGCGTGTTCCGGCGGTACAGCAGATGGACGACGCCGAACGAGCCCGCGCCCCAGCCGCCGACCGGCCGATCGCTGAACGCACCCGCCGCCTCCTTCCACCACACCCAGCGGTTCTGGGAGTCGGCCGACAGCAGCCTGCTCGGGTCCGTGTTGCTGGTCGCCTTGGTTGAGGTGAATGTGCTCCACGCGTGCGAGAACGTCCCGGTGAACCCGCGTGAGGAGACCGACAGCGTGACCACCGCGCCGACCACGAGCACCGCTAGGGCCGCCATCGCCAGCCGCCGCACCGCCCGTGTGCGTCCGGCCGCCACCGCGAGTCGCGGCTCGATCGCGATCAGCCCACGCCCCGCGAGCACCAACAGCGCGAGCGACGCGAGCAGGATCAGCGCCAGCAGTGCCCCCGCCGTCTCGCGGTGCCCGAGCGGGACCCCGGCCGCCGTCAGCGAGTGGGACTCGAGCCCGAACACCAGCGGCGGCACCGTCGCCCCCGCCGCAGCGGCCAGCCAGAGCACCGAGCGCAGGCGGTGCCCGCCCATCGCGATCGCGACGGCGAGTCCGAACGCGAGCGCGAGCAGCCCGCCGCGCGAGTACGTGAACCCGATCACGAGCAGCATCAGCTCGACCGCGCACAGGGCCGCCACGCGCCGAGCAGGGCTGCGCATGGCGCCTGTCGCGAGCGCGAGCGCGATCGGGACGGCAAGCGCGACGAACAGCGCCAACGCGTTCCAGTATCCGAGCGGCTCCTGCAGCCTCGGCAGCGGGCCCGTCTGGTTGAGGTCGAACAGCCCGCCGATGTGGAGCCCGGGGAACAGCTTCTGGCCGAGGCCGTAGACCGTGACCAACAGGGCGACCAGGAAGAACCCGCTCGCGAGGTGACGGATCGCTCGGGCGTACGAAGCGCCGAGCGCGATCGCCAGGCACAGCGTGATCACGTACGTGATCACGCGGTTGAGCTCGATCCAGGTCTGGTTCGGGGCGACGCTCCACAAAAGCGTGATTCCGCTCCAACCGGCGAACACGGCGAGCAGGGCGGTGCCGGTGATCGCGAGCCGCGGCGCTGAGAACCTGAGCGTGCCGGTCCACAGCCACGCCGCCCCCGCCACCGCAGCCAGCGCCGCGATCGCGACCTGTAGCCGCGCCTCGGCCGGCAGCGTCACAGCGCCGTGCTCGAAGGCGGCAATCAGGACGACGACCAGCAGCAGGCTCGTGAGTACCGCCGGGAGCCGTGTGGCCGCGTCGGCGTGGGCGTCGAGACGCGCCGCTCGCCCGCCCCCGGGGAACCGGGGCGGCGTTCCGGTTAGCTCCGCCGTGGACATCGCGGCGAAGCTACCACCGAGACCGAAAAGTCCTGCCAGATAGCGGGCTTTCGACCTGCTCCGGAGTAAAATTGTTCCTAGTTTCCGCGCTTCGGGAGCCCCCGCTGAAGCCGGTGGTGGGGACACTCTTCCGTCCGGAGCAACCGCCATTCTTTACTGCCCCGCTCGGCCGCTCCGGTGCCGGGCGAAAGCAGCGGAACGAGCGGAGAAAAAGCATGGAACAAACCCCGCAGACTCAACTCAACCCCCAGGTCTCGACCGGCCAGGGCCTCTCGATCCGCCGGTATTTCACGATGCCCGGCGAGCATCCGTACGACGCGGTTGAGTGGGAGCTGCGGGATGCCCGCATCGGGCACGGCGACAAGGTCTCGTTCGAGCAGCCGAACGTCGAGTTCCCGCGCAGCTGGTCGCAGAACGCGACGAACATCGTCGCCCAGAAGTACTTCCGCGGGCAGCTCGGCTCCCCGGCGCGCGAGTACTCGGTCAAGCAGATGATCAGCCGGGTCGCGGGCACGATCGCGGGCTGGGGTCGCGAGCGCGGCTACTTTGCAACTCGGGAGGACGGCGACGCGTTCGAGGCCGAGCTGACCTACATCCTGCTGCACCAGATGGCGGCGTTCAACTCGCCGGTCTGGTTCAACGTCGGCTGGCACCCGGTCGGCGACCCGAAGATGCAGGCCAGCGCGTGCTTCATCCTCTCGGTCGAGGACAACATGGAGTCGATCCTCGAGTGGAACACCAAGGAAGGCGTGATCTTCCGCGGCGGATCCGGATCGGGCATCAACCTCTCGAGGATCCGCGGGTCGATGGAGTCGCTGAGCCGCGGCGGGACCGCGTCGGGGCCGGTGTCGTTCATGCGCGGCGCCGACGCGTGGGCCGGCTCGATCAAGTCGGGCGGCGGCACCCGGCGCGCGGCCAAGATGGTCGTGCTCGACGTCGACCACCCCGACATCAGGGAATTCATCTGGTGCAAGGCCAAGGAGGAGGACAAGGCCGCCGCGCTCAGGGACGCAGGGTTCGACATGTCGATCGACGGCGACGGCTTCCACTCGATCCAGTACCAGAACGCCAACAACTCGGTCCGCGTCACCGACGACTTCATGCGGGCAGTCGAGAACGACGAGGACTGGTACCTGACCGCCCGCACGACCGGCGAGCCGATCGGCGATCCGATTCCCGCGCGCGAGCTGATGGCAGAGATCGCCGAGGCCGCGTGGCGCTGCGCCGATCCCGGCGTGCAGTACGACACGGTGATCAACCAGTGGCACACGTCCCCGAACTCGGGACGGATCAACGCGTCGAACCCGTGCTCGGAGTACATGCACGTCGACGACTCCGCTTGCAACCTCGCGTCGCTCAACCTGATGAAGTTCCGCCGCCCCGATGGGACGTTCGACGTCGAGTCGTTCGAGCACGCCGTCGACATCATGTTCCTCGCGCAGGAGATCATCGTCTCGCCGTCGAGCTACCCGACCGAGCAGATCGGCCGCAACGCGCGGGCGTTCAGGCAGCTGGGCCTCGGCTACGCGAACCTCGGCGCCTACCTGATGTCGAACGGGATGCCGTACGACTCCGATCCGGGCCGGGCCACGGCCGCCGCGATCACGTCGCTGATGACCGGCCGCGGATACCGCGAGTCGGCTCGCGTCGCGGCTGCGATCGGTCCCTACGACCGCTACGCCGAGAACCGCGAAGCCCACAACGCGGTGATGGGGATGCATCGCGACGCGTCATACGCGATCCCCGACTCGGCGAGCGAGGACACGGCGCTGCTCTCGGCCGCGCGGACGACGTGGGACGAGACGGTCGCGGCGGGCGAGCGCTACGGGTACCGCAACGCCCAGGCCACGGTGCTCGCGCCGACGGGCACGATCAGCTTCCTGATGGACTGCGACACGACCGGCGTCGAGCCGGACTTCTCGCTGGTCAAGTTCAAGGAGCTCGTCGGTGGCGGGCAGATGACGATCGTCAACCGCACGGTGCCGCTGGCGCTTCAGACACTCGGGTACAGCGACGAGCAGATCGAGCAGATCGTCGCCTACATCAACGAGCAGGGCACGATCATCGGCGCGCCGGATCTGGCCGACGAGCACCTGCCTGTGTTCGACGTCGCGGTCGGCGAGCGGGCGATCTCCCACATGGGCCACATCAAGATGATGGGTGCGGTCCAGCCGTTCATCTCGGGCGCGATCTCGAAGACCGTGAACCTGCCCGAGTCGGCGACGGTCGAGGACATCGCCGACGCCTACCTCAAGGCCTGGCACCTCGGGATCAAGGCGCTCGCGATCTACCGTGACGGCTCGAAGACCGCGCAGGCGCTCCGCACCGACGCGCAGAAGGACGCGCCCGCCCCGGTCGACACCGAGGCTGCGATCGAGCAGGCCGTCAAGGAGGCGCTCGCGAAGGCGCCCCCGAGGCGCCGCCGGATGCCCCGCGAACGCCAGTCGATCACGCACAAGTTCTCGATCGGCGGCCACGAGGGCTACATCACCGCGGGCATGTACGAGGACGGCTCGATCGGCGAGATCTTCTTGACCGACATCGGCAAGGAAGGCTCGACGCTGCGCGGGATGATGAACTCGTTCGCGACCGCGATCTCGATCGCGTTGCAGTACGGCGTGCCGCTCGAGACGCTGGTGCAGAAGTTCAGCTACATGCGCTTCGAGCCCGAGGGGATGACCTCCAACCCGGAGATCCCCTTCGCGAAGTCGATGCCCGACTACATCATGCGCTGGCTCGCCTCGCGGTTCCTCGACGTCGACGCGCAGGAGGAGCTCGGGATCCTCACGCCCGAGGTTCGCGCCCGCCAGGCCGCGCGCGAGGCGGCGAGCTCGCACGCGGGCGACACCGCGGGTCCGGCCGCCGAGGGCAACGGCGACCCGAAGCCGGAGGGCAAGGGCAACGGCAACGGTTCGAGCGCAGCGGGCGGATCCGGCGCAGCGCCGACCGCGGTCGCGCCGACCACCGCGCTGACCGACGAGCCTCCGGTGATACCGGCCGCGAGGGCCGGCCTCGACCTCGGGCCCGCCTGCCAGCAGTGTGGCGGCATGATGCAGCGGACCGGCAGCTGCTACACGTGCTCGAGCTGCGGCTTCAACACCGGCTGCGGGTAGCCGCTAGGACAGACACACGCTTGCGCCGCACGACTGGAGCGTCCTCGATTACTTAGTTTCCGGGTCGACGTCATAGGCGTCCAAGGCCGCCGCTGCGATCATCGCTCGCCGCCGTCATGAGCGTTGGCGAAATTGTGTCTATTGGTCTGGCCGGGCTAGCCGCGGGTGGGATCAACACGGTGGTGGGAAGCGGGACCCTGATCACGTTTCCCGTGCTGCTGGCCTTCGGCTACGCGCCGGTGACTGCAAACGTTTCCAACAGCGTGGGCCTGGTTTTCGGCTCGGTATCGGGGGCGTGGGGATATCGCGACAAGCTCGAGGGGCAGCGTCGGCGTGCGATTACGTTGGGAATCGCGTCAGCACTCGGGGGCCTCACCGGCGGGATCCTGTTGCTCGTCCTGCCGCGCTCGACGTTCAAGACGATCGTTCCCGTCTTCATCGGACTCGCGCTGGTCCTGACCGTGCTCCAGCCCCGGCTGAACGCGCGGCTCCAGAAGCGTCAAGCGCAACACCCGGTGAGCCGTATCCTCACGCCGCTGGCCGTGTTCGGAGCCGGGGTCTACGGCGGGTACTTCGGCGCCGCACAAGGGATCATCCTCCTCGGGATCCTCGGCATCCTGTTGGCGCAGGACCTGCAACGCACCAACGCACTGAAGAACGTCCTGGCGGGGGTCGTCAACGGAGTGGCCGCGATCTACTTCGTTTTCGCGGCCCATGTCGCCTGGGCCCCGGCGGCAATCATCGCCGTGAGCTCTATCTTCGGAGCCCAGCTCGGAGCGCGCTACGGACAGCGGCTCGATCCTGCGGCGCTCCGGGCAGTCATCGTCGTGGTCGGAATCGCAGCGATCGTCGAGCTGCTCACTTGAGCGCCCCTCCGCACACCAGGAGCATTTCGCTAGCTTGGCGTGCCGTGCCAGAAGTGAGGCTTCGGCGCTGGCGAATGGCGGACATCGACCAGGTCGCCGTAATGACCAACGACGAATATCTCCGTCCTTGGTGGTGGATGGCCGATGATCTTGGAGGATGGCTCCGGAGGGAGGTCTCGGAAGAGCGTGGTCCTACGCGGGCAATCTGTCTCCCTGACGACGATCGGGCGCTCGGAAGGGTCGCGGTGCGGTTGCCCGAGTTCGCCTCAGAGGCGGTCCGGTGCGCCGCGGTCCGCACGAGCGATCAGCCAGCGGGGGAGCTGAGCTATTGGCTCCTTCCCGAAGCTCGAGGGATGGGGCTGGCGTTCACCGCCGTTAGCGAGTTCATGCAGATCGCTGCCGATGCCGGGATGAAGTCCCTGGTGCTTGACATCGAAGAGGAAAACACGGCCTCGATACGCGTCGCGGAGCGTCTCGCCGCGGAGCGGCGAACTCCCACCCGACACCACACGGACCGCTTCGGTAAGGACTGGACGATGGTGGTCTACGTGCTGCCCGTTCGGTAGTTGTGCGGACGCGGACGGTCACCGTGATACCGGCACCGACGAGCGCGGGTGGCTACGCCCCCGGGTCAGGAGGACGGTCGCGGCGCGTTGCGCGAGGCCGGCCTCGTCGCGCGGCGATCGCGGCATCGCGCCGTCGCTGAGGGCATGCCGCGAGATGCTGAGCGAGTTCCTCGCCGACCCACGTGTACGTGCATTGACGTGACTGAGTTCAACCCTCACCACGGATCCGAGGACGGAGAGAGCACTGAACGCCTCGTCGAGCTCCTCGTCGACGTCCTGGACTCCTCTGAGATGGGAGCGCCGGTTACTTCACCGGCGTCGCTGCCGGCGCTCCGTTCCGCAGCAAGCTCGCGAGCAGGACCACGACCCTCACCTTCGCCTTCGCGGTGTGGATCGTCGTCGGCTGCTCGATCAGCCACTGCCCTGCCTTGATCGCCCCGGTCTGACCGGCACGGATCATCCGCACAAGCGTCGGCTTCTGGTCCGCCAGGCCCTGCATCACCCGGACCGATCCGGACCGCACGGTGTACAGGAGGATCCCCTGCTGGACGTATGCCACCTGCGTCCCCTCGTGGCGATGGAGCGGCAGGACTACGCCCGTCGGAATCGTGACCCGCGACAGACCGAGCGTCCGGCCCTTGGCACCGACCGGATTCTTGACTCCGGCGAGCATCGCGCGGGTAGCGGTGGGCGCGGTCGTGGCTCCGCCGGCGCTCATCGCACCGCCGAGCCAGGCGGCGGCGAGCGCGAAGACGGCCACGGCCGCGATTCCGATACGGCGAACGTTCAGCACATCAACCTCCAGTTGTCGAACCCCTTCAGTGATCGTCTATGACCAGCTGGCGTCTATAACCCGCGGCTGCGCCGGACGATGCGCTGGCTCTGATCAGCGCCCTGGTTGACGACCGGGCATCGCTTGTTCAGCTCGCGGTTGAAGCTGCGCGCCGCCCGGCACACCGCTCCCACGCCCGTCTCCGAACAGAGCTGCTGAGAGAGCTCGAGGTTCAGCACGTGGTAGTTGAGGTCGGCCAGCGGGCCGCCGAGCGAGTAGTAGGACCAGCTGCCGGTGTCGAATCGCGGCAGGTAGTGCTCCAGCGACTGGAGCGCGTCGTGCGCCAGCGCGCTGACCCACGGAGAGCCGGTCGCGACGCGCAGCTCGTGCAGCGCGATCACCGCGTCGAGGTCGGCGTTGAGCACGAGCTGTCCCGAGTCGAAGCTGTAGAGCAGGAACCAATCTCCGGCGGCGAGGCGGACCTGGACGCCGGCAGGTGCCGCCGCGGTGAACAGCCGCGCGAGCCGCAGCGCCACCTTCAGGAAGTCCGGTCGCCGCAGACGCTTCGCGGCGCGCACGTATGCGTCGATCGCCGTCGCCTGGGACAGGCCGCTGGTCCACGGTGGCTCCGCGCCCTCGAACGGAAACTCGTACTCCCAGGTCAGCAGTCCCGCGCGCCGCGAGGCCAGCGGAAGCATCTGATCGAGGGTCACGCCGGCCTTCTCGGCGTCGCGCTGCGATCCGTACTGGAGCATCGCCTCAGCCGCGCTGAACGTCGCGTTCACCTGCAGCTGGAGACCCAGCCCCGGGTAGTACTCGAACACGACGCCGCTGCCGCTGAATGTCATGTTCGCGGCGCGCGCGTCGGCGCTCGCGGGCGGGTTGCACTGACGGCCCTTGGCCCCGGGCTCGCCGCCGGACCCCGCGGTCGGCGGCCCGTTCGCTCCCCACCAGCGCACGTTGTGGCGGAGCGTCAGGAACACGGCCCGCATTCGGCTGGGCGTCAGCGAGCCGCGCGCCGCGATCCCGCGGACGACGTCGAGCGAAGAGCCGAGCTCCCGCGCCCGCAGGCCGCCGAGGACCCCGACCTCGCGCTCGGCGTTCGCGTAGGTGCCACGGAACGTGGCCGCCTCGCCGGCGTCGATGCCGCCGCTCGCCTGCGCGGCCGCGATCGCGACGAGCACTGGATCAGATGCGGCGTACGCGCCGCTGGGACGAGCCGACGCTTCGGGCGCGGCGGCGACCAACGCGCCGATCGCTAACAGAACGCTGACGGTCCGGACCGCCATCCCCCGCTGTGTCTAACACACTCCGCGGGTTCTCGTGGCCGCTCCGGGGCGGCCCGGCGCCCGCCCGCTACGCCCGGTTAGTGGGGCCCCAGCCGAGCACGGAGAGCGGGCTGAGGATGCCGCGGGACTCACGGACGGGCGCGGGACGCGTCGCCGCCGCCCGGCCGGCAGGTGGGGATACAACGTGGGTGACGACGGCCCCGGTTGCGCGCTCGATGCGCTGCGGAAGTCCTGCGCTCAGCCACTTGGACACGCCGATCGGGAGCGTTGACACGAGGATCTCGTCGTGGCGTCGCGGATCCCAGACGTCCATCACCGCCAGAAACGGATCGACGTGGCCCACCGATCCGTCGGCCTCGAGGCCGGCGTCACGAAACCGCGCGAGCGCCGTCTCGCAGGTGGCCGTCGCGCTCTCGCGTCCGCCGCCGAGCGGTGGCGCGGGAACGATCAGGTGAACGGCGATCCGAGTGCGCTCGGACCGCTCGACCAGCGCGCGCATCAGCTCCTCGGAGCCGGCGGTCTGGTTGGCCACGACCAGTACTTGTTGCGTCCAGGGAATAAGAACCTCCTTACGTTCATTGGATGGTGCAACCACTAGGTAACGAGGTCGTAAAACCGCGGATACAGTGGACCGCGGTGACGGATCTGGCGCAGGCGCTCCCGAAGGCGGAGCTCCACCTCCACATCGAAGGCACGCTCGAGCCCGAGCTGATGTTCGCGCTGGCGGAGCGCAACGGGGTCGAGCTGGCATACCCGGACATCGACTCGGTCAGGGCGGCCTACGACTTCAACGAGCTTCAGGACTTCCTCGACATCTACTACGCGGCGTGCGAGGTGCTGAGGACCCGGCGCGACTTCTACGACCTGACGATCGCCTACCTCGAACGAGCCGCCGCGGACAACGTGCGCCACGCCGAGGTGTTCTGCGATCCCCAGACCCACACCGCCCGCGGCATCTCGATGGAGACCGTGATCGGCGGGATCAACGACGGCCTCGCCGAGGGACGCGACCGGCTCGGGATCAGCTCGCACCTGATCATCTGCTTCCTGCGCCATCTGAGCGGGGCCGAGGCGACGCGGACGCTTGAGCAGGCGCTGCCGTTCGGGGAGCAGTGGATCGGTGTCGGGCTCGACTCGTCCGAGCGCGGCAACCCTCCGTCGGGCTTCCGCGAGGCCTACGACCGCGCCGGGGAGCTCGGCAAGCACAGGGTGGGCCACGCGGGCGAGGAGGGACCGCCCGAGTACATCTGGGAGGGGCTCAAGCTCGGATGGGAGCGGATCGACCACGGCAATGCCGCGCTCGAGGATCCGGAGCTCGTCGACCGGCTGAGCCGAGGGCGGATTCCGCTGACGATGTGCCCGCTCTCCAACCTTCGGCTCAAGGTCGTGCACGAGCTGAGCGAGCACCAGCTGCCCGAGCTGCTCCGTCGCGGCGTGATGGTGAGCGTCCATTCCGACGATCCCGCGTATTTCGGCGGCTACATCGGAGCCAACTTCGCGGTCCTGGGGGAAGGCGGAATGGGGTTGACCGACGACGAGATCGTCCAGGTCGCGCGCAACAGCTTTGAGGCTTCGTTCCTGCCCAACGCCGTCAAGGAACGGCACATCTCAGAACTCGGGGACGTGGCGGCGCGCGTAAGGAGCGCATAAGAGCAGCGCCAGGACTTGGACCAAAGGCGCAACCTCGGGGCTGAACGGGGGTTTCTTAACCAAGTTGGGTAGCAATTGCGAAGGCCGGCAAGCCTCGTTCGACGAGCACACCATCCAGGAGGCGACGATCGAGTGAAGTTCAACCAGCGGTTCCGCGCGCTTTTCAGCGGCAGCACCAGAGCTCTGTTCAACGGCAGCGTCAGGGCGCTGTCGAATCCTCGCGCGCGTCGTCTGGTCGGGCGGAATCGCCCGATGTTGGTGTTCCTCGGTCTGGGCGCGGTCGCGATCGGCCTCGCCGCGCCGCTTGCCGGCTCTCCGCACAAGACCTACCAGCTGAGGGCGCAGACGCCCCAGCGGACCACGGCAGGCTCGGGGTCGTCGACCGTGACCGTGCCACAGAACACCTCGTCCGGTGGCGCGGCCGCAACCGGCTCGGGAGGGTTCGCGGCGGGCGTCGCCGCCGCTTCGAAATCGTCCGGCTCGAACACCCCGTCGAGCAGCTCGACGTCTTCTCTCGCATCAGTCGCCTCGCTCGCCTCGAGCGGCGCGGCGCCCGCCGCCCCCGCGGCCGCTTCTACCGGCGGCGCGTCCCAGGCGCCGGCGCCGACCCCATCGCCGACCTACAACGCCACCAACCACCCGACGTCTAACGCGAAATCCAAGCCGAAGCCGAAGCCGAAGAGGCTCAACCTCACGGTCGGCGTCAGCGACAACGGTCCGTACATGTTTCAGACGGGACTGTTCCTTCGGCTGCACGTCCCGACCGCGCGTCTGATCGTCTCCTGGAACGCGGCGGTGGAGCGAAACAAGACGGAGCTCAACGCCACGAAGAAGTGGGTCCACTACGCACAGGTCGACCACGTCACGCCGATGATCTCGTTCGCCGGCAACGGCAACTACATCCCCAGCATTCCCGTCTACACAGCCGCGATCAAGGCGTTCCTGCATAACTTCCCTCAGGTCAAGATCTACACGCCGTGGAACGAGCCGGATTGGATCTACCGCCCGGCGCTCGCGAACAACCCGAGTCTCGCCGCCGGCTATTTCAACACGCTCGCGTACTGGTGCCACCGCTGCACGATCGTCGCCGGCGACGTGTACCGCCCCGCGAGTCAGAATCTCGCCGGCTGGGTCAGGGCCTACTCCAGGGCCCTGCACGCCCGCCCGAAGGCGTGGGCGATCCACCCCTACGACGACATCCGTGCGCACACCACCTCGCAGATCCGCGCGCTGGAAAGCGTCACCAGCGGTGCGATCTGGCTCACGGAGGTCAGCGGAGTCGAGCGCCGCGGCCACTGCGGCTGTCCGAACCTCTCGCCCAGCCGCGCCAACGTCGACGAGCGCTACCTGTTCTCGCTACCGAAGCGAGACCATCGGATCCAGCGGATCTACCACTACCAGTTCCAGGCCACGACCGCTTCACCCTGGGACTCCGGGCTGCTCGGCCCGCAGGGCAAGCCACGCCCCGCGTACTGGACCTTCGCGAACGCGCTCAAGGGCAAGCTCCCGTAGCGGGTCATAGGCCCCGCCGCACCTTGCGGCACACTTGCGCGGGTGAGCGCGCGAGCGCATAGCTCACGCATCCCACGCCGGGCGGTGTAGCGATGCCGCGACCGATCCAACAGGGCCGGCGCTATGTCCCCGGTCTGGACGGGATCCGTGCGCTCGCGGTGATCGCGGTGATCGCGTACCACCTGGGGCTGCCGTGGGCGAAGGGTGGGATGCTCGGAGTCGGCGTGTTCTTCACGCTGTCGGGCTACCTGATCACCGACCTGTTGCTGATGTCGTGGCGCCGGCACGGCAACCTCGGACTGGGGACGTTCTGGCTGCGGCGCGCCCGCCGGTTGCTGCCCGCGCTGTTCCTGATGCTCGCCGTCGTCAGCGTGTGGGTCGCGCTATTCGACGCCTCGCAGCTCGACCAGGTTCGCCGCCAGGTGGTCTCCGGCGCCTTCTACTTCGCGAACTGGTCGACGATCGCGCAGCACGGCTCGTATTTCGCGCGGTTCGCGACGCCGCTCCCGCTCGACCATCTGTGGTCGCTGTCGATCGAGGAGCAGTTCTACCTCGTGTGGCCGTGGCTGCTGGTGCTGACCGTGCGGGTGGCGCCCACCCGGCGCGGGCTGCTGACGATGACGCTCGGGCTCGCGGTCGCGTCGATCGTCGCGATGGGGCTCCTGTTCCACCCCGGCTACGATCCCACCCGCGCGTACGAGGGCACCGACGGGCGCGCCTTCACGCTGCTGATCGGGGCGGCGCTGGCGATCATCTGGCCGAGCGAGCTCCCCCGCCGCGCCGCGGTCAACACGCGGCTGCCGGTGCTGCTCGACGGGATCGCGGTCGGCGGGATCGTCGCGATCGTCGTTCTGATTGCGACGACCGACGCGTTCACCGGCTTCCTCTACCCGTGGGGATTCCTGATCCTGTCGGTCGCGACCGCGGCAGTCGTGGCCGCCGTCGTCCACCCGCTCAGCCGCGTCGGCTCTCTGCT
Organism: uncultured Solirubrobacterales bacterium; assembly: GCA_963788565.1. GTDB lineage: Bacteria > Actinomycetota > Thermoleophilia > Solirubrobacterales > Solirubrobacteraceae > Palsa-465. The sequence goes on along the minus strand of CAWBHJ010000003.1, from coordinate 324,522 downwards.
CGGCGCCAGACCGCTGCGATGGGTCGGCATCCGCTCGTACGGGATCTACCTGTGGCAGTGGCCGATCATCGTGCTGGCGACCCCGGCGGGCGAGACGCCCGGGTGGCTGCGGGGGACGCTCGAGGTGGCCGCGACGTTCGCGATCGCGAGCCTCTCGTGGCGGTACGTCGAGGAGCCGATCCGCCATGGCGCGCTCGGCCGCATGTGGCGCCAGCTCCGCACGGGCGCTCGCCGGATCGGGTCGCAGCCCCGCGCGGTGGCGCTCTCGGCGCTGCTCGTCGCCGTGCTCGTGCCGGTGCTCGGGCTGGCTGGAGCGCTGCCCGTCGCCTCCGCCAGCCTGACCTCGACGAGCGTCCAGAAGATCGCGAGCATCCCTCACCTTGCCAATGGTCCGGCCGTGGGCGGTGTGGTGGCCACCGCGCACCGAGTGCCCTCGACCGCCACGACGGCGACCACCCCGGCGCGAAGACCCGCCCCGGTCTCGAATCGGACTTCCTGCAAGTCGGTCGTCTACATCGGCGACTCCACCTCTGAGGGCGAGACCTCGAACGACTACATCCCCAACCAGAAGCTTCAGCTCCCGGGCGAGCTCGCGGACGTCGGGGTGCAGACGACGATCCCGGAGATCTCCGGCGCGCGCTCGATCGTGGAGACGTTCGAGGGAAACGCGAACGCGGCGACGGTTGCGCAGAATCACATCTCGCAGGGCTTCAATGGCTGCTGGATCCTGGCGCTCGGCACCAACGAGGTCGACAACGTCCACGATGGCGGCCCGAGCTACCAGTTCCGGATCCGGCGGATGATGGGGATCATCGGCAGGCAGCCGGTGATGTGGATCGACTCGATCACGCTGCTCCCGCACGGCGACCCGTACGCGGAGGACCAGATGGAAGTGTGGAACCGGACGCTGCTCGCGGACTGCGCGCGCTACCCGAACATGCGGGTGTTCGACTGGGCGTCGTACGCGAAGCGCAAGTGGTTCATCCCCGACGGGATCCATTACTTCTCGCCGGGGTATGTCGCGCGGTCGCACGACATCGCCCACGGTCTGGCGCACGCGTTCCCCGCGAACGGGCCCCAGAGCCCCAACTGCCTGGTCCGGTGATGCTGTTAGGTTCAACTGCATGCCGAGAGCCCCGTCAGCCTTGACCACGCCCGCCCGTGACGCCCCGCCTTCCTACCCGCCCGAGGACGTCACTCTCAAGGACGGGAGCCAGGTACGGATCTCGCGGATCACGCCGAGCGACGCGCCGCTGATTGCGGCCGGCTTCGAACGACTGAGCGCCGAGTCGCGCCGGCTCCGGTTCCTGACCAGCAAGCCGACGCTGTCGCGCTCCGAGCTCAAGTACCTGACCGAGGTCGACGGACACCGCCACGAGGCGCTCGGCGCGATCGACCCGGCCACCGGCCAGGGCATCGCCGTCGCTCGGTTCGTGCGTGACGAGGACGACCCCTCGCGGGCCGAGGTCGCGGTCACGGTCACGGACGACTGGCAGCGTCGCGGCCTCGGGACGGTTCTGCTCGAGCGCCTGGCCAACCGGGCGCGTCGGGAGGGCATCAAGCGCTTCACCGCGCTGATGGCCGGCGACAATCCGGCAACCGCGTCATTCCTCGAGGGGACCGGCGGCACCGTATCGATCGTCGAGGTGGGCGGCGGCACACTCGAGTACGAGGTCGAGCTCGCACCGAAGGGCCTCGGCAGCCCGCTCGAGACGCTGCTGCGCGGCGCCGCCAGCGGTCGCTGGCAGATGCCGCCGCGAGTGTGTGACGCGCTCCGCGGACTCGTCCCGGTGCATTTCCACACCCGATGAAGTACGCGGCCGGCCTCGCCTACCGGGACAGCGGGCTCGAGGACTCGCCCGCGGTGCTGCTGGTTCACGGCTATCCAGAGTCCTCCTACATGTGGCACCAGCTACTGACCGCGCTCGGCGACGCGGGCTGGCGGGGGCTCGCGCCGGATCTGCCCGGCTTCGGGGACTCGGCTCCGGACCCACCGGGGACCTGGGAGCGACACATCGTGGCGCTCGAGCGGTTCATGGCCGAGCTCGACCCTGGCCCGGTGACGCTCGTCACGCACGACTGGGGCGTGCTCGTGGGCCTGCGGTGGGCCTGTGACTACCCGGACCGCGTAAGCGCGCTGGTGATCTCGGATGGCGGGTTCTTCGCCGACCGCCGCTGGCACGACTTCGCGAACACACTGCGGACGCCGGACGAGGGCGAGCAGCTGATCGCCGGCTTCACGCGCGAGGGCTTCGACGCCCTGATGAAGTCGCTGTCGACCGGGATCTCGGACCGGGCGCTGGACGAGTACTGGAAGGGATTTGCAGACGACGTTCGCCGGCAGGGCCATCTCGAGCTGTACCGCTCGGGGGACTTCGAGAAGCTCGCCCCGTATGAGAGCTGCCTCACGCATCTGGCGCTGCCGACGCTGCTCGTTTGGGGGGCGCACGACCAGTTCGCCACGCCGAAGCTGGCCGAGCGCTTCCACGACGAGATCCCGGACTCCGAGCTTCGGGTCTTCGACGACGCCGGGCATTTTGTCTGGGAGGACGAGCCAAACGGCACGACGGAGGCCGTGATCGAGTTCCTCGCGCGCCGGATCCGGGTCCGGTAGCGAGATGCTCGAGGTCGATGCGGTCGAACGGGTCCGCTCGATGTGCGAGCGGACGTTGCGCCAGAACTGGATCGAGGGTGTCCACGCGGACGCCATCCCCTACGCCTACACCCGCCCCAGCCCGGGCCACTACCCATGGCAGTGGTTCTGGGACTCGTGCTTCGCCGCGGCAGTGTGGCGGCGGGTCGACGAGGCTAAGGCGCGCAACGAGCTCGAGACGCTGCTGAGAGCCCAGCGCGACGACGGCTTCATCGGCCACACGATCTTCTGGGGCGGGCCGCCGACCGGGTATCGCCGGTTCACCTACAACGTGCTCTCGCGGTCGGATCTGATGACCTCGAGCATCCAGCCGCCGGTGCTCGCATGGGCATGGCGGATCGCGGTCGGAGACCCGGCGGATGTGCCCGGCATCGTCCGCCAGCACGAGTGGCTCGAGGCCAACCGCGACCTCGACGGCGACGGCCTGATCTGGATCGTCCAGCCCGACGAGTCGGGGCTCGACGACTCGCCGCAGTTCGATCCAATCTGGCGCGGGCGCTGCCACGCGAAGCCGGGGTTCGTGGGGCTGGTGCGGCGCAACCGGCAGCTGGGCTACGACATGCGCCGGATCGTCAACGCTGGGGGGCCGGTGTGCTGTGAGGTGATGACGAACGTGCTTTACGGGCTGTCGAGGCTCGCGCTCGGCCAGCCGTCGCTGACTCCGGCGATCGTCGACCGCATGTACGACGAGGGCAGCGGCCTGTTCTGGCCGCTGTCGCATCCGGGGCCGACGAGCCGGCCGCCGCTCACGTGCGCGGCGCTGTCGCCACTGGCCCTCCCGGACCTGCCCGAGCACATCGGCCGCCGGCTTGTCGAGGAGCACCTGCTCGACTCCGACCGCTTCTGGCTGCCTTTCCCGGTGCCGTCAGTGGCCGCGACCGAACCCTCGTTCTCGCGCAAGGACACGGAGTTTCCGGGGCTCAAGCGCTACTGGCGCGGACCTACCTGGATCAACTCCGCGTGGCTGGTGTGGCTCGGCCTGGTGCGCCTCGGGTACGACGACCAGGCCGAGGAGCTCGGGCGGCGGCTGACCGCGCTCGTCGACGCGAGCGGACTACGCGAGTACTACGACCCGTACACCGGGGTCGGGATGGGCACAATGAGCTTCGCGTGGTCGACGCTCGTTATGGAGGCGGCGGACCCCGACCCGCGCGCCGGCTCGAGCTACCTCGAGCCCTGATACTCCTCCATCGCCTCGGCGTACTTGTCGAAGGCCCGGAGGATCTCGTCGCGGTCCCTGGACGGCAGCCAGAACCACCCGCTCGTGACGCCGGCCTGCTCGAGCCGCTCGAGCCGCTCCGGGTCGCGCATCAGGCCGGAGAGCCGCACCGGGATCGGACCACGGCCAACCTCATCGGCGCGCCGCTGGAGCTCCTCGATCCGCGCGATCATCTCGTCGTCTGAGCCGACCCGGTTGGGCATCCACTCGTCGCCGTAGGCCAGCACCCGGTCGATCACTTTCGGACCGTTGCCCCCGACGAGGATCGGCGGGTACGGCTTCTGCAGCGGCTTCGGCCAGCTCCAGATCCGTTCGAAGTTGACGTAGCGGCCCGAGTAGCTCGCCTCATCCTCGGTCCAGATCGCCTTCATCGCCTCGATCCGCTCGCGCATGATCCCGAACCGGCGGGCGGGGTCGGTGCCGTGGTTCTCCATCTCCTCCACGTTCCAGCCGGCGCCGACTCCGAACAGGAACCGCCCTCCCGAGAGGTAGTCGAGCGACGCGACCTCCTTCGCGGTCGTGATCGGGTCGCGCTCGATCACCAGGCAGATTCCGGTGCCGATCTTCAGCCGCTCGGTGACCGTCGCCGCGGCCGTCAGCGCGACGAACGGGTCGTAGGTGCGGCTGTACTCGGGCGGCAGCTCGCCGCCGGCGGGGTACGGCGTCGCGCGGCTGGCTGGGATGTGCGTGTGCTCGGGGAACAGCAGAAACTCGAACCCGCGCTCCTCTGCCATCCTCGCGAGCTCGGACGGCAGCTGTGCGTCCTCGGTGGGGAAGATCCCGATGCCGAAATCCATTCCCGGAAACCTATTCGACCGGCGCCGTGGGCGCGTCCGTGGGTCGTGCGGCGGTCGCTACCGTTGCAGTCATGGCGACACATGAGACCGACACCCAGCGCGAGGTCCAGCTGAGCGACCAGGAATGGCGCGAGCGGCTCACGCCCGAGCAGTACGAGATCCTGCGCCGGCACGGCACCGAGCGGCCGTTCACAGGCGACTACGTGCACATGAAGGAGGACGGCACCTATCGCTGCGCGGGCTGCGGCGCGGAGCTGTTCGCGGCCGGGACGAAGTTCGACTCGGGCACCGGGTGGCCGAGTTTCTACGAGCCCGCCGTCGCCGAGAACGTCGAGTTGCGGCGCGATCGCAGCTTCCTGATGGTTCGCACCGAAGTGCTGTGCCGCCGATGCGGCGGGCATCTGGGCCACGTGTTCGACGACGGCCCGGCCCCTACCGGGCAGCGCTACTGCATCAACTCTTGCGCTCTTCGTCACGATCCGGCTGTTCGCGACGATCCTTCAGCCTGAGGTAGATCAAGCCCCCGACGATCCCGACGACGAGCAGGATTGCGCCCGCGATCCCGACGTCCGTGAGCACGTGTGCGGCAGCCTTGCCGCCGAAGTAGCCGACCAGCCCGAACGTGATCGCCCACGAGATCCCACCGAGAGCGTTCCAGAAGAAGAACGTGCGCCAGTGCATGTGGTTGATCCCCGCCAGCCACGCCGCGGCGAAGCGCACGAGCGCGATCCAGCGCGCGAAGAACACGGCCTTCGGGCCGTGCTTGTCGAAGAACCGGTCGCCTGCCTCGATCGCCCGCACGCGGTGATGCTGGAAGGGCCCGCGCGCGGTGAACACGTCCCGGCCGAAGCGGCGACCCAGCAGGTACCCGAGGTTGTCACCCATGATCGCCGAGACCGCGCCGATCAGGATCACCAGCTCAATCTGGAGCTTGCCCTGGCTCGCGAGGATCGACGCGAGCACGAGCGCCGTCTCCCCCGGCGAGGGGACCCCCATCGACTCCAGCCCGATGATCGCGGGCAGCAGGTAGCCGAGGCTGTTGGATAGACCGATGATCGCCGCGAGGCGGGCGATCACTTGGCCGGCATCGGCTTCGACAGCACCGCGAGCAGCGACAGCCCGGCGGGAAGCGTCCCGCCACGCGCCAGCCACCGCGCCTCCAGGCGGAGGGGCCGCTCGAGCACCTCGTTGAGCCAAGCCGGCCCTAGCTCTAGCTGCGGGGTGTAATCAGAATCCGGCTGCCGTCGCCGCTGGGCGAGCCGTACGACCGCGGCGGGTGGCAGCAGGACGGTATTGAACGAGGTCACGCGTTCGACCCGCCAGCCGGTCTCGGCCGCGACGCGGCGGAGCGCCCGCCGCCCGTAGCGGCGGAAGTGGTGGTTCGCCTCGTCGTGCAGGGACCAGAGCGCCTGATACGCCGGCACGGTGACGAGCAGCCACCCGCCGGGCTTGGTCACACGTCGCAGCTCGGTCAGCGTCGCGCGGTCGTCGGGCGTGTGCTCGATCACGTCCAGGCAGGTGATCAGGTCAAACGTGTCGTCCGCCCACGGAAGCTCCTCGAGCCGCCCCACCTGGACCTCGCCGTAGCCCTTCGACGCCGCGAACCCCGCCGCGTCCGGGTCGAGCTCGATCCCGTGGACGTTGCCGTAGTCGGTCAGCTCCTGGAGCGTGCGGCCCGAGCCGCAGCCCGCGTCGAGCACCGTCGCCGAGCCGTTGCGAATCGGCAGCCGGTCGAGCTCGGCGCGCACAATCCGCCGTCGCCCCCGGTACCACCAGTGGCGCTCGTCGACCTCCAGCATCGACTTCATCAACCGCTCATCCATCGTAGGCATGCTGCCAGAGGGGCGTTTTTTGTGAACGATGGGGATCTATGCCGCTCATAGCGGTATGGATCCGCAGAGAACGCGGCGCTATGAAGCGACCAGCGGCTCCTCCTCGGGCGCCTTCGCGGCCGGTAGCGTCAGGCTGAACCGCGCGCCGTGCCCGTTGCCCGGCTCGAGCACCAGGTCGCCGCCCATCCGGGTCGCGAGCTCGCGGCCGATCGCGAGACCCAGGCCGAAGCCCGCCTGACCTGATGTCTGGCGGCCCCGCTTGAACCGGTCGAAGATCAGCTCGCGCTCCTCGGGCGGGACGCCGGGGCCGCTGTCGCTGACGCTCAGCGACGCGGCCGAGCCGTTGCGGAGCTCGACGAGCACGCTGCCGCCGTCGGGGCTGTGGCGGAGCGCGTTGTCGAGCAGAATCCGGAGGATCCGCGCGACGCTGCCCGGGTCGCCGAGCGCCCACACCGAGCCGCCGTTGTCGTCGAGCGTCGTCTCGATCTGTCGCTCAGAGGTGCCCAGGTCGAACTCCGCGAGCACTGCGCGGCTGAGCTCCCCGAGCTCGACCGGCTCGGAGCGGAGGTCGACCTGCGCGTCGATCCGGCTGAGGTCGAGCAGATCGGCGGCGAGCCGGCCGAGGCGTCGCGACTGGACTCGGGCCCGCTCGACCAATGACTCGGCGTCCTCGAGATCCACGGTTCCGCTCCTGAAGTCCTCGTGCAGCAGCTCGAGCATCCCGTCGAGCGTCGCCAGCGGGGTACGGAGCTCGTGCGACGCGGTCGCCACGAACGCCCGTCGCGCCTCCTCCTGCTGGAGCAGCTGCTGCTGCATCAACGAGAACGTCCGCGCCAGGTCGCCGACCTCGTCGCGCGCGCGGTCGATCGGAACCTCGACCCCCGGCCCTTCCCGCGCGACCCGAAGCGCTGCTTGGCGCAGCCGCCGCAGCCGCCGCACGATTCGAGCCGACAGCGGGATGCCGATGATCAGCGTCAGCGCGAGCGCGACGAGCGCGGCCACCAGGAACGCGGTCCGCACCGCGGACACCGCCGCGCTGACTTCCGCGAGCGGCTTACGTACCGCCAGCACCCACCGGTTCTGGACCCCTTTGTCGGTGCTGCTGGGGACGCTGAAAGGGATCGCCGCGCGGACGCTCTCTACGCCGTCGATCGATCCCAACGTGTAGTTCCCCCGGCGGCTTTGGAAGGCCTTCGGGACGTCGTTGAACGAGTCTGACGGAACAAGATCCGAGTCCGGCCAGACTACGATCGGACTGCCGTGGCCGGACGGGCTCGGGAACCCGAGCAGCGCCACCTCTGACGCGCCAATCCGTGCCCCGATGTCTCGTTCCGCCCTTAGCAAGGCTTCCCGAGCCCGCGTGCCCCGGGCGTGAAGGCCTCGGTACGAAGATGGGACGCGGTAGTAGAGAGCGATCGAGGGGTCGACGCTCTTGAACGCTCCGATCGATCCTCGGTTCACCTGCTGCTGGAGCGTCTTCAGCTCGGCGTTCCGCAACGAGGTCTCCAACGGCCCCAGCAGCGCGATCGCGGCGACGATCAGCGTCACCACCGCGGTTCCGAGAATCGCGCCGGCGATCCGGCTGCGCAGACCGAAGGCGGGGAGCCGCGGTCGCGCTCGCATCCTCAGGACCCTCGCCGCCCGCGCACGGTCACGCTCCGTGTAACCGGTACCCGGCGCCCCGCACGGTGAGGATGTGGCGTGGCTTGTCGGGCTCCGGCTCGAGCTTTTCGCGCAGGTGCCGGATGTGCACGTCGATCGCGCGCGGATCGCGGTACGCGCTGTCGCCCCAGATCGCCCGGAGCAGCTCCTGGCGGTTCAGCAGCCTGCCGGGGTCGGCCATCAGCGCGTCGAGCAGCTCGAACTCGGAGAACGTGAGCCGCACGGCCTTGCCGTCCATCGTGACCTCGCGCTGCGCCCGGTCGAGTGTGATCGGGCCGACGGTCTGCAGCTCGTCGCCGAGCGAGCGCGTCCCTGTGCGCCGGAGCACCGCGCGGATCCGGCTGCGCAGCTCCGCGAGGCCGAACGGCTTGGTCACGTAGTCATCGGCGCCCGCCTCGAGCCCGAGCACCGCGTCGGCCTCCGAGTCGAGCGCGGTCAGCATGATGATCGGGACGACGTTCCGCCGTGCCCGGAGCGTGCGGCACACCTCGTAACCGTCCGGACCGGGGCCAAGCGCGACGTCGAGCAGCACGATGTCGAAGTGCTCGGTGCCGGCGCGGTCGATCGCCGTGCGCCCGTCGGCGACCGCGACCACCCGGTGGCCCTCGCGTGAGAACGAGCGCGTCAGCATCTCCCGCAGGTCGGACTCGTCGTCGACGACGAGGATGCTGAGCGACGGATCGCCCTTGCGCGCCGTGCGAGGCGGCGCAGCCGGGGCGGCGCGGTCGGCGGTCATCGCCCGATCACCTCGAGTTCGCGCACCTCGCGCGAGGCGACGTCCGGCCCGGCATCCTCCACGACAGCCTCCCGCGGCAGCAGGGTGCCCGCGGCGGCCACGGCCCACAGCAGCGCCAGCCACGTCGCGGTCGCGAGGCCGACGTGGACCCAGACGATGTCCCCCGGCAGGTGCAGCTCGTACTGGACGCTGCCGACAAGGCCCTGTGCGGCCATCAGCACGCCGAGGACCGTGAGCGGCTCGACCGTGCGGCTGGCGCCGCGGCGGCGGGCCAGGAGCCATACCGCGATCACGAGCACGCCAAAGATCGCCGCGATCGTCGCGTGGCGGTGAATCACCCAGTTGAGCGTGTCGTTGCCCTTGAACCTCAGCCGGTGGACGTCCTGGCCCGACACCCCGCCGGAGTGCGGCCCGGCGGCGGTCGCCGCGGTGCCGGCAAAGATCGTGATCGCCCCGATCGGCAGCAGCGCCCGAATCGACCAGACCGTCAGCCTGTCGCCCGAGCGGGGCCGCTCTCCTGGCTCGTACGTCGCACGCCACGCGAGCCCGACCGCGCCGATCAGCACGATCATCGACAGCGCGAAGTGGCCCATCACGAACCCGGGCGCGAGGTGCTCGCGCACCGTGAAACCGCCGAGAACCGCTTGGGCGAGGACGCCGACGGGCAGCGTCAGCGACCACCACATGAGGTCGCGGCGGAACGGGCGGCGGAAGAACGCCAGCACGAACGCGGCGACCGCGATCAACCCGACGATCCCCGAGACGGCCCGGTTCGAGTACTCGATCACCGCGTGCGTGGAGAGCGGCGGCAGCACCTTTCCGTAGCACCTCGGCCAGTCCGGGCACCCGAGCCCGGAGTCGGTCAGCCGGACGGCGGCGCCGGTGAGCACGATCAGCGTCAGCGCCCCGAGCGCGACGTACGCGACACGGCGGTACTGGGTCGGAGTGAGGCTGAAACGACGGAGGACGGCCACTAGCTCGAAATTATCGCCCCCGCGGCTCGCGGGGCGGCGTAGGTGCGCAGCACAGTGCCGCGATCGAGCACCACGACGCGGTCCGCGCGGTCGAGCGTGGCGTCCTCGTGGCTGATCAGCAACACGGTTGTATGTCCCCGCAACGAGCCGACGGCCGTCCAGATCGCGTCGCGATTCGCCGCGTCGAGCGAGCTCGTGGCCTCGTCGAGGATCAACAGCTCTGGGGCGCGGAGCACGGCCCGCGCGAGCGCCAGCCGCTGGCGCTCCCCGCCCGATAGCCGCATACCGCGGTGCGCCTCAACCGGCGGCTGGGGGTACAGGCGGCCGACGTCGTCCCGCGACTACGCGGGACCGCCGACGAGGTGGAGGCGACGCTCGACGAGCTGGCCGGGGGCCGGGCCGCCGAGTACCTCGACGTCCCCTACATGCGCGGAGACGTGGAAGCTGATCCACCGCGACGACACTCCGGAGTCGCTCCGCAAGGCGGGCAACGTGCTGCTGCGCGGGGTGATGGCCGGCCTGTGCGTCAATTCGCTCGACCGCGTGCCGAGCGGGCCCGCTACCCGGGCCGCGCGCTGACCTCGTCGGCGAGCGCGCGCAGGTCCGCGTCGACCATCCGCGCGACGAGCTCCTCGAAGCCGACCGCCGGCTCCCACCCGAGCCGCTCGCGGGCGCGGCTCGCGTCGCCGATCAGCGGCGCGCTCTCGGCCGGACGGACCAGCGCGGGGTCGACGCGGATGTACTCGTCCGCGTTCAGGCCGACGTGGCCGAACGCGGCCTCCGCGAACTCTCTGACGGTGCGGCCGACGCCGCTCGCGAACACGTAGTCGTCGGGGAGATCCCGGCTCAGCGCCGCCCACGCCCCACGCATCACGTCTCCCGCGAACGACCAGTCGCGGACCGCGTCGAGGTCGCCGAGCACGAGATCCCGTGCGAGCCCCAGCTTGATCGCGGCGGCCGCGCGGGTGATCTTCCTGGTCACGAACTGCTCCGGGCGCCGCTCGGACTCGTGGTTGTAGAGGATCCCCGAGCAGGCGTAGATCCCGGCGTGGTCCCGGAGCTGGCCGACGAGCTGGTGGGCGGCGAGCTTCGCGGTCGCGTAGGGGTTGGCCGGCCGGAACGGGGTGTCCTCGCGCTGCGGGCTCTCCGGCGCGTCGCCGAACATCGCCGAGGAGGTCGCGGAGAAGACCCGGGTGCGAGGGCTCCGATCGCGCACGGCCTCGAGCAGCGTCGCGGTGGCCGCTGTGATCGCGAGGACGGTCAGGAACGGGCGCTCCCATGAGTCGGGTACGAACGACGGCGCGGCGAGGTGGTAGAGCTCGTCCGGGCGGAGCGTCGCGACGAGGTCCGCGAGGCCGTTGGGCTCGAGCAGGTCGCCGTGCACGAGCTCTAGCTCGTCCCGCAGATGCTCGGCCGAGTCGAGCGGGTCCTCCGGCGCGCCTCGGACGGTGCCGACGACGCGGTAGCCCTTCACCAGCAGCAGCTCGGCAAGGAACGATCCGTCCTGGCCGGTGATCCCCGTCACCAGCGCGATCCTGCCGGTCGCCCCTGCCGAGGTCACCCCGTGTGGCGGCTCAGCGCCTCGAGATCGGAATCGACCATCAGGCGAATCAGCTGCTCGAAGCTCGTGCGCGGCTTCCACCCGAGCTCGCTCTCGGCCTTGGTCGCGTCGCCGATCAGGTGGTCGACCTCCGCCGGCCGGATCAGCGAGTCGTCGATCCGCACGTGCTCGTTGAGCTCGAGCCCCGCCTGATCGAACGCAATCTCGACGCACTCCCGCACCGAGTGCGCCACGCCGGTCGCGACCACATAGTCACGGGGGTCGTCGCGCTGGAGCATCAGCCACATCGCCTCGACGTAATCCTTCGCATATCCCCAATCGCGCTGCGCGTCGAGATTTCCCAGCGTCAGCTGGTCGACGATCCCGAGCTTGATAGCGGCGGCATGCCAGCTGATCTTGCGGGTGACGAACTCCTGGCCGCGACGGGGGCTGTTGTGGACGATGAGCCTTCCTACGCCGGCGCAGAGCACCCCGCTCTCCGTCTCGAGGTCGTAGACCCATTCGTCGTCCGGCACCGGTACCTCGACAATCTTTCGGACCTCGGCCGGATCGCGACGAAGATGCTGGCCCTTGGCGCCGACATGGACGGCGGCGGTGAGGTTGACGCGGTAGTAGACGGCGGCCTCTCGCCGCTCGACGTACACCGAGGCCGGCTGTCCTTCAAGGTGGTAGAGCCAGCACAGCCCCTGAGCGAGCACCGGACTGTTCGTCACGAACGACATACCGTTGCCGCGCTTGAGACCGTCACCGGCATAGAAGCCCTCGAGGAAGGCCCGCTGAGCGTCCTCGTCGCCGTTCAGGACAAGTGGCGGGACCTGCTTGTGGCCCGTGCGCGTGTAGAGCTGTTCGCGGAGCCACGGCGAGCTTCGCCCCACCGTTCAGGCTTAGCTTGCCGACCTCGTTCTCAGAAAAGCCGGATCGGCCGAACCACTCGCGCGAGCCGCCAAGGAAGCAGCGTGACCAGAGCTCCGCCACCCGGGCGCGCAGCGCCTCGTCGTTATTGGTGAAGCTGATGTTCGTTCCGCTCTTGTCAACCCAACCATCGGCGCAGAGCAATCCGAGCAGCTCGGCCTGCTCGTCCGTTATCACCGTCCAGCCGGTGCGCCCAGGCAAATCCTCGGCGATGGCGAGGTGGTCGCCTTCCTCGACAGCGTCGGCGCGGACAATCAGCTGCTCGTCGGAGATCATGCTGTGGTGAGCGGTAACCGTCACCTGACCGCCTCGGGCCTCGATCGACAACAGTCGATGATCGGGGTCATTCACGCGCCGGCGAGTCGCGGTTAGTGCGACCACCGGAGTGAAGTCAGTCCCATCCCAGATCTCGAACAAGCCCTTCGGCTCGAAGAACTGGGCGTTCGCTCCCTTGCTCCGGACAGGAGCGAGATCGGCAGGTGTCTTGACCGCCACGACCCCGTTCTCACGAACGACCAGCGGTGCATCCGCCGACACGCATTCGTGATTGAAAAGTATCCCGCTGCTCGCGTGCAGCCCATAGGACTCGCGGTAGTTGACCGTGATGAAGTGGCCGTAGGCCTTCGCGACGCCGTACGGCGAGCGCGGGTAGAACGGGGTCTGCTCCGTCTGGGGCACCTCCCTGACCTTGCCGAACATCTCGGACGATGAGGCCTGGTAGAAGCGGGCGTCGGGGCACACCTCGCGCACCGCCTCAAGCATCCGGGTCACGCCCACCCCGGTGAACTCGGCGGTCAGCGTCGGCTGGATCCACGACACGGCGACGAACGACATCGCGGCGAGGTTGTAGACCTCCGTCGGCCGAGCGGCCCGCAGCGCGTCGACGAGCGAGCGCTGGTCGAGCAGGTCGGCCTGGTGGAGGGTGATCCGGTCACGGATGTGCTCGATCCGCTCGAACTTCTCGGTCGAGGAGCGGCGGACCGTGCCATGGACCTCGTACCCTTTCTCGAGCAGGAGGTCGGCGAGGTAGGAGCCGTCCTGGCCGGTGACTCCGGTGATGAGCGCGCGGGGGGCGTTCGCCATAGCGGCCGGAGGGTACAGATCGGTTGCCGGCGTCAGCGCGTCGCCAGGACCGACCACTGGGCGGCGAGGTACTCGCTGCTGCGCCCCCGTGTGAGCCTGTGCAGCGTCCGCGAGGGCCGCTGCAGCCCGGACGGGGCGGCCGTCTTGACCGACCAGCCCGCCTCCTCGATCAGTTGGACGATGTCGCGCCGTGTGAACCACCGAAGGTGGGTGGCGTCGCGGTGACCTGAGGGCTGATAGCCGAACGTGCCACCGATGATCAGATCCCGAAGCAACGAGACGTGGCTCGCGTTCGGCACCGACACGTGCAGGCGACCGTGGTCGGCGGCGACGCCGGTGAGCGCCCCGACTAGCGCGAGCGGGTCATACAGGTGCTCGAGCACGTCGTAGCAGAGGATCGTGTCGAACGGCCCGGTGAGGACGGGCGCCACCGACAGCGCGTCGCCGACGTGTACTTCGTCGTACACCCGCTCCGCGAACGACGCGGCCTCCGGAACCATCTCGATGCCGGTGATCGAGGTGGCGCCGGCGGCGCGGAGCGGCGCAGCGATCCCTCCCGCTCCACATCCGATGTCGAGAACCCGCCCGACCGGCGTGGGAAGCCGCCCAATCAGCTCCGCGCGATCGTGCGTGTAGTAGTCAGCGCCCTTCGGCGCTCGGAGCGGGATCGTCGTGGCCACGAGGCGACAGTACATCGCCTTGTGCAGGACTACTCTCAGTCCCCGTGCCGAGCCCTGCCGCCTCCGCTCCCGAAGACGTGCTCGCAGGTCCCGACGTCGCCCGACGGGTCGTCCACGGCGGCGTGCAGCGCGCGATCGGCTTCGGCGCGGTCAACCTGATCACCGCCGCCGCAGCGGTGCTCCTGCTCCGTCATCTCGGCGTTGCGAACTTCGGTCGCTACGGAACCGTGATGGCGCTGCTGGCAGTCGTGCAGGGGATAAGCGACGCCGGCCTCGGCTTGACCGGCTCGCGCGAGCTATCAATGCGCCAGACGATCGAGGAGCGACGGGCGGTGCTGTCGCATCTGGTCGGGCTGCGGATCATCCTCAGCGCCGTCGGTGTGCTGCTCGCGATCGCGTTCGCGGTCGTCGCCGGTTATCCGACGGTGATGGTCCAGGGGACCGCGCTCGCGGGTGCGGGGATCTTCATTCTGAGCGTCCAGGGGGCGCTGCTGCTGCCGCTGTCCGTCGAGCTTCAGAACTGGAAGCTGGCGATCAACGACGTGCTTCGGCAGATCGTGCTCGCCGGCTGCTTCGTGGTGCTCGTGCTGGTCGGCGCCACGTTGCTGCCGTTCTTCGCTGCACAGCTGGTCGCCGCGCTCGCCGTTCTGCTGGTCACCCCGTTGATGCTGCGCCGCGATCACCTGGTGAGGCCGCGGTGGACGGCGGCCGAGCTCCGGATGCTCGCTTTCGCGACGTTGCCGCTGGCGATCTCCGCGATGCTGGCGGTCCTCTACTTCCGGCTGCTCGTGATCCTGATGTCGGTGCTGGAGCCGAACCCGGTGCAGGTCGGCTACTTCGTGACCTCCGAGCGGGTGATCGAGATCTTCCTCAACCTGCCTGTGATGCTGGTCGGAGTCGCCCTTCCCGTGCTGAGCGTCTCCTCGCGGGACAACACCGGACGCCTCCAATACGTGACCTTCAGGCTCACTCAGACGATGGCGCTGCTCGGCGTATTCGTGGCGCTGATCCTGGCGACCGGCGCGCGCCCGATCATCCTCCTGCTGGGGGGCAAGCAGTACCTCAACGCCGCCGCTGTGCTGCAGATTCAGGGGATCGCGCTGATAACGGTGTTCATCACCGCCGGCTGGACCACCACGCTGGTCGGCATGAACCGCACCCGCGCGCTTGCGATCTCCTCGGGAATCGCCGTTGTAGCCGTTGGCGTCTTCGGGGGCGCGTTCATCCCGTTGTGGCACGCGCGCGGGGCTGCGATCGCCGCGGTGGTCGCGGACGTCGTCTACTGCGGCGCGGTCTACTACTGGATCCGACGTGCCGGCGCGGCGCGTGCGTTCGCGCTCGGCCCATTCGTTCGGATCGCGCTGTGCACGGTCCCGGGAATCCTCGTGGCGGTGCTCAGCCCGCTCCCGGCGATCGTCAACTGTGTGATCGCCGCCTGCGCATACCTCGTGCTCGCGGTGGTGCTCGGCGCACTCCCCCCGGAGGTCTCGGACGCAGCTCGCGGGATCGTTCGGCGCCTGCGTGCGGGGCGGTCCAACGGTCGCTCGGACGAAGCGACGGCTGTCGGCTAGGCGGCCGCCGTCAGCGGCTCACGCGACGCGCCATCCGGATCGCAGTGGACCGTCCCCTGCGCATCGGGCTAGACAGCCGTCGTGCGAGCGGATCGCCGAGCGCTCGCGGCTCTCCCTCCAGCTGGACGATCCGCTTTAGCGGCTCGACGGCCAGCGGCCACACCAGCTCCCGGCCGGCGGCCAGCAGCCGGTCGCGGTAGCCCTCGCCGTCACCGGAGAGCACGCGCAGAATGCCCGCCGCGACCGCGTCGACGTCGCCGTAGGGCACGCTCACGCCGCCGTCGCAGCGTTCGAGCAGGTCGCTGAGCTCGTCGCCGCCGGTGCAGACCGCCGGGACGCCGACCCAGAAGCAGTCGAGCAGACGGGTGCGGAAGGAGAAGTTGGACTCGAGGTGGTCGAGGTTCGTCGAGATCATCGCGTCGGCGTCCATCAGCCAGCTGGCTCGCTCTGCGTACGACACGACCGCGTCGTTGAAGAACACGGATCGCTCGAGCGCGCCGAGCCGATCCGCGAGTTCGAGCGCCGCGTGCGCCTGACGGTGCTCCGGCCCTTCGCCCGCGCCCGTGCGCATGAACACCAGCCGCACCCGGGGATCCTGCTCGGCCGCCCGGACCGTCGCGGCCACCGCCGTCACCGGGTCCAGCCAGTTCCAGATCCCGCCGTTCCAGAGGAGGATCTTCGCGTCCTCACCGAGCCCGGGGAAACGGTGACGGGGGCCCGCCCGCTCGACGCGCCGCGGGTCCTCCGCTGGGATGCCGAACGGAACCCGATCGATGAACGAGCGGAACGATGGGTCGGACTCGTACGCCCCCGGCGAAATCAGTCGCGACGCGAGCATTGCCCCGAGATACAGATCTCGCTGCCGATTGCCCCCGCAGATGAAGTGGTGCCCGGTGTGCAACGCCTGGAGAAACTGGTCAAGCGCGATCGTGCTCCAGAGCAGCTGGTGATGGCGGGAGGCCGACGCCTGGGCTTCGAGGACGTCGAGCGGCAACGGGTCGTAGAGGTCGAACACGATCCTCGCCCCCGACCGGCGCAGCCACCCCAGGACGACCGGGTTCGGCGGGCGCATGACAACGACGTCAGCAGCCTCGAACAGCTCCCGGAGCGGCCCCGGATCGTTGAGCGCGAACGACGCGTACTTCGCGGGCGCCAGCCCCGGCGGCTCCGTGCCGGGCGCCGCCAGCGTGACCTCGGCCACGTCCACGAGGCTCCGGGCCATCTCGTAAGCACGGATCGCGGCGCCGCCGAGGATCTCCCCGACTGGATCCTCGGTGACGATCAGCACGCGCCGCGCCATCAGCCGACTCGCCGTGCGATCGCAACCAGCTCCTCCGCGTGCCTCGGCGAGCTGTACCCGAGCCGGTCAGCGATCCTGGCTCGGGTCCGCACCGACCGGCTCGCGCTGGCGGGGTCGACCTCCATCGGTCGCTGCTGACCCGCGCGGATCGCGACGCTCTGGGGGAACGTCTGCCACGCGACCGGAGCCGGGCGCGGTGCCGACTCCGGTTCGAACCCGGTAGCCCGGAGCAGGCGATCGAGCGCGGACCGCGTGAACAGGACGAGGTGACGCGGCGGATCGAGCGGCATCCAGTCGCGCTGGAACAGTCGATGACCGAGCGCCTCGAGGTTCGGCGTGGCGATCCACAACCGTCCGTTCGGCCGCAGGAGCCTGTGGATTCGCCGCAGCTCACGGCCCGGGTCATGAAGGTGCTCGATCACGTGGCTCATCGTCACAGCATCGAACGCCCCGCCGCCGAGACTCGGATCCGCAAGCGTCCCGAGCGTCATCGGGACCCCGTGCTCGCGGGCCGCCGCGACCGCGGTCGGATCGGGATCGATCCCCTCCGCGTCCCAACCCACGCGGCGGAGCTGAGCGACGAACGTGCCGTCGCCGGCCCCGACGTCGAGCAACCGGCCTCCGGGGTTGCCCCGTTGATGGCGCAGCTCCCGCGCGGCGACCGCAGCCCGGAGCGGCACGATGGCCTCGAGCACGCCACCGAGGGGCAACGCGGGCCGGAGCTCGTAGCCCAAGGCCGCGTTGAGGTACGAGTTGAGCAGCAAGCGACGTGCGCCGCCCAACTCGGGCGCCGAGGGTCCCTCGGACCCATGGGTGTAATAGGTCTCATACGCCCGACCGATACTCGCCTCGGTCGGCCTCGGATCGAGATACGCCGCGCCGCAGCCCGTACAGCGCACCAGGCGCCAGCGGCCCGGGCGCCGCCCCGAACACGCGGTCGGTCAGAGCATCGTGGAGCAGTACCCGATCGCTTGACTCACAGACCGGGCAGCTCTGGACCGCCTCGAGCTCCGCGCGTGGCCAGTCCCCTGCCGACTGAGTCGCGGACACGCTCACCGGCGTCCCATCCTAGACGCGCTCCGGAGCGCCACCGTTTTCGAGCGACCGCTGTGCCGCCTCCAGCACCCGGACCACGTCGCGTCCCTGCTCGATGCCCGAGTACGGCTGTCGACCCTCGCGAATCGCGCTCAGGAACTCCTCGAACTGCACCGACAGCGGCTCGCGGTTCGGCAGCCGCGGAATCGTGATCGTCCCCTCGCGGAGCACCGCGCGGTACTCGCCAAAGCTCTGCCCACGGGCCGCCTCGGCGGGCGCGTCGTAGCTGGCGCCGCGTTCGAGGATCTTCAACCGTTCGTCCGGGGCGACGTCGTCGAACACAAGCATCCGCTCCTCGGCGACGACCGTGATCCGGCGGACCTTGTACGGGTCGAGCCACGAGACGTGCGAGTGCGCGAGCACGCCGTCATCGAACCGAACTCCGAAGTAGACGACGTCCGGATGTCCGTCGCGGAGGTAGTCCTGTCCGATCGCCGTCACCGTCACCGGGCGGCCCGGCAGCAGGTCGAGGAAGATCGACGCGTCGTGTGCGCCGAGGTCCCAGAGCGCGTTCACGTCCTGGCGGATCGGCCCGAGCGCGACGCGCACGCTGTCGACGTACTGGACCCGGCCGAGCTCGCCGCCCCGCAGCAGCTCGCGCATCGTGGCGACCGCGGTGTTGTAGACGAACGTGTGCCCGACCATCACGACCCGGTCGCCGCGGGCGGTCGCGACCCGATCGATCTCGTCGGTGGACGCCGCGAGTGGCTTCTCGACCAGCACGTGCTTACCAGCCTCGAGCGCGGCGACGACCAGCTCGCCGTGCGTCGCGGTCGGCGTCGCGATGATCACGGCGTCGACCGCGTCGTCGTCGAGCACGGTTCGCACGTCGGTCGTGCGGCCGACATGGGGGTAGCGGCGTTCGGGCAACGCCAGCGCCCGCTCGCTGCGGTCGCAGCACCAGAGCAGCGTGGCGTCGCCGTGCTCGTTGACTACCCGTGCGAAGTTCGGACCCCAGTAGCCGAGTCCGACGAGCGCCACGCCGACCGGCGTCATGAGACGGGCGCGGCGAGCGCCTCGCGGAACGCCGCGGCGACGCGGTCGACCTGGTCGACCGGCAGGTGCGGGCCGATCGGGAGCGACAGGACCTCGTTCGCGAGCCGCTCGGCAATGGGAAGCCGCGCCGCCGCGTACTCGGGATAGGCGCCGGTCAAGTGAGGCGGGATCGGGTAGTGGATCAGCGTGTCGACGCCGGCATCATCGAGCCGGGACTGGAGCGCGTCACGGTCGGGGTGGCGGACGACGAACAGGTGCCAGACGGGATCGGACCATTCGGGCACGGCCGGCAGCACGAGCTCGCCCTCGAGCAGCTCGCGGTACCGCGCCGCGACGGCGCGCCGCCGGTCGTTGAACTCGTCGAGGTGGCGCAGCTTCACCCGCAGGAACGCCGCCTGGAGCGAGTCGAGCCGGCTGTTGACGCCCGGCAGCTCGTGGTGGTACTTGCGCTTCGAGCCGTAGTTGCGGAGCATCCGCGCGCGCTCCGCGAGCTCGTCGTCGTCGGTCGTGATCGCGCCCGCGTCCCCCAGCGCTCCGAGGTTCTTCCCCGGGTAGAACGAAAACGCGGCAGCGTCGGCGAGCGCTCCTGCGCGACGTCCGCGGTAGCGGGCGCCCTGCGCCTGCGCGGCGTCCTCGACGATGTGGACGCCGCGCTCGCGACCGAGCGAGACGATCGCGTCCATGTCCGCCGGCTGCCCGTACAGATGGACCGGGATGATCGCCTTCGTCCGTGGGCCGATCGCGGGCGCGACCGCCTCGGCCGTGATGTTGTGCGTATCAGGGTCCGGCTCCACGGGCACCGGCACGGCGCCCGCGTGCGTGACGCCGAGCCACGTCGCGATGAACGTGTTCGACGGGACGATCACCTCGTCTCCCGAGCCGATGCCGTACCCGGTCAGGATCAGCCGGAGCGCGTCGAGGCCGCTGCCGACGCCAATCGCGTAACGGGTGCCGCAGTAGGCGGCGAACTCGTCTTCGAACGCCGCCACCTCGGGTCCGAGGATGTAGGCCCCGGAGGTCATCACACGGCTCGCCGCGGCGTCGAGCTCCTCCTGGAGCTCCGCGTAGATGGCCGGTACGTCGAGAAACGGGATGCGGGACATGGGTTTCAGGCGGGGACGGATACGCCGAGCCGGCGCCGCGCCAACTCGAGCCTCGCCAGGCTGATGGCGACGCCGAACGCACGCAGCACGCCGCCGCTGCCAGCCGCCGAGGCAATGTAGCGGAGGCCCGCGCGCCGGTCTCCGGAGCGGATTCGGACGTTCGCCTCGACAAGTAGCGCGGCGATCCGGCGTCGCCGGATCAGTCGATGGAGCTCCGGGTACCGCGCCTCGGCGAGGGCGAGGACCACGAGCGCATCCTCGAGCGAGTTCGAGCCGCGCGCTGTCGCGTTTCGCTCA
Source organism: uncultured Solirubrobacterales bacterium (assembly GCA_963788565.1). Lineage (GTDB taxonomy): Bacteria > Actinomycetota > Thermoleophilia > Solirubrobacterales > Solirubrobacteraceae > Palsa-465. The sequence goes on along the minus strand of CAWBHJ010000003.1, from coordinate 304,051 downwards.
TGCCGGCGGTAGCGCGCGAGCACCTCGTCGAGGCCCGTCACTCGCGCGTGCCGGAACAGCTGAATGTCGAATAGCCAGTCGTTGGAGACCCGGATCCGCGGGTCAAAGCGAAGCGGCCCAATCGCCGCCGAGCGGACCATCATCGTCGAGGGCAGCATCAGGTAGGCCGGGTCGAGCAGCAGCTCGACGCTGCCGTCTCGGACGCCGCGGCGGCCGTTGTAGATCTCGGTGAAGCGGCCGTAGCTCCGCCCGCTCGCCGAGTCAAACACGTCGGCGTCGTGGCAGCAGCCGATCACGTCGTTGCGCGCCTCGAGCACGCCCACTTGGCGGCTCAGCTTGCCCGGAAGCATCACGTCGTCGCCGCCCAGCCAGGCGATGTAGTCGCCCGCATGTGCATCGAGCGCGCGGTTGAAAGCACCGGCGATCCCCGTGTTCTGCTCGCTGGCGACGAGCTTCACTCGTTCCGGCTCCTTGGCGGCGTACTCGCGAAGGATCGCGCCGGTGCCGTCAGTGGACCCATCGTCGCTCAGCACCAGCTCGAGGTTGTCGTAGTCCTGCGCGAGGACGCTGTCGACCGTCTCGCGGATGAACGCGGCCTGGTTGTAGATCGGGACGATGATGCTGATCTTGGGCGTCACGACGCCCGCCACGACGGCGGGAGGTTGCGCTCGACCTCGATCTCGCCCTTGAACTCGACGGGCTCGCGGGAGCCGTGGGCCTTGACCCAATCGGCGGTTCGCTGGATGCCGTCGTGGAGATTGACCGGTTCGGGAGGGTTGAACACGTTCCGGACCTTGGAGTGGTCCGAGAAGGCGTGGACGACCTCGTTGCGCGCAGGGAGGTGCTCGAGCTCGAGCTCGACGCTCGAATGCCTCGGCGATCTCCTCGGCCAGCTCGAGGATCGTGTACGGCTGATCGGCGCCGATGTTGAACACCTCCTGGGCGCTCTCGGGCACGAGCGGCGACCTCGCGATGATCGGCGCGACGTCCGCGATGTGCGAGAACGCGCGCGTCTGCTTGCCGTCGCCGAACACCGGCATCGGCTTTCCCTGCAGCACGTTGTTCATGAAGATCCCGATCACGTTGCGGTAGCGGTCGGCGATGTTCTGCCGCTCGCCGTACACGTTGTGGGGCCGGAAGACCGTGTAGTCGAGGCCGAACATCTCGTGGGCGGCGCGCAGGTCGAGCTCGACCGCGTACTTGGAGATCCCGTACGGATCCTCGGGCTCGGGGATCTGGTCCTCGGTCATCGGCGTCTGCCCGGAGCCGTACACCGCGATCGACGAGGTGAACACGAATCGCTCGCACGTCGTTGAGCACCGACTGGTTGATCAGATTCACGCTCGCCTCGAGGTTGGTGCGGTAGTTGTAGGCGCGGATGAAGTGCGACAGCCCCTCGGCCGCGTAGGCACCGAGGTGGTAGACGAACTCGGAAGCGCCCACCGTCCCAGAGCGACTTGACGAACTCGGCGTCGCGCAGGTCGCCTTCCACCCATTGGGCGGCCTCGGGCACGTTCTCCAGGAACCCGCCCGACAGGTCGTCGGTGGCGACCACGTCCATCCCGAGCTCGAGGCACGAGTCGACGACGTGCGAGCCGATGAACCCTGCCGCGCCGGTTACCAACACTCGCTCACCAGACACGCGGCGGCAGTGTAGAGAGAACGCGTCGGCGTATACGACAATGCCCGCCTCATGCCGCCCGCCGGCCAGCCCCCGTCGATCGACGTCCTGATCGTCACCACGAACGCCCGGGAGATGGTCCTCTCGTGCCTGGAGCACCTCGGGCGCCAGACGGTGCCGCACACGGTCTATCTGGCCGACAACGCCGGGAACGGCGACGGGACCTCGGACGCCGTCCGGTCGCGGTTTCCGGATGTCCACGTCCTGACGTCGGATGAGAACCTCGGATTCAGCAAGGGCGTCAACCGGCTCGCGAGCCATGGGTGACGGCGAGGTGATCGTGCTCGCCAACGACGACATGGACGTCGAGCCGGAGTTCCTCGAGGAGCTCGTCGCTCCGTTCGCCGACGAGCGCGTCGGGATGGTGGCGGGCCTGACGCTTCAGCCCGGCGAGGCGGGCGTCGTCGATGGGTTCGGGATCGAGGTGGACTGCACGCTGATGGCGTACAACCGCCTGCGACACCACCGCCCGACGGACACTCCGGGGCGGCTGCTGGGTCCGAGCGGCGGCGCGGCGGCATACCGTCGCTCGGCGTGGCAGGCGGCGGGCGGAATGGATCAGCGCTACTTCGTCTACGGCCAGGACGTGGACCTGGCGCTTCGGCTCCGGCTCGCCGGGTGGCAGGCGACGGCGGCCGGCGGCGCGCGGGGGGTGCACCTCGGCGGCGCGACGACCGGAAAGGACTCGCCGTTCCAGCGTCAGGACTCCGGCTTCGCGAGGGCGTTCACGCTCCGGCGCTACGGCGTGCTGCGAGGCCGCCACGGTCCGCGCGCGATGGTGATCGAGCTGCTCACGGTCGCGTACGGCGCGCTCACGGCACGCACGCTGCTCCCGCTGCGTGCGCGGGTCGATGGGTGGCGCGCCGCGGGCGGCGAGCCGCCGCTGCCGATTCCGGCCGGCGCCGTCGATCGAAGCATCTCGATGGGGGAGGCGCTTCGCCGGCTGCGCTACGAGCGTTGAGCGTCGGCCACCGGGCGGCGGGCGAGGATCCAGACGTTCCGGCGCACGATCGGCAGCCACGCCGCTGCCCGGAGCGGCGCGGGGCGCCGGTTGCCGGTGCGCGCGGAGACGATCGAGGTGCCCGGCATCACCGACTCGTAGCCGCTGAGCACCACGTCGAGACCCTGGTCGCGGAACAGCAGCCGGTAGGCGCGCCGCGTGAACGGACGGCGGTGGGTGTAGTCGTCCCACACCCACCGCTGGGCATCGGGCGAGGAGGCGAACACGGTCCCGCCCGGCCGCAGCACGCGCCGCGCCTCGCTGACCGTCCGGACCGGGTCGGGGACGTGCTCGAGCAGGTCCTTCATGACCACGGCGTCGAAACTCTCGTCCGGAAACGGAAGCGCCTCGCTGACGTCGCCGCGAACGACCGATAGGCCGCGGGCGACGGCGGCCTCGACGGCCTCCGGGGAGGCGTCGATTCCGGTGTAGCTCGAGAAGTGGCGGCCGAGCCACGCGTCCCCGCAGCCGACGTCGAGAACCGACGCGTTCGGCTCGAAGTGACGCGTGACGTCCCGCCAGTAGCCGGGTTCCCGATGCCAGGCGAAGTAGCTCAAGCGGCGCCGACCGTACCATCGCGCTCGTGCCGGCCACCCGCAAGGTCCTGCTCAACGCCCTGTTCCTGGATCCGTCGGCGTCCGGCGGCCCGGAGACGTACCTGCGCGGGCTCGCGCCTGCGCTGCTCGAGGTGCGACCGGATGCGGAGCTGGCCGTCGCGACGACCCGGCGCGGGGCCGTCGCCCTGAGAGAGTCCGGCTGGCCGAGCCGGGGGCTCGCCGTTCACGAGCTGCCGTTCGACGAGGGCGAGCGGCTACGCCGCCAGCTGGCCGAGCAGGTCATGCTGCCTCGACTTTCCAGCCGGCTCGGCGTCGACGTGCTGCACAGCCTGGCGAGCGCGGCGCCGATCATCGTCCGCGGCCCGGCCCACGTGATCACGCTCCACGACGTCAACTTCATTCATCACTCAACGTTCAACCCGATCACCAGCTGGGGGCTGCGGCAGGTGATCCCGAGGGCGGCCCGTAACGCGGACGCGCTGATCACCGGGACGGCCGTCGCGATGGAGGACATCTGCGAACGCTCCAGATCAGCCCCGATCGGTTCACGGTCGTCCACCACGGCATCGAACCGATCGCGGCCACGGACGTGCCGCCGGCCGCGGAGACGCGACGCGGTTCCACCTCGGCGAGGCGCGGGTGGTCCTGTCGCTCGGAGCCAAGCGCCCGCACAAGAACCAGGCGCTGCTCGTCCGGGCGCTGCCGCACCTCCCCGAGGACGTCCGGATCGTCCTCGCCGGCCACGCCGAGCCGTACGAGGCCACGGTTCGGGGCCTCGCCATGGAGCTCGGCGTCGCCGATCGCGTCGTGTTCACCGAATGGGTCGACGATCGCGCGCTCGAGGGCCTTTGGTCAGTCGCGAGCGTCGCCGCATTCCCCACGCTCGCCGAGGGGTTCGGCCTCCCGTTGCTCGAGGCGATGGCCCGCGGCGTCCCGGTCGCCGCCTCGGACATCCCGGTCTTCCGCGAGACCGCCGGCACATGGCCGCGGTACTTCAATCCCGGATCCGGCGGACGCCGCCCGCGCGATCACGGGGCTGCTGGACCGGCCACCGGACCCCGAAGCCGGCCGGTCGTGGGCGGCCCGTTACAGCTGGAGGGCTGCCGCAGAGGCCACCTGGGAGACCTACGACCGCGCGGTGACTGCCCATCGTGCGGCGGCGCGCCGGCGCTGATGCACGTCGGACTGAACCTCGTGTTCCTCGTCCCCGGCGAGACCGGCGGAACCGAGGTCTACGCGCGCGAGCTGATCCCGGAGCTCGTCGCCGCCGCGCCGGACGTGCGGTTCACCGCGTTCGTCAACCGCGAGGCCGCCGCCGTCGCCGACGGCGCCGTGGGGCGAGCTGATCCCGGCGGTCACCGTCCCGGTCCACGCGCGCAACCGCGTCGAGTGGGTTCGCGGCGAGCAGCAGCTGCTGCCGCGCGCTCGCCGCCCGGGCCGGCGTCGACCTCCTCCACAGCCTCGCCAACACGGCGCCCGCGTGGGGGCGCTTCCGGCGCGTCGTCACGATTCACGACCTCAACTACCGGCTCGTGCCCGAAGCGCACCTCGGCCTGCGCGGTCTCGGCATGCGCGTGCTCGTGCCGCTGGCCGCGCGCCGCTCGCACCGGATCATCGTCGACGCGGCCAGCACCCGGCGCGACCTCGAGCGGCTGCTGAAGGTCCCGCCCGGGCAAGATCGACGTCGTCCCGCTCGGCGTCGGTGCGAGCCGGCGCCGCCGATGCCGGAGGCGGAGCTGCGCGCGCGGCTCGGCGCCGGCGAGCGGCCGATCGTCCTCTGCGTCGCGGCCAAGCGCCCGCACAAGAACCTGGCGCGGCTGATCGGCGCGCTCGCGCTGATCCCGCCGAGCGCCGACCGCTGCTGGTGCTGCCCGGCTACCCGACCGCGCACGAGCAAGGAGCTGCGCGAGCGCGCCACGAGCTCGGCGTCGCAGGCGACGTGCGCTTCCTCGGGTGGGTCGACGACGCCGAGCTCGAGGGCCTGTACGCGGCTGCCCGCTGCTTCGTGTTCCCGTCGCTGTACGAGGGCTTCGGCCTGCCGGTGCTCGAGGCGATGGCGCGCGGCGTGCCGGTCGCCTGCTCGGGCCGCGGCGCGCTGGCCGAGGTCGCCGGCGACGCGGCGCTGCGGTTCGACCCGGAGTCGGAGCCCGAGATCGCCGCCGCGATCGAGCGGCTGCTCGGCGACCCCGCCGAGGCCGAGCGGCTGCGCGCGGCCGGGCGTGCGCAGGCGGCGCGGTTCACCTGGCGGGCGACCGCCGACGGAACGCTCGCCTGCTACGAGCGGACGCTTGCCGACGGCGGCGCTGATCGAGCCGGCAGCGTCTCGCAGGCGAACTGCATCGCGAATGAGCCGGGGTCGGGGTTGTGACGGCGTCGTGCGTCTCGAAGCAGATCGTCCGGATGCGCTCGAGCTGGCGCTCGGGGATCGCGCGGACGGTGTCGAGCTCGGCGCCCTCGGTGTCGATCTTCAGCAGGTCGATCGGCCGCTCGCGCTCGAACACCTCGTCGAGCACGTCGCTGATCGCCCGGCACTGCACCTGAATCTGCTCGCCGCCAGGTACGCCGATGCCGCCGTAGCGGCCGGTCGGCTCGAGCGTGAAGTCGACCGGTCTCCGACCGGCGGCGACCGCGACCTGCTGCAGCTCGTAGCGGCTCCTCGAAGCCGGCCAGGTTCGCTTCGCAGGCGCTCGACGTTGCGCGGCACCGGCTCGTACAGGTAGCAGCGCGAGCTGCGGTTGCGAGTGAGGAAGTACAGTCGCGCTGATCCCGATGTTCGAGCCGATGTCGACGACCACTCCGAGCTCGGGGCCGGCCCGGTAGTCCTCGCGCCCGAAGATCTCGTGGATCGTGAACACGTCGTGGTGCGAGTAGGTGACCGGCGACACCGTTCCGACCGGAGTGCGCACCCGGCAAGCGTACGGGTAGCTCGCCGCCGCCGAGGAAGTAGCGCTTGGCCACCTGCGAGAACGCGGGGTAGCGGCGGACCATGCCGCCGAGCGCGACGTAGTGCTGGGGCTCGACGATCGAGCGAGCCACGAGCCCGACTGATCGCCGCCGAGCGCTCGGCTCCCGCCGACCCTCACCGCTGCGCGTAGGTCCGCGCGACGACGTCTCGAGCGAGTGGTCGAGCGACAGCCGCTGCGCGTTGCGCTGCGAACCACGCCGGCGTGCGCCGCCGCAGCGCCGCGCCGCCGTCGTGCGACGCGGACGATCGCGGCGGCGAGGTCGTCGGGCGCGACGCTCGCGGCGACGAACCCGTTGACGCCCTCCTCGATCAGCTCGACCGCGGCGTTGTCGGGATCGGCGACGACGATGCTCGGCGTGCCGTGCGAGGCAGCCTCGACGACGACCAGGCCGTAGCCCTCGCGGCGCGACGGCAGCACCATGCAGAGCGCGCCGCGCGAGCGCGCGGTCGACCTCCGTCGGCAGTCGACGAACCCGGGCACGTCGATCGCGCCGTTCAGGCCCGCCGCCGCGATCTCGCGCTTGACCGCGCTCGCGCTCGGGGCCGTCGCCGAAGCAGCTCGCCGCGCAGGTCGGGGAGCCTCGCTCGCGCGCGAGCGAGCGCCGGCACGAGCGCGTCGGCGCGCTTCTCGGGGATGAGCCGCCCGGCGAACACGACGAGCGGCTCGGCCGCACGCGGCTCGCGGCGCTCGAGCGACCCCGCGTACTCGCCCTCGAGCACGGTGACCTCGCCGCGATAGCCCTCCTCGCGCAGCCGGCGCGCGTGCAGGCGCGAGAAGCAGAACGCCCGCTGCGGGATCCGCAGGCACAGCCGCTGGACGCGCCAGCCGATCCGGCCCGCCGAGCCCGCCCGAGGTACTCGCGCCAGTACGCCAGCGTCCAGACCTCGTGCCAGTCGACGACGAGCCGGTAGCGCCGCGAGCGGCCGCGCCACGGCCGCGGCGAGCAGCGAGAAGTACGGAAACGAGGCCGTGTGGACGACGTCGTAGCGGCCGGCCGTGGCGCAGCAGATGCCACAGCACGCCGGCGCCGAAGACGAGCGGCGGCAGGATCCGCCGGCGGCCCGGTCCGGCGTACAGCTGCATGCGCGGCCCGACGGCGACGACGTCGACGCCGGGCACGCCGGCGTCGGCGCCGCGGTCCCACTGGCGCAGCGTCAGGTAGGTGACCTCGTGCCCGTCGGCGGCCAGTCGCTCGGCGAGGTTGCGGTACCAGCGCTCGGCCCCGCCGACCGTGTGCGGGAACAGGCAGTCGTAGACGAGGCAGATGCGCATCGCGATGGCCGGAGGTTGCCACATCCTGCGCTACGATCGCCACGCAGAGCGGCGCGACTTTCGTGTCCGCGCGACGTCGCTGCAGGTATCGGCGACCAGGCGCCGCGCGATGAGCACGATCGAGCGACAGACGCGGCTCGGGGCACGGCCCGAGAATCCGGGACGCTGCTGACGCGTCTCGGTCGTGATCCCGTGCCTGAACGAGGCCGAGACGATCGAGGAGTGCGTGCGGCGCGCGCACGGGCGCTGGAACGCAGCGGGCTCGAGGGCGAGGTCATCGTCGTCGACAACGGCTCGACGGACGGCAGCGGCCGCGCTGGCGCAGGCGCGCCGGCGCGCAGCGTCGTGGTCGAGCCGCGGCGCGGCTACGGCAGCGCCTACCTGGCCGGCTTCGCCGCCGCCCGCGGCCGCTACATCGTGATGGTCGACGCCGACCTGACCTACGACTTCGACGAGATCCCGCGGTTCGTCGCCGAGCTCGACGACGGCGCCGACATCGTGATCGGCAACCGGATGAAGAACATCCACCCGGGCGCGATGCCGTGGCACCACCGCTACATCGGCAACCCGCTGCTGTCCGGCTTCCTGAACCTGCTGTTCCGCACCGGCGTCGACGACGCCCACTGCGGGATGCGCGCGCTGCGCCGCGACGTGCTGCCGCGGCTCGACCTGCGCACGACCGGGATGGAGTTCGCCTCCGAGATGGTGATCCGGGCCGCGAAGGAGAAGCTCGACGTCCGCCAGTTCCCGATCGAGTACCACCCGCGCGGCGGCGAGTCGAAGCTCTCGAGCTTCCGCGACGGCTGGCGGCACCTGCGGTTCCTGCTCGTCCACTCGCCCAACCACCTCTTCATCCTCCCCGGCGCCGTGATGGCCGTGCTCGGCGCGATCGTGCGAGCTGATCGTGATCGCCGGGCTACCGGTGTTCGGCCGCGACTGGGACATCCACACGCTGATCGCCGGCGCGCTGCTCGCGATCGTCGGCACCCAGGTCGTCGCGCTCGGGATCTGCGCCCACGCCTACGCCACCTACTTCATGGGCGAGCACGACCGCTGGTTCGACCGGATGCGGGCCCGCTTCAAGCTCGAGCACGGCCTGCTGCTCGGCGGCGGGATCGTGATCGTCGGCCTCGCCGTCGGCGCGTTCATCGTGATCGACTGGATCGACCGCGGCTTCGGGGCGCTCGGCCGAGGAGCGGCTCGCGGTGCTCGCCGCGACGCTGATCATCGTCGGCATCCAGATCTTCTTCTCGTCGTTCCTGCTCTCGATCCTCGGGCTGCGGCGGCGGCGCTAGCGACGCCGCGGGGCGCGCCTACTGGGCTGTACCAGTCGACGTAGCGTCCGCACGCCTACGCAACGGGACCTGGTCGGCCCCGGGCGTACGGCGACCAGCGGCTGCGGGGCGAAGAACTGCCTGTCGGAACGATCACCCGGATCGGCCATGTTCACGTCAGCACGATCGGAGCCCCCGTGCTGGTGACACGTCCCACCGGCCACATCTCCCCGGGCGATCCAGGTTCGGCGGCAGCGTGACGTCGAGACCGCCACCTGATCGTCACCGCCTGATCGGAGAGGAACCGGAGCGACAGGTCCCATGGGCCGGGTGGGAGATTGAGCGCCACCTGCTCGGACCCGCCGGGCGTCAGGCGGGTGTGATGGCGACGGCGGCGGGCGCACCACGGCGACCCCGGGCCTGCGAGATCCGGCGCCCGTGGGCGTGTGGCAGTCGAGCACGGCGCCCGGTGAGCCGGCTTCGCCCAGGATCGCGTGCGCCGGAGTCGGCCCGACCCGATGCCAGACCTCGTAGGAGCGGGAGCTCCCGACCAGGTGGAAGTTCGGCGGCGGCTGGCTGAGGCCGTCCGTGCGCGTCGTGATCACGTACGAAGCGGTCGAGGTCGACGTCCTGACCGAGTCGAAGTCCAGCGCCTGACCGTAGGACCACGGCTTGTCGGGCCGGAACCGGAGCGGGATCGGCCACGGGAGCAGCGGCGAGGAAGTCGGGGTTCCGAGCAGCTCCCAGGAGACGTAGTCGTCGTAGAACAGGGCCAGCGTCTGCTTCCCGTGGAGCGCCGGCCGCAGCGACCGCAGCTCGTTCGTGTGATTGTCGGGACCTACGAATGCGTCGCTGAGCGCCAGGTAGCTCGACTGGAACGCGAACACGAAGAACACGACGGCGGCCGCCGGCAGCGAGGCCGCCGACCGACAGCCAGTCCGATCGCTGCACTCGCAGCATCAGCGCCCGGCCTGCGACGAGCGCGAACAGCGGCCCCGGCATCATCAGCGCCTTGGACGCGACGTACGCCGACTGCGTGTGGTTGACGTAGAAGTACGCGCCGATCAGCCCGAGCACCGCACCGACCGTCACCAGCTCGCGCCGCTCGAACGCGGTGACGATCCCGTAGATCAGCACGACCAGCGCGAAGCCGGCGAGCACCCCGGCGTGCAGCGGATCGTCGGGCACGAACCGGAAGTCCCCGGTGAGCCAGATGTTCAGGCCCTCGAGCGAGCGGAGGCCGCGACGAGGTTGGCCAGCCTGGTCCCGGTGACGCCGCCGAAGGTCCCGACCGACGTGCCGCCGTGCGCTGAGCCAGAAGTCGTGGATCCGGTTGAGATCGGGCGCGACCAAGACGATCAGCACCAGCAGTCCGATTCCCGCAGCCGGCAGCACCGCGCGCGCGCCCCGGAGCCGGAGCGCACGTGGAGCAGACGCCCCCCGAACACGAACTCGACGAGGAACCAGCCCGCACCACCGCCACCGGCCACAGCAGGCCGGGGTAGGAGTAGTCGTAGATGACTCCCGCGATCAGAACCGCGACGGTGACCACCACGGCCGGCCGCGCGAACCGCTCCCGCCCAACCCGCAGGACGAGCACCAGGCCGAGCAGCAGCAGCGCCATGATCGGCTCCTTGAACGCGCTCTCGGCGTACCAGGCCGCCGCCATGTAGGGGATCGCGGTCAGCACCGCGACCAGCCACCTGCGGGACTCGAAGGTCGCCGAGCGCCCCGAGCGCGGTCAACCCCGTCAGCACCGGCGTCGCGATCAGCACCCCGGTCAGCGTCTTGTCGACGTCGCTCCCGAGCCCTTGGGCGAACGTCGCCGCGATCGCGTGCGGGCCGAGCGGATAGCCGACGCCGTAGCCGTCGCGCTGATCGCCGGCCGGCGCAGGCCCTCGGCGAGCAGCAGGTGCCAGTGCGTGTCGTTCAGGAACGTGATCCCCAGCACCCCGACCCGGCCGTTCGCCAGGAACGGGATCGACAGGAGCAGGAGCATCGCCGCGCCCGACGAGCGCGTCCACGCCCGACGGCCAGGCGGCGCGGCGGCGATGCCCACCCAGACCGAGGCCGCGCACAGGATCACCACCGCGGCGACCGCTGTCCACCCGCGTCCCGGCAGGCTCACCGCGACCTCGCAGACGATCATCAGCGCCGCGAAACCGACCGCGGGGCTGAGCCACGTCGAGCCCTCGCGGCCGGCGAGCACGAGGATCCCCCGGCCCAGCACGATCGAGGCAGCGGATCGCGATCGCCGATGCGTACGTACCGATCACGGCCGGAAACCGTAGGCGAAGGCGGTTCTCAGAGAGCCGACGGTCGAGCGGCGCCCGGCGGCGGCGTACGAGTCAAGCGTCGCGCGTATCCTGCGGCAGCCGTGGCCCAGAGGACGGCGACACCGGCTGCAGCATCCGAGTTCATCGAGCGTGCGGAGTTCGTATGGCACCAGCGGTTCGAGCTGGCGCCCGGGGTCTGGACTCCGGGTTTCAGCGATGTCGCGTGGCTGTGCCATCTCGCCCAGCTTCCCGCTGACCTCACAGGTCAGTCCGTGATCGACGTGGGCACGACCAATGCGGGGACGGCGTTCGAGCTCGAGCGCCGTGGCGCGTCGCGCGTGGTGGCGGTCGACATCTTCGACCCAGATTGGTTCGGGGTCAGCTCGCTCAGCGAATTTCTCGGCTCCAGCATCGAGTACGTCAAGGCGTCGGTGTACGAGCTGGCCGACCGGTTCCGGGAGCCGTTCGACCTCGTGATCTTCTGGGGTGTTCTGTACCACCTCCGCCACCCGCTGCTGGCGCTCGACAATGTCCGGGCGATCGCTCGCGATCGGGCGTCGGTCGAGACCGCGATCTGCGATCGCGAGCTGCCGCGGCGACAGCGCGGACGCTCGCTGGCTCGTTTCTACCGCCGCGACGATCTGGCCGGCGACCCGTCCAACTGGTTCGCGCCCACCCGGGTCGGCCTGGAGGAATGGTGCGCGTCCGCCGGGCTCGAGGTCGAGCGCGCGGACGCGTGGCCTGAGCGCAATCCCGAGCGGGCGATGTTGGCGCTGCGTCGCACCGATGGCTCGCCGGAATACGAGCAGCTCTCCTACGAGCGACCGCTGCATTGCACGGTCCCCTAGCGGCCGGCGGAGCTCAATCGCCGCTGCGCGTTCGGAGCTCCCGCAGCTCGGCCTCGAGTTCGGCGATCCGGCGGTCGGCGTCGACGCGCGCGGCTGACAGCGAGCGGCCCTGGCGTCGAGCGCCTGAATCGCCCTCAACAGCTCCTCGTTTACGAGCCGCTCGTGCGCCGTCACCGGCTTCAGGAGCCGCAGCAGCCCACGACGGGCAATCCGCTGCGGCGCCCGAACCGCGGGTTGCCGGGCGGCACCGAGTCCGACCGGATCAGTTCGGCGGCCCGCGCGGTGGCGATTGCCGGCCGCGACGCCTGACGAGCTCCAGGCGCTCTCGCATCGCGCGCCCGGCCGCCTCGGGCCCGTGGCTGGCGCGGATCTCGCTGGCCGCGCGCTCGCCGCGGCGCGCGGCCTCGTCACGGTGCTCGAACACCTCCCGCATCAGGCGTGCCGCGTGATCGACATCGGGTTCGGCCCACTGTCCGTCGGCCGGGTAGGGGTCGTGGCCCGGGCCGGTGCGAACCAGCCGGTAGTCGACCAGGTAGCTGTTCTGATCGCTCATGAAGTCGAGGTTGCCGGAGTACCGGGTGGCGATCACCGGCTTGCCGAGCCACATCGACTCCGCGAGCGTGTAGCCGAAGCCCTCGGCGCGGTGCAGTGACACGTAGCAGTCAGCGGCGTTCATCAGCCCATCCCGCTCGGAGCGCGGCAGCCGCCGATCCATTAGGTGCACGTCCGGGTGGTTGGCGGCGGCCGCCCGCAGACGCTCGTGCGCGGACGGATCGAACTCGTGGTTGAGTGTCTTGACGATCAGGTTCGCGCCCGACCCGGGCTCGAACGTTCGTGTGAATGCGTCGATCGTCGCGAGCGGGTTCTTGCGCTCGAACACGCTCAAGTAGTCGAATGCGAACAGGAACCGGAAGCCGTCGGGAAGTCCGGCGGGCGGCGCGGCCTGCCCGCGTCCTCGGGCAGCGACACCGGCTGCGGGATCGCGAGCACGGGGACGGTCGCCAGCGTCGCGACGGCATCGCGGACGTGACGGCTGCCTACCCAGACCTCGTCGACGTGCTCGAACGCGGGCAGGAACCGTTCCGGGAACGAGGCGACCTCCCAGGCCCAGAACCCGATCGTGTAGCACCGTTCGAAGAACTCATCGCCGAGCTGCTGGGCCACCGCCGGCACCATGTCTGCGTTCGCGCAGAGGAGATTGAACCCCGAAAACGGCCCTGACTCCGCCCCGGCCTCCGAGCCGCTCACCGTCGCCGCGAGCTCCTCATCCTCGGGCGATCCCTCCGGTCGGAGCGTGGTGGTGACGACGGGGACCCCGCTGGCTGCGGAGCGCCTCGACAAGCTGGCGAGCGTGCTCGCCGGTGCCCATGACGCCCTTGAAGTAGCCGGCGACCTTCATCTCCGACTAGGTCCGGCACGTCGGGGCCTCAGTGCCCGCCGGAAGCCGCGCCGTACGCGAAAGGTGGTGCGCCGGCGCGGCGACTGAGACCAGGCGATCGCATGGGAGCCACCCTCGGGAAGCGGCAGCAGCCCGAGGGCCGGATTCTCCTTTGCTCCCGAGGCCTGGGACCAGATCAGCAGCCGTCCGAGGTCGGGACCTCTCAGGTCGGGGAACGCTTCGCGCAGATCCGTGCGCGACCCGTACAGATGCGCGAGCAGGCGGTTGACCCCGGGCGCAGCAGTTGGCTCCTGCATCCCCAGCCACTCGAGGAACGCGCGTGCACCTTCAGGAGTGAACGGCGAGGCGTCCACCTCGCCGCGGTCCTCCGCGATCCAGAACAGCTTGCGCAACGTGTCGTCGAACCGGAGGCCGCCGTCCAGCGTGGAGTACGTGTAAGGCCACTTGCTCGCGACGGCGAAGCCCTCGCGCATCGTGTCCTGCGCGTATTCCTCGCAGATGCGCTCGAGCGCCGGCACGTCCGCGATCTCGATCCGGTCCTGGTGCAGGCTCAGGTCTTCGGGCTTCTCCGGATTGAAGCCGCTGAAGTGAAAGAACGCCAGCGGACGCCCGTCGACGAAGTAGCGGTCGTCGCGATATTCGAACGTCCGGCTGTGCAGGTTCCAGTACGCGACGTTGAACTCGGGATCGCGGAGGATCGCGAAGTCGGCGAGGAAGCCGGGCACGAGGTCGAACCACCGTTGGTCTACGAAGTAGCCCCAGATCGGGTCGACTCGGCAGTCGCGGCGGAGGCGGTCGGCCCACCACTCGATCAACGCGTCGATCTCGGGCCGTGGTGCAATCGACAGGTGACCGAGGTTGTAGATCCCGGCGATCATCACGTCGACCTGGCGCGGCCTGTGCCCGTCGTGCGGAAGCGGCACCGTGTTGTGAGGGATCAGGACGACGCCGTGGTCGGCCGCAAGCTGCTCCAGGAGCTCGAGCGAGCCGTACACCTTGATGTCCGGATCGAGATACGTAACGGGCCCGCCGCTCTGATCCATCAGATGCCGCAGCAACCACGGCTTGACTGCGGTCGACAGCTCGAGGACCGTGTAGCGGGCAGCCATTCCGGGGAACTCCTCGCCACAGCCGATGTCCGCCGGCGTGAGCACTCGGAACGGCTCCTGCTCCGGATCGATGAACCCCTCGAAGTCGTCGATGATCAGCGTCCAGAAGCGCCCGTCCGGATGGTGCTCGGCGAACGAGCGTGCGAGCACCCGCGCTTGCGCGACGTAGTTCTTCGCGATGATCGTGCAGACATCCACGAGCCGCAGGGTAGCCCGCCTGCCGCGAAGGGTTCGAGTTGGGATGATGCTCCGGTGCCGTCCTCATCACAGGAAGAGCCCGGGCCGCTGGCCGAGGCCTACGAGCGCCGCGACGCACAGCTCTACGAGGCCCGCGCAGCGCTCGCCGAAGCCGTGGCGGCACTCGAACGGGAGCTGGGGCGGCGCCGCGAGGAGGCCGACCGGCTACGCGAGGAGGCCGACCGGCTACGCGAGGAGGCCGACGGGCTACGCGGTGAGCTCGCGGGGGCGCGGGAGCACGCCGGCAACCTGACTGCCGAGGCGGAGAAGCAGCGCCGGCTCGCGGTGCAGCACGCCGGCGAGGTCACGGAGCTGCGCGAACAGGTCGCGAGGCTCGCGGCCGAGCTCAGTGCCGCGCAGGAGACGATCACCACGCTCCGGGAGATGAAAGTCGTGCGGTGGACGGCCGCGCCGCGGAAGGCCGTCCACCGGCTCCGCGGCAGATGACGCTGACGCTGCCGGCGGTCGAGAGCCCCGAGCTCTCGGTTGTGATGGTCACCCACGGGGCGTGGCCGCTGATCGAACAGGCGGTGGCCGCGCTGATCGAGCACACGCACCGGCCGTTCGAGCTGATCGTCGTCGACAACGCATCCGACGCGGACACCCGGTCGCAGCTCGAGCTGCTCGAAAACGCTCAGCTGTTGGCCAATGACGAGAACCGCGGCTTCGGACCAGCCTCCAACCAGGGCGCCGAGCGGGCCCGCGGCGAGTACCTGGTGCTGCTCAACAGCGACGCGTTCGTGTCCGCCGGCTGGCTCGATCCGCTGCTCGATCCGCTGACGGACCCGGTGGTCGGCGCGACGGTGCCGCGCGTGCTTCATCCCGACGGCTCGCTCCAGGAGGCAGGCGCGCTGCTCGCCCGCGACGGCACCGCGGTGCTCTACGGCGACGGCGACGACCCAGACCTCGGCTGTTACCGATTCACGCGAACGGTGGACTACGGCAGCGCCGTCTGCATGGCCACGAGGCACTCCACGTTCACCGAGCTGGGCGGCTTTGACGACGCCTTCGCGCCGGCGTACTACGAGGACACCGACTTCTGCATGCGGCTCGCCACACGGAAGCTGACCGTCGTCTACGAGCCACGCGCTCGGGTCACGCACGTCCGTTACGGATCCGGAGGCGCCGCCGTCGCCGTCGAGCTCAGCGAGCGCAACCGCAGGCTGTTCGCCGAGCGGTGGGCGCAGCGGCTCGATGGGCGCCCGCCGACGTTCACGTACGCCACCGTGCAGTCGCTGATCGCCTCACGCGACGCACGCGCGACGCCGCGGTTCCTGATCTG
The DNA here is from genome assembly GCA_963788565.1 of uncultured Solirubrobacterales bacterium. GTDB lineage: Bacteria > Actinomycetota > Thermoleophilia > Solirubrobacterales > Solirubrobacteraceae > Palsa-465. The sequence goes on along the minus strand of CAWBHJ010000003.1, from coordinate 288,150 downwards.
CTCGCCGGCCGACGCTGCCCCTGCCGAGCCCCTCGTGGAAGCGCTCCGCTCCGGATGGCCCCGGGCGCGCACGACCTGGTGGGTGGATCCGGCCGCCGCCGACGGCTTTGATCCCGAGGCATGGCTCGCCCGCGGCGTCGAGGTGCTCCAGACCTCGGATTCATCGTGGCTCGTGAAGCGCCTGTTCCACTACGACGTCGCATTCGTGAGCCGCCAGCAGCCGGACGCAAGTCGAGCCGAGCTCGCCCGCACGCAGTCGCAGGCCGCGATCGTGAGGCTCGACGAGGACCCCGAGGCGGTGCTGGGCGGACTCGAGCGGACGCTTGCCCGGGCGGGCATCGCACCCCCGCTCTAGAGCGCGCGCGAACGACGGCCTTGAGCGGCAACTCGACGGTCAGGTTGAAGTGGTTGGAGAGCAGCGGCTGGACCTGATCGATCACCGAGCGCCGGTAGGCCTTGCACGCGTTCGTCGTGTCGTTGTAGCCGTGCTGGAAGAGGAGCCGGATCCCCGCGTTGACGATCCGGTTGATCACGAGCTTGAGCCTGGGGTAATCGATCGCCCGGCCGCCGTGGCTGAAGCGGGTGCCGAACGCGCAGTCGTATCCCTGCTCCAGCACGTGGTAGTAGAGGACGAGATCCCGTGGCGCGTCGGACAGGTCGGCCATCATGATCGCCACGGCATCGCCGCTGTACGCGTCGAGGCCCGCCCTCACCGCACATCCGAAGCCGGGCGGGTACTGCGAGCGCAGGCACCGGACGGTTGGATGGCGATCCGCAATTTCCGATACGACGTCCGCCGTTCCGTCGCTGCTCGCGTCGTCGACGACGACGATCTCGTAGTCGATTCCGGCGCGCTCTAACTCGGCCACGGTCTCGGTCACCGTCTGGCCGATCGACTCCACCTCGTTGTGGGCCGGGATCACGACCGACAGCTTCATCTCGCAGCCAGCCACCGTTCCGCGTTCTGCTCGAAGATCTCCTCGAGCGTCGTCTCGACGTCGTAGGAGATGTCCCACTCGGGGTAGTCGCGGCGGAACTGTTCGAGGTCGGAGATCCACCACCGATGGTCGCCGATCCGGTTCTGCTCGGACAGCGTCCAGTCGAGCTCGCGCCCGGCGATCTGCGCGCACACGTCGATCGCCTCGAGCATCGAGCAGTTGCTCTTGCGCCCGCCGCCGATGTTGTAGACGGCTCCGACCCTGGGAGACCGGCGGAACGCATCGAACGCCCCGACCAGGTCGGACGAGTGGATGTTGTCCCGGACCTGCTTGCCCCCGTACCCGAGGACGGTGTAGGGATCGCCGGCGATCGTGCACCGCATCAGATACGACAGGAAGCCGTGCAGCTTCGCGCCGGCGTGATTGGGGCCGGTCAGGCAGCCGCACCGGAACGCGACCGTGGGCATGTCGAAGTAGCGGCCGTACTCCTGCACCAGAAGGTCGGCCGCGGATTTGGAGACACCGAACAGCGAGTGGGTCGAGGCGTCGATCGACATCGACGTGTCGATCCCGCCGTGGTAACGGTGGTCGGCGGGCAACTCGAGGCGCTTCCCGGCGTCGATCAGCGGCAGCTGGTTGGGGATGTCGCCATAGACCTTGTTGGTCGAGCAGAAGACGAACGTCGCCGACGGCGCGTGACGGCGGGTGGCCTCGAGCAGGTTCAGCGTTCCGTTCGCATTGACGGTGAAATCCGTCTGCGGATCGGTGGCGGCCCAGTCGTGAGAGGGCTGCGCCGCGGCGTGGATCACGAGCTCGAGCGAGGGCGCCACCTCCGCGAAGATCGCGTTGACCGCCGCCTCGTTGCGGATATCGATGTCGAGCGACCGGAAGTTGGGCGCGAAGGAGTCGAGCAGCCGTTGGGTCGTGTGCGTTGCCGCGCCCACCGAAGCCGATATACCGAAGCGGCCGGCCGAAGTAGTGGGCCAGCATCCAGTGAGTGAATACGCCCTGGTCGACCTTTCCCATCTGCCAGGGCCCCGCGATCACGCCGCACCGGTTGACCACGGCCCGGAGGCCATACGCGTCGCGGTACTCCTCGATCAGCAGCTCGGCGGCGAGCTTGGTGGAGCCGTATAACGTGCGGCTGCCGGGAAGCGGGAAGCCCTCCGACACGCCCGCGCCCGACGCTCCCGGCAGCCGTTGCACCCCGCTCAGCTCGAACCGCGACTCGGCCTCCACGAGCGCCAGCGAGCGCAGCGCCGCCACCGGGTAGACGCGGCTGGTCGAGAGGAAGACGAGCTGCGCACCCGCCCGCCGCGCGACCTCGAGGCAGTTGAACGCGCCGACCAGGTTGGCCTGCACCACGTACTCGGGGCTCCCGTCGATGCCGGCCAGCGCGGACGGCTCCGCGGAGCATTCGAGCAGCGCGTCGAGCGAGCCGAAGCCGGCGAGATCGCTGCGCTCCCGGACGTCGCCGTGGACGAACTGGACGCCCGCCTCGCGGAGGCGTGGAAGGGTCAGCTCGCTGCCCCTGCGACGCAGGTTGTCGAGCGCGATCAGCTCCCAGTCCGAATGCCGGCGGGCTAGTCCCACCGCGACGCTGGACCCGACGAACCCTGCACCTCCGGTGATTAGCACGCGCATAGCCGTAAGCGCCGGGAGGGTACCGTTGACGCCCATGCCGCCTGCGGCCGGAGCCCCGCGCGTGATCATTCTCCCGCGGTCTGAGCCGGATGGGGATTCCGGCTCGTTCGCCCGGGCCCTCAACGACGGCCAGGCCGAGACCAGATTCGCCGACGTCGCGATCGCCTCCGAGGCGGCGATGCTGCCCGACGGCTGGCTGCAGCGGCTCGGCGAGGCGGCTCACTCCGACGGGGCGCTCGCGGGGGCATCCGCCACCGCGGTCGATGCCGGCGAGCCCACGATCCTGACCGATGCCGTCCATCCACGGATCTCAAAGCTGTGGCCGGGGTGCGCGTACATCCGCGGCTCCGCGCTCGAGCTTGTCGGGCCATTCGACGAGTCGCTCGAGCACCCCGCGGCCGTGCTCGACGAATTCGCGGCCCGGGCGACAGCGCGAGGGCTCGCGTTCGTGCTCGCCGACGACGTCGTCGCAATATCGACCGCGAGGTCGCTCGAGCCCCGCGATTTCGATCAGGACGCGCTCGAGGTCGGACCGATCCGGCGCTCGCTGATCGCCGCGCGGGTCGCCGCGCGCGGCCCCGACGCCCCGCTGTCGGTAACGATCGACGCGCGCGCCCTGGGACCGGGCGCCGGCGGGACGCAGACGTATGTCGGTGGCCTCGCGGTCGCGCTCGCGCAATCTGATCGCGCGTCGGTTCGGGCGGTCGTCCGCGACGGCGCCGCGGGAGAGGCGATCGAGGCGCTGCGTGACGCCGGGATCGAGCTCGTGCCCGAAACCGGAGTGGGAGATGGGTTTCCGCGGACCGACGTCGCCCACAGGCCGCAGCAGGCATTCGTGCCCGAGGACCTGAGCCTGCTGCGCAAGCTCGGCGAGCGGATCGTGATCACCCATCACGACCTGATCTCCTACCGCAACCCCGGCTACCACGAGTCGGTCGACGAGTGGCGGCGGTACCGTCGGCTGACGCGCGTGGCGCTCGGGGCCTGCGACCGTGTCGTGTTCCCGTCGGCTCACGCGAGGGGCGACGCGATCTCCGAGGAGCTGATCGAGCCCGAGTACGCGACGGTTTGCGGCGAGGGGATCGAGCTGGGACCCGCGAGCGACGCCCGGCGGCCCCAGGAGGTGCCGGAAGGAGAAGAGCTGGTGGTGATGCTCGGCTCCGACTACCTGCACAAGAACCGGCTGTTCGCGCTCGACCTGGTCGATGAGCTACGGCGCCGCGGCTGGGACGGCACGCTTGTGCTTGCGGGGGCACATGTCTCGCGCGGCGGTTCGGCGCCGGCCGAGGCCGAGCTGCTCCGGGGGCGGCCCGAATTATCAGGACACGTGCGCGACCTCGGCCCCGTGCGGGAGTCCGAGAAGCTCTGGCTGCTGAGGAACGCCGCCGCGGTGCTGGTCCCGAGCACCTACGAGGGGTTCGGCCTGGTCCCGCTCGAGGCGGCAGCGGCGGGAACGCCATGCGCGTACGCCGCCGTCAGCTCGCTCGAGGAGGTCGCGGGGCCCGACGGCGCCACACTCGTCCCGTGGGACGCCGGCGCGAGCGCTGAGCGAACGCTGCCACTGCTGCGAGGAGGCGACGCCCGCGATCGGCACCTCGCCGCGCTTCGTGAGGCGCTTGCCAGATACCGGTGGGAGACCGTCGTTCCGGAGCTCGACGCCGTCTACCGCGAGGCGATCGCGTCGCCGTTCCGGAGCTCGGTGCCACGCGCTTGGGAGGAGCTCGAGCGCGAGCAGCTGATCGTGCTCCTCGGCAACGCGTACGAGGAGCTGCGCGACCGGACCGAGCATGGACGCCCACTGATCGACGAGCGCGGAGGGATGCTCACCCACGCGCAGCAGCGCGGTCTTATGCGGATCGCGGCGCGCCGCTGGCTGCGCCGGCCGGTACTCGGCTCGATCGGCGCGATCGGGGGCATCGGGTACGACGATCAGGGACCATCTCCGCCGTGAATCACCTCCGGCGCCTGCAACGACGGATCTACCTCACCTACCGGTACCGCGGACTGCGCACGGTCCTCTACCGCGTGCTCACGTTCCCGCTGCGGCTGACGCCGCTGAAGCCGTACCTGCAGCTCGAGCACCGGGTCCGCCTCGACCGCTCGGTCGCGCTCCGGTGGTACCGCGCCCGAGGGCGGCCGGTGACGATCGTGATCCCGAGCTACCGGGATGCAGAGCTGGTCGCCCCGCTCGTCAGAAGTATCCGCCGGACGACCAGAACCGCATGGGGACTGCTCGGCCCGAGGGAACCGGTCAGGATCGTGATCGCGGACGACGCGAGCGGTCCGGAGCACCTCGCCGCGCTGCGCCGGCTGAAGGGCGTCGAGATCGTCGCGGGCACGCGCAACGAGGGCTTCGCGGCCAACGTCAACCGAGGCATCGCCGCCGCCCCGGCCGACCACGACGTCGTCGTCCTGAACTCCGACATGCTCGCGCGCCGCGGCTGGCTCGCCTGCCTCCAGTACGAGGCCCACCGCGGGGACGAGGTCGGCGTCGTCGGCGGGAAGCTCCTCTATCCCGACGGCCTCATCCAATCGGCGGGATCGATCCGCAACCCCGAGGCGCCGGAGTGGTTCGACCATCGCTACCGGGGCAAGCCGTCCGGCTTCGGCCCCGCCAACGCACCCGGATCGGTGCTCGCGGTCTGCGGCGCGTGCATGTACATCAGGCGCTCGCTGCTCGATCGGATCGGGCAGTTCGACCCGGCGTATGGGATGGGGTACGAAGACGTCGATTTCTGCCTCCGCGCCTGGCAGGCGGGATTTCGCGTCGTGTACTCGCCGCACGCGGAGCTCTACCACTACGAATCGATCGTCCGCGGGAAGAAGCAGGGCGAGCGCGAGCTCGCCTCACAGCGGCTGTTCTGGGAGCGGTGGGAGGGCTTCTTCGAGGCGCGGGACGTGCGAACGCCCGAGGGCGCGCTGCGGGTCATCTACGTGACCGAGGGGACCGGAATCGGCGGCGGTCACCGGGTGGTGTTCGAGCAGATCAACGGGCTCGTGGCCGCCGGTCATGAGGTCGAGCTCTGGACCCTCGATGAGGCGCCGGACTGGTTCGACCTGCACGCGCCCGTCCGGACCTTCGAGAAGTACGAGGAGTTGCTGGTGGCGCTGACTCCGATCGAGGCGATCAAGGTCGCGACCTGGTGGACATCGGCGCCTCCGGTCTGGGAAGCCAGCGTCGTGAACGGCATCCCCGTGTACTTCGTCCAGGACATAGAGAGCAGCTACTACCCGGACAGCGAGTGGCTCCAGTACGCGGTGCTCGCGTCCTACCGCCACGAGTTCCGCTACCTGACGACCTCGTCCTGGAACAGGGATCGGCTCCGGGAGCTCGGGCTCGATTCAGCCGTGATCGCGCCCGCGATTGACCATGACGAGTTCCGTCCGCTCGAGGGCGCCCAGCGCCGAACCGAGATGGTCGTCGCGCTCGGACGGTCGAACCCGTTGAAGAACTTCCCGCTGACGATCGAGGCGTATGAGTCGCTGCCGGAGCCGCGGCCGGAGCTGTGCCTGTTCGGGATCGAGCCCGAGCTCGTGGAGGACAACCCCACGATCCGCTACGTCGTGTCCCCCTCCGACGAACAGGTCAACCGCCTGTACAACCAGGCGGCGGTCTTCGTCCAGACCTCCACCCACGAGGGCTTCTGCCTGCCGATCCTCGAGGCGATGGCGACCGGCTGCCCGGTCGTCTGCACAGACGCGGACGGCAACCGCGATTTCTGCAGGGACGGACGCAACTGCCTGATGCCCGACGCCGACGTCCGCTCGGTGGCCGACGCGCTCTCGCTGGCGCTCGCCGACCCGGGCCTGCGCGAGCGGCTGGGCCAGGCCGGCATCGAAACCGCCGCCGAGTACACGTGGCCGTCTCATATCGCCGCGGTCGAGCGGTTCCTCGTCGAGCTCGCGGCCCCGCGCGTCTCGACGCTTTCGTGAACGATTAGCTCTCGGGACCGTCGTCCCGCTCGGACCGCAGATGCGCGACCTCGTTGCGGAGCGCCTGGAGCTCCGTGCGCTGTTCGGCGAGGACGCTTCGTGCCTCGGCCAGCGCCCGGCGCACGGAGCGGTCGTGCTCGGTCTGGGCCCACGTCAGCCATTGCAGGGCGCGCGCGGCGGCACGCTTCGCGAATATCTCGGCGTCCCCGACCAACCCTCGCCGGCGGCTCGAGACCGGCGGGAACATGTCCCAGCGGTCCGGGATCTCGCTGATCACCGAGTCGAGGCTCGCCAGCGACTGTCGCGGCAGCGGCAGATCGACCGTCGAGGTCCGGCGCACGACGTAGCGGAAGCCCTCGAACGCCGCCCCAGCGCTGATGTCCGGCAGCGCGTGCTCGACCTCCCCACCGCTCTCGTTGACGATCGCGACGACCTCCTCCCGAGGCACCGCATGCATCTCCATCCGCGGCGCCGCCGCGACGTCGGCCGACGGCAGGGCGTGGCCGTTGTCGGTGATCCTCAGCGGAATCCGCAACGACTTCGAACCGCGGCTGCCGAACCACCCCACCTGCTCCTGAACCATGTCCAGATCGAGCCGCACGCGCCCGCTCACCGACGGGGCTGTGACCAGCAGCTCCAGCGCCAGCTCCTGGCCGGGCAGCACCTCGCCCGGCAGGTCGGTCCGAGCGTCGTCCATCACCAGCACCCGACCGCTCTGGTCCGACCACCGGTTCCCCAGCCTGACGTGTGCGTCCGCGGGCCACGCGCTCGTACCCTCGTTCCGCACGAGCACGCGAAGCAGTACCTGAGCGCCCGCCTCGAGCTCCCGGGGTCGCTGCCTTCCGACCAGGTTGATCCTCGCCCGCCACGCACCGGCCGGCATCGCCTCCGGCGGCTTCGTCGCAGGGCCCGACGGGAGCTGGAAGACGGCGACGCCTCCTGGGCGAAGCACCCGGATGAATTCACGTATGTACGCCTTCGAGTAGCGGGGCTCCATGTGCTGGAGGACGATGAACGAGAGGACGAAGTCGAACGAGGCGCCGGGGAACAGCCCGAGGTTCGGCGCGTCGTTGACGTAGTACCGGCACCGGTCGCCGTGGCGGTTGATCCGCCTTGCCTCGTCGATCATCGACTCGGCGATGTCGACCCCGTCGCAGCGCTCGAAGCGCTCCGCGAGAGCCTGGGTCAGCCGCCCGACGCCGCAGCCGAAGTCAAGCGCCCGTCCGCGCTCGAACCGCACGCCGAGCTCGTCGAGCTCCGCCAGACACGCCCCGACGTCGCTCTCCCCGCGCTCGAGGAACTCGTCGAGGTCCCAGCGGCCGCCAATGCGCGATGCCTCGGTCAGGACCGCCCACAGCGGATCGTCGCGCCCGAACGCCTCCCAGTGCCGTTTGAGTGTGTCGATCTCCATTGCCATCCGTCCTCAAGGGGCGAGCAACTCTACGCTACGCCGCGTGACCCGGCCCGGCACGAGGCGGCCCTCTTGGCTGCGGGCGCTCCCGTGTGCGGCGGGGGTCTTATGCCTGCTCGTGGCCTGGATTTTTGCCACCCGGCCGTTCGCCGCGCCGGACGAGACCTCGCACTACCTGCGAGCCCTCTCGATCGCGAATGGGACGCTCGTCGGCCCCAAGGTGCGGTATGAGGCGCCGACGTCGAACCCGGCTCAGCTCGCCTGGGCGCAGCAGAACACACGTGGGGTGACGGTCGCGCCCGGGCTCGCCCCGCCGGGCGTCAACTGTGAGAACGGGCTCCCCGACCGCGGGCCGCGGCCATGTGTCGAGGGGACCGAGGTCGGGAACTACCACCCGCTGCCGTATCTGCTTCCGGCACTCGCCCAGACCGCGGCGAGCAGGGCCGACACCGCCCTGTGGCTGTCCCGCCTGGCGTCCGCGCTCCCGTGTCTGTTGTTCCTACTGCTGGCGCTCGCGCTGCTGTGGAACGGCTCGGTGTGGTCGGTCGCCGGGCTGGTGGCCGCGATCACGCCGATGGTCCTGTTCGTGTCGTCCGTGCTGAACCCGAACGGCCTGCAGATAGCGGCGGCCGTCGCGTTCTTCGCCGGGCTGCTCCGGGTCGCAAGAGCGCCCGGGGCAGTGTCCGTCCGCGTGCGCGTGGCGACCACCGTCGCCGGCGTCGTCACGATTCTCGCCTGGCAGCTGGGACCGGCGTTCGCCGCGCTCGAGCTCGCCCTCGCCGCCGGGCTGCTGGGGCGCGCTGGGCTACGCGACCTCTGGCGGTCCACCGGCCGCGGGTGGCGGATCGCGGTTCCCGTGAGCCTCGGACTCGCGCTGGGCGCCTACGTCGCCTACGGGTTCGCCTCCGGGGTGTCCCATTCGAGCTTCGGGCTCCGACCGTTCTTCCCGAGCCTCAAGGCCGGCGTCAATCAGCTCGATCCGGTGTTGCGCGACTCGGTCGGAACGTTCGGAACGCTGTCGATCCACCTGCCGGTGGCGGTCTACTGGATCTGGTGGCTGCTGGTGCTGCTACTCGCGGCGGTCGCGGCGGCGGTCGGCAACGCTCGAGAGCGAATCGTGCTCGGGCTCACCTGCGTCGCCGCCGTGGCGTTTCCGGTGCTGTTCTACGCGTGGGCATACCGGTTCACCGGATTTGGGATGCAGGGTCGCTACGTGCTCCCGGCATTGCTTCTGATCCCGTTGCTGGCCGGCGAGATCGCGCTCCGCCATGCCGACCGGCTCATCAGCGCGCGCCCAGGGGTGCCGCTGCTGGCGGGCGCGCTCGCGGTACTCGCCCTGTTGCAGGGCTACGCCTGGTGGCGCGCCGCCCGCGACGCCGCCGGGGCCACGGGCGTGAATCTATTCGCGCACGCCACGTGGAAGCCTCCGCTCGGCTGGGTGCCGTGGATCGCGCTTGCGGCCGTCGGCTGCGTCGCGCTGCTGGTGTTCGCGGCCGAACCCCTTAGAGATTCTCGGCCACGTACGGCGCCGTCCGGTTGAAGACGACGAACCCGAGCGCGAAGATCGCGATCGTGATCGCGAGCGGCTCCAGCAGGCCAAGCGGCCCCCCGAGAAACGAGCTCGGCTTCGGCGTGGCGTTGTTGACCATCGCGTAGCGGAACTGCTGCAGCACCGTCGAGAGCGGGCTGAGCATGTAGATGTGCATCAGCGCGGGGCTCAGCTTCTCCTCGATCGTCGTCACCGGCACGATGATCGGCGCGGAGTAGAACAGCACCTGCGAGACGACGTCCCAGATCGGCGCGACGTCCCGGAAGTAGACGTACATCGAGGACAGCAGCATCGCCAGGCCGGCGGAGAACACGGCGAGCACGATGAGGATCAGCGGCAGCTCGAGCCAGGTCACCATCGGCCTAACGCCCGAGAGCAGCGCGAAGATGAAGAACACGACCAGATTCAGCCCGAGGTCGAACAGTCCCAGGAGGACCACGGACGTCGGGATCACGAGCCGCGGGAACTGGATCTTCCGCACCAGGCCTTCGTTCTCGAGCACGCTGCGGACCGCGCCACCCGTCGCCATCGAGAAGAACGTGAACAGCACGATCCCGCCGAGCAGCTGAGCACCGTAGAAGTGCTCCGGCTTCCCGGGGGCCGCCGACGGTCCCTGTCCGATGTGGCCGATCTTCGTGAAGAACACCCACAGGACACCGAACATCAACAGCGGGCGGACGAGCGACCACACGTAGCCGAGCGCGGAGCCGAAGAAGCGGAGCTTCCACTGCATCACGGCGATGTTGAAACTGAGGTGCCAGAAGCGCGCCCAGTCGTGAGTCAGCGCCCGCGGACCTCGGATCGGGCGCCCGAGCGACTTGTACGGGATCGATTCGACCGCGCTCACGCCTCGACCTCCGCAACCGGGGCCTGATAGCGCTCGACCGTGGAATCGACGGGCACATCGACCATCCCCCCGAGCGACGCGCCGGTGACCACGAACGAGAACCCGCGCTCATAGCGGTCGATCACGTCGAGACCTGGCCCGCGATGCGCGAGGTTGATCGCTGGGCTGTACCGGCCGGGCGCGAGCACGTTGTCGAACGTGAACGAGAACAGCACCTGCTCGCCGGCGCGATACGCGCCCGTCCGCTCGTGCTGCATGAACGAGGCGACGATCAGCACGACCCGATGGTCCTCGTTGTGGATGTAAACGCTCGCCTGCGGGTCCTCGACGTCGACCCGGAACTCGACGAGCACGCGCAGCGTGACCTTCGTCCCCTGCGGAACCGCGGGCACGTCCTGGCCGTGCTCGTCCTCGACCCAGACCTTCGTCACCCTGGCGTCGCCGTCGCCCGCACGTGCGTCGTCTCCGGCGCTCACCGCCTGCGGCTCCCGCCCGAAGTTGAGCTCGAGGTACTGGTCGGCGACGTCCTTCGGATCCCCGATGTGGACCATCGCCCCTTCCTCGAGCAGCATCGCGCGGTGGCAGAACCGCTTGAGGCTGACCATGTCGTGCGTCACGAACAGGATCGTCTTACCCTGGTCGCGCATCCGGTAGAAGACGTCGAAGCACTTCTGCTGGAACGCCGCGTCGCCGACGGCCAGCACCTCGTCGATCAGCAGCACGTCGGCATCGACCTGGATCGCGACCGAGAACGCGAGCCGGACCTGCATCCCCGACGAGTAGTTCTTGAGCTTCAGCTCCCTGAAGTCCTCCAGCTCCGCGAACTCGATCACCGCGTCGAAGCGCTTGCGCGCCTCCCGCGGGGAGAGCCCCATCATGATCCCGTTCATCACGACGTTGTCGCGCGCCGCGAGGTCCATGTTGAAGCCGACGCCGAGCTCGATGAACGTCGACAGCCGTCCGCGGGTCCAGATCTGGCCGTCGGACTGGTAGATGCCCGCGATGCACTTCAGCAGCGTGCTCTTGCCGCTGCCGTTGCGGCCCGCGATCCCGAAGAACTCGCCGGGCTGCACGGCGAACGAAATGTCCTTCAGCGCCTCGAACGACTGGTAGGTGGTCCGTGTCCGCGGATGCAGCGCGCGCTCCTTGAGCGTGTGCACCCGCTGCTCGGGGATCCGGAACTGTTTTCCCACGTCTCGCGCAACCACCGCCGGCAACCGGTCTTGGAAGGCCGTCATGGCGAAGAGAGTACCCCTGGTCAAATCGCAGTTCGGCGGTAGCCTGTGTCCGTGAGGCGGGACCGGACCGGCGCACCACTGGCGCTACACTGCTGCTTGCGGACTGGGCATCCGAGACTCTAGGGGCGTAGATGATTGGTTTTCGTGAGCAGGGATTGCCGCGCGGGGCGATCGGGCGAGCCGTGCTGTGCGTCGTCGCGGTGACCGCGACCGTTGCAATCGGACTTGCGATTCCGGGTGTTGCGGGAGCGAGCGTGATCGCTCCGTGGGGCAGCAGCCTGACGGCGACGCCGACGCTGGATACGGCGAATGGAGCGTCGTCGTCGACGAACGACGAGCCGAAGGGGATGTATGACGGCACCGGAGATAATCAGGCGATCTCGACCGGGTTCGACGAGGGCTGCAAAGCCGGCCCGTACGGGTCCGTCGGCACGGTGGATTGCACGCCCTGGATCCACGACGGCGCCGACAACACCGAGTGGAACACGGCCGTCGCCGGCGGCACCGCGACCGCGCCCGCAGGCGGCCAGATCCTCCAGATCAAGGTCAAGGGCTGCGCGGTCAAGGAGGACAGACGGCACCGTCCCAGAAGTCCGAGCGGGCATCGCCGGTCAACTACGTCCGAGTTCGACACGATGAGCCTCCAGAGCGACGGGTCGTTCAAGGTCCACTACGGGCCGGCCCACGGCACCGACGCCGAATCCGTTCCTGATGCCGTTCTGCGGCGACGACGCGTCGACGACGAACAGCCCGGTCCAGACGACCACGCCGCCGGGACCGTCACGCCCGACTCGATCACCACCTTCATCCCGCTGCACCTGTGCGTGGCGCCGGGCGAGGTCCCGGCGTTCTACGACATCGGCGGGTTCATCCCGAACGACAGGGCGGAACGTCGTCCTTACCCGCAGGGCGTCCCGTTCCAGATCATGGCGCCGGTCACAGGGCTCGAGCATGGACTCGTTCACCGACGCGAACATCGCGCCCACGTCGAACGGCGCGCTGGTGTTCGCGCCCGGCGACCGGCCCACCCGGCCCGGCGGCACCAACCAGAACACCGGCTGGGGCTCGGAGCAGAACCAGGAGCTGCAGCTCCAGGTGATCGAGGGTGTCGGCGACGACGCCTACGGCCTGTGCCCCGGAGGCGACGCGGTCGAGCCCACGGACTCGAACACCGTCCAGTGCGTCAACCGTTCCACGAACTCGAATGACCCGTACGGCACCTGCAACGCGAACCAGCAGCCGGTCCGGCCGCCGCGCAACCAGTCGGCGCCGGGCGTCTCGGCGTCGAGCAACGGCGCTCCGGTCACGGCCCTCGCGCCCGGCAACCGGCTCGACGCGACTCCGGGCAGCTGGTCGCAGGACCCCAACCAGAGCTTCATCAGATACGCGTATCAATGGGAGGACTGCGACTCGGGTGGCGCCAACTGCACGGCGATCGGCGGCCAGGTGGGCGTCAACCCGTACTACTACGTCGACCAACGGCGACGTCGGCCACACGATCGAGGTGGCGGTCACCGCGGCCAACAACGCGAACACCGGGGGGCCGGCCAGCTCGGCGCCGACCCAGGTAGTCGCGGGCCCCGAGGTCCCCGTCATCTCGGCGCTCAGGCTGAACCCGTCGACGTGGAACGAGTCCCAGTCGTCGGTGATCACCTACTTCGACACCGATCCGTCGAACACGACGATCCAGATCCTCAAGGGCGGTGCCGTGGTCAAGACGATCACGAACACCGACCGGGCCAAGCAGTACGGCGGCAACGGGGTCAAGCTCGGCGGCTCTGCCGGCCGGCAGCTACCAGCTCCAGATCACGCCTAACAACCGGGGCGCGGTCGGACAGGTTCAGACGCTCTCGTTCACGGTCACCTCGGCGACGCCGGTGGTCACGAACCTGAAGGTCAATCCCTCGAGCTTCAACGCCGCCAAGGGCGCGACCGTCACCTACACCGACACCGTGCCGGGCAACGCCGTCCTGAGCGTCGTTCAGTGCCAGAAGAAGAAGAAGGGCGTGTGCGCGAAGTACAAGACGTTCAAGACCGTCAGGCACACCGATCGGGCGGGCTCCAACGGCGCTGAAGCTCGCCGGCGTGGCCGTCGGGCGCTACCAGCTCAAGATCGTCTCGACGTACTCCGGCCGTAAGAGCCTGCCGCTGTTCGCTGGGTTCACCGCGAAGCTGGTGCGGAGCAAGCGCCACCACACGCGTCACGAGGTCCGGCACGCCACGCTCACGCTCGGCGCGGGCGTGGCGTCGATGTTCGGCTGACAGGGCGCTAGCCGTAGTAGCGCGAGATCGTGAGCGTCTCGGCGAACAGGCCGTGGGCCATCGCGAGCAGCACAAGTCCCGCGCCGAGCACCGGCGCCCAGCGCCTCCCCGCGCCCCTCGCGACGGTGACGCCGAACAGGGCGTACAGCGCGATCAGCGGGAACAGGTACCGGGCCTGCGCGAATTGGAAGCCGGTCGAGAGCTGGTAGCGCACCCCGGCGTAGCCGATCGCCACCAGTAGCCCGAGTGTCATCACGCCGAAGCAGACGAACAACGGCAGCACCCGCCTGACCGCCTCCCGCGCCTGCGCGAGTGCGAATGCAGCGAGGATCAGGAACGGCACCAGCAGCCACTCGGCCACCGTGTACACCCATCCGGGAAAGCCGTAGTCGAGCCACCCGAACCGGCCCACGAGGCCGTTCAGCCACACGTGGATCAGCGTGTTGCCGCCGGGAAAGAAGTTGCGATGCATGAACGGCAGCCTCGGCAGGTACTGCTGCCAGATGTAGTCGAGCGTCTCGCGCAGGGTCACGGCGCCGCCGCCGTTCGGCAGCGTGGTGAGCGTCGCCCCGGCCGTCCCGCCGGCGAAGAAGCTCCCCCGATGCCACACCGTGAGGTTGAGCAGCCCGTAGAGCCCCAGAGGCACGAACGCGACGACGGCCGCGAGCGCCACCAGCAGCGTCGCGCGGCGCCACCCGGTGCGCCGCTCTCGCCAGCCGAGGAGCGCCACCGCCAGAGCGATGCCGGGGACAAGCGCGAGGAACGTCAGCTTGCTCAGCAGGCCAACCGCGACGATCGCGCCGATCGCGACGGCCCGCCTCGTGGTCAGACCCCGGCGATAGGCCCGTGTCAGCATCAGGAAGACCAGCGTCGAGGCGAAGAACAGCAGGTTGTCGGCCTGCACGCCCGCGGCGATGAAGTTCACCTGGGGCTGGAACGCGACCATCAGCGCCCCCACCGTCCATGCCCACGGGAGCCTCGGTAACAGCTCGCGGAGAAACAGGAAGACGGCCACGACCGTGCCGGCAGCGAGCAGTGCCGACAGCAGCCGCATGAGCGCGAGGCGAGAGAGGACGTCGTGCGAGGGCGACAGCCAGTACGGGATCGCCGCGAGCGCGTAGTAGAGCGGCGGCTGATTCGTCACCGAGGTCGCGGCGCCGTCGCTGAGCGGACTCAGCGGCTTCGCCAGGTCGGCCTTGAGGGTGCGGTTCTCGGCCGGCGTTATCACGCCGCGCTGGTTGGGGTCTCCGATCGTCGAGTAGAAGTTGAGGTCGCGGAGGGCGACGATCACCTGCGGCGAGTAGGCCGAGCCGCCCCGCTGAGGCGGTGGTTTGCCGGTCTCGGCCAGGTATTGCGCGTAGGCGAAGTGCCCCTGCTCGTCCGGCACGTGGAACGGCGGCACGATCAGCCCCCAGACGATCGCGTTGACGAGCGCGATCCCGAAGCACCAGCGGGCCGCCACCGGGACGCCCGCGAACATCGCGCGAAGGCGGCTCACCCGAGCTCCCGCCAGAGCAGCGCGATCGCGGCGATCCACACCAGCAGCACCACCACCGCGACGAACGGCAGCGTCCAGGAACCGAAGAACGACGCCTTTCCGAGCGCGAAACGTGCATCGACGACCGGCAGAAACTGCCACCAGCTCGCGCTGCCGCGGCGCAGGTAATAGATCGACAGCTGTCCCGGCACGGGCTTTCCATCGACCGTCGCACCCACCTCACCCGGCGGCAGCGGGGTCCCGGCCAGCGCGACCTGGAAGCGGCCGCCGACGTGGAGGCAGGCCCGGCTCACCGTCGAGAAACGACCGAGCTGGCGCAACGGAAATGAGACGTTGCCCTGGCGGCCGCCGGTGACCTCGCCGCGTGCCACCGCCCCACCCGACCGGTCGAGGAATCTGAGGACGAGCGGCGGCAGCGGCCGGTAGTACGTCCCCACCAGGATCCTTGCCGTCCCCGTGTCCGATGGGAGCGGGCCGACCGCCTGGCACACGGTGGAGCCACCGGGAGCGACGATCGAGAACACCTCGGTCCTGACCCTGTCGCTTCCGGCCAACCGCGGGGCCGAACCGGACATGTCCAGGACCAACGTGGCGACCACGAGCAGGACCCCCACGACGATCACCGCGCGCGCCAGCTTGCGCGGAGAGCGCACCGGCTCTCCCGTCGTGCCTGCGCTCACGCGCGCCGCTCCAGCGAGAGCCGCCTGACAAGCGAGGCGGGCAGCCGGTCCGCCCGCGTCCCGAGCATCGTTCCCGCGGCGCGCATCAGATGGTGCTCGAGCGAGCGGGTCGCCAGCAACGCCTCGGGACCCTCGGCTCGGCCGGGATGCGCTCGCGCCCAGCGCAGATCCGACCGCAACCGTCCCCACACGCCGAGCGCCGCCGGACGGAGCCGCCCCCCCTCGTCGAACCCGTACACCTCATGCACGGCCCGCGCCTCGTCGAAGCTTCGCTGCAGCCAGCCCCAGGCGGAGTACTCGTGCGAGTGGACCACTCCGGCCGCGGGCACGAACACCTTCGCGAACCCCGCCCTCAGCATGTCGTGGGCGAGCACGTGGTCCTCGGCGTAGCGGACCGGCCGGAATCGGGACCGACTCCCAGGCCGCCCGCGCGACGCACCCGTTGGCGTCGGTGAAGAACCCGCGGCGCCCGAGCAGCTCCCCCACCGGAATCGCCCGCTCGTCCGCCCCCAACCGGTCGATCCGGGTCTCGTCGGAGGGCGAGAGGCCGGCGAACCACTCGGTCAGCTCCCTCGCGACCATCGGACTCGCGTCCTCGCGGGGAAGGTAAGGGCCGAACACGAGGCCGACGTCGTCGGCCAGCTCGAAGCCGCCCAGCAGCCGCGCGAGCCACTCCTCGTCCGCCGGGACCGCGTCCTGGGTCAGGAACGCGACGTGGCTGCTCTCCGAGCGCTCCATCAGCAGGTTCCGGGTCCCCCCGTGGGAGAACTCGGCCGGCGCGATCTCGATCACCTCGGCCCCGCGAGCCCGGGCGAGCGCGGGCGAGCCGTCGCTCGAGCCCGAGTCGCACACCAGCAGCTCGCGCCGACTCGCCGTCCGGGAGGCGCTGGCTCAGAACCCCGTCGAGCACCCGCTCGAGCGTCGGTCCTCCGTTCCGAACGGGAATCGCGACGGTGACGGTCACAGTCCGGCGAGGATCCGGCGCAACCCGTCCCGCAGCTCGACCGAGGCCCGCCACCCGAGCTCGCGCTCGGCGCGGGCGGGATCGAGCGCGCTGTGGCGCACCTCACCGAGTCGCTCCGGCGCGAACTCCGGCTCGGGCATCGCGCCCGGCTCGCTCACGTCCGCGAGCGCTGCGAGCAGCTCGACCACCGACGTCTCGCGGCCCGAGCCGATGTTGATCGGTCCGGTCGCGGACGAGTCGGCGGCGAGCAGGTTCGCGCGGACGACATCGTCGACCTCGACCCAGTCGCGCGTCTGACGGCCGTCGCCGAAAACGGTCGGCCGGTGCCCGTCGAGCAGGGCGCCGATGAAGATCGCCACGACCCCCGCCTCGCCGTGGATGTCCTGGCGGGGGCCGTACACGTTGCCGTAGCGCAACGACACCGTCGAGAGTCGGTGCAGGCGCGTGTAGAGCTCGCAATAGCCCTCCGCGGCGAGCTTCGCCTGGCCGTACGGCGCTAGCGAGTGGATCGGGCTGTGCTCGGGCGTCGGCCGGACCTCGGCCTCCCCATACAGCCCGCCGCCGGTCGAGCTGAAGACGACGCGTCTGGCGCCGACGACGCGCGCCGCCTCTAGCACCTCGATCGTTCCGAGCACGTTGACGGCCGCATCGTCGGCGGGACGCTCGACCGACCGCCGGACGTCGATCTGAGCCGCGAGATGGAACACGAGCTCGGGCTCCGCCTCCCGGAACGCCTCGGCCACTGCCGCCCCTTCTCGGATGTCCAGGACATGCAGCGTCGCGCCGCGCTCGAGCGCGCCAGCCAGGTTTTCGTGCCTGCCGGTGGCGAGCGAGTCGATCACCGTCACGCGGTCCCCGCGCTGCACCAGCGCGTCGACGAGGTTCGATCCGATGAATCCGGCGCCGCCGGTGACCACGCAATCCATGGCCGCGGACAGGCTACTGGGGGCTGAAAATAGGACGATCCGGCGCTTGCGGAGCCACCCGTCGTGGAAGCCTCCAAACCACCCCCCCGGTCGGACCCTTAACGAAGGCGGGCCCGCGCCGCGTATTCGCGACACGGGCCCGGCCGAGGACGACCCTGGTAGGGCTGGGGGCCGTCCGGAGCCCGCGAGAAGGGGGCGATGCTCGCGGGCCGGTGTGACCTCCTTGTCAACAAAGAGAATAGCGCTGCCCGGACTCAACCAGCCTCAGCGCTTGCTAAATAAGAGGCCGCAAAACTGAAACTCCGCGCCCAAACACGAAACCAATCCGGGTTTTGGACGTTGTTGTGAAGGCAGGGTTTCCAGTTTCCCCCCCGTGGAAGCTCCCTAGCAGGAATTGTGATGCGCCCCGAAACCACTTTGCAGGTCCGTCCAATCTCGGTTCCGTCGCCGCAGACGGTCGACGTGCTCGGCGTCCCGCTGGCGCTGACCGACTACGGCGAGATGCTCGACTGGATCGACGGAATGGTCGCGTCGCGCCGTCGCGGCTACCTGTGCGCGTGCAACGTCCACACCGTCATGGCCTCGCGCGAGGACGAGGTGCTGCGGTCCTCGCTGATGGGCTCATCCTTCAACGTACCCGACGGGCAGCCGCTCGTCTGGGCGATCAACGCGCTCGGGCACTCGCTGACCAACCGCGTCTACGGCCCCGAGCTGATGTCCCGTGCCTGCGAGCGAGCAACCGAGCGCGAGCACCGTTTCTACCTGTACGGGGGCCGCAACCAGGGCGCGCTGGTCCAGCTCGCTCTCAACCTTCGCCAGCGCCATGAGGGCGTCAAGATCGTCGGCGGCTACAGCCCTCCGCACCGGCCGCTCACCACCGAGGAGCGGGCCGCGGTCGCGGCCGAGATCAACCATTCGCAGGCGGATGTCGTGTGGGTCGGAATCGGCGTCCCGAAGCAGGAGAAGTGGATGGCCGAGCTGCGCCCGCTGCTGAACGCGCCGGTTTTGATCGGCGTCGGCGCCGCGTTCGACTTCCACGCCGGCCTCGTGCCGCAGGCGCCCAACTGGATCCAGGAGTCCGGGCTCGAATGGGCATACCGGCTCGCCCACGAGCCGCGGCGGCTGTGGAAGCGCTACCTCCGCTACAACCCGATGTTCGTCGGGGCGTTCGCGCGTCAGCTCTCCGAAGAGCGGCGCACGGGCGAGCTCCGATAGCGACCGCCACCGCGCGCGTCCACCGCACCCGCGACGAGAATCTCGCGTGTGGCTGAGCGACCGACCGCATCGATCCTGATCCCGACGCTGCCGGCGACGGCGTACCTCGACGTCGCGCTCGCGTCGGTCGCGCCCCAGGCGGTCGCGTGCGATGCGGAGCTGATCGTCGTCTGCGACGGGCCCGACGATGCGACCGCCCAGCTCGCGCGCAGCTACGGGGCGCGGGTCGTGACGCTCGAGCGACGTCGCGGTCTGAACGCCGCCCGCAACGCGGGCATCGAGGCCGCGCGCGGCGACCTGATCGTGTTGATCGACCACGACGTCGACGCGCCGCCCGGCTGGCTCGCCGCGCTACTCGAGGGGGTTCGCGCGAACCCGGAGCACGAGCTGTTCGGGGGGCCGATCCGCGCGCGGCTCGAAGGTGGCCCGCGCGGCTGCGGCCGCGAGCGGGCGCCGATCACGACGCTCGACGAAGGACCGGAGGATCGCGACGTGGCGTTCGTGTGGGGAGCCAACATGGCGATCCGCCGCAGCGCGCTAGAGCGGCTTGGCCCGTTCGACGAATCGCTGTCCGGCCGCGGCGACGAGGAGGAGTGGGAGCTGCGGTACCGCGCCGCCGGCGGGCGGATCCGGTATCTGGCGCGCGCCGGCCTCGACCACCGCCGGACCGCCGAGGACGCCCGGCTCGGGGTGCTCACGCGCCAGGCGTACCGGCATGGCCGCGAGGCCCGGCGCCACGACGTGCGAGCCGGCAAGCCGCGCCCGATCGCGACCGAGCTGCGGACGCTCGCGGGGTGTGCCTGGCACACCGTGCGGCGACGATGTGCGTACGGGATCGTGATGGGCGCGAGGACCGCGGGAAGCCTGCGCGAGGCGCTGGCGGAACGGCGCCCGTGAGCGGTCCGGCTGCGCCCGAGGACTTCCTCTCCGGGACCAGCGGGCTGGTGTTCGGCGTGCGAGCGACGAGCAGGGCGCTCGCACGTGACGCGCTCGCTGACGCCGAGGCGCTCGCCCGGGGCTGGCCGTGGCGGCTGGCCCGCGCGGCCTCGGCGTCGCCGCGCCGGCGGGTGCTCGTGCTCGCCGTCGAGCGGACCAGCGAGCCGAACATCCTCGCGGCGGCCCGGCGGGAGCTCGGCCGGTCCCGGCACGAGGTCCGGATCGAGGTAGCAGCCGCGGGCCACCGCGGCAAGTTCGAGAACCTGAACGCGCTGCTGGCGAACGAGCCGGCGTCCGGCTACGACTGGCTGCTGGTCGTCGACGACGACGTCGCGCTGCCGCGCCGGTTTCTCGACGAGTTCGTGTTCCTCGCCGAGCGCTTCGAGCTGCGGCTCGCGCAGCCGGCCCACCGCGCGCGCTCGCACGCCGCGTGGCAGGTGACCCGCCGGCGAGCAGGAAGCCTCGTGCGCGAGACCGCGTTCGTCGAGATCGGACCGGTCGTCGGCATCCACAGCTCGACCTTCTCCGAGCTGCTCCCGTTCCCGCCGCTGCAGGCCGGGTGGGGCCTCGACGCCCACTGGGCGGCGCTCGCGCGCGAGCGCGGCTGGCGGATCGGCGTGATCGACGCGACCCCGGTCCGCCACGGCATCCGCCGGATCGCCGCGTCCTACGACCGGGGTAGCGCCGTCGCCGAGGCGCAGCAGTTCCTCGCCGACCGCCCGTTCGTGAACGCCTCGGACGCGCAGCGGACACTCGTCACCCACCAGTCGTGGTCGTGAAGGTCCTGGTCGTCGCCGAGTACTACCCGCGGGCGGACGATCCGGTCCTGGGCGTATGGGCGCACCGGCAGGCGGTCGCGGCGCGCGACGCCGGCGCTGACGTGCGCGTGCTGGTGCTCCACCGTCCGATCCCGCCGCTCGCCGCGGTCCGCGCCCGCGACCGTGAGGCCGTGCGCGCGGCAATCCGCCAGCCCGCGCGCGCGGCGCTCGATGGGATCGAGATCTCCTACCTCCGCTACCTGTCCCCGCCGCGGCCGTGGAGCTACCAGCTCTGGGGGGCGTGGTCCGCACCGGTGCTGGCGCCGGCGCTCCGGCGCATCCGACGCAGCTTCCGGTTCGACCTCGTCCACGCCCACTATGCGGTCCCGGCCGGAGACGCCGTCCGCCGGGCATACCGCTCGGCGCCACTCGTCGTCTCGGTCCACGGCCACGACGTCCAGGGCGCCGGCGCGGGCGGCCGCAACGTCCGCGCCGCGCTCGCCCACGCGCGGCTCGTGCTCGCGAACAGCGCCGGCACGGCCGAGCGTTGCCGCGCGATCGGCGCACGCCAAGCGCGCGTCGTCCACCTCGGGACGGACGTCCCCGCGCGAACCGGGCCGCCGCCGTCGGCGCCGACGCTCGTCTCGGTCGCCCACCTCGCCGACCGCAAGCGCCACGAGGACGTGATCGGGGCGGTCGCGCTGCTGCGCGGACGCCACCCCGGGCTCCGCTACGTGATCGTGGGCGCTGGGCCCGCAGGCGAGCGGCTGCAGGCGCTGGCCCGCTCGCTTGTCGTCGATGACCTGGTCGAGTTCCGCGGCGCGCTCCCCCACGAGCAGGCGGTGCAGACCGCTCGGGCGGCGACGCTGTTCGTGCTGCCGAGCGTCGACGAGGCGTTCGGCGTCGCGTACGTCGAGGCGATGGCCGGCGGCGTGCCCGCGATCGGCTGTCAGGGTGAGGACGGTCCCGAGGAGATCGCCGCGGCCGGCGGCGGGATCGCGCTCGTCCCGCCGCGGGATCCCCGGGCGCTCGCCGCGGCGATCGACGGTCTGCTGCGCGACCCCGGCCGGCTCGAGTCGCTCGGGCGCGAGGCCCGCGTGACGGTCGAGCGCGAGTTCACGTGGGAGGCGTGCGGCCGCGAGACGGTCGACGCCTACGAGCAGGCGCTCGCCTACGACCGGCGGGCGGGGCGATGACGGCGCCTGCGGATTCGCGCCATCAGCTCCGCCGTCAGCGAGGTGCTCGTCCTGAGCTCGTAGTGGCGCGGCTGTCCCGGCGCCTTCTGCGCCCATCCGTACCACTCGTCCTCGCGCGCGAACCGCGTGAACGACGGGTGCTGCCTGACGATCAGCTCGAACACGGCGCGCAGATGCGGCTCGGTCAGCTCCGACTCCGACAGCGGTCCGAGCGGGTTGCCGTCGCCGTTCGGGACGATCCACGGGTTGTGCTCGTACGTCCACTCGAGGTCGTCCATCAGCAGCCAGCCCCCGGGGCGCAGCAGCTTCTCGATCAGAACCACCGCGAGGCCGTCGATGTTGAAGTTCTTGGAGCCGTCCAGGTAACAGAAGTCGTAGATCGGCGAGCAGTTGCCGGCCGCGTCGCTGGCGCGCTGCACCTCCTGCTTGAGGAACCAGTTGTACGAGCTGTGCTCGCGGACGATCGTGACCCTGTCTGCGAGGCCCGCCTGCGCGAGCACCTCCTCGGGGCTCGGGTCGTACCCGGCGCCGGCGTGGTCGACGGTCGTCAGATGGCCGCGGCCGTTGGCTTCAAGCGCCGCCGCCGTGTACGCCGCGGAGACGCCGTGGGCGGTCCCGAGCTCGAGCGCGTGGTCGGGCCGGGTCTCGATGATGTGGTCGTAGACCCGGCGACCCAGCGCCGGGCTCATGAACGGAATACCCTCGATCCGGGCCGCAACCTGCTCGAAACGCACGCGACGATGTTGGCACGGACCCCACCAGACCCTCCGGCGGGCTCCGAGCCGTACGAGCCCGACAACGTGCTCGACCGGCTGAGCCGGCGCTCGACGCTCGAGCACTACTACGCGCACATGATGCGGCGCGAGCGGTTGCTGGTCGAACGCCGGCTGGGCGTGAGCGGCGGCGACGTGCTGTCGATCGGGTGCGGCTGGCACCCCGGGCGCCACCTGTTCCCGGCGCCGTCGTTCCGGCTGGTCGGCGTCGACTCGGAGCCCGATCGCGTCGCCGGCGTGGTCGAGAGCGGCCGCGCCGACGACGCGCTCGTCGGCTACGCCGGCCGGCTCGAGCTCGACCCGGCCTCGTTCGACGTCGTCCTCTACCGGCTGGTGCTCCACCACCTCGTGTTCCACGGGCCGCTCGCGCCCTGCTTCTCCGAGGCCGCGCGGCTGCTGCGCCCGGGCGGCGCGCTCGTCGCGATCGAGCCCGGGCTGTGGCACCCGATCGGGCTGACGCTGGCGGCCGCCAACCGCGCCGGGGCGGCGACCGCGCTGCACGGGACGCCCGACGACGTTCCCCTTTCCCCCGCGCGGCTGATCGCCGAGGCTCGCGCCGCGGGGCTCGATCCGGAGCTCCACGCGGTCACCTATCTGTGGCGGCGGCTCCCGGCGCCCATGCAGGACGCGCTCGCGCCGCTCGACGCGCTCGGCTCGCGGCCGCGAGCAGCGCCGTTCGGCCACACGTTGATGCTGATCGCCCGAAAGCCGGCAGCCGGATGACCGTTCGGAGCCCCGACCGGCCGGCGACCTACGCGCGGGCTCGCGGTCTGTTCCCGCGCGCCGTCGAGCCCTTCTCCCGCCGTGCCCGGACCAACCGGATCGAGCAGTTCAGGGCGCTCACCGGAGCCGGTCCCAAGACTCGGATCGTCGACATCGGGTGCGGCGGCATCGGCCTGATCAGCCTCGCCGCGGACCTCGACATCACCGGCGTCGATCTGCAGGAGCGGCCCGAGTACCCGGGACCGCTCGTCCAGGCCGACGCCACAGTGCGGCTCCCGTTCGCGGACGACGAATTCGAGATCGCCTACTGCAACAGCGTGATCGAGCACATCGATCCGACGCGCCGCGAGGGCTTCGCGCGCGAGCTGCGGCGCGTCGCTCGCGGCTGGTATGTACAGACGCCCGCGCTCTCGTTCCCGGTCGAGCCCCACTCGCTGCTGCCGGCCGCCCACTGGCTCCCGCGGTCGGTCCGCCGCCGCTACTGGCGGCTCGGCGCGGGCAGTGACGTCGACGAGATCAACCTGCTGTCCCGGAAGGAATTCGAAAAGCTCTTCGGCCCCGCGTTCAGGGAGCGTTTCGGCCCGCTTACCAAGAGCTGGATCTCCGTGCAAACTCCCGGCTCCGGGTGAGCCGAGCAAGGACCGGCGATTGCTAGCCTCGGCCCCACTGTGTCCTCGATAGTCACCGCGTCGCCGCGCATTGCGTCGCGATCGGGGACGGCGGCGGTCCGCTTCGGCGGCCGTGAGGTGAGTCCCGACCTACTCGCCGGACTCGGGTTCGCGGCGATCCTGATCACGATCGCGTTCGTGGCCTCGGGCGGGGTCGATCTCGCCCCGAACACGTGGGTCCAGGTCGGGCTCGTCGCGATCGCCGCCGTCGTCATCGTCGCGCTCGCGGTGCTCAGCCCCGTCCGCCCGCTGTGGGGCGGCTGGAGCGTGCTCCTGTTCGCCGGGCTCGGGGCGCTGACGTTCGCGTCGCTGAGCTGGTCGGTGCAGCCGTCAAACTCGTGGCTCGAGGCGAACCGGACGCTCTCCTACCTGGGAGCGTTCGCCGCCGCCGCCGGCCTCGCGCGGCTTTGGCCCGGGCGCTGGCGGGCGGTGATCGGCGGCGTCGCGACCGCCGCTACCGCCATCAGCCTGTACGCGCTGATCGTCAAGGTGTTCCCGGGGGCGCTCGATTCCGGCGACCCGCTTGCCCGGCTGCGGGCGCCGTTCGACTACTGGAACGCCGTCGGCGTGATGGCCGCGATGGGCATTCCGGCGTGCCTGTGGTGCGGCGCCCGTCGCGAGGGCTCTCCCGCGCTCCGCGTGCTCACCGTCCCGGCGATCGCGATCCTGATCACGGCGCTGCTGCTGGCGTACTCGCGCGGCGCGCTGATAGCGGCGATCGTGGGCTTGGCGCTGTGGTTCGCGCTCGTCCCGCTCCGGCTCCGCGGCGCCTCGATCCTGGCCGCCGGCGCGGTAGGCGGCGCGGTCCTCTCGGCGTGGGCGCTGTCGAACCACTCGCTCACCACCGACGGCCTGTCGGTCTCCGCGCGGACCGGCGCGGGTCACACGTTCGGGCTGCTGCTCCTGATCGTGCTGGCGCTTTCGCTCGTCGCGGGCTGGGCGATCGTTCGCGGATTCGACCGCGGCTCGGTGTCAGCCGAGCGTCGCCACCAGATCGGGACGGTGCTGGTCGTGCTGGTCGCGCTGCTGCCGGTCGCGGGCGTGGTCGCGCTGGCGGCCTCCTCGCGCGGGCTCACCGGCCAGGTGTCGCACATCTGGGACACGCTCACGAACCAGAACGGCGTCGTCGGCAACGAGCCCGGACGGCTCGTACAGCTCTCGAACAGCCGCCCCCACTACTGGCACGAGGCGCTTCAGGTGGGCGAGCACCACCTGCTGGCGGGGGCCGGCGCGCTCGGCTTCGCGACCGCCCAGGGCCAGTACACGAGCGGCGTGTGGAACGTCCTGCACGCCTACGTCGACCATGCCCACAGCTACGTGCTGCAGACCTTCGCCGACTTCGGCTTGATCGGACTGGCGCTGACGCTCGCGCTGTTCGTCGCGTGGGCGGGGGCGACCGGACGCGCGCTCGGCCTGAGGCGGCCGCTTCGCCTGGCGGCGCTGCGGGCGCCGCCCGAGGAGTTTGCCGCCGAGCAGGCGGGGCTCGTGACGCTCGTGTCGGTGGTGCTGGTCTTCGGGCTGCACTCGCTCGTCGACTGGACCTGGTTCATCCCCGGCACCGCGGTGCTCGCGCTGGTGTGCGCGGGGTGGCTCGCCGGGCGCGGTCCGCTCTCAGATCCCGTCGGCCGCCTCCCCGAGCGCCGACGGCTGGCGCGCTCGCCCGGCGCGGCGGCGGTCGTCGCCGCGGCCGTCGTGGCGACGGTGCTGGCGGTGTGGGTGATCGTCCAGCCGCTGCGCTCGCAGGACGCCTACAACTCCGCGCTGACCCAGCTCACGCGCGGCAACACCGCGGCGGCGCTGACCGACGCCCGCCGCGCGGAGGCGGCCAACCCGCTGTCGATCGATCCCCTGTGGCTCCAGTCCGCGATCTACACCAGCGACGGGAATCAGGCGGCCGCACGCCGCGCGCTGATCAAAGCGACCACGCTCCAGCCCTCGAATCCCCAGGCCTGGGCGCGGCTCGGCTGCTACGACCTGCGCCGGCAGAACGCCGCGTCCGGCTCCGAGCTCCGGCACGCGTCGATCCTGCTGCCCGGCGTGACGGCAATCCGCAACCAGCCCAGCGCGTACTGCGCGTCGATCGGCGTCTGATTCAGGCGACCGCGGACCGCGGTTCCGGCAGCACGACCGTCTCGTCGTCGACAAGCGATGCCGGCAGCGGCCCGTGGCGGCGCGCCTCGCACGCTTCGAGCAGCAGCCGCTCGTACTCGTCGGTGACCGCGTCCCACGAGTACCGCTTCGCGCGACGGAGCGCTCGCGCCCGGTAGCGCTCGACCAGCTTGGGGTCGTTCAGCAGCCGGTCGAGCTGACTGGCGAGGTCGTTGATCCCCGAGTGGCCGCGGAAGTAGATCCCGGCGTCGCCGACCGTCTCGACGTTCGGCGGGTGGTCGTTGACGAGCACGCAGTTGCCGGCGGCCATCGCCTCGAGGATCACAGGGTGAGTACCGCCCACCTCGGTCGGAGCACAGAACAGGTAGGCATGGCGCTGAAGCTCCCAGTAGCCGCGGCCGAATACGTATCCGGGAAACACGACCCGCGGGTCGGCGGAGCACCAGACCTGGCGGATGTAGTCGCTCGCGTACGGGGCCCCGCCGACGATCGCGAGCTTCATCCCGTTCGAGCGATCGGCGCCAATCCGCGCGAACGCCTCGACCAGCAGGTGGGGGTTGTTCTCGGGCTCGAGCCGGCCCACGAACAGCACGTACTTGCCCGGCTCGAGACCCAACCGCTCGAGCGTCTCGGTTCCGTCGAAACCCGGATCCTCGACCCCGTACGGCACGACCCCGATCCGCGTGCCGTACCGGCGCTCGTAGACCTCGGCGACGGCGTGGCTGTCGGTGATCGTCCGGTCCGCCCACCGCGGCGCCCTGCTCTCCGCGAACCGCAGATACGACTTCGCCAGCCCGGGCCACTTGCCGCGGTCGGAGTCAAGCCCGTCGATGTTGATCACCGCCGGGATGTTGCGGCGGCTCGTGATCAGGCACAGCGGAGAGTTCCCGGCGATGAAGAACAGCGCCGCGTCGGGCCGCGTCACCCGCGCCGCGTGGATCGCCGAACG
Source organism: uncultured Solirubrobacterales bacterium (assembly GCA_963788565.1). Lineage (GTDB taxonomy): Bacteria > Actinomycetota > Thermoleophilia > Solirubrobacterales > Solirubrobacteraceae > Palsa-465. The sequence continues at coordinate 260,933 of CAWBHJ010000003.1, read as the reverse complement.
GAACGTGTGGACGAACGTGTCGAGGTACTTGTTCTGGATCGTCCGCAGATGGACGAGCTCCGCGCCTTTGTAGCGCGTCAGCTTGCGATCGACGACGTGCGGGCGGCAGTAGACGACGACCTCGTGCCCGCGGGCGCTCAGCCGCGAGGCGAGTTGCTCGACAGCGGTCTCGAAGCCGCTGTAGGAGGCGGGGATGCCCCGAGTGCCGAGGATGGCGATTTTCATGCGCGGGCCCGCGCAAGAGAGTAGGCCGTCGCGTGCGCCCGTGCGCAACGAGCCCACGAGTACCGATCCACCTGCCGCCGCCCGCGCTCGGCGAGCTCGCGGCGGAGCTCCGGCGAGCTCGTGACCTCTGCGATCGCCGACGCGAGCGCGACGGGATCGCGCGGGTCGGCGTACCGGGCGGCGTCGCCGCACACCTCCTCGACCCCCGGCGAGCGGCCGGCGACGACCGGCGTGCCCGCGCTCATCGCCTCGAGCGGGGTTAGGCCGAACCCCTCGTACAGGCTCGGGTGGACGAGCGCGACCGCGCCGGCGTAGAGCTCGGCGAGCCGCTCGCGGTCCGGATGGTGCTCGGCCACGATCCCCTGTCCGGCGCCGGTCGCCGATCCGGCGAGCAGGAGCGGCAGCGGCTCGGCCACCTGCTCGCGGTAGCGCCCGTAGGCCTCGAGCAGTACCGGCAGGTTCTTGCGGGGCTCGTCGTCGCCGACGTACAGAAGGTGGGCGCGCTCCGCGTCCGGAGCGCCCGCGATCTCTTGACCCGGCCCGAGCGGCGCGACCACGATCCGCTCCTCGGGCACCTTCCACAGCTCGCGCACGTCGGCCTCGGTCGTGCGGCTGATGCAGATCACCGCGTCGCACCGTCGCGCGGCGGCTTTGTGGGCCTTGCGCGCGTACGCCCGGAAGCGCACGTCGAAGCACTCCGGCACCCGCTCGAAGGCGACGTCGGCCACGGTCACGACCTGGGGCACGCGGGTGCCCCGCGCCCGCGCCGGCAACGGATGGTGGATCACGTCAGCCCTGGCATTGACCGCGAGCCGCGGCAGCTCGACTTCCCCCCACCAGGAGTCGCGCATCAGGTTCCGGACGCTCCCGAGGCCGCCCCCGGCCGGCGGGGCTCGGCGCTCGTCGGCGGCCTCGATCACCTCCACTTCATCAATCGCGGCCAGCGCCTCCGCGAGTCGCTCGAGGTACACGGCCGTGCCCGAGAACGGCGCCCGGCGGGAATAGGTGGTGTCGAGCAGGACCCGCATCGGGTGCACCAAGTGTGCCGTCCGGGGATTGGGGTGCATGGAGCGCGAGATCCGGTTGCCGCCAGGCAAGGACGCAGAAGCCGACGCGCAGCAGCGCTGCGCGAGGTTTCGAGGACGCAGCATGGTGGCGATCCGGAGCCGCGATACATGAGCCCCAATCCCCGGACGGTGCACCAGGGTAGGTCCGCCGTCGCCGGCGCGAGACGGTCGGGCTACTGCGCGACCTGATCGCGCTACTTCCGGTGCCGCGCCGGTCGCCGCGTCTGCACCTTGACGTGCTTGCGCGCGACGGCGAAGCCCGCGGACCGCAGCTTCGACCAGCCGGCCGCGTTCTGGGCGGCTGCGAAGACCGTGTAGCTGCCGGATGCGACCAGGCCCCGTGCCGTGCCGGCCGCGGTATCTGAGCGTGTGCGAGCCGGCGCCCGCGTTGTTGACTCTGAACGACGCGACGCGGACGTAGCGGGTGCAGTGCCTGGCGTGCGCGTTGCGCTTATTGACCGCGGCGCAGCTACGGCCGTTGACGCGGCCGACGAGCCGGCGCTCGACATAGATCAGCACACCGGCCCTCTTGTCGATCGCGTAGCGGAACGTGGCGCCCCGGGTCGTCTGGCGCTTGCCCCTGACGGTGATCGTGATCCGGCCCGGCGACACGCTCAGCGACTTGACGACCGGCGCGAGCAGCTTCGTCGGCTTCTTGCCGCCGCCCGAGCCGGGCTTGCCGTTGCCGCCGGTGCCGGCGTTGGGTACGGCGACCGCGATCACCGGCAGGCTGAACGCGGGGACGCTGTCGCCGGCTGCGTTGTGGGCGACGACCACACACGAGATCGCCTGCGCGAGATCGCTCCCGGTCGACACGTACGAGGCCCCGGTCGCGCCGCTGATGATCGCGCCGGCTCGCTGCCACGCGTACGTGTAGCTCGTCGGATTGTTGGACCACGTTCCGCTCGAGCACGCCAGGGCCTGGCCGATCTGCGGGTTGCCCGAGACCGCGGGCGGGCTCGTCGAGACCGGGACCGGCGACGGGGACGGGCCCACGGGCACGATCGGGAGGCTCGGCACCGGCAGGCTCCCACCCGCCGAGTTCACGGCGCTGACGGCACACGTGATCGACTGGCCGACATCCTGCGAGGCGAGCGTGTACGTGGAGCTGACCGCGCCGGGGATCGTCACGCCCGACCGCTGCCAGGAGTAGACGTAGCTCGTCGGGTCGTTCGTCCACGTGCCGGTCGAGCAGGTCACGGTCTGGCCGAGCAGCGGGCTGCCCCCGATCGCCGGCGCCGTCGTGAAGATCGGGATCGGCAACCCCGGCGGGATGACGGGAATGATCGGGAGGCTGATCGCGGGCGCGCCGAGCCCGAGGGCGTTCGCCGCGTCGACCGTGCAGGTGACCAGATGGCCGACGTCTCCGGCCGCCAGCGTGTACGTCGACCCGGTCGCGCCGGCGATGTCGGTGCCGTCGAGCTGCCAGGTGTAGGCGTAGCTCGTCGGGCTCCCGGTCCATGAGCCCGGCGAGCAGCTCGCGGTCTGGCCGGCCTGCGTGGCGCCGGAGATCAGCGGCAGCACGGTGTCGGCCGGAGCGCCGAGCGGCGGGAGCGCGACCGGGATCGACGGCGGGCTGAGGGCCGGCAGGCTGACGCCGAGGCCGTTGGCGGCCACTACCGCGCAGGTGATCGCGTGACCGACGTCGGCGGCGGTGAGCGTGTATGCGTTGCTCGCGTTCCCGATCGCGGTCGTGACGTCCCGCTGCCAGCTGTAGGTGAAGCTGGTCGGGCTGCCGAGCCAGCTTCCGGTGGAGCAGGTGACGGTCTGCCCCTGTGCCATCACGCCGGCGAGCGAGGGCGGGGCGAGCTCGACCGGGAGGCCGACCGGGAGGCCGAGGTCCGCCGAGGCGGCGGACGGAAGCGCGAGGACCGTGAACGCGACCGCGGCGAGCGCGCCGAGCCGGCAACGACGGAGCTTCCCTGCCAGGGTCTGGAGAACCACGAGTCCGGTATCGGCAGCCGAGCGCGGCGCTGCAGACCCAATCGCGTCGACTCGACGAGTGTTGTACCGAGCGGCCCCGCGAGCGCTGGACGCTTGTTCGAGTTCAGCTGAGGCGGTGGGCGCGCGCCAACAGCAGCCGCCGCAGCAACGGCGGCCCGGCGGCCGTCCGGACGGACACCGCCTCGAAGCCGAACTCCTCAAGGACCTCGTGCAGCGAGCGCCGCGTGTACAGATGCAGGTGATCGCCGAGCGGCTCCGAGAACCGCTCGACGCCTCCGAGCGCGACCCGGATGCGGCCGTGGGACGGGGTCGTCAACAGCAGCCGACCGCCCGGCCGCAGCGCGCGCCTGACCTCCGATAGCCATCGCGCGGTGTCGGCGACGTGCTCGATCACCTCGCTCGACCACACCACGTCGAACTCCCCGTCGTCGACCGGCAGCGGTCCGTCGATCGGCGCGAGCCGGAAGTCGAGCTCGGGATGGCGCGAGCGCGCTCGGGCGATCGCCGCCTCCGCGACCTCCACGCCGACGGCACGCGCCCCCGCCCGCACGATCTCCTTCGCGAAGTCGCCCGCACCGCTGCCGAGGTCGAGCACGCGCTCGCCCGGCTCGATCCCGTCGAGCAGAAAGCGCCGGCGGCGCTCCCAGTCCGGCGGCGCGAGCTCGGCGGGCAGCCGGGTCCACAGATCTTCGTAGTAATCCTTCATCTATGGGATATCTGGGTGGAATCGTCCGACATCGCCGACCTCGTCGCTTTAGAGTGGCGCAAGCCACGGAGGACGAACCCATCAACATGACGAGCCGACGGATCGCGGCGATCATGGCGGTCGACCATCCCGGCGGGGCCGAGACGGCACTTCTGCGTCTCCTGGATCGGCTCTCGACCAGAGGTTGGAGCGTGACGCTCACCACCCCCGGCGCGGGACCACTGCGGGACACCGCGCGCGACGCCGGCTACGAGTGGCGGGCGCTGCCGCTCGGCGGGCTCGGGCGCGGCTCCGGCCGCCGCGCGGTCGCGTCGTGGCCCCGAGCGCGACGCCTGGCGCGCGACCACGACGTCTTGTACCTGAACGGCGGCGTCTGCGGCCGCGTGCTGCCGGCGCTCCCGGCACGGGCACGGCGGGTGCTCCACATCCACGACATGGTTACCCGCGTCCCACGATTCTGGCGGCGGGCCGACCTCGTGCTGGCCGACTCGCAGGCGGTCGCGCGCCGCCTCGACGGACTCCACGCCGAGGTCGTGTTCGCGCCGGTTGAGCCCGACCCGCCGCAGGCGACGGTGCCGTGGCAGGCGGGAGACGGCCCCGTGGTCGGGTTCGTTGGCAGGATCGAGCCGCGCAAGGGCCCGCTCGACCTCGTCCGAGCGGCCGGGGCGATCCGGCGCGGCGCCCCCGGCGCGCAGCTCGTGGTCGTCGGAGACGATCCGTTCGGCGCCGACCCGTCGTACACCGCCTCGGTGGTCGGCTCGCCGGAGGTCGAACATCACCCGTGGACCGACAACGCGCCCGGCCTGATGCGCCACCTCGACGTGCTCGTGCTCCCCTCCTACGAGGAGCCTTTCGGGACCGTGCTGGCCGAGGCGATGGCGGTCGGCACGCCGGTCGTCGCCACGCGCGTCGACGGGCTGCCCGAGGTCGTGCGCGACGGCGTCACCGGCAGGCTGGTCGAGCCCGGCGATCCCGACGGCCTCGCCGCCGGCGTGCTCGACGTGCTCGGCCGCCGCGAGCAGATGGGCCGCGCCGCGCGGGAGCACGCCGAGCGGTTCGGCGCAGACGACTACGCACTTCGGGTCGAGCGCCTGCTCACCGCGATGAGGGTCGCGTTTGACAGCCGGCCGGCGAGGGACGTGCACGGGATCGGGCGGTACACCCGCTGCCTGCTGCACGCGCTGCGCGACACGGCGCGCGGCGAGCTCGACGAGTCCTCCGACCCCCGCGGCTATGACCTGTTCCACTCACCGTGGATCGACGGGGCGCTGCTGCGCCCGCCCGTGCCGGAGGTCGTGACGCTCCACGACCTGATTCCGCTCAAGCGGCGGGGCGAGTACCTCCGCACCGGCCTGCGGTTCCGCCTGCGCTACCTCGCGGTCCAGCGGGCGACGCGAGTGATCGTGCCGACCGCCTCGGTCGCCGAGGACGTGGTCGAGAAGCTCGAGATCCCCCGCGAGCGCGTGGCGGTGATCCCGGAGGCGCCCGCGCTCGCCTTCGGGCCGCGGCCGGACTCCGAGGTCGACGCCGCGCGCCAGCGATACGGGCTGCCCGACAGCTACCTGCTGTGGGTCGGCGGTCTGCGCTCCCCCGACCCCCGCAAGCGCGTGTCGGAGCTGGCGCGGGCGAGCCGGACGATGCCGCTCGTGCTGGTCGGGCCGACCAGCCGGTGGGCGCACGAGCTCCCGTCGGTCACCGTCACCGGCGAGGTGACCGACGACGAGCTCGCGGCGATCTACACCGGGGCGCACGCGCTCGTGTTTCCGAGCGACGAAGAGGGATTCGGCCTGCCCCCGATCGAGGCGCTCGCGTGTGGCACGCCGGTCGTCGCGTGCGACGTCCCGGCGGTGCGCGAGGTGCTCGACGGGCGCGCCGTGCTGGCCGACGTCGACGACATCGACGGGCTACTGGCCGCGGCCGAGTCGGCCCGTCGCCCCGCGCCCGCCCCGCCGCCGTGGACCTGGCGTAACGCGGCTGAGGCGACGTGGGAGGTCTACGAGGACGCCCTCCGGAACCCCTACACGCGGGCCCGTAAGCCGAAGGGCGGCAAGTCGATCCGCCGCCGCGCCTGAATCCATCGGCGTCGCCGGCACGCTCCGGGCAGCAGCCTTGCGGCCTCCCCGTAGCCCGCCAGCAGGTGGCGCTCGCGCAGCACCGCGTAGCCGAGCGCGAGCGCCTCGTAGGCGAGGATCAGCGGCGCGTGCCTGACGAGTCCCGCGCGCGTCTCGTTCTTGACCATCATCAGGTAGCGGTTGCGGAACTGCATCCGCCGAGCGTGCTCGCTCATCTGCCCGCGGGTGGACGGGCTGTAGGTGCGGATGTGCTCCGCCACCGCGCGCGGCTCGTATAGGCACCGCCACCCGAGCAGCCGCGCCCGCCACGCCAGATCGGCGTCCGAGGCCCATAGCTCCATGTCCTCGTCGAGCACCTCGCGGCCACCGAGTGCGCAGTCCTCGAGCGTCTCGCGGCGGTACACGGCCGCGGCACCGTCGCACCCGAACGCCTCTCCGGGGGCCGAGTAGCTCGCGGCGGGCCGCCCGTGGCCGACGAGTCCGTTCTTGCGGTGGCGATCGACGTACATCCCCGCCGCGTCGATCTGCCCGAGCTCCCGGCCCGGCGCCTCGACCCGGACGAGCTTCGGCGCGACCGCTCCGATACCCGGCTGCTCGAGCCGCGCGACCGCCGCCGCCAGGAACCCGGGACGGACGAAGCAGTCGGCATTCAGCAGCACGACCGCGTCGCCTCCGGTCCGCGCGATCGCCTCGTTGACCGCCGCCGCGTACGTGCGGCGCGGCTCGATCCGCAGGTACGCGGCGCCGTGACGCTCGGCGAGCTCTTCGGTGTCGTCGGTCGACCCGTTGTCCACGACCACGACCTCGGGACGTGGGTCCTGCGCGAGCACGGCGGGCAACGAGTGGGCGAGCGTTGGCGCCTCGTCAACGCTCAGGAGGAGGACCGTGACCTTCATGCGTTCTTTGCGGCTCGATACATCCATTTCATGTATGGAGCCGCATAGATGAAGTCAAAGGAGCTCGCGGTACACGTTGACGGTCTCGCGGGCGGTGCGCTCCCATGAGAACCGAGACGCCCACTCGAGGCCAAGCGCGCTCATCCCTTCGAGGCGCCTTTCGTCGCCGAGTAACTCCCTCAGCGCATCGCGCAGTCCGTCCAGTTCCTCCGGGTCGAAGTACGCGGCCGCGTCGCCCCCCGTCTCCGGGAGCGCCCCCGCGCACGCGGCCAGCACCGGCGTCCCGCGCGCCATCGCCTCGAGCACGACAAGCCCGAAGCCCTCGTAAAGGCTCGGGTGCACGAGCAGCTCGGCGCCGCGGATCAGCGCGTCCAGCGTCTCGTCGCCGACATAGCCCCGCAGCTCGACCGGCGCGTCGCGCGCGAGCGCGCGGAGTCGCGGGCCCTCGCCCGCGTCGGCCCCCGCCAGCACCAGGCGGTGTGGGATCGCCCGCTCGCGGTGAAGCTCCGCGAACGCGCGCACGAGCGCCGCCACGTTCTTCTTGCGACGCAGGTCGCCGACGGCGAGCACGTACGGGCGCTCGACCGCGGGCTCGGCGTTCCCCAGCGGCAACGCCGGCGCCTCGGGGATCACGCGGACCTTCGCGTGCTCGATCCCGTAGCGCTCGCGGAGGTCCCGGCGGGTGAACTCCGACGGGCAGATCACGACCTCGGCCGAGCGCGCGGCGAGCGGGGCGAACAGCCGGTACTTGATCCCCGTCCGCCACGAGAAGTCCTCCGGCCACGCGTCGAACGCGAGGTCGTGGATCGTGACGACGCCGGGGCATGGCCGCACGACCGGCAGGAAGCAGTTGGTGACGTGGACGAGCGCCGCGGCGCGGCGTCGCAACAGGATCGGCAGCTTCAGCTGTTCGAACGCGATCTCCGGACCGGCTCCCCCACCTCTGATCACGTCGAGCTCGAGCCCGTCCGCGACACCCGGGCGCGACAGTGCATCGATCAGGCAGCGGGCGTAGCGGCCCCACCCGCGGGGTTCGGGCACGAACGCGTCGCGCCCGTCGATCGCGACCAGCGGCGTCATCGGCGGGCGCGGCGGCGGCCGGCGTGCTCGCCGAGCAGCCGCGCGGCCCGCCGGTGGCTGAGCCGCGCGCGCAACGGCGAGCGGTAGAAGCGCCGGTCCGACCACCACTCTGACAACAGACCCCGTTCCGGACCGGCGGCCCCGTCGGCGAACGTCGCGAGCCCCTCGGCCTCCCGGCGCGCGCGGCGGTAGATCGCGGGCAGCGAATCGTGGGTGTGATCGTGGTCGACCACCAGTGCCGGGTCGACCACGCACCGCCGGTCGCGCTCGAGCCAATGCCGCGACCACTCGAGGTCCTCGCATCCCGGCAGGTCCTCGCGAAACGGCCGCTCGCGCCACAGCTCCGCGCGGAACGCGCCGGCGCCGTTCGAGTATCCCCAGCCGGGATGGGCGCGCGCGAGCACGATGTCCTGCTCGACCCGCTCTCGCAGCGGCGCTCCGTCCGGCCCGTAGCGGTCGCCGGACGCGCACGCCACGCGCGGATCGGCGAACGGCTCGGAGAGCCGCTCCAACCACGTCTCATCGCGCGCGAACGCGTCCGCCGAGAGCGCCACGAGCAGCTCGCCACGGGCATCGGCCGCCCCGACGTTGAGCGCCCGGCCGAACGAGAACTCGGCCGGCGCGATCGTCATCACCCGCGCCCCGGCGGCTCGCGCGATCGCCGCTGTGCGGTCGCGCGAGCCGCTGTCGACGACGATCACCTCGACCGCGCGCGGGCCGGTCCGCTGCCGGCCGAGCAGCTCGAGACAGCGGCCGATCGAGGCCTCCTCGTCGCGCGCGCGGACGATCACGCTGAGCTCATGTTGGTCTCCAACCATGCTCGCGGGGAAGCTTCGCACGGGCTGGAGCGCAGCCGTACGATGCCGATTAAGTGACTGTGCACGCACTCCGCGCGGCGGTCGACCAGCGGGAGACTGGGATCAGCGACGGGGACCGACCGGCGTCGGTGCTGTTCGACATCCCGATCGAGCTCGCGCAACCGGCCGATGTGCTCCAGACGATCACCGGGTGGGCGACGGAGCAGCGGACCCGCCGGGTGATGTACGTGAACGCCCACGTCGTCAATCAGGCGCGGGCGATTCCGGCGCTGGCGGAGGCGCTCAGGCGCGCCGACCTCGTCTACTGCGACGGATACGGCGTCCGGCTGGCGGCTCGTGTGCTCGGCCGGCCGGTGCCGTACCGGATGACCGGCGCGGACTGGATCTGGGCGCTCGCCCGGCTGTGCGAGCTCGACGGCCACGGGCTGTACCTCGTCGGCTCCGAGCCGCCGCTGGCGCAGGTCGCGGCCGAACGGCTGCGCCGCCGCTGCCCGCGGCTGCACGTGTGCGGCGCCCACCACGGGTTCTTCGATCTCGACTCGCCCCACAACGAGCGCGTGATCGAGCACATCAACGAGCTGCGGCCGCGGATCGTGCTGGTCGGGATGGGCACGCCGAAGCAGGAGTTGTGGGTCGACCGCTACGGCGGGCGGCTCGACGACTGCGTAATCTGGACCGTCGGCTCGCTGTTCGACTTCGTCTCAGGTCATACGCCGCGCGCGCCCCGATGGCTCGCGGACAATGGTCTCGAATGGATCTTCAGACTCGCGATCGAGCCTCATCGGATGTGGCGGCGGTATCTGCTCGGGAACCCGGTGTTCCTGAGGAGGGTGCTGACCGAGTCCAGGCGCCCACTCGCCTGAGGCGGCTGCTGCGGCTCGTCGACCCCCGGACCGAGCGGGGGGCGGCGGTGTGGATCCTGATCGCGCTCGCGGCGGCCAGCTTCTACTTCAACCGCCGGCCGCGCCACGACCTGTTCGACGCGATTCCGGGGACGCTCCGCGCGATTGTCGGGACGGTCGTGCTGTTCGGCATCGGCGGCTTCGGGCTGACGCGGCTGCTGCTCCCGTCGCCGCTGCGCCGCCACGAGCTGCTCTGGGTCCTGCCGACCGGCGGCTGCGCCGTCGGGGTCGCGATGACCGTGCTCGGGTTCGCGGCGATCCCGTATCCCGCGTCGCTCGCGATCGTGATCGTGGCCGGCATCGCGCTCGGCTGGTTCGCGGTCCGCCGCCGCGGCTGGCCGAAGTTCGACGCCGCCGAGCTCGGCTGGCCGGCGTTCGTCGCGTTCGTCGTGCTCGCCGTCGCGCTGATCCCGGTGATCGCGGTCCAGCACTACGTCGCGCCGGTCGGCACCGGCTCGGATGCGCACGTCGCCGCCGGCGCGGCGAACTTCCTCCAGCACGCGTATCCCACGAGCGTCGACACCTCGGTCCCGATCAACCAGATGCCGTCGACGTGGCAGTCGAAATTCCCGATCTACTACGCGTTCGCCGGCGTCTCGACCGTCTCCGGCTTGGCGACGTGGCAGGTGCTGCCGGTGCTCGCGGCGATGCTGCTCGCGCTCGCCGCGGTCGGTCTGTTCCTGTTCGCGCGCGACGTGCTCGGGGTTCCGCGCGGCGTGGCGCTGGTGGCGATGGGTGTCGCCGGGCTCGATCGGCTGGCCCTGTTCACCGGGCTCAATCCGTACTTCAACCAGACCTGGGGCTGGGTGACGCTCCCGTTCACGCTGGTGCTCGGGTGGTGGGCGGTCCAGCCGGGGCTGTCGCGGCCCGCGCGGCGAGGCACGATCGCCCTGCTCGCGCTGTTCGGGCTCGTGCTCGTGCTCGCGTACCCGCTGGCGGCGCCGATCCCGGCCGTGCCGATCGTCGTGTTCGCGGTGCTCGAGCGGCGGCGGCGGATCCAGGCCGGCGAGCAGGTGCTGCGCCTGCGTTCGCTCTATCGCGGCGCGCGCAGCCTGATCTGGATCGTCCCGGCGGCGGCGCTGCTCGCGATTCCGGTCGCGGGCGCGGTCGACAAGGGAGCCGGCGCCTTCAACGTCCTGCTGCCGGGCCACAGCCTCGCCGGATGGGGCGGCGACCTCGGCCGCTACCTCCCATTCAACTACGCGCTGTCGCTGCCGAGCTCGCTCTGGTACCTGCCGCTCGTGCTCGCGATCCTGGCACTGGCGGCGTACGGCCTCGCGTCGCAGCACCCGTCGCTGAAGTGGGGGCTCGGCGGCCTGCTCGCGCTCGGCGTGCTGCTCGCGATCTACTTCCGCTACCGGCCTTTCGGCTGGTATTTCGAATTCAAGCTGCTCGCGTTCATCGGCCCGCTGCTGATGCTGATGGCGGTCGTCGGCGCCTGGCGGCTTGGGCGATACGGAGCGGTCGCGTTAGCCGGGCTGGCCTTGGTCGCGGCGAGCGGCGCGTTCCTCACGATCTACAACCTCGGATACCAGCTGCCGCCGGCGACGGTCCAGCTCAGCTCGTGGGCGCGGTCGCTGCCTAGTGGGGCGTCGGTTCGGTTGGACGTCCCGCCGGGCGACCAGCTGTGGGTCGCCTACTTCCTCGACGCGCGGCCGTTGTGCTCACGACTGCCGCTGCTCGGCACCGACTACCCACACGTGCCGGTGTCCCGCAAGGCCGACTACATCGTCACGCTGCGCGGCGTACCGCGACCGGTTGACGCGGTCGGGTCGTATCTGCGGCTGAACGACGGCTACGTGCTGTGGCGCGAGAACGCAGCGGTCCCCGGACCGGACCAGTGCTCGGTGCGGCGCCTGGACCGGATCTATACCGGCGCCGGTTACAGCCGCTTCTAGCGCCGCCCGTCCCCCCTCCGTTGCCGATGAACGGCGATTCACCGCCACCCCCAGGCGGTCGAACGCCAAAGTTCGGCGAAGGCGGCCGCTAGTCGCCGGCGTCCAGCGGCGGCAGCCCGAGCGCGTGGTGCGCGTCGGCGTCCTGCTCGATCGGCACCGGCCCCTCGAGGTTGACGACGCGGTAGCCATCGGCCGCGAACGCGTCGGCGACCTCCGCGTTCGTGTCATGCAGCTCGCACACGATCGCGGGGCGGTGCCGCTCGATCGTCGCCCGCATCCCGTCGAGCACCGCGAGCTCGGCGCCCTCGACGTCGATCTTGACGAGCGCCGGCGGCGGCAGCTCGCCGGACTCGACCAGGTCGTCGATCGCGACCGTCTCGACCTCGAGCACCCGCTCGGTGTCAGGGTGCTCGCCGAACTCCTCGAGCCGCGACCAGCTCTGGTCGTCGACGATCTGCAGCCGCGCGGTCCCCGCCCGCGACGACACCGCACACGGAATCACGACGACGTTGTCGATCCGGTTCAGCTCCGCGTTGCTTCGGATCGCCTCGACGTTCTCCGGCGCCGGCTCGAACGCGAACACCCGTCCCTCCGGCCCGACCAGCCGCGCCGCGATCAGCGAGAAGAACCCGAGGTTCGCGCCGATGTCGTAGACGACGTCGCCGGGCCCGAGGCGACGGACGAGCGCCTCCTGAACCTCGACCTCGAGGTTCCCGGAGGCGAGCGCGCCCGCGTGGGCGTGCGAGATCGGGATGTAGCGCATGTCGAGGATCAGCCCCTGCCCCCGGCCCGTCGGAACCCTGAGGATCCCGCGCTCGAGCCGGTCGAACGCGAGCCGCAGCGCCCTCGCTCGCAGCCCGGTGCCGGAGCGGGCTTCGGCGCGGAGCTCGCGTAGCCGCGGATGGCTGAGCTCGTAGGTCAGCCGGCGCACGATCAGCGTGCGGTTCAGCCCGTGGCGGCTGAGCGCATACTTGAGCGATCGCGCCGGCCCGCTCACGCGGCGAGCTCCGTGATCGCGGCGCGCAGCTGCTCGGCGGCGCGCCCGGCGTCGTAGTGCTCGAGCCGCCGCGCGCCCCGCGCGCGCAGCTCCGTTCGAAGCTCGCCGTCCTCGACGACGAGGCGGACCGCCTCCGCGGCGGTCGCCGCGTCGTCGCCGGCACCGAGCACGATCCCCGCGTCGCCGACCACCTCGGTGATCGCGCCGGCGTCGCGCGCGACCACAGGCACGCCCGAGTGGAACGCCTCGAGCAGTGGGATGCAGAACCCCTCGTGCTCGGACAGGCACAGGAACACGTCGGCCCGAGCGTAGTGCGACGCGAGCCGCGCCCCGGAGATCTCGGTCTCGAACCGGACCGCGCCCGGCGCAAGCCGATCGGCCAGCTCGCGCAGCCAGACCCCGAACTCCTCCGTCGCCGGCGAGCCGACCAGCGTCAGCTGCGCCCCGGGATTGGTCCGCCGGTACCGCGCGAATGCGGCGATCACCAGGTCCTGGCGCTTGTGCGGCGCGAGCCGGCCGACGAACAGGACGGCCGGCGGCCCGTCCGGCGCGACGGCGTCCCGGGGGATCGGCGCCGGCTCGAACAACACCGGGATCGCCTGCGCGGGTCGCCCGCTCAGCGCCTCGAGCTCGCGCGCGTTGAACTCCGACACCCCGGCGGCCGCGCCCGCCCGCATCCCGAGCTGCGCGAGCTGCTCGCGGCCCAGCTCGCAGACGCCGGCCGTGACCGGGTCGGTCGCCCAGAAGTACCTCGAGGGGGTGATGTTGTGGGACAGCAGCAGCATCCGCTCGGTCGACGCCGCCACGCGGTCGAGGCCGCCGGCGTACCCGGAGTAGTGGACCAGCACAACCTCATCAGCCGCCGGCTCGAGCTCCTTGAGGTCCTTGAGCTCCGCCGAGCGGAACCCGGGCGCGAGCCGCGCCGAGTAGTCCGCGCCGCTCCACCCCCAGCCGTCGAACTTTCGGCGCCACGCGAACGCCTGATTCGTGACGGCGTCGACCGGGCCGGCCGCGCACAGGACCTGCGAGACCCTCATCGGGACGGGTGGTCTTGCTCCGCCGCCCGGCGCTCGAGCTCGTCGACGCGCTGCTCGAGCCGCATCACGTGCGCCGCGACGAGCGCGTTGAAGCGGCTCTGCTGAGCGTTCACCTCGTTCAGGTACTGGCGCAGCATCCGCACGAGCGCCCGCTTGACGAGCGTGATCGGCTTGCCCATCCGGCGGGTCGAGTAGACCCGCGCCTCGTCGGGGGCGAGGATCGCCCACTGCATCAGCTGGCCGCTCGACAGCGTCGGGTCCTCGAGCGTCCACGACACGCCGTCGTCGCCCTGCTCGGTCCCGGCCGCCGCACGGCGCGCCGCCGCGAGCGCCTGCTCGGGTTCCTTCACGGCTCGAGCTCCCGTTCCGCGGGCATCGACCGCCACTCGCCGCCGAGCGCGACGATCCCCTCGTCCCCGGGCTCGCGCGCGACCGAGAACCGGATCGTCCGCTCGATCAGCGCAGCTTCGGACCCGTGGCCGGCGCCGAGCGCGAGGTCGTAGTCGCCGCCGAGCAAATTCAGCGACGGGATCTCGAACGCGAGCTGGGCGGTTCCGTCGGGGTCGAGCTCGAACGGATGCGTCGTCCGGTACACCTGGGTGCCGTCCTGCGCGCGCAGCTCGAGCGCCAGGATCGGGGCCTCGGCCTGCCGCCTGGCCCGCACGGCGACGATCGCCTGCAGCGGGGCTCCGCTGGGGAACACCGAGCTCGGTCGGCCGGCGCCATCGCGGAGCTCGACGTCGGAGACTTGGAGCGCGTGATCGGTCCCGGGCCGCAGTGACTCGCCGCCGCCCTGCTCGGTGCCCATCAGCCGGTGGTAGTGGAGCAGCCCCTCCGCGGTCGGGCCGTCGAACTCGATGCGGCCGCCGTCGAGCACGATCACCCGATCGCACACCCGCTCGATCGAGCCGGCGTCGTGCGACACGAGCACGAGCGTCGCGCCCGCGGCGATCTGCTCGGAGATCCGTCGCAGGCACTTTCGCTGGAACGCCTCGTCGCCGACGGCAAGCACCTCGTCGATCAGCAGTACGTCGGCCTCGAGGTACGCGGCGATCGAGAACCCGAGCCGGAGCATCATCCCCGCCGAGTAGGTCTTGACCGGCGCGTCGATGAAGTGGCCGAGCTCGGAGAAGGCGATGATTTGTTCGACCTTCGGCTCGAGCTCGGCCTTCGTCAGGCCGTAGAGCGCGCCCTGGAGGTAGATGTTCTCGCGCCCGGAGAAGTCGCGGCTGAAGCCGGCGCCCAGCTCCAGCAGCGCGATCGTCCGCCCGCCGCAGCCGCTCGCCCCGGCCTGCAGCGGGATGATTCCGGCGAGCACTCGCAATGTCGAGGTCTTTCCGGCGCCGTTGCGCCCGACGATCCCGACGGTCTCGCCCGGATCGATCCGGAGCGTCACGCCCTGGAGCGCGGGCACCGGCTCGGGCCCGCTGACCCGCTTTCCGAGCAGCAGCCCCTTGAGCGTGCGGGCGTTGTCGGCGCTGACGTTGAACCAGCGGGTCGCGTCGCGGAGCACGATTTCCCCAGGTCGAAGGGCGAGTGCGAGCTCGGTCACAAGACCACCGCCAGCTCAGGCTCCATCCGGCGGAAGATCAGCGCGCCCGCTCCGAGCGTGACCGCAGCGACGCAAACGATGTAGACGAGCACGCCCCATGACGGCGCGGCGCCGGAGTAGAGGATCGAGCGCGTCGCCTCGACGAACGGGGCGATCGGGTTGACCCACGCGAGCAGCGTCTCGACCCACGCATGCTGCTGCGCGAACGGCAGCGTGCTCGGCTGGTAGAAGATCGGCGTCAGGAAGAACCACGGCAGCAGCGCCGCGGCGACGATCGGGGCGACGTCGCGGAAGTAGGCGTGCAGCACGCTGACGATCAGCGCGCACCCGAGCGCGAAGCAGAACAGGAGCGCGACGACCACCGGGAGCAACGCCAGCGCGGGCGCGACGCTGTCGCGCAGCGCGAGCGCGACCGGCAGCAGCAGCGCGAGGATCGCGAGGAACGTGATCAGCTGCACCGTCACCGACGAGGCCGGGATCGCCTGCCTCGGGAAGCGCGCCTTGCGGACCAGCGGCCCCTGGTCGATCAGCGACTCCGATGAGGCGAGCAGCGACTGCTGGAAGAACGTCCATACGACGATCCCGATCATCAGGAACACCGGGTAGTCGGGGAACGACTGGACCTTCAGCACGTGGCCGAACATCAGCGTGTAGGCGCCGAGCAGCACCAGCGGGTTGACCAGATACCAGAGCACGCCGAGCCGCGATCCCTTGTACTTGCGCCGCAGCTCGCGCGATACCAGCTGCGTGTACAGGTATCGGTACCGGGCCACGGCGGGGATTATCCGGCACTAAACGGGCTCGTTACGCTGGTTTCGATGCCCGTACGCCCGAGGACCGCGCTGATCGGGGCCCTCGCCAGCGCCGCAATGCTGGTGCTCGTCTGGCTGCTCGCGTTTCACACCGCCGTAGGCACCCACGCCGACCAGGCGATCTTCATCGGCTTCGGCGGCCTTCAGCGTCACCACGTCAACGCGATCGCGTCCTTCGTCGCGAGGCTCTGCGACCCGGCGCCGTTCGTGATCATCGGCACATGCCTGGTAGCGCTCGCGCTGGCCCGCCGCCGGCCGCGCTCAGCGCTGGCGATCACCGTGCTGCTGGTCGGCGCCAACGTCACCACGCAGCTGCTCAAGGTCGCGCTGGCGCACCCCCGCGCGCACTCGCTGATCGGCAGCCACATCACGGTCAGCGCAGCGTCCTGGCCGAGCGGCCACGCGACCGCCGCGATGTCGCTGGCGCTGGCGCTGGTGCTGGCGGTGCCAGCCCGCGCCCGGCCCGTGGCGGCGGCGTTCGGCGCGGTGTTCGCGGTCGGCGTCAGCTACTCGTTCCTGACGCTCGGTTGGCACTACCCGAGCGACGTGCTCGGTGGGTTCCTGATCGCCGTGATCTGGGCTCAGCTCGCGCTCGCCGCCGTGTTCGTCGGGGACGGGCGGCCGCTGCGCCGGCCGGAGGCGTCCGTCCGCCCGGCGGTGTCGTTGCGCAGTGCGCTTGCACCCGCCGTCGTGACGCTGTTCGGGGCGGGAGTGCTCGCCGCCCTGATCGCGCTCGCTCGGCCGCATGAGTTCCTCTCCTACGCCAACGGGCACACCGCGTTCATTCTCGGCGCGGCAGTGATCGGCGCCGCCGGACTCGCGCTCGCGACCGCCGTGATGCTCAGCGTGCGTCGGTAGGACCCGGCGACTCGACCAGCAGCGTGACCGGGCCGTCGTTCACGAGCTCAACCTCCATCAGCGCGCCGAACACGCCCCCCGCGGCGCCGAGCCGCTCGCAGAAGCGTTCATAGAGCGGCTCGGCCTGCTCGGGCGAGGCCGCCGCCACCCAGCTCGGGCGGTTGCCCTTGCGAGCGTCGCCGTACAGCGTGAACTGGCTCACGCACAGGATCTCCCGGTCGCCCAGCGGCTCGTTCATCCGGCCGTCGGCGTCGGCGAACACTCGCAGCGCCCGGACCTTGTCGGCGAGCCAGTCGGCGTCGCGCTCGGTGTCCCCATGAGCGACGCCCAGCAGCACCAGCAGACCGTTGCCGATTTCCGAGACGACGGCCCCGTCGACGCTCACCGACGCGCGGGACACCCGCTGGATCAAGGCGCGCAAGAGGCCGCGCCCCCTAGGCGTCTCGAAGCAGCGCGGCCGCCTGCTCGGGCGCGACGATGTTCAGGTTCACGCCGGCGCCGAGCTCGAGCCCGGCGAGGTGCGTGAGTCGCGGCAGGATGTCGATCCGCCAGCAGAAGTACTCGGCCCCGGCGGGGGCGGTCCGCACCCACAGGTTGAGCGGCGGGCTCGCGCCGAGCACCCGCGCGAGCCGGCCGAGCGCGTCGTGGAGCAGCGACGCCGCGAGCGGCCCGGGATCCTCGAACCGCGTCCGCGGCGAGCGGGGGGCGATCATCAGCTGAAACGGCACGCGGCCGGCATACGCTGCGATCGCCACTGCCTCGTCGTCGATCGCGACGATCCGTTCGCGCCGGCGCACCTCCTCCTGGACGAGGTCGGCGAGCAGGTTCGAGCCCATCGTGCGGGTCGCGTACGCGCCGAACCGCTCGCGCTCGCGGGCGATGGCCGCCGGCACGAAGTCGAGCGCGTAGAGCTGGGAGTGCGTGTGCGGCAGCGACGCCCCGGCCTCGCGCCGTTCGTTGACGATCAGGTGCACGTAGGCGGCGTCGACGTGTGCGCGCATCCGCTCGCGCCAGACCTCCATCGCGCCGGTGACCTGCTCGGCGCTCAGCTGTGCGAGCGAGACGACCGGGTCGGGGGCGTTGACGATCACCTCGTGATGTCCGCGTGCCGGGGCGGCCCAGAACAGGTCGGGGTTCGCGTCAGGCGGCGGCACCTCGGAGTCGTCGCTGAGCGCCGGGTACAGGTTCGGGACGACGCGCACCGTCCACCCTTGCGAATTCGGCGGGCCGCCGTTCGGCCTCACCGCGTACAGCTCGGGCGGGGTCTGGTCCTCGTGCCCCTCGGCGAAGGGATCGGCCTCCGGGTGCAGCGGTGCCGCCGGCTCGGCGGACAGCGCTCCACCCGGGCGTCCCGCCCGATCCCCCGCGATGATCGACCGCTGACCCGTCAGCGGGTCGATCCGGACTTCAGGCAAGCTCCTTCTCCATCGCGATGTGCTCGATCCCGGCCTCCCGGAACACACCACCGCGGGTCCGGTAACCCGCGTTCTCGTAGAGCGACTGGGCGTACGTCTGCGCGTGCAGTACCAGGCGGCGCCCGCCCGCGGCGCGCCCTTCGGCGTCGGCCACCTCGAGCAGCGCGGTCGCGATCCCGCGGCGTCGGTGGTCTGCGCGTACCGCGAGCCGGCTGAACTGGACGGTCCTGCCGACGAGCAACAGCCGGCAGGTTCCGAGCACGACGCCGCCCTCGATGGCGACCAGATGAATCCCTTCGCGGTCGCGGCCGTCGAGCTCCTCGTGCTGGGGCACGCCCTGTTCCACGCAGAAGACTTCGTGGCGCAGCGACAGCGCATCCTCGAGCTCGCGGCGGCCCCGCGCCTGCCTCACCTCGTACTTGACCGTCGCACTCACTGACACCAAGCTTGTCACGTCCGGGTACGCTAGAATCAGCTCATCCTCTGAGACCAGTTCCGGCGAGGGGGCCGTGGGCTTCTGAGGTACACCCCGTCGGGCTGGTTGTCATTCGAGGACGCTTGAGTCGCGCCCTGGTACCGCGGCGGCTCACATTCCGACACGTCGCAATCCCTGAATCTTCATGGGTGATCCCACCCCGCTTCCCAACGCTGCCGCTATCGCGCGCGCGGAGCTGTTCACGCGTGAGCAGTTCGTATACGAGGGCGAGGCTCTCGATGAGGCCCTTGCCCCAGGCTCGGCGCGCCGCCGCGCGCTCGATGCGGCGCTGCTCGAGATCGAGGCCGGCAACAAGCAGCCCTCGGTCGAGTGGCGGCGCCACTTCTCGCTGCTGCTCGGGCTCGAGCGGCTGCTCTCGGAGGAGGAGCCGCACCTCGCCGATGGCACCGTTCTATCCGCCCACCAGGTCGACGCCCTGTCCGGGACGCTGACCGCGCTGCTCGCCGAGGAGCAGCGCAACGGCAACGGCAGCACCAACGGCAAGGCGCCCGCGCCGGTCGTGCCGGAGGAGCTCCCGTCGTCCGCGATCCCCGGCGACGAGGACGATGAGCTGGACGACGACGACGCGGACGAAGAGGACGCAGACGAAGAGGACGCGGACGAGGACGAGGAGCCACAGGACTGGCAGGACACCGAGGCCGAACTCGACGCCGACGTCCAGCTCGACGAGCAGCCCGAGGATCCGAACGCCGGCCGCCGCTTCTGGTTCGAGCACGCGACCGGCGCTGGTAAGACGGTCGCGGCGCTCGGGTTCGTCGAGGCCTCGCGCACCGGCGGCATCCTGATCCTCACCCACCGCCGCAACCTCGTGGACCAGTTCAACGGCGAGCTCCGGGACCGCGGCTACCGCGACCGGATCCACGCACCGTTGCTGGCCGGGCGCGATGCGGCCAACGGGGCGGTAACGGTCGAGACCTACCAGTGGTTCGTGCGCAACGCCGGAAAGATCTCCGACGCCTACACGATCGTGATCTGCGACGAGGCGCACACCGCGCTCGGCGAGAAGACCTCCGCAGCGATTCGTCGCTGGACCGGCCCGATCTTCATCGGGATGACCGCGACCGGCGCGCTGATCGCCCGGCATGTCACCGACCTGTTCCCCACGCAGACCTCGCGGTTCGACCTCGCCCAGGCCGCTCGCCGGGGCGTGATCGCGCCGCTTCGGTGCATCAGGATTCCGCCCGGGCCGGGGGTCCGGACGATCGCCAAGGTGCCGCTGCGCCGCGGCGAGGTGGACACCGAATTCGACCAGGAGCTGCTGGCCGAGCTTCTGGATCAGACGCCGTTCAACGTCGCCATCGCCGACCTCTACAAGACCCGCTTCAACGGGATCCCCGGAGTCGTCTACGCGGCCGGCGTCCGCCACGCCAAGAACGTCGCCGAGGCGTTCCGCGAGGCCGGGATGAAGGCGCAGGCCGTGTCGGGCGAGACGCCCAAGCGCCAGCTCGCGCGGATCCTGGCCGACTACGAGAGCGGCAAGATCGACGTGCTCGTCAACGCGATGCTGCTCGCGGAGGGGTGGAACAGCCCCCGCGCGACTGTTTGCATGCACCTCGCGCCGACCGCGTCCAAGCGCGTCTACCAGCAGCGGGTCGGCCGCGTCACGCGCCGCCACCCGGGCAAGGAGGCGGGGATCGTCGTCGACTTCGTCCACCCGGCGACCAAGCACGACGACCCTGTCGTGACGCTCCACTCGCTGCTCGATCGCGACGTCTACCGCGGCGGCGCAATCGTCGTCGGCCCGGTCCGCCGTGGCCGCGGCCGGCGGGTCCGGGTCGAGCGTCGGGTGCTGCCCGTCACTCCGGATCCCGAGCGGCGCGCGCTGGTGTTCGAGCGCGAGCTGTGGCGGATCGCGGTCGAACACCTCGATTACGGCGAGCAGCACGTGTGGGCCGCGCTCGCGGGAGCGCGCGTCGCGCCGAACGGCTGGCGTCGAGCGAAGGCGATGCTCCACTTCGACCGCCAGGGAGAGCTCCGCCGGCGGTTCCTGCTGACCGCGGTGCAGCGCAACCGCAACTCACAGCTCCGGCTCAGAGCACTTCAGGAGATCTCCTCCTCGCGCGACGCCGAGGCGTTCGACACCGCGATCGACATCATGGCCGGCTGGCCGCGCGACGAGCGCCGCGAGGGGGTCAAGATCATGCTGCAGGCGCTCGCTGAGCGCCGCATCGGCCGCCGCGACCAGGCGAACGCGTGGATCTGGCGGATGGCCGAGTACACCCGCGAGGTCCACGAGGAGTACGCCGTCCAGCGCTGGCCCGAGACGAAGCGGCTGCTCGGCCTGCTCGTCAACTCGTCGGGATCGGCTCACGCCCGCAACGCGCGACGGCTGGTGCACGCCGCTCGCAAGGAGGACCGCCGGCTGTCGGCCGCGCTGCTCGCTGCGGCGCTCGCGCACACCCCCGAGGCCGAGGAGGCGCTCCGCGGCGCCCGCACGCGGATGGCCCGGAAGCCCGCCGCGCTCGCGCGGGAGCTGCTTCGGAACTTCCCCAAGGGCCGTCGCAGCAGCAAGCGCCGGCGCCGGGGCCGCAGCTCGAACAGCGAGAACGGCGCCGGCGAGGCCGCGAACGGCGCGGTCAAGGGGGCGGCGGTCGAGGCGGTCGACGACGAGCGGGACGAGGCGGCGGTCGAGACTGGCGCGGCCAAGCCCGACGCCGACTCCGACGCCGACGAGCTCGAGCTCGAGGAGCCCGCGGCCTAGTGTCCTGAGTCGGAGGTTCGGCGGCACCGAGAGGGGTCGCTGGCGCCGGCTGAGAAGGACGCAGGGAGGGGCAATATTGGACATATTGCCCCGACCGAGGACGCCGTCAGGCGGGGCCAGGGGCCGCTCGAATGGCGTCGAATTTTCGACTCAGGGCACTAGTCCCACCGCCAGTTTCGGGACACCGGGGCGTTGTGTCTCATATGCGCCTCTCTAAAACCGCTCCCCTAGCTGCAACTCTTTCCCTGGTCCTGTTCGCGAGCGCCGCCCAAGCGCGGACCGCTGCACCCGCGACGTGGACGCCACCCAAGCCGATCGCGAGCGCCGTCGTCAAGACCGCGAACGTGCCGGTGACGATGAGCGACGGTGTCGTCCTGTACGCCGATGTCGTTCAGCCAGCGGACTCGAGCGGCAAGGCGCTGCCCGGGCGCTACCCGGTGCTGCTGACGCAGACGCCGTACAACAAGAACACGCCGTCGCTGAACTTCGAGGACGACTACCTCGTCGAGCACGGGTTCGTCCAGGTGATCGCCGACGCCCGCGGGACCGGCTCCTCGGAGGGCTCGTGGGACTCGTTCGGCCCCCGCGAGCAGCTTGACGGCTACGAGCTCGCGCAGTGGACCCGCAAGCAGACGTGGAGCAACGGCTCGATCGGCCTGCACGGCACTTCCTACGGCGCGATCAACCAGCTGCTGACGGCCGAGGAGCAGCCGCCCGGCGTGAAGGCCGCTTTCCCGATCGTCCCGATGTCCGACGCGTACCGCGACGTGACGTTCGGCGGCGGCGCCGTCGACACGTCATTCATCCCTACGTGGCTGGGGTTGGTCACCGGGCTCGGGATGCTGCCGCCGACGTACACCCCGAACGACCCGACCGAGGCGGCCAAGGTGCTCGTCCAGCACACCGGCGGCGCACTCTCGTTCCAGAGCACGCAAGTGGTCGACTCCACGACCGGCGGGAACGCGGCCTACGACGGCCCCTTCTACCAGGCGCGTTCGCCGATCGACCGGATCTCGAAGATCCGGATCCCGACGTTCATCGTCGGCGGCTGGTTCGACCTGTTCCAGCGGGCCGAGCCGCTGCTCTACCAGGCACTGCGCCGCAGCGGGGTTCACACCCGGCTGCTGATGGGGCCCTGGTACCACATCACCGCTGGCAGCGGGCTCCCCGCCTCGGGGATCCCGTCGCTCGACGACCTCGAGCTGCGGTGGATGGACCACTACGTCAAGGGCATGCCGGACCCCGGTCTCGACAACGCCAAGGGCGCCAAGGACACGATCGCGCCGGTCACCTATTACGAGAACGGCTCGGGCAAGTGGCGCACCGCCGGTGGCTGGTACGCCCCGGACGTCGCGTTCAAGGCGCTCCACCTCGGCGGTCCGTCCGCGCCCCAGTCGCCGGGGACGCTCGGCGCCGCGACGCCACCGGCGACCCAGGGAGCCGACACGCTGCTGCCGAACCCCGTGACCGGGACGTGCAGCCGCTCGACCGTCCAGTGGACGGCGGGCGCCGGCTCGGGGACGCCTTGCGAGACCGATAACCGCGTAAACGACGCCACCAGCCTGTCGTACGACCTGCCGCTGAAGCAGGACCTGCACCTGCTCGGGCCGATGACCGCACGGCTATGGGTGGGGAGCACGGGCGGCCGCGACGCGCTGCTGACCGCTCGCGTCGAGGACGTCGCGCCCGACGGCACCACCACCCAGATGACCGCCGGCTGGTGCACGATCTCGCTGCGGGCGCTCGACCGCTCGCGCACTGTCTACTCGGGCGGGCTGATGACGATGCCCTACCACCCGTTCACCCAGGCCTCGGCGCTGGCGGTGCCGGGCGACGGCTCGCCGGTTGAGGTCGACGTCGAGATCTTCCCGACCGGCTGGGACCTCGCCGCCGGCCACAAGCTCCAGCTCACGCTCCAGACCGCCGACGTCCCGCACCTGACGCCGTCGCTGCCGGCGACGCTCGCGAGTGCGGGGGCGACGCTGTCCGTCTACCACGACGCCAAGCACCCCTCGGAGCTCGTGATCCCGGTCCGGGCGACCTAGTTGAGCGTCAGGCCGACCGGGGTCAGCGCCGTACGGCGAGCGTTCGGCCCCGGGAACTGGCGCGCGACGTGAAGGAACTCGTGAGGCGGTGGCGTCCGACGCCGGCGCACGGTCCCGACGCCGCAGTCGGCGGCTTGCAGCACCGCGCGCGCTTGAGTGAGTGTCAGCCCGCGGAGCGCCGGCACCAGGCACGGGACGATCGGAAACGCGTCCAGCGCGTCGTCGTCGACCTGGGTCGCCGTAGAAGAGGGCGATACCGTTCGCCGCGAGCGGCCGTCGAACACCCAGTAGGTCCGTGACGGCAGCCCCTCGACGATTGTCCCGTCGGCGGGCCGGGCGGCCAAGTGCACGCGCGGCGAGGCCGGGTGCGCGAGATCCCACGGATCGACCGTCACGGCCGAGGCGAGGTCCGGGAACAGCGCCGTGTTCGTGATCGGCAGCGCCGCGCCGCCCGCGACCCGGTAGGCCGCGCCCTCCGCGGTCTTCAGGAACGTGCCGGACGCCGGCACGGGATTGAGCGTGGCGAACTGGCGGCTCGAGATCACCTTGTACGGCTGCGGCGCGCCGAACGCCGTCCAGCTGTTGACGAGCAGCGGCGCGCCGCCGGCGACCCGGTAGACCGGCTTGGTCCCGGACACCTGCACGAACGTGCCCTCCGGATACGGGCTCGCGATCCGCGCGATCCCGCCCGCCGCCGCGGTAGCGCCGTCGAGCTCGTTGCCGTCGATGTTGATCGTGACGCCGCCGTACGTCGCGTTCTGGCCGCCGTTGTACTGGTGCAGGCGGCGACCGACCCAGAACCCGGACGGGATGTACGAGCTGCTCACGATTTGGGCGCCGTTCCATTCAGCGAACCAGATGTCGTCGGGCTCCGGGTACCCGGTCCCCTGGCGGGTCAGCAGGTCGGCGATCACCGAGTCCGCGTTGCCGTACACGCCGGAGCGGTATCCGGCGACGTGGAGCTGGGCCGTCCACCCCGACAGGAACGCGAGCACCGCCGGGGTGTTGCCGCCACCGCGGTCGTAGTACTCCATGTCGTCGTAGATGGGGTTGCCCGGTCCGAGGCCGAGCGCCCGGGCCCGCGCAGCCGCGTCGTTCGCGGCAGCGACGCCCTGCGCTGTTGCCTGCCGCGGGCTGATGCCCGAGCAGCCACAGCTGTTGGACGGCGCTTGTAGGCCGACGTACGTCGGGATCAGGTGCCATCCGGCGGCAGATTCCTGGCTGACCCATGACGCCGACAGGTTCGGCTGAGCGCACCCCATGTTCGTCCCGCCGACGTAGATCCCGACCGCGTGGTACGGCGACGCCGTCCACGCTGCCATCTGCGTGATGCTCGGCGCGCTGCACGCGTCGAATCCGAGGCCGGTGTACACGGCGCCGGCGACCGAGCCGCCGCCGGGGGCGGGTGCTGGTCCCGGCTGTGGAGACGGCGAGGGAGGCACGGTCCCGAGCCCGCCGCCGCCGGTCGGGGACACGGCCCGCGCGCCGTGGAGCAAGACCGCGTGTGAGCCCCGCGGCTCGACGACGATCGCCCGGCTCCGCCCAACCGCGTGGGCCGGGCACCGCTGCGACGAGCTCGGCGTCCCGAGGTAGACCGCCGGGCGGTCGAGGCGCACACAGGTCTCGGGCTGGCGCGCGAGGTCGTACACCGGCCACCCGCGCGGCACGGCGACCGCGCGGCCGCGGTAGTCGAGCACACGCGGGGACGCGGCGGCCGCGGCCGGCACCATGGCCACAAGCAGCGCGAAGAGCGCGACGATCGCTCGTGTCGGTTTACCCATTCCCCTACAGGCGCACTGCGACCAGCCCGGCCGCCAGCAGCACCAGCGCGACCCACAATACCGACAGCGCCCCCTCCAGCGGGGCCGCGAGCCGCGCCTCGTCGAGCGGCACCACCCGGCCGTCGGTCATCCGCTGCTCGCCTACGACCTCGGCGGTCGCGCGCCTGAGCGCGCGGGCGGGGGTGCTCAGCCGCCGCTGCGCAAGACTCACGAACACGCACGCCGCTGTTACGAGCAGCCCCGCCGGCCGGATCTGGAGCGCGTTGACGAAGTAGCCGGTGAACGCCGGGAACCCGCCCCACGCGAGCGCGAACCAGAGGTCGGAATGAAATCGCCCGCCCGCCAGCTCGAGGTTGTACGCCGGAACCAGCAGCCCGCCCACCACCACCAGCGGCACCAGCAGCGGCGACACCACGATTGCTCCGACGACGCCAATCGCGAGCGCGCCGGCGAGCCCGCCGACCGCAAGCGCAACCAGCGTCCGCCGGCCAAGGCGCGTGGCGAGCGGCCGCCCTTGGAGCTCGTCGAGCGCATGGGCGCTGATCCCGACCGCCAGGAAGAACGCCCCAAGCGCGGCCGCCAGCCGATTGGCGTAGATGACGGGTGCAGCGGCGGCGCCGAGTGCCACGTAGCTCAGATGCCACGCGGTGTACGGCGGGTGCAGGATCGTGACCAGGTCGCGCCAGCCGCCCGGCCGCAGCGCGTAGAACGCGGGTCGCCGCTGCCGGACGATCGTCACGGCTTCGTTCCCGACATCACCAGCCCGGCGCCGAAGCTCATCGGCCGCACCGCGACCCCGCCGATGCCAGCGTTCGCCCACAGCCCGGCCAGATCGGGGTACGTCGCGTGGAACGTCTCGATGTTCGGCCCCAGGAACCTGCCGACCTCGAGCCACGCGGGGGACGCGAGCCACCCGATCAGCGGCAGCCCCACGCGCGTGTACAGCCGCCAGAGCGCCCGGAGCGACGGCGAGGAGGGCACGCCGAACTCGACCATCCCGATCCTCCCGCCCGGCTTCACCACGCGTGCGAGCTCTGCCAGCGTCGCCGCGGGATCGTCGACGTAGCGGAGCAGGTAGGTGAACGTCAGCCCGTCGAACTCGTGATCGGCGAACGGGAGCCGCTCGGCCTCGCCGCGGACGAGCACCACCCGCGCCGACAGCCCCGGATCACGCGCGAGCCGCGCCCCCGCGCCCGCGAGCATCTGCTCGCTCTGGTCGAGCGCGACGACCTCGCTCGCGCCGGCTCGGACGAGCTCGGCGGCGACCATCCCGGTGCCGGTCGCGACGTCGAGCAGGCGCTGGCCGGGCCGCGGCGCGACCGCCTCGACCATCGCGCGGCGCCAGCGCGGATCCTGACCGAAGCTCATCACCGCGCCCATCCGGTCATAGCGGCCCGGGAGGCCCTCGAACAGCTGGAGCGCGTGACGCTTACGATCCGACAAGGTGGACCTCCCCTGCCTCGAGAGCGGCGGGGCCCTCAGCGGTGTTCACGATCAGTCGACCCTCGCCGTCGATCCCGGCCCCCTCGCCCTCCCCGCCTGCCCATTGCACGGGCCGGCCGGCGAGCGCGTCCCGATCGCGCAAAGCCCGCAGCACCTCCGCCGTCGGCGCGTCCAGCCACCGCTCGAGCCGCGCGAGCAGCCGCGCGAGCGTCGGCTCGACCGCGTCGCGTCCGAGCCCCATCGTCCCCGCGCGGTCGCGCAGCTCCGGCGGGAACTCCTCCTCGGAGACGGCGACGTTCAAGCCCACCCCGAGTACCGCCCACCGCTCCTGGGGCCGACCCTCGACGAGGATCCCCGCGAGCTTGCGGCCGTCGACGAGCACGTCGTTGGGCCACTTGACTCGTGCCTCCGGCCCCACCACCTCGGCGACCGCGACGCCGGCCGCGAGCGGCAGCAGCCGCGGCGGGTCCCGGACGACGAGCGACGCGAGGATCGAGCTCCCGGGCGGGGCCGTCCACGTCCGGCCCTGGCGTCCGCGGCCGGCGGTCTGCTCGGCGGCCGTCACGAGCGTCCCGTGCGGCGCCCCGCTCCAGGCAAGCTCGCGAGCACGCTCGTTGGTCGAGCCGGTCCGCCGGTGGTGGATGCGGGGGGTGCCGAGGGGCGGCATCCGCGCCACGCTCACGACGCCACGAGCCGGATCTCTTCGCCGACGCCGATCCCCAGCAGCCCGGCGGCGTCGCCGTGGCTGACCGCCAGCGCCAGCCGCCGGTAGGCGTCCTCGTACAGAAGCAGCACGCCCCGCTCGACCTCCGCGAACGTCCGCGCGAACTGGGCCGGCCTCGGATCTCTGCCAACGCGGTGAAGCTCGACGGGCCGCCCGAGCTTCAGCCCGGCGGCGGCAACGTCGTCGTGGCCGGCATCGAGCTGGACGTTGCCGAAGCGGTCGACGTAGACCGCGTGGACGACCAGCGTGTCGCCCTCGAGCCGCGGCTCCTGCAACTCGAGCACCACCAGCTCGTCGGGATCGCAAGGCGACCCGGCCTCGCCGAGGGCCGCGCCCGCGGCGAGTCTGGCCGCGACCGGCGCGAAGATGTCGCGTCCGTGGAACGTCGCCGAGACCGGCTCCAGCCGGAACCGCGAGTGGGCGATGTCGGCTGCCTCGACGACGCCGCCGGCGAGCTCGGCGGCGGGCGCCAGCAGCCCGTTGTCGGGGCCGACAAGCACGCGGTCGTCCGCCAGCCGCAGCGCGACTGCCCGGCGCTCGGCGCCCACGTCGGGGTCGACGACAGCGAGATGGACCCCGACCGGGAGGTACGGGAGCGCCTCGCGCAGCATCAGCCCGCCGGCACGGACGTCGTGGCGCGGGACGCCGTGCGAGAGGTCGATGATGCGACACTCAGGGCACAGCCCCGCAATCACGGCGTGGCAAACGCCCACAAAGTCGTCCACCAGTCCGTAGTCGGACAGGAATGTGAGAACGGGCGGCGGCACTCGGGCATCTTCGCGCAACCATGCGCCGCGCGACGTGTTTGCAAAGCATCCAGGAAAAGGAGAGCTGAGATGAGAACCAGCGCATTTCGAACAATTCGGCGGGCGGGCGTCATCGCAGGGTTGCTCGCCCTGGTGCTCGCGACGGTGGCCAGCGCCACCGCCGGGACGTCCGTGGGCACGCACAACACCAAGCGAGGCAAGGTCCTCGCGAGCGTGCACGGCTTCTCGCTGTACATGTTCCAGAAGGACAAGAAGGGCAACGGCAAGAGCACCTGCTACAGCCAGTGCGCGAAGGTGTGGCCGCCGCTTCTGACGACCGGAAAGCCGAGCGCGATGAGGGCATCGGGGCTGAACACGAGGATGCTCGGCACGATCAAGCGCACCGACGGCAAGACTCAGGTCACGTACAACGGGTACCCGCTTTACCGCTGGGCAGGTGACAGCAAGCCGGGCGATATCACCGGCGAGGGCATCACGCAGTCCGGGGGGAAGTGGTACCTCCTCAACACCGCCGGCAACATCGTCAAGCCGAAGAGCGGCGGGGGAGTCTGCAACCCGCTGTGCCCCGGCTATTAGCGGCGCCGCTCGCGGTCGTGCTCGCGCTTGCGGGCGCGACCGCGGCTAGGGCGGCGTCTCCCGCGGTCTCGGTCTACCCCAGCCCCGGGACGAAGTACAACCTCCCACAGACGCAGATCACCTTCCGCGGCATCGCGCCGAGCGCGATTGGCACGGTCAAGGTGGTTGGCTCCTCGACCGGCGGCCACAGCGGCCGGATCGAGGGCGACTCGGATAACAAGGGCGGCAGCTTCCTGCCGTCCAAGCCGTTCAAGGCGGGCGAGACGGTGACCGTCTCCACCTCGCTCAACATCGTCGGCGGGCGCAGCGGGAAGTTCAGCTTCGTGGTCGTGCATCCGTCGCGGCCGATCACGCCGATGCCTCTGCCGCTGGCACCCGCGGGTTCGAACGGCGTCCAGCACTTCCGCTCGCGTCCTGACCTGACCCCAGCGTCGATCACGGTCAGCAAGAGCTCCGCGCCCGCCTCCGAAGGCGACATCTTCGTCGCACCCCAGTTCGGGCCCTCGCAAAACGGGCCGATGATCCTGGACCCGCAGGGCAACGTGCTGTGGTTCCTGCCGACGCCGGTTTCGCGGCAGCAGCTGATCACCGACTTCCGCGTGCAGACCTACAACGGCCAGCAGGTGCTGACGTGGTTTGAGGGATTCACCAACCACGGCAGCGGCGTCGGCCAGGGCGTGATCTGGAGCCGCGACTACAAGCAGATCGCCACGGTCAACGCGGGCAACGGGCTACACATGGACCTGCACGAGTTCGCCATCACCTCGGGTAGCCACGCCTGGATCATCTGCGTCTCGCCCGTCAGCCTGCCGAGCGTGCCGCACAAGCCGGTGCAGGACTCGGTCGTACAGGAGATCGACATCAAGACGGGCCTGGTGATGTTCGAGTGGCACGCGCTTGACCACGTGCCGCTGTCGGACTCGAGCATGAGCGACAAGTCCCCGGGGGTCGTGGACGACCCCTACCACGCCAACTCGATCTCGTTCCAGGGCAGCAACCCGGTGCTGTCGATGCGCAATACCAACGCCGTGTACGGGATCGACCGGAGCACGGGCAAGATCCTGTGGACGCTTGGCGGCAAGCACCCGAGCTTCAAGATGGGCTCCGGCACGACGACCGCGTTCCAGCACGCGGCGATGATGCAACCCGACGGCACGATCACCGAGTTCGACGACGGTGCGGGGCCACCGACGGTCCACCCGTTCTCGCGCGGGATTCGGGTGTCGCTGTCCGGCTCGGGCGCGACCCTCGTCAAGGAGTACGACCACTCGCCCCAGATCTCTGCCGCGTTCGAGGGCAACGTCCAGCAGCTCTCGGCCGGTGACGTGTTCATGGGGTGGGGCCAGCAGCCGTACTTTTCCGAGGCGAACGCAGCCGGTCAGCAGATCTTCGACGCCCACTTCACGGTGCCGACGGGGAGCTACCGCGCATATCGGTTCGCCTGGAATGCGCAGCCGCCGACGCTCCCGGCGCTCGCGATCGCGCCGAGCATCGACGGCTCGACCGACCTCTACGCGAGCTGGAACGGCGCGACCGACGTCGCCTCCTGGCAGGTCCTGGCGGGGCCGGCGCCGCAGAGCCTCGCGACGATCGGCGTCGCCAACAGAACCGGGTTCGAGACCCATATCGCGGTCCACAACGGCTCGCCCTACTTCGCGGTGCAGCCGCTGAACGCCGCCGGCACGGTGCTCGCGACCTCGGCCGTCAGGTCCACCCCTGCGCACCTGGCGATGTACGGGCGGTCCGTGTTCGTATCCGGTGCGGGCACCGGCGGCGTGCCGGCGAGCTGCTTCGCCAACCACCCGTGCAGCGTCACGACCACGGTTACGGCGGGCCGCACCGTGATCGCGACCACCGGCAAGGAGTCGATCGGCGAGGGCGACGGGACGCTCCTGTACTTCACGCTCACCTCCGCCGGGCGCTCGCTGCTCTCCCACGCGTCCGGTCGCCGCCTGGGCGTGACCGTTACTCTGCGCGACGCCTCGGGTGCGTCGGCCAGCACGGGCATGACGCTCGTGCCCTTCGGGACCTCGGGAGCGGGCCCGACGAGGGCCGCCACCAACGCGCCGTCGTTGAAGTTCGTCGGCCTCACTGACTTCGTCTCCTCGGCGTCCGGCGTCGGCGGGATCCTCGCGGGCTGCTACGCAGCGGCGCCCTGCCACGTGACCACCAAGATCACCTCCGGGACGACGACGATCGCGACCACCGGCTCGGAGTTCATCGGCGTCGGCGAGCTCAGCTACTTGAGCTTCACGCTGACCACGGCGGGGCGCTCGCTGCTCGCCCATGCTCCCGGCAACCAGCTCCCGGCGCAGGTGACGCTCACGAACGGGTCGACGACCGCGACGGCGTCGATCGCGCTCGTCGCGTTCTAGTTCTGGTCGGCGAGCAGCGCCGCGACGACGCCGTCGATGTCGTGGATTTCGGCCTCGACGTCGGGGTTGAGCCCGTGCTCGCGCAGCGTCGCGCTCGTCACCGGGCCGATACTGAGAAGTCGGGGCCGGTCGAGTTTCTCCGTCCCAGTCGAGTTGAGGAGGTTCTTGACCGTCGAGGACGAGGTGAACGTCACGTAGTCGGCGTTGGCCACCGCCTCGATCCGCTCCGGCGACAGCTCTTCGGCGACGGTCTCGTACAGCGCCAGGACGTCGACCTCGGCGCCGCGCTCGCGCAGCCCGTCGGGGAGCGTGTCTCGGGCCTCCTTCGCCCTCGCCACCAACACGTGCCCGGCTGGCTGGCCAGCCAGGGCATCGAGGAGACCCTCGGCGGTTGAGCGCTCCGGGATCACGTCGGCGCTGATCCCGCGGTGCCTCAGCGCGGCCGCTGTGCCCTGCCCGATCGCGGCGACGGTCGAGCCCGCGAAGGCTCGCGCGTCCTCGCCGGCGGCCTCGAGGCGGTCGAACAGGATCCGCACCCCGTTGGGGCTCGTCAGGCAGACCAGGTCGTAGCGGCCGAGCTCTGGCGCCGGGCCATCGAGCGGCTCGATCCGGATCGCGGGCGCCTCGACGACGGCGGCGCCGAGCGAACGCAGCCGCGCCGCGAGCCCGCTTGCCTGGGCCCTCGCGCGGGTCACCGCCACCGTCACGCCCGCCAGCGGCAGCCGCTCGCGCAGCGCGACCACGCTCCCGAACACGGCGATCGTCGGCGGCCTGGCACCCAGCGTCGAGACCGTGCTCAGCGTGCCCGTGAGCACGCGCTGGTCTGGCAGCGTGCCTCGCTCGATCAGCGCCGCCGGCTCATCCGGGTCGCGGCCGGCCGCGACCAGCCGCCGCGCGATCGACTCGAGCTGCCTGATCCCCATGTACACGACGAGCGTGCCCGGGAACGCGGCGAGCGCGTCCCAATCGAGCGCGGACTCGGCCTTCTCCGGGTCCTCGTGGCCGGTGACGAACGCCACCGCCGACGCAAGCTCGCGGTGGGTCACCGGGATCCCTGCCGCGGCGGGCGCCGCGACGCCGGCGGTCACCCCCGGGACGACCTCGAACGCGATCCCGGCCGCCGACAGCGACTCGACCTCCTCGCCACCGCGCCCGAACACGAACGGGTCGCCTCCCTTCAGCCGGACGACCGTCTTGCGCGGGTCGCGCCCGTGCTCGATCAGCAGCCGCTCGGTCTCCGCCTGCGAGACCGATTCGCCGCCGCCCTCCTTTCCCGCGTAGATCAGCTCGGCCCTGGCGCCGGCGTGTTCGAGCGCCTCACGCGGGATCAGCCGGTCGTACACGATCACGTCGGCTGCGGCGATCAGCTCGAGCGCGCGTGCGCTCAGTAGCCCGGGATCGCCAGGGCCGGCGCCGACCAGGTAGACGGTCATTCCAGGAGCTCCCGCGCTCCCACGGTGAGCAGGCGCTCGGCCACAGCTCGCCCGAGGCCGTCGCGATCGCCTCTCAGGCGGTCTTTGATCCACGCGGAGCCGTCGGGGCGTCCGACCCACGCCGTCAGCTCGAGCTCGCCGTCGGCGTTGGTCTGCGCGTGCGCGCCGACAGGCGTGTTGCAGGTCGCCTCGAGCGTCGCGGTCAGCTCGCGCTCGGCGGTCACGCATGCGGTCGAGTCGGCGTCGACGAGCGCGTCCGGTGCCGCCCATCCGGCAAGCGCCTCGATCGCGAGCGCCCCCTGACCGGCCGCGGGGACGAGCTCGTCGAGCACGCCGTCGGCATCGCGCCCCAGTCGGGTCAGCCCCGCCAGCGCGAGCACGAGCGCGTCGTATCCGCCGTCGGCCAACTTTCGCAGTCGTGTGTCGACGTTCCCGCGCACGTCGACCACGTCCAGGTCGGCGCGCGCGGCTCTCAGCTGGGCGGCGCGGCGGAGACTGCTGGTCCCGACGCGGGCGCCGTGTTTGAGCGCGTCGAGCGACGGCGCGCCGCAGATCGCGTCGCGGGGGTCGGCTCGCTCCGGGATCGCGACCAGCGCCAGCCCGTCGGCGAGCTCCGCCGGCACGTCCTTGGCGGAGTGCACGGCGATGTCGATCCGGTCGTCGAGCAGCGCTCGCTCGAGCGCGGACACCCAGCGGGACTTGTCGGAGAGCTGGTCGCCTCGATCCCCGGCGGTGGTGATCGTCACCAGCTCGCTGTCGCCACCGATCCGGTCGGCCACCCAGCGGGCCTGGGCGAGCGCGAGCGCGCTGCCGCGCGTCCCGATCCGGATCACGGGGTCAACGGCGGCGGAGCTCGCGAACCTCGGCGAGCGGCTGCGGCTCTTCCTCGGCGTCGGCCGACGGAGTCGCGACCTCGTCGACCTCGAGCCCGAACAGCTCACGGACCAGCGCCATCCGCGCGTGCACGCGGTCGTCGGACAGCTCCTTCATCCGCACGGTCGGCTCGTGCAGCAGCCGGTTGGCGATCGCCCGGGCGAGCGCCTCGACGCGCTCTCGGTCCTTCGGGGAGAGCGACTGCCACTTGTTCGAGTTCTCGCGCAGCACCTGCTCGACGATCTCGTCGGCGCGGCCCCGTAGCGCGGAGACGGTCGGCAGCACCTCGAGCGACCCGAGCCACACCGCGAAATGCTGGATTTCCTCCTCGATGATGCCCTCCGCCCGGCGCGCCTCGGCCTGCCGGACCCTGCGGTTACGGGCGATGACGGCCTGGAGGTCGTCGATGTCGTACAGCGCCACGCCGTCCAGGTCCCCGCAGCCGGCGTCGATGTCACGCGGCACCGCGAGGTCGATCAGGAGGATCGGCCTGCCGCCGCGGGCGCGCATCACCTCCGCGAGCTCCCGGGCCTCGAGCAGCAGGTGCGGCGACGCGGTCGCGGCGACCACGATGTCGGCCTCCTCGAGCGCCACCGGAAGCTCGTCGAAGCTGACGCTGGTTCCGCCGTACCGGCGTGCAAGGCTGACCGCCCGCGCCCGACGACGGCTCGCGACGAATACCGTGCGCCCGCCGCTGTCCGCGAGCGCTCTTGCGGTCAGCTCGCTGGTCTCGCCCGTTCCGACGATCACGACGCTCCGGTCGGTAAGCGCACCGAGCTGCTCCTTCGCGAGCGCGACCGCTACCGAAGGCAGACTCAGCTGCCGCTCGGCGATCCCGGTCTCGGTGCGCACGCGCTTGCCGGCCTTGAGCGCGGCCTTGAACAGGTGGTTGGTCAGCGGCCCGACCGTCTCCTTGGAGAGCGCGGCGTCGTACGCGCGCTTGACCTGGCCCTGGACTTCGGCCTCGCCGATGATCATCGACTCGAGCCCGGCCGTGACGCGGTAGAGATGCCTCGCGGCGTCGCAGTTGCGGTAGGAGTAGATCGCCTGGGCGAGTTCGGTTGGCCTGATCCCCGCCTGGCTGGCGAGCATCGACAGCAGCCGGCTCTCGGCCTCGACCGGGTCGCCGACGACCAGGTAGAGCTCGGTCCGGTTGCAGGTCGAGATCGCAACGGCCTCCTGGACGTCGGCGTTGCCACGCAGGTCGCGAAGGAATTCCCCAGCGCGCGGCTCGGGCAGCGACAGCTTCTCGCGAACCTCGACCGGCGCCGTCTTGTGCGAAACCCCGAGCGCCAGCAGCTCGCTCACGCTACGTACTCCCGGTCGCGGTCGTCGCGATGCTCCTCCTCGCGCGCCTTGACGTCGCGCTCGAGCTCGTCGAGCTGGCGCTCGGTCCGCCGCGTCCGCACGGCGATGATCGCCACGTACGCGATCACCAGCAGCAGGAACACGATGTAGGCCGCCGCCACGTACGGACCGGCCTTGTGCAGCGGCAGCGCGGGGGCAGCTAGCAGCGTCATGAGGGTGCGGCACTCCTTCCGAGCGGTCTGACCGCGTCGTCGCCGAGCAGTTGGCGGCGGACACGCCGCAGCCGGATCCGCGAGCGCTTGGCCTCGATCTCGAGCTTGCACAGGGTCGCGTACAAAAGCGCGATCCCGATCAGCGAGATCGTGAATACGAGGCGCATCGAGCCCGGGAGGTTACCCCCGGTGAGCGTGAGCACGCGCGGGTGGACGAGACCCTGGGCGGCGCGGACGGCGATGAAATTGAGCGGTACGAACGCGCCCGCGACGACCGCGAACACGCTCGCGTACCGCGCCTGCCGTTCCGGGTCCTCGATCGAGAACCGCAGCGGCTGATAGGTAGCGAACAGCAGCACCACGATCAGGAACGAGACGAGCGTCGGGTCGCTCCAGATCCACCAGTGGCCCCACGAAGCCTTCGCCCAGATCGCGCCGGTGATCAGGCCGCCGACGCCGAAGATCAGTGCCATGTGGATCGCCACGTACGAACGCAGGTCCCACTTCCGATCGCCCGTCCGCAGGTGGACGATCGCGAGGATCCCGCCGAGCACGAACCCGCACAGCGACACGATCGCGAGCGGCACGTGGACGTAGAAGATCTTCTGGATGAAGCCCTGGTCGGCGTCGAGCGGCGCGTAGAAGAACGTCAGCGAAAACGCCGCGCCGATCACGATCACTGTCGCGAAGGTCAGGGCGCGCAGACTGGGGCGCTTTAGGTGGGCCAACGGTTAGTCCTCAAGCAGGTAGTCGAACACTGCGTACGCGAGGAGGGCGAACACCAGATCATAGAGCGCGAGGATCGCCAGCCACTTCCCTTGCGGGAAGCTCGCGCCATGTGCCACAAGCAGCGGTCCGGCCCCCCGGGCGGTCGCGATCAGCGCCGGGATCAGCAGCGGCAGCCCGATGATCGGCCCGATCAGATCGCGGGCCCGGGTGTGGATCGCGATCGCCGAGACCAGCGTCCCGATCACCGCGAGCGCGACGTCCGCGAGCAGCAGAACCACGACCAGGCCGCCGAGCGGCGGGCCGATCGACGGCCCGAGCAGCAGCAGCGCGAACGCCGGCACCGCGATCACCTCGAGCACCACCAGGAACAGGAACAGCGCCGCGGCCTTGGCGATCAGCAGGCTGCTTCGGTCCACAGGCGCGAGCAGGAACCCGTCGAACCCGCCCTGCTCGCGCTCGGCGACGAACAGCCGGTTGACGGCGAGCATCGACGCGAACAGCAGCGTCGCAGTCAGGATCCCGGCCGCCAACTGGCCGGCGATCGTCGCGCGGTTGAGCGCGAAGTGGAAGATCACGAATGTCGCGACGCTGAACAGCACCATCGCCGGCACCGTCTCGAGCGTCCGCAGCTCGAGCCTCAGGTCCTTGCGCAGGATCGTGCCAACGGTCCTCACGCGTACAGCTCCTTGAGTTGGGCGTCGGTGACGTTCGCCGGCTCGGTCACGAACGCCGGCCGTCCGCCTCTCAGACCGAGCACCAGGTCGGCCTCGGCCAGCGCGGCTTTCGGGTCGTGGCTGGTGATCACGCGCGTGGCGTTCGCCGCGCGCCCGATCAGCGGCTCGATCAGCTCGCCTGCGCCCGGGTCGAGGCTCGCACGGGGCTCGTCGAGCAACAGCAGCTCCGGGCCGTGGAGCACCGCCCGGCAGACCGCGAGCCGCTGCGTCATCCCCCTCGAGAGCGTCCGAACCGGCTCGTCGGCCCGGTCGCGCATCTGGACGGCCTCGAGCACTTCCTCGACCCGATTGTGAGGCGTCCGGTGCAGGTCGGCGTGGTAGCGGAGGTTCTCGCGGCCGGTCAGGTCGCGATACAGGAGCGGGTCGTGGCCGAGCAGCCCGAGCCTCCCCCGGACCGCGAACGCCCGCCTCGGGAGGCGCTCGCCGAAGATCTCGATCTCACCCTCGTGCGGCCGCAGCAGCGTCGCCAGGATCCGCAGGAGCGTCGACTTGCCCGCGCCGTTGCGCCCGAGCACCGCGAGCGTCGCGCCGGCTCCGAGCCGGACCGACACCCGCTCGAGCGCGGTCCGCTCGCCGAAGTGGCGAGCGAGCCCGCGCAGCTCAATGGCCGGGGGTCGCGGCTCCACGCTCTCGGCGCAGGGTCGCGTCGGCATGCTTCAGCACGGGTGCGATCAGCCCGAACAGCTGCCCGATCGCTTTCGGGCTGCCGGGGAAGTTGACGATCAGCGTCCGCCCGGCGATTCCGGACACACCCCTCGACAGCAGTCCCATCGGCGTGTGTTTGAGCGACTCGGCGCGCATCGCCTCGGCGATCCCAGGCGCGTCGCGGTCGATCACCGCCCGAGTCGCCTCAGGCGTGACGTCGTCTGACGTGAGGCCGGTGCCGCCGGTGGTGAAGATGAAGCTGATTTGGTTGTCGGGGTCCGAGAAGCGCCTGAGCGCCTCCTCGATCTGTTGGCGGTCGTCGGAGACAACCTCCTTTGCGACGACCTCGGCCCCGGCGGTTGTCGCCAGCTCCGCGAGCGCCTGCCCGGACCGGTCCTCGTTCTCGCCCGCCGCGACCGAGGTCGAGATCGTGAGGATCGCGGTTCTCATGCGGGCACCAGCGTTGCACTCTTCGAAGCGATCGCCGTGCGTGCAACGCAAACGCCCGTAGCGGGCACTCTTGTTGCGAGCGTGATCGACAGCGTCAAGCTCGCAACGTTCCGTCCCTCGCAGTGCACGGCCGCGAGGTTACGGCCTCGCGGGCTCAGCCGACTGGCTGGACAGAAGATCCTTCGACCCTACTTACTCGGGGTTGATCACTTCCCAGGTATGGTCGGTCGCGTGCGCGGGCGACTCCGTTTGCACCCCGTCGTCGCCGCTGCGGTAGCGACGGGGATCGCCGCGATTGCCGTGCTGGTGATCGCGCGCGTCACCGGGGCCGACGCCGTCGGCCGCGCGTTCGACAACGTCCGGCCCGTCTGGATCCCGGTGATCGCGGTCGCCGAGGTCCTCACGTATCCCGCGTACGCGCTCGCCTACCGCTCGGTCGCCAAGATGCACGGCCACGCGCCGCTGTCGCTTCCGCTGGTCGCTCGCGTAGTGGTTGCGGGGTTCGGGCCGTTCTCGATCTGGGGTGGCTTCGGGCTCGACAAGCAGGCGCTCGAGGCGCTCGACGAAGACGAACAGAGCGCGCGCGTCCGCGTGATCTCGCTCGGCGTACTCGAGTGGGCGGTGCTGGCGCCGATCGCCTGGGTCGCCTCGGTGGTGTTCCTGGCGACCAACGCGGACATCATGTCGTCGCTGCTGTGGCCCTGGGCGATCGGGGTTCCGGTCGGGTTCGGGTTCGCGATCTGGGCGAGCTCGCCCCGCCGGATCGAGCGTTTCAAGGCGCAGGGCGGCAAGCGCGGGATGTGGATGGGCAACGTGCTCGAGGGCGTCGGGATCCTCCGCAAGCTGGTCACCGAGCCGCGGGAGTGGGCGCCGGCGCTGCTCGGCACCGCCCTCTACTGGGTGCTCGACATGACCGCGTTCTACGCCGCGCTTCGCACGTTCGGCCTGCACGCCGGACTGGGGAAGGTGATCATTGCGTACGCGACCGGATACGCGGCGACGCGGCGATCGCTGCCGTTCGGCGGCGCCGGGATCACCGAGTTCCTGATGACCTACGCCCTGTACTGGGTCAGGCTGCCGCTGGCGCCCTCGCTCGCGGCGGTCGTCGCCTACCGCGCGTTCAACCTGCTGCTCGCCGCGGCGCCGGCGGTGGTCGCGCGCCGGCAGCTCGAGCCGCTGCTGTCTAGGCGTCGCGGGTCCAATGCCCCGAGCGACCACCCGACTTCTCGAGCAGCGCCACCTCGGCGATCTTCGCCCCCCGCTCGAACCCCTTGACCATGTCGTAGACGGTGAGCGCGGCGACCGCGGCCGCGGTCAGCGCCTCCATCTCGACCCCGGTCGGCCCCGTCGTCCGCGCCTCTGCGGTCAAAACGATTTCCCCGGCGTCGACGTCAACCTCGCCCTCGACGCCCACGAAGCTCAGCGCCAGCGGGTGACAGAGCGGGATCAGCTCAGAGGTGCGCTTCGCCCCCTGGATCCCCGCGATCCGGGCGGTGCCGAGCACGTCACCCTTGGGGGCGTCGCCAGCCGCGACCGCGCGGGCGGTGTCGGGCGAGACACGCACCACGGCCCGCGCCACCGCACGGCGAGCGGTCGCCGGCTTCTCGGAGATGTCGACCATCCGCGCGCGGCCCTCGGCGTCGAGATGAGAAAGCCTCGGGTCAGGCATGGACGGCCATCGCGGCCTCGATCAGCTCGCGCACGGCCGCGGCGTCTCCGGCGCGCAGCAGCGCGATCGGGTCGGGGTCGCCGTTCACGATCTCCTCGAAGAACCGCTTGCGGTCCTGGTAGGTGGGGAGCGTCGCCTTCGCCCAGCCGCGGACGTCGTTGAGGATCACCGCGAGCTGCGCGTACGGCTCACCGAACTCCTCGGCGATCTCGCGCTTCATCCGCTTCGCGAGCGCCGGCGAGGCACCGGCCGTCGAGATCGCGACCGCGAGCGGCCCCGTGCGAACGATCGCGGGCAGGATGAAGTTGCACAGCGGCGGCACGTCGACGACGTTGACGAGCATCGAGCGCGCTTCGGCGTCCTCGAACACCCGCACGTTCAGATCGGTGTCGTCGGTCGCAGCGATCGCGATCAGCGCGCCATCGAGATCGTCCGGCTCGTACTCGCGCTGCTCCCATCGGATCGAGCCTTCGAGCGCGAGCTGCACGAGCCCGGGGAGCGCCTCGGGCGCGACCAGCGTCACACCGGCGTCGCACGCCAGCAGCCCCTCGACCTTCTCGAGTCCGACCGGGCCGCCGCCGATCACGACCGCGCGCCTGCCGGTCAGCCGCAGGCAGGCGATGTAGAGCGGCGTTTCGAGCATTCCCCGCACGCACGATTGGTCGCAGGTGCCCTTGCGCAGCTGGCACACGCACTCTTTGCCTGCGTAAGCCTGGGCGGGCATATCAACAGGGTAGCCGGGGCACGCGCCTCCTGGTTGCAGCCAGAACAGATGTTTCGTAACATCTGTTTTGGATGGCGGGACGGCAGATCAGGGATCCGAACGCCCCCGATCGGATCGTCGAGGCGGCGGGGCGAGTAGTCGCCACGCGCGGCGTGCACGGGGCGACGATCCGCGCGATCGCGGCCGAGGCCGGCGTCTCCACCGGCTACCTGACCCACTACTTCGAGGACAAGCACGCGCTGATGGTGCGGCTGCTCGAGCACACCAACGCCGGGTCCGCGCGCCGCGTCCAGGCCGCGAGCGCGCAGGGCGATGCGATCACCAGGCTGCGGGCCACGGTCGACGCGATGCTGCCGCTCGATCCCACGCGCCGCCGCGAATGGGAGGTGTGGGTGGCGATGTGGGGGATCGCGTCGCCGGGGGACGAACTCGGCAAGGGGTTCCGCGCCGGCTGGGCGGGGCTCCGGCAGATCGTCGCGGAGCTGCTGCGCCAGGCGGAGGCCGAGGGATCGCTGCGCGAAGGGGTGGACATCGAGTACGAGGCGGCGCGGCTGGTGACGACGCTGGCGGGAATCGGGTTGATGGCCGGGGTCGAGTCGCGCCGGCGGGTGAGGGAGGCCGCGGCCCGGATCGTGGACGA
Organism: uncultured Solirubrobacterales bacterium; assembly: GCA_963788565.1. GTDB lineage: Bacteria > Actinomycetota > Thermoleophilia > Solirubrobacterales > Solirubrobacteraceae > Palsa-465. Next base: position 220,329 of record CAWBHJ010000003.1, on the reverse strand, counting down.
GCAGGTGAGCGGCCTGCGCGACACCGTCCGGGCCGCGTGATGCGTCGATGACGTCCACGGCGCGCGTACACCTCGACCACGCCGCCGCCCGCCGGACCGTGCTCGAGCTGGTGCGCGACTCGACGGAACCGCTCACGCTCGAGCAGCTGCGCGCTCGGCTGCCCGCGCACCGTCACGCCGCAGACCGGGCGGTTCAGGCGCTCGCCGGCGAGGGCCGGCTGCTGCTGAACGAGGTCGTCACGACCGACCGGCTCGGGCGTCCCCGAGTCGGGCTGCAGCTCGCTCCCCGAGTGGCCGGCACCCGCATCGCGCGGCCGACTGCGCTGCCCCGGTTCTCCGGAGACGCACTTCGGAGGGCACGCCTTCGGGCCCGTGTCAGCCTGGCCGCGCTCGGACGCGCGCTCGGAGTCGGCGAGTCGGCCGTCCGCTGGTGGGAGCGCCAGGAGGTCGTGCCGCCGGCCCGCGCGGCGGAGATCCTGCAGGCACTCGCGCACCTCCGCGCGCAGGCCCAGGCGCCGGTGAGCCCCCAGACCGCGGCGCGGCTCCGGTCGCTTCGGCTCAGCGCCGGCTGGTCGCAGGCACGCCTGGCCGCCGCGCTCGGGGTTTCCCAGAGCACGATCTCCAACTGGGAGTCGGGCGAGCACCTGAGCCACGAGAACGCCCGGCGGATCTACCGGCTGCTCGCATCAGCACGCGCATGAGTCGCGCGTCGACGCGCTCGGAGCCGGTCGATGCCCCGCCCGAGGTACTCGAGGTAGTGGGACATTTCGGGCTCGCGGCGGGGAACGCGAACGTGATCATGCAACTCGCTCGGCTCCCGATCGGGCACGGCGTCGCGCGCAGCCGGGTCGACAGCGGGCGGGTCGACAAGCACCCGATCAAGCGGCTGCGGACCACGGTCACGTACCTGTCGATCGCGCTGCTCGGCACCGACGCCGAGCGGCGGACCATGCGCGACGAGGTGAACCGCGCCCATTCGCAGGTCCGCTCGCGCCCCGGCGACCCGGTCGCCTACAACGCGTTCGATCCCGAGCTGCAGCTGTGGGTCGCCGCGTGCCTGTACTGGGGCACCGCCGACGTCTATCGCAAGCTCCACGGCCACGACCTGCCGCCGGGACGTGCCGAGGTCTTCTACGAGTACTGCAAACGGCTCGGAACGACGCTGCAGGTCAAGGAAGAGCTATGGCCCTCCGACCTGCAGGCGTTCCGCGCGTACTGGGAGGACGGCGTGCGCAAAGTCGAGATGGACGAATTGACGAAGGGCTATCTGCAAAGTCTCACCGAGCTCGACTTCCTGGTCGCGCCGCTCGGCCCGCTCGCCAAGCCGCTGAAGCCTTTGCTGCGGCCGCTCGGACGCTTCCTCACCCTCGGCTGGCTCCCGGAGCCGTTCCGCGCCGAGCTCGGGCTGCCGTGGAGCGCGCGCCAGCAGCGGCTGTTCGACGCTCACATCCGCAGCTACGCGGCGCTCACTCGACGCTCGCCTCGGTGGTCGCGCGAGTTCCCGACGAACGCCTACCTGGCGGACGCCCGCCGGCGAATCCGCACGGGCCAGGCGATCGTCTGAGTGCTCAGCGTTTGATCGCGTCCCGCGCGAGCCGCGCGCCGACCTTCAGCAGTGGGACCGCGCCGTCGCGAAGCGCGGCCGCCCGGATCGAGGGGCGTCCGTAGAGGATCGTCGCGGTCTGGCGCAGCGCCTTACCGAGCGTCTCGTCGTACGGATGCCACCACGGGTCCTTGATCGTGGACCCCTCCCAGACGCGGAGCTTGACGTTGACGCACTCGTAGAGGCCGAACTTCGAGTGCGTGCGCCCGAGCCCGGACTCCTTCACGCCGCCCCACGCGCACTGGCACGCCCCGTGGCTGAACATGTGGTCGTTGATCCAGACCATTCCGGACTCGAGCTCGCGCGCGATCCGCTCGCCCCGGCCGCGGTCGGAGGTCCAGACCGACGCGCCGAGGCCGAACTCCGAGTCGTTCGCGAGCACGACCGCCTCGTCCTCGGAGTCGACGACGACGATCGGGAGCACCGGGCCGAAGATCTCCTCGCGCATGATCCGCATCTCGTGCGTGACGCCCGTGAGCACCGCGGGCGCGTAGAACGAGCCGCGCAGGCCGGCGGGCGCGTCGACCGGCCCGCCGCACAGCAGCGTGGCGCCGGACGCGACGGCGTCGTCGACGAGCTCGGAGACGATCTCGAGCTGCTCGCGGGAGATCATCGGGCCGATCTCCGTGTCCCAGCTGTCGGGGTCGCCGACCCGGAGCGCCGTGGCGCCTGCGACGACGCCGTCGATGAACCGCTCGGACACCTCGCGCACGACGTACACGCGCTCGATCCCCGAGCACGTCTGCCCGGCGTTCGCGAATCCGCCCCACAGCGCCCCGGCGATCGCGTGGTCGAGGTCGGCGTCGGCGAGCAACACCATCGGGTCCTTGCCGCCGAGCTCGAGCACCGAGCCCTTCAGCCTGCGTGCGCACCCCTCGGCGACGGACCTGCCGGCCTCGACCGAGCCGGTGAAGAACACCTTGCCGACGGCCGATCCGACGACGGCCGGCCCGGTTCCGGGGCCGTGGACTACCCGGACGAGCCCGTCGGGGACGCCGGCGCGCTCGAACACGCGGGCGATTCGCTCGCCGATCAGCGGCGTCGCCGATGCCGGCTTCAGCACGACACCGTTGCCCGCCATCAGTGCGAGCGCCACCTCCCCGAACGGGATGCTCCAGGGGTAGTTCCACGGGGAGATCACGCCGATCACGCCGAGCGGCTCGTAGACGAACGCCGAACGCTTGGTCTTCAGGAACAGCTGCGGCATCGAGATCTTCTCGTCGGCGAGGTACTCGATCCCGGCGCGCGCGATCCAGGTCAGCGCGTCGATCGTCGGCAGCACCTCCATCGTGAACGCCTCGCTGCGGGGCTTGCCCTGCTCGCGGACGATCAGGTCGCGGATCTCGTCGGCCTCGTCGATCAGCACCTGTGCGGTCCGCTCGAGGTAGCGGGCGCGGTCCTCGAGCGTCAGCTGCGCCCAGAACGGCTGCACCTCCGCGATCGCGTCGACAACCGCCGGGACGTCCTGCGGAGGGGTGATCTCGACCGCGCCGAGCAGCTCGCCCGTGGCCGGGTTGAACGACTCGAGCCGGGCAGTGGCGGTCGCTGCCTCCACGCCGGACAGGCTAACGGCTGGCCGAGACCGCGCGGTTCAGGCCGCGCGCGCCTGGGCGGCCTCGGCCGCCCGGGAGCTGAGCGTTGCCGCCAGCAGCTCGGCGATCTGCTCGGCGTGCTCGTCGGCGACGAGCAGCGTGTCGGGCTCGAGGGTCGCACCGCCGTCGATGTCGATCGCGCCGACCCCGACCAGCGTCTCGGCCGAGTCGATCAGCGCCGTCGCGCAGATCACGCACCGGCGTCGCGGGTCGAACTGGACGAGCGAGGCCAGCTCGAGCTGACGCGCCGCCGGGTTGCTGGCGACCAGCGCACGAATCGGGACGATGTCGCTGCTGCGGGCCATCCGCAGGCGCACGCGGAAACCGTCGTCAAGCTGGTAGGACTCCCCCAGCAAGGGGGACCGACTGAATGGCACGGGCACTTCCTACAGGGTAGTAGCTTCGTTTCGGGCTCCGGCACGGTTCGTTGCATCCCTACACGGCCGCAACGAACGCGTGCCGGGTGCCACGAGCGGGGGCCCATAACAGGCCGCAGGACTGGCCCAGAACGGGGTTCGCTGGCCCCAGAACGGGGCTCGTAACAATTGCATCTTGGGCCATAACTATGGCTATATCCGAGTTATGTCCCAGAATGGCCGCGGGAGGCCGCGGCGGGGGGCCGCGACAGGCGCGCTCAGGCTCGTCCCCGCGCCCGCCTGACCGCCTCCAACCGCTCGCGCAGCAGCGCCTCGGCCTCGTCGGGCTCGTAGAACCGCGCGCCGATCGCCGGGTCGGGCAGCAACTCCTGCGGCGAGACGTGGCCGGGACGCTTGTGCGGATTGTCGTAATTGCGGTCGCTGCGCGTTGACGAGCGCAGGTGCGGCGGCGGCGGGGCGGCACCGTGCTCGCGCACGTACTCACGGGCGGCGCCGATCGCGCGCTTGGCGGCGTCCGACTTCGGGGCCATCGAGAGGTAGATCGCGGCCTGTGCGAGCGCGAACTGGGCCTCGGGCATCCCCACATGCTCGACCGCGTCCGCGGCCGAGGTCGCGACCACGAGCGCTTGGGGGTCGGCGTTACCGACGTCCTCGGATGCGAGGATCACCATCCGCCGGACGATGAACCGCGGGTCCTCACCACCCTCGAGCATCACCGCCAGGTAGTAGAGCGACGCGTCCGGGTCCGATCCGCGGGTCGCCTTGATCCAGGCGGAGATCGTGTCGTAGTGCCGGTCGGCCTGGCGGTCGTACAGCAGCGCGCGCTGCTGCAGCGCGTCCTCGGCGTGCGCGAGCGTGACAGTGCCGCCCACCCCCGCCGACTCGCACGCGAGTTCCAAAGAATTGAGCGCGATCCTTGCGTCCCCACCCGAACGCTCCGCGAGGAACTCGAGGGCCTCGGGTTCCACCTGGACAGCCTCGCCGCACTCCTCTCGCTCCACCGCGCGGCGCAGCAGCACCAGCACCTGGTCGGCGGTCAGCGGCTCGAGCTCGTAGACGCGCGCCCGGGACAGGAGGGCCGAGTTGACCTCGAAGTACGGGTTCTCGGTGGTGGCCCCGATCAGCGTGACGAGGCCCTCCTCGACGGCGGGCAGCAGCGCGTCCTGCTGAGCCTTGTTGAAGCGGTGGATCTCGTCGAGGAACAGCACCGTTCGCCTGCCGCCGGCCGCCAGGCGCTCGCGGGCCCGCTCGATCACCGCGCGCACCTCGGCTCGCCCTGCCTGGACCGCGCTCTCCTCCTCGAACGCGGCGTCGGACGTCGAGGCCAGCAGCCGCGCGAGCGTGGTCTTGCCGCTGCCCGGCGGGCCGTGCAGGATCATCGAGTGCGGCCGGCCCTCCTCGAACGCGCGGCGCAGCGCCGAGCCCGGCGCCAGTAGCCGATCCTGGCCGACGAACTCGTCGAGTGTCGCGGGGCGTAGTCGGGTGGCGAGCGGTGCGCCCGGGAGCGATTCGTGGCGTCCCGGGGCCGCCTCGTGTCCGCCGGCGTCGAACAGCCGGTCCGCCATCACCGCCCGACGATCTCGAGCGCCGCCTCGTGCACGTGACCGTTTGTCGCGAGCGAGTCGCCGCCCGCGGTGCGGCGGCCGGCCAGGTCGGTGAAGCGGCCGCCCGCCTCCTCGACGATCACGAACGGGGCGGCCAGGTCCCAGACCGAGACGATCGGGTCGAGCATGATCTCGGCGCTCCCCTCGGCGACGATCATGTATCCCCAGAAGTCGCCGAACCCGCGCGTGCGCCAGCAGGCGCGGCCGAGCTCGAGCAGGGCGTCGACGCGACCGATCTGCTCCCACTCCTCGAGTCCGCCGAAGCAGAGCTGCGCGTCGCCGAGCGCCTGCACCCCGGATACGCCGAGCTCGCGCGCCTCGCCACCCTCGGAAGTCGTGGTGCTGACGTGCGCGCCGTGACCCCGCGCCGCCCACCAGCGCCGCCCGAGCGCGGGCGCCGACACCGCGCCGACGGTCAGCTCGCCGTCGACCTCGAGCGCCAGCAACGTCGCCCACACGGGCAGCCGCCGGACGTAGCCCTTGGTCCCGTCGATCGGGTCGATGATCCACCGCCGGTCCCCGTCGCCCGGCCCCTCGCCGTACTCCTCGCCGACCACGACGTCACCGGGGCGTTCCTTCGAGATGCGTTCGCGAACTGCCCGCTCGACGTCCTTGTCCGCCTCGGTCACCGGCGTCAGGTCCGGCTTCGTCTCGACCACCAGGTCGGTGGCGCCGAAGCGGTTGAGCGTGATCTCGTCGGCCAGGTCGACGAGCTCGAGTGCGAGCGCGAGGTCGTCGGCGGGTAGGCTCACGCATTGCATGCTCGCAGAGGATCTGCAGCAAGAGACAACGGAGGTGCTCCAGCGGCTGGTGCGGTTCAACACCGTGAACCCGCCCGGCAACGAGCGCCCCGCGATCGAGTACCTCGCCGGCTACCTCCGCGACGCCGGCTTCGAGGTGCAGGTGCTGGGCGCCGAGGAGGGGCGGCCGAACCTCGTGGCGGACCTCGGCGACCCCGACAGCGGGCCGACGCTCTGCTTCCTCGGGCACGTCGACACGGTGCTCGCGGACGCCTCCGCGTGGACCCACGATCCGTGGTCGGGCGAGGTCGCGGATGGCTTCCTGTGGGGCCGTGGCGCGCTCGACATGAAGTCGCAGGTGGCGGCCGAGGCGGTGGCGGGCGCCGAGCTCGCCCGCGGCGGCTGGCGGCCCGCGAACGGCGCACTGAAGCTCGTGTTCGTCTCGGATGAGGAGACCGGCGGCGAGCTGGGAGCCCAGTGGCTGACCCGCGAGCACCCCGACCTCGTCCGCTGCGACATGCTGCTGAACGAGGGCGGCGGGATGGCGTTCGAATACGACGGGCGCCGGCGCTACGGCGTCTGCTGCGGCGAGAAGGGCGTGTTCCGTTTCACGATCACCGCCCCCGGGATCGCCGGCCACGCGTCGATGCCGAAGACCGGCGACAACGCCCTGCTGAAGCTCGGCCCGGTGCTCGACCGGCTCGCGGCAGCCCAGTCCTCGTTCGAGCTGACCGACGTCGCGGTCGCGCTGATCTCGGGGCTCGGTGGCGACCCTGAAGATCCCGCGGCCGCGCTCGCGCGGATCGCGGGCACCGACCCGGCGCTGCCGATCATCATCGAGCCGATGCTCGGCGTGACGCTCACCCCGACGATGGCCCACGCGTCCGACAAGGTGAACGTGATCCCGTCGCGCGCGCAGATCAAGGTCGACTGCCGGGTCCCGCCCGGACTCGGCGAGGAGGCGGCGCGCAGGCGGATCGACCAGGTCCTGGGAGACGTCGGCGACGAGATGGAGATCGATTTCACCGAGACGGTGATCGGCAACCAGTCGCCGCCCGAGTCGAGGATGATGGACGCGATCGAGCGGTGGCTCGGCGACGTCGACCCCGAGGGCGAGGCGGTCCCGGTGCTGCTGCCAGGATTCTCCGACTCGAAGTGGTTCCGCGACGCGTTCCCCGACTGCGTCGCGTACGGGTTCTTCCCCCAGCGGCACATGACGCTGTTCGAGGCGGCGCCGCTCGTCCACAACGCCGACGAGCGGATCGACGTCCGCGACCTCGGCTTCGCCGCCGGCTTCTACGCGGATATCGCGCGCGAGCTGGTCGGCTGAGGGACCGGCAGCTCGCCCGCGCTGGTGGGGCCTGAGAGCTCGCGGGTCGAGCGGGGCAGCAGCGCCAGCAGCAGCATCAGCATGCCGAGCACGGCTCCGACACCGAGCACCTCGCGCGCGCCGAACGCGTTCGCCAGTGGCCCGGCGATCAGGAAGCCGATCGGGACGAGCCCGAGCGACCCCATCCAGTCATAGGCGCTCACTCGCCCGAGCGCGTTCGGGGGGATGTGGTAGGCGAGCGCGGTCTCCCACCAGACCATCAGCAGCGCGAAGCCGAACCCGTTCGCGAGCGCGACGACGATGACGAGCGCCAGTGGCGCCCCGAGCGCGAACACCAGGCTCTGCAGCGGCCACACGAGCACCAGCACCAGCCCGATGTAGAGCGGTCGGCGCGGCCGCCAGCGGATCCCGATCAGCGAGCCGATCACCGCGCCGGCGCCCCCGACGCCCTCGAGCCAGCCGAACACGCCGGTGCTGCCGTAGACGTCGCGCGCGACCGCCGGCCCGAGCACGTACCACCACGCGTAGACGACCATCACCGTGCCCGTGAACACCGCGATCGTGACCCACACCCATGGCCTCGTGATGACCTCCCTGAAGCCCGCGCGCAGCTCCTGGAGCACCGTGTCCGTCCCCGCGGCACCCTGACGCGCGCGCGGGCGGATCTGCATCAGCAGCACCGCGCTGAGCACGAACGAGGCCGCGTCCAGCGCGAACGTCTCGCCGGCGCCGACGCCGAGCACGAGCGCGGTCGCGAGCGCGGGACCCAGCAGGAAGGCAAGGTTGGCCGTCGACTCGGTCAGCGCGCGAGCATCCTGGATCAGCGACTCGGGAACGGTCTGCGGGAGCAGTCCGGTGTACGCCGGCTGGAAGAACGCCATCGCCGCGCCGAACAGCGCCTCGATCACAACCAGCTCCCAGATCTGAAGTGTGTTCGCGAAGATCAGCGCCGCGAGCAGCGCGTGCAGCCCTGCTCGCGCGAAATCGGTGACGACCATGATCCGGTGCCGCGGCAGCCGGTCGGCCCACACGCCTCCGAACATGAGCAGCGCCACCAGCGGAATCGACTGCGCGGCGAGCACCACCCCGAGGTCGGTCGCCGAACCGGTTCGCTGGGTCACGAACAGCGCGATCGCGACGACCACCGCGCGGTCGCCGATCACGCTGACGGACTGACCAAGGAACAGGTAGCGGAAGTCCCTGTAGCGAAGTACGTGCAGGTACGAACGCATGCCGGGTTCGTAGCACGGCGGCTTAGACTGCGTCCGCATGGCGACGCAGGAATCCGTCCGCGGGCGCCTCGATCCGCAGATCTTCCGGCTGCCCGTCGACCGGATCCGGCAGGGCTACTACTCGGACGCCTACTTCGTCTACACCAAGCACCTGCTCGAGGCCGAGAACGAGCATCCGCACGTGACGATGCAGGTGTTCCAAAAGCAGGAGTCGCTGCTCGGCGGGATCGACGAGGCGATCGCGGTGCTGAGGCTGTGCTCCGGACGCGACGAGGACGGGACCTGGATCCCCGGGTGGGACCAGCTCGAGGTGCGGGCGCTGCGCGAGGCCGACCAGATCGCCCCGCGCGAGACGGTGATGACGATCGAGGGCGACTACAGCCTGTTCGCCCACCTCGAGACGGTCTACCTCGGATCGCTCGCGCGGCGCTCGCTGATCATGCGCAACGTCGCCGAGGTGGTTGCGGCGGCGAACGGTAAGCCGATCTTCTACTTCCCCGCCCGTCACGACCATTGGCTCGTGCAGACCGGCGACGGATGGAGCGCCCACGTCGCCGGCGCGATCGGCGTGTCGACCGACGCCCAGGCGTCGTGGTGGGGCGGTCGCGGGATCGGCACGGTTCCGCACGGGCTGATCGCGGCCTACGGCGGCGACACGGTACGAGCGGCGACCCTGTTCGCCGAGCATTACCACCGCGAGATGAACGTCACCGTGCTCGTCGACTTCGACAACCATTCGACGACGACGGCGGTCGACGTTGCCGACGCGCTCGGCGAGCGCCTTTGGGGCGTCCGTCTGGACACCGGCGAGGACATGCTCGACCGTTCGCTGATCGACGAAATGGGCGGCTTCAAGCCGACCGGCGTCAACCGGCGGCTGGTCGAGAAGGTGCGCGAGACGCTCGACGAGGCCGGCCACCAGCATGTGCGGATCGTCGCCAGCGGCGGCTTCAACGCCCAGCGGATCAGGGAATTCGAGGCCGACGGCGTGCCCGTCGACGCGTACGGGGTCGGGTCGTCGCTGATCCGCGGCCAGAACGACTTCACGGCCGACGTCGTGCTGCTCGACGGCAAGCCGTGCGCCAAGGCCGGCCGTCGCTACTCGCCGAACCCGAGACTCGAGTTGGTCGGGTGAGGCCGAGGGTTGACTGATCGGGGGACCGTGCCGATGATTGCCAGAGGCAGATGTTGCACGTCGCATTCTTAGGCGAGCCGGACTTCAGTACGTGGCTGCACGACTGGCTGCCGATCATCTTCATGGGCCTGCTCGTGGTCGCGGTGTTCGCGCTGCTGCGGTTCATGCCCCGCACGCGGCCGCAGCAGATCAAGCCCGACGCGGCGCCGCCGATCGGGTGGGCGGACATCGCCGGCGCCGACGAGGCCAAGGACGAGCTCCGCGAGGTGGTCGACTACCTGTCGGACCCGAAGCGGTTCCGCGAGCTCGGCGCGAAGGTGCCGAAGGGGATCCTCCTGCACGGCCCGCCCGGCACCGGCAAGACGCTGCTCGCAAAGGCCGTCGCACACGAGTCCGGGGCGTCGTTCTTCTCCCAGTCGGCCGCCTCGTTCGTGGAGATGTTCGTGGGCGTCGGCTCGCAACGGATCCGCCGCCTGTTCAAGGTCGCGCGCAAGAAGGCCCCCGCGATCGTGTTCATCGACGAGCTCGACGCGGTCGGCGGCCATCGCGGCTTCGATGTCACCGGCGAGCGCGACCAGACGCTGAACCAGCTGTTGGTGGAGCTCGACGGGTTCACGAGCTCGAAGAAGGACGTGGTCGTGATCGCGGCGTCGAACCTGCTCGAGAAGCTCGACCCGGCGCTGCTGCGGCCGGGCCGGTTCGACCGCCAGGTGTTCGTCTCGCCGCCGGACGTCGGCGGCCGCGAGCGGATCTTCAGGGTCCACTCGGCCAACAAGCCGCTCGATGACGACGTCGACTTCAAGCTGCTCGCGCGGCAGACCTCCGGCCTCACCGGCGCCGACCTCGCGAACATCTGCAACGAGGCGGCGATCTTCGCCGCCCGCCGCGGCGCGTCGGCGGTGGCACTGAAGGACTTCGACTCCGCGCTCGAGCGGGTCGTCGCCGGGATGCAGTCCCGGCGGACGCTGACCGACCATGAGAAGCGGGTCGTCGCCTACCACGAGGCCGGCCATGCGCTGTGCGGCGAGCTCCTGCCGTCTGTCGACCGGGTCCACCGGATCTCGATCGTTCCCCGCGGCCGCGCGCTCGGCTACACGCTCAACCTCCCCGAGGAGGACCGCTACCTCAAGACGCGCGAGGAGCTGATCGACTTCATGACGATGCTTCTGGGTGGCCGGGCCTCGGAGCAGCTCGTGTTCGGCTCGATCACGACCGGCGCCGCCGACGACCTCAAGCGGGTCGCCGAGATCGCCCACTCGATGGTCCACGAGTACGCGATGGGGACGGTCTCGAGCTCGCTGCCGGCGCACGGCAATGACGCGGCCGAGTCGACTCGCCGGGTTCGCGACGCCGAGGTCTCCGAGCTCGCCGACGAGGCGTTCCGGGCCGCGGTCAAGCTGATCGACTCCAACCGCACACAGCTCGACGCGCTGGCGAGCACCCTGCTGTCCAACGAGGTGCTCGAGCGCCCCGACATCGACCGGATCATGGGTCAGACGCCTCCGGCCGCGCCGCGGCGGATCGGGGAGCTGTCGGTCGCCGCCGCGACCGCGCTGCATCCGGCACGCCCGCCGCGCCGCGGCCCGTAGCCGCTGAGACCGCGGCCTCGCCGCTAACCTCCCGCCCGATGCTGTCGACGATCGACCATGTCGGCGTCGCCGTCGAGGATCTCGAGGGCGCGCTCGCGCTCTACCGGGACTCGCTCGGGATGCCGCTCGTCCACCGCGAGACGGTCGTCGAGCAGGGAGTCGAGGCGGCGCTGCTCGACGTCGGCGACGGGCATATCGAGCTGCTCCAGCCGCTCGGGCCCGAGACGGCCGTCGGGAAGTTCCTCGCCAAGCGTGGCCCCGGATTGCATCACGTGGCCTACCGCGTCGACGACGTCGACCGAACGCTCAGCGCGCTCGCCGGGGCCGGCATGCGGCTGATCGACGAGCAGGCGCGCAGGGGAATCCGCAACTCCCGAGTAGCTTTTGTGCACCCCGCCTCGACCGGCGGCGTCCTCACCGAGATCGTCCAACCCGCCCCGGAGGCTCACTGATGGCAGACGGCAAGCCGCAGAAGGTGTCGATCGGATTCATCGGCAGCCAGGTGCTGACCGCCAGGATTGCTCCGCAGGAGCTCGCGGACCTGCGCGACGCGCTCGGTTCCGATGGCTGGCGCGACGTCCGCTTCGAGGACGGCACCGCCGCGCTGGACCTGACCAAGGTCGTGTACGTGCTGGTCGAGGGCGACGAGCACCGCGTCGGGTTCGGGTCCTGAGGTCGCCTCTTAGTGCCCGCCCCCGACCTCGATCGGAGGCTGCTGCTGCTCGCCCGCACCCGCGGTCACGCGCGCGCGGTCGAGCGGGTGGCGTCGGCGTACTCGCGCACTGGTGAGCACGCGGCGTGCTGGATCGCGCTCGGTCTGGGAGGAGCCTGGCTGGCTAGCCAGCCAGATACGAAGGCCGCGTGGCTGCGTGGCGTCCGGGTCGTGGCGGGCGCGTACGCCGCCAACTACGCGGTCAAGTTGATCGTCCGCCGGCGCCGGCCGGAGCTTCCGGGGCTCGAGCCGCTGACGCCGACCGTCTCGAGTCTGTCGTTCCCGAGCGCGCACGCGACCACGTCGTTCGCCGCCGCCCGTGCGTACAGCCGTGTCGCCCCCGCCGCGCCGCTGTACGCCGCGGCGCTCGCGTTCGCGCTGAGCCGCCCATACCTCGGCGTCCACTACCCGAGCGACGTCGTCGCCGGGGCAGCGCTCGGAACGGCGGTCGCGGAGGTGTGGAGGTAGTGGTTCTCGCCGTGAGTTCGGTCGTACCGAGAGCGGTCACGGGCGGATGGCTGGCGAGGACGCAGGAGGCGACGCGCAGCAGCGCTGCGCGAGTCTCCGAGGACGAAGCCAGACGCCGCCCGGGGCCGCTCGAATACGACCGTACTTGCGGCGGGGACCACTCATGAAGGTCGGGATCGTCGGGATGCCGAACGCCGGCAAGTCGTCGCTGTTCACGGCGCTGACCGGAGCAGCTGCGGAGGCCGCCAATTACCCGTTCACCACGATCGAGCCGAACGTCGCGGTCGTCCCCGTCGCGGACGAGCGGCTCGACGCGGTCGCGCGGACGGTCGCGGCCTCAAAGGTGGTGCCGGACACGATCACCTTCCACGACATCGCGGGGCTGGTCGCGGGCGCACACCGCGGCGAGGGACTCGGCAACAAGTTCCTCGCGAACATCCGCGAGACCGACGCGATCGTCCACGTCGTCCGCGTCCACCATGACACGAACGTCGTACACCCGGAGGGGCGAGTGGACCCGCTCGCTGACATCGAAACGATCGAGACCGAGCTGATCTACGCCGACCTCGAGCAGGCCGAGCGGCGCCTCGAGCGGGTCGCGAAGGCGGCGAAGAGCGGCGATCGGCGGGCGATCGCCGAGGAGGCGTGGCTGCGCGAGCTGATCTCGGCGCTCCAAGCCGGGCGGCCGGCGCGGACCGTGCCGCCGCCCGAGGACGCTTCGGACGCGATCGAGCTGCTGCAGCCGCTCACCGCGAAGCCGGTGCTGTACGTCGCGAACATCGACGAGGGCTCCGACGAGGTGCCCGCGGAGATCGTGGAATACGCCGCGTCGCACGGAGCGAAGGCGGTCGCAGTGTCCGCGCGGCTCGAGGCGGAGCTCGCCGAGCTCGGGCCCGAGGAGGCGGCGGCGATGCGCACCGAGCTCGGCCTGTCGGAGTCCGGGCTCGAGGCGGTCGTCAGGGGAGCGTTCGACCTGCTCGAGCTGATCGCGTTCTTCACCGCTGGCGAGGACAAGCCGGCGCAGTCGTGGCACCTGCGGCGCGGCCGGTCGGCCTGGCAGGCCGCCGGAATGATCCACTCGGACATCCAGCGCGGGTTCGTCCGCGCCGAGGTGGTCCCCTGGAACGAGCTCGTCGACGCCGGCGGCTACGCGGGCGCGCGCGAGCGCGGCACGCTCCGGCTCGAGGGACGCGACTACGCGGTCGCGGACGGGGACGTGATCACGATCAAGTTCACCCCGTGATCCAGGCGTAATCACCGCAAGAAACCCCGCCCGTCGGACGTTTGCGCATCGATCCGCGCTCGGCGGCGGTCTCCCCGGCCCCGACGGCCGGCAGGCCAAGCGGCACCGCCGCGCTAGAGGTCGCGGACGCTCTGTGCGGAATCGAGTCGTTCGGCGAGCCGGTTGAGGCCGAGCGCGCGCGCGGCCTCGGCGCCGGCCGCCAGGTCGGTGCCCCGATCGGGCGGGCGCTCGAGCTCGACCTCGCGGAGCGTCGCGATCTCGCGATATGCCCGCAGCTGATCGGCGGACTCGGTCAGCGCCGCGGTCACCCGCGGCCGCTCGTGCAGCGCGCCGGCGATCGCTGCTTCCAGCGATCCGTGGCGGCGCAGCAGCTCCGCGGCCGTCTTCGGGCCGATCCCCGGCGCGCCAGGGAGGCTGTCGGAGGGGTCGCCTCGCAGCGCGATGAAGTCGGGTACGAGCTCCGGCTGGATCCCGTACCGGCGCTCGACCTCGCGGACGTCGACCTCCTCGAAGCCGCTGATCCCGGACTTCAGGTACAGCACGTGGACGCGGTCGGAGACGCATTGGTACATGTCGCGGTCGCCGGTCACGATCAGCGCGTCTCCGCCGGCCGCCACCTCCGTCGTCGCGAGCGACCCGAGCAGGTCGTCGGCCTCGAGCTCGGGTGACCCCTGGGTGCTCCAGCCGAACGCCTCGAAGAACCGCGGGGCCTGATCGAACTGCCACTGGAGCGCGTCGGGCACCGGTGGGCGGTCGGCGTGGTACGGGGGATACAGGGCGACGCGGTACTCCGCGGCCTCGGCGCCGAAGCACACGACGATCGCGCGCGGGTCGCGGTCGGCGGCGATCCTGAGCAGCGCGTTCGCCGAGCCGAGCAGCGCGTTGACCGCGTTCCCGTCGGCGCCCTTGATCGAGTCGGGCAGCGCGAAGAACGAGCGGTACAGAAGGAACGGCGCGTCGACGGCGAGCAGCGGACTTGACATCGGCCCTCAGCCTAGACGGCAAGGACCCGGTCGAGCGCGCCGCCGCTCAGCGGACGTCGACGGCCGGACTCGCGACGCCGGCGTACAGCGCGCGGTAGGTGCCCGCCCGGGACAGCCAGGCGTCGTAGGAGCCGGTCTTCGACACCGGCACGTTTGCGGCGCTGCTCCAGCCGTGGCCGGTCCGGCGCTGGATCGAGATCTCCGATCCGGCCTTCGCCGGGAACACGCGGCCATGGAGCTCGAGCACCTCGAACGCGGTCTCGATCGCGGCCACCTGCCCGCGCACCCCCACCCGCCTGGTCGCCATCGACGGCGCACCCGAGGCCGAGGTCACGGTCGTCACCGCCGTCGGGGCCGACGGCAGCCCGAAGATCCCCTCCAGCTGCGGTCCGCTCACCGGGGCGCGGCCGCGCGTGCCGACGACCTGGGCGGAGACGATCCGCCGCGAGACGCCGTGCTTGCTGACCGCGATCCCGACCAGTCCGCCCTTGACGAGCGAGCCGAGCTTCTCCTGCGCCGACGGGATCGAGAGCGTAGAAGACCACGTGTGCTTGGGGTTGTGAGCGGCCCCGTCGTACGGGTCGCTGACGCCCTTCAGCCACGGCTTCGGGGCGGAGCCGGGCCACGCGTCCTCGACGTTCTCGGTGTGCCCGCCCGAGCTCGACGAGAAGTACGTGATCGCCGGCTTCCCGTGGTAGGTGACGACCTGTCCGCGCGTCGCCGCGACCGCCGCGTCGGTCGACGGCGTCTCGGCCGCGACACCGCCGTACATCTGCGAGCGGGTGTCCCGGTAGAGCTGGAAGCCGTTGCCCTCGACGGTCGACGTGATCGCGTACGTGCGCGCCGCGACGGCCTGCGTCTTCAGCGCCTCGGGCGCCCAGCTCGACGGCATCTCGTACGAGACCACGCCGCGAACGTAGTCCTCGAGGTGGAGCGCGTTGACGGTCTGGACGCCGGCGCCGGCGCCGTCTGGACGGAACTCGAGCCAGCCGCGGTAGGAGCCCTGACCCGCGAGCAGCAGCGGGCCGGGACCGCCGACGCTGAGCGGGGCATTGAACGTCCCGACCTTGCGCCCCTTCCAGTCGTACAGCGCGAGCGTGCCATCGGCGTTCGCCTGTACGGAGTAGGTCCGGTTCGGGTTCAGCCGCTTGTGCGGCGCATATGTGGCGCCGCTGAAGCTCGCGGACCCCGTCGCGAGCAGCACGCGGATGATCTGCTTCGGGTTGGCCATCCGGAGCTTCGTGTGCTGGTAGTAGTGGCCGAGGATGAAGCGGTAGCTCTTGCCATGCTGCGCGTAGCCGTAGGCGCCGTACTGGCTCATCCCGATCCCGTGGCCAAAGCCGCCGCCGTCGATCTGGAAGGTGCCGTCGGCGGCCGCCGGCGCGGCGACTACGAGCGCGGCGGCGAGCGCCGCGACTGCCGAAAGCGGGCGCATCAGATATCTGGACACGCGCGATCCGCTCGTGTTGCGGTTAGATACCCGGAAGTCATGGCAGCTGAGCGCAAAGCATCTGAAGTGTTCGTCGAATGCCTCGAGGCCGAGGGTGTTCGGTATGTGTTCGGAATTCCCGGTGAAGAAACACTTGATCTGAGCGAATCGCTCGCCAACTCTTCGATTCAGTTCGTCCCGGTGCGGCACGAACAGGGCGGCGCATACATGGCCGATGCGATCGGGCGGCTGACCGGCAGGGCCGGTGTCTGCTTAGGGACCCTAGGCCCCGGCGCGACCAACCTCGTCACCGCCGTGGCCGACGCGTTCCTGGATCGCGCCCCGCTGGTCGCCCTAACCGGCCAGTCGGACCTAGAACGAATGCACAAGGAGTCACATCAATACATCGACCTGATCGGGATTCTACGCCCCGTAGTTAAGTGGAACGCAAGAGTCTCGAGCCCCGAGATCGTGCCCGAGGTCGTGCGCAAGGCGTTCAAGGTCGCCGAGTCCGAGAAGCCCGGCGCGACCCACCTTGAGCTTCCGGAGGACGTGATGGCGATGCCGCTCGACGCGGTGCCGCTCCCGCGGCGCGAGCCGGTCCAGCCCGAGCCGGGCGGCAAGGAGCTCCAGCGCGCCGCCGAGCTGATCGACGCGGCGGAGAACCCGATCGCGCTGGCCGGCAACGGCGCGATCCGCGCCCACGCGAGCCGCGCGCTGCGGGCGTTCGTCCACACGACCGGGATCCCGGTCGCCGAGACGTTCATGGCCAAGGGGCTGATCGATTACGAGGACCTCCACTCGCTAGGGACCGTCGGGCTTCAGTCGCGCGACTACGAGATGGCGGGCTTCGACGACGCCGACCTGGTGATCACGATCGGCTACGACCTGGTCGAGCATTCCCCGGAGCACTGGAACCCGCGCGGCAACAAGACGATCGTGATGATCGACAGCGTCGCCGCCGAGATCGACGAGTTCTACATGCCGGAGGTCGAGCTGATCGGCGACATCGCTCACGTGCTCGCGCGGCTGGCCGCCACCACGAATCGGGCGCCGGTCGACCCGTTTGAGTCGTGCGCGCTACACGACATGGTGCTCGGGGCGTTCAACGATGCGCGCGACGACGCCCACTTCCCGATGCGCCCGGCGCGGGTGCTGTGGGACATCCGCGAGGCGCTCGGGCCGCTCGACATGCTGGTCTCGGACGTCGGCCTGCACAAGCTCTGGATCGGGCGAATGTTCCCCGCGAACGAACCGGGGACGGTGCTGATCGCCAACGGCCTCGCCGGGATGGGCTTCGCGCTGCCGACGGCGATCGGCGCGAAGCTGGTCTATCCGGACCGGAACGTCGTCGCGGTGTCGGGCGACGGCGGCTTCCTGATGAACTCCCAGGAGCTCGAGACGGCGGTCAGGCTCCGCACGCCGCTGGTCAACGTGATCTGGGAGAACGGCGAGTTCGGCTCGATCGCGTGGAAGCAGGACAAGAAGTTCGGCCACCACTTCGACGTCGGCTTCGGCAATCCGGACTTCGTCAAGCTCGCCGAGTCGTTCGGGATGCCGGCGTGGCGGTGCTCGAGCGCGGACGAGTTCGGGCGGCGGCTACGCGAGGCGCTCGCGCTCGACCTGCCCTCGCTGATCGTGGTCCCGATCGACTACTCGGTCGACGTCGCGCTGTATGACCAGCTCGGCGCCGAGACGGTGGCCACCTAGCGGGTGCAGCGGCGATGAACGGAGCCCAGGCACTGATCCGGACGCTCGTCGACGCGGGTGTCCGCACCTGCTTCTCGAACCCGGGCACCTCCGAGATGCACTTCGTCGCCGCGCTCGACTCGGTGCCGGAGATGTACGCGGTGCTGTCGCTGTTCGAGGGCGTCGCGACCGGCGCGGCGGACGGCTACGCGCGGATGGCGGGAACGCCCGCGGCGACGCTGCTGCACCTCGGTCCCGGGCTCGGCAACGGCCTCGCGAACCTCCACAACGCCCGCCGCGCGCGGGTCCCGGTCGTCAACATCGTCGGCGACCACGCCACGTCCCACGTCCAGTACGACGCGCCGCTGCAGTCGGACATCGAGAGCGTCGCGCGCAACGTCTCGGGCTGGGTTCGGACTTCGACCAGTACAGCCTCGCTGTCCCGCGACGCGGTCGAGGCGATCGCCGCCGCGATCGGGCCCCCCGGGCAGGTCGCAACGCTGATCCTCCCGGCCGATGTCTCGTGGGAGGAGGGCGCCGAGCCGGCCGCCCCGCCCCCGCCACCCGTGCCGGCCCCGGTCGATGCCACCGCCGTCGAGGCGATCGCTCAGGCGCTCCGCGGCGGCGGGCGCACCGCGTTGCTTCTCGGAGGGCGCGCGCTCCGCTCGGACGCGCTGATCGCCGCGGCCCGAGTGTCGGCCGCGACGGGCACGAAGCTGCTCGCGGAGACGTTCCCGACCCGGCTCGAGCGTGGCGCCGGGATCCCGCCGGTCGAGCGTCTGGCGTACGTGCCGGAGCTCGCCTCGGTGCAGCTCAGCGGGCTGGGGCACCTGATCCTGGTCGACGCGAGGGCCCCCGTGACGTTCTTCGCCTATCCGGGGCTGAAGGGCGCGCTCGTTCCCGACGGCTGCGAGGTGCACGAGCTCGCCGCGCCCGGCGGAGACGTGCTCGGAAGCCTGGTGGCGCTGGTCGAGGCCGCCGGCGCGAGCAACGCCGAGCCCGTTCTGCAACCGGCGTCGCGGCCGGCGCGGCCGACCGGAGAGCTCACGGCAGACAAGGTGTGCCAGGCGATCGGCGCGCTCCTCCCGGAGGACGCGATCATCTCCGACGAGTCCAACACCTCCGGGCTGACGCTCGCCGCGGCGACCGCGGGCGCTCCCCACCACGACGTGCTGACGCTGACCGGCGGCGCGATCGGGCAGGGCCTCCCGGTCGCGGTCGGCGCCGCGGTCGCATGCCCGGACCGCCATGTGCTGGCGCTCGAGGCAGAGGGCTCGGCGATGTACACGATCCAGTCGCTGTGGACGATGGCTCGCGAGCAGCTCGACGTCACCGTCGTGATCTTCAACAACCGCTCCTACGCGATCCTCAACGTCGAGCTTCAGCGGGTCGGCGCATCCGGCAGCGGTGAACGGGCGCAGTCGCAGCTCGACCTGAGCCAGCCCGACCTCGACCTCGTCGCGATCGGCAACGGGCTCGGCGTCCCGTCGGTCCGGGTGACGAGCGGCGAAGAGCTGACCGGCGCGCTCAACAACGCGCTCGCCGCGCCGGGACCGCACCTGATCGAGGCGCCCGTCCCGCCGACCTTCTCTCCGGCACAGCTGAAGATCATGCCGTACGCGCTGAAGGGCCTCGGGATGCTTCCGCGCCCGGTCGCGAGCGCGATCAAGAAACGATTGGCGCCGTAGCGAAACCCGACATCCAGGCTGGTGTATCCCTCCCAGACCTGAGAGGAGCACTGGGGCATGCGGTGGACAAACGTTGGGGCTGCGGCAACTGCCGCACTTTTGATCATGATCGCGCCTGTCGCGAGCGCGGCGGGCGCGTCGGGCAAGCCGGACAAGACCGTGTGGCTGTGCCTCCCTGGGCAGACCCCCGATCCGTGCACCCCGGGCCTGTCGACGACCGTCTACTCGCCGACGCTGAAGCAGCTCGGGACCCAAAACCCGGCGCCGACCCCGAACCCGGCGATCGACTGCTTCTACGTCTACCCGACGGTCAGCAGCCAGCCGACTGGCAACTCGAACCTGGAGATCGGCCCAGAGCAGCGCTCGATCGCGCTCCAACAGGCGGCCCGCTACTCGCAGTACTGCCGGGTGTACGCGCCGATGTACAAGCAGGTGACGCTCGCCGGAAACGGAACTCCCGGCACCAAGCCGCCGACGGTGCCGAAGGTGCGCGGGCGCGCCACGGCGAGCGTGCGGACGGCGTTCCAGAACTATCTGCGCAACTACAACCACGGCCGCGGAATCGTGTTCATCGGCCAATCCCAGGGCGCGGTGGTGCTGCGCTCGATCCTCGCCAAGGACGTCGACCCGGTGCCGTCGGTCCGCAAGCTGCTGGTGTCGGCGATCCTGCTCGGCGGCAGCGTGCTCGTGAAGAAGGGGCAGGACGTCGGCGGCGACTTCCAGAACATCCACGCGTGCCACTCGGCTACGCAGACCGGGTGCGTGATCGCGTTCTCGACGTTCGACCAGCCGGTCCCGGCGACGACGCTGTTCGGGCGCCCGAGGAACCCGTCTGGCGGCCCGATCCCCCCGGGGGTCGAGGTTCTGTGCACGAACCCGGCGGCCCTCGGCGGAGGCAGCGGGCTGCTCGACACGATCCAGTCGAGCCGGCCGTTCGACCCCGCGAGCCTGCTGGCCAAGTTCATCGCGCAGCTGGGGATGCCACTGCCGCGCGCGTCGACCGTGTGGGTCGAGCAACAGGACTCCTACCGGGCGCAGTGCTCCTCGGCGAACAACGCCAACGTCCTCCAGATCACCGCGGTCGGAGGCGCCAAGCTCCCGACTCCGAGCCCGACGCCCGACTGGGGCCTGCACCTGCTCGACGCCCAGATCGCGCTCGGCAACCTGGTCTCCGACGTCGGTGCTGAGGCGACGGCGTACGCGGCCCACGCCCACTGAGCGGCCCGCCTCGCTAGGATGGGCCCGCGGCCGGCATCCGTAAGTGAGAGGAGTTCAGAGGATGCCAATCAAGAGGGCACTGGGGCTTGCCATCGGTGCCGCCCTGACCTTGACGTTGTTCGGCGCGCTCGCATCGGGCGCGTCCGCGAAAACCGTTTGGCTGTGCTTTCCGGGGCACAAGCCGAATCCGTGTACGCCGGGACTGTCGACGACCGTGTACTCGCCGACCTTCAAGAAGATCGGCGTGCAGCACCCGAAGCAGGTCGCCCGTCCGGCGATCGACTGCTTCTACGTGTACCCGACCGTAAGCGGTCAGAAGACCGGGAATTCGAACCTGCAGATCGATCCGGAGGAGAAGTCGATCGCGCTGTATCAGGCCTCGCGGTACTCCCAGTACTGCCACGTGTACGCGCCGATGTACAGGCAGACGACGCTCGCCGGGATCGGCGCTCCGGGGACGACGCCGCCGAAGCCGCCGCCGAACCCGAAGATCGGGTTGCAGGACGTCCGCGAGGCGTTCGCGACATATCTGAAGAAGTACAACCACGGCCGCGGAATCGTGTTCATCGGCCACTCACAGGGCTCGTTCGTCCTGCGTCAGCTGCTCGCCAAGGACGTCGACCCGAAGCCGGCGGTGCGCAAGCTGCTGGTGTCGGCGATCCTGATGGGCGGCAACGTCCTGGTGAAGCAGGGCCAGGGGATCGGTGGCGACTTCAAGCACATTCCCGCGTGCCGTTCGGCGAATCAGATCGGGTGCGTGATCGCGTTCTCGACGTTCGACAAGCCGGTCCCGTCGGACAGCCTGTTCGGGCGTACGACGGCTGCGGGCATGCAGGTGCTGTGCACGAACCCGGCGGCGCTCGGGGGCGGAAGCGCGGTCCTCGACACGATCACGCCAAGCGCGGAGTTCGACCCTGCGAGCATCCTGCAGATCGGGATCAAGGCGCTGGGGCTGCCCCAGCCGCATCCGCCGACGGTCTGGGTGGACATCCCAGGCGCCTACCGCGCCCAGTGTTCGTCGGCCGGCGGCGCGAGCGTGCTCATGGTCAGCCCGCTCCGTGGCGCGCCGGCGCCAAATCCGAGCCCGACTCCAGAGTGGGGCCTGCACCTGCTCGACGCGCAGGTCGCGCTCGGAAACGAGATCGCTGACGTGAAGACCGAGGCCGCCGCGTTCCTACGCAGCGGCCGCTGAGGGTTCGGCCGCGGCTGCCTCACGCAGCCGCGGCCGCCCCTTGATGAACACGGCCGCGACCACGAACGCGATCGCCGCGAGTCCCGCAGCGACCCGGAACACCGTCTGGGTCCCGTCGGCGAACGCGTGACGCGCGATCGAGGTCAGCAGCGCCTTCGAGTGCGGGAACTGGTCCACGAGGTGCTGGGCGTTGGCGGTGCCCGCGAGGATGCCGTTGACGGCGTGCTCCTGGCCCTGGTTGAGGACGTCGGCGATCGCGGTGCCGTGCACCTTCGCCTGGGTCGTGGCGGTGAAGATCGCGGTCAGCGCGCCGAGCCCGATCGACGCCCCCGCCACCTGGAACATGTAGAGCACGCCACCCGCGAGGCTGGCGTGGGCGGGATCGAGCGCGGTGACCCCGGCGGTGGTCGCGGACGAGAAGAACAGCCCGGTGCCGATCCCGAACAGCGTCATCCCGACCGCGAGCAGGCCGTAGCCGGAATCGACGCCGGCGAAGCTGATCACGAAGATCCCGATCGCCATGAATCCGGCTCCGCTCGAGGTCGAGAGCTTCGCTCCCATGCGCTCGTAGAGCGTGCCCGCGACAAACGACACCGCCCCGAATACGGCCATCATCGGCAGCAGGCCGAGTCCGGCCTTGAGCGGCGAGAAGCCGAGTAGCTTCTGCATGTACTGCGGCAGGTACAACAGCAGCGCGAAGAAGCCGGTGCCCAACAGCGGGACCACGGAGCAGCAGACGACGAACTGGCGCTTGTGGAGCAGCTCCGGCGGAAGCAGCGCGTTCTCGCCCATATGCCGCTCGATGAACGGGAAGCTCCCGATCAGCACCACGAACGTGACGAGCAGCACGATCACCCGCGGGTCGCCGAAGCCCCAGTCGCCCACCTGGTCGAGCGCCACCAGCAGCGCGGTCAGCCCGAGCGACAGGGTCGTGATCCCCCAGTAGTCGATCCGCTCCCGCGCGAGATGCTCGCCCGGCTCCTTCACGGTCCGGTACGTGACGAAGCACGCGATCGCGGCTACCGGCAGGTTCAGCAAGAGCACCCAGCGCCAGCTCGCGAGGTCGGTGAGCACGCCGCCGATCAGTGGACCGAGGGCGTTGCCGATGCCCGCCACGCCGATGATCAGGCCGCCCGCGAGGCCCGCCTTGCTCTCGGGCAGGATCGCGTATGTCATCCCGAGCGTCGCGGGCCACATCAGCGCGCCGCCGATCCCCATCAGCGCCCGGCCCGCGATCAGCGTCCCGGCGTCCGGGGCAAGTCCTGCCAGCAGCGAGAACACAGCGAAGATGCCGGCGCCGAGGAAGAACATCCGCTTGCGCCCGAAGATGTCCGCGAGCCGGCCGCCGGTGACGATCAGCACCCCGAACACCAGCGCGTAGGCGTTGATCACCCACTGCACCGACGAGACGTCGGCGTTGAACTGGCGCTCGATCGTCGGCAGCGCGACCGACAGCGCCGTGAAGTCGTTGGCGACGACGAACACGGCCAGCGCCATCGCCACCAGCGCCAGGATTGTCTCGCGGGGGAGGCGGTCCCCCGAACTCACCGCAGCCCCAGAGCTCATGCCCGCGGGAGCCTACAGACGGTTCGAGACCTACAGGTTGCCCTGCGCCATCTTGCGCAGATCCATCGCCTTGTCGTAGGTCTCCTCGTCGACGCCCAGCTCGAGCGCGACCTCCTTGAGCGGACGCCCGGACTGCGCCGCCTGCTTGACGATCTCGGCGCCCTTGTCGTAGCCGATGTACGGGTTCAGCGCGGTGGCGGCGGCGAGCGTCATCTCAGCCGAACGCTGGGTGCCCTCGAGATTCGCCCGGATCCCGTCGATGCACTTCTCCCTGAACACCCGGGCGGTGGACGCGAGCAGCGCGATCGACTCGAGCAGGTTGGCGGCGATCAGCGGCACCCGCACATTCAGCTCGAACTGGCCCTGGAGGCCCGCGATCGTGACCGCCGCGTCGTTGCCGATCACGTGCGCGGAGACCTGCATCACGACCTCGGGGATCACCGGGTTGACCTTGCCCGGCATGATCGAGGAGCCCTTCTGGAGCTCAGGCAGCAGCAGCTCGCCGATCCCGGCCCGCGGGCCCGATCCCATCAGCGCGAGGTCGTTGGCGATCTTGCTCATCGAGACCGCGACGACCTTCAGCGCGCCGGACAGCTCGACCAGCGCGTCGCGGTTGCCCTGCGCCTCGAACGGGTCCTCGGGCGGGCTCATCGCGAGCCCGGTCTGCTCCGTCAGGCGAGCGCGGACACGGGCCGCGAACTCGGGATGGGTGTTCAGCCCGGTGCCGGTGGCGGTCCCGCCGAGCGGGATCTGGGCGACCTGCGGGAGCGCATTGCTGATCCGCCGCTGCCCGAGCCGGATCTGGGCGGCGTAGCCGCCGAACTCCTGGCCGAGCGTGACCGGGACCGCGTCCATCAGGTGCGTGCGGCCGGCCTTGACGACGTCCTTGAACTCCTGCGCCTTGGCCTCGAGCGCGGACTCGAGCTCGGAGAGCGCGGGCAGCAGGTTGCGGCTCGCGGTGTCGAGCGCGGCGAGGTGCACCGCGGTCGGGAACACGTCGTTCGAGGACTGGCCCATGTTGACGTGGTCGTTCGGGTGCACGCCCTCGCCGGCGAGGTTCGCGATCACCTCGTTGGCGTTCATGTTCGTCGAGGTCCCCGAGCCCGTCTGGAACACGTCGAGCGGGAACTGGTCGTCGTACTCGCCGTCGGCGACCTTGTCGGCAGCGGCGGAGATCCGGTCGGCGATCTCGGGATCGAGCAGGCCGAGCTCCTTGTTGACATGCGCGGCCGCGCCCTTGATCCGCCCCAGCCAGTGGACCACCGAGAGCGGGACGCGCTCGCCGGAGATCGGAAAGTTCTCGAGCGCCTTGGCTGTCTCGCCCCCCCAAAGCTGTTCCTGCTGCTCAACGCTCATCGGGTTCCTTTCGCCATTCGATGTCTGCGTTGAACGCTACCGCGAGTGGGGCATCACCCGCAGAACGCGATCAGCTCGCGCGCAACCGACACCGGGTCGTCGTAGGCGATCAGGAAGCCGGTCCCGGGGAGCGTGCGGAGCTGGGCGGCGGGGATCAGGTCGTAGGCCTCCTGGGCGCCCTCGAGCGGGTGGGCCGGGTCACGGTCGGCCCATAGCAGCAGCAGGGGCACCCGGATCTGGGGGTAGGCATCGAGCAGGTCGTGCTGGGCGGCGCTCGGCCACCGGCGCGCGAACTTCGCCCACGAGCGGGCGCGGTTGGCGTTGCCGCCGAGGTCGGCGGTGGCGTGGCGGACGAGGTCGCGGGCAGCCGGATTGCGGTGTGCCGACAGCTTCTCGCCGAGCTTCGGACGGAACACGAACCGGGTCATGTGCGAGACGACCTGGTCGATCCCCGGCACCGTCGCCGGCTGCGCCGCGAGCCTCCACGCCATCCGCCGCCCCGGGAACTGGTCGCGGCGATGAAGGCGGTTGGGCATCAGCACCAGCCTGGCGGGCTCGAGCCGGCCGGTGACGTACGCCCGAAGCGCGAGCTCGGCGCCGAGGTCGTGACCGGCGACGGCCGCGTGGGGCCCGCCGACCTCGACACAGAAGCCCGCGATCACGGCGGTCAGCCAGTCGAGCGTGTACGGGTGACGCGGACGGTCCTCCGAGTCCCCGTGGAGCGGCAGGTCGGGCACGACCACCCGGAAGCGCTGGGCCAGCCGCGCGGTGACCGGCTCCCATTCGCGGTGGGTGAGCCCGAGCGAGTGCAGCAGCACGATCGCCGGACCGGTCCCCATCTCGCGGTAGGCGACGCGCGCGCCGTCGTGATGGTGGTACAGCCGCAGGCGCATGAACGTCGTCATCGGAAGGAAATCGTGGCAGCCCGCCGACGTCCGTGACGGCCCGACTGCACGGCGCGTTGCGCCGCTTGCACCGGCGGCCGCCGGCCTCGATAAATCGTTTGATGATTCGCACGAATGCTGCAGCGAACATGCTCGGGGTGAGCGCCTCGACGCTGCGCAGCTGGGAGCGCCGCTACTCGTTCCCGATGCCGCAGCGGTCGGAGGGCGGGCACCGGCAGTACACGCTCGAGCAGATCGAGGCGCTGCGCCAGGCGCTCGACGAGACCCACAACGCCTCCTCCGCGATTTCGCTCGCGCGCAACCGAGGGTCCGCGCCTCCGTCGTGCGCGCGCCTTGCCGAGGCTTTCGCCGCATTCGACGAACAGCTCGCCGACCGCCAGCTCGAGGAGAGCCTCGCGCTGCGCTCGGTCGAGCGGACGATCGAGGAGGTGCTGTTGCCGGCGGTGAGTGCGCAGTGCGAGGCCGAGCGCGCAACCGCCGCGTTCGAATTCGGCTGGCGCCACGCGACTGGCTGGTTGTCGGCGCACAAGCGACTCGCGTCTCCTGCCAGCCGCGCAGACGGCCTGCTGATCCTCGACCCGTGGACCCCGCTCAATGTCGAGACGCTCCACGCCCAGGCGCTCGAGCTCGTGCTCCGTCGCGGCGGGCTGCGCACGCTCTCGCTGAGTCCCGCGACCGATCGCGACCGGCTCGGCCGCGCGATCCGCGCGCTCGAGCCTCGGGCGGTCGTCCTCTGCGGCCGGGCCCCCCTCGACGACGTCGCGCGGCTGATCTACGCGGTCAGGAGCATCAGCGGCAAGGTCACGGTCTTCGACTTCCGCGGCGCGGTTCCCGACACCGGCGCGAGCACGGTCGTGCGCCTCGGCGACAGCGCCACGGCGGCTCGCGACCGGCTGCTCGAAGCGCTCGACGCGACGCGCGTCTCCGCGGCCGGCTCGGCTCGGCCGCTCCGCACCTCCGCGTAGGCGCCGCGAGCCGCCGCCGGCGGTGACTCGAATGCGAGCGGTACTTGCGGGGGCGAGCACTCGGCCACTCCTACAATCGGCCGCCCATGCCGTCCCCTCCCCACCGGCCGGTCGACCCCCACGCCCCGCTCCCGGAGGTCGAGGAGCGCGTGATCGAGCGCTGGCGCGAGCGCGACGTGTTCGCCGAGTCGGTCCGGCGCCGCCAGGGGGCGCCGCAATGGACGTTCTACGAGGGCCCACCGACGGCGAACGGACCTCCGGGCTCGCACCACGTCTTGAGCCGGGTGTTCAAGGACATCTTCCCCCGCTACAAGACGATGCGCGGCTACTACGTCGAGCGCAAGGGTGGCTGGGACTGCCACGGGCTCCCGGTCGAGCTCGCGGTAGAGGCCGAGCTCGGGTTCACCCGTAAGGAGGACATCGAGCACTACGGGATCGCCGAGTTCAACGAGCGCTGCCGCGAGAGCGTGCTCAGCTATGTCGCCGAGTGGAACCGGCTGACCGAGCGGATCGCGTTCTGGATCGACCTCGACGATGCGTACCGGACGATGGACCCGCAGTACGTCGAATCGGTGTGGTGGGCGCTGAAGACGATCTACGAGCGCGGGCTGCTGTACGAGAAGCTGAAGGTCGTCCCGTACTGCCCGAGGGACCAGACGACGCTGTCCAGTCACGAGCTGGGGCAGCCTGGCGTCTACCGCGACGTCGTCGACCCGTCCGCCTTTGTGCGGCTGCCGGTGCGCTCCGGCGGCGGGCGGGTCCGCGAGGGAGACCAGCTGCTTGTCTGGACGACCACCCCGTGGACGCTCGTCTCAAACGCCGCGGTCGCCGTCAACCCGGAGCTGCCGTACGTTCGAGCGCGTGCCCGGAATGAGGACACCGTGTTCGTCGTCGCTGAGCGGCTGGTCGAGCCGGTGCTCGGAGAGGGCGCCGAGATCCTCGACCGCTTCCCCGGCGCGGAGCTCGAGGGGGTCGCGTACGAGCCCCCGTTCCCGTTCATCCCCGCGTCCACGTACGGAGAGCTCGGGCACACGGTGCTGCCCGCCGACTTCGTCACCGCGGACGACGGCACCGGGCTCGTCCACACCGCGATCGCGTTCGGCGAGGACGACTTCCAGCTTGGCGAGCGGTTCGGCCTGAACGTGATCAACCCGGTCCGGCTCGACGGCACGTTTGACGAGCGGATCGGCCCGTACGCCGGACGGCGGGTCAAGGACGCGGACCCGGACCTGATCGAGGATCTCCGCACGCGCGGGAAGCTGCTGCGAGCCGAGCCCTACGAGCACTCCTATCCCCACTGCTGGCGGTGCGGAACGCCGCTGCTCTACTACGCCAAGCCGTCGTGGTACATCGCGACCAGCCAGATCAAGGACCGGCTGCTCGCGTCGAATGAGACCGTCAACTGGTACCCGGAGCACGTCAAGCACGGCCGCTTCGGCAAGTGGCTCGAGGGGAACGTCGATTGGGCGCTGTCGCGCGAGCGCTACTGGGGAACGCCGCTGCCGGTGTGGCGCTGCGACGACGAGCACGTCCGGGTCGTCGGTTCGCTCGATGAGCTCCGCGAGCTGAGCGGCGTCACGCTGACCGATCCGCACCGCCCGTACGTCGACGACGTCGAGTTCGACTGCGCCGAGTGCGGGAAGCCGATGCGGCGCGTCCCCGAGGTGATCGACGTGTGGTTCGACTCGGGTTCGATGCCGTTCGCCCAGTTCCACGCCCCGCACCACAACGAGGAGCACTTCCGCGAGCGGTTCCCGGCCGACTTCATCTGCGAGGCGCTCGATCAGACGCGCGGCTGGTTCTACTCGCTGCTCGCCGTCTCGACGCTGCTGTTCGACCGCTCCTCGTACCGCAACGTCGTCTGCCTCGGGCTGATCCTCGACGAGCAGGGACGGAAGATGTCGAAGTCGATCGGCAACACGATCGAACCGTGGGATGTGATCGACCGGTACGGCGCGGACGCGTTCCGGTGGTACTTCTTCACCTCCAAGCAGCCGTGGGACGGCTACCGGTTCTCGCTCGAGACGATCGGCGAGGCGGTCCGCCAGTTTCTGCTGCAGCTGTGGAACACGTACGCGTTCTATGCGCTGTACGCGAACGCCAACGGGATCGCGCCCTCGGCCGAGCGGCAGCCGGCGACCGACCTCGACCGCTGGGCGCTCTCCAGGCTCAGCGCGACCACCGAGGTCGTCCGCGAGCGACTCGACACCTTCGATGTCACCACCGCCGGGCGCGCGATCCAGCAGTACGTCGAGGAGCTCTCGAACTGGTACGTCCGGCGGTCGCGCCGGCGCTTCTGGGACGGCGACCCGGCCGCATTCCAGACGCTGCACGAGTGCCTCGTCA
This sequence comes from uncultured Solirubrobacterales bacterium, assembly GCA_963788565.1. Lineage (GTDB taxonomy): Bacteria > Actinomycetota > Thermoleophilia > Solirubrobacterales > Solirubrobacteraceae > Palsa-465. The sequence continues at coordinate 191,367 of CAWBHJ010000003.1, read as the reverse complement.
CGGTCTCGAAGCTGCTCGCCCCGTTCTGCCCGTTCCTCACCGATGAGATCTACGACAACCTCGATGGCGCCGAGCCGAGCGTCCATCTCTGCGAGTTCCCTGAACCGGGGCCCCGCGACGCCGGGCTCGAGGACGCGATGGACGTCGTCCGCGAGACCGTCGCGCTCGGGCTCGCGGCACGCTCCCAGGTAAAGCTCAAGCTCCGCCAGCCGCTGCGCGCGGCGGTGATCGTCGCGACCGGCGAGGAGCGCGCGGCAATCGAGCGGTTCGCCGATCTCGTCCGCGACGAGCTCAACGTCCGCGAGCTCCGGTTCGTGTCGGAGGCCGATGAGCTCGGCGAGCTCGAGCTGAAGCCCAACTACCGGACGCTCGGGCCCCGTTTCGGCAAGGAGATGCCGCTGGTGGCGGCCGCGGTCGCCGGGCTGGAGCCGTCTCATGTGTCAGCCGCGCTGCGCGACGGGCGCACGATCGGGATCGCCGTCGCGGGCCACGACCACCAGCTCGAGCCGGCCGACCTGCTCGTGTCGATGAAGCCTCTTGAGGGCTACCAGGTCGAGCGCGAGGGCTCGCACGCGGTTGCGCTCGAGCTGGAGCTCGACGAGGAGCTGCGCCTCGAGGGCCTCGCCCGCGACATCGTCCGCGCCGTCCAGCTCGCCCGGCAGCAGGGCGGGTTCGAGGTCACCGACCGGATCGCGCTGACGCTCGACGGCGACGGGACGCTGATCGACGCGGCGCGCGCGTACCAGGACTACATCGCCGGCGAGACGCTGGCGACGAGCGTCACCTACGAATCATTGGATGGGGCTGAGCCGGTGCAGATCGACGGGCGCGATCTGCGAATCGGCGTGGCGGTGTCGTAGAGGTTGGAGTTCGCACGCTCGCCGCGGGGGCGCGCACTTATCGGGGCCGCCGGGGCGCTGGTGATCTACTGCCTCGCGTCGGCATTGCTGCTCGGGCGCCATGCGCTCGCAGACCCGAACCACGTCTGCGCCTGCATCGGCAACGGGGACCCGCCCTCGTATATGTGGGCGTTGAAGTGGTGGCCGTACGCGATCACGCACGGCACCGACCCGCTGTACACGCATCTCGCGTGGAGCCCGACCGGGGACAACGTCGCGGCGGCGCCGCTGATCCCGCTCCCGAGCGTGCTCGCGTGGCCGTTGACCGCGACGATCGGGGTGCTCCCCTCCTACGACGTGATCACGCTGCTCAGCCCGGTGCTGGCGGCGACGACGGCGTACCTGCTGTGCGTCTACCTGACGCGCCGATGGCTGCCGTCGCTCGCGGGTGGCTGGGTGTTCGGGTTCTCGAGCTACGAGCTGACGGCGGTCGTCGGGCACGCGATGCTGATGATGATCGCGCTGGTGCCGCTGATGGTGCTGCTGGTACTGCTCCGGCTCGACCGGCGGGTCGGGCGCGGCCTGTTCGTCGGCGGGATGCTGGTGCTGTTCGCGGCCCAGCTTCTGACCTCGACCGAGGTGCTCGCGACGAGCTGCGGATTCGGCGCGCTCGCGCTCGTGATCGCGTGGATCGCGATGCCGGCCCGGCGCTCCGATCTCGCCCGGATCGCGATCGAGCTCGTCGCGGCGGGGCTCGTGGCGGCGGTGATCACGAGCCCGTACCTGTACGAGGACTTTGCGAGCACGCAGCCGGCGGCGCCGCCGGGCGCGATCTCGAATGCGATCGCCGACCTCGCGGGCCTCGTGATCCCGACCCAGGTCACTCTGTTGCACTACGGGCAGGGCGTCGCCGCGCATTTCCCAGGCAACATCGCCGAGCAAAGCGCCTACCTGGGAGTGCCGCTGCTGATCGTCCTCTGTCTGCTCCTGTGGGAGCGCCGCGGGCGTCCGGGGACGTGGGTCCTCGGCGGCGTGGCGCTCGTCGCGCTGGTCCTGTCGCTCGGGCCGCATCTCCACATCGCGGGCCACTCGACGATCCCGCTGCCGGCGATCGCGTTCCCGCATCTGCCCGTCCTCCGGGCGGTCGTGCCCGGCCGGCTGACGCTCTACCTGTGGCTCGTGGTCGCGATCGCGACGGCGCTGTGGCTCGCGACGCCAGGGCGGTGGCGAGCGGCGCGGTGGGCGGTCGCGATCGTCGGCATCGCGCTGATCCTGCCGAACGGGTCGAGCCCGCTGTTCTCCGGGAGGCCATCGCTCCCGCCCCTGTTCACGACGGACGCGTACAAGCGCGTGATTCCGCGCAACGGCACCGCGCTGATCCTGCCGTTCGGCTCATACGGCCCGTCGATGCTGTGGCAGGCCCAGACCGACTTCTGGTTCAGGATGCCGGAGGGCGCGCTGACCGTGTATCCGCCGCCTGCGTTCGGCCACGACCCGATCGCCCAGCCGTTCTTCAAGTCGCCGACGCCGGTCCCGCCGGCGAATCTCCGCGCGTTCCTAAGCCGCTACCACGTCAACGTGGTCGTGGTTGACCCGGCCACCGCCGGCGGTTGGCCCGCGGCGCTCGCGGCGGCCGGGCTCAAGGGCCGGCCGGTCGACGGAGCGCTGGTCTACGAGGTCTAGGCGAGCGAGGTCTAGGCGAGCGCCGGCTCGAGCTCTGCCTCGAGCTTGCGCTTCGGGTAGGCGCCGATCACGGTCTTCGCGACCTCGCCGTTGCGGAACAGCATCAGCGTCGGGATCGACATGACGTTGAACTGAACGGCCGTGTTCTGGTTGTCGTCGATGTTCAGCTTGACGACCTTCAGCGCCTCGCCGCGCTCCTCGGCGATCTCCTCGACCACCGGCGCGACCATCCGGCAGGGACCGCACCACGGCGCCCAGAAGTCCACGAGCACCGGCACGTCCGACTCGATCACTTCGGCCTGGAAGTTCGTATCGGTTACTTCGGTGACATGGTCAGCCATTGGTGCTCCTTGTCGGGGTTACTTCAGAAAGTATAGCAATCAGCCGCGGCGGGTCAGAATAGCCTTGTAGACGGATGGCAACGACCGCACGCGACCCTACCAATACCGAAATTGCAGCGGCGCTCGACGAGCTCGGGGACCTCTACGAGCTCGACGGCGCCGTGATCCACCGGATCGTCGCCTACCGAAACGCGGCCAAGGCGATCCGTGAGGCGCCGGTGTCGGTCGCCGCGCTCGCGCGCGAGGGCCGCGCGACCGAGCTGGCCGGAGTCGGCGCCACGATCCAGGAGAAGGTGATCGCGCTCTCGACCGAGGGCGAGATCCCGGCGGCGCTGAAGCTGCGCGCGAAGTTCCCGCCTGGGCTGGTCGAGATCACCCGGCTGCCGGGCCTCGGCCCGAAGCGGGCGCGGAGGCTGTTCGACGAGCTCGGGATCGACTCGCCCGAGAAGCTGCGGACCGCCGGTGAGCAGCAGCAGATCCGCAAGCTGAAGGGCTTCGGGCCGAAGGCAGAGGAGTCGATCCTCGCGGCCCTCGCGGTCGCCGGGGCCAGCGAACATGGGCGGCGGGTCGTGCTCGACCGGGCGCTCGCCGTCGCCGACGCGCTGATCCCCGCACTCCGCGAGCACCCGGCCGCCGAGCGGGTCGAGCTCGCCGGCTCGGCCCGCCGGTGGGTGGACAGCGTCAAGGACCTCGACGTGATCGCGACGGCCACCGATCCCGGCGCGCTCGCACGGGCGGCGACCGAGCTCGAGCTGGTCGAGACGGCGGGGAGCGTCAGCGACTCCGGCGTGCGGCTGCGGACCCACACCGGAATCGCAGTCGACCTGCGGATCGTCGCGCCCGACCAGTTCGGGAACCTGCTCCAGCACCTCACCGGCTCCAAGGAGCACAACATGGCGCTGCGCGACATGGCGGTCCGCAAGGGATTGCACGTCTCCGAGTACGGGGTGCTGGACGACTCGACCGAAGAGACCCACCGGTGCCCGACCGAGCAGCAGGTGTACGCGCTGCTCGGGCTCGAGTACATCGAGCCCGAGCTTCGGGAGAACCGGGGCGAGCTCGAGGCGGCGGCCACCGGCACCCTGCCCGACCTGATCGAACTGGGCGACCTGCGCGGCGATCTCCACTGCCACACGACGGCCTCAGACGGGACCGCCTCGATTGAGGAGATGGCCGCGGCGGCGCGCGAGGCCGGCTACGAGTACCTCGCGATCACCGATCACTCCGCGACGATGGGGTTCGGCGCGGACCTTTCGCCCGAGCGGCTGCGGGAGCAGATCGAGAGGATCCGCGCAACGGAGATCGAGGGGATCGAGCTGCTCGCAGGCTCGGAGGTCAACATCCTCCCGGACGGCTCCCTCGACTACGACGACGAGCTGCTCGGCGAGCTCGACTGGGTGATCGCGAGCGTCCACTCGTCGTTCCGGACGGCCGCGGACCAGATGACCGAGCGGATCGTGCGCGCGATCGAGCACCCGCTCGTCGACGCGATCGGCCATCCGTCGGGCCGGAAGATCGAGCGCCGCGCGCCGTACCAGTTCGATCTTGAGCGGGTCGTCGAGGCGGCGGCGCGAACCGGGACGATGCTCGAGATCAACTCGAGCCCCGACCGCCGCGACCTGGGCGACACGAGCGCCCGCGCGGCCGCCGCCGCCGGAGTCGCGATCGTGATCAACTGCGACGCGCATCGTGTTCGCGGGTTCGAGGTGGCGCGCTACGGCATCGGCACCGCGCGCCGGGCGTGGCTGACCGCCCGCGACGTCGCCAACACGAAGCCATGGTCCGAACTCGAGGCGTTGCGGCCGCGCAACCGCTGATCCGCGCCGCCGTCGCGGCGCTCGGCGCGATCGCCCTGGCGGCCTGCGGCTCCGACCAGGCTCCGCAGCGGATCGCCGTCAGCAGCTCGGCGTTCGCCGCCGGAGCCCCGATCCCGCGCCAGTACACGTGCGACGGCCGCGACGTCTCGCTGCCGCTGAAGTGGTCTGGGGTCCCCGACGACGCGACGGAGCTGCATCTGATGATGATCGACCCAGACGCACCGGGAGGGAGCTTCATCCACTGGCAGCTGTCCGGGCTCAGCCCGCGCTCGACGGGGCTCGACGCCGGCAAGCCGCCAGAGATCGGCAACGCGGGGACCAACGGCTTCGGGACGACCGGCTACCGCGGACCGTGCCCACCCCGCGGCAGCAAGCCACACCACTACGTGATCACGGTCACCGCGTTCGGGAGCGGGCGGGTCGTCGGGTCGGGGACCCTGACCGGAACGTACGGTCGCGGCTGAGGGCTACGAATAGCGCTCCGCGAGCGGGAGCTGGACAGGCGCGAGACCGCCGCCCCCCCAAGCTTGGCTCGAGATGCCGTGCACGGCCCGGCGTGCCAACTCCGGCTTGAGACGGCGTGAGACGCGCGCCGCGCGGAGCTTTCGAATCGCCGTCGCCCGGCGCTTGAGCGCGGCCGAGAAGAAGAACGGAACGATTTCGTAGGTCCCAGCGGCGGTGCAGGCGCTAGCCGCCGTGCACGACACGCCGCCGAGGCTCGCGTAGCCCACCGACTGGAGATTCGGCGGGGGCGCGAGCGTCTGGCTCACCCATCCGCCCGACTTGGTCCAACCCTCTGCGCCGAACGTCCCGACCGCGGTGCAGGCGGTTGCGGCTCCGCACGACACCGCCGAAAAGCCGCCCTGCCCGAGGTCCGGCGAGAACGGCGGGGTGCCCTGGACCGCCCACGAGCCGGTGAACCGGTACGCGATCGTCGACGCGTATCCGGTCGAGCCAGCCGCGGTGCAGGCGTTGGCGGCCGTGCACGAGACGCCACTCAGCGCGTTGCCGAACGGATCCTGGTAATAGGAGTTCGGAAGCGGCTGGTACTTCCACGTCGAGCCGTTCAGCAGCTCGGCCAGCGGCTGCTCGCCCCCGCTGTTGGGATCGGCCTCGCCGACCGTCTCGCACGTGGCGCCGGTGCAGGAGACGCCGTAGAGCGCCATATACCCGTACGTGTTCGACGGGTTCGGCGTCGTCAGCGCGGCACTCCATGTGCTGGTGAAGTGCTCGGCGTAGGCCAAAACCTGACCGCCCGCGTTCAGGTAGCTCCCAACCGCCGTGCACGCGTTGGCCGCCGTGCACGAGACGCCGCTGGGAATCGGAGATATCGACCCGGCGGGGATTGACGGGCTCTGAGTAGTCCAGCTGGCACCGTTCCAGGACGCGGCGACCGGCTTTGCGTTTCCGTTGGCATCAGTGCCGAAGCCGACGACCTCGCACGAATTCGACGCGGGGCACGAGACGCCGGTCAACACCACGTCGGATGCGCCCGAGATCGTCGGGCTGTGGATCGCCCACGCGGAGCCGTTCCACGTCTCGGCCAGCGGCAGCACGGAGTCGTCGGCAGCGAGGTAGTTGCCGACGACCATGCAGCCGTTCGCCGGCAAGCCGGCGCACGAGACGGCGTCGAACTGGCTGTCGGTTGCACCCGCCGGGTTGGGGGTGGTCTGCAGCGCCCAGCTCGATCCGTTCCACGATTCGGCGAGCGTCCGCTGTGTGCCCTGGTCGTCGTAGCCGGCGAACATGCAGACGGTCGTTGACGCGCACGACAGCCCGGTGATCAACGCGTCGTAGCCGGGGGGCGCTGGCGGCGCGCCCGACAGCGTCCACGTCCCGCCGACGAGCCGCTCCACGAACGCCCCGCCCGATCCGACGGCCGTACAAGGACCGGCGGGGGCACACGAGACCTCGTCCAGGGAGCCATACCCACCGCCCGCCGGATTCGGCGTCGCCTGCACCTTCCAAGTCGAGCCGCTCATGCCATCGGCGATAGTCAACGTTCGGCCGCGGTGGTCCTGATAGTTGCCTACCGCTGTGCAGGTGGACGCCGTCGCGCACGCCACGCTGTCGAAGTAGGCGCCCAGCGCGCCGGCGGGGACCGGAAGCTGGGTCGGCGCCCAGGTCGTCAAGCCGTTCCACTTGGCCGCGTAAAACCGACCGGTCGCCTCGGCGTATCCCACCGCGATGCACGCGCTGGGCCCGGTGCACGTCACCGCGTCGACCGAGACAAGTCCGCTTGGAGAGCTGACCGCTCCCGCAGCGCTCCAGGTCGAGCCATTCCAGCGCTCGGCCGAAGCGCCCGAGATCACCATGCACGCGTTCGCAGCCGTACACGACAGCACAGCGCCGCCGCTCACCGGAGGCGAACTCGCCATCTTCGACCAGCTGGTGCCGTTGAACGCGAGGCCCACCTCAGTACCGCCGCTCGGCCGAACGATCGCGACGCACCCGATGCTCGCCGAACCGGTCGAGAAGCACGAGATCCCGTCGGGGATAGGCGATGTCCCACCGATGGCTGGGAGCGTCTGGGCGCTCCAGGTGCCCCCACCGGTCGTTCCGGCAGCGATCAGCCCCGTCGTCCCGGTGGGCGCGTAGTACAAGCCGATCGCCTCGCACCGGGTCGCACTACCGCAGGAGACCGCGTCGTATTGACCATTCGGCGCCTGGGGCGTCGGGGCCGGCGATACGGACCACGTCGGCGCCGCGTTCGCCGAAGCGGTGACTCCGAGCACGCCAATTACGAGCACCAACGTACCCAGCCGCCACAGTCGCATGTGCGCCCTCTCTATGTTGACCCCGACCCGCCGCTGATGCGCGCGAGTACAGCGAAACTTAAGTCGATTGATCAGAAAACGTCAATCGGACAAACGTCCAGTCACCTACGCGCGCGGCTGAGCGGGCTGAGACTCCTTCGGCTCGGTGGCCGGCGCCGGCGATTCCCGATTTCGGCGGCCACGCCGGTTGATCGCGAAGAACCACCCCATCGCGATGAGGAACAGCAGCAGAGCGATCCAGAAATTCAGTCGCATCCCGAGAATGTGGTTCGAGTAGTCGATCCGGAGCTGCTCCTCGAATATCCGGAATGCCGAGTAGCCGGCCACGTACAGCGCGAACACGCTCGGCGGCCGGAAGCGATGGCGGCGCACCAGCCAGGCAAGCACCCCGGCCAGCGCCAGGTTCCAGATCATCTCGTACAGGAACGTCGGCTGGTAGGTCGCGAAATGCTCAAAGCCCGGCGGACGGTGGGCGGGGTCGATCTTCAGCGCCCACGGCAGCGTGCTCGGCTTGCCGAACAGCTCCTGGTTGAAGTAGTTGCCGATCCGGCCGATCGCCTGCGCGCACAGCAGGCCAGGCGCGGCGCAGTCCAGCAGCCGCCACATCTGCTCCTTTGACAGGTGCCGGCGGCGGCGGATGTACCAGAGGCCGACGAGCACGCCGGCGGCGATGCCGCCCCAGATGCCGAGGCCGCCCTTCCAGATCGCGAACGGTCCCCACCAGTGCGGCGGGATCTGACTCGGGGTCGTGATCAGGAAGTAGATCCGGCCGCCGATTAGCCCCGCCGGGAACGCCCACAGCGCGATCTCGCCCGGCAGCTTCGGGTCCTCCCCCTCCCGCCTCCACAGTGCGCTTGTCACGAGGATCGCGGCGGCGACCGCGAACACGTACGCCAATCCGTACATGTGGATGAACAGCGGACCGATGTGGAACCCGTTCTCGGACGGGCTGGGAATGAACGACGGAGCGATCACCGCGACAGCAATCGTGGCAAAACCGTCTCGGCGACCACCCGGTCCAGTGCCTCGCGGCTGAATGGCTCGAGCAGACGGGCGGCCCGCTGGGCGTAATCGGCGGGCGGATCGTCGAGCCCGAGCCGGATCGCGCCGGCCAGGTCGTCGTCCACCAGTCGCGGGTCGAGCTCGCGCGCGAGGTCGCGGGCGGGATACGGGCCGGCGGACGGCGTCGTCACCAGCACACAGCCCGATGCGAGCGCCTCGAGCGCCGCGACGCCATAGTCCTCGATCCGGGGTGCCGCCACGTACACGCGCGCGCGTTGCAGCAGCGCGCGGAACTCCTCCGGCGTCAGCGGCTCGGAGACCTCGACGCCGTCGGCCGAGAGTTGGGCCTCGAGTCGCGGCACGTCCCGGGTCGCATGGCTCGGAAGTCCCGCGACCACGAGCCGCTCGCCCTCGCGACGAGCCTCTGCCCACGCCCCGAGCACGGTCGCGATTCTCCGCTTGACGGGGTCGCCGGCGTATGTGACCGCGGCGATCTCGCGCGGACCGCCGGCGTCGCCCGTCAGCTCGATCGGCACCCGCGCGATTACCGAGTCGGGCCGCGGCCCGCGCAACGCGTCCAGCCCACGCTCGCTCCACACGATCACCAGCGGGCTCTGCCGGAGTCTGCGGCGCTCGACCGAGCGCTGCCAGATCCCGTGGCGGCCCGGCCGGTTCTCGGCCGCGATCGAGTCGAGGAAGATCGCGCCGGTCCGTGGCCACAGCAGCGCGGCGGTGATCGAGCAGTAGACGATCGCGCGAGGGTCGTGCGCCTCGATCCCGTGTAGCGCCGCCGCGCGCGCCGCGCGCGCCTCGACGAAGTCGGTCAGCGCGAACGTGCGGACCGGCGGCGAGGGCTCGGCGGTGACCAGCTCGACCGCGGCGCCGGCGCGGCGCAGCGAGGCGGTGAGCTCATCCGCCGCGATCCGCCACCCGGTCGTGCTTCCGACCGAGACGACGAGGACGTCGATGCCCGGCACCCGCTCAGGCGCGCGGGCTGGCATGCCGCCCGCTGCCCGAGGCGCCGTTGAGCTCGAGCAGGTTGGAGCGGAAGCCCGGAGTGCGGACCAGCCGGATCGGTTTGAACGGCGAGGTGCGCTCGACGTAGAAGCGCGCCCCGTCGCGCTCCTCGATCGCGGTCACGGCGGAGGCCTGGCGCCGCCACGCGAGTGACCAGATGATCGCGAACCCGGTCGCGACCGCCGGGACCTGCGGCACCACGAACGCGAGCGCGCCCGCGCCGATCGTCGACAGCAGCAGCGGCCACAGGCGGTTCAGCACCGTGCGGCCGGGGTGCACCTCCGGCAGCGAGGCCTGCATCTTCGCGCTGGCCAGCAGGTTCGCGATCGGGGGCGACGTCTCCGCCCGGCGGCCCATGGCGATTCCGATCACGGCGGCCAACACCCACCAGCCGGCCGCGACCGGCACGACGAGGTCGTCCTCGGTCCCGACCCCGCCGGCGACCGTCACCGCCGCGAGCGCGCTCGCGGCCGCCGCGCTGATCAGGACCGTGGTCTTGAGGAAGTCAGAGAACCGCATCTTCCACTTGTTTGACCCTAGCCATCGGCGACCAGCAGCTCGAGCAGCTCGCGGACGCCATCGGTCCCGTCGACGACGATGTCCGCCTCGCGGGTGATCTCCTCGGGCCCCTCGTCGGAGCTGACGCCGACGCGGACCGCGTACGACAGCCGGCCCTCCTCGACCAGCTCGCCGAGCGTCCGGAACGCGTCGAGGTCGGTCCGGTCATCGCCGGCGTAGAGCGCCGCGTTCGCGTCGGTGTCGCGCAGGAACGCGGCGATCGCCGTGCCCTTGTCGAACTTGACCGGCGGCCTGACCTCGAGCACCTTCCGTCCCCAGTGGGTGCGAAGCCCGTCGTTCTCCGCCTCGGCCGCAATCGCGTCGACCGCCGACCGCGCCGCGTCCTCGTCGGGCGCCCCGCGCCAGTGGAACGCGACGATCGCCCCCTTGTCCTCGAGCCGCACGCGCTGACGGCGCAGCCCCTGGGTGTCGTGCTGACGCCCGAAGTCGTGGATCCGCCGCGCCCACTCGGCGAGCGTCGGGTCGAGCACCGCCTCGGTCCACCCGGCCCGCAGCAGCTCGGCGCCGTGCGAGCCGAGGTAGGTGATCGTGCCGATCGACACCATCGCCCGCGCCTCGGAGGCCCTCCGCCCGGTCACACACGCGACGACTCCGTAGCGCCGCGCGATCTCGATCAGCAACTGCCGGGTCGGCTCGGGAACGACGGCGTCGGAGGGCTGGTGCACGATCGGCGCGACCGTCCCGTCGAGGTCGAACAGGATTGCGGCGTGGGCCGGGTCGTCGCGGAGAGGGGCGAGCGCCTCGGACCGGAGCGCTGACGTCACCCATCTAGTATGCCCGCTCATGGTCCAGCCACGCACCCTCAAGCTGGCTGTGACAGGCACCTTGGCGGGGTTGTTCAGCGGATTGTTCGGGGTGGGCGGGGGGACCGTGATGGTGCCCTTGCTGGTCCTATGGCTCGCCTACGACGAGCGATCCGCCACGGGCACCTCGCTCGCGGCGATCGTCGTGATCGCGACGTTCGCGACGATCGCCCAGGGGGCGTACGGAAACGTCGACGTGCTCAAGGGGCTGCTGGTCGGAGTCCCGGCGGTCGGCGGGGTCTTGTTCGGCACGTGGCTGCAGCAACGCGTCAAGACCGAGACGATCGGACTGCTGTTCGCGCTGCTGCTGATCGCGGTCGCGGTGGACCTGGTCGCGTGATCCTCGCAATCGTGATGGGCGCCGCCGGCGGCGTCATCAGCGGCCTGCTGGGCGTCGGCGGCGGGATCATGTTCGTCCCCGCATTGACGCTCGTGCTGTCGCTCTCGCAGGTCAAGGCGGAGGCGACATCGCTGCTGGCGATCATCCCGGTCGCGTTCGTCGGCGCGCTCCGTCAGCGCCGTTACGGCAACGTGCGACTCCACGACGCGGCCGTGCTCGGAGCCCTCTCGGCGGTTGGGGTGGTCGCGGGCGTCGCGCTCGCCAACGACCTCACCCAGCGGGCGCTGCGGATCGGCTTCGCGGCGCTGCTGGTGGTCGTCGCCGCGCAGTTTCTCCGGCGCTACTGGCAGGCCCGGCGCCGGCAGCAAGATGCCCACGCCTGACCCCGTCCTGCTGCTCCACGGCCAGCCGGGGGGAGCAAGCGACTGGGATCGGGTCCGCGAGGCGATCGGCGACCGCGTGCCAACGGTCGCGATCGACCGCCCCGGGTGGAACGGCCGTGCGGCGCCCTCCGATCTCGAGGGCAACGTCGCCGCCGCGCTCGCCGCGCTCGACGCCGCCGGAGCGGAGCGGGCGGTGGTCGTCGGCCACAGCTTCGGCGGAGCGGTCGCCGCATCGCTGGCGCTGAGCCACCGCGAGCGGGTCCGGGCGCTCGTGCTGGCGGCGCCGTCGGCCAACGTGGAGTCGCTGCGCTGGGTCGATCGGCTGCTCGCCGCCCCGGGCGTCGGCTACGTGGTCGGCGCGGCCGCGCTCGCCGGAGCCGGAGCCGCGCTCACGACCGAACTGGTGCGCAGCCGTGTCGCCCGGGAGCTCGAGCTCGAGGACGGCTACCTGCGGTCGGCCCGCAGGATGCTGCTGACCCCCCACGCGTGGCGGTCGTTCTTCACCGAGCAGCGGCTGCTCTTCCGGGACGTGCCCGCGCTCGAGGCGCGCCTCAGTGAGATCACCGCGCCGGCGACGGTCGTGATCGGGACCGCTGACCGGGTCGTGCCCGTCTCCTCTGCCCGACGGCTCACCTCGCAGCTGGCGGACGCGCGGCTGGTCGAGCTCGAGCGAGCCAACCATCTGCTCCCGCAACAGCGAGGTGCAGAGCTCGCGGAGATCATCCTGGAGGCGTACTCAGCCTGAACGGCTCTGGCCAGGCTCATCCCCTGGCTCCGGCTCCGGAACCGCCGGTGTCGCCGGCTCCTGGGGCGCGGGAACGGTCGCCGGCTCCTCCGGGTCAGCGGGGGTTCCGGGATCAGGAACGGCCGGGGTCACGGGCGCGTCGGGCACCGCCGGCGTCACCGGATCTGCGGGCTGCGGAACGACCATGTGCAGGCCATACCCGCAATTGGCGCAGGCAATCGCGGGTGTCCGGGACCGTGTCGTAGAGTCAGTCCATCGCGGAGTCAGAGGCCCTGTCCTACGCCAGCGCGCGCGGCCGCTGGGTGCTGGCTGTGGCGGTGCTGGGTTCGGGGATGGTGTTTCTCGATAGCACCGTCGTCAACGTCGCGCTTCCGGTGATCGGGCACGACCTGAACGCGACGACGAGCTCGCTGCAGTGGATCCTGAACGGGTATCTGCTGACGCTCGCGTCGTTCATCCTCCTCGGCGGGTCGCTCGGAGACATGTACGGCCGCCGTCGTGTGTTCGCGCTTGGAGCGGCGCTGTTCACGGTTGCCTCGGTGGCCTGCGCGGTCGCGCCGACGGTCGAGGTGCTGATCGCCGCCCGCCTGTTCCAGGGCGTGGCGGGTGCGCTGCTCACCCCGGGCAGCCTGGCGATGATCGAGGCGAGCTTCCAGCGATCGGACCGTCCTCGCGCGATCGGCGCGTGGTCGGGGCTGACTGGGGTCGCGACGGCGCTCGGCCCGCTGCTCGGCGGCTACCTCGTCGACGCGGTGAGCTGGCGGGCCGTGTTCCTGATCAACGTTCCGATCGGAGTGTTGGTGGTGCTGGCGTCGCGGCGCGTGCCGGAGAGCCGGGACCCGAGCGCCGGCCGCCATCTCGACCTCCGCGGGGCGATCCTCGCGGCGCTCGGTCTGGGCGGGACCACGTACGCGTTGATCCAGGCGGGCGGGAACGGCGGGTCCGCGCTGCCCTGGGTGGCGGGCACGGTCGGGGTGGTGTCGCTTGTCCTGTTCATACTCGCCGAGCGGACCAGCCCCCAGCCGATGCTGCCGCTCAAGCTGTTCTCCGACCGTCAGTTCTCGAGCGCCAACATCGTGACGTTCGTCGTCTACGCGGCGCTCAGCGGCGTCTTCTTCCTGCTGGTCTCATTCCTGCAGATCTCGCTTGGCTACACGCCGCTGGCGGCGGGCGCGGCCTCGCTCCCGATCACGGTGCTGATGCTGCTGCTGTCGGCCCGCTCGGGTGCGCTGGCCCAGCGGATCGGCCCCCGGATCCCGCTCACGCTCGGGCCGATCATCGTCGCCGGCGGGATGCTGCTGATGACCGGGATCAACCCGGGCGACACGTATCTCGGCAGCGTGCTCCCCGCGGTGCTCGTCTTCGGGGCCGGGCTGACGCTTGTCGTCGCCCCGGTCACCGCGACGGTCCTCGCGTCGGCCGACGAGCGTTACTCGGGGATCGCCTCGGGCGTCAACAACGCGGTCGCGCGGGTCGGGGGCCTGATCGCTGTCGCCGTGCTCCCGTTGATCGCCGGGATCACCGGCGACCGCTTCTACCACAAGGCAACGATGACCCACGGCTTCCACGTCGCGATGATCGTGAGCGCCGCGGTCGCGATCGCGGGCGGCGTGATCGCGTGGCTGACGATCGACAACCATGTGCTCTCGAGCGAGCCGGAGGGCCGCGGCGAGCGGCCGATCAACGTCTCGACCGACTACTCGTGCGCCGTCTCAGGACCCCCGTGGCAGGACCGCCCCCCGGAGAAGCTCGTAATAAGCTCCCCAGCCGCGCGTGGGGCCGGCGCAGCGCAGCCACAACCAGAAGCTCGCGAAAGGGGCTAGCAGCACCATGATCGGTGATGACCGACGGCGGATTGCGCCGCTTCGACTGGCCGTGGCGGTTGCTGCCACCGCGGCGATCGCAGTGTCGCTCGTCCTCGTCTCGGCGATCGCGAGCGCCCGAGTCCCCGGCGCGACGCTCGCGGGACGGGTGCTGAGCGGCGACAGGCCGGTTCGGTCCACGACGATCACGCTTTACCGCGCCGGCGTGGGCGCGGGTCCGGGCGCCGCCCCGGCCGTCCTCGGCTCCACGCGCACGCGCGTGGACGGGTCGTTCACGATCAGCTACGCCCGCCAGTCGGCCACTTCGGTTCTGTACGTCCTCACCGGCCGCGGCCCCGCGGTGAGGCTCGCCGCGGTCCTCGGACGCGCACCCGCCTCGGGGAGGGTCGTGGTCAACGAGCGGACGACGGTGGCGATGGGGTTCTCGATGGCGCAGTTCATCTCCGCCCGGGGCGTCGCGGGCAAGGCTCCCGGCCTTCAGAACGCCGCGGCGATGGCGGGCGACCTCGTCGATCAGCGAACCGGCGGGCTCAGTCCGGTGCTGCGGGGGAGGCCGAACGGGCTCGAGACCTCGACGCTGCGGACGTTCAACTCGCTGTCGAACATGCTGATCCCGTGCGTGCGCTCGAGCGCGAGCTGCGGCTGGTTGTTCCTGCAGGCCAAGCCGCCGGGGGTCCCGACCCCGCGCGGAACGCTCGAGGCGATCGCCGACATCGCGCGATACCCGTGGCACAACGTCGGCACCCTGTTCGACCTCGCGCGCTCGGCTCCGCGCTCGTATCGGCCGGGTCTGACCCGGCTGGGGCGGCCGGACGCGTGGCTCATCGCGCTGCGCTTCTACGGCGACGGCAAGCAGCTGAGCGGCCCCGGAAACATGGCGATCGACGCCCGCGGGAACGTCTGGGTGACATCGAACTACATCTACAGCCGCAACCCACTCGCGCCGGTGTGCGGGAGCCACCTGGTGTTTGAGTTCACTCCGACGGGACGCTATGCCCCGGGATCGCCGTTCTCCGGCGGCGGGCTGAGCGGCGCCGGGTTCGGGATCACGCTCGACCCGCGAGGCCACGTATGGGTCGGAAACTACGGATTCGCCTCGAGCCATTGTCCGACCCAGCCGCCGCACAACAGCCTCTCCGAGTTCAACCAGAACGGGACCCCAATTTCGCCCGGCTCGAGCCCCTCCAACCCGGGAGGCGGATGGACCCAGGGCCCGCTGAGCTGGCCGCAGGCGACGGTCTCCGACCAGCGCGGCAACATCTGGATCGCGAACACCTGCGATGACACGGTGACGCGCTACCTCGACGGCAATCCGAGCCGGGCCGTGAGCGAGGGCAACCTCGGCATCGCGAAGCCGTTCGACATCGCGTTCAACGGCCGTGGGCAAGCGTTCGTAACCGGGAACAACAGCAACAGCGTCGCGATGCTGGGTCCCGACGGCAGGCCGACGCCGCAATCCCCGATCGCCGCCCCCGGCATGTACCACCCGCTCGGAATCGCCGCCGACAGTCGCGGCGACATGTGGGTTGCGAACTCGGGCTTCGTGCCGATCCCGTGTCCGAACGGCACCTCAGCGCCAACCGGGGCCGGCTCGGTCACGCTGATCAGCGCCGACGGGGTGCGGCGCTCCAAGCCGTTCACCGGCGGCGGAATCACGATCCCGTGGGGGATCGCGGTCGACGGCGCCGACAACGTCTGGGTGGCGAACTTCGGCAAGCAGCGGGTCACCGAGCTCTGCGGGGTGAGGCCGACGAACTGTCCCCCGGGCTTCCACACCGGTCAGGCGATCTCGCCCAACGGGAACGGCTACGGATTCGACGGATTGACTCGCAACACCGGGATCCAGATCGATCCGTCCGGCAACGTCTGGATCGCCAACAACTGGAAGAACGTCCCGATCCCCGATGCGAATCCCGGTGGCTACGAGATGGTCGTGTTCGTGGGTGCCGCGCGGCCGATCAGAACGCCGCTGATCGGCCCGCCGAAACCGCTCTAGCGGGCGAGCGCTAAAGGCCGAGCACCCGCTCGACCGAGTCCGCGTAATCCCAGCCGTCCACGGAATTGCTCTCCGGATGCATCGCCCGCGCCTGGCCGACGAGTGCCTGGTCGAGCCCGCGGACGTCGTAGGGGCAGGTCACGCTGACCGGCTGCGACGCGAACGCGAGCGTCAGCAGCGCCTCGTATCGCATCCACACGCGAAACTCGTCGGAGGAGTCCGAGCTACTCGGCGGCTCGCCGAGGATCCGCACCCACGGCGCGCCCGCCTTGAGCCTCGAGTCGAGGAACGTCCGGTAGCCGAAGAACGCCTGCGACGGGCTGTCGTACCAGCCCGAGCGCTCCTCGAACTGGATCTCCCGGGCGGTGTCTCCCAAGCGGCTGCGCAGCAGCCCGATGTTCGCCTTGGTGGTGACCGCAAGCACGGCCTCGCCGGCTTCCACGCCCTCGGCCAGGAACGGCCCGGCTGTCTCGAGGAACTCCTCATCGTTCGCGTACAGGAGCACCTCGTGGGCGAACATCGGCACTGCCGGGGCGCCTCCCGCGACGAGGTAGTCGATCGTCACCCCGAGCGCGCGGGCGAGCGCGTGGAGCGTGCTCGGCCGGAGGTTCGCGCGCCGGCCGGTCTCGATCTGCGCGATCGCCGACCAGCTGATCCCGGAGTGGAAGGCGAGCGTCTCACGGTTCCAGCCGAGCCGCTGCCGGGCGGCCTTGACGCGAGTACCGATTCCGTTTTTCCCCCGCGTCCGCAACCTCGCATCCTCCAATCGCCCGACCCGAGATGCTGCCAGGAGCGGGGGCGACTTGCGTCACCACCGTCGTCCCGGTACGGATGATAGATTGAGTCAGTCAAGTGACGCAAGCCCCGGCACCAGAAAAGAATCTCGTCCCCGCGGCGCAGCCTGCCTGGATTACCGCGAATCTCGACAGGGTGCTCGCCGCGCGCGGCCGCCCGGCGCGGATGAAGCGGGTCTTCGGCTCGAGCCTCGTACCGATGGTGATCGTCGATGCCGAGCGCCGGTACGTGGAGGTAAACACCGCGGCACGCCTGGCGTTTCGGTTGCCGCTCGCCGAGCTGCGGATGCTGCGGATCGAGGATCTGACCCCAGAGCACCTGCTCCCGGTGATGCGGGAAGCGTGGGCGGCGCTGATGGACAACGGCCGCGTGATGGGGCCGTACTCGGTCGCATCACCGGATGGCGGCCGACTCGACGTCACCTACTACGCGCTCGCCGACGCGCTGCCAGGGATGCATCTGATCGCTTTCGCGCCGGCCGGGTGGGAGGCCGAGGAGCTGCTGAGCGAGGCCGAGCGGCCGTCGCGCCCGAGCGCGTCCGCGCTGACCAGGCGCGAGCTCGAGGTGCTCGAGCTCGCCGCCGATGGGTTCAGCGCGCCGAAGCTCGCCTCCGAGCTCGGGGTCAGCGTCGCCACCGTCAGGACCCACTTCGCGCACATCTACGAGAAGCTCGACGTCGGCGACCGCGCGTCCGCGGTGGCGAAGGCGATGCGGATCGGCCTGATCGCCTGAGCCGCTGGCGCTAGTACTAGGCTGCGCACATGTCAGTTGACGCCGAGGCCGTCGCCGCCCGGCTGATCGAGGCATTTGGGGCGATCGACTTCGACGGGATGCGGGCTCAGCTCGGCGACGATCTGCGGGCGTATATCACCAACTCCGCAGGCAGCGTCGACGAGGTCGTCGGCGCCGACGAGTATCTGGGACGAATCGAGGCGATGGACCTGCCGACCGCGCGGTTCCGCGTCGATGTCACGCAGTCGGTGGCGGTCAGGCCCGACCTCGCGATGGTGATGGTCGAGGTCCACGCCGCGCGCGGCTCGAGGACGCTCCACAACCACGCGGCGCACCTGCTGCGCACGCGCGACGGCAAGGTCTCGGAGTGGTGGATGGTCGAGGCTCTACCCGCCGAGAGCGACGCCTTCTGGTCCGCCGATGCTGCCGACTGACGTCGCCGGAGTCGAGCCCGGTCAGCGGCGGCTGAACGGGCCACAGACGACCGGGCGCACGTACCGCAATCTCTCTTCCGCCGAGTTCACGATCGTGACCGAGTCGAGCGTCGCGGTGCCGATGCGTGACGACGTGACGCTGATGGCCGACGTCCACCGCCCGGACGCCGAGGGGCGGTTCCCGGCGCTGGTCGCGGCATCTTGCTATCCGCGGCAGATCCAGAACACCGGGGCTCCGCTCGGGTTCGTCGAGGCCGGCGCGACCGACTTCTGGGTTCCGCGCGGCTACGCGCACGTGATCGCGAACGTCCGCGGGACCGGCGGCTCGGGCGGCACCTACGGAGCGCTCGACGCCACCGAGCGCCGCGACATGCACGACCTCGTCGAGTGGGTCGCCGAGCAGCCGTGGTGCGACGGCCGCGTCGGGATGATCGGGATCAGCTACTTCGCGATGACCCAGATCGCGGCTGCCTGCGAGCGGCCCGCCCACCTACGGGCGATCTTCCCGGTCGCAACGAGCGCGGACCTGTACGAGGCGATGTACCACAACGGCCTGTACAGCGCGACCTTCGTCACCGGGTGGTTGTCGGGCGTGGCGAATCTCGCCGACAAGGGCGACGCGGCGTTCCGCAACCCGCTGGTCGACGCCGCCTCGCGGGTGTTGCGCTCGGGGCCCGTGCACGCTCGGATGGCGGGGCTCAACGGCGAGGCGATCCTCGCGATCCTGGGCGCGGTGATGCGGGGCGCGTATCCCGAGCACCCGTGGAACGACCTGTGGCGCTCGATCGCGGTCGATCACCCGCTTCGCGACGAGTGGTGGGAGGAGCGCAACATGCTCCCCCGCCTCGCCGGGGTCGAGATCCCGGCGTACCTCGGCTGCGACTGGGAGAACGTGCCGCTCCACCTGCCGAGCACTTTCGCGGTGTGGAAAGCGCTCGCCGGAAACCCGGCGGTTCGGATCGGGCTACTCGGCAGCCACGGGCTCACCTGGCCATGGGAGAGCCTGCACGTCGAGGCGCTCGCGTGGTTCGACCACTGGCTGAAGGACGCCGACACCGGGATCATGGACGGCCCGCCGATCCGCTACTGGATGCCGGGCGCCGAGGAGTTCCGCGAGGCGGAGGCGTGGCCTCCGTCCGACGCGCGCCACGTCGAGCTCGCGCTCCGCGCCGACGGCGCGCTCGCCACTGACGAGGGTGAGCCCGGCACGCGCGAGTACTTCCAGCTCCCGGACTCGCTGGACCGTCCAAAGGGCGTGAAGGGACCCGGGCTTCCCTCGCTGCTGACGTGGGAGACGCCGCCGCTGAGCGACCCGCTCGAGCTCGTCGGCGAGATCGAGCTCCGGCTCGACGCGAGCACGACCGCGGCGGACACCGGGTGGATCGCCACGCTTCAGGACGTCGACCCGGCGGGGGAAACGTACGACGTAACCGCCGGGTGGCTGCGGGCGAGCCTCCGGGACGTCGATAAGAAGCGGAGCGTCCCGGGCGCCCCGGTGCTCCCGTGCACCACGCGTAAGCGGGTCCGTGCGGGAAAGGTCCGCAGCTACCGGATCCCGATCGTCCCGAACGCGCGGCGGTTCGCCGCCGGCCACCGCCTGCGGCTGGTGCTCGCCAGCGACGACAACGCCAAGGGACTGCCGGCGATCACGCACTTCAAGCACGCGCCCGTCGGCGAGGCCGCGCGGAACACCGTGCATTCGTCCTCGCGACTGCTGCTGCCAGTGATTGCGGGCCAGGGGGCGGGGGTCGGTTAGGGAGGCGGAGGGCCGCGGGGCGGGGCGTCGTCTGGCGCGGCGTGGTTGCTCCGGGGCGATCAGCGATAGGCGCCGACCCCGCGCCGCAACCCCGGCGCGCGCCCCCCACGAGACCGCAAGAACCGCGCGCCAGGATCGTTCTGTGTGGCGATGGCCCAAGAAGGGGCCAGCCCCACTCCGTGGGCTCTCGTCGACCTGGAGGCGCCGTGATTCGTTTCTCTGTACGCCCGAACCTGATCGTTCGCACCCTGCTGCCAGCGCTCGCCGGACTGGCCGTGCTCGCACCGGCGGCCGGCGCCGCGGG
Source organism: uncultured Solirubrobacterales bacterium (assembly GCA_963788565.1). GTDB lineage: Bacteria > Actinomycetota > Thermoleophilia > Solirubrobacterales > Solirubrobacteraceae > Palsa-465. Next base: position 171,201 of record CAWBHJ010000003.1, on the reverse strand, counting down.
CACGTCATGGGTCGATACGGGCACCCACGCGCTGAACCTGCGCGGACAGCTGCTCGGACAGACACCGTCCGCCACCCGCCTTCAGATCAGCGCGGTGCTGCCGCTGCGCAACCGCGCCGAGATCAACCAGCTGATCGAGTCCCGGACGATCCTCAGCGCGGCCGAGGTGCGGTCGCGGTTCAGCCCGACGAACGCCACGGTCCGGGCGGTAACGAACTACCTGGCCTCCGAGGGCTTCAGCAACCTCTCCGTGTCCGGCAACCGGCTGCTCGTGACCGGCGACGCCACCGTCGCCCAGGCCGAGCGGGCGTTCCACACGACGATCTCCAGCTACCGGCTGAACGGCAAGGCGGTGTACGCGAACACCGCCGTCGCCCGGGTTCCGGCGACGCTTGCGCACAGCGTGGTCGCGGTGCTCGGGCTGTCGAACGTGCCGATGAACGTGCCTGACGTCCGCGCGCAGGCGACGCCGGCCTCGAAGTCGGCGGTGTCGCTGCCGCAGCTCGGCTCCTCCTCGGCGGCGGGCTCGCCCGACCTATCCGGGTTCGCGCCCAAGGCGCTCGAGAACGCCTACCAGGCGTCCACCCTGCCGCCGGCATCCGCAACCCAGATCGCGGTGCTGACGAGCGGCGACATGACGCCGACGATCTCCGACCTCCGCAAGGCCGAGAAGGCGTGGAGCTACCCGCAGGTGAAGGTCAACGTCCGGTATGACGCCCCGGCAGCCGGGATCGTCAACAACAACCCGCTGACCGGCAACGCCGAGTGGAGCCTCGACACGCAGATCTCGACCGAGATGGCCCACAACGTCAAGGCGCTCACGATCTACGACGTTGGCACGTTCACCGACCCCGAGGTCGCGCGCGGGATCAACCTATTCGTCAGCGACGACCGCGCGTCGTCGCTGTCGGTGTCGCTCGGCGAGTGCGACTACATCGCGTTCCTCGACGGCGCGATGGTCTCGACCGACGAGGCGCTCGCGGAGGGCGCGCTCCAGGGCCAGAGCTCGTTCGCCTCGACCGGCGACAACGGCTACGCCTGCCCCGAGGTCGCCTCGACCGGCGTGCCCGAGGGCCCTCCCGGCGTGAGCTGGCCGTCTGACGGCGAGTACACGGCAGGCGTCGGCGGTACCACGCTGCTGGCCGACTCGGACGGCAACGTCAGCAACGAGATCGCCTGGATCGGCGGTGGCGGCGGCAGCTCGCCGTGGGAGACCGCTCCCCCGTGGACGCTGCAGGCGTACCCGACCAACCAGTCCTGGCAGTACACGAACCAGGGCGGGCGCACCGTCCCGGACGTGTCGGCCGTGGCCGACTCGACGACGCCGGTGCTGATCTACGCCGGCGGGAGCCAGACGGGAGTCGGCGGTACGAGCGTCGCCAGCCCGCTGACGATGGGGTTGTGGGCGCGCGCCAACAACACAGCGGGCGACAAGCTCGGGCTGGCGCAGTACGACTTCTACACGCTCTACAACAGGACCAATCCGGCGACCGTCGTCCAGGGTCCGCTCGGTCCGACGTACGTCCCGGCCACGAGCCCCGCGGCGGTGCCCGGCTTCAGGGACATCACGCTCGGCACGAACGGCGGCTGCGTCGCGAAGGCTGGGTACGACGCGTGTACGGGGATCGGCTCGCTGCAGACCGCGAGCCTCGCGAAGGCGCTCGCGGCGAAGAAGTAGCGGCCTCGCTCTAGTCGGACCGGCGGTCGGCTCGCGCGAGCCGGCCGCCGGCCCACGAGCTGATGTCGATGAAGAACGCGAGGACCACGAAGAACCACTCGAACCCGACGACGTGGTGACCGGGGCCCCAGTCCCAGAAGGCCGCGTAGGCGAGCGTCGTCCACGGCAGCAGGAAGAACCCGAAGAACGGGATCACCCAGCTGCTGAACGCCCGGCTGAGGACGTCGCTGAAGATCCACAGCGCGAAGATCGCGATCCGCGGGGAGAGCAGCGCGAGCAGCGCGACCAGGCAGGGCACGGGGTCAGTCTCTCACGAACTTTGCTGCTCGACTCCGAAATACCGGAGTCAGGAAGCAAAGTTCGCGGGCAGCCACCCGCTAGACCGGCACCGCCGCGACCAGATAGAAGGTCCCGAACGCGAGGCTGAGCAGCCCGAGCAGCGGGATCGCGGACTCGAGCCGCCTCGTCACCGCCCGGCTCGTGACGAGGCTCCCGAACCCGGCCGAGAGGACGCACATCGAGAACGCCGTCGCGAGCGCGAAGATCACGAGCGCGACGGTCGCCTCGGCGCGATCGCCGATCGCGCCGATCAGTAGCACGGTCACGGCGGCCGATCCGCCCATCCCGTGGACGAGGCCGATCCCGTAGGCGGTCAGCGGCGAGCGGCCGAGCCGCTCCTCGTGACGGTGCTGGTGGTCGAAATCGTGGGCGCGGGTGCCGGCGTGTGCGTGCGGATGGGCGTGCCACTGCCCGTCGTGGCGGTGTGCGTGGCTGTGGAAGTAGCCCCGCCGCCAGCGGACGAGCAGCCGCACCGCGAGCGCGATGATCACCACGCCGACGAGCGCCTCGGCCGCCTCCTGCGCCTGCTCGGGGAGGTACTTGCGCAGCAGCAGCGCCGGGATCCCGAACGCGACCAGCGTCGTCGCGTGCCCGAGCCCCCACGACAGACCGAGCAGCCCGGTGCGGCGGGTGCCGCCACGGCCGTCGGACAGCGCCAGCGTCGAGACCGCCGTGAGGTGGTCCGGGTCGGTCGCGTGACGGAGCCCCAGCAGCAGCGCCGCGGCCAGCGCGATCGCGAGCCCGCCGCCGTGCCCGAGCCCCGCGAGCCAGTGGTCGATCGTGTTCATAGCGCCACCGCCGCGGCGACCGCCGCCTGGCCGTAGGAGATCCCGCCGTCGCCCGGCGGCAGCCGCTCCGGGATCAGCACCCGCATCCCGGCGTTGCGCAGGTCGGTCGCCACCCGCTCGAGCAGCACCCGGTTCTGGAACGAGCCGCCCGACAGTGCGACCGCGTACATGTCGCGCTCGACCGCCAGCTCGATGCACGCGGCCGTCGTCGCCTCCGCGAGCGCGTTGTGGAACCGTGCGGCGACCCGCGCAACCGGCGCACCGGCCGCGAGGTCGTCGACCACAGCGACGACCGTCGGGCGCGCGTCGAGCACGATCCGACCCCCGTTGCGCGCCAGCGGCAGCGGGTAGGCGGAGCGCTCGAGCGGATCGCATACGGCCTCTAGCTCGATCGCCGCCTGGCCCTCGTAGTTGACACGCATTCGAATGCCGCACAGAGCGGCGACCGCGTCGAACAGCCTGCCGGCGCTGGTCGTCACCGGCGACGCGAGCCCGGTGCGGGCGAGCTCGGACACAGCGCCCCACGTGCGCCGGTCGACCGCCGGGGCGATCGCCGCCGGCGGCGCCATCTCGCGGCCGTGGATCGCGACCATCCACGCGCACGCCATCCGCCATGGCTCGCGCACGGCCTGTGCGCCGCCGGGAAGCCGAACCGGCCACAGGTGCCCGGCGCGCTCGAACCGGTCGAGCCCGCCGACCAGCAGCTCCCCGCCCCAGACCGTGCCGTCTGTGCCGTAGCCGGTGCCGTCGTAGATCGCACCGACCGCGGGCCCGCGTTCGCCGTGCTCGGCGAGGCACGCGGCGAGATGAGCATGGTGGTGCTGCACGGGCACCAGCTCCACCCCTTCCTGCTCGAGCGCGTACTTGGTCGACAGGTACTCGGGGTGGAGGTCGTGGGCGACGATCTCCGGGCGGACCGCGAACAGCCGCTCGAAGTGCTCGATCCCCTCGGTGAAGCTCCGGAGCGTCTCGTAGTTCTCCAGATCGCCGATGTGGTGCGAGACCCACGCGCGGCCGTCCTTCCCCACGCAGAACGTGCTCTTCAGCTCCGCCCCGCAGGCGAGCAGCGGTCGCGGCGCCGCGACCGGCAGCTCGAGGTCGGCGGGCGCATATCCGCGCGAGCGCCGGATAAGCAGCGGTGCCTCGCGGCGCCCGAGCGCCCGCAGCACCGAATCATCGGTGCGGGTCTCGATCGGCCGGTCGTGGAGCAGGAACACGTCGGCGATCGAGCCGAGCCGCGCGAGCGCGTCGTGGTCCCGGTAGGCGATCGGCTCGTCCGAGACGTTGGCGCTGGTCATCACGAGCGTCTCGCTGAGATCGTGAAGCAGCAGGTGGTGAAGCGGCGAGTACGGGAGCATCACCCCGAGCTCGCGTGACCGCGGCGCGACCTGGCCGGCCACGGCCGCGTCCGAGGTCCGGCGGGCGATCACGATCGGGCGCTCGCGGCCGCTCAGCAGCCGCTCCTCGTGCGCGGTCAGCGACACCAGCGCCCGGGCGGCTTCGAGGTCGGGGGCCATCAGCGCGAACGGCTTGTCCTCGCGATGCTTGCGCGACCGCAGCGTGGCGACCAGCGTCCTCATCGTCGGCGAGGCAGGCCAGGTGAAAGCCACCGAGCCCCTTGATCGCGACGATCCGGCCCGACCGGAGCGCGTCGACCGCCCCCGACAGCGCCTGCTCGCGCTCGGCGACCACGGCGCCGACCGAATCGGACAGCGACAGGTGCGGGCCGCACGCCGGACACGCGTTCGGCTGGGCGTGGAACCGCCGGTCGAGCGGATCCTCGTACTCCGTCCGGCACGCGTCGCACAGCTCGAACGCGCTCATCGTCGTCAGCGGCCGGTCGTACGGAACGCCGCGGACGATCGTGAACCGCGGCCCGCAGTTGGTGCAGTTGATGAACGGGTAGCGGTAGCGGCGGTCGCCGGGGTCGAACAGCTCCCGCAGGCAGTCGGAGCAGGTGGCGGCGTCGGGCGCGACCGGCGCGTTCGCGGCGCCCTCGCGCGGGCTCGGCGCGATCCTGAAGCCCCGCTCCCCGGTCGGGGGCAGGCGCCGGCTGCTGACGCGGTCGATCATGGCCAGCGGTGGCGCCTCTTCGCGGAGCCGTGCCGCGAACTGCTCCGCGGCGGCCGGCGGCCCCTCGATCTCGATCACGACCCCGGAGGCGTCGTTGAAGACGAAGCCGGCGAGCTCGAGCCGGTGCGCGAGCCGGTACGCGAAGGGCCGGAAGCCGACGCCCTGGACCGTGCCCTCGACGCGGATCCGCGTCCGGACGACTGCCGCGACGGGTGCCTGAACGGCGCTCACGGCGCTATCCCCGCTCGACCAGCCGGCAAAGCAGGTGGTACGCGGTCGCTTGCGCCTCCTGGATCCGAGGGATGTGCTGCGACGGGCTCAGCACGACGTGGTCGGCGAGGCCGTCGGCGGCGACGCGGCCGCCGTCGTAGCCGACGAACGCGATCGACGCGAGGCCACGGCGGCGGCCCTCGGCGAGCGCGTCGAGCACGCTCAGCGAGTTGCCGCTGGTCGACAGCGTGACGAGCACGTCGCCGGCCCTGCCGTACGCGATCACCTGGCGGGCGAAGATCGCCTCTGGGCCGATGTCGTTGGCGAGCGCGGTGATGATCGCGCTGTCGGCAGTCAGATCGATGGCCGTGTGGCCGGCCGCCGCGAGGTCGGCGACGAGATCGGTGGCGTCCGTGGCCGAGCCGCCGTTCCCGAGCGCGAGCACGCGGCCGCCGCGCGCGAAGCACTCGCGGAGCGTCGTCGCGGCCGCGTTCAGGGATTCCGCGCTCTCGCGCAGCGTCTCGCCACGGAGCTCCTGGACCTCGTCGGCCTTCATCACCACCGAGCGGCGGACGTCGGCGAGCACCGCATCCAGGTCGTGCTCACGCTCGCCGAGGAACGGGTAGAGGAAGCTGCTCGCGCCGGCGTCGTGCACCCGCTGCTCGCTGCGGCCCTCGAGCAGCCCTCGGTGCTCGAAGAACACGTGGACCAGCTCCCAGAGCACGTGGTAGGAGGTCTCGACGAGCTCCTGGCGGACGAACGGGTCCTCGCTCGGCGGCTCGAGCTCCCACTCCGCGCCGAGCGCCGAGAACGCGATGGTCAGGCAGCCGCGCGCCCGCGCGGTCGCGATCCCGGCCGCGAGCGCGTCGCCGTCGGCCGGCTCCCCGAACGCGATCACGATGTCCTCCGGCTCAGCGAGCAGCTCGAGCTCGCCCGCGACCGGCGCCGAGTCGCCGGCCAACCCGAGCGCCGGGAGCGCCCGTTTGCCGACGATCACCGGATGCACGAACTCGACGGCGACGTGGCGGACGTCCGAGCGGGCGGGCGCGGAGCAGCCGAACGCGAGCAGCCGCCCGCCGCGGGCGAACCGTTCCGCCATCCGGTGACAGAGCCGCGCGAGCTCGTCGGCCCGCTCGCCGAAGAACCGCCCGCCGGCCTCCCGCCGCCGCTCGAGCTCGGACTCGAGCAGCGGCCTGACGGCGCCGGCGTCGCGGACCGCGCTCACACGACCGCCTGCGGCCTGTCCGCGGCAGCGGTCCGTGCCAGCCACTGCCTGAACTCGTCGACACCCTCCCCGGTCCGAGCGCTGACGAGCATCTGTCGGACGCCGGGGTTGACCGCGTCGACGTTGTACAGCAGCCGCCCGAGATCGACCTCGAGGTGCGGGAGCAGGTCGAGCTTGTTGACTACGACCAGCTCGCAACTGCGGAACATCAGCGGGTACTTGAGCGGCTTGTCCTCGCCCTCGGTGACCGAGCAGATCATCGCGCGGACGTCCTCGCCGACGCGGAACTCGGCGGGGCACACGAGGTTTCCGACGTTTTCGATCACGAGCAGGTCGATCTCCTCGAGCGGCAGCGACGGAAGCGCCGAGCGGACCATGTTCGCGTCCAGGTGGCACTCGCCGCCGAACCCGGGATCGGTGTTCAGCTGCGCGACCGGGACGTGCAGAGAGGCGATCCGGTCGGAGTCGTAGGAGCCCTGCACGTCACCCTCGAGCACGCCCACGTGGATGCCCGACGGCGGATCGGCGAGCACGGCCTCGAGCAGTGTCGTCTTGCCCGCGCCGGGGGCGCTCATCAGGTTGACGACGGCGACGCCGTGACGGTCGAAGTCCTCGCGGTTGGCGCGCGCGATCGTGTTGTTGGCGTCGAGCGCGTCCTCGACGACCCTTACCCGGGTGCGATGCATTCGGCCTCCTTCTGCTCGACCTCGATGTACTCGACCTCCAGCTCGTCCCCCGCGCGGACCTCGACCCCGGTCGAGCCGCACCGGGCGCATCGGAACATCGGCAGCTCGGGCGCCCACCGCCGCTCGCACTCCGAGCACGCGAGCTCGGCCGCGACGTGCTCGAGCTCGAGCCGCGCCCCGTCGCAGAGCGTGTCCCGCGCGACGATCTCCCAGTAGAACCGAAGCGAGTCAGGGACCACCTGGCGCAGCCGGCCGACCCGCACCTTGACCAGCGTCACGGGCCGGCCCTCAGCGTGCCGCTCGACGGTCTCGAGCACCGCGCCGGCGACCGACAGCTCATGCACGCCGCAGCTCCTCCACGGTCTCGAGCACGAGATCGACGGCGCGCGCGACCGCGCCGCCGACCGCATCGCTCAGCCCGAATCCGACCTCCTCAACGACCTCCGGCTCGCACGCCACCACGAACACGCGGCCCGGCCAGCCGCCGACGTACTTGACGAACCGCAGCACCGTCTGCGGGTCCATGCCGTGAGGGTCGAGCAGCTGCCCGTCCTCGATCTGGCCGTCGACGTCGTCCTCGCTGGCCTCCATCACGTACAGCGTCCCCGGGGCCTCGCCCTGCCGGCTGACGTCGATCAGCACGAGCGCGTCATAGCCGCGCATCACCTCGTACGCGAGGTCGAGGCCGCCCGATCCGAAGTCCATCACCTGGACGCCGTCGGGCAGCTCGCGCTCGCCGAGCACGCGCGCCACCTCGCCCCCGAAGCCGTCGTCCCGCAGCCACGCGTTGCCGATCCCGGCGACGAGGATCTGCTTTGTCCGGAGACCGCTCGCTGCGCTCGCTTCCGCGCTCACAGCTCCGCTCATCGAGTCCGAGAGACCGCTCCGCCGTTCGCGCACGTCACCAGTCATAGCTCTTGCACCTCGTGGGGGAAGAAGAACAGGTAGCGCCCGGTCTGGCGCATCAGGTCCTGGCCGGGGTCGTCGTCGACCGTCACGGCCAGGTGGACGCGGTCGTCGAAGTCGATGTAGATCCGCTCGAGCGTCGCCCGGCGGCCGTCGAGCAGGCGGTCGTGGACGCTGCGGTCGGTCCCGGGCTTGAGCAGCAGCTTCGTGCCCTTGACGAACGTCCGCGAGTCGACCGTGACCCGCTCCTCGCCGGGGTTGTTGTCGACCTCCTCCAGCCCGCTGTGGAGCCCGATGATCTCCTCCGGCGTGAGCGCCAGCGTTCGATCGAGCATCGCCTTGATCTTCGGGTCGGTGACCCCCTCGCGCTCCTCGTCGGTGAGCGAGTGGACGTGGAGGACGAGTGCCTCCTCGATCTCGGTGTTGTCGAACAGGTTGCCGTAGCTGCGCGGCGCGACCTGCGGATGATCGGGGAGCACGATCGCTGCGCCGAGGATCGTTCCGTCGTCATCGCTGGCGAGCACGGGCCAGGTGTTGACGCTCTCGCGCCCGCTGTCAAGCGGCGACACGAACCGGCCGTCCTTCACCCGGAGCACGATGTGCACGGAGATCAGCGCGTGCTCGAGCGCGCTGCGGCGGTCGAGCCCCGAGCGGACCTCGGCGGTGTTGTGGACGCAGCAGCGGACGACGCTGTCCTCGTCGTCGCCGGCTCTGAGCGTGAAGCGCGCGCCCGGCCGCTCCGCCGTCGTCCGCTCGCCGGCCGCGATCGGCCCGAGCTCGAGCCGCTGCTCGCCCCCGTCGGCCGTCAGCCAGCGGACCGTCGCGGTGAACCCAGACCCTTCCGCGACGACGCATTCCAGCCGCGCGTGGTCGTGGGCGCCGTCGCACTCCGCCGCATACGCCGGCGGATACACGATCCCGAACGGGGTCGGGGTCGCGTTCTTGGTCGCGTCCGGCGTGTACGGGTAAAGCGCGTAGCCCTCGTGCAGGAGCGTGTCGACCAGTTCGTCGAGCATCTGCTGCTCAGGCATCGGACAGCAGCTCCCGCACGCACGCGTCGAAGCTCGGGAGACCGCCGGCGGCGCGCCTGGCATTGAGGGCCTCGAGCGTCTCGTGCGAGAGCCGGATCCATCCTCCCCCGGGATAGTGCTCCGCGATCATCGCCCGCCAGGCGGCCACCGGCATCCCGAACTGCGCCGTGGAACTCCACGGGACCGGCGTTACCTGGAGCGCGCCGCCGGGCCCCAGGTAGAACACGGTCCCGTAGAAATGGAAGCTCAGCGGCACGACCCCGTCCGACAGCGCGTGGAAGTACTTCGTCGCCGCCACCTCGAGGTCGTAACTGCAGGGGAGCTCGATCGCGAACGCGGTCGTACCGGTGAACGCGGCAACCACGGTCGCGACGCGCGCCCACGCGAGTCCCTGGGTGGACGGCGTCCAGGTCGCCGGCGGGCCGAACAGCTCGCTCAGGCGCTCGCGCGTCGGCGCGTCGTAGCCGCGCCTGGCGGGATCGATCATCACCTGGACCGACAGCGACAGCGACTGGATCTCGTGGCCGGTCGGGTCGGATGCGCTGGCCGCGAACACCATCGTCGGCGCGGCCGCGAACGCGAGATGCGACGCACTCGTGATCGCGAACTCGGGCTGCGGCACGTCGACGACGGGACGCTGCGGCTCGGCCTGGACGCTCATCGCGCTCGCATCCGCTCGAAGAACTCGGGTACGGCCCGCTCGAGCGCGTCGCCGCCGGAGATCCCCTCCCACCGCATCTTGATCAGCCCGACCAGGCGGTAGCACTCGTCGATCGGGGCGATCACGTACCGGTGCGGGTCCGACAGGCGGTTGACGATCAGCGCCTCGGCGTCGGGGTCGAGCTCTTCGAGCGCCGGGTTGCGCCTCACCAGCTCCCCCCACGCCTCCAGGTCGAGCTCGGATTCGGTCGCGCCCGCGGGGCTCGGGTAGAACGCCACGACCCCGCCGGTGACGGTGCTGCGCATGAAGAACGCAAGCCCGATCGGGATCTGGAACCGCCCCCACATCTCCGGGTCGCAGTCGAACGGGTCGAGCCAGACCGTCCGCATCCCCGCCGGGCGGTACTCCGCGTCGCCCGAGTGAAGCGCCCAGCAGGCCTCGCACGAGCAGACGATCCGCCGCTCCTCGAGATGGAGCAGGTGGCGGTGGTCGTCGGGCAACCGCGTGTGACAGATGTCGCAGTGCTCGGCCGCGGGCTCCCGTGCGGCGGTCCTCGCCGGCGCCGCCCCCGCCTGCGCGAGCGCGCGCATCCGCGCCAGCGCCTCGGCGCGCTTGCGCGCGGCCACCATCCCGTCGAGACCGGCGCTCATACCGCCACCCTGACGCCGCCCTCCTGCAGCAGCGGCACCGGCGCGAGCTGGAGCGGCTCGCCGCCCGCGGCCCGGCCGGCGCGGGGCAGGTCGAACTCGACATCGCACGCGCGGCACCGGAGCATGTGCCCGAGCAGCTCGCCGTCGCGGAGCGAGGTCCCGCACGCCGCGCACTCGTCGCGGTACGCCAGTAACGACCCGTCGATGTTTGCGAGCAGCAGCGGCGCGCCGTCGACCGTCACCGCCGCGAGCTGCCCCGGCTCTAGCCGCGCCTGGCCGTCGAGCGGGACCCAGTGCGCGGGCGGGGCCGAATGGACCATCGGCAACTCGAACGCGTCCGGCGCCGGTGCCGCGACGGGCTCCGCGACGCCCTCAACCTCGAGCCCCGTGAGGTCCGGGGCGTGCTCCTCGAGTGCCTGCTTGATCGCGAGCTCGAGCGTCGCCCGGGAGGCGGCGCAGCCGTTGCAGCTCCCCTCGAGCGCGAGCCGCGCGACCCCGTCGTCGATCCCGAGCAGCTGCACGTTGCCGCCGTGGGACTCCATGTACGGCCGCACCGTGTCGAGCGCGTCGACCACGCGCTGCTCGAGCGGCACCGGGTAGAGGTCGTGGATCAGCAGCAGGCTCGCGACCGCGCCGTCCTCGCTCAGCTCGTCGAGGATCGTCGCGCCCGCCTCGCGCGCGCCCTCGATCGTCTCGACGATCCGCCGCAGGCCGTCCCCGTACATCGCGACGACGGCCGCTACGAGTGCCTGAGCGAGCTCCCGGGCCTCCGGATCGGCGAGCTCCTCGATCCGGGCCGAGAGCTGCTCGACGCGCTCGAGCAGCTCGCCCGGATCGCTCATGCCAGACCCGTCGGGGTGTGGACGACCTTCTTGACCCGGCCCTTGCCCGTGTACATGTGGACCCCGCACGGCAGGCACGGGTCGAAGCTCCGCACCGCGCGCATGATGTCGACGCCCTTGAAGTTGTCCGGCCCGTTCTCCTCGAAGATCGGGGTGTTCTGGACGGCGTCCTCGTACGGCCCCGGGGTCCCGAACGCGTCACGCGGGCTGGCGTTCCACGGCGTCGGCGGGTACGGCTGGTAGTTGGCGATCTTCCCCTCGCGGATCACCATGTGGTGCGAGAGCACCCCACGGGCGGCCTCGTGGAAGCCGCAGCTGATCGCCTCCTGCGGCACCGTGAACTCCTTCCAGCTCTTTGTCCGGCCGGCCCTCACCTCCTTGAGCGCGCGCTCGAGGTTGTGCAGCGCGATCAGCGCGCTGTAGGCCTGGTGGTAGGAGCGGGCGCGGTCGCGCTCGACCGCGTTCGACTTCTCCGGCACCTTCCACTCGAGCTCCATCTCGGGCATCGACGCCGACTTCGGCAGCACCATCTGGATCGACTCGCCGGTCGCCTTGGCGTAACCGAAGTCGACCAGCCCCGCCTTCGCCGTGCACCACTGCCTGGCGAACGGGCCCCCGCCGGTGTCGCAGCACACGTGCGTGTCGGTCCGCTTGTCGTAGATCCGCGGCGACACGACCCAGCTGTACTTGTCGGCGAAGTCGCGCGCCTGCGGCTTCGGCAGCGTCACCTTGTTCCACGGGTGGTTCTTGTCGACCGGGTTGCCGAGCGGATCGCGGGTGACGAACGTCGGCTCGTTCTCCCAGCCGTCGAAGTACGAGCTGCCCAGCAGAATCCTGATCATCAGGTTGATCTCGACCAGGTCCGTGGTGATCAACTCGCCGCCGATCGCGATGCCCGGCGTGATGTACCGCTTGCGCCCCCACTCCGTCATGTTCTTGTAGCTGTAGTCGACGTAGTCGGGGTCGTCGAACGAGCCCCAGTTGACAAGGTTCGTCTCCCGGTAGCCGACCATGTCGTAGCCGGGGAGCTCCTGCAGGAAGAAGTCGTAGAGGTCGTCGTGCATCGGCACGACCCGCTTGACGTAGTCGAAGTACCGCATCAGACGCACGTAGTAGTCGGTCAGCGTCTGGTGCGTGATGTCGGCCGAGCAGCCGCCGGGCATGATCGTCGAGGGGTGCGTGTGGCGCCCGCCGAACAGGCAGTACATCTCCCGCGTGTACCTGGCCACCTGCAGCGTCTCGAGGTAGAAGCTGCCGGTGAACGGGTTCAGCGCCCGCATGATGTCCGCGATCGTCCCGTAGCCGTGGATGTCCTTGTGCGGGGCGGAGGTGTTCTCGGCCTTCGCCAGCAGCGTCGGGTTCGTGTCCTTGACCATCTGCTCGCAGAAGTCGACGTTCGCCATGCAGTCGTTGAAGATCGCGTGGTCGAAGATGTAGTCGGCGGTCTCCGCGAGGTTGAACGCCATGTCGCCGAGCGGCGGCGGCTTGACGCCGTACGCCATGTTCTGGTTCAGGCACGAGCAGGTGCAGTGGTTGTCGCCGCAGATCCCGCAGATGCGGCTGGTGATGAAGTGAGCGTCCCGCGGATCGATCCCCTTCATGAAGATGTCGAACCCGCGGAAGATCATCGAGGTGCTGTAGCACTTGAGCACCTGCCGGTTGGAGAAGTCGATCTCGGTGTGGATTCCGAGGCTGCCGACGATCCGCGTGATCGGATCCCACGACATCTCCTTGACGACGACTCGCTGCTCCTGGGGGGTCTCTACTGTGGACATTGGGTTCTCCTCGTCAGTTCGAAGCTCGCTCGGGTCTCCGCGCGGTCACCAGCGGGGCTGGTAGCCGCTCGTCAGCGTCGAGCCGCGCCGCCGCCAATCGGGCTCGATGTCGAACTTCTTGTCGATGTTGCGCTTGCGGAAGTAGCGGAACACCGGGCCGTAGGTGAACTTCTGGAAGTTGGCTCCGGCGTTGCCCCACGGGTCCGGATCCATGAACGGCATGTACTTGTCGGGGAACCCGGGCATCGTGCACGCCATGCAGATGCCGCCCACGTTCGGACACCCCCCGATCCCGTTCACCCACCCGCGCACGGGCACGTTGCACTTGACCACCGGCCCCTTGCAGCCGAGCTTCACCAGGCAGCGGTGATCGTTGCCGTACGTGGTCGCAAAGTTGCCCTGCTCGGTGAACCCGGCTCGGTTGCAGCCCTCGCGCACCGTCCGGTCGAACAACCACTTCGGGCGCAGCTGCTCGTCGAGCTCGGGCACCGGCGCCATCCCCGCGAGGTGGAACACGAGGTACATCAGGACCTCGGTCATGTTGTCGGGCTGCGCCGGGCAGCCGGGGATGTTGATCACCGGCAGGCCAGCGCTCGAGCGCCATTTCCAGCCTAGGTAGTCGGCGACGCCCATCGCCCCGGTCGGGTTGTTCTTCATTGCGGGGATCCCGCCGTAGGTCGCGCACGTGCCGACCGCGACCACCGCGGCGGCCTTCGGTGCCAGCCGGTCGATCCACTCGTTCAGCGTGATCGGCTGGCCGTTGGCGGGGTTGACGCCAAAGCCGGTCCAATGACCCTCGCCGTTGATGTCCTCGTTGCCGACCGAGCCCTCGACGATCAGCACGAACGGGTCGAGCTTGCCCTGCTCGGCGTCGTACCAGGCCTGGATGTACTCGTCGCCGACCTCGAACGCGATCACCTGGTTGTGGATCACGACGCGGGGCATCCCGGGGATGACGCCCTGGATGATGTCCTCGAGGCTGGGGTTGGTCGCCGAGGTCATCGCGACGGAGTCGCCCTCGCACGAGAGCCCGGTCGTCATCCACAGAACGTGCGCGGTGATCTTCTCGGTCTCGTGCTGCTTAGGTGCGAATTCAGCTGCCGTCGCCATTGCGTCCTCCTCGGAGGCTGTCGTTCAACAGATCCGCGGTAGCGGGTCGCCGACCAATTGGTCCATCACCCGCCTACCGCCAAAGCTCGTCTCCACCAGCACCATCCCCGGCGGGTCCGCCCGGACCTCGCCGATCTCCGCCGCCCGCTCGCAGCCGGGCACGCTCCTGAGCGCGTCGAGGGCGTCGGCAACGGCATCCGGCGCGGCGAACGCCACCAGCCGACCCTCGTTCGCGATGTACATCGGGTCGATCCCGAGCAGCTCCGCCGCCGCCTGGACGATCGGCTCGACCGGCACGTTCGCCTCGCGGACCGTGATCGCGGTCCCGGACGCGCGGGCGAGCTCGTTGAGCACCGATGCGACGCCACCCCGGGTCGCGTCACGCAGGCAGTGCAGCGCGCCGCTGGCCGCCTCGAGCAGCGCGTCGACTGCCGGCCACAGCGAGCACGTGTCCGACTCGATCTCGGCGTCGAGGTCGAACTGTCCGCGCGCGAGCATGATCGCCGTGCCGTGCTGACCGACCGGTCCGGACACGAGCACGCGGTCGCCCGCCGCGATCTTGTGCGGCGCCAGATCCGCGCGCGGGTCGACGAACCCGATCCCGGTGGTCGAGAGGTACATCTCGTCGGCGGCGCCCCGCTCGACCACCTTCGTGTCGCCGCCGAGCACCTTGACTCCGGCCTGCTCCGCGGCGCGCGCGATGGCCTCGACCTCGCGGCGCAACGTGTCCGCGTCGAGTCCCTCCTCGAGGATCATCGCGAGCGTGATCGCGAGCGGCTTGGCGCCGGCCATCGCGAGGTCGTTGACCGTCCCGTTGACTGCCAGCTCGCCGATCGAGCCGCCCGGGAACCGCAAGGGCTTGACGACGAAGCTGTCGCTGGTGATCGCGAGCTCGCCGACGAGCCCGGAGTCGTGCAGCTCGCCGATCCCGAACGCGGGCGCGAGCAGGCCCTCGATCAGCGTCTGCGTCGCCTTTCCGCCGGCCCCGTGGGCGAGGGTGATCCGCTCGTCGCGGAACCGCGGCCGTTTCGCGCGGGCAGTCTCGATGATCTGAAGGACCCGCTCCTCGCGGTCGCTGCGGGCCGTTCGCTCGGTGGCGGGGGCCACTACACGGCCTCCTTCTCGCGCGCGAGACGGCCGAAGTTGTAGTACGCCGCGCACGCGCCCTCCGGCGACACCATGCACGTCCCGATCGCGTGCTCGGGGGTGCACGCGGTCCCGAACACCTTGCACTCCCATGGCTTGATGACGCCCTTGAGCACCTCGCCGCACTGGCACGCCTTCGGGTCGGCCACCCGCACCCCGGGCGCCTCGAACCGCTGTTCGGCGTCGAACTCGCGGTAGGCGTCGGACAGCTTCAGCGCGCTCTGCGAGATGAAGCCGAGCCCCCGCCATTCGAAGTGGGGGCGCAGCTCGAAAACCTCCGCCATCACCTCGAGCGCGCGGAGATTGCCCTCGTGCGGGACCACCCGCGTGTACTGGTTCTCGACCTCGCGCCGGCCCTCGGACAGCTGGCGCAGGATCATCAGGATCGACTGCAGGATGTCGAGCGGCTCAAATCCCGAGATCACGACCGGCCGGCCGTAGTCGATCGGGATGAACTCGAACGGCCGGGCGCCGACCACCGTGCAGACGTGTCCGGGCCCGATGAACCCGTCGAGCCTGAGGTCGGGCGACTCGAGCAGCGCTCGCAGTGGCGGAACGATCGTCACGTGGTTGCAGACGCACGAGAAGTTCGCGATCCCCTCGGCCTTGGCGCGCTTCAGCGTCAGCGCGGTCGACGGCGCGGTCGTCTCGAACCCGATCGCAAAGAACACGACCTCGCGGTCGGGGTTCTCGCGCGCGATCCGCAGCGCGTCGAGCGGCGAGTACACCATCCTGATGTCAGCTCCCTGCGCCTTCGCGTCGAGCAGCGTGTACTCGGAGCCCGGCACCCGCAGCATGTCCCCGAAGCATGTGAAGATCACGCCGTCGTGGCGCGCGACGGCGATCCCGTCGTCGACCCGCCCCATCGGGATCACGCAGACCGGGCAGCCGGGGCCGTGGACGAGCTCGACGTTCTCGGGCAGCAGGTCGTCGATGCCGTACTTGTAGATCGAGTGGGTGTGCCCGCCGCACACCTCCATCAGCTTGTAGTGACGGCCGGGCTCGAGCTGGGAAACGATCTGTCCCACGACCACCCGCCCGAGCTGCGCGTCGCGGAACTCGTCGACGAACCTCATGCGATCGCAACCCCCGCGTGGACGAGCACGCGCTGGTCCGCGACCACCGGGCCGATCAGCTCGACCGCAACCTCATGCCGGGCGCCGTCGGAGTCGACGCACACCGCGTTACCCTCGCGCGACTCGAGCACCCGCATCGGGATCGCCTCGTCGCCGCAGGTGACGCAGTGCCCGGCCGGGTCGCAGACGGGACCGCTCACTCGATCACGCTCGCCTTCAGCTCCTCGAGCTCCTGCTCGTACTCGCTCCCCATCCGCTCGAGCAGCCTGATCGTCGCCAGCGCCTCCTCCTCGTCCACCTTCGAGAGCGCGAAGCCGACGTGAATCAGGACCCAGTCGCCCGGAGCAGCACCGCCGCCGTTTCCGTCCGCCAGCAGGCTGACGTTGATGTTGCGCCTGACCCCGACGACGTCGACCCTGGCGATCTGGTTGACGGAGTCGACGATCTCGACCACCTGCCCAGGAATCGCCAAGCACATGAGCTGCCTCGAACTCCTCTCTCGTCGCGCGGGCCACAGGCTCGACCGCCCGCCCGGCCGGTATAACAGCGCGATCCCGCTTGGTCTCGGGACCCGTAATCGAGGACACGTAATCTGCATTACCACCGACCCGGGCCTGTGGATCGGCCTTGCGGCTCGGCGTAGACTCGCGACCGACGTTGAACCCCGACGAGCATCACCCGGTCGGTCCGCGGTGGACGGGGAGGCCGCGATCAGCGGAGCATTCGCGCTCCAATCAGTACCTGCTCGACATCGACGTCGACCTCGCGGAGGAGCTCGACGTTCCGATGCGGCTCGCGGCGCGGCCGAGCGTGACCGCGATCACGTTCGAGACTGACGCCGGGCCGATCGCACTTGCGCGGTCGCTGCAGCGAGCGGCCCCGGGGCCCGGACTGCTGATCCTCGACGGCGTGCTCGCAGCCAACGTCCAGGTCGGAGACCGGATCTCCACTGACTTGCTCGGCCAGGGCGACCTCGTTCAGCCGTGGAACTCCAACGACGCCGAGCTCGTATGCGAGGCCGACTGGCGGGCGCTGGCCACGACCAGGTTCGCGGTCCTCGACCAGGCGTTCGCGCAGCGCGTCCAGCCATGGCCGCAGATCACGCTCGCGCTGCTGCGCCGGGCCGGGAAGCGCGCGCGCAGGCTGAATGTGCAGCGCGCGATCTCCGCGCAGCCCCGACTTGAGATCAGGCTCGTGCTGCTGATGTGGCACCTGGCTGCGCGTTGGGGCAAGGTCGAGCCGGGCGGCGTCCGGGTGCCGTTGCCGCTCACCCACCAGCTGATGGGACACCTGATCAGCGCCGAGCGGCCGTCGGTGTCACACGCGCTCTCCCGGCTCGCGAAGGCGGGTGTGGTCACCGGCCATGGGGCGGAATGGCACCTCCACGGAAGCGTCGAGGACCACCTCGAGACGATGATCGAGCCCCCAGTCAACCGCGTTGCCGAGCTCGTCAAGGCCGGCGCATCGTCGCTCGTGCCTCAATGACGCCCGGCACGGGGGCTCGGGCGGTGGAGCGGGGCGCGGCAGCCCGGCTCGTGCACGTGCTGTGGCTGACGAGCGGGCTCGGCTGCGACGGCGACTCCGTCGCGATGACCTCCGCGACCAGCCCGAGCCTGGAGGACCTGATCCGCGGCGCGCTCCCGGGCGCCCCGCGGATCGCGCTCTACAACCCGCTGCTGTCGTATGAGAACGGGGAGCAGTTCCTGCGGCCGTTCGTACGCGCCGGGCGAGGCGCTCTCGACCCGTTCATCCTCGTGCTCGAGGGCTCCGTGCCGAACGAGCAGCTGAGCGGCGACGGCCACTGGAGCGGGCTCGGCGTCGATCCCCACACGGGCCAGCCGATCACCGTCTGCACGTGGCTCGATCGCCTCGCCCCCCGTGCCGCCGCGGTGCTCGCGCTCGGCACCTGCGCCGCGTACGGAGGGATCCCCGCGATGCGCGGCAACCCCACCGGCGCGATGGGGCTGCGCGACTACCTCGGCTGGGAGTGGCGGTCGCGGCGCGGGCTGCCGATCGTGAACCTCCCGGGCTGCCCCACGCAGCCGGACAGCATCACCGAGACGCTGCTGGAGCTGGCGCTGCACGTGGCGGGCGTCGGCGCGGCGCTCGAGCTCGACGAGCAGGGCCGCCCGCGCCGCCTGTTCGAGCGGACCGTGCAGGAGGGGTGCGGGCGCGCCGGCTACGCCGAGAACGGGGTGTTCGCGCAGACCCCGGCCGATCACCGGGGTTGCCTGGTGAAGCTCGGTTGCATGGGGCCGGTCGTGAAGTGCAACGTCCCGGTCCGAGGCTGGACCGGGGGCGTCGGCGGCTGCCCGAACGTCGGGGGCATCTGCAATGCGTGCACGATGCCCGGCTTCCCTGACAAGTTCATGCCGTTCATGGAGCCGAGCTCGCTGGGGGTGCTCGCGGCGCGGGGGGCGCGGTTCACGTACGGGCCGGTCCTGAGACGGCTGCGCGAGCGCGCGATCCGCAGGCGCTTCGACGTCGAGCCGGAGTGGCGGCGGCGCGGCTCGACGCTGGCAAGCGGCTACCGACCCCGCTGGTGAGCCGGCGTGCCGAGCCGCCTGGTCTTCAGGTGCGAGTTCTGCGACGCGGCTCCCGATCCCGATACCCAGCGCACGCTCGAGCGCCAGCTCCGTGAGCTCGGGTTCGGCGCGTACCTCGAGGTGCCGCCGGGCGGCTGGCTGGCGTGGTCGGGCGGCGGACCGCTCGGCCCGCGCCGGTACGCGTGCGGTGAGCACCGCGGCGAGCTGACCGCATACCTGCGCGAGCACTACGGAACGATCGCTCCGCACCCATGGAAGCGGCCGCCGTATCCGGAGACCGTGCGGAGCGCGGACACCGAGCGGGCGATCCGCCACGGCGGTCTGTCGCCGATGCCGAAGTGGGGCGCGTGGTGAACGCCGAGGACCCGCTCGCGCGGCCCGTGCACGCGGCCGGCGGCGACAAGCCGTTCGGCGAGTTCACGCTCGCCGACGTCATCTCCCGCGCCGACGAGCTCAGGGCCGCGACCGGATGGGGGCCGACGACGCGGGTCGCGTCGGTCGCGCGCGGCTGGTCCGAGCTCGCGAGCGCGATGCGCTCCGCCGGCTCGGCGACGGTCGCCGACCTCGGCCCCGAAGTCGCGGGCGAGTTCGCGCGGCGGCTGTGGGTGATCCCGCCCGGCGGCAGCCTGCTGTGACCGGCTTCGTCGCTCAGACGATCGCCGCCGATCCGGTTCACAGCCCGCCAACGAGTTAGTCACGTCGCGGCCACCCGGGGGTGGCCCGCCGCCGGAAGGCTAGGGGTGGCGGCGAACGACTTCCCGCTCGCCGCGGTTCCCGTCCCTACCCCTAGGAGCCCACGTTGATGCGAAAGCACAAGCTCGGCCTGCTGCTGGCGGTTACCGCCATCGCAGGTGCAATCTTGGTCGCGGCGACCAGCGCCGTCGGCCAGGAAGGGAAGCACAGCACGGCGCACGCGGCGACCGGTCCGGAGACTGCAGCCGGCGGCACCTACACGCCGATCAAGCACGTCGTTGTGATCTACCAGGAGAACGTCTCCTTCGATCACTACTTCGGCACCTATCCGAACGCCGCCAACACGGACGGCCAGAAGTTCACGCCGTCGGTCGGCACGCCGGCAGTCGACGGCCTACCGCCCGCGACCTCGCCGACCCTGCCAAAGAAGCTCCAGCACAGCAGCAACCTGCTGACCAGCAACCCCAACCAGGCTGCGCCGGTGCGGCTCGACTCGAGCGCCGTCGGCACGACGCAGGGCCAGGGCCAGCTGACCTGCGACCAGGATCACGACTACAGCGACGAGCAGAAGTCGTTCGACGCCGGCAAGATGGACTTCTTCGTCCAGGCGACCGGCACCGGCTCGGGAACGGGGCCTGTCGGCAACACGTGTGCGGCCAAGCAGGTGATGGACTACTACGACGGCAACACCGTCACCGGCCTATGGACCTACGCGCAGCACTACGCGATGAGCGACAACTCGTACGGCACCACGTTCGGTCCGTCGTCCCCGGGGGCGATCAACCTCGTGGCAGGTGACACCGGTGGCGTCGACACGTCGCACTCGGCCAACATCCCGTCCCTGAGCACGCCCAGCTCGCCCAACGGCGACCTCACCGCCGACGGCAAGGGCGCCTACTCGCTGACCAGCGACGCTCAGCCCTACTGGGACGACTGCTCCACTCGGGATGCGGTCGCCTTCTCGGGCCAGAACATCGGCGATGTGCTGAACCAGGCCGGCGTCTCGTGGGGCTGGTTCCAGGGCGGCTTCCGTCCGAGCACGACGTATTCCGACGGCCTATCCGCGATCGGCCAGAAGACCCAGTCGACCGCGACGTTCATCCCGGATGAGTTCAAGAACGCCGGGTTCCAGACCAAGGTGCCGCACTCGTCCAACCAGGGCCTGTGCGACTCCGTTCACCCGGTCGGCCCAGCTCTCGGCGGGACCGGCCAGTGGGGCTACAAGAACGACTACATCCCCCATCACGAGCCGTTCGATTACTACGCATCGACGGCGAACCCGCATCACCTGGCGATCCCGAGGCAGAACGGAACGGACACGCTCACGGGTCTGAAGACGATCGGCCGCGACACCCAGTCGATCGTGAATGGCGTGCCGCAGTTCAACACTCCCAACCACAACTACGACACGTCGGACTTCAATCAGCTGGTAGCGGCGATCACCGCCGGTCAGCTGCCGGCGACGGCACTCCCCGCGGTCAGCTTCCTGAAGGCCCCCGGCTACCAGGACGGCCACGCGGGGTACTCCGACCCGGCCGACGAGCAACGGTTCATCGTCAACACGATCAACGCGCTGGAGCAGTCGCCCGACTGGTCGAGCACGGCGGTGATCGTCAACTACGACGACTCCGACGGCTGGTATGACCACGTGTACAGCGGGGTCACCAACCCGTCGCTGTCGCCGGCGGACAACCTCACCCCGACGAACACGACCGGGAACACCTCGGGTAAGTGCGAGATGCCCGGCAACACGAAGCCGCTGGCCGGCGAGAACGGCCGCTGCGGCTTCGGCCCGCGTCTGCCGATGATGGTCATCTCCCCGTACTCGAAGTTCAACGCGGTTGATCACAACCTGAGCGATCAGGCCTCGATCATCAACTTCGTTGAGTACAACTGGGGACTCCCGGGCCTCCCGGGATCGGCCGATCAGGTGCTCTCGAACACCGACCAGGCGGAGAAGGTCCCATTCGACCTGGCCGGGATGTTCGACTTCAGCGCACCTCACGGTCCGACGCTGATCCTCAACCCGCAGACGGGCAAGTCTCAATAGTCCAGAGTGATTGGAGCGGTCCGGCGTCGTGTGGCGCCGGACCGGCTCCGGTCGATTTGAGAGGAGCGGCCGCCGCAGCGTGGCCGCTCCAATCGTTTAAGGGCGGTGCTTGACGGTGTCGCGCTAGTTCAGCGCGTCCTCGAGAACGCCGAGGACGATGCCGAACACCGCGTGGCGGATCGTTGCCTGACCGAAGGCTCGGCCGCTCGCGGCGAGCTTTGGCAGCTCGTCGCGCGCAGGGTGGTAGCGGTCGACAAGCGCGGTCATCGGCCAGGTCGCCACGTGTTCGACCAGTCCCGCGATCAGGCCGCGGACAATCGGTGGCCCGGGCAGCGAAGGCTTGATCCGCGCGTATGCGGCCCCGAGCACAGCGCCGTTCTGCACGTGGAGCGCGAAACCGATCGGTCGCCAGGCGTCGCCGCGCGTCACGAACTTGCCCAGGATCGCGAGGTCGTCGTAGTTGAAGTCGAAGAGGCGCCTGTCGAGCGGCTCCTCGAGCGTCATCACCACCGTCGCCACGGCGCCCGCCGCCGCGCCGCGCAAGCTGGTCCGCCGCATTAGTGGAGCATGTCAGGGTCGGTGCGCTGGGACGCTGATCGCTTCGAGCCCTGACATGACCGCGCCGCCCACGCGGTCAACCCATCGGCTCTCCTCGACCCCATCCGCCCCGGAATCCTCCGCCAGAGCGCAGGATGAATATGACAAACCCTAGGACCAGGACACCGATCACGATGGGCACGACGACAGCCGCCGGAGTCCAGGGAAGGCTCACAAGCCCAGCGACGATGATGAGTGCGATGACGATGAAGACAAACATGGACGGAAGGTACACCGCTGCGGACTCCCAGGTCCAGAATTCATATCTCGCGCGATCCTGTCGATGAGCGTGCGTAGGACCGGGTGAGTCGAGCTACCGCCGTTCGATCGTCTGCAGCAGTCAGCCGGGGGCTCGTGCGGGTTGTGCGGCCAGGGGTCGTTCCTATCCAGTTCGTGTAGCAAGACGGCCGACGAATGGGGCGCGATCTCGGGCGGATCGCACAACGAGGTGGCGGGGCCCTTCGCCTCGGTGAGCGGGGGCAGCGACAACCTGTCGGAAGGCGTCTCCAGCTCGGTCCTCGGCGGCGACAACAACCTCGCCGAAGGCTTCGAGGACGCGATCGGAGGCGGATTTACGAACACCTCCGGGGGACAGACAGCTTCGATCTCCGGCGGCGAGTTCAACGTCGCCAACGACAACGTCTCGAGCATCGCCGGAGGGTGCGACAACTTCGCCTCCGGCAGCGGCGCGCCGTCTTCGTCGGCCAACTGCGGGACGAGCGGCGTGGAATCGATTCTCGGCGGCGAGTTCAACGTCGCCAAGCTGCCGTTCTCGGTGGTGGCTGGCGGGTGCCTGAATCTCGCCGGATCGGGATCGAAGTTGACCACCGAGGGGTGTGACACCTCGGGCGAGCAGGCGATCCTCGGCGGCGCGCAGAACATCGCGTCCGGCCTTCAGTCGTCGGTCAGCGGCGGCTTCGTGGGCGATGCTGTGAACAAGGGGACCTCGATCCTCGGCGGCGACGGCAACACCGCGTCAACCAACTGCCAGACGATCCCGACGGCGCCAAACGACAGCTGCTAGGCCGAGGGCGAGCCAGCGGCCCGCTTTGCTCGCGGCTTTCAATACGCGGTGTGGCCGGGCGGAGTCGCGTCTTCGGCCGACGTGTCAATCTCGCGGACACGATGTCGCAGATCGGGATGGGCGAGGAAGGCGTTCACGAGCTCTCTCGATCCGCCGATGCATGTCCAGTCGTCGTCCCACAAGGTCGAGAGAAGCCACGCGTGATCGGCGGGGAACATGAGATCTGGCAGAACGCCTTTCCAATCGCGATCCTTGCGCCAGACCGCGGCCTGCTCGCGACCTGCCTCGATCAGTACGTACTCCCAGCCGGAATACAACGTCGCCCTCGGCGCGTAGGGAAAGACGACGTCGCTCCCTCCGGTGTCGAGGTATCCAAGCCACCACGGCTGCTCCTCCGTCCGTTCGGCGAGCAGCTCAATCACAGCCTCCTCCTGCTGCTTCAGTTCGGCCTCGTCGTTCCGGGGCAGCACCAGCGTGCAGTAGGAGGCAAAGATCGGCGGGATCGCGGCCGTGATGGCCGTGCCGGGGGACGTCCCGTTATTGATCCACGCGACATCGGCATCCGTCCCGAGGCTCCACTCGCGGCCGTCCATGAGCACTCGCGGCCCGTCAGGAAAGACAGCTCGCGCCCGGTCGGCGCCGTCGAGAAACAGTTCAGCGTCGAGCTCGTGGCGGACGAGCGGGATTCCGGCGGCGGGCCACTCGCAAACGAGCGCAACCGGGCCTGATGTCGGCAATGGCGACACCCAATAGCCCTGATGGAAACGGCCTCCGCCGCCCCCGCCCTGCAATGGCCACAAGATTGGGCCATCCGCGGGTTGGTCGTGACCGATGATGTTCGTCGCACCGCGCCCATCAGCGAACTGCACACCGATCCTCAGCAGCTGCGGAGGGATCGCGTCGCGCCTCTCGCCGACCATCGGCCAATGGCGACCAAAGATGTCGGGAACAAACTCCTCCCCTTCGCGGCGAAACTCGTGTTCCGCACCGACAGTGATCGCTTCGACGTCAAACTCAAACCCTTCCGGGTAGGCGTCCACGTAGGCGATGTACACCGCGGCCGAGTCCGAGCGCGCCAGCATCACATCGTTCACCACCTCCCCTGGCGGCGAGCCTTGCGGCCGTCCGGTCCATCGCGGCGGATCGCTGCCCAAAGCTAGCTCCGCCCCAGCCCGCGGCGGAGGCCGAAAGAACTCGCTCACAACGGCGACTCTAATCGCGGTTCCGAAACGGCGCCGTTCACCTCCCCTACCACGTGAGCATCTGACCGAGCCGGCAACGTGACGCCAGGCAAAGGCGTGCTCTCAACACTTCCGGTCCGCGCCTATCTCTGGCCCCCCTTGGCCGCGATCACGACCACAAGGGCAACGTACGCCCCCAAGTCGCGACCGCGAGGGGTTGGCGAGGGATCAGGGCGAATTGGAAGCGGTCCCGCTCAGCCCTACTTGATCGTGAAGGCGAACGACGCTGGGTTCTGATCGTCGCCCACGCGGTTGACACCCACGGCGGTGAAGCCGTACGAGCCAGCCGGGAGCGGGTTGGCGTAGACCTTTTGGTGACCGCAGGACTTGTGGAACATCACCTTGCCATTGCGGACCAGCTGGCAGACGAATCCCGTTGCGCGCTTTGCCTTGAGCTGGAAGCTCGCGGTTCGGCGCTTCTGATTGATCTTGGCCTGAGTGATCGTCGTGTGGGTCGGCGTGATGCAATCGTCAGCGATCCTCCCGAAAACGGCGTTCGAGAAGTCGCTCATGATCGTCGGGCGGCAGTTCGCCGGAAGGTTCGAGAAGTTGAAGTTGACGTAGATGACCCAATTCCGCGGGTTAGTCAAGGAGGGGGAGCGTGGGAAGGCCGGGACAAACGAGAACGTCTGGCTCTCGCCGGGGAGGATCGCTCCAGTCGACGTCGCGGCAGTGTCGTCAGCTAGGTCGCAGGTGGCATAGCTGCTGACATCACTCCCGTTCTGAACGATGTTCGGGGGAGGATCTGGCGCACACGTGCCGTTCGGCCCCGGCGTCGTGCTGCCATCAGCGCGCGTCGGAGGACCAGACGCTGAGAAGCCCTCCGTGCCCTCGATCGGTCCAACGTGTACATGCATGCTCGTGATCACCTCGCCGGATCCGTTCGACTGAGGATTGGTGACAGTGAAATCGTCATTTGAGCCGGGAATGACCTGGACCTTCAGCCCGCTCGGCGGTGGGCTGGTGGCGAATTGATCGATCAGGACCGACGTGGCGCCGGCCGGTGAGGCCGCGAGGGCGGGAAGGAGGAGCGCCGACGTAACGGCGACCGCCAACCGGTGGGCGACGAGCTGTTTCATGATGCGCTCAGGGATCTCGAGCGGTGCGATGCGGCTCACAGTAGTTCTCCTCGAGTTCGACGTCGGCTTACCCAAGCGGCGGCTCCGAGCAGCCGGCCCGCCGTTGATGCCAGTAGTGGACGCACCCCGTCCTCCTTGCAGTCGTGAAGCCCCTAATCCGCCGCACGGCGACTGTAGAGCCGGTTGGGCGAGGGGGGCACCCTGGACTTTTCGCGATTGAGATACCGAACGGCATTAGACCTTGGCGGCCATCGGATCGATGCCGCATCCTGATGTATCGCCTCACAGCCACGCCCCAGCCACAACCAGAAGCCTCCCGAATCAGATTAACCGACCCATGAGCGCATTCGCCCTAGGGACCCACCCCAGGGTTTGGCCGGGCAGCGCGGCTGATGCGGATCTGCTCGGGTGGCTGCTTTTCGCCGCGGCGCGCAGCAGCCGTAGGCTCAGCATGATCGCTGCGATCGTGGAGCTACCGACAGTTCACGCGTTGACGCGCGTATCTGCAAACCGAGTGCGCTGACGCTGACCTACTGGGTGGGCTGGCGCTCGAACGACACGTTCAGCCCGTCGTCGACGACTTCCCTGAAGCCGGCACGGGCGTAGAGCCGTCGCGCACTCACATTCGTACTTTGTGTCGTGGCACGGAGCCGGACCCCCGGTCGAGCGGCTTCCTCGGCCAGCCCCGCGAGGATCGTCGAGGCGATTCCACGCTGCCGCGCGTCCGGCATGAGCGCCAAATCGATGATCAGAATCCGTTCGCGTGAGCGATCGATCAAGACAGCTCCCACGAGACGGCCGTCGAGCATGATCAGTTGCTCGTCGGCATCGGGGTAACTGGCGGCGCGGTCGCGACGTCGAGCGACGACCTGCATCTCCACCAGGGTCGCGAGGGTATCCGGGTCCAGACCGCCCTGACCAAGCCGCTCGGCCGCAACGCCGCCGTCCAGCTCTCGCAGGAACGGCTCGTCGGAGGGCGCGGCTGGTCGGAGTTCGACTGTGCCCGTGCGCTCCTCGTTCCTCAACTTCGCGCCGGGTAGATGCCTTGGAGGGCGATTATGAAGTTGAGAACGAGGAACGGCTGTCGGTTCTCGTGAGGTTGGCTGCCGCCCTGGCCGCTGATCGCGGACCGATCGAGCTGGGTAGTCGTCGGAGGGTTGCCGTACGCGCCGTTTCCTGAGAGCACGTGGCCGGTGGGAAGTCCGCTCGTACGCGCTGTGGTTACGGCATTCAGCCCGTGGGCGTGCTTGGGCATCTGCGCTGTTGTCAGCGTGACGCTCTCTGCGCCGCCTACCTGGCCCACCACGTACGACGAGAGGCCCGTGCCCGTGCCCTGGTGCGCGGGCACGCGGGATTGCAGGTTAGGGAGGGCGAAGGAGCTCCTACCGTCCCCGCCGTAGAACGTACCGAGCAGGGAGAAGAGCGCGGTGTTCTGCGAGATGGCCAGCAGCTGGCCGTTGCAAAGCGCCCACCCCTGCGGCGCGAAGTTGAAGCCGACGATCCTGATCTCGCCAACGAACGGTTCGGACATTCTGTGCCTCCTCAGAGCCTCGGCGGATGGGCCCGGTTGATCGCGGCCGAGTAGTCCTGGCCCCGGCGGCCTGTGCTTGCCGGCGACACGAGCAGCTCGAAGCGACCAAGAACTGGATTTCGGATGCTCATCACGGCCTGTTCGAGCCGCGAGCCGCTCGAGCTGTGGAACAGCAGCGCAAAAGCGTCATCGGCGCCGGCCAGCGGTCGCATGCGCCTGCCGATGCCGAGGTCCGAGACCGAGAGAAGACGCGCAACGACACGTCGCCGCCCGGGGTCGGTCAACTCGAACGGCGCGCCGATCAGGGGAACGTAGCTCGAGCGCAGCAGATGAGCTGGGGTCACGAACCCTCTCACGGCGGTGACTGCTCCAGGCAGCTCTCCCACGATCGCCGCAAGAGCGGCCGCGCCGCCCGCCATGAGCAACCGACGGCGGGTCAAGGCGGTATCGATCAGCGACGTCACGGCGCTAATTGCCGCGTCGCTCCCCCCGCCATCGTCGACAGCAACCGCACAGCTTGGTCGGCCCCCGACCATGATCAGGATCATGACACGCCGGATCCGCCTTGTCAGCCCCAGCGGTGCGAGGATTCCCGCCGAGCGTGATCTCGTTCGATGAGCATCTTCGCGGTCGGATCCGCGTGAACCTCGAGGCGCATCAGCGTCGTGTTCAGCCGCTTGAAGGTCGTCGCCATGCCGCGGTGGCGATCGTGCTGACCGACAGCCACGCCGTGCGTGATGACGGCGATCCGGTCGTGGCGGTTGACATGTCGATCGTGCCGGGAGACCCTCGCGACCTCCACGGCCGTCCGCTCGACGGGCGGATGATCGGAGTTGCCGGCGGTGGCGCGTTCCTGTTGTGCCGGCGAGCGGCGAAGCTACGCCGACACGCTGGGCAGTGGGCGCTCCCGGGGGGACGGCTCGATGCCGGCGAGACGCCGGTCGACGCCGCTCTCCGCGAGGTGCGTGAGGAACTCGGGCTAAGCCTAGGTAGCGAGGATGTCCTTGGCTGGCTTGACGATTACCCCACTCGCTCCGGCTTCGTGATCAGTCCCGTGGTGCTGTGGGGCCCCGCAGACCCAGCAATCGTCCCGGCCCCCGACGAGGTGCTGGCGGTCTACCGAATCGGACTCCAGGCGCTGCTGGATTCCGAACCACGCTTCCTCACGATCCCCGAGAGCGACCAGCCGATCCTTCAGCTTCCGCTGGGCAACGACCTCATCCACGCCCCGACCGCTGCGGTTCTATTCCAGTTCAGACAGGTCGCGCTTCGTGGTCAAGCCGACGAGCGTGTCCATCACATCGGGGAGCCCGTCTTCGCCTGGCGCTGAGCCACGACGCGGCGAAGCAGCGGAGGACGGCGTTAGTCCGCCGCCTAGGGACGGAGCGCTGCCGGGGCGTCTGTACCGGAGCGTCGTAAACGAGCGATCAGGTCAGCGACCGCTCGATTCCATGCGCTGTCTTGACCCATCTCTCCGACCCAGAGCTCGCGCAGCTCACTCTCATCACGGACACGCTCAACGGCCCTCACTGCTTGCTCGATCTCGGCACCGTGGGGTTGATGCGGGTGCTCGGTGACCCATCGTCGGATGTGGTCGGGTAGGTCATCGGCCGCCTGGCCGGCGCACGAAGCCAGCAGCTCCGCACCGGCGATTGCGACCGTCGCGGAATCCAGCTCCAGGTCACCCGCCTCCGCGAGGGCGTCATCGAGTGCTGAGGCCATCACCAAGCCTGGCTCCACCGCCTCCTCGACCGTGAAGAACCAGTCGTTCGCTGCGTCATTCTCAAAGCTCCCGGTACCCCAAGCGCCCACGCGAGCAACCATATCCCGCTCGAGGCGCCCTCGACAGCTCTCGAGCGAGGGGTCAATCAGCCCTACGGACCAGAAGTCTGCTCAAGCATGCGCCGGAACCGTTCGGCGAACAGGTACGCGTCGCCCGGCCAGCGCGCGGACAGGTAGTTACCGTCCTGGACCACGAAAGCGGCGCTGTCGTCCATGGCGGTGCCGCGACGCTGGGTGCGCGGGCCACGAACGAACTGCCCGGGGTCGTTCAGCGCAGCCGTGACCTCGTCCTGGACGTAAGCCGGGTAGGTTCGGTAATAGCGGCCGAGTCTCCACGCGGTGAGGTAGTAGGCCCCTCGTTCCATGTACTTCGGCAGGCAGGTCGTCCTGCGATTGGCGATCACGCTGCGTCCGATCAGCGGGTCGCCCGCGCGGGCCAAAACCAGGACGCCATGGCAGATCGCGCCGACCGGCCGATCCAGCCCCCAGAACTCGGCCACTTTTCCTCCGAGCTCTATCGAGGAGAGGTACTGGCGCATGCCGGGCGCGTGGCCGCCCGGCAGCAGCAAACCGTCATAGTCGCCGGGGCGTAGGTCCGCCCACGCGAGCGGTTGCCGAAACGCCGTCGTCTCCACAAGCTGCCAGTAGAAGGCCTTTGCCTCTTCGTAGGCCCCGAGCCGGCCAAAGATGACCCCGTCGAGCAATCGCCTGTCCGCCTCGGGAGCAACGCCGCCGTGCTCGGTCGCGAACACCACGTCATGACCAGCGTTCGTCAGCAGCCGCCACGGCACCGAGACCTCGGTCACATCGAAATCGCGGTCCGGGAGAGGGATCAGCACACGCACCAACAAAGCCTCTCAAAGCGTGCGCTGTGCGGGGAGCTCAGGAAGCGGAGAGGAATATCGGCCAGCCGATCTCGGTCTCCCAGTCGGCGGGCTCATCGGTGTCGAGGAAGCCGACCAAGTAGTACTCGCGCAGCGGGCCGTCGACGCTGATCTCGTGCCGCAACACGTGGGCGCCAAGCTCGCCGTAAGTGAGGTCGCCGTCACGAAGCGAGCCGCGATGGAGCATGATCGCGAGTTCGGCCGGCGGCACGACGACCGGCTCGACGCGGCCGACTGCGCGGGCCGCTCCGCCAGTGGGGATGAACACGGTCGCGTCGCCGCGACCGTGCTGGAAGATCTCGTTTGCGTAAATGCCGGCCGGCGCCCCGGCTGGTGGCAGGTCTTGGGCGCCGAGGACCGCGTGGAGCTCTCCCAGCGCCCCCCGCCACCAGACGAGTAGGTCCTCTCGATCGACCGTGGCCTGGATCGCAATTGCTGCGGTCGGCGACACGGTCCGATGCTCCACGGCGCGCGGCGTTTCCGGTCGCTCGAGCAACCCGCGTAGCTCGAGGACGGCGGCCTGGGTTCGGGCCAGGTTGCCCTCGAGACGGTCGAGATGCGCAACGATCAGGCGGTTGCGCGCCTCGGCGTCGGGCGCGGCTAGGACCGACTTGACCTCTGCGACGGGCATCTCCAGGCCCCGCAGGCGGCGGATGACCTGGGCGACCGGGATCTGATCCTCGGCGTAGTACCGATATCCGTTGGCAGGATCGACCTGGCTGGGCTCGAGCAGCCCCACCTCGTGGTAGTGGCGCAGCGTCTTAACGCTCAGCTGTGACGCGCGGGAGAACTCGCCGATGGTGACCCGCGGCCTCATTAGCGGAGTATCGACCCTCCCGCTGCTGGAGGGTCAAGGCGAAGGCTGGCCCTTGACCCTCCCGTCGCTGGAGGCCCCAAGCTTGGAGTCATCGCTGCCTTGGCGGCAGTCACCCCGACAACCAAGGAGGGCTCTCATGAGCACCACCACCGCCCTTGACCCAATCGTCACCGAGCACTTCGCAGCGGTCAATGCGCACGACCAGGACGCGATCGTCGCGACGTTCGCCGCTGATGCATTCGTCAACGACGTCCGCCGCGAGTTCTGGGGCGCCGACGCAATCCGCCGCTGGGTCGCCAAGGAGATCGTCGGCGACAACGTCACGGTCGAGGTCACCGAGGTCATCAACCACTACGGCGAGACGATCGTCCGCGGCCGCTACGACGGCGATTACGACAAGACCGACCTCCCCGACGAACTGATCCTGACGAACTACTTCACCGTCCGCGAAGGGAAGATCGTCAGCCTGATCGTGATCTACAACACCCGCGCCTACTGATCGCCACAGACGACGTCGCTGTTGGTGAACCAGAGTTCGAGTGCCCCCGCGGTCGTCTGCGAGAATCTCGCGCGTGCGCGCCGTGGTTCTGAATTCATTCACGGGGCTGGACGGGCTGGCGCTCTCCGAGGTGGCCGACCCGGTGCCGGCCGATGGCGAACAGCTCGTCCATGTCCGGGCGGCGTCTCTCGGGCCTTGGGACCTGGCTGGCGCAAACGGAGCCTTCGCGACCGTCGGCGGCTCCACAGACTTCCCCCAGGTCCAGGGGTGGGACTTCGCGGGCGAGACAGACGACGGGCAACGGGTTCTCGGGTTCGTGGTCCAGCCGTGGATGGGAGTGGGTTCGTTCGCCGAACGGATTGCCGTGCCGTCGGCGATCCTCTCACCGCTGCCCGACTCTCTCGGCTTCTCCGAGGGCGGCGCGCTGCCGGTCTGCGGCCTTACCGCCCGCCTCCTCGTGGACGCCGCCAGGATCAGCGACGGCCAGTTGGTGCTGGTGACAGGCGCGGCCGGGATGGTCGGCGGATTTGCGACGCAGCTCGCCCGCGCACGCGGCGCACGGATTGTCGCTGCAGTTCGTGAAGCCGATGCAGACGATGCGCGCCGACTCGGCGCTGAGATCGTCGTGGGCACTGGCAGCGAGCTCGAGACGGAGATTCGTGGGGAATGGCAGGACGGCGTCGACGCATGTCTCGATACGGTCGGCCTAGGGGCGAGGGCCATGGTGTGCGTTCGGGACGGCGGGACGTTCGTCACGTCGGTACCCACCGCGGTCCCCGACGCCGCTCGGGGCATCGCTCCGGAGACCGTGCAGGTGCAGCCAGACGCCGGGACGCTGGCCGAGCTGGCAGCTCGCGCTGTGGCTGGCGAACTCACGGTTCGGGTCGCCGAGACACTCCCGTTCGAGCGCTTCCGCGACGCGTACGCTCGACTGGAACGCGGCGGCCTGCGCGGCAAGATCGTGCTCACCCCGTAGCACGGCCGCGACCGCTCGCCGCACAGGAACGCGCCGATACGCCCTTTGCCGCGCGGTACAGCCGGCCGCTCCTACCGACCGAGCACTCGCCCGTCGGAGAGCCTCAGGATGAGGACGTACCGCGCAATGCCCGGGACGCGCTTCCAGGTCAGGCGCAGCTGAGTTCCCTTGCGGGCGATGAGGAAGCGACGGCGGTGGGCACCGCAACCGTGTCCGCGAATCAGACATATCACCCGTCGGCCGCGTTCACGCCTTCGACCGTCGGTGATTACTTGTGGTCCGCGAGCTATGGCGGGGACCCGAACAACGCGGCAGCATCGCGCTGCGGCGCGGGGATGGTCGAGACGGCCATGTCCGCGGCGAACGGTTCGGGCGCGTTGACCACCCCGACGAGCTCGGTCAGCGCGTCCTCGACCGGTCACACGATCGCGTTCACGTACACCGCGGCGACCGGCGGGATCTCGGGTGGGACGCTCAGGCTCGCGGTCCCGCACGGATGGAGCGCCCCCTCGACGACCGCCACCGCCGCGGGATACACGACCGCGAGCGCGGGCAGCCTAACGGCCTCCGGGCAGACGATCACGATCTCCGGGATCAACCTCCCAGCCGGACAAACGGTCACGATCACCTACGGCTCAAAGACCGGCGGCGGACCCGGCGCCACCGCCCCCGCCACCCCCAGCACCCAGACCTGGCAAGCGATGCAGAAGTCGATCGCCACCGGCACCCTCACCAACCTCGCGTCCTCTCCCCAGATCACGATCACGTAACGAACCCGCCACGCGCCCCGCGGCGCCCGCCGCAAACAAAGTGCCCATCACCTGGGCGACGCGGCGAAGGAATCGAACCTTCCAAGCCGGGGGCTGCCCGGCCCTGCCAGTCTTGAAGACCGTGGCCCCCGTAGGCGCACGACGTCGAAATTGGTTAACGGCACCAGTCGGCTGCTCCTCGATCAGCCACGCTTGTCCTCTGACGCTGGTCCGTCTTCTGGCGTCAGCGCGCTCCACGCTTGAGCCGCCGCAGCCTCCGCGACGATTTCCTCAGGAGTCTTTCGCGTCCACCCCATCATGCGGCTGGCCGTTGAAGCAACCCATTCTCCTGGCTGCGTGACTCCAACGGCGCGCACAACCGCGACGAGCGGAAATAGAGGCCGGCGAAGTAGCTGGAGGTATCCCACGGAGTTCGTCGCTGCGAGCGCTTTTGGAACGATCTGACCAAACCACAGCACGGTAAAGCCAATCCACGTCAGGTCGAACACGCTTGCTGGAACGCCCGCCGTCACACGCGCGGAGGTGAAGGGCACGACGATCACGGATCGCCGAGCGAGCAGGGTGGCGCTGGTGACGGTCAGCGCCACGAACAGCTGCCTGGCCGACAGCCAACGGGCCAACTCGGACGTACTGCCGCCGATAAAGACGGTGCGCCAGTGATCGATGACCGCGACCTCGAGACCTTCCATCCCAGCCAGCAGGGCTAACAGCAAAAGCGCAACCACCGCGCTGACCACGGCCATCGTCTCCCCCGCGTTCGCGAGATGGATGGTGCTGGCCACCCAAATGATCGTTTCGGCTACCCATCCGGCGAACAGCACGACACCAAAGCTCACTCGCAGAGCACTGACCAACCTGGAACTCCGGGAGGCTGACACTAAGCGGCGATCATTCGGTACGAAAGCGGGTCCCAGATCAGGCTGGAGCCAGCGCGCCTGGCACACGCTTCGCGGCACGATGCCGTTCCCGCGCATCGACCCCTATGAGACCCCAATCACTTCCGACGACCCAGGGAAGTTCGGCGCCGACTCTACCGGATGGCTCGCCCTCGTGAGGGGGCGACCGAGGCACCGATTGACGTTCCCTCCGCGCCGGACATCGCTTCCGGGCTTGCTCGTCTCCGCTCGCGGTCTGGCTCGCGTGCGCCCGCCGGATTGGGCTAGCTCCAGATCACCTACGGTGCGGGCGTCGACATGCGGCACGTCGAGGCGCAGGGTAGGAGTCGTCTCGCGAGGGCGCTCATCAGGGCAATCC
This sequence comes from uncultured Solirubrobacterales bacterium, assembly GCA_963788565.1. GTDB lineage: Bacteria > Actinomycetota > Thermoleophilia > Solirubrobacterales > Solirubrobacteraceae > Palsa-465. Next base: position 137,262 of record CAWBHJ010000003.1, on the reverse strand, counting down.
TCTGGGCGGTGCTGTCCACGAACCTACGGATCGACGCTTGTCAGCCCTGCGGAGATGGCCGCATCTCGTCGAGGACGAAGCCGTAGAGAGCGTGGTCGGCTGCGATCGCGAGCCGCTCGATGAGCCGTCCTCCCTCGGCATGAGGGAGTCCCAGCAGCGGAGCGGTCGCTTCGAACCCGGTCCAGATCGCCAGGCCGTAGAGGGGCTCGGTCCACGAGCGTTTGCGCCAGGCCTCAGGGAGCGCCCCATAGCTGGCACCGGCCGCCGCGCCGACGGCCCAGTGGGCAAGTTCGACCGCCGCCCGGCCCCGCATAGCGCCATGCAGCGCTTTCGTTCCGAGGTATCCCGGGCCAAGCTTCATCCGCGGTCAGGCGACGGCCCCGATCTCCTGGACGCGCGGCAGGACCTCGTTGCGATACGCCTCGAAGAACGCGTCCTGCCGTGGCCCGATCTGTTGGATGTAGAGCTCGTCGAAGCCCGCCCGGGCATACGCCTCGACCATCTCCACGTGCCGGTCGACGTCCGGCCCGCACGGCATCTGCTCGGCGATCAGCTCCTCGGTCACGAGCTCGCTGGCCTGCTGGAAGTGCTCGGCCGTCGGCAGCACCTGCGCGAGCTCGCCGGGCAACCCGTCATTGCGCCACAGCCGATGAGCGGTCCTGGTCGCCTCGCGCTCGTCCTGACCCCAGCAGACCTTGAGTCCGCCCTGGACCAGGGTTCCGTCGCGCGCGTGCTCTCGGAAGTAGCGAACCGACTTCTCGTCGGGTCCGACCGTCACGTACCCATCCCCGACGCGTGCCGCGAGCTCCAGCGATTTCTGACCGAAGCCCGAGACGAGGATCGGCGGCGGCCGGTCCGGAAGGTCGTAGACGCGCGCGTGCTCCACGCGGTAGTGGCGGCCGCGGTGGCTCTGCACCCCGCCCTGCCAGAGCGTGCGAATCACCTCGATCGCCTCCTCGAGCATCTCGAGCCGCTCGTCGGCCTCGGGCCAGCGGTCGCCGAGGATGTGCTCGTTCAGCGCTTCGCCGCTACCGACGCCGAGGCGGAAGCGCCCGTCGAGCAGCACCGCGGAGGTGGCAGCCGCCTGCGCGATCACCGCGGGATGAATCCGGATCGTCGGGCAGGTGACGGCGGTGCTCACGGTCACGCCCTCGGCGGCGCGAGCGATCGCGCCGATCGCCGACCACACGAACGGGCTGTGCCCCTGCTCTTCGCTCCACGGGTGGTAGTGGTCGGAGATCCACAGATGGTCAAACCCGGCCGCCTGCGCCTTCACGGCGTTGCCTACCAGTTCCGCGGGCCCCCACTCCTCGCTAGACAGGAAGTATCCGATTCTCACATCGTCTGCCTGCCCCGGCCCGGGCGCATGTAATCGCCGAGCGGCTCTCGCCGGCAGTCCTCATCGCAGGCCCTAGCCGCGCCTCGGAGCGGTTAGAGAGCGGCGTTTCGGGTAGTGGAAGCCCGCGGCGGGAGACGCATCATTCATCCACCACGGAAGGAGGTGACGATGCGCAAGCTCGTCGCAGCCGGTTTCTCAATATTCGCGTTCCTGGCAGTCGTATCGCCGGCGACCGCACGCTCGAGTGTGCCGACCGTCGGTGCCAGGTCCTCGAAACTCTCGCTGACAGCGAGGATCACCAGTTTCCGAGCCACAACAGCCGGGGTCGTTGCCGACGGGGTACTCACCGGCAAGCTGCAGTCCGGAACCGGTGTCTCGCGCGACAGCGCGCCGGTGAAGTTCGCGGTCGTGGCCGCCAGCCGTAATCAACGGTGTGACGTCATCACCCTGCGGCTCGCGCCTCTCGACCTTGAGCTGCTCGGAGTGCAGGTCCAAACCTCATACATCAGTCTGGACGTCTATGCCCTACGTGGCCGGGTGCTCGGCAACCTGTTCTGCGCGCTCGCCAACGCCAAGGTCACATTCCCCCGTGTCGCGCGCGACCTGAACTCCCGCCTGCACGGCCACTCGCTGCAGGTGCTCGCCGCGGCTGACTCATTGCCCGCGCGTGTGGCTGCGGCGCAGCCAGCGGGCTGCCAGGTGCTGAAGCTGGTGCTTGGGCCGCTGCACCTGGACCTGCTCGGGCTCGACGTCGACCTTTACGGCAAGACCACAGCGAACCCCGTGATCGTCACGATCGATGCGGTTCCCAGCCAGGGCTTGCTCGGCCAGCTCCTGTGCGGCCTCGCCGGCGGCACCGGGGTCAACAGCCTCAGCGGGCTGCAGAGCCTGCTCAGCAGCCTCGGCCTGAACCTGTCGACAACCCAGCTGCAACACCTGCTGAACCAACTCGGCATCACCAACCTGGCGGCCGGGCTCACGCAGCTAGAGCTCAGCCGCATTTTGCAGGCCCTCGGGCTCGGCTCAAGCGTGCCTGCCAGCTGAATCCACCTGAAACACGTCACACAGGGGGCCCCGGGATCGCCGGGGCCCCCGACCCCGCCAGGCATGGCTGCGTGGGACACACCACAAACCCCTATTCCGACGATCGCACTCGAACAGCTGTTCAGTCTCGGACAGCGCCCCCGGCGGCCGATTCTTCCCGGCGCTGCTCGCCCCGGTCGGTTTGGACTCCTCCGTCGAGGTGCAGACAATGTGCAAAGACCCACGAGCCAGAGAGGAGCGCCAGGTGAGCGACAAACGACCTCCCACGACAACCGACGCCGGCATCCCTGTCGCCAGCGACGAGTTCTCGTTGACCGTCGGCCCGGACGGCCCGGTCCTGCTTCAGGACCAGTACCTGATCGAGCAGATGGCGAACTTCAACCGGGAGCGGATTCCCGAGCGCCAGCCCCACGCCAAGGGCTCCGGAGCGTTTGGCGTGTTCGAGACAACCGAGGACGTGAGCGCCTATACCTGTGCAGCGCTGTTCCAGCCCGGCGTCAAGACCGACATGCTCGCGCGTTTCTCGACCGTGGCCGGAGAGAGCGGGAGCCCGGACACGTGGCGTGACCCCAGGGGCTTCGCGCTGAAGTTCTACACGCCCGAGGGCAACTACGACATGGTCGGCAACAACACGCCGATCTTCTTCGTTCGCGACCCGATGAAGTTCCAGCACTTCATCCGCAGCCAGAAACGCCGCGCCGACAACGGGTTACGCGACCACGACATGCAGTGGGACTTCTGGACGCTGTCGCCGGAATCGGCACACATGGTCACATGGCTGATGGGCGACCGTGGCATTCCCAAGACGTACCGGCACATGAACGGCTACTCCAGCCACACCTACATGTGGGTCAACGCGCAAGGCGACAAGTTCTGGGTCAAGTACCACTTCAAGACCGATCAGGGGATCGACTTCCTCACCCAGGAGGAAGCCGACCGGGTCGCCGGCGAGACGCCCGACTACCACCGGCAGGACCTGTTCGAGGCGATCCGCGACGGCGAGTTCCCCAGCTGGACGCTGCACATGCAGATCATGCCGTTCGAGGACGCCAAGACGTATCGCTTCAATCCATTCGACCTAACCAAGGTGTGGCCGCACAGCGACTACCCGCTGATCAAGGTCGGCACGATGACGCTCGATCGCAACGTGACCGACTTCCACACCGAGATGGAGCAGGCGGCGTTTGAGCCCAACAACCTCGTGCGTGGAATCGGACTCAGCCCAGACAAGATGCTGCTCGCGCGCGGGTTCTCCTACGCCGACGCGCACCGCGCGCGGCTCGGGGTCAACTACAAGCAGATCCCGGTCAACACGCCGAAGGCGCCCGTCCACAGCTACAGCAAGGACGGCGCGATGCGCACGGTCAACGTCGCCGATCCCGTCTACGCGCCGAACTCCTACGACGGTCCCAAGGCGGATCCATCGCAGACCGACGATGCCGGCCTATTCGCCGCCGACGGCGACATGGTGCGATCCGCCTACACGTTGCGACCGGACGACGACGATTACGGCCAGGCGCGTACGCAGGTGCGCCAGGTGCTCGACGAGGACGCGCGGCAGCGCCTGGTCTCGAACATCGCCGGCCACCTTTCGGACGGCGTTTCCGACCAGGTGCTCGCGCGTGCGTTCGAGTACTGGAAGAACGTCGACCACGAGCTCGGCGAACGGATCGAGCAGGCCGTCGGCGCGAACGTCGGCGTCTAGCGGTCGCGAGGAACTACAGGATCGTCCGCTCGGTCCGGTAGGAGTCGGACTCACGGACATCCGCCCGTGACCTGCAAGGCCCATCTCATCGGTCCTGCATCTCAACTGCGAGGGATCGGCGACCTGCGATGCACGGACACGAGGGCGACGCGAGTTACCGGCAGGAGAATCCTGGAGCGACGCGGCGAAGGAATCGAACCTTCCAAGCCGGGGGCTGCCCGGCCCTGCCAGTTTTGAAGACTTGCAGGCCCGGCCGCAAACGCCCGTCCCTACTGGGGTCCGAGTCTCGGGGGAATGAAAAAGGGAATCACGACCCCTCCGGTGGTTTCGGCCACGAGCGCGCTGCGACCGGGAGCCGATCGATTTGATTCCACCGCGCGCCGACGACCGTCTCGGGTTTGGCGAGATGCGCGGCGCATGTCGTCTCTGGTGTCGAGACCTGGGTTCGTGCGGGCGCGCATGGGCGGGGCGAGCGTGCGCGGTGATTCATGTTTCGCCCAGCAGTGCGAAGGGCGCGGCCAACTCGTCGGCGTACTCACTGGGCAGGAGTGGTCGCCGCCCCGGGCCTACTAGGGGCGGGCGGGTCATGCCCGGCGATCCCCTTCCACCGGTTCGCGGGTGCGGCGTTCTTCGAGCATCGAGAGGAGCGCGCGGCGAACCATGCGGTCGAGCGCCGGCTCGGCCGTCGGGTCCTCTGCCGCGGCGGTGAGCATCTCATCGAACGTGGGCGGGCCGCCGTGCGGCGCGGCCGCTTGAACGATCCGGACCAGAGAGTCGATAGCTTCGGCGAGCCGGGCGGACGGCTCCGAGAGACCGAGTGCGCCCCGCCAATTGGCGCCTGGGCGCGCTTCGGCGAGCAGGTCCGCGGTCCGCTCCGGCGCGTGCCCGAGCGCTTCGGCCACTGCCTCTGCCCAGACCGTGAGGATCGTCAACTCGTCCATCTCTAGAACGCGGTGGGTCGTCGTGCGTGCGCCCGACGGCGATGGCTCCGAGCCCGCGGGCGCGGCGGTGATCTGATGTACAGCGGCGTCGAACACGTGCGTCCCGTCGTCCACGGGCCGCCGGCCGTCGGCGCTTCGGCGCGTCGCGCGACCCATGCAAACCGTCAGGAGAACGGCGTGCGCACCCGTCTCGAGCGGAATCTCGCGAGTTCCGTTCACAGGGTCCTTCCACAGGGCGATGATCCGTGAAGCGTCTCGCCCGTGCGGTCGGGACCGCTGCACCATCCCATACGAAGTGAGGGTCAGCACGGCCGAGCCAGGATCATCCGCCAGCACGCTCGCATAGCGCGCCGACCAGCGAGAGTTGAGCTGCGGTCCGTCGAGGAGGACCGTCGCGACGATCGTCGGGCCAACCGAGCCGATGAGCCGGGCCAGATCGTCGTACTGCGCGAGGTCCTCGCAGATCAGCGAAACGAGCGTGAGTTCCGCGACTTCAATGAAATGGATCTCGCGGCGCGGGACCTCCATCGCCTCGAACCAGCGGATGTGAGGGTGGAGGGCGCCTCCCAGGTGGTACTGGTAGATCTGGTCCTCGTCGAGCGACCATCGATGGTGTTTGTTCTGGCGGATGTGAAACCACGGTTCGTCCTGCGCGGTAGACGTCGGCCCACCTTTCTCCAGCCTCGCGGTAGTCCCGATGTGCATCCAGTTGCCGGGAAACCGCCCCTGCCCAGGTGAGCGCTCGCGAACCCCCGCCTGGAGGAAGTTCACGGCATGGCGGTCCAAGAGCACTTCGAGGCCCTCGATGTCGCCCTCGTCGACGGCGCTCTCCGGAAGAATCACGACGTCGACACTCCCCGCCTCCTCGCGGGCGGCGACGAGCACGCGATCCAAGAGGTCCAGGTCGACGCCTTCAGCGGGCGCGAACTCGAAGAAGCTGTAGGGCTCCTTCGACAGTCGTTGCACGGGGCCCTCGACCGGATGGAAGTCAGACCCCCGCACCCGCAGCGGCCACGGGAGCAGCAGCAGGTTCGCGTACTCGGACCGGGGGTCGGCACCGCGATGACGGCCGGGCGCCTTGTGCCAGCGGGCGTTTATCCCCGGACCGTGGACACAGGCGTAGCGTGAGAATGACGCTCGTCCCGTGGACGGGGTGCGAACCTTCGGAAGCACCCGCACGGAACGTGGGTTGATCCGAGCCATCGATCCAGTTCTGACCAGGAGCTCACGGCCACGCGCGCGGTAGACGACCGCCTGGCCGTCCGAGTTGTCGAGGGCGATGCCAAGCCCGGCGCAAGCTTCGTCGGCGATCGCATGCAAGGTCAACAGCGCCTCGCACATACGCCAGTCGTAACCGGCTGCAAGCTGCTCGAGCGGCACGTCGGCCCGCTCACGGAAAGCGCCCCACTCCTCGGTCAGAAGATCAGGAATGGACCCACGCCGGTCCTCCACCCAGGCGCTCCAGCGCCGGGCCGCCTCCTCGACCGCGTCGGCCCAGTTTGGAACGCGACGCGGCGGCCATGCGCCGAGCGGGGAGAGGGCGAAACGGAACGCCTCCGAGTCCTCGAGAATCAGATTCACCAGCGCGAACAGATCCGGGGGCCACTCAAGCAGCTCGTCCGAGATCGGGCTTCCGAAGATCGCCTGCCACACGGACTCCGACGTACGCTCGTGCGTGCGGCGCTCGGTAGCTCGCCCATCGTCTCGAATCGTGCTCATGAACTCACCACACGTCGACGGAAGCTAGGCAGCGCCAAGTCATGCCCGCCGCCCGGCCGAGCTGGCGAGTGTCCCTGCACTCAGGCGCCGAGGTGAAGCGCCATAAAGAAGACCGTCAACACGATGATCAGCAGCAAGATCGATCCGACGATCAGTACCCGCTTGTTCAGTGCCTCGTATTCGGCGCTCCATGTGACCTCGGCATCTGGAGCGGTCCCGGCGACGTCACGTGCTGCGAGCTTCGCCAGCTTGCCCTCCCGCGTCCCGAGGAAGCCCCCGCCAACGCCGCCGATGACGACGACCGCGCCTACCCCCCATTGCACGTAGAACTTGCTCCACTGATGCTCGTGGGAGGCCAGATAGATGCCGGCGATCAGAATCACCACCAGCCCGGGGGCAACCAGGTAGCGGCCAAACAGCTCCTGCATCCGGTGATACCAGGGCATCGCGCGGCGGTCCGCCTTTGCCGCGACCAGGGAGACGATGGGGTAGGCGAAAAGCACCCCGAAGCCGACCACCGTGGCGAGGATGTGAATCGCGAGGACCGCATCGGAGAAACTGGCGGCCAGGCCAGTCATCCGAACGTTGGATCGCACTCGCCGAACACGTCCCGCATGACGCCGCAGACCTCACCTATCGAACGGCGGTCCCGTCTGGCGATGATACCTGGATCGTGGAACGCGTTTGAAGCAGGGCCGCACCTTGGTAGGTGGCGAACAAGGGATTCGAAGGCGTTCCTGGTCGGCGCCGGCTTCGCCGCCGCCCGTGCGATCCCGGCCATCGTGCTGATCTCCTCGCGAGACAGCCACGAGCACTCGATGGCCGCCCCCAGCGCCGACCCGGCTCCCGCACCCGCCACCGGCTCACCTCCCCCCATGGCTCGGCGAGCGCGCGGCTTTCAGGGCTTCCGCGCATACTCGCCGAGTCGCGCACCAGCGCGAGCGAGCGCTTCCAGCCCTCGCGGCGATAACGAGCGCAACAGCCACACCCCATCTGGGTAGTTCTTCGGAGCGGCCGTGACGAATGACTTCCTTCCGAGGACCAGATCCTCGTTTGGAAGTCTCGTCCAACGCCGGTGAGCTCAGTCGTCACCGAACAGGGTTTCGAGGGTTGAGCGCACCTCGGCCCAGCGGTCGGCGCCGACCTGCGCGGCGTAGGCGCGCTCGAGCGCGAGCATCCGCTTGCGAGCGATGGCAACGCCGGCGCGTCCGCGGTCGGTGTATCTGACGATCACGCCGCGCCCGTCGTCCGGGTCTGGGTCGCGGCGCACAAGATCGAGCTGCTCGAGCTCGTCTACGACCTTGGTGATGGCTTGACGCGTGACGCCGGCGTGTGCGGCGAGCTCGCTGGGGCGAGAACCGTCGTCGCCGACGTCGCGCAGGAGCGCGGAGTGCGCGGGCGCGACATCGCCAAAGCCGTTCTGTGCGAGATCGGCGCGGACGGCGGCCTCGATCGAGCTGCGGGCGTCGCGGAAAAGGATCTGGAGGCTCTTCGGCATGTCCAAACGATTGTAGTTCACCTTGCTTGACAAACACAACGAACCGTGAGAAGCTTCCCTCAGCTTGTCAACCAAGGTGAACTACTAGCTGAGTGTCGATGCCGCGCCGTCGCTAGCGCTGCATCACGTCAATCTCGCGACGACCCGTCGCAAGAGTTGCGACCAATCAAGAACCAACGACCTAATGGAGCCCCTGTGAATACCGCTTCCCTTGATCCTGCAAACCGCCTTACCGCGACGCGGCGCATCGACTTTCGCCCGGGCATGGATATGTGGTGGGAGATCCTGCGCAACGGCGAGGACACCGATGGTGAAGTTCTTGAGGCAAATAGCTGGCTCGGCCCCCACCAACCCGGCCCCCCTGTGCACGTGCACGACAACGCTGAAGACAGCTTTGAGATCGTCGAGGGCCGACTCGACATCAAGCTCGACGGCAGCTGGCGTACCTACGGTCCGGGAGAGCGCGCCGCAGCGGCTCCCGGTCACCGGCACACCCTGCGAAACACTCACGACGAGCCGGTGAGGTTCATCAATCGCCACCGCCCCGCCCTCGACTACGAGGCGTTCTTTCGCGACATGGCGTCACTGACATCGACCGGGAAGATGGGCGCCGGAACACCTCACAGTCCGCGTCAAGCGATCTACGCAGCGATGCTGTTCAAAGCCCACCCGACCGCGATCCGAACCTCGCGCCTCCAGCGATTCGCGTTCGCGGCGCTGTCGGGCCTCGGCCGGATGCTAGGCATGAGCCGATGACCGCGCACACGCGCCGCTCCAAGAACCTCGCGTTCGCCCACCCTAAGGACGGAACAGCCGGAACCGGAGGTCAGCTTTCAATGAGTGCGATAACCAAGCCCCAGACGTCCCCCGTCTACACCCCCCGCGCGAAGAACCTGGCCCTGCTGTTGCTCGCGATGACGCAGTTCGTGGTCGTGATCGACGCTTCGATCGTCAACGTCGCGCTGCCGTCGATCGGGCAGGCGCTGCACTTCGCGCGGACGGACCTGTCGTGGGTCGTGAACGCCTACGCGCTTGCCTTCGGAGGCTTCCTGCTGCTCGGCGGTCGGATGGCCGACCTGCTCGGACGCCGGCGGATGTTCATGATCGGCCTGGTCGTGTTCTCGCTCGCCTCGCTCGCGGGCGGACTGGCGCAATCGGAGGGATGGCTGATCGCCACCCGCGCCGTGCAGGGCCTCGGAGCCGCGATCGTCTCGCCGGCCGCCCTATCGATCATCACCACCACCTTCGCCGAAGGCGCCGAGCGCAACCGCGCGCTCGGCATCTGGGGCGCCGTCGCGGGCGCCGGGGGCGCGGCCGGCGTGCTGCTCGGCGGCATCCTCACCAGCGGCCTGAACTGGCGCTGGGTCCTGTTCGTCAACGTCCCGATCGGCCTCGCAGCAGCAGCGCTGGCGCCCCGGACGCTCGTCGAGAGCCGCGCCAACGACGACACCAACACGTTCGATCTGCCGGGCGCGGTCACCGTCACCGCGGGCCTGTCGCTGCTCGTCTACGCGATCGTCAACGCCGTCAACGTCGGCTGGGGATCGTCGGAGACGCTGCTGCTGATCGCCGGTGCGGTCGCGCTGCTGATCGCCTTCCTGGTGATCGAATCCCGGCAGCGCAAGCCGCTGATGCCGCTCTCGATCTTCCGCCTGCAGACGCTGCGCGGTGCGGACATCGTCGGGCTGCTGCTCGGTATGTCGCTGTTCTCGATGTTCTTCTTCATCTCCCTGTACCTCCAGGAGGTCCTGCACTACTCGCCGATCAAGACCGGAATCGCGTATCTGCCGCTGGCGGTCGGAATCATCGTCTCGGCCGGACTCGCGTCCCAGCTGGTCACCCGGATCGGGTTCAGGCCGACACTGATCGCCGGACTGCTGCTGGTCGCCGGCGGCCTGCTCTGGTTCTCCCAGGTACCCGGCAGCGGCGGCTCGTTCGCCGCCGACGTGCTCGGCCCGTCGCTGCTGGCGGCCCTGGGGTTTGGGTTCGCGTTCGTGTCCGTGACGATCGCCGCGGTCACCGGGACCAGGCCGGATGAGGCGGGGCTAGCATCGGGTCTGATCAACACCTCCCAGCAGATCGGCGGAGCGCTCGGACTGGCGATCCTCGCGACGCTCGCCAACAGCCGCACCCAGAGCCTCTTCCACTCCGGAGCCCACAGCGCCTCCGTCGCGCTGACCAAGGGCTTCGACTGGGCGTTCCTGGTCGGTGCCGGCTTCGCCGTCGCCGGTGCGATCCTGGCCTTCGTGCTGATCCCGTCGCGAGACAGCGCCGAGCACTCGATGGCCGCCGGCAGCGCCGACCCGGCTTCCGCAGCCGCCGCCGGCTGACGCACCCCATGGCTCGGCGAGCGCGCGGCTTTCAAGCCTCCCGCCGCATACTCGCCGAGCCGCCGCGCAACAACGCGAGCGAGCGCTTCCAGCCCTCCGCGGCGATAACGAGTGCAACAGCCACACCCCACCCACCCCTGCGCGCCCGGCCGAGGCCCCGATCCTCACGCACGCCGAACCGCGCGGCCCCGAGGACGAGGTTCGCCGCGGAGCGGGAGCGTGCACCAGCCCTCCTTGATGAGCACCAGCAGCTCGAGCGCCGAATCTCCTCACCCCTCCTTTGCCGCTCACGACGAGCATCTCGGCGTCGGCCCCCGCGAACCCGCAACGCGCGGCAAGCACGACTAAGACTTGGGCGTGCTTGCCGCACGACGCGGCGAAGGAATCGAACCTTCCAAGCCGGGGGCTGCCCGGCCCTGCCAGTTTTGAAGACTGGATGGGCCACCAGGCCCGTGCCGCGCCGCAGCGGATGCTAGGGCGCGGCTTTAGGTAGGGCTTCGGCCGGTGGCTACCATCGAGAGCGAGGGCCGCGAGGGGGTTGTTGTTCGCGCCCAAACAGGAGAACTGAGATGAAGCACGCCGAAACCGCCCCCACCCGGGCGAGCACCGCGGCGCACGCCGCCGACGCGCTGAAGCGAGCGCAGCAACTCGTTGATTCGCGCCCGACTGACGGCCACGACGCGGGCTGGGTCCACCTCGCCCACCATGTGGGCGATCTGTCGGTGCTGGCTGTGACGCTGTCGCGCTGATTGCGCGACAGCGGCACGCACCTCAAAGCCCTATCCGACGTTGAACGGCCCTGTCTGGCTCGTGACCGTGCCGTCGGTGACGGTGATCCGATCCTTGTGGTACGGGCTGGGGAGCGTGACGGTGTTGGTGCTCACGCCGCCGGTGAACGAGGCGGGCGATCCCGACAGCCCCCCGCTGAGGTCGCTCCAGGTCGGCGAGCCGGAGTAGCTCTGGATCGCGTTGCCCGCGGAATCCTGCGCGTACGACGGTGACCGCAAACGGGGTGCCGGACGTGACCGGCTTCTGGATCGCGAGGTCGAACTTCGAGAATGGCCCGTAGACGTTGAACTGGCCGGACTGGCTGCTCACACCGCCATCGGTGACCGTGATCCGATCCTTGTGGTACGGGTTCGTGAGCGTCACCGTGTTGTCGCTTACCCCGTTCGTGAAGGCGGCCGGCGAGCCTGAGAGCTGACTGCTCGAGTCGCTCCAGGTGGGGGTGCCGCTGTAGTTGGTGATCACATCACCGACCGAGTCGTACGCCGTCACCTGCACCGAGAACGGGCTCCCCGCCGCGACCGGCGTAGCCACGCCGGTCCCGAACCTGGCGAGCGGTCCGAGCACGTTGAAGGGACCCGTCTGGTTGCTCACACCACCGTCGGTGACCGTGATCCGATCCTTTCGGTACTCGGTCGGGAACGTCACGGTGTTCGTGCTCACCCCGTTCGAGAACGCCGCCGGAGAACCGGACAGATAACCGCTCAGATCGCTCCAGGCCGGCGTGCCGGTGGACGTCCGCACGATCGCCCCGTTGGCATCGCGGGCGTAGATCGAGACCGTGACCGGCTGCCCCGCCGTCACCGGCTTCGCGAATCCCAGCGTGAACTGGGTCACCGGGCCGTACACCGGGAAGGGCTTGCTCGCCCCGGTAACGCCGCCGGTGGTCACGAACACCTGGTTGCTGGCCACCGGCGTGGCCATCGTCACGCCGGTGCTCACGCTCGAGCCGCCTACGAACGGAGCGGGCGTCTGCGACCCGAGCTCGCCGTGACTGTCGAACCACGTCGGCGAGCTGTCCGAGTACTTCGGCAGGCGCTCGCCCCAGTCGGCCAGCGCGGTCGCCGCGACCCTGTATTTCCCGGAGACGTCGGAGGTCACCTTCACCGCGACGCTCGCGAGCGTGATCGGATGCATGACGACGCGCCCGCATTCGCAGTTGCTCTCGGCGATCACGATGTTTCCGGAACGATCCGTCGCGAGGCCAGCGGGCTCATTCGAGCTCTCGACCAGGTGCGGGCTATAGCCGCCGCTGCCGTTGGGTTGCTCGGCCAGCACCTGATCGTCCGCGGTGTCGCCGACGAACACCCAGCCCTCGCGGTCCACCGCGACGCCCTGGGGGGCGCTGACGTTGCTGTCGTCGACGACTACGGGCGTGTAGCCGCCGTGGCCGTCGGCCTTCGCCTCCACCACCCGGCTGTTGCCGAGGTCGGCGATGAACACGTCACCGAACCGGTCGAGCGCGATTCCGTAGGGGAAGCTCAGCGTCGTCCCGGTGTCGATCACGTGCTGCGTGTAGCCGCCGCTGCCGTCCGGCGTGTCCTCGACCAGCCGGTTGTTGCCGGTGTCGGCGACGAACACGTTCCCGGAGCCGTCGACGGCGACGCCGCCCGGGTAGCTCAAGTTGTTGTCGACCACGGATTGGGTGTAGCCCCCGCCGCCGTCGGGCTTGTCCTCGACGACCTGGCTGTCGCCGGTGTCGGCGATGAACACGTTCCCGGCCGAGTCGAGCGCGACGGCGGCCGGCTGATAGACGTTGTCGTCGACCAGCGCCTGGGTGTACCCCCCTCCGGAGGGCCTCTCCTCGACCACCCGGTCGTTTCCGGTGTCAGCGACGTACACGCTGCCCGATCCATCGAGCGCCACCGCGGATGGCGCCACCAGCCCGGTGTCGACCAGCTTTCGCGTGTAACAGCCGCAACCCTGGGGCTGCTCCTCGAAGGTCTGCGACACCGTCGGATCGGAGACGAACACGTTCTTGGACGCGTCCACCGCGATACCGAACGGGAGGCCGAAGCCGTCGTCAACGGTGGACCGCGTGTAGCCGCCGGTTCCATCGGGGGTCAGCTTGATCACCCTGGAGTCGTGAGTGTCCGTATACACCGCGCCCGATGAATCGACGGCGATTCCGAAGGGGTCCGTGATTCCTGCGGCGACGAGGCTCTGTGTGTATCCGCCGCTCCCGTCGGGCGTGTCAGTCACCACCCTGTTGTTGCCGGCGTCGCCGATGAATACGTCGCCGGAGGCATCGACTGCCACCGAGTACGGCGCCGAGAGCGAGCCGTCGACGACGGACTGCGTGTAGCCGCCGCTGCCGTCCGGCGTGTCCTTGAAGACCTTGTCGTCGCCCGTGGCAGCGATGTAGACGTTGCCCGATCCGTCGACCGCGACCCCGTTGGGGCTCGTCACGGCCGCGTCGAGAACCGACTGCGTGTAGCCGCCGCTGCCGTCCGGCGTGTCCTTGATCACCCGGTCGTTTCCGTTGTCGGCGATGAATACGTCCCCCGAGCTGTCGAGCGCCACGGCGGTCGGGCTGCTGAGACCCGTGTCGTCGACCACACTCACGGAATTGCCGCCGGTGCCGTCGGGCTTGGCCACGAGCACCTTGCTGTTGAGCGGATCGGCCAGGAACACGTCTCCGGACCCGTCGACCGCCACGCCCGCGGCGCTCACGGCGCTGTCCCTGATCACCACGTCGCTGGCGCTCGCAGGCGCGGCTAGAAGAAGGACGGCGATCAACGCCGTCAGGCCCGTCGTCAGCATCCGTGCTCGCATCTCGTACAGCCCCTCGCCCCGGTCAGCTACCCGCTAACGACTGCTCCAGCCGTTAACCCCCTTATTCACGCCATCGTTGCAACTGCTCCGGTGAAGGTCAAGTGCGGCGACCCTAGAGCCCCTGCTCGAACGCACCCTTGACGCTGGCATCGAGCGCGTTGACCCGGTAGAGCGCGAGCGCCTCGGCCGACGCGAAGCGGCCGCCTGGAGCCGAGCTCGGCCCGTGGTGCGTGAGCACGCAGTGCAGCAGCGCGAGCCGGCGGGCCTCGTCCAGGCCGCTCGCCCGTTCGGAGATCATCCGCTCCCCGATCACCAGATGGCCGAGCAGCCGCCCTTCCTCGGTCAGGCCGACCTCGGCGCCGTAGGTGAACTCGCGCGTGCGCCCGAGATCGTGGGTGATCGCCGCGGTCAGAAGCAGGTCCTGGCCGAGCCTCGGATGCATCTGGCAGAGCTCGTAGCAGAGCTGCGTGACCGCGACCGTGTGCTCGAGCAGGCCACCAAGGTAAGCGTGATGGCCCGCCCGCGTGCACGGCGCCCGCCGCCACGCCGCACGTAGCTCCCGGTCCGCAAGCAGGCGATCGAGCAGCGCGCGGTACGGCGGGTCCGTGACCTCGCCCGCCAGGTGGTCGAGGAACCCGTCGAGCTCGTCGAGGTCCCGGTAGGCGGTCGGCAGGAAGCTCTCGGGGTCGGCGCCGTCGGTGCCGGGCTCGGCGCGACGGATCGCGAGCACCTCGAGCACCAGCTCGTCGCGGAACCGCTCGACGCGCCCTGACACCTCGACCAGGTCACCGCGGTCGAAGCGCCCGGCGAGCGCGTCCGCCTCCCGAAACGCGCGCGCCTTGACGGTGCCGGTGCTGTCGCGCAGCTCAAGCGCCAGGTACGGAGATCCCGTCCGAGTCGTCAGCCGATCCTTACGCGTGCAGGCGAACACGCCGCGGATCTCGGCGCCCGGACGGAGCGTGCTGACCGTCGTCGCGGAGCGATCCTGGACCGCGGTCGCGACCGTCGCATCGTCAGCGTGCATCGGGCCATCATGTACGGTGAGTCGGATGCATCCGCTGCAGTGGGAATACCGTCCCGACCCCCTTCGCGCGCCCGCGATGGTGTGCGCATTCAAGGGCTGGAACGACGCCTCCGACGCCGCCTCGACGGCCGCCACGTTCGTCGGCTCGACGCTCGGCGCGCGACGGTTCGCGACGATCGACCCGGAGGAGTTCTACGACTTCCAGGCCACCCGCCCGCAGGTGAAACTGGTCGACGGCGAGACCCGGCAGATCGTGTGGCCGGCGGTCGAGCTGTACGAGGCGCGGGTGCCGCGCGCCCCGCGCGACCTGATCCTCGTCGTGGGCACCGAGCCGTCGATGCGGTGGCGCTCGTTCACGAAGGTGATCGTCGAGCTCGCCGAGGCACTCGGTACCCAACTGGTGGTCACGCTCGGCGCGCTGCTCGCCGACGTCCCCCACACACGACCGGTGTCGGTGACGGGGCTTGCCTCCGATCCGGTGCTGATCTCGCGGCTGGGACTGAACCGCTCCTCGTACGAGGGGCCGACCGGGATCGTCGGCGTACTCCATGCCGCCTGCCAGGTCGCCGGGCTGCCGTCGGCGAGCCTGTGGGCGGCGGTGCCGCACTATGTCGCCGCGACCCCGAACCCGAAGGCCTCGCTCGCGCTCGTTCGCAAACTCGAGGGCCTGGTCGGCGTCGCCGTCGATGCGGGCGAGCTCGAGGGGGCGGCCGGCGAGTACGAACGTCAGGTCAACGCGGCGGTCCAGAGCGACCCTGACGTACAGGCGTTCGTCGAGCGACTCGAGCAGGTCGCCGAGAGCGATGCGACGGACCCGGGGCAGCTCCCGTCGGGCGAGACGATCGCGCGCGACCTGCAGCGGTTCCTCCGGCAGCGCGGCGAGGACCCGCCGAGCTGAGCTTGTCCGCCGCGGTCCGGGTGGAGCCATGGGGTCGGGACGACCTGCCGCTGCTGCGCAGGTGCGTCGGCGACCCCGCGATGATGGAGCACCTCGGCGGGGCCGAGGGCGAAGCGAAGATCGCCGAGCGGCAGGCTCGGTACGAGCGACCCGGGTCGCGACAGTTCCGGATCGTCGACGGGCAGGACGGAGAGCGCGTCGGGTGGGTCGGATACTGGGAGCGGCCGTGGGACGGCGAGCAGGTGTTCGAGACCGGCTGGGCGGTGGTCCCCTCCCACCAGGGCCGCGGGATCGCGGCCGAGGCGACGCGTCAGCTGATCGATCGGGCGCGGTCCGAAGGTACCCGCCGGTTCATCTACGCGTACCCGTCCGTGGAGAACGGGCCGTCGAACGCGATCTGCCGGAAGCTCGATTTCGAGCTTCTCTGCGACGTGGACCTCGAGTACCCGAAGGGCACCTGGATGCGCTGCAACGTATGGCGGCTCGACCTGGAGGCGCGCTAGGCCCCCGCCCATCTCAGTCGATCCCGACACCCCAGCGCCCGACGAACGTGTCTCCGGGCTCGAGCCGCACGATCCCGTCTCCGGTCTGCAGCGCGTTCGGCGGGCACGTCATCGGTTCGGCGGCGAGCCCGCGCCGCTGGCGCTCGGGTGCGAGCGTGTCGCCGGTGTAGAGCTGCAGCACCGAGTAGGACTCGTCACACCACAGCGACACGGTGCGGCCGTCGCCGCCGGTCAGCCGCGCCCACGCGAGCCCGTCGGAGTCTCGCTCGAGATCGGTGAATGGGTCATCGAGGCGCGCGCCGCCGATCGTCCGCGGCGCGCGAAAGTCGAACTCGCTCTCGGCGACCGGCTCGCTCCCGACGGGAACTTGGCGCTCGGGGTCGACCAGGATCCGCGTCGATCCGGCCGCCTGCAACTCGCAGTCGTCGAGCGACCCGGCGCCAGGCGACAGGTACGGATGCTGTCCAGTCCCGAACGGGCACGCGGTACGCCCGGAGTTGCGCGCGCGGGTCTCGACCGTCAGCCCTCCCGATCCGAGCGAGTACACGATCGACAGCTCGAGCGGGAACGGCCAGCCGGTCATCGGATGCAGCCGGATCCCCATCACGACACGGTCGGCGGAGCGCTCGATCGCCGCCCAGTTCCGCCACCGCAGCAGCCCGTGGATCGCGCCGTGGCGGTCGGGCTCGGTCAACGCCAGCTGGTAGTCGGCGCCGTCGAACGAGTAGCGCCCGTCGGCCAACCGGTTCGGCCACGGGATCAGCGGAGCGCCGTGGCCCCCGTCGCTGACCGCCTCGCGCGCATACGGGTTGAGCACGGGCCGGTCGCCGGCGAAGTACTCCCGGATCCCGCCGCCGACCTCGACGACCGTCGCTCGCTGGTTGCCGGAGCGAATCTCGAACTGCTCTCCCGACGGAGGGATCACAGCTCCGCCGCCGGGCACATCAGCCGGTAGTCGCACATTGAGCAGGCGGCATACGACGGAGTCGGCTCGAACCCCTGGGACAGGATCCCCTCGGCGACCTCGACGGCGACCTCGCGCACCCACTCGGACCGGTCGCCGCCGTCCGCGGGAACCGCGACCTTCTCGTCGTCGAGCACGTAGTAGTACGCCTGCTGGGACGCCTCGAGGCTCCACGCCTCGCGCGCGCCGACCGCGTACAGCGACAGCTGGACGTCGTCGGTCAGCTGCGCCGCGCTCTTCGGCCGTCCGGTCTTGTAATCGATCAGCTCGTATTCGCCGCCGGGCAGCCGGTCGACGCGGTCGACCCGCCCGCGCAGCAGATGCGGCCCGAGCCGGAAGGTGAACGCGCGCTCGAACCACACCGGCTCGGCCTCCTCGGACTGAAACCGATCCCAGTAGCGCTCGAGTGACGCCGCCGCCTTCCCGCGCAGCTGACGCTCCTCCTCGGAGTCGCCGAACCCGTTCCTACGCCAGCCCGCATCGAGCAGGCCGAGCAGCTCGGGGAGCGTGCCGCCGTTGCCGGAGCCACCGTGGAATCGCTCGAGCACCTGGTGCACGAGGATTCCGAAGCGCTGGTGGATCGTCGGCTCCTGCGGGATCCGGAACACGCGCGCGAACTTGTACTTGAGCGGGCACGTGCGGTACGTGTCGATGTCCGAGGCCGATAGCACGACGCCGTCGCCCCGCTTGGGTAGGAACGGCTCGAGCGACGGCTCGTCGCGTGCGGCGATCGCCTGCGTCCGCCGCCGCGCGTCGCGCTCGGCGTCGAGCAGGTAGTCGTCGAGCGCCGAGGAGCTGAGGATCTCCCGCTGCTCGGCGGTGACCGCTTGTAGCAGGCGCGCGTTGACGTCGCGCAGCGCCTCCGCGACGTTCTGATTGTCGTCCCCGCCCACCCTCGCGATCAGCGCCGCCAGCTTCAACAGCTCGAGGTAGCGGACGACCGCGTGCGAGACATCGAGGTCGGTGTCGAAGCGGAGCTCGCCGAGCCGCCCGGCCGTGCGCATCGTCCCCTCGAGCAGCTCGTCGCGCAGCAGCCGGTAGGTCGAGTGGAGCGTCTCCGCGGGGCCGAACAGCTCCTCCTGCTTGTCCTCCCACTCGCCGCCGACCGCCTCGCGCGCCGCCTCCGCGAGCGGCGAGGACGGGAGCGCGGCGCCGCGGTCGTTGACGCTCGGGTAGCAGAGCACAACTCGGCGACGGGCTCGGGTGATCGCCGCGTACAGCGCGCGACGGAGCGCGAGCCGCCGCGACTGGGCCTGCTCGGTCGCGACCTGCGGCGACAGCAGCGCTTCGGGGATCCGCTCTCCGAGCGGGACCGCAAGGCCGCCGTGCAGGCCCGTGAGGTAGACGTGGCTGGCCTCGAGCGCGACCGCGCCCTCGAGCGAGACGATCTGGACCGCGCGGGCCCCGGCGAGGTCGGGCTCGTCCTGATCGCGCAGCCCCGAGTCCGCGACCGCGGCGATCGATCGGGCGAACTCCCGCGGCGTCGCCTGGGGCGAGCGCCGCGCGTACCCCGACGCGAGCTCGCCGAAGCGCGCCAGCGCCCGCAACCGCTCGACGACGTCCGCCTGCGCGGCGAACAGCTGGTGGCGGCGTAGCCCGAGGCGGTCGATCAGCCGGTGGACGTAGAGGTCCGGGCGCGTAGTGTCGATCGCCGCGACGCCCGACCGGTACAGCTTCAGGAACACCATGATCCGCTCGCGGGCCTCGGGCGGCACCTGCGGCGACTCGGTCGCGGCCGCGAGCGCGGCGACCATGTCGAGCTTGCGCCGCCGAGCGATTTGGGTGCACCGGGCAATGTCGACCGACCGCAGCTCGATTGGAGGCCTCGCGAGCGCGCGGACAACGGCCGCCGCGTTCGAGGGGTCGGCGAGCAGCCGCAGCCACGCCAACAGGTCGCGGATCTCGGCACGCTGGAAGAACGCGGCCTCGCCGACAACCCGGTGCGGGATCGCGCGCTCTTCGAAGGCGACCGCCACCGCCTGGCCTTCCCGCGAGACCGCCGGCACGAGCACGACCACCTCGCCTGGCGAGACCCCCTCGCGCGAGATCAGCCGCTCGACGTCGGCCGCGACCGACTGGGCCTGGGCGCGGTCGTTCGCGCACCGCCAGAATGAGACCTCGCCGCCGGCCGAGGACGGCTCGCACTCGGCCTCCATCTCCGCCTGCGCGGCGCGGAGCACGCGGTCGGGGCACCTCAGCGTCCGTGGGAGCGCGACGACCGGGGCGCCGGGCAGCTCGAAGCTTCCGCGCGCGGGGTCGGCGGCGGCCCACAGCCGGGGGCCGGCGAGCTCGCGCGCGAGCGTCGCGGCCGCCGGCTCGAGCTCGTGCGCGTCGTCCAGCAGCACGTGCTCGAACCGGTTCTTCAAGGCGGGCCGGTCGCGGATCGTGCTCAGTGCCTCGTACAGCAGGTCGCCCGCGTCGGCAACCCCGGCGTCGGCCAGCATCCGCTCGTGCGAGCGGTACACCTCGGCGAACTCGAGCTCGAGTCGCGCCTCCGATGCCTCGGCTCCGCCTAGCTCGAGCGCCTCGGCCCAGGCGGCGTAGTCCTCGGCCCCGATCAGGTTCAGCTTCAGCCGATCGATCTTGCGCACGAAGCCCGCCACCAGCGCGGTCGCACTGCCGCCGAAATCGTGTGAGCGGATCGAGAGCTCGTCGATCCGCTCGAGCAGCATCGCGAACCGCTCTCCGGCGTCGACGACCGAATCGAGCACGTCGGCACCGGGCGTCGCGGCATTCAGAAGCACCGCCGCGAGCTCGACAGGCGTGCACACGAAGAGCTCCTCGTAGCTCTCGCGCAGCCCGCTCTCGAGCGCGGCGCGGATCGCATCGGCGCGTCCGGATGACGGCGCCAGCACCGCGATCGCGTCGGTCCGCGAGCCGTGCTCGACGAGCCATTCAAACCGCTCGAGCACGACGCGCGTCTTGCCGGTGCCGGCCGCGCCGAGGACCAGCAGCGGGCCGTCGCGATCGGTGACCGCGGTGAGCTGGTCGGGCAGTAGCTGTTCGAGGGCGAGCCCCACGTCTGACAGCATAAGTCCGGTCATGACCTCCACTCGATCGGCTCTCGACGCAGACTGGCTTGGGGTCTGCCGCCGCGCGGTCGGCGGGCTCGATCAAGTCCTGTCGGCCGTCCCGACGACCGCCGAACGGGCGGTCGAGACGGGCGAGCGAGGCCGAGGCGGCGACCGCACGCTGGAGATCGACCGCGGCGCCGAATCGGTCGTGCTGGCCGAGCTCGATCGGCTGCGCGACGAGGGCTATCGCTTCGCCGCGCTCTCGGAGGAACGCGGGGAGGTCGACTATGGCGACCCCTCAGTCAAGGTGATCATCGATCCGATCGACGGGTCGCTCAACGCCAAGCGGCGGATCCCGCACTACGCGCTCTCGATCGCGGTCGCCGCGGGCGACACGATGGCGGACGTCGTGTTCGCGTTCGTGTATGACTTCGGCCCGCAGGAGGAGTGGTGGGCGCGCCGCGGCGAGGGGGCGATGCTCAACGGCGAGCTGCTGGACCCCACGTTGGAGGAACGTATGGGGCCGGACGGGCGGCTCGAGGTGCTCGGGATCGAGTCGGCCGACCCGCGCTGGGTCAAGGCGTCGATCGACGGGCTCGAGTCGATCAGCTACCGGCTGCGCGCGTTCGGGACGATCGCGTCGACGCTCTGCCAGGTCGCCGCCGGCCGGTTCGACGGGATGCTGTCGCTGCGGCGGGCGCGCGGCGTCGACTCGGCCGCCGGCCAGCTGATCGTGCGCGAGGCGGGGGGGTTCGTCAGCTTCCCGCGCTGTGTCGAACCCCTGGCCGCACCGCTCGACGCCGCCCCCACGTCTCCGGTGGTCGCCGCCCGCTCGCTCGAGACGCTCCATCGGCTCGAGGAGATCGCGCCGTGATCGACTGGATCATCGCCGAGCGAATCGCCGGGGTCGTGGCCGGGAGCGGGGACCCGCGCCTGCCGTCGGTCGATCTGCGGCCGCTGGCGGTCGAGTCCGAGGCGCGCGTGATCGACTACACCGGCCTGCAGCCGGTGCGCCCGTTGCCGCCACCGGAGGGCATCGGCCGGCAGGAGTGGATCAAGACGAACATCGAGTCGATGGGCAAGCTGCTCGACCCGGTGCTGAAGCGGGCCGGTGGAAATCTCGGCCCCTTGAAGCCGGCGGTCGAGATCGCGATGGGGCTGGTCCTCTCGGCCGAGGTCGGCCTCGTGCTCGGCTATCTCGCCCAGCGAGTGCTCGGGCAGTACGAGCTCGTGCTGCTCGACGAGGCGGCCGACGACCGCCCGCCACGGCTGCTGTTCGTGCTCCCCAACCTCGGGCACGCGGTCCGCATGTTCCAGGCGAACGAGCGGGAGTTCATTACCTGGGTGACGCTCCACGAGGTCACCCACGGCGTCCAGTTCTCGGGCGTCCCGTGGCTGCACGGCTACGTCGCCGGGCTCGTGCGCGAGCTGCTTGCGAGCGCCGAGGTCCGGCTCGAGGAGCCGCGCAGGTTTCGGCTCCCGGGGATCGAGGACCTCCGGCGGGCGGCAGGAGCGTTGCGCCGCGGGGACCTGGTGTCGATCGTTGCCTCGAGCGGCGAGCGCGAGACGCTCGATCGGGTGCAGGCGGTGATGGCGGTCATCGAAGGCCACGCCGAGCACGTGATGGACGCCGTCGCGCCCGACCTGGTGCCGTCGCTGCCGAAGCTCAGGCAGTCGCTCGATCGTCGGCGTCGCTCGCAGTCGGCGCTGTCACGGATCGTCGCGCGGCTGCTCGGCCTCGACATGAAGCTCCGCCAATACGAGCAGGGCAAGCGGTTCTGCGACGCGATCGTCGCCAAGGGGGGCGTCGGCGCGCTCCAGCACGTGTTCTCGGGGCCCGAAGCGCTGCCTTCGCTGGCCGAGCTGACCGATCCGGATGCATGGCTCGAGCGGACCGCCACCCCCGTTTCGGGCTGAAATTCGCTTGTAATCGATCGGTAAAGATCGCACCGAGCATGTAACGAAGCACCGGGGAGGGTTTACAAACACATGTTCGGTAGCATCATTCAAGTCGATAAACAGCTTCCTGAAGAGAGAGAGTTATGGCGACCACTAGCGAGGGCGCGACTCCGCCCGCAAACAGTTCGGGCTCCACGCCCACCAGATCAACCGCGAGCCGTTCCACCGCCCGGAAGAGCCCGGCGAAGAGGACGACCGGCACCCGCCGTTCGACGACCTCGCGCCGCACGACCCAGGCGACGTCAACTTCGACCCAGCCCAAGACTCCGATCGAGCAGGCCGGGGAGATCGCCGAGCGCGCCGTGCTGGTGCCGGTCGGCGCGACCCTCCTGGTCGGCGACAACCTCGTCTCGACCGTGCGCGGACTGGTCACCAAGTACCGCACGCGCGCCGGTGCCGAGCGCGAGCTGAAGCGCTACGAGCGTCGTGGCGCCAGCGCCCGCAACCGCTTCGAGCGCCAGGTCCGCAGGACGCGGACGCGGTTCGAGCGCCAGGTGCGCCAGCGTCGCAGCCTGGTCGAGCGGACCGTCAAGCAGAACCGCCGCCGGTTCGAGCGCGAGGTACAGTCGGTGCGCAAGGACCTCGAGAAGCAGTCGAGCCAGGTCGGCGCGCGCGTCGAGAAGCTGGTCTCGGAGGCCCAGAGCCTGATCAAGCAGTAACCCCCTTCCCCCGCCCGGCGTCTGGAGAGCGCCGGTGAGCGGGGAGAGTTCGCCGGCCTCATAACCTCGCCGGCGGACGTAGCACCCTCTCCTCCCTCAACCGCCGGGGCGTCACGCAAGTGACGCCCCGTCGGTCCTTAAGGGGTCGGGGTTCGGGTTCGGTGGTCCGCTGGCGGGGCGCGGTCCGGGCGACGGGCGCGGTCCGTGGTCCGTGGTCCGTGGTCAGCGCGAGCGGTCCGCCGGAGCGACGCCTACTCGCCCCGCTCCGCCCGCCGGGCCAGCGCGGGGCGGATACGCGTCGGATTCCGACACCTGTACGCCCCGGTGTGCGCCAAAAGGGAGCCAAGTGCCACCAGGCGTCGCGCGGAAACCGACCCCTATCCTGCTCGCGCCCCTCCGCCGACGAGCCCGAGCCGCAAAAGGGTCGGAAACCGACCCCTATCGGGCTCGCACCCCAGCCCGGCCTAGAATGGAATGCATGCCCACAAGAGACCAGGTAATCGACTCCCTCCGTTCCGTCATCGACCCCGAGCTCCGGCGCGACATCGTCGAGCTCGAGATGGTCCGCTCGATCGAGATCCACGAAAACGGGGTCATCGATGTGATGGTTTCGCTGACGACGCCCGGGTGCCCGATCCGCGACCATTTCCAGACCGGCGTCGCCGAGGCCGTCCGCGGTCTCGAAGGCGTGACCGGCGTCAACGTCAGCTTCGACGTCCTGTCCGACAACGAGAAGCAGAACCTCGGGCGCAAGCTCGGCCGGGGCACGCTCCCCGAGGGCGCGCTCGCCCAGGTCGCGAACGTGATCTGCGTCGGCTCCGGCAAGGGCGGCGTCGGCAAGTCGAGTGTGACCGCCAACCTCGCGGCGGCGCTGGCCGCCGGTGGCAAGCAGGTCGGCGTGCTCGACGCCGACGTGTGGGGCTACTCGCAGCCTCGGATGCTCGGGCTCGGTGCCGAGCGGCCCCGCGTCAACGCGGAGCGCAAGCTCGTGCCGCTCACCGCCCACGACGGCATCAGCGTGATGTCGATCGGATTCTTCATCGAGCAGGATGCCGCGGTCGTGTGGCGCGGGCCGATGCTCCACAAGGCGCTGCAGCAGTTCCTCGAGGACGTCGACTGGGGCGTGCTCGACTATTTGCTGATTGACCTGCCGCCCGGCACCGGCGACGTATCGATGACGCTCGCGCAGCTGCTCCCGCAGGCGAAGTTCGTGATCGTGACGACGCCGCAGGCCGTCGCGCAGAAGGTCGCGCGGCGTTCCGCCGAGATGGCGGCGAAGCTGAAGCTCGAGATCGCGGGCGTGATCGAGAACATGTCGGCGTTCGTGACACCGACGGGCGAGCGTTACGAGCTGTTCGGCGAGGGCGGCGGCAGGCTGCTGGCCGAGGAGCTCGACGTCCCGCTGCTCGCGAACGTGCCGCTGACGATCGCGCTCCGCGAGCAGTCCGATGCAGGCATTCCGGTGGTCCTCTCTGACCCGGACGACCCGGCCGCCCAGGCGCTTACGCACGCGGCGCGCGGGCTGATCGCGCTGTCGCCGATCGAGCTTCCGGTGATGCAGGCGCCGGCTCCGGCCGCGGCTCCGAAGCCGGCCGGGATGTCGCTGCCGATGGCGTAGGTCCGTGCCGTCGGCGCCGTACGACGCGGTCGTCGTCGGCGGAGGTCACAACGGGCTGGTCGCGGCGACGCTGCTCGGCCGTGCCGGTCGCTCGGTGCTCGTCCTCGAACGCTCGAGCCACCTGGGTGGAGCGGCGGTTTCGCAGAAGGTGTTCCCCGGGGTCGACGCACGCCTTTCGCGCTACGCCTACCTGGTCAGCCTGTTCCCGAGAACGCTGCTCCAGCAGCTCGGCGTGAACGTCGAGCTCCGCTCCCGCCGCCACGCCCGCGCGCTCCAGGCCCAACGGCGCTTGCAGCCGCTGGTCGACCGGGCGGCGAGAAGCGTGTTCCCGACCCTGACCGAGCCGCTGCGAAGCCGCGATGAGCTGTGCGCGCTCGTCGGCGACGACGCAGCCTGGGAGGCCCTGTTCGAGCTGCCGATCGGGGAAACCCTCGAGCAAACCGTCGACGACGACGGGATCCGCGGCGAGCTCGCGACCGACGCGCTGATCGGGACCTTCGCCGACCTCCACGACGCCGACCTGCGCCAGAACCGCTGCTTCCTCTACCACGTGATCGGCGGCGAATGGTGCGTCCCGGTGGGCGGGATGGGGGCGCTCACGGAGGCGCTGGCGAGCGCCGCGCGCGACGCCGGCGCCCAGATTCTCACCGCCAGAGAGGTCACGGCGATCCAGACAGATGGAGAAGACGCCGAGGTCACCTGCGCCGACGGCGTCACCCACACGGCGCACCACGTCCTCGCCAACGTCGCCCCAACCGTGCTCGCGCGACTCACAGGGGACCCAGCCCCCGAGCCGCCTCCGGAGGGCGCACAGCTGAAGCTCAACATGCTCGTCACGCGCCTGCCGCGCACCGAAGCAGGCGGCGCCGACCCGTTCAGGGGCACCTTCCACGTCAACGAGGGCTACGAGCAGCTGCAGCGAGCCTACGGAGAGGCCGCTGCGAACCAGATCCCTGCGACGCCGCCGTGCGAGCTGTACTGCCACTCGCTCACCGATCCCTCGATCGTTCCCAGCGGACACCAGACCCTCACGCTCTTCGGCCTCCACATGCCCGCGCGCCTATTCGCGACGGACCCCGGAGGCGCCAAGGAGGCGGCGGTCAAAGCCACGCTCGAGTCGGTCAACAGCCAACTCGCCGAGCCGCTCGAGGATTGCCTCGCGCTCGACGCCGACGGGCGCCCGTGCCTCGAGGCGCTCACGCCCGCCGACATCGAACGTGAGCTGGCAATACCCGGCGGCCACATCTTCCACCGGGACCTGACATGGCCGTTCGCCGAGTCCGAGCAGGAGGTCGGCGGCTGGGGCGTCGAAACGCAGCACGCGAACGTGTGGCTATGCGGCGCCGGCGCGCGCCGCGGCGGCTGCGTCAGCGGGATCCCCGGGCACAACGCGGCCCGGGCGGTACTGGATCAGCTCTTGGCGTAGTAGTCCGCGTTGAGCTTCGTGTACTGCTGCCACTCGTCCGGGAGCTGGTCCTCGGCGAAGCACGCGTCAACCGGGCAGGCCTCGACGCACGCGTCGCAGTCGATGCACTCCTCCGGGTCGATGTAGAGCATCTCGACGCTGTCGTAGTCGGGCTCGTCGGGGGTCGGATGAATGCAGTCGACCGGGCAGACCTCAACGCACGAATTGTCCTTCGTGCCGATGCAGGGCTCGGCGATCACGTAGGCCATAGGTTCTTGTCTTCCTGTCTTCGACTTCGGTTCGGGGCGCGCCAATTCTACGGACGATGCCCATCGATAGCCTCCCGCTCCGTGGTCTCGCCTGCGACGACGCCAACCGGCTAAGTGCTGCTCCTGACGGGCGCCACCGGGACGATTGGACTCCCGCTGCTCCGCCGGCTGACCGCCGCGGGGCTGCCGGTGCGCTGCCTGGTGCGCGATCCGCGCCGTCTCGAGGCGCAGCGGGTCCGCGTCCAGATCGCGCTTGGCGACCTCGCCGACCCGTTCTCGTTCAGGCACGCCCTCCGTGGTGTCGACACGGTCGTGCACCTCGCCTCGACGATCCGCGACCAGCCCGGCGGCTCGATCGAGGAGCTCGACGGCATCGCGACCTGGCGGCTGGTGAAGGCGGCCGAGCGGGCCGGCGTCGGTCGGTTCGTGTTCTTCTCGACACTCGGCGCGTCGACCCGCAGCCCCGCGCGGCTGATGCGCGCCAAGGCGATCGCGGAGCGCGCGCTGCTCGACTCCTCGCTGCAGTCGACGATCTTCGCCCCATCGATGGTCTACTCGCCGAGCGATCACTTCATCACGCTGCTCGAGCGGATGTCGCTGCTGCCGGTGATGCCGATCTCGGGGGCGGGACGCGCCGGCTTCCAGCCGATCTGGGCCGAGGATGTGGCCGACTGCGTGATGGCGGCGCTGCCCGACGGGCCGATGGGCGCCGATTCTGCCGGCGCCCGCTACGAGCTCGCCGGGCCCGAGACGCTCACGTACGCCGAGATCGTCGATTGCGTGCTGCGCTCGCTGCGCCGCCACCGGCCGCTCCTGCGGCTCCCGCTCCCGATCGTCAAACGCACGCTGCGGCTGATCGAGCTGCTGACCGGACCGGCGGCGTTCGCGACATGGGATGAGGCAGAGCTGCTCGAGGTTCCCCTGATCTCCCGTCATGGGACCGCCGACGCGGAGCGGCTCGGGGTACTGCCGAAGCCAATGCGTGCGGTGCTCGGCGTCGGCTGACACGGAACCGGGTAGCGCCCTCTCGGAGCCCGAGTAGGAAGGAGAGGGAATGGCATCGGCAATCGAGGACGTCAGCGCCCTTAGGGGCGAGACCGTGTGGGGCCATGACGGAAAGATCGGGAAGGTCAAGCGCCTCTACGCAACCGGCGACGGCGGGGCCGTGATGTGGGTGACGATCGAACTCTCGCTGGACATCGGCAGCAAGCGGGAGGCGTTCGTGCCGCTCGCACGGCTCAAGCAGGAGGACGACGAGCTCCGGGTCCCGTACACATCCGGGCACATCCAGAGCGCGCCCGAGGTCGAGCCCGGCGAGGAGCTCTCAGAGCCCAACGACCGCGCCCTGCGCGACTACTACTCGATCGGCCTTGGCGACCAGGAGCTCCGAACCGACAACGACTCATACGCGGGGCAGGTCCCCAGCGGGGAGGGAACCGCGCGGCGGGTCGACCCGGATGAGGCGCGCGCGCCCGAGCGCGACACCGGCGAGGCCGCCGAGCGGATGCGTAACGACGAGCGGAACGGCGGGCCCCAGCTGAGCGACAAGCCGCGCCAGCCGACCGTCGACGACGTGGTCGGCGAGGACTAGGTCGCGACCGTCAGTTCCGGGAGCCGGTCGGCCCACGGCAGCGCCCGCTCGAGCTGCGCAGCGACCGCCAGCAGCACGTCCTCGCGTGCCGGCCGGCCGATCAGCTGGACCGAGGTCGGCAGCCCATCGTCGCCCTGGTAGAGCGGCAGCGCGACCGCGGGCAGGCCGGTGACGTTGCAGACCGCGGTGAACGGCGTGAAATGACCCGAGCGCCGGTAGTGGTCCCACGGATCCGGGCCGAGGCCGTTGACCTCTCCGATCGGCAGCGGTCGCTGCGCGAGCGCCGGGGTGACGACCACGTCGAACTGCTCGAGGTAGGCGATGATCGTGCGGGCGAACCCTTGGAGCTTGCCCATCGCGCTCAGGTAGCTGAGCGAGTCGTGCTCGCGAGCGTGCTCGTAGATCGTCCACGTCAGCGGCTCGACGTCGTCCTCGGTCGCGTCACGGCCGCGGATCCGCCCGCCGATCAACACGGTCATCGCGATGTTGGGGCCGAACGCCCGCGTGAAGTCGGGCAGCAGCTCGGGGTCCGACCACGGCGGCTCGGGCGGTTGGATCTCGTCGACGTCATGGCCGAGTGACCCGAGCAGGTCGGCGGCGTCACGCGCGGCCTGCTCGCACACCGGATCGACCTCCGCGCCGTGGAGCGGCGGATGGGTGGCGAGGCCGATCAGCAGCCGCCCCGGCTCGTCGGCGACCGACTCGGCGTACGGCACGTCGGGCTCGCCCAGCCACGTGGAGTCACCGATCTCGTAGCCGGCGAGCAGGTCGAGCAGCTGAGCCGTATCGCCGACCGTCCGGGTCAGGACGCCGTCCTGGACGAGGAAGCTGTCGCCAGCGTCCGGGCCGACCGAGATCCGCCCGCGCGCGGGCTTCAGGCCGACCAGGCCGCAGCACGCGGCCGGGATCCGGGTCGAGCCGCCGCCGTCGTTGCCGTGAGCGATCGGCACCATCCCCGCGGCGACCGCGGCCGCCGAGCCGCCGCTCGACCCGCCCGGCGTGCGGTCGAGTCCCCACGGATTGCGCGTCGGGCCGAACCGGCGCGACTCGGTGGTCGGCAGGATCCCCATCTCCGGGAGCGCGGTCTTGCCGACGATCACGAACCCCGCCTCGCGCAGCCGGCGGACGAGGAACGCGTCGTGGTGGGCGACGAGGTCGCCGAACAGGTCGCTGCAGAGCGTGATCGGCATCCCCGCGACCGGCCGGTTGTCCTTGACCGCGATCGGGACGCCCGCAAAGGGACGCGGATCGCCCGGTCCGATCTCCCGCGCCACCGCGAGCGCGGAATCGTGCGCGACGTGTGTGAACGCATTGATCGTCGGCTCCAGCTCGTCGATCCGTCGCAGCGACGCCTCGACCAACTCCAGGGAGGACAGTTCGCCCGTGCGGATCAGGCCCGCGAGCTCGGTGGCCGACTGGAGCAGTAGCTCGTTCACGTCGGGAGAGCCTATCCGCCCCCGCTCGATCACTAGCCTTTATCGCTCTGCAGACAACGCCGCCGAGGAGCCGAAACCACATGACCGCAACCGCCGAAGTCCAGTCAGGTCTCGAAGGGGTAGTCGCGTTCGCGACCGAGATCGCCGAGCCTGACCGCGCGGGCGGCGCGCTCCGGTACCGCGGCGTCGACATCGAGGAGCTGGTCGGGGTGGTCCCGTTCGGGCAGGTCTGGGGCCTGCTGGTCGACGGCAAGCTGCTGCCGGGGATGCCTCCGGCCGAGCCGAACCCGCTCAGCGTGCGCTCCGGCGATCCCCGCGTCGACGTCCAGTCGGCGCTCGCGATGCTCGCCCCGCAATGGGGATTCGGCCAGCTGATCGACATCTCCGACGAGGAGGCTCGCGACAACCTCGCGCGGGCGTCGGTGATGGCGCTGTCATTCGTGGCGCAGTCCGCGCGCGGGATCGGCAAGCCGCCGGTACCCCAGCGAGAGGTCGACAAGGCCACGCGAATCGCCGAGCGCTTCCTGATCCGCTGGCGCGGCGAGGCCGACCCCAAGCACGTCGAGGCGATCGACGCGTACTGGATCTCGGCCGCCGAGCACGGCATGAACGCCTCGACGTTCACCGCGCGCGTCGTCGCCTCGACCGGCGCCGACGTCGCCGCCGCGCTCAGCGCCGCGGTCGGCGCGCTGTCCGGGCCGCTGCACGGAGGCGCCCCCTCTCGCGTGCTGACGATGCTCGACGAGGTCGCGCAGATGGGCGACGCCGAGCGCTACGTCAAGGACCTGCTCGACCGCGGCGACCGGCTGATGGGCTTCGGTCACCGCGTTTACCGGGCCGAGGACCCGCGCGCACGGGTGCTGCGGCGCACCGCCAAGGAGATCGGCGCGCCGCGGGTGGAAGTCGCCGAGGCGCTCGAGGAGGCGGCGCTCGCCGAGCTGCAGGCGCGCAAGCCCGACCGGGTGCTGGCGACGAACGTCGAGTTCTGGTCGGCGGTCGTGCTCGACTTCGCCGAGGTACCGCCGGAGCTGTTCACGCCGATGTTCACCTGCGCGCGGACTGCAGGATGGTCGGCGCACATCATGGAGCAGAAGCGAGAGGGCAGGCTGATCCGCCCGACCGCGAAGTACGTCGGGCCGCCGCCGCGGCCGCTGTCAGACGTCGAGCGCTAGCGCCGCGCCGCGGTACGGGCCCTCGACGTACTCGTCGAGCATCCGCGCCGCGCTGAACCGCGGTCCCAGCGTCCGCAGCGAGGCCCGCATACGGTCGATCCACGGCCGCGGCAGGCCGGCCTCGTCGCGCGCGTAGAACTCCGGTACGACCTGATCGTCGAGCAGCGCGTGCAGCGCGACCGCGTCGCGCTCGTCCTGCGCCCAGTGGTTGTCGTCGACCTCGCCGGGCAGCGCCCAACCGTTCGCGCCGTCGTAGGCCTCGGCCCACCAGCCGTCGAGCACACTGAGCTGGAGCCCGCCGTTGAACATCGACTTCATCCCGCTGGTGCCGCTGGCCTCGAGCGGGGGGCGCGGAACGTTCATCCACAGGTCGCACCCGCGAACCAGGACGGCGGCGGTCGCGAGGTCGTAGTCGTCGAGGTACACGACCCGCTCGCCGATCACCGGCGCGTATCGGAGGCCGAACAGCCGCTGGAGCGAATGCTTGGCCTCCTCGTCGCGGGGGTGCGCCTTGCCGGCGAGCACGACCTGCACGGGGCGCTCGCCGCCGAGCAGCCCGAAGGTCCACTCCGGGTCGCGCGTCAGCAGATCGAGCCGCTTGTATGTGGCGACCCGGCGCGCGAACCCGATCGTCAGCACGTCGGGGTCGAATACTCGCGCGGCGGCCTCGGCGTACTCCCGGGAGTCGCCGCGCAGCAGCCGATTCTGGGTGCTGCGCTCGCGAACGAACTCGACCAGCGCGTGGCGCTGGCGGACGCGGACATCCCATAGCTCCTCGGCGGGAATCTCGAGCACGCCCGCCCACGTGTCTGGATCCTCGACCCGCTCGAGCCAATCTCGGCCGAGCCACCGATCGAGCAACTCGCGCATCGGCCCGCCGATCCAGGTCGGGAGGTGGACGCCATTGGTGATGTGTCCGATCGGTACGGCCTCGGGGTCGCGACCGGGCCACAGCGGCGCCCACATCTCGCGCGCGACCGCGCCATGGCGACGGCTGACGGCGTTGGCCGAGCCGCTCAGCCGCAGCGCCGCCTGCGTCACGCCGAACGGCTGCGCGGCATCGTTCGGGTCGGTCCGGCCGAGCGCGATCACGTCGGACTCGGGCAGCGGCAGCCGCGCCGCGAGCCCCGCGATCGCGGTGTCGACCTGCGCCGACGGATACGCGTCGTTGCCGGCGGCGACCGGGGTGTGGGTCGTGAACACCGTCCGCGCCCTGGCCGCGGCGATCGCATCGCCGTTGCCGCCTTTCGTCTCCATCGCGAGCGCGAGCGGCGCCAGCGCTGCGTGCCCCTCGTTGAGGTGAACCACGTCCGGCTCGATCCCCAGCTTCGACAGCGCCATGATCCCGCCGGCGCCGAGCAGCACGTACTGGGCCAGCCGGATCGCCGGGTCGGCTTCGTACAGCCGCGCGGTGATCCACCGCTCCATCGTCCCGTTGGCCGAGACGTCGGAGTCGAGCAGGAACAGCGGCACTCGCCCGACGTCGACCCGCCAGATGTGCGCGACCACCCGGGTGTCGTAGATCGGAACCTCGACCGTCACCGGCGTCCCGTCGGCCTCGGTGACGCGGGCGGCCGGAAGCCGCTGGGGATCTGTGTCGATCCAGTACTCGTGCTGCCAGCCGCTCGCATCGATCCACTGGCGGAAGTAGCCCTTCCGGTACATCAGGCCGACCGCGACCATCGGGATCGCGCGGTCGGAGGCCTGCTTCAGCAGGTCGCCCGCGAGCGCGCCGAGGCCGCCCGAGTAGATCGGTAGCGAGACATGGACGCCGTACTCGGCGCAGAGGAACGCGACCGGGCGGTCCGGATTGAGGAACCCCGAGGCTGGACGCGCGAGCTCCTCGTCGACCGCTCGCGACAGCGCCCGCGCCCGCCCTACGAGCAACTCGTTGTCGGCCGCTCGCCGCAGCGCCCGGGTCGAGGCCTCCTGCAGCAACCGCACCGGGTTGCGCAGGCACAGCTCGAACCGCTCGCGGTCGATCGACGCGAACAGGTCATGTGCGCCCGGCAGCCACGACCAGCGGTAGTTGTAGGCAAGCCGCGCAAGCGGCTCGAGCGGATCGGGGAGTCGCTCGGCGAGCTCGGCGGCCGCAGCCTGGATGTCCTCGGCGCCGGCGGTCACGATGCGGGAGAGTCTTCCATCTCCGACCGCCGACGCGCGGACAGACGAGCGGGCGACCCCCTCCAGCTGTTGCGGGAGGGGGTCGGCCGAATCAGTGCGGGCAGACGGCGAGGTCCCGCTGGACCCGCACCGGGATGTTCCGCAGCGGGCAGCGGTACGAACTGCCCTCGAACGCCCGCTTCCACGTGTTGTCAGACGTGTTCTTGAACACGTTCGTGCCGTTGAACGCGTACTTCGCGCACGCGTGATTGACGTGCGGCCGGACGGTGGCGTACTTGTGGTTCGACGCCGCCAACAGCACGACCATGCAGTCGGACTGGGCTCTCGTGCGACTTCCGAACGCCTTCAGGATCGCGGTGCGCTGCTTCTGGCTCGGCGGCGACGTCTTCGGCGTCGCGAGCGCGACCGCCGGCACCGCCAGCCCGATCGTGATCAATGCAACTGCTACGCGTCTAGGCAATTCGAGACCCCTTCCTATCGTTTGGCCCTCGACACGGAAGCCGGCCAGCCTCTCAGTCCCCGTGCTCCTCCCCTCTGCGGCGGATTCTTCCACCGCGCAACGCGGTCCGCAACGCGCGCGTTGCTCGCTCGCCCGATCTCCCGATGGGATGATCTTCAGCTGTGAGGGCCATCAGGAACAGGATCACGATTCAGCTGGCGATCACGCTCGCGCTGCTCGCGGCGCTCGCGATCGCGGGCTTCGTCGTGATGACGGTCGCCGTGCGCAAGCTGCAGAACGTGGACCGCGATCGCTCCGCTTCCACCAACGCTCTGCTCACCGCCGGCCAGCTCGGGCGGTCGGCGCTGGATCTCGAGACGGGGCTCCGCGGCTTCCTGCTGACGGGGCAGACACGGTTCCTGCAGCCATACAACTCCGCCCTGGACTCGTACCGGTCTGCCGTGTCGAAGCTCGAGGCGGATACGGCAGCCGAGCCGCGTCAGCACGCGTTGGCTGCGTCGATCGGCGCCTCGATCCAGGACTACGTGAACCAGTGGGCGGAACCGCAGATCCTGCTCGCCAGACGTCAGCTCGACACCGCGCGAGCCGCCGAAGCGGCGGGCGGCGGCAAGCGCCGGATCGACGCGATCCGCGGCCTGTTCGCTCGCTTGATCGCGAGCGAGACCGCGAAGCACACCGCTCAGGTCGAGCAGGCCAACAACCTCGCGAACGTCGCGGTCGTCGTCGGGTTCGTCGCGATCGGCCTGTTCGTCGTGCTGATGGCGGTGTTCGTGCTCAGGGGACGGCGCGGCGTGGTCCTGCCACTCAGAGGCCTCGCACAGACGACACGCAAGATCTCGCAGGGCGACCTCTCGGCCCGAGTGCCCGAAGAGGGGACGGCCGAGATCCGCGGGCTGCTCGAGCGATTCAACCGAATGGCGGACAGCCTCGAGCGCCAGCAGGAGCAGATCGAGTTGGCCGCGCAGTCGCTGGAGACGTTGCTCGAGACGACCGACCAGGGGATCTACGGAGTTGATCGCAACGGCAAGATCACCCTCGTCAACCGGGCGGCGCTCGAGCAGACCGGCTTCACTCGCGACGAGCTGATCGGGGCTGAGTCGCATGCGCTCCTGCACCACACCCGGTCTGACGGTACGAACTACCCAGCGGAGGAGTGTCCGGTGTTCCACGCGATGGAGACCGGAGAGGGCGTCCGGATCGCCAATGAGGTGTTCTGGCGCAAGAACGGAAGCTCGTTCCCGGTCGAGTACTCGGCGTTTCCGCTTATGGAGCACGGACAGGTTGCCGGGGCGGTGGTCACGTTCCGTGACGTCAGCGCTCGCCGTCACCTTCAACGGCTGCGAGACGGGCAACACGCCCTGTCCAGGGCGCTCGCCGAGGCGCGCTCACTCGAAGGCGTGCGGCCGCAGATGATGGGCTCCGTCGCCTCGGCGCTCGGCTTCGATCTGGGCGTCACCTGGGAGCCCGGTGAGGACGGCAAGCTCCGGCGGGTCGCGACGTTTGCATCCTCGGGATTCGAGGAGCTGGCGGAGCGGCTCGGCCCGGAGGAGCTGCCCTCGGCGGGGACGCTCGCCGAGCGCGCGATCACCAGTCGCGACCCCGTCTTCGAGCGCGACTTCGAGCACAACCCGCCGCGCGCCGACGGGCTCCCGGACCGTCGCCTGAAGATGGGCGCCGCGACCCCCGTGTTCGGAAGCGACGGCAAACTGATCTCGGTCGGCGAGATGTTCGGCACGCGCCTGGTCCCCGAGGAGGGGATGGTCGACACGCTGCGGGCGATCTCGGCTACGGCCGGGCAGTACATCGAGCGTCAGCGGGCGCTCGCCGAGACCCAGCGGCTGAAGGACCAGTTCGTCGCGACGGTCTCGCACGAGCTGCGGACTCCGCTGACGGCGATCGATGGCTGGGTGCACATCCTGCTCGGCGAGGAGCCCGGGCCGCTGACCGACGACCAGCGGCGCTTCCTCGAGACGGTCAAACGCAACAGCGGCCGGCTGATGCGGCTCGTGGGCGACCTGCTGCTGGCCAACCAGATCGACACCGGCCGGTTCAAC
Source organism: uncultured Solirubrobacterales bacterium (assembly GCA_963788565.1). Classification (GTDB taxonomy): domain Bacteria; phylum Actinomycetota; class Thermoleophilia; order Solirubrobacterales; family Solirubrobacteraceae; genus Palsa-465. The sequence continues at coordinate 101,975 of CAWBHJ010000003.1, read as the reverse complement.
CTCGAGCTGGCGGACGTGGACGTGGCCGAGCTCGCGCACGAGACCGGGGAACTGCTGCTCGCGTCCGCGGAGAACAAGCAAATCGAGCTGGCGATCGACGCCGTGCCGCCCGTCCTGATCCGGGGCGACCGCCAGCGACTGGGTCAGCTGTTCGGGAACCTGATGTCGAACGCGATCAAGTACACCCCGAACGGAGGTCGCGTCGAGGTGAAGGTCGAGCGCGAGCGCGAGACGTGCCGGATCACGGTCGCCGACACCGGGATCGGAATCCCGGCCGCCGATCGGGGGCGTCTGTTCGAGCGCTTCTATCGTGCGTCGAGCGCCGCGGCGCACGGCATCGGCGGCACGGGCCTCGGGCTCGCGATCAGCAAGGCGATCGTCGAGGGCCACAACGGCACGATCGGGCTCGCCGAACACGACGGGCCGGGGTCGGTGTTCGTCGTCGAGCTGCCCGTTGTAGTCCGCGAGGAGGCGCCGACGTGAGCGACCCGGCCTCCCCGACGATCCTCGTCGCCGACGACGAGGACGATGTCCGCGAGCTCGTCAGCTACCGGCTGAGGCGGTCCGGATACGGAGTCGTCGAGGCGGTCGACGGCGAGCAGGCGCTGGAGCTCGCCAGGGACCGGCGCCCCGACCTCGCGGTGCTGGACGTGATGATGCCCAAGCTCGACGGCTTCGAGCTGACGCGCAGGCTGCGCGCGGAGGAAACGCTGAAGACCCTGCCGATCATCCTGCTCACGGCCAGCGTCCAGGAGGCGGACATGAGCCGTGCCTTCGAGGCCGGCGCCGACGACTACCTTCGAAAGCCCTTCAACCCCGATGAGCTCGTCGCTCGCGTCGAGGCGGCGCTCGCAAACCGCTAGGCGCCGTCCGCGACCGGCGTCAGCTCGACCCCAGTCAGCTCACGGTAGACCCCGCGGCAGTATTGGTAGCGGCCGATCGTCTCCGGACGGTGGCTGTCGGTTGAGAGCAATAGCGTCACGCCGCGATCGATGAACGGGCGCACCGTCCGCGCCGACGGGCAGCTCCACCGCTCGTCGATCTCGATCCGGGCGCCGGTCTGCGCTGCGGCATCGGCCAGCTGCTCGATCAACCCGGTGTCGACGGTCGCCTCCTCGATCCCGATCTTCGGCAGGATGCTGAACAGGTGCGCGATCACGACGTTCGAGTTGACCCGCACCGTCTCGATCGTCGCGGTGACGATCTCGGTGACAACCGCGTCGGCCGTGAGCTCGCCGGACTCGATCCCCTCGCGCACGGCGCGTGGGTGCAGCGGCCCATCCGGCGACGGCACCTGGTGGTCGGCCGCGTAGACGGCGTCGACCCCGTCGACCCAGTCGGGCATGTCCAAGCGGCCGGCCGTGTCGAGGATCTTCGCCTCGATCCCGCACTGCATCTGCACCGAGGTGTGCTCGCGGACGTTCCGGACCGCGGCGACGTAGTCGGGCACCCAGTCGGTGTCGACGCGCACATGGTCGACACAGCCGAGCTGGCTGAGACCGAGCCGCTCGGCCTCGGCGACGTTCTCCTCGAGCGTCCCGCGCCCATCCGAGAACGTCGAGTGGACGTGCATGTCCTGCCACGGTGAACGCTGCTCAACCAACGCGCGCGCGCTCCGCCCGCTCAAGCTCCTCGACGGGGAAGCACTGGTCCTCGAGGTACCTGACCATCGCCGTCTCCTTGAATTGAATCCGCTGCCCCGGCATCGGCGTCCCGAGCGCCTCCTCAAGGCACAGCTTCGGCATGTTGACACCGGCCGCGATCGTCAGCGGCATCGTGCCCGGGAACCGCGGGTTGACCTCGAGCAGCGCGGGCTCGCCGTCGACTGCGCGCTTCAGCTGCACGTTCGCGACGCCGACGAGCCCGATCGCCTCGGCGACCGCCGCGGCACTCGCCTCGAGCGCGTCGTCGTGGACCGCGCGGGCGGTCACGGCGATGCCCGAGTCGATCTTCAGCCGCTCGCGCGGGACGACCGCGACGACGCGGCCGTCGGACGCGGCCAGCACATCGACCGAGAACTCGGCGCCGGGCAGGTACTCCTGGACAAGCTGCGATCCGTCTCGCTCGACCCGCAGCAGCTCGTCGCGGTCGCGGATCAGACGGATCCCGCGCGACCCGCTGCCGCTGCGCGGCTTCACGATGACGGGCAACGGAACGTCCTCGAGCGCGGCGTCGCCGTTTGCGAGCGTCGTCGCCGGGACCCGCACGACGTCGCCCACGTGGCGGACCAGCGTCCACTTATCGAGGCAGGTCTCGAGCGTCTCGAGCTGCGCGAGCAGGAGCCGCACGCCCCGCTCGTCGAACGTCTCCTTGGCGCGCGCGAGCGGAATGAGCTCGCTGTCGACGGTCGGGACGACTACGTCGACGACATCGGCCGCGCAGATCTCGAGGATGTGATCGACGAACGCCGGATCGTCGCCGCGGTACAGCAGCCGCCGCTGCGACTCGGGGACGAGATAAAGGCCGGCGGCGTACGGGTCGAGGTCGCCGGCGACGATCCGCACGCCGGGCCCCATCACCGCGCGCATCACGCCCACGCCCGAGGGGCCGCCGACGCCGGTTACGAGCACCGTGGCGGGCTCGAGATCAGCTGACGCCAAGTTGCTCCTCGCCGGGGGCGCTGACCGCCACCGCTTCCACCGGCTCGTCCGCGACGCCGCTGTCGCGTACGACCTCGAGCGGCTCGACGTAGCGGTTGCTCGAGAAGCGCGCCCAGTACCGAGCAGTCGCTCGCAGCAGCTCCTCGTCGAGATAAGGACGGACCTCCACCTGTGAGTTGAATGCGCGGATCACTTCGAGCTTGCGGTCGATGAACCGGTCGATTCCCACGAACCGCGTCGGCCTAAACTCGACGTTCGTCGACGGTGCCTGGTAGCAGAAGATCCGCGGAATTCTGCGCGCCGCCACGAGTGTCGCGCGGTTGACGCTCCGGTGGTCCTGGTGGACGTCCTGCGGCGTGTGGGTGTAGACGATCGTCGGAGCGACCTCCTCGATCACGGAGCGGATCTCCCGAATCGTTATGTTGTTCTCGGTGATCGAGGTATCCGGGAGCGCGGCCATGTGCAGCCTCGCGCCGATCAGCTCCGCCGCCCGTTCGGACTCGCGCATCCGGTCGTTCGCGACGCCGCCCGCCTCGCCCCCGGTGAGCGTCAGAATCGAGACGGCGTCGCCCTCCGCGGCGTGGCGGAGCAGGATCCCGCCGACGCCGATCTCGACATCGTCGGGGTGAGCGCCGACCGCGAGCACGACGCTCGAGTGCTGCCGGCGGCGGGTCGCGGTCAGCTCGACCATCTCGCGCACCTTCGCCGTGAACACGTCGTACTCGATCGGCTTGCGCAGGTAGTCGTCGGCTCCGGCGCGGATCGCCGCGACCGCGGAGTCGAAGGTCGCGTTGGCGGAGAAGATCAGCGCAGCGAGGTTGCGGTCCTCGCCACGGACCTCCTGGATGAACTCGATCCCGTTGATCCCGGGCAGGTTGATGTCGACGATCAAGAGGTCCCAGCGGGCCTCCTTGATCCGCTCCCGCGCCGCCTCCGCGCTGCCGACCCACTGCACGTCCGCCTCTCGCTTGAGCAGCATCTGGACCAGTGCCGCGATGTCCTCGTCGTCCTCGACAAGCAGGACTGTTGCCGGCTTCTCGTCGCTCACGTCAGATAGATCTGGCGGAGCGTCAGCAGGATCGCGATCAGCAACAGGATCAGCAGCTCCTTGCCGATCAGCCGTCGCTCACGCCTTTGGTCAAGGTCTGCCTCTCGCGCGCTGTCCCAACCGCCACCGGTGGGGGCGGGGTAAGGCCCTGGCGCCGTACCTTGCCGGTCTTCTCGGTCTTGTCCCATCGCATCTCCGCGCCGCGCGCCTCGTACACGTACGAGGCAAAAGTTACCGCGCAGAGGAACGGGCCATAGCCCGCGATGTACAGCAACGGCGGCGCGAGCCACCGCAGCCGCGAACTCTGCTCGGCGCGCTTCGCGAGGTACGCGACCAGCATCGACCCGCTCAGCCAGACGTAGGAGAACAGGACGACGGCCTCCTTCAGGCCCGGTGGCGTCGCGATCCCGAGGTCGTGCAGCCCGTTCGGGATCCACTCGCCGAACAGCTGCGGGACGAACGCGGCGCAGATGATCAGCAGCGAGATGACCCCCGGGAACAGGATGCCCTCGCGCCACGCTCGCTTCGCGGTGTACGGATCGATCGCCAGCGACATCGCCGTGACGAACACATACGTCACCCCATTGATGATCCACAGCACGCGGAAGGCGTGCATCGACAGGTTGCGGTCGAGGAAGTACAGCGCGATCAGGCTGATCGTCCCGAGAATCAGGAACACGGGCATCAGGAAGATCGCGAACCACTGCAGGCCGAAGCTGAGCCCGCCCAGCGGGCCGACCCGCCAGCGCCTGAACCAGATGCGGCGGTAGCGGATCGTGACCTGCACGTTGCCGCGCCCCCACCGCAGCCGCTGCTTCCAAAGCGCGACCAGCGACCCCGGCTCCTCGGCCCATACGGTCGCCGCGGGATCGAACAACGCTCGCCGACCGTGCAGCTGCGTCTCGAACGTGGTGAAGGTGTCCTCCGCCAGCGAGGAGGTATCGATCCGGCCGCCGATCGCCTCGAGGTTCGTGCGCGTGTGCAGCTGCGCGCCGCCGGCTAGGCACGCCATCGCGCCGAGCACGTTCTGGCTGCGCCTGGCGGCCGCCTGCGCGGTGATGTACTCGAAGCCGATGAACCGGTTGACGTAGTTGGGACCGTCCGTCCCTTCCTTGATGTATGCGGTCACCGCTCCGACCGACGGATCGGCCAAGTGCCGCGCCATCTTGCGCAGCGCGTCGTCTTCGAACAGCACGTCGGCGTCGATCACCATCAGGGCCTCGCACCAGTCGTCGGCGAGGATCACCCCAATCCCGTGATTGAGCGTGTGCGCCTTCCCCTCCCCGCCCTTCTCACGGCGGACGTGGAAGACTCGCCCGGGGTAGCGCGCGGCGCGATCCTGGATCACATCGGGGGTCGCGTCGGTGCTGGCGTCGTCGACGACGTAGACCCGAAGCGCGTCGGGCGGATAGTCCATCGACACCAGCCGGTCGATCGTCTCGCCGATCACGGCGGCTTCGTTCCACGCGGGAACGACAACCGCGGTCCTCGGCGTCATGTCGCCGACCGACTTCAGGTGGTTTCGGAACCCGTGCGCGCCGACGAGCAGGAACTGCCACGCGCCCATGATCAGCGGCAGCGCGCCAAGGAACACGAACGCGACGAACAGAACCAGCGCGACCTGGTAAAGCACGTCCCAGATGCCACTCATTCCGTCACCTAGGATCGCACCCGACACCGCCACGCGGCTAGGCGTGCTCGCTTTCGGCGACTCGATCACGAACGGCGGCGGCGAGCTGCAGTGGGGCGTGGCCCTGCAATCGTGGGCGCTGTGGGTGGCGCGGGGACTCGGGCTGCCGTACACGGGCTACGCCGTCGACGGGGCAACGGCCGCCGACGTCGTCGAGCAGCAGATCCCGCGGTTCGAGCGCGACGGCGCGGAGCTCGGCCGCCGATACAACCTCGGCTGTCTGTACATCGGCGTCAACGACGTGCGCCGGGTCGACTGGGACGCACGCACGTTCGGCGACTTGTACGGGCGCGCGCTGGCGGTGCTCGTCGAGCACTGCGATCGGGTGCTCGCGGTCTTCGCCCCGCTCGACCTGGGCCGCCCGCGCGCGGGGGAGAAGGTCCTCGAGCTGAACGCGACGATCGAAGCCTGCGCTTGCACGCACGGAGCGCTCATTCTCGATCTCTCTGACTTCGGCGCCCGCAACCTCGTGATGGTGGATCACGTCCACCCGACCGCGTTCGGTCAGATCGCGATCGCCGAGCGCGCCCTGGCCGTGCTCGAGCGTGACGGTATGCCGTCGCACGTCCGGCCGAGCGCCCTGATCCATCACGAGACGAGCAGGTGTGGGCGCCTTCGCGGAGACACGACATACGTCTACCGCCACCTCAAAACCAGCACGCGCGCGCTTCTACTGACGATCTGGTTCAGATGGATCGCTACGCTGGGGCGCGCAGGGCGATGAGTTCGTTTGGCGACAGGGGACCTGCCACGGCGCGCGCGATGCTCAGCTTGCTGGGCGTGCTGTTGCTCGCGCTCGTACCCGTCGCCGCGTCCGCGCGGACCGCCCGCCACCACCACCAGCCGCCGCCCCACCGGGGAGGCAAGGTGCGCCGCGCCTGGCCCTATCAGGGAGCGCACAGCAGGCCGTCGAGGCCGCTTGCCCGATGGCTCGCCCGACAGGTCGGGCCACATCCCAAGATCAAGCGACTGGCGAAGCGCCACAGCGCCCGGATCGCGAGCACGGCTCCCAGCGACTGAGACCCAGCAGCTGCTCGACCAGCTCGCGGCGCTGCAGCGGACCGACGGCTCGATCGACTTCGCTTTCAACACGTCCACCGGCCAGAGCGTCCCGCTGTTCCGCTCGGGGACGATCGCGTGGCTCGGCCTCGCGGCAGTCGACTACCGAGCAACAACCTGCTCGACGCGATATGACGGCGTCGCCTACGGCGCCGCCAAGTGGCTGCTGAGCGAGCAGGACACGACCGCGGGGTCCGCCGGACTCGGGCTGATCTACGGCGGTCCCGATGTGAGCTGGATCTCGGCCCAGCACAACCTCCTGGCGCGCGCGTTCCTGGCGCGGTTCGCCGACGAGATCGGCGGAATACTGAGCCACGGCAAGGAAAAGTGCGCCGGCGGGCTGACCGGGCTTTCCGGTGCCGACGCGACCAAGTTCAAGGGCACGCTGCAGACCGCGGTGACCACGATCGACGACGCCCTCAACAGGACGCTGTTCGTCCGGGTGACACCTGCGACGGGCGCGAACGCAGGCACCGCCTACCTCCGGGAAGGCGTCGGAGACAACGCGCTCGCCGCCGACGCGCAGGCGCTCGGCGCGCTCTGGCTGATCGGTAAGAACCGGAAGACAGACGCCCAGGCCGTGATCAACTACGCCAACCAGACGCTCTACCTGACGAACCGTTCGATCTCGCTGTCCTCGGGCGCAAGCAGTTACAACAGGACGTATTCGAGCTCCGGCCCGTTCGCGGGCTACGAGCCCTACGGCGGTTCAGGCAGCCCAAACGTGCTGTGGATGGAGGGCACGCTCGAGCTGCGCTTCGCGCAGACCCTGCTCGGCGATGACACCTCGACGCTCGACCAGAGCATCGCCAACTGGCAGGGAGTCACCGGCTACAACCTGGGTCCCCTGCAGGCCGACCGCACAGTGCTCGGTGCCGACGAGTACCACGTGTGGCCCGCGTCGGCGCCCGCAGCCTGGGAGCTGCTGAGCCTGACCTCGCTCTCGCTGCTGAGCGGCTCCTAGGCCGCCCAGAAGTCCTCGCGCAGCACCTCGCCGTCGCCCGCGTGGCGGGGGCCGAACACGAGCAGCTCGAGCCCGTCGGGGCCGGCCTCGAATGCCCGCGCGATCGTCGGTGCGACGCGGATCGCGTCGAGTGGTGAGACCGCGATCACCTCGTCGTCGAGCTTCATCTGCCCCTCGCCCGAGAGGATCACGTAGACCTCCTCGGCCTCCTCGTGGCGGTGGGCGAACGCCTGCCGCCGGCCCGGCTTGACGCGATGGTATGCGAGTCCGACCGTCTCGGAGTTCAGGTCCTTCCGGGGGAACCGCGCTTCCTGGACCTCATCGAAGCCGAACTTCGGAGCGACGTCCTCGATCTCCTGGAGGTTCTTGATCGTGTAGCTCATGCCGGCAGCCTACCCGCCTCCTCGGTGAGCGCACGCAGCCTCCGCGCGAGCGCCGGAGTGAGCGCTCCGGCGGCCAGCTGCCACCGCCAGCTCCCGGTCGCCCGGGAGGGGTAGTTCATCCGCCCCTCGCTGCCTAGCCCGAGCACATCCTGCGCCTGCACCATCGCGAGCCGCGCCGGCGAGGAGAACGCCAGGCGGATCAGCGTCCACCACGGCTGGCGCCCTGCCCGCAGCCCCCGCGTGGACAGCTCCGCGCGGACCGCCTCGCGCTGCCCCGGGTCGAGCGACTCGTACCAGCCGCCGATCGTGTCGTGGTCGTGGGTGGCCGTGTAGATCACGCGGTTCTCCACATGGTTCTCGAACCGGTGGGGGCCCTGCGGGTCGTCCGGATCGAACGCGAACTGCAGCACGATCATCCCGGGCAGGCCGAGCTCGTCGCGCAGCCGCCGGACGGCCGGAGTGATCACGCCGAGGTCCTCGGCGACGAGCGGAAGCGGTCGGTCGAGCTCGAGCCCGCGCGCCATCGCGTCGAACACCGCGCGACCGGGCCCGCGCTGCCAGCGGCCGTCGCGCGCGGTGCGCGAGCCGGCCGGCACCGCCCAGTACGCCACGAAACCACGGAAGTGGTCGATCCGGGCGAGGTCGAACAGCTCGAGCGTCCGTCGCAGCCGTTCGGTCCACCACCGGTAGCGGCGCCCGCCGAGCGCCGGCCAGTCGTACAGCGGGTTGCCCCATAGCTGCCCGCTCGCCGCGAACGCGTCCGGCGGCGCACCGGCGACGAGGCCGGTCTGGAACAGCTCGGGATGGAGCGCGTGGTCGGCGCTCCCGGGGGCGACGTAGATCGGCAGGTCGCCGAACAGGCGCACTCCGCGATCGAGCGCGTACCGGCGAAGGGCGCCCCACTCCCGCTCGAACCGGACCTGGTCGGCCGCGGCGCTGACGCCGGCGAACCGCTCCCAATCGCCGATCCAGAACGCGTGGCGCTCGCGGAAGTCGAGCAGTTCCTCCGGGCTTACGGAAGCCCGGGGATCGTTCAGCAGGCCTCGCCACGCGGCGAACGCGGAGCGCGACTTGTACGGCGAGCCGTACCGGTCGGGCGGCCCGAGCGGCAGCGTCTGCCACCACGACTGTCCGGCGGCCGCCAGCCAGTCGACGAACCGATACGCCTCAGGACCCAGGCGTCCGCCGGGCAGCGAGGTGATGTGAAGTTGTACGCCACTCGAGCGCTTGAGATTCAGCACGTGGGTATGTTGAGGTCATGGCCAGTTCCGCGACGCGAACCCAGACGTCGGCCGGCCGTGGCGGCAGGCCGAAAGCTGCCCGGCGGGCACCGACCCGAATCGTGATCCAGTACCCGTCGCCGTCAGTCGACGGCGGACGGTATCCGGCCAAGCGGTGCGTCGGCGACACGGTCCGCGTCGAGGCCGACGTGTTCCGCGACGGCCACGAGCTGCTGCGCGCGGTCGTCCGCCATCGCGCCCCCGGGGGCAACTGGGAGGAGTCCGAGATGGAGCGGATCGACGCCCACCTCGGCGGCGTCCGTTGGGCCGGGAGCTTCCCGGTGGACCGGACCGGTCGCTACGAGTACACGGTCGAGGCGTGGACTGACGCCTTCGGGACCTGGCGCGACGAGCTGCTGCGCAAGCTCCAGGCTGGGCAGCACGAGCTCGCGAGCGAGCTCTCGGAGGGGCTCGTGCTGCTGCGCGCGGCCGCGGCGCGGGCCGAGGACGCCGCGTCCGGGTCGCTGATCGACCACGCGCTGCGCTCGCTCGAGGACGCCGCGATCCCCGAGGCCGCCAAGCACGATGTCGTGCTCGGGCCCGAGCTGTTCGAGGTGGTCGAGCGGGTCCAGGAGCGCCACGACGACGCATCGGTCGTGGAGCCGCTCGCGATCGAGGTCGACCGTGTCCGCGCTCGGTTCGGCTCGTGGTACGAGCTGTTCCCGCGCTCATGGGGAGGGCTGGAGGGCGTCGAGCGCCAGCTCCCGAGGCTCGCCGAGCTCGGCTTCGACGTGCTCTACCTGCCGCCGATCCACCCGATCGGCCACACCAACCGCAAGGGCCGCGACAACTCGCTGATCGCCGCGCCGGAGGACCCGGGCTCGCCGTGGGCGATCGGCGACGAGAGCGGCGGGCACGACGCCGTCCATCCGGACCTCGGCACGATCGACGACCTCCGCCGGCTGACGCGCGCAGCCGCCGACCACGGGATCGACATCGCGCTCGACTTCGCGATCCAGGCCTCCGCCGACCACCCGTGGCTCCGTGAGCACCCCGAGTGGTTCCACCGCCGGCCGGACGGGACCCTGAAGTACGCCGAGAACCCGCCGAAGCGCTACCAGGACATCTACAACGTCAACTGGGACTCGCCCGACTGGCAGGGGCTGTGGCAGGCACTGCTCGAGGTGATGCTCCAGTGGGTCGACTGCGGCGTCAAGGTGTTCCGCGTCGACAACCCGCACACGAAGCCGTTCGCGTTCTGGGAGTGGATGATCGAGCAGGTCCACGCGCGCGATCGTGACGTCGTGTTCCTCGCGGAGGCGTTCACGCGCCGCGCGGTGATGCGCCACCTCGCGAAGATCGGTTTCACCCAGTCGTACACGTACTTCACGTGGAAGAACTCGCGGTACGAGCTGACCGAGTACGCCTCTGAGCTGGCGTACTCGGGCGAGCAGGAGTACTTCCGCCCGAACTTCTTCGTCAACACGCCCGACATCCTCCACGCCTACCTTCAGCACGGCGGCCGGCCGGCGTTCGAGGCCCGGCTCGTGCTGGCCGCGACGCTGAGCCCGAGCTACGGGATCTACTCGGGGTTCGAGAACGTCGAGAACGTTCCCGTCCGGGAGGGCTCCGAGGAGTACCTGCACTCCGAGAAGTACGAGATCAAGCAGCGCGTGCTGGGAGGCGAACTGCTGCCGGCGATCCAGCAGCTGAACTTCATCCGCCGCGAGAACCCCGCGCTCCAGCAGCTGTCGAATGTCACCTTCCTCGACACCGCCAACGAGGCGCTGATCGCGTACGCCAAGCAGACCACGAGCAATACCGTGATCTGCGTGGTCAACGTCGACCCCCATCAGACGCAGGCGGGAGCGGTGACGGTGCCCGCGTCGCTCGGGCTCGCGCCGAGCTTCACCGCCCACGACCTGCTCTCCGATGACCGCTACCAGTGGCGGATCGGACCGAACTACGTGCTCCTCGAGCCGGGAACGAGGCAGGCACACGTGCTGAGGGTGGAAGCGTGAGCGTCGGACCGCCCACCCTGACCCACATCCTCGCCGCCGAGCGCGGCGCGACCGGCCGGCCGGCGACCGCCGAGCGCGAGCAGGAGAGCGACGCCCAGGCCGTCACCAGGCAGTGGTTCGAGGCCGAGCCGCTGTGGTTCAAGCGCTCGGTCTTCTACGAGATCCACGTGCGCGGCTTCTACGACGCCAACGGCGACGGGATCGGCGACTTCCGTGGGCTGACCGAGAAGCTCGACTACCTGCAGTGGCTGGGGATCGACTGCATCTGGCTGCTGCCGTTCTACGAGTCGCCCCTGCGCGACGGCGGCTACGACATCTCCGACTTCACCAAGGTCCACCCCGACTACGGGACCGTCGACGACGTCAAGCAGCTGATCGACGCCGCGCACGCGCGGCAGATCCGCGTGATCGCTGACCTCGTGATGAACCACACCTCGATCGACCACCCCTGGTTCCAGCGCGCGAGGCAGGCCCCGCCCGGGTCGGCCGAGCGCAACTGGTACGTGTGGTCGGACACCGACGACCGCTACAGCGAGGCGCGGATCATCTTCGTCGACACCGAGTCCTCGAACTGGACCTGGGACCCGGTCGCCGGCCAGTACTACTGGCACCGGTTCTTCTCGCACCAGCCGGACCTCAACTACGAGAACCCGGACGTCCGAGAGGCGATGCTCGACGTGCTCCGCTTCTGGCTTGACCTCGGCCTCGACGGCTTCCGCTTGGACGCGGTCCCGTACCTGTTCGAGCGCGAGCACACCAACTGCGAGAACCTGCCCGAGACCCACCGCTACCTGAAGCGGGTCCGGCGCGAGATTGACGAGAGCTACCCGGACCGCGTGCTGCTGGCGGAGGCGAACCAGTGGCCGGCCGACGTCGTCCAGTACTTCGGCGAGGGCGACGAGTGCCACATGGCGTTCCACTTCCCGGTGATGCCGCGGATGTTCATGGCGCTGCGTCGGGAGGAGTCAAACCCGGTCTACGAGATCCTCGAGCGGACGCCCCACATCCCCGACTCGAGCCAGTGGGGGCTGTTCCTTCGCAACCACGACGAGCTGACGCTCGAGATGGTCACCGACGAGGAACGGGACTACATGTACAGCGAGTACGCGAAGGACCCGCGGATGAAGCTGAACCTCGGGATCCGCCGCCGGCTCGCGCCGCTGCTCGACAACGGCCGCGACGAGATCCAGCTGATGCACGCGGTCCTGTTCTCGCTGCCCGGCTCGCCGGTCCTCTACTACGGCGACGAGATCGGGATGGGCGACAACATGTTCCTCGGCGACCGCGACGGCGTGCGCACCCCTATGCAGTGGTCCGGCGACCGCAACGGCGGCTTCTCGCGCGCGGACTTCGCGCAGCTGTACGCGCCGCCGCTGATGGACCCCGTCTACGGATTCCAGGCGGTCAACATCGAGGCCCAGCTGCGCACCCCGACCTCGGTTCTGCGCTGGCTGCACCGTCTCGTCGCGCTGCGCAAGGAGCACCCCGTGTTCGGCTTCGGAACGTTCGAGCCGATCGAGACGTCGAACTCGCGGGTGTTCGCCCATCTCCGCCGGTTCGAGGACGATCTCGTACTGTGCGTTCACAACTTCGCGCGTTCCGCGCAGGCGGTCGAGCTCGACCTGCGCGCGTACGAGGGCCGGCACCCCGTGGAGCTGTTCGGCCGAGCCCGGTTCCCCGGGATCGGTCAGCTGCCATACCTGCTGACCCTCGGCGCCCGTGGTTTCTACTGGTTCGAGCTCGCGGAACAGGAGGAAGATGGCTGATCCCGTTCAGCTCCGCGTCGACATCGAGCGCCTCGTTGCACTCGACGAGCTACCCGAGTGGCTGCAGGAGCAGCGCTGGTATGCGTCGAAGTCGCGTCACGTCGCGGGCGTCGAGGTCGTCGAGACGGCGGTGCTGCGGGATGAGCCGCTGCTGCTGCTGACGCTCGTGCAGGCGCGGTTCGCGACCGGCACGCACGAGCTCTACCAGCTGCTGCCCGCCGACGGCTCGTTCGACGAGCTCAACGACGCGTCCGAGGCCGTCGAGCTCGTGCTCAAGCTCGAGCGTGGCGAGACGATCGAGACGCCGCAGGGGCGGTTCGCATTCGAGCACATCGACGGGTTCCCTCCGGTGGGCGAGGGCGCGACCGCGCGGCCGGTCGGCGCCGAGCAGTCGAACACGTCGCTCGTGTTCGACGACCGGGTCGTGTTGAAGGTGTTCCGCAAGCTCGAGCCGGGCATCAACCCCGAGCTCGAGGTCTTGAGATTTCTGACCGAGCACGGGTTCGAGAACATCGCGCCGCTGCACGGCTGGTACGAGTACGAGGGCCAGGCGCTGAGCGCCACGCTCGGCGTCGCGCAGACGTTCCTTCCCGGCGCGCTCGACGGCTGGGACCTCGCGCTCGATGAGATCGTGTCGCGGCCGGACGTGTTCCTCGACCGCCTCGGCGGCCTCGGCCACGTCACCGCGGAGATGCACAACGTGCTCTCCTCCGACGCGGGCGACCCCGCGTTCTCACCCGAGGAGCCCAGCCAGGAGGCGCTGTCGCTGCTGAGCGCGACCGTCGACGAGGACATCGAGCGGGCGTTCGTGCGGCTCCCCGACGACGAGCGCGTCGCCGAGATCGCCGGCCGCGGGCAGGACATCCGCGAGCGGCTCGCCCAGCGCGCGCAGATCGGCGTCGGCGGCCGCGTGATCCGCACCCACGGCGACTACCACCTCGGCCAGACCCTCTCGACCCCGGACCGCGGCTGGGTGATCATCGACTTCGAGGGCGAGCCGGCGCGGCCGCTGCACGAGCGGCGCCAGAAGCGCTCGCCGCTCCGAGACGTCGCGAGCATGCTGCGCTCGTTCGCGTACGCGACCTCGGCCATCGAGATCCTCCGGGGCGAGCGCGCGCCCGACGAGTTCGAGCAGCGGGCGCGCGAGCGGTTCCTCGAGCGGTACTTCGAACACGTCGACCCGACGCTGGTGCCCGCGGGCGACAGCCAGATCGGCACGCTGCTGTCGATCTTCGAGCTCGAGAAGGCGATCTACGAGCTCCAGTACGAGCTCGACAACCGCCCCGACTGGGTGACGATCCCGGTCGCCGGGATCCGGAGGCTGCTGGACCAGGAATGACCACCGTCGCTTCAACCGAGCTCGACGCGCTGGTCCGGCGCGAGCACTCGAACCCGCACGCCGTCCTCGGCGCGCACCAGGCCGACGACGGTGTCGCGATCCGCGTGCTGCGGCCGGCGGCGAGCGCGATCACGGCGGTGCTCGACGACGGCACCGAGCTCGAGCTCCGCCAGATCCACCCCGGCGGCGTCTTCGAGGGCGTGCTCGAGGGCGCCGAGCTGCCGCTCCGCTACCGGCTCGCGGTCGACTACGGCAGCGCCGGCAGCTTCACGATCGACGACCCGTACGCGTTCACGCCGACGATCGGCGAGCTCGACCAGTACCTGATCGGCGAGGGCCGCCACGAGGAGCTGTACGACAAGCTCGGCGCCCACGTGCTCGAATTTGGTCCCCACCCACCCGTCGCCGGCACCGCGTTCGCCGTGTGGGCGCCGTCGGCGCGGGCCGTCAGCGTCGTCGGCGACTTCAACAGCTGGGACGGCCGGCTGCACGCGATGCGGACGCTCGGCGCGACCGGTGTCTGGGAGCTGTTCCTGCCGGGCATCGAGCCGGGTGAGCGCTACAAGTTCGAGATCCTCGGCGCCGACGGCGAGCTGCGGCTGAAGGCCGACCCGTACGCGCAGGAGGCAGAGCACCCGCCCCAGACCGCGTCGATCGTCTTCCACTCCGAGCATCGCTGGGGCGCCGGCGACGCCGAGTGGCTGGCGGCGCGAGCCGATCAGCAGCCGCTGACGCGGCCGATGTCGATCTACGAGGTCCACCTCGGGTCCTGGCGGCTGAACCCGCTCGAGGGCGACCGCCCGCTCACCTACCTGGAGCTCGCGGACGAGCTCTCGAGCTACGTCAAGGACATGGGATTCACCCACGTCGAGCTGCTGCCGGTGATGCACCACCCGTTCAGCGGGTCGTGGGGCTACCAGGTGACCGGCTACTTCGCCCCCACTCCCCGCTACGGCAGCCCCGACGACCTGCGCGAGTTCATCGAGCGGATGCACTCGAACGACGTCGGCGTGATCCTCGACTGGGTGCCCGCCCACTTCCCGCGCGACGAGTTCGCGCTCGCGCGGTTCGACGGCACCGCGCTGTACGAGCACGACGACCCCCGCCGGGGCGCACATCCGGACTGGGGCACGCTGGTCTTCAACTACGGCCGCCACGAGGTCCGCAACTTCCTGATCGCGAACGCGCTGTTCTGGCTGCGTGACTACCACGCCGACGGGATCCGGGTCGACGCGGTCGCGTCGATGCTTTACCTCGACTACTCGCGCAACGAGGGCGAGTGGGTCCCGAACCAGTTCGGCGGCCGCGAGGACCTCGACGCGGTCGCGTTCCTCAAGGAGTTCAACGAGGTCGTCTACGGGCGCGAGCCGGGAGCCATCACCGCGGCCGAGGAGTCGACCGCGTGGCCGGGCGTCTCGCGGCCCACGTACCTCGGCGGGCTCGGGTTCGGCTTCAAGTGGAACATGGGCTGGATGCACGACACGCTCGGCTACTTCCAGCAGGACCCGATCTACCGCCGCTACCACCACCACGAGCTGACGTTCTCGCTGATGTACGCGTTCAGCGAGAACTTCATCCTGCCGCTGTCGCACGACGAGGTCGTCCACGGCAAGGGGTCGCTGTACTCGAAGATGCCCGGCGACCGCTGGCAGAAGCTCGCGAACCTCCGCGCCCTGTACGCGTACATGTGGGCGCATCCGGGGAAGAAGCTTCTGTTCATGGGCGGCGAGCTCGCGCAGGAGCAGGAGTGGAGCCACGAGCGCTCGCTCGACTGGCACCTGCTCGAGCAGCCCGGCCACGCCGGCATCCAGTCGCTGGTCCGCGACCTGAATCGGCTCTACCGCGACGAGCCGGCGCTCTGGCAGGTCGACTCGGACCCGTCGGGGTTCTGGTGGATCGAGCCCAACGACGCCGACTCGAACGTCGTCGCGTTCGCAAGACAGTCCCGCGACGGGGAGCGCGTGCTCGTGTTTGTCGCGAACCTCTCTCCGATCCCCCGCGAGGGCTACCGGCTCGGCCTCCCCCGGGCGACCCGGTGGCGCGAAGCGATCAACACCGACTCGACGTATTACGGCGGCAGCGACGTCGGCAACCTCGGCGGCGTCCAGCCCGAGCCGATCCCATGGCATGGCCAGCCCGTCTCGGCCGTGGTCACGCTGCCGCCGCTCGCGGCGATCTGGCTGGTACCCGAGAGCGCGTGATCGAAGCGTTCGGCGCCCGCCCCGTCGGCGACGGGTCAACGGTCTTCCGCGTATGGGCGCCCCGAGCGCGGTCGATCGGCCTGCTCCTGGGGGGGCGAGAGGTCGAGCTGTCGGAGGAGGGGGATGGGATTTATGAGGCAGTCGCCCCGGCTCGCGCCGGGGACGACTACCTGTTTGTGGTCGACGATCAGCGGCTGCCCGACCCCTCCTCGCGCTGGCAGCCGGAGGGGATCCGCGGGCCCTCGCGGGTGCTGTCGGTCGAGCCGCCGCCGCCGCTCGGCCACCCCCGCCCGATCGGCGACCACGTGATCTACGAGCTGCACGTCGGCACGTTCAGCGCGGAAGGGACGTTCGAGGCGGCGATCCCGTACCTGGCCGGGCTCGCGGAGCTCGGCGTCACCGCGATCGAGCTGATGCCGGTGGCCGAGTTCCCAGGCGCGCGCGGGTGGGGTTACGACGGCATCTACATCTCCGCGGCCCAGTCGTCCTACGGAGGGCCGCACGGGCTCCTGCAGCTGGTCTCGGCCGCGCACTCGGTCGGTCTCGCGGTGTTCCTCGACGTCGTCTACAACCACGTCGGCGCGTCCGGGATCAAGGCGCTCGACGCGTTCGGCCCGTACTTCACCGACAAGCACGAGACGCCGTGGGGACGCGCGATCAACTACGACCAGGAGGGCAGCACCGCCGTGCGCGAGTGGGTGCTGCAGAGCGCGACCGGCTGGATCCGCGACTTCGGGATCGACGGCCTCCGGCTCGATGCGATCCACTCGATCTCCGACTCGAGTCCCGAGCACATCGTCGCCGCGATCGCTCGCCGGGTCCACGCCGAACGGCCGCGGACGATCGTGATCGGCGAGATCGGGATGGACGACCCGGAGCAGCACGGGGCCCCCGCCTGCGACGCGATCTGGGTCGATGACCTCCACCACGCGCTCCACGTGCTCCTGACCGGCGAGCGCGATGGCTACTACTCCGAGTTCGGGTCGGTCGCGCAGCTCGCCGACGCCCTCCGGCGCTCGCCGCCCGAGCGCTTCGTCGTCTACTCCCAGAATCACGACCAGGTCGGAAACCGCGCGGTCGGCGACCGGCTCGCGCCCGAGTTGCAGCCGCTCGCCGCGTTCTGCACGCTGCTGTCGCCGTACGAGCCGCTTCTGTTCATGGGCGAGGAGTACGGCGAGCGCGCGCCGTTCCAGTTCTTCTCGGATCACATCGACCCGAAGATCGCCGAGGCGACGCGGCGCGGGCGGCGCGAGGAGTTCGCCGCGTTCTCGCAGTTCGCGCACGAGGAGATCCCGGACCCCCAGGACCCCGCGACGTTCGAGCGCTCGAAGTTGACGCGAAGGGTCGATCCTCCGATCGCACGGCTCTACTCGGAGTTGCTCGCGGTCCGCCGTGAGCTGCCGGCGGGCCCGGTCGAGTCGCTCGCCTGGGACGAGGACGAGCGGTGGCTGAGGGCCCGGCGCGGGCGGTTCGAGCTGGTGTGCAACTTCGGGCGCGAGGCGGTCGCGTTCGAGGTCGGGGCCGGATCGCTGCGGCTCGCCACTGATCCTGCGACGAGCCTCGACCCAACCTCCACCCGCCCCCTCCATGTCGCACCTCTTTCCGGTGCGCTGCTCGAGGAGGCGCGTCGTTGACCGAGGTCTGGCCGGGCCGACCGTTCCCGCTGGGCGCGGCCTGGGACGGGAGCGGCACCAACTTCTCGATCTTCTCCGAGCACGCGGAGGCGGTAGAGCTGTGCCTGTTCGACGACGACGGCAACGAGCAGCGGATCCAGATGCCCCAGCGGCGGGCGCTCAACTGGTACTGCTACCTGCCGAACGTGGGGCCGGGCCAGCGCTACGGGTTCCGCGTCCGCGGCCCGTACGCGCCGGAGGAGGGCCAGCGGTTCAACGCCGACAAGCTGCTGATCGACCCGTACGCGAAGGCGATCGACGGCGTGGTCGACTGGGCGCAGGACGCGAACGTGCTGCCGTACGTGCCCGACGGGACCGAGGACGCCGACCTCGAGATCGACGACGAGGACGACGCCGGCGCGATGCCGAAGTCGGTCGTGATCGACGACGCGTTCCTGTGGGAGGGCGACCGCCGGCCCGGGATCCCGTTCGCCGACACCGTCATCTACGAGACTCACGTCAAGGGGTTCACGATGCGGCACCCCGACGTGCGCGAGGACCTGCGCGGAACCTACGCCGGACTCGCCTCCGAGCCCGCGGTCGACTACCTGCGCGACCTCGGCGTGACCGCGGTCGAGCTGCTGCCCGTCCACCACATCAGTGACGAGTCATTCTTATACGAGCGCGGCCTTCGCAACTACTGGGGCTACAGCACGATCGGGTACTTCGCCCCCCATTCCGAGTACGCCGCCACCGGTCGCCGGGGCGAGCAGGTGAGGGAATTCAAGGGAATGGTGAAGGCTCTGCACCGAGCCGGCATCGAGGTGATCCTCGACGTCGTCTACAACCACACGGCCGAGGGCAACCACCTCGGCCCGATGCTGTCGTTCAAGGGCGTCGACAACTCCGCGTACTACCGGCTGATGCCGGACAACCCGCGGTACTACATGGACTTCACGGGCACGGGCAACTCGCTGAACCCCGTCCACCCGAGTGTGCTGCGGCTGATCATGGACTCGCTTCGCTACTGGGTGACCGAGTGCCACGTCGACGGCTTCCGGTTCGACCTCGCGGCGGCGCTGGCGCGCGAGCTGTTCGACGTCGACCGGCTGTCGGCGTTCTTCGACGTCATCCACCAGGACCCGGTGCTCTCGCAGGTCAAGCTGATCGCCGAGCCGTGGGACGTCGGCCCCGGCGGCTACCAGGTCGGCAACTTCCCGGTGCTTTGGTCGGAGTGGAACGGCGTCTACCGGGACACGATGCGCGACTACTGGCGCGGCCACGCGGCCAACGGCGAGGCCGCCTCGAGGCTGTCGGGGTCCGCCGACCTGTACGAGGCCGACGGCCGCGACCCGTTCGCGTCGATCAACTTCATCACCGCCCACGACGGGTTCACGCTCCACGACCTGGTCAGCTACGAGCACAAGCACAACGAAGCCAACCTCGAGGACAACCAGGACGGCACCGACGACAACCGCTCGTGGAACTGCGGCGTCGAGGGCGAGACCGACGATCCCGACGTGGCGGCGTTGAGGGCCCGCCAGCAGCGCAACTTCCTGACCACGCTGCTGATCTCCCAGGGCACGCCGATGCTACTCGGGGGCGACGAGATGGACCGCACGCAGCGCGGCAACAACAACGCCTGGTGCCAGGACAACGAGCTCTCGTGGTACGACTGGACGCCGACCGCGGAGGCGTCGGCGCTGCGTGACTTCACGCGCCGGCTGATCCGCCTGCGCCGGGAGCATCCGGTGTTCCGGCGCGACACGTTCCTGCGCGGCGCCGAGGGCGAGCGCTCGCGGCTCCCAGACGTCTGGTGGTTCCGTCCGGACGGCCGCAAGATGACCCGGCGCGACTGGAACGACGGCAGGCACGCGCTCGGGATGTTTCTGAACGGCGAGGAGATCGTGTCACCGGGGCCCTATGGAGAAGAGGTCGAGGACGACTCGTTCGTGGTGCTGTTCAACGCCCAGCCGGAGGACGAGACGTTCATGCTGCTCCGCCGCCGGTTCGGCGCGCAGTGGGCACTCGAGCTGTCGACCACCGACCCCGATGCCGAGCCCGGTAGCGTCAGCTACGGGGCCCGGACCGACGTCGAGGTGGTGGCGCAATCGATCGTGATCCTGAAACGAGTCGCATGACCGTCGAGCTGAGAGCGACGTACCGCCTGCAGCTGACCGCCGGCTTCGGGTTCGACTCGGCCCGGCAGCTGATCCCATACCTCCGCGACCTCGGGATCTCCCACCTGTACCTGTCGCCCTCGCTGCAGGCGCGGGAGGGCTCGACGCACGGCTACGACGTGGTCGATCCGACCCGCCTTTCGTCCGCGCTCGGCGGCGAGGCCGAGTTCGAGCAACTCGCCGACGCCGCCCGCTACTCGGGAATGGGTCTCATTCTCGATGTGGTGCCGAACCACATGGCCGCCTCCCCCGAGAACCGGTTCTGGGCCGACGAAGCGCTACGGCAGCAGTTCTTCGACATCGACCCGGCGACCGGCAGGCACCGCCGCTTCTTCGACATCGACGACCTCGCGGGCGTCCGCCAGGAAGACCCGGAGGTGTTCGAGCAGACTCACGAGCTCGTCTTGTCGCTGGTCCGGCGGGGCCTGGTCGACGGCTTAAGGGTCGACCATCCGGACGGGCTTGCTGATCCGGTCGGGTACCTGGAGCGGTTGCGTGCTGGCGGCGCCGAGCGGGTCTGGGTCGAGAAGATCCTCGAGTCTGGCGAGCGCCTGCGTGACTGGCCGGTGTGCGGAACGGTTGGCTACGAGTTCCTCAACGATGTGTGCGCTTTGTTCGTCGACCCGGCGGGGGAGGAGGCTTTGACTCGGCTTTGGGCGACGGTCTCGGGGGACGCGCGGCCGTTCGGGGAAGTGGCTTTCGAAGCGAAGCTCGAACAGGCGCGGACGACCTTCCGCCCCGAGGTCGAACGCCTCGCCCGGGAGCTGGGCAACGACGATGGCGAATTCCGTCCGCATATGTCACCCAATTCGCCAAAGACCGTCGATGCGCTGGCTCAGGCCCTCTCCTCCCTAGCCATCTACCGCACGTACATCGACCCGCATGCGGACAGCGTCGACGCGAGGGACCGCGACGCCATAGCCACCCTCGACCCCAACATCCAACGCCTCCTCCTCGCCGACGCCCCACCCGCCTTCGTCACCCGCTTCCAGCAGACCACCCCGGCGATCATGGCCAAGGGCGTCGAGGACACGGCCTTCTACCGCTATGCGCGGCTGCTCGCGTTGAACGACGTTGGCGGCGACCCCGGCCGGTTCGGGATCCAGGTGGACGATTTCCACGCGCGCTGCACCGAGCGGGCGGAGCGATTCCCGAACGCGCTGCTGACGACGATGACGCACGACGCCAAGCGCTCGGGCGACGTCCGCGCCCGGATCGGGGCGCTCGCGTCGATGGCGCGGGACTGGGCGGCGGTCGCCGAGCGGCTGCTCGAGCTCTCGGAGCGTCACCGGCGCGACGGCGCCCCCGACGACGTCGAGCGCTACTTCCTGTTCCAGACGCTCGCCGGCGCGTGGCCGATCGAGCTCGAGCGGATCGAGGGATACGTGGAGAAGGCGCTGCGCGAGGCCAAGCGGAACACGAGCTGGGTCGACCAGCGTCACGACTACGAGCGTGCGGTTATCGACTTCTGCCGGGCGCTGTACACCGATGAGGAATTCCTCGCGGTGCTCGAGCCGTTCGTCGCCCGGGTTGTGCGCGCCGGCGAGCGCGCGGCGCTCGGAGCGCTCGCGCTGAAGCTGACCACCCCCGGGATCCCCGACATCTACCAGGGGGACGAGCTGCCGTATCGGGCGCTCGTCGATCCCGACAACCGCCGGCCGGTCGACTGGAGCTACCGAGACGAGATGCTGAGGCGACTGATGGGCGGCTCCCAGGTCGTCGAGGAGACCCAGAAGCTGTTCCTGACGATGCGGCTGCTCGGGCTCAGGGCCCGCCGGCCGAGACCGTTCGCGGGCGCGTACGAGCCGCTCGACGCGGGCCCTGGCGCGTGCGCATTCGTCCGCGGGGGCGAATTGCTGGCGGTCGTCGCCCTGCGTGAGGACGCAATTCCGGGCGCCACACTCACGGACGCGCCCGCCGGCGAATGGCGCGACGTGCTGACCGGCGAGGAGCGCTCGTTCGACTCACGGCAGCCGCTCGAACGGTTGCTGAACGATTACGGGATAGGGGTGTTCGAGCGGCTTTAGCGGCCGCCTCGGAACTCTAGGCGGCAGGCTGGGACGCAGCCCACTCGACCGTGCGCCTCGGCCCAACGGTGTCGGCCTCGACCTCGACGATCTCGTCGGCGGGGACGTTCGCCCGCTTCGCGGCGGCCATGATCGCGTCCGCCGACGGGGCCTCGTAGAGGCAGTAGGTGCGGCGCCGGTCGGCACTGAGGAACGAGAACAGCCACCGCACGCCCTCGTCCGCGTTGATCTCCTCGATCACGGTGACGTCGTCGTTGGTCAGGTTGAGCTGGTCCGCAAAAGTGCGTTCGATGATGAACAGCGGCATGGTGCGATCGTAACCTCCGTATTAGGCCTCGGCAAGGGAATGACGGTGCGCGTAGGACGCGGCCTCCGTCCGGTTCGCACATCCGGTCTTGCGCAGGATGCTCCGGATGTGGTTGGCGGCCGTGTGCTCGCTGATGAACAGCTCCGAGCCGATCTCCCGGTTGCTCAGCCCGCGCGCGACCAACCGCAAGATCTCGGCCTCCCGCGGGGATAGACCGTCCGGGAGCCCGGACGTGCCGGGGTAGGACCCGAGCGCGTCGATCCGCGGGAGCAGCGCGCGCAGGCCGATCCGGCTCGCGAGCTCGCGCGCTTCGGACGCCAGCGCCTGGACCCGATCGCCGTCGTCCGCGCCGCCGGCCGCGATCAGTGCGCGGGCGTACTCGTGGTCCGTGTGGGCGAGCCACGTGCGGGCGCCCATCCGGCGGTTGAGATCAATCGCCCGCTCGAAGTGGTCGCGCGCGAGATCCAGGTCCCCGAGCGTCGCCGCGAGCATCCCCAGGTAGCGGTCGGCGGCTCCGTAGATCGACACTCCGTGGCCGATCATCACATTGGTCCCGCTGAGCGGCTCGAGCGCGGGGTACACCAGCGCGGCGGCGGCGACGTCGCCGAGTGCCGCGCAAGCATCGGTGATGTACGTGAGCGCTGCGAGCCACAGCGACTCGCGGAACTGGTCGAGTCCCTCGCCGATGATCCGCTCGAGCTGCCGCCGCGCCTCCTGCTCCATTCCGAGCTCGGTCAAGAGCGCCACCATCCCGGGACGCCACGGACCCGCGTCGTGACCCGAGCCGGCGAGCACTCGGACCACCGGCGCGAGCTCTGCGAGCCGCCCCTGCTCGCGCCTGAGGCTGAAGATCTGGATCCCGTGGACACCGGACGCGTCCCGCCCGGTCAGCAGCCTGCCAGCCTCGTACGACCGCTGCGCCGCGTCCTCCGCGTCCTCGAGCCGCCCGTCGGCGAGCGAGATCGCCGACCGGTAGTGCTCGGCGACGTGGATCTGGAACGGCTGCGCCGAGGCCTGAGCCATCTGCAGCTGGACGGAGACGTCGCGGCGAGCTGAGTCGAGGTCCCCGATCGCGATGTACGTCGCGACCCGCCATGCGGTCGCCTCGGCCTGGACGTCGATGCTGCCCATCTCCTCCCCGAGCGCCTTCGCCTCGGTCAGCATCTCGAGGATCTCGTCGAGCGAGGTCGCCCCTCGCGACCAGTAGGCGCCCATCAACACGTTCGCGAGGCCGACGCGGTCGTCGATCTGGCGCGCGAGCGTGATCGCGCTGTCGCGTACCGCCGCTCCGAGTTCGCCGTCCCCCTGCATCGCGAGCGCTCGGGCGAGCCCGCTCAGCATCCCGACCCGGAGCGCGGTGCGTTCATCCCCGAGCGCAAGCGCGGCCTCCTCGAGCAGGGTCGCCGCGTCGCCGATCACTCCCGGACGCCAGTGGGCCTTCTCGTACCCGATCGCCGCCCGCGTGAGCAACCGAGCGTCGCCGAGCTGCCGAGCGATCGCCGCCGCGGACTCGAACGCGCGGACCGAGTCGACGGACTTGCCCGCGCGGTTCGTCGCATCCCCGAGCTCGAGCAGCAGCTCGGCCCGCTCGCGCTCGTCGTCGATCCCTAGATCGAGGGCCGTCCTCAGGTATCCGGCGGCTTCGCCGAATGCGAACGCGTCGGTCGCGGCCTCGGCGGCGAGCCGGTTGTACTCGATCGCCCGCACCGTCCCGTCGAGGGGCGCGGCCGCGGTGAAGTGGTGGGCGAGGTCGGCGAGCGCACGGGGGGACCGTCCGCTCGCGGCCTCCCTCGCCTCGCCGGCGCGCAGATGGAGCTCCGCCCGCCTGACCCCGGTGAGGTGGTCGTAGACGGCCCGGCGCACGAGCTCGTGTGTGAAGCGGTACGTGAGCCGGTGGCCGGACAGCTCCTCGGTGAGCCCACTGCGAACCGCCTCATCGAGGGCATCGACGAGCTCGTGCTCGTCCAGGCCGCTTCCGTCCCGCACGATCTCGAGCTCGAACTCGTTGCCGATCGTCGCCGCGAGCTCCAGCAGCACGGTGGTCTTCGGGGAGAGCCGCGCGAGCCGCTGACTGACCACCTCGCGCACGCTCTCTGGCGTCCCCAGCTCCGCGATCGGGCGCCTCAGGATGACGGCGCCGTCGATGACCTCGATCGCACCGGTCTCGACGAGCGCGCGCCACAGCTCGCACATCAGGAATGCGTTGCCCGCCGTGAGCTCGCTGATCGCGGTCGCGAGCTCTGGAAGCTCGGCGCCGACCTCGCCCTCGGACGCGCTTGCGACGAAGTCCGTGACCTCGTCCTCGGACAGCCTCGGGAGCCTGATCCGCACGACGTGGTCCGAACGGCGAAGGTCGGCGAGCGCCTCCGAGAGCGCGTCGGGCATCTCCGCCTCCGTGTCGCGGAACGTCACCAGCACGAGCGCCTGCGCCGTCACGGCCGCCCGTGCGAGGTGCCGGAGCAGCAGCAGGCTCGAGCCGTCGGCCCAATGCGCGTCTTCGATCACGAGCAGCACGGGTTGCTCGCGCCCCATCAGCTCGAGCAGCTCCAGGACCGCGGTGTGGAGCCGGTGGCGCTCCGTGTCCGGGTCGGTGAGCATCGCTGCAGGCGCGCGCGACTCCTCGACGGGCAGGTCGGGGGCGAGCCGCGCGAGCGCCGCACCGCCGGCGCCGAGCGCGGCCGACACCGCCTCTAGGTCCAACTCGTCAGGCAGACGCTCGAACGCCTCGGCGAACGGGCCGTACGGCGCCTGCACGACGGGGTCGCACGTGCCGTATAGGACGATCGTGTCGCGCTTGGCGGCCTCGGCGGCGAACTCGCGCACGAGCCGGCTCTTCCCCGAGCCGGGCTCCCCGCCGAGCAGGACGATCCGCAGGCCCTCCCCCGCCGCGCGCGGCAGCAGCGTCCGGAGCTTCTCGAGCTCGGCGGAACGGCCGACGAACGGAAGCGCGGACGAGAAACGGAGGGGAGCGGGGAGCTGGGGCACAGATACCCCTATGAGGACCATAGTCAGGTCTGACTACCGGGTCCAGGCCTTCCTTCCCATGATGCACAGAAAAGTCGATCAAGCCGGGTCATGACAACCGGCTGGACGGCGCCTACGGTGCTTCGTGGAGGCGCCGGAACCGGACTGGAGGGCTTACATGAGTACAACCATCACACCCGCGGAGGCCGCACGCCAGGAGCTTGTCGGCTTCAAGGGCCAGCTGATCGGACCACGCGACGCCGACTACGACGACGCGCGCGCGGTGTACAACGCGATGATCGACAAGCGCCCCGGGCTGATCGCCCGCTGCACCGACGCTGACGACGTGTCCGCGGTCGTGCGCTTCGCGCGTGACCATGGGCTGCCGCTGGCGATCCGCGGCGGCGGACACAACGGCCCCGGCCTTGGCACCGTTGACGACGGGGTCGTGATTGACCTGTCCCCGCTGAAGAGCATCGACGTCGACCCCGAGGCACGCACCGTGCGGGTGGGCGGCGGCTGCGTCTGGGGCGAGGTCGACGCCGCCACCGGCGAGCACGGGCTCGCCACACCCAGCGGGATCATCTCGACGACCGGCGTAGGCGGGCTGACGCTCGGCGGTGGCATGGGTCACCTCAGCCGCAAGTGCGGGCTGACGATCGACAACCTGCTCGAGGCCGATGTCGTGCTCGCGAGCGGGGAGAAGGTCCGCGCGAGCGCGGACGAGCATCCGGATCTCTACTGGGCGCTCCGCGGCGGCGGCGGCAACTTCGGCGTCGTCACCTCGTTCCTGTTCCGCCTGCACGAGGTCGGCACGATCATCGGCGGCCCGACGTTCTGGGCGATCGAGGACGGCGGCGACGTGCTGTCGGCGTATCGCGAGTTTCTGCCGGCCGCTCCACGAGAGCTCAACGGGTTCTTCATGTACGGCACCGTCCCGCCAGCGCCGCCGTTCCCGGAGCAGCTCCACCTACGCAAGGTGGCCGGGGTTGTGTGGTGCTATGCCGGCCCCGAGGAGGAAGCGCACAAGGCGATGGCGCCACTGCTGGACAACGTCCCCGAGCCGCTGATGCATGGCGTCCAGGCGATGCCGCACGCAATGCTCCAGGGCGCGTTCGACGCGCTCTACCCGAAGGGCCACCAGTGGTACTGGCGCGCGGACTTCGTTACCGAAGTCCCCGACGAGGCAATCGACATCCACCAGCGGTTCGGCAGCGAGGTGCCGACGATGCAGTCGACGATGCACATGTACCCGATCGACGGAGCCGTCCACGACGTCGGCTCGGGCGACACGGCGTGGGCCTACCGCGACGTGAACTGGGGATCGGTGTTCGCAGGCGTCGATCCCGATCCGGCCAACGCCCCGGCGATCAGGGACTGGAGCGTCAACTACAACGAGGCCCTGCACCCCTACTCGTCCGGCGGCGCCTATCTGAACATGATCATGGACGAGGGCGAGGAGCGAATCCGCGCGAGCTACCGCGACAACTACGACCGGCTCGCCCGGATCAAGGCCCAGTACGACCCGGAGAACCTGTTCCGGGTCAACCAGAACATCAAGCCCGCCGCCGCGTAGCGCCGAGCGGCCGAGGGCAGTGGCGACTGCCTGAGCGCCCCCGGTAGGGTCCCGGGGGTGCTCAGGCTTCGTCAAGCCGTCGTCGCAGCAGGCGACCTCGACGCCGTCGCGGGCGAGTTGAGCGACCGGCTCGGCCTGCGCGAGCCGTTCGCCGATCCCGGCGTCGGCTACTTCGGTCTGCGCAACGCGGTCTTCTGCCTCGGCGACACGTTTCTCGAGGTGGTCTCACCGGTCAAGGAGGGCACCGCCGCCGGGCGACTGATCGACCGGCGCGGCGGCGACTGCGGCTACATGACGATGTTCCAGCTCGACGACTTCGCGGCGGCGCGCGATCGTGTGCGCGCCGAGAGTGTCCGCGAGGTGTTCGACGTGTCGCTCGAGGACATCGAGGAGGTTCACCTGCACCCCGCCGACATGCGCGGCGCGATCGTGTCGGTGAGCCGGCCCTCGCCGCCGGAGGCCTGGCGGTGGGGCGGCCCGGACTGGGAGTCGCGGAGCGCTGCGGTGCGAATGGTCGGGGCAACGATCGCTGTGGCCGACACCGGCGCGGTCGCCGCGCGGTGGGAATCAGTGCTCGGCGCCCCGCCATCAGAGGCCGGCGTGGGGTTTGTCGAGGACCCGGACGAGCGAGGGCTCGTGGAAGTTCTGTTGGAAGCCGACGACGGCGAGCCGTTCCAGCTCGGCGGTGTCCGGTTCAGCTTCCAGTGAGAGAGTGAGAGGAGACGAGATGACGGATGTGGTGCTGAGAGAGATCGACGACGGCGTCGCGCTGTTGACGCTCAACCGTCCGGACCGGCTGAACGCGTGGACCGGCGAGATGCAGGTGCAGTACAACGACCTGCTCGACGACTGCGCGGTCCGCGACGACGTCCGCGCGATCGTCGTGACCGGCGCCGGGCGGGGCTTCTGTGCCGGCGCCGACATGCAGAACCTTCAGGCGCTCTCGGACGGGGACGTCCAGGGTGCGAGCAGCACGGCCCGCGATCCGCGACCGGTCTCGCACGCGCTGACGATCCCGAAGCCGGTGATCGCCGCGATCAACGGGCCGTGTGCGGGACTCGGACTCGCGCACGCGCTGATGTGCGACATCCGCTTCGCGGCCGCCGGCGCGAAGTTCACGACCGCGTTCGCGCACCGGGGCCTGATCGCCGAACACGGGACCTCGTGGATGCTGCCACGACTGGTCGGCCCCGCGCGGGCGCTCGACCTGTTGATGTCGGCCCGGGTCCTGCTCGGCGCGGAAGCCGCCGAGATCGGGCTCGTCAACCGCGCGGTCGAGGGCGACGGGGTGCTCGACGTCACGCTCGACTACGCCCGCGAGCTGGCGCACAAGTCCTCGCCCTCGAGCATGGCGCGGATGAAGGCGCAGGTGTACGGGTCCTACGAGCGGAGCCTGGCCGAGAGCCTCGAGGAGGCCAACCAGCTGATGCTCCAGTCGTTCACGGAGCCCGATTTCGGCGAGGGCGTGGCCAGCTTCCTCGAGCGGCGCCCGCCGAACTTCCAACCGCTGGCTGGCCGGCCAACCGAGCTGGTGACCTAGAGCCGGCCCGGTCAGATACCGTCCCGGCCGGCTCGATGCGTGTCCTGCTGATCTCGTGGGAGTACCCGCCCGTGATCGAAGGCGGACTGGCTCGGCACGTCCGCAAGCTGGCCGAGCACCTGGTCGAGCAGCGGGTCGAGGTCCACGTGCTGACCCGGGGCGGCGGCCACCTCCCGGCCGAGGAGGACCGGCACGGGGTGGTCGTCCACCGCGTCGCCGAGCCGCCGTTCCCGAAGGACGTCGGCGCGTTCGTCCGCTGGGTCGACGAGATGAACGCCGACATGTACGCGCTCGGAGCGGAGCTGTGCGAGCGGCACGAGTTCGCGCTTGTTCACTCGCACGACTGGCTCGTGGCGGCCGCCGCCGAGCGGCTCGCCCGCGGCCATCGGCTGCCGTGGGTGACGACGGTCCACGCGACCGAATATGGACGGCACCAGGGTTGGGTGCAGAAGCACCCGCAATCCCACATCCACGGCGCCGAGCGGAAGATGGTCCGCAGCGCCGACCGGGTGATCACGTGCTCGCGGTACATGCGCGGCCACGTCTCGAACGTGTTCGGGATCCGCCCCTCGAAGATCACCGTGATCCCGAACGGGATCGATCCCCGCGATCTCGAGCCGGTCGTCGACGACCTGCCGGCGCTGCGCGCTCGCTACGCCCGGCCCGAGGAGCGGCTGGTGCTGCTTGTCGGCCGGCTCGTCTACGAGAAGGGCTTCCACCTCGCGCTCGACGCGCTAGCGCCAGTCGTGAAGCGACTCGGCGATGTCCGCTTCGTGGTCGCGGGAACCGGCACCGCCGAGGCCGAGCTCAAAGAGCAGTCGCGGCGCCTCGGGCTCCGGCGCTACGGCTCGTTCGTCGGGTGGGTCGGCGACGACATGCTCCACTCGCTGTACCGCGTCGCCGAGGTCGTGATCGTCCCCTCGATCTATGAGCCGTTTGGGCTGGTCGCGCTCGAGGCGATGGCGTCCGGCTGCCTGTGCGTCGTCGCAGATACCGGCGGGCTGCGCGAGGTGGTCCCGGGCGACGGCACCGTCGGCGTGCGCTTCCCGTCGCGCAACGCGAACGCGCTCGGCGCGATCCTTGAGCGATTCCTGACCGACGAGGAGGCCAGGGCCCAGGTCGTGGCCGAGGCGCGCGATCACGTGCTCCAGTTCGACTGGGCCGAGGTCGCCCGTCTGACACTCGACGTCTACTCGGCGTTCGAGCGCTTGCAGGCCTCTCACACCGGGTAGCTGAATGTGGTCCGGCACCGCCGGATGACCATCCGTTTACACCGAAGGAGAGCCATGACCGACAAGCACGTCGACGAAGCCAAGGGCAGGGTCAAGGAAGCGGCGGGCTCGCTGACCAAGGACAAGGACCTGAAGAAAGAGGGCAAGGTCGATCAGGCGAAGTCGTCCGTCAAGGACGCGGTCGACAAGGTCACCGACAAGGTGACGCCCGACAAGTGACGCGGGCTTGGCGTCCCCGCGAACGCGGGGACGCCGGGTCAGCCCAAGCGGACCGGCCCCGATTGGAAGGAGGAGAGCTGATGGTGCTCGCACGCGCAATCCGCACGGTCGTTGGAATCGTTGTGGCAATCATCGTGCTCGGTGTGATCTTGAGGCTGCTCGGTGCCAACCCGTCGAACGGGATCGTCAACGCCATCCACGACGCCGGCGCGTGGCTCGTCGGTCCGTTCGCCAACGTGTTCTCGGGTCACGGACCGAAGCTCCAGATGGCGCTCAACTGGGGTCTCGCGGCGATCGTTTACGCAGTCGTCGGTGGACTGCTCGCGAGCTTTGTCGCGCACGGATCCGCTGCCGCATCTCGGCGTCGCGGCGTGCGGGGGGCGCGCCCGGTGACCTGAGCGACGCCGGTCAGCCCACGCCGTGGGCGACGCACAGCCGCTGAAGTGCCTCCATCGCCTCGGTCGCCCGCTGCGGGAGCGCCGCGAGCGCGTCGGCCGCCTCGCGGAGGTCGGCGATCGTGACGTGGGACGCCTCGAGCGCGAAACGGCCGAGCCACCGGACGGCGGCCCGCTCGTAGCGGTCGGGGTCGCCGGTCCGGAGCACCAGGCAGATCCGCAGCGCGTCCTCGAGCGCGATCCGGGGCAACTCGAGCGCCGCGGCGATGACGAGGACCTCGTTGCCCGTCTCCAGCGCGCGCTTGAAACGGGTGTACGGATTGCCGTCGCTCGTCACGAACGTATGTTCGTATACGTGCAGCATCCGTGTCAAGCGTCGGACATCGGCCGCAACTCTCACGAAGGCGGGTAGTTCGATACCACTGAACGGCAGTTGTCGCTGGACCAGCCACAACGAAAGGAAGCGCGTACATGCTTCGAGCAATCGTCAGGCATGCCCGGCAGCACTCGGTCGCATACGTGGCACTGACCTGTGCCCTGCTCGCGATGGGCGGGGCCGCATATGCGGCGATCCAGCTCCCACCCGGTTCGGTCGGTGAGCGCCAGCTCAAGAATCACGTGATCGATCCCGTGAAATGGGACACCAACTACGTGACCGGGTTCGTTCGCCGGTGGGCGACGATCAACGCCAACGGCGGGATCGCGTCGACCAGCCCGGGAGGCCAGAGCACCCGCACCGCGACCGGCAACGTGGTCGTGACCTGGGGTGACGCGTTCGCCGGGTGGTGTGCCCCGGTGGCCACGGTGATCGGCGGCTCCGCCACACGGCCGAGCGCGCCGCAGGCCAGCGCGAAGGCGAGAGCGGCGGCCGATACAACCGGCCCCACCGGTCCCGCCGGCCCGACGGGTCCGACCGGCCCCGCTGGTCCGACCGGCCCCAGCGCCCCGCTCACCAGCGGCGCGTACGCCGACGCGAAGATCTTCCCGCGCAGCGGGCAGTCGACGCTCGTCGGCGTGGCGACCTACAACTCGCAGGGCCAGCCGGCCAACGTGCCCGTGTCCGTGGCGATCATCTGCGGCCCGGGTGCCGGCTCCGGTCAGTCGTTCCCGACGAACCTGCCGTAGGGCATTGCGGGCGCAAACTCGGACATAGACCGAGAAATCGCCCACATCGCCCGGGCGCCGCAGCATTCTGCGGCCCCGCGAAACGCGAAAGGGCCCGGCATTCGCCGGGCCCTTTCAACACTCGCCTGTTGAGGCGAAAGCGTACTGCTCAGGCTTTGCGGCCCGCTCGGCATCACGCCTCGCTTGGCGGGCCGCGCCTGAGTCATCCGGCTTCCTACATCATCCCCGACATGTCGGGCATGCCACCGCCACCGCCACCGCCACCGTCCTTCTCCGGCACCTCGGCGACGATCGCCTCGGTGGTGAGGATGTTCTTGGCGATCGACGCGGCGTTCTGGAGCGCGGAGCGCGTGACCATCGCCGGGTCGATGATGCCCTCGGCGACGAGATCGACGATCTCGCCGTTCGCGGCGTTCAGGCCGTAGCCCTTCTTCGCCTTGCGGACATCGTTGACGACGACCGAGCCCTCGAGGCCCGAGTTGTCGGCGATCTGACGCAGCGGCTCCTCGAGCGCGCGGCGCACGATGTTCGCGCCCGTCTGCTCGTCGGGCTCGCTGATCGCGTCGACCTTGATCGCGCCCTGCGCCGACAGCAGCGCGACGCCGCCGCCCGGCACGATGCCCTCTTCGAGGGCCGCGCGGGTGGCCTGCAGCGCGTCCTCGACGCGATGCTTCTTCTCCTTCATCTCCGTCTCGGTAGCGGCGCCGACCTTGACGACGGCGACTCCGCCGGACAGCTTCGCGAGGCGCTCCTGGAGCTTCTCGCGATCGAAGTCCGAGTCGGTGTTCTCGACCTCGTTCTTGATCTGGTTGATCCGACCCTTGATCGCGTCCGAATCACCGTTGCCGTCGACGATCGTCGTGGTGTCCTTCGCCACGACCACGCGGCGGGCGCGGCCGAGCTGCGAGACCTGCGTGTTCTCGAGCTTCAGCCCCATCTCCTCGGTGATCACCTCGCCACCGGTCAGGATCGCGATGTCCTCGAGCATCCGCTTGCGGCGGTCGCCGAAGCCAGGCGCCTTGACCGCGACGCCGGTGAAGGTGCCGCGGAGCTTGTTGACCACGAGCGTCGCGAGCGACTCGCCCTCGACGTCCTCGGCGATGATCAGCAGCGGCTTGCCGGACTGGATCACCTGCTCGAGCACCGGAAGCACATCCCGGACCGAGCCGATCTTCTGGTTGGCGATCAGGATGTAGGGATCCTCGAGGGTTGCCTCCATCCGATCCTGGTCGGTGACCATGTACGGCGAGATGTAGCCCTTGTCGAACTGCATGCCCTCGGTGAACTCGAGATCCATGCCGAACGTCTGGCCCTCCTCGACGTTGACCACGCCGTCCTTGCCGACCTTGTCGATCGCGTCGGCGATCACGTCGCCGATCTCCTCATCGCCGGCCGAGATCGTCGCGACGCGAGCGATCTGATCCTTGCCCGAGATCTCCACGGACTGCTTCTCGATGTTGGCGACGACGTCGTCGACGGCCTTCTCGATCCCGCGCTTGAGCCCCAGCGGGTTGGCCCCGGCGGCGACGTTCTTCAGACCCTGGCGAACGATCGCCTGGGCCAGGACCGTCGCGGTCGTGGTGCCGTCGCCGGCGACGTCATTGGTGGCGGTCGCCACCTCGCGCACCAGCTGCGCGCCCTGATTCTGGAAGACGTCCTCGACCTCGATCTCGCGAGCAATCGTGACGCCGTCGTTGGTGATCGTCGGCGCGCCGAACTTCTTGTCAAGGACGACGTAGCGGCCCTTCGGGCCGAGCGTGACCTTGACGGCGTTTGCTACCGCGTCGACGCCCTCCTCGAGCGCCTTGCGGGCATCCGCCTCGTACTTCAGTTCCTTGTGTGCCATGTATCTCTGGTCTCCTAGGTTCTTGCGCTGCTACTGGACCTTCGCCAGCACGTCGGACTCGCGGAGGACCAGCAGGTCCTCGCCGTCAACGACGATCTCGGTGCCGCCGTACTTGCTGTAGAGGACCTCATCGCCCTCAGCAACGTCGAGCGGGACGCGCTTGCCGGTCTCCTCACTGAGCTTGCCCTCGCCTACGGCAAGGACCTTGCCCTTCTGCGGCTTCTCCTTGGCGGTATCGGGCAGGACGATGCCACTCGCAGTGGTCTCCTCTGCCTCGATTGCCTGAACGATCAATCGATCGCCAAGGGGCTTCAACTTCATATCGACCTCCGGTTGGGAAGCTTGGGATACGACCTCTTGGCACTCTTCAGTCGAGAGTGCCAACTAGACACCTAATATAGCTCCCCCACGGGGCCAATCAAGGAAATTTGGCACTCGTTTACAAGGAGTGCCAAACCTCTCGGGGGCAGCAGCCTAGTTCCGGGCCCCGCCCAACCCGTGCATCCGGTCGCGGATCTCCGGGGGGTTCTCGATGATCTGCGAGAAGCGGACGACGGTGACAGTGTCGTCGACGTCGACCTTGCGGCCGTAGATCTGCTCGAGGAAGTGGACCATCTCGTCGATCCGGCGGAACTCGGGGTTGTCGTGCTCGATGTCGCGCGGGGAGAGGTCGCGCACGCGCTTGACCTCGACCTGGTCGATCACGGCGTTGAAGATCTTCTCCCTCGGAGAATGTTGGTAGCCGATCGTGACCAGCACGCAGTCGTTCTTGCGGTACTTATGCGACTTGTCCCCGAGACGGATCGTCGCAGTCTTACGACCACGCCGAAGCTGGTCGGCGAACACCGACGAGTAAAAGTTGAGGACCCGCAACGGCTGGGGAGCCTACCGATCCCGCACGTAGCGCGAAAGCGCCCGCCTGACCATCTCGCGCTCGCCTTCGTAGGTCAACGCCTCGGCCGCCTCCTCGAGCGGCATCCAGCGGGCCTCGGCGATCTCGTGATCGGGGCTGAGGTCGCCCGAGCGGTACTCGAACAGCCAGAACGCGACCCGCTTGTCGACCAGTCCGCGCTTGCGCTCGTACGTGTACTCGATCTCGCCGAGCTTCTCGATCGGCGTCGCCTCGACGCCGGTCTCCTCACCCACCTCCCGGACGGCGGCCTCTAACGGGCTCTCATCGCCATCGGGGTGCCCCTTCGGCAGCGCGAGCACATTCGAGGATCGGCTCTTGGCCGGGACGATCACGATCACCTGGTCACCGCGAACGACGACGCCGCCGGCCGAGAAGTCTGTTCGATTGCTAATAGACGTAACGCTCCAGCGCCGCAGCGTCGTGGACTGTCAACCTCCCGCGGCCCTGGGTGATTATCCCAGCGCGCTCGAGCACGGCGAGGAACCTGCTCGCCGATTCCCGTGAGGATCCCGCGAGCTGGGCGAGGTCGGCCTGCGTTGCGGTGATCACGACGTCGCCGTCCACGACGCCCTCCTCGCGCGCGACGGCGACGAGCTGCGCGAGGACCGACGCGACCCGGCTCTGAACCGTCTGGAACGACTGGCGTGAGAGCCGGTCGTTGGCCTCGCGCAGCCGCCGGCCGAGCGACGCGATCAGCTTGATCGAGATCTCCGGATGCTCGCGCAGCAGCCGTCGCATGTCGGGTCCGAGGATCGCGATCGCCTCGGTCTCCTCGAGCGACTCGACCGTCGCCGAGCGCGGCTCCTCGCCGAGCATCGCGAGCTCGCCGAAGATCTCACCGGGCCCGAATCGCGCGAGCGTGATCGAGCGGCCGTCGGGATGCTCGAGCACCGCGCGGGCGTGGCCGGTGCGGATCACGTAACACGTGTCGCTCGCGTCGCCCTCACGGAACACGACCTCGCCGGCGGCGAATGTCCGCGGCACCGTGAGCTCTGCGACCTTCGCCACGTCTTCGTCCGCGAGTTCGGAGAACAGAGCAGCGTTGCGAAGTAGCTGCGCGGTGTCCTCACTGGTAGCCGCCATCCGCCGAGGGATAGCACACGGCCGGGACTGCGGGCGGAGCCTGTGGCGTCTAGATCGCGTCGAGCGCCTGCTCGCGCCGCCGGCGGCGGACGAGCGTGGCGATCCACCAGGCGAGCGCGGCGATCAGCGCGAGCGGCACGAGCGCGGCGGCGGCGATCAGGACGACGCCGGCGGCGACCGTCAGCACTCGGCCGGCGTCGTGCGCCGCCTTGCCGAACGTGAAGCCGCTGCTTCCCGGCGACGCTCCGATCGGCGTCGAGCCCGCGGAGATCGTCAGCGTGACCTGACTGAAGCCGACCTGGTGGCTGAGCTGCCGAAGCGTGGCCTCGTCCGAGGAGATCGACGCCTCGGCGTCGTGGATCCGCGCGCCCAGGCTGTCGATCTGCGACTGGGTGGTCGCGTTCGCGAGCTGCTTCAGCAGCGAGGTCCGCAGCGCGCGCGCGTCGGCGAGCCGGCGGACGTCGGCCTGGTACTGGTCGTTGACGTCCTGGGTCGTGTCGGTCCGCGAGGAGACGTGGGCGTACTGGAGCGACGACAGCGCCGACATCGTCTGCGGGAGCGACCCACTCGGGATGCTGAGCTGGAACTGCGCGTAGCCATTGGTCGCGCCCGAGGTCACGTTCGAGTTCGAGACGACCCCGTTCTGCCGGCCGACCACGTCGAAGACCTCCTGGGCGACGGCGTCGACGCGGCCGGGTGCGGTTGAGAGCGAGAGCTGGGCGGCTTGGATCGTCTTGCGGCCCGTGGGGGTTGGCTGAGGGGCGGCGGGGGCGGCGGAGCCGGCGGCCACCGTGGAACTAGGCGCGCTGGCGGCGGAGCGGAAGGCGGGCGCCGCGGCGGCTGATGACGCGGCCTGGGAGCCCGGCCGGTGCAGCGCCTGCGGGGGCGGGCTAAGCACCATCGGCCCGGAGCTCGCACCCCCACCGCCCGCCAACACCACGACCCCTGCCACCAAAGCCACGCTCGCCGCCAGCCCCGCCGCCGGCGCCCACAGGCCCTGCCGCCACGGACGACGCGTGGGCTTCGAAGCAGCGAACCGACGCCCGACCCGCTCGTCGAGCTTCGCCGCGAACGCCGACTCGGGCCGAGGCCGCTCGTCCGCCAGCAGCAGCGCCAGCTCGGCGAACTCCGCGTGATCGGGGTCGACCGCCTCGCCCGCGAGCGTCGCGTCGATCGCGTCGAGCGCGGCGAGCATCTCGGGGTCGAGCGGGGTCTCGTCAAGCCCTCTCATCGCAAGCCTTTCTCAGCTTCTCGATCGTCCGGTACAAAAGCGTCCCCGCGTTGGACTCGCTGACGCCGATCACCTTCGCGAGCTCAGCGTTCGACATCCCCGCGTGGAATTTCAAGGCGACGAGCTCGCGCTCCCGCGCCGACAGGGTCGCGAGCGCCGCGCGCACCGCCGTGCGCCGGAGCGCGACATCGTGCTCGTCGACCTGGGGCTCGGCCACGTCCTCGGGGTCGGTCGCCAGCCGCGCGAGCCGGGCGCGCCGTCGCAACTCGTCGAGCGCCGCGTTGCGCGCGATCCCGAACAGCCACGCCCGCTCCTGGCCGCGGCGGCGGTCGAACGTCCGCCGGCGCCGGTACGCCCGCTCGAACGCGACCGCGGTCACGTCCTCGGCCGCGGCTCGGTCACGGAGGAGGGTCATCACGTACGCGTAGACGTCGTCCCGGCTCGAGCGGTACAGCTCCTCGAAGCGCTCCCATGAGCTCCCCTGGGCCGCGGTCGCCGTTGCCGGAAGCACCTCGATCACATGAGCATTACGAGCATCGACGTGATCCGTCACACAAGTGCCGCGAATAATCGCGGGTCGTTGGTGATCACGCCGGTCACGCCGAGGGACTCGAGCTCACGGATCTGGGCGAGCTCGTCGACCGTCCATACGTACAGCTCGCCGCCGGCCTCGCGTACGCGGCGGACGAGCCTCGGGGTCACGAGCCGCCAGTGGGCGGTGATCGCGTCGCACCGGCGCGCCCTGATCGCGTCGGCGGCCTGCCCCGGAAGCGCCACCCGCATCACCTGCAGCGCGGCGTAGGCCGGGATCCGGGTCGCCCACGACCGGAACGGGTCGCGCTGAATCTTCGGCACCGTCCACGAGACGCGCACCGCCGGCTCCGCCTCGCGTACGACTGCGAGGCTCTCCCGGTACTGCGAGCAGACGAGCGAGCGGTTGACGAGGTCGCGCTCCCGGAGCGCCGCCAGCACCTCGAGCTCGTAGCCCGGAAGCTTGAGGTCGACGAGGAAGCCGATCTCCGTGTAGTCGGGCCCCGAGAGGTATTCGAGCCCCTCGTCGAGCGTCAGCGGCGAGCGGCTCGCGACATCGCTGAAATCGTGGGCCAGCACGATCCGCGTGTGCGTCCGCAGCACGTCGAACTCGATCATGTCCACGCCCGCGTCGAGTGCCGCGTCGAAGCTCTCGGGCGTGTTGCCCGGGGCGATCAGGTCGGCGCCCTTGTGTCCGACGCGGACAAGCGTGGCGGCGGTCATTGAGCAGACAGGCTAGTGGGCGGACGGGTCCACTAGTGGGCGGGAAGGTAGGGCCCCGGAAGGCGTCCGCAGATAAGCTCAACGATCCGCTCGGCCTCACGATCGCGCCCGGCGGCGACGTGCTGACGGCGAACGGCGCCGACGGCAACTTCGTCGAAGTTGCGCCATCAACAGGACGGCAGGTCGCGGTCAAGCAGCTGATCGCCAACGGCGGCGGTGACCTGTTCGGGCTCGCGATCGCGCCCAGCCAGAAGGGCGTCTATTTCGTCGATGACGCCGGATCCGGTCCCGGAGCGAACTCGCTGCGGCTGCTGTTCTGACACTTCGGGCACCAGTAGGTCGTCCGATTGGCGTCTCCCTGCCCGCGACTGTTGATGCGCCCCCCGCAGCGCGGGCAGGGGCGCCCCCTGCGCCCGTAGACCCGAGCCTGGATCGCCCGCGGGCCCTCGACAGCAGAGCGCTGCATCCGCGGGCGGACCGCCGTGATGACGTCTAACGCCCGCTCATCGGAGACCTCCGCGACGGGATGCCACGGGTCTACCTGCGCCTCCCAGCAGCCCTCCGCCTTCCAGATGTTCCCGATCCCGGCGACGTTGCGCTGATCGAGCAGCGCGTCGCCAAACGGGCGCGTCGGATCGTCGGAGCGCAGGCGCGCGAGGAACCGCCGCGCATCGAACTCATCGGCGAGCACGTCCGGGCCGAGACCCGCGAGCCGCTGGTCGAACCGGACGCGCCCCTCGGTCATCAGCTCGAGCGTCGGGCCGTCGAGCTCGACCACCGAGCGGTCGCCGACGCGCAACACGATCCACGCACGCCGCGACCCGCCGAACCCCGACCGCACGATCCACGACCCGACCATCCCGAGGTGCGAGTGGAGCACGAGCCCGCCCTCGAAGTGCAGGAACAGGTGCTTGCCGCGGGTGTCGACTCGGGTGACGGCCTGGCCGCCGAGGCGCGCCGGCCACGTGGGGTTACGCGGGCTGACGATCTCGTCGGGCGCGCGGCCCTCGAGCACCGGGCGGATCCGGTTCGCCGCCCACGCGATCGTGTCGCCCTCAGGCACTGAGCGTGATCCGGCGCGGGCCCTCCTGGAACCCGAGCGCGACCAGCGCCGCCGACAGCGGTGAGCCGAGCGCCGGCTCGCCGTCGATCTTCTCGAGCGCGAGCCGCTTGATCCTGCCCGAGCGCACCTGCTCGACGATCGCGGCGAGCGCCGGCTCGACGCGCGGGTCATCGGCGCCGACGAGCGTCTGCAGCCCGCGGCCGCCACGCTCGAGGTACAGGATCGGCTCGCCGTCCAGCAGCACGACGTATGCGCCTGCCACCCGCTGGGGCCGGCGCTCGAGCTCGGGCCACGGCAGCGCGGCGCCGTACGGCTGCGAGGGATCGACCGCCGAGAGCACCACCGGTGCCGCGTCGCGCTCGGGCTGCGACCGGAGCCGCTCGACCGCGCCCGGCAGCGCGAACTGTGCCCCGCCGAGCCCCTCCACGAAGTACCCGCGCCGCGCGATCCCGAGCGTCTCGAGCTGGGTCAGCTCCGGATACAGGGCGGAGAACCCGCCGGGCACGCCCTCGGCCAGGACCTGTTCACGCGTTAGGACCCCGTAGCGCTCGAGCAGCAGCTCGCAGATCGCCCGGCGGCGCGCGGAGGGATCGACACCCTCGCGCAGCAGCGGCGCGGTCAGCGACCAGCGGCCCTGGATCTGAGAAGCCGCGCCGCGCCGCGCCCGGGCGGAGAAGCGGCCGCTCCGGCGCACGAGGTCGCGCTGAGCTCGCGCGAGCGTCAGACGCGGCGCGCGCAGCGGAGCGAACGCGTCGTTGGTGACCTCGCCCGCCCAGGCGAGGTCCCACAGCGCTTCCTGGAGCGCGTCGGGCGGCAGGTCGACGCCGACAAGCAGGTCGG
The DNA here is from genome assembly GCA_963788565.1 of uncultured Solirubrobacterales bacterium. GTDB lineage: Bacteria > Actinomycetota > Thermoleophilia > Solirubrobacterales > Solirubrobacteraceae > Palsa-465. Next base: position 62,276 of record CAWBHJ010000003.1, on the reverse strand, counting down.
TGAAGAAGCAGGCGCCGGTCTCCAGGCGGCGGCGGACCGCGTGGTGCTCGGGAAGATCGGGTGCGGAGCCTTTGAATGGCGGGGCGCCGAGCAGCGGCAGGTCCTCGCGGAAGTAGAGAGCGACGCGGCCGGAGTTGCGACCGAGCGCGCCGGCGCCGATCCACACGACCTCGCCGGACGCGCACAGCTGGTCCATCCACGTAGGCGAGTACGCGCCGACGCGGCGCGGCAGCACGTCGCGCTCCCACACCTCGGCGGGGAGCGCCAGGCCCTGCAGCGGCACCAGCGCCTCGCGCAGGCGGTCGATGCCCGCGCCCGAGGCCGGGTGGCGGTCGACGTGCTGCCAGGCGGGGGTGAAGCGCGCGAGCGCGCGGTGGTCGACCGGCTCGACCTCCTTGCGCAGCACCGCCAGCGACGCGCGGCGCAGGCGCCGGAGCACCTCGGGGTCGCACCACTCGCGCTCGCTGCCGCCAGGGCGGAGCTCGCCGCGCACCAGCACGCCGGAGCGCTCGAGCTCGTTCAACACGGCCGCCATGTCGACCCCGTACCGCTCGCGGAGATCCGCGACCGTGAACGGCCCGTGCGAAGACGCGTACCGGCGCACCAGCCGCGAGAGCGCGTCCGGCACGTCCTCGATGAACGCCGTGGGCAGGCCGCCGGGCGGCGCGACCCCGAGCGCGTCGCGGTACATCCCGGCGTCGGCGGCGTCGATCCACCGCGCTTCGCCGCCCAGACGGACCTTGATCGCCCGGCGCTCGTCCTGGAGCTCAGCGAGCATGCGACGGAAGTCCAGACCTTCGACCACCCGCGCGCGGCACTCCTCTTCACTCAAATCGCCGATCGACCGCAGCACGTCGTGGAGGTGGTCGCGACCGGTCGCGCGGCGGAGCGGCGTCAGGAACTGGAGCTCCTCCTCGACCTGTGCCAGTGCGGCCGGGTCGATCAGGTCGCGGAGCTCCTCCTGGCCGAGCAGCTCGCGCAGCAGGTCGCGATCGAGCGACAGCGCGGCGGCGCGGCGCTCGGCGTTGGGCGTGTCGCCCTCGTACATGTACGTGGCGACGTAGTCGAACAGCAAGCTCGAGGCCATCGGCGAAGCGGTCGGCGTCTCGACCTCGACGAGGCTGATCTCGCGGCGGTGCAGTCGCGTCAGCAGCTCGGTCAGGCCGGGGAGATCGAGCACGTCGCGCAGGCACTCGCGGTAGGTCTCGAGCACGATCGGGAAGTCGTCGTACTTCTTGGCGACCTCGAGCAGCGACTGGGCCTTCAGCCGCTGCTGCCATAGCGGGGTGCGCTTGCCGGGTCGCGCGCGCGGGATCAGCAGCGCGCGCGAGGCGTTCTCGCGGAAGCGAGCGCCGAACAGGGCCGAGCCCGACAGCTCCTCGACGACGCGGTCCTCGACCTCGTCGGGCTCGATCATCACGAGGTCGATGAAATCCCGCCCACCGAGCTCCTCGGCGTCGGGGAGGTGGACGATGATCCCGTCGTCGGACCAGATCGCGTCCGACTCGAGCCCGAGCTCGTCCCGGATCCGGGCGCTCAGCGCGAGACCCCAGGCGGCGTGGACGCGGCCGCCGAACGGGCTCAGCACGCACAGGCGCCAGTCGCCGATCTCGTCGCGGAACCGCTCGATCACGATCGCGCGGTCCGACGGGATCACGCGCGTGGCGGCCTGCTGCTCGGCGAGGAACTCGAGCAGGTTCTTGGCGGCGCGACGGTCGAGGTCGTAGTCGCGTTCGAGCACGGCGGCGTCCTGGTCGACCGCCCACCGCGCGAACGCGCCGATCGCCTCGCCCAGCTCCTTCGGGCGCCCGACGCCGTCGCCCTTCCAGAACGGCACCGCGCCCGGGAGGCCCGGGGCGGGCGTGACGATCACGCGGTCGCGGGTGATCTCCTCGATCCGCCACGTGGTCGCGCCGAGCAGGAACGTCTGGCCGGGGCGGGCCTCGTAGACCATCTCCTCGTCGAGCTCGCCGACGCGGCGGCCGTCCGGGAGGGTGACGGCGTAGAGGCCGCGATCGGGGATCGTGCCGCCGCTCGTGATCGCGAGCTGGCGGGCGCCGGGGCGGGCTTTGATGGTGCCGCCAATGCGGTCCCAGACGATCCGGGGGCGGAGCTCCTTGAACTCGCTCGACGGGTAACGGCCGTCGAGCATGTCGAGCACGTTCTCGAGCTGGGTGCGGCTGAGGGTCGCGTACGAGTGGGTGCGGGTGACGAGCTCGTGGAGGTGGTCGACGGCGACCGGCTGGTCCTCGGGGGCGGCGGCCGCGATCGCGACGATCTGCTGGGAGAGGACGTCGAGCGCGTTCTTGGGCACCACAGTCGTCTCGATTTCCCCCTCGCGCATCCGCCGCGCGACGACCGCGCACTCGAGCAGGTCGGCGCGGAACTTCGGGAAGATCCGGCCCTCGGAGACGGCCTCGACGGTGTGGCCGGCGCGGCCGATCCGCTGCAGGCCGCGGGCGACCGACTTCGGCGACTCGACCTGGATCACGAGGTCGACCGCCCCCATGTCGATCCCCAGCTCGAGGCTCGAGGTCGCGACCAGGCACGGCAGCTCGCCGGCCTTCAGCATCTCCTCGACGACGAGGCGCTCCTCGCGCGCGAGCGAGCCGTGGTGGGCGCGGGCGATCTCGTGCTCGGAGAGCTCGTTCAGTCTCAGCGCGAGGCGCTCGGCCCCGCGGCGGTTGTTGACGAACACGATCGTCGAGCGGTGGGCCTCGATCAGCTCGAGCAGCTGCGGGTACATCGCGGGCCAGATCGAGCGGCGGGTCGATTCGCCGGCGGCGAGCGGGTCGAGGTCGGGATACGGGCCCGCCCCCCCGTCGTCGGGCTCGACCATCGACTCGACCGGGACGCGGATCTGGAGGTCGAGCTGCTTGCGGACGCCGGTGTCGACGAGCCGGCACTCGCGGCTCGGGCCGACGAGGAAGCGGCCGATCTCCTCGAGCGGCTTCTGCGTCGCGGACAGCGCGATCCGCTGGAGGTCGGAATTGCCGGCGGCCTCGGTCAGCCGTTCGAGCGTCAGCGCCAGGTGCGCGCCGCGCTTGGTCGCTGCGACCGCGTGGATCTCGTCGACGATGCACCACCGGGTTCCCCGGAACAGCTCCTGGGCCCGGGAGGTGAGCATCAGGTACAGCGACTCGGGCGTCGTGATCAGGATGTCCGGCGGCTCGCGGAGCATCGCCTGGCGCTCGCGCTGCGGCGTGTCGCCGGTGCGCACGGCGACCTTCAGGTCGGCGCCGATCCCGCGCAGCGGCACCCGGAGATTCCGGTCGATGTCGTAGGAGAGCGCCTTCAGCGGCGAGACGTAGACGAGGCCGATGCCCTCGCGCGGCTGTTCGTCGGTCGCGAGTCGGTCAATCGCCCAGAGGAACGCGGCGAGCGTCTTACCCGACCCAGTCGGCGCCGAGATCAGCACGTGCTCGCCGGAGGCGATCGCGGGCCAAGCCTGCTGCTGCGCGGCGGTCGGCTTCTCGAAGGCATCCGCGAACCACTCTCGCGTGCGTGTACTGAACAGTTCGAGCGGCTCCATCCGGCCAGCGTAGCGCGCGGCTCAGTGGTTTCTACGGACCCCGAATCAGCCCTTTCTCGTCTCTGGGAGCGTTCGGCGGAGGCCGATATTCGTGGTGTGGGGGCAACAACCTAAGGGGCGCAACCACACGGGGGACCGCGTCATCGGAGGGGCGTCCGATGACGCGGCGTGTGGGCTACTCCGAGTCCCTGAAGTGGACTATGCGGATCTATACCGCTATTCGATGTATAGATCCGCAAAGTTCGCGCGAACCCACTCGGTCGATGAAAGCGAGGACCCGAGCGCCTCGACCGTCGGACCGCTAGCGAGTCCTTGACTAATGGGAGTTCTCTGTCACGCTCTGGGCGGCGGGACCCCATTCCGGGGCGCACGAGCGAGGGAGTGTCCATGTTCAGGTCAGTGGTGTTGGCAGGCGCGGCGGCGGTTGCACTGCTTTCGGCTGCGCCGGCGGTCGCCCAGCCATCGCAGGGCCAGACGGTGACGGCGACGGGAACCGGGCAGGTGCGGGTGGTCCCCAAGAACCGGCACAACAACGCGTCAATCGCAGCGGCAGTCGATGCAGCGCGCAAAATTGCGATCAAGGGGGCGCTTCGCGATGCGCGCGAATACGCGTCGGACTACGCGCGCGCGGCGGGCCTGACACTCGGCAACGTCGTCTCGGTCTCGGACGCCCAGCAGAACGGGTTCTACGTCGTCGGGCCAGGCCCGTTCGGTGGGCCGTTCGGACCCAACCAGTACTGCGGAACGGAACGGCAGGTCATCGGCAGGCCGAGACCAGGGAAGCGCCCCAAGTTCAAGACGGTCCATCGCTGCATCGTCCCGCGCTTCGCGTTCACGACGCTGACGGTGACGTACGCGGCGAGCTAGTCGCGCCGCGGCCTACTCCGGATCCATAAACGCGACGTTCGTGCCGATCCCCGCGGCCCCGCGCAGCGTCGCGATCCGGCGGCCCGGCTGGACGGCGTCCTTCACCGGCCCGAGCCGGTCGCCCAGCCGCTCTGCCAGCGCCTCGAGGTCGGAGACGATCACGACCAGGCCCCAGAACCGCGCGGGCTGATCGACGGGAGCTCCCTTCGCCTCGACCAGCTCGAGGATTGCTGGGCCGAGCCGCCGGAAGCCCTGGCGAAAGCCGCCGGCGTCCCGGACGCGGCGCAGGCTCAGGCCGGCCGCGTCGAGCGCCGCCGCGGTGCGGTCGAAGTCAGGGGTCAGCACGACCACGTGGTCGAGACCGACGGCGCCGTTGGGGTGGGGCGTGGCGGGCGCCGTGAGCGAGGGCATCGGGTCCCTCCAGGGCAGCCCGTCAATCGTGGCGCCGTCCTCGACGCCACGCAGCGCCCATCCGAGGATCCCTTCGCCGGAAAGCCCGAGCTCGACCTCGACCGCGCCCAAGCGCATCCGGTCGTCGCGCACCTCGAACCCGAGCGCATCCCACCGCCCGGGCGGATCGGCGAGCGACAGCGAAACGAGCTCGGGCCGGCTCACCGGTGGCCCCGTCGACGACTAGCTGACGGCCGCGCCCGCGCGGCCGCCGCCGAGGAACTCGAACCAGACGCAGAAGCGAGGTCCCCGCTCGTCCGCGGTGCGCTGGGCCCCCCAGCTCATCGCGCATCTGTCGACCAGGAACAGGCCGCGGCCGCCGTGGCGCGAGCCGCTCGTGCGGTTCCCCGGATCGAAGCCGTCGCCGGGGTCCTCGACCTCGACTCGGACGCCGCGGTCGTAGACCCAGAAGCGCAGCGCCATGTTCCTCTCGTCCGGCACCTTCGGGTGGATCACCGCGTTAGTGACGAGCTCGGAGGTGAGCAGGACCACGGTCGAGATGTCGTCCTCGTCGAGGCGCCCCGCGAGCGCTTCGCGGACCTCGGCTCGCGCGAGACTCGGGGCGTGCGGCTCGCGCTCGAGCTCGAGGTCGACGCGGTCGGAGAAGTCCGGCCCGAGCAGGCCCGCGTCCGCGCTGGATGGGACGTTCATCCGCTCGGCGATTCCGGCGGTCCTGAGCAGCTCGGTCACGTGATCGGGTGGAGGCACGAGCACCAGTGGAATCCCGCGTTCGTTCGCGATCCGCTCGATCTGGATCATCGTCCGCATTCCGGTCGAGTCGATGAAGGACACCCCGCGGAGATCGAGCGACACCTCGGCCGGGCCGCCGCCGTCGACCGCGCGCTCGAACGCCTCGAGCAGCTCCTCGCAGTTGCCGCTGTCGAGCTCCCCGAATGCCTCGATCGAGCGGTTGTTGCCGGACTGGCCCGTCTCGATCCGGAAGCTTGCGCCGAAACGGTTGGGCTCCACCGGGCTCATGCCACGCGGCTCTCGACGTCGGTCAGCAGACGCTCCGCCGAGCTCGCGGCCTGGGCTCCGGCCGGCCTCAGCGCGACGGCGCCGGTGTCGTCGGCGTCGCCCGCCGCCTGGAAGCGCTCAAGCTGACGGTCCAGCGCGACCATCATCTCCGCGGGCGAGAACTCGGCGTGCTCGGCGAGGAACTCACGCAGCCGGTCGCGGCCGAACCGCTCCTGCTCGCCGGGCGTGTCCGTGACGCCGTCGGTGTAGATCAGGAGCGTCTCGGACGGGCCGACGTCGACGGCGCGATCGGCCCAGGAACTCTCCTCCCAGCCGCCGAGGATCGGTCCGGAGCCGCCGATCTCCCGGATCCGCCCGTCGTCGCGGACGATCAGCGCCGGGGGGTGCCCGGCCGAGCTGACCACGATCCGCCCCGGTTCGAGCCGGGCGCAGATCGCGCTGCACAGCGACACTCCCGGCTGCTGGCGGAGCTCCTCGTCGAGGCTCGCGAGGATCTGGCTCGGGTCGTGCTCGTGCTTGGAGAGGAATCGCGCGCCGTGCCGGACGAGCGAGGTCATCGCGGCCGCGTCGACACCGCGGCCGGTCACGTCCCCGAGCAGCACGATCCACCCCGCCGGAGTCTCGAAGAAGTCATAGAAATCGCCGCCAACCTCGACTTCGTCGAGCCCGCTCGCCGGGCGGTACATGGTCGCGATCTCCCACCCCGAGATCGACGGGACCCGGTCGGGTAGGAGGCTCCGCTGGAGCGTCTCGGCGATCTCGCGCCGGGCGGTCGCGAGCCGCGCGTTCTCGACCGCGACCGCGGCGCGGGCCGCGAGCTGCTCGGCGAACTCCTTGTCGCTCTCGTCGAAGCGCCGCAGCGACTCGGCCGTCACGAGCGTCAGCACACCGACCGTGCGCCCGCGGGTGCGCAGCGGCACGATCACGACCGAGCGGAAGCCGACCGCGCGGAGCAGCCGCAGGTGCTCCTCATCGCTCGCCGCCGCGCTCAGCATCTCGTCGGGAATGTCGGAGTACAGCTCGCCGACGCCGGTGCGGAGCACCCGGCCGAGGCCACCGTCGGGGTCGGGGACCTCAGGCTCGTACGAGCGCAGTGCCTCGGCGATCGCGAGCTTGTCGGGATCGGGGTGGGCGACGGCCACGTGCCGGCGCGCGCCGCTGTCGTCGATCAGGTCGACCACGCACCAGTCGGCGATCTCGGGGACCGCCAGCCAAGCGACGTTGCCGAGCGTCTCCTGGTGGTCGATCGAGGACATCAGCGTCTCCGTCGCGCGCGCGAGGAAGTGCTCGCGCCGCTCGGCGACCTTCTCGGTCGTGACGTCCTCGATGATCGTCACCGCGGCGATCGCGTCGCCCCGGTCGTCGCGGATCGGCGCCGATTTGAGCAGGTTCCACCTGATCCGCCCGCTGGCGCGCTCGATCGTCCGCATCAGCAGCGGCTCCGCCTCATCACCCGCGAGCAACCGAACTGACGGGATGTCCTTCATCGTCAGCTCTCGTCCGTCCTCGTCCTGGACGACGTAGTCGTCGAAGATCGACTGCGGTGGCCGCTCGAGCATCTCCTGGGGGGTGGAGAACCCCATGTGCTCGGCCGCGGCGCGGTTGGCGTAGACGATCCGGTTGTCGGGATCGCGGATCGTGATCGCCTCCGCCAGCGCGTCGAGCACCTCCGTCAGGCTGCGGGCAGCCCCGAGATGCTCGTCAAGCTCCCCCAGGTTGTGGATCGATCCGGCATCCGGACCGACTCCTCCCAAGGGTCCGATGCCGCCAAGGTCCTCGCCAGGCATCGCCGGATTAGGGTACTCCCCCGGCCAGCCGCCGGGCGTCGGCGAACACGTCGTCCATCATCGTCTCGGTCAGCCGCCCCGTGAACGTGTTCTGCTGACTCGGGTGGTAGCAGCCAAGCAGTGTCCAGCGGCCGAGGCCGGCGGTGGCTCCGTGAGCGAACCGCGGGCGTGGCCGCGGAACCTTCTCGCCGAGCGCCGCGACGACCCTCAGCGCCGCATCCCACGCGAAGCCGCCGAGGCACATGATCACGGTCACCCCGTCGAGCAGGCGGAGCTCGCGCTCGAGGTACGGGAGGCAGTTATCGCGCTCGGAGGGGAGCGGGCGGTTGGCGGGCGGCGCGCAGCGGACCGCGGCGGAGATGTAGCAGTCCGTGAGCGCGAGTCCGTCGTCGCGCGAGACCGACGTCGGCTGGTTCGCGTACCCCGCTCTCCACAGCGCCGCGAACAGCCAGTCGCCGGAGCGGTCGCCGGTGAAGATCCTGCCGGTGCGGTTGCCACCGTGCGCCGCCGGCGCGAGCCCGAGCACGAGCAGCCGGGCGCGCGGATCGCCGAACCCGGGAAGCGGGCGCCCCCAGTACTCCTCGTTCGCGTACGCGGCGCGCTTGACGCGCGCGACCTCCTCGCGCCACGCGACCAGCCGCGGACAGAGGCGGCACTCGACCACCTCGCGATCGAGCTGCTCGAGGCTGTCGGTCCGGCTGCCGGGCACCGCCGGGCTAGCGCTTGAGCGCGTGGCCGTAGTGGCGCTCGTAGTAGTCGCGGTACTCGCCCGAGCGGATCGGCTCCCACCACCACGCGTGCTCGCGATACCACTGGACGGTGCGCTCGAGGCCGTCGGCGAAGCGCGCGCGCGGCTCCCACCCAAGCGCCTTCAGCTTGTCCGACGCGAGCGAGTACCGGCGGTCGTGGCCGGGCCGGTCGGTGACGAACTGGATCTGCGACTCGTCGGCTCCGCACAGCTCGACGATCCGCCTGACGACCTCGATGTTCTCGCACTCGTCCGGGCCGCCGCAGTTGTAGACCTCGCCGGGCCGCCCGTGCTCGAGCGCGTGGCCAATCCCGCGCGAGAAGTCCTCCGTGTAGATCCAGTTGCGGACGTTGCGGCCGTCGCCGTACACCGGCAGCGGGTCGCCGGCGAGCGCGTTCAGAATCATCAGCGGGATCATCTTCTCGGGGTACTGGTACGGGCCGTAGTTGTTTGACCCGCGGCAGATCGTGGTCTCGAGCCCGTAGGTGTGGAAGTAAGCGCTGACGAGCAGGTCGGCGCCCGTCTTCGTCGCGCTGTACGGGCTCGACGGCTCGAGCGGCGACTCCTCGGTGAACGAGCCCTGCTCGATCGAGCCGTACACCTCGTCGGTCGAGACCTGCAGGTAGCGGAGGCCTCGCTCGCGCGCCGCCTCGAGCAGCACGTGCGTGCCCTGCATGTTGGTCATGATGAACGCCTCGGGGCCGCTGATCGAGCGGTCGACGTGGGTCTCCGCGGCGAAGTTGACGATCGCGTCACAGCGCTGGACCGCCTCGGCGACCGCCGCCGGATCCTCGATCGCGCCGTGGACGAACCCGATCTCGTCGAACACATCGTGGAGGTTCTCCCTGCGGCCGGCGTAGGTGAGCTTGTCGAGCACGGTCACCAGGTCTCCGTGCTCGCGCACCCGGATGCGCACGAACGTCGAGCCGATGAAGCCGGCTCCTCCGCAGACCAGAAGTCTCATCGTGCCGGCGCGCTCACGGCCAGGTACTGCTCGAGGCCCGACTCCCACCCGGGGAGGCTCGGGACCTCGGTCCCGCGCTCGGTGCCGAGCACGCTGTATGCGGGCCGCGTCGCCGGCCGCGCCATCTCCGCGGTGGTGCATGGCCGCACGTCGCAGTCGAGGCCGGCGAGCTCGACGATCCGACGCGCGAACTCGTACCAGGAGCACGAACCGCCGCCGGCGACGTGGACGGTTCCGGCGACGGGGGCGTCTCTCGTCGCGAGCTCGAGCAGCGCGACCGCCAGATGGCCGGTGAACGTCGGGCAGCCGAACTGGTCGTCGACGACCTTCAGCTCGTCGCGCTCGGCGGCGAGCCGCAGAATCGTCGCGGGGAAGCAGGAACCGCCGGCGCCGAACAGCCACGACGATCGCACGATCGTGTGAGCCTCCGGCGCGGCGCGCGCGACCTCCCGCTCGCCGGCGAGCTTGGTCCGGCCGTACGCGGAGAGGGGTTTCGTGGGGTCGGATTCGACGTACGGCTCGCGCTTGGTCCCGTCGAACACGTAGTCGCTCGAGACGTGCACCGTCCACGCGTCGGACCCGGCGGCGGTGCGGGCGACGTTGCCGGCACCGGAGCCGTTGGCAGCGAGCGCATCTGGCTCTTGCGATTCCGCGCGGTCGACGTCGGTCCACGCCGCGCAGTTGACGACGACGTCCGGACGCGCGCGCGAGACGGCCGCGTCGACGGCCCCGGAGTCGGTGATGTCGAGATCGGCGCGGGAGAGCGCGAGCGTCTCGATCCCGGCCGCCGTCGCGGCGGCGGCGAGATCCTGGCCGAGCATCCCCGCGGCGCCGGTGATCAGCAGTCGCATCGGCGCCCAAGAGTAGTCATGATCGGACGTGGTGCGGCCGGTCGACGAGCAGACGATCCTGATCACGGGCACCACCGACGGGCTCGGGCGCGCGCTCGCGGAGCGGCTCGCCGCCGGACCCTGCGGCTCGTCGCCGATCCCGCGCTCGACGGCGTCAGCGGGCGCTACTACAACGGGGACCGCGACGCCGAGCCCGACTCGCAGGCCCGCGATCCGCTCGCCCGGCGACGGCTGCGCGAGCTGAGCGATCAGCTCTGCGGCTTTTGACGGGGCGCTCGGGCCTGCGCGACGAGCGGCGTTCGAGGGGGTCAGTCGCTCCAGTGATCCGGGACCATCTCGCCGTCGCCGCCCTCCGGACGGTCGGAGCCGATCGCGATCAGCTCCAGTCCCTCCGGGCCGCCCTCGAACGAGCGGACGACGGTGGGTGCGACTCGGATCACGTCCCACTGGCTGAGGTCGACGATCTCGTCGTCGAGCCGGACCCGGCCGGAGCCGCCGACGACGACGTACGCCTCCTCCTGCTCGCGGTGACGGTGACCGATCTGCGAGCGGTACCCCGGCGCGTACCTGAAGTAGCTGACGCCCAGGTGGTCCGAGTCGAGGTGCTTGCGGGCGAACCGGGCCTCGATGTCGGGGCCGCGGCTCGCGGCTGAATCCTCGACCTGCTTGAGGTTCGCCTTCGAGAAACCGGGCATCGGAGGCAGTCTATTCGCAGTTCACCGTGCGGCCATATCCGGCGGCTGTCCGGTGGTAGGGTCGACCCATGGCCGAACGAACGAAGTATGCAAACGGGGTCTTCTCGTGGGCTGACCTGAGCACGACCGACGAGGACGGCGCCAAGCTGTTCTACGGGGCGCTGTTCGGATGGCAGCCGGACGTGCAGCAGGTTGGCGACGGCTTCTCGTACACGCTGATGCAGCTCGACGGCAAGGATGTCGCGGCGGTTTCGTCGCAGCCCGAGCAGCAGCGCGAGGCGGGGGCGCCGCCGGCGTGGAACTCCTACATCACCGTCGACAGCGCCGACGACACGCTGGCCCGCGCCAAGGAGCTCGGCGCGGCCGTGCACGCTGAGGCGTTCGACGTGCTCGACGTCGGGCGGATGGGCGTCGTCCAGGATCCGCAGGGAGCGTTCTTCCAGATCTGGGAGCCGAGGAACCACATCGGCGCCTCGCTCGTCAACGTCCCGGGGGCGCTGACGTGGAACGAGCTCGCGTCCCCTGACGTCGACGCCTCCGCCGGGTTCTACGGCGACCTGTTCGGGTGGACGGTCGAGGAGATGGAAGGCGGCCCCTTCCGGTACCTCGTGATCAAGACGCCGGACGGTCGATCGAACGGCGGCATCCGGCCGCAGATGCCGCAGGAGCCGCCGTACTGGCTCGTGTACTTCGCGACCGACGACATCGAGGGCGCGGTCGCGAAGGGCGAGGAGCTCGGTGGCTCGACGCTCGCCGGCACAATGTCGATCGGCCCGGGCAAGATCGCGATCGTCCAGGACCCGCAGGCGGCGGTGTTCGCGCTCTACGCGGGCGAGTTCGACGACTGATCGACTGACCCGGGCTCGGCGCCGGCCCTCAGGCGCTCCCAGAAGCTGAGGTACTCGCGCTCGTGGCCGATTCCGCCCTCGAGCGCGAGCCGCATCCCGTCGGTCATCTTCTGGTGCTCGAACAGGGATTCGTAGAGCTCGAGCCGTCGCTCGTGCTGCTCGAGTTGTGCCTCGGCCAGGCGTGCCGGGTCGGCCCCACAGAACAGCTTCAGCAGGCCGGGGTCGCGGAGCTCGTAGAGGTCGGTGGCGGGGTCATCGCGCCACCGGTCGAGGGCCTGCAGCCCGCTGTCCGAGAGCGTGTAGACGCGGCGGCGGCGGCCGGTGTCCTCGCGCCGCTCGTCGAGCAGGCCCGCCTCGGTGAGACGGCTGCACTCGGTGTAGATCTGCGTGTGGGGGATCGACCAGAAGTGGAGGATGCTGACGGCCGCAGCCTGCTTCAGCTGGTACGGGGTGACGGGCTGACAGCGCTCGACCAGGCCCAGCACCGCGTACGAGGTGTCGGTGAGGCGGGTGGTTGACATCGAGTGCAGCTTACAGTACGGTCCGCACCGTTCGAATGGAACGATTCGGAGGGAATGATGAAAACCACCGTCGCCGCTGAAAGCACCACGCTCACCGCGCGCAAGGGGTTCGAGTCGCTGGCCGACGAGACCCGGATCGAATCACTGCCGGTCCGGGGCACGATGCCGCCGTGGCTTCAGGGTTCGCTGATCCGAACCGGACCGGCCAGATGGGAGGTCGGCGAGCGCTCGATGAACCATTGGTTCGACGGGCTCGCGATGCTCCACCGGTTCTCGTTCGACGACGACAGCGTCGCCTACGCCAACCGGTTCCTCGAGACCCGGGCCTACCGGGCCGCCCAGGACACCGGCCGGATCTCCTACTCCGAGTTCGCCACCGACCCGTGCCGGTCGTTGTTCCAGCGGGTCACGACGGTCTTCTCGCCGAAGATCTCCGACAACGCCAACGTCAACCTCGTCAAGCTCGGCGAGCGGTTCATCGCGATGACCGAGACGCCGATCCCGGTCCAGTTCGACCCCGAAACGCTCGCGGCCGCCGGCGTGGCCTACGAGGCGCCGGGACAGGTCACGACCGCCCATCCCCACATGGATCGCGCGAGCGGCGGGATGCTCAACTACGCCGCCAAGCTCGGACCGCGCAGCGCCTACCGGTTCTTCCTGCTCCGGCCGGGCGATGGCTCGCCCGAGGTGATCGGCTCGGCGCCGGTCCGCGAGCCGGCGTACATGCACTCGTTCGGGCTGACCGCGCGCTGGCTCGTGCTCGCCGAGTTCCCGTTCGTCGTGAATCCGCCGTCGCTGCTGCTGAGCGGCCGGCCATACATCGAGAACTTCAAGTGGAAGCCCGAGCGCGGGACGCGGTTTCACCTGTTCGACCGCTCGACCGGGACCGTCGCCGGCCCGTTCACGACGGACGCCAGGTTCGCGTTCCACCACGTCAACGCGTACGAAGAGGGCGAGGAGGTCGTCGTCGACGTCTGCACGTACCCGGATCCGCGCGTGGTCCATGACCTGTACCTCGATCGCCTGCGCGAGGGCAAGCCAATCCAGGAGGCCCACCTCGAGCGGTTCCGGCTCGCTCCTGGCACAGGGGCCGTGACCAGCGAGCGGCTGCTGGATGAGCCGCTCGAGCTCGCGCGGATCAACTACATGCGCTGCAACGAGCGGCCGTACCGATACGTCTGGGGCGTCGGGCTGCGAGCGGGATGGCTCGGCTCGATCGTCAAGGGGGATCTGGTGGAGCGGACTTCCAGCGTCTGGGCGGAAGATGGGTGCTACCCGGGCGAGCCGGTGTTCGTCGCCCGGCCGCAGGGCGAACTCGAGGACGACGGCGTGCTTCTGTCGGTGGTTCTGGATGCGCGCAGCGAGCGGTCGTTCCTGCTGGTCCTCGACGCCGGCTCGCTGGAGGAACTAGCGCGAGCCGAGGTGCCGCACCACATCCCGTTCGGGTTCCACGGGCAGTTCAGGCCGCGGCCGCGGCCGGCCGCGAGCTGAACTCGAGCAGCAGCTGGGTGAAGCGCTCGGGCGATTCGACCTGCGGGCAGTGGCCGATCCCACGCAGCAGCTCGAGCCGGGCGCCGGGGACCGTCTCGAGCAGACGCTCGGCGCCGCGATGGAAGACGAGCCGGTCGCGGTCACCCCACACCAGCAACACGCGAGAGGAGATCCGGTCCAGCTCGAACGGTGAGCGGAGCTCGCGGAGCAGGCGACGGGCGGTGTCCATGTAGCCGGCGACGGTCGAGCGGTTGCGGGCGTGGCTGCAGAAGGTCGAGATCACGACGGGGTCGATCGCGTCCGGGTCCGCGAACGCGAGTCGTCGGTACAGCCGCGCGACGGCGGCGCGGATCACCATCGGCGGGACGGGAGCGGGTAGCGCCAGCAGCGAGCCGAGCACCGGGTCGCGCTCGACCAGCGACAGCAGCCGGCTCATCTCGAGCCCGGCCGGGGCCACCGCGACGACGCCGTCGAGCCGCTCGCCGTGGCGCTCGGCCAGCCGCAGCGACACGCAGCCGCCCAACGAGTTGCCGACCGCGATCACCCGCTGGCGCCGGTTGCCCGCAAGGTAATCGACCGCGGCGTTGGCGAAGGCATCGAGCTGGGGCAGCACCGGCTCGTCGGTCAACGGGTCCGCGGTTCCGAAGCCCGGCAGGTCGACCGCAATCGTGCGGCGCCCCAGTCGGCCGAGCCGGGCGAGCGACTGGCGCCAGGTGTCGGCGCTGTCGGCGTAGCCGTGGAACATCACGATCGGCACGCCGTCGCCCTCGAGCTCGAGCACCCGGGTCTCGTATCCCGCGAGCTCGAGGCGGTGTTCAAAGAGCGGCTCGATCATCCTTGTTTACAAGTCGGCAAATCCGTTGCTTCCCTCAACCCCGATCAAGTCTCCAAGTCGCGGCGGATGGCTCGGGATCCCTATCCGTGGGCGGCGACCGCGGCCGGCTCGGGCGCGCCGTAGGTCGCAAAATCGCGCGTGCGGACGAGGGCGAGGGCGAGGACCGCGCCGGTCAGCGCGATCACCCCGGCGACCAACAGGATGTCGTTCATCGCGCTCGTGAACGCGAAGTGGATCGCAGCCGACGCCTGGGCGTGGTTCGCCGCAGGGACACCGGCGAGTACCTTCTGGGTGCCTCCGGCCGCGACGGCGTGAGCGACCTGCGAAACCTGACCAGCGGCCGGCGTCCCGGCGAGCCTCGGCGCGAGCGCGCTCGAGATGCTGCTCTCGAAAATCGCCCCGAGGACGGCGATTCCGGTCGCGGTACCGACCTGCCGGAACGTGTTGTTGATCCCAGCTGCCATGCCGCTGCGCTGAGGGGGAACGACGCCGATCGCCGTGGAGGCGAGCGCGGGGTTCACCAGGCCGAGCCCGGCGCCCGACACGATGAAGCCGGGCAGCAGCGCGGTCCACCCCGAGGACGGAGTGAGGCCCCTCATGAGGAACAGTCCGGCGGCGACCATCCCTACGCCGACGCCCAGGAGCAAACGTGCCGCGACCCGGTCAGAGAGCTTGCCCGAGAGGACGGCGGTGAAGAACGAGATCACCGTGAACGGCAGAAAGCGCAGGCCGGTCTGGAGCGGCGAGTACCCGAGCAGGGTCTGGAGGTAGAGGGTCAGGTATAGGAACATCGCGAACATCGCCGCGGAAACCGTCAACGCGACGATCGAGACACCGCTGAAGGTCGGCTTTCGGAACAGCCGGACGTCGAACATCGCGTCCTTCTGGACGAACTGCGAGATCAGGAACGCGACCAGCAGCACGCCCGACACGACGAACAGGGTCACGATCTCGGTGCTCGTCCAGCCCAGCGAGTTGCCGCGGATGATCGCGAACACGAGCAGGAACAGGCCCGCGGTCCAGGTGATCGTCCCGATCCAGTCGACCCGCTTGCCCTGGGGATCGCGCGACTCGCTGACCTTGGTGACGGTCACGAAGGCCGCGATGATCCCGATCGGCACGTTGATCAAGAAGATCGACGGCCATCCGAAGCCCTCCGTGAGCGCGCCGCCGAGCAGCGGACCGATGGCTGCCGCGACGGAGATCGTCGCGCCCCAGATCCCGAACGCGGTCCCGCGCTCGCGCCCATGGAACTCCTGGGCCAGGAGCGCCAGCGCCGTGGCGAACATGATCGCGCCGCCGATCCCCTGGCCGGCGCGCGCGAGGATCAGGAACAGGGCGCTCGGCGACACCGCGCACAGCAGCGAGGTGAACGAGAACAGCGACAGTCCGATCGCGTACAGCAGCCGCCGCCCGAACAGGTCGGCGAGCGAACCCGCGGTGAGCAGCACCGACGCCAGTGTCAGCGCGTACGCGTCGATCACCCACTGGATGTCCGAGAAGCTCGCGTGCAGGTCGCTCGCGATCTTCGGCAGCGCGACGTTCACGATCGTGATGTCCAGCAGCAGCATGAACGTCCCGACGCAGACGACCAGCAGCGTCCACCACTTACGCTCCATTAGCTCCTGATCCTAGGTGACGGAGGGCGGGGGGCGCGTCCTGGCCCGCTGGTCGCGGGGCGGTGGGTGGGCTCCGATACCGTCGCTCTACCCGCGCACCGCCTCGGCGAACGCGTCGAGGCCGCGACGCCACCCGCCGGGCGATCCGACGGCGGCGTGCATCTGCTCCCACCCTTCGCCGTGGCGCTCGATGTTGCGGTGCTCGAGGGTCACGCGTGTCCGACCGGGCCCCTCGGGGACGAAGGTGACCTCCACCTCGCTGGTCTTGTCCGGGTCGGTCTGGCGCTTCCAGTCGAGCCCGATGTCCCAGCTGAACACGAGTCGGCTGGGCGGCTCGTACGCGAGCACCCGCGCCCACCGGCACTCGCTGCCGTCGACCCCACGGTCGTAGATGTGGCCGCCGACGCGCGGCTCGAGCACCATCTCCGCGAGCTCGCCCTCGAGGATGTGGTGATCCGGCGGCCACCACGACCCCATCTCCTCGGTGAACACCCTGAACGCCCGATCGACAGGCGCTTCGACGAGGATCTCCTCCTTCACGGTCTGAGCTGTCGTCTGCTGCATCGTCATTCGACCTCCTGTGGTGGCTGTTCGGCGGCCGCCTTGAACGCCGCCAGTGCTTGATTCCAGAACCGATCCAAATACGCCCGCATCGCCTCCACCCCATCCGGGTTGAGGCGATAGATCCGGCGATTGCCAAACGGCCGATCAACGACGAGCCCCGCGTCTTTGAGCACCTTCAGGTGCTGAGAGACCGCCGGCCGGCTCACGGGCATGCCTTTCGCGAGCTCACCCACGGCCTGAGGCCGAGCGGCTATCCGCTCAAAGATCGCCCGGCGCGTGGGGTCGGCCAGGGCGTTCCAACCGTTGCTGCTCTCTTGAGCTGGCGCGTTCGCGTAAGCCATGGCTTACGGTAAGTCTATGCTTACGCAAGAGGGTGGTCAAGGGCCGACGGGGTGGGCGGGTCTCCGCTCGTGCGGCCCTCGCGCGTGGGAAGTCCACGGTCCCATCGCACGCGAAGCCGCGCACAGGGCCGCACGAGCGGGGATCCGGCCGAGCCCCTACGCGCGTCCGTAGACCGGGATCGCGGCACCGCTGGTTGGCGCCGAATCCGCCGAGAGCAAGAACGCGATCACCCCCGCGATCTGCGCCGGCGCCACCCAGCGATCATGGTCAGCCTTAGGCATCGCCGCCCGGTTCGCCGGCGTGTCGATCACGCTCGGAAGGATCGTGTTGCAGCGGATCCCATCGTCCTTGTACTCGACGGCGACCGCGTTCGCGAACGCGATTACCGCCGCCTTCGAGGAGATGTAGCCGGCGGCGCCCTTGAACGGCTGCAGCGCCGCGCGGGTCCCGACGCAAACGATCGACCCACCGCCGGCGCCGATCATCCGCGGGACCGCGGACTGGACCATCAGGTAGGTCGGCCGCAGGTTGAGGAGAAACTGCTTCTCGAAGTCCTCGATCGGCGTCTGGTCGATGCGGGGGCCCGCGGCGAAGCCGCCGACGAGGTTGACGAGGCCGCGCAGCGGTCGGCCGGTGTCGCTCGCGCCCGCAGACACGACGGCGCCGACCGCGTCCCGGTCGAACAGGTCGGCCTGGATCAGCTCCAGTCCCTCGCGCTCCGGGACCCGCTCGAGCTCTGCCTCGACCACCCACGGGACGACCACGCGCCACCCGTCGTCGAGTAGCCGCGCGACTACCGCGGAGCCGAGCCCGCCCGTTCCACCGGTCACGATTGCGCTGCAATCCATGGGAAGTTGCCGTCCGCGCGCCACTCTATCTTCGGCGCCGATGCAGGTCCGTGAATTTATCGATGGCTGCGAGATCGCACAGGTATTGCTGATCCGCGACCTGGAGCTGAAGACCCGCCGCGACGGCGGCGAATACCTGAAGCTGACGATCGGCGACCGTACCGGGAGCGTCCCGGCGGTCATCTGGGACGGGGTCGTCGACGCGCGCGAGCTGTGCGCGACCGGGCAGGTCATCCACCTGAGCGGCAGGTACTGCGTCCACCCGCGGTTCGGCCCCCAGCTGACGGTCGCCGGGCTTCGCCGCGCGAACGAGGGCGAGTACGACCCGAGTGACCTGTTCGACGGGCCGGCACGCAAGCCCGAGCAGATGGAGGCCGATCTGCGCGCGTTGCTCTCGACCATCCAGCACCCGCACCTGCGCCGGCTGCTGAACGAGATCTTCGGCGAGGCGTCGGCGACGTGGTCCAGCTACCGCGACGCGCCCGCAGCCAAGCGCTACCACCAGGCCTACCGGCACGGCCTGCTCGAGCATTCGCTGTCGGTCGCGCAGTCGGTGAGCGCGATCTCGGCCACGTTCCCCGGAATCGATCGCGACATCGCGGTCACGGGGGCGCTGCTCCACGACATCGGCAAGCTCGAGGCCTACGAGGTCCAGGGCGGCGCGATCTCGATGTCCGACCATGGGCGCCTTTACGGCGAGATCCCGATCGGCTACTACCGGGTGCGCCGCACCATCGAGCGGATCGACGGGTTCCCGCCGGAGCTCGCGCAGGCGGTGCTCCACATCATCCTCAGCCACCACGGCTCGCTTGAGCACGGGAGCCCGGTGGTGCCGTGCACGCGCGAGGCGACGCTCGTCCACATGATCGACAACCTCGGCGGGCGACTCGGAAGCTTCGACCGAATCGAGAAGGAGCTGCCGGTGGGCGAGGAGTGGTCCGGCTACGACCGGGCGCTCGGCGGCGGGGCGTACTTCGCGGGTCGCGCCGAGACCGCAGAAGCCGCTTAGGCTGCCTGGTTCCGAAGCACCAACGCGCTGTCGCAGATCTGCGCAAATTGCGGGTCCTGGCCCGGAGCCGACGCACGACTCGCGACTACAGTAGACCTCAAGGGATGGCGAAGGACACCGAGAAGCTGATCCGTCAGCTGTCGCTGATTTCGTACCTGATGGCGGAGCGGCGGCCAGTGACGGCCAACGAGATCCGCTCAGACGTCGAGGGCTACAGCGTGATGAATGAGGACGCGTTCGCGCGCCGGTTCTACGCCGACCGCTCCGAGCTCGAGGCGCTCGGGATCGTGCTGTCGGTGGAGAAGCCCGCCGACGGCCAGGTCGAGCAGGAGACCTACTCGCTGCCGCCGGAGAACTTCCACCTCCCGCCGATCGAATTCACCGACAGGGAGCTCGCCTCGCTCCGCACCGCACTGCAGCTGCTCGACGGCGAGTTCGCGTACGCCGAGCCGCTGCGGCTGGCGCTGCAGCAGATCTCGTGGGGCCGCCCGAGCCCGCTGAGCTCGCCCGAGCAGCACACGGTTGCGCTCGGCATCACCGGGTCAGCCGGCGGCCACGACGTCTCACAGCGGCTGGCGAAGATCGAGACGGCGATCTTCAGGCGCAAGACGATCACATTCGACTACTACTCGATGGAGCGCGACGAGCTTGGGCCACGCCGGGTCGATCCCTACCAGCTGCTGTACATGGGCGGCCAGTTCTACCTCGTCGGACGCGCGCACGAGCGCGACGCGATCCGCGTGTTCCGCCTGTCGCGGATCCGCGGGAAGGTCGGCTACGCGACCAAGGCCGAGCACGACTTCCAGCGTCCCAAGTCCGACGATTTCAATCCGCGCGTATATACGACTCGGATCGACTGGCAGTTCGGCGACCGGGTCGGGACCGCGGAGGTGTGGATCAGCCCTCGGATCGCCTGGCAGATCGAGCGGCACTTCGGGCGCTACGGCGAGATGCGGTCCGGCGGCGACGACGGCGACCGGGTATTCACGACCCCCTACGCGAACGCGCGGCAGCTGATCGCGTGGGTGCTCGGCCTCGGCGAGCACGCGCGGATCGTCGGCCCGCCCGAGCTGGCCGAGGAACTGAGCGAGCGGCTCGAGCTGCTGATCGACCGCCATTCGGGCGAGCCGCAGTCTCCGGCCGGAGCTCTGGCCCCCGCTTCGCGGGCCACCGGCGAGCCCGACGACCGCGATCCCGACTCCGACAACGGCCACCGCGCCGAGGCCGGGATCCGTCCGGAGCGGTTCGCCCGCCTCGTCACGCTCGCGAGCATCCTGATCGAGGCCGGACGGGCGGGGCGTCGGCTGGACGCACACGACGTCCGCGAGTCGCTCCAGGTCTCCGAGCAGGAGCTGAACGACGACATCGCGCTGCTGAACGTCGTCAACTTCGGCGCGGGCACGTATGTGCTGTACGCCGAGATCGGCGCCGACGGGACGATCGAGGTGGATCCGGAGCCGTACGGAGACTCGTTCGCCCGGCCCGCGCGGCTGCTGCCGGTCGAGGCGAAGGCGCTGATCGCGGCGATCGACCTGATCGGTGAGCACATCCCGGAGGGCTCGCTTTCGAGCGTGCGCGCGAAGGTCGTCGCCGCGCTGGGCGAGGATCCGGCCGAGGAGGGACTCCAGATCGCGCCCGCCGGCGGCGACGACGCGGAGATCGCGCCGGTCGTCTCGCGCGCGATCGCGCAGCGGCGGCTGCTGTCGTTCGAGTACTACAAGGAGAACGAGGACGAGTTCTCAGTCCGGACGGTCGAGCCGTACGCGCTGATCAACGGTCGCGAGGGCTGGTACGTGGCGAGCTTCGATCCCGCCCGCGAGGACGTCCGCCACTTCCGGCTCGACCGGATCAAGTCCGCGACCGTCACCGACGTCGGGTTCGACCCGCGCTCGGATGTCGACCCGGCCGCCGACGTCGACGGCTGGCCCCGGACCGGCGAGGTCCCGTCGTCGCGACGCGCGCGCATCTGGATCTCGCCGGAGCGTGCCCGTTGGGCGCGCGAAGAGCGCGCGGTCGTGGCCGAGCTCGCGGATGGTGCCCTGATCGTGGAGCTCGGCTTCGCCGGGGTCGACTGGCTCGTTCGCGAGGTGCTCAAGGAGGCCGGCGACGCGGTCGTGCTCGAGCCCGAGGATGCCCGCGTCGCGGTCAGGGAGGCCGCTGAGGAGATTCGCGCGGCCGCCGCGAGCCTCGCCGGGTGAGCCTTCTGAGATGAGTCGGCAGCCGGATGACTCGCGCGCCGCGCAATCCAGCGAGGCTGGAGGCCGAGCGCGCGGCAGGCGCGAGCAGATCGCGATGAGCGACGAGGAGATCTCGGCGTTCCTCGCCGAGCAGCGCGTCGTCGTCTGCGCGACCAATGGCATTCGCGGCTGGCCACACCTGATGCCCCTCTGGTACGTCGTCAGGGATGGCGAGCTCTGGGCCTGGACGTACGCCAAGTCGCAGAAGATCCGCAACCTCGAGCGCGACGACCGTGCGACGCTCCAGATCGAGCACGGAGTCGAGTACCAGGAGCTGCGGGGGGTGATGTTCGAGACCCGCGTCGTGATCCACCGTGAGCTCGATGTCGTCGCTCGCGCCGGCGCCGAGATCTTCGAGCGCTACGCCGGCGCGTCGGCCGGTGAAGAGGCCGTTGCCGCGGTCAAGGCGCAGGCTGCCAAGCGGGTCGCGCTCCAGTTCGTGCCCGAGCGGATCGCGAGCTGGGATCACAGCAAGCTCGCCGGCGTGTACTGAGCGATGGCCGCGCGCCGGTACGCTGGCGCCACATGCAAGAGCTGAAGGGTCTGATCCTGTCAGGCGGCAAGGGCACGCGGCTGCGGCCGATCACCCACACCAGCGCCAAGCAGCTCGTGCCGGTCGCGAACAAGCCGGTCCTGTTCTACGGGATCGAGGCGATGGCACAGGCGGGGATCAACGAGGTCGGAATCATCATCGCTCCGGAGACGGGCGAAGAGATCAGGGCCGTGGCCGGAGACGGGTCGCGGTTCGGCGTGAAGCTGACCTACATCGTCCAGGACGAGCCGCTCGGGCTGGCGCATGCGGTGCTTACGGCGGAGTCGTTCCTCGAGTCCTGCCCGTTCGTGATGTACCTGGGCGACAACCTGCTGCAGGGCGGGATCGAGGACCTCGTCGCCGCGTTCCGCGCGAACCAGCCCGACGCGTTGATTCTGCTCACGCCGGTGCCCGATCCGGAGCAATACGGCGTCGCCGAGCTCAGCAACGGAACCGTGGTGCGGCTCGTCGAGAAGCCGTCGTCCCCGAAGACCGACCTGGCGCTCGTGGGCGTGTACATGTTCACGCCGACGGTTCACGAGGCCGCGAGGGCGATCGAGCCTTCGGGTCGCGGCGAGCTCGAGATCACCGACGCAATCCAGCACCTGGTCGACAAGGGGTCGCGGGTCGAGCCCCACATCGTCAAGGGGTGGTGGAAGGACACCGGCCGGCTCGAGGACATGCTCGCGGCCAACCGGCTGGTGCTCGACACGATCGAGAACCGGGTCGAGGGCGAGCTGATCGACTCACAGATCGACGGGCGCGTGGTGGTGGAGGCCGGCGCCGTGCTGGAGCGCTCGACCGTTCGCGGTCCGGCGATCATCGGGGCCGGCGCGCGGCTGACCGACTGCTACATCGGCCCCTACACAGCCGTCGGGGAGCGGTGCGAAATCGAGAATGCCGAGGTCGAGCACTCGATCCTGCTGTCCGGTGCGGTCGTCCGCGATCTCGAGGGCCGGATGGAGTCCTCGCTGCTGGGGCGCAACGTCAAGGTCGGCCGCGATCGGCGCCCGCCGCGCGCCTACCGGTTCATGGTCGGGGACAATTCAGAGGTAGGAATCCCCTAGCGACGCGGGTCGAAGGTCCGGCGGCACCGAGAGAGGTCACTGACGGTGTCTGGCAAGGACGCAGGGAGGGTGCAATATCCGAAGATATTGCCCCGACCGAGGACGCAGCCAGACGGCGTCAGAGGCCACTCGAATGCCGGCGTACCTTCGACTCGTGACGCTAGGATCAGTTCGAGGCGATTCGGGAAGAGAATCGCGAAATGGGCGTCTTGGTAGGCAAGGATGAGAATCAAACGGCTCCCGATCCTATGTGCAATGGCAGCGTCGCTGGCGCTGGTGGCGGCGGGGTGCGGCGCGTCTTCGTCGACCACGACGACGCCCCACAAGGCGGCCACCACACCAACCACGCCGACGACCACCACGACGGCGAAGAAGACGACGAAGCCGCACCACAAGGCCAAGCCGCACCACTCGTCGAACACGACGTCGACGAGCGCGTCGCCCACGACCACGCAGTCGGCCGCGACGACCACGCAATCGGCCCCCGCTCCGACGACCACGCAGTCGAGCCCGCCTCCGACGACCACTCACTCCGCGCCTCCGACGACCACTCACTCCGCGCCCCCGACGACCACTACCACGCACACGAGCACTGGCGGTGGTGGTGGCAGCGGGTGCATCCCGCAGGGCGGTGGCGACCAGGATGCCGACAACAACGGCGGTCCGAGCGACGGCGACGGCTGCATCTAGCAGCTGAGCGATGACAGCCGACGAGGCGCGGACGATCGCCTTGTCGCTGTCCGAGGCCGTCGAGCAGGATCACCACGGCCGACCGTCATTCCGGGTCCGCGGCCGGATCTTCGCGACCCTCTGGGACCCCGAGCACATGAACGTGATGGTCGACGAGGGCGCAATCCTGACCGCCGTCCAGTCGCGGCCCGACATCTGCGCCGAGGTGTATTGGGGCAAGCGGCTGGCGGCGGTGCGAGTGGATCTGGAGCTCGCGGACCCTGAGCTCTTGGGAGAGCTGCTGGGGGACGCCTGGGAGCGGAAGACGCGCGGCTAGCGGCGCGGCGGGTCGCGGTCGAGGTTGGGGTTTGCGGGGCACGCCCGAGCGGGCCGCCCCCGGTGCCTCATGCGTGCCGTATCTTGGCTCACGGCATTTGCAGCAGACCGTCGACACTTCCGTGAGCCCGCTGGCCGGGGGACGGCCGGTGGAGGCCCACCCGGGATCAGCGCGTACGCACGGTGTGCGTATGCTCGTCGTCGCGGTGCTCGCGGCCCTGCTCGTTGGGCTGCCGGCTCAGGTGGCCCGCGCGGACGGGGATCCGGGCAGCGACGTGCTGGTCTTCCAGGACCTTTTCGCGGGGTCGGATGCGGGGTTGTCGGTCGAGCAACAGGTCCAGCTGGGAGCGCTACTGAAGGGGGCGGCGCGGGCCGGGTTTCCGGTTCGGGTCGCGGTCATCGCCAGTCCGGACGACCTGGGGGCGGTGACTGCCTTGTGGCGCCAACCGCGGGCCTACGCGCGGTTTTTGGGGATCGAGCTGTCGCTGGCCTACAAGCAGCGGCTGTTGGTGGTGATGCCAAACGGATTCGGGTTCAACTGGGCTGGCCACTCGGCGGCTTCGGGCTACAGGGCGCTGGCCGGTGTCTCTGTGGGACCGGGCGGGCGTGGCCTGTTCGACGCAACGGAAGCGGCGGTTTCAAAGCTCGCTCTCGCGAGCGGCGTGAAGCTCCCGCAGGTCTCCGGCGCGCGGGCGGCGTCTGCCGCACCGGCGAGCGCAAAGAGTCCCGGCACTCAGACCGGGGCGGAAGGTGGCGGCCTCGACGAGACCCTCGGGGTCATCGCGCTCGCCCTACTTGCGACCGCGGGGGTAACGTTGACGGGCCGCACGATCCTCCGCCGGAGGGGTTGGTCTGGCCCCCGGATTCATCTCCGACAGCGGCTGGCACCGCCAGCACACGGCTGGCGGTTCGCAATCCCAGGTGGGGCGGCGCTGCTTATCGGGGTGGCCGCGGCCGCGGTGATCGTCGCCCGATCGAACTCGCCGGCCGAGTCGCAAACGAATGCGCTGGCCACGAATCCGTATCTCGACCCTGGCACTCCGGTGTCCGGCAGGGCGGCCGATTTCACGTTGTCGGATCAGTTCGGACAGCCGGTCGCGCTGCACTCGTACCGCGGGAAGGTCGTGATCCTGGCGTTCAACGATTCCGAGTGCACCACGGTGTGCCCGCTGACCACAACGGCGATGCTCGACGCTAAGGCGATGCTGGGCAAGGCCGGCTCTCAGGTCGAGCTCGTCGGGATCGACGCGAACCCCGCGGCGATCTCGCTCGAGGACGTTTGGTCCTACTCGGAGCTCCACGGGATGCTTCACGCCTGGAGGTTCTTGACGGGGTCGCTGCCGGAGCTCAAACGGGTCTGGAAGCGCTACGGGATCGAGGCCGCGATCGAACGCGGCGAGATCACCCACACGCCCGCCCTGTTCGTGATCGGCCCGTCCGGCCGACTGTCGCGGCTCTACATGACCCAGATGTCCTACACCGCGGTACCGCAGCTGGGCCAGCTGTTGGCGCACAGCGTCTCGGCGCTGCTGCCCGGCCGCCCCGCCGTGCACGCCAACCTCTCATACGAGCAGGTCCAGCCCAGTACGCCCGGCCAACAGGCGACGCTGCCGCGCGCCGGAGGCGGGTCAGTCAAGCTCGGGCCCGGCAACTCCGCCAGGCTATTCGTGTTCTTCGCGACCTGGGACCGGGAGACCAGCGGCCTGGCCGGCCAGTTGACCGCGCTCAACCGCTACCAGGCGGTTGCAGCCCGAAGCGGTCTGCCACGGCTGACGGCCGTCGATGAGGGGAGCGTCGAGCCAAGCGCGGGCGCACTGACCCGGTTCCTGAAGAGGCTGCCACACCCATTGGGCTATCCGGTTGCGATCGATCAGACCGGCAAGATTGCCGACGGCTACCAGGTGCTCGGCCTGCCGTGGTTCGTACTGACCTCGCCGACCGGTCGAATCCTCTACTACCGGGAGGTGTCGACCGCTGGCTGGCCGAGCACCGCCGTGCTCGCCCGCTACGTCAAAACGGCACTCGCGCGCGCCCCCAAGTCGGGTCCGGCGAAGGTCAAGCAGCAGCTGGCCGGCTCGCCGGCACCGCTCGCCTCGGTGCACCAACAGGCAAGCAAGCTCCTGGGGGGTGAGCCCGCGCTGGCCCAACGCATCCGCGCGCTGCGGGGCTATCCGATCGTGATCAACGCTTGGGCATCGTGGTGCGGCCCGTGCCGCTCGGAGTTCGGCCTGCTGGCCTCCGCCTCCGCTCGCTACGGCCGACGGGTCGCGTTCCTCGGCGCCGACACGAGCGACTCCGCCGGGGACGCGCGCGCGTTCCTCGCGCAACACCAAGTCAGCTACCCGAGCTACCAGACAAGCACGGCCAACCTCTCGTGGCTCGCCGCGATCGAAGGGCTCCCGACAACGATCTTCATCAACCCGGCCGGCAAAGTCGTCTACGTGCATACCGGCCAGTACGACGCCCAGGGCACGCTCGATCAGGACATCGCCAGCTACGCGGCGTCCGGGTAGCGGGCGCGCCGCCGCCGTCGCGCCGACGGAGCCGCGAACTTTGGCGATTTGGTCCCCGTATGCGGAACCAAATCGCCAAAGTTCCCCGTCAGAGCGCAGGCCGGCGCCCACGCGCTGTGTGAGTCACCTCACCGTTGACAGATATAGCTGTCCGATATATCTTGGCGAGCTATGCCAGATCCGGCCGGGGAGATCCGCCAGACAGCCGCCAAGGCGCCCACGCAGACCCCCACGCCGCTCACCCCCACCGGCCGGGTGATTCTCGGGATGGTCGCGCTGGGGAAGCGGACGGGGTACGACATCAAGCAGCTCGTCGACCGCTCGGTCCGGTTCTTCTGGGCCGCGAGCTACGGGCAGATCTACCCCGAGCTGCGCCGGCTCGAGGAGCAGGGTCTGATCAGCGGGCGCCCGGAGCCCTCGGGCGGGCGGGCGAGGACCGTGTACGAGCTGACCGACGCCGGCAGGCGTGCGCTCGAGGACTGGCTCGCAGGCGAAATCGGGGTGCACTGGGAGCTGCGCGACGAGGGGATGCTGAAGCTGTTCTTCTCCGACTTCACGGATCCCGAGCAGCGGCTGCAGAACGTCCGCGCGATGCGCGAGGGGAATGAGCGCAAGCTCGCCCAGCTGAAGACGCTGCAGTCGGGCGGCGGGCCGGTCCACGCCGGACCCGCGATGACGCTCGAGCTGGGGCTCGGGATGACCCAATGGCTGATCGATTGGTGCGCAAACGCCGAGGCGCGGCTGGAGGCGGCCGCGAAGGAGGACGCGTAGATGCTGGGACGACTAGCCGCATTCCTATACGCCAACGGCCGGCGCGTGCTGATCGTCGCCGTGGCCGGCGCGATCGCCGCCGGCGCATTCGGGTTCGGTGTCGCCAAGCGGATGAGCCCGTACGGCGCCGACGACCCGGCCACCCAGAGCGTCCAGGCCTCGAATCGCTACAAGGACGCGGCCGGCCACCTGATCGACCCGGGCGTGGTCGCCCTCGTCTCGACCGGGGACGTCCAGAGCGCGGCCGCCCGCGCCCGCGTGAAGCAGGTCGCCAGCCAGCTCGAGCATGCGCCCAACGTGGCGCTCGTGCGGAGCTTCTACACCACGCACAACCCCGCGATGGTCTCGACCGACGGTCGCTCCACCTACGTGGTGGCGTACTTCAAGCCGCTGTCGGACAGGGCGCTGAAGGACGTCGCGACCCAGATCGAGGACCGCTTCAAGGATGAGCGCGACGTCAAGCTCGGCGGCGCTGCGGTGGTGAACGCCCAGGTCAACACGCAGGTTGGCCACGACCTCGAGCACGCCGAGCTGCTCGCGTTCCCGATCATCCTGCTGCTGTCGCTGCTGTTCTTCCGCTCGCTGGTCGCGGCGCTGCTGCCGCCGCTGCTCGGCGGGCTCACGATCGTCGTCACGTTCTTCGCGCTACGCGTCGTCACGGGCTTCGCCGACCTGTCGGTGTTCGCGCTCAACTTCGTCACGGGGTTGGGGCTCGGGCTCGCGATCGACTACAGCCTGTTCATGGTCTCCCGCTACCGCGAGGAGTCGGCGACGCTGGGGTTCGGCGCCGAAGCGCTGAAGCGCACGATGCAGACCGCCGGGCGGACGATCATCTTCAGCTCGCTGACGATCGCAGCCGCGATCGCGTCGCTGGCGGTGTTCCCGCAGCGGTTCCTCTACTCGATGGGGATCGCGGGGGCGATCGCGACGCTGCTGTCCGCGGCGCTCGCGCTGACGGTGCTCCCCGCGCTGCTTGCCGTGCTCGGACCGCGGGTCAACGCGCTCGGGCCGAAATGGCTGCAGCGGGCGGCTGACCGGGAGGCGCGCCCCGAGCAACAGGGCTTCTGGTACCGCCTCTCCCGGCTGGTGATGCGCTGGCCCGGGCGGATCGCGATCGCCAGCGCTGCGTTGCTGATCGTGCTCGGGATCCCGTTCTGGGGCGTCAAGTTCATCCAGGCCGACGCGCGGGTGCTGCCGAGCAGCGCGAGCGCTCAGCAGGTCGACGCGACCCTCACGCGGGACTTCCCGCCGAACCGCACGGCCCCGCTCGACGTCGTCGTCGGCGTGCCGGCGAGCGACCCCAGGCTCGTCACGCTCCGCAGCCAGATCGCGCGGCTCCCGGACGTGGCCGCCGTCGCCCCGGCGCAGCCCGCCGGAGCGCGGGACGCGCTGATCGCCGTCGCGCCCCGTGACGGACCGCTGAGCAACTCGACCCAGCGGCTGGTCAAGGACATCCGCGCGCTCGAGACGCCGTACTACCTCGGCGTGGCTGGCCAGACCGCGTCGTTCGTCGACCTCGAGCACAGCCTGGCGGTCCACATCCCGCTCGTGCTGACGATCGTGATCTGCTCGACGCTGATCATCCTGTTCCTGATGACGGGGTCGGTCGTGCTGCCGATCAAGGCCGTGATCATGAACTTCCTCAGCCTCAGCGCGATGCTCGGGATCCTCGTGTGGATCTTCCAGGACGGGCACCTCCAGGGGCTGCTCGGGTTCAACAGCGATGGTGCGCTCGACGCGACCCAGCCGATCTTCCTGTTCGCGGTCGGGTTCGGGCTGGCCACCGACTACGGCGTGTTCCTGCTCTCGCGGATCAAGGAGGCGCGGGACGCCGGGGTCGCGGATCGCGAGGCCGTGGCGGTCGGACTCGAGCGGACCGGACGGATCGTGACCGCCGCGGCGATCCTGTTCGCCGTCGCGATCGGCGCCTTTGCCACATCCCAGATCGTGTTCATCAAGGAGCTCGGCATTGGCGCGGCACTCGCGGTGCTGATCGACGCGTCGATCGTCCGTGCACTGCTGGTCCCATCGCTGATGGAGCTGCTCGGCCCCTGGAACTGGTGGGCGCCGAAGCCGCTCAAGCGCCTGTACGAGCGGATCGGGCTGCGCGAGGGCGGCCCGCCGCTCCCCGCGCCGAGCTAGGGCCTAGCCGACGACCGATGAGTTCCTGTGCTTGCCTCAGTCGGAGAGGTGAGCAACGAGATGGAACGATCGATTCTGGACACGGCACCAGCCCGGCCCGCGCCGTCGGCCACCGCCGACGGCGCCGCGGTGATCGAGGCACGGGCGCTGACGCGCACCTTCAAGGGCGGGATCGAGGCAGTGCGCGGGATCGATCTCGTCGTCTCGCCGGGTGAGGTGTTCGGGTTCCTCGGGCCCAATGGCGCCGGCAAGACGACGACCGTGCGGATGCTGTGCACGCTACTGCCGCCGACGAGCGGGACCGCGCGGGTGGCTGGCTTCGACGTCGTCGCCGACCCCGACGCGGTCCGTCACCGGATTGGCGTGGCGCTCCAGGAGATCGGGCTGGACCCGGCCCAGACCGGCCGTGAGCTGCTGGAGCTGCAGTCCGGCCTGTACGGCATCACCGGCGGCCGGGCGAAGGCACGCGCCGAGGAGCTGCTGTCGCTGCTCGGCCTGACGGACGCCGCCGATCGGCGGACGAAGACGTACTCGGGCGGGATGAAGCGCCGGCTCGACCTCGCGAGCGCTCTCGTCCACGAGCCCGAGGTCCTGTTCCTCGACGAGCCGACGACCGGGCTCGACCCCGCCTCGCGGCTGACCGTGTGGGAGGAGGTCCGCCGGATCAACGAATCCGGGACGACCGTATTCCTCACGACTCAATACCTCGAGGAGGCCGACAACCTATGTGACCGCGTCGCGATCATCGACGACGGCCGGATCATCACCGAGGGCACTCCCCAGGAGCTGAAGGCGACGATGGGCCACGACGTTGTCTCGGTCGCATTCGAGGGCGCCGACCCGGCGCGCGCGGAGGCCACACTGCAAGGACTCCCCGGACTCGAGCGGATCGTGCTCGAACCCGGCGCGCTCGCGCTCTACGTCGAGGACGGCGCCGGCTCGATCCCGGAGATCGTCCGCCGGCTCGAGCGTGACCAGCTTCCGATCGGAGCGATCAGCGTCTCCAGGCCGACGCTCGACGATGTGTTCCTCCAGGCGACCGGCCGACGGTTGGAGGGTGAGGACGGCGGCTCCGACCCAGAGGGAGCAGGGACGCGATGACCGAGGCGCTGCTGCTCGGCCGCCGCGCGGTGCGGGAGATCGCCCGCTACCCCGAGGCGACGATCCCGACGCTGTTCATCCCGCTGTTCTTCCTGGTCGTGAACATCGGCCAGGTCTCGAAGACGTTCCCGTCGAGCACTCCGTTCCTGCGCGGCCAGGGCTACGTCGCGTTCCAGCTGCCCGTGTCGCTGATGTTCGCGGTGGCGACCGCGACGTCCGGGCTCGCGCTCGTCACGGAGATCGAGAACGGATATTTCGACAAGCTTCGCGTTGCGCCGATCCCCCGTTCGTCGATCATCGTCGGACGCCTGTACTCCGACTTGGCGCG
Source organism: uncultured Solirubrobacterales bacterium (assembly GCA_963788565.1). Classification (GTDB taxonomy): domain Bacteria; phylum Actinomycetota; class Thermoleophilia; order Solirubrobacterales; family Solirubrobacteraceae; genus Palsa-465. The sequence goes on along the minus strand of CAWBHJ010000003.1, from coordinate 31,631 downwards.
CGGGATCATGACCAGCACGGTCGTGCTGATCGCCGGCCTCGCGCTCGGAGCCCGGATCGAGAGCGGTGTCGCCGGTGCGGTCCTGATAGTGCTGCTGTCGGCGCTGTTCGGGGTCGCCTACGCGGGCTTCGGGATCCTCGTTGCGCTCCGGACTCGCAACGTCCAGGCGACGCAGTCGAGCTTCCTGCTGTTCTTCCCGCTGCTGTTCCTGACGCCGAACTTCGTCCCGTTCGATCGGCTCTCCTCGGTGATGGAGACGCTCGCGCGGATCAACCCGGTGAGCTACGTGATCGTCGGGCTGCGCTCGCTGATCATCGACGGCTGGGACTGGGGCAAGATCGGAGTATGCGCCGGCGTGATCGCGGTGATGGGGCTGGCGTTGACGGCGCTGTCGCTGCGCACGATCGCGCGCTACGACGCGAACTAGCGGGTCCCGCCGCAGCGCGCCGCCGCTAGGCCTCGCGGAACTCGATCTCCCGCTCGGCCGAGCACGACCACTCGCCTCGCCGCCACGAGACCGTGGTCCCGTCGGCGAGCCGCGCGGTCGCCCGGCCGCAGCGCGGGGTGCCCCACAGCGTCGCGACGAGCGGCCGCTCCTCCGCGGGCGTGTCGCCCAGCCCGGAACGGACGTGGCCCGCGGGGTAGGTGATGATGATCGAGCCGTCGCGCACCCACACCGGGATCCGGTGTAGCGGCGCCTCGACGATCAGCTCCTCGCCGCCCCGGACCGTCTCTCCCGACCAGGCCTCGATCCACTCTCCCGCCGGCAGCGCCACCTCGCGCTCGCGGGCGGCGTCGTCGAGCACCGGCGCGACCCACAGCGACGGCCCGTATCCGTACGCGTCCGCGATCGCCCAGCCGCGGGAGTCGCCGGGGTCGGTCAGGCACAGCGGTCGGATGATCGGGAGCCCGGTGCGCGCGGCGGTCGCGGCAGCGGCGCGGACGTAGGGGACGAGCTGCTCGTGCAGCACTACGTAGGCCCTGTAGGCGTCGAGTACGCGCTCGGAGTAGTGCCACGGCTCCTGCGGCATCCTGCCGTGCGCCTGCATCAGCGGCGTGAAGCAGCCGAACTGAACCCACCTGACCAGCAGCTCGGGCTGGCAGCGCTCCATGAGCCGGTGTCCGAGGTAGCCGCCGACGTCGTGGGACCAGTTCGAGATGCCGCTGCACGCGGCGCTGAGCGTCGCCCCGACCAGCGCCCGCAGCGACCAGAAGTCCGACGCCTGATCGCCTCCCCACGTGAAGCCCGTCGCCTGCTGGCCGGTCCATCCGCTGCGACCGAACAGCACGCCGCTCCCGGGGTGGACCTCGTCCAGCGCGCGCTGCAGGCAGCGGCGGTGAAGGCCGCCGAGCGCCCACGCCCCCTCCGCCCCGCTCCGCCCGTCGGCGAGCCGCACGCGATCGGGGATGTAGTAGCCCTCCCCGTCGTCGGCCTTGATCCCCTCGACCCCGAGCGCGAGCACCTGCTTGGCCTGCTGGCGCCACCAGTCGTCGGCAGCTCGGCTGGTGAAGTCGACCGGCGACCCGGTCCCCATCCACCACTGCGTCACGAACGGCTCGCCGTCAGGCTCACGGACGAAGTGGCCGGCCGCGGCGGCGGGCGCGTAGTTGGGCGCGGGCTCGCGGTGCAGCCGCTCCGAGCCGGCCTGTGGGGGGATCTGCCCGTCGCGCGAGTCGAGGTTCACCCACGGCGTCACCCACACCACCGTGCGCACGCCGTCGGCGCGCATCGTCGAGATCATCCCCCGCGCGTCCGGGAACTGGTGGGGGTTGAACTTCCAGGTGTTGTATTGCGTCTCCCAGGGCGAGTCGATCACGATCGCGTCGAGCGGGATCCCGTTGCGGCGGAAGCCATCGAAGTCCTCGATCACGTCGTCCTGGTGCTCGTAGACGTCCCGGCTCTTCCAGAAGCCGTAGCCCCATTCGGGCACCAGCTGCGGGAATCCGCTCAGCCGGCAGAGGTGTCGGAGCCGGGCGGCGGGGGTGCGATCGCACAGCAACTGGACGCGGAGCGGCCCGGCCTCCGCCCGAGTAGACACGGAGATCCGCTGCCCCGCGAGGTCGAACCTGGTGCCGTTGGCCTCGGTCTCGACCAGCGCCGCGTAGCCCCGGCTGGACAACATCCACGGCATCGGCGCGCAGTCGCCCTGGGGAATCCCTCCCTGCGCGAGCAGGTCCGGCGGGCAGTCCGGCCCCGTGTAGCGGCGGTCGGCGCCGAGCTGAACCGCCCGGCCGGACTGGTCCAGCTGCAAGCCGTGGCGCGCGCCGAGGCCGACCAGCCGCTCCTCGGACCGCCGGTCCCACTCGAGCGCCAACCGCAGCGGCGGTCGCCGCGTGCCCTCCTCGTCGTCGGCCTGGAGCACGAACGCGACGCGGTGCTGATCCGGGATCGACACCTGCAGCAGCGCCTGCCTGCCACCCGCCAGCAGCACCGCCAGCTCGAGTCCATCCTCGCTCGCTCCCAGCAGGATGGCCCGCTGGGCCCGCTCGAGCGGCTGCAGGCGCTCGTCGGCCAGCACCCCCTCGGTGAACGAGATGAACCGGTCGGCCACCTCGCCGTCGGCGACCCACACCTCTCCCGCCCGCATCAGGCGGCGCCCCGAGCGCCTCAGCGTGATCGAGAATGGGCGCAACGACAGCTCCAGCCGAAGCGTCCCTCGCTCGAGCACGACCTCGTCCAGACCGGCCGAAATCAGGGGTGGCGACAGCGACATGCGCGGAACGTTCTCCGGAAACCGCGTGGCTGCCCTCCCTCGTTCACCAGAAGATCACACCACCTGCGCCAGTTCTTTACGGGATCCTGGCGTTTGCAGGGCATTTTGTTGCACATGACCCAAATGAGTCGTGCCGACATGCATGTGCACTCGACCGCCTCGGAGCTGTCAAAGCTAGGGATCCAGCGTTCGCTGCGGCTTCCCGAATGCGCGACACCGCCGGAGGAGGTCTACGAGCTGGCCAAGCGTCGCGGAATGGATTTCGTGACGATCACCGACCACGACACGATCGCCGGCATCGAGACGCTGGCGGACCTTCCTGACACGTTCATCTCAGAAGAGCTCACCGTTTGGTTCAAGGGAGAAGCTCAGGCCGTACACGTCCTCTGCTACGGAATCACATCCGACGACCACGACTGGCTGCAGGCGCACAACGACGACGTGGAGGCGTGCGCGGAGTACCTCCACGAGCACGGGATCACCGCCGCGCTCGCGCATCCGTTCTATGCGGTGGAGGCGCCGCTGACCGCCGTCCACCGACGCAGGCTCGCCGAGCTGTTTCCGATCTGGGAGACACGTAACGGCTCGCGTGCCAAGGAGCTGAACCTGCCGGCGTTCGTCTACATCGAGACCCACGGGGGCACCGCCATCGGGGGCTCGGACGATCACGCCGGAATCGACATCGGCCGGACGTTCACCGAGACTCCACGGGCAACAACGCCCGAGGAGTTCCTGGCGCACATCCGTGCCGGGCGCGTGGCGGCCCACGGCGCGCAGGGCAGCGCCGCGAAATGGACCCATGCGGCGATCGCGCTAGCGATCCGGACGTTCGCCTCGAGCGACGGAGCCGGAAGGCCCGATCCCACCCGGGTCCTTCAGATCGTCGAGCGCGTGATGCGCGAGGGCAACGTCCGCCATGGCGCCGCCGGCGGTGACCTCGGGGCCGAGGATGCCCGAGCGCTCCTGCGGGCCTGGCTGGTGGCGATGGACCTCGGGGTCAACGAGCGGAACCTGCTCGAGCTGCTCCAGGAAGGCGAGATCAGCCATCCCGACCTCTACCGCCGCGGACGCCGGATCCACGAGCGCAAGCTCGCCGCCGCCGTCGCGGAGATCGTCGCGATGACCGACGGGCAGGCGGAGCTCGACCCCAAGCGGGCGGCGCTCGACCTGTTCGACGCCTGCATCCCGGCGATCCCGTACGCGGCCGCGTCGGCGTTTCTCGGCCGGGAGAAGTTCAAGCTGACCCGCTCGGATGGCGACCGCCCGCGGGTCGCGATCGTCGCGGACGGGCTCGGCGGCATGCACGGGGTCACGCACACGATCCAGCAGATCCGCGAGCGCGGCGTGCGCGGCTTCGACGTCGAGGTGATCGGGACGGACGCGGACGTCGACCGGAGGCTGCCCGCCGTCGCCGAGATCGACATCCCCTTCTACCGGGGCCTCGAGATCGGGATCCCCAGCCTCCCGGCGGTCGTCGACGCGCTCGCGGAGGGCCGCTACGACCTCGTCCACGTGTGCTCGCCCGGGCCCGCGGGACTCGGGGCGTGGCTGATCGCGCGGGTGCTCGAGATCCCGCTGGTCGGGAGCTACCACACGGAGCTCGCGGCGTACACGGGGCTGCGCACCGGCCAGCAGCAGCTCGAGGCGATGGCGACGATCGCGATCGCGAAGTTCTACGGGTCCTGCGACGTGGTGCTGTCGCCGAGCCCGGCGACCGACGACCGCCTCCGCGGCCTCGGGATCTCGGATGAGCGACTCGGGCGCTGGGATCGCGGTGTCGATCTGTCGCGCTTCGATCCGTCGCTGCGGGTCCCCGGCTCGCTGCCAGGGGAGCTCACCGTCCTGTACGCCGGACGGCTCACCAAGGAGAAGGGCGTCGACCTGCTCGCCGACGCGTTCCTCACGGCGCGCGAGCGCGACCCACGGCTGCACCTGGCGCTCGCCGGTGGCGGTCCGGAGGAGGAGCGGCTGCGCGAGCGGCTCGGGGAGCACGCGACGTTCCTTGGCTGGCTCCACGGCGAGGACCTCGCGCGGGCCTACGCCAGCGCCGACATGTTCATGTTCGCCAGCCAGACCGACACGTTCGGCCAGGTGATCGTCGAAGCTCAGGCCAGCGGCCTGCCGGTGCTCGCGGTCGCCGAGGGCGGGCCGCTGTCGCTGATCGAGAACGGGGAGACCGGCGTGCTCGCCCCCGCCCATGCCGGGGCGCTGGCCGCCGACCTCGTGCGACTCGCCGAGGACGCGCTGCTGCGCGAGCGGCTGCGGCGCGCGGCGCTGCAGGCGGTCAGGGGCCGGACCTGGGAGTCGTCGCTGGAGCAGCTCGCGGCCGGCTACCGGACCGCGCTCGGTGAGCGCGCGCCGGGCCTTGACCGCAAGGTCGCGTAGCGTCCGGTAGGTGACCTCGGATCAGCCGGGTGGCCGCGGCTTCGCGCACGCGCGGGCGGCGCTCGCCGGCAACCCCTCGGACGGCTACGGCGGCGCCGTGCTCGCGGTGACGCTGTCCGGCTGGTGCGCCGAGGCCGAGGCGGTTGCGACACGCGAGCCGAGCGCCGACCCGACCAACGCGCTGGTCGAGGCGACCGAGCGGCGGTTCGCGCGGACGCTCGGGACGGGCGGCGCGGCCGTCCGCTGGCACACCGCGATTCCGCAGCGGGTCGGCCTCGGCAGCTCCAGCGCGCTCGCGATCGCGGTGATCCGGGCGCTGTGCGAGCTGCACGGTGTCGAGCTCGAGCCGGCGCAGACGGCGGAGCTGGCGCTCGCGGTCGAGACCGAGGATCTCGGGATCGTCGCGGGGCTCCAGGACCGGGTCGTCCAGTCGTACGGCGGGCTCGTGTTCATGGAGTTTGGTGCCGGCGGGCACTACGAGCAGCTCGACGCCGGGCTGCTGCCGGCGCTCGTGGTCGGGTGGTGCGAGGACGCGGCCGCGAGCTCGAGCGGCGTGCACGAGGGCCTTCGCGACCGCTACCGCCGCGGAGACTCGGAGGTCCACGACGGGATGGAGCGGCTGGCCGAGGCGGCGCGTGGCGCCCGCGAAGCGCTGCTGTCAGGCGACCACGAGCGGTTCACTGCGTGCGTCGATAGGACGTTCGACGCACGGGCACAGATGCTCGAGCTCGACCCCCGGTGCGTGGAAATGGTGACGGCGGCGCGCAGCGAGGGGGCCGCCGCGAACTACACGGGCTCCGGAGGAGCGATAGTCGCGGTCTGCCGAGACTCGCCGCACGCCGCCGAGGTCGTACGCGCGGTGAAGCGGACCGGGTACGGGGCGGCTCAGTACATGCCCGTCGAGTAGGCATAGCCGCCGTAGCCGCCGTAGCCGCCGCCTCCGTCGTAGCCGTAGCCACCACCGGGGTAGCCACCGCCACCGGAGCCGTAGCCGCCGTAGCCGCCGTAGCCGCCGCCACCGCCGTAGCCGTAGCCGCCGGACCCGTAGCCGCTGTCACCACCCGGGACGGTCGAGCTGGTGCTGACGCCGGAGTCGCCCGACTGCCATGCGACCGAGAACGACGAGCCGTCGCTCGAGAGCGAGGAGGGCTGCGCGGTCGCTGAGCTCGACTCGCTCAGGGCGACCGGCTGCGAGCTCCACGCGGAGTCCGAGATCGTCCCGCTGTGACCGTCGGCCGTCGCGGACGAGCCGGTGAAGCCGATCGTCCCGAAGTCGGCGAGCGGCAGCGGTGTGGCGTTGCCCCCTCCGTCGATGGTCGACGGCGCCTCGGCGATCCACTCGGCGCTCGATGTGTCGGGGTTACTCATCTGGAGGGTCTGGGTGTGGGACTGGCCGGTCGTCTGATCCGTCAGCGAAACCGTGACGTTGGTGCCGTCTACGGCGACGCTCGCCGAGATGTGGTCGCCCGGGTGGATCGCGAGGTCGAGCCTGACCGGGGGATCCGGGACGAGCTCGTACCAGGCGTAGTACTCGGTCTGGCCGTTCTGGACGTTGGCCTGCGTGCCGACCTGTTCGAGCGCGTTCGATTGGCCGTCGCCACCGATGCCGACCCAGAAGGCCGAATCGCCGTCGCCGGCGCTCGTGTTCGCCGAAGGCTGTACCCAGCCACCGGAGACACGGGAGAATCCCGAGCCGTCGGAGGGGGCGTTCGCGACGTAGCCGGCCCAGTTGGCACTGCTCGCCGCGGGGACGGTGTCGGCCAGCGCTGGGAGCGGCGAGGCCGCGCCGAGTGTCAGCGCGACGCCCGTCGCAAGGGGGATGAAAAGTAGACGCTTGAGCATGCAACGAATGTGGCGCCGCCCTGTAAGAGCCGGATCGCAGGATGCGAAGAGGCGGTTATGAATCCGCGCCGAATCTCAGGCCATGAATACGGGCCGGCTCGAAGCGTTCTCAGACGGCGTGTTCGCGGTCGCGGCGACGCTGCTGGTGCTGAACGTCGCCGTGCCGATCGCCACCGGCAGCGAGACCCTTGCCCACGCGCTCGGGCACCAGTGGCCGGTGTACGTCGCCTACGCGACCTCGTTCATCACGATCGGGATCATCTGGATCAACCACCACGCGTGTATCAGCCGGCTGCGGAGCGCCGACCACCCGATCCTGATCCTCAACCTTCTGCTGCTGATGTGGGTGGCGCTGCTGCCGTTCGCGACCTCGCTGATGACCGACTACCTGCGTCTAGGCCACGGGGAGCATCTTGCGCTCGCGATCTACGCCGGGACGCTGTTGGTGATGTCGATCTCGTTCGTGACGCTCAATTGGTTCATCCTGTTCCGCAGGCCGCAGCTGTTGCGCGATCAGCTGGACCTGGCCGCTCGCCGCAGAATCGTTTCGCGGGGCGCGGTCGGGCTCGCGCCCTACGCGCTCGCCGCGGCGCTCGCGGTGCTGTCGCCGTATCTCACCCTGGCGATCTGCGTGGCGGTCGCCATCTTCTACTCCCTGCCGATCGCGGTCGGCGGCTAGCGGCGCGTCAATCCCGCCACCACGCCGCCAGCACGCGGCGCCAGTTCTCCCACGCGATCGCCGCGACCTCGTCGCCGCTGAACCCGGCATCGCGCAGACCATCCAGAAGCTTCGGCATCCCCGCCGCCCCGCCGAGTGATGCCGGCACGGTGGTCCCGTCGAAGTCCGAGCCGAAGCCAACGTGCTCGACCCCGATCCGGTCGGCGACGTACCGGGCGTGCTCGACGATCAGCTCGAACGGCGTGTCCGGGTCCTCGGCGAAGTCGGGCCGCAGGAACGAGGTGGCGAACACGATCCCCACGAGTCCGCCGGAGTCCCCGATCGCGTCAAGCTGGGCATCGGTCAGGTTCCGCGACGCCGGACACAGGGAGTGTGCTGCCGAGTGGGAGGCGACGATCGGGCCGAGCTCCAGCCGGGCGAGATCCCAGAACCCCGCTTCGTTGAGGTGGCTGACGTCGACGAGGATCCCGACCTCGGCGCACCGCCTCGCGAGCCCGCGCCCGGCGCGTGTGAGCCCGGGACCGATGTCGGGCGAGGAGGGAAATACGAACGGGACGCCGTGGGCGAACGCGTTGGCGCGGCTCCATACCGGTCCGAGCGAGCGCAGCCCCGCGCCGTACCACTGGTCCAGCGCCTCCAGTCCCGGGTCGATCGCCTCCGCACCCTCGAGATGCAGAATGGCGGCCGGCGGCCCTCCGTCCCACCGGGCCGCGTCCAGATCCCCGATCGTCCGCGCAACCCGAACGTGCCCGCCCCGCTCAAGCGCGAACAGCCGTCCGGCGGCCGCCGTCGCATCGGCGGCAGCGATCACGTGGTCAAGCGGCGGCCCGTACTCGTGCTCCATCACGCCGTCGTCCCGCGGGATGATGGAGTTGTCGGGCGAGTCGGCCTCGCTGAACACGGCGAAGATCGCGCCGCGGATTCCGCCCGCGCGCATCGCCGGCAGGTCGAGGTGCCCCTCGGGACGGCCCTCGACGATCAGCGCGTGGTCCGCGCGCGTGATCGTGTCGTTGTGGCCGTCGAATACGGGTTGCATCGCGTCGGGAACCTAGCCGACCGCCGGCGCGTTCGCCCCGAGCCCTCAGGTCAGGTGCAGGCGGTGGGCGACCGCCGCGGCCTGCGTCCGGCTGCTGACGCCGAGCTTGCCGAGGATCCGCGAAACGTGGACGCTCGCGGTCTTCTCGGCGATGAACAGGGCCGCCCCGATCTGACGGTTGGTCGCTCCCTCGGCGATCAGCGCCAGCACCTGGCGCTCGCGGGGCGTGAGGCCGAACCGCTCGTCTTCCTGCTCGGCGGCCCGTCCGTCCCCGCCGTCTGCCGCTCCCGAGTCGGCGCCGTCAGAGCCCGGACCCACGGGCAGCCGCGCCCGGTGGGCGAACGCGGTCACCTCCTCGGCGAGCCACCGGGACCCCAGCCGCTCGGCGACCGCGAGCGAAGCTCCGGCCAACCTGGCCGCCTCGTCGCGGTTGCCCGCGTCGACCTCCGCCTCGGCCGCGTGCCAGCGCATGACCGCGGACTGGTACGGCCGCTCGACGGACTCCCACTCGCGGGCGGCCTGGAGCCAGAGATCGGGCGTCGCCCGTGCCCGCGCGCGGGCCAGCTCAGCCTGGCCCGTCTTCTCCCACGCCCGCTCGATCGGGCCGCCCTCCTGCGCGGCCGCGTCGATCCGCTGCATCTGCATCTTCGCGCGGGTGATCGCGTCGCGCTCCTGCGCTCGCTCGCGCAGGTCCCTGGCGCGCTGCGCGATGTCCGCCTCGACGCGCAGCCCAGCGGCCGCGACCCGCGCGAGGCTCATCACGTCGTCGGTGCAGAGCTCGACACGGTCGAGTGCCTCGTCGATCGCGCCTCGGGCCTCGACCAGCTCGGACCGACGGCGGAGCTGCTCGCCCCGCAACGCTCCATACCATCCGATCCACTGCGGCTCCGTCGACGCGGCGACGAACGGCGCGGCATCGTCGAGCCTCCGTTCGGTGAGCTCGTCGTCGCCCTCGCCGAGTCCGACGTCGGCCTCGAGCAGCAGGCGGAAGAACGTGTCGCGGTCGAGCTGCATGGACGGCGGCGCGAGGTGGGTGCGCGCCTTGTCCCAGTCGCCGACCTCGAACGACAGCTGCGCAACGGTCAGCATCAGCCAGTCGTGCTGGCGCGGCATCCGCCTCGGGATCACCGCCAGTCCCTCTTCGGCGACCTCGATCCCCTCCCTCGTCCGGGCGGCATGCAATCCGAGCATGTCGGCGAGGTTCGCGTACGCGTACCCGAGGTTGTCCAGATCGTGCATCTGCTTGCCGATCTCGATCGAACGCCGAAGCAGGCCCACCCCCGGCTCGACGTCGCCGATGCTGATCCGCGCCATCCCCAGCGTGTTCAGGATCTCGCCCTCGGCGTGTCGGTCGCCGACGGCGACCGCCTCCTCGAGCGCGGCCTCGCCTTCCCCGATTGCGTGGCGATAGCGACCCCGGAGGAACCGCATCCGCGCGAGCCACGACATCACCGAAACGCGCTCGACGCTGACCTCGTCGGAGGGCAGCATCGACAGCGCTTGCTCCGCCGTGCTGACGCTCTCGAGCCCGCGGTTGAGCGACCACTGGATTCGCGCCTTGCGATACAGGAGCCTCGCGTACAAGCGCCGGTCGGATCCGGGATCGACTTCCTCGAGCGCGAGCTCCAGCAGCGTCTCGGCGCGCGAGCGATCGCCCGCGATCGAATGCGCGGCGGCCGCGAGCTCGAGCAGGTCGACGCGGTTCAGCGGGATCGTCTCGCCCGCGTTGGAGACCCTGGGCCAGAGCTCGAGCGCCCGCTCGGCGAGGTCGGCGGCCTCACCATATGCGTGCACGTCATGCGCGGCGAGCGCCGCGCGGACGGTCGCCCGGAGTGCGGCGGGCTGGTCCCCGGCCGCCGCGTAGTGGCCGGCGATCGAAGCCGCGAGCTCGGCCTCCTGCTCGTCGTTGTCGACGCAGCGCGATTCGAGCATCCGCGCGAGCGCGTGGTGCAGGTCACCCCGCTCCCCCGGCAGCAGGTCGTCGTACAGCGCCTCGCGCAGCAGCGCGTGGCGGAACATCAACCGGTCGTCGGTGGCGACCAGCACCTGCTCGGCGACCGCCTCACGCAGCGCCGCCTGCAACGGCACCGGGTCGATCCCGGTGACGGCCGCGATCATCGGCTCGTCGAGGCGCCGCCCGACGGCGATCGCGCGCGCGGCCTGCTGCGCGTCCGGCGACAGGCGCTCGATCCTCAGCAGGAATGCGTGGCGAAGGCTCTGAGGTGTGGCGCCGCGGCCATCGAGTCCGGCCGCGAGCAGCTCCTCGGTATAGAGGGCGTTGCCCTCACTGCGCGAGAACAGACGCTCGACCAGCGCCGCCTCCGGCTTCGCGTCGAGGATGTCCGCGAGCACCTCGGTCAGCTCGGTGCGGTCGAACGGCTCGAGGCCGATCCGGCGCACGTGCTCGAGGCGCTCGAGCTCGCCGAGCAGCGGGCGCAGCGGATGGCGCCGGTGGACCTCGTCGGTGCGGTAGCTGAGCACGACCAGCAGGCGTTCATCGCGCAGACTTCGCGCGAGGAACGCGACGAAGGTCCGCGTCGAGCGGTCCGCCCAGTGGACGTCCTCGAGGATCAAGACGAGCGGCTGTCGCTCGCCGATCACGTCGAGCAACTCGAGCAACGCCTCGAACAGGCGCAGCTGCGCGGACGGGTCGTCTCGAGAGCCGGAGCGGCCGTCGGTCTGCTCGAGCCCCGGCAGCAGCGCGGCGAGCTCGGCGCGGCTGCTTGGACCGAGCGCGTCGAACGCTGAATCCTTGGCGCGGACGAGCGGCCGCAGTGCGCTGGTCAGAGGGGAGAACGGGAGCTCTCCGTCGGCTTGCTCGACGGCCTCGCCCCGCAACACGATCGCCCCATCGCCGGCGAGCTTGCGCTCCAGCTCGCCGATCAACCTGGTCTTGCCGACGCCGGAGTCCCCGCCGAGCAGGACCAGCGTCGGCCGTCCGTCAGCTGCCTCCCGCGACGCCCGGACGAGCTCCTCCAGCTGAGCCTCGCGTCCCACGAACTGGTTGCTGGTGAGCCTTGTGGCCACGTACGAAGTATCGCCCGAAGTAGAACTTTGGACGATGGCGGCGCCCGGCGGTGTGTGCGCGCCGGGCCTCGGCGACGCGCCTCGCGTCCTGTGCGCGGACGGCGGCGACTTCTTGATTGAGATGGGGGTGCATGAGTCGCTCCTATCGGTCGTTTGCACTGACCACAGGTTGAACTGAGACCCCGTCCCGCACATCGGGAGAACGGAGCCGATCTAGGGCCCCGACCCCTTACTAATCGCCGCCGACCCCTTACGCGCCCGACCCACCCCTTACTAACGGCGCGAATCCCTTACGTGCCGGGCGGAAACCGGTACGAAACGTGGGGCGGAACGTAAGGCCCGACCTCGAGCACGATCACCGCGTGGGGCGTAAGCGGAACCGCACCCGGCGCTGCCTGCCAAGGCCGTCCGTCGACGAATACGCGGACCCGTGTCCCGCGCGGCGCATCGAACGGACCGAGTCGCACGGGCGAGAGCGGCTGGCCCCATCCATGGAACAGGTCCGCGACCGTCGGGCGCGAGCCGGCGCGCACGAGCACCAGTCCCGTCGGTTCGAGCGTCGCGAGCTCGCCGTAGCAACGGGCCGTGGTGATCCGGCCCGAGAGGGTCTTGCGCGGCGGGAGCGTGCCGATTCCGGCCGGGACGATCACCACGCGGTTCTCGGCGAACAGCTCGATGTGCGACCCGTAGCGCGCGCCAAGCCGGGGCCGGCAGGCGCCGACGACGCGGCCGCTGACGGGCGACTGAAAGCGAGGACCGCGACCGACCGGCCGCGCCTGGAGCACCAGCGAGCGCGGCAGCGCCGCCGTGTCCGAGGGGATCGACGCGCCGCAGCCGGCGAGCAGCACGACGAGCGCTGCGGCGCAGGCGGCGAAGAACGCCCGCCTCACCGGGCGGCGCGCGGCGACCGGCGGCGCGCCGGCGCACGACCGCCCGGCGACGCCGGACCGCGATCACCGCCCCAGCGGCGAGAACCGCCACGACCACGAGGATCACGATCAGCAGCCCGGACGAGCCGCCCGAGGAGCCGCTGCTGCCGCCGCCGGCATTCGGAACCTTGTGGCCGGCGGCCTCGGCCAGCTTCGGCACCGCTTCGAGCGCGGCCTGCGCCAGCGCCTCGCCGTCCTTTCCCGACGGCTTGGGGAGCGAGCTGACCGCGGCCGCGGACGCGGGAGGAAGTCCGGCCGACCCGTAGCCGTTCGCCATCACGACGAGCAGCGGCTGCTTGCTGTTGAAGCTGATCTCCTGGTCGAGGAAGGTGGCGTACTGCTGCGGCTTGGCGAACATAGTCGGCAGCGCGCCGAGGTCGACCGGCGAGGAGATGAGCGCGATCTTGATCGGGAAGTGCGCCCGCCCGGCGGCGGTCACCTCGGCGTTCAGCTTCTTCTGCAGAGCGGCCGGGACCGGCGGCTGATAGGGGTAGAACACCGGCGCCCCGAGCAGCACGTCGCTGGCGGGGTCGGCGTCGGCCAGCGCTGTCGCCGGGAGGGCCAGCGCGGGCGAGCGACGGCGATCAGGAACGCCCTGCGCATCAGCCGAGCACGCTCCGGACGAGCACGATCACGACGACGAGCGCGGCCACGCCCGCCGCCAGCGCGACCGCGGCAGCCAGCAGCCGCAGCCACACGCCCCGTGTGTTCAGCTGCTCGTCGTTCATTGCGACACCTTCAGTGTGAACGGCGCGGTGACGATCTTCCCGCCGAGCTTCATCTGGAGGAACAGCCGCCAGGTCCCGGGCGCCGGCAGCAGCGTCCCGATCGTGATCTTCCCGGGCGCTTCCGAGTGGCCCGTGATCGCGCTCGCGCGGACTCCGGGGAGCGTCCCGCAGTTGGGCGCGTTCGGCGCACAGATGTGCGTGTGGAAGTACGAGAGCGACCCCTGCTGGAAGAAGATCGCGTGCGCGAGCGCGCCGAACCATGGAGTGAACGTCACCGGCCGTCCCGCGGAGTCCGTGACGTTCACGTGGATGAACTGCGCCTGGATCGCGTGGACGTTCGGGTGGCCCTGCATCGTGAAGTGGTACCCGTCGACGACGACCTTGCCGTTGAACGCGGGCAGCGTCTGCGGGTGATAGGCGCCGGTCACGTGGACGGTCTGGGTGAGCTGGAAGTTCGGCAGCACTCCGCCGAGGTTCGGGTAGACGTCGACGAGCGCGTGGTAGGGGCCCGGCGCCGGGAACGTGACCGTCTGCTTGAGCTGGCCGTCGGGGCCGATCGGCGGGTGCGTGTGGATGATGTACGCGAGGTCGTTGCGGACGAAGATCAGATGGACACCGGTGTGCGGGCCGGAGCCGGTCCGGTACTGCGTCAGCGGCTTGCCGCTCGGCAGCTGCACGGTGAACGAGACCGTCACCGGGTGGTGAGGCGTGACCGGCGCTCGTGGGCTGGAAGTCCGCGAGCGTGAACACCCGCGCCGGGGCGACAGTCGGGACGCTCACGCCACTGCCCCCGCTCGATCCGCACGCGGTCAGAGCGAGCGCGGCGGTGACGGCCGCGAGCGCGACGAGCGCGCGTCCATGGATGTTCACGTTGAACCTCCTCATCCGTTTGCCTGGTCGAGGATCAGGGCGCTGAACGGCGGTCCGCCGCTTGGCGCGATCTGGAAATCGAGCGCCCACTTGCCGACCATCACCAGCGCCGGGGCCGAACGAGAGTAGACGCCCGGCTGGGTCTCCTTGAGCTGGTACTGCTGCTGTGGCATCTGCATCTCGGTGTGGTTGAAGGTGAGCGTCACGTTCGCGCCACGGACCGGCTGCCCGTTCTTGGTGATCCGCAGCGCGAACGCGTCCGGCGCGGCCGCCTTGTTCGGCGTGACCAGCACCTGGAGCACGTAGCCGTTGCTGCTTGACGGTCTTGATCACCCGTCCCGGCCCCACCTGCGCGAGCGCCGAGTTCTGAAGCGCGAACGCGGGGGGCGGCGGCGCGAGGCTGGTGAGCACCGCGGCCGCGAACACGATCCCGGCGACGATCAGGACCTCGCCGCTCATCAGTCTCCGCAGCAGACCCGCCGCCGGCTCCCCACGGTCCGGATGTTCCCGCGCGGCGACGAGCCCCGGCTTTGAACGAAGCAGGTTGCCCGAGGCGATCGCGATCACGACCAGCAGCAGCCCGGTCTTGACGAGGATCGCGACGCCGAAGCCGGTGTCCCACAGGGCGTTCACCGCCGGCATGTGCTCGATCGTCTCGCCGATCCCGGTCGCGGCGATCACGATCACCGAGACGAGCGCCACGTTCGAGAACCGCGGCACGATCGTCGCCAGCCCGTCCACCCGGCGGCCTCGGCCGAGCCCGACCCAGATCAGCAGCAGCCCGATCAGGCCGCCGAACCACACCGACCCGGCGGCAAGGTGCAGCCAATCGAACACCAGTGTCAGGCCCCGGGGCGAGGTCTGGGCCGCGTGTCCGGCGGCGCCAGGGACGATCAGCACCGCCGCCGCGGCGAGCACCGCGCCGGCCATCGCGCCCAACGCGGCGACCGAGCGTTGCTCACGTTCGGGGTCATCCAGCCACACGGCGATCCAGCCAGCGACGCAGAACAGCGCGAAGCACAGCTCGAGATCGAGGATCGCCCGCCCGAAGGCCGTCACCCCGAACAGCGGCACGAGCGCGCCGACGTCGAACACCGAACGCAGCGAATCGTTCGCGGTTGAGATATCCAGGTACACCGGGATCGCGATCAGCCCTACCACCGACGCGGCCACGAACGCGACGGACACGTTCCGCAGACTCGCCCCCCGCACGCGCCGCACGAGCGGCCGCGCGATCAGCGTCCGCAGCACGAACAGCCCGATCGCACTCATCACCGACACGAACATCACCCACCGGGCGATAAGCAGGTTCGCCTTGATCGCGGTGGCCGAGACACTCGGCACCTTGAATTGCGGCGCGGGCCCCGGATCTGGCCCGACGGCGTAGGTGAACGCGCCCTGCACCGGGTGCCCGTCGACCGAAATCGCCCTCCAGTAGATCAGGTACCACCCCGGCGGCAGGTGCGGGCGCAGCGGCACCACGAGCGTGTCGGGGTTCGCCGGTGAGCGGTGCGGCGGGGCGGTCGTCTCCTGCTGCCCCGCCGCGTTCGTGACCGAGATGATCGCGAACCTCGGCTCGACCGCCTCGTCGTAGGTGAGCTGGACGTTCGGTGGCGGAGCGTTCAACACGACGCTCGCCGCCGGGACCGTCTTGACCAGGTACGCGTGCGCGGACGCCGCGCCCGGCAGCGCGCACGCCGCCGCGAGTGCGACGACGAGCACGCCGGTCCGAGCGCGACCGCTCATGTCAGGCTGCGTCCCCTCGAACCGCCGAGGAGCGCGAACACGCCGACCACCAGCGCCAGCACGCCGACGATCAGCGCGACGATCGTCAGCGTCGACGTGCCGCCGCCTCCAAGCGAGCTGGCAGCCTCGATTGTCGGAGCGGGCGCTTCGGAGGACTCTGGGCCCGACCAGTTGACGATCGACCCGTCCGAGTAGGTCTGCTCCACCTGGAACGTGTATGTCTGCGCTGACGCCGGCTGGGCCAGGAACTGGAACAGCGAATCCTCACCGGTCGGGGTGCGGCCTCCGGTCCAGGTCACCTTCGTGACGACCGCGCTGTCGCCGGAGCCCGTCGACGCGACCTGCATGTGCCACCCCGGTGGCGGCGGCACGAACGAGTCGATCCCGAACCCATTCGGGACCGTCATCACGATCCTCGACGTCGTCAGCCCGTCCTTCTCGGTCGGGACTGCCAGGCTGTACAGCTGCAGCTCGCCCTTGAGCGATACCGCTGGACTGATCCGCGCGTGCGCGGACGCGACCGCGGGGACGATCAGCGCCACGGCCACGACTGCGAGCGCGACTAGCGCGCGTCGGCCCTTCAGGGATGCGTTCACTTCGGTGAGTCCTCCTCATTAGCTGGTTGATCACTTCAGGCGCGGCGGGATGTCGCGTGATGCCGCGCGGCGAGGATCAGCGAGGAGGGCCGCGGCCCGACCAGCCCGATGCGACGGGCGCGAGCCGGGGGAGGAGCACATCGCGCGGTGCACGTTGCCGCGCGGTACGACGGGTGACCGCAGGCGTCGCGGCGCGAATCCGAGCCACGGCGTGGAGCGCCCACCCTGCCCCGTGGAGCAGCGCCGCGACGACGAGCCCGACGCAGACCGCCGCCGGAACCGCCCACCAGCCGCCGTACCCGAAGATGCCGACAAGACCAGCAGGGTGCCCAGTCGCGAACAGCGACTCCAGCAGCTCCTGAGCGGCGTAGATCCCCACCAGGCACGCCGCGCACGCGAGCCAGAGCGCGGCGAACGAGAGCGTGTAGCGGCGGGCCGAGCAGTGGCCGCCGAAAGCCCGGCCGAGGGCTCGGAGGAAGACGCCCGCCACTAGTGCAAGCAGCAGCACCAGCCATGGCGCCACCGAGTGCAGATAGGCGTGGCCCTGTCGCTCCAGCGCGGCTCCGGCCCGGTCGCCGTACGCGAGCCAGTAGCGCAGCTGGTGGACGGCGAACGCGGCCGCCGGCATCAGCGCGATCGGCGCGACGCGGCTGGTCAGCAGGCGGCGCTGGAGAAGCCCCGGCATCTCGCCCGAAAGTTACCGTACGGCCGGCTCGCGAACGCCGTCTGCAGCCGGCGCCGGCGATTCGTCCGCACGGTCCATCCGCGCGAGCAGCGCGAGGAACAGCCCACCCCCACACCCGAGCGCCACGACTACCGCCGCGCGCGCGACGAACGCCGGAATCGCCATCAGCACGAACCCGTTCAGCAGGACGGTCACGAGCGTTCCGCCGGCCCACAGGGCTACGAAGGAGATCACGAACAGGTGGACGCCGCCGGCACGGCGCAGCAGCACGCGGACCAGCCGTAGACGACGAACGCGAGCACCAACCCGAGCACCACGAGCTGACCGGCGACGACGTGGGGGCGGCCGTATAGCTGCGATCCCAAGGCGATCGTCGCGGTTGCGGCCAGCGCGGCGAGGGCGAGGATCGCGGAGGTGACGGACGTCGAGCCTGCGACGATGCACCCGGGCCACCGCGAGCGAGCACGCGAGCAAGACGACGATCGGCCAGAACCACACGATCGAGGGATTGTCTGGCGTGCCACAGCCCACCCGAGATCGCGGTGCGGCTCCCGTTCACCGCGATCGGGATGCGCCAGGTCCCGACGAACGATGTACCCGGCCGGATCGCCACCGTCGCGAGCGCATGGAGCCGACCGTCGTGCCACGTGTACTCGTGCGCCGACGTGACCCGCTGCCATCGGGGCGTCGTCGCCGGGCTGAGACCCTGTGGTGGGGTCTGCGCGGGGTTCTGGTTCAGATAGAACATCGGCGAGCTGCGGTTGACCGCGACCCCTGCGACCGAGAAACGCAGGTACGGGGCGCCGCGGTAGTCGAACACGACCACTGTCCTCGGCGGCGGAACGCGAAGCCACATCCCCTGATCGCCATCGACGACCTTCGCATCGATTCCGGCGGGGACGGCCCCGACCCTGGCTAGGTAGGCGCTTGCGTAAGGGGCGAGCGGCCCATGCGCCCGCGCCGCCGCCGGCAGTGCCCCAAGGACCAGGAGCGCGGCAAGGACCGCCAGGACGGGAGACCTACACTGACGCGCATCGCTCAGCACTCAACCGGATTCTCGCGCGCGCGCGCTCGCGCGACGATGATCGCGCTCGTGGCGGTGCTCGCCGCGTCGCTCGCCGCGGCCGGACCGGCGCTCGCTGACGGCGATCCCGCCAGCGACGTGCTCGCAACCCAGCCGCTGTTCCTCCCGCAGGACGCGGGGGTCTCCGCAGCTCGGCAGAGCCAGCTCGTCGCCCTGCTCGCCGAGGCACGGCGCGCCGGCGCGCCGCTCCAGGTCGCGGTGATCGCCTCGCCGACGGACCTCGGGTCGGTCGGCGCGCTGTGGCGCCGGCCCTCGTCCTACGCCCGGTTCCTAGGTCAGGAGCTGTCGCTCGTCTCACGCGCGCGGCTGCTGGTGGTGATGCCGAACGGGCTCGCGCTGTACGAGCCGGGCGCGCGCAGCGCGGCCGCCGAGCAGGCGATCGGCGCACTGCCGCCGCCAGGCTCGATCGCGAAGCTCGGTGACAGCACCGCGACCGCGATCCAGAAGTTCGCGGCCGCGTCCGGCCATCCGATCGCCAGCCCCGGCGCCGTCGCTCAGGGCGCCGGCACATCGCCGGGGACGGACGTCGTCGCGTGGCTCGTGTTCGCGCTCGGGGCGCTGGCGATCGCTGCCGCTTGGACGCTCAGCCTGCGCGCCCGGCCGCTTCATGCGACCAGCACGAGCGGGCCGGAAGCCGGCCAGGGGAGCGCGAGCGGCTGAATCGCGGTCCGGGCCCGAGACCGGACGGGATGCGCCTCGGTCGGGTCGTACGGCCTCGCTCTGCAGGCGGTCCGCCAACTTCGCGCCGCGGTCAGCGCGAGCGCCCCGCGGGCGATCGCGCGCATGTCGTGCGCGTCTGCGCGCTCGAGCGCGGCGGCCGCCGGGTCCGGGTTCTCGGCGTCGCCGAACCACGTCTGCGCCTCGTTGCCGAGCTCCGAGATCGCGTCCATCAGCCCGGAGGCGAGACCGAGGCACCGCCCTCTAGCGAGGTCGCGCACGACGCCCACGAGCATTTGCGGCTCGAACCGCGACTTGTACAGGTCCCGGTTGAGCAGCGGCATCAGGCACTGGTTGAACACGTCCCTGCCCGCGCCATACGGAGCACCGGCGCGGCGCTCGCAGCGCGCGATCGTCGCCAGCATCTCCTGCGCGTCGTGCCGCGTGCCGTCGCGGAGCGTGATCAGCGTGTTGCGGTCGGCGGTGTCCGGATACGCCCGGTTCGGCGAGGTCCTCGCGAGCGCGGCCGGGGCGACGATCAGGAGCATCGTCACGCAGGCGGCGCCGGCGAGGATCCTGGACACGGTTACGCCGCCTGTCGTTCCTCCTCGCCCGGCGCCAGCTCCCCGGAGCTAAGCGGGGAGTCAGCCGAGCGGGTCGACGCCTTGATCTCGTCGTCGGTGACGTTCTGGGGGTGATGGCAGGCCGCCAGGTGCCCGCCCGAGTAGGCGGTGAGCTGTGGTTCGACGCGCCGGCAGATGTCGGTGGCCCGCGGGCACCGGGTGTGGAACCGGCAGCCCGGCGGCGGCCGCACCGGGCTCGGCGGCTCGCCGCCGACGATCGGACGCGAGCGCTCGCGGTTCTCCCGCGGGTCCGGGATCGGGATCGCCCCGAGCAGCGCCGTCGTGTAGGGGTGGATCGGCTTGTGGTAGAGCTCCTCGCCGGGCGAGACCTCCATGATCTTGCCGAGGTACATGACGATGATCCGGTCGGAGACGTGACGCACCACCGAGAGATCGTGCGCGACGAACACGTAGGACAGCTTGAACTCGTCCTGGAGCTCTTCGAGCAGGTTGATCACCTGCGCCTGAATCGAGACGTCGAGCGCCGAGACCGGCTCGTCCAGCAGCACCAGCCGGGGTTCGACCGCGAGCGCTCGCGCGATCCCGATCCGCTGCCGCTGCCCGCCCGAGAACTCGTGCGGGAACCGGTTCAGGTGCTCGGGCGAGAGCCCGACGCGATCGATCAGCTTCCGGCTCTCCTGCGCGATCTGCTCCTTCGGGACGCCGCGAATCTTCAGCGGCGTGGTGAGGATCTGGCCGACCCGCTTGCGCGGGTTCAGCGACGCCTGCGGGTCCTGGAAGACCATTTGCATCTCGCGCCGGATCGGCTCGAGCTGCTTGCGATCGGCGTGCGTGATCTCCGAGCCACGGAAGCGGATCTCGCCGTCGGTCGGCTCCAGCAGCCGTACGAGCGTGCGGATCAGCGTCGTCTTGCCACACCCCGACTCGCCGACGATCCCGAGCGTCTCGCCCTCGCGCAGCTCGAACGAGACGTCGTCGACGGCGTGGACGTTGCCGATCTTGCGATCGATCAACACCCCCGACTTGATCGGGAAGTACATCTTCAGATGCTCGACGTCGAGCAGCGGGGCGCCGTTTTCCTGCGCGGGCGCGGGCGCGGTCTGCTCGGGCGCGGGCGCCGCAGCCTGCTCGGGCTCTTCGACGCTCACGAGATCACCGTCTCCTTGGTGCGCAGGCCGATCTGATCGCCGCGCTGGCGAAGCTCGCGCTTCTGCTGGACCTCGAGCCAGCAGCGGTCGAGGTGATCGGCCGTGTCGGGCAGGCGCGAGTTCAGCGGTGGCACCTCGGTGCACTTCTCGAACGCGAACGGGCACCGCGGCCGGAAGTGGCAGCCCTGGGGCGGCCTCAGCAGCGACGGCGGCATCCCCGGAATCGCGAGCAGCCGCTCGGAGCGGTCGCGGTCGACGCGGGTGATCGAGCCGAGCAGGCCCCACGTGTAGGGGTGCTGGGGGTCGTAGAAGATCTCGTCGAGCGTTCCCTGCTCGACCACGCGGCCCGCGTACATAACGACCACGCGGTCGGCGATGTCGGCGACCACGCCGAGGTCGTGCGTGACGAGGATGATCCCCGACTCCCGCTGCCCGCGCAGCTGCCTGACCTCGTCGAGGATCTGCGCCTGGATCGTCACGTCGAGCGCGGTCGTCGGCTCGTCGGCGATCAGCAGTTTCGGGTCGTTGGAGAGCGCCATCGCGATCATCACGCGCTGGCGCATCCCGCCCGAGAACTCGTGCGGGTAGGCGTCGACCCGCTCCGCCGCGCGCGGGATCCCGACGCGTTCGAGCAGCTCGATCGCGCGATCGTGCGCCTGCGCCTTCGAGGTCTTCTTGTTGTGGACGCGGATCTGCTCGACGATCTGCTTGCCGATCTTGTAGACGGGATCCAGCGAGCTCATCGGGTCCTGGAAGACCATCGAAATCCCGGCGCCGCGGATCTGGCGCAGCTCGTCCTCGGGCGCGGTGACGAGGTCTGTCCCGTCGAACGTGGCGCTGCCCTCGAAGTTCGCGTTCGGGCCGCGCGTCAGTCCCATTAGCGTCATCGCGGTGACGGTCTTACCGGACCCGGACTCGCCGACGATCGCGACGACCTCGCCGCGGTCGACTGTGAACGAGACGCCGTCGACGGCGCGGACGATCCCGTCCTCGGTGTGGAACTGGACGCGGAGGTCGTCGACGTCGAGCAGGTGGTCGCTCATGCCGCGATCCGGATCCGAGGATCGAGGAACGCGTAAAGGATGTCGACAACCGCGGCCAGCGCGACCACGAAGAACGCTGTCAGCAGCACGACCACCAGGATCACGGTGATGTCGAGCCTGCCGATCGCGTCGGCCGCCAGCTGTCCGATGCCGTGGAGGTTGAAGATCGACTCGGTGAGGATCGCGCCGCCGCCGATCACCTGCGCGAAGTCCAGCCCAAACAGGGTGATGATCGGGATCAGGCTGTTCCGGAGCACGTGCCGGCGCAGCGTCTGGTTCTCGGACAGCCCCTTCGCGCGCGCGGTCCGCACGTAGTCCTCGTTGATCGTGTCGAGGATCGTCGAGCGCAGCACGCGCGAGTAGAAGCCGATGAACAGCACCGACAGCGTGAACCACGGCAGCACCATATGCACGAACCACTGCCACGGGTCGGAGGTCAGCTTGACGTACCCGCCTAATGGGAACCAGTTCAGCTTGTAGCCGAGGTAGTAGATCAGGATCGCGCCCAGGAAGAAGGGGGGGAACGAGACCCCGACCATCGACAGGACGGTGAGTAATCGGTCGGTGTTCTTGCCGGCTTTGACGGCAGCCAGCGTCCCGACGACGATCGAGGTGAAGAGCCAGATGATGCCGGCTCCGATCGCCAGCGAGAGCGTCGCCGGAAGCCCCTGCTTGACCTCGTCGATCACGTTGAAGCCCTGGTAGTAGGAGTACACCTGGCCGGTGAAGATGTTCTTCATCATCCGCGCGTACTGGACGTAGATCGGCTGGTCGAAGCCGTACTCCTTGCGGATGAACGCGATCTCGTTCGCGGTCGCGAGCCGGCCCGCGAGCCGCCGCGCCGGGTCGCCGTTCGGGATCGACTCGAACAGCAGGAACGTCAGCAGCGAGATCACGAACATCACCCCGATCATCGCGATCAACCGACGGACGATGAACCGGGTCATCAGCGCTCGTCCTCGGTCACCGCGCGATCCTGACCTTCGCGCGCGGGTCGAGCGCGTCGCGCAGGCCGTCGCCGAACATGTTGATCGAGAGGACCGTGAGCACGAGCATGATCCCGGGGACCAGCACGTCGTGGAACGCGGCCGGAAGCTGCGCGATCCCGTCGGAGATCATCGTCCCCCAGGAGGGATTCGGCGGCTGGACGCCCGCGCCGAGGTAGGTGAGCGCCGCCTCGAGCAGGATCGCGTTGGCGAGGATCAGCGGGACGAACACGATGATCGTGCTCGCGAGGTTCGGCATCACCTCGGTGAACATGATCCGCCAACTCGAGAGTCCCTGCTGGCGGGCCGCGTCAATGAACTCCCGCTCGCGCAGCACGAGTACCTGGCCTCTGATCGGTTTCGCCACATACGGGATGTAGACGATCCCGATCACCACCGCCGGCACCAGCAGCGACGTCCCGTGCAGGAAGAGGATTCCCGAGACCGCGAGCGTCGACCCGATCGCGACGCCGAGCAGCACCGCCGGGAATGCCCAGATGACGTCGAGCGCGCGGTTGATGAAGCCGTCGAGGATCCCGCGGAAAAAGCCGCTGAGGACGCCCAGGATGATGGCGAAGAACATCGTGATCAGCGTCGCGACAAAGCCGATCTCGAGCGAGTTGCGCCCGCCGTAGAGCAGCCGCACGGCGACGTCGCGGCCATTGCGATCGGCGCCGAAGAAGTAGCTCGAGGTCCAGGTCGGGCCGATCGGGATTCCGGTTACGCTGACGCACGTCGGCGGGCACTTGTTGGTCGCCCCGGCGATGTTCTCCGCCGCCGGGCTGATGTGCGCGACGTCGTGCGAGTAGACCGGCGCCAGCAGGCACAGGACGACGATCAGGATGAAGAGGCCGCCGAAGAACAGCGCGGTCTTGTTGCGCCGCAGCCGCCGCCACGCGAGCCTCCACGGCCCGAGCCCCGCCGGGAGCTGCTCGCCCTCACCGAGACCGGCGCTCGCGAACTCGTCGGAGAATTCGGTGCCGGTTGATGCAGTGGCCGTCATTCAAAGAGTTGCCGGTGGGGCCGGGACAGCGTATCTGTCCCGGCCCACCGACGCGCGGATGACCCCTCCGGGCCGCTCCGCGCTACTTCAACGAGAACGAACTGTAGTCCCACCCGTAGAGGGGCGAGAAGATGTAGCTCTGCGAGACCTTGTCCGACGTGAACGCCGGGAAGGTCTGGTACCCGAACACGGCCGTGTAGGCCTGCTTGGCCGTGTACTGGTCCAGGTTCTGCCAGTCGGTCGCGATCGAGTTCAGCTGCGTGCTTGGCACCTGGCCGAGCCTGTTCGACTCGCTGTTGATGTGAGGATCGTTGACCTGGCCGAAGTTCTCGTTGTTCGTCGGCAAGATCGCCGTCCCCTGCAGCAGCAGGTAGAAGTCGATCGGGTTCGGGAAGTCCTGGTTCCAGTCGGCGAAGCCGGTCTGGGGGTTGAGCTTCAGGTTCCCGATCGTCGAGAAGTAGTTCGCATCCGCGATCACCTTCTGCGTCGCCTTGAACCCGATCTGGTTCAGGAATGACGTGTAGTACGTCATCCACTGCTGACGCGGCGAGCGCGTCTCCGACCAGACCGTGACTGCCTGACCGGCCATCCCGGACTGCTTGACCAGCGCCTTTGCCTTGGCGATGTCGCCGCCGCTGGCGGGGTCACCGTAGGGGCAGGGGGCGGTCGGGTGACCGACCATGCCCGGCGGCAGGAAGTAGCACCCAGGAATCAGGGTGCCCGACCCGAGCCGGTTCATCGCGTTCTGGTTCAGACCGGTCACCACGGCCTCTCGCGCCAGCTGGCTCGAGAACGGCTTCGCCTTGGTGTTCAGGAAGATGTAGTAGGTCGAGTTCATGACCTTCTTCTGATACCGGTCCGAGGCCTTCGCCTGGATCTGAGGCAGCAGGCTGCCCGGGATCGTGTCGGCCCAGTCGAACACGTCGATGGTGTTGTTGAGCACCGACAGCGCGTTCGAGTCGACGTTCGACGAGATCTTCACGTTGACGTCGACGTTCCCGGCGGGGATCCCAGGGATGTTCATCTTCGACCACTGGGGGTTGCGAACCGTCGAGAACGACTGGTTCGGAACGATGTTCGTGATCATGTACGGCCCGACGCCCGGGGGCGGGCTGTTGGGCTCGTTCTTCATCGGCGTGCCGCTCGGGATGATGCCCAGCGACGGGAACGCCAGCACGTTGTCGAACGCGCCGTACGGAGCGTTCAGACGGATCGTGATCTTGCCGGTCGAGTCGTCGGTCGTGATCCCGGAGATCGAGCTCGACTTACCCTTCGAGTAGTCCGTCGCGCCCGCGATCTGGGCGGTGATGAACTGGCCCGAGCCACCCCACGGAATCTTGATCGCGCGTTCGACGGTGTAGGTGAAGTCGCTCGCCTTGACGGCCTTGCCGTTCGAAAAGACGAGGCCCTTGCGCAGCGTGCAGGTATAGACCTTGCCGCCGGAGCTGATCGTAGGCAGCCCTGTGCAAAGCCCCGGAATCACCTGTCCGCCGGGGGTGCCGCTGGCGCGCGCGTAGGTAACGAGGCCGGTGTATGAAAGCCAGTCGGGCTCAGCGGCCTGGGTCGTGTAGCCGAAGCCCGGGTCGAGCGAGTCCGGCGCGGTGCCCATCACGAGCGTGACCGTCCCGCCCTTCTTTGCGGTGCCCGTGTTACCGGTGCTACCCGAAGGCGAGTTGCTCGATGAGCTGCCGCACGCGGCTATGACGACGACCGATGCGGCCGCCACGACGGCCGTAAAGGCCGATCTGGAGAAACTCCTCATCAAAAAGGTCCTCCTCCTCAGAGGTTCGGAAGGTCCAGCAGTGGGGCCGAAATCTAGTTCACAACCGCCGGTCGTGAAACGCGGTGAGCGGTTCCTAACCGACCCGCAACACGCAGCTCAGCCGGAGTCATTCGTTCTCGTGGCCCATGCAAGCCAGGCCAGCGAGCGACCGCGCGACGACTCGAGATCGACCCCCGTCAACTCCGAGATCCGAGCGATCCGGTCCCGCAGCGTGTTCCGGTGCACCGGTAGTGCGGCCGCGCTCCGCGCCCGCTCGAAGTTGTGCTGGACGAGCACGTCGAGCGTGCGGGCGAGCTCGGGTCCGAGTGGGCCGTACATCCTCTGTTCGACCCGGACCGCGACCCTCGGCGAGCGACGCAGGAGCAACTCGCCGAGGTAATCGTCGACCTCCACATGGCCGGTATCCCCGCGGACGACTGCGACGTCGACCGCGTCGCAGAGCTCGTCGAGCGCGTGCCCACGCTCGATCCCGATCGCGCCCGCCCCGTGCGCGATCAGCGCGCGGCGGTCGAGCTCGAGCGAGTCCCAGTCGAGCCTGCGATTGGAGAGCCCGATCACGCGACGGCGGTCGGACATGGCGAGCGCGCGGCGCCGACGGAGCGCCGCCGCGAGCTCGGCGTGGTACTCGGTCGAGCGGCGCGGCGCGGCCACGACGAACGGTCGCGCGGCGCGATCGAGCTGGAAGCCGAGACGCTCCGCGAGCCGGTGATCCTCCGACCGCGGCGCCTCGTCCGCCGAGATCCGTGACAGCGCGCTCCGCGCGGCCGCCTCTTCCGCCGACGCCGACGCCGACGCCCGCGACGCGACCTCCGCGTATGCCTCGGAGTAGATCCGCGACACGCGATCGACGTACTCGAACAACAGGTCCGCGCTCTCGAGCAGCGCCGGCCGCTCCTCGTCGGTCGCCGCCTCGAGCAGCGCCCGCCACGCGAACCTGGCGCCGGCGCGGAAGTTCGCGGGCACGACGTCCGCCGGGGTCCCCTCGGCGGCGCGGGCGCGCGCGTGCTCGCGGAACACGTCGAGCTCGCCCTCGGTCGGCGGCCGGCTCTCGATCAGCCAGCGATTGACCAATTCGAGATTCCACCGAACCCAGGCGCGAACCGCCTCCCGGGGAGGGCGGAGCCGCTGGAACTCGGGGCGCTCCCAGAACGTGTCGAGCACGCGGTCGGCGAACTCGTCCATGTCGGTGCGCTCGACGATCCGCCTCACGATCTCCCCGCGAGCGATGACCTCCATGGTCGAAGTATCGCTCTGCGGTGTGCAGATGCACAGTCCGAGCCGATGAGAATCGTGCTCCGTCACGTTGCGTGGGATCGGTGGCTTATGCAGCATGGGCGGCGATGGGCAGGGTTCGGATCTGGATCGCCGGCGTCGTGCTGGGCGCGTTCGCGCTGCACGTCGCCCCTGCCGCGGCCACGCCACCGGTCGCGTTCAGCCCCGTTGTCGAGGCGCAGAACTTCTCGATCACCCAGCAGCGCCAAGCCGTCTACGACACGCCCGAGTACCAGGCCGAGCTGTCGGCCGACAGCCTCCAGAGCACGATCGACGGGCAGGTGACGGCGGCGGCGGACCCGGAGCGGAACTTCACAACCGACCTCTGCTGGAACCACGGCAACGGCTGCGCGGGCGACATCCGCCTGAACGACTGGGGCGCGAACGGCTACGGGATCGTCAGGCCGGTGCTGTTCACGGCGCGCGACGGCGCGACGCTCTCAGGGCACGTGTGGGCGACCGTCGCCGGACCCGCGAAGCGGCCCGGCGTTGTGATCACGAATGGCTCAGTACAGGCCGACGAGCAGATGTACTGGTACGCCGCGCAGACGCTCGCGAAGGCCGGCTACGTGGTGCTCACGTTCGATCCCCAGGGGCAGGGGATGAGCGACACGTTCGGCGAGGGCGCGGACCGCAACGAGGGCTTCCCCGCGCAGAGCGACGGGCGGCCGTTCTACGACGGCACCGAGGACGCGATCGACTTCTTCCTGTCGACGCCGGCCCACCCGTACGAGCCCGTCAAGAGCTGCAGCACGGGGACGAGCCACGCCGACGAGCAGAACCGTCGCGTGAAGGAGGGACTCGACGCCGCGTACAACCCGTTCTGGCAGCTGCTCGACCCCTCCGAGCTCGGGATCGCGGGGCACTCGTACGGCGCGGCCGGGGTCTCGTACATCGGCCAGTGGGACCCGCGCGTGAAGGCGATCGTCGCGTGGGACGACCTCGGCGGCCCGGGCCCGAACGACGCGCCGGTCCCGGGCGCCGCTCCCGGTGCGCCGCCGCAGACGATCGGTGAGCAGGGGTGCCCGGCGGATCCGGCGGCCCGCACGACCGCGCCGCTGCACACCCCCGCGCTCGGGATGTCGGCCGACTACGGCCTGCCGCCGGCGCCGAACACGCAGCTGCCGAACCCCAACGGCAAGTCGACGTGGTCTTTGAACTACTCGAAGGCGGGCGTCGACAGTGGAGAAATAATCATCCGCGGCGGGTCGCACCTGGACTTCAGCTTCATCCCGAACCAGGCGTTCGGGGCCTCGCTGCGCGGCCCGGACATGATCGACTGGTACACGACCGCCTGGTTCGACAAGTACGTCAAGCACTCGCCTTCAGCGGACCGCGAGCTGCTGACGACGCGCTGGCTGCACGATGCGACCGAAGCCTCGGTCGATCCGAATCACGACGGCAACGCGTTCTCGTTCTACTACTACTCGCGGCTGGACTTCCACCTGTCCGGCGGGCAGAAGGTCGACTGCGAGGACCTCCGCGACGGCTGCTCGGCGCTCTCGTCCGACGACGGATACCCCGGGACCTACTCGTACGTTGCGATCGATACCTCCCCGGACGCGGTCACCGGGCCGGGTGCGCCGCTGCGGGGCTCGAGCCGGCTGACGGCATGCAGCGCCGGCTCCGGGACGCGGGTGACGGTGTCGCGGTTCCGTGGCCGGCCGGTCGTGCGCGTCGTCGTCTTTGTGGACCGCCGACGGGCGTCGGTGTTTCGGGGGCGGTCGCTGCGGTCGGTGCGGATCCCGGGGTTCGCGGGCAACGCCCGGCACCGGGTGACGCTGTGGGAGTACGCGCGGGGCCGGGGACGGCGTGTCGTGCTGGCGCGGCGGGTCACACGGTCGGTCTGGGGCTGCGCCCACGGTCGCTGACGGACTTTGGCGTTTTGGTTAACCCATCCGGAACCAAATCGCCATCGTCCTAGGTGGCCCCGCCCCTGTGCATCCGCACGGCCTAGCCGTCACAGACCGTTCACACTGACGTTGCCCGAGCGGACGCACTCGCTAGGGTGTAGCCCGTGAAGTGGGGGCTCCGCATTTCTTTGCTTGCCGTCGTACTCGCGCTGACGGTCGCCGCGTCGGCGTCCGCTGCGCCGCTGCAGGTGACGTGGATGCCCGGCTTCAAGGCGCCCGGCACTCCGGCCAAGTACAACCGCGTCGGCGTCATCAAGATCGGACCGGCGAAGGCCAAGAACGTGCTCGTGCTCGAGCCCGGGACCTCGGCCGGTAGCGCCTATTTCGTGCCGCTCGCACAGTGGATCGTGAAGACCCTCCCCGGCTGGCAGGTCTGGTCCGTGGAGCGGCGCGAGAACCTGCTCGAGGACCAGTCGGTGATCGACAAGGCCAAGGCCGGCAAGGCCACCCCGCAGGCGGTCTTCAACTACTACCTCGGCTGGCTGACCAACCGCAGCATCACTCGTCACTTCCAGCCCGTTCAGGACTCCGCCGTCCCGTACGCGAAGAACTGGGGACTGAAGGTCGCGGTCCAGGACCTGCACGGCGTTATCGCGGCGGCTCGGAGGCTCGGCGGCAAGGTCGTGCTCGGCGGCCACTCGCTCGGCGGTTCGGTCGTCACCGGGTACGCGACTTGGAACTTCAACGGCAAGCCCGGCGCCGACGACCTCGCCGGACTCGTGTACGACGACGGCGCCAGCTTCAGGAGCCCGCCCAGCGCGCAAACGGCCAGGCAGACGCTGCAGCAGTTCATGAGCCCGAGCACGAGCCCGTGGCTCCCGTTCGTGGCCGGGATCCCGCCCTATGACTCAGGCTTGTACGGAACCACCGGCGGCCTTTCTTCGATCCTCGCGCCCAACGCACCACTCGCCAACGGCGAGCTGGCGCTTCTGCCGGCGTCGCTGAAGCCACCAGTGAGTCCGGTCACCAACCTCGCCCAGTTCGGGTACGGCACGAGCGTCGCCACCTCGAAGCTCGTGTTCGCGGTCATGGCTCACGACGGAGCGGGGATCAACACCAAGCCGGGGCCAGATGGCCTGTATGGCTGGAACAGCGCCGGCGCGATCACTCCGATCAAGCGATTCGCGCAGATGTTCTCCGGCTACCCGTTGCAGGGCGTTGACGGCACCGAGTGGTATTTCCCGCAGCGGCTCACGAACGATTCCTCGGCAATCGACAACGGCATCGCGAATCCCGCCCAGGCCGTGTTCGGGATCAACGACACGATGGGCCGCAAGCTCTCCCGGCACCTCCTGATGTACGCGTTCGGTGCGTACGGCGGGGCCGCGATCGTGCAGGCCACGGTCGCGCTCGCCCAGCAGTCGAAGATTCCGATGCGCAACCTGACCCTGCTGGACCGGCACGGGACCTACGCCCACAACGACCCCGCCGGCGCCTACCCGAAGAACGCGTTCTTCTCGGCGCTGATCCCGTTCCTGCGTAAGGCCGCGGCCTCGTAGACCGCGCTCAGGCCTCGAGCACCACCGCGAGGCCCTGCCCGACCCCGATGCACAGCGCGGCGACGCCGTAGCCGCCGCCGCGACGCTTCAGCTCGTGGGCGAGGCTGCCCAGCACTCTCACGCCCGATGCGCCGAGCGGATGACCGAGCGCGATCGCGCCGCCGTTTGGGTTGACCCGCTCCGGGTCCAGACCCTTCCACTCGCCGATGTCCGCCAGGCACTGCGAGGCGAACGCCTCGTTCAGCTCGACCACCGCGACGTCCTCCCAGCCGATTCCGGCGCGCCGCAGCGCCGTGTTGGCCGCCTCGACGGGC
Organism: uncultured Solirubrobacterales bacterium; assembly: GCA_963788565.1. Classification (GTDB taxonomy): domain Bacteria; phylum Actinomycetota; class Thermoleophilia; order Solirubrobacterales; family Solirubrobacteraceae; genus Palsa-465. Next base: position 1,108 of record CAWBHJ010000003.1, on the reverse strand, counting down.
GCGATCCCGAACACGTCCGGGTCGACCGCGTGCACGCCGCGGGACACGATTCGCGCAAGCGGCTCGCGGCCGATCGCCTCGGCGCCCGCCTCGTCCGCGAGCAGCGCCGCGCCCGCCCCGTCGTTCAGCGGCGAGGAGTTGCCCGCGGTGACGGTGCCGCCTTCTGCAAACGCCGGCTTCAGTTTCGCGAGCTTCTCGAGCGTCGTGTCGGGGCGAATGTTCTCGTCGCGCTCGAGCTCGGTACCGGGCACCGGGACCACCCAGCCCCCGTAGAACCCGTCCTCCCACGCGGCCTGCGCCCGCTGGTGGCTGCGGAGCGCGAACTCGTCCTGAGCATCTCGCGTGACCGAGTAGAGCCCGGCGAGCTTCTCGGCGCTCGCCCCGAGCGAGATCGTCCACTGCTCGGGCATCTCCGGGTTGACCATCCGCCACCCGAGAGTCGTCGACCACAGCTGCTGGTGGTCGCGGGGGAACGGGCGCTCGGTCTTCAGTAACACCCACGGCGCCCGGCTCATCGACTCGACCCCGCCGACGACCATGATCGAGGCGTCGCCGGTCTCGATCGCGCGGCTCGCCTGCGCCGCCGCCTCGAGGCTCGACGCGCACAGCCGGTTGATCGTCGCGCCGGGCACGCTCGTCGGCAGGCCGTTCAGCAGCCAGGCCATCCGTGCGACGTTGCGGTTGTCCTCGCCGGCCTGGTTGGCATCCCCGAACAGGACGTCGTCGACGCGTCCCGGATCGAGCCCGGGAGAGCGATCGAGCAGCGTACGAACGACGTGCGCGCCGAGGTCGTCCGGCCGCACCGCGGCCAGCCCTCCGGCGTAGCGGCCGAAGGGACTTCTGACCGCATCGATAACGTACGCGCCGCTCATTTGACGGCCATGGACTGTATTCAGGGACGAGCGAGGACGCGCGAAGGTGGGTAGCAACGACGCCGTGCGCGAGCTCAAGGCACAGCTTCAAGCGACGCCACCGAAGGGGGTCGCGGCGCTGTCCGACGACGAAATTTGCCATCTCGCTCAGGCGATTCGCGATGCCCGACACCGCCAGGCCGCGGAGCTCCAGGCGGCGGGCGAGAAAGCGTTTGGGCACATCCCGCGGCTGCTGC
>CAWBHJ010000002.1:0-387795 GCA_963788565.1 uncultured Solirubrobacterales bacterium | reverse complement strand
GTGACGTTCACTTCCGGCTCCCCCGGTGGTTCGGCTCACACCACGCCGGATCGGGTGCGGTCGGAGGCTCTCGCAGAATGGCGTTCGCTGGCGCTGATCTACATCGATGCGTTGATGTCGGAAAACGATGGGCACGCCTTGCTGCAGCGCAACCTCGACGACGTCGTCACATCCGAGGAGCCGCGCCCGGTCAGGGACTACCTGGATTCGCTCGCCTTCAAGAACCTGTTGCTGCTGAAGGCCATTAGGAAGATGAACGCCACTCTCGAGCAGACGTTGGCGCGACTCGAAGCGGTGATCGACGATCCGCCGCTCACCGGTCGCTCTCCCACACCGATCGCGAACGTCATCCCGTTTCGCTTCAAGCCTTCCTCGTGCACCGGCATCCCGCCGCGCAGCCGTGCATTCTGTGCGCGACTTGAGCGGGACGCGGCAAACTGGATCGATGCGGGCGCGACGCTCGAGGCGCTCGCCCGAGCGCTCGCAACCGACGTCGGCCGGGAGGCAGCCGCCGGTCGCGCCCAGGACAAGAGTGCGGTCGCTCGCCTGGATCACGCCGAGCTAGGACTGCTACCCAGGCTCACGGCCGCTCGAGACGATCAGCAGCACGCTGGCGCCCGGTTCGGCGCCGCCCTGCATGGCATCGGTGTGGACATCCGCATCACCAAGAGCGAGACGGCAGCCGGACTCGCGAATGTCCTCGCGAGGCTCGCACACGACGGCGTGACCGGCGCTGACGTACAGGCGATCCTCCAGGGCCTGAAACTTGTGCCACGTCCACTCAGCTTCGACCGCATCCTCGGCAGCTAACCAGCTCACCCTCAGCAGCGGGCGGCAGCGTGGCGCGGAAGTCGCGCACAACCTAGAGCGTGGCCAGGGAGCGAAGGCCGCGCGCGGCGCTGAGGGCGGCGACTGTGCTCAGTGCGAGCATCGCGGTGAGCTGGATCGCGATGCTGGTCGTGACATCGATCAGCTGCCCGGGGCCGTTGCCCGCCGCACCGGCGTTGGGTGAGTCGGCGATGATTCCCACCAGGAAGACACCGGTGGCCAGCGCGATTACCGCCATGCAGAGCCCGACGAGCGCGATCGCGGGTATCGAGACGGCGAAGGTGCCGCGCGGGATTTCGATGCGGCGCATGATGGCGCGTGGAGCGGCCCAGCAGGCGAGGCCGCCGGCCGCAGCGCAGAACGCGCAGAGTCCGAGCAGTAACCATCCGCCGACGCCGGCGCGATGGTGATGAGCGTTCAACCACAGGACGAGGAGCGCGACCGAGCCGGCAAACATGCCGAGTCCTGCTGGCGGAAGGGCGATCAGCTTCATCAGGGTCGGGTCGCGGGTCCGCTGCGCGTGAACGAGCGAGGCTCGCGCGAGCGGCGCCGCGGCCAGTACCAGCGCGCTTGCGGCAAAGATCGCGGCGATCAGGATCACCGAGTGGGAAATGCCGAGCAGCGGGTGAACGCGCTCGATGTAGTCATAGTTCTCGGTCGTCTTGGCAAAGCCCGAGCCGAAGACGCAGAAGACGATGAAGCAGCCCAGAACACCGGCGATGGTGCCTCTCGCGCGGGTCGCAGGCGCGGAGCCGGCGAGCGGTCGCACATGCGCTGTGAGCGCACCTCGCACTAGATCAAGGGTGACGGCGACGCTGCGCGGAGTTTCATCCAGTAGCGCGGAGATCTCTGCGCCATAGCGATCACGCCACGCCTCCGGATAGAGCCACAGCAAACGCTTTCTCATGCGCGGGCCTCGGCAGCGGAGAGGCGACCGAGCCCGAGCCTCGCGACGCGCTCCAGCGCGGTCAACTGCTCGCGAAGGACAGCGGCACCCGATCCTGTCAGCCGATAGGGACGGCGGCGATCCTCAGTTTCGAGCGGCTCGATCAGGCCGCGCTCCTCGAGGCGGGCAATCGCGCCATAGAGCGTCCCGGGACCGAGCTTGACCCCGGCCATTTCTGCCACGTCACGCGTCATCGCATAGCCATGCTTCGGGCCGTCGGCCAGACTGGCCATGATGAGCAAAGCCGGGTCGCTACTACGCATCGCGGTATATCGTAGCACGTAGTAGCGCGGTGGAACTCTGCGGCACGTTGCGACACGAAAGCAGGGCCAAGATCCATCGCCGGCTCGCTCTCGCTTCTCGCCAGTTGCGCGACCCGCGCATTCCGAGACTGCCGGCGCCCGAGCAAGGATGCCCTGCGACAACGACCGCAGGGCGCGCCCTGAAGTCGTCGCGAGGGACCGGCGGTGCCGCTCCACGCCTGGAGGGGTAGCGCCGTCGCGATGGCCCAATCGCGAGCGGAGCGGAAGCGTCGCTACCGAATCACGCGGTGCCTGCCATCGATCTACCGCGCAGCAGGCCGGGTCCGAGGAGGTCCCATCGATCCCCGGCGACGTCGAGACACACAGCGACGCACCCGTACGGCTCGTTGCGTGGCTCGGTAACGAACTGGACGCCGGCATCGCGCATCCGGTCATATGAACCCTCAAAGTCGTCGACGCGCAGGAACAGTCCAACGCGACCGGCGAACTGGTCGCCGATGGCGCGCACTTGCTGCTCACCGTCGGCTCGTGCAAGAAGCAGCGCGGTCGTAGCGCCCGGCGGTCGCACGACTACCCAGCGTTTCGGACGTCCATCGTTGGTCAGCGACGGCGAGTCCTCGACAAGCTGAAGTCGAGGACGTCAACGAAGAATCGAATTGCTTGGTCGTAGTCGTCGACGATAAGGGCGACCTGCTCGATACACATCCTCACCAGACAACCACGACGACCGGACGTGCGCCGGCGCCGTGAGCGACGAATACCCGCGCGGTCACGAACGCAGGTGTCGGCCCGGCCTTCACCAGCGACCTGCTCGTCGCCAGTTGCGCAATCCGCGCTTAGCGGGGCGCTTCGCGCAGCGCCACAACTGCTCGCCGGTGAGCGAAAGCAGGCCCGCGCTCTACTGCTGATCGTGTCTCTGCGGGCCGCCGATCAGCTTGCGCCGGGCGGTACCGCTGCCGTGGGGATGGCGTTGTCGATGAGGACCGCTGCGACGGCGGCGGCGGTGGAGAAGGCTGAGGTGTTGAGGACTCGGCTGCGGGCCGAGGCGCCATCGAGGAGCAGCGCCAGCTGCTCGCCGAGCTGTTCGGGGTTGGTGGCGCCGGCCTCGCGGGCGGTTTCGGTGAGCCGCGCGGCAAGCGCCTGCTTGTAGTCGCGGGCGTATACGCGGGCCGGGTGGCCCGGGTCGTGGAGCTCGACGGCCGCTGCGATGAACGGGCACAGCGGCGAGTCGATGTCGAAGGCGGCGACGAGCCGTTCGCGGGGTGTGAGGTCGGTGCGGTCGAACAGCTCGGGCAGGATGTCGGGATCGAATCGGCGTAGGTGTTCGGCGATCAGATCGTCCTTGCCGGGGAAGTGCTGGTAGAGCGTGCGCTTGGAGACCTCGGCCACCGCGCAGAGCTGGTCCATGCCGGTGCTGTTGATGCCTTGATCGCGGAACAGCTGTCGTGAAGCGCTGAGGATGCGTTCCCGCGCGCCCCTGCCGCGGCGCAGGCCTCGCGGTCCCTTTTCCAAGTCCGTCATATGCCCAGCGTAGCCCGGTCGGTACTGACCGGTGTGCATAGCTTGCATCCTCCCGCGATCACCTGATACGTTAAGCACTCAGATCAGTGTACATAGCATCGGACCGACCAATCGACTGGAGCATCTGTGGGACAGCTCAACGGCATGACCAGACTGAGTGGAAAGACCGCCGTGATCACCGGCGGCGCTACGGGCATCGGGCGCGCCGCGGCGAAGCGCTTCATTGATGAGGGCGCCTTCGTGTTCATCTTCGGCCGCCGGCAGGAAGCGCTCGACGCCGCTGCGGCCGACCTCGGGACCAACGCCCGCGCGGTGCAGGGCTCGGTCTCCGATCTGGACGACCTCGATCGACTCTACGCGGCGGTGAAGGCCGAGCGCGGAACCCTCGACATCGTCTTTGCCAACGCCGGGGCGGGAAGCCAGCTTCCGCTCGGCGAGATCGACGCCGAGCACCTTGACGAAATCTTCGACACCAACGTGAAGGGTTCGATCTTCACGATCCAGAAGGCGCTACCGCTGATGGGCGAGGGCGGTTCGATCATCCTGACCGGATCGAGCGCAGGCACCACGGGCGCTCCGGCATTCACCGCCTACAGCGCTAGCAAGGCGGCTGTGCGCAACCTCGCGAAGACCTGGGCGCACGACCTGAAGGGCACCGGCATCCGGGTCAACGTGCTGACGCCCGGACCGACGGCGACCGAACTTGCAAAGGAAGCTCTCGGCGAGGAAGGCCAGAAGGCCTTCGCCTCAATGAACCCGCTCCAGCGCATGGCCGAACCGGCGGAGATCGCAGCGGTGGCCGCCTTTCTTGCGTCGCCAGACAGCAGCTTCATGACCGCCAGCGAGGTCCACGTCGACGGCGGCCTAGCGCAAATCTGACGCACTACGCCCAGCCGGTCACTCCAATCGATATCGGAGCCCGTAAGGCGTGGCAACACAAAGGAGAACATATGAGCTATGCAATTATCGGCTTCGGCAACATCGGCCGAGCTCTTGCCAAGGCGTTTGCCCGAAGCGGCATCGAAGTATCCGTTGCAACCACTCGCGACCCGGAAAGCTTTGCATCCACCGCGGCCGCGATCGGGCCCCAGATCATTCCCACAACACTCGGGGAAGCGGTCAAGGCGGACACCGTCTTTCTGGCTGTCCGTTACGAATCACACGGGGATGTCGCGAAGGCACTGCCGAGCTGGAAGGGAAAGACGATCATCGATGTGACCAACGCCTACGGCGTATCCCCTGAGGAACTGGGAGGACAGCCTTCTTCCACGGCCGTCGCGCAAGCCTTCACCGGTGCAAGACTGGTCAAGGGCTTCAACCATTTGGTCGCCGGCGTCCTTAGCCAAGACCCGGCCGTGAACGGGGGCAGGAGAGTCGTGTTCCTGGCAAGTGACGACGACGACGCAGCAGCGGAGCTCGGTGCACTTGCGGAAAGCCTCGGTTTCGCTCCGGTCCAGCTTGGCGGGCTTTCGGAAGGTGGACTGCTCATCCAGGCGCGCGGAAATACTTGGGGTCGACTGATCTTCAAGGACTTGGTCAAGTTTGACTGAGCTGCGGTGGCGAGGCACCTGCGTCGCGGGCCGTTTAGCGGCTCGCGGCGCTCAGCTTCTTGCTTGTGTATCTCCCGCCGGGCATTTAGATCGCTCGCCTCGGGAGCCGAGCTCGATTTGCGACGATCAGCTGGATGCGGACTGGGATCGTCGGTGAGCCACATCAGGAACCTAGGTGAGCTCTCAGCTGAGCGAGTCGATCCAGCGTTCGAGGCGGCGTGCCTCGCGGGTCATGAGCTCCGGGTCGCGGAATGTGTTGGCGAGGAGCGCGATTCCCTCGTAAGAGGCGATCAGCGCGACCGCGAGGTCGCGGGCGTCGCGTCGGCCCATGAGCCGGAATTGCTGCTCGGCCCAGTCGATCGGGAGCCGAAGCAGCTGCGCGCCGGTCTGGTGGAGGCCGTCGGTGCGTTTGTCGAGCTCGGAGCAGAGGCTCCCGAGCGGGCAGCCGTAGCGGGCGGCCAGCTCGGCCTGGTCGGTGAGCGCGCGCACTAGCGCCTTCAGCCGGGACTGGGGCGTTCGGTGTCGCTCGAGCGAGCCCAGCACCGCGTGGACGTCGTGCGTGTGGCCGGCGATCGCCGCCTCGACGAGTTCGTCCTTGGTCTTGAAGTAGTAGTAGACGTTGCCGACCGGAACGTCGGCCGCTCGCGCGATCTCGGCGATCGTCGTCTTCTCGATGCCCTGGTGATGGATCACCTCGCGCGCGCCGGCGACCAAACGTTCGCGTTTGCCCTGCTCCTGCTGTTGAAGTGAGTCAGTCATCTCACCCAAGGGTAGCGCTCTCTCTGATATGTTGAGTCAGCTAACTAACTTAGGAGTCTCGGAATGTCCTCGCCGCAAGCACGGGCTAGCTCTGGTCAGGTCTCGGCGTTGCGCACGCGGTTGGGTGTGCTGACGCTGCTGTTGCTCTGCGGGATTCAGTTCATGGACGTCGCGGACACGTCGATCGTCAACGTCGCGCTGCCATCGATTCAGCACGACCTGCACTTCTCCCAGCAGAACCTGCAATGGGTCGCCAGCGGCTACCTCCTCACCTACGGGGGTTTCCTGCTGCTTGGCGGTCGTGCAGCGGACCTGCTGGGCCGCCGGCGAGTTCTCGTCGCCGGGCTGATCTGGTTCGCGGTCTGCTCGCTGGCCGGCGGGCTCGCGCACAGCCAGGGACTGTTGATCTCCGCTCGCATCGCTCAGGGCGTTGGCGCCGCGATCATGGCCCCGGCCGCGCTCTCGATTCTCACGACGACGTTCACGGAGGACAAGGACCGCAACACCGCGCTCGGCATCTGGGGAGGCATCTCTGCGATCGGAGCCGCCGTCGGTGTCTCCCTGGGTGGCCTGCTTGCCGAAGGCCCCGGGTGGCGCTGGGTGCTGTTCGTCAACCTGCCGATCGTCGCCCTGTCGCTGCTGGCGACGTTCCGGCTGCTGCCCGCCGACCAGGACAAGCGCGTGCCCCGTCGCGAGTTTGACCTCCAAGGGGCGCTGCTGGGAACCGGCGGGGTGTCGCTGCTCGTGTTCGCACTCATCCGGGCGCCGCTGATCGGCTGGGGGTCCACGGAGACGATCCTCGAGCTCGCGGGCGCCGCCGTGCTCCTCGCGGCATTCACCGTGAATGAGCTTCGGCACCGCCATCCACTGTTCCCCTTCTCGATCTTCCGCGTGAAGGGGCTCGTGGCCGCCGACGTCACCCAGCTGGTCGCGTTCGCCGGCTTTCTGACGATGTTCTTCTTCGTCACGCTCTACATGCAGGACGTTCTGCGGTTCTCGCCGATCCAGGCCGGCGTCGCCTACCTCCCGGTCACCGCCGCGTTCGGGATCTCGGCGGGCATCGCGACGCAACTGATCGGCAGGATCGGGACCCGCCCGGTGATCGTCGGCGGCGCGCTGATCGCCGCCGCAGGCATCTACTGGCTCTCCCGCGTCCCGGTCCACGGCACCTACAGCGGCCGACGTACTGCCCGGCCTGCTCACGATGCCGCTCGGCGCCGGCGCCGTGTTCGTCGGCGTGACCATCGCCGCCAACGCCGGCGTCCCCGCACACCAAGCCGGATTCGCCGCCGCGCTGCTCAACGCCGCCAGACAAGTCGGCAGCGCACTCGGGCTAGCGATCTTCTCGGCGATCGCCACCAGCCGCACCCAACACCTACTCGCCACCCACACGCCAAAGGCCGCCGCCCTGACCTCCGGCTACCAACGGCGCTACTCGTCTCCAGCATCTTCGTGCTCGCCGCCGCGATCATCGCCCTGCGCTCCAGCGACACCCGCCAAACCGCCACGACACCCCCAATCCCAGTGGAACTCGCAACCGACCCCGCCAGCCACTAAGCCCGACCAAGAAGGAGGTCCGTCATGTCCAAACTGCCCATCCCCGCCGAAGGGATCGTGCTGACCCACTTCATCGTCTCCGACGATGTCGAGCGCTCACGCCAGTTCTACACCGAGGTACTAGGCGGTGAGACGATCCGCTCCGGCGAGCCCTCGATCGTAGCGCTCGCGAACAGCTGGATCATCATCAACGTCGGCGGTGGACCAACCAATGACAAGCCCACGGTCACGCTCGAGACCCCATCCGATCCCGATCGCGTCAGCAGCTTCCTCAACATCCGGGTAGCGGACATCGAAGCCGTGTACTCGGACTGGAGCTCGCGCGGCGCCAACTTCCTGACACCACCCAAACAGCACGCGGCCGAGATCCGATGCTACATCCGCGATCCAGACGGCCACCTGATCGAAGTCGGCCAGACAATCCGACCCCGCCCGGACGCAGCGGAGTAACGACTCACCGCGCGGAGAACGCCCCACAGCTGAGGATCGCCGGTCAGGTCCAGTAGCGCTTCCGGTAAGGAGTCGGCGACGGCAACACGACCAGGCGGCGATCCAGACATCGCAGATTCTGCGATGCGGTGTGGCCATTCGGGCGATATCGAGCGCCACGCCAGGTCTTTGCGGCCAGCGCGACCTACGGTTGGGTCGGATGTCCGTGACGACCGGAGCGGAGCTCGTAGCCATTGCGCAACGCGCTGACGGTCGAAGAGCAGGAGGAGGCGGCTGATCGGCGTTGGCGAGCCCACGCTCGAAAAGGGCTTCGACGAGGCGGTTACGCGTTCAGCACAGATCGTGAAACGCTCGCTAGACGCCTCTGCCAACGAGATCGCCGACGAGTTGCGAGAAGCGCTCAAGAGCTAGCGCCTCGGCGCCAGGATCGAACCGGGGACATACTGATCTTCAGTCGTGTGGGCTTAGATGCCGGCGCGCCGCTCAGTGGATGATCTGCCGCTTACCCTCGGCCCTACGGGCTCTGCCTTCGCGACGACGGTCGCTCTCAACCTCCAAGCCCACCACCACAGGGTCAATTCCTCGACCGGCGCGACCGGGCCAATCCTCAACCCTCAAGTGGCCTAGTTTTCAACCGGCGTGGATGGCCTAGTTTTCGATCGGCCATTGCACTGCGCTTCCCGCGGCCATCTCGCCGGGAGCCTAACCCCTTGCTCCTGCCCGGTAGGACCGGCTCGAGCCGGTGACGGGTACCGCAGCGCCCGCAGTTGCGCCCAGGACAGTCAGACGCAATTTCGGAGCCCCGCCGGCAGAGTTGCCCCGCCGGCAGAGTTGCGCCCACGTTGCGCCACCCGCCAAACTGCCTACGACCACCGTCCCACAAAATGCCTGCCAATGGCCCCAAGCCCTCTGTCGGACTCGAACCGACGACCCCTTCCTTACCATGGAAGTGCTCTACCAGCTGAGCTAAGAGGGCGCTTGCAGTGAATTCCCGGGTTTGCGCGCCCGAGTGCGACCTGGCGCCGCGCGGGTGCAGCAAAGCCGGCTGCGTCGCGCAAGCCTAGCTCATGTCAGAACGTAGCCCGGGACGAGTGGCTTGGGCGCGAGCGGAGGGTCCTAGGTGAGATCCTGCTGGCGTCGCACGCGACGCTGCTCCAGCTCGCGGGCGGCGCGAAGCTTGCGAGCCTCCTTCTGCGCGGTCTCGTTGCGCTGAGCGATTTCCTTTGTCAGCGCGAGGAACGCGGCATCCGCTGTCGATCGCCCCGGCCCGGGGGTCTGAATTTCCTTTGCCACTTGAAACCCTCTTCTCGTCGCTCTCTACGAAGAACTGAGCCACAGGACGAATGCGAGAGCTAGGCACCGAGCGGTGGAGACGACTTGTCCAACTGTAGCGGCCCCCCCCGGCTCGGCGAGCGAGCGGGGCAGACTCGCGCTCAGATCCGGGCGCGGCTCTCCCGCACCGCGCCTGCGCTGACCGCAACGGTTCTGATGCCCTCTCGCGACGGAGTTGCCCACGGCTCGGGCCGCGCCGAGATCGGTAACAGGTCGCTCAGCGGTTGGCGGCGGGAAAGCCCACCAGCCGCCCGAGCTCTTCGTCGTAGAGCTTGAGGCGCATGGTGCGAATCCCGTCCCACAGCGACAGCGTCGGCGAGGTCTGGAAGACGGGGTTGCCGTCGTGCGCGCGCTGGAGGTTGTAGTTGGGGATCCGCGGGCTCATGTGGTGCACGTGGTGCAGGCCGATGTTGCCGGTGAAGAACTGCAGGATCTTCGGCAGCTTCAGGTACGAGCTGCCGTGCAGCGCCGAGTCGGCGTAGCTCCAGCCTGCGTGTCGCTGCCAGTAAACGCCGTCGAACTGGTGCTGGACGTAGAACAGCCAGATGCCGACCGCCCCCGCGAGCATCGCACAGGGGAGCTGGACGATCAGTACCGCGCTCCAGCCGACCAGCACGCACAACCCGCCGAGAACCGCGAGCAGCGCGACGTCGACGACGACGATCTCGCGCCAGTACCGCCGGCGCGCCCAGGCCGGGATCAGCCGCGGCTGGATCAGCAGAGCCCAAAGCGGCCCGAGCAAGAGCATCGCGAGCGGATTTCGCAACAACCGATAGACGAATCGGCCGCGGTCGGACCTGGCGCGGTATTCGGCGACCGTCAGCGTCTCCACGTCGCCCTTGCCCCGGTGATCGAGGTCGCCCGCGGTCGCGTGGTGGACGGCGTGCTCGTGGCGCCAGCTTCCAAACGGGGAGAACACCAGGAACCCGCAGGCGATACCCACGTAGTTGTTGGCGCTGCGGCTGGGCAGGAAGGAGCCGTGGGCGCAGTCGTGGAACACGATGAACGTCCGAAGCAGAAAGCCCGCGGCCGGTATCGCCAGCGCCAGGACCAGCAGGTCGGAGAACTGCAGCAGCACGTACATCGCTGCGATCAGGAGGATGTACGGAAGCGCCGAGGTCGCGAGATCGCGGAGCCCGCGACTCACCGACGGCTTCGTGTACGGAGCCAGGTGCTCTCGCCAGAACGACGCGGGAAGCGCGTCGCCAGGGGCATTGACGGCCTGGGCACCAGCCTCGACCGTCGCGTCCGCCCGGTCTATAACCAACGTCGATTCGCGCATGAACGATCCCGTCCCGAGAGCCAGAGTGACATTGCTGACGGACCGGATCGACGGCCGGGCGTGCGACCGTGGTGTGCGTTCCGCGCTTCGAATGCAACCGCTCGGCCCGGCCTCAGCCAGCGCCGACAGGTCGCTTGGACCAGCATAGCGGCAGATTCGATCTCGGCAACCCGGCAGATCCGGTCCGGACAGCCGCCCGGCCGCGGGGGCGCCGTATGCTGGGTCCCAGCGTTTCGCCCGGGCACTCTTCCCTCTCTCGGCCCGCGTGGGATCCCACCACAGACGAGGCGGGAGACGGAGGTAGTCGTGGCCGGGTCCGAGCAGCGGATCAACGGTGGGGCGCTCAACGCGGCCCTCGCCAACGAGCTCGGGAAGCTGATCGCCGACTTCACGGGCAGGGGCGCGACCAGATCGCGCGCCTTCGTTCACCAGGATCTCGTCGTATGCGTGTTCGAGGACGGCGCTACGAGGGCCGAGCAAAACCTCGTCGCCGCCGGCAACTCCGAGCTCGTGCATCTGCAGCGTGCGGCATTGCAACGCGCGATGGGGCCGCGCCTGATCGCGGCCGTTGAACGCCTGACGAGGCGCAAGGTGCGCATGTTCCTGAGTGGCACCGACGAGCACGGCGGGTCCGCGATCGAGGCCTTCCTGCTCGAGGTCGAGCCGGCCATGTCGGGAGACGAAGCGAGCAATTGACGGTGCCGAAGAAGTGGCGCTAGCCTGCCAGACGGCAGGGTCTGCGGGGGTGCCTCCGTGGCCAGGTCACAGAACACGCGCCGGACGGTCAAGACCTCGCTGGTCTCGCCGGACAGAGGAGCGACAGGATGGAGAAGTACGGAGCGGAAGATCTGTCCTCAAGCCTTGCTGGAGGACGGCTGCTGGCGCAGATCTCCACTCAATTTGTCGCGCTCCTGCGGGAGCACTACGGGCGCGGCCCGATGAAGGCCAAGACGTATGCCATCGACGACGTGATCGTCGTGGTGATGCGAGGCAGCGGCTTCACCGCGCTCGAACAGACGATCATGGATAGTGGCCAGCCGGGTCGCGTGATCGCGATGCGGGAGGAGTTCCAGGAGATGATGGCGACCCGCTACAAGGACACCATCGAGGAGCTAACCAGCCGCAACGTCGTCGCGTTCCTCTCCCAAGCGCACGTCGAGCCCGACATCACGGTCGAAATGTTCTTCATGGACGGACCGCTCCCGGGATTCGGCGCCGTCGAGGTGACCGACCCGGAGTAGGAGCCCGGTCCTCCGCACGCGGCTCCCGTCCAAGTGGCGCGTCGCGGTGAGACCGACGGGAGGGCGCATATATGCACCCTCCCGCGCTTGTCGTTGATCGACTCTAGAGCGGCTGGACGTTCGCGGCGGCAGGGCCTTTGGGACCCTGCTCGGCGTCGTACTGCACCTTGGCGCCTTCGGTCAGCGACTTGAAGCCGCTGCCCTGGATCGCGCTGTGATGCACGAAAAGGTCCTTGCCGGAGTCATCGGGTGTGATGAATCCAAAGCCCTTGTCGTCGCTGAACCACTTCACGGTTCCTGTTGCCATCTTCTTTCCTCCTGGTATGTGCACTGCGAAACGCGGAGGGTGCTTGATGAGCAACAACGGCGAAAACGCGGCACTACTTCGGTCGAGGCAAAGCCCGACCCGTGGCGAAGAGTCTAGTCGCTGCGCTTCCCGAGGGCAGCCCGGGCTCGAGTCAGACCGCTCGCTGGCTCGGGCCGCCGTTCAGTCCTCTTCTCGAGCCTCCGGGCGGTCGCCGGCGGCGATCGCGGCGTCGATCTCCTCGGTCGAGATGCCGCGTTCCCTGCCGGCGTTGACGGAGTGTTCAAGCTCTTCGTCCGATGCCAAGCCGCGATGCCGCGCGATCACCCGAAGGTAGATCGCCCAGACCAGCGCCTGCTCCTGCGTCAACGAAATCTGATCGTCTGGATTAAGAGCGTCGGACGCGACTACTGCGGCTAACGCCTGATCGATCAACCTCCCGCCTGCGACGGGGGCGGTGGTCCTGTCGTCCTTCCTACCGGCGTTGTCTTCCTTCGGCTCGTTACGTCGCTGTTCGTCGACGAGCTTGACCATCTGCCAGTACGCGATCAGGTCCCGTTCCGGCTCGGTCACACTCGCAAAGAAGCGGCGGCCGATCGTCAACCCGTCCCGATCCGACTCGGACGCCTGCTGGTCGATCCAGGCCCGGTCGATCCGCCTTCCGGCGATCAGGCGTATCGCAGCCTCGAGCTCGGATCCCGTGCAATCGCCAAGTCGCTTGAACTTGCGAGGACCGATCTCGAGCGATTCGTCGGGGTTCACGTCTCTGATGGTCACACACTCCTGCTGCCATGAGCGCACGGGTGGCAAATCTGAGTCGAGAGCGATACTCGAGCGCTCCAGACGAGAACGACCTCGATCGCTCAGTACGAGGCCTGCAGCAGCGACAGCATCGTGCCGGCGCTCTGTGACCCGACCGGCGAGCCGCTGGAGTCGGCGAAGCCGATCTCGAGGTGCGGGCCGGTCGAGATGCCGACGATCCCCGGGCCGATCGAGCTCATCGCCTGACCCGCGCCGACGTGGGTGCCGACGGGCAGCTGGTTATCCGGACCGGCGTGGCCGTAGTAGACGTAGTCGTAGCCGTCGATCGAGCTGTCGCAGTGGAGCACCGGCGCCCACGGACCGAAGCCGCCAATGCCGTGTAGCACGATCGTCCCGGAGCAGACCGCGAACTCGGGCGTGTTGCCCGGCGCCGAGATGTCGACGCCCTCGTCCGGGGACCACGTCGCGGGCGGCGACGCTGCGTCCTTTGGCAGCGGGAACGTGAACCCGCCGGCCGAGCCGGCGGGCGAGCCGGTGGTCTGGGGCGCCGGTGAGCTCGAGCTCGAGCCGGAGGTAGATGACGCCGGAGGAGCTGCCTGCTGGGCCTGAAGCTTGTTGAGCTGGGACTGAAGGCTCGAGACCTGGTCGCGAGCGCTCGCGAGCTGTCCCGCCTTGGCGGCCCGCTCGCGCGCGACGGACAGGCGCCGCCTGACGAGCGACAGCCGCGCGCCCGCGAGGCCGTTGCGCTCGTGCAGCACCTGTTCCGCCAGCCGCTGCTGCTGCACGGCGAGCGCGCCGAGGCGCACCGCCTCGGCAGCGACCCGGCGCCGCGCCCGGCGCACCTGGCCGACGATCTGGACGTCCTGATGCTGGATCCGCTGCGCGAAGTTGAGCCGCTCGAGCAGGTCCTGGAAACCGGTCGACTCGAGCACAACCGTCACCAGGTCCGGACGGTCGGACTCGTACATGTTGATCAGCTGCCGGGAGAGCGAGGACTCGCCGCGGGTCTCTGCCGCCTGCAACTGCACGAGACGCCTGCGAGCCGCGTTGCGCTCGTGCTGGATCCTGAGCATCTCCGCCTGCTTTGCGTCCAGGTCGGCCTGGATGCGCGAGATCTGCGCCTCCAGGTTGCCGATGCTCGAGTCGAGCTGGGACAGCTTGCCGGACGCCGCGCTGACCTGACCCTGCAGGCTCGAGATCCTCCCGTGACCGGCGCTCAGCTGCTGCTGGAGCTGCCCCTGGGTCGCCGCGTGCGACGTGGGCGAATCGACCGCCAGGGCCAGCGCGACGAGCCCGCACATTCCCGCCGCGAACGTCGCGCGCACCGCTCGGTTGGATGACCTTCGGACTCTGAGCATCGGCAGCGCAGGGACGATCGGGCGGCGCTGACCGTAACACGGGCGAGCTGGCTGCCGGCCGATCGGGGAGCGCTTGCAAGCGATCCTGCAGCTACGCGGTCAAGGACGTGAGACCGCCACCGTACGCAGCTCGCGCGGGGCTCCCTTCGCCCTCAGCCGCTTCGGCCTCGACGCGCGAACGGCCTCCGTGTCGATCCGCTCGAGCACCGCGTCGGAGACGACGACCTGCCCGGCCTTCGCCCGGTCGGCAACGCGCGCCGCGATGTTCACGTCCACCCCGAGGTAGTCGCCTCCGAGCCTGCGCGGGCGACCCCAGTGAACGCCGGCGCGCATCCTCGGCCTGTGCCCTGCGACTTCGATTGCGCCGACCGCGTCCTGAGCGTCGAGCGCGGCCTCGACCGCGGCCGCGGCGCTGACGAACGTAGCCATCACCCCGTCGCCCAGCCGCTTGACGATCCTCCCGTCATGCTCCAGGACCGCGGTCTCGAGTGCATCGCCGACCTCTCGCAGCAGCTCGAGCGCCGCGGCGTCGCCGGCCTCGAGCGCCCAGGTGGAGAAACCCACGAGATCCGTGAACAGGAGCGCCAGCTCGCGCTCGCCGCGGCCGCGGCCGGTCCACTCCGACAGCGACTGCCACAGCTGCAGGCTCGTCAGGCCGAGCTCCTTGGCGACGCTGTCGCGCTCCGGCTGCATCGCGGACACGCCACGTGCGATCACCTGCACGGGGCTCGCGCCGGCGGTCGAGAGCGTGTCGCCGAAGCGCTCGTCGCCGGGCAGCCGCTGGCGGAGCCGACGGACGAACGCCACCAGCCCCGGTCGCATGTCGAAGGCGAGTGCCTGCGCGCGCAGCCGGCTTGCGCGGTTCGCCGCGTCGGAGGATCCGTCGTCGCGCACCGCCACAACCACGTCCCGCGGGCGGTCATCGGTCGCCATCAGACGCGAGGATATTGCCGCTGAGCGCGAGCGGCGCCGCAGCACGCGCCGGCTATGCGCAGAGATCGAATGGCGGGGGCAGGATTCGAACCTGCGAAGGCAGAGCCAATGGATTTACAGTCCATCCCCTTTGACCGCTCGGGAACCCCGCCGGGGCGGAGCGAGTCTAGCTTGGGTCGGCTTATGGCACCTCGGCCCGAGCCGGCAGTGGATCGCCAGGTTCGACCTCGAACTCAGCGTATTTTGGTCCTCCCAAGCGGACACAACTGCCGCCGCCGAGCGATGGCGTTGGGATGTACCAGCGCCTGCCGTCGCCGACGTGTACGAAGAGCCCGTCGCAGGTCTTCGGATCAAGCCGCTTGACGAGCCCCTGCCAGCTTCGGTTGCCCCCTCGGGTGCATAGCATCACGTCCCAGCGCCGGCCGGTCCAGCGCGTACAGGTCTTCACCTGGACTCTGGCCAGGTCACCTTCGAAATTGGCGATCAGGTCGACGTCGGGGCTATGGCCGACGGGGATGAACACGGTGGCACCTTGACCTACCAGCCAGCACATCGCCGACATCTCCCCGCGTCGCCCTGCCGCCTAGGTGTCCAGCGCTCTCCCATGCATCAGAGACTACACCTCATACCGGCGGAAAAGCCCTGCAGACAAAGTGCAACAATTTTGCGCGCGGCGGGAGGCACTCAACAAACCGCCCGCACCCGGCAGGCCCCAACCGCCCCGCCTACCGCGCGTACATCAGCGGCGGGCTCGGGCAGACGTCATGCAGACCGTCCGGCGAGCAGGTCACCGCGACATGCTTGACGATCAGCTTCCGGTCGCGCCGGATCACGTTGGCCACGCCGCCATAGTCGACGCGATAATCGCCCGGCCCGTACGGGCCGGCCATCCACGAGCACCTGTACCGGTTCGCTGCGGCCCGTTTGCACGTCACCGAGATCGGATCGTCCGCGGCCCCGTTCTGGACGAACCTGACCTGGAGGTAGCGATGGAGCGTCCGCGTGACGGCGCGCGGCACCGCGGACGTCCCGGCCCAGCTGTTGGTCACGAGCACGAGGCACGCCAACGTGCTCACCAATAGACCGACCGCCAGCTTCCAACGCACGACCCCAGGCACGACCACAATCCTATGCCCGCGCGAGGCCGCGCGAGGCCGCGCGAGCGCGCGGCGCGAGCGCGGCGCCAGCCCCGCCGCCCTACGACGCGTCCCGCAGACGCTGCGCCTCGGGCAGCGCCTCGAGCTTCTTCAGCGTGTGGTTCTCGATCTGGCGGATGCGCTCGCGCGTGACGTTGAACGCGCGGCCGACCTCTTCGAGCGTGTACGGCCGCTCGCCCGTGAGCCCGAACCGCATCTCGATCACCTCGCGCTCGCGCGCCGGCAGGGCAGAAAGCGCGCGGCGGAGATTCTCGCGGCGCAGGTGCTCGGAGGCCAGCTCGAACGGCGACTCGGCGGTCTGGTCCTCGACGAAGTCGCCCAGCTCGGACTCCTCCTCCTCGCCGATCGGCTTCTCCAGCGAGATCGGCTGCTGGGCCATCCGCAGCACGTCGCGGACCTCGCGGACGGTCGTCTCGAGCTCGTCGGCGATCTCGTCGGGCGTCGGCTCGCGACCTAGCTGCTGCACCAGTTGCCGTTCGACGTGCACGACCTTGTTGAGCTTCTCGACCATGTGGACCGGGATCCGGATCGTCCTGCCCTTGTCGGCGATCGCTCGCGTGACCGCCTGGCGGATCCACCAGGTCGCGTACGTGGAGAACTTGTAGCCGCGGCGATAGTCGAACTTCTCGACGGCGCGGATCAGGCCCATCGAGCCCTCCTGGATCAGATCGAGGAACGTCAGGCCGCGGCCCAGGTACGCCTTTGCGATCGAGACGACGAGGCGAAGGTTCGCCTCGATCATCTGCTGCTTGGCCATCATGTCGCCGCGCTCGATCCGGCGCGCCAGCGCCACCTCCTGCGCGGCGGTCAACAGGTCCACGCGGCCGATCGACCGCAGATACAGCCGCAGCGAATCCAGCGAAGGCTCGACCGTGAGGTCGACCTCGACCTTCTTGGTCGTGGGCTGCTCGCGCTGAGACCTCTGCGCGTCGGCGGCGGCGCGCTCGACGGTGCCGCCTTCGGACTTGGCGATCTTGCCGTCGGCCTCGACCACGTCGATCCCGGACTCGTCCAGGTAGGAGTGCAGCTCCTGGATCTGCTCCTTGGTCACCTCGATCTCCTCGAGGCACGACGCGATCTGATCGAACGTCAGAAAGCCATGCTCGTGGCCCTCCGCGATCAGCGGCTTGAACTCCTCCAGCTCCGAGATCGGAGCCTCATCCCCCAGCAGTGCAATTCCCTCTTCGCTCACAGCCCCTGAGCTCCCTTCCGTCGCGATCGCCGCATGGCAGCGACCCCCTCTCCGAGGTCTTCTCTCTCCCTCCGACGTCCAAAGTCATAGCACAATCGGGACGGTTGTCCAGCCTCGGTGCAGGCCTGGAGCCGCGACCTCTCTACCCTTTCATGCAGCGATGACCGCCGAACGCTCCGACACGCTGACGCTGATCGACGTCCAGGCTCAGCGACCAACACTCCAGGTGAGCCTGTCCCGGGTCGGCGTCGCGGGCGTCGAGAAGGTGATCCGGCTCGACCACGCAGGGAGCGAGCAGCTGTTCCTCGCGCGGTTCGAATGCGTGGTCGATCTCGGCCCGAACCAGAAGGGCGCGCACATGTCGCGCTTCGAGGAAGTGATCAACGAGGCGATCGGCCAGGTCGTCCTCAACGAGACGACGTTCAAGGCCGAGACGCTCGCCGAGCACATCGCGCAGCTGGTCCGCGAGCGGCAGGGCGCGCGCCGCGCCGAGGTGACGGTCGAGGCCCGGTTCCCCGAGCACAAGCCCGCCCCCGCCTCGGGGATCGAGACGCAGGAGCTCTACACGCTCCATGGTTCGGCGCTCTGCTCGGAGGCCGGCACCCGCCGGCTGATCGGCGTCACCGCCCAGGGGATCACCGCCTGTCCGTGCGCGCAGGAGCTGATCGCCGCGAGCTCGCGCGAGCGATTGCAGGAGCAGGGCTTCGATGAGCAGCAGATCGAGCAGATCCTCGAGGCGGTCCCTGTCGCAACCCACAACCAGCGCGGCCTCGGAACCCTGCACATCGGCTGCACCGAGCTGTGCGACGACGACATCGACGCGCGCGTCCTGCTCGAGATCGTCGAGCACTCGATGTCGTCGGAGATCTACGAGCTGATGAAACGCTCCGACGAGGCGCTGGTCGTCGAGAAGGCTCACCGGCGCCCGCGGTTCGTCGAGGACTGCGTCCGCGAGATGATCGGCGGCGTCGTCGAGCGCTTCCCCGATCTCGACGACCGCGCGTTCGTCTCAGCCCGCCAGGTCAACCTCGAGACGATCCACCAGCACAACGTCGTCGCCGAGCGGTTCGGCACGCTCAAAGAGATCCGGCAGGAGCTCGCCACCGGCGAGCCCGCGACGACCCAGACGAGCCGCCGCGCGTGGCTCGATCAGGTGCCCTGAGCGCCGGCCCCGCGCTCGCGCTCGAGCAGACCCCGGCGTAGCCCGAAGAAGTAGTCGGCGCCCGACAGCACCGTCACGAACACGGTCGCGTAGATCAGCACCTCGAGCCACACCGGGTGGCCGTGGACCGCGATCAACGCGATCACCATCGCGACCTGGAACGCGGTCTTCACCTTCCCCAGCGGGCTCGCCGAGATCACCACGCCCTGTCCGGTCCCAACCGCGACCCGCAGCACCGTGACCGCAAATTCTCTGGCGATGATCACCATCGCGACCCACGCCTCGAGCCGCCCGAGCGAGACGAGCACGACCAGCGCCGCGATGATCAGCAGCTTGTCGGCGATCGGGTCCATCAGCTTGCCGAACGTCGTCACCGAGTTGCGCGACCGCGCGAGGTAGCCGTCGATCGCGTCGGTCAGCGACGCGACCGCGAACACGATCGCGGCCAGCACGTCGCCCCCGTTGGTCTTCTGGAGCAACGCGACGACCAGCACCGGCACGAGCAGGATCCGGATGACCGTCAGCGCATTGGGGACGTTCAGCGGCACCATCGCAGCCCAAAACGCTAGCGTGCCCGTAAATGCATGCGGCAGTTTTGGAGCGTCAGGGCGAGCCGTTGCAGGTGACGACGGTCCCGGACCCCGAACCGGGTCCCGACCAGCTCCTGCTGACGGTCAAAGCTTGCGCCGTCTGCAGGACCGATCTGCACCTGCGCGACCACGAGATCGA
The DNA here is from genome assembly GCA_963788565.1 of uncultured Solirubrobacterales bacterium. Classification (GTDB taxonomy): domain Bacteria; phylum Actinomycetota; class Thermoleophilia; order Solirubrobacterales; family Solirubrobacteraceae; genus Palsa-465. Next base: position 368,469 of record CAWBHJ010000002.1, on the reverse strand, counting down.
GGCGACGAAGCTCCCGGTGGTGCTCGGTCACCAGATCGTCGGGACCACCGAGGACGGCCGTCGCGTGGGCGTGCCGTGGCTCGGATGGACCGACGGGACGTGCAAGTACTGCACCTCGGGCAGGGAGAACCTCTGCCTCCACGCCAGGTTCACCGGCCGAGACATCGACGGCGGCTACGCGCAGCAGACCGTCGCCGACGAGCGGTTCTGCCTGCCGCTGCCCGACGGCTTCCCCGACGAGCAGGTCGCGCCGCTCCTGTGCGGCGGCCTGATCGGCTACCGCGCGCTGACGCTCACCGGCGACGCCGAGCGGCTCGGCCTGTACGGGTTCGGCTCGGCCGCTCACCAGATCTGCCAGGTCGCCGTCTACCAGGGGCGGACCGTGTTCGCGTTCACCCGCCCCGGCGACACGAAGACCCAGGAGTTCGCCCGTAGCGTCGGCGCCTCGTGGGCGGGCGGCAGCGACGAGAACCCGCCCGAGGAGCTCGACGGCGCGATCATCTTCGCGTCCGCGGGCCCGCTCGTCCCGCAGGCGCTCAGCGCGCTCGCGCCGGACGGGGTCGTCGTCTGCGCCGGGATCTACATGAGCGACATCCCGTCGTTCCCGTACGAGCTGCTCTACAAGGAGCGCAAGCTGCGCTCGGTCGCGAACCTCACGAGGCAGGACGGCCACGAGCTGCTCGAGCTCGCGCCAAAGGTCCCGATCCGAACGACGGTCTCGATCTACGAGCTCGACCAGGCCGAGCAGGCGCTCGCGGACCTCCGCGCGGGACGGTTCGAGGGCACCGCGGTGATCGTTCTGTAAGAGCGCTCAACCTTGCGCGCCATCCATCGGGTTAAGCAGCTGATGGGAAACCGCACGCGAGACGAGTTCGAGCAGTTCGTCGCGAGCTCCACCGATGGCCTGCTGCGCACCGCGTACCTGATCGTCTCCGATCTCGCGGAGGCGGAGGACCTCGTCCAGGAGACGCTGTTCCAGGTCGCCCGGCGCTGGCCGCGCGTGCGTCGGATGGACCATCCGCTCGCCTACGCCCGCCGGATCCTCGTCAACCGCGCGATCGACCGATCGAAGCGGCACGCTCGCGAGCTCGCCGAGCTGAACGGCCACGCACCTGAGGACCGCGTCGACGAGGCGGCGGCGAGCTCCTTCAGCGCCCTCGACGAACGCTCGGAGCTGGTCGCGGCGCTCGGGACGCTCCCGCCGCGCCAGCGGGCGGTGCTCGTGCTCCGGTACTTCGCCGACCTCCCCGAGGCGGAGGTCGCCGGCGTGCTCGGCTGCTCGGTGGGCACGGTCAAGAGCACCTCATCCCGGGCCCTGGCACGGCTCGAGCAGTCCCTGAGTCAAGAATCCGAACCGAGGAGTGCACGACGATGATCGACCAGCTCGAATCCGACCTGCGCGCGGCCCTGAGGACCCGCGCCGACCGGGTCCCCACGGACGCGGTGCTGAGGCTCCGCCGAACCGACTACGACCCTCGCACGCACTGGATCCGGCCACCTGTCGCGATCGGGGCGCTCGCCGCGGGCGCCGGAGCGGCCGGCTTGGCGACCGCGCTGGTCAGCCTCGGCGCGAGCGCGTCGAACGCATTCGCCGGCTGGACCCCGTCCCCCACGCGGGCCTCGAGCTCGCAGGTCGCGGACGCCGTGAGCGAATGCCGGGCGCGGCTCGCAGGAGCCCCGATCCAGAGCGTCAGCGGGCTCCCGGTGGCGCTGACCGACACCCGCGGGCCGTTCACGTTCACGATCTTCGCCGACCAGGAGGCGAGCGCGGCGTGCATCTCGGGGCCGGGCCTCACGTCGATCAGCGGCAGCCGCGCGAGCAGCGACGTCACCCCGCCGCCGGGCAAGGTGACGCTCGCGGAGTCGCACACGAGCCGCGACGGTCAGGCGTATTCGTTCGCCGAGGGCCGAGTCGGCGCCGGCGTCACGAGCGCGACGCTCGAGCTCGACAACGGCTCCCGCGTCGAGACGACGATCGGCAACGGCTGGTTCGTCGCGTGGTGGCCGGGGAGCGCCGGCATGAAGTCGGTGCATGCGACGACGGCAAACGGCGTGACCACGAACGTATTCGACACGCGCGGGATTCCGCGGTGCCCGGCGAACGCTTCGTGCACCGCGCGCGGGGGCAGCGTCTCCGGCGGCAAGCCCGGAGTGGCCGAGAGCGGTTTCTCCTCCTCCGGCGGCTGACCCGCCCGCCGGTCCCGCGCCGCGCGCTGGTCGCTAGGCTCAGTTCATGCCCCTGATTCCGATGGTCATCGAGCGGACCGCGCGCGGCGAGCGGGAATTCGACATCTACAGCCGCCTGCTGAGCGAGCGCATCGTCTTCCTCGGCACGCCGATCGACGACACGATCGCCAACCTCGTCGTCGCCCAGCTGCTGCACCTGGAGTCCGATGATCCCGACAAGGACATCTCGATGTACATCAACAGCCCCGGCGGCTCGATCTACTCGGGGCTCGCGATCTACGACACGATGCAGTTCATCAAGCCGGACATCCAGACGATCTGCGTCGGCGTCGCGATGTCGATGGGGTCACTGCTCCTCACCGGCGGAGCGAAGGGCAAGCGCTTCTCGCTGCCCAACAGCCGGATCCTGATCCACCAGCCGTCGGCCGGGTTCGAGGGCCAGGCGACGGACATCGAGATCCACGCCCAGGAGATCCTCAACATCCGCCGGCGGGTCGACGAGATCTATGCGCACCACACCGGCAAGCCGGTCGAAGAGATCAACCACGACATGGAGCGCGACCGCTTCTTCAGGGCCGATCAGGCAGTCGAGTACGGGCTGATCGACCGGGTCATCGAGCACCACTAGGGCCGCCCGGAGCCGGACGCGGTCACTAAGCAAGGCCGGCGTGCATGCACGCCGGCCCGGGCCGCGCATGCGCGGCCCGGCGGGGTGGCGCATGCGCCACCCCGAACTACGCGACCTTGTGCTCGATGCTCCCCAGCCGCTCGATTTCGATCCGAACGGTGTCGCCCGAGTTCAGGAACTGCGGCGGGTCGAGCGCCATGCCGACGCCCGACGGCGTCCCGGTCAGGATCATGTCGCCGGGCTGCAAGGTGCACGTCTGCGCGATGAACTCGACCAGCTCCTTGCAGCCGAAGATCAGGTCGGAGGTGCTGGAGTCCTGGCGCAGCTCCTCGTTGACCCACGTCCGCAGTCTCAGGTCCTCCGGGTCGGGCACCTCGTCATCGGTGGTCACCCACGGCCCGAGCGGGCAGAACGTGTCGGCGCCCTTGGCGCGGGTCCACTGCGGCTCGCGGCCTTGGAGGTCGCGCGCGGTCACGTCGTCCGCGATGCAGTAGCCGGCGATCCGCCCGCCGGCGCCGATCACGATCGTCAGCTCGCCCTCGTAGTCGAGCCGCTTGACGACCGAGGGGCAGACGATCGGACCGCCGGGCGGCACGACCGAGCCGCGGACCTTGACGAACACGATCGGGATCTCCGGTGGCTTGTTGCCCGTCTCCTCGACGTGCTTGGCGTAGTTGAGGCCGATCCCGTAGACCACGCTCGGGTCGGGGACGGGCGCGAGCAGCGTCAGGTCGTCGAGCGGATAGGACTCCTTCGCCAGCCGCGGCTCCTCGCCCGCGAGCACGTCGACGACGCGCTGGCCGGGCTCGAGCGCGGTGACGACGTCGTCGCGGTAGACGCCGGCGCGCGGCTGCTCCAGCCCAGGTGCGGTGAATGTCGCGAGCTTCACGGGGCGGGAGCCTATACGCCCGCCGCCGCCTTCTCCTTGCTCGGCGCCAGCACGTGGCTGACCGGAGGGCCGAGCGCACGGGCCTTGCTGATCACGTCGAGGCGCAACCAGCGGGATATGCCGAGCGGCAGCGTCGAGATGATGATCTCGTCGTAGTGGCCGCGGGTGAGCGCGTCCTGGATCGCCATCAGCGGCTCGGAGTCGCCGACCTCGCCGGTCACCTCGCTCCCCGCTGCCGACGACAGCTTCGGGAGTGCGTCCCGCATCGCACGCGTCGCCTCGTCCTGACCGTGGTCGGCCGGGTCCATCAGCTTGTCGAGTCCGTGAGGCCGGCTCGGCACCACCAGGTGGAAGCTCGCGGGACTTCGCTGCGCCCGTTCGCGGACGGCCTCCAGAAGGGGTGCGGTCGCCGCGGTCTGATGGGCGACGACTAGAACGTTGGCCGGCTCTGACATGGGTCACCTCCGGGCACGCGCGGGGCTGTCGGTGAGGCGAGTATCCCACCGCCGCGAAGCGGCGGCAACCGCGACTATTCGGCGACGTGTGGGAGATGCTGGCCGCGCGGCGGCGGGTCCAGCTTGAGCAGCTGCGGAACCGTCACGAGCTCGTAGTGGCGCCGCCGCAGGCCGTTGATGATCGCGGGCAGCGCGGCAATCGTCTCGCTGCGGTCGCCACCGCCGTCGTGCATCAGGATGATCGCCCCGGGTCGGGCTGCGGACAGCGCGCCTCTGACGATCGCCGGCGTCCCCGGCCGCGTCCAGTCTCGCGTGTCCACCGACCACAGCGTCATCAGCATCTTCAGCTGCTTGGTCACGCCGAGCGTGGCCGAGTTATAGGAGCCGTACGGTGGGCGGAAAAGGCGCGGGTACGGCGCGCCGAGGCGCGTCAGCCGTGCCGCCGCGTCGTGCAGCTGGCCGTACTGGCTCGCGGTCGAGAGCTGCGACAGGTTCGCGTGGTTCTCGGTGTGGTCGCCGATCACGAACCCGTGCCTGAGCTCGTCCTTGAGGCCCGCGGAGAAGTCGTTCAGCTGCTGTCCGACGACGAAGAAGGTCGCCGGGGTGTGCATCCTCACAAGCACGTTCACGACCCCGGCGGTGTAGGGGCTCGGGCCGTCGTCGAACGTCAGCGCCACCACCCGGTGGTGCGGCGAGCCGCCGGTGATGAACGGCGTGTACGAGAGCACGTGGTTGATCGACGAGGCGTCCGGCACGGCCGGAGTGGCGGGCGCCGCGGGCGCATGCGACGACGAACGCGGCGCCGAGTGCGGGTGATTGCTCGTGTGCTTTGTGACGTGCGCCGTCGCGGATTGGCTAGCGGGCGGGTTGGACGCCTGGTTGGACGGCGATCCGGAGCCGCTCGAGGTCGCCACGATCAGCACCACCGCCACCGCCACGATGAACGTGATCAGGACCGCAAGCCGCGTCAGGCCGGCGCGCCGGGTGCGCCGCCGGCGCCGGTAAGCCGGCTGCAGCGTCGATCCGTATCGCGACGGGGGTTCTGGGCGCGATCCCGGCTGTCGGCGGTAGCTGGACACGCCACCACGTTACCCGGCGCCAGACCCGTTCACGGCCTCCGCATGCCGGATTTCACACCAGCCGCGCCGCGAGCCTCCGGGCGCTCATGTGCGCGATCGACTGGATCGAGATCTGCGGGTTCACGCCGGATGCAGTCGGAAAGCTCGATCCGTCCATCACGTACAGATCGCGCGCGTCCCACGTCTGGCCGGTCGGATCGCACGCCGAGGTGGCGGGCGACCCGCCCATCCGCGCGCTGCCGAGGATGTGGAACGAGCCGAGCGTCAGCTGGCCGGCGCCGTAGCCGGCCGCGTCGCCGTCGGCCATGAACCGCGCGCGTCCGGCGCCGTTGCCGTGACCGGGGTCGTATGAGACCCACTTCGAGTGCGACGAGAAGATCCGCCGCGCGCCCGCCGCCTCGTGGATTTGCGCGGCGCCGTCGATCCCGGTCCGTAGGTGGTCGGCGTCGAACGGCGAGAGCTTGTATCGGACCACCGGCTCGCCGTCGCGGCCGACGCGGACCTCGCCGCCGTCGCGGTCGCGCAGCAGCACGCCGATCGGCACGCTGTGCGCCATCGCCTGCATCAGCCCGAAGTGCTCGCGGCCGCCGCGCCACGGGCTGAATGGGATGAACAGGTGCGGGTGGTTGGCCGCGGTCTCGTACTTGAGCCCGTAACCGTCGTGCAGGTCGCGGTGCTGGTCGGAGTAGAGCGCTTGCATGACGCCCTCCCACGGCTTCAGATCGTCGTCGAACACGCCGAACACCGCGGTCGCCGGATGCAGCCGAAGATGGCGGCCGATGTTCGGGTTCCCGAGCCCCGAGCGCTTGAGCAGCGCAGGCGTGTGGATCGCGCCGCACGAGACGACCACCGCGCGCGAGCGGATCCTCAGCGGCCGGCCGTCGGCGGTGCTGCCCGTGATCCCGCGCGCGGCGCCGCCCTCGAGCAGCACGTGGTCCACGCGCGCGCGCACGACCAGCCGCGTGCCGGCCTCGTGCGCGTCCGCGAGCCACGTCTTGACGACCGACTGCTTCGCGCCGACGCGGCACCCGAGCCCGCAGTAGCCGCACTCCTTGCCCATCGCGCACTGGCGGACGCCGCGCGGCATCGCGTCGATGTGCCAGCCGAGCGCGGTGCACCCGTCGCGGAGCTTTTGCTCGCGCGTCGAAGGATCGTTGTACTCCTGGTTGACGCCGAGCCGGTCGCAGACCGCGTCGAGGCTGGCCCCGTATTCCTCCGTCGCGAAGGCCGGGACCCCGTGTGCCGCCCATTCGGCGCGCACGTCGTCGGGCGTTCGGAACGAGGTCGTGTAGTTGACGACCGTGCCGCCGCCGAGGCACGCGCCGGCGAGCAGCGCGACGCTCTGGTCGTGCGTCGCGTTCGGAGCGCCCATGTAGAACCGTGTGAACGCGCCGAGCTCGGAGCCCTCGAAGTCCCGGTCGTCGTAGTAGTCGCCCGCCTCGACCACGATCACGTCGAGGCCCGCCCCCGCGAGCACGCCCGCTGCGGCGCCGCCGCCCGCGCCGGAGCCGACGATCACGACGTCGCATTCGAGTTGCCCGTCGGGGCCCGGCTCGGTCGTGGTGAGCGCCTTCGGCGGCGCGCCTTCGAGCGGCCCGAGCGGGCCGGCGTAGCCGATCGCGTCCCACGCAGGGTTCCGCCCTCCGTCCGCGCCCGGGAGCATGTAATAGAAGAGCAGCGCGCCCTTGCGGAGCGCCTGGAACACCGCCCGGCGCTGCGGCAGCCGCGAGTCTGCCCACGCGAGCAGCGCCTGCTCGCGCCGGCGCTGCTCGAGCGAGCTGAAGCTGTTGACCCCGACGCCGGCGAGCGAGCCCATCACCGGGCTGTCCCAGGCGGACAGGAGCGCGGCGAGCTGGCGGCGCTCGATCGCGCGCGGGTTGCCGGCGATCGCCTCGACGAGCGCGTCCGGGACGCCGAGCTCGCGCGCGCTCGGCAGCCCCTCGCCGGAGGGGCAGAAGGCGTCGCAGATGTCCTCGAGCGCCTTGCGCTGGCGGTCGTTGAGGCTCAGCGTCGTGGCCATCGGAAGGCCACTCTAGTCGAGCAGGTATTCGCCGCGGGCGACAATCACGGCGGTGCCGCCGACGACGATCCGCTCGACCCGCTCGGCGTCGCCCTCGACCCGCGCTTGCAGGAGCGACGGCCGGTTGATCCGGACGCCCTGGCGGATCTCGACGTCGTCGCCGAACGCGATTCGGCCGTGACGCGCGAGGTGCAGCGCCAGCGGCCCCGCGGCCGAGCCGGTGGCGGGGTCCTCGCGTACGCCGAGCCCGGGGGCGAACATCCGGGTCTCGTAGCGGCCGTCGGCCCCGGCGAAGCAGTTGATCCCGTACTCGGCGCCGAGGTCCTCGAGCGCGGCGAAGTCCGGGCGCAGGGTCGCTACCTGGGCCTCGTCCGCGAGCGCGACGTAGACGTGGACCGGGCCGTTCCGGTATGCCTCGATCGGTAGCTCGGAGCGCTCGACCCGCAACGCCTGCAGCAGCTCGCGCTCGCGCGGGAACGACTCGATCGGCGGGATCGGCTGATCCATCTGGGCGTAAACGACGTCACCTCCCTCGCGCCGGAGCTCGAGCGGCACGACGCCCAGACCGGTCTCGAGCCGCACGTTCTCGGCATCCGTCCGGCCCCCGACGACGAACGCGGTCCCGAGGATGGGGTGGCCGGCGAATGGGAGCTCGGCGGTTGGGGTGAAGATCCGAAGCCGCGCGTCGCCTCCCGCCTCGGGGGGCAGCATGAACACGGTCTCCGACAGGTTCAGCTCGAGCGCGGCCTGCTGCATCGTCTCGGTGCTGAGCCCGGATCCGTCGTCGAACACGGCGACGGGGTTGCCCTCGAGCGGCTTCAGCGCGAATGCGTCGACGACCGTGTAGGAGCGCATCACTCGTCCGCCATCTCCAGCAACGTCTCGACGGTCGTCCAGTTGCGGGCGGTCGCCTTCACGCCGAGCTTGGTGTCGGCGAGCCGTGCCCACAGCTTCGAGCGGGCGACGCCGTCCGGATGCCACGCGTACAGCTCGCGGCCGCTGGCGACGAACCGCTCGGTCGGCCCGGCCAGCTCGGTCAGCCGCTCGATCGTCTCGTCGTCGAGCTCCCCGTCGAGGAAGCTCACCTGGTAGCGCTTCGGGTTCTCGGCGACGTCGCCGAGCGGGTTGCGGTCGACCACCCGCGCCAGCTCGTCCCGGGTGCGCGCGACAGCCGGCACCTCGAACCCGAACCGGTCCTCGAGCAGCCGCTCGGTGAGCCGTTCGAGCTCCGCGGGGGTCGCGTCGCTCGAGACGACCACGTTGCCGCTCTGGACGTAGGTGCGGACGTCGTCGAACCCCGCGCCCTTGAACAGCTCGCGCAGCTCGGCCATCGGCACCCGCTTGCTCGGCCCGAGGTTGATCCCGCGCAGCAGGATGACCCGCCGCTCCATCAGAACAGCTTTTCCTGCCCGGAGATCGCGGCGCCGTCGCGCCGTCCGCCGGGCCGGACTTGCCCGAGGGCGTCAGCGAGGTCGGCGGCGATCGCCCCCTCCGAGCGCGACGCGACGATCGGCTCGTCGATCCCGTCGACGTACACGAGCGTGCGCCGTCCGTCCCCGCGCTCCGGACCCTCGAGCGGGACGAGCGCGTACACGCGGTCTGCGCGTGCGAACTTTCCGTAGCCGAGCGCGACCATCGACGGTGCCGTGCGGGCCATCGCGTGATCGTACGACGACTGTGTGAACTGTGTGGGGTCTCACAGTTCGAATGGGTTTGTCGGGCGGGCGGACGCGGTAGAACCGGTCGGGCCAATGGATCGCACCGCAGGGGAGGCGCCGTTCAGGGATGGCGACGCACAGGCCGCCTTCGATGACGGCAACCGGCTTGCGAAAGCCGAGGACCTAGAGGCCGCCGAGGACGCCTACCGGCGCGCCGACGACGCGGGCCATGCGGCCGGCGCGGCGTATGCCGGCGTGCTCGCCGAGGCTCGCGGCGAGACCGAACGAGCGGAGCAGGCCTACCGGCGCGCCGACGAGCGCGGCGACGGGTTCGGCGCGTTCAGGCTGGGGCTGCTGCGCTCTCGCGCCGGCGACTGGGACGGCGCCCGCCAGGCGTGGGCGCGCGCGGAGGAGCGTGGCCAGGACCGGCCGCCGTTCGATCCCGCCGAGGTGATCAGCCTGCGGGACGAGCCCGCAACGTCCGGTCCCTCGCGGCAGATGTCGCGGTCGACGTTCGCGAGCCCGGTGCTGATCGGCGCGGTGACGCTGCTGATCGCGCTGATCGCCGTGTTCCTCGCGTACAACGCGAACACTGGGCTGCCGTTCGTCCCGACGCGGCAGCTGAAGGTCGACATCTCGGGCGGCGCCCAGCTCGTCGCCGGCAACGACGTCGACGAGGGCGGCCTGCGGATCGGCCTGATCTCGCAGATGCAACCGGTCGAGCTCCCGAACGGCCAGGTCGGCGCGCAGCTGACGCTCCAGCTGTCGAAGTCGAACGGCGAGCTCCCGGTCGACTCGACCGCCTCGATCAGGCCCCGCTCGGCGCTCGGGCTGAAGTACCTGAACATCGCACGCGGCCGCTCGCCGAGGATGTTCTCGGACGGCGGCACGATGCCGATCTCGCAGACCGAGGTGCCGGTCCAGTTCGAGGACCTGGGCACGATGTTCGACGCCAAGACCCGGCCCGCGATCCAGCGGAACCTCGCCGGGTATGGAGACGCGCTGACCGCCCGCGGATCGGCGCTGAACGACACGATCTCGAGCCTGCCGTCGCTGTTCGGGCATCTGCAGCCGGTCGCCCAGTACCTATCCGACCCGCGCACCCAGCTGACCAGGTTCCTCGGCGCGCTGAACGGGTTCATGAGCACGGTCGCTCCGGTCGCGGGGGTGAACGTGACGCTGTTGGCCGATCAGGCAACGACGTTCGCGGCGATCGCGCGCAGCCCGTCCGACCTGGAGAACACGATCCGCGAGACGCCGTCGACGCTCGACGTCTCGACCGCGTCGCTGAAGGCCCAGCAACCGTTCCTCTCCGATCTGACGACGCTCGGGGGCGCACTCGCGCCAGCGACCAAGCAGCTCGAGCAGGCGCTGCCGAACATCAACCCGGCGCTCGCCGCGGGGATCAACGTGCTGCCGCGCACGCCCGAGGTCAACCACAAGCTCCAGAACGTGTTCGGCTCCTTGCACGCGCTCGCGGCAGATCCCGGGACCAACGTCGCGCTTAACGGGCTGAACCAGACGGTCGGGACGCTCAACCCGATGGTCCGCTACCTCGGCCCGTTCGTCACCGTCTGCAACCAGTGGAACTACTTCTGGACCGAGCTCGCCGACCTCGTGTCCGAGCAGACCACGTTCGGCATGGCACAGCGGGCGCTGATCATGTTCGCCAACCACCAGGCGACAAGCGTCGGGACCCAGGGCGCGCCGACGATGGCCAACGGCTATCAGGCAGGCGACGTCCCCGGCACCGGCTTCCCGGGCGACGCGGAATACCTCCACAGCCCGAACTACTCCGCCGCGATCAACAAGGACGGTACGGCCGACTGCGAGGAAGGGCAGCGCGGGTACCCGGCGAAGGTCAACGGGCTCGATCCCCAGGGACGCTCGCTCGACATGGAGGCGTACACCCCCGGGGTCCAAGGCACGACCTGGACCGGCCTCTCGCGGGTGCCGCCGGGCGAGACGTTCAGCCGCACCGCCCAGAGCGGTCCGCAGCTGCCGGTCGACCCGAGCAATCCGTAAGCGGTCGACCCTCGTTCGTTCGTCCAGCCCCGCCGCCGGACCCCAAGCGCGCTATATGCTCGACCCACGGTGTTGGGGTCTGTCCGGCGAACCATGGGGCTCGCCCCGGCGCTGGCAGCCGCCGCCCTGCTTCTGTGCGGGTCCGGCAGCGCCGGCGCCGCGGTGTTTCAGACGCCCGCGTGGACCACCTACCACGACAACGCAGCTCGGACGGGATTCGATCCCGACAGCTCGCATCCGCTGCCGCCGAAGCCGGCGTGGCAGAGCGTCGCGCTGGACGGGGCGGTCTACGCCGAGCCGCTGGTACTCGGGCACATGGTGTTCGTCGCCACCGAGAACAACACGATCTACGCCCTCTACAGCAAGACCGGCAGGATCATGTGGCAGCAGCACGTGGGCACGCCGGTATCGGCCAGCTCGCTGCCATGCGGTGACATCGACCCGGTCGGAATCACCGGGACGCCCGTGCTCGACCCGTCGACGGGTGCGATCTACGCGGTCGCCGACGTCTCGGGCGGCGGCCAGATCCGTCACGAGCTCGTCGCCTTCCGGCTCTCCGACGGGCACCCTCTGTTCAGCCCCGTGAACGTCGATGTCGGCGGCGGGTCGAACCCGGAGTTCGTTCCCGCCAACCAGCTCCAGCGCGCCGCGCTCGCGCTCGACGGGAACGAGATCGTGATCGGGTTCGGCGGCAACGACGGCGACTGCGCCCACTACCACGGGTGGGTCGTCGGGGTCCCGGATACGGGCACCGGGCCGCTGCGCAGCTATCAGGTCGGGCCCAACTCCGACGACGGCGGCGCCGTCTGGGGCGGCGGCGGTGGGCCCGCGGTCGACTCCGCGGGCGACATCTACGCGACGACGGGCAACGGGTTCTCGACGACCACCTACGACCACGGTGACTCGATCATCAAGCTCGGACCGAAGCTCGGCGAGCTCGATCACTACGCGCCGTCCACGTGGGCGTCCGATAACGGCTCCGACCTCGATCTCGGGTCCGACAACGCGATGCTGCTGCCCGGTGGCTACCTGTTCCAGTCGGGCAAGAGCGGCACCGGCTACCTCGTCCACTCCGCGACCGGGCAGATGGGCGGTACCGGCGTTGCCGGGCAACCCGATCCCTCTGCGTTCCACGAGACGATCTGCTCGTCCGGGAGCTGGGGAGGGCCGGCGTACAACAACGGCTGGATCTACGTCCCCTGCGGGGACCCCGGTGGCGGTGGCGGCTCGGTCGTGGCGCTCACGTACAGCGGAACGAAGGGCACGTTCACGGTGCGATGGTCGGGACCTGACGGCGCGACCTCACCGCCGATCGTGGCGGGCGGCCTGGTGTGGGTCGTCTCGGTCAGCAGCGACATCCTCTACGGGCTCAACCCGACGACCGGCGCGGTCGCGTTCAGCACCTCGATCCCGGGCGCCGAGCACTTCACCACCCCGAGCGCGGGCGGCGGCCGGCTGTTCGTCGGGGCCGGGAACGTCGTCGATGCATTCCAGATCGCGCAGCTGCCGAAGCCGGTCGTCTCGATCACCTCGCCGGCCAACGGCGCGACGGTGACGAAGACGCCGATCAAGGTGAGTGGGACCGTCAGTGACACGGTCGACATCGCCAACGTGGTCGTCAACGGCGTTCACGCGACGGTCCACAGCGGACAGTGGACCGCGATCGTGGGGCTGACGTCCGGCGCGAACACGCTCACGGCGACCTCGACCGACGGCGCCGGCGCGACGACCAGCACCTCGATCACGGTCCACTTCACCGGCTAGCGGGCGTTGGTCAGCCGGCGAGGACGAGCTCGAGCCGCCGCTCGAGCGCCTCGGCGAGACGCTCGCGCACCGGCCCCCGCTCGAAGCGCTCGACCAGCGCCTCGAGGAAGCCCTCGATCACGAGCTGCTTGGCGATGTCGTCGCCGAGCCCGTGCGAGCGCAGATAGAAGAGCTGTTCGGGGTCGACCTGCGCGACCGCCGCGGCGTGCGTGCAGCGGACGTCGTTGGCCTGGATCTCGAGGCCCGGAATCGCGTCGGCGTGGGCCCGCTTGGAGATCAGAAGGTTGCGCGACTCCTGGAAGGCGTCCGTCTTCTGCGCGCCGGGGTCGACGATGATGTTGCCCTTCCAGACGGCCGTCGAGCGGCCCTGGAGCACGCCGCGGAACGCCAGGTCCGAGGTCGTGTTCGGCGCCGCGTGCTCCTGCGTCGTGTCGAAGTCGATGTGCTGGCGGCCGTGGGTCGCGTATGCGCCGGTGACCCGGGCCTCGGCGCCCTCGCCGCCGAGCCGCGTCTCCATCCGCACGCGGCCGCGCGCCGAGCCGAACCCGAGCGCGACCCAGTCGAGCGAGGCGTCGCGCCCGACCTCGGCGCGCTGTGCGCCGAAGATCCAGCTCTTCTCGGAGAGCGCCTGACCACACACGTAGCGCAGATGCGCGCCCTCGCCGAGGCGCAGCTCGGTGACCGCGTTGAAGACCCCGTCGAGCTCCTCGGAGCCCGACAGGAACTGCTCCCAGACCTCAGCCTGCGCGCCCTGCTCGAGCACGATCAGCGTGCGCTGGTTGAGCAGCGTCCCGGCGGTCGCCTGGACCGTCCGCAGCGAGATCGGCTGCTCGAGCGCGACCCCGGGCGGCACGTACACGAACGAGCCCACGCGGTACTCGGCGGCATCGTTGAGCACCGTGAACACGTCGTCGTCGGCGACCAGCCTTCCGAGCAGCTCCGGTGGCGCCTCCGCGATGCTCGTGACGATCACCCCCGGCGGCAGCTCAGCGGTCGGGACGTCGAACAGGAGCTCCGCCGGCTCCGCGTCCTCGGGACCGGTGACCGGCTCATAGGACGCAAGGTCGAGCCCGGAGATGTCGGTGAACTCCCAGCCCGGGCGGCCCTTGAATTGCGGCAGCTCGAGCGCCTGCGAACTAGCCAATCGAGCCTTCCATCTGGAGCTCGATCAGGCGGTTCATCTCGACCGCGTACTCCATCGGCAGCTCCTTCGTGATCGGCTCGATGAACCCATTGACGATCAGCTTCGAGGCCTCGTCCTCGGGAATCCCGTGGGACATCAGGTAGAAGAGCTGGTCATCGCCGACCTTCGAAACCGTCGCCTCGTGCGCGACGTTCACGTCCTCCTCACCGATCCGGATCGTGGGGTACGTGTCAGAACGCGACTTCTCGTCGAGCAACAGCGCGTCGCAAACGACCTTCGAGCGGGCGCCGTGAGCGCCCTTGGCGATCTCGAGCAGGCCGCGGTAGGACCCGCGCCCGCCGTCCTTGGAGATCGACTTGGCGAAGATGTTCGAGGTCGTGTTCGGGGCGGCGTGGATGATCTTCGCGCCGGCGTCCTGGTGCTGGCCCGCGCCCGCAAACGCGATCGACAGGACCTCGCCGTGGGCGCGCTCGCCCATCAGATAGACCGACGGGTACTTCATCGTCAGCTTCGAACCGAGGTTGCAGTCGACCCACTCGACCGTCGCGTCCGCTTCCGCGACCGCGCGCTTGGTGACCAGGTTGAACACGTTGGTCGACCAGTTCTGCACGGTCGTGTAGCGGATCCGCGCGCCGGGCTTGGCGATCAGCTCGACCACCGCCGAGTGCAGCGACGAGGCGCTGTAGGTCGGCGCCGTGCATCCCTCTACGTAGTGCACATACGAACCCTCGTCGGCAATGATCAGCGTCCGCTCGAACTGGCCCATCGACTCGGTGTTGATCCGGAAGTAGGCCTGCAGCGGCATCTCTACGTGGACGCCGGGCGGCACGTACACGAACGACCCCCCCGACCAGACCGCCGAGTTCAGCGCGGCGAGCTTGTTGTCGTTGGGCGGGATGATCGTTGAGAAGTACTCGCGAACGAGCTCCTCGTGGTCGCGCAGCGCCGAGTCCATGTCGAGGAAGATCACGCCCTGCTTCTCAAGGTCCTCGTGGACCTGGTGGTAGACGACTTCAGACTCGTACTGGGCTCCAACCCCTGAGAGGAACTTCCTCTCGGCTTCGGGAATTCCGAGCCGGTCAAACGTGTTCTTGACGTCCTCGGGCACGTCGTCCCACGAGCGCTCGGCGCGCTCGGAGGCGCGCACGAAATAGTGGATGTCGTCGTAGTCGACCTCGGCGAGCATCGGCGAGCCCCAGGTCGGCTGCGGGCGGGACAGGAAGTGATCGAGCGCCTTCAGCCGGAAGTCGCGCATCCACTGCGGCTCGGACTTGAATTCCGAGATCTTCTCGACGATCTCGCGGTTCAGCCCCTTCGGCGCCTTGTAAAGGTAGTTCTCGGCGTCGTGGAAGCCAAAGCGCTCGGTGTAGTCGGCGTTGATCTCGCGGAGCGTCTCGTTCTCGGTCAGAGCCACTAGTCCACCTCCAGCTTGATCGTTTCGTCCTCGACGATCACCGGGAAGGTGTCCACCGGAACGTATGCGGGCAAAGTCTTCGGCACGCCGGTCGTGATGTCGAACACGGAGCCGTGCCGGGGACATTCGACCGTGCAGCTGTCCTCGTCGAACTCGCCCTCGGCGAGCGGCCCGTTGTCGTGCGAGCAGCGGTCCTCGATCGCGTACAGCGTGCCGCCGCAGTTGAACACGCCGATCTCGAGATCCTCCCACTCGACCAGGCGGCGCTCGCCTGGCTGCAGCTCAGAAAGAGGACAAACTTCGATGATCTCGGGCATTGCTCCTAAAACCTAGCGCGGTGATCGGATTTCTGATCGAAGTGTAGCCGGATTGGGGGGTTGTTGACCTTCAGTTGGCATTCCCGGCAAGCTCCGCATCGATCGCCGATCCGCCGGGTTGTACGCTCTGCAACGAACGGACTAACGAGGGGGTAACGAAGATGGGCCAGGACTCAAATCTGTCTCGACGCGGCTTTCTTGCCGGTGCCGCGGCGGGAACCGCAGGCCTCGCGGCCGGCGGCGCCGGAGTTGCGCTCGCCGACTCCTCCGGCCAGCAGTTCCCCCACCCGAAGACTCCTGACCAGGCGATCCAGCTCCTGAAGCGCGGCAACGAGCGCTTCGTCAAGGACAAGCTCGAGCTGCGGGACTTCTCGCCGGTCGGCGAGCGGCAGGCGAGCTCGCAGAAGCCGTTCGCGGCGTTCATCACCTGCGCCGACTCCCGGATCTCACCCAGCCTCGTGTTCGACATCCACCTCGGCAACCTGTTCGTGTCGCGGATCGCCGGGAACACGGTCGACCAGGGGACGCTTGGGAGCACCGAGTACGGAATCGCCGTCCTCGGCGTCAAGGTCGTGGTCGTGCTGGGCCACAGCAACTGCGGGGCGGTCAAGTCGGCGCTCGACCTCGTCAGCGGGAAGGCGAGCTTCCCGCCCAAGAAGTTCGGCGCGATCGGACCGGTCGTGGACCTGATCGTGCCGGCGGTGAAGTCGGTGCCCAAGGGCCGGCGCACGGTGCCGCGCGTCACCCGAGTCAATGCCCAGCAGCAGGCCCGCCTGCTTGCTTCGAAGGGTCCGATCGTCTCCAAGGCGGTGCAGTCGGGGCAGATCAAGGTCGTCGCCGCCGTCTACGACATCCGCAGCGGCCGGGTCACCTTCGTCTAGCGGTCCCGCGGCGGCGATTCGCAGCGGCCCCCGCCCGGGGTGGACGAGGGCCTGGCCGCGAGTCGGTTCCGCTTACGGCGCGGCGCAGCTCTGCGCGTACGCGCAGTCGTTGAACGACTGGCCGTCGGACGCGAGCGCCGACGGGGTCGCCTCGTTGACCACGCCGGTCCCAAGGTCGATCTGGGTCGGATTGCCCGCCGCGATCGTGTGCGTCCCGCTGCCGTCCGTGTACGTCGACGTCGGGCCGAAGTGGACCGTGCCGACCGGCGCGAGGATCGTCTGCGCGACCAGCGTCGGCGCCTCGAGGATCCACTCCGCCGAGGACTCGGTTGAGGCGTACGTGACGTTCTGGCTCCAGCTCCACTTGCCGCTGTCGGAGAGCGAGATGCTCCAGGTGTTGCCTGACACGTTGCTGATGTTGACCGTGACCTGGTCGCCGGGCGTGACGGTGCAGTTCGCATCGCCGCTGCAGTTGGTCAGCTGCGTTTCGCTGTTGGGCAGCAGCTCGTACCAGGCGTAGTACTGCGCGCCGACCAGCGGGTTGTTGGGCAGCGACTGCTCCGCCGTTCCGGCCTGGATCAGGTCGCTCGTGCTGTAGCCGCCGATCCCCGTCCAGGTGGCGGCGAAACCTGGCGGAACGAGTCCCGCCGACGGGACCGTGAAGGACGAGGACACCGCGGTGATCCCACTCCCGGGCGTGACCGCGTAGCCCGACCAGTTGAGGCTGCTGGTGGTTCCGCCGTGCGTCGGCAGCACCTGCCCCTTGTGGGCGGGGATCAGCGCGCCGGTGGGCGAGGCGGCTGATGCCACGCTCGCGGTGGCGAGCACTACGACGACGGCGACCGCGGCCCCTAGGCCGCTCACGACTCTTGTACGGCGCATGCGTGTTTCTCCCGAAGACACGGCGGGGCCGGTTCCCCTGCCTGGACGCGGCCAGGGTACTCAGCCGCTAAGCGGCGCGCGCCGGTTACGCGGCGCTGCTCTCGGACGTTTCCGGCTCCCACTCCGCCGCTTGCCCGAGCGAGGCGCTCTTCAGCACCTTCAGCGACAGGAGCGCGCACTTCATCCGCGTCGCGGAGATGTCGATGCCGAGCAGCTCGAGCACGAACGAGCGGTCGAGCTCGAGCACGTCGCGGACGTTCATGCCCTTGACCTCGTCGGAGGTCATCGACGCCGCTGCCTGAGAGATCGCGCATCCGTGGCCGAGGAATCGGATGTCCTCGATCCGGCCGTCGTCGTCAACCGCCAGCTGCACGGTCAGCTCGTCGCCGCACAACGGGTTCAGATCGTGGAACTCGAGGTCGGGGTCGGCGATCTCCTCCCCCGGCGGGCTCCAGTTGTGGGGGTGCTTGTAGTGGTCGAGGATGTTCTCGCGGTAGAGATCGTCCATCCTCGATCAAGCGTAGCGGCGGGCCGCCGATCCGCGGTCCACTCGGAGGTCAGCTCGGCCGGGCGCTGCCGATCCCGACCGCAAACTCGCGCTGCGCGGGGGACGAATCCTGAAGCACCCAGTCCTTCGTCCCGCGAACGTTGAACCAGACGAGCGACTTGACCTCGGGATGCATGCCGAGGTAGGCGAACATGCCGGCGATCCAAGCCGCCTGGCTTCCCCCGGACGCGCTCGTACCGACCTCGGAGAGCTGGATCGGCATCGCCGGGTCAAGCGCGTGTAGCTTCGCGATCGGCCGGGCGCAGAGCTTCGCAAAGCTTCGCCAGCCGCCGCCACGCGCCGTGCGACCGCTATTGAGGCAGGTCAAGCCGAGCGTGTCGACGTACTGCGCTCCGGGAAACTGCTGATTGGAGATCGCGAAGGCCGGACTCCAGATCCAGTTCACGTTGGTCGCCCCCTCGGTGGTGAAGATGTCGTGGACGTGGCGCCACGCCTTGACGAATTCGCCGCTCCGGTTGCCGTTGGCGTGCTCGTCCCACGGGTACCAGTTGCCGTCCATCTCCTGCGCGAAGCGCAGCAGCACGGGGCGCCCGAACGCTGCCAGCGACCGCGCCCAGCTGCGGATGTAGGGGTCGAACTTCCCGTCGATGATGTTGCGCAGCTGATACCGCGGCTGCGGCTTGTGGAGACCCTTGCTGGCATCCCACGGCTCCCAAGTGATCTCGGGAATACTGCCGCGCCTAGTGATCGCGGCCAGCTGAGCGACAGGCGGGCTGCCGTTGTGCTGCCAGTCGGCATACCACATCACGATCTGCGCGTGAACGTGCGTGGCGCGCTCGAACCGGCTGACCGTGCGAAGGTCACCGGGCCGCCACTGACGCCACCAGTTCTGCGCGAGCGGGGTCGTCGTTACGCCGAGCGAGACGCTGGCAGGCAAAGCCCGTACGGCCGCCTGCTGCGGTTTCGCGTGCTGAAAGAGCGGACTAGAGCCGGCCTGAACTGCCAGCAGTGCGGACAACCCGGCGACGAGCATCACCGGGACGATCGCGACCGCCAAGCGCCTGCGGATGCGCCGAGCTCGAGAGGGCTTGCTGTGCGTAGTCGTGCCCATCGCTCGGCCTAGACGATCGCTTGCGTCATCGGCTGCCACACGGTCAGCGTCAGGGACACGAGCAGCACGAGCAGCCCGGCGGAGGCGAGGATCACGCCTGCCCTCGACCGGACCGCAACGAGCAGGCTGCGCGCGCGCCAGGTCGACAGCACGTCGAGCGTCACCGTGGTCGCGAGCACCACCAGCCCCATCGCCGCGTTCGCCAGCGCGATCCAGTACACGCCCGCCACCGCGACGTCGCCCGAGCTCATGTAGAAGACCCAGATCGCGAGCAGCGGCACGGCCACCAGCGCGAGGTACGGACCGTAGATGCTGATCGCGCGCGGGCCCTTCTGACCGGTCACACCCTTCGGGGTGATCATGTAGTTGCGCTTGACCCGGAAGACGACGTTGACCAGCGCCCACAGCACCACGGGCCAGCGCGCTGTCTGCAGGATCACCCCACGCCACGAGAGCCGGAGGCCCTGCGGCTGGAACCACTTGCGGCTCGCGGCCCACATCAAGCTGGACGCGAGAATCACCGGAACGAAGTAGAGGAAGAACCCGCCGAGCTTCATGCTCACGATTGGCTGGTGGATGAGCAGCGCCACCGCCGGCAGCACCCACAGCAGCGCGAACGAGACCGACCACAGCGTGTACCAGCTCTGCGCGAACAGGAACTGGAGGGCCTGGCCCGGGGAGTAGCGGCGGATCAGCCTCGGCGTGTGCCGGAGGAAGATCTGGATCATCGAGTGTGCCCAGGCGAACTGCTGCCGCAGGTAGGTGGCGAGGTCGTGCGGACCGTCCCCCACCGCAATCAGCTCGGGCACGAACACGCCCCTGTAGCCATGGGCGGCCAGCACGACCGTGTCGAGGTGGTCCTCGGCCCTGGTGGGCTGAAAGCCGCCGATCTCGCGGACCGCCGAGGTGCGGTAGCCAGTGTGCGAGCCGATGATGAAGGGCGTCCCGGTCGTCCCGTAGAAGCCCATCTGCAGCGGGCCCTGGAAGACGAGATCCTGCTCGGCGAGGCCCCTAGCCGCCCAGTTCTCGAGGTTGCCGACCACGCTCGGCGCCTGGACCCAGCCGATCTTGGAGTCGCGGAAATAGCCAAGGACACGGTCGAGGTAGTCGCGACGGGGTCGGTGGTCGATGTCGAGCTGGACGAACACCTCGTAGTCGAGACCGAGCGCCTCGATGTGGTCCAGCCACGCGTTGACGTTGCCCGCCTTGGTCTTGCGCTGGAACGGGGGGCGCGGCTCGTTCCAGCGGTCGATCCCCTTTCGGGTGAAGTATTTGACTCCGCTCGCCTCGGCCAGCGCACGGACCTCCTCAGAGCCTCCCTCGTCGAGGACCCAGCTGTCGTGCGGGTAGTCGACCGCCCGTAGCGCGTGAAGCTGCTCGCCGATCACCCCCAGCGACTCGCTGGAGGGGACGCATAGGGTGATCATGGCGACGCGCATCCCGGCGGGCGCCTCTACCTCGACCGGTCGGCGCATCTTGCTCACGAACCACCAGTACACGGACGGCAACAGGGTCACCTGGTAGACGAGCGCGATCGTCTCGATCCAGTACATCCACGGCGTGCCCTCGCCGGCGTGCCCGAGCCACCAGACCCAGAAGCTGCCGTTGACCGCGGCCCACACCACCGCTAGCGCCAGCAGGCGGACACGGTCGCCACGCGACAGCGCGCTTACGCTGCGGTGGCGGTAGGGAGGCTCTTCTCCCTCGCTTGATTTGTCGTGTCTGTCCATAGGTTCACCAAGGCGGTCGCGCCCAGTCGGGTCACGACCGCCGAATCGGGTTCATAGCCGAGGGCGGAGCACAGCTCGTTGCCGGCTCCGCGCAACGTCAGTCCAGTTGATCGCAGCCTCAAGGCCTCCGTGGCTGCAATCACAGCTTATCAGGTTTAGTTACGGCGCGTCATTTTGACGATTCGTAAATTAAGCCTAAAGAGAGTCGAGTGCATAGGTGCCCCAAGGCGGTCGCGCCCGATCGAGTCACGACCCCCGAAATTGATTTCGTTATTGAGCGCGAGGCCTCGTGCCGGCTCCTCGCGAACCGCTCCCCCTCCACACCGCAGTGCTCATGCCTCCCTGGCAGCCAGCGTAGCTTACCACGTTTATTTACGAGTCTGTCAACGTGACAGATCGTAAATAGAACATAAGTGGAGCTTCCCTTTGAGGAACGTGTGCGGCGCGCCACCGCGTAGCGATCACCCGCGTTAAGCCTGCACAGGCGGCATTTCGAAGCACTGTGGGACCGGCTTGCGAACAGGTGATCGTTCAGCCGCGACGAGGCTTCGAGTGCTTGCTTTCCGGGCGCGAATGCGGGGCTAGTTCTTGGCTGGCTTGCCCGTACACTGCATCCGCGGGTTTTTGCGGTTCGACGTAGAGGGGGACACGGATGACCGGAACATGCGAGTGGTGGCCCGCGGGAAGCGGCCGCTGAGTTGGCGGCGCTTGCACACGCGCGGCGCGCGCTCGGCTCGCTGCGGAACCAGCCGGGACTCCGCGTGAGGCCACTGATGGCGATGACCGCGGTCGCCGTGGCAGGCTGGATCCTCACGACCGGCGCCGCCGGTCAGCCGCAGCACGATCGCCCGGCGGCCAAGGCCGGCATCGCCCCGCTCGTCTTCGGTATCTACCCCGGAGGCGCGGCTGGCGTTCTCGGACCGAGCGGTCAGGTCAAGCCGGACGATCCGGCCAAGCGACTGGCCGCCCTGCGACGCCTGCGACCTGCCGGACGACCGTTCGTGGTGCGGCTCTACGCCGCGTACTACGGTCCGGGGGGCGAGCCCGCCGGTGCTCAGCTGGCTCCGCAGCTGCACGACTACACGAGCGCAGGCCTCAACATCGAGCTGGTACTGACGTATCGCCCTCAAGGTCGCGGCCCGGACGTCGGTGGCTTCGTCGGTTTCGTTCGCAACACGGTGCGCGCGCTGGGCTCAAACCGTCGGCTCGTGTCCCTCCAGGTCACCAATGAGACCAACGTCGGCGAAGCTCCCAACGTTGCCGACGGCTACTACGCGGGCGCCAAGGACGCGCTGATTCGGGGCGTCATCGCGGCCAAGCAGGAGGCACGCGGCGACGGTTTCAAGCAGATCAAGGTCGGCTTCAACTGGGCGGCTCTGACCGGTGCCGGTGACCGTGCCTTCTGGACCTACCTCGGCCGCCACGGCGGCCGCAGCTTCGTGGCTGCGCTCGACTGGGTGGGCATCGATGCCTATCCGGGAACGTGGGGGACGCCGCTGCGCTCGCGGAGCCTGCAAGCCGGCACCACCGCATTCTTGATTCGGGCGCTGAGCATGCTGGACTCGACGCTGATGCCGCTCGCCAGGATCCCTCGAACGATTCCGTTGCACGTCTCGGAGAGCGGTTACCCGACCGGGCCCGGCCGCACCGCGAATATGCAGGTCACCTCGCTGCGCTCGGGAATCGCGGCGATCGAAGCAGCGCGCAGGACCTACAACGTGACCAGCTACTCCTGGTTCGATCTGCGGGACTCCGACTCGTCGAGCTCGAGCTTCCAAAGCCAGTACGGGCTCCTGCGCGATGACTACTCGCCCAAGCCGGCGTTCGCCGTCTATCGAATCCTGGTCGCGAAACTGACTCGGCGCTGATCCGGACGCACCGTCGCTACGTAGTGTTCGGTGCGCGATGGCCATCCAGCGTCGTTCACACCTACGCTCCCGGGCGACCGGGCTGCTCCAGCTCGGAGACGAGGATCTGATGCAGCTCGTCGCCGGCGGCGACGCGCAGGCGTTCGAGGTGATCTACGAGCGCCACAGCACCGTCGTGTTCTCGCTCGCGTACCGGATCTGCGGCGTGCGGGCGGCGGCCGAGGAGGTGGCGCAAGAGGCGTTCCTCTCGATCTGGCGCAGCGGCGCTCGGTATGACCGGACCCGCGGCAGCGTCCGCACGTGGCTGCTCGGCGTTGTCCACAACCGCGCGATCGACGTGCTCCGGCGATCGACCGTCCACGACCGGCTGCGGGCCGGCGACGACCAGGCCGCGGAGCGGATCGAGGCGCCCGAGCGGACCGAGGCCGAGGTCGCCCGCCGCGAGGAGGCCCGCTCGATGCGCGCCGTGCTCGGGGAGCTCCCGAACGATCAGCGGCGTGTCGTCGAGCTCGCTTACTTCGGCGGCTTCACGCACGAGCAGATCGCGGAGATGCTGAACACACCGCTCGGTACCGTCAAAGGCCGGATGCGCCTGGCGCTCGAGAAGCTGCGTGCCAGCATCGAACCAAGGGAGGCGGTGCTGTGATCAGCGGGACCGAGCATCGAGAGTTCTCGGATTCGCTCGCCGCGTATGCGCTCGGCGCTCTGCCCGAGGAGGAAAGCGCTCGCCTCCGCGAGCACCTCGCCGGCTGCCACGAGTGCCGCGCCGAGCTCGAGTGGCTCCGATCAGCGGTCGACGTGCTGCCGGCCTCCGTCCCCCAGGTCGAGCCGCCACCCGAGCTGAAGTCGCGCGTGATGGACACCGTCGATCGCGAGGCCGAGCTGCTGCGCGCGGCCGGCGACGCGGCCGACGGCCCCGATGTGTCTTCGGGGCGGAGGCGCTGGTGGCCTTCGATTTCCGGCGTCCGCCCGTCAGTTGTGCTGGTGGCGACGTGCGCCGCCGCGGTCATCGTGGTCGGCGTGATCCTGTCGCTGAACTCGACCGTGATCAAGAACAGCCGGACGATCCACGCACAGGTCATGGGGCCCGCGCACGTCGCCGGCGCCCGCGCATCCGTGCGGTTGACCGGCTCTCACGCCGAGCTCGTCGTCAGCCGCCTGCCCGCTCCCGCGGCGAACCATGTCGACGAGCTGTGGGTCCAGCGGGGCCACGGTGCGCCTGTTCCCGCCGGGACGTTCATCGTCAGCTCGGGCTCGGTAATGGTCGAGCGCCCCGTCCAGGCCGGGGATCATCTGCTCGTTACGGTCGAGCCCGGGCGCGGGACGCGCGCGCCGACGAGTACGCCGTTCATCGTCGCGAAGGCTTAGGCCTCGCGGGCGCCGCGACGCGGCCGGGCGAACACGACAATCGCGGGCGCCCACGTCACCGAAGTCGCGTTCACCCGCCCCACAGGGCCCGATCGTTGCAATCAGCCCCTGGTCCACCCGCGGGTGCAACAAGAGCGCCCGCTCCGGGCCTCGGCGTTGCGGACGGCCCCAAGCCGGGGCGATTCCGCAACGTTCGTGCCCTCTAGGCGGCCTCGCGGGCGCGCTCGCCCGCCGGAAGCTGCTCTGCCGGCGCGGCAGCAGCGGGCGGGGCCGACTCCGACTCGCCGCTGATCGACTCCTTGAAGCCGCGCAGCCCGGAGCCGAGCGAGCGGCCCATCTCCGGGAGCCGCTTGGCGCCGAACAGGAGCAGCACCACCACCAGCACGATCGCGATGTGAAGGGGATTTTCGAGCCCGAGCATCCGGCCCTCCGTTCGTCGTTGACAACCGCTCCTACGCAGCAGCACCCGCTCGCAGATCACCGAGATCCGGAGTGATCCAACTCCGCCCCGGCTGCGTAGTCGGCGGTAGTTGGTTCCAGTCACCCCGCGGGGCAGCGCGCGGCAATTCGGAGAGGAGCTCGAATGAGTGATGAGCAGCGCGAGGGGAGTGGAGTCAAACGACTGTCCTTTCTCAAGGCCTCCGCCGGAGCAGCGGCCGGTGCGGCAGCGATCGGCCTGCCCACAGCGGTCGCCCTCTCCGGCGACAAGAAGGGTCAGGTCGCCGAGCCTTCCTCGCCCAACCCGCAGGAGCCGGTGATGGCCTACGTGCGCGACGCCCAGCGCGGCGAGGTGACCGTCATGTCGGGCGCGAACGAGACGACCTAAGCGCGATGCACGAGCAGATCGAGATAAGCCCGGCCGACGACGATGAGCGCCGCAGTCACAAGGAAGTGCTCGAGAGAGACGCGGGTGGACGGCCCGCGTACACCGCGGTGTTCGACCAGCTGCCCGCCGGCACGTACACGCTGTGGAGCGAGGGTGTAGCCCGCGTTCGCGGCGTGGCCGTGCCCGGCGGGCAGATCGTCGAGCTGCCCTGGGCGGGCGCTGCTCGCGCGGCGGCATGAGCAGGTTGCGGCGCATCGCGGCGGCGTTCGATCCCGCCGAGCGCCGCAGTTTGACCGGCCTCACGGGCGCGGTCGCCGGGCTCCACGTGGTCGGGATCACGCTCGTGATCGTGTACGCGCCGCGATACCCGGTGCTCGGTGGCCTCGCAGTGCTCGCCTACACGTTCGGGCTGCGCCATGCGTTCGACGCCGATCACATCTCTGCGATCGACAACACGACGCGCAAGCTGCTGTCCGAGGGGAAGCGCCCGCTCGGAGCCGGGTTCTTCTTCTCGCTCGGCCATTCGACGATCGTGTTCGTGCTGTCGCTCGGGCTCGCGATCGCGGCCGGGGCCGTGCACAGCGCGCTGCCGACGCTCCAGTTCTACGGCGGCACGATCGGCGCGGCCGTCTCAGGACTGTTCCTGCTCGCGATCGGCGCGCTGAACCTCGTCGTGCTGAACGGGATCGTCGCCGTCGGCCGGGAGCTCCGAGCCGGCCGCTACGACGAGCAGGTGCTCGAGGAACAGCTGCAGCAGCGCGGCCTGATGAGCCGGTTCTTCGCGCGGCCGCTGCGGCTCGTGCGCTCGAGCCGAGACATGTATCCGATCGGAATCCTCTTCGGCCTCGGCTTCGACACCGCGTCCGAGGTCGGGCTGCTCGCGCTGACCGCGGGCGCTGCGACGGGGAAGGTCGCCCCGCTCGCGCTGATCTCGCTGCCGATCCTGTTCGCGGCGGGGATGTCGCTGATGGACACCGCCGACGGCGTGTTCATGACCAAGGCCTACTCGTGGGCGTTCTCCAGCCCGGTCCGCAAGCTCTACTACAACATCACGGTCACCTCGCTGTCGGTGTTCGTCGCGCTCCTGATCGGGTCGATCGAGCTGACGCAGGTGCTCTCCGCGAAGCTCGGCTTGACCGGCGGCTTCTGGAGCTGGCTGCACGGACTCGACTTCGGCACGCTCGGCTACGCGATCGTCGCGCTGTTCGCCCTGACCTGGCTGGTTGCGCTCGCGATCTGGAAGTGGCGGCGGATCGAGCAGCGCTGGACGCCGGTCAGGCAGTCCGAGCAGTCCTGACGTTCCCACGCAGCCCGAGCGCAAGCTCGCGCTCCGCCGCCCGAGACCCGGCGTCGACCGAGGCCAAGCCGTACTATCAGCCCCGGGGCCTTGGACGCCAACCGAGGCAGGAGCGTGGATGGGGGTTGATCTCGATAGGCGAGCATTGCTCACGGCGGCTGCCCTCGCCGGCGTGATCGCAACGGTCGCCGGCACGGCGTCTGTCGCCGATGCCGGCAGATCGAGCTCCACGAAACCGCTGGTGTTCGGGATCTACCCCGGCGGAGCCGCCGGCACGGTGGGCCCCAGCGGTCCGGTCGCGCCTGAGAACCCCGCCAAGCGGCTGGCGGCGCTGCTGCGGCTGCGGCATGCAGGACAGCCGTTCGTCGTTCGCCTATATGCCGCGTACACCGGACCGAACGGCCAATCGGTCGCGCAGCAGATCGGTGGCGAGCTCGCCGGCTACAGCCGCGCCCACCTCGACGTCGAGCTCGCGCTCACCTACCGCCCGCAGACCGGCGGCACCCGGGCCGACGTTTCGCATTTCGCCGATTTCGTGCGGGCGACCGTTCGCTCGCTGGGCGGCAACCCGCGGTTCGTCTCCCTGCAGGTCACCAACGAGGCGAACGTCGGGGGCGCGCCGAACGTGGCCGACGGTTATTACGCCGCGGTGCGGGACGCTCTGATCGCGGGAGTGCTTGCTGCCAAACAGGAGGTCCGCCGGGCGCGATTCACCCAGCTCAAGGTCGGCTTCAACTGGGCGTACGTCACGGCCCGCAGCGATCGGAACTTCTGGAGCTACCTGGGCAGCCACGGCGGCGGCGCGTTTCGAGCGGCGGTCGATTGGGTCGGCCTCGACATCTATCCCGGGACCTGGGGTCCGTCAATGCGCGGCAAGAGTCTGGCCGCCGGCACGACCCGGTTCATCGACGAGGCGCTGGCGCAACTCCATCGAAATCTTCTCGCCGCGGGCATCCCGCCGACCATGCCGCTGCACGTGTCCGAGAGCGGGTACCCGACGGGACCCGGCCGGACGGACGCGATGCAGGTCGAATCGATGAAGGCGACGATCGCCGCGTTCACGCGCGCGCGCAACGCCTACCCCATCACCGGCTACACGTGGTTCGACCTGCGCGATGCCAACTCGAGCAGCGGTAACTTCCAGACGCAGTACGGCCTGATGCGCGACGACTATTCGCCGAAGCCGGCGTTCGCCGTCTACCGGTCGCTGATCGCGAGACTCTCGAAGCGCTGAGCGGCCCTAGAGCTGCATCACGCGGCGGACGGTCCCGAGCCCCTCGATCAGGCGCTCGACGTCGGCCGTCGAGTTGTGCACCGCGAACGACGCGCGGGTGGTGGCGCTGACGCCGAGCCGCCGCATCAGCGGCTGGGCGCAGTGGTGCCCGGCGCGGATGCAGATTCCCTCCCGCCCGAGGATCTCGCCGACGTCATGCGGGTGCACGCCCTCGAGCGAGAACGACACGACCGCGCCGCGGTCGGCGGCGTCGGACGGACCGTGGATCGTCACGCCCGGCATCTCCGCGGCGAGCAGCTGGAGCGTCTCGGCGACGAGCGGCTCCTCGTGCGCGCGGATCCTGTCGATCCCGATCACGCGGATCCAGTCGACCGCCGCTCCGAGCCCGATCGCCTCGGCGATCTGGGAGGTCCCCGCCTCGAACTTCCATGGCAGGTCGGTCCAGGTCGACTCGTTCGCGGCGACCGTCCGGATCATGTGGCCGCCGCCGATGAACGGGGGCATCTCCTCGAGCAGCGCGCGGCGGCCGTGGAGCACGCCGATCCCGGTCGGACCGTAGGCCTTGTGGCCCGTCCACGCATAGAAGTCAACGTCGAGCTCCCGCAGCTCGACCGGCATCTGCGGGACGGCCTGGGCTCCGTCCACGAGCACCACCGCCCCAGCCTCGTGCGCGCGACGCGCGATCTCTTTGACAGGGTTGATCGTGCCGACCACGTTCGACACGTGCACGACTCCGACCAGCTTCGGCCCGCGCTCGAGCAGCTCGTCGAGCGCGTCGAGGTCGAGCTGCCCGTCGTCGAGCACCGGCACGTACGCGAGCTCGGCCTCGCGGTCCTGACAGAGGATCTGCCACGGGACGATGTTCGAGTGGTGCTCCATCTCGGTCAGCACCACGAGATCGCCCCGGTTGACGTTCTGGCGGCCCCAGGTGTAGGCGACGAGGTTGATCGCCGCGGTCGCGTTCGCGGTGAAGATCGTCTCCTCCGGCGTCGAGCCGAGCCACTCCGCGATCCGGCGGCGGGCGCCCTCGTACGCGTCGGTCGCCTCGACCGCGAGCGGGTACACGCCGCGGTGGATCGACGCGCGGTACTCGGTGTAGTACCGCGTCATCGCGTCGATCACCGGCTGCGGCGTCTGCGAGGTGGCAGACGAGTCGAGGTATACGAGGTTCGGGTCCCGCCGGAGGACGGGGAACTGCTCGGCGACGGCGGCGAGGTCCTGCGTCTCGCCGACGGTGCTCACGCCGCCGCTTCCTCGTCGGTGATCCAGCCGTAGCCCTTCGCCTCGAGCTCGGTCACCAGGTCCGGCCCACCCTCTCGGACGATCCGCCCCTGGTAGATCACGTGCACATGGCTCGGCTGCACCAGGTGGAGGATCCGCTGGTAGTGGGTGATGATCAGGACGCCCATGTCCGGTCCGGCGACGGAGTTGACGCCGTTCGCGACGACCCGCAGCGCGTCGATGTCGAGTCCCGAGTCGGTCTCGTCGAGGATCGCCACCTCCGGGTGCTGGAGCGCGAGCTGCAGGATCTCCATCCGCTTCTTCTCGCCACCGGAGAAACCCTCGTTCAGGTAACGGCTGGAGAACTCCTTGGGGACGTCCGTGAGCTTCATCGCGGCCTCGACCGTCTGACGAAAGTCCTTCAGCGGGATCGGCTCCTCGCCGTGGGCCTCGCGGTGGGCATTCAGCACGGTGCGCAGGTACTTGGTGACGGTCACGCCGGGCACCGAAACCGGGTACTGGAAGGCCATGAACAGACCCATCCGGGAGCGCTCGTCCGGCGAGGCGTGGGTGATGTCCTCGCCGTTGAAAATGATGGCGCCCTCCGTCACCTCGAGGTTCGGGTGGCCCATGATCGTGTTCGCGAGCGTCGACTTGCCCGATCCGTTTGGTCCCATCAGCGCGTGGATCTCGCCCTTCGAGACGGCGAGATCGAGCCCGCGGAGGATCTCCCTCTCGCCGGCACGGACGTGGAGGTCGCGGATCTCGAGATCGGCCATCACGCCGCCACCGTCGGCACTCGCTCGACCGGCGCCCGATCGGTCCGCCGCGAGAACTCCACGAGCTCGGCGAGCGTCGTCGTCTGCAGCGACTTGATGATTCCGCCCTGGACCCGGGTCCACAGCAGCTTGGTCGCGCACCCGCGGCCCGCATCGGGCTCGTGCGAGCACAGGACCCGCTCGGTGTGGTCGTGCACGAAGCACTCCATCGGGGCGATCGAGCCCTCGAGCGCCTGCACCACCTCGTCCATCGTGATCTCGTCCGCCGGCCGCGCGAGCCAGTAACCGCCGTGCGCGCCGCGCGCGCTCATCACCAGGTCGGCCTTGCGCAGCCGCGCGACCACCTGCTCGAGGTATGCGAGCGGCAGGCCCTCGGCGTCGGCGATCGCCTTGAGACTGGTCGGCTGCTCAGGCGTCTGGCGACCGAGCTCGACCATCAGCCGCACGCCGTACTCGGCTTTCGAGGAGAAGATCATCGGTTCATATCCTACCAGCAGGGTCGGGAATTCCGGTGTCCCCTTGAGGTAGGATCCGAAGCAGCGCCGGGGAATCCGTTCTGAGGAGGGCTGTTGTTCCGGAGGGCGCGAGCCGTGGGCGTCGCCGCGGCCCTTTTCATCGTTGCTGTGCCGGGGGCCGCCTCCGCGCGTAAGGCTCCGAGCTACCACTCGCCCGGGTACAAGGGCAAGACCACCCTGCCGCGGGTCGTCGCGACGCCGCTGCCGTCGATCACGCTCGGCACCGGCAAATACCCCAACCTGCTCGTCGACGACGCCGGTACCGCGCGGATCGTCTACGCACAGGACGGGGGAACGACGTCGGCGGACACGATCGCCTACTGCGCGCTGCAGCGAGGCCAGAAGCAGTGCGCGCAGAGCACGGGCGTCCCGAATCCGCAGGAGCCCGAGGGCGGCGGCGACTTCGCCGGCAACTTCCCGGCCGGCAACCACGACTTCGACGGCCCTGTGCCGCTCGCGATCGGCAACCAGCTGTTCCTTGTGGACCGCCGCTTCCCGGACGGCTTCACGACCCCGGACGGCTCGACTTCCGAGAGCAACCTGTTCCTGTGGAGCTCTGACGACGGCGGGGCGACGATCACTGGGCCGGGGAACATCGGCGACAACGAGCTCAGCGGCGGGGCGACCGTGTATGGCGGCACGGCGAACCCCTCGATCGGGACGATCAGCCGCACGGAGACCGGCGGGACCTTCTTCCAGGGGGTGGGCGCCGGTCAGTACACCCGCAGCAAGGCCCAGCTCGGAACCGGTGACCAGGCCTACTACGGCGCGCTGGCGACCGACGGCAACCTCCCGATCGCGACGTTCGCCGACCTCAGCGGCAACGTGTTCCTGCGCGAGTGGTCGGGGCAGGGCGACGTCAACGACGCGAGCACCTGGTCGCAGAGCTCTTTCCCCGGCTACTCGCCGCAGATCATCGCCGGGGCCGCCGGGGTGTTCGTGCTCTACCGCGACAGCTCGATCAACAGCTCGAACGTGTTCATCCGGCGGGTCTCGGGTGGGACGGCGAGCGGCGCTGCCGTGAAGCTCGCGTCGGCGGTCGAGCAGCCGATCGTCTCCGAGAGCCCGTCCGGCCTGATCTCACTCGCGTACGTCGATCCGAAGGGTGTCGAGGTTCGTAGCTCGACCGACGGCGTCCACTTCACGCCGCAGCAGCTGACCGCGGCGATCCCCTCCGGCCACGAGGTCGGGCACCTGGTCACCGGCGCGACCGGCGACGGCGGCGGCTTCGTCTCGTTCGTCAAGGACCCGACCGGCGCCGAGGGGATCGGGTCGATCGTCGCGTCCGCGTTCGGCACCCAGCAGGCGACCGGGAAGGGCGGCCTCGGGTCGCTGCCGGGCGGCGGGATCGGCTCGCCGGTCGGCGACCAGCTCGCGACCTCGACCTGCACGACCGCCAAGTTCGGAGTCGTCACCGCCCAGATCAAGGCGGGCTGCTTCCTGCACGACCCGTCGAACCCGCGCCTCGACGTGTCGCTCGGCGAGGTCGACATCAATGGCCTCAGCATCATTCCCGACGCCGGCGTCAAGATCGGAATCGACCCCGGGCAGCACACGATCGATACGAGCGGCAGCGTGTCCGTCGTCCTCAAGGGCCCGGGGATCAACGTGACGATCTGGCACGGGGAGATCCACGCGAAGATCCCGGTCGCGGTCCCTGGGGCGGATCTATTCGATTTCCACGAGCTCGCGCCGCCTGACGTCGCGGGCTTCCCGGTCTCGGGGGACGTCGACGTGAAGCTGTCGGGCGGCGGCGTGCAGGTGCCGATCTCGCTGAAGCTGCCCGGGTACTTCGGCGGCGTCACCGGCTCGGCGACGCTCGAGGCGACGCTCAGCGGCGGGCTGCAGTTGAGCTCGCTCGAATTCAAGATCGGCGACGCGAACTTCGGCGCGCTCGAGCTCAAGAACGTCGACGTCTCGTACACGCTCCAGGGGAACGTGTGGAAGGGCACCGGCACCGTCAACGTCCCGGCGGGCGGCTCGGCGCTCAGCCTGTCGATCGCGGTCGAGTTCGACAACGGCAACTTCACCAGCGGATCGTTCGACGTCGGGCTCCCATATCCGGGCGTCCCGATCGATCTGAATGACACGCCGCCGCAGCTGTACCTCACCCACGGAGGGCTCGGGCTGGGGCTCAATCCAGTGAGCCTCTCGGGCACGGTTGGCTTCGGGCTCTCGCCGCTATCGGCGCCGGGCGCCGGCAGCACGCACGACTACATCTTCAGCCTCGACGGCAAGCTCACCGCGGCGTTCGGCAACCCGGTGACGATCACCGTCAACGCGACCGGCTTCCTCTACCAGCTCAAGGTCGCCGACAGCACGCTGGTCTACAAGATTCCTGACCAGGTGTCGCTCGTCGGTACGGTCGGATACGACCTCGGGGTGGTCTCCTACGACGGCTCGCTGAGCGCGATCGTCGACCCTAAGAACAACAAGTTCGGCGGTTCGATCAAGGCCGGTCTGACGTTGCATCTGTCAGCGCTCGGAGTGATTCCGGGAATTCCGAGCGATGTGACGATCCCAACGCAGGCGATCGCGATCAACAACAGCGGCTTCGGCGTCTACATCCCGCCGGGCATCGTTCCCTACGTGGGAACGGTCACCTATCACTGGGGCGACGCGTTCCCCGCGCTGCACCCGTTCTCCTCGGACCTGAGCCAGTTCACCGCCGGACTCCCGGCGGCCGCAGCCGACCGTGCTCGCGCGCACGCGGCGGCCGGCGCGACCAGCTTCCGCGTGCCCGCCAACGCAACGTCGGCCGCGATCGAAGTCGGCGGCGACACCGGTGCGCCGGCGGTCGTGCTGACCGCGCCGGACGGCAAGCAGATCGTCCCCGCCACGCAGTTCGGCGGCGGCGCGACCGCAGTCGCGCTCGGCGACGGGAGCGCACACGTCACCCACGTCGGCCTCGACCACCCGGCCGCTGGCCAGTGGACCGTCGCGCAGCAGCCCGGTACCTCGGTCGCGATCACGTCGGTCAAGTACGCGACCGGCGGCCCGCCGCCGACGGCCAGCGCGACGCTCACCGGCCGCGGCAGCCACCGGGTTCTGCACTACCACGCGAAGCTGCCGCCGAACGTCACGATCACATTCGCCGAGCAGACCGGCCGTCTGTTCCACGTGCTCGGGCAGGCCAGCGGGGCGTCCGGGACGATTCCCTTCACCCCGGCGCTCGGAGCCGCCGGCCGCCGCTCGATCGTCGCGATGGTCGACAACGACGGGCTCCCGCTGAGCCGCAAGGTCGTCGCCACCTACGTCGCGCCGGCACCACCGCATCCGCAGCGTCCCGGCCGCGTCCAGGTGCGGTCCACCGCGCGCGCCTTCGCGGTCAGCTTCACGCCCCCCGCCGGCGCCGTCCGCACGCTGATCCGGATCCTCGCGACCGACGGCCGGCGGCTGCAGGAGGTCGTGTCGCTCCGCACCCGGCGCCTGTCGGTGCCGGTGATCGGATTCCGTGACGGGCTCAAGGTCACGGTCAGCGGGATCGGCGCCGACGGCCGCTCCGGGCCATCTCGGACCGCGAGCGCGAGCCGAAAGAAGTAGCGCACAGCCGCCCCGAGTAGCCTCCGGTCGATGGAGGATTGGCGGCTGGCCACCTCGGACGACGTGGCTGCGGCCGCGACAATGGCACGTGAGCGGGGGCGCTTCGGGATCGACACCGAGTTCATGTCCGAGGGCCGGTACCGCGCACTGCTGTGCCTCGTGCAGATCGTGGTCGACGATCCGGGGTCGGAGACCGGGACCCGGATCGAGCTGATCGACTCGCTCACCGACGTCGACATCTCACCGCTGCGGGACCTGCTCGCCGACCCAGCGATCGAGATCGTGCTCCACGCGGGGCGCCAGGATGTCGCGATCCTGCGGCGAGCCTGGGGCACTCCGCTAACGAACATCTTCGACACCCAGGTCGCCGCCGGATTCGCGGGCTCGGGCGCCCAGACGGGATACGGCAACCTGCTCGGCCAGATCCTCGGGCTCCGGGTCGGCAAGACCGCGAGCTACACCCGCTGGGACGCGCGGCCGCTGACCGATGAGCAGCTGAGCTACGCGGCCGAGGACGTCGCGCACCTGATGGAGCTGGCCGACGAGCTGCAGCGGCGGTTGGAGGCCAGCGGACGGTTCAGCTGGGCGCGCGAGGAGTGCCGCCGGCTCGAGGCCGCGACCGACGAGCGGGACCCCGAGACCGCCTGGGAGCGGTTGCCGCGGGTCGGGCAGCTCGATCCCCGGGCGCGCGCCGTCGCCCGCGAGCTCGCTGCCTGGCGCGAGCGCACCGCCTCGGACGAGGATCGCCCGGTCGGCTCGGTGATGGCCGACCCGGCGCTGGTTGAGGCGGCGAAGCGCCAGCCCTCGAACATGCGGGCGCTTGAGCAGATCCGCGGGATCCACCCATCCGGCATCCGCCGGCGGGGCCAGGCGATTCTCGACGCGATCGCGGCAGGCCGGAACGCTCCGCCGATCCCACGCGAGCCGGCGCGGGAACGGTTCGATCCCGCCGATGCGCCGCTGATCGCGCTGGCCGAGGCGCTGCTGCGGACCCGCGCGCTCGAGGCCGGGCTCGCGTATGAGCTGATCGCCTCCCGCGCCGAGCTCGAGCTGATCATCGGCGCCACCCGCCGCGGCGAGTCGCCCCCTGCGGTGCGCACGCTCGAGGGGTGGCGCTCGGAACTCGTCGGGGAGGACCTGCGGGCGCTCCTCGCGGGGTCGAGCTCGCTGTCCGTCGGCTCGGACGGCCGTCTCGTGCTCAGTCCGGCCCGGCCTCCAGCAGAACCGACATAGCGGGCGAGCGGTCGAACATCGTCTGCGCGAGCCTGGTCGTGATCGGCCGCGGGCGCTGGATCCAGCCGAGGTCGATCCCGAGCAAGTCGGCCGCGGCGGTCGCGTAGGTGACCCGCAGCTTCTGCCCGGGCGACGCGGCGGCCCGCTGCTGACCGTCGTCGGGGGCGACGCCGCTCCAACCGGCCTGCTTGAGGTGATCGCGCTCGGCCTTCACCAGTTCGGCCGAGCTCCCGTAGCCGTGCCCGAGCACGACCAGCTCGACCGCGCAGAACGCGTCCGCGCCCTTGTCGCACTCTCGGACCTCGGAGGCGACGCTGGCGCCCCGGACGAGCGGCAGGTCGGAGAGAGTCGGCGACGAACTCGACGCCGAGCCCCCGCAACCCGCGAGCCCGGCGACCACTGCGGCCACCGCCAGTCCTACAGTTTTGGAGCTCATGGGCTGGAGCGCAAGCGTAGCCGAGCTCCCAGAGTGGGCCCGCGGCCTGCTCGCGTCCGCCCCGGTCGCGCGCCTGGGGATGATCGACGACGACGGGGCGCCGCGGGTGCTGCCGGTCACGTTCGCGGTCGCGGGTTCCGCGCTGGTGACGGCCGTCGATCACAAGCCGAAGCGGCGACCGGGCGTCGAGCTCGCCCGGGTGAAGTGGCTCCGCGCCCATCCGCGCGCCGCGCTCACCGTCGACCGCTACGACGACGACTGGTCGCAGCTCGCGTGGGTCCAGGCGCTGGGCGTCGTGCGGGTGCTCGCCGTCGAGGATGCGCCCGACGCGATCGCGGCGCTTGTCGCCCGGTACCCCCAGTACGTCGACCGGGCTCCCGGCGGCCCGGTCCTGATGCTGGTGCCCGATCGGCTGTTGTGGTGGCGCGCGGCCGCTAGCGAGCGTCCCACGGGCTGAGCGCGGCCGCGATCGCCTCGCGGCCCAGCCCGGCGCCGAGGCAGCACAGCAGCGCGATCCGCGCTGCCGCCGCCGATAGGAACGGGACGCACACGGCGGCGCTCGAGCGGATGTCGGCCTCGGCACCCTCGAACCCGTACGTCGAGAACAGCATCGACGAGCGGTCCGGCCGGCAGGTGACGAGCACCGAGCGCCTCTGCGCGGTTTCGCGCAGCTCGGCGAGCACTCCCGGAGGGACGTGTCCGGCGCCGAGCGCGACCAGCACCACTCCGTCGGCGTCGGCTGCTGCGCGCCGGAGCTCGCGCCCGTCGTCGCCCAGGCCGGTCTCGACGACCGGGACCCGATGCTCGAGCCGCTCGACCGTGAGGACGCGCGGCCGGACGGGCGTCGCGTGCAGCCAGACCCGGCCCTCGACGATCCGTCCGATCGGTCCGGCGACGGGGGAGCCGAAGGCCGACGGACCGGTGCTGTCGACCTTGCGAGCGGTCATCGCGGCGTGGATCTCGCCACCGAACGCGACCACCACTCCAAGCTCGTCCGCGTGTGTGGAGCCCGCGAGCGCGACCGCGTCGACGAGGTTCGCCGCGCCGTCCGCCCCGGGCGCGCTGCCCGGACGATTCGCGCCGGTCAGCACGATCGGCGCAGGCGCGTCGTGCAGCATCGCGCACACGACCGCGAGCTCCTCCATCGTGTCCGTCCCGGTCGTGATCACGACGCCCTCTCCGGCGGCAGCGGCGCGGGCGGCGCGGCGCGCGATCTCGAGCGCCTGTCCGAGCGTCATCTGCGGACCGGGAACGCTCGTTACCGTCTCCGCCTCGAGCCTCGGTACCGCGGAGAGCTGCGGCACCTCGGCGATCAGCCCCGACGCGTCGAGGGTCGGAACCGCGCGGCGACCCCGCATCGCGATCGTCCCTCCCGCCGCGAGCAGCCGCACCGGGCGGCTCAGCTGGGAGAGTGCCTCCTCCACGGTGGCGGCGACCCTACCGGGTTTCCGGCGTGACCTACTAACCTGGCCATCCGTGTCGACCGCCGCCGATCCGCTCACCGATCCCGAGCTGCTCGAAACCGAGTGGGACCTCGACCCGCTGGTCGACGGCGAGGGCGCGGACGGCGCGGATCGGTTTCTCGACGACGCCGTCGCGCGCGCGTCCGCATTCAACGAGTCCTACGCCGGCCGGGTCGCTGACCTCGACGGCGACGGCCTGCGGACCGCGATGGAGGAGCTCGCCGAGATCGAGGAGCTGGTCGGTCGCGCTGGCTCGTACGCGTCGCTCCGGTTCTCGACCGACACGGCGGATCCCGAGCGCGGCGCGCTGCTCCAGCGCGTTCAGGAGCGCGCCACCGAGATCGAGACCAAGCTGCTGTTCTTCGAGCTCGAGTGGGCGGCGCTCGACGACGAGCGCGCCGACGAGCTGCTCGGGGCCCCCGGGCTCGACTTCTGCCGCCACTACCTCCGGAGCGCCAGGCGCTACAGGCCACACCTGCTCTCGGAGCCCGAGGAGAAGATCCTGGCGGAGAAATCGATCGCCTCGGAGGCCGCGTGGGCGCGGCTGTTCGGCGAGCTCACCTCCTCGCTCCGAGTCCCGCTCGGCGGCGACGAGCTGACGCTCGACATCGCGCTCAGCCGGCTGCAGTCGTCCGACCGCGAGGCGCGCCGCGCGACCGCCGAGGCGGTCTCCGCGGCGCTCGAGCCCGGCCTCCGCACGCGTGGCTTCATCTACAACACGCTCGTCTACGACAAGTCCGTCGGCGACCGGCTGCGCCATTACCCGCACTGGCTCGCGAGCCGCAACCTGGCGAACGAGGCCTCGGACGAATCGGTGATGGCGCTGATCGAGGCGGTCCGCGGGCGGTACGACATCCCACAGCGCTGGTACGTACTGAAGGCGAAGCTGCTCGGAATCGAGCGGCTCGCCGACTACGACCGGGCGGCGCCGGTGCTCTCGGGAGACGTGACGTTCTCGTTCGCCGAGTCGCGCGACCTCGTGCTCGACACGTACCACGACTTCTCCTCGACCGCGGGCCAGATCACGCGCCGGTTCTTCGACGAGCGATGGATCGACGGACCGCCGCGGCCGCACAAGCGGGGAGGCGCGTTCTGCTCGTACACGGTGCCGTCGGTCCACCCGTACGTGCTGCTGAACTTCACCGCGCGCCGGCGCGACGTACTGACGATGGCGCACGAGCTCGGGCACGGCCTCCACGCCGCGCTCGCCCAGCCGCAGGGGATCTTCCACCAGTCGACGCCGCTGACGCTCGCCGAGACCGCCTCGGTGTTCGGCGAGACGCTCGTGTTCGAGCGGCTGCTGCGCGAGGCCCCGGACGACGAGCAGCGGCTGAGCCTGCTGGCCGACCGGATCGACGGGGCGATCGCGACCGTCTTTCGCCAGATGGCGATGAACCGCTACGAGCACCTCGTGCACACGGGCCGGCGGACCGAGGGCGAGCTGTCGGCCGACCGCCTCGGCGAGCTCTGGGTCCAGACGCAGTCCGAGCTGTTCGGCGACTCCGTCGAGATCACCGACGGCTACCGGATGTGGTGGTCCTACATCCCCCACTTCATCAACACGCCCGGCTACGTATACGCCTACGCCTACGGCCAGCTGCTGGCGCTGTCGGTGTACGGCCGCTACCGGGAGGAGGGCGAGACGCTCGTCCCTCGCTATCTGGAGATGCTCGCTGCCGGCGGCTCACGCTCACCGGAGGAGCTCGCCGCGATCGTCGGGATCGACCTGGCGGACCCCGGCTTCTGGGATTCCGGCCTGAAGCTGATCGACGAGCAGCTCGCCGAGGCCGAGCGGCTCGCCGCGGCGCGGTCCTAGGCCTAGGCTCGCGCCTTCCGCGTCCTGCTCCGCTCCTCCTGGCGGTCGACGACGTTGACGATCAGCTTCATCACCTGATCGACGCCCGTCGCCTTCGCCTCGCCCTTCTCGAACGCCTCACGCCAGTCGCGCACGTGCCCCTTGGTCGCGAGCTCGTTGAACCGGGCTCGCTGCACTTCGATCTGGACCTTGGCGTCGGCCGCGATGTCCTTGGTCACCTTCGGACCGGGCAGCTCCACCCGGTACTGCTGCACGTCGTGCCGCGCTCGCAGATCGAGACCCGCGACCAGCTTCAGCGGCTGCAGCGCCGGCACCTCTTCGAGGAACCGCGTGACCGCGGTCTCGATCAGTGCCTTTGTGTCCGATGGAGACGTCAGGAGCGGAAGTCTAGTGGCCCGAGTCGGTGGCCCCGGGGAACCGAGCGGGGCCGCTGGCGCCGCGGTCAGGCGGCGCCAGGGCCCCACTCGGATGCCGTCGGATCTTCGACTCAGGCCACCGGTGGCCTCACATCACCTGGAAGAGGACGCTCACCGTCTTCCCCGCCTTGCCGGACGCCCGCGGAGTGAGCTCCAGCTTGTAGTGGCCCTTGATCAGCGCTCTGCCGGCGAACCTGCCCTTGATCGCAACCGTGTTCCGTCCGGCCTTGTCGTCGCGGGTGAAGCTCGCGAGCTTCGAGTACCGGGTGCACCTGCGACGCACGGTCTTGACGCAGCGCAGCGCGGTCAGCGTGGTCCTCGCGACCTTCGAGTCGCTGTAGGCGACGGTCGTGCCAGCCGATGCCTTGAACGACTTCGGCGAGACCGACAGGCCGCTGATCGTCGGCGTCACCGACGTCTTGACGGTCCGGTCAGCGCCGATCGCGGTGCCGTCCATCGCGACCACGACCACTCGGTAGTGGTAGGTGGTATTCGCCTGCAGCCCAGTCAGCTTGGCCGCCACCAGCACGGCGGCGACGCCGCCGAGCTTCTGGGCCGGAGTCGTCTTGCCGTACTTCGTGGTCGTCCCGTACTGGAACACGACCGCCGCGGTGCCCGCGTACGGTGTGACGCTGGCGGTCAACGTCACGCCGTTGAGTGTGACGTCGGTCGCCCCTCCGGTCGTTGCCCCCGGACCGACTACCTCGTATGCGCCGATGTCGCACTTCGACGGGCTCGAGCCGCTCGGACGCGGAGCGCCGCGCTCGTCGGTCCCGGGGCAGTTCGCACCGCTCGTCGGGATCGCATTGATCGCGGCGCTCCCTGGCTGCAGCGAGATCGTCGGAGCCGGGCCACCGTTGTTCTGAAGCGGGCCCAGGTTCGGGTCCCCGCTCGAGAACGTCGCCGGACAGCTCGCGTCCCCGAAGCTCAGGTTGAAGCCGCCGTCGAGCACCGACGCCGAGCAGTTGCCGCCGACGCTCAGCGCCAGCAGCGAATTGCGGAGCGTGATCGGAGTACCGACCGCCATCACGCCTCCGGCCGTGCCGGCGGCACCGCTCGAACCGGTGGTCCCGCCGGGCGTGCCGCCGGTGCCTCCGGTTCCGCCCGGCGCCGGCGTTGTTTCCGGCCGCCGTCACCTGAAGCAGCGTCGAGTTCGACGAGCCGGACTCGCCGAATCCGCCGCCGCTGCCGCCGGAGCCGCCGCTGCCGCCGCTGCCGCCGGCCGTGGTGCCCGGGCCGCCGGTGCCACCCGTTCCACCGGCTCCCGCCGTGTTCGAGGCGAAGGTCGAGTTAGTGATCGCGAGCGCGCCGCCGTCGGACCAGATGCCGCCGCCGTTCGCTCCGGCGGCACCACCGCCGCCGTTGCCGCCCGTTGTCTTCGTGCCGGTGCCGCCGTTGCCGCCGACGCCGCCGTTGCCGGCGGTGTTGCCGCGGATCGTGCTGCCGCCGACGTTCAGCGTGCCGCCAAAGTTCTCGATGCCACCACCGGTCCCACCGACGCCGCCGTTGCCGCCGGCCGCGCCCGAGTTACCCTGGGCGCCGGTGCCGCCCGAGCCGCCGCTCCCGGCCGTGTCGCTGCTGATCGTGTCGCCGTTGAGGCTCAGCGTGCCGGTGTTGTAAATCGCGCCGCCTGAGCCGCCGGGCCCACCGTCACCGCCGGGCGCCGCTGAACCGTCCCCGCCCGAGCCACCGTTGCCGGCGTGCGAGTTGGTGATCGCGGCGTTCGTAAGTGTGAGCGTGCCCTGGTTGAGGATCGCCCCGCCGCTCGCACCACCGCCTCCCGTGCCTCCGGAGCTTCCAGCCGTTCCACCGGGAGCGTTCCCGTTCACGATCGTGAGATTGGTGATCGTGACGCTCGCCCCACTCGAGACCTGGAACACGCGGTCACTGAGGCCGCCGGCATCGATCGTGGTGTTGGTCACGCTCGAGCCCGTGATCGTCAGGTTCTTGACGATCGGGGCGATCGACAGCTGACCAGGAGGCGGGAATGATCCACCAAGCTGGTAGCGACCGGCCGGCAGCACGATCGTGTTCGCGCCGAATGCCGCCGGCGCGCAGTCGGTCTGACTCGAGCCCGGCGAGTCGACATCGAGCACCGCCTTTCGCAACGAGCACTGCCCGTCGCCGGCCTGCTGGTCGTCGAAGAACGTGTTGACGTTGATCGTCGCGGCGGACGCGGACGCTGAGCCCGCACCGACCGTGAGCAGCACTACGAGAGCAAGCAGACGCCCGCGCACCATTTCGCCTCCTGATCCGTTTGGAGCGCCGCCCGATCGGCGCAGAAGATGTGGGCTTAAACGGTGGGTCTCTCGCGAAGTTTCGGGTGAGCACCGATTGACTCGGATCCGCGCAGGCGCGAGGATGAGCGGCGGACCGGAAAGGAGGGTTCCATGGCCCGCATGATGGCCGACTGCCGCGCCGTACCAAGTGAGAGCAACTGCTCGCTGGTGATCATCGGCGAGGAGGACGAGGTCGTTCGCGCGGCCGCCGAGCACGCAGCGTCCGTGCACGGGCACGAGGACACGCCGGAGTTCCGTGAGGAGCTCCGGGGATTCCTCGAGCCCGCGGACGCGTACGCCGCCGAGCGCGCGCCGGCCGCGACCTGAAAACGGGGCGCGCCCCCCAAGGGCGCGCCCTCTCACAAGAGCCGCGCCAGAACCCCAGCCAGCGTCCGGGGCCCGCGGAGGCGGCCGGCGAAGTGGAGCTAGCGGCTAGATCTTGTGCCGCTGCAACAGCTTGCGGCCGATCACCATCCGCTGGATCTCGCTCGTGCCCTCGCCGATCAGGAGCAGTGGCGCGTCGCGGTAGATCCGCTCGATCTCGTACTCCTTCGAGTAGCCGTAGCCGCCGTGGATCCGGAGCGACTCCTCGGCGCAGAAGCGCCCGGCCTCTGAGGCGAACAGCTTCGCCATCCCGGCCTCGATGTCGCTGCGCTCCCCGGAGTCCTTCATCCGGGCGGCCCGGTAGACGAGCAGGCGCGCGGCGTCGACCTGTGTGGCCATGTCGGCGAGCTTGAACTGGATCACCTGGTGCTCGGCGATCGGCTTGCCGAACGTCCTTCTTTCCTGGGAGTACTTGAGCGCGAGCTCGAGCGCGCGTTGCGCGAGGCCGACTCCGCGTGCGGCGACGTTGACCCGCCCGAGCTCGAGCGCGTCCATCATCTGCGGGAAGCCCTTGTTGAGGCCCGCGGCCTCGCCGCCGAGGATCTGATCGGCGCTCAGCTTGTAGCCGTCGAACACGAGCTCGGTCGACTCGACGCCCTTGTAGCCCATCTTCTTGATCTGGGGCGGCACGTCGAAGCCCTGGTAGGGGCCGGTGCCCTCGGCGACGCCGGGCTCCTTCTCGGCGATGAAGCAGGTCAGGCCGCGGTGCTTGGGGTCGGCGTTCGGATCGGTGCGGACGAGCACGAATACGAGGGCGGCGCGGAGGCCGTTGGTGACCCACATCTTGGTGCCGTTGATCTCGTAGGTGTCGTCGTCGAGCTTCTTCGCGGAGGTCTTGATCGCGGCGACGTCGGAGCCGAGCTCGGGCTCGCTCAATGAGAACGCGGCGCGGATCTCGCCGGTCGCCATCCGCGGCAGGTACTTCTGCTTCTGCTCCTCGGTCCCGAACTTCATCAGCAGGTAGGAGCCGATGAAGTGGGTGTTGAGGATGCCGGAGATGGAGATCCAGCCTCTCGAGAGCTCCTCGACGATCATCGCGTAGGTCGTCAGGTCGAGCCCCATCCCGCCGTACTCCTCGGGGATCGTGACGCCGAACAGCCCGAGCTCCTTCATCTGCTCGACGATCGGCTCGGGGAACTCGTCCTCGTGGTCGTAGTGCTCGGCGTTGGGGATGATCTGCTCGTCGGCGAACTGGCGCACCATCTCGGTGATCGCCTTCTGTTCGTCGGTCAGGTCTGTGGGGGAAGTTGTCGTGGCCATTAGCAACAACTTTGCCACGTCGGGGGGGACTTCTGCTCCGTGCGGGCTATGAACGATGTGGGAGAAATTGACCGCCTAGAGGTCAAAATCGCCCAGATTGCCGCTCGGCAGCTGGGGAACATCACCCGTCCGCAGCTGCTCGACCTGGGGATGGCGACGACCTCGATCACCCGTTGGTGCCGGATCGGCCGCCTGTATCGTCCCTTCCGCGGCGTCTACTCAGTTGGCCGCCCCCCCACATCCCCCGTCGAACGCGCGGCAGCCGCCGTCCTCGCCTGCGGCGACCGCGCCGCGCTCGGCTTCGGCTCGGCGCTGACCCTCCACGGCTTCTGGAAGCGCTGGGACGAGCCGTTCGAGGTCGTCCTCGCCGGCGACCGCAGGCCACAGCGCATCAAGACGCACCGGATGACGGGCCTGCTCCGCCGCGACATCGACGTCGTCCAGGGCCTCAAGGTCACCAGCCCGGCCCTCACGTTGCTGCACTGCGCGCCGCGGATGCCGCCGAGATCGCTCACCCGCGCCGTCAACGACTGGCGCCGCGCCAAGCTCCTGACGCGCGATGAGCTTGGCGATGTGATCACAAGATTCCCGCTGCGCCCCGGTGCACCACCGCTCAAAGAGCACGCGCAAACCACGCAGAATCCCACCCGCTCGCCCTTCGAGGACGACTTCCTCCCGTTCTGCGCCCGCTACGACCTCCCGACGCCTCGCGTCAACATCATGCTCCACGGCCACGAGGTCGACGCCTACTTCGAGGAGGCCCGGCTGATCGTCGAGTGCGACGGGTGGGACTTTCACAACGACCGCCAGGCATTCGAAGACGACCGCGAACGCGACGCCACGATGCTGCTGCACCGAATCGCGACGATCCGCCTCACCAAGCGACGGCTACGCAGCGACCCTGACCGCGAGGCCGCCCGCCTCCACGCGATCATCGACAGCAGAAGCCACAAATAGACTGCCCGGCGTGTCGACCGTGGAACGGCTCCAGAAGTTCATGGAAGGCTCGTTCCCGGGCGACCTCGGGATCGAGCCGCTCGAGGTGAGCGAGCAGGCGATCCGTGGCCGGCTCCGGGTTGACCGCCGCCACCTCCATCCCCGCGGCTACGTCCAGGGCGGCGTGTGGGTCGCGTTCGCCGACTCCGTCGCGGCCTGGGGAACGATCCTCCACCTCGGCGAGGGCGCGAGTTTCAGCACGGCCGAGCTCAAGGTCAACGTGTTCGCGACCGCGACCGAGGGGGACGAGCTGCTCGCGGCCGCCGAGCCGCTGCACATCGGCTCGCGGACTCAGGTCTGGGAGGTACGGATCAGCAAGGACGACCGCCTCGCGGCCAACTTCGTCTGCACCCAGATGGTGCTCGCGCCGAGGGACTAGCGTCCCGAAAAAGGCTAGCCGCGCGTCTGGACCGCGGGCGCGTTCTGCGCCTCGGTCTTGACGCCGTGGCTCCACGGCGACTCGGGACGTTCCTGGAGCTCGCCGTCGAGCTCGAGGTCGACCCGCTCGTTGAAGAAGCAGACCATCCCCGCGATCCGGCGCACCTCGTCGAACGGCTCGGCGTAGAACCACAGCAGGTCGCGGCCCTCGGCCCCCGGCGCCGAGTAGTACCCGGCCTCACCCTTGTAGGGGCAGCGGGTCACTGT
Source organism: uncultured Solirubrobacterales bacterium (assembly GCA_963788565.1). Classification (GTDB taxonomy): domain Bacteria; phylum Actinomycetota; class Thermoleophilia; order Solirubrobacterales; family Solirubrobacteraceae; genus Palsa-465. The sequence goes on along the minus strand of CAWBHJ010000002.1, from coordinate 324,198 downwards.
GTCCGACGGCTCGAGCTCGACGACCACGTCCTCGCGTGGGAGGTACCAGCGCGGCGGCAGGTTCGACTCGAACAGCGCCATCGCCCGGGTCGACTCGGCCAGCAGCTCGCCGTCGAGCGAGACCCGCACATGCCGGTCGGTCGGGATCACGTCGACGCGGTGATAAGGGTCGCGGGGATGGACGAAGATCTCCTCGTCCTCCTCGTACCAGTGGTCCATCCGCTTGAAGTAGAAGGCGATTAGGCCCCTCAGCTCCGGCGGCGCGTCCGGCAGCGGCTCCGGGTAGTACCACGCGCCGGCCTCGACCACGTTGGGGCCGACCCGGATCGTGTGGTATGAGGCGTCGCCCTTCTTCGGGCAGTGGGTGTGGCGGTCGCTCGGCTCCAGGACATCGGATCGGACATCCTCGGGCGGGAAGTAATAGATCGGCTGGTGGCCCGACTCGTGCAGCAGGAACGCGCCACAGCTGTCGGCGATCGTCTCGCCCCCGACCACGACGCGGATCCGCTTCGGCGTCGGATCCAGGTACAGCGCGCGTCCGGGCGGCGGCGGCTCGAAGTTGAACACCCCCGCCGGCTTGCGCCCGAACGGCCCGTCGCCACTCATCAGACCCATGCGAACGAGCCTAGCAACGAGCCGTATTCACCCCGCGACCACGATCCCGAGCCACACGATCGCGAGCGAGACGATGAAAATCGCCGCGTCGAGCAGATGCCATTCGGGCTTGCGGAGGTGGGCGAAGATCAGGCCGACGACCACGACGACGAGCCCCAGCTTGACCTGCAGGGTCGAGTCGCTCCAGCGATGGAAGTGGCTCGCCATCGCCGCGCCGGTGACGAACAAGACCAGGATCGCCGCGACCGTGCCGTACCCGAACCGCCGGGCGGCGGCCCGCATCGGGACGCCCTCCTCGCGTCCGCGGAGCACGGGCACGACGACCGCCGCGAGCATCAGCTGGCCGCCGACGAAGAACGCCATCGCGAGCAGATGCAGCCAAAGGATCCCGTCCCACAGCGCCATGGCGCGGCATCGTGGCAGACTCGCCGCCGATGAACTTCGCCCGTGACGTGGTCGACGCGGCGGCGCCAGAACGCCTCGCGCTGATCGAGCTCGACCGCGACGGCGGCCGCCGCGAGTGGTCGTTTGATGAGGTGGCCGACCGCAGCGCGCGGCTCGCGACGACGATGCGCGACCAGGGCGTCAACCGCGGCGATGTGGTGATGACGCTGATCGGCAACCGCCCGGAGTGGGTGTTCGCGATGGTCGCGTGCTTCCGGATCGGGGCGGTCGCGCTGGCATGCAACGAGCAGCTCCGCGCGAAGGACCTCCGGATCCGGCTCGACGCCGCGGACCCGCGGCTGGTCGTCGCCGACGAGCGCGACCTCGCCGAGCTCTCCGGCGCTGAGCCGGGATGCCCCGTCCTCACGATCCCCGACGAGGCCACGTACAACGCCGAGCCGGCCGAGCCGGTCGAGCTCGACCCGAGCGACCCATGCCTGATCACGTTCACGAGCGGCACGACCGGCGAGCCGAAGGGCATCGTCCACGGGCAGCGCTACCTCCCCGGGCAGGTGCTGCAGGCGACCCACTGGATGGACGCGCGCGAGGGCGATCTCGTGTGGTGCACGGCGGCGACCGGGTGGTCGAAGTCGGCGCGCAACGCGTTCATAGCGCCGTGGCTGAACGGCGCCGCCGCGGTGCTCCACGACGCCCGCTTCGATCCGGCCGAGCGCCTTCAGATCGTCGCGGCGGAGGGAGTCAACGTGCTCTGCATGGCGCCCACCGAGTACCGGGTGATCGCCAAGCGCACGACGCTCGAGCCGATCCCCGGGCTGCGGACGCTGGTCGCCGCCGGCGAGGCGCTCAACCCCGAGGTGATCCGCGCGTTCAAGGAGGTGCTCGGGATCGAGATCCGCGATGGCTACGGCCAGACCGAGACCGGGCAGCTGACCGGCAACCCACCGAACCAGCCGGTGCGGCCCGGGTCGATGGGGCGGCCGCTGCCGGGCGTGGCGCTCACGGTGATTGACGGCGAGCTCGTGCTCACCGATCCGTACACGGACCCGACGTTCTTCGTCGGGCATCTCGGCGGTGAGCCGGCACCCCACCGCGATCCCTGGCACACCGGCGACCGCGTCCGCCTCGAGGACGACGGTTACCTGTACTTCGAGGGCCGCTCCGACGACCTGATCATCTCCGCCGGGTACCGGATCGGCCCGTTCGAGGTCGAATCGGCGCTCGTCTCGCATCCCGCGGTCGCGGAGGCCGCGGTGGTCGCGGCGCCGGACGACGAGCGCGGCTCGGTCGTGCGCGCCGTGGTCGTGCTGCGCGACGGCTTCGCCCCTGGCGAGTCCCTCAAGAGGGACCTCCAGCAGCACGTCCGCGAGCAGACCGCCCCGTACAAGTACCCCCGCGTCGTCGACTTCGCCCCAGAGCTGCCGAAGACCTCGAGCGGCAAGGTGCAACGCGCGCTGCTGCGGGCTGGCTAGCCTCGAAGAGATGGACCGCCCCGTGATCGGCATCGCGACGAGCCTCGTCGAGGCCTCGTGGAGCGTGTGGCAACAGCGCGCCGCGCTGACGCCGTACAGCTACATCGAGGCGGTCCACCGCGCCGGCGGCATGGTCGTGATGATCCCGCCGGATCCCTCGTTCGACCGCGACCCCGACCAGATCCTTGATCTGGTCGACGCGCTGATCCTCGCCGGCGGGAACGACATCGACCCGTCCACGTACGGCGCGGAGCCGCACCCGGAGACGCACTCGACGGTCGCCGAGCGCGACGACTCGGAGCTCGCGCTCGTGCGGCGCGCGTGGGAGCGCGACATGCCGGTGCTTGGGATCTGCCGCGGGATGCAGCTGCTCAATGTCTCGCGAGGCGGGACGCTGCTCCAGCATCTTCCCGACGAGGTCGGCCACGCGGATCACCGAATCAACCCGGGGAGCTTCGACGGCGCCGACCACGACGTCCGGCTCGACTCCGACTCGCTCGCCGCGCGCGCGGCCGGCGAGGAGGTGCACGTCACGAAGTCGCACCACCACCAGGGAGTCGATGTCGTCGGCGACGGCCTTGTGATCACCGGCCACTCGGCGCTCGGCGACGACCTGCCCGAGGCGGTCGAGGCCCCCGACCGGCAGTTCGTGCTCGGCGTCCAGTGGCATCCGGAGGCCGACCAGACAAGCACTGTGATCGGGGCGCTGGTCGAGGAGGCCCGCGCCTACCGCAGCACTCGCGCGTCGGCGTAGCCCGCTTCGCGGATCGCGCGCCGCACCTGCTCGGCGTGCCCCTGACCGCGCGTCTCTAGCACGAGCTGGACCGCCGTCTCTCTGACGTGGAGGTCGAACCCCTCGCGAACGTGGATCACGTCGAGCAGGTTCGCGCCCTGCTCGGCGACGAGCGTCAGCAGCCGCGCGAGCGAGCCCGGCCGGTCCGAGACGCACGCGAGCACGACGAGCCGGCGGCCGATCTGGCTCTCGTGGCGGCGCACGATCTCGCCGAGAAGGCCGGCGTCGACGTTGCCGCCCGACAGGATCGCAACCGTGGTCGCGTCCGCCCGCGGCCGCAAGCGGCCCGCGAGCAACGCGGCGACTCCGACCGCGCCGGCGCCCTCGACCACCAGCTTCGCCCGCTCGAGCAGGAACACCATCGCCTCAGCGACGTCGTCCTCGCTGACCACGACCAGCTCGTCGAGCCACCGCTCGATCAGCGGCAGGGTCACCCGACCGGGGCGCTTGACGGCGATCCCGTCGGCGATCGTCATTGCCGAGTCGACCGCCACCGCACGGCCCGCCTCGACCGAGGCGACGAACGGAGCGCAGTTCTCGACCTGAACGCCGACGACGCGGATGTCGGGCCTCGCCGATTTCAGCGCGATCGCGACCCCGCTCGCGAGTCCTCCACCCCCAACCGGCACCACCACGGTGAGCGCACCGGAAGGCGCCTGCTCGAGCAGCTCGAGCCCGACCCCTCCCTGGCCCGCGATCACGAGCGGGTCGTCGAACGGGTGCACGAACGCGAGCTGCTCGTCGGCGGCGGCCGCGCGCGCCTCCGCCAGCGACTCCTCGACGGTCAGCCCGGTGAGGTGGACGGTCGCGCCGAGCGCGGTAGCGGCCTCGACCTTCGAGATCGCGGCCTGGGCGGGCATGAACACCACGCAGCGGATCCCCCGGGCGCGTGCGGCGTACGCGAGCGCCTGGCCGTGGTTGCCGGCGCTCGCCGTCACGACCCCCGGCGCACACTCGTCGCCGAGCGCGGCGAGCTTGGCGAGCGCACCGCGGAGCTTGAACGACCCGGTGCGCTGGAGGTTCTCCGCCTTGAGCACGACCGGCACCCCGGCCCGCTCGCTGAGCGATCCGGAGGTCACGACCGGCGTGGTGCGCACGATCCCGGCACCGGCCGCGGCCGCCAGCCGGATGTCCGCGAACGACACGTCCACAGTTGCCTCGTGCTCTCCGATCACGTCAGTCAGGGATGGCCACCACCGCGTCGATCTCAACCTTCGCGCCGCGTGGCAGCGCGGCCACGCCGATCGCCACCCGCGCCGGCGGATCCGCCTCGAAGAACGACTCGTACACCTCGTTGATCGCCGCGAACGAGCCCATGTCGGTCGTGTAGACGGTGAGGCGCACGGCGTCGCCGAGGCTCGCGCCCGCGGCGGCGCAGACCGCCGCGAGGTTCTCCAGGCATCTTCCGGTCTCTGCTCCGATCGAGCCGCCGACGAGCTCCCCCGTCCGCGGGTCGATCGGGATCTGACCGGAGCAGAACAGCAGGTCGCCGCTGCGAATCGCGTGCACGTAGGGCCCAATCGCCTCGGGAGCGTCCGCTGCTTCGACAGGCTGGCGGCGAGGTGGCATCGCTTGATCGTATTGCCCGAATGTCCGCAGGGGTAGCCTGGACCGGTGCCGAACCGACTGGCCCGAGAGAGTTCGCCCTACCTGCGTCAGCACGCGGACAATCCGGTCGACTGGTACGCCTGGGGGGAGGAGTCGCTCTCCCGAGCGCGCGAGGAGGACAAGCCGTTGCTCGTCTCGATCGGCTACTCCGCCTGCCACTGGTGTCACGTGATGGCCCACGAGTCGTTCGAGGACCCCGCCACCGCGGCCGCGATGAACGAGCACTTCGTGTGCGTCAAGGTCGATCGCGAGGAGCGTCCCGACGTCGACGCGATGTGCATGGAGGCGGTCCAGGCGATGACCGGCCGCGGCGGCTGGCCCCTGAATGCGTTCCTCACCCCCGAGCTGGTCCCGTTCTACGCGGGCACCTACTTCCCGCCGGAGTCGCGTCACGGGCTGCCCTCATGGCGGATGGTGCTCGATGCCGTGGCGGAGACTTGGGAGACGCGGCGTGAGGAGATCCGGCGACAGGGCGGCGAGATCCTCCGGTCGCTGGCGGCGACCGACAGGCTCGAGCCCTCGGCCGAGCCGATCCGCGAGGAGCTCCTGTCGCAGGCACGCGACGCGCTGGGATCGATGTTCGACTCCGCCAACGGCGGCTTCGGCGGCGCGCCGAAGTTCCCGCAGTCCTCGCTGATCGAGTTCTTGCTCGCGCGAGGTGAGTCCGAGATGGCGCTCGAGACGCTGCGCGCGATGGCCCGGGGCGGCATCTACGACCAGGTCGGCGGCGGCTTCGCACGCTACGCGGTCGACGCCACCTGGACTGTCCCCCACTTCGAGAAGATGTTGTACGACAACGCGCTGCTGGCGCGGGCGTACGTGCACGGTTGGCAGGTGTCCGGCGAGGATCGGATGCTCGAAGTCGCGGTCGAGACGCTCGACTGGGCGCTGCGCGAGATGCGCGGACCGGAAGGCGGCTTCTGCTCCGCGCTCGACGCCGACTCCGAAGGCGAGGAGGGCAAGTTCTACGTGTGGACGCTCGAGCAGCTCCGCGACGCGCTCGAGCCGGAGCTCGCCTCGGAGGCGATCGCGTACTTCGGCGCGACCGAGCGCGGCAACTTCGAGCGCGGGCTGAACGTGCTCGAGGCCCGCGGGCCTCGGCCCGAGCGGCTCCCTGAGATCCGGTGCAAGCTGTTCGGCGCCCGCTCGAAGCGTGTCCGTCCGGGGCTCGACGACAAGCGGCTGACCGCGTGGAACGCGATGATGATCTCCGCGCTGGCCGAGGCAGGCGCGGTCCTCGAGCGCGACGACTACCTCGATGCCGCGAGCGTCTGCGCGTCATTCGTGCTGAGCGATCTCCGCGACGGCGACGGCCGCCTGCTGCGGACCTGGAAGGACGGCGAGGGGCGGATCGACGGGTATCTCGAGGACCACGCGTTCCTGCTCGACGCGCTGATCACGCTGTACGAGTCGACGTTCGAGGAGCGGTGGTACCGAGAGGCGGTCGCGCTCGCGGACCTGCTAGTCGAACGGTTCGAGGACCGTGAGAAGGGCGGGTTCTTCACCACCGCGCTGGACCGCTCAGAGCTGCCGATCCGCCGCAAGGACCTCGAGGACTCGCCGGTGCCGTCCGGTAACTCGGCCGCGGCGTTCGCGTTGCTGCGGCTGGCGCTGCTGTCCGGCGACGGCAAGTACGAGCGCCACGCGCTCGGCGTCCTGCGCCTGCTGTTCCCGCTCGCAGTCCGCCACCCGCTCGCGTTTGGCCACCTGCTGCGCGCCGCCGACTTCTACGCCGCCCCCGTCCGCGAGGTCGCGATTGTCGGCCCCGAGCCGCGCGAGTTAGTCCGCGTGATCCGCGACCGGTTCCAGCCTCACATCGTCCTTGCCGTCGGCGGCGGCGACGCGGTCCCGCTGCTCGAGGGGCGCGAGCCGGTCGACGGCCACGCCGCCGCGTACGTGTGCGAGCACTTCGTCTGCCAGGCGCCGGTCACCGCGCCCGACGAGCTCGCGGCCGCGCTGTAGCGCGGGGGTACGGGTCGGCTAAGAGCCGGATTCGAGCCGCTGCTTGAGCAGCTCGAGCGCCTTCTCGTTGCCCTTGCGCATGCCGGCCGCCATGAACGGGGCGAGCAGCTTGAACAGCCCTCCCGGCGTCGGCGCCATCACCAGCTTGACGCGCGTCTGGTCGCCGGCGGGCGTGATTTCCCAGCCGCCGGCCGGCTCCATCGAGCCGGGACCGGCCTTGACCGCCGGTCCATGCCATGCAAGGCGCGAGGTCGGCTCGAACTCGGTCCACTCGAAGGTGCCCTGCGCGCCCCGCGTCATCTTGTAGCTGTACCGAGTGCCGACGCCGGGGTCGCCTTCGGTGTCCTGGCTCACCGTCTCGAACTCGGTCACGTAGCCGGGCAGGTCCTCGGCGTGCGCGAGGTACGCGAACACGTCGGGCGCGGGCCGGCCGATCGTGATCTCGGATTCGATCCGCATCTAGAGCACGGGCAGGTAGCGCTCGAGCTCCCACGGCGTGACCTGCACCCGGTACTCCTCCCACTCCTGTCGCTTGATCTCGATGTAGCGGTTGAAGACGTGCTCGCCGAGCGTCCGCAGCACGAGCTCGGACTCGGCGGTCAGCTCGATCGCCTCGCCGAGCGTCTCGGGCAGCTGCTCGATCCCGAGCCGCCGGCGGTCGTCGGGCGACAGGTGGTACAGGTTCGTCTCCATCGGATCGGGCAGCTCGTAGCCGTGCTCGATCCCCTCGAGCCCGGCCTGCAGGAGCGCCGCGAACGTCAGGTACGGGTTGCAGGCGGGATCCGGGCAGCGGAGCTCCATCCGCGTCGCCTTCTCCTTGCCGGGGTGGTAGAGCGGCACGCGGACGAGCGCCGAGCGGTTGCGACGCGACCACGCGACGTAGACCGGTGCCTCGTACCCAGGGACCAAGCGCTTGTACGAGTTGACCCACTGGGCGAAGATCGAGCAGATCTCGCGGGCGTGCCGGAGCTGGCCGGCGATGAACGCCTTGCCGACGTCGGACAGGAAGTACTGGTCGTCGGCGTCGAAGAACGCGTTCGAGCCGCCCTGGAACAGCGACTGGTGGGTGTGCATCCCCGAGCCGTTCTTGCCGAACAGCGGCTTGGGCATGAACGTCGCGTGCAGCCCGTGCTTCAGCGCGTATTCCTTGACCGTGATCCGGTAGGTCATGCAGTCATCCGCCATCTTCAGCGCGTCGGAGTAGCGCATGTCGATCTCGTGTTGGCTCGGGCCGACCTCGTGGTGGGCGTACTCGGTGTGGATCCCGAGCTGGTCGAGCGCGATCATCGTCTCCCGGCGGAGATCCGAGCCCGCATCCAGGGTCGTCAGGTCGAAATAGCCCCCCTCGTCGAGGACCTCGGTCGACCGGGAGTCGCGGAAATAGAAGAACTCGAGCTCCGGTCCCACGTAGTAGTGGTCGAAGCCCATCTCCTCCGCCCGGGCCAGCGCCCGGCGCAGGACGTACCGGGGGTCGCCTTCGTACGGGGTCCGCTCCGGCGTGTGGATGTCGCAGAACATCCGCGCGACCCCCTGCTCCGCCGGCCGCCACGGAAGGATCGCGAACGTGCTCGGGTCGGGCATCGCGATCATGTCCGACTCCTCGATCGGGTTGAAGCCCGTGATCGATGACCCGTCGAAGCCCATCCCACCCTCGAACGCGTTGCCGAGCTCGGTCGCGTTTATCGAGAACGCCTTCAGCTGACCGAGGATGTCCGTGAACCAGAGCCGGACGAAGCGGATGTCGCGCTCCTGCACGAGCGACATCACGTCCTCGGCGGTCAGAGACGCGGCGGTGCTGGTCATCGGTGAGCGAACGTTACTTGCTCGCGGGCGCAGCGGCTCGTACGGTGAAGCCGTGCGAATTCGGCTATCGGCGATCGTGGTCGGGGTGGCCGTCGCGGGCTGCGTGCCGGCAGCCGGGCTGTCCGCGCCAGCGGGTCGCGCGCGCGGCTGTGTCCCGGACCGCGCCCGGACGCTGATCGCGAATGACCGCGCGGCCGTCTACGCGCTCGGGGCGGGCGTCTACGGTTGCACCGCGTCTGGGCGGCGCTACCGGCTCGGCGCGAGCGACAGGACGCTCAGAGAAGGACGAGCCGGTCCGCTCGCGCTCGCCGGGGTGGACGTCGCGTACGGGCTCAGCAGCTTCGGAGTCGACACCGGCACCGCGCAGGTCCTGGTGCGCCGGCTGACCGACGGAGTCGTGCTCCGGAAGGCGTCGGCGACCAGCCACTCCGCGGGAGCGGAGTCGTATCAGTCGGTCGCCGCGCTCGTGGTCAAGGCCGACGGGGCCGTCGCATGGATCGGACTTGGGCGCTCGATCATCGGCAGGCGGCCCGTCGTCGAGGTCCACCGGTACGACCGGCGAGGCCAGGCGCTGCTCGACAGCGGTTCCGCTGTCGCGACCGGCTCGCTGCGATTGCACGGCTCCCAGCTGACGTGGACGAAACGGGGCCAGCGCCGCTCGGCGACGCTCGGCTAGGGCGACGGCTCAGACGCCGGCGGTCGCGCGCGGGGCGAGCCATCGCTCAGCCCACAGCTGGAGCTCGGACAGAGCCGGCTCGAGCTCCCGCCCCATTTCCGAGAGCGCGTACTCCACGCGCAGCGGCGGGCCGGGGATCACGGTCCGCTCGACGATGCCGCGTGCCTCGAGCTCCTTCATCCGCTCCGACAGCAGCCGGTCGGACAGCTCGGGCACCGCGTGAGCGACCTCTGAGAAGCGCAGCGGGCCGTCCATCAGCACGCGGAGGATCGCGCCGGTCCACCGCCGCCCCACGAGCTCAACGGCCTCGTGGTAGAGCGGGCAGCAACCCGAACGTCTTCCCCGCTGTGCGCTATCCGTGTCCTCGCGGGCGCCCATCAATCGCCAAGCTTACGCCGCCTGAAGCGCGCGCGAGGCCTCGCTCGAGCCGTCGACGGGGACCTCCCCGCCGACGTTGACCATCGCCGAGAACGTCTCGAGCGCGACCGCGGCGATCGCCTCGAGGATCTGCTCGTCGTCCCAGCCGGCCTCGCGGGCCTCCTCGTGCAGGTGCACCGGCGTGCGGCCGCGCTCGTCGAGCAGCACCTGGATGTAGCGCAGCAGCGCCGCCTCGCGCGGGTCGTTCGACGTGAACTGCCGCGCCAACGCGACCTCGTCGATCGCGAGGCCCGCCGCGCGTGCGGTGCGGGAGTGCATCGCGATTCCCGGCTCCGAGTGGTAGTACTCGGCGACCGCCAGCGCAATCCGCTCGAGCGTCGCGAGCGTCAGCTTGCCGTGCCGCAGCTCTGACCGGAACCGCGCGTACGCGCGCAGCGCCGCCGGCGAGCCCGCAAGCACGCCGAGGAAGTTCGGGAGCTGCCCGCCCGTCGCGAGGGCCCCGCGCAGCACGGGCACCGAGCCCTCTGGGGCGGTCAGGTCGTCGTGGATCTGGAACCTGCTCATGGAATTCTTCATGTGAGCCACCGGGAGGAAAACGCGCGGTCTTCCTATCTTTTCTGGACCAGCTTACGGTTTATAAGTGTACCTTCGGGGGGTCTCCCACACAAGGAGTCCGTCCGGTTAAGACGTCGGGAGGGGCCAAAGGCTTCCGCACTTCGCGAGATCCGCGGGCCCCCTGTGTTCCGGGAGCAGCCGACACCCCCATATCCCTTATACGAAGGGCGGTAAATAGGGGATCACACGAGTTTGAGAGCTACGTAAGAGAGCGCGCACGTGGCGCTCTTTCGTGCTCCCGCGGGCGCGCTGGCAACCCAGCTCGAGGGTGCGAGCTACCCGGCGCTAGACGTGCGCGCTGGCCGCCGCGACGAACAGCAGCAGGATCCCGAGGAACACCGCCCACATCGCGACCCGGTCGGGCTTGAACCCGGCGCGCTCGTGCGGTCGGCGCGGCGGGCGGCGACGCCCGGCCCCGGTCGCCCAGAGGTTGCGCTCGGCGCCGCGGCCGGTGATCGTCACCGTGCGGCGCGTTGGTGAAGCGTCGGCGTCGAACACGGCCCGCTCGTCCGTGCGCGCAGCAAGCTCGTCCGCGGCGGCGGCCTCAGGCTCGAGTGTCGAAGTCGTGTCTGCGGCGAATCCCGGGCGGCTGCGGGCCGGGCGAGCGGCCACCCGTTCGGCCTCGTGCGATCGCAGACGCGCTCGGCTTCGCGGGCGCATGGTCTCGCGGAACGCCTCCTGCCAAACCTCGTCCTCGATCCGGATCGCGTCCGGGGGAACCGACGCACGCGCGCGGGGCATATGTCAACCGTCCTCTTTCGCCTGCTTACGGGGTTAGCTGACGGGCTTGCGTCGAAAGAGTGACGCTACGCGCGGACGCGATTCGCCCCAAACGTGGGTCCCCCGCTTCCTCTCGCTCCGGCGGCAGAACGAGACGGGAATTCAGCCTTTACGGGGGCGGCATGCTAACAGCGCCCGAGTGGGGTGCGCAGCGGACGCGGCCGCGCCGCGCCGGGAACCCCGCTCGTTGCAGCTATTCCTTGCCTGCGACCTTCGCGACGAACTGAGCGACGTCCTGGGCCTCGGTGCCCGAAATGATCGCGGCGGGCATCGTGCCCTGGCCGAGGCAGTTGGTCGGTGCCGTCGGAGTCGGCGGGTCCTGGAGGCAGCCGTATGTGATCGTGTGCAGCACCAGCGTCTCCGAGGGCTTGATCACATCGAGGTTGGGCCCGACCTTGCCGACGGCGTTCGCGGCCGCGAGCGTGTGGCACACGCCGCACCGCTGACCGAACACCTCGCGTCCCTTCTTCTCGGCGGCGGTCAGCTTGATCCCTCCGACCTGGGCGCTGGCGTTGTCCTTGTTGCCGATCAGGAATCCAAGCGGGATCGCCACGCCGAACCCGATGTACAGAAACAGGAAGATCAGCGCCGACGCCTTGCGCGCCCCGCGGGTCTGGGACTGCAGCGTCGCCCGGGCACCCCCGATCCCGCCGCGCACGGCGATGAAGAACACCACGATCCCGAGCAGGACCCAGAAGGCAACGAACAGCCATGTCCCAAGCACAGTGGGCGCGGACCATACCGTGCGCGCGGGCGCGATGAGTGGCCATCCAGTGGGCGCGTCCGCTAGCGCCTCCGTCCCGACGCGAAGCTCATCACCGGCGGCGCGACCGCGCGGAAGTCCTCGGCCTCCGCCTCTGCCTCGCGCGCCCTGGCCGCGACCTCCTGTTCGGCCCTTCCCCGCCTGACCTGCTCGTCGAGCATCGAGAAGTCCTTGACCTCGGCGAGGATCTGGTCGGGCGCTGAGATCGAGCCGACCTTGTCGACCAGCACGTTGATCGCCCCGCCCGCCGCCGGCAGCTTCTCGAGCTTGCCCTCGATCGACATCAGCGGCTCGGTCCTCACCAACAACCGGTGGCGCTCGTACACGTGCGCGGGGACGATCAGGTTGATCGTCCCGTGCTCGTCCTCGAGCAGGATGAAGACGATCCCGTTCGCCGTCCCCGGGCGCTGACGCGCGACGACCAAGCCGCCGAGCCTGACTCGCGTCGCGTGTGGCAGCGTCTCGAGGTCGAGGCTGGTGACCGCACCGGACGGCATCCGTTCTCGCAGCAGCGCCATCGGATGCGAGCGCGTCGTGAGCCCGGTGGAGGAGTAGTCGGCGAGCATCGACTCCCACTTCGACAGCGTCCGCAGCTCGGGCGGCGCCGGGAGGTCGAGCGGGAGGGCGAGCTGGGTGCCGCCGGGGACGTCGTGCCCGGGTGTGGCGACGCCGAGCTGCCACAGGGCCACCCGCCGATCACCATGCACGAGCGAGTCGCACGCCCCCGACCACGCCAGCAGCTCGAGCGAGGGCGAGCCGGCGCCCGCACGCGAGGCGAGCTGAGCGAGGCTCTCGAAGCGCCCGCCGGCCCTGCGGGCGGCGACCAGCTCCCTGATCTCCTGCTCGCGCACGCCCTTGACATAGCCGAGGCCGATCCGCACGCGTCCCTCCGAGTCGAGCTCGCACTCGGCCCCGCTCTCGTTGACATCCGGCGCGAGTACCTCGACCCCCCGCCGCTGCGATTCGTGCACGAGCGCGTCGGGTGGGTAGAAGCCCATCGGCTGCTCATTGAGCAGCGAGCACAGAAGCTCCGGCCCGTAGTGCACGCGCAGCCATGTCGACTGGTAGGCGAGCAGCCCGAACGCGGCGCCGTGGGCCTTCGGGAAACCGAACCCCGAGAACCCCTTGACCATCTCGAACACCCGCTCGGCGAGGGGCTCGTCGACACCGTGCCTGCGGCACGCGCCCTCGACGAACCGCTGGTGGTAGGCCTCGATCGCCGCGTCCGAGCGCTTGCGGCTCATCGCCCGCCGGAGCCCCTCGGCCTCCCCGACCGAGAACCCCGCGAACGCCATCGCGACCTCGATCACCTGGTCCTGGAAGATGATCGTGCCGAGCGTCTCGCGCAGCGGTTCTTTGAGCGACGGGTGCTCGTAGGGGACCTCGTAGTCGGGCTCGACGCGCAGCCGCTGCAGTCGCGCGATGTACGGGTTGACGGCGCCGCCCTGGATCGGCCCGGGTCGCACGATCGCGACCTGGATCGTCAGGTCCTGGAGGCTCTGAGGCTGCGTCCGGTACAGCGACTGCATCTGCGCCCGGCTCTCGATCTGGAATACCCCGGTCGTCTCCGCGGCCTGGATGCACTCGTACGTGGCCGGGTCGTCGTAGGGGATCGTCGACAGGTCGATTCGCTCCCCGCGCGTGCGCGCGATCATCTCCACGCACCGCTCGACCGCGGACAGCATCCCCAGCCCCAGCAGGTCGATCTTCAGAAAGCCGGCGTCCGAGCAGGAGTCCTTGTCCCACTGGACGATCTGGCGGCCCTCCATCGCCGCGGGCACGATCGGGCAGCAGTCGACCAGCGGCCGGGTGGCGACCACCATCCCGCCCGAGTGCTGGCTCAGGTGGCGCGGCAGCCCGTGGGCCTCGGCCGCGAGCCGCGCGAGCCACTCCCAGCGACCCGCTTTCCCCCGGGACGTTCCGTCGAAGGCGCTGTCGATGTCCTTTGCGACCTCGCGCGCATCCCATCCTTCACTTCCTCGAGCGACTCTCTCGATTTCACCGAGCGGCAGTCCGAGCGCCTTGCCGAGCTCGCGGATCGCGCCGCGCGCGCGATACGTGGGGAACGCCGCCACCAGCGCGGAGCGGTCGCGGCCGTAGCGCTCGTGCACCCGGGGGATCAGCTTCTCGCGGATGTCGCGCGGGAAGTCGAGGTCGATGTCGGGCAGCGAGGTCAGCTCCTCGTTCAGGAAGCGCCCGATCAGCAGCTCGTTTGCGATCGGATCGACGTGCGAGAGACCGGTCAGGTAACAGACGATCGAGGAGACGCTCGATCCCCGGCCACGCCCCGGCGGCAGCAGCGCGCGCGCCGTATCCGGTCCGCGCACCTCGACCGCGACCTCGCGTGCGAGCTCGAGCATGTCGTGGTGGAGCAGGAAGAAGCCCGGCAGCCCCAGCTTCTCGATGATCGTGAACTCCTGCTGGAGGCGAGACGCGGCGGCGTCCAACAGGTGCGCGCGATCGCCCGTGTAGCGCTCCCCCAGGCGCGCGTCGCACAGCTCGACGAGCTGGCGCATCGCCCCGTCATCCTCGGCGCCCGGATAGCGGTAACCGAGGTCGCTGCGCAGATCGAACCGCAGCCGCTCGGCCAGCCGCGCCGACTCCGCCACCGCCTCCGGATGCTCTTTGAAGCGCGCCGCCATCGCGGCCGGCGAGGTGAGCACGTGGCTGTGATTGCCGCGCCGCTCGGGCTCGGAGGCGTCGAGCGTCGAGTGCAGGCGCACCGCCACCAGCGCGTCCTGGAGCGGGGCGCGAGAGCGTTCATGGGCGTGGACATCGCCGGTCGCAACGCACGGAACCCCGAGGCGGCGAGCGAGCCGCTCCAACCGCCGGTTACGGGCGCGATCGCCGTTCAGGAACGGCCGTTGCAGTTCGACGCGCAGTCGGTCCGGCCCGAACACGTCTCGAAGCCGAGTGAGGGTGGGCTCGTCGTGCACGCCGCGCAGCGCGCAGCCGCTCAGGCAGACGAGTCCCTCGGAGTGTTCGAGCACGGTCTCGAGCGGGACGTGAGCCTGGGTCGGCGGCGCGCCCGGCCTCCCGTCGCGCGTGTGCGCGTGCGCGCGAGTCAAGATCCGGCACAAGTTGGACCAGCCGACCGCGTCTTCGACCAGCAGCGTCAGGTGCCGCTCGTCGTCGAGATCGATTTCGGCTCCGTGGATCGGCCTCAAGCCGAGCGCCCCGGCCGCGACCGCGAACTCCATCGAGCCCGAGACCGAGTTGTGGTCGGTCAGCGCGAGCGTCTTGTGGCCCAGCTCCAGCCCGGCCGCCACCAGCTCATCGGGGAGCGATGCTCCATCGAGGAACGAGAACGCCGAATGGCAGTGGAGCTCCACGTAGTCCATACGAACATATGTTCCCACGATCCACGGACGGCGACGGTCTCATGCACTCCGTTCCTTGGAGTGCTGCCACAGCGCCTTGTCGAGCGTGCGGATGCTGACCCCGTTGTCAGCGGCGAGCTCGCGACAGGCCGCGAGGTAGGAGAGCCAGAAGGCGATCGGATACTGCGAGCGCGGCTTGACGCCGAGCGAGTCGAGCGCCCGGACGTCGAGGATCGGATAGTCGTCGGGAAACGCGCAGTACAGGAGCGTCGAGGCGGTTGGTACCCCTACGCCCTCAAGCTCCAACAGCGCCGCCATCCGGGCCGCCTCGTCATCGGTCGCGAACGCCCTGGAGGTGGCATCGATGACGGCGACCTCGGGATTGGCGGCGACCTTCGGCCTGCTGCGCACGGTCTTCCATGCGCAGACCTCGATGAACTCGGCCCGCGTGTAGTGGCCGCGAGCACGTGCGCCCACTCCCACCGCGAGGAAGCCGGGGTCGTCGACCGACCCGAATCGGATCGCGAGGGCGCCGATCTCGCGCGGAGGGAACTGGAGCTCGAACGCCGGCATCCGGGCGAATGAAACGCCCGGACGCCGGACCAAGCAAGCGCTTCGCGACGGATCCGCGCCGCTGCTACCGCGCGCGGCTGTTGCTGGCCGTGCTCCAGAGGTTGCGCACGATGCTGTACATCAGACCCGAGGTCTCGTGCATCGACGGGCAGCACCGGGGGCCGCCGGGAGCGCTGATCCCGATCTCGAGGTGCGGAGCGCTCGACTCCCCGACTTGCCCGCAGCCGACGTCGGCGATCGGCTGTCCGGTGGTCACGTGGTCGCCGACCTTGACGAGCGCCGGCATCGCGTGCCCGTAGTAGATGTAGCGCCCGGCGTACTGGCCGCTGTCGACCTTGATCACGGGCGCGGCGGAGCCGAATCCGTCGATTCCCTCCTGGACGACCTTGCCCGACGTGACCGCGACCTCGACCGCACTTGACCCGCACGCGTTGTTGACGGTGCCGATGTCGACGCCCTGGTCCTGGGTCCACGAGGACGGCTGCAGGACGCGGCTCTTGGGGCGAATCGGGAACACCCAGCCCGACGACCCGCCGGAGCCGCCCGAGCCGCCGCTGACCGTGTGGGGCTGGCTGGTCCCGCCCTTGACCTTCTTGCCGCCCTGCACCCAGCTCTGAAGCGTGCTCGCGGTGCGGTCGCCGACGGTCCCGCTCGGCGGGCTGAGGCTCGCGGCGACCTGGAAATCTTCGACTGACTGCTTGGTCGCAGGCCCGAACTGGCCGTCGACCGAGGTCTGCAGTCCGACCTTCCCGAGCCACGTCTGGAGCGTGCGGACGTCGCTCCCGCTGACGCCCTCGCGAAGCACCCGCCCGAATGGGTTGCCGCTGTCGGCTCGCGCGGGGCCGCTGAGCACCGCCCACCCGACGATGACGAGCACCGGCAGCGCCGTCACAGCGGCGATCAGCAGCACTCGAGGCGGCGTCCGTCGTCTGGCCTTCCTACCTGGAATCAAGATGTTCGGCACGCGAGCGTTCCTCCCGCAGCGTCGGATTCGGTTTGGTGCCTGACGCCTACGGGGTTAGCTGACGGGCTCGCGCTCGGTGTGCGAACGCTTCCTGCAGATCACCACGGGATTCGCCCCAGAACGGCCTGGGTTCCCCGTTCCCCGGCCTCGGCGGCGCCGGAGATTCGGCACGGCCATTGAACACGATCGCCGCAAGAAATGTTGCGCCAGCAGGATTCGGGCGCCGAGTTGCGAGTCGACGCCGGCGCGTCACCCGCGTCAGCCGCGTCACCCGCGTCAGCCGCGGGGCTGGGCCTCCGGGTAGCGCGGCAACCCGTCCTCCGGGATCGGCTCCCACGGGGCCGCGTAGGCGACGAACTGCCGCGCAGTCGGGCGCACTCCCGGGTCATTGTCGAACGCGCCCAATCGGACGGCGACCCGGTCCGGATCGGCGCCGCCGCGCGAGAAGACCGCCGAGCCGCATTCTCCGCAGAACCACTTCTCGCCCCCAACCTCGGGCTTCCACGCCTTCAGCCGATCCTCGCCCTCGAGGATCCGGAACGAGCCGGGGACGACCGCGGCGCTGGCCGCCGCGGCGGTCCCGGTCCGGCGCTGACAGCGGGTGCAGTGGCAGTAGCGCGCGGCCCCGAGCGGCTCTGTCACCTCGAAGCGGACCGCGCCGCAGTTGCAGCCGCCGGTGAGCGGGAGGCCCTCCGCGTTCACGCCGCGGCCACCTGCGCGAGGTCGCGCCCCGGCTCGATCCCCCAGCGCGCGGCGACCTGCTCGAGCTCGCGGTCGAGTCCCCAGCGGTCGGGTCGGGCCTCGCCGGAATGCTCGGGGCTCGCGCCCTTCAGCGCCATGCAGCCGGTGTTGTCTCCGATCGCCCTGATCTGGTCGAGGTCGTCGGACGAGAGGCGAATCGCCGCGGGCGTCGCGGCGAGCTCGGCGCGTTTGTCCTCGACCCGGCGCGCATCCGGCCCGATCTCCTGGATCAACGTCGGGACCGTGCACGCGACGGCACCGTGGGCGAGGTTCCACTGGCACGCGAGCTGAATCATCGTCAGCCCGGCACGGTCCGCGATCGGGCGCATCGACTCCATCCGCTTGCGCCCGGCCTCGATCCAGCCGGCCGGCCTGAACGCGCGGTGGTCGTGCGTGGCGAGCTCCTGTCCCGGGAGCACGTCGTCGAAGAACAGGCCGCCGTAGTCGACGACGCGCGTGATCACCCGCACGTCCCGGGCGGCGGCCGCCCCGAGACAGAGCTCGCCTGGCCACGGCTCGAGCGGGTTGAGGATCACCATCGCCCAGTCGATCATCGACCCGAACCGCTCAAGGCAATCGATCACGTCGAGCGTGAAACCGTTCGCGGGGCCGGGCGCGACGCCGATCATCCGCGTCAACCCGGCGTCGCGAAGCGCGGCCATGCCGTTCCACACGGCCTCGTTCGTGTAGCCCGTGCGATCGGGGTTGTGGAGCAGCAGCAGGTCGAAGCCGTCCAGCCCGCACCGCTCGAGGCTGCGCTCGGTCGCCATCCGCAGGTAGGACGCGTAGCCGTCCGGCGAGCGCAGGCGGGGGTCGGTGAAGCGCGGGAACCCGCGCGGCCCGTCGCGCTCGCCCTCGTAGAAGTCGTGTCCAATCGCGCCGACCACGGAGAACTCCTCCCGCCGGCGTCCCGCCAGCGCGCGCCCGAGCATCCGGTCCGCGTCGCCCTCACCGTAGACGTCGGCCGTGATCACCGTGCGGATCGACTCGTCGGGAGCGATCAGCGCGACGAATCGCTCGTCGTCGATCGGCTCGCCGAAGCGCATGAACCGTCCCCCGCTCCAGGTCCCGACGGCGACCGGGCCGGGGTCGAGCGATTCGGAGTCGAGCGCTGGGTCGAGCGATTCGGGGCGAGCTTTCATTGCGATCAGTTTATGAGTGCTATCGCTGTCTCCACCACCTCCCGCTCTCGAGATCGCAGAAGACGACCTCGTCCCGGCCGCACACGGTGACAATCTCCCAGTAGCGCCTGCGCAACGGCCGATCGGTCCACCACCGGTCCTCGACCAGCCACGACTCGCGCACCGCGTCGACCATGCGCCCGCCCACCTCCAGGGGACGGCCGTCCTCGCCGGCGCCGACCGTCACCCGTCGTGGAACCGCCAGGCGGCGCGGACCGCTCATCCGCGCTCGCCCCTCGCGGCCCTCGCTCCCAGACGCTCAATTACGACGCGGTGGAGGAGCTGCGCGATCAAAGCGCGTCCCTACCCCTCGAACGGCGTCAGCATCGCTCTGCGCTCGGGAACCCGGGAGTCGGGATCCACCTCGAGCACGCGCAGGGCGGCGTCGGGGCCGGCGGCGGCGCGGGTCTGCCGGATCGCCTCGCGAAGCCGTGCGCGGCGAGCCTCGGCCGGATCGTCGAGCAACCCGCGCTGGTCGCTCGCCGGCGGCCCGAACCGCTCGACCGCAAGGCGCAGCTCCTCCGCGGGCGCGGGGATCAGCGCCAGGCGCGGGGCGAGCGCGAGCCGCATCCGCGTGGGATCGGCAAGCGCCTCGCGGAACACGACCTGGTCGCGCCAGGTACCGCCCTGCTCGACCAGCACCGCCGACAGCGCGACCGCGCGCAAGCTCCGTTCACGCCGCTCACGGCGCGCGAGCACGCGATCGATCAGCAGGCCGAGCGCGCGCTCGAGCTGAGTGCCCGATCCGGCCTCGGGCAGCTCGAGCGACTCGCGCACCATCTCGCTCGCGGGCCTGGGGCGAAGCGCCCCATCGCCGCCGCACGCCAGCTCGTGCGCGAGCAGCCCAGCCCGACCGAAGCGGTCCGCGAGCGACGCCGCCGGCACCGCCGCCAACTCGCCGAGCGTCGCGACGCCGAGCCGTTCGAGCGCCTCGGGGAGCTCGGCCAGAGCGGGGCGCGCACGCAGCAGCGCCACCGGCATCCCCGCCAGAAAATCCCGCGCGTGCGCCCGGCCACCCGAGACGATCACCGGTCGGCGCACACGCGCCCTGGTCGCCGCGGCCACGGCCGCGAACCGCGACGGGGCCGCTCCGAAGCGAGCTGGACCCCGCACCGCGCGCCGCGCCGCCCTCAGGACCCCTTCGATCCCTCCATACAGTCGCAGCAACCCCTGCGCCTCGAAGCACACCAGCCCCGGCCGCTCCGGCTCGACCGCCGCACCGATCGACTCGAGCCGCACGAGCAGCCGTTCCCACGCGTCTGCGACGCCGGCCGGGTCAGGCGGCACCAGCGTCAGACGCGGACACCGCGCGAGCGCCTCGCCGAGCCGCATCCCGGGATGGACGCCGAACGCCTCGGCAGCCAGCGACACCTCGCCCACGTTCTGAACGCCTCCAGGCTCCGGCGCCAGCGCGCAGGGCATCTGCAGCAGCTCGTTCCGATCACCGGCCGCGACGGTCAGCTGGAACCGGGGAAACAGCGCGCAGACGACTACTCCTGACATACGAACGCATGTTCGCATGTCCTCCGGACGGCAGCGCCCCTCCAACGGCAGCGTCCCCAACGGACGACCCCCGGCCCGGACACGCCCCCCTCACACCTCCCGCTCCAGATCCCGGATCAACCTCCCGGGGAACCGCCGATCGTAGAGCTCGGCGAGCGACAGGCCGATGACCCAGTAGATCAGGGAGATCCCGAGGTAGACGAGCGCGTACTTGGGCAGATCGGCCACGCGAGACCCGAGCAGCTGGTGATCCCAGATCTCGTTCCACGGGATGTGCAGCACCTTCACGATGCCGAGCCAGAGCACGTAGGGAGCCGCGAGGCACGCCGCGTAGCGGATCAGCGACCTGCGCGCGAGGATCGCCCTCACCCGGCTGCGGATCCTGATCGGGGGATACGGGAGCAGGACGGAGACGACGCTGCCGACTCCCATCCACAGGAATACGGCGCCGAGGTCGGCCACGACCGTGTGGGCGACCAGATGCCAGCGGCCGGCGAGCAGCCAGTGGATCGCCGAGATCAGAAGCGCGAGCGGGATCAGCAGCACGGCGAGCGCGATGTTCTTGATCGCGAGGATCCTCGCCACGCTGTCGCCCGCGTTCAGCGAGTTCACCACCCGCTCGGAGTCGCTGCCGAGCTGGTTGGTGTTGATCGGGTCCGCCAGACACCAGAGCACGACCGCGAGGCCCACGTTCGCGACCTTGATGTCGTCGGACATGTGCGGGTCGTAGTTGGTGACGAGCAGGTACCCGATCGCGAAGACGAGGTTCCCGAGCATGCCCACCAGCCAGCCCTTGCGACCGGCCCAGGTCCAGCGCAGCTCGTCGCGGATGTCGCCCCAGAGTCCGGCGTGGGGCTCGAGCGGCTCGCGTTGCTCGATCTCAGCCTGGCGCCCCGTCTCGAACTCGTGTTGGGGCGACGCCACCGCCGCAGATCACAGCACACGCCGCGAAGCCGTGTCCAAATCGGTTCGCGACAAATGCGGCCGCCTCGGCGGTGGTACGGTCCCCGCATGGCGCCGCCGAACCCGCTCGACATGGCCGCCTCGGGCGTCCGCACGCTGCGCGCATTCGGCCGGCGGTTTCCGGTCGGAGGCGACGTGCTGGCGCCGTCACTCGAGGGGGCGGTCAGCGGCCGGACGGTGCTGATCACCGGCGCGTCCTCGGGGATTGGCAAGTCGACGGCGCTCAAGATCGGCGAGGCCGGCGGCACGGTGCTGCTGGTCGCGCGCACCAAGGAGAAGCTGGACGAGGTCGCGCTGCAGATCGAGGACCTCGGCGGGATCGCCTACGTCCACCCGGCCAACCTGTCGGAGATGGACGACATCGACCGGATGGCGGCCGAGGTGCTCGAACAGCACGGCCACGTCGACGTCCTGATCAACAACGCCGGTAAGTCGATCCGACGCTCGATCGACCGCTCCTACGAGCGGTTCCACGACTTCCAGCGGACGATGCAGCTCAACTACTTCGGGCCGGTCAAGCTGATCCTTGACCTGTTGCCCACGATGCGCGAGCGCCAGTCGGGCCACATCATCAACATCTCAACGATCGGCCTGCAGGTGAACACGCCGCGGTTCGCCGCGTACGTCGCCTCGAAGGCGGCGCTCGACGCGTTCAGCCGGTCAATGGCGCCCGAGATCGTCGGCGACGGCGTCCACGTCACCACGATCTACATGCCGCTCGTGCGCACGCCGATGATCGCGCCGACAAAGATGTACGACCGGTTCCCGACGCTCAGCCCCGAGGAAGCGGCCGGCCTGATCACCGACGCGATCCGCAAGCGGCCGAAGCGGATCGGGACGACGATGGGCAACATCGGCCAGCTCGGCTACGCGATCGCGCCCGGCGCGCAGGACCTGGTCGCCAACCGCGCTTATCACCTGTTTCCCGAGGGTGACGGCAAGAAGCCCTCCGACCAGGAGCCGACTCCGGAGGAGCGGGCGTTCGTCCGGGCCACGCGCGGAGTCCACTGGTAACCGGTCGACCCAGAGAGGTGAAGCGATGAAGCTCGAGGGCATCCACCACATCACCGCGATCACCGCCGAGGCGCAACAGAACGTCGACTTCTACGCCGGGGTGCTGGGCCTGCGGCTGGTGAAGAAGTCGATCAACCAGGACGACACCTCCGTCTACCACCTGTTCTACGGCGACGAGAAGGGCGACCCGGGCGCCGACCTGACCTTCTTCGAGTACCCGGGCGTGCCCCGCGGGCGCCCCGGCGCGGGGATGATCCACCGGGTCGTGTGGCGGACGCGAAGCGCCGAGGCGCTCGACTTCTGGGCCGACCGGCTCGCCAAGCACGGCTACGAATCCGTGCGCCTCGAGGACAGTCTCGCGTTCGACGACCCCGAGGGCCTCACCCACGAGCTACGCGTGGTCGAGACCAGCGACGAGCCGCTGATCGCCGAGCATCCCGAGATCCCGGCCGAGCTCGCGCTGCAGGGCTTTCACGGCGCGCGCGCGTATGCGGCGGACCCGGAGCAGAGCGCGTACCTGCTCGAGGAGATCCTCGGCTTCTCGGGCCCAAGGATCGCCAACCCGGAGGGGCCGATCATCGCCCGCGAGCTCCGCGGCGACGAGCGCGGCGGCTTCTACCTGTACGACCCGCCGCCCGCCGAGCCTCCGCTGCAGGGCGCAGGCAGCGTGCATCACATCGCCTGGGCATCGCACCCTGACGACCAGGGCGGCTGGCACCAGCGGGTGATCGAGGCCGGCGCCCGCGCCACCCCGATCATCGACCGCTTCTACTTCCGCTCGATCTACTTCCGCGAGCCCTCCGGCGTGCTGTTCGAGATCGCGACGATGGGCCCCGGGTTCACCGTCGACGAGCCGCTCGACGACCTCGGCCACAAGCTGTCGCTGACGCCGCAGTACGAGCACCTGCGTAAACAGATCGAGCCGCGACTGACCCCGCTGAAGAACCCGCGCGACGCGTGGGCGAAAAGCTAGGCGCGTGGGCTATGCGGTAGGCGCGCTGCCCGTCAAGGGCCCGTCCCGATGAGCGCCCGCCCATTGTCGTCTACCGCGATGCACATCTGCGTCGTCGGGCACGAGACGGCGGTGGCGTCACCGTAGGCGTCGTCGATCCCGCCGGTGTGCGACCACGAGTTCCCATCCATGGGATTGCTTGAGGTGAGCGCGTCGCTGGAGCCGTCGGCGGTGCCGAGGGCGATCACCGCGCACAGCTGGTTCGAGGCGCACGATGCGGACACCAGCCGGTAGTAGGTCACTTCGATATCCGGGCCGGTATCGGGGTCGATCTCGGCGAACCGCCAGGGGCCGCTCGCCGGCGAGTTCGAGGACATCAGCCCGCCGTATGCGTCGCCGGTGATGCACAGGCCCTGCGGCGCGCATGCGACGGACATCGACGGCTCAGGAACTTGCCCCCCGTCCTGCCCCGAATTGTGGTCGGTGGCTACCAGCCGCCAAGCGCTCGCTCCGCCACTCGGGTTTGTCGAGGCGAGCACGCGGCCTCCGACGCCGGCCGCGACGCAAAGGCTCGGCGAGGAGCACGAGATCCCGGTCAGCGCCGACCTGTCGATCTTCGCGACGCTCCATACCCCGGCCCCGCCGGTCGGGTTGGTCGTGCTCACCACCCTGCCGGCCCTGTCGGTCGACACGCACAGCTGAGCGGACGGGCACGCCACTGCCGTCAGCGTGTGCCCTGGGTCGATCGAGGCGCGGCTCCAGGCCGCCTGACCGCCGGTCGGGTTCGCAGAGCTGAACGCGCCGCCGGAGCTGTCGACGGCCACGCATAGCGAGATCCCGGCGCACGCAACGCCGACCAGTTGCGCGCCGTCGTTTGCCTGCCGGCTCCAGAGGCCCTGAGCGGTGGGCGTGGTCGAGGTGAGCACCGTGCCCGCGTCGTCGACGCCGACGCACAGCTGAGCGGCCGGACACGAGACGTCGTTGATCGAGGGACCGCCGTCCGCATCGATCCCGACGGAGCTCCACCCAAGCCGTGTGCTCGTGGGCGTGGTCGTCGTCAGCACGCTGGTTCCGTTCACCGCGGCGCAGAACCGGGGCGACGCGCACGACAACGACGCGTAGAAGGCTGTGCCAGTCGCGTTAGAAAGGTATGCGGCGAGACGCCACGCTCGCGCCCCGCCGGCGGGCGAGGTCGAGCTGTAGACGGACCCGCCGTCGTCGCCGACGAGGCACTGCCGCGTCGACGTGCAGATCACCGCCGCGAACGCGGCGTTACTTCCGTCGCGCACGCTCCGGCGCCACGCCCGGGCAGGACCTGTCGGATTGGTCGACGAGATCACCCGCTGGGCGTTTGCGTCGAGCACCAGACAGAGGCGACTCGATGGACACGCTGCGCCGGTGAGCTGGGTTCGTCTCAGCACGGTGTGCCGCCACGCCTGGGCTGGACCGGTTGGGTTCGGCGAGCTGAGCACGTCGCCGCCGTTGCTGACCGCGAGGCAAAATCGGGCGCTCGCGCACGCGACAGCCTTCAGGCCGGCGCGGCGCCGCACCTTCCCGGTCCCGAACGCCGTCCGCCGCCAAGCACCACCGCCGGCCGGGTTGGTGCTCGTGTAGACCCCGCGGGCACCGTCCACCGCCGCGCACAATCCGGCCGCGGGGCACGAGAGCGAGACCAGACCGCGCGAGGCAACATGCAAGCGCTGCCACGTCGGCGCGGCCGCCCCCGGGTTGCTCGTCCTCAGCACGTCGCCGGTCCCGGTGACGGCCAGGCACAGCCCGTTCGAGAGGCAGTCCAGGACATTGACCGGGCCCTTGACCGTGCCCGCGATCCGCCAGGAACCGCCGCCGCCGCCCAGCGGCGCGATCGACGTGAACACAACGCCGCTACGGTCGATCGCAACGCACAGCTGCGCGGACGGGCACGACACGACGCTCAGGTTCTGGTTGCTCGCGAGCGCCTGTCCGCGGTCAACCGGGATCGGCCCCGACCAGTTGAACGTCACCGCCTGCGCCGACCCACAGACCACCAGCAGACTGCTCGCCGCAGCCGCGCCGAGCAGACGCCAAAGCCCACGAAAGACCATCCGACTACCCCGTTTCGCTCGCCCCTATTAACGTCGGCAATGCTCACAGCGCCTCCGGGCGCTGTCAACCGGTGAGGCGCCCGGCGAAAAGCTAGACCGAGACTCCCGCGTCGCGCATCAGGCGACCGACCGGAACCGGCGTCAGGTGTTGCGAGTCGAGCTGGCTGCGCAGCCGGTCGAGGATCGAGACGATGTCGGCGCCGCCCGACGCGGTGATCTCGATGACCTCCCCGGGATGCAGCTTCCCGAGCTTGTCGTTCTTGCCGTCGAGCTTGACGGCGCCCGCGATCAGCCGCCCGCCCGCGCTGTGCGCCATCCACCACTGGCCGATGCTCGGGCCGCTGGAGGCGTACATGAAGTGCCCGTGGGGGCGGTAGATGCCGAGCGGGCTCCGCAGGCGCCGGAGCTGGTCGCCGGTCTCGAGCCAGCGCCAGAGCCCGCCGCCGCGCAGCTGCGGGATCACCTGGTCGCCGTATGAGAAGAGCAGCGGGCGCTCGGCGGCCGGCGGGACCTGGCCGACCGCGAGCGAGGCCTGGATCCCGCGATCCGACAACACGCTCGCGACCGCGGGAAGGTCCGCCTGGGACGCGTCGACCAGCACCCCGACCTCCGGTCGCGTCGTCGCGACGTTCGTCACGGGGCGCATGTGCACGAAGTGCGACACGAGGCTGTAGGACGCGCCGGTCGTCAGCACCCAGGCCGCGATCCCGAGCGTCGCCGCAGCCGCGACGGCCGCGCGCGTGGTCCGGCGCCGCCACCGCGGGATCGTGCGGGCGCGGCGCTCGTCGTTGAGGATCAGAGACGCGGTCGCGGGTCGCCGTGCGAACGAAGGGTCGGGGTCGGGCCGGTGCGCGAGGGCCTTCTCGAGCGCGGGACCGAGCTCGGCCTCGGTGCCGGCGACCTGCGCCAGACCGAACTTCAGCATCGCGCGGTTGGAGGCGCGGACGTGGCCGTAGCCGAAGCCGTACGAGATCACCGGGCAGCCGCGGATGATCGCCTCGAGCACGGTCAAGCCAGCGCTCGAGTGGATCAGCGCGTCGCTCGCGGCGAGTACGTCACCCATCCGGTCGGTGAAGCCCATCAGCCGGAGCCGGGGCTCGTCGCCGAACTCCTGCGCGACGCGGGCGCGGGTCGTGTCGTTGCGCCCGCACAGGCACAGCACGATCGCGTCGGGCACCTTCAGCGCGGCGCGGGTCGCGCCGAGCAGGTCGCCGACTCCCCAGCCGCCGCCGGAGACCGCGATCACCTGCCCGTTGGCGGGCAGCCCGAGCGCGCGGCGCGCGTCGGCCATCGACCTCGCCGCGAGGAACGAAGATGACGTAGGCGGCTTGGCCCAGCGGAAGCTGCCGGGTCCCGCGATCGCCTCGACCTCCTCGGCCGACTCGGGGTGGGTGATGAAGTGCAGGTCGATCCCGGGGTGGGCCCAGAAGTGGAGCCCGGCGAGGTCGGTGATCGACGAGTAGCACGGGATCTTCAGCCGTTCTCGGCTGCGGAGCTCGCCGAGCACAGCGGTCACGCCTGGGTACGTCGAGACGATCAGCTCCGGATCCTCAGCCTTGATCACCCGCATCAGGCCGCGACCGCCGAACAGCCTCAGCATCGTCTTGGCGAACCAGCGGACCGGCGGGAAGTACATGAACAGCCGGTACTGGAAGTCGAACCACCAAGGCACCCGCCGGAACATGAACTCCGAGTTCTCGCGGAGCACCCGGGTGAGGAACCACCCCATCGCCGGCAGGCCGTTGATGATCGAAACCTGCGCGTCGGGGTCCTCGTCGTGGAACTCGCGGGCGACCGCGCGTGCGGGGAGGTCGTGGCCCTCGCCGATGTCGGCGGAGATGATCAGCACCTTTCGGGGCTTGGCCTCGGTGTCCGGCTCGCCGGCGGGGATCACCGTCTCGGCCTCGCGCTCAGAAGCGAGCTTCTCCTGGTCCACGCGCCACTCGATGTAGCGGGCGACCCCCTCCGAGAACGGCGTCGCCGCGGTCCACCCGAGCTCACGCTCGGCGCGCTTGGAGCACACGATCTTCCCGCCGAAATCGCCGGGCCGGGCCTCGGTGTGGTGGATCTCGACGTTGCCGAGCCGCGCCTTGACGTTCTCGGCGATCTGCTTGATCGTCACGTTCTCGTCGGAGGCGAGGTTGTAGACGCGGTTGGTCGCGACCTCCTCGAGCCCGAGCGCGACCCCGTCGGCAAGGTCCTCGACGTAGACGAACCGGCGCGACTGACTGCCGTCGCCGGCGAGCGTCAACGGCTCGCCGCGCAGCGCCTTGCCGACGAACGCGGGGACGACCGCCGCCTCACGGGCGCGCGGCCCGTACGGGATCCCGAACCGCAGGATCGTGTAGTCGATCCCGTACAGCTCCTGGTAGGCCTTGCAGTAGAGCTCGCCTGCGAGCTTGGTGCTCGTGTACAGGTGCGACGGCGCCGGCAGCAGCGTGTCCTCGTTGACCGCCTCGTCTTGGCAGTCCGAGTAGACCCAGATCGTCGATGCGTAGACGATCCGTTTGACCCCCGCGCGGCGGGCGGCCTCGAGGACCGTGACGGTGCCGCGGGCGTTGACCCGCTCGGCGTCCTCCGGCGACGCGTGCACGTCGTTGACGTCGGCGACCGCCGCCAGGTGCGCGACCGCGTCGCACGAGTGGAGCGCGCGCTCGAGCGCCTCGCGGTCGGTGATCGAGCCGAGCACCGTGTCGACGCTGCCGGCCTCGTGCCACGGCGACGGGCGCAGGTCATAGATCACCGGCTCGTGCCCGCGCAGCCTCAGCTTGTCGACCACGTGGGAGCCGATGAATCCCGAACCGCCGGTGACGAGAACCCTCATGAATTCATCCTTGCGCACCTACCGGCCGGTAATACAACGGAACGCAGGAATGGTTTCTCGCGACCCAGTCGCTGTTCGGCAGCTCAACGTCGTGGCCGAGAACCCGGTGGCACGGCTCGTCGTACACGCGGCCCGTCGAGCGCTCGAGCCAGTCGAACACGATGTACTTGTAGAGACCCGAGCTCATCCCCTCCGGGAGCTCCAGGCGGCTGCCGGCGTACTGCGGGTCGAGTTCCCGGCGCGCCACGTCGTTCTTCCAGTCGACGATCTCGGGCATCCGCTCGACCTGCACCAGGCCCAGCGCGGCGGTGAATTCGCTCATCCTGAAATTCAGCCCCTGGACCTCGTACGTGGGTTTGCCGTAGTTGCGGAACCCACGCGCGTACTCGAGCAGGTCGGGTCTGCGCGAGACGAGCACTCCGCCCTCGCCGGTCGAGATCGTCTTGGTCGCGTACAGCGAGAAGACGCCCGCGTCGCCGTACGTTCCCGGCCGCCGGCCGTTCCACGAGGCGCCGTGCGCGTGGGCGCAGTCCTCGATCAGGAAGATCCCGTGCTCGCGGCAGTAGTCCGCGATCCGCTCGACATCGAACGCGATGTGGCCGCCAATGTGGACCAGGAACGCCGCGCGGGGCCGGTGCTTCTCGGCCTTGGCCTCGAAATCCGAGAAGGACATGCAGAGGTCCTCGCGGTTGCAGTCGACGAACTCGACGCGCGCGCCCGACCGCAGCGCCGCCAGCGGCGTCGCCATGAACGTGTTCGAGGGGCACAGCACGGTCTCGCCCTGCACGCGAGCGAAGTCGAGCGCCGCGAGCGCGCCGCCGGCCCACGACGACATCGCGACCGCCGCCGCCTCGTTCCACCGCTCCCAGGCCTCCTCGAAGCGCTGGGTCATCGACGCCTCGGACCACCGCTCGGAGTCGAGCACCTCGTCGATCAGGGCATGGAGCCGGGCCCGGTCGCGGTGATCGAACCCGATCGCGAAACGGGAGAAGTCAGGGACGCTCTCTGTGGTGGAAGCGGTAGTCATCATGGGCGTACGAGCAGCCAATTCCCCGGTCGGGCGGCGGCCCTCGCAAGCAGGCGGTCACGATCTATGCCGCTCGCGAATGCTCTCAGCGGTCGTGCGCGCTCGCAAGCGTGTCAGACAGGCAAGACGGTATCGAGTCCCAACCGGTTTAGCTCGTTGATGATCTCCGGAAGTGCCTCCGCCGTGCGCCGGTGTGAGTTCCGCGCGCTGTAGAAATCCGCATCGTGCAGGAGAATCACGTCGCCGGCCGACAGGTTCCGAGTCGCCCGGCGGGCGATCCGTCCCGGACTCGTGAATTTCCGCCAATCCTTGCCCCACCGCGACCATAGCAACGGCTGCAGGCCCGCCCGGCGCGCGGCGTCGAGCCCGGAGCCGCTGTAGATCCCGTACGGAGGCCGGTGCCAGCGGACCGCGGACCCGGTCGCGTCCTCGATCGCGGCGGCTCCGCGCCGCAGATCGTCCGCGACCTCCGAGGCGCTCAGACGCAGCTGCAGTCGGTGCCGGTAGCCGTGAAGCGAGACCAGGTGACCGCTCGCGGCGATCCTCGCCACCAGCTCCGGCCGGCGCACGACCTGCTCGCCGACGACGAAGAACCAGGCCAGCGCGCCGCGCTCGGCGAGGATCTCGAGGATCGCGGGCGTCCCCTCCGGATGCGGGCCGTCGTCGAATGTGAGCGCGACGCCCCGCGCCCCCGGGAGCGTCCGCGCAACACCGAGTCGCCGCGCCGCCGACGGCATCACCGGCGCGAGCGTTGTCATTGCAGCGCGCACCCGGGCATGATCCCCGAAGTGAAGGCGCACGAGCTCGACGCATGGCTGCCCTCTCCGTCGGTCCGGATCTCGCACCGTCGCCCGAGCGCGGCGCCCGCCGACCGGCTGTGGACGGCGTCACGGGCCGTTCGGCTCTCTGACACGCGGATGCTCGGGCGGGTGGTCCGCTGGCGGATCCCAGGGACCCGAGCGGCGATCTCGTTCGACGAGATGTTCCGCAACCAGCCGTTCCTGGTGCTCGAGGCCCGGGAGGCCGCGCTCGTATCGGGCCTCGTGGGTCGGATCTGGACGTTCCGCCGCGACTATCCCGAGCTCGGCGACCAGCAGGAGTACCTGCGGTGGTCGCAGTCCGGCACCGCCAAGGTGATGTTCGCCAACTGGGTCGAGCCGGCGCGATCGGGCGGGTCGGTGCTCCACTCAGAGACACGAGTGCAGGTGTTCGGCATCCAGGGCCGGATCGGGCTCGCCAGCATCCGCCCGCTGATCCGCGGGTTTCAGCAGCTCATCTGGAGCGACGCGATGGCCGTGGCGGTGCGGACCGCTGAACGACCGTGACCGCGGTGTCGGCGCCGGTCTCCGTGGGCGTGGCGATGGCGGTGGGGGCCTCGCCGTCCGCCCACTCCTCCGAGGCGGCAGCGCTGGCCACGTCCTGGGCGTATGTGTAACGCGCCCGCGCGGTGAAGATGCCGGCGGCGATCAGCGTCGCGATCATGATCAGGAACGTCACCTGGAGTCCGGTCGCCTCGTGCGAGGGCGGGGCGTGGGGACGCGTGCCGATCGGCGCCTGAGTCGGGACGATCCCCGCGATCAGCTGGGCGAGCCCGCCGAACAACAACGGCGCGAGCGCCTGCGTGAGCGAGCGGATGAACGTGCGCACGCTCTCCGCCCGCCCCCAGAGGCCGGCCGGCATGATGTCGAGTCGGGCCGCCTGGATCGGGGGGTTCGCCGCCGCCAGCAGCGCCGCACCGACCACGTCGAACCACAGGGCGGGGGTCAGGTGGCTGCCGAGGAACCCCGGGATCAGCAGGATCGCGGCGCCGAAGTAACAGAGCGCCGGGAACCACACGCGCGCGGACAGGTTGCCGCGGTGGAGCAGCATGTCGGTCACGCGCCCGCCGACCAGCGTTCCCACGATCGCCCCCACCACCAGCAGCGCGAGCACGACCTCGGCGGTCGCCTGACTTGCGTGGTAGTGGCCCTTGACGAACAGCAGCGCGAACGTGTTCAGGCCGGCCAGATAGAAGAACCCCAGCGACGAGCCGATCACCATCAGCAGGTTGGACGGGACCGAGAGGATGAAGCGGACCGACCGCACGAGCGGCATCTTCCGCGCGTCCTCGTGGAGGACCAGTCGCGGGTTCGGGACGGCCCCGGCGCGGCGCGCGGCCTCGCGCGCAGACTGAGGCGCCGCCCCGGGCGCCGGGGCGTCGGCCTCGCCGTCGGCTCGGGCGGCGCCGCGCTGCGCCCGTGCCGAGGCCGCCTGGACGGCCAGATCGAGATCGACCACCCCGGGCTCGAGGTGGCTCTGGCCTCCGCGCAGCGGCTCGGGGACCGTCCGCCACAGCTCGCGGGCGAGGAAGAACCCGGGGAGCGCGAGCACCACGAACGCGGCGCGCCAGTCGATCAGGCTCGCGAGCGAGCCGCAGATGATGAAGCCGGCGGCGGTGCCCACGACCTCGCCACCGAGGATGTAGGCCCAGATCTTGCCCCGTTCGTCCGCCGGAAAGTAGTCGCCGGTGAGCGACGCGATCGCCGGCCCGGCGGTCGCGGCCACGGCGCCCAGCAGCAGCCGAGTCAGCAGCAGGCTCGAGTAGCTGCCCGCGAACGCGCTGAACAGCGTCGCCAGGCTCCACAGGACGACGCTGATCGCCAGCAGCGGCATCCGCTTCGTCCGGTCGACGAGCAGCCCGACGGGGAGTGTGAAGATCGCCCCGACCAGCAGCGAGACCGCGCTGAGCAACCCGATCTTGGCGTCGCCGATGTGGAGCGACTGCTCGAGCTGCGGCGCGACCGCGCCGACGGTGGCGGTGTCGGCGCCGTTCAGCGCGAGGACGGCGGCGAACATCACGATCACGCGCGCCCGCGCGGGACCGCCGGCGCGCTTGACCACCTCGCCGCGGAGCAGGCGGCCTACGGCGCGCACGAATCCCGACAACGCGCGGCCGATCTCGGAGGTCGCCGAGGGGTCTGGAGCCGTTTCCCGCCCAACGTGTGACATCTCTGCATCACCGTACCCGGAGGCGCCGCGGACCGGTCTAATGTCAGGAACATGGCCGCCACCGACACGGTTTTGGGCCCGTTCGACGCCGAGCTGACGGTCCGCCGCATCCGCTACGCCAACGAGGACAACGGCTGGGCGGTGCTCGACGGCGCCGGCGAGGACGGCGAGGAGCTGGCGATGGTCGGGGCGCTCGGTCATCTCGAGCGGGGCGAGCGGGTCCACGTCAAGGGCCGGTGGGTCGACGACCCCCGCTACGGGCCGCAGGTGAAAGTGGAGGAAGCAATTCCGCTTGGGCCGGCCGATGCCGAGTCCGTCGCGATCTACCTGGTGAGGGTCAAGCACGTCGGCGTCAAGCGCGCGGCCAAGCTGATCGACCGCTACGGGGCCGCGGAGGTGATCGAGCGGATCGACGCCGACCCCGGCGCCGTGCTGGCGAGCGCGGGCCTGAGCGGAAAGGCGCTCGCCGATGCGTCTGGCTCGTGGGAGCGGCTGCGGCTGACGCGGCGGCTCCACCTGCTGCTCGCGCCCCACGGGCTCTCCTACCTCGTCGCGCGGATTCACGACTCCTACGGCGACAGCGCCCACCAGGTCGTGACCCGCCGGCCGTACGAGCTGACGAGCGTGTTCGGGGTGGGATTCGTGATCGCCGACCGGATCGCGCGGTCGCTCGGCTGCTCGCCGGGGGACCCCGAGCGGACCCGCGCCGGCGCGCTGCACGTGCTCTCGGAGGCTGAGCGCGGCGGCAGCACCTGCATGCCCGACGCCGCGCTCCGCTCGGAGCTCCGGGGCCTGCTCGGCGCAGAGGTGGCGGCCGATGCGATCGACGAGCTGGTCCGGGCGGCCGACCTCGTCCGCGCCGGCGAGTGGATCTACCGGACCGAGACCGCCGAGCTCGAGGCGGAACTCGCCGAGCGGGTCGGACGGATGCTCTCCCAGCCCCCGAGCACCCGGCTGCGGGAGGCGCGAGAGGCCGAACACTCACAGGATCCCGGCGGCCCGCAGCTCACCTCCGAGCAGCTCGAGGGCGTCCGCAACGCGCTCGAGCACCGGCTGTCGCTGATCACGGGCGGCCCCGGAACCGGGAAGACCGCGTCGATCCGGACGATCGCGTCGCGGGCCGCCGGGCACGGAGCGCGGGTGACGCTGGTTGCCCCCACCGGCCGCGCGGCGATCAGGATGACCGAGGCGAGCGGGATCCGAGCCCGGACCGTCCACTCCGCGCTCGGCTGGATCCCGGGAGAGGGCCCGACCCACGACGAGCAGGACCCGCTGCCGTGCGACCTGCTGATCGTCGACGAGACCTCGATGGCGAACCTCGAGCTGCTGGTGACGCTGCTGCGGGCGGTCGGGGACGACACGAATGTGGTGCTCGTCGGCGACGCGGACCAGCTCGCGCCGGTCGGCGCGGGCAAGCCGTTCGCCGAGCTGATCGCGTCCGCCGCGGTTCCGGCGGCGCGGCTCAGCCACATCTTCCGGCAGGCCGCGGGCAGCATGATCGTGCAGGGCGCGCACGCGATCAGGCGCGGCGAGCTCCCGAGCTTCAAGGCCGCGGAGGAGATGCGCCGCGACCTGTTCCTGGTCGAGCGATCCGACCCGCTCGCCGCGCGCGAGCAGATCGTCTCGCTGGTCGCCGAGCGGCTGCCGCAGCACTACGGGATCGATCCGGTGCGCGACATCCAGGTGTTCGCGCCGGTCTACAAGGGCGAGCTCGGGATCGACGCGCTCAACGAGGCGCTCCGCGAGCGGCTGAACCCCGACGGCGAGCCGGTCCGCGGCGGCCGGCTCCGGCTCGGCGACAAGCTGATGATGACCGGCCGCAACCTGCACGAGCTCGGGTTGATGAACGGGACGCTGCTGCGCCTCGTCGACGAGGTCTCGGGCGAGGAGGGCGGTGATGACCCGGCGCTGATCCTGACCGCGGAGGAGGCGATCTTCCGGTTGCCGCTCGAGCAGGCAGAGCGCCTGCGCCCGGCCTACGCGTGCTCGGTGCACCGGGGCCAGGGGATCGAGCTACCCGTCGCGGTGATCGTCGCCCACTCGGCCGGCGGCGCCTTCTTCCTGCGGCGCGAGATGCTCTACACGGCCGTCACCCGCTCGACGATCGCGACCGTGATCGTGGGCACGCTCGACGTGATCGAGCGCGCGGCGAGGACGCCCGACACCGGGCGTCGCCACACCCGCCTGGCCGAGCGGCTCGCGGTGGTTCCGTTATAGGGTCCGCCCACATGCAAGCGCTGATCCTCGCCGGCGGGGAGGGGACCCGGCTGCGCCCGCTGACTTCGACGGTCCCGAAGCCGGTGGTCCCGCTGGCGAACCGCCCCTTCATCAGTTTCATGATCGCGTGGCTGCGCCGGCACGGCGTCGACGACGTGATCCTGTCGTGCGGGTTCATGGCCGAACGCGTGCGGGACGTGCTGGGTGACGGAGAGTCGCTCGGCGTCAGGCTGCGCTACGTCGAGGAGCCGCGGCCGCTCGGCACCGGCGGCGCGCTCCGGTACGCCGGCGACCTGCTCGACGAGCGGTTTCTGATGCTCAACGGCGACGTCCTGTCCGATATCGATCTGTCTGCCCAGCTGCGTCAGCACGAGCAGACCGGCGCGCGCGGGACGATCGCGCTCGTCGCGGTCGAGGATCCGTCCGCGTACGGCCTGGTGCGGCGCAACTCCGATCACTCCGTCAGCGAGTTCCTCGAAAAGCCGAGCCCCGACGAGATCGACAGCAACCTGATCAACGCGGGCGCGTACGTGCTCGAGCGCTCGATCCTCGACGAGATGGCGCCTGCCGGGACCAACATCTCGATCGAGCGCGACGTGTTCCCGACGCTCGTCGGCCGTGGCCTGTACGGATTCGAGGGGACGGGCTACTGGCTCGACATCGGCACCCCCGACGGGTACCTGCAGGCTACGTTCGACATCCTCGAGCGCAACGTCGAGACCGAGGTCGGCACCCGGCTCGAGGAGGCGCGCGGCGTGCTCGCCGACGACGCGAGCGTCGACGGGCGGCTCGTCGCGCCGGCGCTGGTCGCCGGCGGGTCGACGATCGAGCAGGGGGCGATCGTCGGCGGGCGGGTCGTGCTCGGCGCGGGCGTCACGATCGGGCACGGTTCGCACGTCGAGAACTCGGTCGTGCTCGCCGGGGCGACGATCGGCGCCCACACCACGATCAGCTCCTCGATCGTCGGCGCGGGCGTGCGGATCGGCGATCACTGCCACATCGACGGCGGCGTCGTGATCGGCGACCGCGTCGCGCTGGGCGAGGGCAACATGCTGACCGCGGGCGCGCGGGTGTTCCCGGACGTCGCGCTGCCGGCGGGCGCGATCCGGTTCTAGCGAGCCGGATGACGCGGGCGCCGCGCGTTGAGCGAGGCAGGATGCCGAGCGCGCGGCAATAGCCCGCGCGCATGCGGCCGGCGGCCGGCGGCGCATGCGCCGCCGGAGGGGGCGCGCATGCGCGCCCCCTTTCTACGAGAGCCGCACCAGCATCTTCCCGAGGTTCTCCCCCCGGAGCAGCCCGATGAACGCCTCGGGCGCGTTCGCGATCCCCTCCACGACCGACTCGCGGAATTTGATCTTGCCGTCGCGAACGAGCGGCCCGACCTCCTCGATCAGCTGGCGGAACCGCTTGCCGTGGTCGGTGACGATGAATCCCCGCAGCGTCAGTCGCTTGCCGATCGCGAGCGGCAGGTTCCACGGTCCCGGCTCACGGCTTGTCGCGTTGTAGACCGAGACGGCACCGCACAGGGCGATCCGCCCGCCGGGGCGCATCGTCGAGATCGCCGCGACGAGCTGGTCGCCGCCGACGTTGTCGAAGTACACGTCGATCCCCTCGGGCGCCGCTCTGGCGAGCAGCTCCGTCGCGTCGCCGTCGCGGTAGTTGAAGGCGGCGTCGAAGCCGAGCTCGTCGAGCAGGTAGGCGACCTTCTCGGACGAGCCGGCGCTGCCGATCACGCGGGACCCGCGCGTCTTGGCGAGCTGCCCGACGAGCGAGCCGACCGCGCCGGCCGCCGCGGACACGAACACGATGTCGCCCTCGCGGTGCTCGGCGATGTCGAGCAGGCCGACGTACGCGGTCAACCCCGGCATGCCGAGCACTCCGAGGTACGCGGAGTCGGGGGCGACGTCGGTGTCGATCGGCCGCGCGGCGCGGGCGGGCAGGAGCGCGTACTCGCGCCACCCGAGCTGGTGCAGGACCTGCTGACCGGTCGGGAGCTCGTCCGCCTGTGAGGCGACGACCTCGCCGACGGCGGCGCCCTCGAGCGGCGCCCCGATCTCGAACGGCTGGACGTACGAGCGCAGGTCGTTCATCCGCCCGCGCATGTACGGGTCGACCGACATCCACCGGTTGCGGACGAGGACCTCGCCCGGCCCTGGGTCGGGCAGGTCGACCTCGGCCAACTCGAAGTCGCTCGGCCGAGGCTCTCCGACCGGTCGATCCGCGAGCCGGATCTCGCGTGAGGCTGTCACCGGCCCGCCGGTCAGCCGTAGATCCGGACGAGCGTCTCGGCGACGCAGGCCGGCTTCTCCTGACCCTGGACCTCGATCGTGCCCTTGGCCTTGACCTGAACCCCGCCCGGGACCTCGCTCACCTCGAGAATCTCGGCGCCGCCGCGCCACTGGGCACCGACGGGCAGCGGCGCCGGGAACCGCACCCGGTCGAGCCCGTAGTTGATGCCCATGGTCGCGTCGGAGACGTGCATCAGCTGGCCCATCACGTACGCCATCAGCGACAGCGACAGGTAGCCGTGCGCGATCGTCCCGCCGAACGGAGTCTGCTTGGCCGCCTCGACGTCGACGTGGATGAACTGGTGGTCCTCGGTGGCGTCGGCGAACTGGTTGACGCGCTCCTGCGTCATCTCCTCCCAGTCCGTGTAGCCGAGATGCTTGCCGGCCGACTCCTTCAGTTCGGCGACCGACATCGCGTTCTGCGTCGTCATTGCTCGCTCCAGCGTTTGGTTTCGGGGGTGAAACCCTATACCTCGGAACGCGAGCGACTGTCCTCCGCCGGGGTGTCCTCCTCGTCGCGCAGATGCTCGTCGGCAAGGCCCTGCTCGAATGCCTCCGCACGCTCACTGCGCACGCGGGACTCGGCCCGGTGCCGCTCGGCCTCGGCCCCCGCGAGGCGGGCGCGGTGCTCGGCCTGCTCGGCCTCCCTGACCTTCAGCTCCGCATCTGCCCGGCTGGCCGCAGCCGCCTCGTTACGGCGCTGCCTGAGCGCCCGTTCACCACTCCTGGCCCGCACGGTCAGCGCGATCACCAGGCCAACAACGATCACTGCCGCGACAACGATCGCGACGATAACTCCGGTAGACATCCGCTGCTCCTCTCTCCTGGGGATTGTCTGCACGCTGGCTTCCCGATCTGTTGGTTAGGGAAACTGCCGACGATGCCCGGCACCGGGGGCGGCGTACGATTAGGGACATGACGGCGCTCGGTCTAGCGCTGCTGGTAGTCGGAGTGATCCTGGTCCTCGTCGAGGCGCATGTGCCCAGGCTGGGCGTGCTGGGAATCCCCGGGGTGATCTCGCTCGGAGCAGGGGCGATTCTCGCGGTCGCCGGACTCGGCGGTGGAGCCGCGGTCGCGATCGTCGCGGCGCTGGTGCTCGCGGGCGCGGGCGCCGGATTTCTTGCGCTCACGTTCGGCAAGGGGCTGGCGGTCCAGCGGCGCCGGATCCGGTCGGGACCCGAGCGGCTGATCGGACAGCTGGGGGTGGTCCGCCGCTGGGATGAGCCTCGCGGCAAGGTGCTCGTCGATGGCGCGCTGTGGCACGCCCGCCGCTCGTGGCCCGACGGCGAGCACGACCAGCCCGAGCTTCACGAAGGCGACCAGATCGTGGTCGAGTGGCTCGAGGGGCTGACGCTCGCGATCCGGCCTGCGGAAGACTGGGAGCTCGTATGAGCCTGGAGCCGCGCTAGTGCACCGGACGGCACACTGATGGTCGCCGCGATCGTGATCGTGGTGGTCGTGTTGCTGGCGCTGGCCGCGGCCGCCGCGGGCATGTCGGTTCGGGTCCTGCGCGAGTACGAGCGCGGGGTCGTGTTCAGGCTCGGGCGGCTGATGGACCAGCGCGGGCCGGGCCTGGTGCTGCTGACGCCGGCGATCGACCGGATGGTCCGGGTCAGCCTGCGGACGGTGACGCTGACCGTTCCGGCGCAGGAGATCATCACCCGCGACAACGTGCCGGCGCGGGTCACAGCGGTGGCCTACTACCGGGTCGTCGATCCCAGCAACGCGGTGAATCAGGTGGAGAGCTTCGAGCAGGCGACGCTCCAGATCGCGCAGACGACGCTGCGCTCAGTGCTTGGCGGCGCGGATCTTGACACCCTGCTGTCCGAGCGCGAACGACTCAATGAGGAGCTCCAGCACGTGATCGACGCACACACCGAGCCGTGGGGGATCAAGGTGACCACGGTCGAGATCAAGGACGTCGAGATTCCGCAGTCGATGCAGCACGCGATCGCGCGCCAGGCCGAAGCCGAGCGCGAGCGCCGCGCGAAGATCATCAACGCCCAGGGCGAGGCCCAGGCCGCCGCGAGCCTTGCCGAGGCAGCAGACGTGATCGGGCGCAACCCGACGACGCTGCAGCTCCGCTACCTCCAGACGCTGCGCGAGATCGGCGGCGATCAGAATTCGACCGTGGTGTTCCCGATGCCGATCGATCTGATGAAGCCGGTGCTCGATGCGATCAGCCGCGGGACGGCCAACGGCGGCGACGAGCAGGAGCGGCGCTCGCTCGAGGCGGGCGGCGGCGGCGCGCTCGGCCCGGCGCCGGAGCCCGGCGATCGGGCCGACGACGCCGTCAAGGCCGATGACGCCGTCAAGCAACCCGCGCCCGAGGACGCCGGCGACTGACGTGGCGACCGAGGAGCGCAGCGTCGCGGACCGCGCGGCGGCGACGGCCGCCGCCCAAGCGAAGGTGATCGTGGTGATGCCCGCTCGTAATGCCGCGCGCACGCTCGAGGCGACCGTGTCGGCGATCCCGACGGAGGTCGTCGACGAGGTGATCCTGGTGGACGACAAGTCCACCGACGCCACGCTCGACGTCGCACGGCGGCTGCCGCTGCGGCTGATCTGGCACCCCCACAACGTCGGCTACGGGGGCAACCAGAAAACGTGCTACCTGGAGGCTCTCCAGCGCGGCGCCGACGCCGTCGTGATGCTGCACCCCGACGGCCAGTACGAGCCGTCGCTGATCCCGCGGATGGTCGCGCCGATCCTCAGCGGCGAGGCCGACATGGTGCTCGGCTCGCGGCTGACCGAGCCCGGGTCGTGGAAGCAGGTCGGGATGCCCCGGTACAAGTTTGTCGCCAACCGGGGGCTGACGGTGATCGAGAACGTGCTGCTCGGGACGGACTTCTCCGAGCTGCACACCGGGTACCGCGCGTTCTCGCGCGAGCTGTTGCTGACTGTCCCGTTCCTGCGCAACTCGATCGACTTCGTATTCGACTCGGAGATGGTCATGCAGGCCGTCCACTTCGGGTTCCGGATCGTCGAGGTGCCCGCCCGCACCCGGTACTTCCCCGAGGCGTCCTCAGCCTCGTTCAGCCAGTCCGTCATCTACGGCTTCAAGACGCTGTGGGCCGCTGCCCGGCTGCTGCTTCACCGGGCCCACCTGATCCGTTCGAGGAAGTTCTTGCCCTAGTGTCCCGGGTCGCAAGTGCGCCGGCATTCGAGTCGCCCCCGGCGGCGGCTCGCTGCGTCCTCGGACCTCGGCGTAGCGCTGCTACGCCTTCGGTCCTGCGTCCTTGCG
Source organism: uncultured Solirubrobacterales bacterium (assembly GCA_963788565.1). GTDB lineage: Bacteria > Actinomycetota > Thermoleophilia > Solirubrobacterales > Solirubrobacteraceae > Palsa-465. The sequence goes on along the minus strand of CAWBHJ010000002.1, from coordinate 284,448 downwards.
ATCCATCCGCCGGTGGCGCCTCTCGGTGCCGCCGAACTCACGCCCCGGGACACGAGCGCGCCGTCCCCAGCGCATGATCGGCCGCTCGAGCAGGTAGTAGCTCGCCGACGCGCACGCGAGCGTGACGAGCAGCGAGCACACGGCGACGAACAAGTACCTCGATGGGATCTCGGCGTTCTTCGCGACCTTGTTCAGCTGATCGATCACGATCGTGTGGTAGAGGTAGAACGCGTACGAGATCAGCCCGACCCACGCCAGCACCCGTAAGCGCAGCACACTCTGGATCGGGCCGCGGGTGTGCTCGGCGAACACCGCCGGTAGCAGGATCAGCAGCGCGCTCAGTCCGTAGAGGACATGCGTGACGACTACGGCGGCCTGCCGATCGAGACCAAGGGACCCCTTCTGGATCCGGTGGTTGAGCACGATCAGGCCGATCGCGCAGGCCCAGCTGGCGACCGGCCACAGGGCGGGGAGGCGGCCCCGCTCGCGGAGCCTCTGCTCGATCTCGACGCTCACGATCGCAGTCGCCATCCCGAGCGCGAACCAGAAGAACGTTCCCGCGAGCGTCGAAACCGTCGCGACCTGGGTGAACTCGCTGAAGTGAGCACGGAACGCGAGCGACCCCACGGCCAGCAGGACGATCAGCGCCACGTCGGGACGGAACGAGCCCCGGCGCCGCGCCAGCCACGCGCACAGGAGCACGAATACCGGCAGCGCGGCGTAGAACGTGACCTCGATGCACAGCGTCCACGCGACGCCGATGCCGCGCCCGATGTTGACCGGGCTGTAGATCTGGCCGAAGAAATAGAAGATCCACCAGTTGGACGTGGTGACGCCGCTGACGAACCCGGCGGCGATGAAGATCGTCAGCGCCACCCAGTACGCCGGGACGATCCGCAGCACGCGCCGTTTCGCGTAGGAACCGATCCGGAACGGACGCCCTTCGCGCCTCGCGACGAGAAACGGCCGATACAGCAGGAACCCCGAGATCAGGAAGAAGATCGCGACCCCCTCGTAGGCGATCTCGACCGCCCACAGGAACAGGCCCGGGTGCGCCCGGAGGCTGTACACGCCGGTGACGGTGTGGCCGGCGAACACGCTGAGCGCGGCGATCGCCCGCATCGAGTCGAGCAACGGGAACCGGGGGTTGCCCGGCGGCGGCGCCAGGTTCGGCGCTTCGCGGACCTCCAGAGCCTCGGCTGCGGCCGTCACGTGCGCGGCCCGTCGCAGACGGCGAACAGATCGATCGCCTGCTCGAGCCGCTCGCCGTCGAGCCAGAAATCGTCCTGGCCGATCTCGAGCGCGCCGGCTCGAGGCGTGACGCGGTCGCCGCTGAGCCTACGGTCGTAGAGGTATTGGCGGGCGCGGCGGGGGACCAGCCTCCGCAACCTGAGCGGATCGCGCTTCAGCAGCCGGTCGAGCTCGAGCCGCTCGTCATCGTGGATCGCCATGTACCGGTCCGATGCGTGCAGCGCCCTGACCTCCACCGTCTCGAAGAAGCGCCCGCACAGGGCGTGGAGCTGCGTCGGGTCGTACTCGACGTAGTGGTAGGGGTCGATGATCTCGTCGGGCCGGCCGAACGTCAGCCGGTTGGGCGTGACGAAGATCGCGCGACCGCCGGGCTCGAGCACGCGCGCGACCTCGGCCAGCATCCGGTCGGCGTCGGGGACGTGCTCAATCGACTGGATCGCGAGTACCGACGCAAAGCTGTCAGGCTCGAACGGCAGCGAGCGCATGTCGGCCACGCGCGTGTCGCGGTCCTGGCCCTCGAGCGCGGCCGGCTCGATGTCGACTCCGACGGTCTCGCGCGGGGCCAGCTCCGTGTACGAGTGGCCGGTCCCGCAGCCGAGGTCGAGCACCCGGCCGGGACCGAGCAGCGTCGCCGACAGGCGGTACTCGGCGCGGTGGCGCTGGAAGCTCGGGTTGAAGCCACCCGCACCCGTGGTGACGCGCTCGCCGGTGATGATGCCCACCGCCAGAGGATATGGGCGATCATCCACGGCATGAACGTGGTCGCACGGATCGCGCTGGTGGCGGTGGCGCTCGTGGTAGCGGCCTGGTTCGGCCTCGGCTGGTACCAGGACCAGCAGACTCAGAAGGCCACGGCGCTGGTCGCCGGCGGCAATCGGCTGACCGCGAGCCAGGCCCACCAGGCCCGGACCGCACTCGACGCGGCCGGGACCTTGAACCCGGATCGCGCGGTCGACGTTCTTCGTGGCGAGTTGGCGATCGACCAGGGGAACTACGTCGGTGCGATCCGCACCCTCGGCTTGGTCACGATGCGCGAGCCGCTCAACCTGACGGCGTGGGCGGAGCTCGGGATCGCCGCGGCGAAGGTCGGCGACCGCACCCTGCTGGCCGTCGCCGGGCGCCACATCGCGATCCTGATCCCCCGGGTGAAGTAGACGCGGGGCCGCGGGCGCCGGCGCGGAGCTCCCGCCGCTCAGACCCCGAGCGCTTCGACGATCCGGTCGAGCAGCGAGTCCGGGAGCGCCTCGTCCCAGTCACGCGCCCAGTTCACGTCGGCGCCGGCGACTCGAGCGGGCGCGTCTTCCGCGCGAGCGGCCGCGGCCGCGAGCCCCTCGGCGACCCCTTCGATCGTCGGCGCGACGGCGGCGATGTTGGCCGAGATCGACCGCATCGCGTCGGCGTCCTTGTTGTCGAAGGTGTTGGTCACGACCACCATCCCCGCCGCCGCCATCTCGAGCGGGACCAAGCTCGGGTGCGGGGTGTACATCAGCGCCAGCCCGACGTCGTGGTCGCGTAAGAGCTCGCCGTACGCGGACTGATCCGAGCGGGGCACCAGCCGCATCGACGTGCGTCCCAGCGAGATCCGGCTGCGTCCGCTGACCGACCCGATCCCGTTGAACTCCCAGTCGCCGTCGAAAGCTCCGTCCTGCAGCGCGCGGGCGAGCGCGAGCACGCCGAGCTCGAACATGTTGCGGGCGGCGTGAGGCTCGGGGCGGGCGTAGAACAGCAGCCGCCGCGGCCTGCGCCCGGACAGCTCCTGCGCGGGCGGTGGGTCGACGCTCGTGATCGCGTTCTCGAATGAGACTGAGTCCCAATCTCGCTGTGCGAGAGCGGAGGCGGCGTGCCCGAACGCCCCGATCCCCTGCTCCCGGAACCACCCCCGCAGCAGTTCGCTCGAGAACACCGCGAAGTGGGGGAGGTCGTAGGACTGACGGGCGAGCGCGGAGTACGTGCCCATCGGGAACGTGAACGGCTCGTACTCCTGGATCAGGTACACGAACCGCTCGCGGTCGAGCTGCTCGAGCGCAGCGCGAGCGATGTGGGCGGTCCACCATGTCGTCGCGATGAACGCGTCGCGGCGGCTGCACTCGATGCCGCTCGACTCGCGCCCGAACTCGACCTCGACCGACTCGAACAGCCCGTCGAGGCCTGCGAACGCCTCGACCCGGCGGCGCCAGTCCGCGGGCAGCGGGCCGACCGGGTCGACCGTCACGACCCTGACCCGCAGGCCGCGCGCCGCCAACCGCCGCGCGAGGTTGAACTTGGCGATGTAGCCGCCGAAGAAGTGCTGCAGGTCGATCGACGGGATCAGCAGGTTGACGCGTACGGGCGCGCGCTCGGCGACGTTCCAGCGCAGCGTTGCGATCTTCCGGGCGATCACGGCGACGTCCTCGTCGAGCTCCGCCCAGCCCGGCTCGAGGATCAGCGACGGCGGCGGCAGGGCGTCGAGGCGGAACCGCCGCTGCGGCCGCTCGCGCGCCGTCAGCCCGAGCAGCCGGCGCCAGGCGAGCGCGTGGAATAGGCCCCACTCGGCGCCGAGTGTCTCCGGCTTCGAGGAGACGAGCTCGCGGGCGCCGCGGGCGCCGAGCACGGCCAGCATCCGCAGCGACCGATCGCCGTCCAGCACCTCCTCGAGCACGCGGCGGCGGTCCGGGTCGATCACCCGTCCGGCGCGGAGCAGAAGCACCAGGCAGAACTGCCGCAGCCGCCAGATGTCCACGAAGTAGTGCAGCCGCCACATGTGCACGCGCTCGCGCAGGTTGCGCTGGCGCGCGAGGCGCTCGCGCAGCGACACCATCCGGTTGGCGCGGGCGTGGCCGAGCGAGGCGGCGTCGTGCTGGACGTAGTCGTACAGCGGCGCGTCCACGTACGCGATCCCGTCGAGCGTCCGCGCCACGACCCCGATCCAGTGATCGTGGAAGTGGTGGAACTGGCGCGGCGGGAACGGCAGCGCGTAGCCGAGCAGTTCGCGTCGGATCAGCGACGCGGCGCCCGTGACTGAGTTCGCGACCAGTAGCGACAGCAGGTCGTCGTGGTTGTTGCGCCGCCGGTTCCACCAAGTCTCGGAGATCAGCTCTCCGTCGCGGGCGACCACTCGCGCGTCGCTGTAGACGAGCTGCGCGTCGCCGAGCTCGGCGAGCAGCGCCGCGAGCTTGCCGGGCCGCCAGTCGTCGTCCTGGTCGGCGAGCGCGACGTACTCGGCGTCGCGGGGCACCAGTTCGAGCGCTCGCTCGAAGTTCCCGTAGAAGCCGAGCCGGCGCTCCGAGCGCGAGAGCACGAACCGCTCGTCGCCCGCCACCGCCCGCTCGAGCGCCGCGTACCGCTCGGGGCGCGAGCAGTCGTCCGAGATCACGCACACCCAGTTCGGGTGGCTCTGGGCTCGGATCGAGTCGAGCTGGCGGGCAAGCAGGTCGTCGGGCGGGTCGTAGGTCGCCATCGCGATCGCGACGCGAGCACCGCCGCCCTCGTCCGGCCATGCCACCGCCACCGGCGCGGCCGGCCGCCCGACCGCGATCCGCCCGAGCTCCGTATCGGCGACGCGGCCGTCGTCGAGCCTCGCGCGCAGCACGAGCGCGTACGCGCCGTCCGCCGGCGGCCGCTCGATCCGTACCAGCCCCCAGAACCCGCTGCGGTAGGCGGCGGGGTCGCCGAGCGCCTCGAGCGGGTCGAGTCGCGGCATCGCGTAACTGTCGACCGGCTGCGGCTCGCCGTCGAGCACGAACTCGAGCGACGCGATTCCGGCCTCCGAGCACACGCACCAGCCGCACACGAACACCGCGGTCCCGAGGCCGACTTTGACCGACGCCGGGAGCTCTGAGTCCAGCTGCACATGCAGGCCCGTGCTCGTCACCTCGGCTACCGTAGCTTGGCCGTGGGGACGACCGCAGACGAGCAACCGGCCGCCACGGCCGCCCGCGCGGCGTTCTGGAAGGAGCTGCGGGCGCAGCACCCGCGGTTCTGGGCCGCGGTCAGGGAGGACGCCCGGGTGACGGCGCTGCACAGGGGCGAGCGGCACGAGTTCAGCTCGGACGCCGACGCGGCCGTGCAGGCGATCCGGCTCGCGTGGGTCAGCGACGCGTTCCTCGCGCAGGCGCTGTACCGCGCGAAGGCGCGGCTCCAGGCGCTCGGCGTCCCGCTCCTGCCGAGGCTGCTCCACAAGCTCGCGATGGCCTCGGCGCAGGTTTCGATCGGCGACCCCGTCGTGGTCGCGCCCGGCGTGTACATCGTCCACGGCCAGGTGGTCCTCGACGGGCTGGTCCGGATCGAGACCGGCGTCGTGATCTCCCCGTTCGTGACGATCGGGCTGCGCGCCGGCGACGTGACCGGGCCGACGATCGGCGGCGGCGCAAGTATCGGCACCGGCGCCAAGCTGATCGGCCCGGTGACGATCGGCGAAGGCGCGACGGTCGGGGCTGGCGCGGTCGTTGTCGCCGACGTTCCGCCCGGCGCGACCGTGGTCGGCGTCCCGGCGCGTCCGGGGCGTGTTTAACTTGATGGCATGAGGTGGCGCAGCGCAGGCGAGCGGCGGGAACGCCGGGACGAGGATCTCGAGGAAGAGGCCGCGATCGAAGAGTTCCCGGGCGCCGACGCCGAACTTGCAGCCGAGATCGATCGCCTCGCCGAGCTCAACCGCTCGGACCCGTCGGTCGAGCGGGAGCGGACGCTGCTCCACCTCCGCAACCTGCTCGGGATCAGGCTGCTCGAAGCCGGCGCCGACGACGGCGGGTTTCCGGAGCCGGACTACACCGCGCTCCCGTCCAACGGCTCGCTGCTGCCCGAGATAGAGCCGGGCGCGCTCACGCCGGAGCTGCTGCGCGCCGCGATCCTGCGCAACGGCTGCGTCCTGGTCCGCGGGCTGCTCGAACGCGGCGAGGCCGAGGAGCTCGCACGGAAGATCGACCGCTCATTCGCCGAGCGCGAGCGCTATGACGCGGGCAAGACCTTCAACGACCGCCTATACGTGCCGTTCCAGCACGACCCGCGCCGCGGGATCCGGCCGCCGCGCAACTTCATCAAGGCGGGGGGCGGAGTGCTGGCGGTCGACTCCCCGATGCTGAGCTTCGAGATGCGCGAGCTGCTGCGCGACACCGGGCTGCCGGCGCTCGTCGAGGGCTACCTCCGCGAGGCCCCGCTCGTCGCGAGCGACAAGACGACGCTCCGCAAGGCCGAGCCGTCGGTCAGCGGCGCGTGGCACCAGGACGGCAAGTTCATGGGCGAGGTCAAGGCGCTGAACCTGTGGCTGGCCCTGACGGAGTGCGGCGAGCGGGCGCCGGGCCTCGACCTCGTGCCGCGCCGACTCGAGCAGCACGTCGCGACCCAGACCGACGAGGCGATGATGCCCAACCAGGTGTCCCAGCGCGTGGCCGAGGAGGCGGCGGGCGAGCTACCGATCCTCCGTCCCGTGTTCGAGCCGGGGGACGCGCTCCTGTTCGACGAGCTGTTCCTGCACAAGACCGCCTCGGACCCGGGGATGCGGCGCCCGCGCTACGCGCTCGAGAGCTGGTTCTTCGGCGCCTCGGCGTTCCCCGAGAACTACGTCCCGCTGGCGCTGTAAGCGGTTATGTGGAACGGCAAGCGCGTGTCCGTGGTGCTGATGACCTATGCCGAGCGCGATTCGATCCGCTCGGTGATCGAGGACTTCTACGGGACCGGGCTCGTCGACGAGGTGCTGGTGATCGACAACAACGCGCAGCCCGGGACCGCCGAGGAGGTCGCGCGCACGAACGCGCGGCTGGTGCGCGAGCCCAAGCAGGGTTACGGGCACGCGACGCGGCGCGGGCTGGTCGAAGCGACCGGCGAGCTGGTCGTGCTCGCGGAGCCTGACGGCACGTTCCTCGCCAGAGACATCTTCAAGCTGCTCGTCTACAGCGACGAGTGCGACGTCGTGTTCGGGACCCGGACCACCCGCGAGCTGATCTGGGCCGGCGCCAACATGGCCCCGTTCCTGCGCTGGGGCAACTGGGCGGTCGCGAAGCTGATCGAGGCGCTCTACAACACCAGCCACCTGAGCGACGTCGGCTGCACGTACAAGCTGCTGCGCGCCGAGACCGCGAGGCGCGTGGCCGAGACGATGACCGTCGGCGGCAGCCACGCGGGCGTCGAGATCATGCTGCTGACGATCACCTCGGGCGCCCGGTTCGTCGAGGTCCCAGTCAACTACCTGCCGCGCGTCGGCAGATCGTCGGTCACCGGCGATCCGCTCAAGGCGCTGGGTGTCGGGCTGCAGATGATCGGGCTGGTCCTGCAGCTGCGGCGTCGAGTGCCCCGGCGCGCGCAGCGCCCGCCAGCGTTCACCGCCCCGCAGCCCACTGTCGAGCAGCCGCAGCCGGATGAGCGTCTCCCACTCTGAGCACACCCACTTCGACGAGATCGCGGCCGTCTACGACGAGTCGCTTCCGCCCCACGTCGTCGAGCACTACCTGCGCAAGCGTGCGGCGTTCGTGCTCGGGCTGCGACCGGGCGGCTCGGTGCTCGACGTCGGCTGCGGCACCGGCTCGCTCGCGCTGCGGCTGAGCTCGCTCGGCTACGACGTCACCGGGGCCGATCCGTCGGACGGGATGCTCGAGGTGATGCGCACCCGGGCGCCGGGGATCCGGGCGGTGCACGCGTCCGGTGCCGAGCTCCCATTCGAATCGGACAGCTTCGACATCGTGCTGAGCGTCGCGACGTTCCACCACATCGCCGACGCCGACGGGGTCCGCGCGACGCTCGCCGAGATGACCCGGGTCTCGAGGCCCGCCGGCAGGATCCTGATCTGGGACCACAACCCCCGTAACCCATACTGGTCGTCGCTGATGAGCCGCGTCCCGCAGGACACCGGCGACGAGCGGCTGATCGGAGCGGACGAGCTCGTCGGCGGGTTGAACGCGGCCGGCGCTCAGGTCCTGAGCGTCGACCGGCTCGGCGTTGTCCCCGACTTCACCCCGCGCGCGGCGCTCGGAGCGGCGGCCGCATTCGAGCGGCTGTTCGAGCGCGCGCCGACGGTGAGCGCGTACGCAGCGCACAACGTCGTCGTTGCGACGAAGATGTCCAGACGATGAGAGTCGAGAACGAGACCACGCTCCGGGAGATCGTGCCCGACCCGCCGCAGCGGGCCTGGGACAAGGAGCAGCCGTCGATCGACGATGGCTGCGCGGAGTTCATCGCGGCGTCTCCGTTCGCCGTGCTCGCGACCGCCGATGGCGAGGGCCGCTGCGACGCCTCGCCTCGCGGCGGGCCGCCCGGGTTCGCCTCAGTGCTCGATTCGCGCCGCCTGGCGCTTCCCGACTACAGCGGCAACCGCCGCCAGGACTCGCATCGCAACCTGCTTGAGAACCCCTACGTCGGGCTCGTCTTCTTCGTCCCCGGCGTGAAGGAGTCGCTGCGCCTCAACGGGCGCGCGGAGCTGTCGACCGACCGGGAGCTGCTCGCCGCGCTCGCGACCGGCGGCGCGCCGCCGAAGCTCGCACTCGTCGTCGAGGTCGAGACCGCGTTCATCCACTGCGGCAAGGCGCTGCACCGCTCGGAGCTCTGGGACCCGTCGACCTGGCCCGAGGACGTCTCGCTCGTCCGCGCCCGGGCGGCGGCCGCCGGCGAGAGCGAGGAGCAGGTTCGGGTCCGCTGGCAGGCGGGGTTCGAGGATCCGAAGCAGCTCTGGTAGGGGCCGCGGCCTAGGGGGTGAGCTTGTAGTTGGGGCGGCTTCGGACGGTGCCGGTGGTGGTGGTGAGGGTGATCGGTCCGCTGGTCGCGCCGGCGGGCGCGGTCGCTTTGACCTCGGTTGGGCTGATGTAGGTGACCGCGGTCGCGGGGATCAGGTTGAACTGCACCGCAGAGGCGGGCGTGAACCCGACCCCGTGGACGTCGACGACGGTCCCGGCCGGCCCGTCGGTTGGGGAGATCGTCGTGATCGAGAGGGTCGGCGTGAACGTCTGCGAGCTCGTCGCGGTCCCCGCGACGGTCCCGACGGTGATCGGCCCCTGGATCGCGCCGTTGGAGACTGCCGCGCGCAGCATCGTCGGCGAATGAACCGTGAACTGCGACGTCGTCAGCCCCCCGAATTTCACGCTGTTCGCGCCACTCAGATTCGTGCCCGTGATCGTCACCAGGCTGCCCGTGATCCCCGAGGTCGGCGTGAACGACGCGATCGTCGGCGGGGTCAGCGGCGTCACCGTGTAGCCGTACCTGGCCTTGACCGTGCCCGCCGCCGCGGTCGTGTTCGTCAACGTGACCGGCCCCGACGTCGCGCCCGACGGGACGGTCGCCTGCACCTCGCCCGGACCCACGTAACTCGCCGTCGCGGCGGTGGTGCCGTTGAAGCTCACCGCCGAGCTCGGCGTGAACCCAACACCCCTCAGGGTCACGACCGTCCCCACCGGTCCGCTCGACGGCGAAACCTGGGTGAGCGACAACGACGGCACGAAGTCCTGACCGCTCGTCGCCACTCCAGTTGGGGTCGTCACCGAGATCTTCCCCGGCACCGCCCCGTCCGGCACCGTCGCGCTGATCTGAGTGCCCGAATCAACCGAGAACTGCGCCTGCAAGCCCGCGAACTTCACGCCCGTCGCGGTGCCGAGACTCGAACCCGTGATCGTCACCACGCTGCCCGTGATCCCCGAAGCCGGCGAGAACGAGCCGATCGACGGCGGCGGAGCGGTCAACGTGAAACTGCCGGCACTGCGCACCGTCCCCACCGGCGCGCCCGTGTTCGTCACCGAGATCGGACCGGTCGTCGCGCCCAACGGCACCAACGCCGTCAGCTCCCCCGAGCTCACGAACGTCGTCCTCGCCCCAGTCCCACTGAACCTCACCACCGACCCCGGCGTGAACCCAACCCCCGTGATATCCACCTGCGTCCCCGACGGGCCGCTATCCGGCGAAAAGCCCCTGAGCGACAACGTCGGCGAGAAGGTGGCCGAACTCGTCCCCGTCCCCACCGGGGTCGTGACCGAAATCTTCCCCACGACAGCACCATCAGGCACGGTCGCGGTGATCTGCGTCGCCGAGTCCACCGTGAACTGGGCCGCCAGGCTCCCGAACCTCACGCCAATCGCACCGTTGAAATCGGTCCCGGTCAGCGTCACCTGGCTCCCCGTGATCCCCGAACCGGGCGAAAACGAGCCGATCGCCGGCGGCAACAGGAAGCTCGACCTGCTCCGCACCGTCCCGGCCGGCGCGCTCGCATTCGTCACCGACACCGGACCACTCGTCGCGCCAGCCGGCACCGTCGCATCCACCTCACCCGAGGACACGAAGCTCACGCTGGTCGCGCTCACACCGTTGAACTTCACCGACGAGGCCGGCGCAAACCCAATCCCGTGGATGTCGACGACTGTGCCCGGCGGACCGCTCCCCGGCGAAAACCCCGTAACCGACAACGACGGCGAGAAATCCGTCGCGCTCGTCGCAGTCCCCCCCGGCGTCCTCACCGACACCCGCCCCGCCACCGCCCCATCAGGAACAGTCGCATCGACCTCCGTATCCGACACCACCGAAAATGCCGCGTTCAAGCTCCCGAAGCTCACGCTGCTCGCACCAGTCAGATTCGAGCCGGTAATCGACACCGAACTGCCCGTGACCCCAGACACCGGCGAAAACGAAGCGATCGTCGGCGGCGGCGCCGTCGTTTCGAAGACCCACACGACCCCGGTGTTGGCCGCGCCGAGCAACGCGGTTCGTCCGTCGCCGGACAGCGCCACGTTGAACCCCTGCTGGTCATACGCCGCGTGTGGGGTCGCGAAGAACTTGGGTTCCTCTTGAGTCCAGGTCGAGCCCGAGCGGGTGAACACCCACGCGGCCCCGCGCCAGTCCTCATTCCCACCGTCGGCGGGGCCACCGAGCAACGCCGTGTTCCCGTCCGGAGTCAGGGACACGCCCATGCCCTCGAGGGCGCCGCCGATCTGGTCGGGTCCGTAGAGCTTGGGTCCCTGCTGCGTCCAGGTCGACCCGGAGCGGGTGAAGACCCATGCGCCGCCGCCGCCGCGATCGTCCCATGGGTCACCGACCAGCGCAGTGTCGCCGTCGCGCGACAGAGCGACGCTGAAGCCCTGCCGGCCCCCTAAGGCGGGAGCGGCGACCAGCTTGGGCCCCTGCTGGGTCCAGGTTGATCCAGAGCGTACGAACACCCACGTGGCCGCGTCCGAGGCGGGGCCGCCGTAGATCGCGGTGCTCCCGTCGCAGCCGCCCATCAGCGCGGTGGTCCCATCCCCCGAAAGGGCGACGCTCCATCCCTGCTCCGCTGCACCGAGAGCGCCGGTCCCGACGAGCTTGGGTCCCTCCTGGGACCACGTCGAGCCGGAGCGGACGAACATCCACGCCGCCCCTACGTGGCCGTTGTCAAACGGGCCGCCGATCATGGCCGCGTTCCCGTCTGCAGAGAGCGCAACGCTTTGCCCCTGCCAGGCGGCACCGACCGCGCCGGCGCCGACCAACTTCGGTCCTTGCTGACTCCAGGTCGAGCCCGAGCGCGTGAACACCCACGACGCCCCCGTGCCGCCATTGTCCAGCGGGCCGCCGATCAGCGCCGTATTTCCGTCTGCCGATAGCGCCACACCCTGACCCTGCCCGGTCGTGCCGACGGCCCCGGCACCGATGAGCGTGGCCTGCTGTGCCCAGGTTCCGTTCGCGCGCGTGAAGACCCACGCTCTCCCGCCCCCGGAGTTTGGGCCACCAACCAGCGCCGTGTTTCCGTCCGCCGAGACTGCAACGCCGAAGCCCTGCCAGATCGCCGAGCCTGCGGGGAGCTCGGCCTGCTGCACGAACGGGTCGATCCGCAGCGGATACCGCGCGCCGCGAGCATCGACCCGGATCTGGATGGTCCCGTCACCGACGGACAGCCGCGCCGGGAGCCTGACCCCGCGCGCGTCGGTCGCGACCAGCCCGCCGTAGCGCAGCGCCGTTGCTCCGCTCACGCCTTCAAACACGACCGATCCGTGTGCGAGCACCAGACGAACGCCATGCACCGCGAGCGACAGCGTCAGCGACCCGTCCCCGCCGGCGAGCATGTGCGGAATCGTGAATCCCTGCTCGAGTCCAAGCGGCCCGTTCACATACCACTCCTCACCGAGTCATGCGAGTACCACACGCGATTGCCGCGATGCGAGGCGCGACCTGGCCGACCGCCTGTCAGGCGGCTGCCTACCCGACCGCAGCCAACTCGAGCGACAACGCGAAGAACCGGACCGCACCACACACCCGCCGGTTGAAACCCAGCCGCAAACGCTGCGCCGCGTTCACCGCCGAGAGCCCGGCCGGACCGCCGCGCACGCCGTAGGCGTGGTCAGCTCCGCCCAGTGCCGTCGACACCGCGCCGCGCGCCGCCAAGGGCAGCGCGGACAGACCGGCACGCGCCGCCGCCGGCCTCGGGACGCTCGGGCTGGACGCGGTCGGACCACCCCATGCCAACGCAACAACGATCGCGGCCACCAGCAGCGAAAGGAAGCCGACAAAGCTCAAACGCCACCGCCAACCCAACCACCCGACCAGCGCCGCGCTCGACACGCCAACCACCTCTCATAGAAGCCTGCGCACGATCCTCCCGCCAAGCCAACGGCCGGTCATCCGCCCAACCCACCAGACCGCGGCGCGCCCAACCGCATGGGCGACTACGTAGTCCCCCGGCGCCCGGCAGAGTCGCTCAGCGCCGCACCGACTCCACCCCGCGACCGTCAGGGCGTGAGCGTGTAGTTGGTGCGGCTTTGCACGGTGCCGGCGGTGGTGGCGAGCGTGATCCGGCCGCTGCCCGCGCCCGCGGGCGCGGTCGCCTTAAGCTCCGTCGAGCTGATGAAGATCACGCTGGTCGCGGGGATCAGGTTGAACTGCACCGTCGAGGCCGGCGTGAATCCGATCCCGTGTATGTCGACGACGGTTCCGGCCGGGCCGGTCGCCGGGGAGAACCCGCTGATCGACAGCGTCGGCGTGAAGCTCTGCGAGCTGGTCGCTATGCCGGCGGCGGTCGTGACCGTGATCTTCCCCTGGGTCGCACCGTCCGGCACCCGGACTCCCAGCAGCGTCGGTGAGTACACGGTGAAGTTGGCGGTCGGCAGGTTCCCGAACTTAATGCTGCTCGCACCGCTGAGATTGGTGCCCGTGATCATCACCTTCGTGCCCGTAATCGCCGAAGCCGGCGAGAACGACGCGATCGTCGGCGGCACGCTCGGCGTCGCCGTGTAGCTTGCCCTCGCCCGCACCGTGCCCACCGGCGCGCCGGTGTTGGTCAGCGTCACCGGACCCGACGTCGCGCCCGACGGCACCGTCGCCTGCACCTCACCCGCATTGACGTAGTGGAGCACCGTGGCGGCCGCGCCGTTGAATCGCACCGCCGAGCCCGGCGTGAACCCCACACCCCTCAACACCACAACCGTCCCCACCGGCCCGCTCGACGGCGACACGCTCGTAACCGACAACGACGGCACAAAGTTCTGAGCGCTCGTCTGCCGATCCCCGTCGCGGTCGTCACCGACACCTTCCCCGGCACCGCGCCATCCGGCACCGTCGCAGTGATCTGAGTACCCGATACCTGCTCGAACGACGCCGACAAACCGCCGAACTTCACGCCCGTCGCACCACCCAGCGCCGATCCGGAGATCGCGACGACACTGCCGGTGACCCCCGAGGTCGGCGAAAGCGAGTCGATCCCAAGGCTGACGGTGTAGTCGCCCCTCGCGCGAACCGTTCCCACCGGCGCGCTCGCGTTGCTCACCGTGATCGGACCAGTCGTCGCGGCCAGCGGCTGGCTTGCCTTGAGCTCACCGGGGCTCACGTAGGTGACGTTGGCGCCGGTGCCATCGAACCTCACCACCGCTCCGGGCGTGAACCCGATTCCGTTGATGTCGACGATCGTCCTGCCCGGCCCACTCCCCGGCGAGAAGCCCGTGATCGACAACGTCGGCGTGAAGTCCGAAGTGCTTGTGGCCGTAGCTCCGGGCGTCTCGACCGAAATCTTACCGGGGACCGCTCCATCCGGGACAGTCGCATCGATCCGCGCATCCGACATCACCGAGAACGACGGGGCCTCCAGGCTTCCGAACTTCACGCTGGTCGCGTTCGCCAGGTGTGTGCCGGTGATCGTCACCTGGCGTTCCGGTGATTCCGGAGGCAGGCGAGAACGAGGTGACCGCCGGCGGCAACAAGAAACTCGGCCTGCTCCGGACCGTCCCCACCGGCGCGCTCGTATTCGTCACCGACACCGGACCACTCGTCGCCGCCGCGCGCACCGTCGCCTTCGCTCGCTTGCACTGACGTAGCTAACCGTCGTCGCGGGCATCCCGTTGAACTTCACCGACGAGCCCGGCGTGAACCCGACGCCCTGGATATCAACGACCGTCCCCGGCGGCCCGCTCCCCGGCGAAAAACCCGTAACCGACAACGACGGCGCGAAGTCCGCAGCGCTCGAAGCGGTACCCGCACCGTTCGCGACCGACACCTTCCCCGAAACCGCCCCATCTGGCACCGTCGCATCAATGCGCGTGTCCGACACTACGGAGAACGCGGGGCCCTCCAGGTCCCCGAACTTCACGCTCGTCGCGCCATTGAAATCCGAGCCGTTGATCGTCACAACGCTGCCGGTAATCCCCGAACCAGGCGAAAACGAGCTGATCGACGGCGGCTGCTCCATCGCGAACGCCCACGCCGCGCCTCCGGGGCTGTTGGCCCACGGCCGGCCGATCAGCGCCGTGTTCCCATCGCCCGACAAGCGCAACGCTGAACCTTGCTGGCCGGGATTGCTCACCGCGCCGGTGCCGACCAGCTTCGGCCCCGGCTGCGACCACGTCGATCCCGAGCGGGTGAAGACCCACGTCGCCCCCGTGAAGTCGTTGTCGCTCAGCCCCCGATCAGCGCCGTGTTCCCATCACCCGACAACGCCACGCTCGACCCCTGCATGGCCCCACCTACCGCGCCCGTGCCGACCAGCTTCGGTCCCTGCTGGGACCAAGTCGAGCCCGACCGGACGAACACCCACGTCGCGCCGGCCTACCGCTGTCCCATGAGCCTCCGATCAGCGCCGTGTTGCCATCGTCCGACAGGGCAACTCTCGAGCCCTCCATGACGCACGTCGTCCGAGCTGCCGCTGCCCACGAGCTTCGGTCCCTGCTGAGTCCAGGTCGAGCCCGACCGGACGAAAACCCACGTGGCCCCCGTTTCGCCGTTGTCGTACGGGTCGCCGACCAGCGCCGTGTTCCCGTCGCCCGACAGCGCCACGCTGGTCCCCTGCCACAGTTCCGGCTCGCGCCGGTTCCGACCAGCTTCGGCCCCTGCTGGAACCAGGTCGACCCCGAGCGCACGAACACCCATGCCGCGTTGTCGGCCCAGCCGCCGAGCAGCGCCGTGTTCCCATCGGCCGACAACGCCACGCTGAAGCCCTGCAGTGCGTCCCGAGCCGCGGCGGTCCCGACCAGCGTCGGTCCCTGCTGAGACCACGTCGACCCCGAGCGAGTGAACACCCACGCCGCACCCAGCTGGTGGTTGCCATACGGGCCGCCGACCAGTGCCGTGTTCCCGTCCGCCGATAACGCCACGCTGAAGCCCTGCTCGGCGCCAAGCGCGCCGGTCCCGACCAGCTTTGGCCCCTGCTGAGACCACATCGAGCGCGACCGGACGAACACCCACGCGCCCCCCGCTGGCCGTTGTCGTACGGACCGCCGACGAGGGCCGTGTTGCCATCGGCCGACACCGCAACGCTCCAGCCCAGTTCGGCCCGTTCGTCCGGTCGGTCGCGACGAGCTTGTCGTCCCTGCTGGACGAACGGGTCGATTCGAATCGGATACCGCGCGCCTTGATCAGCGACCTGAATCTGAAGACGTCGCCGCTGAGAGCGAGACTCGCCGGGAGCCTGACCCCCCGCGCGTCGGTCGCGACCAGCCCGCCATAGCGCAGTACCACCCTGCCCCGCGCGCCTCGAACCCGACCGACCCACGCGCGAGCACGGGACGAAGGCCACCTGTCGCAGCCACAGCGTCAACGGCCCGGAACCCCCGCGAAAGCCTGTGCGCGATCGTGAACCCCTGCTCCAATCCCAAAGGACCGTTCACATACCACTCGGCCACGGCCCCCCGTGTGTAGGACACGCGATTGCCGCGATACCGCGGCGCAACCGGTGAGACCGCCATCAAGCTGCTGCCGTACCCGACGCCCACCAACCTCAACGACAACCTCGAGGAACCCGAACGCACCGACACGCTGGACCGACCAAAGCCCAGACGCAGGCCCTGGGCCGTGTTGACCGCCGACAATCCGATTGGCCCACGACGCACCGAATAAGCCCGGTCAGCGTGGCCCAACGCGCCGGAGACCGGACCGCGCGCCGCCAACGGCAACCTCGTCAGACCCGGACGCGTCGCCGCAGCGCTCGGGTACGCGGACCGGAGCTCGCCGGCCCAATCCATGCAAGCGCGAGCGACGATCCCCGCCGCCAAAAGCGACCAAACCAGCCAGACCAAGACGCCAGCGTCAATCAGACCGCTCAATCAGCACGGAACTCGACACAGGGACCACCTTTCGCGACTAGCTGACAAACCGATCATCCGCCCGAGCCGGCGCCCCGCCATCCGCGCAACCACCCCACCGCAGTGCGCCCAACCCCAACGGCGACTACGTAGTCAGCCGGCGCCCAGCAGAACGCTCAGCACCGCACCGACCCGCCGCTGCGGCAGCAGCGACGGGCCGAGACGCGTCAGGCGGTGACCGTGTAGGTGGTGCGGCTCTGGACGGTGCCGGCGGTGGTCGTCAGCGTGATCGGTCCGCTGCCGGCCGCGGCGGGCGCGGTCGCCTTGACCTCGGTCGGGCTGATGAAGGTGACCGCGGTCGCCGGGATCAGGTTGAACTGCACCGCCGAGCTAGGCGTGAACCCGATCCCCTCGACATCAACCACCGTCCCGGCCGGACCGCGCTTCGGCAAGATCCCGGTGATCGACAGGGTCGGCGTGAAGCTCCCCGAGCTCGTCGCGGTTCCCGCGACCGTCCCGACCGAGATCAGCCCCGCGACCGCGCCGCTCGCGACGCTCGCGCGCAGCATCGTCGGCGAATGAACCGTGAACCGCGACGTCGTGACGCCCCCGAATTTCACATCCGACCGCCATCGCGCTCGACATGCGAGCCACCTCTCAGTAAATGTCTCCCGAGCGATACTCACGCCAAACCGGCGGTCGGAAAGCATCCCAGCCAGATCCACGCCAACTTGTCGCCATCCGCCCAATCACCACGGCGCGGTGCACCGAACCCCGAGCGCCGGCTAAGTAGTCACCGCCGCCGCCCGACAGAGCGCCTAGCGCCGCTCCAGCTCCGCCACGATCAGCCCATCCGGCGCCCGCGCGATCGGCTTGATCACGAACCGCTGATCGAGATACCGCAGGATCCACTCGGCCTCGACGCCGCCGCCGTCGACCGGCGCCTTGAGCGGGTCGACCGCCGGGTTGCGGAGCTCGCGGATCGCCTTCAGCGCTTCGTCGTCGATCAGGATCCGCTGGCCCGGGCGGATCGACCGCAGTGCGGCTCGCACGCGGGGCACCCAGACCGACGGCACCAGCCCGTCGGCCTTCGGATCCCCGATCGGCAGCAGGTTCGAGCGGTGGCTGCGGATCAGGATCTCGGTGCCGAGATCGGGGACGGTCGGCAGCAGGATGATCACCCGCCGCGAATGCACGTACCGGTCGAGTAGCCGGATCCCGACCGGCGTCCGCGGGTCGAACGCCGGCGCGTGCCACAGCCGGTGAAGGGCCGCCCGCAGGCCGCCTCCCGGGTAGAAGTGCGCGAGCGCGGTGCGGTTGAAGTGCGTCCCGGCCGCCGGCCACGCACCGGCCAGCAGCAGCACTGACACCGCGAGTGCGCCCGCGAGGCTGCTCAGACGAATCCGCGACGAAAGCGCGGACCCCGGCGCCAGGATCAGCGACAGCCACAGCGTCGCCGCGAGCAGCAGCGGCAGCGCGACGAACAGGAACAGGTAGGTCGAGGAGCGGTTGTCGGTATAGGACAGCACCGCGATCGCGTAGAACGTGCTCCCCGCGAGCGCCACGGTACGCGCCGGATTGGACCGCGCCAGCTCCGGCCGGCGCCAGCACAGCAGCACCAGCGCCGCGGCCGAGATCAGCGCGCCCGCGTAGACGGCGAGGCCCGGCGACCAGTTGGCGAACCCGTAGGTGATCGACCCCGCCCTGCCGCCGAACAGGAACTCACGCCCGTACGCGAGGTACTGGCCCCAGTCGGGCAGGTGCCCCGAGCCGATCAGCGTCGCGACCGCGAACACGAGGTGGCCGGCGAGCACCGCTCCGAGCCCGTAGAGCAGCCACCTGACGAACCACCGCCGCCGCTCCCCCGCGACGCCCAGCCACGCGGCGACCGCGACGATCGCGACATACGTGACCGCGGTGTACGCGAACGCCTCGAACGCCCAGACCGCCGCCACCGCCAGGCCGAGGAGCGCCAGCGCCCGCCACCACGCCGCCGCCCGTGGCAGCCGCGTCGCCGCGACGAAGCCGAGCAGCACCACCATCGGCAGCCCGAACCTGAGCGGCCCCTCCTCCGGCAGCTGGCCGACGAAGTAGAGGAAGTTGTAGACGAACGTGACCACGCCGACCCCGATCGCCCCGATCGCCAACGGCCGCCGCACGCCCGCCAGCCGCAGCACCGCGTAGCCGGCGATGTAGAACAGCGCGGTCAGCAGCGAGTCCAGCAACGCGAAGGTCCCGTAGCCGATCGGCGCGATGTGGAACCAGCCGGCGACGAAATAGATCAGTCCGACCCCGTACTGCGAGACCGGGTCGTTGACCAGCAGCGCGCCGCCGCCGAGCACCTGGTTGACCGAGCCGAGGATGTAGTCGTGCTGAAACTGGACGATCCCCGGGTCGACGAAGATGTCCGGGATCCCGGAGGGGTTCTTGAACGCGACGACGTCGGGGATCGCGAGGAACACCAGGACGACGACGGCCGCGTCGATTAGCCACCCCCACCGTCCGATCCGCGGCAGGCGGGCCCGCCGGTACAGGATCAGGACCAGCGCGGCGGCGGCAGCGCCGAGCAGCAGCGGCAGCGCGCCGAGCGACGTCGAGCTCGTCAGGCACAGCAGCACCCCGAACACGAGCAGCGCGGTCACGGCGGCGGGCGCCGGCCAGGTCCGTTGAAGCCGGTCGAGCGCGCCCCAGCGACCGCCCCGCAGCACCCGCCAGAGGGCCAGCCCGGCGAGCAGAGCCCACACGAGCACACCGACGAGCAGACCCTTGACGCCACTCCCCCACGGCAGCCCGCTCGAGAAATGCACGACGATCAGTGCCGCCGCGAGCAGGCTCGCGAGCAGCGCGGCGAACGCCGGCAGCGAATCCCCGCTCGCCCGGGACGCGATCGCGTCGGCGATCCGCGGCCCCGCGAACAGCGACAGCGGCAGGATCACCAGGAACGAGATCAGGTAGACGTCGGTCTTGACCGACTGGTTCTGCTGGTTGATCAGGTTGTGGTACGGGCTGTTCGCCGCGATGTCGGAGTGGATCACGAGCAGCTGGGCGGCGATCAGCGCGAGCGCCGCCGCGATCGCGAGCGTCACCGTGATCACGAGCGCCGGTGCGAAGCCGCCCGGCGCCCGATCCGCGGCGCCCTCGGCGCGCGCCGGCCGGGGGTCGCCGACCGCGACGCTCACGGCGCCGGGCACGATCGCGCGTAGACGGTCACGAGCGTCAGCACGAAGCCCTCGTATCGCCGCTGCGAGCACCGCACGTACCCGCCGGGGATGCTCGCCGGCGTCAGCGTCGGGCCGGTCGGGTTCGCCGCCAGCCGCACCGAGACGACGAAGATCCGGTCGCCGTGGGCGGCGGCGACGGCGCGCGCGAACGCGGTCGAGATCGGGACGCTCGGCGTCAGGAAGTTGAACGGATGGTCGGTCTCCGCCGGGGCGAGCGCCCGGACCACCGGGAGCCGGCTGTGGAGCGTCACGTCGAGCGGGGTCGTCGGCCCGGGGCTGAGCGCGCCGGTCCCGTCGACCACGACGTCCCCGCTGCGGGCGTGAGTGGCGATGTAATCGGCGGGAGCCTGGAAGTTCGGTCGCGAGAACCGCGCCTCGAGCATCTTCTCGGCGCCGAGGGCGAACGCGGCCACCGCCAGCACCGCCGCGCTCGTCCCGAGCACGGGGCCGGCCGCCATCGCGATCGCGGAAGCCGTCAGCGCGAGGTACGGCCATGACGCCGCCAGATCGCGCACTCCGATGATGTGGTTGCCAAGCGCGCTCGCGATCACCTCCCCGACGGGCGTCGCGAGCATCAGCGCGACCACCAGCACGATCCGGCGCGACGGGTCGCTCCACCGCGCACCCTGGCCGAAGACCCGCCACGCGATCCCACCCAGTGCCACCACCGCCGCGCCCGCGAGCAGCACCAGCGCCGCGGTACCCGGTAGCTCGCGCAGGCCGCCCGCGACCGTGTAGGGGTAGCCCAGCGACCAGTGCTGGATGTCGACGCGGATCGCATTCGGGGTGAACGCCGACAGCGCCGACAGGATCTTGACCGTCGGGGAGCGCAGGTCCTGGATCAGCCCCGGGATCCATGGCAGCACAAGCGCGACCGCGGCCGCGGTCGCGATCAGCGCCGGGCGCCGCGCCTCGGGCCGGGTCCAGAGCAGCCAGACGAGCTGCACGCCCAGCACGAACAGGCACGTGTAGTGGGTGTAGAACGCGGCCGCGGAGCAGAGCGCGTAGACGACCCACCAGCGGCGGCGGCCGGTGTCGAGCGCGAGCAGCATCGACAGCGTCGACGCCGTGAGCAGGAACATCAGCAGCCCGTACGCCCTGGCCTCGGCCGAGTAATAGATCATGAACGGGGACAGCGCGGTCAAGGCGGACGCGAGCAGCGCGGCCCGCGCGCCGACCGCGCGGCGGCCGAGCGCGTAGACGAGCGGGATCGTCGCCGTCCCGGCGATCAGCGCCGGCAGCCGCAGCAGCTCCGGGCTCTTGCCGATCCGTGTCGTCAGCCACGACGCGAGGAACGACAGCGGCGGCGTGATCTCGGCGTGGTGGATCCGGCCGGTGCTGTAGAGCAGCGACAGCACTCCGCCGAGCCCGTGCGTGGCCGAGATCCAGTACGTCGAGAGCTCGTCGGCGAACACGGACTGGCGGGCGACGATCACCCGCAGGACCGCGCCGCCGACCGTCAGCGCGGCGACGACCAGCATCGCCGGGGAGATGCGGCGAGCGCGCGACCGCGCCTCCACCCCCGACCCGCCCGCGGCGCCCACCGCGAGCGACGCAACGTTCTGAACCGCCATCGGCCGGGACCTTAGAGGGCCGGGTACTCATGTAACGTCCTACGCGTGTTGTGGCGTAAGCGCAGGGTGGAAGCGGCACCCGGCGGTGGGACGGCGACGATCGAGGCGGACGCGGCGACCGACTGGGGGCTCGAGGAGCTGCGCGAGGAGATCGAGCGGGTCGCCGAGGCCAACCGGCTCGCCCCCGACCGCGACGCCGAACGGCGGCTCGTGCGGCTTCGGCACCTCGAAGGCATCAAGCTCGTCGACGAGGCGCCCGGCGACCCCGAGTTCGTCTCTCCCGCGGTCGAGCGTCTTCCGCAGGGCGACCCGCTGCCGGAGGTCTCCGGCAGCGAGCTCGCGGCCGGTCTGATCCGCGCCGGGCTCCTCCGCGACGGGTGCCTGCTCGTCCGCGGGCTCGTCCCGCGCGACCGCGCGGAGTCGATGGCCAAGCAGATCGACCAGGCGTTCGGGCAGCGCACGCGGCACACGTCCGGCAAGCGAAGCGACGCCGGCTACTACGAGGAGTTCCTGCCCGAGCCCGGCGCCGGCGAGCCCGTCGTCCGCGGCTGGATCGAGCAGGGCGGTGGCCTGCTCGCGGCCGACGCGCCGATGCTCCACGCCGAGATGATGGACCTGTTCGCCGCGGCCGGCCTGCGCGACCTCGTCAGCGACTACCTCGGCGAGCCGGCGCTGATCTCTGTCCACAAGACCACGCTGCGCAAGGCCGACCCGTCCGTCCCCGGCGCGTGGCACCAGGACGGGTTCTTCATGGGGCCGGTCCGCTCGCTGAACATGTGGCTGTCGCTGTCGCGCTGCGGCGACGAGTCTCCCGGCCTCGACCTGCTCCCGACCCGCCTCGACCACTACCTCGCGACGGCGACCGAGGAAGCGGCGCTGGACTACACGATCTCGCAGCGAAAGGTCGACGACGCCCGGGGTGGGATCCCGATCCTGCGCCCGATCTTCGAGCCCGGCGACGCCCTGTTCTTCGACGAGCTGTTCCTTCATCAGACGGGCTCCGATCCGTCGATGCGCAAGCCGCGGTACGCGATCGAGAACTGGTTCTTCGGCGGATCGGCGTTCCCGGGCGAGTACGCGCCGATTGCCGTCTGACGAACAAGACCAGCTCGTCCTCGAGCCCGGCGACAGCCCCGACCACCCGATGGCGGCGTGGTTCGACGACATCCGGCAGACGCGGATCCGCCACTACGCGTCGCGCCCGGTCCCCGAGCCCGGGACCCGCAGCCGGGCGCTGATCACGATGGTCCACAACGAGCCGATGTTCCTGCCGATCTGGCTCCGCTACTACTCACGGTTCTTCGCCCCCGAGGACATCTACGTGTTCGACAACGAGACCGACGATGGGTCGACCGCGCGCGATGGGTTCGTCCGGCTCCCCGTGCGCCATAACCGAGTCGACCACCGCTGGATGGTGCGAACGATCCAGCAGCTCCAGCACGAACTGCTCGGCCGCTACGACATGGTGCTGGTGACCGACGTCGACGAGATCGTCGCGCCGGACCCCCGGCGGGGAACGCTCGGCGACTATCTCGACCGGTTCGACGAGGACTGGGTCAACTGCCTCGGCTACGAGCTCTTGCACGCGCGCGACGAGCCGCCGCTGCTCCTCGACGAGCCGATCCTCGCCCAACGCCATTACTGGTATTTCAACGACGCCTACAACAAGGCGGCACTCGCGACCAAGCCGATGGACTGGACCCCCGGCTTCCACGGCCGGACCGACGGCAAGTACGCGCTCGACCCCGACCTGCGGCTGATCCACCTGCACCGGATGGATTACGAGCTGTGCCTCGAGCGCCACCGCACCCGCAGCCGGCGGCGGTGGGCGCGGCTCGACGCCCGCCGAGGCTGGGCCGGTCACAACCGGATCGTCGACGGGGACGAGTTCGATCGCTGGTTCTACGAGGACGCGTACTTCGACCGGTTCGCGGTCAAGGCCGAACCGATCCCGGAGCGATGGCGCGCGGCTTTCTGAGCCGGCTGTTCGCGCCCGACGCGAGCTCGGGCGCCGACCAGTGGCAGCGCATGACGCTGAACCGCGCCGTCGATTCGTACCTCGTCAAGCTCGGGCCGGCGAATCTGAGCGCGGTCGAAATCAGCGGCGACGCCCACGCCGGCAAGGGCTGGCGGGAGTACCTGAGCCTCAACTACCCCGATTTCGATCTCATTGCGCCGCTCGCCGGCCAGGGCCCGTTCGACGTCGTGATCTGCGAGCAGGTGATCGAGCACGTCGAGGATCCGTGCGCCGCGGCCGCCAACCTCCGCGGCCTGTGCGTCGCCGGCGGCCACGTGATCGTCTCGACGCCGTTCCTGATCCGGGTGCACGAGGAATGGGGGATGCAGGACTACTGGCGGTTCACGCCCCGAGGGCTGCGGACGCTGCTCGAGCGCGCCGGCCTCACGGTCGACTCGGTCGGCTCGTGGGGAAACCGCCGTGTGATCGCCGCCAACCTCGACCGCTGGCCGGCGTACCGGCGCTGGCACTCGCTGCGCGACGAGCCGAAGCTCCCGGTTCAGGTGTGGGCGTTCGCGCGCAATCCGGGCTGATCCAGGCCTCCATAGACGCGGCGCTCGATCGACGCCCACGTCGGGTTGAGCTCATAGAGGCGACCGATCTGCTCGTCGGTGAACGCGAGACGATGGTCGTAGGAGCCCTCGTTGACGCGGCCTACCGACATGACGGCCTCACGGACCTCGGGCCCCCCGTGCCCGAGCTCCGCCAGGAACGCCAAGAGGTCGTCGGGTAGCGACTCGACCCGCAGCCAGCGGTCGACCCGGAAGCGGCCGTGGTCGGTCATCCATCGCAGCAGGTCGTCGGCGTCCGTGCGGCCCGCGATCTCGTCCCGCGTCTGCAGCGGCTGCGGCTGATAATCCGGGTACTCGCCGTGGGCGGCTCGGTGCTGCGCGCCGCTCAGCGCCCACGCCGGCAGCCGGCGGATGTTCATCGCGAGCAGCTTGCCCGCGACCTCGCGCTCGCGCCCGAAGAACGGCATGTGCTTGTCGTTCGAGTCGAGCGGATCGGCGAACCGCACCAGGCCCGGGACCGCGCAGAGCATCTCGTGGGTCGCGTCGCCGCCGGTCTTCGGCAGGTGCGCCCACGCGAACTGGCCGGTGATCACCACGCGCGCCAAGACTAGACTCGCCGCCCGTGAGCAGCCCCGGATTCGATTTCGACCCGTATCTGAGCGACCCCGCGCGGTGGGGCGTCTCGATGGCACAGGTGACGGAGCTGATCGTCGCCTGCCTCGACGCGGCGCGGGCGAAGTCGGTCGCCGAGGTCGGCGCGTTCGCGGGGGATTTGACGGGTGTGCTGATCAAATGGGCGGCGAGCGCAGACGCGCGGGTGCTGGCGATCGACCCTGAGCCCCAACGAGGGCTCATCGAGCTCGCCGCCGAGCACCCCGAGCTCGAGCTGATCCGCCGCACCAGCCTCGAGGCGCTCCCGGTGCTGCCGCTGCCAGACGCGATCGTGATCGACGGCGACCACAACTACTACACGGTCTCCGAGGAGCTGAGACTGATCGGCGAGCGCGCGGCGGACGACCGGCTGCCGCTGCTGTTCTTCCACGACGTGCTGTGGCCGCACGGCCGCCGCGACGACTACTTCGACGCCTCGGCGATCCCGCCGGACGCCCGCCACCCGGTGGTGCCCGAGGGCGACGGGATCTCCCCCGGCGAGCCCGGGTCGGGGCCCGGAGGGCTGCCGTATCCACGCTCGGCGGCGCAGGAGGGCGGCCCCCGGAACGGCGTCCTGACCGCGATCGAGGACTTCGTCGCCGCGCATGACCGAGTCAGGCTCGCGGTTGTTCCCGCGTTTTTCGGCTTCGCAGTCGCGTGGGACACGACGGCCTCATGGGGCGACGAGCTCGCGCGGATCGTCGACCCGTTCGACCGCCACCCCGTGCTCGAGCGGCTCGAGGCCAACCGGGTCGGCCAGCTGGCGCTCGCCTACCGGCGCCAGACGGAGATCTGGGAGCTCCAGGCCCAGCTCACGCGCCAGCGGGTGGTGCTTGAGCGGCTGCTCGACTCGAGCGCGTTCGCGGTCGCCGAGCGGCTCTCGCGGATTCGGGCCGGCGCCGGGGTCGCGACCGAGCAGTCGATCGTCTCCAAGGACGAGATCCGAAGGGCGCTGGAAGGGGGTTAGGGCGGCGCCCGAAGACGAACTTTGCTTCTCAACTCCGAAATACCGGAGTCCAGAAGCAACGTTCTAGGTCCGGTCCCCGTCCCCCGCCCGCTCCCGCCGCCACCGGTTGAGCGCCCGCAGCGGCTCGGTCAACCGCCACGACAGGCTCGACGTCTTCTCCTCGAGGTCGCGCTCGAGCTCCAAGACCCGCGCGTCCAGCTTCAGCGACGTCGAGAACGCGATCGCCCGCTGCGCTTCGCGGTCGGCCTCGGCCCGCCGCGCGCGACGCTTCCACCCGGCATCGCCGTCGACCGCGCCGTTCAACTCCGAGCCCCACTTCTCCGCAACCTGGATGTGCGCCGCGATCCACACGTCGAGGTCGCCCACCAGCTCGACCGAGCGGTGGAACACCGCGCGCAAGTCCGCCACCACCACCCGACGACCCGCGGCTCGCGCCTGCAGGCAGAAATCGACCTCGAATCCGTAGTTGAGGATCAGCGCCTCGTCGAACCGGAGGTTGCGGACCGCCCACGGCGACAGCACGAGCAGCTGGCCGTCGACCGCCTCGACCTCGGCGGGCGGCCGCTCGCGTGAAGTCCACGAGTACGCCGGGAACGACCCGCCCCCGAACTCCTCGTAGGCGTGCTCCAGCTGCCCGGCGACCACCTTTCCCTCCCACCACGCGATCCCGGAAACCCCGACGGCCCCGGCGCACCCGACGACCGCGACGTCGGGGTCGCGCAGAGCCGAGCGGACCTTCGCGCAGAACGCGGAGTCCGTGATCTCCGTGTGCGAGTGGACGAGCACCAGCGCCTCGAGGTCGTCGCGCTCGGCGGCCGCGTCGAGGATCAGGTTGTAGGTCCGCGCCAGCGGCTCGACCGACGCGAACGCATACACGGCCGAGTCAGGTTCAGCCGCCAGCCTGACGCCTGGCTCGGCGTAGCGCCGGTACGCCTCGGCGCCCTGGATCGATGCGCCGAATGCGATCACTGAGCAGGTTCAAGGGCGCTCCGGCGCGCGACCTGCGCCGGAGCGTGGGGCCGCTGCCTGTGCAGCCGCCGGAACGGGGCGGTAATCCGCCACGAGATGCTGTCGGTCGTCTCCGCGAGAGCCCGGTGCAGCTCGCGCACGCGCGCCTCCATCTCGAGCTCGTTCATGTGGTCCTTAAGTCGCGCGGCATCGGCCGCGGCCTCGGCTCGAAGGGCGCGTCCCCGCCAACTGCCTGCGCCGGTGCCAATGCCGAAGCGCCCGTCCCACTTGTCCGCGAGCCGGACGTGCGCGTCGATCCAGTCCTCGGGGTCCGGGACCATCTCGAGCTGCCGGTAGTGGATCGCGCGGAAGTCGGTGGTCATGACCTTGCGCCCGGCCTCGCGGACCTGCAGGCAGAAATCGAGGTCGTAGCCGTGGAACTTCCCGAGGCCCTCGTCGAACCGAACGTTCCGCACCACCCACGGCGACAGGACGAGCACGAATCCGTCAAGCGTCTCGACCTCCCCGACCCGCGCATACGCCGGGGCGTCGTTCCAAGCCCACGAGAACGACGGCAGGTCGCCGCCGCCGTGTTCCTCGTAGCGGTTGATGAACGAGGCGCACGTGACCGACGCCTCCCACCAGGCGATCGAACGCACCCCGATCGCGCCCACGCAGCCGACGAGGCCGACGTTAGGATCGGCCAGCTCGCGCCTGACGATCGCGCAGAAGTCGGGCTCGACGATCTCGGCATCCTGGTGGACGAGCACCAGCGCCTCGAGCTCGTCCCGGCCCGCGAACTCGTCGAGCAGCGCGTTGTAGGAGCGGAAGATCGAGCCGATCGACGGCATCGCGCGGATCTCCGAATCGCGCTCGGCGGCGCGTTTGATGCCGACTTCCGCGCACCTCGAGTAGACGCCGGGTTCCGTGACCGAGGAGCCGAATGCGATCATGATGACCCCCTCCGCTGCATCGCGGACGAGTGTAGATGTCCGACAGGAGCCCAACCATCGTCGACGGATTGGACGAGCCGGCGCACTCGCTGCGTGAGGCCACGCGGCCGCGCGGGCCGGTGGTGATCGAGGCGCGCGGGATCCACAAGACGTTCCGGATCCCCGACCACAAGGTGGAGACGCTGAAAGAGCGGGCCGTGCATCCGTTCACCCGGGTCGAGCACCGCGAGCTGCACGCGCTGCGCGACGTCTCGTTCGACATCCACAAGGGCGAGTTCTTCGGGATCGTCGGTCGCAACGGCTCGGGCAAGAGCACGCTGCTGAAGATCATGGCGAGCATCTACCGCGCCGACCGCGGCAGGGTGCGGATGGCCGGCCGCGTCGCCCCCTTCATTGAGTTAGGGGTGGGCGTCAATCCCGATTTGACTGCCCGCGAGAACGCGGTGCTGAACGGGGTGATGATGGGACTCACCCGGCGCGAGGCGCGACGTCGCTTGGACGCCGTGATCGAGTTCGCCGAGCTCGAGGAATTCGCCGACCTCAAGCTCAAGAACTACTCGAGCGGGATGATGGTCCGGTTCGCGTTCGCGGTGATGGTCCAGGCCGACGCCGACGTGATGCTGATCGACGAGGTGCTGGCGGTCGGCGACGCCTCGTTCGCGCAGAAGTGCATGGACATATTCCACGAGCGCAAGGCCGCCGGCAAGACGATCGTGCTCGTCACCCACGACATGGCGACGGTCCAAGCGATGTGCCACCGCGCGATGCTGATCGAGGGGGGCGAGGTCAAGTACGTCGGCGACCCGGACTCGACCGCGCTCGAGTACTACCGCTTGAACTTCGCCGGCCCGCGGAAGGACACGATGATCGACGACCGCGAGCCGATGGTCGACTTCAACGCGAAGGCAATCAGCGCGACCCTGCGCGACCCCTCGGGCGAGGCGGTCGAGAACGTCGAGCAGGGGACGCCGCTCGAGATCGACGTCGTGCTCGAGGCGGCACGGCCGCTCGAGGGCCCGACGTTCGCGTTCCACGTGCGCAACGACGACGGGATGGTCGTGTTCGCGTTCAACACCTCGCTCGAGGCCGCGGTCCCGTCCGGGGGGCGGATGCGCCTGCAGGGCGGGATCGAGAACCGGCTCGTGCCCGGGCGCTACTACCTCGACTGCTGGGTGCGTCAGTACGAGAGCCAGACGCTCGTCGCTGTCCAGGGGCTGCGGCTGCTCGCGTTCGTCGTCTACGGGACCTCGGCGCGCGACGGCGTCATCACCGTCGACGCCGCGGTCGAGGCATCGATCGAGGGCGCCCAGTGAGCGACCAGGCGGTCGAGCTCCGCGACGTGCCCGGCCCCTCGGCGCTCGGCGGCGGCGCACGCCGCGCGCTCGAGCTGCTCTACGTGATCGCGGTCAACGACTTCAAGAAGACCTACCTGGACACGGCACTCGGGTACCTGTGGTCGCTGGCCCGGCCGCTGCTGACGTTCGGCGTGCTGCTCGCGGTGTTCACCCATGTCTTTCATTTCGCCGCGAAGGTCCCCCACTATCCGGCCTTCCTGCTGTTCAACATCGTCCTGTTCGGGTTCTTTCAGGAGGCGTCGACGATCGCGGTCGGGTCGATCGTCGGCCACGAGGCGGTTGTCCGCAAGACGCAGTTCCCGCGGCTGGTGATCCCGATGGCGGTCGTGTTCACGGCGCTCTTCAACCTGGCGCTGAACCTGGTCGTGGCGTTCGTGTTCGTGCTCGCGTTCGGGATCTCGCCGTCGTGGACCTGGTTCGGACTGATCCCGGTGCTGCTCGCGCTGTTCGTGTTCACCGCCGCGGTCTCGATGATCGTCTCCGCGCTCTACCCCCGGTTCCGCGACGTCTCGATCATCTGGTCGGTGGCGTCGCTGGCGCTGTTCTACGCGACTCCTGTGCTGTACCCGTTGTGGGTGGTGAGCTCGAGCACGCTGCGAAACATCGTGGCGCTGAATCCACTGACGCCGATCATGACCCTCGCCCAGAAGTGGATCACCGAGCCGTCGGCGCCGTGGCCGGGGTCGGCCGCGCTCGGCGGGCCGGTCCGGCTCGCGATCTCGCTCGTGATCTACGCGGTGGTCTGCGCGCTCGCGGTCTGGATCTTCCGCCGCGAGGCGCCGCGGATCGCCGAAGCGCTGTAGCTCTCCGCGGCGACCGCCAGCACCTTGCCGGCGAGCAGGATCGCGACGAGCGTCACCGCGGGCATCTGCCAGTCCCAGTCGAGCGGCGAGTGCACCAGGTACGTGACCAGCGCGGCGACCGCCGCCGCCGGTGGCGCGGCGGCGCGCAGCGCCCGGGCGGCCCCGAGCGCGACCCCGACGACGAACGCGAGCAGCAGCGCCAGGCCCACCACCCCGAGCTCGGCTAGCGTCTGGAGCCACAGCGAGTGGGCGTCCTGCGCGCCCTCGGGGATCGTCCGCCATCGCAGCCAATAGACGCTCCAGCCGCCCGCGCCGACGCCGTGGAACGGCTGCGTGCCGAATGCCCGCAGCGCGACCGACCAGTAGTCGTAGCGGTCGCTCCGCAGTGACGCGAGCCGTGTCGCGCCCCCCGACAGCCGCGGTGTGCTGGCACCGCTCGTCTCGTGCGCGCCGACGACGATCGCGAGCCCCAGGCCCGCGACGATCACGACCGTCGCGATCAGCGGCGAGCGGCGCGGCAGCCTCAGCTCGCCGCCGGCCTCGCGCCGCTCGAGCAGGTACTGGGCGAGCGCCGCCGCGACCGCGATCACCACCAGCAACGCCAGCGCGATCGCGCCCTCGCGCTGCTGGGTGGAGGCGCTTCCGGTCAGCGCGGTGACGCCCTTGAACGGCGCCGCGGCGACCGCCCCCAGCACGCCGAAGCAGATCGCCCGCACGACAGCCCAGAGCTGCTCCTTGCGCCGGACGATCACGACCAGCGCGATCAGCCCGGCCGCACACGCGAACAGCGCCCCGCGCGAGAACGACACGTACAGCCCCATTCCGAGCAGCGGCGCCACGGCGGCGGCCGCGACCCGGAGCCACGCCGGCCGCGAGCGGTCGCCCGCGACCCCGGCCGCGAGCACGAACCCGAGCGCCGCAAGCTCGCCCATCGCATTCCAGTAGGTGAGCGGCTGCTCCAGCCGGCCGAGCGCGCTCAGCGATCGCGCGTAGTGGAGCGCCCCCGGAAGCAGCCGCCCGGCCATCCCGTACCCGATCACGATCGCCGCGCCGGCGGCGAGCGCCGGCTCGACCCATCGCCTGATCCCGGAACCGCCGAGCAGCAGCGCGGCGGCCAGGAGGGCGCCGAGGTACGCGAGCACGAGTTGGCCGGCGTGGTAGGCGCCGCCCCGTATCGGAGCCCAGCCCATCGACAGGAGGCTCCATGCGGCGAGCAGCAGCAGCGCGCCGGCCGCGAGCCAGAACGGACGGCCCAGCCGCGGCGGCCACGGGATCGCGACGAGCGCGACGGCGACCAGCACCCAGGCCGCGAGTCCGGCCCAGGCCTGCCCCTCGGGGAAGTAACCGCCGGTGAAGAACGCGATCACTGTCGGCCCGGCCAGCAGGACGAGGCGCGCGACGGTGAGCGCACCGGCGCGGATCACGAGCGCGGCCCGGTCAGCGGTTCGCGTCCCTCGCGGCGCGCCTCACGAGGCGCGTCGAGGGAAGCGGCTGGCGCTCCTCGAGCGACGGCCGCGTGTCGCTTGCGCACGCGGCGTCGACCTCCGCCAGCATCCGGCGCCGGAACACACCGGCGGCGAACCGGGCGGCGCTGCCGGTGCACGTCTGTGGATCGACCGCGGTGTCGTCGAAGGTCAGCACAGCCGAGGCGAGCTCAGCGGGGCCTCCCGACCAGAAGCATCCGGTGACGCCCTCGACGACCGTCTCCATCGCGCCGCCGCCTCGGCGGGCGATCACCGGCCGGCCCGAGGCCTGAGCTTCGACGGAGACGATCCCGAACTCCTCGATCGCGGTCATGATCAGCGCCCGGGCGCCGCTCAGCACGCTCGCGACGTCGCCGTCGTCGAGCCGCCCGGCGAACTGCACGGTCGGGCCCGCCAGCTTCTTCAGCCGACGGAAGTCCGGGCCGTCGCCGATCACGATCAGCGGCAGGCGGAGCTGGTTGAACGCCTCGATCGCGACGTCGATCTCCTTGTGGGGCATCAGCTCGGAGACGATCGCGTAGTGGCTGCCGACCGGGCCCGGAGAGAAGCGGGCGACGTCGACCGGCGGGTACACGATCGCCGACTCGCGGCCGAAGTATGCGCTGATCCGCGCCTGCGTGGTGCGCGAGTTCGCGACGTACCGGTCGGTCCGCTGCGCCGCGATCCAGTCCCACTGGCGCCAGCGGCGGAACAGCCCACGGAGGAACGCCCGGGACAGCGGGTCGCGCCGCCGGGACAGGGTCCGATCGCGGTCATTCCAGGCGTACCGGAACGGGTTGTGGCAGTAGCTCACGTGGACCGAGCGCTCGTCGCACAGGACCGCGTGGGCCCACGCCGAGGAGCTCGATACGACCAAGTCATACCCGTGGAGATCAAACGACTCGATCGCCGCCGGATAGAACGGAAGCAGCGCGCGGAACGTGGTCGCGGACGGCCGCAGCCGCTGCAGGAACGAGCTGTGGACCCTCCGCCCGGAGAAGCGGCCCTCGGTGCCCTCCTCGTCGTAGATCGCCGTGTAGATGTCGGCGTCGGGCCACATCTCGCATAGCTCGATGAACACGCGCTCGGCCCCGCGAACGTCGAGCAGGAAGTCGTGAACCAGCGCGACGCGCCGGTCTGTACCGGTGTCGATGGACGCCTGCCAGGTACCGGGGTTGGACGTATGCCCCACTCCCTGAGTCTAAGTCCTCCGTCCGGACGGCGTCCAGTGATCTCGGTGGTCGTCCCCGTAGATGCGGTCGCACCGAGAGGCGCCACCGGCGGATGGATCGCAAGGACACAGGACGCGACGCGCAGCAGCGCTGCGCGAGCGTCCGAGGACGCCGCGAGACGCCGCCGGAGGCGCCTCGAATGCGAGCGTATTTGCGGGGGCGGCCACGGCGTGCCGACGCCAGATAGCCTCGGCAAGATGGTGCTGCTAGTGAGCTATTCCGGGACGCTCGGAGGCGCCGAGCGGCTGATCGTCGACTGGGCCTCGTCGCTGCGTAGAGAGCGGTGCATCGCGTGCCCCGAGGGCCCGTTCGCCGACGCCGCGCGCGCCGCCGGAATCCGGGTGTTCAGGATCCGCAAGCGCTCACTGGAAGTGCGCTCGAGCGTCCGCGAGCGGCTGCTCGCGCCGCTCCGGTTGATGGACCACCGGCGGGAGCTGCGAGCGCTGCTCGAGCGGATCGATCCGGAGATCCTCGTGCTGTGCGGGATGCGCAGCACGATCGCCGGGCTGTCGCTCCGAGGACCGGCTTGCGGGCGCGACGGAACCGTGTTTCACCACAGCGACCTGCTCCCGGACCGCGTGATCGGTGGCCTCGTCAGGAACGCCGCGCGCCAGGCTGGCCTGGTGGTGGCGCCCTCGCACGTGGTTGCCGCCGACCTCGACCCGCGCGGCACACTCGGCGACCGCCTGCTGATCGTCCATCCGGGCGTCGAGATCGCGCGGTTCGACGCGGGCGCCGCTCCGGCCGAGCCCCCAGAGGTGCTGGTGCTCGGGTCGATCACCACCTACAAGCGGCCCGATCTGGCACTCGAGGCGTTCGCCCTCACACGGCGCTCGCGGCCGGAGCTCCGGCTGCGGCTGGCGGGCGCGCCACTGACCGATGGCGACGAGCGGCTCGCGGCTGCGTTGCGCGCCCGCGCGCAGCAGCCCGATCTGGCCGGCTCGGTCGAGCTGCTGGGTGCGGTCGACGATCCACGGCCGGAGCTCGCCCGCGCGACGTGCCTGCTCCACTGCGCCCCGCGCGAGGCGTTCGGGATGGCCGTGCTCGAGGCGCTCGCGGCGGGAAGGCCGGCGGTGGCGCCCGACGCGGGTGGCCCCGCCGAGATTGTCGACCCGTCGTGCGGGGTCCTGTATCCGCCCGGCGACGTCGGGGCCGCGGCCGACGCGATCGATCGGGTCACGTCCGACCCCACGCTCGCCGCCCGGATGGGCGCAGCCGGACGCGACCGGGCCGGCGAGCGGTTCGCGCAGGCACGCGCCCGGCGCCAGTGGGCGGACGCGGTGGAGAACGTCCGGCCCGCCGCGAGGGCGGACGGGGAGCGTGCCGCGACCGCCGCGCTCGAGATCGTGACCGTCACCCACAACTCCGCGGCGATGCTCCCCGGGCTGCTCGTCTCGGTCGAGCGCCAGCTCCCCGGGACGATCGTCCACGTCGTCGACTGCGCGTCCAGCGACGAGACGGTCGCGGTCGCGGAGCGCTCGCCGGTGACGCGGGTGACCCGGCTCGAACGGAACGTCGGCTTCGGCATGGGTTGCAACATCGGGCTTCGGCAAGTGAGCGCGCCGGCCGTCGCGCTGCTCAATCCGGACGTCGAGCTGATCGATCGCTCGCTGCTCGAGCTGAGCGCCGAGCTCGGGCGCTCCGACCGGCCCGACCGGCTGCTCGCGCCGCTCGTGCTCAACTCGGACGGCACGCGCCAGGACACCGTCCATCCCGAGCCGGGATCCCCGCGCGACGTGCTGGGGGCGCTCGTCTCGCCGTCGGCGCTGCCGGCGTGGGCGGGGCGCACGATCGCGCCGTGGCTGGCCTCGAGCCCGCGCCGCGTCGGGTGGGCCGTCGGGTGCGCGCTGCTCGGGCGCAGCGAGACGCTCCGCCGGCTCGGGCCGTTCGACGAACGACTGTTCATGTACGCCGAGGACCTCGACCTGTGCCTGCGCGCGAGGCGCGAGGGGGTCGAGACGTGGCTGTGGCCGGGAGCACGGGTGATCCACCACCGAGCCCACTCCTCGACGCGGGCGTTCGGCGGCGAGCCGTTCGAGCTGCTGGCCCGCTCCCGGCGACAGGTCGTCGCCCGCAGGCTCGGGGCCACCCGGGCTGCGGTCGACGATCGCGCGCAGGCGCTGACGTTCGCGTCGCGGATCGCCGTCAAGCAGGCGCTCGGCCGTCCGGCCGCGCGCGAGCGCCGGCAGCTCGAGGCGCTGCTCGCTGCCCGCCGCGGTGAGTGACCGCCGCCGCCGTCGCTGGGTGGCGGCGATCGTGGCCGCCGCGGCGGTCGTGCTCGCGGTGGTGCTGCCGATCGCGCTGTCGGGCGGAGGAGCCTCTCGGCATCTGCCTGAAGCGACGACATCCACCACCGCTCCCGCTCCCGCACCTGCGCCGCCACCGTCCGGACAGCAGCTTGGCGCGAGCGTCAACCGCCTGTTCAACGCCCAGACCTACACCCCCGCGCAGATCGACGGGCAGCTCGCGGCGCTCGCAGCGACCGGGGCGACGATCGGTCGCAGCGACGCCCTCTGGGAGGCGGCCGAGCCCGCGGCGCCGATGGGGGAGAGCCACCATTACGACTGGAGCTTCGCCGACCGGATCGCTGGCTCACTCGCGGCTCGGGGGCTCCGATGGCTGCCGATCATCGACTACTCCGCGCCGTGGGCGCAGTCGGTCGCGGGGCAGGATCACTCCCCCCCATCCGATCCGGCCGCGTACGCGGCGTACGCGGCGGCGTTCGCGGCGAGATATGGCCCCGGCGGCTCATTCTGGACCGCGCACCCGGAGCTGCGCGCGGAGCCCGTCGAGGACTACGAGATCTGGAACGAGCCCGACAACCCGGTGTTCTGGTTCCCGGCACCCGACGCCGCCGCGTACGCGCGGCTGTACACGGAGGCTCGCGCAGCGATCCGGGCGGTGCAGCCGGATGCGCAGGTACTCGTCGGCGGACTCACCCATCCGCGCACGTTCATGCGCGGGATGCTCGCCGCCGATCCCTCGCTGCGCGGCGCGATCGACGGCGTCGCGATCCATCCCTACGGCCGGACACCCGCGCTCGTGCTGCACAACGTTCGCGGCGCGCGCCTGGCGCTCGACTCGCTCGAGCTCGGGAGCGTGCCGCTGTGGGTCACGGAGCTTGGCTGGACGACGAGCCCGCCAGGGGCACTCGAGTATCTGCCCGAACGCCTGCGCCCCGCGTACATCGAGCGGGCGGTGGCCGCACTCGGGCACGTCGACTGCGGGATCGCGGGGACGATCCTTTACACGTGGCTGACCCCCGAGCGCGACCCCGCCGATCCGCAGGACTGGTTCGGGATCAACCCGCCGACGGGCGGCTCGAGCCCCGACGTGGCGGCGTTCGCCGCGGCGATTCGCGCCGCGCGGGCCGCCGCGCCGACGGTCCCGCTGTGCGGCAGATGATCAGCCGGTCGGGCCGCTGGGACCGGACGGGCCGGTCGGACCGGTGGGCCCCGTCGGACCTGTCGGCCCTGTCGGCCCTGTGGGACCTGTCGGCCCGGTGGGCCCGGTCGGGCCCGAGGGCGGAGGCGTGCTCGAGCACCGGGTGGCGATCTTCTTGTAGCGGCACCCCTCCATCCTCAGCGCGGCCTTCTCGAACGCGCCGTAGGCCGGCTTCGGATGGAACCCGCCCGCGCCGAGATGGAACAGGCCGGAGAAGTCGAAGGCGAGATAGTTGGGCCGATCGCGACCCGCCCAGTCGTAGTAGTCGAAGCCCGCCAGACCGAGCGCCGCTCGATCCTTCACGAGCAGCGGCAAGATCGCCGCGATGTTCTTCGCCTGGCCGGATTCGGTCGTGGCGAAGTCGTAGCCGACGTTGTGGCTCGTCTTGCCCTGCGAGGAGGGCCAGCTGATCTCGTCGGCGATCATCGGCTTCTTGCTGTCGCCGTTCTGGGTCATCGTCTTGCGCACGTAGCCGAGAATCGTGATCACGCCCGACGGCTGCTTCGTGTACGGGTGCACGGCGACCACGTCGAACAGGCTGCGGGCCCCGGCGACCCGGTAGATCCGCCCGAGGTCGAGCCAGGAATAGTTGGGTAGCCCGGCAAGCACGATCCGCGCGTGGGGATCGGCCTTCTTGATCGCGTCGTGCGCCGCTTTGAGCAACCGGACATAGCCCGGGGCGAATGGCTGCGGCGGCCAGAACGCCGGGATGTTCGGCTCGTTCCAGATCTGCCACGCCCGGATCGGGACGCGGAGCCCGCGATACGTCTTCCAGAAAGAGCCGCTCGGGCCGTAGCGCTGGACCAGCGTCTTGCTGAACGTGGCGTACTGGGCGTCGGACCGCGGCAGCCGCATGATCCCGCCCTTGTAGTTCTTCCCGGCCCACGCGGGCGCATCGAGGATCACGGGCGTCACGGTGATTCCTCGTTGGCTGGCAAGCCCCACGAGCTCGTCGCTGGTCGTGAAGTTCGTCGGGATCCCGCCGACGTTCGTGAACTCGCTCCTGCTCGCCTTGGGCACGTCCTTCCAGCGCTTGTACGGCTGGAAGGTCGACCAGTCGAACACGACACGGAGGTTCTGGACCCCGCTGTGGACCATCGTGTCGAGCTGCGGGCCGAGGTT
The DNA here is from genome assembly GCA_963788565.1 of uncultured Solirubrobacterales bacterium. Taxonomy (GTDB): domain Bacteria; phylum Actinomycetota; class Thermoleophilia; order Solirubrobacterales; family Solirubrobacteraceae; genus Palsa-465. The sequence continues at coordinate 247,516 of CAWBHJ010000002.1, read as the reverse complement.
GATGAACGGGTCCGGCCACACCGGCTCGTCGACAACCATGCCGACGAACCCCTGGGGTACCGGCTTGGTCTGGTGCGCCGTCCGCGCGACACCGGTCGCGGCGGCGGCGAGGATCACAGCGCAGATCAGCGCGGCGCATGCTGCGCCGGTGAAGCGGGACGGCCAAGGCACGCGCGGCAGTCTAGGCACGCCCCTCCGAACACAGCAGCCGGCCGATCGTTTCGTCGGTGAGCTCGGCGGTCCGGGCCCAGCTGAACCCGGCGGCTCGTTTCAGCCCGGCGCCCACGAGCCGATCGCGCGTCGCGTCGTCGCACGATGCTGTGATCAGCTCGCCCGCGAACGCCTCCGGGTCGGCCGGATCGACGAGCAGGCCCGCCTCGCCGACCGTCTCCGGGAGCGCGCCCGCGGCCGCGGCGACGACCGGGGTCCCGCACGCCATCGCCTCGAGGCATGGCAGCCCGAACCCCTCGTAGCGGGAGGGCATCGCGAGCGCGCTGGCTCCCGCATACAGCGCCGGCAGCTGATCGTCGGGGACGTACCCGAGCCGGCGCAGCGGGACATCCGTGGCTCGAAGGTAGTCGCGGTCGGCGCCCGCGAGCACCAGCTCGACGCCGCGGTCGCGCAGCGCCCGGGAGGCGAGCGTCAGCAGCGCGAGGTTCTTGCGCTCCGAGACGGTTCCCACCACCAGCGCGTACGGGGCCTCGAGCGCGTACCGACGTCTGACCGCCGACGGGTCGACGTCGGCCCGGAACCGCTCGCCGACTCCGCCCGGGATCACCGCGATCCGCTCGGGCGCGATCCCGATCACCTCGACGAGCTCGGCCCGCGAGAACTCCGACACGGTGATCACCAGCCGCGCCCGGCGCGCCAGCTGCGGGAGCATCAGCCGCTGGTAGCGGACGTAGGAGCTCGAGTACGCGCCCGGGTGGCGGAGCGCCGCCAGGTCGTGGATCACGACCACGTTGCGGCTCGAGACGAGCGGCGCGAGGTTGGCGGGTGAGTAGATGAGCGCGCAGCCCGCCGCGCTCGCCGGCAGCATCCCCTGCTCCCAGACGTGGCCGGCCGCGTGCGCGAGTCCCGAGGGCGGGCGGATCACGCGGTAGCGATCGGGCCGCAGCGCGGGCAGCCGCATCGCCATCTCCCTCGCGAGGCGCTCCACGCCGCCGATCTGCTCACGCACCGCGGCGCGGGCGTTGATCGCGACGCCGAGCGTGCCGCCCGGGCTTTCGCCCGCGGCCACTAGTTCAGGCGGACGGTCCGGCGCAGCACGAGCCCCGTGCCCAGCAGACCCGCGCCGATTGCGACGCACGCCCAGATGTTCATCCCGGTGAACGGCAACGTGGGGTCGTGGCCGCTGGCCGAGGTCCCGCTACCGGTCGCGGTCGATGAGCTCGAGCTGCTCGTCGAGGTCGGAGGCGTCTGCGAGAGCGTCGAGTTGCTCGTCGACGACGAGCCGGAGCCCGACGATCCGGACGACTGGCTCGAACCCGATCCGGTCGAGCCGGAGCCCGACGAACCGCTCGGGTGCGTGGTCGTCGAGGACCCCGTCAGCGGGTCGACGTACTGCTGATCGCCTGCTGAGGTGCTCGTCCCGGACGCGAGCACAGCCGCCGCCCCGGCGAGCGAGCCGACGAACAGGCCGGCAAGGCATACCAAAGTGAGAATGACTCGGCGCACCCAGGACATTGAACCAGGCATCTCGGAAGAGAGGGCCGGAGGCGGCTCGGGCGCACTCAACGGCGACGACGCCCCTGCGGTCCCAATCCCTTAACGAGACGGACGGCTCAACGATGCGGATGAACGATGTATCCGGCCCGCAGCGACGCGCCTCTGCCACGGAACACCGGGCCGCCCGCGACGGGCACCTGCGTGTAGTTGACCCGGAAGCCGCTGCCGCCGCTCTGCAGGGCCGACGGCGTCGCGAGACCAAGCACCGAGACGCCGTTCGAGTTGACGACGTAGCGTCGGCCGTCGGGGCGGAGGTCGATCTTGGTCGCCTGCCACAACGGGCTCGAGATCGTCCCGCTGCGCCCGTTCGCCAATTGCGCAACCGCCGAGCCGAACGTGGCCGAGCCGAAGTTCGCCAGTGACAGCGTCGTGCAGCTCGAGGCGCCGATGCACTCCGAGGGTGCCTCGACGATCCACTCGGCCGAGCTGACATCGAGCACCGGCGGGTGGATCGTCTTGCTGAAGCCCTGGCCGCGGGTCGCGTCGTACAGGGCGACGGTCACGGTGTTGCCACTGACGTTCACCGATGCCTGCAGCGCGTCCCCCGGCCTAACCGTCAGGCGGATCCTCTTCGAAGCCGCCGGGACGAGCTCGTACCAGGCGCTCGAGCTGACCTTGCCGCTCCCGCTGCAGTCGACCTCGGTGCCGATCTGCTCGAGCGCACGCGAGCTCTGGCTGTAGCCGCCGACACCGACCCAGTACGACGAATACGTGGGCGTCCCGCGCGTGCAGGACGCCGTGGGCTCGATCCACGAACCTTCCACTGCGCGGTACGCGACGCCCGGGCCGTGGACCGCGTACCCGCCCCAGTTGGTGCTGTCGGCGGTGTCCGCGAGCGCGGCAGGCGCAGCCGCCAGCGCGGCGATCGCGGACACGCAGATCGCGGTACACGCTCTCACCGAGGAGAGTTTCGGTATCCGGTCCAGAATGCTTGAACGCCCCAACGGGTCACCGTCCTGTGGCGGCGGCGATCGCGTTCGCCCGCCCGAGACAATCGTACATCGTCGTACCACTCGTCCCGCCGGATATCGACACCGCCTTGCACGCGCGCTCGACCGCGGTGAAGGCGCTCTGGCTCCCGGACCTGGTGTCGCCGGGAAGCCGGGGGCCCTGGCCGGAACTGACGATCACCCAGCGCAGGCGGCCGGTCCGGACCGCGTTTGCCAGCCACGACGCGCTGACCGTGCTCTCCCGGCCCGAGAATCCCCCCAGCCCGGCGACGTCGGCCTTGTACGTGAGGATCGCCGACGCCGCGCTGCTCTGGCTCTCGACGCCGATCGCGCCGCCGCCGTGCGAGTTCGCGTACTTGATCGCGGCTGACAGCGAGGCGGAGTCATCGCCGAAGCCGCCGGGACCGCCACCGCCTCCGGGTCCGGGTCCGGCTCCCGGCGACCCTGAGAAGCCCCCGCCCGGGGCCTGACCCGCCGCGCCGGCGGCGGACGGCGGCCCGCCGAGGCCGGTCGTCGGCGGTGCGCCGCCGAAGCCACCCGGACCGCGGGCGCCGCCGAAGCCACCCGGACCGCCGGGGCCACCCATCGACGCAGCACTCGCGGGACCGCCGGTCGGGAACGTCGAATTGGTCGCGTGCCCGAGCGTCTCGGCCGCCCACGTTGCGGGTGCTGCCAGCAGCGCCGCGAGTGCGGCGGCGACCAGCGCCGCCCGCAGTCGTCGCGTCCGGCCGAGCCCGAGGCCGAGCGCCACGGCGGTCGCCGCGCCGACCACGACGACCAGCGGGATCGCCCAGCTGAGCTGGCCGCCGGTCTCGCCGAGCACGACGAGCTCGGTCACCGCGCCGCCCGCGACCGCGAGCGGCGCGATCACGCGCGCGCTTCGGGTGCGCTCGAGCATCAGTCCGGTCCCGGCGCCGACCAGAGCCGCTGCGAACGGCGCCAGCAGCGAGACGTAGTACGGGTGGAAGATCCCGCTTGCGAAGCTGAACACGGCCGTGGAGAGGAGAAGACCGCCTCCGACCGCCATCAGCCAACCGGTGCGCGGGTCGCGGCGGCGCAGACGCGTGAGCACCAGCAGCGCAACGCCGGCGACCAGCGAGAACCCGAGCAGCCATCCGGCCTGGTCGCCGAGCCCGGTCTGGAGCATCCGGAAGACGCCGGTCGGGCCGCCGAACATCGTGCCGCCGAAGCCGCCGCCCGCGCCGCCGCCCGGTCCGCCGGACTGGCCGGCGACCCGGCCGAGCCCGTTGTAACCGAAGATCAGCGACCAGATGCTGTTGTCGGACGTGCCCGAGATCCACGGGCGGTCGGCTGCCGGGGTGAGCGTCACGGCCAACGGCCACGCGAGGCCGACAGCGAGCATCGTCGCGCCGCCGGCCAGCAGCTGCCTGATCCGGACCCAGATCGATCCGCGGGCGCTCCACAGCCACGCGGCCGCGATTCCGGGCACGATCAGCAGCGCGACGCCCATCTTCGTCTCGAACCCGAGACCGACGAACACGCCGCTCAGCACCAGCCACCGCGTGCGGCCGTTCTCGAGCCCGCGCACGGCTGCCCACACCGCCGCGACACAGCACAGGATCAGCAGCTCGTCCGGGTTGTTGTGCCGCGCGACGGCGACGGTCACGGGCGTGACGGCGAACGCGAGCCCGCCGACGAACCCGGCGACGCGGCCGAACCGCCTCGCGACGAGGTCGTAGACGAGCGCGACCGCCGCGACGCCCATCAGCGCCTCGGGGATCAGGATGCTCAGCGAGCCCGAGCCGAACACCCGGACCGACAGCGCCTGGACCCACAGCGCGAGCGGCGGCTTGTCGACCGTCATCAGCCCGGTCTGGTCGAGCGACGCGAACAGGAAGTTGTGCCAGCTCGTGCTCATCGAGCGCACGGCCGCGCTGTAGTACGTGTTGGCCCAGCCGTTGATGCCGAGGTTCCACAGGTTGAGGACCGCGGTCAGGCCGAGCAGGCCGAGCAGCTCGGGGCGGGCGAACACCCGCGCGCCGATCCTGCTCGTCAGCTCGCGCGGCCGGCTTCTGGGCGCCGCGGGCAGGGGATGAGGAAGCGACTCGGTACTCACGGGTGCCTCCGATCGCTACGGCTGGTCGGGCGCGCGGTGAGCCTCGGTGTAGATGCCGGCGAGCGCGACTGCGGCGAGCAGCGCGAGCGCGGCGGCTCCGAGGATCCGGCGCAGGAGGGTCACGGGACTCATGCGGCGGAGCATCCGACGGCCGACGAAGCCGGCGCGAAGACAGCGCTAAGAGAGTTGTAGGAGCCGAGCGCCCGTCTGCCGGTCCTCACCGCCTCGTGGTGCGTAGAGTTGAGTTCATGAACAGCTTCGATGCCCGTGGGACCCTCACCGTCGGCGGCCGTGACTACGAGATCTACCAGCTCGAAGCGCTGCAGTCGAAGTACGACGTCGCACGGCTGCCGTTCTCGCTCAAGATCCTGCTCGAGAACCTGCTGCGCAACGAGGACGGCGAGTCCATCCGTGCGCAGGACATCGAGGCGCTCGCGAGCTGGGATGCGGGCGCCGAGCCGAGCGACGAGATTGCGTTCACGCCGGCGCGCGTCCTGATGCAGGACTTCACCGGCGTTCCGGCGGTCGTCGATCTGGCCGCGATGCGCGAGGCGATGGGCGCGCTGGGCGGCGATGAGACGAAGATCAACCCGCTGGTCCCGGCCGAGCTCGTGATCGACCACTCGGTTCAGGTCGACGTGTTCGGCTCGCCGACCGCATTCCAGCGCAACGCCGAGCTCGAGTTCCAGCGCAACCGCGAGCGCTACGCGTTCCTGCGTTGGGGGCAGGGGGCGTTCGAGAACTTCAGCGTGGTCCCCCCGGACACCGGGATCGTCCACCAGGTCAACCTCGAGTACCTGGCACGGGTCGTGTTCGTCGACGACGCCAGCGGCCGCGCGTACCCCGACACGCTCGTCGGCACCGACTCCCACACGACGATGGTCAACGGCCTCGGCGTGCTCGGCTGGGGCGTCGGCGGGATCGAGGCGGAGGCCGCGATGCTCGGGCAGCCGCTGTCGATGCTGATCCCGCAGGTGATCGGCTTCAAGCTCGTCGGCGAGCTCGCGGAGGGTGCGACCGCGACCGATCTCGTGCTCACGGTCACCGAGATGCTCCGACGCCACGGCGTCGTGGGAAAGTTCGTCGAGTTCTACGGCGAGGGGCTCCCGAACCTGCCGCTCGCCGACCGCGCGACGATCGGCAACATGTCGCCGGAGTTCGGTTCGACCTGCGCGATCTTCCCGATCGACGAGGAGACGCTGCGCTACCTGCGATTCTCGGGGCGTCCAGAGGGCCAGATCGAGCTCGTCGAGGCGTACGCACGCGCGCAGGGGCTGTGGCACGACGAGAACTCCGAGGAGCCGACGTTCACCGATCGGCTCGAGCTCGACCTCGCGAGCGTGGTGCCGAGCATCGCGGGCCCGAAGCGACCGCAGGACCGGGTCTCGCTGACGGAGTCGAAGGCCGCGTTCCGGATGGCGCTCGACGGTCTCCTGCCTGACGAGGATGCCGAGGACGACGCGATCGAGGAGAGCTTCCCGGCGAGTGACCCGGTCTCTACGCACGTCCTGAACGGCCTCGGTCACGAGCCGAGCGGCGACACCGGCGGCGTGCAGGTCGCCGAGCGCCCCTCGTGCGCGACCCCCGTCACGCTCGCGGACGGGACCGAGACCGAGCTCGATCACGGCCACGTCGTGATCGCCGCGATCACGAGCTGCACCAACACGTCGAACCCGTCGGTGATGATCGGCGCGGGGATCCTCGCCCGCAACGCGGTCCAGCGTGGGCTGACCGTGAAGCCGTGGGTCAAGACCTCGCTCGCCCCCGGGTCGAAGGTCGTCACCGAGTACCTGGACCGCGCGGGGCTGACCGAGTACCTCGACGAGCTCGGGTTCAACCTCGTCGGCTACGGCTGTACCACGTGCATCGGCAACAGCGGACCGCTGCCCGACGAGATCTCCGCGGTCGTCCAGGCCGAGGACCTGGCGGTCGTCTCGGTGTTGTCGGGCAACCGGAACTTCGAGGGCCGGATCAACCCCGACGTGAAGATGAACTACCTCGCGTCGCCGCCGCTGTGCGTCGCCTACGCGATCGCAGGAACGATGGACGTCGACCTCTATGACGAGCCGCTGGGCGACGATGCCCGCGGTGAGCCGGTGTTCCTGAAGGACATCTGGCCGAACGAGGCCGAGGTCCACGAGACGATCGAGGAGGCGGTCCAGTCGGATATGTTCCGCAAGAGCTACGGCGAGGTGTTCGAGGGCGACGAGCGGTGGGCGTCGCTCGAGGTCCCGAGCGGTGACCAGTTCGCGTGGGATCCCCGTTCGACCTACGTGCGCCAGCCGCCGTTCTTCGAAGGGTTGTCGAAGGAGCCGGATCCGATCGCGGATATCGAGGACGCCCGGGTCCTGGCGGTGCTCGGTGACAGCGTCACCACCGACCACATCTCTCCCGCGGGATCGATCAAACGCGACAGCCCGGCCGGCGAGTACCTGATCGAGCACGGCGTCAAGCCGAAGGACTTCAACTCGTACGGCTCCCGGCGCGGCAATCACGAGGTGATGATGCGCGGGACGTTCGCGAACATCCGCCTGCGCAACCAGTTGGCGCCGGCAACCGAGGGCGGCTTCACCGTGTACCTCGGGCCGGGCGCCGCCGAAGGCGAGCCGGTGCTGCCGATCTACGAGGCCGCCGTGCAGTACCAGGAGGAGAAGATTCCGCTGCTGGTGCTGGCCGGCAAGGAGTACGGCTCCGGGTCCTCGCGCGACTGGGCCGCGAAGGGCACCCGGTTGCTCGGCGTGCGAGCGGTGATCGCCGAGAGCTTCGAGCGGATCCATCGCTCGAACCTCGTCGGGATGGGCGTGCTGCCGCTCCAGTTCTCAGAGGGCGAGTCGGTCTCCTCGCTCGGGCTGACCGGACGCGAGAAGTTCACGATCACGGGCCTCGCCGGCGTCGATCAGATCCCGCGGCAGCTGACCGTGCACGCCGACGATCGGGAGTTTGAGGTGACCGTCCGGATCGACACGCCCAAGGAGCAGCGCTACTTCCGGGGCGGCGGGATCCTGCAGTTCGTGTTGCGGCAGCTTGCCGAGGGGTAGTCGGGGCGCGTAGCCGGCGACGTGCTCCGCCCGCCGACGCCAAGACGACACACCCCAGACTCCATCGATACGTGAGTCATACCGGCGTCGGATAACGACGCTCTCACGACAGACGTCGATTCCTCCCGAGGGGTGCGTCGTGTGATCGTCGCCCGTGATCCCGCGTACGCCGCATCGCTCGCGTGAAGTTTTCCGCCCGCCCGCGTCTCAACACCCACGAAGGCAAACAACTCGCGCCCCGGCCGGGCGCAGGGCAAGGAGGTAGCCAAATGAGACGAGTCATGTTCACGGTCGCTGTGACCGTGCTGATGGCGGGGGCAGTGCCGGCGTCGGCGCTCGCGCACCACCACCACAGCACGCACCACTCGCGCACCCATCACACCAAGCTCCGCCACTTCGGCCATCAGACCACCGCGCCGACCAGCACGAACGCCGCCGACAACGCCGGCACCGTGCAGTCGTTCACGGGCGGCGTCCTGACGCTGGCGCTCAACGACGGCTCGACCGTCAAGGGCATGGTCACGAACGACACAGAGCTCGAGTGCACCGCGCCCGAGACCTCGAGCACGATCCATCAGGACGGTGATCGCGGAGGCCCCAACGACCAGGGGAACTCCAGCGGCGCCCAGAACGACCAGGGCGACGACAATGGAGCCCAGGGCGATGACAACGGTCCTGGCGACGACGACCAGGGCGAGGATCAGAACGAGAACAACATGTGCACGACCGCGAATCTTGTTCCCGGCGCGGTCGTCCACGAGGCCGTCCTCCGCATCGGCAGCTCAGGCGCCATGTGGGAGAAGCTGGAGCTCGTCTCCTGACCGGACGGCCCGATCGTGCGAGCGGCGGCCCCGCCCCGGGGGCCGCCGCTTCGTGCGGCCGCACTCTGATGGGAATCGCTCGAGCTCGGAAGGACGCCCCGCTTCGGGGCGTCTCTGCGGTTAAGGGTCACTCCCCGCCACGATGAGCCCACTGGCCATCTCACTCCGGTTCCTTCAGACGCAGCCCGATCAGAGGCTCGTCGAGCTCGCTCGCGCCGGCCACGAGCGGGCGTTCGAGGCGCTCGTGCGCCGCTACCGGGGACCGCTGCTCGCCTACTGCCGGCGCCTCGCGCCCAAGGGCACGCCGCCCGAGGACATCCTCCAGCAGGGGCTGCTGCTCGCGTGGCGGGCGCTCAGCGACGGCGACGAGGTGCGCGAGGCGCGCCCGTGGCTCTACAGGATCGTCCACAACGTCGCGGTCACCGCGGTCCGCGCCAGCAGGGAGCTGCCCGACGGTGTCGCCGACGAGCGGGGGACGGAATCCGTCGATCAGCTCGTCGAGCGGCGAATGGCCGCGCGCGACGCGCTGGCCGGGCTCGCCGGCCTCCCCGAGCTGCAACGCCAGGTGATGGTGAGCGCGGCGCTCGATGGCCGCAGCCACGACGAGATCGCGGCCGCGCTAGGGCTCTCCAGCGGCTCCGTCCGTGGCCTGATCTACCGGGCCCGCTCGGCGCTCCGCGCGGCCGCCGCAGCCGTGGTCCCGCCGCCCGTGATCGAGTGGGCGCTCGGGGATGCGGGCGGCACCTCGGCCGGCCTCGCAGGCGCCGGCGCCGCCTCGGCGGGCATCGGCGCACTGGTGCTCAAGGGCGGCGCGGTCCTGGCCGTCGGCGCCGCGGCCGGTACCGCCGGGATCGTGTTCGGTCACCAGGCGCACCACGCGCACGCGGCGACCGGCGCCGCCCCCGCCGCCGCCGTCGTCTCATCCGCCGCGGCGGGGACCGCCGCCGCCGGGGCGCTGGGTCAGACCACGGGCGCCGTCGTCCGCCTCGCGGCCACCGGCCTCGGCGCTGGGCCGGACCTGCGGTCGGGATCGCTCGAGCGCACTGCGCAGGGCAGAGGTGGAGCGCACGGCACCGGGCACGACGGCCCGGCCGACGGACACGGGCCGGCTCGGACGACGACAGGCGACGGCTCGCGCGGCGACGGCGGCCCGGGCTCAGGCACCGGCGACGGCGGCGGTTCCGGGCGCGATGATTCAACGGGCGGCTCGGGCCGCGGCTCGGACGGCGGCTCGAACTCCGGCCCGGGCGACGGCTCGGCCTCGACATCCGGCGAGAGCCAGGCGGCGAGCGCGACCTCCGGTTCGAGCGACGACGGCAGCCACCGCGGCGACGGCACCGGCGGCGGGTCGAGCGGCAGCTCGGACGGCGGCGGCTCGTCGGGATCCTCGGACGGCGGTGGCTCGTCCGGGTCGTCGGGGTCATCCGGATCCTCCGGGACATCCGGCAAAGCGGCCTCGTCGGTGTCCTCAGACGGCAGCTCGGACGGGGGCTCGAACGACAGCGGAAGCCAGAGTCCGAGCGTCGTTGTGTCATTGTCGGGCCAGGGGCAATAGCCTTCCCTGGGTGCCGATCCCAGAGTTGCTCGAGCGACTGCTGACTACACCGGGCCCGTCGGGCCATGAGTCCGATGCCGCGCGCGTCTGGCGCGAGTTCTGCGCGGGGTTCGCCGCCGAGGTCGGCAGCGACCAGGTGGGGTCCTCGTTCGCGCGCGTTTCGGGGACCGGTGAGGGCCCGCGGCTCGCGATCGTCGGCCACATCGACGAGATCGGTCTCCACGTCACCCACATCGACTCCGACGGCAAGCTCCGCTTCGGCCAGGTCGGCGGATGGGACGCAATCGTGCTGGTCGGGCAGCGCGTCCGGATCGACACGAGCAACGGTCCCGTGTTCGGCGTCGTCGCGCGCAAGCCGATCCACCTGCTGAAGGACGAGGAGCGCAAGCAGGCCCCCGAGCTGAAGAACCTGCATATCGACATCGGCGCGGGCGACGCCGACGAGGCCCGCTCGCTGGTGCGGATCGGCGACGTCGCGGTGATCGACGTCCAGCCGGTGGAGCTCCGCCACGACCTGGTGATCTCGCGCGCGCTCGACAACCGCGTGGGCTGCTACGTCGCCGCCGAGGCGGCGAGGCTCGTCGCCGAGGCCGGCGGCGCTCCGGGCGAGGTGCTCGCGCTCGCCGTCTCACAGGAGGAGACCTCGTTCGCCGGGTCGCGGACGAGTGCCTTCGCCCACGAGCCGGGCGTCGCCGTGGTGGTCGATCTCACCCACGCCACTGATCAGCCTGGGGTGGAGCTCGGTGAGATGACCGAGCACAAGCTCGGGTCCGGCCCGGTGGTCGCACGCGGGACCTCGCTTCACCCGCGCGTGTTCGAGTTGCTGTACGACGCGGCCGAGGCGCAGAAGATCGACATCACGCTCGAGTCGCTCGGCCGCGGCACCGGCACCGACGCCGACGCGATCCACCTGAGCCGCGCGGGCGTGCCGACCGGGCTCGTCTCGGTCCCGTGCCGCTACATGCACTCGCCGGTCGAGATGGTCTCGCTGGGCGACATCGACGCCGCGGCACGACTGATCGCGGCGTTCGCGCAGACGCTCGGATCTGGCATGTCGTTCGACAGGTAGGCCCGTGCCGACCCCGGTCCTGCTCCTGTTCGACATCGACGGGACGCTCGTGTCCGGGGCCACCGACGCCCATCGGGACGCGATGCACGAGGCTCTCCACACCGTCCACGGGGTCGATCCGAAGCGCGTGATGCGCCACCCGTTGGTCTCGGCGGGACGTACCGACCCCGAGATCGCCCGTTCGATCCTGCTCGACGCGGGGATCTCGGCGGAGCGGATCGACGATCGCGCCGACGACGTGCGCGAGCAGTGCTGCCAGGCGTACGCGCGCCTCTGCCCTCCGGACCTGAGCGACACGGTGCTCCCGGGAGTCCCTGAGCTGCTCGCGTCGCTCGCGGCTCGCCCCGATCTGACGCTCGCGCTGCTGACCGGCAACTACGAGGCCGTCGCCCGGCTGAAGCTCGCGCGCGCCGGGATCGGGCGTAGCTTCCCGGGCGGGGAGGGAGCGTTCGGATCCGACGCCGAAGACCGCGCAGCGCTACCGAGAATCGCGCGGCGGCGGGCCGGGCCCGTCGGGATGCCGCATCCCCGCGAGCGGACGATCGTGATCGGCGATACGCCGCGAGACATCGCGTGCGCGCGCGCGGACGGTGTCCGCTGCGTGGCGGTCGCGTCGGGGCCGTTCTCAGGGGATGAGCTCGCCGGCGCCGACTGCGTCGTGGGCGACTCGCACGAGCTCGCCCGCCTGTTCGACGGCGAGCTCACGCGACTGCCCGCCGTCGGTTGAGCGCTACCCCCCGGGCGTCGGGAACTGCGTGCGCATCATCCGGTCCCACATCCGGTCGCTCACCAGCTTCCGCTGCGAGATCATCAGCCGCGCGCTCGCGGTGACCGGATACCGCGGCTTCGGCCGCTTGCTGGACAGCGCACGCTCGATCGTCTTGGCGACCGCCTCGGGCCCGGCGCCGAGCTTCGCCATCGGTCCCTTGTACGCGCCTTCGGTGAGCTCCGCGACCTTCTGGTTGAACTCGTCGTAGTCACCGCGCTCACCGCCGACCGACGCCGACGCGACCTCGCCGAAGTTCGTCACGATCAGGCCCGGCTCGATCACGATCACGTCGACGCCGAAGCCACGCACTTCGAACCGCAGCGCGTCGGAGAGCGCCTCGAGCGCGTACTTCGTCGCGTGGTACAGGCCACCACCCGGGAACGTCAGCTTCCCGCCCATCGAGCTGATGTTCACGATCTTGCCCCAGCGCTGTGCGCGCATCCCCGGAAGCACTATCTGGCTGAGCCGCAGCGGCCCGAACACGTTGGTCTCGAACTGCTTGCGCGCCTGGTCGAGCGGAACGCTCTCGACCGCGCCGGACTGGCTGTAGCCGGCGTTGTTGATCAGCACGCCGACCGCTCCGTCGGCCGCCGTCACGGCGTCGACGGCCGCCTGCATCGAGCTCTCGTCGTTGACGTCCAGCGCGAGCGTCTTGCATCCCGCTGATTTGAGGTCTTCGATCGACTCGAGCCGCCGCGCTGTGGCGTACACCTCCCACCCCTTGCCAGCCAGCAGCTCGGCCGTCGAATGGCCGATGCCGCTCGAGCAGCCGGTGATCAGCACTGCTTTCGAGGCCATCTACTGGCCAGCCCCGAAGATGCCGTCGAGCAGCGCCTTGGCCTGCTCCCCGTAAGGCGGGAGGAACGCGTCGAGCGCGCCGCCCTCGCCCCGGAACACGACGCCGCGCGGGTTCGAGAACTCGTGGAAGCCGTCGATCCCGTGGTGGCGGCCGGTGCCGCTGTGGCCGACGCCGCCGAAGCCGAGCGACGGCAGCGCGCCCTGCGCCGCGCACGCGTTGACCGCGGCGCCGCCGGAGACGGTCCGGTCGAGCACCTCCTGGGCGGCCTCCTCGTCGGCGGCGAACACGTACAGCCCGAGTGGCCGCTCGCCGGCGTTGACCTGACCGATCGCCTCGTCGACCGAGTCGTACGGCACGACCGGCAGGACCGGCCCGAAGATCTCCTCGCGCATCAAGCCGAGGCTCTGGTCGGGGTCGATCACGAGCGAGACCGGCATCCCGCGCCGTTCGCGGTCGATCTCGTCGCCGCCCAGCTGCACGATTTCGGAGCCACTCTCGCGCGCTTCGTCGAGCAACCGGCCGACCCGATCGAGATGGCGCTCGGAGATGATCCCGGTGCAGTCGTCGCTGGTCGCGTATTCGGCGAGCTGGTCGGCGTAATGGGCCTTCGCCAGCTCGACGAACTCGGGGATCCGGGCGCGCGGAACGAACACGTAGTCGGGCGAGATGCACATCTGCCCGTTCTTGACCATCTTCGTCCCGAGGATCTGCGCGACGGAGCTCTCGTCGACCGAGTCGTCGAGCACGACCACCGGGCTCTTGCCGCCGAGCTCGAGCGTGACCGGAACGAGGTTCTCCGCAGCCGCCTTCGCGACCAGCCGGCCGACCTCGGTGTTGCCCGTGTACAGCAGGTGGTCCCAGCGAAGCGTCGGGAACTCCTTGGCGAGTTCGAGCCCGCCGGTGACGACGCCGACGAGATCGCGATCGAACGTCGCGCTCACCATCTCCTTCAGCAGCTCCGAGCACGCCGGCGTGTACTCGGACGGCTTGAGGATCACCCGGTTTCCGGCAGCGAGCATGTCGACGAGCGGGCCGGCGGAGAGGTCGAACGGGAAGTTCCACGGCGACATGTTCCCGATGACGCCCTTCGGCTGGTAGACGATCGCCGCGCGGGCCGTGCCGTGGAGGTTGGGGTCGGTCTCCCGCGGCTCGGGAGCCATCCATTCCTCGAGGTGCTGGTGGGCGTAGGCCGCGCGCCCGACGACCGTCAGCACCTCGGCGAGGTCGGAGAGCGCGCCGGGATGAACCTCGAAGTCGTCGCTCAGCGCCTCGTGGATCCGGGCCCGGTTGCCCACCATCATCCCCATCAGCGCCTCGAGCCGGGCGCGGCGGTCGGCGGCGGTCGGGTAGGTGTCACGCAGGAAGGCGGCGCGCTGAAGGTCGAACAGCTCGTGGAGCTCGGCGAGCGCTGCTTCGTCGCTGCCGGCCTGCTGGGCGATCGGCTCTGTGATCGTCATCGTCTCTCTCCTCTCGTTTGAACTCGCCAAGCATCGCCGATCCATCCGGCGCGGACAACTCGACGGTTGAACAAGGGCGATGTAGCATGCCGCTCACTAGAAGGCGTGACGAAGCTGTCGCGTGGCGCGTGCTTTTCGGGGCAGATCAGCGGCTGGAAGCCGCCGGAGGGGTGCGATATGACGTTGGTGCTGGATCGTTTCTCGGGCTTTGGTCGACGCCAGCTGATGATCGCGCTGCTGCTCGCCGCCGTGGCGCTCGTGTGGATCGCGTCGACGTCCGCCGCGCCGTCCGCCCCGCATCGCTCGGCGACGGCCGCTCACCGGACCGGCTGGGGGAGCGTGCCGGCGTCCGCCCGCGGGCCGATCTCGGCGGCGCTCGGAGCGGAGCAAGCGTCCTACCGGGTCGATGCCCGTGCAGGCCGCCTGCGGGCGGTGAGCAGGACCCAGCGGTTCCAGGCCTCGTTCGGAGCTGCCGGCGTGTCGGTGCGAAGCGGCGGCTCGGAGGTCGGTTTCCGGCTGGCCGGCCTCGGCTATGGCTCGTCGCTCGCCGCTGTCGCGGCGGTCACGCCGCGAGCGCACGCCAACCGCGTCAGCTACGCACACCCGCGAATCGACGAGTGGTTCGCAAACGGCCCGCTCGGCCTGGAGCAGGGCTTCACGCTCGCGCGGGCGCCAGCCGGCCGGCAGACCGGTCCGCTGACGCTGTCGCTCGCGACCTCCGGAAATCTGAGCGCGGCGTTGAGCGACCACGGCAAGGCGCTCCTGTTGCAGCGGAGGGGACATGCCGTGCTTGCCTACCGGGGCCTGGTCGCCAATGACGCGCGCGGACGCACGCTGCGCTCGTGGCTCGAGCTCGACGGAGGGCGGGTGCTGATCCGCGTCGACTCCAGGCATGCGGTTTATCCGCTCCGCATCGATCCGTTCGTCGTCCAGGCCGAGCTGACCGCTTCGGACGGCCAGCCCGGCGACCAGCTCGGCAACGCGATCTCGGTTTCGGGCGACGGCTCGACGGTCGTCGCGGGCGCGTGCGGCTGCAGCACCGGGGCGGGAGCCGCGTACGTGTTCACCAAGCCCGGAGGCGGGTGGGCAAGCGGCACCGAAACCGCGAAGCTGACGGCTTCGGACGGCCAGTCCGGCGACTCGCTCGGCCAGTCGGTCGCGATCTCGACGGACGGCACGACGATCGTCGCCGGCGCCCCGGACGCGGAGGTGGGCACGAACCCCGGTCAGGGCGCGGCCTACGTGTTCACCGAGGGCGGAGGCGGGTGGGCAACCGGCACTGAGACGGCGAAGCTGACCGCATCGAATGGCATCGCCGACGACGATCTTGGCTTCTCCGTCGCGATCTCCGGCGACGGCTCCACCGTCGTCGCCGGGGCCTGCGGCTGCGCCTCCGGTACCGGCGCCGCATACGTGTTCACCAAGCCAGGCGGCGGATGGTCGACCGCGACCCAGACGGCGGAGCTGACCGCCTCAGACGGGCAGTTGGGCGACCAGCTCGGCAGCTCGGTCGGGATTTCCGCGGACGGCTCGACGATCGTCGCCGGGGCGCCGTTCGCCGAAATCGGCGGCGACGCGTCCCAGGGCGCAGCGTACGTGTTCACGAAGCCCGGAGGCGGATGGGTCGACGAGAACGAGGTCGCGAAGCTAACCGCGTCGGACGGCGCGTCTGGGGACGAACTGGGCTACTCGATTGCGATCTCGGCGGACGGCTCGACCGTGGCTGCCGGGGCGCCGATCGCGGAGGTGGGCGGCAACAGCGCCCAGGGGGCGGCGTACGCGTACACCAGGCCAGGGAGCGGGTGGACGACCGCCACCGAGACGGCGAAGCTCACCGCCTCGGACGGCTTGGACGGCGACTTTCTTGGCTACTCCGTCGCGCTGAACGGGAACGGGTCGACCCTGATCGCCGGCGCGCCGTTCGCCACGGTGGGAACGAACTCGCTGCAGGGGGCCGCCTACCAGTTCAACCAGCCTCAGAGCGGCTGGTCAAGCGCAACCGAGACGGCGAAGCTGACCGCGTCCGACGGCCAGGCCTCCGACGTGCTCGGCTGGTCGGTCGCGATCTCACTCGTCGGCTCGACGGTCGTCACCGGCATGCCCAGCGCGGCGGCCGGCAACGGGCAGGCGGACGTGTTCGGCCCGTCGAACGCGCCGCCGCAGAACACGGTGCTGCCGTCGATCACGGGCACACCGCAGAACGGGCAGAAGCTCGCCGCGGTGAACGGGAGGTGGACGAGCCCGGACCCGCTCACCTTCAGCTACCAGTGGCAACGCTGCGACAGCGGCGGAGGCAACTGCGTCGACGTCCCCAACCAGGCCGGCCGCCCCTACTACTACAAGGTCACCTCCGCGGACGCTGGCCACAAGATCCAGCTGATCGTCACCGCCACCGACCAGGAGAACCAGACCGGACAGGCGACCTCGAACCCGGTCGGACCGGTCCCGAACCCGCCGCCACCCCAGAACACGGTGCTGCCGTCGATCACCGGCACCGCGCAGAACGGGCAGAAGCTGGCTGCGGTGAACGGGAGCTGGACGAGCCCCGACCCGCTCACCTTCAGCTACCAGTGGCAGCGCTGCGACAGCGGCGGAGGCAACTGCAGCGACGTTGCCGGCATGCCCGGCCGCCCCTACTACTACAAGATCACCTCCGCGGACGTCGGCCACCTGATCCAGGTCCGGGTCACCGCCACCGACCAGGAGAACCAGACCGGACAGGCGACCTCGAACCCGGTCGGACCGGTCCCGAACCCGCCGCCACCCCAGAACACGGTCCCGCCGTCGATCACGGGGAACCCCCAGGTCGGACTGAAACTGGCCGCGGTGAACGGGAGCTGGACGAGCCCGGACCCGCTGACGTTCAGCTACCAATGGAAGCGCTGCGACAGCGACGGAACCAACTGCACCGACGTGGCCGGCATCCCCGGCCGTCCCTACTACTACTACATGACCTCGGCGGACCTCGGCCACCTGATCAAGGTCGTCGTCACCGCCACCGACCAGGAGAACCAGACGGGACAGGCAACGTCGAACCTCGTCGGCCCGGTCACTGCCAGCGGGGTTTAGCTAAGCCCGGACGAGCTTCTTGTACGTGATCCGGTGCGGCCGGTCGGCCTCGGCGCCGAGCTGCTCGCGGCGGAAGCTCTCGTAGGCCTCGAAGTTCCCCTCGAACCACCGCACCTGGGAGTCGCCCTCGAACGCGAGCACGTGCGTCGCGATCCGGTCGAGGAACCAGCGATCGTGCGAGACGACGACGGCGCACCCCGCGAACGCGAGCAGCGCCTCCTCGAGCGCGCGCAGCGTGTCGACGTCGAGGTCGTTGGTCGGCTCGTCGAGCAGCAGCAGGTTGCCGCCCTCGCGCAGAAGCTTCGCGAGGTGCAGGCGGTTGCGCTCGCCCCCGGACAGCTTGGCGACCTTCTTCTGCTGGTCGGTTCCCTTGAAGTTGAAGCCCGCGACGTACGCGCGGCTGTTGACGGTCCGCTCGCCCAGCTTGATCTGGTCCTGTCCGCCCGAGATCTCCTGCCAGACGGTCTTTTCGGGATCCAGCTCTCGTGACTGGTCGACGTACGCGAGCTCGACCGTCTCGCCGAGTTTGAGGGTGCCGGAATCGGGCTGCTCCTGGCCGACGACCATCCGCAGCAGCGTCGACTTGCCGGCGCCGTTGGGCCCGATCACACCGACGATCCCACCTCGCGGCAGCTGGAACGAGAGATCGTCGATCAGCATCCGGTCGCCGTACCCCTTGCGCAGGTGCTCGGTCTCGAGGACCACGTCCCCGAGCCGGGGCCCGGCCGGAATGTGGATCTGGACGTTGTCGAGTTGCGAATCGGCCGCCGCATCGGCCGCCAGGAGCGATTCATAAGCGTTGAGTCGCGCCTTGGGCTTGTTCCGGCGAGCGCTCGCGTTGAGCCTGACCCACTCGAGCTCGCGCTCGATCGTGCGCTTACGCGTCTGCTCCTGGCGGGCCTCGGCCTCGAGCCTCGCCCGCTTCTGATCGAGCCACCCGGAGTAGTTGCCCTGGTAGGGGATTCCCCGTCCGCGGTCGAGCTCGAGGATCCACCCCGCGACGTTGTCGAGGAAGTAGCGGTCGTGCGTGATGGCGACGACCGTGCCGTTGTATTCGCTCAAATGCCGCTCGAGCCACGCGACCGACTCGGCGTCGAGGTGGTTAGTCGGCTCGTCGAGCAGCAGCAGGTCGGGCTGGCGGAGCAGTAGCCGGCACAGCGCCACCCGGCGGCGCTCGCCGCCGGAGAGCGTCGTCACGTCGGCGTCGGGCGGCGGACAGCGGAGCGCGTCCATCGCGATCTCGAGCGTCGTGTCGAGGTTCCAGCCGTCGACCGCGTCGATCCGCTCCTGCACGTTGCCCATCTCCTCCGCGGTCTCGTCGGAGTAGTTCATCGACAGCTCGTTGAAGCGGTCGAGCAGCCCGCGAACCTCGGCAACCGCCTCCTCGACGTTGCCCTGCACCGTCTTCGAGGGATCGAGCTCCGGCTCCTGCTCGAGTAGCCCCACGCTCGCGCCAGGGGCCAGCTGCGCCTGGCCGTCGTAGTCGGTGTCGAGCCCGGCCATGATCCGCAGCAGGGTCGACTTGCCGGCACCGTTGTAGCCGAGCACGCCGATCTTCGCCCCGGGCAGGAACGACAGCGAGATGTCCTCGAGGACCTGCCGGTCCGGCGGAAATCGGCGCGAGAGCCGGTAGGTGGTGAAGATGTACTGGGTAGACACTGCCGCTCCCAGGATAGGAGGGAGCGGCGTGTCGCCGGGGTCGAGGCCGCGCCGGTTCCGGAGGGCCGACCGGCCCGGGGGCGTGCGGTTCGTCACACGAACGGCCGAATCCGGGTTCCCGAACCTAAAAAACGGGCTAAGCCGGTTTCGGATCGGAGCGGCGACGGTAACGAGAACCCGATGGGGCTCGCGGGCAGGCGGGCCTTTCGACGACTACAGACCGGTCGGAACCAAGCAGGGGACGGGGTCGACCGGCCATTTATCCGGATGCTCGTAGCGCGCCGGTCGGCTTTGGCGCGCTCGGACCCGGAGCCCAACTGGGCCGCCGCCGGACCGCCGTACGCAAACCGACGACCTATCGGAGGCCAATGGCAACGCACACAAAAAACCCGCAGCCAGTTTCGATACTCGAGTCCGTCGCCCCGAGGGTTGCCTCGAAGCCCGAGCCCGCGGTGGCAGGCGCGCCGCAGCTCGGCCCGATTGGCAAGGCCACGGGTGCGTTGGGCGCGCCTCTCGCGGGGTTGCTTGCGCTGGTCGCGATCGGAGCCGCGGGCGCCGGCGTCGGCGCGGGTCTCGGCTCGCTGCCCGGCAAGCCCGGGCTGCCCGGAGCGGGTACGCGTCCGGCGGTCCACGCCGCCAGCGCAGGTGACGAGTCCGCGACCCCCGGCTCCGGGGCGTCCGGCTCGCGGTCGTCCGGCTCCCTGCAGGGGGGCCCGCTCGTCGCTCCGGCCGTCGGCGCGGTCGCGGCGCCGCTGACCCACCAGTCCAGCTCCGGCGCGAGCGCCGTAGCGCCGTCGGACCCCCGTAGTCCCGGCGACGCCGCGAGGCCGCCCGCCCCGGCCCCGAGTGTTCCCAGCACGCCCCCGATCCTGATGCCGGTCGCTCCCCCGACGGCCGCCCCCACGGACCCGTCCCCGGCGCCGCGAAACGTGAGCCAGGGGTCCGGCCAGAGCGGCACGACGACCGTACCGAGCAGCACGCCGACGACCACCCAGCCGAGTGGCACGACGACACAGCCCAACGGCTCGAACGGCAGCTTGCAGCAGACGACGGCGCCCGAGTCCAACGGACCCGGCTCCGGCAACAGCGGTCACGGCGACGGCACCAGCTCGAGCAACGAGAGCACGCCTTCGACCACGGGCACCAGCACGACTCCGACGACGACGAGCTCCACGAACGGCTCAACGACCAGCCCCACCGGCACCGGCACGGGCACCAGCACCACGCCGACCACCGCCACGAGCGGCTCCTGACGGGCTCCGATGGCGACTGACGCGACACCCGCCACCGGCGGGACGTACGTCGACCGGCGGCCTCGGCCGCCCGGCGCCGTGTTCCCGGGCGCCTCCGCGTTGACGCGCGCGTGGTCGCCGAGCCGCGCCTGGATCGTGGTCGGGAGCGTCGCGCTGCTCGGCCTCGTCCTGCGGCTGCTGCTCGTCCGCGGAATCTGGGTCGACGAGGCGATCAGCATCCATCAGGCGCACATGTCGCTGAGCGGGATGCTCCACAACCTCCGCGCGACCGACAACCACCCCCCGCTCTACTTCCTGATCCTGTGGGGGACCGTCCGCGTGCTCGGGTCGGGCGACCTCGCCGTCCACATCCCGACGATCATCGCCGGGACGCTGCTGATCCCGGCGGTCTACGTCACGGGGCAGGAGCTGTTCGGCCGCCGGACGGGCGTGCTCGCTGCCGTGTTCACCGCGTTCGGCCCGCTGCTGATCTGGTACTCGCAGGAGGCGCGCCCGTACGCGTTCTTCATGCTGTTCGCCACGCTGGCCCTGTGGGCGCAGATGAAGGTGCTGCGCGACGGTCGGATCCGATACTGGGTCGCCTACGGCGCGCTCACGATCGCGCTGATCTACACGCACTACTTCTCGGTGATCCCGATCGCGATCCAGCAGGTCGCTTTCGCCGCCGTGATCTGGCACCGCTCCAAGCGTGGGGAGCCGGTCAAGCAGCTGGTCACGAACTACTGGGTCACCTGGATCGCGATCGCGGTCGCAATTGCCCCGCTGGCCGCCTACGTCCACCAGCAGTTCGCCAACGACATCCTCACGGGACAGGGGACGGGGGCGCCGTCGGCGGGCGCGACCTCGACCGGCGTCTCGCAGACCGGCCATCCCGACATCTACGCGCTGCTGGCGAACTTCGTGTGGGCGCTGTGGGGTTACCACGCCAACTCGACGATGCTCGCGATCGGCGCCCTGTGGCCGCTGCTGATGCTGCTCGCGCTCGCGCTGCTCGGCCGGGGACGCTCCCCGGAGAGCATGTTGGTGCTCGCGCTCGCCGTCGTCCCGCCGCTGGTACTGATGGTGATCGGGTTCAAGGACCGCTTCCTGTTCGAGGTCAGGTACTTCTCGGGCGCGGTCCCGATGCTGATGCTGCTGGCCGCGCGAACGGTTGTCACCTCGAGCGCGCGCCGGCTGCCGGTGGCGCTCGTCACGGTCGCGCTGCTCGCAAGCTTCGTCGCCGGGATCGGCGACGAGCAGCTTGCGAAGAGCAATCCGCGTGACTACGACTTCCGCGCCGCCCTGCAGACGGTGCACCGCAACGCTCGACCCGGCGACACGCTGCTGTACGCGCCCGTCTATCTGAACGACGTGATCGAGTACTACGCGCCCGGCATCCACTCGGAGATCGTCGGCTCGCGCACGCCGGCGCTGCCGAAGCACGGCAGGGTGTTCCTGCTCGCGAGCTTCCTCGACCAGCCCGGCATCGCCGGCGACGTCGGGGGCGCGCGGTACGCCCTCCAGCACTCGCGCATGCACCTGGTGCGCACGGACCACCTGGAGAAGATCTACCTCTGGGAGTACCGATGAGCGTCGGCGAACGCGTGCGCGAGCAGACGCCTGTCTCCGCCCCCACGACGGGCCGCGGCGCCGACGCTCCGAGCGAGCCGGCCCCGCGGATCGACCCCCGCCTCGGGCAGGTCCACTGGCCGCTGCCGTCGATGCGCTCCGCGCGACGGCGGTCGCTGCTGATGGCGCTGATCTGCCTGCCGCTGGCGGCCTGGTATCTGTCGTGGCTGCTCGAGGGCAAGCGGATCGGCAACCCGGCGCTGTTCGGGCTGCTGGTGGCGGCCGAGGCGTTCAACCTCTTCCAGGCGATCGGCTTCTGGTGGACCTGCTCGCGTCAGCGGCTGCGCGGTGGGCGCCCGTTGACGGGCGAGCCCCAGCCGGTCGACGTGCTGATCCCCGTCTACGACGAGCCGGTCGAGATCGTCGAGCCGACCCTGGCCGCCGCGTGCGCGATGCGCGGCGCCGAGGTGACCGTGTGGCTGCTGGACGACGGCGCCCGGCCCGAGATGGCCGTGCTCGCGGGCCGCTACGGCGCCGACTACCTGCGACGGAGGAAGCGGATCGGCGCGAAGGCGGGCAACCTCAACCACGCGCTCGGCAAGACCAGCGCCCCGTTCGCGGTCGTGCTCGACTGCGACCACGTCCCCCATGCCGACTTCCTCGAGCGCACGCTCGGGCACCTCGAGGACCCCGAGGTCGCCTTCGTCCAGACCCCCCAGTACTACGCGAACGCAGCCGGCAGCCCGGTGTGCACCGCCGCGGCGGCTCAGCAGAACCTGTTCTTCGGGCCGATCGCCCGCGGCAAGGACGGCCTCGGGGCGATGATCTGCTGCGGGACCAACGTGGTCTTCCGCCGTGAGGCGCTCGATCAGGTGGGCGGCTTCCCCGAGGGCTCGCTCACAGAGGACTTCCTGCTGTCCGTGCGGCTCCAGGAGCGCGGTTGGAAGTCGACGTACGTCTCCGAGGTCGTGGCGTCCGGCCTCGGCCCCGAGGACATGGCCTCGTACGTCTCCCAGCAGCAGCGGTGGGCGCGCGGCTGCCTGAGCGCGATCCCCGCCGTGCTGCGCTCGCGGCTGCCGTGGCGCGCGCGAATCCAGTACCTGCTGTCAGCGACCTACTTCCTGTCCGGCTGGACGCTCTTGCTGTACATGTCGCTGCCGGTGATCCGGCTGCTGTTCGGGGTCCAGCCGCTCGCGAGCATCACCGCCAACCAGTTCCTGATCCATTTCGCCCCCTACTACCTCGGCGCGCTCGCGGCGGTCGCGCTCGCCGGCTCGGGCACCTACACGTTCAGCGCGTTCGCGCTGTCCGCGTGCAGCTTCTGGATCCACGTGCAGGCGACGATCGGCGCCGTCTTCCACCGCGCCGCCCGGTTCGTCGTCACTCCCAAGCGCGGCGAGCTCCGGCGCCAGCCGAAGGCGGTCGCCCCGGCGCTCGCCGCGGTCGCTGTGCTGGCGGCGGCGGCGGCGTACGGCCTCGCTCGAGGCCACGGCCCGGCGACGCTCAACAACGTGGCGTTCGCCGCGCTGCACTCGACGATCCTGTTGATCGGCGCCGCGCCGGCGATCAGGCTGCGCCGTTCGGCGCTGCTCGCGCCCGACGCCGCCGCGCCAACCGCCCGCCGACGGCACCGTCCGTGGCCGAAGCCGGTGTGGCTCGCGGCCCTCGGCGTCGTGCTGCTGATCCCGGTGCTGCTGAGCACCGTCGGCACGCGCGCGCTGCAGATCCCCGCGAGCCTGAACCAGCAGGCATACCGGTCGGTGAGCTCGTTCCTCAACGAGTACGTGTCACGCGACGGCCGCGTGATCCGCCGCGACCAGGGCGGCGACACGGTCAGCGAGGGCCAGGCGTACGGGATGCTGCTGACGGTCGCGATGGACAACCGCGCACGGTTCGACTCGATCTGGGGCTGGACCAGGGCACACCTGCTCGAGCCGAACGGGCTGCTCGCCTCCCGATGGGCCGACGGCCGCGTCGTCTCAAGCCCACCGGCCGCCGACGCCGACCTCGACGCCGCGCAGGCGCTCGTGCTCGCCGGCGAGCGGTTCGGCAGGTCCTCTTACCGCGACCAGGGCGTCGCGATCGCCCGGGCGGTGCTCGCGAACGAGACCGTCCGCGGCGATACCCGGAACACGGCGCTGGTCCTCGTCGCCGGGCCTTGGGCCCACACCCAGAGGGTGGTGAACCCCAGCTATTTCTCACCACGCGCCTACGCCGACCTCTCGCGTGCCGACCCGGACCTCCGCTGGAGGCTGCTCGTCTCCTCGAGCCACGCGATCGTCGAGCGGCTGATCGCGCACGGCGGCGCGCTGCCGGCCAACTGGGCGACGCTCGGCGCGGCTCCGGGGACACCCGGCGCGACCACGACCACCGGTACGCCCGGCACCGTGCGACCGATCGGCAACCCCGCCGATCCGGCGGCGGTCACGCAGCCGTCGTCCTCGTTCGACGCGGTCCGGGTGGCGGTCCGCTACGCGGCCAGCTGCAACCGCGGCGACCGGCGGCTCGCGGCGGACCTCTGGCCGATGTATCGCCGCAACCCCGGCCGGGACTCGTACGCGCTCGACGGCGCGCCCGCCTCGCCCTATGTGCATGCGGCCAGCTTTGTCGGCGCCGCGGCGGCGGCCCACGCGGCCCGCAACCGCGCCACCGCGAACAGGCTGCTGAATCGGGCGCAGGCACAGGACGCCGCCCACCCGTCGTACTATGGCGCCGCGTGGGTCGCGCTCGGCCGCGTGCTGCTGACGACGGCCGCGCTCGGCAGCTGCACGTCGTAGCGCCCTGACGCGGTCGATCGCGCTCGCGGCGGAGGAAGATTCGGCGGATGCGCGTGCTCGCCATCCTGTTCGCCCTGGTCGCCGTGGTCCTGATGATCGTCGCAATCGCGGGCATGGTCACCGGCCGCCCCAGCGACCGCGCCGGGCTTGCGATCCGCGCCGGCGCGCTGTTCGCGTTCGTCGCGGCGGTCGTGCTGAACATCGCATCTCGCTGATCAGCTCTCCGGCTGCCAGCCGCTCACCGCCCACCGGCCCGGGCCGACCGACGCCACGGTCGCAACCGCGACGTGCCACGCCGGCCGCAGCCCCTGGTAGGCGTTCGTGGCGGTCGCGGTCGTGCGCTCGCGCGTGACGACGACGTAGCGGCCGCCGGGTCCGCTCAGCGGCGCAACCGCCTCGACCGTGCCGCTGTTCGCGATCCCGCCACGCTGCAGCTCGTAGTCCGACCCGGTCTGCGCGGCGGCGAGCTCCATCTCGGACCGCGCCTGGCCGATGCTCTGCCCCGCGAGCGTCTGCATGTCCGCCGCGACGGTCTGGGCGTTCCAGTTGATGTAGGCGTTCGCGAAGGCCGCTACCGCCGCCGCGGGCGACGTGAATCCGGCCGCGGATTGGCGGGGCGGCGGGGGCCCGGGGTACTCGTGGGTCGTCTGCGCCCGGGCGACAGGCGAGCTGGCTGACGTCGCGGTCCCACCGGTTGTGGCGCTGCCAACGGTTGTCGCGTTCCTCGCCGTTGTCGCGGTCCCCGAGCCGGCGGTCTGCCCCGTCGGCGCCGGCGCGAGCGAAGCGCAGCCTCCCGCGACGATCCCGACCAGCGTGATCGCGACGGCCCGTCTCATAGCCCGACGGGATGCCTCGCAACGAACCCCGATGAGCTCCTGACCAGCGGATGCCACCCGATCCCGCTGCTTCCATCGCCCGCGCCGGCGGCGTTGTGGGTGTCCCACCGCAGGCCGGCGACGTACATGAAGACGTGGTCTGCATTCGCGTAGAGCGTCACCCACGCCCCGGGCCCGGGTAGGCCGAACGACTCGAGCGTGCCCGACGCCGCGTCGTAGTCGACGGGTAGCAGGCGGCCGCCGTAGAGGAGGTGCTCGACGCTGCTCGAGCAGTCATACGAGGGAGCCACGGCGGACAGTGGCAGGCCGTGACCGCCTCCGTAGAGATACGGCTTGCCCGCGATCTGGTTCCCGGCGGCGATGATCCCCTTGACCGCCGCCGGCGCATCGGCCGGAGCCGCCGCCTCTCCGTTCGCAAGCAGCGTGGCGCGCTCGCCGCTGGTCAGCGGGACGCCGTCGGCGCCCGGAGCGCACGCGGCGGGATCCTGCTGCTGGTCGGGAGTGGAGACCAGCATCGTCTGCGCGCCGATGCTCGGCCCGAGCAGCGCGCCCGCGCCGGACGCCGGCGGGCGCTCGATCCGGACCGGCCCGGACCACATCCCGTTCTCGTACGGAATTCCAAGGCTCTCCGCGAGCTCCCACCACAAATCGATCACGCGCCGGAACCCATCGATCGGCGGGCCCCCGAAGCCGAAGTCGCGCTTGTAGGCGATTGCGGACCGATGACCCCAGGTGATCCGCAGCGGGGTCATGTACGACAGGCCGCCCATCGCCGTCGCCGTCTGGAACGTGTAGCCGCCGAGCTCGGCGTAGCTGTCGGGGTGCTGGAGCAGGTTCGCGCCGGAGGCGCCGACGCTGCCGCTGCTCGGGTCGCCCGGGCCTCCGTACTCGGTCGCCCCGACCGTCTGGCCGGTTCCCGCCGGGGCGAGCGCGACGGGACCCGAAGCGCTCGCCGCCGAACCGGATCCGCAGCCGGTCTCAGACGCCAGCACGCCGAGCAGCACCGCGAGCACGGCGGCACCGGTGCCGACCGCGACGGTGCCGGCGAGCATCACCGCGACGGCCACCCGCGCTCCCTTGCCCTTTCGCCGCCGACGCCTCATGCGCCGCAAGCTACGGCGGCAAAGGCCTAACGAGAGCGGTTGAAACCAACTTGTCGCGAAGTTTTTGCTGCTTGTGTCGATTCGCCGGCCGCCGGGGACGAAGACCTCGGTTCCGTCGCTACCGTTAGCGGGTCATGCCGCGCATCCTCGACGTCGAACAGGCACTTCTACTGCTGGAGCTCGAGCCGCCGTTCGACCAGCGGACCGTACAGCTGGCGCGGCGCCGAATGGCCAAGCGCTGGCACCCGGATATCGCGCCGCCGGGCCGGCGCCACGAGCACGAGCGCCACCTTCAGGCGATCAACGAGGCCGCCGACCAGCTCGAGCAGCTGGCGGAGTCCTCACGCGGCGGGAGCGTGTCGGCGAACGCGGTCCGGGCCTCGGCGGCAGCCGCACGCAAGGCCCGTGAGGAGGCGGGGCGCCGCGCATACGAGGCCGAGCAGCGGGCGCGCGCCGCGGAGCAGGACCGGGAGCGGCATGACCCATTCGGCTCGCGCGTGCCCGATCACTCGGTCGTGCACCGCTACGCGAGGTGCCTCTCGTACCCGGAGTGGGGCGTCGGCACCGTCACCGGGATCTACTTCTCCGGGGAGGGCGAGGAGGTCCAACAGTGGGCCCGCCTCAACTTCTCGATCGGCGTCCGCACAGTGCCGGCGGGCTCGCTCCAGTTCGTCGACTTCTCAACGCCCGACCCCGCCGCCGAGCGGGTGGAGCGGTTCATGACCGCCGCCCAGCACGCGCTCGCGGAGGGCGAGCCGGCGGTGGCGGCCCAGCGACTCATATACGCGCGTGACGCCGACCCGTCGAACCCGGCGGTGCTGCGGCTGCTGACCACCGCGTTCTGGCAGGCCGGCAACCTCCCGGCGGCCGCGCGGGCGGTCCGTGACTGGGCCCGGGTCGAGACCGACCGACCCACCCCGGAGCGCTTCGCTTCGCGGATCTACGAGGACATGGGCGCGATCGACCAGGCCGAAGAAGCGGCCGCTCGCGCCACGGATCGGGCCCCTCAGGACGCATCGGCCTGGGAGCGGCTCGGGCGCCTGAGGCTGAGGCTGATGAATCGCTCCGGGGCGGTGACCGCGCTCGAGCGCGCGCGGCTGATGGGACCGTCGGTCGAAGGACTGCTCGACCTCGCGCTGGCCTACCACCTGGTGGGCGACGTCGGCGCCGAGGTCTCGGCAGCGGAGGCGGCGACTAAGCTCGACCCGGAGTCGCAGCCGGCGTGGTCCCAGTACGCGCACGCGCTCGCGCGGACCGACCGGCTGAACGAATGCATCGAGGCGTGCCGGCGCGCGCTCGCGCTCGGCAAGGACGCCGAGGTGTCGGAGCTGCTCGCGCGGGCCAAAGCGGCGCAGCCGCGGCGCCTGTCGGACCGGACCGCCGCCTAGGGCCTACCGCGAGGACACCGAGCCCTCGCGCCCGCAGACCGGACAGGCCTCCTGGGCGCCGAGCTCGCGCCCGCCGCATTCAGGGCAATCCTCCGCACGCTCGAGCACGCCCAGCAGCTCGCCGACGCGGCACACCAGCAGCCGCTCCTCGTCGACCTCGATCCAGGCGCCCGCGGACGCCGGGAACACCACGTGGTCGCCCGGCTTGACCGGCATCACGATGCCGACCTGTTCCCACCAGTCGAGCCCGGGGCCCACGGCCAGCACGATCCCGTGCTGGGGCGGCGGCTCGTCCGATCCCGCCGGGACCAGCAGGCCCGAGCGCCGGACGCGGTCGGGATCGAGCTCCTTGATCACGATCCGGTCGAACAGGGGTCGAAGCTGATTGCGCATCTGTCCGCCCTTGATCTTAGGTGGCGCGATGCGGTTGATCGCTAGCGCCTCCCGCCGTGCGCTGTTTGCTTTGCGCAACGACCTTGAATAGCGTGGGTTAACGTGGTCGTGGGGCGCAAAGCGAGCGGCGGCTGCGGAGGATCGGGGATGGCGCGATTCGCGGGCCAAGGTGCTTGTTGGTCGGGGGGCAGGGCCGATCGACGTTCTGTGTGCGGTCGGGCGGCTGTGAAACGTCGAGGGAGATGCGGCATCGCGGGGATCGCGGTCGTTGCGGCGCTGAGCGTTTGTGCTGTGCTCGTGCCCGCTGCGAACGCCGATCTGCGCCCGGGCAGCACACACGCGTTCCTGGTCGGGAAGCACGGCCGGCTCGCGCTTCCTCTCCCGCTTCCGCTGAGCCCGCCGAGGCTGACCGGTGACAAGCACGGGATCGCCCACGTCACTGTGTGCGTCCGCTACCGGGTGGCGAACTGGGGTGCCCAGCGTGGCACCGCGCCGACCGCGGGCCGCGGGGCTGCCGACCGTGGCGGGTACGCGCGTGTGCGCGGGGCGGCCCGCCGGGACCGCGCGCTGGTCACGGTGATCGTCGCGAGGCGATCGCTCACCACGGGCCCAGACCCGTCGAAGCCGCTGTATCGCCGGACGCTCGTCGACACGGGCGGCCTGAACCGCCAGCGGGTGGTCCGCTGCTACAAGTTCCAGCTGCCGCAGGCCGCTTCGCGCTTCCTGACCTCACACGGCGCGTTCGCGCGCGCGGCGCGCCGCCGGCAGAGCGGCCGTCGGCTGCTGTCGATCGACGTCCAACAGGACCGTGACTTCAAGCGCGTCGACGGCCGCTACGACTGGCGCGAGGGAACCGCGGTTGGAGCCGCCGACAAGGCGCGACCACGCCAGAGCGACCTGGCGTTCGCGAGCGCGGGCACGCAGAACCCGTACGGCACGCTGTCGATCACGAACAACACCGCGTCGGGTGTCTACTGCAGTGGCTGCGCGCTGGTCAACAAGAGCACCGGGTTGCCGGGCACGAACTCGGGGACGATGAACTCCTCGACGTACGCGATTCCGCTGGCGGTCGCGGGGGACGCGGTGCAGTGCTTCGATCAGGGGACCAATGGGTCGGACCCGGCCGGGTTCGCCAACTACGACGCCGCGGGCAACCCCCAGCCGTACAGCGCGGGTGTGTCCCAGGCGGGGACTCCAGGGGGCATTACGCTCCCGCTCACCAGCGGGACCACCGTTACCGAGGGGCTCGCCGCCGACTACAGCCTGGCGTGGGCCGGCAACCAGCAGACCGCGGATACCTCGGGGTTCATCAGCGGGACGGCGAAGCTCGGGCTGCAGGCGATCAAGGTCGGGATCACGGGGATGCTCAGCCCGGGCGCGGTGATCACCGGGATCGTGGGGATCTTCGAGTACTTCCTCGAGAACTCGTGCAAGGAATCGGGCAACTACTTCAACGTCACCTCGACGGAGACCAACGGCGCGGCCGCCTCCTCGACGTTCAACGCCTCCACCGAGCTGTGGGAGACCGATCCCGGGACCGGCTCGACTCCTCCCGGGTTGCAGGTCAATCCCTCCAGCCTGACCCAGGGCGGCAGCCAGCTCTGGTTGAACAACGATGCGGCCGTCGCGACGGGCTTGGCGGACAACGCCTGCGACTGCTCGAACAGCGTCGGCAACAACGCGATCGAGCTCAATTGGCTTAACTACCAGCCCTGCCTGAACGGCTACCCAGCCTCGCAGTGCTCGCTACAACCGCCGCAGTCGCCGACGGCGAGCAGCCCAACCGGGAGCGTCAACTGCGGGACGGCGAACGCGAGTTGCGCGTTTCCGGCCGCGCCCTGGCCGCCACCCGCCGGCCAGCTGCAGGTCTACGCCGGGCTCAGCGGCGGCTCGAACGGAGTGCTCTGGTCATGCGACCCGAACAACCCCAAGAACTGCGGCTCGCCGTACACGGTCGGCGGTAATGACCTGAGCTCGATGCTGTACGGCGGCGGGTCGATCTGGGTCGGCCTCTCGAACGCAACCGTCTTGAAATGCACTCCCACCAGCTCGAATGTCTGCAACCCGGCCTACTCGCTCGGCTCGGACAACGCGATCACGGCGATGGCGTACAACAACGGCACGATCTACGCCGCCGTGTACCTCAACGTGCCGCCTCCCCCCGGCACGGTGGCCCAGGGACTTCTCTACAGCTGTCAGCCGACCGGCTGCACAGAGCTGTACCCGTTCGGAGCTCACACGAAAGTGAACGCGATCGTGTACGCAAACGGCGTGCTGTACGTAGCCGCCAGCAACGGATTGCTGTACAGCTGCAGTCCGAGCACCGTCGACGATTGCACCACGCTTGACGACACCGGTGGACCTTCGATCAACGCGCTCGCATACGCCAACGGACGGCTCTACGAGGCGCTCAACAGCGGGGTGCTGTGGGAGTGCGACCCGAGCCTGCCCGCCGCTTGCGAGACGCTGGACACAGCCGGCGCCCCGATCACCTCGCTGATCTCCGCGGCGAACGGCTCGCTCTACGCCGGCGTCCCCGAGGTTTCCGGCAACCCGAGCTCGGGATTCGTCTGGCAGTGCAACGCCACGCAGGCCAAGTCCTGCACGCAGCTCACGACGGCCGGCCCCGTAACGCAACTGCTCTACGCGAACAGCGCGCTCTACTACGGAACCGGAGACTCCGGGTACCTCTACAAGTGCGCGGCAAACGCACCCGGAAACTGCCAGCAGCTCGACGTTGGCTCGGAGAGCAAGCAATACATCAGCGCCCTGGTCGCCGCGCCCGCAGTCGGCTGACGATCCCGCGTCATTCGTCCGGTCTCACGCTTAAGGTCGGCCGATGCGGTTGATCGTCGCTCGCTGCTCCGTCAACTACTCCGGCCGGCTGACCGCGGTCCTCGCGGAGTCGGTGCGGCTGATCATGGTCAAGGCGGACGGGTCGGTACTCGTTCACGCCGACCAGGGCGGATACAAGCCGCTCAATTGGATGACCCCGCCGACGGTGATCGAGGAGTCGCCCGCGGACGGCCAGTCGCCGGCGACGATGATCGTGCGCAAGCGCGCGGGCGCAAGCGAGGATCGCCTCGAGATCTCGATCGCGGAGATCCTGTCGGACTCCGAGCACGACATGGGCCCGCCCGACGAGGACGCGCCGCTCGCCAAGGACGGCGTCGAGGCCGACCTTCAGGTGCTGCTCGCCGAGCAGCCGCACTGGTGCGGCGAGGGGTTCAGGCTGGTCCGCCGCGAATGGCCGACTGACATCGGTCCGGTCGATCTGATGTGCCGCGACGCCGACGACGGCTGGATCGCGGTCGAGATCAAGCGGGTGGCGGGCATCGAGGCGGTCGAGCAGCTGACCCGGTACCTGGGGCGGATCCGGCTCGACCCGGCGTTCGCGTCCTGCCGCGGCGTGCTGGCGGCGCAGGCGATCAAGCCGCAGGCACGCGTGCTCGCTCAGTCCCGGGGGATCGAGTGCGTCGAGGTCGACCTCGGGGTGCTTCGCGGCGAGCGCCAGCCGGATCTGAGACTGTTCGCAGCAGCCGGATGACTCATGCGGCCTCCATAATGCGAGCCTGGATGGCGAGCGGAGGCCAAACATGAGCGATGAACCTGCGGTACTCACGGAACGCAACGAGCGCGTTCTGCTGATCACGATCAACCGGCCGGACCAGCGCAACGCGATCAATGCGGCGGTAGCCGAGGGTGTCGCCGCGGCGATGGACCAGCTCGACGAAACGACCGACCTCTCCGTCGGGGTGCTCACCGGGGCCGGCAAGGGTTTCAGCTCTGGGATGGACCTCAAGGCGTTTGTCACGGGCGAGCGGCCGTACGCCGGCGATCGGGGGTTCGCGGGGATCGTTGAACGCCCGTCAGTCAAGCCGCTGATCGCGGCGGTCGAGGGGTTCGCGGTGGCCGGAGGGCTCGAGATCGCGCTCGCGTGCGACCTGATCGTCGCGGCCCGGGGCGCGCGGCTCGGGATCCCGGAGGTCAAGCGGTCGCTCGTCGCGGGTGGCGGCGGCCTGCTGAAGCTGCCGCGCACGCTGCCGCGCAACCTGGCGATGGAGCTCGCGCTGACCGGCGACCCGATCCAAGCCGAGCGGGCCTACGAGCTCGGGTTCGTGAACCGGCTCGTCGACCCCGGAGAGGCGCTGGCAGGCGCGCTCGAGCTCGCCGGCGTGATCGCCCAGAACGGGCCGCTCGCGCTGATCGCGACGAAGCGGGTGATGGTCGAATCCGCCGACTGGCCGGACTCGGCGTTCTTCACTCACCAGCGGGACATCATCGACCCGGTGTTCCGCTCCGAGGACGCCCGCGAGGGCGCGGTCGCGTTCGCGGAGAAGCGCCCGCCGGTGTGGAAGGGAAGGTAGCCAGACCCCGAAAGAAATCGGCGGCGCGGTCGTTGTATTTCATGTGCCGCGTCGACGGGTATCGGGCGAGCAACTTCGGGCGAGAGCGCTCTCACTCGCCTCTG
Organism: uncultured Solirubrobacterales bacterium; assembly: GCA_963788565.1. Lineage (GTDB taxonomy): Bacteria > Actinomycetota > Thermoleophilia > Solirubrobacterales > Solirubrobacteraceae > Palsa-465. The sequence goes on along the minus strand of CAWBHJ010000002.1, from coordinate 214,756 downwards.
CGCTAGCCGGCCAGCTCCGGGAGGAGTGGGAGGCCAGGCAGCGGAGGACCTCCGGCACCTCGACGCCGCCGCACGAGCCCCCCGCCGCGCCGGTCACGCCCGAGCCGTACCGCGCCGAGCCGGTCACGCCCGAGCCGCCCCGGCAGGCAGCACCCACGCCCGGACCGCCCCAAACGTCCGCGCCGTGGCTCCCGTCGGACTGGACGGCCGCGACTCGCGACGAGCCGGTCGATCCCCCGAAGGCAGAGCCCGAAACGACCTGGGAGCCCGACGCCTCGACAGTCACCACCACGCCGCCCCCGCGCTCCCGGTTCCGGCTGTCGTTTGGCGCCCCCCGGCTGCGACCGGTGCTCTCACGCCCGGCGACCGTGCTGGGCACCGCGATCGTCGCGGCCACCTGCGCGCTGGTCGCCGACGCGCTGATCGGGACAGCCTCGAACGTCCCGCAGCCCGCCGCCAGCGCCAAGACGCGGAGTCCCCGCGCCCACCGCGCGCGCGTCGTCAAACAGAACTACAAGGCCCCGGGGGCGACCACCGCGATCGCCGCTGCCGCCAGCTACCAGCCGAGCGGAGCGGGAGCATCGCCCCGGGCGACGGGCCCGTCCACCGGCACCGCCTCGACGGGCTCGAGCACGACCACCGCGAGCACCGGCTCGACCACCCCGGCCGACACGGCCAGCCCCTCGTCCCCGAGCTCGGGCGCCCCGTCCGCATCCACCCCGCCCCGCTCGACGGCGCCGTCGAGCTCGGGATCGTCGCCAACCCGCTCGGGCGGCTCGTCGACTCCCACTCAAGCACCCTCGAGCGCGTCGACGTCCACACCATCCACGAGCTCGGGCAGCACCCAGCCGACAAGCACCGGGGGCGGATCGCCCCAGCCCCAGAATCCGGTGCAGACGGTCACCTCGACCGCCCAGAACGTCGTCTCGAGCGCGCCCAGCACCGTCCAGAACGTCGTCTCGACCGCGACGAACATCAAGCCGCCGCCGCTTCCGAGCCTCGGCAGCTAGCGCTCAGCGCCCGATTCGCCCCAGGCGGTGAGCACCAGCGACCGGCTCCCGCCGCGGTCCCGGTGCTCGCACAGGTAGACGCCCTGCCACGTCCCCAGCGCGAGCCGCCCCCGGGAGACCGGCAGCGTCAGGGTCGGGCCGAACAGCGCCGCCTTGATGTGGGCCGGCATGTCGTCGTCGCCCTCGAGCGTGTGCGTCCAGTAGCGGGCCCGCTCCGGGACGGCCTGATCGGACCACGACTCGAAGTCCCGACGGACATCCGGGGAGGCGTTCTCGTTCAGCGCGAGCGACGCGGAGGTGTGCTTGATCAGCACGTGCAGGAGCCCGACGTGCAGCTCGCCGAGCTCCGGTACCGCGTCGACGACCTCGCGCGTGATCAGGTGAAAGCCGCGCGGGCGCGGCGCCAGCGAGATCTCACGCTGGGCCCACATCACGCGTCGGCCAGCCGGGCGAGGTCGGGAAGCCGGGCGACCCGCATGTCGACCCGCCGGCCACGGAACGGGACGCCTTCGGCCTCGAGCAGCGCCCGCTGACGATCGCCCTTCGCCAGCGATCCGTCGGCCCGCACGATCCGGTGCCACGGCACATCGCCGTCGTCGCACTCGTGCAGCACCGCCCCCGCGACGCGGGGCGCTCCCGGCGAGACGTCGCCGTAGGTTCGGACGAATCCGGGCGGCGTCGCGCGCACGCGATCGAGGATCTGGCGGGCTCGGTCGATGTGCACCACGCGGAGCATATGCACGAGATATTGCATACGGCCTCGGCCCCGGATCCGGTTGATAGTGTCGCGCCGGCCTAATCTCCCGCCATACCCGGGAGAGCGGGGGACCCAGGTTGCCTCCGGGGCGAATCGCCGCCTGCTGGTGGCGTAGCGCGAATCGCGCGAGCCCGACAGCTAACCCCGCCGGCGCACCGACATGACGACTGCACCCCGGCGGACAGCCCCTTGGCGTCGCGTGGCCATGGCCGCGTCGACGGTCGCGGCCTTGGTGGCGCTCGCGGCGCTTCCGGCTGGCTCGAGCGCCGATCCGAGCCTCGGCCAGCTGCAGTCTCAGCTCTCCAACCAGCACTCCACGCAGCAGCACCTCCAGAACAGTCTCGGCGGCCTCTCGAAGCTCGTCAGCTCGCTCGACAGCCAGATCTCGCTGGTCCAGAACCGCGAGGCCGCGGTCGAGTCCGAGCTCGCCAACGATCGCTCCGAGCTCGCCGCCGCGCAGGCGGCCCTGAAGCGCGAGCGTACGCTGCTCGCGCTGCTCAGAGCCCGACTCGCTCGCGCACGAACAGCGCTCTCGAAGCAGCTCGTCTCGAGCTACGAATCAGACCAGCCCGACCTCGTCGACGTCGTGCTCGAGGCTCACGGCTTCAACGACCTGCTCGAGCGGATCACGTTCCTGAAGAGCGCCGAGCATCAGCAGGCGGGGATCATCAGGATCACGCGGTTGGCGAAGGCGCGCGCCGACGCCGCCGCCAAGCGGCTCGCGGCGCTCGAGGCGAAGGACCGCCAGATCACCGCGGACGAAGCCCTCCGCGCCAGGGCGCTGGCCGGCATGCAGTCGCTGCTGACTTCCAAGCAGGATGCGCTCAAGCAGGCGCAGGCGGTGCAGCAGTCCGCGCTCGACTCGAGCCGGGCACGCGGCCGGCAGCTGCAGTCGTCGATCTCGCGGATCGAGGCACAGCAGGCCGCGGCCGCCCAGGCCGCAGCCGCGCAGGCGGCGCAGGCGCAGCAGTCGCAGAGCAGCTCGAGCTCCGGCTCGGGCCCCGGCGTCGGACCCGCGCTCGGGCCTTCCGGCGGCTGGGCGATCCCGTACGCGATCGTTCTGTGCGAGTCCGGCGGCCAGAACCTGCCGCCGAACAGCGCCGGCGCTTCGGGCTACTACCAGATCATCCCCAGCACCTGGACCGGCTTCGGCGGAACCGGTCCGGCCGCATACCTCGCCAGCAAGGCCGAGCAGGACGCGGTGGCGTCGCGGATCTGGAACGGCGGCGCCGGCGCGTCGGACTGGGTCTGCGCGGGGATCGTCGGGATCCACTGAGTGCATCTCCGGTCGGCGCGCCTGAACACGCGCGTGGGGGCACTTTCGTTGCACTCTCGGCGCGCTCGGGGATCGGCGCAACAGGAACGCCCGCTCCGGGCACTTTCGTTGCGCACGACGACTCGCGCGGGGAAGTTCGCAACGAAAACGCCCGCCGAACACGAGAGCCGTTGGGATCCATTGAGTGAGAAGCAGCACACTTCGCCCGCAAAAGCTTCAGTGCTGTAGCATTTGATCCGTGGCAACGGTGACGGAAGCAGACGCTCCGGAAACGGACACACCGCTCGAGCACGTCGACGTGCTCGTCATCGGTGCGGGCCTCTCGGGCGTCGGCGCGGGCTATCACCTGCAGACCGCGGCGCCGCAGAAGAGCTACGCGATCCTCGAGTCTCGCGACCGGATCGGCGGCACCTGGGACCTGTTCCGCTATCCCGGAATCCGCTCCGACTCCGACATGTACACGCTCGGCTACTCGTTCAAGCCGTGGACCAGCGACAAGTCGATCGCCGACGGCGCGGACATCCTCAGCTACGTCAAGGAGACCGCGGCCGAGAACGGCATCGATCGGAAGATCCGCTTCAACCACCGCGCGGTCAGCGCGGAGTGGTCGAGCCCCGACCAGCGCTGGACGGTGACGGTCGAGCGGACCGACACCGGCGAGAGCTTCCAGATGACCGCCGGCTTCGTGCTGATGTGCAGCGGCTACTACCGCTACGACGAGGGCTACACCCCCGAGTTCGCGGGGGCCGAGAACTTCAACGGGCGGATCGTCCATCCGCAGTTCTGGACCGACGATGTCGACTACGAGGGCAAGCGGGTGATCGTGATCGGCAGCGGCGCCACCGCGGTCACGCTCGTGCCCGCGCTCGCCCGTAAGGCCGCCCACGTGACGATGCTCCAGCGCTCTCCCAGCTACGTCGTGTCGCTCCCCGCCGAGGACCCGGTGGCCCGGCTCGCCCGCAGGATCCTGCCGCCGAAGCTCGCGTACTCGCTGATCCGCTGGAAGAACGTCGCGCTGACGATGCTGAGCTTCCAGCTCAGCCGCCGGCGCCCGAAGCTGATGAAGGCGATCATCCGCAAGGGCGTGGAGCGCCAGCTGCCGCCGGGCTACGACGTCGACACCCACTTCAGGCCCCGTTACAACCCATGGGACCAGCGGATGTGCCTGGTGCCTGACTCCGACCTGTTCGAGGCAATCGGACGCGGGGAGGCGTCGGTCGTGACCGACACGGTCAAGTCGTTTACCGAGAACGGGATCGCGCTCGGGTCCGGCGCGGAGCTCGAGGCCGACGTGATCGTCACCGCCACCGGTCTCAACATGCTGCTGCTCGGCGGGCTATCGGTGGTTGTCGACGGCGAGGAGGTCGACTTCGCCAACACGATGACCTACCGCGGGATGATGGCCACGGGCGTCCCCAACGCCGCGTTCGCGCTCGGCTACACGAACGCCTCGTGGACGCTGAAGTGCGACCTCACGCACGAGTACGTGTGCCGCCTGCTCAACCACATGGATCAGCACGGCTACACCCAGTGCGTTCCCGAGAACCATGACCCGACGGTCACGCCGCAGCCGATGATCGACTTCTCCTCGGGCTACGTCCAGCGCTCGATCGACAAATTCCCGAAGCAGGGATCGAGGGCGCCGTGGCGGCTGTACCAGAACTACGCGCTCGACATCCGGAGCCTGCGCCGCAGCCCGCTCGAGGACGGCGCGCTCCAGTTCCACCGCGGCGAGGCTCGCCTCCCCGCCGCGCCCGCCGATCTCAGCGCCGCGGCCTGACCTAAGCTCCCCCGCCTGATGGGCCGACGGCGGCCGACTCGCATCTCGCTGATCGCGGCGGTGCTGCTGATCGCAGCGCTGGGGGTCCGCATCGCCGAGGTCGAGCTCACCTCGTACAGCCCGCGGAACGACGCCGGCTCGTACCTGACGCTCGCGAGCCAGATCGCCCACACGGGCGACTACTCGACCAGCCGGCGTGCGGGCGGCGGCGCCGGCGGCACGCTCGGGCCGAGCGCCTATTTCCCGCCGGCGTTCCCGTATCTGCTCGCGGCGGTCGACCTGATCGGCGGCAACACGGGCCGGCGCGGCTCCTCGATTCACCCGGCGCGGCTCTCGCAGGCCGTGATCGGGACCGCCGTGGTCGCGTTCGTCGGGCTCGTCGCGTTCGAGCTGTTCGACGCCGCGGTCGCGCTGATCGCGCTGGGGCTCGCGGCGTTCTATCCGGTGTTCGTCGAGCTGTCGGCGGCGCTCGTCGCCGAGAACCTGATGACGCTGCTGATTCTGGCGGCGGTGTGGATGGCGCTCAGGGGGCGTCGCTCGCAGCACCCGTATCGCTGGATCGCGGCCGCCGGAGTCCTGACCGGGCTCGCGACGCTGACGCACGTCAACAGCCTGGTGGTGATCGTGCCGCTCGCCTTCGCGGCGTGGCACGCGCGCCGTGGCTGGCGATCGCCCGCGCTGCTCGTCGTGGCAGCGCTGCTGACGGTCACGCCGTGGCTCGTCCGGAACGCGGTCGTCATGCACCGGTTCATCTTCATCACCGACGAATCCGGGATCACGCTGAGGGGGACGTACAACTCGGCGTCGGCTGCCAACAGACCAGTCCCGTATAAATGGCGGATCTTCTACGGGATCCCCGGCGAACGGCCGCTGATCGCGCGTGAGAGCCGGCTGACCGAGCCCGAGCTCTCCAGCCGCCTCCAGAGCCAGGCCCTCCACTACATCGCGGACCATCCGCTGTCGCCGTTCGAGGTTGGCTACCACAACAGCCTGCGGCTGCTCGAGCTCGAGGGCAAAGCTGCGTGGCGGGCGTCGGCCTACGCCCAGAGCATCCCCCGCGGGCTCGCCGATGCGGGAGTGATCTGCTTCTGGATCATCGGCGTGCTGGCGCTCGCCGGGGCGTTCACCCACCGCGTCCGCGCGGCGCCGCCGTGGGTGTGGGCGATCCCGCTGCTGCTGTGGCTGACGGTCGCGCTGATCAACGCGGAGACGCCGCGGTTCCGCGAGCCGATCGACGCGTTCCTGATCCTGTCCGCCGCGTGCGCGCTGGCCGCCGCGCCGGCGGCTCTGCGCCGCCGGCTACATCGTCCGCCAGTCGGGCGTCAGCGTGGGCCGGCGATACCCGCTGTTCCGGGCGAGCTTGTCGAGATGGTCGAGCGCCTGGCCTGAGCCGTACGCGACGCACGTGAGCGGGGACTCGGCCGAGAACACCGGCATCCCCGTCTCGTTCGCGACGCGCTCCTTGAAGCCGCGGATCAGGGTGCCGCCGCCGGCCAGCAGAATCCCGTCGCGGGCGATGTCTGAGGCGAGCTCCGGAGGCGTCTCCTCGAGTGTGTTCCGGACGGCGCCGAGGATCTCGTTGAGCGGGCCGGCGATCGCGGCGCGAACCTCGCCGGACGACAGCTCCACCGCGGTCGGCAGGCCGGTGAGCAGGTGGCGCCCGCGGACCTGCATCGTGGTCTCGGGGTTGTGCGGGATCGCCGAGCCGATCCCGATCTTGATCCGCTCGGCGGTCTGCGAGCCGATCGCCAGCTGGTGCTCGGAGCGCAGATAGCTCGCGATCGCGTCGTCCATCTCATATCCGCCGACCCGGACCGACCGGAACACCACGATCCCGCCGAGCGAGATCACCGCCATCTCACTGGTGCCACCGCCGACGTCGACGACCATCCGGCCGATCGGCTCCTCGATCGCGATCCCGGCTCCGATCGCGGCCGCGATCGGCTCCTCGATCAGGTGGACGCGCCGCGCCCCGGCGGCGAGCGAGGCCTCCTCGACCGCCCGCTTCTCGACCTCGGTGACGCCCGAAGGGGCGCAGACGATCAGCCGCGGGTGAGCCGTCCGCCGGTCGATCACCTTGCGGATGAAGTACCGCAGCATCTGCTCGGTCACGTCGAAGTCGGCGATCACGCCGTGGCGCAGAGGACGCGTGGCCGCAATCGTCGCGGGCGTGCGCCCGATCATCCGCTCGGCGTCGGCGCCGACGGCGTGGACGGTGCCCGTCTCGGTGTCGGAGGCGACCACGGACGGCTCGGACACCACGATCCCCTTGCCACCGACGTACACGAGCGTGTTCGCGGTGCCGAGGTCGATCGCCATGTCGTGGACGCCGAACGTCGGCGCGAGATGGCGGCGCGCGGTGTCCCTGCTTGAGCCTTCTCTACGGAACCGGGGGATGCCGCTAAGGGTGTCAGACCGGGACCGATCGCGGCAGCAGCCGCAATTAGGTCTCTCAGCCGCCGGAGGAACCGAGGCTGGTGACGCCCGAGCTGCCGGAGCTGCTCGCGCCGCCCGAGCCGAAGGCGCCGGATGCCAGCGAGCTGGCGTCCGTGACCTGATCGGCCGGCGGGAGCGTCGGCTTCGGCTGCGGTCCGTACTTGACGAAATCGACCGTCACCGTGCTGGCCACGTTCTGGCCGGAGACCGACTCGTTCAGCGTGAACTGCATCCTGCGGACCAGGTTCTGGTCGTCGATCCAGACGGTCGTCGGGATCGTGTGGAGATTCGTCGCCTTCTCGATCGCCGCGATCCCCTGCTGCGCGGCGGCTCGCGACGCGGGCGGGAGTGAGTTCGCGACCTTGTCGAGACTGATCGTCGCCTTGTACTTCGTCGTCTGGACCCCGTTGATCGACTCCGTTCCGGCCTGTGTGACCGTGCCCGCCGCCCGCAGGTACTGGAGGAACTGGCCGGGATCGCTCGAGGCGGGGTTGTTGACCAGCGAGCCGATGCCCGGCAGGCCTCCGGCCGAGGCGGCCTTGGCGAGGTCGATCTTGATCCACGGCTTGTTGCCGAGCGTCGGGATCTTGCTCGCGAGTGCCTGCGGGAACTTCAGGTATACGGTCGTGTGATCGAGGATCTCCTCGAGGTGGAGTGTGCTCGAGCCGAGTACCTGAGTGATCTGCGGGCTCGAGCCGAGGTCCATGTCGAGCGCGACGGTCCCCGAACGATCGGGGACGCTGAACGCGCCGGTACCGGTGGCGTTGATCGGCTGCGGCAGCGCCGAGGAGTGGAGCTGCAGCGTGAAATGCATCTGGTAGCCGGACGTGTTGCCGGAGACGAACGCCGCGCGGACCACCTGGTTCGAGCTCGCGCTGCTGCTGCTCGAGCTCGATCCGCAACCGGCCACGGCCAGCGCCGCGACAGCGCAGACGACAACCGTCGCCAGACCACCAGTCCTCATTCGCCCCAGACGCATCCGCGGCGGACAGTAGCGCGCCCGAAAGCCGCGCGCCAGTCGCAACAACGGAGCGCTAACGCTCGCCGGGCAGCTGGCGCGGGAACTGCGAGACCGGCGCCTGGATGCTGAGCGCGGTCAGCAGGATCCGATCCTGCTCGAGCGCGTGCGCGATCGGGTAGCCCTCTCCCGGTGAGGCGCGCTCCGGCCGGCCGATGTACCCGAACTGGAGGTTCGCGGGAAGAATCTGCATCAGCCGCGGGGACATGTGCGCCCGCGCGCCCATGTTGCGGGGCTCCTCCTGCACCCACACGACCTCCTGGAGGTTCGGATAGGACGAGACCAGCTCGAGGATCTCCGCCTGCGGGAACGGGTACAGCAGCTCGACGCGGCCGACGGCGACCTCCGGGTTCTTCGGGTGCGCCTCGTGGCCGACGAGGTCGTAGTAGATCTTGCCGCTGCAGAGGATCAGTCGGGAGACGGCGGCGGGGTCGATGCCCGGCTCGGCGAGCACCGGCTCGAACCGCCCCTCGGTGAGCTGATCGACCCTGCTCGTCGCCTGCGGATGGCGCAGCAAGCTCTTGGGAGTGAAGATCACGAGCGGGCGCTGCTTCGCGATCCGGGCCTGGCGGCGGAGCAGGTGGAAGTACTGCGCGGGGGTGGTCGGGTTGGAGACGCGGATGTTGCCCTCGGCGGCGAGCTGCAGGAACCGCTCGATCCGCGACGAGGAGTGCTCCGGCCCGGAGCCCTCATAGCCGTGCGGCAGCAGCAGCGTCAGCCGCGATGTCTGGCCCCACTTGGCCAGCCCGGAAACGATGAACTGGTCGACGATCACCTGCGCGCCGTTGACGAAGTCGCCGAACTGGGCCTCCCACAGCACGAGTGTCTCCGGCGCCTCCTGCGAGTAGCCGTATTCGAAGCCGACGCACGCCGCCTCGGACAGCGGGCTGTTGTGGAGCTCCATCGGTGCGAGCGCGCCCGGGAGGTGCTGGATAGGCGAATACTCCTGGCCTGTCTTCGCGTCGTGGAGCACCAGGTGTCGCTGGCTGAACGTGCCGCGCTCGGTGTCCTGGCCGGTCAGGCGGATCGGGATGCCCTCGGTCAACAGCGAGGCGAACGCGAGCGCCTCCGCCTGGGCCCAGAGGATCTTGCCGTCGGGGTGGTGGACCGCCTCGCGCCGCTGCTCTAGCTGCTTTGAGAGCTTGGGGTGGACCATGAACCCGTCGGGGGCGGTGAGCAGCTCCTCGCCAAGCACCCGGAGCCGCTCGGCGCTGACGGCGGTCTTGACCTCGGGCGACGGCGTCCGGTCGAGCTCGTACTCGCCGGTCTGCGGCTCGACGTCGCGCGCGGCCGCAACCCGCTGCTTGAGCAGCTCGTGCGCGTCCGACAGCTCCGACCAGACCGCATCGGTCATCTCGGTCGACTCCTGCTCGGTGACCGCGCCCTGCTCGATCAGCTGCCTCGCGAACAGCTCTCGGACCGGCGGGTGCTTCTTGATCACCTGGTACATCGACGGCTGCGTATACGCGGGCTCGTCGGCCTCGTTGTGGCCGAACCGGCGGTAGCCGATCAGGTCGATCAGCACGTCGTGCCCGAACTCCTGGCGGAACGCGAACGCCAACCGGGCGGCCGAGACACACGCTGCGACATCGTCGGCGTTGACGTGGATGATCGGCACGTCGAAGCCCTTCGCGAGGTCCGACGCCCAGGTCGTCGAGCGGGCGTCGTCCGCGTTGGTCGTAAACCCGACCTGGTTGTTCTGGATCAGGTGGACCGTGCCGCCGGTCGTGTAGCCGTCGATCGCCTGCAGGTTGAGCGTCTCGGCGACGACTCCCTGTCCGGGGAACGCGGCGTCACCGTGGAGCAGGACGGGGATTGCGGCGTTCGTGTCGCGGTGCACGTGCGGCCCCTGGCGGGTCGTCTGGGCGGCGCGCGTCGCGCCCTCGACGACCGGGTCGACGTACTCGAGGTGGCTCGGGTTCGACTCGAGGCGGACGATGATCGACTCGCCGCTCGGAAGCTGGTAGGAGCCCTGGGCGCCGTGGTGGTACTTGACGTCGCCGGTGCCGCCCTGCGGGATCGTCGTGATCGGCTCGAGCGTCGACGTGCCCTCGAACTCGGCGAAGATCGTGTCGTAAGGCCGCCCGAGGTTGTGGGCGAGCACGTTCAGCCGCCCGCGGTGGGCCATCCCCAGCACTACCTCGCGGGCGCCCTGCGCGGCCGCCATCTGGATCAGCTCGTCGAGCATCGGCACGGTCATGTCGAGCCCCTCGACGGAGAACTGCTTCTGCCCGAGGTACGCCTTGTGCATGAACCGCTCGAGCGCGTCGACCTCGGTCAGCCGCTTGAGCAGCGCCTTCTGCTCGTCGGCGTCGAGCGGCGTCCGGAAGCGGCCGCCCTCGATCGCCTCGCGCAGCCACAGCCGCTGGCGGTGCGAGCCGATGTGCTCGATCTCGTAGGCGATCGGGCCGCAGTAGGTCTCGCGCAGGTGCGGGAGCGCCTCGGCCAGCGTCTCGCCCGGCACGTACATGCGGAGGATCCGCGACGGGATCTTGGCCATCAGCTCCGGCGTCAGCCCAAGCGGCTCGGGGTCGAGCGCGGGATCGCCCTCCGGCTCGCGGCCGAGCGGGTCGAGCTTCGCCGCCAGGTGGCCATGGGTGCGGTGGGCCTTGAGCAGCGAGGTGGCGGCCTGGACCGCCTGCAGCAGCTCCTCGTCGGGCTCGGCTGGGGCAGGGGCCGGCGCGGCGGCCGGGCCCGCGGGCGCGGCGGGCGCCGCCGCGGGCAGCTGCGGCGCGGGCGGCGGCGGCAGCTCGGGGAGCGCCACCTGGAGGTCGCCGAACACGCCCTCGTAGAAGCCCTCCTCGCCGTGGAGATACGCCTCGATCCGCGCGAGGAACCGACCCGACTCGGCTCCCTGGATGATCCGGTGGTCGTACGTCGAAGTCATCGTCATGACCTTCTCGGCGCCGATCGCGTCGCCGATCCGCTGGAGCCCGACCGGGTAGGAGATCGAGCCGGTAGCGACGATCGTGCCCTGGCCGGTCATCAGCCGCGGGACGCTCGCCACGGTCCCGATCCCGCCGGGGTTGGTGAGCGAGACGTTGCCCCCGGTCAGGTCATCCGCGGTCAGCGTGTTGGTCCGGGCCTTCTCGACCAGGTCGTTGTATGCGGCGAGGAACTCGGGGAAGGTCTTGCGCCCGGCGTCGCGGATCACGGGCACCATCAGCGTGCGGGTCCCGTCCTTGCGCTCGACGTCGACCGCAAGCCCGAGGTTGACCGCGCCGTCGTCGATCCGCTGCGGCTTGCCGTCGGCCTCCGCGTAGTGGCGAGCCATCTCCGGCATCTCGTCGGTCGCGACCCGCGCGATCGCATACGCGATCAGGTGCGTGAACGAAACCCGATGCCCCGCCTCCTTCAGCTGCGCCCGCCGCGCCGCCAGCTCCGTAACGGTCGTCGTCCGGAACGACGTCGCAGTAGGAACGCTCCGGCTCTCGTCCATGTAGCGGGCAAGCACCGCTGCGGCGCCCTTGAGGGGCGTGGCGCCGGCGGTAGGCACCGCAGGAGCAGCAGCCGCACCGTTTCCGCTGGCTGCATCAAGCACATCCGACTTCGTGATTCGCCCGCCGCGAGCGCTGCCCTGGACGGCGCCGAGATCGACGCCCTCGGACGCAGCGACGCGTCGGGCCACCGGGGACGCGTTGGCCCCGTCGGTGCCGGAGGTCTGCACGGTCCCTGGCGTCGTGGAGGCTCGCGCCGCTCCATCCTCACCCGCCGACTGAGCCACAGGGCGCGCCGCCTCCACGACGCCAGGTTCGGCGGGCGTCATTCGGGCTATCACCTGGCCCACGGTCACCGTGTCGCCCTCCGCAAACAGGATCTCGGCAATGGTCCCGGACACCGGAGCCGGCAGCTCCATGTCCACCTTGTCCGTAGAGATCTCGACGACGGTGTCGCCCTCGCCCACTTCGTCGCCGACCTTCACCGCCCACTCGAGGATCGTTCCCTCGGTGACCGACTCGCCGCCGGTCGGGGTGACGATGTCGACCGTCTGGCCGCTCGCCGCCTCGGCCGCGGCGGTGCCCTCGGCCTCGGTTACCGCACCGGCGACGGCCTGCTCCGGGGTCGGGGGTGGCGCCTCGGCGGTCGTGGGGTTATCGCCGTTTGTGACGCCCGCCCCGTTCGCCGACGAGATCTCCGCGAGCACCGCCCCGACGGCGACCGTGTCGCCCTCGCCGGCGATGATCTTCGTGATCGTTCCCGCCACAGGGGAGGGCACCTCCGCGTCGACCTTGTCGGTCGAGATCTCGACGATCGTCTCGTCGACCTCGACGTGGTCGCCGACGCCCTTGTGCCACTCGAGCACGGTTCCCTCGGCGACCGAGTCGCCCATCGCAGGCATCACGACCTGGACCGTGCCGCTGTCAACCGCCATCGGCTTCAACTGTATCTACTGACGGGCGAGGTTCCGTGGGCCCTGCGGTGACTTTCGACGAGGAAACCGATCGTCCCCGCAAACGGCCCGAGCCCGCCCAGCACGGCGACCACGACCGCCAGCCAGAACGGGATGATCCGCTCCCTCGCGGCCGCGATGCAGACGAGCGACATCGCGATCCAGATCATGCCGTGGGCGAGGCCGAGGATGAACGTCGCCGGCTCCGGCTTGCCGAGCGCGAACGCGCACACGAGCAGCGCCAGGTAGACGCCCGAGTGGATGAACGAGACGACCTCGAGTCGCCCGAACGTGACCAGGCGTCCGAACACCTCTAGGAGCCGGACAGAAGCGCGGCCATCCGGCGCAGCGGCTCATCCGCGTGGTCGGGCCACGCCGCGACGTCCGCCGGCCACCACGCGAACTCGTCGTGTTCCTCGTCGGGCGACACGCTCGCGCCGTCGTGCAGCCACGCCTGGCCGACCAGCAGCACGAGCTCGCTCGGGAGCAGCACCAGGGCTTCGACCGCGAGGCGCTCGGGCTCGACCGACCACTCCTCGTTCAGCTCGCGCGCCATCGCGTCGGCCGGGTTCTCGTCGACCTCGACGGAGCCGCCGGCGCCTAGCGCCCAGCGGCCGGCCCACGACGCGAGCCACGCGGCCCGCCGCCCCGCGAGCCAGGTGCCGTCGGCGCGGCGAACGAGGCAGAGGATCGAGAGGCTCTGCGCCGCCCCCTGCGGCAGCAGCCGCAGCGCCCAGCGAGCCGGCTGGAGCTCGAGGCTCAGCCCCTCGGACCGGGCCTCGAAGTCGACCATCCGTGCCGCGAGGCCGTCGTGCGACGGCGAGCCCCGGCGGCGGAGCGCGTCGAGCGCGACGTCGGCCGCCTCGGTTGCAGATTGCGGCGGCCGGAACTCCTCCGGGCGCCACTGCGCCTGGACCGCGTTGGGGTCCCACGGCCCACGAGCGAGGATGCCTGGTGCCTGCGGCACCCCGCGAACGGTACCCGGGTAGGCTGGCCGCCCGTGCAGAGGCGGCTGAAGTATTGGGGGTGGGGATACGAGGACGAGCAGCCCTCTCCCCAGGAGCTGCGTGACGCGGCCGCGTTCCTGACCGACAGGCTCGGCTTCGGCAGCCGCGAGCCGGAGCAGCCGCTCGCGCTCGACGACGTCGAGCTCCCGGAGCCGCGGCTCGAGCCGCCCGACTCGCTGTCGGCGATCTGCTCGGTCGATCGATACGACCGCGCGCTGCACACCTACGGTCGCTCCTACCGCGACGTGGTCCGCGCGTTTCGTGGCTCGTTCGAGCACCCGCCCGACGTGATCGCCCACCCCCGCGACGAGGCCGAGGTCGAGGCGGTGCTCGACTGGGCGGTCTCCTCGGGCGCAGCGGTGATCCCGTTCGGCGGCGGCACCAGTGTCGCCGGGGGCGTCGAGGCGGCGGTCCCGCCGGGCTACGCCGGGGTCGTCACGATCGACCTGAAGCGACTCAACCGGGTGATTGAGGTCGACCCGGCTTCGAGTGCGGCACGGATCCAGGGCGGGGCGCTCGGGCCCGAGCTCGAGCGCCAGCTCGCCGAACACGGGCTGACGCTCCGCCACTTTCCCCAGTCATTCGAGTTCTCGACGCTCGGCGGCTGGATCGCGACCCGGTCGGGCGGCCACTTCGCGACGCTCTACACCCACATCGATGACCTCGTCGAGTCTGTCCGCGCGATCACGCCGCGCGGTGTCTGGGAGTCCAGGCGGCTGCCGGGATCGGGCGCAGGCGTCTCCCCGGACCGGATGCTGATCGGCTCCGAGGGGATCCTCGGGCTGATCACGGAGGCGTGGGTCCGGGTCCGGCCACGGCCGACGCAGCGCGCCTCGGCCGGGGTCCGGTTCGAGCGCTTCGAGGACGGCGCCGATGCGGTGAGGGCGTTGTCACAGTCGGGGCTGTACCCGTCGAACTGCCGGCTGATCGACGCCCGAGAGGCTGCGGTCACCGGCGCCGGCGACGGCTCGCACGCGGTGCTCGTGCTCGGGTTCGAGTCCGCCGATCACGACGTCGAGCCGTCGATGTCGCGCGCGCTCGAGCTGTGCGCGGACCACGGCGGTGCCTGGGAGCGCCGCGGCGCGCGCGAGGGCGGCGGCGCGGTCGGAAGCTGGCGCGAGGCGTTCCTGCGCGCCCCCTACCTGCGCGATACGTTCGTCGCGATCGCGGTCCTCTCGGAGACCTTCGAGACGGCGATCACGTGGGACCGGTTCCCCGAGTTCAACCAGTCGGTGCTCGAGCGCACGCGCGCCGCCGTCGAGGAAGTGTGCGGCGCCGGCACCGTCACGTGCCGGTTCACGCATGTCTACCCTGATGGCCCCGCGCCGTACTACACGGTGCTCGCGCCGGCGCGCCGCGGCTCCGAGCTCGCCCAGTGGGCCGAGATCAAGGCGGCCGCGTCGGAGGCGCTGCTCGCGGCCGGCGGGACGATCACCCACCACCACTCCGTCGGCCGCGACCACCGGCCGTGGTACGACCGCCAGCGCCCCGACCGGTTCGCCGACGCGCTGCGCGGCGCGAAGGCGGCCGTCGACCCTGCGGGCGCGCTGAACCCGGGAGTCCTGCTCAGCCCGTGAGCGGCCGTTCGTACACGCGGTACCGCTTGACGATCTCGCCGCCCATCGCCTCGAGCCCGCGGTTCATCGCGCTGTTGGTCTCGAGGATCCAGCTGGCCTCGCCCCACTTCGGCGGCGGCTTCTCCGCCATGTCGTAATGCTCCATGTACAGCAGCGCGGCCGCCCCGGTGTGCTGGTGCTCGGGCAGCACGCCGAGGAACCCCACGCGGACGCCGTTGATGTAGTGGTTGCGGCGCAGGTAGTGCCACCAGCCCAACGGCAGCAGGCGACCCTTCATCCGCTTCAGCGCCTGGTTGACGTCGGGCACGGTGATCGCCGCAGCCACTGTCTCGCCGTCGATCTCGGCGACCATGAACCAGTCGCGGTCGAATACGAGCTGGTAGGTGAGCGCCAGGTCGTCGAGGTCCTCCTTCGAGTACGGGACGAAGCCCCAGTTGGAGGACCAGGCCGCGTTGTAGACCTTCGCGAACTCGTCCATGTCCCGGCGCAGGTGACGCCGCGACATCTTGCGGATCTTGATCGCGTACCGGTCCCGCGCCCGCTCGGCGACCTGCGGCAGGATCGGCAGCACGTTGTCGCGGTCGGCGACGTCGATCCACCAGCTGTACAGGTCCATCGCCTTGGTCAGCCCGGCGGCCTCGACTCGGCGCTGGTAGTACGGCGGGTGCCATGGCTGCCTGATCACAGGATCGAGCTCGAAGCCGTCGATCAGGACCCCGCTCTCATCGTTCAGCTGAAAGTCCATTGGGCCGATCATCCGTTCGCAGCCACGCTCGCGCAGCCACGCCTCGGCGGCCCCGAGCAGCGCGTCGAGCACCTCCTGGTCATCCTCGAACTCGAGAAACCCGAACATTCCGGACCGGGTCTTGTGGAAATCGTTGAACGCGTGGTCGATCTGCGCGGTCACGCGGCCCACCACCCGGCCCCCGCGGGCGGCAAGGAAGTACTCGGCCTCGCCGTGGGTGAAGTACGCGTTCAGGCGCCGAATCAGGAACACGTACCGCTCGAGCTTCAGCGGCGGAATCCACGGGGTCCCGGCGTGCAGCCGGTAGGGCAGCGACACGAACCGGCGCAGGTCGCCGAAGCCCCGTACGGGGCCGACTACGACGGGATCGCTTCCAGCGCCGGGCACTCGGCGCGGAACCGTAGCGGAGCGTCAGCGCTCGCCGGTCCCAAGCGCTTCGAGCACCGCTGGCGCCGCCGGCGCCCACTCGGGCGGAAGCCGCCCGAGCAGCTCGCGCCACGGCGGGTGGGCGGCGATCGCCGCGCGGACCTGTTCGACTCCCTGCTCGAGCATTCCAGCCTGTGCCATCGCCAGCCCGGCCCAGAACCGGAGCTCCGGATTCTCCGGCGCGAGCTCCCACGAGCGCACCGCCCGCTCAGCGGCGTCGCGGTGGCGCCCCTCCTCCCCCAGCCGCTCGCCCTCCAGCGCGAGCGAGTATGCCTCGTGCAGGACGAGCAGACGGCGGAGCTCGCGCAACGGCTCGGCGTTGTCGTCGACCCGCAGCGAGACGGCCGTCGTCCACGAATCGCCGGCGGGCGGGACAACGAGCAGCGCCGCCGACTGGCGTCCGCGAACGTCGCCGCCGGCGGCTTCGCCCGCGTCGAGCGCGGCCAGCAGACGTTCGGCGAGCGGCCCCGCCGCTGAGGTGAACGCGTCGGCCATCGCGGGCCAGACTCGGTCCGAGGCCATCATGTTCGCCTGAGCACCGAAGCCGTCGCCGAGTTCGTGCCCGGCGAACCGGACGCACCGCTCGCCCGTGTGCACCGCCACCGCGCCGCTCGAGTCCACGACCGCCACCTGCCGGCTCGGCGCACCCGGGTCTTCGGCCACCAGCCTTCCCAGCACGTCGCCGGGGCTCGCACCCTCGGCGAGCAGCGCCAGCGCGCGCGGGCCGTAGGAGACCTCGGACAAAGCCTGGGTCGCGACGGCGCCGACGCCGGACCGCGCCCACGGGACGATCGACCCGACCGCGAACCAGTGCGACTGGACCGCCACCCCGAGCTCGCCGGTGGCCGGGTCGCGGCCGAGGATCGAGTAGGTCACGGCGCCCCGACCCCCGTGAGCGTCAGCCGCGACGGCGTGTCGGCATCACCGACCCAGACGCGCCGCGCCCCGGCTGCGGTCGCCCAGGACTGCGACGCGGTGCTCCAGTACTGGAAGGCGCGGCGGTCGCCGTAGCCGCCCAGGTCGGCGCCCGGACCAATGTGGATCGTCATCCGCCTCGTCTGGCCCGGCTTCAGCACGACCCGCGCGAACCCGGCCAGCGACCGGACGGCCTGCTGCACGCCGGCGGGCACCGTCGGCGACGGGCCCACGTACACCTGGGCGACGTCGTCGCCCTGGCGATGGCCCGTGTTCTTGACCGAGAACGAGACGTTCAGACCGGTCCCGGCGCGCCGCACCTGCAGCTTCGAGAACCGGAAGCTCGTATACGACAGGCCCCAGCCGAACGGGAACAGCGGCGCGAGCCCCTCCTTGTCGAAGAATCGGTAGCCGACGAACATGCCTTCGCTGAAATCGATCGGCGGCGTGCTCGAGAGCCGCTCTGGATGCGTGCCGGTCTTGTCGCCGGGATACAGCGGCTTGGTCTCGTCGTAGCCGAAGATCGTGTCGTTCACAGCGGCCGGCCACGTGCTTGTGAGATGGCCTCCGGGATTGGCGAGCCCGAGCAGCAGCCGCGCGGTCGATGTCCCGCCCTCGCTCCCGGGGTACCACATCTGCAGCACCGAGCCGACCCGCGGGAGCCACTGCATCAGCGTCGCGACGTCGGTGTTCGACACCACCACGACGTTGCGGTTGGCCTGCGCCATCTGCTGGATCATGTTCGCCTGCGGAGCGTCGTACGAGTTGACCGGTGGCGAGGTGACCTGGTCCTCGGTCACGCACGTGCAGTCGGCGAACACGATCACCTTCGACGAGCGGCGTGCGGCGATGACGGCGGCGGCCGCGTCGCCGTTCGCGCGCGAGTACGCGAACCGGAAGCTGGGCAGGTGCGAGCCGGGCTCGCGCAGGTGGTACGGGTCGCTGAACGAGCTCGGAGCGGTCCAGCTGATCTGGATCTGGTGCATGCCCGGGCTGAGCGAGCCAGCCTCGTAGATGCAGTTGGCCAGACCGCGCTCGGTCCATCCGGACATCGTCGGGTTGGTGGGGATCGTCGCCGGGGTCGGGGGCGAGGACTTGAGCGTCTGCTGGCTCATCGACTGCCCGGTGCCGCTCGCGCTCGCGAAGCCGAAGCTCGGCGCCCCGGCTCCGGTGCACGACGGCGCCACGACGCTGCCGCCGCCGTTGCCGAGCGCACCGCCGCCGTTCGTGATCGAGTAGCCCGGCACGCTGAACTGGAAGTGGAATGTGTAGTCGTCGGAGCTCGGCACGTTGACGTACCCCTTCCACGTGTACGTCTGCCCGAACGCGAGCTGCCCGCGGCCCGACACCGAGGTGAAGTCGAGCGTCGGGTCGACCCGCGGGGCACCGGGTCCGGCGGAGCGCTGCAGCCCGGTACCGGCCTTGGCTCCGTCGGTCGAGAGCGCGCTCGCGGGCACCGCGGTCCCGTCGCCGGGCGTCGGCGCGGTCCCGGGCATGTACGGGAGGTACGTGATCTTTGATCCCTTCGGTGCGAACTGCCGGAGCTGCTCGAGCGGGCTGATCGCGTCGCGATCCGGGTAGCCGAGCGCCTGCTCGGTGCCGGGATCGGCCGGCATGTACTCGGCCGACTCGCCGACGACGAGCACGCCTTTGCGGAGGTCGGACCGGGTGATCGGCAGGGTGCTCCGCGCGTTCTTGAGCAGCACCGCCCCCTCCTCGGAGGCGCGCTCGGTGACGGCGCCGTCGCGGGTCTTCATCGCCGCGCTCAGCGCGAACGAGCCGGCCTTCCCGGTCGGGTTCGACGGGCTCAGGTAGTTCGAGTTCGCATCCGGGTGGCCGAGCAGGTGGAACCGCTGCTCCTGATAGAGGATCCGGGCGACCGCGTCATTCAACGTCTTCAGCGGGACCACGCCGGCCTGTACGGCGGTCACCAGCGGCAGCCCGAACCAGATCGAGGTCGGCATCTCCTGATCGGTGCCGCTCTCGATCGCCTGGACGGTCGAGTCCATCGCGAGGTCGTAGTCGCTCGCGAAGAATCCTTGCCACCGCCAGCCGTTGTGGGCGACGATGTTCTTGATCTGGTTGTCGCACGCGAGCGCGCCCCCGACCGGCGCGAGCCCGCTCGGCACCGATCCGGACGCGCCGGGGGCCGGATGAATCTCGAACCGCTGGTATGAGCACATCATCGACGCGGCCTGGCCGGGACGCGGGAGCGCGCCGCTGCCGGACGTGCCGTACTCGTAGGGCTGCAGATACAGCTGACGCGCGGCCTGGTCCTGGATGTCGGTGTCGACCAGCAGGATCTGGCCGTCGTACATCGCGAAGTGCTTGATCTGGGCCATCAGGCCCTTCCCCTGGATCCCGTTGACCTCGGCGGCCGCGAGCGTCCCGTCCTGGAACGGGTCCTCGCCGAAGATCGTCCCGTTGCGCCCCCAGTTCGGGATCCGCAGGATGTCGGCCTGGGGCGCGTAGAGCCCCGTCACGCCGAGCCACCGCGCCTCCGTCGCCTCGGTCTGACCCCAGGTGTTCAGCAGGGACGGATCCCACGATGAGGCCATTGCGACCCGCAGCGGCGGCGCCGTCGTCTGGCGCACCTGGGCCCCCGAGGTCGTGTTGACGCCGAGCGCGTCGGCCCAGCAGAGCGGCGAGATCGCCGGGTTCGTCCCGCTCGGCGCGACGTTGTAGCCGACCGTCGTGCAGTCCGAGCTGGTCGTCCCGTGGAGTAGCTGGACGATGTTCATCAGCTGCGTCGGCGTGACCGGATTCGTCGGCTCGAGCTGCGAGATCAGGCTCTTGACCTGAGGCGTGTACGGGGCGTCGACGGCGGACGGCGGCGAGACGACCGGCCGCGGCAGGGTCGAGAGCGGCCGGTACGGGAGCCGGTCCGCGAGCGCCGGCGTCGCAAGCAGCAGCGACGCGAGCGCACACACGCAGATCCTCCCTAGGCGCATGATCGGGGCAGCATATGCTCCCCGACCATGCCTCGCGCCGCCATCCTCGGACCCGGTGGAGTGGGCGGCTTTCTCGCCGCCGCGCTCTCGCGCGCGGGCGGGGACCCGGTCGTCGTCGCACGCGAGGAGACCGCCGAGCTGATCGACCGCGACGGGCTGGCGGTCGAGAGCGTGCGGCTGGGGCAGTTCGCGGCGCGCCCGCGATCGGCGGGGACGCTCGAGGAGCCGGTAGAGGTGCTGTTCGTAGCGACCAAGTCGACGGGGCTCGACGCCGGGCTCGAGCGGATCCGGGCGGAGCCCGAGCTGGTCGTCCCGCTGCTCAACGGACTCGACCACATGCGGGTGCTGCGCGAGCGGTTCGGCGCCGGGCGGGTCGCGGTGGGAACGATCCGGATCGAGTCAGACCGCCCCGAGCCGGGGCGGATCGTGCAGACCAGTCCGTTCCTGCGGATCGATCTGGCGAGTGACGATCCGACCCTCGCCGCGCCGCTGACGCGGGTGAAGGCGATGCTCGAGCGCGCCGAGGTCCCGGCAGAGATCGGTCCGAGCGAGGCCCAGGTCCTGTGGTCGAAGCTCGTCAGGCTCAACGCGCTCGCGTGCACGACCAGCGCCGCGGACCGCCAGGTCGGCTTCATCCGCAGCGATCCGGAGTGGCGCGCGGCACTGGTCGGCTGCATCGAGGAGGGGGCCGCCGTGGCCAACGCCGACGGTGCGCAGATCGACCCCGCAGCGCGGCTCGCGGAGCTCGACGAGGCCCACGCCGGGCTCGGCTCCTCGATGCAGCGTGACATCGCCGCCGGCCGGCCGCCTGAGCTCGACGCGATCCCGGGGTCGGTACTGCGCGCTGGGGCCCGCCACCAGATCGAGTGCCCGACGATCGCGCGGCTGGTCGTCGTGATCGCCGAGCGAGCCGGAATCGATCCGCCGCGGTATTGAGCTAGAGCGGCGGCTTCAGCGGCGGCGGCGCACCCTCGCCGGGTGCATACACGGGCTCGGCGAGCTCCTGCTCGGCGACCGCGTCGACGACTTCCTGCTCCTGCTCCTCGATGCCCTCGTCGTGCAGCCCGTCGCACAGGATCCGGAACTGGCCGGTCATCCCGCCGTCGGCCTGAAGCACGATGCCCGGCAGGATCTCCTCGCCCTCCTCGAGCCCGAGTCGATCGATGTCGAAGTGGGCCATCCCGATCCCCCAGGTGTGATGGTCCGGGTTCTCGCGGTCATGTGCCGCAACTCCCTGACTGAGGCGCTCGAGCAGCGCCGCGATCTTGGTCGTCTGCGCCACGGCTATCAGGTTACCCGCGCTCGATCAGCTCCACCCGGTAGCCGTCCGGGTCGCGCACGAAGCACAGCCGGGGGCCGCCCTCGCGGATCGTGTACGGCGGGCGCTCGGGTTCGATCCCCTGCTCTCCGAGGTTTGCAAGCGCGGCGTCGAGATCGCCTGTGGTGATCGCGATATGCCCGTAGCCCGTGCCGATCTCGTACGAGTCCACGCCGATGTTGTACGTCAGCTCGAGTCGCGGCTCGGCGCCGTCGTCGGGGAGGCCCATGAATACGTTGATTGCTTCGTCGCGGATCGGGATCCGGCCGATCTCGTTGAACCCCAGGGCGTTGTAGAACGCGACCGAGCGATCGATGTCGGTGATCCGGTAGCAGGTATGGATCAGGCTCATGCCCTTAACCTACCCGTCGTGATCATCGAACGCTCCATGAACGACGACTTCGTCTCGAACACCTACCTGGTGGCCGACGAGCTCGGTTCTCACGCAGTGATGATCGACGCCGGTGGGCCCGTCGACCCGTTGCTCGCGGTGCTCGAGCGGATGCGCTTCGAGCTGACGCATGTGCTGCTTACCCACCACCACTACGACCACGTCTCCGAGATTGATCGGGTCTTGGAGCGCCACCCGGGCACGCCGGTGCTGATCCACCCGCTCGAGCGCGAGCAGGTCGCGGCCGCCACCGGGACGATGGAGCCCGGCAGCCCGATCATTAGCGGCGCGCTCGAGATCGAGCCGATCCACACGCCCGGCCACACCGCCGGGATGCTGTCGCTGCTCGTCGGCGGAGCCGACGTGTTCACGGGCGACACGCTGTTCAAGGGCTCCGTCGGCGGTGTCCGTGCGCCCGGCCACACCACGTTCGCCGACCTCAAGACCTCGATCATGGACAAGCTGCTGAAGCTCCCGCCCGAGACCAGGATCCATCCGGGTCACACCGAGCCGACGACCGTCGCCGACGAGCTCGAGCACAACCCGTTCGTCCGTATCTGGCGCGGCGTCGATCCCGAGGGCGACGAGCCCTGCACGGCGCTCGGCGAGCCGGCGACGCTGATTCTGATGGCGACCGACTACGACGGAGGCGGGAAGGCCTGGGTTCGCTGGCCCGACGGCTCCGACGACATCGTCCCGGGCTCGCGGGTGAACCGCGAGAGCGGCGAGTCCGAGTAGAACCGCGGCTAGCATTGGGTCGGTAGTGGCGAAGGACAAGATCCCCACCACGCGCGTGGGGCGGACCGCGAAGATCGGGGGGCTGGCAGCCGGGCAGGCGATCCGTCAGGCGGGCACCCACGTGACCAACGTCGCACGCACCAAGGACGGGCGCAAGGCGGCGCTCGAGCGCCGCCATATTGAAGCCGCCGAGCAGATCGTCGACGCCCTCGGACACATGAAGGGCGCAGCGATGAAGCTCGGCCAGGTGATGTCGTTCCTCGACGTCGGCCTGGTGCCCGAGGAATACCGCGAGGAGTTCCAGCGCAAGCTCGGCAAACTTCGGGACGCGGCGCCGACGGTCACCTTCAAGGAGATGCGCAAGGTGATCGAGCAGGAGCTCGACGAGCCGCTGAAGGACGCCTTCGCGGAGTTCGACGAGGAGCCGATCGCGGCCGCCTCGATCGGCCAGGTGTACCGCGCGCGCCTGCGCGACGACGGCCGCGAGGTCGCGGTCAAGGTCCAGTACCCGGGCGTCGCGGCGGCCGTCCGTGCCGACATGCAGAACCTTGGCATGATCCTGCGGCTGCTCAAGCGGATCGCCCCGGGCATGGACCCGCAGGCGATCGGCAAGGAGATCCGCGACCGGATCGAGGAGGAGCTCGACTACGAGCTCGAGGCGCAGAACCAGCGCACGCTCGCGCGGATCTTCCGCGGCCACCCGTTCATCGTCGTCCCCGAGGTCGTCACCTCGCTCTCCCGCGAGCGGGTGATGGTTTCCGAGTACGTCCGCGGCACCCGGTTCGACGAGCTCAAGGGCTATCCACAGGAGGACCGCGACAGGGTCGGTGAGATCCTGTTCCGGTTCTACTTCGGCTGCCTGTACCGGCACCGCGAGTTCTCGGGCGACCCCCACCCGGGCAACTCGCTTCTGCTTGATGAGCCGGATGACATGGGCGCCGGCCAATCAGGCGAGGCCGGAAGCCGAGCGGCCGGCAGGCGCATGCGGATGGCGTTTCTGGACTTCGGCCTGTTCAAGCGGATGCCACCGGGGGCCGTCGAGCTGGAGATCGCCGTCGGTCGCGCGATCATGGAGGGTGACGTCAACACGATCATGCGGCTCGGGACCGAGACCGGGTTCTTCCCCGACCCCGAGCGGTTCGAGCCCGAGCGCGTGCTCGAGCATTTCCGCGCCGCGACGTCGTGGTACACGGTCGACGAGTACATCGAGCTGACTCCCGAGTACGCGACCCAGGTGCTGATCGACATGAGCGACCCGCGGTCCGAGTACTTCGGGCAGCTCCGCCACGAATCCGCGCCACCGGACCACATCTTCGGCAGGCGGATGGAGGTGCTCACGCTCGCGGTCCTCTCGCAGCTCCGCGCGCGCGGGAACTTCTACCGGATCGCGCGCGAGTGGTTCTACGGCGACGATCCGGCCACGGAGCTGGGCCGCCAGGAGGCAGCTTTCTACGCGGGCGACGCGCGGCCGTCCGTCCGTTAAGTCTCTGCCCCCCGGCGGCTTCGGTTCCGCAACCCCGGGCCCCGAGGGCAAAACCGTACTCCTCGCGCCCGGCCGGCGCAAGGTGTGACGATCAGACCTTTTGAATCTGGATCAGGCTCGTGGTCCCCGGCCGCCCGCTCGGCAGCCCCGCGGTGATTCCGACCCGCGCGCCTGGCTTCACCCATCCGAGCTCCACGACGCGCCTCGCGGCGTCCGCGATCAGCGCCTCGGTCACCTCGTGGCGGCGCATTGACGCCGCCTGGACGCCCCACATCAGGCTGCAGCGCCGGACGGTCTCGCGGCCGGGCGAGAGCGCGTAGATCGGGACCTCCGGGCGGTGGGCTGAGATCAGCCGGACCGAGCGGCCCGAGAGGGTCGGCACGACAAGCGCCGCGAGGTGGAGCTCGCTCGCCGCCGCGCACGCCATGTACGCCACCGTGTACGCGGGGTCGCGCGCGTCGCGCGAGACGCGCGACTCGTTCCAGGTGCGGTACGGCGCTGAGCGCTCGGTCCGCTCCGCGATCGAGGCCATCATCTCGATCGTGCCCACCGGGTAGGCGCCGACAGCCGTCTCCTGCGAGAGCATCACGGCGTCGGTCCCGTCAAGGATCGCGTTGGCGACATCGGCGACCTCGGCCCGCGTCGGCCGCGAGGAAGCGACCATCGAGTCGAGCATCTGGGTCGCGGTGATCGACGGGCGGGCGAGCCGGCCGGCCTGCTCGAGCAGCCGCTTCTGGAGGATCGGGACGTCCTCGATCGGCAGCTCGATCCCGAGGTCGCCGCGGGCGACCATCACGCAGTCGGCCGCGCGGATGATCTCCTCCGCCGCGTCCACCGCCTGCGGCTTCTCGATCTTCGCGACCAGCGGCAGCCGCGTGTGCTCCCGAACCTTGGTCACATCCTCGGCCGTACGCACGAACGACAGCGCGACCAGATCGACCCCGATCGACTCGCCGAACCGGAGCATGTCGAGGTCCTCCTCGGGCACCGCGTCGAGCCCGCGGGTCGAGCCGGGGATGTTCAGGCCCTGCCGCGAGGCGACCGAGCCGCCGATCTCGACCGCGGTCTCTAGCTCGCCGTCACCGTCGCGGATGCCCTGGACTCGCAGCCGGATCGCGCCGTCGGCGAGATAGATCACGTCGCCCGGATCGACGGCGCTCACGAGCCCGCGCCAGCTGACCGAGATCCGCTGCTCGTCGCCGATGTCGTCGCTGCCGCAGGCGAGCACCAGCTGCTCGCCCGGCTTCAGCTCCGCGACCTCGTCGCGGATCTTGCCGATCCGGATCTTCGGGCCGGGAAGATCCTGGAGGATCGCCACCTGACGGCCCGCGCGCCCAGCGGCCTGGCGGACGCGTTCGGCGTTCTCGGCGTGGATCTCCCGGTTGCCGTGGGAGAAGTTCAGACGCGCCACGTCCATCCCGGCCTCGACCATCCGCGCGAGCGTGTCGGGGTCACGTGAGGCGGGCCCGATCGTGGCGACGATCTTGGTGCGGCGAAGCATCTAGACCCTGACGGTACTCAGCCAGACTTGTGTAGCCGGTTAAGAGCCTGGAATCTCGATTTCCTCGCCGTCGGCGGTCACACGTCCGCCACTTCGCAGGTCGCAGATCAGGTCCCAGTGAAGCGCGGACACGTTCCGGCCGCCCGTCTCCGGGTAAGACCGCCCGAGCGCGAGGTGAACGGTGCCGGCGATCTTCTCGTCGAGCAATGTCGAGCCGGTCGCGCGGTCGATCCCGGGGTTGGTGCCGATCCCGAGCTCGCCGAGGAACCGAGCGCCGGTGTCGGTCTCGAGTGCCGAGGCCAGGTGCTCCTGGCCGACCGCGGCGCGAGCGTCCACGACCCGACCGGCCGAGAACGTGAGCTCGACGTCCGAGACCTCGACTCCCTGGCGGTTGGAGGGGATCGTGAAGCGGATCCTGCCCTCGGCCGAGTCCTCGCGCGGCCCGGTGAACACCTCGCCGCTGGGCATGTTCCGCCGCCCGTCGGAGTTGACCCAGCTGCGGCCTTCGACCGACAGCCGCAGGTCGGTGCCGTCCGCCTCAATCCGAATTTCGCGTGCGCTCGACAGGCGCTCCACGAGCTCGTCCTGGCGGGATGAGAGTTCGGCCCACGCCGCGCCGGGGCGCGGCCGATCGAGGAACAGCGCCCGGTTCAGGAACGCCGCGTAGTCCTCCTCGGGCATGCTGGCCTGTTTCGCCAGCGCCGGCGTCGGCCAGATCGTCCCGCACCACCGCTTCGACAGCCGCACCTGCTGGATCGGCTCCCGCGCCCGCATCGCGCGGAACACCTTGCTCGGATCGACCCCTGCGAGCGCGTGCGTGTCGGCCGGCGCGTCGATCCTCACGAACGCATCGGCGCTCTCGACCTCAACCAGCTCGAGCGGCGCGAACGCGTCGATCTGCCAGTCGTTCGCGTGCGTGTAGAAATCCCGGGAATTCTCGCCGAACGAGAGCCGCAGCAGCGGCCACGCGCCGCGCTCGAGCAGCGCGCGGTGAATCGCGCGCACGAGCGGCTCGGCGAGTGTCGTCGAGACGACCAGCACCTGCTGGCGCTCACGGACCTCCAGGCACCAGTCGCACAAGAGCGCCGCGAAGGCGTCGGGATCGATCACGGCGACTCGAGCTCCGGGAAGTGCTCCGCGACGTGCCGGCGCAGCGAATCGCGTACGAACTGCCGCTCGTCGCCCGACGCCATCCGGTAGCGGCCGAGCAGCTCCTTCTGGCGCGAGGTCTCGACCCCGGCGATCGTCCACGAGACCGCGAGCCGCTCGAACAGCAGCTCGGTCGCGCGCTGCCACGCGTCCTCTTGTTCAAGGCCGCCCGCGAGCGTCGCGGCATACTCGCGCCGCGCTCCCGGGGTCAGCGATCCGCGCAGCACGAGCACGTTGCCGACCTCGTCTCGGTACTCGGCGGACGGCGCTTGCAGCTTCTCGCGCCGCTGTCGCTGGCGGCGCCCCACCGTCTTCAGCGAGGAGCGTCGGCCGCGGCTTGCCGGAGCTGTGAGGCGACGTCGCCGAGGACCGGGTCCGCGTGACCGGCCCACGCCGCCGACGGATCGAGCGCGGCGAGCTTCGCGATCGACTCCGCGGCCTGGCCGGTCGAGATGTTGAACGCCGGGTGCGGCACCCGCGCGCGGCCCTTGATCCCGGTCTGCGGATCGAGCGTGTAGAAGCAGTCGGAGGTCAGCGCGAGCCGGTCGGACTCGCGAAACAGCCCGATCAGTCCGGGCGCGTGACCGGGCAGGTCGACGACTCGGAAGCCCGCGACATCGTCGCCCTCCTCGACCGTGCCGGCGATCTTCACGGCGCCGCCGTCCCAGATCGGGATCGCCCGCTTGAGGACCACCCGCCCGTACGGCTTGAGCTTGCTGAAGTCCCAGTAGTACCGCCAGGCGTCGGAGGACTCCGCCGCCTCGCGCTCGGCCGGATGGCAGTACACCGGCGCTCCGACGCCGGGCGCGGTGCCGCGGTGATCGGCGTCGGCGTGGCCGAGCACCACCCGCCGGATGCCGCCGAGCCTCGCGCCCGCCGCGCGGACAGCGGCCGTCATGTCGCTGATCCCGGCGTCGAACATCACGACGCCGCCGTCCTCCTCGATCAGGTAGACGTTCATCGTCTTCGACGGGAAGCCGCCCCGTACGACCCATACGCCGTCGGCGACGCGCTCGGTGCGCACGCCGCGCACGCGCGCGGCGATCCTCGTCCGGACGTTCGCGAGCCGCGTCAGCCACTCCTCGCCGCGTGACCCGGTCGGCGGCAGGAAGCCGAGCTGCCGAACCATGTCGGCGCTGTCGAAGTAGGCGTCGTTGCGCTGGATCAGCTCGTCGGCGATCGTCAGCACGTCGCACCCCTCGACCTCGACCCGGGCGCCGTTGGGCGCGAACCCCTGGAGGCCGCCGGGACCGGCGAACGTCCCACTCGCCCGCCACCGCACCGCCACTCGGCCGCGCGACGCGGTCGTATCGAGCGTTTCGAACCTGAAGTCGGGGAACGCCGCGAACAGCTCGGTGAAGTACTCCCGCACGCCTCCGGGCGCCAGCACCTCCTGCTGGCCGACGAACCGCTCGAGC
Source organism: uncultured Solirubrobacterales bacterium (assembly GCA_963788565.1). GTDB lineage: Bacteria > Actinomycetota > Thermoleophilia > Solirubrobacterales > Solirubrobacteraceae > Palsa-465. The sequence continues at coordinate 186,470 of CAWBHJ010000002.1, read as the reverse complement.
CCGCCGGGGGCCCAGCAGGCCACCATCGCGTCCACGTCGCGATCCGCGGCCGCCTGGAAGTAGCGCTTGGCGATCTCGGTCGGGGTGGCCATCAGTGGCGCTCTTCGGGCGTGCGGTGACACCGAGAGGGGTCACCGGCGGATGCTGGACGAGGACGCAGGAGCCGACGCGCAGCAGCGCTGCGCGAGGCGACGAGGACGAAGTCCAGGGCCGCCGGGGGCCGCTCGAATGTCAGCGCGTGTCCGAAGGGGGCCACCAGGCTGCGGAGTCTACGTGCCGTCAATATCGTCCGCGGGATGACCTCCAAGCGCGAGCTCGGACGCGGCGAGCGAGTCCTGCCGGGGCTGTGGCGGCTGCGGCTGCCGCTCCCTTGGCCGGGCGTTCCGCACGGCAACGCCTGGGCGATCGCGGCCGGCTCGGGCGTCGTGCTGATCGACACCGGCTACTACGAACCCGGCTCGATCGAACAGCTGGAACGCGCGATGAGCCAGGTCAACCTGCGGATCGAGCACGTGCGGCTGCTTGCCGTCACCCACGCGCACTCCGATCACTGGGGTCAGGCGGCGCCGATCGTCGAGCGCGCCGAGTGTGAGCTGTGGATGCACCCCAACCACCGGCACGCAACCGAGACGTTCGGCGACCCCGGCGCGATCCTCGCGCGCCGGCTCGAGATCGGCCGCCAGAGCGGGGTGCCCGGGCCCGTGCTCGACCGCTACGCCGAGCGCTTCCCGAAGGACGTCCCGTCCGGGATCGCGAAGATCATCGAGCCCGACAGAGGGCTCGTCGACGGGGTCGAGTTCGAGACCGACCTCGGCACCTGGCGGGCGTACGAGACGCCTGGCCACGCGCCCTCGCACGTGTGCCTGTACCAGCCCGAGCGCCGGATCCTGATCTCCGGGGACCACGTGCTCGGGCGGATCTCTCTGTTCTATGACTACGGGTGGACGCCGGATCCGGCCGGCGAGTTCCTGCGCTCGCTCGACGTCGTCGACCGGCTCGACGCCCGGCTCGGGCTGTCGGGCCACGGGCGGCCGTTCGTCGACGTTCGCGGCCACATCGCCGCGTCGCGGGAGCTCGCGACGGAACGGATCACCGCCGTGCGCGCGGCGCTCGCCGAGGGTCCGAAGACGGCCATCGAGATCGCGCCGTCCGTGTACGAGGACCCCCTCACTCCTCAGAACGCCAGCTGGCAGCTGAGCGAGACGCTCTCGTACCTGACACACCTGCAGCAGCTCGGAGAGGCGGTCTCCGAGCGCGACGGCGACGCGTCCCGGTGGCAGCTGACCTCCGCCACCAACCTTGACACGGTCGTGTCAAGGTCGGTAGAGTAGCCCGCGCCGTGCGTATCGACGAGATCCTCGCCTCCGCCGACGAACCCGTCTTCTCGTTCGAATTCTTCCCGCCCAAGACCGACGACGGCGAGCGGAACCTCCGCGCCGCGCTCCAAGCGCTGCGCCCGCTCGAGCCCGATTTCGCGTCGGTCACATACGGGGCGGGCGGCACGACCCGGGACCGGACCGTCGAGATCACCCGCTGGATCAAGCGTGACCTCGGGATCGAGGCGATGGCCCACCTGAGCTGCGTCGGCGCGACCCGCGAGGAGCTGAACCAGATCCTCGACACGATCTCCGGCGCCGGCATCGACAACGTGCTCGCGCTGCGGGGCGATCCGCCGAAGGGCGAGACCGAGTGGCGGCCCCACCCCGGCGGGCTGCACTACTCGACCGAGCTCGCGGCGCTTATCGCCGAGCGCGGCGCGTTCGGGATCGGCGCGGCGTGCTTCCCCGAGGTCCACCCCGAGGCGCCCGACCTCGCGTCCGACCTCCGGTTCCTGCGAGACAAGGTGGAGGCGGGCGCTTCGTTCCTGATCACGCAGCTGTTCTTCGACAGCGAGCTGTACTTCCGGTTCGTCGAGGAGGCCCGCGGTGCCGGCATCGACGTCCCGATCCTGCCGGGGATCATGCCGATCACCGACGTGCGCCAGATCAAGACGATCACCGGGATGTGCGGCGCGACGATTCCGGAGTCGCTGCTCGAGCAGCTCGAGCTTCGCGCCGGCGATGCCGACGCGGTGGTCGAGCTCGGGGTCTCGTACGCGACACTCCAGTGCGCCGAGCTGCTGGCCCGCGGCGCCCCCGGAATCCACTTCTACACGCTCAACCGCTCGCCAGCGACGCGAGCGATCCTGTCGGCGCTGAAGCTGCTGCGCCCGTGGGTTCGCAGGGAAGTCGTCAAGGTCGCGGATCCCTAAGGATCCGCGTCCGCTCGTCAGGACTGGGTAATCGGCAGCGCGTGGGCGAGGGCGGGGCGGCCGTCGATCTCGTAGCGGATGTCGACCTCGTCGTTGCGCTTGTACGTGCCGATCCCCCAGAACCCCATGAACCAGGCCCACGGCCCGAGCTTCTGCTGCACCAGCTCGCGCTCGAACACGAGCTCGCCCTCGGAGACGGAGTAGTCCCCACCTAGCTCCTGCCGCACGCCGTTGACGTACACCTCGAACGGGGTGCGAACGCCCGGCGGAAGCTTCACCCGCGACGTCGCCATCGCCGATCAGCCTGTCAGATCTGTCTGCACGAGCGACAGCATCACGACATCGACCCGGGCTCCCTGCCCGCGCAGGAACCCCTTGAGCACCCCCTCGCGCTGAAATCCGGCGCCGGTCGCCGCCCTGATCAGCCGTTCGTTGCCAGGCTCGCTCAGAAGCTGGACCCGCTGGAACCCGAGATCCTGTAGCAGCCAGGTGGCGACGAGCCTCAGCGCGGTCCGTGCGAGGCCGCGGCCGCGCGCCCCGGGCGCCACCCAGATCCCGAGCTCGGCGCGCGCGTTTTCCCAGTTGACGTGGTGGACGGTGACCTGCCCGAGGCACACATCCGAGCCGGGGCCGACGATCGTCAGCGTCATCGCGACCCCGGCCGAGCGGTCATCGGCGGCCCGCTCGGCGAGCCGCCCGAGCTCGGCGCCGCTCGGCGGCCGCGGCTCACCCATCCGCAGGTGCAGCTCGGAGTCGTCCTGATACGCGATCAGCACCTCGGGGATGTCGTGCTCGGCCGCGAGCCGGAGGCGCACCTGGTTGTCGGTCAGCGGCTCGTCAAGGTCCGGGAACGAGGGCATGTCGGACGCTGACCGTACTCTCTCCCCTCCAATGTCCCCGGAGATCGACTACACGGTCCGTCGGAGTGCCCGCGCACGGCGCGTCCGCGTGACGATCGACTCGGCGCGTGGGGTCGAGGTGGTCCTCCCGCGACGCGCGGCGGAGCGCGAGGCGGCCGCCGCAGTCCGCGAGCTGCGCCCGTGGATCGAGCGCCGGGTCGCCGAGCTCGAACGCGCGCGGGAGTCGGTCGCCGCCCGTGGCAACACGGTCCCGTACCTGGGCCGCGCTCTGCGGGTGGTGGCGCAGCCGGGGCGGACGCGGGCCCACCGGCGCGGTGATCTTCTGCTGGTCCCGGCCGGCGAGAGGGGGCTGCCGGCGATCGAGCGCTTCTACCGCCGCGCCGCGCGGAGTGAGGTCGCGGCGCGGCTGGACGGGGCGTGCGCCCAGGCCGGCCTGTCGTACTCGAGCCTCACGATCCGGGGACAGCGCACGCGGTGGGCGAGCTGCTCGTCGTCGGGCGCGATGAGCTTCAACTGGCGGCTGCTGCTCGCCCCCGAGCCGGTGCTCGACTACGTCGTCTGGCACGAGGTCTGCCACCTCGAGGTGCATGACCATTCGCCACGGTTCTGGAAGCTCGTGGAGTCCCGCTGCCCCGGTTACCGCGAGCAGCTGCGCTGGCTGCGGCGCAACGGCACCACGCTGGTGCTGTAGCGGCGGTTACGCGAGCCGCCTGTAGTTCAGCTCGAAGTCGAGCTGCCAGTCGTCGGGCTCGTGGGCCATCTCCCACCGGCCGGCGATCGAGTCGCCGTCGTGGCCGAAGACGCCGGTGAAGCGCTGGGAGAAGTCGAGCGGGGAGAAGTCGGGCTCGGTGCGCGACAGGCTCCAGACGCCGTCCTCGACGGCCATCAGGTAGAGGCGGACGACGCCTCGGGAGTCGAAGTAGTGCTGCAGGAAGCCGCCGCTCGCCGGGTCCGCGGCGATCACCGCGATCAGGTCGGGCGCCTCGGGAATCGGGATCTGAAGGCGCTGGACGAGCAGCGGCCCTCCGTCGAGCCATTCGAACACCGTCTCGCCGGGCGGGACCCCCTCGGCCCATGGAGCCACAGCGCTCGTCTCCCACCTGCCGACAAACCTGTTCAAATCTTGAACGCTCATGAGAGCTACGACGGCTTCGCCGGGGCGGACTCATCGGTGTCCGCTGAGAGCACGCGGCGGAGCGCCGCGAACGCGTCCTCGCCGTTTCGCTGGTCCACAACTGCGCGTCGCACGCGTCCGACGTAGGCCTCGACCGAACCGTCGCCGCGAACGTCGACCCCGGCGTGGGTCTTCGGCAGCAGCGCTTGGGGCCCGGAGACCTCGAGCCGCGCCGCGACCTGCTGGACGGGCTCGAACTGCCTCGTCATCACATCGATCTCGCCGCGCGGTGCGGTCTTGACGAGCTCGCGGGCGCGACGCTCGAGCTCGTCGAGCGCGGGCGCGAGCCCGTCGAACCGATCCTTGTCGACCTTCGGACCGGCCCTAACGATCAGCCGCCAGGGCACTGCCGCGGGCTATGAACGCTCGCCGATCGGGACGTAGTCGCGGCCGCGCTTGCCGGTGTAGATCTGCCGCGGTCTCGCGATCTTCTGCTCCGGGTCGTCGATCATCTCGAGCCACTGCGCGATCCAGCCGCTGGTCCGCCCGATCGCGAACAGCACCGGGAACATCTCGACCGGCATTCCGAGCGCCTCGTAGATGATCCCCGAGTAGAAGTCGACGTTCGGGTACAGCTTGCGGTCGATGAAGTACTCGTCCTCGAGCGCGATCTTCTCGAGCTCGAGCGCGATGTCGAGCAGCGGGCTCGTGCCGGTCACCTCGAACACGTCGTCGGCGGCCGTCTTGATGATCTTGGCGCGAGGGTCGTAGTTCTTGTAGACGCGGTGGCCGAAGCCCATCAGCCGCTCCTTGCCGTCCTTCACGCCCTTGACGAAGTCCGGGATGTTCTCCTTGGTCTCGATCCGACGGAGCATCCGCAGGACCTGCTCGTTGGCGCCGCCGTGGAGCGGGCCGTACAGCGCCGCGATGCCGGCGGCGACCGCCGAGTACGGGTCGACCTGAGATGAGCCGACACTGCGCACCGCGCTGGTCGAGCAGTTCTGCTCGTGGTCGGCGTGGAGGATGAAGAGGATGTCGAGCGCACGCTCGAGCCGCGGGTCGGGCTCGTACCGGATCTCGGTCATCTTGTAGATCATCGAGAGGAAGTTGCCGGGGTAGGACAGCTCGTTGTCCGGATAGACGTACGGCTTGCCCTGGTTGTGGCGGAACGAGAACGCGGCGAGCGTCGGCATCTTCGCGATCAGCCGGATCACCTGGATGTAGCGGAGCTCCTCGTCCTTGATCTGCGCGGCCTCGGGATAGAAGGTCGAGAGCGCTCCGACCGAGGCCAGCAGCATCCCCATCGGGTGCGCGTCGTAGCGGAAGCCCTGCATGAACTCCTTGACGTTCTCGTGCACGAACGTGTGAATCGTGATCTCGTGGACCCACTGCTCGAGCTGCTTCGTGGTCGGCAGCTCGCCGTGGACCAGCAGGTAGGCGACCTCGAGGTAGCTCGACCGCTCGGCGAGCTGCTCGATCGGGTAGCCGCGGTACTCGAGGATTCCCCGCTCGCCGTCGATGAACGTGATCGCGGAGCGGCACGAGGCGGTGTTCATGTACGCCGGGTCGTAGGTCATCAACCCGAAGTCGTCGTCGTTGACTTTGATCTGCCGCAGCTCGATCGCCCGGATCGTCTCGTCGTCGATCGGGACCACGTACTGCTTGCCGGTCCGGTTGTCCGTGATCGTCAGGGTCTGGTCCCCGCTTGCTACGCCGGCGCCGTCCTGTTGCTGAGTCTCAGTGGTCATTGGTTCTCCTAACGCGCGGTCATCGACGGCCGGATATCACTCTAGTACCCGGGCGGAATGGGACGAACGCGGCGCGGGCTCCGGCTACGGGTCGGTAACGATCGCCATCGCGATCGCCAGCCCGGCGAGCAGCAAGCTGATGCCGATGACCGCCCGCTGGCCCGCAACGCCGTACGGAAAGCTCGGGCGCGTCAGGCCAATCGTCGAGAGCACAACCGCCCACCCCGCGAACACCGCGCCCGCGATGTAGAACGGGACCCTCGAAGGCTCGGCGGCCGCGATCAGCAGGCTCAGCACGGCCGCAACTATTTCAGATGCCGCCGTCCCGAGCGCCGTGGTACCGGCTCTCGGTCGCGGCCCGCTGTCCCTGGTAGTGGCTGCCGAGCTCGGGACTCCCATACGGCTTCAGCGCGGGACGGTCGAGCGACATGAACGACAGCTGCGCGATCAGCAGCCCCGGGTACAGCTTGATCGGAACGCGGGTCAAGTTGTTCAGCTCGAGCGTCAGCGTTCCCTTCCAGCCGGGATCGCAGAAGCCGGCGGTCGCGTGGACGATGAGACCGAGGCGGCCGAGGCTCGACTTGCCCTCGATGCGGGCGACGATGTCGTCGGGGAGCTCGACCCACTCGAGCGTCCGTCCCAGGCAGAACTCGCCCGGGTGGATCACGAACGACTCGTCGGCGTTGACCACGACCTCCTCGGTCAGTCCCTCTGGCGGGTTGTGGAGGTCGATCGTCGAGACGCGGTAGTTGTGGAAGACCCGGAACGAGTCGCCCAGCCGCAGGTCGACACTCGCCGGCTGGACCAGGCTCGGGTCCCAGGGATCGACCCGGATCCGCCCCTGCTCGACGAGCGCGAGGATCGTGCCGTCGGAGAGGACGGAGGTCGGGTTCTCGCTCACGCGGCAAGTGTGGCAGCGGGGGCGGCTGGGGGCAGCCGCGCTCTAGTGCCCGTACGACCGCGCCCGCGCGCGGACCGTGCGCACCCGGGCCGGGGGCACCGGCGCGGGGTCGCCGTGGGGGCCGCGACGGGGGTGGCGCGGGAACGGCTTGCGGGGGTGGTGACGGTGGCGCTTGATGCCGCCGTCGTCGCCGCGCTCGGATGACTCCTCAGGCTCCTGCTTGATCGCCCACCAGACAATGCAGATGAGCCCGATCAGCGGGATCTTCAGAGCCAACATCAGCCAGACAAATCCCCAAGTCACTTCGCGGCCGATGCTACCCCTATTGGGCGCCGCTGTCACGGGCGAAGATCGGACGCTGCGGAGATCCAACGCGAACATTGCTGCTGGACTCCGATATACCGGAGTCCAGCAGCATCGTTGGCCGGCGTCCTACCCCCGAAGGGCGATCGGGCGCTCGTCGAAGACCGTCACGCGGCGGAGCTCCGCGACCCGCTCGGAGATCTCGTCGCTCGTCAGCCGTGCGACCCGCTCGACGCCGAACTCCTCGACGTTGAACGACGCGAGCGCGGTGCCGTAGGCCATCGCCTGGATCAGGATCTCGTGGCCGATCGCCGCCTCGCTGTGGGCCGAGATGTAGCCCATGAAGCCGCCGGCGAACGAGTCGCCCGCTCCGGTCGGGTCGATCACGTCCTCGAGCGGGAACGCCGGCAGCGCGAAGAAGCCCTCCTGGGTCAGCATCGCGGCCCCGTACTCGCCCTGCTTGGCGACGACCACGCTCGGCCCCATCTGCTGAACCCCGCGGAGCGCCCTGATCAGGTTCGGCTCCCCGGTGAGCTGCCGGACCTCGGAGTCGTTGAGCATCACGCAGTCGACGGCGCCGATCGTCTCGACCAGCGAGTCCCGCGTCGTCTCGATCCACAGGTTCATCGAGTCGAGCGCGGCGAACCGCGGTGCGTCGAACTGCTGCCGGACCGCGCGCTGGAGGTCCGGCTGGATGTTCGCGAGGAACAGGACCTCCGCATCGCGGGAGACCTCGGACAGCTTCGGCTCGAACTCGGCGAACACGTTCAGCTGGGTGTCGAGCGTCGTGCGGTCGTTCAGGTCCCAGCCGTACTCGCCGGCCCAGAAGAAGGTCTTGCCGCCCTCGACTCGCTCGATGTCCCGCGTGTCGACCCCGCGCGCCTGGAGCACCGAGTACTCGGCCTCGCCGAAGTCGTCGCCGACGGGCCCGACGACGTGGACCTCGTCGAAGAACGAGGCCGCGAGCGCGAAGTGCACCGCCGACCCCCCGAGCATCCGCTCGCGGGTCCCGAACGGCGTCTTCACCGCGTCGAACGCGATCGATCCCACCACGGTCAAGGACATGAGGCGCGGAAGCGTAGCGAGGCGCGGCCGGTCGGTTAGGGTTGCCCAAACCGGACCGCGGGCCGAAGGAGGATGAGAGTGGAATCGAGCAACATCGACGCGCTGCTGCAGGGCGCGGTTGACAAGGGCGCGGTGCCAGGTGTCGTAGCCGTCGCCGGCGACCGGGACGGGACTCTGTACGAGGGCGCCTTCGGCCAGCTCTCTCTCGATGACCCGCGGCCGGTGCAGCCAGACACGACCTTCGCGATCGCGTCGATGACGAAGGCGCTCGCCAGCGTCGCGGCGCTGCAGCTGGTCGAGCAGGGCAGGCTCTCACTCGAGCAGCCTGTCGCCGAGGTCTTGCCCGCGTTCGCCGAGCTCCAGGTGATCGACGGTTTCGACGGCGATACGCCCCGCCTGCGCCCGCCGGCGAGGCAGGCCACGATCCACGACCTCTTCACCCACACCTCCGGGCTCGCGTACCACTTCACGAGTCCCGAGCTGCACCGCTACCTCGAGCTCACCGGCCTGCCGGATATGACGAGCGGCACTCGCGAGGCGCTCGAGGCCCCGCTGATCGCCGACCCGGGAACGCGGTGGCAGTACGGGACGAGCATCGACTGGCTTGGTTTGGCGCTCGAGGCGGTCAGTGGGCAGGACCTCAACGCCTACTGCACGGAGCACATCTTCGGCCCGCTCGGGATGAACGACACGACGTTCGTGCTGACCGACGAGCTCGAGCAGCGGCTGATGCGCGTTCACTCGCGCGCCGCCGACGGCACGCTCGGGATCTCCGAGTTCGAGCTGCCGACCGAGCCCGAGTACTACTCCGGCGGCGCCGGCGCGCTCTCGACCGGCCCCGACTACCTGCGGTTCATGCGGGCAATGCTCCGCGGCGGCGAGCTCGACGGCGAGCGGATTCTCAACCCCGAGACGGTCGAGCTCGCCTTCAGCGAGCACCTCGACGGCCTGTCGCTGCCCGAGGTGATGGTCTCGACGGTGCCGGAGCTGTCGAACGACGTCCCGGCGATGCCGTTCAAGCAGGGCTTCGGGTACGGCTTCCACCTCGTGTTCGAGGACATCCCCGGTATGCGCCACGCCGGCACCGGCGACTGGGCCGGGCTGTTCAACTGCTTCTACTGGATCGACCGCAGCACGGGTGTCGCCGGGACCTTCCTGACGCAGGTGCTGCCGTTCTTCGATCTGCCGGCCGTGGAGGCCTCACTCGGTTTCGAGGGGCTTGTGTACGCCGAGGTCGGCGCCTCGACCGCGGCCGCGTAGCTCAGAGGGAGCCGCCGGCCTCCGCGGCCTCCTGGTCGATCGCCATCGCCTTCAGCCCGCGGAGGAACACGGTCGACCATCGACGCGTAGAGGTCCTCGCTCAGGTCCGGCTCGACGATCCGGTCGACGAGGAACCCGTCGGCCATGAACGACATCATCGCCGTGACGTCCTCCATCGGGAACGGCGGCTGGTGGCCGGTCGTCCGCTTCCAGCGCTCGAGGATCTCCGACAGCCGTGCCCGCATCGCGCGGTGACGGGTCGCCAGCTCCTCGCGGAACTCGTCGTTGCGCGCGGCGTGGGCGACGAACTGGAAGTACAGCTTCGGCCAGTCCTCGTCGCCGGCGAAGTGGACGAAGTCCATCGGCGGCGGCTCGCGCCTCGTCCTCGGGCTCCTGAGTTCCCGGCGAGCGCCCTGTCGAGCCGTTCCAGCTCCTTCGGCGAAGCGCTCGTCGAGCATCACCAGGAACAGCTCCTCCTTGCTCTTGAAGTTCGCGTAGAAGGCTCCCTTGGTGTATCCGGCGGCCTGCGCGACCTCGTCGATCGAGGCGCCTTCAAGCCCGCGCTTGCAGAACAGCTTGGCGGCCGCGCGCAGCAGCGACTTGCGGGTGCTGCTGCTGCTTCTCGCGCCGGGTCAGCGTCTCGGTCGTCATGCCAGCACCACCTCGGCATCATGGCGCGGCGTCTCGGTGATCGCGCGGCGGAGGTTCGGCTCCGACTCGGACCGCGTGGGCGTCATGCTGCGGCGCTTGACGAGCTCCGCGAGCACGACCTGCATCTCGAACTGCGCGAACGACGCCGCCGATGCAGCGCCGTACGCCGCCCCCGAACGGGATCCAGCTGTACGTCCCGGGTGGGTTGGAGAGGAAGCGCTCGGGCTCGAACCGCTCCGGATTCGGATACACGTCGGGCCGCCGGTGCACGAGGTAGATCGAAGGCGTCACCGTGATCGCCCGCCGGCAGCTCCCAGCCGCCGATCGTCGACCGGCTCGGTCAGCCTCCGTGCAACCAGCGAGATCACCGGCCGTAGACGCAGCGTCTCGGTCACCACCGCGTCGAGGTACTCCGTTCTCTCCGGCGCGCACCTCTTCAGTCGAGCCGGTCGAGCTTGTCGGGATGCCGGATCAGCCGCTCGACCGCCCACGCCAGCGCGTTCGCGGTCGTCTCGTGTCCGGCGACGAGCAGGGTCAGGAGCTCGTCTCGAAGCTCGCGGTCGCTCATCGGGCTGCCCATCCTCGTGGTGCGCCGAGAGCAGCATCGAGAGGATGTCGTCGCGCTCGGTCGAGGTCGGCGGCGCTTCCTGCGTTCGGCGATCTCCTCGAGGATCAGAGCGTCGACCTGCGAGTCATCCGACCGGAACGGGCCGAACCGGACAGCCGCTCGGGGCCCAGCAGCATCAGCGAACAGCAGCATCTCGGGCCGGGTCAGCACGTCCAGCAGCTTGCGCAGCTCGACCCGCAGCCGCTCGAGCCGCTCGCCCTGCTCGAGCCCGAACACCGCGCGGAGGATGATCTCGAGCGTCATCGCCTGCATCCGCGGGCGCAGCCGGTAGGGCTCGCCGCTCGGCCACCGCTCGATCTCCTCCGCCGCGATCTCGGCCATCAGCTCGCCGGTAGCGCTGCATCCGCTTGCCGTGAAACGGCGGGAGCAGCAGCTTGCGCTGCTCCATGTGCGCCGCTGTCGTCGAGGAGCAGCAGCGAGTGCTCGCCGAGCACGGGGAGCAGGATCTTGTTGCCCTCGCCGGCGTGGAACACGCGCGGATCGCCGGTGAACACCTGCTTTACGTGCTCCGGGTTGGACAACATCACCCACGTGCCCTCGTAGACGATCCGCAGCGTGAACGTCTCACCGAACCGCGCCGCGCACTGCCGCAGCATCCACTGCGCATGGCGCGCCCAGATCGCCGTCTGCAGCGCGACCGGCATCCTCGGCCCGGGCGGCAGCGTGCCGTCGGTCGTGCTCACGCGGTCGCTTCCTTGATCGGGCCTCGGCCGCAGGACCATCGAAGCCGGCGCGCGGTCGAGCCAAGGCTTCGCGAGCCTTTCCGGACATGCGCTGACGAGATAGGTGCCGACGGGCTCTGAGACGTTGCGCAGCCAGTGCAGCTCGCGCTCGCCCCAATCGATATCGGGGAGGGCTCCGGCGGCCTCGCGGGTCGAGTCCGAGACCATCACCTCGCCGCCTGGGGCGACCGCGCACAGCCGCGCGGCGACGTTGACGGCGCGCCCGTACCAGTCGCCGTCGTTGGCGAGCGCGGGCCCGGTATGTATCCCAACTCGTACCGGCGGAACGCCGTTGTCGCCGTTGATCTGCTCGATCAGCCGCAGCCCCAGCAGGATCGCGCCCCGAGGGTCCGAGCACCGGAGCATCAGCCCATCGCCGATCGTCTTCACCTGCTCCGCCGAGTGCTCCTCGAGCAGCCCGCGCACCCGTCGCTGCAGCGCGAGCACGACCTCCAGCGCCCGATCGTCACCCTCGAGCTCGGCCAGCGCGGTGAAGCCGACGAGATCCGCGAACAAGAACGTGTGAATCGAGTCCGTCATCCCAGATACCGCTCGGTATCTAATCGCATACCAGCCGGTATGTCAAACCCCAGAGCGCACGCACCACCCGCGCGCGATAATCGAGCGATGAGCGACGATCTGGTCGGGCTCGTCCGCGGTGGTTTCGAGGCCGCCTCGCGGGGCGATGTCGACGCGATCGCGGACATGCTGGCGCCCGACGTCCGGTGGCACGGCGCCGGCGACGACACCGGCGGCTGCCAGAACCGCAAGCAGGCGCTGCATTGGATGCGCGAGGCGATCGAGCGCGGGGTTGCGGTCGAGCTGCTCGACGCCCGCGAGCTGTCCGGCGACCGGGTCGCGCTCGTGCTCCGCCGCCGGCCCTCGTCAGACGCTCCCGAGCCACCGCAGCCCCACGGCGAGATCATCAGCTTCCGGGACGGGCTGATCACCGAGATGGTCGTCTACCCGACCGTCGAGGAGGCTCTAGCCGCCGCCGGCTAGGGCCGATCGATGCCGCTCTACGACTTTCGCTGCCACGCCTGTGGCAAGGAGTTCGAGGAGCGGACCCCGCACGACCGGCTGGCGCCGTGTCCTGACTGCGGATCGCAGGACACCGAGCGGATCCCCGCCCCGTTCGCGGGACCGTTCACGGTCGGTCTCCGGGGAGGGCCCGCCAAGCGATCCGACGCGACCCGGCGCGCCCGCGAGGAGCAGCGGCGCGAGCGCCGCGAGCAGCGCAAGGCCGAGCGCGGCTGAGCCCACCCGCCAAACGACCGCCCCCCAAACGACCGGAATCCGCTCAACCCGAAGTCCGGTTTCGCCGATCAGAGCTCTATAACGGGATCGGGCGAACGTGGACACCTTGGAGCGGCACCGGGCCGGCCGGGTACCCCTGCGTTCAACGATCAGCTCGCCGGCCTAATAGTTCTCGAAGAGGGGTACGAGTTGGTGACACTAACTTCCGCCGTCGGTGTTCCTATCGTTGTGAGCAACAGATGACCTGGACTCCTTTCCTCCGCGTAGTTGGATTCGCCCGCCGGCCTCGACGGGCGTCGGGAGCCGCCGCGGCTCACCCCGAGGCGCGCCGTAGCAACCCTGCGATGGCTGGCCTCGACGTGCCGCCCGTACACGGGCGCCACTGCATCTGCGCGCGCTGCGAGCGCCAATCGCGGCCAGCCGCGTAGCCGCATCCCACAGGCCGCGTAGCGGCATCCCATAAGGTTGTTAACGTGCTGAGCATTCTCGGCGGCGGTGGATGGATCCCCGCGCACGGACGACACACCGCGTGCGCGCTTCTGCGCGAGGGGGATAGCGCGATCATCATCGACGCCGGCACGGGCGTGGCCAGGTTCATCGAGCGACCGCAGCTGCTGAGCGGCATCAGCAGGATCGACATCCTGCTCACGCACTTTCACCTCGATCACATCGCCGGGCTCGCCTACCTTCCGTCGATCGGGCTGTGCGAGCAAACGACGATCTGGGGGCCCGGGAGGCTGCTGTATGGCATCCCGACTCACGAGCTGCTGGACCACGTCTCGCGCGAGCCGTTCCATCCCGTCCCGCTCGAACGGCAGGACATCGAGGTGCGCGAGATCGGCCCGGGCGAGCTGGAGCTCGCCGGCGTGCGGATCACCCACCGGCGCCAGGATCGTCACTCCGCGCCAACGCTCGGCCTCCGCTTCAACGACACGCTCGCGTGGATTACCGACACCGCGTACGACCCGGACTCGGCGGCGTTCGCCGAGGGGACGGAGTTGCTCGCGCACGAAGCCTGGTACCTGGACAGCGCCCCGCGCAACCCGAACATCCATTCATCAGCGGCGCAGGCCGCCGACGTCGCCGCGAAGGCCGGAGTGGACCGGCTCGCGCTGATCCACCTGCCGCCGTTCGAGGCGTCGCTCGAGCCGCTGCTCGAAGAGGCTCAGGCGACGGTTCCCGGCGCGGTCGCGGCGATCGACGATCTGTCGTTTGCCGAGCTCGCGGTCTGACGCGCGCGCGAGGATCGCGCCGCGTAGGCGAGTGCCGTTCCGATCCCGAGCAGCGTCCACATTTCCGGGTCCTCGAGGAAGTCGGCGTACAGCAGCGTGTGGAAGACAAGCGCGAGGAACGCCGCGGCGATCGCCGCGCGGGCCGGGTCGGCTCGGGCCCCGCGGACGAGCACGACCGCCGCGGTGACCACCAGCGCCAGGTAGACCAGCTCCCCGATCAGCCCCTGCTCGGCGGCGATCGTGATCGCGATCGTGTGCGAGGCCGTCAGCGAGCTCGCCGGGTGGATCCGGTGGTACTCGGTCTCGAACGAGCCCGAGCCGTAGCCCCACACCGGCCGCTCCCCGAACAGCTGCGCGCCGCCGCCGACGAGCCCCGCGCGGCCGCTCGAGGCGCCGTTCAGTCCCTGGTTCAAGCCGAACGTGTTCGGCGAGACGACCACGGCGACGACCCCCGCGATCGCGACCGCCACGGCGACGAATAGGATCGGCCTCGCCCGCCAGCGCATCGCGCCGAGGATCCCGAGCCCGACGAGCAGTGCCGCGAGGCTCGAGCGAGAAAGGGTGAGGACGAGTCCCGCCCACAGCACCGCGAGCGCGCCCGTCGCCTCCAGCTGGGCACGGCGCCGCCGGCTGTAGAGCAGCACCGCCGCCAGCAGGATCATCACCAGCGCCAGGAACCGGCCGAAGATGTCGGCGTCGAGGAACACCGAGTTGATCGCGAAGTAGGTGTGGACGTTGTTCTCGGCGATCAGCTTCGGGTTGAGAAACAGCGTCTTGGTGCCGTACTCGACGAACCCGACCGCCGCCAGAAGGAGCGCGAGGCTGACGATCACGACCAGGCAGCGACGGAGCAGCACGGGCGTCCACCGCAGCTGCCGCAGCAGGCAGAACAGCAGCGCGAACGGGACATAGAAGAACACCATCTGCTGGAGCGCCTTCTCGAAGTCGGGCGAGTAGATCGCCTGGACGGCGTAGAGGACGACGTACAGCGCGAGCAGGCGCTCGACCCAGCCCGCGCGCGGCGGCTCCTCGACCAGGCCGTCGGCGCTCGAGCCCGGCGACGACGCACCGCGCCCACGCAGCGACGGAACGATGAACGCGAGCGCGCCGGCACCGACGACGAGGTACAGCGGCACCAGCAGGTTCGAGGTCGTTGGACCCGTCGCGATCGGAACACGGAACGGGATCGCCACCAGCACGAGCGGCGCGAGCAGTGCGGGACGCCGCCAGATCAGGACCGCCAGCCCCGCGACGAGCAGCAGCCCTGCTACGGCGATCGCCGCCGCGAAGGCTGGGTGCCGGTGGATGATCGACAGCTGCGGCGAGTGCCAGATGTCCGCCAGCAGCAGCGCCGGCGCGAGCACCAGCGCACCGAGCATCGCGCCCGCGCGCGCCCGCGCGTCTGGATGGAGCAACGTGACCGCGACGACCAGCGCGACCGCCACGACGCCCGCCTTTGGAAGCGGTCCACTGAGCGCCGCGAGCGGGATCACAAGCTGGATGATCCTCTACCGTGTTAAGGGATGCCCTCCTCGAAGGTGGCGTTGGCCTCCGGCCTCGCCGCAATAGTTCTCTGCGGCTGCGGGTCGGCCGCGTCGCAGCCGCAAGGTCGCGGCAAAATCGAGAGCCAGTTCACTTACCCGAAGAACCACCTCACGTGCCTGCACAATGAACACTTTCAGGTGACCAGGCTGGGACCCTTTGGCGTGCAGGTCGGGCAGCCTCCGAGTGGACCGCAGATCTGGTACCAGCCGACACCCGGAATCGCGCAGGGGCAGCAGATCCAGGGAGTTCCCTCGGCACAGGCTTCCGAAGTGATCGGGGCTGCCCAGGTGTATCCGAACGGGGCGTCTGACAGCGAGATGAAGAAGATCGAGCTCTGCATGTCGCAGGGCGTCGGCGGATGATCCAAGGGCAATGTCCGTGCCGACCGCAGAGCTGACCGCACCCTCCCCTAGCCGACCTTCGATCGGCTCCGTGTCGTTGACGAGCCGCCTCGCGGGTGGCCGCCTGTACCTGGTGCTGACCGTCGCGGCGCTGGCGATCGCGGCGCTGTCGCTGCTGATCCCGTCGACCCCCAGCTACGACCCGTGGTCGTGGCTCGTGTGGGGGCGGGAGATCGCGCACCTCGACCTCGTGACGACGGGCGGTCCGACGTGGAAGCCGCTGCCGGTGATCTTCACGACCGTCTTCTCGCTGTTCGGCGGCGCGGCGCCCGACCTGTGGCTGGTGGTCGCGCGCGCGGGCGCGCTGATGGCGGTCGCGATGACCTTCAAGGTCGCATGGCGGATCACCCGCGACATCGTCAGCGTGCCCGGCGACGCGGTCGGCTGGGCAAGGCGGGCGGCATTCATCCCGATCCTGTTCGCGGCGCTCGTCGCGGCCGCGAGCCTGATCAACTCCAAGGGCTTCGTCACCGACAACGCGCTCGGCTACTCCGAGGGGCTGATGACCGCGCTTGTGCTGGTCGCGCTCGATCGCCACCTCGACGGCCACCGGCGGCAGGCGTTCATCATTGGCTTCTTCGCGGCGCTCGACCGGCCCGAGCTGTGGGCGCTGTGGGGGCCGTACGGCCTCTACCTGTGGTGGAAGGACCCGGGCGCGCGCAAGCTCGTCGCGGGGCTGTTCGTGCTGATCCCGGTCCTGTGGTTCGGCCCCGAGCTGTGGGGTTCCGGCCACCTGTTCCGCGGCGTCACGCGCGCGCAGCACGTCCGTTCAAACTCGGCGGCGCTCGCCAAGTGTCCGTTCTGCACCGAGCTTCGCCAGCACGCGTGGCCTCGGGTGATGTTCCGGATCAAGATCGTGGCGCTGCTCGCGATGGCGGCGGCCGCGTTCGGACTGTGGCGAACGCGCGCGAGCTGGTGGCGCTCCAGCACCCCGCTCGTGTCCGGCACCCGCGGGCGCATGCTGCTGCTCGCCGCCGGCACGGTCGGCTGGCTGTGGTGGGTCGGGATCGCGGTCCTGACGCAGGCCGGGTTCTCAGGCAACGACCGCTACCTGGTGCTGGGCTCGGCGCTGATCTCGATCGCCGGCGGCGTCGGCTGGGGCTGGGGCGCGGCGACCGCCGCGAAGCTCGCTGCGCGATACGTCGGCGCGATCCGCCGGCACCTTGCGGTCGCAACAACGGCCGCCGTCGGGATCGCGCTCGCGATCCTGATCGCGACGCCGCCGTGGATCGGCCCGAGCATCATCGACGTGCCGGCGACCCATCGCGCGCTCAACTACCAGGCGCAACTTCGAACCGACATGACCCGCGCGGTCCAGGCCTCCGGCGGGCGTGAGCGGATCCTCGCCTGCGGCTCGGTCATGACCGAGGGCTTCCAGGTGCCGATGCTCGCCTGGAACCTCGACGTGCACACGGGGCGGATCCAGGCCTCGCCGACGGAGGCGGGCACCGGCACGCCGCCGAACGTGATCTTCCAGACGCGCGCACAGCGCAACGCCCATCTACTCCCGATCATCCGCGCGTGGCACGGCGTCAGCTACACGCACGTGACGACGCAGCGGACGTTCCGTGTGTTCGCCCAGTGCGCGAACGGAGCCTCCCTCTGATGGCGACGACGGTCGAAGCACCGGTCCGCGGCGTCCCGCGGGTGATGGACGTCCACCAGCCCAAGTGGCTGGATCGGATCCCGAACTGGGCGGTCAACGCGGGGGTCCTGGTCGTGCTGGTCGCGATCTCGGCCTACCTGCGCAGCAAGTTCATCGGCGGCCAGTTCTGGATGGACGAGGCGATCACCACCGGGATCGCCTCGCACCCACTGGGCCAGATACCGGGGCTGCTCCGCCACGACGGCTCGCCGCCGCTCTACTACTTGCTGCTCCACTTCTGGATCCAGGGGTTCGGCTCGAGCGAGGCGGCCACCCACTGGCTGTCGGTGCTGTTCGGCGTGTTGACGATCCCGGCCGGGTTCTGGGCCGGGTACAGCCTGTTCGGCCGCCGCGCCGGCCTGTACGCCGCGACGCTGTTCGCGTTCAGCCCGTTCCTCACCGCGTACGCGGGCGAGACCCGGATGTACGAGCTGATGGGCCTGCTCGGGATCCTCGCGACCGGCTCCTACATCCACGCATTCGTTTTCCGCCGGCGCAAGTACCTGATCATGTTCGCGATCTGCCAGGCGCTGATGTTCTACACGCACGCGTGGGGGCTGTTCTACGCCGTCGGCGCGGTGCTCGCCCTGATCCCGATCTGGCTGAACAGCGACGACCGCCGCGGGCTCGTCAAGGACGCGGTGCTGGCGTTCGTCGGCGCGGGGATCCTGTTCCTGCCGTGGCTCCCGAACTTCATCTACCAGGCGGCCCACACGGGTGCGCCGTGGGCGCCGCCGCCGCGGTTCGGCGCGCCCGTCCTGATCTCGCGCGACCTGCTCGGCGGCGACCGGATCACGGTCGCGCTCCTGATCGCGCTGATCATCGGGCTCGCGAGCCTGTTCACCAAGCGGTTCCGGCGGACGCCGCAGGCGACGATGATGTGGGCACTGATCGTGCTCCCGATCGCGACGCTGCTGATCGCGTGGGTCGCGTCGCAGGTCACGCCGGCGTTCGTCTCGCGCTACTTCGCCCCGGCGCTCGCCCCAATCCTGCTGCTGGCCGCGTGGGGGTCCGCGCGGGCCGGGATCGTCGGCCTCGCCGCGATCGTCCTGTCGGTCGTGTTCACGGTGCACGTGTCCTCGTACACGCCGCAGTACAAGAGCAACATGCGAGAGCTCAGCGGCGAGCTCTCGAAACAGCTTCACCCCGGCGACGTCGTGGTCCTCGGCCAGCCCGAGCAGGTGCCGCTCGCGTGGTACTACCTCCCGGGCAAGGACAACCTCCAATACGCGAGCACGCTCGGCAAGGTCTCGGACCCCACGTACATGAACTGGGTGTACGCGCTGAAGCGGCTCGGCAAGGCCAAGCCCGCTGCAACGCTCGATCCGCTGCTTGCTACCCTCCGCCCCGGCCAGCAGGTGCTGTTTATCCGTCCGCTGACGGAGGGCGCCGGAAACTGGTCGGCGGCGTGGACGCTGCTCGTGCGCCGGCGGTCGGCGCAGTTCGGTGCGATCCTCGCCTCTGATCCCAGCTTGAAGCCCGTCGCATGGGCGCCGCACACGTATCGTGGTGCGTGCTGCGTCGCCGACAGCGCGCTGCTGTACCAGAAGAGATAGCCAGATGCCCGACACCGCTCCCGAGACCCCCGCTCCCGCTCCCGGCGCCGAGATCACGCCTGAGCACCCGGTCGTCGTGCTCGGCGGAGGCCCCGCGGGGCTGACGGCGGGCTACCTGCTCGCCAAGCAGGGCAAGCCGGTGATCGTGCTCGAGTCGACGGACCAGGTCGGCGGAATCGCCCGCACCGAAGTTCGCGACGGATATCGCTTCGACCTCGGCGGCCACCGGTTTTTCACCAAGGTCAAGGAGGTCGACGACCTCTGGCACGAGATCATGAAGGAGGAGTTCCTCAAGCGGCCGCGTCAGTCCCGGATCTACTGGAACGACAAGTTCCTCGAGTACCCACTGCAGGGGATGGACGTGATCAAGAAGCTCGGTCCGGTCGAGCTCGTGCGCGTCGGGATCTCGTATCTCTGGGCTTTGATCAAGCCGAAGGGGCGCGAGGAGACCTTCGAGCAGTGGGTGACGAACCGCTTCGGCAAGCGGCTCTACAACCACTTCTTCAAGACCTACACGGAGAAGCTGTGGGGGGTGCCGACCGACGAGATCCGCGCCGAGTGGGCGGCCCAGCGGATCAAGGGGCTGTCGTTCTTCGCCGCGGCCAAGGCCGCGTTCCTCGGCAACAAGGGCGACAAGATCAAGTCGCTGATCTCCGAGTTCAACTACCCCCGCTACGGCCCCGGCCAGATGTGGGAGCAGATGACCGCCGACATCCGCGCCCACGGCGGCGAGGTGCGCCTCAACGCGCCCGTCACCCGGATCCGGCTCGGCGAGGGTGGACGCGTCACCGAGATCGTCGCCGCCGGCGAGACGCTGACGCCCTCGCACGTGATCTCCTCGCTGCCGCTGCGCACGACCGTCGGCATCGCCGAGCCCGAGGCGCCCAGCGAGGTCCGTGACGCGGCGCGCGGCCTGCGCTACCGCGAGTTCCTCACGGTCCTGCTCGTGATCGAGGGCGAGGACCCGTTCCCCGACAACTGGATCTACATCCACCAGCCCGGCGTTCGCGTTCTGCGGATCCAGAACTTCAAGTCGTGGAGTCCCTGGATGGTCCCGGACGAGAGCGACGCGTCGATCGGGATGGAGTACTTCTGCTTCGAGGGCGACGAGCTCTGGAACATGGACGACGACGACCTCGTCGCGATGGCCGGGCAGGAGATCGAGAAGCTCCACCTAGCGCGGGCCGACAAGGTGAAGTTCGGGTTCGTCGCGCGCGTTCACAAGGCGTATCCGATCTACGACGTCGAGTACGCCGAGCGCGTCGCGACGATCCGCGACTGGCTCACGACGATCCCGAACCTGATCCAGGTCGGCCGCAACGGGCTGCACCGCTACAACAACTCCGACCACTCGATGCTGACCGCGATGCGCGCCGTCGACAACATCCTGCTCGGCACGCATCACGACATCTGGGCGGTCAACGCCGAGAGCGTCTACCACGAGGAGGACGTCCCGGACGAGCAGCCATACCGCGAGGCTCCCGAGACGCCCGCGATGGAGAAGCCACTCGCATAGCTAGTGATGGTCTGGCGGGCGCGGATCGCTGTGGGGCTCGTGGGGGCAGCGCTGGCCCTGTCGCCCGCCGTCGCGCTCGCTCAGGGGCCGTCGAACCCTCTCTCGCCTGGCCTCCCGCAGGCGCCGGTGACGACGCCCACGGCGACGGCACCGACGATCATTCAGAACACCACCACGACCGCCGGTGGCAGCGGGTTGGGCGGTGGCGCCGCGATCGGGATCGCGATCGGCGCGATCGTGCTGCTCGTCGGGATCTCGTACTTCATCTGGCGCGACTCCCGCAGGCGCGCGCCGATCAAGCACCATGCCGCCCACGGGGACGCCGGCGTCGGGGCTCGCTCCGGGTCGAAGCGGCCTCCGAAGCCGCGCAAGCTGAGCCCCGCGGAGCGGCGGCGGCGCAAGCGCGGGCGCGCGAAGTAGCCTCGAGCGCGCGAGCGGCTCGAGCGTGCGGTGGACCCGAGCGGGGAGCTGTCAGGCGGCCGCGCGGAGTCGCCCGCGGGCGCGCCCCAGCTGCCGGTCGACCGTGCGGGTGCTGCACCGCTCGTGCGCGGCCATCTCGGTGTAGCTCAGCCCGAGCGCGTGCAGCCAGACGAACCGCTGCGAGCGGATCGCGAGCTTGCGCACCCCGCTTATCCGCTCACGCTCGGCGAGCAGCTCCCACGGCTCGGGACCCAGGGCGATTGGGTCCGCGCCCTGCTCGAGCTCGAAGTCCAGCGATAGGTCGCGCGCCCGCCTGCGGCTGAGCTTGAACGCCTCGTGGATCGCCGTCTGCGCGAGCCACCCGAACACGGTCTCCTCGCGAACGTGCGCGCGATGACCGACCAGCCGGCACCAGGCTGACTGGCACGCGTCCTCGACGACCGGCTCCGCGTCGCGCACGAGCCGCCGCACGACGTGCTCGAGCAGCTCCGCCATCTCCCGGTACGCGCGCGCGACGTCGGCGATCGACAGTCCGTCCGCGTGTTCGTGGTTTTCAGACGTCATTGACTCTAATTGAGACTAAGTTGATGCAAACCAACCTAGCACACTCTGATAGCTTCCAATTATCTTCAATTAGATTCATTTAGATTAGGAGGCGCAGAGATGCTGAAGATCGCGGCCGTGACCGCGCACCCCAACCCCAGAGGCCTGCCGGGCAGCAACGTGCTCCAGCAGCTCGTCAACGGCGCCGAAGCCTGGGCGCTCGCGATCGCGCTGCTGGGCGCGTTCGTCGGTGCGGGCCTGTGGGCGGTGGCCTCGCACACCCACAACCACCACTACGCCGCGCGCGGGCGGATGGCGGCGCTGATCTCAGGCGCCGCGGCGCTGGTCGTCGGCGCCGCCCCGGGGCTCGTGAACTTCTTCGAGAAGCTCGGCAGCACCGCCCGCTGAGATGGTCCCCGCGCGACTCAGACAACTGGTCGTCGCGACCGTCGCCGGCGGCGCGTTGTGGATGGGAGCGGCGGCGCCACCGGCGCGGGCGTTCAACCCGATCAAGCCCCTGTGCGAAGTCGGCGGTCTGGTCAGCGGACTCGTGGGCAAGGCTTGCACCGCCGTCCAGCACGGCGGCCAGGTCCTGAGCGCCGGCAAGAAGCTCCTCACCGGGCACATCGGAAGCGCCGTCAAGACGCTCGCCGGGAGCGCCGGCAGCTCGGTCGCGTCGAAGGCGACATTCGCGTTGGGGCTCGCGGCGGTTGTCAGCTGGGTGCTCGGCGGCGCCAAGTACGCGGTCAACGCGACCGCGAGCGTGATCGGCCACACGACGGCGCCCCAGCTGCGGAGCACCTGGTTCTCCGCGACCTACTGGCGGGTCGCCGGGATCGCCGCGGTGCTGACGCTCCCGTTCCTGTTCGCCGCCGCGATCCAGGCGCTCGTGCGCTCGGATCTGGCGCTGCTCGCCCGCGCGGCCTTCGGGTTCCTGCCGCTGGCGATGCTCGGCGTCGGGATCGCTGCGCCGCTGACGATGCTGCTGCTGGCGGCGACCGATCAGCTATCCGCGGTCGTATCGTCGGCCGCGGGGAACGGGAGCGCCCACTTCCTCAACCGGGCGAGCGCCGGGATCGGCGCGCTGACGCTGATTGCGCGCTCCCCGTTCCTGGTGTTCTTCGCCGGACTGCTCACGGTCGGAGCCGCGATCGTGCTGTGGTTCGAGCTGCTGCTCCGCGCCGCCGCGGTCTACGTGATCGTGCTGATGCTGCCGCTCGCGTTCGCCGCGCTGGTGTGGCCCGCGCGTCGGATCTGGGCGATCCGCGCCGTCGAGGTGCTGTTCGCGCTGATCCTCTCGAAGTTCCTGATCGTCGCGGTCCTGTCGCTCGGCGGAGCCGCCTTGAGCCAGAGCTTCCTCACGAGCATCAGCGGGATGCTCGCGGGGTTCGTGCTGCTGACGCTCGGCGCACTCTCGCCTTGGGCGCTCCTCCGACTACTGCCGCTCGGGGAAATCGCCAGCGCTGCGGCGAGCTCGCTGCGTAGCGAGACGCTCGGCAAGGGTTCTCGCCTGCTCCAGGCCGGGCTCGGGGGCGGCGCGATGGCACACGACTGGGCGTTCACCACTGCCCAGATGCGACGCGACGCCGACGGGTTCGGGGACAACGGGGCGGACCCGTCCGACGGCTCGACGGCAACGCCTGCAGAGGCACCTGCAGCCGAGACCCTGGTGGGGGCTGCGGCGCCGGCGGCGGGGAACGGCGGTCCGCCGCGGGCGGAGCAATCGCCGGAGCCGGGATCGGCCGAGGCGGCGCGCCGGGCGCGCCCGCAGGACCCGTGGGGGGCGCGCCCGCAGGACCCGTGGCGGCCGGGGGCGACGAAACGACGCACGAGCCCACGGCAGCCCCGGCGCCGCCCATGGCAGCCCCGGCGCCTCCCCGCGCCCCCGGGATGGGCCCGATCTGGCAGGCGCGCGACGAAGGCTGGCCGACGCTCAAGCTCGGGCTCGAACACGGGTGGCCGTCGAAGCCAATCGACGAAGCGATCAGCGAGGGCACCGAGCGGTCCGCCGAGCCCGGGACACCGCCCCAACAACCTGGTCCGCCGACAGCCAACCCGGAGGACCACGACCCGCGGCCCGCCGCTCAGCCCGACGAGGACGGCTCGCTGTGACCGAGCGCCTGAGCTACCGCTTCGGCCCGCTCGAGCGCCGAGGGATCCTGGGGGCAGTCCGCCTCGGGCAGGCCGCGCTGCTGGCCGTCGGCGCCGCGGCCGCGATCGCCGCGCTCGATCTCTCGCCGACGGCGGCCGGCGGGTTCGGGGCGCTCGTGCTGTTCGTCGCGGCGACCGCGCTCGCGTTCGTCCCGATCGGCCGCAGGACGCCCGAGGAGTGGGCGCCGATCGCCGGCACGTTCGCGCTCCGGCGGATTCGCGGAAGCCACCGGTTCGCGTCGGCCGCGCCGATGGTCGGGATCGTCGCCCGGGGGATCGGCGACGGACGCCCCCGCCTCGGCGATACGACCGCCCACCCACCCCCCTCGCTGAAGGGCGTCGCGCTGCTCGAGATCCCGTATCGGGACCGGACGATCGGCGTCGTCTCCGAGCTGCGCGGGCGCAGGCTCGTGGCGGTCCTCGCGTGCAGGGTCGTCGCGTTCTCGCTGCTCGACCCGGAGGCACAGGAGCGCCGTCTAGCCCGGTGGGGGCTGGTGTTGTCGGGCGCTGCCGGAACTCCGATCAGGCGGATCCAGTGGGTCGAGCGGACCGTTCCCGCGCAGGGCGACGAGCTCGCCAGATGGCTCCACTCGGAGCGCGACCCCGCGGTTCCGTTGCGCGGCACGCCGATGATCGACTCGTATCTGGAGCTGATCGGGACGACCGCGAGGGTCACGCAGGAGCACGAGCTCCTGGTCGCGGTACAGATCGACTCGCGCGGGGTGCGCGACCGTGGCGCTGACGCGGTCGCCAGCGCGCTGGTCGAGCAGACCGAGCGCGTCGCGCAAGGGCTCGAGAGCGCGGAGGTCACGGTGCTCGGCGCGCTCGGCCGCGGGCAGCTCGCGCGCGCCCTGCGAACGGCGTTCGACCCGTACGCGCGGGCCGAGCTCGCGGCGCTCGAGACCGCCGACCCGGCCGCCGGGCGGCTCCCCGAATCGTCCGCATGGCCGACCGGGTCCAGCGAGCACTGGGACCACTACCGCGCGGACGGGGCAGTGCACGCGACCTACTGGATCGGCGGCTGGCCGAGGGTCGACGTCTCGCCGATGTTCATGGACGCGTTGCTTGGCCGCTCGAGCGCGGTCCGCTCGGTGGGCGTGACGATCGAGCCGATCCCGCCCGACCGCTCGACTCGCCAGGCCGAAGCCGCGGTCACGCGCGATCGTGCCGACCGCGAGCTCCGCCACCGCTTCGGCCAATCCGAGACCGCCCGCCAACGGCAGGCCGGCGAGGCGACGGCGCGCCGGGAGTCGGAGCTCGCCGCCGGCCACGGCGAGGTACGGCTGGCCGGGTTCGTGACGGTCAGCGGCCGGGACGACGACGATCTCCGGAGGGCGTGCTCCGAGGTGCACGAGCACGCAGCGAGGGCGCGGATCGAGCTGCACCGGATGTACGGCCAGCAGGCGCAATCGTTCACGTTCGCCCTTCCGCTCTGCCGGGGGCTCAGATGATCGGCACCGCGGTCTCGCTGTTCACGTACGTGGGGCACTACCTGGTCGCGCGGCTCTTCTACGACCAGCTGATCCGCCCGGTCCTCCACGGCGACGCGGCGCGCCTGGCGATGCTCGCGTTCGTCGCAGCGATCGCGTTTGCGCTCGGGCGCGGCGTACGGAGGCGAGCGTGAAACGGCTCACCGCCGACCGTCCGGGGCACCGCTGCACCACGCGCCACGCCCAGGCGATCTACCCATTCATCTCTGCGGGCGGGCTCGGGGGCGAGGGCGTGTTCGTCGGACGCGAGTCGAGCGGCGGGGCGTTCTGCTTCGACCCCTGGCTGCTGTACCGCCACGGGCTGCTCGACGATCCCAACCTGATCGTTCTCGGGAAGCTTGGGCAGGGCAAGAGCTCGCTCGTCAAGACGCTGCTGTGGCGGATGCTGTTGTTCGGCCGGCGCGCGTTCGTGCTCGACGTCAAGCGCGAGTATGGACCGCTGTGCGAGGCCGCGGGCGTCGAGCCGATCTCGCTCGTCCCAGGTGGCGGCGTCCGGCTCAACCCGCTCAGCTCCCGCCCCGAGGAGCACGCCCAACTCGAGCTCCTGCGCGCGGTCGCGACCACCGCGATCGGGGGCGCCGTCACCCAGGTCGAGAGCGCCGCGCTCCGGGAGGCGCTGCGCGCGGTCCGGCTCAGCGGCGTGCGGGAGCCGACGCTGCCGGACATCGCCGCCGCGCTGTTTGCGCCGGTCGCGGAGATGGCCGCGCGGCTGCGGACGACGACCGAGCGCCTGGCGGCCGACGCCCGCCGGGCCGCGCTGGCGATCCAGGACCTCTGCGAGGGCCCGCTTCGCGGGATGTTCGACGGACCCACCTCGCCCGGGCTCGACCTCGACGGCCGGTTGGTGGTGGTCGACCTACACGCGGTCAGGGACTCGCCCGCGGTCGGGATTCTGATGGCGTGCGCCACCGCCTGGATGGGCGCGAGGCTGGCGGAGATGGCCGACCGCCCCGGCCGCGAGCGGCTGATCAACGTCGCCGACGAGTCGTGGAAGATCGTCCAGCACACCGGCCTCGGCGAGTGGTTTCAGTCGAACTTCAAGCTCGCGCGCCAGTTCGGGGTGATGAACGTCGTCGTTCTGCATAAGCTCGCCGACCTTCAGGCGGCCGGCGACGCGGGTTCTCGCGCCGCGCGAATCGCAGAGGGGCTGATCGCCGACGCCTCGACCAGGGTCGTCTACCACCAGGACGAGAGCCAGATCGAGGTCACGCGGAGGCTGCTCGGCCTGTCCGAGAACGAGGCACGCCTGATCTCGATGCTGTCCGCCGGCCAGGCGCTGTGGCAGGTCGGCGCGCGCTCGTTCGTCGTCCAGCACTATCGCTCGACGACCGAGGCGCGGATTACGAACACGGACACCGGCATGCGGACCGGTCCGGCGACGGTGACGCGCGGATGAACGGCCGCGGCCCGCGGATCGACGCCGGCGCGGCCGCCGAGCTGATCGGCCTCGTGTACGAGCTGCTCGACGCGCACGACGACACGGCCGAGCTCGCCGACGGGCTCGGCGATCTGACCTGGGAGCTGCATCTGGACTACCTGCGAACGCTCCAGCGGCGTGGCCGCGAGGTGCTCGCGCGAGCGACCGTCGAGGAGGCCGGGGAATGAGCCCGAGCCGTTCGGAGCCCATCTCGGACGGCGCCGTGCTCGGGGTGATCGCGTGCCTCGCCGCGGCCGGCACGGCGCTGTGGCTGTGGGCGGGGCTCGCCGGCGCGCTGTTCGGCCACGGATGGGCGGGCGGCGGGATCGGCGAGCTGCTCGGGGCCGCGACCCGGCTGCCCGGCCACCTGGCCGACCCCGCACGAGCCTGGCCGGCGCCGGACCGCTCCCGGCTCCCCGGGCCCGAGGGCTTCTACGGCGCGCTGGTCTTGCTGCTCGGCACCGGTGCGGCATTCGTGATCGTCGCGCGCCGCGCCGGCGTCTTCCTGCCGGCGGCTCGGCGCGACCGCGGCGCCCGCTGGGCGGGGGATGGCGAATTGCGGGCGCTCCGTGGGCGCGGCCGCGCCGATGACGGGAACCGGCTCGTACTCGGCCACCATCGCGGCCGGCTGCTGCGCGCCGAGCGCCGGCACGCGCTGGTCGCTTTCGGTCCGCCGCAGTCGGGGAAGTCCGCCGGTCTCGCGGTGCCGGCGCTGCTCGAGTGGCGCGGTCCTGCGGTCGCCTCCTCGATCAAGACCGACCTGCTCTCGGTCACGGTGCAGCGACGTCGCCGGTTGGGGCGGGTGTTCGTGTTCGACCCGTTCGCACTCTCGGGGGGACCCTCCGACACCTGGTCGCCCCTGAACGCGGCCCGGACGTGGGACGGCGCGCTCGAGGTCGCCTGGCGACTCGCCTCGGCCGGCGAGCTCGACCACAAGGGCGTCGAGGGCGGCGACTTCTGGGCGGTCGCGGCCGAGCAGCGCCTGGCGCCGCTCCTGTACGCGGCGGCGCGCACCGGCTCAGGGATCGAGGCGCTCGTCAGGTGGGCCTACGGCCAGGCGCCGCGGGAGCTCGACGAGGCGCTCGCCCGCGTCGCCGGGGAGGCGTCGGACGACCGTGAGCTGGCGGACGCCCATGCGGCGTATGACGCCGTGCGCGCGTTCGAGCTCCAGGCCGACAGGACGCGGAGCTCGATCGAGGCGACCGCGCAGGCGCTGCTCCGCGCCTACCGGTTCGCGCGGGTCGCGCAGTCCGCCCAGTCGTGCGAGATCACCGCGGACCGGCTGCTGGACGAAGCGGCGACGCTCTACCTGATCGGAGACGCGAAGGCCTCCCGTCTGCTGCGCCCGATCTTCCTGGCGCTCGTCTCCGAGATCGTCGACCGGGCGTACGAGCGCGCGACGCTGGCCGGCGGGCAGCTGCGCCTGCCGCTGCTCCTGTGCCTCGACGAGGCCGGGAACGTCGCGCCGCTCCCGAACCTCGCGGAGATTGCCTCGACGGCCCCGAGCCACAACATCCAGCTGCTGTCGATCTTCCACGACCTCGCCCAGGCGCGGAGCCGCTACGGCCGCCAGGCCGAGACCGTTATCAACAGTCACCGCGCCCGGATGCTGCTCCCGGGCGTAGCCGACCTCGACACGCTCCGGTACTTCGCCGGCCTCGTCGGCGACGAGGAGGCCGCCGACACGACGCGGACCACGGGCGCCGGCGGGACGTCTAGGTCGAGCGGCAGGCGGCGCCGTCCGCTGGTCTCGGCGGAGGCACTCCGCCAGCTCCCGGACGGCCAGGCGCTGCTCGTGTACGGGCGGATCGCGCCGGCGCGAGTGCGGCTCCGCCTGTGGTTCGCTGACCGCCGGCTCAAGCGGATCGCGGGGACGACGTGAGCTGGCAGGGTCCCGAGAACGAGCGCTGGGACGACTCCGGCGACGCCTGGGACGACGAGCCGTCGGGGCGGTGGCCGCTCGACTGGCGCGGGCTGTACCCGCGCGAGCGGTGGATGTGGTTCGAGCAGCTGTGGACCGACGTCTGCATGCTCCGCGCCCGCTACCGACTCTCGCTCCGCTCGGGCTGGTGGGAGGACCAGGTCCAGGTGGAGACGCTTGCCGCGTTCGCCGCCTGGGTCGCCCGCTACGACACCGGCGAGTGGGACGACCCGCCGGGGAAGCTCGCGCTGCTCTACGACCTCGACCGGGTCGCCGCGCTGCTCAGAGACGGCCTCGACCCGTTCGACCCCGACCGGGATCGCGCCGCGTTCGCCGCGTATCTCGTCGAGCTGGGATGCCGCCCACCGCCACACGGGAGCCGGCCGTGACACGCTCAGACCGTGACCCGGGAGCGAGCCTTCCCGATCGGCGCATCGCTCGTGCTGGAGCAGCTCGAGCACGACCCGCACCCAGTGCTCGCCAAGCTCCGCGCCTCCGAGCCGGTCAGCTGGGTGGCAGCGCTCGAGGGCTGGCTCGTGACCCGCCACGATCTGGCGCTCGAGGTGATGCGGGACGCCGGCACGTTCACCGTCGACGACCCGCGGTTCTCGACGGCCCAGGTGATCGGTCCGAGCATGCTCAGCCTCGACGGCGAGGAGCACGGCCGGCATCGGTCTCCGTTCGTCGCACCGTTCAGACCGGGGCCGGTGCGCGACCGATTCCAAGCGCCCGTGGCCGCCGAAGTCGAGCGGCTGCTCGACGAGCTCGCGCCGGACGGCGAAGCCGAGCTCCGCCGCGCGTTCGCCGGCCCGCTGGCGGCGGCGATCATCGCGCGAGCGCTGGGGCTGAGCGGCGCCCAGGTCGATTCGGTGCTCCCGTGGTACGACGCGATCGTCGCCGCGGTCACAGACATCACCGCGGGTCGAGGGCTGCCGCCCGAGGGAGTTGAGGCGTTCGCGCAGCTCGGCACCGCGCTCGGTACCGCGCTCGGCGGCGGGCTCGACAACGACGACGACGATGGCGCACGGTCGCTGCTGCGTGCGGCGGCCGGTGGCTCCGACCTGGGCCGCGAGCAGCTCGCCTCCAACGCCGCCGTGCTGCTGTTCGGCGGGACCGAGACGACCGAGGGGATGATCTGCAACGCGCTGCTCCTGCTGTTGCAGCGCCCCGAGGTGCTCGCACCGGTCCGAGACGACCGGACGCTGCTCGACGCCGCGATCGAGGAGTCGCTTCGGCTCGAGCCCGCAGCGGCGGTGATCGACCGCTACGCGACCACCGACGTCGCGCTCGGAGGCGCCGAGATCGCGCGCGGCGAGCTCGTGCGGATCTCGATCGCGGGCGCGAACCGTGACCCGGATGTGTTCGAGCGCCCCGACGAGTTCCACCTTCGCCGGCGCCAGCACCAGCGGCACCTGGCGTTCGCGCAGGGCCCGCACGTCTGCCTCGGGGTCCACCTGGCGCGGCTGGAGGCCCGGACGGCGCTCTCGGCGCTGCTGGAACGCCTCCCGAGCCTCCGGCTCGATCCCACGCGCCCGTCCACCATCCGCGGCCTGGTGTTCCGCAAGCCGCGAGCGCTGAACGTGGTCTGGGACGCCTGAGCGCTACTGCCAGCGGCGGCGCCCGGCACGCAGCGCGCGCAGCTCGGCGATCGCGTCGACGTCATCGAGCTGGGCCCGCGCCCGGGTCGCTCCGGGCAACAGCGTGACCGGAGTCTCGGTCTCGCTGAACCCGCCGCTCCCATCCGGGCGCACCCGAAAGATCCGCGCGCCCTCACGCGACGCGACGCACTCGGCGAGCTCGGTGCCCGTGAACAGGAGCGCGGCGCTGTCATCGGCCGCGTGCCCGTCGGGGAGCCGCCCGGACGCGACCGCCGCGCGGTAAACGGACAGGCGCTCGTGCTCGGAGTCGCGGTGTACCGACAGGCTTCCGCCGAGCATCCCGAGCCCCTCGACCGGCTCGGGTGCGCCGCCGCTCGAGCTGACGCCGCCCTCGAACCAGCACATCGCCCCGGCGCTGACGCCGGCCAGCACCACCCCCGATTCCCACGCCGTCCGCATCACCTGGTCGATCCCGTGCTCGCGCCAGATCGCGAGCAGGTTGCGCAGCGACCCGCCGCCAACGTAGATCGCGTCCTGGGCGAGCAGGTGCTCGACGGGGTCTATGCGCTCGCGGCCCAGATGGAAGAGCGACAGGACAGTAGGCTCGCAGGGCCACGGATCGAACCGCTCGCGAAAGCGCATCGCGAGGTCGCCGCGGTCGCCGCTGGCGGTCGGGAGGAAGCAGATCTTCGGCACCGGCTTGCCGGTCAGCGTCAGCACCAGTCGGTCGAGCGCCGGGTTGCGCTCGGGCATCGTGAAGCCGCCTCCGCCCATCGCGAGGATTCGTCGATCCGCGGGTCGAGACGTCACGCGCCCAATGATCGCTGAGCGGGTGGGCCGCGTCTATGCCGCGAGCACGATCGGCTCGGGCCGCGCGGCGGGATCGCCCAGGTAGCGCACCGGCAGCTCGCGCTCCAGCACGCCCCGCTCGCCGTCGCGGCCCGCGAACACGGCGCGCGCCCCGCGGCGTGAGGAGACGATCTCGGCCAGCTCCGTCCCGACGAAGTGCGCCGCCGCCCCGTCGCCGATCCCGAACCCCGGCGGCAGGCCGTCGGCGATCGCGTCGAGGAACGCGCCGCGCCGGCCGCCCTCCTCGTCGTAGTGGACGGCGTTGGACCACGGCAGCAGCCCGAGCGCCTCGATTCTGGTCGGCGGCCCCTCGTGAAATGCGCTGACGGCGTGGGTGAACCAGCACAGCGACCCGGCCGAGCCGCCGCACAGAACGACGCCGGCACGCCACGCCTCGCGCAGCAACGCGTCGAATCCGTGTGCGCGCCAGGTGCCGAGCAGCGACACGAGGCTGCCGCCGCCGATGTAGATCAGATCCTGCGCCAGCAGGTGGGCGCGTGGGTCGCCGACGCCGGTCTCGCGCCTGAACAGGGAGATATGCGAGGGCTCGCACCGCCCCGCGGAGAACGCACGGTAGAACCGCACCACGTAGTGATCGGCGTCGCCGCTCGCGGTGGGCAGAAAGCACACTCGCGGGCGGTCGACGCCGGTCAGCGACAGGACGTGGTCGTCCAGCAGCGTGTTCCCCCACTCCATCGAGAAGCCGCCGCCGCCGAAGGCCACAATCTGCGGCGGACGCCCAGGCATGAGGGGACGGTACCCCGGGCGGCTCGGGACGGGCACTGGCCGTGTGTCCAAAATTGCCGCGGGGCGGTGCGCCATTGAGATGATGGGTCTCCCAACGTCCAAACAAGGAGATCGAGCGACATGGCCCTCAGCAAGCAAGGCAAACCCAAGCGCCGACGCTCGACCTCGCCCGACTCCGAGACCGCGACGTTCCTGAGGGACCTGCCCACGCACGAGCTCCCCAGCAAGGGACTCGGGCTCGACGTCGCGACCGAGAAGATCACGTCCGAGCTGCTACTCGACGGTCAGGCGAGGCTCAACCTCGCCACCTTCGTCACGACCTGGATGCCGCATCCAGCCGAGCTGCTGATGGCTGAGACCGCAGACAAGAACATGATCGACAAGGACGAGTACCCGCAAACGGCGGCGATCGAGGAGCACTGCGTGAACATCCTGGCGAGGCTGTGGGAGTGCCCCGACGAAGGTGACGCGGTCGGCTGCTCGACCACCGGCTCCAGCGAGGCGGCGATGCTCGGCGGGATGGCCCTCAAGTGGCGCTGGCGCGAGCGGATGCGCAAGGCGGGCAAGCCGACCGACCGTCCCAACCTGGTGATGGGCACCAACGTCCAGGTGTGCTGGGAGAAGTTCTGCCGCTACTGGGACGTGGAGCCGAAGATGGTGCCCGTCGAGGCGGAGCGATATCACCTCGGCCCAGAGGAGGCTGCCGAGGCCTGCGACGAGAACACGATCGGCGTGGTCGCGATCCTCGGCTCGACGTTCGACGGCAGCTACGAGCCGGTCAAGGAGATCTCGGAGGCGCTCGACCGCCTCGAAAGCGACCGTGGGCTGTACGTCCCGATCCACGTCGACGCGGCATCGGGCGGGTTCGTCGCGCCGTTCCTGCAGCCCGAGCTCGAGTGGGACTTCCGCATCAAGCGCGTCCAGTCGATCAACGCCTCGGGCCACAAGTACGGGCTCGTGTATCCGGGCGTGGGCTGGGCCGTGTGGCGCGACACGGAAGCGCTGCCGCGGGACCTGGTGTTCGACGTCAACTACCTAGGTGGCCACATGCCGACCTTCGCGCTGAACTTCTCGCGTCCGGGCAGCGAGGTGCTCGCCCAGTATCTGATGCTGACCGGCCTAGGCCGCGATGGCTACACCCGTGTGATGCGCGAGGCCCAGGACGTCGCCGTGCAGCTGTCTTCGGAGATCGCCGAGCTGGGGCCCTACGAGCTGCTATCCGAGGGCCGCGAGCTGCCGGTGTTCGCGTTCAAGCTGCGCGACCACGTCAAGAACTACACGGTGTTCGACGTGTCCGATCAGCTACGCCAGGCGGGCTGGCTGGTGCCGGCATACAGCTTCCCGGAGAACCTCCAGGACATGAGCGTCTTGCGGATGGTGATCCGGGCCGGGATGACCATGGAGATGGCGGACCTGCTGATGGAGCACTTCCGCGCGAAGACCGAGTTCCTCGAGTCGCTGACCGGCCCGATGCCGAGCGAGGGCCGCGCGGCGTTCGCCCACAACTGATCAGACCAGCTCCGCAAGCCGGGCGCCCGCCGCCTCGAGCTTGCGGAGCGTCGTCGCCTCGAGCACGGCCTGGAGGTCGAGGATCCGCACGCCGAACGCGTCGAGCTCGCGAACGCCCGTGACCGCGTGGCAGGGAACCCCCGACTGACGGCAGCGAGTCGCCACCTCGGACACGGCCTTGCCCGCGAGGCTCTGCCGATCGAGGCGCCCCTCGCCGGTCACGACCGCGTGCGCCGCGCGCATCCGGTGGTCGAAGTCGAGCAGGTCGAGCGTGAACGCCGCCCCGGGAACGAGCTCGGCGCCGAGCGCCGCCCACAGGCCCCCGGCGAGGCCGCCCGCGGCGCCCGTCATCGCGAGCCCGCGCGGGTCGCGCGGGAGGCGGCGCGCCAGATCGCGAAGCCGTCTGGTCAACCGCTTGACGTCCTCCGGGCTCGCGCCCTTCTGTGGTCCGTAGATCCGGGCGGCCTCCTCGAACACGGTGCGGACGTCGCACAGGACAACGAGCCGCGCATCGCCGAGGCCACCGGCCCGGTCGAGCGCTCGCAGCGCCCCGGCGCCGCCGTCGGTCGTGGCGCTGCCGCCGACCCCGAGGTACACGGTCTGCGCCCCCGCAGCGACCGCAGCTGCGATCAGCTCCCCGGTTCCGAACGTGCTCGCCGCGATCGGATCGCGATCGCGCTCGTCGACCAGCGTCAGTCCGCTCGCGCTCGCCATCTCGACGATCGCGACCAGACGTCGCGCGCGCACGTCCTCGACGAGTCCGAACGCGGCCTCGACCGGCCGGCCGAGCGGATCCTCCACGGTCGTCGCGACCAGCTCGCCGCCGAGCGCGTCGAGCAGCACCGCGAGCGTCCCCTCGCCCCCGTCGGCGACCGGGCACAGGTCCACCGGACGCCCAGCCCGCTCGAGCCCCCGCCCGAGCGCCGCCGCGACCTCGCCGGAGGTGAACGTGCCCTTGAACGAGTCGGGCGCTACGAGGATCGTCTCGGGAATCGGCGGCAGCCGCGGCATCGGCGCCGGCGTCGTCAGGCGTCCATCTGCGAGAGCGCGCAGGCCTCGGGCGCCTTGTCATCGCGCCAGCGGAGGATCTTCGTGCCGTGGCGGATCCTGCCGCCGCTCGCGTGGTCGAACGTCACCTCGACGACCAGCTCTGGCCGCAGCTCGATCCACTCGAGGTCCTTCTCGCTCTTCCAGCGGCTCGGGTCTCCGTGGCCGCGCTTGCCCGTCTCGTACGGCTCCAGGCGCTCGACCAGGGCGCGCTTCTCGGCCGCCCGCAGCCCCGAGGAATGGCCGACGACGTGGAGCTTGCCCGCCGGGTCGTACAGGCCGAGGATCAGCGATCCGACCGTCCCCTCCTCCTTGCCGGGGCGGTAGCCAACGACGACCGCGTCGATCGTGCGGACCCGTTTGACCTTCACCATCCCGGTGCGCTGACCCTCGCGGTACGGGGCGTCGAGCTCCTTCGCGACGACGCCCTCGCCGCCGTGCAGCCACGGCTCGGCCTGCTCGGGATCCTGCGTCAGCGGGGTGATGTCGATCTGATCCGGAATCGAGGACTCGAGCGCGGCGCGCCGGTCGCGGAACGGTCGCCCCGTCAGCGACTCGTCGCCGAGCGCGAGCAGGTCGAACGCGATATAGCGCGCCGGCGTCTGCTCGGCGAGCATCGCGATCCGGGACTCGGCCGGATGGATCCGCTGCTGGAGCGCCCCGAAGTCCTCGTGGCCGTCGGCCGCGTCGATCACGATCTCGCCGTCGAGCACGTACTCGCCCGGCGGGAACCGCAGCTCCGGGAAGTATCGCGCGAGCGGCTTGCCGCTCCGGGACTGGATCGAGAACTCATCGCCGTCGACGAACACGATCGCCCGGAAGCCGTCGTACTTGGGCTCGTACGCCCACTGCTCGCCGGTCGGAAGGGCCGCGCGTGGACGCGCGAGCTGCGGCTCGAGCGGGGGTTTGAGCGCAAGCGCCATGGTGCCGCGATCCTAGGCGATCCCCACCGATTCCGAATGCGTCGACGCCTCGGGTACGGTGTTGCGATGGCGACCATCCGGATTACCACGAAGGTCCCCGCCGTTCAGTCCGCGCTCAAGGTGCGTCCGTTGCGCGTGTCGCTCGACGGAGGCGAGGAGCAGGAGCTGTCGATGTCCAAGCCGAACGACCTCGAGGTCGCGGCCGGGAAGCACCGCGTGGAGATGTACGTCGCCTGGGCGCTGCCCGCCAAGATGGGACCCGCGGAGATCGACGTGTCGCTCGAGGATGGCGACATCGTCGAGCTCAGGTACAAGCCGCCTTGGGTCCGGACCAAGCCGGGCAAAGTGGCAATCGTCTCCTAGCCGGGCGACGAACGCTGACGCCGGACTCACCCCCCCGAGCCCCCGCTACGATCAGATCGACATGGCGCACGAGGCGACCGCCGCGGAGGAGGAGTACCTGGAGAGGCTGTTCTGGCTGTACGAGGCCGGGCTGCCGATGACCGGCGCGAACCTCGCGCGCGCGATGCAGCTGTCGGCCCCGACCGTCCACGAGATGCTCGGCCGGCTCGAGCGCGACGGCTACATCGCCCGCGACGAGGAACGGACGATCGCGTTCACGGTGATGGGCCGGGAGCACGCCGGGAAGCTCGTCAGCCGCCACCGGATGATCGAGCGGTTCCTGACCGACGTCGTCGGCGTTCCGTGGGACGAGGTTCACGAGGAGGCCGAGCACCTCGAGCACGCGATGACACCCCGGTTCGAGGCGTACGTCCGCGCATCGGTCGGCGAGGCCGAGACCTGCCCGCACGGCCACCCGATCGTCGTCGGCCAGCGGATCGACGGCGTCCCCCTGGCCGACTGCAAGCCAGGTGCGAAGGTGACGATCCTGCGGCTCGAGAACGAGGCCGAGGACCTCCTGCACTACCTCAAGGACGCGGGAATCGCGCCCGGCATGACGGGCGAGGTGCTCGACAACGACGGCGAGAACGTGTCGGTCAGCAGCGACGGAAAGGTGGCGGTGATCACCACCAGCGTCGCCGAGACGGTGTCGGTGCTCGCGGATCCATCGCCGCCGACGCGGATCGCGCTGCCGGAGCAGCTGGTGCTCGGGCGCGATCGATACGGGCGCTAGCCCGCGGGCGTTCAGGCGGGCGCCGGCGCCGTGACGTCTCTATACGCCTCGGCGAGGCGAGTCACGCCCTCCTCGATCTCGGCCGGCGTCACCCCGGAGTAAGCGAGTCGCAGGCTCTGCTCGCCGCCCTCGAGCACGAAGTCGGTGCCCTTCACGAACTGGACCCCGCGCTCGGCCGCGGCCGCGAACAGCGCCTCGACGTCGCTGCCCTTCGGCAGGTCGAGCCACAGGAAGTAGCCGCCCTCGGGTTCGACGAACCGTGAGTCCGGAAGCTCGCGGCGGAGCGCCTCTGCCAGCGTCCTGGCACGCTCGCCCAGCGCGGTCTTGACCGTCTCGATCGAGCGGTCCAGCGCGCCCGAGACGCAAAACTGATGGACGATCGCCTGCGAGACCATGCTCGGCGAGATGTAAGTGGTCGTCGCGAGCTTCACGATCCGCGCGATCAAATCGGCTGGTCCGACCAGGTAGCCGACGCGGATCCCGGGGCAGACCGTCTTCGAGAAGGACGACGCGTAGACGACCGGGCCTGAGTCCATCGAGAGCATCGTCGGCAGCGGCGAGCCCTCGAATCGCAGCGCCACGTAAGGGTCGTCCTCGAAGATCGTGAACCCGTTGCCGCGGGCGAGCTCGAGCAGCGCCCGGCGCTTGGGCTCCGACAGCGTGCAGCCGGCGGGGTTCTGGAAGTTGGGGATGATGTGCGCGAGCTTCGGCCTGGCCCCGGAAGCAAGCACGCGCTCGAGCGCCGCGACGTCGATCCCATCGGACTCGAGCTCGACCGCGCGGACGTCCGCGCCGCGGTTTCGCAGCGAGAGCAACGTGCGGTCGTACGTCGGCCGCTCGACGATCACGACGTCGCCGGGCTCGACGAGCGCCTCGAACAGGAACGCGTCGGCCTGCATCGAGCCGTTGGTCACGATCACCTGCTCGGGTTCGACCTGGTGATAGTCGGCGATCCACTGCCGCAGCGGCTTGTAGCCGATCGCAGTGCCGTACGCGGTCGTCCCGGCCGGGTCCGACGCGAACGCCGCCGCGGCCGCCGCCTTCAGACCATCGACGTCGACGATGTCGAGCGACGGGGCACCACGGGCAAACGAGATCGGATCGGCCACCGACCCTAAGACTAAGGAGTCCGCAGCCGGAACGTCGCCGGGGGTCTGGGCGCTAGGGGCGGCTCACGGGAACGGCCCGCACGGGCGCCGGCGCCGCGGTACAAGCCGGCGCGGGGAGGCCCGCTGCGATCGGCACGACGCACGCCTGGATCGAGCAGACCCGACCGCCGGCGACGAAGCAGGTTGAGCCTTGCGGGACGAGCCCCGGCCGCGGCGAGGGGACCAGCCGCGGGCGCCTGGGCGGGGCCGGAGACGCGCTCCGTGCCAGGTACTGCTGCAGCTGCTGCATGAGCGCGGGGCTGGTCGCGACCCGCCACTGACTCCGCCCAGCGTCATGCAACGGGCCGGCGGAGCCGATCGAGGTGAGCCCCCAGCCGGCGACGAGCAACACGAACCCGAGCACCGCTACGAAGATCCCCGCTCTCGGCCAGCGCATCGACACGAGTATCCGCTGCCGGTCTGCCGACGGCAACCTTGAACCGTCGCGGGCTACTCGACACTCGTGCGCAGGGCCACGCGAACTTTGCTTCTGGACTCCGATATACCGGAGTCCAGCAGCATCGTTCCGCTAAGCGGCCCGCTAAGCCGCAGCACCCAGCAACGAGACCGCAAGCTCCGCGACCTCGGTCGGCGTCCGGCCGACGCGCACGCCGCGGGCCTCCAAAGCCTCGGCCTTCGCCTTCGCGCCGCCCTGCGAGCCGGAGACGATCGCGCCGGCGTGGCCCATCGTCTTGCCGGGAGGGGCGGTGAAGCCGGCGATGTAGCCAACCACGGGCTTGCTGACGCTGTCGGCGATGAAGTCCGCCGCGCGCTCCTCGGCGTCGCCGCCGATCTCGCCACACATCACGATCAGCTCGGTCTCGGGGTCGTCCTCGAACATGCCGAGCACGTCGATGAAGTCGGTGCCGGGGACCGGATCGCCGCCGATCCCGACGATCGTCGAATTGCCGAAGCCGCGCTGGGCCACGACGTTGCCGATCTGGTAGGTCAGCGTGCCCGAGCGCGAGACGACGCCGACGTTGCCCTCGCTGAAGAACGACGCGGGGATGATCCCGACGCTCGCCTTGCCGGGCGACAGGATCCCAGGGCAGTTCGGCCCGATCAGCCGCGCCCGCCCGTTCTTCTTCAAGGTGTTGTAGACGCGCAGCTCGTCGTGGGCGGGGATCCCCTCGGTGATCGCGATGATCAACTCGATCCCGGCGTCCTCGGCCTCGAGGATCGAGTCGGCCGCGAACCGCGGCGGCACGAAGATCATCGCCGTGTTGGCGCCCTCGCGCTCGACCGCCTCGTGGAACGTGTTGAACACCGGCACCCCGTCGACGTCCTGGCCGCCCTTGCCGGGGGTCACGCCGCCGACGACGGTGGTGCCGTAGTCGCGATTTCGAAGCGTGTGGAAGGTGCCCTCGCGCCCGGTGATCCCGGAGGTGCAAAGGCGCGTCTCGGCGCCGACGAGAATGCTCATGCCGCCGCCCCCTCCGCCGCGCGGGCCAGCTCGACGACCTTCGCCGCCGCTCCGTCCATGGTCGACTCCGTGAAGACGTTCGGGAGCTCGGCCTCGGCCAGCAGCGCGCGGCCCTCCTCGCCATTCGTGCCGTCCAAGCGGACCACGAACGGGACTGTCGGGTTGATCTGCTTGAACGCCTCTATCAGGCCCTTGGCGACCTCGTCGCAGCGGGTGATCCCGCCGAAGATGTTGAACAGCACGGCCTTGACCTTGTCGTCGGAGAGGATCACCTCGACCGCGCTGGTGATCGCGTCGGCGCGAGAGCCGCCGCCGGCGTCGAGGAAGTTGGCCGGCTTGCCGCCGGCCTCCGCGACCACGTCGAGCGTCGACATCGACAGCCCGGCGCCGTTGGCGAGGATCCCGACGTCGCCGTCGAGCTTCACGTAGGTCAGGCCGCGCTCCTTGGCCATCCGCTCCTGCGGGTCTTCCTTCGAAGGGTCCCGGAGCTCGGCGTTGTCCTGGTGGCGGAACAGCGCGTTGTCGTCGAGCGTGACCTTCGCGTCGAGTGCCCTGACGTCGCGCTCCGGGGTGATGATCAGCGGGTTGACCTCGACCAGCGTCGCCTCCTCGGAAACGAACACGTCGTAGAGCCTCGCGAGCATCGCGCCGATCGGCCGGACCACGTCGGCGTCGACGCCGGCCTCGTACGCGAGCCGGCGGCCGTGGAAGTCCTGGAAGCCGATCAGCGGGTCGACGTGGAGGTGCGCGATCGCGTCGGGGTCCTCGTCGGCGACCTGCTCGATGTCCATCCCGCCCTTGGTCGAGAGCATCAGCAGCGGCGCCTTCGCGGACCGGTCGAACACGACCGACGCGTAGTACTCGGAGGCGATCTCCGAGGCCTCCTCGATCCACAGCTCGTAGACGGTCAGTCCGCGGATGTCCATCCCGAGGATCGCGTCGGCGTACTCGCGAACCTCGTCGCGGTCGCGCGCGACCTTGATCCCCCCGAGCTTGCCGCGGCCCCCGATCTGGACCTGGGCCTTGACCACGCACGGGAACCCGATCGCGTCGGCGGCCGCCAGCGCCTCGTCCACGTCCGCCGCATAGCGGCCGGCCGGAACGGGCACATCGTGGCGGGCAAATAGCTGCTTGCCCTGATACTCGAGCAGATCCATCGGTGGCGGTCGGGCACTTTAGAGCAAGGCCGCTCGCCTCGGTCCGGCCGCGCGATTAGTGCCTTCCGTGGCATTATCCGCGCGCCATGGCGATCCCAAAGACAGTTACGTGGGTCACGTTCGGGGTGTACGGAACGCTGATCGACATCGATACCGGCGTATACGACGCGTTCGCGGCCGAGGCCGAGCGGGACGGCTTCACGATCGAACGCGACGAGCTGCTCCAGCAGTTCCACGAGACCCAGAAGCAGATCGAGGCCGGCTCCTACGAGCTGTACGCCGAGGTACTACGACGGACGGCGGTGCAGATCGCCAAGAAGCTCGGCTGGCCGCTCGAGCCCTCGCGCGCCGGCTTCCTCCCCGAGTCCGTGCAGCGCTGGCCGGCGTTCAAGGAGACCAACACGCAGCTTCAGAAGATCAAGAAGAAGTACAACGTCGGCCTGATCTCGAACATCGACGACAAGCTGCTCGGCCAGACGCGGCGGCATATCCCGATCGACTTCGACCTGGTCGTGACCGCGCAGCAGGTCCGCTCTTACAAGCCCGACCCCGCCCACTTCACCGAGTGCGAGCGACGGATCGGCGGCAAGAAGGGGTGGATCCACGTCTCCGACAGCTACTACTACGACATCGAGCCGTGCATCAAGAAGAAGATCCCGGTGGTGTGGGTCAACCGCCACAAGGAGCAGCTCGAGTCCAACCAGAAGAAGCCCGACGCCGAGGTCGCGAGTCTCCGCGAGGCGGCGAAGCTCTTAGGGATCGGGTAGGCCGCGGCGCATGCGCCGCGGCCCGGGCGGTGCATGCACCGCCCGCGGGGGCGCGCATGCGCGCCCCCGAACTACTCCCCCGAAGAAATCACCGCGAGCGTATCGCCGGTCGCGACCGACGACCCGACCGCGATCGGCAGCTCCGCCACCGTCCCGGACTTGTGGGCGGTGATCTCGTTCTCCATCTTCATCGCCTCGACCACGGCGACCAGCGCACCCTCCTCGACCGTGGCGCCCTTCTCGACCGCGACCTTCAACACGGTCCCCTGGATCGGCGAGGCGAGCGTGTCGCCACCGCCACCGGCGCCGCCGCTCGAGCGCTCGCTGCGCCTGGGGGCCTTCCGGGCGGTGGCGCCCGCGGCCGCAGGGGCCGCGCCGTTGACAGCTGCGCCGGCGGCCGCCAGCGGCGGTCCGATCACCCTCACGTCGAAGCGCTTGCCCGACACCTCGACGGTGTAGGTCTGTTCGACCGGCTCGGTCTCCTCCTCGCCCTCGGCAGGCTGCTCGGGCTTCGGGAACGCCAGAGACTTCAGCCACTCGCGATCCCCGATCAGATCGCGCGCGGTCTCGGCGCCCGCCCACTGGGGCGTCGCGAGGATCGCCTTGTGGAACGGGATCAGCGTCTTCACCCCGCCGATCTCGTACTCGCTGAGCGCGCGCAGCATCCGTGCTGTCGCCTGCTCGCGGTCGACGTCCCAGACGATCAGCTTGGCGATCATCGGGTCGTACATCGGAGAGATCTCGGAACCGGCGACGACGCCCGAGTCCACCCGCACGCCCGGCCCGGACGGTTCGTCGTATGAGCCGATCGTGCCGGGGGCCGGCGCGAAGTTCTTGCTCGCGTCCTCGGCGTTGATCCGGCACTCGATCGCGTGACCGCGGAGCTCGACCTGCTCCTGGGCGATCGACAGCGGCTCGCCGGCCGCCACCCGGATCCCCTCCTTGACGATGTCGATGCCGGTGACGAGCTCGGTCACGGGATGCTCGACCTGGACACGGGTGTTCATCTCGAGGAAGAAGTACTCGCCCTCCTGCAGCAGGCCCTCGATCGTGCCCGCGCCGGTGTATGAGACCGCCGCCGCGGCCTCGGTCGCGATCTTGCCGATCTTCGCGCGGAGCTCCTCGTCGACGGCCGGCGCCGGCGCCTCCTCGATCAGCTTCTGGTGGCGTCGCTGGATCGAGCAGTCGCGCTCGCCGAGGTGGATCACGTTGCCGTGCTTGTCGGCCAGCACCTGGACCTCGACGTGGCGCGGATCCGGCAGGTAGCGCTCGAGGTACACGGTCGCGTCGCCGAAGAACTTCTCGCCTTCGCGGGCCGAGCCCTCGAACGCCTCCTCGAGCTTGTCCTCGGTCTCCGCGACACGGAAGCCCTTGCCGCCGCCGCCGCCGGCGGCCTTGACCGCCACCGGGTAGCCGATCGTGTCGGCGATCACCTTGCGCGCGTCCTCGATCGTCGCGACCGGCTCGGTCGTGCCCGGGACGATCGGCACGCCGGCCTTGGCCATCAGCTCGCGGGCGCGCGTCTTCGAGCCCATCGCCTCGATCGCCGAAGCGGGCGGCCCGATGAACGTGATCCCGTGCTCCTCGAGCGCCGACGCGAACGCGGCGTTCTCCGCGAGGAACCCGTAGCCGGGATGGACCGCCTCGGCGCCGGAGCGCTCGGCGACCTCGAGCAGCTTGTCGATCACGAGGTAGCTCTCGTTCGCGGGCCCGGGGCCGATCAGGAACGCCTCGTCGGCGCGCTTGACGTGCTCGGCGTCGCGATCGAGCTCGGAGTAGACCGCGACGGTCGCGATCCCGAGCTCCTCGCACGCGCGAATGATGCGCACGGCGATCTCCCCGCGGTTGGCGATCAGCACCTTCGAGAACATTGGCGGCGGGGACTTTACAAGGGCGTCTTCGACGTGCTCCCCACAGAGGAGCAGCCGGCTAACCGCTCGACGCGTGCAGGACCATCCCTGCGGCGACGGTGTCGCCCGACGTCTCGTCGATCAGGATGAAGCTGCCGATCGTGCGGTTGCGACGGTACCTGTCGACCATCACGGGCGAGCTCAGGCGGAGCTTCACGCGCCCGATCTCGTTCAGCTCGAGCTCGGAGGCGTGGCCGTGCTCGAGCGTGTTGACATCGATCTTGTACTCGAGCTCGTCGACGATCGCGCGGACCGACCGCGTCGTGTGCTTGAGCGAGTAGCGGCCGCCGGGCCTCATCGGGGCCGAGCTCATCCAGCAGAGCGTCGCCTCGAGCTCGCGCGCCGCCACCGGCGGGTCGTCGGTGTTGACGATCATGTCGCCTCGCGAAATATCGAGTTCGTCCTCGAGCCGCAGCGTGACCGACATCGTCGGGAAGGCGACCTCCAGCTCCCCCTCGAACGAGTCGATCGCCTTGATCCGAGTTGCCCTGCCTGCCGGCAGCACCTGCACCTCGTCGCCGGGTCTGATCACGCCGGCGGCGACCTGGCCGGAGTAGCCGCGGTAGTCGTGGTGCTCCTCGTCCATCGGCCTGATCACCCACTGGACCGGGAAGCGCACGTCGACGAGGTTGCGGTCGGTCGCGATCACCACGTGCTCGAGGTGGTAGAGCAGCGGCGGTCCGCCGTACCAGCTCATCGTGGTCGACCGCTCGACGACGTTGTCGCCGTGCAGCGC
Organism: uncultured Solirubrobacterales bacterium; assembly: GCA_963788565.1. Taxonomy (GTDB): domain Bacteria; phylum Actinomycetota; class Thermoleophilia; order Solirubrobacterales; family Solirubrobacteraceae; genus Palsa-465. Next base: position 142,924 of record CAWBHJ010000002.1, on the reverse strand, counting down.
CGAGATCGGGATGAAGGTGATGTCCCAGATGTCGAGCCGCGCGGCCCAGTCGGTCAGCTCGTCCTCGATCCGCTCGAACACGGCCTCGTCGTAATCGACCAGGTCCATCTTGTTGACGCACACGACGAGGTGCGGGATTCGTAGCAGCGACGCGATGTAGGCGTGGCGACGCGTCTGCTCGGAGACTCCCTTGCGGGCGTCGACGAGGATCACCGACAGGTCCGCGGTCGATGCGCCGGTGACCATGTTGCGGGTGTACTGCTCGTGGCCCGGGGTGTCGGCGATGATGAACTTCCGGCGCTTGGTCTGGAAGTACCGGTACGCGACGTCGATCGTGATTCCCTGCTCGCGCTCGGCCCGCAGCCCGTCAGTCAGGAGCGCCAGGTTCAGGTACCCGTCGCCGCGGCGCTCGGAGGTCTCGATCACGTGCTCGAGCTGATCGGTGAGCACCTGCTTGGAGTCGTAGAGCAGCCGGCCGATCAGGGTCGACTTGCCGTCGTCGACCGACCCCGCGGTCGCGATCCGCAACAGTTCGGTCGGACGCGCAGGGATCACGCGCCCGTTCCCGCTCGCATGGGCGAGCACTAGAAGTAGCCCTCGCGCTTGCGGTCTTCCATCGCGGCCTCGGTCACGCGGTCATCGGCGCGGGTCTCGCCGCGCTCGGTGATCCGGGTCGCCGCGATCTCGGCGATCACGGTCTCCACCGTCACCGCCTCGGAGCGCACCGCGCCGGTGCAGGTCATGTCGCCGACGGTGCGGTACCGGACCGACGTCTCGAATGGAGTCTCACCGTCGATCATCTGCAGGTGCGGGCTCGTCGCGTACAGCATGCCGTCGCGCTCGAACACCTCGCGGTTGTGCGCGAAGTAGATCGACGGCACCTCGAGCCCCTCGTGCACGATGTAGTTCCAGACGTCGAGCTCGGTCCAGTTGGAGATCGGAAAGACGCGGACGTGCTCCCCCTTGCGGATCCGCGCGTTGTAGAGCGACCACAGCTCGGGGCGCTGGACCTTCGGATCCCACTGGCCGAAGTCGTCGCGGAACGAGAACACGCGCTCCTTCGCGCGGGCGCGCTCCTCGTCGCGCCGGGCGCCGCCAAACGCCGCGTCGAAGGAGTGCTCGGCGATCGCGTCGAGCAGCGTGGTCGTCTGCAGCCGGTTGCGCGACGCGCGCGGCCCGGTCTCCTCGACCACCCGTCCCGAGTCGATCGAGTCCTGCACGTTGGCGACGATCAAGCGCTCGCCGAGCTGCTCGATCAGCCGATCCCGGAACTCGATCACCTCCGGGAAGTTGTGGCCGGTGTCGACGTGCATGATCGGGAACGGGAACCGCCCCGGCCGGAACGCCTTCTCGGCCAGCCGCAGGAGCACGAGCGAGTCCTTGCCGCCGCTGAACAGCAGCACGGGCCGCTCGAACTCGGCCGCGACCTCCCTGAAGATGTGGATCGATTCGGCTTCGAGCGTCTCGAGGTAGGAGAGCTCGTAGTGGACTGGGTTCATCAAGCGTGTGAGGCTACGCGGTTACTCGTGGATCCCGCACTCGGTCTTGTCGAGGCCGGCCCACCGGCCCTCGCGACCAGAGCCGGGCCGGGTGCACGGAGCGCAGCCGATCGAGGCGTAGCCACTGTCGTGCAGCGGGTTGTACGGAAGGTCGTGCTTGTGGATGTAGCGCCACAGGTCCTTCTCGGACCAGTCGGCGAGCGGGTTCACCTTCCAGATTCCGCGCGCCTCGTCGCGCTCGAGCTTGGCGGCGTCGGCTCGAGTCGACGCCTGCTCGCGCCGGATCCCGGTGATCCAGGCGTCAACTCCGTCGAGCGCTCGCTCGAGCGCCTCGACCTTCGCCTCGCTGCAGCAGCGATCCACCGTCCACGGCTCGTTCGGGTTCGAGGCGTCGAACACCTCGACTTGGAGGCCGAACCGGTCCTCGAACTGCTTCCAGGTCTGAAGCGTCTCTGGGAACAGGACCCCGGTGTCGATCATGAACACGCGGGCGTCGGCGCGCTCGGAGAGCAGCATGTGCACGAGCACCGACTCCTCCTTCTGGAACGAGCAGGCCATCGTCAGCCGCGGGTGGAAGCGCTCCACCGCGTACGTGATCACTTCCTCTGCAGAGGCGGTCTCGAGCAGGTCTGAGCTGGTGACCGCCATCAGACCGCGCACTCGCCTTCGCCGCGGATCACCTCGAACGGCGCGTTCTTCGTCCAGTCGATGAAGTAGCTCATGTTCTCGAGGTTGAACTCGATCGGCATCGTCAGGTCCTTCACCCGCGCCTCGAACTCCTGTGTCCCCATCCGCTCGACGAACACGTTGAATTCCTCACCGTCGGCGCGATCGGACTCGTAGAAGCGTATCCACCGTTCGACGGCCTCGGGCACGCGCTTGGCGGGAAGGCGCGCCTTGAGCCGGTGACCGTAGCGGACATCTCCGCCCTCGTATGCCCCGCCGAGGTGGGGAATGTACGCCGGGACCGTGTGCTCGCCGACCTTGATCGAGGCGCCGTAGAAGCCGATGTTGGCGATGTGGTGCTGGCCGCAGCCGTTGGGGCAGCCGCTCATCTTCACGTGGATCCGGCGGATCAGCTCGTCGTCGAGCTGCATCTGCTGCAGGCGCTCCGAGATCGCCTGATTGAGACCCATCGAGCTCGTGATTCCAAGCTTGCAAGAATCCGTGCCGGGGCAGCTGACGACATCGGTGACCTCGTCGGCGCCGTAGTCGCCGAGCCCGAGCTCGCCGAGACGCTGCCAGACCTCGTAGATCGCCTCGTCGCGAACCCACCGAAGAACGAGGTTCTGCTGGACCGTGGTGCGCGCGTAGCCGCCCGTGTACTCGCGCATGATCTGGCCGAGGCCACGCAGCTGCTCGGGCGTGAGGTCGCCGCGGCGGACGACCACCTCGACGGTCGAGAAACCCTCCTGGCGCTGCGGCGTGACGTTTGACTCAAGGAAGTGGGTGAACTCGCGAGCGTCGCCGTTGGCGCTTGAGTGGCGCTCGGCCTTGGCCGGGGCGTTCTGCTCCTCGTCGTGCTCGAACAGGATCTGCTCGAGCGAGAAGTCGCGCTCTGACACCCACTCGCCCTCGAGCTCCTCCTCGACCATCTCGCGGAACTCGTCGATGCCGACCTTGTCGACCAGGACCTTGATCCGCGCCCGCGCGCGGTTGACTCGCAGGAAGTCCTGGCGGTCGAAGATCCGCATGCAGGCCTCGGTGACCTTCAGGTAGTCGCCGTTGTCGAGCTCGACGAACTCGTACAGCGTCGGCGCCAGCCGCGGCATGATCGAGGTGCCACCGCCAACGCGGATCTCGACGCCCCGGACGCCGTCGCGAATCTTCGGGACGAACGCCATGTCGTGGATCCTCGTGATCGCGTTGTCCTCGTCGGTAGCAGAGAACGCGGTCTTTACCTTCCGCGGCATCGCCTGGGTTGTCGGATGGCGGACGAAATAGCGCACGTACGCACCGGCGTACGGCGTGATGTCGAACAGCTCGCCCTCGAGCGTCCCCGCGCGCGGGTCGCCGGTCACGTTTCGCATCGTGTTGCCGCACCCCTCGCGCGAGGAGAGCCCGACCTCGGCGATCTCCCGCATCAGCTTCGCGACGTCGGGCAGCGGGATGTGGTGCATCTGGATGTTCTGGCGGGTCGTGATGTGACCCTTGCGCAGCGGCACGTACTCGTCGATCACCGCGGCAAACGCGTCGAGCTGGTCGGGCGTGACGCCGCCCATCGGGAGTTTCACGCGGATCATCTGGACGTCAGGCTGGCGCTGTCCGTACACGCCCTGCTTGAGGCGGAACTTGATGAACTCGTCTTCCTCGAGCGCACCCTTCAGAAAGCGCGTGGACTCGGTGTCGAAGTCGTCGAACTCCCGAGCGAGGATCGGGATCACGTGCCCCGGTACGTTCTCCAGCACCTCTGGGTTCTCCAGCGATCCGATCCGCGCACCCGAGGCCTTGTCTGCGCCTCCGTTCTCAGCCTTGGTGGTGTCCAGCGAAGCGGGCTCCATCGAGGGGGCCTCCCGAGTCGATCAGCGGAGCGGACAAATGTACCAAAAGGGAATCCGAAAACAGATGATTCGGGCCGAGGGGGCGGGCCACGGGGCTCTTGATGGCGCGCCACGGGGGTCTTGATGGCGCGCCACGAGCGGGGGCGAGGGAGACCGGCGCGGGGTTCTGAGGGAGGCCCGACGGGCGGTCTACACGCCCCGCGCGCGACGACTTATGAAATCCCTCATGGAGGCGGCAACTTCCTGCGATTCCGCGTGTTGTAGCGGGGGAAGGGTCCGGCGCCGCGGCGGTTCAGAGGAACCGGCGGTTCGGGGGAACCGGGGGCAACGGGGGCAACGGGGGTAGGGTCCGGCGCCGCGGCGGTGGGGGCTCCGCCGCGGCAGCCGGCGCGCTCTCAGCCGGCGCCTCTTAGGCGGGCCGGCATCTGCTGTGGGGGCTGAGCGATGCCGACGAACACCGGCATGTGGCGAGCGCGTCTACGAGCTGGTCCGTTGCCCCCCAAGGGCCACCAGCTCGGGAAACCGGAAGCCTTAACGCCCGCCTCCAATCGCCCCCTTGACTTCAATGCGCCACCGCCCCTCACCGCTCGCGTACCGCGAGCTCTCTGTTGGACGGGCATCCCGGTTCGCCCACCCACGTTCACTGCACCGTCGCATACCCCCCCGGGCCCTGTCAAGGGCGTCGCACTCAGATCCAGGGCAACGGGTCTGCAGGCTGACGGGCGACGCCCTCACTGAGCGCAGCCTGCTGCCACGGGTTCCTGCTGGAGGCCTTCGGAGCCGGTGTCGGGGCCGTCGCCCGCATGAACCGCTCGAGCGCGGCGACGACCGCAGCCGCCTCCTCGTCAGAGGCGTCCGGCGCGACGATCGTGAGCTTCGGGCGGCGGTTGACCACGACCGCGAGGGTATCGTGCGCGCGCCATGCCGACTCTCCCTGTCCTTGGCTACGACGCCGTGCTCGCAGCGGTCTCCGAACGCGACGCGATCGCGCTCGTCCGCGACGCGCTGATCAGCTTTCATCGCGGCGACTGGACGATGCCTCCGAAGGTGTACCTCGAGAGCCCGCCGTTCGGAGACTTTCGGGCGATGCCGGCGCTCGGCGGCGGCATCGCGTCGCTGAAGTGGATCACGTCGTTCCCGGGCAACCCCGCGCGGGGCCTGCCGGCGGTTACCGGTGTGATCTGCCTGTCGGACGCGACCGACGGCCGCCCGCTGATGCTGCTCGACGCGCGGTCGGTTACGGCCCTGCGGACGGGTGCCGTCGCCGCTGTCGCGGCGCAGGCGCTGGCGCGTCGAAGCGCGAGGACCGTCGGGATCGTCGGCTGCGGGCTTCACGGCACGTGGGCCGCCCGCTGCCTCGCCGCCGCGGGCTACGGTCCCGGCGTCTGCCACGACCCGCGCCCCGAGGTCGCGGCCGCGCTCGCGGCCGAGCTCGACTGGGACCCGGGGTCGCGCGAGCAGGCGCTGCGCTGCGAGGTCGTGACCTGCGTGACCCCGGGAATTGGGCCTTTCGTCGTCGATGCCGGCGACCTGCGACCGGGGCTTCACCTCAACATGCTCGGCGCCGACGGGCCCGGGAAGTCGGAGGCGAGCGTCGGCGCGGTCGCCTCGTGTGCGCTCTTCTGCGATGAGTGGGCGCAGGCGTCGCACGGCGGTGAGCTGAGCGCCGCGGTCGACGCCGGCCTCGTCACCCGCGAACAGGTGACCGAGCTCGGCGCGGTGCTCGACGGCGACGCGGCCGGGCGGCCCGGCCCGGACTCGGTGACGCTGTTCGACTCGACCGGGCTCGCGATCCAGGATCTCGCGGTCGCCTCGGCGGCACTCGAGGCGTGGCGAGACGGCCGCGTCGAGGCCCAGAGCATCGAGCTCTGACGCAGTACGCTGGGCCCTTGGGAGCGAGGGTCCGACGTGTGGTGATGGCGGCCGCCGCGATCGCGGCGACGGGGACCGCCACGGCTGCCGCCGCCCCGCGTCCAGCGCTGTTCAAGGCCGGCGCCGCGGCCCGTAGCATCAACCCGACGGTTCCGGTCTACTCCGGCGGCTTCTCGCTCAGCCCGGCGATCACGCGTCGTCATGACCCGCTGCAGGTGCGGGCCTTCTACGTGAGCAACGGCCACACCGCGCTGGCGTTCGCGACGATCGACGCTCAGGGTTACTTCTCGGGCTATCAGGAGGGGCCGGATTTCGGGGCGCTCGCGGACCGGGTCGACGCGGCGCGGGCGGCGGGCGACGCCGGCCACGTCCGGATGTCCCAAGCCGACGTGATCGTGCAGGCCACCCACACCCACGCCGGCCCGACGCTCGAGGGGATCTGGGGGCCGGTGCCGGTCAGCTACCTGAAGCTCGTCCACGACCAGGTCGTATCCGCGATCGCCGCGGCCGCCCGCTCGGCGCGCCCCGCCAATCTCCAGTTCGCGACGCTCAGCGACCCCAACATCGCTGGCGTCAACATCAACCAGGACAACTACCAGGGGTGGGTCAACGACACGCAGCTGTCGATCCTGCGTGCGGTGAGCCCGTCGACCGGGGCGACGATCGGGCTGTTCGCGAGCGTCCCGGTCCACGGCGCGCACGTGTGCGGGCAGTGCCTCGGGATCCTCAGCGCCGACTACTTCGGCGCGGTCCGGGCGCAGCTGGACCGCCGACTCGGCGGCGTCAGCGTCGTCGGCCCCGCGTCGCTCGGGCGGCTCGAGAGCCCAGTCGAGACAACCGGCTTCCGGAACATGGAGTGGATCTCCGGAGTGATTGCGAACGACCTACTCGAGGCGCTGTCGCGCGCGCAGTGGATCACGAGCTCGACGCTCTCCGCGCGGGAGACGACGGTCCGCACGACCGCCACCAACGCCGCGCTGCTCGCGCTCGACGACGCGTGGTCACTCCCCGACGCACAGAAGCACCAGGAGGCGGCCGCCACCGGGATCTACCCGCTCGATCGCGCGAAGACGGCGCCGTTCCGGACCGGGAACACGGTCGGGACGTGGCTGACGGCGTTCAGGATCGGGCCGGATGCGTTCCTGTCGGAGCCGGGCGAGCCGTTCCCCGAGATCCGGCTGACGCTGGCGAAGGCGACCGCGGCCAAGACCGTTGTCGCGCTCTCCAAGGGGCAGGACGACTTCGGCTACTTCTTCCCCGCGTTCGACGCCCCGTACCCGGAGCTCTACAACTCCGACCACGCGGTGTTCAACATCTCGCCGAACCTCGGCGACCAGATCGTCTCCGCGGACGAGACGCTGCTGTCGGCGGTCGGATTCCGCACCAGCGCGCTCGCCGCGTCGCCGCTCGCCAACGACTACGCGCAGAAGAAGCTGCCCGGGCTGCAGACGCTCGCCTCACCGCCGACCGGCGACGCCGGCCGGGCGGGTCGTTTCACGACCGCGCTGCAGGCGATCTACATGCCCGCCGCCGTCACCGACGCGCAGCTCGCCGGGTCCGTGCACTGGGACTTCGGCGATGGCACCCGCGCCGCCACCGGCTATCTCCAGGTCGGGCAGGACCACGGGCAGACCGGCCAGGGCCCGCACGGAAAGCCGATCCTGTTCGCACACTCGTTCCGGCCCGGCACGTACCGCGTGCGCGCGAGCGGCGCCGACACCGCCGGCAACCCGGTGTCGTGGACGATCACGGTCCGAGTGTTCAAGCGGCTACGGGTGAACTGTTCCGGCCGGGTGACGGGCGGCCAGGGGGCGGTGCTGCGCACCGTCCGCACACGCCGCTCGATCACGGTGCTCGACGCCGCGGGCGGGACGGCTACGACGCGCTGCAATCTGGGCGATTTTGGCCGCTAGGCGGTCTTTTCATCCCGCGATGGCCGCGACGCCCGCCGCCGTACGACCACGAACGCAACCGCCCCGCTCAACGCCACCAGCGCCAACCCCCCGATCGCAATCAGATACACGCGCCTGTACGACGGCCACGGGGTGAAGACGACGTCGTCACCGACCCGACGCCACTTCGACGCGTCCGGGAGGCCGAGCACGAGCTGCCGGCCGGCGGGCACCGGGGCCAGCAGCCGCAGGCGGACCGGGCTCACCAGCCGTGACGGCAGCGGCTGCAATCCAGCGGGGCACCGACCCGCGGAACCCTCCGGCGCCGTCATCGCCAACGCCCCGGGCTGACGCAGCGCGAGCAGCGTCAGGTTCGGCCAGCTCGCCTCGACCTGCATGTCACCCCGCGACTCGAGCGCGCGCAGACGCATCCAGTCGGCCGCGTGGGCGAGCAGCACGTGGCTGACCCCGAGCGCGGCGAGGCACCGGGCGAGGTCCGGGCGCGACGGATCGGCGAGCAGCGCCCGGACCTCGTTCTGCTCGGGGTCCGAGACGTCCTGGTGGGTCGGGACCTGGTCGACCCACCGGCCGGCGAGGATCGGCGTCGAGAAGAACGACGGCGCCGGGTTGTAGACGACTCGGCTGTTCGCGAACCCGAGCTTCAGATAGCCCTGGAACGGCAGGAACAGTGTCCGCGAATCGGACGCCTGCGAACGGAGCAGCGCTGCGGCCTGCTTCCACGAGGACGGGAACTGGACCGCGTGCAGCGATCCCCACGCACCCCCGAGCTCACGCCCTCCGTAGACGAGCGGAACCGCGAGCGCGAGCGCGCCCAGTACCCCGGCGAGCGGCCGCCGCCGCGGCGTCCCGACCAGCTCGTCGACCGCCGGCGCGCCGAGGAACGCGTACGCGAACGCGAGCAGCGCGACGCTCTTGTCGGTCTCCCTGAACGAGCGCAGGAACGCGAAGTGGTCCATCAGCCAGAACGTCAAAGGCCGCGTCACGCCCGACGCGGTCCCGAGCGCGGCCACGGCGCCGAGCGCGCCGGACACCGCGACCGCCACCGCCACCCGCCGGTTCGGCGAGACGGCGAGACCCCGCAGCGCGAGCGCCAGCAGCAGCAGCACGAACAGCGGCCACACAGCGAGCGCGGTCGCCGGCGGGGTCAGGTCGTTCCAGAACCCACCCAGCCCGAGCACGGTCAGCACCGGCCCCCAATGCGGGTCGCCGAGCGTGCCGTAGAACTCGAGCTGCGCGTGGCCGACATGGGAGAACAGATCGCTCAGCCCGGGGGTGGGCAGCAACCACAGCAACGACGCGCACAGTGCCAGGCCGAGTGCCAGCGCCTCGAATCCGACCTGCCGGCGCGATTGCCGGCCCTCGGCGAGCGCTGTGATCACGCACAGGACCACGAGCAGCGCCGCCATGTGCGCGTCGGCGAACCCGATCACGGCCGCCAGCGCGGCGAACCGCCACGGCGCCCTCGGGTTCTTGCGGACCGCCGACAGGAACGCGGCGTAGCCCCACGGGATCAGCGCGTAACCGAGCAGCAGGAACCACTGGCCGGCGACCAGGCGCTCGTAGACGAACGGATTGACCGCGTACAGGATGCCCGCGTAGAAGCGGCCCGCCACCCTTGCCCGCGCGAGCCGGTGCATCCCGTACCCCGCGAGGAACACGATCGCGAGCAGCAGCAGCTTCTGGGCGAGCGGCACGATCCCGAGCGCGCCGGCGAGCCGCAGCAGCGCGTCGAACGGCAGCCTCGCGAGCGACCCGCTGTTGGTCCCGTATGGCAGCCCCCAGTAGGCGCCGGACAGCGGCGAGCTCGGCGTCTGCGCGAGGTCGACGGACAGAACCAGCCCGGGACGGAGCAGCGGCGCGGAGACGGCGAGCGCCAGCAGCGCGTACGCCAGCGGCACGAGACCCGCGCGAGTGCGCACGCGGTGCATCCGATTCGACTCCGCGCCCACCACGGTCGGACGTCAGGCTACGCGGCGGGCGGACGGTCAAGCGTTTGGTGACCCGGCGCGCGGGCCGTATCATGCCCGCGGGGCCTCGCGTGCGGTCGGGCCGCATCGCTCTCGTCGCTTGCGGACTGGATGCCGCGGCGCCTCGACGAACCCATCGCTGACGTGTCACGTGTAAAGGCGCTCTTTCCCAGACCAGGACGTCTTCCGAGCGCCCTCGGTTTGCTGTGCCTGGCTGTCTCGTTCGCGCAGCACACGGGAGTGACGGTCACCGACACGCGGATCGACCTGAGCGTCAACCCGTCGCTGTTCCTCCAGCGCGCGTCGCAGGTGTTCACGGGGACGGGCGATCTCGGGCACGTCCAGAGCGGCCAGTTCGTCGGCTACCTGTTCCCGATGGGGCCGTACTACGCGCTGATGCATGCGATCGGGATGCCGACCTGGATCGCCCAGCGCCTGTGGCTCGCGATCATCCTGTTCGCGGCCGCCTACGGCGTCGTCCGTCTGTTGGACGTGCTGATCGGCCCGAAGCGCGGATCGGCGCACGCGGTCGCCGGAGTGCTGTACGCGATCAACCCGTTCGTGATCGTCTTCATTTCCCGCGCAACGGTCAGCCTGATCGCGCTGGCGATTCTGCCGTGGACGATGCTCGCGGTCGCGCGTGGGATCCACAACCCGAAGTCGTGGCGATGGCCGGCGGTGATCGGGCTGCTGGCCGCGATCAGCGCCGGCGGCGTCAACGCCGCCCAGCTCGCGTGGATCATGCTCGGCCCGCTCGGCCTGATCGTCTGGGAGGCGACCGCCGGGAAAGCCGGATGGTCGGCCGCCCGGAGCTTCACCGCGCGCGCGGTTTTGTGCGGGCTAGCCGGGTCGATCTGGTGGATCATCCCGGTCTTCCTCCAGGGCGCCTACGGCGGCGACTTCCTGAAGTTCACCGAGCAGCCCGCCTCGATCTGGGCGACGACGAGCATGTCCGAGTCGCTGCGCCTGCTCGGTTACTGGCCGATGTACCTGGGGACCGGTTACGGCGCGATCGCGCCGGTGATGCGGATCGGGCAGACGTACCTGTTCGACGCGGCGGTCGTGGTCTCGAGCTTCGTGATCCCCGGCACGGCGCTGCTCGGCCTGCGGACGACGCGGCGGTGGTTCTACGCGCCCTTCTTCGGGCTGCTCGCGTGCGTGACGCTCGCCGCGATGTGCGCCGGCTTCCCGAACGGGACGGCGTTCGGGCACGTGCTGTCGTGGGGATACGCGCACATTCCGACGCTCGACTTCCTGCGGACTCCTTACAAGGCAGCGCCGGTGGTGGCGCTGTCGGTCGCCGTCCTCGGCGGTGTCGCCGCGCGGGAGCTGATCGCCTACACGCGCCGGCGCGCACGCCCGGCTCCGCCGGCACCGGCCGCCACCGAGACCAAGCTCGGCCGGCGCGCACGGATCCGTCGCCGGATCCAGACCGCCGGCCGCTACGTGACGGCGCCCGCGATCGGGCTCGCACTGCTCGCGTTCGCGGCGGTCGCGTGGGCGCTGCCGCTGTTCACCGATCACGCGATCGACAGCCGGCTGGCCTACGGCCACGTACCGAAGGCGTGGCCGGCCGCGATCAACGCCGCGGGGCGCGCGGCCGGCGACAACCACCGCACGATGATCCTCCCGGGTCAGCTGTTCGGCGACTACATCTGGGGCCGGACGTGGGACTCAGTGGCGCCGGCGCTGGCGCGCTATCCGGTCGCCGTGCGCCAGGCCATCCGCTACGCGGACCCGCGCTCGGCGGAGCTGCTCGAGGAGATCGACGACACCGTCCAGCAGGCGCGGCTGGTGCCGGGCCAGTTGCCGGCGCTGATGGGACTGATCGGGGTCCGGCAGGTGCTCGTTCCGAGCGACGCGTACGACGTGCAGAGCGGCGGCCTAGACGCCGCCACGACCGCAGGCGTGCTGTCGGCTCAGCCGGGATTCGCGAAGCCGGCCGCGACCTACGGTCCGAGCCACATCTACCTCCCGTCGTCCGGGCGCGACGGCCCGCCGAGGACGCTCCCTGAGATCAGACGGTACGGCGTCCCGGGCGGCCCCGGGCTCGTGCACGTCGACTCATCCGGGCCGGCGACGATCCTCGACGGGGGACCCAGTGGACTCATCGAGCTCGCGGCCGACGGTGGGCTGCGCCCCGGCGCGCCGACCTTCTATGCCGGTGACGTGAACTCGAAGCAGCTGTCGACGCTCGTCGGCGAGGGCGCCAGGCTCGTGTTCTCCGACTCGAACCGGCGGCGGGTGGTCGCACCGACGTATGTACGTCAGGACGTCGGGCCGACGCTGACGGCGACGGCTCCGGTCCCGACCGATGCGGCGTCGTGGAACCCGTTCCCCGCCGACGGCGTCTTCGGGCAGACGGTCGCCCGCTACACCGGCGTCGCCAATCTGACCGCGCCGCAGCCGGTCGGAGCGCAACTGTTCCCCGCCTTCCAACCGGCCTCGGCGTTCGACGGCAACTTCAACACCGCCTGGCTGCCCGATCCCTCGCTGCCGACCTCGCAGTACTGGATGCAGGTCCGGCTGCCGGCTCCGAGGCCGATTGGGACGATTTCGGTCGTCCCAAAACCGGTCGACGGCATCTCCCCGCTGTGGGTCGCGATCTCGATCAACGGCGGCCCCGAGCGGGAGTACCTGCTGAAGGCCGGGTTCAACCAAGTCGCGATCGATCTGCCCGCCGTGCGAACGCTCCGCTTCCGCTTGACGCACCTCGACGGAACCCAGCTGCTGCTCGGTGCCGGCGGAATCGCCGAAATATCGATCCCGGGAGTGACCCCGATCCGCGAGAGCCTCGTGCTGCCGACGCTGCTGCCGCTCGCGACCCGTCACCTCAACACCTCGCACGACGAGTTTGCGATCGCACTGACGCGCCAGACCGCGGATTTCCCGACGCACGCCGGCAAGGACCAGGGCGCGCCGCTCGCCCGCAGCGAAATCGCGGCGACCGATCCCGAGACCGGGATCCGCCGGTCGGTGACGCTGCCGGCGGCGCGCCGGTTCTCGATCGGCGGCTGGGCAACCGTGTCACCGACCGCGCCTGACAACGCGATCGACGCGCTGACCGGGTCCCTGCCCGAATGGTCGCTGACCTCGTCGAGCCGCTTCGAAGGCGCGGCGGGGTCGCGGGCGAGCTCGGCGGTCGACCACAACCCGGCCACCGCATGGGTCGCCGACTTGGTCCCGTCAGCGGCGCAGGTGCAGTTCGGTCAGGACACGTCCGTGTTGCCGCTGGCGGCCGCGGGGGAGCTCCTCAGCGGCTACCCGGGCGCGCACCAGCCGCGGTGGGCGGGTGGCCTTCAGGGTGAACTCCCCTGGTGGTCGGTCGTGGCGCCGCACCCGGTCGAGCTCCGGAGCTTGCGGCTCCTACCGGGGCCCGCACGCTACGCGTTCCCCGACGTCGTCGAGTTGATCACGACAGCAGGCGCGAGCGGCCCGCTGCGCGTCAAGCGAGGCGGCCTCGTCAGGCTTCCCCAACCCGTCCGCACGGCCAGGCTTGAGATCAAGATCCTCCATGTCCGACCGCCGACCGGGAGGTTCGGGCGGCGCCTGCTGCGCGCGGTCGCGATCCGCGAGGTGATCTCGCCGTTTGACCCGCCGGCACCGAGGCGGACCGGCGCGGTGCTGGCGCGCTGCGGGGCGCTCGCGATCGCTGGGCCGGTGGGGTTCGCGCGGATGACGGTCGCCGGCACGGTCCAGCAGATCGATCAGGATTCCCCGCTTCGGCTCGCCGGCTGCGGCTCCCTGTCGACGCTCTCGCTGCCGGCCGGCGCCTCGACGATCAACGCCCCCGCGGGCGTCGCGCTCCGGCCCGACCATCTGCTGCTGGACTCGCCCGCCCCGCTGCCGCTCGCCCACCCGCCGGCCGGCATCGCCACCAGCGGCGGTCTCACCGTGACCGGAATTCCTCATGGCGGCAACGTCCACACGACGAGCAACGGCTGGCTCGTCCTCGGCGAGAGTTACTCGCGCGGGTGGCGAGCCTATTGCAGCGGCACCACGGGACCGGAGCGCTCGCTCGGGGCGCCGGTGCCGATCGACGGCTACGCGAATGGCTGGCCGATCACGCCCGGTTGCGTCCACGTCCGGTTCGCGTACGGCCCGCAGACCGCGGCGAACATCGGCTACATCATCTCGCTGCTCGCGCTCCCCGCGCTGGTCGCGCTCGCGTTCGTTCGCCGCCGGCGCCGCCGGCTCGTCCAGCCGCTGCCGTTGCATAAGGACGTCAACGTGGGCGACCCGTATGTGAAGCTCTCATGGCTCGGCGCCCTCGCGGTCGGGACCGTGTCGACGATCGTGATCGGATTCCTGTTCGCGATCCCGCTCGGCCCGCTGGCGGTCCCGCTGTTCAAGCGCGGGACCAGCGCCCGGCGGCTGCTGACACTCGGGGGCACCCTGCTCCTGCTGATCCCGATCGCGTACCTGATCCGCGCCGCGCCGAACGCGGGCGGCTTCGACTTCGGCTACGCGTACGACAACCTGCTCGGCCACTGGCTGGGGGTCGGGGGCGTCTGCGCGATCTTCGGCGGCTGCCTGCTCCAGCTGCTGCCGCTGATTCGGCGTCGGCCGCGCCCGCTCAGCCCGCCTGACGCTCGGCCCCTCCCTGTCGCGGAGGAACCGGAGCGTCAGGAAGCCCCGGCCGCCAGTTCTTCAGCGCCAGCAGCGGTCGCTCCACCAGCCGGTAGCTGAGCGCCGCCGCGACGATCGTCAGCGCGAGCGTCGCGAGCAGGATCCCGAGGAACGGCTTGCCCGCCCACATCCCCGCGAGCCCAGAGCTGGCGAGCCACACGGAGATCGGGCCGTTGTACAGGAAGATTCCATAGGAGACGACTCCGAGGCCGGCGATGATCGGGTTGGCGAGTGCCTGGTGCACGAGCCCGTTGGCGCGGCCCGGGAACACCGCGGGAGCGATCACGAACAGCGCGATCACGCCGTACAGAGCGTGCATCGTCAGCCAGCCCGCGGTCGTGCGCGCCTCGCCCCAGGTGCCGGTCGCGCCGAGGCCGTAGCTCACAAATACGAACAGCGCGAGCGCCGCGAGCCAGCTCAGGCCGGGCCGCTCCTCGAGCATCACGAGCAGCCGCGGGCGGCGCTCCGAGCGCGCGAGCGCGACGCTCAGCACCGCGAGCCCCATCCCGATCGCGAACCAGTCGAGCGACCCCGGCAGCGCGTTGAACCAGATCGACGGATGGCCGTGGTTGAGCGCGCGGAGGACGAGCCGGAACGCGAGCGACCCAAGCCACAGCGCCCCCGCGATCCAGGCCCCGGTGCGCAGGCGCCCGATCCGCGACTCCGCCCGCTCGCCGCGCATCAGCAGCACGAACAGGGGCAGCGCGAGGTAGAAGGCGACCTCGGTCGCGAGGCTCCACGCCGGGACGATCCCGCCGAACACCTCCTGCGGGTCGTACACCTGGACCAGCCCGAACTGCTCCCACCAGCGGGAGTCGAGCGTGACCAGCCCGAGGATCACGAACACGATGATCGCGACCCAGTAGGCGGGGACGACCCGGAGGCCGCGGCGGAAGATGTAGCGCGCGAACGTCGGGGCGCGGACCCCGTCAACGTGATCGGATACGTACGGGCGGAACAGCAGGAACCCGGCGATCGCGAAGAAGATCGCGACGCCGACGTCAAGCCTCGCGGTCATGTGGCCGTACCAGGTGCTCGCCGAGGGGTCGGACGCGAACGCCGCGTGGGTCGTCAGCACGGCGATCGCGGCGATCGCACGGATGCCGTCCATCAGCGGGTACCGGGGGTTCCCGGCCGGGGGCGTGACGACAGGCGGCGTCTTGTCGCCGCCGGTGAGGGCATCGCGGACGCGCTCGGTGAACGGCCGCTCTTGCTCGCCGCTCAGATCCGCCGGGCGTGGATCACGCAGTTCCATGTCAACACCTCCCTCAGTACCGGTATCGCCACGATGAACCGCAGCCGAGGCCAGTATCGCGGCTCGATCCGCTCGATCCGCAGCCCATCCAGCCCGCGGACAAACGCGATCGTGCGCCCGATGTGCGTGTACCAGAGGCCGTCCCGGTAGGCGTTCTTGCGGACGGGGCCGTGCAGGCGGCGGTGGAGCCGCGGGCCGATCCGCGGGCCGAGGTACTGATACGGGACGAACTCGTGGCCGCCCCACGGCGAGTACCAGTTGGTCCACGACACGTACGCGAACCCGCCTGGTCGGAGCACGCGCACGATCTCTCGCAGCACGTCCGCGGAATTGGGGGTGTGCTCGAGCAGGTTCGAGCAGACCACGCCGTCGGCGTAGCCATCCGCGAGCGGCAGGTTCGCGGCGTCGGCGAGGATCGCCCCCTCCGGTGGCGACCCGGCGGCCGTCAGCGCCTCCGGATCGTTGTCGATCGGGAGCACTTCGGCCCCGCGGGCGCGGAGCGCCTCGGTGTAGGCGCCTGACCCGCAGCCCAGATCGATCAACACGCGACCCTCGAGCGGGCCGTACCGCCGCTCGAGCGAGGCCGCGAGCTCGGCGCCCATCAGCCGGTAGAACGGCATCGGGTCGACCTTCTCGCGGCGCCACAGGCGCCACAGCGTCCGCACCCGGCCGAGGCCGGGGGCGAGCGGCTGGACCGGAGTGAGCGGCTCGACGGTGCCGACGTCGCTCATGCGACGAGCGCCTCCTCCGCGACGACGGCGTCCTCGGCAACCCCCGGCTCCACGGCAGCGCGACGGCGGGGATGGCCGAGCCCCGCACTCAGCAGCACCGCGAGCAGCAGCGCCTGCACCACGATGATCGCGAGCGCGACCCGCTGGAACGACGGCTCGGCGACGAGCACGGCGACGCTCTCGGCGATCGCCGCCACCGCCAGCGGCAGCACGAACGACCGACGCCGGAGGGCGAGCAGGTATTGGACGACGAGGTAGGAGATCGCGAGCAGGGTCATCGCCACCGACAGCAACGGCAGCGCGGCGCCGAGACTTGAGAGGTTCCGCTGGTCGCCGAAGACGAATTGCATCACCTCGGGGCCGGCGACGGCAAAAGCGACGATCAGCGGCAGCGCGACGATGCACACCAAACCGATCATCTGCGCGAGGATCGGCCGCGCGTCCGCGCCCCGCCGCGACATTCGCGCCACCTCGGGCAGCAGAAATAACCCGAGTCCGACTCCGAACCAGAGGATGCCGCGCGCCGCCACTGCGGCCTCGGAGTAGAGGCCCGCGGACGCGCTCGACATCCGGTGGCGCACGAGGATCGTGTCGATGTTCTGAAGCACGGCGACGAGCGACAGCGCCGCCAACGGGGCCCCGCAGCGGCGCGCGAGCAGCCACAGGTCCGGGGGTGCCCCGAGGTGCCGGCTGAGCGGGTCGACGGCGATCATGACGCCGAACGCCGCCGCGATCGCGAAGCCGGTTCCGAGCAGCGCGCCCGTGGCACCGAGCCCGAGCGCCAGCAGGGCGACGCCGAACAGCAGCCGGCCGGCCGCCTCCACGATCAGGCTCAGCGCCAACGGTCGGTAGCGGCGGCGTCCCTGGAGGATTCCTCGCTCGAGTGACAGGGCGATCCACAGCCAGCCGAACCACACCGTCGCCGCTGCCGCCCACTCGAGGTTCACGCCGAGGACGGCGGCGATCTGACTCCGCACGAGCACGAGCAACAGAGCCACCGGTAACGCCAGCACCAACACCGCGGCTAGCGCCCGCCGCGCGAGCGCTTCGGCAGCGCCGCCGGGATCGCGGCTGACGTCGCGGGCGACGGTCACCTGTAGCGCCGAGCCGGGGACGGTCAGGATCAGGAAGCACGACAACAGCGATGCGAGCGTTCCGTACTTGTCGGCCCCGAGCCACCGCGCGAACACCACGGTGCACAGGAGCGCGATCGCGCTGTTCGCGAGCACGGCCGCAGCGAGCCCCGCGGCGCGGACGACGTCGGCGTGAAGCAGGCGGCGCCAAAGTGGCGTCGGGTCGGGCTCTTTGGCGACCGCGTGCTCGAGCGCTTCGAGTGTGGTCGCGGCCGTGCGCTCCCAGGTCAGCTCGCGCACGCGCTCGCGGGCGTTCGCCCCCAGCCGTTCTACGAGCTCCCGGTCCCCCGTCAACCGCCGCAGGTGCGCCGCGAGCTCGTCGGCGTCGCGCGCGAGCAGACCGGTGCGCTCGTGGATGATCGCCTCGCGCAGGCCGCCGGTCGCGATGCCCACGCTCGTCGTCCCGGCGGCCGCCGCCTCGGTGATCGTCAGCCCCCACCCCTCGGCCGCCGACGCCGTGACCTGGGCCCACGCGGAGCGCAGTAGCTCCCGTTTGGCCTGCTCGTCGACAAACCCGTGCAGGATCACGCGGCTCTCCAAGCCGAGCTCGTGGACCTTGTCCGCGATCGCTTCGCGATGGCTGCCGTCGCCCGCGATCTCGAGCCGCGCGCCGGGAACCTGGGTCATCACGTCGAGCAGCAGCTCGATCCGCTTGTACCGCTTCAGCCGCCCGAGGACGAGGAACATCGGCTGTGCGCTGCGGTGGGGCTCGCCGAACAGCTCCGGCTCGACGCCGTTGTAGGCGACCGCGATCTGGTTGCGCGGGATACCGAGGCCGATCAGGCCGTCCTGGGTCGCTCGCGAGACGCACACGAAGTCCGTGTGGCGGTACAGCCTGCGCAGCGGGATCGTCTCGAGCGCCGCCGACACCGGACGCCCGAGCCAGGCGAGCTCCTCGTTGTAGTGCGGGCCGGCGTGCACGTGATGGACGTACGCCACGTGCGGCCGGCGAAGCCACAGCGGCGTCAGGAAGGTGATGCCGTTGATCACCTCGAGCACGACGTCCGCCTCCGCCGCGAGCCGTCGCGAGGCGAGGCTGATCGCCCTCGGGAACACCGTCGTCCGGCCGCCGACCCGGTGCACCGTCACTCCCTCGAGCCGCTCGCTACGGCTGGCCCCGGGGTACCCGGCCGCGATCACCGAGACGTCGTGACCGAGAGCGACGAATTGCTCCACCTGGCGGTGGAGGTTTGCTCCCGATCCGCCGGCCTCAGGGTGAGTCCAGTCGCGGTCGGCGAGAACGAGGATCCGCACGGCGTCTAGTGGTCGTCCCCGTAAGTGCGGTCGCACCGAGAGGTGCCGCCGGGGGATGGATCGCCAGGACGGGCACCGCCGGCCGGACGCCGGTGGTCGCGACGCGCAGCAGCGCTGCGCGAGCCTCCGAGGACGCAGCGAGCCGCCCCCGGCGGCGCCTCGAATGCGAGCGTATTTGCGGAGGCGACCACTAGGCGCCTCGCGCACCTGCGAGCGGACCGTCGACTTCCTTGGCAGCGGTCCACCACCCCACGGAGCCATCGAAATACAGCCGCCGGTGCAGCCGCCGCTCGAGCCGGCGCCCAGCGCGGCCAGCCGGCGGCCGGTGGCTCGGCGCGACTACATGCAGCAGCTCATCGACGAGTGGATGGTCGAACCTCGCCTGCGCCGCGATCATCGCGACGAGCAGTTCGACGCCTCCTTCGCGGAAGCACGCCGTGCCGGCACCCAGCAGATACAGGTTCGCGAGCCCCGGCGCGAGCATCCCCGCGACGAGCGCGGGCCGGCCACCCTCCCAGTCGAGCAGCGCCGGGTCGAGCGACGCGAGCTCGACGGGCGGGCTCGCAAGTACGACGCCCGAGAACGAACCGGTGGCTTCCGGCAGCCCGACTCGCCAGCCGTCGAGCCCGCATGGACCGGCCGGCGCGATCCGTGCCACTGACCCCGGCTCCACAGCTTCGTGCGGAATCTCCGCCTGCCCGAGCCCGGAGCAGATCTCCCCGACCAGATCGGCGGCGCCGATCACCAGGTACCGCTCGCCCCCATTCAGTACGGCCATCGATCTCCTTCGTGACCGAGCGCCCGGCACGCCCAGCGCTGGCGCGTCACGAGCGCCAGTTTGATCGCAACGTTGCGGAAGAACCACGGAAGCGAGCGGACGTGCGCCCGAAGGTTTGCGAGCCGACCCGTGGGGACGTGGCGGTACTCCACCAGCGAGCCCGCCCGGCCCGAGTACCGCCAGCGCCCGCTCCACGCTCGCTCCGAGAGCAGCGCGAGCGTGACTCCGATCGATGAGAACGCGTCGTGCACGAGCATCGTGCCGCCGACCGGCACCCTCGCGCCCCACTCTCGGATGTCGCGGCGCGCGGCGCGGAACTGGTGCGCCCCGTCGATGTACAGCAGATCCACCGGTCCGTGGAACATCGATATCGCTTCATCGGACCGAGCACGCAGATGCTTGACGCGATCCTGAACCTGAGACCTCTTCAGGTTCTGCTGGAACGTTTCGAGGTCGGCCTGCCCCTCCTCCCGCACGCCGTGGACCTCACGGGGCCCTCGGTTATCGCCGTCATGGGAGTCGATCGCGACCAGCGAGGCGCCGTCGACGAGCACGCTCGCGAGCACGATCGTGGAACGCCCGTGGTAGCTGCCGATCTCGACCACGCATTGGCCGGGCTCGACAGCGCGAGCGCGATCGTGCAGCAGTCGCGCCTGCGCCTCGGTGAGCCAGCCGTCAACGTCGGCGATCGCCGCGAGCGTTCTGTCAAAACCGTTGTCCGCAGCTATCGATGCCGCGCTCATGTCCCCACGCGACCTACGTCGGTCGCCATAGTGAAGCCCACAATTCAACTCCCGTACGCCACCCGCGCACCGCAGAATCGTGCGTCGATTCAGCGGGCTGACTGTATGGTAGATTCGCCGCGATGGCAAGCGCCGAGGGAGTGGCGTCGCCTGCACGCCGGGGGCGGCGCAATCTTGAGTTAGGCCGGCGTCTGAGAGCCGTCGCCGGCTGGTGCCGCGCAACCGATCTCCGGATGGCGCTGACGATTGGCGTGCTCGCGCTGGTGGTGCGCGTGATCTGGGTGCTGTCGGTGACCCGCCACGGTTTCGCCGTCAATGATGCGCTGTTCTATGACCTGTTCGCCCAGCAGCTCGCCAAGGGCCACGGCTACACACAGCTGAGCGGGGCTGCGAGCGCCGCGTGGCCTCCGGGCTACCCGTTCGTCCTGTCGCTCGCCTTCCGGGTGTTCGGCACCGGGGAGACCGTCGGGCAGTTGCTCAACGCGTTCATCGGCGCGGCGACGGTCCCACTGCTCTATCTGATCGCCCGCCGCGCGTTCGGGCGAAGGGAAGCCGTGTTCGCGGCGACGGTCCTCGCGATCCTTCCGGCACAGGTGTTTCTCACCGACGTCCTCCTGTCGGAGACGTTCGACACGTTCCTGCTCGTCGCGCTGTTCGCGGTCCTGGCGGTGGCGCCGCCAACCCGCTGGGCCGCCGTTCTGGTCGGTCTGCTGATCGGTGCGGCGACGCTCACCCGCGGCGAGAACGTGCTGTTGGTGATCCTCCCGCTCGTCGTGTGGTGGCCACATCTAACCGTCCGGCTGCGCGCGATCCGCTTCGTGATCGTCGTCGTCGCGGCGGCGCTGCTGATCGTGCCCTGGACGATCCGGAACGTCAACGAATTACACGCGTTCGTGTTCGTCTCCACGAACGCTGGCCAGAGCCTGTACGCCGGGCACAACCCGCACGCAACGGGCGGCTCGGTGATCCCGCCCAATTCGGTGATCGCGAAGGTCCAGCACGAACTCGATCCGAAGCGCGAGGTCGACCGCAACCGTCTGCTGTCGACCTACGCGAAGAACTGGGCGTTCCACCATCCGGGCAAGGAGTTGGTGCTGATCCCGGAGCGGTTCCTCGCGTTCATCGGGAACGACGCGGCGATGATGTCGACCTGGATCAATCCGGGCTCTTCCGCAAAGAAGCCCGCGATCGGCCCGCAGGGGACGGCGCGCCTGTCGCTGCTGGTCGCGCTCGGGTGGTACGGGCTGCTCACGGCTTTCGTCGCGGCACTCGTATTTGGGGCGAATGGCCTATGGCGGCGGTGGCGAACGGCGGACCCGAAGCGGTCGCGTGCCGCTAGAACATCCGTCCAGGGTGCCTTGACTTGGATCGGTTTGTTAACGATTGTCTACTGCGTGGGGCTCTTCGGGCAATGGCGATACCACATCGCTTTGGAGCCGTTGATGATCCTCATAGTGGCTCCGGTAGTGTGTGCAGCATGGACGGCACGCGCGGCATTGTCTGAGCGCCTCGCCGGTAAGGGAGCGGAATGCTAGGACGGCTCACAAGAACATTTTTGGCGGTATTGCTGGCCGCAGTGATGGCCGGCACAGCCGTCGCGTTCGCCGTCGGCGTCCAGTTCGCGCCCCGCGCGAGTTGCCCGAACCCCGGTTATGGGTCGGTCTGTCCGGGCAAGAAGCACTTCCCGCTCAAGAAGATCAAGGTCCATCTCGTCGTCAGCAACGGCCAGCTCCAGTTCGCATTCACGAACCGCACGGGGACGACCGTCAGGATCAAGCTCGTCGTGATCCTCCGGAGCCACACGGGTCAGATCATCCGGATCGTGAAGAGCGTCAAGCTCAAGCCCGGTGAGACGTTCACGTTCAAGCTCAACCGACACAAGGTCCACACCGTCATCAGGCTGAACGTGCCGGCCAAGTTCAAGTCGGTGTGCGCCGGGAGGGTGACCCTGTCGGTCACCGATGCCACTGGAGACAGAGCTTCGATCAGCAGGCACGTCGGGAACTTCCGTGCTTGCCATGCCAGCAAGAAGCCGAAAGCGAGAGCGAAGCACCGGCCGGCGCCAACAAACGGTCTCGGATGACCGGACCACGATGGTGGATCCGGCGAGGTGGTGAACCGGCTTCTCCCAAGGGGCGGTAGCCGGGGGGCGCCGGGGGGCACCGACGATCGCTGAAGTCCCGCTAGAAGTTCGGGCGCAACGGCGTCAGCGGTACCCGCTGATGGATTCGATGCGCGCGGTGGCGGCGCTCAGCGTGGTCGTCTTCCACCTGCGGCTGTCCACGAACCTCCCATCGGTTTCGGGCTACTTCGACGCAGGAGTGGTGGTGTTCTTCCTGATCTCCGCGTTCCTGTTGTACCGCCCGTTCGCACGCGCGCACATGCTCGGCTCGAAGGTTCCCCTGACCGGGCCCTATGCTTGGCGGCGGTTCCTGCGCATCGTCCCCGCCTACTGGGTCGCGCTGACGATCGCCGCTCTCGTGCTCTCGCTCCGCGCGATCCTCGGCTCGGACGGCTTGCTCTATTACGGGTTCGGTCAGGTCTACCGGAGCGACACCCTGCTTGGAGGGTTGGGGGTCGCGTGGACGCTGTGCATCGAGGTGACGCTCTACGCGTTCCTGCCACTTTGGGCATGGCTGATGCGACGCATACCGCGGACGGGCGAGGGGCGCGCCCTGCGCAACGAGCTGCTCGGCTGCGCCTTGCTCGCGGCGATCAGCATCGCCTACCAGGTGACGCTGATGCAACAGCCGCACCCTCCGCTCCGCTGGCTCTCGACAAGCCTGCTTCGCTACCTCGATACGTTCGCGCTCGGGATGGCGCTGGCGGCACTCAGCGTCTGGTGGGAGGAGCGGCCGCTGCCGGCGCCGTTCCGGCCGCTCAATCGCTTCCCGGGACTCAGCTGGCTATGTGCCGGGCTCGCGCTGTGGGTGCTTACGATAGTCGCGCCGGCACAGGCAACACACCCTTGGGCGCAAAGGCTCGTCTCTGAGCATTGGCTCTACACTGCGGTCGGGTTCTTTCTCTTACTGCCGTGCATCGTTGGCGATCAGCACCGGGGGCTTTTGCGGCGTGGGTTGGCCTTGCGTCCCGTGGTGTGGGTTGGAATGGTTTCCTACGCCGTGTACCTGTACCACGTTCTCGTCATCCACTATCTGCAGAAGTGGCATTTGCCGGGCGACGTCGGGCGGGCTATACACATCACGCCAGCTGTGATCTGGGTCATCGCGACGGTTGGGATCACGTTGGTGGTCGCAGCGCTCAGCTGGAACCTGATCGAGCTCCCAGCACTCAGGCTCGCGCACCGTCCGCCGAAGGAGTCGGCTGAGGCTGACGCGCGCGCCACCTCGCCGGCGATGCGAGTGCTTGCCGGGGTATTCGGAGCGGCGCTGGTCGCAGCGGGGCTGGCGGGGGTCGGTTATGTGATCCCAGATGTGGCGATCGTGCTCGCGGGCTGCGGGCTCGTGGCGCTCGCGCTCGGCTGGCGGCCGACGTTGATCTCGCTGCCGACTGTGACTACGACAGTCGTCATCCTCGCCGTGGTAGCCGCGGTCGTCCCGATGCTGCTCAAGCCGAGGACGGCATCCGGAACGACGCTGCGGACTCAAACGACCACCGGTCAGGCGGCGTCAGCCGGCGGCGCAGCCGCGGCGCCTTCAGGCGGCCTCACCCGAGCGCAGCGAACCGCCTACCTCGTGCTCTCATTCGACGGCAAGACCCTGCGCCTGTACGTGAACGGAAAACTCAGCGAGAGCCGTCCTACCACGGGGCCGGCCGATCCGGGTGCCAAGTTCACAGAGATCGGCGCCTACCTCTCGAAGGGCTTCTGGAGCGGGGCGGTCGACGAGCTGGCGCTCTACCGGAGCCCGCTGACACCACAAACCGTCGCCGATCACTACCGGCTCGGAACTAAGGACGGCTCGTCGTACGCATCGAGCGTCAGCCGCACGTCCGGGATCATCGACTACTGGCGGCTCGACAACCCCCGCTCGGTCAAGGACTCGGTGGGCTCGGCGACGGCAACGACGACGAAGGCCGGCGCGTTGCGGTGGATCAGCCTGATCCAGGGCAGCCACGACCCCTCGCTGGCGCTGAACGGCAAGAATGGCGCGGTCGTGATCAAGGGCGTCCCCGTGCTCCGGAACGCGTTCTCGGTCGAGGTCTGGGTGACTCCGGGAGCGCGACCCGGCAACCGCACGGTCGTCTCGCGGCCTGGGGGGTGGTTCCTGAAGACGGACATCCTCGGACACTGGACCGGCGGATTCCTTCACGGCGGCCACTTCCAGGTCGTCGCCTCGCCGCTCGCGGCGCATGCTGCGCCGTTGGCAAGCACCACGCGCGCGCCAACGTCGAAATCCCCCTCAACGTCTCCCTCGGCTACGGGCTCGGACTCGACCACGGCGATCCCGGTGATAGTGCTGCTGCTCGTCGTCGGCTTCGCGGCCGCGTCGTTCACGTATCGCCGGCGCCGTCGATCGCGCGGGAAGGGCGAAGATGGCGACGGCAACGGTGCTGTCGGTGACGGCCCCGCCGCTGACGACGGACAGCCCCCGGCGGATCGAGCGCCCGATGCCAGCGTCGAGCAGCCCACCGGGGCGACTCGCTGACGCTCAGCCCGCCTGCGCGACCGCCTGAAGCGTTACGCCCGTGAGCGGCGACGCGGGGAACGTGACCGAGTAGTGGTGCGAGCCGGCGATCACCTTTGACGCCGGGCAGAAGCTCGGTGTCGGCGGCAGCAGACATGTGTAATGGAGCCTCACCAGCGCAATCTGCGTCCCGCCTGCAGCCTTGAGCGTCGCCGCCGACTTCGCGCCGCCGGGCACGCTCGCCGAGACGTGGAGCGTCTCCGAAGGGCCCTGATCGAAGCTGATCGTCACCGGCTGCGGCGCCCCGCGCAGGATGCCGAGCAGCCGGGTCCGGAGCATGACGACATCGCCCGCCTTCACAACCGCCGTATTCGATGGCGCCGACGCGGTTGAGCCGGTTTGCGCGCCCGCCACATGCGCCGACACGAACTGGGTCACGGTGTATGTCGGGGCGACCAACGACCCGCTCTTCGGAGCGGATGACGCGGCCGTCTGAGACCCTGCGATCGCGGCGATCAGGACGGGTATCGCCGGGTCTGTCTTGAACTGAATCTGGATCCGGTCGCCGGCGACGCGAGCGTTGCGTCCGGGGCAGAAGCTCGGTGACGGCGGCAGTTCGCACGTGTACTGCGGGAGCAGGAGCGTGAGTGGCTTGCCGTTGGCGCTGGTCAGGGTCGCCGTCGATTGCTTCCCCTTAGCGGAGGCCGTCACCGTGAGCTTCGTCGCGGGGCCGCGCGAGATCTTGAGATTCACCTCGACCGGCCCCGAGCCGGGCACGCCCGGCGCCGTCGTCCGGAAGGCGAGCAGCTCCCCCTTCTTGATCTTTGCCGCCGAGCCCGCATGAGCCCCGCGCTTGGCGACGATCACGGTCTGTCGCAGCGGCAAGGGCCCACGCACGACCGGCTTGGGCGTCGTGTGATGGGTGGTGGTCGTCGTGTGTGACGAGCTGCCGCATCCGCACGCTGCGGGGACCAGGACCGCTGCGGTCCCGGAGAGTGTTGCGAGCACGGTCTTCAGACGCGGTGTTGGGATCGAACGCATCGGTAACGCTTCCAACGACGGCCCCTGCTTGGATTCAGCCCGCGCCTCCTCGCCCGCTGGGCCACATGATAGGAGCCAGCGTCCTCCCGGCGACGACGCGGCGGCCCGGCAGGTGAAGGTGAGCTGTCGATGCCGTGCGCGAGGCGCGGCTACTCGCCTACAGCGGGATGTTCCCGTGCTTGCGCTTTGGTCCGGCGACGCGCTTGTTCTGGAGCGTCTCGAGCGCGGTGATCAGCTTCGGCCGGGTCTCGTGCGGCACGATCACGTCGTCGATGTAGCCCCGCTCGGCGGCGACGTACGGGTTCGCGAAATGCGCCTTGTAGTCGTTGATCAGCTTCTGCCGGCGGGTATCGGGCGTGGGCGAGTCCTGGATGTCGCGGCGGTAGATGATGTTGACCGCGCCCTCGGGGCCCATCACCGCCACCTCGGCCGTCGGCCAAGCGAAGTTGAAGTCGGCGAGCATGTGCTTCGAGGCCATGACGTCGTACGCGCCGCCGTACGCCTTGCGCGTGATCACGGTGATCTTCGGAACGGTCGCCTCGGTGTAGGCGTACAGAAGCTTCGCCCCGTGGCGGATGATCCCGCCCCACTCCTGGTTGGTGCCGGGGAGGAAGCCGGGGACATCGGTGAACGTGATCAGCGGGATGTTGAACGCGTCGCAGGTCCGCACGAACCGCGCCGCCTTGTTCGAGGAGTCGATGTCGAGCACGCCCGCGAGCTGGTTCGGCTGGTTGCCGACGATCCCGACGGAGTAGCCGTTCAGCCTCGCGAACCCGCAGACGATGTTGCGTGCCCAGTGCTCGTGGACCTCGTAGAACTCGCCGTCGTCGACGATCAGGCGCACGACGTCGCGCATGTCGTACGGCTTATTGGAGCTGTCGGGGACGATCTGGTCGAGCTCGGGATCCATCCGGTTCGGGTCGTCCGTCGGGATCACCCGCGGCGCCGTTTCGAGGTTGTTCTGCGGCAGGAAGCTGAGCAGGTAGCGCGTGTCCGCGAGGCACGCGTCCTCGTCGTCGCAGGCGAAATGCGCGACGCCCGACTTCGTGTTGTGGGCCATCGCGCCGCCGAGCGACTCGAAGTCCACCTCCTCCCCGGTGACCGTCCTGATCACGTCGGGGCCGGTGATGAACATGTGGCTGGTCTCCTTGACCATGAAGATGAAGTCGGTCATCGCCGGCGAGTACACGGCGCCACCCGCGCACGGGCCCATCACCAGGCTGATCTGCGGGATCACGCCGCTGCACATGACGTTGCGGACGAACACGTCGCCGTAGGCGCCGAGCGATACGACGCCCTCCTGGATCCGGGCGCCGCCGGAGTCGTTGATCCCGATCACCGGGCAGCCGATCTTGGCCGCCAGGTCCATGATCTTCACCATCTTCTCGCCCATCACCTCGCCGAGCGAGCCGCCGAACACCGTGAAGTCCTGGCTGAACACGCACACGCGCCGGCCGTCGATCGTGCCGTGCCCGGTGACGACGGCGTCGCCCCACGGACGGTTCTTCTGCATGTCGAACTCGTGCGTGCGGTGGCGCACGAACGTGTCCAGCTCCTGGAACGAGCCGGGGTCGAGCAGCTTCTCGACCCGCTCGCGAGCCGTGTACTTGCCCTTCTCGTGCTGCTTCTCGACGGCCGCCTTGGAACCGGCGTGCAGCTGCTCGTCGCGCAGCTCCTGGAGCTGCCCGAGCTTCTCCTCGTACGTCTCGGGTGCCTTGTCGCGCATCGAGGCCGACGAGTGTAGGTGGTCGGCGCTGTGATCGACGGCGCTCAGCCGCGCGAGAACGGCCGGTGATGCGCGGTCCCGAGGCTCTCGAGCGCGGATGCGAGGACCTCCGAGGCGTCCGGCGTCGGGTTCGGCTCGAGCTGCGCGGGTTGGACTGCGACAGGCTCGGGTTTCACGGGCTCGGGTGCCGGGGTCGGTTCGGGCTCGGGGGCCTTCAGCTCCGGTTCCGGCGGCAACGCCGGCTCCGGCTCCTCGGCGACCGCGCGCTCCGGCTTGAACAGCAACCGCATCCGGTAGAAGAACCCGGACCGCGGGCGCTCTGGCGGCGCCGGCTGCTCTGGCGGCGCCGGCTGCTCCGCCACGGGCTCGGGTTCGGCCATAGCCTCGGGCGCCGGTTCGGGCTCCGGCTCCGGCTCCGGGGCCCGCGCCTCGGGCTCGGGCGCCTCGGGCTCGACCGCCGTCAGTGTCACCCGCGTTCCCCATCCGGATGGCTCGATCCGCACCGTGCCGCTAACGCGCTCGCCCTCCCAGGCAACGGCGGTCTCGGGTTCGAGTCTCGTGATCCGGATCTCCCCAAAAGACCCATCGAGGTGCCGGGCCAGCGACGACGCGTCGCTGCACTCGGTCCAGAGCTCGGGCGGGGACTTGACGAGGGTCCTGCTCGCTTCGTGCTGTGCCATGCCTCAGGGTTCGCCTGACCCCGTTCGACTCCTTCAGCGATCCTCGGCTTGCAAGGCCGATGGCCTACAGCTATTGCTTCTTCGCCCGCTGCTTGGCCGGCTTTGACCGCACGAGCTTGCGAACGGCGCTGAACGAGGCGGAGCGGAGCTTCGACCAACCCGCCTTGTTCTCGGCCGCGGCGTACACGCGGTACTTGCCGACGACGAGCAGCTGAGAGCCCTTGCCGACACGGCCGAGGTACTTGTACGTGTTGCCACCCTTGCGCGCGTTGCGCACCGCGAGCACCCTGACCGTGACCCAGCGTGTGCAGTGGCGCGCGCGCTGGTTGCTCTTCGTGACCGCCAGGCAGCGGCTGCCGCTCGCGCGCCCGGTCCTCGCCTGCTGGACCTCGAGCAGCACCCCGGCCGCCTGGTCGAGCGCGTAGTGGAAAGTCGTGCCCTTGGTGGTCCGGCGCTTGCCCTTGACGACGATCGTGAGCTTGCCCGGGGAGACGGACAGGGAGGTGACGGTCGGGGCCTTCAGCGCCGCCGGGGTAGCCGGGTGGCTGGGGCCAGGGGCGGGCTTCGGGCCCGGCGCGGTCGCCGTCGTGGTCGTGGTGGTGACCGTGGTCGTGTTGGTGGTGACCCCCGGGGGCGGGCTCTGGTTCTGTGCCGCCACCGGGAAGATCGGCAGGCTGATCCCCGGTGCGCTCAGCCCCACCGAGTTCAGCGCGAGGACGGTGCAGGTGATCGCCTGGCCGACGTCGGCACTCGTGAGCGTGTAGCTCGAGTCGGTCGCGCCGCTGACGGCGGCGCCGGCGCGCTGCCACGCGTAGGTGAAGCTCGTCGGGTTGTTGGTCCAGCTGCCCGCGAGGCAGCTGACGTTCTGGCCCTCCTGCGGGGTGCCGGAGATGACCGGCGCCGCCGTCTCGACCGGCACCGCGGAGGTCAGCACCGCCACCGGGACGATCGGCAGGCTGATCCCCGGGGCGCTGTCGCCGGCGCCGTTGTGCGCGACGACCGTGCACGTGATCGCGTGGGCGACGTCGCCCTGCGTCAGCGTGTAGCTCGAGCCGGCGGCGCCGCCGATGTTCGACCCGTCCCGCTGCCAGCCGTACGTGTAGGACGTCGGGCTGTTCTGCCAGTTGCCGTTCGAGCAGCTCACGGTCTGGCCCTGCTGCGGGCTGCCCGAGATCAGCGGCGGCGCGATCTCGATCGGCACGAGGCCCACCGGCAGAGCGACCGGGATGATCGGCACGCTGATCGCAGGCGCGCTGTCGCCGGCGCCGTTGTGCGCGACGACCGTGCACGTGATCGCCTGGTTGACATCGCCGCCGGCGAGCTTGTAGCTCGATCCCGTCGCGCCGGAGATCGACACGCCATCTCGCTGCCAGCCGTACGCGTAGCTCGTCGGGCCGTTGGTCCAGTTGCCGTTCGAGCACGCAACCGTCTGGCCCTGCTGAGGGGTCCCCGAGATGACGGGCGGGGCGGTCTCGATCGGCACCAGGCCGGCCGGCAGCGCGACCGGAACGATCGGCACGCTGATCGCCGGCGCGCTGTCACCCGCGCCGTTGTGGGCGATGACCGTGCAGCTGATCGCGTGGTTGACGTCGGCGCTCGTGAGCGTGTGCGTCGAGCCGGTCTCGCCGCTGATCGCGGAGCCGTTGCTCTGCCAGCTGTAGGCGTATGAGGTCGGGCTGTTCTGCCAGCTCCCGTTCGAGCAGCTGACCGTCTGGCCCCGCTCGGGGCTGCCCGAGATCGACGGCGGCGCCGTCTCGATCGGGACGAGGCCGGATCGGCAGCGCCACCGGCACGATCGGCACGCTGATCGCCGGGGCGCTGTCACCCGCCCCGTTGTGCGCGATGACCAGGCACGTGATCGCGTGGTTCACGTCGGCGTCGCCGAGCGCGTAGGTCGAGGAGGTCTGGCCGCCCACGCTCGTCCCGTCCCGCTGCCAGCTGTACGAGTAACCGGTCGGGTTGTTCAGCCACGAGCCCGTTGAGCAGGTCACCGTCTGGCCCTGCTCGGGGCTGCCGGAGATCGTCGGCGGCGCGGTCTCCACCGGCGGCGTCGGCAGCGCGACCGGGACGATCGGCAGGCTCGCCGCCGGCGCGCTATCGCCCGCACCGTTGTGCGCGACGACCGTGCAGGTGATCGCGTGGTTGACGTCGGCGCTCGAGAGGGTGTAGCTCGGGGCGGTGGCGCCGGTGATCGCGGACGCGTCGCGCTGCCAGCTGTACGAGTAGGTCGCGGGATTGTTCGACCAACCTCCGGTCGAGCACGCCACGGTCTGGCCCTGCTCGGGGCTGCCGGAGATCGTCGGCGGCGTCGCCTCGACCGGGACCAGCGACACGGGCAGCGAGACCGGCGTGATCGGCGCGCTCGCCGCGGGCACGCTGTCGCCCGAGTCGTTGTGCGCGATGACCGTGCACGTGATCACGCTGATTGACGTCGGCGCTCGTGAGCGTGTAGCTCGAGTCCGTCGCGCCGCCGATCGCAGACGCGTTGCGCTGCCAGGCGTACGCGTAGCTCGTCGGCCCGTTCGTCCAGGATCCGGTCGAGCAGGTCACCGTCTGGCCCTGCTCGGCGCTTCCGGAGATCACCGGAGGCCCGGTCTCGACCGGCGGCGCCGGCAGCGCGAGCGGCACGACCGGGACGCTGACGGCCGGGACGCTGTCGCCAGAGCCGTTCTGCGCCACGACCGTGCAGGTCACCGCCTGGTTGACATCCGCGCTCGTGAGCGTGTAGCTCGAGTTGCTCGCGCCGCCGATCGCGGTGGCGTTCCGCTGCCAGCTGTAGGAGTAGCTCGTCGGGCTGTTCGTCCACGAGCCCTGCGAGCAGGTAACCGCCTGTCCGGCCTGGGCGGTGCCCGAGATCGCGGGGGCGGCCGTCTCGACCGGCACTGTCGCGACGGGCAGCCCGACCGGCACGACCGGCGCGCTGATCGCCGGGAGGCTCGCGCCCGCGCCGTTGTGCGCGACGACGGTGCAGGTGATCAGGTGGTTGACGTCGGCGGCGGTGAGCGTGTAGCTGCTCGACGTGCCGCCGATCGCCGTGGTGGCGTCTCGCTGCCAGCTGTAGGAGTACGAGCTCGGGCTGTTCAGCCAGCTACCGCTGGAGCAGCTGACGGCCTGGCCCTGCTGGGCGCTTCCCGAGATCGTCGGGGGTGAAAGCTCGAGCGGCAGCAGTGCCGCGCTCGCCGCCTGGGCGGCAGAGAGGCATCCGATGACGACTCCCAAGGTGACAAGTAGACGCAACCGGCGATATCCGCATGAACCACTTTTCGGTTCGTCAACGGTCGTTCTAGGAGCCGGTTGCGTCGCACTCAACGTTTGTCCGATTCGGCTATGACCACCACGACCGGACGTCCGGGCGGTCGCCCACGCCGATGCCGAACGCTCAGAACGTCGGCTGGTACTCGCCGAAAACGTCGCGCATCGCGGCGCATACCTCGCCGAGCGTGCAGCGGTCCTTGAGCGCGGCGCGGAGTACCGGCAGCAGGTTGTCGGTGCCCCGGGACGCGGCCCGGATCTCCTCGAGCCGCTGCTCGATCAGCGCTGCGTCCCGGTCGGTCTTGAACGCCTTCAGGCGGTCGACCTGCTGGCGCTCGGACTCCGGATCGACGCGGAGGATGTCCGGCACCTCGGGGTCGTCGTCGACGTACTTGTTGACGCCGACGACGATGTCCTGCCGGATCCGGTAGCGCTCGTGGTACCCGAACGCCGATTCCTCGATCTCGTTCTTGATGAAGTCGATCGCGTTGATCGAGCCGCCGAGCTCGTCGACCTTCGCGATCAGCTCGCGCGCGCTCGTCTCGATCTCGTCGGTCAGAGCCTCGACGAAGTACGAGCCCGCGAACGGGTCGACCGTGTCGGCAGCACCCGACTCGTAGCCGATGATCTGCTGCGTGCGCAGCGCGATCTTGGCCGCGCGCTCCGTCGGCAACGCCAGCGCCTCGTCGAACCCGTTGGTGTGCAGCGACTGCGTGCCGCCGCAGACGGCCGCAAACCCCTGGAGCGCGACGCGCGCGATGTTGTTCTCGGGCTGCTGGGCGGCGAGCGTCACGCCGCCGGTCTGCGTGTGGAACCGCAGCCGCCACGACCGCTCGTCCTTGGCGCCGAACCGCTCGCGCATGATCTCGGCCCACATCCGGCGGGCGGCGCGGAACTTCGCCACCTCCTGGAACACGTTGTTGTGGCCGTTGAAGAAGAACGCGAGCCGGGGCGCGAACTCGTCGACCGCGAGCCCGGCGTCGAGCGCCGCCTGCACGTACGCGGTGCCGTTGGCGAGCGTGAACGCCACCTCCTGGACCGCCGAGCAACCCTTCTCGCGGAAGTGGTAGCCGGAGATCGAGATCGTGTTCCACTTCGGAACGTTCTGCTTGCAGTAGGCGAACAGATCCGTCGTCAGCCGGATCGCGCCCTCGGGCGGGTAGATGAAGTTCCCGCGCGCGATGTACTCCTTGAGGATGTCGTTCTGCGTGGTCCCTCGGAGCTGCTCCGATGGGACGCCCTGCTCCTCGCCGACGAGCTCGTACAGGAGCAGCAGCACGCTCGCCGGGGCGTTGATCGTCATCGACGTCGAGACCTGATCGAGCGGGATCCCCTCGAACGCGACGCGCATGTCGTCGATCGAGTCGATCGCGACCCCGGTCCGCCCGACCTCGCCGAGGCACCGCGGGTCGTCGGAATCGAGGCCGAGCTGGGTCGGGAGGTCGAACGCCATCGACAGCCCCGTCGATCCGTGCTCGAGCAGGTAGTGGTAGCGCTCGTTGGACTCCTTCGCGCTCGCGTACCCCGCGTACTGCCGCATCGTCCACAGCTGCTTGCGGTACATCTCGCGGTGGACGCCGCGGGTGAACGGATACTCGCCGGGCTCTCCGAGGCGCTCGGGCAGCGCCTGGGGAAGGTCGTCCTCGTCGTAACGCTGCTTGATCTCGATCCCGGAGTCCGTGAACCGCCGCGGATCGTCGGGACCGACGATCGGCGCGATTGTGCGGTGCTCGTCGGTGGTGGCCATAGCGGGCAGGTTACCCGCGGGCCGACGGAGGGGCGCGGGCGGACCGAGCCGCATAGGGTCGCGACCCGGTCATTAGGATCGGCGCGATGGGCAGCCCGCACTCCGCAGGCGAGATCGATGCGCTGCTCGCCGAGCAGATCGCCTACTACCGAGCACGGGCGCCCGAGTACACGGATACCGCGTTCCCTGAGGTGCCGGCCGGCGAGATGTGGGTCGCGCGCGCCGAGGTCGACGCGTTGCTCGCCTCCTTCCGCCCCACCGGCGACGTGCTCGAGCTCGCCTGCGGGCCTGGATCCTGGACGCCGGAGCTGCTCCGGTGGGCGGAAAGCGTCACCGCCGTCGACGCCTCCCCGGAGATGCTCGCGCTCGCGCGGCGCCAGCTGCCCGGCGATCGCGTCCGCTTCGTTCGTGCAGACCTCTTCGCCTGGGAGCCCGACGGGCGCTACGACGCCGTGTTCTTCGGCTTCTGGCTCTCGCACGTGCCGCTCGAGCGGTTCGCCGACTTCTGGGACCTGGTCGCCCGCGCGCTGAAGCCCCGCGGCCGCTTCGCGTTCGTCGACGACGCGTTCCGAACGCCCGACGAGTTGATCGACGGCGAGGACTCCTCGACGGTCCAGCGGCGCCTGAACGACGGCACCGCGTTCCGGGCGGTGAAGGTGCCCCATACCGCCGAGTCCTTGCAGGCTCTGATCGAGCGCCTGGGCTGGGAGGTCGAGGTGAAGCGGCTGACCGGCCCGTTCTTCTGGGGTGAGGGCCATCGGTAGGCCGGAGCTCGAGACCGAACGGCTCCTGCTGGCGCCGATGACGATGGACGACGTCGACGCCTACCTCGGCCTGCACTCGGACCCGGACGTGATCGCGTTTCTCGGCGAGATGGACCGGGCGCTGGCGGTGTCCCGGCTCGAGAAGGACGACCGCCAGTGGGAGAGGTTCGGCTACGGGCTGTTCAAGCTCACCGCGCGCGACGATGGCCGGTTCCTCGGGCGCGCCGGCCTCAGATACTGGCCGCAGTTCGACGAGACGGAGGTCGGTTGGACGCTCCGGCGCGAGGAGTGGGGGCACGGATATGCCACCGAGGCGGCGGTCGCGGTCGCCGACTGGGGTTTTCGCACCGTCCCGGTTTCCTACCTCACCTCCTGCATCGAGCCGCGCAACGCCCGCTCGATTGCGGTCGCCGAGCGGCTCGGGATGACACCGCTGCGCGAGGATGTCCTCGATGGGATCCAGGCGATCGGAGGCAAGGTGATCGACGGGATCGAGTGCGTCATCTATGCGGTCCGGCGCGAGGATTGGCGGTAGCTACTCGCCCCGGACGCCCGCCGTCGCCCGCGCGGGGCAGATAGCGCTCGGAATCCGACACCTACTCGCCCCGCGATGGGTTCGCGGGGAGTGAAGAGCGAGGAGCGCTCGCTCCGGCGCCGACCCGGGAGCATGGCCCGGCCCCTACAGCACCTTCGACAGGAACTCCCGCGTCCGCGCCTCGCGCGGGTTCGCGAGCACCTCGGCGGGCGGGCCCTGTTCGACGACGACGCCCTCGTCCATGAACACCATCGAGTCGCCGACCTCTCGGGCGAAGCCCATCTCGTGCGTGACGACGATCATCGTCATCCCGTCGCGCGCGAGCTGACGCATCGCGTCGAGCACGTCGCCGACGAGCTCTGGGTCGAGCGCCGAGGTCGGCTCATCGAACAGCATCAGCTTCGGCTGCATCGCGAGCGCGCGGGCGATCGCGACGCGCTGCTGCTGGCCGCCCGACAGCGCGACCGGGTAGGTGTCGAGCTTGTCGCCGAGGCCGACGCGGGCGAGCACCTCCCGAGCCCGGTTGCGGGCCTCGTCGCGGGGCACCTTGAGGACGGCGATCGGCGCGAGCGTCACGTTCTCGAAGGCGGTCATGTGCGGGAACAGGTTGAAGTGCTGGAACACCATCCCGATCTGCGCGCGCTCGCGGGCAACGTCCCGGTCGTGGAGCTCGTGCAGCTTGCCCCCGGATTCGCGGTAGCCGACCAGCTCGCCGTCGACCGATAGCCGACCCGCGTTGATCTCCTCGAGGTGGTTGATGCAGCGCAGGAAGGTCGACTTGCCCGATCCCGACGGCCCGAGCATGCACATCACCTGGCCCCGGCCGACCTCGAGATCGATCCCTTTGAGCACCTCGAGTCGGCCAAACCGCTTGTGGACGCCCTCGGCCTTGACCATCGGCGCGCTCACGAGCTGGCTGCCTCCCCGCCCCCGCGCCGCATGCCAAACCACCGTTCGCGCATCGTCGCCCGGTGAGCGCGAGAGAACCCGCGACCATAGTGGCGCTCGATGAAGTACTGGCCCACGTACAGCACGCTCGTCAACACCAGATACCAGATACTCGCGACGATCAGCAGCGGGATCGTCTGGTAGTTGACGTCGTAGATCTGCTGGACCGAGTAGAGCAGCTCGACGAACGCGATCACGCTGAGCAGCGAGGTGTTCTTGAGCATCGAGATCGTCTCGTTGCCGGTGGGCGGGATGATCACGCGCATCGCCTGCGGCAGCACGATCCTGCGCATCGTCTGGAGCCGGCTCATCCCGAGCGAGTGGGCCGCGTCGGTTTGCCCCTCGTCGACGGCGATGAAGCCGGCGCGCACGATCTCCGCCATGTACGCACCTTCGTTGAGGCTCAGTGCTAACAGCCCGGCACCGAACGTGGTGATGATGCTATTTGCGTGCAGATGGATGAACGACGGCCCAAACGGCACACCGAGCGAGAGCGTCGGATAGAGCGCCCCGATCGCGTACCAAAACAGGATCTGCACCAGCAGCGGCGTGGCGCGGAAGAACCAGATGTAGACCCACGCGAAGTACGACACGATCGGGTTCGGCGATAGCCGCATGACCGCGAATAGGATCCCGAGCAGGATCCCGATCGCCATCGACAGCACCGTCATGTAGATCGTCGCGACGACTCCGTGCAGGACGCGCGGGTCGAACAGGTACTGCCCGACGAGGTGCCACTCGAAGTTCTTGTTGGTGACGACCGAGCGGATGATCGAGGCGGCGATCACCACGACAACCGCCGCGGCGAACCAGCGCCCGGGGTGGCGGACCGGGACGGCCTTTATGTCCTCGGGCCGCTCCGCATCCTCTCTCCTGGCCTCGGTGGTGCTCACCGCTGAGGGATTAAGAGGGCCGGCCGCGGTCAAGCACCGCGGCCAGCCCTCGTTGATCAGCTGGTGCCCCCGTTGATCTTCACCTGCGAGGCCGGGATCGCGCCCGACTGGATGCCCCACTTGGTGAGGATCGTCATGTAGGTGCCGTTCTGGACGATCAGCTTCATCGCGGCTAGCACCGCCGGGGCGAGGCCGGACTTCTTCGGGAGAGCGAGGCCGTACGGCGCGGTGCCGTAGGTCTGGCCGGTGACCTTGAACGTCCCGTGCGACTGCTTGACCTGGTAGGCGGCGACCGGCGAGTCGGCCATCGAGACCTGCGCCCGGCCGCTGGAGAGCGCCAGGTTCGCCGCGGTCTGAGTCGGGAACACGAGCACGTTTACCGCGCCCTTGCCGCCGGACTTGCACTTGCTGCTCTGTCCCTTCGCGTCGGTCTCCTCGGTCGTACCGCTCTCGACGGACACCGACTTGCCGCACAGGTCGGCGAGCCCGGCGACCGACGTGCCGCCCGAGGACTTGGTGAAGAACGACGTCCCCGCGAGGAAGTAATCGACGAAGTTGACCACCTTCTGGCGCGCCTTCGTGTCGGTGAAGGACGAGGCTCCCATGTCGTACTTGCCGGCCGCCAGGCCCGGGATGATCGTGTCGAACGTCGCGTTGACAACGTTCGCCTTCAGCCCCATCTGGGCCGCGAGCGCGCTGACCAGATCGGGGTCCATGCCGATGACCGTGTGACCGTCGGGACCGACGAACTCGTTCGGTGCGTAGCTCGCGTCGGCCGCCACGGTCAGGGTGCCCTTCGACTTGATCGCGGCGGGCACGAGCTTGGCCACCGCCGGGTTGCCACCGGTGCTCGACGAGGTGGTTGCGCTCGTCGCCGACGTCGCCGACGTCGCGCTCGTCGCGCTCGTGCTCGACGACCCACTCGAACCGCACGCCGCGATCACCACGATCCCGGCGAGGACCGCCGGGATGGCGGCCCACTTCTTCCATGAACCCATTTCACACTCCTTTCCCAAAAGAACGGGGCCAGCATATGCGACCGCAAGGCCCGTGGCACACGGGTTAACCGCTCGCCAACACAGCTAGCCTTCGGCGCTAATGGAGGTTCGCGTGCGTCTGTTTGCCGCGCTCCGCGAGCGCTACGGGGCACCGGAGGTGGTGCTCGAGCTGCCCGACGGCGCGCGCGTCGGCGACGCCATCGAGCGGCTCGCAGACGTGACGCAGGGATGCGAGGCGGTGATCGCCGTCAATCGCGAGTACGCCGAGCCCGCCGAGCCGCTGCACGACGGCGACGAGGTGGCGCTGATCCCGCCCGTGTCCGGGGGTTCGATCGACTCGCTCCACGCGCTGGTCACCGACCGCCCGCTCGCGATCGAGCCGCTGATCACGCGGGTCCGCGACCCGCGCGCGGGCGCCGTCGTCACTTTCCATGGCGTCACGCGCGATGTCCACGAGCTCGAGTACGAGGCGTACAGGGAGATGGCCGAGTCCCAGATCGCCGAGATCGTCGCGCGGGCGATCGAGCGGCACGGGCTGTGCTCGGCGGCCGCCGAGCACCGGGTCGGCACCGTCCCGCTGTCCGAGCCGTCCGTCCTCGTCGCCGTGTCGGCGCCACACCGCGACGCGGCGTTCGCTGGAGCGCGCGAGATCATCGACGAGATCAAGGCCCGCGCGCCGATCTGGAAGAAGGAGGAGGGCGAGTGGAAAGAGGGGACCCGCCCGCCGACGCCGCCCAGCGCCTGAGGGCGCTGCCGGCCGTCCACGAGCTCGCGGCCAAGCTCGACGGCCCCCACACGCTCG
The DNA here is from genome assembly GCA_963788565.1 of uncultured Solirubrobacterales bacterium. Taxonomy (GTDB): domain Bacteria; phylum Actinomycetota; class Thermoleophilia; order Solirubrobacterales; family Solirubrobacteraceae; genus Palsa-465. The sequence continues at coordinate 104,677 of CAWBHJ010000002.1, read as the reverse complement.
CGGTCGCCGCGGCCAGGCAGGCGATCGAGGAGCAGCGTCGCGCGCTCCAGGCGGGCGGGTCGGCCACGGAGGACGTCGAGCCGCGGGCGCGGGAGCTGCTGGAGTCGATGCGGCGCCCCTCGCTGCGACGGGTGATCAACGCGACCGGCGTGATCGTCCACACCAATCTCGGCCGGGCGCCGCTCCCGACCGTCGCCCGCGACGCCGTGGCGGCAGTGGCGACCGGCTACTCGAACCTCGAGCTCGAGTTGGAGAGCGGTGAGCGCGGCAGCCGGCACGCCCACGTCGAGGGCCTGCTCGAAGAGCTGACCGGAGCCGAGGCGGCGATCGTCGTCAACAACGGCGCCGCCGCAGTGCTGCTCGCCGTCGCCGCGCTCGCGGGCCCCAGCCGAGCGGTGGCGGTCTCACGCGGGCAGCTCGTCGAGATCGGCGGCGGCTTCCGGATCCCCGACGTGGTCGCGCAGTCGGGCGCGACGCTGGTCGAGGTCGGCACGACCAACCGGACGAGGCCGGCCGACTACGAGCGAGTGCTCGCTGCCGACTCGGACGCCGTGGTCCTGCGCGTTCACCAGTCAAACTTCCGCGCGGTCGGGTTCGTCGAGGACGTCTCAATCGAGGCGCTTTGCGAACTCGGCGTGCCCGTGATCGACGACGTCGGCTCGGGGGTCCTCGCCGACGCCGCCGGGATCCCTGCGCTCGGCGACGAGCCGTCGATCAAGCACTCACTCGAGGCGGGCGCCGCGCTCGTGTGCTGCTCGGGCGACAAGCTGCTCGGCGGTCCGCAGGCTGGGCTGATCGTCGGAAAGCGTGCCGCCGTCGCCGTCGCGCGCGCGCACCCACTCGCGCGGGCGATGCGGATCGACAAGCTGTCGCTCGCGGCGCTCGAGGCGACGCTGCGCCTCTACCGCGACCCCGAGCTCGCGCGGCGAGAGATCCCGGTGCTGGCGATGCTTGACGCCCGTGAGGGCGAGCTGGCCGCCCGAGCGCAAAAGCTCGCCGACGGGGTCGGGCCGAGCGCGATCGTGATCCGAGCGATCTCGAAGGTCGGCGGCGGCGCGCTGCCGCTGCTCGAGCTCGAGGGCCCCGCGGTCGCGCTCGACGCAGAGGCAGCCCCCGCCGAACTCGCTCGCAGGCTCCGGGCCGCCGATCCCCCGGTGCTCGCGAGAATCCACGACGGCCGGGTGCTGCTCGACCCGAGGACGCTTCGCGACGGCGAGCTGGACCAGGTGATCGCGGCGGCGCGCGCCGCCACCGGCTGAAAAAAGGACGGTTTCCGAACCGCCACCGCGAGGAAGCCGCTTCGCGCGTCGTTCCTTCTACGTGGTGAGGAGTCCACGCATGCTCGCGATCGCGATCGGGTCGGCGCTCGCGCTGGCCGTCCCGGCGGGAGCGGGGGCCCGACCGCTTACGGCCGGCGCGTTCGCCCGCGCGGAGGTCGCCCACTACGCGGCGAAGGCGCACGCGAAGTCGAGCCCCGTGATCGGCGTCGACTACCAGGACTGCATCGACCCTGCCGGCAACCCGGCGCCGGGCAGCGCGGCGTGGCAGGAGCGCGACGCGATCAACCAGTACTGCGCGACGCTCCGCCTGCGCGACCAGGTCGACAACCCGGCGTACGACAATGCCAACCGGGCCGAGGGCGACAACCTCTACGTGGCCCAGCTCCAGGAGCAGGCCGGCGACGGTCCCGGCCACATCCACGGCGGTCTGACGACGCTCGTGCCCGGCTCGCAGGGAGCCGACGCGTTCCGCGCGCTCGACCGCTGGGAGCAGCTCAGGATCGGTCGCGACCAGCGGATCAAGCTCACGTCGGCCGACGGCGCCCAGTTGCGCGGCCACATGTTCGAGCCGCTCGGCACGCCGCCGCGCGGCGGCTGGCCGGGCGTCGTGATCACCGACGGCTCCGTACAGGGCTACGAGCAGCTCTACTACTGGGCGGCCGAGGACCTCGTCGCCCACGGCTACGAGGTGATGACCTACGACGTCCAGGGACAGGGTGACTCCGACCTGCTTCCGGCGAACTGCACCCCGAGCGTCTCCGAGCTCTCGACCGGCTCGCTCTGCCAGGGCGTCCCGTACCAGCAGAGCTACAACTTCTACCAGGGCGCCGAGGACTCGCTGAATTGGTTCGACTCGGCCGCGAACCCGTACTTCAAGCAGCTCAACACGAACAAGATCGCGATCGCGGGGCACTCACTCGGGGCCGCCGCGGTCAGCGAGGTCGGGCAGTGCGACAAGCGTGTGAAGACGATCGTCGCGTGGGACGACCTCGGCGCGATCACCAGCTGCAACGGCGGCGGCGAGACGATTCCGGCGAAGTACCGCTACACCGACGGCAGGCTGATTCACGTGCCGGCGCTCGCGCTGACCAACGACTACCTGTTCAACCCGCAGCCGATGGGATCGCAGCCGGACGCGCAGTCGAAGGCGGCCGGCTACGACCAGATCGTGAAGGCCGGGTACGACTCGATGCAGGTCGCCTTCCGGGGCGCGACACACCTGACCTACACCTACGTTCCCTACGTGCTGCCGGCCAGCGAGCTCGCCGAGCGGTTCGCCTCCTACTACACGGTCGCCTGGCTCGATCGCTACCTGAAGGGCGACGGCAGCGCCTTCACCCGGCTGACCGCGACGAGATTCGATCGGAGCGCCGACACCGACTCGATTGGCGCCGGGCTCTACGACCCGCAGGCGGCCCTCGCGAATCCGACGGATCCCACGGCCGGCAACGTGCCGTACAAGATCGACGGGATCTCGATCCCCGACATCGTGTCGTTCTATTACATGTCGCAGTACACGCTGACCCCCCAACACGGGAACAAGGTCACGTGCCTCGACATCCGGGCGCGCTGCCCCGCCAAGGCGCCGGCAACGCCGTAGTCGCTCCATATAGTCGGTCGGCGTGATGGATGCCGTCGCGCCGCTCACGCTCGGAACCGCGGGGCACATCGACCACGGCAAGACCGCGCTGATCCGGGCGCTGACCGGGGTTGACACCGACCGCCTGCCCGAGGAGCGGGCGCGCGGGATCTCGATCGAGCTCGGCTACGCCTCGCTCGCGCTGCCGTCCGGCCGGCGTCTGTCGGTGATCGACGCTCCCGGCCACGAGCGATTCGTGCGGACGATGGTCGCGGGCGCGACCGGGATCGACCTGTACCTGATGACGGTCGCAGCCGACGACGGGGTGATGCCACAGACGCGCGAGCACGCGATGGTGCTCCGCGCGCTCGGGGTCGAGACCGGGGTGATCGCGGTGACGAAGAGCGACGTCGCCGACCCGGACGTCGCGATGATCGAGGCGACGGAGCTGCTCGAGGGCGCCGAGGCCGTCGCCGTCTCCGCCCGGACGGGCGAGGGTCTCGACGAGTTGCGCGCGGCGCTCGAACGAACAGCGTCGTCGCTCTCAAGCCGCGCGAACCTGCCCGATGCAGCGCGGCTGCACATCGACCGAGCGTTCACGATCAGGGGCGCGGGCACGGTCGTCACGGGCACGCTGTGGTCGGGGAACGTCGCTCGCGGCGACGAGGTCCGGCTGCTTCCGGAGGGGATCGGGGCGCGGGTCAGGGCCGTGCAGATCCACGACCAGGCGGTCGAGCGCGCGTCGGCCGGACAGCGCGTGGCGGTCAACCTCATGGGCATCGCCGTCACCGCGGTGCGCCGCGGCGATGTGCTGGTCTCTCCGGACGCGGAGCTTCGCCCGACGTACCTGATCGACGCCCGGCTCGAGCTCGCCGACGAGCATCCGGACACCGGCATCCGCGTCCACGTCCACCACGGCACTCGCGAGACGCCCGCGCGGATCTCCTGGCTCGGCGGCGATTTCTGGCAGCTCCGGCTCGAGCAGCCGCTGATCGCCGCCGCGGGCGACCGGCTCGTGATCCGCCAGATCGCGCCGCCCGACACCCTCGGCGGCGGCGTCGTGCTCGATCCGAACCCGCGCAAGCACGGTCCGTCGCGCGAGGTGTTGACGCGGCTGGAAAGACTCGCGTCCGGGGAACAGGAGCCGCCGCGCGAAGAGCCCCCGGCTCGGGAGGAGCCGGAGCCCACCCCCGAACCGCTATCTGCCTCCGCGCTCGCACTCGAGCAGCGCCTGCGCGCGGCAGCGGCGGAGCCCCCGCTCGACTCCGAGCTCGACCCGGCGGATCTCGCCGCCCTACGGCAAGCGGGCCGCGCGGTCCGCGTCTCGAAGAACCTCCACTACCACCCGGAGACGCTCGATCAGATCCGCGACCGGGTGGTCGCGCTGGCGCAGCGAAGCGGCGGCGCGATCACGCTCGCGGCGGTCCGCGACGAGCTCGGAACCTCAAGAAAATTTGCACAGGCTCTGCTTGAGCACTTCGATTCCGAGCGGCTCACGATCCGCCGTGGCGACGAGCATGTACTGCGCCGGTCGAGCTCGGCCATGTAGATTCTTCCGCGCCGATGACGACGAGCCTCGTAACCGGCGGAGCCGGATTCCTGGGATCGCACCTCTGCGACGAGTTGCTCTCGCGCGGACACAGGGTGATCTGCGTCGACAACCTCGAGACGGGGTCGCTCTCGAACATCGAGCACATCAGGACACAGGACTTCGTCCACCTGAACCTCGACATCATCGAGCCGTACTTCGTCGAGGAGCAGATCGACTTCGTCTACCACCTCGCGTCGCCGGCGTCGCCGATCGATTACCTGCGGCTGCCGCTGCACACGCTGAAGGTCGGCTCCTACGGGACCCACCACACGCTCGGGCTCGCGAAGAAGCACCGCGCCCGCTTCCTGATCGCCTCGACCAGCGAGGTCTACGGCGATCCCGAGGTCCACCCCCAGCAGGAGACCTACTGGGGCAATGTGAACCCGATCGGCCCGCGCGGCGTCTACGACGAGGCCAAGCGCTACGCCGAGGCGCTGACGATGGCCTACCACCGCCAGCAGGGCGTCGACACCGCGATCGTCCGCATCTTCAACACCTACGGCCCGAGGATGCGCCCCCACGACGGCCGTGCGATCCCGACGTTCTTCCGCCAGGCGCTCCAGCACCGCCCGATCACCGTGTTCGGCGACGGCTCTCAGACGAGGTCGTTCTGTTACGTCGACGACGAGATCCGCGGCCTGATCGCGCTCGCGGAGTCCGGCCACCACGACCCGGTGAACATCGGCAATCCGAACGAGTTCACGCTGCTCGAGCTGGCCCACGCCGTGATCGAGGTGACCGGCTCTCGCTCGGAGATCGTGTACGAGGCGCTTCCCATCGATGACCCCAAGGTGCGCCAGCCCGACATCACGCTCGCGCGCGAGATCCTCGGCTGGGAACCCGAGATCGACCTCCGCGAGGGCCTCAGGCGGACGATCGAGCAGTCCGGGGTCGAGGCGCTCGTCGGCACCGCTTACTGATCAGCTCGCGCAGGCGGTTCCGGACGCGGTCATCCCGCTTGGCAGGCACGGCAGCACCGTCGGCGGCAGCCAGCTCCGCCCGCTGATGATCCCGGGGATGTCGATCGGCCGGTACAGCCTCATGATCAGCCTGAACGCCGTTCCGGCCGGCGACGGCAGCCACGCCTCGCGCTGAGTCGCATTCCGCGGCGCCGTCGGCTGGATGTAGATGTCGAGCGACCCGTCGCGGTTGTAGTGCAGCGGAGTGCGGTTGTTGATCAGGTAGACGTGGGCCTTGTTCGGCACGAAGAAGCCGTTCGAGTCGTACAGCGTCAGCGACCAGAACGCCCTCGCCGGAAACGGCAGGTCGTGGGGCGCGAAGTGCGCGACGTAACGACTCGAGCCGGTCAGCGGTCGGAGCGTCGAGTCGGTGACCGTGAACGGGTAGATCGCGAGCGTCGACAGCGGCGCCCCGAGGCCGACCCGGTCGACCACGGCGCGGAGTGCGTAGTCGGTGCCGTAGCGGCCGGTGCGCCCCACGAGCCAGCCGTTGTGCTTGGGCGCGACCCGCAGGAAGTAGGTCTGGAGGTCGGCGGTCACCTGGTTGTAGCCCGCAGCGACCGCGTCGCGCAGCCCCTGCCGGGTCGCGGCGCTGAGCCGGGCGTTGGTGCTCGGGCGCATGCCGGGCCCGATCCCGACCGTCGCAAGCTGCGCGAGCAGCGGGCGGTCGCCCGCCGGGGGCGGGAACTGCTTCAGCTGAGCGCCGAGTGCGTCGAAGAATGCGAGCGGGTTCTGGCCGGGAGCGGTCCCCGGAACCGCGTAGGCCTTCGCCCTGCGATCCGGGTGCCGGGGCCCCGCAAGCCAGTAGCCCTTCGCCCAGCGGTCGAGCGGAGTGAGCGAGTACTGATTCTGGATCCGCTGGACGTTCGCCGTGTCGGCAGCGTTTTTGATGTAGGTGCGGCCGATGACCCACACCCGGGAGTACGGGGAGCGGATCATCCGCACGCCGTTCGGCAAGCGGCCGTGCCAGCCGGGTGGGACGACCGCGTAGTCGCCGGGGGCCAGCCCGACCGAGCCGATGTTGACGAAGTTCTCGGTGTACGGGTCGAGCAGTTCGAAGACGGTGAACCGGCCCTTGACGACGGGCATGTGGACGACGATCGGCTGCGGCCGCAGGCTCAGCCATGCGATCGAGTAGAGCGTGTCGTGGTTGGGCGCCACCACCGTCCGGTCGGAGGGGTCGGTGAACCGGCGGATGTTGCTGAAGCGATTGACGGGACCGCCGCCGGCGCCGTTGGGCACGTTCACGCTGGTGGAGCTCCGGAACACGCGGTCGGTGTCGAGCAGCGGATACCCGTAGACGTACGCCTTGACGCCGAGCGCGAGCGCGCGCTGGTATTGCGCCGCCTGCGCCGGATCGGCGGGGTTGTACCCGGGTGCGGCGCTCGCCTGCGGCACCACCCGCGCGACCACGACCAGCGCCACCAGCGAAACCGCCCATGCGATCCGTCGCATCATGTGCTCAGTCTAGGGTTGAGGGACCGCGGGCCGGGCCCGCGGTCCTACCCCGAAACCTTTTGTTCTAGATACCGTTACACGGGGAGTAGGGGAACATGACTGCCAGCGGCTGCCCCACGTGACGACGCAAGACACAGGTACGGAGAGCGAACGGGAGATGCTCTCCGCGGACCCCGTGCCCCTCGCCATGCCGGAGCGCGACGTCAGACGCAGGCGTCCGCCCGCACTGTCATTCCTGCTCAAGCTCGAGACCGCGCGCCGAGCGGCCAGGGTCGTGTCGTTGCTCGTGCTCGACTTCATCGGCGTCTCAGCCGCGCTGTTCACCGCACTGATCACCCGGGGCATCCTCAACGACAAGACCGATGCCCATCTGGCGTGGGCTCAGACGAAGCACTACGTCCCGTTCGCGTTCCTGATCACGGTGTTGATGTTCGCCCGTGCCGACCTCTACGCCGACCGCCCGCGGCGCCCGGGCTTCTCCGCGATCGCCACCGCCCTGTTCTATACGACGGTGATCTCGCTGGTGTTCGCACTCGCAAGCGGCGAGCACTTCTCGAGCTACTACATCTTCTTCAGCTCGCTGTTCTTCGCCGTGGTCTACATCTCGGCGCTGCGCGAGCTGCATCTGCGGCTGACCGGATGGATGCTCGAACAGGCGGGGTACACGCGCCGCGCGCTGCTGGTCGGCTCCGGCAAGCACATCGAGGCCGTCCACCACGCGCTCGCGGACCAGTCTCGGATGCGGGTCGACATCGCCGGCTACATCTCTCTCACGCCGCGGCCACCGAACGGGCTGCGGTCGCTCGGGACGCTCGAGCAGCTTCCCGAGGTGCTCGACCGTGAGCGGATCCAGGAGGTGATCATCGCCGACCCAGAGTTCCCGCAGGAGCGGGCGGTCGAGCTCGTCGATATGTGCAATCAGCGGGGCGTGACGGTGCAGGTCGCCCCGTCGACGATGGAGATCCTGATCGACCGTGCCGAGTTCGTGCCGGGGCAGACGGTGCCGCTGTTCAAGCTGCGGCCGCCCGTCGTCCAGGGGATCGACTTCGCGCTGAAGCGGACGTTCGATCTTGTGGTCTCGACGATCGGGCTGATCCTGCTGTCGCCGATCCTGCTCGCGATCGCGATCGCGGTGAAACTGAGCTCGTCGGGACCGGTGATCTACCGGTCCGTGCGGCCCGGGATCGGGGGTCGGCCGTTCTACTGCTTCAAGTTCCGCACGATGCGCGAGCACGCCGATCAGATCCAGGCGGACCTCGAGCCGCTCAATGAGAAGTCGGGCGCGCTATTCAAGATCCGCCACGACCCGCGGCTCACGAAGGTCGGCCGGTTCCTGCGCCGCTACTCGCTCGACGAGCTGCCCCAGCTTGCGAACGTGATCCGTGGCGAGATGTCGCTTGTTGGCCCGCGGCCGCTGCCGATGCGCGACTTCAACCGGCTCGAGGAGTGGCACAAGAAGCGGTATCTCGTGCTTCCGGGGATCACGGGCCTGTGGCAGGTATCGGGCCGCTCCGAGCTCGACTTCGACGACCTCGTGCGACTCGACTTCCTGTACCTCGAGCGGTGGTCGATCATGCTCGACCTCTCGATCCTGCTGAAGACGATTCCTGCCGTGATCAGCCGCCGCGGCGCGTTCTGAGGGTCGCGCGAGGCGCGTGGGGAAGACGAACCGGCGGCCGCGCCCCAGGGAGAACGCGACCGCCCATCCGTTCGTTTCTTGCCCCCGTCCCGGCCCGTCCATGCCGGCACCGGACGCAAGGTCCGTCCGCCGCAGCCCTCAGGCCCAACAGCGGGTTTTAGCCTACACTCCTATTTACACTGCGTCAAGTTGACCGAGGGGAAACAATAGGTAACGCCATGTCAGCCACCAACCCTCGTCCACGAGGTAATTCAAATCGGAAGCGCGGCCCAGCGGGACGGGGTCCCGCCGGAGCCACGACCGTGACGCGCTCGCCCAGGCGTCTGCCGCGCGGCGCGCGGCGCGAGCAGCTGATCGACGTCGCCGCCCCGCTCGTGGCCGAGCAGGGGATCGCCGCGCTCTCGCTCGACGAGCTCGCGCGCCGGGCGGACGTCACGCGAAACCTCCTCTACCACTACTTCCCCCGGGGCCGCCAGGACATCCTGATCGCGGTCGGCGAGCGGGCCGGCCACGAGCTGACGGACGGATGGGTCACCGACGAGTCGATTCCGTTGCAGGAGCGGATGACGGCCAACTTCCAGCGGTTCTTCGCCCACGCCGAGGAACCCTCAGTCGCCTGGCTCATCCACCGGCTCGGCCGCGCCTCCAACGAGCCCGAGCTGCACGCCATCATCGACCGCTTCGAGGAAGTCGTCATCGGAGCCGTGGCGCTCAACAATCTCGGCACCGACGATCCGCCGCCGATCGCGCGGCTCGGGATCAAGGGCTTCATCGCGTTCAGCGAGACGGTTCTCGACACGGCGCGCGCCAGCGGCATGCCGCGGGACCAGGTGATCGGGCTCGTCGCCCAGACGCTCGCAGCGACGATGCAGGCAATCCGCGCGACGATGCAGTAGGACTCCCGCATCCGGGGCCGACAGGTAGGCTTCCGCCGCGATGCCGCCGACCGACCGGTTCGTGATCAGCTTCGCCGCCGAGCCCCCGCAGGAAGGGCTCCCCTACGGCCGCTGGGGCGAGACGCTGAAGGGCCACTTCCTCGCCGCCGTGCGCGAGATGGACACCGAGGGCGAGCAGATCGGCGACATCGACACCGAGATCGCCTGGTATCCGGACCGGACGTATTGCGGCCGCACCTATATCCCGGCGATCGCCCGCACCGGCGCGGGCTTCGAGGTCTTCGGCTACGTCTCGTTCTCCGAGGGGTCCGAGGGCCCAAGCGGGTTCGATGCGCACGCAGACTTCACCTCCGAGCTGGCCGAAGCCAACCCCGACTGGAAGCTCGACCTGAACGATGAGGTGATCGGCAGCTGGCGCGGCGAGCTCGGCAACGCCGCCGAGATGACGCTCGTGTGGGGGACGCCGATGATCCCCGGCGGCACGCTCGTCACGGGCGAGCTCGCGAACCTCGCCGTCGACCAGTGCGAGCTCTCCGATCAGCGGTTCACGCTGATCGCGCCGGACAACTACCGCTCCGACTTCCTCGAGATCAAGCTCTGGGGGAAGAACGGCAACGAGTTGGCGCGCGAGTCGCTCTACGTCGAGGACGACGCCTGAGCCGCGGTCAGCGCGGCCGGCAGCTGAAGCTCGACCTCTTCGACCGTCAGCGGGAAGTGGCACGCCGCTTGAGTGGCCGGATGATCCGGATCCTTCAGCTCAAGCGGCGGGTCGTCGGTCCGGCAGATCTCCTGGGCCTTCGGGCAGCGGGTGTGGAACCGACAGCCCGGGGGCGGGTTGGCGGGGCTCGGCACGTCCCCTGACAGGAGCGTCCTGGTGCGCTTCCCCTCGGGGTCGGGGACCGGGACTGCGGACAGGAGCGCGCCCGTATACGGATGGCGCGGGAACGAGTACAGCTCCTCGGCCGACGCGAGCTCAACGATCTTGCCGAGGTACATGACCGCGACGCGATCGCACATGTGGCGGACGACCGACAGGTCATGCGAGATGAACAGCAGCGTCAGGCCCATCTCGCCCTGCAGCCGCCTCAGCAGGTTCAAGACCTGAGCCTGGATCGAGACGTCGAGCGCTGAGACCGGCTCGTCGGCGACGAGCAGCTTCGGCTCGAGCGCGATCGCCCTCGCCACCCCGATCCGCTGGCGCTGGCCGCCCGAGAACTCATGCGGATAGCGGTTGTAATGCTCGGGATTCAGCCCGACGCGGTCCATCAACTCCTGGACCTGCTTCTTGCGCTCGCCCGACCCGCTGTACAGGTCGTGGATCACGAACGGCTCGGCGATGATCGAGCCGACCGTCTTGCGCGGGTTCAGCGACGAGTACGGGTCCTGGAAGATCATCTGCACGTCGCGGTGGAGCGCCTTCAGCCCCGCTCCCTTGCGCTGGGAGATGTCCTCGCCGTCGAACAGGATCTGGCCTCCGGTCGGATCGAGCAGCCGGACCAGCAGCTTCGCGGTGGTGCTCTTGCCGCAGCCGGTCTCGCCCACCAGCCCCAGCGTCTCTCCTGTCCTGACGTCGAACGAGACGTCGTCGACGGCCTTCACGTCGCCGATGCGCCGCTGGAAGATCAGGCCGCGGCTGATCGGAAAATACTTCTGGAGGTTGCGGACCTCGACCAGGGGGGGTGCGGTTGCCGGGAGGGTCACTCGCCGGCCTCATTCGCACCCTGTGCGGCCGGGGCGGTCGTTTGGGTATGGGGCGGGGACGCGAGGGTGCGAAGTGAGGCGGGCGACTGACCCTCCTGGAGGCCCCGCCAGATTCGGGTCCGCACGTCCTGCTCCAGCAAACACGCGACCTGATGGTCGCTTTCGTTAGCCACGGGTTCCAGTCGGGGATCGATTCGCCGCATCTCGTCGCGTGCATACGGACATCTGGGGTTGAAGAAGCACCCAGCGGGGCGGTGGATCAGGCTCGGGGGGCGGCCGGCGATCGGGACGAGTTCCTCGTCGCGCTGCTTGTCCAGCCGCGGGATCGAGGTCAGCAGGCCCCATGTGTAGGGATGCTGGGGGGCCTTGAAGATCTGGTCGGTCGAGCCGTGCTCGACGATCCGCCCGGCGTACATCACCGCGATCTCGTCGGCGGTCTCGGCGACCACCCCGAGGTCATGGGTGATGATGATGATCGCCATCCCGAGCCGCTGCTGCAGGTCGTCGAGCAGCGCCAGGATCTGTGCCTGCACGGTCACGTCGAGCGCCGTCGTCGGCTCGTCGGCGATCAGCACCTTCGGCTCGTTCGCGAGCGCCATCGCGATCATCGCCCGCTGCCGCATCCCGCCGGAGAACTCGTGCGGATACTGGTTCACGCGCCGGTTGGCGTCGGGGATCCCGACCAGGTCGAGCAGCTCGACCGCGGTGCTGTGCGCCGCCTTTCCGGACACGTTGCGATGGGTCCTGATCGCCTCCACCAGCTGCCACCCGACCTTGTAGAACGGGTGCAGCGAGGACAGCGGGTCCTGGAAGATCATCGCGATCTGGTTGCCGCGGATGCTGCGCAGCTCGTCGTCTGACATCGCGACGAGGTCGTTGCCCTCGAACAGGATCTCCCCGGAGACCTTGGCGCCCTCCGTCCGCGTCAGCCCGAGCGTCGTCAGCGACGAGACGCTCTTGCCCGAGCCCGACTCGCCGACGATCCCGAGCGTCCGGCCGGTGTCGACCGAGTACGAGATCCCGTCGACGGCGTGGACGACGCCGTCCTCGGTCTCGAACGTGACCCGCAGGTCCTTGACGTCGAGCAGCGGACTCACGGTAGAGGGGCGGAGCTCACGAGTAGCGAACCCGCGGGTCGAGGTACGCGTACGCGATGTCGACGACGATGTTCGCCACGATGATGAACATAGCCGCCAGCAGGACGGTGCCCTGGACGACGGGGAAGTCCGAGTGGATGATCGCGTCGTAGTTGAGGCGACCGATGCCCGGAATGTCGAACACGGTCTCGGTCAGCACCGCCCCGCCCAGCAGTGCTCCGATGTCGAGGGCCAGCACGGTGATGACCGGAGTGACAGCCGCGCGTACGCCGTGCTTCCACACCACCCGCCGCTCCGGCAGGCCCTTGGCGCGCGCGGTGCGGATGTAGTCCTCGCTCATCGTCTCGATCAGGCTGCCGCGCAGGAGCCGCGAGTAGATCGCGGCCTGGGTCGCGGCGAGCACGAACCACGGAAGCAGCAGCGAGGTGAACCACTTCCCGGCGTCGGTGGTGATCCCGACATACGAGTTCGCGCCCGGCAGGATCGGGAACTTGCCAATGTCCGAGGCGAACAGGAACAGCACGATCAGGCCGAGCCAGTAGATCGGCATCGAGACGAAGAACAACGCGCTCCCCATCGCCGTCCGGTCCACGAAAGTGCGCCGCCTGACCGCCGAGATGATCCCGATCGGGATCCCGAGCAGCAACCACAGGATCACGGCGCCGACGGTCAGCGACAGCGTCGCCGGCAGCCGGTCGCCGATCAGACTGATCACCGACTGCCCCGAGTAGAAGCTGTAGCCGAAATTGAAGTGCAGAAAGATGTTCTTGATGTAGACCCAGAACTGCTCGAGCACGGACTTGTCGAGTCCCAGCTCGTGCCGGATGTGGGCGATGATCGCCGGGCTCGCGTTCCGTCCGGCACGGAGTTGAGCGGGATCCGCCGAGGGCAGGACGTTGAACAGGATGAACGTCAGCAGGCAGACCAGGAACAGGAGGACGATCCCCCACAGGACTCGTCTCAGGATGTAGGTGGTCACGGGCTGATCGGTTGGTCGGTCCGACGGCGTGGGCCCCGCCCGATGGCGGGGCCCACGGTGACGTCAGGGACTGCTATTTCAGCGAGCTGAACATGAAGTCCCACTGGCCGATGTCCCACAGCTGATTGACGCCGGCCACGTCCTTGCTCTCGATGTTCGGCTGATTGTCGAACTCCTCCGGGGCGGCGACGGCCTGGTCGACGAGCATCTTGTCGACGTTCGCCCAGGCCTGCGCCCGCTGCGTCGGATCGTTGACCAGCGCGGCCTGCTGCATCGCCGCGTTGATCTGCGGATCGTTGACCTGACCCCAGTTCGAGTTGTTCGTCGGGACGATCGACGGGCCGTAGAACGGCACGTACAGGAGCGTCAGCGGATCCGCGAAGTCACGGACCCAACCGACCGTCGGGCACGCGTCGATCTCCTGCTTGGGCACGCCGCAGTACTTGGCGTACATGACCGACTGGTCGACTTCCGACACGTGCGTGTGGAATCCGAGGCTGGTCAGCGCGTTGTTGACGATCTGGATGATCGCCGGGTCGTTGCCGTTGTTGGCGCCGACGATCTGGACCGTCGCGTTCCCGCTGTACTTGCCGCTCGAGTAGCCGGCGGCCTTCATGTACTTGGTGGCGACGGTCATGTCGCCGTTCAGGTTCTTGTTGTAGTCGACCTGCGGGCCGGGGTAGGCGCCAGACTGCTGGAAGCCGTTGAGCCCCGGGTAGATGAAGTGGGTCATCGGCTGTGCGACGAGCGGGCCACCGCGCGCCTTGACGATCGCGTTGCGATCGAGCGCCGCCCAGAACGCCCTGCGCGCGTTCACGTTCTTGAACGGGCCGGCGCTGTTGTTGACCGCGACGTAGTGGTCGCCGGAACCGGTCGTGAACGTGATCTGCGACGGGTAGGTCTGGTAGGCAAGCTTGACTACCGACTGCGCCGGCGTGTCGAGCTGGACCGCGTGCGTTCCCTTCAGCACCTGCTGCCCGATCACGGTCGCGTCGCCGCCGATGTTGATGTTGATGTTGTCCAGGTACGCCGGCGGGTGGAACAGCTGGCCGTACGTGCTCGCGTTCCAGTTCGGGTTGCGCACGAGCGTCGCGGACTTGCCCGTCTGGTAGCCGATTCCCGCGAACTTGCCGGTCGAGTCGGACTTCAGCATGTACGGGCCCGTCGCCACCAGGGACTGCGTCCCGTATGTCGTCGGGGCCTTCTTGTCCATCGGCCCCGCGAACGACTCCGGCACCGGCATCGAGATCGGGAGGCTCAGCGCCTGGATCAGGAACGACGCGCCCGGCTTGGTCGTGTGGAAGACGATCGTCGAGTCGTTGGGGGTCTGGATCCCCGGGATCGGGCCACCCGCGTACTTCGGCGACGTCGCGCCCACCAGCGGAGTCGGCGCGCTCGCCCCGAAGTACGAGATGAAGTACGGGTTGGCGACGTTCGGGTTTGCGCCGCGCTCGATCGCGTACGCCACGTCCTTCGAGGTCACCGCGCGGTTGACCGGCGGCGAGAACTTCACGTTCGGCTGGATGTGGACGGTGACCGTCTTGCCGCCGTCGGTGATCCCGCCGTTGGCCGTCGTCGGCATCGCCGTCGCCAGATCCGGCACCAGCGTGGTGCTCGAGTTCGGCGGGTACGTGAACAGCGGACGCTGCGTCGCGTAGTCGATCCCGTAGTCCAGGACGAAGTACGACTCGCCCGGGTCCAGATGCTCGAAGTCCTCGCTCGAGTACACGGTCAGGGTTCCGCCCTTGGTCTTGCCGTAGAGCGTCTGACCCGCCGGGTTCTCGCCCGGCTTCAGCGGAATGTTCGCGGTCGTCGCGGAGCTGGTGCCGGAGCTCGAGCTCCCGCAGGCCGCAACCACCGCCGCCAGTAGCCCACCGATCACCGCGATGATCGCCGCGCGTGCGGTGTTCCTCATCTCAGTCCTCCTATCGATTGTTCGAATTCGAAGAGGGCGGTACCGCCGCCCGGCCTCGAAATTGATTTGACGCTCACGATCGCGTCCCTCTCGGGTTCAGCGCGTCGAGCAGGCCATCGCCGACGAGGTTGAACGCGAGCACCGTAAGCAGCAGTGCGGCCCCCGGGAAAACCATGTACCACCAGGCCGTATTGAAGATCGGGGTGGCGTCGGCGATCATCTGCCCCCAGCTGGCGGTGGGCGGCTGGATTCCGACGCCGAGGAACGACAGCGCCGCCTCGAGCAGGATGTTGGTCGGGATCAGCAGGCTCGAGTAGACGATCAGCGGCGCGACCAGGTTCGGCAGGATCTCCTTGAAGACGATCCGGCGGTTCGAGGCGCCGAGCGCCCGCGACGCGTCGACGAACTCCTTCTCTCGTAACGACAGCACCTGGCCGCGCACGATCCGCGCGATGTAGGTGAAGCTGAGGATCGCGATGATGAAGATCACGGTCACGATCCCCGGCGTGATCACTCCACCGAGGCATCCCCGCACCGAGCACGCGGCGCCAATCCCCAGCCCGAGGACGAGCACCGGGAACGACAGGAACACGTCCACCGTGCGCATCGCGACGGTGTCGGTCCAGCCACGGTAGAACCCGGCCAGCAGGCCGATCACGGTCCCGGCGAGCGTCGCGATCAGGGTCCCGACGATGCCGACCAGGAGCGACACGCGTGCCCCGTAGATCACCCGCGAGAGGATGTCCCGGCCGAGCGTGTCGACGCCGAACGGATGGGCGCCGCTCGGGCCGGTCGGGCTCCCGAACGCGTCGAGCGCATTCGGGTCCTGCACGTTCGGACCGGGCAGCCCGAGGATCTTGACGACCAGCGGCGCGGCGATCGCGACGATGATCAGCAGGATGATGAAGATCGCGGAGATCATCGCCACGCGATCCGCACGGAACCTCCGCCAGAACAGCTCTGCTGGGGAGCGGGCGGTGACGTCGTCGCCGACGACCTCGATCGAATCGACGGTCGACTCGGACTCGACGAGCAGCTCAGACCCGATGCTCATGACAATTGGTGGTTGTCCCGTTGCAGCTGGATTCCTCCTCGGGGCCGCGGGAGATACCACACCGGGACGGGGCTGTCACTAAGCGTTAACCGGGCGCCAATGATCCGCAGGTGATAGCGGAACCGCGGCCGAGAGGCGCCGAGGCCCGGATACGCTCCGTCTCGCGCCCTCGTAGCTCAATGGATAGAGCACGCGCCTCCTAAGCGCGGGATGCAGGTTCGATTCCTGCCGGGGGTACTGCCACGATCTAGCAACGGGCGTCCCGCAAACCCGTGCTACCGTCCCGCCCTCTCCGTGTCTGAGAGCACGCTAGAAGCGCCCCCGCTCCGCCCGGAGCCCGCGGAGGCCCAGACCCGACAGCAAGCGCCGGAGCAGGAGCGGTGGACGCTGCGCCTGTTCGCGTCCCGTCACCCGTGGGTGACGGTCAGCGCGGTGATCGCGATCCTCTCGGCGGTGCTGGTCGTGTGGGCCCGGACCCGGCCCAGCTACGACGCGTACGGCTGGCTTGTGTGGGGCTATCAGACGATTCACGGCGGCCTGGACCTGGGCGGCGCGCCCTCGTGGAAGCCACTGACGTTCCTGTTCACGGTCCCGCTCGCGATCTTCGGGCACTACCAGATGTGGCTGTGGATGTTTGTCTCATGCGCGGTCGCGCTTGCGGGCGCGGTGTTCGCTGGCCGGATCGCCTTCCGGCTGAGTGGCGGTGGCACCGCGAAGCCGGATGACTCCGCGATCGTGCGATACGCGCCGTGGGCGGCGGCGATCTTCGCCGGCGCCGCCGTACTGGGGCTCCAGCAGTACATGCACTACATCCTCAGCTCCCAGTCGGATCCGATGCTGGTCACCTTCACGCTCGCCGCGATCGACATGCATCTGCTGGGCAAGTACCGATGGACGCTCGTGTTCGGTGTGCTCGCCACGCTCGGACGGCCCGAGGCGGGGCCGTGGCTCGCGATCTGGGGGCTGTGGGCGTGGATCAAGCTGCCGTATATGCGGTGGTGGCTGGTCGGCGGTGCGCTGGTCGTCGCGTTCGGCTGGTTCGGGATCCCGACGATCACCAACCACCGGCCGCTGCTCGCGGGCGACCTCGCGCAGAAGTCGCCGCGCGCGCTTCGCCACAACCAGTTCTTCGGGACGCTCGGCCGCTTCCGGGACCTCGAGTACACCCCCGTCTGGCTGCTGGCGCTACTGACCGTGATCGTGGGCGCGTTCAGGCGCGACCGCACGATCCTGACGATGGCCGGCCTCGCCGTCGGCTGGGTGATCGTCGAGATCGCATTCGCCTACCACGGCTGGCCGGCGCTCGGGCGCTACATGTTCGAGCCGGCCGCGATCGGCGCGGTGCTCGCCGGCATCGGAGTCGCCCTGATCCTCACCGGGCTGCCGAAGCTCGCTCACGGGATCCCACGGTGGGCCGGGGTTCCGGTCGTGGCGGTGCTCGTCGGCGTGCTGGTGCCCGGCGCGGTTGCCAGGATCCGCGATGAGCACACGGACATCCGTCACGAGCGCGCCCGCACCCACCAGATCGCGTTGCTGCAGACGACGACGAGCGCCATCGGCGGCGCTCGCCACATCAGCAACTGCGGCCAGCCGGTGACGGACGTCTCCTACGTGAGTGTGCTCGCCTGGCTGTACCACCGCAACGTCGGCTCCGTGGGCGGCTTCCAGCAGGGGGTCGAGAAGGCGGAGCTCCGTAACCCGAACCTTCCGAAGGTGCTGTTCAGGCCGGTGTCGCACGGCGGCTGGTCGGTGCTGCCGCTGCACACCCGCCCGTCCCAGGTCGCACGGTGCCACGGGCTCCACGCCGCGTACGTGACGACCGGCAGCCACCCGGGCGGCGTCCTGATCAGGCATTGACGGTCACCTCGTCACCGTCGCCGGCCGAGGCACCGGAGCAACCGGAGCGCCCGTCGTCGCGGCTTTCGCCGGCGGTCCGCTCGGTCCTGATCTGGGGCGTAGTCGTGCTCGCCGTCTCGACCGGGATCGTGCTGTGGGCGCGCACGCGCCCCGGCTTTGACCCGTACGGATGGCTCGTTTGGGGCCACCAGGCGCTTCACGGGGCGCTCAATACCAACGCCGCGCCGTCGTGGAAGCCGCTGCCGTTCCTGTTCACGCTCCCGTACGGGATCTTCGGACGCTACGAGCTTTGGCTGTGGATGATCACCTGCGTGGCGGTATCGCTGGGCGGCTCGATCGCCGCCGGGCGAATCGCCCACCGGATCACGATCTGGCCGGTCACCGAGCCCGCCAAGGCCCGGCGCTACGCGGCGATCGCGGCCGGCGTGCTCGCCGGGCTCGCGCTGCTCGGGATCCAGGACTGGTGGCACTACATGCTCAGCTCGCAGTCCGACACGATGATCGCGGCGCTGTGCCTGGGCGCGATCGACTGCCACCTTTCGGGCCGGCCCCGGTGGGCGTTCGCGCTCGGCGCGCTGGCCGCGCTCGGCCGCCCCGAGGTGTGGCCGTTCCTCGCGGTCTATTCGATCTGGGCCTGGCGCGCGATCCCGTCGATGCGGTGGGTGATCGGGCTCGGGATCGCCGCGATCCTGTTCATGTGGTTCGCGATCCCCGCGATCACCTCGCGCAGCCCGTTCGTCGCCGCGTCGAATGCATTCGGGTCCGGCCGGCGGCTGAAGTCCGACCGCGTGTTCGGGACGATCGACCGGTTCCTCGACCTGTACTCGACGCCGCTCGAAATCGCGGCGCTGCTGTCGCTGGTGGTGGCAGCGCTGAAACGCGACCTGGTCACGCTTGTGCTGGGCGCGGGCGCCGCGGCCTGGGTGGTGATCGAGATCGCGTTCTCGCTCCACGGCTGGCCGGGCCTCGGGCGGTACATGTTCCCGGCGGCCGGCGTGATGGTCGTGATCGCGGCGGTGCTGGTGGGACGGATCCTCGCGGACCTGCCGGCGTGGCTGGCGGCGCGGCTGCCCGCGCTACGGGCTTCGGGGGCCGGGCTCGCGGCGGCGATCGTGCTGGCGGCCGTGATCGTCGGAACGCTCGTCCCCTCGGCCGTCTCCAGCGCCCGCACCGAGCACCGCGACCTCAAGGCTCAGCGGATCCGAACGAAGTCGATCAACCGCCTCTCGGCGACGATCGACCGGCTCGGAGGACCCGCACGGTTGAACGCCTGCGGCGAGCCGCTGACCCGGCTCGAGTACCAGACGATCCTCGCCTGGACGCTCAAGATCAACGTCGTCAAGATCGGCTTCAAGTACTCCCAGGCGATCCATCACGGGAACCCGATCGTGCTGTTCACGCCGCTGTCGACCGGCGCGTGGAAGGTGCAAGCGCTCCATCAGGTGCGCCCGAGCTGCCGCAGCCTCCCGCGTTAGTAACCGCATCCGGCTCTGGGCCTCGCTCCCTCCGCTTCTGGTTAGGGCGGAGACCGCTCCGGTCGCTCGGCAGGTAGCACAGCCGCCCATCCGGGGCGGCTAGGTCCGGTCGGGCCGTTCGGGGTAGACCTCGTCGATCGTCGCGAGCGCCACGTACGGGGCCTGCGCCGCCTCCTCGATCGCCTCCGCTCCGCCCGCGAGCCGGTCGCAGATCGCGAGCACGCCGCAGATCTCGTGCCCCTCCTCGCGGACGGCCTCGATCGCGCGGATCGTCGAGCCGCCGGTCGTGACCACGTCCTCGACGATCATGCACCGCTCGCCCGGGTCGAGCGGTGGGCCCTCGATCCGGCGCGCGAGGCCGTGCTGCTTGACCTCCTTGCGGACGAAGAACGCCTTCACCCGCGCGCCTCCGGCGAGCGCGGCGCACGCGATCGGATCGGCGCCCATCGTCATCCCGCCGACCGCGGTCGCGTCCCATGCCACCGCCTGCTCGGCGACGAGCTCGGCCAGCGCGAGGAACCCCTCGGGCCGCAGGATCGCGCGCTTGGCATCGATCAGGTACTGCGAGGTCTTGCCGCTCGTCAGCACGACTTCGCCGATCACCAGCGCTTGCTCGCGGAGCTCGGCTAGCAGGCGGTCACGAGCGCTGGTTCGAGTGGCCATCGAGCCATAACGCTACAAAGCGCCGCGGCCTGACGGCGACGATGAGCGAAATGGTTGCTATGGCCACCACATCGCTACACGTGGCTGACCGCGGGGATCGCTTCGTAGCGTTGTGGTTGCTGCCGCGCCGGCGCCCCGAGCCGACGGACCGA
This sequence comes from uncultured Solirubrobacterales bacterium, assembly GCA_963788565.1. Lineage (GTDB taxonomy): Bacteria > Actinomycetota > Thermoleophilia > Solirubrobacterales > Solirubrobacteraceae > Palsa-465. The sequence goes on along the minus strand of CAWBHJ010000002.1, from coordinate 84,382 downwards.
CGAGCCGACGAGCCGACGGACCGAAACAGCCTAGTAGTACGTGTCGACCCAGTCGCCGTAGCTCAGCCAGTTGTAGACCCAGATCGCGTCCTGGATCGGCAGCCGCATACAGCCGTGGCTGGCGGGATAGTCGGGCGCCGGGTCGTAGCCGTGGATCGCGTACCCGCCGGTGAAGAAGTTGGAGTAGTACATGCCGTCGGGCAGGTAGCCCGGGACCCGCGAGTAGACCTGGAAGTCGCCGAGGATCGTCGGCGTCGAGGGCTTGCCGGAGGAGATCGGGAGGATCGCCTGCACGTGCGAGCCGTCGGCGAGCGCGAGCAGCTGCAGCCCGAGGTTGCCCTCCGCGTGGCGCCCGTGGCTGGGGAAGCGGAGCTTGAACTCGCCCCACCCGTTGAGCAGGTAGCTGACCGTCCTGCCGTCGACCGACTGGTAGGTGCCCCAGTGCAGCAGGCGGTGGTAGGCGTCGAGCGCCCAGCCGGTGCCGCTGTCATACACGCCCGTCTGCGGGATGTAGAAGTGGAGCGCCTGCAGGCGCTGCTGGATCAGCTGTACGAACCGGCCGGACGAGCCGAACGAGATGTTGGTGTCGAGCGCCGCGAGCGAGCGCGAGAGCTTGAACTCGCGCACCGCGTGGTTGGTCTTGTGGGTGACCTCGACCGAGATACCGCCGGTTCCCGGGCTCGAGAACGGCACCTTGAACCACCCGAACCGCCCGTTCTTCGACGGCCGTATCCGCCAGTTGTCCGACCTGATCACGCGGCTGCCGAGCATGACCCGCACGTGCACCCACTGGCCGGGGACGTAAGGGAACACGACGCCGTCAGCGTGGATCCGCCGCCCCGGCACCGTGACCGGGCTGCGGCTGACGAAGAACGAGTCGTACAGGTAGATCTTCCCGTGCGCCGATACCGCCGGCTTCGCGGGCGGCTTCGGCTTGGGCTTCGGCTTCGGCTTCGGCTTGGGCTTCGGCCCGGTCGGCCCGCTGGGGCCGGTCGGCCCTGCGGGTGCCGCGGCCGTCGTCGTCGTTCCGGCGAGCGCCGCCGCGGGCATCAGCAGCGCGAGCGCGAGCACGACGGCGGGAATGATTGAACGTGGCCCCCTCATCATCAACCGTAATTAAATCAGGGAGCGGGCCTCAGCCCCGGTATCGCAACTCCACGCCCAGACAACGGCAGCGTCAGCGAGCCGATCACGAGCAGCGAAGCGACCGCCAGACCGATGATCTCGGCAGCGTTCCAGTGCAACTGGCCGATCCCCAGCGCGAGCGAGTTGTTGATCGAGTGCAGCGCCATGCAGGGGTACAGAGAGCGGGTCCGCCAGCGCACGAGACAGAGGACGAAACCGAGGAATCCGAGCGGGACGAGGTACTGGGCGGAGGCCGAGCCCGTGTGCGCGAGGCCGAACAGGATCCCGGTGATGATCGCCGCGACCCAGGTTCCGAGCTCGCGACCGGCGACCACGATCCGCATCTGGCGCAGCGCGCCGAAAATGAAGCCGCGGAAGAAGAACTCCTCGACGATCGGCGCGATCACGCACACGAACACGGCCGCGCCGACGAGCGCCGCCGTGCTGCCCGAGACCCCCAGCTCCTTCGGGAGCTTGTCGTTTCCGTGCAGGTTGAGCAGCGAGGCGTAGATGGCCGTGACGAGGTAGTAGGAGACCCCGGCGACGACCACGGCGATCACACCGACCCGCCACTTGATCCGGCGAAAGCCGAAATCGGCCGGGCTGGGCCGTCCGCGGACACGGGAGAAGAAGATCGCGGCGACGACGAACCCGAGGTCGAACAGGACGTCGCTGATCAGCGCGACCGCGGGCGTCGGGTGGGCCAGGCTGCCGCCGTTCACCGACGCGATCGCGCCGACGATCAAGCTCGCGAAGATGCCGACCCCGAAGCCGAGCGCGATCGCGGCCGGCGCGGTCCACACCGGCCACCGGGGCTCGTCTCCGACCGCGTCGTCGGGCACCGGCGGCTGCGCCGGCTCGGGCGGGAGGCCATGCTCCGGAGGGCCGGACGGAGGCGGGGTCGAGATCATCTGAGCGGTTGAGATTAGGCGAGGGCGCCGTTCAGCTCGGCCGCCGCCATAGAATCGCGCGATGGCGGCAACGCTGAGTGCGAGCGACCGGGCGCAGTACCTGCTCGTTCGCGGTCTGACGGGACTCCCGGATCGCGCGCTCCGGCTGCCCGCCGGCCGACCGGTAATCATCGACGGGCAGGAGCTCGACGTCGAGCTGCAGGTGATCCTGCGGCTGATGAAGCTCGCTGGGGACCCCGACCTCGACGAGCTGACCGTGCAGGGCGCCCGGGACCGGATCACCCAAAACGCGGCCGCTTTCGCCGGCCCGACGATCGAGATGGCGCGCGCGAGCGACGTGACGGTCGACGGCGCCGACGGGCAGCTTCGAGCGAGGCTGTACGTGCCGTTCGGGGCGGCGGCTGCTGGGCCGCTGCTCGTCTACTTCCACGGCGGTGGGTTCGTGGTCGGCGACCTCGAGACCCACGACAATGTCTGCCGGTTCCTCGCGCGGCAAGCGGACGTCAGCGTGCTCAGCGTCGACTACCGGCTGGCGCCCGAGCACCAGTTCCCGGCGCCGTTCGACGACGCCGTCGCGGCATTCCGGTTCGCGGTCGAGCACGCCGTCGATTTCGGCGCGGACCCGGCGCGGATCGCGGTCGGGGGCGACAGCGCCGGCGGGAACCTGGCCGCGGGAGTGGCCCGGAACGCGGCCGCGAACGGCGGCCCGGCGCCGGCGTTCCAGCTTCTGTTCTACCCGTGGGTCGACCTGGCGACGGAGCACCGGTCGATGGAGCTGTTCGCCGAGGGCTTCTACCTGACGCGCAGAGACCTGCACTGGTACCGCAACCACTACCTCGCCGACCCGGCGCAGGCGACGGATCCGCGGTGCTCGCCGCTCGTCGCCGCCGAGCTTGGATCGGTAGCGCCCGCGTACATCACCACCGCCGGCTTCGACCCGCTCCGCGACGAGGGCGAGAACTACGCGAGCCGGCTGCGCGAAGCGGGCGCGACGGTCGCGGTGCGACGCCACCCGGGCCTGATCCATGGATTCGCGAACCTCGGCGCGGTCAACCACCCGTCTCGGGACGCCCTGTTCGAGGCGACCGGCGCGCTGCGGATGGGGCTAGCGGGGTAGCCGAAACGTCCCCTTAAAGTCCCCGGGAGGACCCAGATCCTTCTGGGTCCTCCCGGAGGGGTCGAGGGAAGTGGGGGCGCAGTTCCCTGACCGTTTCGACGGAAGTGTTCCCGTCTACCGATAAACGTAAACCGCGGCAAAAACTGCCGCGGTATCCGATTAATTCTCCTGATCCCAGTCGCGCCGGTGCGGGCGGGCACCGGTCACCATGTCGACCAGGCTCTTCCAGTGGCTCGGCTTGACGCCCGGCTCGTGGACGCGATACGCGGGCGCCGCGTGGCCCTGCGCCTCCGGCAGCTGGGCGGCTGCGGCCGCGTCGATCGCGAGATCGACGCCGTGCTCGTGCAGCTCGGCCACCTCGTCGGCGGCGATGAACCGGCGTGCGTGCTCGGCACGGATCACGATCCCGTGGAAGATGTCCTCGTCCGGCGCGGCGACGACGTGGTCGACCGAGCCGACCTGGACCCCGTCCGACGAGTACACGGGCACCCCGTTTTCAAGCACCTGGTAGGCGATCGGAAGGCCCTCGTCCATCTCGAGGGAGAACGATAGAGCCTCCGTGCTCAGACGAGCTCGAGCAGGCTCCGGATCGTCCGGACGCGATCGCTCGCCGCACCCCCGTCGCGGACGATCAGCACCGGCGCGATCCCAGCGTTCTGCGCCCCCGCGACGTCCTCCGCGAGCGTGTCGCCGACGTGGAGCGCCGCGGACGCGGGGACGCCCGCGAGCCCCAGCGCGCGCTCGAAGATCGCTGGATCGGGCTTGCGAGCGCCGACCTCCGCCGAGGTGACGACCCCGTCGAGGTACGGCGTCAGTCCGATCCGCTCGAGCACCTCGTGCAGCGAGACATCCCAGTTCGAGACGACAACCAGCAGCGCCCCGCGCTCACGCAGCCTCGGCAGCGCACCGAGAGCGTCGGCGAAGGGCCGGAAGTGAAGCGACGCGAGCAGCAGCTCGACGATCCCGTCGCCGGCGGGCACGAGCTCGCGGACGCCCCGCGGAAGTGCCTCGACGAGCACCTCCGCGCAGCGGCGCCGAAGCGAGGCCAGCGCGGCGGGATCGCGGCCCTCGTCGAGATGCGCTCGGTAGTAGGCGATCTCGGCGCCGATCGCCGCCTGGGCCTGCGCGAGCGACACGTGGGCGTCTAGCCGCGAGGCGAGCTCGACGCGCAGCCGCGCGGCCGGGGGCTCAAGCTCGAGCAGCGTCCCGAGCGCGTCGAGCAGCACGGCGCGCCGGTCGCTCACGCGACGAACCGCCAGGTCGCGAACTCGGCCGTGAACAGGCCGAGCAGCACCGCGCCAGAGGCGATCGCCGGCACCGTCCAGCGCCGGCGTGCGATCCACCACGCGCCCCACATGAACAGCGGGAACAGCACGACCTCGTAGCGAGGCAGCGAGATCAGCGGCCGCGGCGTGACCGGGTAGGAGAGCGGCAGCGCGAGCGCCGCGACGCAGTAGGCGCCGTATGCGAACGGCAGCCGGCGGAACGTCCCGACGATCGCGGCGATGCCGACACCGAGGAACGCGAACAGGATCAGGTTCTGTCCCGCGATCGCCATCGGGTCGCCCGCCGCCTTCGTGAAGTAGAGCGGCGGCGGCGGGCCGTGGAGCAGCTGCCGCAGGCCGTCCCAAGCGGCGACCGCTCCGTCCCAGATACCGCCGAGTGGACCGGCGAAGTGCCGGAACCACACCTCCTGCGAGCGGAACGGGGCGAGCCCGTCGCCGGTCGTGAGCGCCAGCACGAGCACGTATGCGGCCAGTCCGGCCGGGACGAGTAGCGCCCAGCCGAGCTTCGGGGTCAGTCGGTATCTGGGCCGCATCCGCGCCAGGCGCGACTCGGTGGCGGCCAGCACGCGAGCGACCGCGTCCTCTCGCGGCCCGTACAGGAACAGCAGCACGATCGGCACCAGCAGCATCACGCCGCTGTTGCGCTCGGCCGCCGCGAGTCCGCCCAGCACCCCGGCCCACATCCACCTCCCCATCCGCGCCTGCCAGATACAGCCCACCGACAGCGCCAGGAAGAGCCCCTCGCCGTAGACAGCGGAGAAGAAGAACGCCATCGGGCTGAACGCGATCAGCATCACCGTCACCGGGGCCAGGTCCTCGCCGAGCTCGAGCCTCGTCAGCCGGTAGAGCAGGACCAAGGCCAAGAAGAAGGACCCGAGGGAGATCAGAACCCCCGCGACGAGGTCCGAGCCGACCACGAATCCGAGCCAGTGGAGCAGCACCGGATACAGCGGGAAGAACGCCGTCCGCGAGGGGTCGTGGTCGTAGCCGATCTGCGCGATCGTCAGGTACCAGGCCGAGTCCCAGCGCGCGAACGGCGCTGCCAGCAGGTTGCCGAAGTAGCCGAACGGCGCCGTAACCCCCGAGGGATCGAAGCCCGCGGTTCCCGGCGCCCGGTGGAACGCGAGCACGGCCAGCACTCCGGCCGCGAGCACGACCAGGCGCGAGCTCCACACCGCCGTCCACGAAACCCGCACGGCGGGCTCCGCGAGCAACCCGCGAAGCCGGCGGGCCCCCGGGATCCTCCTCGTCTCGACGATCACCGACCGCGAGTCTGGCACCGAACCGTCCAACCGCCGGAAGGAGCTGGAATCGCCGGGCAGAAACACCACGGGAGGTACACTCGATTGCCAGTCCGGCGCCGTCTTGGGCTGCTCAGTAGCGGCGCGCCGGAGCGGGAAATCTCTCGATGAGTCGACGCGAGCGTAAGCGCCAACGACGGGCCCACCGCGGCCATCCGGTCAGAAAGGTCGTCCTGATGACGATCCTGGTCGGGGTCTGCGCGCTGATTGCGGGCGCGCTTCTGGCCGTTGGCTGGGTCGTCGCGGTCGCCGACTCGGCGCCGAACCTCGCGCAGCTGAAAACCCACGATCCGCATCCGCCATCGGCGGTTTACGCGGCCGACGGCGAGCTGCTCGGCTACATCCACTCCGACACGATCTACACGGCCGTCTCGAGCAACCAGATACCGAAGACGCTCAAGCAGGCGACGGTCGCGATCGAGGACCGGCGCTTCTACCAGCACGGCGCGCTCGACTACCAGGGCATCCTCCGCGCCGGGATCAGGGATGTGTTCGGAAGCGGCGGCTCGCTCCAGGGCGCGTCGACCCTGACGATGCAGCTGGTCGACAACAAGTACCTCGACGAAACCAAGTACTCGCGCCACCACGACCTCAAGTACAAGATCGTTCAGGCCAAGCTCGCCGAGCAGCTCGTCAAGAAGCACCCCGGCCGCGCGGGCAAGGACTGGATCCTCGATCAGTACCTGGGCGTCGTTCCGTACGGCACCGTCGGCGGCCAGACGGCGATCGGGGTCGGCGCCGGAGCGGAGATGTTCTTCAACAAGCCGGTGTCAAAGCTCGATCTCGCGCAGGAGGCGCTGCTCGCGGGGCTCCCGCAGTCGCCCTCGCAATACAACCCGTTCCTGTACCCGAGCCGCGCCCGCATCCGGCGCAACCAGGTGCTGGAGGCGATGGTCGCGGCCCGCTACATCACCCACGCCCAGGCGCACGCCGCCGAGCGCGAGCCGCTGAGCATCCAAGCCGACGACGCCTACCACCTGCGCCGCCAGCCGTACGTGTTCGACTACGTCGAGCAGCAGCTGATCAGCAAGTTCGGCCTGAAGACCGTCACCAACGGCGGGCTGAAGATCTATACGACGATTGACATGAAGCGCCAGGCGCAGGCCCAGTCCGCGATCGACAGCCACGAGGGCGGCCCGGTGCTCGACAACCAGCCCGCGGCGGCGCTGACCTCGGTCGACCCGACCAACGGCCACATCGTCGCGATGGCGAACTCCTCGACGTACGACCAGACCAAATACAACTTCGCCGCCGACGCGCAGCGGCAGCCGGGCTCGTCGTTCAAGGTGTTCGCGCTGATGACGCTGATCAAGGACTACAACGGCGACCCCGACCAGACCTTCTATACCTCGAAGTTCCTGCCGGCCGGGTGGGAGCCGGCGGACCCGAGCTGGTCGGTGCACACCGCCGAGGAGACCTACCAGGGCACGATCAGCGTGACCAAGGCGACGACGGTCTCCGACAACACCGTGTTCGCTCAGCTCGCGGCGGACATCGGCTGGGACAAGCTGGACGCCACCGCGCACGCGATGGGGATCACCTCGCCGCTCGACGGCAACCCTGCCGAGGTGATCGGCGGTCTGACCCACGGGGTGACGACCAAGGAGATGGCTGACGCCTACGCGACCCTGGCCAACGGCGGCACCCACGTTCCCGCGACGATCCTTTCGAAGGTCGAGTTCCCTGACGGCAGCTCGATCAACCTCGGCGACCCGGCGAAGACCCGCGTCTTCACCGACGGCCAGGCGTACGCGGCGACGAAGGTGCTCCAGACCGTGATCCAGAGCGGCACCGGCACCGCCGCCGACTACGGGTGCCCCGCGGCCGGCAAGACCGGAACCGCCGAGAACATGGACAACGCGTGGTTCGTCGGCTACACGCCGCAGCTCTCGACCGCGGTCTGGGTCGGCTACCCGCAGAGCAACAACATCCCGATGCCCAACGGCTTCGGCGGCGCGCTCGCGGCGCCGATCTGGCACGACTACATGTCGGCGGCGTCGAACGGCTTCTGCGGAGACTTCCCGCAGCCGACCAACCCGTGGCACGGGACCGCCTACTTCGGCCCGCACTCGGCCACCGGCTCCCGCGGCGGCGGCTCGGGCAACAGCGGCAACACCGGCAACACCGGCAATACCGGCAACACCGGGAACACCGGCAACACCGGCAACACGGGGAACACCGGCAACAACTCGACGTTGTTCGCGCATCCGACGCAGCCGGCGACCGGCGGCGGCGCCCCGGGTCCAGGCGGGGGCCACGGCAACGGCCATGGCGGCAATAGCCACTAACCTGAAGTAGACATGGCTAAGGAAGAGAAAGTCGAGCTCGAGGGCGAAGTCGTCGAGGCCCTCCCGAACGCGATGTTCCGCGTGAAGCTCGACAACATGGATCGCACCGTGCTCGGGCACGTGGCGGGCAAGATGCGGCGCTTCCGGATCCGGATCCTTCCGGGCGATCGTGTTCGCGTCGAGCTCTCCCCGTACGACCTCGACCGCGCGCGGATCGTTTACCGCCACCGCTAGCGGCCCGCCGGACCTCCGACGGTGCGTGAGACCGAGCTCATCGACCAGCTCGAGGCGCTGCTGAACGTCACCCGACCGCGGGTGATCCGCGGCATCGGCGACGACGCGGCCGTCGTCAGGGGCGCCGGGTACGCGGTGACGTCGATCGACATGATGGTCGACGGCGTCCACTTCCGCAGCGGGCAGTTGACCTCCGAGGAGATCGGGCACCGAGCGCTCGCCGGGGCGCTGTCCGATCTCGCCGCGATGGGCGCCGCGGCCGGCGAGGCTTACCTCTCGCTCGGCCTCCCGGACGGGACCGACACCGACGATGCGCTGTCCGTCGCCCGCGGTGCGGCCGCGCTCGCGGGGCAGACGGGGGTCGCGATCGCCGGCGGCGACATCACCCGTGCCCCGGCGCTGACGGTCACGTTCGCGGTCGTCGGCTGGGCTGCCGACCCCGGCGCGCTCGTCGGCCGCGACGGCGCCCGCCCGGGGGACGTGGTTGCGGTCACCGGAGGGCTCGGCGGCGCCGGCGCAGGGCTCGCGCTGGTCGAGGGCCGCGCCGGCGCGAACGGCCTGACTCCGGGCTCGGCGGCCGCGCTGCGCAATCGCTACGCACGTCCGCGACCACGCCTGCGCGAGGGCGCGGCGCTCGCGGCCGGCGGCGCGACCGCGATGATCGACATCTCCGACGGGCTCGCGACCGATGCCGGTCACCTCGCACGCCGGAGCGCCGTCCGGATCGAGCTGTCGCTCGAGTCGCTACCGCTCGACGAGGGCGTGCGTCTCGTCGCCGACGAGCTCGGGGTCGATCCGCGCGTGCTCGCGGCGACCGCCGGCGACGACTACGAGCTGTGCGTTTGCCTGCCGGCCGCCGCGGCGCCGGCTCAGGGCATCCCGTCGAGCCGCAGCGACCTGAGCGTGATCGGGTCGGTGGTGGACGGCGCTCCGGGGACCGTGTTCATCGACGGCGACGAGCCTCTGTCGGGCTTCGAGCACTCGTTCTGAGGCCGAAGCCACCGGCGACGGCTGGGCGCCGGATCCAGGTACCAGCGGAGCATCGCGTCCGCGACCGCGGGCGGGTCGACTCGGTACTCGCCGTCGTCCACCTGAGACTTCAGCGTATGCAGCTTGTAGCTATCCCCTGGCATCTTGAAATCGAGCTCCGGCCTGCTGACTACCCCATCATCGGCAGGACCCCAGCGATACTGGAGCGCTGAGCGCCCGGCGTAAACAAGGATGAGTGGAAGCTCGTCAGGCGGGCGAACACGACGATCCTCTGGGCTGCGCTGTAGAGGGGATTGCAGGCCGACAGCACTAGCCGGTCGTAACCGACGTTGCGGGTGATCCACCACGCGGACGGCGACACGATCCGGTGGTCCTGGACGGTGTAGAGGAACCGCCCGTACGGCATCCGAAGCGTGATCGGGTCTCCGGGCTTGAGCGCGTCGATGTGCCGGAATGGCGCCAGGTACGTGGTCCGGTGCCCCGCGATCGCGACCGTTCTGCGGAGCCCCGGGAGCGCGGTCGACGCATAGTGTCCGGGTCCCTTCTCGAGGCTCCCTTCGTCGGTCCCCTGGACGACCAGCAGGCTCAGGCCGATCCGCGGGATCTCGATCCGCCCGACGGCGTCGCCGGTCGCCACGTGCCGCTCCTCGCGCGTCGCAAGGAACGCGATCCGTGCCCGCTCGCTCCTCAGCGCCCCCACCGCCCGCCGCGCGGGCGGGGGAAGCGGCGCGGTGATGTAGCGCTGGTCAATCTGGGAGCGCTTGATCAGCGCCACGACCGCCGTCACGGGCTCCTGCCAGAGCAGCGTCACCGCCGCGTCGGCGAGCAGCAGGACACCCGTGAGAATCAGCACCCATGACACGTCCCGCATCACCCGGCGGCGGCGGGTGCGACGGAGCCGGCCGCCGGTGAGAGGACTGATCGGATCGCCCGATACCACCCGGCGGGGCTACCTCCTGAGCGCCGACTCGGTCCCGCCGAGCGAGCCCGGACCGGCGTAGGTGACCGGCCCACGGATCGTGACCGGGGCGTCCTCGGGCCTCGGCGCGCGCGCGGCCTGGGTGACGATCACGATCACGCTGAACGTGCAGCCGAGCACCAGGCTCCACAGCAGCGCGTAGACCACGCCCACGCCGCCACCGGCGAGCAGCAGCACCAGGCTCCACGCTCCCTGCACCGGTCCGAGCCCGAGCGTCGTCGCGTAGGTCAGTAGCACCAGCGCCGGGGCGGCGAGCCCGGCGAGCAGCATCACGGCGGTAAGCGGGGCCGGCAGCCGCACGTCGGGGACGACGATCCACAGCCACAGGTGCAGCGCGGGCACGAGCATCAGCGCCGCGAACGGGTTCGCGACCCAGATCGTGAGCGCCGCCAGGCACAGGACGAGCATCACCGCCGAAGCCGCGCCCGCCCGGGACGCGCCCAATCCGGCGAGCTCGTCACGACGTGGGCCAACCAACCAGATCAGGAATCGCCTCGCCCAGAGCAGCCCGGCGACGACAAGCAGGGTCATCCCGGCCAGCGCCGCGATCTGCCCCGCGTGCAGCGAGATCGCGTCCCCGCCAAGCGGGAGCCCGGGAGCGACGATCAGACCGGTCGCGCGGGCGACCACGATCACGGCCACCAGCAACGCGAACGGGACCGCCGCGGCCAGCACCCATACGCACCAGCGGGTCAGCGGGTGACCCCTCCGGCGCGCCCTGGCGAGCCCGTCGATCGTCGTCAGCAGCACCGGGAGGATCAGCGTCAGCACCAGCAGCCGGATCGCCCAGGCGGGGATCGACTTGCCGCTGAACACCAGATAAGAGGAGGGAGCGGGCACCATCGAGCCGGCGTCGAGCGCGGTGACCGACTCCAGCACCGTGCGGCCGAGCGCGGTTATCTGGTTAACGCTCGTGGGCTCGTTCGCGGCGGGGGGCCGCTCGCCTGAAACGGAAAGGAGCACCGCGGGCTGCCCGTCCCCGCCGAACGGCGCCTGCTCGGACGAGCTCATCGGGAAGGAGAGGCGCGCGAGCTGCCCCCCGAGGCCGGTGCTCCCGGCTGACAGGCTCGACTGCGCGGACAACGCGGCGCCGAGCGTCTTGCGAAGCGTCGGCGGCGCGACCTTCTGGCCCGTCGACCACGGCACGACCGTCGGGCCGCGAACGCTCGTGCCGGCGAGATCGCCGAGCGCGATCACCGCGTCAACCGGTCCCGGGAGGTTGTGCGCCAGCCGGGCCGCGCCGACGGCCCCTGCGGAGCCGGTGGTGGACGCCAGCACGACCGTGTGCTGCAGCGACTCGCCCGACAGCACCCGGGCCATCTGCAGCAGCACCGCGGTGCCCGATAGGTCCGCGGTGCTCGGGGACTGCAGCGAGTCGCGGTGGGCGACGATCACGATGCTGCCGTTGCCGAGGCCCGCGCGCACGCCGACGACGTTCTCGAGCGTCCGCGTCCCGATCGCCGTGTTGCCGTTGAACACGTCCGTCGAGGTCTGGAAACGGTTCGCACGCAGCTGCGCGGCGACCTCCGACGCGAGCGCGTCGTCGCCGAACGATCCCGGCTGCCGATTCGGGTACTGCTTCGCGAACCGCTGCATCGCCGCGTACGCGCTCGAACCGCTGTACGCGTCGGGCGCCAGGTTCGTCCCCATCGGCCCCGGCTGGTCGCTCAGCGAGAAAGCCAGCACGATCACGGCGAGCACGACCGGCAGCAACGCCATGCGGTAGATCCGCGGGTCGAGCATCGTGCAGCAGGTTAGAGCGCCACGCGGGGGATTGGTGGTTGTCGGCGTGCGTGGCGACTCACCGAGAGTCGTCGCTGGGGGTGATCTGCCAAGGACGCAGGATGCGACGGGCAGTGGTGCTGCCCGAGCATCCGAGGACGCCGGCAGGCACACCCGGAGACGACTCGAATGAGCCGGTACGCACGCCGGCGACCACTACGCTTAAACGCGGAAGGACACCTGTGGCAGACCGTTCAGCGCGCATCCTGCTCGTGGACGATGAGCAGTCGATCCAGACGCTGCTGTCGTACCCGCTGCAGAAGGAGGGCTATGACGTCGTTCAGGCGACGGATGGTCGGCAGGCGCTCGAGCGCTTCGAGGAGCAGCCGTTCGACCTCGTTGTGCTCGATCTGATGCTGCCGAAGGTCGACGGACTCGAGGTCTGCCGCCTGCTGCGAAGCCGCAGCGCCGTGCCGATCATCATGCTGACCGCCAAGTCCGAGGAGATCGACAAGGTCGTCGGGCTCGAGCTCGGGGCCGACGACTACATAACCAAGCCGTTCTCGATGCGGGAGTTCTCGAGCCGGATCAAGGCGGCGCTCCGGCGCGCGGAGATGAGCTACCAGAGCGAGCCCGGGGTCGAGGAGGCGCCTCTTCACGCCCACCAGCTGCGGATCGACTTCTCGAAGCGGTCGGTCCGGGTCCGCGGCGACGACGCCGAGCTTACGTTCGTTGAGTTCGAGATCATCTCGGCGCTGGCGCGTGCCCCGGGACGGGTGTTCACCCGCGACATGCTGCTGTCGCGGATCTGGGGCGACTCGGCATATCGCGACCCGCGCACGATCGACGTTCACATCAGGCATCTGCGCGAGAAGGTCGAGCGGGACCCGAAGGACCCCGAGTACCTGTTCACGGTGCGCGGCGTCGGCTACCGGTTCCGCGACACCGAGCCATAGTGGGCGCGTTCGTGAGTCGTGCGGCACCGAGAGCGGTCACTGACGGTGTCTGGCGAGGACGCAGCGAGCGCGGCGCATCTGAAGATGGGCGAGCTCGCGAGGACGAAGCCAGGCGCCTTCAGGGGCCGGTCGAATGCCGCAGGACTCGCGGACGGGTCCACTAGGGGCGGGCCCGCCCGGTGAGCCGCGGCCGCAGATGAGGAACTCGCTCCGAAACCGGCTGGCGTTCCTGTTCTTCGCGATCACGCTCGTCGCGATCGCCGCCCTCTACGTGTACGTCGCGCCCGGCCTTCGCTCCCGGCTCGTCAACGAGCGGCTGACGCAGCTCGCGAACGCGGCCCGGCGGGACTCCTTCCAGATCGTTCCCGCGATCCGGCCCGGCAGCCGCGAGACGGTCGGCGCCGTGCGACAAAAGGTGGACGCCGCCGGGCTCGCCTCGGGCGATCGGGTCACGCTGCTGCTCGTCACTCGGACCTCGAGCGGGATCCAGCTGTCGGTGCAGGCGGACTCGACCAAGCTCGGCACGGCCGCGGCGCTCCCGTGGAAACCCGCGCTGCGAGCAGCTCAGACCGGTCAGCCGGCGATCGGGACGGAGGGCTCGACCGCTGGCACGGTCGCCGAGGCCGCGGTGCCGGTGATCAGCGACGGACGGGTGACCGACGTGATCGTCTACTCCTCGCCGGTCTCGGACATCGTCCACAGCGTCTCGATCGTCCGCCAGCAGATCCTGATCGCGGGCGGGATCGCGCTGCTGCTGGCGCTGGTCGGAGGCTATCTCGTGGCTCGGGCGCTGGCGCAGCGGGTCAAGCGCCTCGAGCTCGCGGCCGAGCAGGTCGCCGCCGGCAACTTCGAGCGGCCGATCCCGGTCGACTCGAACGACGAGCTCGGCCAGCTGGCGGTCGCGTTCAACCAGATGCAGCGCCAGCTCGCGCAGCTCGAGTCGGCGCGCGAGAAGTTCATCGCGACCGCGTCGCACGAGCTGCGGACCCCGATCTTCTCGCTCGGCGGATTCGTCGAGCTGCTCGAGGACGAGGATCTCGACGAGGAGACTCGCCGCCGCTTCCTCGAGCAGGTCAAGGATCAGGTCGAGCGGCTCCGGAAGCTGTCGGTCGACCTGCTAGACCTCTCGAAACTCGAGTCCGGCTCGCTCGAGCTCCGTCCCGAGCAGGTCGATCTCGGGGAGCTGACCCGCTCGGTGTCCGGCGAGTTCGAGCCGGCGCTCGCCCAGCACGATGCCCACCTCGAGCTGCGACTCGCGCGCGCGATCGACATCCAGTGCGATCCCGTCCGGGTCGCGCAGATCATGCGAATTCTGATCGACAACGCGCTCACCCACACGGCCTCCGGCACCAGGATCGTGGTCACCGCTGGCCGCGACGACGGCCACGTCCGCCTCGCGGTCCGCGACGACGGCCAGGGCATCGATCCCGGAGCACTCGGACGGATCTTCGAGCCGTTCTACACCGGCGACGACGTCCAGGGCTCCGGCCTCGGGCTCGCTATCGCGTCGGAGCTCGCCGAGCGGATGGAGGGACGGCTGCTCGTCACCTCGGGCCCGGGTCAGACGGTGTTCACGCTCGAGCTGCCGGTGTGAGGGCGGCTCAGACCTCGCCGTCGAAGTATTCGACATTCCCGTCCGCTCGCCGCAGCATCACGTTGTCAGCACCGCCGGGGACCCAGACGCCGATCTTGTCGCTGTCGGGATACACGGCGACGGACGGTTCGCTGGCGCTCGAGAACATCAACACCCGGGCGGGCAGATCGCCCGAGTTGGTCACCTTGTGCGCGCCGTCCGGCCCGGCGGGGAAGCGAACGACGTCGCCGCGGCGGTGGGGGTGGTCCCCGTCGGTCCGACGGACATCGACGGTCCCGTCCAGGACCAGCAGCCACTCCTCCACATATTCATAGTGGTATGGGCACACGCTCTCGCCGGGCGGAAGCTCGATCAGCTTGACCGCGAGCTCCTTCCCGCCGGCGGCTTGCCCCACCCGAGCGAGCCCCGACTTGTAGCCCTCGAGGTCCTCCGGGTCGTACTCGAACTCGGCCTCGAACACGTTCGCGTCGCTCACTCGACGATCATATGCGCCGGTGGACGATCGCCAACAGCTGGTGCTCGACCTGGCCAGGCGGCTGCGCGAGCGGGTGCTACCGGAGCTCGGGTCGCATGCCGGCCGCGCCGCCTCGGAGGCCGGGGCGGGCGGCGACGTGACGTTCGCGGTCGACGAGCTCGCCGAGCTCGAGCTCCAGGAGTTCCTCGCGGATCGCGCGCCGCGGATCGCGTACTACTCGGAGGACCGTGGGCTGGTCGCCGCGCCCGACGCGGTCGACGTGCTCGTCGTCGATCCGATCGACGGCACCCGTCCGGCGATGGCGGGGCTCGAGTCCGCCTGCGTGGCTGTCGCGCTCGCGCCGCTGGGCGACGGGCACCCGACGATGGACGACGTCGAGCTCGGCTGCGTCGTCGAGATCAAGACCGGCGACTGGTATCTGGCTGAGCGCGGCGCCGGCGTGGAGTCGTCGCGGCCGGTGGCGCTCAGCGAGAACGTCGACGTGGGCGGGATGTTCTGGGCATATGGATTCCGGGGACGGCCGGTGCGCCCCTCGGTCGAGGTGCTCGGGGACCTGATCGACGCGTCCTCGGTCGGCGGTGGGACGTTCGAGCTCGGGTCGCAGTCGTTCGCGATGACTCGGGTCGTGACCGGCCAGCTCGACGCCGTCGTCGAGGTCGGCTCGCGGCTGATCGACGACGTCCCCGGGATGCTCGAGCAGTTCCAGCGGGTCGGGCGCGGCGAGATCCTGAACAACTCGCCCTACGACCTCGCGGCGCCGTGGCTGTGCCTGCGCGAGGCCGGCGGCGTCGTCACCGACGGGTGGGGAGAGCCGCTCGACCACCACCGGCTGCTCGGGTCCGGCCACGACTACCAGATGTCCTCGATCTCGGCGGCTAACCGCCGGCTGCACGCCGAGCTCGTGCGGGCGGTCGACGAGGGGATCGCGCGGCTGCGGGCTGCGGGACCCTGAGGACGGCGCGCGGTATCGTCCGCCCGCCGTCGTTCCTGCGCCCGGGGCGCACCGTGACTCGATGCTTCAACCCGTCTCCGTAGCCCAGAAGAACCTCGCCGATTACGCGAGCATCGTCGGCCGTCCGCTGGTCGACGAGATCCGCGAGCTCGCCGCGCCGCTCGAGGGCAAGCGCGTCCTGCACGTATCGGCGACCGCGTTCGGGGGCGGCGTTGCGGAGATTCTGAACACGCTCGTGCCGCTGATGCGCGACGTCGGGCTCGACTGCGAGTGGCACGTGATCTACGGCCGCGAGGAGTTCTTCAACACCACCAAGCTGATGCACAACGCGCTCCAGGGCAACCCGGTGGGGCTCGACGAGGAGCAGTGGAACATCTGGCAGCGGTACAACGAGATCAACGCCTCGCAGCTGTCGGAGGGCTGGGACGTGTGCATCGTCCACGACCCGCAGCCGGCGGCGATCCCGTCGCTCGTACCCGAGAAGGCGCGCAACTGGGTCTGGCGGTGCCACATCGATCTGTCAACCCCGAATCAGGACACGCTCGCGGGGCTGCTCCCGTACCTCGAGCCCTACCAGGCCGCCGTGTTCCACATGCAGCAGTACGTGCCGCCCGGGATCGACGGCCGTGCCCATATCCTGCCGCCGGCGATCGACCCGCTCGCCCCGAAGAACATGGCGTTCTCGCCCGAGGATGCGGTCTACATCTGCGAGCAGTTCGGGATCGACATCGATCGACCGCTGCTGTGCCAGGTGTCGCGGTTCGATCCGTGGAAGGACCCGCTCGGCGTGATCGACGCCTACCGGATCGTCAAGCAGGAGATCCCGAACGTGCAGCTCGCGCTGGTCGGGTCGATGGCGACCGACGACCCCGAGGGGTGGGACTACTTCAACGCGACGGTCGCCCACGCCGACGGCGACCCCGATATCCACATCCTCAACAACCTCAACAACGTCGGGGCGATCGAGGTCAACGCCTTCCAGTCCCACAGCGACGTCGTTATCCAGAAGTCAACCCGCGAGGGGTTCGGGCTGACCGTGACCGAGGCGATCTGGAAGGCGCGGCCGTTCATCGGCGGCGCGGTCGGGGGGATCCCGCTGCAGGTGACCGACGGCGAGTCCGGGTTCCTCGTCAACACCGTCGAGGAGTGCGCGGCGCGGGCGCTCGAGGTGCTCCACGACCCCGGTCTCGGCAAGCAGCTCGGGCGCGCCGGCAAGGAATCGGTCCGGCGGCGCTTCCTGATGCCCCGGCTGCTGCGAGACTGGTTGAGCGTGTTCGAGCAGCTCGACGTGTGATGTCGGAAGCACCGCTAGTCCTGGTCTCCAATCGCGGCCCGGTCACCTTCGGGCCCGACGGGGAGATCCGTCGCGGGACGGGCGGGTTGGTGACCGCCCTGATCGGGCTCGCGTCGTATCGGGACGTGACCTGGGTCGCCTCGGCGATGACCGACGAGGACGTCACCGAGGTCCAGCGCAACGACGGCCGCGCATTCGCGGTCCACACCCACGACGGCGACGAGTACTTCGTGAAGCTGGTCGTGTCGGACCCGGAGGCGTACGACCGCTTCTACAACATCATCGCCAACCCGATGCTGTGGTTCATCCAGCACTACCTCTGGGACCAGTCGAACGCGCCGGACATCCGCCGCAACGAGACCGAGGCGTTTGAGTTCGGCTACAACGTCGTCAACGAGGACCTCGCCCGCGCGGTACTCGAGGAGATCGAGGGAACCGACGAGCCGGTGGTGATGGTCCACGACTACCACCTGTACACGCTCCCGGGCCTGATTCGCCGTGCCCGTCCCAACGTGTTCCTGCACCACTTCGTCCACATCCCGTGGAGCCAGTCGGACTCGTGGCGGGTGCTGCCCAAGATGCTCCGCGACGAGATCTACGACGGGATCCTCTGCAACGACATCATCGGTTTTCACACCCAGCACTACACGAACAACTTCCTGCAGTGCTGCGAGGACCTGATGGGGTACGACGTCGACTTCGGCAACGGGACCGTGTTCTGCGGCGACCGAGAGGTGTGGGTCCGCACCTACCCCTTGCCGATCGACGCCGGCGCGGTCCAGAGTGTCGCGCGGCGGGCGGGGACGCGCGAGTTCGAGCGGGACCTGCTGCGGCGCCGACGCGACTACCTGATCCTCCGCGTCGATCGCGCCGACCTGTCGAAGAACGTGCTGCGCGGGTTCAGCGCGTTCGACGTGTTCCTCGAGCAGCACCCCGAGTTCCGCGAGCGGATCACGTTCATCGCCCAGCTGATGCCGTCCCGGACCGACATCCCCGAGTACGCCGAGTATCTGGAGCGGATCGAGGCGGTCGTCGCGGTCGTCAACCACCGCCACGGCTCGCCCGACTGGATGCCGATCCAGCTGAAGATCCGCGACGACCTGGAGGAGGCCGTCGCCGCCTACAAGCACTACGACGTGCTGATCGTCAACGCGATGTTCGACGGGATGAACCTCGTGGCGAAGGAGGGCCCGATGGTCAACGAGCATGCGGGCGTTTCGATCCTCAGCGAGAACACCGGCGCCCACGAGGAGCTCGGGGACTACGCGTTGTCGGTCAACCCGTTCGACATCCAGGAGCTCGCCGACTCGATCCACGCGGCGCTGACGATGCCGCTGGAGGAGCGGCGGCGGCGGCACGAGGGGCTGAAGTCGATCGTCACGGCCCGGAACCCCGGGGACTGGGTCGACGAGCAGCTCGCGGACATCCGGCGGAAGGCCGGGGTCGCGAAGCACGCGTAGGTTGTTTGGGGACGGAGGTCGGGGCGCCGGAGCGGGGGCGCCGGAGCGGCGGAGCGGGGGCTCGCCCCGCGGCGCCGGAGCTGGGGCTCGCCCCGCGGCTGGCGCGACACACCCCTCGTCACCGGTCGAGGTGTGTCACCGCAGCCGCGCTATCCGCGGCTGGCACGACACACGTGCCCCCGGGTTGGGAGGTCTGCCGTGTCAGCCGCGCCGGCGCCCGCGGCGAGTGAAGGTCGGAAGCGAAGCGACGCCCGTACGACACACCCGCGGCGCATGTTCGAGGTGCGTCGTCGCAGCGTCGTTATCCGACGCCCACACGACGCACCTCCACGGCGGCCCGGGGGTCTGTCGTGTCAGCGTCGCTCGTGCGGCCCGCGGCGGGAGGCCTACTCAGTCTCAGCTGCGCGGAGTCTCGGCACTCGAGTTCTCCGCCCCCCCGGCGCGGATCGCGAAGGCGATCCCGGTGGCGAGCCGGGTCTCTCACTAGTCAGTCGGTAAGCGTGTTCCCCTCGTTCAACAGCTCGACGTACATCGCGATCCGCTTCTCGCGCGCGCCCGGGTCCGCGACGTTGTGCAGGCGATAGAGGAACGCGTATCGGGTCGACCCGGTCAGGGTCGCGAAGAACGCGGCGGCCTCCGGGTTGGCGTCGAGCGCCTGCTGGAAGTCCTCGGATACCTGCGCCTGGCTCTGGGCTGGATATGCCGCCTCCCACCGGCCGTCGGCCTTCGCGGCCTCGATCGCCGCCAGGCCCGCCGGTCGCATCCGCCCCTCGTCGATCAGCCGCCCGACCTTCTCCACGTTGTTCTGCGACCACTTGCTGCGGGCCCGGCGGGGCGTGAACCGCTGCAGGTAGAAGTGCTCGTCGTGCCGGCGGGCCTGGCCGTCGATCCAGCCGTAGCACAGCGCCTCCTCGAGCGCCTCCGCGTAGGAGACGGTCACCGCCGGCGAGCCCTTCTTCGCGAACTTCAGCCACACGCCGTCGTCGGAGTTGTGGTTGGCCTCGAGCCAGTCCCGCCAGGCGGTCTGATCCCTCACCTCGATGATCGGGAGCTCGGGCATGCGCGCTTTCACCTTAATCTGCGCGTGTGAGCAGCGGGCCGGACGAGACCTCGAGGATCGAGCGCTACCTGCGCGCCCAGGGCGCCGATCCCGACGAGCTTCGCGAGGCGGTCGAGACCGGGACGCTCGGAACACTGGCGCTGGAGCTGGCGCTGCGCCGGGCGGGCGAGCGGATCCCATTCGCCGAGGCGGTCGAGCGTGCCGGCATGGAGCCGGGCGACGCCGCGGAGCTGTGGCGGGCGCTCGGGTTCCCAGATCCGCTGCGCTCAGAGCCACTGCTCACCGAGTCGCAGATCGAGTCGCTCCGGGTGTTCGCCGAGATGCGGATGCTGCTCGGCGAGGAGACGTCGCTCGCGCTCGCGCGGGTGATCGGAGGATCGGTGGCGCAGATCGCCGAGGCGCTCGTCGACGCGTTCCGCCTGCAGGTTGAGATGCCGCGGCGGGGCGCCGGGGACCTCTATCTCGACGTGATGGAGGACTACGCCCGCACGGCAGCGGTGGCGATCCCGGCGCTTGGCAGCGCGATCACCGAGGCACTCGGCTCGCACCTGGTCGTGGTGTCCCGATCGGCCTGGGGGATGGACACCGAGCACGCGACGGTCACGCGCGAGCGGACCGTCGGCTTTGCCGACCTCGTCGACTACACCGCCACGGTGCGCGGCACCAGTCCCGCAGCGCTGGCCGCGACGATCAGCCGCTTCGAGGCTCATGTCTCCGACGCGGTTGCACGGGCCGGCGGCCGGGTTGTGAAGTTGATCGGCGACGAGGCAATGGTCGCGTTCGACGACCCGGTCGTGGCGTGCGAGGTCGCGTTCGGGCTGGCACGGACGATCGCGGAGGATCGCGAACTGCCAGCGGTGCGGATCGCGCTTGCCACGGGCCCGGTCGTATCGCATTACGGCGACTACTACGGCGACGTCGTGAATCTTGCGGCGCGGCTGGTCAAGCTCGCCGAGCCGGGCGAGGTACTGGTGTCCGAGCCGCTCGCCGAGGCCGCGGGCGCGTCGAGCGAGCTGGTAGTCGAGCCCGCCGGCGAGCATCCGCTGAAGGGCTACGAGGACCGCGTAGGCGCGTACAGGCTCGGATCACCCTCGCTATAGTCGTCGCCCCCGGGGGCACCCGCCCTCGCGCATCCTGATGGCAGACACAGCCCCGCTATACGACCTGACGCTCCTGCTCTCCGAGAACGCGAGCGACGAGCAGCGAACGAAGATCCTCGGCGACGTCGAGTCCGCGATCTCGCGTGCCGGCGGTTCGATCGAGCGGAACGACGACTGGGGCCGGCGGCCGCTCGCCTACGAGATCCGCCACCAGCCGGACGCCGAGTACCACCTGCTGCAGTTCAAGGCCCCGGGGACGCTGATCGAGGACCTCTCGCACACGCTCCGGATCACCGACGGGGTGCTGCGGTTCCGCGTCATCAAGGTCCGTCCCGGGACCCCGGCCGCGCCCTCATCGCCGCCGCCGGTCGTGGCGACGGCCACGCCTCAGTCTCAGGGTGCGCCGAGCAGGGACACGCCGGGCAGAGACACGCCGGCGCCGAGCGGCGAGACGCCGGCGCCGAGCGGCGAGACGCCAGCGCCGAGTGGCGAGACGCCGGCGCCGAGCGGCGACACACCGGCGCCGAGCAGAGACACGCCCCCAGAGTCCTAGCTGTCGTGGCCGGCGGCCGCCGATGAGCCAGTCGCCGGAGGGTCGAGGCTCCGCCTACAGCTCCGCCGGCGTCGACTACGCCACGCTCGACGCGGGCAAGCGCAGCGCGCTGAGCCAGGCGCTCGCGACCTCGGAGCTGCTGTCGCTCTCAGGTGGGCACGCCGTCGACGAGTCCCGCGGCGAGCCGGCGTTCGTGTTCGAGGTGGCCGGCCAGACGCTCGCGTTCGTGCTCGAGGGGCTCGGCACCAAGTCGATCATCGCCCGGCAGCTTCAGGACGAGCTCGGGACGGTCGGGTTCGAGCATGTCGCGTACGACACGGTCGCCGCGATCGTCAACGACCTGTGCTGCGTCGGCGCGCTGCCGCTCGTCGTCAACGCCTACTTCGCCACCGGCACGTCGGACTGGTACCGGGACTCCGCCCGCCACGAGGCGCTGCTGAGCGGGTGGCGCGAGGGGTGCGTCGATTCGAGCGCGACCTGGGGCGGCGGCGAGTCGCCGTCGCTTCCCGGGCTCGTGGCCGAGGGCGACATCGAACTCGCCGGGAGCGCGGTCGGCCTGATTCCGCCGGATCGAGGGCCAATCCTCGGCGACGCGCTCATCCCCGGCGATGAGATCGTGTTCGTGCAGTCGAGCGGGCTTCACGCCAACGGCGCGTCGCTCGCGCGGAAGATCGCCGCCGAGTCGCCAACCGGATACGCCACCCGGCTGCCGAGCGGGCGGACGTTCGGCGAGGCGCTGCTCGACCCGAGCGTGATCTACGCACCGCTCGTGCGAGCGCTGCTGGCCAGCGACGTCGAGGTCCACTACCTGAGCCACATCACCGGCCACGGGCTGCTGAAGCTGATGCGGCCCCGGGTCGAGCTCGGGTACGAGGTGCGCAAGCTGCCACCGGTCCCCGAGGTGCTCGAGTTCCTGGTTCAGGGCGCGGGCATGTCGCCGGCCGCGGCGTACTCGACGTTCAACATGGGCTGTGGCTACGCGGTCTACTGCGCCGCCGGCTCTGGCGAGCGAGTGGTGTCGATGTCCGCCGAACTGGGGCTTCGTGCCGAGCTCGCTGGCGTCGTCGTGGACGGGCCGCGCCGGGTGGTGCTCGAGCCGGTGGGCGTCGTGTTCGAGAGCGGCGATCTCGACTTCACGCCGCGCGCTTGACCGCCGCGCGGTCGGCCGCGCACCGTGCCGCGAGCGAATCCCTCAGCGCGGCCGCGTCGTCGGGCTCGGCCGAGATCCCGAGTCCCTGCATCAGCCGCAAGGCCCAGAACGTGGCCTCGGCGGCCTTGCCCTCCAGCGGCAGCGGCCCGTCGAGGTTGCCGACCAGGACCTCCTCGATGAAGTCCGCGACGGCCAGCGCGCCCTCGGTCCACTGGGGGTTGCCGCTCAGCCGCGACGCCCGCTCGATGTCCGACTTGAGCTTGCCCTTCGCGTAGCTCCGCAGCCGCTCCGCGAGCAATGTGGCCTCGTCGTCGCTGAGCGCGTACACCGACCCAGCGAGCTCGAACGTGACCATCGCGACAATGTAGGGCCGAGACCGGACGCGATTACGGGGCTCAGTCGGCGAGTCCGGTGCGGCTGCTCTCGGCCAGCGCGGCGACGATCAGGTCGGCGTCGGACCGTCCCGAGGCGCTGGCGCTCACGCTCGCATCGAGCGCGTCGAGGAACTGCTGCTTGGAGCGCGTGAGTGCGCCGGCAGGCTTCGCGGCGATCTGGTCGGCGAGCTCGCGGGCGGCTTGTGGGGCCTCTGCGGGCGCGACAAGCCGCGATACGAACCCGGCCTCGCGCAGCTCTGCGGCGCCGATCCGGCGGCACGTGAGCACGAGGTCACGCGCCAGCGACGGCCCGAGCTCGGCGACGAGGACCGGGACGCCGCCCCAGCCGACGGGGATCCCGAGGTCGACCTCGGGCAGCCAGAAGACCGCGTCCTCGGTCACAACCCGCAGGTCGCACGCCGCCACGAGCACCATCCCTCCCCCAATCACGCGGCCGTGAGCGAGCGCGATCGTGATCGCCCGCATCTGACGGAGCGCCGCGGTCGCCACGCGGCCCGCCTCGGCGCCCTCGCGGATCGCTCGCAGCCGCTCGTCGGCGGGCACGTCGGCCAGCGACCGCAGATCCGCGCCGGCGCTGAAGTCGGAGCCCTCGCCGGAGAGGATCGCTACCGCGATCTCGGGGTGCTCGTCGACCGTTGCGGCCGCCGTGGCGATCCCTTCGAGGGTCCCGCGGTCGAGCGCGTTCAGCTTGTGCGGGCGCGACAGCGTCAGCCACGCGAGCGGCGGCTCGATCGTGAGCTTCACCGTCCCGAAGGTCTGCTCGCTCATCGCGACGCAGCGTAGAGCGACCACACCTCGCCCGGCGACAGCGAGCGTGCGTAGATCCGCAGGTCGTCGATCGAGCCGACGAACGTGTCGGGCGTGGCGTAGTTCTTCGAGCCCTGGCCGATCGTCAGCGGACCGCGCGCGGGCGGCAGGCCGAAGGTGTGCTCGACGTCCTCGGGGATCCCGTCGACGTACAGCCTGATCGTCGCCGTCGGCCGGTCGTACACGGCGGTCAGCTGGTGCCAGCTCCCGATCGCTGGCGCGGAGCGCCCGTCGTCGTAGCGCATGTTCGCCGTTACCCCGCACGAGAGCGACGGGCAATGCGAGTCGTACGGGACGACGAACGTCCACCAGGTCCCCTTGCCGAGCGGGGTACCGGGCGCACGGCCGGCGAGCGACTGCGGCCCGAGCGTGGCAGTCCTGATTCCCAGCGAGAAGCTCGAGCCGTCGGTGCCAGGTTCGCTGACCGCGCTCCCTGACTCGTCGGCGAGCCCGGCGGCCAGCCACACGGAGATCGTGAACGAGCGGCTCGTGTTGATCAGCGCCCGCGACGCGGCCGCGTACTGGTCGGGACCCGTGATCGACAGCGCCCCACCGCGGCGGCCGACGGTCCAGCTCGCGCCGTTCTTCAGCGTCAGGGTGTGGTCTTCGCCGCTCGAGTCCGCGGCCGTCCCTCCCCGCCCGTCAAACGACCACAGTCCGTCGCTCCCTGCCGGGATCGCCGGCGGCTGGCGGCTCAGTTCGGTCGGCTGCTGCGAGGTGGCGATCAGGCGCTGGTTGAGGGTGCTGACGAGCGACTTCGACATCGTGTACGCGCGGCGGTCGTAGGTGAGGATCCCGAGCTCCTGCTCGTAGCCGGAGAGCTCGGTGAAGACGGAGCCGGACAGGCCCCGCAGTCGCATCTCCTGCTCGAGCTCGGTGTATTGCGCGCGCAGGAAGCTCTCGACCGTTGGCGGGCCCCAGGAGAGGACCGGCGAGCCGAGGCTGGTGAGCGTCCCCGGCCACCGGTCGCCCTTCGGCGGGAACGCGAGCACGCCGCCGTACTCGCCGATCACCGACGCCCGCCGGTCGGCTGGCGCGGCATACGGACCGAAGTAGAGGTGCGTGTCGCGGATGTCTGTGTTCGGCGCTTCGATCGCGCTGCAGCAGTTGGCGCTGCCGCTGTCGGAGTCGACCAGCGCGGAGGAGTCGAGCCGCTTGATCTGCGAGACCACGCCCGCCGGATCGAATTGGTCCCACCCCTCGTTGAACGGGATCCACGAGACGATCGACGGGTCGGAGCGGTGCTGGGTGACGATCGCGGCGAGCTCGCGGCGGAACTCATCCTCCTGCGCGGCGGTTGGCCCTCCGGCGGAGATCGTCCGCATGTTCGGCATGTCCTGCCACACGAGGATGCCGAGCTTGTCGGCCCAGTAGTACCAGCGGTCGGGCTGGACCTTGGCGTGCTCGCGCAGCATGTCGTAGCCGAGCCCCTTGGCGGCGAGGATGTCCGAGCGGATCGCGGCGTCGGCGGGCGGCGTGTAGAGGCCGTCGGGCCAGAAGCCCTGGTCGAGCGCCCCGGTCTCGAACACGAACCGGCCGTTCAGCAGGATCCTCGTGGCGCCACCGGACTTGCCGAGCGTGATCGAGCGCATGCCGAAGTAGCTGTCGACGTCGTCCTTCCCGGTCGAGCTCGCGAGCTGAACATGGAGTCCATACAGGTACGGATCGGAGGGGGACCAATCGTGCGGGTTCGGGATCTTCAGCGCCAGCGTCCGCCCCGGCCGCCCGCTCGCGGTCGCGACGACGCTGCGCCCGGCGAGCGCCTGCACGACCAGCCGGCCGTCGGTACCGCCGGCGGTATCTGCGGTGACCCACAGGCGGCTGTGAGCGAGGTCGGGGACCAGATCGAGTCCGGCGATGTGCTCGTCCGCTACCGGCTCGAGCCACACCGTCTGCCAGATCCCGCTCGATGCCGTGTGGTAGATCCCGTGCGGCGCGCCGACGATCTGCTTGCCGACCGGCTCCCCGAGAGCGCCGATCGGGTCGTAGTAGCCGACCACCAGCTCGTTCGGGCCGTCGGGCCTCAGGTAGCGGGAGATGTCGAGCGAGAACGAGTCGTAGTCGCCCTGATGCGTTCCGGCGAGCTGCCCATTGACGTACACGCGCGCCTGCCACGCGACCGCGCCGAAGTTGAGCTGGACGTGCTGGCCCTGCCACGCCGCCGGCACGGTGAAGGTCTTGCGGTACCAGCCGAGCTGGTCCTCCCGCTCGATCCCCGACAGCGGCGACTCGGGCGGGAACGGCACGAGGATCGTCTCCGCCAGGTCCTGTCCGAACGGAGGCGCCTGGCCCGCCGAGCCCTGCTCGTACTGCCACTGTCCGTTGAGGCTCAGCCAGCGTTGGCGCTCGAGCTGAGGTCGGGGGTAGTCGGGCAGCGGAGCGGTGGTCGAGACCGACCGGGTCCAGGGGGTCGTGAGCGGTGGGAACTTCTCCGTGTAGGGGGCGGTGGCGTGGGCGGCAGGGGCAAGGGCGCCCACCACGATGACCGTGAGCGCGCAGAGGGCGAAGGCGGTCGCGCGCGCGGGCCATCGCGGGGTGGTCGGGTCGTGCGCTTTGGACGCCCCGATCGCCCCTCTCCGTGCCCCCATGTCCGGCATCAGTGCCGCCATTTGCAACGGAATCGTCTCACGACGCGCCAAATGTTCGACGTCTCCGTCCATTTTCCGTGAACAACGCGGGATTGCCGCCTGAGCCCCACCTAGACTCGCCCAAAAGGTTTCAACACGCCTGGAAAGGAGCCAGCTCATGGCTGGAAACATCAACCGCGTGATCATCACCGGCAATCTCACCAAGGACCCCGAGCTCGGATCGATCCCCGGTGGCGGCACCTCCGTCTGCACCCTGCGGGTGGCGGTCAACGGCCGTCGCCGCAACGCCTCGGGCGATTGGGAGGACCAGCCGAACTACTTCGACGTGACCGTCTGGGGTCAGCAGGGCGAAAACTGCGCCCGGTATCTGAAGAAGGGACGCCCCGTCGCGGTCGACGGTCGCCTGCGCTGGCGCGAATGGGAGCGTGACGGACAAAAGCGCCAAGCGGTCGATATCATCGCTGATTCCGTGCAGTTTCTCGGCGGGCGCGAAGACGCCGGTAACGGGAACGGATACTCGAGCAGCGCCAAGCCTGCGGAGAGTGACGTCCCGATCGACAGCGGCGACTTCGAGACCGTTCCCGCGGCACGCCCGGCGGCCGAAGACGACATCCCGTTCTGAGGCCTGGAGCGAAAAAATCGATAGTCAGGTGATTCGAGTTGGCAAAGCAACGTAGACGGCCGGTACGCCGGCGCGACAGGAAGGGTTCGGCGACTTCCACCCGGCGGAAGCCGTGCCCGTACTGCCGTGAAAAGGTGGCGCAGGTCGACTACAAGGACATCGGCACGCTGCGGCGGTTCATCTCCGATCGCGGCAAGATCCGCTCGCGTCGGATCACCGGGGCGTGCCGGCGCCACCAGAGCCAGATCGCGCGGGCGGTGAAGCGCGCCCGCGAACTGGCGCTGCTGCCCTACGTCGCCGAGGGAAGCGGCAGCGATCGTGGCGATCGCGATCGTGGTCGCGATCGCGATCGCGACCGCTGAGCCGATGCCAACAGCGATCCTGCTCCAGGATGTGGAGTCGCTCGGCGAGCGCGGCGACGTGGTCGACGTGTCGCCCGGCTACCTGCGCAATTTCCTGCAGCCCCGCAAGCTCGCCGAGCCGGCGACCGCCGGCTCGATCAAGGTGGCCCAGCGCCGCCGCGACGAAGCCGAGCGCGCCGCGCGAGAGGCGGAGGAGCGGGCACAGGAGAACGCCGGTCTGCTCGGACGCACGGTGCTGACCATCCCCCAGCAGGCGGGCGACGATGGCCGCCTGTTCGGATCGGTGACGCCGCAGGACATCGCCGACGCGATTCGCGAGGCGCGGGGTATCCGCGTCGACCGGCGCAAGATCCACCTCGACGAGCCGATCCGCCACACCGGCACGTACATGGTCGTCGTCGAGGTCGCCGACGGAGTGACCGCCGCCGTCAAGACGATGGTGGTCTCGGCCGACTGACGCCGACGGCTGGCTGGATGCCAGCCGGTTGTAGCTGTCGAGCGCGCGGGTCCCCGCGCGGCGAACTCCTCGCTGTCTGCGGGAACGTCTCGTTTCTGACGCCTGACCTCGACCTATATTCGGTCGACCCGTGAGCGCCGTCCAGAGCATCGCCGTCCCACCGCACAACCTCGAGGCCGAGAAGTCGGTGCTCGGGGCCGTGCTGCTCGACGAGCGACACCTGTACCAGCTGCTCGTCGAGGAGGGCCTGCGGCCCGACCACTTCTACCGTGAGCAGCACGGCGCCGTGTTTGGGGCGATGATCGAGCTGCACCAGAGCGACCGCAAGATCGACCACCTGACCGTCGCTGAGACGCTCCGACAGCACGGGAAGCTGGATGAGATCGGCGGCCCGGCGGCGATCGACGAGCTGGCGGGGTGGGTGCCGACCGCCGGCCACGCCCGCGACTACGGCCGGATCGTCCGCGACAACGCGCGGCTGCGCGCGCTGCTGAGCACTTCCTACGAGATCCAGGCGAGCGTCCTCTCCCGCGACGCGCCGCCTCGCGACCTGCTCGAGCGCGCCGAGCGTTCGGTGATCGAGGTAGCGCAGGACGAGCGACAGAAATCGTTCCGCTCGATCGAGGAGATCCTCGACGAGGAGACGGACAAGCTCCACCGCCTCTCGACCGCGAAGTCGTCGCTGACCGGCACGCCCTCGGGCTTCAAGGACATCGACGAGCTCACCGGCGGCTTCCAACCTGGCAACCTGGTCGTGATCGCGGCCCGTCCGTCGATGGGCAAGTCGGCGCTGGTCGCGAACATCGCCGAGAACGCCGCGCTCAAAGGCCACGCCGTCGCCCTGTTCTCGCTCGAGATGTCGGAGTCCGAGCTCGCTCAGCGGTTTGTCGCGTCCCAAGCGCGGATCCACGGCGAGGAGCTGCGCCGCGGCCGCGTCGCCGAGAGCAAGTGGCAGAAGATCCTCGACGCGTGCCAGAAGCTCAGCGCGGCCCCGCTGTGGGTCGACGACTCGAGCGACACCGGCGTGCTCGAGGTCCGAGCCAAGGCGCGCCGTCTGCACGCCCAGCTCGACGGCGGGCTGAAGCTGGTGATCATCGACTACCTCCAGTTGATGCGGCACGAGGGGAACGTCGAGAGCCGGGTCCAGCAGGTTGGGCAGATCTCGCGGGGGCTCAAGGGCCTGGCGCGCGAGCTGAACGTCCCCGTGATCGCGCTCTCGCAGCTGAGCCGTGCCGTCGAACAGCGCGGCGGCGAGAAGAAGCCGATCCTCTCCGACCTCCGCGACTCGGGCGAGATCGAGCAGGACTCCGACCTCGTGATGTTCATCTATCGCGAGGAGTACTACGAGAAGGAGTCCGAGCGGCCGGGGGAGGCGGACATCATCGTCGCCAAGCACCGGAACGGACCGGTCGGTGAGATCGTGCTGACCTTCCAGCGCGAGTACCCGCGGTTCATGAACTACGCGGGCGACCGGTTCGCGCAGTGAGCGTCGTCCCGCTGCGCCGGCTCGACGGCCCGTGCCCGTTCGAGGCGTGCGACGGCTCGGGGTTCGTGTTCGACGACG
The DNA here is from genome assembly GCA_963788565.1 of uncultured Solirubrobacterales bacterium. Taxonomy (GTDB): domain Bacteria; phylum Actinomycetota; class Thermoleophilia; order Solirubrobacterales; family Solirubrobacteraceae; genus Palsa-465. The sequence continues at coordinate 55,040 of CAWBHJ010000002.1, read as the reverse complement.
AGACGAACACGGCCTACGACTGCCGCTGCCGCCCGCAGCGGGTCGCGCTCGCGAAGGCGCGCCACCTCTCGGCGGTGATCCCGCGACGGTACGCGGACGTGTCGTTCGACCGCCCGCCGGTGACCGAGATCGACACGCAGGTGGTGATGGCGACCAAGCGGTTCGCGGACAAGATCGACGAGCAACTCGATACCGGCCGGGGGCTGTGGTTCATGGGCCCGGTGGGGACCGGGAAGACGACGCTCGCGATGCTCGTCTCGAAGGCGGCGCTCAGGGCCGGCCGCTCGGTCGCGATCTACTCGCTGCCGCGGCTGCTCAACGAGATCCGCGACACACACCGGGCCGAGCGCTCGCACGTCGAGCTGCTGGACCGGCTGATCGCCGTCGACCTGCTTCACGTCGACGACGTCGGCGCCGAACGGACGACCGACTGGGTGCTCGAGGAGCTCTACTCGATCGTCAACGGCCGCTACGAGGACCAGCGCTCGATCGTGCTCACGACCAACATTCTCGACCGCGAGGCGCTGTGCCAGCAGATCACAGACCGGACCGTCTCGCGGCTCACGGAGATGTGCGACGAGCTGCCGCTGTTGGGTCACGACCGCCGGATGGGTTGAACCCCTCCCGACACGTTTAGTTGCGCCCGCAAGTACCTGCTACCGTTGACTGGCATGGAACTTGGACTCGCCACGTTCGCGGAAAGGGGTTCTCAGGGCGTTTCGCCCGAGCAGCGGATGCGCGAGCTGCTTGAGGAGGCCGAGCTCGCCGATCAGCTCGGACTTGACGTGTTCGCCGTCGGCGAGCACCACCGCCCCGACTTCCTGATCTCCTCGCCGGCGGTCGCGCTCGGGGCAATCGCGGCGCGCACTAACAACATCAGGCTGTCCAGCGCGGTGACCGTGCTCAGCTCCGATGACCCCGTCCGGGTGTTTCAGCAGTTCGCCGAGGTCGATCTGATCTCCGGTGGCCGCGCCGAGATCATGGCCGGGCGAGGCTCGTTCATCGAGTCGTTCCCGCTGTTCGGCTACGACCTCGACGACTACGACGAGCTCTACGCCGAGAAGCTAGACCTGCTGCTGAAGATCCGCGACTCCGACCACGTCACGTGGTCCGGCCGGCTGCGCGCTCCGCTCGCCGACGCCGGCGTCTGGCCTCGACCCGTTCAGGACCCGCTCCCCATCTGGGTCGCGGTCGGAGGCACGCCGCAGTCGGTCGTCCGCGCCGGGACGCTCGGACTGCCGCTGACGATCGCGATCATCGGCGGGCAGCCCGAGCGGTTCGTGCCGCTGGTCGAGCTCTACGGCGAGGCGCTGGATGCCGCCGGTCACGATCCCAGCGACGGCAAGCTCGCGATCAACACGCACGCGTTCGTGGGCGCGACCGCCGAAGACGCGAGCGCCGCCTTCGCCCACTCCTACCTCGAGATGATGAATCGCATCGGCCGCGAGCGTGGGTGGCCGCCGGCCGGCCGCGAGCAGTACGAGGCGCTCCGCTCGCCGCGCGGCGCGCTCGCCGTCGGATCGCCGGAGGAGGTCGCGGAGAAGATCCTGTTCGAGCACGAACTGTTCGGAAACGACCGGTACGTCGGCCAGATGAGCGTCGGCGCGGTCGCGCACCGGGATGTGATGCGCTCGATCGAGCTGTTCGGGACCGAGGTCGCCCCCGTCGTCCGCGCCGAAGTCGCGCGAAGGACGGCCTCGGAGCCAGCCGCGGCCTGAGGGACCGCGACCCGCCCGACGGGCGCCGGCCCCCCCGGGCCCCCCGGACGCCGGCCCCTACTCGTCGCGCTCGGACTCCGCCCGCTCCTCCAGCTTCTGGCGCAGGTATCGCGCCTTCTCCGCCCGCCGCTCGTGCTGCGCGGTCTCCTCCTCCTCGTCGGTGGAGCGCGACAGCTCCCGCTCCTCGGCCTCTCGCCGCAGCTGGGCCTCGCGTAGCTCGCCGGTCTCGCGCTGCTCGTCGCTCATCGCCGCCGGCTACACCGCTTCCCACACGTAAATCTCCGTCACATACGCCCACGGCTCCGGGTGCTCGATCGCCAGTCGACGCACGCGCTCGAGCACCTGACCGCGCCGCGGGTCGGCGAGCGCGGCGATGAAGCTGACCGAGCCGAGGTGATCGACCGCAACATCAGGATCCACCTCGAGCTCGAACCCCACATCGACCTTCGCGGCCGGCTTGAACAGCTCGGTGCGCTCGAACTCCCCCCTCCACGCACCCCGCGTTTGCGACGGCGTGTCGCCGCGTAGCGGCTCGGTGACCTCGTCGATCTCACGCTGCAGCTGCTGGCGCCGGTCGCGGACGTTCCACACGAGCCCGAGCCGGCCGCCCTTCCCCAGCACCCGGTGAAACTCCGCGAGCGCCGCCGGCGCGTCGAACCAGTGAAACGCCTGGCCGGCGACGACCGCGTCGACGCTCCCATCGGCCAGCGGCAGCGACTCGGCCGTGCCCTCCAGGGCGCGGACGTCTGGCAGCTCACGCTCGAGCACCGCCCGCATCTCCGCCACCGGCTCGACCGCGATCACCGTCGCGCCCGACCCGAGCAGAGCCCGCGTCAGCTTCCCCGTCCCGGCGCCGACGTCGACCGCGGTCCGTCCCGGCTCGAGACGGAGCTCGTCGATCAGCCACGCGATCGCCTGAGGAGGGTAGGTTGGCCGACCGCGCTCGTAGGCGTCGGCCTCACGCGCAAAGCCTCGCCGCGCTGCGTCGTGGATGTTCACACGGATTTCCAGATCACTTCGATGCCCAATTCATTCTGACCGCCAACGTACACTGAGCTTCGCATGCCAGGACTCGTGATCATCGGTGCCCAATGGGGCGACGAGGGGAAGGGGAAGGTCACCGACCTGCTCGCCGAGCGGGCGAACGCGGTTGTGCGCTTCCAGGGCGGGAACAACGCCGGTCACACGATCGTCCGCAACGGCCAGACGTGGAAGCTCCACCTGATCCCGTCGGGGATCCTGCACCGGGGAAAGCTGTGCGTGATCGGCAACGGGGTTGTGATCGACCCGAAGGTGCTGACCGAGGAGCTCGAGGAGCTCAGCCGGCGGTCGATCGACACGAGCTCGCTGCGGATCTCGGCCAACGCGCACCTGATCATGCCCTACCACCTGCTGCTCGACCACGCCGGCGAGGCCAAGCTCGGCAAGCTCCAGATCGGCACGACCCGCCGCGGGATCGGCCCGTGCTACGCCGACAAGGCGGCGCGGCTCGGAATCCGTGTCCAGGACCTGCTCGACGAGAAGATCCTGAAGAAGAAGATCGTCGCCGCGCTCGAGCCCAAGCGGCTGTCGCTGCGACCGTTCGCCAGAGACCCCCGGCTCGACCTCCAGACGATGACCGAGGAGTACCTGACGTACGGCCACCGGCTTGAGCGGCTGATCGCCGACACGACCCGGCTCGTTCACGAGCGGCTCGACAGCGGCCAGACGGTGCTGTTCGAGGGCGCGCAGGGCACGCTGCTCGACATCGACCACGGCACCTATCCATTCGTGACCTCGTCGAACCCGATCGCGGGATCCGCGTGCATCGGTGCCGGCGTCGGGCCGAAGGACATCGACGAGATCTGGGGCGTCGCCAAGGCGTACGCGACCCGCGTCGGCGCGGGCCCGTTTCCGACCGAGATCGACGACGAGGTCGGCGACGCGATCCGCGAGCGCGGCGGCGAATACGGGACCACCACGGGTCGCTCGCGGCGGGTCGGCTGGCTCGACCTGGTCGCGCTGCGCTACGCGGTCCGCCTCAACACGCTCACCGCGCTCGCGGTCACGAAGCTCGACGTGCTCTCGGGCCTCGACCGGCTACTCGTCTGCACGCGCTACCGCGGCGCCGAGGGAGCGGAGTTCGACGACTTCCCCTACCACCAGACCGTGCTGCACCACGCCGTCGGCGAGTACCAGGAGCTGAAGGCCTGGACCGAGGACATCGGCGAGTGCCGGACGGAGGCCGACCTGCCCGCCGCGGCGCGCGAGTACTTGCAGTTCGTCTCCGAGTTCGTCGGCGTGCCGATCGCGCTGATCGGCGTCGGCCCCGGACGCGACGACGTGATCTGGACCGAATCGGGCGAGGGCACGGCGGCCGGACGGCTCGCCGCGTAAAGCGTCAGCTCGTAGGAGCGCCCTCGGGTAGGCCAGGACTACTTGCCCTGCGACGGGTGGCCGACGCCCGGCCACGGCGCCAGCACGAGCACGATCCGCGCGTCGCTGATCGCCCTCACCGTCCGGCGCTCGTTCGGCGCGAACTGTGCCATCAGACCGCAGCCGCCGGTGACGGACTCTCGCTCGTGGGAGATCTCGATCTCGCCGTCGGCGACGAACAGATACGCCCGCTCGTGGACCTGGTGCTCCTGGAGCTCTTCGCCCGCGGGCAGCAGGATCACGATCGCGCGCGTCTCGTCGTCGGACTTCAGCACCTGCGGGCGATGCGGCTCGACGGCCAGCGCGCGGATGTCCCAGGTCTCCATCGCGCCGCCAGCCTAGCCTAATTCGCTCATTTCCAGCGCTCGATCAGGTCCTCTTCCGGCACCTCGCGGACCGGACGCGCCGGGACGCCCATCACCACCGTGCGGGGGGCGACGTCGCGAGTGACGACCGAGCCGGCGGCGACGTACGCCTCCTCGCCGACCTCGATTCCGGGCACCAGCACGACCCCGCCGCCGACCCGGCACGCCCGCCTGAACACCGGGCCGTCGAGCGTCCCCGGCTCATGACGGCCCATCGTGTTGTCGTTGGTCGTCAGCACGCCGGGGCCGAGGAACACGTCGTCCTCGACGACCGAGCCGCCGGTGACGTAGACGCCGGTCTGGATCAGCACCCGCTCTCCGACATGTGAGTTGAAGTCGACGGCCGAGCCGCGGCCGACGACGGACCCGGCGCCGATCGTCGAGCGCTCCCGCACCTGGGCCTGGTCGCCGATGATCGCGCCGGCACCGATCCGCGAGCCGGCATAGACGACCGCACCGCAGCAGACGGTCACGCCCTCCTCGATCACGAGCGGGCCGAGTTCGTACCCGGCGGCGCTCGACCCGGCTCGCAACCGCGGCCGCTTGCCGAGTACGGCGCCCGATTCGACGACGCAACCGAGCCCCAGTGCGACGCCCTCGTTCACGACCGCCCCGGGGCCGACGTCGACGTCGTCGGCGAGCCGGGCGCCAGCCGAGACGAACGCGCCGGCCGAGATCTCAGGCGACACGTGCCGTCCCTCGCCGTGCGGAGGAGTCGAGCGACTCCTGCAGGCGCTCCAGCACGCGAACGACGCGCAGCCCGCTCTCTCCGTCGGACCGCGGCCGGCGCCCCTCGGCGACGCATTCGACGAAGTGCTCGCACTCGACGCGCAGCGGCTCGACGTTCGGGATCGCAGGGGAGACGATCCCGCCGCTGCGGGTTATGTACTCGCCGTAGCCGCGGGCGTCCTCGTCGAAGCCCTTGTCGTAGATCGTGACCTTGCCCTCGAGCGCCATGTCGTCGAAAGTCGCCATCCGGCGCGAGCCGACGACAGTGAACCGCCGCTCCTTGTGCGGGTCGAGCCACGAGAGATGGAGGTGGGCGGAGAGCCCGGAGGGGAAGCGGAGGAAGCAAAACACGACGTCCTCGACTCCCGCTCGTACATACGACTCTCCGTGGGCGACCGCTTCGGAAGGCTCCTCGCCGGCCAGATAGAGGACCACCGACACGTCGTGGGCGCCGAGGCTCCAGAGCGCGTTTTCGTCGGCCCGCAGCTTGCCGAGGTTCAGGCGGTTGCCGTAGATGTAGTAGATCCGGTCGCCGAGCTCCCCGCTGTCGGCGAGCTCCTTCAGCACGCGTACGCCCGGGTGGTACTCGAGTAGGTGGCCCACCATCAGCACCCGGCCCGCATCCGACGCGGCCGCGACTGCGCGTTCGGCGTCCGCCACCGACTGCGCCAGTGGCTTCTCGACGAAGCAGTGCTTGCCCGTCGCGAGCGCCCGCACCGCCAGCTCGGCGTGGGTCGGGACCGGGGTCGCAATCGCGATCGCGTCGAGCTCGGGATCGCTCAACAGGTCGTCGACCGAGCCGGTCAGGCGCACGCCCGGGAACATCGCCCGCGCGCGCTCCAAGGCCTCGACCGAGCCATCGCAGCACCAGCTCAGCTCGGCCCCGGGAATCGCCGCGAAGTTCCGCGCGATGTTGGGGCCCCAGTACCCGAGCCCGACCACCCCGATTCGCACCGGCCGGCTGCCACTCATCGGACGTGCAGTGTAAGCGCGTCGACGACGCGTTCGGCGGCGTGTCCGTCGCCATACAGCGGCGGATGCTCCGGCGGCGGCTCCCGGTCGAGCGCCTCGAGCGCGGCTGGAATGTCGAGGTCGACGAGTGTGTTCCAGCCGGTCTCGACAGTCTCCACCCACTCGGTGCTCGGGCGCAGCGTGATGCAATTCACCCGGGCGAGGTAGGCCTCCTTCTGCAGCCCGCCCGAATCGGTCAGCACCGCGCGGGCGTTGCACAGCAGCGCCGCGAGCTCTACGTACGAGAGTGGCGGCGTGATCCGCAGCCGCTCGCTGCGCTGCAACCGCTCGAGCAACCCCGCGGCCCGGAGACGGCCGTGGGTGCGGGGGTGCAGCGGCAGCACCACCTGTGCGGGCACCGACAGCAGCAGCTCGACCAGCCGCGCGAGCCGCTCCGGATCGTCGACGTTCCCGGCACGATGGGCGGTCGCCAGCACGTAGCTGCCGGGTTCGACCCCACGCGCTTCCAGCAGATCAACCCGTTCCCGGGCGCGCGGCTGCACCGACAGCGCCACGTCGACCATCACGTCGCCGACCAGCTCGACGCCGCCGGCCACCCCCTCGCGCTCGAGGTTCGCGACGGCCACCTCGGAGGAGCACAGCAGCAGCGAGCTCGCGTGATCGGCGAGCACGCGGTTGAGCTCCTCGGGCATCGAGCGGTCAAACGACCGCATCCCCGCCTCGACGTGCGCGACCGGCACTCCGGCCTGCGCCCCCGCCAGCGCCCCGGCGAGGGTCGAGTTCGTGTCGCCGTAGACGAGCACGACATCGGCCGACGCTTCCCCGATGACCGGCTCGAGCGCATCGAGCATCCGCGACGTCTGGGAGGTGTTCGATCCCCGGGAGATCCCGAGCTCGCGGTCGGGCGACGGCAGCCCGAGCTCGCTGAAGAACACGTCGGACAGCTCCTCGTCGTAATGCTGGCCCGTGTGGATCAGCAGCTCGTGGTGGGCGCGTCGCAGCGGACCCGAGACCGCCGCCGCCTTGATGAACTGTGGACGGTTGCCGACGATCGTGAGGACGTTCATCGCTCGCGGTCGAGCTCGGCGCGGATCACGCTCGCGACCTCCGCGGCGATCCGGCTCGTGACCGTGCCGGGAGCGTCGAACTGCGTCTCGTCCACCGCGGATACGGGCTGGACCTCGCGGATCGTCGACGCCAGGAACGCCTCGTCCGCGGCGAGCAGCTCGTCGAGCGCGCACGCCCGCTCCCGCGCCCCGGTCTGTTCGATCACGATCCGCCTGGTGATCGAGGCGAGAATGTGCTCGTCGAGCGGCGGCGTCAGCACGTCGCCGTCCTTGACCCAGAAGATCGTGCTGGTCGGAGCCTCGAGCACGCGACCGTGCGGGGTCACGAGCAGCGCCTCGTCGAACCCTCGCTCCCGCGCGAGCCGTGACGCGAGCATGTTGGCCGCATACGACAGCGACTTGACTCCGTCGAGCACTCGCGTCGGCGAGTAGGTGACCGTCGCGAGCCTCGCCGCCGGGGCGGTCTGTGGAACCGGCTCGGTCAGCAGCAGCCGCCGCCCACCCCGGGTGATCACGATCCGCAGCGCCTCGTGGTCCGGTCCGGCGCCGGCATGCGCGAGCAACCGGTGGGAGTCGGCCCGGACGGCCTCCACATCGAGCGGCAAGCGCAGGTTCGACGCGGACCGTTCGAGCCGTCGCAGATGCTCCTCGAGCGCGAACGGCTGGCCGTCGTAGACACGGATCACCTCGAAGATCCCGTCGCCGCGCAGCAGACCCTCGTCGGTCGCCGGAATCAATGCCTCGGACGCGAGCGTGATCTGGCCGTCGACGGATGCCAGCGAGGCGCTGAACGCTGGAGTCATCGCGGACGCAGCCTAACCGGCGGAACGGGCAGCGCTCGTCCCGGCCACGTACCCCGGCCGGCTCCAGACCCCCGCGAGTCGCACCACCGTCGCCGCGGCGGCCGCCATCTCGTGCAGCGAGGCCCATTCCCGCACCGAGTGGTACTCGTGGCCGCCCGTGAAGATGTTCGGCGTCGGCAGGCCCATCTCGCTCAGCCGCGAGCCGTCGGTGCCGCCGCGGATCGGGGTCCGCACCGGCTCGATCCCCTCCTCGCGCATCGCGGTCTCGGCGGCCGCGACCACCTCCGGAACGCCCTCCAGGTAGGCGCGCATGTTCCGGTACTGGCGTCGGATCTCGACGTCCAGCTCCGCGCCCGGTGCGGATCCGACGATCTCGCCGGCAATCCGGCGGACCAGCTCAGCGTACCCATCCAGCTTTGCCTCGTCGAAGTCGCGCAAGATCATCCGCAGCTCCGCCTGACCCGCGGTGCCGCTGAACTCGTACGGGTGGATGAATCCTTCGCGGTCGGCGGTCCGCTCGGGCGAGCGCTCGTCGGGTAGCGCCGCCACGACCTTGGCGCCCAGCCGCAGTGCGTTGACGAGCTTGCCGGTCGCCTGCCCGGGGTGCACCTCGATCCCGCGGATCGTGACTACCGCCTCGAGTGCGCTGAAGCTCTCGTCCTGAAGCTCGCCGAGGCTCGAGCCGTCGAGCGTGTACGCGCAGCGAGCGCCGAACCGAGGGATATCGAACAGCGTCGCGCCCTCGCCGATCTCCTCGTCGGGCGTGTACCCGACCCGGATCGGCGGACGCGGGAGCTCCGGATGCACCGCCAAATACGCGACGGCTGTCATCACGATCGCGACCCCGGCCTTGTCGTCGGCCCCGAGCAGCGTGTCGCCGCTGGTGGACACGAGGTCGTGCCCTCGGGCGGCCAGCAGCTCGGGCATCCGTGCCGGGTCCAGCGTGGTGCCGCCCCGCGGGAGCTCGATCACCCCTCCGTCATAGGAACGGTGGACGAGCGGCTCGACGCCGCGACCGGGCGCGTCGGGGCTCGTGTCGAGGTGCGCGATCAGGCCGATCGGCGCCGTCTCGGGCTCCCGATCCATGACGGGCAGCGTCGCCGTCACGTAGCCGCTCTCGTCGAGCTCAGCGTCCTCGAGTCCGGCTTCGCGCAGTTCGCCGGTAACCAGGCGGCCGAGATCGAGCTGGCCGGGAGTGCTCGGGCAGGACGTGCGGTCGCGTGCGGATTGCGTGTCGATCCGCACATAGCGAAGAAGTCGCTCGAGCAACCCGGGGGCGAGCTCGGCGGCCAGCGGCGAGGTGAACGGAGCGGAGCTCACGAACTCGTGAGTATGGCGGGGCGGTTCGTTTCGCCGCTCCCCGGTTGGGTAGGCCTGAGGTCAGCAAGAACGACGAATAAGAGGAGTGATTCGATGGCGACGCAGACACCGTCGCAACGTCAGGCTGCCGCAAAACGCGCAGCCGCCACCAGAAAGCGAAACGCCGCCAACCGGAGCGCGGGGCAGACGAAGTCGTCCGCCCGGCGTACCCGCTCATCGGCTGCCCAGACCACGCGCGACGCGCGCAGGACCGGCCGGCAGGCGGCCCGCACGGCCGCGCGCCGCGCCGACGAGGCAACCACCCGGCTCGAGGCCGTGAGCCGTCAGGCCCAGCGCGCACTGCTGATCCCGGTCGGCGCCGCGGCCGTCGCGTCCGACAAGGTCCGGGAGACCGCGCGCAACTACAGCACGCTGACCCGGGTCACGCGCGAGCTCGACAAGTTCGAGCGTCGCGGACGCAGGGTGCTCGACCGCAACCAGCGCGCGGTCGGCCGGAGCCGCCAGAAGTTCGAGCGCGAGGTGCGCAGCACGCGCCGCGAGTTCGAGAGCCGCGCCGACAACCTGCGCGACGAGGCGAAGGATGCGGCCGATCAGGTAAGGAACCTCATCTAGATCCAGGGGAAGGACGCCGGTGGCGCGATCGACACCGATCGCGCCACGGCGTCTTGGACGCTTCGCGACCCGGCAATGACCACGGATGGCAACCGCTCGGCGCAGGCGCCGACTTAGGCGCTCGGACTGCTCCGACCCCGGCCTGCATCGGCGGCGCCGGGGCCGCGGGTTCAGCTATCTCGACCAGCGCGGAGAGCCGGTCACCGACCGTGCGATCCTCGAGCGCCTGCGTGAGCTCGCGATCCCGCCCGCGTGGCAAGACGTGTGGATCTGCCCTGACCCCTTGGGCCATCTCCAGGCGACCGGGATCGATGCGGCTGGGCGCAAGCAGTACCTGTACCACCCGCGGTGGCGCGAGCGCCGCGACCGTGAGAAGTTCGAGCGGATGGGCCGCTTCGGCGAGCGTCTGCCCAAGCTGAGACGCGCGACGACCGCCGATCTGAACAAGGACGAGCTCAGCCACCAGCGGGTGCTCGCATGCGCCGTCCGGCTGCTCGACGTGGGCATGTTCCGGATCGGCAGCGAGCAGTACGCCGACGATGACGGGGGCATCGGGCTCGCGACGATCCGCACCGAGCACGTCTCGGTCCGCGGCGGCGAAGCGGTATTCGACTACCCGGCGAAGGGCGGGGTCAGGCGCTCCCAGGCGATCCACGACCCGCCGTGCGTTGCGGTCCTCGCGGCGCTCAAGCGCCGCCGAGGCGGACCCCGCGAGCTGCTCGCCTACCGCGACCGGCGTCGCTGGCATCCGCTCCGCTCGGACGAGATCAACGAGTACCTGAAGGGCCAGCTCGGCCGGGAGTTCTCCGCAAAGGACTTCCGGACCTGGAACGCGACCGTGATGGCGTCCGTGTCGCTCGCGACCGACGGACGCGGAGCGGGCTCCAAGACGGGGCGAAAGCGCGCGATCAATCGCGCGGTCAGGGCGGTCGCCGAGCTGCTGGGAAACACTCCCGCTGTAGCCCGCCGGTCGTATATCGACCCGCGGGTGTTCGATCGCTATCTGTCGGGCTGGACGATCGCCGGGGAGCTCGAGCGGCTGCCGAGCCTGGACCCCTCCGATGACCGCGTTCGCGCCCGGATCGAGCGCGCGGTGCTCGACCTGCTCGCGGAGCGAAGCTCCTCGCCGGCCCTCCAGCAGGACTGACAGCCGGAATTTCCGTAAATCACGCGATGTCCAGCAGTTCCCGGGCCCACGTCGTTAAAGAACACAGTGGGTTTTACCGACAATGATCATGTGATAGAAACCAGCGCTGTCGGCGAGACGTGGAGGCGTTCCATGCCCGTGAGCCTGGGCAATGCCGTACCGACAAGCACCGCCGAATCGGACGAACTGTTCGTCCGGTGGCGGAAGCATGGTGATCGCCAGGCACGCGATGAGTTGATCGCGCGCTTCATCCCGCTCGCGCGCAAGCTCGCGCGGCGCTACGTCCAGTCGAGCGAGCCGTACGAGGATCTCGTCCAGGTCGCGAGCCTCGGGCTCGTGAAGGCGGTCGAGCGGTTCGACCCTGACCGCGGGTTCGCGTTCAGCTCGTTCGCCGTGCCGACGATCGTCGGCGAGCTCAAGCGCTACTTCCGCGACACCGCCTGGGCGCTTCACGTCGACCGCGGCGCGCAGGAGCGGGCCCGCAAGATCACCGACGCCCAGCAGAAGCTCGGCTCCCGCACGGGCCGGATCCCGACCGTCGATGAGATCGCGCAGTACCTCGAGATCACCCAGGAAGAGGTACTCGACGGACTCCAGACCGCCGAGGCATACGGAGCGGTCTCACTCGACGCACCGGTGGCCGGTGAGGACGACGAGGACGGCACCCGCCTCGACTCGATCGGCTCCGTGGACATGCGCCTAGAGCAGATCGACGACCACGCGACGATCTTCGCCGCGGCCCGCCACCTCCCGACCCGCGAGCGCGAGATCCTGTTCCTGCGCTTCAACGAGGACCTCACCCAGTCCGAGATCGCCGAGCGGGTCGGCGTTTCGCAGATGCAGGTCTCGCGTCTGCTGCGCCGGTCGCTCAGCAGGCTGCGCGAGCTGACCGACCAGCCGGCCTAGCCCGCGCGCAGCCTGCTTGGAGGTGCCGAGGGGCGCTGCTAGCGCCCGTACCAGCGGCGCCGGCCGACGCCGCCCTCGACTCCCCCGATGAAGAATCCGATCACCCACAGGACCAACGCGGCGATCAGGACAATCCACAGCGCGTGCGCTGCGAATCCGAGTCCGCCGAAGACGGCGAGAATCAACAGCAGAACGAGCAGAGCAACCATTCGAACTCCCTTTCCTTAGAGCGGTACTTCCGCGCCTCTCGCGTCCAGGTGCTACCCGCTCGGGCGCACGGTCAACCCGTCGCCGGCCGCCCTCTAACCCGTGCAGGACATCGGGCTGGCGAGCCTAGTAGGCTCGCGGCGTCGTGCAGAGCAACTTCGGCGTTGAGGTCCGTGACGAGCAGCGAGCCGTCGTCATCGGAGTCAGTGGGGAACTCGATCTGGCCTCCAGCCCTGAGCTGGAGCAGGAGCTCGACCGGGGAATATCGTCGAACGCCGAGCTGCTGATCGTCGACCTGCGCACGCTCGAGTTCATGGACTCGACCGGGCTCAGCGTGCTGGTCCGAGCCCACCAGCGGGCGACCGAGCGCGGCAAGCAGCTGGCCATCGTCAAGGGCCCGCAGCAGGTCCAGCGGCTGCTCAGCCTGACCGGCGTCGCCGACCGGCTGACGGTCGTCGACACGCCCGAGGAGCTACTCGCCGGAAGCTGACCGCGCGTCGCGGGAGTCGAGCATCACGACTCGCAGCGACTCGCTCCCATTCTCGCGGGTGACGTCGAGCTCGTCGGTCAGCCGCCGCAGGGCGGAGCCGACCTCGCTCTTGTCGGCTCCCATCAACTCCGAGCTAGCGCCGCCGTGGAACGGGCCGATCGTCAGCTCGAGCCGGCGCGTGTCGGTTGAGATCCCGAACCCGACTCTGGACGAGTTCGCCGCCTGCATCGTGTGCGCCGCGAGCGCGTCGGTTACCAGATACACGTCGGAGAAACGGTCGAGCGAGAACCTGGCCCTGGCGGCTAGCGCCCGCGCGAGCCGGCCGAGCACGCCGCTGACGAACGTCAGCGGCGACAGCGACACGACCGCGTCGCCCGAGAGCTGATCGGTCCAGCCGTCCTCCGGCGAGGGCGCGGTCGGTGGGTCGTACAGGAGCTTGCCGTCCCGGCGGCCGGAGAACTGGAGCCAGACCTCGGTGCCGCCATCCTCCAGCGCGCGGAACGCGGTCTGCTGCGCCAGCGCCCGCATGATCGGGATGCCCACGCCCTGGAGCCTGTCGTCGGCCGGTGCCTCGACCGGGATCCCCTGGCCCTGGTCGCGGACCCAGACCTCGATCTCCTCCTCCCCGACGAGCAGACACACCGACAACGGTCCGCTGTCGCCTCCGTACGCGTGCATCACGACGTTGTTGCACGCCTCGCTGACGGCGGTCTTCAGGTCGTCGAGCAGCTCGACATCCAGCGACAGGAGCTCCGCCATCCCGCCGAGCGCGCCCCGCACCAGGGCCAGCGTCTCAGGGTTCGACTCCAGCTGCAGACGGACCGTTGGGGGTTCGTCCACGGACACCGCCGGCGGGTCTCCGACCAGCTCTATGCGCACCGCCTGAAACGCAGCAATTGGGAACGGCCTGGCTGGACAACCGCAAACACCACCCTGCGGAACCTCCTACCCAACTGCGCGTCCGGCGACGCGGCGGGACACCAAAGCGCCGGGCAGTTTACTGAAGCGGCACCGGGCCGCCTCCCGTTAGCGCGCGCGGCATGCGCGTCAAGGATGCCCCTTAGACGCTAGGCGCCGGAAAACTCCGGCGGGCGCTTCTGCACGAACGCGACCGCGCCCTCGAGAAAGTCCTTGCTCCGTGCGAGCGCGTGCTGGAGCTCCGTCTCGAGCTCCAGCTGGGCGTCGAGATCGCCGTAGATGAAGTTGTTGAGCGCGCGCTTCGAGCTCGCGTAGGACCGCGTCGGGCCCGCGGAGAGCTTCTCGACGAGTGCCTGCGCCTCGTCCATCAGCCGATCGTCCGGATGGACCCAGTTGACCAGCCCCCATTCGAGCGCCCGCGGCGCGGGAACCCGCTCGCCGAGCAGCGCCATCTGGAACGCCCGCGCCTTGCCGACGGCCGGCGGCACGAATGCGGTCGACCCACCGTCCGGCATCAGCCCGATGTTCACGAACGCGAGCCCGAAGTACGCCGACTCGGCCGCCATCACCAGATCGCAGGCGATGGCGAGCGAGCATCCGATCCCGACGGCGGGACCGTTGACGGCCGCCACGACCGGCTTCGGCAGGCGCCGGATCCCGGCGATCGCAGGGTGGTAGATGTCGCGCAGCTCGCTGCGAACGTCGGGACCTCCGTCCTCGGCCGGCTCGAATCCCGCCTTCAGATCCGCCCCCGAGGAGAACCCGCGGCCCGCACCGGTGAGCAGCACCGCCCGGACCGAGTCGTCCGCCGCCGGCCCCTGGACCAGCTCCAGCAGCTCTGAGCCGAACTCGTTGGTCCAGGCGTTGAGGGTCTCGGGGCGGTTCAGCGTGATCCGCCCAACGGCGCCGGACTGCTCCCAGATGACCGTTTTGCCGTACAAGGCGAGCGAGTATTACGGCGACGGGCGACCAGTTCAAGGCGGAGGTACAGTCCGATTCGGGATGGCTTCCGTCGAGAAGGGCTCGGCCGAGATCCGCTACGCGAACAGCGACGGCGTAAATGTCGCATACAAGCTGAGCGGCAATGGGCCGATCGATCTGGTGTACGTCGGCGGTTGGGTGACGCATCTCGAGGTCTGGGAGGAGGACCCCGCAGTTGCCCGGTGGCTGGGCTCGCTACGTCGGTTCGCGCGGGTGCTGGAGTTCGACAAGCGCGGGACCGGGCTGTCGGATCGGGTGCCCGTCGACAGACTGCCGACGGTCGAGGAGCGGATGGACGACATCCGCGCCGTGATGGACGCCGCCGGACTCGAGCGGGCGTCGATCTTCGGCTTCAGCGAGGGCGGGGCGCTTGCGACGCTGTTCGCCGCGACCTACCCCGAGCGAACGAACAACCTGGCCCTGTGGGGCTCGTACGCGAGCATCCTCCGGCGCCCGGGCTACGAATGGGGCACCACGCAGGAGTACATCGACACCGCGGCCAACGCGTATCGCGAGCGGTGGGGAACCGGGGTTGGGCTGGGGGCGTTCGTGCCGAGTCGAGCTCACGACGACGCGACCCGCCGATGGTGGGGGCGTTTCCAGCGGATGGCCGCGAGCCCGGCGGCCGCGGTCGCGCTGCTGGAGATGAACGCCCAGATCGATATCCGCGGCGCGCTCAGCGCGGTCAGCGCCCCGACGCTGATCCTGCACCGGCGGGACGACGTGGTCGCACCGCTCGGCGGCGCGAGGTACCTCGCCGAGCAGATTCCGGGCGCACAGCTCGTCGTATTCGAGGGGCGAGACCACTGGCCATGGATCGGAGGGGACCTCGACGAGATCGTCGCCGAGGTCGAGGAGTTCCTCACCGGAGCGCGCAGTGTGCCCGAGCCCGAACGGGTGCTGGCGACGGTGCTGTTCACCGACATCGTTGGCTCGACCAAGCGAGCAGTCGAGGTCGGCGACGCCCGCTGGCGCGAGCTGCTCGAGCGCCATCAAGCGATGGTGCGAGCGGAGCTCCTCCGCCACCGGGGACGGGAGATCAAGACCGTCGGCGACGGCTTTCTCGCGACGTTCGACGGGCCCGCGCGGGCGATTCGCTGCGCGAGCGCGATCCTCGAGGGCGCCCGGACGCTCGGGCTGGAGGTGCGCGCTGGAATCCACACCGGCGAGTGCGAGCTGATCGGCGAGGACATCGGCGGGCTCGGCGTCCACATCGGCGCGCGTGTCGTCGCGCTCGCCGAACCGTCGGAGGTGCTCGTCTCACGCACCGTCAAGGACCTGGTCGCGGGCTCGGGGATCGAGTTCGACCCGCGCGGGGAGCAGGAGCTCAAGGGGATCCCCGGCAGCTGGGCGCTGTTCTCGGCCGCGTAGGGCGATACTGCCGCGATGGCCAGCCCCGCCGCCAGCCGCCGGGTCGCGCTCGTGACCGGCGCGGGGCGTGGCATCGGCCGCGCGATCGCCGGCGCGCTCGCGGCCGACGGTCATCTTGTCGCCATCGCGGATATCGACGAGTCCGCAGTCGAACGGGTAGCGGGGGAGCTGAACGGGCTCGCGGTGGCGCTCGACGTCACCGACACCGGCTCGGTGGCTGCGGCGGTGACCAGCGTCGAGGACCGGGCCGGCCCGATCGAGATCCTGGTCAACAACGCGGGCTGGGACGAGTTCCATCCGTTCCTCGAGACCGACGAGCCGTTCTGGGACCGTGTCATCGAGATCAACCTGAAGGGCTGCCTGCGGGTGTGCCACCGGGTCGTGCCGGCGATGGTCGCCGCGGAGCGCGGGCGGGTGGTCAACATCGCGTCGGACGCCGCGCGGGTCGGCTCCTCGCTCGAGGCCGTCTACTCGGGCGCGAAGGGAGGCGTCGTCGCATTCACCAAGACGCTCGCGCGCGAGGTCGCGCGTCATCAGGTGACGGTCAACGCGGTGTGCCCCGGACCGACGCAGACCGCGATGCTCGAGCAGATGGCGGGCGCCGGCGACGGCGACGGCGGCGCGAAGGTGATCGAGGCGATGCGCCGCGCGGTGCCGATGCGCCGGCTCGGGACACCGGACGACATCGCCGCGGCGGTCGCGTTCCTCGCCTCCGACCGGGCAGGATTCATCACCGGCCAGACGCTGTCCGTGAGCGGCGGCCTGACGATGGCTTGAAACGAGAAGGGAGATCGAGTGGAGCTGACAGACACGACGTTCGAGGTCGAACGGGGGCTCGCGTGGATCACGATCAACCGCCCCGAGCGGATGAACGCGTTCCGGGCCCGCACCGTCGACGAGCTGATCCAGCTGTTCACGCGCGCCTGGGCGTCGCGCGAAGTCGGGGTGATCTGCCTGACCGGCGTGGGCGACCGCGCGTTCTCGGCCGGCGGCGACCAGAAGCAGCGCGCGGAGAGCGGGGACTACGGTCCGAGCGAGTCTGGGCTGTTCGAAATCGAGCGGCTCCACAGGCTGATCAGGGAGGTACCGAAGCCCGTGATCGCGGCGGTCAACGGGGTCGCGATCGGCGGCGGGCACGTGCTGCACGTTCTCTGCGACGTGACGATCGCGGCCGAGCACGCGCGATTCGGGCAGGTCGGCCCTCGAGTCGGCTCGTTCGACGCGGGCTACGGCAGCGCATACCTGGCGCGCGTGGTCGGCGAGAAGCGGGCGCGTGAGATCTGGTTCCGCTGCCGTCAGTACGACGCCGCGACCGCCGAGCGGTGGGGGCTCGTCAATCAGGTGGTGCCGGCGGACCAGCTGCGCGACGAGGTCCGCGTGTGGGCCGATGACATGCTCGCGCTGTCACCAACCGCACTCCGCTTCCTCAAACAGTCGTTCAACGCCGACACCGAGCACATCGCCGGGATCGGGCAGCTCGCGTTCAGCGGACTCGGTTTGTTCCTCGAGACCGACGAGGCCGAGGAGGGAGTCCGGGCGTTCGGCGAGAAGCGCTCGCCCGACTTCTCATCTCATCGGGCCCGAGCCTCAGTCTGAACCCGCAGCAGCGCTGCGCTCCCCGGCGACAGGGTCAGTTCGTAGCGCCCTGCCGACGGCTTGATCTTCTCGGCGGTCGCCCTCCCGACCCACGTCTCGTGGACCCCGAGCTGCTGGCCGTCGAGCGTCTCGCCGGTGGTCGCGCGGACCGACGGCGCGAGCAGGCGCTCGACGCTCGCGCGCGCCACCGCCGGCAGCCGCAGCGCGGCGTGGACCCTGTGCCTGCCTTTATTGATCAGCAGCACCCGGAGATCGTTCGAGCCGACCCGTACCGCCCACGCCTTCACGTGAAGCGATGCCGGAATCGCGAGCTTCGCATCAAGCAGTCGCGCGTCCGGACCAAGCATCCGCGCGAACAGGATCAGCCCGTAGAGGAGCGGGTGCGGGACGATCCGGTTCGGCCCGAGCCCGAAGGCGCCGTTGATCGCGTAGGCGCGCACGTGGATGTTGACCCCGTTGACGCCGGCCCGCATCAGCTCGAACAGCGCGTCCGGCGCCCACAGCGCCGTCGCGAACGTGTTGCTGACGCCGAGCCTGCCGCCGCAGGTGACCGAGTTCAGCTCGGTCAGCCGCAACGGGAATCCAGCGCGGTGGGCGAGCGCCACCGCCGGCCGCACGTCGGCAGCCATCTCGGCGGTGGCGTCCTCGCTCAGAACCTTGCCGATCGTCGCGTACGACGGAGACAGCTTCGGCACGCAGCCGGAGTACGGGTACTCGTGCGCGGTTACCAGCGTAAGACCGGGATGCGGCCCTTTGAGCAGCGTCGAGATCCAGTCCAACGCCACCGCCGGGTAAGCGATTACGGGCCCGGCCAGCCCGGTGTGCGGCGAGATCCGCGAGAGCACGGCCGAGTACGTGCCGAACAGCTTCACGTAGCTGGTCGGGGTCACGAAGTCGGGGAGATCCCGGACCAGCGGCTCGACCGGCGCGAACACGCTCGCCCAGTAACGGCGCGAGTAGAGGTCGGGCTCGTTGCCGATCTCGTAATCCATCAGGCTCCCGCGCGGGAGCTCGGTCATCGCGGCGTGCGCCCACCCGCGCGCCATCAGCGGGGTGTCCGTGACCCCGTTGAGGTCGAAGATCAGGTGGGCGTGCAAGGCGTCGACCAGCGTGCTGATAAGCCGGAACCAGTGCGCATGGACGTCGAAGATCCCGGCGGGGAGCCGCAGCCTCGGCAGGTCGAGCACCGCGTGATCGGCGGAGTCGCCCCCGATTCGGAGCACGAACGGACCGTCGCCGGGGACGCGGAGCAGCGACAGCACTCGCTCGTAGTCGGTCATGAACTGGCCGAAGTGGTTGATCCCCGAATACTCGGTCGAGATCCCGAGGTAGGAGTGGGGGACCGGGATCGACGGCGCCCGCGACGAGACGGTGACCGCGATCCGGGGGTCGCCCGGCCGGGGACCGTATGCGGGCGAGGTGGTCGTCGGCTGCGCCTTCTCCGCGCCGCAGCCCGCGGCCGCGACGACCAGCGCGGCGATCGCGGCCGCCGCCGCGAGCCGGAGCCTCACGCGACCGTGGCGAGCCCGAGCACCACGTGGAGCGGCAGTCGCTCCGGCGTCTCACCGGACAGCACGAGCTCGCGGATTCTCCTGAGCGTCGCGTCCCGCTGATCGGACGGCAGCGCGGCGATCCAACTCATCGAGGCCATGTGATCGACGATCCGTTCGGGCGTGGTCGGCTGGTCGGTGGTAACACGCACCTCGCGCGGCTCGCTCCATCCCCCGGCAGCCCGCACCACATCCTGCCACGGCGGGCCATCGAAGTGCGGATGCTCGGGACGGGCCGCCATCACTATCGACCCGAGCTCCTGGGCCCAGCTCGCCCCGCTCCAGTCCGGGACCGTCGTGATCACGGCGAGACCGGCGCGGGGCCTGAGCACCCGCCGGATCTCCGCGAGCGCCCGCTCCCGGTCGAACCAGTGGAACGCATCCGCGACGGTCACGGCCGCAACCGAGGAGTCCGGCAGGGGGATCGCCTCGGCAAAACCCTCGCGGACCCGGTCGGATCCAATCTTCTCGACCAGCTTGTCGCGCAGCGGGCCCTGCGGCTCGACCGCGACGACGTCGAGCCCGAACGCGAGCAGCGCCCGCGTCAGCTTGCCCGTCCCGGCCGCCAGATCCAGGACCGGGTCGCCCGGCCGGATGTCGAGCTCGGCGGACATCGCGCCGACCACGGCCGGCGAGTAGTCCGGGCGGCCGCGCTCGTACACGTCGGCGACCGATGCGAACTGTTCGGCGAGCGGGTGGAGCTCCACGGGCTCAGCGTAGAGAGTGCAATGTGGCGACGACTGCGCCTGAGATACTCGCCTGCAACGATGGACCTCGCGCTCGTGAACTTCGACGACCCCACCGACGTGCGTACCTTCGAGAAGGGGAAGTTCGAGCTCTACGAGGTGGGGCCGGCGACGCTCGGCCGCGCGACGTATGAGCCCGGCTGGAAGTGGTCGGAGCACGTCGGAGCAGCGGCCGGCGAAAGCTCCTGCCAGGTCGAGCACGTCGGCCTGGTGCTGAGCGGAAGCGCCGTTGCGAAGATGGACGATGGCCGCGAGATCGTGATGCGCGCCGGCGACTTCTTCTACATCCCGCCTGGCCACGACAGCTGGGTCGTCGACGACGAGCCGTACGTCTCGCTGCACATCGTCGGCAGCGAGCGGTACGCGGTCACCGACCGATGATCAAGCTTGTCTTCAGCCTGAAGCGCCGACCGGAGATGACGCGCGAGGAGTTCCAGGCCTACTGGCGCGATCGCCATGCCCCCCTCGTAGCACGCAACGCGGAGGCGCTCCGGATCCGTCGCTACGTCCAGACGCACGCGCGCGCATCCGAGCTCGGGGCCGCACAGAGCGCAGCGCGCGGCAGCGAGCCCGACGAGTACGACGGCCAGGCCGAGCTGTGGTGGGACAGCTTCGACGACCTCGCCGCCGTCGCCTCGACTCCCGCCGGTCTGCAAGCCGCCCTCGAGCTGCTGGAGGACGAGCGGCGCTTCATCGACCTGGAGCACTCGCCGCTGTGGATCGGCGAGGAGCACGAGGTCGTCCCCTCGACCTGACGGGCTGAGACGGCGACTAGGGCGTGGTGTCCGCCGGGGTCGCGATCGACGGTCCGTGCGCTGTCCCGTACGCAGCGAGCTGGGGGAACGCGAGCATGATCAGGCCGACGCCGACCACGCACGCGATCCCGCCGGAGACGACTGACGTCATCGCCGACGTCAGCCCGGCCACGGTGCCCGACTCGATGTCGCCGAGCCGCGGGCCGCTCGTCACCACGAGGCTGAACACGGCGCTCATCCGTCCGCGGAGCTCGTCCGGCGTGACGGTTTGGTTGATCGTCGTCCGGCAGACCGCGCTGACGCTGTCGGCGAAGCCCGCGAGTGCGAGCAGCGCGATCGCCGGCCCGATCGTGTTGACCAGCCCGGCGACTGCAATCGCCGCCCCCCAGACGAGTACGGCGCCGATCACGATCCGCCCGAGCCGCCTCGCATGGCGGATCCACCCGGAGGTCAGCACCGCGAGCGTCGCGCCGGCGGCAACGGCCGAATAGAGCGCCCCGGTACCGGCCGCACCCGCGTGGTACACGGTCAGCGACAGCACCGCGAACAGCGCGCGTGGCATCCCGAACGTCATCGCGACGAGATCGATCGCGAAGCTGCCCGCGAGCGCCCGGTTCGAGCGCACGAACCGCAGCCCCTCCGCGATCGAGTGCAGCACCGGTGGGTGCTCGGCGCCGACCGGCCGCTGCGGGGCGATCGCGAGCGCCGCGGCGAGCATCGCCAGACACGAGGCGGCGTCGACGAGGTAGACGACGCCTTCGCTGGTGGCGGCGATCAACAGACCCCCGATCGCCGGCCCGACGATCCCGGTCACCTGGTAGATGCCGAAGTTCAGCGCCAGTCCGGAGCGCAGGTTCTCCGGCCCGAGGACGTTCGGGATGATCGCCGCCCGGGTCACGCCGTCGAGCGCCGCACCGCCCGCGAGCAGCCCGCCGAGCACCAGCACGACGGCGACCGGAGGGTTACCGGCGAGCGACGCCGCCCCGAGCGCGCCCGCCGCCGCGATCACGGCCAGCTGCGCGATTGCCAGCAGGCGGCGACGGTCGTAGCGGTCCGCGAGGGCGCCACCTACGAGCGACACGACGATCATCGGCCCGAGCTCGAACAGGCCGAGCAGGCCGACCAGCACCGCCGAGTGCGACACCACGAAGATCTGGTACGGCAGCGCGACGAGCGCCGCCTGGGTGCCGAGGTTCGAGACGATCTGGCCGACGAACAGCAGCCGGTAGTCGCGGGACTCGCGCACCGGCGATACGTCGAGCGCGAGTCGCCTGATCGTTCTCAGCATTAGGCGCCAGCACGCTAGCGAGAGCCTGTGACAATCGGGCGGGATGGAACTGTCGCGCCGGCCTCGATACACGATCGTCCAGATCTCCGATCCGCACGTTCCGGCCGACGGCTTTCTGTTCGACCGGGTCGACGCATGTGCGCGAGTGCAAGCGTCGGTCGATGCGATCGCCGGTGCGAACTGCTCGCCGGACGTGCTCGTCCTGTCCGGTGACCTCGCCAACGAGGGCGAGGCACAGGCCTATGCGCGGCTCCGTCCCGTGGTGCTGGCCGCGCTGCGGCGCCTCGACGCAAAGCTGCTCGTAACGCCGGGCAATCACGACGACGCGGCGCACTTGCGCGAGCACCTGCTCGGACTCGAGCCCGGCCGTGGCCCGCTCGACCAGGTGGTGCGCGTCGGCGGCCTTCGGGTCATCGGAATCGACTCGAGCGTTCCGGACGCCGACCACGGCGAGCTGAGCCGCGAGCAGCTCGGGGCCCTGGCCGACGAGCTGGCCGAGCCGGCCGCGGACGGCACCGTGCTCGTCGTCCACCACCCGCCGATCTGGTCGACCACTCCGATGTCCCAGCTGGTGGCGCTACGGCAGCCGGAACGGCTGGGCGCCGTGATCCACGGCACCGATGTCCGGCTTGTGCTCAGCGGTCACACCCACCGGGTCAGCGCCGGCACCCTCGCCGGGGTCCCGGTGTGGGTGAGCGCGGCCACGGGGATGCAGTCGGACGTGCTCGCCCAGGGCGGCTTCCGCGCGCACGCCGGAGGCGGGTTCAGCCGCATCGATGTGCTCGATGACGGCCAGCTCGTCGCCACGTTCGTGCCGCTCACCGGGCGCGATGAAACGCTGTACGAGGCTTACGCGGACGAGTCGGGGCTACGGCCCGCTGTCTGACCGCGCTCGGTTACGGTGCGCCGGTGGCACCGACCAACTGGGCGGGCAACTACACCTACCGGGCGCGCGAGATCCACGCCCCGGCGACACTCGAGCAGCTGCAGGAGCTCGTCGGTGCGTTGCCCCGTGTGCGGGTCCTCGGATCGCGCCACTCGTTCACGGACATCGTCGACTCCGAAGAGCTGGTGACGCTCGCCGGCATGGACCCGGATGTCGTCGTCGACCGCGACGCCCGAAAGGTCTCGCTCTGCGGCTCCGTGCGCTACGGCGATCTCGTCGCCGACCTCAACCGAGAGCGCCTGGCGCTCGCGAACCTGGCGTCACTGCCGCACATCGCGGTTGCCGGCGCCGTTTCCACCGCGACGCATGGTTCCGGCGACCGCAATGGCAACCTCGCGACTGCCGTGGCCGGACTTCAGATCGTGACCTCCGACGGTAACGTGCTGACCCTTGCACGGGGAGATCCTGACTTCGAGGGCGTCGTCGTCGGCCTGGGTGCGGTCGGGGCGGTGGCGCGTGTGACGCTCGATCTCGAGCCCGCCTACCGGATGAGTCAGCGCGTGTACGAAGGGCTTCGCTGGGAGCAGCTGTTCGAGCACTTCGACGCGATCACCGCGAGCGGCTACAGCGTCAGCATCTTCACGCGGTGGGGCGAGGCCGTCGACCAGGTGTGGGTCAAGAGCCGCGTCACCGAGGAGTCAGAGGCGGACCGGACCGACTTCTTCGGCGCCACCCCCGCAACCAGAGACGTGCACGTGATCGTCGGGCTCGACCCGATCAACTCCACGCCACAGCTGGGAGTGCCGGGGCCGTGGTCCGAGCGGCTGCCCCATTTTCGGATGGGCTTCACGCCGAGTAGCGGCGCCGAGATTCAGTCCGAGTACATCGTTCCCAGATCGCAGGCCGTGTCCGCGATCCGCGCCGTCCGGAAGCTCGGCTCGGAGATCCGGCCGCTGATCCTGGTCAGCGAGATTCGGACGATCGCTGCTGACGAGCTGTGGATGAGTCCTCAGTACGGGCAGGACACCGTCGCGATCCACTTCACGCTGAAGCGCGAGCCGGATCGGGTGAAGCGCCTGCTGGTGGAAGTCGAGCGGGCGCTCGCCCCGTTCGAGGCGCGGCCGCACTGGGGCAAGCTGTTCCTCGCCGATGCCGAAACGATCGGGCCGATGTACGAACGACTCGGCGACTTCTCCGCGCTCCTGGATCGGCTGGACCCGCGCGGCGCCTTCCGCAACGAGTGGCTGGAATCCCGAGTGCTTGGCGGCTCGTAGGCCATGAGATTCGTCGTATTCGGTGCGGGCGCGATCGGCGGAGTGGTCGGCGCGCGGCTGAGCCAGGCCGGCCGCGACGTCGTGCTGATCGCACGAGGGCCTCACAAAGACGCGATCGCGGCGGAGGGTCTGACGCTCCAGACGCCGACGGAGCGCGTCACGCTGCGGATCCCGGTGATCCGCGGCCCGCGCAAGATGCGCTTCTCGCCCGACGATGTCGTCCTGCTCGCGACCAAGAGCCAGGACACCTCGACGGCGCTGCTGGCGCTCCGCGACGCCGCACCGACCAGCACGCCGGTCGTGTGCCTGCAGAACGGCGTCGAGAACGAGCGGCTGGCGCTGCGGATGTTCTCGGACGTGTACGGAGCGGTGGTGATGGCGCCGACCGCGCACCTCGAACCCGGTTCCGTCGAGGCGTACGGGGCGGCGCTCACCGGCCAGATCGACATCGGGCGCTATCCGAGCGGCGTCGACGACCGGTGCCGCACGCTGTGCGAGGCACTTCAGGCCGCCCGGTTCGCGTCGGAGCCGCAGGCCGACGTGATGCGGCTGAAGTACGCCAAGCTGATCGCGAACCTCGGGAACGCGGTACACGCGATCTGCGGCGAGGGTCCCGACGCCGAGCCGCTGGTCGAGCGGGTGCGGGAGGAGGGCCGCGCCGTGCTCGAGGCCGCCGGGATCGACTTCGGCGATCAGCACGTGTCCGACGTGCGCGGGCGTTGGGAGAGCTGGGAGGTCGGCGAGATCGGAGGCCGGCCTCGCGCCGGCGGCTCGACATGGCAGAGCATCGCCCGCGGCACGGGCAGCGTCGAGACGGACTATCTGAACGGCGAGATCGTCCTCGAGGGACGGCTGGTCGGCGTGCCGACGCCGGTCAACGCGCTGGTCCAATCGCTGATGCGGCAGATGGCCCGCGAGGGACACACGCCGGGCTGGCTCTCGGCCGCCGAGGTGCTCGCGCGGGCCTGAAAGCGACGGGCTATTCGAGCCCGCCGGTCGGATCAGCGGCCGGCCACGATCGCCGCGGCGAGCGCGACGCGGTGGTCCTTCGTCCACGGCGGCCCGATCCTCGCGCGAGGCCCCTCCAGAACCTCGTCGCCGCGCTCGCCGAGCTTGCGCACCGCCTGATCCACGACGGCCTTCGCGTCGTACAGATGGACCTCCCAGCCGCGCGCGTGCGCGAGCTCCGCCAGTTCCTGCCGGTACATGATCGCGTCGGCCCGGGCCTCATACGGCGAGCGGCGCTGGACCGTGATGTCCTCGGGAAAGTCGGGCGGCCAGACCCGCAGCGAGACGGACACGACGGGCTCGGGCAGCGCGCTCGCGATCTCATCGAACGACGACCCAGCAGCCCGGGCGATGGATGCCCGCGCCCGTGCGACCAGCGCGGCCGTCCCGGCGACGTCGAGCCGCCGGCTCTCATAATGGATCGGCGCCTCCGACACATCGGGTTCGATCAGCGCGATCCGCCGGCGATCGACCACCTCGTACTCCGGCGTCGCGGTGACCGCGATCGCCCAGCCGAAGTGGTCAGCGATGCCCACGCGCATGCCGCAATAGGTATACGCGCGGGCCGGCTGACGCAACTCCGCGGTCAGGCGACCGGCTGCGTCGCCACCGCTAGGTGACGCGCGCCGTTCACTCTCAAGCCGCCAGTGGCCCGCCGGTGAACCCGAGCTCACGCTCGAACTCGATCTCCCGGCCGGCGCTGGCACAGGGGGTGAAACCGAACCGCTTCAGCAGCCTCCGGGCGGCAGCGTTTTCGCGGAGCGTCGTCGCGGTCAGGGCGGTGAAGTGGATGTCCCTGGCGCGCTCCAGCATCCTCGCGGTGAGGCAGCTGCCGATGCCCATGTGCTGGAGATCGTCGGCGACTTCGATCGCCATGTCCGCCGCCTCCCACCAGTCGGTGCGACGTATCACCCGGACGACGCCGGCGAACGAGCCGTCCCGCTCGTCGACCGCCGCGATCGCCTCGTGGGAGAAGTGGTCAATGTCGCTCAGATACGCAAGCTCGGGTTGACTCAGCTCGCGCTTCGGCGAGAGGAAGCGCCGGTAACGCGACTCCTCGCCGAGCCGGCGGAAAAGCGCGTGGATCCTTTCGCGATCTGCGCGCTCCACCGCTCGAAGGACGAGCTTCGTCCCGCTCGGCAAGATGAACACGTCGGGGAACGTGGCCGTGGCCACGACCGGCACCGCGCTCATGACCCCGTCTCCGCGGATCGGGCGGTGAGCCGCGCGAAGCGGGTCCGCAGTCGCGCGATCCGGGCGGGCCGCGGGTGCGGCTGGTTGCCTTCGATGTGCTGGGCGTTCAGTCTGGCTCGGCGACTGGCATCGCGCAGTTCCCGGCTGCGCTCGGCCGCGAGCGTTTGACTCAGATGGCTGTGCATCGTTACCTCCTTCCGGGTACACGACGCCGACGCGCTTGACGCTACGCGTAAGACACGCCCCTGCCATCGGCCGTTCTCCCCTTTGACGCGCCCCCGGGGCCTTACCTTCCGCCGCCGGACCCTTAGTGCGTCAACTCACAGTTCAGCGGGTCGTCCTTGACGACGTCGTCTGACCGGCGTCGATCAGTTCGCGATCCGTCCCCCGTTGACGAGCAGCGTCTGGCCGCTCACGAACGCGCTCTCGTCGGAGACGAGGAACGCGAGCGCTCCCAGAAGGTCCGCCGGCTCGCCGACTCTGCCGAGCGGAGTCCTGCTCGTGTCATACCGATCGCCCCCCAGCATCTGACGGCTTCCCTCGGATCGGATGAACCCCGGCGCGAGTGCGTTCACTCGGATCCCCGAGCCACCGAGCTCGCCCGCGAGCGCCCGAGTCAACCCGATCACCGCCGCCTTCGAAGTCACGTAGTGGACGAGGCCAGGCGAGCCGGAGAAGGCGACCTCCGATGCAAGGTTCACGATCGATCCGCCACCGGAATCACGGATCACGGGCACCGCCGCACGGGCGCACATCCACGCACCCTTGACGTTGACGCGGAGCACCCGGTCCCATTCCTCCTCGTCGACCTCGTCGAACGGCTGCCTCGCGAGGCCGGCCACGATCGCCGCGTTGTTGACCAGCGCGTCCAGGCCGCCCATCAGCTCGAGGGCGCGCTCGGCCAGCGCGGCGGTCTGCGTGTGGCTCGTCACGTCGGCGGTCGCCGTGAATACATCGACCGCTCGATCCCGCGCGATCTCTCCAGTGATGTCGAGTTCCGGCCCATTGACATCGGCCGCCAGCACCTGCGCGCCGAGATCGCCGAGATGCAGCGCGAACTCGCGTCCCAGCCCCTGCGCCGCGCCGGTGACGATTACTCGCTTCCCGGCCAGGCGCGCCTCGCCAGTCACGCCGCGACGCCCGCTTCCTGGAGGCGCAGTGCCCGTGCGATCTCCTGGAAGCAGTTGTAGCTCGAGCCGCGCCCGATCCCCGAGCCGGAGTGGAGGTTCGCGGAGCAGTCGTAGACGTTCTCCAGCACGAGCCGATGGCTCGTGACCTCCGGGACCGGCCGGAACCGGCCGAGCTGGGAGGCGATCGTGCTGCCGGTCGAATAGCCGCCCTCGATCATGTTCGGACGTTCGCGTTCGATGTCGGCCGGGCCGTAGACGCGGCTGGCGATGATGTTCTCGAGCGTCATGTTCGGCGCGTATCGGGCCCACTCGCCCATCAGGTTCGCGACGAACCGATCCTTGATCGCCCGCCATTGTTCGGGGGCGAACAGTCGCCGCGGCGCGGAGAACTCCTCGACCCCGACGATGTGCGCCCCCTGCGGGGCCCGCGTCGTGTCCCAGAGGCTGTCGACCGAGCAGAGCACGTACGGCCGGCTCGCGAAACCACTCAAGAAGATCTCCGGCTGGTAGCGGAGGTGCAGGTAGTCGAGGTCCTTTGGGCCCCAGTACAGGCGGGGCTGTGAGCCGACTCCCGCGTTGTCGGCCTCGGCGAGGTAGGCCGGCGGCTCGTGGATCGCGAAGTTGGCCCACAGCAGCTGCCCGCGGTCGTAGTGGATGTTGCCGATCCGCCGCCGCAGCCGGTCGTCGACGGACACCTCCCTCATCAGCCGCAGGACGGTCTGCGCGCAGCCGAGATCGCTGACGATCAGCTCCGCCGAGATCCCGGAGCCGTCCGCGAGCTCGACGCCGGTGGCGCGGCCGTTGGCGACGGTGATCTTGTCGACCTCGGCCGAGGTCTCGTACGCGACGCCGAGCTTGCGACCGGCCGCGACCAGCGCGTCGGTGATCGCCTGGCTGCCCCCGACCGCGATCGCCGCGGGCTCGAACGACAGCGTCAACGGGATGCAGTGGATCAGCCCCTGCAGGCCGGGGACATCGTCGGGGAAGCAGCCGGTCGAGGTCGTCGAGGCGCGCATGAACAGGATCTGCAGCTCGGGGCTCTCGAAGAAGTCCTGCGCGAGCTGCCTGAGGGTCATGAACTGGTGAACGGGTTCGATCCGGCTGCCGGGGACCTCGAGCAGCTCCTCCAGGGGGTCGGGCGTGCCCCACGGCGGCGGAAAGCTGAATCGGTGCCGGCGGAACGCCTGCTTCCAGTGGAGCTCATAGGCATCGAGCAGCGCGAGGTACGTCTCCGCATCCCTGCTCGAGAACCGCGCCAGCTGCTCGTACGTCCGCTCGACGTTCTCAGCGGAGCGCTCCTGCCGGCCGGTCTTCGGATCGACGACGCGTGACGCCGAGTAGCCGATGAACGACGAGCGGTCGTCGAAGATCATCCCCTCGTTCTCCTCGGGGAACACGTACCTCAGCCCTTCCTCGTACAGCGCGAAGTCGCGGTACGCGGGATGTCCGTAGAAGCGCGTCCAGTGGCTGCAGTGATTCATGACGAAGCCCGGCGCCGGACCCTCGCTCGAGGACGCGCCGCCGCCGAGGTGGGCGCTCCGCTCGAGCACGAGCACCGACAGCCCCGCCCTCGCCAGATACGGCGCGATGATCATCGCGTGGTGGCCGCCGCCGGCGACGACCACGTCAAACCGCGCGTCGCTCATCGCGTCAGGAGAGGATCGTCACGGTTCCCGCGTCGCCGTCGACGCGGACACGGTCGCCGGTCTTGATTCGGCTGGTCGCGCTCCCTGTTCCGACGACGGCCGGCACGCCGTACTCGCGGCAGACGATCGCCGCGTGGGACATGATCCCGCCGATATCGGAGACGGCGGCGGCGATCTTGCCGAACACCGGCGTCCAGCTCGGGGAAGTGATCGGCGCCACCAGGATCTCTCCCTGCTCGAGGTCAGCCAGGCGCTCGATATCGAGCACCACGCGCGCGGTTCCCTCCGCCGTGCCGGCCGACCCCGCGAAGCCGCTCAGGACCGCGCCGGCATCGCGATCCTCCGTCGCCCACTCGCGCACGCGTTCGGTCGTGATGCCCCAGAGCATGATCGTCATCGGCTCGGTGATCGCGTCAGGGACCGCCCCGAGCGCCGGCGGCGGCGTGAACTTGCGCATCGCGTCCATGATCTGCTTGCGCCGGGCGACGATCGGCGGCCAGTAGCCGGGCCCACGCCCGACGGAGCCGGCCGCCCACGCGAGTCGGAGGTCGACCAGGGCGTCGGACACCTCGTGGCGCTGCAGGTAGAAGATGTCCTCGGCGTCGTCGAGGAAGGAGTGGCGGGCGAGCAGCTGGCCGAACTCGCGCGCCTTGTTCCAGAACAGAGTGTGGTACCAGTGCTCGACGTAGAAGTTGTGGCTCTCGACGTACGGGAACACGGTCCGCGCGAGCCCGAGGTTCTGATCGAACGCCACGCGCGCCTCGCCCTCGCTCAGCAGCTCGCGGTAACCGGTCGTGATGCGGTCGCGCTCGGCGCGAACCTCGTCGACCGGCCGCGCGATGTCCTCGCCGTCCTGGAGCCGCACGAGGTAGGCGCGCACATGGGCCAACGGCACGTCGGGATCGTCGATCCACGAGCGGTGGTGGTGATAGAAGCCGTTGCCGTTTGAGTAGTTGAACCATGGCTGCTTCACCGACTCCCAGTCAGACAGCCAGGTTCGGCCCGCGTCGGTGGTCGAGAGTGAGTCGTTGAGCGCCAGCTCGCCGTCCGCGGCGGCGACGGCATCGGCGATTCCCAGTTCGAGCGCGCGCCCGGCGAGAC
Source organism: uncultured Solirubrobacterales bacterium (assembly GCA_963788565.1). Lineage (GTDB taxonomy): Bacteria > Actinomycetota > Thermoleophilia > Solirubrobacterales > Solirubrobacteraceae > Palsa-465. The sequence goes on along the minus strand of CAWBHJ010000002.1, from coordinate 24,845 downwards.
GCTTGAGCTCGTTGTCGGGACGGAACAGGACGACTTCGATGCCGCTCACCATCGAGGCGATCGTCTGGTCGGGGATGTCCGGGAAGCTCTGCTTGCAGAGGTCGTAGAAGACGAGGTACGCGGCGTAGCCGAGGTTCAGGAACTCGAAGTGGTACTGCCAGATCCGATCGATGCTCTCGAGCAGCCGGTCGTAGGCCACCAGCAGGTGGTGTGCCGAGCCGATGCCGCGGCCCTCGGTGACGACCGCCAGGTCCTCGATCTCGGGCAGGTCGGGGACGACGAGCGCTTCGAGCTCCCCGATCGTCGCCTCGACCTTCGTCTGCCAGCGCCCGTATAGGTCGTCCCAGTTCTGGAAGTAGAACCCGGCACGCTCTCCGAACGTCGCGGCGCGGCGCCCGATCTCGGCTTCGTCCGTGACCGGGTTGGCGCTCATGTACACCCACCCGTACAACACCCTGTGATCGATGCCCATCGCCGGCGGAACCGCGAAGATCCGCGAGTTCGCTTGCCCCAGGCACATGTACGGCGAATCGGCGGTCACGAAGTCGAACGGGAACATCGGCTCCGGAAAGTGCATCCCGTCGCGGAACCAGCCCCGAGACTCCTCCGACTCCCGCCGCTCACCGCGGAACATGGCGTAGTACGGGTACATCGACTCCCAGCCCTCGCAACCTTCCGGGGTCGGAACGTCGAACGGACTCGTGAATCCGCCGATCTTCGGGTCGGTGGTCGTCATCGGTGTCTCCTCTCGGTCCGTCTCCCCGCGCAGTGCGAAGCTATGGCCGCTCGCCCTCCTCGGTCAAGGGCGAAATTCCATGCCTGTGAGAGGCAACACCTATCATGGCCCGATGGAGTTGCGGCAGCTGCGCTCGTTCGTCGCCGTCGCGGAGGAGCTGCACTTTCGCCGCGCGGCCGATCGTCTGCACCTTGCGCAGCCGAGCGTCAGCCAGCAGGTCCGCAAGCTCGAGGACGAGCTCGGAGTCCAACTGTTCGACCGCAACAGGCGCGGCGCGGTCCTGACGCCCGCCGGCACGGCCTTCCTCCACGAGGCGCGGGATCTGCTGAAGCGCGCCGATCGTGCCGCCGAGATCGCGCGGGCCACCGGTACCGGCCGGCGGGGACGGTTGCGGATGAGCCTCACGCGGTCACTGACCGGCGGCGTCGCGGGCGCGATTGTCGCCGACTACCGCGAGCGGTACCCGGAGGTCGACCTCCAACTCGGCCTCGGCACGACGATGCTCCACGTCGAGCAGCTCCACGCGGGCGAGATCGACGTCGGGTTCGTCCGACCCCCGCTCGAAGATCCGGGCCTCGAGGAGTTGCGGCTCGGACGCGAGCCGATGGTCTGCGTGCTGCCGAAGGGCCACCGCCTCACACGGCGCAACTCGGTCCGCCCCCGCGACCTCGACGGCGAGCCGCTTGTCTGGTGGCCCGAGGCACACGGGCCCGGCGCCTGGCGCGAGGTTCGCCGCGAGGTGTGCGGCGAGCCGCCGTGGCCCCAGCTCGCACGCACCGAGCCCGAGGAGGAGCGGATCGTCTCGGCCGTCGCCGAGGGCGCCGGCATCTCGTTCATCATGCTCGAGCGCTCCCGGAGCCTCCGGATCCCGGGAGCCATCTACCGCCGGTTCGCGCCACCCGAGCCGACGATGGGGATCGCGATCGCATGGCGGCGCGGCGACAACCTGCCCACGCTCGCGCGCCTGCGCGAGCTCGCCGCGGACGTGGCTGCCAGACGGGAGTCGGCGGCCGCGTAGGAATATTGGCGAGGGCGCCCGGAAGGCGGGAAGGTCCGTGGACCTTCCCGCCTGTCGAGCTAGAGCTTCGCGCAGGAGGCGAGTGCCTGCTGCTGCGCCACCGCAGGGACCTGCTGCTTGACGATCTGCCGGCAGAGCTGAGCCTGGACGCTCTTCAGACCCGCGCCCTGGCTGTACTTCTCGGGGTTTCCGCAGGCGTGAGCAAGCGTCTGGCCGACGCTGGCTCCGGCCGAAGCGGGCAGCCCAAGCGCCGAGCCGGCCTTCTTGCACTGCGCGGCCGCATATGCGATCACTGCCCTCTTTGCCGCCGCCGGCAGGCGTTGCTCGGCTCCGTGCCAGTTCGTATTGCACTCGGCGATCAGCGACGCCCTGTCGTGCGCGAGCAGGCGGTCACCGCCGACGATGTTCTTGCACAGCGAGATCTCGCGGGCCCTCTCAGCCGCCGGAGACAGGACCGTCACGCCGGGCGCGACCTGAACTGAGCTCGGCACGGTCGTCTTGCCGATCGCGCCCGAGACGCCGGACGCGATCAGGAACGCACCGGCGACACCGACGATCGCCGCCAAGAGGCCGCCGAACAGCGAGCCGCCGCTGACGCCCGAGATCCCACGCGCGGCGAACGCGCCCCAGATCAGGCCCGCGACGACGAAGCAACCTCCGAAGACGCCGGAAAAGATCTTGCCGGTGCTGGAGGAGGTGTTGAGCAGCAGCTGGCCGTGGTTGCCGAACGCCAGCGCGACGAACGGAGCCCCGATCGCGATGAACACGAGCGGCAGCAACAGCTGGCCGATCCCGCGGGCCAGAACCGCTCCGACGCCCGCGACGATCAGCCCGGCGAACAGCATCAGCATCCACCAGCCGATGCCGTTGGTGCAGCGCGGCACCGGCCCGTAGTTCGCGGAGTACCCGGTGGTCGAGCACGACCCGTGCGCGAACCCGTGGAAGATCCCGAGGCAAAGCATCCCGATCCCGAGGCCCACCAGGCCCAGGCCGAGGACCAGCTTCGCGCTGAGCGGGGCCTGCCTGGGCTCCACAACCCGCGGCCCTCGCCTTGTCGATCCGACCGATGATTGAACGAAGCTCATGTGCGTGCTCCCAGTCCGAAGAATTGGTGTGGATCGGACTGTGAATGGGGGCGGCAAACGCACTGCAAAGGACCACCAAAGGCGGCAGCGCAAGTCGCGCGCCCCCTGATCGTTAGTAGGGCGATGGCGGAGCGGGGACCGAGGCGATGAAGGACGCACTGCGTCGCGGCAGGTTGGGCGTCCTCGTGGCGGCGATCGTCGCGCTGGCGTCCGCGCCGCCCGCGCTAGGCGCCGCCGCGCCCGAGACGCCGGTCCAGTCCCCGCCGATCACGGTCGTCCCGTCGGCGGGTCTGCCGCCGCAGGTCCAGGTCAACAACTCCAACGCAAACCTGTCGGTGACCTCGTTTCAGCATCGCGTGTTCATGGTCTTCCGAACCGCCAAATGGCAGATCGCCGACACGAACGCGCGGATGTACGTCGTCTCGAGCCGCGACCAGGTCCACTGGCGCTATGAGGGATCGTTCTGGTGGGACACCGACGTCCGCGAGCCGCGGTTCCTCGTCTACCACAAGAAGCTGTTCCTCTACATCGCGCTGCTCGGGTCGGACGCCGCCGGGTTCAATCCCGGGGGAACGGTAGTCACGCGCTGGCTCGGGCCCAACCGGTGGACGAAGCCGCGACACATCCTCCAGAGCGACTTCATCCCGTGGGACGTGACCGTCCATCAGGGGAAGGCCTACATGACCGGATACACCGGGGGCGGCGGGACCTTCCAGCCCAATCCGCCGCCGAAGTTCGTCTACTGGCTGACGTCGAGTGACGGGATCAACTGGCACGGAGTCAACCGCCGGCATCCGATCGTCTACAACGGCCAGTGCGGAGAAACCAGCTTCGCGTTCCTGCCACGCGGTGGTCTGGTCACCGCCTGCCAGACCGAGGAGGTCGACAAGCTCGGATGGGGCGCCAAGGTGTGCACCGCCCCGGCTGCCGCGACGTGGCAGTGGACCTGCCGCGGCGACACTCGCCGACTGGACTCGCCGTATGTGTTCGTCGATCGCGGGCGCGTATACGTGATTGCGCGCCGCCAGGTGGCCTTCGACGGCGAGTACGACTACCTCCACCACAACCTCCCCGACACCGACGTGCAGTTCGCGATGTACGACGGCGAATACGCCGCCACAACGAAGCGCTGCGCGCTATGGAGCATCGACCCGGCGACCCGCGAGTTTGCGCCGGTCGTCGACGTCCCGGGGGTCGGGGACACGTGCTACCCGTCGACCATCCCCGAGCCCCGTCACCGCTACCTGGTCTACAACTACACCTCGCCGTTGGACGGCAGCGACCCGCCGTGGGGCACGGCGCTCACGGTCGGCAAGACGCTGATCTACCGCCAGACGCTCACGTTTCCGTGAGGCGGGCCTGCAGGCCGCCGCTCGCGTCTCCATCGGCCGGCGCCACCACACCGAGCTCCGCGGCGATGACTGCCCCGAGCTCCTGAATCTCCAGCGGTGGCAGCTCGGCGACGGGTTTGGTTTCGGGCCCTCGCACGAACAGGACGCCGCCGGGCCGGTGGTCTCCGGTCCGCCAGTGCATGTACGGGCCTCGAACCATCCCGATCCGCGGCGACCACACGGTCTCGATCGGATGGTCCTGGTTCCACTCGAGGAACAGGTCGGGGAGCGCATCGAGTTGCCCGCGGTCATAGTGCTCGTCGCAGCGGAGGACCCGATCGATCACCGTCGTTCCGGTCTCGACGTTCACGAGTGCGAGCAGATCCTTCGCGAGACGGGCGTAGAGGTCATCGAGGTCGGGACCCGGCCGCACCCGCCCCGCCTCCTCCCTGCCGACCAGGTTGATCCGTACGCCGCCCACCACAAAGTTGTTTGGGCTCATGAAGAAGTCCTGGGAGCGACGCTGCTCCTCGGTGTCGAAATCCGGGGGCGCCGGAAGCTCGCGCCTGCGAAGGCGCGTGCGGAGCGCTGCGGCGAGACCCGGTCGAGCGATCCCGCGCGAGAAGTCAGGCATCGCTGCCCAGATTTGTCCCAACGCCCGACCTTCCGCCGAACGGCCCAGGGGTGTGGTGTAGGCCCGGTCCAACCGCCGGAGGATCTCGGGAAGCAGATGCGTCCCGTCGTAGTGAGGTCCCATGCCGTGGCTCAGCAGCACGAAGACCGCGGCGTCATCCGGCACCAGTGCGAGGTGTTCGGCGAGCGCGGCGTCCATCGCGGTGTACACCTGAGCGAGCGGGTCGCCGAGCCGCTCTCGCAGCGCCCGGTCGTGCCGCGGGTGAGAGGGGTCGTGTACATGCCACGACTGATGGCCGACAGAGTGGGTTTCCCCGAACACGCTGAGAAACAGGTCCCAGCTGTCTTCGGACAGGATCCGGACCGACAGCCGCCGCTTGGCCGCCGCCCCTTCGAGGAGTCCGGCGAGCAGCTGCTCCTCCTCGTCGCCCGACCTCCAGCCATCGGCCCGAAACTCGTAGTCATCCGGCGCCCACTCCCGGACCGAGAACGCGTCCGCCCCGAGCACCGGGTGCGGGCCAACCTCGTCGACGATCTCCTGAGCGAGGTCGGGCGGATAGGTGCGAAGGCCGAAGTGGCGGTCGTGACAGCCCCATTCCGAGACCTGGATCCCGTTGATCGGCGTCCCGGCGCACGAGTGAGGGACATCGATCACCGCCACCCGCTTGCCCGCGTCGCTGAGCGTCTCCCAGAACGGGCGCCCCTGGATCGCATCTGCCGTGGTCACCCGGCGCTCGTAGCCACCCGGAACGATCTCCTCCCAGCAGTGGAATCCGGTCTCGACGGCTGAGCGCCCCGTGAAGAAGGTCGACCACAGGCTGCCAACGAACAGTCCGGGCGGATTCTTGATCTGGCACCGCGCCGAGGACCTGAACAATTCCTCGAACGCGGGGAGCTCACCGCGTGCGGCCATCAGGCGCGCGAGCTCGGGGTCCATGGCGTCGAACCCCAGCATCACGATCCGCCCGGTGGCCATGGTCAGCCCCCACGCAACGCTGCGCGAGCCTTCACGGTTGCCTCATCCTCCGAGGTGCTGGCGCTGCATGTCAGGCGCACCGGCGCATCGGTCGCGTAGTAGCAGGCGACCGCCGGCAGCACCAACGGATCGCGCTCCGCGGTCAGGCTGAGCAGCAGGTCCCAGTCGCCCATCGTCTTGAGGCCCTCGTCGAAGCAGGCCTCGGGCAGCCCACTCCGGTGTGCGATCGCGCCGATGTCGGCCAAGTTGGCGTCCCTGAGCGCGCGCCGGTTCCAGGAATTCAGGAAGACCCTGGGCAGGTCGCCCGATGAGCCGCCATTGATCCGCAGCGGGTCGTCGATCACGATCGCTCCGTAGAGGACGTTCGCGTCCGGGCGATTCTCGAACGCCCATGCCACGGAGTAGAGCCAGTCGACGTCCATGACGTTGTCGTCATCGAGATAGGCCACGAGCTCGCCCGATGCGTCGGCCAACGCGGCATTGCGCGCGGCGCAGACGCCTCGATGCTCGATTCGCGTCCACCGCACACGCGGGTCCCTCGCCTCCTGCACCACGCGCCTGCTGTCGAGCTGGCCCCCGTCGTCGACGATCAGGAGCTCCCAGGCGGTGTAACGCTGGGCCACCACCGACTGGACGGCGCGACGTAGACGGTCCGGGCGATCGTAGGTGGGAAGCACGACCGAGATGAGCGGCTCCCGCTCCAGCTGAGCGTGCGCGATGAAGCGGCTGAACGCGTCCATCGCCAGCGAGGGCTGCAGCCCGCCGTCGAACGCACTCAGCGCCTCCGCCTGGCCCGAGGCCTGAACAGTCAGCTCCTCGATTCGAGCGTTCAGCCGATCGTTGTGGGCTTGCAGGCGGAAGACGTCTGAGTGAAGACGGGAAACGTCTAGGCGGAGGCGGTCGAGCTGCGTCTGCAGGTACCGCACATCGGCGCGCACCGCGCCGCCAACGCGATGCACTGCGCGGCCCAGGTTCCGATGCGAGGCCTCGCTAAGCCCTCGAACTACGCCCACGGCGCGAATATATAACGGCGCGGTCTTGCGAAATAGGGGCAGATCGCGGCGCAAGCCCGGCACGAGCGGGTCAGCTCAGCGGTGCAAACACGTCGATCCAGACCCGGCGGCCGCTCGCGTCGAAATAGCCGCGCGTGTCGCGGTCCGGGACGCGCTGCGGCAGGCCGCTGAGCGACATCCACAGCCTTGGGCGCACGACGTGGCCGCCCGCGAGCTGCACGCCGACCGCGCGGCCGGCGGCGTGGAAGGTCTGGTCGCTCGTGCACTTGATCTCCGGACCGCCGAGCGGGTCGCGCGAGCGTGAGCCCGACGGCAGGACGTAGCGGCCTCGGACGATCCGCTCCGCGGGTCCGGCGTTGCGGGCGAGCAGGCGGACGAGCGCGTCGCCGATGATGTTGCCGGCCTGCGCAGAGGTCGACTCGGAGTCGTCGGAGTGGTGGCAGCCGAACCGGTCGTCCGAGGACGGGTCGAGGTTGCTCGCCGTCGGAATCCCCGCCGCGTTGCCCGCCGGGAAGATGTACCCGAGCATGTCCTCGCCAAGCCCGTCGATGAAGCGGAACGGGGCGCTCATGCGCGGGAGCAGCCACGGCGGCAGCGACGGGGTCGGGTTGGGCATGTCCTGCGGACCGAGGAATCCGCGTAGGAACGTGAACGGGAACACCTCTCCCGGAACCGAGATGAACTGCCCGTCGCCGATCTGGAACGCCGCGACCTGTGAGCGGAGCGACTGGCCCGACGTGGCACCGTTCGCCGCGACCCTCGAGGCGGCGGTGCAGTTACCGTTGTAGCCCGGGCGCTGGGCGAACACCCCCACCGCGGCGCCGAGCACGAACAGCTCGTTCTGGAGCTTGACGCAGATGTTGGCGCGCGCGCCCCAGATCGTGTTGGTCTGCGAGTTGTGGTACTCGCCGGAGCTGAGCGCCTGGATGATCGGCCGCGCCATGTCGGTGCCGAACGCCTTCGTTTCGCCGGAGTAGCCGAGCGCGACGTGGAACGCGCCGGCCGTGTCGGGCCCGCGTCGGGTGTTGAACAGCGTGCGGCATCCGGCCGGATGGCTGGCGTCGATGTACTGCTGCGGGGTCCGCGAAATCGCCCACGGATACACCTCCGGACTCTCGACCGAGCCCACCGAACCGGCCATCTCGATCGCCACCCCGCCGAGTCGCTGCTGCAGCGAGCTGCGGAAGAAGTTGATCCAGTCCGCGGAAACCCAATTGTTCTGGGCGTCGAGCGCCGACGTGCCGCCGTTGAAGCCAAGCGTCTCCGCGTGCTGGCTGACGCTGGCCAGTGTCACGATCGTTCGGCCGTGGGCGTCGACGGCCTGGAGGACGGGTATGTGCTGGTCGTCGACGTACGGGTACGAGGACCAGCACTGGCGGACGTTCGACGGCTCGAGCACCTCGGTGTAGCGGATGGTCGCGCGCCGCTGCGCTCGGTAGGCCCGCTCGACCGCCTTCGCCGCCTGGTCGACGAGGTAGGAGGCCCAGTAGTTATTCACCCCTGAGGTTGTCTGCGACACGCCTCCCAGGCCCATGCTGTCGGGCGCCGACTCATCGTGCGTGGCGGAGATGAAGACGTTGCTCAGCCGGTAGCCGTCCGCACGGACCTTGGCGCGGATCCGCTCCTGGTAGACGTTGAACAGACCTTCCTGGTCGACCACCTCGACGCCGACGGTCTGACGGCCGTTGGAGACCACCATCGCCCGCGCCGTGACCGGATCGGCGACGTGATCGAAGTAGCGTGGAGTGTTCCCGCCGCCGCCGAGCAGGTTTCCCTCCCAGCGGCCGTTGTGATTGCAGTCGACGAACGGATCGCCCTGGTCGTAGTGGCCGTGGTGCTGAGCATCGACGTACGGCTCCTCGAAGGCGAACTTCCGCGGCCCGTTGTACTGCGCCGGATGCGCGCAGTTGGCCGGATCACCCCCCGGCACGTGGCCAGACGCCGGCGGCGTGAAGTTCGCCACCGCCACGCCGACGCGGAACGGCGCAGCCCGTCCGTGCGCGTAGTGCCCGTGGTAACCACCGGCGGGCGTCAGCAGCATCGCGACCGTCGCGAGCAGAGATTTCAATCCGATCCCGGTCATGGGAGCCCGGGGCCATTAACCCACGATTCACAACCGCGGTGCGGTTTTCGGAGCGGATCGTGCAAACGGACGAGCGGGCGCGGCTACCCGCGTGCTGCGATCAGGCCTCGAGATAGTCGTCGCGCAACCAGGCGAGCGTCGCCTCGAGCCCGCCGCTGTAGCTGACCCGCGGTTCCCATCCGAGCAGCTCGCGCGCCTTGCGGTTGCAGAAGTTCTGGTCCCTGCCGAGCACCTGCACCGCCTGCCGGGAGAGCAGCGGCGGGCACGACAGGTGCGTGGCCCGGCGCACGAACCGGTAGCCGTGCTCGAGTGAGAAGCCGATCCCGTTCGCCATCCAGTACGGCATGCTCCAGCGGACGCTCGAACAACCGAGCCCGTCCGCTAACCCGCTGGTGAACTGCTTCCAGGTGACATCCAGCCCGTCGGTGATGTTGAAAGCGTGCCCCGGCGCCGCCTCGTCGCGGAGCGCGAGGATCGCGGCGTCGACGAGGTTGTGGACGTAGCAGAGCCCGGCGATCGCCCGACCGCGGTCGACGAGCACCATATTGCCGGCGCGAATCGCGCGGGCGATCTCGCCGACGACCTCCGTCGAACGAGGTCCGTAGACCGTCGCTGGGCGCAGAATCACGGCGTTCATCCGGTGCGCCTGCTCGGCCCGGCGGACCTCGGCCTCGGCCGCAAGCTTCGTTTGCGCGTACCAGTTCCGGAACCGTCCGGCCGTGTGATTCTCGTCGACGGGCGCGCCGCCGGGATAGCCATAGACGTCGGTCGTGCTGAAGTGAACAAACCGCTCGACGGACCTGTCGATAGCTGCCTGAAGCACGTTGCGCGTGCCGACGACGTTGATCGTCGCGATCTCGTCGGCCGTGGCCCAATCGGACACGAGCGCGCCGCAGTGAAACACGTAACGGGACCCGTTGACGGCGCGCCCCACCGAATCCGGATCCACCAGATCGGCAACCGTGATCTCGACGTCGAGCTTCTCGAGCAGCGACGTGTCGCTCGTGGCGCGCACGAGGCAGCGCACCGGAACACCCTCTTGCACAAGGCGCTCCGCGAGGTGGCCACCGATGAATCCGGTTGCGCCCGTGATCAGGCAGCCGCCGTCGCGTGTCGGAGCACCCCGCTTGTGCCCGTTCGTCGGCTTGGCTGTCACCTTGTTCTCTAAGTCGCGCCGGCCCATCGTCGCGACCGCGATATCGCGCACGATGCTCCAGTTCTTGCTCGAGGAGCGGTGACAATCGGCGAGTACCGCGCCGATTGCATCGAGGAAGTTCTCCGCTTCTGACTCGGAGAGCGTCAACGGGGGCAGCAGCTTGATCACATCGTTCTTGCCGGCTGCCATCGTGATCACGCCGTGCTCGCGATGCAACGGAATCACGATCAGCTGCGGGAACAGGCCCTCGCTCGCCATGTGCGCCAGGCGCCAGTTCAGGCGTCCGATCCGGGAGCGCGGCGCACCCAATTCGATCCCGATCATCAGCCCGCGCCCGCGTACCTCTTTGATCATTTCGTACCGCGCCTGAAGCGCTCTGAGCCCCGTCAGCAGCACATCGCTCACGTGCGCGACATGGTCGAGGAGGCCGTCGCGCTCGATGATCCGCAATGTCGCCACGCCTGCCGCCATCGACAGCCGGTTGCGGCCAAAGGTCGACTGGTGGACGTAGGAGCGCTCGAGCGTGCCCACGGCCTTGTCGTAGATCTCGCGGGTCGTGACCATCGCCGCGACCGGCATGTAGCCGCCGCTGAGCGCCTTCCCGATCAGGACGAAGTCCGGCTGCAGTCCCCAGTGCTCGAGCGCGAACCAACAGCCCGTCCGTCCGAGCCCGGTCTGGACCTCGTCGATCACGAGCAACGTGCCATAGCGCCGGCACAGCGCTGCAGCCTCCTGCAGGTAGCCGTCGGGAGGCAGAGTCACAGCCCGTCCTTGAATCGGCTCGACGATGAAGGCCGCGACGTCCTCCGAGCGAAGCTCCGCTTCCAGACTGGCGAGGTCGCCGAACGGGATTCGTCCGCATCCCGGAAGGAGGGGCCCGAACCCTTCCTTGAAGAAGTCATCTCCGATCAACGACAGCGGCCCCAGCGTGACTCCGTGAAAGCTCGAGTCGCACGACAGCAGTCGGGGCCGGCCGGTCGCCGCGCGGGCGAACTTCATCGCCGAGTCGACCGCCTCGGCCCCCGAGCTCGTGAAGAACATCGCATCCAGATCGCGCGGCAACCGCTCGGAAAGGCCTTCGGCGAGCATGCCGGCCAGGACCGAGTGGTTGATCTGGACGCCATCCACCAGGTCCGCGGACAGCACGGCGTGCATGACATCGCGCACATCGGGGTGGTTGTGACCGAGGCTGGCGAAGCCTTCACCCGTGTGGAAGTCGAGATAGCCACGGCCGGCGGCGTCGTAGAGATACGAGCCCTGCGCCGAGCGAAACTCCTTGTCGAAGCCAAGGATCCGAAGCACATCGACGAGCGATCCGTCGAGATGGCGGGCGGCCAGGTCGAACGTCTCCCCGGCGCGTTCCGCGGCTTCCGCCACGACGCCGAGGGAGTCGACAGCGGGATCCGGCGGGGCGCTGACGTCCATAACGATCGAGAGACCTTACGGGCAGCGGCCGCAGCATGCGCCCGATCGCTCTGTCCGGATGGTCCGCCACGAACCCGGAGGACGCTGCTTCGCCGGCTTGCGTTCGTGATAACGTACGGTCGTCCGTTATGACCAACGCCACCACAGCGATGTTCGACGACGAAGCGGCCAACTACTCGCGCCGTCAGCTGCTCCCATGCTTCGACGCGTTCTACGACAGCGCGGTCCGGGCGCTCGAGCTCGCAGAGCCCGGACCGTTGCGCACGGTTCTCGACCTCGGCACGGGAACCGGCGCGCTCGCGATGACGGTCGCGGCCACGTACCCCGAGGCGCGGTTCACCCTGCTCGACGGAGCGCCCTCGATGATCAGCACGGCCGAAGCGAACCTCGGCTCACGGGTCGCGGCGGCGCTCGTCCAGGACTTCGCCGACCCGCTGCCCGCTGGCCCGTTCGACGCGATCGTCTCGTCGCTCGCGATCCATCACCTCGACGACGCCGGCAAGGCGTCTCTTTACGCCCGGGCCCGCGATTCGCTCCGCCCCGGCGGCGTGTTCGTCAACGCCGAACAGGTGCTCGGGGCGACGCCGGCGCTGGACGCGCTGCTGTGGCGCTGGCATGAGCGCGAGGCGCGCGCCCGCGGCGCAAGCGACGAGCAGTGGTGCGCGGCGGTACAGCGCATGACCCACGACCGCTGCGCGACAGTCGACACCAACCTCGCCCTGCTCCGCTCCGCGCGGCTGGACGACGTGTCGGTCCACTTCGCCGACGGCCGCTTCGCGGTATTCGCCGGGCGACGTCCAGCGGCATTTCGCGCGGCTTGGGTTTCCGCTGGTTGAGGTGGATTAGCGGACGGCGAGGAGGTCGCTGGCGACCAGCGGCTGCGCTCTATGGTGAGCTGGTACTTGATACGGACAGATTGGAGTAGCCATGAAGACGCGCAAGCTCGGTTCGCTCGAGGTATCGGCGTTGGGGCTCGGATGCATGGGAATGTCGGCCTTCTACGGGTCGACGGACCAAGCCGAGTCGACCGCGACGATCCAGCGCGCGCTCGAGCTCGGCATCAACTTCCTCGACACGGCCCAGCTGTATGGCCCGCTCACCAATGAGGAGCTGGTCGGCCGCGCGATCAAAGGGCACCGTGACGAGTACGTGATCGCGACCAAGTTCGCCAGGCGCATGGACAACGCCACGCCCGGCGACATGTCGACCATCGGCCCGCTCGACGGATCGGCCGACCACGTACGCAGCTCGATCGATATCTCGCTGAGGCAGCTGGGCACCGACCATGTCGACCTGTACTACCAGCATCGCGTCGATCCGAACGTGCCGATCGAAGAGACGGTCGGCGCGATGGCGGAGCTGGTCGAGCAGGGCAAGGTGCGCCACATCGGGCTGAGCGAGGCCGCGCCCGACACCATCCGCCGAGCTCACGCGGTTCATCCGATCACGGCCGTGCAGACCGAGTACTCACTGTGGAGCCGCGATCCAGAGCGCGAGGTGCTGCCGACTTGTCGCGAACTGGGCATCGGCTTTGTGCCGTACTCACCGCTGGGCCGGGGGTTCCTCTCCGGGCGGTTCACCTCCCCCGACGACCTCGACGCGAACGACTTCCGTCGTAGCGGGCCGCGGTTCACCGGCGAGAACCTCGAGGCCAACCTGAGACTCGCGGCCCAGGTGGCGGAGATGGCGGACGAGAAGGGGATCACGCCGGCCCAGCTCGCGCTCGCCTGGGTGCTCGCCCAGGGTGAGGACCTCGTCCCGATTCCCGGCACGAAACGGCGAAGCTATCTCGAGCAGAACGCCGCCGCCGTTGACGTGGAGCTGACCGACGAGGACCTACGGCGAATCGACGCCGAGTTGCCGGCGGCAGCCGGCGAGCGCTACGACGAGTCGGGGATGGCGTCGGTCAACCTGTAGCGTCGCCGTTACTTCTTGTACGCGGCGGCCGCCGCGGCTTCCAGCTTCGCGGCGATCCCGTTGACGTCCTTGGGGTTACGCAAGAACTCCTGGAACAGGCCCCACTCGCCCTGCCCGACCGTGGCGCCGAAGGCGCTGGGTTGCTCGTCGGACATGTCGAACACGACGGTTCTGGCGGAGGCCACGGGCTCTGCTGTCGCCCGGACGATCAGGTGCGGATACGTGCTCGGGCTCATGTTCTGGTTGCCGGTAGCGAAGCCGCCGTGCTTCGCCCAAGCCGCCGCCGCCTGCGGCGTCGTCAGGAACTTGATGAACGCTTCGATCGCGGGGCTGTCCCTGAACGCGACGATCGTATCGCCGCCGATCACGACCTCGGGGCCAGAGCCGTTGATCGACGGGAACGGAAATACGTTGTAGTCGGTGGCCGGCGTGGCCTTGACCGTCGCGGCGCTCGGCACGAAGTCGCCCTCGATCACCATCGCCGCCTTCGGCGGACTCTCGAAGACGTTGTTGACCGAGGTCGGGAACTCGGTGCGGACCGCGCCGCTCGGGCCACCGTAGATGTTCGAGGCGTCGCCGATCACCGCGGCCATGGTCGTGAGCGCCTTGGTGACCGTGGGGTCAGTCCATTTGATCGTGTGGGCCGACAGCGCCCGGTACTTGGCCACACCGGCCTGGCGAAGGTAGATGTTCTCGAACAGGTCAGTGAGGGTCCAGCCGTCGCCGCCGCCGATCGAGTAAGCGGGTGTGCCCGAGGTCCTCAAGGTCTTGGCGTCGGACAGGAGCTGGGGCCAAGTGGTGGGCGCCGAGATACCCGCGGTCTTGAAGGCGTGGACGTTGTACCAGACGGTTGACTTGTTCGACGCCTTGAACACCACCCCGTACAACTTGCCGTTGATCGTGCCGAGCTTCACCCAGGCGGGGCCGAAGTTCGCCCTGTACGACGAGAGCGCGTACGTCTCGGGCCTCAGTGCGCCACGGTCCGCCAGCTCTTGGATCAGCCCCGGCTGGGCGATGTCCGCCAGATCGGGTGGGCGACCGTGAGCGACAGCGTTCGCGAGCACCGTCGCCGTGTTGTCGGCGGTCGATCTGTAGTGGACCGCGACGTTCGGGTACTGCTGATGGAACGTGTCGATCACGTCCTGGAATGCCGCCTGCTCGGGACCCGACCAGATTCCGTCCATGCTGATCGTGCCCGAGATGGAGCTGGTGGCCGGCTTGGCCCCCGAGCTCGTCGACGACGTGGACTTGGCCCCGCAGCCGACCGCGAGCGCCGCGAACAGCGCGACCGTCGCGATTGCAGTGGGACGACGAAGCCCCTTTCTCGCATTGATGCTCATGTGGACGCCCCTTCCTGCTCGTAATCGTAGAGATGGGCCGTCGCGGGTCTGGATCGTGCCGCCCATACGGCCTGAGCGCGCTGACCGCCGGTCTGGGTCGTGCCGCAGGTCTAGGTCGTGTCGTCGACGAGTTCGTGTCTGACGGCGTGGTCGTTTCGTAGCCGTTCGAGCGTTTTCGCCTGCGTGCGGTAGCCGCGGATGGTGCGCCGGTTTTTGCCGTCGGGGAAGAGCGAGTCGTGTGCCTGATACGCCGTGGCGGTGAGCGGCCCGAACACGCGTGGCAGGTGCTTGCACCATGTGTCCGGGATCGCGAGGTCGTCAGCTGCCTTGTCGCCGATGAATGCGCGTTGGAGCCCGTGGATGATCGCTGGCGCCCAGGAAGCGGGTAGCAGGCGCGCGAGTTCGGCGGCTTGGAACCTGGTCATGGCCGCGACAAACGCGCGGTCGCCCTCGTCGGGACCGGGCGCGGTGAGCGCAAATAGCGCCTCGATTCGCGCGTAGTCGTCGGCTGTTGCTGGGAGCAGGTCGTCGTCGACGCCGACAAAGTGACCGACGCAGCGCCAAAGATGGACGATGTCGTCGAGTTCGGTGTCGGTGTAGCGGACGCCGAGCTGTCTCATCGCCCGCACCGCGATCGAACAGAACTCGGCGAGCGTGAAGATCATGTAGGACTGCGGGATCGGTAGGCCCCAGGCGTCGGTGTCCCAGTCGCGGTGCCGGGACAGGTGAGCACGCACGTGCGCATGGATCATCCGTACCCGTACCGTGCGCTCAAACCCGAGACTCCGACGGTCAAGGCCGCCTGGCGCGGTCACTGCCAGTAGCCACGATCCGACCTCGATCGAGCGGGTGGCGGCGTCGCTCGCGTAGCGGCCCGTGAACGTGAGCGGCTTGCCGGCGACGGTGTTCTGCGCACCGGCGAGCAGCGATGCCGCACCCAGCACGACGGCGTACTCGCGGTTCTGCCGGGCGAGGTGCCCCGCCGCACGGTCGCACCGATCGGCGTCCATCCATGCCGGCGGCGTGTCGAGCGCCGCGAACAGGGCGACCAGCGCCTCGGGCGCGTCAGGGGCGGCATCGATTCCCTCGGCGATCGCGCGCCGGACCAGCCGGGCGCCGGATGCGACCACGGCGTCAGCGAGCGGGTCGCCGCGCCACATCCCGTCGAGCCATCGCCGTGCGAACGCGCCATACCGGTCGACGGCGACGTCAGCGTTCTTCAGCGCGGTCGGGATCGGACGCTCGGCTTGGACGGACATCGAACACCAATCAAAACATCAGCAGGCCTCATCGACAACCCACTTTGGAAGGCCCGCCCGAACACCCAGTGCGTCCGTGACGAAGCAGGTCCACGCGAGCTCTAAGCTCGGTAACGAGAGGCAGCACCCCAACAGGTCCTGGAGGTCGCTCATGTCCGAGGCGTTGCAAT
The DNA here is from genome assembly GCA_963788565.1 of uncultured Solirubrobacterales bacterium. Taxonomy (GTDB): domain Bacteria; phylum Actinomycetota; class Thermoleophilia; order Solirubrobacterales; family Solirubrobacteraceae; genus Palsa-465. The sequence continues at coordinate 8,703 of CAWBHJ010000002.1, read as the reverse complement.
GGAGCGGAGCCGTCATCGTGCTGATCGCCTACGCCCTCTCCCTAAAGGGCGTCTGGTCCGTGCGCTCCTACCGGTACCTGACCTTCAACCTCTTCGGTGGCTTCGGCCTCGCGGCCGCGGCCGTGATCACACACCAGTGGGGATTCGTGCTGCTCGAAGGAGCATGGGGTGCAGTAGCCGGCTGGAGCATCGTGAACCGTCTCCGCGGACGCGACATACACCTACCAGTCGGCCACGAAGCCTGACACCAGCAGGCGGACAAGACTAGGTCGCTAGCTCCTGTTGTAGCGTGGGCTCATGCCGACTCGCTGGGACGGCGATCAACGTGGGCACGGCGTCGGTCACGCGGCTCAGCTCGTTGCGGGCGCCAGCGAGCTGGTGGCGGCGTTCAGCCAATTTGCGTGGGTAGCCGAGGAGCCTGAGATGCATCTCCGGCCGCATGTCGTGGCCTGGTGTCAGCGTGACCGGCGACTCGCGCTGATCGACGACCACACCGACGACACGGATGCATACGTCCTCGATCTCAATTGGCGCGGCGCGCCGCGCGGCGTCGGGGAGGCGCGGGCCGCTGTCTTCTCCCTGATCGGATCCTTCGCCGAGAGTGCGACCTATGTTCGTCAACGCCGTGTGAGTGGCCATGGCGATGGCTCGACGCCGGGATTGCAGTTCGAGGTCGGGACGGGCGAGCTGGACCCCGAGACCAGATTCGCTCCTCATGGCCACGTCGTGATCATTAACGTGGCCGCCGCGTTTTAGGCTGCGCCGTGAGCGGAGGAGGCCTCAGGCGGCGCGAGGTGATCACCGGCGGACTGGCTGCGGCAGCAGCCGGCGCGCTCAGCGAGGAGGACGCGGCGGCCGCGACGCGCCGGCGGCACCGGGCGCCCCGTCCGAAGGTCTACGACGTCGCCGTCGTGGGCGCTGGCCTGGCTGGACTCAACGCCGCTACTGCGCTGCGCGCGGCGGGTCGGTCGGTGGTAGTCCTCGAGGCACGTCAGCGGGTGGGCGGGCGCAACTTCGACCACCCGCTGGCGCCTGGCAAGGTGGCCGAACTCGGCGGCGAGTGGGCCGGGCCGGGCCAGGACAAGGTCCTCGGGCTGGCCAAGGAGCTCGGGGTGGCGATCTTCGACACCTACGCCAACGGCAACAGTGTCTACTACAACGCCCAGGGGCAGCTGCAGACCTACAGCGGTGACATCCCGCCGGCCAATCCCGCTTCGCTGGTCGAGCTCGAGGTGGCGATCCAGGAGTTCAACCGGATGGCCGCTTCTGTACCCGGAGACAAGCCGTGGAGTGCCCCCCAGGCCGGAACCTGGGATCAAGAGACGATCCAAACGTGGATCAACCAGAACCTCCATACGGCCGAGGCGCAAAACCTGACACAGCTCGCAATCCGTGGCGTGTACGGCGAGGAGGCCGAGCAGATCTCGCTGCTTGACCTGCTCCAATCGATTTCTGGGGTCGGCGGCGACTTCAACACGCTGATCGGCTCGGCGCAGAGCCTGCGCTTCGTTGGCGGTCCGCAGCAGCTGTCCGAGAAGCTTGCCGCCCGCTTGGGGCGGGCCGTCCATTTCGGGGTCGCCGTGCGGGCGGTCGACCAGAACGGGGCCCGCGTGGCGCTCCACTCCGACCGCGAAACGTTCCACGCCCGCCAGGCGATCCTCACGATGCCCAAGACGCTGCTCGGCCGGATCACTTTTGACCCGCCGCTTCCGCCACCCGTCGACCAGCTCCTCCAGCGCGAGCCGATGGGGTCGGTGCTCAAGCTCAACGCGATCTACTCGCGGCCGTTCTGGCGCGAGCAGGGACTCAACGGCTCCGCCACCTCCGAGGTCGGCCCGATCCGGATCACCTACGACAACTCCCCGCCTGACGGAAATCCTGGGGTGCTCGTCGGTTTCATGGAAGGGAACGACAGCCGTGCGTTCTACGGCGCGTCGCTGGCGGCGCGCCGGCAGGCCGCGCTCGCGTGCTTTGCCCGCTACTTCGGCTCGCAGGCGCTGACCCCGATCGGCTACGTCGACATGATGTGGGCGCTTGAGCCGTTCACCCGCGGCGCCTACGGGAGCTTTAACCCACCCGGCGTGCTCACCTCGCTGAACGACCCGCTGGTAGAGCCGATCGGGCGCCTTCACTATGCGAGCTCGGACGCCTCAGCGCAGTGGCCCGGATATATGGACGGGGCGATCCGCTCCGGCCAAACGGCCGCCTCGGCGGCGCTCGCCGAGCTCTGAGCACCGAGTCTGGGTGTAACTCCGGCCTGAGCGTCGGCAACGACATGCACCAGATCAGCTGAACGCGCGGCGCGTGGGGCTAGGTCACCGCCGTGTTATAGGTGCCGGGCTACCCGTGGTCGCGGCCGTCGGCGCGCTCATCGACTGCACCGGATTGACCGGCGCCACGCTCACCAGCAACCCGTGGCTGTGGAACGAGTTATCGACGAAGGTGCCGATCGCACTTGGGGACACGGTTCGAGCGGAGCCGAGCGGGGTCGTCGATTGGTCGCGCGGCGAAGCGCTCGCCTGGGTCGGCGATCGGCGCGATCGAGGCGTCGCGAACGTGATCGCGCGATGCAGAGCGGCCCGAGCATGAAAGCGGTCGCCAGGGCGCCGGTAGCCGCACGATCGCAAGTCGATCAAGGCACCAGCGTTCCCGCTGACTCGGATCCCGTCGGCTCTCGTCCTTTCTGCGCTGGCCGAGGGGAGCCGGCGAACATGACATGCGCGCACCGCGCTGACCGGCACGCGGGGGCGATCACCGTGAAGTTCGTTTGGGGCACCTGACGCCCCTCGCAACCAACCAGAAGCCTGCTGAAGCTCCGGTAGGCGAGGTTCGGGACACCAACCGTGCTGCCGCACTACCCCTGAGTCGGAGCTGCTTACGCGCTGGTCGGTCGATCATCTGACCGGCCAGCGACTCCGGCACGGCCGCGGAAGCAGTTCCCGGCCACGGCGCCGACACGACTGCTTCAGGCGCAATCCGGCGAGACCGGGGGCGTCAGAGGATCAGCAACGGGGTTCCGACGCCGACGTGGCGGGCCAACCACGCGTCGTCGGACACATGGAGGCGGATGCAACCGTGTGAGACGTATCCCGGGATGTCCTGTGGTTCGTAGTAGGGGCCATGGATACCGACTACGCCTCCGCCTGGCCAGTCCGTGAGGGTCGAGTAGTCGCTGGTGCCGAAGGCGTAGGGCCAGTAGCCCGATTGCGGGTCGTCGATCGGAAACGCCTCGCGGATCCAGAAGCGCCCGGCCGGCGTTGGGGTGCTCGCCTTGCCGACGGCAACCGGCGCGCTCCAGATCTGGCGGCCTTCACGCCGGACTGAGATCCGAACCCGCTGGCGGTCCACCACGATCTGCATGTGTGTGAGGTGGAACGCTCCGAGGTCCTTACGTTGAACCCAGCCGGTGCTGCCGTTGGGCCGCATCGGGATCCGAAGCCGCACCCACTCCCTTCGATGAGAATCCCAGTGCGCGCGTAGCAGTAGGTAAACCTCGGGGAACGAGTCCTCCGTCAGCCAATGCAGCTTTGCGACGCGGCCCGACCGCGTGGTCGGTGCCCTGTAGATCGCTCCGATCCGTGCGACGTAGGCCCAGCGGGTGAACGTCGCCTCGTTGGAGAGAGCGTGGTCGTGCGGGATCGTTGTCGCGCACCCGGGGGCTGCGCAGACCAGAAGGCACGCGGCGGCCGCAGCTACGCAGGCCGTCCCGGCGCGCAGGCGGCTCATTGTTAGCCGGTGAAGGCCGGCGGTACCGGACTGCAGCCGGTAAACCTCAGCCGTAAGGTCCGCGCCGGCGCGTGGGTCGCTTTGAGGAAGCTCACGCGCGCAAGTAGGAGGTGTCGTCCAGGCGAGGCCTGTACCGAGGTCTGGAAGGGCGCCCCGCGCACGGTCGCGCGATGCCCGCCATCGAGCGAGAATGTCACGGTCCGGATCTCGTGGCCGATGACCCTGGCGATGAACCGCCCGCGAACACACGCGTGAAGCGCGATCAGTCGTCCGACGGCCGGCGGGAGCACGATTAGCCGTGGCGGCCCTAGAGCCGGAGCCCGAGGTCGAGCCGGCGGCCGGGGAGCCGGACGCGGAGCCCGGGGTGGTGCCGGCCGCGCCGGCGTCACAGCACACGGATTACCGGAGATGTCGGCGGTCGCCTCGCTGATGACGACGGTTCCCAGCGGGGTCGTCAACAGCACTGCACGTCTTGTGATGCGCCCCGCCTCACTGGTGTCGACCTGGTTCAGCACCAGGGTTCCCAGCGAGCCTAGTGGGATCGTCTGGTTCGTCCCCTGCGGGATCGTCATCGACTGCCCGTTCACGGTGAGGCCAGCCACCTCGCCGGAGCTCGACGCGACCGGTGCCCCGCTCCGGCACGTATACGTTGCCGCAGCCGTGAGCACGTCGGCGTGCACGGCAGGGCCCCCAGCGTGACAGTGGGGTTGGTGACGGTCGACGACGCTGTCGCGTGATCGCCGTTGACAAGATCCGCCGAGCCCAGCGTCCTGGGCGTCTGGTCGGTGTTCACGTTGACGGCGTTGGCAGCTATCGGACCGATCGTGGTCGGGGTGAGTACGTTGTTGCTATCGGTCGCGCAGGGGGCATCAGGGCTGTTGGCGACAAACGGCTCGATCACGGGCAGTCCGCTCAAGGCCACCCGGGCCGCGCTCGCGCGGCATGAGAAGGACGAGCCGACGGGCGCCGCAGTTGCGGCGCTCGGGACCATAACCACCGCTGCCACGCAGGCGAGGGGCCCAAGGATCCGAACGCGCGTGTGCGACGAATCCAACGGGCTTGCGCGAAGCCAGCGAGAACAGCGGCGGAACACCAACCCAATCAACGGAACGGACGTCTTGAACTTTCACGCGGGGTCGCTCGTGCTCTCGAGCCGCTCACCCCGCACATATTTGCGACCGGCAGCAATCACTACGTCGAGCTCAACGACCCCGACCTCACGATCGGTGTCATCGGGCTGATCCTCGATCGCGCCCGCCACCGTCACACCGGCTGACCCGGTTCATCGCATTGGGCGTCAACCCGCCCGGAAGCCACGACCAGCACCGCCGAGTATGCGGTGGTTCTTCTATGGCCGTGGAAGACCGCAACCTCCAGACGCGTGGTTAGAGTCGACATCATGGGCGACCGGTTCGGCGCGTGGATTGCTGCCTACGAATCCGCCTGGCGCACGGCGGGGATCGAGCCTCTCCGCGAGCTGTTCACCGATGACGCGACCTATCAGGCAGCGCCGTTCGACGAGCCGATTGTCGGACTCGGAGCGATCGCACGGTTCTGGGAGGACGAACGCGAGGGACCGGACGAGATCTTCACGCTCACATCCGAGATCGTCGCGGCGCAAGATGACACGGCCGTGGCCCGCCTCGAAATCGTGTACCGCGACCCGCCACAACGCGTCTACCGCGATCTCTGGATCATCACACTCTCCGTCGGCGGTCGGTGTCGGCATTTCGAGGAGTGGCCGTTCTTCCCCGGGCAGGGGTCGACCGCGCCCTAGACCTTGCCGTTGGCGCCGCCGAGTCAGCGACGCTTCAGCGACACCTCGGAGGCCGTTGCCGACGCGGGCGCGGGCGTGGGCGCGGGAGGAGGGAGCACGGTCGTCTCGTATCCTCGGCGGCGCGATGGGTACGGTCTACGAGGCGGTCGGCGGGTCCGACGGACTGTTGAGTCTCGCCCATGCGTGGCACACACGCGTGATGGCCGACGAGGTGGTGAGCCACGCGTTCAGTCACGGTTTCCGCCCCGACCATTCGGAGCGCCTCGCCGCCTACTGGGCCGAGGCGCTGGGCGGGCCGGCGGCCTACTCCGTCCGCGTATGGGAGTGAGAGCTCTGTGGTCCAGTTGCATAGCGGCAACGGACCTCATGACGAGATGGATCGGCGCGCGATCGCGTGCTTCGACCAGGCGATGGACGATGTCAGGATCGGCGCAGACGACCCACTGCGCGAGACGCTCCACAGATACTTCGCCTGGGCCACGACAACCACCATGTCGCGCTACCACCGCTCCGCGGACGACGTGCCGAGCGGCCTCAGGATCCCGCGCTGGTCGTGGGACGGGCTGTCGAGTACTGCCGAGCCGGAACTGACGTAGGGGTCTAGCGAGGTGATGTTGATCGGGCCAGGCTGGCCGGCGCCGCACGGTGGTGCGTCGCGAATCGACGCCCTATTGTCCGGCGACGAAACGGGCCACGATCGCCTTGGTGATGACCCCGTGGGTGACGCTGACGCACGCGTCGGCGGCCTGCGGCACGGCCGGCTGACGCAGGTCGATCCCGGCGGTGGCGAGCATCTCGTGGGTCAGCTCGCCGGTGCTGTTCGGATCGGGGAAACTCGGGAACCCGTGGCTGCGTATGCAGCGGGCGAACGCCAGCAGCGCGGTGATCTGAGCTTGACTGTGCGCCGGACTCTGGTTGGGTGGGCCGTCGTTCGGCAGCAGGTGCCGGCAGGTCGTTGCGCCGATTGGAACGCGGGTGACTGCGCCACTGGAGCTCGGGCGAGCAGACTTGAATCCGCGTGGGGAGGTTGTTGGGTCGGGGAAGTTGGGCACCCCGTGCGAGTGCATGCAGTCGGCGAAGTTCACCGCGGCCTGCAGCCGTTGGGTCTGGGGTCGGGTGGCCGGCGGAGCTCTGGCGAGTTCGAGCCGCCGCAGCCGGCGAGCAGGGCGGCGGCGGCAGTCGCGGCGGCGAGGAGTTGGTAGCGATGTGGCGTCATGGCCGAGGGTTGTACGCCGCCGGGGGTCACACCAGTGCAACACGCCAGCTGCTGACCAGGGGAGCGCTGAGCGTGGTCGCTGCCATGTGATGGCGTTGTGATGTGTGGTGGTGCACGATGTTCGGGTGCGCGTGCTGGTGGTCGAGGATCACGTGGAGCTCGCCCGCGACATCGCGGAGGGGCTGCGCGATCGTGGGATCGCGACCGACCTCGCGTATGACGGATCGGCCGCGCTGCACAAGGGCGTCGTGTACCGCTACGACGTGATCGTGCTGGACCGCGACCTGCCGGGTGTGCACGGCGACGCGGTGTGCGTGTCGTTGCGCGAGGGCGGGTCGGAGGCGCGGATCTTGATGTTGACCGCGGCGGCGGGCGATCGGCGACCGCGTCGAGGGTCTGAACCTGGGCGCGGATGACTATCTGCCCAAGCCGTTCGCGTTCGAGGAGTTGGTCGCACGGATTCATGCGCTGGCCCGCCGCGCGCCGGCGGGGCCGCCGCTCTTGGTCAGAGGCGATGTGGTGCTCGACAGGGCGCGGCGGCGCGCGACTCGGGCGAGGCGGGAACTTTCGTTGACGCGCAAGGAGCTGGGCGTGCTCGAGGTGTTGCTGGCGGCCGACGGCGCCGTGGTCAGCGCCGAGGAGCTGCTCGAGCGGGTGTGGGACGAGAACGCCGACCCGTTCACGCGCACGGTGGCGGTGACGCTCGCGCGTTTGCGGCGTAAGCTCGGCGAGCCCGACGTGATCGAGACGGTAGTCGGCGCCGGCTACCGCGTGCGATGACGCCCGCGGCCCTGTCCGTCGCGCTGCGGCGGCTCTGGCCGCCGGCGGATGCGTACCCGGCTCGCCGTCTTCTACGCCGCTCCTGTTCATGCTGGCCGGCGTGGTGCTGTTGGCGCTGACGTACACGCTGGCGGCCGCGGTGCTGCTGCCGCGCTCGGCGCCACCGCCGAAGCTGCTCACGCCGCAGGAAAGGGCGCTGCTGGGACTGTGTAAACCCCTGCCCACGTCTCCGTCGCTGCTCGCGCAATGCAACCACCTGATCGACATCGTCGGAGCCGGCCCCAAGGCGCGCGGGGACGCGCTGTCGGCCCTGCGGATCGCTTCAGCGATCGGTCTCGGGATCCTGGCAATCGCCGCGGCCGGCCTCGGCTGGCTCGCCTCCGGGCGGGCGCTGAGGCCGGTGCGGTCGATCACCGAGGCCGCGAAGCAGGCTTCCGAGCTCCGGCTCGGTCAGCGCCTCGCGCTCACCGGCCCGGATGACGAGTTCAAGCAACTGGCCGATACCTTCGACGTGATGCTCGAGCGGCTCGACGCCGCGTTCACCAGCCAGAAGCGATTCGTCGCCAACGCGGCGCACGAGCTGCGCACGCCGCTCACCGCGATGCGAACAGCGATCGAGGTCACGCTCTCCAAGCCGACGAGGACGCCCGAGCAGCTGGAGGCGATGGCGGCCCGGGTCAAGCGATCGGTCGAGCGGGCCGAAGCCACCGTCGAGGCGCTCCTGACGCTCGCCACCAGCGACGCTCGGCCCGACACCCAGGAACCGATCGATCTCGCCACCGCCGCCGAGGACGCGCTCGACGCCACGCAAGCGCAGCGATCGATCAGCGCCGATCAAGGTCGACGCCGCGCTCGAGCCCGCGCTCGCCCGCGGCGATCGCGTGCTGCTCGAGCGCATGATCGCCAACCTCGTCGAGAACGCCGTGCGCCACAACAACCCGGGCGGCTGGATCGGACTCCGCACGATCCAGCAAGCCGACAGCGCCGTGTTCGAGATCGCCAACACAGGGCCCACCGTCCCCGCCGAGCAGATCCCAACCCTGTTCGAGCCGTTCGCCCGCGCCAACGCAGCGTCTCAACTCCTCCGACGGGGTCGGCCTCGGCCTCTCGATCGCCAGCGCGATCGCCCGCGCTCACGACGCCACGATCACCGCGCGCCCGCGACCCGGCGGTGGGCTCGAACTGTCGGTCACGATCCGGGCAA
>CAWBHJ010000001.1:0-60880 GCA_963788565.1 uncultured Solirubrobacterales bacterium | reverse complement strand
GGCATCTTCATGCGATGTGTCGCCGGCCTTCTCCGGCTCGGCGACGGCCGACATCGATCCAACCGCCGTCGCGGTCGGCCCGGAGACTGCGGCTCTCACCTCACGGCTGAGGAACGCGCCGACCTCTTCGATCGTGCTCGGTCACGCGATAAAGCTCGAGACGGCTCGCTGGAGCGTGGCGGCCTCCTTGTCCCACAGCGCGCTCGGCGCGGCGGCGACCACCACCGCGCTCGAGCCTCGGCCGGATACGAGGCACGCGATCTCTCGGTAGCTGGCTTTCGAGGTCGTGTACGTGTCGATCACGCACGCCCCGCGTCCCGACCGAAACCGCGCGTCGGCGGTCGCGGCAATCAGGCGCACGGCGCGGTCGCCCTCGGCCCCGTTGTGTTGTGGGCGAAAGCGGCTCCAGTCGGCGAGCGTCTCGTTCCCCTGCCTGGGAGTCGCGTTGAGGTAGGCGTCGATCCGGTCGCCGCCGCCCAGGAGGGCCACCGTGGCCGTACCGGGGTCGGATTTCAGCGGCGTCCAGCCCGGCGGGTAGGCGAGCATCGCGCCGCCCGGTAGCCGAGCAACGCTCCAGTGGGCCGGCGGCGATGTCGGGGTCAGCCAGCCGAATGGGCCGGACGCGCGACTGGGAGCCGAACCTCCGCAGCCAGCGAGGGCCACGAGCAGTGCCGCTCCCACGGCAACTACAGCCAGGTCCACGGTCACGCGCGTCCGGCTCATTGCTCAGACGTTACCGTCGCCGTCTCGGCGCGGGGTTCGCAGCCGGCTTCGGGGCCGGTTGAGGCTCCGCAGCGGAGGCCGCGGGTGCGGCCGGACGCGACGCCGACGAGCTGCCGCCGTGAGGCTGGCTCGAGACCTGGTTCCCGGCCGCGGACACCTCGGACCATGCCAACGAAGCTCCCGCTCATTCGCGCTCGTCGCGGCCCATCAAGGCGACGCCGGCGGGTGAGCGGTTCGCCTCAGGTCCCCGTCAGCTCCACGGCGGCCGCGACGAGATCGGCGTTGTCGGCCGCGAGGCGACCGTCTGGCAGCGCCAGCACGTCCTCTAGGCCAACGCGCACGTCGTGTCCGGCCGCAGCCCCCGCCGCGATCACCTCCCATGTTCGGTGGGCGTAGCCGTGCCAGAGCTGCGGGATCTGACCCGGGACGAGGTCGGCGATCGCGCGGGCGTCGTCGGCGCCGCCGTCGACCTCGACGAGCGCGCGCACGACCTGGTGGGTGAACGAGCTGCCCGCGAGCCGCTCGGCGTCCTCCGGTGTCGCGAGACCCGCCTCGACCGCGATTCCCGCGCGCAGTGCGGCGCGCACGATTCCCATCCACCCGAGCTCGGACAGGTTCACCGAGACGAAGTCCGGGCGTTGGCGCCATGCCTCGACCGCCGCCGCGCGCGAGAACGGGTCAGGATCGATCGCCTCTGCGGTCGACAGGCCGACGGGCAGCCCCGGTGCGGCGTTCCGAATTGCAGCGACCGCGGCGTCGCACGCGCGCGCACGGAGTGTTTGCGCGCCGCTTGCATCGCGCGGGTGGACGTGGACCGCGAACGCACCGGCTCGGCGGACCGCCAGCGCATCCGCGGCAAGCTCAGCCGGAAGCTGAGGAACCGCCGCGTGCTCCTCGCGGGTCCGAGCACCGTTCAAACAAGCCTTCACCATCCGAGTTCGGAGCCAATCTAGCGACAGAGCCGCGATGCTCCAGCGTGCGCGAGCGCGCTAGGACCCCGCTGATATCGGCGGGATGTTCTGGTTCCGATGCAGGACGTTGTCAGGGTCATAGCGGGACTTCAGCGCGCGGAGGCGGTCAAACGAGTCGGTGCCGTAGGCGCTCCGCACGCGGTCGAGGGGCTCGTCCGCCTGCATGTAGTTGACGTAGCCGCCGCTGACCGACCACGGCTCGATCGCCGCCGCCGTCTCGCGCGCCCACGCAATGTGCTCGTCGTCGACGGCAGCGTCGGTCCAGCTCGCCATCACGCTGACGTTGAATGCCGCCCCTCGGTAGCCGAGCGCCGCGCTGGCCGGGTCGACATCCTTCGGCGCCCCACGCAGGGACTCGAACAGGATCGCCCCTGGCGGCCGACCTAGCGAGGCGATCCGCGCGAGCAGCTCGTCGATCAGCTCGTCCGTCAGCTCGCGGACGAAGTGGCTCTTCCAGTAGTTGCGATCCACCCCGTAGCCGGGATCGAAGACGCGCTGCTGATCGAGGAAACCCTGGGAGCGGACCCGGTCGCTGACGAGCCCCGGAGCCGAGCGCAGCGCACGGTGCTCCTCGGGATCCTCAGCCGAGCCCGTGTAGCAGGGGGCGACCGTGAGAGCCGGCATCAAGACCGCGTCGACCGCGAGCTGGGCCTGGCAGCTCAGCTCGTTGGGAGCGCCGGCATCCACGTCGCGGAAGGTCCGGAGTGCGTCGCGTACGCCGTCCCCGGCGTACTCGAACCGGCCGCCGACAACCCGGTCGAGGGGATGGAGCCGGAACTCGAGCTGCGTAGCGACGCCGAAGTTGCCGCCCCCGCCGCGGAGCCCCCAGAGCAGCTCGGGGTTCTCGTCGTCGCTCGCACGAACCCTTTCGCCCGCCGGAGTGACCAGCTCGGCGGCGATGATGTTGTCGCACGTGAGCCCGTATTGGGCGGTGAGGTGGCCGATGCCGCCGCCGAGGGCGAGTCCGGTGACCCCGGTGGAGCCGACCACACCGCCCGGCGTGACGAGGCCGTGCGCCTCGGTCGCCGCGTCGAAGTCGAGCCAGGTGGCGCCGCCCTCGCAGATGGCGAGACGCGCGTCCGGGTCGACCTCGACGTTCCGCATCCGCGACAAGTCGATCACCAGGCCATCGTCGACGGCGCAATGCCCGGCGGGGTTGTGACCGCCACCGCGAACGGCGATCTCCAGGCCGTGAGCCTGACCGAAGGCCAGCGCCCGCGCCACGTCGTCCGCATCCACGCAGCGCGCGATCGCCGCCGGCCGCCGGTCGATCAGGAGGTTGAAGCAGAGGCGCGCCTGCTCGTACTCGCGGTCGGCCGGCCCCAGCACATCGCCCGTCAGTGACTCCCGAAGCTGTCGCAGATCGTTGTCCATCGAAGGTGGAGACTGCGTCAAGCCGGCGAACTCATCGCGCCTCGCGGTCAACTGTCGATTACGCGAGCGAAACCGCGCGGCGAGCACGGACGGCCCGATGGACACCGCGCCCCTGAAGATGGAAGATGCCGGGATGGCGCGGCTCGTCGGGATCAACCACCTGGCGCTCGAGGTCGGCGACGTCGACGAGGCGCTCAGGTGGTATGCACGGTTCTTCGACTTTGAGCTGAGAGGGCGCGCCGGCCAGAGGATGGCCTTCATCGACATGGGCGACCAGTTCATCGCGCTGGCCGCCGGTCGGACCCAACCCGCGGACGGGGCACGCCACTTCGGGCTGGTGGTCGACGACAAAGAGGCCGTGCGCGAGGCAATGAGCGAGGCGGGCATCGACGTGCAGTCCTCGGGATCGCTCGACTTCCGCGATCCCTGGGGCAACCACGCCCAGGTCGTCGACTACCGCGAGATCCAGTTCACCAAAGCTCCGGCCGTGCTCCGGGGCATGCGGCTCGGGGACCTGGCCAAGACGGAATCAGCGCAGCGCGAGCTCCTTGACAAGGGCATGGCCGACTGACCCAACGTCGGTTGCCCCTCATTCGAACAGCGAGTCGACCGAGACCCGGATCCGGCGCGCGGACTCGACGCGATGATCGGGCTGCGCTAGGTGCTCCGCCGGACGGGTGACGTCACACAGGTCCTGGAGCTCGGCGGTCAGAAACCGCGACGGCTTGCCGTAACCGTGGGCGTCGTCGCTCCCATTCGGACGGTGGTAGTAGCGCACCGGCACGTAGAGGTGAAGCTGCCGGCGGGCGCGGGTCATCGCCACATACAGGAGCCGGCGCTCCTCGGCGATCTCCTCCTCCGAGCCCGCGGACATGCAGGCCGGGAAGTTTCCGTCGTAGAGGGCCAGCACGTGGACGGCCGACCATTCGAGTCCCTTCGCGGAGTGGATCGTCGAGAGCACCAGGTAATCCTCATCGAGGTGCGGCGGGCCCGCGAGGTCGGCGCTCGAGCTCGGCGGGTCGAGCACGAGTTCGCTGACGAAATGCCGCAACTCGGCGCTCGACTCCCGCGCCGCGGCCACGAGCTGATCCAGGTCCGCGAGCCGAAGCGCGCCGTCGGGATACCTGACCTTGATGATCGGCGCCAGCGCGTCGCGCAGACGCTCGGCGCCAGGCCCGGCGCGACGCTCCTCGCGCGTGCCGTGCAGCGCCGCGATCACCGCGTCGGCGGGTGTGCGCGCGTCCGCCGGCAGCTGCTCGCGGGCTGAGCCCCAGCGCCCGTGCCACCCGTCTGCCCCTCCGGTCACGAGCGCGTCGAGAGCTCGCCGGGCTCGCGCGGGGCCGACGCCCTCGAGCAGCTGAAGAACCCGGAACCAGGAGATCTCGTCGGCCGGGTTGTCGGCCAGCCGCAGCAGCGCGATCAGGTCCTTCACGTGGGCGGCCTCGAGGTAACGCAGCCCGCCGTATTTGACGAACGGGACGCGGCGGCGAGTCAGCTCCAGCTCGAGCAGAGCCGTGTCGTGAGACGTGCGGCTGAGCACCGCCTGTTCGCGCAGCTCCATCCCGCGCTCGCGCGCCGCGAGCACCCGCTCGCAGACTTCGGTTGCCTGGGCGGACTCGTCGCGGCAGAAGACCAGCTCGGGCCTCGTGCCCTGGGTCCGCTCCGAGCGCAACCGCTTGGGGAATGCGCGTTCGGCCTGTGCGGCCAGCGCGTTGGCGGCGTCGAGCAGCGGCTGGGTGGATCGATAGTTGCGCTCGAGCGTCACGACCGAGGCGTCCGGGAAGTGGGTCGGGAACTCGAGGATGTGCTCGGCGGATGCGGCGCGCCACCCATAGATCGCCTGAAAGTCGTCACCGACGGCCGTCACCTCGCGCCGCTCGCTGCGGAGCGCGCGCACGATCTCGACCTGCAGCCCGTTCACGTCCTGGTACTCGTCAATCAGGATGTGATCGAACGCGTCCCCGATCGTGGGCCCAACGTGCTCGTCGAGCGCGAGCGCACGCCAGTAGAGCAGCAGATCGTCGAGGTCGAGCACGCCGAGGGTCCGCTTGCGCGCCGAGTACGCCTTGAACAGGCCCGCCATCGCCTCCGTGTGCTCCTCACACCACGGAAATGTTTCCGCGACCACCTTCGCCAGCGGCCGCTGCGCGTTGACCGTGCGCGAGTAGATGTCCAGGAGCGTGCTCTTCTTCGGGAAGCGATCCCGGCGCTGTGCGTGGCCGTGCTCCTCGCGGATCAGGTCGATCAGGTCTGCCGCGTCGCCCGCGTCCAGCACGCCGAACCCGGGCGCGAGCCCCAGCGCCGCCGCGTGCATCCGCACGAACCGGTGCCCGACCGAGTGGAACGTCCCGCCGAGGATCCCGCCCGTACCCGCGGGCACCGCGACCAGCGCCCGTGCCCGCCCGAGCATCTCCCGCGCGGCGCGGCGGGTGAACGTGAGCAACAGGATCCGCTCCGGTGGGGTCCCCTCGGCGACCAGCCACGCGACCCGCGTGCAGAGCGTGGTCGTCTTCCCGGTGCCAGCGCCGGCGAGGATCAGCAGCGGCCCACCGGGATGTCTGACCGCGCTCCGCTGCTCGGGGTTCAGCTCGCGAAGCCAGTGCGCGTCGGCGGTGGGCTGATCCTCGGCGACGGCGAACATACGTTTGCAGGCTAAGCGGCCCGACGGACGGACCCGCCGCCCGTCACGGGCGTCGGCGCTACTCGGACATGACCACGCGCTCGGCGGCATCGTCGCACTCGCCCTGCCGGTGGAGCGCGGGATTCCTGGCGAACCGCTCGGCGACGCGGACCACCTCCTCGCCGAGCAGCCGCAGCTGCTGTTCAACCAGCTCGTCCTGAACCGCTCCGGAGTCGGCGAACACGCGCGCGGCCTGCGGCACGGGGACCACGTAGGGAACCGCCCAGCCGCGGAGCGAGCGGACAGAGAACTCCATCGTGTTGACGACCTGCAGCCCCTGGGTTCCCCCGGCAGCGCTGATCAGGCCGATGACCTCGTCGTGCAGGTATGGCGGCTCGCGCGAGCCGAGCATGTGCAGCCAGTCGATCGCGTTCTTGAACGAGCCCGACACCGAACCGTTGTACATCGGGCTGCTCCACAACATCCCGTCGGCCTCATAACAGACCTCCAGCAGCGTCCGGACGACGGCCGGCGCGTCGGCCTCGAGGTCGGGGCTGTAGATCGGCAACCCAAGCTCTCGCAGATCGAGCAACTCGACCGCCGCCCCGGCCGCGGCAGCACCTTCGAGAGCGACCGCGAGCGCTGCTCGGCTACGCGACGCGTCTCGAAGCGAGCCCCCGAGACCGACAACGTTCAGACCGCTCACGTTCCCAGCCTCCTCAATGTCAGGTGCGGTAGCCCAGGCGACCCGGGTCCGTCACGTTATTTGATGACTAGCCGCCCTCGTCCTTCGGAAGCGAATCGCCTTCGAGCGATTCCCCGGCCTGGTGGACGTCCTCCGCGACCTCGTGGACGTCGGCCGCGACGTCGTGCGCGACGTGGCGGACGTCCGTGACCACCTCCTTGCGGGCCGCCAGCGCATCCTTGTGCGCGGCGGCCGCCGTAAGGACGTCGTCGGCCGACGGGCTCTCATCCGGGTGGTGCTTGCGACACACGACGTAGGTGGTACCGGCCACCTGGTGGCGGCCGAGCCGCCAGCAGCCCTTCACATGGCAGTTGTGACGCCTGAGGATCGCGTACACCGCGCCGAGCAGCGTGATGTCGGCCAGCGGCCCGCTGATGAAGTTGTAGCCGTCGGGGTCGTGCCACGTCCAGCGTCCGGCGTTGTACAGCCAGTCGAAGACCGTGGCGCTGATCACGACCGGCTGACGGTAATCCGAGGGCCGGACGGCTTGCCGCGCTCAGGCGGCGCCGGCTACCGCCCGAGCGCCGTCGCGAGCGCGTCGCGAAGCGCCGCGGCGGGATCGGCAGGCGCGGAGCTGCTGCGCCAGGCGACGAAGCCATCCGGGCGTACACAGACCGCACCGTCGGGTTCGATCCCGTAGAGCCCGCCGTCGGGCAGCGCGTGCACGGTGACCGGCGCGTCGCCCGCAGCGTCCTCCGCGGCGTGTGCCCACACCTCGCCGGCAGCGCCCGTCAGCACGACCATGCCCGCGCCGAACAGGTCCAGCGTCGAGCGGCCATCGCCGAGCCAGAGATGGGGTGCGCGGGCGCCGGGGCGGGCGTTCTGCACGTAGTCGCGCATCGGGTTCTCGACCGCCGGCGGCTCGGTGCCGTCCGGGACGATCGCGGCCGATTCGTACGTGTAGCCGAGATCCATCCCCTGGCGCGAGCCCGTCACGGCGCCACGAGCGGCGATCACCTCGCGCACGGTGTCGAGGTCGCCGGCGCGGATCGCCTCGGCCATCTTGACAAGCGACTCGCCTCGCTGCGCGGAGTAGTCGACGTTGCGCTGGGCCACCGCCCGCCGCTCCTGCTCGTAGGTGTCGAGCAGCGGCTCGCCGGCCCAGCCGGCGGCGACGGCGCCGACCTTCCACGCGGCGTTGTGGGCCGAGGCGATGCCGGTGTTCATGCCGACGCCGCCGTCGGGCGTGGTGCGGTGGGCCGCATCGCCCGTGAGCAGGATGCGCCCGTCGCGGAAGCTGGTCGACAGCTCGGCGCCCATGATCCAGGAGCCGACGCTCAACACGTCCACCTCCAGGTCGGGCAGACCCGCCCCGAGCCGAACCGCCTCGACGCAGCGCTCCGGCGTGAAATCCTCGACGCGCTCCCCCTGGCCGAGGTTGCGGTGCATGATCCACTCGGTGCCGCCGTCGATCGTGACGAACGCGCCTGCGATCTCGGGGGTCATGACCGTGTACGACCACGCGGGGCGCTCCGCGACAAGCGGGGTCAACTGCGCGCGGAAGAAAATGTTGACGAAGTGGCCCATGTCCCCCTGGCCGCTGCGTCCGATCCCGAGCGCGTTGCGGATCCGGCTTTCGTTGCCGTCCGCCGCGATCACCCAGCCGGCGCGGACGGTCGACCGCTCGCCGGTGGCGCGGTCGGTGAGGCTCGCCGTCACGCCCGAGTCGTCCTGCGAGAGCTCGGCGACGTCGTACTCGTAGCGGATCTCGGCTTCCGTGTGGTCGGCCGCGCGAGCGCGCAGAACCGCCTCGGTGATGTGCTGCGGGCAGCGGAGCGCCGACGTCGGACTGGGTGGATCCGGCACGCCGTCGTCGGGGTCGGGCGTCAGCGTTCGGCCGAGTTCCTCGCCGCTGAGGGTCGTGGTCCACACCATCTGGCCGCAGAAATCTCGCGGTACGCCCCGCGCGCGGATCTCGCCCTCGGCGCCCCAGGCGCGCAGCAGCTCGGCGGTGCGCTGCATCAACCCGACCGCCTTCGGATGGTGGAGCGGCTCCGCATGGCGCTCGACGAGCAGATGGTCGACGCCGAGTCGTGAGAGCGTCAGCGACGCGGCCAGGCCACACGGGCCTCCGCCGACGATCAGGACCGGAACTTCATCGGGCATGGACGTCTCCTCTGGTTGCACCCCAACCGGAGGCGAGCCTATCGCGGCCGCCGACTACAGGCCTTCGTCGTTCGCCGGCTCCAGGCTCAGATTGTCGAGCGTCCGCTCAGCCACCGCCCTGACCCCGGCCGGGCCGCGTGAGTTGTAGAGCGGGCCGGTTCCGTCGGTGAGCAGCAGCCACGCCTGCGCGGCTCCGGTCGCGGTCACCGGCCCGGGAGACTCGAGCGTCTCGGCGAGACGCTCGAGCTCGGCTCCCACGCAGTCGAGACGACCGCGGGCCTCGAGCGGCAACCGGCGGTACCCGTCGGCCATCTGCCGCCGGCGAGGTGGCGCCGTCAGCCGTCGCGCGCGCAACGCGAGCGCCGGCGTCATCTCCGGGTGCATGCCCGCGGCGAGGTCCTGGTCGAGCCGGCGAGCGCGGACACGTGCCGTTAGCCGGTCGCGCACGCCGGGCCGCCGCGCCACCAACAACCGGCTCCCGTATCGATTGTCCGCTCCGTACTCCATAACCATCAACAAGTTTACGCTGGTTACCACGAGTCGTCAAGGGGGAAATCCGGGTCACCACCCATGGCCTGCGACCCGTGATCGCGTCGGCTCGAAGATGGGTGCTGCCACCCATTCCTCGGCGCGCGCCGCGTTGAGAGAGTGAGTTCCACCGTCGACAACGGACGCCTGCGAGGTCGCTCAGACCCCACCCGATTCTCCCGGTGTCTCGTAACGGCGGATGCTCTGGTGGCCGGCGGGGTCGTGCCCGCCGGCCACCGGGCACCCTTCTGGGGAGCACGGGGACCGTGGCGGCGCGCGTCAAACCGGCGCGCCGCCACGTGCTTACGGCGGCGCGCCGGTCTGGTCACCGGCCGCGGGTCACCTTCAGTTCGTTGGTCGTTGGCGTCTGTCGAAAGCCAGCGGCGTGCCGGAGGGATCCGGCAGGCCGTGTCTCGGGGCGTCCGGCGCGATCGTGCGCACGATCTGCCGGCGTCGGGCGTCGAGCTCGGGAACGGTGATCCCGAGCTGCGAGGCGGCCTCGGCGCGCTCGAGCCCGTGGATCAGCAGCGAGAAGATCGCCTGGTCGCCCGGCGTCAGCCGCGCGCGGAGCGCCCCGACGGACGACTCCGGAATCGCGGGCAGGTACTGGCGGCCGTGGAACAGACGCCGGATCGCGATCGTCACCTCGTCGGCGAGCGCGGTCTTGCTCAGAACGCCGTCCGCGCCCGCGACGATCGCCGCCGCGGAGAGCGTCGCGTCGGCGAACGCCGAGTAGACGAGCACGGGCGGAGGCGATGGCCGCTGCTTGATCTCCTGCGTCAGCCACAGCCCGTCGCGCCCGCCGAGGTGGTAGTCGACCACCACGACGTCCGCCCAGCGGGCGAGATCCGCGGTCGCCTGTGAAGCCCATCCGGCCTCGGCGATCGTGACCAGGTCATCCTGGGCCGAGATCAGCTGGCGGACGCCGTGGCGCACGGCCGGGTGGTCGTCGACCAGCACGACGTGGATCGGGAGGCCGGCGGAGCGGCGGGGGGCTGGCGCCCGGGTGCTCACGGCTCCACCAGCCCCTGGCGGATCGCGTAGCGGGTCAGCTCCACCCGGTCGCGCATCCCCAGCTTCTCAAGGACGTTGGCGCGGTGACGCTCGACCGTCTTCTCGCTGATCACGAGCGCGGTCGCGATCTCACGGCTGCTGTTGCCCTCGGCGACCAGCTTCACGACCTCCTGCTCGCGCGGCGTCAGTGGGTCCTCGCGCACCGGCAGGTCGTGTCGGGCGCGGTCCAGGAAATCCTCGATCAGCGGCGTCATCGCGCCGGGGTAGAGGAACCGCTCGCCGCGGAGGGTCGCGCGACAGGCCTCGACCAGGTCGCGATCGGCGACCGTCTTGACCACGTACCCGGACGCGCCGGCCTTCAGCGCCTCGTACAGGTAGCGCTCGTTCTGGTGCATCGAAAGCATCAGGATCCGCAGCTCCGGACGGCGGCGATGCAGCTCCCGCGCGACGTGCAGGCCGGTCATCCGCGGCATCGCGATGTCGATCACCGCCAGGTCGAGGTCCTTGGCGAGCGCGACATCGACCGCCTCGAGCCCGTCGCCAGCCTCGGCGACGACATCGAGGTCGGGCTGCGCTTCGAGCACCATCCGCAGCCCGTGGCGGACGACCGCGTGGTCGTCGGCGAGCATGATCCGCGCCTTCAGCGGGGTCATCCGCACTCCTCGAACAGCGGCACCTCGAGCCGGACCTCGCACCCCGAACCCGAGGACGCGTTGCCGAGCTCGAGCCTCGCGCCGATCAGCGCGGCGCGCTCGCGCATCCCTCGGATCCCCGCTCCCGCGACGGTGTCGCGCGGCATCCCGAGTCCGTAGTCGCGGACGGTCAGGATCAGGCCCCCGTCGCCGCGCTCGAGCGTCAGCGTCGCGCGCGTGCTCGCCGAATGGCGAGCGACGTTCGTGAGCGCCTCCTGCGCCACCCGGTAGGTGACGAGCTCGGTCTCGCTCGGCAGCGACGGCAGATCCGGCGCGATCGTGAAATCGACCTCGAGCCCGAGCTGGTGCGAGAACCGCTCCGCGAGGACGGCGAGCGAGTTGGCCAGCCCGAGGTCGTCGAGCGCCTCCGGCCGCAGCTCGAGCGCGATCCGACGGACCTCCTCGAGGCTGGCGCGGACCGCTTCCTGGACGGACCCGACGTCCCCTCGCAGCTCGTCCGGGGCCTGCGACGCCACCCGCGAGAGCCCGAGCAGGACGGCGGTCAGATCCTGGCCGACCTGGTCGTGGAGCTCCTGCGCGATTCGCAGCCGCTCGTCCTCCTGCGCGCGCAGCACGCGCGCGGTCGACGCTCGTCGCTCGGACTCGAGCCGAGAGAGCATCTCGTTGAACGTCAGCGCGAGCTCGCCGGCCTCAGAGGTCGGCTGCGCGCCCGGCATCCGGTCGCGCAGGCGGTCGAGGTCGACCGCGCGCGCGAATCTGGTCAGCGCCTGCAGCGGGCTGACGATCCTGCGCAGCAGGTAGATGTTCGCGAGCACGACGACGGCGACGGCCCCGAGCACCACAGCTACCTCCTCGTCGAGCGTCAGCGCCGAGATCTTGCCCGGCGCGAGCACGAGGATCGTGACCGTCACCGCGACCACGACCAGCGCGGCGTTGATCCCGGCGACGCGGTGAAGCAGCGGCACGTACCGGCGCCGCCCGGGAGCCTCGGGACGGCGCCGGTCGTGTCCGTCCGCCGCTGCCACGGCGGCCGCGCGCTCGGTCAGCGTGGTCATCCCGGCGGCCCCTCGAGCCGCCTGAGCATCTCCCACAGCTGGGCTTCCAGCCGCGGACGGCTGAGGCCCAGCGTTGCGGCCGCCTCGGCGGGCGCGATCCCGGCGAGCAGCAATCCGAAGATTGCCTGCTGCTCGGGGTCGAGTCGACATCGAACACTCTCCCCCAGCCGCGGCGGCAGAAGGGGTAGCTGCCGCCGCCCGGAGGCGACGCTCCGGATCGCCTCGCAGAGATCGGCTCCGAGCCTGCCTTTGCTGACGATCGCGTCTGCCTCGGCGACAACGGCGGCCGCGGCCAGCAGGCCATCCGCATACGCCGAGTAGATCAGCACGGCAGGCGGCTGAGGAAGTCTCTTGAGCTTGCGGCTGAGCCACAGCCCGGTGCGGCCGCCGAGCTGATAATCGGCGACGGCGACATCGACGGGGTCGCGCTCGGCGACGGCGAGCCCGGATTCGGCGCTGGGGACCGCCGCGACGACTTGGAAGTCCGCCTCGTCGGCGAGCAGCTCGCGCAGGCCCGCCCGGATCGCGGGGTGGTCGTCGACGACCAGCACCCGGGTGCGCTCGGGCGGCGCCTCGCGGGCCTCGAGCTGGGTGGCGGACGGCTTCGTCGCGACGGTGGTCATGGACGCTCCTTTCGCATTGACATCACGGTGGCTCAGCAGCACCGGGAGTGGAATGGGTGCGAGCCCCCATCTGCGGACGCGCCTCGCGGCGGGGTTCTTCCTCGCGCCGCGGGCGGAACGGAGCTAGGGCTCGATCAGGCCGTGACGGATCGCGTACCGGGTGAGCGCGACCCGATCGCGCATCCCCAGCTTGTCCATCACGTTCGCGCGGTGGCGCTCGACCGTCTTCTCGCTGATCACGAGCGTCTCGGCGATCTGCTTGTTGGAGTGGCCCTCGGCGACGAGCTTGACGACCTCGCGCTCGCGCGGGGTCAGCGGATCCTCGCGGACCGGCAGGTCGCGCCGCGCGCGGTCGAGGAACTCCTCGATCAGCGGCGTCATCGCCCCGGGGTACAGGAACCGCTCGCCGCGCATCGCCGCCCTGACAGCCTCGACCAGGTCGCGGTCGGCGACGGTCTTGACCACGTACCCGGACGCGCCGGCCTTCAGCGCTTCGTACAGGTAGCGCTCGTTTTCGTGCATCGACAGGATCAGGATTCGCAGCTCCGGGCGGCGCCGATGCAGCTCCCGCGCCGCGTGCAGCCCAGTCATCCGCGGCATCGCGATGTCGAGGATCGCGAGATCGACTCCATCGTCGAGACCGCGCTCGAGGGCCTCGGCCCCGTCCCCCGCCTCCGCGACGACCTCCATGTCGGGTTGAGCGTCGAGGACCATCCGCAACCCGCCGCGCACCACGGCGTGGTCCTCGGCCAGCAGGATCCGGGTCCGCAGCGGAATCATCACGCGGCGCCGGTCGGCACCGAGAGCTCGACCTCTGTCCCCGGCCCCGGCTCACGCTTGAGGATCTTGAGCGCAGCGCCGACCAGGGCCGCACGCTCTCGCATCCCGCGGACTCCGCCGCCTGGCACCCACTGCGAGTCGATCCCGCGTCCGTCGTCGCGCACCGTCAGGACGACACGGCCGTTGACGGGCCGCAGCGACAGCTCAGCCTCGCCCGAGCCGGAGTGCCGCGCGACGTTCGTGAGCGCCTCCTGCGCGACTCGGTAGATGACCAGCTCGGCGTCGGGCGACAGCTCCGGTAGCGGCTCGGCGATCTCGCACGAGACCTCCATCCGCGAGCGCACGGCGAACCGGTCGCAGAGGACCGCGAGCGCGCTCTCGAGCCCGAGATCGTCGAGCGCCTCGGGCCGGAGCTCGGTCGCGATCCGTCGGACGTCCTCGAGGATCGAACGGATCGACTCCTGCGCCTCGGCCACCAGCGGCCCGAGCTCGTCCGGGGCGCTGGCCTGGAGCCGCGCCAGCAGCAGCAATACCGCGGTGAGCTCCTGCCCAACCTGGTCGTGCAGCTCCTGCGCGATCCGGAGCCGTTCGGCCTCCTGTGCGGCGAGCACCCGACCGGTCGCCTCGCCGCGCTCGGCCCGAAGCCGCTCGAGCATCTCCCCGAAGGTGACGGCGAGCTCGCCGGCTTCCGAGGTCGGCTCGGCGTCGGGCATCGGCGGGCGCGGATCCGTCAGGTCGACCGTGCGCGCGAGTGCGGTCAGGTCCTGCAACGGGCGCACGACTCGCCGCAGCAGGAACGTGTTCAGCAGGACCAGCGCGACGACCACGACCAGCAGCACGACTCCCTCGACCTCGAACCGGTACGAGGCCTCGTGGCCGGGAACGAGCACCACGATCGTCGCCCCGACCGCGACCAGCAGCAGCACCGCGTTGATCGCGGCCACCCGGCGGAACAGCGGCACGTATCGCCGCCGGCGAGGAGCTTCTGGTCCGGCGCTATTCAACTACCACCGTCCCCGGTGCACGACCTCGTCGAACGGCCTGCGGTCCGGCTTGCGGATCGGTGCGAGCGGGCGATCGGCCGGGTAGCCGAAGTCGACCATGTAGGCGACGCGACGGTCGTCCGGGAGACCCAGCACCTCGCGCGCCTTCGCCTGATCCTGAACGCCGACGTGGCCGCTGCCGACTCCCTGATCGGCGGCGGCGATCATCATCGCCATCGTCGCCTGGCCGACGTCATATCGGGCGCGCTCACGGAGCGCCGGGTCGTCGTAATCCTCGATCACCAGCGCGACCGCGGCCGCGGCGTCTGCGACGTGGAACGCGCCCGGACCGACCGTCGACAGCTCGCGCAGCTGCGCCCGATCGGTGACCACGACGAAGTCCCATGGCTGCCAGTTGCGCGACGACGGCGCCCGCCGACCGGCTTCGAGGATCCGATCCAGCACCGGCTCGTCGATCGGTTCCCCGGCGAACTGCCGGACGTTGCGGCGGGAGGTGATTGCGTCCCAGGTCTCCATGTTCAGCCTGCTTTCTGTCGGTCGGCGAGTGGGGGTCTTCCGCGAGCGCGGTGGTGTGGCACCGGGACGCTCTCCATCTCGGGGCTGCGTCCGTGCGCAGCTGATTCGTACCAGCGTGCGTAGCGCCTCGCGAGCGGGGCCGCCGTGATCCCGTGCGCGAACACCGACAGGCCGACCGTCAGGTAGGCCGCGAACAGGATCGTGTTCGCCTGCGGCAGGTTCGCCTCCTGGACCGAGAGCACCGCGAATACGATCGAGGCCAGGCCGCGAGGACCGAACCACCCGACGAACGCGACCGTTCGCCATCTTGCTCGGCTGCCGATCAGCGCGATTGCGACCGGCAGCATCCGCGCCAGCGTCAGGCTGAGCGCCGCGTATAGCACGAGCTTCCAGCTCAGGTGCTTCAGCGCCGGGCCGAGCAGCACGGCGCCGAAGATCAGGAACGTGACTCCACCGAGCAGCCCCCCGAGCTCCTCGTTGAAGCGCGACGCCTCGTCGGACTCACGGCTCACGAGCGCCCCGAAGATCGCCCCGGCCAGAAACGCTGCGATGAACCCAGAGCCGCCGAGCGCGACCGCGACTCCGTACGCGAGGCCCGCGCCGGCGACCGGGATCACCTGGAGCCACGATCCCGTGAGGAGGTTTCGGCGGTGAGAGAACGCGAC
Source organism: uncultured Solirubrobacterales bacterium (assembly GCA_963788565.1). Classification (GTDB taxonomy): domain Bacteria; phylum Actinomycetota; class Thermoleophilia; order Solirubrobacterales; family Solirubrobacteraceae; genus Palsa-465. The sequence goes on along the minus strand of CAWBHJ010000001.1, from coordinate 45,503 downwards.
GACCGCCGCCGCGGCCAACCCGGCCACGACGCCGCCGACGATTCCATAGCCGAGCTCCTCGGCGACGATTCGGACCGCATGCGAGCCGGTGATCGAGCTGTCCCCGACATCCGCCACCGCCAGCGCGATCAGCAGCACCGGCACGCAGATCCCGTCGTTGAGCCCGCTCTCGACGTTGAGCCCCTGACGGATGCGCGACGGGAGTCGCGGCTCGGTCACGACCGCCTGACCGAGGGCGGCATCGGTCGGCGCGAGCACGACCGCGAGCACGACCGCCTCGGCGACGGTCAGCTGGGTGAAGATCGCATTCGCCAGCACGGCGCCGAGCACGATCGTCAGCGGCAGGCCGATGGCGAGCAGTCGCAGCGGCACGGCGTACTCGCCCTTCAGCGCCCGCAACTTGATCCGCGAGGCGTCCGCGAACAGCACGACCGTCAGCGCCGCCTCCGCCAGCGTGCGCACACCGGCGCTCGTCGGCGCGGCCGTGACCTCGTCGACGACCAGCGGTCCGACGACCACCCCGATCAAGACGAACACCATCGCCGGCGTCACCGGCGTTCCGGCCAGACGCCGCGACAGCCCGGCGACCGCCAGCACCGACGCGGAGATGATCGCGAGCTCCCAGTTCACGTCTCAATCATCGACTCTCGACGCGAACGCGCATCGCCCCCATCGGATGATCGCGCGGCAGCCGAGAGCGGCAGAATGTGCGATCTAGCCGATGGTCGGTCAACCCGAGACAACGCACCAGGACCCGCCGCTGATCACGGCGTGGTCCGACTACATATGACCGTTCTGCTACGTCGGCCTGGAGCGGGCGGCGTGGCTCGAGCGCCGGTTCGGCGCGCGACTGACGTGGCGGCCGTTCGACCTGCATCCGGAGTACCCGCCTGAGGGGATCCCGTTCTCCGAGCTCGAGGCACGCTATGGCGGCGGGGTTGCCGACCGGCAGCGTGCGATGTTCGATCAGGCGGGGCTCCCGTACGCGGGCAACATCGAGAAGATCCCCAACTCGCGCCGCGCGCTGATGCTCGGCGAGCTCGCTCGCGAGCGCGGCGCGTTCGCCGCACTCCACCCGAGGCTGTTCGACGCCTACTGGGCGAGGGGCCTCGATATCGGCGACGAGGCCGTGCTCGTCTCCGAGGGGACGGCCGTCGGCCTCGACGAGCGCGAGATCCGCGAGACGCTTGACAGCGGGCGATATCTGGACCAGATCGAGGCGTTCACCCGGGCCGCGATCGAACTCGGCGCCGGCGGTGTGCCGGCGTGGCTGGTCGACGAGCGCTTCCTCGTGCCCGGCGCCCAGCCGCACGACGTGTTCGAGCAGGTGCTCGAGCGGCTCGGGCACCAGCCGGTCGCCTGATCGGGCGATTGCCTACGTCACCGTGAACTTGTTCGCGCTGCTGACGGTTCCGGCGGGAGCGCTCGTGTTCGTGAGGCTGATCAGCCCGCTGGTCGCACCCGACGGCACCGTCGCCTGCACCTCGGTCGAGCTCACGAACGTCACGCTCGACGCCGCGGTCCCGTTGAACTGCACGGTCGACGCCGGCGTGAATCCGAGGCCGTGGATGTCGACCACGGTCCCCACCGGGCCACTGCCCGGCGAGAAGCTCGTGATCGAGAGCGTCGGCGTGAAGTTGGTCGCGCTGGTGTCGGTGCCGGCGGCGGTCGTGACGGAGATCGGCCCGGCCACGGCTGCGTTGGGGACGCCCACATCGACTCTCGTCGGCGACTTGACCGTGAACTTCGTGGCCCGCACGCTCCCGAACATCACCTTGCTCGTGCCGCTCAGATAGCTCCCGGTGATCGTCACGCCGCTCCCCGTGATCCCCGAGCCAGGCGAGAACGAATCGATCTCCGGCGGGATGTGCGGAGTGACGGTGTAGAAGGCCGTCGACTGCACGGTTCCGACAGGGGCGCTGGTGTTTGTCAGCGTGAGCGGGCCGTTTGTCGCGGACGACGTGACGGTCGCCGTGACCTCGCCGGAATTGACGAAGGCCGTGGCCGCAGCGCTCCCGTTGAACTGCACCGTCGAACTCGGCGTGAATCCGACGCCCCTGACGGTCACCACCGTCCCGAACGGTCCGCTGCTCGGGGAGATCTGCGTGATCGACAGGCTCGGCGTGAAGCTCGTCGAGCTCGTCGCGGTTCCGGCGGCGGTGACCACGGAGATCGTTCCCGCAACCGCCCCGTTCGGAACGGTCGCGTCCAGCTGCGTCGCCGAGACGACGGTGAACGACGCCGCCAGGTTGCCGAACTTCACGCTCGTGGCGGCCCACAGATCCGTGCCTGTGATCGTCACGTGGCTCCCGGTGATCCCCGACCCAGGCGAGAACGAGTCGACCGTCGGCGGCTGCGGTACGGCGAACACCCACGCGCCACCGAAGTTTGGGCCCCCGATCAGCGCAGTCCTGCCGTCTGCTGAGAGGGAAACGCTGGTGCCCTGTTCGCTCTCACCGTCGCCCCCCGTGCCGACGAGCTTCGATCCCTGCTGGGACCAGGTCGAGCCCGAGCGGGTGAACGCCCAGGTGGCCCCGTTGAAGCGACCGTCAATCGGGCCGCCGCTCAGCGCGGTACTGCCGTCTCCTGAGAGGGCAACGCTCGTACCCTGCTGGGCGGCGTCCGTGGCACCGGTGCCCACCAGCTTCGGCCCCTGCTGAGACCAGGTGGAGCCAGAGCGGGCGAACACCCATGCCGCGCCGAGGCCGCCGTTGTCGGACGGCCCACCGATCAACGCGGTGTTGCTGTCGCCCGACAGGGCGACGCTCAGGCTCTGTTCGGCCGCGCCTACCGCGCCCATGCCGACAAGCTTCGATCCCTGCTGAGACCAGGTCGAGCCCGAGCGGGTAAAGACCCACGCCGCGCCCTTCGAGCTGTTGTCGAATGGCCCCCCGATCAGCGCGGTGCTGCCGTCGCTCGAGAGAGCAGCGCTCCGGCCCTGTTGCGCGGTGCCGACCGCGCCGGTGCCGACGAGCTTCGGTCCCTGCTGAGACCAGGTCGAGCCCGAGCGGGTAAAGACCCACGTCGCGCCGATGTCGCCGTTGTCGTTTGGCCCCCCGATCAGCGCGGTGCCGCCGTCGGCCGACAACGCGACGCTCTTGCCCTGCAAGGCGGCGCCAACGGCGCCGCGGCCGACCATCCCGCCCACCTCAGACCAGGTCGAACCAGAGCGGGTAAATACCCACGCCGCCCCGGCGAACCCGTTCTCGAGGGGACCCCCTATCAGCGCTGTGCTGCCGTCGCCCGACAGGGCAACGCTGGTCCCGAATCCAACGTTTCCGGTTTCGCCGCTCGGTTTGAGCTCGGGGCCCTGCTGCGACCACGACGTCGAGTCCGAGCGGGTGAAAACCCAGGCGCCCCCGAGCTGGCTGTTGTCCTGTGGGCCACCGACCAGTGCGGTATTCCCATCGCGGGACATGGCAACGCTGATCCCAATGGACTCCGTCGCTCCGTTGAACAGGTTCGCCTGCTGCACAAACGGGTCGATCCGCACCGGATAACGAGCGGTCCGATCGGCTACCTGGACCTCGACCCGCCCGGATCGCAGCGCCCACCACGCGCGAAGCCGTCCCCCTCGCGCATCCGTGGCAACCAGGCCGCGATAGCGCAGCGTCGACGGTCCCGCCGAGCCGCCGAACGCGATGCCGCCGCTCGCCAGCACCGGGCGCAACCCGCCGGTGACCGCGAGCGACAACGTCAGCGGGCCGGCGCCCCGAGCGCGGTGGGAGACGGTGAAGCCCTGCTCGAGGCCCAACGGCCCGTTCGCGTACCACTCATCCACGGTCCCGCGCGAGTACCAGACCCGATTGCCGCGATACCGCGGGAAGACCTTCGCGAGGTCCTGAAGTCGGTCGCCGCGTCCAACCGCCGTCAGCCCGAGCGAGAGCCCGCCCGATCCCGAGCGAACCGTGACGCCGGAGCGAGCGAACCGCAACCGCAGACCCTGCCCGGCATTCACCGCCGAGAGGCCCGAGCCGTCGGTCCGGATCCGGTATGCGGGCGAGGCCCCGCCCAGCGCCGCCGATACCGGGCCCTGGAGGGGCTGCGGCAGATTCGAGAGCGCCACGCGCGCACCGGCCGGGCCGCTCCGCCGGGCGGCTCCCCGACGAGAACGCTCCAGCGGCGATGGCGACAACCAGACCAGCCGCGAGGACAGGCACCCCAAGCATGACGCGACGCACGATCACAACCCCCCCCTTTACGCTCTCCGGCGAGTCTACGCGCGACGTCGTTAACAAACAAGGAGCGCGACACCGATGTTCACCGATGCGAGCGCCGCTCGCGCCACGGGGCCCGCGCTCAGCGCAGCGTCGAGAGGAACTGCTTGCCCGCGCGCGATCGGTAACTCAGCCGCTTGTCGGCGATCCCGACCTCCTCGATCACGCCGTGGCGGACCTTGAGCACGCCGATGCTGCGCCCGTTGGGGAACAGGTACCAGTCATTCAGCCCGATCCCGATCCGCCGGCCGACGTGCAGTCGACGGGCGACCCTCGACAGGCGTGCTCCGGGTTTGACGGAGCGCAGCGCGTACAGGCGGTCGGAGGTCAGCAGCACGACAATCCGGCCGCTCACCTGGCCCCGCACGTTCCGCTTCAGCCCGCGCAGCGTCGCCGGGGACGGGTACGCGGCTCGGATCCCGATCGGCTTCAGGCAGAAGAAGTCCATGTACCGGCGCCCTCGGGTCGAGGAGTGCGTGAGGACCGACCGCGCGCGGGTGCGCTTCATGCCAAGCGATAGCGGCCCGACCCCGGTCTGGGTGAGCTTGCCGGTGGCTTTCGGGCAGCCCGGTAGGGGGTGGTAGAAGCCAGGCGGGAGCGGCGGTGGTCCCGACGGCGCCGATCCGACTGTTCCGGGCGCGCCGACGACCAGGTCGAACGGCGTCGTCGCGTCGGTCAGGTTGAACAGCGTCGTTGCTGACTGCGGCGTCAGCGAGCTCGCGCTGAACGCCGTGACGCTGTAGAGGGTCGAGCCGTTGGCGGGGTTGCCGACGTCCGATCGCGGAACGTTCAGCGTGATCACACCGGTCTTTGCGTCGTAGGACGCCTGCGAGGAGCTCAGCTTGTTGGTCTGCGGGTAGGCCATGTACTTGGTGTGCTCGGCGGGATTGGACGGAGGGATCCCCGCGGTCTCGCCGTCGAAGAAGGTCGGGCTGCCGCCGCCCGAGTCCATTCCGGCGTAGTAGATGTGGCCGTTGCCGGTGGTCCCGGGTCGCACGTCGGTCCAGCGGACCAGCCAGCTGCCATCAGGACCGCCGACGGTCGGAGAGACCGCGAGACTGGAGAGGCTCTTCACGTCGATCTTTGCGACGAGCGTGTTGTTCGGGCCGTTCGAGAGCGACGCTCCGGTGAGGTCGAGGTTGTCGCCCGCGGGGGTGCTGCTGCCGTTGGCGTTGTAGAAGGCGTCGCCGGTCGGATCCGTGACCGAGCCCATCGGATCGTCCGGGCCACTGCCCTGGGTGACGGTGCCGACCGACGCCAGCAGGCTCGGGCCGCTCGTCTGCCGGCTGATCGCCTCGGGCCCCACGTCTTCTCCCGCCGAGCTGTTGCCGGAGGTGTCGAACACGTACGAGACGACCGCAGCGCCGCGGCTGTCGGTCGTCACCTGCAGGAAGTCGCCGAGGCTTCGGTCGCCGCCGGTCGCGCAGCCGAGCCCGTTCGTGCAGATCTGCCCGTGCTTGACGTACGTCTCGGTGACGTTCGAAGTCGAATACGAAGGGCTTGACGCGTGGGCGTTGAGGCTCTGCCCCATCTGCACCGACCACTCGGCCTTCGTGAACGAGCCCGCGCCGTAGAGCGTGCACGTGCCCGAGCCGCTGCCGACGCACGTTCCGGGCTCCGAGACTTCGTCGGTGTGGTACCAGGCGACATCGACGCGGCCGTCGCTGCCTGCAGTCACCCACGGGAACGTGTTCGTGCCGGCGCTCGCGCCCGAGCCCGTGATCACCTGCGGAGCGGACCACGTCACCTTCGACGGGTCGGCCATCGTCGCCGGCTGCAGCGAGTGCACCACGTAGATCTGCTCGGGTGCCGTGTACCCACCGAAGTTCGGGTCGCTGCTGGAAGCGTGGTCGATCGGCCCGGCGGTGTACGTGACGTACAGGTAGCCGGCCGAGTCGCGCGCGATCGAGGCGAAGTTCTCGCCGGCGGTCTCCTCGGCGTTGCCGCCGGAGTCGACGCACGTCTTGTCGGGACACAGCGGCCCGTCGAGGTTGGGGCTTTCGGTCCAGGTGGCCGTCGTCGGGGTCCCGAGCTTGATCTTGCCCTCCGACACCCGGACCCCCGGCGTGTTGCCGGAACCTTCGGTCGAGGTGTGCGCGATGAACACGTTGCCCGTCGCCGGGTCGACGACCTGGTTGCCCGAGATCCCCTCGTTGTCGGTAACGCAGTCCTGGATCGCGGCGCCCGCGCAGTCACCTGTGAGGGCGCTGACGTTTGTGTTGACGACGGGCAGGAAGTGGGTGCCGTCGGTGGAGACCGTCTCGACGAGCTGGTTGCCGCCGCTCGCCGAGGTGCTCGTCGCGTCGTAATCCTGGTAGAGCACGAGGTTGTTGCCTGCGGCGCTGCCGGTTCCCGTGAACCACATGCGGTCGTCGGGCGTGTTGGGGGCCCCGAGGCAATTCGTCGCCCAGTGCGTGCCGCCGTCGGTGCTCATGCTGTTGGAGATGTTGGTCAGGCCCTGGAGGTCCGAGAAGTAGAGGGCGTTCCCCGAATCCAGGAACAGGTCGGTGTCGCCGCCGCCGACGCAGGTGGTGGGCTTGCCGGGCCCGATGTTGCCCGGGGTGAGCTGGTAGCTGTTGCCGTCGTCGTGCGACGCCCAGACGAAGCTCTGCGTGGTCGAGAACCCAAAGGGAACGCTCGAGTAGATCGTTCCCTTGCCGTCGACCTTCACGTCGGGCTCGAATCCCGGGCGCTGCTGATCGACGATCACCGCATGCGAGAACCCGATCGACGCGTCGGCCTGCCTCGCGGCGGTCTTCGAATCAGCCGAGCCCGCGACGGCGCCCACGGCGACCGCGAGCACGGCCACGACCGGCAACCCACGCAAAAGTCCCCTGCGCTGACCCTGGATTGACACCGCGGCGGCAATTTACCGCCGCCGAGCCAGCGCGCGCGCCGGTTAGCCGCAGCCCGTGATCCCGCCGTCGAGCGGGATCGTGAGGCCGGTCATGTAAGAGCCGGCGCGCGAGCTCAGGAACTGCACGAGCCCGGCCACGTCGTCCTGGCGGCCGACCCTGTGCAACGGCACCATCTGCTCGATCGCCTCGCGCCCCTCCTCGGTGTCGAGCATGAACGCGGTCATCTTGCTCGGGAACGCTCCGGGGGCGATCGCGTTGACGGTGATGTGCTGCTCGGCGAGCTCCTTGGCCATGTGCCGGGTGAGCATGTGGACGCCAGCCTTCGCGGCGCTGTAGCTGAAGTTGGGGGTGATCGGCACCCGCAGGCCGTCGATCGAGCCGATGTTGATCACCCGCGCCGGGTCCTCTTCGCTCGCGGCGGCGCGCAGCGCGGGCAGGAGCCCGGTCGTGAGGTGAAACAGGCCCTCGACGTTGGTGTGCATCACACGGTCCCAGCCGGACGCCGGGAACTCGTCGATCGGCGCACCCCAGGTGACGCCCGCGTTGTTGACGAGGATCTCCAGGCGGTCCACGCGCGCGCCTACCTCGTCCGCCAGCGCCTGCGCGCCCTCGGGCGACGAGAGATCGGCCGGGATCGCCTCGCACTCGCCGAGCTGCTTGATCTCCGCTGCGGCGGCCTCGAGCTCCGGGACCTTGCGCGAGGAGATGATCACGCGCACCCCCGACGTCGCGAGCCCGCGGGCGATCATCAGGCCGATCCCGCGCGATCCGCCGGTGACGACCGCGGTCTTTCCGGAAACGTCGAAGATGTCGGCCATCGAGCGGGATCCTATGCGCACGCGACTGAGGGTCGTCGCCCGCCTGAGCGAGAATCAGGTGGATGCTCGGGCTGATCGTCGCCAACGTCCGGCGCCGCCGGGCTCGGACCGCGCTCACGGCTGCGGGGATCGCCGTTGGCGTCGCCGCGATCGTCGCGCTGCTGGGGCTGTCGGCGGGCCTCAACAACACCGCCGGGCAGCTCGTGCACCTGGGCAAGGCGGACCTCGGGCTGTTCCAGGCCGACGCCGGCGACCCGACTTCGTCCGTGCTTCCGCTGTCGACGTTGAGCCGAGTGCGCGATCAGCCGGAAGTCGTCGAAGCGACCCCGCTGCAGCTGGTGATCGGGGCGGTCAAGGCCGCGCCGTCGGCGATCGTGTTCGGGGTGCAACCTGGCGGGTTCGTTGCCCGCCGGCTCGTGTTCACGGCGGGGGCCGGCCCCGCCGCGGGTAGGGTCGCGATCGGCACGCTGCTCGCCTCGCAGCTGCACCTTCGTCCCGGCGACCCGATCGTCCTCGGTCACCGCAGGTTCGTCGTCTCCGGGATCTACAACTCTGGAATCACGTTCGAGGACACGGGCGCGATCACGACGCTCGCCGACGCGCAGGTGCTCGCCGGCAGGACCTCGCAGGAGGCGACGACGATCGCCGTCAGGCTCGCGCCCGCAACATCCGTGACGGTGGCGAAACGGAGGTTGACCTCGGCACTCTCGGGGGTGACCGTCATCTCGGATCCGAGCGAGGCCGTCCGCGCCGGCGCGAACACCGAGCTGATCTCGAAGGCGGTGCTGCTGATCGTCGTGCTGGCGTTGATCATCGGCGCGCTCTCGGTCGCCAACACGATGCTCGCGGCAGTGCTCGAGCGCCGGAGGGAGCTCGCGCTGCTCTCGACGATCGGGTGGAGCGCGGGACAGCTCGCGTGGCTCGTGCTCGGGGAGGCCGTGGCGGTCAGCATGCTCGGGACCGGAGTCGGGCTGCTGCTCGGGCTGATCGCGAGTAACGCCCTCCCGGCCGCACTCGGCCTTGGGTCGTTCATCACGCCGGACCTGACTGCCTGGGGGCTCGGACGCGCGGCGCTGATCGGCGTCGCGATCGGCGTGCTGGGGGCGGTCTATCCGGTCTGGCGCGTCAGGAGGATGTACGCGGCTGAGGCGCTCGCGCCGGCGTAGATCCGCCGCCGGTTATCTGGCCCTCGATCAGCCCAACGACGCGGTCGGCGCGGTCGGCCACCATCGGCGAGTGACTGACGACCAGCACCGTCATCCCGTACCGGTCTCGCAGCTTCGCCAGGAGGTCGAGCGCCCGTTCGCTGCTCGCGGCGTCGAGCGCACCGGTCGGCTCGTCGGCGAGCAGCAGCCGCGGGTTGTTGGCGAGCGCCCGCGCGAGCGCCACCGCCTGCCGCTGGCCGCCCGAGAGCTCGGCCGGCAGGTGCTCGGCGCGGTCGGCTAGCCCCACCTCCTTCAGCAGCTCGAGGCTGCGCTCGTGGCGCTCGCGCCGGCCGACACCGAGCGGCAAAAGCGCCGACTCGACGTTGCCCTGGGCGCTGAGGTACGACAGCAGCGGGTTGTCCTGGAACACGAAGCCGACCGTGTGGCGCCGGAATTCGACCGCCTCCTGCGGTGGTGGCACCGGCCGGCCGTCGACCAGGATCGTGCCCGAGTCGGCGCGGGTCAGGCTTCCGATCACGTTCAGCAGCGTGCTCTTGCCCGAGCCGGCGGGTCCCGTGATCGTCAGCCACTCCGACGGCGCTGCGTCGAGTGAGACTCCCCGGAGCGCCTTGACCGGCCCGTAGGACTTGGCGACGTCGCGCAACTGCACCTCCGCGCCGCGCCCCTCCCGGGGAATGCTCATTTCGTGGGTCTGACCGGCCAGCTGAGCGTGATCGAGCCCTTCGGGGTGTGGACGACCGTCTGCACGACGAGCGGCACTCCCAGCGACTCCGGCGGGAAGTTGATCCTGTCGCGGAGCCGGCCAGTGACGAGCTTGTGCGTCGGCGGCGTCTCGTGGCCCTCGACCTGGCCGCCGAACGTGAACTGGGTCAGGACCGTGCCGTTCAGCGGCTGCCCGCTCGCGTCGGTGACGGTCACGGTGTAGAACCAGTTCGCCTTGAGCTTCGGCGTGTGGTTGTCGCCGACGAGCTTGCCGCGAACCGGCCCGGTCGTGACCTGCGAGGCCGACCCAGCCGAAGACGTCGTCGCGGTGTGCGTCGCGGTGCTCGAGGTCGAGCTCGAGCCGCCGCACGCGGTCAACGCGACCGCCGCGGCGAGAACCGCCGGCGCCGATCTAGTCATCGAATTCCGCCGGGCGCTTCTCGAGAAACGCCGCGATCGCCTCGGGTGGCGCCGAGCCGAACGTGGACATGATCTGCTGGCGATCCTCGAACTCGATCGCAGCCTGCTCGGAGGGGATCTCGAGCGCCGCCCAGATCCCCCGCTTGGTCAGTCGCACCCCCCACGGCGATAGGGCCGAGATCTGCGCGGCCGCCTCGAGCGCGCGGTCGCGCAGCGCCGGGCCCTCGACGACGTCCGCGACGAGCCCGATCCGGAGCGCCTCCTCGGCGCTCACGCGCCGCCCGGTCAGCATCAGCTCGTGCGAGCGCGAGGCGCCGATCAGCCGCGGCAGCAGCCAGCTCACGCCCATGTCGCAGTTCGATACGCCGATGTTGATGAACGCGGCGCGGAACACGGCCTCGGCGCTCGCGAACCGGATATCGGAGGCGAGTGCGAGCGCCAGCCCGAAGCCGGCGGCTGGCCCGTTGACGGCCGCTATCACCGGCTGCGGCAGCGCCCGTATCTGCAGGATCAGCGACGACATGTCCTGCTGGTTGGCGAGCCGGTTGCGCGCCTCGTCGTCGCCCTCGTTACCGGGCGCGCGCCCGTAGCCGTGGAGGTCGAGGCCGGCGCAGAAGCCGCGCCCGGCGCCGGTGAGAATCGCCGCCCGGCACGAGCGGTCCGCGGCGATCGCTCGGAGCTCGCGGTGGAGCTCGGCGCACAGCTCCGCCGTCATCGTGTTGAGCTGATCGGGGCGGTTGAGCGTGACCAGCCGGATGTGGGGCGCCGGCTGGTCTGAGAGCAGCAGCGGTTTTCCCGAATCCACGAGCCAATCTTAAGCTCCGCGGGAGTCGGAGCTCGGGTGATCCCGTGCGCTACGCGGCGGCCGGCTGCACGGCGGCCTCGCCGCCGGCGGCCACCTTCCCTCGGATCAGGTCGGCTGCCCGCTCGGCGATCATGATCGTCGGCGCGTTGGTGTTGCCGCGAACCAGTGTCGGCATCACCGAGGCATCGATCACCCGGAGCCCCTCCATCCCGAGCACGCGCAGCTCGGTGTCGACCACCTTGCCCATCGCGCAGCTCGAGACCGGGTGATAGAGCGTCTGCGAGTTGCGCTCGATATGGGCGGAGATGTCCGCGTCGTCATCGCTCGCCGGGATTCCGTACGCGCTTGTCGACACCGCCTGGAGCGCCGGTTGCTCCGCGATCTCCATGCACTTGCGGACGCCTCTGATCAGCGTCGCGCGATCCTCCTCGGCAACTGCGTAGTTGTGGAGGATCCGCGGCTTCGCCGTCGGCACCCGCGAGCGGATCTTGACGAACCCACGGCTGGTCGGGCGCAGGAGGCAAGCGGAGATCGCCCAGCCGTCGACGAGGATCTCGCCCGCCCCGCCCTCGGGGAACAGGATCGGGATCGAGTGGATCTGGATGTCCGGAGCCTCGAGCCCGTCGCGGGTCCGGATGAAGCCGCCCGACTCTGCGAAGTTCGAGGTCAGCGGCCCGCGTGCCTCGGTCTCGAGCTGCAGCATGTTCTCTTCGGTCTCGACGGTCAGCAGCGAGGGCTCGTCGGTCGTGTACGTGATCCACGTCGCGATGTGGTCCTGCATGCCCTGACCGACCGGGAGCTCGTGGACCTGCGGGATGTTGCTGAGCTCGAGGTCCGCGGCCGGCCCGATTCCGCTCAAGAGCAGGATCTGGGGGCTCTGGTAGCTGCCGGCGCTGAGGATCACTTCCCCGGCGTGAATCTCCTTCAGCGCGTCGTTCTGGTCGACCTCGACGCCGACCGCGCGGCTCCCCTCGAGCAGGATCCGGGTCACGTACGCGCCGGTCTCGACCGTCAGGTTCGGTCTGTCCATTACGCCGTGCAGGTAGGCGACGGCGCACGAGCAGCGCATCCCGTCGCGCTGCGTCACCTGGTACCAGCCGACGCCGTCCTGCAGGGGCCCGTTGAAGTCGTCGTTGGCGGGCAGGCCGGCCTCGAGCCCAGCCTCGATGAACGCCTCGCAGGTCTTGTGACGAGCGCGGCCCTCGCTGACCCGCAGCGGGCCACCCGCGCCGTGCAGCTCCGAGGCGCCGCGCTCGTTGTCCTCGGCCTTGACGAAGTACGGCAAGACGTCGTCCCATCCCCAGCCGTCGAACCCCATCGCCTCCCACTCGTCGTAGTCGGCGCGGTTGCCGCGGATGTAGACCATCGCATTCAGTGAGGAGGAGCCTCCGAGCATCCGCCCGCGCGGGAGCACGCGTGAGCGGTATCCGAGCCCTGGTTCGGGATCGCTGACGAACGCCCAGTCGTACTTGCTGGTCGCGAGGGCAAGCTGGCCCGGCGGGAGATGGATCTCGTCGGCGGTGTCGGGAGGCCCGGCCTCGAGCAGGCACACCTTCACGTCCGGATCCTCGGTGAGCCGATTCGCCAGCACGCAGCCGGCTGATCCCGCGCCCACGATCACGTAGTCGTACTCGGTCATCCTCGTCTCCCTCGACGTTGGGTTAGGCGCATTCTTGAACTGTCTGGCCAGCCAGTCAAGCCGATCTAAGAGGTGCGGAAGAAGCCTGCGGAATGGGTGGACCCATCGGCTAGCCTTGTGGCGCCAATTAGACCGGGGTCTTCAACTCAGGAGAGCGCAAGATGGCAACTGGGAACGAATTCGCAGCACCGCGCACTGCCGCACTGAGCCGGGACGAGTCCCGCGCCGTGTTCGGCCAGGTGATGGGGCTGGTCGCGATCACGGTCGGGTTCTCAGCGCTCGGTGCGTACATCGGGCGCAACCTCACCGGGGGTGTGGGCCTGGTGATGTTCATCGGCGTCTTCGGGTGCGTGATCGGGCTGAACGTCGCGAACTCTCGGGGGCACGAGCAACTCGCGATCGCGCTCCTATTCGGCCTCGGGCTGTTCATTGGCCTTGCGGTCGCGCCGATAATCGCCTACTACGCGAAGACCAATCCGGCCGCGCTCTGGCAGGCGGCAGGCGCAACCGCTGGGTTTGTCGCCGCGCTCGGCGCGTTCGGCTACGCGACGCGCCGCGATCTGTCGAGCTGGGCCCGGTTCCTGTTCTGGGCGCTCTTGGCCCTGATCGTGTTCGGGATCATCACGATCTTCGTCGCGATCCCGAACGGCAACATCATCTATGCCGTGCTCGGGTTGGTGATCTTCGGCGGGTTCACGATCTTCGACTTCAACCGGCTGCGGCGGACCGATAAGACCGGCGCGGTCCCGATCGCCGCCTCGATCTTCCTCGACATCTTCAACGTGTTCCTGTTCTTCCTCCAGCTCTTTGGCGGCGGTGGCCGTAATTAGACGGCGCCCCCGGCGGGCGGCGGCGCTGCTGCTCGCCTGTGGGGCGATCCTGATCGCCGGGTGCGGCTCGAGCTCGAGCGCGTCGTCGAGCGCGTCGAAGAGTTCGAGCACAGCGGCTTCGACATCGACCCAGCCGCAGGCGTCGACCGGAAAGCCGGGGCCCGAGCAGGTGCCGCTGGAGTCCGGCGCCCCGCTCGCGTCCGCCTCGAGCACGCTCCAGGGCACCCCCATCGACGGCGTCAAGTGCGCGCCGGTCGAGCAGCTCGCCTACCACATACACGCCCATCTCCAGGTGTTCGTCAACGGCAGCTCGCGCGCGCTGCCGGGGGCGATCGGGCTGGTCGGCCCGGTTGCGCAGCAGACTCCGGCGGGTCCCTTCTACGGCGCGCAGGGCTGTTACTACTGGCTCCACACGCACACGAACGACGGGATCATCCACATCGAGTCGCCGACGCACCGGATCTACACGCTCGGAGACTTCTTCGACGAGTGGCACCAGCCGTTGAGCTCAAACCAGGTCGCCGCCGCGACCGGTCCCGTCGTCGCCTACGTCAACGGCAAGAAGTTCAGCGGAAATCCCCGCGACATCAAGCTCGACCCGCACGCGGTGATCCAGCTGGGCGTCGGCTCGCCGGCGGTCCAGCCGCAGTCGTTCTCGTGGGCGGGACTGGGGCTGTAGTTATGGCGATGCCGGCCGGACATGTGCAGACGCTCCAGGTCCGACGCCGGCTTTCCCGGCGCGAGCGCTGGATGATCGGCGGCGTCCTGGCGACCGTCGCGGCGGTCGCGATCGCACTCGCGGTGTCGCTGGCGACGGCCGGTCCTTCGTCGGCGCGCGGATGCATCCACGCGACGCTCCCGGGCGTGGTCGGCGCGGTCCAGGTCAACGAGTGCGGCGCCTCGGCGAGGAGCATCTGCGCGACCGTGTACGCACCCGGCGCCTACGCGCCCGGCGCTGCGCGGACGCTCGCCGGCGAGTGCCGCAAGGCCGGCTTGCCGATCACTCGCTGAGCGAGGTATCCGCAGGGGGCCCGGTCGGTCGCTCGATCCGACGTCGCCGGCGCCTGACGATCTCGATCGTGACGATCGCCACGACCGCGAGCACGAACCCGATCGTCAGGAACAGCCCGGCATCGTCGAACGCATCCACGATCGGTGGGCCGATGAAGTAGCCGCCGATCGCGAGCGGTGCGGACCAGAGCACCAGCGCGCTGACAGCGTTGAGCGGCAGGTACAGGAGCGCCGGGGAGCGGTTGACGCCGGCCACCCACGGCCACGTCAGCAGGATCGCCAGCCACTCCCTGCGTTTGTAGAGCCGCTCGCCGCGGGTCACGCTGTCGATCCGCAGCTGCCGCAGCGGCCCAGGCGCCGTCAGCACCACGCGGCCGAGTTTCATCCCGATCAGCCAGCCGATCACGCCGCCGACGGTCGCTCCGATCCACGCCCAGAAGACCACCGGCGAGATGTCCAGCTTGTGCTTGGCGGCGAACACTCCCGCCGCGACGACCAGCGGCTCGCCGGGACCGAACCCGATGATCCAGCTGACGCACGCCGCGATCGCGAGACCGACGTAGTCGAACGTCGCGCCCTTCAGGTGGTGCAGGAAGTGGAGGTGGACGTGCAGGGTCGCGGACAAGCATTCGATCGTGGCACAAGCCTCCGTCAGGCCGCCATAAATACGCAGCTAGCGGGATCCGTTTATCCCAATGTCCAGATCGGCCCCCGGGATTGCTGGACCGAAGGCCATGGGAGCCCCAGGGATACATAAGGAGACTGCCCATCGGCAATGGGCCACCGCGTGGGCGGTGGCCTCAACACGTGATCCTCACGGATAGGAGATTCATGCCAGTTGAGGCACCTAGTTGGTTGAGCTCGGGAGATACCGCTTGGCAGCTCACGGCCGCGACCCTCGTCGGCCTGATGAGCATTCCCGGGCTCGCGGTTCTGTACGGGGGCGTGATGCAGAAGCGGTGGTCGATCAACAGCATGATGCTGACGTTCGGGACCTTCGCCGTGGTGGTCGTCGTTTGGGTGCTGTGGGCGTACAAGATGGGGTTCGGAGATCCGTGGCACGGGCTTAGCTCCTCGGCGACCGGATTCTTCGGGAACTTCATCGGGAAGCCGGGGCCGGTGCTGTCTCACACGCAGCTCCAGCACCAGGCGAACATCCCGCTGATCGGATCGATGGGGTTCCCGAAATCGGCGCTCGTCTACTTCCAGCTGGTGTTCGCCGCGATCACACCGATCCTCGCGCTTGGATCCGTGCTGGGGCGCGTGAACTTCAAGGCATGGCTGCCGTTCGTCGTGCTCTGGATCACGTGCGTCTACGCGGTTGACGCCTTCCTGATCTGGGGTGGCGGATTCTTCGCCCATCACGGAGCGGTGGACTTCTCCGGTGGTTACGTGATCCACCTCTCTGCCGGCGTCGCGGGATTCGTGGCCGCGGCTGTAATCGGGCCACGATTGATGCGCGACCGCGAGGTAGACGCCCCGAACAACGTGGCGATGGTCGCGGTCGGTGCCGGTTTGCTGTGGCTCGGCTGGAACGGGTTCAACGGTGGAGACCCGTACGCGTCGAACATGTCCGCGAGCGCCGCGGTGCTCAACACCAACCTGTGCACCGCGGTTGCGCTGCTGGCGTGGATCGCGTGGGATTACCTGACCGGCCGCAAGCCGTCGCTGATCGGCACGGTCAACGGGATGATCGTCGGCCTTGTCGCGATCACCCCGGCCGCCGGCTACGTCAACGGCTGGGGAGCGATCGCGATCGGCGTGATCGCCTGCACGATCGTGTACTTCGCGCTCAACTACCTGAGCCGGGTACGTCCGTTCCGGAACGTCGACGACACGCTCGGCGTCGTGTACACGCACGGCTTCGCGGGTCTCGCCGGCGGACTGCTGGTCGGGATCTTCGCCGACCCGCAGATGGCCCTGTTCTACAAGACCGGGCCGCACGGACACCTGATCGCGTCGGGCGGTGTGGCCGGCGTGGTTCACGGCAACTGGACGTTGCTGAAGTGGCAGTTCTTCGCAGCGTTATTCGTGATCGTCTGGACCGGTGTGGTCACGTTCATCCTGCTGAAGCTCGTCAATCTCGTGATCCCGGTGCGGATGAAGACCGAGAACATGGAGATCGGCGACGTCGCCGAGCACGGGCACGAGGTGTACCCCTCGGACGTCCCCTCGCTCGGATACACCGGGGGGGTGCCGGGGCTCGCGCCCGAGGCAACACCAGCGGCGCCATCGACGACGTAGCTGTCTGATCCACAGGAAGTGCAAGACGCCGCGCGTTCCCCCCGGGGGCGCGCGGCGTCTCTTTGTCCACATGGATAGTGAACGGCCGCCCCCGATCCCGTACGCTTGCGCGACGCCTCGGCCGCCGTGGCGCGTGCGCGTACGCTCGGGTGCGAGCGTGCCCCAGCCGCCCCCTTTTATGAAGCTCGAAGTGCCACCGAAGGAGTTCTGAATCTATGCCTCGCATCCGTCAGCAAAACGTTCTGGCTGCGCAGTGGACGCCGAACGGCGGCGCCCTCGGAGCCGCCGATTTGACAATCCCGGACAACCAGGTTTTCGGGCTCGACGTGTTCAGCCCCGCCGTCCAGCGTCAGCGCCTGCCGAGGGACGTCTTCCGCCGGCTCCAGCAGACGCTCGCACGCGGCGAGATCCTCGACACCTCGCTCGCGGACGCGGTTGCTCAGGCGATGAAGGACTGGGCGCTCGAGCGCGGCGCGACCCACTACACACACTGGTTCCAGCCGCTGACGGGCTCGACCGCTGAGAAGCACGACAGCTTCTACGCGCCGACCGGCGAGGGCACCGCGCTTGCCGAGTTCTCCGGCAAGGAGCTGATCCAGGGCGAGCCCGACGCGTCCTCGTTCCCGACCGGCGGGATCCGCGCGACGTTCGAGGCGCGAGGCTACACCGCCTGGGATCCGACGAGCCCGGCGTTCATCCTCGAGAACCCCAACGGCGCCTTGTTGTGCATCCCGACCGCGTTCGCTTCGTGGACCGGCGAGGCGCTCGACCACAAGATCCCGCTGCTGCGCTCGATGGACACGCTGTCGACCTCCGCGATCCGGGCACTGAGGCTGCTCGGAGACCATTCGGCTCATCGTGTGTTCACGACCGTCGGCCCCGAGCAGGAGTACTTCCTGATCGACGAGCAGTACTACTTCGAGCGGCCCGACCTGATCACAACCGGCCGGACGCTGTTCGGCGCCAAGCCGCCGAAGGGCCACGAGCTCGACGACCACTACTTCGGCTCGATGCCGGAGCGGATCCTCGCCTGCATGCTCGAGACCGAGCGCGAGCTCGGCAAGCTCGGGATCCCGGTGAAGACGCGCCACAACGAGGTCGCGCCAAACCAGTACGAGATCGCGCCGGTGTTCGAGAACTCGAACGTCGGCTCCGACCACCAGCAGCTGACGATGCAGGTGATGCAGAACGTCGCGCGCCGCTACGGGCTCGTGTGCCTGCTGCACGAGAAGCCGTTCGCCGGCGTCAACGGGTCGGGCAAGCACAACAACTGGTCGATGGGGACCGACACCGGCAAGAACCTGCTCGAGCCGGGCGACACCCCGCACGACAACCTCGAGTTCCTGTTCTTCTGCGCGGCGGTGATTCAGGCCGTCAACAAGTACCAGGGGCTGCTGAGGGCGTCGATCGCCTCCCCGGGTCAGGACCACCGCCTCGGCGCCAACGAGGCGCCGCCCGCGATCATCTCGATCTTCCTCGGCGCCGAGCTCGAGAAGGTGTTCGGCGCGATCGAGCGGGGTGAGGCCGGCGAGTCGACGCCGGGATCGTTCCTCGGTCTCGGGACGCCGGTGCTGCCGCCGCTGCCGATGCACGGCGGCGACCGCAACCGGACCTCGCCGTTCGCGTTCACCGGCAACAAGTTCGAGTTCCGCGCGCTCGGCTCGAGCATGTCGCTGTCCTTCCCCAACACCGTGCTGAACACGATCGTCGCCGAGGCGATCGACGAGCTCGCCGGCGAGCTCGAGGCCGCCCTGAACGGTGGCGCGTCGTTGGAGGACGCGCTCGAGCCGATCCTGCAGCGCAGCTACGCAGCCAACAAGCAGATCGTGTTCGGCGGCGACAACTACTCCGAGGAGTGGCACGCGGAGGCCGAGCGGCGCGGGCTGCTGAACCTGCAGGCGACGCCGGACGCGCTGCCCTACCTCGTCCGCGACGACACGGTCGCACTCTTCTCCCACTACGGCGTGCTGTCCGAGCGCGAGCTCGAGTCGCGCTACGAGGTGTTCCTGGAGCAGTACGTGACGAAGCTCAACATCGAGGCCGAGACGGCCGCGACGATCGCCCGGACGATGCTGCTGCCGGCGGCGGCCCGCTACCACGCGGAGCTGCTGGGGGCGCAGCTGACGGAGCTCGCGGGCGAGACGTCGGACCTGATCGACGCGTTCGTCGACGCGATCCGCGGACTCGAGTCGGCGAACCTCGCCGAGAACCAGCCGCACGATGACCTGCTCGCGCACGCCAAGTACATGCACGACACCGTGGTCCCGGCGATGGAGGAGGTGCGCGCCGCGGCCGACCGGCTCGAGAAGATCGTCGCCGACGACCTGTGGCCGCTGCCGAAGTACTCGGAGATCCTGTTCATCAAGTAGGGCGATGTTCCGGAGGGAGAGATGACGAACCTGGACAGCACGCAGTTGACCGCTGTGGCCGGCGCGACGACGGCCCCGGAGGTGATGGAGTTCGCGAGCGAGCGGGGCGTCGAGATGGTCGATCTCAAGTTCGTCGACCTGCCCGGGACGTGGCAGCACATGACCCTGCCGCTCGCCGCGCTCGACGAGGGCGACTTCACCTCCGGCCTCGGGTTCGACGGCTCCTCGATCCGCGGCTTCCAGGAGATCCACGAGTCGGACATGCTGCTGATGCCCGACCCGACGACCGCGTTCATCGACCCCTACTACACGCGCGCGACGCTGTCGCTGACCTGCTCGGTCGCCGATCCGGTGCTCGGCGAGCCGTACGGGCGTGACCCCCGGTTCGTCGCCCAGAAGGCCGAGCGGCACCTCGTTGACACGGGGATCGCCGATGTCGCCTACTTCGGCCCGGAGGCGGAGTTCTTCGTCTTCGATCAGATCGCCTACTCGCAGACCGAGAACCGGGCGTTCTACGAGGTGGACTCCGACGAGGGCTTCTGGAACACCGGCTCGACCGCCGCGAACCTCGCGTACAAGCTGCGCCAGAAGGAGGGCTACTTCCCGGTGCCGCCGGCGGACTCGATGGCCAACTTGCGCTCCGAGATGGTGCTGACGATGGAGTCGCTCGGGATCAAGTGCGAGTTCCACCACCACGAGGTGTCCTCGGGCGGACAGGGCGAGATCGACATGCGCTTCCAGCCGCTGTTGCGGATGGCGGACCAGATGATGACCTACAAGTACGTGGTCAAGAACGAGGCCCGGCGCGCCGGCAAGACCGCGACGTTCATGCCGAAGCCGATCTTCGAGGAGAACGGATCGGGCATGCACGTACACCAGTCGCTGTGGAAGGACGGCGACCCGCTGATGTACGAGCACGGGACGTACGCGCACCTGTCGGACCTCGCTCGCCACTACATCGCGGGCCTGCTGACCCACGCACCGGCGCTGATGGCGTTCTGCGCCCCGACCACGAACTCATACCGACGGCTGGTTCCCGGCTACGAGGCCCCGGTCAATCTCGTGTTCTCCGCCCGCAACCGGTCCGCCTGCGTGCGCGTGCCGATGTACCACGAGTCGCCGAAGGCCAAGCGAATCGAGTTCCGCTCCCCAGACCCCACCGCGAACCCGTACCTGGCGTTCAGCGCGCTGATGCTCGCCGGCCTCGACGGGATCAAGCGCCAGCTCGACCCAGGAGAGCCGCTCGACGCGGACATCTACGAGCTGCCGGCCGAGCGGTTGGCGCAGATCGGGACCGTGCCGTCGTCCCTGGAGGCGTCGCTCGACGCTCTGGAGTCCGACCACGCGTTCCTGCTTGACGGCGACGTGTTCACCCCGGGCCTGATCGAGGCCTACGTGCGCTACAAGCGCGAGGAAGAAGTCGACGCGATCCGGATGCGGCCGCATCCGTGGGAGTTCGCGCTGTACCACGACGCTTGAGGGGGGCGGCGGGGCCAACCACCGCCACACACCGCTACCGCGCTGCTGCCCGATCTGGCGCGGGCTACTGCGCGAGTGTGTGACGGTGGCTAACCCCCGCCTTTTAGGAGCAATCGAGTCCGTGGCGGTGGTCGCGATCTGTGGCCGAGCGAGCGTTTTCTGCACTTCGCCGGCCGTTGACGGGGCGCGGTGCGGGTAGGTGTCGGAAATCGACCTCTGCCCGCACCGCGGTGGCCTCGCTCGCGGCGCGGGGCGAATAGGTGTCGGCGGGGGCCAGCCACCCAGTCGCCGGTCACTCCCCTCCAGACACCTGCCCGACCGTCACGCGCCCGACCAGCTCCTTCGTGCTCCAGCTTCGCTTGACCTCGATCCGGGTGATGCGCCAGCCGACCGCCGTGCGGCGGGCCTCGAGGCGGTAGACCTCGCCGAGCGTCAGGTACGGCTCGGCCTGCTCGGCGTCGTTGATCGTGAGCCGGTGGCCGGGGCCGTCGGGGGCGAAGGTGATGATCGCGTTCGCACGCGCCTGTGCGTGATCGCCGTCTAGATCGATCGCGACGTCGGTCAGCACGTGCTGGGTCGTGACCGTATGGGTGCGGCTCGCCTGGGCGACGACCGCCTCGCGGCCCTGCGCGGACCCTCCCCCGGTCTGGACGGATACGTCGTCGGCGAGGATCGAGGGCGCGTCGTCGAAGCGCTTGTCGTCGAGCATCTGCCCGAGTCGCGCGATCAGTCCGGAGATCGCGTGGCGGTCCTCCAGCTCCTGGAGTCGGCGATCGAGTGCGATCTGGTCGTTGGTTGACATCAGTTGCCTCCTTCGGCGATTCGTTGGTGATCTCAACGTTGGTAGACCCAACGATACGCCTCGTCCGTTGGCGTTGTCAACGTTGGTGCGCCCAAGTAATCTTGCGGCGATGCCGTGGTCCGAAGACGACCTCGCCGAGTACGACCCGCCTGACCGGATCAGGCGCCTGCCCAGCTGGCTCGTCGGGCAGCTCGCCGCGCGCGCCGCGGCGCTGGCGTCCGGGGCGCTCGCACCCGAGGGCTTGCGGCGCCCGCACTACGTCGTGCTGAGCGCCCTCGCCGACCGGGGAGCGACCAGCCAGGCCGCGCTCGGGCGGCGGCTGTTGATCGACCGCAGCGACATGCATGCCCTGCTCGGCGAGCTGGAGGGTGACGGCCTCGTCGAGCGCGTGCGCGACCCCGGCGACCGGCGACGAATGGTGGTCGACCTGACACCTACAGGTGCCAAAGCGCTGAAGCGCCTCGACAAGCGGATCGAGGCCGCCCAGGGCGCCCTGCTCGCGCCGCTCTCAGCGACCGAGCGCCGGGAGCTCGACCGTCTGCTCACGCAGCTGGTCGAGCACCACGCTCCGGGGCACTCCGGCTAGCCGCGGCCGATCACCGCGAATCGCATTGTCCGAGCGGCAAGTTGCGCAGCGGCCGCCCTACGGCGTTCCGAACACCGCCGGGCCGCCTAGGTTTCGCTCGCCGTTCCCAGAAGGTCGAGCAACAGGCTTCGGAACGCTTCTGGCGTCTCCAGCGGCGCCAGGTGGCCGGCGCCGGCGATGACCTCGGACCGGGCCCCCGGGATCACGCCGGCGATCGCCTCCGCGCCGCCCCGGAAGTCGGACATGTCGTACTCCCCCGCTGCGACGAGCGTGGGGACCTCGATCGAGCGCAGCGACTCGAGATCCTCGACCGGGTCGGGCGCCTCGGTGACGTCTCCAGCCTCGGCCTGAAGCTCGAATGCGCGACGCTGCATCACGGCCACCCGGGGGTGCAACCGCTCGGGCACCCAGGCAGCGAGCACCGCCTCAACCGCCCCGTCGATGTCGTCGTCTGCGAGCGCGGCCTCCTCCGCTTCCCACGCGGCCTCGAGCTCGGGCGACGGCTCAAGCCCGGGCGCGGGTGCCGAGATCAGAGCGAGGGCCGAGACGGCGGCCGGCGCCACCACCGCCGCCCGCAGCGCGACGGCGCCGCCGAACGAGTTGCCGACGAGCGCCGCCCGGTCGAGCTCGAGCTCGCGCATCGTCTCGAGCACGTCGTTCCAGGGCGCGTGCGGCCCCGGTGCAACTGGCGCCTCCCCGAACCCCGGCAAGTCGGGCGCGATCACGCGGTAGCCCGCGGCCGCGAGCGGCTCGAGGTGCTCGCTCCACATCGTGCGATCCGCGATCCCGGCGTGGAGCAGCACGACCGCGGGACCGCTGCCGGCCTGATCGAACGGGAGCGTCAGCCCAGCACCAGCTCGGCGGCATCCCGCAGCATCTGCGCGTCGCCGGAGATCAGCAAGGTCGTAACGGCCGACTCGCGCCACGCGTCGAGCTCGTCGCGGATCTTCTCCTTCGGACCGATCAGCGTCAGCTCCTCGATCAGCTTCTGGGGGACGGCGGCCATCGCCTCGTCCTTCTTGCCCTCGAGGTACAGGTCCTGGATCTTGCGGACGTCGGCCTCGTAGCCCATCCGGATCGGGACGTTGGCGTGGAAGTTGGCGCTCTTGGCCCCCATCCCGCCGAAGTACAGGGCGTACATCGGGCGCAGCATGTTCGCCGCCGCCTCGATGTCGTCGGTAACGATCAGCGGGACGGTCGCCGCGACCTCGAAGTCCTCGGCCGACCGCCTCGCGTTCGGCCGCGAGAACCCCTCGTTCAGCGGCCCCTCGTAGAGGTCCTCGTGCTCGGGTGAATAGAAGATCGCGAGCCAGCCGTCGCACAGCTCCGCCGCCATCGCGATGTTCTTCGGACCCTCCGCCGCGAGATAGATCGGGATCTCCTCGCGGAGCGGGTGGATGCTCGCCTTCAGCGGCTTGCCGAGCCCGGTCGGATCGGCGAGGCCGGCGGCGCCCTGGTACGGAAGCGCGTAATGCGGTCCGTCGTTGGTGACCGGGCCCTGCCGGGCGAAGATGTCGCGGAGGATCCCGATGTACTCGCGCATGCGCGCGAGCGGCTTGGCGAAGGACTGGCCGTACCACCCCTCGACGACCTGCGGGCCGGAGACGCCGAGCCCGAGGATCAACCGCCCACCTGACAGATGGTCGAGCGTCAGCGCGGCCATCGCGGTCGCGGCCGGGGTGCGCGCGGAGATCTGCACGATCGCGGTCCCGAGCTTGATCCGCTCGGTCTCCGATCCCCACCAGGCGAGTGGGATCAGCGCGTCCGAGCCGTACGCCTCGGCGGTCCAGCACGAGTCGAATCCGAGCCGCTCGGCCTCCTTCAGCGACTCGAGCGCGGTCGGCGGTGGGCCGCCCGCCCAGTAGCCGAAGTTGAGTCCGAGCTTCAGATCACGCGCCATCGAGGCGACACCCTATCCGCTCCGGCCACGCATACGCGAGAACGCGCGGCGGACGATCCCGCCCTGGCTCGAGCGTGGCGCTCGCGGCTGGGTCGCGAGCCACTCCTCGCGGGTCGGCAGCCGTCCCTGGCGCCGGGCCCTCATCACGCATTCGGTGTGGGCGTGTCGCCTGCGGGAGGAATCGCCCTCCGGCGAGATCAGCATGTGCTCGCTCAGCGCCGGCAGGTGGCGGCCGCACACCGGGCACGTGTACGTCGCCGGCTTGCGATTGTGAGCCCGGCGCATCGTCCACCAGCGCGCCTGGGGAAGGCCCCGATGCGGCACCCCTCAAGCATTGCACCGCCGCTCGCCGAGCCGCTATCGTCGCCGCCCGTGGAGCAGAACCTGAAGCGGGTCATCGCGGAGACCGAGCGTTACCGGATCACCGGACTGCTGCGGCTGCCGCCAGACGGCTACCGCAGCCGGCTCAGCGACTACCTGAACGCGCCGGATCGCGAGTTCCTCGCGCTGACCGATGTCGAGATCGAGGCGGTCGGCGGCGACGGCACGGTGGAGCGCTACCCGTTCATCGCGCTCTCGCTGCGACACGTCGTAGTCGCGATGCCCGCCGACGAAGGCTCCGAGTAGCGGCAGATCTGACCCCGGACGGGGGGGTTAACCCTCCCGGCATCCGAGGTAAGGTTTAAGGCGATGGCAGTCCATCAAGACGAACTTGAAGGGCTCAGCCGCAGCGAAGTGCTGCGCGCTTCGCCGCGCATGTTCGAGTCGACCTTCTTCGAGAAGCTGTCGCGCGTCCACCCCGCCGTGCCGCCGATCATCTTCGGTCCGGCGATCGTGTTCCTGATCGTCTACGGGATCGTCCAGGGGGTCGGCTGGATGACGCCCGTGTGGCTACTGGGCGGGTACGTGTTCTGGACGCTGACCGAGTACTGGCTGCACCGGATCGTGTTCCACTTCGAGCCGGAGAAGGGGATCGGGGCGCGGCTTCACTGGATCATCCACGGCGTCCACCACGACCACCCGAACGACCCGATGCGGCTGGTGATGCCGCCGGGCGTGAGCGTGCCGCTGTCCTCGCTGTTCGTGCTCGGCTTCTACGCGGTGCTCGGCAGCCCGGCGTTCCTGCCGTTCAGCGCGGGCTTCCTGGCGGGCTACCTGTTCTACGACATGCTGCACTACCACGTGCACCACCACACGCCGAAGACCGAGCTCGGCAAGACGCTGCGCGAGCTCCACATGCGCCACCACTTCCAGAACCACGAGCGCGGCTATGGCGTCAGCGCTCCGTTCTGGGATCACGTCTTCGGAACGCCGCTGAAGACTCGCGATTAGTGGCCGCCGGCGGCGAGGGCGGGGCGGCGATCCGGGGCGTCGCGATGGCCGTGCCGAGTCGCCGGGTCTCCAACGCCGAGATCGCGCCGCGGATCGGGGTCGACGAGGCGTGGATCGCGAAGCGGACCGGCACCGCTGAGCGGCCGTGGGCGCTCGAGGGCGAACGGATGAGCGACTTCGCCGCCCGCGCCGGGCGCGAGGCTCTGTTGCGGGCGGAGGTCGAGCCGCACGAGCTCGACCTGGTGTTAGTCGCGACCTCGACCGCCGACGAGATCACCCCGAACGCGGCGCCGCTCGTGGCGGGGCTGCTCGGCGCTTCCCGGGCGGGCGCGTTCGACGTCGGCTCGGCGTGCACCGGCTGGCTCGCGGGGCTGGCGATGGCGTGCGGCCAGATCGAGTCCGGGCGTGCGCGGCACGCGCTCGTCGTCGGCGCCGACTTCCTGTCGCGGTTCCTCGACTACTCCGACCGCGGGACGGCGCCGCTGTTCGCCGACGGCGCCGGGGCCGCGGTGGTCTCGAGCGCCGCACCGAACGGAGGCCGGATCGGCCCGGTGCTGCTGCGCTCGGACCACGAGGGGGCCGACCTGATCCGGCTCGAGCGCGGCAAGCGGATCTCGATGCAGGGCCAGGAGACGTTCAAGGCGGCGGTCGCCCGCCTGTCCGAGATCACGCTCGAGGCGCTCGAGGCGGCGGGGAAGCAGCTGTCCGATATCGACCTGTTCGTCTACCACCAGGCGAACTCGCGGATCATCCAGGCGGTCGGTAAGCGGCTGGGTCTCCCCGAGGACCGTGTCGTCGACTACGTCGACAGGTTCGCCAACTCGTCGACCGCAACGCTCCCGATCGCCCTCTCGGTGGCGGAGCGGGAGGGCCGGCTGCGTGGCGGCGACACGGTCCTACTCGCCAGCTTCGGCGGCGGGTTCACGTGGGGCGGCGCGGTCATCGAGTGGGGTGCCGCCGGCTAGCGAGAGGGAACGAACTTGGCGATTCAGTTCCACGTAGGAACCAGATCGCCAAAGTTCGCGCGCGCGCCGCGGCAATCGTCGAGGTCAACCGCCGGGACAGGGCCCGAGGGCGCCCAGCCGGTGGCGGTAGATCCGCATGTCGTGACGGTTCCAGTCGTCGTGCGTCTGCGTCCGCAGCGACGCGACGTCCTCGTGGTGATACGGGCTCGAGAGGCTCTCGTTATGGCCGATCACGTTCTTGATCGGGATGTGGAACCGGCACCGGAGCCAGCGGACCAGCCGCAGGCTCGACGAGATCTGCCTGCCGTTGCCGAGGATCTGCCCGTCGCTGTAGCCGACGTGCTCGATCCCGAGCGCGGTCCAGTTCAAGCCGACCGTGTGCCGGCAGATCGTCCCGACCGAGACGAGCTGGTAGATCGTGCCGTTCGTGTCGACGACGAAGTGCGCGCACGTCTGGGGCAGTTCGTGCAACTCGGAGTCAGGGACGTCCTCGGCGAACGTGTTCCACGCCGACGAGAAGCTCGGGCCGTCCGTGTAGTGGATCACGATCACGCGCGGGTGGACCAGCCGCCACGTCGGCTTCATGAAGCTGCCGTAATGGCGGCGCACGTAGGCGGCGGTCTCCGCCTTGCGCTTTGAACCGAACGGGATCGGGTCCCACACGATCCGGGGCTTGGGAACGTGGTGCGCCGCGGCGACCCCGGTCACGCGGCTTGTGCGTCCGTCCGCGAGCACGATCGCGGCACTCGCGAAGACGGCCGCGAGCGCGAGGAACGGCGCGATCCAAACGCGTCGCATCACGCGGGCTCTTCGGTCGTGGGATCGGCGCCGGGCTCCGGCGAAGCCAACACCTCGGCGCGGCTGTAATGGCCCACGGCGTCGAACCACCGCTTCGCGTGCAGGCCGCGCCGAAGGTCGCAGTCGGCAACCAGGATCCCCTCGCCGTCGTAGAGCGGCCCCTCGATCACGTCTCCCCACTCGGGGTCGATGATCGCCGCACCGCCGCGGCTGAACGTCTCCTTGCCCTCCGGCAGCGCGACGGGAAAGTCATCGGGAAACGCGGCCGCGGGGATGAACTGCGGGACCGAGACGACGAATGCGCCCGACTCGATTGCGATGTGGCGCATCGATGCGAGCCATCCGTCGCTGTCGTCGGCGGTTGGCGCGACCCAGATCTGCGGTCCGTCCCGGTAGACGGCGTATCGCGCGAGCGGCATCCGGTTCTCCCAGCAGATCAGCCCGCCGACCCGGACACCGGCCGCGTCCACGACCCCCAGATCGTCGCCGGCGCCGATGCCGTGGAACAACCGCTCGTGCTGCGTCGGCATCAGCTTCCGGTGGCGGTGGAGAAGGCCCTCGGGGCCGAGGTAGACGACGGTGTTGTAGAGCGTCCCCGGACGGACCGATTCGCGCTCGTTGACTCCGACCGTGCACACCAGGTCGCGTTCGCGGCACACGTCGACCAGCCGGTCGATCAGCGGCCCCGGCACGTCGACGGCGTTCTCCCACAGCCGCTCCCAGAGTGCGTCCCACCCTCCGAAGCCGGCCGCTCCCTTCGCCCACGCATTGGACGGGTAGAGCGGGACGAAGCACTCGGGCAGAACGGCGAGCTGGGCTCCGCGGTCCGCCGCCTCATGCAGCAGCGCGACCGCTTTCTCGACGGACGCGTCCGCGTCGAGGATCACCGGCGTGGCTTGGATCGCCGCGACCCGCACCGTCGGGAACGACGTCGGCATCGACCGCGAGCCTACTCGACGGGGTCGGCTCCGCGGACGGGTAGGGACGTTTCCACCATGCAGGAGCGGGAAGGGTTGCGTTGACGGGATAGGGAGTCCCGCCGCATCAGGAGGGAGGAGCCATGCAGGCACTACGGCCAAGCGGCCGAACGATCTACTTCTTCGGAGCACTCGGGGGTGTGCTCTTCGGATACGACACGGGTGTCATCTCGGGCGCGCTGCTGTTCATTCCAAATGACTTCAAGCTGTCGCCGTTCCTCCAGGGCGCGATCGTCGCGGGCCTGCTGCTCGGCGCGATGATCGGCGCGGCGCTCGCGGGCCGGCTGTCGGACAGGCTCGGGCGCAGGCGCTTGATCATGATCGCCGCGCTCGTGTTCATCGCCGGTGCGCTCGTGTGCGCCTTTGCGCCGACGGTCGCGGTGCTCGTCGTCGGGCGCGTGATCCTCGGTCTGGCCGTGGGGTCGGCCGCGCTCGTCGTGCCGCTGTACCTGTCAGAGATCGCGCCGACTGAGATCCGCGGAGCGATCACCTCGCTGAACCAGTTGATGATCGTGAGCGGGATCCTGCTTGCGTTCATCGTCAACGCGATCCTGGCCCCGTCCGGGAACTGGCGGCTGATGCTGGGGCTGGCGGCGGTACCCGCGCTCGTGCTGCTCGTCGGCATGGCGCTGATGCCCGAGACGCCGCGCTATCTGGTCCACACGGGCGAGGAGCAGGACGCCCGCCAGGTGCTCGAGGAGCTGCCGGGCGAGGACCATCCGCAGGAGCGCATCGACGAGATCAACGAGGTCGAGCAGAAGGAGCAGACCGAGTCGGGGATCGGCGCGCTGCTCCGTGCCAAGTGGGTCCGCCCGGCGCTGATCGTCGCGTGTGGTTTGGCCGTCTTCCAGCAGCTCGTCGGGATCAACACGATCATCTACTACGCCCCGACAACGCTGACGAACGTCGGATTCGCGAAGACGAGCGCGATCTACGCAAATCTGATCATCGGCGTGATCAACGTCGGGATGACGATCATCGCGATCAAGCTCGTCGACCGCGTCGGGCGCAAGCCGTTGCTGCTCGCGGGGGTGGCGGGGATGGTGACCAGTCTCCTTGTTCTCGGCATCTCGAACGCCGCGCTTGCCACCCCGCACCATCCGGGCGATCCCGCGGCGATCATCACTCTGATCTGCCTGACCACGTTCATCGCCAGCTTCGCGGCGACGTGGGGGCCGGTGGTCTGGGTGATGATCCCGGAGGTGCTGCCGCTCAGCGTTCGCGGCACCGCGATGGGCGTGGCGGTGTTCCTGAACTGGGGCGCCAACTTCCTCGTCTCCCAGACGTTCCCGCCGCTGCTCAACGGTGTCGGCCCCGGTCCGGTGTTCATCGGATATGGGGTCCTCGGCATCCTTGCGGCGCTATTCGTCAAGCGCATGGTTACCGAGACCAAGGGTCGCAGTCTGGAGGAGATCGAGGCAGACCTGCAACGGGGACGTGGTCATCGGAGTCGCGTCCGAACGACAAAGGAGGAGCGATGGGCGATCGAACGCAGCGCGTGAAGGGCAAGGCGGAAGAGCTCAAGGGGAAGGCCAAGCGAGAGGCCGGGATCGCGTCCGGTCGCCGGGGCACCGAGGCCCGCGGGGCGGGCGAGGAGCTGAAGGGCAAGGCGAAGAACGCCGCGGGACGCGCGCGCAGCGCGATCAAGAAGTCCACGCGCTAGATGAAGGCCGGGCGATGGGGCTCGAAATCGAGCCCCATCGCCGACCGTCGCTTAGCTGAACTGCGGCGGCAGCTTGGCCGGGGTTCCCCGGAAGCAGCCGATCGAGTACGGGAAGTGGGCGGTCAGTACGTAGTGGTAGATCTTCTGGTACTTACCGCCCCACCAGACCTTGCTCGTCGTGCCGTGGCACTCGTCGAGGTCCTTGTTCGTGAGCATCTTCCCGCCCGGTCCGCGCGGCCCGTAGATCCCGAACCCGTCGATCGCGTAGCCGAGCAGCGGCGACTGGGCCTTCGGGTTATCGAGCGCCTTCTTCAGGCTTGGAATGCTCGAGAAGCACGCCCACGACGGCCCGTGGTAGTGGTACTGGGCCCGGTACGGGTGTCCGAAGCACTTGTCCAGCGGGAACACCGCGTTCGGGTCGCCGACCGGCGACTTCGGGTCGATCAGGCTCTTCTGGTTGTAGCCGGCGAGCTCGATGTGGTACGTCGCTCCGGAGACCGCGATCCCGGTCGTGATCTGCGGGCCGAGGCACGTCGGCTTGCTGGCGACCTTCGGATAACGGGGCAGGCTGACCGACAGGTCCCACGCCTTGATCGGGATCGACGCCGCGTCCTTGTAGCCCACCGCCGGCGCGCCCTTGTAGTAGTCGTACGCGGCGGTGTTCTTCTGCACCGGGAAGGTCCCGGTCGGCGTGGCCGGAAGGCCGTTGCCCTTGAAGATCCGGCGGTTTCCGCTGACCGTGATCTTCAGCTGGCTCTTCCACTTCACCATGCCCTGGACGTAGACCTTCTTGCCCATCACGATGATCCCGTTGGCGGTCGACGGCGCCGGCGTGATCCACTTCCGGCTCGGCTTGGTGATCTGGTGCTGGAAGTTCAGGCCGAGAATGCAGGTGTACTCGCGGTTGCGCCCCGGCTTGTTGAGCGGGGTACCCGTGCCGGCTGTCGTCAGCTGCTTAGGCGGGTAGCCATTCGACTGGGTGGCCGCGACCGCCACCCCGGCTGCAAGCAGCATGACGACGCCAAGAAGTACTACTCGACGCCCCATCGATCCTCCTCGAACGAGTTTTATGGTCTGGACCAGCCCGACCCAGCCAGTCGCTCGCGCGTAGGTTACCTCAGAGGATCCCGTGCGGCTCGATCTCAGGCGGGACGTAGTGGTTGCCGGGCGTCGTGTTGCCCGTCGGGCCGTAGACGCGCAGCAGCAGTGCGTACGGGCCGTTCGGCGTCGGTAGCCAGTTCGCCTGAAGCGGGCCCGGAGGCGGATCGTGCTGGATGTAGAGCGTGATCGAGCCGTCCGGGTTCTTGATCAACCCGCGCGTGTAGCTGCCCACGACGTACTTGTTCGCCGAGTTCGGTACGAGCGTGATGCCGGGCGGGATGTACGCCGTCAGCGACCAGAACCGCTTCGCCTGTGGAATCTCGTTCGCGGGGAACGTGAGCCGCTCGACTTTGGTGACGCTCGAGTCGAGCGGAACGCCCCGCCGGTCAGTGAACGCGTAGTAATAGGTGGCCGCCGACGCGTTGTTGCCGAACTGGAGGAACTCGGCGACCGACGCGCGGTCCAGGTACGCGTTGCCCCACTCGCCGATGTTGCCGAAATAGACCCACCGCGTCGTCCCGATGTGGGAGAGCCAGTTGTTGACGATCATCGCGTGCGCGGCATGCGCCCCGCCGATGATCTGCGACATCGGGCCGTACTCACCGTGGGCCTGATCGACCAGGGCGACGGCGAACTGCTTGTCGAAGCGGCGCGAGAGCTGGCGGTCGGAGAGACTGAGCCCCCTCGTCGTGGGCGAGTGCATGGCGGTCTGCAGCTCTTCGAAGAACGCCGTCGGCGCCTGCGTGATCGCCTGGTCGGTGATCGCCTTCATCCTCGGACCAAAGAATGCGATCGGCGCGACGAGCGTCTTCCCGCTCGACGGATTGGCCTGGTAATCCGACAGCGATGCGAGTGCCAGCGAGTTGCGGAACGAGCTCGCCTCGAGGACCCGGTTCTGGCCGTCCGGCGTGAACTTGTCCGCGCGGATGATCCATTCGCTCTGGGTGTACGGCACGGTGATCTTCGTCGCGCCCGCGGGCAGCGAGCCGGTGTATCCCTCCGGGACGAGCGCGTATGTCCCCGCGGTCTGGGCCGGGATGCCGCTGTCGAACACGTTCCCGAAGATGTCCAGCGTCAGCAGCGAGTAGATGTCGCCCGTGTGAGGGATCGTGAGGATCTCGGGCCCGTGGCTCAGGTTCAGAATGAACTCGCCGTAGACCGTGTCGTCGTTCGGAGCGACCACGATCCCGTACTCGGGTCCCATCGTCGCGGGGCCGCTGATCCGGTTCAGGCCCGCGATCTTCTGCTGGAAGTACGTCATGAACCGTGGGTAGAAGCGGATCGCGTAGTTGAACGCGGTCGAGAACGTGGTGTTCGAGGTCGAGGCGGCAGCGCCGGGCGGCGACGGAGAAGCACTCGCCAGCGGCGCGCCGATCGACACGGCGATGAGCACGGCCACGATTGCAAGTGGCGCCCGCAGCTTGTTCCCGTTCAATCCGTTCACCCCCAGTTGACCCCCAGTCCTCGCGCGCCGACGCGTGGCGCGACGATCGGAGCCTACACAAGCGTCTCGTGGCCGTGTGGACGATCGCGCCCTTGCGATCTCCCGCGCCAGCGACGATCCTCTCGCGGCGGCGCGCGAGGCAACACCGGAGACAGGAGCGACCAGATGAGCAGCCCATCAGACCTCAAGATGTTCGTGATCCGGCGACGGGGCGTCTGGGGCTCGCCGGAGGAGCTCGAGGCGACGGCGGCGCGGTCGGCGGACGTCGGAGACAACGAGATGTCGTCCGACATCCGCTGGATCCGCTCGTATGTCGTCACCGAACCAGATGGCCGCATCGGCACGGTGTGCATCTACCAGGCGTCGAGCCCGGAGAAGATCCGTGAGCACGCAGAGCGCGCCGGGATGACGGCCGACTCGATCCTCGAGATCGCCGACACCGTCGTAGTGAGGCCGGATCCGGCGCCGGCCACGGCCTGAGCGGGCCACCGATCCGAGGGTCGTGAAGCGGAGAGGGCGGGATTCGAACCCGCGATGGGGCGTGAACCCCATACTCGCTTAGCAGGCGAGTGCCTTCAGCCACTCGGCCACCTCTCCTGGAGTTGGAGGCAGGCTAGCATCGGCGGCGCCGCGCCCGGAGGGGTGGCAGAGCGGTCGAATGCACCAGTCTTGAAAACTGGCGTCCGGCAACCCCGGACCGCGGGTTCGAATCCCGCCCCCTCCGCTCGTGACCGCCAAGCCGACCCAGTCAGGACGCTGACCCGTGTGGCCTCCCGGGGCGCTCGACTTCCTGCGCGAGCTCGAGGACAACAACGACAGCGAGTGGTTCAGGGCGAACCGGAGCCGCTACGACGAGTTCCTACTCGGCCCGACGCGAGCGCTCGCTGAGCAGCTCTCGGGTCTCGGCGAGCCACGGTTCTTCCGCCCCTACAACAACCTGCGGTTCAGGCCGGGGCCCCCGCTCAAGGAGCACATGGCCGTCGCGATCGTCCCGCCCGGCGTCGGCGCGTTCTACGTCGAGCTGTCGCTCGACGGACTGCTCGTGGGCGGGGGCCTGCATCACCCCGCGTCCGATCAGCTCGAGCGGTTCCGTGCGGCGGTCGCGGACGGCCGCCGCGCTCGCGGGTTCGAGCAGGCGGTCTCGACCGCCGAGGCCGGCGGCCTGTCGCTCGTCCAACCAGAGCTGAAGCGCGCTCCGCGCGGCTACCGCAACGACCATCCGCGGGTCGAGCGGCTGCGGCTCAAGCGGATCACCGTCTTCCACCGCCACCCGCTCGGCGCGTGGATTCACACGCGCCGCTGCGACCAGCGGATCAAGTCCGAGCTCGAGGCGACCGCGCCGCTTGTCCGGTGGCTCTCCGACAAGGTCGGGGCCTCGATACGCCCGGTCGATCAGCGCTAGCTACATGCTGGCCGCGGCCGCGGTGATCGCCTCGCGGATCCGCGGGTAGGTGCCGCAGCGGCAGACGTTGCGCAGCGAGTCGAGGTCGGCGTCGGTGATCTGTCGCCCGCTCGATCGGACCTCCTTGACGAGCGCCACGGCGGCCATGATCTGACCCGGCTGGCAGTAGCCGCACTGGGCCACGTCGTACTCGAGCCACGCCTCCTGCATCGGATGAAGCTCCTGGCCGACGGTCGCCGGCAGTCCCTCGATCGTCGTGATCTGGTCGGTCGGCTTGATCTCCGACACCGGCACCGAGCACGTGTTGAACGCCTGGCCGTTGATGTGGCAGGTGCACGCCTTACAGACCTCGAGCCCGCAGCCGTACTTCGGCCCCGTGACCCCCAGCAGGTCGCGCAGCACCCACAGCAGGCGGACGTCGTCGTCGCAGTCGACGCTGACCCGCTGTCCGTTGAGGATGAAGGTGTGGGTTGGCATCGCGCTCCTCAGAAGGTGTTTTGCAGTCCGTCGGTCGGCGACTGGGGAATCGGGGGCACGGTCGGCAGCGGTTCGAACCCGAGCGGCGCGTTGTGGTTGATCGGGAAGGTCGTCGGCAGCTTGCCGGTCGCCCTCGCGTACGCACACGCGACGGCCGCCATCGAGGCAGCGACTCCGAACTCGCCCGCACCGCCGGGGTCGTTCGTCGTCGGCGGCATCACGATCACCTCGACGTCGAGCGGTGTGTTCCACTGGCGCGTGTAATAGGCGTTGTCCCAGCTGGCCTCGAGGAAGTGCCCGTCCTGGAGGTGCAAGCTGTAGGTGAGCGCCTGCGCGATCCCGTCCATGATCCCGCCCATCATCTGTGCCTTCAGACCGAGCGGGTTGATCGGAAGCCCGACGTCGACCGCGTACACGACCTTGGTGACGCGCGGGCCCGTGTAGCCGTCCTTCACCTTGCGGTTGACCGTCGCCGGGGTGCAGTCGATCTCGACGAGGCAGGCTGCACGGCCCTTGTACTCGATGTGGACGCCGAGCCCCTGGGCCTTGCCGGGCGCCATCGGCCTTCCCCACCGCCCTGTCTTCGCGACCGCGTCGAGCACCGCTCGAAGGCGGTTGTCGCGGATGAAGCTGCGCCGGAACGCGTACGGGTCCTTCTTCATCGCCCGTGCGACCTGGTCGACCATCAGCTCCTTGGCGGTGCACACCTCGGGGCTGTAGATGTTGCGCACGCTCGATGTGTTGTACGTGCCGGGTTCCTCGATCTCGTTCAGCAGCTGGGTGACGACGCCGAAGTTGTAGGGGACGTTCGCGGTCAGGAGAAACACGGCCTGCGAGAACCCCAGCGAGTTCTGCTTGGGCAGGTCCGCATACGTGGCGCTCAGCAGCTCACCGAGTCCGTGCGTGAAGTCGGTCGCGACGCTCGTGTGCCGCTGGTCGAAGCCGAGCACGTTCGCGCCCGAATAGCTCACCCGTACGCGCGAGGTGCACATCGGATGCGTGCGGCCCTGGCGGAAGTTGTCCGTGCGGTGCCACATCAGTTTGACCGGCTTGCCGAGCTTCTTCGAGATCGCGGCGGCCTCGAACGCGGCGTCGGCGAACAGATGGCGGCCGAACGATCCGCCACCCTGGGTGACGTGGCACTTGACGCTGGTCGGAGACAGGCCGAGGTTCTTGGCGATCTCCTCCTGCGCCCAGACCGGCGACTTCAGGCTCGACCAGACCTCGGCGCTGCCGGGCTTGACGTCCGCGATCGCGCAGTTCGTCTCGAGCGGGTCACCGGGGCGGAAATGGAACGTGAACCGCTGGTCGAGCGTCTTGGCGATGGGAATCGCGGGCGTGAGCGGCAGCTCGGCGGCCTTCAGCGCCTTCAGCACGTCGGCGTCGGACTTGCCGTCGACCGTGCCGCCGCCCCAGGTGACGTTGAGGGCGCGGATCGCGTCGATGCACTGGCCGAACGTTCTCGCGCGAACCGCGACTCCCCCGGGAACGAACGCCGTATGCGGGATGATCGCCACGTCTGTGACCCCAGGCATCGACTGCACCTGAGCCTGGTTGTTCACCCGCAGCGCGGTCCCATTGATCGTCGGCGGCCGGCAGACCATCGTCGGCAGCGCGCCGGGAACGTCGAGGTCGAGCGCGAACTGCTTGCGACCCGTGACCGCGTCGAGCGCGTCGATCCGCGGCTGAGGGGTTCCGACCAGCTTGTACTGCGACTGCGGTTTGAGCGTTGCGACGGCCTTCGTCGTCTTTGACACCGCGCCCTTGGAGGCGAGCGAGCCGAGGCTCACAGTCTGGCCATTGGGAGCCTTGATGACCCCGCCCGAGATCGTGAGCTCCCCGGCATCCCCGCCGAGCTCGGCGGCCGCCGCCTGCAGCAGCTGGCCCTTCGCGAGCGCGGCCGCGACCCGGACCGGAGTGAAGATCGAATGCATCGAGTTCGAGCCGCCGGTCAGCTGGTTCCACACAAGCTCGGGCCGCGCGTCGGCCAGTGTCACGTTGACCTTGTCCAGCGGCATGTCCATCTCGTCGGCGATCGTCATCGCCGTGGCCGTCGTGATCCCCTGCCCCACCTCTGCTCTCGGGAGTGCGAACGACACGGTCCCGTCCGGATTGACCGTGACCGAGATCAGGTGCGACGTCGGCTTCGTCGCGTCGGTCAGGAAGTCCGTGAGGTCGTACGCGTCGACCGGCTGATGCGTCGGGATCGCGGCCTGCGCTGGCTCGACCAGCAGCTGCGCCCCGGCGACCACCGTGGGCCCCGCGATCAGGTAGCCGATGAAGCGCCGACGCGAAACGCCACGCTCTGAGGTGTCCGTCAACCCGCCTACCGACATCGTTCCTCCCGCAAAGAACGTCAACCTGGCCGAGCGGCGAGTCTACTCCTACCAGACAAGGTGTTCGCCGGTAGGGGCGCCGGCAAGATCTGGCCGCGCACACGGGGTATCGCGGACCGGGCTCAACCGTCGCACGACCGGGGCTAGACTTGGGCCCCGCGGGGTTCACTCCCGCGCCCACGCGCCCGTAGCTCAGCTGGATAGAGCGTCGGTCTACGGAACCGAAGGTCGGGAGTTCGAATCTCTCCGGGCGCGCTTAGGAAAGCCCCGCTGCGGCGGGGTTTTGCTTGCTAGGGGGAGCGGGGAGGGGTGGATGGCTCAGCACTTCTGCCTCCGGTTTGCCTACGGAGCTCAAGTAGGCAACGACTGCGACCGTCGCGGAGGATGATCGCGAGCCCGTAGCTCAGGGCGAGCGCCAGCGCGGTCAGCACCGCCCCGAGGAACGCGACGACCCACACCACGAGCAGGACGGGGAGGGCGAGGAGGATCACGCGCTCTTGCCCTTCGCCTGCTTGATCGAGACAACCTTGTCGCCCGCCACCTGGCGCTCGTACATGGCGCTCAGTTCGTCGGCTAGGTCCATGTCGGCGTTCTTCGTGAGGTGGCCGTAGACATCAATCGTCGTCTTGATGTTGCTGTGCCCCAGCCGCTCTTTGACGATCACGAGACTCGCCTGAGTCGCGCCGGTCGCGTCAATCGTGAGGCTCGCGCTCGTGTGTCGGAGATCGTGGAAGCGCAGCTCGTGGAGTCGGTTGCCCTCCGGCCAGAGCTTTGCCACGGTCGGACGGTAGGTGCGCTCGTAGAAGTTGCCCTGGCTGACCGGGTGCCCGTTAGGCGTCGTAAACAAGAGCCGGTCCTCATCGTCGGCCTTGCGCGTCCAGCCAAGCTCAGGGCCGTCCTCCCGCTCCCTGACGGCCGCGTATCCATGCCGGGTCTTGATCCCGGAGGAGGGGGAGAGAGCGGCCTTGAGATCCGGGACGAGCGTGGCCGGGATCGTGAAGCTACGCGATCCGCCGGTCTTGGTCGAGCCAATCTGTAGCTCGCCGCCCACGTCCTTGATCGCCCGACGCACGTGGAGGGTGGGAGGGTTGGCGTCTAGCTCCACGTCGCCCTTGGTCAGCCCCCACAGTTCGCCGGCCCGAAGTCCGCAGAGCCCGTCGAGCTTGACCGCGAGCCGCCAGTGCTCGGGCATCGCGTCAACGAGCTGGCGCAGCTCGTGCGCCTCTAGGTGCAGTTGCCGCTTCGGCTGACGCCGATGCCGGGTCTTGCTCGGGAGCCGGATGGCATCGGGGGAGCACGGGTTGAACGGGATCAGCTTGCGCGAGAGCGCGAACTTGAGGAGCCCGCGTAGCACCGTGTAGGCGTTGTGGACCGTCTGCGGAGCGTGGTCGCTGGCGAGTGCGTCGATCCACGCTTGGATCTCGGGCGCTCCAACGCTCGCGATCTTGTGCGTGCCCCACTCGGGCTCGATGTGCCTGCGCAGGATCGCGCGGTAGCTCGCCTGAGTCTTGGGCGATGGGTGGTGGTTCCATGTCGCCCGCCAGTCCTCGGCCACCTCGCTCAGCGGAGTCTCGGCATCGCGCCGGGTGACGTACGTGCCCGATGTGACGGCCGTGCTCGTGCCGCTCAGCCACGCCTCGGCGTCACGCCTACGCGAGAACGTCCGCTCAACGTTGGCGTTGCGGCTCGCTGGCTTGTCCGGGTCGCGCATCTGCGCGCGGTAGACGACGTACTTCGATCCGTCGCCTCGGGTCCTCGTGCGCTTGGTGATCGATGGCATTGGTCCTCCTCGTGGTTGCCCTGCCCAAGCACGATCCTAGTGGAACCCGTAGGCATTCCGTAGGCAATTCTCGGCGCTCAGCGCGCGATCCTCAGTGGCGACGGGAGGTGGGGAGCGAATGACCTTCGGTTGCTTGAACTGATCGTGTGTTCTGCCGCCTGTGCACGCGGCTAGCACGGTCCGGTTGGAGGCAGCAAAATCGACCGCCAAGTGCCCTCCACTGCCAACCTCGCCAAATCTGCTTGTCGCTCACTTGTCGCTCACTCGCCAATCGCCCGTCGTTACTGGGGATCGACCGACAACCAAGTACTGACAACCAATAACCGGGCCTGACCGACAACACCGACCGCCCACCCCCCCCTACGGGGGGTGCCGGTGGTTGGTGGTGGCGTAGCTTGTTGGTGAGCCTCATCTCCGCGCCGACATGCCCAATCGTGCCCAGTCGTACGCTCCACGCCCACCTTTGATCTCGCGCTTTTGAGCGCGCTTGGGATCGCTCGTCTCAAGCAGGTTGAGAGCGTCCTGAACGGCCTGCTTGCTTAGCGTCGCCCTCCCCGAGATCCTCAGCACCTCAAGACGCACGTCTTCAACCGTGAGCCAGCTCTCCGCCACCGCCAGCACCTCACCGGCCATCTCCTGGACGGTGCGCTCCTTCTTCTTGCCAGTGTGCCCCTCGTGGTGCATCCGCCACGGCGGCTCGCCATAGGTCACCCGCAGGTTTCCATCGTCCTCGCCCTCGGGATCTCTCAACTCGCGGCCGTCAAGGTTCACCTCCAACACGCCGTTGCTCGTCTTGCGCATGATGATGAGTAGATCGACCTCGCCCGCCGCGCGGATTGATCCACGGATGGCGTCAATCGAGACGCCCGAGTCCTTGCGGGTGTGGTGGAGCACGATCACGGCGGCGCCGGTTTCAGAAGCGATCTCGTGGATTGCATCCCACGCCGGGCCGGTATCGCCCGAACTGTTCTCGTCAATACCCGGGATCATGCGCTGGTAGGGATCGAGAATAATCATCCGAGACTCGTGGTCCTCGGCGTCGGCTATCACCTGATCCACAAACTGATCGTTGGTCAGGTCGAACCGACCACGATGCACGTACTTGAAGTTCGGCACCTCATCCGTACCGGGAAACGTCCTGGCGACGCGCGAAGCCCATCTCTGCCGCGCCCCCTCCTCCTGTACGAACAGAACGGGCTGTGACTCTGCCGGTGTCCATAGCCGATTGCCGAACAACGGCTCCTGCAACACACAGCATCTCGACACGTGCAGCGACAGCCACGTCTTGAGTTGCTTAGGCGGCCCGGCGATCATCACCTTCTCGGTGGATGAGAGTACGTCGGGGATCACCCAATCGATTTCCTCTTTAGCGATCTCACGAGCGTCGCTGACGCCCAGCACCTCCCAGTGTGGGAGCGCTTTGGAGCCTCGTGATTTAGCGGCTAGGGGTCTTGCCCGTGGTTTGGCTCGCGTGGCCTTAGGCGCGCTCCTGCGCTGCCCTGAGGAGGGGCCTGCACCGTTGACGCCCTCCGCTTTACGGCTAGCTCGGGGTTTGGTCGGTTTAGTCGGCACGGCTAGTCCTCCGTCGATGTTGGTCTAGTTGGATCACGTCGGCGTCGGGTGCGGTGTCGGCGCAG
This sequence comes from uncultured Solirubrobacterales bacterium, assembly GCA_963788565.1. Lineage (GTDB taxonomy): Bacteria > Actinomycetota > Thermoleophilia > Solirubrobacterales > Solirubrobacteraceae > Palsa-465. The sequence continues at coordinate 5,745 of CAWBHJ010000001.1, read as the reverse complement.
TCCGCACAGACGCGGAGCCCCCGCACCCACGACTGCTCCTCAACCTCCGTGATTCCTTGGCAATTCTCGCACGCGAAAACGGCGTCCTTGAAGAGCGGGCCGTCATAGGTGCATCCCGACTGGGGGTCGTACCACCTCATCGCCCCGCCTCCGTGATGATTTCGAGTAACCGCTTGCGGGATCGGCGGTACTTCACGAACCAGTCCGCGAGATCGTCGCCGTCGTTGGGTAGCGGGAGATCGACGCGATAGACCCTGGCTGCGACACGTTCCAGCTTGGCGAGCGTTGCCGCTACGTGCCCCTTGGTCTTCGGCAATCTCTCCTCGCCGACATCGAAGATGACCCAAACCAAGCGGTCCTCGAAGTGGTGCACGAGGTAATCGGGGAGGGTGACTCCGGTGGTCGTCGTGACGACCGGGAGATTGTGGGCGAGTCCCACCAAGCAGTCGAACATCCCCGCTGTCAGAATCGTTGTTGGCTGGGGTGGACCTGGGTAGATCGATGCGGTGCCCCTCCCCTCACGGGCGTAGTACCGACCGCGGATGGGGTGCCGCACGTAGTTCACCAATCGGCCGTCGAGCCGGACCGGAAATCCGATCTCACCATCCTCCGTCAGCCCAAGCTCATACAAGCCCCTCAGAGCCTCGGGGACGCCTCGGCGGGTCAGGTATCCAATCGCCTCTGGATCGGCCTCTAGAGCCCTCCTGGCGCGCCTCAGGTCATACGGTGAGGGCAGTGGTCCGGGCTCGTCTGCCCCGTCTGACCACTGGTGGGAGCCGGATGCCCCGTCGCCTACGTCATATGGGATTTGGGGTGTGATATGGTCCGGCATGTCTGGTCAGCCTCCTGTCGGTCGCTGGTCGGTCACGGTAAAGGTCAGTCTCTTTCTATGGGGATTGCTCATGGGGAGATCTTGCAGGATTTTCCTTTGGTTGTTGGAAAGCGCTCGGAGCACTCGCCGGGCGCTTTTCTTTTAGGTGACTTCGTTGTCCTCGGCGGCGTCGGCGAACATTTGCTGGTGCTCGGCGTTGTAGTAGTCCGGTCCGAGGGCGGGCGGACGCGGGAGCCTCGTACGGAGTGCGTCGAGCACCTTGGGGGTGAGGGGTGAGGGTGGGCAGGCTGTGTCGCGGGAGAGCTTGCCGCCGTCACGAAACAGTCCGACTGCCTCCTCGCGCGCAGTCACGAACTTGGCTCCCGCTCCGTGTAGCGGCTGCCAGATGCCCTCGATCCGCTGATACGCGGCGGCGAGCGCTTCAACCGCTGGGAGGTTCTTCTCGAGCAGCTTTTGGTACTCCTCGATAGCGGGCTCGATCTCGGCGGCGAACTGCTCAAACTCACGCTCGCGCGTCTGCTCGATCAGCCGTTGGCGCTCCCGGATGAGATCCGAGATCGACTGCTGATCCTCAGCTAGCCCCACGATTCGCATTCGCAGGTCGGAGAGCCGCTCGGCCACCGCCGCCTCGCGCTTGTCCGCGCCCGGCTTGCCGATCAGTCGATCCCGGCGCTCGCGCTCGTGCTCGCGCTCTAGCTGGTCGTGCTCGGCCTGTGCGGCTGACCGGTCCGCGTGAACCTTGCCCGACGCGAGCCGCCCGGATCGCATCTCATCGAGCCACGTCCGGACCCGTTCAGGTGCGGTGGGGGTCTTTGCCTTAGGCGGCATTGCGGCCACCTCCGCTCAGGAACTCGTCAACCTCGTCGCGCCGGGCAAGCTGCTCGGCTGGCGACATCGCGGCGATCTGTTCGCGAGTTAGCGGGCCACCCGTGTTTGCCTGCCCAGTGGGGCCGGACTCAGCCGAGAGAGCCCGCTCGATCTCGGGCCACCTGGCGTTCACCTGCTCGGGCGACATGCCCTTGATCTGCTCGTGCGTGAGAGGGTCCGGCTTCTCATCGATCACGTTGAGAACGTCGTCCGTGTCGATGTCGCCGCCTCCCCACTCCTGAACGCCCTCGCGGATGCGGGCGCGCTCTGCCGTCACTGCGGCGTCGATGGCTGCTTGGATTGCGTCGGTCATGGTGTTGTAGTTCTCCTAGTGGTTGTGTGGTTACTTCGGGGATGAGCTTTTGGCTTTGCCCGGGGCAGACGCGACGCCCTTGAGCTTTCGCGACTTGGGCGGTCTGCTGACCTTGGCCTTGGGCATGAATTTCCCCGTCTTGGGGTGGTGGACGTTGTGACGTTGCATGATTTTGGCTGTTCCTCCTGGGTTGATTACGCGCACATTCCGTATGACTGCAATAGAGCGATCACGTCGGCCTGGAAGTGACCGTCTGTATCGGTTCTGGGGGTGGAGGGTTGGGATGTCGGTGGGTGCTTGGTGAACATGCCGATGCCCTCCTCGGCCGTGATCTGGCCAGAGAAGGACGTGCCTCGCGGCTCATCGGCGAGATCGTCCGGTGTCTCCATGATGAACCCGACCGAGTTGTGACCGTTCGGCGAAGTGACAAAGACACGTACAGACGCGCTCGGGCCGAACCCGCTTTCTCCTGGGTCCGTGTATGCGCCGACCGCCGCCTTGGCAGAAGTGGTCGGTTCGGCCCACGAGATGTTGTTCCACTGGTTTTGCCCCATGTGCAGGCTTACGCCTACGTCGGGGAGGATCGCCACGGCCACGTCTGACCCGTCCGGTTCCCAGACCAGAATGCCCTCGCCAGCAACGATGTCAACGCATCGCTGATCGCCGCCGCCCGATGTGACGTAGATCCCTACCGGCAGACCATCTACGGCGTCGTCGCCTGCCCACACACTCCCGACCATGAACGCACGCGGCACGCTTTGATCGGCCGATGTCTCGATGAGCCCTCCGACGATGCGGACGCCCTCTCCTAGCGGGACTTGCTGCTTGGTGGCGTTGCCCGCCTGCTTTGCAACGTCGAGCACGCGCCCGGCCGTTCCGGCGTCACGGAAACCCATCGGGATGAGGTGAGGATTCGTAGGCATTAGAGACTCCTCCATGTGTGAATTTGATCCCAGCCCGACGGTCCACCGAGGACACGCTTCAGGGTGAGCAGGGCTTGTGTTCCCGGCGTCACGCTGTAAAGAACTCCGGTCCGCTTGGACTGGATGACGATGTGTCCCGGTCGCTTTTCTGAGATGTCATCGATTCTGTGACACTCGCCCGCCGGGTTCTGCTCGTCAAACGTCAGTGGCAGCGGCAGTAGGTCGCCGTGCCTGTGTGGCTGTGTTCTACGCGGCATTTCTTTTCCTCCTAAAGCTCGTTACCTCGCGACCCAAAAGCGACTGGAATGCGCCGGGGTCGCTGTCGTTGTATGAAAGGGGGCGGGGGATGGAGCGCTCGGCAAGGTCCGTGAGGAGCGTGCGCCAGCGTCCGTCTTCCGAATGCGGGACCGTGGCTAGGCTCAGAGCGTCGGGTAGGTCGTCGTGTCCGCTAGACGCTTCGATCCGATCCTGTCCGGTCGCGGTGATGTCCACTTGCAACAGCAGTAGTTCGCGGATGAGCTGATCGGCGTCGCGCGGGATGAGGAGCTGCCCCCGGTCAATGAGGATGTGCAGCGCCCCATAGGTCGCGGCCTTGCTCTGCGAGCTGACGTGAATCTCCCCCTTTTGAGTCACGAAAGGCTCTGGCGGTCGCTGATGGTGCCACGCAGACACGCGCTCTCGTTTGCGGCGGAGCTGCTCATCACGCATCCGCTCGTACTTCTCCACGTCCATCAAAATGCTCTGACTCGTTGGCCTTCCACCTCCGGACTCCGGATCGCGCTTGCGCAGCGCGGTCCACAGTTGCTCGCAGTAGCCCTGCCCCATCCCGTTCCGCTCCGCCATGACATATCCGTAATGAGCTGGCGACTCGACCACATCCGTGATGAAGTCGATCCCAGGGGTGTCGGCCGGAGCGCGATGAGCGCAGACCACAGCGAACATCGACTCCCCTGGCACGCGACCGATCCCGACTGCGGCGCTCCGGTCGATCCGTCTGCCCCAGTCGATCCCCAGCGAGATCCGCGCCGGACCGGCGAGCGACGCGAGCGACCAGAGCGGCCGATCCACAATCACGCGCTCAAGCTGAGTGTGTGAGATCCACATCTCGCCGGAGCTGGCAAAGGTGGCGAGGTACTCGGCTGCGAACCTCGACGGCCGCATTTGGCTGCGCGCGGCCTCGATGATCGTCGGCGTGAGCCACGGCGCATCGAGATCGTGAGGGTTCCCGCTGGCGAGCTTGCTAACCCACCGCAGGGAGTGGATATCGCGGTCCCCCTGACTTCCCCTCTCGCAAAAGTCGTAAAAGGTGCCGAACGCTTGGCTGGCCGATCCCGCCATCACAACCCGCGCGTCCTGGCGCGCCGACACGGTTGGGAGAGCCGCTGAGACGATGAGATCTTCAGGGAGGAGCTGCGCCTCATCGAGCAGCAGCAGGTCAACTGACGAGCCCCGGATCTGGCGCTCGCTGGCCGACACGCAGCGGATCTCCGAGCCGTTCGTGAGCTTGATGCGCCCTGCCAGCTCGTCCACCAGATCGAGCAGCGGACTACCCGACACGATCTGGCGCACCTTTCCCAGCAGGTCGCGAGCGTTGTCCTCAGTCGATGAGACGATGAGCACGAACGCCTCTCGCCTGGTCAGCGCCCGCCAGAGCGCGAGCGCGGCGAGCACAAGTGACTTCCCCATCTGACGGCCACCGAGGATGGTCGTGAACGGCTTGGTCACGTCGAGCGCCTCGGCCTGCCAGTCGGTCAGCTCCACGCCTAGAGCTGCAATCAGGTAGCGCGGTTCGGACTTGGCTCGTGCGAGATCAAGCGGCATCTTCGGCCTCCCCGGACAGCGCCGTTGCGAGATCGATGGAGGCGGCTCGATTGCTCTCCTCGGCCTCCCGGAGTAGCTGCTCGGCCCGGATCGACCATCGCTCGAGAAGCGGCAAGAGCGGATGCGGCTCGCCCTTGCGGTCGCGGACGATCCCATTGGCGTCGAGCCACGACATGACGGCCTCGATCCGCGCGAGCCGGTCCGCGAGCAGCACGAGCCGTCGATCATCGAGCTTCGGGTAATCGCGGTGTAGCTCGGCTAGGTGCTTCTGACGGATCGGGGCCAGAGACAGCGCCTTGCGCGACCGTGCTCCACTCTTGACCGCGCGAGTGTTTCCCTTGGGCGCAGGGGGAGCCGGGCGTAGATTGGCAAGCGAGCGCGCTCGCGATCTCTTGGGAGGCATCTCACGCCGCCGCCTTGACCCGACGCCTAACGGGACGCTTGCGACCTGTCGGCGTGGACGCGCGCTCGTCGGCGGGCTTGATTCGACACCGTGCGATGTAGGTGTCGATGTCACTCTGATAGATCCGGACGAGCCCCCGGATCTTGAAGGCCGTAAGCTCACCCTCCGCGATGAGACGCCATGTCGTGCGGGGGTGGTGCCCTAGTTGCGCCGCCACGTACTCGACTGAGCGGGGCGGGTCCGGTACTTCGATTTTCTGCTTTGCCTTTTTGGGCAAGGTTCACCAACCTCGGTGAGTGGGTTTACGAACCGTCGCCTTGCGGCGACTCCCATCAGCCGACGATTGGTGATGTGCTCACTCGTAGCAGTGGGTGGCACGAGATGTCAAGCGATCCCGCAAATCCCCAGTAACGACGGGCGATCTGGCATTTATATCTGGGCGACGAGATTGGTCGCCTCGGGCTCGGATTTGCCTCCGGTTTGCCTACGGCTCGATGTCAAAACCTGTCATTGGGTGTCGCGGCAATCAGGCCGATTTGCCTGCGTAGGCCCGATTTTTGCGACACGTCATTGGGCTCGATTTCTT